>NZ_CP191988.1:0-5039594 GCF_050943795.1 Streptosporangium sp. CA-115845 | reverse complement strand
TGGACGTCATGCCCTTGTGCACCTGCTCGTGCCCGGCCAGCGCGTTGAACTCCTCGATGCGGGCCTTGACGTCATGGCGGGTGACCCGCTCGCGGGCGGCGATCGACTCCAGGTCGACGTGCTCGACGACCTTCTCGTAGTCGCCCACCGCCTCGGGCGGGACATCCACCCCCAGCCGTGCCTGCGCGGCCAGCACGGCCAGCCACAGGCGCCGCTCGGCCACCACCTTGTACTCAGAAGACCACAGGCGGGCCAGCTGCGGTGAGGCGTAGCGGGCGGCAAGGACATTGGGGATACGCGGCTTGGCAGTCACGTTGCGTCAGTATATTCCGCCCACCCCGCCCACCCCGCCCAGGGGTTCGGGGCCGGGCGAGCACGCCTGCCGGGCGCCATCGCGAGATGGGCGGACCAGGAACGAAAAAGCCGGTCATCGCGCGGTACACACCACGCGATGACCGGCTCACCGGGCTTGCCCTGGGGCTTACTGCCTGCTCGGCGCCACCTCTTCCTTGTCGTAGACCTTCAGATCCGGCCGCGAGCCCCCTTCCTTGGGGGTACGCCGCATCCGCTCCTTGAGCCGCTCCACCATCACGTACAGGGTCGGCACCAGCACCAGCGTCAGCAGCGTCGACGACAGCAGCCCGCCGATCACCACGATCGCCAGCGGCCGGGAGATGAACCCGCCCGAACCGGTCAGTCCCAATGCCATCGGAATCAACGCGAAGATCGTCGCCACCGCGGTCATCAGGATCGGCCGCAGCCGTCGCCGGCCCCCCTCGATCACCGCCTCCACGATGCCCATGCCCTGCTCACGGTACTGGTTGATCAGGTCGATCAGCACGATCGCGTTGGTCACCACGATGCCGATCAGCATCAGCATGCCGATCAGGGCCGGCACGCCCAGCGGCGTGCCCGTCGCCAGCAGCAGCCCGATCGCGCCGGTCGCCGCGAACGGCACCGACACCAGCAGGATCAGCGGCTGCACGAAGCTCCGGAACGTCGCCACCATGATCATGAAGACGATCGCGATCGCCGCGAGCATCGCCAGCCCCAGCTGCCCGAACGCCTCGGCCTGGTCGGCGCTAACCCCGCCCACACTGAAGCTCGCCCCCGCGGGCATCGTCAGCGTGTCCAGCTTCGCGGTCAGCTCGGTGGTCACAGCGCCCAGGTCGCTGCCGACGGCCGTACCCGACACCGTCGCACTGCGCGCACCGTCGATCCGGGTCACCTGCGTGGGACCGTCGACCTTGGCGACCTCGGCCACCTGCGACAGCCTGACCATGCCCGCCGCCGTCGGCAGCGTCAGCGCACGCACCGCCTTGAGGTCCTCGGGCGCCTCCCCGGCCCGCAGCACCACCGTACCGGCGCGCCCGTCCAACGTCAGCTCACCCAGGGACATCCCGCGGAACCGCTGCGCGACCAGCTGCCCGATCTGCGTCTCGCTCAGCCCCCTGGCCGCGGCCTTCTCCCGGTCGACCCGCACCTCGATACGCTGCGCGCCGGCCTCCAGGTTCGAGCCCACGTCCCGCAGCCCGCCCAGGCCGGCCATCGCCGCGCGCACCGTCTCGGTCGCCGTGCGCAGCGTCGCCACATCCGGCGCCTGCACGATCACCTGCAACTGATCGGCCGAGCCGCCACCGGGGGCACCCTGGGCGCCGCCCACGGTTACCTCCCCGACCTCTGAGAGTCCCTTCAGCCGCTCGCGTAGCGTCTCCTCCAACGCCGCACTGTCGGCGTCCTCCTCGACCGTCACCGAGTAGGAGGCCCGGTCTCCACCGCCACCGCCGCCGGTCGCCCCCTCAAAGCCGCCGCCGGCGCCCACGTTCACCTGGTAGCCGCGCACCTCCTCCAGCGACGTCAAAACCTCCTCGACCTTCTTGGCCGCGGCGTCCGTCGTCGCCAGATCCGTGCCCGAGGGCATCCGCTGGCTGATCGAGATCGTGTCCTGCCCCGAGGAGTCGATGAAGTTGGTCTCCAGCCGGCCGGCCAGCCCCATCGTCGCGGCGAACACCACCACGCCCACCAGCAGCGTCGCCAGCCGCCGCCGGGTGGCGAAACGCAGCACCGGCAGGTACGCCCGCTGCAACGGGCTGCGCAACTCCTTGGCCTCGGCCTCCTCGCGCACCGCCCGCGCCTGCTCGGGCGAGAGCACCGGCGCCTTCAGGAACCAGTAGGCCAGCACCGGCACCACGGTCAGCGACACCAGCAGCGACGCCAGCAGTGCCACACTCACCGTGACCGCGAACGGCGCGAACAGCTGCCCCACCATGCCGCCCACCACCGCGATCGGCACGAACACCGCGACGGTCGTCAAGGTCGAGGCCGTCACCGCGCCGCTGACCTCGCGTACCCCCTCCAGCACCGCCTTGCGCTTGGCCTCGCCGTAGCCGAGGTGGCGCTTGATGTTCTCCAGCACCACGATCGAGTCGTCGACCACCCGGCCCACCGCGATCGTCAGCGCGCCCAGTGTCAGCATGTTCAGCGAGTAGTCCCCCACCCACAGTGCGATCAGCGCGATGATCACCGACAGCGGGATGGAGGCCGCCGTCACCAGCGTCGAGCGCACCGACAGCAGGAAGACCAAGATGACCAGCACCGCGAACGCCAGCCCCAGCAACCCCTCGGTCGTCAGGTCGTGGATCGACCGCTCCACGTACGGCGCCTGGTCGAAGACCACCGTCACCTGAGAGGAGTCACCGATCGCCCGCACGAAGCCGGGTATCTTCTCGCGCACCGCGTGCGAGATCGTCACCGCGTTGCCGTCCGGCTTCATCGTCACCACCACGCCCAGGCTCGGCTGCCCGTTGGTGCGCGTCAGCGAGGTGCCCTCGGCCAGCGACCGCTCCACCGTGGCCACCTCGCCCAGCCGCACCGGCCTGGGGGCCGGCACCGGGCGCTGAGCCTGAGCCTGCGGGCCCTGCTGGGCGCCTCCCGTCCGCGCCTGCGCCGATGCCTGCGCGGGTGCCTGCGCCGGTGCCGCGGGGGTCAGGTAGAGGTCCTTCAGCTCCTGCAGGGTCGAGACCCGCGTGCCGACCTGCACCGTCAGCGACGCCTTGTCCTCGGTCAGGCTGCCCGCGGGAATCGGCTGCCCGTTGGCGCGCAGCAGGTCGGCCACCGCCGTGGGCGCCAGGCCCAGTAGCGCCAGTTTCCCGAGGTCCGGGGTGATCGTCACCACCTCGTCGCGGGTGCCCGTCACCGTCGCCTCGCGCACTCCCTCGATGCCCTGCAGCTCCGGCACCACCAGCCGCTGCAGCCGCTCGGCCATGACCCGCTGGTCGCCGCCGTCGCCCACCGCCAGCTGCACCACCGGAATGTCGTCGGTCCCGCCCGTCAGCACCTGCGGGTTGACCCCCCCGGGCAGCTGCGTCCCGATCCGCGACAGTGCCTGCTGCATCTTCGAGACCGCGGCGTCGATGTCGGTGCCGTACTCGAACGCCACCTGGATCTGCGCCATCCCCTCCCGAGACGTCGAGGTCACCTTCGTGACGCCCTCCAACCCCTGGAAGCTGTTCTCGATCGGCTCGGTAACCTGTTCCTCGACGATCTCGGGAGAGGCGCCCAGGTACGGGGCCACCACGAACGCCCCCGGGAACGAGAGCGAAGGCAGCAGTTGTTGCTTCAGTGACGGGATCGCGAAGACACCGAACGCGCTGAGCACCAGCGCGATCAGTATGACGAGGCTACGGTTGGCGAGGCTCAACCTGGCCAAGGAGGTCATGGGGGCGGGACTCCTCAATGGATGTCACAACAAGATTCGCCCCAGACTAACACTTCGCCTTAGGCGAATATTTAAGGAAGCTTACCGTTCCTGATAACCTTCTCAGGAAGCGAGAGGTGAGCGTGAACGACAACCGCGAACGACTGATCGACCAGATCGGTGCCATCCAGCGCGACCTGGGACGACTGTTCGCCCAACACCAGCCCTCCTCCCCCCTCTTCGACTCCAACCTGACCATGCGCCAGCTCAAGGTCGTCATCTTCCTGTCCTGCCAGGACTCCGCCTCCGGCCAGGACCTCGCCGGCCACCTCGGCGTCGGCCTCGGCACCGTCACCGGCATCGTCGACCGCCTCGTCGCCCACGGCCTCGTCGATCGCCGCGAGGACCCCCACGACCGCCGGGTCCGGCGCGTCGGGCTCACCCCCGCCGGCCTGGCCCTGACCGAGCAGATCGCCGACGCCGGCCTCACCGACTTCCGCCGCATCCTGCACCACCTCGACACCGGCACCCTGCGCGACCTGTCCAACGTCATGGAGAAGATCCAGCAGGCCGCCTCCACCCTGCAGAATCATCCTCCACACAAAAAGGTGGGATGATAGGTTCTGCCGCTGTGACCACACCCATCAACGACTTCTTCTCCCTCGCGGGCCGCACCGCCCTCGTCACCGGCGGCAGCTCCGGCATCGGACGCACCATCGCCCAAACCCTCGGCCACGCCGGCGCGGCCCTCGTCATCGTCGCCCGCCGCACCGAACAGCTCACCCGCACCCTCGGCGAACTCCACGACCACGCCATCAGCGCCGCAGCCATCAGCGCCGACCTCACCGACCCCGCCGACATCACCCGCATCCGCGACCAGGCCCCCACCCTCTTCGGCGACATCGACATCCTGGTCAACAACGCCGCCAACAACATCCGCCACCCCATGGCCGACCTCACCGACGACGACTACCACCAGACCATGGCCGTCAACATCACCGCCCCCTACCTCCTCGGCCAGCACTTCGGCCCACGGATGGCCCGGCGCGGCTGGGGTCGCATCATCAACCTCGGCTCCCAGCAATCCCACAGGGCCTTCGGCGACAGCGGCGCCTACGGCATCTCCAAAGCCGCCATCACCGGCCTCACCCGCTCCCAGGCCGAAGCCTGGTCCCCCCACGGCGTCTGCGCCAACACCATCATCCCCGGCTTCGTCCTCACCCCCCTCACCGAACCCGCCCAGGCCATCCCCGGCCGCGTCGAAGCACTCGCCGCCCGCTCCATGACCGGCCGCAACGCCACCCCGGCCGACTTCGCCGGCATCGCCCTCCTGCTCGCCTCCGACGCCGGCGCCTACATCACCGGCCAGGCCATCTGCGTCGACGGCGGCTTCTCCGTCCACTGAGCAGACCACCCGCCCCCACCGGCGGCATGAAGATCAGCCCAGCATCTCCTCAATGAGATCCGCAGCACGCGCCTCGGCACGCAGCGACGCCGAACGCCGGGCGACCTCCGCCTCACCGACAAGTTCCTCCAGGGCCACCCGCAAAGTCACCGCGGTGGCATCCTGGGCATCGACACGGCGAGCCACCCCCAACTCGACAAGCCGGTCGGCGTTGGTGAACCGATCAACGGCCTGCGGGACCGCGATCATCGCAACCCCGGCGAACAACCCCTCACTGCTGCCCCCCATACCCGCATGGGTGACGAACGCGTCGGCCTGCTCCAGAACCGCCAGCTGAGGCACCCAGGAATACACCTCGACATTGGCCGCAACCTCCCCCAGTTCCCCCGGATCGGTGTACTTGCCGATCTGAAGCACGACATGCCAGCCAGACAGACCACCAAAGGCCGCCAGACACTGACGGTAGAACTCCGGCCGGCGGGTGTACGCCGACCCCAAGGAGACCAGCAACACCTTCTCCGCATCGACCGGACGCGTCCAGGCGCCCTGCCCCGCCCGCGCACCGAAACAGGGACCGACGAACGTCACCGCATCGGTGTCCACCTGATCCGCGTGCGGCTGCATGGCCCTGGGAATCAACGCCAGAGCTCGCGCGGGACGACCGGAAAAACATCCACATCCGCGGTGGACGCCCCACACCCGGCGAGCCACCGCGCGAACCTCCCACGATAGGAATCGGCACCCGGCAACTCCCACAACGGCGCCGCGACCTCCTGGTCATAGCCCTCCCACGCCACGAACGTCGAAGACAGCTGCACGACAGGACGGCCCTGCGCCTCGGCGAGAGCACGCGCGGCATAGGCGCCGATGTCGTACAGGTAAAGGTCCGCACGATCACGGTCGTAGACGGCACGCAACTGCGGAAGGGCCTGAACGGCGTCGTCCAGAAAGACGCCCATCGCGGCGATGGGGTCATCCGGCCAGTCGTTGTCGGCGACCGGCAGGAGCGACCCGTAGGGGACGAACTCAGCACCGGCGGCCGTGACCAGACCGGCCACCGCCGAACCGTTGGCATAGGTCACCCGGTGGCCACGAGCCACCAGCTCACGGATGATCTCAAGGCTGGGCAGGACATGACTGACGGCGGGGATGCCGACCATCGCGATATGGGCCCGGCGACGGGACAACACAGATCACTCATTTCAGGTCTACGGCGAAAGGGAAACGGCACACCGGTGCGCCGCCCCCCGACAGCAAAACCCACACAGCTCTTCAAACCCTCACCGCACACCAACCGCCAACGTCACCGGTCTTCTCCTCACCCAGGATGACCAACCAGACAAAAACTCCCATATGCTGCCAGTCCGCACACCACCCACCAACACCTCACCATGATTGAATAACCCCCCGGATGATCCAACACACCCGGGGGCGCTCATGACCACCACACATCAGCACCCCACCAACGCCCGCCGAGCCGTCTCCTACTTCTTCATCCTCCTCGGCACCGCCTCCGGAGCCTGGGCCGCCCGCATCCCCGCCGTCAAACACACACTCAACCTCAGCGACGGCCAGCTCAGCTACGGACTCCTCGCCGTCGCCATCGGACTCATCACCGGCATGCGCTTCGCCGGACGCCTCACCGACCGCCTCGGCAGCGCCCGCCTCATCACCCCCGCCGCCATCGCCACCTCACTGACCGTCATCCCCCCCGGCTACGCCACCACCCTCCCCGCCCTCATCGCCACCCTCTTCCTCTTCGGCCTCGTCAACGCCGCCCTCGACGTCTCCATGAACGCCCACGGCGTCGAAGTCGAACGCGCCTACGGCCGCCCCATCATGTCCTCCTTCCACGGCATGTTCAGCATCGGCGGACTCATCGGCGCAGGCATCGGCGGACTCTTCGCCTGGCTCGACCTCAGCGCCGCCGCCACCCTCACCGCCGTCGGCATCCCCCTCGCCCTCGCCTCCCTGTACGCCCGGCGCCACCTCCTCCCCGCCACCCCACCCCCGGCGGCCACCCACACCACCAACCCACGCCGCGCCCCATGGACCAACTGGATCATCCTCATGGGAGTCGTGGCCTTCGCCGGACTCGTCGGAGAAGGCGCCGCCAACGACTGGACCGCCGTCTACCTCTTCCAGGACCTCGGCGCCCCCCAAGCCGTCGCCGCCGCCGGATTCGCCGTCTTCTCCACCGCCATGACCATCGGCCGCTTCGCGGGAGACCACCTCGCCCAACGGTTCGGCCCGGTGCGCCTGGTCCGCTACTCCGGGCTCGTCGCCGCCCTCAGCCTCGGCACCGCACTGCTCGTCGGCCAGACCCTCGTCGCCTTCGTGGGATTCGCCCTGTTCGGCCTGGGCCTGGCCACCATCGTCCCCCAGGTCTTCTCCGCCGCGGGAAACCACGACCCGGCCCGTGCCGGGCAGGCCATCGCTCAGGTCGCCACCGTCGGCTACGCCGGGCTCGTCGCCGGCCCCGCCATCATCGGCGGCGCCGCCGAACTCATCGGCCTGCCCGCCGCCCTGGGGATTCCTGTCCTGCTCGCGGCCTTCATGGCGGCCTCCGCCGGAGCGCTACGCCCCCCGCAATCGTCATGACCGAACGGCTCTTGCTCTTTGGAGGGAGTCTTCAGTCCGCTGTAAATGATCTTGAACCCGGATGGACGCCTTTACAATGTAGATTTATAAGAGGATGGCGTTCCGTCCGGGGCCTGAGGAACACGGGCCTGGATGTCGAGGAGCTGGGTCTGCGGCTATGGGCCCTGCCGCCGACAACGCCGTCGGAGGAGTAGTTTCGGGCCAGGACCCGGCCGAGCACGATGAGCACGACGGCGCTCCAGACGGCCGCCCGCGACCCGGCCCCTGAGCAGCAACCAATCGGCCAGTGGCGGTAGCGGGCCGACGCCAGCGGAGCTACCGCCATCCAGCGGTCCGCTACAGGGCCCTCCACTCGGATCCGCGCGACCAGCCCCAAAGTAGCTCTCTGCAATCGCGCTCACGGATTGTGCTTCGGAGGCCGTTCGGGCTTGTTTGATAAGCGACCACCTATGAAACAGTGCCGTCGGCCAGGCGCATCCAGCATGTTCCGTGTTTCATAGGTCAGTGCAAACGGCTTGATTCATGAAACGTACCTATGAAACGGTTGGGCAGTGCTCGACGACTTCCAGCGGGTGGAGTCCCGCGACTGCCCGATGTCCTCCTGCGCCGCCCCGGCCGGCTCACCCTGCCGCACAGGCCGGGGCAAGGTCGCCATCCAGTACCACACCGCCCGGTTCCGGCTCGTGCCCTCGCTCGCCAAGGCGCTCAACGTGCCCACCCCGGCCGTACGCAAGCCAGGGACGGCCTGGACCGAACTGCCCCGCCCCGCAGCAGCAGGCGGCGAGAGCGCCGGTCACGTACGGATCGGCTACGCCCGCGCCTCCACCCTGCGCCAGTCCCTGGACACCCAGCTCGACTCCGTCACCAAGACCGGCGTCACCCGGATCTTCTCCGAGAAGATCTCCACCCGCGCAACGAGACGGCCCGAACTCGAACGCGCCGTCGCCCTGGCCCGGGAACTACGGGCCTCCGGCGTCGCAGTCACCCTCGTGGTCCACGAGCACAAGCGGCTCGGCCGCGGCATCGACCTAGCCACCCTCGCCGAAGAACTGAAGGCAGCCGGTGTCGGCCTGGAGTTCCTCACCGGGGAACTGCAAGGGTCACACGACCCCTCCGGCGTCGTGTTCACCGTCCTGGCGGCCCTGTCCGGGATGGAACGCGAATACATCCGCGACCGCACCCTGGAAGGCCACGAATCCGCACGCGCCCGCGGCAAGGCCATCGGTGGCGCCAGCGTCACCGATGACCACATGCTCTCCATGGCCCTGCACCTGCGCGGCCAGGACCTCAGCCTGCGCGACATCGCCGCACGGCTCGTCATCACCAGCGGCACGAAGAAGGGTCGGCACCCGTCCCCGGCGACCGTCATGCGCATGCTCCGCGAACACGACCAGCAGAGCGCGACCTGACCGGCCAGGGCCTACCGCAGGCGAATCGCCTCGGCAGTGCGGTGGCACACCGGGTAGACCGGGCTCCCGTCGGCGTCCAACCCCTTCACCAGGCGGTTATCGGTCACCACGATCTCCCACTCGCCAGGGGCGACCATGCCCAGCACCAGTTCCGGCGGCCACGGCCGCGACGTCTTGTCCTTATCGTTCAGCGGGCACGCTCGACGCGGGCTTCGTCCCATACCGGTTCGTCGCTCTCGTAGACGGTTCCGTCGGCGCCGAAGATGAGGAAGCGGTCGAAGTCGGCGGCGAACCAGCGGTCATGGGTCACCGCCAACACGGTGCCGGCGAAGGACGCGAGGCCCTGTTGTAGGGCCTCGGCGCTGGCCAGGTCGAGGTTGTCCGTGGGTTCGTCGAGCAGCAGCAGCGTCGCACCCGACAGTTCCAGCAGCAGGATCTGCAGCCGGGCCTGCTGCCCGCCGGACAGGGTCTCGAACCGCTGATTAGCGGCTGGTGCGAGTTCATAGCGGGCAAGCGCGGCCATGGCTTCGTTCAGCGTGAGAGCATGCCCGGTCATCACCAGCTCAGCGGGAGTGCGACCGTGCAGGTCGGGCCTGGCGTGGGTCTGCACGAAGTGGCCGGGCTCAACCCGGGCACCCAGCCGTACGGAACCGGTGTGCCGTACCGAGGGGACCGCGCCGTCCGTCGCTTCGGCCAGCAGCCGGAGGAAGTGAGATTTGCCCGAACCGTTGGAGCCGAGGACGCCCACGCGTTCGCCGTACCAGATCTCGGCGTCGAAGGGCCGCATCAGACCGGTGAGTTCCAGGGCTTCGCAGATGATGGTGCGTTTGCCGGTCCGACCGCCGCGCAGCCGCATCCGGACGTTCTGCCGTTTGGGCGGGCGTTCGGGCGGGCCCGCTTCCTCGAACCGTGCCAACCGCGTGCGGGCGGCCCGGTAGGTGGAGGCGACGGCATCGTTGTTGGCCGCTGTCTGCCGGAGGGTCTGCACCAGGCGCCTGAGCTTGGCGTGTTCCTCGTCCCAGCGGCGGCGCCGTTCCTCCAGCCGGTCGATGCGGTTCTGGCGGCCCTGGGCGTAGGTGGCGAAGCCCGCGCCGTGGACCCAGACGCCGCGCGCTTCCACGGTCACGATGCGGTCCGTGGCGTTGGCCAGCAACTGCCGGTCGTGGGAGACCAGCAGCACGGTCTTGGATGTGGCGCGCAGCTGATCTTCCAGCCATAGCTTGGCGGGCACGTCGAGGTAGTTGTCCGGCTCGTCCAGCAGCAGGACCTGATCCGGTCCGCGCAACAGGGCCTCCAGGACGATGCGCTTTTGCTCGCCGCCCGACAGGGTGCTCACCGGGCGTTCCCGGACCGCGTCGTGGGGCAGGCCCAAGGCCGCTGTCGCGCAGGTGTCCCACACCACCTCCATGTCGTAGCCGCCAGCGTCGGCGTAGTCGCTGATCGCCTGCGCATAGGCCAGTTGCGTCGCCTCGTTGTCGTGTTCCGCCAGCGCCGACTCCGCCCGGTCCAGGTCCGCGGCGGTGGCGCGGACCTGGCCGGGTGCAACTGATAGCAACAGATCATGCAAGGTCCGGTCGTCGCGGACGCTGCCGATGAACTGCCGCATCACCCCCAGCCCACCTGAGCAGGCCACCCTGCCGTCGTCCGGTTGCAGATCTCCGGCGATCAGTCGCAGCAGGGTGGTCTTGCCCGCACCGTTCGGCCCCACCAGCCCGGCCTTGACGCCATCGCCGATGCGGAACGAGACCTCGTGAAGCAGTAGTCGCCCGTCCGGCAGCACGTAGGTGAGCCGGTCCACCTCGACATGTCCCGCCACCGTGTTCCTCCCTGCCGGTCGACCGCTTTCCAACCAACTGGCCCGTTGTTCTAGAAACCGGATCATTGATCCAGCGCTCGATCACCATACTAGACTCGGCATTGCGACGAAGAGGAGGACGGATTGGGAGCGAGACACTCAGGATCGGCAGGAGACGTGTGGTTGCGACCGCCCGCGCGGGCGGCGCGCGAAGCGCCGCCGCTCAGCCGCGACCGGATCGTGCACGAGGCCATAACCCTCCTCGATGAGGAAGGCGCCGACCGGCTGACCATGCGGCGGCTCGCCGAGCGCCTTGGCACCGGCTCCACAACGCTGTACTGGCACGTGAAAACCAAGGATGACGTCCTTGACCTCGCCCTCGACGCGATCTTCGCAGCGGTTGAGATCCCGGGCGAAGGCAGCAAGGACTGGCGTGCCGACATCACAGCGCTGATCAGCGGATGGCGTGCCATCCTGCTGGAACATCCCTGGTCGGCGGCGCTGCTCGGCCGTCCGATGCTAGGCCCCAATGTGCTTGCCCGCAGCGAGTTCCTGTATGCCACCCTTGTGGAGGCCGGGGTCACCGAGCCACACCTGACCGCCGCGGCGTACGGCTTGTCCAACTACGTCATCGGTTCTGCGCTCATGCAGACAACCTGGACGGCCCGAGAGGAGCAAGGCGCGCGACAAGCCGCTCAGGAACACTTCCGCGCCAACCGTGACCAGTACCCCGTCCTCGCCACCCACGGCCCCCTCGCCGAGGACAGCGACTGGGACACCAGCTTCACCTTCGGCCTTACCTGGCTCCTCGACGGCATCCAAACCAGCGCGGTCAGTGCCCACAGTGCCGACGACGCTGCCAACGAGGCATCCACGGAGGTGTAGATCAAGCCCGCCCGGTGAGGCAGCGGGATCAACCCGCAGCGCCGCTATGCGGATGCGTCGGTCTCGAATCGCTGAACCTGTCCCACCTCTTCGTCGGAGTCGACCGCGCCCGGGAAACGCAGCTCCGAGCGCGATCAAGGTGGCGCCAACAAGCGCCTCCTGGACACGCCGGGAGCGGAGCAGGTTCTCCAGCCAGCCGCACACCACCGGGCCGCGTCGGGCGGCATCCCCCGCGCTGTCAGGCGGGCGGGCTGAAGCGGACGCCATCCAACTCCAGGTGGCGGCTCATGTCGAGCTCGAAGCGCCCGTACAGGTTGAGATGGGTCCAGAACAGAGCCGAAAGGCCCCGCCGATCAGCCGCGCTCAGCCGTTTTCGCCAGGCCTGATCGCGCAACACGATCTGAATCAGATGCATGTTGAGGTAGGTGATGGCGGCAGCGATCAGGTGCAGCGCCAGGGCGGAGACCTCGACGTTCTCCCGGTCGTCGCCGGTCAGGTCGCCGGCCTTGCCGTAGAACAGGTCCTTGCTGGCGGAATTGAAGTTCTCCACCACGTTCAGGCCCTCGTTGATTTCCCGTCTGAGCTGCTCATCGGCAAGGTAGTCGCAGATGAAGACGGTTCTCACAACACGGCCGAGCTCCTCGATCGCCTGGTAGGTCGGGTGCTTGGGACCACCGCGAGTGAAACGGCGCAGCATCTGGTGAGACTCAGCGGTACGCAACCGCAGAGCGGTCGCGTACTTGATCATCTGGTCGTAGTGGCGGGCGATCAGGTCCCAGTCGATGGTCTTGTTCGACAGCACCGACTCCAGACGCGGCCAGGCCTCATCCTCACCCGTCCCCGGCCGATACAGCCGTGCCGAACCGATGTTCTTCAACCGGGGCAGCAGCTTGAAGCCGAGCAACTCCGAGAAGGCGAAGCCGACGATCGAGGCGCCGTGGGTATCGGTGTACTGGCGGTCGATCTCCGCGTCGGTCAGGTGCCGCAGCAGACCCTCGATCATCGAGGCCACCTCGGAGGCGGTCGTGCTGGTCACCTGGCTGTAGATACACACGCTGCGGCGCTCCACATGCCAATACACCATGATCCCCGGCCCGTGATAGCGCTCATGCCATTCGATCATGAAATTCGCCGACCACGACCCGAACTTGCGCGAGTCGGAGGCACATGAGGTGCCCTCGCCCCACAGGGCCACATCACGCGCCTTCAGAGTGGCGTTCACGATGAGGCGGATCGCCTCGCGCAGGTTGTCGCGGTTGATAAACAGCCGACGGGTGCGCCGCAGCGCGGCCTCGTTGTCGGTCTGGCCGTCCGGCAGCGTGGCCGCAGCCACGCCGTCGGCCACCCGTTTGATCCCGACGTTCGTCCCGAGTCCGTACAGGCACAACAACAGCCGTCTTTGCACGACTGCCGGGTCGGTGACGGTACGCGAGGCGACCGACGTGAAGGCGGTGGTGTAGTCAGTGACGTGAGCGACGTCCTTGAGCACGTCCAGCAGGTCGATCACGCCCCACCGGCGGGAGATCTCCTGCTTGAGCGCCTTCAGGCCCGCCGGCTCCTCCTGTTTGCCCAGAGACGGGACGCTGATCCACGGCTCGCCCTTCTTCCGGGTGATCTTCACGCCGCCAGTGGTGCCCTTGCGAATCGTCTTGTCCAGCCGGTCGAGGGCGGCGGTGTGGCGGCGCTGCAGGTCGTCGGGTCGCGGGGCTTCGAGAGTGCCTCGTAATGCACGTCGCGGTTGTCGTCGAAGTCGGCCGGCAGGTCGGCCTCGGGGTTGCGCCAGATCTTGCCGCCCTCCACCCAGATCTCCCGCCGGCGGATCGCCTTGCGCAGCGCGACCAGCACGCACAACTCATAGGGGATGCGCTCAATCCGGCCGCGTTCGTCGACCACCGCCTCCTGCCAGTCCTCAGGCACCACATGCTCGATCGGCACGATCTCGGAGCGATCGTAGAAGACGCTCTCGGAGTCGGCGTAGCGGTCCAGCAGCTTCAGGGCGTCCATCACCGGCTGGAAGGTGGTGTTGTTGCAATGGAAGGCCAGCGCGCGCAGCAGCTTGGGCAGACCGCGCCGGTAGTGGCGCGAGTACGAGCCGCGCAGCTTGATCCGCACCCGCTGGTTGAATGCCTTTTCGTTCGCCTTGGCCTCGGCCACGATGTCGGCCAGCGTGCCGGCGCCGACCACCGGGTAGATCGCCGTGCGGACAAGCTCCTCGGGCAGGTCCAGGGCTGCCTGGGCGAGCCGGGCCAAGATGCCGTGCTTGCCCTGCACCCGCCGGAACTCGCTGCTGATCTCGTTTTCGACCTTCTTCTCGGCCCGCACGCTGATCTTGTGCACGAGCTGGATCAGCAGCTCCACCAGGCCGTCGATCATCTCCGCCTTGCGCACCCAGCACAGCGCCGCCAGCAAAGTCAGCCGGATCGGCTCGGGCGCGGCGGCGAAGTCGGACGGGTACATGCGCATCGCTCGCGCGCGCCACGCCTCCACGACCTTCTCCGACACTCCCTCGAACAGGTGCTCTGGCAGGCCGATCGCCTTGACCCGCTCCAGCTTGACGATCTCGGCCAGCAGCGTCTCCAACTGCAGCGGCCCAGGGTCCTCCTTCAACTCCTGCAGGAAGCTACGCGCTCCGGCGGCCCCAGCCTCGCCCTCACCGCCCGGGTCGGGGTCGGGAACCGCGATCAAATCTTCGAGTGCGGCCACCGTCGAGACCGGCAACTGCCGCATCGTGGTCGTGGTGAGCTCCCGCTCGAACAGCGCCTCGGCCGCGCCGGCCAGCCGTTCGATCTGCTTAGGCGTGGGCGGCTCGGTCCGTTCCTCGCGGCAGCGGGTCAGCAGCGCGGCGCGCAGCCGCTCCCGCGAGGTCTCCACTGGGCAGATCTTGTCGGCCAGCCAGAACGTCAGCTTGTCTTCATCGGCGACCGTCGGCTCGCGAAAGCCATGGAACCGGCGGATCTGCGCCCGGTGGTACTCGATCGTGCTGCCGGACCAGCGGTACTCGGCATACAGCGCCGTATCGACCTTCACCTGGCCGGCCACGTAGTCGACCGCGGCCTTTGGCACGTCCTCCCGGCGCGGGAAACGGCCCTCCAGCTCGAAGAATTTCAGCATCAGCGCGAATCCGAGACGGGTGGCACCGCTCTTGTTCGCCAACAGCTCGGCCTCGGCCTCATCCAATGTCCAGCACTCGATGAGGTCTTCCAGCTCCCACTCTCTGCGCATCGGCGGGGACCCTTTCTCCCCCGATTGCACTGAAGATTCGCAAACACCCTGCTCCGCACCGATGTCGCTACGGTACGGTACCGCTCATCCGTGACCGCTACGTATCGATTCTGAGACATTACAAAGAGCTACTTTGGGGCTGGTCGCGTGGACCCGAGTGGAGGGCCGAGTACGGCGGAAACGGGCCGCGTCTGCTGGAGACCGCACGTCAGGCAGTGGGGGCGGAAGCCGGGGTTTCGGCTGTGGATGGCCGTGCCCGGCGTGGGCCGGATTGGCTCCCGCAGTGCCTCCACCGCGCTGACCTGGTCAGACGCCGTCCCGGGAACCGGACAGAATGAAGGTTCTGTCCGGTGTGCCGACCGCCGTTGCCCCTTTCCGGCTTACTTGGTCTGCTCCCCCCAAGACCGCCACCAACACGACGACGATCACCCTAACGACCGGCCTTCAGGCCCCGCGGTGTCTTTCCGGCGTATTCGTGTGTCCTGAACGTGAAGGAGAGTTCGATGTAGGCGAATGATCTGGAGCGATGCTGCTCGGACGATGAAGGTTTGGCCCTTCGGAGTCGCCCTGCGGAGGGAGGCTTCAAACCGCCTCATGCTGCGTTTGCTGAAGACAGTCGTGGTGAGCGATGAGGAAAAGGCGCTGCAAAGGCGTCAGGTAGGGACCGGGAAGGCGAACGCGAGTGAACCACTGACGACGTGTCGAAATCGGAACAGATGACATCGAAACCGGGGAGTGAATACGACCCCGGGATGAGCCTGGCGGGTGTCCGCTTATTGGCCAGGCGGTGTCCGGCATGGAGGTGGCGTGAGTCCGGTCTGCGGCGTTCGAGTGGAACAGGAGAAGGCGCTGTTCGGACACTGCCCGCTTCGGCGGGCGAAAGGGGAGAGCCGTGGTCTGGGGAAACCCCGGGAGGCGGCGTCAGAGTACCCGTTGCCGGGCGCGCTGGCGGACCGGCCCGTAGTAGTGGTGAAGGTCCTGTAACGGGGCTGGAGCGAAGGGGCCGGGTCGTTCGTGACCCGTTTGTTCGATCAACCGGAAGTTCTCCGGGAGGAGTCGCGTGAACGAGTTGAAAGCACCGGACAAGCCGTTTGAGATCTCTAAATGGGCTGTCCAGGTGGCGTGGGAGAAGGTCAAGGCGAATAAGGGCGTAGCTGGGGTGGACGGGGTATCCATCGGGGAATTCGAGAAGGATCTGAAGAACAACCTGTACAAGATCTGGAATCGAATGTCCTCGGGAACGTACTTTCCGCCTCCGGTCACAGGGCCCCGGCACATTGACGATTCGGTCTGCCATGGGTCGATTTTCACAGGGCGAATAGGGTGAGCAGACGGTGTGAGGCGTAGCCGTGTCTGCGGCGGGCCTGAGCCATGTTGATGTGACCTTTCTGCCGGAACGCGCCGATCACGAGGTTGCGGATGGCGGCCATCACATGCGGGAGTTGCCCGGTACGCACTTGACTGGCGTCTTCGCGGAAAGTAACGTCACGAACGTAGTGCTCGCGGTTCTCCACGCCCCAGTGCTGTCGGGTGTAGTGGTTGAGGTGGGCCGGTCCGGCCAGGCCGGCGGGCAGGCTGGTGATCCCGAACGTCACCTGTTTGCCGGTGCGGGTTTCGTCCAGGCCACCGCGGTAGCGCAGGATCCGGAAGAACTGGGCCGCACCGGGGAAGTCGATGCCCTCGGCGTCGGCCGTGCGCAGGGTGCGGGTCTCGGTCCGTCCGTGGCCACGATCGGACATGGTGTGGCTGCGCGTGGCGAAGTCGGCATCGACGCCGGTCAGCGCACGCTGGGCCGCCGCCAGGAGCGTCGGTTGATTCGCCTTGAGCGTCAAGATGTAGTGCGCGCCCAGGTCCTGGGTCAGATGGCGGGCCGTCTCTCGAACGGTATGAAGCGCATCGGCGGTCAGTACCATGCCGCTCAGGTCGATTTCGGCCAGTAGCGGTGCCAGTTCGGGCACCTCGGTGGTTTTGGCCCCGATCCGGCGCTGCGCCGGCACGCTCCCGCTGGCGTGGTCGAACAATGACAGCAGGTTGACCCGGCCGCCGCCGGGTAGCCGGGCACCGCGTATGGCCTTGCCGTCCACCGCGGCTGATGGCAGCACTCCGGCCGGGGGCTGTCGGCGGTCGCGCTGAGCGGCTCGGCGTGCCTCGCGTTCACGCGCTTGCCCTTGGCCACTGTCATGGCCGCGGGTCGGTCGTCGGCCGTCGGGCTCGCGCGACTGGGCCAGGTACGCGGCGGTTTGCCGGTCGACATCGTTGCCGTTGACGTCGGCCGGTACCCGGCGGATGGTCCGCTCGCTGGGTGGGTGACATAGCCCGGTGAACGGGTCGCGCCGGCAGCCCAGGGAGGCGAGCAGATGTTGCGGCGCTTCGGCGGCCCAGTCGCAGATCGCGGTGATGGAGTCGCCGCCGACCGCGGCGGTACCGAAGGTCATCACCGCCAAGATCGTCTCCAGGGGGTGCCGGATCTTGTACGCGCATCGGCTGTCTTCGATCACGCGAAAGCGGATCAAAAGTCCCGGCTGTGGTGAGTCCAGCGGGGCTTCATCGATAATCTGGCCCTCGCTGGAAGCGGTGATCGGCGATGATGGGGCGAGGGGCACGGTTCCTCCGAGGATCGCACGGCTTAAGACACCGCTGATCTTCGGGAATCGTGCCCTTCTCCGTGCCGTGGTTTGGGCAGTTATTACCCGGCCTGCAGGCCGACTTCGACCTCACGTCCGCCGCGGGCAAGAATCAAACCCGGTCAAAACCTCGATGTGCCGGGGCCCTGCCCCGGCGGACGCTCAGTCGTCGTCTTGCTAATCCTCCCCCGATCCTCGTTCTTGTCGGCGGCCGACTGAGCCCGGCGATTGAAGTCGTCCTGGGCGCTGTCGCTGTCGGGTCTTGAAGACAGCCCGGACAGCCGGTGTGTGCCACAGACGACTCACGAGGGGCAGACAGGGCTGGGAGATTGGCCCGGCAAGTATCTCGACCACTCCTGCGGTGTGAGGTTGCGGTGAAGGACCTTGCAGATCTTCTGGATAGCCTCGGTCGGCCCGGGAAGGGCCACATCCCATAGGAGCACTGGGCCTCCGTTGGCGTCCGTAGTGGCCAGGGTGCCTCCGTCCGGGCTGAACACCACATCGTTCACGGAACTTGTACCAGGCAAGGTGGTCCGGACGTGGCCAGTGGTCAAATCCCACAGAGATACGTCTCCGGCGCCGTCGGTGGCGAGGGTGTGCCCGTTCGAGCTGAACGCCACATCGTTTACGGAAGACGTACCGGGGAGGCTCCGGGCCCGGCCAGTCACGGTGTCCCACAGTTGCACGCCATCAGTGGCAAGGGTGCGCCCGTCCGGGCTGAATTCCAGAATATCGCTCGTGCCTGTTCCGGAGAGGCCCAGAGGCTTGCGGGTGGCCAGGTCCCACAGTTGGACGCCCTTGTCACCGCTGGTGGCGAGGGTGCGCCCGTGCGGGCTGAACACCATCTGGTTCTCCGTTGTTGCTGTGGAACCTGTTCCGGGAAGGGTCCAGGGCTTGCGGGTGGCCAGATCCCACAGTCGGACGCTCTTGTCATCAATGGTGGCGAGAACGTTTCCGTCCTTCGGATTGAACGCCACACTGAAGCTGCCGCCTGTTCCGGGGAGGCTCCAGGAATCGTGGGTGCCCAGATCCCATAGTCGGATACCCGTCTCGCTGATGATTGCCAGGGTGCGTCCGTCCGGACTGAACCCCCGCGGAACCGCACCTGATGCATCAGGAGGGAGAGTGAGAGTGGTGCGGAGCACGCCGGTGACCGCATCCCACAGTCGTATCCTATTGTCGAATCCGTCGGCGGCGACGATCTGGCCGTTGGGGCTGAAAACGGGCCAGTACACCGCCGCCCATTGCACTCCACCGTGCTTGGGAGGGCTGGGGACGGGCACATCGAGGACGGCTAGGAGCTTATCGGTCTTCACATCCCACAGTCGTGGCCTCGCATCCGTCGATCCTATTTCGGTGGCTGTAGCCAGCGTGCGTCCCTTCGGGTTGAACTCCACCACGCCGCTATCCGTGTCTGGGAGGGCCGTTCGGGCCCAGCCTGCGGCACCCCACCGTTGCACAGTGCCGTCGCGGTCGTTAATGCCGGTGACGAGGGTGCGCCCGTCCGGGCTGAACGCCACCGAACTGCCGGGGCCGAGAGCAGTCCGGAGCTGACCAGTTGCCCAATCCCACAGTTGCACACCGGTGTCTCCGGTGGTGACGAGGATGCGCCCATCCGGGCTGAACGCCACCGTGACGTTATCCGTGGGTGGAAGAGTGACCTTGGTTCGTCCACTGGACATATCCCACAGCCGAGTACGGCCTCCGACGGTTCCACCGGCACCGCTGGCGAGGACGCTCCCGTCCGGGCTGAACGCCACCGCGCCCACATCCTCGCCGCCAGTGGGCATGTCTGCCAGATGTTTCCCGTTGTCCAGGTCCCACAATTGCACCCCGCCCTGCAGGCTGATGGCGACGAGGTCGGCCTTTGTCGGACTGAACACAATCGAATTCACAGTGGTGGGCGTGGTGAAGCTTCCCAAGCGTTTTCCGGTGGCCACACTCCACGAGCGAACCGAGCCAGGACTACCAACGCCGATGATCAAGGTGTCGCCTTCGACTCGACCCGTGCCAATCCCCTGGCCGGTGACGAGGGTGCTGCCGTCGGCGCTGAACGCGACCGAGTTCACGTATTTGCCTGCGGGGAGGACGCGGATCGTTTTTCCGGTAGCCACCTCTCGTAGTTGCACACCGTTGTCGCTGGCGATCGCGAGGATGCGGCCGGCTGGGTTGAAGGCTACCGATTTCGCGGCCTGGCTGGTGAGGGTGCGCAGTATTTTTCCGGTGGTCACGTCTCGTAGTTGCACACCGTTATCGCTGTTGATCGCGAGGATGCGGTTGTCTTTCGGGTGGAACGCCACTGACTTCACGGGAGCGCCGACAGTGAAACTGGCCTGGAGCGGAAGATCGGCGGCCGCGCCGAGACTCGCGATGGCCTCGGCGGTGGGGCTGGTGCGGTATGCCTTGATGGCCAGCAGCGATGCCAGGCCCGGATCGGTGGTGAGGAGGCTGGTCGATTGGCTGGCGAGTTGCCGGGACAGTGCCTCGGCGCCTCGCCGTTCGGCGTCGGTGCGTTGCCGGTCGGCGTCCTGGGCGGAGCGTACGGCGGTTATCGCGGCGATGATGGCGATGACCAGGAGCCCTGCCAGGACGGAGAACAGGGCCTGCCGACGACGCCGGGTGCGGGTGGCGGCCCGGGCGCCGGTGTGCAGGAAGGCGGTGGCGACCTCGGGCAGCCGCAGGTGGCGGTCGGGGTCGGCGTGCCAGCCCGCCGCAGCGTGCTGGGCCGTTTCCAGCCGGGTGCCGCGATACAGGAACGACGCGTCCTGGCCGGCCTTCGCCCAGTCGGTGGCGTCCTGGCAGATCTCGCCGTGCAGCCGGCGGTCGGCTTGCTCGTCGGCCAGCCAGTCGCGCAGGCGAGGCCAGGCGGTGAGCAGGACGTCGTGGGCGAGTTCAACGGTGCCGGCCGCCGCCGGGTCCGCGAGCTCGGCCGCAGGGTCGCCCGCCGCTGTAGACGAAGCGCCGCCGCCCGCAGCGGTCGAGCCGGATGCGCCCGGTGTGCCGGCGGGCGCGGTTACAGGGGGTGGTGCGGCGCCGGTCACCATCAGCCGGGCGCGGGTGAAGGCGGTCACGACGTGGCGGGCCACCTCGGGCTCGGCCGGCTCGCAGCGGGCGGCCAGCTCACCGATGCTCGCGCGCTGCCGGACGGGCTGCCCGTCGGCGCCGATGAGGGTCAGCGCCAGCAACACACCGTGGGCGGCCTCCTGCTGGCGGGGGTTCAGGTCGCGGTAGGCGTCCTCGGCGGCGTCCTGGACTGCGGAGGCAACGCCGCCGGAGCGGTCGTAGCCGTGCAGGGTCAGTTGCCCGTCGTTGCGGTGCTGCCAGGTGCGCGCCATCGCCATCGACAGCAGCGGCAGTGCCCCCACCACCGAGCCGCCACCCGGCGCCTCGTCTGCGGTGGCCCGGGTGTGGGCGATGAGGTCGCGTACCACCTGGTCGGCCAGGCCATCCTGGAGGCGCAGCCCGGCCACGGCGGCTGGCCCGATGATCGCCCGGCGCAGTTCCGGCTCGCTCATCGGGCCGAGCACGAACGCCCGCTGCTCCAGCGCCCACGCCAGCGCCGGATGGGCGGCGCACCGGTCGATGAAGTCGCCGCGCACCGCCAGCACCACGATCCCGGCCGGCTCCTGATCGTGCCGGTCCGCGCCCTGCCCACCGGCCGCTTTCCGGCCGATCGCGTGCGGGCCGGGCGGTGGCGGGCTCGCCGGGGCGGCGATCGCCTCCAGCGCGGCCAGGAACGCGGCCACCTCTTCAGCGTGCCCGCGCAGGGACGAGGTGAACATTTCCTCGAACTGGTCCACCACCATGATCAGCCGCTGCGGGGTCTGGCCGGAGCCGCCCTGCTGGCGGCGGCGGATCGCTTCGGCGGTCAGCGCCTGCCGGGCCCGCGTCCGGGCCTGGGCGGGATCGCCCCGCAGTTCGGCCATTACGACATCGGGGTCGGCGCCGGATGGCACCGCCAGATGTATGGCCAGCTCCTGCAGCGGTCGTTCGGCGGGGGTGAAGCACACCTGCGGCCACGACGAGCAGCCGCTGGGGTCGCCGGAGGCGTCGGTCAGGGCGGGCAGCAGCCCGGCGTGCAGCAGCGACGACTTGCCCGCCCCGGAGGCGCCGGTCACCATGATCAGGCCGCCGCCCGCGCGCTTATCGGTGACCATCGCCTGCAGCCGGGCGGTGGCCTGTCCCCGCCCGTGGAACAGGACCGCCTGTTCCCGCCCGAACGGCGCCAGCCCCTGATACGGACCATCGTCCGCCCACACTTCGCCGCCGGCCGCGGGCAGCGTACGCAGACGGCCAGGACCGGTGCCGAGCAGCGCCCACCAGGCGTCGCAGTCGGGGAGGGTGTCGATCAGGGTGATCGGCACGATGGTCAGGTCCGAGGCGCCCTGCCGCGGCGCGTGTTCCGACACCACCCCGATCACGCAGTCGCCGGCCAGCACCGCCGCCCCGGACATGCCCGACCAGGCCGATCCGGCCAGCGTTGTGCCAGCCGACGGGAGCGGCGGGTCTTCGGGGCGATGGTGGGTCTGCAGGGTGAGCAGCCCCGGTCCCGGCCGCTGCGAGATGGGGATCCGGCCATCGATCTGGGCGGCCTGGCGGACCACCGTCGGGCCGCGGCCGCGTTCCAGGAACCGCGGGAACCCCACCGCGCCGCAGCCCTCGACCACCTCCAGCCGCTCCGTGCGGTCGGCGACGCGCGCGAAAGCGATCATCGGCAGTAGTCCGATCTCCTCCGCCGTGTCCTCGGCCAGCTCCAGCACGGCCAGATCCGCGTGCTCGACCTCCCCGCGCAGACGCACCCATGCCCGCCAGCTCCGCTTTGGGCCATCGGGCCAGGGAATGGCACGCCGGACCTCGATCTCGCCGTCGGCGACGGCATGCAACGAGGTCAGCACGTGGCGGCCGTTAATCAGGAAACCCGAGGCGACTCGCCACTCCGTCCGAGCCTCCGAGCCCTGGCCGACGGTGACCTCGGCGATGACCTCGACGAACCGGTCCTGGATCGCCACCAGCATCATCCGGGCCCCTTTCGGCTAGCCCGGCCTGGCCGACGAACGACGCGCCACCTTGACCGGATCACCTTGCGCATCGACGGGCGGCTGCAGCACGATAGTTACCTTCTGCACCCGCTCGTGCTCGACCTTGCCACCGGCGCCGGCCTCCAGCACCCACACCTTGACCTTGCCGCTGCCCTCGCCGCTCTTGGTCAACCCGACCTGAAACTCCAGCGTCACCTCCCCGACGGGAAACTGGATCTCCGCATCAGCACCCGCGGCGATCGCCTCCCGCAGCTCCTGACGGATCTGCTCGATCGCCTCCGGTAACCCAAGCTCCGCCACACGCCCTCCCACCGCACCACGGACCGGCCAGCAACCCGATCGTAGGCCGCCAAACGCCTGCGGCGCCGCATTTCCAGCCAACCCCCCACAAGCCCGGCACCAAACGACGATGACCGCCGGTACGGCGGCGCCGTCGGCAGCCTGCAGCACCGCAACCGGTCGGCCCGATAACCCGATCGCGATAGGCCACGTATGCAGGCCACCGTCGACCCCTGGCCGCGGCCACCAGGACGGGGCACCCCCGAACGCCTGACGACAACGGCCGGCCCCGCCGCCACCCTTCACCTACTGTCAGTGAACTGGGCGAACGGCCTTATCGTACGGCGCCGTTCCTCCAGCCTGTGAGGGCCGAGCCCTCGCAGCGGGCAGCGTACGCCTCGGCCTTGTCCGCCAGATTCTCGGTGACCTCTGCCCCGCCGCGCAGCGTCTCGGTGACCTGACGAAACCACTTCGCCCGCTCCGCCGCCCGCTCGGCCTGGGCGGCCTGCAGCAGGCTCTCCAGCGCGGTGGCCACCAGCATCGCGGGGTAGGCGACGAGCGGCGCGTCGGCGCGCCCCGCTTGGGAGTCGGCCACCAGCACCATCAGATGGTTGGCCAGCCGCTGGGCCTGCACCCGCAGGAGCATCACCTGCGCCGCTTCCTCGCCCTGGTCGACGAGTTCGACATTGGCCGGTGTAGGCGAACGAGGAGCCCCGGGTGATCCTCCCGGGGTCGGCGCCGGCGTCGGCGGCCGCGTCGGCCGTCATGAGGATCTGCATGTCGGCCGCGCCCGCCAAAGCATGCGCCAGCTCCAGCCGGTGCAGCTCCCGGCCACCGGCCCGCTCGGCCTCGGCGGCCAGCTCAGCGGCGGTGAAGGACCGCTTCAGCAATCCGATGGCCACAGCGCCGCGGCCAGCTCCGCCGGATCGGCCATTGTGCCCAGGCCCTCGCGCGGCTCCCCACCGGACCTCACTCCTCCTCATCAGGGGCGGTGTTCGGATCACGCAGCTCGCGCAGCCCACCACCCAGTTCAGGGCGATTGAACGGGTAGAACCCGTGGAAGTTGATGTGCTCGAACAGCAAAGGGGAAAGTCTGGCCCGGATCTCTGGCGTGACCTCGCCGCCCTTGATGCCCAGCTCGCCGGCCTCCAGGCGCTTCACGGCCGCGTCGATATACAGCGAATTCCACCAGACGATCGCATTGATCCCCAGCCCCAAGACTCCTACCTGGTCCTCCATGCCTCGTTCATAACCGCGCACCAACCGGCCCAGGTTGCCGAAGAACACCCGCCGGGCCAGCGTGTGCCGGGCCTCACCGACGTTGAGCTGCGCCCCGATCATCCTGCGGTAGTCCTCCACGTGCAGGACCTGCAGCAGGTGGAGCGTCTTGAAGATGCGGCCGTAGTGGGCGAAGGCGCCTCCCAGCCCGGTCAGGCGGCCGTCGGCGGTCATCATCTTGATCAGGTCGTAGGCGCGGACCTGGTTCGTGGACAGCGACCCGGCCACCCGCGCCATGTCGTCCCAGTGCTGGACGATCGCGGGAATCGACACGCGCCGCAGGCCCAGGCTGTTGAAGTCGCCCCACCCGTTGGTGGCGCGCGTCCCGGTGGTCAGGCCGCCCTCCAGCATCGCGGTGTCGATCCACCACAGCTGGGTGTCGGAGACGTCGGCGTGCCGGGGCGCGAACTGATACCCGCACATCGCGAACATGCCATAGACCAGGTCGCTGTAGCTGCCCGTGTCGGTCACCACCACCTCGGGCTGCTCCGCGGCGTCCAGACGGTGGATGGCGTCCAGAATGTACAGCGAGTCGCGCAGGGTGCCGGGCACCACCAGCCCGCCCAAGCCCATCACCTTGTCCGAGACCACGTTCAACCAGGTGGCACCCCTCGGCCTTTTCCCGACACCGAAATAAAGAGGGGACGGATGGGCATATAGCGACCGGACCGGGACGACGAACCGCATCCCGTCCACCGACGCGACCAGCCCGCCGCCCCAGTCGGCGGTGATGTCGATCTCGGCCTGCTGATCCACCAGCCGCCCGGACGCCGCGGCGATGCCCTCCCCGTGGAAGTAGCCCTTCTCCGCGCCGATCAGCCGGGCCGCGGTCAGCGCGGGAACCCCGGCCTTGATCACCGGGATCAGGCCGACGTTGCACGAGCGGGCCACCGTCAGCGCGGCCAGAGTGATGTCGAGGTCATCGCGGCGCACGTGCGAGCCGGTGATGTGGGTGAAGCAGTCGAACATGCCAGTGCGGGCGTGCACCTCCAGCAGCAGCTCGGGATAGTCAATGCGGGGCAGCATCGCGGCCACCTTGTCATGCACCGCCCGGAACCCTTCCGGCTCCGGAGCCGCCTGCAGCCGGGACAGGTGCAGCTTGCCGCCCTTGATCGACACCGCCGCTTTCGCCGGCAGCCCGGCGGCCACCTCCCGGTAGGCGCCGTCCAGCAGCTCGGCCAGCTCACGCAGGTGCACGGCCGGATCGGCGTCCAGCCCGAGCGCGGTCAGCACCGCCGCCCGCTCGCGCACCCACAGCCGTTCCTCGATCAGCCGGGCACGCGGGTTACCTCACTTGTCGGCGCCGACCGCGTAGACATCACGCCGTCGCAGGGCCGCGTGCAGGGCCTCCAGAATGCAGAAGGTATAAGCGGGCCTGTCGATCAAGGGCGCCTCCAGCTTCGGGTTGCCGAACACCAGGCGCCGCCACGAGCCGGTCACCAGATCCTCGAACCCCTTGATGTGCTCGCGGCCCGGCTTGCGCGCGGCCATCAGACGGGGCAGCGCACGCAGCGCGGTCAGGATCGGCGAGCCCGCCTCGGTGCACCCCCACGGGATCACCGAGGCCAGCATGTCGACGAACGGCCGGACCGTACCGAAGCGGTCGAGGAGCTCCACCCGCCATTCCAGATCGCCGTCATCCTCGGTGCTGGGCAGCGGCAGCAGCTCCATTACCGTCTCCACCGCGGCCGCCAGCTGCTGCCGGGAGACCACCTGCTCGATGTGGTCGAGCACCTCCGGCACCGTGAGCACATGCTGCTCGCCGCCCGGCCTGTCGCCCTCGGGGCCATCGCCTTCCTCGGCCGGACCGGACGGCGGTGTCTCCAGCAGGATCGTCCACGCCGTTGCCAGCCGGGAGGCCGCCACCCGCAACCGGGGCAGATTGCGCAGCTTCTCCTTATCGGCCACCCGGCCGGCCCGGGCCAGCAGCACCGTCGACATCAGCAGGTCGAACAACAGCAGCGCGTCATCGACCGCGGTGCCCTCCAACTGACGCACCGTGGCCAGCAGGGTGGCCAGGCGGCGGCCCTTCTCCAGCTGTTCGATCCGGAACGCCTTGGCCGTCATCCCGAAGCGAGCCAGCTCAGCCAGTTTCACCGGCGCCGCCGCGGTGCAGTCCACCGCCCCGGTGCCCAGCCCCAGCACGTACGAGGCGCGATCCAGCGCCTGCTCCATCCCGGTGCCCGACAGCTTGGTCACCGCCGTGCGCATCCACTCCAAGGTGGAGACCTTCTTGCCGTCCGGCACCTGCAGGGTCGCCACCAGCTCGGCCCGCATCGGCGGCGGCGCGGCCTCGGCCAGGCTGCGGTTGATCGCCTCCAGCTCAGCCCGGCGCACCTCGGTGACCAGCCGGGACAAGGTGGTGATGCCCGGCAGCAGCACCCGATGCTCGATCAGCCACAGCACCGCCCGGTCGAACAGCTCCCGGCGCGAGTCCCGGCTCTTGCGCACCCGGGAGGCAATGAACGTCGCCACCTCCCCCTCGGCGGCCGAGAACTCGCGATAACCCAGCATGGTCCGGATCTTCGAGGCATGCTCGTACGGCGTCTGTGGGCGGTCGCCGTACAACTTCGCCACCGAGACGTCGGCGATCCCCAGCTGTTCGGCCACGTACTCCACCACCACCTGCGGCACGTCGGCCGGCCCGGAGTCGGTCAGGAACGTGCCGAGCATCCGCACCGTGCCCCACTGGATCGACCAGCCCAGGCGATTATGCAAGCGCCGCTTGTCCCGCGCTTCCTTCAGCGCGGCGGCGTCCAGGAAGAAGAACTTCTCCAGTTCCTCCGGCGTCGGGTCCGCCACGAACCGGCCATACCGGTCAACCTGTGCGGCGGACAAATACTCCTGTGCCGCAAGCCGTCACACTACGCGCATCATAGATCACTATCAGTCGGTACGCCTAAATCGAGCCGGGCTCGCTCGGCGCTCTCCTGCCATGATCCCGATGCCCCCATGGCCCGTATGCCCCAGTTGCTCGGAGGCTTAGCGGGAATTCCCGGCCGGATATGACCAGGACCCCGGTGCGCAGCCCCTGCCAGCTGAACGCGATGATCTGCGCCCCCATGATCCAGTCGGCCGGGGCATGACGGGCCCCGGCCAGCTTGCGGATCTGTCGTTCCTCTTCGGCGTCCATCGGTGGACGCGCATGCAGTAGTTTCGGCATGACAATCCCCCCTGAGACCATCATCACCCCAGGCCAGCAGGGATCTCCGCCTCCATTCAGGAACGCAGCACTAAACGCCCACTTAACCACGTCGTTGACATGTACCAGTTATAGGGCCCCGCCCATGGGGGCCTGGCGCACACACAGCAGCGCGAAGTAGTCAGGAACGGGGAAGGGCACCTCGGCTCCGTCGGTGTGCAGACTCCCGCCGAATCGGGAATCGGCGTAGCGGGCAGTGGCGCCCTCACCGGCGGGATGCTCGTCGTTCTCTTCGCCGTCCGATTCACCCGGCTGAATACGCAGTTGTCTTTCCCCGCTCCGTATAGCTGTTAAAATGCCTGGGTGGCAGACCAACTGGGGCTCTCTTCGGAATTAAGAGTCTACATACGGGAAATGTCGCTGCGGGACGACGAAATCGCGCGCGAGCTGCGTGAGCTCACCGACGAACTGCCGATGGGGCGGGCACAGCGGGTGATGCCCGAGGAGGGCCAGCTCCTCGGGCTGCTGGCCAGGCTCACCGGCGCCCGCACCATCCTGGAGGTGGGCACTTTCACCGGCTACAGCACGCTTTGCCTGGCGCGTGCCCTGCCCGCTGACGGCCACCTGGTCACCTGTGACATCACCAGCCGGTGGCCCGACATCGGTGTCGAATATTGGAAACGCGCCGGGGTCGCCGACCGGATCGAGGTGCGCATCGGCGACGCCGCGGAAACGCTCGCGGAATTGCTCACCGAGCGTGGTGCCAGCGCGTTCGACCTGGCTTTCCTCGACGCCGACAAAGCGAACTACCGCACCTATTACGAGAAGTGCCTCGCACTGCTCCGTCCCGGCGGGCTGATCGTGGTCGACAACACGCTGTTCTTCGGCCGCGTCGTCGACCCCGCCGCCCTGGACCCCGAAACGGTCGCCATCCGGGAGTTCAACTCCGCGCTCCGGGACGACGACCGCGTTGACGTCTCGCTGCTACCGATGGCCGACGGCATCACGCTCGTGCGGAAGCGGCTGTGACTCCCTCGGTCAGATCGGAGGCGGTCAACTCGATCGTCGCGTGCCGCTCCCGCCGGTCCGCGACCAGGTGCAGTCGGCGCAGGCCGTCGACGTCGGCGACGGGCAGCGCCGCCAGGCAGTGGCAGCTTTCATCACCGAACCCAGCGAACCGGTAGGCGATCTCCATCATCCGGTTCCGGTCGGTCGGCCGGAAGTCGGCGACGAGGTGCGCGTCGGCGCGGGCGGCCTGGTCGGTGAGCCAGTTGATGATCGCCGCCCCGGCCCCGAACGAGACCACTCGGCACGACGTCGCCAGCAGCTTCAGGTGCCAGGCGCCCAGGTGAGTCGCCAGCAGCAGCACGCCGACGGCGCCGTGCGGCCCGAAGCGATCGCTCATCGACGCCACGAGCACCTCGTGGTCGGGGTCAGCGAGCAACTCGCGCAGCGTGGCGTCCGAGTAGTGCACGCCGGTTGCGTTCATCTGGCTCGTGCGCAGCGTGAGCTCGCCGACCCGGGTCAGCTCCTCCTCTGTCGCCCGGCCGATCCGCATCCGCAGGTCGAGCGAGCGCAGGAACTCCTCCGCCGGGCCTGTGAACGCGGCCTGCTCCGCGTCCCGTTCGAATTCGGCCTGGTACATGCTGCGCCGCCGCCGCGCGTCGGCCGTCACCGTCTCCGGTCTGAACTCCGGCCGCTCGCCCAGCGCCGAGAC
This sequence comes from Streptosporangium sp. CA-115845, assembly GCF_050943795.1. Lineage (NCBI taxonomy): Bacteria > Bacillati > Actinomycetota > Actinomycetes > Streptosporangiales > Streptosporangiaceae > Streptosporangium > Streptosporangium sp. CA-115845. Next base: position 5,010,501 of record NZ_CP191988.1, on the reverse strand, counting down.
CTCGGCCGCGTCATAGCAGCGCACGTCGGGCAGGTGGAACGCCACCTCGGCCCGCTCCGCTGGCTGGTCGTCGACGAAGGCGATCGTGCCGTGCGCAAACTTCAGCCGTTCCGCGATGTCGCGCACGGACTCCGACTTCAGCCCCCAGCCGATCCGTGGCAGCACGAAATACTCGGCGATTCCTAGCTCCTCCAGCTTGGCCCAGGCAAGGTCGTGGTCGTTCTTGCTGGCGACGGACTGGAGGATGCCGCGCGAGTCGAGCTCGACGACCAGTTCCCGCACCGCCTCCGGCAGCCGCACCTCCCCGTCTTCCAGCAGCGTCCCCCGCCATAGCGTGTTGTCCAGATCCCAGACCAGGCACTTCACCGTGGTCACCTCGTCGCGCATAGGTTCTCTCCCGGTCGTTTCGATGCGGTCAGTCCGCTGTCGCGACGGCGTGCTGCGCCAGGATCAGCTGACACATCTCGTTGCTGCCTTCGATGATTTCCATGAGCTTCGCGTCCCGGTACGCCCGTGCCACGACGTGCCCGTCGTGGCCGGCCGCCGAAGCCAGCACCTGAACGGCCGAAGCGGCCGCCTCGGCGGCGCTGGTCGCCCCTACGTGCTTGGCCAGCACGGTCGCAACGACCATGTCCGGCGAACCGGCGTCCCACGCCGCGCTGGCGTGCTCGCAGGCCCGGGCCGCCGACTGCTCGGCGACGTACAGCTCGGCCAGGCGCCGCGCGACGAGCTGGTGCTCGGCCAGTGGCTTGCCGAACTGACTGCGGGTGGCGGCGTGCCGCGCCGCCGCGGTACGGCAGGCGCGAAGGATGCCGACGCAGCCCCACGCGACCGACATCCGACCGTACGCGAGCGCCGTGGTCACCAGCAGCGGCAACGGCAGTCCGGCCGCGCCGAGAACGGCCGACGTGGGCAGCCGGACGCCGTTGAAGCGGACGTTCGTGTGCCCGGCCGCCCGGCAGCCCAGCGGGTCGGCGATCCGCTCGACGCGCACACCGGGCGCGTCGGCCGGGACGACGACGGCGGCCGCACCACCTTCGGCCTTCCCGAACACGACCAGCAGGTCTGCATAGGCCGCGCCGGTGACCCACACCTTGTACCCGTCGAGGACCACGGCGTCGCCGTCCGGCTCGATCGTGGTGGCCATGGCCGCCAGGTCCGAACCCGCGTCCGGCTCGCTGAAGCCGACTGCGGCGAGCTTCCCGCCGGTCAGCTCCGGCAGCAGCCGCCCGGCCTGCGGTGCGCTCGCGAGCCGCTGGATGGTCCAGGCCGCCATCCCCTGCGACGTCATCACGCTGCGGACCGAGCTGCACCGGCTACCCACGTGCGCAGTGAACTCGCCGTTGTCCCGGCTGGACATGCCAAGGCCGCCATGCTCCTCGGCGACCTGGCCGCACAGCAGGCCGCGGGCGCCCAGCTCCCGCAGCACGTCGACGGGGATCCCCCCGGCGAGGTCCCACTTGTTCGCCCGGTCGCCGATCAGCCGGTCGGCGAGCTCGTACCCGGCGGCGAGCGGCTCAGCCACCGGTGACCGGCATGGCCGAGGTGTTGCGGAGCCGCAGCACCAGCTCGGTCATCCGCTCCACGGTCCGGAAGTTGTCCATCTTGAGCTCCGGCCCGACGATGGCCACCTGGAAGTTCTGCTCGAGGTACACGACCAGTTCCATGGCGAACATCGACGACACCAGCCCGGTGGCGAACAGGTCCTGCGTCGGCGGGACCGTCGTCTTCGTCCTGGTCTCCAGGAAGCCCAGCAGATCCTGCTTGATCGCTTCCGGGGTGTGCTGTTCGGTCACGACATCGCCTTTCCATATTCGTAGAAGCCACGGCCGGTCTTGCGGCCGAGCTCGCCGTCGCGGACCTTCCGCAGCAGCAGGTCGCACGGCCGGCAGGTCTGCTCGCCGGTCCGCTCGTACAGCGCGTCGAGCGAGTCGACGAGGTTGTCCAGCCCGATCAGGTCGGCGGTGCGCAGCGGCCCGGTCGGGTGCCCAAGGCAGCCCTCCATCAGCTGGTCCACCGCTTCGACCGTGGCGGTGCCCTCCTCGACGATCCGCACGGCGGCGTTGATCATAGGGTGCAGCAGCCTGCTGGTGACGAACCCGGCGGCGTCGCCGACCAGCACAGCTTTGCGGCCTAGCGCGGTCAGCAGTGCCACCACGGCCTCGACGGGGGCGTCCGCGGTTCGCGGGCCGCGGCTCACCTCGACCATCTCGATCAGGTACGAGGGGTTCATGAAGTGCGTGCCGACGAGCTGCTCAGGCCGCTCGGTCCAGCCAGCCATCTCCGCGATCGGGATGCCCGAGGTGTTGGAGATCAGCGGCGCATCGGACTGCATCACGGCTGCGAGCTCGGCGAACACCTCCGCCTTCGTCTCGGCCGATTCGACCACCGCTTCGACGACCGCGGTCACGTCCGCGACGTCCGCGATCGACACGGTCGTGGTCAGTTCGCCCTGCTTCCGGCAGGCTGGAAGCGCGCCCAGCAGCTGAGCGTGCCGCAGCTGCTGGCGGATGCGGCTGCGCGCGGTCTTCAGCGTCTCGTCGTCGACGTCGACAAGGACCACCGGGATCCCGTGGCCGAGCGCCAGCGTGGCGATGCCCGTTCCCATCACCCCCGCCCCCACGATGGCGAGCCGGTGTTCGCTCGAATCGGTCATGTGCCTCAGATGCTCCGTTCGGTCTCAAGTGAATAGTTATGGTCCGAAGTGGATGTGGTTACAACCGCACCGGCAGGCGCGTCGGGCCGCGGAGGCTGATCCGGTCGTTCCACTCGACCTCGCCGTCCAGCCGCAGCCCGGGGAAGCGGCGGACCAGCTCGCCGATGGCGACCTTGCCCTCGAGCCGGGCCAGCGCCGCGCCCAGGCAGAAGTGGATGCCGCTGCCGAAGGAGAGCTGGCGGCGGGCTTTGGGCCGGTCCAGCTTCAGCTCTTCCGAGTCCGGGCCGAAGAACGCCTCGTCCCGGTTGGCCGAGGCGAGGTTGGCGAGCACGAACGAGCGGGCCGGGATCACCCGCCCGCCGACCTCGTAGGGCTCCAGTGTCACGCGCCGGCTGATGTGCACCGCCGTGTCGTAGCGCAGCAGTTCCTCGATCGCGTTATCCTCCAGGTCCGGCCTCGTGCGCAGCAGTTCGAGCTGCTCCGGGTGGCGCAGCAGCGCGACGGTGCCGTTCGAGATGAGGTTGACGGTGGTCTCGTGCCCGGCGACGTAGAGCAGCGTGACCTGCGCGACGAGCTCGTCGTTGCTGAGCACGTCCCCGCCCTCCTCGGCGGCGAGGAGGGCGGTGAGCAGGTCGTCGCCCGGGTGGCGCCGCTTCCACGCGACCGCCTCGCCGATCATCGCCGTCAGCTCGACGTCGGCGGCCTGGACGGCGCGCAACACCTCGGGACCACTGACGGGTTCGACCGAGCGCATCAGCGTGTCGGTGAGGGCGCGGAGCCGGTCCTCGTCGGTCGGGGGCATCCCGAGCATCCGCGAGATGACGGTGAACGGCAGCGGGAACGCCAGCGACGGCACGAGGTCGCCGCCGCCTTCGACGGCCAGGTCGTCGAGCGCGTCGCCGACCAGCTCGCGGACCAGCGGCTCCATGCCCTCGATGGCGCGCGGGGTGAACACCTTGGCGACCAGCTTGCGCAGCCGCGTGTGCCCGGGCGGGTCCCGGTCCAGCATGGCCAGCCCGTTCAGCCGCGGCTCGATCGGGACGTCCGCGTACTCGTAGGTCTTGCGGAACGGGCCGGGGCCGACGTTCCGCTGCTCGACCGACATCCCTGAGCGCAGCAGGTCGCGCACGTCGTCGTAACGGCTGAGCAGCCAGAACCCGAGCGGGTGGTCGTGCACCGGCGCGTGCCGGCGCAGTTCCGCGTAGTGCGCGTACGGGTCGTTCTTGAACTCCGGCGTGAACGGGTTGAACACGACGGAATCCCGCGCAGGGACGGCGGTCATGGTGCACTCCTGGTTTGGGAAACCTCGGTACGTCCTGCGGTCAGCACCGCCAGCCGCTTGGTGACGTACGCGGCCGCGCCCGCCATCAGCGTGTCGGCGATCGCGTCGACCGTGCGGGCCCGCCACGAACCCAGCCCGGTCCCGGCGACGACCTGGTTGAACGCGCCCATCGACGGTCCGCAGTGGACCAGGTAGTCGACCTTGGCCCGCTCGTCGCCGGTCACGGCCAGCCGGAAGCCGCAGGTGAAGTACTCGCGGAACAGCGCGGCCAGCTCGGCCTTCGGGTCGGCGCCGGACGTCGGTGTGACCGCGCCGCGCAGGTAGTGGTCGAGCACCTGCCTTCGTGTCTCGGCGTCGAGCTCGACGAAGGATTCGTGCCGACGCCACAGCTCGTGGAGCCGGGACGCCCTGGCGGGAAAGAAGATCCCGCGCTTGAGGTAGCGCGCCCGCACGCCGGCTTCGAATAGCTCACCCCACGGGGCGGTGTCGACCTCGTGCTCGCGCACCTCCTGGAGGAGGTCCTTCACCGCGTCGCTGGTGGCGGCTTCGACCGAGCACTGGTTGACCGAGCCGGTGAGCACGAAGTCGGCCCCGGTCAGGAAGGCCGCAGCGACCGCCTCGGGCGTGCCGATCCCGCCCGCGCACCCGACGTGCACGCGATGGCCGGGCAACTCGGCCGCGTCCCGCAGCCGGAGCACGGCGGGCAGCAGCGTCAGCAGGTCCGGGACGCCGGTCAGCCAGCCGCCATCGGCCTCGACGCAGAGGTCGTCGGCCATCGGCCGGGCAGCTGCGGCGGACGCCTCCTCCGCCGTGACCGCGTCGCGCTCCAGCAACCGCCGGACCAGTGGCGCGGGCGGCGGGGCGAGGAACTCGGCAGCGATGTCGGTCCTCGACACCTTCGCGATGATCCGGCCGCCCTTGAGCCGCAGCCGGACCAGTTCCTCGGTCAGCAGGGGGTAACCGGACACCTCGACCGCACCGCAGCCATGCCGCAGCAGCAGATCGACCAGCTCGCGTTCCCGGTACGGCTCCCGGTGCTGGTAAAGGAGATTGACCCCGAAGGGTCCGCCCGGGCCCAGGTCCTCGGCCAGCTCACACAGCTCGCGGTCGACGTCGCCGGTGCTGAGCCCGCCGGTGCCGAGGAACGCCAACAGACCCGCTTTCGCGGCGGAACGCACCATCGCGCCGCCGGAGATCCCGCCGTACATCGACCCCATGAGGTAGGCGTACCGCAGGCCGTACCGCTCCCGGAACCCGGCGGCGCCGAGTGACTCCGCCGTGATCGCCGGGGTGGTCTCCGCCGCGGGGGCGGCGTCCGGCAGCGGCGTGGCGGCTGCCCGGATCTTCTTGACCAGCTTGGTCAGCACCTGCCCGGGCCCTAGTTCGACGAACTCGAACTCGCCGTGGCTCATCAGCCGTCGCACGGTGTCGGTCCACCGCACCGGGGACGTCATCTGCGCGGTCAGCCGCTCCTTGAGCGTCTCCGCGGTGTAGGGCAGCGCGTCGACGTTCGCGAGCACCGGGATCGACGGCGGGTGGAAGGCGAACTCGCCGAGGAAGCGCCCGAAGGCCTCGGCGGCCGGGCGCATGTACCGGGAGTGCAGGGGCGCGCTGACGTTGAGCCGCACGGTGCGGGCGCCGGCGGCCTCGAACGCCGGACAGGCCCGGGCGATCTGCTCGACGGGCCCGGACACCACGAACTGGTCCATGGTGTTGTAGTTGGCCAGGTCCAGGCCGTCGAGCCCGGTGTCGCGCAGCACCTCCGCGACGATCGCCTCGTCGACCCCGACCACCGCGGCCATCGCGCCGCCGCCGGCCGCGGCCATCACCGCACCCCGGCGCTGCACCAACCGCAGTCCGGTCTCGAAGTCGAAGACCCCGGCGGCGAACAGTGCCGCGTACTCGCCGAGGCTGTGCCCGACCAGGAAGTCCGGCGGGGCCGGGTCCTGTTCGATCCGGTCCAGGTAGGACAGTGCGCCGACGACGTACAGCGCGGGCTGGGTGAACTCCGTGCGGCCGAGCTCGCGCCGCGGGTCAGCCAGGCACAGCTCTTCGATCGAGTAGCCGAGCACCCGGTCCGCGACGGCCGTCTCATCCGAAAACCGGGCGAACAACCCGTCGCCCATCAGTTTCCGCTGCGAGCCCTGCCCGGGGAATCCGTAGACCTTCATTCCGTGCGCCTTCCTGGGCCGCGGTTTCGGGGCCACGCGCGATCGGACCTGCTCGAGCAGGTCGGTGTCCTTGCTAAAAGGGTTCAGCAGCGGCATCGACTCCGAGCGCGTCCCCTCGGGGAGGTGGAAGCGCACGAAGTTGTGCAGGCTGCTCGACGGGCCGAGGTCGATGTAGCGGAACTCGCCGCGCTCGCGCATCCCGGCCATGGCGAGCCCGAACTCGATCGGCTGCCGGGCCACCCGCGCGAAGTGCTCGGCGGTCGGCCGCTCCACCAGTTGACCGTCCACACAGGACATCCAGGGCAGGCGGGGTGGCGCGAACCGGACGTCGGCGAAGTTGACGCGGCACGCGTCCAGCACCTCGTCGATCAGGTGGGAGTGGAAGCCGTACTGCACCGGCAGACGCAGGAACGGCACGTCGGTCTCCGAGAGCGCGGCCTCTGCCCGGGCGAGCGCCGCCTCCGTCCCGGCCACCACGAAGTTGCCCGGGTAGTTGCGGGCGGCGATCTCACACTCGCGCAGCGCCGGGACCCGGTCCAGCACGTCGAGCCCGGCGAGCACCGCGAGCATGCCGCCGGGCGGGCTCCCGCGCAGCGCAATGGCCTGCCGGACCAGCAGCCGCAGGCAGTCGGCCGCGTCGAGGCTGCCCGCGACCACGGCCGCCGAGTACTCGCCGAGGCTGACCCCGAGCACGTGGTCCGGCGTGATCCCCAGCGACGCCAAGGTTTCCGCCAGCGCAAGCTCCAGCATGACGATCGCCGGATGGGTGATCCGGGTGTCGATCAGGACGTCGCTCTTGGCCTTCGCCGGGTCGTGGATGTGCGCGAGCACCGACTCGCCCAGCTCCTCGGCCACCACGGCGTCGTGCCGCAGCAGGGCCGCGCGGAAGACATCGTTGTGCTCGACGAGCTGCCTGCCCATCTGGTAGTACTGCGACCCCTGCCCGGGGAACATGAAGACGACGGGCAGCTCATTTGGTGAAGGCATGGCCGACCTCCCGCCGAGGTGCGCGGTCCGCAGGCAGGAACCGATCGATCGCGGTCAGCAGCGGGCCGGTCATCACCGTGGTCACCAGGGCCATCACCAGCAGCGCCAGGTACAAGGCCGGGGTGATGACGCCGGCGTTGTACCCGGTCTGTAGCAGGATGATCTCGGTGAGCCCGCGGGTGTTGAGCATGACGCCGACCCGTAGTGACCCGGGCTGGTCCTCACCGCCCCGGCGCGAGAAAAAGTAGCCGCCGCCGATCTTGGCCAGTACGGCAAGCACCGTCGCCACGACCGCTACGAGCCATGGAATGCCGCCCGAGCCGGTCCAGAGCTTGAGCCCGGCGGTGATGAAGAAGACCGGCACCAGCCACAGGCCCAGCTTGGCCACCCAGCGGACCGGCGCGTCCCAGTGCGCCGAGCCCACCGGGAGCATCAAGCCGACCACGAACGCGCCGAAGATCCCGGTGAGCCCCCATTTCTCGGCCCACGCGGCGGACGAGAGGGCGCCCGCGGCCACCAGCACGGCCGCCACCCGGGGCAGCCGCTCGGCGAACCGCCCGGCCGGCTCGTGCGCCAGCAGCCGCCGCACGACCGTGGTCGCCACCAGCCCGGCCACCAGCACGACGACCGTGAAGGCGATGCCGCTCGCGCCGCCCTTCTCGATGCCGAGCACCACCGCCAGCATCAGCCACGCGAGCGCGTCGATGATCACCGCCGACGTCATCGCGAGGCGGCCGGAGCGCGTCGTGGTCAGGCCGCGGTCGGTGAGGATCCGGGCGAGGGCGGGCACCGCCGAGACGGCCATCGCGATCGAGACCATCAGCACGAACGCGAGGACCGGGGTGGTCCCGCGCAGCTCGGGCCGGTCGCCCCAGAGGAGCCAGCCGGCCAGCACCGACCCCGCGAGCAGCGAGGGCAGCAGGCTGCCCACCGTCGTCCAGGGGATCGCCCGGTCGCGCAGGCGCGAGCTGTCCAGCCGCAGTTCGTGCGCGACACCGACGAGGTACAGGACCAAGCCGGCGTGGCCGATCTGCCCGAGGACGTCGAGCACCGGCGTCGGCAGCAGCACCTGCTTGGCCTGTGGCCAGAGCCAGCCGAGCAGCGCGGGCCCGATCAGCATGCCGACGGCCAGCTCGCCGACGACCGGCGGCTGCCCGGCGGCGCGGGCCGCCCAGCGGCCCAGGTACCCGACCACCAGTACCGTAGCGAGAGCGGCTACGACGTGCACGCCGGTCATGAACGTGTTCACACGAGCCCCTCAACAGGTTGGTAGCTGTCCCAGAACAGGCCGGGCGCGGGTGCTGCGTTCCCGCGGATGACGACCCGCCGGTTCTGGGCGGGTTCCGGCAGCGGCGCGCGTCCGTCGGCGGCGTAGGCGGGTGCCGGGGCGAGGAGGACGTGCGCGTTGGTGCCACCGTCGGCGAAGCAGTTCAGCGCGGCGACGTCGGCCGTCTCCGGCCACGACTGGGCTTCACGCGGGAAGTGCATCGACGAGGCAGCCAGGTCGAAGTGCGCCAGCGGTTCCTGGCCGGACCGGAATGGCACCTGCTGCCGGTGGTGCAGCATCAGCACCACCTTGATGAAGGCGGCGATCCCTTCCGCGGCCAGCGGATGGCCGATGTTCGGCTTGACCGAGCCGAGCGCCACGCCGCCGCTGCGACCGGCGCCGTAGACCTGCTCGACCGCCTTGAGCTCGAGCAGGTCGGTGACGGCCGAGCCGGAGCCGTTGGCCTCGACCCAGCCGACGTCCTCCGGCCGGTACCCGGCGCGGGCCAGCGCCTCCCGCATGACCGCCGTCTGCGCGTGCAGGTTCGGGGTGGCTGGGCCCGCGGTGCGCCCGTCGTTGTTGACGGCGATGCCCTTGAGCACGGCCAGCACCCGGTCGCCGTCCGTGGCGGCACGAGCCAGCGGCTTGAGCACGACGACGCCGACGCCCTCGGCGAGCACCAGGCCGGCCGCCCGGCGGTCGAACATGTGGAACTCAGCGCCCGGGTTGAGCAGGCCGCGGCGGCCGAACACCTCGTGCGCCCGGTCGTCGGCGAGCAGGCTCACCCCGGCGACCACGGCCGCCTCGACGTCCCCGGCCCGCAGCGCCTGCGCGGCCATGTCCATCGCCACCAGCGCCGACGAGCACGCGGTGTCGATGACCAGGCTCGGGCCCTGGAGGTCGAAGAACTGCGACAGGTTGGCGGCGAGGTAGTTCTGCCCAGTGACGACGGCCGGGTTCTTCGCGCGCTCCAGCCGTTCAGTGTCCGGCAGGTGCCCGCTGCGGCCCCCGACGTACACGCCGACGCGGCGGCCCTTCAGTTCCGCGGGCCGATAGCCGGCGTGGTGCAGGGCCCGGTTCACCTCGTCCAGCAGCAGCAATGCCTGCGGGTCCATCGCTGCGACGTCCGCTTCGGACAGCAGGAAAGCCTCGGGATCGAAGCGGAGTTCCTCGGGCAGCAGGCCCGCGTGGTAAGCCATCGGATGGCCGAAGCGGGACTCGGGCACCGGACGCAGCGCCGAGCGTCCCTCGCGCAGGAGGTTCCAGTAGTCCGCGGCGGAGGCGGCACCTGGGAAGATGCAGGAGAGGCCGACCACTGCTATATCCGCAGTGGACCGCGTAGGCGTCGGCGCCGGTGCTGCGGGGGCCGCCTTCGGCGTGGTAACCGGCTCCCCTCCGAAGGCGGCCGCCAGTTCCTGCGGGTGCGCCTCGGTGAGGTAGGCCGCGAACTCGTCGGCGCTGGGGAACTCCAGCAGGGCCGACGGGTCGATCGGCGCACCGATCCGCTGCGCGAGGGTCTGCACGAGCTGCGAGACCAGGATCGAGTCGATGCCGTAGTCGTGCAGCGGGACGTTCCCGGTGAGCTGGGAGCGGTCGAACCGCAGCTCAGCGGCGACCCGCTCGAGGAGCCAATCGGTGACCGCGCCGGCCACACCCCGGAGCTCGCCGGGTGGTTCCGGTGCGGCTTCAGGGCTGTTCCGCGGGGCTTCCGGCTCGGTCCGCTGCGGTGCCGGGCGGCGGGTGCCGTCCGGGGTGAGGCGGGCCGCAGTGAGGCGCTCCGGGTGCCAGTCCGCCCCCGGGCGCACCACCGCCGGCAGGACCACCCGTTCGCCGCTGGCCAGCGCCTCCTCCAGCAGGTCGAGGCCCTGCTCGTCAGTCAGCGCCGCCAGCCCGGACGCCTCGTACGCGGGCGTGCGGGCCGCGCCCATTCCGGTGTCCCGCCAGCTCGGCCACTGCACGCTGACCAGCGGCAGGCCGTGCGGGCGGGCCTCGGCGACCGCATCGAGGTAGGCGTTGGCCATCGCGTAGTCGCTCTGGCCGACCGCGAGCGCGGGCACGACGGCAGCGACCGAGGAGAACAGGACGAAGAGGCTCAGCGGCTCGTCGCGGAAGCACTCGACGAGCGTGTCCAGCCCGAGAATCTTCGGCCCGATCACCCGCTGGATCCCGGCCAGCGGCTTACGGACGAAAGCCGGGTTCTCGGTGTCGGTGAAGCCCGCGCTGTGGATCACGCCGCCGACCGGGCCGAGCGTCGCCCGGACGTCGGCGAGTACCGCGGCCGTAGCGGCCCGGTCGTCGAGCGGGGTGCTGAGCACCATGAGTTCGACTCCCTGGTCCACCAGCTCCTGCAGCGGGCGCAGCTTGCGGCCGAGCGCGGTGTCGGCGGCGACGTGCGCGGCCCATTCGGCGCGCGGCGGCAAGGTTTCGCGCCCAGTGAGGACGAGCTTGCGGACGCCATGCCGGGCGACGAACCGCCGGGCGGTGAGCAGGCCGAGACCCCGGGTGCCGCCGGTGACCCAGAGGACGTGCCCGTCGGAGAAGCGTAGCGGCTGCCGCGGTCCGCGCATCGGTTCGCGCAGCTCGGCTCGGTGCCGAACGCCGTCGCGGTAGGCGATCTGCGAGGGGTCGTCACCGATCCGGAGTTCGTCGGCGACCCAGCGGCAGACCTGCCCGTCGTCGACGTCGCCGAGGTCCAGCTCCCGGGTCCGCAGGTGGCGGTACTCGCTCTGGAGCATCCGGTAGAGCCCTGCCCGCGCGGCCCCGGCGGCCCCGACGCGGGAAGCGATAAGCAGGGTGCGGTGGTCACCGTCGATGGCCCGCTGCAGCCAACCGAGCCAGGTGCCGAGCCCGCGGTGGCCGAGATGATCGCCACACCCGGCGAGATCGACGATGGCCTCGAATCGGCTTGGCCTGGTGTCGTCGGCGAGCTGGCCGGGGGTGAGTACTTCGGAGCCGGGCAGGGTAGCGGCAAGCCGCGCGGCCAGGGCTTCGGTACCGGGGGCGGCGAGCACGGCGATCAGGCGCGGAAGAGCGCCGGTGGGTGCGGCTTCGGCCGGGACCCATTGCCGGGTGAGGAGAAGCCGGCCAGAGGTGGCCGCGGGAGGCCCGGCGGCTCCGCCATCGGCCCAGGCGGCCACGCTCGCGGCCGAGGTGGTCGGCCCCGCGGCGGCCAACTCGGCCGAGCCAGCGGTGGCCGGCCCACCGGGCTGCGCCTTCGACAGCGCGGCCAGTTCGGCGTCCGCCGCGGCGAGCCATACCCGCTCGCCTCCGAACTGGTAGCCCGGCAGTGATACCCGGCGGCCCCTCACCCCTCCGTGCAGCGCCGTCCAATCCACCGCACGGCCCGTGGTCCACGCGACCGCGTACGCCGCCGGGTCCTGGGGCAACACCTCGGCGGGCAAAGGCTTGCGTGGGTCAACCACGCCCGTCCAGCTGTCCGCCGGTATCCCGCCCGAGGCGAACTCCTCCAGGTGACCGACCAGGTCTGTCACCTCCGTGAACCGTACCGCCAGCCGGTGGGCCATCGCCTCTCGGCCCGTCTGCAGCGTCCAAGCCAGGTCCTTCGGCGCGCACCCCGTGGTCCGCAGGTGTGCCGCCAAACGACCGGCCGATGCCACCAGCCGGTCGGCCTCCCGGGCCGACAACACCGCCAGCTGCGGGCCGACCACCCCGGGAAGCGGCTCGGGCTCGCCCAGGTACTCCTGCAACACCACGTGCGCGTTCGTTCCGCCCGCGCCGAACGAACTCACGCCCGCCGCGCGCGGGGCCACCGTCCCGTCCGGGCGCGTCGGACGCGGCCAGGGCGCCACCTCACGCTGCAGCTCGAACGGCGTCGACGCGAAGTCGATGTCCGGGTTCGTCTCCGTGGCGTGCAAGGACGGTGCCAGCTCGCCGTGACGCAGCTGGAGCAGCACCTTGGTCACCGCCGCGATGCCAGCCGCCGATTCGGCGTGGCCAATGTTGGACTTCACCGAACCGATCGGCAGCCGCTCCGGCGGGTCGCCGCGGAATGCCTGCAGCATGCCCGCGATCTCCACAGGGTCACCGAGCGCCGTGCCCGTGCCGTGGGCCTCCACGTAACTCAAGTCCGCCGGGCGCAGGCCCGCGCGATCCAGCGCCGCCCGCACCAGGTCGCCCTGCGCCTTCGGGTTCGGCACGTTGAATCCTCGCCCGGTGCCGCCGTGGTTGACCGCGGATCCCTTGACCACGGCCAGGATCCGGTCGCCGTCGGCCACCGCCGCGTCGAGGCGCTTGAGCAGCACCGCGCCCGACCCCTCCGCCGGGACGTACCCGGTGCCGCCTGCTCCGAAGCTGCGGCAGTGGCCGTCCTCCGACAGGAACCCGCGCCACGCCAGCTGCAGGTACTTCGCCGGGTGCGTGGTGATGTTGACGCCGCCCGCGACCGCGACCTCGCAGTCGCCGTTGCGGATCGCCAGGCACCCCTGGTGGATCGCGACCAGCGCGGACGAGCACATCGTGTCGAGGCCGACGCTCGGACCGGAGAAGTCGAAGAAGTACGACACCCGGTTGGCCGCCGAGGCGAACGACGAGTGCGGCGGCAACCCGTTGCCGCGCAACGCGTCCTGTACCCCGTACAGCTGGTACTGGCCGTACATCATGCCGACGAACACGCCCGTGCGGCTGCCGCGCAGTTGCTCACGCGTGTAGCCGGCGTCCTCGATCAGGTGCCACACCGTCTCCAAGAACACCCGCTCCTGCGGGTCGGTGTGCTCGGCCTCGATCTGCGACATCCGGAAGAACAGCGGGTCGAAGCGGTCGGCGTCGCGCAGGAATCCGCCCCACCGGCCGTAGGTCTTGCCGACGGCCGACTTGTCGGCGTCGTAGAACCGGCTGTGGTCCCAGCGCGAACGCGGGATCTCCTCGACGCTGTCCCGGCCCGTGCGGAGGTTGCGCCAGAACTCGTCGACATCATCGGCGCCGGGGTACCGGCCCGCGACGCCGATGATCGCGATGTCGTCCCTGCTGGTTTCCTGCCGCGGCGCCGGAACGGGCTCGTCCACGACGGCCGTGGCCTGCGTGAACGCGCCCGGGTGCGCCTCCGTCAGGTGGGCCGCCAGCTCGCGCACCGTCAGGTATTCGAACAGCAGCGTCTTCGACAGCGGCCCGAGGCGGTCCTCCAGCCGCCTTGTGACGGCCAGCGTGATCAGCGAATCCACGCCGTAGCTGTCGAAGGGCTCGGTCGCGACGATCTCCGACTCGGGCATCCTCAGTTCATCCGCCATGATCCCGGTCAGCCACTGCTCGGCCGACGCGGGGGACGCGGTGGCCGGGGCGGGCGCCGCCGAGGCGGCCGGGACGCTGTTGAGCGCGGCCAGGATCAGGTCCGAGTTGCCGGGGGCGAGCAGCACCCGCACCACGGACCCGGCCAGGGCGCGGTCGAGGGCGTCGAACGCGGGACCAGTGCGCACCTCGCGCATGCCGGTTTCCTGGGTCATGCGCTGCACGCCGGCCGCGTCGACCCGCATCCCGCCCTCGGCCCAGACCGGCCAGGCGGCCGCCAGGGTACGGCCGTGCCGGATCCCCTGGTGCCGCAACGCTTCCCGGCGTTCGGCGAAGTGGTCGAGGAAGGCGTTGGCGAAGGCGTAGTCGGTCTGGCCGACGTTGCCGAACGCCGCCGCGGCCGAGGAGAAGACGACAAAGTAGTCCAGGATGTCGTCCCGCGTCGCTTCGTCCAGCAGCTCCGTGCCGCGGACCTTAGGCGCCAGCACCGCGTCGACGTCGGCGCGGTCCTTTCCGTGCAGCAGGCCGTCCCGGAGCACCCCGGCGAGGTGCAGCACACCGCTGACCGAACCGTGCGCCCGGCGCACATCGTCGAACAGCGCCCGCACCGACGCGGCGTCCGTCACGTCGGCCCGCACCACGTACGCGCCGATGGCGTCGATCCGCGCCCGGGTCACCGGGTCCGGGGCGGACCGGGCTACGAGCACGACCGGGCCGCGGCCGGTCCGGGCCACGTGCTCGGCGAGTAGCAGGCCGAGCCCGCCGGTCCCGCCGGTGATCACGTGCGCGCCGGCACCGGAAAACGCTGACTTGCCTCCGGAGGGCAGGCTCAGCCGGCGCCAGGCCGCGCGGGTCCGCCCGGCCTCGTCGACGCGCACGTCCGGCTCGCCCGCCGCGTGCAGCTCGGCCACTACCGCTTCGGGTAGGAAACCGGTGGCGACGGCGAGCACCCCGAAGTCGACCGATGGGTGCTCCCGCCGGACGCTGCGGCCGAACGCCGCCATCGCCGGCAAGGCCGGGGAAGCGGCGGGGTCGCGGTGGACGTAGAGATAGCGCAGAGCGGCGCCGCGATCCCGCTGCCAGGCTCGCAGGTACGCCAGCGCCTGGTGGAGGTCGTCCGGGTGCTCGCCGGCCAGGTGCACCACGTGGGAGACGCCAGCGTCGGGGACGCCCGGCTCGCCCCGGCGGGCGGCGATCCCGGCCGCGGTCAGCGCGTCGCACACCTCGGCACCGCCGGCGCCGAACACCAGCACGCCACCGACCGGCGCCGCCCGGACGGCCGGTGCGGGCAGCCGGATCGGCTCGAAGGCTTCGACGACGTTCCCGGCCGGGACCGCACGCAGGGTGAAGCCGTCGATCGTGGCGACCACCGTCCCGGCGTCGTCGAGCAGCCGGACGTCGAAGCTGAGCGGACTGGCCGCGGGTATCGCGTAGGCTTGCAGCCGCTCCGGCAGCTCGCCGTGAATCCGGACCGCACCCACCGAGAACGGCATGTACGGCACCGCGCTCGTCAGATCGTCCGGGTCGGGCGCTAGCCGGGCCGCTGTCTGCAGTGCCGCGTCGAACAGCGACGGGTGGAAGACGTACTCACCCGCGTCCGCGACGCGCTCGGCGGGCAGCCGCAGCCGAGCCAGCACCTCGCCGTCACCGATCGCCAACTCCTCGATCACCTGGAAGCTCGGTCCGTACGCGAAACCTAGCCGCGAGAACGTCGCGTAGCACTCCGGTCCGGTGTGGACGATCGTGCAGCGCGCCCGCACCCGCTCCGGGTCGACTCGCTCCGGGCGCGCCCCGGGATCGCCGGTGACCAAGGTGCCGCGCGCGTGCGCCGCCCCACCGTCGGTCCGTACCTCAAACGCCGAGCCCAGCAGTTCGACGGTCAGCCGGTGCTCGCGCACGCCGCCGAGGAGCCGCACCGGTGCGGCCCAGGCCAGGTCGTCGATGCCGCGCACCGACGCTCCGGTCGCCGCTTCACCGGCGAGCCGGGCCATCTCCAGGTACGCGACGCCGGGCAGTACGCGGTCCCCGCCGACGACGTGGTCGCGCAGGAAGAACTCCTCACCGGTCAACGTCTTCGCGAAGGTGCGCTCGCCTGTGGCGGCGTCCAGCACCGTCGAGTGCAGCTTGGGCGCCGGGGCGAACCAGTGCCGGGTACGGGCGAACGGGTATCCGGGCAGGTGCACCCGGCGCCGGTCCGCGTCCACGTGCAGCGCCGCCCAGCCGACCTCCGCCCCCGCGACCCACTCGTCCGCGAGCGCGGCCAGGCCGGCCGTGACGTCGGCCGTGCGGGCCGGGATACCGCGTCCGGCCATGCCCTCGCGCACCGCCGACGGGTTCCCGGCCAGGTGCTCGGCGAGCTGCGTCCGCAGGCTCGCGACGCTGTCGGTCACCACGGCGAGCCGGTGCGCCATCGCCTCCCGGCCGACCTGCAGGGTGTAGGCGAGGTCGCCGGGCGCGACGTCGTGGGTCTTCAGGTGCTCGACGAGTCGCCGCTCGACGTCCGCCAGCGCCTGCGGCGTCCGCGCCGAAAGCGGGAACAGGTGCTCGGCGCGGTCTTCGGCGCGGAACTCCCGCATGGTCGGTTCCTCCAGGACGACGTGGGCGTTGGTACCGCCGAAGCCGAACGAGCTGACCCCAGCGCGACGCGGCAGCGCGACGCCCTCGCCGTCGTGCAGGCGGGGCCACGGGCGGGTGGTGACGGCGATCTCGAACGGACCGCCGTCCAGTTCCAGGTAGGGGTTCGGCTCCCGCAGGTGCAGGTTGGCAGGGATGGTGCCGTGCCGCATCGCGAGCACGACCTTGAGCAGCCCGGCGATGCCGGCCGCGGCTTCCAGATGCCCGATGTTGGTCTTCACCGAGCCGATGACGCATCCCGGGGCCGCGGCACCGTCCGCGCGCAGCCGACGGAAGGCGGTGCTCAGCCCGGCCGTCTCGATCGGGTCGCCCAGCGCGGTGCCGGTGCCGTGCGCCTCGATGTAGCCGACGGTCTCCACCGGCACGCCGGCGTTCCGGTATGCCTCGACGAGCAGGTCGGCCTGGGCGTCTGGGTTGGGCGCGGTGAGCGACGTGGTGCGGCCGCCGTGGTTGGCCGCGGTCGCCTTGATCACCGCGTGCCACGCGTCGCCGTCGCGGTGCGCCTGGCCGTCCGGCTTGAGCAGCACGATGCCGGCGCCTTCGCCGCGGACGTAGCCGTCGGCGCGGCTGTCGAACGTCTTGCAACGCCCTTCCGGACTGAGCATCTCGCCCTTGCTCAGCACTTCGTACACCGCTGGCGAGAGCATCACGTTCACCCCGCCCGCGATGGCCAGGTCGCAGGCGCCGTCGCGCAGGGCGGCGCAGGCCTGGTGCAGGGCGACGAGCGAGCTGGAGCACGCCGTGTCGATGACCATGCTGGGGCCGCGCAGGTCCAGCAGGTACGAGACGCGGTTCGCGACGATCGACGCTGCCACGCCGGTCGCCATGTGGCCCTGCGCACCGAGCCCGGCGGCCCGCTGCAGCTCCAGGTACTCGGTGTTGGCGACGCCGATGAACACCCCGACCCGGCGACCGGCCAGGTCGGCCGGGCGGTAGCCCGCGTCGTCGATGGCCGACCAGACGACCTCCAGCAGCAGGCGCTGCTGCGGGTCCATCAGCTCAGCCTCGCGTGGCGAGATGCCGAAGAACGCGGCGTCGAAGCGGTCGACGTCCGGCACGAACGCGCCCCAGCGGGAATTCGGCTGCCGCTGCCAGTCCCACCGCTCTGGCGGGGCTTCGCCGACCAGGTCGGTCCCGGCGACCAGGTGGTCCCAGAACTCATCGAGGTCGGCCGAGCCGGGCAGCCGCCCGGCCATGCCGATCACCGCGATGCCGGTGGCCGGCGCGGGTGCCGGGGTCGCCGATTCCGCGGCGCCGAACCGCGCAGCAAGCTCGGTGGCGTGGTCCTGCCACAGGTGCTCTGCCAGCGCGGACAGTGTGCCCTTGCGGTAGAAGAGCGTCGGGTAGATCTCGATCCCGTACGCGTTGCGGAGTGCGACGCTCAGTTCGGTGAAGTTCACCGAATTCATCCCGGCCTCGCCAAGCGGGTCGTGCGGCCCAAGGTCGGCTGGGTCGGCCCCGGTCAGCTCGCCGACCATCGCGGCCAGCTCCGCCTGCAACGCGGCGAGGCGGCCGCCAGGTGCCTCGGCCCGCGGTTCCGCGTGCGACGCGCCGAAGCGGGCTCGCAGTTCGGCAGTCGGCATCGCAGCCAGCGCCACGCGGTCGACCTTTTCGTTGAGGGTGTGCGGAAAACCGGTGACCCGCACCAGCGTGTCCGGCAGCATGTAATCCGGCAGCCAGGCGGCCAGCGCGTCACGCGACGGTTCGGGAGCGCCGTCGTCGAGCACGTAGCACGCGAGCAGCGAAACGCTCGTACCCGAACCCCGTGCCACCACGATGGCGTCGCGGACACCGTTCAGCCGCCGCAGGGCCGACTCGATCTCCCCCGGCTCCACCCGGAACCCACGGATCTTGACCTGCGCATCGATCCGGCCCAGGTACTCGAGCGCGCCGTCGGGCCGCCGCCGGACCTGGTCGCCGGTGCGGTACATCCGGGCGTGCGGCCCGGCCGCGAACGGGTCGGGCAGGAACCGCTTGACGGTCAAGTCCGGCCGGTTGTGGTAGCCGTCGGCGACGCCGTGACCACCGATGTACAGCTCGCCCGCGGCACCGGACGGCACCGGACGGCGGTGACTGTCGAGCACGTACAGCGTCGTGTTGGCGATCGGGGTGCCGATGGTGACGCGCTCGCCGCGCACCAGCCGGGTCAGCGACGACCAGATGGTGGTTTCCGTCGGCCCGTAGAGGTTCCACACCTCGCGGTTGCCCGCGAGCAGCGCCTCCGCCGTCTCCGCGGGCAGTGCCTCACCGCCGCAGAGCACCTTCAGGCCGGGGTCGCCGCCCCAGCTGGCGGCGAGCAGCATGCTCAACGTCGCCGGGGTCGCCTGGACCACCGTGGCGGCACTGCGTTCGAGGGCCTCGCGCAGCCGCAGCCCGTCCCGGGCGACCTCGGTCGGCAGCACCTCGACCGTGCCGCCGGTGATCAGCGGGAGGTACAGCTCGAGCCCGGAGATGTCGAAGCAGATCGTAGTGAGCGCGAGCATGGTGTCCGCGGGCCCGAACCCGGGTTCGCGGGCCATCGACCAGAGGAAGTTGACCAGCGCGCGGTGCGGAACGCGGACGCCCTTCGGCCGTCCGGTCGAGCCGGACGTGTAGAGGATGTAAGCGATGTCGGAGGCAACGGCGCTTTTCGGGGACACGGCCGCGGGCGGCTGCTCACCGCCGTCGATCAGCAGCCGCGGCACCCGGCCGCCGAGCCGCCCGCCGACGGCGGAGTGCGTGAGCGTCAGGTGGAGCCCCGCGTCCTCGGCGATGTAGTCGAGCCGCTCCTGGGGATAGGCCGGGTCGAGCGGCACGTAGGTGCCCCCGGCGGCCTGGACGGCGAGCAGTGCGACCGGCAGGTCCGCGTCACGCGGTAGCAGCACGCCGACGGTCCGGCCTCGGCAGACGTCGGCGGCGGTCAGCCGGGCCGCGAGGGCGCTGACCCGCGCGGTGAGGTCGCTATAGGTCAACTCGGTGCTGCCGTGGCGTACCGCCACGGCGTCCGGTCGGGTTTCCGCCTGGCGCCGCACGAGGTCCCACACCAGCTCATCCGCTGGGTACTCGGCGGGCGGCTGCGGGACGAGCGCGGCGCGTTCGGCAGCGGTGAGCAGTTCCAGATCGCCGACCGCGGTGTCCGGCGCGCCGATCGCGGACGCCAGCAGAGCGGCGAAGTGCGCCCCGAAGCGTTCTACGGTTCCGGCGTCGAACAGGTCCGGGTCGTACTTGAGCGTGTACCGGCAGCCCTCGGGGTGGTCGACGACGTCGAGGGTGAGGTCGAACTCGCCCTCCTGGTGCACGCCTTCGACGCGGCCGCGGACCAGGCCGTCGTCACGCAGGTCCCGCGTCCAGTTGTGGAAGTAGAAAGCGACGTCGAAGAGCCGGCTCCGGTGGCCGGCCCGGCTCAGCTCCTCGGCGAGCGTGATCAGCGGGTAGGCGCTGTGCTGGAGTGCTCGCAGGACCATCCGGTGGATCCGGCGGACCAGGCCGCGGACGTCCTCGCCCGGGTCGACCCGCTCGGCGAGCACGACCATGTTCATGAAGTACCCGACGACGTCGTCGTACCCGTGGGCTGGGCGGCCGGCGGTCGGGGTGCCGACGGCGATGTCGGCCTGGTCGCTGTACCGATGCAGCAGGGCGAAATAGACCGCCAGCACGACACTGGACAGCGACACGCGTTCGGCCGCGGCAAAGGCACGTGCCCGGTCCGTCAGCTCGGCGGCGAGCTGGCCTTCGACGGTCGCGCCGCGGTAGCCGGGCACCGGCGGACGCGGCCGGTCCAGCGGCAGCGCCACGGTGGTCCGCCGTCCGCGCAATTGCTCGACCCAGTGGTCACGCAGGCGGTCACCCTCAGGTCCGGCGAGGAGTGCCCGTTGCCAGGCGGTGAATTCGGCGTAGGTGCCGGCCGGGCGGTCGGCCGGCAGCGGCCGTCCTTCGCGGAGCGCCCGGTACCCGCGTTCGAGGTCGGCCAGCAGGAGCGGGATGGAGACGCCGTCCAGCACGAGGTGGTGGACGGTGAGCAGCAGCGCCTGCCGTCCGTCGTCGAGCGTGTAGAGAGTCGCTCGCACAAGCGGGCCAGCCGCCAGGTCGAACGGCTGGCGCATGTCGGCGTTCACCCGCCTTCGCAGCTCCGCGTCGGCCACCGTCGGCAGGAACACCTGCTGGACTGGCAGTCCGGTGTGGACGCTCACGGTGATCTCCGGCC
Source organism: Streptosporangium sp. CA-115845 (assembly GCF_050943795.1). NCBI lineage: Bacteria > Bacillati > Actinomycetota > Actinomycetes > Streptosporangiales > Streptosporangiaceae > Streptosporangium > Streptosporangium sp. CA-115845. The sequence continues at coordinate 4,990,080 of NZ_CP191988.1, read as the reverse complement.
CGTCCGAAACCGTGGCGCGCAGCTGGTCGTGCCGGTCCAGCACGTGCTGCAGGGCCAGGCGCAGGCTGCGGACGTCGACCTCGGGCGCCAGCCAGAACGCCAGCGGCAGGTTGTAGGCGCTGTTGCCGGGCGCGAGCTGTTCGACGATCCAGAGCGCGCGCTGTCCCTCCGACAGCGGGTGCACCACCGGTTCGGCCAGCGCGGGCGGCTCCTCGGCCGGCTCGGCGACAGGTGGGACGGCGTCGGTCAGCCAGCGCGCGGTGAGGTAGGCCGACAGTTCCCGCAGGGTCGGCCGCTCGAAGAACTCGTCGAGCGGCACGGCGACGCCGAACGCCTCGTCGACGGCGGCGACGATCTTCATGCCGCTGAGTGAGTCGAAGCCGTAGTCGGCCAGCGGCCGGTCCGGGGCGATCCGCTCGTCCAGCTTGAGCACCGCTTCCACGAGCTCCCGCAGCCGGTCGCCGACGGCGTCGGCCGGACTGATCGTCACCCGCGCCGTCACGGCCGTGGGCGTGACGGCTGCGGCCACCACGTGCGGCGCGACGACGTCGTTCTCCGCGACCAGGACGCGCTGCCCCAGGTCCGCCTCCCCCGCGCCGAGGACACGGATCCGCTCGTAGCCCTCTTCGGCGAGCACCCGGGTCCAGGTGTCCGGCGCGGCCAGCGGCGACGCCGGCACGCGCAGCTCATCGTCCTGAAAGGCCCACCAGCCCTCCATCACGCCACCGCCGAGGGTCAGGTACGGCCGGATTGTGGTCAGCTCGTTGAGCACCAGCCAGCCGCCGGGCTTCAGCAGCGTCTTGGCCTTGCGCAGCGTCGCGCGCAGGTCGCGCGTCGCGTGCACAACGTTGGTGGCCAGCACCAGGTCGTAGGAGCCGGGCTCGCACCCCTGCGCGGCCGGGTCGCGTTCCAGGTTGAGCAGCTGGAACTTCGTGAACGGATAGTCGGCGGCGAACCGCTCCCGGCCGTGCTCGAGGAAGCGGGGCGAGATGTCGGTGAAGGTGTAGCCGGAGCCGGGCTGCCCGGCGAGCACCGGCAGCACCCGCTCGCTGGTGGCACCGGTCCCGGCCCCGAGCTCCAGGACCTGCACCGGATGGCCGTCGGCCGAACCGTGGTCGCGGTACCGGCGGACGGTGTCCGCCACGAGGTCGTTGAAGAAGTCGGTGAGCGGGTTGCCGCGGTAGAGGTCGCGCACCAGGTCCATCGAGGAGTCCGGGAACATGATCTCGATCCCGACCACCTCCCCGCGCAGGATCTGCGGGTAGGCCAGCAGGAACTCGCGGTTGAGCGCGGCCGTCGGCTCGACGTCCGGGTACGCGGCCGCGACGCGGTCGAACTCGGCCTGCCAGCCGCTCGCCAGGTCGGTCACGGTGGTGGTGGTGGTGAATTCGTCGCCTTCGCGAGCCAGCAGGCCCGACCCGGTGAAGAGCCCGAGGATCGCTTCGTGCAGTCGGCGGAACCGGTCGCGGATGCCAAGACGCTCCCGCAGCGGTTCGGAGCGGTGCCGTTCGCCCGGACGCTGGAACACCCCCATCCGCTGGTAGACGCCGAACAGCCCGGACACCGAAACGGCGTCGAGCTCGGCGAACCCGGCGAGCACCCGCGCGATGGCGGGGTCGACGCCGTCGCGCGGCGGCGGCGTCGCCGCCGGGACCGCCGTGGGGACCGTTGTGGGGGCGACCGGGACCGGCGGGATCCACAGCCGCTTGCGGGCGAACGGGTAGGTGGGAAGCTCGATGCGCCTCGCGGACGCCGGCGTGAGCCGCGTCCAGTCGACGGCCACGCCGGTCACCCACTTCCTGGCGATCTCGGTGAGGTCGCGCCCGGACGCGGTCGCACCGTCGGTCTGGCGCACCGCCCGCCCGGTCGTGATGCGGTCGTCGGTGCCGCCGGCCACATAGGTGTCCAGCAGTTCCAAGGCTTCCGGAACCGAAGCCACCGGGAGGGCGAGGCGGAACTCGTGTGCCGTGCGCCCGGACTGCAGGGTGTGCGCGATGTCGGCGAGCCGTGCGAAGTCGCGGACCGGCGGCTGGATTCCGGCGACCGCCCGGGCCACCGCGCCGATGGTGTCGGCCGCGGTGGCCGCCGCGGGCAGCTTGGCGCCTAGTTCGTCGGCCAGCAGCGCGAAGTAGTTCGCTCGTTCGGCCATGCCGAAGCCGCAGTCGACCAGGTCCGTGTCAAGGTCGAGGGTGCCCGTCGCGACGCCGGCGAGTTCTGTGGCCAGCCGCAGGCACCGGCGTTCGGCGTCCTCCCCGGTCCCGGCGCCCCGGCGCAGGAAGATTGCCAGATCGGCGGCGTACTTGCGCAGCCGGTCCTCGCCCTTGGCGGAGAGCACCAGCAGGTGCGGGCCGTCCGGCTCGGCCGGTTCCGGCGTCAGGGCCGGCACGTGCTCCTCCATGACGACGCAGGCGTTGGCGCCCCCGGCCCCGAATGAGCTGACGATCGCGCGCCTCGGCAGCTCTCCGCGGGCCCACGGCCGTGGCGCCTGCGGGATGTCGAACGGCGTGGTGCCGAAGTCGATCTCCGGGTTGGGTGTCGCGGAGTGCAGGGACGGCACCAGGGTTTCGTGCCGGAACTGCAGCAGCACCTTCGTCAGGCCGGCGATCCCGGCCGCCGCCTCCAGGTGCCCGATGTTGGACTTCACCGAGCCGAGGGCCACGAGCGGGTACCGGTCGCGCTCGGCCGGGTCGAGCGGGCCGCCGAACGCGTCGACCAGCCCGGCGATCTCGATCGGGTCGCCGAGCAGCGTCCCGGTGCCGTGCGCCTCGACGTAGCCGACGGTTTCGCTGCCGACCCCGGCCCGGTCGAGCGCCGCGCGGATCACCCGGCTCTGGGCGGCGGAGCTGGGCACGGTGTAGCCGCCGGCGTTCCCGACGGTGTTGATCGCGGAGCCACGCAGCACAGCGAGCACCCGGTCGCCGTCGGCGAGCGCCGCCGACAGCGGCTTGAGCAGGACGGCGCCGACGCCTTCGCCGTCGACGAACCCGTCCGCGCCCGCGCCGAACGCCTTGACCCGGTCGTCGCGCGCAAGCATGCCCGCCTGGGCGAGGCTGCGCAGGTGCTTGGGATGCAGGATCAGGTTGACGCCGCCGGCGATCGCGGTCGCGCACTCCCCTGCCCGGATGCTCTGGCAGGCCAGGTGGATCGCGGTCAGCGAAGACGAGCAAGCGGTGTCCACCGCGAGGCTGGGGCCGGTGAAGTTGAAGAAGTGCGACACCCGGTTCGCAACCGACCAGTGGTGCGAGTGAGCGTCGGTCGGCACGCCGAGCGCGTCCGCCGCGCCACCCATCCACTCGTAGTCGCTGGTCATCACGCCGACGAACACGCCGACCGGACCCTGCGCGGCGAGTACTGCGTCCGGGTAGCCGGCGTCCTCCACGGTCGCTGCGGCGACCTGCAGGAAGAGCCGCTCCTGCGGATCCATCGCCTCGGCGTCGGCGGGTGAGATGTGGAAGAACAGCGGGTCGAACTCGTTGACGCCGTCGAGGAACCCCGCCCACTTGCTGTACGCACCGCCCGGCGTCACCGGGTCGTAGTGCGCATCGGCGTCCCAGCGATCCGCGGGGACCTCGCGGACGCAGTGGCGCCCGGCCGCCAGGTTGTCCCACAACTCGCCGACGGAACCGGCCAGCGGATAGCGGCCCGCGACGCCGATGATCGCGACGGGCTCGTCGGCCGCGACCGGCCCGGTGGTGACGGCGGGAGCGGCGGCCGCTTGGGCATCGGCCAGCTCACCAGCGAGGAAAGCGGTCAGCGCCCGGGGTGTCCGGTGCTGGAAGACCATGGTCGCGGGCAGCCGGAGCCCGGTGCCGGCGTTGAGGGCGTTCCGCAGTTCCAGCGCCGCCAGCGAGGTGAAGCCGAGCCGGTGGAACTCGGCGTCGGGGTCGATGTAGGCGGTCGAGTCATGCTTCAGGGCGGCGGCGACCGCCCGCAGCACCAGCTCGCCAACGGCGTCCTGAGTCCACTGTGGCGTGTCGACCGGCGTGGGCGCCGGGGTCACCGAGGCGCGACGGCGGGCCGGGGACAGCTCGCGGAACAGCGGTGCGGCCGTGAAGTCCAGGCGTGCGGGCAGGAGGTGGGCGCGTCCGGCGCCGAGGGATGCGTCGAACAGCGCCAGCGCGGTGCCGGTGTCCATCGGAAGCACCCCGGCGTCACCGAGCCGGGCGAGGTCGGCGTCGCCGAGCGTACCGGTCAGGCCGCTGCGCTCCGCCCAGAGCCCCCAGCCCAGCGCCACGGCGGGCAGGCCGAGTTCGTGGCGGTGCCGGGCGAGGCCGTCGAGGAAGCCGTTCGCGGCGGCGTAGTTGCCCTGCGCCGCCGTGCCCAGCGTGGCGGCGACGGACGAGAACAGCACGAACGCCGCCAGATCGAGGTCGCGCGTCAGCTCGTGCAGGTGCGCTGCGCCGACGGCCTTCGCCGCCAGCACGGACCGCAGCCGCTCCGGCGTCAGCGAGCCGAGGACGCCGTCGTCGAGCACTCCGGCGGCGTGCACCACGGCCCGCAGCGGCCGGTCCGCCGGGATCGCCGCGAGGACCGCCGCGAGCGCGTCCCGGTCCGCGGTGTCGCATGCGGTCGAAACCGCCGACGCGCCCAACGCGGCCAGTTCCTCGGCGAGCGCCTCCGCACCGCCACGGCTGACCAGCACGAGGTCGCGGACGCCGTGCTCGGTGACCAGGTGCCGGGCGACGACCCCGCCCAGCGTGCCCGAGGCACCGGTGATCAGCACGGTTCCGCCGGTCAACCTGGGCGCGTCCGCCGCTGGAAGCCGCGTGTGCGCGAGCCGGGTGACGCGGATTTCGTTGTCCCGTACCGAGATCTGCGGCTCGTCGGTCACCAGGAGGGCCGGCAGCGCGTCCGGCAGGCCGCCGGGGTCGTCGGTGTCGATGAGCACGATCCGGCCCGGGTTCTCGGTCTGCGCGGAGCGCACCAGGCCGTGCACCGCCGCTGTGACGGGGTCTGCCAAGCCTCCCATGGTCGCGACGACCAGCCGCGCGTCGCCGGTTTCCGCCTGCGCGAGCCAGGTTCGGAGGCCGTCGAGGACGTGCGTGGTCGCCGCGTCCAGCCTGTCCGGCAGCGTGCCGGAGACGTCCGGGCAGCGCAGCACGGTGACGCCGGAGACGTCGGCGGTACCTTCGGGGCGGGCGGTGACCCAGGTGAGTTCGAACAGCGAGCCGTCGTGCACCGCGGCGCCGATCGGGCGCAGGGCCAGCGCGTCGGCCGCCAGGACACCGCGGCCGATGCCGTCGGTGACGTGCACCGCGACCGAACCGTCATCCCGTGGGGTGAGCCGCGCGCGCAGGCTGGTGGCCTCCGCCGCAGCGGTCCGGTCCAGCCACCGGACGCCGCTGAAGGAGAACGGCAGCGCGGGGGTTGTCATGTCCAGGGCGTGCAACGCGGCGTCGAGCAGCGCCGGGCGCACCGGCGTGGCCAGGGAAACCTCGGCGAACAGTTCCCCGTCGCGACGCCACAACCGGCGCAGGCCACGGAAACCGAGCCCGTACCGGAGTCCGCGGGCGGCGCGGTCCTCGTACCAGCCGGACAGGTCCACCGGTTCGGCCTCAGTCGGCGGCCACACCCCGAACTCCGGTGCTGGCCCGCTCTCCGCGGTGACGGCGCCGGTGGCGTGTAGCCGCCACTCCGCCCCCTGGATGCGGCTGTGCAGCCGCAGCGGCCGAAATCCCTCGGCGTCGACAGGCCCGACGAGCAGTTGGACCTCGACCTCGCCCTGCTCGGGCACGACCAGCGGGGCGTGCATGGTCAGCTCGTCAACCACCGGACCGGCGCACAGCGCCATCTCCAGCAGCGCGGTGCCCGGCACTACGGCCTGGTCGCGGACCCGGTGATCACCGAGCCACGGGTGGCGGCCGAGCGACAACCGTCCGGAAAGGACTTCCTGGCCGCTGTCCGCCAATTCGACCGGCGCGCCGAGCAGCGGCTTCGGCTCGGCCAGCCAGTACACCTCGCGCTCGAACGCATACGTCGGCAGCGCCACAACCCGGCCGTTCCCGACCACCGAGCGCAGATCGACCGCGACGCCGTTGGCGTGCGCCGACGCCACCGAAAGCCTGGCTCGGCGCAGCGAATCCTCGTCGCGCTGCAGCGTTCCCTGCACCACCGCGGCCGGGACGGTGTCGTTGACCGCCATTGTCAGCAGCGGGTGCGGGCTGATCTCCACGAACACCCCGTGGCCGTCGGCGGCCAGCGCGCGCACCGCCTCTTCGAACCGCACCGGCTCACGCAGGTTCCGGTACCAGTAGTCCGGACCCAGCTCGCCGGTGTTGACCCGGCTCGCCGTCACCGTGGAGTAGAACGGCACCCGCGAGGGCCGCATCTCCACACCCGCCAGGATTTCCGCCAGTTCCCCGGCGAGCGCGTCAACGTGGGCCGAGTGCGCGGAGAAGTCGACACCCGGCACATTCCAGCGCATCACGCCGGCCTTGGCGAGGATTAGCTCCAGCTTGGCGAGAGCGTCCGGGTCGCCGGAGACGACGACGGTGTTCGGGCCGTTGACCGCGGCGATCGACACGCAGTCGCCGAACGGCTCGACCCGCTCGCGGACCCAGGACTCGGACGCGACGATCGACAACATGCCGCCGTGACCCGCCAAAGCGAGCAGCGAGCGGCTCCGCAGGGCGGAGATCCGGGCGCCGTCGGCGAGCGACAGCGCACCCGCCACGCACGCGGCGGCGATCTCGCCCTGGGAGTGTCCGACGACGGCCGACGGCTCGAGCCCGGCCGAGCGCCACACCTCTGCGAGCGACACCATCACCGCCCAGAGCGCGGGCTGGACGACGTCGACGCGGGCCAGCGCCTCGGCGTCCTCCAGCACCTCGCGCAACGACCAGTCGACGTACTCGCTCAGCAGCCGCTCGCACTCCTCGAGGCGCTCGGCGAACGCCGGGAACGCCTCACCCAGCCCGCGGGCCATGCCAGCCCACTGCGAGCCTTGGCCGGGGAACACCCACACCACACCGGATTCCGGCGCGACGGTGCCCGTGACCGAACCCGGCGACCGCTCGCCCGCGGCGAGCGCGGCCAGCCCGGCCAGCAGCTCCTCGCGGTCCGCGGCCACGACGGTGCCGCGGTGTTCCAGCGCCGAACGCGTCGTCACACTGGAGTACCCGACATCGGCCACGGTCAGCCCGGGGTCAGCGGAAACCCGTTCGCGCAACCGGTCCGCCTGCACGCGCAACGCCGTCTCACTGCGGGCCGAAACCACCACGGGCACCGGGCCGCCATCGGACGGCGGCACGTCAGCGAGTTGGCTTTCCGGCGCCTGCTCCAGGATCACGTGCGCGTTCGTGCCGCTGATCCCGAACGATGACACGCCCGCGCGGCGCGGCCGGTCCACCACCGGCCACGGCCGCCGCTTGGTCAGCAGCTCGACCGCGCCCGACGACCAGTCGACGTGCCGCGAGGGCTTGGCCACGTGCAGCGTCGCCGGCAGGACCCCGGCCCGCAGTGCCTGCACCATCTTGATCACACCGCCGACCCCGGCGGCCGCCTGCGCGTGCCCGATGTTCGACTTGAACGTCCCGAGCCACAACGGCTCCACGCGGTCCTGTCCGTAGGTGGCCAGCAGGGCCTGTGCCTCGATCGGGTCACCCAGCCGGGTGCCCGTGCCGTGCGCCTCGACGGCGTCGACGTCGGCCGCGGCCAGGCCCGCCGACGCCAGCGCGTCCCGGATCACCCGCTTCTGCGACTCGCCGTTCGGCGCGGTCAGGCCGCTGGACGCGCCGTCTTGGTTGATCGCCGAGCCGCGCAGCACCGCCAGCACCTGGTGGCCGTTGTGGCGCGCGTCCGAAAGCCGTTCCAGCACGAGTATGCCGACGCCCTCGGCCCAGCCCGCGCCGTCGGCCGCGTCGGAGAACGCCTTACATCGGCCGTTCGGCGAAACCCCGCGCTGCCGTGAGAACTCCACGAACGTCCGCGGCGTCGACATCACGGTCACGCCACCCGCCAGCGCCAGCGAACACTCGCCGGCACGCAGCGACTGCGCCGCCATGTGCAGCGCGACCAGCGATGACGAACAAGCCGTGTCGACGCTGACCGCCGGACCCTCGAAGCCGAACGTGTAGGCCACCCGGCCCGACGCGACGCTCGGGAGGCTGCCGGTCATCAGCTGGCCCTCGTAGCCGCCGGTGTCCGCGCCCGGCCGCGTCCCGTAGTCGCTGTACATCACGCCGGCGAAGACCCCGGTCCGGCTGCCGCGCAACGCCGAAGGCGCGATGCCCGCCCGCTCCAGCGCTTCCCACGATGTCTGCAGCAGGAGCCGCTGCTGCGGGTCGGTCGCTACCGCCTCGCGCGGGGACATGCCGAAGAACCCGGCGTCGAACTCGGCCGCGTCGTGCAGGAAACCGCCGTGGCGCGTGCTACTGGTGCCGAGCTGCCCCGGGTCCGGGTCGTACAGCGCGTCGAGGTCCCAGCCCCGGTCGCGCGGGAACTCCGAGACTGCGTCCACCTCGTCCGAGACGAGCTGCCAGAGGTCTTCCGGCGAGGTGATACCACCGGGGAACCGGCAGGCCATGCCGACGATCGCGACCGGTTCCGGAGCGGACGACTCCAGCTGGGTCAGCCTGCTGCGAGCCTGCCTCAGTTCGGCGGTGACCCGCTTCAGGTAACCAAGCAGCTTCTCGTTGCTCACGGTCGGGGTCCCCCCAGCTCATTGTCGATCAATGCAAACAGCTCGTCCTGGCTGGCGGCATCGACCTCCGCGTCGAGCACCGGCTCCGCCACGTCCGCCCCGGCGGCCACCACCGACAGCAGCTCCCACAGCCGGGCGGTGGCGTCGGAGCGCACGGCCTCATCCCTGATGGCGGCCACGGCCGCCGCCAGCCGGTCCAGTTCGGCCAGCACCGGCGGCTCCTTCGATGGCGGCGCGTCGAGCTCGAACCGGTCGAGGAGGTACCGCGCCAGCGCACCCGGGGTCGGGTGGTTGAAGATCACCGTGGGCGGCAGCTTCAGCGCGGTGACCGTGCCGAGCCGATGCCGCAGCTCCAGCGCCGTCACCGAGTCGAGACCGAGGTCGAGGAAACCACGGTCGGGGGGGACGGTGCCCGGCCTGCGGAGCACCGCGGCGATCTCGGCCTGCACCACTCGGCCCACCGCCAGTTCCCGGTCGTGCGGTGACATCGGGAGCAGCCAGTCACGCAGCGTCTCGGTTGTCTCGACGGCCTCCGGCCCGGCCCGCTCGCGGCGGACGACGGGCGCGGCCGGGACCAGGCCGCGGAGCACGGCCGACGGGTCGACGTCGGGACCGGAGACGTCGATCCAGGCGGGCACCAGCTGGGCCCGGTCCGCGGCCAGCCCGAGATCAAACAGCGCCAGGCCGTCGACGGTGGGCAGTTGCCGCACGCCGGCGCGGCGGACGCGCTCCTTGTCGGCCTCGCCGAGCCCCTCGGTCATCCCGGTGTGCTGCTCCCACAGGCCCCAGCCGAGCGAGACCGCGGGCAGTCCGTGGGCGCGCCGGTGGTGGGCGAGGCCGTCGAGGAACGCGTTAGCCGCCGCGTAGTTCGCCTGGCCGGCGAACCCGACCGTGGCCGTGACGGAGGAAAACACAACAAATGCCGTCAGGTCGAGGTCGCGGGTCAGCTCGTGCAGATGCCAGGCCCCGTCAACCTTCGGCGCCAGCACCTCGTGCAGCCGCTCCGGCGCCAGCGACAGCGCGGCGGCGTCTGCCATCGCGCCTGCCGCGTGGACGACCGCCCGCAGCGGCGCCGACGCGGGCACGGCGGCGAGAACCGCCGCCAGCGCCGCGCGATCGGTGACGTCGCAGGCAGCCACCGTGACCGACGCGTCCGCCGCGGCGAGGTCGGTCAGCAGGTCGTCCGGTGCTTGCCCACTCCGGCTAACCAGCAGCAGGTGCCGGACGCCGTGGCTGGTGACCAGGTGCCGCGCGACGGTGGTGCCCAGCCCGCCGGTGCCCCCGGTGACCAACACGGTCCCGGCGGGGTCGAGCGGCGGGCCGTCCGGCACGGACGCGCGGGCGAGCCGGGGCACGTAGAGCCGCCCCGAACGCTCGGCGGTCTGCGGCTCGTCCGCCACCGGCACGCCGGTGGCGAACTCGGCGTCGGAGTCGGCCAGCACGACGCGACCAGGGAACTCGGCCTGCACCGGGCGCAGCAGGCCCCACACGGTGGCGGCGGCGAGGTCGATGTCGTCGCCCGGCTCGACGGCGACCGCGTTGCGGGTGGCGACCACGAGCTTCGCCGCGGAGTCATCGTGCCCGGCCAGCCACGCTTGCACCGACTTCAATACGGACTCCGCGGTCGCGTGGACGTCCGCCGGGACGTCTTCGCCGCCCGGCCGTACGGGCAACACGGTGGCCGCAGGTTCGGCCGCGGCGGTCACTTCCCGCCAATCGAGCTGGTACAGCTTGGGGTCGGAGCGGCGGGCGTCCAGCGGCCGCAGCATCAGGGAACCGGCCGAGAGGACTTCGAAGCCGCTGCTGTCGGCGACCGTCAGCGACACGCAGTTCTCGCCCGCGAGCCGGATCCGGGCGCGCAGCCGCGTCGCCCCGGCCCGGCCCGCGCGCACGTCCGTCCACGAGAACGGCATCAGCGGACCGGCGCCGTAGGCGGCCACGAGCGGGTGGAGCACCGCGTCGAGCAGCGCCGGATGGACGGCGAACGAGCCGGGCTCGCCGGTGAGGACGACCTCGGCGAAGAGGTCGTCGCCTTGCCGCCACACCGCGCGCAGGTTCCGGAACGCCGGGCCGTACTCCAGCCCGCGCCCGGCCAGCTCCTCGTACCAGCAATCGTGCGCCACCGGTGTCGCGCCGGGTGGCGGCCACGCGGTCAGCACGGCGATCGCGCCGCCGGGATCGGTGGGGGCGACCTGCCCGGTGGCGTGCAACTGCCATTCGCCGTCGAGGCGGCTGTGGACGCGGAACCGACGTCGACCGGTCTCGTCCGGCGCGGTCACCGTCACCTGCACCTCCACGTCGCCGCGCTCCGGCACCACCAGCGGGGTCAGCATGGTCAGCTCGTCTACCTCGTCGCTGAGGCTCAGCGCCAGCTCCAGCAGGGCGGTGCCGGGCACGACGGCTTGGCCACGCACGCGGTGGTCGCCCAGCCACGGCCGTGTCCCCAACGACAACCGGCCTGACAGCACGGTCCCGCCGTCCGCCAGCTCGATGGCGGTGTCCAGCAACGGTTCCGCGGCGGCGTCCAGCCAGTAGCGCTCGGGCCGGAAGGCGTATGCCGGGAGGTCCACGACCCGCCCAGCCGTCAGCTGCGGCAGGTCGACGTCGATGCCATGGACGTGCAGGCGCGCCAAGGCCCGCAGCGCCTCGCGCGGCTCGCTCCGGTCGCGACGCTGCAGCGGCACCACGACGGCTTCGCGGTCGCCGAGGCACTCCTCGATCATCGGGACGAGCGCGGCGTCCGGCCCCAGCTCGACGAACGCGGTGACCCCCTGATCGGCCAGCCACGCGACGTCGGCTGCGAACCGCACGGTGCCACGCACATGCTTGACCCAGCGCTCCGCCGTCTGCGGCTCGCGCGCCGGCATCGGGATCTCCGGCTCGCGGAACGCGAGTTTCGCGGCCACGGCCCCGAACTCCGCCAGCATCGGGTCCATCCGCGGTGAGTGCGCGGCGTGCGAGATCCGCAGCCTCTTCACCGGCCGCCGCTGGGCTTCGAACCGCCCGGCGATGGCCAGCACGGCATGCTCGTCGCCGGCTATGACGACCGACGCCGGGCCGTTGACCGCGGCGATGGACACGCCGTCGGTGAGCAGCGGCAGGACATCGGCCTCGGGCACGCCCAGCGCCACCATCGCGCCGCCGGGCGGAAGGTTCTGCTGTAGCCGGCCGCGCGTGGTGACCAGCACGCACGCATCCGGCAGTGAAAGCACGCCCGCGACGTGTGCGGCGGCCAACTCGCCGGTGGAGTGCCCGGCCACGAAGTCCGGTCGCACGCCCCACGACGTCACCAGCCGGAACAGGGCGACCTGGAAGGCGAACATCGCCGTCTGCATCCAGCCGATCCGGTCCAGCAACGCGGCTTCCGGGCTGCCCGGCTCGGCGAACACTACCTCGCGCAGCGGCCGCTCGAGGTGCCGGTCCAGCTCGGCGCAGACCTCGGCGAAGGCGTCGGCGAAAGCCGGGAACGCTGCGGCCAGCTCGCGGCCCATCCCGAGCCGCTGCGCGCCGCCGCCGGTGAAGAGGAACGCGGTCCGGCCCGCCGCCGGGGAGCCGGTGACGACGTCGGCTGCAGGCTCACCCGCCACGAGGGCCGAGAGGCCCGCCAGCAGCTCGTCACGGCCTTCCGCCACGACCACGCCGCGCTGGTCCAGCAGCGAACGCGTGGCCACGCGGGAAAAACCGACGTCGGCCACGGTCAGCCCGGGATCGGCGGCCACCCACTCGCGCAACCGGCCTGCCTGGGTCCGCAACGCGGTCTCGTCACGCGCCGACAGAACCACCGGAACGGGGTGCGCCGGGGGCACTACGTCGGCGGTCTCGCTCTCCGGTGCCTGCTCCACGATCACGTGTGCGTTCGTGCCGCTGATCCCGAACGACGACACGCCCGCGCGCCGTGGGCGGTCGACCTCCGGCCACGGCCGCGGCTCGGTCAGTAACTCCACCGCGCCCGACGCCCAGTCCACACGCAGGGAGCGCTGTTCCGCATGCAGGGTACGTGGCAGCACGCCGTGCCGCAGCGCCTGCGCCATCTTGATTACGCCGCCGACCCCGGCCGCCGCCTGCGCATGGCCGATGTTCGACTTCAGCGAACCCAGCCACAACGGCTCCACGCGGTCCTGCCCGTAAGTCGCCAGCAGGGCGTTCGCCTCGATCGGGTCACCCAGCGCGGTCCCCGTCCCGTGCGCCTCAACAGCGTCCACTTCGGACGGTGCCAGCCCGGCCGACGCCAGCGCGTCCCGGATCACCCGCCGCTGCGACTGCCCGTTCGGCGCGGTCAGCCCGTTGCTGGCGCCGTCCTGGTTGATCGCCGAACCCCGCAGCACCGCCAGCACGTGGTGCCCGTTGCGGTGGGCGTCGGAAAGCCGTTCCAGGACGACCATGCCAACGCCCTCGGCCCAGCCGGTGCCGTCAGCGGCGTCCGAGAACGCCTTGCACCGCCCGTCCGGCGACAGGCCGCCCTGCCGGGAGAACTCGACGAACATGCCGGGCGTCGACATCACCGTCACCCCGCCCGCGACCGCCAGCGTGCACTCGCCCGCGCGTAGGGCCTGCGCGGCCAGGTGCAACGCGACCAGCGAGGACGAGCACGCGGTGTCCACGCTGACGGCGGGTCCCTCGAACCCGAACGTGTAGGCCACCCGGCCCGAGGCAACGCTCGGGGCGCCGCCGGTCAGCGCGTGTCCGGCAAAGCTCTCGGGAGTTTCGTGCAGGCGCGGCACGTAGTCCTGCCCCATCACGCCGACGTAGACGCCCGTCCGGCTGCCACGCAGGGCCGCCGGGTCGATCCCGGCGCGCTCCAGCGCCTCCCACGAGACCTCCAGCAGCAGCCGCTGCTGCGGGTCCATCGCCAGCGCCTCGCGAGGGCTGATCCGGAAGAACCCCGCGTCGAAGTCCGTTGCCCCAGAAAGGAATCCGCCGGAGTGCGTGGCGCTCTCGGCCACGTTCCAGCCGCGGTCGGCGGGGAAGTCCGTGATGGCGTCCGTGCCGTTGGTGACGAGGCGCCAGAGGTCTTCGGGGGAGCCGACGCCGCCTGGATACCGGCAGCTCATGCCCACGATGGCGATCAGGTCGCCAGCCGCGGCGGGGCCCGGGCCCGCGTCGTCGTCCGACGGCGTCCGGCCAGCCAGTTCTTCGCGCAGGTGCTTCATCAGCAGGCGCGGTGTCGGGTGCTCGAACAGCAGGGTGTCGGATAAGGACAGTCCGGTCGCTTCGCTCAACTGCTGGCACAACTGGACCGACGTCAGCGAGTCGAAGCCCAGCTCGTCGAACGCGCGATCGTCCTCGATCGACTTGCTGTCGGCATGACCAAGGAGATCCGCGGCGCGCGAACGGACCAGCTCCCGGAGATCGTCCGCAGTCGCGGTCGGCGCCGGGGCATAGGCAGGGGCAGGGGTCAAACCCGTGCCGATCCAGTGGGGCTGCCGCTGGAAGGCGTAGGTGGGCAGGTCGACGACCCGGCCGCCTTCGACGACCGGCAGCCAGTCGACGTCGGAACCCGCGACGTACGAAGCGGCCATGTCCGACAGCCGGCGACGGAGCTGGCCGGACGAAGCTCCCGAAACCGCCTCACCGTTCGCGAGCGCGGCCAGGCCGTCTAGCAGCTCGGCGCGGTCGGCGGCGATGACGACGCCGCGGTGCGCCAGCACCGATCGCGTGGTGACGGCGGAGAACCCGACGTCGGCCGGGGACAGGTCCGGCCGGGCCGCGACCCAGTCGCGCAGCCGGGCGGCCTGGGCCCGCAACGCGGCGGCGGTCTGCCCGTGGACCGGGACCGGCACCACGGGCGCCGGAACGACGTCGGCCTTCGGCGCGGCCTCGGGCGGGCCCGCGACGACCACGTGGCTGTTCGTCCCGCCGATGCCGAAGGAGCTGACCCCGGCGAGCCGCGCGCCCGGCCACGGGACAGTGCGGTCGTTGACCCGAATGTGTAGGTCCGCCAAGGGGATCGCCGGGTTCGGCTCACGGAAGTTGAGGCTCGCCGGGAGGGTCTCGTGCCCGAGGGAGAGCACGACCTTGAGCAGCCCGGCGATCCCGGCGGCGCCTTCGAGGTGGCCGATGTTGGTCTTGACCGAGCCGACGAGCAGCGGGCGGTCGCGATCCCGGCCGAGCACCGCGCCGAGGGCGCCCGCCTCGACCGGGTCGCCGACCTTAGTGCCGGTGCCGTGCAGCTCGACGTACCCCACCCGCCCGGGCTCGACCCCGGCGCGGGCGTACGCCTGCCGCAGCAGGTCTTCCTGCGCGTCGCCGTCGGGCACCGTCAGGCCCGGGCCGCCGCCGTCGTTGTTGAGGGCGCTGCCAAGCAGCACCGCGGACACCGGGTCGCCGTCGGCGAGGGCGTCTTCGAGCCGCTTGAGCACGACAACGCCGCCGCCCTCGCCCCGCACGAACCCGTTGGCCCGCGCGTCGAACGTGTAGCAGCGGCCATCCGGCGAGAGCGCGCCCGCACGGGCGAAGGCGAGCGCGCCTTCCGGGACCAGGTTCAGGTGCACCCCGCCGGCCACGGCCAGCGACGTCGTGCCCGCGAGCAGGCTCTCGCAGGCCAGGTGCACCGCGGCCAGCGACGACGATTGCGCGGTGTCCACCGTAAGGCTCGGCCCGCGGAAGCCGAACCGGTAGGAGACCCGGTTGGCGATCGCGGCCCGGCTCAGCCCGGCCGGCGAGTGGTGCGAGAGACAGTCCGCACCGGACCGGTGCACGAGCGAGGCGTAATCGTCCCCGGTGGCGCCGAGGAAGACTCCGATGGCACCGCCGCGCAGTGTCTCCGGCACGACCCTGGCGTTCTCCAGCGCCTCCCAGGTCAGCTCCAGAGCCAGCCGCTGCCGTGGGTCCGTCGCCGCGGCTTCGCGCGGCGACATGCCGAAGAACTCGCAGTCGAAACCAGCGACGCGGTCGAGGAACCCCCCTCGCCGCAGTCCCGGTGAATCCAGCTCCGCCGGAACGGCGCCAGGGTTCCACCGGTCCGCCGGCGCGTCCGTTACCGCGTCGACGCCGTCGCGCAGCAGCCGCCAGAAGGCGCCGGTGTCCGCCGCGCCGGGAACCCGGCAGGACACGCCGACCACCGCGATCGCGGGGCCGACCTGATCCGTGTCAGACACGCAGGCGCTCCTTGATCTCCGCGAAGAACGGGATGTGCCGGTAGTCCTTGGCTTCCGGGTCGTAGTCGGTGTACTGGTTGGTGAACCTCAGCAACATCTGCTGCACCTGCTCGACCGGCGTGGTGTGGATCAGCGCCTCGATCCGCTTGATCTCGCCGAGGAACTCTGTGAGCACATCCGGGAGTTCCTTGCGGAGCCGGATCACGCCGTCGCGCAGCTCGATCCCGCCGTGCTGGGACAGGAAGTTGAACAGCATCTGCGACGCGACCGCGTCGTAGTTCGGTCGCGGGATTCCTTCCACCGCGTAACGGAGCACCCGCTCGGAAAGGATGTACTCGTAGGTGAGCTGCGCCTCCCAGGACGGCAGCGCCGAATCATTCAGGCAGGCGAGCGCGCCCGAGATGTCAACGCGCAGTTCTTCCAGCCCGGCCAGCGGCTTCTGCTTCTTGTACGGCAGATAGTCCGGGATGGGCATGTCGCCCTGCCGGTGGTGGTACTCGTGCAACCGCACCCACCACGAGGACGCCTGCTCCACCGTTTGGTCGTCGACGCCGCGCAGCAGCGGGAAGCTGTCCTCGGCCATCACCGCGTCGATCATCTTGCGGGTGATCTGGTTATGCCGTTCGACGAACTTGTCGATGAAGTAGAAGATCAGGTCCTCGCCCCGCTGGACGCCGTCGATGTGGTTCTCCGGGAACAACGCCACCAACGACCGCGCCTTGAAGCCCTCCGAGCGGGCGGTGATCCTCACCGGCATCGTCGGGCTGGCGTACCGGGTGGCCAGGTGGGGATCGGTCGGCAGCGTCTCGTAGGTCAGGTAATCCAGGGAGAGCGACGGGAAGTACGAGGCGTCAAACAACGAGAAGATCGTGTGGTCGTGGCCTTCGTTGATGTGCGCCTTGACGGATCTGAGGAAGGCTTCCGACGAGAAGTTCCGGAGGTCCTCCGCCAGCGCGAGCGCGGCGGGCTGTCGGCCCAGATTCGGGGTCTCGATGATGCGCTGTGCCAGTTCGTCGAGGAAGGTCTGGTCGCGGAACGACGCGCGCTTGCCCTGAATCTTGTCGCGGAGTTGGTCGACCTCTTCGATGACCGCGTCTACCATGCTGTTCGACATAGTGTGCCTTCGCTGTCTCGGGCGTGTGGAACGGGTTCGGTCACTGACGTTCGTGCGCGCTCCCCTGTCTGGCATCGGCTGCCAGCCGGGCCAGGTCTGCGTGCGGTTGTTGGACGATCAGCTCCAGCAGCCGTACGTAGTCGCTCGCCAGTTCGCGGGCGGTGGGTCCGGCGAACAGGTCGGTGCTGTATTCGAGGTAGCCCTCCAGACCCGACCCGGTCTCCCGCAGGGCCAGACTCAGGTCGAACCGCGCAGTGCCGGCGTCGCCGGGGACGGGCCGCACGTCCAGGCCCTCTCCGACGGCGCCCGCGTCCGGTGTCTCGGCCCGCACCGGTGCCGGCACCAGGTTGAACATCGCCTGGAACAGCGGGGAGTGCGCGGGCTCGGCCACGGGCACGAGGGTGCGGACGAGGTCGGCGAAAGGCAGGTCCTTGCAGGCATGGGCCGCCGCCACCACTTCTCTGGCCTGTGTCAGCAGATCGAGGAACGCCCGCGCCGGGGTCACGTCAAGGCGTAGAACCAGCGTGTTGACGAAGTACCCCGCGAGGGCCTCGACCTCGGCGGCGGGCCGGTTGGTCACCGGGGAGCCGATTGCCAGCTCACGGTCTTCGGTGCGGCCGCCCAGCAGGACTGCGTAGGCCGCGAGCACGGTCATGTACAGCGACGCCCCGTGGTCCGCGCCGAACTTGCGCAGCCGCTCCACCAGATCGGCCGGGACGGCGAGCTCCACCGCCGCACCCCGGAACGTCTTGACCAGGCAGCGCGGATAGTCGGCGCGCAGCGCCAGGCACGCGTGCAGCCCGTCGAGCTGCTTGCGCCAGTAGTCGCGCTGCCGGTCGAGCTCGGCGTCGTCCACCATCCGGCGCTGCCAGGCGGCGAAGTCGGCGTACTGCAACGGCAACGCCGTCAACGCGGGTTCGCGGCCCTCGCTCAGCGCGCGGTAAGCGACGCCCAGTTCGCCCAGCAGGATGGCCGAGGACCAGCCGTCGAACAGGCCCCAGGGCCTGGTGAGGACGAGCACGTGCTCGTCCGCCGCGAGCACCAGCAGGTGCGCCCGGAAGGGGTACCGATCCTCCGGGGCGAACGGGCGCAGCCGTTCGGCACCCAGCCATTCGACGAGCGCGTCCTCGCCCGGTACCGTCAGCACCGGGACGTCGAATCCGGCGGCACCGTTGATTCGCTGGACGAAGATGTCTCCGCGACGCACGAAGCTGGTACGCAGGATCGCGTGCCGGGCCACCAGCGCGCGCACCGCGCCGGTGACGGCGTCCCCGTCCACCGGGCCGTGCACCCGGAACGCCTGCTGGACGTTGTCGTGCGCGATGCCCAGCCACGCCGGGGTGCGCAGGAACCACAAGTCCTGCTGCGCCAGGGAAAGCGGGGCTTCCGTGCCCTCGACCGCGGGCTCGGCGGGCAGCAGGTTCGCGAGCGGCGGCCGGTCCTCGGCAACGGGCTCCTCGACGGCCGTCCGGCCCAGCTCCGCATCCAGCACCGCCGCCATCTCGGCAACGGTCTTGGCTGTCAGGATGAGCTGAAGCGGCAGCTCCGCGCCCGTCTGCTTCTTGACGCGCAGGGTGAGCCGGGTGGCCAGCAGCGAGTGCCCGCCCAGGGTGAAGAAGTTGTCCTGCAGGCCCACGCGCTCCAGGCCGAGCACGCCGCCGATGAGTCGGCACAGGGTGCGCTCGGCCTCGGTCCGCGGCGCGACGTAGGTCTCCTTGGCGACGTCGTTCTCGTCCGGCGCGGGCAGGGCCCGCTTGTCGACCTTGCCCTGCGACGTGACCGGCAACTCCTCCAGCACAACGAAGGCGCCGGGCACCATGTAGTCCGGCAGGCACTCGCCCAGGTGGTGCCGCAGTTCCCGGACCAGCGCCGGGCTCAGCCGGTCGAGCTGCGGCGCGTTCGCCAGGCGCGACGCCCGGTAGGGCTCCCGTGCCTGCCCCCGGGGGGTGCCGTCGCGGCCCAGGAGCAAGTCGATGCCGTCCGGCCGATCCTGCGACCAGGTCGCGGACACCGTGTACCCGAGCTCTTCGGCGTGCTTCACCACGCTCTCCAGCTCCCGGATGTCCATCTGGGCGCGGGCGGACAGCCGGCCGCCGCCGGGCAGCGGCTCCACCTGGCGCGACGGCGCCCAGAGGGCCAGCGCCGTCCGGACGCGGACGTCCTCGGCGACCCGCGGGTTGGTCAGCCCGGCGACGCCGAACCGGTCCGGCGTCCCGGCGTCGAGCATGGCCCGCAGCTCGGCCGGGGTCCCGGCGGTCAGCCACGGGAGTTCGGGGGCCGGCTCGGCCGCTCCCTTGGTCAGCACGACGTCGTAGCGGTAGGCGAGCATCTCATTACCGCCCACGCCCCGCTTGACCAGGATGTCAACCGCGCCCAGTTCCGGGAATCGCTCCGGCAGCCGGGCGAAGCAGGTCGGGCTGACCAGCAGCTCGGTCTCCTGCCGGCGCCGCCGCTGGACCTGCGCAGCGAGCACGCCCGCCGTGGTCGCCGCGCCGGAGCGGCTGCGCTCGATCGCGCACACGTGCGCGGAGAACAGGTCCAGGTTCCGGATGTCGCCGAGCAGGACACGGCCGCCGTCGGCCACCAGCGGCAGGACGCGGGCGATGACCTCCTCCAGGTACTGCCGGCTGGGGAAGTACTGGACGACGGAGTTGAGCACGACGACGTCGAAGAGCTCCTCGTCCGGCCCGGCCACCGACAGCGCGTCGCCCTGCTGCAGGGTGACGTGGGACCAGCCGCGGCGACGCACGCCCCGGCGCACGTCGTCGAGCGCCGCGGCGGAGATGTCGATGCCGTGCACCGCTTCGCACTCCTGCGCGTACCGGAAGAGCAGCAGCCCGGTCCCGCAGCCGATCTCCAGCAGCCGCTTCGGCCGCAGCGCCCGGATCCGGTCGACCGTGCCGTCGATCCACTCGCGCATCTCGGCCTCGGAAATGGCTTCCCCGGTGTAGCTGCTCTTCCAGCCGGCCAGGTTCAGGTCGTCCGGCACGCTCTCACCGGCATCGCGGGAGTACTCGGTCTCGAAAAGCTGTTGCCACTGGCCGAGGTGCTCGGCGGACTGCTTCTCGGCGGCCGCGGCCAGCCACTCGCCGGTCGGGCGCACATAGGCATTGAGGGAGTGGACCTCGCCGGACGTCCGCGGCACGACCACGGCGCTGTGCACCGACGGGTGCGCCTGCAGCACCGTCTCGATCTCGCCCGGTTCGACGCGGAAGCCGCGGACCTTGACCTGGTCGTCCACCCGGCCGCGGAACTCCAGCTCCCCGCTCGGCAGCCGGCACACCAGGTCACCGGTGCGGTACAGCCGACCGGCCGGGTCGCCGCCGAACGGGTCGGGCACGAACCGATCGGCCGTCAGCTCCTCGTCGCCGAGGTAGCCGCGAGCCACGCCGGCGCCGCCGAGGCACAGCTCGCCGAGCACGCCGTCCGGCACCAGCCGCAGGTCGGCGTCGGTGACGTACGCGGTGGTGTGCGGGATCGGCCAGCCGATCGGCACTCGGGCGTCGTCGGCGATGTCCCGATCGATCACGTGGTAGGTGGACGCGGTGCTGTTCTCGGTCGGCCCGTAGCCGTTGACCAGGGTCAGCACTGGGTGCGCCGCGTACAGCCGGCGGACGTCGCGGGCCGAGAACGTGTCGCCGACGATGGCCATTTCGCGCAGCGACAGCTCGCGGTCCGCCGCGGCGTCCGCGAACGCGGGCAGGAACGCGGCCGACAGCAGCATCGAGGTGACGCCGCCGCGGACGACGGAGTCCAGCAGCAGCGCGGGGTCCTTGGCGTCGCCGTCGTGCAGCACCAGCACACCACCGGTGACCAGCGGGGTCAGCACCTCCTGCGACCCAGCGTCGAACGAGATCGAGGAGTGGTGCAGCACCACGGTGTTCTCATCCGCGGCGAAGTAGTCCGGATTGCGGAACAACCGGATCACGCCGCGCTGCTCGATCAGCACGCCCTTGGGGCGACCGGTGGAGCCAGAGGTGAAGATGACGCAGGCGAGGTGCTCAGGCGTCAGGCCGGGCCGCCCGGGGTTCTCCTCGGACCGGCCGTCGAGCACCTGGACGCGGTCGGCGGCCCGCTCGCCGGTGTCGAGGTGCACGACCTCGGCGACCTGCGCGAACCAGTCGTCCGGTAACCGGGACTGGCCCAGCAGGACACGCACGCCGGAGCTGTCAAGGAGGGTCCGAATCCGCTGCTCGGGGTAACCGGGGTCGATCGGCACGTACGCGCCGCCGGCCTTGAGGATACCCAGCATCCCGATGACCAGCTCCGGCGTGCGGTCGGCGCACAGCCCGACGAGCACGTCCGGGCCTACCCCGCTCTCGAGCAGGTGGTGGGCGACGCGGTTCGCCCGGGCGTTCAGCTCCGCGTAGGTCAGCCGCTGCCCGCTGTGGCGGACCGCGATCGCGCCAGGGCGCCGGGCCGCCTGCTCCTCGAAGAGGTCGGCAAGCCCGGCGTCGTGCGGGTACGGCGGGCGCGCACCCTCGGCCACGGTCAGCAGCCGCTCCCGCTCGGCCGCGGGCAGCACGTCGATGTCGAGCGCCCGGGTGCCGTGCCCGCCGTCGGCGGCGAGCGCGTCGACGATGCCCTCGAGCGCGGCCTCCACGTACGCCAGGAGCATCTCGGGTTCCACCGTGCCCTCGACCTGGACGGTCAGGGACAGCTCGTCGCCGGTGTCGTCGAGCGAAATGCCCATGGGGTAGTTGGTCCGGTCCATCGTGCCGAGCCAGCTGATCCCCTGTGCCTCCAGCGACAGCGCGCCAGCATCGTCGGCCGACGGCTCGAAGTGCCGGAAGTTGATCGCCGCGCTGAACAGCGGGGTGTCGCTGTCCAGCCCGCTGCACCGCTGGACCAGGCTTAGCGACGACTGTTCGCGCGCGATTAGCTCGCGTACGCTGGCCGCGACCTCGTCGACCAGCTGGCGGACGCTGCGGCCGGCGATCTGGACGCGCAGCGGGAGCGTGTTGATGAAGTTGCCCAGCATCCGCTCCACGCCGGGGACGCCCTGCAGCCGTCCTGACATCACGGTGCCGAAGACGACATCGTCGCGACCGCTGCTCGCGGCCACGACACGCGCGGCAGCGGCGTGGAAGAGCCACGCCGGGCTCAGCCCGAGCCGTCCGGCTTCGGCACGCAGCCGCCGGGCGAGCTCCGCGGGCAGGGACCGGCGCGGCTTGCGCGTCCGGCGCCCGTCACCGCGGACGTCGGTGAGGCCGAACGGCACCGTCGGCTCGGTGACATCGCCGAGCACGCCGCGGAAGTACTCTTCTGCGTCGCCGGTGCGCAGCTGGTGCAGGGTGTGCGTGACGAACTCGCGGTACGGCACCGGCGGGTCGAGCAGGTCCGTCCGCCCGGCCATGTGGGCCGCCAGCTCTTCGAGGATCAACCGCATCGACGTCGCGTCCTCGATGAGGTGGTGGTAATGCACCAGCAGGAAGTGCGCCGGAGAGCCGGGTTCCGGCGCGGTGCGGACCTGCACCATCGGCGCCTGGGACGGCTGGAGCGCCGGCGGGTTCCGCATCAGCGCGCCTATCTGCTCCTCGGCGTCCGTGGCCTCGTCGAGCCGGAACTCCTCGACCGGCAGCCGCACCGAGCGGTACACCACCTGCACCGGCTCGGGCAGTCCCTCACCGAGCACGGCCGTGCGCATCACGTCGTGGCGGTCGACCAGCGCCTGGAACGCGGTGAGGAACGCGTCCCGCGCCGATTCGTCGGCGGCGGTGAACGCCACGGACATGACGTACGGGTCGTTCTCCGGATCCATCAGGTGGTGGAAGTAGATGCCTTCCTGCGCGGGCACCAGCGGGTAGACGTCCTGGACGTTCGCCGCGCCGCCGGGGACGGCCGCCGCGATCGCGTCGCAGTCGTCCTGGGTCAGCTCCACCAGCGGCAGCAGGTCCGGCGTCAGCCGCTCGAAGCCCTCGGGGATCGCGTTCGGCGGTACGGCGTAGCCGGCGTCGACCACCTCGACGGCCGTTCCGTCGGTCGCGGAGTTCTCGTCGATCCGCCTCGCGAGCGCGGCCAGGGTCGGGGCGTCGAACAGGTCGCGCACGGAGAGGCGCCGCCCGGCTTCCCGGAGCTGGGCCACCAGCACCGTGACGCGCAGCGAATGCCCACCCAGCGCGAAGAAGTTGTCCTGCGCGCTGATCCGCCCGGCGTCGAAGCCGAGCAGCTCCGCCCAGAGCGTCGCCAGCAGCCGTTCGGTGGCGGTGGCGGGCGCGACAAACTCCTCGTCGTCCCGCCGGGCGACGGCCTCGATGCCGGGCGCCGGGAGCGCGGCGCGGTCGAGCTTCCCGTTGGCGTTCAACGGCAAGTCCGGCAGGAGCAGGTAGGCGCCCGGGAGCATGTACTCGGGCAGGGTGCGGCGCGCGAGCGCGTCCAGCTCTTCGCGCAGCGCGGCTTCTTCCGTCCAGGACGTCGGAACCACGTAGGCGACGAGCTGCTTATGACCCGGCTGGTCCTCGCGGACCACGACTGCGCACGAGCCGACGCCGGGGTGCCCGTTGAGCCGGCTGGAGATCTCGCCGAGTTCGATGCGGTAGCCGCGAATCTTGACCTGGTCGTCGTTGCGGCCGTGGTACTCGAGTCCGCCGTCCGCCGTGCGCCGGGCGAGGTCGCCGGTCCGGTACATCCGCGCGCCGGGCACGCCTGCGAACGGGTCGTCCAGGAAGCGCTCCGCGGTCAGCTCCGGGCGGTTCAGGTAGCCGCGGGCCACGCCGGCGCCGCCGACGTACATCTCACCCACATCGCCGTCCGGCACCGGATCGCCCTGCGGGTCCAGCACGTACACGGCTAGGTCCGGCAGCGGGACGCCGATCGGGCTGACCGCGTTACCGGTGTCGGCCGCGGTCACCACGCGGTTGGTGACGTGCACCGTCGTCTCGGTGATGCCGTACATGTTGACCAGCTCGGCCCCGGCGTTGACCGGCCGCGCGAACCACGGACGCAGCACCGAGGGGTCCAGGGCCTCACCGCCGAAGACGACCGTCCGGAGCCGGTGCGGGGCACCATCGTCCCCCTGTGCGCCGACCAGCTGCCCGAACGCGCTTGGCGTCTGGTTGAGGACGGTGACGCCTTCTTCGACCAGCAGCGCGTAGAACTCGCCGGGGCTGCGCGCGACTTCCGGCGTGACGACGACGAGACGGCCGCCGTGCAGTAGCGCGCCCCACATCTCCCACACCGAAAAGTCGAACGCGAAGGAGTGGAACAGCGTCCAGACGTCCGCGGCCCCGAAGTTGAACCGGTCGCGCGTCGAGGTGAACAGGCGCGTCACCTGACGCTGCTCGACCAGCACGCCCTTGGGCAGGCCGGTCGAGCCGGACGTGTAGATCACGTAGGCCAGATCCGCGGCCGACGCACCGGGCAGCGGCTCGAGGTCGTTGTCCGGCAAGAAATCCCAGCCGCCGCTCGCGACGTCGACCACCGTGGCGGCACCGGCGTCCAGTCCTTCGGGGATCGCTCCGTCGACGAGCAGCACCCGCGGCGCGCTGTCGGAAAGGACGTGGGCGAGCCGCTCCACCGGCGCCGAGGTGTCCACCGGCCCGTACGCGCCGCCGGCCTTCACCACGGCCAGCGCGCAGACGACCAGCCACTCGCTGCGCGGCAGGCACAATGCGACCAGCGAGTCCCGGCCGACGCCCAGCTCGCGCAGGTGCCGGGCCAGCCGGTTCGCACGCGAGTTCAGCTCGCCGTAGGTCAGCGACCGGTCCGCGCAGCGCACCGCCACTGCGTCCGGAGCGGCCTTCGCGACCTCCTCGAACCAGTCGGGCAGCCGTCGCCCTGCGGGGTCCAATTCGGACAGACGCTGATGCGGCGCGTCGGCGACTGTGGTGAGCAGGCCGGTGAACTCGCGGACGAAGTCTTGTATGGTCTCCCGGTCGAACAGCGCGGTGCTGTACTCGACGGCGCCGTCCAGGCCGTCCGGGGTCGGCCGCAGGTCCAGCGTGAGGTCGAACTTGGCGATGCTGAAGTCGGCCTCGACCGGCGTCACCTCCAGCCCGTCCAGCGTCAGCCGCGCCTCGGTCTGCTCCTCCTGCAGCACCAGCACGGTCTGGAACACCGGTGTGTGGCTGAGGCTGCGGTCCGCCCCGACGGCGTCCACGACAGTTTCGAACGGCGCGTCCTGGTGGTCGTAGGCCGCCAGGGCGGTACGTTTCACTCGCGCGAGCAACTCGGGGAAGTCCGGGTCGCCGGAAAGGTCGTTGCGCATCACCAGGGTGTTGGCGAACAGGCCGATGAGCCCCTCCACCTCCGCCCGGGTGCGGTTCGCTACGATGGTGCCGACGGCGATGTCCGCCTGCCCGGTGCGGCGGTGCAACACCGCGGAATACGCGGCCAGCAGGATCATGTACAGCGTGGCGTCGTGCCGCTCGCCGAGTTCGCGCAGCCGGTCAAGGCCTTCGCGCGGGAACCGGAAGAACTCCCGGGTGCCGGCGTGGTCGCGCACCGCCGGGCGGGGCCGGTCGGCGGGCAGTGTCAGCTCCACGGGGACGCCGTCGAGCTGCTTCTTCCAATACTCGACCTGCCGCGCCTGCACCTCGCCCGTCAGCCACCCGCGCTGCCATTGTGCGAAGTCGGCGTACTGTAGCGGCAACGGCTCCAGCGTGATCTCCCGGCCCTCGCGCGCCGCTTCGCACAGCGCGGTCACTTCGCGAACGAACACGCCGAGCGACCAGCCGTCCGAAACGATGTGGTGCATCGTGACCATCAGGACGTGCTCGGTCTCGCCCAGCCGCAACAGCAGCGCGCGGATCAGCGAGTCGCGGGCCAGGTCGAACGGCTCCAGCATTTCCTGCTGGCAGATCGCGGTGACGTCGGCCGGATCGGCGTCGCGCTCCCGCACGGTGAACCCGCTGCCGTCGTCGACGCACTGGTGCGGAACCCCACCACGGTCCTCGAACCGTGTGCGCAACGCCTCGTGCCGCAGCACGAGCCCCTGCAGCGCGGTGCGCATCGCGGCGCGGTTGAGCGGCCCGTGCAGCCGCATCGCCAGCGGGACGTTGTAGGTGGCGCTCGCCCCTTCGAGCTGGTCGAGGAACCACAGCCGCTGCTGGGCGAAGGACAGCCGGAGCGGCCGTTCCGGCGACCGCGGCACGCGCGGGATGAAGTCCAGGGCCGAGGTGTCGACGCCCTGCTCGCCCAGTAGTGTCAGCACGGCCTGCTGCTGCTTGGCCGGCATGGCCTGGATCTTCCGGATCAGCTCCTGGTGCGACGTGCTCATCAACGGTCTCTTTCAGTGTCGTCCGGTTGCAGGGCGTCCAGCTCGGCGTCGCTCATGGCCTCGACAAGGCTGATGCTGCGGCTGAGCGCGTCCAGGTCAAGTTCGGGCACCGGGTCGGGACCCGCCATTGCGCGCTCGACCGCGGCGGCCAGGTCGGCCAGCCGTTCGGCATCGAAGACCGTCTGAACTCGCAGCTCGACGCCGGTCCGCCGCTTGACCGTGTTGATCATGCGGGTGGCGAGCAGCGAGTTGCCGCCCAGCGCGAAGAAGTTGCTCGCCATGCCGAGTTCGCCGACATCGACGTTGAGCAGGTCGGCGCAGATCTCGGCCACGACGCGCTCGGCCTCTGTGCGCAGAGCCGCGTCGTCGTCCTCGGGCCTCCGCTGTACGTCGGGCTCGGGCAGCGCCTTCGTGTCGAGCTTCCCGTTGCCGGTCAGCGGGAGTTCGTCCAGCAGGACGTACCCGGACGGCACCATGTACGGCGGGAGCGCGGCCCGCAGCGCGGCGTCCAGTTCCTCCTTCACGACCCGCTCGTTCGGCCACCGCGGCAGCGAAAGCGGGCGAGAGGCGGTACCGGTCTCGCCGGGGCGTTTGGCGTAGATGCGGTACGGCGCCGTCGTCCCGGGCAGCCCGTCCTCCATTTCGCTGACGACGTCGAAGCCCTGCGCCTCCAGCAGCGCCACGACCTCCTTGAGACGTCCGCCGACGTCGTCGAGGCCGGCCACGACCTGGCGGACCCGGGACCAGTCGGCGTTGGTGAGCTCACCGAGCAGGTCGCCGGTGCCCAGTTCGATGTTGAGCAGGCCGACATCCGCGTCCGGCAGGAACGGGGGGGAATCGAAGGTCTTCACGTCGAGTCCGTGCAGGGAGACGTTGCGGCGCAGCGCGTCGAACCGCGCCGGGTCCGGCTCGAAGGCCGACACCTCGGCCGCCGGGTAGTACAGCCCGGCGAACAGCGTGAAGAGCCCGATGCCGGCACCGAGGTCGACGACGTGGTCGCCGTCCTCGATCGTGACGCCGTGCCGGAGGTGCCCGGCGCCGTTGAAGATCCGCTGGTACCGCAGGTCGGTCTCGGCGTGGTCGTGGTCGACGACCGGCAGCCCGTTCGGCAGCTCGCGCACGCGATCGAGGACCGCCGGTTCGGTGCGCGCCAGGCGCACCAGCTCCCGCACCGCCC
This sequence comes from Streptosporangium sp. CA-115845, assembly GCF_050943795.1. NCBI lineage: Bacteria > Bacillati > Actinomycetota > Actinomycetes > Streptosporangiales > Streptosporangiaceae > Streptosporangium > Streptosporangium sp. CA-115845. The sequence continues at coordinate 4,962,834 of NZ_CP191988.1, read as the reverse complement.
GCGCCTCCTGGGCCGACGGCACGAGGTAACCGACCAGTCGCCGGTTATCGCCCTGGCCCCAGACCACCACGCGGGCGTCCGCGACCGCAGGGTGCTCGTTGAGGCGCGTGGAGATCTCGCCCAGCTCGATCCGGTAACCGCGGATCTTCACCTGGTCGTCGTTGCGCCCGAGGAACTCCAGCGAGCCGTCCGGCAGTCGGCGGCCCAGGTCGCCGGTGCGGTACATCCGCGCCCCCGGCGTCCCCGCGAATGGGTCCGCGAGGAACCGCTGGGCGGTCTGCTCGGCCCGGTTCAGGTAGCCGCGCGCCATCGCGTCGCCGCCGATGACAAGTTCGCCCACCGCCCCGGTCGGCACCGGCCGCTGCCGCCGGTCGAGCACGTACACGCTCAGCCCCGGCATGGGGCCACCGATCGGCCGGGTCGTCAGCCGGGTGTCGGCCTCGGTCACGACGCGGTAAGTCGTGACGACGCCGGTCTCGGTGGTGCCCCACATGTTGACCAGCTCGGTGCCGGCGTTGTCCGGCCGCGCGAACCACGGGCCCAGCGTCGAAGCGTCGAGTTCCTCGCCGCCGAGCACGACGGTCCGGATCCGGTGCCGCGTGTCGCTCTCGCCCTGAGCCTCGATCAGCTGGCCGAACCCGGTCGGGGTCTGCCCGAGGATCGTGACGCCTTCCGCACACAGCAACGCGTAGAAGTCGCGCGGGCTGCGGGCGACGTCCCGCGTGACCACGACGAGCGTGCCGCGGTGCAGCAGCGCGCCCCACATCTCCCAGATCGTGAAGTCGAAGGCGAAGGAGTGGAACAGCGTCCACACGTCGCCGGGCCGGTAGTCGAACCACTCCTGCGCGACGAAGAACCGCGCGAGGTGGCTGTGCGGGACCTGCACACCCTTCGGCAGCCCCGTTGAACCCGAGGTGTAGATCACGTACGCCAGGTCCGCGGGCGACGCGCCGGGCAGCGGGTCCAGGTTGTCGCGGGGGAACGCCGCCCAGCGACCAGCGTCCGCCGCGACGTCGACCACGACCGCGTCACCCGGGTCGAGCCCCGCGGGCATCGCGCCCTCGACGAGCAGCACCCGCGGCTTGCTGTCGGACAACATGTGCCCGAGCCGCTCGGCGGGGGCCGACGGGTCGACCGGCAGGTAGGCGCCACCGGCTTTGACCACTGCCAGCGCGCCCAGCACCAGCCATTCGCTGCGCGGCAGGCACAACGCGACCAATGAGTCGCGGCCGACGCCCAGCGCCCGCAGGTACCGCGCGAGGCGGTTCGCCCGCCGGTTCAGCTCCGCGTAGGTCAGCGACCGGTCCTCGCACCGCACGGCCACCGCGTCCGGCACGTCCCGGGCGATCTCTTCGAACCACTCGTGCGCGGTCCGGTTCGCCGCGGCGTCGGCGCCCTCGGCCGTTACCGGCTCCCAAGCGAACTCCGCAGTCTCACGGTGGTACATCTCCTCCGGCAGCACCGCCAGGTCCAGCGCTGCCCCGGCACCGTCCTCATCGGACAGTGCGGCGACGAGCGAGCGCATGGCGGCTTCCAGGCAGTCGACCACGGCCTCGGCGTCCTGCGCCCGGTGGATCAGCGCGACGAGCCGGAAGGTGTCGCCGAGGTCGTCGATGGAGAGGGTGACCGGGTAGTTGTTGCGCTCCAGCACCTCCGACGGCGGGGTGACGCCGAGCTGGCCGAGCCGCTCGGCGACACCGTCGTCCCCCGGCAAATGGCGGTAGTTGAGGATCGCGTTGAACAGGGGCACCGCCGGGTTCGGTAGTCCACTGTGGACCCGAGCTTCGGTGAGCGGGACCTGCTCGAAGCGCACCAGCTCCTGCAGCACTCTGCCGGTGTGCCGCACGACGTCCTGTACGCTCCGGCCTGCCAGGTCGAGCCGCATCGGCAGCGTGTTGACGAAGCTGCCGAGCATCCGGTCCATCCCGGCCGGTCCCTGCACGCGACCCGACATGACGGTGCCGAACACGACGTCGTCGCGGTCGGCGCAGGCCGCTACGGTCAGCGCCCAGCCGATGTGGAACAGCGTCGCCGGGCTGGTGCGCAGCTCCGCCGCGACGCCGCGGATCCGGCGGCTGAGATCGCCGTCGAGCGGACGCCGCAGTTCGAGGACGTCCCGGCCGTCGCCGTGCACGTCGTCCAGGCCGAACATGACGGTCGGCTCGGACACCCCGCCGAGCAACTCGCCGAAGAACGCGGCGGGATCGAGGTCCGCCGGCCGGGTCCGGCTGTGCGCGACGAACTCGCGGTACGGCACCGGCTCCGGCAGCGCGTCGCCCCGCCCGGCCATGACCTCGGCGATCTCGGTCAGCAGCAGGCCGAGCGACGAGGCGTCGTGGATGACGTTGTGCAGCGTCAGCGCCGCGTGCCAGACCCCGGTGTCCGGGTGCCGGCCACCGCGCAGCCGGATCAGCGGGGGCTCATGGAGTGCCATGCGCGGGGCGTTCGCGACCAGGTCGGTCAGCTGTTCGTTCGCGGGCGTCCCGGCGCGCAGCTCGATTTCCTCCAGCGCGGGTTCGGCATGCCGCAGCACGGCCTGCACCGGCTCGCGGAGCCCGTCGGAGAGAATCACCGTACGCAGCGCGTCGTGCCGGACGACCACCGCGCGCAGCGCCTCGGCGAACCCGTCCAGGATTTCGCGGTCCGCGAAGGCGAACAGTCCCGAAGAGACGTACGGGTCCTGTGCCTCATCTCGGATGTGGTGGAAGAACATGCCTTCCTGCATCTGGGCGAGCGGGTAGACGTCCTGGAGGTTCGCATCCCCGCCCGGCACCGCGGCGACGACCGCCGCGAGTTCGTCCTCGGTGAGCGAGACCAGCGAGAGTCGTTCGGTGCCCGAAGTGGACTCGGCCGGGGCGGCGGCGTCGATGGCCACGGCGATGTCCGCGATCGTGCCCGCCGCGAAGACGCGATACTGGTCGCAGGCCAGGCCCCGCTCGCGCAGCAGCGCCACGAACTTCGGGACGTGCAGGGAGTGCCCGCCGAGCGCGCGGAAGTCGTCGTCGAGGCCGATCTGACCGGTCCGGTAACCGAGCAGCTCTTCGCAGACGGAGAGCACGATCCGCTGCGTCTCGGTGAGCGACCCCGCGCGTGGCTCGTCGGCGGGCACCGGCGTGGCGGGCGGCGTGCTGTCCTCGGTCCGGCCGGGCCGCGCTGCGACCCAGTACCGGTCTGGTTCGAAGGCGGTCACCGGCAGCGCGACCAGCCGGCGTCGCCCGGTGTGCAGCTCGCGCCAGGGCACGGCCACGCCGCGCACCCAAAGCTCGGCAAGCCGCTCGAGGTCGCCGTCCGCGGTGAGCGCGGACAGGAACGCCTCGCCGCGGGCGCCGTCGAGCAGCATCCGCAGCGGACCTGGGTCGTCCTCGGCGTTGCCCAGCAGCACCAGCGCGGTCCCGAAGGACTCCCCGGCGATGTGCCGTGCGAGCGCGGCCTGTAGGTCCGCCCGCGAGGACACGACGACGGCGAGCCGTTCCGGCTGCGCGTCGCGGCCGAGCTGGGAGGTGTACGCGATGTCCGCGAGCGCGGCCGTGTCGTCCCGCTCCAGGAAGTCGTGCAGCCGCCGCGCCGCCGTCCGGAGGCGGCCGGCGTCGCGTGCCGACAACACGACCAGCTGCGGCCCGCTGTCCTCGCTCGGCCGCTCGGCGACCACGACCGGCGGGGGTGCCTCGACGACCAGGCTGACGTGGCTCCCGCCCGCCGCGACCGAGTTGATCAGCGCGCGCTGCGGCGCCGTCCCCCGCGGCTCCCAGGCCGTCAGCTCGTCGCAGAGCCGCAGCGACGTCCCGTCGGCTTCGAGACCGGGATTGGGCGTGCCGATGTCGACCAGCGGCGTGATCTCGCCGTGCCGCAGTTGCAGGACGACCTTGGTGAGCTGGGCAATGCCGGACGCGGCCTCGGGGTGCCCGAGGTTCGACTTCACGGTGCCCAGCGCCACCTTCTCGGTGACGCCGGAGAAGACCTCCCGCAGCGCGCGGAATTCGACGGCGTCGGAGAGCGCGGCGCCGTTGGCCGCGGCCTCGACGTACCCGATGGAGGCAGGTTCGGTGCCCGCCCGCTCCAGCGCCCGTCGCATGACCTTCACTTGCGACGCGTGGCTCGGCATCATGAAGCCGTTGGCCCGCCCGCTGTGCAGCGACGCGGTCCCGGTGATCACGGCGTGGATCTGGTCACCGTCCCGGACCGCCGCGTCCAGCGGCTTGAGCAGCACCGCGCCGACCGCCTCTGCCGGGAGGTAGCCGTCACCGTCGCGGAAACTGCGGCTGCCTGGGTGCGTGCCGAGCAGTTCGAGCTCGGACAGTGCGACGTACTTGTCCGGGTGGATGGTGAGATTGATGCCGCCGGCCACGGCCAGCTCTGTCTCGCCGCGCTGGAGGTCGGCGCAGGCGAGGTGGATCGCGGTCGCCGACGACGAACACATGCTGTCCACGGCCAGGCTCGGGCCTTCGAGGCCGAAGAAGTACGAGACCCGATTGGCGATCATGTTGTAGGACGTCGACGACGTCAGCGCGACGAGCGTCGGCTCCGCATTGTCGGCGCGGTACATCTGGTAGCCCGCGCCGACGTACACGCCGACCCGCCGCTCGTACCGCCGCTCGACGACCTCCTGCGTCACGCCGCCCTGCTCCAGCAGGTGCCAGACGGTCTGGAGGAACAGCCGCTGCTGCGGGTCCATCGCCTCGGCGTCGCGGGGCGAGATCCCGAACAGCTGCGGGTCGAAGCGGTCGACGCCGTCGATGAACCCGCCCCAGCAGGTGCGGCCGCCAGCGTCCCAGCGCTCCGCGGGGACCTCGGTGACGCAGTCACCGCCGGCGCGCAGCTGGGCCCAGAACGCGTCGAGGTCATCGCACTTCGGATAGATGCCGGTGATGCCGACGATCGCGATCCGGCGGTCGCCGACCACCGGAGCGGGCTCCTCGACTCGCACGACCGGCTTCGCCACGACCGGCTCAGGAGCCGGTTCGGGCATCGGCTGCGAGGCCGGTTCCCCGACGAGCGCGCGCAACGCGTCGGTGTGGCCAGTCGCGAAGTACCGCGCGAGGTTCTGCACGGTCGGCTCTTCGAACAGCAGCGTCCGCGGCAACTCGCCGAACGTCTTCTCTAGGGTGGAGATAACATTTACCGCGACGACGGAGTCCATGCCGAACTGCTCCAGCGGCGCCCCGATGTCCAATCGTTCCGGCGCGAGCTTCAGCGACGCGGCGAGCACGCGCCGCAGGTACGCCACCGCTCGCTCCTCCAGCACCCGCATGGTGGCCTCCGTGGTCGTGATCTCTATCGGCTGCTTGACGGCGGCCCGTGACTCCTCCTGGCCGGGGAGCCGGGAAAGCACCCGGTCGCGGCGTCCGACGAAAATGACCAGCCGCCCGGCGTCGAGTCCGGTGCCTTCGGCCGTCGCGATCCGCAGCACCGCCAGGCCGCGCGCGGTGTCCAGCGGCGCGAGCCCGGCTTCGCGCAGGTTTGCGCGGACCGTCTCGTCGCCCATCCCGCCCTCGCCCCAGAGCGGCCAGCCGACGGACACCGTCCGCCCGCGGCGCGCGCCGACGTCGACGAGTTCGTTGCGGTGGGCGGCATAGGCGTCCATGAACGCGTTGGCGGTGGCGTAGTCGCCCTGCCCGGCGTTGCCGAACGCCCCGGCCGTCGAGGAGAAGCAGGCGAACAGCTCGAGAGGCTGGTCGGCGGTTAGCTCGTCCATGTTGACCAGGCCCGCGACCTTGGGCGCGAGCACGCGCTCGACGTCCGCGACGGTCTTGCGGAGCAGGTACCGGTCGTCAACGACGCCGGCGGAGTGCAGGACCCCGGTGAGCGGCCCGTGGGTCGCCGAGATGTGCGCCAGCAGCCTGGCCACCGCGGCCCGGTCCGCGACGTCGGCGCGCTGGTGGTCGACGGTCAGGCCGGCCGCCCGTAGTTCGTCCAGCGCTTGGCGCTGCTCGCCGGTCAGCTCGGACCGGCCGGTGAGGACGACGGTGGCGTGGCCGACCGAGGTGCCGATGTCCCGCGCCACGATCAGGCCGAGACCGCCAACACCGCCGCTTATCAGGTAGACGCCGTTCTCCCGCCACGGCTGGCTGTCCACTGTGGGGGTCAGTTCCGCCCAGCGCTCGACGAGCCGCCGACCGTCGCGGTGCCGGACCACCGGTTCGAGCGCCGTCGTCGCCTCGGCCGCCAGGCGTCCGGCGACGACGGCGGGGAGCGCACCGTCCAGGCAGTCGACGAACTGCGCGTGCAGCAGCGGGTTCTCCAGGCTCGCCGTCTTCAGCAGGCCCGCGAGTCCGGCGAGACAGGCGAGACGCGCGCGGTCGGCGGGTCCGCCGACGACGGCGACCTGCAGTAGCACGGGCCGCCGTACACCCCCGGCCAGGATCCCTCTGACCAGTTCGAAAACCTGCCGGGCCGCGTCGGTGTAGCGGATGTCCAGCGTGCCGTCCGCGAGCTCCGCGAACCGGCAAACGGCACCGGGGGGCAACGCGGCTCGCAGCTCTTCGCGTTCCCGGGCCGCGAGGCGGCCTAAGACGACGACGTGGTGCTCGGCGCGGGCCTCAGCCGGGTCGGCCACGCGGGTCTCCCAGACCGGGCGCAGCAGCACCAGGTCACCGTCGGGGCCGGTGGACGTCTCGGGAAGCACCCTCGGGCCGTCCGTCTCACCGTCGAGGTCGAACCAGCAGCGGTCCTTCGCGAACAGGTACCCCGGCAGACTGATCCGCCGCGCGGCCGGGGCCGTCTCCCAGCGCACCGCGCCGCCGTCGGCCCACTCACGCAGCAGCCGGTCGGGGACGCCGTGGTCGAGCCAGTCGGCCAGTACCGAGTCGGCCACCTGCGCCGAGACTCCGTTCTGGACGGTGCCGCGCACCCACGGACCGGACCGCCGCGGATCGGCGACGAACGACTCCAGCACGTCGCCGGCCTCGGCCAGCGACGTCATCGCGAACGCCAGCCGCTCCCGCAGCGCCACGCGTCCGACCTGGAGCGTCCACGCGACGTCGGCGAGCGCGTCCTCGCCCAGCTCCGCCAGCCGCCCGCGCAGCCGGCGAGCCTGCTCGACCAGCTGCTCCTCGCTCTGCGCGGACAGCACCAGCACCGCCGGACGGCCCGCGGGGACCGTCCGCCGGGGTTCCGGCCCCTGGTACTCGGAAACGATGAGGTGGGCGTTCGAGCCGCCCGCGCCGAACCCGGAAACCCCGGCGATGCGCGGGAAGGTCCGCGCTTCGCCGTCGATCTCCACCGTCGGCCGCTGCCACGGCACCACCCGCTGCTGCACCTCGAGCGACATCCCGGCCACATTGAGGTGCCGGTTCAGGGTGCTCGAATGCAGGCTGGGCACCAGTTCCCCGTGCTTGAGCTGCAGCAGCACCTTGGTGAGCCCGGCGATGCCCGCCGCGCTCTCCGCGTGCCCGATGTTCGACTTGACCGAGCCGATCGCGCAGTGCGGCGGCAGGCCGTGGGGCCCCTGCAGCGCCCGGGTCAGCCCGGTCACCTCGATCGGGTCGCCGAGCGCGGTGCCAGTGCCGTGCGCCTCGACGTAGCTGATCGCGCGGGGGTCGACATCCGCGGCCTCGAGCGCGGCGGTGATGACCTCGCACTGCGCGACCGGCGACGGGACCGAGTAGCCGGAGGTGCGGCCGCCGTGATTGAGCGCGGTGCCCTTGATGACGCCGTAGACATGATCGCCGTCGGCGATCGCACGCTCCAGTGGCTTCAGCAGAACGGCGCCGACGCCCTCGCCGGGCACGTAGCCGTCGCCGCCATCGCCGAAGCTGCGGCAACGCCCGTCACTGGAGAGGAACCGGCGCTGGCTCAGCAGCACGTACTTGTTCGGGTGGGAGGTGATGTTCACCCCGCCGGCGAGCGCCGCGTCGCACTGGCCGCTCTTGATCGCCTCGCAGGCGAGGTGAATGGCCGTCAGCGAGGACGAGCACATCGTGTCCACCGTGATGCTAGGGCCGTGGAAGTCGAAGAAGTACGAGACCCGGTTGGAGACGCTGGAGCCGCTGCCGGACAGCGCGGTGGCGTGGCCGCGGTCCTGCGCCTGCGCGCCGTAGAGTTGGTACTCCTGGTACATCACGCCGACGAATACGCCGACCCGGCTGGCCGCGCGGCTCAGCCGGTCCCCGGTGTACCCGGCGTCTTCGAGCGTGTGGTGGGCGCATTCGAGAAACAGCCGCTCCTGCGGGTCGAGCAGCTCGGCCTCGGCCAGCGAGATCTGGAAGAACAGCGGGTCGAAGCGGTCGATGCCGTCGAGGAACCCGCCCCAGCTGCCCTTCGACGAGCCGCCGATGTCGGCGTAGCGCCGGTGGTTCCAGCGCTCCGCGGGCACCTCCCGGATGCAGTCGCGGCCGGATCGCAGGTTCTGCCAGAACTCCTCCAGGTCCGCCGCTTCCGGGTAGCGGCCACTGACGCCGACGATTGCGATGTCGGTGGGCGCGTGCTCGACGTCGGGAGCCGGCGGCGGCACGCTCGCCAGGACACGGGTGTTCACCCCGTTCAGCTCCGCGAAGACCCGGCCGTGCTCGTCGAACAGGGTGACGTCGAGCCGGGCCGACGACCCGCTTCCCGGCTGGTGCCTGATCCACGCGAAAGCGGTCGCGGGGGTGGCGGAAACCGATGCGACTTCGTGCACGGCGAACGGCAGGGCGGGGTCGGCGGGCAGTTCGCCGGTCCGGTACGCGGCCAGCGTCAGGCCGATTGTGGCCTGCAGAGCGCCATCGAGGATGCTCGGGTGCAACCGGTAGCGGTCCAGCGGTTCGGCCCCAGCCGGCAGGCGCAGCTCGGCCAGTACTTGGGGACCGCCCGCCGCGTCGCGGCCCGCGCCCAGCGACACCACCGACCGCAGAGCCGGGCCATAGTCCATGCCGACGCGGGCGTAGAGGTCGTATACCTCGGCGCCTGTGATCGTCTGCTCGGCGCAGGTCCGGCGCACCTCGGCCAGCGAGGGCGCCGTCGTCCCGGCAGAGTCCGCCGTCCGCGCGCGGCCGCTGCCGCACAGCGTGCCGTCACCGGCTTCCAACCGGTACTCCCAGCGGCCGTCGCCCCGCGACTCGACCGTCACCCGCACGTCCAGCCCGTCCGGGCCGCACACCGCCGGCCGCAGCCAGACGACGTCGTACAGCCGCACGCGGTCCGCGTGCTCCGCACCGGCGGCGGCCACCACCGCCGCATGCGCCATCTCCAACTGCGCGACCGCAGGGAGCAGCCGGTCGTCGCGGATCCGGTGGTCCCGCAGGAACGGCTCGTCGCCGCTGAACCGCGCATGGCCGACGACGCCGCCGGCGCCGGTTTCGACCCGGTGCACCATCGGGTGCGTCGCCGGTACCCGGTCCAGGGTGGCGAGCCACCCGGCGGCCGCCTGCACGGTCCGGCGTTCGAGCAGGGCGGCGGCCGTCACCGACGGCCCGTGGCGGTCGGCGAGCCGGGCGGCCAGCCGGGCGAGACCGGTGACGTCGAGCCCGAACTCCGCGAACTCGCCGCGCGGGTCCACCTCTTCGGCCGGGACGCCGAGCTGCGCGGCGATCTCCGCGACCAGCGCGTCGGCTTCGGCTCCGGCTCCGGCTCCGGCGAATTGCGCGGGAACCTGCCCCCGCAGCCACTCGGCGAGATCCGCGATCGACCGGTACTCGAAGACGACTGTCGGCGAGAGCTCCAGGGCCAGCCGGTTCTCCAGCTCGGGCACCAGCGAGACCAGCTGCGCCGAGCTGAGACCCAGCTCGTAGAAGCTGCTGTGCACGTCGACCTGGGCCGCAGGCAGCTCCAGCCGCGTCCCGGTCAGTTCGCGCAGCACGATCAGGGGGTCCTGCGCCGTTGTGACCGGGGCGGACACCGGTCCGCCCGAGGTCACGCCGACCGGGGCCGGGCCACCCCGGACGTCGAGGGACTCCACCGCCCGGACTCGCTTGGCCACCAGCTGCTTGATCTCGGCGATCTGCCGACCGGTCTCGTCGTAGAACTCGACGGCCAGCCGGAACAGCTCGTCGTCACGGCGCGCCGAAGCCGCCGGCACGCGCACGAAGCAGCGTGAGCCCAGCGGTGCGATCGTAGCGAAGGACTCGAACACCAGCGGCAGGTAGAGGTCGTCGCCCTGGTGCTGCTCGTGCAGCATGTGGATGCCCACGCCGCCGCCGAGCAGCCCCGCTTCGAATAACGCCGGGTGGAAGAGAAAGCTGGAGCTGCCGCCGGGGTGCGCCGGCGGCAGCTCCAGCGCCGCGACCGAGTCGTCGGTGCGGTGGTGCACTTCACCGGCGACCTTCATCAGTCCGGAGTGGACCAGCTCGCGCTCGCGGAACCAGGCGTAGACCTCGGCCATCGGAAGGAGCCGGTCGGCGCCGGTGAGCGGGAGGGCCAGCCGCCGCCCGGCGAAGTCCGGCGCCTCCTGCCGGTGCGCGGTGACGACCGCGTGGAGGATCTCTTCGCTGTCCTCGGGACGCCGGCTGCGAACCTCGATGCGGCAGCCGCCGGCCAGCGCCGGGCTGCCCTCGACGGTGGTGATGACCCGCTCCCCGGGCGCGGCGACCAGCGGTGCGAGGATGGTGAGGTTACGCAGCTCCACTTCGGCCAGTGCGTGCCCGTTCCGGACCAGTACCTGCAGCACCAGGTCGACGTAGCCGACGCCGGGAAGCAGCGTGCGACCGCGTACGACGTGCCCGCTCAGCAGCGGGTTGTCGGCGGTGACGGTGAAGGTCTCGCGGAAGGTCGACGAGTTGGTCGTACGCATCTCATCCCCAGGAGTCGGAGTCCGTCCCGGAAACAGCGTCGGCGACGTCTCTCGGGTTCTCGGAAACACGAGCAGGCCCGCGGAATTCCGCAGGAGAAATGGTCGGAAAACCAATTCAAGGCATGCTTTTTCACGCCACCTGGCGTCAGCCGACGGCGTCAGTTAATGAAACGGTGACCGCGCCCAGCGGCCACGGGTCAGCTCAGAGAAACTACGCGCTGTACAAGGCGGGAAGTGCCCACCACGCCGAACAGCGCACACACCGATGTCAACATCGAGAAAATCCCCCGTTTGCCTGAGTCATTATTCGCAGTCCGGCAGGCATCAATCACCATCCCCAGTGAGGTGATTGCATCTCAGTATACGGATCTTTAGGCCTGCCGACTATATGAATTCTGTACGGGAAGCTGCCGCCATCATAAGGGATGATGGAGCTCCGCCGAATGACCTTGCAGCGAACCTGACTACCTCTGCAATGACCTTACAGCGAACCTGGCTACCTTTACAAGGCTAACGCCGTCTTGCAGAATCACCGCATCGCATCGCCCAGGTCGCGCGAGGATGAAATAGGTTCACTCATTTCGAGAAGTTCGGAAGCGATACCACTCTGCCACCCCGGGTGCCGAGCGCGACACCGACCGTGATCACCCGGCTCCGTCGACATCGACTCAGGATTTCTTGTATCGACATCAACTCGGGCTTCCTTGTACCATTGCACCGGCGCCGCCAATCAATTGCCTGGCGTTCCTGTGTTCTTACGCACAGTTAACCGGCGCCGCTAATCAATTGCCTGGCGTTCCTGTGTTCTTACGCACAGTTACTCGACACGCCTCCGTCTGGACATCGCATTGCTCAGCGAGAGAAGAAAGAAGCGCGTGGAAAACATCGAAGAATTTGACGTCATCGTGGTAGGAGGCGGCCCTTCGGGCTCGACGCTGGCGGCGCTCGTGGCCCAGCAGGACCATTCGGTGCTCGTGCTCGAGAAGGAGAGCTTCCCGCGGTACCAGATCGGGGAGTCCCTGCTGCCGTCGACGGTCCACGGCATCTGCCGGCTGACCGGCGCGGCGGACGAGCTGGCCAAGGCCGGCTTCCCGCTGAAGCGGGGCGGCACGTTCCGCTGGGGCGCCAACCCGGAGCCCTGGCAGTTCACGTTCTCGGTCTCGTCCAAGATGGCGGGCCCGACGTCCACCGCCTACCAGGTCGAACGGTCCAAGTTCGACAAGATCCTGCTCGACAACGCCCGCCGCGTCGGCGCGCGGGTGCAGGAGCAGTGCGCCGTCCTGGACGTCATCGAGGACGGCGACCGCGTCACCGGCGTGCGGTACACCGACGCCGACGGCGTCGAGCGGCGGGCCATGGCGAAGTTCGTCGTGGACGCCTCGGGCAACAAGAGCCGGTTGTACAACCGCGTCGGCGGCAAGCGTGAATACTCGGAGTTCTTCCGCAGCCTGGCACTGTTCGGGTACTTCGAGGGCGGCAAGCGGATGCCCGAGCCCAGCCGCTTCAACATCCTCTGCGTCGCCTTCGAGAGCGGCTGGTTCTGGTACATCCCGCTGAGCGACACGCTGACCAGCGTCGGCGCCGTGGTCCGCCGCGAGATGGCCGAGAAGGTGCAGGGTGACCCGGAGAAGGCGCTCCAGTCGCTGATCGCCGAGTGCCCGATGATCTCCGATTACCTGTCCCCGGCCGAACGGGTCACCGAGGGCGACTACGGCCAGATCCGCGTCCGCAAGGACTACTCCTACCACCAGACCGAGTTCTGGCGCCCGGGCATGATGCTCGTCGGCGACGCCGCCTGCTTCGTCGACCCGGTGTTCTCCTCGGGCGTGCACCTGGCGACCTACAGCGGCCTGCTGGCCGCCCGGTCGATCAATAGCGTGCTGGCCGGTCAAGTCAAGGAGGAGGCCGCGATGCAGGAGTTCGAGGCGCGCTACCGCCGCGAGTACAGCGTGTTCTACGAGTTCCTGGTCTCCTTCTACGAGATGCACCGCGACGAGAACTCCTACTTCTGGCAGGCGAAGAAGCTCACCAACACCGCCTATCCCGAGCTGGAGTCCTTTGTGAATCTGGTCGGCGGCGTCTCCTCCGGGGAGAGCGCGTTCACCTCGGCCGAGGCGCTGGCTGAGCGGATGCATTCGCATTCTCAGGAGTTCTCCGACGCGGTCGGCAAGATGGCCGACGGCAGCGACGGCGGCTGGGGTGACATGCTGAACTCGTCGGTCGTGCGCGAGTCGATGGCCGAGGGCTCCCGCGTCCAGATGCACGCGCTGCTCGGGGAGGACGCCGAGCAGGAGCTCCCGCTGTTCGCCGGCGGCCTGATCCCATCACCGGACGGCCTGAGCTGGGTGCACGCGCCGACCGAGTGACCTGCATCTGACGTAATCACCTTGCAACAGGGACGAGAGGAGCGGCACGTGCGGATCGGAGGGAACGTTGCCCTGGTCACCGGGGGCACGTCGGGACTGGGCCTGGCGACGGTGCGCACCCTGCACGAGCGGGGTGCCTCGGTGGTCATCCTCGCCCGGTCCGCACAGGGCAAGGAGATCGCGAACGAGCTCGGCGAGCGCGTGGCGTTCTCACCCGGCGACGTGACGCGGGAGGCGGACGTCAACGCCGCGATCAATCTCGCCGATAGCCTGGGCACGCTGCGGATCGTGGTGAACTGCGCGGGCACCGGCAACGCGGTCAAGACCGTGGGCAAGGACGGCCCGTTCCCGCTGGCCGCCTTCGACGACGTCGTCAAGGTCAACCTGATCGGCACCTTCAACGTCATCCGCCTCGCCGCGGCGAGGATCGCGAAGGCCAGCGAACAGGGCGAGGAGCGCGGGGTCATCGTTAACGCCGCCTCGGTGGCCGCGTACGACGGCCAGATCGGGCAGGCCGCCTACGCGGCTTCGAAGGCAGGCGTCATCGGCATGACCCTGCCGATCGCTCGCGACCTCGCGTCGCTGCGGATCCGCGTGGTCACCATCGCCCCGGGGCTGTTCCACACGCCCATGTTCGCGCCGCTGCCCCGGGCCGCGATCGACGCGCTTGGCCGACAGGTGCCGCACCCGGCGCGGCTCGGCGACCCCGCGGAGTTCGCTTCGCTCGCCGCACACGTTGTGGAAAACCCCATGCTCAACGGCGAAACGATTCGGCTCGACGGCGCCCTCCGCATGGCGCCGCGCTGACGTCCGCCCGGGGCCCGGCCGCGCCGGGCCCCGGGGACGTTCACCCCGGCGGCGCGGCGGCCGCTTCCTTGGCCCGCCGCTGGTCCCCGCTCAGCGTCTGCAGCGGCTTCTCCTTGATCAGCACCACGGCGAGCACGGCCACCAGTGCGATCGGCACCGCCACGCGGAACAGGTCCGCAGTGGCCGCGCCATAGGACGCCTGGAAGACCGGCACCATCTCCGGCGGGAGCGAGGCCAGCGCGGGCACCTTCACGCTGCCGTCGCCCGTGACTCCCGCCCCAAGGCGCTCTTGCAGCAGCGTCGTCACCCGGCTGGCGAGCACGGTGCCCAGCGCGCCGACACCGATCGCGCCACCGAGACTGCGGAAGAAGCTCACGGTCGACGTCGCCGCGCCGAGGTTGCGCCCGGCGACCTCAATCTGCGCGGCCAGGACCAGGTTCTGCAGCAGCATGCCGATGCCGACGCCGAACACGATCATGTACATCGCGAGCACCAGGAAGCTGGTCTGGGAATCAATGAAGCTGAACAGCAGCACCCCAGCAGCCATCAGCACCGCGCCCGCCACCAGGAACCGCTTCCACCGGCCGTGCTGGGTGATTTGCCTCCCGGTGACGGTCGAGGAGACCAGCAGGCCGAACACGAGCGGCAGGGTCATCAGCCCGGCGACCATCGGCGACTTACCGAGGCTGATCTGCAGGTACTGCGAAAGGAACGTCCCGCTGCCGAACATCAGGATGCCGACCACGACGGTGGCGACCGTGGCCAGGGTGATCGTGCGGTTGCGGAAGATGCTCAGCGGGATGATCGGCTCGGCCGCCCGCGACTCGACGAACACCGCGAGCGCGAGCAGAACCAGCCCGGCGCCGACCAGGACGGCGGACTGCCAGGAGGCCCAGGCGTACTTGTCTCCGGCCAGCGTCGACCAGATCAGCAGGGCGCTGACCCCGGCGACGATGAGCGCGCCGCCGAACCAGTCGATCTTCACTGGGCGGCGCAGCACCGGCAGGTGCAGGGTTCGCTGCAGTAGGACGGCCGCAGCGACCGCGAGCGGCGCGGAGATGAAAAAGCAGTACCGGGGGTCTAAGGAACATCGGAACCGGATCGTGCGCTAAGCCCTCTCAGAGCAGGTCAGCGCTGCACAGCTTCTCCCAGCCCCCCGTTGGAAGCAGCTAGCCGCAGATACTCCATGATTATCTGCGATAGTGTCGGTGCCGTCCTGGGAAAATGCCTCCGCCGGGCGGGGCCAGACTCCATGGTTATCTGCGATAGAGCGCGAAGGCGTCGTGGGAGGGGTCCACAAGATCGGTGTCGAGCGGTCGGTCCTGGCGCTCAAGGACGCGATCGAGGGGTTTCTCGCCGGGGTGTCCAATCCCCACACGGCGCGGGCCTACGCCACGGCGTTGCGCGCTCTGACCGAGAAGTTCGGTCCCTACACCCCCATGACCGTGTTCGAGGGGGAAACCGCGGCTGATCGAGTCTCCGCCTGGTTCATCGAGCGGTGGGGTTCGGCTTCGGCCGCCACGGTCAACGCCCGGCTCAACGCGCTGTCCTCAGCTGTCGGCTGGTGGCGGGATCAGGGCTGGATCATCGAGGACCCGTTGCGCCGGCTCAAACGTCGGCCGGTCGAGGCCGACCGCACCCGTTCCCTGAATCGCGGCGAGGTCGCCGAACTGCTCGGCCGGGAAGGGATCGCGCTACGCGAGCGAACGCTGTGGCGGCTGCTGTACGAGTCCGCAGCGCGGTCTTCGGAAGTTCTGGGCCTGGATGTCGATGAACTGGACCTGCGCAACCGGCGGGCCCGGGTACGGCGTAAGGGTGGCGCGGTCGACGTCATCGTCTGGCGCACCGGCACCGCCCGGCTGCTACCCCGTCTGCTGGACGGGCGCCGGACGGGGCCGGTGTTCACCACCGACCGGCGGGCCCGGGTGGAACTGCCGCCGGCCGACGTCGACGCTGGCAGCGGGAAGGCGCGGCTGTCCTACCGGCGGGCGGCCGAGCTGTTCGAGGCCGCCACCGGCGGCTGGACACTGCACCAACTCCGGCACTCGGCGCTGACCCACGCGGCCGAGGACGGCGCCAACACCTCCACCCTGCTGGCCTACTCCGGGCATACCTCAGTCGTCTCACTGGCCCGCTATGCCCGGGTCTCCGGAGAAGCACTCGCGCGCTGGCAGGCCGGACGCGATCCCGCCGCCCGCAGGCGCTGAGGAACGCGCACTCTCAGCTGTCGATTCGCCGGATGGGAAGGATGGCCCTGAGCATGAGCGAATGGCTGGGTGCGGAGGACTTCCCCGAGCGCCGGCGCGCGGCGCTGCTTCGGCGCTACGCCTGGCTGGCCCAGAGCGAAGATCTTGTGGTGGTGACTGCTCTGGTGGCAGCCCGCGCGGTGGAGCTGTCCCGATCCTCGCCATCAGCGAGGTCCACAACCTGGAACAGGATCTTCAACAGGTCCTGCGGCGCGTCCCGCATGAGGTTGTGCCCGCTGTCCAGCGCGTACGTCCGCCACGAGGGGTCTTCACGCAACCGCTGGTAGACGGGGGTGAACGGGGATTGGCCGTCCCAGCCCGCGGCGTACACGTAGTCCCTGCGGCGGATGTGCGCGAGGTCGCTGGTGAGCTGGAGTGGCTGGAGCAGCGAGGCCAGTGGGTGGGGCGTGGCCCGTGGGTCGAAGAAGGGCAGCGGCCGTACCGCGTAGCCGGTCTCCACCACGTCCATGTACCATCGGCGCTCCTGGTCGGAGACGAGGGTCCAGGAGGAGTCGCCGGGCTCCGGCACCATGGCGTCCAGGTACACCAGGGCATTCACCCGTTCGGGTGCGCGGTCGGCGGCACCAGTGATCACCATCCCCCCGTAGCTGTGGCCGACCAGCACCGCATCCTGAATGTTTTCAGCGGCTAGCACACTGGTCACGTCCTGGATGTGCGTGTCGAGGTTCACTCCGCCGTGCAGCAGATGGCTGCGCTCGCTGAGCCCGGTCAGCGTCAGCGGGTAGACGGCATGCCCCTGCGCGCGAAGCTCGCCGGTGAGCTCCTCGAAGCACCAGCCGCCGTGGCACATCCCTGGGATGAGCACGAAGTTGCCCATGATCTTTCTCGCTTTCTCTTGTCGGATTTGGTGTCTGGTGGCTCGTGAGGCGCTGCCCGGGAGAACGTCGACCGCATGCGCGGTGTGTGTCGGGTCGCCGGTGTCAGACGCACGTCTCAGTTGTGTGCCGCGCCGGGCCGGGGTGCGCCGGGGCGTGTGCGGCCTCCGGCGATGGCGATCGCGGAGGCCGCGGCGCACAGGATCGCGGTCCACGCCAGGGTGGCCTCGGTCGAGGTGTGATCGGCGACCATGCCGGCGATCCACGGCCCGGCGGTCTGCCCGGCCGCGAACACCGTGGTGAAGGCCGCCAGCGTGGCGGTCCAGTCGGCGGGCGGGACGTTGCCCTTGATGAGGGCGGTGATGGCGGCGGGAACGCCCATGAATGTCGCCCCGTAGATGATCGCGGAGGCGAGGATGACCGGTGGCGTGGGTGCTGCCAGCGCCAGCGCCGCTCCGCCGGCCAGGATCGCGAGCAGGGTGGCCAATGCCCGGGTGGCGGCCCACTCGGCGGTGGGGCGGCTCCACAGCGCGGGCGCCGCAACGACGGCCAGGCCCAGCGCCGTCCAGGTGAGCACCACCTGCCCGAGCGAGGCGTGTTGGTCGGCGAGGTAGGCGGACAGGAAAGTGATGTAGGTGATGTACCCGGCGGCGAACAGCAGGTAGGCCAGGGCGGCCCCCCACAGCGGGCGCACGCGGACCCGGCCGGCCGCGGCGGCATGCGCGTCCTCGCCCGTGCTCGCCGCGCTCCAGCTCGCCACGGTCGCCAGTGCGGCAGCGACGGCCAGGCCGACCCAGGCCAGGCGCCAGTGCTCCCCCAACGCGGGAATGCTCACACCGCTGACAACGATGCCCAGCCCAGTGCCGGCGAAGTACACGGTGATGGGCGCGCTGGAGGCCGCGCGGGCGGCGACGCGCGAGGCGATCACGCCGCCGGCGACGAACACCACCGCCCCCGCCGCTCCGGCTGCGGCCCGCGCGGCCAGCAGCGCCGGGTAGGCGTCGCTCGCCGCGGTGGCAGCCAGCGACACGGCCGTGAGTGCCATCCCGATGCGGAAGGCGGCGGCGGTGCCCCAGCGGCGCACGACCGCGGCGGTCACCAGCGCGCCGAGGAGGTAGCCGAGCCCGTTGGCGGTGCTCATCGCCCCCGCCTCAGCCAGAGTCCAGCGCAGGTCCTCGCGCATGGCCGGCAGGAGCAGGCCGTAGGCGAAGCGCGCGAGCCCGAGCGCCGAGGCGGTGCCGAGCGCCAGCCGGCCCGCCTGCCACACCGCCCAGGGCTCCGCCTTCAGCGCCGTCTGCGTCATCGGTCCCGTCTCTCGGCGGCGCCATCGCCGCGAGGGGTCGCGTCCCGCACGTCCGAGACGTTCCGGATTCGCGGTGAGGCGAAAAGGTCTGGCATGACACTCCAAAGATAGAACCGATCGGTACGAACTCGGATGCTAGCAGCAGAACGAACCGACCGGTACGATCTATGGCATGCCAGTTCCCAAAGGCTCGACGATCGACCCAGAGCGCACCCGAGCGGCCATCCTCGAGACGGCCACCCGAGAGCTGTACCAGCGCGGCCTCGACGGCATCGGCGTTGCCGAGCTGTGCACCCGCATCGGGGTGTCTAAGGAGACGCTCTACCGGCACTTCGGCACCAAGGACGGCCTCGTGGAGGCCATGCTGCAAGCGCGCAGCGAGCGGGTCACGAGCTGGCTGGCCGAAGCCGCCGCAGCCGCCGGGGACGCCCCCGGCGAGCAACTCGCCGCGGTGTTCGACGCCCTCCAGCGGTGGTACGACGACCCGGTCTTCCGTGGCTGCGCGATACTGAACGCGGCCGCCCAGCACCACGTCGACGCCGTTCGCACTATCACCGCGCGCCACCTGGGCCACTACCTCGACCTCCTGACCGGCATCGCCAGCCGTGCCGGAGCCGTCGATCCGCCCGTCCTGGGACGACAGCTGCTCATGCTGGTCGAGGGGGCGACCGTCGTTGCCGCGTATCACGACACAGCCGGCGCCGGCGAGGCCGCCCGCAAGGCCGCGCTCACCCTGCTGTCCGCCGCCGCTCGCCCCAGCCTCCAAGACTGGCCTTCCTAGCTTCCTGTCTCAGCCGCCGATGCCCCGGTCAGGGTGAATGTGAGCTTGTCCCCTGAAGTGTGTAAAGGCCCTTCTTGGTAGATGGAGAGCCTTCTTTACCTGTTTTACTTGATCCTTCCCGGATAGGCGATGTCGAGTTCGATGAGTGCTTCACGCCAGCCGATGGTGCGTTGACCTTCGATGAGACGTGCGGTGCTGGGCGAGTTCTTGATCTTGCCGGTTTTCTCCTTGTGGGCTGCGCGTTCGCGGGCGCGTTTGTCCTCGATGTTGATGATGGCCAGCCAGAGGAGTTTGACCACGGCGTCGTCGCCGGGGAAGTGTCCCCGGGCCTTGGTGACCTTGCGCAGTTGATAGTTCAGGGACTCGATGCCGTTGGTGGTGTAGAGCAGTCGGCGCACTCCGGGGGTGAAGGCGAAGAACGGGGTGAAGCGGTCCCAGGCGGCTTCGAACACGCGGCCCGCCTGCGGGTACCTCTCGCCCCAGATGGAGGCGATGAAGTCGGCCAGGGCCTCGAAGGCCGCCTCCGCGCTGGGCGCGGTGTAGATCTTCTTCAGCTCGGCGGCCACGGCGGCCCGGTCGCGGCGGGCCACCGGCCGCAGTGCGTTTCTGATCAAGTGCACGACGCAGGTCTGCACGATGGTGTAAGGGAAGGCGGCGTGGATGGCGTCTTCGAAGCCGTTCAGGCCGTCGGTGCAGGCGATGAGGATGTCGCGCACGCCGCGGTTGCGCAGGTCGGTCATGACCGCGCTCCAGAACCGGGCGGACTCGCCGGCGGTGGCGTGGTCGAGCGGGGTCTTGGCGAGCCAGATGCCCAGCACGTGTTTGTCGCCGTCGGTGTCGATGCCGACCGCGAGGTAGGCGGGTTTAGCCTGCACCGTGTGGTTGTCGCGCACTTTGACCACGATGGCGTCCAGGAACACCACCGGATAGACCGCCTCCAAGGGCCGGGCCTGCCAGGTGCGGACCTCCTCCAGCACGGCGTCGGTGATGTTGGAGATCGCCTCATGCGATAGTTCGACCTCATAGATCTGGCGCAGGTGGTGCTGGATGTCGCGCACGCTCATGCCGTGCGCGTACAGGCTGATGATCATGTCGTCCAGGCCGCCGGAGACACGCCCGGCCCGCTTGGGCACCAGCACCGGCCCGCTTGGGCACCAGCACCGGCCCGCTTGGGCACCAGCACCGGCCCGCTTGGGCACCAGCACCGGCTCGAAGGTGCCGGCCCGGTCCCGCGGCACGGCCAGCCGCACCGGGCCGACGCCGGTTTGCACGGTCTTGCCGATCCTGCCGTTGCGGGAGTTACCCGTCCCGTTGCCGGCCGGATCGTGCTTGCCATAGCCCAGATGCGTCGACAGCTCGGCCTCCAGCGCGCGTTCCAGCACCGCCTTGACCAGCTCGCCCAGCATCGAGCCCTCGCCGGTCAGCCGCAGCCCGCCCGCTCCGTCACGCGAGCGCGTCAGCAGCAGGTCCAGCACCTGATCGCCGAGCAGCTCCCGCAGTGGCACCTCGCCTTCGAGCAGGGGTTTTTTCCCCGCCGTGACGAGCAGCCCGTGCCGGGCCTCCCGTCTGCTCGTGGTCGAATGTGGTGGTCAGAGCCGATGTTCCCCGTGTGTTCGTCATGATTGACGCTCCCCCCGAAGCGTTAAGATGATCTACCTTGACCATCTACCTACAGTGATCACTTCCACACTTAGAGTGATACCCCCTCATCGCGTCAAGGGCAGGTGGGATCTGCCCGGCGAACGCGCCCCAGGTGAGGATCTCCGGTCGTGTCCAATGCCCGATCTTCACCGCGCCACGCCCGAAAAGCTGGGATAACCACCCCGCAAAGCGCATCAGCCACACACTGGAATTTCACTGTTAGAGCAGGTCGGAGCCACTATTCGGTGAGCTTTGGCTGATCGATGTGGGGTGGTTCGATGAGTTTGTCGAGGCGTGAGATGGTCGCTGGACTGGGGGCGGTGGCGGTCTCCGCTGTTTCACCGCCGGTGATTCCGCCATCACCGGCGCCGCAGTTGCCGGAGGCCGAGCCGCTGATCGTTCCGGCCGGTCGTAGGCCTGACCAGCTCGCCAGGGATGAGAGCTTCTGGGGCACTGTGGCACGGCAGTACCGGGTCAGCCCGGACTTCATCAACCTGGAGAACGGCTACTACGGGATCATGCCTGAGCCGGTGCGTCAGGCATATCACCGCAACGTGGACCAGCTGAACGAGCTGAACTCCCACCTGCTGCGCACCTCCTACACCGATCGGGCCACCCAGGTCAGGAAACGCATCGCGACCGTCCTGGGTGCCTCCCATGAGGAGATCGCCCTGACCCGTGGTGGCACCGAAGCCCTGCAGAACCTGATCGGCGGCTACAACCGGCTGCGGCCGGGCGACGCGGTGATGTACGCCGACCTCGACTACCACAGCGCGCGGTACGCCATGAACTGGCTGCGCGGTCGGCGCGGGGTGAGCGTCGAGCGGATGGCCATCCCCGAGCCGGCGACCCACCAGGTCGCACTGGACACCTACGCCCAGGCGCTACGCGACCATCCACGGGTCAAGTTGCTGCTGCTGAGTCATATGAACAACCGCACCGGACTCGTCCTGCCGGTGGCAGAGATCGTCACGATGGCCCGTGACAAAGGCGTCGACGTGATCGTCGACGCGGCCCACTCCTGGGGGCAGCTCGACTTCACCATCGGTGACCTCAAAGCGGATTTCGCGGTGTTCTCCTTGCACAAGTGGATGGGGGCGCCGCTGGGGTCGGGGTTCCTCTACATTCGCAAGAACCGCCTGGCCGACATCGACCCTGCTTTCGCCGACGAGACCTACTCCGGCCGCGACATCCGCTCGCGGGTCCACTCCGGCACCATGGACGTCGCCCCGATCCTCACCGTGGGCACCGCCCTGGACTTCCACGACACCTTGGGTGCCGCGGTCAAGCAGGCGCGGCTGCGCTTTCTGCGCGACCGCTGGGTGCACCAGATGATCGACATTCCCAACCTGGAGATCCTCACTCCCGAGGAGCCCGCCATGTACGGGACAATGACCGCGTTCCGGATCACCGGACGTACCTCCGAAGCCGACAACGTCGCGATCACCAAGGATCTGATGGACAGGCATCGGATCTTCACGGTGCGCCGCGGCGGGCCGGTGCGGGGCGACTGCGTCCGGGTGACGCCGGCGCTGTTCACCTCCCGCGATCAGGTCGATCTGCTCGCCGTGGCGGTGCGCGAACTGGCCTCGCGGATGCGCCATTGAACGCGCCGACCATAGCCATGTCACGAGCCGGGAGGATCCGTGCTCGCCGGTTCGCGGCACGTTCGGCGGCACCCTGCCGTGATCATGGGTGCCACAGGTGGCGGCCCCGCCATCGGGCGGGACTGCCACCTGCTCGACCACGCCTGTCCGAGGTCCTTTGTCGCGCTCAGGATCTCACCGGGGTTTTCGGTTGAGCCACCGGGAACTCCCGCACGGTACTACGCCGGCGTCGGAGCGGTCTGCGGTGAGGTCGCCAGGCGCCCCGATCGATCCAGGGCCTTGACGGCCACGGCGCAGCCGAGGCCAATCAGGGCCAGGGCCAGCCACGGCAGGCTGGGCAGGCTCACTTGCGTGCCCAGATCAAGTGCCCACCCGGTGAGCAGGTTTCCGATGGCGATGCCGATGCCGGCCAGGGTGCTGTAGAGCCCGTAGTACGTGGCCACCATGCGCGAAGCACCGACGGTGACGATGGTTGCCATCTCGAACGGGTAGATGATCATGGTGGCTAGGCTGAGCAGCACCGTCGTACCGAGGACCGGAAGCAGCAGGAGGGCGTGGGTGATGCCGCCAACCGGTGTGGTGGCTGCGCTCGCCAACGGTGCGGCCAGCGCCAGTGGAGTGAAGGCCAATCCCGTTAGCACGAGTCCCCAGGTGATGGCCTGGGGTGGCCGCCAGCGCCGGGCCGCCCACGCTGTCATCCGTGCCTGGCCGGCAATGGTCATGAGGCCGGAGACCACAAAGATGAGCGTGACGCCGAGTTCGCTGGCCGTCACCCGGCGGATCTCCAGCGGCAGGCTCAGGTAGACCTGAAAGTTCAGCACGTAGGAGCCGATCATGGCCAGGGAAAACAGCAGGAAGGGGCGATTGGTGAGCGCCTCGCGCCAGTCGAGCAGCACCGCTCGCCTTTCCTGCGGCTGCTCCTTGGCCTGCGCCGGCAAGGCCCGCATCTGGGCGATCGTCAAGGCGGCGAACATCAGTCCCGCGACGAGGCAGACGAGCTTGAACGCCATGCCGTTAAGTACCAGGCCAATAAGGGGCCCGATCAGGATGCCGAGCTGGTAGAAGGCGTTGAACGCGGCGAACGCCTCGACCTTGCGCTCGCCCGCCTCCTGGGCCAAGTAGGCCCGTACGGCGGGGTTGAACAGCGCGCCGGCGAACCCGGTCAACGCCGAGGCAACCACCAGAGCGAAGAGGGAATCGGCCATCGCCAGCAGCAGGAACGCAACAGTACGCAGCCCGCATCCGGTGACGATCATGGGTTTGTAGCCGAGCCGGTCGGCGAGGGTGCCGCCGACCAGGAACATGCCCTGCTGGCTGAGGTTGCGGATACCCAGGACCAGGCCGACCAGCGCAGCCGGCAGCGCCAGCGTCCCCGACAGGTGACCGGCCAGATAGGGCATCAGCATGTAGAAGCCGGTGTTGATGGTGAGCTGGTTGACCAGCAGCAGTCTCACCGGCCGGTCGAAGGAGCGGGCCAGGGCCAGCGTGCTTTTCATCGCTGCGCCCCTTCGGTAAGGCGTGCCTCTTCGACGCCGTCTCCCGCGAGGGTGGCCGGGTCGAGCACGGTCACGCATCGGGTCCAGCGCGTCAGCTCACGCTCAGCCGGATGGACGATCTCGTCGGGGTCCATCGCCGGAGGCGCGCCGAGCAGGCCGTGTTCGGCGCAGTAGTCGTCGTTGAACACGGTGTCGAAGTAGCGGTGCGGGCCGTCGGGGAAGATCGCCGCTATCCGGGTGTGGCTGGGCAACGCGCGAGCCAGCCAGGACGCCACCAGCGCCACCGCCCCGACACTCCAGCCGCCGGTGGCGTAGCGCAGCACGGCCAGCCGCCGGCAGGCCCAGACCGCCTCCGCGGGCCCGACCCAGTGGACCTCCCCGAAGGCCTCGTACGCCACATTGCGCGGGAGGATGCTGCTGCCCAGGCCACGCATGAGCCGGACGCGCGCGGGCTGGCCGAAGATGGTCGAGCCGACCGTGTCGACGCCCACCAGCCGCAGGTCGGGGTAGAAACGCCGCAGCGCCCGGTAGACGCCGGCGCTGTGGCCGCCGGTGCCCACGCTGCACACCAGGACGTCGATCCGCCCGAGCTGACCGGCCAGCTCCATGGCCAGCCCCGCGTAGGCGGCGACGTTGTCGGGGTTGTTGTACTGGTCGGGGCAGTAGGCGTCCGGGTACTCGCCGAGCAGTTCCCGCACGCGTTGCCGGCGGGCCTGCTGCCAGCCGCCCACCGGGTGCGGCTCGGTGACGGTGACCACTTGAGCTCCGTAGGCCGACAGCAGCCGGTGCATCAGCGGTTCCATGCCCGGGTCGGTCACCAGCGTCACCGGGTGGCCGTGGACGATACCGGCCAAGGCCAGGCCCAGCCCGAAGGTCCCGCTGGTGGACTCCACGATGGGCGCTCCCGGTCGCAGCAGGCCGCGCTCGCGCGCCCGCTCGACGATGTAGAGGGCGGAGCGGTCCTTGATCCCGCCGGGGTTTCCGCCCTCCAGCTTCGCCCAGAACCCGTGCCCCCGACCCGAGAAGATCTCGGGAACCCACAGCACCGGGGTGTTGCCGACCACGTGCTCGGGAGTGTGGCAGGTGGCCCCGGTGATCAGCCGGCTGAGCGAGGTGATGGCGATCTGCGATGAATTGAGGGTGTGTGTCATGATCCGTTTCCCATGGTTGCGATGTGGTCGACTCGCTTTTGGGCACGCGGAAGCGACGGCTCACGCCGATCGTGTCGAGCTTGAGTCGTTGCCGAGCGGCCCGGTGGGCCGGCTCTATACGCGGGAAACGGATTTGAGAACGAGCAGCACGGCCCCCGGCGGCGGGTCCGCCGGCCGCGAAGATCGCTGGGTGGGCGGTGGTGAGGGTGTCGCGGGAACCTCGGTGCTCATCGGGTCGCCGGCGGCGGGACCGGTCTGCAGCGAAGGACGCACGTCGGTGATCTGCGCCCCGGCGGCCGCGCCACACAGGCGATGATCATGATCGATGGGAAGGCGAGGGCACGGTTCATGCTCGCTCGGCACCGCGGCGGGGGGTTCGGTGTTCGAGCCACCGGCGGAGATCGCCGTCTGCGCGCCGGGCGCGTGGTGGTGCGCCGCGTGAGCGTGAGCGGCGACGTACAGCGCCAGATGGATCAGCACGACGATGCCGAGCACGGTCAGGCACAGCGTGAAGGCGATGCCTCCGCGCTGCGCGACTCGCCGCATCGACCCGATCATGACCACAAACATACATTACTACGAGTGATCGTTCGACTACGGGGTGTGATTCAGCGCTCTTGGGGCGTCCCTGGGCGCGGCAGGCCCGCAGAGCAGCTGCGACGGCCTCGCAGGGGGCAGACCTGCAACGCCCTTCGGTGATAGACGGCGCAAAACACCGGCAGGCATCGATTAGTTATTGAAGCCTGAGCTGGGATTCCCCCTGGTTTTGAGAAGCGAGGGATAAGACGTCGGCGCCTCCGCCGCCTCGGGCCGGGGCGAACATCAATGGCTGGAGGAGGTCAGTGCCGAGCGAAGAAGTCCACGACGAGCGGGGCGGAATCCGTCAAACCGATTGAGACATCAGGCTACTTGTAGCGTCTGTACTGAGGTCTCCGTCTGAAGAGTCATGGATGGCTTGTTGATCCACACGCGGGTGGGCAGTGGCGGAGGGCAGGGCCGACGGCCGCGGAACCGCTCGGGATGGGCCAGGAAGGCAGCGTTCAAGGTGGCGGCCCGCTTGGCGTGGATCTCAACCGCGGAGCCGTCGTGCACCGATGCCGGGGTGTGCATTCCGATACCGGAATGACGGTGCTCGTTGTTGTAATACTGGAAGAACTGGCCACAAAAGACGCCTGCGTCTTCGATGGACCCGAACGTTCCAGGAAAAGCGGGACAATACTTGAGTGTCTTGAACTGCGCTTCCGAATACGGGTTGTCGTTGGAAACGCGTGGCCGTGAATGGGACTGGTCGATCCCCAGCAGGGCGAGCAGGCCGGAGACGGTGTTCGATGTCATCGAGGTACCACGGTCGGCGTGAATAGCGCCCGGAGCGACCCCTCCGTTGGCCTCGATCGCGTGCTCAAGAAATTCCTTGGCAAGGATTCCGGTCTCCGTCGGCCAGATCTCCCACCAGACAGTCTTACGAGAGAAGATATCGATGATGACGTACAGCAGATAATAGACGCCGCGTGAAGGTCAGGGCTCCGGCACATTGACGATTCGGTCTGCCATGGGTCGATTTTCACAGGGCGAATAGGGTGAGCAGACGGTGTGAGGCGTAGCCGTGTCTGCGGCGGGCCTGAGCCATGTTGATGTGACCTTTCTGCCGGAACGCGCCGATCACGAGGTTGCGGATGGCGGCCATCACATGCGGGAGTTGCCCGGTACGCACTTGACTGGCGTCTTCGCGGAAAGTGACGTCACGAACGTAGTGCTCGCGGTTCTCCACGCCCCAGTGCTGTCGGGTGTAGTGGTTGAGGTGGGCCGGTCCGGCCAGGCCGGCGGGCAGGCTGGTGATCCCGAACGTCACCTGTTTGCCGGTGCGGGTTTCGTCCAGGCCACCGCGGTAGCGCAGGATCCGGAAGAACTGGGCCGCACCGGGGAAGTCGATGCCCTCGGCGTCGGCCGTGCGCAGGGTGCGGGTCTCGGTCCGTCCGTGGCCACGATCGGACATGGTGTGGCTGCGCGTGGCGAAGTCGGCATCGACGCCGGTCAGCGCACGCTGGGCCGCCGCCAGGAGCGTCGGTTGATTCGCCTTGAGCGTCAAGATGTAGTGCGCGCCCAGGTCCTGGGTCAGATGGCGGGCCGTCTCTCGAACGGTATGAAGCGCATCGGCGGTCAGTACCATGCCGCTCAGGTCGATTTCGGCCAGTAGCGGTGCCAGTTCGGGCACCTCGGTGGTTTTGGCCCCGATCCGGCGCTGCGCCGGCACGCTCCCGCTGGCGTGGTCGAACAATGACAGCAGGTTGACCCGGCCGCCGCCGGGTAGCCGGGCACCGCGTATGGCCTTGCCGTCCACCGCGGCTGATGGCAGCACTCCGGCCGGGGGCTGTCGGCGGTCGCGCTGAGCGGCTCGGCGTGCCTCGCGTTCACGCGCTTGCCCTTGGCCACTGTCATGGCCGCGGGTCGGTCGTCGGCCGTCGGGCTCGCGCGACTGGGCCAGGTACGCGGCGGTTTGCCGGTCGACATCGTTGCCGTTGACGTCGGCCGGTACCCGGCGGATGGTCCGCTCGCTGGGTGGGTGACATAGCCCGGTGAACGGGTCGCGCCGGCAGCCCAGGGAGGCGAGCAGATGTTGCGGCGCTTCGGCGGCCCAGTCGCAGATCGCGGTGATGGAGTCGCCGCCGACCGCGGCGGTACCGAAGGTCATCACCGCCAAGATCGTCTCCAGGGGGTGCCGGATCTTGTACGCGCATCGGCTGTCTTCGATCACGCGAAAGCGGATCAAAAGTCCCGGCTGTGGTGAGTCCAGCGGGGCTTCATCGATAATCTGGCCCTCGCTGGAAGCGGTGATCGGCGATGATGGGGCGAGGGGCACGGTTCCTCCGAGGATCGCACGGCTTAAGACACCGCTGATCTTCGGGAATCGTGCCCTTCTCCGTGCCGTGGTTTGGGCAGTTATTACCCGGCCTGCAGGCCGACTTCGACCTCACGTCCGCCGCGGGCAAGAATCAAACCCGGTCAAAACCTCGATGTGCCGGGGCCCTGCTTCCACAGGAGCTTACGATGCGAATCCAGGTTGAAGGAATAATCGCTGGCGTCTACGCCATCCTAGTCCTTGCCGCAGCGGCCCATGCTCTTCCTCATCTCGGAAAGCGTGGAGGACTGGAGTTCGCTATCATCCTCTTCGTTGCGGCACCAGCGAGCTTTCTAGTCAGCTGGCTGTTCGAAAGATTCCGACTGTCCCTCAGCCCAGGACCCGTACTCGAATGGGTGCTCGCCAACGGCGACAAGGTGCTTTGGCTCTTAATGACCGTAGCGGGTCTCCTCCAGGCCATATTGCTGCTCTTCGCCATCCGATGGCTGCGCGGGATCGTGGCCGGTTGACCGATTCGGCAGGCCGGTCGAGCATGACTATTGCAAGTCGGCCTGTCGGTAAGAGTGCTGCAATGAAGTACATTCCGGAGCCGTCGTCCCAGGTCACGCAGGGTTTGTGTGTCGAGCGGTCAGGGGGCAGACCAAGTACGCCGGAAAGGGCTAATAGGGCTGGTCAGGCGGTGGAGGCGGAAACCGGGGTTTCGGCTGTGGATAGCCGTGCCCGGCGTGGGGCCGGATTGGTTCCCGCAGCGGTCTGGCTGCGCTGACCTGGTCAGACGCCGTCTCGGGAACCGGACAGAGTTCGAGTTCTGATCGGTCAGAACTGTCGCGTGTACCAGGTAGCAAGATCCTTACTGACAGGCCTACGCACAGGCGCGCGAGACCCGCCGTGGCCCGGCCGGTCCCGGGAGGGGAGCCCGGCCGGGCCACAGGTCTCGTGTTCTCAGCCGAGGGCCGTGTCGATGCCGGTAAGCAGGCGGCCGGCGGTCTTGACCCACTCGCGGCGGTGGCCGCTCCCGTGGGGGTCGGAGGCGACATCGTCGTGGTCGGCCTCCTGCCGCTGTCGGGCGGCGAACTCACGCAGAGCCTCGGTCAGTACGAAGTAGGCGTGCTCGTCCTCGTCGAGGTCGAACGTGACGGTGTGCGGCCGGGCAGGCGGATCGGTGGGCTGCCGGTCAAGGCCCCGCGCCCACCGCTCGCCGTCGGAGATCTCGCGCTCGGCCAGCGCTGCGACGCGGGTCGATGCGGTCGACCGGGCCACGCCCATCGCCTCGGCGAGCTGGCCGTGCGAGCCCTCCAGGTCGCGGTGCTGGCGCACGGCGGCGTCCCGTAGCCCCTCCAGGCGCGGCAGGATGCGCTGATCCAGGGCGCGGATCAGGCCGCGCAGCGCGGCCTGCTGGTCCTCGGTCTCCTCCTCGTCGACCGGGGGGTGACTCTCCAGCCGGGCCAGCAGCAGCAGCCCCCAGGCCGCGGCGTGGGTGATCTCGCTGGCGTCGCGCAGTCGGGGCCGCCCCACCTGTTGGGGTGTCAGTAACAACCACGCCACGAACACCGCTAAAGTGTCCAGTTCCCTGAACGGTTCCGGGCTTCGCGAACGGGGTTGTACGCCTCCCAGGAGCCTCGGTCGGTCTCGCCTCGCTCGTATCGTTCGGCGTTCCAGGCGTCGTAGGCCCGTTCGAGCTGTGGGGTGGACTGGTGCGGGACCTTGCGGCGACGGCAGAACGCAATGAAGTCCAGAGCGGGCTCGGCCGCTCGTCGGCGCCGCTCAGCGCGTGGATCCTCGGCGACCGCGGCCTGGTCGAGGTCCTCGATCCGGCGGGATCGGGCCAGTTCGTGGATGTCGTAGGCGATGCGCCGCAGGATGGCCACGACGCGGGACAGGTCCGCGGCGACCTGGAACCGCCGGGGCCAGTCCGACTCCGGACGCAGGTTCACCACCGTCGGGTACGGCTCGCGGTCCAGGTGCTCCAGCCAGTCGGCACATTGGCGGATCCACTCCACCTCATCATCCAGACGTCCGGCGATATCGGCACGACCCGCCAGATCGCCATCGTCGACGCCGGGATCCTCCGGCGCGGGCCAGCCCGCCGAACGCAGGGCACCCAGCGCTGTGTCGAGGGCGTCGATATCGGCGTCGGTGACGACCTGGTGGACTCGTGATGATGACAGTCCCGCCGCTGTGGCGATCTCCCTGATCGACGCGCCCTCGGTTTTCGCCGCCGCCAACGCCCAAGCCCGTTCCCGTTCGGCCTGCTCCAACCGCCATGCCGCCCGGGTCACCCGAGCCAGCACCCGACGTTTCCGCCGCCACGACACCATGTCCACGACCAGAGACCCCCGCAACCAGAGCGTTCAGGAAACTGGACACTTTAGCGGTGTTCGTGGCGCGGTTGTTACCGACACCCCTACTTCGGCAAGGTGTTGCGAGACGCCAAGCCCTCCACTCGCACCGGACGAGCGGCGGCTCTGACGGTGTTCTTCCGGTTTCTTGAGCTCCGGCACAGGGTTGAGCTGCACAGTCTCACTGGCAGGGTCGTCGAGTGCCCGCTCGATGAGGTCAACCGGCCGCGGTTGTCCGTGGATCCGCAGCTGCGGGTCCCACCAACCGTCGAGGAGATCGAGCAGTTGTTCGCCGGGTGGCGCGAAGAGCTGCTGAGCTGCCGCAAGTTCGCCCCGGCGGCTCGCAACTACGCCGTGGCCCGGCTGGTCGCCGACGTCGGGTTACGGATCAACGAGGCCCGGATGCTCGACCTGGATGACGTGCGCTGGGAGCTGGGCCGGTTCGGCAAGCTGAACGTCCGCCATGGGAAGGGGTCTCGCCGCAAAGGGCCCAAGCCGCGGCTGGTGCCCCTAATCAACGGCGCCGACCGCAGCATGCGCTGGTTCATCGAAGATGTCCTCGGGCTGTTCGAGCTCGACCTGTCCAGCCATAGCACGCCCTTGTTCCCCTCCGAGCGGAAGAACGCCGAGGGCACCTGCACCCGAGCCACGGCCGATGTGTTTCGCCGAGCCTTGATCGACGCTGTCGACCGGTATCTGCCGACCTGGTCGGGACGGCTAACACCGCACGTGCTGCGGCACTTTTGCGCCTCCCGGCTCTACCTGGCCGGGATGAACCTGTTCGCGATCCAGGAGCTGCTCGGCCACGCCTGGACCGGCACCACGGCCAGATACATCCACGTCCATGCCACCCATGTCGAAGACGCTTGGGTCACC
This sequence comes from Streptosporangium sp. CA-115845, assembly GCF_050943795.1. Taxonomy (NCBI): domain Bacteria; kingdom Bacillati; phylum Actinomycetota; class Actinomycetes; order Streptosporangiales; family Streptosporangiaceae; genus Streptosporangium; species Streptosporangium sp. CA-115845. The sequence goes on along the minus strand of NZ_CP191988.1, from coordinate 4,931,826 downwards.
GGACAGCGCCGCGTCGCCGACCGATGGAAAGGACTCACCCGATGAAATGGAATCTGCGCCTGGCGGCCGCGAACCGCGGAATCTGGAAGGCCAGCGAGTTCCAGCGGATGCTCGCCGAACGTGGCCTGGTCATCAGTGCCGGCAAGATGTCGGGACTGTGGTCGGGAAGCCCCAACGTGGTCAAGCTCGACGAGCTCGACGTCATCTGCACCGTGCTGGGCTGCGGCGTCGACGAACTGCTGATCCCCGAACCCGAGGCTGTCGCCCAGCCGCGGCACCACGACGACGACCAGACGGCGGCGGTCGGCCAAGATCGGCCGGTCGCTCCGCGCACCGGGGGCGGGCGGTCGCTACCGCCTCGATGAACTGCGCCCACTGCGGCACCCTGTTGCCTGAGAAGCGGCGCCGCGACCAGGTCTACTGCAGCAACGCGTGCTCGGCGCGAGCATCAGAGCGTCGGCGCAAGGACGGCCAGCCGGTCCCGCCTCGCTGGCGGCACCCGGCGCTGACGGCAGACGATCCGGTGCTGCGGGCAGCGGCACGTCACGCTCAGGAACTCGGCCAAGTCGGTGGCTGGAACCCCTCGACTACCAGATGCGTGCTGGATGGGCTCGTTACGGTGCTGACTAGCCTCCCGGCAGGTGAGCGCGTCCCGCTTAGCGAGGTCCGAGCCCGGCCGCCCCGCTGGGTGTCGCGGCCTCGCCTCATCGAAGTACTCACCGATCTGGACCTGCTCCACGACGACTCCGCTCCAGCGATCAGATTCTGGATCGACCGCGTCACAAGCCATCTCGCACCCGGCTTCATCACTCCCGTCCGGCAGTGGCTGCTGGTCCTCCTCAATGGCGACACCAGGTCACGGCTCCGGTCCGCATCCAGTATCTATGTCTACTTCGGATGCATCCGGCCATTCCTCGACGACTGGGCGGCGGGCTACGACCACTTGCGAGAGGTCACCCGCTCCGACATCAGAACAGCGCTTGGACCGCTCAGCGGTTCACGACGAGCCACCGCGACTAGCGCGATGCGATCGCTGTTCGGATTCGCCAAGAAGCGCGGCCTGATCTTCTCCAACCCGACGACCGGGTTGAAGGGCCGCCCGGCGGACTTCGCCCTGCTCCCGATGGCCGATGAGGAGATTCGGGCCATCGAGCAACAGGCCGATGACCTTGCCGGACGAGTCATCATCGCACTGGCCGCCGAGAACGCGGCTCGCACCGGAGCCATCCGCCACCTGACACTCGACGATCTCGATCTGGCCAACCGGCGAATCACCCTCGCCGGCCGCCGCCAGCGACTCGGTGACCTCAGTCATCGCGTACTCCGCCGCTGGCTCCGCCACCGTCGCGCAACCTGGCCGCACACCACCAACCCCCACGTCCTCATCAGCGACAAGACCGCCCACGGCGCCGGTCCGATCAGCCAAAAATTCGTGACGTCGCGGATGAACCGCGCCGGATGCAGTGTCGACCGGATACGCAAGGACCGCATCCTGCACGAAGCTCTTGCCGGAGGGGCGGACCCGCTTCATCTGTCGCTGGTCTTTGGGATCTCCCACAGCACCGCCGCCAGATACTCCGCCGTCGCCGAGCACCTACTTGCCGACGAGCTCGATCAGACACCCCGACCGTGATCCCTTTGGGTCATGACGCCGGCGTCAACGACGAACTCCCCGCGTTTTCAGATCTCACCCAGCGAACTCGCGTGTGTTCCCGATGAATGTCCTTCAGTCTGGCTGAACTCACGGCGGACGTGTCGGTAAGAGTCGTGCAGCCAGGTACACGCGATTGAGTCCGCCCAGGTCAACGGTGCCCTAATGATCAGTGGGGAGGTGGCTGACGGCGTCTTCGAGGTCGGCGTGGGTGGGCAGGGTGTACCGGCGCGTGGTGTCGAGTCGGGCATGGCCGAGGAGTTCGGCGACGACGACGACGTCGACGCCCGCGCGCAGCAGGTTGGTCGCCAAGGTGTGCCGCAGGATGTGGGCGCACCGCGAGCTGTTCGCCTACTTCGTCCACCTGGTACGGGAACGCGCCCGCAAACCGGGCGACGACCTGATCAGCCTGATGCTGTCGCCGGACGGCGGCCGGATGGACCCCGGCACGGCCGTCTCCAACTGCTACAGCCTGCTGCTCGGGCCGGCGTCACGCTGCCCCACGTGGCCGGTACGACGGTGTTCGAGCTGGCCCGCGGCGGTGGCTACCGCGCCTAGGCGAGCCGTCCCGACCTGCTGCGCGGCGGCGTGGAGGAGGCGCTGCGGTGGGCGTCGCCCGGCAGCCACTTCATGCGGCACACGACCCGGCCGGTGCGGCTGTCGGGCGTGCAGCTCGCGGCGGGCGAGCCCGTGGTCGCCTGGATCGGCTCGGCCAACCGCGACCCTGCCGTCTTCGCCGGCCCCGACACGTTCGACCCGGCCCGCACGCCCAACCGCCATCTCGCCTTCGGCAGCGGACACCACTACTGCATCGGATCCCACCTGGCCCGGCTGACGCTGCGGCTGTTCTTCGCGACGCTCTTCGCGACGTTCGCCGACGTCGAGGTGGCCGGCGAACCGGTCCGGGTGCGATCGACCTTCCTCACCGGTTTCAAGAAGCTGATCATCTCGGGGACGCCCAGGAGAGGCCAATGACGACAGAGATCCCGTTCACTTACGCCCAGCAACTGCTGCTCGGGCTGGAGCAGGCCGTGCCGGGGAGCGTGCTCAACTCGACGTTCATCGTGCGGGCGGCCTACCGCGTGGCGCACGAGGTGGACGCCGGCGCGGGTGCACGAGAGCGCGTGACCTCGGCGCGGCTCGCCTGCACCTGCGTCACCAGCGGCTCGACCGGCACGCCGAAGCCCGTCACCGTCTCGCGCGCCGCCCTTGCATGGTCGACCGGGGCCCGGCCCACTGCGCAGCGCCGGTCACCGGGGTCCTGCTCTGCTCGTCCAACTCGTTCGACGGCTCGGCTGCCGGGATCTACTGGACGCCGGCCCGCGGCGGCAGGCTGGTCACTGGCCGACGCGTTCGGGGCGCTCGGCACGGTGATCTTCGCGGGCGAGACGTGCCCGCCCGCGCTGGTCGGGGAGCACTACGGGTGAGCGAAGCCGGCAGGGCTCGCTCACATCGTGGGACCTCTGCCGCCCGATGCCGTGACCGGAATGCCCGCTCACACGTCGCGACAGGTACCGCCTTCCTGCAGCACCTGCCCCAGGCCCCATGGGAGACGGCCCGGCCGGCGCTGACCGAGACGTCTCCCATCAGCCGACGTCCCCATCGCGAGGTGTGACGTCACTCTCGCCGGCGCCGGAGGAGTGTCGCCGCTCAAGGGCGGTGAGCACACTCCCGATGACCGCCAGAAGGGATCCGCCGATCAGGAGCGGGACCGCCCAGGACTTCGGGTCGGACAGCATGGTGGCGACGATGAGGGTGGCGGCGCTCCAGAAGGAGAACGCGGACGCCATCACCACCACCCTGCGAAGAATTCGTATTCCACGCCCCGACGTCGACCTACTGCGATCCAATATTCAGTTCCTTGATCATCGGCATGAACATTCCGGACTGCTGATCATAGTACGTGCCCGTTTTGAACTTGAACCAGATCCCGTTCCCCTTGTTGTTGTTCAGGATCACCACTGTCGCCACGCCGAGGATTCCGGCCGCCGCCCCGCAGACAACTCCCAGCGGTATGCCGATGATTGTGGCGGCGCTTACCCCGCACAATGCCTCCGCGAACCCGGTGATCGAACCGAGGCCGGCTGCGAGGAGGTTCGCGGCGGAGTTGCTCAGGTAGTAGACGCAGTCGCCGCCCTTCGCATTGCATTTCTTCCCGGTGAAGCCGCCCCCTTGCGTGCAGGGCTGCTCGCCCTTCATCTTCTTCGCGCACTCCAGGTAGACGTCGTCGACCCAGTTGCAGTCCTTGACGCGGTCCGTCTTCATGCACGTCATCTGCGAGTCGTACGCGGTGTTGCAGAACTGCGCCGAATGGTTGCCGTACTGCTTGGAGGACATGCAGTCGGAATAGCTGCCGGCGAAGGATTTGCAGTCGTTGTGATTGGCGTCCTTCGCCTGATCCCGGCATTTGACGTAGTAATCACTCTCCGCGGCGCAGACGGGCTGGCTGGTCTTGTTGCCGTAACGGCAGCCGCGATACATGTCCGAAGCGTTGCCGCACATCTCCTTGGAGTTGGGATGGCCGGCCCGGCAGGTTCGATAGTTGCCGGCATCCTCGATGCAGACTTTTCTCGTGCTTCCTTCGGCGCGACAGGCGATGTAGTTGTCCTTCGCGTCGAGACAGGTCGGCCGATCGATCACCGCGGCCCGGCACTCCGCGTACGTCGAGGCCGCGTCCCTGCACGACCCCAGGCTGCCGCCCTTCGAGACCACTCCCATGTGGGACTTCGCGTCAGCGCGGCAGTCCCCGTAGACGTCCTTGGTCGCGCTGCAGTAGCTCTTGCCGTTCTCCTTGCGGCAGGTCGTGTACTCCTTCTCGGACTCCTTGCAGTACGACTTTCCGTAGTCCTTGACGCACCGATTGTGGTCGGAGATGATCTCTCCGCACGTCTTGCTCTTCTTCTTCTGCCCCTTGCATTCCTCATAGGTGTCGACCGGGTTCTTCTTCGACGTGCTCTTGTGCCCGTCCAGGTCGACGTTGGTGAGGGGGTTGTTGTTGGCGTAGGCGTAGCGGTTGAGCTGGACCGACGGGTCGGGGTTCTGCGTGAGGGTGTCGCGCGAGACGAAGCTGCCGGTGGTCGGCTGGTACCAGCGGGCCGCCATGTTGATCATGCGGGTCGTGGGGTCGGTGTAGCCGCCCTGATAGCCGAGCGCGTGCTCGGGGCCGGTGCGCGTGATGACCTCGCCGAAGGGGTCGTAGGCCACCGAATCAGCCAGAGCGGTCGCGTTGGCGGCGAAGGCCCCGACCAGGTCGCCGCGTAGGTCGGAGAAGGCCAGCTGGGCTCCGGTGCCGTCGTTGATGCCGAGAGTGCGGCCGAGCGCGTCGCGGCCGAAGGTGGCCCGCTTGGCGCCGTTGGCGTCGGTGACGGCCACCAGGTTGTTGCTGACCCCCTCGTAGGCGAAGGACAAGGTCTGCCCGCTCTGTGTGCGGGTCTCCATACGATCGAGAGCGTCGTAGCCGTAGGTGACGGCGTCGTCGTTGATGAGCCGGTCGAAGGCGTCGAACTTGGTGCGCCGGACGATCCCGGCCGAATCCTCCAGCAGGGTGCCGCGTGCGGTGTACGTGTAGGTGTGTCCGTCGCCCGAGGTCAGGCGGTTGCGTTCGTCGTAGGTGAAGGTCTTGTCGCCGGCCTTGACCCGGTTGCCCGAGGCGTCCCACTCGTAGGCGGTCTTCGTGCCGCCCGGGGCGGTCCAGGAGATGAGTCGGTTGGACTGGTCGTAGGCGTAGGTGTTGGTGCCGGCCCCGGCCGTGCCGGTGGTGGTCTTGGAGGTGAGGTTGTCGTTGAGGTCGTAGCCGTACTCGATGGAGGCGATCGCGCCACCCGCGGCAGTGGTGAGCTGGTCCTTGGTCAGCCGGTTCAGCGCGTCGTAGGTGTAGCTGCGCCGCGCGCCCGAGGTCCCGTAGGCCATGGACGTCAGCCGGTTGGCCTTGTCGTAGCCGTAGTCTATGGCGGTGTTGCTGACCGGGTCGATCGACTGGGTCAGCCGGTCGGCCCCGTCCCAGGTGAAGGTGGACGTGCCGGTCACGTCGACGCGCTGGGCCAGACGGCCGTTGGCGTCGTAGGCGTAGGCGTTGAGGTCGCCGCCCGCGCCTGCCGTCTTGAGCAGCAGGCCGCGGTCGTTGAGGGTGAAGTTGAGATCACCGGCGGCGGTCAGGCGGCCCGCCGCGTCGTAGCCGAACGTCTTGTCCTCGGTGTTCGCCTCGGCGCCGGTGCCGGTCTGCTTCACCAGGCGGTTCAGCTCGTCGAAGATCCGGTCTACGCGCACTCCGCCGGGGAGGAGGCTGGTCACCGAGTTACCGCCGGCGTCGTAGAGGGTGGTCCAGGTCCGGTCTGCGGGGTCGGGGTGGGCGGCGGTGCTCGGCTCGATCATCGACTCGAGGAGGCCCAGGCTGTTGTAGGTGGCGTAGGTGGCGTTCCCGCGGCCGTCGGTCGAGCGGGTCTGCGCACCCGCGGCGTCGTAGCCGAACGTGGTGGTGATCTTCTCGGTCGCCGAGATCGGTTCGCGCTGTTCGATCAGCCGGTTCGCGGCGTCGAACAACCGCTCGGTGGTGTGCCCCTCACCGGAGGTCTGACTGGTGGCGTTGCCCGCCAGGTCGTAGCCGATGGTGTGGGTGCGCAGCACCGCACCGGCGTCGTCCAGTTCCTGGATCCGGGTCTTGCGGCCGGCCAGGTCGTAGCCGGCCTTGCTGGTCAGGCCCAGCGCGTTGGTGGTCGTCGTCGGGCGGCCGGCGAGGTCGTAGCCGAAGGTCGTGGTGTTGCCCAGCGCGTCGGTCTGCCCGGCCAGCGCGCCGGTGGCGTCGTACGTGCGGATGGAGGTGTCGCCGGTCGGCCGGGTCGTCTTGGTCACCCGACCGGCGTCGTCATACTCCATCTTCGTCACGTACACCGCCTGCGACGGCTTGCGCTCGATTGTGGTCAAGGTGATCTGCCGGCCGAGATCATCGTACGTGGACTCCGCACGCGCCCCGGTCGGATCCGTCGTCCACAGCGCCTCGCCCAGCAGGTCATAGCCGTAGTTCCACACTCCGGCCGCGGCCGAGCCCGTCCTGGGCACGGTGACCTGCACCTTGTGACCGAGCCCGTCGTAGACCGCGGTCGTGGTCTGGCCGCGTGGGTCGGTCACGCTGACCGCATCACCGGCGGCGTTGTAGACGGTGGTGGCCTTGGGCGAGACCGGCTGTCCGCCGGGAGGCGTGTAGGTGGGGAGGTTCTGCTCCACGACCCGCCCGACCCGGTCCAGGGTCGAGCTGACGAGCCGGCCCTCAGGGTCAACCTGCTGCGTGGGCTCGCCGAAGGTGTTGTAGCCGATCTTGGCCGTGGGCCGCTGCGTCGCCGGAGCGGCGCCCGCCCGCTCCACCTGCACCGACGGCAGTCGTACCTGCGTCTTCTGGCCCCTGCTGTCGTAGGTGACGTCGGTGGTGTAGGCGGCCGGGTCGGCCCCGGCGGCGTTGCCGCGCGGGTCGGTCGTCGCCGTGACCAGGCCACGGTCGTCCACGGTGAGCGTGGTCACCAGGTCCTGCCCGTCGTTGTGCACGGTTTGCCGGACGGGGTGGTCGCCTGCGTCGTAGGCGTACTCGACGGACTCGACGCGGTCGGTGCCCGCCGCGGACAGGCTGATCTTGGTGATGTTGCCGTTGGCGTCGTAGACGGGTGTGGTGACCCGGTTCAACTTGCCCGGGTCCACGATTTGAGAGACGACCCGTCCGGCCGCGTCGTAGGCGGCCTCCACCCGCAGTGTGCCGTTGCCGGTGGTCTGGCGGATGAGGTGGTTCGCGGCGTCATACACCTTCGAGCCCACCACCACGTCCAGCACGGCATCCGACCCGTTCAACCTGGCGCCCTTGGCCGTCGTCTCCGCCGGCAGGTTGTCGGCGTAGTAGGTGTAGGCGGTGGTGCGGCCCATGGCGTCGGTCTGCGAGGCCAGCCGTCCAGCCGGGTCGTAGGCGTTCGAGGTCAGCACGATGTCCGTGGCCGCCTGCGGCGCGGTGGGGCTGCCGGTCCAGCCCTTCAGCACCGTCGTGGCCGGCTCGCCACGCGGGGTGTAGGTGTACGCCAGCGTCGTGCCCCGTGCGTCGGTGGCGGAGATCTTCTGACCCTTGTGGTCGTAGGCGAACGTCTCCACGCTCCCCTCGGGCCCGGTGATCGTCGCCTGCCTGCCGTAGGCGTCGTAGGTGTAGACGGTCCTGCGCGGCGCGTCCCCTCCGGTCAGGTCCTCATTGGTCTCCGTCATCGGCAGGCCGTCCTCGTTGTAACCCGCCGACCAGCGCAGCGTGTGCGTCTTGCCGTCCACCTCGTTCTTGACGGCAGGGCCGGTCCTGGACAGCACTCGTCCCATCCCGTCGTAGGCGACCGTGGTCGTGACCCCCTCGGGGAACGCCTCGGAGATCTCCGTCGTGGCGGTCACCCTCCCAAGGGCGTCATGGGTGTACTTCTTGACCAGCCCGGACGGCAGCGTCTCCGTCGCGAGGTCGCCGGCGGCGGTGAAGGCGTACGTGGTCTCGTAGCCCTTATAGTCTTTGTCCGACTTCACCATGCCCGCGGGCGTCGTGCCGCCGCCGACGGCCGGCTCGGTACCGTCGGTGTAGGTCTTGACCGTGCTGCGCCCGGCCGGGAAGTCCGCCGTCGCCGGAGTCGTGGTCCTGGTCTCCTCTCCGAACGAGTTGTACGTCCACGAGGTCATGTAGGTCTCGTCGGCGGCTGAGGCGGACCGGCCGTCCCGCTCACCGATCTTCACGTCGTTGCGGGCGTCGAACGGCTTGTCGACGTCGACGAAGTAGTCGTAGTACTCGGTCGAGCAGTTCGCGCCCGCCGTTCTGCAGGTCTTCTTCGCCAGCAGGTTCCCACGGGCGTTGAACGCCAGCTCGACCACGTTGCCGTTCGGGTCGATCACCTTGGCCGGGTATCCGCCCACGTCATAGGCCCACTTCGTGGTCGCTCCGACCTGGTCGGTCACCGACACCTGCCGGTAGCCACGCTGCGCGTCGGCGACGTAGGTGACGACGCCGTCGTGCGGGTCGGTCACCGTCACGGTCGCGAAGGTGGAGAGGGTGGTCTGCTTGGTGTACACCGGGTCCGACAGCTTCCAGGTGCCGCCGTTGGAGTCGGTGTGCGTCACCAGCCGGCCGCCGTCCGGGTTGTAGACGTTGACCGCCCACACGCGGCCCGACGGCTGGGTTACCTTGGTGAGCTGCGGCTGCGGCTTGCCTGCCGCGAAGTGCCGCTGCACGGCCGCCTTGCTCAGGGGCCTGCCGTAGACCGCGACCTCGTCGATGTCGCCGTTGAACGGGAACGGCGCGGTGCTGGTGGTGCTCGACGGCCAGGCCGGGGAGCCGTACCCGGACCCGATCCGGGTCTCCGCCATCTCGTCGTGCTGGACCTCGCCGGCCAGCGTGCCCACTGCGGCGCCGTCCAGGTAGAGGGTCTGCGTGTGTTCGGCGGGCCTCGTGCTCGAGGCGGGCCTGGTCTCCACCGACGACAGCACCGCATGGTGCCAGTTGCCGTCGTTCACCGCACCGGTGGAGGTGAGCGGGGTGTGCGCGGTGGTGGAAGTGCCGGTGCCGAACTGGCCGCGCAGCTTGCCGTCGGTGCCCACGTACATCACCGGCACGAACGACGGAGGCGTGCCGTTGTCCGCGCCCTGCATCCCGATGACCGTGCCGGACGTGGTGGTCCTGAACCACGCCTCCACCGCCGGCTCGCCGCCCTGACCGCTGATCGCATCGGCCGGGAGCTGCACGTACGTCGAGGTCGCCGCCCCCTTGAAACGCATCGCGGTGTCCGGCGAGCCGGCCAGCGCGCCCGGCACCCGCGCGCCGAGGTCCGCCGGGGTGGTCCCGTTCAGCTTGGCCTGCTGCTCGGTGATGTTCCAGCCCGCTGCGCTGGCGACGACGGTGCCGGTACGGGTCTCGCCCTCGTTCAGCCGGTAGTAGTACTTCGGCCCGGAGTCGGTGACCACGCTCTTGTACCGCGAGCCTGTCCCGTACTCGTAGGTCGTGCAGGCCGTCGCCGAGGTCGGCGGGCACACCTTGACCAGCAGGTCGCCCTCGTAGGCGTAGGTCCAGGTGAGCGGGTTGCCGTCCACCGGGTCGGTGGAGACGCTCGCGACGTGATTGCCGGCCCAGGTGAACGTCAGCGACCTGCCGCCCGTCGCGGCCACCTTGGCCAGCTTGCCGTCGGCGCCGCGGGTCAGCTCCTGCGCCCGCCCCCGATGATCGGTGATCTTCGAGAGGAGGCCCGAGGCGTCGAACCAGTAGGAGGTGGCCGACTTGTCCATCAGGCGCCAGCCACCGGTCTGCTCGGCGGCCATCGTCGCGAACGTCCCCGACGGCGGCGCGTAGGCGCCGTTGCCCATGGACGCGAACCGCAGCTGCTCGCCGCCCGGATAGGTCACCAGCAGGCTCCCGGTCGGCTCCTCCTCGATGCGCATGTCCCAGCGGGTCGTCCACCCGGCGCCGAAGATGCCGTCGGTCCGCGGGTCCAGGCTGTTGTACGTACGGTTCACCGACAGCGGCGGCCCCACCGTCGTCACCGAGGCGTCCGTCGCCGTGGACGCGTAGTTGCCAGAGACATGGTTGAACTCGCGACCTTGCGTGCCGGCGGCCAGCAGGCCGTTGATGTTGCCCTGCTCGGGAACGGGGGTGAAGGTCCGCCACGACGAGGTGACCGTGGTGTACGTGGTGGCGGCCTTCGCCATCCACGAGTACGTCTCGCCCCACTTCAGCCGGGCATCGACCACCTGCCAGACGCCTTCCTTGGTCCAGTCCTCGGTCTTCTCCGCCGAGTCCTTGCACCAGCGCCAGTTGGGCGCGCTGCCCGCGCAGAGCTGGAACCAGTACTTGACCTCGCCCTTGTTGTAGGGGCGGGCGTTGACCGACAGCACCGGCGTCAGGGTGCCGACCTGGCTGTTGTGGGCCGGGGAGAACGACTCGAACGGCAGGGCCGTCACGGTCGCGTACACCCAGTCCGACCAGGGCCCGGAGACGCCGGAGGCGGTGGTGGCGCGGGCGCGCCAGCGGATCTGCCAGCCGTCGGTCAGCTTGTCGGCGGGGACGGCCGCCCAGGCGCTGGTGCCGGAGGCGTACTCCTTGTCCGAGGTGCCGGTCCAGATCAGGCCGGTGCCCTGCTCGCTCTTGGCCGGGTCGTGCTCGACCTCGACGTTCAGCCTGCTGAGCCGGTTGTCCGGGTCGGTCACCCTGGCGTACATCGACGGAGTGAGCGACTCGGCGGTCCAGGAGGTGGTGCCGCGGATGGCCGGGTTCATGCCCAGGCCGTCCACGCTGGGCTTGCGCAGGTCCACGGTGGCGGCCTGCCACGCCGACCACTCGCCTTCGGCGCCCGCGGTGGTGACGCCGCGGACCCGCCAGCGGATCTTCATGCCGTCGGTCAGCTTGCCTGCCGGCACCTGCACCCAGGCGTTGCCGCTGGAGGCGTAGCTCGTGGCGCCCTTGCCGGACCAGATCACGCCGGTGCCCTGGCCGGTCGCGGGGTTGTGCTCGATCTCCGCGCCCAGCACCAGCCTCGCCCCACCGGCGTCGGTCACCTTCGCGTACAGCCATGGGGTGGCCGAGGAGAGCGTCCACGTGTCGCTGCCGCGCGTGGCCGGGACGGCGCCCAAGCCGTTCCCCGCGGTGCCGCTCACCTGGATCGTCGCCGTCTGCCATTCCGACCACGGACTGGCCACGCCGGACGACGTCGACGCCCGGACGCGCCAGCGGACCAGCCAGCCGTCCTTCAGCTTGCCGGACGTCACCGTGGAGGTCTGCAGCGAGCAGCGGCTCCAGGTCGAGCACGAACCGCTCGACACCTGCCCGCTGTCGCTCCAGATCAGCCCGGTGCCCTGCCCGGCGGCGGACGGGTCATGCTCGACCTCCGCGTCCAGCTTCAACGACCGCGACTCCGGGTCGGCGCCGTAGGCCGAGAAATATGGGGTCGTGGACGACAACGTCCACAACCCGGAGGCGAGCTGCCCCGTCGAGACGGACAGGTCCGACACGACCGGCTTCGAGGTGTCCACCCGCGCCATCTGCCACTCCGACCACGGTCCCGCCACGTTGGCAGAGGTGGAGACGCGGACGCGCCAGCGGACCAGCCACCCGTCCTTGAGTTTCCCGGCCGGGATGGCGGGAGTCTGCAGCGAGCAGCGGCTCCAGGTCGAGCACGAACCGCTCGACACCTGCCCGCTGTCGCTCCAGATCAGCCCGCTGCGCTGCCCGGCGGCGGACGGGTCATGCTCGACCTGCGCCTCCAGCTTCAACGACCGCGACTCCGGGTCGGCGCCGTAGGCCGAGAAATATGGGGTCGTGGACGACAACGTCCATAACCCGGAGGCGAGCTGCCCCGTCGAGACGGACAGGTCCGACACGACCGGCTTGGAGATGTCCACCCGGGCGGCCTGCCATTCCGACCACGGGCTCGCCACACCGGCCGAGGTGGCGACGCGGACGCGCCAGCGAATCAACCAGCCGTCCTTCAGCTTCCCGGCCGTGACGGCAGGAGTCTGCAACGAGCAGCGGCTCCAGGTCGAGCACGAACCGCTCGACACCTGCCCGCTGTCGCTCCAGATCAGCCCGGTGCCCTGCCCGGCGGCGGACGGGTCATGCTCGACCTGCGCCTCCAGCTTCAACGACCGCGACTCCGGGTCGGCGCCGTAGGCCGAGAAATATGGGGTCGTGGACGACAACGTCCATAACCCGGAGGCGAGCTGCCCCGTCGAGACGGACAGGTCCGACACGACCGGCTTCGAGGTGTCCACCCGCGCCATCTGCCACTCCGACCACGGTCCCGCCACGTTGGCAGAGGTGGAGACGCGGACGCGCCAGCGGACCAGCCACCCGTCCTTGAGCTTGCCCGCGGTCACGGCAGGGGTCTGCAGCGAGCAGGCGCTCCAGGTCGAGCACGATCCGCTCGACATCGAGCCGTTTCCGGACCAGATCAGCCCGCTCCCCTGGGCGGTGGCCGACGGGTCGTGCTCGACCTGCGCCTCCAGCTTCAACGACCGCGTCTGAGGGTCGGTGCCGTAGGCGGAGAAGTACGGGGTTGTGGACGACAACGTCCACAACCCGGAGGTGAGCTGTCCCGTCGAGGCCGACACCCCCGTCACGAGCGGCTTGGCGGTGTCCACCCGCGCCAGTTGCCAGTCCGACCACGGACCCGCCACCACCGCGCCGGGAGAAGCGGTGGACTGCACCACGGCCCGCACGCGCCAGCGTATCGACCAGCCGTTCTGGATCCCCTCCGCCGCGGGTGCCGTGTGCGAGGCCGCACACGGCTGGCCCGTGAAGCAGGTCTCCCCGAACGTGGTGCTCTGCCCCGACCAGATCAGCCCACTGCCCTGACCCGCCACAGCCGGATCGTGCTCGACCTCGGCCTCCAGCACACCAGGCCGACGATCAACATCCGAGATCGCCGCCGTGAACACCGGATACTCACTCGGCAACGTCCACACACCCGACACCGACTGACCCAGCGAAGGCGCCACCTCACTCGTCACCGGACCAGGCGGAACCGTCCGGAACACCGTCGTGTCCACCCGCGCCGACACCCACGCCGACCACGGACCCGACACCCCCGACACCGTCGTCGCCCGCGCCCGCCACCGAACCTGCCAACCATCGGACAACTTCCCCGACGGCACAGCCACCCAGGCGATCGCCCCCGTCGCATAATCCTTCGACGACGAACCCGCCCAGATCAGCCCCGTCCCCTGAGCCGCGGCGGCCGGATCATGCTCCACCTCCACGCTCAGCTTGCTCGACCGGTTGTCAGGATCGCTCACCTTCGCATACAGCCACGGCGTCACCGACCCTGCCGTCCACGACGCCGAACCCGGCAGCGCCGGATCCATGCCCAGCGATTCGACCACCGGCTTGCCGAGGTCGATGCGTGTCTGCACCCAGTCGGTCCAGGCTCCCGTGATGCCCTTGGCGGTTTCGCCGCGGGCACGCCAGCGGATCTTCATGCCGTCGGTCAGCTTCGCCGCCGGCACCTGCACCCAGGCGTTCTCGCCGGAGCGGGACGGCTGCGCGCTCGTGCCGGACCAGATCAGGCCGGCCCCTTGACCGGTGGCGGCCGGGTCGTGCTCGATCTCGACCGCGAGCCGGGAGTCGCCGTTCTCCGGGTCGGTGACCTTGGCATAGAGCCAGGGCGTCGCCGCGGCCGCGGTCCATGCTCCGGAGTCCCAGGTCGCCGGGGTCATCGACAAGCCCGCCACGGACGGCTTGCGCAGGTCGATGACGGTGGCGGACCAGTCCGACCACGGGCCGACCACGCCCGTGGCGGTCTCTCCGCGCACCCGCCAGCGCACCTTCATGCCGTCGGCCAGCTTGCCCGCCGGGACCTGCACCCAGGCGTTGCCGCCGGAGGCGTAGGTCGTGGCGCCCTTGCCGGACCAGATGACGCCCGTGCCCTGCCCGGTCGCGGTGGGATCGTGCTCGATCTCCGCCTCCAGCTTCGAGGCGCGCGAGTCCGGATCGGTGACCTTGGCGTAGACCCACGGCGTGGTCGAGGACACCGTCCAGGACAACGCACCCCTGGTCGCCGGGGTCCACCCGCCGTCCGACACCGCGGGCTTGCTCACATCGACCGTCGCCGCCTGCCACGCCGACCACTCACCCTCGACGCCCGCGGTCGTGACACCCCGAACCCGCCAGCGCACCTTCATACCGTCGGCCAGCTTCGCCGCCGGCACCTGCACCCAGGCGTTGCCACCGGAGGCGTAGCTCGTGGTGCCCTTGCCTGCCCAGATCACGCCCGTGCCCTGAGCCGGCACGGCCGGATCGTGCTCGACCTCCGCGCCCAGCACCAGCCTCGCCCCACCGGCGTCGGACACCTTCCCGAACAACCACGGCGTGACCGACGCCAACGTCCACGCATCGGTGCCCCGCGTCGCCGGAACGGCGCCCAGACCGTTGCCCGCCATGCCGCTGACCTGGACCGTGGCCGTCTGCCACTCGGACCACGGGCCTGACACCTGTCCAGAGGTGGACGCCCGGACGCGCCAGCGGACCAGCCAGCCGTCCTTCAACTTCCCCGCCGTCACGGTGGGGCTCTGCAGGGAACACCTGCTCCACGTCGAGCACGAACCGCTCGACACCTGACCACTGTCGGACCAGATCAGACCCGAACCCTGAACGGGAACCGACGGGTCATGCTCGACCTGCGCCTCCAACTTCAACGACCGCGACTCCGGATCAGCGCCGTAGGCCGAGAAGGACGGCGTCGTGGACGACAACGTCCACAACCCCGACGACAACTGACCCGCCGACACCGACAGATCCGACACCACCGGCTTGGAGATGTCCACCCGCGCCGACTGCCACTCCGACCACGGGCTCGACACCTGCCCAGAGGTGGACGCGCGCACCCGCCAGCGGACCAGCCAGCCGTCCTTGAGCTTGCCGGACGTCACGATGGGGGTCTGCAGGGAGCACCTGCTCCAGGTCGAGCACGAACCGCTCGACACCTGACCACTGTCGGACCAGATCAGACCCGAACCCTGAACGGGAACCGACGGATCGTGCTCGACCTGCGCCTCCAACTTCAACGACCGCGACTCCGGATCAGCACCCGACGCCGAGAAATACGGCGTCGTGGACGACAACGTCCACAACCCCGACGACAACTGACCCGCCGACACCGACAGATCCGACACCACCGGCTTGGAGGCGTCGATCCGCGCCGACTGCCACTCCGACCACGGGCTCGACACCTGCCCAGAGGTGGACGCCCGGACCCGCCAGCGGACCAGCCACCCGTCCTTCAACTCGCCCGCCGCCACTGTCGGCGTCTGCAACGAGCAGGGGCTCCAGGTGGAGCACGATCCGCTCGACACCCCACCGGCGGCCCACCAGATCAGCCCGCTGCCCTGCACGGCGGCCGACGGGTCGTGCTCGATCTGCGCCTCCAGCCGCAGCGACCGCGACTCCGGGTCCGTGCCGTAGGCGGAGAAGGACGGCTGCGTCGACGACAGCGTCCACAGCCCCGACACCGACTGGCCTGGAAAGACCGATGCCTCGGACACGATCGGCTTGGAGGTGTCCACCCGCGCCGACTGCCACTCCGACCACGGTCCCGCCACCTGCCCAGAGGTGGCGGCCCGGACCCGCCAGCGGACCAGCCACCCGTCCTTGAGCTTGCCCGCGGTCACGGCAGGGGTCTGCAACGAGCAGGGACTCCAGGTCGAGCACGATCCGCTCGACACCTGGCCGCTGTCGGACCAGATCAGGCCGCTGCCCTGCCCGGCGGCGGACGGGTCGTGCTCGACCTGCGCCTCCAGCTTCAACGACCGCGACTCCGGGTCGGCGCCGTAGGCGGAGAACGACGGCTGCGTGGACGGCAGCGTCCACAGTTTCGACGCGAGCTGGCCCGCCGACACCGACAGATCCGACACCACCGGCTTGGAGGTGTCCACCCGCCCGAGCTGCCAGCCCGACCACGGCCCCGCGACCAGCGCACCGGAGGCATCCGTCGACTGCACCACGGCCCGCACGCGCCAGCGTATCGACCAGCCGTTCTGGATCCCCTCCGCCGCGGGTGCCGTGTGCGAGGCCGCACACGGCTGGCCCGTGAAGCAGGTCTCCCCGAACGTGGTGCTCTGCCCCGACCAGATCAGCCCACTGCCCTGACCCGCCACAGCCGGATCGTGCTCGACCTCGGCCTCCAGCACACCAGGCCGACGATCAACATCCGAGATCGCCGCCGTGAACACCGGATACTCACTCGGCAACGTCCACACACCCGACACCGACTGACCCAGCGAAGGCGCCACCTCACTCGTCACCGGACCAGGCGGAACCGTCCGGAACACCGTCGTGTCCACCCGCGCCGACACCCACGCCGACCACGGACCCGACACCCCCGACACCGTCGTCGCCCGCGCCCGCCACCGAACCTGCCAACCATCGGACAACTTCCCCGACGGCACAGCCACCCAGGCGATCGCCCCCGTCGCATAATCCTTCGACGACGAACCCGCCCAGATCAGCCCCGTCCCCTGAGCCGCGGCGGCCGGATCATGCTCCACCTCCACGCTCAGCTTGCTCGACCGGTTGTCAGGATCGCTCACCTTCGCATACAGCCACGGCGTCACCGACCCTGCCGTCCACGACGCCGAACCCGGCAGCGCCGGATCCATGCCCAGCGACTCCACGGACGGCTTACGCAGGTCGATGACGGTGGTGGACCAGTCCGACCACGGGCCGACCACGTTCGTGGTGGTCTCTCCGCGCACCCGCCAGCGCACCTTCATGCCGTCGGTCAGCTTCGCGGCCGGCACCTGCACCCAGGCGTTGCCGCCGGAGGCGTAGGTCGTGGCGCCCTTGCCCTCCCAGATCACCCCGGAGCCCTGTTCGGCCGCGTCGTGCTCGATCTGGACCCACAACCGCGAGGCGCGCGAGTCCGGATCGGTGACCTTGGCGTAGACCCACGGCGTGGTCGAGGACGCCGTCCAGGACAACGCACCCCTGGTCGCCGGGGTCCACCCGCCGTCCGACACCGCGGGCTTGCTCACATCGACCGTCGCCGCCTGCCACGCCGACCACTCACCCTCGACGCCCGCGGTCGTGACACCCCGAACCCGCCAGCGCACCTTCATACCGTCGGCCAGCTTCGCCGCCGGCACCTGCACCCAGGCGTTGCCACCGGAGGCGTAGCTCGTGGTGCCCTTGCCTGCCCAGATCACGCCCGTGCCCTGAGCCGGCACGGCCGGATCGTGCTCGACCTCCGCGCCCAGCACCAGCCTCGCCCCACCGGCGTCGGACACCTTCCCGAACAACCACGGCGTGACCGACGCCAACGTCCACGCATCGGTGCCCCGCGTCGCCGGAACGGCGCCCAGACCGTTGCCCGCCATGCCGCTGACCTGGACCGTGGCCGTCTGCCACTCGGACCACGGGCCTGACACCTGTCCAGAGGTGGACGCCCGGACGCGCCAGCGGACCAGCCAGCCGTCCTTCAACTTCCCCGCCGTCACGGTGGGGCTCTGCAGGGAACACCTGCTCCACGTCGAGCACGAACCGCTCGACACCTGACCACTGTCGGACCAGATCAGACCCGAACCCTGAACGGGAACCGACGGGTCATGCTCGACCTGCGCCTCCAGCTTCAACGACCGCGACTCCGGATCAGCGCCGTAGGCCGAGAAGGACGGCGTCGTGGACGACAACGTCCACAGACCCGACGACAACTGACCCGCCGACACCGACAGATCCGACACCACCGGCTTGGAGATGTCCACCCGCGCCGACTGCCACTCCGACCACGGGCTCGACACCTGCCCAGAGGTGGACGCGCGCACCCGCCAGCGGACCAGCCAGCCGTCCTTGAGCTTGCCGGACGTCACGATGGGGGTCTGCAGGGAGCACTTGCTCCAGGTCGAGCACGAACCGCTCGACACCTGACCACTGTCGGACCAGATCAGACCCGAACCCTGAACGGGAACCGACGGATCGTGCTCGACCTGCGCCTCCAGCTTCAACGACCGCGACTCCGGATCAGCACCCGACGCCGAGAAATACGGCGTCGTGGACGACAACGTCCACAACCCCGACGACAACTGACCCGCCGACACCGACAGGTCGGACAGCACCGGCTTGGCGAGATCCACCCGCGCGGCCTGCCACTGCGTCCAGGCCCCCACCACGCCGGACGAGGTCGACGCCCGCACGCGCCAGCGGACCAGCCAGCCGTCCTTCAACTCGCCCGCCCCCACGGTGGGGGTCTGCAGGGAGCACTTGCTCCAGGTCGAGCACGAACCGCTCGACACCTGACCACTGTCGGACCAGATCAGACCCGAACCCTGAACGGGAACCGACGGGTCATGCTCGACCTGCGCCTCCAACTTCAACGACCGCGACTCCGGATCAGCACCCGACGCCGAGAAATACGGCGTCGTGGACGACAACGTCCACAACCCCGACGACAACTGACCCGCCGACACCGACAGATCCGACACCACGGGAAGTGCGGCGGCGGCGACGGCCGACACGGTCCGCGCCCTGGGGACAGCCGTCTCGGCGGCCTTCGCCCCGCTCCCCTGACGTCCGTCGAGCGCCGTCGGGGATGCCTTGCCGACGCCTGCGCCCTCGGCGCTTCCACGGGAGGGGCGGCCGTCGTTCGTCGCCGGCTGCGACGGGGTGTCGGCGGGAGTCGGTTCCCACTTCAGCGGCGGCGGGCTGTTCAGCCCGTCCGTGGCCGGCTCGTCCGGCAGCTCGCGCGGTTTCTCCACCGGCAGCGAGCCCTTGGGGCGCTTGACGTCGTCAGTGGCTTTGCCCTTGCTCCGCGGCTGAGTGGCGCCCGGATCGACGAGGTGCGGCAGGTTCTCCGCCGATCCGGCGCGCTGCACGGGGGCCTTGCCGGCGTTACCGGAAGAGGGAGAGCCGGGAATGTCCAGCCGCGTTGGAGAGGGGGCGACAACGGCCGCCTGCGCCTCCAGGGTGAGAATCCCCGGCAGGAGAGCCACGGTCGCGGCCAGCGCGAGGCGGCTGACCCACTTCGACGGCGCACCCCGTCCGAGCCATAACCCGCTCTGCCCCAGCACTTTCGCACTTTTCTGAGCACGCCGCACAGTCACGCCCACACTCCCCGTGGAAACAGAAAACACAAGGGCATCCGGGCGCACCCCTGCAAGCTCCCCATAAATAACGCCTCAGATATACACAGATAGTGCGACCAGGAATAGATATTGACAAGGCGCCCCACGATGGAGCAGGAGGCATGGAATTGAGCCGGTTCAGGGGTTTGAGCAGCTCACTAGCTTTCCGCGCGGGCGACCGGCCGCGATGGTGTGACGCGATTCACACAGGAAGACTTTATTACCAGAATTGCGGCGCGCACTTCGCCGTCGCGCACCCGACCGGGCTCACCGCATGCGTTTCGGCGCGTTCCATAGTCGGCTGCTCACCGGCGCCACAAACGTTTATCGGCCTGTTATTGAAAAGTGGACCGCCAGGTTCTTCGAAGGTGTAATCATTATCCGGCGTCCCGGACGTTCCTCTCGGATTTCCCGATGTTCGCGCCGACCAGTTCTTCGACGGCTTCCTGCGCGGGCAGCTCGACGGCGGGCCGGCACGCCTTCGAGGCGTACGATCGCCTGTCGATCTCCTGAGGCTCATCGATCCGTACCGCGCCGGGATCGCGGCTCCCGCTCGGGGTGAGGAGGATGCCGAGGGCCGCGCCGAGGATGAGTGTCAGGTCATCGTTAATGTGGCCGATTCCGAGGAGATCTGGCCAAGTAGGTGGCCAGTCCGCGGAGATGTGGCCACGATGACTAAGTGAGTGCGGATTCGCTGGATGTGGCCAGCAGGTTCGATGTGGCCTATGTGGATGCGGACGGCGTCGAACGGTCGGTGAAGCTGGAGGAGCTGAGCCGGGTGAAGCTGGAGGCGGCTCGTCCGGTCCGGTCGTTTCCGTCATACGCGGGGCAGCGGAACTATCCGGGCTGGTACTGGTCGGCAACGATGGGCCGCCTGGTTGGGTTCGAGTCGTGGGTTGAGCGGGACCACCTGATCGCGATCGACTTCGATCCTGTGGTGACAGCGGTTGCGTCACAGCCGTTTTGGCTGCGATGGAGCGTCGATGGCCGACTACGCAGACATGCTCCTGATTTCTTCGTCCGGGTGGCCGGGGGCGGGGTGCTGGTGCTGGAGTCACGGCCGCTGGACCGGATCGGTGAGAGTGACCGGGAGGCGTTCCAGGCCACGCAGTAGGCGTGTGACCTGCTGGGATGGCGGTATGCGGTGTGGGGCACGATGAATGGGGTGGTGGTGGCCAACCAGCGGTGGTTGGCGGGTTACCGGCATCCGCGGTGCATGGATGAGGCGGTCGCGGCCCAGTTGCGTGAGGTGTTCGCCCAACCGCTTGCCCTGATGGACGGGGCCGAGCTGGTCGGGGATCCGATCGCGACGCTGCCGGTGCTGTTTCACCTGATGTGGCGGCACGAGCTGGAGGCGGATCTGTCTTTGGTGCTCAGCGACCGCAGCATCGTGAAGACGGCCATGGGGGCAGGGGGCCGTCGTGGTTGACCGGCCGGTGCTGCGCATCGGCGACCGGGTGCGGTTCGAGGGCGCCGAGCACCAGGTGGTGGCATTGTCCGGCAACGCGGTGCGGTTGTTGTCGACGGCGAACGAGGCCAGTGTGGTGCTGGCGCCGTATCTGCAGGCTGCGCCGGACTTCGCCGTCTTGGGCGGGGGAGATCAGGGTGACGGGCGCGTGGCGCGGGTGCCGCCGCTGGGGTTGTTGGCCACCTTGCCAGAACAGGTGCTGACGGCTGCCCGGGAATGGGAGCGGCATCTGGTGGAGGTGGAGACCGGGCTCCCGCTGGGCGCACCCGAGGGAACACAGCCTCGTCCGGAGTACGACCCGGTGCTGCATTCTCTGGTCGAGCGGGAGCGCGCCAAGGCAGAGGAGTTGTGCAGGGCGGGGACGAAGGCGAGTGTCCGGACGGTCCGGCGGATGCGTGCTCGCTACCGTGATCAGGGGTTATGGGGGCTGGTCGACACCCGATACGCACGGCGGGCCAAGCCGACCGGGAACGTGGATGCCCGTGTGGTCGAGGCCGCGGCCCGGGTGATCGACGCGCAGACCAGCACGTCGACGGGCACCAAGGGCAGGGTGATCAGCCAGATCAAGCAGGGTCTGGAAGAGGAGTATGGGCCCGGGACAGTGCCATTGCCGGGGAAGACGACCTTTTACAAGCTGGTGGATGTGCTGGCGGCGGGGAAGCACACTTTCGGGTCGGCGACCACCCGCCGCCAGATGGCCAACCGCCCTGAGGGCGCGTTTACCGCGACCACCGCGTCCCGGCCCGGCGAGCAGGTCCAGATGGATGGCACTTTGCTGGATGTGATGGCGGTGATGGACGATGGGGTGATCGGCCGTCCCGAGCTGGTCGCCGCGGTTGATGTCGCCACCCGGACCATCTGCGCTGCGGTGTTACGCCCGGTCGGTGCGAAGGCGGTGGACGCGGCGTTGCTCCTGGCGCGGATGATGACGCCGGAGCCGATGCGGCCCGGCTGGGATGAAGCGCTGGCGATGAAGGCCTCCAGGATCCCGCATCAGCGGCTGGTGAGCATCGACACGCGGCTGGAGTTGGCGGCGGCCAAGCCGGTCATAGCGGCTGACACCGTGGTGATTGACCACGGCAGGGTGTTCGTGTCGGAGGTGTTCCTACGTGCCTGCGACACCCTCGGCATCTCGGTGCAGCCCGCCCATCAGCAGACCGGCACCGACAAGGCGATCATGGAGCGGACGTTCGAGTCGATCAACACTCTGTTCTGCCAGCACGTGGCCGGCTACACCGGCCGGGATGTCACCCACCGCGGCGCCGATGTCGATGAGCGAGCGGTGTGGTCACTACCTGACCTGCAGGAACAACTGGACGAGTGGGTTGTTGCCGGGTGGCAGTCGCGACC
This sequence comes from Streptosporangium sp. CA-115845, assembly GCF_050943795.1. Lineage (NCBI taxonomy): Bacteria > Bacillati > Actinomycetota > Actinomycetes > Streptosporangiales > Streptosporangiaceae > Streptosporangium > Streptosporangium sp. CA-115845. The sequence goes on along the minus strand of NZ_CP191988.1, from coordinate 4,909,768 downwards.
GCATGAAGGCTTGCGCCACCCATTCACCCCTGACCAGCCCACCTCCCCCAACGACGCATACGCTGCCCTGGTCACGGCTGCGGGCTACATCCCGATCGCGTTGTCGGGTGAGGACTACATCGAGTTGCTGCCGGCGGAGTGGCGGGCGATTGGGGATGGCGGAGTGCAGATCAACTACCGCACCTATACCTGCCCCGAGCTGCGCACCTACAGCCACTACCCGTCGCCGATCACGGCCAAGGGCGGTCGGTGGGAGGTTCATTACGATCCTTACGACGTCACCCGGGTCTGGATTCGCAACCACTACCGGGGCGGGTGGATCATGGCGCCGTGGCGTCACGCGTCCCTGGTGGCGCAGCCCTTCGCCGACTTCACCTGGAGGCACGCCCGCAAGATCGCCGCGCAGCGCGGGGTAGACGCCACCAACGAAACCGCCGTCGCGGTGGTGCTGGCCGCGTTGCTGCGGCGGGCTGGGCAGGGCCCCGATCCGACTGAGCGGGCCTTGGCTCGCACCCGGGCCGCCGCGGCGGTCCGCAATCACCTGCCGCCTGACCTGCTGCCCACGCTCACGGCCAGCACCATCACGGCCGATGAGATCATTGAGCAGGCCGATGCGGAATCCGTAACAACCGCAGAGTCATCGGCCGCTGGACACCCTGCCAACCGGAAGGCCCGGCGAGCGCTGTGAGGTCTCAGCCGAAGTGGCGAGTTCTCAAGTGATCTGGCGAAGTCGGTGGCGAGGTCTCATCTGATGTGGCGAGGATGGCTTCGTGTATCCCGTCTCGTTGGAAGGGAGGCAGTCTCATCGATCATGAGGCATGAACGGTCACGGGCCGGGAGGATGTTCGGCTGGTTGCCCGGCGGGCCGGTCCTCTGGGCGAGCTGCGAAAGCGTTCTCGCATGTGCGGCAATTCGTCAGGGTATCCTGACCAGCATGACGTTCACATGCCCGGACATTCCCGACCACGAGGGCTTCGCCGCTCCGGTGCTCCCCACCGGCGAGCTGGCCTCATCTGCCAGCGCCTTCACCAGGACCTTCGTCGGCCACCAGGCCGCATGTTCCTGCGGGTGGGTCGACCGGCGTCGGTTCCCGGCCACACCGGAAGGGGCCAAAGAGACGGAGTACCAGTGGTGGAGCCGACACGCCGCCTCCCTGATCGCCGCGGCACCGCCCGGCGAGCTGGTGATCAAGTCGAACCTTCTGTGCGAGCGAATCGTCGCTCTCGCCGCCGAACGTCCTCTGGCCGCCCTCACCCTGCTGTCTCAGGTGGAGAGCTGGCAACGCACCCTGCTCGACCAGGCCGTCGCCGGGGCACGGGAGGCCAGCGTCTCCTGGGCACAGATAGGTGAGGCGATGGGAATCTCCAAGCAGAGCGCTCACGAGCGGTTCAGGGCGCATGTGAGCTCATGATTCAGCCCGCCGGACGCCTTCTGGTTCATCAGCTGCAGACGCTGTCGTCTCGATCCTGCGGACATCGGGAGACCGCTTCTATGGCGAGGAAGCCGTCTACCCGGAGGCGCGTGGCCATCCAGCCAAGCACCTCGTGCCCGCCGGTCAGGAGTTCCCGGTGACTGCACACGCCCTGGAGAATCGTCATGACCACGCCTGAGCACAGCACGACCTGGCACGACGCTCGCTACGACATGCCCGTCAGTCGGCAACTGGAGCGCTACAACGAGTTAGCCGCCAAGAACGCATCGGCTCGTGCCCGGATTGAGCTGGTAGCCCGAGGAGTCTATGACCCCGCCCGGCATGGAGCCGACGACCGGCCGCCGCTCACCGTGGCCGAACACATCGAACTACTGGCACTGGCGGAGAGCATCGCGCGCACCGTGCGCCATCCCTCCAACGTCCACCACGCGCTACTGGCCGGGGTCACCTGGGCCGATATCGCCCGCATCACCGACTCCGACGACCTGACCGTCCGGCGGAACTATCAGCAGTGGGCTGACGACCAGCACGACCTCAACCAGCGCTACCCTGACCTCGGCATGACCGCCGACGAGCACGCCGCCGCGACCGCCAGAACTGCGGAGGGTGTTAGAGACACCTTCTCGCGGACCGAGACATCCACAGATCTGCCTCGTGATCAATGAGACAGGACATCGTGCAGCGGATGGTGAGGACACCGCCGGAGGATGTGACCGAGACTGGCCTGGTAGCTCCTGAGTTCGAAGCGATCTACGTAGCCGAGGACGGGACTGAGCTGCAGGGTCCGTGGAGTCATCTGGCCGGAGTAGCTCTGGAGCAGTGCCGACCGGTGCGGTCGTTTCCGTCGTACCGGGGCCAGCTGAACTATCCGGGCTGGTACTGGTCGGCGACGATGGGCCGACGGGTGGGATTCGAGTCGTGGGTTGAGCGTGATCACCTTGTGGCGTTGGACTTCGATCCCATGGTGACCGCGATCGTATCTCAGCCGTTCTGGCTGTTGTGGAAAGGGCCGTCGGGCAGGGCGCGTAGACACGCGCCGGACTTCTTCGCGCGCATCGCCGACGGCGCGGTGCTGGTGTTGGACTCGCGTCCGCTGGAGCGGATCGGTGCACGTGATCGTGAGGCATTCGAGATCACGGAGCGGGCATGTGATTTGCTGGGGTGGCGGTATGCGGTCTGGGGCTGCATGGACGAGGTCCTGGTTGCCAATCAACGCTGGCTGGCCGGCTACCGGCATCCGCGCTGCTTCGATGCGGTGATGGCGGAGCGGCTGCGCGAGGTGTTCACGCAGCCGCAGGCGCTGATGGCGGGGGCGGAACAGGCCGGAGACCCCATCGCGACGTTGCCGGTGCTTTACCACCTGATGTGGCGGCACGAGCTGGTGGCGGATCTTTCGCTGGTGCTGAGCGACCGGAGTGTGGTCTGCACCGCCGTTGTTGCCGAGAGCGGAGCGGGTGCGCATGGCGGTTGAACGGCCGCAAGTCATCCGGGTCGGCGACCGGGTGATCTTCGATGGTGTCGAGCAGCAAGTCGTGGCCTTGTCCGGCGGTGCGGTGCGGCTGGTGGCCTCTTCCGGGGCAACCAGTGTGGTGGCGTTGCCGTATCTGCTGGCCGCCCCGGACTTCGCCGTCGTCGGGGTGACGGCGCCGACACCGCGGATCGCGCCGGTGGGATTGCTGGAGGCGCTGCCCGAGCCGGTCGTGCAGGCCGCTCGTGACTGGGAACGGCATCTGGTCGAGATGGAGACCGGGCTGGCCCCGGATGCGCCGGAAGGGACACGAGCACGACCGGAGTACGACCCGCTGCTGCATCCCCTGCATGAGCGGGAACAGGCCAAGGCGGCCGAGCTGTCGGCGATGGGAATCAAAGCGAGTGTCCGCACGGTGCAGCGAATGCGCCACCGCTACCGCGAGCAGGGTCTGTGGGGGCTGGTGGACACCCGCTACACCCGGCGCGCCAAACCGACGGGGAACGTGGACGCGCGGGTGGTGGCGGCCGCGTCCGCGGTGATCGACGCGCAGACCACCACCTCAACGGGCACCCGGTCCCGGGTGATCGAGCAGATCAAGCGACTGCTGGATGACGAGCACGGGCCGGGGGTGGTGCCGGTTCCGTCGAAGGCGACGTTCTACCGGCTGCTGGAGGTGCTGTCGGTCGGGAGGCATACGTTCGGATCGGCGGTGACCCGTCGCCAGATTGCGAACCGGCCGGATGGGGTGTTCACCGCGACGATCGCGGCCCGGCCCGGTGAGCAGGTGCAGATGGACGGCACGCCGCTGGATGTGATGGCGGTGATGGACGACGGGAGGATCGATCGGCCCGAGCTGGTCGCGGCCATCGATGTCGCGACCCGGACGATCTGCGCGGCGGTGCTGCGGCCGGTCGGCGCCAAGGCGATGGACGCGGCGTTGCTGCTGGCCCGGATGATGGTGCCCGAGCCGATGCGGCCGGGTTGGAGTCAGGCGCTGGCAATGTCGGCGTCGCGGATTCCCCACCGGCGGCTGGTGGATGTCGATACCCGGCTGGAGCTGGCGGCGGCTAAGCCGGTCATCGTCCCGGACACGGTCGTGATCGACCATGGCAGGGTGTTCTTGTCGGAGGTGTTCCTGCGAGCCGCCGACACCCTCGGGATCTCGGTGCAGCCCGCCCATCAGCAGACCGGCACCGACAAGGCGATCATCGAGCGGACGTTCAAGTCGATCAACACGCTGTTCTGCCAGCACGTGGCTGGTTACACCGGCCCGGACGTGACCCATCGCGGAAGCGACGTCGCTGACCGGGCGGTGTGGTCGATGGCCGATTTGCAGGAGATGCTGGATGAGTGGGTGATCGCCGGCTGGCAGAGCCGGCCGCATGAAGGCCTTCGCCATCCGTTTACGCCGGACCGGCCCGCCTCGCCCAACGACGCGTATGCGGCGTTGGTGGCGGCTGCGGGATACGTCCCGGTGGCGCTGTCGGGCGAGGACTACATCGAGCTGCTGCCGGTGAAGTGGCGGGCGATCGTGGACGGCGGAGTCCAGATCGACTACCGCACCTACACCTGCCCTGAGCTGCGCTCCTACAGCGGGTATCCGTCTCCGGTCGCTACCAGGCAGCATCAGTGGGAGGTTCACTACGACCCCTACGACGTCACTCGGGTCTGGGTCCGTGACCACTATCAGGGCGGATGGATCATGGCGCCGTGGAGTCACCTGTCGGTGGTGGTCCAGCCGTTTGCCGACTTCACCTGGCGGCATGCTCGAAAGATCGCCGCTCAGCGGGGAGTCGATGCGACCAACGAGACCGCCGTCGCGGTGGTGCTGGCCGCGTTGCTGCAGCGGGCTGGCCAAGGCCCCGGCCCCACGGATCGGGCGTTGGCCCGCACCCGGGCCGCCACGACGATGCGCAACCATCTGCCTCCTGGCCTGCTACCGGCCGTCGCGTTCAGCAGCGAAAGCGCCGAATTCGACAGCCCTGGCGAGCAGGCCAGCGACCCGGAGGTGGTGGCCGAAGCCAGCGTCACGAGCGACCAGCATGCACACGAGCCGCCCGAGGAGGAAGGCGGCGATGAGCCAGAACCGTTGGAGGGGACCGTGGTCGGGTTCGGGCTGTTCGATCCGTTCTCCGATGATCAGGAAGGTCTAGTGCGGTGAGCGCCGGCTACCTGCCCGCGGACATAGAAGCGGCCGATGATCTGGGGCGGCATCCGCTGACGACCAGGGAGGGCTGGACGGCGTTCGCCTCCCAGGGCGGCATCGAACCCCCGCGGCTGCTGTCTCAGCAGGACATAGCCCGGCTCACCGTCACCGAACGGGAGATCTACAACGATGCCCGGCAGCGATATCACAGCCAGTTGCTCCTGGTCGCCACCCCCGACATCGTGCGTGTCACCACGATCGGCCTGAAGCTGATCACCAACAACCGGGGCAAGCAGCTCGGCCGCAAGGGCCTGATCGTGGCCGGTGCCAGCGGCACCGGCAAGTCCACTTCGATCACCCAGCTCGGCAAGAAGCACCAGATCGACCTGCAGCGCCGTACTCCCGCGGTTCAAGGCCGGATCCCGGTGGTCTACATCGTGGTCCCCTACGACGCGACACCGGCGAAGCTGTCGTTGGAACTGGCGGCGTTCCTCGGCCTGCCCGTCGCCAAGAACGATGGCGAGCACTTCGTCACCCACGCCGTCCTATAGGTGCTGCGCAAGGTCGGCTGCAGCCTGGTCCTGGTCGACGAGGTCCATCGGCTGGACCTGAACACCCGCAGCGGCGCCAACGCCTCCGATCACCTCAAATACCTGTTCGACAGCGTCCCGGCGACCTTCGTATACGCGGGCCTGCCCGAGCATGGCCTGTTTTCGGGGATGCGCGGACGGCAGATCGCCGGTCGCTTCAAGACCGTTCACACTGCCCCGTTCGGCTACGGCCTCAAGACGCAACGCGAGCACTGGGACAAGCTGATCGTGAGCATGGAAGAGCCCCTGCGGCTGCACCGCCACCGCCCCGGGATGCTCTTGGAACACGCCCACTACCTGCATCGGCGCACCGGAGGCATGATCGGCAGCCTGGACCAGCTCATCCACGATGCGGCCAACGACGCGATCGCCGACGGCACCGAGAAGATTGCGAAGAAGCATCTGAACGAGGTTCTCCTGGACACCGCCGCCGAACAGCAATACGACCCCGGCCCTCAGCCGCGGGCCTCCACCACGACCAAAGTCGCTGGCCGCAGGCCCCGCTCATGAAACTATGGCAAGCCCAAGCCCGGCCTCTGCCCGTGAGGGTCCGCCCGATCGGCGGAGAGACCGTCCCCTCCTACGCCCGCCGCCTGGCCGAGGCCAACGACCTACTCCCCACCGCTATCTTGCGCGCCATCGGTGAACACCGCTACGGCACCGGCTACCACCTGTTCACCCGCGATGCCTGCCTCAATGACCACGCCATCGACCGCCTCGCGACCTACGCCGGCATCTCACTCGACCGCCTTCACAAGGCCCTGCCCGCGCTGAGCATGGGGATGCCCTTTCACCGCTCACATCGGCTGCCGGCTGATCGTCCAGCCGTCTACTACTACGTCCCCTTTCCCCGGCCCCGACCCGCTTGCCGACTCTGCCTGCTCCGCAGAGCCAGCGGCCCCACCCCGGGGACGGCCCTGATCCGCGCACCAGATGATCCACTTCTTTGCCGTCGTCACCGGCGCTGGTTGGGGACCTTCTCCGAGACCACCCAGTACGACTTGTCCCGCGCCAGCGACATCATCGCCGCCGATCACCGCTACAAGCGGCTCCTGGCAGACGACCCCGACCCGGGCCGGGTCACCAAGATCCTGCATGAGGCATGGCATATCACCCGAGACTGGGCAGAACATCCTGCGGGGCAGCTACCCGCGACCATCAAGCGATGGCACGTCAGAGCCGAAGCCCTCGGCATCCCCGGGGCCATCCGACAGCCCGTTGTGAGCTTCCCCGAAGCCGTCGCACTCACCGAGATCCTCACCGATCTGTCCTGGCGTCGCCATGTCGCCATGGTCAACAAATGGGAACTCGACAGTTTCTATCGCCGCGTCGCTCACCACCTGGGCGATACACCTCAGCCAAGCGCTCGATCCGACTACCGACTTCTCTGGGGACACCGCGACGCGCTTACCAGGTGGGTCGATGCCCATAGGCGCAGATTCGCCACCATCCGACGCAACCACCAAGTTGAGCAGCAGAAGCAGTGGTTCCCTAAGCCGTTCCCGGAAACTCGCCACTTCAGATGAGAAGCAGCGTCAGCTGGTCAGACGAACACAACTGGCGAGCCACAGGTCAGTGAGGTCGCTCTCGCCAGATCAAATGAGAACCCACACCGGTGAGGAGCTTGACGCCTCTCCGCGATGCTGCGGCCGAGAGCCCGTAGCGCTCGCCCCGGGGTGCGGTGAACATCAGTCTGCTGTTCAGCACCGCTGGCGGCACCCCGGGGCGATGCACTCATCGCCGACGTCAACGACCACCTGGCCCCAGCCGGAGCCCGGTGACTGAGCTCACCCGGCCTCCGGCTGTCCGAATCCTGCTCCGATATCCGGATTGCAGGCAGCCGGAGCGCTGAGCGGTGCTCTCCGGGCCGCACGCCCGCGAACATCCTCTTACACCGGCACTGCGCTGTTCGTCCGCCAGCGGCTCTCTCAGAGCGTCGCCCTCGCGCCGACACGACATATGATCATGGATTTCTCGCGGCGTCCGAAACGTAGCCGTCAGAAAACGATCAGGTCTCTGTAGCCGTCAAACAGCTCTGAAGCCCCGCCGAAATAAACTCGGCGGGGCTTCAGGGTTACCACCCTTCAAGACTTAAGTCTGGTCTTGCCAGACTTCGAACTCTCGCGGCGTCTTTTGAGTAAGGATATTCATAATTGAAGCTCGGTTCACGGACTCCAGCCATGCATCGAGAGATATCCCATCCTCTGGGAACCACCATTCAGTGTGACTCCCGGCAGACTCGAGTTCATTATCCAATGGGTATCCGAATTCGAACTGTATCTGAACGTAGTACTCGTGCTCTCCAGACGAGTCGATAACTTCGAGCTGGCGAACCAGGCTGAGAACAAAGGTTGGCTCGGAAAACCAGCTCACCTTTCCGTATTGAAAGAGGTACTCGTCTACATCTGGCAATCCAGGTATATCGAACTCGATCGCCGAGTAACGACGCACCAGTCCTATCAAATCCGAGACCTGAGAGGTGAACAAAGGTGGCTCGTCGAGGAGCCCTCTGGCGAGGTCCAAAGCCGCTTCTACCTGCTGCTTGTTGGACATGAGTACCTTCTGTGTTCGATACCTGCGCCTCAGCGTTGCCACGGATGCTCGCCGATCTGGTCGAGGATGCCGTTACCCCCCAGCTCCAAACGCCGCATCGCCCTGCCACACGAGGCCATCGCTTCCCTGAGGCGCGCCGAATCTACCGCGGCGGGGATTCGGAATCATTAATTCAGGCCTCGTAATACGCTTCGGATTTGTTCCAGCGAGTCTTGGATCTGAGCTTTTTCTGAAGCATCTATCCAGCTCTCCCACCACCAACCATCGGAAGGAAGCGCTGCGTCTAGTGCGCGAAGTGCAGTTTCAACTACAGCGGCCGGGACCGGCTTGGGTAGCCATTCAGAAATACCTGAAACTTCACCGTTCCACGGGAAGGACTCCCCGCTCGGCAAATTTGCCGCAACTATTGATGCTGCCGCTATTACCTCTTCTGGAGTCACTGAAGATATGGCAGAAGGGCCCTCCGACATGCCAGAATTCAGTGTACCTACGATAGATTCAAGCCGTTCGCTTTGAGGGAGTCCGCTAACCGCATCTAGCAGATCTAGTGCCGTGTCGCTGTCGAACGGGCCTGCGCCCCACGTTCCCATGTCAGCCTCCGATCACGAGTGGCGCAGCAGCGCCTACGGCGAACCCGGCTCATGCTGTTGTACTCAGCATGAGCCGGGTCATCTCTTGCCCTAAGGGATATAACCCCCGAACGGCACGTAGAACTCTGGGTCTCTTCGGTTAAGAAGTGTAACGCCTTGCGACTTCCAGCCTTCCATCACGCTCTGCTCAATGCGTCGCGCCGTTACGGATGTTACTCCCGGCGGCAGTTCGAACCATGTCACGTTCGCCACATCATTTGGGCCGTAACCTTTAGATCCAACTGCGTGATACGGCTTCATAGAAGCCGTGACCCGGGTATTAATATTTGTCGTCGACATTCCGACGTTTTTCGGGACTGTACGGTTTTCGGTGTAACTCCTGATCAAGGAGATACACCTGATGAGTACTGTGATTCAGGCATCCGCAGACATGGACCTGGAGGAAGCCGCGGTGACGCGGAAAGACAAGGCGTCGGATCGCGAGCTGGTCGGCCGGCTGGTCGACCAGGCCCGCGCCGAGGGCCTGGACCTGGTGGGCGAGAACGGGCTGCTGGGCCGGCTGACGAAGCTGGTGCTGGAATCGGCGCTGGAAGGCGAGATCACCGATCACCTCGGCTATGACAAGCACGAGCGGGCCGGCAGTCAGACGGGCAACTCCCGCAACGGCACTCGGTCCAAGACCGTGCTGACCGATGTCGGGCCGGTGGAGATCACCGTTCCACGAGACCGGGACGGCAGCTTCGAGCCGAAGATCGTGCGCAAGTGGCAGCGGCGGCTCTCAGGCGTCGACGAGATGGTCATCTCGCCGGCCGCCAAGGGGCTGACCACCGGGGAGATCTCCGCGCATCTGGCCGAGGTCTACGGCGCCGAGGTCTCCAGGCAGACCATCTCCACCATCACCGACAAGGTCTTGGAGGGGATGGCCGAGTGGCAGAACCGGCCACTCGATGCCGTCTATCCGGTGATCTTCATCGATGCGATCCACGTGAAGATCCGTGACGGCCAGGTCGCCAACAGGCCCGTCTACGTGGCGTTGGCGGTCACCGTCGACGGCGAGCGCGACATCCTCGGTTTGTGGGCCGGGGAGGGCGGTGAGGGTGCGAAATTCTGGCTGCACGTGCTCACCGAGATCAAGAATCGCGGCGCCGGCGATGCGCTGATGGTGGTCTGCGACGGGCTTAAGGGCCTGCCGCAGGCGATCGAGCAGGTCTGGCCCCGGGCTGTCGTGCAGACCTGTGTGGTGCACCTGCTGCGAGCCTCCTTCCGTTACGCCGCCCGCCGGCACTGGGACGCGATCGCCAAGGCGCTGCGGCCGATCTACACCGCCCCGACCGAGGCCGCCGCTTTGGAGCGGTTCCATGAGTTCGCCGAGACCTGGGGCGGGCGTTATCCGGCGATCGTCAAGCTGTGGGAGGACGCCTGGGCCGAGTTCGTGCCCTTCCTCAACTTCGACGCCGAGATCCGCCGGGTGATCTGCTCCACCAACGCGATCGAGTCGGTCAACGCCCGGATCCGCCGCGCGGTCAAGGCACGCGGCCACTTCCCGAACGAGCAGGCCGCGCTCAAGTGCGTCTACATGGCGATCATGAGCCTGGACCCGACCGGGAAGGGCCGCAAGCGCTGGGTCAACCGGTGGAAGGCCGCGCTCAACGCCTTCGCGATCACCTTCGAAGGCCGTCTGACCCCGACCTCCCGATAGAACCAATCAAAACTGAGTTACACCGTTAACTGGACACACCCTAGGGGAACGATGAGCCGGGGTTAGTGTCACATGATTTGACGCTCTGCGGGACGATGGCTGTTGACCTGCGGTCGGAGCGTGTGGCGCAGGAGTTCGAGCAGTCGATCTACAGGGTGGGACGGCAGTTCTGATGGCAGTGCCGACGATGACGCCGCAGCAGCGGGCGAAGGCCTTGGAGAAGGCTGCCCAGGCTCGCACGGCGCGTAGCGCGCTGTTGGCCGCCATGAAGTCCGGTACGACCAGCGTGTCGGGGGTGGTTGAGAAGCGCCGGGTCGGCGGATTGACCAGGCAACAGCGAGAACGCCTGCTGCAGGCACTGGCCGGCTGATCGCCGAAGATCAGCCGGGTGTGGGCCTCATCCACCCCGATGGGGCTCGGCAGGGCGGCCCGTACCTGGCAGAGCCATCATGAACCAGGTCATCTCACGGGTGCGCCGTCCGCGATTCTCGATCGGCGGAGTCAGTGATCGTCTCGTGCGTCGGCGAAGGTGGCGCCGATCTCTGTCATCCGCTCGGCCGCGTAGGCGGGGTCGATCAACGCCTCGGGGGTGTGGATGCCGGGCGGCGCGGGGTCGCCGCGCAGGCCGAGCAGCCGTTCGACGCCGAGGGCGACGCCGAGCGCCGTCAGGGGGCGCTGCCCCTCCGGGTGGAGGAGGTAGCGGCTCGTCCTCAGTGGTGCGCCCGCGCGGTCCACGCCTTCGAGGTCGATCTTGACCTCCGTGGACGCGGGTCCGCCGCGGCGCCGGCCCGCGGATTCGCCGATCGCGAACGCGAAGCGGACGTTGGGCGCGCCCGTCGCGACGGCCAGGCTCGGCACGTCGAGGATGGGGACGATCTGGCCGGGCAGCACGGCGCCGTCGACGCTGGTGACCTCCACCTGCGCATCGGGGCCGCTGACCCAGCCGAAGACGCCGTCGCGGCGGACGTGCCCCGCCGAGGTGGCGGCCAGCAGGCGTGCCATGTCCGCCGTGGCCGCGGGCCCGCCGCTGTCCTGTTCGTCCAGTACGCCGCTGACCTCGATGGTGTCGATCCGGTCGTACTCTCTGGCGAGGTCGAGCACCGCGAGGACGACGAGCCCGGCGTACCAGTGGCTGGCCAGCAGGATCGGCGCCGCGCCGGCTCGCAGGCCGGCGGCGACGACCTCGGGGCCGATGTCGACCAGGCCGCTGGAGATGCTGACGTACGGCAGGCCGCGGTCCTGTGCGTAACGCAGTCCGTTCAGGTGGCTGTCCCACACCGTTGCCACGATCGCCGAGTAGCTGTCGGTCCGCTGGAGGCCGAGGTCGCCTCGCCGCAGATCGATGGTCACGGCTGTCGCGGCGCCGAGCTCGTCGGCGACCCGGCGGGCGCGGCCGAGATCGCGGCCCGCGATCGTCAGCGGCAGTTCCGGGTGCCACCGGCGCAGGAGGGCTGCGGTCCCCGCGCCCGCCTGGCCGGATCCGCCCATGATCAGTACGGAGTGCTCCACGGTGATGTCCTCTCACTAACCTACATTCTGTAACTTACATTTTGTAGCTTATGCTGAGAGGCAACGCAAGGGAGGACGATGACCACGGGATCGACTCGCCTGTCCAAGCCGGCCAGGCGGGAGCAACTGCTCGACACCGCCATGGCGATCGTGCGCGCCCACGGCACCGACAGCCTCACGCTGCTCAGCCTGGCGGAGGCCGCCGGAGTGAGCAGGCCGATCGTCTACGACCACTTCGGCACCCGCCCCGGCCTGCTGATCGCACTCTACCGGCGGCTCGACGAGCGGCACCGGACCGCCTCGAAGGAGGCCCTGCGAGATGCCCCGGCCGTCCCCCGCGAGATCGCCCGCGTCCTGAGCGCCGCCTACTTCGCCTGCGCCACCGACATGCCGGAGTGGACCGCCGTCTCGGCCGCACTCAAGGGGGACCAGGAGATGGAGGCGATCGAGCGCGAACTGCTCGACGACTACACGGACCTGATGGCCACCGCCCTGCGGCCGTACTCCGGCCTCACGCGGGAAGCCCTCCGGCTGCGCTGCGCCGGCGCGCTCGGCGCGGCCGAGGCGATCGCCGCGGAGCTGAACCGGGGGCGGGCCACCGTCGCCGAGGCCATCGCGGCGCTGATCGACCTGACCGTCGGCAGCATCGACGCCGGAGCCCAGGACTGACGCTGTCGCGGCCCGTTGTGTGGTGGTGCTGTGGAGGTATCGGGTGGGCCCCGTGCAAACGGTCGCCCCGGCGGGCACGGCGCGCCTAGCGTCGCAGGGTATGCAGACAGTGGACGTCCTGGTCGTGGGGGTGGGCCTGGCCGGCGGCTGCGCACAGCCGCCGGCCAGGCCGCCGACAGCCTGTCCGTCTGGGCGGGCCGCTACCTGGAGCAGGTGCAGGGCGAGCATGGAGACCTCGGCGTGCTCGCGGTCAGCGCCGGTGAGGACGCCTTACCGCCCGTAGAAGATCTTGTCGTTGGCGGAGTTCCAGTTCTCGACCACCTGCAGCCCGCTGTTGATCTCCCGCCTGAGCCCTTCGTCGGCGAGATAGTCGCAGGCGAAGATCGTGCGGATCACCCGGCCGAGTTCTTCGAGCGCGAGATAGACGGGCTGCTGGCCTTCAAGAAGCGGCGCAGCACCTGGTCGGCCTCGTTAGTCCGCAGCCGCAGGGCGGTCGCGTACTTGATCAACTGGTCGTAGTCGCGGGCGATCAGGTCCCAGTCGATCGGGCGTTTCTTCAGCACCTTCTCCAGCTTCGGCCACGGCGCCTGGTTGGCCGACGGGGCGTACATCTGGATTGCGCCGATGTTCTTCAGCCGAGGCAGGAGCTTGAAGCCGAGTAGTTCGGTGAAGGCGAATCCGACCAGGCTGGCGCCGTGGGTGTCGGTGTAGTTGGCCCCGATGTCGGCGTCGGTGCCGTGCCGCAGCAGCCCCTCGATCATTGCCGCGACCTCGCTGGAGGAGCATGCCTTGAGCTGGGAGTAGATGCACAGCCGACCCTTGTCGACGTGCCAGTAGATCATCACGCCGTAGCCGCCGTAGCGGGCGTGAAACTCGGTCATCAGATTGGAGTCCGGGGCTGAGGAACAGCGGTACAGCCGCTATCGGTGAGATTGATCTTGTTCTTGGTTGGACCGGTCCGGCCCGGCATCGGCTCGATCACCGCGTCCTCGGGCGTGGATCTGGATGGATATCGTCCGCGCCGTGCCGGTGGAATTTCTGACAGATGAGCAGGCTGCGGCGTATGGGACGTTCGCCGAGGTGCCGATGCGATCGGAGCTGGAACGGTTCTTCTACCTCGATGACGTCGATCGGGACTTGATCGCGCTGCGCCGAACCCGGTCACATCAAATCGGCTTCGCTTTGCAGCTCTGCACGGTGCGCTACGTCGGCCTTTTTCTGGAAGTTCCCTTGGATGTGCCGTGGCCGGTGAACGCTCATCGGTCCCGATGTCGACGACGGTGACAGCCGGATGCGTCAGTCCTTGACGGAGCGATACAACACCGTCCGGCCGTTCCTGACGCTGCTGGGTGACTCGGCTGCGCTGGGCGCCGCCTCCGGTGGCAGGCGGGTGCTGGCAGCGGTGAAGCGATTGCCGGTCTTGGCGCGGCGGAAGATCAAACAAAAGCCGCTGCTGTCCAAGGAGATCGACGAGAAGTTGGTGCCGCCGATGTGGCGGCGCGCTGTCTACGCCAATCCGGATCTGCCCACTGGCTCGGTCGATCGCGACGCGTACGTGATGTGTGTGTTGGAGCACCTGGTCAAGGCTCTGCACCGGCGTGACATCTACGCCGCTCCCTCCCACCGCTGATCCGACCCTCGCGCCCGGCTGCTGGATGGCCCGGCCTGGCAGGCGGTCCGCGAGGATGTGCTGGCCGGGCTGAACTTGGAGGCGCCGGTGGCTGAGCATCTGGCCGAGCGGGTCACGGCGCTGGACGCTGCCTGGCTGCAGATGGCCGAGCGGCTGAAAGAAGCCGGCGAGGAGGCCAAGGTCTCCATCGTCGCCTCCGACAGGGGCGGGCCCAAGCTGAACGTGGAACGCCTGGGTGCGCTGGGCGAAAGCGAGTCGCTGGCTGCGCGCGACCACTTCGGCGATGCTGCCGCGTATCGACCTGCCGGACCTGTTGTTCGAGGTGAACGCCTGGACCGGATTCCTGGACGCCTTCGTCCACCTGGGCGACGGCGGGACCCGCATGGACGACCTGCCCACTTCTCTGGTCGCCCTGCTGGTCAGCGAGGCGTGCAACATCGGCCTCACGCCTGTGATCAACCCGCACTACCGGGCGTTGACCCGTGACCGGCTGGCTCACGTGGACCAGTACTACCTCCGTGGCGACACCCTCGCCGTAGCCAACGCGGCACTGATCGGCGCCCAGTCGGCGGTGCCGATCGTACGGTCGTGGGGCGGCGGTTTGCTCGCCTCGGTGGACGGGCCGCGTTTCATCGTGCCCAAGCACAGCATCAACTCCGGCCCGTCGCCCAAGTACCTCCACTTCAAGCGCGGTATCACCTGGCTGAACGCGATCAACGACCAAGTGTCGGGTATCGGGCAGATGGTCGTGGCCGGCACCCCGCGTGACAGCCTGCACATTTTGAACGCCCTGCTGAATCTGGACGGCTGAGTGAAACCGGAGATGGTCACCACCGACGACGCCTCCTACTCCGACATGGTCTTCGGCGTGTTCGACATCCTCGGCTACCGCTTCTCGCCGCGCTTCGCCGACCTGGCCGAGGGGCCGCGCGGAATCTACGGGCCGCTGGGGGCGCTGGCGCGTAACAGGATCAACACCAAGAAGATCACCACGTGGTGGCCGGACATGCTCCGCGTGGCCGGATCTCTGATCACCAACCAGGTGAGGGCCTATGACCTGCTGCGCATGTTCGGCCCTGACGATCGTCCCACCCCGCTCGGGCAGGCGTTCGCCGAGTACGGTCGGATCGCCAAGACCCTGCACCTGTTGGCGGTGATCGACCCGGTCGATGACACCTACCGGCACCGGGTCAACCGGCAGCTGACGATTCAAGAAGCCCGCCACACCCTGGCGCGGGACGTCTGCCACGGCCGGCGCGGCCGTATCCACCAGGCCTACCGCGAGGGGCAGGAAGACCAGCTCGGCTCACTCGGCCTGGTGCTCAACGCGATCGTGCTGTGGAACAGCCGCTACTTGGACGCGGCCGTGACGCACCTGCGCGCCCACCCGCCCAAGGAACGTGAGGTTCTGGATGAGGATGTGGCCCGGCTGTCGCCGCTGAGCCAGCGGCACATCAATCTCCTGGGCCGCTACAGTTTCGCCGCCTCCCAGCCGGGCGAGGGGTTGCGGCCGCTGCGTGATCCAGCGGCTCGCGACGCCGAGGAGGATCTCGACTAAGAGGCAAGGGGCCTTCTGGGCTCAGCAGGCGCGGGTGGTCCCGTCCTGCACGACGGCCGAGGGCCTCGATGGAAACAGGTTCGGCAGGAGGTGGGCTGCAGCAGGTCGCGTCGACCTCCCTGGCCGTGGTTCAAGCCCTCCGCTCTCGAACGTGGCCCCCAAAAAGGCAGGAATTGATCTTGGTGGCCTTCGTGGTGGTGTCGGATTAGACATCAGTTGCTTCGGCGCATACGCCACCGACGACCTGCTCCACCAGCCGGAAGCCGTCAACCCCGCTCTGGCCGAGGTCGACCGCTCTGCCGTGCAGCTGGCCGCCCGAGGACACCAGTTGTTTGCCCGGTAGCGCTATGCGACGGGTCGGCGTGATCTGGCCAGGTAGTGGAGCCCGATTCCCAGACCGGTGGTGAGCAGGACAAGTCCGATGACGATCATCACAATGATCGTCGGCCATTGGAGGCTTTCCGGCAAGTGCAGTGCCACGAACCACGAACGGTTGATCTCTCCAGTGGAGAGCATGATCGCGGGTACCACGCCTTGCGCCACCAGGGGTACCCAGCACAGGGTCAAGCTGGCGACGACATAGGCCCGTCGCCCGGCGGGGGCGAGGTCGAGGCCGAGTCGACGCAGACCCAGATCAGGCTGGGGTCGCTGCTGCAGGCCTGCGGGCCTTCCAGGAAGGCCGGCCGCGATGATCGTCGGGCGTTTGCGTTCCGGCCGGGTGCCGGAGCGCAGACGCAGCAGGAGATCGGGGGCGATGCTCTGGAGCCGAGCGATCGCGATCTGGCCCAGCAGCCACGCCAGGCTCACCCCGCTGGCTACGCCCACCAGTGGTCCGGCCCAGATGGGGCCCTGCCGTACGGCTAGGAAGGCCGGTGTGGCGCTGGCCGCGGTCAGGATCAGCATCAGCAGGACCTGAGCGAAATCGGTGCCGTTGTCCAGCAGATTGCCGCCCCGGCGGTGCGGATCGCCCAGCGGAACCGGACGCAGGACCGACACCAGCACGGTGCCCCCCGCTCCGCCGCCCAAGACGGCGGGAATCAGCGCAGCCAGCCACAGCCAGACCTCATGGTGGCCGGAGGCGACGACCAAGCCGACGGTCAGCAGCACGGTGGGCGGCGCGGCGATAAGGAGCCAGCCGAGCTGTCGGCCGCGCACATCGTACCGAATCGCACCCGGGATCATGATCTTGGCCCACAGTTCGGTCCCATCGTCGCCGTAGAGGTTGGCGGAGATTGCCGCGACCCACACCGCGAACAGCAGCCCGGTCCACGGTAGGAACACCGTCGTGCCGGCGGCCAGCGGCAAAAGGCAGAAGACCAGCGCGTACGCCAGGGCGAAGCAGACGAAGTGGAAGCGTTGCAGGTCGCGGGTGTAGGTGCGCAGCTCGCGGGCGGCGACCGCGGTGACCGGGCCGCGTACCCACCGGTCGGTGGCGGCCCGGGCGGGGCGCCCGCTGGCGCGCCGGGTGGTCAGCCGCCGCTGGATCAGTACGGCCCAGCCGTACAGACACCCCACGCCGAGTGCGGCCAGGCCCGCCAGCGCGGCCGCGGCCACCAGCCAGTCACCGCGGGCCGCCGCTTCGACGGCGGTCAGACCCCAGCCCGAGGGAAGGGCGCGCACCCAGCCGGCGACCACGCCGGGGAACCCGGTGTCCAGCATCGCGCCGGCCAGCGGCGACAGCACCCAACCCGAGTGAAGAGCGGCCAGAACCGCCGCACTGACCAGAGCCGCCAGCGCGGCACCTGTGCGTGACCGCATGACCTGGCCGAGGGCGGCGGTGACCAGCCGGGAGGCGATCACGGTGAAGGCGAGTTGGAGGATGACCGCCACCACCGCGACCGCCGTCGCCCCGAACCCGGTCGCCACGACCACCAGTCCGGCCAGCGCCACCACGGTCACCGCCGGTGCGACGCCGATGAAGGAGGCGGCGGCCAGGCCGATGGTCAACACGCGCGGGGACATCGCCTGCAGAGAAAAATACTCGGGGCGCAGAGTCTCATCCCCGCCGCCGAACAGAGCAGGCCCCACGAGCCAGCCGGCCGTCCAGACCGCCAGCGCTGCACCGAGCAGGTCGAACCGCAGCGACGCCACCGGATAGTCCCGACCGGCGAGCAGCACGACCGCGCCAGCGAGCGCCAGGCCCACCCCACCACCGAAGATCATCTGAGCGGCGCGCTGCCCGCTCATGGAATTGCGCTGGACGGCCAGCTTCATCCGGATCAGGACGCCAACCACGCCAACTCCTCCATCTCGGGCAGCTGGCCACCGACCAAACTCACGAACCGCTCCTCCAGACTCAACCCACCCCGCACCCGCGCCAACGGACCCGACGCGACGACCTGGCCCGCGTCGATCACCGCCACGTGGTCGCACAACTGCTCCACCAGGGCCATCACATGGCTGGACAGCACCACCGTCCCACCACCGTGCACGAACCGGCGCAGGATCACCTTGATGGTCGCCGCGCTCACCGGATCGACCGCTTCCAGCGGCTCATCGAGGACCAGCAGCTTCGGCGCGTGCAGCAGGGCGGAGGCAAGACCGATCTTCTTGCGCATGCCGGTCGAGTACTCCATCACCAGAGTCCGCTCGGCCGCCTCCAGCCCGAGGGTGTCCAGCAACTCCTCCGCCCGGCGATCGACCGTCGAACGCTCCATGCCACGCAGCAGACCGGTGAAGCGCAGCAGTTCCTGGCCGGTCAGCCTCTCGGGCATCGCCAACCCGTCGGGCAGCACACCGATCAGCTTCTTGGCCCGTACGGCGTCCGCCCACACGTCAACACCGAAGATCTCGGCGCGGCCCGCATCCGGCCGGAGCAAACCCACCGCCATCGACAGCGAGGTGGTCTTGCCGGCTCCGTTGGGGCCGACCAGGCCGAAGAACGAGCCGCTCGGCACCTCCAGTTCGATGTGGTCCACGACGCGTTTGCGGCCGAACGTCTTGGTCAGTCCCGCCAGCCGTAGCGCCGTTGATTCCTCCATGCCCATCCTCCATCCAGCACGGCACGTGCCGTGCTGGATGGAGGATGAAGGAATCTAGTCCAAGATGTCAATACGGCACGTGCCGTTCTGCTACGGTGACAGGGTGAGGGCGAAGAGCGCCGACCGGACCACGGCCATCATGCGGACCACCCTGGAACTGGGCCAGGAGATCGGCTACGCCAAACTCAGCATCGAAGCGGTCGCCACCCGCGCCAGTGTCGGCAAGCACACGATCTACCGGCGCTGGCCGTCCAAAGGGGCCCTGTTCCTCGATTCCCTCCTGTCGTTGAACGAACCGGAACTGGACTACCCCGACACCGGCGACATCGTCGCCGACCTGCGCACCCAGATCCACGCGGCTATCAACCTGCTGGGCCGGCCGCCACTTGGCCCGCTGTACCGGGCGCTCGTAGGCGAAGCTCAAAATGATCCCCAGGTCGCCGTCGCGCTCAACGAGCGCTTCATCGCCCCGCAGGAAGCCAAGACCGTCGCCCGGCTGGAAAAAGCACGCGAGCAGGGGCAGATCTCACCCAACTTCGACCTGGACCTGGCGATGGCCATCCTGTCCGGGCCGCTGTACTTCCAGTTCCTGATCACCCACGAACAGCTGACACATACCTACGTCGACCGCGTTCTCGAAGCCCTCCTCGTCGGGATGAGACCAAGAGATTGAGTCTCTTCTCCGAGTCGGGCACCAGCGCAGCGCATCTCCTTCAGAAAACGCTCGTTTATTGAAGCCTCCGCGGCCGGGAAGGGCGACCTGGGCGGACAGCCTTCAAAAACTCGCTTCAATAACCTGGTTTCTTCAACTACCCCGGACACCGTTTGTTGAGAGAATCCAGGAGTGACGGCCGCCCTTCCGGACCTTCCCGAGGACTTCCTCGCCGCCTTCCCCGCCGTCCGCTCCGAGATCCGCATCGGCTACGCCCGCGTCTCCACCCGCGGCCAGAGCCTGGACCGCCAGATCGACGCCCTGACCACCGCCGGCTGCCGCAAGATCTTCGCCGACAAGAAGTCCGGCAAGAACGCCCAGCGCCCAGAACTCGCGGCCTGCCACGCCTTCCTGTCCGCCGGCGACACCCTGGTCGTGCCCGAACTGGCCCGCTACGGCCGCTCCCTGCACGACCGCATCGCCATGGTCGGCGACCTGCGCCGCCGCGAGGTCGGCTTCACCAGCCTGCACGAGCAGCTCGACACCACGACCCCCGGCGGCCGACTCGTCTTTCACGTCTTCGCCGCCTTGGCCGAGTTCATCCGCGAACTCATAGTGGCCGGCACCCACGAAGGCCTGGCCGCCGCCAAGGCTCGCGGCCGCACCGTCGTCGACGCCGATCTCCTCAAGGCCGCCCGAGACCTACTCCCGGACCCCGAGCGCTCCGTCACCTCGATCGCCAAGCTGCTGGGCTTCTCGGTTGGCACCCTCTACAACCACATCCCCGATCTCCAAGAGCTCCGCTCAGGACAGCACACGATGACCCCTATCAAGAAGGCCTGACCTCGGAAAGATTCCTCGTTCGGGGCAGATGACACACCGGTGGCAGGCATCGCGACCACCAAGATCAATCTCACCGATAACGGCCGTACCGCTGTTCCTCAGCCCCGGACCTGCTGCCCGAGGCCACCTGGACCGACATCCGCCGCCGAACCGAAACGCCTCCCGCCGACCAGTACCGACTCCCGGCAGTGCGCCGATACCTCTACCAGCGCATGACCGGCTCAGCCCTCTACTCACCCTCTGGCTTCCTGAACCTGGACTCCACCGACAAGATCTGGAACCTGCCGGTCATCTTGACGCCGTCGCTCCTGGCCGCTCTCGACGAACACGCCGCCTCCTACCTGGCCTCGCACGGCATCGGCGAGCCCGTCACCTGGTCTCCGCCCCTGGCGCTGGTCGACCACCTCGACCTCGCTGGCCGAGACATGCTCCTGCCTGACGCCGAAGGCGCAGCCAAGCTGATCAGAAGCCACCTCTCACCAACAGCCGCCGCCAATGCGCTCGGCACCACCCCCGAGCACCTCAGACTCGCCTTCGAACCCAAACACCCGACGCCAGGGCGGCTCTGGGCGCAGCACCGACCAGATCGCTGCGAAGGAGTCGAGGACCCCATGCCCAGGGACGCCGACGTCACCTCCTTAGACGAGGTCCGCGACAGGACGTCGGACGGAGCCACCGTCAAACGGACCCCGGCCCAGGTGCTGCGTGAGGCCAGAGCGCGCGACAGCGAGATCAAGCGAGGCCGAGTACTCAAGACCCTCGAGGAGATGTCCGAGGCCGGAGAGAAAATCACCTTCCTCAAACTCGCTCGCACTGCCCGCGTCTCGAACTGGCTGGTATACGCCGAGGGACTGCGCGAGCACATCGAGGAAGCGATCGAGAAACAAGGCAGGCCCGTTCGCGAGGCCGAACTGGGCTCAGGCACCTCGGCCGAAGCGCTGGCGGCCGACCTGGAACTGGCCACAGCCGAGCTCAGAACCCTGCGCGCGGAACGCGACCGGCTCAAGGCGGGAACAGCCCGACTACGGGAGGTCGAAGCCGAACGTGATCGGTTGCGAGAGGCACTGAGCCATTTTCATCGTGGCGGAGTGGGCTTGGGGCCTGGTCGGGCGGCGTGTCGGTGCTCCAGATAGGACGAGACTCCCGGTAGGACAGCGGTCGACCAAGAACGACAGCCCTGTCCGGGAGTCTCGTTGCTCACCTATGTTGCCAGCATCCCTCTGTCCACCCGCAGCCTGACCCGCCTTAGTGAGCTGATCCGGGGCCGACGAGCCGTGCTGGGCGGTCGGTGGCGGCTGCCGGCCCACGAGCAGGCGTTGATGACGTTGGCGCACCTGCGCAACGGCGACACCCTCACCCGGTTGGCGGCCGGGTTCGCGGTGTCGGTCAGCACCGTCTGGAGGTATCTGCGCGAGGCGATCGACCTGCTCGCCGGGCACGCGTGGGACCTGGCCCGGGCGGCGGCTCGGGCCACCCGGCTGGCCTACGCGATCATCGACGGCACGCCGGTCCCGATCGACCGGGTCGCCGACCAACGGCCGTACCACTCCGGCAAGCACCGCCGGCACGGCGTCAACGTCCAGATCCTGGCCGACCCGGCGGGCCGGCTGGTATGGGCCTCGCCGGCGCTGCCCGGCGCGGTCCACGACCTGACCACGGCCCGCAGCCACGGCCTGATCGACGCCCTGACCACAGCGCGGGTGATGACCTTCGCCGGCAAGGGCTACCAAGGCGCCGGCGGCACTGTCTGGACCCCGTTCAAACGCCAACCTCAGCGACCGAAGCTGTCCGCCCGGCAGAAACAGGTCAACCGCCACCACGCGAAGATCCGCGCTCTGGGCGAACGCGCCGTCGCTGTCCTCAAGACCTGGAAGATCCTGACCAAGCTGCGCTGCAGCCCGCACCACGCCACCGCCATCATCGCCGCGATCACCGTCCTCCAACACACCGAAGACGACCGCTACTCACGATGAAAATGGCTCACTGAAGGCATCCGAAGAGGAATTGGAGGCAGCGCTGCAGGAGAACAGCACCCCGCTCAGGGAAATGACACGGAGCGCGGACTCAGCGGAACGCCCAGCTCACGGACTCGCCATGTGACATCGGAACGCGGATCCTACACCCAGAACCCACAGCCGATCTCGATGTACCGGATAACGTGCTCTGGTCGCGTGACCGCGGTCTCGGCGCCCTCGCAGGTCTACGCCGTCCAGCTCGGCGGCATGTACTGGATAAGGGCCTGTTATCCACTACATGCGCCCGGCGCGTTCTCGGCAGACTGTTCCCGGCCGCGACCAGTGGAAAGGTCGGCCAACGACAGGTTGACGGGAAGCCGCTCAACGAGACGAGTGTGGGCGGCGTTCGATCCCTCACGCGTAAACCGGCGAACAAGTCAGGCGCGGCGATCATGACTGTGCGTAGATGGACCGCTACTTTGTGCACGCATCTCATCGAGGCGTGACACCCGAGTCGCGCGACTCACCGAAAGAAGAACATGCGCAGCATCCACCTATCTGGCTCCTTCGTCATGCTCACCTCGGCATTGGCCATCGCCGCCGTCTGCGTTCTCGCCCCCGCGGCCGCGGCGACGAGCGTTGCCTCCCCCAGCGATATCGTTCAGCCTCCGGCTCCTCCCACGGAGCCGGAGGAGCCCTGTCCCGGCGGGGAACCCAAGCCGTGCGGCGCACCGGCGAAGGAACGGGACAGCGTCAACTCCGACCGCGAAAACGCCCAGAAGGACATCGACGCGGCCAAGGACGACATCGCCGCGGCCAAGGAGAAAATCGCCGAGTGCCCTCCGGGATCCAAGCAGTGCATGGAGAACCTCACCGGTGACGGTGCCGAGCAACGCAAGGGCATGGACACCGTCCAGCAGGCACTGAACGGTTTCCAGCCCGCGCCGTCGGACAACGCCGCCTCGGTCATGGACGAGACGTGTGACACGTTCGCGTCGGCTCTTCCCGCCGCGATCACCGCCTCCGACGACTCCGCCCTGCTGACCAACGTTTGCGAGCTGATGAACCCGTGATCACCATGAACACCCGCATCCGCCGGATGTCGCTGCTCTCGGCCGCCGCCCTGGTCGCGCTCGCACCCTCGGCCGCGTTCGCTGACCCTCAGCCCGAGGTGCCCACCGCACAGGCCTTCGACGGCGACAAGCCGCTGCCCTCGACGAGCCAGGTGACCGAGCGCTGTGCCGCGAATCCCGGTAACTGCCGATTCCAGATCGACCCGGCGGCATCCCAGGAGTACTACAGCGCCGTCAAGTCCCTCGGCAACGCGGTCATCAACTGCACCCAGGACCCGATCGAGATGACCCGCATGATCACTCTCCAGACCGGCAGCACCGACAACCTCGGAGGCGAGATCACCGGCAACATCTCGGTGGAAGGGCAGATCAACGCCTCCGGCGAGGTCTCCGCCGGAGTGAACGCCGAAGGTCACGGAAACTTCGACACCCCGAACAAGGCGCAGGGCCCCTCGGCCCAGGTCGGAGCCAAGGGCGGTGCCACCGGCAGTGGCAAGCTGGGCGGTTCGCTCGGGGTCAAGGGCGCTTTCGAAGGAGCCTTCAAACTCCACTACCAGCGCGGCTGGACCAGGGAGCACACCGAGTCCACCACCTACAAGGCCGTCGTCCGCCACGGCGACGCCCTGGTGTTCGGAGCCAGCGCCGCCATGCAGCGGGTCGCGGGCAAGCTCACCGTCGGCGGCGGGCTCCTGGTGCGCGACGTCGTCGTCGACGGCCCCTCCACCGTCAACACCAGCACCTTCGTCGCCAACACCTTCACCGTGCCCGGCAACACCTGCGACCGGCTGCGGCCCCCGGGCAGGACCGGCACGGGCGGCGCCCCCCGCCTGGCCCACAGCACCGGGCTCTGGGCCGTCCCCGTGCTGCCTCAGGGCTCACGACTGAAGAAGCACACCGTGCTCACCGCCGAGCGTTCCTGACCGTCCCGTCAGAGCACACCCATCCCATGGAGATCATCATGAAGACACCGCACGTCTCGGGCCGGACCGGTGCGGTCCGGGTCGCCGTCATCGGCGGCGCCCTGTGCCTGGGCCTGTCCACCACCGTGCAGCCCTCACACGCCGACCAGCCCGGCGGCGAACCCGTCGCCGTCATCAACGGTGACTTCGCCCTGCCCGCCTTCACCGGCACCGCCGCGAGTCACGTGCCGACGCCGTATGTCCACGGCTGGTCTGCGGGGGGGACCAACGGGGCCGGCACGTCCTACGGCGTCCTGCGTTACCTTGGCACCAACTCCGGACATCCGGACGGGAAGGCGGCCGTGCTGCTTCGCTCTCCGGTCGCCGCTACCCACTCGTTCAAGCAGCGGCTGCGCGGGGTTCGCGCCGGCGCGCAGGTCACCGTCACCTTCGACGACAGCCCCGGCGTCGCCCCCCAGTGCACCCCGGCGGCCGTCGCCGCCGGCCAGCCCTACACCGTCGAAGGCGCGGGCGGTGCGGTCAGCGATCGAAACACCGCCCCGGACCCGGACAAGAAGGCCAACACCCTCGGCAAGGGCGCCTGGCGCATCGGGCAGACCTACACCTTCACCGCCGGTGAGAACGAGCCGCTGCTCACCTTCACCTCCCAGGTAGCCGCCCCGGCCAACGCAGGCACCAACTGCGGTCCCATGATCGCCGACGTGCGGGCGGTCCACATCCCGCCGCCCGTGGACAAGACCATCCCGAAGAACGCCCTGCCGCCCTCCGAGGCCTTCTACGGCAATGACCGCAGGACGGTGGCCGATGCGGTGAACTACTGCGCCGCCGCCCGGAACAACTGCGTCTTCACCCCGGACGAGACCTACTCCTACTCCTACTACGAGCCCGCGCAGGTCAACGGCGACACCTACATCAACTGCACCCGCAACGCCCTCACCCGCACCCGCCCGGTCACCCTCACCGGACGCTCCTACGGCGACCTGCCCGCAGGCGCCGGACTGCCCGGCGGCGCGACCCCCACCATCATGGCCCAGCAGTTCACCACCGGGTCCGCGACCGCCCCCGACTGGAACCCCTCCCTCACCCGTAGCGTCACCGAGATCTTCCAGCCCTCGGAGGTCTCGTGGATCGAGACCCAGGCCGGTCGCCGGCGCGCCGAAGGCTGGTTCACCTCCAACCCGGCTCCCGCCGACCCACACACCCAGTGGCGCCTGTACACCGTCCTGGACCACCCCTCCACCGATCTCTCCGACCGCATCTACCAGCGCACCGGTCCGATGACCGCATTCGAAAAGCAGCGCTGCCAGTCCGACCGCCTCACCGCCCCCACCCCCGTCGGCGCCGACACTCCCGCAGGCGCCAACCGCATCCCCTAGCACTCCGCCCGGGACCCCCGGTCGCGGCCCGCTGCCCGGGTTTGGTCGCGCGGGCCGCGGCGGGGCCGACACGATGCCAGGCGTGTACAAGGCGGACATCAGTGAGGAGCCCGACCCGCCGGGCGAGGCCTCGGGATCCGAGAGGCCAGGGCGCGGCTGGCCGAGCTCGTCGAGCGGGCCGGGGCGGGCGAGCCGGTGGTGTTGCGTCGGCGCTGCCCGCAGCGCAACGCCGCGGCGCTGCTGCCCGTCGAGGCGGTCGAGGTCTGGCAGGCCCACCTCGCGGCGCAGGAGGCCGAGCTGCGGCGCCGGGCCGGACCGCACTCGGTGAGCGCAGGCCGGCCGGGACGCGCGGCGTGGTGTGCCCGGGGTGTAGATCGTCGTTCATGCATGTGGTCTTCACGGGCCCGGTCGTCATCGCCCTGGTCAGCCATGGCGATGAAAATGATCTTGATCTTCGGTCTTTTATAAATAGCTGATTGAGAGAGGCCGTTGTGTAGGGCGAAGCGCCCGGCCTTCGCCTGGATCGTCCATGACGCTGCGCAAGCGGCTTAGCGAGAAGCCGCTCCCTTCAGGGAGCGGAGGAGTCGCGTCCAACTGGTTGCCGCGGGCCGCTTGCACGCGACGGCAGCAGCACGACGATGATCACAGCGCCGAGCGCCACGCAGACCGCGCCCGCCGTGAGCCCGCCTGAGTAGCCCATGATGGCCAGCGCGGCCACCCCGACGGCACCGCCGACCTGCTGAACGGAGGTGAACAGGGCCGAGCCGAGGCCGGCGTCCTCCTCGGTGGTGCCGTCGACCGCGGCCACCGCCATAACAGGCAGGCTCAGCCCGTTGCCCACACTCAGTATGAGCATGCCGGGCAGTACGTGGGCGATGTAGGAGTCGCCCGCCGCCACGCCGGACAGCAGCAGCAGGCCGGCGATGTTGACCAAGAACGCCAGCAGAAGCGCCCAGCGCGTCCCGGTCCTGAGCGAGAGGCGGGAGGACAGCCACATGCCTGCCAGGATGCCGGCGCCGTAGGGCAGGTAGGCAATGCCGGCCAGGAACGGGCTGTAGCCCAGAACGGTCTGCACCTGGATCATCAGCAGGAACGACATCGCGTACATCGCCATCGAGAACAGCAGGGTCGCGCCGTTGGCGACCGCCCGCGTCCGCGAGGCCAGGAACGATGCGGGCACCAGCGGCGCCGCCGCCCGCGACTCCACCACCAGGAACGCCGCCGCCAAGGCGGCGGAGAACACGACGGCCCCGATGACGATCGGATCGCTCCAGCCGGTCTCTCCGGTCCGCAGCAGCCCATACACCAGCGACACCGCAGCACCGGTAACCAGGACCGCGCCGGGAACGTCGAGGCGGCGTCGGCCGGGGGCGCGGGACTCGGGGACCAAGCGCGGGAGCAACGCCAGGGCCACGGCGACGATGGGCAGGTTGATCAGGAAGATCCCGCGCCAGGACACCAGGTCGGTCAGCGCCCCGGACAGCACCAGGCCCGAGGTCCCGCCCAGGGCCGCGATACCGCCCCAGACGCCCAGCGCCTTGGCCCGCTCCTCTGGCCCCGGATACAACAACGTGATCATCGACATCGCGGCAGGGCTGGCCATCGCAGAACCCGCGCCTTGCACAAACCGCCCGATCACGAGCTGCCACGGCTCCTGCGCCAGCCCGCAGGCCAGGCTGGCCACCCCGAACAGCGCCACCCCGATGAGGAAGACGCGACGGCGGCCCAGCAGATCCGCCATCCGGCCGCACAGCAGCAGCAGCCCGCCGAAGGCCAGAAAGTAGGCGTTGACGACCCAGGGCAACCCGGACGCGCTGAAGCCCAGCTCATCGCGGATGCTGGGCAGGGCCACGTTCACGACGGTGTCATCGAGCACGAGCATGAACTGGACAAGACACAACACAATCATTGGCACCCGACGACGCTATGATCTGCCGCATTTGGCCACAATCCGCGATGAGGCCAGACTATGTCGCATGGAGGACATGGGTGCAATCATCGTCGGCCACTTCCCGCTGTCATCAGGGGACTGGATCCCCCCTCACAGCCACACCCACCACCAGCTCGCCTGGACTCGCCACGGCGTCCTGAGCGTCAAAGTGGGCGAGGTGCACTGGGTCCTGCCGCCCACCAGAGCTCTGTGGCTGCCCGTGGGTGTCACCCACGCCACCGGCGCGACCCGCGACGCGGTGCTGTGCAGCCTGTACCTGGCGCCGGAGCGCTGCCCACTGGACTGGCCCGAGCCCACCGCGGTCGGCGTCGACGGCCTGCTGGCCGAGCTGATCGGGTACCTGGCCCGCACCGACCTCACCGACGACGCGCGGCTGCGCGCCGAGGCGGTGGTACCCGACCTGCTACGCCCGCTGCCCACCCGGCCCATCGACGTGCCGCAACCCACCGACGAGCGCGTCCGGGCGGTGGCGGCCGCCCTTCTAGCCGACCCCGCCGACCCGCGCAGCCTGGAGGCTCACGCCCGCGCGGCGGGCGTGAGCAGACGGACGTTGACGCGGTTGTTCGTACGTGACACAGGCATGAGCTTCGACCACTGGCGCACGCAGGTACGGCTGCGCGCCGCCCTGCCGCTGCTAGCCGAGGGGCAGCCGGTGTCGCGGGTGGCACACGACGTAGGGTACGCCACGGCGAGCGCCTTCCTGGCCGCCTTCCGCCGCACCGTCGGCACCACACCCCGGCGCTACCTGCTCAGTCGTTGACTTTGATCTTCTCCACGTGAGCCGAGGAGATGACCCTGGCAACGCGCTGACGGCTTGTCCAGCACGGGCTAAGTGGTCGACGGGCCGCCAGCGCTGGTAACGGTTGCGGTGAAAGGCCCACCGACCCTCGTCGCTGCAGTAGGTGCTTATGGACCGGGCACTCGATCAGCTCAAGGCCGAGGGCCACCCTCTGGCCGAAGAAGACGTCGCACGCCTGTCGCCCTTCATCCGCCGGCACATCAACGTGATCAGCACCTACTCCTTCGCCCAGCCCGACCTTGGTCCTGCCGGCGTCCGGCTGCTGCGTAACCCCGATGAGCCGGATTGGGAGGACGACATCTTGTAGGTGGCGGCGATCAACATCATGGGGGCGGAATTGGTCGACTCCGCCCCCGCACCGGATCCAATCAGAACGCCGTGCCCGGCCTGCTGGAACGAGCCGCCGATCCAATCGGATCCGATCCCGGCTTCCGCCTCCTCTTTTCGCCCCCTACGATGGCCGCCCCAGCACGCTGCACGGGCAGAAGATCGGAACGTCATGAGCCGCGAACCAGACCCAGCCGTCCTCTACCCGGACGTGGCCGCCCACGGCAGCCTCGCCGCAGCACTCCAAGCCACGGCCGCTGACCAAGGCTGTCCCTTCCATTGGCCCTCACCCCGTCCGATCCACTGCGTCATGCCACGATCGCCAGCGTCGTCCCGCATCGCCACGCGTCCTACGTCGCAGCGTGGCATCACGAACGGCGCTGGAGTATCTGGGGCTCGTCCAACGACAGGCTCATGATCTGCGGTAACACCAAGGACCTCCGTGAGCTTCCTCAAGTGATCCGCGGTTGGGCCGAGGGAGCCGGCCTCGACGAGATCGGGCAGGCTGCGCCCTTCGACCTCCTGACTGGACGTTTCGAGGTCCCCGACAACAACGTTACCGACGTCATCGCCTCAGAGTGGCAGTGGCTACTGAAGGACGCCGATGACGCCGACTGGCCGCAGTACCAGGCGCTCATCGAATCCGCCCACGCCGAACCGAAGCTCCGCAGGCTCTACCCCTTCACCAGCCACTGGGCGCTGAGCTTCTCCGACACGCCCCACTACCCGTTCTCCCCGGCCTTCGTCTCGATCGAATCACCACGGGGAACCGGCGACTACACCATCAAAGAGTGGCGGAACAGCCCCGTCCTGCACCACGTCACCACAGCCGCCGAAGCGATCGCCATCGCCATCGACCGAATCCCCGCAGACCTCCTGCAGACACCTTCTGAGGGCCCTGCACAGGACTCCTGAAATCAACACCGGGCAACCTGGGAAGGGACACGATCGGGCATGGCCGACCGCATCTATCTTCGGCATTCCACCGACAAGCAGACCGACGCCCGCCAGCGGCACGCCCTGGCCGCGCCGCTGGCCGCCGGCGCCCCCATCTATGAGGACCCCGCCACCTCCAGCCGCCGGCTCTCCCTGGACCGTGCGGGATTCGCCCGGCTCCTACACGAGGCCGCCGTCGGCGACACCATCCGTATCGCCGACGCCGCCCGCCTGTTCCGCTCCGTCGCCGACATCCTCGCCCTGCGCCCCGTGCTCATCCGCCGCGGCCTGCACCTGCGGGTCGAATCCGGGCTCCTATCGGGGATCGACCTGGCCAGCGACGACCCCGGCACCAAGATGATGGTCTCGGTCCTTGCCGCAGTGCTGGAGTTCCAGCGCGACATGATCAGCAAGAACACCCGGGAAGGCGTCGCAGCCGCTGAAGCCTCCGACAAGACCCTCGGCCGCCCCGCTGCTCTCGACACCGAACAGACGGTCGCCGTCGTGGCGGCCTACCGGGAGGGCACCGCCGTCAAAGCCCTGGCCCGTCGGCACCAGGTCGCCCCCAAAACCATCCGCCGCGTCCTTGACGCCGCCCGTGCCCGCGAACTGCCCAACTACCTCGCCATGGCCCCGGCCGACACCGGCGAGCCTGCACCCGACCCAGACGTGACCCTCGACCTGCCCGGCCTGCTGGCCGACCACCTGCGCACCATCGGCAACGAAGCCGTCCGCCAAGCCCTCGCGTCCGGGCAGATCATCCGCCGTGGCCACGGTTATTCGGTTCGCCTCGCGGCCCCGCTTGCGCTTCATCGCGCCGCGCTGGAGCAAAGCGCCACCCTTGCCGACGGTGCCGGACCGGCCGAGCGCAAAGCGCACCGAGCCTACGCCGCCCGCATCACCGCTGAAGCCGACCCTGGCCGGCGGCGCAGTCCCCGCTGAGCGCTCCGCTGTGGCGTGACCGGCGCGTTCACGCTACCAGCCACACCTGCAGGTTCTGATCGTCGTCGGAGTCCGGCTCGACCCTCATCCCGGCCGATCTTAACGCCACCGCGTAGGTGCCGACCTGCTCCCGGGCGCCGTTGGTGAGTCCGGTGAAGGCCACCAGGAACGGCTGGCCCGTCCCTCCGCCCTCGACCACGAAGTCGTTCCGGCCGTCGCTGAACTCCATCAGCCCGGTGCCACGCAACGTGTCACGAACACGCTCGGCGTCGCGATCGCGCTCGCTCCACAGCGGCCGCCGCCCCAGGCCGTAGCCGAACTTCGGTTCGTCATCGCTCATAGCCCCACCGTAAGCGCCCACCGGCCACAGTCCAGGGCTGGCGAGGTCGCCGTGCGTCGTGTGGACCCACTCCACCCAAGTCGCGCATCACAGCTGTTGCGCGCGGAGATGATTGTTCAGTGGGCCGCGCGGACTTGATGTTTGAATGAATCATGACCGCGAGATATGACGGCCAAGCCGAGTGGTACGACGACTACATCGGGCCCGGTGCCACCGCCAACATCGCTGACATAGCCGATCTTCTAGGCCCCGGTGAAGGCCTGTGTCTGGACGTCGGCTGCGGCACCGGCCTCTACCTCGATGCCATCCGATCCACTGGTCGAACCGTCGTCGGCCTCGACCGCTCAGCCGACCAGTTGCGCCTCGCCCGCCGCAGGGACGGCGCCCCGCTCCTCCAAGGCAACGCGACCACGCTCCCGTTTGCCGCGGACACCTTCGGCACCGTCACCGCGCTCTGGGTCTCCACCGATATCGGCGACTTCGCCGGGCTGATCAAGGAGGCGGCCCGAGTGCTGCTTCCGGGCGGGCTTCTGCTGTTCTACGGGGTACACCCCGGTTTCAACGGGCCGCACATCGAGCTCCGTACCGACGGAGCGGTGGTCATTCACCCCACCTACCGGCTCAAGGGCTGGCACAAGCGCTCGCCGTGGTGGCGCGAAGGCGGGGTCCGAGACCGGGTCGGCATGAGCCACGTGCCGCTGCCCGACCTGATCAACGCGTTCATCGACGCGGGGCTGAGTGTCGATCGGCTCTCCGAGCCACGCGAGCACCCCGTCCCATCGGTGCTGGCGGTAAGGGCGTTCCACCGAAACTGACGTGATCGCCCTCCGTGGGTGGCCGACCCCCACCGGCTCACCCACAAGCCGTGACCTGCGAAAACGCTCTCGTGAGACGCATCCGAACGGAAAGTCACGGTAAGCCACTCAACGCTGCTCTGCTAACGGGACTTTTCGTTCCGATGCTCGTCATGCCCCACTTCCTGTTCACCTGGCTCAAGTCCCAAGGCATCGACGACGCCCTCATCCAGCCCTACTCCGGCCACGCCAGCCGCACCTCGCTGGAGATCTACTCCAAGATTGCGCTCGGACCCGCCCAGGAAACCTACGACGGCGTCATCGACCAGTTCCCTGTGTAGATAACCTCTCACATCCCTGTCCACCTGCGGGAATGTCACAGATGGCGGCTGGTGGGGTCAGCCTTACCGACAGGCCAACTCCTGGCCCTCGGTGCCCCCGAAGACCGGATCTACTCGACCGCGGCTTCTCCGGCACCACCCGCCGTAACCGCGCCGGCCTCGACCAGGCCCTCGCCGCCGTGTGGGACGGCAGCTTGTTCACCGTGACCAAGTTCGACCGCTTCGCCCGCAACACGGCCGAGGCCAACCAGATCCTCACCGGCCTGTCCGGCCGCGGCGTCCTGTTCGACCTGGGCGCATCCGTCTACGACTGGAACGACCCGTTCGGGCGGTTGTTCCTGCAGACCCTCGCCATGGTCGCCGAGTTCGAGGCCAACCTCGGGCACCTGCGCACCCGCGAGGGCATGGCCCTGGCGAAGAAGAACGGCAAGCTCAAGGGCAAGCAACCCAAACTGCCCGAACCCCGCCCGGCGCTCCATCCGCCGGCGATACGCCGAGGGCGAGGTGTCCCTGGCCGACCTGGCCACCGAGTACAGCGTGGGACGCTCCACCATCCACCGCATCATCCACGGGCCAGAAACCTCCAGGTAGGGCGATCACACCCCGAAGCTGGCCGTCACACGTTGTGCAAGATCATTGTCAGCGCCAACGGCTGTTCCTGGGTTCCTCGACCCCGTACCTGGAGGGGCTCAAATGGTCGCGTCGGACGGGGTGGCCGTTGCGGCGATTTTGAAGACGGTTCCTTCGAGGAGGTGTTTCGGGCCGTCGGCGGCCGCCCAAGGGGTGGCGGCGTACCACATGTCCAGGAGCGAGGTGCTGGCCTTGATGGCGTCGCGGGCGCCGAGGAGTGAGTTGAAGGAGGAGGGGTCGGTCACCCTGACGGTGGCGGTGGGGGTGTCGTACTTTTCGTGGAGCCTGTGGTCCTGGCCTCGGTAGCAGTGGAAGTTCTCGACGTCGCCGAAGCGGCCGTAGGTGCCCGGGGTGAATTCGTCGGTCTTGCCGGGGAGCAGGTCGCTGGGGTTGAGCAGGACTCGGCGGACGTGGCCGCGCGCATAGGAGTCCTGGAGCAGGTGGAGGAGGGATCCGATGGCCCGGCGGGGCAGGTCGAGCGACGTGCAGGCACTGTCGTGGGTGAGGAGGGTCTGCAGGGTGTCGGACCCGCGCGGCAGGGACGCAGCGGTGAAGAAGTCCGCCAGCGTGGTCGAATAGGCCGTTCCATCAGCCGCCGTCACGTGTGAGGCGATCGGAACGGCGTCGAGGCGGTCGGCCCCGGTCACGCCCTCGCCGATGGACAGCCGGTACATGACCTCGGCCCAGAGCATGATCTTGGCCAGGGTGTCTTCTGGCCGTTCGCCGACGGTCTCGGCCATGGCGTGAAGGAACTGCAGGTCGAAGTAGTGTGATCGCCCCGTCAGGTTGGTCACGTTGTTCACGACGGCCTTGCCCGCCAAGGTGAAGGCGAAGAGCGAGGAGGCGCCGGTGCTGAACTTCCAGTTGTCGGTCCGGTCCTCGTCGAACAGCAGCACGGCCGGGTCGTCGTTCCACAGGACGCCGCGCAGGAACTCGTTGACGGCCTGATCGGGTCCCGGGCGCGGCCGGGACGGGACCGGGACGGTGGAACCGAGCAGTGCGGCGAGGGTGACCGTCTCGTGGACGGGCTCGTTCTTGTTGAACGGTCCCTCGATCAGGTACCCCTCGGGTTTGGGTTTGGGGATCGGCTCCAGGAAGTGCACAACTTGGGGGCGCAGGGCCTGGCCCTTCGCCTCTTCCCGGGCCATGTCCTCGTAGCCGCGGACGAACTCCGCGAACGTCAGCGTCTCCTCGGTGCCCGTGTTCGGGTCGATCAGGGTGAAGTCGGTGCCGACCCCGTCCGGGGTTCCGGTGCCGCTGATCCGGATCAGCACCCACGCGTGCGGCGAAAACAGCTGCCCCGGACCGGCGTCCCGGGTCATCCACAGCGGGCCATAGGTCTTCAGCCAGTCGACGTATTGCTCGAGCCGGTAGGAGGCCGCCGGTTCGGCGACCATTCGGCTGCGCAGCACGAAGTCGTCCTTGTCCTCGGTGTACAGGCCGGTGTCGTCGGTGTAGAGCTGCCGGTACTTCTCCCCGGCGGCGCCGACCGCGTCCTCGACGGAGATCGACCCCTGTTTCCTCCAGCCGATGAGCATCGCTGCGGAGACGGCCCAGCAGTCGTTCTGCCGGGTCTGCCGCAGGTGGGGCACCATGGTCGCCTCGGCGAGCACCTTCGACGACGCCGTGCCGCGGATGGTCACCGATTCGCTGTTGCCCGAGCTGTCGAGGCGGCTGGCGGTGACGTCCTTGCCCTGCGACGCCGCAGTCACCGCGGCCTGGCTGAGCGGTGTGGCGGCGGCCTGGCTGGCCGCTTCGGCTTGGGTACGCTTGCCCGCGCCGCCGTCGATCTGCTGCTGCAGATGGTCCTTGACCAGGCCTTTGGCCTCGTCCTGGCTGATCGTGCCTGCGTTCTTCGCCGCGCTGATCGAGTCCATGATCTTGCCGCTGTTCTGGGTGTTGTGGCTCTGCATGGCCATCTCCTTCGCCATCTCGGCGAAGGCCTTCGCGTTCTCCTGGTTCGACAGGTAGGTCCGGATGACGTTCTGCTGGTTGGCGTCCAAGCCGGTGATGTCCTTGAACACCCCGCTCTGGCCGAGCAGCTCCGACAGGCCAGCGAGCCCGGCGCCGGGGGGCGGGGTGCCGGGCACGTTCTGCACGTTGACGATCGGGGTGGCGAACTCGCGGAAGGCCGCGCGCCAGTCTTCCAGGCTGGGCGTGGGGACGGTGACTGGGGCGATCGCGGTCGGCTCGTCGGCGCCGAACCGCGCCCAGTCCTGAGCCCGGTCGGTTTCGATCTTCTCGCAGGCGTTGCACGCGCCCTGGACGGCCTCGGCGAACAGCCCGTGCGACGGCACGCTGACCCGGTAGGGCTCGACCGGCGTGAGCGGCTTGTAGTGGTCGAACAGTGTGACGGGCTCCGTGCCGCCCTCCGCCGTGACTTGGACGAAGGAGCCGCTGACCCGGTAGCCGGGGGCGACCGGCAGCACTAGGCAGTTGCCGGCCACCGCGATCACCTCGTTCTTCACCACCGAGGCGAGGCTGCGGAAGCCGGCCGGTCCCGGCACGGGGGTGCCGTCGGCCGCGTAGACCTGGATGCTGAACCCGTCGAGCAGCATGTACCTGCGGTCCGGATTGAGCCGGCTCCAGAGGACCTTGTTGTAGTGCTCGAGGTTGCTGTTGAGGTGCTCGAGCAGCGCCGCAGCGAGGTAGCGGTCCTCGCGGCGCGGGTTGCGCTTCTCATCGGGCCGTTCCGGGATGTCCAGGTCCACGCCGTCCAGCAGGTCATCACCGGGGCTGCCGCGATAGAGGGGGCCGCGGTAGTGGGCGGTGGAGTAGTCGAGCCGGACGTCCTCGACGTTCAGCGTCACGTAGCTCCGCAGTGCCTGGGCCCTGGTGTCGGCCACGGTGAGGCGCAGTCGCGGCGGCAGCTGGTCGCGACGCCTGCTGGTGGTCCCGGACAGGTTGACGTCGATGACGCGCTCGCCGCCGGTGTACCGCTGGGCGGCGGTGACGTCGGTGGCGAACTCGGTCAGCCGGAGCGTGTTGACGATCCGGTCGAATACCAGCGGCGCGATGTCGTTGTTGAAGATCTCGTCCCATTCGGAGATCAGACGGCCGCGGAAATAGTAGGTGAGCATGGCCAGGACGTCATCGCCGTACCCCAGCAGGCGCGCGTAGATCTCCCACTGCCGGCGGTCCCGGACGCCGTTCTGGAAGAAGTCGAGTCCGGACACTTGAACGGTCACGCCGTTGGCGGTGATGCTGCCTGGATCGAAGTTGGTGACCCGTATGCACTCGGCGGGCGGCACGTGCTCGAAGTTGGCGTCCAGGCTCATGAAGGCGTCGAACACGGCCTTCCTGCCCTCCACCTGCGCCGTCTTGTACTCGATGTTCGAGCCGGGCGACCCCGGCAGCCCGGTGAACAGCGTGGACAGGCCCCCGGTCAATCCGGCGAGCAGGGTATCGGTCCAGACGTGCTTGACCGTGGCCGCCACGTCGACATTGTCCGTGGTGACGGTCTTGCGAATCACCGGAAGGCTCTTCACCCGGTCGTACCGCGTCCGCGGCCGAGGCAGGTTCACGCGCAGCCGGAGACCCCCGCTGAGGAAGCGGATCGTCTCCTGATCGTAGGAGCCGGCGGGGAAGTCGACGTTGGCGTAGTGGGTCCGAATACGCTTGATCGCGTCGAAGCTCCTGCCAAGCGGATGCAGGCGCCCGGATCCAACCTCCGCGGCGTCCGGTTGAAGGTAGGTCTCCGACGGCATGGGCAGCAGCGCGGGGGCGAGCACGTCCCGCCACCCGCTGACGTTCTCCACCGAGAAGCGCGCCAGCAGCAGTGGCACGAAGACGCACTCCTCCACGGACACCAACTCCTGGAAGATCGCGTAGTGCCGGAGCACCTCGAAGTACATCATCGTGAGGCTGTGGCAGTGGTTGTGGTTGGCGATCACCTCGCTGGTGACCCCGAGCCGCTCGCCCTGCTGCACCGTGGTCACGATGGACGCGTTGAGCTGCCGGTAGCCCTCGGCGTTCTGCAGGATCGACTGGCGCAGCTTCTCGCTGAAGAACTGGGCGACGTCGCGGGAGCCGTCCTGGGCGGCCTCGCTGCTCGACTGCGCCCAGCCGCCCGCGATGCCGATCACGGCGCTGCCCGATCCCCCGTAGGCGCCGGTGCCGCCGTATCCCTGGCCAGCTGTGCCGAAGCCGGCACTGATTCCGGAGGTGTCGGCCCTGGAGCTGCCGCGCAGGGACTCCGCTAGCGAGCCGGCGAGCCGGCTGGTGATGACCCGCTCGTCGACCAGTCCCATCGCCAGCCGTTCGTCTTGGCTCAGCTGCTGCGACTCCGCGCCGACCAGGGTCTGAGAGGCTTCTACAACCACGATCTCCTTCTTCTGGCCGGGCGCCAGCGGCAGCGAGTACTCCAGGTCGCCCAGGGAGTAGCCGTCGGCCTTGAACTGCGCCCGGTAGTGGAGGATGTGCCCGGTGGCGACGCTGACAGCCTGGGCGAACTCGGCGCCCGCGTCGTGCGGCGGCACCGGGACCGCCACCGGCCGGACGGACGGCCCGAGCTTGGTCCAGTTCAGCGGCCCGAGGCCGGAGACGGGCACCGGTTCCGGGGGGTCCTGCCATCCGACGGGGTTGTTCAGCCCGACGGGCAGCCGGTACCGGGTGGTGGTGTCGCCGACAAGGTCGTAGTGCACGGATGTGCCGACGGTGTCGATCGCCTGGGTGACCAGCGAAATCGTCCCCGCCGCCGCGTCGATCACCTCGACCGCCTGGGGCAGGAACGGGTGGTCGTCGGCGTCGAGCTGGGTGCGGGTGGCATCGAGAACGGCGACCACGGCCTCGAGGTGGTTGCGCGCCTCGGCGAGCACGGTCGCGGTGATCGGCGGACCCCCCGCCGCGAACGCGGCGGCGACCGCCACGGCGTGCGGATGAACCGCCTCGAGGGCCTCCAGGTTCCGGTAAACGAACGCCAGCTTGGGGGTCTCCTCGCGCCTTTGGCGGGCCGCGGCCAGCGCCACCGCGGACCGGTTCTGCAGCCTCGCTGCTTCCGCCGTCAGCGCGGCCGCCTCGGAGACGTCGATGGCCTGCAGCCCGGTCTCCTGCCTGATCAGCCGGTAGGAGGCGACGTCGGGGTCGGAGATGCGGACGATGGCCTGGTAGGGGAACTCGTTGATGGTGCGGTTGGGCTTGGAGAGGTTGACGCAGGAGCCGCCGATGTCCTGCGTATAGGTGTCGGAGCCGATGAGGTCGACGAAGTCCGGGAGCCGGTTGGACGTGCTGGACCCGCACCCGCAGTCCTCGCCGTCCTGGTTGGGAAGATGGGCGTTCCGCACCATTAAGTAGAGGAAGTCGGTTGAGATGGTCCGGTTGGCCGCGTCGGCGACGATGGGGATGTCGGCCGGTTCGTCGGGCGCGGCCGTGCAGACCGCCTGGGCCTCGACGAAGGCGCCGTACGGGTAGGGCATCCCGAAGTTGCCGCCGGTGTCGATCGCGGCAGCGCCGACCAGTCGCCACGTGCCCTTCTCGGCGGTCCTGGCTCTGATGACGACGAGGACGTCCTTGGTCGCGCAGGTCCGGTTGACCAGGATCACGCGGCCCCGCAGCCGCAGATTGGCGTCAACCGGCGAGGTCTGCGGTGTGGTCAGCTCGGTCGGCGTCTGGCGCGGCACGGTGATGCGCAGATCCGCGAGGGCCAGGTCGCCGCGGTCGAACTCCTCGCTCCACAACGTGGCCCCGGCCAGGCCCTGCACGCTCACCCGCAACCGTCCGCGCACGGCGCTGCGCAGGACCGCCCTGCCCTCGATCAGCACGAAACTGGCCGAACGCTCGGTCACCTCGATTTGGTCGTCGAAGCGGAAACGGCGGCTGCGAGGCAGGCCGTTCGCGTCAGTCCACTCGACTCCGAGATCGAAGGCGGAGAAGTCCTTGGCGGTGACGATGACGTCGTCGGTTGCCTGGACGGTCAGGGTCCCCGCGACCACCAGCGGCCTGATCTCGGGAATGGTCAACGGCACGTCGACCAGGTCGGGATGGCCGGCCGCGAGCGCGCCGACCGTCTGTTTGGCGACCTGCGCCGAGGTGAAGGCCGCGAGCTGCGCCGACAGCCGCGCGGCAGCGGTATCGGAGTACACCAGGACCCCGTCGGGTGTGACCTGGGTGACGTAGCAGACGGCAGCCAGCGCCATGGCGTCGGTCTCCAGCCCGCGGAGCCTGGCGCGCAGGGCGAGGAACGGGTTCTTGGCGACGATGAAGTACCTGGGTGGGGGGCCCGCGACCGCCACGGTATGGCTGAGTAGCTCCACACGGTCGCCGAGGGCGAGGTCCGGCAGGACCAGGACGTCCAGGTTCTGCTCGCCGAGCGGCTGGCCGTCCTCAGTGAGGTGGCGCACGAGCACCGAGACGGTGAGGGCGTCGATGTTCCCGGCCGCCACCGCCGCGACGACGAAGCGGGCCGCGTTCTGAGCCGATTCACCAGTCGGTCCGGACACGAGCTCATCGGGCAGGTCGACGCGGTAGATGTCGCGATCCGCGGGCTGCGTGAACGACGCGTCGACGGTGTCACCAGAGAACCGCCCAGACACGGTGCCATCGGCATCGATGCCGAGAACAAGCCTGGGAACCTGCACGAGAACCTGGACGACGGCGTTCTCCCCCGCCTCCCCTGCATAGGTGATGTTGCGCTGGAGCACGATCATCGGAGCCCCCTGAGCTCGTCGGACGAAGTCATTCTGAGCGCCCTTGACGAGCCCGACAATCCTGAAGCGCTGGCCTGTTCCGGCCTCGCAACGGCGGGGGCGGCATCGCCGAGGACGATGCGCCACCAGGTGATCGCGGAGCTCCGGCCAGGCGAGCGCGCCGAGGTCGTCAACGCGGCGCACGATGGCGCAGCTGGCCACCGCGGCCGCCGACGACGTGGCCCGGCCAGAGCCCCGGTCGACGCCCCACGGCCCGCCGCTCCCCATACGGCCGCGCCCGCCGGGGACATCGACCCGGAGACCCGCCGCGCCGTGGGCGCGGCCACGCTGGCCTTCCCCGGCCGCCAAGCCCCGGCCACCATCGAGCAGCGCACCGGCAGCTGTCGGCCATCACCGAGGAAAGAGGTAGCATTTTGGATCTTCCGCGACCGGCGACCGGCGTGGGTCCGCTCGGTCAACACGTTCGCGGAAAACAGCACCGCCGACAACAGTGCCGCCCACCGTGGGCTGTCGTGCTCTTCCAGGCGGCCCTGCGGGAAACCGCGAAACAGCACTTCTTCGACCAGGTTTCCGGCCAGGCACGTTTCCTGCACGACGGCCGCGCTCTACCCCGGCGGTCCGCTACGGCCTCGGTGGCTTCGAGTTCGGCAGTGAGGCGACGGACGGCCTGACAGCGCGTGGCGTGACCGGCACCTCCCGGGGTCCTTCTCCCCCGCGCCGATGCCGTGTCGGGCTCGGGCCCGACACGGCGGGCTGATATCCGAGTGAGGAGCCGAGAGGTTCCTCACTCGTCGCACCGGCAAACCCTGCCCCCTGAGATCACATATCCTGCGCGTTCGAGCCCGCCGGTTCGCCGAGATGACCCCGGCGGATCGGCCTCGAAGCCGGTGGGGCACCTGCGGCGCCTCACCCCTGCGTAATGTCCTTGACGTCGTAACGCAGATGGACCATGCCGTTACTGAAGCGCCGCTCGTCCAGCAGCGCCAGGTTGACGCGCACATCGTCCGGAAAGAAAGCGTTGCCGCCGCCGACGATCGCCGGTCCGACGAAATCCGAGCCCACTCCAGAACGAACGGCTCCTGGTCAGGCACTGTGTGCGCGGTCTCCCAGTAGACCGTCGTGTCGTACCTCCGGCGGCCGTAGAGGTATGTGCCGATCGACCGCCCGTGCTCGTTGATGAACTTGTGCGACTCCTCCTCGGGGCGGCCCCAGCCGAAGTCGCCGTCCGTGTCGCTCACGTAGCCGTCGAATGACGTGACCATCGAGTAGACGAGTCACCCATGGTGGGCCTCCTTGCCTGTCCAGACAATTGATCTCACGATTGATGTGCAGCCTGTCGCCGACGACCCGCGCGGGATGCTCGCGGTCGTGGCTGGGCCCTCCTACCGGGGGCGGGTGACACGGAGTCGCGCGTCGGTGACGTTGTCGAAGCGCGAATCCCCTCCCCGGATCAGGACGAAGTGTCGCCGCACGTCGGCACGGTAGGCCAGCAGAGGGCCGGACGGCGCGAGGTCGTCGCCGGTGAGTTCCCTGCCTGTGGGGAGGCGGGCGTTGAGCATCGTCAGGGCCGCGACGGGATCGTCGGCAGGGCCGGCGGTCGCTTCGAGGTAGAGCGCCTCGGCACCGCCTACAGGCGCGTGGGAGTCGAAGACCGTGATGGCCACGTCCGGGCGTTCGGCGAGGTTACGGGAATGCCTGCTGTCCGGTGCCGACACCCAGACGAGCCGGTCCTCGTCGAGGGCGGCGAAGAAGACGGGAGTGGCCCACGGCCGCCCTTGGCGATCGGCGGTGGCGAGCACGAGGTAGCGGCTGTCGCCGAGCAGCCGGGGAACCGTCGCCCACATGTTCGTCACCGGCCGCGGACCCGGTGGGTGAGGTGCTTGTCGGCGGTGAAGTCCGTAATCGGTGCGATCACATGCCTGCCTGTGGGCGCCGATCTGTCCACCGCGCTCGTGTTCGCCATCGTTCCCCTTTGCTTGTCGGCTTGCCGACACATCTTCGCGTTCACCCCGATGCCTCATCAATGACAAGATCTGGAACAATTGTTCGGCCACACTGAAGAATGAGGGAGCGGTGGAGCGTCAGGACATCGAGGTGTTCCTCGTACTTGGGGCTTGAGCAGCAACCGAACGGCCCGTGGCGTTAACACGCGCTATCGCCGCTGGCCGTTCCGATGGAGGCGGCCTGATTACTGGTCCGGCTGGGCCTGGTGAGGTAGCAGGTCGGCGAGCGCGGTCCGTACGGCGGCGCGGCTGACTCCGTGGGTGCGTGCGAGGGCGGCGACCGACGTGCCCTGATCCTGGAACGCCGCCCGCGCCTCCTGGCGCCGGGCGCCGTCGAGGGCGGGAGGCCGGCCGCGGTGGCGCCCTTCGGCCTCGGCGGCGGCGATCCCGACGGCGGTGATCACGTTGATGAGCAGGGCGGTGGTCGCCTCGTTGGCCACCAGGTCGTGGACGTTCGACAGCGGTCCGGACAGGACGCGCAGGGCGACGCCGCGGGCCTGGCACCAGTCGCGGACGGCGTTGGTTATGACGACCAGGTCGCGGCAGATCCGGAACAGCTCCGACACCGTCAGGACGTCCCCGGGGTGCGCGGCGGCGGCGACCTTGGCGAACGCGGGCCGCTCCAGCGCGGGGATCTTGGAAGTGGTCGCCGGGTCCTCGAACAGCAGCACGCCCTCGGCGGGGCGGAATACTTCTAATCCCGACACTCCATGCGGGCCGCCGCGAGGCACCACCTCGAGAACGTGCGACTGAGCGCTTCAAGGGACGGCGCCCGCTGGCTACAGGGCTTCGGGGCCTGTTTTAGGCCCGATGTTGAGGATGCTGCACACCTGGTCGGCGGGGCAGTCCGCGGGGTCGGTGAGGGTGGCGCGGTGTTTCAGGTCGTGGAGTGCTGCGCGGGCGTGGGTGAGTTCGGCGAGGCGTTGTTCGACCTGGGTGAGGTGCTGATCGATCAGGTCGGTGACGTGTTGGCAGGGTGGGTGGCCGCTGTCGCGGATGGTCAGGACGCTGTGGATTTCAGCGAGGGTGAGTCCGGCGGTCTGAGCGTCGCGGATGAAGGTGAGCCGGGTGAGGGTCTGGGGGGGATAGTCGCGGTAGCCGGCCGGGGTGCGGGGAGGCGCGGGTAGCAGGCCGGTGTCTTCGTAGAACCGGATGGTCTTGGTCGTGAGACCGGACCGGGCGGCCAGGATCCCGATGCGCATGCTGCCAGCCTACGGTTGACCTTCCAGTGCACTGGAACCTTTATCGTCGAGACGAGGTAACGAAACCGGCCCGGGGAAGGGGCGATCATGCTGGAGTTGACGGTGCTGACCGTGCCGGACTGCCCGAACGATCCGGTCATCCAGGAGCGTCTCGCCGAGGCCCTGGCCGGTCTGCCGGAGGCCCGGTTGGTCCGGCATATGGTCACCGACGAGGGGGAGGCGGCCCGGCTGGGGATGCACGGGTCTCCCACCTTGCTGATCAACGGGGTTGATCCGTTCGCCGCGCAGGGCACCCCGACCAGCGTGTCCTGCCGGATCTACCGTGATGAGACCGGGCGCGGCGCGGGCGCTCCATCGGTGTCCGCGCTGCGGCTCGCGCTTCAGCGCGCCGACGATCTGCCGGGCGTGACGGCACTGCCTAGCACGGCGTGCCGGAGGCGGTGGGTCGTGCCGGGCTGGGCCGTCTGGCACCGGTGGAGGGCGGGTTGCGGGCGGTGCAGCAGCGGGTGCTGAATGCCTTGTTCCAGCAGGTAGACGGCGGCCGCCTGCAGGCCGCCGTGGCAGGCCCCCAGAACGTCCGGTCCACCTCGACCGCGGCGGGAGGATCGGCGGCGAAATGGGCGTGGAGAACTGAAACAGCGCGAATACCGTGCCGCACTACGGCAAGGACGGCGCCCTGGCCGGCCCGGACAGGGAGCACGCCGAGATCTCGATGCTCGCCCTGCACCTGCTCCAGTCCGTGCTTGTCCACGTCAACACCCTGCTGATTCAGCAGGTCTTGGCCGAACCGGCCTGGGCATCGCGGCTGAGCGAGGAGGACCGGCGCGGCCTGACCGCGCTGTTCTGGTCCAATGTCAACCCGTACGGCACTTTCCGCCTGGACATGGACAAGCGCCTCGACCTGGGGCCCGCCGCCGTGTCCCGCCCCCGCACCCCGGCGGACACCGCCGGCCGATCGCGTACGGAGACACAGTGAATGTGACTTCCAGGACTTCACCGACCCAAGGTTGACATCCTCCCCCTCGTAAACGAGGGGGATTCCCACGGTCGCCCGTGAGGGTTCCTGCTTCACCGCCAGTCGCCCGCCAGGAGAAATCCCCTTTGAGGTCTTACACCGGCTCCACAGGCGTTTCACCTCTCCGCCAGCCCGGCGGCGAGGATGTTCTTCGCGGCGTTGACGTCCCGGTCATGGGCGGCGCCGCAGGCACACACCCAGTCCCGGACGCCCAACGGCATGGACCGCTGGATCGCCCCGCACGCCGAGCACAGCCTGGAGGAGGGGAACCAGCGGTCCACGACGAGGAGTTCCCGCCCGTACCAGGCGGCCTTGTACTCCAGCATGGACCGCATCCGACGCCGGCTCGCATCCGAGATCGCGCGGGCCAGGCTGTGGTTCCTCACCATGTTGCGCACGGTGAGGTCCTCGATCACGACCGTTTGGTTCTCACGGACGAGACGAGTGGTGACCTTGTGCAGGTGATCACGGCGCCGATCACCGATCCGGGCATGGACGCGGGCGACCTTGAGTTTCGCCTTCCGCCGGTTGTTCGACCCCTTCTCCGTGCGGGCGAGGCTGCGCTGAGCCTTGGCCAGGCGCTTGCGGTCGGCCCGCTCGTGCCCGGGGTTGACGATCTTCTCCCCGGTGGAGAGGGTGACCAGGGCGGTGAGGCCCGCGTCCACCCCAACCGTACTCGCGGCCGGGGGGAGCGGGGTGATGCGCTCCTCGACCAGCAGGGACACGAACCAGCGCCCGGCCGCGTCCCTCGACACGGTCACCGTGGACGGCTCGGCCCCCTCGGGCAGCGGACGCGACCACACGATGTCCAGTGGCCCGTTCATCTTCGCGAGGGTGATCCGGCCGTCCTTCCATCGGAAGGCGCTACGGGTGTACTCGGCGCTCGCCCGGGACTTCTTACGGGACTTGAACGTGGGGTACTTCGCGCGTTTGGCGAAGAAGTTGGAGAACGCGGCCTGCAGGTGGCGAAGCGCCTGCTGGAGCGGGACCGAGGACACCTCGGACAGGAACGCGAGGTCCTCGGTCTTCTTCCACGCGGTGAGCGCGGCCGAGGACTCCACGTAGGAGACGCGGCGGCCTTCCTGGGTGTAGGCGCGGGTGCGGTGTTCGAGGGCTTTGTTGTAGACGAGGCGGGCGCAGCCGAACGTGCGAGACAGCTCCGCTGCCTGCTCGTCCGTCGGGTAGAAGCGGAAC
Organism: Streptosporangium sp. CA-115845; assembly: GCF_050943795.1. Lineage (NCBI taxonomy): Bacteria > Bacillati > Actinomycetota > Actinomycetes > Streptosporangiales > Streptosporangiaceae > Streptosporangium > Streptosporangium sp. CA-115845. The sequence goes on along the minus strand of NZ_CP191988.1, from coordinate 4,865,003 downwards.
TTGAATGCCCGCTTCACGATCTGCGCCATGTTTCACACTCTACTGCAAGATCAGTTAAGTGTTGGGTGGGGTGGGTCGTGCGGGTCCAGGCACGCTCAGGCGCTAGAGCGCCTTCCCGCTCCCGTTTCCTCCAGCGACACCCACGCCCACACCTTCGTGTGCCCTGCTGCCGCCCCCGACACCGGGCGGCCCCACCAGCGGCCCGCAGCCCACAGCGACACCCACTGAGGTGCTCCAAGGATTCCGGACAGACCACTCGCTAGGGTGGTAACAGTCCGAAGGAGATAGAAACATGCCGAAAGGTTCCAGGCGTAGGTTCAGCCAGGAGTTCAAGGACGAGGCTGTGCGCATGGTCCTCGATGGCCCCCGTACGATCGCCGAGGTCGCCAGAGAGTTCGGCGTCCACGACACCACGCTCGGCAATTGGGTGAACACCTACAAGCGAACGCGTGCGGAAGAAGAACCGCACTCCCTCAGTGGCCCCGAGCGCGCCCGGTTGCGTGAACTCGAGCGGGAAAACTCCGAGCTCCGCGAGAAGCTTTCCTTCTTGAAAAAAGCCGCGGCCTTCTTCGCGGCCGAGAACAATCGGTGACCGCGAAGTTCGAGTTGATCGACGCGGAGAAGGCCAACCATAAGATTGTGAAAATGTGCGACTGGCTGGAGGTGTCCCGCTCGGGGTATTACGAGTGGCGCGACCGGCCCGCCTCGGCGACCGCGCAGCGTCGCGACCTGCTCCAGGACCTGATCGCGGGCATCTTCTACGAGCACGAGGAGGTGTACGGCTACCGGCGCGTCCACGCCGAGTTGCTGCGCCGCGGTGAGCGCTGTTCGGCTGAGCTGGTACGGGTGCTGATGCGCGAGCTGGGCCTGCTGCCGGCGCAGGTGCGGCCCTTCACGCCGAAGCTCACCGAGCAGGGCGCCTTCCGGGGCATCCCCGACCTGGTCAGACGCGATTTCACCGCCGTCCGGCCCGGCGTCAAGCTGGTAGGCGACATCACCTACATCCCGACCTGGGAGGGGTTTTGCTACCTGGCCACGGTGATCGACTGCTACAGCAAGGCCGTGGTGGGGTGGGCGATGGCCGATCACTACCGCACCGAGTTGATCACCGAGGCGATAGAGAACGCGGTACAGGCCTTCACCATTGAAAAGGACGCGATCTTCCACTCCGATAGAGGGTCGAACTACACGTCCGATGAATTTGGTGCCGCACTGAAGAGGTTGGGTATTCGGAGGTCCGTTGGCCGTACCGGCATATGTTACGATAACGCCATGGCCGAATCGTTCTTTTCGGCGTTGAAGAACGAGTGGCTGAAACGGTATGTTTTCACCAGCCGGGCGAAGGCTCGCCGAGCCGTGATCCGTTATATCGAGGGCTTCTACAATCGGCGCCGACTTCATTCATCTGTTGGTTACCGGACGCCATTCGAAGTCCTCGACGAGTACACAGCACTTCAGTCGGTGGCGTAGCTCACGGCCGCAGATTCCGCTGTCCGGAATGATCTCAGCCCCTCACACGCCCACCGCGAGGCCTGAGCCGGAGGTGACCTTGGATCCCCGGCCGACCTTCGATCCGCAATCCCTCACCGCCTCGCGCGCACGCGCGTAGGGGCTCCCGAAACTCCCACGCCTTCCTCCCCTCTCCCCTCGCCCCTTGACGGCTCGTCGCCGGCGCGCGGCCGACTGTCCGGTCCGGAGCGGACGAGCGCCAGCGAGGACGCGCCGGACCGGACCGACGGTAAGCGTCGGCCACCCTTCGGGCCGGGGGCGAGAGGGGACCTGCGACGCGCGGTGCTGATTGGCAGGGTTCCAGCGACGTTATTTGTCAGGGGCAGCTCCTACCTCAGCTTGGGGTTGTTGCTCGGCATCGTTTCGTTCATACAGGGACAGCTGCCTGGTGCCGAAGGACCAGTGGGCTGTTCGGTGGAATCGCACGTCTTTCTGCAGCTCTACCGCGTTGCCGTAGCTCTTCGCCCCTTCTACCACCCAGATACGAGACAGCCCCGTAGCCGCGTGATGAAGTCGGTCGGGTGGAAGCTCGCCGAAGAACCGGTCGGCGTGCAGACTCCACGTGTCGAGCCGGGCGACGGAGTCGGGATAGGGAAGCGTCGACATCCAGTTACCGGCGGGAACGTAGAGCACGGCGTCACCGGGTCGGGCTCCGTCTCGCAGCGTGTGAGCGAGGGCGCGAAGGTTGTCAGGTCTGCTGAGCGACTCCCGAATGGCCACCTGTGACGGCCCCGTGAGCGCGGTGAGTACGGCCAGTAAAGCCGCGGGGATCAGATACGTGGCGGCAGGCATCCTGTGGGCAGTCCAGGTGGCGATGCGGGCCATTCCCACTCCGGCTGCCAACGCCAGGGCCGCGACGCAGTGCAGCACATAGCGCGGATAGAAGATCGGCTGACTGATCAAGGAGATGGCGACCATGAGGCCACTCGGAACCACCAGCCACGGCAGGGCCACGATCCGAACCATCGGCCGGATCGGTGCGCCCATGCCCAGGACGGCGAGTGCCGTGATCGTCACGATCACCGCTGGGTTCCCCCCGAACACGAGCCATCCCAGATGCCTGGCCGTGGCAAGACTGGGCCGGGGAAGCCAGGAAACCAACCCGAACTGCGTCCAGGCCACCAGGGCCAGTGGTGCCGTCAGCGCACACGCGGCCGCAGCCGAGACGATCCAGCGCACCCACGCGCCACGCGGGTGGCGACAAATCAGCATGACCGCGTGGGCGGGCAGGATGAACAGGGCGTACAGATGCAGCCATGCGGTGATCACCAACATGATCGTGTAGACCGTCCATAGCCGCAGACGGCGGCGACCCTGGTCGGCATCGATCGCCAGCACCAGAAGGTAGGTGGCGCCGATCACCAAAGCGCTCACCAGTGCGTACTGGCGAGCCTCTTGGGCGTAACGACTCACTACGGGCAGCAACGCGTAGATCAGACCGGCGAACAGCCCCGTTGCGGGTGAAGCCACACGTCGGCCGAGCGCCGCCAGGACGGCTGTTCCCGCGGTGGTGGCGACCACGGACGGAAGCCGCATCGCGGTCTCGCCTGTGCCCGCAATCGAGGAGACAAGGTGAAGTAGTACGTAGTAGAGGCCATGCACCAGGTCCATATGGCGTAAAACAGTGGGCAGATCCGCCAGTGGACGACTGGCGATCGATACCGATACTCCTTCATCGGCCCAGTAGGAGGGACCATCGATCCGCCACAGGCCAAGAACCATCGCGATCACAGCCGGGACCACAACGGTCAGTACGGAAGCGCCAGGCGCCCGCATCCTCAACATGTCCCCCGAACCAAGCGGGCGCCGAACCGGACACGCCCGCCAGTCGGCACCTCACACCCCGATGAAGCGACCCCACTCAATGTGGCGATCCGCTACCAAGATCAATAAAGTGGCACCTTGGGACAATACAGACTTGAGGACCTCCCGGCTGCCTATTTCTCCGGATTGCCCTTTTACTTCCTCACGCTATTTCATCCTGATGATCGTTAATGGAGAAAGGTGCCTCCGACCTGCGATGATCGGATTGCCTAGATCACGAGATCGCAGAGAACGGATGCACCTCACAGGCGGTCACCTATAAAACAGACCCCCATCCGTCCCCGGGCCGCGTGACTGAGCACGCGGTCCGGGATGTGGCTCATCGCGTCATGCGGAGGCCGCGTCGGAGTGGACTCCCTGGTCAAGCAGGGCGTTGATCATCTCCTGGAGTTGGTCGCGTCCGACGGTGCCGAGTGCGCCGGTCAGGGCCTGGGCGAGCTTGCCGAACGGGTCGTCCATCGGCAACTCCTTCACCTTCTCGGCCAGTTCCTCCACGCTCCACAGCCCGTCTTTGTGGATGTGGCCACCGAGGGACCAGCCGTGGTTGACCGCGACCGTTCCGCCCCGTACCGACAGCACCTGGCCGGTGAGCGGGCAGGTTGCGCTGGCCAGGTAGGCGGCAACAGGCGCACTGGCGGCTGGGTGCAGTGGGTCGAACCGGCCCGCTGGCGGTTCCTGGCTCATGCCTGGAACGGCGAGAGTGAGGCGGGTGCGGACCATCGAGGGCGAGATGCAGTTGACCCGCACGCCGTACCGGCCGAGTTCGAGGGCGGCCACGGTGGTCACCGCCGCGACCCCGGCGTTGCCCGCCGCGTAGGAGACCTGCGCGGGCAGCGGGTTGAGCAGCCCGGAGCCGGAGGAGGTGTTGACCACGGCGCGGTCGGCGTGGGCCCCTGCCTGATACCGGTCGCGCCAGTGGCGGGCCGCCCAGTGCGTCACCGCGAAGGTGCCCTTCAGCTTGACGGCCACGACGTCGTCGAAGTCCTCCTCCGACAGGTCGGTCAGGCCCATGTTCCGTTCGATGGTCGCGTTGTTGACCACTACATGCAGGTCGCCGAAGGACTCCAGGGCCGTCTCCACCATGCGGCGGGCGCCGTCCCAGTCGGCGACGCTGTCGGTGTTGGCCACGGCCTGTCCGCCGCGGGCAGTGATCTCTTCGACGACCTTCGCGGCCACGCCGGCGTCGCCGCCCGTGCCGTTGATGGCGACGCCGGGGTCGTTGACGACGACCTTGGCGCCTTCGGCGGCGAAGAACAGCGCCTCTTCCCGCCCGATGCCGCGCCCTGCTCCGGTGATGAGGACGACGCGTCGGTCCAGACTTCCCATGGATGATCACCTTTCATTGACTGCAGTCTATGTAGTGATTCACAGTATGCATCAATTCGGAAGATGAACTAAACTGCCCTGCGTGATGGAAAAACACGGACTGCGGGAGCGCAAGAAGCTGCGCACCCGGCAGGCACTGATCGAGGCGGCGGTGCGCCTGTTCGAGGACAAGGGCTACGACCAGGTGACCGTGGCCGAGATCGCCGACGCCGCGGAGGTGTCCCCCCGCACCTTCTTCCTCCACTTCCAGGCCAAGGAGGATGTGCTCCTGGCCAATGCCGACGTGCGCGTCGATCTGGCGCTGCAGGTGATCGCCGAGCGCCGCGCCGGGGAACGGCTGCCCGAGGTGTTGGTGCGGGCGATGGACCAGATGATCGCCAACACCTGGGACAGCGACCTCCCCAGCGGGCTCGCGGCACTGCGGGCACGGCTGGCGGCCTCGGTGCCGGCGCTGCAGGCCCGGCTGCTGCAGCGTTACCTCACCGCGCAGGCCGAACTGGCCCAGGCGCTGCAGCGGGCATTCCCCGACAGACTCGACACGATCACCGCCTCCGCCCTGGTCGGCGCGATGGTGGGCGCGATCAGCGCATCCGCACTGACCGCGCTGCAGCGCGGCGACGGACCCAACGAGGTACGGAACGCCATGCGGCAGGCCATGGCCTTGGTGGCGCAATCCGTCTCCTGACCCTGTCCATCCCAGCCATGATTCGTTCAGAACTGCGCGATGAGCCGCCAAATCTCCTGTGAGCTGGGATTTCGATGCGCCCCGTGCCGGGCCTCCCGGGCCCCACGCCGAGGCCGGTGTAGCTGGTTGATCAGGTGTGTGATCCTGACGGTGACGACACCGACGATGAGGATTGACCGGGCCTCACCCGCCTTGGCCCGTTCGATCAACGCCTCATCCGTCTTGATCTTCGCGCTGGACTCCCGGGCCGGCACGGACTGGTCGAACGGCATCACCACCTCATCGACCTGGTGGATCGCAGAATGCGACCACTCCCCGGTTGGCCCGGTCCCGGTTACCGTGAAGCCATGAACAGGCCCGGCGCAGGGGTGGAGCCATCGCCGCCGCTGGCGCAGTTGACCGTGACCGCGCGGGAGAAAGCCGTGCGGCGATTTGGGATCTTGCAGCCTCACCTGGAAGACACCATCGCTTTGTCCGAGGTCGCCCATACAGGCAAGATCTTGGTACGGACGGCCCGGCGGTGGGTGGCGCGCTACCGCCGGGGTGGTCTGGCCGCTGCCTGGCCCACGAGGGCCGCAAGCGCTACGCCGATGTCTTCGAGCTGATCGGCCGCCGGGAGGTGGACGCGCCGAACGCCAGCTGGCAGGCCGACCAAACCGAGCTGGATTTCTACATCCTGACCGAGGACGGCACCCCGGCCAGGCCATGGCTGACGCTGATCATCGACGAATACTCCCGGGCGATCGCCGCCCACAGGCTGAGCCTGGAGGCACCCAGCGCCATAGGCGCCGCCTTGACGCTGCGGCGGGCAATCTGGCGCAAGGGCGACCCACACTGGCAGGTCTGCGGGATCCCTGCGGTCTTCTACACCGACCGCGGCTCCGACTTCACCTCGGCGCACCTGGAACAGGTCGCCGCCGACCTGAAGATCCGCCTGGTGTTCTCCCTGCCCGGTCAGCCGCGCGGCCGCGGAAAGATCGAGCGACTGTTCGCCATCGTGCACCAGATGTGCCTGTCGACGCTGCCCGGCTACGCGCCCGCCAGCCTGCCCGACCGCGCTGGTCAGGCCCAGCTGAGCCTGACCCAGCTCGATGAGGCCCTGAACACCTGGATCGTCGGCCACTACCACCTGCGCGTTCATCCTGGAACCCGCCAGCACCGGCCGCTCGCTGGGCGCAGGGCGGATTCCTGCCGCAGATGCCCGACTCCCTAGAACAGCTGGACCTACTGCTGCTCACCGTTGCCAAGCCCCGCAAAGTACACCCCGACGGCATCCACGCGTTCGGCCTGCGCTACCTGGACCCCACGCTGGCCGCGTTCGTCGGAGAAAGCGTCGTCATCCGGTACGACCCCCGCGACCTGGCCGAACTGCGGATCTTCCACCGCGGCGTCTTCATCTGCCGGGCGATCTGCTGCGAGTTCGCCGACACCGTGCGCGGCTCCCGCTACATCGGCCTGTGCTACGGCCCCGCCGGCGTCAGCAAGACCTTATCGGCCCACTCCTACGCGCGCTGGCCGGAACAACGCCCACTGCTGGAGATGCCCCACGCCCTGGCCGACTGGTTCCACGTCGGCGCTAACCGGCCCGACTGGCACGCCGTGCTCTACACGCCGCTGATCAACACCCCGCCCGGCCGGGCCCTTACGGACCTGACCGGCTTGACCAACCGCCATGCCATGGTCCGCGCCCGCGACATCGACGCCCCCAAGCGCGAAACCAACCTCCACGGTGCCAGCCTCTACACCGAACTCGTCATCATCGATGAGTCCGAACGGCTCACCACCCGCGCCCTTGAGCAGGTCCGCGACTTCTATGACCGCAGCAGCCTGGGGCTGATCCTCATCGGCATGCCCGGCATCGAAAAGCGCCTGGCCCGCTATCCCCAGCTCTACAGCCGCATCGGCTTCGTCCACCACTACCGCACCCTGGCCGCCGACGAACTCGCCACCGTCCTGACCACAGCCTTCGCCCGCCTTGGCCTGGGCATCCCCGATGCCACCACTACCGAGGCCATCGCCGCGATCAACCGCACCACCGCAGGCAACTTCCGGCTGGTCACCCGGCTTCTGGAACAAGCCGAACGGGTGATGAAACTCAACGACGGCGTCGATCGAATCACCGCCGAGGTCATCGACGCTGCCCGCGATGCTCTTGTCATCGGAATCAGCTGACCACCCGCTGCTGTCCGTGACGTACGCGGCCAAATAATGTTGCAGATTCCCGGCCAAGCTGCGTTGCAGGTCACACGGCCGCCCCGCTCCTCACGTGCCCGCGCATAGGGGTGTCGCGAAAGTCGCGAAATCAACGTCGCCCGAGGACCGCCACGCCCTACGGTGAGCGGCCATGCCCCTCCCTCCGCTGTCGTCCGATCTGCCCGCCTCCGCCCAGCAGCTCGGCGCCGCCCTGGCCGCCCTCGGCCTGTACGACGCGAACACCGCCGACGAGCACGCGGCAGAGGCGGCCCGGCTCAAGCGGGGACGGCCCCTACCGGATGCGGCTGGCCAACGCCTTGCTCGGCGCCGTGCAGATCGAGGCGATGCTCACCGAGACCGCCGCCACCGACACCGAGGGCCTGGCGGCCGCGCACCGCCGGCAGTTGGCGACCGCGGGCGTCGCCGATGACGCCGAAAAGCTGACGGGCTTCTTGCGCTGGCAGGCGCTGCGGGTGGCCGGCCCCTTGAAGCTCATCGCCCAGGATGGGGTGCCGGTAAGAAATGTGTCATGAGCCCCAAACAGCGTTGATCTTGTGGCTCATTGATCCAGGACCGCCGGGCGGTAGACGTCAGGTATGACGGGCTGTCTGATCTCGGTGTCGGCGGGCAGCACGGATTTCGGCGTCTGCGATCTTGTCATCGAGCAGCGCATACAGCTGGATGGTCTCGGTGGAGACGCCGGCGTTGATGAGTTCGGTGGCGTGGGCGTGGCGCAGTTGGTGGATGTCGATCTCGACGCCGACGGCGGCGCAGTAGGTCTGCCAGCGATGGTGGGCGGCGTCGTAGGACAGCGGCCCGCCGGTGCCGTTGATGCTGGCGCGGAGCAGCGGGCCAGCGGTGTACGCGAACCCGAGCGGGGCCCCTCTCCGCAACACCGCGCCAAGCGCTATGGCGCCGCCGGTCGTGTAAAAAAACTTTGACATGATGTCCAGGGCGCTTTACATTGATTGATGTCAGCTTTGTTTTACATGAGGAGCGGGCATGGCCTTCGAGGAAAAGCGCGCCTGGGTGATGATCGTGGTCTCCGTCGGCGCGTACACGATCTACGTGGTGACCATCCTGGGCCGGGTCGGCGAAGGCTCGCTCGCCGACGTCGCCTACGCGGGAACTCTGCTGTGGACCATCGGTGGCGCCATCGTCGCCGCGATCGTGGCCCACATCGCGATGGCTATCGCGGGCGGCCGTGGCGCCGACCGCACTGACGAGCGCGACCGTGAGATCAACCAGGTCAGTGAGCGCATCGGGCAGTCGATCGTCGTCATCGGCGCGCTCGCCGTACTGGTCATGGCCATCGCCGAGCTGCGCCACTTCTGGATCGCCAACGCCGTCTACCTGGCGTTCGTGCTGTCCTCGGTGCTCAGCTCGTTTGCCAAGATCATGGCGTACCGCAAGGGCGGCTTCCAGACGTGGTGAAGCCGACGCAGGTCACCAACGCGATCCGGGCCCTGCGGTTCGCGCACGACGAGATGACCCAGGCCGAGCTGGCCGACCGGGTCGGCGTCACCCGCCAGACCATCATCGCGATCGAACAGGGTCGCTACTCCCCCTCGCTGGAGATGGCGTTCCGCATCGCCCGGGTGTTCCGGGTCGGACTCGACGACGTCTTCCAGTACCCCGACACCGAAGGAGACCCCTCATGAGGGCGATCGTCCAGGACGAGTACGGCCCGCCGCACATGCTGAGCCTCGGCGAGGTCCCGATCCCGACGCCCGGAGCCGACGATGTGCTGATCCGGGTACACGCGGCCGGCGTCGACTACGGCGTGTGGCACATCATGACCGGGCTGCCGCTCATCGGCCGCCTCGGCTTCGGCCTGCGCCGGCCCCGCAACCGCGTGCCGGGCATGGACGTGGCCGGCGTCGTGGAGTCCGTCGGCGCCAACGTGACCGCGTTCCGCCCCGGCGACGAGGTGTACGGCGCGGCGACCGGCACGTACGCGCAGTTCGCGCTCGCCCGCCCGGGCAAGCTCGCCCGCAAGCCCGCCAACCTGAGCTTCACCGAAGCGGCGGCCGTACCCGTGTCAGGGGTGACCGCGTTGCGGGCCGTCGGCCAGGTCGCCGCCGGCGAGAAGGTGCTGGTCATCGGCGCCGGCGGCGGAGTGGGCAGCTTCGCGACGCAACTCGCGGTCGCCGGCGGCGCCCACGTCACCGCCGTGTGCAGCACAGCCAAGGCCGACCTCGTCCGGTCACTGGGCGCCCAGGCCGTCATCGACTACACGCGCGAGCCGCTCACCGGGACATACGATCTGATCATCGACATCGCGGGCATCCGGCCGCTGGCCCTGCTGCGCGGGCTGCTCACCGAGCGCGGCCGGCTCGCCATCGTCGGCGGCGAGGGCGGCGGTCGATGGTTCGGCGGGCTCGGCCGGGTGCTGGCCGTCCGGCTGATCACCCCGTTCACGCGCCAGCGCCTGGAGGCGCGGATCGCGCTGACCCGCACCGCCGACCTGGACGCGCTGCGCGACCTCATCGAGGCCGGGACCGTGCGACCGGCCGTCGGGCGCACGTACTCCCTGGCGGAGGCCTCCACCGCGGTGGGTGACCTGGCGGCGGGCAACGCGCCCGGAAAGCTCGTCATCACGGTTGAGTGACCCCGGGGCGCCGGGATCAAGGTCCTGCGGCGAGTCTTGGCAGAGAGGTGCATCCGATGACGGTCGACAGGACCCGGCCGTCGTGGATGACCATGTCCCGGCCGGTCAGAGACTTGCCGCGCACCGGGAAGCGCTGCCCGTCCGAGGACGACATCGTGCCGCCGCCGAACCTCTTGGCCAGTTCCAGCGTGTAGTGGTGGTTGACGATCACGGTGTCGGCCTCCCGCACGTACCACTCCTGCGTCCAGGCCAGAGTGTCGCAGAGCAGGCCCTTATCCAGTACATGCCGCCGAACTGGACGGCGTAGACCTCGTGGTTGTACAAGTGGTTTCTGGCTCCAGTCGGAGAACTCGGGGCCAACTGAGGTTCGCCAAATCAACCGGAGACCGGGGGTGTCCAGTTAACGGCGTGCGCCGAAAACCGTACAGTCCCCGCCCTGGCCGTTGTCATCGCCTGGGGCCGCTTCGGCCCTTATGCCTTCTGACCTCTGCCGCGTTCTAGAGAGCCATCAGCAGCCGTTGAGGGCGAGGACGGCGCCTTTCGATACAGCGTCTTCTCCCTCAGATGCACCTCCCGGCGAGCGATTAGCCGCTCGATGGCCATGCGCGAACGGACCGGGGTTTCCGAGTCTGGAACCGTCAGCCGCTTGGTCCACGCCGGGACCGTCGGCGCTTCATGGCCGCGCTCGCGGCACCATCCCAGCCAGGACAGCACCGACGCGCGGCGGGCGTTCCCGGTGTTGACCGCAGCGGTGCCCCACAGCACTTCCAGAGCCTCGCCGAGCCGCGTCGCCGTCTTGCCCACCCCGATCCCGGTACAGGCTGCCCGCCAAGGCTCCGCCGCCGACCAGCCAGATATCCTTGCCCTCCTGGTTCTTCAGCTCGCGCACGACCGCGGCGGGATCGCCGGAGACGACTTGGACGGCCGGATCGAGGCTTGCGGACAGGGTGCGGGAGAAGACGATGTGACGCAGGTGCGGGTAGGCGTCGGTGAACCCGGCCTTGAGCCCGACCTCGTAGGAGTGCCGTCCTTCCAGCACGGTGTCGAAGCGGGTGCCTGGGGCGGTGACGCCCAGGGCCTGGCGCGCCGGGCCGGGCAGGGTCTCGGGGTACTCGGCGACGATGTACTGCGCGTAGTCGTCGGCGATCGGCCAGAACCCTCCCGGGCCGGTCGGGTCGGCGCCGTCCGGACCGGCGATGAAGCCGTCCACGCTGGAGGCGACGAAGTACACGAGCTTGCGTTTGGTCATCGAACCAACTTTCATCAGATACCTCCGAGGAGACCCCCGCCTTCAGGCGGGGGGAGGAGTCGGGCTCCTGCGGAGCAGGACAGGGGCAGGCGATTCGCCGCCAGGCGGACCGCCGTACCGAACACACGCACGATCCTCAGCTGATCGCACGGTATGGTGTGAGGCGTGGCGCAGATCGTGAAGCGGGCCTACAAGTACCGCTTCCACCCGACCCCCGAGCAGGCCGGCGAGCTGGCCCGGACGTTCGGCTGTGTGCGCCTGGTCTACAACAAGGCCCTGGAGGAACGCACCCGCGCCTACACCCTCCAAGGGCGTCGCGTCTCCTACGTGGAGTCCTCCGCCCGGCTGACCGAGTGGAAGCGCGGCGGTGCCTACGACTTCCTGTTCGAGGTGTCGTCGGTGCCGTTGCAGCAGGCGCTGCGCCATCTGCAGGCGGCGTTCTCCAACTTCTTCGCCAAGCGTGCCAGGTACCCCACGTTCAAGTCCCGCAAGAAGTCGCGGGCGAGCGCGGAGTACACCCGGTCGGCGTTTCGCTGGCGTGAGGGCGCACTGACGCTGGCGAAGATGGACGCGCCGCTGGCCATCGTGTGGTCGCGTCCCCTTCCCGAGGGCGCACAGCCGTCCACCGTCACCGTGAGCAGGGACGCGGCGGGCCGCTGGTTCGTGTCCCTGCTGGTCGAGGAGAAGATCAGCCCTCTGCCGCCGGTCGAGCAGAGCGTGGGGGTGGACGCGGGCATCACCGCACTGGCGACGCTGTCGACCGGGGAGAAGATCGTCAACCCGCGTCACGAACGAGCCGACCGGCGCAAGCTGGCCAAGGCCCAGCGGGCGCTGGCCCGTAAGGAGAAGGGGTCGAACAACCGGGCCAAGGCGAGGCTGAAGGTCGCCGGGGTGTACGCCCGGATCGCCGACCGCAGAAGGGATCACCTGCACCAGGTCACGACACGGCTTGTTCGCGAGAACCAAGTGATCGCCGTGGAAGACCTGACCGTCCGTAACCTGGTCAAGAACCGCTCGCTGGCCCGCGCCGTCTCGGATGCGTCCTGGCGGGAGTTGCGCTCCATGCTGGAGTACAAGGCCCGGTGGTACGGGCGCACGCTGGTAGCGGTGGACCGCTGGTTTCCCAGTTCGAAGCTGTGCTCGGCGTGCGGCGCGATCCAGCGGTCCATGCCGTTGGGGGTTCGCGAGTGGGTGTGTGCCTGCGGTGCCGCCCATGACCGGGATGTCAACGCCGCGAAGAACATCCTCGCCGCCGGGCTGGCGGAGAGGTAAAACGCCTGTGGAGCCGGTGTAAGACCTCAACGAGAGTCCTCTCGGGCGGGCAACCGGCGGTGAAGCAGGAACCCTCACGGGCGACCGTGGGAATCCCCCTCGTTTACGAGGGGGAGGATGTCAATTCAGGAACAGGTGGAGCGGAGCGCGACGGCGTCGCGGGAGGCCATCGTGTCGAGAAGTGCGGTACCACGTCGCTGGAGCAGTCTCAGGGTGAGGACGGGGACCACGGACAGGACGGTCACCCACCACAGGCCGCCGGCTCGCGCCGATGACGCCGGGCAGGATGGCGGCCGGCAGGACACTGGAAAGACCGTCATCTGCCCGCCGGTCGGATCGCCCGGATAGACGCGGTCGCGGGCGCCGGCGCCCACGGCCGGCATCACGAGCGCCAGCAGCGGCGCGATGGCGCAACCCACCGCCGCTGCGGCGACCGCGCCACCGACCGGCGCTATAGCGCAGCACCTCGGTGGCGGTCAGCCACTCAGGCAGGGATCTCCGTCCATCATGACGCCGAGCTGCGCGAGCGCCGCCTCCCGATCGGCCCGCAGGTCGTGGCCGGCGATCGTGATCGAGCCCGAGGTCGGTTCCCGTAACCCGCACACGGCTATCAGGGTGGTGGTCTTGCCGGCCCCGTTGGGGCCGACGATGCCGTAGCAGATCCCCGCCGGACCCTCAGGCTGAGCCCGTCGACGGCGCAGACGGAGCCGAAACGCTGGGTGAGGTTCGCCACCTCGATGGCAGGGACGGAGAGGTCGAGCACGGACGTCCTTCCTGGGCAAGTCTTACGCATATATTGGAACGGCACGTGTCGTGCCGTTCGCCATTCTGGGCGCGCGCCGCCGCATCTGTCAAAACGGCACGTGCCGTGCCGATAGAATGACGCGGTGACCACCAGTCAGGATCGAGCCACCGCCCGCACCAGGGCGATCATGCAGGCCACGCTCGCGCTAGCCCAGGAGGCCGGCTACACCAAGCTCAGCATCGAGGCGGTCGCCGCCCGCGCCGGTGTCGGCAAGCACACGATCTACCGCCGCTGGCCCTCGAAAGGCCTGCTGTTCCTCGACTCGCTCCTGTCGCTGAACGAGCCCGTCCTCGACTACCCCGACACCGGCGACATCGTGGCCGACCTGCGTCGGCAGATACACGCAGCGGTCGATTTGCTGGCCAATCCGCCGTGGGGCCCGCTCTTCCAGGCCTTGGTGGGCGAAGCTCAGTACGACCCCATGGTCGCCTCCGGCCTGAACGAACGTTTCATCCGCCCGCAGGAGGACAAGACCGTCGCCCGCCTACGGGCGGCCAAGGAGCATGGGCAGATCTCGCCCGATTTGGATCTCGACCTGGCCATGGCGATCCTGTCCGGTCCCCCGTACTTCAAGCTTCTGATCACCCAGGAGCCGCTGACGCATGACTACGTCGATCGCTTAGTCGAAGTACTGCTCGCCGGGATGAAACCGAGGACTTGAGACAGAATGGACAACGCGAAAGGCGTTCCTCACGCTCAACATCGTGCAGGGTGAGTCGTCGAGGAGGTCCAGACCGAGCTTGGGGCCGTGTGTCCGGGCGGCGGCAAGGTCGTCAGCGTCTTGTCGCTCCTGCATCCGCGCCGTGGTCGTCGGCGCCGGCGACGGCCCCCGCCCGGGGGCTGCTCGATCGCCTGGTAGCCGGTGGCGACCGCCTGCCACTCGTCCTGGGACAGGCGATACGCGCATCGCGAGGACTTCTCTGAGCGTCCCTGAGACGCTCGCACCCTTCCGCCGCAGCGGTCGCCGATGCCGGAGAACGCCTCTCCCGACACCGCGCCTCCACCGCACTCCGCCCCGGCTCGGGAGGTACAGGCATCGAGTGTGCTGCGACCGCGCCTCGATGACGTGGACCCGGACCCGCCCGGGGGCGACTTCACCGCTCTCGCCGTGGCTGGGTGGGCGATCAGAGCAGGCTGGCGGGGATTGGCTGAGGACGTCGGCTACGCCACCACGGCACAAGCTGGACCACGCCGAACGCGACCTCGGCGATGAGGAACAGCCACAACAGCCGCGTGGCGCCGTGGGCCAGTGCGTATGCCTGCCATGCTGCGAACAGCATGCGCGCGGCGCCGTCGAGCAGTCCGTGCACCGGTAGTGGCCTGACGATGCGCAGAAAGGCCCAGACCACGACGACCGAGCCCATCAGATTCGCGTACAGGGTCTGCATCGGGTCGAGTGCCGGCAGGGCGCCCAGTATGACCAGGGACACCATCCGGTTCTACGAGAAGGTCGGCCTCGTCGCAGGTCGACGGCTGGCCAATGGTTACCGTGACTTTCCTCCCGAGACGGTGGCCTGGCTGCACTACGTCCGCACGGCGCAGACGCTCGGATTCTCACTGGCGGAGATCCACAGCAGGTTTCCGGCGGTATCGGTGATGGCGAGGAAGAGCAGACCGTGTGTTTTGTGCTTGCCTGAGTAGTTTTTGCGGTTGTCGTTCCCGCTGCGGCGCCGGGTACGGATCAGGGTGCCGTCGATCAGAACGGCCTCACCGCCGGCTTTGGTGATCTTTTTCAGGGCGCGGTCCGGGCGCGGCGCCCGCGCCGCCATGTCTCCGGGGACTACGCGCTCCAGAGCGGCCACTCACTCGACGACATCCGCCTCACCACCGCCCTGCCCCTGTAGGAGTGATTCAGGCGATACGGGTCAGGCGGACGAGGGCGCTGGTGTGGTCGGTGCCCGGCAGTTCGAGGGGCAGGCCATGCGCCAGGAGGACGGCCCCATGATGGACGGCCCCCGTGTCGTCGTCGCGGTAACGGGCGTCCGGGTCCAGGCCGCGCAGCCGCAGCGGGACGGGCGGGGCCCCGAAGCGGGAGGAGAGCCGCCAGGCGAGCACGACCACCCGGTCGTCCGCGACGTACTGCGCGCCGGTCAGCGGCGGCTCCCCCAGCCGGTGGTGAACGCCGTGCTGGACGACCGGGCGGATCTCCTTGTAGATCGCGACCAGCTCCGCCGCCTCCGCCCGCTCGGCGGCGCTCCACCGCGACAGGTCGCCGCCCACGCCGAGCACGCCGGCCATCGCCACGTGGAAGCGGAACCGGAGCGGCAGCTCCCGGCCGGTCAGGAAGTGGGGGCTGTCGGTCACCCAGGCCGCCATCGTGCGGGTGGGATAGATCTGCCCGTACCCGTGCTGAATCGCGATCCGGTCGACGGCGTCGGTGTTGTCGGAGGTCCAGGCCTCGTCGGTGCGGCGCAGCACACCGAGGTCGACCCGGCCTCCGCCGCCCGCGCACGCCTCGATCCGCAGCCGGGGGTGGTCGGCGCGCAGCCGGTCCATCACCTCGTAGACGCCGCGCACGTGCTCGATCCACACCCGGCCCGGGTCGCCGGTCCCGGGCCGTCCTGCCTCGGTGAAGGCCCGGTTCATGTCCCATTTGAGGAAGTCGATCGCGTGGCCGGCCACCAGCCGGTCCAGCCAGTCGTGCGCCCACGCGGCCACCTCGGGCCGCCCGAAGTCGAGCACCAACTGGTTGCGCAGCAGCGTGCGGCGCCGGTCCGGCTGACGCAGCACCCAGTCGGGATGGGCGCGGTAGAGGTCGCTGTCCGGATTGACCATCTCCGGCTCCACCCAGATCCCGAACCGCATGCCGAGCCGGTGCACCTCGGCGATCAGCCCGTCCAGCCCCGCGGGGAACTTGCCGGGGTTCGGCGTCCAGTCGCCGAGCCCGGCCTCGTCGCTGTCGCGCGCGCCGAACCAGCCGTCGTCCATGACGAACAGCTCCGCGCCGACCTCGGCCGCCAGGCCCGCCAGGCGCTTCTGCCCCTCCTCCGTCACCGCCCAGCCGGTCGCCTCCCACGAGTTGTAGAGCACCGGACGCGACTCGGAGGCGGCGGGCAACACGTGCCGCGCGATGTAGGCGTGCCAGGACCGGCTCGTCCCGCCGAACCCGTCGGGGCGGTACAGGCCCGCGAACACCGGCGTCTCCAGCGTCTCGCCCGGCTCCAGCCGCCAGGTGACGCCCTCATGGCCGAACCCGCCACTCCAGCACAGGCGTTCGGCGGGCGAACGATGCAGCGTGATCCGCCAGCTCCCGCTCCAGGCCAGCGCGGAGCTCCACACCTCGCCGTGCTCCTCGCCGGCCGCGCCGTCATCGATCATGACCCACGGATTGGCGTGGTGCCCTGACACACCCCGCCGGCTGGTCAGCACGGTCTCGCCCCCGGGCGCGGCGTCGCGGCGCAGCCGGAACTCGCTCCCCCACGCCCCGGTCACGTGGCTCAGCCGGTAGGCCGCCAGGTGGGGAACCGCCCACGAGGCCGAGTCCGCGCGCAGCAGCTCGATCGGCGCGCCGTCCCCGGTGTGCCGCAGCACGGTCCACCGCTCCAGCACGTCGACGTCCGCGTGCACCCGGTAGTGCAGCTCGACGGCGAGCGGATGGCACCGGTCGCGCAGCAGGATCGTCAGGTGGCCGCCGTCCACCGCGTGCCCCTCATACCGCCACTCGATCTCCTGTCCGCCGCCGGGGAAGCGGACCTGGAGCGCGGACGGCCCGAACCCGGTGACGGGCAGCTCCGCCCTGTCCGCCCGCGGGTGTTCGAAGCTGCTGTCCGCCGGGTCGCGGAACCGCGGCACCGCCGCCGCCTGCTCCAGCGTCAGCGGGCGTCCCCAGTGCACGTGCCGCGGCGTGCCGTCGTCGTCCAGCCCCAGCGCGTACGCGGTCGTCGGCGTGCTGAACAGCCAGATCCGGCGCTGGGGGTCGTACTCGATCACGGTGGGGCACTCCTCGTGGGGGGCGGCGTCGGTCCGGGGAAATGTAGCGCCGATCCGCGCCGAATTAAATTCTTGACGAAGTTAATTAGTAAACCCTACGGTAACTCGCATGCCGAGAAGCCAGGGCTCCGGGGCGCCCATCACCAGTCCCGCCGCCAGCGCGGTGTTCACCATGGTCCTCACCCGGGGCCCGGTGAGCAGGGTCGACGTGTGCCGGCTCACCGGCCTCTCGTCGGCGGCGGTGACCAAGGCCGCCCGCCCCCTGATCGAGGCGGGCTACCTGCGGGAACTGGCCCCCACCGAGCGGACGGCGCCCGGCGCGGGCAGGCCCGCCAGCCCGCTGGCGATCACGCCCGAGCGCGAGTACTTCATCGGCATCAAGATCACCGGTGATGACCTCATCGGCGTGGTCACCGACCTCGGCTCCCGGATCGTCGCCGCACGCCACCACGCCGTGCCCGGCTTCGACGTGCGGACCGACGCCTCCGCCTCCCCCATGGAACCCGCCGACGTGGTCACGGCCCTCGCCGCGACCGTCGCCGAGCTGCTGGACGAGCAGCCCGGATTCCGGGAGCGGACCCACCGGCTCGGCGTCGCCATCTCCGGCGACGTCGACCGCGCCGCCGGGATCGTGCGCTACTCGCCCTTCCTCGGCTGGCGGGACGTCCCGCTCGCCGCCCTTCTGAAGGAGGCCACCGGGCTCACCACCACCCTGGAGAACGACGTCAAGGCCCTCGCCACCGCCGAGCAGTGGTTCGGCGCGGGCGTCGGCGCGTCCTCCTTCGCGCTGGTCACCATCGGCACCGGCATCGGCAGCGCATTCGTCGTCAACGGCGGTCTCGTCTCGGGCGCGTTCGGCGTGTCCGGGGAGATCGGCCACGTGCCGATCGGCATCGACGGACCGCGCTGCCACTGCGGCGCGACGGGCTGCCTGGAGGCGCTGGCCTCCACCCAGGCACTGCTCACCGAGGCTCGCCGCGCCACGGGAGTGGACGACCTCACCATCGACCAGGCGGTCGATCTGGCCCGCTCGGGCGACCGTGTCCTCCGCAAGACCTTCGCCGTCGCCGGCCGAGCCATCGGCCTCGGCCTGGCCGTGGTGGCGAACCTCCTCGGCCCGGAGAGCCTCGTGGTCTCCGGCGAGGGACTCGACGCCTACGACCTGTTCGAGGAATCGATCCGCGAGGCGTTCTCCGCCCAGGCGTACGGCAGCGCGGCGCGGTGCGGCCTCATCATCCGTCCGCTGCCGTTCGAGGAATGGGCGCGCGGCGCTGCGGCCGTCGCCGTCCAGTCCCTGGTCACATCCTCAGGCTAGGGAGCGTTCGCGGATCTCCGCCACGGCGAAGCCGAGAGGATCCGCGCATCACGACCTGGCACCGTCTCCGGGAACGCAGGCCCGCCTCATGGGCCGACGCGCGCCCGGCCCCAGGAAGGAACCCCCCAATGAGCACTTCCCTGACATCCCGCCGCGCCTTCTTGGGCGGCTCGCTTCTCTTCGTCGGCGGCGTGGCGCTCGCGGCGTGCGGCGCGGACGACGCCGTCAAGGCCGGCGCCAAGGTCACGCTGCAGCAGTGGTACCACGCCTACGGCGAGGCCGGCACCCAGCAGGCGGTGATCCGGTACGCCAAGGAGTACACCAAGGCCAACCCGGACGTCGCCATCAACGTCACCTGGATCGCGGGCGACTACTCGGCCAAGCTCCACTCGACGCTGCTCACCCCGAAGGCGCCCGACCTGTTCGAGATCGGCGACTTCCTGTACATCGACGTCAAGAACGGCCTGCTCGCCCCGCTCGACGACCTCGTCAAGGGGCAGGAGGCCGAGTACGCCGAGGCGACGCTGGCGCCCGCCATGGTCAAGGGCAGCCACTACGGCCTGAAGATGATGAACGACGCGATGGTCCTGTACTACCGCAAGAGCATCCTGGAGAAGGCCGGGATCGCCCCGCCGCAGACCTTCGCCGAGCTGGCCGCCGCCGCCAAGAAGCTCACCAGCCGGGAGCAGAAGGGGCTGTACGTCGGCGCCGACGGCATCGGCAACGCGTCGTACCTGCTGCTCTGGTCGAACGGCGCGGAGCTACTCGACCCCGAGGGCAAGAAGGTCATTTTCAACTCGCCCGAGGGCGTCGCCGCGATCGGCGGCCTCAAGCAGCTGCACGACGACAAGTCGCTGCTGCTGGACTTCACCACCGACTGGGGCGACCCGGCCGCCTTCATCCAGGGCGCCACCGCCATGCAGTGGTCCGGCCTGTGGGCCATGCCCGCCATCAAGAAGGCCCTCGGCGACGACTTCGGCGTCATCGCCTGGCCGAAGTTCGGCGACGCGGGTCAGCCCGTCTCCCGCATCGGCGGCTGGTACGCGGCCGTGAACTCCAAGAGCAAGCACGTCGAAGAGGCCAAGAAGTACCTCAAGTGGCTCTGGATCGAGCGGACCGATCTGCAGAAGGACTGGTGCGTCAGCTACGGCTTCCACGTCCCGGCGCGTAAGAGCGTCGCCGCGCAGACCACCGAGTTCTCCTCAGGCCCCGCCAAGGAGGCCGCCGACGTCCTGGCGAACACCAGCAGGGCCTACTCGAACCTCTGGAACACCGCGATGGACACCGTTTTCGCGCAGGCCGTCGTGCAGATCGCCAAGAGCGGCGGCGACGCCAAGACGCTTTTCGACGAGGCCGCGGTGAAGTGCCAGGCCGAGCTCGACAAGCAGCTGGCCTGACATGTCCGGCACAGCGACAAGCGGGCGGGCGGCCACGGCCGCCCGCCCGGCCGCCGTCCAGCCGTCCGGCCGCCGCGGCCGGACGGACTGGCGGGCCGTGGGTGCGTTCACGCTGCTGATCGCGCCCATGCTCATCGGCCTCGGCCTGTTCAAGTACGTAGCCATCGGCTGGAGCTTCCTGCTCAGCTTCAGCGACGCTCGCGGCACCGTCGACCTTGGAGCCTGGGTAGGCCTGGACAACTACCTGTACCTGCTCCAGGATGAGGCCTTCCGCTCCTCGATGAGCGGGATCATCCTGTTCACGATCTTCATTGTGCCGGTGACCTTCGGCTTCTCGCTCGCGATCGCGGTGCTGCTGCACGGGATGCGCCGGGGCCGGGCCTTCTTCCGCACCAGCTTCCTCATCCCGGCCGCCGTCTCCTACGTCGTGGCAGCCTTGATCTGGAAGATGAGCCTCTTCAACGGCCTGCCGTCCGGCGTCGCCAACACCATCGGCGGCCTGTTCGGCTGGGACGTCATCTCCTGGATCGCAGGCGTCGACCCGCCCCTGTACTGGATCGTGATCATCACGGTCCGCCTATGGCTCCAGGTCGGCCTCTACATGATCCTTTTCCTGGCGGGCCTGCAGGCCATCCCGATTCACCTGTACGAGGCGGCGGCGCTGGACGGGGCCTCCCGGTGGGCGCAGTTCCGGCACATCACGCTGCCGATGCTGCGCAACACCTCGGTGGCGATCCTGATGCTGATCCTGATCGGCGCGTTCCAGGCCTTCGACGAGTTCTACAACATCTTCACCACCACCACCGGCAACGCCACCGCCCCGGTACGGCCCCCGCTGGTCGTTCTGTACGACACCGCGCTCAAGGGCCAGGACTACGGTGTGGGCTCGGCGGGAGCGTTCATGCTGACCATGCTGATCGTCGTGGTGACCCTGCTGCAGGGCCGTGTTGTCGGATTCGGCCGGAAGGACTGACATGCGCAAGACCAAGCGCACTCCGGCGAAGATTCTGGCCTACCTGGTCGTCGGCGTCGCCGCCGTGCTCTTCCTGGTGCCCTTCTACTTCATGCTCCGCGGCTCGCTGATGACCAGCCTCCAGATCACCGATCCGGACTGGCACTGGCTGCCCGACCCGTTCAGCCTGCAGGGTTTCATCGACGTGTTCGAGGACCCGTCCGTGCCGATGGCCCAGGCGCTCGGGAACTCCTTCGTCATCGCGATCATCACCGCGCCGGTCTCCACCCTGCTCGGCTCGATGGCCGGCTACGCCCTGGCCCGCATCCCGGTACCAGGGCGCGGCGCGGTGATGTCCTTCATCATCGTGACCCTGATGATCCCCGCCTCCGCCACGTTCGTGCCGACCTTCGTACTGGTCAGCGCGATGGGCGGGGTCAACACGCAGTGGGGCATCATCGCGCCGGGCCTGTTCAACGCCTTCTCGGTGCTGCTGTTCCGCAACTTCTACCTGAAGTTCCCGCAGGAGATCGAGGAGGCCGGCCGCCTGGACGGCCTCGGCCACCTGGGCGTGTACTGGCGACTCGCCCTGCCCAACTCGGGCGCTCTGCTCGCCTCGCTGGGCACGCTGTCGTTCATCGAGAGCTGGAACGCCTTCCTCTGGCCCCTGGTCGTCGGCCAGGAGCCGGAGTCGTGGACCGCCCAGATCGCGCTCTCCACCTTCCTCACCTCGCAGGCGATCAACCTTCCCGCGCTCTTCGCCGGCGCCGTCGTCACCATCCTCCCGCTGGTCGTGGTCTTCCTGGTCGCCCAGCGTCACATCGTCCAGGGCATCGCCGCCACTGGCATGAAGGATTGAGCACATGCGTTCCACCAACCGCCTGCCCGGTCTGGGCTTCGGCGGCGACTACAACCCCGAGCAGTGGCCCGACGAGATCCGCGCCGAAGACATGCGCCTGATGGGCGAGGCCGGGGTCAACCTGATCACTCTCGGCGTCTTCGGATGGGCGCGGGTCGAGCCCGCTCGGGGCGAGTACGACCTCTCCTACTTCGACGGGGTGATGGACGAGCTGGCGGCGGCGGGGATCACCGTCGACCTCGCCACCATGACCGCCTCGCCGCCGCCGTGGCTGGCGGCGGAGCACCCGGAGATCCTGCCGGTCACCGCCTCCGGCGCCGTCCTGTCGCCGGGCGGCCGCCAGCACTACTGCCCGTCCAGCCCGGTCTACCGCGACCGGGCCGCCCGGCTGGTCGAGGTGCTCGCCGAACGCTACAAGGACCACCCCGCCCTGGGCTTCTGGCATGTGGGCAACGAGTACGGCTGCCACGTCGCGGAGTGCTTCTGCGAGGAGTCGGCCCGCGACTTCCGCCGCTGGCTGCGCGAGCGCTACGGCGACGTCGAGACGCTGAACGCGGCCTGGTGCACGGACTTCTGGTCCCAGCGCTACACCTCCTTCGACCAGATCCTGCCGCCCAGGATCGCGCCGACGTACGCCAACCCGGCCCAGCAGCTCGACTTCAAGAGGTTCGGCAACGAGGCGCTGCGCGCGTGCTTTGAGATCGAGGCGGCGATCCTGCGGCGCGTCACACCGGATGTGCCGGTCCTGACGAACTTCCTCGCCCACCACAAAGCGGTGGACGTGCACTCCTGGGCCGACAGGATGGACATCGTCGGGCTCGACAGCTACCCCGACCCGTTCTGGCCGCGCTCGCACGTGGCGGCCGGCCTGGCCTACGACCTCGCGCGCTGCGCGCACGGCGGCGACCCGTGGTACCTGGTCGAGCAGGCGCCGTCGGCGGTCAACTGGCGGCAGCGCAACGGCGTCAAGGCGCCCGGCCGGATGCGCCTGTGGAGCTGGCAGGCGATCGCGCACGGCGCCGACGCCGTCATGTACTTCCAGTGGCGGCAGTCGCGCGGCGGCGCGGAGAAGTTCCACTCCGGGATGGTGCCGCACGGGGGCACGGACACCCGGGTGTTCCGGGAGGTCGCCGCCCTGGGCGCCGAACTGGCGGCCGTGCCGGAGCTGGCCAGTACCCGGGTGGCGAACGAGGTGGCCGTGCTGTTCGACTGGAACAGCTGGTGGGCGCTCGAACTCGACTCCCATCCGTCCGACGGGCTGAAGGCCGTCGACCGGGCGCAGGATCACTACGGCCCGCTGTTCGACCTCGGCGTGGGCGTGGACGTGCTGCCGCCCGGCGCGGACCTGTCCGGCTACAAACTCGTCGTGATCCCCAACCTGTACCTGCTCACCGAGGAGCACGCGAAGAGGCTGGCCGGCTACGTCTCGGCCGGAGGCCACCTGCTGGTGTCGTTCTTCACCTCCGTGGTGGACGGCAACGACCGGGTCCATCACGGCGGCTGCCCGGGGCCGCTGCGCGCGCCGCTCGGCCTGCGTGTCGACGAGTATCTGCCCGCCGCCGAAGGCGAGACGTTCCCGCTGGGGGAAGGCACCGCCGATCTGTGGCGGGAGGACGTACGCCTCGAGGGCGCGGACGTCCTGCTGGCCTTCCCCGACGGCACGCCCGCGGTCACCAGGAACCGGTTCGGCGCGGGCACGGTCCGGTACGTCGCCACCCGCCCCGACGAGACGATCATGCGTGCGGTCATGGCTGAGGCGCTCGCCGAGGCGGGCGCCGAGCCGGTGCTGCGCGGCCTGCCCGAGGGTGTGCAGGCGGCGGTGCGCACGGGCGGCGGCCGGGAGTTCCTGCTGCTGCTCAACCACACCACCCAGTCCCACACGGTCGATCTTCCGCACCGGTTCCACCACCTGCTCGCCCCCGGGCGACCCGAGGTCAAGCAGGTCGTCCTCCACCCCCTCGACGTCGCGGTTCTCGCGCGTCACCCCCTGTCCGAGGAGCCCACATGAGAGCACGAGCGTTACTGGCGGTGCTCGCCGCCGCACTCAGCACCCTGACCGTGGCCCCCGATCCCGCCGTGGCCGACACGCCGCCCCCTCTCGAGACGTCCTGGGAAGGGCCGCTCAGCACGCAGGGCCGCTACATCGTGGACGCCATCGGAAAGCGGTTCAAACTGCGGTCCGGCAACTGGCACGGCTCCAGCGGCACCTGGACCGGCAGCGGCGACGACGAGGACCCGGCCAACAACTATGCGTCGGAGACCTCCCATCGGGTCCCGCTCGGCCTGGACCGGGTCCCGCTCAGCACGCTGGTCGCGGACTTCCGCGCGCTCGGTGTCAACAGCGTGCGGCTGCCGTTCTCCAACCAGATGCTCACCGACTCGCGGCCGGTCACCGATGCGGGCGTGGCGGCCAACCCGCAGCTGCGCGGCCTCACCCCGCTGCAGGTCTTCGACAAGGTCGTTGCGGCGCTCACCGCCGACGGGCTCGCCGTCATCCTCAACAACCATACGACCACCACCCGCTGGTGCTGCGGCGTCGACGGCAACGAACGGTGGAACAGCGGCCAGACCACCCAGAAATGGGTGGACGACTGGGTGTTCATGGCGCGGCGGTACCGGGCCAACACCCGGGTCGTCGGCGCCGACCTGCGCAACGAGGTACGCCGGGACACCTGGGACAACCCCAACTGGGGCTCGGGTGACAACCATGACTGGGCCGCCGCCGCGCAACTGGCGGGCGACCGGATCCTCACCGAGGCCAACCCCGATCTGCTGATCATGATCGAGGGGATCAACTGGTCGGGCATCCCCCTCGACGGCTTCTGGCACGACCGGCCGACGCTCAAGCCGGTCGCGGCGCTCTCGCAGACCCTCGTCCGCTCGCACAAGCTCGTCTACGCTGCGCACTTCTACGGCTACACGGGCCCACAGCACACCGGCGCGGACGGGCTGGGCGAGACCCACGACTACCGGTACCGGGATCTGAGCCGCACCGACCTCTTCGCGGTCATGCGCGACTCCGCCACCTACGTGGCGACCACCCCGGACCGGCACTTCACCGCCCCCGTGTGGATCAGCGAGTTCGGCATCGGCAAGGACGCCTCCGACCAGGACAAGACCTGGTTCGCCAACATGGTCGACTTCCTCGTCGAGAACGACATCGACTACGCGTACTGGCCGATGGTCGGCTTCCAGGAGAACGACCAGGGCAACATGTGGGGGCTGATCCGCTACGCCGCCGACGGCGGCCGACGCAGTGTCACCGACACCGACGACTGGCGGGCGGCGCACTGGCGCCGCCTGATCGCGGCCACCGGACTCGCCGGGCAGCCCGCCCCTGTCCGCACCTGGTCCATGCTCCGGGCCATCCACGCCGACGCGAACCAGTCCGCGCGCATGCGGGCCAGGAGCGACTGGGACGGCGGCGCGCGCAAGCTGTCCTGCCCGGATGACCAGCGCCTGATCGGCATCAGCCAGAAGGGCCAAGGCGGGCTGTGCACGGACGCCGAGGTGGCGAACCTGTGGGGCTCCGGCGATGCCACCGTGGTGACCAGCGAGAACGTCACGACCGACTGGGCGGCCGGGTTCACCAAGTACCAGTGCCCCACCGGCGCGTTCATGAACGGCTACAGTCTGCGCGGCGACAGGGTGTCGGCCGTCCTCTGCGCTCCCGGACGGATCCCGCTGGCTGGGGCCGGGCGGACGCTGTGGGACGACCGGGGCAACAGCCGTCCCGCCTCCGGCGAGGGCGGCGACTACGCCACCGGCTACTACAAGGCGCAGTGCACGTCCGACGAGTACGCCGCCGGCGTCGCATTCTCCAACAAGGTCGGCCGCTACGGCACCCCCGACGCGCTCTACTGCCGCAAGTTCTGAAAGGCATCTCCTCTCTTGTCTGCTCTTCCCCCGTCCCTGCTGGCGGCGCTGGCCCGGCCGGCGCCGCCAGGGGGGCTCGGCGCTCTCCGGCATGTCGTGTTCTTCATGCAGGAGAACCGCTCTTTCGACCACTATTTCGGGACACTGCGCGGAGTGCGTGGGTTCGGCGACCGCAACGCCATCACCCTGCCGGACGGCAGGCCGGTGTTCGACCAGTCCGGAGTCCTCCCCTACCCGGTACGCGACGGCATGGGTCACCGGAACCTGACCGAAGGCGACCTCCAGTACGTGGAGGGCGTGGACCACGAGTGGGACACCGGGCAGCGGACCAGAGGCGGCGGCTGGCACGACGGCTGGATCGCGGGCAAGGGGCCGGGGGCGATGGTCCACTTCGACCGCCGCGACCTGCCGTTCCAGTTCGAGCTGGCCGAGACCTTCACGCTGTGTGACGCCTACCACTGCTCGATGTTCGGGCCGACCAACCCCAACCGCCTCTATCACTGGTCGGGGACCGTCGGCTACGAGCCGTCCGGGCGGCGCACCACCGCCAACGACGCCTGCGACGAGGACACCCACCCGGGCTATCCGTACACGTCCTATCCCGAGCGGCTGACGACGGCGGGCAAGACCTGGCGGGTCTACCAGGAGTGGGACAACTACCAGTGCAACTCCCTGGAGTACTTCGCGTTCTTCAAGCGCATCGCCCGTGAGGCCCTGGCCCACACGCCCTGCCGGAGCCTGCACTCCTTCTACACGTCGATTGCCGGGCTGCCCCCGGAGGAGCGGGAGGAGATGCTCACGGCGCTGCGCGAAGGCGTCGAGGCGCTCACCCCGGCCGAGCGGGACGCGTACGAGCGGGGCCTGCACCGGGTCCCGCCGGGGCGGCTCGCCGCGGCCTTCCGCGCGGACGTCGCCGAGGGGCGGCTGCCCCAGGTCTCCTACATCGTCGCGCCGGAGGCGTACTCCGAGCACCCCGACCCGTCCAGCCCGGCGCACAGCGCCAGCCTCATCTACGAGGTCCTGGACGCGCTCGCCGCGCACCCCTCGGTGTGGGAGCGGACCGCGCTGTTCCTCACCTTCGACGAGAACGACGGATTCTACGACCACGTGCCGCCTCCGCTGCCACCGAAAGGCACCGAGCACGAGTTCGTCGACGGGCTGCCGATCGGGCTCGGCTACCGCGTGCCGACGACGGTCGTGTCGCCGTGGACCGTCGGCGGGTACGTCTGTTCGGAGGTGTTCGACCACACGTCGACGATCCGTTTCGTGGAACGCTGGCTGGACGTCGCCGAGCCCAACATCAGCCCGTGGCGGCGGCAGGTCGCCGGAGACCTCACCTCCGCGTTCGACTTCACGTCGGCCCCGCCTGCCGTACCCGCGGCGACGGCGGCCGAGGCGGCCGTGACCGTGCCCCCGTTCCGAGTGCGCTGGCCGGCGACCCCGCCCGCCGAGAGGCGGCTCGCCGCGCAGGAGCCCGGCACTCGGCCCGCCCGGCCGTTGCCGTATCGGCCGGAGGCGTCCGCCGTCCTGGCGGACGACGGGCTGATCGTCAGCATGACGGACGCCGGGGATCGGGGCAGCCACTTCGCGCTCTACCCGTACGCCGGGGAGTTCGCGTTCCCGTGCCACTTCGACGTGCTCGGCGCGCAGTCCCGCACCGTCCCCGTCGGAGAGGACGGCTACCAGCTGACCCTCACCGGCCCGAACGGGTTCCGGCGCGAGTTCACCGGCTCGTGTACGGGCCCGGCGGCCCGGACGGCGGTGTCCTCCTGCGGCGACGGCCGGCGGCTCACCGTGACGATCGCCAACCCAGGACCAGCGCCGTTGACGTTCACGCTCGACGCGCTCGCCTACGGCGTCGGCCGGCGCGAGGTGGCCGTCGCGGCCGGGGACCGGGCGGTCGTCGACTGGGACACCGCGTCCGGCTGGTACGACCTGCGGCTGACCGTCGCCGAGGACCCGTCCTTTCACCGCCGGATGATGGGCCGCCTCGAAGACGGCCGTGCCGGCGCCTCCGGCTGACGCGCCCGTGTTCTCCGCTGTCGCGGTCCTGTTCGCCGGTCTGCTGCACGCCACGTGGAACGCGCTCGCCAAGGCGGTGCCCGACCGGCACGCGGCCTTCGGCGTCATGGGGATCACCCAGTCGCTGATCTGCCTGCCGCTGCTGCCTTTCGTGGCTCCACCCGCGCCCGGGTCCTGGCCGTATGGCGTTGTCTCGATCGCGATGCAACTGGTGTACATGCTGCTGCTCATTCGCTGCTACGAGCTGGGCGACTTCGGCCAGGTCTATCCGATCGCCAGGGGGATCGCGCCGCTGCTCGTCGCCATCGTGGCCACGTTCCTGGGAGAACGGCTCACGATCCTCCAGGTGTGCGGACTGGCCACGACATGCGGCGGGCTGGCGGCGCTGGTGCTCGCCGGGGCGGGACGGCAGCGCATGCCGTCCCGCCAGGCCGTGACGGCGGCCATGCTGACCGGAGCGACCATCGCGACGTACACCGTGGTGGACGGCATAGGCGTACGGGAGTCCGGTACGGCGCTCGGCTACACGGTGTGGATGTTCGCCGTCGAGGGGGTCCTGGTCTTCGCGCTGATGACGGCTGTACGCGGCCGGGCGATCGTGGCCGCCTCGCGCGACCGCTGGCGGGTCTCGGCCGGCGGAGGGGCGATCTCGATGCTGTCGTACGGGCTGGTGCTGTGGGCGCAGACCGGCACGCCGAACTGGCCGACCAGGCGCAGCACCTGACCAAGCAACTCGCCGACCTGAGCGACCTCCAGGTAAGCCTGCAGGCGTGTTGCCCGCCGGCGGAGTGCGCGCCGGATTCTCCCCGCACCGTCGGCGAGCGAGGCGTACTGAGGCGATAGCCCGAGATGGCAGGAGTCGCCGGGTACCCGCACCTCACAACTTAGGCATCCATCTATATTGACAATCCTCAAATCAATGAGGCAGGCTAGGTATTACTTTGACAGACTTCTAAGCAGTCGAGGGGTGGGTAGGGCTCGATGGACCGGAGCCCCCGGCACCCTTGACGATCAGCGCGCGACTCACAGGAGAGACGATCATGAGTGATGGACAGCGCGGCCCGGCGGCCGTGGAGACCGAGCCGTTCACCTCCGAGGGCGGCGAACTGCCCGTGGTGGTGATCGGTGCGGGCCTGGTGGGCCTGGCCGCCGCCGCCCACCTGGCCGAGCGCGGCCTGGACTTTCTCCTCCTGGAGTCCGGACAGCAGGCCGGGGCCTCGATCGCCCGATGGGGACACGTGCGCACCTTCAGTCCATGGCGCTACAACGTCGACGCCGCCGCCCGGCGCCTGCTCCAAGCCGAAGGCTGGGCCGCACCGGATCCCGAGTGGCTGCCGACCGGCACCGAGCTGATCGACGACTACCTCGCCCCGCTGGCCAAGCATCCGGCGATCGCCCCCAACGTGCGCTTCGGTGCGGCGGTGACCGCGATCAGCCGCCTGGGCTATGACCGGGTCCGCTCCACCGGCCGCGAGCAGGTGCCGTTCCTGATCCGCCTGACCGACGGCCGCGAGATCCACGCCCGGGCGATCGTCGACGCCTCCGGCACCTGGACCACGCCCAGCGTGCTGGGGGCGAATGGCCTTCCCGCCTACGGTGAGGCCGAGGCGGCGGCGCTCATCGACCACGCGCTGCCCGACGTGCTGGGCGCCGACCGCGAGAGGTACGAGGGCCGCCACACCCTCGTGGTCGGAGCCGGCCATTCGGCGGCCACCACTCTGCTGGCTCTGGCCCAGTTGCAGGACACCCCCGTCACCTGGGCGATCCGGGCGGGCAGCGCGGCACGCGCCTACGGCGGCGGCGAGGCCGACGCGCTGCCCGCGCGCGGCGCGCTCGGCACCCGCCTGCACGCCCTGGTCGAGGACGGACGCATCCAGCTGCTGACCGGTTTCTTCACCCACTCCCTCACCAAGGCCGACGGCCAGGTGACGGTACTCAGCCGTGACTCTTCCGGCACCGAGCAGTCCATCACCGTCGAGCGCGTCGTGGCCGCCACCGGATATCGGCCCGACCACTCCATCGCCTCCGAGCTGCGCCTGGAGCTCGACCCCATCCTCGGCTCCACCCGCGCGCTGGCTCCGCTGATCGACCCCAACCAGCACTCCTGCGGCACCGTCCCGGCCCACGGCGTCGACGAGCTGTCCCACCCCGAAAGCGGTTACTACGCGGTGGGCGTCAAGAGCTACGGTCGCGCCCCCACCTTCCTGATGGCCACCGGATACGAGCAGGTCCGCTCCGTCGTCGCCGCGCTGGCCGGGGACTGGGAAGCCGCCCATGACGTCCAGCTCGACCTGCCCGAGACAGGTGTGTGCTCCGCCGGCCTGGCCGAGGCACAAGAGCAGCGGGTCGGCCTGGCCACCGGCATCAGCGGTGGCCTGCTCGCCACCCCGCTCCCGCTGGTCACCCTCGGCGGCAGCGACGGTGGTGGCTGCTGCGGCTGAACGCGCCGGCCATCGACCAGCACCGAAGCCGCAGACACAGGGAGCGTCAGATGTCTGAGGGATACCCCACCGCCGCCCAGAAGGACGCCGGTGACCGCGGGTGAGCTCCACCGCTGAAGCCGCCACGAAAGCCGCCGCTCCCACCCCCGGGAGCGGCGGCCGGCCGCGCTTGGCCCAGGGGTGGCGCATCGTCGCAGCCCTGGCCGTGACACAGACCATCGGCTACGGCGTGCTCTACTACGCCTTCTCCGTCTTCCTCACCCCCATGGCGGCCGATCTGCACGCCGGCGGCGCCCAGATCGCGGCCGCGCTGACCGGCTCGATCCTGATCGCCGCGCTGTGCGCCCCGCTGGTCGGCCGCCTGCTGGACGCCCGCGGCGGCCGGGGCCTGATGACCGCCGGGTCGATCATCGGCACGCTCGCCGTCCTGGCCTGGTCGCGGGTCGAGAACCTGCCCCAGCTGTACGCGGTCTTCGCCGCGATCGGCATCGCGTGCGCGATGGTGTTGTACGAAAGCGCCTTCGCCGTCATCGTCAGCTGGTTCGACGGCCCCACCCACGGCCACGGCCGAGCCAACGCCCTGCTCGCGCTCACCGTCGTCGCCGGGTTCGCCTCCACCATCTTCCTGCCGCTGACCGGCCTGCTGGTCGACTCCTACGGCTGGCGCACCGCCCTGGTGGTCCTGGCCGTGATCTACGGAGCGGCGGCGATCCCGTTGCACGCGCTCGTCGTGCGCCGCCCCACCCGCGCCGGACATCGGCCGGCCACGACCCACGAGCGGGCTCAGGTCGTCAAGGCCGCCACCCGTCGGCGGCCGTTCTGGCTGCTGGTGATCGCCTTCACCGCCAACGGCGGCGCGGCAGCGGTGATGTCCATCCTGCTCATCACCTACCTCATCCATCTGGGCCACTCACCCGTCCTGGCCGCCACACTGGCCGGACTGCTGGGGGTGCTGTCGGTGACCGGCCGCCTGCTCACCACCGGCCTGCAACGCCGCCTGCCCGCCGCCCTCATCGCCGCCGCGATCTTCGCCCTGCAGGGCGTCGCCGCCGCACTGCTTCCGCTGGCCGGGCGCACGGTGCCGGGCGCCATCGGCTGCGTACTGGGGTTCGGGCTCGGCTTCGGCATCGCCTCCATCACCCTGCCGCACCTGCTCCTGCAGCGCTACAGCACGAGCGCCTACGCCTCGCTGTCAGGCCGCATCGCCGCCTTCTCCGTCGCCGACAAAGCCCTGGCGCCGCTGGGCGCGGTCGCGCTGGCCCAAGCGGTCGGCTACCAGTGGGTGATGGCAGCCGTTGCGGCGGCCTGCGCGATCGCCGCGTTCGCGCTGGTCGCCTACCACCGCGTATGATTTAGACAAATGTCAAATTAAGGGGTTGTTGTATGACCGCCGCCACCACCCAGTGCTGTGCCCCGATCGCCCGCGAACCCATCTCACCAGCCGACGCGGCCGAACTCGCGGCGGCGCTCAAGGCGGTCGCCGACCCCGTCCGGTTGCGTCTGCTGTCGATGATCGGCTCCCATCCCGGCGGTGAGGCGTGCGTGTGTGACCTGACCGGCGCCTTCGACCTGAGCGCCCCCACCATCTCCCACCATCTCAAGACCCTGCGGGTGGCCGGGCTGATCGACAGTGAGCGGCGCGGCACCTGGGTCTACTACTGGATCGTCCCCTCGGCGGTGGCCCGGCTGAGCGCGCTGTTCACCCCGCTGGCCGAGCCCGCGAACACGTGAGCCCGACCGAGGCGACGGCACCATCGCCTTCGCCGCGGCGGGTCGACGTGCTGGTGGTCGGCGGCGGGCAGGCCGGGCTGGCTGCGGGCTACCACCTGCGTCGAGCGAAGGCCGATTTCGTCATTCTCGACGCCCAGAACCGGCCGGGCGGCGCCTGGCGGCACGCCTGGCCCTCGCTTCGGCTGTTCTCTCCCGCCCAGTACAGTTCACTGCCGGGCCGGCGGCGTCCAAGCGCGGGGAGAATGCCGCCTGGGCCGAGAGCGCGTCTCACCATTTTGATTAGATATCCCTCTAACTTGACATCCTTCTAATCAAAGTGAAATGCTGACCCTACTTAGATATACGTCAAATCCGAGTGTCGGTGCAGCGCAGGAACGTGCGCCACCGGCCCGAAAGGGGTACGCCATGGCAAGCGAGAGCGCCGGTGGATTCATCGGGAACCTGCAGGAAGCCTTCACCCCGCCCGCGGCCGGCGGATGCTGCGGAGGCCCCGCTCCCACCGCATCCAACGACGCCGTTTCCGTAGCCGTGTCGTGTTGCGGAGGTACGACCGGGGCCGAGCAGACCTCCCAGACCGAGGGTCGCGGCCAAGCACCGGCCACCTCGACCACCCCGGCCGCCGCTGCCAGTAACACCTCCGGCGGATGCTGCGGATGAGCTCCCCGACCCCCGCCTCCCCGCCTGTGCCGCCAGCGGCGGCCGAGGCCCCCGGCCTGGCGGCCGCCCTGGAACAGGTGAGCGCGCGGCGGATGCTCGACTGCGTCGCGGAGCTGGCCGCCGACCACTATGCGGGCCGCCGGGTGGGCACCCCCGGCGGCCACGCCGCCGCCACCTGGCTCGCCGACCGGTTACACATGCTGGGCGCCGACGTTCGGCTTGACCCGTTCGATGTCGCCGAGGTGCGAGAGCTGTATCGCACACCGATGTTGCAGTGGAGCGCCGGCCGGGCAACCCGGCGGTTGGAGCATCGCCGCGATTTCGCCGAGCATCTGGCCTCGGCCGAACTGCCCGATCCGTGCTCGGCGCCGCTGGCGGACGCGGGCACGGCGGATCTCGGCGGGCGCTGGGTGCTGGCTCCGGCCGGCGAATGGGCGCAGACCTGCCGGCGCGCCGAAGCCGACGGCGCCCTCGGCGTGCTGACGGCCCGAAACACCGACGACGACGGGTGGATGCCCAAAATGATCGCCGGGCCCGCCCGGCATGCGGTGGCGGTCATCGGAGTACGCACCGACCTGCACCGGCAGCTGGCCGATGCCCTCGCCGCGGGGGAAGTGACCGTGACCGCGTCGGCACCGCTGCGCGCGGTCGGCGTCGGCGGTGTCAACGTTCACGGCCACCTACCGATCGGGCCGGACGTGCTGGACGAGGGGGCAGGGGAAGGGACGGCGGGTGGGCCGCGGGTGCTGCTGACGGCGCACTTCGACGGAGTGGGCGACGACCCGGACCGTCGCCTGCCCGCCGCGGCCGACAACGCCTCCGGGGTGGCCGCGATCCTGGAGGCCGCCCGTGTCCTCACCACCACCTTGACCGTGCCGGTGGATCTGAGGGTGTCCTTCCTGGACGCCGAAGAGGTCGGCGCCTGGGGTTCGGCCCGCCACGCCCCCGCTGTGGCACCGGGCACCCAGGTCATCAACCTGGACGGGGCCGCGCAGCTGCACCAGGCCGCCGCGGTCGAGGCGGGCGGCCCGGCCCATGCCCTGCTGGCCGTCTTGGATCAGGCCGGGCGCCGCACCGGCGTGGCATTGCGGGCCGGAGCGATGGCCTCGGACAACCGTCGCTACGCCGCGGCGGGACTGGCCGCGATCGGCATCGGCATGGGCATGCCCGGCTACCAGACCCCCGCTGAGACCCCCGACCGCGTCGAGCCGGCCACCCTGGTGGCCGCCGCCCGCCTGCTCGTCTCCACCGTCTGGCTGCTGGCCGGCACGCAGCGCCCCTGAGCGGGGCGCCTTGTCGGACCTGGACCGTCGGCGTGGACCTGCGGTCCAGGCGTTCGGGCCACGGGCCCGGCTCAGGCAGCCCAGGCCGGGTCACCGGGCGTCGAGATCGGCGATCAGTTTTTCGACGCGGGCTCGGATCTCGTCGCGGATGCTCCGGACGGCCTCAATGTCCCGGCCGGAGGGGTCGTCGAGCTTCCAGTCCTCGTACCGCTTGCCGGGGAAGAACGGACAGGTGTCCCCGCAGCCCATGGTGATGACCACATCGCAGACCCGCACGGCTTCGACGGTCAGCACCTTGGGCTGCTCAGCGGCGATGTCGATGCCGACCTCGGCCATCGCCCGCACCGCGACCGGATTGATCGTCTCTGCGGGCTCCGACCCGGCCGAGTGGACCTCGATCCGATCGCCCGCCAAATGGGTGAGCCAGCCGGCGGCCATCTGGGATCGGCCGGCGTTGTGCACGCAGACGAACAGGACCTGGGGCGTATCGGCTGTGTCAGGCATGGACCGATCCCTTTGGTGCGGGGGTGGTGGAGAACAGGCGGCGGCCGACCAGGCTGACGTAGACCAGGGCGACCAGGACGGGCACCTCGATCAGCGGGCCGGCCACCCCGGCCAGGGCCTGGCCGGAGGTGACCCCGAAGACGCCGACCGCGACCGCGATGGCCAGCTCGAAGTTGTTGCCCGCCGCGGTGAAGGCGAGCGTCGTGGTGCGCTCGTAGGTCAGGCCGATCGCCCGGCCGGTCAGGAAGAGCCACCCCACATGAGGGCGAAGTAGGCCAGCAGCGGTACCGCGATGCGCGCCACGTCCCCGGGTCGGGAAGTGATCGTGTCGCCCTGCAGGGCGAACAGGATGAACGCGGCCAGCAGGGCCCGGCCGATGCCGTGGGCCTGGCAGTCGGGGCGGACATAGACGCTGTGCTCGACGACTCCGGCGTACACCGCCCTGGCCGAGACCGGTGAGGCGGCCACCCAGCCGACGACCTCACCTGTGTCGGTGTCGACGGCGACATAGCGCGGGTGCGTCAACTTATCCCCGGTGAAGCCCTCCCAGCTGGGTGCGAGCGTCTCGAAGCTGGCTTGGCCGGTGTCCAACCCCGCCTGATAGATGGCCAGCACCTGCTCGGCGTCGGTCTCACGCATCGGCCGGATCTCCAGCCCCGGCGAGATCGCGGGCTTGACGGCCTGGATGATGGCCGAGTGCACTCCGTCGCCGTGATCGGCCGTCAGCGTGATCGAGGTGGCCACGAACCCGGTCGCCGCCAGCAGAGCCCGGTATTCGACGATGGTGAGGGATCCGGCAATACAGCCCACCCGCTGCTCGGTGGCCGCGCGTCGCTGCGCCTCGACGGCTCCGCCGGTTGCACTGTCGGTGACGACGTCACTGATGCCCAGGCGGCCGCCGGGCCGCAGAACCCGGAAGGTCTCAGCCAGCACAGCCGCCTTGTCACTGGACAGGTTGATCACGCAGTTGGAGATGACGACGTCGACCAGGTGATCCGCCAGCGGGATCGCCTCGATCGTGCCGCACACGAACTCGGTGTTGGCCGCGCCCGCCTCCGCGGCGTTACGCCGGGCGAGTGCGACCATGTCGGCACTGGCGTCCAGGCCGTAGACCTTTCCGTACGGGCCGATGCGGCGCGCCGACAACAACACGTCGATGCCGCCCCCGGAACCCAGATCGAGCACGGTCTCGCCTGTGCGCAGCTCGGCGACGGCGACCGGGTTGCCGCAGCCGAGGCTGGTCCGCAGCGCGCCCTCGGGCAGTCCCGCGGTGTCGTCGTAGCCGGCCGCGCCGAAGCAGCCGTCGGCGAACGCATCGGGAGCGCAGTCCACGACGCTCTCACCGGCCAGCGCCGCGCGGGCCAGACCGGAGTAGCGCTCGACGACCTCCTCATGTGCCATGGCGTGCTCCTCAGTCGCAGGTGGAGGTGGCCGGGACGGGGTTGCCCATCACCACGTCGGCGGCGGTGGGAAAGCACCGCACGCACTCTTCGTTGATCCGGTACAGGCTGGAGGTGCCGTGCCGCTCCACCAGCACGAACCGCACCTCGGACAGGATCTTCAGGTGGTGCGACACCGTCGACTGGCCCACCCCGCAGGTGGCGACGATCTCGCTCACGGTCATCGGCTCGCGCCGCCGGGCCAGCAGCGACACGATCTGGATGCGGGTGCCGTCGGCCAGCGCCCTGAACCAACTCGCGTACTCCTCGGCCGCCTCGCGCTCCAGCGGCTCCAGCTTCTCATTCATCGAAAATCGACGATAATCGATGAATGCCTGACTGGCAACGAGGCCGACGCCGAGATCCCGGCGACGAGGATGCGCGTCGAACAGGTCACCCTTGGTGGGCTTCCGCCACCCCGCGGGCTCCCTCAGAAGGCTCATGAGAGCAGGCGGCTCCCTGCCGACGGGAATGTGGAGTTGACCGTTCGCGGTGCCGTCCATGCTGTTGGAGGCCGCGCTCCATGCGGCGACGACGACGGAAGGGGCGGGCGAGCCGACCACGAGGACGAGGGGATCCAGCATTGCCCGCTCCTGCGGTCGCAGGTGAAGCGGTGCAAACGTGATCGCTGCCGAACCTCCGTTGTCGATGTGCGGACGGGCGCGACGGTTTGGAAAGTACCCGGGCACCGAAGGAGCGCGCACCGGATAGTGCCGGCCGCTGGAGCGTGACAGACGTTCGGCACCAAAAGGTTTCGGCCGGACAGGCAGTGGTGGCACCAAGATGCCGGGCAACTTGCTGCCTGGCCGGACCACTTTCCCGGAATGGGGCCGGTCACAAGAGTGGTGCCGTACGACACAGCAATCCCTTGAATGGGGGCGGCGGCACAACGACCTCATTCACGCACCGAATGCCGATCGATTCACGGGGAATTCACAAGATTTTCACGATCCATAAACGTGGTGATTTATCCACGTCCGCGATCGCCTGCGCGAAAAGCCACGGCGCCCGCCCACTCCGCGAGAATTCATTGCGACGGGAGAACTTCCTCAGTGGAGCAGGACAACACACTTCCCGCAGATCATCGAGGTGTCACGCGGCGCGGGATACTGCGGGGCGCGATGCTCGCCGGCGCCGGAACCGCTGCGGGAGGAGTCCCGGGCATCGTCCCCTTCGCAGGTCAGGCCGCGTTCGCCGCGGCCGCGCCACTTCCGGCTCGCCTCGAATCCACCATGCCGGACTTCGCAGTGGGATCGGCGGCGCTACGTCCTGACCGTGTGGTCAACGGCGCCTGCCAGTTCTGCAACAGCAACTGCCGGATTCAAGTCGCCCTAAAACTGGGCCGGGTGCTGGAGATTCGCGGTGAGCAGGCGGATCCGGTGCAGGATGGAAACCTGTGTGTCAAGGCTCCCATGATGACCGAACTGGTCTACAACCCTCTGCGCCTCACCACGCCGCTTCGCCGCGTTTCCGGCCGGAAAGGCGATCCCGACAGCCGTTTCGCGCCGATTTCCTGGGACGACGCCCTGGACGTCATCGCGCGCCGGTGGCTTGCCCTGCGTGACGCCGGAGAGGCCCGCGCCATCGCCAACCGGACCACCGGCCGACTCCCCCGGGGCACCGGCTCACTCGTCTCGCGGGTCTTCGCCCTGCTGGGCAGCCCCAACGACACCGACGTCGGCCCGGTGTGCAACGACGCCGGCGGCAACGCGCTGGCCACCACGTTCGGGCTGGGGAACTTCACCAACGGCTACGGCGTCGACGGCGCGACCGGCAAGGAGGACCTCGGGGCGGCGAAGTTCTTCCTCTTCCTGGGTACCAACCAGGGCGAGACGCATCCGGTGACCTTCGCCCACCTGCTACGCGAACGCAAGCGCACCGGGGCGCGTCTGGTGGTCGTGGACCCGCGCAGCACCCCCACCACCGAACTGGCGGACCAGTGGGTGGCTCCCAAGCCGCACACCGACTTCGCCCTCGCTCTGGGCATGCTGCACCACATCGTCACCACCGGCCGCCACGACAGGGCCTTCGTCGAGCGGTGGGTGCTCGGCTTCGACGAGCTGCGCGAGCATCTCATGGCGCGGGGCTACACCCCCGAGTGGGCGGCCGGCATCACCGGTGTCCCCGCCGCGACGATCCGGCGGCTGGCGGTCGACTACGCGACCATCCGGCCCGCCGCGATCTTCTGCAACGCCGGCATATCCCACCAGTTGGGAGCATTCGACACATACCGCACCCTGGCGATGCTCGCCGCGGTGACCGGCAACGTCGGCGTGCCCGGCGGCGGCTGCAACTTCATGCACAACACCTGGCCCGGCGGGCTGAACCTCCCTCCGTTGAAGGTCACGCCGCCCAGCCGGGGGCCGGCGCTGCCCGTCGGACCCGACTCCTTCGCGGAGTCGATCCTCACCGGTCGCCCTTACCGCCTCAAAGCGATCATGACGGAGGGCAATCCGCTCATCAGTTCGGCCAACACCGGCAAGGTGCGCGAGGCATTCGCCAAGCTGGACTTCTACGTCTACACGGGCCTGTTCATGGAGGAGGCCTCCTACTACGCCGACATCATCCTTCCGGTCTGCAGCGGCCTGGAGTTCGAGGGCGTCTACATGCGCCGCGACGACCGGGCCATTCGCTGGCAGGACGCCGCGGTGGAACGGGTCGGCGAGTCACGGTCCGATACCGAGATCTGGATAGACCTCGCCCACGCGCTCGGCCGCAACGACCGCCGCCATTCCTCCTCGTACTGGACGGATGCCTTCCCCGCGGAGTGGAGAAAGTACGCCACGCTGTGGGACACGTTCGTCGCCCACACCCCCGGGATGGGGGGCATGACCCGCCAGCGGCTGCGTGCGCGCACCGAACCGCTGCGTTGGCCCTGCCCGAGCACCGACCACCCGGGAGTGAGCACTCTCTATCTCGACCACCCCAGCTGGTACAGGGCCGCCGAGTCGCTCGACCCGGCCAACCGCGGCAAGCGATTCCTGACGGCGAGCGGCAAGGTCGAGATCCACACACCAGAGCTGGAAAGCCGACTGGCCCCGAGCGGGCATCATGCCCTGCCCGCCTTCTACACCCACCCGGAGGTGACGGGTGCGCACCCGACCATCGCCTACGAGGACCGTTACGTCACCAACCCGCTCAACCCCGGGGCGCTCACCCAGCCGGTGCGCCTGGGCGTCGCCGGCTCCGACGCGGTCCATCGCAAGTACCCGCTCATGGGAATGACCGGCCGCCCCAGCGTGGTGCACTTCGCCTCTGTCACCCACTGGACTGCCACCGGCAAGCGGCTCAACGGCATCCGCCTGGTGCAGATCCATCCGGCCACCGCCCGCGGGCTCGGCATCGCCGACGGCGATTCGGTCGTGGTCGAAAGCCCGCGCGGCGCGGTGAGCGGCACAGCCCTGCTGGACGAGGGCATCCGCGCCGACACCATCTATCTTCCCAACACCTTCGGCCCGGCCCAGCGAGTTGGCGACGGCTACGACGATCCCCGCTACGAGGCGGCCAACACCCTGATCGACGATCGGCTCTACGACAACCTCTCCGGCCAGCAGGCCTACAAGTGCTTCGCCTGTCGCGTCCGCAAGAAGTGACCCGGTGACCGCGGGAGGCCGACGGGCTTCGCCTGCCGGCCTCCCGCGTCTCGGACGCTAGATCTGAAGGGGCAGCAGGTCTCAGCCGGCGCCCGGAGGGAAGGCCAGGGTGTCCCAGCCCGCTCCTTTTACGAACTCGTCGGGGAGCGCGTCGAAGTCAGGACATGTCAGGGTGGGTAGGTCGAGCATGGCTGTCTCCATATGTGTCGGACTATCGGGTGGTGGTGTCGAGCGACGGCTTCCGAAGGTGATGCACTCGCACGCCGGTGAGGTAGGCCGGGCTGTAGGGCCGCAGGTCGAGACCTTCGATCGAGCTGAACATCTCCAGTCGCAGCGCCGCCCCACGCTCCGGCCGGCCGTCGGGGCCAATGGCGTAGGCCAGCACGAAGGACGGGTCGGTGAGGGCAGCAAGGTTGACGATCCGGTCGGCCTGGTCGGAGCCGGATTCGGGGTCAACGAGGTGGGAGGGCAGGGCGACAAACCCGAGGCGGCTCTTGAAGCCGAACAGGCCCGGCTTGGCCAGGTGGCCGTAGAGGTTGGGGTCGCTGCCCAGGCTTACCCAGGTGAACCCGCGTCGGCGGGCCTCCTTGATGACCTCCATGTAAAGCAGGCGGGCCAGGCCGGTCGCGTGGTACTGGGGTGCCACCGCGCTGAACCGCGCCCGCACCTCGTCCTTGTCTCGTGACTGCAGGCTGATGCACGCCCCGGCAAGGCTTTCGCCGTCCCACGCGCAGGCGGCGAAATACTGTTCGCCCGCGGCCAGGATCCGTTCCCGGTGCTGGACGGCGATGAGCCACCCGTGCCGCATCGCGGTGACCTGGCTTTCGTACAGGAGCAGGAACTCCTCCAGCAGCTCCGGGGACACCGGACGGACCTCGAAACGCAACCCGGCGGCGAGGCCTCGGCGACGTGCCGCGAAGACGTTGCGCCGGTCCCTGCTGTTCAGGCCGTTGAGAAACTCCTCCTCGCTTCCCGCTGTGGCCGCGCGCCAGACGACGACCTGCGGTTTGGGAAGGAAGCCTGCGGCGGCGAGCTCCGCCCAGCGTCCGGTCGGCGGGTTTTGCACACGCACGACGTCGACCTGGTGCCGGTACCGTTTCCAGTTGCCGTCCAGTGCCTCCTGGACGCTGACCACGGCCATCGGCACGCCGGCGGTCGTTTCCCGTGTCACCGGTCCTCTCCGTTCGTCTCAGTGGGTGCCGCCCACGACATGGCCACCGCGTCCGCCGGTCTGTCCTGGGCTTCCAGCATCCGGGACAAACCACTCAACGTCTGGGACACGGCGCGGTAGTACACCCAGGTTCCCGCCGCTCCGCGGTGATGAGCCCGCTAACCGCTTCTAGTCCCGCCGGTCGCCTGGAGCGCCCTGCCAGGAGCAGCCGTGCCGGCAGCCGGCGGTTCGGTGGCCGGCCCCGGGGCGGGAGACTGAGCGTCTGCCTGGAAGCGGCGCAGTCTCAGGCTGTTGCTCAGTACGAACACACTGGACGTCGCCATGGCAGCCCCGGCGATCATCGGGTTCAGCATGCCCATCACGGCCAGCGGGATGGCGGCGACGTTGTAGGCGAAGGCCCAGAAAAGGTTACCCTTGATCGTCTTCAGCGTGCGCCGAGACAGCCGTACGGCGTCGGCCGCCGCGCGCAGATCTCCGCGGACCAGGGTGATGTCGCCGGCCTCAATGGCCGCGTCCGTGCCGGTGCCCATGGCGATTCCCAGATCGGCCTGGGCCAGGGCGGCGGCGTCGTTCACCCCGTCGCCGACCATCGCCACCACGCGACCGTCCCGCTGGAGCCGTTTGATCACGGCCACCTTGTCGGCCGGCATGACGTCGGATTCGACGTCGGCGATCGCGACCTGTGCGGCGACGGCCCGCGCGGCTCGCTCGTTGTCACCGGTGAGCAGGACCGGGGTGAGCCCGAGGCTGCGCATCTGGGCCACGGCCTCGGCGCTGGTGGCCTTAACCGTGTCGGCGATGGCCAGCATGCCGCGCACCTGTCCCCGCCATCCGGCGAAAACCGGTGTCAGGCCGAGCGCTTCGGCCTCTTTTCGGTGCTGCTCCAGCTCGGCGGGCATCGACAGTTCGGAACCCAGCCAGCCGGCCCGGCCGACGAGGACGGTCACTCCGTCGACCTCGCCTCGCACTCCCAAACCGGTGCTGCCCTCGAACGCGGCGACGGCGGGCAGCGTCCCGGCGCGGTCACGCGCGGCGGCCGCGATGGCCTTCGCGATCGGATGCTCAGAGGCGTCCTCCAGCGCGCCGGCGAGCTTGAGCACCTCGTCGGTGTCCTGGCCGGGTGCCGCGACCACGTCAGCCAGCCGCATGGAGCCGGTGGTGACCGTCCCGGTCTTGTCCAAGACGATGGTGTCGATTCGCCGCGTCGACTCGAGGATCTCCGGGCCTCGGATGATGATGCCCAGCTGGGCGCCGCGCCCGGTGCCGACGAGAAGCGCGGTCGGTGTCGCCAGGCCGAGCGCGCACGGGCAGGCGACGACGAGGACGGAGACGGCGGCGGTCAGTGCCCCGGCGACATCGAGGCCGTTGCCGAGCCAGAATCCGAACGTGGCGGCGGCTGTCGCCACGACGACGGGGACGAACACCGCGGCGACCCGGTCGGCGAGGCGCTGCACAGGCGCCTTGCCTGCCTGTGCCTGCGTCACCAGCCGGGCGATCTGGGCGAGCTGGGTGTCGGACCCGACGCGCGTCGCCCGGACGATCAGCCGCCCGCTGGCGTTGACCGTGGCTCCCGCGACCGGGTCCTGCGGCCCTACCTCGACCGGCACGCTCTCACCGGTCAGCATGGAGGCGTCCACCGCGGAGGTGCCTTCGACGACGACCCCGTCGGTGGCGACCTTTTCGCCCGGCCGGACGATGAAGAGATCACCGACGGCGAGCCGGCCGGTGGGCACGCGGATCTCCTGACCGTCCTTGAGCACCGCCACGTCCTTGGCGCCGAGCTCCAGCAGTGCCCGTAGTGCCGACCCGGCGCGGCGCTTGGAGCGGTGCTCGGCATAACGTCCCGCGAGAATGAAGACGGTGAGGCTGGCGGCGACCTCCAGGTAGATGTGGTGCAGTCCTTCGCCGGCGATGGGCCGCATCACGAAGGGCATCTGCATTCCCGGCAGGCCCGCGTACCCGAAGAACAGCGCGTAAAGCGACCAGCCGAACGCCGCGATCACGCCCAGCGAGATCAGCGTGTCCATGGTGGCCGAGCCGTGTCTGAGGTTCTTCCAGGCCGCAATGTGGAAGGGCCACGCCCCCCAGGTCGCGACCGGAGCCGCGAGTGTCAGCGACAGCCACTGCCAGTAGGTGAACTGCAGTGGTGTGATCATCGCCATGGCCACGACCGGTAGGGCCAGGGCCGCTGATATCGCCAGCCGCCGGCGCAGGGCGACCGCTGTCTCGTCGCCGGAGTGCTCGTCGGCCGCGGTGCTTTCCGTACCTTCCTCGGTGACCGGTTCGGGGGTCGGCAGGGCCGCACTGTAGCCGAGGGCCTCCACCACGGCGATCAGATCGTCGGCGGAGACCTCGGCGTCGTGTTCGACGTGCGCCTGCTCGACGGCGAAGTTGACCTCGGCCCGCACGCCGGGCATACGGTTAAGCTTGCGTTCGATACGGGCCGAACAGGAGCCGCAGGTCATGCCGCCGATCAGCAGCGTGACCTCCGACCGTGTCGCGAGCCCCGGAGCCGATCCGGACACCGGCCTCATCTCCTTTCCACCGGGCCTACAGCTCCACCGGGGGCACGAAGGTCCCCAGGACGTAGGCGAGCACGAAGATCACTGCCAGCAGCAGCACGAATCCCGCGACCTTGACGCTGCTTTTCACGAAAGGACTCCGGCGAAGCGGTATCCGCTCGTCTCCACTGCGGCCTGGACGGCTTCCAGGGAGACGGGGGTGTCCGCGCTGATCTGTACCCGGCCGGCCTTGGGATCGATGTCGATCGCCGCAAGGCCCGGGATGGCGGTGTCCAGCGCGTTTCGTACCCGCTTGGCGCATCCGCCGCACGTCATGCCTTCCACCGCGTACGTGGTGACGACGCTCATGGGACTGTTCCTTTCCAACCGGTGTCGGGGTGTGCGGCCGAGGGTTGTCGGCTGGCCGTGGTGACCGTGCTGTCAGGGGCGGCGGACAGGAAGTCGCGGATGCGTTCCAGTGCCTCGCCGAGTGCTTCGGGGCTCGCGACGTAGGAGATCCGGATGTGGTGCGGGGCGCCGAAGTCGGCGCCGGGCACGACGGCGACCCGTGCGGCGCGCAGGAGCCGCTCGGCGAAGGCCGCGGCGCTGTCGATCTCCTGGCCGTGGCGGCTTGGCCCGTAGGCGCCCGCCACGTCGACGAAGG
Source organism: Streptosporangium sp. CA-115845 (assembly GCF_050943795.1). NCBI lineage: Bacteria > Bacillati > Actinomycetota > Actinomycetes > Streptosporangiales > Streptosporangiaceae > Streptosporangium > Streptosporangium sp. CA-115845. The sequence continues at coordinate 4,821,194 of NZ_CP191988.1, read as the reverse complement.
CGAAGAACGCCCCCTGGGGTTCGACGGCGAGCCGGAGGCCGGGAAGCGCGGCCAGGCCGTCGCGCAGGATTCGCCGACGTTCGTCCAGCGCCGAGCGCCGCCGCCGGAGCTCGGCGACCGGTTCCTCGCGCAGCACCGTCAGCGCGGCGTGCTGGGAGATCGAGGACGCGGCCGAGGTCGTGTGCCCCTGCAGGGCGGCCATCGCGGCGATCACGGGTGGCGGGGCGGCGGCGAAACCGACCCGCCATCCCGTCATCGCGAAGGTCTTCGACCATCCGCCGACCGTGACGGTCCGCTCCCGCACCTCGCGGCCCAGCGACGCGACGCTGACGAACTCGGCGCCGTCGTAGACGAGGTCACCGTAGATCTCGTCGCTGACGATGGTCAGGCCGGCGCCCAGCGCCACGTCGGCCAGCGCCGCCAGCTCCGCCCGGTCGTAGACGACGCCCGTGGGGTTGGAAGGGCTGTTGATCAGCAGCACCTTGGTACGCGGGGTGATCTGTTCGGCGACGGCTCGCGGCGTCATCTTGAAGCCGGTGCCGGCTTCGGTGGGCAGGACGACCGGGGTTCCGCCGGCGAGGGTGACCATGTGGGGGAAGCTCACCCAGTACGGAGCCTGGATGATCACTTCGTCACCCGGGTCCAGCAGGGTCGCGAAGGCGTTCGCGAGAGCCTGCTTGGCGCCGTTGGTGATGATGATCTCCTCACCCGTGTAGGGGGCGTTCCACACGTGGGTCAGTCGTGCGGCGACGGCTTGGCGCAGCGGTGAGATGCCGGCCACGGCCGTGTACCGGGTGAGGCCCCGGGCGATCGCCGCGGCTCCGCCCTCACATGCCTCGCGTGGTGTCGGGAAGTCGACCTCGCCGCCGGTGAGGTTGATGACGTCGACGCCGTCTTCGGCGAGCTGTTTGGCGCGGGTGTCGAGTGCCGCTGTGCTTGACGGCGGCAGCTGCGCCGCACGACGACTCAGCATGCTCTCCCTACCTGGCCCTGATGTTGAACCGGACCGCTGCCGGTGGATTCGAGCCGTGGCTGACCTGCACGTTCAGGACCCAGTAGCCGGACATGCCCAGCACGAGCTTGGACTCGTACGCGTCGCCCTTGCGGGTGGCCGTCTGCTGCCCGCCGCGCATGTTCATGCTGGGCATGTCGTAGTTGACCTTCACCTCGGCGTCTTGGACGACGGCTCCGGCGGAGTCCTTGATCGTGAACTGTGCGGTGGTGGCCGTCCCGCCCTTTGCGGGACAGGGATCGGTGGTGAGCTGCACCGTGAGACCGGCGTTCTGCTGCTGGGTGAGGCATTCGGCCGGCGACCTGGTGTCGTCGGCCCGGCTCTGCGTGCAGCCCGCCGCGGTGACGATCGCGATGGCCGCGGCTGCCACGGTCCGAAGTGAGCGCCTGTTCATCGCCTGCCTCCTGTCCTGGGTTCCTCGGTCGGTCGCGCGGTGCGCTGCCCGCGGGCGGCTGTTATCCGCAGCACGAACTCTTCGCGGCCGGGGCGGCCTCGGTCTCGGCTGCGGGCCTGGGGCCGCAGCACGAGGCCTTCGCGGGCTTCGCGGCCGGGGCTGTCCCGGTCTCAGCCGTGGCCTCGGCGGCGGTTTTGGCTGCGGGCCTGGAGCCGCAGCACGAGCTCTTGGCCTCGGGCTTGGCGGCGGGCAGCGGCTCGCTTTGGGCGGCCGCCCAGAACAGCTGGCCGAGGTTCTGCTCGGTGACAGACATGGGGCTCTACTTCCTTCCAGCGGGTTGTGCGGTGTTTTCTCCGGTCTGGACTTTGCACAGTTCGGCGAGGCGGCTGTCGCGGGTGAGAAGCTCCACCGGCGTGCCGGACTCGACGATCCGGCCTTCTTCGAGGACGAAGACGCGGTCGAGGTCCTCGACGAGGGTCAGCCAGTGGGCCACGACGATCGCGGTGCGCCCTTCCAGCAGCCGCCGAATCGCCGCCAGGACGGTCAGCTGCCGGGCCGGGTCCACGCTGGACACCGCCTCGTCAAGGATGATCACTTTGGGGTTGGCGAGCATGGCGCGGGTGAGGGCGACGAGTTGCCGCTCCCCGGCGGAGAGCCGGGAGCCGCGCTCGCCCACCCTGGTCTGGTAGCCGTCGCCGAGTTCGGCGATCACCTCGTGCGCGCCCAGCGCGCGGGCGGCCTCGACGATCTCCTCCTCGGTCGCGTCGGGGCGGCCGAAGCGGATGTTCTCCGCCACGGTCCCGTCGAAGAGCTGAGCCTCCTGGGTGACCAGCAGGATCTGCTCGCGTACGGAGGACTTGGTCACCTGTGACAGGTCGTGGCCGTCGATGCGGATCGTGCCCGAGGTGGGCGTGTAGAAGCGGACCAGCAGCTGCATGAGCGTGCTCTTGCCGGCACCGCTGGCGCCGACGACACCGACGTGTTCGCCGGGGCGGGCCTCCAGCGACACGTCGTGCAGGACCTGTGTCCCGTCGTCGTAGCCGAATCCCACGCGGCCGATCTGCAGATGGCCCCGGACCTCACGCAGCGGGTAGCCGGTGTCGTCCTCTTCCGGCAGGTCCAGCACCTCAAGGATGCGCTGGGCCGAGACCGCCATGTCGGAGGCCTGGCCCAGCTGGTTGGCGACGTCGCGGACCGGGTTGAGCATTCGCTTGGAAAACAGCGCGAACGCGGCCAGTGTGCCCGCGGCCAGGGCGGCGCCCTGGGCCATGCCCATCGAGGCCATCATCGTGTCGGTACCCAGCAGCATCCAGGTCATCGGCATCATGCCGGCGGCCAGGTCGAAGAAGAAGCCTGATCCGAGCGGGTGGCCGTTGATGATCTGAAGGCCGCCGAAGAAGATCAGCAGTGCCAGGGCGATGTGGACGGTGAAGCCGAGGTAGGAGGTCAGCCAGAGCCGTTTGGTGGAGAGTCTGTTGTGGACAGCCGTGTAGCGGGCCGATCGCTGCTCCAGGTCGGCCATCATGGTGTCCTCGCGGCCGAAGGCGCGGATGTCGGCGAGGCCGTCGATGCGCTGGTTGAGGTAGCCGACCATGCCGTCCCACGCCTCGCGCTGGTGACGGGTGTCGGCCTTGAGATGGCGGGTCCAGCGCAGCGCGATGAGCACCATGAGCGGGATGACCACGAGCGTCGGCAGGGCCACCCCGGGACTGAGGGCGAGCAGGAACACCGCGAAGGCGATGAACCACACGGCGCTCTGCACGAGTTCCATACCGGTCTTGGTGATGTATCCGCGGAACCGTTCGGCCTCGAACAGGACCCGGGTGACCCAGGTCCCGCTGGCCTGGGAGACATGACGCGACAGCTGGACGTTGTGCAGCCGGGCCACGAGGTCGTTGCGCAGGGTGACGGTGATCCGCTCGTTGACCCGGATCATCGCGATGTTGTAGGTGATGCGGATGATGTTGTCCAGGACCGCGAGGACCACCAGGTTGATCGCCGTTCCGGCGACGGCTTCCATGTTGCCCGTGACGATGTGGCCCACGCCGAGCATCACGGCGTACATCTGGGCGATCGTCATGACGGAGCTGAGGATGGTCACCAGGGTCGCCAGGGCGATCCATCCGGCGTGGGGCCTCAGGTAGGGAAGGAAGCGCCGCACCGCCCGGCGGAGTGTCTGGTTGACCTCGCCCGGGTCGAGGGTGGCCGTCGGCACAGCCGTCTCAGCCATTGCCCTGGCCTCCTTCCTGTACGCCGGCCGGCGCCAGCGGCCGACTCGCCGCCCCGCCGCCCGCCTCGCCGCCCGCCGTGTCGGTCTGGTCGTCAGCCGTCTCGTCGGTGAGGGAGTCGGGGGGCACCAGCGCGCCGTTCCTGAGCGCGATGACGCGGTCGACGTACCGGGTGACGGCGAGTTGCTGGGTGGCGATGATGAGCGTGCGGCCCTGCCGGACCCGCACGATGGTGTCGAGCAGTTCGGCCTCGGTTTCGGCGTCGAGGTTCGCGGTGGGGTTGTCCAGCAGCAGGACCGCGGGATTGACCAGCAGTACGCGGGCCAGGCCCACGCGCTGGCGTTCGCCGGCCGACAGGTCAACGGCGTTGGCGGCGAGCGTGCGGGTCAGCGGGAAGTCGCCGAGGCCGGCGGCGGCCGCCGCCTCGGCGATCTGTTCCGGTGTCGCGCCGGGCCGGGCGAAGCCGATGTTGTCGGCCAGCGTCCCCTCGAAGATCCACTGCCGTTGCGGCAGGCACACGACCTGTCGCCGTATCGACTCCAGGTCATAGCCACGGACGTCGACGCCGTCGTAGGCCACGACCCCGGCCTGGGTGTCTCGCAGCCGGGCGAGCGCGTGCAGCAGGGTCGTCTTGCCGCTGCCGGTAGGCCCGACCAGGGCGACCGCCTCGCCGGCCCGCACGGTCAGGCTGACGTCGTCGAGGACCCGCCGCTCGCCGATCTCGACGGCGAGGCCGGTGGCCGACAGCGCGCCGCCGGGCGCCGGCATGGGCAGGGTCTGCGGTTCCACGGTCAGCACGGGCCGCGCGTCGATGATTCGCAGTAGTCGTTGCGCGATGACCACCGAGCGAAAGATTCCGTTCGCGTGCATGGTCACCATGTGCATGCTCATCTGGACCATCATGATCAGCGCGGTGAGGGCGACGAGGCTGCCCACGGTGATCTGGCCGTCGACGACCGCGTTTCCCCCCAGCCACAGGGCGATGGGGGTGGGCAGTGCGCCCACGACGTTGAGGATGGCCTCCCACCGGCTGTAAGTGGTCTTCATGCTGCCCCTGCGGGCGGAGAGCTCTTCGTTGATCTTGTGGAGCCGATCGGAGGCGGCGTCCTCGCGGCCGAAGGACTTCACCACCCCGATGTTGGACAGGGATTCCCCGACGCCCGACAGCAGGTTGGTGAACTGTCCCTTCACCTCGCCGAACACTCGTGACAGGCGCCCCTGGACGGTCAGGTTGCCAAGGATCACGATCGTCAGGGGAATGGAGGCGATCAGCGTGGTGCGCACATCGATCAGCAGCGCCACCAGGTACATCACCGAGGTGACGAGGATCTGGTTGATCAGTTCCAGGATCCCGCCGTTGGTGAGGCCGCGTACGAAGACCGCGTCGGAGACCAGGCGGGTCAGCGCCCGGCCGCCGGCGGCCTCGGCCGTGTCGGCGGGCCCCAGGTGCAGGAGCTTGCGGAACAGGTCGTGGCGTAGGTCGTTGACGGCCTTGCTCGCGACGTTGAAGCGCAGCTGCTTGCCCAGGTGGAGCAGAGCCGCCGAGGCCGCACCGATGGCGAGGACTCCCAGGGCGACCCCGAGTAGCAGGCCGGGATCGCCTCCCAGCACGCCGGTGTCGATCGCGACGCGGATGATCAGGGGGATGGCGATGGTGCTCAGCAGTCCGGCCAGCATGGTGGCCGTGGCCACGATCATCGCGCCGCGGTAGCGGAGCGGGTAGCCGTAGATGAAACGTAGCGCGTGAAGTGACTCTTTCACGTCCCTCTTCCTTCTGGCCGGGCCTGCGGCGTGCGGCGCGGTCCACACCCGTGGGGGCGCGGACCGCGCCTGGTTACCCGTGGTGGCCGTGGCCTAGTCGCAGCACGCACAGGCGCAGCTGCATTCGGCGCCGTCTTCGGCTGCGTCCTCGATCCCGCTGGTCTCACAGCAGCCCGAGCCGATCATGTCTTCCGCCATGTCGTCCTCCTTGCTGATTTACTAATTCCAAGATTATCGAATCAGATCCTCTGGGCCTCGTCAAGGAACCGCGACCCCCTGTCGAACCGGCGAGCGTCAGCAGCAGGAGGTGTGCGGTTTGTCGACCTCGTCTTCGGCGTTCTCCAGCGGCTCGACACGCAGATCCAGCTGTTTCATGATCCGTTCGTGGTCGCGGGTGACCTCTTCACGGCTGTTGCCGGCCACCACGATGCGGCCGAAGGTCCCGCCGCGCGGGTGGTTGATCGCCAAGACCGCCTCCCCGGGGCTGACGTCGAGCTCGATCACGGGTGCCACCGGCGACTCCAGGCCCTCGATGGCGCGCAGGGCCTCCTCGCGGTACCACAGCCTTCCTTCCTTCTCGAAGACGATGCTGTGGTACATCCCGACGGCCGCCTGCGGGATGTCGGGCTGGATCTGCCGGCCCAGGGCGGCCTCCACCGCCGCCAGCGTCAGCTCGTATCCGGTGGTCGCCGCGATGAGCGCGACGCCCTGTCCTCCCGACACCCGTGGGTTGACCTCGACGACCTTCGGCCCGTCGTCGGTGAGGATGAACTGCAGCAGCGCCACCCAGTTGTCGAGCCCGAGGGCGGACAGGACCCGTTCGGTGAGCTCGCCGAGCCGGGAGTGCTCCTCTTCGGCCAGGGCGCTGGGGAACCAGCCTCCCAGCTTGACGAATTTCGGTGGTGGGCCGACCTCGCCGGTGAACACGTACAGGATCTTCGTCCGACCGTCCGCGCGGCTGGCGAACACGCCGATCTCGGGACCGATCAGATACTCCTCGACGAGCGCGCTGTCGCGACCGCCCTCCAGAATGTCCGTCACAGCCGTGGAAACCTCGTTGGCGGTGGCGCAGTGCATGAGCCCGGCCGCGCTGGAGGCGTCCCGGGGTTTGACGATGACGGGCAGGCCGATCTCCTGGGCGGCGCTCACCCCCTCCTTCGCGTCGCGAACGACCCGGTGCCGCGTCACGTCGATGCCGGCCTCGGCCAGGCGCCGGTGGGTCGCCGCCTTGTCGTTGCAGTTCCAGGCCGCCTCGCTGGTGATGCCGGTGGTCAGTCCCAGCCGCTCGCGCAGCATGCCGGCCAGCGGGACGAGGCGGTCGACCTGGCTGACCACCGCGGTGAAGGGCCGCAGGGCGTGCACGCGCCGGACCTGTGCCACCACCGCCTCCCAGTCGTCGAAATCGACCTCGATCGGGATGTCGGCCGCCGCGAGCAGGTCGAAGGAGATGGACTCGTCGGCGAAGCCCACCTCGTAGGTGGTGCGTTCCTTGAGCATCGTGACGGTGCGTCGGCCACCGAGGACGAGTACCCGCGTCCTGTCGCCTGGCGCGTGCGGTCCTGCGTTCTTTGACACGTGGAGGTCACCGTCCTCATATGGGGTGTCGCATGGGGCTAGCTCGTGGCCTGGTCGATGTGCGGCCGGAGGGTGTCGATGATGCGCCGGTAGGCGGGTGCCAGCGGGTTTTCGGTGTCGGCGTAGACGACGACGCGTCCGTACACCCCGCCGTCGGGGTGCTCCAGGGCCAGCACCCGCTCCCCTGGCTCGACGTCCATGGAGACCACGGGCGAGGGAGCGGCGTCTTCGGCGTCGGTGAGCGCCCGCGGGTCATAGCCGACGGTTCCGGAGGCGTCGAAGGTGACGCAGCGGTAGCGGGCGTATCGGGCCACTGGCGCCCGGCGGGTGACGGGTCGGCCAAGGGCCACCTCCGCCGCGGCCCGGACCATGTCCACACCGCAGACCGCCTCGGTGACCGCGCACAGCTGCCCGCCGGGGGGACGAGCGCTGACATTGATCACCGCCGGGCCCGAGCGGCCCAGCCGGATCTGCGTGTGGGCGATTCCGTTGTCGAAGCCGAGCGCGCGCAGGGTCGCGGCGACGAACCGGCCCATCTCGTGCTCGCCGCGCTCCCCCAGCCCGCTGGGGAAGTCGTAGCCGACTTCGAGCGGCCGCGGGCCGGGCGCGGTGTGCTGGGCGAGCACGCTGACCACCTCGGTGACGCCGCCGGCGGTGAGGGTCTGCACGGCGTACTCCGGCCCGTCGATGTACTCCTCGATGAGGAGATTGGGATTCGACTCGTCGCGCAGCGCCACCACCGCCTCGGCGACCTCTTTCGGGTCGCGGCACAGCCGGGTGCCCCGGCCCGCGGCCGCGATGATCTTCTTGATCAGCACCGGGTGGCCCAGCCGCCGCGCGATGGCCTGCGCCTCGCTGGGGTCGGCGACGAGGGCGTAGGCCGGCCCGGGGATATCGTCGGCTTGCAGGGCCAGGCGCATGCGCAGCTTGTCGTGGCAGTTCAGTGCCGCGGCCAAGGCCAGTCCGGCCACGTCCAGGCGGGCGGCCAGGAAGCTGGCCAGGGGAAGATGGGCGTCGTAGACGCTCAGCACGGCCTCGACGGGATGGGCGTCGTGCAGCCGCCGCAGCGCGGTCTCGGCCGCCGGCCAGTTGTCGAGGTCAAGGTCCAGCGGCACATCGACGGCACAGGTGAGGTCGAGCGGCGTGGGGTCGCCGAGCAGTACCGTGCGCACGTCCATCTGCGCCAGCACCTGCACGATCCGGCGGCCCGACACGCACACCAGGCTTGGCCGCCTGTCGTCGGCCGGCTCGGACATCGGCTCGGACATCAGCAGCACCTGCTCGCCACGCCGAGCCCGTGCGCGGAGGCCTGGCTGCGGATCTCCACCTGCCGGCACCAGGCGTGCAGCAGCGCGTTGCTGCTCCGGTCGGCCGCCTTCAGGGTGAGGAAGAGAGGAGTGCCCATCGCGCCGTAGCGGCGTTTGACCACCCCGTTGCCCCGGCCGAGGTTGAGCACGCGGGTGTCGGTGGTGATCGCCGCCTCGATGCTGTGGGCGATCATCGAATGGTACGGCTCGAAGACGGCGTAGTGCCCGGTCTGCAGGCCCGCGATCCACAGCGCCCACTCCCCGCCGAACTGCCACCCGCCGAACATGGCCAGTACCTCACCCGCCTCGTCGGCGGCGACGATCGTTCTCTCGTACGGCCGCAGGTGGCGGCTGAGGGCCCGCAGGTAGTGTTCGGGCAGCACCTCGACGGGGGTGTCGTGCTCACGCAGTACGGCGTGCGCGAGCCGGACCATCGTGGTGGCCTGCGGCCGGGCTTCGGCGATGACCAGGCCTTCGGCGCCCTGGCGTTGTTCACGTCGCAGCCTGCGCCGGCGGCGTCCGGGCAGGGTGTCCCAGTGCTGCGCCGGTGTGGTGCAGGTGGTGTCGAGCCGGTAGGCAGTGGTCAGGTGCGCGGTCGCGTATCCCTGCCCCAGCAGCCGTCCGGTCAGGTCGTCGGCCGGGGCGTTCGCGACCCCCCAGGCCCACGCCCCCAGCGCGGTGGCCGCGCGTTCCAGGCCGGTGACCAGCGCGTGCGCGGCGGCCCGGTGGCCGGGCAGTGCCAGCGGACCGCCGCGCAGTCCCGCGAGGCTGTGCGCGAGCAGGATGGGGCCACCCGCCCGCAGCGCGACCGGCGCGCCGAGAGTGAAGACGTACTCCAGGCGCGGGCACTGATGGACCAGGTAGGCCGGGCACACGCCCACCAGTTCCCGGCCGGCGTAGGCGAGCAGGTGTGCGGGCTCGAAAACGCCCGGGGGGGCCTCCTCGAAGGCGGCGAGCCACTCCCAGGCGTAGAAGATCGCGCCCTGGCACCGGGTCACCACGTCGTTCCAGGTGGCGCGGTCGATGCCGGCCACGCTGCGGACGAGTTCCACCCGGTAGCGATCGGCCGGCTCGCCGAGCACGTCGGGGCCTGCCAGTGTCGTCGCATGACTGGTCACGATCACCTCAGCAACAGGACTTGAATTCGCGGCTGTCTGATTCCTGACAGGCCAGGCCGTCGAGCCGGTTCACCCGCAGCCCGAGCGCCTGCCTGATACGGCGGACACCGTCGGCGACGTCGGCGGCCGCGTGGCCGAAGACCACGATCCGGCCGTACACCCCGCCTTCGGGGTGGTCGGCCGGCAGCACCGGTTCGCCCGGTGCGACCTCGATCTCGACGATCGGCGCCGTCGCCTGGACGAGATCCGACACGTCGATTCCCGTGTGGTAGGTCACGAAGCCGGGCTCGTCGAAAACGACGCTGCTGTACAGGGCGTGCGTGGCCTGTGGCCGCTCGGCGCTGACCGCGAGCCCGAGGGCGAGCTGGGAGACCGCCCGGGTCATGTCGACGCCCGACACCGCGGCCGTCATCTCCACCAGCCGGCCGCCTGGGCGGCGGGCGTTGACCTCCACGATGCGAAATCCGTCCGGTCCGCGGCGGACCTGGGTGTGGCTGACCCAGTCGCTCACCCCTAGCGTGGCCAGGGCCGAGGCGACGAGGTCGCCCAGGGCCGCCTCGTCACCGGTGCCGAGCCCGCTGGGATGTTCGTAACCGGTTTCGACGAACACCGGCGGCTCGGTCATGTGCTGGCGAAAGACGCTCAGCAGCCGGGTGCGGCCGTGCTGGGTCAGGGTCTGCACAGCGTACTCGGGTCCGTCGACGTACTCCTCGACCAGGACCCCGGGCTGGGTTCCAGACCCGGCCTCGGCCAGGACGGCCGAGGCCGCTTGCCGGACCTCCTGCGGGGTGAGGCAGTGCCGGACGCCGAAGGCGCCGGCCCCGTCTCGGGGTTTGACGACCACTGGCAGGCCGATGTCGGCGGCGATCCGTGCGGCGTCGTCGGCGTCGTCGGCCAGGCCGAAGGCGGGCACGGCGATTCCCGCCTCGCGCAGCCGGTTGCGGGTCCGCCATTTGTCGTGGCAGTTCCACGCCGCCTCGAGGCTGAGCCCTCTGGGGTCGGCGAGCAGCCGGCCCGCCAGGTGGGCCATCAGCGGGATCCGGGGCTCCACGTGGGTCAGGACGGCCGCGGGGGCGACCCCGTCGAGCTGGTCGCGGACCACTTTGAACACCAGCTCCCAGTCGTCGACGTCCACGTCGACCGGCACATCGGCCCACGGCATGCAGTGCAGCGGCACGCGCCGGTCCAAGTGCAAGATCCGGTAGCCCAGCTGGTGCAAGACAGTGAACTCCCGCTGGGCTCTGCCGCCGATGAGGACGACGGTGCCCGCCAAAATCGTGCCGTCGCCTGTCATCGGCGCTCCGTTCTTTGCCGCGGCTGTGCTCGATGTGGCCGCCTCGGTGCCTGCGTCGAGGTCTGCGCCGAAGCGGCCGGGCCCGCTAACAGCAGGTGTTGGCCTTCTTGACGGGTGCGGCGGCGGCCTGGGCGGGACGCTGCAGGGCGTCCAGCTTCAGCACCTCGACGATGCCGGCGACCTGGCCGATCTCCTCGTTTCTCAGGCCGATCTGCTTGGCGGCGGCCAGGAAGGAGCGCACCATCTCCTCCCGGCCCAGCAGCAGGGCCGCGGCCAGGGCCACCGCGGCTCGCGCCTTGGGGTCGAGCGCTCCGCCGTTGAAAACGGCGTTGAAGAAGTTCTGGTAGCCGTCGGAGAAGCTGGCGTGGCTGTCTCTGACCTCGGGGGCCAGCTGGATGAGCTGGCTGGCAATGCTGGGCGCCGCGGTCGCCATGGGAGTACTCCTTCGGGTGGTGTCAGCGTCGTGTCCCGGGCCGGAACGGCCCCGGGTGTTTCAGGTGCCGCTCTGCTGGGCGGGGTCGAGCGCCATGCGGGCGGCGGTGACCAGCAGCAGACGGCCCGCCTTGCGCAACGCGCTCGGCTCGATGCGGTCGGGGGTATCCAGCGGCGAGTGGTAGTGGGCCGCTCCCAGGCCGAGTCCCACCGCCGCCAGTCCGGCCGCCGCGTACTGGCGGTTGTCGGAGGCCACCGGCGCGACGGCCGGCGGGATCTTCAGCGTGCGGCCGGCCTGGTCGAGGATCTCTGCGATCGCTTCGGTGCCCGGCCCCAGGTCGACCGCGACCGCGCCGTTGAACTTGCCGGCCATGTCGAGGTTGACGGCATCGGGCCGGACACCGGCGGCGAGCAGTTCTGCCGCGTGCTGCCGGGATCCGCGGGCCCCTACCTCCTCGAGCCTGTGGGCGTGGATGCCGCCCTATCCTCCGCAGCAGCCGCTGCCGGTGTCGTCCAGATCCAGCTCGGCGAGTTCCAGCTCGACCGGGCCCGAGGCCGGCTCACCGCAACACCCCGACGTCACCGCGGCCGCGCTCTGGGCGGGGTCGGAAACGAATCCGCCGATCACGGGAGCGTCCGCGTCCTGTCGCGTCTGCATGGCCAGTTCCTCTCACTCGACTTTGGTTTGAAGAATCCTTAATTAGGAGATCATCGAATCATGGATGCTGTCAATGGAGTCCAGGCAAGCGGTTCTCACTGCGGGGCCGCCGGAGTGACCCGGCGGCCCGGACCTCAGGCAAGCAGCAGGTATGCGCCGGCGGCCACGGCGGCACCGACCGGCGGGGTGCAGAGCCAGGCGATCAGGAGATCGCGGACGGTCTTCTTGTTGAGCCGGGACAAATCGTTGGCCGCGATACCGGAGATGGCGCCGGCCGAGACCTGGGTGGTGGACATGGGCAGGCCCAAGGTGGCACCCAGCCCGACGAGGCTCGCGGTGGTCAGGTTCGCGGTGAACCCCTCCACGTGTGGGATCTTGATGACGGAGTAGGCCAGGCGATCAGCGATGCGCGAGCCGCCCACGATGCCGCCGAGGGCCATGGCGACGGTGACGGCCAGCAGCAGGGTGGTGGTCGTCATCCCGCCGATCATCGCGAAGGAGCCGATCGCCACGATCTTGGGGGCGTCGTTGAGGCCGCGGGCGAAGCTGGCGAGCCCGCTGGTCATCCAGTGGCCGATCCCGATCGCCTTCTGCGCCCTGGTCGGTTCCACGTCCGTCTGCGCGGGAGCGGTGGCGGTCATGGTCGCCGAAGCGCCGACGGGCGGCTCGGCGGAGGCGGCCTTTTTTCTGGCGGACCTGGCGACGATCTTGCGGGTGACGACTCCGAGCACGGCCGAGATCGCGTACGCCACCAGGATGCTGAGCAGCAGCGGCTGCACGACCTTCGCCAGCAGCCCGTTCCACTGGACGGCGTCGGCGGCGAACAGGCTGCCGGCACCCAGCAGTGACCCGACCAGGGCGTGGGTGGTGGACACCGGCAGTTTCAGGACGGTGGCCAGCACGACCCAGGACACGGTGCCGATCAGCACCGCGGCGGCGAAGGCCGCGGTCGGGGCGGCCGAGACGATCCCCTTGGAGAACAGGGCAGTCATCTTCGAGGCGAGGCTGAGCGACACCAGGCAGCCGAGGGCGGTGGTGACGGTTCCCCACATGATGGCGGTACGGATCTTGGTGACGCCCGCGCCGGCGAGCGTGGCGACGCCCTTGGGGACGTCATTGGCGCCGTTCGCCGCGGCGAGCGCCACGACGAGGATCAGGACGAGGACTTCCATGGAGCAGCAGCCTCCAGTGGTGGGGTGACGGGGGGCGTGATGGTCGCGGCATGCTGGATCGCGGCATCGACGAAGGCCTCGATGAGGGGGTGGATCGAGGCGGGCGTCGAGGACAGCTCAGGCTGGAAGAGGGTGCCGATGAAGAACGGATGGTCGGCCAGTTCGACGGCCCGGGGCGCCTTCTCGGCGTCCCAGCCGCTGATCACCAAAGAGCTCCGCTCGATGAGGCCGACGTAGTCGGGGTTGAGGCCGTACTTGCAGTGGAAGGTCTCGACCGTCTGCTCGGCGTGGGCGTAGACCGATGCCAGGCGGCTGCCGTCGCCCAGGAGAAGCGAGGCCTCCTCTCCCGCCAGGGAGCAGCACAGGGCGGTGATCAGGGGGGTTTCGGCATCGGGGTCGTACTGCACGTCGTCGGCGTGGGGCAGGTCCAGCACGTTTCGCGCGTACTCGATCAGGGCGTGCTGGAAGCCGCCGCACGTGCCCAGGTACGGGATGCCGCTTTCTCGGGCCAGCCGGATCGCCAGCAGCACCCCCTCCTTGGAGGAGTACGGCGATCCAGGAATCACCCATATGCCCGCATAGCCGGTCAAGGCCTCCGGGTCGGTGATGGTCAGGGGGGGAATCCAGTCGACCTCGACGCCCAGGTGCGGGATGAGGGCCTGCAGGCGGGGGTGGGCCGGTACCGTGGAGCTGCGGTCTCCGATCAGTGCGATCCGCGGGCGCTCGATCATTGCGTGTTCTCCTCGTGAATGCCGGCGAAACGGCCGGTCCAGACAAACCATGCGGCACCACCTCGTCCGTGCCGGCCTGCGTGCTCACCGCGCCGTACAGGACCAGCAGCGGGTGCACTTGGGGGCGCCGGGCCCTCAGATGGTCGGCGAAGGTGACCATTTGGGGCCGGTCGCCGATGTTGTGCACGCACAACACCTGATTCATCCCGTCGGCGCTGGTGCGCAGCGGCGCCCACAATCCGGGGCCGGCCTGCACAGGGCAGGCCGTGGAGTCCGGCGCGAACGCGCCGGCGGTGCGCCGGTTGCTCAGCGGCCCGCCCTGCCAGACAGGCGCGTCCGAGCGTCAGCGTCTCGACAAGCTTCCCCACAGCCACCGCCCGCGGAGAGCCGTCGCGATCCGGCGCGTGGGCGCTCACAGCAGGGGCCTGCCCGTCATGGCCACGCCGGGTGGGCACCCCAGCAGGGCCAAGACGGTGGGGGCGACGTCGGCGAGCGTGCCGCCGACGCGTACCTCGCGGGCCGCCGGCCCATCGGGAGCGGGAACCACGACGAGCGGCACCGGATTGGTGGTGTGCCCTCCATAGGGACGCGGGCCGCCGTCGGCACCGGGCCGCACCATCTGCTCGGCGTTGCCGTGATCGCCCACCAGCAGTACCCACCGCCCGGTCTCACGGGCCACCGCACAGATGGCGCCGACCGCCTCGTCGGTGTGCTCGGCCGCGGCCACAGTGGCCCGGGCGTCGCCGGTGTGCCCGACCACGTCGATGTTGGCGAGGTTGGCCACCACCAGCGCGACGTCGGTACGGCGGGCGGCCTTCGTCACCGCCGCCACCACACGCGGCAGGTTCATCCCCGGCGCGGACCGGTAGTCCGGTGGGCTGTCGGCGGCAATCCTCACGTGCTCCTCGACGTCGCGGACCCGGGCGTCACGGCCGTTGAGGTAGTAGGTGACATGCTCGAACTTCTCGCTCTCGGCGATGCGCACCGAGCGCAGCCCGTGACGCTCCAGCTCGTCGGCGAGCCCCCCGGAGGCGTCCGCGCGATCCACCAGCGGAGCGATCGCGGCCCGGGTGTCGTAGCGGGCCAGGCTCATTACTGTGACACCGCGCGGTTCCAGATGTGTCACCAGGTAGTCGGCGAGCTGCTGGATGCGGTCGCTGCGGAAGTTGGTGAACAGCACGGCGTCGCCGTCGCCTATCGCGCCCAGCGGAACGCCGCCGGCGTCGGTGACCACGCTCGGCCGCACCCAGACGTCGCTGGATCCGGGGCCCCCGATCGCGTCGCGCGGGTGCGCCACGCCGGTTCCGGTCCCGTCGGCCATCGCGAGCGCGGCCGCGCGGGTGAGCTCCAAGTCCCCGCTCTTGTCCAGCGCGTAGCCACGCCCCACCACGCTCGCCACCCGACCGGCGCCCGCTTCGGCGGAGAGCTTCTCGACCCGCTCCAGGTAGGCTGCCGCAGTGCCGTCGGCGACATCGCGACCATCGGTGATTGCGTGGATCCACACCGCGCGCACGCCCTCGAAGACCGCGATCCTCAGCAGCTCGCGCAGGTGGTCGACGTGGGCGTGGATCTGGCCGTCGGAGCACAAACCGACCAGGTGCAGGGCCCGTCCGCTCGTGGCGAGCCGCGCGCAGACCTCCTTCAGCAGCGCGTTGGCCGCCAGCGCCCCGCTGTCGATCTCCTGCTGTACCAGCAGGCTGTCATACGGTAGCGGCCGCCCGGCGCCGATCACCATGTGCCCGATCTCGGAGTTGCCGACCGTTCCCGGCAGCAACCCGACCGCCTCGCCGGACGCCTGGACCAGGGTCGCCCCCCGCCCGGAGGTCAGCCTGTCCAGATGAGGGGTTGAGGCCTGGCTGAGCGCGTTGCCTGGATCCGGCGGCGCGTGCCCCCACCCATCCAGCACCAATACGATGCCTCCCGCCGCCGGGCTCATCGGGTCGACACCCCGTCGGGGTAGAGCGTGTCGAGGGTCTGCCAGAACGTCGGGAACGACTTGGCGACGCAGCCCGGATCGCGGATCACCACCCCCTCGGTGCGCAGGCCCGCGATGGCGAAGCACATCGCGATCCGGTGGTCGTCGTAGGTGTCGATGACCGCGCCCGTCGGCCTGCCGCCGGTGATGGTCATCGCGTCCGGATACTCCTCGACGGAGATGCCCATCTTGCGTAGTTCGGTGGTCACCGCCGCGATCCGGTCGCATTCCTTGACCCGCAGGCTGGCGATGTTGCTGATATGGGTGCTGCCTTCGGCGAAGGCGGCCACGATCGCCAGCGTGGGCACCACGTCGGGCATGCTCTCCATGTCGACCTCGATACCGCGCAACTCACCGCCCTTGAGCGTGATCGCGTTGTCGTCGAAGGAGGCGGTGCACCCCATCCGCGTCAGCACCTCCACCAGGCCGACGTCGCCCTGGTGGGAGTCTGGCCCGATGCCCGGGATCGTGATCCTGCCGCCGAGGACCGCCGCGGCCGCCAGGAGGTAGGACATGCCGGAGGCGTCCGGTTCGACGGTGACCGGGCCGCCGCGAAAACTCTGCCCGGAGGCGACGGTGAAACGGGTGTAGCCGTCCCGCTTGATCCGCACACCCATCTCCGCGAGCGCCGCGATGGTCATGTCGACGTACGGCTTGGAGATGAGATCGTCAACAATGGTGATCTCCACGTCGCTTTCGGCCGCCACCGCGTTGATCAGCAGGCTGGAAGTGAACTGGCTGCTCACCGCCCCGCTGATCCGGGTGGCACCGCCCCGGAACGCCCCCCCGACGACCCTGATCGGCGGCGAGCCGTTGCCGCGGACACTGACCGCCTCGACACCGAGCGCGGGCAGCGCGGCCAGCAGGTCACCCATGGGACGCTCCTGCATCCGCGCGTTGCCGGTGATCGTGGTCACCCCGGACGCGTGACCGGCCATGGAGATCAGAAAGCGCAAGGGGGTTCCCGCGCCGCCCATGAAGATCTCCTCCTGCGGTGCTCTCATCGCCTCGCCGCTGGGCGTGACGTGAATGCGCCCCCGCTGCTCGTCGATCTCGACGCGCACGTGGCCCAAGGCTTCGATCCCGCGGGAGAGGTACACGGTGTCGTCGGAGATCAGGGCATTGTCCAGGGTCGTCTCCTGGCCCGACAGAGACGCGATCGCGAGATAGCGGTTGGTGTAGCTCTTCGAGCCGAGCACTTTCACCTCGGCGTCGACGGTGGCCAGTGGCCGTACGGTCAGTTCGGCCGCCTGGCGGCGAGGGTCGGGAGCAGATGAGGTCATCGCATGTCTCCTTGAGAGGAATGCCCGGTGCGTCCTGACCCCGGGCAGGGGCATGCCGGACGGCCGCCCGGCGAGGAAAACGCGCCGCTGCTGCGGCTATCTGCGCAGCACCCAGCCCCGAAGAGCCGGGGAGTTGTCCAGAGCCCTGCGACAGATGCGGACAGCCGCGGCGTCGGCCTGCTCCGGATCCGGACTCCGGTGGAAGAAGGTGAGGTCTATCCGCTCCAGGACGGCCCGTGAATGAAGGTGTTCCAAATCGTCGGCCGGAAGGGCCGCGGCCCACAGAATGTCAGTCACTAACTGCGATGCGATCTGGCGCCGAGCAGCCGCCCCGGTTGCGGTCAGCGTTACCGTGGCCACATACATTATTTTTTCTTCGGCGTTCTCACCCGGAATCTCAGCCGGCACCGGACGTCGGGACAGGCGGGAACGTCCCTGTGTTGCCGGGTCGCAGAGGCGGCAACAGTCGGCTGCTGCGATCACCTCCAGTAAAGATCGGCATATTTTCTACGGTAATTTCGTGGTATGTCCGGGTGGATATTCCGGTACGGAAACCGGGAATCACAACGCCTGCCACCCGCGCAAGGATCACTGCTCCCCCTGAACTTGTCGATGTTCGAACTGGCGTCAGGATCGGTAAACCGTTCCCATTTCGTTTAAGAACGTTCACTTTCGCCCGCCACCACTGTCGTATTTGCCGCTCCTTTGTGAAAGTGGTCAAGCCAGGCAGCAAGGTGCCCGGCAACATGGTGCCAGGGTGAAAGGAATCCGCCTGCCCGTGTATGCACTGGTCGCCGTCACCATGGATCGCACGGTGTGGCCGACCGGGGCGAGCACGGCCCGCGAAGCGGCCGGGTGAACTCCGCGACAGGTGATCGCGTCAACCCCTCTCGCGGAGACGTTTCCAAACCTTGACCGCAAGGCGTTGATTATGCCCCCGGCCCACGAGCACCTCCGGCGCGGACACACTCCAACGACCGGGCATCACCTCACAATTTCTCATCGCAACCGCCAGTGGCGCGCCACCGCGAACCCCGGTTCGGGCCGTCGCGGTGCGCAGCCTTCACTTGACATCGCGAGCGGGATGACATCTGATCGCACTGGTTATTTGACATGGACAGTTAAAGTTTCGTGCTATTTAATGAGCTCGACCACCATCGGGGGTTGGGGGGCGTTGTGCTTCAGGAATGGGGCTTAGACGGCCACGCGGATGCCATCTACCGCCTGGTGCTGACCCAGAAGGAATGGGGCATCGCGGAGATCGCCGCGAAGCTGGGAATCTCCGAGACGCATGTGCGAAGCACCATCGACAAGCTGGTGGAGCTCTCCCTCCTGCGCCGCTCATCGGGGATGTTGCGGCCCGCCAGCCCGAGCGTCGCCTTCCACTCCCTGCTCCAGCGCCAGCGAACGGAGTTGCTGCGCCGCCAGGAGGAGTTCATCGCGGCAGAGCACGCGGTCAACCGGCTGATCAGTGAGTACAGCGAGCTGTGCGCGGTCGGAGCCCGCAACGAATGCGACTGCCTGGAGAGCATGGAGGCGGTCCGGGCCCGCATCGAGACCCTGGCCCGCTCGGCGAAATCGGAGTGCCTGTCGTTCATGCCCGGCGGCGCCCAGTCACCGGAGAGCCTGGAGGCCAGCAGACCACTGGACGACGTACTGCTGATGCGAGGGGTGAGCGTCCGCACGGTCTACCTCGACAGCGCCTGCAACGACGCCTCGACGCTCGCCTATGCTCGCTGGCTGACCGAACTCGGAGGAGAGGTCCGCACCACGCCGACCCTGCCGCTGCGAACGGTGATCTTCGACCGGGAGATCGCGCTGGTCCCGCTCGACCCCCAGCACAGCAGCAAGGGCGCCGTGGAGGTCTGCGGGAGGGGAATCATCGCGGCGCTCGTCGCCCTGTTCGAGCAGATCTGGGCTTCGGCCACCCCGTTCGGCACCGACCCACGCTGCTGCCCGGAAAGTATCACCAAGCAGGAACAGGAACTGCTCCGGCTTCTCGCGCAAGGTCTCACCGACGAGGCCGTGAGCAAGAAGCTGGGGATCGGACTGCGCACCCACCGCCGCATGGTCGCCGACCTGATGGATCGGCTCGGCGCGCGCAGCCGGTTCGAAGCCGGCGTGAAGGCCGCCGAAAAAGGCTGGCTGACATGCTGACCCGAGACCCTCGGGAAACGTTTTGGGGCGCGCGGGTCTGGTCTTCACGGCTTCGGTACGGCGTGATGGTGGTACGTACCGTATGCCTGGGCGTGTCGACACATCACCGTTGTCGCCCGTGTAGAAGCCTGTCAATGTAGGCGTATGTCGAAACAAGCGTGCCCGCGAGTGGAGATCTGCTGTCCGCCTCTCGCGGTGGCGCCGATAGACATCGACCAGGCGGCGGAGGTGGCAACCACCTTCAAAGCCCTGTCCGACCCGGTGCGGGTGCGACTGCTGTCGTTGATCGCCTCCCATCCCGGCGGCGAGGCGTACGTCAACACCCTCATCTCGGCGTTCGACCTGACCGGCCCCACGATCTCCCACCACCTCAAAGTGCTGCGCGAGGCCGGGCTCATCGGCTGCGAACGGAGAGGGACATGGGTCTTCTACTGGGTGGTGCCCGCCGCCCTGGAGCGCCTGAGCGAGGTGCTCACCGTGCCGACCCAGGTGACCTCCTGACCAACCCGCCAACCGGCCCGGCACTTTCCGCTCACCGTGCGGGAAGGGCCATGTCCGAGGCGGCGAGCAGGGCCGAGAGTTGGTACATGCGCTCGCGCATCGGCCGGTAGTACACCCAGGTACCTCTCCGCTCATGATCTACCAGACCGGCCTCACGCAGCAGTTTGAGGTGATAGGAGATCGTTGGAGCCGCCACGTCGAACAGGGTGGTCAGGTCGCACACGCACACCTCGCCATCGGGATGAGCGGAGATCAACGACAGCAGCCGTAGCCGCACCGGATCACCCAGGGCTTTGAACATCTTGGCCATGTCGACCGCATGCCCGGGATCCAGCGGCACGGCCTCCAGCGGAGCGCAGCACCCTTGCGATGGCGAGACGTCTACCGGCTCCGGCGTCACTCCGATCTTCGACATATCTCTATATTGACATCTGTCTAACTGCTGGGCAAGCCGCTTCGGACCGGCCGTCGCCATCACCGCCGAATTCAACGACCGGCCCCGCCGGATCCACCGCTTTCAAAACCCCGCCGAGGTCTACGCCGACCTCACCAAAGACGGTGACGCGTTGACCGGCACACTCTCCAGGTCGGCCTGCACACCCGTGATGCTCGACACCTTGCTCACCTCGGCCGTGACAGCGGAGACGCAGTGGCCGCGGGTCATGCCCTCAACCTGGCAGGCGGTGGTAATCACGACGATCTCCCTTCCAGATCGAGCAGACACCTTTCCCGTTCCTCGGCCTGGTCCTCGATCAGGCCATCGGCGCCGGAATATCGAACGCTCGCCGATCTGACAGGCCGCGACAGGGCCCTCTCAGCGATGATCGTTGACACTACCCAGTAGTTCGATGATCATATAAATAAGGTTTTCTCGAATCAAGGATCCGCATGCACCTCTGATACAGACGCCCGCCACGAAAGGGATCACGTTGTGACGACCGAGGCATACGTCGACCTGCACGCCAAGATCTACGACGAGTTCTGGAGCTTCTACCCCGGCAAAATCGCCAGAGCACTCCTGCGACTCCACCAGGCGGTCATGCCGGATTCCGAGCGCCGCGCGCTCGACGTGGGATGCGGCACCGGCATCGTGGCCGCTCGGTTCCTCAAGGAGGGATACCGGATCACCGGCCTGGACCTGTCGAAGGCCATGCTGGACCGGGCACACAAGCGGTTCCAAGACGCCCAGGACCGGGTCACCCTGATCCACGCCGACGCCACCGACTTCACCGTACCCGCGCCGGTCCCCTTCGCCTTCTCCACCTACGACATCCCCAACCACCTAACAGACCTCGACCAGGTCGGCTCCTACCTACGTGCCGTCTACCGCGCTGTGGAGCCCGGCGGCATGTTCGCCTTCGACCTGACCACCGCCAAGGGACTGGAGGCGATGAACCGAATCTGGATCAAAGACGAGGAATCCACGATGTTCCTGTTCCGCGGCGTCATGAATCAGCAGGAAGGACGCGGGTTCTTCCGGATCTCCGGGGTCGTGCGCGCCGACGACGGCCGCTATGACAGGTTCGAATCCACGATCGTCAACACCGCCCACGCGGTCAGCGACGTGGTCGACCTCATGAAGGACGCCGGCTGGAGCGACTGCCGCGTCGCGACGCCCGACCGACCGCTCGCCCAGGCCGAACGGCCCGAAGATGAGGACCGAGTACTTTTCGTGGCCCGCAAGAACGCAGCCTGAAACGGTCTCTTGGCGGACTCAGGGGACGAGGCATGCCTGCAAGCCTTCCGCGCGAACATCGCGAAGCTCTTTCCCAGCGTGAAAGTCGAGGTCGAATCGGTCTACCTCACTGACGATCCCGCAGTGCCCACCATGCGGGGAGCGCAGAGACAACACCGGACCGGGTACGGCCACCACGACAAGACCACCGCCCGTCTCCTCAGAGAAGGCGGTGGAGCATGGAACGTCACCATCAGACCCAACGGGAACGACAACTCGCGACAGTTGAATAGCCGACTCCACCGGTAAACCGCGAATTGGCGACTCTATTCGGGGCGTCATCGAACTGTGGGTGATCAGCGGCGATAAGGCGGCCCGGGATGCCGGTGTGGGCGAGGTCGGGTCGGGCTGCGCGCGCCGCTCCCGCCACTTTCACCTTATATCAGATTCGCGCGTCTCATGAGGCGCCAGAAAGTGCTTCATACTTGCCCGTTGCGAACCGTCCCGACGAACGATGGAGCAACGGAATTGGGCTACGTGCTGGGTTTCGAGGAGATCGACTCGACGAATATCGCAGACGTCGGCGGAAAAGGGGCGCACCTGGGCGAGCTCTCGCGAATCAACGGCATCCGCGTGCCGGATGGCTTCTGCGTCACGACAGACGCCTTCCAGCGGGTCGTGGCCGAGGCGCCGTCGATCGACGCTCAGCTTGACCTGCTGTCGCGCGTGAAACCGGACGACCGCGCGGCGATCCGCACCCTGAGCGCCGATATCCGCCGCGTCGTCGAAGGCGTCGCGGTTCCCGACGACCTTGTGGCGGCGATCAGCGAATCGCTCGCCCGGCTCGGGGAGCAAGCCTCCTACGCGGTGCGTTCCAGCGCGACGGCCGAGGACCTGCCGACCGCGTCCTTCGCCGGCCAGCAGGACTCGTACCTGAACATCGTGGGCCTGCCGGCGATCCTTCGGCACGTCCGAAGGTGCTGGGCCTCGCTGTTCACCGAGCGGGCGGTGACCTACCGGCGCCGTAACGGCTTTGACCACCGCAAGGTACGGATGGCCGTGGTCGTACAGCAGATGGTGCTCCCGGACGCGGCCGGGATCCTCTTCACCGCGGACCCCGTGACCTCGAACCGGAAGATCGCCACTGTGGAGGCCGGTTGGGGGCTCGGCGAGGCGCTTGTCTCCGGTCTGGTCGCCGGGGACGTCTACACGGTGCGCGACGATCAGGTCGTCACCACAGCGGTCGCCACCAAGCAGCGGTTCGTCCAGGCGTCGCCGGGAGGCGGTACCCAGGACGCACCCATCGAACCGCGGCGGCAGACGCGGCCGGCGCTGACGGATGCGCAGGTCGTGTGCCTGGCGCGACTGGGCCGGCGCATCGAAGCACACTTCGGCAGGCCTCAGGACATCGAATGGTGCCTGGCCGGCGATGACTTCCACATCGTCCAGAGCCGGCCGATCACCACCCTGTTCCCCGTCCCCAGGACCGATGACCAAGAGAACCATGTCTACGTCTCCGTCGGTCACCAGCAGATGATGACCGACGCGATGAAGCCGCTGGGGCTCTCCCTGTGGCAGCTGACGACCCCACGGCCGATGCACGAGGCGGGCGGACGGTTGTTCGTCGACGTAGCCCCCGTCCTGGCGACGCCCGCGGGTCGCGCGAACCTCCTCGGGACCCTGGGGAGTTCCGACCCGCTGATTCGGGACGCGCTACAGACCGTCCTCGACCGCGGCGACTTCATCCGCTCGCTTCCGGACGAAGGTTCCATCGCCGCACCCGCCGGTGACTCACCCGCCCCGATCAAGACCGATCCGGCCGTTGTCACCCAGCTGATCCGACACAGCCAGGCGTCCGTCGCCACCCTGCGGAGCGAGATCCGGACTCTGTCCGGGCCGGCGCTGCTCGACTTCATCCTGGCCGACATCGCAGAGCTGAAGCGCGCCCTGTTCTCGCCACAGAGCCACCAGGTGATCATGGCGGCGATGGAGGCGACATGGTGGCTCAATGACCACCTCAAGGCGTGGCTGGGCGAGAAGAACGCGGCCGACGCACTCACGCAATCCGTCCCCCACAACGTCACGTCGGAGATGGGGCTGGCGCTCCTCGACGTCGCGGACACGATCCGACCGCACACGGACGTCGTGACGTTCTTGCACCGCGTCGTGGACGAAGGCCGGGAGGGCGACGGCTTCCTGAACGAGCTGGCCGGGCTGGCCGGCGGACGGGAAGCACATGACGCCATCCGGGGCTACCTCGACGAGTACGGCATGCGCTGCGCAGGCGAGATCGACGTCACCAGAACACGCTGGAGCGAGCATCCCGCCACGCTCGTACCCACCCTCCTCGGCAACATCAAGAACTTCGAGCCGGGCGCCGGCAAACGACACTTCGAACAAGGACGCCTGGAGTCACGACGGAAAGAACAGGAACTTCTGACGCGATTGCGCGCCCTGCCCCACGGGGAGCAGAAGGCCGAGGAGACCAAGCGGATGATCGACCGCGTCCGCACCTTCGCCGGATACCGGGAGTACCCCAAGTACGGCATGGTCAGCCGCTACTTCGCCTACAAGCAGGCGTTGCTGCGGGAAGCCGATCGCCTCGTCCGCTCCGGCACCCTGCGTGAGAAAGAGGACATCTTCTTCCTCCGGTTCGCGGAGTTGCAAGAAGTCGTACGTACCGACGACGTGGACGCCGAACTCATTCTGGAAAGGCGGGAGGCGTTCCGGTTCTACGAGGCGCTCACACCGCCCCGGGTCCTCACATCGGACGGCGAGGTCATCACCGGCCGGTATCGGCGTGACGACGCCCCGCCCGGCGCGCTGGCCGGCCTCCCGGTCTCGGCCGGGACCGTCGAGGGCCGTGCCCGTGTCGTCATGGACATGGCGCAGGCCGACCTTGAGGCGGGCGACATCCTGGTCACCGCCTACACCGACCCCGGCTGGACCCCCCTGTTCGTCACCGTCGCCGGACTGGTGACGGAGGTGGGCGGCCTTATGACGCACGGGGCGGTGATCGCGCGGGAGTACGGCTTGCCGGCCGTTGTGGGTGTGGAGCAGGCCACCCGGCTGATCAGGGACGGACAGCGGATCCGCGTTCACGGAACCGACGGGTACGTCCAGATCCTCGCCTGAACCGCCGCCTCGGACCCGGGACTCCGGCACTCAAGGCGGGCCGTCTTCGGCACCCGATCACCGGGCCTGAGGTCATGTCTGTGCTGACCGCGGACGGTTGCGGAGAGCGCGCAGATCCGCTCGTTCTCACGGCACGAGGAGTCATGCCTCCAGGCACGGCGCCAGGGCATGTACCGCAGCCGTGGCCGGCAGGACGGCGAGCGACCAGGCCGGTGGCGGCTACCACGGCGTCCGGACCTCGACGGTGTCCGTGGCCAGACTCAGCACGAGCGCGGATGCAGTGGGCAGGACGGCGAGCGTGAGCGAAGCATGCACCACAGGCGCCGCCTACTGCACCTACAGTTGTCATTGATAACTCAGCGTATGCGGAGTCAGTGGCCCACCCTTGAGCGGGGGCAGTACGGCGAATCACTGGAGACTCGGTTTCGGCCCTCTCTAGATGTCGTATCGGAAGGGCCGCTGTTCGTCTCATGGGTAGGAGGTGGTTCACGTGAAGTACGTGTTGATGTTCATAGAGACGGAGCAGTACCGCAAGGACTGGGAGGCAAAGGACCAGTCCGAGCGCGATGCGGCGTTCGAGGCGGTCGGCCGCTGGTTCGCCGAGCAAGGAGCGAAGATCACGCACAGCACACAGCTGCAGCCCGCCCACGCCGCGACCACGTTGCGCCTGGGGGGCGGAGGCGAGCCGGTCATGACCGACGGACCCTTCATGGAAGGCAAGGAAGTCGTCAGCGGCTATGTGGAGGCCGAGCTAGCCGGCCTGGATGAGGCGCTTCGCATGGCCAAATCGTGGCCGGCCTGCCCTGTCGTGGAGATCCGTCCAGCGTCATGACTGTAGATGGGACACACGAGGCCCTGGCCCGCGTGGTGCGTGAGCACGCGGGCCGGTTGGCCGCGTCCCTCATCTCGCTGCTGGGTGACTTCTCCGCCGCCGAGGATTTGGTGCAGGACGCAGTGGAGACCGCGTTACGGCGCTGGCCGGAGGAGAGCATCCCGGACCGGCCTGACGCCTGGCTGTTCACCGTCGCTCGCAGGCGCGGTCTGGACGCACTGCGCCGTGAGGCCACGTATCGAACCAAGCTGGCCCAGGTGCAGTGGCCGGTACAACCCGAACCGGACGATCGGCTGCGGCTCATCTTCATCTGCTGCCACCCCGCGCTGTCGAGGCCGGCGCAGATCGCGCTGACCTTGCGAATGGTCTGCGGCCTGACGACAGCACAGATCGCTGCGGCCTTCCTCGTGCCCGACTCGACGGTCGCTCAGCGGCTGACACGGGCCAAACGAAAGATCGCTGAGGCGGGCATTCGCTACCGCATGCCGCCGATCGATGAGCTCCCCGAACGGCTGGAACAGGTACTGAAAGTCATATACCTGCTGTTCAACGAGGGTTATCTGGCCAGCGTCGGCGAACGTGTCCACCGGCGGGATCTCGTTGACGACGCAGAATGGCTGGCCGCACTCCTCGTGGGGATGGTGCCGAACGAGCCCGAGCCCGTGGGCCTGCTCGCGCTCATCCGACTGCATCGGGCGCGTGAGACCGCCCGCTTCGATGCCGACGGCGGCCTTGTCCCGCTGCGCGACCAGGACCGAACCTTTTGGGACGGCGACGCCATCGCCGCGGCCATCGCCCTGCTGAGCCGTACGGCACGCGCGCACCAACAGCCTGGTCCCTACCAACTACAGGCAGCGATCGTCGCCTGTCACGCCGAGGCTGAGACCTGGGCGGAGACCGACTGGGACCAGATCGTGGTGCTGTACGACATGCTGCTGTACCTCACACCTTCGCCGGTGACCCGGCTGCACCGCGCTATCGCGGTTCGCTACGTCGATGGGCCGGCGGCCGCCTTGGCCGAGGTGGATCGCCTTGGGGACGTATTGGGCCGGTATCATCTCTTCCACGCCACAAGGGCTGAACTGCTGCGAGGGCTCGGGCACGCGCTGAAGGCGAGAGAGGCTGACGAGCAGGCACTCAAACTAGCTGTCAACCCGGCTCAGCAAGCCCTCCTCGAACAGCGGTTGAACTGGGCCTGAAACTCCCCTCGCCCTGTCGTAGCCTCAGGCATGTTGTCGGCTCATCCGCAGGAGGAAGCTCAGTCATGGCCTGGCCAGACCTGCTTCTGCCCGGCACGGCCGGGCATGCCACATCGATCGAGTTCTCACGCACGACCGTGCTTGACCGCCGGGTCGAGCCGGGCCACCAAGGCAGAGGCGGCGGCGCCCTGGCCGAGGCGGGCGGCCCACAGCCATCCGGGATTGTCGGCGAGGACGTACAGCAGAGATGCGGCGGCGAAGGCGGCCAGACCGCCGAGCAGAACGGGCTTGGCGCCGACGCGGTCGGCGAGCGTGCCGATCCGCCGACCCGCACTGAACCACCTCCTGACAGAACCGGCCCCTCAGCCGGGGCGGCGGAGGGTGCGGCGCACGGCCAGGCCGCCGAGGGCCGCCGACGCGAGCGCCAGGATCCCCGCCTCGGTCCACTGGAAGCGCCAGAACCTGGACGGTGGATGGTAGTACACCGCGTACCGGTAGCCCTTGCCGAACAGGCACGCCTGCCACGCCCTGGCGTTCTTGTCGCTCTGTCCCACGTCCACCCGGCGCGGGCAGCCGCTGTCCGACGGTTCGGCGACCTCCCTCCCGGACGGCTCCACCCAGGCGTGGCTCACCAGCCGGGCGTCGTGATCGTCCAGCATCACGGTGCCAGACAGCTCGGTACGCGCCGGCTCGGCGTAGTGGACGCTCAGCCGGAACAGCATGAACATCGTCACCGCCACCCCGGCCACGACCAGCGCCATCGCGGGCAACGTACGCCGGAACAGGGCGCCGCCCACCGTGCCCAGCGCGAACGCGTACAGCCACCACGCCGCAGGCGCCACGCCGACCATGTTGAACACGCCGATGTTGCCGAAGGTGGAGTCGATGCCCGTCCTGAACACCGGCCGCCACAGGCTCACCATGAGCGACAGCAGCAGCCCACCCGCCACGACCGCTCCACCCAGGACCGACAGCTTGACCGCCAGCCACCGCCACACGGGAACGGCCTGGGTCCAGGCCAGGCGGTGGGTGCCGCGCTCGTACTCGCGGCCGAGCAGTGGCGCGCCCCAGAACGCCCCGATCAGTGCGGGGGCCACCAGGGGCATCCAGCCGAACACCGAGTAGACCGCGTCGTAGCGTTGCCCGAGCGCCACCGCCAGGTCTCCGCACGCCACGGCGGGCCCCGGGCAGCCGGGCGGGGCGTGCTCGGCCACGTACCGGCTCGCCTCCACCGCCGAACCCAGCAGCAGCACCCCCAGCAGCGCCAGGAAGCCCGACGTCACGAGGATCTGTGCCCGGTGCTGGCGCCACGCCACCCAGATCACGCGCTCACCCCCGTCAGACCCGGCAGCGCCGCCGACTCGGGGCTGCGCAGGTAGCCCATGACGAGCTCCTCCAGCCCGGGGCGCCGCGCCTGCCAGCGCGGATCGAGTGGGGGCGTGCCCCTGACCAGCATGCTGACCTGCCTGCCGGTACGGCTCGCGCCCACCACCTGCGTCCCCGCCGCCGATGCCTCGTCCGGCCCGGTGAGCACGAGATGCCCGTCGAGCAGCTCCTCGATGTCACCACTGACCTGCAGCCGACCTCCGTTCAGCACGACCAGCCAGTCGCACGTCTCCTCCAGGTCGGAGACGACGTGCGAGGACAGCAGCACGGTCAGCTCCCGCCCGGCCACCTCCGCCATGATCGAGCGCATCACGTCGTGGCGGGCGAGGGGGTCGAGGTTGGCCAGCGGTTCGTCCAGCACGAGCAGGTCGGGCCGGCAGGCCAGCGCCAGCGTGACCGCCACCTGTGCCTGCTGCCCGCCCGACAGCCCGCTCACCTTCCGCTTCAGCGGGATGCCCAGCCCGGCGAGCCGGTCGGCAGCGGCGTCGTCCCAGTGCCGGTTCATGCGGCGGCCGAAGGTGAGCATTTCAGCGACGGTGAAGCTCTCGTACAGCGGCTTGTCCTGCGCCACGAACGCCGCCTCGCCGGCCACGCGAACGCTTCCCAGCGCGGGCCGTAGCAGGCCGACGGCCGCGTGCATGAGCGTGGTCTTGCCCGCACCGTTGGGCCCGACGAGCGCCGCCACGCGTCCCGTGGGCACGGACAGCGAGCAGTCGCGCA
The DNA here is from genome assembly GCF_050943795.1 of Streptosporangium sp. CA-115845. Classification (NCBI taxonomy): domain Bacteria; kingdom Bacillati; phylum Actinomycetota; class Actinomycetes; order Streptosporangiales; family Streptosporangiaceae; genus Streptosporangium; species Streptosporangium sp. CA-115845. The sequence goes on along the minus strand of NZ_CP191988.1, from coordinate 4,792,649 downwards.
ACGCCCACGTACGGCGATAGCGGACCCCCAGCCCGGTCGCCTCCAGCGCGGGACTCATGCCACGCCCTTCTTCGCGGCGTCGGCCAAGACCACGGTGAACAGCACTCGCAGGTCTTCCTGATCGAGCCCGGCCGCGCGGGCGTCGCGCACCCACGCCTCCAGACCACGCCGCAGCCTCGTGTGCTCGGCGAGCGTCGCGCCCGCGATGCCCTGCCGGACGAATGTCCCCATCCCCGGCCGCCCCTCGACCAGCCCTTCGCGCTCCAGCTCCCGGTACGCCTTGAGCACGGTGTTGGGGTTGATGGCCAGGCTCTCGACCACCTCGCGGGCGGTCGGCAACTGGTCACCGGACCGCAGCGTACCGAGCCGGAGCGCCTGTTTGACCTGGTGAACGAGCTGCAGGTACGTCGAAACCCCAGAGCCGCGGTCCAGGTTGAACTCGATCAACCGAAACACCCTTTCGCTATTCGAATAGTGAAAGGGTGTTGGATTCGGTCGCCCGTTGTCAACCCGTGGTCGTCACGCGAACCGCGTTTTCGGGCACTCCCCGTTCGTCGGCTGCCAGACGAATCAGCCGCGGTCGGCGTACCTGCCTAACGTGGCTTAACGACCTTCAAGTGGCTGACTAGCCGGTCCATCTCCTCATCGAGCAGGGTCCAGTTGCCGACCAGCTCGTCTTCATCCAGGTCACGCGCCATCACCGCCGGGACCATCGCCTCCTCTGCCGCGCTGATCGGCTTCGGCTTGGACTCGATCGTCTAGGGCGCGGGCGTGCTCTAAGCCCGGCGGTTTTGCCGTTCGATCGACGATTCCCAGATCGGCTAGTGTGACGTTCCTCACCGGAAGCGCAGATCCACGCCGACCAGGAACACCGGAAGGCCGATCCGGCAGCCTCGGGGGTTGGACCACGCGTTCGCGACCTCCGTTGTGGAACGGAGCACCAGGGTTTTGGTCATGAGCGGGCAGGGGACGGTCAAGCGGCAGCGTGGGCACAAAGCCCGCCTGGAGCTGACTCGTGCCCAGTCGGCGATCTTGGATGAGCAGGCGTCCGCCGCGATCACCGTGTGGAACTGCCTGCGCGCCTACTGGACGCATTTCTCCGGTAAAAGGCCGACCCTGGTCCAGGCCGACCAGGCGATCCGTCAAGCCCGCGTGGACTTCCCGTTCCTGGCGGTGCTGCCCGCCCAGGCCGCCCAGGCCGTTTTGAAGACGTATCGGCAGGCGTGGGAGAACTTCTTCAACCCTGATCACCCCGCCCGGCGGCCCATCTTCAGGTCCAAGAAGGGGCGGCCTCGCTTGGCGGTTGATGTGCCTCAGGCCCGGAATATGCGGATCGTGCGCCTGTCGGCCCGGTGGGGTGCGGTGACCGTGCCGATGGTGGGCCGGGTCCGGTTCCGGTGGACCAAGGACCTGCCCGGCGTTGGGAGGAACTCTCCGGTCGCCGGCGCGCGTCCCGGCCGAAGAAGAGCCGGCCCTCGGGGCGCGAGCGGCGTACCTACGACCAGATCGCCCGGCTGCGCGCGAAAGCCAAGCGCCGAGCCGTCGACTGGCAGCACCGGACCACCACCGAACTCGCCGCCACCTTCGCGGTGATCACGGCGGAGAAGCTCGCGATCCTCAACATGGTCCGCTCGGCCAAGGGCACGATCGAGGCCCCAGGCGGGAACGTCGCCCAGAAGGCGGGGCTGAACCGGGCGATCGCCGGCCAGGCGTGGGGCCGGACCGTCGTGCTGCTCGAATACAAGAGCGCCGACCGGGGCGGACAGGTCGTGAAGGTCCCCGCGCGGGGGACCTCGCAGACCTGTCACCGGTGCGGTCACCGTGACCCCGCGGCCCGCAACGGGACACGGTACGCCTGTACCAACCCCGGGTGCGGTTGGGTCGGGCATGCCGACACCAACGCCGCGATCAACATCAACAACGCCGACGGATCAGCGGTGTCAGGACGTGGAGACCTCGGGACTGCCCGGTCTGCGAAGCGTCAACCCCCGCGCGCCGCTTAACCGCGACGTGACGGGAGAATCCTTGGCCTTCAGGCCGAGGAGGAGGTCAAGTGGGAGCGATGAGTTGTCACGTCGAGGCGGTCACCGCCTTGGCGATCAGCAGGACGGCCTGCCGTAGCTCCTGCTCGGTACTCCAGCGGCCCAGCGACAGGCGAAGCGCGGCGATCGCTCGCTCGGCAGGCAGGTCCATGGCCAGCAGGACGGGCGAGGGGGCGTCGACGCCTTCGTGGCAGGCCGAGCCGGTGGCCGCGGCGAGCTCGGGGATGGTGGCCAGCAGGGACCGGCCGCTGATGCCGTCGATGCTCACGTTCAGCGTGCTTGGCAGGCGCTCGGCCGGGTGGCCGTTGAGGAGGATCCGCCCCGGCAGGGCGGCCTCCAGTTCGGCGTGTAGCAGGTCACGCAAGGAGGCCAGCCGCACGGCGCTGCCCGGCAGCTCGCGGCCGGCGATCTCAGCCGCTTGGCCCAGTGCGGCGATGAAGGCGACGTTCTCGGTGCCGGCGCGCAGTCCCGCCTCCTGCCCGCCTCCGTGGACGACCGGGTCGAGCGGGGTGCCGGAGCGCACGTACAGGGCGCCCACCCCCTTGGGCGCGTACATCTTGTGGCCGACCACGGTCAGCAGGTCCACCCCGAGCGCGGCCACGTCGATGGGCACCTTCCCGACGGCCTGGGCGGCGTCGGTGTGGAACAGCGCCCCCGCGTCGCGGGCGACGGCGGCCAGGTCGGCGATCGGCTGCAGGGTGCCGGTCTCGCTGTTGCCGTAGGCGATCGACACCAATGCGGTCGGCTGCTTCCGTACGGCGGCGCGCAGTTCGCCAGGGTCGGCGCGGCCGTGGCCGTCCATCGGCAGCAGGACGACGGTGAACCCCTCGGCGCGCAGGCTGTCACAGGCGCGCAGCACGGCGGGGTGCTCGGTGGCGAGCGTGACGATTCGCCGTCGGCTGGAGCGCAGGGCGGTGCCGCGGATGGCCAGGGTGTCGGCTTCCGAGCCGCCGCCGGTGAAGACGATCTCTGCTGAGGTGGCGCCGAGCAGTCGCGCCAGCTGGCCGCGGGCGCGGTCCAGCGCCCGGCGCGGTGCGCGTGCGTAATGGTGGCCGCTGGAAGGGTTGCCGAAGTGCGTCGTCAGGTACGGTAACGCCGCCTCCAGCGCCTCGGGGTCGACCGGGGTGGTGGCGTTGTAGTCAAGGTAGATGGGCAGGCCGGCACATGCGGAATGGCTCACGGACTTCTCCTCAGGAGGCCACCGGCAGGCCGGAACTTCGCCACTCGGGAAGGCCGTCCTCAAGCGTTCTGGCGTCATATCCGAACCCGCGCAACAGGCGCACCGCGTTGGGCGCCATGACGCAGAATCGGCCACGGCAGTAGGCCACGATCGTCTTGTCACGCGGCAGCTCGGACAGGCGCGTGGCGACTTGGTCGTGTGGAATGGACAGGGCACCGGGGATGTGTCCTGCTTCGAACTCGGCCTCCGGGCGGACGTCTATGACGAGGACCTCGCCCGCATCCAGCATCTCCGCCAACTGCGGGCGGCTCACCGGCTCCACATCACAGTCATCTCCCAGGTAGTCACGCGCGGCACGCTCGACGTCGGCCAGAGAGAGGGCCGCCAGCACCTTCATTGTCTCAACGAAGGCATGGATCGAGTCATCGGAGAGCCGGTAGAAGACGCGGGTGCCGTCCCGCCTGGCCCTCAGGAGCCCGGTGGAGTACAGCACCTTGAGCTGCGCGGAGGTATTGCTGAGCTTGAGGCCACAAGCCATGGCCAGGTCTTCGACGCTTCGCTCGCCCTGTGCCAGCACGTCGATCAGTTCGAGACGCAGTGGATTGGCCAGCGCTTTCCCCAAGCGAGCGAACTGCTCGTAGAGCTGGGACTTGCGCTCTCGGTCACTCATGCGACATCCTCCAAATAGTTATGGAATATCGTAACAGTTGGCCATAGGTAGGGACATCGTGGGCTTTTCGCCATCGCAGTTGATCCCGCTCGTCGATGAAGGACTCGGCAACACCTCATATCTGGTGGCCTTGGGCGACGGGCGCGCCCTCGCCGTGGACGTTCCCCGAGACCTGCGGGAAGTGCGCCGTGCCGCCGAACATCGTGGCTTGACCATCGCGTTCGCGGCAGACACGCACCTGCACGCCGACTACCTCTCCGGCGCGCTCCAGCTCGCTCACGACGCCGGGGCGACAGTGCTCGCCTCCGCCGCCGGTGAGCGGGACTACCCACACTCAGCGCTCCGCGACGAGGACGAAGTCGACCTGGGCGGGTTGACCCTGCGGGCCCTGGCGACTCCAGGACATACGGCGGAGCACCTGTCCTTCCTCCTTCTGGACGGCGACGCGCCGCTGGGTGTGTTCACCGGCGGGTCCCTGATCGTGGGTGCCGCCGCTCGGACGGACCTCGTGTCACCAGATCAGACCGTCACGCTGGCCCATGCCCAGCACGCCTCCCTGCAGCGGCTGAGCCGACTGCCGGATGAGGTCGGTGTGTGGCCGACGCATGGCGCGGGATCCTTCTGCTCGGCACCTCCCAGTGCCGAGCGCACTTCCACCATCGGCAACGAGAAGCGAAAGAATCCCTTGATGGGGATCGCAGATCCGGAGGTGTTCGCGCGGCGGCTGATCGAGGGGCTTGGCACCTATCCGGCCTATTTCTCCAGGCTGCCGGAGATCAATCGGCGCGGCCCGGGGATTCTCTCCTCCCACGTATCCCTCCGCCCCAGTCACCTCGACGCGGCGCTCGGAGCGGGAGCCATGGTCGTCGACGTCCGTCCCGTCCTGGATTTCGCCCGAGGCCATGTCTCGGGAGCGGTCTCCATCCCGTTGCGCGCGCAGTTCGCAACCTGGCTCGGCTGGGTCGTGCCTGCTTCCCAGCCGTTTGTCGTCGTTCGCAACCCCGAACAGGACCCAGAGGAGATCGTCTGGCAGTCCCTGAAGATCGGCCATGAGAAGTTGATGGGCGAGTTGGTCGATCACTGGCACAGAGCCGCCGGCACGATCGACGTCATCGGCCCTGACCACATCGGTGATACCCAGATCCTGGACGTACGCCAGGCCACCGAGTTCCACAACGGACACCTTCCCGGTGCCCGTCATGTGGAACTCGGCCAACTGGCTGACACTGATCTGGGTGATGAGCCATTGGTGGTCATGTGCGGTCACGGTGAACGTGCGGCCACCGCGGCCAGCCTGCTCCGCCGTACCGGGCATCGTCACGTGGCGATCCTGTCCGGCGGACCAGATGACTGGTCGCGGATCACCAGCCTCCCGCTGGAGCGCGATCAATGACCGATGCAGCTCAGCTTGGGTTGCGCGCCAACCTCGCCCAGTTCGTCCTGCTCGTGGCCGTGAACGCACTGGTCGGCGGCATGCTCGGACAGGAGCGGACCGTCCTGCCGCTACTGGCCGAAGAGACGTTCGCCGTCCAGGCTTACACCGCGATCCTCACTTACATCGTCGCTTTCGGCGCGACCAAGGCGGCGAGCAACTTCTTCGCCGGCACGCTGTCAGATCGCTTCGGCAGGAAGCCGGTTCTGATCGCGGGCTGGCTCGTCGGCCTGCCGATCCCGGTGCTGTTGATCTGGGCACCGAACTGGGAGTGGATCGTCGCAGCCAACGTGCTGCTGGGCATCAACCAAGGGCTGACCTGGTCGACGACGGTCATCATGAAGATCGACCTGGTCGGCCCGCAGCGTCGCGGGCTGGCCATGGGCTTCAACGAGGCGGCCGGCTATGTCGCGGTCGCCATCACCGCGTTGGTCACCGGCTACCTGGCCGAGCGGTATGGCCTACGGCCGGCCCCCTTCCTGCTCGGCCTTTCCTATGCCGCGCTCGGCCTCGGCCTTTCCGTGTTCCTGGTGAAGGAGACACGCGGGCACGCTCGTCTTGAGGGCGGTCTCACCCATGGTGAGGGGCTGCGAACCTGGCAGATCTTTCTCACGACGAGCTTCAAGGATCCGTCCCTGTCAGCGGTAAGCCAGGCAGGCATGGTGAACAACCTCAACGACGGTCTCGCGTGGGGGCTGTTTCCCATCCTCTTCGCCGCAGGCGGCCTCAGTCTGCCGGAAATCGGTCTGCTCACAGCCGTGCTACCCGCTGTTTGGGGCGCCGGCCAGACGATCACCGGCGCAGCCTCCGACCGCATCGGGCGTAAACACCTCATCACAGGCGGCATGCTCGTGCAGGGACTGGCGCTTGTGATGGTCGCCTCGGTAAACGACTTCATAGGCTGGTTGATCGCCGTCGCGTTGATCGGCGTAGGCACCGCGATGGTGTATCCGACCCTGCTTGCCGCCGTGGGCGATGTCGCCCATCCCTCGTGGCGTGCCCGATCTGTAGGCGTCTACCGGCTATGGCGTGATGGGGGCTTCGCGGTAGGCGCCGTGCTCGCCGGGGTGCTGGCAGATCTGTACGGCGTCCGCGCGGCTATCTGGGTGATCGCTGGAATCACCGTGGCCTCCGGCGTAGTGGTCGCAGTACGTATGCGGGAAACTCTGACGCACCGCTGAGTGATCGACTCACGCGATCGCGCGGATCTCGACCAGCGTGTCGAACGGCCAGTTCCGCAGCATGTCGATGGCTTCTTCCAGCCGCGTCACCTCGACCTCGATGTAGCCGCTGACGGCGGCGGACTCGCTCCCGAAGGGACCGTCGACCAAGGATGCCTTCTCGCCCGCCGACCAGCGGAGAGTCGTCGCGGTCACCACCGACCTGAGGTGACGGCTGTGCCGGATGCGATCAGCATGGCGAACGAACCAGCAGCCGATCTGGTCGGATGCCTTGTCCTGCTCATCGTCGCTCATCACTTCCCAGACCGCCTCGGCCGCACCGGCGTCGCGGAACACAAGCGCATATCTCACGTGGGCACCTCCTCATAAGAAGACGAATGAGGAGGGGGACATTTCGACATCTCGGGCGAGAGTTACCAGAGCACGTCTTTGGCTCTACTGACCTCAATGCTAAGCTTTAGAAAAATATAGCTCCTTCACTGCTGCAAGCTGTGCACAGGAGGCATCATGGCCGATTACACCTATCGATCGACTCAGGAAGCTCCCAGCGACACTATGGGAAACAGGTATGGGAGAAGGGAGCTGCTCCGCGGTAGCGTCCTCACCACGGCGGGTGTGCTCACCGCAGGGTGCACCACGGCGCAAGCCGGCACTCCCACTCCCAAGACCGCTGAGGCCGCCCCACGGCTGGACCCCCACGACTGGGAGTCGGTACGCGACCAGTTCCCCCTCACGCGCCGTCTCGCGCACTTCTCCGCGTTCATGCTCGCCTCGCATCCCGCCCCGGTGACAGCGGCGATCAAAGAGTTCCGCGACGGCCTGGATTCCTTCCCTCAGCAGTACGGCATGGGCATGCAGGACTTCGAGCGCAGTGATCACGTGCGGCAGGCCCTCGCCGGGTACATCGGCGCCAAGGCCGAGGAGGTCGCCCTCACTGACAGCGCGACCATGGCCATCGGTGTGGTGTACGGCGGACTGACTCTGAAGCCGGGCGATGAGATCGTGACCACAGAGCACGAGTTCTACTCCACCCACGAATCGCTCCGCCTTCGCGCGCGGGCCGGCGGAGCCGTGGTCAAGACGGTGAAGCTCTACGACGACCCCGCCCGTGCCCGGTCCGGTGAACTGGTGGCGAAGCTGCGCGCCGCCGTCACTGGCAGGACTCGCATCATGGCCGTGACCTGGGTGCACTCGAGCACAGGGCTGAAGTTGCCCGTCAAGGCGATCGCTGACGCCCTGGCCCAGATCAACGCCAAGCGCGACACGGCCGACCGCGTCCTACTGTGTGTCGACGGCGTGCACGGCTTCGCGGCCGAGAACGTGAAGATGAAGGACCTAGGCTGCGACTTCTTCATGACCTCGACGCACAAATGGCTCTTCGGACCTCGCGGCACCGGCTTCATCTGGGGCAGCCCGGCGGCGTGGGCCCGGTTCCAGCCGGTCGTACCCAGCTTCTCGATGCCGGCGTTCATCGGATGGCTGTCAGGTCAGGCACCGAAAGGAGCTCCCGGCGAGTTGGCCACGCCGGGCGGATACCACACCTTCGAACATCGGTGGGCGCTGGCCAAGGCTGTGGAGTTCCATCAGAGCATCGGCCTGGACCGCATCGCCGCCCGCATCCGTTCGCAGGCCGATCAGCTGAAGGCAGGCCTGGCCGATATGGAGCACGTGCGCCTTGTGACGCCTCGCTCCGCCGAGCTGTCCGCGGGGATCATCTGCTGTTCGGTCGATGGCCTGAAGCCCGAGGCCGTCGTGCGGAAGCTGAGCGAGCAAGGAGTCTCGGCCGCGGAGACGCCCTACAGGGAGTCCTTCGTCCGGTTCGGTCCGAGCATCGTCACCAACCCTCAGGAAGTCGATCGGGCCATTCGCTCGATGGCAAGCCTGGGCTGACACACTCCGGCCGGATACTCCGCGGCGGGCGTATCCGGCCGGTCCCTGTTTCGGAGGCGGTCACACGTTGATCGTCCGGTCCGCCCAGGTGGTCCACTGGGCGAGCTCCTTCATGGAGGACCTACGCGCCCCTCTGGCGACGCTGTCCTCGCTGATCCCGCGAGCGTCGAGGCACGCACCGCAGCAACCGACCTCTGCCTGCTTGGACACCAGGCCCTTGATCATGTGTCCGACGTTGTAGTAGCCGTCTGGTGTCTTCTGCCCAGCCATCGCCGATGCCACGGCGTCGCCGAAGAGGAAGACCTTGACCTCGTTGCCGTCCTCGTCGAGCATCTGCCTGGCCCACCGGATGCCGTTGTACGTCCGTTCGCTTCCGTACGGCGCGTCGTGCAGGACGAACAGGAACCTCATCTGGAGCTCCTCTCAAGGAGTGATCGGTAGGGACGCGACCTGCGGTCGCTCGTGCGCCCGGAGGCCGCACCCAGACGGCTCCGGAAGACCTTTGAGATCCTGTCGACCCCGATGACCAGGATCACGACGGAAGCCACCAGGGTGGCAAGTTCCTGGTAGCGGAACAGGTGCAGGGCTATGCCGAGCGCCTGGCCTATACCGCCGGCTCCGACGAATCCGATGACCACGGAACTGCGGATGTTGCATTCCCACTGATAGAGCACCTGGGAGGCGAGATGTGCCCGTGCCTGCGGGATGATGCCGAGCAGCGCGGTCGTCGCCCTTCCCCCGCCGGTGAGCCGCATGGCCTCCACGGGCCCTGCGTCCACGGCTTCCAGTTGCTCCGAGCAGAGCTTGGCCATCACTCCGGCCGAATGGAGAGCGATGGCGTACACGCCCGCAGCCGGGCCCAGCCCCACAGTCGCCACGAACAGCAGCGCCCACAGCAACTCGTGCACGCTTCGCAGCAGGGTCGCGACCCCGCGGGCGGCCATGGCGAGCCACCTGGGTGCCTGTACGTTCGCCGCCATCAGCACCGCGAGCGGGAGACCGATCATCGCTCCCAGGAGGAGCGCCGCGATCGACATCTGCAAGGTCTCCACGGCCGCGTTCAGCACCCTCGACAGAAGCACGGCGTCGAGATCCGGCGGGAAGAGCCCAGAGATCATCTGTACGGCTCCGGCCCGCCCCTGGATGAGAGAGCCCAACCCGATCTCGGTGCCTACGAGCGACCAGGAGATGGCCACCACAATCGCCGCCACCACCAGCAGGCGCAAAGATCTGCGTGAGGGCCGCCCAGATCGGACCGGTAAGTCGTCCGTCGTCATATGACCAACTCCGCCGGGTCGACGGTTCCGTAGATGCGCTCGATCTCCTCGCTATCCGGTGGGGAACCGTCGTAGACCACCTTTCCCTCGCGCAGTGCGATGACCCGGTCGCAGTATCTGGCCACGTTCAGGTCATGGGTGGTGGCCACCAGCGTCGCGCCGCTGTTTCTGAGGTGCCCAAGGGCGACGGCGGCCCGTACCGGATCGAGACCTGATGTGCACTCGTCGGCGAGGAGCAGGCGTGGCCGGGTGAACAGGGCTCGTGCCAGGGCCACGCGCTGACGCTCGCCTCCCGACAAGTGCTCCACCCGCTTGCCGAGCGTGTGCTCGATCTCATGCCGATGCGCCAGTTCCGCAAGCCTGCCGGCGAATCGCCCCGGAACGACACCGACGAGGATCGACGCCCAGTCGCGCGGCCGCCATTGGTATGCGGCCCCGGCCAGGATGTTCGTCCTGGCCGTAAGCCCCGGCACCAGGTCGTCTCGCTGGCGCACACACCCGATGGCTCTTCGCAACCGGGTCACCTCCGTCCGGCGGCCGAAGGGGCTGGAGCCGTCGATGCCGACACGACCTCGTGCCGGACGAACGGCTCCGACGATCACGCGGAGGAGAGTCGTCTTTCCCGCGCCCGATGGGCCGAGCAGGGCGATCCGTTCGCCGGCGCCGACCTTGAGAGTCACGTCGTCCAGGACCGCCCGGCCGGCGAAGACCACCTGAACGCCAGAGACTTCGATCTCGACGGCTCTGGAGCTCATCACTGCCCTCGTGCCGCAGTCAGCAGTCCGAGCGCTTTGGCGTGCTGACGGACTTCCGCATAGTCCGCGGCCGTCACCGCCGCATAACTCTTGGCTCGCATCAGGTCCAGGAGTTTCGGGTCACGGATGGCGAGGAACGCGTCCGTGATCGCCTTGCGAGACGTGGCGTTGAGATCGGGACTCGTCACCCATGGGTAGCCCATCACCTGGCGCGTTTCGACGATTCTGAGCGCTCCCTTCGGCACGCTGCCCTGTTTCTCGAGCCTGTGCAGGATCCGGACTTCCATCCCGCCCGCGTCCACTCCGCCGGACAGCACGGCCTGCGCGGTGGCGTCGTGACCGCCGGTGAACGAGACCGACGAGAGCGGCGGGCAGGCGGCGAGATCGCCGACATCGCAGCGGGCTCCCGCATCGACGATCATGACGCGTGGGTACAGACTGCCCGACGTGGAACTGACGTCGCCGAAGGCGAACGTCCCTCCCGCTGTCACCACGTCCTTGGTCGACTTGTACGGCGAACTCGCCTTCACCACCACCGCCGACAGGTACTCAGGCGTACCTGTCTCCTGGTCCACCTCGGTGACGAACGGAACCACCGCCGCCTGCGCCTCGGCCTGGACGTAGGTCAACCCGCCCAGGTAAGCAACATCGAGCTTCTTGGCGACCAGTGCGGACACCACGCCCGCGTAGTTGGTCGCCACGAAGAGCTCGACATCGGTCTTGAGCCTGTCTGCCAGGTAGGCGCGGAAGGGCTCGTACTGCGCTCGCTGATTCTCCGGCGAGATGTTGGGGATGATCCCCACCCGCAGGGTCGTCGGTATGCCGTTCCGATACTCGTGGTCACCTGAGCCACAGCCGATGGCAAGGAGCAGCAGCGACGTCAGGGCCGTGATGGCCATTCCTCTCCGTCTCATCTCTGCCCGGCCCCCGTCGCAGGAGCCGCACCCGGGAATGAAGGCGGCGGGGCGACGGGAGCCAGTGCTATCCCGAGCGTGCTCGCGCCGATCAGCTCCTTACCCGTGCGGTTGTTGATGGGCATGATCAGTCCAGCCTGTATGTCCCGCCACATGCGTTCGAAGGGCTGTGCGCGGCTGTAGGCCGCTCCTCCGACCACGTCGACCAGGCGAGTCATGATCGCCGCGGCGTTGTTCGTGCAGACGTTCTTGACGAAGGCGCACCTGCCCAGCCCTTCCTGCACGCTGAGCTGGCTGGTCAACCGCCCGCTCGTCACCTCTGCCGCATGGCGGTGCAGCACGCTGCGGTTTACCTCCAATGCGATCTCGACATCCGCGATGGCGTCCTGGACGCGGGCATCGCCCTCGAGTCCTCGCCGGCGGACCTGCTCCACGGCCCAGTTCAGGGCCCCTGCGGCGACCCCCGTGTAGACGGCGCCGAAGCTGGGAGCGGTCCAGCAGATGATCGTCTCCAGAACCTGAACATCGAAATGACCCATCGGGATCGACTGGACGACACCTTGGTCAGGAACGAAGAGGCCGTCGAAGACCACGTCGTTGCTTTGGGTGGCTCGCATGCCGAGCGTGTCCCAGGTCTGCTCGATCGTGATTCCCTTGCTGCTGGGATCCACGAGCAGGACCAGGAGCCGAGGCCCCAGTTCGGGATCCTCGTAGCGCGCGGTGGTCGCCCACATGGTCGCCACCGCGCTGTTGGTTCCGAAATTCTTGCGACCATGGAGCAGGAAGCCGCCGTCGACACGGGTAGCGGCCGTTTTGGCGTCGGTGAACAGGTTCGACGTCCCGATCTCACTGGCGATCGCCGCCAATGTGAGGTGCCCCATCGCCGCGAGCCGCAGGACCTGCTCGAGCGGCGGAGCACCGGTACGGCGCCAGATCAGCCCCCAGGAACCGAGCGGCGCGACGTGCATGGCGTAGGCCAACGCCGTGGCGCCGTCCGCGGCCGCCAGCTGCTCCAGGACCAGCAGCATGTCCTGCTGGTCCGCGCCGAGACCCCCTAGCTCTTCAGGGACCGTCAGTCTCATGAGCCCGGCGTCGCGCAGGTCGTTGTAGTTGTCGTGCGGGAACGTATTGTCTCGATCGTGGTGTCGCGCTCGCCCGGTCAGCGCGGGAATCACCTTGTCGGTGAGCGCTAGAAGCGATCGCTGGCGTTCGTCCAGACACTGGCGCATGGTGATGATCTCCTCGAAACTCGATGAGACGTGACGGGCGGGCGGGCGGGCGGGCGGAAAAACGCATTCAGGTCAGGAGGTCCCGGACGTCGCCGGGAGGACTTCTGATTGGGCAGGTCGTGCTCTGAGCAGCCAGCCGCTCGCCGCGGCCACCAGCGCGATACCCGCCAGAAGACTGAGCGCGATCGTGGTCGGGGTGCCACCGAGAACCCCGGGTCCTGCAGACGGGCCGGTCTGAAGGAGCGCCCCCGTGATCGCCACACCGAGCAAACCGGCTACCTGCCTGCCCGTGTTGAGCACGCCGGACGCCGCTGGGACGAGAGCAGGCGGGAGTCCATTGACCGCTTCGGCACTGGCGGGCGCCATCACCAGTCCGACACCGCATCCCACCAATCCCAGGGGAAGGGCAAGCAGCGCGAGCGGAGCCGGTTCGGCGGCAAGGACGGCGAAGCCCGCCACGCCGATGCCCATCGCCGACTGTCCGGCGATGATGACCAGGCGCCCTCCCACTCGATCGGTGATCGCGCCCGCGAACGGGGACACGAGGCCTGCCATGACAGCCATGGGCAGGAAGGCCAGAGCGGTGTCGATCACACTGCCGGCGAGTGGCCCTCGCACATGGAGACTGACGACGAGCATGAGCCCGGACAGCACCAGGAACTGCACGCAGGCCAGCCACCCTGCGATGCTGAAGGCACGCTGGCGAAACAAGACGGTCGGCATCAACGGCGCCTCGTATCGCCGCTCCCACCAGACGAACAACACGAGCAGAAGGGCACCGGCGACCGCGAACACGGACCCGAACTCGCTCCTGCCGATCAGTGAGTAGGTGATCGCCGCGAGGCCCGCCGTCGCCAATGCCACGCCGGGCCAGTCGAGCGCCTGCCGCGGCGCTACCGCGGCATTGGGCACCCACACAAGGGTCAGTGCCATCGCGACAACACAGATCGGCACATTGACCAGGAACACCCATCGCCAGCCCCAGGTGCTGACGATCAATCCCCCTCCTACCGGGCCGATGATCGCCGCCAGTGCCATGGTCGCGCTGATGACGCCGAGAGCCACCCCACGCCGCTCCTTTGGAAACACCGTCGCGATGATGGTGAGGCTCTGCGGAACGATCAAAGCGCCACCTACGCCCTGCGCCAACCTGGCGGCGATGAGTTGCGCCACCGACGAGGACAGGCCACATGCCAGGGATGCCATCGCGAAGACCACGAGCCCGGCCAGGAGAAGAGTTCTCGGGCCACGAAGGCCGCCGAGACGACCGGCGGTGATCAAGAGTGCCGCGTAGGTCAGCACGAAGCCGTTGACAGCCCAGAGCGCCTGATCCAGATTCCCCTCGGCAACGAGCACAAGGTCCGGCACCATCACCTGCACGACGGTGGTGTCGACCATCACCACGAAAGCCGTGAGACACAGGGTTGCGACGGAACCGCTGATCGGTGGTGCTTGTCGCGGAAATTCTCGCGCGGACATGCAACGCTCCCAGCTGATCAGGACAAGCGAGGCCCAAGGCGAATCAAATACCGTGCGGCGGATATAAACTTTATAAATGTATAGTAATAGTCTATGGCGACAATAGCCCTGTCAAGTCCCTGTTCCGAATTCCTTCGCGTGACAAAGAATGTTCGCTACGTAACAATGGCATCTGTCAAGAGGAGTCCATGCATGACGTGGGGAGCCGCCTCCAGCTGAAAATTCATCAGCGGATGGAGTCGCCGTACCGCGCCCTCGAGTGACAGCAGGCAGAGGAGCGGGAACACGAACTCGGGCTCCGCGAACAGGCGGTTCCTTCGCTGCAGGTCGAACAGCTCGACCGAGAATGCCGCCAGCTCGAAGTCCTTGGCGACCGCCCCCGTGCTCCTTACCACCAGATCGGCGACATCCCGTTTGAACACCGAGACATCCGCACTTTTTTCGATGCGACGCACAGTCGACAGCAGAATATCGGCACAGAATTCGCCATCGCCGCGAATCATTCCGGCAAAGAATTCGGTGAATCTCGTCCGCGCCGTTTCGCTCAACTGGAACATGAATCCGGCGTCCAGAATGACCACGGTGCCGTCGGCCCGAAGATAGACGTTTCCCTGGTGTAGATCTACATGAATGAACCCCTGGACGAAAAGCATGTGGTAAACCGCCCGTACCAGGCAGGACACTCCGGCCTCTTTCGTCTCGGCCGGAAGCCCGTCAGCCGCCGAGCGGTCGAGCCCTGGGATGTACTCCATGGAGATGACGCCATCGGACGACAGCTCCTCCAGCACCGCGGGCACCACGATGTCGGGGAAGTCGGCGAGGGCGTCACGGAGCCTCCGGAGATGCTCGACTTCCCGTGGAAAGTCCATCTGAGCGGCTAGCGACATTCCTACCTGATGGACGATCTCCACCAGCGGCACTCGCCGCAACATCGGCAGCCGCGCGGCCATCCTGGCGAGGAACCCCACGATCGCGATGTCGGCGGCAAAGCGCCGGGCCACGTCGGGACGCCGCGCCTTCACCGCCACGTCGGTCCCGTCATAGCGTGCCCGGTACACACACGCGATGGAGCCACTGGCCACCGGAGGGGTCCGCAAGGCGACCTCAATGCCGACCGGCACCGTCTCGAACGCGGCACTTACCGTCAGCCGCGCCTGCTCGGCGCTCATCGGCTTCACCTTGTCGTGCAACCGGCCCAGCGCACCCGCCAACTCGGCGCCGACGAGATCGACCCGGGTGGCCAGCAGCTGGCCGGCTTTGAGGAACGCACCGCCTAGTCGTTCGATCAAATCAGCGATCTCCAGGGAAAGGCGCGCCCGCCTGTCCTGCCGCGGAGCCGACGCAGCCACGAGCAGCAGACGAGGTACCGCTGAGGCGACCGTCACGGTCACGTGAAGCATTCTTCCAGCGACACCGGCGGCAGCCGACAGGCCGGGCATGCGCGCTCACCCCTCTTCTTCACTCAGGTGCTGTTCCACCACCTCGCGGAGCATCTCCGGCGGAGTGTCGAATCCGCCGGCAGGTACAGCCACGACTCCGCTGGTCCGGGTGAAATCGGTGTGATGGCCGCTTTCGAGCCGAGCGACCCGTACGCGTCGAGGCAGCCGGTCTTCCCCGACGCTGCCCAGTTCCAAGGCATCCCAGCGCCTTACCTGCCGGCCCCTGTGGCTCACCACTCTCGTCACCACGAGCCCATGGCGGGGGGTGACGAACTCCGCCACATGGAGTCCCGCCAGCGAGGACGACCCGGTGTAACAGCGCTTCTCCGCCCGATTGCGTCCCTCGACAGGCGGGCAGCTGTCGGCCGCACTGAGTTGCAGTACCGGGTGCGGCCAAGCCATGAGGTCCAGGTAGCCGATGTCCGTCAGGGGCAGGCAGTCGAACATCAGCCGATCCACAACCTGAATCGGCTTCTTCATCGTTGGCAAATAGGTGTGAATCTGACATGAGGCTGGATCGAGGCTCTCCTCAATCCAGACATAGGTACCGAAGAGCACGTCGGGCTTCAAGACAAAGATCGCGGTGATCGCACTCGCGGCTCCGTCGGTGAAGCGCCGGGCGAAGAGGTATCGCATGGGGTTCTGCCCGATCGTCGCTTCAACGCTGAATGCATAAGATTCGAGCCGGCCCGCGCGAAAGTTCGCACGGGCCGGCCCTTCAACGCGCACGTCATTCATCGTCTCGGTGCCTACGCCAGGAGTCTGGCGAGCTCGGCGGGCACCACCGCGCTGGTGATGGGAACGTGGTGGAGCAGGTTCCCGATCTCGATGTCGGCGGCGATCAACTCGCCGAGCTGACGACCTTCGCCGTCATACAGTGCGTAGGACCTGGAAGTACGCGACACGTCCCCGATCGGCGGGACCATCGCGACCCGCGACTCCAGACGGACCACCTGGTCGCCGGTGTCAACGGTCGTGCCGAGCTGCTCTACCTCGAACCGAGGATAGATCATGGTGATACAGTCCTTGATGGGCATCGTTGTCCCATCATCGGGCGCCGGACTCGGCTTAACCCGCGCTCCCTCCGACTTACTGGGAGTGTTCGAGACCTTGACCTGGCCGAAGATCTCGCTGTGCCCCGTCACCTGGAGCGACAGGAACTGAGCCGTGATCGTCGAACTGGCCCAGTCCAGGTCGGTGGCGGAGTGCGGGTCGTGGCGACGGTAGATCGCCATGCCGTGGAGGTCGACGATGTCCTCACCGAGACCGTCGATACGCACGTGAATGCGCTCGCGGACGATGAAGACCTCAAGGGCCGACGGTGTCAGCGTGTAAGGGCGGATCGGGTAAAGGTTCCCCGGCCCTCCCCATGCCGACGCGTGACCCTTCACAACCTCCGCCGACGAGAGGGTGGCGGCGTCGATATCGGCCGCGACCCCCCTGTCGAGAAGTTGCTGCAGGATTCTGAACGGTTCGCTCACAGTTCAACCTTTCGAGTGAGAGCGATGGAGCGGGGTTGCCCAGCGACACCCGTCAGTTGTCGAGTGACGCCATGAG
Organism: Streptosporangium sp. CA-115845; assembly: GCF_050943795.1. Taxonomy (NCBI): domain Bacteria; kingdom Bacillati; phylum Actinomycetota; class Actinomycetes; order Streptosporangiales; family Streptosporangiaceae; genus Streptosporangium; species Streptosporangium sp. CA-115845. The sequence continues at coordinate 4,775,604 of NZ_CP191988.1, read as the reverse complement.
TGCATCGAGCGAGTCGATGACGTGCGCGAAGTCGACCGTGCGCTCGCGGATCCGGGTCTTGTCGACCGTCTGGTCGCCAAGCTCGATCGCCAGCACCTCGATCAGCCGATCGAGGTTGTTGTAGGCAACGCTCACCGGGAAGTGCGCGAGCGGCGTCTCGTAGTGAGGGTCAGCCGGAGGGCCGCCGGACTCCAGCCGGCCAGTCGAGCCGCTCTCCTGCCGCCACGCCTGCTCCACAGTCAGGTCGTACTGGTGGAAGGGACCTAGGTAGTGAGGCTTCCACAGGCGGCGCAGCTCGTTGGCGCTGATCCTCCTCTCGAGGTAGTCCATGGCGACGGGAATGAACTGCTCTCGGTACTCCTCGAGCAGGGGGCCGACGTCGGGCGACGTCGTCGACAGCGCACGGTCAGCGATGGTCATGCTTCTCTCCCAACCTGGGCAGCTGATCAGGACACCCGTCCGAGCAAGCTCAGAACACTGAGCGTCGATATCCACAGTGGATCGCTTTAAATTCATATAGTCAAGAGCTTCCGGCCGAATCGACCCACTTCAGCACTCTGAAGAACAAAATAGCTTTTGAATACCGACGTAGCGGTAGGGTCGAGCGAGAATTTCGCCGATCACGTACTCGAAGAGTTGACTTTGGACTATAGATATCATTAGTTAGTCCATGGAGGCGTTGGGTGCCTGGTGGCCCTCCCGGTCTACAAAACCGATGGGGCGGCGTTCACGTCGCTGGCGGGTTCGATTCCCGTTCGCCTCCGCTACAGGTCCTCGCCGGGACTCTCGAGCGATGGGAAACACGCATGCACGTCGTCGCGACTGCTGGCCACGTGGATCACGGCAAGTCCACGCTCGTCCGGACGCTCACGGGGATGGAGCCGGACCGCTGGGCCGAGGAGCGCCGGCGAGGACTGACGATCGACCTGGGATTCGCCTGGCGGACCCTTCCATCCGGGCGATCACTGGCTTTCGTCGATGTGCCCGGACACGAGCGATTCGTGACCAACATGCTGGCCGGTGTCGGCCCTGTGCCCGCGGTCATGATGGTGGTCGCCGCCGACGAGGGCTGGATGCCGCAATCGGCCGAGCACCTGGCAGTGATCGATGCCCTGGGCATGGCTCATGGATTGCTCGTCGTCACGCGATCGGACCGCGCCGACCCATCTCTCGCGGTAGAGGAGGCGCGCTCCGAGATCGCGGGAACCTGCTTAGCGGACATCGAATCCGTCACCGTGAGCAGCACGACCGGCGCAGGCATCGATGACCTGGTGAAGGCCCTGGACAGACTGGTTTCCGGCCTTCCCCCCGCACGGCTCGACGCGCCGGTCAGACTGTGGATCGACCGCGTGTTCACCGTCAAAGGCATGGGCACGATCGTCACCGGCACTCTCCCCGACGGCACAGTCTCGGTAGGTGACGAGCTGGTGTTGAGCCCGTCGGGCCGCCGGGTAAGGGTCCGCGGGTTGGAGTCCCTCAAGCAGAAGGTGACGTCCACCTCGGGCGTCGCCCGGGTAGCGCTCAACCTCAAAGGAGTCGAGCTCTCAGACACCGCACGAGGGATGGCACTCACCACTCCTGATCAGTGGACGACGACGCGGTCGTTGGATATACGGCTACGTGGGCTGACCACTGAAGACGTTGGCCGCGAATGCATTCTGCACATCGGATCCGCCGCGGTGGCCGTCAGAGTACGGCGTCTCGGCAGGGAGTTCGCGCGCCTGACCCTGGCGCAGGCCACTCCCTTCCATGTCGGCGATCGCGCCATTCTGCGGGACCCTGGCTCACGCCGTGTCGCGGGAGTGACAGTGCTCGACGTCGGACCTCCGTCCCTCAGCCGCCGAGGGGCAGCCGCGGCGGCAGGCCTAGAGTTGGCTTCATGGCCAGAGGAGCCGACCGCGCGTGAGCTCCTGCGCAGGCATCAGTACCTCAAGAAGTCGGACTTCACCCTCATGGGCCGCCAGGCGGAGGGCCACCCGGCGGCCGGCGAATGGCTGGTCGACCATGACCAGTGGGCGACTCTCGGCAGGCGACTCACACAATTTGTCGGCGAATACGCCGAGCAGAATCCCCTGGCTCCGTCCCTGCCCATGGATATCGCCAAGCAGATGCTCGGCCTCCCCGACCGACGCCTGGTGGAGGCGCTCGTCCAGCCCCCGATGCGGGTGGAGACGGGCCGCATCCACCGGCCCGCCGGCAAGCCCCAACTGCCTGAGGCGGTGGCCGCTGCCGTCCGTCGGCTCGAGGACGAGCTCGCCGGAGCCCCTTTCCGCGCCCCCGATGCGGCTCGGCTGGTTGAGTTGGGCCTGACCTCGAAGGCGGTCATCGCCGCTTCCCGCGTCGGCGCCCTGCTCAGACTGGCTGAAGGCGTCGTGCTGCCGCTGAACGCGGAGTCGGCGGCTGTCGAGATTCTCAGCAGGCTCCGTCAGCCGTTCACGGCCAGCGAGGCCAGGAGTGTGCTGGACACGACTCGTAGGGTCGCGATTCCTCTCCTTGAGTACCTCGACGACAAAGGGCACACCGTGCGGGTGGATTCCACAACCCGGCGAGTCAGGCCCAGGCCCAACAGGTCATAGATCAGGCTGCGTCCAGAGGCACGACGGCGCCTCGCCCAGGTGCCGCGCCTCGGATCACACCGCTGTGCGCCATCGCCTCCTCCGCCGCGCGCGTCAGCACATCGCCTTGAGCAGACTCGTCGCGATCCGCACGTCCTCCGCAGGTGGCACCGTGCGCAGGTCGACGATGACTCTTCCCCGTTCAGCGCGCACGATCACGGGAGGATCACCGGCTCGGAGCCTGCCGACCATGGCCGTTTCAGTCACGGCGCGTGGCTTGATCTCGATGACGACCGTGGGCAATCGCCCCCCCGGAAGGCTGCCGCCTCCCACCATGCCCGTGCCTTCTCGTACGGAAGCCTGCGCCCCGAGCTCACGCGCCAACCGCTCGGCGCGAGTCCGCAGCTCCTCCAGCGAAATGCCGAGCATTCGCAACACCGGAAGGTCGTGCCGGCGCCCCGACAGGTGCGCCAGAAGTGTCGCCTCCAGCGCGGCGAGTGTCAGCTTGTCGATGCGCACAGCGCGCGCGATGGGATGACGGGCGAGCCTCTGTACGAGGGACGCGTCACCCACGATGATCCCGGCCTGCGGGCCGCCAAAGAGCTTGTCTCCAGAGAAGACGGCGAGGTTCGCCCCAGCCTTGAGACTGTCCTCAAGGGTCGGCTCATCCCCCATACGACCGCGAAGGAGGCCGGAGCCGATGTCATGGAGCAGAGGGACACCGGCCTCGCGTGCTACGACGACAAGGTCCGATACCGCGGGCTGGGCGGTGAAGCCCTCAATGCGATAGTTGGAGGGGTGTACCACCATGAGCATGGCGGTGCGCTCGTTGATGGCATTGACGTAGTCAGACAGGTGGGTCCGGTTGGTCGATCCGACTTCGACCAGGCGCGCTCCTGCCGCCTCCATGATGGCGGGGATTCGGAATTCGCCCCCGATCTCGACCAGCTCTCCCCTGGAGACGATCACCTCGCGGTCGCGGGCGAAGGCGCCGAGGGCGAGGAAGAGCGCTGCGGCGGCGTTGTTGACCGCCATCGCGCCGGCGGCTCCAGTGAGCTCTCTCAGGAGCGCGTTGGCCGTGCCCCCTCGCTTGCCGCGGCCACCGGTCTTCAGGTCGAATTCCACGGTGGAGTAGCCGGCGGCGGCGAGCACGGCCTCGCGAGCGGCCTCCGACAGCGGCGCGCGACCGAGGTTCGTGTGGAGGACAACCCCGGTGGCGTTGATGACTTCCTGGACCCGGCCGACCGTCAGCAGCTCGACGGTCCGCGTGACCGCAGCCGCTATGTCGTCCAACGGCGGCAGCGGACGCCCATCAAGGACGGCTTGGCGGGCGTCATCCAGCGCCCGTCGCGCCATCTCGGTCAGGAGGTGCCGCCCCCAGATGCGCATCTGTTCGGTGATCTGCGGGTGAGCGAGGACGGTATCCATCTTGGGCAGGGCTCGTCGTGGGTCTCCGCTCATGACCTTCGCCTCCAGGAAGAGAACAACGTCCTGATCTGTTGGTCGTCACACGCCCGCCCGGACATTGATCCGGCCGGGAGGACCCGGAATCACCTGGCCGATCACCGCGGCAGCGACGCCGTGCCGCCGCAAACGGTCAAGGAGACCGCTCGACGGGCTTGGCACCGACATCAGCAGGCCGCCCGAGGTCTGAGCGTCGTGCAAGAGGATGGCCACCTCGTCGTCCACCGCGACGCCGATCTGGACCCAGTCACGCAGGAAGTCCATGTTGGCGTGAGTGCCACCTGGTACGTACCCCTTGGCCGCCAGCTCGCGTGCATCGGGAAGGAGTGGTACCCGGTCCGCGTCCAGATCTGCCGCGACGCCGCTGGCCTTGAGCATCCTGTGCAGGTGACCAAGAAGGCCGAATCCGGTCACATCGGTTGCCGCTCTCACTCCCGTGGAGACGGCCACCTCGCTGGCGGCCTCGTTCAGCGTGACCATCGACGCGACCGCCTCTTCGACGGTCATGCGGCCTGCGGCACCCTGCTTGAGCGCGGTGACCACCACGCCAGTGCCAAGCGGCTTCGTCAGGACCAGATCGTCGCCCGCTCTTGCTCGGTCGATGGTGAGCAAGCGTGACGGTGTGGCCAGGCCGAGAACCGCCATGCCGTACTTGGGCACAGGATCACTGATGGTGTGGCCGCCAACGACCGAGCAGCCACCAGAGGCGGCCGTCACCGCGGCGCCTTTCATCACGCTGGCGAGCATGCTCAACGGAAGCTTGTCACCCGGCCACGCCGCCAGGTTGAGTGCGACGAGGGGCCGGCCTCCCATGGCGTAGACATCGGAGAGCGCGTTCGCCGCGGCGATGCGGCCCCAGTCATAGGGATCGTCGACGATCGGGGTGAAGAAGTCGGTGGTGAGTATGAGGGCCTGGCCGGAGTCCAGCTGGATGACCGCCGCGTCGTCGCCTTCCGATAGGCCCACGATCATTTCGGGGCCGCGAATGTCGGGAAACACTCCAAAACCGGTCATGAGTTGTTCGAGGGATGACTGAGGGAGCTTGCAGGCGCAACCGGCGCCCGGCGACAGAGTGGTGAGACGTACAGCAGACGGGGTGGTGTCGCTCATGACAGCCCTTTCCGGATGAGCGTCGAACGGCTGGACGGTGCGCGGCCGCCCGGCATGCGATCGCGCGGTAGCCGCGTGATCGCATGCCGGGCGGCCGCCGTCTGAAGGCCATCTAGTGGCCGGTCGCGCACATCCGGTATCCGTCGTTGATGATCATTTGCGCCATGCCGACATAGGCGGCAGGGTCGTCGGGGACGATGGCGGCCAGCCCGTCGCAGTAGCGGTTGAACATGCAGAAGGCCGCCGCGATGAGTACCGTGTCATGGATCTCGGTGTCCGTCGCCCCGGTCTGGCGAGCGACGTCCACCATCGCATCGGTCACCTCGTGACCGCCTCGCGTGGTGGCGCCGGCGATGGTGATGAGCGCCTTGAGCTTGGGCGAGATCGGAGCGCTGTCGAGGTCGCCGATCACCTTGTCGACCAGTGACCGGCCGCCGCCGATCTGGGCCGCGCTGACCTCTGAGTGAGTAGAGCTGCAGAACTTGCACTGGTTCAGCACCGAGACGTAGGCCGCGATGAGCTCGCGGTAACCCCGGCTCAGCGAGTGCGGATTGCGAAGGAGCACCTCAGCGAGTTCGCCCAGAGGACGGCCGGTCTCGGGACGGTACTGGAACAGGCCCGGCGTGCCAGGAGCGAGCTCAGGGGACATGGCGATGTGCGGCATGGTCTCTCCTTTGGAGACGGGTGCACGGCACCCACGGAGCCGCCGCGGCAGGCCGTCACAAGGGCGAGTTCCCACGGCCCGCGAACGCGGGGCGAAGTTCTACCAACTCCCCAAAGTAGACAACTTTAGAGATATATAGTCAAGCATTGCAATCCAGGCCGGATCCCCATTCAATGAGGGCACACGTATGCGCAGACAGGAGAAACCGGCCTGGCGCTCGGCCACTCAAAGAAGTCGGCCGGCAAGACGGAACCGGCTACTTAATCCGATAGTTTTGGGAGTTCAGTGCGCGGACGACGCCATCGGAGCCGCCGTGGCGGGCATCAAGCCGAGGAGCACGCTGGACCGGATGACCGCGTCAGTCTCCCCCAGCAGCGACAACCTGCCCGAGGCCAGCGCCTCGAAAGGGCTCAGGCGCTTGGCGCCGATCTCGACGAACGTCTTCGCGTCCGTGCGGGCGATCACGGCTGCCTGACCGGCGTACGGGCCCTCCACCGCCTGCGGCACCCGCCCCGTCACCGCGATGTGGAAGACCACATCATCGACGTGAAACTCATAGGCCTCGTCCATGTCCGACGCCAGTTCAGGGTCGATCATGGCCTGGACCGCGAGGAAGCCCCAGTGCGGTCGTATCTCGAGCCCGTCATCGGGCGCACCCAGGAACGACATGCCCCAGCGGGCCAGCAGCAGGACGGGCTCCCGAAGCTGCCGCCCGAGCTCGGTGAGCTCGTAGCCATGCTCACGCGACTCGGGCTTAGTGATCACACCCAGCTCGACCAGGTTCTTCAGGCGTTCGGCCAGCAGATTGGTGCCGATCCCCGGGAGCTCGGAGAGGAACTCCCCATAGCGGCGAGGACCCAGGAGCAGCTCTCGGACGATGAGGAGGGTCCACCGCTCGCCCACGACGTCCAGAGCCGAAGCAAGGCCGCAGTACTGGCCGTAGTTCCGCCGAATGTGACCCATGGTGATCTCCCGCCGCGTGCCGTACTTTAATTATACATAGAACATTGCAAGAGCGTTCAACATCTTGGGAGCGGAGATGACAACAGACGGCACGAGTGTTCGCCTGCCGGTGATGAATGAGAGCCACGCGGTCGGCGCGACGGCGGAGCTCTACGCTGAAATGCGGGCTCACTTCGGGTTCGGGCTGGTGCCTGATGTGTTCAAGCTGGTGAGCACGCGCCCCGAATTCCTCAAGGTCTTCTGGGACGGCTACCGCTCGATCTTCTCGGACGGACTCCTTGATCGTGAGGTCAAGGAGTTGATCGCGGCGTTCGTCGCGCGCGAGGTGTCATGCAGCTACTGCGTCGACGCTCACGTGCTCTTCTTGCACCTGGTGAGCGCTGATCCGAGTCTCGAAGAGAGCTTGCGCTGCAGCGACATCGACGACATGCCGCTACCTCAATCCACGCGCGTACTCCTCCATCTCGCTCGAGCGATCACGCACCAGGCCTACCGGATCACCGATGACGATTTCGAGCGGGCCAGGAGGCTCGGATGGAGTGACGCTCAACTGCTGGAGGCTGTGTGGACGGCATGCCAGTTCAACTGGGTCGCGCGCATGGTGAACACAGCCGGGCTGTCGTCGTTGGGTCAGCTGGCCGAATGAGAGCCGAGCAGCGCGGCATGAAGCGCTAGATGATACTAAAGGCGAGTGTCGAGCCACCTTCCACCTCTACCGTCACTCGGTGACCGGAGCGTAGCCGCCCGTTCAACAGTGCTGTCGAGAGCGCGTCGTCGAGTTCCCGCTGTACGATCCGGCGGAGAGGGCGTGCGTTCAGGAGAGGGTCACGGCACTTCTCAAGAAGGAGTCGCCTGGCCTCGGCCGATACCTCGAGCATCGCCCCCGTGCCGTCGAGCAGCCGCTGTGCGACCCCGGCTATGGCCACATCCATGATGGCCATCAGTTCTTCTCTTCCAAGAGGAGAAAAGACAACGGTGTCGTCAACGCGGTTGAGGAGCTCCGGCCGCAGATGCCGCCGGAGTTCGGCGTGGACGACCTCATGCGTTCGCTGAGCCGGCGATCCACCTTCGGAGCCGGCGTCGGGACTGAAGCCGGAGACGCCGTAGGCCTCTCTGGTCCCGATATTGGTGGTCATGATGACCACCGCACTCGTGAAGGTCACCGTGCGGCCATCTCCCGAGGTGAGCCGCCCCTCTTCGAGGACCTGGAGCAGTACGTCGACGACGGCCGGATGAGCCTTCTCGATCTCATCGAAGAGAACCACGCTGAAGGGCTTCTCCCGAACGTGGCGGGTCAACCGGCCGCCTTGGTCGTATCCCACGTAGCCAGGGGGCGCCCCGAAGAGCTTGGAGACGGCGTGGCTCTCGCCGTATTCGCTCATGTCGATCTGGATGAGGGCGTCGTCGTGGCCGAAAAGAAAAGCGGCGAGAGCCTTGGCAAGCTCTGACTTCCCCACGCCCGACGGCCCCGCGAACAGAAACGACCCTGCTGGGCGATCCGGATCGGCCACGCCCGCTCGCGCCCGCCGTATCGCGCCGCCCACCGCGGCAAGAGCGGCGTCCTGCCCGATGACACGCTTACTCAATTCGGCTTCGAGCCCTCGTAGGCGAGCCAGTTCCTCCGCGGTGAGCCGCTCGAGTGGGATGCCCGTCGTAGCGGCGATGACTTCGACCACAAGGTCCTCTGTCACCCGCTGTGGCGCTGCCGAGACGGGCGGTCCCGCCAATGCGCGGATACGCGCCAGAGCGCCGGCCTCGTCGATCGCGTCTATGGCCTTGTCAGGAAGAGAACGTCCCGTGATGTGCCGGTCGGTCAATCGGGCGGCGGCCACCAACGACTCGTCGGTGAAGGTGACTCCATGGTGTGACTCGTAACGCTCGCGCAGTTCTTTGAGGATCCTGATGGTCCCGGCCACGGTGGGAGGCTCGACCCGCAGTGGCTGGAATCTCCGCTCCAAAGTCGCATCCCGTGCGATGGAGGTGCGGTACTCCTCCGGTGTCGTGGCGCCGATCATGCGCAGTTCGCCGCGCGCCAGCATCGGCTTGACCATGGCGGAGGCGTCGAGGCCGCCGGCCTTGTCGCCGGCTCCGATGAGCGAGTGGATTTCGTCAAGGAAGAGCAGGACTCCGCCGTCGTCGCTCGCCTCACGAAGGACGGTCCGAAAGCGTTCCTCGAACACCCCACGCCGACTCGCACCTGCGATCATGGAGCCTAGGTCCAGCGCGTACAGCCTTTTGTCCCGAAGCTCCTCGGGCACCTGTCCCTGCACCATTCGGCAGGCCAGAGCCTCGACCAGTGCGGTCTTCCCCACTCCCGGCTCACCCAGAAGCACGGGATTGTTCTTCGTCCGCCGCAGGAGGATCTGCACGAGCCGCTCGAGTTCCGCGTCCCGGTCGATGACCGGGTCGAGCTCCCCCGCCCTCGCGGCATCGGTGAGGCTTCGTCCGAACCGGCCGAGCAGGAGGTCCGCTGACCGGACCGGGCCCGCGGCCACCCTGATCGGTTGCGGCACTTGGTCGAGCTTCTCCAGGACCCGGTCCCTGAATCGCCCGGGATCGGCGCCCAGGCTCTTCAGCACCAGCGATCCCGCGTCCTCGTCGTCGCCGAGCATGCCGAGAAGGATGTGCTCGGTGTCGATATCGTCCTGCCCCAGGCGGAGGGCCTCGGTCGACGAGCGCTTCAGGAGGCCGACGGCCTGTTCACTCAGCGGTAGACGCCCAGCGGAGAAGACCTGTCCTCTGCCGAGGACCTTCTCCACCTGCTCGTGGACCGCGTCAAGGTCGATCTCGAATTCCGCGAGCAGTGCTCCGGCGATCCCTCCGGCCTGGACCAGACCGAGAAGGATGTGTTCGGTTCTGATGGTGTTGTGATTGCACATCCTGGCTTCCTCTTCCGCCAGGACGAGTACTTTCCGCGCACGAGCGCCGAGCCGGTCCACCATCTCCGCTCCTCGCTCGGACCCCGGCGAGGTGAAGGCCGGGGTCCGGACTACATGGGCCGTTGCGGACGTCCGCCCCGCCCTCGCCATACGTCATCACGGACGCCGGCGACTTTCTCGAGCGACTTTTTTTGGGAGGCCGGTCCTCCGCGGCCTCCCTGGCGAGATCGAAGCCGGATCGCCACATGTCTTCCACGAACTCGCGAAGCTTGGCGAGCGTCACGGGGCTGGCTCGATAGAGCCGCCGGGTGCCTTCTCTGCGCTCTGTGATGAGCCCGGCTTCTCTCAGGACTTTCAGATGTTGCGACACTGCCGGCCGGGTGACCTCGAAGTGTTCGGCGATCTGCCCGGCCGGCAGTTCGGTGGATGCGATGAGATGGAGGATCGCTCGCCGCGTGGGCTCCGCGATCGCCCGGAGGACGACATCGAGATCTTCAGCCGCCGACTCGTCTCGCATCTCACCGGCGTGCATGTCTGAGGCGTCTCAGCGCTGCCACAACCCGACCTGGAGGCCGTCCGGGTCCTTGAAGGTGGCCATGACGCCGATGCCGGGGATGTCGTAGGGAGGCATGACGCGCTCGCCGCCCTGGGCTTCGACCTGCTTGAGGGTCGCCTCGGCGTCGTCGACGACGATGTACATCACCAGAGCGGCGCTACCGCTGCCGTCGGCCTGCCCGATGCCACCGGGGATACCCTCGCCGGCCCCGGTGTCCACCATGCCGTAGTTCATCTGCGGGTCGACGTCGATCTTCCAGTCGAAGATGTCGGAGTAGAAGGCGCGGGACTTGGCGGCGTCCTTGGAGGTGAGGTCGAACCAGGCAATCGGCTTACCCATGGTCTTTCCTTTCGTGATGTTGCGTGGAGTTGACGGTTCGTGCGAGTCGGAGCAGTGAGCCCCCTCCCGGCGATCGAGGGCATCGAGGGCAGAGTGCCCAGGCCCTCCCCCTGTCAAGGAGGGTCAGGGAACAGCCGGACCAGGCTGCATGTCGGGTGCCACAGCCGCGCCGGACGGCTGGTCGGATGGGCGGCGGATGATCAGAGCGGCCAGCACGCCGGCAAAGGTGATCACGCTGAGGGCGATGGTGGCCGGTGTGAAGCCGGCGATGAACTGCTCGTCCGTCCCGTAGCCACCCTGCGCCGTGAAGATGGCGGCAACGGCCGCCACTCCGAAGACCGCTCCGACCTGGCGAATGGTGTTGCTGACGCCGGCGGCCATGCCGACTTCCATAGGACCGACCGACCGCATGACAGCCGAGGCCACGGTAGGGAAGGCGATGGCGACACCGATACCGGCCAGCAGCAGAGGGATGATCATCGGACCGTAGCCCATTCCCGCCGAAGCCATCAGGGCGATCGCCAGGAATCCGATCCCGTGCAGGAGGAGGCCGACGATCACCAGAGGGCGCTCCCCCATGTTGTCGGCCATCTTGCCGGCGATCGGCGAGATGAAGAGCGCGAGGCCCACCCAGGGCAGAAGCCTGATGCCGACGCCGAGCGGGTCGTTGCCCTCGGCGAGCTGGAGGTACTGAGCGAAGACGAAACCGTTGCCGTAGAGAGCGGCCGCGAGCACAAACCCGGTCAGGCAACCACCGGTGAAGCTGAGGTTGCGGAACATACCCACGGGCATCATGGGGCTCTTCGCTCGGGTTTCCCAGACCACGAAGAGCACCAGGGCGAGCGCACCGCCGATGAACCCGGCGAGCACGGTGGGCGAAGTCCAGCCTGCCTCGCCGCCGCGGATGAGCGACTGGGCGATACCGAAGACTCCCACGGTGGACAGCAGCAGGCCCAGCAGGTCGACACCCCGCACGGCCCCACGCGTCTCCGCGATCTTCCCCATGCTGAGCGCGATGAGGACGATGCCCACAGGAACGTTCAGCCAGAAGATCCACTGCCAGGCGAATCCCTGGATGATGAGACCGCCTACCAGCGGCCCCGCCGCCACGGCCACGCCTGAGATCGCGCCCCACACACCGAACGCGGCTCCCCGTTCCTGCGGTGGCGTGGCGTCGGTGATGACGGCGAGGGCCAGTGCGATGGCGATGCCACCGCCGACTCCCTGCAAGCCGCGGGCGGCGATGAGGGTCTCTATCGATGTGCTCATGGCGCATAAGGCAGAGCTGAGGGTGAAGAGCGCGATGCCGATCACGAACAGCTTTCTGCGGCCGAAATGGTCACCAAGGGCAGCACCCGTGAGGATGAAGGCGGCGAAGCCCAGTTCGTAGGCGTTCACCGTCCAGCCCAGGCCCGCAACTCCGGCTCCGAGCTCCTCGTGAAGGGTGGGCAGCGCGGTCGTCACGACGAGCACGTCGAGCCCGACCATGAAGGAGGCGAACGACGCGAGGACGAGGGTCCATCGCTGCCGTGCCTGTGAGAACCCCTGTGCGGAACTGTCACTGACAGTCATGGCTTACTCCCAACCAGACAGATTGGCAGGACGGGCAGCGCCCCCCGCTCCGCAGACCTGACCGTCCACAGATCGCTGCATGGTTTTAAACGTTAGTGATGACTTCCGAAAGCGTCAACTGTCACTGTGTACGTGCGACGTACCGCCAAAGACTCGAAGATTGCCCATCGATCGCCAATCGAGGGCACAACCGGCTTCCCCAACCTTTCGCCCCTCTGAGTAGTTGACTATATATTTATAAAGTACTCCACTGGAGTCATGAGAAACAGCCTGCAGCCTCTTCGGCGGATCCGAATCTTGGTCGCTCTCGTTGCGGCTCTGCTCGTGACCATGGCCGGCGGTACCGCAGCGAGCTGGCCTGATGCGCCGTTGGCGAGTGGCAACATGCGGCACGTGGCCAACGTGCCGAAACTTCCACCCTTCGACGGCATGTTCACGCCGTCGACCGACCTTGCTTTCACCGGCAGGTACGCCGTCGCGGGCAACTTCGCGGGCTTCACCGTCTTCGACATCGGCAACCCGCGCGCCCCCAGGCTGGTCGCCCAGGTTGTGTGCCCTGGTGCTCAGAACGACGTGTCGATCGCGGGCTCCCTTCTCTTCCTGTCAACGGATGACCCACGCAGCAACGACTCCTGTCAGAGCGCGCCGGCAGCGCCTGCCGATCCCGTCGCCTGGGAAGGCATCAAGATCTTCGACATCAGTGATGCCGCACACCCGCGCTACGTGCGTTCCGTCGAGACGGCGTGCGGCTCCCATACCCATACGCTCGTCCCCGGCAAGGGCCAGGACCGTGATGCCGTCTTCGTCTACGTGTCCTCGTACCTGTCCGGGCCGGAGTCCCCCGGATGCCGATTGCCGCACGACAAGATATCGATCATCCGTGTTCCGCTCGGCTCTCCCGGCCAAGCCGCCGTGGTCGCCCAGCCTGTGCTCTTCCCCGATGGGGGAAACCCTGGAGGAACGGGGACCACGTGGTATCCCACGTCAGGCTGCCACGACCTCACGGCGCTCCCCAGCAGGAACCTCATGGCCGGCGCGTGCATGGGAGACGGCATCCTGCTGGACATCTCCAACCCCGCACGTCCTCGTGTCCTCACCACGGTTCGCGACACGGAGACCTTCGCCTTCTGGCACTCGGCGGTGTTCAGCAACGGCGGTGACAAGGTCGTCTTCAGCGACGAGCTGGGGGGCGGGTTCGCGCCGACGTGTACGCCCGACGTCGGCCCGGCCAGGGGTGCCAACGCGATCTACACCATCAACGGCAGGGGGGACCGCCGTACCCTCGTGAAGCAGGGCTACTACAAGATCCCACGCCACCAGTCGCCGACGGAGAACTGCGTCGCGCACTACGGGTCCGTACTTCCGACACTCGGCCGGGACATCATGGTGCAGGCCTGGTACCAGGGCGGCGTGTCGGTCTGGGAGTTCACCGATCCCCGCCGGCCACACGAGATCGCCTACTTCGACCGCGGGCCGTTGTCGCCGACCCAGCTGCTCCTGGGCGGCGCCTGGTCCGCGTACTACTACAACGGCTACATCTACGTCACGGACACGCAGAAGGGTCTGGATGTGATCGATATCCGGGACCCGCGGACGCTCAGTGCCAAGCTCGTACGCTATAGGGAATTCAACCCGCAGACGCAACCATGGTATCCGGGACGCTGAGCCGGCATGATCTCACCGGAATACGGCGATCACCTTGGCCCGAAGCTTCAACGGACAGGGATCAGTGGTAGCGATGGTCGACGGCCGGCGTGTTCATGGTGATCATCACTGGGAGTACCAGGGGATGATCGGGTACCAGATGACTCCGGTACGAGCCAGAAGCCTGACATCCCAGTAGAGGAACGTGAAGACGCCCGCCACCAGGAGCGCGGAGGCGGTGACCAGTGCGGCGCGCCCTGGCTTGGCAGCCAACCAGCGTTGCACGCGGCCGCCGGCCACGACCGCCAGGAGGAGGAAGAGGAGCGAGAGGATGACGATGTTCCCGAGTGACTGTACGACGAACGCCATCGCGCCGTACAAGGGGTTGTGGCTGTTGGCCACGTCTCGGAACAGATGCCGGTAGAGGCCGAACGGCCTTCCGATGAGGAAGGCGCCGATCAGCAGCCCCATGAGAACGGATCGCGCGTGCGGGTGGCGTCGGGAGATCTTCTCCATGGGATCCTTCACCAGCCCGATCGTCGCCAGGCCCAGGTAACACAGGACCAGCCCGATCACGCCGAAGACCACCATGGACTGGATGAGGCGTGGGGACAGACCCGAAGTGACCGTGGCAGTGGAGTACTGCGGCATGGAGGTGCCGAACAGGGCGGCTGTCGCGCCGTAGCCGGCCGAGACGGCGGCCATTCCCGCCACCAGCCAGGCCAGCGGCGGCAGCGCCTGCAGGATTCGGCCTTTCACCGACTGCTTCTGGCTCAGGAGGGGAGCGACAGCTCCGAGCGCCGCGATGTTACAGGCCGTGAAGGTGCCGCCAAGGCCACTGGCGAAGGCGAAGAGGACACCCGACATGATGCCCGCGATGGGAGCGTCGGTCTCATGGCCGATGATCGCGCTGGTGACCCCATCGCCGATCACCCGGTCGACGAAGGGGGCCGACCAGAGGATGGTCAGCATGAACCCCGCCAGAACGCTGACGCCGATCACCAGTCCACGCCGTGCGGGTACAGCCGGCGCGGTGGTGGGGCCGGTTTCTGTGCTTGCCACAAGCCTTATTCCTTTCCGAATTCAAAGGGGTCTGCCGAGACGATGGCCGCTCGTCCGGCATGGGTACGGTCGGTCTGATCGAGGCGGAGAAGACGGAATCCGACCGCGTCTCCCAGCCCTTCCTCGCTCCCCAATCTGCGCAGCAGTTCGGCCAGCCCCTCGATCCATTTGCTGTTACGTAAGGGACCGGCGTCCGCCACGTCGAGTCCGAGCCGGCGAAGGACGTATGTCACGCACTGTTTCGCGGCGAGATCGTCACCGGCGATGGGCACTGTCGGCGCCGGCCCACCTCGGGGGAGCATCCGCAGCCTGCGGGCCGACACGCAGTTCAGCGCCTTGACGATCGGGCACTTCGGAAAGAGCCCGGCGATCATCTCGCCCGCCGAGTCGTGCGGTGAGCCGCCGAGGTCGGCCGGCGCGGGATTGGATACGTCCACCACGATCTTGCCGACAAGGTGGTCGTGGATCCGTGGAGCGATCTCCCGCCGGCTCACCTCGAGGCTCGTCGCCAGGATCACCAGCTGTGCTTCGAGGGCGACCATCTCCAGAGGGGCCGCGATCGCACCAGGAATGGTGGAGGCGAGGCGTTCTGCCGTTCTTCTCCTTCCTCCCGCCAGAAAGACGGGAAATCCGCCGTGGCCCAGCAGCCTGGCCACCGCCGTTCCCATAGCGCCGCACCCCACCACCCCTAATCTGGGGGAATGCGAGCGCCGGGCCTGTTCTGCCATGGGCACATCCCTGCTGGAAGTCACCGTCGTTCCGCGGGTGGGGCGTAGGCCTCGAGCGCCTGGAACAGTTCGTGCGGCACGTCTGTCGAGACCAGCTCTCCGTCGACCCGCTTCATGCAGGCGACGGTCTGCATTCCGCGCGCGATGAGTTGTCCAGGACCCGAGTTGAGCCGGAAGTAGTCGAAGGCCATGGCGATGCGGTTGAACTCGATGCTCCGTAGTGACATGCGCACCGATACCTGATCGAAGGCCACCAGTTCCGCGAAGTACTCACAGGAGCACGACACGGTGACGAGTGCGAGGTCGACTGCCAGCCGTTCCACGACGCCGGGGGCGTGCGCGGCGAGAAAGCGCTCCCGGCAGGCTCCTTGCCACATGAGGTAGTTGGCGAAGTAGACGTTGCCCACGAGATTGGTGTCAGCGAAGGTCACCATGTGCTCGTGCGCGAAGTGCTGTTTCATGGTCCTCCTTTCACCATGACCGAGACCGCGATCGGTCGCGTGGCGCCGTCGACACGGATGACGGCGGAAGCGATCTGGGTGGACCCACTGCGCAGAAGCACCCACCCCTGTTCGAAGGCTCCTTGAATGGTCAGCGGTGCCTGCGCGATCGCCTGACCCCGCTTCGACAGGCATTCGCGTACTGTCCACAACCGAGCGAGGGTGTGACCGTCCGGCTCGGCGGTCAGCATCGCGATCTGCTCGCGCTGTCCGGCCAATGCCGGGATCCGCACCTGCTCGCCGCCCTCGGGTTCGACCCACTCCCAATCGCAGGCGAGTGCCGCGGATCCACCGACGTGCAGCATCCATTCGTCAAGATGGCTTCGTCCGGCGGCCTGATCCGGGTCGGCATTACGGGAACCGGTTCGGCCTCCGGCTTTTGGCGCCACGTGCACCTGAACGGGGCTGGCCGGCAGCAGCGCTTCGATGCTCCTTTGCAGGTAGGGGCCCAGAAGCACCGGCGGCCACGAACGCGGCTCCAGCGGCCCGATGTCGCGTAACCGGAGCCCCCGCCAGCTCGCAACGGCGGCACCCCCCGCATCGCGAACGGAGACGTCGTAGACGTGTTCGAGGCCCTGGCGCGCTCGCTCGACCGCGGAGAGCACGAGCTCATCGGCCGGCACCGTCTCGCCGCTGACGATGAACGTGTCGCATCCGATGGGCAACAGCCGCCGGTTGGGCACGCATGCCTGCAGCACGTGGATGGTGGCATCGTTCAGGGTCGGATCGCCGAGGACGGGAGGGCCGGCGAGGCTCCACCGGCGTCCGGGGGCTAAAACGGCGACGCAGGCGGTTGCTTCCAGGTGCTCGTACCTGCGCAGGCGCTGAAAGAGCAGGCCGTGGAAGAAGGTGGGACCGTACAGGTCGCTGCCGTCGTGGACGGGAAGAGGTAGCCCCGGGCCCTGCACGACCTCGGCGACGGAAGGGGGAGGCGCTTCGAGGTCGACACGAGCGGAGAAGTGGTCCACGGCGTAGCCGCTTTCGTCGCTGCGCAGGACGACATCGATCGCACCCGACTCGCTGACAAGAGCGCAGATCCTGATGGTTCGGCTGCCGTCGTCCGGGATGATCACCGGCCGATCGAAGCGGCAGTCGGTCAGCCCGCCGATCACTCGGCCCGAGACCCTGGCCGCGGCCTCGGCCATCGCCTCCATGGCGCAGACCGCTGGAAGGATCATGAGGCTGTCGAGCCTGTGGTCCACGAGGTACGGATGCCGCTCCGCGTCGAGGTCGGCTTCCGCGATCAGCTCCACACCGGGAACCAGAGTCCGGATCCGCTGAACATACGTCGCCGGCGTCTGTGCCCCCTCCACCTGGAGGTGCGGCAGACGTCCGCTGACGACCACGGTCGGCTCCTGGATGGAGGACGACAGGAGTTGCCGCAGCAGGTCGATGCCCTTGTCGACCGGAACGGGAACCACCCCCGACCGCAGCAGGCTGTCCAGCACATCCAGGCGCTCCCCCATGCCGGCCCCCGACCACGCGGTCCAGTCGATGTTGAGGACCAGGCAATCCGGCAGGTCTCGCGCCAGGACGCGGGCGAGCTCGCGCATGCGGCCATTGGCGAGGGCGTAGTGCGCCTCCCCCGGCAACCCGAAGCGGCCGATGACCGACCCGTAGGTGACCAGCAGCCTCAGGCGGGTGGTGTCGAGCGTGGCCAGGATCTCGCGCAGGCCGTGGTGCTTGGGGGCGGCGTGGTCGATGTAGTCACTTGGGGCCAGGTCCAGGAAGCGCCGGGGTAGGTTGATCCCGCTGCTGTGGACCAGGGCGGACACAGGCCCGTACGCGGCTGTGACGGCGTCGATGGCCTGCTGTACGGACGCTGGATCCGTGACATCGGCGCTGAGGTAGGTGTGACGCACGCCCGCCGTGGTGAGGGCGTCGAAATTGACGCGCAGCTCGTCGTCATCCTCAGGGGTGCTGCGGCCAAGAAGGACCAGCCGGCTTCCCGCCAGCCGCCCCAGCGCCAGGGCGGTCTGGAAGCCGATCCCTTTCCCACCCCCGGTCACGAGCACCAGGTCCTCTGGCCCCAGAGGGAGCTCTCTCTCCACAGCGGGCGCCGCGGGCGCGTAGACGACGGTGTGAGCCTTCCCCTCGTCATCGACAAGAAGCTCGGGATGCCTGTCCGGATGGAGGTGGAGGATCCGGCGCACGGCTTCGGCGGCTTGGGACGACCTCACGCCGATCCACCGGGCCACCTGGTCGGGATGCTCCTGGCGGATGGTCGCCAAGAACCCGGTCGCGGTGTCTCCGTGATCGACGACGGTAAGAGGGCGGAGCTCTTCCACCGCTGTCCTGGCGGCATCGATCAGAGTGCTGATGTCCTCGTCCGAGGGGTCCTCCGGTAAGAAGACGAGCTCGGCGTCAGGTTGCCGGTCGTCGATGTCCAGCCGCGGCCCGAGCTCCCCCCGTAGTGGGCCGGTCCCCCATACCCGCCAGGTGACGTCGACCTGTTCATCGGACAGGATCGCGAGCTTGCGGCCGGGCAGCAGGAGGCGGTGCCAGGGCGCCACTCCTGCGATATTCGGACCATCGCCCTCGTCATCGCCGGCCGGAGGCAGCGCGGCCACGTACCGGGCGAGCTCTGCCAGTGACACGTTGGCCAGGACGAGCGGTTCGACGGGTACGGCACGCCCGCACGCGGTCGCCGCCTGCGCGGCCAGCTGGACGACGCGCAAGGAGTTCAGGTGGAGATCGCTGAGCAACCGGTCATCGTCGCTGATGGCGTCCGGCGGCAGCTCCAGCGCGAGAGCGACCAGGTCCCGGACCACCTCAGCCGGATCCAGGTGAGGGTCGGCGGTCGTCTCAGTCGCGGACGTGGCGGCGACGGCAGGCAAGGGACGCGAGGAGGGGGCTTGCTCGCAGGGGCTTTCGAGGAATTGGGGGTCACGCCAGAGGTCGAAACCACGGTGGAAGCGTGCGGAGAACAGGGGGCGAAGATCGTCGGCCACGCCCAGCGCGTGAAGGGCGGCTGCGACCTGACTCAGGGCAGTGCTGGACGGCGAACCCACATCCAGCGAGAGCGCCGGCACGCCCGAGAGCTCGCCCGCCGGCGGAGCCAGGGTGTGACCGGGACCGATCTCCACAAGGAGATCGCTCGCCTGGGCCAGAGCGGACACCGCTTGGCGGAACAGCACCGGAGAGGTGAGCTGTGCGCTGAGCAGGGCGGGCAGATGTGTCGTGTCGCCCAGGTGTTCGCCCGTGATCGTGGAGTAGACCGGGCGGACAGGACGCTCGAACGCGACCCGCCGCAGGTATTGCTCGAATATCGGCTCGGCCGACCGGAATGCCGGCGAGTGGAAACCATGGCTCACCTTCAGGCGCCTGGCTCGGAGGTCGCGTTCCTCGCAACGGCTGATGACAAGGTCGACATCCGGTATCGGACCGGCGACCACGTGCGCGTGACCGTGGTCGGCGGCGATCACCAGTTCGGTGCCGTCGATCAGTTGAAGCGTCAGATCCCGGTCAGCGGCGACGGAGAGCATGCCGGTGTGCGGCGTGCCGTGCTTCCCCATGATGCGTCCGCGCTCCGCGGCGAGCTCCACCGTCTCACGGACGTCCAGGGCTCCAGCCCAGTGGAGGGCGGTGATCTCCCCCAGGCTGTGCCCCACTGCTCCACGGGCCACGACGCCGAGCCTGTGCAGCCAGCGCAGCCCGGCGAGCGAGGCTTTGACGATGGCGGGTTGTGCCAGGGCCGTGTCAGCCGGCCCGGTGGTTGGAGTATGGGCTGCGAAGAGATCGTCGAGGCCGGGCTGAACGACGCCGAGGGCGCCCGGTCCAGCGGGGATGGGGGCCCCTTGGCCGGTGAAGACGAGGCCGAGGCGGCCCGCCTCACCGACTCCGACGGCGACTCCGGGAGCTGTGCGGAGCGGGCCGTCCTCGTGGTCGGTCAGAAGTCGTGCGGCCTGTGATATTCCCTGGATGAGCCGGCCGGGGCTCGTGGCGACGATACCGGCCCGAAACGCTCGCACCGAACCGGCGTGTGATTTTGCGAGGGCGGCCGCGAGGTCGATCTGCTCGGCGAAGGAGATGCGGGCGGCGACCTCCCGAGCTCGCTCGAGCTGCGTGAGCAGATCCTCGCGAGTGTCCGCGGCGAAGGCGAAGACCTCGGCGTCCAGCGGGTGACTCGCGAGCCGCCTCTCCTTGGGCGTGAACGCCAGGCGCCTGCGGGGGGTGGCGCCCTCGAGCACCACATGGGTGTTGATGCCGCCGAAGCCCGTGGCGCTCACCCCGGCACGCAGCGGTATGCCGTCCGGCCATGTCTCGGGTTCGTGGACCACCCTCAGCGGGACGTCCTGGACCAGAAGCGACTCGTGCGGCTCCGCGCATCCCGTGGTGGGCGGGATGATCTGCCGGTGCAGAGCCATGGCGGCCTTGAGGAGCCCGGCGACTCCCGCGGCAGCCTTGGTGTGGCCGATGTTCGCTTTGATCGAGCCGAGCGCGGCAGGTATGGTGATGCGCTTGCCGTCCTGCGCCTCGATCAGCGTGGCGATCTCCACGGGATCGCCCACCGCGGTTCCTGTGCCGTGGCCCTCGAACAGCGCCACGGACTCAGGGCCGAACCCGGTGTTCTCATAGGCTCCCCGGACCGCCAGGAGCTGGCCGGCCTTCTCCGGCCTGGTGATTCCGCCGCTCCCGTCAGAAGACACGCCCCAACCGCTGATCAGCGCCAGCGGGGTGCGCCCCGCCGCGAGCGCGTCCTCGGCGCGCATCAGGACCACCATGCCGCAGCCTTCACCGGGCCAGAACCCGGTCGGGTCCGCGTCGTAGATCCGCATGTCTGTTGTGGCCAGGGCGCCGGTCCGCGCGAAGCCCACGAGCTCGAACGGGTCGAGGCTCAGATCCACGCCTCCGGCGATCGCGACGTCCATCTCGCCGGCGCGCAGGGCTTTGGCCGCGGTGATGACGGCGAGCAGGGATGAGGCGCAGGCGCCGTCCACGGTGTACCCGCCGCCATGGAAGTCGAAGTGGTTGCAGATCCGCCCAGCGATGGTGTTCGACAGGCCACCGGCGAGGCTCTCGTCGTTGGGCTCGGGGAAGGGGCTCTTGAAAGCCTGCTCGAAGTCAGCGACGAAGCGAGCCTGCCGGTCCACGTCCCAGCCCTCCTCGGAGAGGGCCTGCTGCAGCAATCGCCGCACGTACGGCCAGCGGAGCCGTAAGCCCCCTGCCCGGCTGAACTCCCCGTTCATGGTGTTGCCGATGACCACGCCCACGCGGTCGCGCTCGAGTCCTCTTCCATCGGGATGGCCGGCGGCCATGAGCGCGTCGGCGGCCACCTCCAGGGCCAGCCAGTGCGTCGTGTCGGTGACGCGGTACACCGAGCCGGGCACCCGGAACCTGGACCGGTCAAATGACCATCCCTCCAGCACGGCGGCATACTTCGCGTACGTGCCGTCCGCCTTGCCCGCGACCTCGCTGGAGTAGTCGTCGAGGTTGAGCCGGACCTTGGGGATCGGCCGAAAGGCCCTCCTGCCCGCCACCACCAGTTCCCACAGCTGGTCGATGTCCTCAGCGTCCGGATACCGGCACGATGCCCCGACGATGGCGATGGGGTCGTCCATAGCAGGTCACATCCTGTTCGCGGCGGGCCCGATGACCAAGCCTGAAGCGGCGATCGGGGTGGCGAGTTCCTGCTGTGCCTCCTGGCTGGGCTGCCGTAGCGACACGGCTGCGAGTGCGGCGCCCCGGATGACACAGACGATGACCAGGGCGAAGAACAGCCCGAAGGCGATGTGCACATGCACCAGAAGGCCGTAGACCGTCGCGGTGGCCACCCCGAACAGGACCTGCCGACCCGGCTTGACGGGCGTCGTCCCAGGGTCAGTGATCATGTAGTTCGTGAAGAGGATGAAGGCGGTCCCTGTCATGACGGTCAGCGCCGTCACCGTGGCGGTGCCGTCTATGGCCGTCCGGATGACGGCCTGAGCCGCGAACGCGCCCACCCAGCCGAGGATCAGCGGCATCTTCTTGGTGAGCATCGCGTTGAGCATCGTGCCCGAAGCCAGGATCAGCACGGGGATGATCCAGTCGAACGGTCCGCTGACCCACTCGGTGAAGTGATAGGGCGGAGCGATCCCGACCCAGGGGAACAGCAGCAGCACGACGACAATGCCGAGGTTGGACGGGTTGAGTACGTGCTTGTAGGCCCCGCGCAACCTGACCCTGATGAGGTACTTGCTCGAGATCGCCACCACGACGGCGAACACCACCGGCATCAGCCTGTCGTTCGCGTATAGAAGCATCGCGCAGGCGAGAGCGCTGATGTGCGCCGGTAGCAGGAAGTCGACGAGGCCGCGGAAGTCGCCGGCGTACTTGGCGGGCCGGCCGTTGGTCACGGCGTCGACCTTCTCAAGTCCGAGTTCAAGAGTGTAGGCGACGGCCAGAGCGACGATGGGCGTGGCGTACGCCTGCTCGAATCCGAGCACCGTGTGCCCGAGGATGTTGAAAGCAGTGATGGAGATGGCGAACCGGCGTAGCGCACTCGTTCGGAGGTCTGGCTTGCCTGTCATCGGGTGATCTCCCGTACTGATCCATCGGTGTTGAGCAGGAGGGTGCGCCAGCCTGGCGCGAGCTGCAGATCGGCGTTGTGCCGTGCACCGCAGATGTCGCGCCATTGGACTGTCACTTTCGCGACCGTGGTGGCGTCGGCCAGGCTGAGCATGGCCTCGGGAGCGGAGACACCCGCATGACCGTTGGCTGGATACAGCTGCGCCGTTCTCACTCCAGCCGCGCCTGACCGCACGGTGACGGTCGCTCCGATGGCCGGAGATGTGGTGCTGCGTTCGGGGCCCCGGCACTGCGTCGTGGGGCGGACGAGTCGCAGACCGAGGAAGGGACGGGTGGTGCTGCGGGTGTTGCGGAAGTAGTGGGACTGGCGCCATTGATTGGCCACCGCATAATCCAGGCGTCCATCATGGTCGGTGTCGGCGAGGGCCAGTCCCCGGCTGGGTCCTCGGTTCTCGACACCTAGCTGAGGGGCGAGGTCGATGAAGCGGCCGTCCGGACCCTTGACGAAGAATCTGTTGGGGTTGGATCCCGAGAGGTCGTCGGTCGACGTGAAGCGCGGCCACATCGCCGGGTCGATGAGCAACTCGTCGTTCGTCATGGCCAGTTCCTGCAGTTCCGGCCAGCGGTTGGCGGTGCCCTTGATGAAGCCGGTGGCCTGGATGATCTGGGTCTGCCCGTCTCCCGCGAAATCGCCGGTCTTGATGTCCCAGCCCCAGCCGGAGCGAGAGATACCCAGCGGCTCGCTGTGATCGTCGTAGCGGGCCGTCCGCCCGTCGAAGATGTTCGTGCTTGTGCTGACCCACGCGAAGTTGCTCTCGTGGAGTGCGAAGTTCTCGGTGATATTGCTGACCACCATGTCGGGAACGTCGTCCTGGTTCAGATCGGGGAAAGCGACACCCATCCCCTTGAAGGAGTCCAGGCCGAGGGTCTTCGACTTGGGAGTGGTGAAGTGCCGTACGCCTTCCATGAGCTCGAAGCGCGGACGGCCCGGCATGGAGACGTTCTTCAGCAGGCGGTCAGGGCCGAAGTCGTTGGCGACGTACAGGTCTGGAAGCCCGTCGCCGTTGAGGTCCTGAGCGCCGAGGGCGAGCGTCCAGCCGTTCTCCATCTCCGGTGAGAAGGCCGCGGCGGCCTCGGTGAACCCGGCTCGCGGAGCGCTTCCGTCGCTTGCGTCCTGCCAGAGCAGCAGCCGGTTGTGGCCGCCGTTGTATCCGCCGGACATGGAGTCTTGCATCTGCAGTTCGGACTGCACGGCTTTCGGGTCCAGCACTCTGGCGCCGTCAGGGAAGTAATTGCCGATCACCATGTCGGTGTGACCGTCGCCGTCGAAGTCGCCGAGCGTTACCGCGTTGGTGTTCCAGACCTTGTACGGCTGGATGAGTTCCTGTGGCACGAAGGACGCGGCTGCCAGCGGGTCAGACGTACGGAGGTAGAGAATCGGTGAGCGTCCCCAGAAGTAGACGAGCGTGTCCGTCTTGCCGTCTTCGTTGTAGTCGCCGGGAACGCAGCCCATCGGCGCCATGGTCGCGTCGTAGGCCAGCCCCACAGGCTTGAGTTCGAAGGGAGCGAACCTGTTGCCGGTGCCGGGTACCGGCTGCAGGCGCACCGACTCGTCACGGGGATCGACCAGGCAGATATCGTCCGAGCGGCCGTTCGCGTCGAAGTCGGCGAGCGCCACGGCCGCGCCCAGCGAGGAGATCCAATGATCGATCTTCTGGTATGCGGGCGCCACCGTACGGATGGCTCGGGTGGTGGCCGCGGTGTTCAGTACGTGCTTTTCAAACGAGAACCGTTGCGCGACCGACGCGACCGTCTCTGGAGAGGCCTCGGGCAGCCGGGACAACTGCCAGCCGGATACGACCAGCACGAGCGCGAGAATCTGCGCCAGGCGAGGCTTGAGACGATTCTTCACCGTTCTTCTCCTCCCGAGTGCAGGGACCATGCGTGGCGGGTTTCGGCGCGCCAGCGCTCGTAGGTTCGTGGACTGTCCGTGCCCGTCTTGACCACGGCTAGCGCGGCGTCGGTCCATGAAGCCGCCACTTCGGTTTCCGCTCCGGTGAGGAGCTTGACCGAGGTCCCCACCTCAGGGGGGACGACTCCGGACACGTGGTGAGCCTTGGCGGCGAAGGCCGCCCCCTGTGCGAGATGGTCGTGGTAGCCGTCACAGACCTGCAGCAACTGGTCGAGGACGTCGGCCGGTTGGGCTCCGGTATAGCCGGCTGCCAGGCCGATGCCCGCCCAAAGGTCGGCGCGCCGATCTTTGGGAAATCCGCCGATCACCTCGGCGATGCGCGCAGGAGCGGCCCCGGTGTAGAACCACAGCGCCCGTCCGACTCCCTGATCGCGGATGGAGAGCACGGCACCTGTCGCGGAACGCTCCACATGGCCGGCGAAGACCGCTTCAGGCCGGAAGAAGGCCTGGTGGAAGCCCCAGCCGTCCCATGCCAGCCACCGCAGAACAGGCTGGTGAGCCCGGATCGCGGTCCACGGGCTCACGTGGAGGCGGGCGAATGCCCATCCGGCTCCCACGTGTATGAGGTGCACGTAACGCCGGCCCGAATGAAGGTGGAGGCGGGCGAGTCGCCGGCCGCCGGTAAGGGTGATCAGGTCGAGTAGGGCCGCACTCATCGCCGCGCCCTCGAACGCGAAACCTCGAAGCCCCGGACTCATGCCGGAGAAGGTCAACTCCCCCGGCCTGCCGGTGATCATGGCGTTGTAGCCGGTTACGAAGCTCCGCACAACGGCGTCGAGTTTGGGCTGTACTGCGGGAGACGCCGGAAAGAAGCCACGTCCGACGAGATCGAGATCACCGGGATCGAGCATCAGTGGTCGGCGCAGAAAAGATCGTATGAGCGAGTTCGAGTTGGCCACCGTCCATACCCCATTGCCAGAGAGGGAGGTCTGGAAGGCACCAAATAACAGTCATCTTCGACTGTCAACAAGAATCTCGACAGGTAAACCACTACCAGCGGGAACAAATTCTATAAGAATCTTTTGAATAATGCACAGTCGCAGCGCGACTACAAGACGCACATGTCATCCACAATCCAACAGGTGGCGAAAGCGTGCACAGTGGAGCGCTCCCATAAGGTAGGCCGGCAACATTCCAGCAACAAGAGAACTTCCCCTTGGCAGACCATGCCAAGGGGAAGTTCGATCAAGAACTAGGCCGACAGTTCCGCTTGGAAGCATCCCAGTATGAAGGGCCAGCCGGTCTGGTGCGCCAGGTAGGAGTCCATCAGCAGGGGGGTGAGGTTCTCCCATCCCTTGTGGGTCATCTCGACGCGAGTCAAGGCGGGACCCAACTCCTTGAAAAGAAGTTCGATTTCCGTGAAAACGGGGCCCTGAATCACTTCCCACGTAAAGGCGACCAAACGCGGGGGGTCCCAGCGGAGAATGTGCCCCCAGTCCCGTTCTTCGCCATCATCCAAGACTTCGTAAATACGGCCTCCGACCCATTCTTCCAGGCAGACGTCTCGCACTTTTCCTGGCTCTATTGCGAACGAGTCAACCGGCCACCAGGTCGCAAGTTTTCTGGTGAAAGTACCGAAGGTGCGGCTTTGGTCCGCCTCCACGTTGACAGCATGACGGATCGGCTCTACTCCGGTCCCAGTCGGGCTATTCATCGGCGTGACCTCTGTAGACGTCGGGACGACGCGCACAAGTCTGCCAGATCGCTCAGCCGACCGCCGTCTCATCGCGCGCTCCAGCATCAGTGCCCTCAACGGATTCGCGAGCCTTCATCATGCTCTCCCGCCACAACGATTCGACCACGTCCCGAAGCTGGCCAAGGGCATCCTCGCTGGCCCGATAGATCCGCTTCGTACCATCACGACGTTCGATGATCAAGCCTGCGTCCTTCAGCACCTGCAGATGCTGAGAAACCGCCGACCGCGTCACGTCGAAGTGCTCCGCGATACGGCCGGCGGGTAGCTCCTCTGTGGCGACAAGACGCAGGATGGCGCGTCGCCGCGGCTCGGCGATTGCGCGCAGCACCTCGTCCAGGTCTCCGCTCATGATGTTGATCCTAGCCAGCGGGTGACGGAAGGCTCACCGTAGAAGGGGGTCGCGACCACTTCCAGGTGCGTTCGGCCGGTGTATGCCGGAACCCCGGCCGTTTGCGGGTGTCTCACCATGATGCACCTCGCACCCGCCCACCAGCATCGATCCTGATGCCGGTACAGCCCGATCTCCCGAGAGTAGGCTTCTCCTTTCGTTAGCGTCAACTGTCACAAGGGGCCGGCTATCCTCCGGGCGCCATCGATCTCGCGTATTCACGCGGTCGTAGAGGGCGCGGCCGCCGCACGACGGACTGGCCGGTTTGGATCGGAAGGTGTTGCAGCCGCCATTCGAGCATGCCCTCCTCCAGCGGCCGGGCGCAACGCCCGTGCGCCTTGAGCAGCCAGACGGCCTCGGTGGCCAGGAGGCAGTGTGAGCTTCGGCAGTAGGTGACCACTTCGACCCCGACCGGAATCTCGTCCATCCTGACGCGTAGTTCTTCGAGCGGAATCGAGACCGCTCCGGGGATGTGAGCAGAGACGTACTCAACGGCGGGCCGCACGTCGATGAGCATCGTCCTTCCGTCACCCCGTCTCCGGAGGAGTTCCTCCCTGGTGATGACAGGGTTCGGCGGGATGGTCCGCAGCGAGGTCATATGGGTGACCTCCGGCTCCAGTGCGCGTTTCCTTGAGACCTTCCGCAGGTTCGCGTACAGAAGAGCGACATCTTCTCCCGCCAATCTGTAGTAGATGCGCGTGCCCTCCCTCCGACTGCACACGAGCCCTGTGTCACGCAGCACCTTGAGCTGCGCGGATGTGTTGCCAATGGGTACCTTCGCCGCGCCGGCCAGATCCTCGACGCTGCGTTCGGCCTGCGAGAGCAGGTCGAGCAAGTGAAGCCGGACAGGATTCGCCAGGGCCTTCGCCACACGGGCGAACTCTGCGAGCATCGTGGTCACGTTGTCAGAGGGCATCACTACCGTGCCTTTTCGCATCGAGTTTGGAGTTGTGCACCGCTATGAATTCCAGCGCTTGAGCCAATCGGTCTCCTGGGCGGCCTTTTCCTCGTGGAACTCGGCTGAAGGTTCGTAGAGGGTCACCCTGGGCGCAGGCACGGCGAGGAATTCTCCCTCCCCCTTGGCGGCCAGGTGATCCCCAAGTTCGATGTAGCAGGAGCCGAGGCCCCCAAACCATGGCTCTGGTGCCTCGTAACCGAGGTGACGAAGCACCCCGTTGGTCACGACTTTCGCGGCCTCCTCGGCGAAGACGGCGGCCTTGGGAAGCGGCTTGCCGTTGGGCAGGGTCAGCGACGTCACGTCGCCCAGTGCCCATACGCCGTTCGAGTTCGTGGCGAACGTCCGAGCGTCTACCGGGATCCATCCTGCAGGACCCAGCGACGTTCCCCTCACAGCGGCGGGCGGCCGGTGTGGTGGCGCTACAGCCAGGAGGTCGAAACCCTCCCGGCTCCCGTCGGCGAAGACAAGCTCGCCGGCCCCGCCGTCGACGCGCTCGATGGTCCGCTGCCCGTGGAAGCCGATGCCGTGTGCCGTCAGCATGTCCACAAGGGCCTGGCCGACGACTGGTCCCGCTACGGGCATCGGCAACGGATCAGGGGTGTAGGTCTCGATCGAGACATTGTCCCGAGCGCCGGTTTCCCGCAGCAGATCGGCGAGCAGCAGGGCCGCTTCGAAAGGCGCCGCGGGACATTTGAAGGGCGTGGCGGCCACGAGGACGGCCAGGCGCCCGCCACTGAAACGCCGCACTCTGTCCTGCAGCCAGGCGGAGCCCTCCACCGTGTAGAAGTCCCCTGCCTGCCCGGCTTCGAGCGCTTTCGTGAGCCCCGGGACCGCGGAGGGCGCGAGATCGGCGCCGAGCGCGATCACCAGGGCGTCGCAGGAGAACTCTCCCGCGTCGGTGACGACCTTTCGACGGTCCGGCTCGATCAACCTGACCTTCGCCTTGACCATCTCGACTCCGGGCAGCGCGTCCTGGCCGGGGCGCACCGTGATGTCGGCGGCCGTGCGCCAGCCTCGCAGCACCCACAACATGGACAGGCCGAGAGCGCCTTCGAAGGTCTGGTCGATGAGAACGACCTTGTCTGATCCGGGGAGTCGGTCACGGAGTTGACTGGCGACGTTGAGCCCGCCGACTCCGGCCCCGAGGACGATAACTGTCTTTGCCATGGTGCAGAGCTCCCGTCGACTCGGACGTTGGTCTCCTGGCTGCACGAGCACGCGTGGGCAAGCCCAACCGAGGCCGCCCGAGGACGTGCCGGACCAGCGCGCATGTTGCTGGCTACCGCTTGACGAAGCAGTGAAAGACGAGGACATGGGGCTACAAGAACGCTACAATCCTCCATGGATCCATTAATCCATTGCTCCTTGGAGGATTATATGGTGGGAGACCCCAGCAGGAAAGCCTCCCTTTTTGACCAAATCGCCCGTGTTGGTAAAGCTCTTGGTCATGGCAAGCGCCTGGAGCTCCTTGACCTGCTGGCCCAGGGAGAAAGAAGCGTTGAGGTCTTGGCGCAGACCGCCGGCCTTGGCGTGACCAGCACGTCCGCTCACCTTCAGACACTGAAACACGGAGGGCTCGTCTCCACCCGGCGCGACGGGACGAGGGTGCTCTACAGCCTTGCGGGCAACGACGTCGTCGAGCTCTACGCCCGGCTGCGCGATGTGGCGGCGACACACCTGGCTGACGTGCAGGCGGCCGTCGCGGCCTATCTGGGAGAACACACCGAAGAGGTCACCCGCGAAGAGCTGCTCGAGCGGGTGGCATCCGGCAACGTCACCATCCTGGATGTCCGCCCCAAGGAGGAGTACGATGCGGGGCACATCCCGGGATCCGTCTGCATCCCGATAGACGAGCTGCCCGATCGCCTTAGTGAACTTCCGGCCGACGCCGAGATTGTGGCGTATTGCCGCGGCGCCTATTGTGTGTTCGCGCCGGAGGCGGTCCGCCTCCTCAGCAGCAACGGGCTGCAGGCCCGGCGGCTGACCGAAGGGATGCTCGAATGGCAGGTCGGCGGCTTGCCCGTGGAGACCAGCGACCAGTGAACGACGGCCCCGGCATCAGCGTCTTGGACGGTGGCCACCGTTCCTGCGTGGTGCTCCTGATGGAGCTACGGCGCCACGTCAGTGCCATCGCGCCCGGCGACGTGGTGCATCTCATCGCACACGATCCGGCCGCGCCTTTGGACTTGGCGGCCTGGTGCCACCTGACCGGGCATACCTATCTCGGTCCGGTCCCCGGCGACCAGCCCACCTACGCGGTACGTGTCGAAGCCGACGCCCTGGCGACCGCTCCCCGCTCTCCGTGGCGGCGTGGCCAGACGCCTCCATGAGTTTCCGTGTGTGCAGCGCCGGCAGTTCTGCCGTTTCGTCGCCCGAAAACCCGAGACGGACGAGCCGATACTGCCTTCCCTCATCCATCTCAACCTGGAGCCCCTGAACGGGGTCCCGGTAGTAATCAACGAAGTAGGCCTCCCACTCGGGTCCGCGTCACCCGGGGCAAAGTAACTCTGGGTGACGACAGAGACGGGGGTGCTCTGCTGACCGTGGCCGCAGCTCCTAGGTAGATCACCCTGTCAGTGGCTGCTGAGAGGGCGTCAAGGTGGCCGCTTCTGGTCGCGTCATTGGCGGGAGAGTGCGCGAGTGAGGCCTGCCAGGATGGTCGTTGCGAGGATCCACCCTGCAGTGATCATCGCCGCGGCGAGCCACTGTTGTGCGCCGCGCGGGCCGAAGGCGCTCTCCTGTCCGAAGCTGATGATCGGGAGGAGCAGGTCCAGGGTGTAGAGGAAGGCGTTGAAGGAGGGAGCCTCGCCTGGCTTGAAGGCCGGTGGCTGGTGGGCGGTGAAAACGACCGTGCCGATAAGGAGAAGGGCTGCGAGCCAGAGCGCAGCGCGGAAGGGTCGGTAGCCGTACCCGACGGTCCAGTCCTGCACATATCCCCACAGCCGTGCCCCGAGCCGCCGCCCCGAGCGGCGGCGACGCTGTTTGGCCAGCAGCACGTCCCGAGCAGCCTCATCGTGGCCCTGCCGGCGGTAGACGGCGGCCAATTGCTCATAGGGTTGAGGTTGGTAGTCCTCCCTGGCCAGCCAGTCAAGTCGCTCCTGGACAGGCAGGGGAGCCTCCAGGCTGTCATAGGTGAAGCCGTTCATCAGGACGTGAGCAGGCCACCGGCTGGGAGCGTCATCGAGTACGCCGACCCGACTGTGGCGAAGGTCGACGGCCCGCAGCAGTTCCGTCTGGGGCCCGATCTTCAGCGAAGCCGCTTCTACACCACGAAGGTGAAGGTCACCGTCGATGGTGGTCTCCGCAAGGCACAGTGTGGCGGCGATCCGGGAGTTCCTGATCGAGACGTCTCCCGTGGCCGCGAAGCCTTCGCAGCAGTCGATGCCCCCGCCCGCGATCACCTCCCACAGGGACAGAACCCGCCCGCCGGGATTACTGAGGGCGGCACCGTGAAACTCCAAGCTGCCCTCGATTCGGGCGTTGATGAGCACGATCTCCCCGTCGGCACGGAAGCCTTCGCTGCAGCTGAGCCTGCCGGTGACCCCCAGCCGACGCAGGGAAAGCGCCGTCGCACCCGGGTTGGACAACGTCCCGCCGTCGAGGTTGACCGATCCGCGGACCTGGGTGGAGTCCAGAAAGACCTCTCCGTTCGCCACAAAACCTGGTGTGAGCCGCAGTCCGCTGCCGATCTCCATCAGCGGCGCGTTCAGCGCGCGTCTTCCCGGATTGGCGAGGCTCGCCTGCGCGAAACGGAGCGAACCAGCCACGCGGGCTCCGCGCAGAAGGACTTCACCTTCGGCCGAGAAGCCGTCATCGATGCGCAGCCCGCCCTCGACGCTGAGTCTCTCCGCGTTCAGGGCGATGCCGTCCGGGTTGGACAGCTGGGCTCCGCTGAAGACGCACCGGCGCCCTATCCGGGCGTCCTGCACGCTCAGCTCCCCCCAGGAGTGGAAACCGCGGGCACACGACAACCCGCCGTCGATGACGACCCCCTCGGCGGTGAGGCTGAAGCCGCCTGACCGCCCGACCCGTGCGCCATCGAGGGTCATCGTCCCGCCGATCCTGGCGCCAACAACGCGTAACTCACCGTCGATGACGGCGTTCGCGCACAGAAGATCACGGTCGACAATCAGGCCGTCGGCATGGACGGCCTGAAGTGCGTGGATCGCTGCGCCGCTGAGATTCAGTGTCCCGGACACGTGGGCCCCGGCGAGTTGGATCGGGCCGGCCATCTCGCAGCCTTCCAGGCGCAGTGCCCCGCCGATCACAGCGTCTACGGCCTGCAGTCCGGGTGCCCGGGAGGCCGCGAGGTCCACCAGGCCGGTGCGGGCTCCGGTGAAGACCGGCGTTTCCTCGAACTCGCACTTGGTCAAGATCAGAGGGTGTTGCATCTCGGCGTACGACAGGTCCAATCGGCCCGCGATCCGGGCGCCGGACAGGTGTATACCGGGCGTCTGCCCTTCAAGGCGTTCCCGGGCGCCGAGCAACATCCTTGCGATGATCGCAGCCCGAACGGGGGTGCCGGGAAGATCCACAGGACGCGCTGTGGGAAACGCCTCCCAGAGGGCGAGTTCCGGCTCGGACAGATCCTCGATGATCACAGGGCACTCCTGGAAGGTCGTACGCGTCGTTAAGGAGAGCCTCCAAGGTCACCACCTGTCTTAGCAACCTTCATGTTTCATGCCCGGCCCATCCCTTGGATCGCAAAGTGCGCGATTCGCAGAAATGACCGATTGTGCGAGGTCAGGGTTTCCCTCGTTCGACGAGGCGTTCGCCCAGGTCACCGCTCGCAGAACTCCTCTCACAACCGGAACGTTCTGAGAGGGCGTTTGATTTGCGTTGTTTGCCCTAGGTGACTGGTGTTAAGCGGGTCGTCCTGAACGTGCTGCCGCATGGGGTGGCCCGCTCAGCCCCGCCTTGAGTTCTCAGTCAGCGCGTGCCTGACCCGTTCGAGGTGAGCGGTGTCGTCCCGGTGAAGCCGGTCTGGAACGTCTGAGCCGGCCACCATGTAGTCGCCTCCCCTCTTCCCGCTGGTCAGACGGTAGCCACCGTCCAGCTTCCGTGAATGGTGGAGGCGACACCAAGGACGCCCAGACGTGCGAGGTTGACCGCGGCGGCCGGCAAAGAGAAGTCGGCGTCAATTTTGGCTCGGCCGCGCATGCGGGCACGGCGTCCGCCATGGCGTCGGCGGAGCATGTGAGCGAGCTTGCGTTCGACCTTCGGGCGAGTGGCGCGGTAGTCGGCAAGCCAGTCCGGATCACGGCTGTCGGCCCGGCCCCGCGCCAAATGCCCTTCATGGGGGCTGATCGTGATGACGCGGCCGTCCCTGGCGGTGGTGCACCGCGCGGCCAACGGGCAGGCCACGCAGGCAGCGCCGAAGCGGGCCACCGCACCCCCGTCGCTTTGCGGCCGGATCTCGACGCTCACCCGGTTCGGACAGGTGACCTGCCCGGCATCCAGATCGATGGTGAAGACGTCCTTGCTGAAACGGCCACCCGATGCGTTGGCCGGCTGCACCTTGACCATGCTGATGATGTCACCCTCGGCCGGCTCGGCCGGCTCGGCCGGCAGCGGCCCGGTGCCGTAGGCGGCATCACCATAGACCTCGGCCCGCCTGATCTCGGCGGGCGCGGTCTCGGCGGGCGCGATCTCGGCGGGCGCGGACAGGATGTCAGCCGGCAGCTCAGCGGCAGGGCCGGCATCGCCGACGTTGCCCGCGCTCACCACCGTGGCGGTGATGATCTCACTGTCGGGATCGTCAGCGATGTGACCCTTATAACCGTCAAAGGACCGGCTGACGCTCTTATGGCCGTGCCGGGCCTCAGGATCGACAGTGGAGATGACGCGGTCCTTGGCCACCTTGCGGGCGATCCGCAACACCCCGCCCTCACCGCCCACCTCCAGGTCCTGTCCGAGCACCGTCGCCGGCAGGCGCGCCGCCTGGGCCACCTCCTGCTCCAGCGTGCGACCATCAAGCACGGCCGGCAGTGCGTATCCGTCCCCGGCACGCGAGTCGACCAACGCCTCCCGCTCAGCGGCATCGGTCCAGTCGATGACCGGCTTGGCCATATCGGTGTAGGCGTCCGCGCTGGAGATCATCGCCCGCAGCTCGGCCCGAAGCACGTGATCGGCCGCGCGCAGCAGCCCACGAACCGCCGAACGGATCAACGTGACGGTGTCCTGGGTCGCCACCGCATCGTAGATCGGCGTACTGTCCAGCACCCGCCTGCGGCCGGCCAGCCCGGCCTGGGCCGCCACCTGCACCGTCCGCTCGAAAATCCGATTCGGCCGCTCAGAGGCGGCCGGCCTCGCGCGCATGTCCACCAGCACGGTGTGCACGAACCCCGGATGGTCGAGGTCCAGCCCGCCGGCGGCGTACTTCCACCGCACATCGAAGGCGAACCGCTCCACCGCTTCCCGGTCCGACAGCCCTTCCAGCCGCTGGAGCACCATGACCACCGCCACGATCATCGGCGGCACCGAGCGCCGGCCGTCCTCAGCGAACAGGTCGGCGAACATCTCATCGGGGAACAGATTCCCGCACTCGCGGTGCAGTACCGCGTAGATCGAGTTCGGCGCCGGCCGGCCCTCTCAGAAACTCACCGTGGAGGAGAGCAACCCCGGCTGCGTCGGAGTCTGGCCCACTGCCATTCCTCAACCTCTCCCCGCTCCCGGTGACCAACAACGATCACCCTGGCACACGAGGAGAGGTCACCGCGAGATCGCCAGAAAAACACCAGTCACCTAGTACGTCCCTCGCCAGGTTGGTGTGGCTTCGTCGGTTATGCGCTTGCTGGTGTTGTCGATCATTGCGATGTGGATCATGGCTTCGGAGCTGGCGGGTAGGGTCTCGTAGTCGCGGGCCAGACGGCGGTGGAGCATCAGCCAGCCGAACGTCCGCTCGATGACCCAGCGGCGTTTGAGGACATGGAAGCCCTTGATGTCGGAGTTGCGGGGAACGACCTCGGCGTCGATGCCCAGAGCGGCGGCGTGTTCGGTGAACTGGTTCTTGAATCCGGCGTCGACCCAGGTCTTGGTGAGCATGGGGTGGTCGGCTTTGGCCTGGTCCAGCACCTGCATACCGGCTTGATTCTCCGAGACCGAGGCGGCGCAGACGGTGACCGCCAGGAGCAGGCCGAGCGCGTCGGTCGCGACGCTGCGCTTGCGACCCACGATCTTCTTGGCCGCGTCCGTGCCCTGGGTCGTGGTCGGCGGGTTGGTGGAGGTCTTCACGCTCTGGGTGTCGATGACCGAGACCGTCGGCTCCGCGTCGTGCCCGGCCTTCACCCGGGCCAGGCCGGTCAGATCCTGGTTGAGCTGCGCGAACATGCCCTCGTCGCGCCAAGCGGCGTAGTAGGAGTAGACGGTGGCGTGGGGCGGGAAGTCGTGCGGCAGGTACTTCCAGGCGATTCCCGTCCGGTTGACATACAGGATCGCGTCGAAGATGTCACGGAGGTCGGTAGGGGCAGGGACTCCAGTGGGACGTCGGTCGAGCCGGACCTGCCGCCAAGCGGTCAGGGTCGGTTCGATCAGCGACCAGCGGGCGTCAGAAAGATCGGAAGGGTACGCGCGTCGGGGGGACATACCTGAGCCTTACGCTTCGACCGCCATGGCTCTCCGCACCTGTCGAAACACGGCGCGTCCCGGGCAAGCCCACGCCAGACGGAATCTGGGTTAGGTCATCTAACGAAATGGACATCGAAGCGATCTCGCCTCGGCACATAGATGCACAGATTCCAGACGAAACCGCGCGAATGCTCCACTGGACATAAGCAGCTAAGCCCTACGGTCCATGCCAAAACGCCCTCTAAGGCAAGTAACGTGAGCGTGTACTTGCCTTCACAGTATTCGGGGATCTTCAGGCATGTTGGCCACGTCAGGTGCACTGCCCCGGTACTACCAGCCTGAGCGGGCGGTGGCCGCCGACGAGTCGGTGTTGTGGGTGGTGGTCGATGAGGACTTCGGACTGCACGTCGAGGCATCGGCGTACCTGGCGAGACTGCGCGGGGCAGACCGGGCGTTCAACACCGAGAAGACCTACGCCGGCCGGATCGCCTTGTACCTGTCGTACCGCCTGGGCCACGGCGTGGACTGGTCGAACCCGAGCTTGGCGCAGCCGATGGGGATGATGCGCCGGCTGGTGGATGAGTCGACGCGGTCGCGCAGGCCGGGGGCGAGGGCGCGGTGTCTCAGCGAGGGCACCGCGAACGCGATCATGGGGACGGTCGGGGAGTTCTTGTCGTGGTGCTGTCTGCAGAACCTCCCCCAGCAGGACCGGCAATCCCTCGCCGAACTGATCAACCAGTTCGCGCACCAGGAAATCCACCTGACGGCCTGGGAAGCACCTGAAACCATGGGTCTCCTGGTCTGAGGGCCGCCGTGTTGATGCTGTGATCAGATTTTGAACATGGACAGGGGAGCGGTGCAGAGGGTCTGCTCAGCGCCGTACTCCTCGAACGTGCTGATGGGGCGGAAGCCAAGGCGGGCGGCGAGTTTCAGAGATCGCGTGTTCGCGGTCTGGGTCACGAGCAAGACCGGCTGGTCGGGGAGTTCGTCAGCCGCAACGCGCAACGCGGCCGTTGCGGCCTCGAAGGCGAACCCCGCTCCCCATGCACTGCGCCGCAGTACATAGCCCAGTTCCAGTTCCTCGCCATCCTCGGTGACATGCCCGGGGCTATCGGTCGACCGGCGGGCAAGCATCAATGTCCCGATAAGTCGGTTCGTCGTGTTGTCCGCGATGACATAGTTGCCAGGACTGGATGTCGCGTTGGCGGTTATGACTGCATCGAAGCGCTGCTCGACCTCACTCCGAGGCCGGGGACCACCGATGTATTTCTGAACCTCGGGATCGGTCGAGAGCTCGATGAATCCTTCACGGTCGGCATCGTGCAGCGCTTTGCGAAGCAGGAGTCGTTCCGAAGGGACTTCCGCGGCAGATAGCGTGCGCAATTGACTCATAAGCCCATGATCATAGAACACGGGACCTTGTCTGGGTCTGCCGCACTCGCTGCCTTGCTGGTGGAACAGCGGCGCCAGTTCCCCGGGATCGTCGGAATGCTGTCCGCTCCGACCGACTCGTGTGCCGTCACGCCAGTAGTCCAGGCCGTCCACTCCCCCTTCTCCATCGTCGTATTCGAGTAGATGAACACCTCGACACCCCGTGCCGTCAATGTCACTGAGCACTTCAGGTGGCGTGGTCCGCCAGACCGGGCGTCAAGGACCTCTCTGGCGTCAGGGACAAGCGCCACGAGATGATCAGCCTGTGACGGATGTGATTTTCTTCGATCTGGACGGCACCCTGGTCGATCATCGAAGCGCGGTCTTGGAAACGATCGGCCAGATCGTCCAGGCCGCGCCGAACGCGACGGCTCCACCGGAGGAGCTGGTGACCTTGTGGTGGACGCTGGAGGGCCGCCACATGCGGGAATACCTGGCCGGTCAGTGCTCCTTCGCTGAGCACCACCGACGCAGGCTCCGTTCCTTCCTGCCAATGCTCGGCGAGCCGGTTCCCGAAAGTCCTGGCCTGCTGGACGCCTGGATCGCCGACCGCTACCTCACCGTGTTCGAGGAGTCCTGGCGGAGCTATCCCGATGCCCAGCCATGCCTGGAGACCCTGAAACGGCTTCCCCGGGGACCGCGTCTGGCCGTTCTCACCAACGGGGACCCCGAGCAGCAGCGCGCCAAGCTCGCCCGCTTCGGCCTCCTCGAATACTTCGAAGCCATCCTGACCCCGACCGAGCTCGGTGCTGCCAAGCCCGTCGCCTACGCCACCGCCTGCCGGTGGATGCGGACGGACCCCGCGCAGGCGGTCAACGTGGGCGACATGCTGGAAAGCGACGTGACCGCAGCCGCCCTCGCCGGGCTCACCGGCATCTGGCTGGACCGCGGCATCGACTTCATCACCGGTGGACCATCGCCGACGGCAGGCAAGACGGTGCTCCGCATCGAACGCCTCACCGACCTCCCCGACCACCTATCACGCACGAACGCCTGACCGGCTCTCACGAACCTCGGCGTGGTTTGAGGGCGGGGAGTTCGGTCTTCTCCTCGATGGCCTTGAAGATACCTCTCGGCCTGATGGAGTCGGCTGATCTGTCTGCCCGCAGAAGGCGACAACTCTCAGGATGACACTTCGTAGCGGGTGGCGATCGCGGCGGCGCGGTTGCGCAGGGAGTCGCGCAACCACTGCGGGGCCAGGGCTTCCGCGTTCGTGGTGAGCTGCCACAGCGCCCATTCGGCGTGTCTCGGATCTTGGAAGGTCACCTCCAGCCGCAGCCAGCCGTCCGAGTCGGCTTCTTCGGCGAGGACGGCCAGCGCGGTGCCCACCAGGTCCTCCCGCCGCGCCGGGTCCACTCGTACCAGCACGGTGACCTGGTCGCCGCCGGTCCGAAACCGCGTGCTGCGCTCCTGCCAGGCCCGGTCCAGATCGACCCGGTCTGGCCGCTGTGCGGGTTCGGCGAGTTCCTTGGCGGCCAAGACCCGAGACAGCCGGTAGGTGCGGTCCGCGCCAGACCTCGTGGCCAACAAGTAGCCCCGGTCGCGTACGGTGACCAGGCCGATCGGGTCCACCGTGCGCCACTTCGGGATCTGGCCCGCAGCCGCGTAGTGGATGCGCAGCTTGTGTCCGGCGAACACCGCGCGCAGGACCTCGGCCGCTATGGTGTCAGGCACCTCCTCAGCGGCCAGCCGACGCGAGAGGAGATCGCTCTCCGGGTCGATGAGCAATCGCTCGGCCGCGCCGGCCGCGGTGTCCCGATAGCTTTCGGGTAGCGCGTCAACCACCTTGAGCATCGCCGAAGCGAGCGCCGAACCGAGGCCGAACGCCTGCGCGCCGCGCCGCGATCCGGCGACCAGCAGGGCAAGGGCCTCGTCGTGGTTCAGTCCGGTGAGCTCGGTCCGGAAACCGGGCAACAACGCGAAACCGCCGTGCCGGCCGCGTTCGGCGTAGACCGGGACCCCGGCTGCGGACAGCGCCTTGATGTCGCGCAGCACGGTGCGGGTGGATACCTCCAGCTCGCGGGCCAGCGCCGTCGCTGACAGCCGGCCGTGCTGCCGCAGCAGCAGCACCAGCGAGACCAACCGGTCGGCGCGCATACGAAAACTCTACAGAAATACACGACACAGGATGTCGTGATTTGCCGGGATGCTTATCAACATCACGAAAAAGATGGTGGCTACCGAGCCGATCGACGTACCTAATGTCGACGAATCGAATGGAGCTGACGTGGCAATGGAGCGAACGGCGATCAACCCGTGGGCGTGGTCGGTGGAGCTGGGGTACAACCAGGGTGAGATCGTCTCCGGGCACACCCGGACCCTGTACATCGCCGGGCAGACCGCGATGAGCGGTGACGGCAAGCCCCAGCATGCCGCTGACATGGCGGCGCAGTTGGCGATGAGCCTCGACAACCTGGAGGCCGTGCTCGGCGAGGCCGGCATGTCCCTTGCGAACCTCGTCCGGCTCAACGTCTACACCACCGACGTCGACCTGCTTTTCCAGGACTACGGCGTGCTGGCGTCGCGGTTGGGCGCCGCCGGGGCGGCGCCGACCACCACGATGCTCGGGGTGACACGGCTGGCGATCCCCACCCTGATGGTCGAGCTTGAGGGGACCGCCGTCGCGTGATGCGACCTCGCCGCCTCCGGCAGGGCCGCCGGAGGCGGCACGAGTAGCAGGCAGGTGGGTGATTCCGGTGCTCAGGATGGTGACAATCGGCGTCTATGGCTTCGGCGGCGAGTCTTTCCTGCAACGACTGCGGCACGCGGACGCCCGCCTGCTGCTCGACGTACGCCAGCGCCGCGGTGTCCGCGGCCCCGAGTACGCCTGGGCGAACCACGCCGGCTGCAGGCGGCTCGCCCATACTCGGATCGCCTATGAGCACCACCCCGAGCTCGCCCCGACCGCCGAGTTACGCCGGCTCCAGTACGCCGAGGATGACCGCCAAGGGGTCGGCAAGCGCTCGCGCCGCGACCTCGCTGCCGAGTACACCCGCCGCCACACCGCCGAGATCCTCGACCGCGCCGACCTCACGCCGATCGTGTCGGAGCTGCCGAGCAGTGGGACCGCGGCGCTTGTGTCCATCGGCTTGACGCGCGGTGGCTCGATGTCGATGTCGTCGACATAGTCCTCGCCCTTCTCCTCGGCCATCTGCGTGATGTAGGCGGCCAGCTTGTCGGCCAGCTCGACCAGCCGTGGGCCGTCGGCGGTCCGGGCAAGAGTCCGGCCCAGGGTGAGAAAGAAGTCGATGAGTCGAGATCGATATTCAGGTCGAGAATCTCCTGGGCGGTGAGCGACACCTGACGCGCGGTGCCCCACTCGGCCTCCTGCTGCGTCGCCAGGTCCTCCCACATTGCGCGGAACTCCGGCAGGACGGCCGCGGTGATGAACGGTTCGGGCACCGGGGTCGCCCCGTCGATGAGAACAAGTTCGGCGACGGTGCCAGGATGCTCGGAGGCATAGTGCACGGCCAGATCCGCGCCCAGCGAGTACCCCACAAGCACGGGCGCCGAATCCGGGCCGAGGCGTCCCGGCTCCGCCATCACGGCGACCAAATCACTAAGGAACGCCTCGAAGGAGTACCGGTCGGCGGCCGAGGCGAGGCCATGGCCCCGAAGGTCGAAGTTGAGAGGTTGCCCCTGCGTCAGGGTCAACCGTCGCGGCGACATGACCTCGGCTGTGCCGGGAGCTGACGAGCCTGCCCTGCCGCTCCCACTACTGGATCAAGGAAGGTGCGGTGCGGTGGAGCCGCCACCACACCGCGCGCGAGATCGCCAACAACCGGGTGCACGATCGCAGAGCTCGCCCTCTTACGGGCGTCGGTCTCGGTGAATCCCGGTAGCCAGTCATCAGGCACCAGGCGAAAACCGGCCTACAGGATCGTGCTACCTCGGTCTTTGAGGGGGGCGGCCAGAATGGACTGCACCGTCGTGGTGATGACGCGGGCGACTTCTTCTGTCTTCAGGCGCTTGGTGCGGTTCTCCTCCGCGGCGCCTTGCAGGACGTAGTGCACGACGTTGACCAGCCAGGTGATCGGCAGGTCGGTGCGGAACGCGCCTTCGTCCTGGCCGCGGCGGATGAGTTCCTCGACGCGCTGCGCGGGGGCGGCGTGCAGCGTGCGAATGCGCCCGGTGGGAAGAGTTCCCTGGGCCGCCGTCAACAATGCCGCGGATTCGGCCACGAGAGACCAGCTGGAGTCGAGCAACCGGGTCAGGGCATCGTGCGCGTCGCCGGTGAGGTCGACGGCCGACAGTGCCTCCTCGCCGGCGCGCAGTGCGTCGACCAGGGCGGCCTCGACCAGTTCTGCCCGGGTGCGGAAGTGACCGTAGAGCGTCATCCGGCCTACTCCGGCGGTCTTGGCGATGTCGTCGACGCTCGCGTTCGGATCACCGCTCAGGCTCTCGCGTGCCGCGGAGACGATGCGGGCGATGTTGCGTTCGGCGTCTGCGCGACGACGCGGGCCGGCGGCGGTAGGCATGTCATCAGCCTAACTCGTATTGGAATGTACGTGTTACTCTCACCATTAAAACTCGTATATGTGAGTACGAGTTATAGTGAGAGGTGCTCGATGACCCAACAGATCCACGACCCATCCGCGCACAGTGGTTCGGCCCATCCACGGCGATGGCGCATCCTGGCCTTCCTCGGGGTGGCCCAGCTGATGTTGATCCTCGACGTCACCGTCGTGGCCATCGCGCTACCGCACATCGAGACCGATCTGAGCCTGAGTCGCCAGGCCGTGACCTGGACGGTCACCGCGTACACGCTGACGTTCGGCGGCCTGATGGTGCTGGGCGGCCGCATCGCCGACCTGATCGGGGCCAGGCGGGTGGTACTCGCCGGCCTGCTGATCTTCACGGCGGCGTCACTGGTGACCGGCCTCTCCGATTCGGCCGGCATGCTGCTGGGCGGCCGCATCGCGCAAGGACTCGGTGCGGCGCTGCTGTCTCCATCAGCCCTGTCACTGGTGGTGAGCCTGTTCGACGGTGACGAGCGCAACAGGGCGCTGGGCGTCTGGTCCGCGCTCGGCGGTGGCGGCGCGGCCCTAGGCGTGCTTTTGGGAGGACTCCTCACCGCCGGCCCCGGCTGGCCATGGGTGTTCTACGTCAACGTGCCCATCGGACTGGTGATCATCACCGCTCTGGCCCGGATGCTGCCGCACCGCGGTGTCGCCGCACCCCGTCCCCGGCTCGACGTGCTCGGTGCCCTGCTGGTCACCGCTTCATCCGGCGCCCTGATCTATGCGATCACCCGCGCCGGAGACCACGGATGGTTCACCGCCACGACCGGCTGGCTCGTCCTGGCGGCCGGGATCGGCTACCTGGCGTTCGTAACAAGGCAGAAGAGCGCCAGGTCACCTCTGATGGACCTCGCACTGCTGGCTCGACGCCCGGTGGCCACCGGCACGTTCCTCATCCTGATGGCAACGGCCCTGATGATCGCGGTGTTCTTCCTCGGCACGTTCTACTTCCAGCACGCACAGGGCTTCGGCGCGCTGCAAACGGGGCTGCTGTTCCTCCCGGTCGCGGTGGCGACGATGCTCGGGGCCAACCTCACCGGCCGGGCCATCGCCACAGCGGGGCCGCGCCGCCTGGGCGTGGCCGGACTGCTCACCGCCGCGATCGGCATGGCCGTGCCCGCGTTGTCGATGCACCCCGCGACCGTGGTGGTCGGCATGGCGATCGCAGGCGCCGGGACCGGCGCGATATTCGTCGTCGCCTCAGCGACCGCTCTCGGTCAGGTGGCCCCCCACGAAGCCGGCATCGCCTCCGGCATCGTCAGCACATTCCACGAGTTCGGTGCCTCCATCGGAGCCGCGGTCATCTCCAGCGTCGCAGCGGCCAGCCTCATCACCGACACCCTTTCGGGGTTCACCAACGGCTTCATCCTCGCCGCGATCGCCGCAACCGTGGCGGCCGCCGCGGCCGCCGTCCTGACACCCGGGCGGGCCAGCACAGGCTGATGCGGGTCATACCAAGGGCCGGTGTCGAGCGTGGCAGGCCCAACCGGGCCGCAGATCAAGAATCACAGTGGATGCCGACGGTGACGGTGGAGTCGGTCGCGTGGTAGGTGGTGGCTCGCCCTTCGGCCGCAGTGCGGGCGGCGGAGTGGATGCGGCCGCGAACCGCGATGAGTTTACGTGGATCGGTGCGGTAACACAGGAACGGGCCACTCTCGGTGAGAGGGCCTTCGGGGAGACCGATTTCGAGAGCTTTGCGGATTTCGACCCTGTCGTCGCTGGTCATGGGGCGTCGCCCGAGCCAGTCCGGCCAGTCATTGAGTGATGTGATTCCGCACCAAGTGGTAGGGGCGGGGGCGGGGGCGGGACCAGCGGCTCGACCGCCGCCCGGACGGCACCTACCGCCTCCGGGCCCAGAGCGCACATGATGACAGATGGCCTCCGCCCGGTCGTTGCCGCCGGGTCACGCCCGGCAGCGAAACCGGGCCGACCCGACGACCGGTGGACGGTCCCGCCCCCGGCCCCGGAGCCGTCACACGACGGCGACGGCGTCGATCTCAACGAGGAACCCGAGGCCCAAGCCGGCCACGACGTGGACCGTGATGGCCGGCGGCGGATCGGCCCGGTTCCACACCTCTTGGAAGGCGGCCACGCCCTCGTCGAACGTGTGGCCGTCCAGCACGGCGATGCGCCAGTGCACGATGTTCGCCAG
This sequence comes from Streptosporangium sp. CA-115845, assembly GCF_050943795.1. Taxonomy (NCBI): domain Bacteria; kingdom Bacillati; phylum Actinomycetota; class Actinomycetes; order Streptosporangiales; family Streptosporangiaceae; genus Streptosporangium; species Streptosporangium sp. CA-115845. The sequence goes on along the minus strand of NZ_CP191988.1, from coordinate 4,732,378 downwards.
GCTCGCTCCCTCGCTCTCCAAAATGGTCGCGAGGTTACGGAACGCCTGCCTGGCCTGTTCCCCGACCGTGGGACCGACGACCTTGCCGTCGGCGCCGACGCCGTTCTGCCCGCCGATGTAAATCGTCTTTACCGGCTGTTCGACCACGACGGCCTGGCTGAAGGCCGGGCTGCGATGAAGTCCCTCGGGGTTGATGTGCCGTGTACCCATGTGTTGCCTCCTCTGACGATGAAACCGGTAAAAGGGGTTTCGTTACGACACCAGTTATAGTGGTTTCATGCGAGCGAGTACAACCGGACGGATGCTGCACGACCGCAAGGGCGGGTCGTTCTGGTTCGACGCCGGTGCCCTCTGCCTGGACTTCGCCCACACCGGGGGTGAGGGCCCGTACGCGGTGTTCGAGACCCTCCACGAGCCTGCCGACCTCGGTAAGTGGCTTGCCCAGCCGCCACTGGCCGCCGTCATGACGGCCCCCGTGACCGCCCGCGAGCTGACTGTGGCCAAGGCCCTCCGCCAGGCCATCTGGGACGCGGCGCACGCCCGGGCGGCGGGTCGTCCGCTTCCCGCCGGGGCGGTCACGACCATCAACCGGGCCGCGGCCGCGGCGCCGCTGATCCCCGAACTCGCCACCGACGGCACGACTGCCGGGTGGACGCCGCCGGTGCGGGCAACGCAGGCGCTGTCGATACTGGCGCGGGAGATGATCGAGCTGCTGTCCGGGCCGCTGTCCGGGCGCATTCGCGAGTGCACGAGCGACAACTGCCCGCTGGTGTTCGTCGACACCTCCCGCCCCGGCGCCCGGCGCTGGTGCGCGATGGAGCGGTGTGGCAACCGTCACAAGCTCCGGGCTCTGCGCGCCCGGCAGGCCACGGACCCGTGACGCAGCCTCAAGCAGGCCTCTGATCGCCCTGACCGCCGCGACCGTCGGGCTGGCGATGCATCGTTCTACCCCGGCCTCGAGCCGGCCACCACCGGCGTGCACTGGCTGACCGGGCTGCCGCTGGTCGGCGCGCAGATCCTGGTGGTTCTGCTGGCGCGATCGGTGCTGGTCATGGCGCTGTTCACGCTGGCGCGGCGCGGCGCTGGCTCCGGCTGCGGGATACGCGTTTCCCGCAACCGCCGACAAGGGGCACGATCGTCATCCGGCAAGACCCGCCTTGACGCATGCCGATATGGGCATATGATGGCGCCCATGGCACGAGCAGCGACGACGTCGGACGTCTTCAACGCGATCGCCGAGCCGCAGCGCCGGGAGATCCTGGCGCTGCTGCGGGCGGGTGAGCGGCCGGTGACCGAGTTGGCCCAGGAGCTGGGGATGACTCAGCCGGGGGCGTCCAAGCACCTGCGGGTGCTCCGGGAGGTGGGGCTGGTGCGGGACCGCAAGGTAGGCAAGCAGCGCCTGTACGGCCTTGACGCCCGCGGTCTGCGACCGGTCCACGAGTGGACCGGCGGGTTCGAGCGGTTCTGGAACGAGAGCTTCGACCGGCTGGACGCGTACGTGCAGGACCTCAAGCAGGCAAGACAAGAAAGAAGTGACTGATGAGCGAGACGGGACAAGGAGCGCCGGCGCAGTCCGCGACGGCCGACCGCGAGATTGTGATCTCCCGGGTCATCGACGCCCCACGGGAGCTGGTGTTCGAGGCGTTCACCGAGGTGCGGCACCTGTCGCGGTGGTGGGGGCCGGAGGGGTTCACCACCACCACGCGGTCCTTCGAGTTCCGCGTCGGCGGAGTGTGGGACTTCGTGATGCACGGGCCGGACGGGACGGACTACCAGGAGTGGATCTCCTGGACCGAGATCGTCCCGCCGGAGGGGATCGCGCTGTTGCACGGCGAATACCGCGGCGACCCGAACGCCTTCGAGTCGGTCCTCGCGTTCGCGCCCGACGGGGCGGCGACCCAGATCGAGATGCGCACGGTGTTCCCCACCAAGGAACTGCGGGACGAGGCGGTCGAGAAGTACCACGCGATCGAGGGCGGCCGGCAGACCCTGAGCAACCTGGCTGCCTACGTCACCGAGATCGTTCGGAAGGGAGCTGAGGGCTGATGGCCGGGAAGGTGTTCTTCAGCGTGTCGATGTCGCTGGACGGTTTCATCGCACCCGGGTCCCTCGGGGAGTTGATGGGGCGGCAGTGGATGGAACTGCAGCGGTGGGCATTCCCGCTGCGGTTCTTCCGGGAGAACCTGAAGCTCGGCGGGGGCGGCGAGGAAGGGCGCGACAACGACATCGCGCGGGAGACGTTCGAGCGCACCGGCGCGAGCGTGATGGGCAAGCGCATGTTCGAAGCCGGCGAGCAGATGTGGCCGGAGGAGGCGCCGTTCCACACGCCGGTGTTCGTCGTGACGCACGAGAAGCGTGACCCCTGGGAGCGGCCGGGTGGGACCACCTTCCACTTCGTCAACGACGGCATCGAGTCCGCGCTCGACCAGGCCCGCGAGGCCGCCGGCGACCGAGACGTCCGCATCGCGGGCGGCGGCGCGACGATCCTGGAGTACGTGAACGCCGGCCTGATCGACGAGTTCTCGATCGCACTCTCACCCGTGCTGTTCGGCTCCGGAATCCGCCTGTTCGACGGCGTGGACGCGTCCAGGGTCGCGCTGGAGCCGGTCCGCGCGGAGCCGACGCAGCGGGTGACCCACCTGACCTACGCAGTCCGGGAGCGGTAACCGTCTCGACCTCAGCGCTCCCCCGCCGAGGTCAGCAGCGCGGTGAGATCCTCGACGCTCTGAGCGTCAGAGCCCTCCCCGCTCGCCGGGTAGCCCCGGTGCATTGCTGCACCGGGGCTACCCGGCGAGCGGAGGGCCAACGTGCCTGCTCATGCCTGTGGATTTCCTCGCCGATCCGGCCACCAGCCTGTACACGCCCGAGCAGTGGGCGCCCAAGCGAGCCGAGTACTGCGACCTGGTGGGCAAACCACCTAACGCTGCCGACGCGCCGGAGCAGGGGTAAACGCTGAGAGCCGAATAGGGGCCCCTCGCATCTCGGTCATTGAGGTGCCCTCCGTTTCAGGATGGAGGAGCCATCTCCGATGCCGGGATGGCGAACGCCGGTTCTCCGCCGATCCATGCCCGCCGCCGCCACGGCGTCGGTTTAGGATCTCCGGCATGGCACTGCGACCTGTTCAGGTGAACATAAAGGCTCTTGATGGCTTGGCGGTCGGCAGGTTCTGGGCGGAGGCGCTCGGCTGGAGTGTTCTCAGACCCGGCGTGACCACCTACGTTGGACCCGTCGGCGGCTTCGTTTGGCCGGACCCGGTCGCCGTCTGCATCGACGTCGTTCCCGTCCCGGAACCCAAGACGACAACAAAGAACCGTGTGCACCTCGATCTCGCCACCACCTCCGCGGCCCATCAGGCGGACCTGATCGCGCGCCTCCAGGCTCTCGGTGCGACGCCCGCCGACGTGGGCCAGGGCAAAGTGCCGTGGACGGTCCTGGCCGACCCGGAGGGCAACGAGTTCTGCGTGCTGGAGCCTCGGGAGATCTACCGGGACACCGGGCCGATCGCGGTGGTGGTGGTCGACTGCGCGGATCCGCGGGCCATGGCCCGGTTCTGGGGTGAGGCGATGGACTGGACCCTGCACGAGGTGACCGACGAACATGCGGTGTTGCGCTCCGCCAAGGGTGTCGGCCCGTATCTCGAGTTCCTGCGCACGCCCGACGTGAAGACCGTGCCGGACCGCATCCATCTTGACCTGCTGCCCTACCCCGGTGACGACAAAGCAGCGGAGGTGGCCCGGCTGCGGGCCCTCGGCGCCACCGACCTCGACCTCGGCCAGGGCGACGTCCCGTGGACGTGCCTGACCGACCCAGAGGGCCACGAGTTCTGCGTCCTCGGCCCGTCCTGACACGGAGCCTTAACGACACCCCGACACGTGAGCCTTGTACGCTCATGCGCCATGGCCCCGGGCGGGGCGGGCTGTGGCGTCTCGGTCGATCCGGGCCACGGGGCGGATCAGGTCGGCGTGGGTCCGATGGCCACCGGCCCAGGTGACGACGGCATGGATGTTCTCGCCGGCGCCATCGACGGTGACCTGCACCCGCTCGACCACGGCGCACCGGCTTCTTGCGGTCAGCGGCGGTCGTCGTTGGAGCCGACCACAGGGCCGGGATGTCGTCGGCCAGGGCGCGGATCGCGGCCAGTTCGGCCGCCGACAGCCGCCTCGGGCGCTCGTGGCCGAACCGGGGCGTGACGAGCATCGGAACGAAAAGTCCCGTTGGTAAAGCTGAGTCGAGCGGCTTGCCGGGACCTTCCGTTGCTCGACCAGCAGGCCGGGCAGGTCGAGGACCACGTCCGGGTCCAGGGCCGGCTCGCCGGTGTCGGCCGGGGACAGGGCGAGTTGGTCGGGCAGGTTGCGAGCACCGGCGGCGTCCAGGATGCGATGGATTGTCTTGGGGGCGCCCGCGGCCAACCGGGCGGCCAGGACGTGCCGCTGACGGGCGTCGGTCTGCTTGTCGGTGGAGTGCCGCAGGTGGATGCGGTCAGCCATGCCCGGCATCTCCGGAGTGGGTGCGGGTGAAGGCGCGGGCGATGAGCAGGGCCCGGCGCGCACCGGTCGGGGCGTAGCCCTCCTGCTCGCGGGTGTCGCCGGCTCCACCGGGCCGTCGGCGGCGGCTTGGGCGGCTGCGGCGTTGAGGACGATCTCAAAGCCCCACCATCTCGCGTTGGCGTACACCGCCCTACCGTTGGCGTTCAGCTGCGTCTCGATCTGGCGAGCCCTGTCTTGGTCGGCTTGGGGGAGCCGGCTGGTCTGCTCCTCGAATCGCCGTCGGCATCGGCGTCGGGCGGCGGCACCATCTCGGTCACCGCCGCGACCGCCTCGCGCAGCGCCCGCCGCGGCACGATGGCGTCAATCGCCTCCCACACCTGATCCAGCCGGAGCTCCTCGCCGTACTCGGTGACCTCCAGTAGCATCTCCACCGCTGCGGCGAGCGTGGCCGAGTGCTTGGCCAGCGTGGGATGCTGGCGGGCCCGTTCCTTGCCCGCCGCGGTCTCGGCCTTGCCGAGCAGCTCGGTGCTGACCAGCAGATCCAGCATCTCCAAGATCACCTGCTGGCGCGGCGACAGCACCTCGTACAGGGTGTCGTAGAGCCGGTCGGTCCTCATCGCGTACCCGGGCGACCAGCCGGGCCAGCGTGGTCACGCAGCGTCCCGGATCACCTCCTGGTGCTCGAACGGCGTGTTGCGCCGCAGGGAAAGCCTGGCCGAGGCCCGGCGCTCCGTCGATGCGCTGCGGCCCGAATCATTGGAAACCGCGCGCCTGAGCGACGCACTCGCCGACGTCGCCGACCGGTGGTCGAAGCTGCACGGGCTCGCCGTCCAGGTCACGACGACCGGCACGGCGCGGCCGATGACACCGGAGGCCGAGTTCGCGCTGCTGCGCACAGCACAGGAGGCACTGGCCAACGTCGCCAAGCACGCGCACGCGACCAGGGTCGGGGTGACGCTGTCCTACCTGGAGCACGAGGTGGCGTTGGACGTACGTGACGACGGCGAGGGCTTCGATCCTGCGGGTCTTGAGGCCGACACGGCCACAACCGGCAGGTCACGGCCGCCGTCCCGCAGCGGCGGGTTCGGCCTGACCATCATGCGGCAGCGCGTCGAAGAGCTGTCCGGGACTTTGCAGATCGAGTCCGAACCCGGCACGGGCACCGGAATCTCCGCCTGCTTCCCCACCCTGCCGACCGGGAGCCACGCATGACCGACCACACGGCCGAGACCCCGATCCGATTGCTGATCGCGGACGACCACCCCGTCGTCAGGGACGGGCTGAGCAGCATGTTCGCCTCCGCACCCGTGGGCGAGGCCGCGGACGGCGCCACAGCCGTACGACTCGCCCAAGAGCTCCAGCTCGACGTGGTCCTGATGGACCTGCGCATGCCCGGCATGGACGGGCTGACCGCCATCACCGAGCTGACCAGGCTCGGCGTCACCGCGGCACCACCGCATTGAGAACGAGCCCCAACGCCGCTAACTGATCTTCCTGTCCTTCCCGATGGCCCAGACCTCCTATAGCTACGGCAAGCCGCCACCCGGTTGATCGCGAGCGCGGAGGTACGTGTCCAGGTCGGCGGCGCCCTTGAGCATGGCGCGGCCCCGGGAGGACAGGCGGGCGTGCCAGTCGCGCAGGGCCGACTCCAGTGGGGCGACGCCTCCGGCGGAGCGGACCTGGGCGATCAGCGGGGCGATCTGCTCCAGCAGGTAGCCGCCCCGCCTGAGCTGGTGGGCCAGCCGGACGTCCCGTACGTCGGCCGCGCTGTAGATCCGGTAGCCCGTCTGCGGGTCGCGGCGCGGCCGGACCAGTCCGGCGTTCTCCCATTTGCGCAGGGTGGCAGGGCGGATGCCGAGCCTCCTGGCCAGCGGGCCGATGAACGTGTCGCCGCGCTCCTGCGGCACGGGCGCCAGATCGCGGAGCGCGGCTTCGACGGCCTGGAGGGTGCGGCGGTCGTCGAGGAGCTGGCCGTGGCTCTCGTCGATGAGGCGCAGCGCGTCCTCGGTGGCACCCCGGTTGACCGCCTGCATGATCGACGTGGCCGTCTGGTGACCGTGCCCGGGCACGAGGGCGAGGAACGCGCGCAGGGCTTGCGCGTGCAGCGGCGTATAGGTGCGATAGCCGTGGACGGTGCGTTCGGCGGCGGGCAGGATGCCGGCGTCCTCGTAGTTCCTGATCGCCTGGGTGGACAGGCCGTGCTCGCGCGCCAGGTCCACTGGCCTCATGGATGCATCACCGATTTAAGGTTCGTCGCGATGAGAGCGGGGATTTTCGCGGCAAAGTTTACACCGAAAGTTCAACGATACCGTTGAAGGTATGGATATCAGGTACACAGCCCGGCCGCTCGACGGCGCGGGCGTCTCGACGTTCCTCCGGTCGCTTCCCGCCAAGCCCCTGCTGCTCGGCCTGGGCGAGGCCAGGCACTTTGTGGGGGAACTGGGAGAGCTGCGCAACGAGATCTTCCGGCATCTGGTCGAGCACGAGGGCTACCGGTCGTTCGCCATCGAGAGCGACTGCCTCAGGGGCCTCGTGGTGGACGACTACGTCACGACGGGCGCGGGCACGCTCGACGACGTCATGGAGCGCGGCTTCAGCCACAACTTCGGCACCTCCCCGGCCAACCGCGAGCTCGTGCGCTGGATGCGCGCGTACAACAAGGAGCATGACGAAAAGCTCCGGTTCTTCGGCTTCGACGGCCCGCTGGAGTATTGGGCCGAGAGCCCGCGCCAGGCGCTCACCGCCCTCCACGCCCTCCTTGACGGCCCGCTGCCCTGCACCATGGAAACCCTCGACGCGCTGCTGGGCCCGGACGATCGGTGGACGAACGAGGCCACGGCCATGGATCCGTCCCAGTCGATCGGCCAGTCCGTCGACGCCCAGCGGCTGCGGCTGATCGCCGACGACCTGGTGGCGCTGCTCGACACGCAGGCGCCGCGGCTGAGCGCGGAGGACAGGGAGCGGGCGGCGCTGTACGGGCGCACCGCCGTCGGCCTGCTCCGCTACCACTCCTGGATGGCCGACGCCTCCCCGGAACGGTGGACCCGGCTGTCGGCCCTGCGGGACGCGATGATGGCCGCCAACCTGCGTGCCGTCGCCGAGCAAGGCCCGGCCCTGGTTTTCGCCGGCAACCTTCACCTGCAGCGGAACAAGAGCCTCATGCCGTTCGGCGACCAGGCGCTGGAGTGGTGGAGCGCGGGGGCCATCGCCGAAACGCACCTGGGCGACCGGTACGCCTTTCTGGCCTCGGCCCTCGGCACGGTCGGCGACGACATTCCGTCCCCTGACACCGTCGAGGGCCTCCTGTCCACGCTCCCGTGGGACCACTCTCTCATCGACGCCCGCCGTCTGGCCGAGGCCGTCACGAAGCCCGCCCCGCGCATCTCCCACGATTTCGCCTATTTCCCGCTGGACCCGGCCCAGCTCGACATGATCGACGGCATCGTCTTCCTCAAACAGGCTGTCAGGCTGAAAAAGCTGGGTTGACAGGCGCGTGCGTGTCAGACTGCGCCGACACGCACGCGCATCAATCACACCCTTGGAACGTCCCCAACTACGGATTGGGAATTCGATGAGATTGATCTTGCTGGGGTCGTCGTACTTCGCGGAGGCTTCGAGCCGGCGGGGTGCGGCACCGGACCGCGCCGAACGCGGCCGCAGATAGGTCCAGCCACAACTGCGCGCTCAGCCGACGGCAGCGCCGAACCACCTGGGCAGCCGGCTGAGCAGTTCCTGCTGGTCTTCACCGACCGGGTGGCGTCGCCGAAGCGGGAGAGCCAGCGCGGCCCCGGAGCAGCGGTCCTTGACGCCGGCGGATGGTGTGGTCACCGGCGTCGGGTGGCGCGCACGACGACATCGTGGAGGGAGACCGCTCGGCCCCCGCCGGTGAGCGTGCGGAGGTGCTCTTCGGCGGTGACGATCTCCCACTCCGTGCCGTCCATGCGCGTGGTGATGGCCGCGGAGGTGGCCGACGCTTCGGCAGGCGGATGGTGCCCATGGCCGGTAGAGCCCGGGGTGTGCAGGTGCCCCACGATGAGCAGCGTGCCGCCGGGAGCCACCCACCCGGCGATGCGGTCGTAGAACTCCAGCTGGGGCATCGCCGGGTGGGCGTAGTGGGTCATGACCAGGTCGAACTGCGCGCCCGGGCTCCAGACGCTCAGATCCGCCTCAACCCACCGCAAGCACTCGGGGGCCCCGCTCGTCTCCGCGCGCTCGGCAGCGAGAGCAAGGGCCTCGGACGAGATGTCGGCTGCCGTGACGTGCCAGCCGTGGGAGGCAAGCCAGATCGCCTCGGCGCCGCCGCCGCACCCCGCATCCAGTGCCGTGCCCGGTGTCAGGCCGCTGGTCTCACGAGCGAGGTACGGGTTCGGTGAGTTTCCGCCCATGGATCCAGGGCCCCCAGCTCGCCCCTGTTGCCACTGCCGCTCCCAGAAGTCCTTGTCGAATCCGTGCGTCATAGGTCGTCCTCCTCGTTCGCGATGATCTCTCTCCGCCGTAGCCGGTGACCTCGTCGCGGCCACGTGCCAACAGCTTCGCCGGGCTCACCCACGCCGACAGATCGTGCACCCCCTCTGCGGGTGCGTTCCTTGGTTCGTTCTTCATGGTGCCGACAGAGAAGGCAGATATGCAAACGTTGTTGCCGAATGGCAAAATGGAGGGGTGGACGAAGCCATTGACCGCACTCTTGACGCTGTCGGACCGAGGTTGAAACGCCTTCGGCTGAATCGCGACGTCACGCTCGCCGACCTCGCAGAGGAGACCGGCATCTCCACCAGCACCTTGTCCCGGCTCGAGGCAGGCCTGCGACGTCCCACGCTTGAGCAGCTGCTTCCGCTTGCTCGCGCCTACGGGGTCACACTCGACGAGCTCGTCGATGCGCCGCCGACCGGCGACCCCCGCATCAATCTGCGTCCCATCCCCTGCAGCGACGGCTCGGTCATCCTGCCGCTGACCCGTAGGCCCGGAGGAATCCAGGCCTACAAGTTCGTCCTCCCGGCCGGAAGCGACGACGCCGAACCCGACCTGCGCACCCACGAGGGCTACGACTGGGTCTATGTCCTCAACGGAACGCTCCGCCTTGTACTCGGCGAACACGACCTCATCCTCAAGCCCGGGGAGGCCGCGGAGTTCGACACGCGCACCCCGCACTGGTTCGGGGCCACCGCCGCCGGTCCCGTCGAGTACCTGAGTCTCATCGGGAAACAGGGCGAACGCGCACACGTCCGTGCAGCACCGAGACATGGCCCGGCCGGGTAAGAAAGCTCAAGGACCTCACGAGAAGTAGCGATCCTGGGAACTGCCCGCTCGCGCACGCGCTGGAAGTCTCTGCGGGACTGCAGGAGCCATCGGCCGGCTGATCGAGGAGACCTCCGGCCGCCGATTGGGCTTGCTGACCATCGCCGAGGTCCTGGCAGAGGAAGTGGACGAACGTGACGGACTTCGGGCTCACATCGCCGCGCTGGAAGGGAAACGCAACAGATCCGGCCCGTGCGTCACACGCTCTTGGTGGCGAAGCGGCGCTGCACCGCCCCCATGGACACTCCGGCCTGCTGTGCCACGTCGCGAAGGGTCGCCTCCTTCGGGGCCGTGCCGGTCGATCGGCTCGCAGACCGCTTCGGCGAGGCGCCTTATCCTGATGTCGCCGCTGTGACGAGACCGCCGCCCCGGGAGTGGACGGCGGCGATCGACCTTGTCAGCCCGCGAACGTCACCGTTCCGTACTGGTACTGCGTCTTGCCGTTCTCGTCACCGCTGTGGTTGCGCCCCGTCATGACCTGGTTGAAACCGGCCTGCGTGGTGTGGCCGCTCTCCGTGTAGGAACCCGTCCACGTCCGGTTGGTGATGCGGACCTGAATCCCCTGCCAGTAGAGAGCCCCGGTCTTGTACTCGGTGGCGCCGTTCTCGTCACCGTGGTGCCAACGCCCGACGATCGCCTGGTCGAGCGGTGCGGAGAAGTTCGACCTGCTCTCCTTCATGTAGCCGTACCAGTCGCCGGTGAACACCTCCACCTGCACGCCGTCGATGAGGATCCAACTGCACTGGTAGGTGGTGTCGGCGTTCTCGTCCCCGTAGTGCGACCGCCCGGTCATGACCTGGCCCTCTGGGCAGACGGCCTCGCCCCCCGACTCCTTCACGGTTCCGCTGTAGACGTACTCGACCTTGATCGTCGCCGCCAGGGCCGGGACCGGTATGTTCAGCGCCGCGACGGCGGCGACCGCCAGCGCGGCGAACGCGAACTTCTTCATGTCGTCCTCCTTTCCGGAATCAGGCGTCGATGGTCACGTAGGCGTGCTGGTAGCGGGTGTTGCCGTTCTCGTCCCCGGAGTGCGCGCGACCGATCAGGACCCGCTGGGTGCCGGTCTGGTAGTTGTGGTTGCTCTCCTTGAGGTCGCCGGTCCACAGGGGGTCGACAAGCCGCACCGTCTGCCCCCGCCACGCCAGGGAGGCGGAGCGGTACCGGGTCCAGCCGTTCTCGTCGAGGATGTGCCGGCGCCCGACGAGCGCCTGGTTCGGCGGGGAGGAGTAGTTGGAGTTGCTCTCCTTGTATTCGAGGCTCCAGTCGCCGATGCTCACCTGCACCTGCTCGTCGTTGATGAAAATCCAACTACAGGTGTACGTCGTGTCGGCGTTCTCGTCCCCGCGGTGCGACCGCCCCGTGAGCACCTGGTTGGTGGGGCAGACGAACCAGGAGGAGGATTCCTCCTGGGTCTCGGAGTAGGCCGGCACGACCCTGATCGTCACCGCCGCCGCGGACGCGGCCGGTGCGGGCGAGACCACGGCCAGGGCCACCGCCGAAGCGGCCACCATCACGGCGTGTACTGCCTTGCTGTACGTTCTCATCTTCTTTGGCTCCTTTCTGCGTGCGAACACGTCCAGAGAGACGGCGTAGCGCAGGCCAAAGTATGAGTCGCGCACAGCGGAGACGGCGTCCGCCTGGCGGGTGATCAACCATCCGCCCGCTTGCGGACGACTCCTCGTCATCTGCCGGCGGAGGTCAGCCAACCTACCCACATTGGATTGATCCGGCGGGTTCTGATCCATCTTCCTGCCCCTCTCGGTGCGCCGGCACCGGAGGCTCGACCGCCCGCGGGAGGGCCGCGGCGATGCAGTCGAGGACGCGCTCCAGCCCGTACCGGAACCGCTCGTCGCGGCTCAGGTGCGGCTGGCGCGCCTCCATCACGATCTTGCTGAAGATCGGATATTCCTCGCTCTTCAGCAGCTGCTGGACACGCGAAGAGCTCCGCGCCATCCACTCCGACTCGCTGAGCCCGCTGCGGCGGACCTCCTCGGCCCAGCTGACCTCGTCGCGGGCCGCGCCCTCGACGTAGCCGTTCAGGATGGCCATGAGGCCGAAGTTCTCGTCGATGGAGACGTGGGCGTCGAGGGCTCCCATCACCCGTTCGATCAGTAGCAGCTGGTTGGGGCCGAAGCCGGGGAGCGACCGGTTCACGGTGGCGATCCACGGGTGCCGCAGCCACATGGCCCGCAGCCCGTCGGCGTAGCGTGTCAGGTCCGCGCGCCAGTCGCCGGAGGGCATGCCCTCGACGTCGATCTCGCCCATCAGCCGGTCGGCCACCAGCTCGATCAGGTCGTCGCGGCTCGGGACGTACCGGTAGAGCGACATCGCGCCCGCGCCGATCTCGGCGGCGATCCGCCGCATGGTGGCGGCCTCCAGCCCCTCGGCGTCGGCGACCCGAACCGCAGCCTCGGTGATCTGCGCGCGGCTGTAGGTCGGCTTCGGCCCGCGGGCCGGGCGCTCGGGCCGCATCCAGATGTTCACGTACTCGGCGTCGGTCACCGTTCCACCCCCTACTTGCGTACATAGTACCCAGTAACTTAGCCTGGCCGACATAACCGCGTACAAAGTACCCAGTGGAGGGATCATGGCGGATCCGATCGTGATCGCCGAGGGACTGCGCAAGTCCTTTGGTGACACCCATGCGTTGCGGGGCCTGGACCTGAGCGTCCCGAGAGGAACGGTCTGCGGCGTGCTGGGGCCGAACGGTGCGGGGAAGACGACCGCGGTGCGCATCCTGGCGACCTTGTCCGATCCCGATGCCGGGCACGCCCGCATCGCCGGATACGACGTCGTCCGCGAGGCCGGCAAGGTGCGGGCCAGGATCGGGCTCGCGGGCCAGTACGCCGCCGTGGACGAGAAGCTCACCGGACGTGGCAACCTACGCATGTTCGGGCGCCTCTACCACCTGTCCCGGCGCGAGGCGCACCGGCGGGCCGACGAGCTACTCGAACGCTTCGGTCTGATGGACGCCGCCGATCGTCAGGTCGCCGGCTACTCCGGCGGTATGCGGCGCCGCCTCGACCTGATCACCAGCCTCATCCTGCGCCCCGAGGTGCTCTTCCTGGACGAGCCGACCACCGGCCTGGACCCGCGCAGCCGCGGCGAGATCTGGGACAGCGTCCGCGAACTGGTGGCGGACGGCACCACGGTGCTGCTCACCACGCAGTATCTGGACGAGGCCGACCGGCTGGCCGACGACATCGCCGTCATCGACCACGGGCAGGTGGTCGCCACGGGCACTCCCGACGAGCTGAAGGCCACGATCGGGGACCGCCTCGACGTCGTTCTCGAAGACCCCGCCGCGCTGCGTCCGGCGGCGACCGTGCTGAACGCCCTGACCGGGACCGATCCCACGATGACGGGCGCCGACCGGCTCAGCGTCGCCCTGCCCGGCGGCGGTTTCCGGCTCGCCGACATCGTGCGCGAACTCGACCGTGCCGGGGTGGCCGCGGCCGACGTGAGGCTGCGCCGCCCCACCCTCGACGAGGTGTTCCTGCGCCTCACCGACCGGAAGGAACCCGTCTCGTGACCGAGCTTGTCGAGGTCATCAATAAGCACAGCACCTTGGTCATGGGACCGACGAAGGAGGGCTCATGACCGCCCTCACCCCGCGGATGGGCCACCGCCTGCGCTGGACATTCGCCGACGGGCTGACCCTGGTCGGCCGCGAGCTGGGACGCCTGCGGCAGGAGCCAGGGGAAATCGTCGCCGTGCTGATCTTCCCTGCCATCATGGTGGTGCTGTTCGGGTACGTCTTCGGCAGCGCGATCCAGGTGCCGGGCGGCGGCGACTACCGCGAGTACCTCATGCCCGGGCTGTTCTCGATGGTGACCTTCACCGCGCTGATGGGGGTCATGGCGCGGGTGGCCACCGACGCCTCCCGCGGTGTGATGGACCGGTTCCGCTCCATGCCGATGGCGCGGTTGGCGGTGCCGTTCGGGCAGACCGGCGCCGACCTGCTGACAGGCCTGTTGTCCTTGGCCGTCATGGTGGGTGCGGGCCTGCTGGTGGGCTGGCAGCCGCACCGCGGCCTGATCCCCACGACCGAGGCGTTCCTGCTGATGACGGTGCTGCGATACGCGCTGAGCTGGGTGGGGGTCTATGTGGGCCTGGTGGTGAAGAACGACCAGGTCGTCGACCAGTTGGTGCCGCTGTTCCTGCCGTTCACGATGCTGTCCAACTCGTTCGTCCCGACCGACGGCATGCCGGGGTGGCTGCGGTTCCTGGCCGACTGGAACCCGGTGAGCGCGATCACCACCGCCTCCCGGGAGCTGTTCGGCAATCCGGGGGTGACGTCCGGAGACGTGGCCTGGCCGCTCGCGCATCCGGTGGCCGCCGTCCTGCTCTGGTCGGCCGCGCTGCTGGTGGTGTTCGTCCCGCTGTCGGTCCGTACCTACAAGCGCAGGGGACGGTGAAGGCCCGGGCCGGTGGGTCGGACCACCGGCCGCCACTGATCAGCGAAGACGACCGCGACACGGCCGTGCAGCGTCTACAGGAGGCGTACGCCGAAGAGCACATCTCACACGAGGAGATGGACGAACGCCTCCACCAGGCACTCACCGCCAAGACGCACAGCGAGCTCGTGCAGGCTCTGGCCTCGCTCCCGGAGGAGAGTGTGGGCACCACGTCCACGATCGCCGCCGTCAGCGGACGGATCCAGCGGCGCGGCGCATGGCGAGTACCTCGGACCCTCAAGGTCGAGTCCGCACTCGGAAGGGTGTATCTGGACCTGTCCCGGGCGGTCATCGAGCATCCGGTGGTCGACATCGAGTTGCAACTCGGCACCGGCAGGGCCAAGATCACGGTGCCTCGCGACGCGATCGTCGACGTCGAGGGTCTGCGCACCGGGTGGAAGGACCCGCTCTACAGGACCCGGCGGCGCTCCCACCCCGGCGGGCCGACGATCCGCATCTCCGGGACCATGGTAATGGGACGGTTGAAGATCCGCCACGCGCGGCGTTGAGGCCCCATCCGGCACCGGAACCAATCGATCTCAGCGCGGCCGGCGTGTTCGCGGCGCCCTTCCTGCGGTGGCTGACGCCCCACAGGCGGGCGTCGCACCGCACCAGTGATGGCCAATGAGCGAGGGCCACTGAGGATCTTCAAGAAACCATGGTCATTTGAAGATCACCGCGCTGTTGCGGCGACATCGAGAGGCTGCCCCGGCGTTGATCGGCTACTTCCTGCTCACGGCGGCCCCCAGGGGTGATCTTGGACGAGCCGCCGGAGACCTACCGGCAGGCAGACCTCGGGTGGGGAACGCCACCTCAAACTCCACGATCTCCATGGCCACCTCACATCAGCGCGCCGTAGATTCAGCGCGTCGCTCATAGCGCGAGCGTGCGAGGTGATGGGCCGTACCCAGCAGTTCACGGGTTGCCGCTTCAGCACGCGTGCCCGGGTTCACCACTGCCAGCCAGCCGACGGCGCCGTAGACGGGGTGCGCGATCACGGTGTCGGCAGCGCTGGGGTCTACCTCGGTGGTGGCTGATTCGCGTGGCGCGTGACCGGTCCACCGGGTGAACGCCTCTTTTCCGGCGAAGATGTTCACGCGGAAGGTGTCCGGCCGGTCCAGGCGCGACGCCTCGTCGCCGGGGTAGTTCTTGGTCACGACCGTCGCGAAGGGCTGGGTCGTTGTCGGGGTGACACCATCAGGTGCGTAGTAGAAGAACGTGTCGCCCCAGCTGATCTCCGGCGAGCCGTCGCCAGGTTCCGGTCTAAGGGTCAAGACGCCGTCGAGGCCGTCGATGAAGCCGATGATCTCGTCTATGGTCATGTGCTCTAGCGTTGCATTAAAGTGCTAATGGAGACTTTGGGGCTGAAAGCGAGGGGCTTCAGGGTGTCAGGTCTCAAATCGCGGGACATGCGTACCGTCGATGTCGCGCGGCGTGCCGGGTGCTCCGTTCAACAGGTGCGCAATCTCGAACGCGACGGCGTGCTGCCGCCGGCGACGCGCACGGCTACGGGCTACCGGATCTATGGAGAGATACATCTACAGTCCGCGTTGGCCTACCGAGCCCTCGCGGCAGGCGCGGGTCCGGCTGAGGCCAAGAAGATCGTTCGGGCCGTCCACCAGTTCCCTGTCTCGCAGGTGCTTGCCCTTCTCGACGCGGCGCACGCCCGGCTCGACGCGGAGCGCACGGAACTGAGACAGGCCGAGGAGGCCGCCCGGGCAATCTCCAGCGAGCCGATCGAGGACGTACGCGCATCGGACTCGATGGGCGTCTCCGAACTCGCCGCCGCCCTCGGCGTGCGCCCTTCGACGTTGCGGCACTGGGATGCCGAGGATCTTGTCGTCCCCGACCGAGACCCCGCGCGAGGAACGCGACGATACACCCCCGACCAAGTGCGGGATGCGCGGATCATTCACCAACTGCGCAGGGCCGGTTACCGCATCGCCCCCCTTCGGGCCCTCATGCCGGAGCTACGGCGCGCCCGCCGACTGGAGGATGTCGCCTCCGCGCTGGCTGCCAGAGACGTCAGCATCGCGGCTCGCTCCAAAGCCCTCCTCGACGGTGCCGCCGCACTCGGTGCTGTGCTCTCGCTCGCCACCTCGGCACTCCGCGACCCTGCCGACGCGAAACCCGCGTAGGTGGGGTGCCGTCAAGAAACGTCTCACCGGGTTGGACGGCGCGTCCTCGACCACGCTGTCCGGCCCCAAGGTCACGTTGACCTGACCGACTCTCTTGTTCAGTCGATGACCGCGGTGGCCTCGATCTCGACCAGGAGGTCGGGCTCGGCCAGCGCGGCGACGCCCACCCCGGTGAGCGGCGAGAGCGGAGTGACGCCCAGCTTCGCGGAGGCCCGGGCGACTCCCTCCGCGAACAGGGGCATCTTGTCGGAGGTCCAGTCGACGAGGTAGACGGTCAGTTTCGCCACGTCGTCGAAGGAGCCGCCGACCTCGGCCAGGGCGGTGGCGATGTTGAGGTAGCACTGCCATCATCGTGAAGCTCACGACCGAGTGCACCCGGGCGTTTCCGGGACGACTTGTGCGAAGTGATCTGTTGGTGGGTGAAGACTGTGGGCATGGAGTTCTTCTGCTACCACCGCGACCGGCCCGGCTCCGTAGCGCTGCGCTACGAGCTAATGGAAGAGCATTGGTCCTATATGGACCGGTACGCGAAGGAGATGATCGCCCGGGGCCCGACCCTCGCCGACGACGGCGACACACCCACCGGCAGCGTGCACATCGTCGACCTGCCCGATCTCGTCGCCGCCCGCGCGTTCGCCTTCGACGAGCCGAACTACCAGGCCGGCGTGTACCGGGACGTGCTGCTGCGCCGGTGGCACAACACGCTGGGGCGCACCATGTGGGACTTCCCCGGCGGCCGGACCGGCGGCAACCGGTACCTGGTGCTCGGCCTCGGCACGGGGCAGGCCGCCGACCTCGCCGTGCCGCCCGACCGGGACGTGCTGATCGCCTACGGGCCACTGCTGTCCGACGACGGAGCCACCTGGCTGGGCACGGCGGCGCTGGTCCGAGCGCCGGACCCGGACACGGCACGCGCCATCCTGACCCCGGACCGGTACGCCGATATCGAGGTGCACAACTGGCAGTTCGGCGGGCGGCCGTCATGACCCGAGGACGTCCAGGTGGTGACGGCAGGCGATGGAACCACAACATCCACTACCACCCCCGCATCCTCCGCGCGGTCCCCGATGGCGCCCAGCGCGCCCTCGACGTCGGCTGCGGCGAGGGCATGCTCGCCCGTGAACTGCTGCAGGCCGTGCCGCACGTCACCGGCATCGACCTCCACGCGCCCAGCATCGACCAGGCCCGCGAGCACCCGGACGACGTCGACTACATCCTTGGCGACTTCCTCACCCATCCCTTCGAGCCCGCCTCGTTCGACGTCGTCGCATCCGTGGCCACCTTGCACCACATGGACGCCGCCACCGGATTGGCCCGCATGCGCGACCTGCTGCGCCCCGGCGGCGTCCTGGCCATCGTCGGCCTCGCCCGCAGCACCATGCCCAACGACCTGCCGCGCGACCTGGCCGGCGTCGCCGCCGGTACCTTCCACCGCGCCACGAAGGGCCACTGGGAGCATCCGTCCCCCACGGTGTGGCCGCCGCCGGTGACCTACCCGCAGATGCGGGCGCTGGCCGCCGAGATCCTGCCCGGCTCCCGGTACCGCCGCCGCCTGCTGTGGCGCTACAGCATCACCTGGCGCAAACCGCATGACTGAGCGGGGCCGGCCGGCCAGGTCGATGACGCGGCGCGCGGCCTCTTTTCGGTGTGTTCGGGTGCCACCCCATATCCGCCCGACTTTCGGCGGTTACTACGGCGACCCCGTACGGGGTGCCGTTAAGAGTCGTGTCGCTGCGTCACGAGGCGCTGTTCGTCTGTAACGGAGGTGAGAGACCGCCGTCGCTTCGCCGTCGTAGCGGTGGGGTGGAAGTAGGAGGCAGCCTGATCCGGGGAGGGTGGGAGCAGCCTCGACGAAGTCAGGTCGGTTCAGCACGACCGGAGCAGCGCTGCCGGGTGCACAAACAAAACCGCGAATGTTTTGGACTGCCTGCCGAAGTCGGCGCAGCCGGCGGACAAGGCCGCGAGCGCAGATCGCGGTGGCGAGGGTGTTCAGGTCTGTCGTCACAAACGGATCCTGAACGCCCTCGCTGTTCCACAGGAGATCCCTTGGACTCGATCATCTAGCGCAGCTCGCGCTTGAGGATCTTGCCGGTCGCCGTCATCGGCAGGCTCTCGCGGAACTCGATGATCCGCGGGTACTTGTAGGCCGCCATGTTCTCCTTGCACCAGGCGACGAGCTCGTCCTCGCTCACCGTCGCGCCGGGCGCCGGGATGACGTAAGCCTTGACCTCCTCGCCGTGCGAGTCGTGGGGCACGCCGACCACCGCCACCAGCGAGACCGCCGGGTGCGTCATCAGCACCTCCTCCAGCTCGCGCGGGTAGACGTTGAAGCCGCCCCGGATGATCATGTCCTTCGTGCGGTCGATGATGGCGTAGTAGCCGTCTTCGTCGCGAGTGGCGATGTCGCCGGTGCGGAACCAGCCGTCCCGTATGACCTCCTCGGTGGCCTCGGGCCGCCCGTAGTAGCCCTTCATGACGTTGTGCCCGCGGATGGCGATCTCGCCGGGGCCCTCGCCCTCGATGGTGTTCCAGCCGTCGTCCACCAGCCGCATCTGCACGCCCCAGATGGGGAAGCCGATGGTGCCGGGCTTGGTGGGCCGCCCGAGCTGGTTGAAGCTGGCCACCGGGGAGGTCTCCGACAGGCCGTAGCCCTCCAGGATCGGGATGCCGAAGGTGCCCCCGAAGTCCTTGAGCACCTCGATCGGGCAGGAGGCCCCGCCCGCCACCGCCACCCGCAGCGTCGAGGGCGCCTCGGCCCCATCGGCGTGGATCTTCGACAGCAGCGCCCAGAACATCGTCGGCACCCCGGCGAACATGGTCACCTTCTCCCTGCGCATGAGCTCCAGCGCCTCGCCGGGCTCGAAGCGCGGCTGGAGCACGAGGGTGGCGCGGCGGCGCACGCTCACGTTCATGACTGCGGTCTGGCCGAAGGAGTGGAAGAGCGGCAGCACGGCGAATGAGACGTCGCCCTCGGGGTCGGCGGGGAACATCTCGTCGCTGACGATGGTGTTGGTCAGCATGTTCATGTGGGTCAGCACGGCGCCCTTGGGCTGACCGGTGGTGCCGGAGGTGTAGAGGATGGCCGCGGTGTCGTCCGGCTCGGTCTGCACCGTCTCGAACTCCCCGGACATGCCGCCCAGCGCCGCCCAGAACGACTCGCCGTGCTCCGACTCGGTGGCCAGCGGCGTGGCGGGCAGGACGAAGAAGAGCTCGCAGCCCTCGGCGGCGTCGAAGGCCTCCCGCCCGCGCGCGCCCATGGGCGGCTCGGAGCCCTCGAAGCAGAAGAACGCCTTGGCGTCGCTGTCGGTCAGGTGGTAGGCGATCTCGCGCGGCTGCAGCAGCACATTGAGCGGGACCACGGTCGCCCCGGCCTTGAGGATACCGAAGTAGACGAAGGGAAAGTAGGGCAGATTCGGGCAGAGCAGTGCGACCTTGTCGCCCTTGCCGATCCCCCTGGCCACCAGGAGGTTGGCCACCTGGTTCGCGATGGAGTTCACCATGGAGTACGGCAGACGCAGGTCGCCGAAGACCAGGGCGGTACGGCCTGGAGCATTGCGGGCGCTGTCTTCCAGAATGATCGACAAATTGAGCATCGCGACCTTTTCCTCGGGGGTTCGAATACCTGCCCTGGCTGCGTCTCGGGGGACGTTCGTACGTCCCAAGGATGCGGTGCCGATGCGGTCAGGGCTTGTACGAACGTGTCGATTCAGGGCAGCCAGTCGATGGCGGCGGCCAGCGTGGAGGGCGCGGTCCCGAAGTTGTGCCGGAAGACCCGGGTGAAATGTGACCCGTCGGTGAATCCGGCGCTGTGGGCGGCCATCGTCAACGTCTCTCCCGCGGCTACCAGCCTGATCGCATGCTGAATGCGCTGCCAGCGCACATAGGGTCGCAGTGGAATCCCCACGTGTGCGCTGAACAGATGCGCCAACCGGCTTGGAGACAGGTGCACCGCGGCCGCGACCGCGCCCAGACGCACCGGCCCCTCGATCAGGAGAGTGGGGATCACGGCTATCGCCATCTCCACCGCCGGGTGAATCGGGACTTCTTCGGCACTACGCCGGCCCGTCCAGTCCTCGACGATCTTCAGGGCGGCCGCGGCCTCGATGGAGTGTTCATGGCCGTTCGAGGGTTTCGTGAACATGAGCGGCGCCGCCACCTGGCGGTGCCTCGGGCTCGGGCCGGCCTGCGTGAGGTGGGGGAAGGGGGGACCCCAGGTCGAGGCGTTGACCCCCGCCCCCGAATGGGTGAGAAGGGAACGGCCTGGCGAACTGCCGGGTTCGAGTTGAGCCAGCAGGGCCCCGCGAGCTCCCGTGAGTATGGCATGGCCGGTGTCGGGGGGAATGACCGCGGTCCGGGTGGTCAGCCGCCGGCCATGGGCGTCGGCCACGGTGAAGGGCTCTGCGGAGACGATCAGGTGGACCGCATGGTGTGCGTGCAGCTGGTTCGTACCGATGGTCCCGCCGTACAGCAGGACGCCAGGACGGAGCAAACACCAGCCGCGCCAGAGATGCGACATCACGCCTCCTTCTCCGGATGAGTTTGCCTCAACCTCTGATCGTCGTGGCGGAAGCCCTTTTCGTGAAGGTGCTGATCTCGGCCACACCCTCGACGACCTGTTCGCCCGCCTGCAAGCCTCTTTCGACACCCAACGCCACTTCGTCGCCAACGCCTCCCATGAATTGCGCACCCCTCTCGCCGGCCTGCGCACCCTCCTCGAAGTCGCTCTCGCCGACCCCGATGCCGACACCGACACCCTGCGCTCGGCCTGCCAGGAGGCCCTCGCTCTCGGCGGATATCAGGAGCGGCTCGTCCAGGCACTGCTCACTCTGGCCACCGGCAAGCGCGGCGTCACCCGCTGGGACACCCTCGACCTCGCCCACGTCGTCGAAGGAGTGCTCGCCTCCCGCCGCGACCAAGCCACGGAGAGACGCATCGACCTAACCGAACACCTGACGCCCGCAGTGACGGCCGGAGACCCGAGACTGATCGAAAGCCTCGTCGCCAACCTCATCGACAACGCCATCCGCCACAACCATCGTCAATGCCGTCATGCAAGCTCACCACGCCACCCTTACCACCAGCGCACGCCCAGAAGGCGGCTTGTCCATCACCGTGCGGTTCGCGCACGGATCTCATCCGAACCGTCCCTAACGTCAGGTGTCGGCGTACAGGAAGTGCAGAACCCCGTACGAGCATTACGCCAACATCTTCCATATCGGTAACTATTTGATCACGAAGGGTGATTATCTGTTCCTCTGGGTGCTGCTACTTCTCACCGAACTATCAAGATTCGAGCCCCGCCTGCCCGGCCAACTCCTCGCCGGCCGCGCACGAGGGCCGATCTTCCTATCCCGTGCGACAGCAACCCCAACGCCGAGATCTCCGCCTACCACGGCTACCCCGAATACGGGCAGAAGTCAGGTGGCGCAGACCCGGGCCGGTACGGCCGGCTCGGTGCCCACCAGCGGTCCGGCGGCGACAGCCTCGGTGGGCTCGTGCTCATGGGAGCCCACCTTTACACCACCACCGGACGCGTGACCTCGGCGGCCAGCCACGCGGTCAGCTTCTCGGCGCCCTCGACCCGAGTGGGGGTCACAACGCCGGCCTGGCCGATCCATAAATATTCCTTGACACGAATATTCTCCATAGTGAATACTTTTCTCCATGGACGTACTCCTCACCGCACTGGCCGACCCGGCCCGCTGGCGGCTCGTGAGCCTGCTGGCCGAGCGACCCCGCCCGGTCGGTGTCCTCGCCCAGCTCGCCGAGGCGCGCCAGCCGCAGACGACCAAGCACCTGCAGGCCCTTGAGCGCGCCGGCGTCGTCACCTCCCAGCGCACCGGCCAGCGCCGCATCTACGCGCTCCAACCCGGTCCTCTGCGGGAGTTGGCGGCTGCGCTCAGCCGGCTCGCCGACACCGCGGACCAGGCCGGTGGCTCGCGCGAGACCTACGACCGCTACGGGCTCAGCCTCCACGCAGAGCGGCTCGCCGCGAAGGAGCCGGGATGGGCCGACGGCCGCTCGTTCAGGTTCCTCCGGTCGCTGACGGGGCGCCCCGAGCTGGTCTGGCGCCACCTGACCGAGACCTCCCTGCTCGCCCGCTGGTGGACGCCCGATGACCTGCGCGTCTCCGAGCTCATCTTCGAAGCGCGACCGGGTGGGCGGATCGTCCATGAGTACCGCGACACCGAGGACGCCGACGGCTCCGACCTGCTCGCCGGGCGCGCGCAGGGAGTCGTCGACGACGTACGCCCCGGTGAGCGCCTCGCCTACCGGCTCTCCCCGTTGCTTCCCGACGGCGGCCTCGCCTTCACCGCCCACGTCGACCTCGGCCTCCGGCCAACCGACAACGGCACAGACCTCGACGTCCACTACCGGATCGCCGACAGCACCGTCGACTCCGCGGACTTCATCGCAGGCATCGAGATCGGCTTCGGCCAGAGCCTCGACAAGCTCGCGGCGACCCTCGCCGCGGACTCGCACCACACCGAGCACGACACCGATAAAAGGAGCACGAAATGACCACCTCGACCGCCCGCAGGGTGACCGCGAACCTGAGCCTCACCATCGACGGGCGCTACAACGGTCCCGGCGGGCCCAGCGATTTCGGGGCGTTCGCCCCGTATGTGACCAGCGAGGTCGCGCGAAACCACATGACCGGCATCTGGGAGAACGCGACGACGGCGCTGCTCGGCCGCATCAATGCCGAGGGATTTCTGGGGTACTGGCCCTCGGTCGCCGCGGACGAGAACGCCGATCCGCGTGATCGCGGATACGCCAAGTGGCTGGTCGACACGGAAAAGGTGGTCTTCTCGACCACCTTGACCGAAGCGCCGTGGGAACGCACCCGCCTGGTGAACGCCCCCGTCGCCGACGTCGTCGCCGAACTCCAGGCCACCGGCGAGGGCGACATCCTCGTCAACAGCAGCGCCAGCCTCATCAAGCCGCTCCTGTCGGCGGACCTGCTCGACCGGCTGAACATCATGATCTTCCCTGAGATCGCCGGGGGTGGGCGGCGACTGTTCGACGACGGCCTGCCGGCCACGAAGTGGACGCTCACCCACCAGGAGACCGGCGAACTGGGCGAGATCGCCATGGTCTACGACCGACTCCGCTGAGCCGGCCGATCAGCGCACTCAGCCGGCGGGGTGATCCCAGCTCGAAGCCCCGACAGTTGCGTCACGGCGGCCGCGCCGAGCTCGCCGTGACGCAACCCTGTCAGAGCCCCCCGGGGTCCTACTCGCTGGGGTCCTGGGTGAGTTCGTCGGCGAGGCTGCGCGACTCGGCGGCGCGCATCGGAACAACCATCCCGGCCAAGCCGGCAGTCGCCCTGCCGAGCACGCCGACTGCCGGCTTGGCCGGGATGGCTCACCGCCGCGGAGCGAGCCTGGCCAGCTCCGCCGGAATTCCAGATGCGGTCACCTCGAGCCGCCGCACCAAGTGGAGGGCGTCTGCCAGGAGCCTGCCGGTGAGCTGCGCGACGATCCCGCAGGAGGGCCAGGCCGGCTCCGAGATGGTCGTAGGCGAGCAGCGTATGTCCGTCAGGCGGTGCCGCCTGCAGACGGTGACGGGTAGGGAAAGAGGATGTTTGCAAGTCAGCGGTCAGAACCGGTTTCCTTTAGACCATGACACCGCGCCCGCCCTCTGGGCGGACGCGGCGGGAACGGGGACCGTCTAGGCGATGGAGCGGGTCCAGAGGTTGGTGGCCTTCTGGTAGACCGCGAGCAACTCACCGTCGAAGTACGGCGAGACGCCGGTGTCGTACCGACTGTCGCCATCGGTGTCGGAAACGCTGATCGTGATGCCGTTGAGATAGCCGGTACGGCTGTCGTTCGTGTACTGGGTCAGCCACGAGGAACCGACTTGGCGAGCGCGCCGGCCGGGGCCTCGACGTCCAACAGACAGTGACCCGCCGTCGCGACGACGTTCCGGTATTTCGACTGCACGGCCGTGCCGGTGCACCAGTGCGGCTGGAGGTCGCTGCCGACGAAGAACACCTTGCCCGAGGTCGTGGATATTTCCCCCTCCGGCGAGGCCGACTCCTCCAGTGGCGGAATGGAGAACGGGGGGCCGTCCGGGACGATGTCCATGGACAGGCGTTCCCCGGCGACCGAGGTCCGCACGGCGTACGGCGTGGCGTTCCTCAGGTTGGCGGCCCCGTCGGCGAGCCAGAACCTCGCAGTCTGCTGTCCCTCCGTCACCGTGGGAGCCAACGGGACCACCAGCACACTCGCGGCCTGTGCCGGCCCGGCGACGACAGTGGAACCCAACACGCTCAAGCCGATACCCAACGCGATCAGTGAACGCCTCAAGGGCGATCTCCCGTCCAGTGACGGGGCGCCTTCGGCGCCCCGTCAGCGTGGAGAGCCGGCCGATCGACACGACCGGCGAACAGTAAGATCGTAACCTCGACCGGAGCTCTGGTCCAGAAATTTTAGATCACACGTTCGATACAAGAGAGCTTGATGGGCTTGCGTTTTAAGGTGATCAGTTCGCCTTCTTGATCGCTGGGTGGCGCTGGGCTGACCCAGCCGAGTACGCGCTTGAGGAACTTCAAGTAGTGCTCGATGTCGAAGCGGCGGAGACACGATCTCCAGCATCGGTCCAGGTCGGGGCTGCCCTGGCCGGACCAGAACAGCCACATCGGCTTGGGGGCTTTCGGCCGCCGGGCAGTCGCTCGACCTGGATGTGGATGACCGTGCCGGACAGGATCGGCGCTTCGGCCCGATCGACGAAGTGGTCCTTGCTGTCCAGCTTGGAGTGCAGGCCGCCCCAGACGGTGACGGTGACCTGGCCGTAGTGCTCGTCCTGGACGGTCAGCTGCTGGTCGGGCCCGCCCCAGGAGTCGGGGCGGGCGCAGAAGAACGGCTCGCCGTGGCGGCGGGTCGTCCCGGGCGGCCGCCGTTGCCGGGCCGACGTGGTGGCGGATCGCGGTACAGGACCCGGTCGCCTCGGATGCGCACCAGCAGTTCGATGTCGTAGTTGCCGTCCACGGTGTGTACCCCGCACAGCTGGTGATGGGCACCGGCGGGCAGATCGGCGCAGTGCTGGGCGTGCTCGCCGTGCAGTTCATAGGCCGGCACGGCCAGGTTGTAGCCGGCCAGGACGAGCGACTGTCCTGCGACAGCAAATCTTGGGCTTGTGTCCGAAGCTTGAGCGATTCGGGAAGCCGGGCGTTTGGCCCGCGCTACCGCCGAGGGTGGCTGCTCACCTCACCCGGGACATCAGGATCAGCCGGACTCCGCGAGCAGATGTATGACACCGGCCGGGTTCTTGATCCAGTGGGTTCTGGATTCGAGGTTCTCCAGGGGCTCGACCTCGTCACACGGGTGGATACCGATGTCGGCCAGTTTGCTCGTTGCCGCGTCCAGGTCATCGGTGTGGAGCTGCAGCCACAGGTCGGGCTGGCTGTAGTTGTCGACGCAGTCGAGCCACAGCGTATTGGGACCGAACCGCACCGAATGAGTTCTCGAGACGGTCGGGGCGTAGGAGACGTCGTCTTCTTTGACGTCGAAGCCCAGAGTGTCGCGGTAGAAGACCACGGTGGCCTCGTACTGTGCCTTGGGAATCTTCATGGCCAGGTTCAGGCCGGCGGTGAATTCGGGCTTGCTCATTGTTGCGTGACTCCTTGGTTCGTGTCAGTGGCGTCCAGTGCGCGTTCCAGCGCGGCCAGCCGGTCATCCCACCTGTTGGCGAGCCTGGCCAGCCACACCTGGGCTGTGCGAATGGCGGCTGGTTCCAGCCGGTAGGGATGGCGACGGCCGGTCGGTTCGCCGGAGCTGATCAGGCCCGCGTCGGCGAGCTGGCCGAGGTGTTTGGCGACCGCCTGGCGGCTGATCGGTAGCCGCCGCGCCAGATCAGTGACGGTTGCGGGCCCGGCGCGGGCGAGCTCCTCCAGCAGCGCCCGCCGCGTTGGATCGGTGAGCGCCGCGAACACCGCAACGACCTGCCCTTCTGAATCAGGCGGCCACATCGAGGTAGGTCTCCAGGTCGACGAGCTCCGTGTCCCATCCCTGACTGTTGGCCTTGTGGGCAGACTGGGCCACGTCGTCGGCAGCCTGGGCGAACCCGCTCTCCACGAGGCGCAGCCGAGTGCCGTCCGGTACCGGCTCCAGGGTGAAATCCACACGCGTCTGGGGTGCGTCATCCTCCTGCAGGCCCTCGATTGCCCACCTGAACGCAAAACGGTGTGGTGGGTCGACCACCACGATCGTGGCGACGGATTCCTCGTCGAGGTCGGCCCAGCGGAAGAACGCTCGCCCGCCGGGCCGCAGATCTATCTCCGCTACCGAGCCGAACCACCGCGAGAGCCCTTCCGCGGTGGTCAGCGCGGCCCACACCCGCTCGATGGGGTGCCGCAGCACCACCACACGTTCGATCGCGTCCGAAACCATGCCCACCCTCCTTCGCAACCTGTAGGTTGCCATTTAATGGCAACCTACAAGTTGCGATCAATGCCCGCAAGTCACGGCGCGGGGCGACTGATGCACCCGCAAATGAGGCACATCCCTCACTCGGCGGCCAGAACGCCGAGGGCCTCCTGCGGGAATGATGATGCCCAGGTCCCCGGCAGCAACTAGGCTTCAGTCGTGCCTATCGCCGCCCGCCTTGCCGCTGGTTGCCGCCCGCGCGGCTGCCGGGCACCCGCGCGGCGCGTGCACGGTCGCCGGGTGCGGTACGTGATTGGCTCCGATCCCGGTCAGGTCAACGGGATGCGATAACTTTGCGCGCCGCGCATTGTGCGGGGTGTCTGAGGGGGTCTCCTCTCCCCGACCCTGCCCCTTCCAGAAACCGGGGCGCTGCCCCAGATCTCCAGACGCGCCCTTCGGCAGTCGCCTCGAACACCGGCCGGGCTGCTTGTGTGCTCACGCCTTTCAGGAAGGGGCGGGATGGAGAAAAGACCCGTCCACCCCACCGCGCGGATACGTGTTCCGGGACCATCACAGGCCAGACATCCGGGGCGTATGCCCCGGCATAGGAGCATGTCGCATGTCCAGCGAATTCTTTATCCCGGCCCCGGAGGGGCAGGTCCCCAGCGCCGAAGGGTATTTCGGTGCGTTCGGCGGCAAGTTCATCCCGGAGGCCCTGGTCGCCTCCGTGGACGAAGTCGCCGTCGAGTACGAGAAGGCCAAGGCCGACCCCGCGTTCGTCGCGGAGTTCGAGGATCTGCTCGTCAACTACACCGGTCGCCCGAGCGCGCTCACCGAGGTGCCGCGGTTCGCCGAGCACGCCGGCGGCGGGCGGGTCTTCCTCAAGCGGGAGGACCTGAACCACACCGGCTCACATAAGATCAACAACGTGCTCGGGCAGACCCTGCTCACCAAACGGATGGGCAAGCCCCGGGTCATCGCGGAGACCGGCGCCGGCTCGCACGGCGTCGCCACCGCGACGGCCTGTGCGCTGTTCGGTCTCGAATGCACCGTCTACATGGGCGAGATCGACACCGAGCGGCAGGCGCTCAACGTCGCCCGGATGCGGATGCTCGGCGCCGAGGTCATCCCGGTCAAGTCCGGTTCCCGCACGCTCAAGGACGCCATCAATGAGGCGTTCAGGGACTGGGTCGCGAACGTCGACCGGACGCACTACGTCTTCGGCACGGCTGCGGGACCGCATCCCTTCCCGGGCATGGTGCGCGACTTTCACCGCGTCATTGGGGTAGAGGCCCGCCGCCAGATCCTGGAGCGGGCCGGGCGGATGCCGGACGCGGCCATCGCCTGCGTCGGCGGCGGGTCGAACGCACTCGGCCTCTTCCACGGTTTCCTTCCCGACAGCGGCGTACGTCTCATCGGCTGCGAGGCCGCCGGGCACGGCGTGGAGAGCGGCGAGCACGCGGCCTCGCTGTCCGCGGGCGAGCCGGGCATCCTGCACGGTTCGCGGTCGTATGTCCTGCAGGACGAGGAGGGCCAGATCACCGAGCCTTGCTCGATCTCGGCCGGTCTGGACTATCCAGGCATCGGGCCCGAGCACGCGTATCTGAGGGACATCGGCCGCGCCGAGTACCGCCCGGTCACCGACGATGAGGCGATGCAGGCGTTTCGGCTGCTTTCGCGGACCGAGGGCATCATCCCGGCGATCGAGAGCGCGCATGCGCTCGCCGGGGCCCTCGAAGTCGGCAAGGAGCTCGGCAAGGACGGACTGATCATCGTCAACCTGTCCGGGCGCGGCGACAAGGACATGGACACGGCCGCCCGTTACTTCGGGCTGTACGACGCCGCCGAGGGAGAGTCGAAGTGAGTGGCAACATCCAGCTGTTGAGCGACACCCTCGCCCAGGCCAGGTCCGAGGGCCGCGCCGCGCTCATCGCCTACCTTCCGGCCGGCTTCCCGACCGTCGACGGTGGCATCGAGGCGATCAAGGCGGTCCTCGAATCCGGCGCGGACGTCGTCGAGGTCGGCCTGCCGCACAGCGACCCGGTGCTCGACGGACCGGTCATCCAGACCGCCGACGACATCGCCCTGCGCGGCGGCCTCAAGATCGCCGACGTGATGCGCACCGTCCGCGAGACACACGCCGCCACGGGCAAGCCCGTCCTGGTGATGACGTATTGGAACCCGATCGACCGCTACGGCATCGAACGCTTCACCACCGAGCTCGCCGAGGCCGGCGGCGCGGGCTGCATCCTGTCCGACCTGCCCGTCCAGGAATCCGCGACCTGGCGCGAGCACGCCGAGAGACAAGGCCTGGCCACCGTCTTCGTCGTCGCGCCGAGCAGCAGGGACGAGCGGCTGAAGGAGATCACTGCGGCCGGTTCGGGGTTCGTGTACGCCGCCTCGCTGATGGGGGTCACCGGCACCCGCGCCTCCGTCGGAGAGGCCGCGGTCGCCCTGGTGCGCCGCACCAGGGCGACCACCGAACTCCCGGTCTGCGTCGGTATCGGCGTCTCCAACGCCGAGCAGGCCGCCGAGGTCGCGGGCTTCGCGGACGGTGTGATCGTCGGTTCCGCCTTCGTCAAGGCGATGCTCGACGCACCCGATGAGGCGGCCGGGCTCGCGGCGGTCCGGACGCTCACGGCCGAGCTCGCCAAGGGTGTGCGCAGGGAGCCGACGAGCGCGGGCAGGGCGGCAGGTAGAGCGGGGCGTCGGTGAAGGTGAGGTGTGCCGCGCCGGGGACGGTGAGCCGGTAGTCCGTCGCAGTGCTGAGCCGGAGCACCCGGGTGAGGCGGGGATGTAGTCCGGCTCCTCGCCCGGCTTGACGTCGTGGGTGAGCGCGAGCACAGGCTGGTGGAACGGTCGCGGTGCGAGATCGCGAGGGAAGCCGTCCAGGTCGATCCGGCTGCGCGCTTCTCGTCCTCCGCCGGGTCGCCGGTGGCCGCGAGCCGGGTGTGGATCGTCCGGCCGTCGGCGAGGGCGACGACGGCCGAGTCGTACGGGTGGTCAAGGGCCGCCACGACGTACCCGCGGCTGGCCAGTTCCTCGGCCCAGGCGGTGTTCTGGGTACGCACGCCTCCGAGCCCGGGCGAGAACAGCACCATGGGGAAGCGGCCGCCTGCGCCGGCCACCGGGGCGTCGGGCACCGAGTGCGTGCGGGCGCGCGCCGGCTCGTCGAGCATGAAGCCCGGAATGCCGAGGTAGTCGGCCTCGCCGCGGGCGACGAGCCGCGCCTCCCGCGCCGTACGGCCGAGGTAGCGCGCCTGCCGGGCGGCCAGAGGACCGCCCTGCGCGGGATACCAGGGCTGGACGACGATCGTCCGCTTGTCGTCGGGCCGGGACGTGGCGGTTTCCACTGGCCCGCGCGCCCCGCGATCCCGCTCCGGAGCGGCGTACGCCCGCCCCGGGCTGGGAACCCCGGCCGTGCGCCACTACCCTCTGGCTATGCCGACCCACGAGCGGGAGATCACCGCCCCCGTCGATCTGTGCCTGCCCGACGGACGCCTCAACCCCGACGCGGTCGGCTGGAGCAGGCGCCCGCTGCACCGCGCGAACCTGCGCGGCTGGGGCAGGACCAAACGCTGGGAGTACTGGGGCATCGTCACCCCCGGCCACATCGTCGGGCTGGTGGCCTCGTCGCTCGACTACGCGGGCGTGCACGGCGTCTACGTGCTCGACCGCGCGACCGGCGCGGAGATCACCAAGGACGTGGTCGTGCCGCTGGCGCGCGGCGCGGTGCTGCCGGACCGCAGCGGCGCGGGCCGGGCGTCGGTACGCGGTCCGGGCCTGCGCATCGACATCGACCAGCGCCCCGAGGGCACCTCGCTGCGGGCCACCGTGCCCGGGGTACGGCTCGACGTGGAGGTGCCGCTGCCGGAGGGGCACGAGTCGCTCGGCGTGGTCGTCCCGTGGAGCGCCCGGAGGTTCCAGTACACGGTCAAGGACGTCGGCAGGCCGGTGCGCGGCACGCTGACCGTCGGGGGGACCCGGCACGTCCTCGACGAGGCGACCTCCTTCGCGGTGCTCGACCACGGACGGGGCCGCTGGCCGTACTCGATCACCTGGAACTGGGCGGCGGGCAGTGCGCCAGGGCGGGCGATCCAGCTCGGCGGCAAGTGGACCGACGGCACCCGCTCGACGGAGAACGCGCTGTTCGTCGACGGGCGGATGCACAAGATCGGCGATGAGCTGGCCTGGGTGTACGACCGGCGCGACTGGATGCGGCCCTGGCGGATGACCGGTCCCGGGGTGGAGGTGGTCTTCCACCCGTTCCACGAGAAGATCTCGCGCACCGAGCTGGGGGTGGTGGGCAGCGAGACCCACCAGTGCTTCGGCCACTTCTCCGGCCGTGCCCGGACCGACGAGGGCGAATGGGTCGACCTCGACGGTCTGGTCGGCTGGGCCGAGGAGGCCCGCCAGCGCTGGTGAGGACCGGCCCGGCCATGCCGCCCGCCAGACGGGGCCGGCCGGGACGGCCGTCCGGCCGGCCCCGTCTGGCGGGCCTCAGCCCAGCCGGAGCCGCCCGTTGACGGTCCGCACCAGTTCGGCGGGGAGTTTGAGCACCTCGCGGTCGTAGGTGAGCAGGCCGTTCAGCTCGTCCTCGACGTCGGAGAGCTGGGTGTAGACGGTCGCGCTCAGGCCGCGCGGCACGGCGGGCACGATCTGCCGGTAGTGCAGCCGGGCGAACGCGCCGCCGAGCTGCGCCGCCGTACGGCATCTGCGGTAGCCGAACTCGCGGTCGTTGAAGGTGTGGCCCTCGACGCGCAGCGAGTAGCCGCCGTACTCCGACAGGACCAGCGCCCGCCCGTCGCGCCTGGCGGGCGGGCGGAAACGGCGGAAGTACACGTGCAGGCTCCGCAGGTCGCCCGCGCCCTGGTCGTGCCACCCGCTCGCGTGGTCGACCGTCCGGGTGGGGTCGAGCGCGGCGAGCTCCCCGGCGGCGCCCGCCGCGTCGAACTGGCCCCAGCCCTCGTTGAACGGCACCCACACGGCCAGGCCCACCACGTTGCGCAGCAGCTCGACGGTCTCCCGCAGCTCGGCTGCGAACCGCTCACGGCCCTCGGCGTCGCCGCGCCCGAACCACCGGTGGCGACGGTCGTCGAGGCGCAGCGGTGTCAGCACCGGCGCGGTGATCACCAGCGGGTGATAGCGGCCGCCGCCGTTCACCATGTCCTGCCAGACGAGCATGCCGAGCCGGTCGCAGTGGTGGTACCAGCGCATCGGCTCGATCTTGATGTGCTTGCGCAGCATGTTGAAGCCGAGCCGCTTCATGGTCTCGATGTCGCAGACCATGGCCTCGTCGGAGGGCGGCGTGTACAGGCCGTCGGGCCAGTAGCCCTGGTCCAGGACCCCGGCGTGGAAGTAGGGGCGTCCGTTGAGCAGCAGCCTGGGCACGCCGTCCGCGTCGCGCCCGACACCGAAGGAGCGCATGCCGACGTAGCCGCGTACGCTGTCGGCCCCGAGACGCACCGACACGTCGTACAGGTACGGGTCCTCGGGACTCCACGGGCGGACGTCCGGGATCGGGATCCGCACCGGCAGGCCCGCGTCCGCCTCGGCGGACGCGACCACCTCGCCGTCGGCGAGGATATCGACGGCGGCCCGCCCCGAGGCGGCGTGCACCGTCACCTCGACGCATGAGGCGTCCAGGTGCGGGACGAGCGTGAGCCGCTCCACGTGTACGGCGGGCACGCACTCGGCCCACACGGTCTGCCAGATGCCCGACTGGGCGGTGTACCAGATGCCGCCCCGGCGCAGCTTTTGCTTGCCGCGCGAGTGGTGCCCGGTGTCGGAGTCGTCCCGCACGGCCACGACCAGCGTGTTAGGGCCGTCGCGCAGGGCGTCGGTGATGTCGCAGGCGAACGGCAGGTAGCCGCCGGTGTGCGTGCCCACCTCGACCCCGTTGAGCAGCACCCGGCAGGTCTGGTCGACCGCGCCGAAGTGCAGCAGCACCCGTCCGCCCGGGACGGCGAACCCGGCGGGCAGGGTGAGCGTGCGCCGGTACCACAGCGTCTGCCCGGGCAGGAGCTGCCGCCCGACGCCGGACAGCGGAGCCTCGGGGGAGAACGGCACGACGATGTCGCCGTCGTAGGCCTCGGGGACCTCGGGCTCGACCGGGCAGACGGCGTACCGCCAGCGGCCGTTGAGGTTGAGGTGGCTGTCGCGGACGAGCTGCGGCCTGGGGTACTCCGGCAGCACGGCCTCGGGATCGAGGGCCGTGCCCCAGCGGGTCAGCAGGGTCATGCGGTCCCCCTGCGGCGCAGCGCCCGCACCGGTACGGCCATGAACGCCACCACGACCGTGGCGGCCAGGAAGATGGCCGGTGAGGGGACTTGTTTGAGCACCCCGAGCTCCTCGTAGTAGGCGTCGGCCCCCTTGATCACGGCGGCGCCCAGGAAGGGGCCGACGATCATGGGGATGAGAATCGCGAAGACCATCCGCAGTCCCTGGACGTGACCGGCGCGGTCCGGCGGCGAGTGGTCGCGGACGATCGCCGCAATGGGCGCGAGCACCAGCATGAATCCGGACATCATGACGAGCCCGGCGGCGATCACCGGGATCATCCCGGTCGCGACGGACATCAGCAGCAGGCCCGTGCCGTACACGGCGATCGCGGGCGGCAGGAAGCGCACCTTGCCCACCCGGTCGATGAGCGGCCCGCAGGCGACGCTGACCACCGAGGAGCCGGTCAGCACCATGGCCAGGACGATCGCGTACCCCTCGATGTTCAGGTATCGCTGCAGGTAGATGATCAGGTAGGGCAGGAAGACCTGGGTGGAGATCCCCCAGATCGTCCACGCGGCCAGGGCCAGGTAGAGGACGGGGTTGGCCCGTATCGTGCTCGGCCGCAGCCCGTGCACGAGCGAGGCCAGGTAGGCACCCTCCTGGCGTACCGGGTCCGGGCGGTCGCGCACGAGCACCCAGGAGACGGCGCCGACCACGACGATGATCGCCCCGATGAGCACGAAGAACAGCCGCCACTCCCCCGCGCGGGTCAGCGAGTCGAACCCGCCGAAGACGGCCAGCATCGACACCAGTGGCATGATCGCCAGCACCGACTCCACCCGGCCCCGGTTTGCCGGGCGGGTCACGTCGGTCACCCACGCCTGGAAGGCCGCGTCGTTCGCCCCGGCGCCGAGGAACGACATCACGCAGTCCAGCGCGATGACCGCGACCACCGTGGCCGTGACGGCCCCGGCCGCCGGGGCGACGGCCGCGACCGCGTCGACGGTGACGAAACCGAAGGCTGCGGTGGCCAGCCCCCACAGCACGTATCCGGCGGCGATGAAGGAGCGGCGGCGCCCCGCCCGGTCGGAGAGCGCGCCGACCAGCAGGGTGGCCACCGTCGCGGTCGCCGCGCTGGCGGCGACCATGGCGGCGATGGCGCCGGGGTCGTCGCTGACGGTGTCGTAGAGGAACACATTCAGGTACATGTTCTCGACGGTCCATGCCACCTGCCCGGCGAAGCCGAGCACGATCAGAGCCGTCCACGAACGGCCGCCCGGCTTGGCGGCGATCTCTGTGGTCACGGCGAGAGACTACAGGGGGCTTTATCACAATTTTTGGCTAGATTTGGGGTCTGTTGATGCCGCGAAAATGCACTTTCTCCCGCCTTGCCGCACAAGAAAGGTGAACCCGCCGCCACTTCGCTCGCGCATGCCTGGTCAGGCTCGGGCGGCCGACGGCTTTTGATCGGTTTCTACAACTGGAGCCGTGTAGCGTGCGCTGTCTGCGACATGGCGCTGCCGGCCGATAGACGGAAGGGTGAATACTGCCGGAGGCCGCCGTGTCACGGCGCGCACATCGTTGGTCTACAGGAGGGCTCGGTCGGGTGTTCAGTCGTGTCGCCATCGTCAATCGTGGTGAGGCCGCTATGCGGCTCATCCACGCCGTACGGGACATCGCCGCGGAGAGCGGGACACGGGTCGAGACCGTCGCCCTGCACACCGACGTCGACCGCACGGCCACCTTCGTCCGCGAAGCGGACCTGTCCTACGATCTCGGTCCCGCGTCCGCGCGCCCGTACCTCGACCTGAAGGTGCTGGAGCGCGCGTTGGTGGAGAGCGGGGCCGACGCCGCGTGGGTCGGCTGGGGCTTCGTCGCAGAGGACCCGGCGTTCGCGGAGCTGTGCGAGAAGATCGGAGTCACCTTCGTCGGACCGAGCGCGGAGGCCATGCGCAAGCTCGGCGACAAGATCGGCGCGAAGCTGATCGCCGAGGAGGTCGGCGTGCCGGTCGCGCCGTGGAGCCGCGGTGCGGTCGAGACCCTGGGCGCAGCCCTGGCGGCGGCGGCCGAGATCGGCTACCCGCTGATGCTGAAGGCGACCGCGGGCGGCGGCGGGCGCGGCATCCGCGTGATCACGAACGAGGCCGAGCTCGCCGACGCCTACGAGCGCACCAGCCAGGAGGCCGCGCGGGCGTTCGGCAGCGGCATCGTGTTCCTGGAGCGCCTGGTCACCGGCGCCCGGCACGTCGAGGTCCAGGTGATCGCTGACGGCGAGGGCACCGCGTGGGCGCTCGGCGTCCGCGACTGCTCGGTACAGCGGCGCAACCAGAAGGTCATCGAGGAGTCGGCGTCGCCGGTGCTCAGCCCTGTGCAGACAGCCGAGCTCAAGGCGTCGGCCGAACGGCTGGCCGTCGCGGTCGGTTACCGCGGCGCGGCGACCGTCGAGTTCCTCTACCACCCCGGCGACAAGATGTTCGCGTTCCTCGAGGTCAACACCCGCCTGCAGGTCGAGCATCCGATCACCGAGTCCACCACCGGGTTCGACCTGGTCAAGGCGCAACTGCGGGTGGCATCCGGCGGCAGGCTCGAAGGCGAGCCGCCGGCGGAGCGCGGGCACGCCATCGAGGCCCGGCTGAACGCCGAGGACCCCGACCGCGACTTCGCGCCCTCCCCGGGCCGCATCGCGCGGCTGGACCTGCCCGCCGGGCCGGGCATCCGCGTGGACACC
The DNA here is from genome assembly GCF_050943795.1 of Streptosporangium sp. CA-115845. Classification (NCBI taxonomy): domain Bacteria; kingdom Bacillati; phylum Actinomycetota; class Actinomycetes; order Streptosporangiales; family Streptosporangiaceae; genus Streptosporangium; species Streptosporangium sp. CA-115845. Next base: position 4,696,681 of record NZ_CP191988.1, on the reverse strand, counting down.
GGCGTCAGCGAGGGCGACACCATCCCCGCCGACTTCGACTCGATGATCGCGAAGATCATCGCCTACGGCCGCGACCGCGACGAGGCGCTCGGCAGGCTGCGCCGGGCGATGGCGCAGACCACGGTGATCATCGAGGGCGGCGCGACGAACAAGAGCTTCGTGCTCGACCTGCTCGACCAGCCCGAGGTGATCGACGCCAGCGCGGACACCGGCTGGATCGACCGCGTCCGTGGCGAGGGCAGGCTCGTCTCGCACCGGCACTCCGCCGTCGCGCTGGCGGCCGCCGCCGTCGAGGCGTACGAGGAGGAGGAACGCGTCGAGCGGCAGCGGCTGCTGTCGACGGCGTTCGGCGGACGCCCGCAGGTGCAGCACGAGAGCGGCCGGCCACTGGACCTCAAGCTGCGTGGCGTCGGCTACCGCGTGCGCGTCGCGCGGGTCGGTGCGCATCGGTTCCGCGTCGGCGTCGAAGCGGGTGACGACGTCCGCGCCGCCGACGTCGAACTCGACCGCTTCGACCGGCACACCGGGCGGATCGTCGTCAACGGCACCCAGTACCGCCTGCTCACCGACACGCACGGGCCGATCCACCTGGTCGAGGTGGACGGCGTGACGCACCGGGTCAGCCGCGACGAGGGCGGCGTCGTCCGCTCGCCCGCGCCCGCGCTGGTCGTCGCCACGCCGCTGAAGGTCGGCGCCGAGGTCGAGGCGGGCGCGCCGGTGCTGGTGCTGGAGAGCATGAAGATGGAGACGGTGCTGCGGGCGCCGTTCAAGGCGCGGCTGAAGGAATGCGTCGTGTCCGTGGGCAGCCAGGTGGAGACCGGTGCACCGCTACTGTGGCTGGAGCCGCTCGCCGACGACGACGCCGCAGCCGAGGACACCTCGGACACCGGGTCCGTCGAGCTGGACCTGCCCGCCACGCCCGGGAAGATCCCGGTGTGGGAGCGCACCAGGCGCGGCCAGGAGGACCTGCGCAGCCTGCTGCTGGGCTTCGACGTCGACCCACACGACGAACGCCGGGTGCTCGACGACTACCTCGCCGCGCGCCGGGCGGCCACCGAGGACGCCCGCCGGCCACTGGCCGAGGAGCTCGAACTCATCGACGTGTTCGCCGACCTCGCCGAGCTGAGCCGCAACCGGCCGGCGGGCGAGGACGGCGGTGGTGACGGCCACGTGTACAGCGCCCGCGAGTACTTCCACACCTACCTGCAGAGCCTCGACGTCGAGCGGGCCAGGCTGCCGGAGGCGTTCCAGGCCAAGCTCGCCAAGGCGCTCGGGCACTACGGTGTCACCGAGCTGGAGCGCTCCCCCGAGCTCGAAGCCGCGGTGTTCCGGATCTTCCTCGCCCAGCAACGCGTGTCCGCCGACGCCACGGTCGTCGCGACATTGCTGCGCGCGTGGCTGCGGGAGCCGCCGCCGGACGAGACGCTGCGCGAGCCCGCCGGTCTCGCGCTGGAGCGGCTGGTCGCCGCGACGCAGGTCCGCTTCCCCGTGGTCTCCGACCTCGCACGCGGCGTGGTGTTCGCCTGGTTCGCCCAGCCGCTGCTGCGCCGCAACCGCGCCCGTGTCTATGCGAGCGTCCGCAAGCACCTGCGCCACCTGGACGCGTACCCGGAGGCGCCGGACCGCGCGACGCGCATCGCCGAGATGGTGCGCAGCACCGAGCCGCTGGTGCGGCTGCTCGGCCAGCGGCTTGTCCGCGACGACCTGGACAACGCGATCATGCTGGAAGTACTGACCCGGCGGTACTACGGCAACAAGGGTCTCACCGGCGTCCGCACCAGCGAGGTCGCGGGCTTCACGTTCGTGGTCGCCGAGCGCGCGGGCTCGTGCGTGGTCTCCGCCGCGGTGAGCTTCGAAGCGCTGGGCGGCGCGCTGCGCGGGCTCGCGGAGCTGGCCGGCGGCGAGGACGCCATCGACGCCGACATCTATCTCGCCTGGGAGAATCAGCCGGAGGACTCCGAGGCGATGGCTGCCGCGCTGCACGAGGTCGTCAGCGCGCACCCGCTGCCGGACCAGGTCCGCAGGCTCACCACCACCGTCGCGGGCAGCGGCGGCGCGGTGATGCACCACCACTTCACCTTCCGCCCGTCGACCACCGGGATGGCCGAGGAGCGGCTGATCCGCGGCCTGCACCCGTACATCGCGCAGCGGATGCAGCTGGAGCGGCTGAGCGAGTTCGACCTCACCCGGCTGCCGTCGTCGGACGAGGAGGTCTACCTCTTCCAGTGCGTGGCGCGGAAGAACCCGTCGGACGACCGCCTCGTCGCGTTCGCCCAGGTACGTGACCTGACCGAGTTGCGCGAGCACGACGGCAGGCTGGTCGCGCTGCCGACGGCCGAGGACACCATCGCCACCTGCCTCGACTCGATCCGCCGCGCGCAGTCACGGCGACCGTCGAAGAAACGTTTCAACACCAACCGGATCGTGGTCTACATCTGGCCGCCGAGCGACATCACCCGCGCGGAGCTGGAGATGATCGCCGGACGCGTGCTGCCGACGACCGCGGGCACCGGGCTGGAGGAGATCCTGTTCATCGCGCGGCAGCGCGACCGCAAGACCGGCGAGCTGGCCAAGATCGCCGTGCGCATCTCCTTCGACGCCACCGGCGGCACCGAGCTGACCGTCGGCGAGCCGTCGGACGAGCTGGTCGAGCCGCTCGACGACTACCGGCAGAAGGTGCTGCGCGCGAGCAGCCGCAACACGGTGTACCCGTACGAGCTGACCGGCCTGCTCGGCGACTTCGTCGAGCACGACCTCGGCGACGACCACGCGCTGGTGCCGGTCGACCGGCCGAAGGGGCGCAACACCGCGGCGATCGTCGCGGGCGTGGTCACCACGCCGACCCGGCGGCACCCGCAGGGCCTCACCAGGGTCGTGCTGCTCGGCGACCCGACCAAGTCGCTCGGCGCGCTGTCGGAGCCGGAGTGCCGCCGCGTGGTCGCCGCGCTGGACCTGGCCGAGCGGATGCGGGTGCCGCTGGAGTGGTACGCGCTGTCCTCCGGCGCCCGGATCTCCATGGAGTCGGGCACGGAGAACATGGACTGGGTGGCCGCGGCGCTCAAGCGGATCGTCGAGTTCACCCAGGACGGCGGCGAGATCAACATCGTGGTCGCGGGCATCAACGTCGGCGCGCAGCCTTACTGGAACGCCGAGGCGACGATGCTCATGCATACCAAGGGCATCCTGGTGATGACGCCGGACTCGGCGATGGTGCTCACCGGCAAGCAGTCGCTCGACTTCTCCGGTGGCGTGTCGGCCGAGGACAACTTCGGCATCGGCGGCTACGACCGGGTGATGGGCCCGAACGGGCAGGCGCACTACTGGGCGCCGAACCTGACCGCCGCGCGGGACGTGCTGATGTCGCACTACGACCACACCTACGTCGCACCCGGCGAGGAGACGCCGCGGCGGGCGAAGACGACCGACCCCATCGACCGCGACATCTCCAACTTCCCGCACATCCTGGTCGACAGCGACTTCACCACCGTCGGCGAGATCTTCTCCGCCGAGGCCAACCCGGACCGCAAGAAACCGTTCGACATCCGGACCGTGATGCGGGCGCTCTCCGACCAGGACCACCCGGTGCTGGAACGCTGGGCGGGCATGGCCGACGCGGAGACCGCGGCGGTGCAGGACGTGCATCTCGGCGGCATGCCGGTCTGCCTGCTCGGCATCGAATCACGGGCGGTACCCCGGCGCGGTTTCCCACCCACCGACGGCCCGGACACCTACACCGCGGGCACGCTGTTCCCCCAGTCGTCGAAGAAGGCCGCGCGGGCGATCAACGCGGCCAGCGGCAACCGACCGCTGGTGGTGCTGGCCAACCTGTCGGGCTTCGACGGCTCGCCGGAGTCGATGCGGAAGCTGCAGCTGGAGTACGGCGCCGAGATCGGCCGCGCGATCGTGAACTTCCGCGGGCCCATCGTGTTCTGTGTGATCTCGCGGTACCACGGCGGCGCGTTCGTGGTGTTCTCCAAGGCGCTGAACCCGAACATGACCGTGCTCGCGCTGGAAGGCTCGTTCGCCTCGGTGCTCGGCGGCGCCCCCGCCGCCGCGGTGGTGTTCTCCGGCGATGTCAACGCCCGCACCGCGGCCGACCCGCGCGTGCGGGACCTGGAGGCCCGCGTCACGGCCGCCTCCGGCGCCGACCGCGCCGCGTTGGCCGCGGAGCTCGACGAGCTCCGCTCGTCGGTCCGTGCGGAGAAGCTCGGCGAGGTGGCCACGGAGTTCGACCGTGTGCACGACATCCAGCGCGCGGTCCAGGTCGGCTCCGTCGACGCCGTCATCCGCGCCGCGGAACTGCGCCCACGCATCATCGAGGCCATCGAGTCCCGCCTGCGCTGACAGTGGGCGCTACGTTGGGGACCTCGCCGTGGCATTCCATGCCGGCCTGCACCGGTGCGAACGCGTTCTGCGCCTCGTGAATGGCGGACGGCTGTGAACCCGCGACCTCGACGTCCTCCAAGCGACCCGCGCCGTGATCGACCAACACGGCGCGGGTCCTCATCTCGCCGACGCACTCGCCACCATCGCCGGCGTCACCGCCGAGGACGCGTGCCGAGTGGTGTGGTCACACCGTGGTGCGGGACGCCGGCGCCTCCTCACCCGGCGTGCTCCGCAGGCGCTGTACCACATGGGCGAGGCCCGCTGTGACGAGCGCCGTCGCCACCAGCAGGGCACTGACCCACAGTGGCGAGCGGTAACCGAGTCCGGCGGCGATGGTGGCGCCGCCGATGGCGGGTCCGGCGGCCGCGCCCACGTTGAGGGCCGCGGTCGCGAAGGAGCCGCCGAGTGAGGGTGCCCGCGTCGCCGCATACAGCACCTGGGCGATCAAGGTCGAGCCGACGGCGAACGAGAGGGCCCCCTGGACGAAGACGAGCAGGAACGCGGCGACCGGGCTGCCGGCTGTGGACGTGAAGATCACCCATCCGGCGAGCAGGGCGATCCCGCCCGGAATCAGGACCCGCATCGGCCGCGTGTCCGACAGGCGACCGCCGACGGTCACTCCGGCGAACGATCCGAGACCGAACAGCGCCAGCATCGCCGGCACCCAGCGCTCGGAGAAGCCACTGACGTTGACGACCAGCGGGGTCAGATAGGTGAAGGTGCAGAAGGTGGCGGCGTTCACCAGCGCGGCCAGCAGCAGCACGACCAGCAGCCGCGGGTCGCGCAGTGCCCGCAGTTCGCGCCGAGCACGGGGACGGGCCTCGTCCGGGTCGCCGGCCGCCTGAACTGTGTCGGGCACCGAGCGCAGCACGGCGAAGACGGCCGGCAGGGAGATCAGCGCAACGGCCCAGAACGCCGACCGCCAGCCGAGCGCCTGACCGAGCACGGCGCCGGCGGGCACACCGGCGACGCACGCGAGCGTGATGCCTCCCAGCAGGACGGAGGTCGCCCGCCCCTTGGCGTTCGGCGCGACCATGCCGGTCGCCGCCGCGAGCCCCACAGCCAGGAAGCCGGCGTTGGCCAGCGCCCCTAGGACCCGGGTCGCCAGGAGCACGGAGAAGGTGGTGGCGACCGCGCCGACGACATGCACGAGCATGAACGCGACCAGGAAGACGAGCAGCGCCCGCCGACGCGGCCAGCGCAGACTGAGCACCGCCATCAGCGGGGCGCCGACGATCATTCCTGCGGCGAAGGCGGACGTCAGCGCGCCGGCGGCCGGGATGGACACATTCAGTTCACTGGCGATGTCTGGAACCAGTCCGGAGAGCATGAACTCGGACGTTCCCTGGGCGAATACCGCCAGTCCGAGGATGTAGATGGCAAAGGGCATGAGCAGAAAACTCCACAGCCACGTCGAAAGGGATCACGAAGGACACCGCACGCCACCGCGGAAGCGTGCGGTCATCTGGGGCACACGGGGGCCTACCGCGTGAAGGAGACCCGCGTGAAGGAGACCCGGCTTGGCGCCACCAGTGGTACGACGAAGGTGACGGAACTACCGGGAAGACTCAGTCCGTACGACGGTGATCCGGCGGCGAGGGTGACGAAAACACGCGGTCTCAGCGATGGCGCTGCCGCGTGACACCACAAGAAGCCACCGAAGGACCGGTGGCTAGCGTCTTGACGCCTCAGGACTGGACATGGCCACATGATAGCGAAAGTTCTTAGAGGCCTCGTGCTAGGTACCGACGGCTGCCGGGCGGGGATGGTGTGCCACTGCTCGGAGTCGGCGGGCCGGGCACCGGCCTCGCCTCCCGGTGCGGTGGTGTTCACCACCGCACCGATCCCGTTCGCCGTCCGCGAGCCGCTGCCGGGCGTGGATCTCGACGACGTCGCGCGGCCCGGCCTCGGGATGTCCCTGTGGTTTCGCACCACGGACGCCCAGGAGTTGCACGACCGGCTCGCCGCTGCCGGGGTGCCCATCATCAGCCCGCCCAAGGACAGCCCCTTCGGCCGCACGTTCACCTTCACCGGCCCCGAGGGCTACACCCTCACCGCGCACGGAGGCTGACCGCCGCCGTCATCCCATCCGGCTCTTTCTCGCCCTCGGCGAGTGCGCGCCTCCCGGAGGGCTCCCCCGCGAGAGTCGTATCCAGAGCCGACAAGAAAGGACGTGCCTCGGGTGTTCCTCCGAGCCGGTCAGCCGAGGTCGGCGAGTTTACGTTCCAGCACCGCCCGCTCGCGCTCGTTGCCGCACAGCCGTACGGCGAGCTCCAGTTCGGTGCGCGCCTCGCCGGTGCGGCCCAGGCGGATGAGCAGTTCCCCGCGAACGCTCGGCAGCAGGTGCGAGTTCGACAGCCCCCCGGCGGCCACCAGCTCGTCCGCGATCGGCAGCGCCGCAGCCGGTCCCCGGGCCATGGAGACCGCCACCGCCCGGTTGAGGTCGACCACCGGCGACGGCGCGAGCCGGCCAAGCGCCTCGTAGATGAACACGACGCGCTCCCAGTTCGTCGCGTCGACCGACGGAGCGACGGCATGGCATTCGGCGATCGCCGCCTGCAAGCCGTAGACGCCCAGGCCCCGGCCGACCCGCTCCGCGCGGGCCAGGGCGGCTCGCCCCCGGCGGATCGCGGCGCGGTCCCAGCGACGGCGGTCCTGGTGCTCCAGCAGCACCGGCTCGCCGTCCGGCCCGGTACGGGAGGGGAAGCGCGCCGCGGTCAGCTCGAGCAGCGCCAGCAGGCCGTGGACCTCGGGCTCGTCCGGCACCAGACGGCTCAGCACCCGAGCGAGGCGCTGTGCCTCGCTCGCGAGGTCGAGTCGGATCAGATCGTCACCGGAGCTGGCCGAGGACCCTTCGGTGAAGATCAGGTAGACCACGCTGAGCACCGAGCCGAGCCGCTCGGTCCGCTCCTCGGCCGACGGCACCTTGAACGGCACCCGGGCAGCCCCGAGGGTCTTCTTCGCCCGGGTGATCCGGGCCTGCACGGTGGCGGCCGGAACGAGAAACGCCTTGGCGATCTCGTCGCTCGTCAGGCCGCCGACCACCCGCAGGGCGAGCGCCACCCTCGCCTCCCGCGACAGCACGGGGTGGCAGGAGATGAACATCAACGCGAGCACGTCGTCATCGATCTGGTCCGGATCCCACAGCACGTCCTCGGCGTCCCGGGCCGGATCGGCGGGTGCGCTCCCCGAGACGACATCCCCCTCGCCCAGGTCGCGGGCGAGGGCGGCGTACCTCTCGTCAAGGGCGGAGCGCCGGCGGAACGCGTCGATCGCGCGGCGCCGGCCGACGGTGAGCAACCACCCCGCGGGGTTGCGGGGTACGCCGTCGCGTGGCCAGGTCACGAGTGCCTCGGCCAGCGCCTCCTGGGCGAGGTCCTCGGCCAGCGCGAAGTCGCCGGTGTAGCGCGCGAGCGCGCCGACGATCCGGGCGGACTCGATCCGCCAGACGGCGGCAACGGCCTCACGGCCGGTGGAATCGGCCATCTCCTGTCGATCCGCTCAGAACTGACCGGTGGCCTCGCGCCACGCCCGCTCCTTCTGGACCCACTCGTTGTCCTGCGGGAACTCGTCGATCGTGGTGACCCGGCGGATCTCGGTCTTGAAGCCCGGGCCGGTGATCGGCGAACGCTTGGCCCACTCGACGGCCTCCTCCTTCGACGCCACGTTGAGGATGTAGAACCCACCGAACAGTTCCTTGGTCTCGCCGTACGGGCCGTCGGTGACCACCGGCGGCTCGGCGGAGTAGTCGACGACCACTCCCTCTGCGGCGTCGTCGAGTCCCTCCGCGGCGACCAGCACGCCGGCCCGGATCATCTCGTCGTTGTACCTGCCGATGGTTTCGAGCATCTTGCCGAAGTCGATGTCCGCCATCCCCGCGTAGGCCTCGTCGGTGGCGCGCATGATCAGCATGTACTTCATCGTTCTTCTCCTGGGTTGTCCGGGCCCCTCTCTCGGACCCTCTCACCTCTAGGTCGAACGGGGATGCCGTGGATCGACACCACCGCCGATCTTCTTCCGAATCCTCGCCATGGAACAGGCCGACGTCCTGCCCGCCTATGCCGCTTACCTCGCCGTACCTGGGAGGTACGGTTCAGGCCGCGTCGTCGGCAGCGTGACACACTGCCTGGCGACCGATGTTGATCGCCGCGAAGTAATCAGCAGGGCCAGCGAGCCCACACGAAACACAGCCGAAGGCTCACCCGGAAAAGCCAGGCCCGCCACGCACGCGCCGCACGAGGTCGTCGGCGGCCTCCGGCCACTGGGCGTGGTCGAAGGCGAAGCCCGCTTCGAGCAGGCGGCCGGGGACGACTCGGCGGCTTTTCAACAGGAGTTCGGTGTCCGAGCGCAGTGCGAACGCGCCGAGCTCGGCCATCCACCTCGTTGCGGGCAGGCCCACCGGAACACCCCACGCGGAGCGCAGCACGCGCATGAACATGTGCTGCGGTAAAGGAACGGGAGCAGCGAGGTTCACCGGCCCGGCGAGGTCGTCCCGGTCGACCAGGAACTCGACGGCACGGACAAAATCGCGATCGTGGATCCAGGACACGTACTGCGCGCCGCCCGCGACCGGGCCGCCAAAGCCGAGCCGCGCCAGCCGCAGCAAGACGTCGAAGACGCCACCGCGATCGGGACTCATCACCATGGCAGAGCGCATGCCGACCTTGCGCGTGTACGGGGTTTCGGCTCGTTCCTGCGCTCGCTCCCACGCCTTTGCGATCTCGACGCTGTAGGCCCAGTAGCCCGGGACACCGAATTCAGTGCCGCCAAGCACGCCGGTCGCCTCGTCGTTGGGCGCGTCGAAGCGGTGGGAGTAGACAGTGGCCGTGCTCATCTGCAACCAGACCCGAGGAGGCCGCACGGCGGCTGCGATCGCCTCACCCACAACCCGGGCGGAGTGCACGCGCGAATCCATCATGGCCTGCAGATTGGCTGTGGTGTAACGACAGCTGACGCTGCGTCCGGCCAGGTTGACCACGATGTCGCTGCCGTCGATCTCCTCCGCCCATGGACCCAGGGTCTCGCCGTCCCAGCGGACTTCACGGTCGCGCACCGGACGCCTGGTCAGGACCACGACTTCATGGCCTGCGGCGGTCAGCGCGCGATTCAGGATCGTGCCTACCTGCCCGGTTCCCCCGGGTATCACTATCCTCATCAGGCTCCCCCAGGTGTGTGGGACGAGCATAATGCAGCGAGTTGAACGCATTCAAAAGTGAGGCGACGCCCACATCAAGGGGAACTCGGCACGGTTCTGGGCTGCGGAACTGCGGGTTGGTGCACCTCACGCCGGCTTGGCGCCTGCGCCTGAACCTTGTCGGCGAGTGTTGCGACCGCGCTGGTCACAGCCATTCGTTTCGAGATGACGGCACGCGCGCCGTACGACATGAAAGGCAGGCGCAAGTACACCGTCCAGCAAATCGCGGGCCGGTTGAGTGTCGGTCGTGCCATCGGCTGGGGAACCGTCCCATCTCCTCGACGGACCACCCGGTCCTGGGACCCGATGTGCCGGCCTCCATGGAACCGGCCCCGTCCGGCTTCAGGTATCAGGACTGTTCGGGCCTACGGCGGATGCCGGCCACATCCTGTTCGTGCGCGACCCGGCCAAGGCGGTCAGGGCGTGCCCGCCGCGGTCCTGATCGGTGTCAGGGACGGACGGCACCGAGGAGGCGACCCCACCAGTAGTCGTCGAGTTCGACTTCCTTGACAATGTCGCCGGTCCGCGGGGCGTGCACCATCTTGCCGTTGCCCGCGTACATGCCCATGTGGCCCAGGCCCTTACTGAAAAGCAGGTCACCGGGCTGCAGCCGGTTCACATCCAAGGGCACCCGCCTGCCGGCCCCCCAGCTCCACTGTTCCCACGTGGTGCGGGGAATGCTGACCCCGGCGTTACGCCAGGCGGTTTGCGCCAGACCTGAACAGTCGTACGATCCTGGCCCCTCGCCGCCCCACTGGTACGGCTTGCCGATCTGCGCGTAGGCGAACTGCAGCGCGGTCCTCGCGTTACCGGAGGCCGGGCCCTTGTACGTGATGCCGGTGCTGTCGGGGTCGCCGGCCCGGAAAGCGCCGAGCCTGCGCAACAGTTTCGTCTGCTCGGCGATCAGGCGCTTGGTCGTGGCCTTTTCCTTGGCCAGCGTGTCTCGCGCCTTGTCCGACTTGGTCAGCGCGTCCTTGGCCTTGCCATGCTGCGCCCTGAGGGCCTGGGTAGCGGCGTCGAATGCACGCAGCGACTCCGCGTGCCCGGCCGATATCTGATCGACCGCGGCCAGACTGCTCAGGAGCGACCGGGGGTCCTGGCTGGAGATGAGCCCCGCCCCGCCGCTCAGGCCGCCGACCTGGTAGGTGCTGACGGCGACCGTGACGAGGTTGCGGCGCAGGGCGTCGACCGATTCCCGCTGCCGGCCGTAGACCTTGTTCAGCTCGTCGTAGTGCTTCTTGGCCTTCTTCCACCGCTCGTTGGCCAGGTTGTAGCGGTCGACGACCTTGCCGGCCTGGTCGTTGAGCTTCGCAAGCTTCGCCCTTGCCTGGGCGATGGTGGGCTGCGGCTCGGCGATCGCCCCGTCCAGAGGCGACAGCAGAACGGCGATCACGAGTCCCGTCGCCACAGGTATCCGTCCGACTCGCACCGGCATGCCTGCAACGGCCACTGTGTGATGCCTTCCTTTGCCCGGATGTCGGGCGAAATGCTACAGAAGCAGCGCAGGCTATTCATCCTTTACTCCGTATTTCCGCCCCCCTGCAAGATGGTCAGGCGTTGACGGCCGACCGGGGAGGCGGGGCCGGCCGCAGCACGACCTGACATGACACCGCTGCTCAGAAAGGGTTTCCGGAACCCGCAGGGAAGACCCGCCGAGAGTCGAAGCGCCCGCGAGCGGGGCTTCCCCGGTCGAGAAAATAACTATCAGTCATAGTAGAACGCCTCCCCTGCCGCTCCCCCCATCTCACGGGTTTGCCGGCGCTCGCGGTGCCGGTGTCCTGGCGGGGCAAGACGGTGGCCATAAGCCCCGCCGTCTCGGAGAACAGGCCGCCGATGCCGGTTCCACACGAGCTCAAACGGCCGGGTTCACGGCCGTCCTCGCTTTCGCGCCAGGGCGCCCACCTACCACCACAGCGCGGTGAGATGCTCAAACGCCGTGATCGCTGTTCTCTCCGAGCGGCGCGTCGCCTGCACGCCCGGCTTCCCGGGCCGGAGGGACGCGTAGGTCGTCGAAAACCTCCCCCGCGAGAGTGACCGTCTCGGGCGGTTGCCCCGGCATGGATGCGGCCGGGACGGCGGAACGCACTAATTCTCACTGAAAACCCCACCCCTATTGGGAATTGAACCCCATGGGGGTATGTTAAGGTCACAAACCGAGGTACCCCACCGGGGTATATGCGAGAGGAGAAGTCCATGTGCACGGCATGTGCGTGCGGCACCGCGGACACCGTCCCGGCCCAGGTCGAGATCGGCGGCGCGATCGTCTATACGGTCACCGGCATGACCTGCGGGCACTGCGTCTCATCGGTTTCCGCCGAGATCGGCAAGATCGGCGGCGTGAGTGGCGTTCAGGTCGATCTGGCCTCCGGCGCCGTCACCGTCAACGGAGCGGGATTCTCCGACGAGCAGATCCGCGCGGCCGTGGACCGGGCGGGCTACACGCTGGCCGACGCCTCGCCCGTCAGCACCTCCTAGGGCGACTCACCCGAGAGAACAGAAGGTGGGCGTGCACTGGCATGCACGCCCACCCGCGGGGCCGGTCCGATTTCGACATCACACCCAACCCCCTACGACGCATCCTGCCACCCGGCGGGAATGCGAGGAATCAGGAGTACGGCATGAACGCCGTCAATCCACGCCGGTGGCAGGCACTCATCGTGCTGGCCGCCGCGCAGTTCATGGTCATCATGGACACCTCGATCATCGGCGTCGCCCTGCCCGACATGCAGCGCGATCTCGGCTTCTCCCAGGGAAACCTGCAGTGGGTCTTCAACGCCTACGTCATCGCCTTCGGCGGCCTGCTGCTGCTCGGCGGACGGCTGTCGGACCTGTTCGGCGCCCGCAAGGTCTTCACCACCGGCTGGGTCATCTTGATCGCCGGCTCCGTCGTCGCCGCGCTGGCGAACGACGCCTGGGTCGAGATCCTCGGCCGGGCCGTGCAAGGGGTGGGCGGAGCACTCATCGCGCCCGCCTCGATGACCCTGCTCATGATGCTCTTCGGCCATGACTCGCGCGAACTGGGCAGGGCCATGGCCCTGTACGGCGCGGCGGCACCGGCGGGCGGCACCGCCGGGGTGTTCCTGGGCGGCGTCATCACCGAATACCTCAGCTGGCCCTGGGTGTTCATCGTCTACGTCCCGATCGGTCTGGCCACCCTCGCGGCCGTACCCGCCCTGCTCCCTGCCGTTCGGGGCAGGCGCGGCTCCGTCGACGTGCTCGGCGCGATCTCGGTCACCGCGGGTATCGCCCTGGCGGTCTACGCCATCGTCCAGGCACCCGAACAGGGCTGGGGCTCGGCCACCACGCTGCTGGAGTTCGCCGGAGCGATCACGCTGCTGGCGCTGTTCCTACTGATCCAGCGCACGGTCCGCGAACCCCTCATGCCGCTCGGCGTGTGGAGGACGCCCGGCCTGGCCACCTCCAACCTCGCGATGGCGCTGCTGGGTGCGGCCTGGATCCCGATGTGGTACTTCCTCAACCTCTACCTGCAGCAGGTACTCGGTTACGGCGCCTTCCCCAGCGGCGCGGCGCTACTGCCGATGACCATCGCCATCATGATCTTCATGATCGGCGTCACCGCGAGGCTGCTGGGCCGGTTCGGCGCCAAACCACTGATCGTCATCGGCCTGCTCATCCTGGCCGTGGGCCTGGTGGGGTTGTCCATGGCCAGGCCCGACGGGACGTTCGCCGTCGACGTGCTGCCCGCCTCGCTGATCGCCGCGGTCGGCATGTCGCTGGCCTACATCCCGGCCATGATGTCGGCCATGTCCGGGGTGCGGCCCGAGGAGAGCGGTCTGGCCTCCGGGATCGTCAACACCACCTACCAGGTCGGCTCCGCGCTCGGCCTGGCCGTGATGACCGCGATCGCCACTTCCCGGGGGGCCGCGGAGCTGAGGAACCTGCCCGCGCTCACCGACGGTTTCCAAGCCGCCTTCATCGGGGCCGGAGCCGTGGCCGCCGCCGGGGCCCTGCTGACCCTGCTGCTCATGCGCAAGCCAAAGCAGACAGCCGAGACAAGTGCTCAACCCGAGACGGTACAGATGTAACCCGGTTCGGGGGCGTGTCCCGGCACGCCCCCGCCACACGTCCGGCTCGTAGAGCCGCCCGAGTCGTCCGTATCCGGCTCGCACGGCGACCACGATCACCGACCTCTGGCATGACGAGCGAAAGGAGCAGGTGATGTCCCCCCTCACCGACGACAGAGCACAAGACACGGTCGAACTCTCGATCGGCGGCATGACCTGCGCGTCCTGCGCCAACCGGATCGAGCGCAAGCTCAACAAGCTCGACGGCGTGAGTGCGACCGTCAACTACGCCACGGAGAAGGCCAAGGTCACCTTCACCGAGGGCGTCGATCCCCAAGACCTCATCGCCGAGGTGGAGAAAACCGGCTACACCGCCGCGCTTCCCCCGAAGCCTGACGGCGGCGCAAAACGCGATGAATCGCAGAACGAGCCTCAAGACGAACTTCAGTCACTGCGCCGGCGACTGATCACCGCCGTGGTGCTCGCCGTGCCGGTGATCGCGATGGCGATGATCCCTGCGCTGCAGTTCACCAACTGGCAGTGGCTCTCACTCGCCCTGGCCGCCCCGGTCGTGGCCTACGCGGGCTGGCCCTTCCACCGGGCCGCGTGGATCAACCTGCGCCACGGCGCCGCCACCATGGACACCCTGGTCTCGCTCGGCACGATCGCCACTCGGCCTGCTCAACCCCATGATCGCCGGAGCCGCGATGGCGTTCTCCTCGGTCGCCTTGGGCGGGGCCAGGTCGAGCAGGGCGCGGACGGCGTCGTTGGCACCGCCGCGGGCGCGCATCTCAAACCAGTGCCCCAGCAGCACGAAGGCGGCCAGCACGGTGGCGGCCTCGTAGAACACCTCACCACCGCCGGTGAGGGTCACGATCACCGAGTACAGCCAGCCCGCGCCGACCGCCACCGCGACCAGCACCATCATGTCCAGGGTGCTCGCGCGCAGCGCCCGCACCGCCCCGGCGAAGAAGATCCAGCACGAGTAGAAGATCACCGGCAGGCTGAGCAGCAGCGCCCACACCTCCTGGCGCACCCCGAACGGGACCGGCAGGTTCAGGCCGAGCACTTCGGTGCCGATCGGCGACCACACCACGATCGGAATGGAGAACAGCAGCGCCACCAGGAACCGGTTGCGCATGTCGGCCACCATCGCGGCCATCGACATCCCGCCGTGACCCATCATCTCGTGCGGAGAGACCACGCCCTCAACCCCACCATGATCCACGTGCTCGGCCGGCATCACGCGGGCTTCGTGCCCGGCGGCCCCGGCCCGCGCTGTGTCCTCCACACGGGTGTCGCGACCGGGTGCGTGCTGTTTCGTGGTAGCGCCGTGGGAGGGATCTTTGCGGTCGAAGGGTGGCGGGTCCGGCTCGGCCATCGGATCACAGATGTGAGAGGGCACTGACTGACCGGCGCAGTGGTAGCCGCATTCGATCACCCAGGTGCGCAGCTCGGCCAGACAGGTGCGGGTCGGGTCGAACACCACGGTCGCCGTCTGGGCGACCGGGTTGACCTCCACCTCCAGCACTCCCGGACGGCGGCCGAGCCGGGCCGCGACGACGTTCTGCTCCGTGGCCCACCGCAGTCCGCTGACATCGAGGATCGCAGTGCTGCGCTCCTTGGCGGCGCCGTGCCGGGTGTCCATGTGATCTGTCATGGGCCTTCTCCCTCATGCCGGAGGGCGCCGAGATCGAACCCTCCTATCACCAATCGTGAATTCCTCCGCGAAACGCGATCCCGGGTGAGGGGCACCGTCGGCATCCGGGCCCGACGAGCGGCAGGCTCGGCTCACGGCGGCGTTTCCGGGCCGCACATCACGTCGTTCTCCTTGACAACACCATGCCCGGATCTGAGAGATCTCCAATCAGAGGCGATGGCCCGCAGGTTCCACTGCCGGAGTCCCGCTCAGGCCTCCCCGAGGGTACGTCGGCGTTGCCCGGGGTACATGGCGACGCGCACGGCGAGACCGGACGTCGGTGCCGGATCCCGTCATGGGCATCCGGGGCATGCGCACACCTCTTCGTTGTCCGCCCCCGTAAGGGCGTCCTGCCGCATGCCTACGCCGGATCATCCTACTATCATGGATAGTAGGATGATCGGAAAGGCCAGGCCGTGACTGCGGGGGGAGACGATGGGCGGCTCAACTCGCCGGTTCGCGTCGCGGGTGTCGCACCGGCTTCTTCTGATCGCCCTGGTTTTGGGCGTCGCCGGGATGCACACGCTGGGGCATCTGGACCATCAGCAGGAACACGGCGGTACGCCTGCCGCCTTCGAGCATGCCTCTACCGCCGAGCATGGAGTGCCGGAAGCGCGCGCCATGCTCCTTCCCGCTCCGATGCCCCAGGCCGGGCAACCGATCTCAGGGTTTGACGACACTCCCCTCACCCCTGATCCGAGCTCCGTCTGCCTGGCCGTACTCACCTCCTTCCTCCTTCTCCTCATCGGTATGGCGTCCCTGTGGACGCGGCGAATCTCGCAGGCCCGAACGGCAGATGCCTCGCCGATGCCGCTCGTCGCCCGCCCACCCCCGCGCAGGACGGCCCTACGCCTGGCGTGTCTCTCGGTTTTGCGGCTATAGGCCGATCCTCACCGCGGACGGCATCGAAAATCCGCCCGCCGACGATCGACACGCAGATACGACCGACCGGAAAGAGACCATGGAAATGTTCACCGACCACTCCGCCCTTCGCAGGCTCGCACTGACCGCCACAGCGGGAGCCGGCGCCCTCGCGCTGCTCACCGCCTGCGGAGGCGGGGACGACGCGATGACCGGCCACACCGGCACGACCAGCAGTACTCACGCTCCCGCCACCACCGCGAGCCAGAAGCCGGGAGCCTCCTTCAACGACGTCGACGTCGCCTTCACCCAGATGATGATCCCGCATCACGAGCAGGCCGTTGAGATGGCCAAGCTGGCCGAGACGCGCGCCTCCGACCCGGAGGTGAAGGAATTGGCGGCGAAGATCGAGGCCGCGCAGGGACCGGAGATCGCCACCATGACCGACTGGTTGTCCCTCTGGAAGGCTCCCGCCCCGGAGGGTCACGGCGGGCATGTCATGCCCGGCATGATGACCGAGGAGGACATGGTCAAGCTCCGGGCGGCAAAGGGCGCCCGGTTCGACCGGATGTTCGCGGAACTCATGATCGCCCATCACAAGGGGGCGATCACGATGGCCAAGACCGAGCAGCGCGACGGGGCCGATCCCAAGGCCAAGGAACTCGCCAGAACCATCGAGACCGCCCAGCAGGCTGAGATCGAGCAGATGCAGGAGCTTCTCGAGCGGCTGTAGGCCACAGAGTGGTCGGCGATGTCCGGATGTGCGCTACAAGGACATCGCCGGCTTTCGGTGTCGTGGTTCATCCGCCGCATTCACGAGAAGTAGCGCTCACGGGTGACACCGAATGCCCCGAAAAGGAGCCGCGGCCGAGCATCCGCCCTGGTCAGAGCCGTTCTGAGCCGTTCTGAGGTGAGCGCCCGGCCTGATCGCCGTTTGGTGCCGTCGCCACCGCTGCCGGCGTGGTCGGGGCAGATCAGGTCCGGGACCGACGAGAACCCTGAGGCGCGGGGCGGCGTGGGTCCCCCGCCGCCGTAAACAGGCGCCTGACCGTGCGGGCCCTTCGGCAGCGTGAAGCGAAGCGCGCCCCCCGCCCCCGCCCAGGGGAAGCAGTCGCTCAGCTGGGGGACGCGGCGATCTGTACGCGGCGGCTGTCGTCGTCGGAGAGGAACGACGCCAGCGCCCGCCCCTGCTCGGCTACGGTGGTGCGGTCGGCTCGGGAGAAGCGGCGCAGCGGGGTGACAGCCACGGTGCCTGCCTTGACGCTCCAGGTCGCGGCGACCCGGCCCTCGACCAGGACAACGCGAGCGCCGGCGACCGACAGGCCGCGGTGGGCGTCGTCGACGATCCGGCTGCGGTCGTGGTAACCGAGGAGCGCGTTGTCGAACGCCGGCAGGAACCGCACCGGGGCGGGTGTGTCGGGGTCGGGGCGCGGCGCGTCGGGGAGGTCCAGCAGTTCCCGGCCTCGCTCGTCGCGGAAGGTGACCAGCTCCTCGCGTATCGCGGCCACCGCGGCCGGCAGTCCGGCAAGGCCGCACCAGGCGCGCAGGTCGGCCGCGGCGGCGGGGCCGAACGCGGCCAGATAGCGCCGTACCAGCACTTCACCGACCGGATCGGAGCCCTTCGGGGCCGGCGGGTCGATCTCGCGCCCCAGCCAGGAGGAGAGCAGGACGTTGCGCACTCCCGCCCTCGTGCGCCACAGCCCGCGCGGCGGCAGCTGCGCCACCGGGACGAGGGCGGCGATCAGCATTTCGCCCAGCGCCCGCGCTCCCGGCGCCGGCCAGCGCTCAGCCAGCGCCCGCGCGAGCTCGGTCATCGACCGGGGCTCGTCGTCGGCCATCACCGCCCGGCCTGCCGCCGCGAGCTCGCCGAGGTCCACCCCGGCGAGCTCGCGGCGGTAGTTCCCGAGTACCCGCTGGCGCAGCATGGTGTCGTGGCGGGCCCGCCAGGCCAGGGCGTCGTCGGCGGCGAGGAGGTGGACGGTGCGGCGCATGAGATGGGTCCGCACCACGCTCCGCCGGATCAGCAGATCCGAGAGCACCTCCGGGTCGAACGCGCGCAGCCGCGCCCAGAGCCCGACGAACGGTTCCTGCGGTTCCTGCGCCTGCAGGCCGCACAGGTGCGCGACGGCGTCGAGGACCGGCACGTCTGCGTGATCGAGCAGCAACTGCCGGGCGAGCGTCGCGCGGTTGAGCGCCCGGGTGTCGAGAACGGTCATCGGCTCATGCCGCAGCGCGCTCGTCGGTCAGGTGCCGGGGCACCCGGTTCATCCGCGCGTTTCGCGCCTCGGGCCGACCTTTGCGGCAGCGGCCGGTGAGCAGGCCCATCGCCGGCGGACTCCACACCGGCGATGGGCCTGCCATAGCGCTCACAGGTGGGCAGGACCTCGCGCTCGATGCCGCGATTGACGATCGAGTACGGGGACCGCCCGGTGCGGAAGCACCGCAGACCGCGCCGGTCGGCGACCCACCGGGCCTCGACGATCTCCGAGACCGGGGCGTCGAAGACGCCGATCATGTATATCCTGCCGTTACACACCAGGTCGGTCCGATCGGTGTCGGCCACCCGGCCGAACATCATGGTGCCCAGGTGGTGGGGGCTGACCTGAATACCGGTCCGCCCCGGCTCGCGCATCTTCACGGTGACGCCGTTCCTTTCGATTTCAGGCAGGACCCGAGTGGGTGGTGAATCCCGGCCCGGGGTCCACCGGGTCCGGTGGATGACACCGGTCAAGACGATGCCCGATCCGGCGGGGCCCCGTCCCCGATCAGGTTGATCTCTGCCCGTCGAGCGTCTCGCGCAGGATGTCGGCGTGCCCGGCGTGCTGGGCGGTCTCGGCGATGAGGTGCATCAGCACCCGGCGTACGCTGCGCACCGCTCCCGGCTCGTTCCAGGGTGCCTCCGGCATCGGGTGCGTCGCCGACAGGTCGGGAACGGCGGCGACGATCTCCTCGCTGCGGGCGGCGACCTGCTCGTAACGCGCGAGGATCCCGGCCGACGTCTCGCCGGGCAGCATCCGGAAGTCGTTCTGATGGTCGATCGCCCACTGCGGGATCTCGCGCGCGGTACCGGCCGCGAGGTCGGCCCAGGTGACACCGTCGGGCAGGTCGTGGCGCATCGCCGACGGACCCTCGACCACGAAGCGCATCCACCCTTCCTCGATGGACGCGACGTGCTTGATCAGCCCGCCCAGGCACAGCGTGCTGACCGTCGGGCGCTCGCCGAGTTGCTCGTCACTGAGCCCGCGGACGGCGCTGGTCAGGGCGGATCGCGCGGTCGCGAGCGCGGCGAGCAGGTCGCCCCGCTCGGCGTCGAGGGTTGAGGGGGGCATGGTGGTGGCGGTCACGGCGTTCGGGTCCTTCGGGTTGTTGTCGTTGACTGGCACGCGACAACAGTCGCAGGCGAAGCGGCCAGGGAGTGTCCGCTTCTCCGGGCAATATGGGGACCATGCCGAAGACTTCAGCGCGACTACTGTCATTGCTCTCGCTGCTCCAGACGCGCCGGGACTGGCCGGGGGCGCTGCTGGCCGAGCGGCTGGACATCAGCCCGCGCACCGTGCGCCGTGATGTCGACCGCCTGCGCGAGCTCGGCTATCCCATAGTGGCCTTCAAGGGGCCCGACGGTGGGTACCGGCTCGACGCCGGCACGGAGCTGCCCCCGTTGCTGTTCGACGACGAGCAGGCCGTCGCCCTGGCCATCGCACTCCAGGTCGCCACCACCACTGGTGCCGGCATCGAGGAAGCCGCGGCGCGCGCGCTGAACACCGTCCGGCAGGTCATGCCCGCACGGCTGCGCCGCCGGATCGACACCTTCCAGGTCACCGCCGTCGAGCGGCCCGCGATCCAACCGGACCCACAGGTCGACAGCGGCGTGCTCGTGGCACTCGGCGCCGCCGTCCACGCCCGCGAGGTGCTGCGCTTCGACTACACCCCCGCATCCCCACCGGGGATGGACGACAGCGGCGTGCAGACCCCGCCGCGCCGGGTGCAGCCCCATCACCTCGTCACCTGGAGCGGGCGCTGGTACCTCGTCGCCTGGGACCTCGACCGCGAGGACTGGCGCACCTTCCGTGCCGATCGGATCACCCCGCGCACCCCCACAGGGCCACGCTTCACCCCGCGCGAGCTGCCCGGAGGTGAGGTGGCCGCCTTCGTGGCCGGCAGGTTCCGCGGCTCCGGCGGCTCTGGCGACTGGCCCTGCCGCGGCGAGGTGATCCTCGACCTGCCCGCCGCCGCCGTGTCCCGCTACACCCGCGACGGAGTCGTCGAGGAACTCGGCCCGGAGCGCTGCCGGCTCGTCCTGGGCTCGTGGTCATGGCCTGGCCTGGCCGCCACCATCGGCAGGTTCGACGCCGACTTCGAGGTCGTCGGCCCGGCCGAGCTCAAGGACGCCTTCGCGCACCTGGCCCGCCGCTACGCCAACGCCGCAGCCGGCGCACCCGATCCAATGAGCCAAGCGCACGTCGGCCACGGTTCGGGGCGGATGGGCGGCGCGAAGATCTGAGGTGGTGCGGCCGGAGTGGAGTGCCGTCGCCCGCGGTACCGGGACCGCGAACGGCCCGACGCCTCCCAGCTGAGCACCGGGCTGGGAGGCGTCGGTCCGGGCCGGCGATGACGGCTCGACATCGGCACGGCATGTGGTCGACGAGCAGCGGCCGGCCGCGTCGGCCCGCGAGCGGCCAGGCTGCGCTGCCCCGCCACCACCCGGCGTGCTCGATCAGCTCGAGGCGGGACGGTAGATCACGGAGAACCGGCGTCCTCCGTCTGTTGACTCCATGACGGTCGTGTCCTCCATGGCCGCGAGGAGACGCTGCCGGTCGACAGCCGCGAAGGCGGCGACCTGGCCTGGCAGCCGGCCCGCCACCTGCCAGGTCCTGCCGGAGTCCCTGCTGGTGTGCACCTGGCCGTCGGTCCCGGCTCCGACGAGATCGTCTTTGCCGACAGAGTCCACGTGGGACATGAGCGGGGAATCGGCGAGCGCGGCGAAGTTCACGCCGCCGTCATCGCTGACCCGGAGCCCGTCCGGTGTGGTCGCGTACACGCGATTCGGCTTCTCGTGATGAGCGGCCAGATCGATCATCTCTGCTCTCGCCCCCGGCACCCAGCTCTTCCCCTGATCACCGCTGCGCCGTATCTGCCCCTTCTGGCTGTCGTAGGCGTAGAGGGTGGCGCCCGCCGGTTGAATGGCGTGGAAGTCAGCGGTGCCCGCCTCCGACACCGAGGTCCAGGTGGCACCGGCGTCCGTCGTGCGGATCAGCCCCAGGTGCGGGGAGGCCCCGGATGAGGCGTCGGCCTCCCCCGGGTGTCCGCTGGCCAGGAAGGTCCCGGGCCCGACGACGGTGAAACCCATGTGGTCCTGGATCCGATCGGCCACACGCCGAGCCGTGTTCGTGGACCGGATCTGAAACAGGCCGTAGTGCCCCGCGACATAGACCGTGCCGTCCGCCGGATCAACACCGAGACCGTGAATGTGCCCGATTCCGGGATCGGCCGAATCGGCGGCGCCCGATGAGGGCTCCTCGGTGCACGCCGTGCCGGCAAGAGCCAGGAAGGCCAGGGCGACGCCCGTACGCAGGAAAGGACGCCGGTTGATGAAGACCATGACAGCACCCTACCGCCACCTACTATCTGCCATCGTAGATGGTAGGTGGCTAGAACAGCGAGACGCCGTGGCAGTGATGGGCCAGGAACGAGCCCACCCCGGGAATCGCCGCCACGGCCGCGGGGCCGATGAGAAGGAGGGCGACCGCGGCCAGGCCCGCGACGCGTTCCCGGGCTCCGAGCGGAGCCGCCGGGCTGAGCATGCGCCGAACACGGGTGAGGGCCGTCTCGCCACCCGCGCCCAGCGCGAACGCCGGTGCCCGTCCCGTGGCGAGCCGGACCAGCGCGGCGGCGATGTGGATACGCGGGTGGCGGCGGGCCGCGACGTCGTCGGCGAGGAGCTCGATCAGCCGTGCGATCTCGCTCCGGGACCGGGCGAACAGCGGCAGACAAGGAAGGGCACGGCAGAAGGTCTCGGCGGCGGCCAGGACGAGATGATGGCGCCCGCGCAGGTGCGCCTGCTCGTGAGCGAGGACAGCGGCGACCTGCTCGGGAGCCAGGGACCGCAGGGCCGCGGTCGTGATGACCGCTCTGCCGTCGCGGCCGGGCAGGCAGTAGGCGGCGGCCTCGTCGTGATCGAGCACGACCGCGTCCAGCGCGCCGTCGTGGCGGCCGAGGAGGTTCAGCATCTCGGCGTGCCGTCGCCGTTCCCGTCGCGCCCTGACCAGGATGGCCGCCCCGCAGTAGGCGATCCTGGCCGCGATCAGCCCGGCGCCGAGCAAGGCGGCGCGAGTGCCCGGGGCGGCAAGGGACGCGCCGTCGGAGAGCATGTCCGCGCACGCCTCGAAGAACTCGGCCAGGCCATGACCGATCACACTGGCCGGGATCGCGACAGCGAGCATCGAGAGGATCGCAGAGGCGGCCACGGAGGCGCAGCCGGCCAGCCAGACGGAGATCGCCAGACGAGGTGCGCGATCAGCCCATTCGCCCCGGCCCAGCAGGCGGGGCAGCACGACCACCGCGACCACCGCGTACAGGGCCAGGACGGCCGCGGCCGTCATGTGCGCCCCCCGGGCGGATACACCTTCAGGGCGGCCTCCAGCGCGGTCGCCTCCTCGGGGGTCAGCCGCTCCAGGAAGTGCACCAGCGTGGCCGCCTGGTTTCCGCTGGAGGCGAGACTGCTGCGCATCAACTCGGCGGTGTAGGCCTCCTTGCTGGCCACCGTCTCGTAGACATACGCCCGGCCGATCGGCTTCCTGCGGAGCAGGCCTTTCTTGTGCAGCTTGTCCATCACCGTCATGACGGTCGTGTAGGCGATGTCCCGCTCACGACGAAGATCTTCGAGCACGTCCCTGACCGACGCCGGCCGGTGATACGACCACAGGCGCTCCATGACCGTGGACTCCAGATCTCCCAGACCACGCATCAGGTGAGACTCCCATCTACCAGCGGATCACTCAATGCTACCGGCCGTCGTAGATGTCCGGCCGTGCATCACTTCCACGATAGGTGCTCGATGTCATGTGCCGGTTTCGCCTCTCGCTCAAAGTTGATCAAGATAACAGTGGTGGCGGCCGGCCAGGCGCTCGAGCGCGGCCGACGACGCCTCGTCCGCCGGAAGGCAGGCGATCAGGCGCTGGTCGTCGGCGAGTTCGATCAGACGCCTTCCGCGAGGAGGCGGAGGCTTTCGCGGGCCCAGTCGGCGCGGGCCTGGGCGACGGCGATCTGGCCCGTGAAGACGTGCGCCTTCAGCCCGGCGATGCGGTCGTGCTCGGCCGGCGGGCGGTTCTTCAGCCGCTCCTTGAGCAGGTCGGTGTCCTTGGCCAGCAGCGCTTCCCGGTGCGCGCGCCACTCCGTGATCAGCTGCTCCTGCTCGGCGATGTGCGCCTTGAGCACGGACGCGGCCCGATCCGCGTCAACCATGTCGAAGAAGAGTGCCTGCAGGAAGAACGAGTCGCGCACCGGAGCCAGGGCGTGGCCGGTGCCCAGCCAGGTCCTCAGCTCCTCAAGCCCGCGCTCGGTGATCGAGTACACCGTCCGCTTCAGCCGCGTGCCACGGATCTCCTTCTGACCTTCGATGAGCCCGGCCTGCTCCATCTGGCGGAGCGTCGGATAGATCTGGCTCTGCGGCGCGGACCACACCCAGCGCGGGGCGGCATCGAAGAAGCGGGTCAGTTCGTACCCATTCATCGGGCGCGCCTCCAGGACGCCGAGCAGTGCGTACTGAAGCGACATGCCCTCAGCATAGGGGCGCCCGGCTTGCCCTAGAACATGTACAAATATACATGTATTGTCCTCCCTGTTTTTATTGATGCGCACGAGCAGGGAGGTGCCGGTGTGACCACAGAGCTGACAGACGCCGGACGGGCGCTGGCAGCGGCCGGGCTGGTCACCGCGTTCGGGCACGTGTCGTTGCGAGTCGGGGACGATCGGCTGCTGATGACCCCGCCGGTGCCGCTCGGGACGCTCGGGCCTGACACGCAGCACGCCGAGGTCCCGCTGGATGCCACCGACCTGCCCGACGGCACGCCGCGCGAGGCGTGGATCCACCTGGAGATCTTCCGGGCGCGACCCGGCGTGCGGGCGATCTGCCGGGCACAGCCGCCCACTGCCACGGCTCTGGCCTCGGCGGGGGTGCCGATCCTGCCGCTGCACGGGCAGGGGGCGTTCCTCGGGCCAGAGGTGCCCGTGTTCGACGACGCGACGCTGGTGCGCGACCGCACGCGCGGGCGTGCGCTGGCCAAGCGCCTGGGTGAGGCGCCTGCCCTGATCATGCGGGGCAACGGCGCCGTGACCGTCGGCGAAAACGTCGGCCAGGCCGTCGCCCTCATGTGGGTGCTGGAGGCCTCCGCCCGCATGAACGCCACCGCCACCGCCTCCGGCACCCCCACCCCCCTCACACCCGCCGAGCAGGAGGCCTGGCGGGCCGTGCGATCCGAGTTGTCCAACCGCATCTGGTCCTACCTCCGGGAGCTGTCATGATCGAGCTCGACGACATCGCCTACGTCCGGTCCGGCGCCGCCGACCTGGACGCCGCCTTACGGTTCGCCGTGGACATCGTCGGCCTGGAGCTCACCGCCCACGAGGACGGCGTCGCCTACCTGCGCGCCGACCAGCGCCACCACTGCCTCGCCCTGGTCGAGGGGGAGTCCGGGGTCATCAGCTCCGGATTCACCGTCCGGGACGAGGACGCGCTCGCCGCCGCCGAGACCGAGTTGGAGAAGGCCGGCGTCACCGTCGTACGGGGCGACGCCAAGGAGGCCCACTCACGCCGGGTCCGGGACTTCCTGTCGTTCGACGACCCGTTCGGCAACCGCATCGACCTGGTGATCGACCAGGTGGCGCTGACCGCACCGGTCCGCTACGGACGCGAGGCCGGCATCACCGAGTTCGGGCACCTGTGCCTGGACGCCCCGGACGTGCGCGAGGCGTACCGCTTCTGGTCCGGCCTGTTCAACGCCCGCGTGTCGGACTGGATCGGCGACTGGGCCTGCCTCATGCGCATCGACCAGGTCCACCACAAGCTGGCCGTGTTCCAGGGCAGCCAGCCGGGGCTGTGTCACATCAACTTCCAGGTCGACTCGCTCGACGCGTTGATGCGCAACTGTCACTTCCTGCAGGCCAACGGGGTCGAGATCGAGATGGGCCCCGGCCGCCATCCGCAGTCGACGGCGGTGTTCGTCTACTTCAAGGGGCCGGAGGGGATCACCTACGAGTATTCCTGGGGCGTGCGGCTCATCACCGACGAGGACGCCTGGCGGCCCCGTTACTTCGACCCGGCCGAGCCGGGCTCGATCGACATGTGGCAGGGCCCCACGCGCCGCGTCCACAGCCAACCTCAGATCCGCCGCCCTCTCGGCCGGAGCTGAGCCCTCTCCCCTACTCCCCCGCGCCTCACCCGGCCGAAACGACGGCC
Source organism: Streptosporangium sp. CA-115845 (assembly GCF_050943795.1). Taxonomy (NCBI): domain Bacteria; kingdom Bacillati; phylum Actinomycetota; class Actinomycetes; order Streptosporangiales; family Streptosporangiaceae; genus Streptosporangium; species Streptosporangium sp. CA-115845. The sequence goes on along the minus strand of NZ_CP191988.1, from coordinate 4,671,062 downwards.
ACCGGAAAGGGGATCGATCGCATGAGTGAATGGACCATAGAACGCACCGCCGAGGTGCCGCTGAAGGCCGGGCGGAACCGCGCCGGCCACGGCCCCATCACCGAAGAACGGCCGGGTCCGGACCAGGCCACCGCCTACCGGGCCCAGCACACGATGCCGCTCCGGCGCGGCTCGTCGCTGACCCTGCGCTTCAGCGGCCTCGGCTCCGTGTCCGTGACGGGGGTGTGACATGCCGCTGGTCGAGGTGACCTTGACCGAGGGCCGCGAACCCGGCGCGATCCGGGCGCTCATCCACGAGGTGCACGCCGCCGTCGAGCGCTCGCTCGGCGCCCCTGCTCCGAGCATCCGGGTGATCGTACGCGAGGTGCCGCGCACCCACTGGGCGGCCGGAGACCAGACGCTCGCCGAACGCGACGAGATCAACAAAGGTGATTGACATGGAATTCTTCGGACACATGATCGACGGTGCCGAGGTGAAGTCCTCCGGCGGCGAGACGTTCACCAGCGTCGACCCCTACACCCGCGAGCCGTGGGCAGAGGTCGCGCTCGGCGGCGCGGCCGAGGTGGAGCGGGCCGTGGCGGCGGCGCGGCGGGCATTCGACGAGGGGCCGTGGCCGCGCATGGGCCGCGCCGAGCGCGGCAGGCTGCTGCATCGCCTCGCCGACCTCATCCTCGAGCACGCCGACGAGCTCGGCCTGGCCGACACCCGCGACATGGGCAAGCCGATCACCCAGAGCCGCGGCAACGATGTGCCCCGCGCCGCCGACAACTTCCGCTTCTTCGCCGACCACGCCCGGCTGACCACGGCCGAGACGCTGCCGATGGACTCCGGCCACCACGCCTACACCCGCTACGAGCCCGTCGGGGTCGCCGCCGCCATCGCCCCGTGGAACTTCCCGCTGATGCTGGAGACCTGGAAGATCGCGCCCGCACTGGCCTGGGGCAACACGGTCGTGCTCAAGCCCGCCGAGGACACCCCCGCCTCCGCCACCATCCTCGCCAGGCTCGCGCTGGAGGCGGGCCTGCCGCCCGGGGTGCTCAACGTCGTCCACGGCCACGGCCCGGACTCCGCCGGGCAGGCGCTCACCGAGCACCCTGGGATCGACCGGATCACGTTCACCGGCGAGTCCGCGACCGGCCGGGTCATCTCGGCCGCGGCCGCGGGGCACCTCGTGCCGGTCAGCCTGGAACTCGGCGGCAAGGGCGGCAACGCGGTCTTCGCCGACGCCGACCTCGACAACGCGGTGAGCTGGTCCATCAAGGCGATCTTCACCAACGCCGGGCAGGTGTGCCTGGCGGGTTCGCGTCTGTACGTCCAGCGTCCGGTGTTCGACGAGTTCATCGCCCGCTTCACCGCCGCGGCCGAGGCGATGTGCCTGGGCGACCCCAAGCTGGACTCCACCCAACTCGGCCCGCTGGCCTCGGAGACCCATTACCGCAAGGTGCGCGGCTACGTCGAGACCGTCGCCGAGGAGGGCGGCTCCATCCGCTCCGGCGGCCTCGGCGACGGCTGGTTCGTCCGTCCCACGGTGATCACCGGCATGCCCGCCACCGGCCGCCACCAGCGCGAGGAGATCTTCGGCCCGGTCGTCACGGTGACGCCGTTCGACACCGAGGACGAGGTCGTGGCGCTGATGAACGACACGCGCTACGGGCTCAACGCGATGCTGTTCACCGAGAACCTGTCCCGGGCGCACCGAGTCTCCGCCCGCCTGCGGGCCGGGACCGTCTGGGTGAACTGCTTCTTCGTCCGCGACCTGCGCGCCCCGTTCGGCGGGGCGGGCGACTCAGGCGTCGGGCGCGAGGGCGGCACCTTCAGCCGCGAGTTCTTCACCGAGCCGAAGGCCGTCGTCATGCAGATCGACTGATCCGCGACGGGACCTGACTGCGGCGAATGGCGTTTGCGGCGTCACAGCCAGGTGGGTGGGGCCGTCGGCGAACCGGGTGGGCTTGTAGAGCGCCAGCGAGTCGGCCTGGAAGCTCGTCGTGCGGGAGGTGAGATCGACCGGCAGCACCATGTTGTCCTCTCGAACTCGGTGGCGCCGAAGTCGTTGAGCAGCGGGGAGCAGGTGTCCACGGTCAGCTCCGCTCGCTCGACGTCGAACTGCAGCAGCCGGAAGAAGCTCGCGCCGAACTGGAGCTGGTCCGTCGGGTTGTACCCGCCGATCTCGGTGAGCCCGAGCCGATCGGCCGACACCGTGTAGAACTGGTAGTCCGCCAGAAGTTCGACCACGCCCTTGCCGACCTGGCCGACCTTCGGCTTCACGTTGGTGCCCACGCCGTGCTCGTGTCCGGCCAGGATGAGGAAGACGTTCGAGTTCTTCTCAACCACCGTCTTGTAGAGCATCGAGCCGTCGGGGGCGGAGAATCCAGCGCCGCGCCCGTCGGGGTTGGTGCTCGGCACGATGTAGTCGTGCGAGAGCAGGATGCCATTGCGGTTGGGGAACTTCTTGAAGATGGAGTCGGCCCATTCGGCCTCCTCCCTGGTCACGCCGTACGAGGGATGCCACCGGAATACGACGGAAACGGGCCGCGTCCGCCGGAGACCGCACGTCAGGCGGTGGGAGCGGAAGCCGAGGTTTCGGCTGTGAATGGCGGTGCCCGGCCTGGGACCGGATTGGCTCCCGTAGTGGTACCACTGCGCTGACCTGGTAAGACGCCGTCCCAGGAACCAGGCAGAACCAATCGCACGGATCTGAGCGAAGGGCCGAGCAAGCCGACTCGGCGTGGCTGCGCCGGGCCGGCGGCTGGAAGACGAGGACCTGGCCCTCGACTACTTCCAACTGCTCACCGTGAACACGCCGTCGCAGTCTGAGAACCGAGTCGGGTTATGCGTATCGCACCGGGCCCAGATGTAGTAGTAGCGACCTGCCCCAGTACTGTTCACCAGGCGCTTGTTAATCACCTCGCCTTCACGAAGGAAATAGTCGCCCGCCACCCGTCGCCAGAACTGGTTCGTGATATCAGTGCTGCCCTGGTAGACCCTGAAGTCCAGGTTGGATATATAGAGTGTCGCAAATCCGGTATTACGACCGTATACTCCGACCTTTCCACCTTTAGGGACCCATATCTTTCTGGTTGTCTTAACCACACCATGCTTTTCTCCATCGAAGGACATCGTGCTGAGCGGTACTTGTGCGGGGGCCAAGGCCTGAGCAGCGGAGACCGGAGTCAGGCCGATGGCCAGCGCGAGTCCCATGACCGCCGCAACGGCGCGGCCAAGCCGACGGGTTGACGATTTAGCCGATAGAGGGCAGACACGTGAGGGGCTGGCCTCTGAGCGGAGGAGAAGTGACATCTTGGACAAGGGAAGCCCTTTCTGCGAATGGGAGTGAGAAGATGACAACCCTGCGGTTACGGTCGTCCTGCAACTGACACTGGCATCCGCCTCCACTCTTTGGCACCCCCTCTGAGCTGCGCAAAAAAGGCAGCAACAACCGCAACAACCGCCCGACACCAGCGGAGGATCATATGGCGAGAGGTGGGCGCAAGGATCAACCGATCGATCGGGGGCAAGGGCCGGTCGCGGAGTTCGTGGACGACCTGCGCCGCCTGCGAGATCCTCTGTCTCTGGAGGAGGTGGGGCGCCGCATGAAGTACCACCCCAATATCCTTTCGCGGCGGCTCACCCCCAAAGAGCTGCCGTCGCAGAAGTTCGTTCACTCCTACGTAACGGCATGCGGCGCTGCCCCGGAACCATGGAACGAGCGCTGGCGGGAGCTGGCTCGAAGCACCGCGAAGCAGCAAACGGCCGAACCACGTGGCACTGATGAAAAACCGGAAACAACCGCCCCGCGGTGAAAGAGAAGCCGTTTTCTGCTGCCCGACGCTTCTATGGTGCTTGCCGTGCCGCTCGCTGTATATCTACTGCTTCCTGCTTCCCGTCTTCCGGAGAGAGGTCCATCCCGGTGACGGCCGGGCTCGCCTCGCCGACATCCAGCCCGCCCGGACCGGTGTCGGGATATGGGTTTTCCGCCCGGATCGACCGTATGGCCTTTCGAGTCCTCTCGCGCCGGTGGACTCAGATGGCCGCCGGCGACATCGAGTTCTGGTCGAACAATTCCTGCCCGCAAGGGACCACAACGTACTGGGTCGCCCTGCGCCCGAATGGCGAGTCTGCGCAATTCACCTGCAACTCCTGGCAGTACTACAGGTGGGCCGACACTCCCCAGGCTGGTTGTCGTGGTTGCCGGCGATCACGCCGTTCGGGATGTCCGCGTCGTCCAGCACGCGCTGCTGCCTCGAGGACACCTCGAACTCGCCGACGACCTGCTGCCGCATGGCCTCGTCGGCGGATTTGCGGATGTTGTTCTCGATGATGTCGCCGGTGTGCGCGACGTACGAGATCTTGCGCTGGTCCTTGCTCGTCAGCAGATCCCATGCCTTATATCGGCATCGGCGGCTGACCGAGAAACCCGTCACCATCAGCCCCCGGATCGGCGGCGCTGGAGGACCGCGTCGCGGAGCGGGCGACGGTGTGGCCGTCCTGTCCCAGCAGCGAAGGCCCAGAACTCCCGAAGCTGCTAATCCGCACATAGGCACCTGGACTGATCGTGGCCACCCGGCGCCGTAGGCGAGCCTGGGATCGACGAAAGGCAGATCCGGCCGAAGGCTCAGGAACAGAAGCCCGCGATGGTATCGGTGAGGATCTCGGCCACTCGGTGCAGGGAGGCGATGTCGACCCACTCAGTGGCCGCGTGGGCACCCCCGCCGTCGACGCCGAAGAGCAGACAGGGAATGCCGGCCCGATCCAGCAGCGCACAGTCGGTCCAGAACGACTCGGCTCGCACCACAGGCGGATGGCCGAGGACCCTTGTCGCGTGGCGCGTGAGGGTGCATACGATCGCGGCCCGCGGGTCGGCCTCGAAGGGCCGGCGGCACAGACCGCGAGACAGCCGGTAGCGGAAGTCCGGGACCACGGCAGCCAGGTGATCGAGGACCGCGGTCAGCTCCCCTTCCACGGTGTCGGCGTTCTCACCGGGTACGGTACGGCGCTCCAGCGTGACGCGGCAGCGCGCCGGGTAGGTGGACGGCTCCTCCCCACCCTGGATAACGGAGGCGTGCACCGTCCCCGTCCCCAGAAGCGGGTGCGCCGGCCCCTGGGCGAGGCGCTGCCCCAGCTCCTCCAGCGCGACGAGGAAATGACCGGCCTTGACGATGGCGTCGATGCCCAGCTCAGGACGGGACCCGTGAGCCGCTCGCCCCTCGATCTCCACCTCGAACCAGGCGAAACCCTTGTGCGCGAGGGTCACTTCGAGATGACTCGGCTCGGTGACGATCGCCGCGTCGGCGCTGAAGGACTTGAGGACCTCTTCGGTGCCCAGGCTGCCGTGCTCCTCGTCGGCGACGCAGGCGAGGATGACATCCCCCCGGAGGCGCCCCTGAGCCGTGGCGCGCGCGGCGGCGATCATCATGGCCGCGATACCGCTCTTCATGTCGAAGGCTCCGCGGCCGAACATCTTTCCGTCACGGATCCGCGGTTCGAGCGGGTCGCCCTCGTAGCCGGCCAGGCCGACGGTGTCGAGATGGCCGTTGAGCATCAGTGACCGTCCACCGCCGGTGCCACGAGCGATCGCGACCAGCGAGGGACGGCCGGCACGCTTCTCCAGGCGGTGCACCTCGAAGCCACGAATGGCCAACCATTCACCGCAGAAATCGGCGATGACCGTCTCGCCCACACCGCCGGGCACCAGTTCGGGGTTGACGGAGTCGATGGCGATGAGCCTGGCGAGGAGGGCAGCCGGGTCTGACGTATCAGGAACCACAGGAGTTTCGTGGAGCATGCGAACCTTCCACAGCACTGTCGCCTCCCTGGCACGGGAACGGGCGAGACGGCAAGGAGTGCGAGACGATCTACCTTCGAGCACCGTGCACCACTCGTTTCACCTCGTCCAGCGAAAAATTCTGAGCAGTACGCTTCGGAAACCCCGAACGGTCGCCGCCTCGAAGCCGGGAAGGGCCTGCGTCGACATACGCGGACCAGCCCGACAGGCCAGAACAGATGAGTTCAGACATCCGCAGTGGCATGCGGATTGGCCGCGCTGCCCTCGGTGCACAGCAACACCACCGTCGAAGCAGGGCCAAGCCCCAGTGCGGCACGGCGCTCGCCGGCGCCGTCGCCGGTGAGCACAGCGCGGACGCCGGCGAGCGAGGCCGCACCGCAGGGGCCACAGGAAACACCGAGGGCGGCGAGGTCACCGGCTGCGCGGGCGCTGTCGGCATCGGCGATGGCCACCGCGGCATCCAGCCCACCACGCAGGTAAGGCCAGGCGATAGTGGAGGGTGTGCCGCAGTTCAGACCGGCCATGATGGTCTCACCGGTGGTAACGCTGACCGGTTCGCCACGCACGAGGCTCTCGATGACACAGGGGGCGGCCACAGGTTCCACCGACAACAGCACCGGGACCGGCCCCGCCGGACGACTGCGGTAGTGGGTGACGACGGCCTGGGCCAGCGAGCCAACGCCCACCGGGATGGCGACAAGATCGGGCATCCCGGCTCCAGCCGCCGCCAACTGCTCGTCGATTTCGGCACAGAGGGTGGAATAGCCCTCGACGATCCAACCAGGGATCTGCTCATAGCCCGGCCAGGCGGTGTCCTGGACCAGAACCGTGTCCAACGCGGCGGCCGCCCCGGCCGCCCGGCGCACCGCCTCGTCATACGAGCCCGCGACCTGAACGACCTCGGCCTGCTCGGCGGCGATGGCCGCCACAGCTCTCGGATGAACACCCCACGGGATGAAAACGCGGGCGCGCTGGCCGAGCAGACGTGCCATATGAGCCACAGCGCGGCCATGGTTGCCGTCGGTGGCGGTCACCAACGTGACCGGACCCGCCCCACCGCGCCCCGCCCGCTCGGCAAGGGCACGGTGCACCGCCCAGGATGCGCCCAGCACCTTGAAAGCGGGAAGCCCCAGACGAGACGACTCATCCTTGACGAAGACCCGCCCAACCCCCAACTCGACGGCAAGCCAGGGAAGTTCGATCAGCGAGGTAGGGGCGTACTCGAACAGGGAGGCATGGAACTCACGCACCTCAGCGGGGGCGGGCGCACAGGTCCAGAACCTGGCGGCGGGCCGCGCGAACCACGGCGGCGTACGGACGGAAGAAGCGATCTCAGACATCGCAGCCAGCGTGCGACACACACTCCAATCGGTCCAGCGAATGTTTCCGACCTATATTCATCAGAGAAACCAACTGATCAAAAGCTCGCCGCGACGACGAAGAGAACGGCCCGCCGATGTTCGACCTGCACCGACTACGCCTGCTGCGCGAACTCAAGCACCGCGGCACCCTCGCGGCCGTCGCCGCCGCCCTCTCCTACAGCCCCTCCTCCGTCTCCCAGCAGCTCTCCCAACTGGAGGCAGAGGCCGGCGTCCGGCTACTGGAGCCGATCGGGCGACGCGTGCGGCTGACCGAGCAGGCAGAGATCCTCGTCGCCCATACCGAAGCGGTGCTGAAACATCTGGAGCGCGCCGAGGCGGACATCGCCGCCTCCCTGACCGATCTGACCGGGACCCTGCGCATCGCCTCGTTCCAGACCGCCACCCTCGCCCTGATACCCAGCGCACTGAGCATCCTGCGCGATCTTCACCCCGGCCTTCGGACCCACGTCACACAGATGCCACCGGAAACGGCCCTGCCCGCACTTCAGGCCCGCGACTTCGACCTGGTCATCGCCGAGGAGTACCCGGGCAACCCCAACCCCCGGCCCGCCGAACTGGAACAGGAAGACCTGCTCGACGACTTCCTCCGCCTCGCGCTGCCCGAACCGGCCGATGACACGGACGGCCCCGCGACGTCACTGCGCTCACTCGCCGACCGTACCTGGGCCATGGAACCCGAGGGTACGGCAGCCCGCCACTGGGCCATGACCCTGTGCCGGAACGCCGGCTTCGAACCCGACGTACGGTTCGAGACCACCGACCTCCTGATCCACCTTCGCCTCGTCGAACAAGGCCACGCCGTCGCCCTGCTTCCCGACCTCGTATGGATCGGACGGTCCCCGACCGTCACACTGCGGCAACTCCCCCGCGGCCAGCGGACACGCCGCATCTTCACCGCGGTACGCCGAGGCCGCAGCCGGCACCCCGCCATCAAGGCATGCCGCCACGCACTCCGGCAAGCCGCCACAGAAGCGACGGCCCCGATCGACACCTGAAATCGGGTCCTCTGCTTGTGGGGGCAGGCCTTTAGTCCGTTGTAAATGATCTTGAACTCGGTCCGGCGCCTTTACAATGTAGATTAACAAGTGGGCAACGGTGGCGAACCCGTGCGGACGGGGATCATATCTGCGGGGCGGGCTGCTTGGCGGAAGCCCAGCCGGACAGGAGCGTCAAGGCCTCGGCCAAGCTCCTCACCGCCCGGGGCATGACCCTCGTCGAGCTGTCCGCGAGAGTCGGCGTGACCGTGGCGAACCTGTCGATCCTGAAGAACGGCCATGACCGCGCGATCCGCTTCAGCACCCTGACAGCAATCTGCCACGCGCTCGGCTGCATCCCCGGCGAACTGCTCAGCCTCCAGGACGGGCAGCCATCATGTTCACCGGTGCGAGAAAACGCCGGGGAATCGGTCGCGGCCTCGCCATGACCGCGGCCTTTCCACCGCACTGAGGATCGGCATGTCCTGACTCGCAGAAAATCATGCGGCCGACCCCGCCTGATCTATTCTGTGACTCATGCCGATCACTGACGTCGAGCTGGCCCGTACGGCGGCGCAGGCGGGAGCGGCCGTCGTGCGCACCATGTTCGGCGCATCGCTGACGCGTCTGGAGAAACCCGGTGGTGACTTCGCCACGGCCGCCGACGTGGAAGCGGAGCAGGCCATCCTTGATGTCATTCGCACCGCCCGGCCCGGTGATGCCGTGACCGGCGAGGAGAGCGGGCCTACGGGCCCGGCGGGGGCGGAGCGCGTGTGGCTGGTCGACCCTCTGTGCGGCACGCTGAACTACGCCGTGCACACCATGCTGGCGGCGGTGAACGTCGCCCTGCGCGTGGGCTCGGACATCACGGTGGCGGCCTCGGCCGACCCGTTCACCGACGAAGTGTTCTGGACCGACGGCGTTCGCGCCTACATCCGCCGCGGCGGTGTGGACGAGCCGCTCAAGCCGTCGCCGGATTCGCGGCTGGTGGACGCCAACCTCGACCCGCCGTTCCCGAACTCACCCGCCTTCCGTGCTGCCGCCCTGCTCGCCGATCCGGGGTTCGCCGAGCGGTTCCGCCCGCGCGTCGTCTCCACCACCCTGGCGGTGGCCTGGGTCGCCGCCGGTCGGCGAGCCGCCTACGTCACCGACGGCCGGCTCCACGACAGCGTGCACTTCGCCGCCGGGATCGCGTTGTGCCGGGCCGCCGGCTGTGTGCTGACCGGCCTCGACGGCCGGCCGCCGCATACCGGCGCGGGCGGGCTCATCGTGGCGGCCGACCGGGAGACCCACGCGGCGCTGCTGGACCTCATCCGCAACCAGTAGTCCCGTCAGCCGGAGCGCATCGAGAGCTCGCCCACAGAACCGTACATCGCCGCGGGTCAACGGTATTTACATGGGAAATCTCCACATTGCTTCCGGGACCCCGGCTCGGCCCGGTACAGCTCGTCGTGGAGCTTGTCCGGGTCCACGACGACCTCGGGGTCGGCCTTTCCGATGGCTACCAGGTCCTGCCACCGGCATGAGCCGAACAGCACCCCGAACTCCTCGAGCCGGGCCGACCGCTCTTCCCGTACCGAGCAGCTCCGCATCAGCCGGCAGGCCCCAGCCTCCTCCCGGCCCGGCGATCGCATCGGCCCGGCAATGCTGTCCGAATCCTGACCGCTCAGCCCGCGGACGGACCCGGTCCGCGTCGCACAGGCTTCAGGAGGTGCCGCCGAAGTCGACATTCTTGGTCTCGACCGTCCCGGCCGTCCGCCCCGGCGCCGTCTGGTGGGTCCAGTACAGGTTCGTGTGCGCGATGATCCGGTCCGGCGGCGGCGCCCCCCATGCCGTCTGGTCCTCCGTCGTGTGGGCGTCGCCGACAAGGGTCGTGTCATATCCCCTGACGAACGCGCCATGGAGTGTCGAGCGGATGCACCAATCGGTCTGTGCGCCGACGACGACGAGTCGCCCGACGCCAAGGCCCGACAGCACGGTCTCCAGAGCGGTGTCTTCGAAGGAGTCGCCATAGTTCTTCTCGACAAGCGGTTCGGCGTCGCCCGGAGTCAGCTCGGGGACGATCCGCCAGTCGTCGCTCCCTCTCGCGAGTTGCTCATCGGAGTGCTGGATCCAGACAACGGGAACCCGTTCCCGCCGTGCCTTCTCGACAAGGCTGCCAACGTTCGCGACGACCGCGTCACGCTCGTGCGCTCCCACGACGACACCGTTCTGCACGTCGACGACGAGAAGGGCGGTGTTCGGCCGGTTCTCGAGGGTGGTCATGGTCTCCCCTTACTCACGCTGGGTTTCTGTGCCCACTCACGTTGAACTCCTCCCCGGCCTGAAGGGCCGGAGATTCTCCCGTCGCGTCGCGGTCAAGCGACGCGCGGGGGTTGACGCTTCACAGACCGGGGAACCCCGAGGTCTCCACGTCCTGACACCGGCGTTCCGACGGCGTTCTTGATATTGATCGCGGCGTTGGTATCGGCATGCCCGACCCACCCACACGCGGGGTCGGTACAGGCGAACACGGTTTTGTCGCGGCTGTCCGCATCGCGGTGACCGCATCGGTGGCACATCTGCGAGGTGCCCGGGGCGGGAACCTTGACGACCCGTCCGCCCCGGTCGGCGCTCTTGTATTCGAGCAGGGTGACGGTCCGGCCCCACGCCTCGCCGCTGATCGACCGGTTCAGCCCCGCCTTTTGAGCGACATTCCTGCCCGGGTTCTTGATCGTGCCCTTGGCCGAGCCGACCATGTTCGTGATGGACAGGTTCTCCACCTTGATCACAGCGAAGGCTGTGGCGAGTTCGGTGGTGGTCTGGTGCTGCCAGTCGACGGCTCGGCGCTTGGCTTTCGCGCGCAGCCGGGCGATCTGGTGGTAGGTGCGCTCCTCCCGCCCCGAGGGGCGGGTCTTCTTCGGCCGGGCAGCACGCCTGCGAGCCGACGTCTTCTCCAACCGGCGCAGATGTTCCTTCTCCCCCGGGGTGAGCCAGGGGCCGTGCTCACGCATCGTGCCGTCCGACAGGGCCAAGGCGACGGTGACGCCCCGGTCGATCCCTACCGTGTGGCCCGGGTGTGCGGTGGGGGGCGGCGCGACCAAGGTTTGAGTGCGGAACACCACCTGCCAGCCGCAGGCGTCCTTGACCAGCCGCGCCCCGGTGATCCGCCCGGCGGGGCCGCCCCCGGTGAGGCCGGGCAGGTCCTTGGTCCACCGAAACCGCACCCGCCCGACCTTGGGCAGGTTGATCGCACCCCAGCGCCGGTTGACCCGCTTGATCTGCAGATCGCGGGCCTGGGGGACGTCCACGGCCAACCGGGACCGCAGACGGCCCTTGAACGTGGGCCGCTTGGCCGGATGGCCGGGGTTGAGGAAATTCGCCCACGCCTGCCGATACGTCCTCAGCACCGCCTGCGCCGCCTGGGCGGGTAGTTGTGCCAGCCAGTCGATCTCGTGGCGAGCTGTGCGGATCGCCGCGTCGCAGTCCTTCAACGTCGCGAACCGGCCCTGGCGGAAGGTGAAGTACTCGTGCAGCAGGTTCCACAGCGCGCGGGCGGTGTGTGCCTGAGCGTCCAGCACCGCCACCTGCTCCGCGTTGAGGTCGAGTCGCGCCACGTGCGCCCGAGCCTGCCTGACCAACTCCACAGCGTGATCGTATCGTTTGGTGTACGTCACCGCGGTGGAATCCAAACCCCGAGGTAGGCCCCGGGCGCCATGTCGTTCACCACCCCTGCACGCACCCGCGGTGTTCGTGACGAGGTACCGGCGTGGGGTGTTCAGCGACCCGAGGCCGGTGCGCCGCGAGGAGCTCATGCGCGAGGTCCGCGCCGGCTTCGAGGTCGAACCTCGCGAGTTCAACGACGAGCACGCCCCTCCCCGCTGGTCCACCACCCGCCGAAGGTCGCCCTGTCCACGCTCGCCGGCTCACTGAAGGGCCTCTGGGCGCGGGTACCGCGCAAGGAGGTACGGCGCTCACGTCCGCCAACACCTGTGGAGCGGGCATTTGTGGTCCGGCTCCTCCTTCGCCGCAAGCGCGGGCGGCGCAGCGCTCGCGGTCAGCAGCACATCGAACAACAGCAACGACCCGTGTGAGCCGACCTGCTCACGGGCACGAAAGGTCAGGGCACGCTCGCGCCCTAACGGGCACTCCCGCGTGGGTCTTCACCCCCGGCGTGAACGCCGGAGCACTGGCCCACAGTTCGGTAGACCGGCCCACCGACAACGGGCGGAACGAACCTCGGACCGCCCCGCCCAATGACACGGAGGTACCGGGGCCGTCATCGCCGAGAAGCCCGTGAAGACCCCGGCCGCCCCCGCCGACATGGACTTCCAGGCCGGGTCACCCAGAAGATCCACAGCCGAGGTCGGGGAGGACCGCGCAGTACTGCGCGGTCCTCCCCGGGCGTGGTACGGCGAACTCGCCCGTCTGATCCACCAACGCGGCGGCCTGGATCCGGCCGGAGCCCGCCGCCGCGACACGGCCGTCCTCGCCTCATCCTGGGACCGCTGGTCAATCCGGCCGCCCCCGGCACCAGGTCGTCGGCGTGGCGGATCCGCGGATGACCCCGGTGGTGGCCGAACTCCTGGCCGCACGCGGATTGTCCGCTCTGGTCGTTCGGGGGCACGACGGACTCGACAAACTCACCACTGTGACCACATCACAGGTCTGGGTGGTGTGCGACGGCGACGTCACCGAGACCTTGCTCGACCCTCGCGACCTCGGTGTGCCGCGTGCCGAACCCTCGGCGCTGCGCGGCGGCGACGCGGCCGGCAACGCCCGCGTCCTGCGGGCCGTACTCGGCGGAGAACGCGGACCGATCCGCGACGTCGTCCTCCTCAACGCCGCGGCCGCCCTGGTGACGGTCACCCCTTCTACCGCCCCCCTCACCGACCGGCTCGCCGTGGGGATGGCACGCTGCGCCGAGGCCATCGACAACGGAGCGGCCGAGGCGACACTGGGCCGATGGATCTCCACCAATCACACCGATCGGCCTTCGCGAACCTGACCTGCCCCGGCCGCCGGCCCGGTCATCAGGGAAGGGACCTGTTCGGTGTCATGGACAAGCGGCTCGACCTGGGGTTTCCGGTCAGCATGTCACTCGCGCTCTGCCGAGGCAGCCGCGTCGGCAGAGCCGAGCGGCTCACACCGGTCAGCCTGAAGGCCGGGCCGCCCGTGCCGCCATGACTCTTTCTAGTGATCGGCCGGGGCCGGGACGAGGCCGTCGGCGACCAGACCGGCGAGGACCGCCTCGCCCAGGGCGTGCACCGCGGACTGCGGACGGACCATCACGGTGAACTCCTTGATCCGCTCCTCGTGGTCGAGATGCAACAGGTCGATGCCGTGAATCTGCCTGCCGTTCACGGTGGCCCGGAAGAGCAGGACCATCGACGGGGTCTCGGTACCGTCGGCGCAGGTCTCGGCGGTGCCGTCGAAGTGCCCGATGTAGCGGAAGTCCTCGAAGGTACGCATGAGGACCCCGAAGAGCCCCAACACCATCGGCCTGCCCTCGAAGGGAGTGAACTTCACCGGACTGTAGAGCCGGACGTCCTCGGTGAACAGGTCGTCCAGAGCGGTGAGGTCGCGGCTGTCGACAGCGGCGCGGAAGCGGTCCGCGGTGGCCATGGCTTCTCCCAGATAGTCATGGATGTGATTAGTCAGTTTCTTTATTATCATGGGCGCGAGTTCCGTGGACAGAGGTGGAAAAGAGGTGGTCCGATGGCTTTGCGGCACGCCGTGCCGGCGGCGCTTCTCGACGAGGAGCTGAGCGGATACCAGCTGGCCAAGGCGTTCGACCTGGGGGTGGCGAACTTCTGGCACGCGCTGCCACAGCAGCTGTACGCCGAGCTGACCAGGCTGGAGAAGGAAGAGCTGATCACCGGCCGTGAGGTGGTCCAGGACACCCGGCCCAACAAGCGCCTGTTCCGGGTCACCGACGCCGGACTGGCCGAGCTGGAACAGTTCGCGGCGAGCACCCCCAAGCCCTCCTTCATCCGTGACGACCTGCTCGTCAAGGTCCAGGCCGCCGGCCACGTCGACAGCGAGACACTGATCGCGCAGCTCACCGAACGGGCCGCCTTCGCCGAGGCCAAGATCGCGCTGTTCGACGTACTGTTGCGGAAGATACGCGGCGACCGCAGCGAGGAGGACTTCCTGCGCCACGGCGAGCGGATCGGGCCCTATCTGACCTGCCTGCGCGGCCTGGACTTCGAACGGGGCAACCGGGACTGGTGCGAACGCGCCGTGGCGATCCTGCGGGAGAGGCGGGCGGCCCATGCCCGGCGATGACCACCTGCGCTTCGTCGCCCTGGGCGACAGCCAGACCGAGGGGCTCGGCGACGGCGACGACACCGTGGGCCTGCGGGGGTGGGCCGACCGGCTCGCCGAGCGGCTCGCGCTGCACGACCCCGGCGTCCAGTACGCCAACCTGGCCGTACGCGGCCGCCTCGCCGCGCAGGTTCACCAGGAACAGCTCGCACCCGCCCTCGCGCTACGCCCCGACCTGGCCACCGTCGTCGCCGGGGTCAACGATGTTCGTCAGTTTTAGAATCTGACGCGTTCATAGCAGGAACAGGATGCAGCCGGTCGGTTCGGGATCGGGCTTGTCCTGGAGCTGCTCGGGGTCGATCTCGTGGATGTCGGGGTCGAATCCCTCGGGGTAGGTGTCGGGGTTTTCACGGGCGTAGACGGTCTCGAAGCATTCGGCGTCGGCCTTGATCTCGATGCTAGATATTGAAATTATGTCCGCCGTTTCCCAGAGAAACACGAGCCGCTACCGCCCCACGAGTCCAGCTTGCCGAGTCGCGAGGGAGCTTCGAGGTGGCGGAGATGTTTGCCCAGCGTAAGGCGGGTATGCCCCCCTGTCACAACGCACGAAGGGAACAGCGGATGGAACGGGACAACGCCAACGACAGGCAAAGACTGGGCACCGATCGTGCGCACCAGCCAGGCTCACCCGAAGGGTTGAGCGCGCAGGAGATGGACAGCCGAAGCGACCTGGCCACCTGGATCAGCGGCACGCACGCGTTTCCGGCCGATCGCGAGACTTTACTGGAGCGGGCGCGCGCCCAGTCGGCACCCGACGAGGTGCTCTCGGCCATCCGGTCGCTGCCCGATCGCACCTACGAGAACATGGAAGGCGTCGCCCAGGAACTCGGCCTCGGCGGGGAGCAGCATGACTGACCGCACCGCTCACGGCCGTTCGGACGCCTCATAGCCTTCCCCTTGGCCAAGGTCGAGGCGACGCGGCTTCGTGCTCGGAAATCCATTTGTCGTCGGCGCCGCCTCCTTGGGAGGATCCTGTCTTCATGAGCCACCCTGTCATCTCCGAGGTCCCGACCGGTCCCGTGCCCGTCCCCGACGTCGTCGCGGCGCTCGCCGACGGCGACACCGTCACCCCGGTGTGGCGCAACGAACTCGGCGGCCTGACCTTCCGCCTCGAAGACGGGCGTGACGGCGTCAGGTACGTCAAGTGGGTCGCCGCCGGCACTCCGGAGATCGATCTCCCCGGCGAGGCGGAGCGCCTGGCCTGGGCGCGGCGCTGGGTGACCGTCCCGCGGGTCATCGAACACGGTACGGACACCGACGGCACGTGGCTGGTCACGGCGGCGGTCCCCGGCCGCTCGGCGGTGGATCCCCGGTGGATCGCCGACCCGGCGACCGCGGCGGCCGCGATCGGCCGAGGGCTGCGCCTGCTCCACGACGCCCTGCCCGTGGAGCAGTGCCCGTTCGACTGGGCCATCGATCGACGGCTCGCCCGCGCCGACGAGCGCATCGCCGGCGGGGAGGGACCGGCCGACCGGTTCCCCGAGCACCGGCACCTGGAACTCGCCGAAGCCCGGGCGCGAATCGGCGATCCGCCCGCGATCGACCGCCTCGTCGTCTGCCACGGGGACGCGTGCGCCCCCAACACCCTGCTGCGCGACGACGGCATGTTCGCCGCGCACGTCGACCTGGGCTCGCTCGGGGTGGCCGACCGGTGGGCGGACCTCGCGGTGGCCGCGTGGAGCATGGAGTGGAACCACGGCCCGGGGTACGACGGCATCGTGTACGACGCATACGGAATCGCCCCGGACCCGGAACGCATCGCCTACTACCGCCTGCTCTGGGACATGGCGTGACCGGTCACACCCGATCGGCGCCCGTGCTCGCGGCGGTACGGCACCGGGAACCGGTGCCGTACCGCCGCGACTCTCCGCTGAGGCGGTCCGGATCCCCCCGGGGCCACGTACACCTCACCTGCCCAGGCATGGGCGGGCGGAGCGACGGTGACCGCCAGGACGATCGCGGTGATCACCGGTCCGAAGGCATCGGCTCCACCGCGCGAGACCTGAGCAGGAATCCAGCTCCTGCCGCGGTGAAGAACATCAGCACGCCATAGGTGGCGGCCGGGACGGCCATCTGGGAGCTGTTCAGCAGGGAGAGCGCCACCGCGATCGACAGCGTGGCGTTGTGGATCCCGATCTCCATGCAGGAGGCGACGGCCTGGCCGCGCTCCACCCCGGCCAGGCGCGGCACCCAGTAGCCGACGGTCAGGCTGATCACGCTGAACACCAGCGTGACCAGGCCCACCGACTGGATGTAGCCGCCGAGGTTGTCGAGCTCCTGGAGCAGGGCGCCGGCGATCACCAGCGCCAGGATGACCGCTGAGGCGATCTTCACGGGCGTGTTCATCCGTTCGGCGAAGCTCCGTGCCATGGCGCGGACCGCCATGCCGATGGCGACCGGAACCAGCACGATCGCCATCACCTGCAGGCTCTTGTCGAACTGCAGGCCGAGCGTGCCCGAACCGACCTCGAAGTAGGACAGCGACAGGTTGGTCACCAGTGGCAGCGTCACGACCGCCAGCACCGAGTTGATCGCGGTCAGCGTCACGTTGAGCGCGACATCACCGCCGAACAGATGACTGTAGAGGTTGGCCGTCGTACCGCCGGGCGAGGCGGCCAGCAGCATCATGCCGACGGCGAGCGCCGGCGGCAGGTCGAAGACGACCACCAGACCGAAGCAGATCGCGGGCAGCACCAGGATCTGGCAGCCGAGCGCCACGACGGTGGCCTTCGGATAGACGACGACACGGCGGAAGTCGGAGATCGTCAGGCTCAGCCCGAGGCCGAACATGATGATCGCCAACGCGATGGGCAGGAGGGTTCCGGCAAGGGCCATGGGGGGTGCTCCTTATCAGCGATCTGTCGCTGGGGCGGCGTGGTGCCATAGCTGAGGTACCACCCACACGATCATCGTCGCGGTTGTGGCGGCGAGCAACCCACCGACCCGGATCGTCCGCTCCCGCATCAGGGGTCGAGGAGGGGGCGCGCACCTCGCCCGGCGAGCCTGTCACCGGGATTGACCAGCAGGCACTGGTCGAAGGACAGGCAACCGCAGCCGATGCACTCGGTGAACCGATCGCGCATGCGCTCCAGCCTCTCGATGCGGCCGTTGATGGCCTCGCTCCAGCACTCCGACGCCTTCAGCCACAGCTCCCGGGTAGGCGAGACGTCGTGCGGCAGGTACTCCAGAACGCCTTCGATCACCGACAGGGGGATGCCGACGCTTTGCGAGGCGCGGATGAACGCCAGCCTGCGCAGCGTGCTGCGGTGGTAGCGGCGCTGGTTACCGGTGGTACGGCGGCTGGCGATGAGTCCCTTGCGCTCGTAGAAGCGCAAGGCGGAGGCGGGCACGCCGCTGCGCTCGGACAACTCTCCGATGGTCAACTCCGTGACGATCACTTCGGAATCCGACATACGGCCAACCTAGCTTGACCTAAACCTTGGTTTAACAACGAACCTGGTCCGCGAGGCGATCGTCCACCCGCCGCCGAACGAGGAGCACTGGCACGGCGCCGCCCCGGACCGGTTCATGGTCCATCTGGCGTTGCGGGAGAGCCCCGGCCCGGACGGCGGTCCGGAGACCACCTGGCTGGAGCACGTGAGCGACGCCGACCACCTCAGCCGGTGCTCCGGCACCCGCCGCTGACCGACCATCGGCGGGGCGGGCACCGCCCGCCCCGGGACTTGGAAGCGAGGAATTCATCATGCCGGGGAGCCGTCATTCACGCTCCTGGAGACGTGCGCTTCCAGGAACACACCGATCCGAGGATCATCAACCCGACGTGATCATCCGGACTGTCGCCACCTGCGTCTGCGGGTCCGGCCTGTGGGACCACCACGGTGTCAACGCGGTCTCCGGGCCGCCGCCGTCGCCCTGGCGGCCGTCCGGGCCGGCGGTGTTCTACCTGGCCAGAAGGTCGCGCAGGGCCTTGACGACATCGGCGGGGGCCTCTTCGGCCATGAAGTGGCCGCAGCAGACGGTGGCGTGTTCCTGGTGGGGCGCCCACGCCTCCCACAGGGCGGCGGCGTCGAAGCCGAGGGCCGCGCCCCAGTCCTGCTGCAGGACGGCCACCGGCATGCGCAACCGGTTCCCGGCCCGGCGGTCTGCCTGGTCGTGCTCGACATCGATGGCGGCCGATGCCCGGTAGTCGGCGACGATGGAGGGGACGGCCTCGCGGGAGGCCTTCAGGTAAGCGGTACGGATGTCGGCGGGGATCGCCTCCGGATCCCGGGTCCAGATGTCCAGGAAGTAGCCGAAGAAGACGTCCGCGCTGGCGCTGATCATCTGTTCGGGCAGGCCGGGCGGCTGGGCCATCAGGTAGAGATGAAAGCCGACGGCGGCGGAGGTGCCGTGCATCACGTCCCACATGTCCAGCGTCGGCAGGACGTCGAGCGAGGCGAGATGAGTGATCGTATCGGGGTGGTCCAGCCCGGCGCGGATGGCGACCAGGGCGCCCCGGTCGTGGCCCGCCAGGGCGAAGCGCTCGTGGCCGAAGGCGCGCGCGAGGGCGACGACGTCGGCGGCCATGGTGCGCTTGGAGTAGGTGTGCCCATCGGTGTCGGCCGGCTTGTCGCTGTCACCGTAGCCGCGCAGGTCCGGGCAGATGACGGTGTGATCGGAGGCCAGGTCGGCGGCGACGTGCCGCCACATCAGGTGGGTCTGGGGGAATCCGTGCAGCAGCACGACGGGGCTGCCGGAGCCGCCTACCGCGACGTTGAGTGACACGCCTTCGGTGACGGTGACGCGCTGGTAGTCGAATCCGGTGATCGTGGGTTCCATGGCGAGGACCCTTTCCGCTAGGCCTGTCTGTTCTTGTCGAGCGACTGCGACCAGCCTGCCCGCCATCGCTCAGCAGCCGGTCAGCGGCGGCTGAGCGGTGGCCGAACGGCGCTGCCGGCAAGGGCCCGCCCGAGACACCCGGATAACATCGGGTGACATGACCTGCGAGGCGACGGCACGAGCGGTGACCTTCGGCGTGCTGGGCCCCATGGAGGCTTCTGACGAGCACGGTCCGCTTCCGTTGAAAGGTCCCCGGCATCGAGCGGTACTGGCGCGGCTGCTGATCGCCAGGGGCAGGGTCGTCCCGGTCGACCGGCTCGTCGGCGACCTGTGGGAGCGGCCCCCGGACGGGGCGGTCGGGGTGATCCAGACGTTCGTCTCCGCGCTGCGCCGCGCTCTGGAACCCGACCGCCCTCCCCGGCGGCCCGCCCGGCTGCTGGTGACGGCCTCCCCCGGCTACGCGCTACGGGCGGAGCGGCGGTCGGTGGACGCCTGGCGGTTCGAGGCGGCGACGGGTGAGGCCGGCTCGCTGCTGGCGGCGGGGCGGCCCGGGGAGGCGTTGGCCGGCCTGGAGGAGGCGCTCGCCCTGTGGCAGGGGCCGGCGTACGCGGAGTTCGCGGAGGAGACGTGGGCACGCGGAGAGATCGCCCGCCTGGACGGCCTGCGGTTGCTGGCCGTGGAGCGGCGCGCGGAGGCGCTGCTGGAGCTGGGGCGGCCCGCCGAGGCGGTGCCTGACCTGGAGGCCCACGCCGCGGGCCATTCGTTGCGCGAGGGCGCCTGGAGGCTGCTGGCGCTGTCGCTGTACCGGTCGGGCCGGCAGGGCGATGCCCTGGCCGTTCTGCGCCGGGCCCGGGAGGTGCTGGTCGGGGAACTGGGCGTGGATCCCGGCCCCGGGCTGCGGGGGCTGGAGGCCGACATCCTCGCCCAGGCACCTCACCTCATCGCCCCCGCCCCCGCCAGGGCCGGCGGCGGCACCGGCATCATGGTGTCACCGCGGGAGGCGGCGGCGTCGTACCCGGCGCCCCCTGATCCTGCCGGACGGCCGTTCGTCGGACGCGCGCAGGAGCTGGGTCACCTGGAAGAGGCTGCCGCGGCCGCCGTGCGGCAGGGCAGGATCGCCCTGGCCCTGGTCTCCGGCGACGCCGGCGCGGGAAAGACCGCGCTCGCCGAGGCGCTCACGGGCACGCTGACGGCGCGGGGCTGGACCACGGCATGGGGCCGCAGCCCCGAGCACGACGGGGTGCCCGGCACCTGGCCGTGGACACAGATCGTCGGGGGCCTGGCCGCCGCTGGGGCCGAGCCCGCCCCGGCCGTGGCCCTTGTGCCGGACGGCGCAGCGGCCACACCGTCCGCGGCCCGGTTTCGCATGCACCACGCGGCCGCCTCCTACCTGGCCGCGGTGGCGAGGCGAGCACCGGTGCTGGTGGTCTTCGACGATCTGCACCGGGCAGCACAGGAGACCCTGGACCTGCTGGCCACCCTGGTGACGGAACCCGTCGCCGGGCCGATACTGCTCGTCGGGACCTACCGGGCCACCGAGATCTCCCCCGCCCTGACCGACGCGCTCGCCGGGTTCGCCCGGGTGGAACCGGCCCGGGTGTACGTGGGCGGCCTGTCCGAGGCGGCCACGGGCGAGCTCGTCCGTGCCGTCGTCCAGCGGGACGTGGACGCACGGACCGCGCGGGTGATCCACCGGCGCAGCGGCGGCAACCCGTTCTTCGTCCGCGAACTCGCGCGGCTGGTCAACACTGAGGGACCCGCGGCACTCGACGCCGTTCCCGCGGGCGTGCGGGACGTCATCCGCCACCGCCTGGCGCGGCTGCCGCAACCGGCACGGGCGGTGCTGCGGCAGGCGGCCGTGATCGGCCGGGACGTCGAGGTGGACCTGCTGGCCGCCCTGGTGGCAGACGAGGACCTCGTGATCGACGCCCTGGAGTCCGCACTGCTCGCGGGCTTTTTGACCGAGCGGGAACCGGGTCGGCTGCGGTTCGCCCACGCCCTGGTGCGCGACACGCTTTACGACGACATCTCCAGGCCACGCCGGGCGCGCTGGCACGCCGCCGTCGCCGAGACGATCGAACGGCTGCACCCGGGTGACATCACCTCGCTCGCCCACCACTTCGGCCACGCCGAGAGCCGGCCTACGGCCGCCCGAGCCGCCCGCTACGCCCGCGCGGCGGCGCTGCAGGCCGAGCGAGGATTCGCCCCGCACGAGGCCGCGCGACTGTGGCGGCAGGCCCTCACCGCCCACGACCGGGCAGCAGAGGGCGACGTGCGCAGCCGGCTGGAGGCGGTCATGGGCATGGTACGGGCACTGGCCGTGACCGGCTCCCTGGAAAGCGCCAGGCAGTACCGCGCGGAGGCGATCGCCACAGCCGAGGGACTCGGCGACCCGCACGTGACCGCCGAGGTGATCAGCGCCTTCGACGTGCCCGCGATCTGGACCCGCAACGACGACGAGGACCTCGCCCGGCAGATCGTCCATGCGATCGAACGCACTCTGATTGCCCTGCCCGAGGGCCAGGCGGCACAGCGCAGCCGTCTGCTGAGCACCCTCGCCCTGGAACTGCGCGGCGCCCCGACCGACCGCGGACGTCAGGCGGCGCGGGAGGCGGAGGCGATCGCCCGCCGGCTGGGAGACCCGGCCCTGCTCGCCTTCGCCCTCAACGGCCGCTTCATGCAGGCCTTCCAGCAGGCCGGAATGGCCCCGCGACGCGCCCGGATCGGCGATGAACTGGTTGATCTGGCCACCCGGCACCACCTGGTGACCTTCGAGGTGCTCGGACACCTCATCCTCATCCAGGCCCACTCCGCGCTCGCCGACTTCGTCACGGCCGACGCGCACGCCGCGGCCGTGGACCGTCTCGCCGAACAGCACGACATCCCCCTCGCGGGCGTGTTCACCCAGTGGTACGCCGCTCTGCGACTGGCCGTCACCGGCCATCCGGTCGAGGCGGAGGCCGCCTACCGCGCCGCGAGCACCGCACTCGCCGGCAGCGGCATGCCGGGGATGGAGCAGGGCATTCTCCCCCTTGCCCTGCTGTGCCTGCGCATCCAGCGGGGCGAACGACCGGAGGCGGACGAGGAGGCGGACTGGGGCCCGTACGCGCCCTGGGCCCGCCCCCTGATCCTGCTCGCCGCGGGCCGCCGCGACGAAGCCGAAGTGGCCGCGAAGACCCTCCCCGACTCACCCCGCGACCTGCTCTGCGAGGTCCGCACCTGCCTCGCCGCCCGGACAGCCATCGGGATCGGCGACCGATCGGCGATGGAGCGTGCCTACGCCCGGCTACGATCCGCCTCGGGGGAACTGGCCGGAGCGGGCAGCGGCCTGCTCACCCTCGGCCCCGTGGCGCTCCACCTCGGCGATCTCGCCGTCGCTCTCGGACACCGCGACGAGGCCGCGGAGCACTACCGGCAGGCGCTGACGATCGCGGACAAGGCCGCCGCGCCGCTCTGGACAACCGCCGCCCGCGACGCGCTCGACCGCCTTGACAGCGGACGGCCGGACACGTCTCTCGCAAACGGCCGCCGGTGAGAGTGGCGTCTGGGACAGCGGCCGAGTTCGGCCCGGCGCGCGTGCGCGATCTTCGGCGTTGACAGGCGGCCGCCGTATGTGTGTAATGGCTCCGGTGTCGCGTGACGCCGACCAAAGAGCAGTGGGCCGGTCGGCGATCGGGCGAACACCCTTCATGCAGAGGACCCGCCATGAGTTCGTACTCAGCGCCCTGTATCTGACGTAGCGCAGCCGCACGTCGTCTCTCACTCTTCGAGTTCCGGGCACCGCCATGCGTGCCCCTGGACTTCGGCGGCGCGTCGTCCGCCGCCCGCGTACGGCGAGAGGCGCAGCGGTCGCTCCGTGCCGCGCGTATCACCGCCATCCACCATCACCGCGTTCACTGCGGATCCACGTACCTTTTCCGGAGACAGAAAACCGTATGCCCATGTCTTTCAACCAATCGGTCATCGAGGAGTTCCGCGCCAACGGAGGGAAGGTCGGCGGCCCCTTCGAAGGCGGGGATCTCCTGCTGCTGACGACCACCGGCGCGAAGTCGGGGACGGAGCGGACCACTCCCCTCGGCTACGTCCGCCACGGCGATTCGCTGCTGATCGTCGGATCCAACCTCGGTGCCCCGTCTCACCCCGGCTGGTACCACAACCTGCTCGCCCATCCCGTGGTACGGGTGGAGGTCGGCACCGAGACCTTCGAAGCACTCGCGGTTCCCGCCGAAGGGGCGCGACGCGAGGAACTGTTCGGGCATGTCGTGCGGGTGGCGCCCGGATACGGCGACTACCAGGTCCGGACCACCCGGCCCCTGCCTGTCGTGGTGCTGGAGCGTGCCGAGCCCGACGCCTGGGAGGGTCCCCGCGAGGTCCACAGCCTCGCCGACAAGCTGATGGAGGTCCATACCTGGCTGCGTGCCCAGTTGCGTCAGGTGAGTGCGGAGGTCGACGCCCACTTCGCCGCACGGGCGGCCCATCATGGTCCCGGCGAACCGCCGGGACCGGGTATCGGGCTGCGGATCCGGCAGCGCTGCCTGGCGTTCTGCCGGTCTTTGGAATTCCATCACAGCAGTGAGGACGCCCACCTGTTCCCCGGAATCGCGGGCTATCACCCCCATCTGGCCGACACCTTCGACCGGCTCCGCGACGAACACCGCACCGTCGCGGACATCCAAGGCCGGCTGGTGGCCTTGCTGGCCGACATCGGCATCGCCGATCCCCGGTGTTTCCGCGCCGAGCTGGACCGGATGTCGGCGGAGCTGAACGCGCACCTCGACTACGAGGAGGAGTCGCTTCTCCCTCTCCTCGCCGAGGTTCCGTGGCCTCCCGTGCACCCGGCTGACGACAGCACCGCCTGACGGGGCACCGGAGGGAGTGTGCCGTGAGCGCTCGGCCGGTTCCGTCAGCTCCTCGTGCAGCGCGTGGTGCCCCTTCGGGCACCACGCCGGCGGCCTTTGAGGTGCTGAGGGCCGCTCCTCCGGTGTACCCGAGTTCCGCGAATGGCGGGAGGCGATGGCGGTCACCCCCCCCCCACGGTGGTCAGCGTGTCGCGGTGGAGGTCCAGCGGGGACCGTCCGGCGTGTCCTCGACCAGCACTCCGCCGTTGAGCAGCGCGGCGCGCAGCGCGTCCGCGAGGTCGTAGCGCCCCTGTCGGCGCAGCTCGCCGCGGAGCGTGAGCACGGCTTCGACCAGGTGGCCGACCCCGCCTCGCGAGCTCGGGGTCCGTACCATCGCGCCCAGCTTCGCGATCAGCAGCCGCAGGCTGTCCCGGGCGTGACGGAGCGATGCACCTCGACCGTCGTCGGGCTCGTCTCGCCCGACCCCATGAACACCAGCACCCCAGGCCGACCCGGCATCGAGCCCCACCTCTCCATCGCCCCACGCCAAACTACGCACAGGAAGGCTCCGGCGGCAATAACCACTACTGCCGAAAAAATGCTGTTGCATAATTGATGCAACAGTGCGCCGGACGACGGGACGTCATGCGAACGAGCGGCTCGACCACCTCGTGCCGGTATCGGTCGAGATCCTGTTGCTGCGGGCCGATTCTGCGGGCACATGGCACTACCGGTGCCAGGTGACGTCGCTGGGCAGGGGCGAGAGCCCGGATCAGGCGGTCCGCCGCGTCTGCGGCCTCACCGCCGAGGCGACGGCCACGGTGGTGCACTCCACGAGCTGGCGCTACCAGCCCGAAGGCCAGGTCGTGCTGACCTACGCCGTCTGCCCCTGTTGCCGGCCACACCGGAGCCGACCGGCCGTATCGAGGGTGAATCCGCGAAGGCCGGACTCGGTCGCGGGGCCGCCTCCACCGGCTCGCCGACGGGGATCTCATCGACGCCCCGCCCGGGAACACCTGGTGCATCAGCCCAGCTCCATAGCTGAAACTTCTAGTTTCCAGCAGATTCATCTGTTGGACTTCTGATCGGCGAGCGACCAGGCTGGTGGGCACCGAGGTCCACCATCAGGAGGAATCCATGCCGGAGTACGAGAAGGCCATGCGACCCGAAGACATCACCCGCCTGTTCGTCGAACGGTCCAACGCCGGTGACGCGGCCGGAGTCGCCGCGCTCTACGAGGAGGGCGCGGTGATGGCCTACCCGCCCGGCGGCCGGACGGTGGGCCGGGAGGCGATCCGCGCGCTGTGGGAGAAGGTGCTGGCCGGCCGTCCCCGCTTCAAGCGGGAACAACCGCTGCCGACGCTGATCAGCGGCGACATCGCCCTCACCTCGACCCCGCCGAAGGACGGGAGCGGCGCCCGCGCGCAGGTCGTCCGGCGCCAGCCCGACGGCAGCTGGCTGCGCCTGCTCGACCAGCCCGAGTTCGTTCCCCCCACCCGCTGAACCCCTGGGGCCGGGGAACCCAGGGGCGCGTCGGCATCGCGTGCTCCAGGATGGCCCTGATGAGCACGCCCCCGGCTACGGGTGCACGGGGAGGTCGCGCGGGCTCGTTCCGGCCTGGCCGGGCCGATGGACGTCGCCCAGAGCGGTGCGGATGTCACGGAGGTGGGCGGTGGTCTCGACGGCCTGGGCGCGGGTGAGGTCGGCCAGGCCGAACGAGCTCTCGTTGAGCGCCTCGGTCGCCTGCCATGCCAGAGTCTGCCCGGCGGAGGTGATCCTGGCCAGGACCACACGCCGGTCGTCGAGGGAGACGCGCCGTTCCACGAGCCCGCGCTGCTCCAGGCGGGTGACGACGTTGGTCACGGAGGCGGGGTGCACCATCAGCCGCTCCCCCATCTTTCCCATCGGCAGCGCCCCCCGCGCGAATGCCAGCAGTTGCAGTGCCTCGTAGGCGGCGAAGGTCAGGCCGTACGGCTTGAGGGTCTCCTCGATCCGGCTCAGCAGCAGTTGCTGCACCCGCATGACGGAGGTGACGGTGGCCATGTGGTCGGCATGTTCCGGCCAGCGGGCGTTCCACTGCCGGTGAGCTTCGGCGATGGAGTCGAAAGAGGGTGAACTAGGCACCGGCTCACGGTACTTGACCGGATCCCGATCACCTATGTACTTTAATGTCAAAATATTTGATGCCCAAGGATTTATTACCCTCCAGGAGAGCCCGGTGCCACGCTCCGACGACCGCTCCCGCGTCAACGGCTCGCTGCACGTTCCCGCCCACCCGGTGCGTTTCGTCACCGCCGCCGCGCTGTTCGACGGGCATGACGCGGCGATCAACATCATGCGGCGGATCCTGCAGGCACAGGGAGCCGAAGTGATCCACCTGGGCCACAACCGCTCGGTGCGGGAAGTGGTCGACGCGGTCATGGAGGAGGACGCCCAGGGAGTGGCGGTCAGCTCCTACCAGGGCGGGCACATCGAGTACTTCGAATATCTCGCCTCGGCGCTCGGGCAGGCAGGGCTGGGACACGTCCAGATCTTCGGCGGCGGCGGTGGCGTCATCGTGCCGGAGGAGATCGCCCGGCTGGCCGAGTCGGGGGTGCGGATCTTCTCCCCCGAGGACGGCCAGCGGTTCGGCCTGCCGGGAATGATCAATCGGCTCATCCGTGAGTCGGACGTCGATCTCGCCGCGCGGCCGGCGCCGGTCGAAAGGGTGCTGGCGGGTGAGCGGACGGCGCTGGCGCGCGTGATCACCTGCCTGCAGGGCGGGACACTGCCGGAGGCCGACCGGCGGGTACTGGCGGACGCGGCCGCCGGTCGCCCGGTGCCGGTGCTCGGCATCACCGGCACCGGCGGGTCTGGCAAGTCCTCCCTCACCGACGAGCTGGTACGCCGGCTCCGCACCGACCAGCAGGACAAACTCCGGGTGGCCGTGCTGGCGGTGGACCCAACCCGGCGCCGTGGCGGCGGCGCGCTGCTGGGCGACCGGATCCGGATGAACACCCTGGACGGCGACCGCGTCCTCTTCCGGTCCCTGGCCACCCGGGGCGCCCGCGAGCTGCCCGAGAACATCGGTGCGGTGATCGAGGCGTGCAAGGCCGCAGGATACGACCTGGTGATCCTGGAGACTCCGGGCATCGGCCAGGGCGACGCCGCGATCGTCCCTCTCGTCGACGTCGCACTGTATGTGATGACGCCCGAGTTCGGCGCGGCGTCCCAGCTTGAGAAGATCGACATGCTGGACTTCGCCGACGTGGTGGCGATCAACAAGTTCGAACGGCGGGGCGCGGCCGACGCGCTGCGCGACGTGTCACGGCAGCTGATCCGCAACCGGGAGGCTTTCGGCGCCCGGCCCGAGGACATGCCGGTGTTCGGTACCAGCGCGGCCACCTTCAACGACGATGGTGTCACCGCCCTGTACCAGCACCTGAGCGGCCTGCTGGCCCAAGGCGGCCTGCCACTCCAGCCCGGTGTCCTGCCCGAGGTGAGCGGCCGCGCGTCCACCGGCGCGGCCCAGATCGTCCCACCTGTCAGGATCCGCTACCTCGCCGAGATCGCCGAGACCGTGCGTGGCTACCACGCCGAGACCGCCCGGCAGATCGAGGCCGCCCGGCGCCTGCAGCGGCTGACCGAGGTGGCGGCCGAGCTCACCGGATCGCCCGCCGCGGCCGTCGCCGAGCTGGCCGAGGCGGCCAGAGCCGACCTCGCACCGGCGAACGCGGAGCTCGTCGACGGCTGGCCGGCGGTCGTCGAGGCGTACTCAGGCCAGGAGCAGGTGGTGCGGGTCCGCGACCGGGAGTCGCGCACCCGGCTCACCCGCGAGTCGCTCTCGGGCAGCACGATTCCACGGGTGGCGCTGCCGCGCTACACCGACCACGGGGAACTGCTGCGCTTCCTGCGGAGCGAGAACCTGCCCGGCCACTTCCCGTTCACCGCCGGGGTCTTCCCGTTCAAGCGCGAGGGCGAGGACCCGGCCCGGATGTTCGCCGGCGAGGGGGACGCCTTCCGCACCAACCGGCGCTTCAAACTGCTGTCGGCCGACAGCGAGGCCACCCGGCTGTCCACCGCGTTCGACTCGGTCACCCTGTACGGCCGCGATCCCGGCCAGAGCCCCGACGTCTACGGCAAGGTCGGCACCTCCGGCGTGTCGATCGCGACCCTGGACGACATGAAGGCGCTCTACGACGGGTTCGACCTGTCCGCACCGGCCACGTCGGTGTCCATGACCATCAACGGCCCCGCCCCCACGATCCTGGCCTTCTTCCTCAACACCGCCATCGACCAGGCGCTCGATCGCCACCTCGACTCGCACGGCCACGAGCCCTCGCCCGAGGAGGCGGCCAGGCTGCGCGCCCGGACACTGGCCACCGTACGAGGCACCGTGCAGGCCGACATCCTCAAGGAGGACCAGGGCCAGAACACCTGCATCTTCTCCACCGAGTTCTCGCTCCGGATGATGGGCGACATCCAGGAGTGGTTCATCCACAACGGGGTGCGCAACTTCTACTCGGTGTCGATCTCCGGCTACCACATCGCCGAGGCCGGGGCCAACCCCATCAGCCAGCTCGCCTTCACGCTGACCAACGGCTTCACCTACGTGGAGTCCTATCTGGCCCGAGGCATGAACATCGACGACTTCGCGCCCAACCTGTCGTTCTTCTTCTCCAACGGCATGGATCCCGAGTACAGCGTGCTCGGCCGGGTCGCGCGGCGGATCTGGGCGGTCGCGATGCGCGAGCGCTACGGCGCGAACGAGCGGTCGCAGAAGCTCAAGTACCACATCCAGACCTCCGGCCGGTCGCTGCACGCCCAGGAGATGGACTTCAACGACATCCGCACCACGCTGCAGGCCCTCATCGCGATCTACGACAACTGCAACAGCCTGCACACCAACGCCTACGACGAGGCCGTCACCACCCCCACCTCCGAGTCGGTACGCCGTGCCCTGGCCATCCAGCTCATCATCAACCGCGAGTGGGGCCTGGCGATGAACGAGAACCCGTTGCAGGGCTCGTACATCATCGACCAGCTCACCGACCTGGTCGAGGAGGCCGTGCTGGCGGAGTTCGACCGGATCAGCGAGCGCGGCGGGGTGCTCGGCGCGATGGAGACCGGCTACCAGCGTGGCCGCATCCAGGACGAGTCGATGCGCTACGAGCAGCGCAAACACGACGGCAGCCTGCCGATCATCGGCGTCAACACCTTCCGCAACCCCGACGCCGACGCCCGCAACGCCGGGCCGGTGGAACTCGCCCGCGCCACCGAGGACGAGAAGCGCTCCCAGCTGGAGCGGGTCGGCGCCTTCCAGGAACGCCACCGCGAGCAGGCGCACGTCGCCCTGGCCGCGCTCAAGGAGGCCGCCCACGACGGCGAGAACATGTTCGCCGTGCTGATGGACACCGCCCGCGTCTGCAGCCTGCAGCAGATCACCGACGCGCTCTTCGAGGTGGGCGGCCAGTACCGGCGCAACGTCTGAGACACCGCGGTCCAGCCGGGGTGCTCGGTCAGGTGTCCCCGGACACCAGGCCCGCCTCGCGGGCGATGATCGCCGCCTGGACCCGGTTGCTCAGACCGAGCCGCAGCAGGATGGCGCCGACGTGGGATTTAACGGTGCCTTCCGAGAGGAACAGCGCGGCCGCGCGATGATCTTCTGCGCGATCCTCGGCGACAGGTACGCCGCGCCGTCGGCGACCGCCCGTACCCCGATGATCAGCTCCCGGGGGTCGGCGGCCTTGAGCAGGAAGCCGCCGGCGCCCTCGTCGAGCGCTCTGGAGACGTACTCGTCCTCGTCGAACGTGGTCAGCATGATGACCGCGACCTGCGGCATGGTGGCACGCAGCTCGGCCGCGGCGGAGAGGCCGTAGAGGCGGGGCATGCGGCGCGCCGATCCGCCATGCGGAACTCCGGCAGTCGCCCGGCGACCGGCTCGTCCAGGGAGATCCTGCCGTCGTCGACCAGTGTCATGACGGCCATGGCGGTGAACGACTTGCTGATCGAGGCGACCCGCATCGGAGTGTTCTCGGTGACCGGTTCGCCGGCCGAGTCGCGCCCGTATCCGGCGGCGTGCACGATCTTGCCGCCGTGCGTCACGACGACGGACATCCCGGGCAGCCCGGTGGACTCCATGGTCCTGGCCAGTTAGGCGTCGATGTCGGCCGGGGTCGGCTCGGCGCCGGGTGGTCCGGCCTGCGCGGCGGGAGCCGCGGCCAGGGGCACTATCAGGGTCACTATCAGGGTCACTATCAGGGTCACTGCCAGGCCGAATCCCACTGCCAGGCCGATGAGGTCGCGTTTCATGCTGAAGAACCTAGAAACCGGAGGCCTCGGGGGTATCCGACGATCGGCCACGACCACCCCTGACGAAAGTCAGGTGTCCCCGTGCGGACAGACAGGCGTCAGCCTCGCCTCCGGCCGGTCGTGTGGTGCGAGAACTTCACAACAACCCAAAACAGCTACTGCAAGAACTTGATGGGCAGGTGCAGCTAGAGAACAAGATTACGAAACTATTTCGCACGAGCCTTGTCGGGCGGGGTTCGAGGGTCCTAATGTCGCCTCACCTCAGGACGGTCGCTCCCCCGGGCGTCCTGAGGTGTTCACCCCCCGAGAGAAACGAGCATGCGATGTCACGGATCAGCACAGGAACCGCGGCGAGGTGGTCCGGCAGGCCACCGCGGAGGGCCGCGACGGCGGTCGCGGCGGTGACCGCGGTCACTGTCGGTCTCAGCGTCGGTCTCAGCGTCGGTCTCAGCGTCGTGCTCGGTGGCACGGCCCTTGCCGACAGGAACGCGAACGGGGCCTCGGCGCCCGCGGTGACTCGCGCCGGCCTCGACCCGTCACTCGTCGCGGGCCGGGGCGCGAGCGTCGACTTCGCCGAGCAGGAGGCGGAGAACGCCGCGACGAACGGCACGGTCATCGGCCCGGACCGCACCGCGTACACGCTGCCGTCGGAGGCGTCGGGCCGCAGAGCGGTCAAGCTGACGCCCGGGCAGCATGTCGAGTTCACCCTGCCGAGCGCGGCCAACGCGATCACCGTGCGCTACAGCATCCCGGACGCCCCCAACGGGGGCGGCATCACCGCGCCGCTCAACGTCACGGTGAACGGCGGGGCCAGGAAGTCCATGACCCTCACCTCGCAGTACGCGTGGCTGTACAACCAGTATCCGTTCTCCAACGACCCGAACGCCGACCTGCTCCACCCCGACTGGTGGATCACCGAGTGCGCCTGCGTACCCGCCGCCACCACGCCCACTCCGACGATCACCAAGCCGTTCCGCCCGAGCCACTTCTACGACGAGCAGCGCCTCCTGCTCGGCAGGACCTACCGCGCCGGTGACCGGGTGCGGCTCACGGTTCCCGCCGGGAGCAACGCCGCCTGGACGGTCATCGACCTGCTCGACTCGCACCTCGTCGGTGCTCCGCACGTCAGGC
Source organism: Streptosporangium sp. CA-115845 (assembly GCF_050943795.1). Classification (NCBI taxonomy): domain Bacteria; kingdom Bacillati; phylum Actinomycetota; class Actinomycetes; order Streptosporangiales; family Streptosporangiaceae; genus Streptosporangium; species Streptosporangium sp. CA-115845. The sequence goes on along the minus strand of NZ_CP191988.1, from coordinate 4,639,578 downwards.
TCGTCGCGGCGAACGTGCTGGCCTTTGGCGCCGACCCGCTCGGGCGGCGCGACTCCGCCGACGCGTTCGACAGGGCGATCGCCTTCGCCAAGGGCAAGCGGCTCAAGGTCTACATCCCGCCGGGCACCTACCAGGTGAACCGCCACATCATCGTCGACGACGTGACGATCGAGGGCGCGGGCAACTGGTACACGATCATCAAGGGCCGCGAGGTCGCACTCCCCTCACCGGCCCCCGACGGCTCGGTGCACACCGGCGTCGGCTTCTACGGCAAGGACGCCTCGGACGGCGGCAGCGACAACGTCCACCTGTCCGGCTTCGCGATCGAAGGCGACGTCCGCGAGCGCATCGACACCGACCAGGTGAACGGCGTCGGCGGGGCGATGAGCAACTCGACCGTCGACGGCCTCCACATCCGCCACACCAAGGTGGGCCTGTGGTTCGACGGACCGATGACGAACCTTAAGATCACCAACAACGTCGTCGTCGACCAGATCGCCGACGGTCTCAACTTCCACACCGGCGTCACGAACTCGGTCGTGTCGAACAACCTCATCCGCAACTCCGGGGACGACGGCCTGGCGATGTGGTCGGAGAAGACCTCCAACGCCGGCAACACCTTTGACCACAACACCGTGCAGACGCCTGTCCTCGCGAACGGCATCGCCGTCTACGGCGGCACCGACAACACCGTCTCGAACAACCTCGTCGCCGACCCGATCCGGGAGGGCAGCGCCATCCAGGTCGGCTCCCGCTTCGGCGCCGAGGCCTTCGCCGGGCACCTGTGGGTCACGGACAACACCACGGTCCGGGCCGGTACCTACGAGCTGAACTGGAACATCGGCCTGGGGGCCATCTGGTTCTACGCGCTGGAGAAGAACATCGACGCCGACATCCAGGTGGTCGGCAACCATTTCCTCGACAACACCTACAACGCGATCATGCTGGTCAGCGACTGGCCGGTGAAGGACCTGTACTCGATCACCAACGTCCACTTCAAGGACATCAGGGTCGACGGCACCGGTACCTCCGTGGTCAGCGCCCGGGTGAAGGGCTCGGCGTCCTTCGAGAACGTGGACGCCCGCAACGTCGGCGCGGTCGGCGTCAACAACTGCGGGGCGTTCAACTTCCCGTCCACCGGCTCGGAGTTCTCGCTGACGGACCTCGGCGGCAACGACGGGGGCGGCACCACCGGCCCCTGGCTCGCAGCGTGGGAACTGCCGAACACCATCACCTGCGACGACCGTCCGCCGGTCGTCGCGCCTCCGGCGCCGTCGGCATGGTGACGGCCTTCCAGACGTCGCCGATCCGCTCGACCGGCCGTCCGGGATTCCCCGAGAACCGGTCAGGTGAAGGGCCGGGTGCCCGGCACCCGCGGCACCTCCGGGCGTTCGCCGGTACCACACGCCTTTGACGCCGGTGGTCTTTTCCCTGCCGCGGCCGGTGCTGACGACGGTGCCGTCCAAGATCAGGCGGGTTTGGCCGGAGTTTTCGGCAGGCGCGAAAGAACCCCGGGCCACTGGGTGGCCCGGGGTTCTTTCGCGCCTGCTAGCGGAGGTTGAAGGCGCGGACGGTGGTCTGCTTGACGGTGTTGCCTGCCTTGTCCCAGGCCTCGACCTTGAGGGTCACGGCCCCCTTGGTGTGCTGAAGGGCGGGGTAGCGGGTGGTGGCGGTGTAGGTGCCGTCCTTGTCGGGCTTGACGGAGACGGGGGCGTAGGTGGCGCCGTCGTCGGTGCTGGCCCACAGCTTCAGGCCGGCGATGTCAGGCATCTTCGAGGCGGACGGGGAGTGGTAGGGGGAGACGGTGAAGGTGTGCTTACGGCCCGCACGCACGCTGTTGGCGACGTCCAGGGTGTCGCCGAGGTCGTAGCTGACGAACACGACCGGGGCGGGCTTGCAGCGCTCCGCCGTGCCGTACAGCGCTTCGAGGGAGCAGAAGGATCCCGGCAGGGGAGCGGCCGAGACCGGGGTGGCGAAGGTCCACTCGGTGTCGTTCCGGTCGTTCCTGGCGGTCAGCCGGTAGCTGCCGGGGCCCTGCGACAGGGGGAAGACCGGCAGGATGGTGGTGCCGCCGACCTGGGTGCGCGGGATCTCCTTGCCGTCCCGGTAGAGGCGGACGTCGAAGCCCGGCTTGGACAGGTCGGTCGTCGGCCAGTAGTCGCCGTTGTACTTCCTGGCACCCGGCGCGCCGTAGCTGGGCTCGAACTCCGCCCACAGGCTGTCGCCCTGGACGCAGATCATGCACCGGAAGAACGCGCCGAGGTTCGCGCCCGGCTTGGCGAGCTTGTAGACCTTGTCCGAGCCGGTCGCGGCGCCGGGCGTGAACGGAGTGGTCAGCCAGGACTGCCGGGTACGGACCGGCTTGTCGAACACCTCCAGGGCCCACTGCGGAACCCGGTCATCCATCGGCGTGCCGCGCATCTCCTCCATGCCGTGCGACCAGAGGACCCCGGAATCGAGTGGTCCGACCCAGTCGCGGCGTTCCTGCAGGGTGAGCCGGGGTCCGCCCCACATCGTGAGCGATGTCGACATCGGCATGACGTCGTCGGCCTTCTGCGCGTACCGCCAGTCGTTGTAGCGCGCGGGGGCGACGGTGTGGGTGTCCAGGTCGATCCGGGCCAGGTCGCGCTCGGTGAAGGTGTAGTGCAGCGAGCGGGGCACCCGGCCCTCTTCGTAGGGGGCGAAGGTGTAGGTGTAGGGCGACTCCTCGGTGCCGGTCACCCGGACGGTGACCTGCTTGCCGCCGGCGAGCCGGTCGCGCAGACCGAGCGCCTCGCGGGAGGGCAGGGACACGGTGGGCAGGCCGATGGGCTTGGCCTCCCCGGTGTACGGGATCTGCGTGAAGCCCAGCGGGATCGCGCAGCCGCTCCCGGGCTGCGGGAAGTGCGCGATCGCGGCCGCGCCGGCGTCGCGAATCAGGCCGATCCGCTCGATCTGGACTCCGCACTTGGGTCCGGACAGGCCCTCTGACATCGGCGCTTCCATCAGGACGAGCTTGCCGCGCAGGTCGCGGCCCTTGATGTCCTCGGGCCCGCCCTCGCCGACGTCGACGACCTCCAGGTCGCGGGTGCCGGTGAACGGCCGGAAGTCGGGGAAGCCGTCGTACTGCTCGTGCACCCCGTAGGTGTTGACGCCGTGCAGCGCGGAGGCCGGGTGCAGGGTGAGCCCGCCCCGCCCGCGCATGCTCATTTCGACCTCGGGCTTGCCGAGGGTGAAACGGGTGTGGAAGCGGAAGGCGCCCTTGGTGACCTTCTCGGTGGGCAGGGCCCACAGTCGGGACCAGGTGCGGTTGGGCCACGTGAACCCCATGTAGGAGGTGCCGTTGCTCACGGTCCGCTGATACGCCAGGTAGGGGACGTTGCTCAACGGTTCGGCCGGCTGCGGGGTGGTGAATCGGACCTCGGTCAGCTTGCGGGCGTCGAGCGTGATCTCGGTGTCCCCGGTGACGGTGAGCTCGGGCACGGACATGAGCGCCAGGTTGCCCCGTTCGTCGTCGCCGACCCAGTCCATGAGCTGTGTCACGCTGATGACGCCCTGCGGGACGCGGGTGACCGTGGTCCCTTCGTCGGTCAGGGCGACACCGCCGAGGACGCCCTTGTCACCGGACACGTCGATGGTGTCCTGGGCCAAAGGACTGCGCGGCTTGCCGTCGCGGCCCAGGGTGTGGATGGTGAGCGTGGCCTTGGGCACCTCACGCACCACGCCCACCGGGGTGCGCAGCTGGACGCCGTCGGCGGTCGCGGTGACGGCGCCGGTGTAGTTGTCCAGGTCGGCCAGGGTCTTGGGGTCGACGGTGGCGGTGGTGGTCGCGGTGCCTCCGGCCGGCACGGTGAGCGTCGTCTCGGCGAGGCTCAGCCCGCCCTCGACCGCGCTGCCGTCCGACTTGCGCAGGCCGGGGGTCAGGGTCAGGGTGACCGGCTGGCCGCCCAGGTTGGTGTAGGTCAGTTCCCGGGTCACGGGGGCGGCATCGCTCTCGACGGCGCCGAAGTCGGCCCCGGTGGTGACGGTGAAGACCTGCTGGGTGTAGGCCCTGGCCACGTCGACCCGGCCGGAGCCCTGCTTGTACACGCTGAGCGCGTCGTCCTTGGCGGTCGACATGAGCGCGGCCTTGATCTGCGGGCCCGTCCAGTCCGGGTGCTGCTGCACCATGATCGCGGCGACACCGGCGACGTGCGGGGTGGCCATCGAGGTGCCGTTCGCGGCCGTGTAGTGCTCGTCGAGCGGGGTGCCCATCGAGGTGCCCGCGGCGCGCGCCGCGGCGATGGCCACGCCCGGGGCGGCGATGTCCGGCTTGAGACCGCCACCGATGCGCGGTCCCTGGCTGGAGAAGGTGGCCCACTCGTCGCTCTTGTCGACGGCGGCCACGGTCAGCGCGGCGTCGGCGGTGCCGGGGGTGGCGACGGTCTCGGCGCCCGACGCGCCGGCGTTGCCCGCGGCGATCACGAACAGCGCGCCGGTGGACGCGCTGAGGGCGTTGACCGACTGGCTCATCGGGTCGGTCCCGTCGGTGGCGTCGCCACCCAGGCTCATACTGATCACCTTGGCGCCGGAGGCCGCGGCCCACTCCATGCCCTCGATGATCTGGGAGTCGGAGCCGGAGCCCTCGTCGGACAGCACCTTGCCGACGATCAGCTGGGCGCCGGGCGCGACGCCCTTGTGCTTGCCGCCGCCCGCCGCGCCGGAGCCGGCGATGGTGGAGGCGACGTGGGTGCCGTGGCCGTGGCCGTCGCGCACCTCCTGGCCGGGGATGAAGGACCTGCTGTCGGCGATCCGGTCGGCCAGGTCGGGGTGCTTGGCGTCGATGCCGGTGTCCAGGACAGCGACCTTCACGCCGGTGCCGTCGTGCCCGCCGGCCCATGCCTGCGGCGCGCCGATCATCGGGACGCTCTCGGCGAGGTCGGCCTTGACCTTGCCGTCCAGCCACACCTTGGCGATGTCGCCGCGCAGTGTGCCCGGCGTGTTGGCCAGCCCGGCGATCCCGTCCGCGCTCTTCTCCGGTACGGCCCGCACCGCGCTCCAGAACGTGCCCGCCTCGGCCTTGGTGACCTGGAGCGCCGAGGCGTTGACGCTCTCCAGTGCGAGCACGGGCTCGCCGGCCGGGATGGCCTTGGCGGCCGAGGCGACGGCCTTGTCCGTGTGCTGCGGCGGGTACTGCACGATGACCGGCAGTTGCTTGGTCTTGTCGTCGGTATAGCCGTTCTCGGCCAGGTAGGTGACGTTGAACAGCTCCCGGTCCAGGCGGCCGGCGTTGATGGCGGGCACGGCGTCGCTGGGGGTGACGTACACACCCTTCGGGGTGGCCAGCGTGGACAGCCGGGCGCTGGTCCCGTCGGGGCGGACGCTCGGCTCGGGGTGTACGACGTACTTGCCGCCGCCGGCGTCACTGAGCCGTACCCTGTCGCCGGTGATCAAGGTGACCGTGCGGTCGCCCTGGCCCAGTCCGGCCAGCGCGACCGGGCCGGTGACCTGGCCGGGCCCTGAGGCGGCGGGTGCTGGGTCGGGCTCCTGGGCCAGGGCGGAGGTGGGCACCGCGAGGGTGCCCAGCACCATGGCCGAGGCCGCGAGGAGCGCGCCCTTGCGGCGGGGCCTGAAGGAGGGGGGGTCATGCGGTGATCGGCGTGGGGACATGCGGAACTGCCCTTTCGGGTGCTGGGGAGGTGGAAGATCAGACGGGCTCGAACCCCTCGGGGGCGTCTTCGAGGGGTTCGATGACCGGCTTCTCCGGCGGGGTCGCCGGTTCTTTCTGATCCGCGTGGGCGTCGGCCGGTTCGTCATCCGTGGAGTCGGTTTCGGACATGCCTTAAGCCTTGCTCCGTACGCCCGATGGGGGCTATGGGTAGGGCACCCCATTCGCGGTCCCCGTACCGGGTGGGGCACTACGGGGGTGCTCGAACCCGAGGTGCGCGCCGAGGGCGGCGCGGGAGCGCAGCCCGAGCTTGCGCAGTGCGGCGCCGAGGTGCTTCTCCACCGTTCTGGGCGAGACGAACAACCGCTGGCCGATCTCCCGGTTGGTCAGTCCGGTGGCGGCCATTTCGGCTATCTCCCGCTCCCGGGGAGACAGGTCCGCGCCGTAGCCCTGCGAGCCGCCGGAGTAGCGGCCCTTCACCGTCACCCGGTGCCTGCGAGCGAGCTGCGCGGCACGGTCGAGGTCCCATCGGGCGGTCAGGTCCTGAAACGCCGTCATCGCCTCCCGCAGCGGTTCCCCTGCCCCGGGATCCCCCGCGGCGAACAGGCGCCCGGCCGCCAGCTCGCGCGCCTGGGCCGCCTCGTACGGCGCGCCCAGCAGGTCGTAGCCGGCCGCCGCGGTGAGGAACTCCGCCGCGGCGGCCGCGTCGCCGGCGGTGAGATGCCCGCGCGCGTGCGGCAGCGCGGCCGAGGCCATGGGCGCGTCGAGACCGTCGAGCCGCGCCGACAGCCGGTCGACCAGTTCGGCGGCCTCATCCGGCCGGCCCGCCGCCTCCATCGCCTCGGCCAGCGCGGGCAGCGCGCGCACCGCCATCGGCCAGAGCCCCTTGGTGTCCCACACGGCGACCGCCGCCTCGGCCGCCGCGAGCGCGGCCCCGGCCTCACCGCTCGCGGTGGACAACCGGAGAAACCCGGCGACCGACAGCGGAAGCAACTCGTAGGCGCCCAGGACCAGGGCATTCCCGACGACCTCCGGCAGCTCGCGCCGGGCGGCGTCGAGCTCACCGTGCGCCAGTGCCAGGCAGGCCGCGACGGTCTCGGCGCTGAGGCGGTCGAACGGGCGCCCGCCGTACTCGTCGAGCAGCAGCGCGGTCTCCTGCTCCAGCCCGTCCCACCTGCCACGGCAGCAGGCCAGCAGGAGCGCGACCAGCCGGCAGCGCGACAGCGGCTCCCGCGACGACTCCTCGCCGGCCGCCCCCCGCATCGCCGCCCGCAGCAGTTCGTCGGCGACCTCGTAGTTCCCCACGAGACAGGCGTTCTCCGCGATGGACCGGTAGGCGGCCACCTCCTGGCGGTGCCGCGGCCGGTCGCCGGTCCTGCGGCGGACCTCCTCGGTCAGACCCACCCAGCGCGGGTCGCCGTATCCCTCCAGGGAGGTCGCGACCTTGCCGAGGACGAAGACCTCCTCGACCGGGTCACCAATGGCCGGCACTGTCTCCAGGGCCCGGTCCAGCCAGACGATGTGCTCGGCCAGTGGCACGCCAGGATCCATCGGCCTGCCGAGCCCCGCCATCAACCACGCGGCGAGCTCGGGCCGGTCGGCGAGGTCGCCGACCGCGGCGGCGAAGGCACGGCGCTGCACGCCGGGGTCCTCGCCGAGCCTCTCCTGAAGCAATCCGATCAGAAAGTGCAACTGGCCGCGCAGCGGGCCCGGCTGCTCCGACTCCAGTGCCTGCGACAGCAGGTCGATGACCTCGGGCGGGCGCAGCACCTGTGCTGCGGCCCAGCCCAGCCGTACCGCCAGGCGGCCCCGGCGTCCGGGGCCCAGCGGCGCGTGGCGCAGCACGTCCTCGAGAATCCGCACGGCTTCGGCGTCGTCGCCGAGCTCCGATGCCTGCTCGGCCGCCTGTTCGGCGGCCTCGACCCACTCCGAGAGCCGGCCGGCCTGCCGCAGGTGGTGGGCCTCCTGGCCGAGCGGCACCGGCTCCAGCCCCCGTACGGCCGCGGCCGCCCGCGCGTGCAGCTCCTGCCGCCGCCCGAGCGGGATCGCACCGTACACCGCCTGCGCGGTCAGCACGTGCCGGAAGGCCACCGTCCCCGCCTGCTCGACGAGCAGTCCGGAGACCAGCAGCTCGTCCACTCCGGCCACGGTCTCGGCCTTCGGCAGCCCGCCCACCCGCGCCAGGTCCTCCAGCCGCACCGGCACCTGCAACACCGCCGCCGCCTCGGCCACCGCGCACGCCGACTCGGGTAACCGCGCCACCCGCTCGCGTACGGAGTCGCGAACCCCCTGCGGCACGTCGAGCTCCGCCACCGCCTTGCGCGCCCACCGCCCGCTGCGCAGCCTGATCAGCGCGCCCCGCTGGCGCAGCAGCGCCATCAACTCCTGTACGGCCAGCGGCAGCCCCGACGACAGCTCGTACAGGTGCGCACCGAAGTCCGCGGTCACACCGGACTCGCCGAGGATCGCGGCCGCGAGTTCACCGGTCTGCGCCGCGTCCAGGGTCCTCAGCAGGATGTGCTCGTGGAGGACGGAGTCCGCCGGGCGTCTCGTCGCCTCCCGGACCAGGGCGCCGGCCTCCTCACCCCGGTAGGTGAGCACCATCGACATCCGGGCCGGCAGGACCGACAGCGCGTAGGCGAGGAACTCGACGGTCTGCTCGTCGGCCCAGTGCAGGTCCTCCACGACCAGCACCACGGGGCCGAGCGCCCCCAGCACCTCGATGAGCCCGCGGAACAGCCGGTGGCGCTCGGCCGCCCGGTCGTCCGGTGACTCCAGCGCGGGCGGCAGCACGGACGCCAGCTCCGGCAGCAGCCCGCGCAGCGCCCCCGCGACCGGCGACAGCTCGGCCCGCGCCAGCAGATCGCCGGTGCCGCGCAGCGCCTCCACCAGGGGGCCCAGGGGAAACGGCTCCCTGATCCGCCGGGCACCCCCGCCGAGCAGCAGCCGGTCGGCCAGCTCGGGGCGCGCCGCCATCTCCGCCAGCAGCCGGCTCTTCCCGATGCCGGCCTCGCCCTCCAGCACCACGATGACGGGTGGCTGACTCACGGCGGCGACCAGGCGGTCCAGCTCCTCCTCGCGCCCGACCAGAACCGGAGAGATCACGCGTCCCGTGACCGCACCGCCGTCCGCCATCAGGACCGCCTCCCCTCGCCAGGCCAGGACTCCACACTGTGGACTCGGAGCTCTGAACCACCACAGTTCCGATCATTCATACAACAAGATCGCCAGGCGGGCGGTGATCAGGTCAGCCTCCGGAGCACGGCCCGTGGCGGTAAGGCCGGCGCTCCGGGAGCGTGAGCGGCGTACGGCGGCTCGACATCGACACCCGCGCCGCAACACGCCCCTGAGGTTCATGGCCGGTCGGTGATGACGGTGTCACGTGGGCCGCCGTCGACCGGGTTCCTCTCGTAGCGCCTTTCGGTGACGAGCAGATGGATCAGCCCCGCGTCGTCTTCCTCCGCCTCCCAGGAGATCCTCCGCCCTCGATGGGATAGCTGCCATCCGTGGTGCCCTTCCACTGACTCAAGGTTTTCCCCTTCTCGGGAAGCGGGGAGGCGAAGCATTACATTTTCCGGGCTGCCAGGCGTCCGGGCATCGCGGGAGGCGATCGCCTGACGCATGGCGTCCCGCGCCTCGCGGCTCGGGCCGGTGACCGTCGGCGCGCGGAACCGCCGGATCCGCGTGCGGGTCACGTACCCGGCGTCCTGTACCCGGTCGACCGGCCGCACCCTGATCGTCCGATTGACGTCAGGCCGCTCGGCCGGTTCGCGCCGGGAGTCGGCGAGCCTGTCCAGGACCACGAAGTCGCGGGAGTCGGACCGTCCCCTCCCTCCACCGATCCGCCCCCAGACAGCAGGCTTACCTTCATAGATTGATAGTCAAGCATACGATTAGTTGGAATGTTGACATTCAAGGAAGGTGACGGTTAGCGTCATCGACATCTTCAACGGAGGAAGACATGACCTTCAGGCTTGACATGACGATGATGTTCACGATTCACGACGCCCTCAGGCGGGAGCTGGAGCGCATCGCCCGGATCACGGCCCGCCCCGACGACGACCCCCGGCGGATACTGCGGACGGCCGTCGGCTGGGAGCTGTTCAAGACCTTCCTACGAGTGCACCACACGTCCGAGGACGTCGCGCTCTGGCCCATCATGCGACACGAGCTGGCCGGCCGCCCGGACGATCTCGCCCTGCTGGAGGCGCTGGAGGCCGAGCACGCCGCCATCGACCCCCTGCTGGCGGGCGTGGACGCGGCGCTGGCCGACCGCGACCACGGCGGGGAGAATCTCGGCGGCCTGGTCGACGCACTGGTCACCGGTCTGAGCGGCCATCTGCGCCACGAGGAGACCGAAGGGCTCGTGCTGATCGACGCCACCCTCGCCGACCGGCAGTGGCTCCACTTCGCCGAGGTGCACCGCGAGCGGATCGGCGGCGAGGCACCCCGTTACCTGCCCTGGTTGCTGGACGGCGCGGACGCACAGACCACCGCGCTCATCCTCAACCGCATGCCGGCCCCGATCCGCACCGCCTACCACGACGAGTGGCTCGCGGCCTACAACGACCTGAACCGCTATCCCTGAAGGGACACCTCCATGTCCGCGCAGCACGAAGTCCTCGCCGAGCCAGGCGCGCCGACCGGCGGGCGGCCGTCGCCGCCGCGGCCACCGAGAACCCCGCACCCCCGGTTTCCCTGACCGACGGCTACACCACCGCCCTGCCGGCGGGCGGTGCGCTCCACCTGATCGCCCTCCTGGTCGCCGCCTTCACGATCACCTCACCGGAGCAGCGGCATCCCTGGTCGGGCGCATGGCGCCGAAGCGCGCCGAAACGGTTCATCTGCTCCGCAGTTGATGGAGGGTGTGGCCGGTGGCCTGCTTGAACAGATATTCGGCCCGTTCGTAGGAGAGCCTGCGGCGGCCGGTCTCGGGGCACAGGTCGTCGGGGGCGGGCCGGCGGCCGGGGCCGGGCCTGCGCTCGGACAGGAACAGCGGGCCGCGACGACGGCCCGCGATGAGCTGGGGGATGAGCTCGGCGGTGCCCGACCGCCAGTGAATCCAGCGGGACCCCGGCGCCCTGCCGCGCATCCCCGCCAGGTCGAGGTCCTCGACGTTGAGCGCGAGCACCGAGCCGATCCCGGCCGCGCTCTCGTGGAGCATCAGCCACAGGGCGCGCTCGCGCGGGGCGAGGTCCTGCCGCTGCCACAGCGCCTCGACACGTGGCGGCTCCATGGGGCGGGTGCGCGACCGGGGCTCGGGCCGGCGACCGATCCCGGCGGCCAGGCCATCGCTCAGCCGGCCCCGCTCCGCGGCCCAGGCGGAGAAGGATCGGACGGCACCTCGGTGCCTGTTCCACGTCGCGGCGGCGGCGCTCTCCCAGGCGGTGGCGAAGACCTCGGCGACCTGTCCGGCGGTCACGTCCCGCAACGGGATGTCGTCGCCGAGATCGCGACGGAGCCGGCTCATGGTCTGGCGGTAGGAACGGAGGCTCGCGGCGTCCAGGTCGTCACGGGCGAGGAAGGCGTTCGCGGCCTCGGCCAGGGTGACCGCGCTCCCCTGCGTGGCGGCGTCCGCGCAGGCCACGGCGCGTTCCAGCAGGATCGTGCGTTCGGGCACGTTGAGAGTGAGCGCCGCGGCCCGTTCGAACTCCCGCCGGGCCTCCTCGTGGCGACCGAGCCTGACCAGCAGGTCACCGCGCACGCTGGGCACCCGGTGGTAGCCCTTGAGCGCCGGCTCGGCCACCAGGGTGTCGACGAGCGCCAGCCCCGCCTCGGGACCGTACGCCATGGCCAGCGCGACCGCCCGGTTGAGCTGCACGACCGGGGTGGGCAGCACCCGGACGAGCGTTTCGTAGAGGGCGGCGATCTGCGCCCAGTCGGTCTCCTCCGCCGTACGGGCCCGTGCGTGACAGACCGCGATGGCGGCCTGCAGCACGTACGGGCCGAGAGGTCCGCCGGATTGCCTGGCACGCAGCAGTGCCGCGAAGCCGCGGCGGATGAGGAGCTGGTCCCAGCGTCCGCGGTTCTGCTCGTGCAGCGCGACGGGCTCCCCCGACGGCCCCGTCCTGGCGGCCAGCCGGGATGCCTGGAGCTCCATCAGGGCGACCAGTCCGTGTACCTCGGCCTCGCCGGGCGCGAGCCCGGCCAGCAGACGGCCCAGGCGCAGCGCCTCCTGGCAGAGGTCCTGGCGCATCCAGCCGTCGCCGGCGCTCGCCGCGTACCCCTCGTTGAACACCAGGTAGATGACCTCGAGGACCGACGACAGGCGCGCGGCCCGGTCCGGCCCCGTGGGGACCTCGAAGGGGACCCCGAGTTCGGCGAGGGTGCGTTTGGCCCGGACGACGCGCTGCGCGACGGTCGGCTCGGAGACGAGAAAGGCCCTCGCGATCTCGTCGGTGCGCAGGCCACCGAGCAACCGCAACGTCAACGCCACCCGGGACTCGGCGGACAGCGCCGGGTGGCAGGAGACGAACATCAGGCGCAGGACGTCATCGCCCACCTCGTCGTCGAGTGCCGCGTCGGTCTCGGCCTCGGTGCCGTCCGGCCGGGTGGCGAGCTCGTGGGCGAGCTGCTCGTGCCCGCGCTCGAGCCGCTCGCCGCGCCGCAGGTGGTCGATGGCGCGACGTTTGGCGACGGCCATGAGCCAGGCGCCCGGATTATTCGGAACGCCTGAGTCAGGCCACCGTTCGAGGGCGGCGAGGAGCGCGTCCTGCGCGAGTTCCTCGGCCAGTCCCACGTCGCCCAGCATCCGGACGAGCCCGGCGATGATCCTCGCCGACTCCATCTTCCAGACCTCGTCGACCGCACGATGGGCGTCCCGGGGCATCACGGGCTCGATCCCAGCACCCGCCGGGCCGGATGCGCAAGCGCCCGATCAGTCCTGTGGGCCGAAGACCTGCTGGATGGTGCCCTCCCCCTCGCCGATGATCTTCCAGAAGCGCCGGGAGAGCTCGATGGCCTCCTCCTTCGAGCGCGCCTCGATGAGCGCGAAGCTGACGATGGCCTCCTTGGCCTCGGTGAACGGCCCGTCGGTGACGGTCATCTCGCCACCGGAGGCCGAGACGTGGAGGCCGGCCGGGTCCAGGCCGCCGGTCGCCAGCAGTACCCCCGCCCGGGTCATCTCCTCGATGAACGCGGCCATCTCCGCGTGGACCGCCTCGCTCGGGGGTGCCGCGTCGCCGCCCTTGGTCGTCATCAGGAATCGCATCGTCATATCTCCTTCGGGTGCTCAGAGAACCGATCCTCGCCGGTTTCCAGCTGTGCGTCGATCGGGGCCGGTGAGAATCGACACGCCTCGTCCGACCAGGGCGGCGATCGGATGTGACAGGGAATGCACAGGCCCTCTCGCGACGCGAGGGGATCCCGGCCTGTTCTTTCGGCTTTCACCCCGTCGCCGAGCCGGGTCACGCCGACGAACCGGCGGCCAGGGAGAAGTAGGCCTCCTCCTCCTGGTCGAAGTGGAGGATCAGGACGGCGTACAGGCCGTAGAGGCAGGCGCGCAGGTCGTCGAGCTGCTCCGGGCGTGGCCCGCCGGCCTCGATGAGGGCGAGGTGACTTCCCAGGCGTCGTGCCAGGCGTTCGATCTCGGCATGCGCCCTGCTCATGGTCATCACGACCTCCGGGCCGCCCAGCACCTGCCCCATGGCCGGATACAGCCGCTGCTCCTCGGCCCGTTCGTGAGGCAGCAGTCGCTCGGTGAGGAATGCCTGGACCTCTCGCAGCCGATCGAGTGACGCCGCAGGCGGGATCCTGCCCAGCTCGTCGGCCGTCTCGCGGATCAGTTCCAGGGTCGGCCGCAGCGAGGAGTGCTCCACCTCGAAGCGGCGCAGCAGGGATTCGGTGGCGGAGTCCATCAGCGGCCGGGTTCCCCGCGTGGGACGCAGCGCCCGTAGCGCGTTGAGGATCACCGCGATGTCGATGCCCTCCTGCAGCAGGGCGCCGGCCGCGGGCGGCAGGGCGCCGGCCGCGGCGGCCAGCATGGCCAGCAGCGACAGGGCCATCCCGATGGCCGCGCTCTGTACGGCGATGCGCCGGGAGCGGCGGGCGACGTCCATCGCGTCGGCGAGCCGGTCCAGGCGGTCGGTGGTGAGCACCACGTCCGCGGCCTGGGTGGAGGCGGCGGACCCCCGGGCCCCCATCGCCACTCCGACGTCGGCCGCTGCCAGGGCCGGGGCGTCGTTGATCCCGTCGCCCACCATCACGGTCACCGCGCCGGTCGCCTCCCGCCGTACCGCCTCGACCTTGGCCGCGGGGGTCTGCTCGGCGAGCACCCGGTCGATGCCGAGTACCACGCCCACGCTCTCGGCGACCTCGGCCCGGTCTCCGGTGAGCATGACCACCCGCTCGATGCCCGCGGCGCGCAGCCGCCGCAGCGTCCGCGCGGCGTCGGCCCGGATGGCGTCGCGGAGCAGGATCACCCCGGCCGCCCGGCCGTCCAGCGTCACCCAGACGGTCATGGCCCCGTCCAGCGCGGCCCGCGCCCGCTGGATCCGCTCCCACTCCGAAGGCGAGGAGGTCGTCGCCTTGCCGACCTCTATCCGGTGCCCGTTCACCACCCCCGTGGTGCCGGTGCCCGGCTTCTCCTGGATCTCGGCCGGTTGCGGCAGCTCGGCACCGCGCGCGCGGGCCGCGTCGACGATCGCGGCGGCGAGCACGTGCGACGACATCTGATCCACCGCGGCGGCCAGGCGCAGCACGTCGTCGGTACGGATGCCGGGCGCGGCCACGACGTCGATCACCCGGGGCCGGCCCGCGGTCAGCGTCCCGGTCTTGTCCAGGATGAGCGTGCGTGCCTGGCCCAGCCGCTCCAGTGCTCCACCGCCCTTGACCACCACGCCGTGCCGTGCCGTGCGAGACAGCCCGGAGGCGATGGCCGCGGGTGCGGCGAGCAGCAGCGGGCAGGGGGTGGCGACGACCAGTACCGCGACGGCCCGTACCGGCTGGCCGGACAGCAGCCAGGCGACCGCCGCCAGCAGCAGGGTGACCGGCAGGAACCAGGACGCGAACCGGTCGGCGAGCCGTACGATGGGGGCGCTGTCGGTCTCCGTCTGCCGCGCCAGCCGCACCACTCCCGCATAGGCGCTGTCGGCCGCGGTCCGGGTGGCCCGCAGGTCGAAGGCGGCACCGGCGTTCACCACGCCGCTGCGCACCCCCTCCCCCGCGATGTACTCCACCGGTACCGACTCCCCCGTCAGCGCCGACTCGTCCAGCAGCGCGAGATCGCCCGCCACCGCGCCGTCGACGGGGACCATCTCCCCGCTGGGGACCAGCAGCAGGTCTCCCGGGCAAACCTGCTCGACCGGCACGAGGCCCGGCACCCCGTTCTCGTAGCGCCGGGCCGAGTGCGGTGCCCGTTCGTACAGGGCGGTCAGGTCGTGACGGGCCCGGCGCAGGGCGTGCTCCTCCAGTGCCCGCCCGGTGGCGAGCATCACGCCGATCAGGGCACCGGCGAGGTACTCCCCTACGGCGAGCGCTCCGGCCAGGGCGAGGACTGCGATGGCGTCCACGCCCATCCGGCCGTTCCGCAGCGCCGACACCACCCATCCCGTCGCGGGCACCAGCGACACGCCGGTGACCACTGCCCACACGATGTCGGCGGCCGCCTCCGCGCCGGTCAGGCGGAGCACGAGACCGGCCAGCAGGCCGGCCACCGTGCCCACAAGAAGGGCAATGGCCGACAAACGTCCCATTTTCCCAACCTCCTGGCGAGCCGTGCCGGGATCAGGACCTTCGGCCGGTGGACAAGGCGACGATCACGATCCGACCACCGCCACCGGGCAGTGCGCGTGGTGCAGCACGCCGTGGCTGATCGATCCCAGCAGGGCCGAGCCGAATCTGCCCATTCCCCGCGAGCCGACGACGACGAGGTCCGCGGCGGCCGAGGCTTCGCAGATGGCGACGGCCGGGTGCCGGCACACCACTGTCTGCTCCACCTCGACCTTCGGGTACCGTTCCCGCCAGGGCGTGAGCGTGTCGGCGGCGATGCTCCGCGCACCGGCGAAGATGTCCTCGACCAGCGGCGCGTACGCGATGGCACCCGGCCCCATGACGGGCACCTGCCAGGCGTGGATCGCCTGTAGCCGGGCACCGCGCCGGACGGCCTCGGCGAAGGCGTACCCCAGTGCCGCCGTCGAGTGGGCAGAGCCGTCGAAACCGACGACGACCTGGCCACGGGCCGGCTCCCACACCCCTCTGGCGATGACGATCGGCGCGGCCACGTGCCCGGCCAGGGCCAGGGAGACCGATCCGAGCAGCAGCCCGGTGAACTCGCCCAGCCCTCGGCCGCCCACCACGATCTGCTCGGCGGTCTCGGCCTCGCGCTGGAGGATCTCCGTCACCCGGCCCTCCCGCAGCGCGCCCTCCACCTCCAGGTGGGGTGCGCGCCCGCGCACCACGGCGACCGCGCTCTCCAGCACCCCCTGGCAGTACTCGGTCACGGAATCCCGGAAGCCGGGCGGGGTCTGCAGCGGGATGTCGTAGGTCCACGGTTCGCACACGTACACGATCCGCAGCGCGCACCCGCGCCGTACCGCGTCATCGGCGGCCCAGGCGACCGCGCCCTCCGCGGGGGCCGAGCCGTCCGTGCCCACCACCACATGCGCCGTCATGTCGCCCCTTCGGACTCCCCTCCATCCGACCGCGCGGCGGACCAACACCCCCTCACCAGGGGCTTCCGTCCGCTGTCGCGGGCCGTTGCCCGCGGAATGGGTATCGTTGGTCACAACAGACCGTGCCGTCTCCCCGGTCCGGCCGGGAAGATCGAAAGATCTTCCCGGACCGGCAACCTCATCGTATGACGATCCCCCTCAGGTATGGATTTCCGTACCGTCAGCGTGTTGCCAAGGAATAAGGGCAAGAGGGGACGGCCCGTGAACGCCGCTGAGGCCGGTTTCCGATGTTCCTGTCCGGTCAGTTCAGGACTGTGATCTGCTGGGCGAGCACGAACACACCCATGGCCAGGACGAACCAGCCGAATGCCTTGCGCAGCCGGTCGGGGTTGATGTGCCCGGCGAGGCGGCCTCCGAGCAGCCCGCCCGCCGCCGCGGCGACGGTGACCACGGCCGCCAGGCTCCAGTCGATGCTGACGGTGCTCAGGTAGCCGGCCAGCCCGGCCAGTGACTTCATCGCGATGACCAGCAGGGAGGTGCCGACGGCCGCTGCCATGGGCATGCCGCCGAGCAGTACCAGCGCGGGCACCACCAGGAAGCCGCCGCCTGCGCCGACCAGGCCGGTGACGACGCCCACGATCACCCCGTCCATGATGATCTTCCCGAGGGGCAGGTGTTCGTGTTGTCCCGCGGCGACGGCCCTGCGGCCGCGGATCATGGCGATCGCGGTGGCGACCATCATCACCGCGAAGGCGCCGAGCAGCAGGGGCTCGGGAAGGTGCGGGCCGATGAGTCCGCCGCCGTAGGCGCCGGCCATGCCGGCCACGCCGAAGATCAGACCGGTACGCCGGCGTACCCGGCCGGCGCGGGCGTGGGAGATGAGCGCGGTGGCGCTGGTGACCGCCACCACCAGGAGGGACATGGCGATCGCGCTCTTGCCCGGCACCCCGGCGACGTACATGAGCATGGGCACCATCAGGATGGAGCCGCCGCCACCGAACAGTCCGAGGGTGACACCCACCGCAACGGCCGCCGTCACGGTGAGCGCCAAGGTGACTGTCATGAGGTCGCCCGCGTCGTGCGGAGCTGGCTGATGGCGGCCTCGACGTCGAAGCGCGGGCCGCGGTTGTAAGGCAGGCGGGCCAGGGCCATGCCCATGGCGCAGGTGTTGGTGAGGGCGGCGAACGTCAGTCCGGCGCCGATCAGGCCGGCCAGGTAGCGGGCCGGCGGCCACCAGATGCTGGCCAGTACGGAGGCTGCGACGATGCCGCCGGCGACCAGGCGCACCTGCCGTTCCAGACCCCAGCGGGGGTTCCCTCCGATGTTGGTGCTGGCGGTGGGGCCGGCGGCGGCGTTCCAGGCGTTCATGCCGCCGCCCAGGACCACCGAGTCGCTCAGGCCCGCACCGGCCAGCTTGGCGCACGCCTGGGTGGCGCGGCCGCCCGCCTGACAGACCAGGAGCAGCCGGCCGCCGGCGTCGGCGACAATGCGGTTCAGATGGGCGTCGACCTGGTCGAGCGGCAGGTTGATGGCTCCGGGGATGTGGCAGGTGGCGTACTCACCGGTAGTGCGCACATCGACGACGAGCACGTCGGGGTTGGCCGCGATCAGGTCGCGGGCCGCGGGCACGTCGATGGTCGGGGTGAAGGTCATGTTTCGGATCCTTTTCTTCAAAAGGAGGGGCTGATCGAGAGCTCAGCACCCTCTGGTTTGGACAGGTCAGGCGGCGGGCTGCGGGCGCAGGTCGGACACTCCGGCGCCGGTCAGCACCACAGGCCGGTAGCCGGAGCGCAGCAGCAGGCTCGCGGCGATGGAGGCGCGCCGTCCTGAGCCGCACGCGACCAGGACCGGCCGGTCGGGGTCCAGCTCGGCGGGCACGCCGTCGGTGACCAGGTCGGGCAGGAAACGTTCGATCGCGCCGGCAAGCGGGGTGGCCCGCCGCTCGCTGGGCATCCGCACGTCCAGCAGTTGCGCGCCAGGTCCGGCCAGGCGTGCGGCGAAGGCGGGCAGCTCCAGCAGCTCGAAACGCGAGGTGGCCTCGTCGCGCAGGTCGGTGACGACGCCGAGCACGCTGTCGATGCCGATCTGCGCGAGCTGGGTGACCGCCTCACCGGCGTCCTGCCCGTGCCGGGCGACCAGGACGATCGGGGCCTGGTACGGCAGGAGCCAGCCGGCCCAGCTGCCGAAGTCGGTGTCGAGCTCGACGCCGACCGAGCCGGGCAGCAGGCCGGCGGCCTGGACGCTCCTGGGACGGATGTCCAGCAGGTGAGCATCGGCGGGCACCTGCTCCAGAGTGAGCTCGGGCACCTCGGTCGCCGGCATGGGTGGCACTCCGAGGGTGTTGGCCGGGCCCATGTGCGCGTAGAAGGCGGGGATCGGCATGGGTGCGGCCAGCAGGTGGTCGGCGAAGGCCTCGCGGTCGCCGATGGCCAGTAGCGGGTTGCCGGCGTGTTCGAGCGCGATGGTGGAGGTGTAGCGACCGGCGCCGCCGGAGGCGCAGAAGGAGCCCTCGCCGTGGGTGGGCAGCAGTTCGACGCCGCCGGGCAGGCCGGCCAGGCGGTGCAGCGAGCCGTACTGCTGGCGGGCCAGAGTGCGGGCGCGCTCGGGTCCGAGCAGGTCGGGACGGCCGGCCGAGGAGACCAGCAGGCTGCCGCCGGAGAAGACCGCCACCGGCTCGCCGTCGATCAGCACCAGGTAGGAGGTGTGCTCCGGGGTGTGCCCGGGGGTGTGGATGGGGCGCAGGGTCAGGCCGTTCTCGCCGGGGATGTCTTCGAGATGGAAGGCCGCGGTGTGCGGGTAGGCCGCGCCGGCCGCGGCCGGCAGCACGAGCTCGGCGCCGGTACGGTCGGCGGCCTGCTGACCGCCGGAGACGTAGTCGTTGTGCAGGTGGGTCTCCAGCACGAAGCGCAGGTCGACGTCGCGCTCGGCGGCGGCGTTCAGGAAACGGTCGATGTCGCGCTGGGGGTCGACGAGCACACCCTTGCCCTCGTGGGTGAGCAGGTAGCTCTGGTCGCCCAAGCCGGGCGTACGGAAGGAGACGATCTCCATGACGGGTGTGCCTTTCATGCTTTTATACCCCCAGGGGTATTGAGAGGACAAAAATAGAGGGTTCGTCTGGTCAGGCGACGTGTTGCCCTGACTGGGATCCGGTCACCAGGGGCCGGCCGGCCCGCTGCCAGGCAGCGGTGCCACCGGCGACGGAAACGGGATTCTCGCTTTCTTTATACCTGGGGGGGTATATGGGTGACCTGGGTGGGGGCAGACGCCGATCTGGCGCCTACCCGCCTTCAAGACTCAGGCCAGGGCCAGGAACAGCTTCTCCAGGTGGTTCTTGTCCAGCGGCCCAGACCATCCCGCCCGGCCGCGATGCCGGACATGTCATGCTGCGCCCACGATGCTCGCCGGTAGCTGATGCCGCGCGCCCGCAGCGTCTCCTCCATCGTCCTGGCGACCAGGTCCGGGTCCTGCACCAGGGCCTGCCGCCGGTCGGGATGGGTGGGCAGCAGTGCGGTCAAGGGGACGTCTCCCGTTGTGCCAACCGGTCCAGCACCGCCTCCAGGCTGGGCCGGCGGGGGCCTCGGTTGTAGGGGAGCCTGGCCAGCAGCATGCCCATCGCGCAGGTGTTGGAGAGCGCGGCGAAGGCCAGCCCGCCACCGATCGCGGCGGCGAGCCATTTGGCCGGCGGGAACAGCGTGCTGGCCAGGATCGAGGTCAGCACGATGGATCCGGCCACCAGGCGCACCTGACGCTCCAGCTCCCAGCGAGCCCGGCCGGTGCGGAGCGGCGCGCCGGCCCCCTGCCAGGCGAGGATGCCCCCTTCCAGGAGGCGCGGGGCCACCTGTCCGGCTCCGGACAGGGCCGCCGCGGCCTGCGTGGCGCGCTGCCCGGAGCGGCAGACGAGCACCATCTGCTCCCGCCGTGGGCCGTTGAGGTGGGCGCACAGCCGTTCACGGTGCTCGCGCAGCAGATCCAGCGGCACGTTGACCGAGCCGGGGATGTGGGCGGTCTCGAACTCGCCGGGGGTGCGCACGTCGATCAGCCGGGGCGCCTGCCCGGAGTCCATCAGCCGGCGCAGGGCGGCCGTATCCAGCGTGGCGGGTGTGTCGTGGCCGGTCATGAGGTCTCCTCGACGGTCAGGCCGCTTTCGGCCGCCTGGGAGTAGTTGTCGTCGATGTGCACGACCCGGCGGCCGGCGCGGGCCAGCAGGCTGCTCGCGGCGGCGGCCCGGTAGCCGGAGCCGCAGTGCACCCACACCGTCCCGTCCGGGATCTCGGCCAGGCGGTGCGGTAGTTCGGGCAGCGGGATGTGCGTCGCGCCGTCGATGTGCCCGGCGCGCCATTCGTTGCGCAGCCGCACGTCTAGCACGACGTCGGGGGCGGGCAGATCGCGCGCGTTACGGCCGTCGCGCACGGCGGCCAGCTCGGCGAACGTGGCGACGGTCAGCTCACCCAGCCTGGTGCCGTCGCCACCGGCCCACTGCTCGGGAGTACCGGTCGCGGCGGCGGCCGGACGGTCGATGCCGATGCGCGCCAGCTCGCGCTGGGCGGCGGCCACCTGCTCCGCCGATTCGCCCAGTAGCGTGATGGGCGCCCCCCAGGGGGCCATCCAGCCCAGCCAGGTCGACATCGGGCCGTCCAGGCCGAAGCTCAGCGTGCCGGCCAGGTGCCGCTGGGTGAACGCCTTACGCGAGCGCAGGTCCACCACCCATTCACCGGCGTCGATACGTGCGCGCAGCCCGGCGGCGTCGGCCCGCCTCACCGGGGTCAGATCGACCAGGTCCGCGCCGGCGGTGTTCCTGGCGCCCATGTGGGCGTAGTAGGCGGGGTAGGCGTCCAGCCCGGCGAGGGTCTGGGTGACGAAGTCGTCGGCCTCCAGCCGCAGCGCCGGGTTGGCGCCGCGCTCGCGTCCTATCGTCGAGGATGAGGCGTCGGTCTGGGTGGCCGAGCAGAAGCTGCCGAACCCGTGGGTGGGCCAGATCTGCGTACCGTCGGGCAGTAGGTCGGCCAGCCGTCGCACCGAGGCGTGCTGGTGCTGGGCCAGGGCGTGGGCGTGCTGGGCGCCGAGCAGGTCCGTGCGGCCGGTGGTGCCGAACAGCAGCGACCCGCCGGTGAACACCCCCATCGGCCCATCGGGACCGCCGAGCACGTAGGACAGGTGGTGGAAGGTGTGCCCGGGGGTGGCCACCACGGAAAGGCGCATCGACGGTGACAGCGCCATCTCGTCGCCGTCGCTCACGGGCACCCGGTCGAAGGCGACCTCGTCGGCCGCCGCCACCAGGTAGGCCGCGCCCGTCAGCCTGGCCATGGCCAGCCCGCCGGAGACGTAGTCGTTGTGCAGGTGGGTCTCGGCCACGTGGGTGACGCGCACGCCCAGCCGACCGGCCAGGGCCAGGATCCGGTCGATGTCCCGTTGCGGGTCGACCACCAGCGCCACCTGCCCGTCGTGAGCCAGGTAGCTGCGGTCCCCCAGTGAGGAGGTCTCCACCACCACTGTCTCGATCGTCGTCATCATCGCCTCTCACTTCGTCGTTGTTGTCTTCGCCGGCAGATGCGGACCGGCCGGTCCCGGGTTTCACACCGGATGTGTGCCCGGCGTCGCCGCGGCGGCCCATCCGGGGCCGCGCCACGGATGGGCGCTCATGCCACTTCGGCGCGAATATACCCAGGGGGGTATCCTCCGGACAGAAGAACGCCACGCCGCCCATCTCGCCCCGCCCACCGCGTGGTGGGCGGGGTGCGATGGGTCACGACAGGGCCAGAAACAGTTTCTCCAGCCGCTCCTGACTGATCGGCGGCTGCTCGCCGCGCTCGCGCGCCATCTGGCACTGCTGCATACCCGTCGATATGATCTTGAATCCGGCCCGGTCCAGCGCCTTGGAGACCGCCGCCAACTGGGTCAGCACCCGCTCGCAGTCGTCCCCGTTCTCGATCATCGCGATCACTCCGCCCAGCTGCCCCTGGGCCCGCTTGAGTCGTGTCAGCGCGTCCGACAGGACCGTCGCGTCCATCTCCATCCCGCCTCACCTCCGCCCTCAATATACCCCCGGGGGTACATGGGTGCGGTGTGAAAAACCTCACGCCGACGGTCCGAAGTGACCGGTGAACCAGTCGCGGGCGAGGGCGGCGACGCTTTCGAGTGCCCCCGGCTCTTCGAACAGGTGGGTGGCGCCGGGGACGATCTGGAGCAGACTCTCGCAGCGCAGCCGTTCCTGCGCGGCCCGGTTGAGATCGAGCACCATCTCGTCGGCACCTCCCACGATCAGCAGGGTCGCCGCCCGCACCTCGGGCAGCCGCGGCCCGGCCAGATCGGGCCGCCCGCCCCTGGAGACGACGGCGGCGACCTCGCAGCCCGGCTCCGCCGCCGCCCACAGCGCGGCCGCCGCTCCGGTACTCGCTCCGAAGTAGCCGACGGGGAGACCGGCCGCCCAAGGTTGATCGCCCAGCCAGCCGGTCACCCGGACGAGCCTTTCGGCCAGCAGCCCGATGTCGAACACGTTGCCTCTGTCGGCCCCCTCCTCCAGGGTGAGCAGGTCGAACAGGAGCGTCCCCAGACCGGCGCCGTTGAGCACGCCGGCCACGTACCGGTTACGCGGGCTGTGCCGGCTGCTACCGCTGCCGTGCACGAACACCACCACTCCCCCGGCGCCGTCCGGGACGACGAGCTGACCGGGCAACCCGACCTGCCCGGCGTCCACCAGGACCTCCTCGTCGCGGCCGGGCGGATCGGAGGTCGCGCTCCCGTCGCTCCCGTCGCGCTCCCCCGCCGCGGACGCGGCCCTTCGGAGCAGCTCGGCCACCTGCTCATCGGTGGTCTGGGAAAAATTGATGTACCAGACACCGACCGCCAGAAGGCGTTCCGGTGTCCGCAGGCAGACCACCTCGTCGGCGACCTCGCGCAGGCTCGCGATCGTCTCCGGTGACCCCACCGGCACCGCCAGCACCACCCGTGAGGCACCCCGCGCCCGGGCGACCTGGCAGGCGACACGCGCCGTCCCCCCGGTGGCGACCCCGTCGTCCACCACGATCGCCGTACAGCCGGTCAGGTCCACCGGAGCTCGGTCGCCGCGCAGTTGGTGCGCGCGGCGCAGAACCTCGGCCCGCTCGTACTCCTCCACCTCGGCCGTCTCCGCGTAGGTGAGCTCCGTGAGCAGCACGATGTCGTGATTGATGACACGGACCCCGCCCTCCCCCACGGCGCCGAACCCGAGTTCCGGCTGGAACGGCACCCCGAGCTTGCGGACCACGATCACGTCCAGTGGCGCGTCAAGGGCCCGCGCCACCTCGAACGCCACCGGCACGCCGCCCCTGGGCAGCCCCAGAACGACCACTTCCTCATCAGCACCGACAGACCCGCGTAACCGCTCGGCCAGCCGCAGGCCCGCATCCTGACGATCGGCGAACACCACGCCCCCCTTCCGACGCCCCGCGTACCTCCGCTCACCCGCGGAGCCTCGAGATCACGTCCGCGCCCGGCCTCACCGGGCAACCGGTCGCTCATCGGTCGCCGTGACCTTCTGCACAGCCGACGGCGAGACCTCACCCCCAACAGCCAATGTCAGCCGCCGGGGCATCCCGGCGGTAGGGCTGAAGGCCCCGGTTCGCAAGGGCGGAAGGTCCCGCTTCGGAGCCCCACATAGGAGAACAACCGGCCAGGCGGACCCATTTCACGAGTATCGGCCCGCTTCCCAACGGCTGCTGGAACGCCGCTCCCCTCGGGGATTCACGGGGATGGAGGCTCAGGACACGATGCCGCCCTCGCGCTCTTCGAGCACCCGGCCGTTCTCGTCCACGATCAGGTATTCGAGCTCGCAGCCGATGCCCACCTCGCCGCAGGCCGCGATCAGAGCCCTCAGGCGGGCCTCGGCCTCGGCGACCGTCGCCCTGAGGGTGCCGGACAGCAGGTAACGGGGCTCCTGGTCACGGCGGTTCACGGGCTGGGCGTAGAGCGAGATGATCTCGCTGTCGTAGTCGATCTCCCAGCCGAAGAAGTGGAGCGCGACGCGGACCGGGCCACCCGCCCAGACCTCCAGAACGCGCGCCATGGTCATGTGGTCGTCACCGTCCAGAACCCCGGCGTACTCGACGTACTCGATGTCGGCCATGGTCACGATCATCACATGGGGAGAGGCCGGCCAGATGGAACCGGGACGGCAACGGCGTTGAACGCGTACCGTGGACCTTCCCGAAGGCCGAACACCGCCAATGACGGGACTTTAGCCCCTAACGTCCCCGGTGCGCCGACGGGCAGCCTGGGAGGCATGAAGCTCGACTCGGCAGGCCTTGAAGTGCTTTCCCGGCCGGAGTGCCTCGAACTCCTGGGCTCGGTCTCGATCGGACGGATCGTGTTCACCGACCGTGCCCTTCCGGCCGTGCAGCCGGTCAACTTCGTCCTCGACGGCGAGACGGTGGTGATCCGCACCACCATCGGTTCCAAGCTCGCCGCGGCGGCCCGCGACGCGATCGTCGCCTTCGAGGCCGACGACTTCGATGCGTCGGCGCGCACCGGCTGGTCGGTCACCGCGGTGGGGCCCGCGCGAGCCGTGTACGAGTCGCGGGAGATCGAGCGTCTGGCCCGGCTGCCCCTGACCGCCTGGGCACCGGCAAGCCGGGACCACTACATCCTGGTGCAGACGGGCCACCTCACCGGCCGCCGCATTTCGCCCAGGTCCGCGGACCAGAGCGACTAGAGCGGCACGCTCCAGGTCAGGCTGGTGCCCCCCGTCTCCGGCGAGACGACCTCGAAGGAGCCGCCGAGCCGGGCCGCCCGCTCCTGCAGGTTGCGCAGGCCGCTGCGCCTGCCGTCGCCGGCCAGCCCGACGCCGTCGTCCCGCACCACGAGGATGAGCCGGTCGTCCAGCGCCTCGGCGGAGACGTCGATCCTCCCGGCCCTGGCGTGCCGTACCGCGTTGGACAGGGCCTCGCGCAGCACCGCCAGCAGGTGGTCGGCGATCTCGGGCGACACGCGGTTGTCAAGCTGCCCGTCCATCCGCAGGCCGGGCATGAAGCCCAGGTGACCACGGGCGCCTTCCACCATCTCGACGATGCGGGCGCGCAGGCTGGGGGCGCCGTCCCCGCTGGGCGTCTGAAGGGCGAAGATGGTGGAGCGGATCTGGCGGATGGTCTCGTCGAGCTCGTCGATGGCGCCCTTCAGGCGGCCGGAGGCCTCCGGTCTCTCGACCAGCCGGACCGTACTCATCAGCGTCATGGCGACGGCGAACAGCCGCTGGATGACCACGTCGTGCAGGTCCTTGGCGATGCGGTCGCGGTCTTCGAGCAGGCCCAGCCGTTCGGCGTCCTTGCGGCTCTCGGCCAGCTCCAGCGCCACCGCCGCCTGGGCGGCGAAGGCGTGCAGGGTACGCAGCTCCGACTGGACGAACGGGATGCGGCCCGAACGCTTGCCGAGTGACAGCACGCCGCGCGCGACGCCCGCCGCGCCCAGTGGTACGGCTCCCACCGGGCCCATCGGCAGATGGTCGGAGAACACGCTGCGCAGTCCGGTCTCGTCCGGATCGTTGACCATGAGCGGCTCGCCGTCGGCGAAGGCCTGTCCGGCCAGGGAGCCGGCGACCTGGATCTCCACCTGCTCCAGTTGCCCGGCGTTCTCGCCCTCGGCGATCGCCACCCGGAGCAGCTGCCCGCCCGCCTCCGGCAGCAGGATCGCCACGACGTCCGCGTCGGTCATCTGACGGGCGCGCCTGGCCATCAGGGTGAGGACCTCCTGGGGGTCCGCGCCGGACAGCAGGCTGGTGGTGATCTCCGAGGACGCGGCCAGCCACGTCTCCCTGCGGCGGGTCTCCTCGAACAGGCGGGCGTTCTCGATCGCCACGCCGGCCGCGGTGGCCAGCGCGACGACGATCGCCTGGTCCTCCTCGTCGAACTCGCCGCCGCCGCGCTTCTCGGTGAGGTAGAGGTTGCCGAACACCTCGTCGCGCACCCGGACCGGTACCCCGAGGAAGGAGCCCATGGGGGGATGGCCCGGAGGAAAACCGTAGGACTCGGGATGGTCGGAGATGCGCGTCAGGCGCAACGGTCGCGGCTCCTTGATCAGCAAACCGAGCAGGCCGAGGCCGTGCGGCCAGTGCTCGATCCTGGCGATCTCCTCCTCGCTGAGCCCGACCGGGATGAACTGCACCAGCGTGTTCTCCTGGCCGACCACGCCCATCGCGCCGAAACCGGCGTCCACCAGCCTGGTCGCGGTCTCGACGATGCGGCGCAGCACCGTCTCCAGGTCGAGGTCGCTGCCGACCGCCACGACCGCCTCGAGCAGGGCGTGTACGCGGTCGCGGGTGGCGAGTACCGCTTCGAGCCGGATCTGTAGCTCAGACAGCAGTTCATCCAGCCGCATGTTCGGAAGCAGTAGGTGGGAATCGGTGTCTGCCATGTCCGGGAGTCTCGCACCAAGACGGCAAAACGCCCACCCCGATCATGGGGTGGGCGTCTCGACGGCCCGGTTACCGCAGGACGGGGTAGTTCCGCACCAGGGCGGTGTTGCTCCACCACCTGCCGATGCCGAGGGTGTCACCGGCGCTCGCCATCGCCAGCCCGGCGAGCACCGCGATGTAGACGATGTGGTCGTCCATGAACGGGTTGGTGGCCAGGGGCAGCTCGGCGGCCCACATCAGGATCAGCATCAGGCCCCCGGCGACGGCGGCGATCCGCATGCCGGCCCCCAGGATGAGGGCGACGCCGACCCCGAGCAGGCCGAGCATGAACAGCCAGTCGACCCAGGCCTGACCGGCCAGGCTGGAGAAGAGACCGCCGAGGGCGTTCTCACCGGTGCCCTTGAGGAACCCGGTCGTGGGGCTGCCGCCGGAGATCCAGGCGCGGTCGGCGGGGGTGGCGAACCCCCAGCCGAAGGTCTTGTCGAGGAACGCCCACAGGAAGATCCATCCGATCGAGATGCGCGCGATCGCCCAGACGTAGTCGACCGGACGCGTCGCCGCCGGAGGGGTGACGTTCGGGACGGACTGCTTGGAGGGAACGTCCCGACCGTGCGTGGTGGCCATGACGGCCCCTTTCGGTAGTGTTTCGCGGTCTCTGTTGTGTCTTCATCACATCGTTTTCCGGGGCCGCCGCGCAGTGCCGTACGGCTCACGCCCGGACTGCGAAGGTCATCGCGTTCATGGGACCTTCGGCCCGCCCCCGCCGGGACCCCGGCTAGGAGGCTGGTGTTTTTCGCGCGAAGTAATCTTGGTCCCTCCACCAAGCCGTCAAAAACGGTGAGGATCGGGAGCACACACTCCACTTGGAGGCCGAATCTGCCTCCGGAATGGACGCTCTGTGGGTGTGACGCTCCACCATGATCGCTAAGCGGCCGTTTAACACCAGCCTCCTAGGACCTGACGACGGCGACGGAGCAGCGGGCGTGGTGCAGGACCCCCCGGCTGACCGAACCCAGAAACAGCGAGCCGAGGGCACCGCGGCCGTGGGAGCCGACGACGAGCAGGTCACAGGTGTCGGAGGCGTCGCTGAGGGCCTCGACCGGGTGGGCGCGGCGCACGTCCTCGATCACCTTCACCTCGGGGTACCTCTCCCGCCACCCGGCGAGCCGGTCTGTCACGACCTTGTCATGGGCGGCGCGGAACTCGTCCATGTCATAGACGATCTCCGGGGCGTAGATGTGCACCGGCACCTGCCAGGCGTAGAGGGCGCGCAGGGTGCTGCCGCGCAGCCTGGCCTGCTCGAAGGCGTAGGCGAGGGCGGGCTCGCAGGCGTCGGAGTCGTCGAGGCCGACCGTGATCTCGCCGTGTGCCCCGGCCTGGCCTGGACGGACGACGACGACCGGGCAGTGCACGTGACCGGCGACGTGGACGCTGACCGAGCCGATCAAGGCTCCGGCGAACCCGCCGAGCCCCCTGGTCCCGACGACGAGCTCCGTGGCCTCCTTTCCCTGCTCGCGCAGGACCAGCGACGGCGGTCCCTCGATCAGCGTGGTGGTCACCTCGATGCCGGGTTGCCGGGAGCGGGCCGTCTCCTCCGCGGCGGCCAGCACCTTCTGGGAGGACTCGGTCACCGCGTCCTCCCATTCGGGGGCGGGGAACTTGGGGATGTCGTTCGGCCAGCGCTGCACGGCGGTGACGATGCGCAGCGGCAGGCTCATCCGGGCGGCGACGTCGGCCGCCCACTCGATGGCGGCGGTCGCGTTACTGGAGCCGTCGGCTCCAACAATGATCAGATTAGACATTGGTCCTCCTTATTCCCATCTGACCTTCGCTAAACCTGCCGCGCCCAGGGCCGGAAGTCCCTTCCGGCCCGCGTGATGACAGGGTCTTTCGTCACCCGCGGCGAAACCGGACGGCGCTGTGGCGTCGAGGACACGCGACAGGAAACCCCGGCGCCGGCGACGTCCGCCGACCGGCTCAGCCGCGGGTGAGCACCACCTTGAGCGCCCCGGTCTCCTGCGGGTGGGAGAACACCTCGTAGGCCTTCTCCATGTCGTGCAGCGCGAAGTGGTGGGTGACGAACCGGCCGCCGTCCAGCAGGCCCGCCTCAAGCATGCTCAGCAGCGTCGGCGTGGAGTAGGTGTCGACCAGGCCGGTGGTGAAGGTGAGGTCGCGTGCCCACAACTCCTCAAGGTGCAAGGTGACGGGCCTGCCGTGCACGCCGACGTTGGCGACGTGGCCACCCGGCCTGACCAGGCGGGCGCAGAGCTCGAAGGTTTCCGGCACGCCGACGGCCTCGATGGCGACGTCGGCGCCCAGGCCGCCGGTCAGCTCGGCCACCTCCTCGGCGGGATCACCGCCCGCGCCGATCACCACGTCGGCGCCGAAGCGGGTGGCCGCCTCCAGCCTGGCCTCGGCCAGGTCGACGGCGATGATGCGGCTGGGGCTGTAGAGACGGGCGGTGGTGATCGCGGCCAGGCCGATCGGGCCCGCGCCCACGACGACCACCGTGTCGCCGGGGGCGACCCTGCCGTTCAGCACGCCGACCTCGTAGGAGGTGGGCAGGATGTCGGCCAGCATGAGCACGGCCTCGTCCCCGATCCCCTCGGGCACGAGATGGGTCGAGGTGTCGGCGAAGGGAACGCGTACGAACTCGGCCTGCGTCCCGTCGATGTGGTGGCCCAGGATCCAGCCGCCGCCGCCCAGGCACTGCCCGTAGGAGCCCGTACGGCAGTAGCGGCAGCGCCCGCACGCCGAGACGCACGAGACCAGGACGTGGTCGCCTGGCTTCAGTGCGACCCCGGCGCCGACCTCGGTGACCGTGCCGACCGCCTCGTGTCCCAGGATCCGGCCCGGCTCGACGGCGGGCACGTCCCCTTTGAGGATGTGCAGGTCGGTGCCGCAGATCGTCACCGCGTCGACGCGGACCACCGCGTCCGTGGGCGCCTGGATCCCCGGCTCGGGGACCTCCTGCCACACTCTCCTGCCGGGGCCCCGATAGACCAGTCCTTTCATGATCCACCCCTTCGTCTCTGTCCGCCGGTAAGCGGATGTGGCCCTCTTCGGCCGTCCGGTCAGATGTGCCGGGGTGTCACGACCAGCGGGCAGACGGCGTGCTGCAGCAGCGAGTGACTGACCGAGCCCAGCAGCAGCCCCGCGAGGTCCCCGCGGCCGCGTGATCCCACGACCAGCAGATCGGCCTGTGCCGAGGCGTTCTTCAGCACATCCACCGGATGCCCCTGCTCCACCTGCTCGGTGACCGTGACATCCGGATGGCGCTCGCCCCAGCCGGCCAGCGCCTCGGCCAGCAGCCGCCGCTCGCCCTCGGCCGTCTCCTCGGCGGACGCCAGGGCGAACCTCCCCCCGCCGACGACGGACTGCTTCCAGGCGTGCACCGCCCGCAGGCCGGCACCGCGCAGGGACGCCTCGGCGAAGGCGAACTCGATGGCGGACGTGCCCGCCACGGAGCCGTCGACTCCGACGACCACCTCACCACCGCCTGACCGTGCGGGCGTCCTCCGGATGACGGCGACCGGGCAAGGGGCATGCCCGGCCACGCCCAGCGCGACCGACCCCAGCAGCATGCCGGAGAAACCATCCCGGCCGTGACTGCCGACCACCAGGAGGTCGGCGTCCCGCGCGGCCTTGATCAGGACGTCCCTGGGATCGCCGGGCAGCAGCGACGACTCCACCTTGACCCGGCTGTCCTCCTCGCGGGCCCGGTTCAGCGCGTCCGTCAGCATGGACGTGGCCCCGTCGCGCATCCACCGGCCCACGTCGGCGTACGGAGCGTCCTCGGCCATCTCCAACGGCCAGGCCACCATGACGTGCACGACGCGCAACTCGCCGTCGCGTAGCCCGGCCTCCCGCACGGCCCAGCTCACGGCCTCAAGCGCGGCCTGTGAACCGTCGACTCCCACCAGGATCATATTGTTCCCCTTTCGAACCTCCGGCCGCCCCCGCGGCAGAAGCCGATGCGGCTCTCCTACCCCCGTGGCCTCCGGTCACCCAGATGAGGCGCGCGGCCCCCGACCGGTGGACCTGGTTGATCCGACGACCGCGACGGGGCAGCGAGCATGGTGGAGAACCTCACGGCTGACCGATCCCAGCAGGACCGAACCGACGGCGCCGAGGCCGCGAGAACCCACCACGAGCAGGTCCGCCCGCGTCGAGGCGGCCAGCAGTGCCGGCACCGGGCGCGCCCGCGTCACCTCCGAGACGACCTCGACCGCGGGAAACCGCTCCCGCCAGCCGGCCAGCCGCTCCTCGGCCACCCGGCGCTGTGCGCACCGGATCTCTTCGCTGTCTCCGCCCGCCTCCGCCGAGAACGCTTGAAGCGGCGCCTGCCAGGCGTAGATCGCGCGCAACCCGCATCCGCGTAAAGCGGCCTGCTCGAAGGCGAACCCGAGAGCGGGTTCGCTCTCGGCGGAACCGTCGACACCCACGACCACCTCGCCGTACGCCTCGGCACAGCCCTGCCTGACGACCACCACCGCGCCGCGTACGTGGCCCGCCATCCGGACGGGAACCGAGCCGAGCGGCGATCCGGCGAAACCGCCCAGGCCACGATCGCCGACCACCAGTTCGACCGCCGTTTCCGCCTGCCCGCACAGAACGTCGGACGGCGTTCCCTCGATCAGCTCGGTGGTCACCCGGGCATCCGGCCTCCGCTCCATCGCCGCCTTGGCCGCTTCGGTGAGCACCTGCTCGCCGAAGCACGCCAGCCGGCCGGACAGGTCCGGCGCGGGAAACCCAACAAGATCGTGCGGCCAGCGGTCCACGGCGTGAACGATCCGCAGGGTCATCCCCCGGCGGACGGCGTCGTCGACCGCCCACTCCAGGGCCGCGGTGGCGGCGGCCGAGCCATCCGTTCCGACAGCGATCGATTCGGTCATCACTTCCCCCGTTGCCCATCGGATCGCGGCACCGGCGGTTCCCCCAGGGGCGATCGTCCCTGGACAGGGGGACCTTTGTCCCCTCCCGCGCACAATGCCCGACTTTCCGACGAAGGTCCCTGCGCCATAGGGCCGATCAGCCCTAAAACCGCCGCGAACAGTGCCGTACCGTGCAGACGGAAGGGGGACCCATGACTCTCCCGGCAGTCAGGGCAGGCCACTTCGCCTCCGCTCCCATCACCGGCGTCGGCCTCGTCACCGATCTGGCACAACCACAACTTCACGGGAGAAGACGTGAACCCCTGGCTCCTCACCTATGACGGCTTCGACCCCGCCCAGGAGGGGCTGCGAGAGGCGCTGACGACGCTCGGCAACGGCTACTTCGCCACCCGGGGCGCCGCGCCGGAGTCACACGCCGACGGGGTGCACTATCCCGGCACCTACGTCGCCGGCTGCTACGACCGGCTCGTCTCCCAGATAGCGGGACACCCGGTGGAGAACGAGGACCTCGTCAACGTGCCGAACTGGCTGTCCCTGACCTTTCGCGCCGAAGGCGGCGACTGGTTCGCTCCCGGCAACGCCGAGATCCTGGCCCACCGCCACACGCTCGACATGCGCCAGGGAACTCTCACCCGATTCCTGCGGATACGCGACCCCCAAGGCCGAATCACCCGAGTGGAACAGCACCGCCTGGTCTCGATGGACGACCCACACCTGGCCGCCCTCACGATGACGATCGTTCCGGAGAACTGGAACGGATCGCTGGAGATCCGCTCGGCCCTGGACGGGCGCGTCACCAACGCCGGAGTCGCCCGCTACCGCGAGCTGGACGGCCGGCATCTCGTCCCGATCTGCGGGCACGCCGCCCACGGCGTGATCGAACTACTGACCCGCACCGCCACCTCCCGCGTGGAGATCGCACTCGCCGCCCGCACCACCCTGGCCGACGGGCGCTGCCGCGCCGGCGTCGAGGAGGGCTGGGTCGGCGACGACCGCACCATCGAGGTGAAGGCCGGCGACGAGGTCACCGTGGAGAAGATCGTGGCCCTCTACACCTCCCGCGACAGGGCGATCGCCGAGAGCGAGGCCGCCGCGAGAAGCGCCGTCGTACGCGCGGGCTGCTTCTCCACCCTCCTCAAGCGGCACACCCGGGCCTGGGACCGGCTGTGGCAGCGGGCACACGTCACCGCCCAGGACACCGAGGTGCAGCAGATCCTCAACCTGTACGTCTTCCACCTGCTGCAGACGGCCTCCCCGCACATCGCGGAACTCGATACCGGCCTACCCGCCCGGGGCCTGCACGGCGAGGCCTACCGGGGCCACGTGTTCTGGGACGACCTGTTCGTCATCCCCCTCCTCGCTCCACGCCTGCCCGAGATCACCCGGGCACTGCTCAGGTACCGGTGGCGCCGCCTGCCCGAGGCACGCTGGGCCGCCCATGCCGCCGGACACGCCGGAGCGATGTTTCCCTGGCAGAGCGGAAGCGACGGCCGGGAGGAGACACCGCGCCTGCACTTCAATCCCCGCTCCGGCCGCTGGCTCCCCGACCGCTCACACCTGCAGCGCCACGTCGGCCTGGCCGTCGCCTTCAACGTGTGGCAGCACTACCAGGCGACGAAGGACACCGCCTTCCTGGCCGGTTTCGGCGGCGAGTTGCTGCTGGAGGTGGCCCGCTTCTTCGCCTCACTCGCGACCTGCGAGAAGGGACGCTACGCGATCCGCGGCGTGATGGGCCCGGACGAGTATCACGACGGCTACCCCGACCGTGCCGAACCCGGACTGGACAACAACGCCTACACCAACGTCATGACCGCCTGGCTGATGCGCCGGGTCCTGGACATGATCGGCCTGGTCGGCACCGAGGGGGTCGGCGAACAGGAGATCGAACTGTTCACCGCCCTGACCCGGCGGATGCGGGTGGACTTCCACGAAGGGGTGATCAGCCAGTTCGAGGGATACGCGGGCCTGGAGGAGCTGGACTGGACCGCCTACCGGAAGAAGTACGGAGACATCCGGCGGCTGGACCGCATCCTCGAAGCCGAAGGCGACACGCCGAGCCGGTACAAGGCCTCCAAACAGGCCGACGTGCTCATGCTCTTCCACCTGCTCGGCGAGGAAGGGCTCGACGAGATCCTGACCGGCCTTGGCTACGAATGGAACGCCACAATGGCCAAGAACACCGTGGACTACTACCTGGCCCGCACCTGCCACGGCTCGACGCTGAGCGCCGTCGTCCACGCCGGAGTGCTGGCCCGCCTGCGCCCCGGCACCTCACAGCCCTTCCTGACGGAGGCGCTGAACAATGACGTACGAGACCTCCAGGCGGGAACCACCTCCGAGGGAATCCACCTGGGAGCGATGGCCGGGGTGGCCTGCCTGTTCGAGGCAAAAACCTGATCACCGGCCCTCGCCGCCGGTTCGGCACCGAAGGCATCCGGCCCGCTCACCGCACGATGGCAGGGACCCTCGTCCTTACCACCGGCACTCCGGGAGGGATAACCTCAGGACATGATTCGCGTGTTCCTGGTCGACGATCACGAAGTGGTACGGCGCGGCGTGGCCGCGCTGCTGGAGTCCGAAGGCGACATCGAGGTGATCGGCGAAGCGGGAACCGCCGAGTCGGCGGTGGCCCGCATTCCAGCACTACAGCCGGACGTCGCGGTTCTGGACGTGCGCCTGCCCGACGGCAACGGGGTGGACGTGTGCCGTGAGGTCCGCTCCAAAATGCCGGGACTGGCCTGCCTGATGCTGACCTCCTTCGCCGACGACGAAGCCCTGTTCAACGCCGTGATGGCGGGCGCCTCCGGCTACGTGCTCAAACAGATCCACGGCTCAGACCTGGTCGGCGCCGTACGCACGGTGGCGGGCGGCGAATCGATGCTGGATCCGCAGACGACCTCCGCCATGCTGGCGCGACTACGCGACCAGGCCGTCAAGAAAGACCCCCTCGCCGCCCTGTCGGACCAGGAACGCCACATCCTGGAACTGATCGGCGAAGGCCTGACCAACCGGCAGATCGGCGAGCGAATGTACCTCGCCGAGAAAACAGTCAAGAACTACGTCTCCAACCTGCTGTCCAAACTGAACATGCAACGCCGCACCCAGGCCGCCGCCCTGGTGACACGGCTGAAGACCAACCACCCCGAATGAGCGGACCTTCGGCTAGGTGAGGGACGCGCTCCAGATCAGGCGGGTCCCCACCTCCGGAGAGGACTCGACCGAGAAGGACCCGCCAAGCCGTTCGGCCCGCTCCTTGAGATTACGCAACCCACTGCGCCTGCACCCCCCAGGCACCCCGGCCCCGTCGTCCACCACGGTGAGAACGAGCCGATCCCCCTCGATCTCAACGGTCACCTCGGCCCTGGAGGCCCTGGCGTGCCGCACGATGTTGGACAGAGCCTCCCGCAGAGCGGCCAGCAGGTGCTCCGCGACCCGCTCCGGCACGCCACCGTCCAGCGGACCCTCCATCATCAGGCCCGGCATGAAACCCAGATGGGCCCGCGCGCCCTCGACCAGTTCCACGATCTGCGCGCGCAGACCGCGACCGCCTTCCTGAAGAGGAGCCTGCAGGGCGAAGATCGTCGAGCGGATCTGCCGGATGGTCCCGTCCAACTCGTCGATCGCGTTACGCAGCCGCTCAGAGGCCTCAGACCGCTCCACGAACCGCGAGGTGCCCATCAGCGTCATGGCGACGGCGAACAACCGCTGAATCACCACGTCATGCAGGTCCTTGGCGATCCGGTCACGATCCTCCAGCAGGCTCAGCCGCTCGGCGTCCACCCGCCTCTCCGCCAACTCCAGGGCAACCGCGGCCTGCCCGGCGAAAGAGTGCAGGGTGCGCAACTCCGCCTGGCTGAACGGGACACATCCCGGATGCCTACCCAGCAGCAGCACACCCCGCACCCCTCCCGCCGCGCCGATCGGCACCGCGGCCACCGTACCCGGCGAGACACGGCCGGTGATCACGGCCAGAATCTCCGCCTCGGCCGAATCGGTGACCATGAGCGGCTCACCACTGGTGAACGCCAGACCGGCAAGAGAGTCGGCGACAGACGTCTTCGCATGAACCGCCTGCTCACCACCCGGCCCGTCGGCGACAACCGCTCGCAGGACCTGCCCGCCCTCCTCGGGCAACAGGACCGCGACGAGATCGGCACCGGCCATCTGCCGCGCTCGCCGCGCGATCAACGTGAGCACCTCTCCCTGCTCCGCCCCCGACAGCAGACTGGTGGTGACCTCCGCCGAGGCCTGCAGCCACATCTCCCGCCGCCGGCTCTCCTCGTACAGCCGGGCGTTCTCGATCGCGACACCGGCGGCGGTGGCCAGCGCGGTCACGATCGCCTCGTCCTCGTCGTCGAACTCCCCTCCCCCACGCTTCTCCGTGAGGTAAAGATTTCCGAAAACCTCCTCACGCACCCGGATCGGCACCCCCAGGAACGACCCCATCGGCGGATGGCCGGGCGGAAAGCCGTACGACTCCGGATGATCACAGATGCGAGCCAGCCTCAGTGACTGCGGTTGCTTGATCAGCAGGCCGATCAGGCCAAGGCCGTGCGGCCAGTGCTCGATGCCCGCGATCTCCTCCTCGCTCAACCCCACCGGGACGAACTGAACGAGTGTGTTCTCCTCACCGATCAGACCCAGGGCGCCGTAGGTGGCGTCGACAAGGGAGATCGCGGTCTCCACGATCCGGCGCAGCACGGTCTCCAGATCAAGCTCACCGCCCACCGAGACGACCGCGTCCAGCAGCGCGTGCACCCGGTCACGGGTGGCAAGCACCGCCTCCAGACGCACCCTCAGCTCCGACAGCAGCTCGTCCAGCCGCATGTGCGGTACCAACGCGCCGGGTTCGAACTCCCCCATACTGCGAAGTCTCGCACTCTGGCACGGGGCGTGCGCTCACCCACCGGGGTACCTCCGCTTCAAGATCAAGAAGCGCCGGACCAGCGGAGACACGGTTCCAAGGTGGGTACATAGCCTCATACGGGCGCGGCCCGGCTTCCGTCCCAAGGTGGTGCTCATGGCAGAACCCGTCATCGTCGGCGTCGACGGCTCGGACTCCTCACTCCACGCCGTGACCTGGGCCGCGCGAGAGGCCACCCTGAGGAACGCGCCCCTGCATCTCGTACACGTCACCCTCCGCTGGGCCTACGACGTCCCCCTCGTCCCGCAGCCCGCCCACTGGGGACCGGCGGCGGAGTCCGCCTCCCGGAGGCTACTGCGCCATGCCTCCGAGCGGGCCCTCGCCGACGCCCCCACCGTGACGGTCAGCACCGAGATCGCCGACGGCGCCACCGCAGAGGCGATCATCGCCGCGGCCGAAACCGCACAGATGATCGTTGTCGGCAGCCGGGGCCGCGGCGGATTCGCCGGGCTGCTGCTGGGCTCGGTCAGCCGCGCCCTCGCCGATCGATCCCCCTGCCCGGTGGTGGTCGTGGGCGCACCCCGCACCGAGCACGGCACCGAGATCGCCGTCGGCGTCACCGGACGCCCCGGCCAGGAGCGCATCCTGGAGTTCGCCTTCCACGAGGCCATGCTGC
Organism: Streptosporangium sp. CA-115845; assembly: GCF_050943795.1. Classification (NCBI taxonomy): domain Bacteria; kingdom Bacillati; phylum Actinomycetota; class Actinomycetes; order Streptosporangiales; family Streptosporangiaceae; genus Streptosporangium; species Streptosporangium sp. CA-115845. The sequence goes on along the minus strand of NZ_CP191988.1, from coordinate 4,602,526 downwards.
GCGGCCTCCCCCTGCGGATGGTGCACGCCTGGATCCATCCGGCCGTCAGGGCGCCCGGCGACATGCAACCGCTCGTCTTCGACCTCGAAGGTGTCGGCCAGGAAGAGGCACGCCTGCTGGCCGAGTCCATCGGCGGCTGGCGGGAGAGGTTCCCCGACGTGCCCATCGTCGAGCAGGTGGTACACGAACACCCGGCCAGAGCACTCATCGACGCCTCGGCCTCCGCCGAACTGGTCGTCGTGGGCGCCCCCGGCTCTGCGTGGATCCTCGGATCGACGGTGCACGCCCTGCTCCCCCATGCCCACTCGCCCGTGGCCGTCATCCAGCACGAGCGCCGGGTCTGAGCTCTCGCTCCGCACTGTCGTGCTGGTCAATGGTTTGCCGGGTTTTTGGTTATTTAACCTTGGCCAGCGCCTTTACAAGGTAGATCGCTAAATATGGCCGCTCTGCCCGACACGGTCGTGCGGAACGGCCACCTGGAACGTCAGAACCGCCGCCCCGGCCAGGGGAGCAGGACCGTCTCCCCTGGCCGGGTGTCGTTCAGTCGGCGCTCACCGGCCGGTAGGTGAGGATGACGACTCCCGAGTCGAACGTCGCGGTGTCCGTGAGCTCCAGGGTCGCCTCGGTGCCCTCACGGAACAGACGCTCCCCCTGGCCACGGACGACCGGGTAGAGCCAGATCCGGTACTCGTCGAGGAGGCCGTGCTCCATGAGCGTGTCGGTGAGCCGGCCACAGCCCCAGATCAGGAGGTTCCCGTCGAGCTGCTCCCTCAGCTTGGCCACCTCGGTGACGAGGTCGTCTCCGTGGATGATCGTCGAGTTGTTCCACTCGGTCTTCTCCAGGGTCGAGGAGACCACGTACTTGGGAATGCTGTTCACCCGGTCGGCGTAGGGGTTGCCGCTCATCGACGGCCAGGCCTGCGCCATGCCGTCGTAGGTGACCCGTCCCAGCAGGAGGGCTTCGGCGGCGAAGACCAGGCCGAGGGCGTACTCGCCGCTCCCCGCGTTCGCGTACTGCATGGACCACAGGTGGGGGTTGTCGATGAAACCGTCGAGCGTCGCGTAGGTCGAAGCGATGATCTTACCCATTGGTGTCTCCGTGATTCCGGCGTTCGGCGAACGCGCTGTTGGGTGAAACGCCCCGCTGTCTTCCGCGGCGCGAGGGATTTCCTACGGTCGTGTCCTGCGTGGTTCAGACGGTGTAGGGACGTCTGGCGCGGGCCTCGCGTAGTGCGTGGGCCCACCAGGTCAGCTGGTCCAGAGTGGTCTTGACCGCGGTGTCGCACGGCGCGCCGACTCTGGGCCAGCTGCCGTCGGCGGCGAACTGCTCCCAGTAGCGGGGCAGCGCGACACCGTCGCGGATGGCCACCGCGTGCAGCTCGGTGAACACCTCACGCAGCTGCGCGGCGGCCAGCTGAAGGCCGACACCGACGCCGACGGCTTCCGGTCGCTGGTCGCCGAGGCGGGAAGGACCGGCGACCCACGGACCAGATCGGCGCTGCTCACCGACGCGCTCGCCCTGTGGCGCGGCCCCGCCCTGGCCGACTTCGCCGACGAACCCTTCACCGGCTCCGCCGTCGCGCGCCTGCACGAGGAGTTGCTCACCGCCCGCGAGGACCACGCGGAGACCCGCCTCACCCTCGGTGAGCATGCCCGGCTCGCCGCCGAACTGGGCGACCTGCTCACCCGGCATCCCCTGCGAGAACGACTGCGCGCCGCCCACATGCGCGCCCTCTACCGCTCCGGACGGCAGACAGAGGCGCTCCGCAGCTACGAGGAACTCCGCGACCACCTCGCCGACGAGCTCGGCCTCGCCCCCGGCGCCGACCTCGGCACCCTGCATCGGGCCATCCTCACCCAGGACCCCGCCCTCGACCCGCCGGCACCACCCACCAGCCCCGCCGGACCCGCCACCAACCTGCCCACCCCTCTCACCCCCCTGATCGGCAGAGACCACGCGGCCACCGAGCTCCGCGCCCTGCTGGGCGCCAACCGCCTGGTCACCCTCACCGGTCCCGGCGGAGTGGGCAAGACCCGCCTCGCCATCAAAATCGCCGGACACCTGAGCGGCCCCTCCCCCGAGTCGCCCACCGCCCCCTTTCCCGACGGCGTGTGGCTGGTCGAGCTCGCCTCGCTCGACCGCTCCGGAGCGTCGGACGCGGTGTCCCGGCTCGCTGAAACGATCATGTCGGTGCTGGATATCCGAGCCCCCTTCGCCCCATCGGAGCCGACGTCACCTCGGGACCGGCTCACCGGCGCCCTGCGCTCCCGGCGGCTACTCCTCGTGCTCGACAACTGCGAGCACCTCGTCGAGCCGGTCGCCGAACTCGTCCGGCACCTGCTTGAGGCCATCCCCGCGCTGCGCATCCTCGCCACCAGCCAGGAACCGCTCGCACTGACCGGCGAGGTGATCTGGAACGTCCCGCCCCTGGAGGCGCCCCGCCTCACCGAGACCGACCTGCCGACACTGCGAAAAACCGGTTCCGTACAGCTGTTCGTCGCCCGGGCGTCCGCCGCCGACAGAGATTTCACCCTTGACGCCGACACCGCCCCGGCGGTCGCGACGCTCTGCCGCCGCCTGGACGGCATCCCGCTGGCCCTGGAACTGGCCGCCACCAGGGTCCGTGCCCTGGGAGTCCACAACCTCGTCGACCGCCTCGACGACCGCTTCCGCCTCCTGTCAGGCGGGCACCGCGGTGCCCCACCTCGCCAGCAGACCCTGCACGCCATGATCGACTGGAGCTGGGAGCTCCTTACCCATCTGGAACGTCTCACCCTCCAGCGCCTGGCCGTTCACACCGGCGACTGCACCCTGCACGCCGCGGAGAACGTCTGCGCCGCCGAGGACCTCGCCTCCGCCGACATCCCCGACCTCCTGGCACGCCTGGTGGACCGCTCCCTGGTCACCGTCGTCCACGCCGCCGACGGCCCCCGTTACCGTCTCCTGGAATCGGTCGCCGCCTACTGCGCCGAACATCTCCGCCGGACAGGCGAGCTCGAACACCTGCGACAACGCCACCAACACCACTACACCGACCTCGCCGAACAGGCCGCGCCGCACCTGTACGGACACCGGCAGCAACGCTGGCTGCACCGCCTGGACACGGAGACCGCCAACATCCGCACCGCGCTCGACACCGCCCTCGGCGAGAAGGACGCGGCCGGCGCGCTACGCCTGGTCAACGCGATGGCCTGGTACTGGTTGCTGCGTGGACGGCTGACCGAAGCCCGGCGATCCCTGGCCTCCGCACTGGCCCTCGCCGACAAGGCGTCCACTTCCCGGACCGCCGCGCTCCGCGCCGGTGCGCTGGCCTGGGAGACCGGGATCGGTTTCCTCCACGGTGACGTCGCGGACCGAGAGGATCGCCGCCGCGCGGCCCTGTCGATGTACGAGGACGCAGGCGATCCCGCCGGGCGTGCCAGGGCCGAGTGGTTTCTGGCCCACACCGGCATCGACCTGGGCGACCTGTCGGTCGCGGAGGACCTGCTGAACCAAGCGCTGCCGGCCTTCCAGGCGGCCGGTGACCGGTGGGGGACGGCCGCGGCCCTCGCCACCCGGGCCAAGCTCGCGCATGTACGAGGTGACCTGACCTCGCTCGGACGCGACGGCGAACGGAGCGCGGAGCTGTTCGGCGAGCTCGGCGACCGCTGGGGCAGGCTGGAGGCCACCGGCTGGCTCGGCGCTCTGGCCGAGATGACCGGTGATCTCCAGCGGGCCGACCGGCTGCACCGGGACGGCCTGCACATGGCGGAAGAACTCGGACTCTGGCCCGAGGTCGCCGGGCGGCTGGCCTGGCTCGGCTGGACCGCCCTGCAACGCGGCGACTACGCCCAGGCCAGGGAGACCTGCGAGCGGGCACTACGGCTGGCGTCCGAGCAGGGCCACCGGACCGCGCAGATCTTCGCCACGATGGGGCTCGCCTTCGCGGCCCGTAGGGAGGATCTTCTCGATCTCGCCGAGACCCACCTGCGCGACCTGCTGAACGGTGCCCCCGAGCAGAGCGCGGAGGAGACTCCGCCCCCGTACCTCCCCATGATCATGAGCGAGCTGGGATTCGTCGCCGAGCAGCGTGGCGACGCCGCCGCGGCCCTCGCCTCGCATCTGAAGGCCATCGACCTCGCGGCCAGATTCGAAAGCTCCCGTGAGATGCCAGGCGCCCTGGAGGGCCTGGCCGGGGCACTGACCCTCGCCGGAGACCACGACGGCGCCGCCCTGCTCCTGGGTGCGGGGTCCGCGGCCCGCGCGTCGAACTCCCCACCGCCTCCCACGGAACGCGGCGACATCGACCGGATCACCACGCGGGTGCGTGACGCGCTGGGCACGGACCGCTTCACCGCCGGGTTCGAACGCGGCGGCACTCTCACCTCTCAGGAGATACGGTCCCTGCTGGCCCCGCCACCGGCCACGCCCGAGGCGGCCGCGGCACGACCGCACCCGGGGTGAACCCCGGGTGCGGTCGTCGCGAAACGGACGAGCAGCTCGAAACAGCCGCCCGGAACCGGCGTGGACAGAGGCGGTCAGGTGAAATCCCCCTCCCGCGGGAGGGGAGGATGTCACATGAAGTAACGCAGCCAGACGTACGCCCAGGCCATGAGCGTGCTCAGCACCGTCACCACGATTCCGTACTTGGTGAAGTGCCAGAAACTGATCGGGTGGCCCGTCCGCGCCGCGATCCCGATCGCGACCACGTTCGCGCTGGCCGCCACCGCCGTACCGTTGCCGCCGAAGTCGGCACCCAGCGCGAACGCCCACCACAGCGCCTGTCCGGTCGCCGCGTCGGGAGCCTGCGCCACGATCCCCTCGACGACCGGTGCCATCGTCGCGACGTACGGGATGTTGTCGAAGAACGCGCCCAGCACGCTGGAACCGAACAGCAGCGACGTCGCCGCGAGGAAGTAGTCGTCGCCGACCGCCTCGATCGCCCACGTGCCCACCGTCGCGATCACGCCGGTCTCGGCCAGACCCGCGACCATCACGAACAGTCCCATGAAGAACACCAGCGTCGGCCACTCGACTTCCGCCAGCACCTCGGAGACCGAGACCCGTGACAGCAGGAGCATCACTCCCGCTCCCACGAGCGCCACGATGGACGGCTCGATGTGCAGCACCGCGTGCAGCCCGAACCCCACCACCACCGCGGCGAGCACCGCCAGGCAGCGCACGAGCAACTTGGGATCGGTGATCGCCCGCCGCTCCTGCAGCGCCATCACCGCGGCGACGTGCTCGGGGTTGTCCTGGAAGGACCCTCTGAACAGCACCTTGGTCAGCAGCACGAAGGCGACGAAGATGACGACCACGATGGGCGCCATGTGCACCAGGAAGTCGTTGAACGTCAGTCCCGCCCTGCTGCCGATGACGATGTTGGGCGGGTCTCCGATGAGGGTCGCCGCACCGCCGATGTTGGAGGCCAGCACCTCCGCGATCAGGTACGGCTGGGCCGGAATCCGCAGCCGGTCGCACACGACCACCGTGACCGGCGCCACCAGCATGATCGTGGTGACGTTGTCGAGGAAGGGTGAGGCGATGGCGGTGATCACCATCAGCATGACCATGAGCCGGTAGGGATCGCCTTTGGAACGTTTCGCCGCCCAGATGGCCAGGTAGTCGAAGATCCCTGTCTGCTTGACGATCCCTACGATGATCATCATCCCGAGTAGCAGGAAGATGACGTTCCAGTCGATGCCCTCGTGCTCGGAGAAGAACACCTCGGAGCCCGGTATCAGCCCCAGAACCGCCATCGCGCCCGCGGCGACAAGAACCACCTTGACCTTGTTCACCTTTTCGGTGGCGATGAAGAAGAACGCGACGAGGAAGATCCCTAGGGCGAGCAGCGCGCTCAAGACTCACCGAGGCCGAAGACGGCCAGGCTGGTGAGGAGCCGCTCCAGGGTGATCGCCCCGGCCAGCGAGCCGTCACGTTCCACCACTGCCACGATCGGACTGCGTATCCTGGCCATCAGCGCGGCCACCTCAAGCAGGTTCGCGTCCACCGGGACGGTCACCGGCCTGGCGTGCTCGCGCGGCAGGCAGTCACCGACCGTGCGATTGCCCAGGTCCTGCCAGAACTGGTCCGCGTAGGCCTCGTCGATGGTCCTGGCCAGCGCGGGATCCTCCTGGTAGGAGCCGGGCACGGCCAGCCTCAGCACCTGGGTGCCCGGAAGTACCAGCTTGGGCCGCGAGCGGTCGTCCACGATGATGAGTCCGGGCAGGCGGCCGATCACCATGACCCGTACGGCCTTCGCGACGGAGTCACTCGTGGTGACCGTCGGAAGGCTCACCGCGATGTCGCGCGCTTGCATGGCACCTTCCTGTCGGGTGAGATGGCGCACCGCGGGCGGCGCGCTCACGATGTCCGTCCTGCGATCTCGGCCATCCGCTGTTCGAGAATGGCCAGCCTGTCGTCCACCGACCGGCTGTGCAGGACCTGGGCGATCTGGTCGGCCTCGTCCTGCTCCAGGTGGATGGCCTGCGAGGGCTCATCACCCCCGTCGTATACCAAGATCCGCCGGGATCCGTTCCTGTCCACCATGACCGCCAGGTTCTGGCCGTCTCGGGTGACGAAGTGGAACAGGACCCCTTCACCGGGCACGGTCGTACGTGTGATGTTCATTTGGTGGTCACTCCCTTCCACTCGAAGCCGCGGTCACGAGGCGAGTCGTTCCGCCCAGCGGGTCAGGTCCTCCTGGAGTCGCACCTCGACACGGGTGAGTGCCACGAGCGTCACCTCGACGCCCCAGTGGCAGGCCCCGTCATAGGCGTCGCCGGCGAGATCGACACACCGGGACAGCCGCGACAGATCGCACTCCCCGACGTACCGGCGGATCTCGGCTTCGGCTGCGGCCAGCATGGCGGCGCCCGGCGAACCCGGATAGGAGGCGCATGCCGCGGGATCGGTGACCAGAGCCCGGGCGACCGCGTTGACGGTTATCGTGACACCGTCACGGGTGGCGGCTTCCAACCAGAGGATGCCGACATCGTTGCCACTCATCGCCTCTCCCGCCTGTTGGTGTCCGCCGCCCCTCCATCCCATCGGTGCCGCGGCTCTGTCACCATCGGGGCCAGCACCCATCTGATCAGGGGTGGAACGTGTAGAAACGGCAAGAGAAGATGGGAGATGCCCCCCATGGACAAGCCGTTCGGCGACCGGGAGGCTGATGAGATGAGCGAGCGCACCCGTAAGGTGGCAGGAGCGCGCAGCCCGGCGCGCAGCCTGTTCAAACGCCTGTTCGTGATCAACGGACTGGTCTTCACGGTCGGCACGCTGGTGCTCGCGCTCTCCCCCGCCACCGTGTCCTCACCGGTGCTACTGACCGAGATCCCGGTGCTGACGGTCGGCCTGGCGCTGATACTGGCCGCCAACGCGCTGCTTCTGCGCACCAGCCTGGCCCCGCTCGAGGCGCTCACGGCCCTGATGCAGCGGGTGAATCTGCTGCATCCGCTGGACCGGCTGCCCAGCGACGGCAACGGCGATCTGACCCACCTGATCGACACGTTCAACGCGATGCTGGACCGGCTGGAGGCCGAGCACAGCGCCAGCAGCGCCCACGCCCTGGCCGCGCAGGAGGGCGAGCGACGGCGCATCGCCCGCGAGCTGCACGACGAGATCGGCCAGAGCCTCACCGTGGTCCTGCTGAGCCTCAAACACGCCGCCGACCGTGCACCCGACGAGCTACGCGAGGAGCTGCGCGGAGTGCAGGAAAGCGTTCGCGCGAGCCTGGACGAGGTGGGGCAGGTGGCCCGCCGCCTGCGCCCCGGCGTGCTGGAGGATCTCGGCCTGCAGAGCGCCCTCAACGCGCTGAGCAGCGACTTCTCCCAGAGCAGTGGCGTTCCCGTGACCCGCAGGGTCGATCCAGAGCTGCCCTCGCTGAGCGAGGACGTCGAACTGGTCATTTACCGCATCGCCCAGGAGGGGCTGACCAACGCGGCCAGGCACGCCTGCGCCTCCCGAGTCGAGCTGTCCCTGACCACGGGGCCCAGCGGCCTGGAGTTGCGCATCACCGACAACGGCCGCGGTGGCGTGCGCCAGGACGGGGCGGGGATCCGCGGGATGCGCGAGCGCGCCATGCTCATCGGCGCCCGCCTGACCGTGACCTCTCCCCAGGGCGGCGGAACCGACGTCCGGCTCGCCGTGCCGGCCGAGAACAAACAAGGAAGCCGATGAACCCCACCAGGATCCTGCTGGCCGACGACCACGCCCTGGTCCGCCGCGGGCTGCGGCTGATTCTGGACGCCGAGCCCGACCTCACCGTGGTGGCCGAGGCGGCCAACGGCGCCGAGGCGGTGGAGGCGGCCGTACCCGAGGCGGTCGACCTGGCGATCCTCGACATCGCGATGCCGCGGATGACCGGCCTGCAGGCGGCCCGCGAGATCTCACGGCGCGCGCCCGGCATCCGGCTGCTGATCCTGTCGATGTACGACAACGAGCAGTACTTCTTCGAGGCGCTCAAGGCGGGGGCCTCGGGGTACGTGCTGAAATCGGTGGCCGACCGCGACCTGCTGGAGGCGTGCAGGGCGGCGATGCGAGGCGAGCCGTTCCTGTATCCGGGCGCCGTCACCGCCCTGATCCGGCACTACCTGCAGCCCGACAGACTGGGAGAGGCGGTTCCGGAGAGCATCCTGACCCCGCGCGAGGAGGAGATCGTCAAGCTGATCGCCGAGGGCAACTCGGCCAAGCAGATCGCCGAGACCCTGTTCATCAGCGTGAAGACAGTCGATCGGCATCGGGCCAACATCCTGCAGAAACTCGGCATGCGCGACCGGCTCGACCTCACCAGGTACGCCATCCGCGCGGGCCTGATCGAGCCGTGAGGACATCGGTGGACCCGGCCGTCCCCGCCGCTCCTTCGTGACCTTCGGATCAGCCCGGCCCGCGTTCCTCCAGTACATCGGTGACCGGTCGCCGGACGCCCTCGCTCTCGTCGGAGGTGAAGCCCAGGCGCATGATCATCTGGGGGTGCTCGCCCGACAGCAGTTCCTGCCGCAGGAACTCCCGCAGGTGGAACATCTCCAGCGCCTGGGTGTGGAAGGCGGCGCTGACGTCGTAGGCGGAGGCGTGGAGCAGGACCCGCTGCAACGCCTGGCCCGCCGCGATCCAGTCCTCGCGGGAGTCCCCCGGCGTGGTCAGCACCGCCACGGTTCCGGTGGAGGCGGAGCGGAACTGGTCGGCGTCGCCGCCCCAGGGATGACCGTGGGTGTAGTCGCGCTGGGCGAAGTGCGGACGGGTCCGTCTGGGCTCGCGCGGGTAGCCCCGCGCCGGAACCCCGTCCTTGCGGAGGCTTCCCGGCGGCTGTGCCCAGCGGATCATCTCCAGGGTGAGCAGCCGGTTCTGGGACTGCACGTCCTCGGCGGCGCAGGTGAGCGCGGCGAGCACCCGGACGGCGGCCTCGGACCTGACCGGCGTCAACCGTGCCCCCTCGGCGCTCGACTGGCAGACGAACGCCTCGATGAGACGGTCCGCCACGGGCACCTCGGTGAATCCGGCGCGGTGGGTGCGGCGGCGTTCGATCTCGGCGTACAGCAGCCGGGTGTGCTCGTCCGGGGCGACGGCCGCCCCCATCCGTACCGTCGCCAGCAGGACGGGACGGTCGGGGTCGGGCAGCACGCGCACCTGCGGTTCGCAGCCGAGCACGCGCAACGCGAGCCGCATGTTCATCAGGGCGGCGCCGCAGCTGATCAGCATTTCCCGGCCCTCGGGATCGCCGAGCCGTAGTTTCCGCTCGCTGTCGGCCCGCAGGGCGATCTCCTCACCGTCGACGGTGAAGGACCACGGTTGAGTATTGTGCACCGATGGTGCCCACACGGCGGCCTGGACCGCCGTGTGGATCGCCGAGGTGATCTCCTCGGTGGTGCGAGCGATCATGACTCAACCTCCATCACGGGTAAAGGAATCGTCAGCCCCGTGGGACCTGGGCAGGACGGGGACCAGGCGGAACATCCCCGTCATCAGCTCCGGCGGCTCCTCCTCCTCGACGATCAGGCCGGCCACGGCACGCAGCACGTCGGTGACGGTCACCATGCCCACCAGCCTGTTGGACTCCCCCAGAACGGGGATCGCGTCGACACCGGCGCCGATCATGGCCGCCGCCGCGTCGACCAGGCGCGCGTCGAGGGTGGTGTGCGGGCAGCGGCGCTCGGCCAGCAGCGAGTGGACCTGAGCACGCGACTGTTCGACCGGGCCGCCCGACCAGCGGGCGGCGAGATCCTCCTGGGTGAGAACACCGCGCAGGCAGCCGTTCCGGTCGACGACCGGCAGGTGATGGACACCCGCGCGGCGCATGATCTCCCAGGCCATGAGCGGGGACTCATCGGGTTCGACGACGACCAGCGTCCGGCTCATCACCCGCGCCACCCTGAGGCTCTGCACGTCCATCACGCCTCACCCCGGGCATGGCATGTCGTCGAACCCGGCACGGCGCCGTCGTCGGCCCACCAGGAAGGCGAGCCTTCCGTACCCGCCACCACCTGCGCTGTCATCTTCTCCCCCTCCCCCTCTCCCCTCCATCAGACCGGTTTCCCACGTTCTCCGCAGTGGCCGAAAGGCCCGCTCGCCGGGGACTTCCGGCCCCCATCTTCGTACCCTGCCCGTGGTGGAATACCGGCTGAGGGGAACATCCCCCGCGAGGGCGATTCGCCCCGAGGCGGCCCACCGCCCCGCCGGGTACTGTTTTCCTCTCGGAAGGGGAGAGGGGCGGTGGCCGAAAAACCCGCAAAGCCCCTGCAGGGTCAGATTGACGATGCCAGATCTTTGCTCGTTCTGTTCTAGTGGGAGATTTTGATGACCGAACATATGGCAACCCCGGGCGACCTGGGCCGCCGGCTGGCCAGGCGACGCGAGGAGTTGCAGCTGAGCCGCGAGCAACTGGCCGACCGGGCCGGCATCGACCCCGGATATCTCGGCTATCTGGAGGAGACCGCCGCCTCCCCCACCCTCGACACCGTGCGCAACCTGGCCACCGCCCTGAACACCGGCATTGAGGAGCTCCTCGGCGCGACGATGAACCTGCCCTCCGGGCACGGCCGCCCCGCCCTCCACGCCCACCTGGAGAAACTACAGCCCGACGAGTGCCTGCGGCTGATCGCCCCCGGCGGTGTCGGCAGGGTTGCCTTCGAGGAGCCCGCAGGACTGACGATCCTGCCGGTCAACTACGTACTGCACGACAACTCGGTGATCGTCCGCACCGCGGTCGGCGGTCCCCTCGACAGCAACCTGCGCACCGGCGTCCAGGGGGTCGAGTTCAAGATCTCATTCGAGATCGACCGGATCGACGACACCGCCCGCGAAGGATGGAGCGTGCTCATCCGAGGTGGCGCCCACCACGTCTCCGCCGACGAGCAGGCCGAGGCCGCCGCCTCGGGAGTCGAGCCCTGGGCGGGCGGCGACCGCGAGCTCTACCTCAGGATCACCCCCAGCGAGATCACCGGACGGCGCATCCGGCACACTCCGTGACGACCGGCAGGACATTCGCCCGCCGCCGAGTCGGCGGGCGGTACCTCCCTGCCCCATCGGCGCCGCGCATGACCGGGGTGTCAACGCCGCGCACAACATCCTGGCCGCCGGGCCGGCGGAGAGGTGAAACGCCTGTGGAGCCGGTGTAGGGCCGCAAAGGCACCGTCACCACGACCGCGACATCACCGGCTTCGCCGCCTGACTGCGGCAGAGGCCGGGAACCCGGAACGCCTGGTGATCGTTTGCTCTTCGGTCACGTTCAACGGACAAGCAGGAGAGGAAGCCGTGATCTTCAAACGGATGCTGGGAGCCTTCGGTGTCGGGGCTCCGTCGGTGGACACCGTCCTGTCCACCCCCCGTGTGCAACCCGGCGGGCTGCTGTGCGGCGAGGTAAGGATCAAGGGCGGCGACTTCGACGCCGACATCGAGTACATCGCGCTTGGCCTGGTCACCCGGGTGGAATCTGAGCACGGCGAGGGTGAGCAGATCGGCCTGATGGAGCTTCATCGTACGCAGGTCTCTGGACCGTTCCGGCTGCGCAGCGGAGAGGACAGGACCGTCCCCTTCCAGTTCCCCGTCCCCTGGGAGGCACCGATCACCGAGATCGCCGGGCAGCACCTGCACGGCATGGGCATGGGGGTGCGCACCGAGCTGGCGATCGCCGCGGCGGTCGACAAGGGCGACATGGATCCGGTCGAGATCGAGCCGCTGGCCTCCCAGGAGGCGTTCCTGCGGGCGTTCTCCCAGCTCGGCTTCCACGTCAAGAGCGCCGACCTGGAGCATGGCCACATCTACGGGGTGAGCCAGCAGCTGCCGTTCTACCAGGAGATCGAGTTCTACCCGCCGCCCGCCTACTCCGGGCAGATCAACGAGGTCGAGCTGACCTTCATCGCCAACCCCGGTGGGCTGGACATCGTCCTGGAGGCCGACAAGCGTACCGGCGGCTACGGCTCCGGCGGTGACGCCTTCGGCCGCTGGCAGACCGGCCACTCCGAGGCGCCGCACCGCGACTGGGCCTCGGAGATCAACGGCTGGCTGGCCGCGCTGTCCCAGTACTCGCACGGCGGCGGCCACTACGGCGGCCACGACCCGTACGCACACGGTGGTGGCCACGACCCGTACGCCCACCAGGGTGGTCACCACGGCGGTCACCACGGTCACGGCGGTCCGGGAATGGGAGCGGTGGTGGCCGCCGGCGCGGCCGGTCTGGTCGGCGGCTACGTGGCCGCCGAGCTGGTCGAGGAGATCTTCGAAGACGAGGAAGAGGAGGAGTGACCGTGCCGGGTCCCGCCCGGTGAGCCCGAGCGGAGCAGGACGGTGACGGCCCGCCCCGCGACCTCGCGGGGCGGGCCGTCGTCATCCGCTCAGTCCGCCAGGTCCACGGTGTCGCGCAGCTTGGTCGGCTTGAGGAAGAGCACGGCGACGACGCCCACCGCGGCGATCGCGGCGGAGATCAGGAAGATGTGCCCGGTGGCGTCGCCGTACGCCGCGCGCACGACGGTCCTCGCGGCTTCGGGCAGCGCCTCAAGGTTGAGGGTGCTGCCCCCGGAGCCGGACGGCCGGATGCCCGCCTTCGCGAAGCCCTCGGCGATACCGGTGGCCACCCGGTTGGCCAGGACCGCGCCCAGCACCGAGACTCCGATGGTGCCGCCCAGCGAGCGGAAGAAGGTGATGGCGCCGCTGGCGGCACCCAGTTCCCGCAGCGGGACGACGTTCTGGATGACCAGCACCAGGTTCTGCATGGACATGCCGACGCCGATGCCGACCAGCATCATCGCGGCCGAGATGAGCACCAGCGAGGTCTCGTGGTCGATGAGGGACAGGCCGAGGAATCCGAGGGTGAGCACCACGGAACCCGTCACGATGTACGGCTTGACCTTGCCGCTCTTGGACACGAGCCGCCCGGAGATCGTGGAGGAGAGCAGCACGCCGAACATCATCGGGATGGTCAGCAGCCCGGCCTGGGTGGGGCTGTAGCCACGGCCGATCTGGAAGTACTGCCCCAGGAAGACCGCTCCGCCGAACATCGCCATGCCCACCGCGAGGCTTGCCACGATGGCCAGGGCGGGGGTGCGCCTGCGGACGATGTGTATCGGCACGACCGGCTCGCTGACTCGTGACTCCACCCAGGTGGCGACGGCCAGGATCAGAATCCCGCCGCCGGCCATGACCGCGGTCTGCCAGGAGATCCAGTCGAAGGAGTTGCCGACGAAGGTGATCCAGATGAGCAGGACGCTGACACCTGCGGCGATCAGCGTGGCGCCCGCGTAGTCGATCTTGACATCCGGGCGGCGGACCGAGACCACCTTGAGCGTCTTGTGCAGCAGGACGAAGGCGATCGCCGTGAACGGCACGGCGATGAAGAAGCACCAGCGCCAGCCCAGCCATGAGGTGTCGGCGATCAGGCCGCCGAGGAGCGGGCCGCCCACGGTGGCCACGGCCATCACCCCACCCAGATAGCCGTTGTAGCGTCCCCGCTCCTTGGGGCTGATCATCGCGGCGATGATGACCTGGACCAGGACCTGCAGGGCGCCCATCCCCAGGCCCTGGATGGCGCGAAAGGCGATGAGCTGGCCGGCGTTCTGCGCGAACCCGCAGGCCAGCGAGCTGAGCATGAAGATGACGATGGAGATCTGGAGGAGCAGCTTCTTACTGAACAGGTCTGCCAGCCGACCCCAGATCGGGGTGGAGGCGGTCGCGGCGAGCAGTGACGCGGTGATCACCCAGGTGTACTGGGACTGGGTCCCGTCGAGCGCGCCGATGATCTGTGGCAGCGCCACCGACACGATCGTGCCGCTGATCATCGCGACGAACAGCACCAGAAGCAGGCCGCTGAGCGCTTCGAGAATCTGCCGATGAGTCATCGGCTCCGTGCTTTGCCGCGTGACCGCTTGGGTGCTCACGCACAACCTCCGTATACGGGTAACTGGAACGGGCCATGACACAATACATGCCCAGTGGGCAAGTTTGCCCATTGGGCATGCATGGCGCCAGGCGTTAGGCTGTCCGTGTTATGCAGATCACACTGGGGTTGCGCGAGCGTAAGAAGGCCGAGACGCGGCAGGCGGTTCACGAGGCCGCGCTACGGCTGACCGCGGAGCACGGCCTGGACCACGTCACCGTCGAGGCCATCGCCGACGCCGCCAACATCTCGCGACGAACCTTCTCCAACTACTTCGCCAGCAAGGAGGACGCCCTCCTCTACGGCGACGAACAGCGCGTCCGCCTGCTGGTCGAGCGGATCCGCACCCGCCCCGCCGAGGAATCGGCCTGGCGGGCGCTACGCGGAGCGGTACACGATCTCTACAGCGAACTGGGCGGACCGGAAAGGGAGTGGGTGATCCGCGCCAGGCTCGCCAAGAGGCACCCCTCGCTCCTGGCCAGGCAACTGGCCAACCACGCCAACCTCGAACGCGAGCTCGCCCAGGTCATCGCAGAGCGCGGCGGCGGCTCCGAGACCAGCACCCGATCTCGGGTGCTGGCGGCCGCCTTCCTGGTCGCGCTGCGCATCGCCACGCACATGTGGACCGACGAGCACGAGACCCGAACCCTGCGCGAGGTCATGGACGACGTCTTGGACGAGATGGCTCACCCCTTCGACGAGGAGTGAACCGCGCCGGTTCTCGCGCCGCTCTCGAAGACCCGGCCGCCAGTGACTCCTCCGCTCCCTGAAGGGAGCGGCTTCTCGCTAAGCCGCTTGCGCGACGTCGCGAAGGGCAAGCCCTGCCCGCAGGATGTTGATCGCCGCGTTGACGTCGGCGTGCGCCGCATGAGCGCACCGCTGACAGACGAACGTGGCCTGGGCGAGGCGGTTCTCCTTCGCGACATGCCCGCAGCGGGCGCACGTGCGGGAGGTGTTGGCGGGGTTCACCGCGATCAGCTCTCGACCGGCGCTTTCAGCCTTGTGCGACAGGATCGTCAAGAACACCCCCCAACCCGCGTCGAGAATCGAACGGTTGAGGCCGGACTTCTGGGCAACATTGCGGCCGGGCACCTCGACGGTGCCGGACGCCGAGCGGGTCATGTTCGCGATCCGCAGGTCCTCGCAGGCGATGACGTCGTAGTCGCGGACCAGCGCGAGTGCGGCCTTGTGCGCGCCGTCGAGGCGTTGACGGCCGACCTTGCCGTGCAGGGCGGCGACCCGCGCCACCGCTTTACGGCGCCGCGTGGAGCCGCGTTTCCTGCGGGCGAGGTTCCGCTGGGCGACGGCGAGGCGCTCGGCGGAGGCGGCCAGGTGGCGCGGGTTGTCCAGGTGCTCGCCGTCGCTGGTGGTGACCAGCCAGGCCACGCCCAGGTCGATCCCGACGACCGCGCCGGTGGCGGGCAAGGGTTCGGCAGGTACGTCGTCGCACGACAGCACGACGTACCAGCGGGAGCCTTCCCGCTTGACACTGATCGTCTTGACGGTGCCGCGCACCGGCCGGTGCCGGTGGGCGCGGATATGCCCGACACCCTGGAGACGCACGTAGGTGGCGGTAGGGTGTTCGGGCTGGGAGTCCCACCGGCAGCCGTCGCCGTCTTTGGGCCAGGTCACCGTGTCGAAGCACCCCTTGCCCTTGAAGCGGGGAAACCCCGGGGTGCGCCCGGCCTTGACGCGGGCGAAGAACGCGGCGAACGCCTTGTCCAGGCGGCGCAGGGTGGCCTGCTGGGAGGAGAACGACCACCGGCCCTGACCGCCGGTGTCATCGGCGCGGATGTGTTTCAGGTCGGCGGACTGCTCGCCGTAGCGGATGCTCACGCCCGCTTTGGCGTAGGCGGTGCGGCGGTGCTCCAGCGCGGCGTTGCAGAGGGCGCGGTGGTCGTCCAGGCAGGCGGTCAGCGCGGCGGCCTGCCTGCTGGTGGGGCGGAGCAGGAACTTGAACGACCTACGCACGAGCACCACCACTTTTGGAGGTGCGCTCGTACTGAGTGTTGATGTAGCGCCGCACCGTCTCGGCCGACACCGCGCCGACCGTGGCCACGAAGTACGACCGCGACCACAGCGTGGGCAGCTGGGAGCGCAGGTGCGGGAACTCGGCGCGCAGGTGGTGGGAGGTGAAGCCCTTGAACTGGTTGGCCACGTACGACGGCGAGTTCTTCGGGTTGGGCTTGACGAACAGATGCACGTGGTCGGGCATCACCTCAAGCGCCACGATCTCCCACCCGTGCTCGTCGGCCTTGGTGCGGATCAGCTCCTCCAGGCGGTCCTTCACCCGCCCGCCAAGGACCGGGCGGCGGTACTTCGGGCACCACACCACGTGGTACCCGAGGTCATACGCCGCACCGGGAGAAGTGCGTATCCGACGAGTCACATGATGTTTATAACAGCGCCGCTCATCTAATGCACGACGAACGGAGATCTCTGATGCGCAGACCAGACAGGTCAGGGCACGCTCGGGCCTTGGCGGCCCTCCCGCTCCCGATTCCCCCGTCGCCTAAAGGCGACGGTCCCCTCGGGAGGATCTGATGGGGGCCACCCGTACGAGGTTCCCCGGCTCTTCGTGCGGGTGGCTCACCCGAAGATCGCCTGGGCGAGGGTGAGACCGGCGAACACCGCTCCCAGGCCGGCGACGATCGAGGCGGCGACGTTGGCGACGGCGAAGAACACCGCGCCGGTCTCGGCCAGCCGCAGCGTCTCGTAGGAGAACGTCGAGTACGTGGTCAGCGCCCCGCAGAAGCCGGTGCCCAGCAGCAACCACACGCCGGTGCCCACCGCCCCGGACAGCGCGGCCCCGGCCAGGACGCCCAGGATCAGCGAGCCGGCCACGTTGACCGTGAAGGTGCCCCAGGGGAAGACCGTGTCGTGGCGTGCCTGCACGGCCCGGTCGGTCAGGTAGCGCAACGGCGCGCCGACCGCGCCGCCGAGCAGCACCAGCAGCCAGTTCACCGCGCCCGCCCGTCACGGGGGCGAACGACCTCGACCTCGTCCAGAACGGCCAGGCTCTCGGCGAGCAGGTCGTCCAGCCGGGGCAGGAAGGCGCGGATCCGCTCCTCGGTATCGATGATCACGATGGTCATCGGCAGGTCGGCGGTCATCGACAGCAACCGGGTGGTGTGCACGATCGAGGTGGTTCCGAAACCCTCCACGCCGCGGAAGACCGATGCCCCGGCCAGCCCGGCGGCATGGGCGCGGTGCACGATCTCGCTGTACAGGGGGCGGTGGTGCCAGGTGTCGGTGTCGTCGGTGAAGATCGTCAACCGCAGCGCCCGTCCAGGCGGGATCATCGCATTCCCCTCGCTGTCCTCACCAGGAGCCGGCGGGTCGCCCACGCGCCGGTGACCGCCGCGGCCAGGGCCGCCAGGAGCGTCGCCGCCAGGTAGCCGAGCGCCGGGCCGGTCCTGCCGCCGGAGACCAGGCGCTCGATGTCCAGGCAGTAGGTGGAGAAGGTGGTGAACCCGCCCAGCACTCCGGTGGCGAGGAACGGCCGCACCCAGACCGGTGCCGTCCACACCTCGGTCAGCGCCACCAGCAGGACCCCGATCAGCAGGCAGCCCACCACATTGACGCAGAACGTGGTCCACGGGAAGGAGCCGGCCGCGGTCGGCCACAGCAGGGCGGCGCCGTAACGGGCGCCCGTGCCGATCGCGCCGCCGGCGGCGATCATCGCCAGGACACCGTAGTGCGAGCGACGCGGCTCGGGGGGATCGACGGGCTCGGGCACTGTCTCGAACCTCGTCTGTTTCGAGCGCATGCCTCTCCCTACGCGCGGTGGACACCCGGCATGACCGCGGACACGACCTGTCAGCGAGTAGGGACCGACGGCGTCAGCGAGGTGCCGCGCCTCGGGGACGGGCGGGCCGCCCCGGCATGGATCCTCGGCCCTTCTCAGCCTAGCGCGATCACGTCCCGATCATCGTCACCGCCGCTCAGGACACCGTGTGGCAGGACCGTCCAGCCGCCGAAGGTACCCGATGACAGGCATGAAATCCCATAGGTCACAATGATCGCCGGAGGTGGTGATGGTGATGCGGCGCGGGGTCGCGGCGATCCTGATCTCGGCGGCGGCGTTCGGGCTCATGCCCGTCTTCGCCTCCTTCGCGTACGGCACGGGGATGTCGGTGACGACGCTCCTCATGCTGCGGTTCGCGATCGCGACGGCGGTGTTCCTCGGATGGCTGGGGGTGCGCGGCAGGCTCGGGCGGCTGACCGGACGGCAGTGGGCGACCCTCGCGCTGCTGGGTGGCGGCATGTACGCGGCCCAGTCGCTGCTCTACTTCACGGCGGTCCAGCGCATCTCGCCGGCCCTCGCCGTACTGCTGCTGTACCTGTATCCGGCGCTCGTGTCCATCCTGTCGGCGGTGGTGGAGCGCACTCGCATGAGCTGGACCGTCACCGGGCCGATCCTGGTGTCACTGGCCGGGCTGACCCTGGTGGTGGGCCGCCTGGACACCGGCCTCGACGTTCCCGGCCTGCTCGCGGCGGTCGGGGCCGCCGTGGCCTACGCCCTGTACATCATCGTGGGCAGCCGGGTTTCCGCCTCGCTGTCCCCCTCGGTCACCACGGCCTACCTGTCGATGTTCGCCACCGGCTCGTTCGCGCTGCTCGGGCTGGCATCGGGCGGGCTGGACCTCGGCTTCGCGCCGGCGGGCTGGGTCTGGGCGACGGCGGTGGCGCTCGTGTCGACGGTGCTCGCGATCGCCCTGTTCTTCGTCGGGGCCACGACGCTCGGCCCGGTACGCGCGTCGATTCTCAGCATGCTGGAGCCCGTCGTGACGGTGCTCGCCACCTGGCTGCTGCTGGGCGGGACCCTGACCTGGCAGCAGCTCGCGGGGGGCGCGGTGGTGCTGGCCGGGGCCCTCTGGGGCATCCTGGCGAGCTCGGCCCGCGACACCTCCCCGGCCGCGAAGGAGACCGCCGTGGAGGCGTCCTCCTAGTTCGGTACGTCCCGAGCACCGGCGCCCACGGCGAGGTCTGCACCTCCCCGCAGTTCACGGCGGAGCACGAGGGCGTGGTGGAGGTAGTTCCGCGCCAGGCGGGTACGGCCCGCCGACCGGTGCAGCTCGCCGAGCCTCTGGACCGTGGCGGCCTCCCCGCTCCGGTCTCCGAGCCGCTGGAAGATCAGCAAAGAGCGCTCCAGCTGGTCGGAGGCATGCGACCGGTCACCGCGGACCACCTGCAGGCCGCCCAGCCCCTGCATGGCGTAGGCCCCGCAGTGCAGGTCGCCGAGGCCTTCGAAGATGTCCAGCGCACGCCCCTGGAAACGCATCGCCTGACCGGGGTCCGCCCCCAGATCGTGCAGCCGCCCGAACTGCATGGACACGCAGCCCTCGCGATGGGAGTCGCCGATCTCCCTGGCCAGCCGCAGCGCCGCGTCCAGCCAGTTCGAGGCCTGCCGCAGGTCGCCCGAGGTCAGGCAGGCCCGCCCGATGGCCTGCCGCGCGTAGGCCTCGCCGCTCTGGTCTCCCATGGCGAGGAACATGGCCAAAGCCTGCCGGAAGTACCCGAGCGCCCGGAGATTCTCGCCGCAGAACTGGTTGACCGCCCCCAGCCCGCAGATCGAGGTCGCCTCCCCCCGCCTGTCCCCCAGCTCGCGGAAGATCCTGAGGGATCGCCGGAACATCTCCGTCGCCTCGGCGTAGCGGTCCTGGTAGAGACTCACCTGGGCCAGGCCGCGGAGCATGGCCGCCTCGCCGTGGCGGTCCTTGGCCAGGCGCGCGGCCTCCAGGGCGATCCGGTGGGTGGAGCGCCACTCGTCGAAGTGGCAGCGCAGGTCGAAGTAGGGGACGAGTGCCGCGGCGAGCCCCCACGCCGATCCGGCCAGCCCGGCGTCGGCGGCGAGGCGTACCGCCCCCACCAGCGCGTCGTGCTCGGCGTCGAACCAGGACAGCGGGTCTGCGGTCAGGCGGCCGAGGGTGTCCTCGGCCAGGTGCCAGCGGGTGGCCGAGGCCGAGGTCAGGCTGAAGAGCGTGGTCGGCAGCCGCGCGGTCGCACTCTCGGTGGTGGCCGTCCACGCGCCGAGCACCCTGATGAGCGCGTGCCGATCCGAGGCGCCGCCGGCCTTCTCCCTGGCGTTGCAGCGGACCAGGTCGTGCAGCCGGTAGCGCGGCTGGCCGATCGGGTCGGTCCCGACCAGCTGGAGCAGGTTCGCGTCGACCAGGACATCCGTCACCTCGTCGGCCCGGTGCCGGCCCAGTGCGGCGTCGACCACCCAGCCGGGCAGGGACTGCGGGCCCAGGAGGCCGAGCGCACGGAAGGCACGTGCCGCGTCCTCGGGCAGCAGCCGGTAGCTACGGTCGAGGCTGACCCGCACTCCCAGATCCCCGGCGCGCAGCTCGCTGAGCCGGTTCGACTCGACCTCCAGCCGCTGCCGCAGCACTCCGAGCGACCAGCCGGGCCGTCCCGCCAGCCGCGCCCCGGCGATCCTGACGGCCAGCGGCAGGTGGCAGCAGGCCGTCAGGATCGCCGAGGCGGCCTCCCTCTCCCGTTCCAGCCGCTCGGGCCCGACGATCGCGGCCAGCAGGTCCGCGGCCTCCCGCGGCGACAGGACGTCCAGTTCAAGCCGGAGCGCCCCGGGCAGTTCGGTGATCCGCCGCCGGCTTGTCACGAGCACCGCGCAGCCGTTGCCCGGCAGCAGCGGCCGTACCTGGGCGGCGTCTGCGGCGTCGTCGAGGAAGACGAGCATCGGGCGCTCGGCCAGCAGGGACCGGTAGAGCGCGGCACGTTCACGTTCGGTGCCCGGCAGGCCCGCCGCATCGGCCCCCAGCGCCCGCAGCGCCTCGGCCAGCAGCTCACCGGGGTCCGCGGGCACCGGGTCGGTCCCACGGAGGTCGAGGTAGAGCTGTCCCGCCGGATATCCGGCCCGTACGGCATGCGCGCAGTGCACGGCTAGCGCCGACTTGCCCACGCCCGGTGCCCCCATGACCACGACGATCGAAGGCGGTCCGGGCGCCGGGCGCTCCGCGAAGGTCAGCGCCCGCGTGAGGAGGGCGACGCTCTCGGCCCTGCCGGTGAAGTCCGGCATGTCAGGAGGGAGTTGCCGGGGAGCGGCGAGAGCCGGAGGATGGCCCGGCACGGCCACGGTGGGCAGGGGTTCTCCCGCCAGGATGGCCGAGTGCGCCCGGCGCAGATCCGCGCCGGGTTCGACGCCGAGCTCGGTGACCAGCTGCCGCCTGACCGTGGTGTAGGTGTGCAGGGCCTCGGCCTGCCTGCCGCTCCGGTGCAGGGCGAGCATCAGCTGCCGCCAGAGGTCCTCGCGGAAGGGATGCTCCTTCAGCAGCCCGCGCAGCTCGCCGATCGCGCCCGCGTGGTCGCCCCGCTCCAGTCTCAGGGCGACCAGTTCCTCGGCGGCGCCGAGCCGTGCCTCCGCCAGCGACTGCAGGCGGCCGTCCCAGAGCGGGCTGCCCGGCAGCTCGGCGAGCGGTGTTCCGCGCCACAGCGCGAGCGCCCGGCGGAGCCGGTCGAAGGCCTCGTCCGTACGGCCCGCCGCGCGCGCTCCGGCGAGCAGGTCCTCAAAAAGCAGCACGTCGAGCTGCTCGGGTGCCAGCTCGATCACGTAGCCGGGCGGACGGGCCTGGATCCGCGCGCCGGCCGCCGCCAGCACGCCCCGGAGCGAGCTCACGTAGGTGCGGAGGTTCGCCTGGGCGGACCGTGGCCGCCGCCGGGGCCACAGCACCTCGACGAGGAGGTCCGCGCCGACCACGCGGTCCGCGTTGAGCAGCAGCGACGCCAGCAGGATCCTGGGTTTCGTACCGGCGATGCGGAGAGACCGTCCCGAGCTCCGGACCTCAAGGGTACCGAGCACGTTGAACGTGGGCTGATCGACCACCATGACCGCATTTACTCCTCTTATGGAGGCGCTGCAACCATTCATCGGGCTGTGTTGTACGGGTCGGATAGGCCTTTATATCGATTTTGGATGATTTTTGTATCGCTAATCCGGACCCTGGACCCCGGCAAGAGCCTTTCGCAGAGAACTAACAGACAGTGCACGGCACCGGTCAGGGCTCGGCCCGCCGGGCCTGCGGGAAAGGATCCGCATGAGACTCAACGGGGTACTCACGGCGGGGTTCGCCCTGCTACTCGGTCTCGCCGGCGGCGCCGTCACGGCACCGGCCGCCGGCGCGGCGGCGCCGGGAGACCCGGTGCCGGCCAACAGCGCGGCGGACCCCGCGCCGAGCGGCGAGATGAGCATCCTGGCGACCAACTTCCAGCTGCCCTTCCCCTGCGGACAGGCCTGGACGGGCAACTCCAGCGCCAGCAGCGCGCACCAGTCATGGGAGATCGACTTCAACCGGGGCGGTACCGCCGACGCCGACCTGGGCGACACCGTGGTCGCCGCGGCGGCGGGCACGGTCTCCATCTCCGCCCACCAGGGATCGACCAACGGCTTCGGGAACCTGGTCAAGATCGACCACGGCGGCGGCTGGTCCACCTACTACGCGCACCTGAACTCGCGCTCGGTGAGCGCGGGCGCCACGGTCTCCCAGGGCCAGAAGATCGGCACGGTCGGCAACACCAGCAAGCCCGGCAACAACATCTCGCCCCACCTGCACTACGAGGTCCGGCTGGGCAGCAGCTACCCGTCCAACATTCAAAAGGCCGTCTTCAACGGGTCCACGTTCGGCTACCCAGCCCAGACGGTGACCTCCAGGAACTGCGGCGGCTCCACCAACCCGTACACCCCGCAGGAGGTGTGCGGTTCCGGCTACAACGTGATCGACTCCGCGGCGCTGGGTTCGGCGGGCACCGTCTACCTGCTCTACAACAACTCCAACGGCTACAACTGCGTGACCACGATCAAGAGCAGTTCCATCGGCACCCCGAGCGCCACCAGCGCCTACCTGGAGGTGCAGGGCAGCACCCGCGTCCCCGACTCGGGCAACTTCGCCTACTACGCCGGCCCGATACGCGCCTCCGGAGCCGGCAAGTGCGTCAAGTGGGGCGGCACGGCGGGCTCCGCCGGCTACGACAGCCCCTTCGAACACTGCGGCAGCTGATCCACCGAAGGGGCCGTCTCCGTCCCCACCGGACGGAGACGGCCCCTTCGACGCCCCCCATCTGCTTGAGGAGAATCCGTGAAGGCCCGACTCCGCCGTTCAGCCGCGCTGCTGGCCGGCTCGCTCGTTCCCCTGGTGCTCCTGGCCGGCCGGCCCGCGAGCGCGGCTCCCCCCGATCCCCTGGCCGACGCCTTCACCCGCGCGGCCGCGACCTACGAGGTGCCCCGCGACCTGCTCGTCACGCTCGGCTACGCCGAGACCCATCTCGACGGGCACAGGGGGGAGCCGAGCGCGAGCGGCGGCTACGGGATGATGCACCTCGTCAGCAACCCGACGGTCCACTCCCTGGAACAGGCCGCCCAGCTGACCGGGCAGCCGGTCTCGGCGCTGAAGACCGACGACGCGGCCAACATCGCGGGCGGCGCCGCGGTGCTGCGCGCCCACGCCGACGCGCTCGGACTGGACGCCGCCGCCCGCGAGGACGCCGGGAAGTGGTACCCGGCGGTGGCCAGGTACGGCAACGCCTCCTCCCCCCAGGTGGCCCGGCTGTACGCCGACACCGTCTACGAGCTGCTCGCCTCGGGTGTCAGGGCCACGACGCCGAACGGCACCGTGACCGTCCGGCCGCAGGTGGTGCGGCCCGACCTGGGCGCGTACGCCAAGGCGCCGGACCTGGACAGGACCTTCGCGGCCGCGGCCGTGGACTACCCGTCGGCCCACTGGGCACCGGCCCACTCCACCAACTACGCCGTCTCCAACCGCCCGTCCGATGACGCGATCGACCGCATCGTCATCCACGTGGCCCAGGGTTCCTACGCGGGAACGATCTCCTGGTTCCAGACCGGGCCCAGGGCGAACCCGACCTCGGCGCACTACGTCGTCCGCTCCTCGGACGGCGACGTCACGCAGACGGTCCGCGAGAAGGACAGGGCCTTCCACGCCGGTAGCTACAACAGGCGATCGATCGGCATCGAACACGAGGGCTTCGTCGACAACGCCTCCTGGTTCACCGACGCGATGTACCGCTCCTCGGCCGCGCTGACCCGCGCCATCGCCGACCGGTACGGCATTCCCAAGGACCGCGCCCACATCGTCGGGCACGTCGAGGTACCGGAAGCCGACCACACCGATCCCGGGCCCAACTGGAACTGGACCAGGTACATGCAGTTCGTCACCGGCGACACCGGCGGCGGCAACCCGCACACCCCGCAGTCGGTGTGCGGTTCCGGCTACAACGTGATCGACTCCGCGGCGCTGGGTTCGGCGGGCACCGTCTACCTGCTCTACAACAACTCCAACGGCTACAACTGCGTGACCACGATCAAGAGCAGTTCCATCGGCACCCCGAGCGCCACCAGCGCCTACCTGGAGGTGCAGGGCAGCACCCGCGTCCCCGACTCGGGCAACTTCGCCTACTACGCCGGCCCGATACGCGCCTCCGGAGCCGGCAAGTGCGTCAAGTGGGGCGGCACGGCGGGCTCCGCCGGCTACGACAGCCCCTTCGAACACTGCGGCTAGATCCGTCGCGGACGTGACGGGGGAAGCGGGGCCGTGCTGACCGGGGGTCGGCCCCGCTTCCGCTTTCGCGGCTCGCGATCGCCAGGTCAGATCCTGGCGTTCCGACGCAGGATGTCGACGGCGCGGACCGTGGTGTGGCCGCGCCAGTCGAGGAAGCCCGCGGGCGAGATCCTGGCGTAGTCGACGGTCCAGCCGCCGTCCTCCTGTTGCAGACCGGCCAGGCGGTCGAGGTCGGCGGAGATCACCTCGGAGGCGAACAACTCCCGCGCCGGCCCGCCGGGGTAGGGGGCGAAGTCGAGCGGATGCAGCGTCTCCTCCTCGGTGCCGCCCTCGACGTGCACCCGGCCGTCGGCGGGAAGGTACTTGCCGAGGCGGCCCAGCAGATCGGCCGCCTCGGGCAGGCGACCGTGCACGACGTCCAGGAACCGCACCGCGAAGGCCAGCACGTACGCGGAGGGCGCCGCCTCGACCGCCTCGATCTCGGTCAGGCAGTACCTGGTGGCCCGCTCCAGCCAGGGATGGGCGGCCACGGCGGGATCGTGAACGGCGACGCGGTGCGCGACGGCGGCGGACACCGCGGTGATCTGCAACGACGACACCGAGGGGTCGGCATCCCGCCACCAGGGGGCGCAACCGGCGGTGCCGGTCAGCGGCAACACGAACGGCAGGCCCCCGTCGGGCAGGGACACCGACTCCAGCCAGTCGCACAGCGCCACGGCCCGCGACGCGGTGGCAGGGGCGATGTCCTCGAACACCTCGAAGGCGTGCGCCGCGGCCCCGGTCTGGCTCTCGCTGGAGCGCAGGTCGGGCTCCAGGCCCCAGCCGTAGCCGCCGTCGGGGTTGCGATAGCCGTCCAGGGCGGCCAGCGCGGCGGCGGGGTCCTCCCGGCCCATCAGCACCTCAAAACGGCGGCGGTCCAGGACACGCGCGTGCGTGGCCATGAAGGCGTCCGCCGCGGCAAGGTCGACGTTCATTGAGTTCTCCCGGTGTGCGATGTCGGTGAAGCGCAGGCCGGGCCGGTGAGGGCCGGCCCCCGGCTCCGGCCATGGGCCGCGAATCAGACGTTCATCCTGCTCCGGCCGCCGGGCCGGCGTCTTGCAGGAATCGGTCATCGGGGCGACACGCGAGCGGCGGGATTCGCTGACGTGCTGTTCCGGCTCAACATAATGTGTTTGTGCCGCGCTCCGGCTCGGATAGTGTTGCCGTCTCCAGCAATGGACCTATCGAGGAGGTGAGACCCATTACCGCTGTGTCAGGTCGGGTGCTCTCATCTCACGACCGTGCGGTTCACCGGGCATAGGTGACCGGGAGAGCACCCTTCGGCATCCCGAAAGGCTCTCGTGTCATTTCCGCTGTCCCCTCACTCCCGGTCCGCCATCGTCACCAGGCTCCGGGCCGCCGGTTGCGTGTTCGCCGAGAACGAGGCGCACCTGCTCATCTCCACGGCACGGACTCCGTCCGACCTCACCGCCATGGTGGACCGCCGAGTCGCCGGTCTGCCCCTCGAACACGTCCTCGGCTGGGCGGAGTTCTGCGGCCTGCGGATAGCCGTGGACCCCGGAGTCTTCGTACCCCGGCGGCGCACCGAGTTCCTCGTCCACCAGGCCGTCGCCGTCCGAGACCGCCGGGCCCCCGTCCGGCCGCAGGTCGTCGTCGACCTGTGCTGCGGCTCGGGCGCGGTGGGTGCCGCGCTGGTCGCGGCGCTGGAGCGGGTCGAGTTGCACGCCGTCGACATCGACCCCGCCGCGGTGCGGTGTGCCCGCCGCAACATCGCCGCCGGCGGTCAGGTGTACGGCGGTGACCTCTACGCGTCGCTGCCCGGCACGCTGCGGGGGCGTGTCGACCTCCTGGTCGCCAGCGCACCCTACGTACCCACCGAGGCGATCGGGCTGCTGCCCCCGGAGGCCCGCATCCACGAACCCCGGGTGGCACTCGACGGTGGCGAGGACGGCCTTGACGTCGTACGGCGCCTGGCCGCCGCGGCGCCACTGTGGCTGGCACCGGACGGCCACCTGCTGGTCGAGACGAGCGAACGCCAGGCGCCGCGAACCGTCGAGGCCTTCACCGGCAACGGGCTGATCCCGCAGGTGACCGGTTCCGACGAGTTGGACGCCACGGTCGTCATCGGAACCAGGCCCACCTCCCACCCCCTGCGCCGATGAACCGGGCGGGGCCGGTACCCGTACCGCTCGGGTACCGGCCCCGCCGGGGTCACGGAAACCCTGACCGGCGCTCTGATGGGGCGTGGGCCCGCCGGACGTCCACGGCCCGGCTAACAGGTCAGCCGAGGACGCGCAGCCGGAGGTACGTCGCTCCGGGCACCTGGGTCAGGCTGAGGCGTTCGAGCCTGATGTTGGTCCCACCCGGATGGTCGAACAGCCGGACGCCGTCGCCGAGCAGGACGGGCGCGATGAACACGAGGATCTCGTCGAGCATCCCCGCGTCGAGGCACTGCCGGGCCACCTGGGCGCCGAGGACGCCGACGTTTCCGTCACCCGCGGCGGCCTTGGCCGCGGCGACGCCGCTGTCGAGGTCACCGACGAAGGTGACCCCCGGCACCGGTGTGTCCGGCGCCTTGTGGGTGAGCACGAACTGCTGCCCGGTCCACCCCCCGCCGTACGCCTCGCCCTGCTTCTCGGTGCCCTCGTGCGGATCGCCGCCGCCGAAGGTGCGGTTGCCGACGAGCAGGGCACCGGTCTGGTCCATGATCTCCTTCACCACCGGGTTGGGCCCGAGGTGCTCGGCCAACCAGGACATGTCACCTCCCGGACCGGCGATGAATCCGTCCAGTGACATGGTGCACTGGTACTGCAACTTACCCATGACCTACCTCCGTCGAGATCGATTCGACTGCCCCGTTGAGACGGCGGATCGCGGGAAAACTCATCGGTGCGCCGGTGGCAACGCCATGGGCAGGGCGAACGCCGGGAACAGCGCCGGGTCGTGGAAGGCGGTGAGCTCCACGACGCGGTCGTCCTCGATCCGCAGCACCCCGATCGCGACGGCGCGGTAGGTGTGCTCGCCGAGGCGCCGGACGTAGGCCGCCGCCGCCGGTCCCCCGTTGGCCCGGGTCTCCACCATCTGGAACCGGCCCACATAGTCCGGCGAGCCGGTGTCCCAGCTCTCCGCCAGCGACGCCACCACCGCGTCACGTCCCTGGAACCACATCGGGTAGGGCGGCATCGTCGCCCGGACCTCCTCCGCCAGCAGTGCGGCCACCGCGCCGAGGTCGGCATGTTCGACCGCGTCCATGTACCGCCGCAGCACCGCCCGTTCCCGCTCGGTGGGCTCCGCCGACGGCGCCCACTCCAGGCGGCGCTCGGGCAGATGCTCCCTCAGCGTCGCCCGAGCCCGCTGCACCGCGCTGTTCACCGATGCCACGCTGCCCTCCAACAGCGCCGCGGTCTGCTTCGCCGGCCAGCCGAGCACATCGCGCAGGATCAACGCCGCCCGCTGCCGGGGCGGCAGATGCTGGATCGCGGCCAGGAACGCCAGCTCGATCGTCTCCCGGCCGACCACCACGGTGTCCGGCTCGGCCTCGCCCGGCGCGGCCGGCTCCCACAACCGATCCGGAAACGGCTGCAGCCACGGGATGTCGGTACCGGACGACAGCGCGACGCTCGGATCCGACGGCACCGTCACGTGGTGCGGGAGCACCCGGCGAGCCCGTCCTTCGAGGGCGTCGAGGCACGCGTTCGTCGCGATCCGATACAGCCAGGTCCGCAGCGTCGAGCGCCTTTCAAAGCCGTCGAGGTTCCTCCACGCGCGCAGGAACGTCTCCTGCACCAGATCCTCCGACTCATCGAACGAGCCCAGCATCCGGTAGCAGTGCACCCGCAACTCCCCGCGATGACGCTCGACGAGCGCCGCGAACGCGGACTCGTCGCCCGCCTGCGCGGCCGTCACCACCGCATCGTCGTCACCCACGCCCGACAATCGTCCTCTGTCCTGTCCCCGCCGGCTGGAGGGCCCGGCGATCCCGGCCGTTATCGGCGGCTCCACCATACGGCCGGTCAGAACGCGGCGCGGACGCGCCGCCGCCGGCGCTCCGGCCGGTCCTGCCTCAGCCCGCCGAGACCCGAAGGACGATCTTGCCTCGTACGTGCCCGCTCTGACTCAGCCGGAAGGCCTCGGCGGCCTCCGACAGATCCAGAACCGTCGCGATCTCCGGGACGACCAGGCCGTTCTCGATCATCCCTCGCAGCTCGTCGAGGTCCGCCGTGCTCGGCCTGGCGAACACGAAGACGCCGCCGTGCTCCAGTACGCCGTCGTTGGTCAGCGAGACGACCCGCCCCCTCGCGTCCTCGCGCAGCAGGTCGAGGGAGGAGACCAGCGTCTCGCCGCCGTACATGTCCACGATCGCGCTGACACCGGCCGGCGCGAGCGCCCGGACCCGCTCGCCGAGCCCGGGGCCGTAGCTGACGGGCTCGGCGCCAAGGCCTCGCAGATAGTCGTGGTTGCGGGTCGAGGCGGTGCCGATGACACGCGCTCCCAGGGCGGCGGCAATCTGTACGGCGAACGACCCGACACCGCCCGCCGCGGCCTGCACCAGCACGGTGTCACCGGCCCCCACCCGCAGCGCGTGGACGAGTGACTGGTAGGCGGTGAGGCCGGCGATGGGGACGGCCGCCGCCTGCTCCCAGCTCAGATTGACCGGCTTGCGGGCGATGGTGCGCACCGGTGCGGCCACCCGCTCGGCGTAGGTTCCCCTCCCGATGGAATCCTCGCGCACGTACCCGATCACCTCGTCCCCCACCGCGAAGCCGGTGACCGTCGGGCCGACCTTCGCGATCACCCCTGCGACGTCCCAGCCGGGGACGACGGGAAAATGCACGTCGAAACGGCTGTCCAGATGCCCTGCGGCTATCTGCCAGTCGACCGGGTTGACCGATACCGTCCTGACGTCGAGGAGAACGGACTCCGGGCCGAGTTTCGGCTCGGGGACCTCCCCTGTCTCCAGGACCTCCGGCCCTCCGTAGCGCCGGTAAACGACCGCCTTCATCAAATCCTCCAACGTGGAAATCCCGCCTTCGGGCGGGGAAGGAGACGGGGAGTCCCCTCCCTCGGAAAGGGGAGGATGTCGGCTCCCCACCTTCCGCTGATGAGCCGATGGTGTCTTCGAGATACCGCGAACCGCGGCTCAGGTGCTCACGCCGACGCCTCGACGCCGACGTTCCCGTCACGGGGCTCGGAGCCGAGCGACACGACGACGATCTCGGGCCCGCACTCCTGACGGCCGACCAGCCGGGAGCCGACCAGCCTGCAGGACAGCTCGACGAAGCGGTCCTGCAACTGGGCGACCGACAGCCGGCCGTCGGGTCGGTACCAGACGGCGACCCCGTTGCACATCTCGAGCAGCGCCAGCCTGGCCACCCGCAGGTCGGTGATCTGGAACTCCCCCGTACGCGCCCCCCGTTCCAGCACGCGCTGGAACATGGACTCGTAGTCGTCACGCATGGCGACGATCTCCGCGTGGTTGTCCCCGGTCAGTGCCCGCACCTCGCGGTCGGTGACCTGGCAGGTGAGCGGGTTGACCGCCTCCGTCGCGACCTGGGCGAGCACCAGCCTGGCGAGCTGGACGGCCGGGTCCGCGCTGGGCTCCAGGGCCTCGCGCCCGGCGCGCAGGAGCTCACCCAGGCCCGCGCGCATGATCCCGGCCAGTAACTCCTCCTTGCCGCCCGCGTAGTGGTACAGCGTGGCCGAGTTCAGCCCGGCCGCGCGGCCGATCTCGCGGATGCCCGTGGCCGCGAAGCCCCGTTCCGCGAAGAGCCGCACCGCGGCCCGCTGGATCTGCTCGAGGTTTGACACGGCATCTCTCAATCGAACGATTGATCAGACATCGCACCCTAGCAGGGCACGCCGAGGATGACGTGATCCCGCTCCGGCGCCGCGGGCATGGCGGCACCGAGATCGTGGGACGACCGTGAAAACCATCGAACCGGATCAGCGGTAGTAACCCTCGACCGGGACGCGCGCCTCGTCGAACAGGGCGGGGCCCTCCTGCCGCGCGCCGGCGCCGGTGGCGGCCGGTTTGAGGCTCGCGAGCTGTTCGTTGGAGAGCGCGAACACCACACGGCCGAGGCCGGACCGTTCGATGGCGCCCCCGCACATGGGGCACGGCTGGCAGCTGGTGTACATGGTCGTGGCGGCCGCGGCGGCGGGGTCGAGCTCGCGGGCCGCCCACCTGGCCAGTTTGAGCTCGGGGTGGGCGGTGATGTCGGCGTCGCTGAGAACCGTGTTGCGGTCCTCGGCGAGCACGGTGCCGTCCGGGCCCACCAGCAGTGACCCGAACGGCGGGTCACCGGCCGCCCGCGCCGCGGCGGCAAGCTCGATGGCCCTGCGCAGGAACTTCTCGTCGTCGCCGGTCATGGTTTCCCTCGTTTCTGTCTGATACGTGCTCGGATTCCAGCGGGCGGCCACGGTCGCGAGCGCCTGCCAGGCGGTCTGCGGATGGCGTGTCTCGTCCGGGTCTCCGTTGAAGGGGTCGAGTACGACGGTCTCGGAGCCGAGGAGGCGCAGCTGTTCGAGGTCGTCAAGGATCTGGTCGATCGTGCCCTCACCGGCGAGCCGCCCGGGGGCGGTGATCGGTGTCTCGGTGAGCCGCAGGGCGATCCGGGGGGCCAGGGCGGGCACCGGCCGGTGACACTCGTTCGCGATGGCCTTCAACCGGCCCAGCGCCTCGCGCAGCCAGGGGAGGGTGAACCTCAGCGGATGCCATGCCTCGCCGAGATGTACCGCCCGGCGCAGTCCGGCGTCGCTGTTGCCGCCGACCCAGATCGGTATCCGCCCGGCACGGTAGTCCCTGTCATCGTTCCAGGCGGCGCGGATCACCCGGAGGTGATCGTCGGTCAGCGCCCCGCGCCGCTGGAACGGGACTCCGAGCGCGTCGAACTCCTGCCGCGCCCAGCCGACGCCCACGCCGAGGACGAGCCGTCCCCCGCTGAGCCGGTTGAGGTTGGCGGCCATCCGGGCGACGAGCAGCGGGTGCCGGTACGGCACGATGAGCACCGTGGTCCCGAGCCTGACCCTGCCGGTGATGCCGGCCAGCCAGGCGAGGGTGGTGAAGGGTTCGTAGAACGGCGCCGGGTACTGTTCGGCGACGTCGGGTGTTATCGCGATGTGGTCGGAGACCATGAGCAGGTCGAAACCCAGGCCCTCCACCGTCTGCGCCCAGTCGCGCAGCACGCCGGGGTCGGTACCTGGCCCAAAATTCGGGACATTGACGCCTATTTGCACTGGTTCAGGCTATCCAGCCGTTATTTCCCATTGGAAGAGAGTTTTCCCGGCGCGATAGTCGATATGCCGTGAATATGCCGGCACCTTTGCCTGATGACCGAGAGCCTCGACGCCACCGACTGGTCGCTCCTGGTCGAGGTCCAGCGAGACGGCCGCATCCCGCTGACCGAGCTGGGGCGGCGGATTAACCTCAGCGCCTCCGCCACGACCGAGCGGATCAGGCGCCTGGAGGCGGCGGGCGTCATCACCGGCTACCACGCCCACGTCGACCTGGCGAAGGTCGGCTTCACCGTGCTCGCCGTGGTACGCCTCGGGAACGTCTCAGCGGGTCGGTCAGTCGGTGTCGTGGGAGACCAGCAGGCTCAGCACCTTCCCGCGCGGGCTGAGCGCGCCGACCGCGAGTTCCTGGTCCGTCCAGTACGGCGTACGCCTGGTGATCCTGAACGCCAGCCAGCGCCATCGGGCCGCCAGCTCGTTGACCCGGTGGACGGACGCGTCGGCGGGGGCACGCACCAGGCCGGCGACCGACCGCCACGTCGCCAGCCTGCCGTACCCACCGCGAAGCCCGGGGAAGTGAACGGCATCGCAGTAGGCGGAGGTGAACAGCTCGCCCACCACCGAGCCCAGGTCGTCCAGCTGCCCGTTCAACACGATCTCCGCCACGAAGGCATCCGGCAGGAAGGCGTTCACCCCCAGCGGCACCAATTCCTCAGGGCCGGCGGCCCCGGGAAGTTCGAAGATCTTCGCCCATCCCGGTGAACTCCAGTGCTCCACCGCCGCGGTGATGAGCCGCTCCTCCTGCTGGCTGCTCACCGTCGCGGGCTCCCCACCGGGAGCCCGCGTGAGCGCGCGACCGTCCAGGAGGATCCGCGCGACCTCTGGATGCTCGGGAATACAGCCCTCGGGCTGGGGAACCCAGCCCGCCTGGAAGTAGGGCACGCGCATCCGGCGCTCTCCCCTGCCGAGCCTCAGGGGCAGCCCCGCGAGAGGATGCCCCAGCTCGCGCAGGGCGGCGACGCACCGTACCGCCGCCGGCACCCGGGTCAGGTTGACCCGGCGCACCACCAGCTCCTGCGCCAGGCAGGCGATCAGCTCCGCCCAGGTGTCCGGCTCGGCGGGCACACACCCGAACAGCGGCAGCAGATGATGGACCCGCCGGGACTCGGCCAGCAGCGCGGCCAGGTCACGAACCTCCCGAAGCCGCCGCTCACCGACGTAGTGGCCGCGTACCAGCTCGGCCAGCGACCCGGCATCGCCGGGAACGCGCGCCAGGATCGGCCCATGTGGCCCGTCAACGAGCCCGTGCGAGATCACGAAGACTCCCCCGGCGACCTCAGCCGCATGCTCGCCCCTCATCATGTCGGAAACCCGCTCTTTGCCAATCGGGGACCATTACGCTAGGTAATCAAGCAGTGACCGAAACGACAACGACCCCCTGTTGGCCATCACGAGAGCGGCAGACGGCCGACAAGGGGATCCGGGCGATCGACGATCATGCCGGTGATGGCGGAGTTGAGCAAGACGACCTCGACGGAATCCTGGCGACGACGTGTACCGCGACTGGTTCTCCAGCCACTCCAACTGCGTGGCAGCCGGCCAGGGGGAATCGACCGAGGCCACTGGGAGCACTACACCTGCTCCGAGGGCGACTGGTTCTGGCATCTGTGGACCAACCGCTGAGCGGCGGATAGCAGCGCGGTCCAGCACCCGCAGGCTCCGATGACTGCGGGTCTGTGCGTTGGGCGTGGGGGTTCGCACCAACCCAACGCCTTTACGATGTAGATCAAGAAGCGGCGAAATCCCCGCTCCCCATCGCGGGCGCAGTGAGGAGCGGGGATTGTACTCGCTGGAACCTCAACGGCGAGTGGACGCCGTGCGCACGCGGGCTCGGTTGTGTGCAATGGCCCCATGGCTGCTGTACCGATATGGACCGACCTGTTGCAGAACCGATCCGCCCTCTGCCTGGGACTCGCCCCCTCCCCCAAGTGGCTGGAGGCGTGGCGGATGCCCGACGACGTGGGCGGGGCCCGGCGAATGTGCGCGACGGTGCTGGAGGCCGCGGGCGAGCAGGTGGCCGTCTACCGGATCCAGGTGCCGTTCTTCACCCGGTTCGGCACGGTGGGCACCACCCTGCTGCGTGACGTCGTCGGCGGCGTGCACGAGCGGGGCTCGCTGGCGGTGCTGGACGCGAAGGTGTGCGACGCCGACGACACGATGGACTCCTACGCCGACCTCTACCTGGGGCCCGGCAGCGTGCTGCGCGGGGACGCGGTGACGGCGAACCCGTTCATGGGCTTCGGCTCCCTCGGCCCGCTGCTGCGCCGGGCCCGGGACAGCGGAACGCTGGTCATGGTGCTCGTACGCACCTCCAACCACGCGGCCGGCGGGGTGCAGTGCGCCATGACCGGCTCGCGCACCGTCGCCCAGCGCACCGCCGACGAGGTGCGGGAGTGGAACGACGAGCACGGCGTGGCGGCGGCGGCCGTGGTCGGGGCCGCCCCCGAGGAGGCCCGCGACCTGGTGGCCCGCATGCCGTCCGCGGTCGTGGAACTGCCTGGCCTGGGCAGGGCCGGACGCGACACCCGCGACCTCGTCACCGTCGCCGCCGGCGCGCCGGGGCGGGCCGTGCTGCCGGTCACCAGCGGGGTGCTGCGGCACGGACCTGACGTCGCCGCGCTGGAGGCGAGCATCGCGACCTGGCGGAAGGAGATCGGCGCGGGGGTCCCGGCATGCTGATCGAACTGCGGCCCGGCACCTCCGCCGAGGTCGCCGAGGAGGTGGCGGCACGGGCCGGGGCGCACGAGGACGTCACCGCCTGGCCGGTGCGCCTGGCCGGAAGGGTGTTCGTCGTGGTGAGCGGCGACGAGTCCCTCACCTGCGTACCCGCCTCGCCCGCCGTGCTGGCCCGCCGCCCCACCCCCGACGGCCACTGGCTGGTACGGCGCGACAGCGGCGTGGCCCCGCGCGAGGTGACGATCGGCCCACCGCTGTCCGGCCAGGCAGAGGCTCCACGGGAGATCGGGGTGGTCGGGGGGCCGAGGCTGTGGTGGGCGGCGGGACCGTGCGCGCTGGAGTCGACCGAGGACGCGGTCGAGACGGCCCTGGCGGTCAGGGCGCAGGGGGCGCACGCGCTGCGGGCCGGGCTGTCCAAGACGCGCAGCAGCCCCTACCACTTTCCCGGCAGGGGGCTGCGTGGCCTGGAGGCGCTCGCGGAGATCCGGCGTGCGGCGGCCATCCCGGTGATCACCGAGGTCTGTGACCCGCGCGAGGTGGCGGCCGTCGCCGAGGTGGCCGACTGCCTGCAGGTGGACGGGCGGCAACTGGACAACCGGCCGCTCCTGGCCGAGCTGGGTGCCCAGCGGCGCCCTGTGCTGCTGATGCGGGGGCCACGGGCGAGTCTGGACGACTGGCTGCGGGCCGCGGAGTTCGTCTTCACCCGGGGTAACAGTGCCGTGGTGCTCTGCGCGGGCGCCACCGGGGCACCGCAGCAGCCCGGCTTTGGGGCGATCACCGCGCTGCGCGCCCGTACCGAGCTGCCCGTGATCTTCGACCCCAGCCACAGCACCCGCTCGGCCTCGCTGGTGGCACCGGCCGCGCTGGCGGCCTCGGCGTACGGCGCGGACGGGCTGCTCATCGAGTCGTGCACGAAGCCCGAGCGGCTGTATCGCCCCGGCGACGCGGCTCACATGTTCCCCCCCGGATCCCTGGCGGACCTGGCCGCCACCTGCGAGCGGGTCCGGGACTCCGCACGATCCCTGGAGGTCTCCCGGTGACCGCTCGCCTGACCACCGCGAGCTGGCTGGTACCGCTGCGGCGGCCGGAACGGCCTCGCGCGCGGCTGGTCTGCGTGCCCAACGCGGGAGGCGGCGCCACGACGTTCCGCGGCTGGGCCGGTCTGCCGGCCGACGACGTGGAACTGTGGGCGGTGCGCTCTCCTGGCCGGGAGACCCGCATCGGGGAGAAGCCGCCGCACCGGCTGTCGATGATCGTCGATCCGGTGATCGACGAACTGTCGCGCCTGGCCCCGCTGCCGTTCGCGCTGTTCGGGCACAGCATGGGCGCGCTGGTGTCGTTCACCACGGCGCGGCGGCTGCGCTCGCGCGGGCTGCCGGGCCCGGGGCGGCTTTTCGTCTCCGGCTGGAACGCCCCCCAGATCCGCGACGGCATGCCACGGCTCGGGCAGCTCGGCGACGAGGACCTGATGCGAGTGCTGCACCGGCTGGACGGCATCCCCCCGGAGGTGATCGGCAACACGGAGCTGATGAGCCTCGTCATGCCGGTGCTCCGTGCCGACCTGAACGTGGCGGAGTCCTACGTCCACGAGGACGAGCCGCCACTGGCCTGCCCGATCTCGGTGTTCGGCGGGATCGGGGATCCGACGACGACGGCCGCCGGGCTGGGCGCGTGGAGCGCGCAGACGGGGTCGGCGTTCCGGCTCCGGCTGCTGCCTGGCGGGCACTTCTTCATCCACACCCAGCGCCGGTCGGTGCTGCGCGCGATCCGGGAGGACCTCGGCGCCTGCCGATGAGCGAAGGCCGCGGCCGAACCGCCGGCCGGGGCCCCGGCCGGCGGGGCCCGGGTGGAGGACTCAGCGTTTCCTGCCGGTGAGCCTGCCCATGGACAGAGTGGCCTCGGCGCCGTAGAAGCGGCCGACACGCTCGGCCTCCCGCTCCAGCTCCTCGCTCCGGCCGGAATCGAGGTCGACGAACGACTCGACCTTGATCTCGACCTTGCCGCCCTTCTCCCTGCGCTCCCACATGCCGGACACGACCCCGTCGACGAGCATGATCTGGTGGGCGACCGCGCCCTCGTACCTGCCCCGGCCGTGCTCGAAGACGCGTCCGGCGGTGTCCTTGGGCACGACGACCTCCTTGGGACCGCTGCCCAGGACGTACGCCTCGTACTGCGGCAGCAGTCGCAGGCAGCTCGCCTGTGACGGCCAGCGGCTCTCGTCGTCGGCGAGGACGTACGCCTTGCGGCCCTCGACCTCGACCTGGACGATCTCGTCGCCGAGCGACTCCAGCGCCTCGCGTGCCTCGGGTGGCCTGAGCGCGAACCAGCGGGCCAGGTCCTGGTGGGTGGCGGGGCCGTACGCGCGCAGGTAGCGGCGGATGATCTCCATCGCCGACTCCTCGGGCTCGGGCTGGTCGCCGAGCTCGACCTTCAGCCCCGCCCACCGGTCGGGCCTGACGTAGGTGGCCTTGGCGCCCCGTACCGGCCCGAAGCAGAGCACGCCGAGGTAGGCCACCGGACGCAGCAGCTCGCCCCAGTTGGAGGCGAGCCTGTCCTTGGCCCAGGCGCCGACCCGGCCCGACACCTCCCCGGCCAGCTCCTCGCGGGTCAGGCACTCGCCGTCCAGTGCCTGGCGGACCGCGTCGACGAACGACTCGCCCTGTTTCGCAGTCAGTCCGTGGTGGGCGTGCCAGCCGCCCTTGGCACGCCAGTAGGGCTTCCAGCGCATGGCCGCCAGCCACAGGGCCAGCTCGTCGGCGGCGTGCACGTGCAGGGTGCCGCGCAGGCTGTACGTCTTGACGAGGCGCTTGTCGTCGTACAGCTCCGCGCGGACCTGCTCGCGGGTGGCGTCCCTCACCCGTGACCCGATGGCCAGCTCGGCCGCGGCGGCGACCTGCGCCTGCACCCCGCACACGTCACGCACGGGTTTCCGCAGATCGTCGGAGACGGGTTTCACGAGATGGTGGCGGGCCAGCCGCCGCGCATGGACCTGATCCCAGGTGAGTGAGTTCATGGTCTCCGCTTCTACCCCATGGGGTGGAGCCGAACCTGGACGTGCTTGACACCGTTGATGACCGGGGAGCGCAGGTAGTCGGGCGGCCCGAGCAGCTCGGCCTCCGACACCGAGGTCGCGAGCTCGTCCAGGAAGACGGTGAGCTCCAGCTCGGCGAGGGCTGCGCCCAGGCAGAAGTGCGGCCCGGAGCCGAACGCGACGTGCCCGTTGCGTGAGCCGCGGGGGCGCCCGATGTCGAACACCTCCGGCGCGTCGAACACCCGCTCGTCGCGGTTGGCGGAGGTGTGCCAGATGACGACGTCCTGGCCCGGATGGATGGTCTTGCCGTGCAGCTCGGTCTCGCGGGCGGCGCGGCGCAGCACGTGGCGGCTGGGCGAGGTCCAGCGCAGCAGCTCGCCGACCGCACCTGGCACCAGCTCGGGCTCCTTGCGCAGCCGCTCCCACTGGTCGGGATGCTCCATGAGGGCCAGCAGCCCTCCGACCGCGGCGTGCCGGGTGGTCTCGTTGCCGCCAAGCATCAGCACGTCGAAGAAGAGCAGGCACTCCTCCTCGCTGAGCACCCCCGCGTCCTGGGAGTGGGCCAGCAGGCTGACGATGTCGTCGCCGGGTGAGGCTCGCCGCCGCTCCACCAGGCCCTGGCAGTAGAGCAGGAGCCGGCCGTGCGCCTGGGCGGCGTTGGCGCGCACGTCGGAGGTCAGCTGGTACTCGCTGTCGTGCGAGCCGAACGCGGTGGAGGTGAGGCTGAGCATCAGGTCCCAGTCCTGGCGCGGCACGTCCAGCAGCGCGGAGATGCCCGCGACCGGCAAGGCCGCCACGACCTCGGCGAAGTCGCACTCGCCCCGCTCCAGCGCGTCGGCGAACACGTCCCTGACGACCGAGCGCAGGTACGGCTCCAGGGCGGCGATGGCCCGGGGCGTGAAGCACTTGTTGACCAGCTTGCGCAGCTCGGTGTGGCGGGGCGGATCGGTCGTGTTGATCATCTTTCCGGATCCCTGGTCACCGGTGTTGCGGTGCGGGCCGAGGGTGTTGGTCTGGTTGGAACTGAAGGTCCGGGGGTCCTTCTGCACCTTCACGCAGTCCTCGTAGCGGGTGACCGACCAGAAGCCCGGCTCCCTGCCCTCGGGGTTCCAGTACAGCGGGTCGTGGTCGCGCAGGTGGC
Source organism: Streptosporangium sp. CA-115845 (assembly GCF_050943795.1). Taxonomy (NCBI): domain Bacteria; kingdom Bacillati; phylum Actinomycetota; class Actinomycetes; order Streptosporangiales; family Streptosporangiaceae; genus Streptosporangium; species Streptosporangium sp. CA-115845. The sequence goes on along the minus strand of NZ_CP191988.1, from coordinate 4,563,505 downwards.
GGAAGACCTCGTGGGGTCTGTCTCCGACGTGCAGCTCGGCGTCGGCCAGATCGACATCGGTCATTTACGAACCTCCCATTCCTCGGAGAAGTCTCCGGTAGATGTCATCTCGCCGGCGGGATGGCACTGATTTAAGCGGCGGGATGGTCCGATTAAGGCGAAGGCGGGATTATAAGCCGCCCAACGGAAGGCCGCTCGGGCGTTTTTCCGCATTTCCAATGACGTGGTTATCGTCCTCCCATGGTGCTACGTGTCAAGCTCGTCCTGTCATTGCTCACCGCCACTGCCCTGGTGGGAGGTGCTTCCCCACCGGTGGAGCAGCCTGTCGCGGTGCGGGCCCCCGGGCCGTTCACGATGCGGGACTTCCTGACCACGAAGAAACTCGGTCAGGTCGTCCCGTCCCCCGACGGTAAATCAGTGGCGGCGGTCGTGAAACGCGGTCCGAGCGAGTCGAGCAGATATGGCGCATCATTTGTCGATGGAAACGAGCGCGCCGACATCTGGATGGCGGACGGCGCGGGACCGGCCCGTGACGTGACGCACGGGGCGAAGGACGGCACCGGTCACTACAACCCGGTCTGGTCGCCCGACGGGCGCATGCTGGCCTTCGCCTCCACCCGGGGCGGCGACGACGTGTTCCTGCATGTGTGGGACCGCGAGAGCGGCGAGATCCGCAAACTGACCCCGCGCGGGGTGCAGACGATGACGAACGCCTCCGGCTACCTGATCCAGTGGCTGGACTCCCGGCGGGTGATCGCGCCGATGGTGAACCCCGGCCGCTGGTCGCTGGAGTACGGGCAGTGGCTGGAGGCTCAGCGTGCCGCCCCGAAGGAGTGGGCCAAGGTCGAGCGCGGCAAGGAGAACACCGCCTCCGTGCTCGACAGCTCAGCCGCCGGCAGGGCGGACACGCTGGACGAGGAGATCGCCGTCATCGACGCCGTCACCGGCAAGATCACCTCAGCGGGGCCGGCCCGCACCTACACGGCGGGCAACCTGGTCGCCGACCCGACCGGGCGGCACATCGCCCGGGTGGACGACCTCGGCCCCACCCCCGCACGCGCCGGGCAGCTCAAGCGCGTCCTGGAACGGCGTACCCGGCTGGCGATCGCCTCCGCCGCCGGCGGGCAGCCACGCGTGGTGACCGAGGTGCCGAGTCCCTCGGTCACCGTGCAGCCCCGCTGGGCCGCCGACGGCGCCAACCTGCTGGTCGTCGGCAAGGCCACGCCGAAGACGCCCGACCCGTTCACCGCCTACCTGGTGCCCGCCACCGGCGGGAAGGCCGCACCGCTGGCCGCCGACCGGCTGGTGGCCACCGGCCTGCTCTGGGGAGCGGGCACCCCGCTGGTGCGCGGTATGCAGGTCGCCGATGCCGCCGATCCGGCGGCCCGCCAGGACTGGTGGGCGTTCGACCCGGCCGATCCCGCCGCCAGGCCGCGCGACCTGACCTCCCGGTTCAAGGTCCCCCCGCTGGAGCTGGTGCCGGTGAGCGGCGGCGTGCTGGGCGTGGCCGACGGGCGCGCCTGGCTGATCGACCCGCGTACCGGGCAGGCCCGCGACCTGAAGGCCACCGGCGCCGCCCCGCTGGCGGAGCTGGCCTGGCCGCTGGACGACGGTGTCCGGCGCAACGGCGTACGCCCCACCGACCGAGGCGGTGCCGAACCGGCCAATCCCCGGCTCGACCGCGACTTCCCCCTGGTGCTGGCGCGTGACACCAAGGGCGGCCTGTACGAGCTGGCGCCCGGCGCCACACCGGTGCTGACCCCGCTCCCGGCGCCGCACCCCGAAGCGGGCGTCGCCGGGTACTCCCCCGCCAACCGCACCGCGGTCTTCGGCGCGGGCGGCGATCAGGGCACCGCGCTGTGGACCACGCACGCCGGCCGCCACACCCAGCGGATCTCGCTGAACGGCCATCTCGCCCAGGTGCTCCCCCCGCAGCGCAGGCTCGTCACCTACAAGGGCGCGGACGGGGAGAAGCTGACCGGCGCACTGCTGCTGCCACCGGGCCACCGCGACGGGCAGCGTCACCCGCTCGTGGTCAACGTGTACGGCACCCGGAGCGTCTCGACCCTGAAGGACGTGCCGGAGTTCCAGGTCAACAACCCGAGCTACCTGACCCTGCAGTTCCTGGCGGCGAACGGCTACGCCGTGCTCGTCCCGTCGATCCCCCGCCCCGAGGGCAGGGCGGCGGCCGAGCCGATGACCTGGCCCACCAAGCCGATCATGAACGCGGTGGACGCCGCGATCGACGAGGGGGTGGCCGACCCGAAGCGGCTGGCGGTGATGGGACACTCCTTCGGCTCCTACAACGTGCACAGCCTCGTCACCCAGACCGACCGGTTCGAGGCGGCGATCGCGATCTCCGGCTTCTCCGACGTGATCAGCAGCTACGGCGTGTTCGACTCCCGCTTCCGCTACACGCCGCGCGCGCAGGAGTGGTTCGCGCCGGCCTACATCGAGGACCCCGCCTTCGAGTTCGGGCTGGGCAGGCCCCCTTGGGAGGACCCTCAGCGGTACGTGCGCAACAGCCCGCTGCTGCACGCGGGCAAGATCAAGACTCCGGTGCTCATGCTGCACGGCGAGCGTGACTACCTGACCCACACCGGCTCCGAGGAGATGTACACGGCGCTGGCCAGGCAGGCCAAGAAGGTGCGGCTGGTCAGCTACTGGGGCGAGGCACACATGCCGTACTCGATGGTCTCGCCCGCGAACTTCCAGAGCATGATCGAACAGGAGCTGGACTGGCTCCGGCTGAACCTGCCCGGGAGCGAGCGGTGAGGCTCTTCTCGCCCGTCCAGGAGCGGGCCTGGCTGGAACACCTGCTCGGCGATGTCGCGCCCGGCGGGATCTCCCTGCGGCTGCGGCTGACCGGCCCCCTCGACGAGGCGGCACTGGGCGCGGCGCTCGGCGACCTGGCCGCGCGGCACGAGGTGCTGCGCTGGTCCCTGCCCACCCGGGGCGACGGGCCGCGCCCGGTGGTCTCGGCCGGGGTCCTGCCCGCCCCGCGGGCGGTGCCGGTCGAGCCCGAGAAGCTCGGCGCGACGCTGGCCGAGCTGGAGTCCCGGCCGTTCGACCTGGTGACGGGGCCGCTGGCCCGCGTCTCGCTGCTGACGCTCGGCCCGGCGGAGCACATGCTGGTGCTGCGCGCGCATCCGTGCGTCGCCGACGAGGGCTCGGCCGCCGTACTGGCCGCCGACCTGGCCGAGCTGTACCGGGCGCGGGCCGAAGGTGGCTCCCCGCGCTTGCCCGATCCGCCTCGCGCACCGGCCGTGGACGACTTCCCCCGCCCGCCCGCGACACCCCCTGGTGCCCCTCCGCGCACCGCCACTCCGGACGACGCGTTCACCCGGCCCCTGGCTTCCGGGGCAGCTCAACCGGCAACGGACGATCCGCCCGCCCCGGGGACGGCGGACGACACCAGGCGGGGGTTCTGGTGTGAGGCACTGCGGGCGGTGCCGCCGCTGGAGGTGGCCACCGACCGTCCCCGCCCCGGGCACCGTTCCGGTGCGGGCGGGGCACACCACTTCGAGGTGGCCGTACCGGCCGGGCTGGGTGACCCTCCGCTCGCGGTGCTCACCGCGTTCGCCGCGCTGCTGGCGCGCTGCTCGGGCCAGGAGCGCTTCACGATCGGCGTGTACTCCCCCGGCCGCGTCTCGGGGCCGCTCGGTGGGGAGCCGAACGAGTTCTCCGGGACAGTGGGGCCGCTGGATGACTTCCTCCCGGTGCGCGTGGACCTGTCCGGCGACCCCGACCTCACCGCCCTCTCCGCCCGCCTGGAGCGAGCCGTCGGCGACGCCCGGCGGCATCGGCTGCCACTGCAGGACGTGGTCGCCGCCGTCGCCCCGCCCCGCACCCCCAGCCGGGGCGCACTGTTCGACGTGACGTACGGCGTCGTGCCCCGTCCCGTCACGCACGAGGCGGCGGGCCTGCGCCTGGAACCGCTCGACGCCCCGGACGCCGTCACCCCGTGGACGGCCCGCGACCTGGACCTGCGCCTCACCACGGGAGCATCGAGCAGGGGCCGCGAGGGCTGGGACAGCGGCGACCGGCCGCGCGCTCCCCTCGCCGGGAACGGCAGGGCGGCCCTTTTCGAAGGCGACGATGAGCGGCTGCGGGCGACCCTCACCTATGCCGTCGACGTCTTCGACCACGCCACGATCCAGCTGATGGCCGCCCGCCTGATCCGGCTGCTCGGTGAGATGTCCCGCTTCCCCGCCCGGCCGGTGCTCGACCTGCCGCTGGACGAGTGCTCCGGTCCTCTTACCGGCCCACCGGTGACCGTGGACCCGGACTCCACCCTGGCCGTACTGATCGCCGCGCAGGCCGGGCGCACCCCCGACGCGACGGCGGTGGACGGCGACGACGGGCGGCTCACCTACCGCGAGCTGGACGAGCGCGCCCGGGAGCTGGCCGGCCGGCTGGCCGCCGAGGGGGTGGGCCCCGGCACGGTGACCGCGATCTGCCTGCCCCGTTCGGCCCGCCTGGTCATGGTCGTGGCCGGGGTGCTGTACGCGGGCGGTGCGTTCCTGGCACTCGACCCGGCCCAGCCTGCCGCCAGGCTGGAGTACCTGCTGTCCGACGCGGCGGCGGCCGTCCTGGTGAGCACCGGGGAGATCCTTCGTGAACTGCCGCGAAGCGGGGGACGCCGCCTCGACCTCGACCTCGACCTCGACCTCGACCGGAGCGACCGGGGCGTGACCGCCCCGGTCAGCCCCGCCGGGCCGCGCGACCTCGCGTACATGATCTACACCTCGGGCTCGACCGGCCTGCCCAAGGGGGTGCTGCTTGAGCACTCCGGCGCGTGCAACCTGGTCACGGCCCTCGCCCCCGAGCTGGGCATCGGTCCTGGCACGCGGCTGCTGCAGTTCGCGCCGCCGACCTTCGACGCCTGGGTCTGGGAGGTGTTCACCACGCTGACCTCCGGCGGCACCTTGTGCGTACCGGAGGCCGGGAACATCCTCGTCGGCCGGGCGCTGAGCAGGTGCCTGTCCGGGCGCGAGGTGAACGCCGTGCTGCTGCCCCCCTCGGTGATCGCGACGCTGCCCGGCGACGACCCGCTGCCGGACCTTCGGGTGCTGGTGACCGGTGGCGAGGCGTGCCCCCCCGAACTGGTCGGGCGCTGGGGCGCCGGTCGGCGCATGGTCAACGCCTACGGGCCGACCGAGGCGACCGTCATCGCGACCCTGGCCGACTGCTCGCCCGGCGGGGGCGTACCGCCGATCGGACTGCCCATGGCGGGGACGTACGCGCTGGTGCTGGACGCCGCGGGCCGCGTGGTGCCACGGGGCGTGCCCGGCGAGCTGCACGTCGGCGGCGCGGGCGTGGCCCGCGGCTACCACCGGCGACCCGCGCTGACCGCCGAACGCTTCGTGCCCCTCGCCGGGCCGCCTCCCCCCGCGCCGGGCCGGCCTCCGGTGCCCGGCGTGCGGCTCTACCGGACCGGCGACCTGGTGCGGCAGCGCCCCGACGGCCGCCTCGACTTCATCGGCCGGGTGGACCACCAGGTCAAGCACCGCGGCTACCGGATCGAGCTCGGCGAGATCGAGCAGACGCTACGCGCCTGCCCCGGCGTGGACGACGCGGCGGTGACACTGGAGGACGACCAGCTGGTGGCCTACGTGTCCGTCCCCGTGCCCGCCTCCGCTTCCGGGCCGGTGACGGCGAAGGGCGCCAGGGCATGGGCGGCCGGGCGGCTGCCCGGCTACATGGTGCCGGGGACCGTGCACGTGCTGGACGAGCTGCCGCTGACGAGCGCGGGCAAGATCGACCGTCGCTGGCTGGCCTCCTCGGCCGCCCGCGCCGGGAAACGCACGGACGAGCCACGTGACCGGCTGGAACTGAAGGTGCTGGAAGCCTTCCGGCGGGTGCTGGACGACCATCGGGTCGGCCCGCACGACACCTTCTTCGAGGCGGGCGGCGACTCGCGGCTCGCGGTGACGCTGCTGGACCGCCTCCGTGACGGCCTGCGCAGACCGGTGACGGCCCGCCTGCTGTGGGAACACCCCACGGCCACGGGCTTAGCCTCGGCGTTGCGCGAACCCGGATAGCTCCCCTCCCGGCTGAGGCGGTCGGTGAAACTCCTGCGGCCTGCCCGGAGCCGAGCCGCATGAGGGCGGGTACGGGTGCCGCCATCGGAAGCCGTCCGGGGGTATGAGCGCCTCAAGGTGCTCGCGTACCCGCGGCACCACGGCCTTGAGGTATCGGGTCGGGGTGACGGCGGGGTTCTCCTCGGCGAGCGTTACCAGGGCCTCCGCACTCGACAGGAGGGTGTAACGGCGGGAGCGGCGGTTGTGGAACACGAAGTTGGGCTTGCTCCATCTCCATGATGACTTGCCGGCGTTTCTACTCCGTGCGGCGGTGACGACGATGCGGCCGTCCCTGCGCCAGTCGTCGCCGTACCAGGCGTCCAGCCACACCCGGTGCCCGTCATAGATCCATTTCACCTCCCACGCATGCCTGTGCAACACCTCCGCGTACCCGGCGAACGCGGCGGGATGGGGTGGACGAGGTTCGCCCGCCTGCGGCGCGGCGGCAGGTGAGGGCTCTTCTTGCCGGTAGCGGACGTACTCATCGGGGTAGGCCGCCCTCAGCCTCTGCTCCAAGGGGCTGTGAACCTGCTGGAGCAGCCGTAGGTCGTGTGCGCGGCGGAGCCTGCCGCGTTCCATCAGGCGAGTGCGCAGGTGGGTGAGAAAGGTGAGCTTGGGGGCCCAGTCCTCGACGGACGCGTCGTGCCGGGTATCGATCAGGTACCGGTCGGGAACGGCGAACCATGCCCGGACGTTGCGCTCTTCGGTTTCGAGGCCGATCTGCTCGAAGGTTTGAGAGCCCAGTTCGACCAGGGCGTCATACCAGCGGGCCAGCACGGCGGGATGCCTCAGCTCGCCGGCGTCCGCGCGTCCTTGGACATCCTGGGCGGCCAGGTCGCGAAACCGCTCATCGCTCAGACGCAGAAGCTGTTCGGCCCCGGGGCTGAGGCATTCGTCGCCGGCGACGCCACTCAGGCGGCGCAGCTCGTCGAGCATCGAATCGGTCTCCTGGGGGTGGGCGTCCTTGAGCCGCTGCAGTGCGGTGTCCCGCACCCGGCCGTCCACCGACCGGTCCACCGATGTGGTCACGATGAACTGCGCCTCTCGGCGACGCTGACGGATCCTGGCCAGCCGCCGGTCCGCACGCAGGGTGTCGGGGTGCTCGATCCCGAAAGTGATCATCTTGCTCCACCACGAAAGCTGGTGGTTGCCCTCCTGGACGGTGAGGACCTCCTCCCACATCGTGCGCGCGCCGGGGGCCGCCAGCCACTGGGTGACGCCGGCGGGAACACGATTGAGGATCGCCTCCGCGACGGCCAGCAGACTGAAGACATGGTCGTCCTGGCCATAGCGGGCGCTCAACTGCTCGGGGGTGATCCGCGGATCGAGTGTCGCAGCATCGACCAGCCGCATTACGTTGTCCATGCCACCCTCACAGAAGTCGGCCACCACCTGGCGTCATGTCATTCTGATACGAGAGGCCGACGTTCGGTGAGCATTTGGAGAGGGCGGTCCCGAAAGGCCCCCGGTGAGCAGGGGCCTCAGATCTCCGACATCCCTCCGTCCCACCCGAGGTGAGGTCCTCCAGTGACCGGGAGGCCCGCGAGTCCTCCCAACCGAGTTCACCGTCCTCCACACCACCGACGAAGGCGGCCATTCGGATGAGGCGAAGACCAGAGCCGGGCCGGTTCACGGCGGTTCACACCGAGGCCGCCCCGGGGCCGGGCAGCACGTCGATGTCAGTGGCGCGCATGGGACGGTCGCACACCGAGCAGTGCAGTTCGACGTGGCCGATCTCACCACAGGCATGATGCCGGTAGAGGACCGGCGGACCGGCCTCGCCCGCCGTCCACCGGTCTCCCCAGCGCACCATCACCAGCAGCAGGTCGCAGAGCTCCAGGCCCTTGGCGGTGAGCGCGTACTCATGGCGCGGCGGACGGCTCGAATACTCTCGCCGCTCCAGCACGTCGTTCTCGACCAGCCACTTGAGCCGCTCGGCGAGCACCTTGCGCGAGATGTCCAGGCTCTGCTGGATCTGATCGAAACGGGTGATGCCGACGTAGACGTTCCGCAGGATCAGCGGTGACCACGGCTCGCCGACGACGTCCAGCGTGCGGGCGATCGAGCAGGCCATGTCACCGAATCGGGTTCGCTGCATGAGGTCAGTCTAGGCGAGAGGGTTCCCTTAAGAAACGATCCCCTGCTACCGTCTTCCAAGTAAGTTCCTTTAGGGAACCAACAATAGGGAGAGCATCATGAGCCGTCCCCAGGTCGTCTCGGCCCAGGAGTGGCAGGCCGCGAGAGAAGCGCTGCTGGCCAAGGAAAAGAAGCACACCCACGCGCTGGACGCGCTAGCCGCCGAACGGCGCAGGATGCCGATGGTCCGGATCGACAAGGACTACACGTTCGAGGGCCCGAGTGGGGCAGCGAGCCTGCTCGACCTGTTCGAGGGGCGACGCCAGCTCATCGTCTACAGCTTCATGTGGCTGGGTGCCGACGACTTCTGTTCCGGGTGTTCGATGTTCACCGACAACATCGGGCACCTGGCCCATCTCCACGCCCGCGACACCTCTCTGGCGCTGGTGTCCCATGGCCCGCTGGCCGAGATCACACCGTTCAGGAAGCGCATGGGTTGGACGATCCCGTGGTTCTCCTCGCTGGGCAACGACTTCAACGACGACATGGGAGCGGGTGACGGGTTCGCGCTGAACGTCTTCCTTCGCGACGGTGACACCGTCTACCGCACCTACCTCACCAAGGGGCGGGGCGTCGAACAACTCGGCAGCGGCTGGACCTTCCTCGACCTGACGCCGTTCGGCCGACAGGAGATCTGGGAGGACTCCCCCGAAGGCCGGCCACAGACCCGGCCCTACGAGTGGTGGCGCCTGCACGACGAGTACCACGTTTGAGCACCGCGACCACCGCCCGATGAAACGTCAAGATCTTAAGAATGAGCACACACACCATGGCAGCCGAAACGACACCCACCGCCGAACTCCTGTTCAGCGCGGCTGACGCGACGCCGTTCAGCACGGACGAGGCGACGGTGAGACCCTGGGCCCAGGCGCGGGCGTGCCTGGAGACCGCACCGAAGGCATGGCTCTCCACCATGCGGCCCGACGGCCGCGCGCACGCCGCGCCCATACTGCTGGTCTGGGTCGACGACACCCCCTGGTTCACGACCCGCCCGGCGTCCCGCAAGGCCAGGAACCTCGCCCGCAACCCCCACTGCGTCATCACCGTCACCGACGAGACCCTCGACCTCTCGCTCGAAGGCGCCGCCACCCTGGTACGGGACGAGGCCAGGCTCCTGCGGGTGGCCGCCGCCTTCAGGGCGAAGTACGAGTGGGATCTCGCGGTACGCGACGGCTTGGCCCATGAGGACGACCTGCCCGGCTCGCCCGAGTACGGCTTCTACCAGGTCATGCCCATGCGCGCCTTCGGCTACGGCGTGGACGGCATGACGGCGACGCGCTGGCGGTTCCGATGACCGGGATCGCCGGTTCTGGACAGGTGTGCGGGGCCGGATGGGCCGATCTTTCATCGGCCGGTCACCGGGAGCGGCGGGCTGCGTTCTTGCGCGGCGCCTTGACAGGCTGAGCGACTCGGGGAACACCCTGTATCGCGTCGATCCTGGCGTGCAGGCGGGCGAGCTCGTTCAGGATGGCGGTGAGCTGGTCCTCGGCCCGCTGTTCCTCGGCGGAGGTGTTCTGGTCGTCCATGGCGTTGACCACGACGGCGATGAACAGGTTGAGCACCACGTAGGAGGACATCAGGATGTAGCCGACGAAGAAGACCCACGCCCAGGGCTTCTCCGCCATGACCGTCTGGGCGATGTCCGGCCAGGCCTCGCCGGTCATGACCTGGAACAGGGTGAACAGCGACGTCGGTAGCTCGTCGAAGTGCTCGGGGGCGATTCCGCCGAACAGCTGGGTCGCGAGGACCGCCGAGACGTACATGACCAGGAGGAGCAGCCCGACGATCGCGGCCATCCCGGGCATGGCCGCGAACAGCGCACCGACGACCTTGCTCATGCTGGGGACCACCGAGACCAGGCGCAGCGCCCGCATGATTCGCAGGGCCCGCAGCACGGAGGTCGGGCCGGACGCCGGGATCAGCGCGATGGTCACGATGATCGCGTCGAACCAGTTCCACGGGTCCTTGAAGAACGCGCCCCGGTAGGCGTAGAGGCGGGCGGCGAGTTCGACGGTGAAGATCACCAGGGCGATCCGGTCGACGGCGTGCAGGAACCCGCCGATCCGGTCCGTCAGATAGGAGGAGGTCTCACAGCCGATCGTGATCGCGTTGATCACGATGACGGCTATGACAACCCGCTGGAAGAGCCGGGTTTCAAGGAAGAAACGAATACGTTCTCGCCCTGGCAAGAGGTCAGCTCCCGGAGGGGGGAAGGGGTCAAATGCCGATCATCGTAAGCCCGCACAGGTCACCCCTGAAAAGATCTGGATGTATGACATAAGCCATAGGAGGCACCCGGCCGATTCGCGGCGCGCTGACCTCGGTTCGGTGAGTCCGAGGCCTACGGACACCTGCTCGGCGACCGCGAGCAGGGCTTGTCCGTGGGTCAGCGCGGGATGGTCGCGCCGGCGATGCGCAGGGCGAGGTCGGCGTAGGCGTCGGCGACCTCTTCCGGTGTGTAGGGCACGCCCGTGCCGTACCAGCCGGCCACGCGCATGCCCATGCCGCTGATGGCGGTCATCGCGAGGAAGGTGTCGGGCATGTCGAAGAGGCCCCGAGCCAGGCCCTCGTTGAGGATGTCGATGAGCAACCGCCTGCCACCGGCGCGGGTCGACAGCACGGGGGCTGCCATCTCGGGTGAGAGGGCGTGCAGTTCGTTGTTGGCCACCGTGGCGAGCAGCGGATATTCGGCGTGAGCCAGCACATGCTCTCGTACCACGGCTCGCAGCCGTGAGACCGGGTCGGTGCCGCCTGCCCGCAGCAGCCTCCCGTGGTGGTCTTCGTGGCCGATGTGGATCAGCTCGGCCAGGACGTGCTCCTTCGCCGGGTAATGCGCGTAAAGAGTGGACGAGCGGATGCCACACGCCTCGGCCAGGTCCCTGATCGAGGCGCCGTGAAAACCCCGCTCGGCGAACAGGCGTAGCGCCTCCCGCAGGATCCGGCCTTTGGTGCCCTCCGGTAACACGTCGGGTGGCAGCCGAACCTCGTCGGCCGCGATCCGCCGCTGCTCTGCGGGTATGGTCATGTTTCCTGCCGATCGATCGTTCTTCCTCATCCCATTGTGCCCTGGGGCGAGACCGGGGAGCATATAACACGATCGATCGATCGTTAGGGAAGGCTGGGATCGGTGGAACCGACCGGAAGGAAACCGGTGACTCCTCCGCTCCCTGAAGGGAGCGGCTTCTCGTTAAGCCGCTTGCGCGACGTCGCGAAGGGCAAGCCCTGCCCTGAGGATGTTGGTCGCCGCGTTCACGTCGGCGTGCGCGACGTGTGCGCACCGCTGACAGTGGAACTCGGCTTGGGTGGAGCGGTTCTCCTTCGCGCAATGCCCGCATTGGGCACAGGTGCGGGAGGTGTTGGCGGGGTTCACCTCGATCATCTCTTTCGCGGCGCTTTCAGCCTTCGAGCGGAGGATCGTCAGGAACACCCCCCAACCCGCGTCCAGGATGCTGCGATTGAGACCGGACTTGGCTACCACGTTGGTGCCAGGCGCCTCCAGCGTGCCGGACGCCGAGCGGGTCATGTTCGTGATCCGCAGGTCCTCGCAGGCGATGACGTCGTAGTCGCGGACCAACGCGAGTGCGACCTTGTGTGCGCCGTCGAGGCGTTGACGGCGGACCTTGCCGTGCAGGGCCGCGACGCGGGCCACAGCCTTGCGGCGCCGCTTGGAGCCGCGTTTCTTGCGGGCGAGGTTCCGCTGGGCGACGGCGAGGCGCTCGGCGGACGCGGCCAGGTGGCGCGGGTTGTCCAGGTGCTCGCCGTCGCTGGTGGTGACGAGCGAGGCCACGCCCAGGTCGATCCCGACGGCCGCGCCGGTGGCGGGCAGGGGCTCGGCGGGAACGTCGTCGCACGACAAGACGAGGTACCAGCGGGAGACTTCCCGCTTGACGCTGATCGTCTTGACGGTGCCGCGCACCGGCCGGTGCCGGTGGACGCGGACGTGGCCGACGCCCTGAAGGCGGACGTAGGTGGCGCTGGGGTGTTCGGGCTGGGAGTCCCACCGGCAGCCGTCACCGTCTTTCGGCCACTCCACCGTGTCGAACCGCCCCTTGCCCTTGAAGCGGGGGAAGCCCGGTGTGCGCCCGGCCTTGACGCGGGCGAAGAACGCCTGAAACGCCTTGTCCAGGCGGCGCAGGGTGGCCTGCTGGGAGGAGAACGACCACCGGCCTTGGCCGTCTGCGTCATCGGCGCGGATGTGCTTCAGCTCGGCCGATTGCTCGCCGTAGCGGATGCTCACCTTCGCCTTGGCATAGGCGGTGCGGCGGTGCTCCAGCGCGGCGTTGTAGAGGGCGCGGTGGTCGTCCAGGCAGGCGGTCAGCGCGGCGGCCTGCTTGCTGGTGGGGCGGAGCAGGAACTTGAACGACCTACGCACGAGCACCACCACTTTTGGGGGTGCGCTCGTACTGCGTCTCGATGTAACGCCGCACCGTCTCGGCGGACACCGCGCCGACCGTGGCCGCGAAGTACGACCGTGACCACAGCGTGGGCAACTGGGAGCGCAGGTGTGGAAACTCGGCGCGCAGGTGGTGGGAGGTGAAGCCCTTGAACTGGTTGGCCACGTACGACGGCGAGTTCTTCGGGTGTGGCCTGACGAACAGGTGCACGTGGTCGGGCATCACCTCAAGCGCCACGATCTGCCAGCCGTGCTCGTCGGCCTTGGCGTGGATCAACTCCTCAAGGCGGTCTTTGACCCGCCCGCCCAGAACAGGGCGGCGGTACTTCGGGCACCACACCACGTGGTACCCGAGGTCATACGCCGCGCCGGGGGAGGTCCGCACTTGACGAGTCACACGATCATTATAACGACGCCATCCATCTAACGTGCGACGATCGGAGAACTTTCATGCGCAGACCTGACCGGCCAGGGCAGGCTCGGGCCTTGACGGCCCTCCCCCTCCCGATTCCCCCATCGCCTAAAGGCGACGGTCCCCTCGGGAGGATCTGATGGAAGCGACAGTGGCCACCGAACAGGGGAAGGTACGAGGCAGGCTCGATGACGGTGTGGCGGTTTTTCTGGGCATTCCGTACGCCGCTCCGCCCTTCGGGCCCCACCGCTTCAGGGCTCCGGTCGAGCCCGAACCATGGGAGGGCGTCCGGGACGCGCTGGAGTTCGGCCCCACCGCGCCGAAGCGGCCTTACCGCCGGCCCCTCGACCGTTTGATCCCCGATCCGGACATCCCTGGCGACGACTGCCTCAACCTCAACGTCTGGACCCCCGAGGGAGCCGACGGCCTGCCCGTCATGGTGTGGATCCACGGGGGGTCACTGCGCAACGGCTCCTCCAGCGTTCCGGTCTACGACGGCCGCGCCTTCGCCCGCGACGGGATCGTGCTGGTTTCCACCAACTACCGGCTCGGCGTCGAGGGCTTCGCGGTCTTCCCCGACGCCCCCGCCAACCGCGGCTTGCTGGATCAACTCGCCGCACTTCGCTGGGTGCGAGACAACATCGCGGCCTTCGGCGGTGACCCGGGCAACGTCACCGTGTTCGGCGAGTCCGCGGGAGCGATCAGCATCGGGGCGTTGCTGACCAGCCCCCGTTCGGCCGGTCTGTTCCGCCGTGCCGTACTGCAGAGCGGCCCGCCACATGTCGTGCCGTCCGAGGCCGGGGCCAGGATCACCCGAGTCATCGCCAGAGGTCTCGGCATCGCTCCGACCGCCGCCGCCTTCGCGGCAGTGGACCGCGAACGGCTGCTCACCGCGCAGGCCGAGGCGACGGCCAAGGGGAACCCGATCAGCGGCGGCGCGGGGTTCGAGATCGTCCTGGACGGCGACGTCGTCCCCGCGCACCCGATGGACGCGCTGAAGGCGGGCGTCGCACGCGACGTCGACCTGCTGCTGGGCGCCAACACCGAGGAGTACCGGCTGTGGTTCGTACCCACGGGGGTGGTCGACCGCATCGGCGGTCTCACCCTGCGGCTCGCCATGGCCAAGTTCAAGATCAAAGGTTCGCTGGCCAGGCTCTACCGGGCGAACCGGCCAGACGCCCGGCCCGGTGAGATCCTCGGTGCCCTCGCCACCGACCTGTTGCTCCGCGTGCCGCTGAACCGGCTGGCCGACGCACGCGCAGAAGGCGGCAACACCTACCTGTACGAGTTCGGCTGGCGCTCGCCGGTGGACGGGCTCGGCGCCTGCCACGCGCTGGAGATCGGGTTCGTCTTCGACACGCTGCGCACCTCGGCACAGCTGGCACTGGCGGGCCCCGAGGCCCCCCAGGAACTGGCCGACGCCATGCACCGAGCCTGGATCGCCTTCGCCGTCTCCGGCGATCCAGGCTGGCCCGTCTGGGACAGGACCCGTCCGGTGATGTTGTTCGATCATCCGGGCGCCGACCTCGTCCGCGCGCCGCGTGACGACGAACTACGCCTCTGGCGCTGAGCAGGGCGAGGCCGCGGGGACCGGGTCAGAGCACCGGGCCCGGTACCCGCAGCGCCGGCTGGTTGCGGCGGACGTCGGACCAGGTCCGGGTGTCGGCGCAGGCGCGACATCCGGTGCCGAAGAACTCGCCGCGCGCCTCCTCGTCGCCCATGAGCTGGAAGCGGAACCACGCCGTCGTCGGGCCGGCGAAGGGGCCGGGGGCGCCCACCACGGTGAAATGGTCGGCCCCCCTGACCTCGCCGTAGATCGCCGGGATGTGGTCGGCGTCGTTGTAGAAGGCCTTGACGAGAGCCGGCCACACGACGATGTCATACTGCCCGGCCAGGATGAACATCGGGCCGTGCACCGCGTCGACGTCGGCCAGCGGTCCGGGCTGGATCGGGATGATGGTGTCCACCCGGGGATCCGCGCCGACGACGACGGCGGCCGCACCACCCTGTGAATGGCCGGACGCGCCGATGCGGTCCAGGTCGACGTGGTCGTGGAAGACGCTGCCGGGGTCGGCGTTCCGTTGAGCCAGCAGGTCGATGCCCGCCCGCATCGAGATGCCCAGGTTGGACTGCGGGGTGTTCGCCGCCGCCACGATGAAGCCGTGGCTGGCCCAGTGGAGCAGCAGATCACGGTAGACCACGGGGAAGGCGAACGTACCGTTGCCCCAAATGATCACTGGATGACGTCGAGGGCTCTGCGCGATGTCTCGCGGGTAGTACAGAGTGGTCACCAGCCCCACGTCCACGGCCGTGGCGTAGGGACCCGCGGCGCTCCACTTCCTGTCGACGGAGGGGAAGCCGATGTCGGCGACGGCCGCGTGCGGGGCGGCGGTGAGGGCGAGGACGAGGGCGATCAGGGGGACGAACAGCCTTCGGAGCATGGGGGGTTCTCCTGACAGGGGGACGCCGAGAATGAATCTCGTGTTACGCCGGATTCACCTCTCGTTTGATTGCACATCCTGAATGGGGGAACGTCCGCCGTCTCTCCGCACTCGCGGCAATGATTGACGTCGCGGTTTGTGCAATGTGACGATCCGTGGATGCTCGCCCTTCACGCCCGCCTGGCTCCACGGGTCAGAGAGCTCACCGCAGCGGTGGTCGCACGGTGTGAATCCGAGGTGCCCTTCTACCGGCAGTTGCCCAAGGACCTCCTCGACGAGGAGGTCAGCCGGTCGGTCGCGGCTGTCCTGAGGCTGTTACTACGGGCGCTGCGGGAGGGCCGCGCCCTCGGCCCCGGCGACCTGACCGAGCTCATCGAATGGTCCGCGCGGCGCGCCGAGGAGGGCGTCCCGCTGGAGGCGGCGCTCACCGCGTACCTCGTCGGCGCCGAAGTCTGGTGGCGGGCCCTGGCGGAGACCGCCGACCGTGCGGAGCTGGCCGAGGCGGGCCTGAGCCTGCTCGGCTGCTTGGGCTCGGCCATGCCCGCGGTCGCCATCGCTCACGTACAGGCACAGGACGACATGCGCAGCGACGACGGGAAAGTACGGCGGGCGCTGATCACGGCATTGCTGACCGGGCAGCCGCACGAGGCCCTGGCGGAGGCGGCGCGGGTCACGGTCGCGCCCGCCTACGAGGTCATGGAGATCCGGTTCGCCGAGGACCCGCCGGCCGACCGCCGCACCGTCAGGCTCACGCAGTCGGCCCTTGACGCCCACACGGGAACACCCGTGCTCACCGGGCTGGACCACACCGGGGGCTTCGCGCTGTTGCCGGCGACGCTCGACCTGCCGACCCTGGTCGCCAGGATCGCCGAGGCCACCGGCCAGCCCGTCGTGGCCGCCACGGCCCGGGCCGCGGAGCCGGACCTCATTCCCGGGGCCGCCGAAGAGGTGCGCAGGGTGATGGAGATCGTCCAGCGCCTCGGCCGACCGGCCGGCCTCTACCGATTCGACGACGTCCTGCTCGAATACCAGCTGGCCCGGCCCGGCAGCGGCCTCGCCCGGCTCGCCGCCAAGCTCGACACGCTGGACGATCACCCCCACCTGGTCGAGACCCTGCGTGCCTTCGTCAACCGCGGCCACAACCGAAGCCGCACCGCTCAGGACCTGCACATCCACCGCAACACCCTCGACTACCGGCTACGCAGGATCACCGCTCTGACCAGCCTGGACTTCACGATCCCCGCCCAGGCCCGCCTTCTGGAGGCCGCCCTCACCGCCAGAGACCTCACCTGACGCGTCACGCCGCCG
This sequence comes from Streptosporangium sp. CA-115845, assembly GCF_050943795.1. Taxonomy (NCBI): domain Bacteria; kingdom Bacillati; phylum Actinomycetota; class Actinomycetes; order Streptosporangiales; family Streptosporangiaceae; genus Streptosporangium; species Streptosporangium sp. CA-115845. The sequence goes on along the minus strand of NZ_CP191988.1, from coordinate 4,546,732 downwards.
TCCGGCTGCGGGCGAACAGCGGGCGGTGGCGAGTCGCCTCTCCGAGAGGGGGTTTCATGAGGTTGCCGTCGCGTGAGCCGGCCCACCGTTGGAAGGCGGCGGGCCGGCACGCGCGTACTCAGCGGGGGGTCAGGTCGCGGTGCAGGTGAGGGTGGGTGTGCCGCTGGTGCCGGAGCCGATGAACCCGAAGGTGGTGGCGGTGCCGGCGCCCAGTGAGCCGTTGTAGGCGGCGTTGCGTGCGCTGACCGCGGACCCGTTGGCGGTCACGGTCGCACTCCACGCCGAGCTGACCTGCTCACCGCCGGTGAAGGTCCAGTTCACCGTCCAGCCGGTGATCGCCCCGGAGCCGGCGGTCACGCGTACCTCGGCCTGGAAGCCGCCGGACCACTGGGAGACGGTGCGGTAGGTGGCCGAGCAACCACCGGCCGGGGGCGAGGTGGGAGTCGACGTGGGAGTCGACGTCGGAGTCGGAGTCGGGGTGGGAGTCGGAGTCGGCGTGGGAGTCGGCGTGGGGGTGGGGTTCGTGCCGCCGGTGAAGTTGACGTCGCTGCAGAAGTAGTAGGACTGGTCGGAGTGACTGGCCTGCCAGATGGTGTAGACGACGTGGTGACCGGTACGGCCGGGCGCGTACACATCAATGGGCGTGGTGAGACCGGTGGGCACCTTGCCCACCTGGTTGACCAGTTCCAGGTCGCTCCACCTCAGCCGCTGGGTCTTGGGATCGTAGCCCTGTTTGGTGACGTAGACGCGGATGTAGTCCGCACCGTGCGAGGCCTGGTCCATCAGGTTCATGGTGAACCTGGCGGGGCGGTCCACGGTCTTCCACGCGCCCGGCACGTCCATGGAGGCGTAGCGGCCGCTTTCGGTCAGGCCGCCGCTGCACAGCTGCCCGTCGGGGGTCGCGGCCTGGTGGTTACCGGCGACGCCCTCGCGATACAGCCCGTTCCAGTTCCACATCGCGTTGGTGTTGTTCTGCCAGGCCTGCCAGCACATGGGGTCCTGCTGGGCCATGGCCGGGTTCTGGAAGTCGCTCCCCCAGCGCAGCCAGCAGCCGTAGTTGCGCGAGGCCGGGTCGCTGATCGAGCCGTGCGCCGAGGCGGGGACGACCATCACGGTGGTGAGCATGAGCGCGGCCGCGACCGCGACGAACACCCGCCGGAACCTGGTCCGGCGGAGGGGTGCGTCGTCGGATACGTAGGTCTGGTCGCGTAAAAGTCGGAGCACGCGTGACCTCATCTGCACAGTTTTCCTTTCGAATGCCGGGGTGACGAGTCCTGGCGCGCCGAGTGAGGGCCGAGTCCTCACGCCAGAGGTGTCCCCACCGTCGCCCAGTCCCCTGTCAGCGGCAACAGTGATTACGGCTCTCGGCGGGCAACGGGCCGGGAGCTGGCCATACACCGCAAAATCGGATGAAAAGTTCATCTATGCCGCCTGCCCCCGTAGGCGCCGATGAGCGCGAAGCCGGGCCAGGCCGCGATCGTCCGTCCGATGAAAGCGGACTCGGCGCCGGAAGTGCTCGCCCTGGCTGTTGCCGCCGATCGCGTAGGTGTGGGTGGCGACGCACATGTTCCAGGCGTTCTCACCGCTATGTCGCGGTAGCGGGTGATGCCCGTCGCCTTGTACTCGCGGGCGGCGCCCACCCACTTGGGGATCTGGGTGTTGGCGTGCGGCCCGCTGAGCCGGTCCTGGTTGGCCGCCGGCGGATCGAAGTCGGCTGCGTGATCGAGATGATCACGTACGTGGCCCGCTAGCCGGCCCGCTCCAGGCCACTCCAAGACCGTCGCACACGGTCTGCTGGAGTGGCCGGGCCCCGCAGAGATTCGCGAGCTCCAGCGCCGCGTTCAAGTGAGCGCGTGCGTCTGGAAGGTGGCCGGACCGCCACAGGGCCTCGCCCAGCCGGTAGCGGGAGGTGGCGTGTTCCAGGCGGGCGTCGGTCTCTTCGAGCAATTGGACCGACTCCGTCAGCATTTCGAGTCTCCGCGGTCCGGTCGTGGTGCCGGCGGCCAGTCGAAGTGCCCTGCCGACCGCCCTGGGCGTCCCCCATGCGGCTGCGGCGGTGAGCAGGTCCTGGGCCACGGCGTGCGCCTCCTCGTGCCGTCCCAGCAGGACCAGGCATCGTACGAGCGGGGCGCGCCAGTCGAGGATCTCCGGATTGGTGATGCCCATGGTGTGGCAATGGTCCCTGGTCGCCTGCGTCAGCTCCAGCGCACGCCGGGTGTGGCCCTGTGCGATGAGCAGACCGATCTCGCCGCCGGCGTAGATGTATCGGTTGAGCTCGGGGCCGTGAGTGGCCTTGACCTGGTTGAGAATGGACTGTGCTTTGCCGAGGTCGCCACGCGCCAGCAGAGCCGAGATGAGCGGGTTTCCGGCGAATAGCAGCCCGAGGTCGAGGCCGCTGTTCTTGGCCGCTTCCACGGCCAGCCGCCCGTCGTGGACGGCCTCGTCGAGATCGCCCTTGGCGAGCATGACCATCGATCGGTAGGTGAACGCGGGGGCGGTCCCGCGTAGTGAGCCGGCCTTGCGGCTGTGCTCGAGTACCGTCTCGATGGACGACAGGAGTCGCGGGTGGTCGCATGGGCTCAGCGCGTACCAAGCGCACGTCAGCAGGGGGAACGCCTGCGACTGCCCGATCAGTCCATCATCGGCGAGGGCCCGCAGGGCGCGCCGCTCGGCCGATGCACGCCGGTTCCGCATCGCGTCATGGAGCGCGAGGCTGCATTCGAGCATGAGGCCGCCGGAGGAGGCGTCGGGTTCCTGCGCGCCGAACTCGTCGAGCAACGTGACGAGGTCGGTGCCGTACGGCGTTCCGTAGGCCACCATGCCGATGCAGGATTGCAGTGCCCTGCGCGCGGTGACGGAGAGATGACCTTCGCCGCTGAGGGCGGACTGACACACCAGCGCCGCCTGTCTGGGCCGGCCGATCGTCCATGTGGTGCAGGCGAGAATGAAGGCGATCTCGGCGCGCCGCTCGGGGTCGGGCTCCAGGGTGAGCACCTCGGACAGGCGTTCGATGGCCTGCGGCATGTTCACCAGTGCCTCGGTCATGCCGAGCCGGGTCAGCACGTTCAGTCGCTGGTCGGTGCGGGCTTCGTCGAGTTGCCTGCGCAGGAACGCGACCGCGCCGTCGACCGAGCCGCGGGCCAGGCTGAGGTCGATGGCCTCGCCGAGTATCGCCGTCGAATCGTGATCGCCCATACCTGGAGGAACCCGGAGCAGGTGGGTTGCCGCCCTGATCGGGTCATAGCCGGCCATCGCAGCGCCGACGGCACGCAGGTGAAGGTCGATCAGCCTGCTCGCCCTGATTCCGGCGTAGACCGCAGACCGGATCAGCGAATGACCGAACGAGAATCGCGCGGGCACCCCATGTGACGTGACCAGATCGTTGACGACCAGTGCGGACACGGCATCGAGCGCCTCTCGCGACGAGAGCCCGGCCACCGTGCCGAGCGCGTGGGCGTCGGCGCCGTCGCCGAGTACGGCCAGGGCGTGCGCCACGCTCGTGGCGGGTGCCGGCAGGTGACGGAGTTGCCCGGCGACGAAGCGCTCGATGTTCGGTGAGCCCTGGAGCAGGGTGGGTTCGTGGCCTCCCGGTGCGGTCAGCTGGCGGCCGAGCTCGCGTACCAGGAACGGGTTCCCGCGTGTCGAGTCATGGCATCGCCGGACGAGTTCCTCGTCCGGCGGGGCGGCGATGAGGCCGGCCAGCAGTTCGGCACAGCCGCCGTGGGTCAGCGGGGACAGCGTGGCCGTGACGGCCAGGGGCAGGCCGGCGATGACCGAGGCGATGTGATCGACGCGCTCGGAACCCGGGCGCAGTCCGACCATGACCACCGCCGGCAGCCCGTCCAGCCGCGCGGCCAGGTAGGCGAGGAACTGGGCCGACGAGGCGTCGCCCCAGTGCAGATCGTCCACCACGATCAGAAGCGGGTTGCGTGACGCCAGATCGTGGACGAGCCAGAAGAGCGAGTTGATGATCGAATACTCCCCCTGCGGGGCGGCCGGATCGGCGCTCGCCGGTCGCAGGATGGCCGGCGCCGGCACCGCGGGGTCCCTGGCGAACGGCTCGAACAGCTGCCGGACACAGCCCCAGGCGTAGTCGACTTCGAGATCGATGCCGCGAGCAGCGGCGACCGTGAAGCCCAGCTTCTCCGCCTGCACCCGGGCATGGTCCAGCAGGCTCGTCTTTCCGATTCCGGCCGGCCCCTCCACGAGCAGCAGGCCGCCCCGCTGACCGGTCATCGCGGCGTTCAGGATCTGACCGATGAGGTGCGTCTCCGCCGTTCGCTCCACCAGGGCGGGCACGGGGAAAACGCCTTCGGCCCTCCGGGTCTCGGACACGACCGCCGGGCCGAGGTCGAGGCTGGGATCCTGCCGGAGGATCGCCGTTTCGAGTTCGCGGAGCGGAGGCCGCGGGTCGATGCCCAGTTCGTCGAGCAGCCGGTCGCGTAATCGGTGATAGACCGCCAGCGCATCGCTCTGCCGCCCACTGCGGTACAGGGCGACCATCAGCAGCCCGTGCAGATCCTCGTCGTACGGATGCGGCTCGACCAGGCTCTCCAGCTCCGGCACCAGCTCCATGTGCTTCCCGAGCGCCAGCCTGGCCTCCGCCAGCATGCGCTCCGCACCGTGACGTAGCCGCTCAAGCCTGGCCGCCTGCTCCTTGAACCAGGACAGCCCCGCCACGTCCTCCAGGGGGCGCCCGCGCCACAGTTCCAGGGCGGCCGTGAGCGTGGACGCCCGCGCGGCGGGATCGGTCTCCCGCTTTCCCCGCTCGATGAGGGCTTCGGCCATCCGGACGTCCGTCGCCACCGCGTCGAGGTTGAGCACATACCCCGGCGGGCGGGCCAGGATCGCTCCGGGCACCCCCAACAGCCTGCGCAGATAGGACATGTGGCTCTGCAGGGTGTTCGTCGCCGTCGCGGGCGGCTCGCCGTCCCACACCGCGTCGATCAACCGGCCGGCGTCGACCACGCCGCCGGCCCGCAGGGCCAGGGCGGACACCACCGCCTTGCGGCGCAGCCCGGAAACCCGCAGGACGCTGTCTCCCACGATGACGTCCACCGGACCGAGGAGCCGCACCCGGACGGGTTCCGGATCGCCGTCGAGACCGCCGGAGACAGCCATCGCCACCCCTCGAACCGTACGCCGTCTGAGCTGAGACGAACTCAGGCTAACCGGCCGGAACGGGGTTGAACACCGGAATTAGCCGCCGCGTTCCAGCGCCACGTCAGCCGCGCTTCAGCGCCCGGTGACAGTGTTCTCGCGTACGGCGGGGCGGCCGCTCGGCGCGCACGGGGATCGATGCCGACGACGGACGCATGCCGTGGGGCGGACCGCTGGAAATCGTGTCCGCCCCACGGAACCAAGACCAAGCCCGAACCGACCTCTACGGGGGATGCGTTGCTTCCCGATCTAGTCCTGTTCCCGCACTGCGACCTGCATGTCTTTCTCGACCCCCTCGACCCTCTCAAGCCTCTCGACCGCCCACAGCTTCGCGTCAAGGTCTATTTCCGCACGGCTCCGGAAGGTTTCGACGATCCCTACACCCTCACCCCCGTTCCCATCGCTCCCCCCGGGGTCCCCGTGCCCCCCGTGCCCCCCGTGCCCAAGGCGACATTCGACTTCTACGCACCCCACGCACCGTTCGGCCGGCGATTCGCCGACCTGCCCACCGTGCAGCCGGACGGGCTGGTCATCGCCACCAAGCCGGGGATCTACCTCTTCCAGTGCACATACAACCGCCACTCGATCGTCGGCCGGTTGCAGGTGCATCAAAAGATCAAGGACTGGTGGTTCGGCAACGACTCGCTCACGACCGCGCTGGACACGCAGTTCGGCCACGCGCAACCGACGATCTATGCCAAGTTCAGCGACGACGTCGGAGTCGGCACCGACCTGGTCGGGGATATCACCGGGCACGACTATGTGAAGCTGAACTCGTCCGCCCCGAACACGATGGTCGTGGTGGACGAGTTCAGTCGCGTGCGCGGCCTCGTCCGCTCCCCCCAACCGGTCGACCTGATCGGCACCTTTCTCGGCAAAGAGCGGCGACTCCCGATACGGGTGGTGGAGTACGGGCGGCGCAGGGAAATCCTCGAACCCGTCGTTCACGACCCGAAACATGATCCCGAGAAAGCGCCCAACCTGCTGTTCCTGGGCGAGGGCTTCACCGATTCCCTCGCCGACAAGATCGCCTTCCACGAGATCGCCGAGGACATCTACGACGGCATGTTCATCAAACTCCGCCACCGGCCGTTCGACATGCTGCGCGAGAGCATGAACGTTTACAAGGCGCCGACCGCCTCCGCCCAGAGCATGCTGACCTGCGGCTTCCGGGTGGCCGACGGACCTCACCTGACGGGCTTCCCGATCCCGTACGAGGGCGAGGTAGAGGCACCGGACCTTCTGGAGAAACACTATTCGGTGCTGGAGCTGATCCACCAGGTCGGCCTGCCCAAACGCGGGGAGACCCGCTCGGTCGAGGATCTGATCGACGAGTGGAAGACCCAACACCTGACCGGCTTCGACCCCGGCAGGGTGCACTGGGCAATCGTCGATAGATGGCGGCACCAGCAGTCGAAAGGCATGTTCCAGGCCCGCGACACGCTCTTCGGCCTGCATCTCGGTCAACGGCCGGCCGATCGCGTGTCCGACCTCAAACCGGTGCAGAACCCCGGTCCTGCCGGCAGTGGCGAGCCGCTGAAGGCGTTCGTGCGAAAGCTGTACACCTTCTACGACGTTCTCGCCGCGCGGTACATGATGCTCGACCCTCGGCGGCATCCGCCCCAGCTCTACGCCAGGGGCATGGACAACCCGCGCATCTCCATCTTCCGCTACATCCACGGACTCGCCGAGCGGCTGGACGCCAAGCGAGACGTGGGTTCCCAGTGGACCCCCGTTCAGGACCGCCTGGGACGGAGCCGAGGGCTGGTCATCGTGATCGCCAACGACGTCGCGGATGGCGGGCAGAACATCGAGAAGGGGCATCTCGCCTGCCTCACCCTGGACACTCAGAGCAAGATCGGCTTCGTGTACGGCTCTCCGGCGGCCGACGCGATGCGACGCGGTCCGGCGACGTACATCTATGACAAGGACAAGGTGACCGACGTCGCCGTTCACGAACTCGGCCACTGCTTCAACCTCGGCGACGAATACGAGAAGACCGACGGTGCCCCCGCCCTCGATGGCGGCGATTTCGTCTACGACAATCTGACGACGCTAAGCAGGATTCGCAAAGAGCTGGACCCGGCGAACCCGTCGGCCCCACCGAACTCACCGACCCCGCCGTTCGATCCCATGTTCGTGAAGTGGCTCCGCGTGCCGCGCATGGCACTGGTGTCCCAGGCGCTGGAGGTGAAGCCCCCGGTGGAATCGCTACCCGACCTGATCGAAATCGTGGTGCCGCCCGAGGACATCCCGCACTGGAGAATGGCCGAGCTGGACGCCCCGGACAGCTCGGACGGCCCGGACGGCCCACCCGTCTACCTCTGGATCGGACCGAAATCCGGTGTGCAGCTTCCGCTATCCGTAGATCAAAGCGACCCCTCGAAGAACCACAGGGTGCTGGGGCCGCTTTACATCCAGCGCGTCAGCCGGGTGAGCGAAACCGTCACCCTGAAAGGAAAGCCGGCCACCATGGAGATCAACGAAGTGGCCATGCTGTTCATTCCGCTGCGCGACGCCGCGGGCAAAATCCTGCAGCTCGCCGAAGCAAAGGTATTTGCTCTCCTGGAGAAAGGGGATCCGCCTGCCCTGGAGGCGGGACGTCCGCTCAATGCCGATCCCTCACATGTTCCCAGCGCGAAGGCGGACCAGCCCAAACAAATCCCAGGGTTCACTCCCAAGGCCCCGCCCAGCAGCATGATCGGTGTCTACGAGGGCGGCGAATTCTCCCAACAGGCCTACCGCCCGGCAGGCATGTGCAAGATGCGCAACCAGCACCACAAAGACAACGAAGGAGCCTTCTGCTTCGTCTGCCAATGGTTGATCGTGAACTGGATCAACCCCGCCAAGCATCGCGAGCTGGACCGCGCCTACCCCTCGGGGAGGACCCATGCCTGAGCCGGGCACATTCGAGCGGGCGCTCAGCGAGCTGGGTCTCGCGCTACGACCTCTCACCGAAGAGCTGTCGCCTCCGAACGCCGGCCGTGGGCTGCTGCGCGAGCTGGGCTGGCTCGCCAACCAGGCCCCGCAGCCCCTGCTCGACCTGCGCACCGACCTCGACACACTGACCGAGGGGCTGCGCAGGCTGTTCGGCGAGGCCGAGCTGCTGAGTGGGGATCCGACGAACCTCGTCACGCTGCCCGACGACGTGGCACGCGTGCTCGCCGCGGTCGAACGGATCCTCGACGCGATCCGCGCCATCGCCACCGCCCCAGACGACATCATCCCGGCCTCGCTGCGAGAGGACGGATTCCGCGAGAAGTTCCCCCGGCAGCTCGTCGAGCACCTGGTGGGCACCTATCTGACCAGGCACCGGCCACGCATCGGTTTCGCCCTGCGGGCATTGGGCGTACTGCGCACCGACCGCGAGCCACCGCTGGGCAACCGCCCCGCCTACCGGAGGACGACCCTCGACCTGACCAAGCTGCCGCAGACCGTCGGCAGCCCCGAAACGGCGCTGCGCGACGCGTTCGGCTGGGGTGAGGACACCTTCGACCACGGCGGCTTCCTGTCCGTCGTGGACGACTTCCTGATGTCGGTGGGCGTCGACATCAGGTTCGGACGGGTCGACGGCGCCACCTCGACCGGCCTGCTCGGGCTGCCCGCCGAGGAGAATCTGCCCATCGGGCAGACCGTACCGCGCGGGCTCAAGGCCGTCCTGCTGGAGCAGTTCCTGAACGGGGCGAGCGTGACCGCCGACGTCCGGCTGCTGCCGCTGCCCGGCAACGGCACCGGCAAGCCCGGCCTGGCGCTTGTGCCCGCCCTCGACGGCCAGCTCGACACCGCCCTGCCGATCGGCGGCGACCTGACCGCGACGGTGCGCAGCGACCTCGACCTGCAGGGCGGCGTCGGCCTGCTGGTACGGCCCGGCGAGCCCATCGACGTGATCGTCGGTTTCCGCTCCGAGGACGCCCCCACCCACGCGACCGGTTCGATCCAGGTCAGGGTCGACGGCGCAGGCGGCGGGGACACGCCACGGGTCCTGTTCGGGGCCAAGGACCGCACCCGGTTGCAGTTGCGGGGCGTCGGCGGCGCGGGCGGCATGCGGGTGGACGCCGAGGGCAGCGTTGATCCGTACGTCGAGCTCGAACTCAAGGGCCTGGAGTTCGTGTTCGTGCCGGACGGCTCCGACGGCTTCCTCGCGGCCATCATGCCCTCGGACGGGTTCGCCTTCGAGACCGATCTGACCATCGGGGTCTCGCACCGGGACGGGTTCTCCTTCCGCGGCACCTCCAACCTGGAGATCCAGGTCCCGGCGCACCGCAGGATCGGCCCGGTCGAGGCCCGGTCGCTGACGATCTCCGCCATGCCGTCCGGCGGAACGCTGCCCGTCACGCTCGGCGCCACCTTCGCCGCCTCCCTGGGGCCGGTAAAGGCGCTGGTCGACCGGGTCGGGCTCACGGTGGAGCTGGAACCTCGGCCGGACCTCGACGGGAATCTCGGCCCGATCGACCTTTCGACCGGCTTTCTGCCGCCTTCCGGCGTGGGCCTGGTCATCGACGCGGGCATCGCCTCCGGTGGCGGCTATCTGCGGTTCGACACCGAACGCGGTGAGTACTCCGGCGTGCTCGATCTCGCCTTCAGTGACGTGTTGTCGCTGAAGGCCCTCGGCATCCTCACCACCCGGCCGTTCTCCCTGCTGATGCTGCTCACCGCCGATTTCGGCGAAGGGCTGCCGGTCGGGTTCGGGTTCACCCTGCTCGAAGTGGGCGGGCTGCTCGGACTCAACCGGGGCATGAACGTGGCCGCCCTGATGGAAGGGGTGCGTTCCGGCTCGCTGGGGTCGCTGATGTTCCCGCGCGATGTGGTGGTGAACGCGCCGAAGATCCTCAGCGACCTGCGCACCTACTTCCCTGCCCGCCCTGGAACGTTCCTCGTCGGCCCGATGGCGAAGCTGGCCTGGGGCACGCCCCGGCTGATGCACCTCACCCTGGGCGTGATCGTGGAGATCCCCGGCAACATCGCGGTGGTGGGTGTGCTGCGGGTGGCTCTGCCGCACGAGGACGCCCCGGTCGTGCTGCTGCAGGTGCAGTTCGCCGGCGCGATCGAGTTCGACAAGAAGCGGCTGTACTTCCACGCCACCCTGTTCGACTCCAGGATCGCCTTCATCCCCCTCGACGGGGAGTTCGGCCTGCTCGTCGCCTGGGGTGAGGATGCCAACTTCGTCGCCTCGCTCGGCGGGTTCCACCCGAACTTCGAACCGCCCGCGCTGCCGTTCCCGGTGCCGCGCCGGGTGACGATCAGCCTGCTCAACTCCTCGGTGGCGCGGCTGACCGCGCAGGGGTACTTCGCCGTCACCCCGAACACGGTTCAGTTCGGTGCCCGGGTCGACCTCTACTTCAAAGTGTCGGCGTTCAGCGTGACGGGTTTCGTCGCCTTCGACGCGTTGCTGCGGCTCCTGCCGTTCCACCTCGAGGTGGAGATCGCCGCCGCCATGTCGGTGAAGGCGTTCGGCGTCGGCCTGTTCTCGGTCAAGATCCGGGGCAGCCTGGACGGTCCCTCGCCCTGGCACATCAAGGGCCACGGCGCGATCTCCCTGCTGTTCTGGGATCTGGACGTGGAGTTCGAGCACACCTTCGGCGACCCGCTGTTCCTGCCGGAGCTGCTGATCGACGTGCTGAGTGCGCTGACCTCCGAACTGGACAGGCCCGAGGCCTGGAGCGCGGTGGCTCCCGGGGCCCGCCGACCGGCGGTGACCGTACGGGAGTCCGCGGAGACCACGCTGCACCCGGACGGCGTGCTGCGCGTCTCGCAGAAGGCCGTGCCGCTGGGGCTGACCCTCGACAAGGTGGGCACCCAGCGCCCCACGGGTGCGAACCACCTGACGATCACCCCGAACGGCCCGCTGGTACGGGTGGCCGACGCGCACGAGGAGTTCGCGCCGGCCCAGTTCGTGGAGATGTCCGACGCGGACAAGCTGAGCAGGCCCGCGTTCGAGACCCAGCGCTCCGGCGTGGACCTCGCCGCGGCCGGCGACGACCTGCGCACCAGCGGGATGGCCAAGCGGGTGGTCCGCTACGAGGAGATCCTGCACGACAGGTCCTTCACCAGGGAACACCAGCGCCTCGCCGCCTACCGGGAAGGGTTGTTCTCCTTCCTGCTGCGCGACAACGCGATGGCGCGCTCCCCCATCTCGCGGGCCTCCCGCGACCGGCTGCGCCCGCCCGGGGAAACCGTCACGGTGTCGGGCGAGAGCTACACCGTGGCCTACACGGCCGACAACCGCGCCCACGCCCCGGCCTTCGCCGGCGCCGCGGCCGCGCACGAGTTCAGGGCCGGGCTGATCGCCGACGATCCGGCCATGGCCGACGCCGTTCACGTCATTCCGAGCTTCGAGGTGGCCTCATGACCGCGCCCGCCTACACGTTCCTTCCGTGGCTGCGGCAGGGCCTGGCCAACCAGGTGAGCACCGCCGACGGCGACCCGGCGGTGCGGCTCCGCCCCCGGGTGACCGTCTCGCTCACCGCGAGCGGCCGCGCCCCCGGCGGAGCCGTGCAGAACCGGACCATCACCAAGCAGGTCTCGCTGTACGGCCCGGCCGACATCGTGGGCATCGACCCGAACGCGATCGTACGGACCGAGCCGCGCCCCTGGATCACCAACGCCGAGCCCAACCTGCTCCCCCACGTGGACTTCTACGACGAGGACTTCCTCTGGCGCTACACCCCGGCGACCGCGACCGCCGGCCGGCTCCGGCCGTGGCTCACCCTGCTGGTCCTCACCGAGGAGGAGTTCCGTGACGGTCCGGCGGGCGGCGCCGCCCCACTGCCCCGGGTGGACCTCCTCGACCTGGCCGTGCTCCCCAAGGCAGACCAGCTGTGGGCCTGGGCGCACGTGCACGTCGACAGGGGGCTCGGCGCAAGCGACGGCGAGATCGTCTCCGGCCACGGCCAGGCGGTGGCCGCCCGGCTCGCCGCGGCCCTGGCCGGCGATCCCGACCTGGCCCGATCGCGGTTGCTGTGCCCGCGTATGCTCGCGCCGGACACCGGCTACCACGCGTTCCTGGTGCCCACGTTCGAGGGCGGCCGCCGGGCCGGGCTGGGTCTCGACGTCGGCGACATCCCGGCCACCATGTCGGCGTGGGCCACGTCGGCCTCGGACTCCGGCCCGCGGCCACAACCCTCGTCGTTCCCGGTGTATCACCGCTGGTACTTCAGGACCGGCGCCAGAGGCGACTTCGAAACCCTGGTCAGGCTGCTGCGCCCGGCTCCGATCGACCCGGCGGTCGGCACCCGCGCCATCGACGCGCGGCACCCCGGCTCCGGCGTGCGCGGCGTCGACAAGCCAGAACTCGGTGGCACGCTGCGCCTCGGCGGGGCACTGCGACCGCCCCACCTCCCGCTACCCGGCGACCCCTTCGAGGCGTGGGACCAGCCGTTCCCGCGCCCGTTGCAGGAGGATCTGGCCCGCCTTATCAACCTGGCGGACGACTATCGCACCGGGGCCGAGGCGGACCCGGTGATCTCGCCCCCGCTGTACGGGCGATGGCACGCGCTGACCGCCCGGGTGCGCACCGACGAGGCGCCCGACGGCTGGGTGCGGACGCTGAACCTCGATCCCCGGTTCCGGATCGCCGCGGGCCTCGGCGCCATGGCGGTGCGAGAGAACCAGGAGCGGTACATGCAGGCCGCCTGGGATCAGATCGGCCAGGTGCTGGCGGCCCAGCGACGCATCCGCAACGCTCAGTTCGGCCGCCAGGTGAGCAAGGTCTGGCACGAACGGCACCTGGCCTCCGCGTTGTCGGCGACCCAGCGGGCGCTGCACCTCACCGCCCCGCTGCACCGCCGGATCCTGTCCGAGGGCGAGACGCTGCGCCAGACGCAGACCACCGCCCGGGTCTCGCCGGCCCTGTGCTCGGCGCCGTTCCGGCGGTTCCTGCGACCGCGCGGCCGGATGGCCGGGCTGCTGCCGTTCGACGAGCGCCACCAGCCGCTGGACCTGCTGAACCGGGTCAACGCCGGCGAGGTCGATCCGGCACCGCCGGACCAGCCGCCGCCCGGCGTCCTCGTCACCGACACGGCCGCCGGACTGGTCGGCGCCCCCATGGCGGCCGACACCGTGAAGGAGTCCGGACTCACCACCGAGTGGCTGGCGGGACTGCCCGGCGCCGCCGGCTTCACCATCGGCACCCTCGACAAGCCCGGCGGACCCGGCCGCGCGGGCGAGGACAGCCCCGAGGCGGAGCAGTTCAAGGAGGCTCTGGAGGACAGCTTCGACTTCCGCGAGACCGCGACGGAGGCGGGCACCCCGCCGGAGCCGCGCGAGGTCGATCTGGGCGGCATGGCGCAGACGGCGGTGGACGCGGTGGATCCCGACATGACCATCCCGCGCCGGATCGAGGCGACCGTCCACGTCCCTCAGGCGGTGCGCGACGAGGTCGGCTCCGGCCTGGTCGAACCCATGGCCTACCCGGTGATCGACCAGCCGATGTACGAGCCGTTGCGGGACCTGGGCGCCGACCTGTTCCTGCCCAACGCCAACCTGATCGCCCCCAACACCGTGACCCTGCTGGAGACCGACCAGCGCTTCATCGAGTCCTATCTGGTCGGGGCCAACCACGAGTTCGCCCGCGAGCTGCTCTGGCGCGAGTATCCGACCGACCAGCGGGGCTCGACCTTCCGCCAGTTCTGGGACGTGCGCGGCACGTCGGCCGCCGCGCCGGGCGACACGCGGGAGGCCCTGCGCGACATCCCGCCACTACACGAGTGGGCGGCCACCTCCGCCCTGGGCAGCCACGACCATCGCGACACCGGCGGCGGGCGGGACGAGCTCGTCCTGGTGATCCGCGGCGAGCTGCTCAAGCGCTATCCGAACGCGGTCGTCTACGCGCATCGGGCGCGGTGGCCGGCACCAGGGCAGAGCGGCCCGCGGCAACTGTCGAGCGACCCGTCCGCGGTGCGCACACCGCGGTACGCCGCGAAGATCGACCCGGACATCACCATCCTCGGGTTCGACCTCACCGCCGAAGAGGCGATCGGCGGTGACGACGCCGACGCGGATCCGGGCTGGTACTTCGTCATCAAGGAGCGCCCCGGCGAGCCCCGGTTCGGTCTGGACACCGAGCCGAGCCCGCGGCGCGAGGTGTGGAACGACCTGTCCTGGCCGGAGGTCCGGCCTGGACCGGCGGGCGGCTACCTCGACCTCTCCACCGCCCCGGCCTCCCTGCCGCTCACGCCACCGGCCGGGCCCCCCGATCTGGTCCAGCACGGCGAAGACGTCCACGTCGCCTGGGGTCCGGCGATGACCGCCGCCGACCTCGCCTACATCCTCTTCCAGGCGCCGGTGCTCGTCGGAGTGCACGCCGCCCAGATGCTTCACACTACTTCGGGGGAATCCACATGAGCCGGCTCACCACCGATCCGCGCGAGGGCGTCAACGACCTCGACGACACGTCACCGATCCTGCTGATGCCGGTGCGTCTGGAAACCCGGTTCACCAAGGACCCCGAGCTTCTGGTCCGGATATATCCGGACGACTGCAACATCTCCACCTTCGACGAGGCGCTGACACCGTCAGAGGTCGACAACGTGCGGCGCTACTGGACCGAGGTACGCGAGGCCGGCACGGCCGAGGCCCCGCAGCGGGCGGCCTGGCGGCGCCTGGTCGCGGCGCACGGCTCCGGCCGGGCCACCTGGCTGCGGGCCGTACACCAACCCGTCAATCCATCCGGCCCGCCGGACTTTCCCGAGGTGAGCACCAAGCAGGACGCCTGGGCCCAGGCGCCGCGGGTGCTGCTGATGCCGCAGCGTTTCGTGGTCATCGGCTTCCGGGCCGGTGAGGATCCGCTGGTCGAGGTCGGCGCCGAGGTCGACCGGGAGCTGTTTGCCGGGCCGGATCCCAGCGCCACGGGTGAGGACCAGCTGCACCACGACGAGCGCGGCAATCTGGTCATGCCCGACCGGCTGCGGTGGCTGTCCGACTTCGACCGGGCGGTCGAGGTGGGAATGGGGCTGCGGATCCCGCTCACCAAGGAACAGGCCCAGGGCGGATTCGACCGGCTGCTGGTGCTCGGCGTGCGGATCGGATCCGACGCCGAACAGGGCGCCGCCCAGTTCGGCGACCTGTTGCGACGGCACGCTCACAGCCGCGCCGGCGTGGCCGTGGTGGCCCGCGGCACCCCCACCAACAACAGCGAGGACGCCGACTCGGGCTACGGCCGCCGCGACGACCCCGACGCCTCCTTCGACGACCTGCGCGAGCCGGCCTACGACGTCACCGCCGAGTCCGGCGAGAAACGGGACGGGCAGTGGATGGCCGAGTACCTCGGACTGTCGGCCGACTTCTTCGTCCACACCCACGGCGCCGCCGAAACGGACAGCCTCACCTCGCGGGCCATGAACACGCTGCTGTGGCCTGCCACGTTCGGTCACTGGATGCGGGCGATGATGGGCGAGGTCTTCGGCGAGGGCGACACCGACGACCTCGGGGAGTTCTTCGTCGGGCACGTGCTCGGCGGCGGGGTCGTGCCGGCGATGCGGATCGGCGCCCAGCCGTACGGCATCCTGCCGGCGACCGCGTTCTCCCGGTTGGAGTGGCCGGGACATGACGCGGACGTGAACAAGGTCGCCGGGCCGCTCTACAACGTGCTCGACACCATCCGGCAGGACTGGACGCCGCTGGTCGAGCGGGTCGCGCGCATCGGCGGGCCGAGCGACGATGCCCACCAGACACTGCTGGACGTGCTCGCGCTGCATCCAGGCTCGGTGGAGTGGTCGCAACGCTACGCCGAGAGCCTCACGACCCTGCTGAACCGGCTGAACCTGCGGGGACTGGCCGGGTGGATCCAGCAGATCAAGTCGGCCGCGGAGCGCGCCGCCGCCCAGGAACTCCTGGCCCACCACGGTTACGGCGGCACCGGCGCACCACCCATCCTGGACCTGGTGTTCTCGAGCCGGCAGAACCTGCTCACCGGCGGCGTGGTGGACGGGCTGCCACCGTCGGAGACCGCGCCGCTGCGGCCGTCCACGGTGGACGGCCGCAACTACCTGTCCTGGCTCGCGTCGGCCGCGCGAGGTGGGCTCGACCGGCTCTACGACCAGGACGACTTCGTCGACGACCGGCCGCCGGCGTCACTGCTCTACCTGATGGCCCGCCACGCGCTGCAGCTCGGCTACCACGAGGCGGGGGTCCGGTCGTACCAGGCCGCCGGCCTCTACACGCCCGCGCAGGCACGGGCCGCCAGGACCGACAACCCGATCCTGCACATCAGCACGGGCGCCTCGCTCAGCGAGAGCCGCTACCAGCCGCTCTTCGCCGCCGTCGAGCCGATCACCGGCCATCCGACCCGGCGGGTCGCCGACCACATCACGATGACGCTCGGCTCGCCGCAGAGCGCGGAGCTGGCCGCCCAGCTCGACGCGCTGGCGCGGCTGGAGAACGTGCCCACCGCGCAGCTGGAACGGGCCTTCGCCGACCACGTCGACACCTGCTCCTACCGGCTCGACGCGTGGCTGCTCGGCCTGGTCGATCTCCAGCTCACCCGGATGCGTGAACAACGGCCCACCGGCCTGCACCTGGGCGCCTACGGCCTGGTCGAGGACCTGCGGCCGGGCCGTTCCGAGCGCTTCGACTTCGTGCCGGAGGACAAGGACGTCGCCGAGGACTTCAAGGAGGGGCCGCTGACCGTGGACCCGGCCAACCAGGGCTTCGTGCACACCCCGTCGCTCAACCACGCCGTCGCCGCCGCGGTGCTGCGCAACGGATACCTGTCCGGCGCGGCGCCGGGCGAGGGCCCGGCGGTCGACCTCTCCTCCGCTCGGGTGCGCGCCGCGCTGGCACTGGTCAACGGGGTCCGGGCCGGGCAGAGCCTGAGCGACCTGCTCGGCTACCAGTTCGAGCGGGGCCTGCACGACCGGCACGGCCTGGCCGAGGTCGACGGCTTCATTCTGCCGCTGCGCAAGGAGTTCCCGCTGCGGGCCGACCGGATGGCCTCGACCCGCACCGGCGACGGCGTGCCGATCGAGGCGATCGAGGCCGGCAACGTGCTGGACGGCCTGGCGCTGGTGAACCGGCTGCGCACCGCGGGCGGCTACCCGTTCGGGGCCACCGGCCTGCCGGTGGCGAGCGCGGCCCAGAGGGCCGCGATCAACGCCGAGGCGCACCGGCTGCTCGACACCCACGACGCGGTGGCCGACCTGGCCCTGGCCGAAGGCGTGTACCAGGCCGTGATGGGCAACTATGACCGCGTGGCGAGCACCTACGACGCCTACGCCAAGGGGAGGAGCCCCGCCGAACCCGACATCGTGCGGACGCCGTCGAGCGGCGTGACCCTCACCCACCGGGTGGCGCTGCACCTGCCGCCCACGGCGACGCCGGGGCCCGGCGCGACGCCGCGGGCCCGGATCGAGCCCTCGGTCGACGCCTGGCTCGCCGAGGTGCTGCCGCCGCTCGACGAGGTCGGCTGCATGGTCTCCTTTCGCTCGGCCGGCACCGGAACCGAGACGGTCCGTGAGGTCACCCTCGCCTCGCTCGGTCTGCGACCCGCCGATCTGGTGGCGATCGGACGCGTCGAGTCACTATCGGAGCTGGACGACCGGGTGCGCAGGTTCGTCCGGGCGACCTTCGACCCGCGTCCCGACCAGCCCATCGCCATTGACCATCAGCAGGCGGCAGCGGGCCGGGTCAGCGTGTTCGAGCTCCTGCCCATGCTGACGGCCGCCCGCCGGCTGGTGACCCTGTCGCGCCCGTTGACCGGCAATGACCTGCGGGTCACCGCCGGCGCCCGCGCCGGCGACGAGCCCGCACCGTTCATCGACCGCCGACGGGTCGACGCGGTGGATTCGGCGTTGCGGGCGGTGCGGTCGGAACTGGCCACGGTCGCGGACGCGCCGACCGGCCCCGACCCGGCCTTCGACGTGGACGAACAGGTGGAGTCCGCGGTGGACGCGCTCGCACGTGCGGCCTCGTTCGGGCTTGCCCAGGCCGGATGGGACTTCGCCTACGAGGGCCTCGGCCTGGCCTACGCCGAGTTGCTGGCGGCGTGCGCCGAGACCGCGGGGCGCTGCGGTGACCGGCTGGACCGGTTCGCCGAGGAGTTCGCGCGCTACCAGGCGGTGCCGGCGGCGGGGTCGGACGAGGAGCGGTTCCTGTTCTTGGGCCGGGCCGAGGCGGCCATCTCCACAGCGCCGATCCAGCCCCGGCCGGCCACCCCGGCCGCCTTCGCGGCGGCCCTGCAGGCGGGCCCCGTCGCCGATCTGGAGGCCGCCAGGATCCGATACCAAGCCGTGGCGGCCTCCACCCGGACGACGGCGTGGGGTCTGCACAGCGACATCATGGCGATCCCCCCGGCCGCGCCGGTCGATCTGGCCGCGCCCAACCTCACGCCGGCCGAGGACCGGCTGATCCAGTTGCTCGTCGACACCCGGTCGGTACTTCTCACCGTACTGGCCGAGGCCGACCGGCGCTTGGCGGCGTCCGCGGCCGCGTTGGACAAGCACGACGGCGCTACCTCACCGGCCGAACGGGTGGCGGCGCTGCAGGAGGCGGCCAAGGCGCTGCTCGGCGACGAGTGCCTGCTCATCCCGGAGTTCACCGTGGACGGCCAAAGCGCCGGACAGGTCTCGGCGGCACTGACGGCGAGCCGGTCCGGTGCGCCGTACACCCACCTCGACGTGGACTTCCCGGTGGACACCTGGCTGCACTCGACCGCACGGGTCCGGGAACGGCTGCACGACTGGGAACAGCTGCAGCTGCTGGCCGGTGCGTTCGGCCGGCCGGAACCGGAATTCGACGCGCTGCAACTGCCGCCGGTCGCCGGTGAGGGCTGGCTCGGACTCGACATCCGGCCGGATCAGGTGGTCGACTCCGACCGGCTGCTCTACACCGCTCACCTGCCGGCGGGCGTCGTTCCGGGCGGGCCCCAGCGAGGACTGCTGCTCGACGAGTGGACCGAGACGATCCCGTCATCCACCGCGGAAAGCGGCATCGCCTTCCACAGCGACCGGCCCAACACCGAGGCACCGCAGGCCATGCTGCTCGTCACGCCGACCCTGACCCGCGGCGCATGGAAGTGGGACGACCTGGTCGACGCCGTGTGCGACACCATCGACCTGGCCAGGCTACGCGCGCTGGAACCGCGCCACATCGGCGAACTCCCCTACGCCTCCTTCCTGCCCGCGACCCTGATGGCCAGTCAGGTCAGGCAGCTCACCATCGCCGCCGACCTCGCACTCAACAACGTGCTCGCGAACGTGAAGGCCCAGTCATGACCGAGAAGTACATCACCAAGGAACTCAGCTCGGTGATCGCGTCCCGCAGCAGGCCCGGCGTGACGTTCTGGAACCGGCTTGAGGGCCGGCCCCGCACCCGCGCCTTCGACCGCGCGCTGCGGGCAGAGGTGCGAGACGCGCTCTGGATGCTCACCCGTCAGTGGCAGATCGGCGAACTCCGCGGTGCGGATGCCGGCTCTCCCATCCAGGCGAAGGTGCGCGTCGACACGACGCCGGTGCGGGCGTTCCGGGCCCCCGGCGACAAGAACGTGGCCTCGAACCTGCCACCGCAGGCCGAGGTGGAACGGCTTCCGATGCCCTCGGACACTCCGCTCGACCTGCGCCTGCTGATGGGCAGGTACTGGTTGAAGCTGCTCGCCACGGTACGGCCGGCCGCGGCGGACGCCTACCGGGCCGCCTATCCCGTGCACGAGCCCGACCCCACCGAGGACGCCACGATCTGCGCCCATCCACCGGCCTGGTCCTTCTACCGGGCCGCCGCGACCAGGCTGATGGACGGCGCCAAGCTCTACCGGTCCATCCTGGCCGGCAGCCCGGCCTCGACCGGCATCGACGAGGTCGCCGGCGCCGAGCCCCATGTCGACGCGCTCGGCGTGCGGTTCGTGGCCTGGTTCGACCAGCTGATCAGCCGGCCCGCGGAGGGCTGCGCCTGGCAGCCGGAACGGATGGAGTACGGCTTCCACGCCAGCGCCGGATCACGTGACACCCCGGTCGATCTGGTCGCCGAGGAGTACTTCCACGGCCGGATCGACTGGTACAACCTCGACGCCGCCCCCACACCGCCGGACCCCGGCGACGACGAGACGGCACCGGCCCGGCACGTCCTCACCACGCTGCCCACCACCGCGTCGTTCAACGGAATGCCGAACACCCGCTGGTGGACCTTCGAGGACGGCCGGACGAACTTCGGCGGTATCCGGCCCGACACCACCGACCTGGGCACGCTGATGCTCATCGAGTTCGGGCTGGTCTACGCGAACGACTGGTTCGTCGTCCCGTTCACCGTTCCGGTCGGCACCGTGGCGAGCGTGCGCGGCCTCGTCGTCACCGACGTGTTCGGAGAACGCACCTGGGTCTCGCCGGCCATGTCCGAAGACTGGAAACTGTTCCGGACGAGCGTGGCCGGCGGCGCGGGAGGTGTCGCCGGCCACGATCTCACCGTCCTCGACACGGCCGACCACATCCAGGAAAGCGCGCCCCTGGACGAGGTGGTGTTCGTCCGCGACGAGATGGCCAACCTCGTGTGGGCCATAGAGAAGACCGTCCCGTCGCCTGCCGGGGGCGGTATTCCGGGGGTGGAGGCCGGCCATGAGCTGCGCGACTTCCTGCTGCGCGACTTCGAGCGCAGACACGGGCACCCTCTCACGCCACCACCACCGGCCGAGGGCACCCAGGTCCGATACGAGGTGATGACCTCGGTGCCGGAGAACTGGATCCCGATGATCCCGATGCACCGCCCCGGCGACAACCGCGAGATCCAGCTTCGGCGAGCCGCCATGCCCCGCGCCTTCGACGGCGACCCCTCCCCGTCCACCCCGGTGCCGCCGCGAACCTGGTTGCTGCAGGCACCCGGTCTGCATGTCCACGAGGAGGAGGTGCCCCGGGCAGGCATCCGGGTGACGCGGACCTACCGGCGTACCCGCGACCGGCAGGGCCGCGCGCACGTCTGGCTCGGCGCGACCAAACAGACCGGTCGCGGTGAAGCCGCCAGCGGGCTGGTCTTCGACCGGATCGCCGACCATCGCTCCCTTGAGTAGTGACCTGCTCGGCCTACCTACCATCCTCCCGGCCCTCGCCTGGGGCCGGGAGGAACTTCGGAGTCAGGGGGAGCCGTGTGCGCTCGGCACGGCTCCCCGCAGGCGCGCCCGGCCTCACATCGGGGGCTCCGCACCCGGGGCCGGGGGTGTGTTCTTCGGTTCGCGGCGCAGCATGGCCCGCAGTCGCTTCTCGATCGGGTACTCGTACAACCGGTACAGCCCCCACGACAGCAGCACGCTGACCGCCAGCCCGGCCACCGCGTACGGCAGGTGCGCCCAACTGGGCGGCGGGAAGTCGTAGAGCGACTGCCGGCCGAACGCGTGCTTGGCGATCGGGAAGAGCACCAGGAAGTGCACCAGATAGAAGGCGTAGGACCACTGGCCGAGCGCCACCAGCGGGCGGGAGCCGAGCAGGCTGCGCCGACCGGCCAGGTCGTTGGTCGCCGCCGCCGCGATAAGCAGCGCGAACACCACGATGCTGCCCCGGTTGGCGGCCTCGGCCAGCGCGGTCGGCCACAGGCCCGAGACGGACCACGCCCACAGCAGCGCGAAGTAGCCGACCGTGATCGCGGTC
Source organism: Streptosporangium sp. CA-115845 (assembly GCF_050943795.1). NCBI lineage: Bacteria > Bacillati > Actinomycetota > Actinomycetes > Streptosporangiales > Streptosporangiaceae > Streptosporangium > Streptosporangium sp. CA-115845. The sequence goes on along the minus strand of NZ_CP191988.1, from coordinate 4,525,013 downwards.
GCCGCGCGCAGCCCGAGCGGGCTGCGCCAGCCGCGGCGTACCGCGGCGGCGATCACGATGCCCAGCACGAACTCGCTGACCCGGGCGATCGGCGAGTGGGTGGCGAAGTAGTACAGGTCGGAGGTGAACCAGTTCTCCGGCGTGATCTGCGGATTGGCCAGCCAGAGCCAGACCCGGGTGCCGATGCTGATCGCGATGAGCACGGCGGCGATCGTCACCATCTGGCGCAGCGTGCGCCGCACGATCGGGCGGACCACGAACGGGAAGACCGCGTAGAAGAACGCCTCGCACGACAGCGACCAGGAGACGGTGTGCGGCACGGTGTCGCTCTGGAACGACGCCGGGATCCACGCCTGCACCAGGAGCAGCGTCGCGACCGTCCACCAGACCAGCGAGGTGCCGCCCTCGGTGGGCCAGAGCCGGCCGCCGACGAGCAGCGCGACCGCCGCGACGGTGGTGATGAGCAGCGACGGCCAGATCCTGGCGAAGCGGCGCCAGTAGAACCTCGGCGCGGTGTCGTTCGCAACGAACGTCCAGGTCAGGACATATCCAGACAGGACGAAGAAGAAGGTCACCCCGGCGGTGCCGAGAATGAACAGCTCGTTGAGGTAGGGCAGCGGCAGCAGGATCGCGACGTGGCTGAAGAACACGCCGAACGCGGCGAACCACCGCAGCCCGGTCAGCGACTCCAGCCTCGTCCTGGGTGGTCCCTCGCTCGTGGCCTGCGCGGGCTTGGCGGATACCGAGGTCATCACGACTTCTCCTGTCCGGTGAGGCCGGCCTGCGCGCGGCGCTCGTCGATGAGTGCCGCCTGCTCGCGGACCGTCGCGTGGCGCAGCAGGTCGGGCAGCTCCACCTCGACGCCGAACGCCACCTCGTAGCGCAGGCTGAGGCGGGCCAGGGTGAGCGAGTGGCCGCCGAGGTCGAGGAAGCCGTCGGAGGCGCCGATCTCCCGTACGCCGAGCAGTTCGCGCCAGATGCCGGCGACGGCCTCCTCGGTGCCGCCCCTGATCGGCACCTGGCCGTCCTCGTCGCCCGGGGCCTCGGGGCTGGGCAACTCCCCGCGGGCGATGTCGCCCCGCGCGGTCCTGGGCAGCGCGTCGAGGACGACGACGGAGCCGGGCACCTGGTATTCGGGCAGGTGGGCGGCGAGTTTCCCGGGATCGATCCCGTCACCGGCCACGTACGCGACGAGCCGGTCGTGGCACACGTCCACGATCGCCTCGACCACACCGGGGCGGCCGGCCAGGGAGCGGGCCACCTCGTCGGTGTCCACCCGGAACCCGCCGACGGTGAACATCCGGTCGAAGCGGCCGAGCAGCTCCAGCGAGCCGTCGGGCAGGATCCGGCCCCGGTCCCCGGTGGCGGCGCCGCCGACCTGGATCTCGCCGGGTACGCCGGTGGCGCCGGGTCGCCCGGCCCGGCCGGTGACCTCGATCGGGGTGCCGGCCAGCGGGACACCGAGCGGGACGCCCCTGCGGGGCTCGGCGAGCGGGTCGATCCGGTGGGCCGCGGCCCAGCGCTCTCCGTACAGGGTCCAGGTGGGGACCTGCGCGGCCAGTTCCCGTACCAGGGTGTCCGGGGTGGTGGCCGCGTCGCAGAGCGCGGTGAACGGACGGCCTTCCGGCAGGGCGTTCTCGCGCAGCAGCAGCCGCCACGTGGCCGGTGGGGCGTGCACGACCGTGGCGTCCTCGACCAGGGTCCTCAGCCGCTCGATGTCACGGGCGGCCTTGGGCGGCGCGATCACCAGGTGCGCGCCGGAGGAGAGGGCCAGCAGCATGGCGTCGGCGAGCGCGCCGGCGGCGGGCGGGGCGAAGGTGAGCACGGTACCGGTGGCGCCCAGGCCGATCCGCGAGGCCAGGTCCGCGGCCCGCGCGTAGCCCGCGGCCCGCGGGCCGCCGCCGGCCTTGAGCCGGGCGTACCACCACACGGCGAGGTCGGGGGTGTCGGCGGCCGGTGGTTCGGCCCCCTTGCGCACGGCGGGCGACAGGGCTTCGGCGTGCGCGTCGAGCTGGGCGTAGGTCAGCGTGCCGTCGACGGAGGTGACGGCGGGCGAGTCCGGTGCGCGCCGCGCCCGCCCGGCCAGGACGGCGGCCGGCCCCTCGGCCCCGACGGTCCCGGGCTGGGGCTGGGGCTGGGGCTGGGGCTGGGGGAACCTCGGGGACGCGGGCAGCGCCAGGTCGCCGACCTGACGGTCGGGCTGGGCGCACGCCTCGGTGAGCAGGAGTGTGAACTGCTCGGCGAGGACCTCGACGGTCGCGGGGGCGAACAGGTCGTCGTTGTAACCCCACAGGCCCGCCATGCCGTCGCCGTCGACGCTGAAGTCCACCATCAGGTCGAAGTGCGAGACCTCGACGTCGGGCACGAACTCCGAGGCCCGCACGCCCGGCAGGTTCAGGAAGACGCCGTCGTTGTCGCGTACCCCGAGCCCCGCCTGGAACAGCGGCGTGTGGCTCCGCGGCCGCTGCGGGTGCAACTCGCGCACCAGTTCCTCGAAGGGCATCTCCTCGTGGTCGTGGCCCTCGACGGAGGCATGCCGCACCCGGCGCAGCAGCTCGCGGAAGGTGGGCTCGCCGCGCAGGTCGAGGCGGAGACAGATGATGTTGATGAAGCACCCGACGAGCTCTTCGAGCTCGGGCCGGATGCGTCCGGCGGCGGGTACCGCGGTGACGATGTCGGCCTGGTCGGCGTAGCGCGACAGCAGCACGCCGTAGGCGGCCAGCAGGACGGTGAACGGGGTGGTGCCCTCCTCGCGCGCCATCGCGCGTGCCGCGCCGACGACGTCCGCGGGCAGCCGGGAACGGTGGAAGCGGCCCGCGCGGCTCCGCTGCGGCGGGCGGGGCCGGTCCGAGGGCAGGTCGAGCAGCCGGGGCACGCCCTCCAGGGTCCGCCGCCAGTAGTCGACCAGGCGGACGCGCACCTCCTCGGTGCGCAGCCGCTCGCGCTGCCAGACCGAGAAGTCGGTGTACTGCAGATCCAGTTCGGGCAGGGGCGCCGAGGAGGTGTAGAGGGCCTCGATCTCGCGCCCGACGATGCCGAAGGACGGGTCGTCGAAGACGATGTGGTGGAAGGTCAGCACGAGCACGTGGTCGTCGGGCCCCAGCCTGAGCAGCAGGGCCCGCCCCAGCGGTCCGTGCCGCAGGTCGAACGGGGCCAGGATGTCGTCGGCGGCCATCCGCGCGGCCTCGTCTTCGGGATCGGGCTCGCCGGCCAGGTCGACGGAGCGCAGCACACCGGTGGGCGCGTCGCCGACGCGCTGGACGGGCATGCCGTCGATCTCCTCGACGGTGGAGCGCAGGATCTCGTGCCGCCTGATCACCTCGCAGAGCGCCCGGTCGAGGGCTCCGGCGTCGAGGGGGCCGCGCAGTCGCAGGGTGGCGGGCACATGGTAGAACCCGAATCCCGGATTGAACCTCTCACCGAACCAGATGCGCTCCTGGGTGGAGGAGACCGGTACCCCCTCCTCGGGTATCGCGCGTCGCGGGATGCGATCTCGCTCGCGCCGCCGGCGGGCGATCAGGTCGTGCACATTGTCAGCGCCGTTGGAAATCGTCATTGGTTACCTCACGTCTGTGGGGCGCAGCGTGAATGCGGAATTTCGCGTCAGGATATGTCTTGATCAGTAAGCACATTCGCCCAGCATTGCGGAAAGGCGGCCAACCGGATATGGAGCTGCGAGGGGTGACGGCACTGGTGTCGGGGGCCGGTGGAGGGCTGGGCGCCGCCACCGCGCGCGAGCTCACCGGGGCGGGCGCGCACGTGGTCGTGGCCGACACCGACACCCGTACGGGAGCCGCGGTGGCGGGCGAGGTGGGCGGCACGTTCGTGGAGACCGACGTGACCCGCGCCGAGTCGGTCGAGCACGCCGTGGAGGTGGCCGCGGGACTCACCGGGCCGTTGCGGGTGGCGGTGAGCTGCGCGGGCATCGCGCCCGCCGCCCGCACGCTCGGCCTCGACGGCCGCCCGCACGACCTGGAGACCTTCGAGCGGGCGCTGGCGGTCAACCTGGTCGGCACCTTCAACGTGATGCGCCTGGCCGCCGCCGCGATGGCCGCGACCGAGCCGCTACAGGACGGCGAGCGGGGCGTGGTCGTCAACACCTCCTCCGCCGCCGCCGAGGACGGCCAGGCCGGTCAGACCGCCTACGCCGCCTCCAAGGGCGCGGTCGCCGCGCTGACCCTGCCGGCCGCCCGCGACCTGGCCTCGGTCGGCGTACGGGTGTGCGCGCTCTCCCCCGGCCTGTTCGACACTCCGCTGTTCGGGGCGATCCCGCCTGAGTTCCGGCGCCCGCTGGTACGGCAGATCGTCTTCCCGCCCCGGCTGGGAACGCCGCGGGAGTTCGCCCGCGCGGTCCGGGCCGTGTGCGAGCTGGGCTACCTCAACGCGACGGTCGTCCGCCTGGACGGCGGCCTGCGCCTGCCGAACACGTGACCGGTTCGTGGAACCCGTGAACGCGGTGGAAATCGTGAACGCCCGGACGTCTCGCCGGCGGGATGCGGGGTAGCGTTCCGTACGTTTCCAAGGTCACCGATCGAGGGAGAGAGAAATGCTCAACCCACCCGACGGAATGCCGAGAATCACCCCTGTCCTCTTCTATGCCGACCCCGAAAAAGCCATCGAATGGCTCATCCAGGTGTTCGGATTCGAAAAGCGGAAGGTGCTGAACGACGACGGCTCCATCGTGCACGCCGAGCTGTCGTTCGGCGAGGGGGTCGTGCAGCTCGCCGGGACGGGTGACGGCCGCAGGCACGAGCCGCGGGGCCAGGGCGAGCCGCGCCAGAGCCTGTACGTGTTCGTCGACGACGTGGACGGGCATCACGAGCACGCGCGGAAGGCCGGGGCGGTGATCCGCGACAAGCCGGGCACCCGCTTCTACGGCGACCGCAACTACACCGCCGAGGACCTGGAGGGCCACCACTGGGTCTTCGCCCGCCGGGTCGAGGAGATCCCGTACGACGAGATCGACACCCCGTGAGCGCCGTAGAGCAGGTCAGGGAGCTGTACGAGCGCTACCCCTGTCCCTCCCTGACCGTCGGCGACGACCTGATCCTGGACCTGGCGCTCGGCATCGGCATGGTCGCCAGGGACAAGACCCTGGCCGGCAAACGGGTGCTGGACGCCGGCTGCGGCACCGGCCACCAGTTGCTCGGGCTCGCCTCGCAGTATCCGCGGGCGAGCTTCACCGGCATGGACCTGTCGCGGTCCTCGCTCGACGTGGCCGGGGAGTTGCGCGAGCGCAACGGGCTGACCAACGTGGAGCTGGTACGCGGCGCCATCGGCGGGGACGGGTTCGAGGGTCCCTACGACCTCATCGTGATGACCGGGGTGCTGCACTGCCTCGACGACCCCCGCGCGGGCCTGGCCTGGCTGGCCGAGCGGCTCTCCCCCGGCGGCCTGATGTACCTGTGGCTCTTCCACAGCTTCGGCGAGCACCAGCGGCTGATCGACCGCGAGCTGGTACGGCTGCTCTCGGGCGGTGACACCGGCGAGCAGGGCCTGTCGGTGGTGCACCGGCTGGGCCTGGGCCGCTCCGCGGGCCGCTACGGCACGCACTCCTCGGCGACCGGCGACCCGCGCGACCAGGACGTGCTGGACGCCGACGCCTACCTGCACCCGGTGATGCGCACCCACCGCTTCGGCGACGCGGCCCGCCTGTTCGAGGGCCTGGACGGGATCGGCTGGGTCGCGCTGAACGGCGTCAACTGGGACGGCGGCGGCAAGATCCTGGACCTGGGCCGCCGCCACCCCGTCTCCCCGGTCTTCCTGTCGGACGCCGACCTGTTCGACGACGAGGAACTGCTGGCCCGCTACGCCGCCCTGCCCGCCGCCGAGCGGGCCGCGGTGATGGAACTGCGCCTGGCCCCGACCGGCTTCACCGTCGTGGCCGGCGCCCCGGGCGCCGAGCAGCTCTGCGAGTCCAGGATCACGGGCAACATCCTGCTCAGGAACCACTAGTGGTCAGGGCCTTGCCTGGTCGACGCGCCGGCGGGAACCGGCTCCGGCTGTGGGCCTTCCGCCGAGCCGGAGCAGGATCACGCCGAGCACCCGATCCGTTCGGACGGTGCCGAAGTGCCGGGAGTCTCTGCTCGCCTCGGCGTTGTCGCCGAGGAGCACGATGTGCCGGGGCGGAACGACACCGGTGGGATGCCGGGCCCAGGAGGGCAGGCAGGCCGGCTCCGGATCGCCCGGCACCGCGGCGACCCGTTTGACCATCCACCGGGAGCCTCCGGCCCCGGTCGGATCGCCCGGCCGGCAAGGTCCCGGCTCCTCGACCACCACGATGTCACCGTTACGCAGCCGCTCACCCGGCGTCCGGCGGACCAGCACCCGGTCTCCGGGGCGTGGCACCGGTGCCATGCTCAGCCCGCTGACCGACAGCGCGACGAGGTGCCCACGGAGCAGGACGGCTGCGGCCACGACGGCGAACGCGAGCACCAGCACCGCGCCGGCACCGATCAGAACGGCGCTCACCGGGCCCCCTCCGACGTCGAAGGACGGTAGCCGGCCGCCTGCAGCTCGAAGAGCCGGGCGTACGCACCGCCGCGTATCAGCAGCTCGTCGTGCGTGCCCCGCTCGGCGATCCGCCCGCCGGACAGCACGACGATCAGATCGGCTTCGCGTACGACGCCCAGCCGGTGGGAGACCAGCACACTGGCCAGTCCGCGCCGGTGCTCCCGGAGCCGGGCGTGCACCTCATGCTCGGCCTTGGCGTCCAGGGCGGAGCTCGGCTCGTCAAGAACGAGCAGATCGGGCCGGTCGAGCACGAGACCCCGGGCTATCGACAGCCGCTGCCACTGCCCGCCGGAGAGGACCACCCCGGTGTCCGGGTCGGCGCGGTCGGCTTCGGAGAAGAAGATCCGGGTCAGCAGCGTCTCGTAACCGTGTGGGAGGGCGGCCAGGACGTCGTGCACACCGGCGCGATCCGCCGCGCCCTCGATCCGGTCGTCGTCTCGCAGAGCGGTCAGGTCGCCGATGGCGATGTTCTCCCGCGCCGTGAGGTCATAGGGGAACGCGTCCTGAAAGACGGCCCGGATCCGGCGTCTCAGCTCCGCCGGGTCGAGGTCGCGCAGATCGACGCCGTCCCAGAGCACCTGCCCACGAGTCGGATCGTAGAGCCGGCACAGCAGTTTTATCAGCGTGCTCTTCCCGGCTCCGTTGAGCCCGACCACGGCGGTCGAGCGCCCCGCGGGGAGTGTCAGGTTCACCCCGCGCAACACCCACGGCTGGTCGTCGGCGTAACGGAACCACACATCGCGCAGCTCGATCCCGCCCCGCAGGGGTGTCACCGGCAGGGGCCCGTCGCGTACCGGCAGATCTGGCCCGGCGTCGACAACGGTCAGGTAGTGACCGAAGAGCAGCAGCGCCTGATGCACGGACACGATCTCGGTCACCAGAGCGGCAAGGGCACCCTGTACCGTGCCGACCGCGGCGACGACGAGCACCACGTCACCGACGGTCAGGGCGCCCCCGGCCGCGGCGCGTACCGCCCACAGCAGCAGACCGGCCGCCACCGCGGCGCCGAGCACCGCCAGCCCGCCCTGAAGTCTCAGCTCCCGCCGGTCGATCCGGCGGTGTGCGCCCTGGATCGTGCGGATCTCCGTGGCCATGCGCTGCCACAGGTACGGTCCGGCACCGAACAGGCGCAGTTCCTTGGCGGCCTGCGGGCTGATCAGCAGGCCGGAGTAGAACAGTTCCCGCCGCTCGGCCTGTCCGGTCTCGACCATCATCGCCGCCCGGCGCCTGCTCAGCGCCAGCTCGGCCAGCAGAGCCGGTACGGCGGCAAGCAGGACCGCCACCGCCACCCAGGGCCCGAGCAGGAGCAGGGAGCCGGCGAAGCCGATGATCGTGAGCAGTGCCTGGATGACCCCCAGCCCGCCGTCCACCACCATTCCCGGACTGCTGACCCCGCTGGACCTGGCGATCTGGAGACGGTCCAGGAAGACCGGATCCTCGAAGCGGCGCAGCCCCACGAAGCGGTCCACCGAGGTGTAGAGACGCGAGGTGGCGAGCAGGCTCACCCGCCGGTCGCTCTCGGCCCGCAGGTAGCGGGTGGCGTGCGGCATCAGCGCGGCGGTCACCCCGACGGCCCCAAGCGCGGCGGCCGGCCCCAGCAGGTCGGGCCACCGCAGCGGCCCGGCCACCAGCCGGTCGATCACGACTTTGGTCAGCCAGGCGACCGAGGGCGGCGCGAGCCCGCTCAGCAGCGTCACCACCAGATACGCGGCGATCTGCGCCGGGGCGGCCTGCCGGGCGAGTGACAGCGCTCGCCCGGCTGCGCGGAACGGCATCGGTGCGGCGAGATCAGCCGGCGGCCGGGAGGGCCACGGCATCGCGGTCGACGACGGGGGCGAGCTCGTAGCCGGACGCGGCCACCACGCCCTCCTCGACGAGGACGAACGCGGGGAAGCCACTCACCCCGAACGCCTGCTGCACCGGCCCCCGATCGGATTCCACCACGACGGTGGCCACCGGCTCGACGAACTACGGCACGGCGACCTCGCGGTGCGTCCCGGACTGCAACTCGCCTACCGGGGCCTCAGCCCGGCCACCGCCCGGGTGTTCGCGCTGCTCGGCGGGTTGAACGTCCCCTCGTTTCCGGAGTGGCCGGTGGCCGCGCTACTGGACGCCGAACCGGCCGCGGGGGCTGTCGCGCTGGAGGAACTGCTCGACGCCCGGCTGCTGGACGACCTCGGCCCCGATCGGGCAGGCCAGCCGCGTTACCGGTTTCACGCGGTCACCCAGCTGTACGCGCGCGAGTGCCTGGAAGCCGAGATCGGCCGGTCCGAGTGGATCGCCACGCTGGCCCGGACCGCCGGCGGCTGGCTGGCCCTCGCCCGGCAGGCCCAGGAGCGCCTGCACAACGACCGGTTTCACCTTGACGACCGGAGCGGTCCTCCGGTTGTCGCCGACCCGCGCGCGGCCGTCGTCGCCGCCCGCCGGCCCATCGAATGGTTCGAAGCCGAACGGGAGAGCGTGGCGGTGCTGGTCCGGGCGTGCGCCGAGACCGGTCTGACCGCGACAGCACGTGGCCTGGCCGGCTGCAGCGCCGAATTCTACGACTTCCGAGGCTATTACGATGACCTGCGGCAGATCTTGGAGACGGCACTGACCGCCTGCCGACAGGTCGGCGATCGCCTCGGCGAGGCGGCGATGCTCCGAGGGCTCGGTCACTGCCTGGTCGAGCTCGACGACATGGATGAGGGTCTGGCCGTGCTGCACGCCGCGCGCATGCTGGCTGAAAGGGTCGGCGATCCGTCCGGGGCCGCGCTGGCCCGCCGGTACATCGGTTTCACCCTGGGGCTGACCGGCCGGCTCGACGAGGCCGAAACGGAGCTACGTGCCGCCGTGCGGGAACTGCGGCTCACCGGACAGCGGTCCGCCGAGGCCGTTGCCCTCGCCAGCCTCGGGTTCGTGCTGCGGCAGCGCGGTGACGCCGCCGAGACCGTCGACGTCCTTCGCGCGGCGTCGCTCATCGCTCGATCGTGCGATGACCGGTTCGCTCAGGCCATCAGTTCACGAGGCCTATCCGGGGCTTTCCTGGCCCAGGGGAAGATCCAGGAGGCGCAGCGGGCGGCCCGACGATCCGTCACACTCTTCGAACAGGTCGGTGATCTGATCGGCACCGCCCAGAGCCTGCGGGTGCTCGGCGAGGCACTCGCGCACGAGCCGCACAGACTGGTCGAGGCCGAACGGGTGCTGGGCGGCGCTGTTCCGTGAGCGAGGGCACAGCTGGGGATTGGCCCTCACCGAGCTGAGCCTCGGCGAGGTGGAGCTCAGCCGTGATGCCGAGGGGGCCACCGACCGCCTTCACCGTTCTCTGCGCTACTGGACCGACAATCAGGTGCCTGCTCTGCAGGCGCGTACGCTCGTCGCGCTCGCGTCCGCCGCCGAACGGGCGGGTGACCCTGACGCGCGGAGACTGCTGGCCAGTGCCCATCGGATCTACCGGGAGCTGGGCATACCGGCCGCGAGTGCCCTCAACGACACCGCGCCGCCCTGAGAAACGACAACGACGCGGGACACCGGCGTTCCACCGCGCTGCCGGGATCACGCCCACCGGACGTGCGCGTGCCGAGCGCGTCCGGCGACCGACGATCGCCGGAGCCTCGCGGATCAGCTCGTCATCGACGAGCGCCTCCACCATGAACAGCGCGAAGTCCACCCGCCGGGTGATGTCGCCGGTGAGAACGGGGTCACTGACGCGAACGCCGCAAGTAGCCAATCGCTTTGGCGGCTTCCGGCTCATCACGCGAGCCCGAGTCGACGCCCTGGAATGGGCACGGAAAACGAGTACGGCGAACGGTCGATGACCGCCCGCCGTACTCGTCAGTGGATCGTCATCCGATCAGAGCCGTTGCCACTCAGAGCCGTTGCCACAGGGCGGGAACGTTCGGCGGCTCCCAGCCGGGCAGTGAGGTGTGACCCTGCAGGCATCGGTAGCTGACGCCGTTGTAGGTCACGGTGGCCCCCACCGCGTACGAGGTCCAGGTCTGCCAGGTGGTGTCACCCTGCCCGCCGCTGACGGTGAGACTGAAGGTGGCCGAGCGGTCGGCGCTCGCGCCGTCCGCGTTGAGGTTGATCGTGTAGGTCCCCGCGGGGGTGCTCGCCGAGGTGGCGATCGTGACCGCGGAGGACTGGCCGGAGTTGATGTTCGCCGGGCTGAAGGACGCGGTCGCGCCGGAGGGCAGGCCGGAGGCGCTCAGCGCGACGGCCTGCGCGCTACCGGAGGTCACCTGGGTGCTGAGCGTCGCGCTTGCCGACTGGCCGGGCTGAACCGAGGCCGAGGACGGGCTCACCGAGACCGAGTAGTCGTTGACCGGAGGAGGAGTGTCCCCCACGGCGAGCTTCCACAGGGCGTTGGCGGCGGCGTCCGCGTTGCGGTCCAGCGCGGTGGTGTTGATGTTGGAGGTGGTGTCGCAGGCGGAGTGGTAGCAGCGGTCGAAGGCCTGGCCCGCGGTGCCGCCCCACTTGGCGGCCTGAGCCGAGCTCTTCACACTGGAGGCGCCGGTGAAGACGCCGCCCACCTTGATGCCCGCGTTCTTGAACGGGGCGTGGTCGCTGCGGCCGTCGCCCTCGGTCTCGATCTCGGTCGGGACGTTGATCGTGGCGTAGTAGTCCTTGAAGATCTTCTCGATGTCCGGGTTGTCGTCGTAGACGAAGTAGCCCGGGTTCGGCGAGGCGGTCATGTCGAAGTTGAGGTAGGTCTCGACCCCGGTCGCGCCACCGTTCTGGACGTAGTGGGTCGAGCCGCGCAGGCCGAGCTCCTCGGCGCCCCACCAGGCGAAGCGGACGTGCTTGGTCAGCGTGGGGTTGCGGTTGGCCAGCGTCAGCGCGACCTCCAGCAGGCTCGCCGAGCCCGAGCCGTTGTCGTTGATGCCGGGACCGGCCGCGACGCTGTCCAGGTGGCTGCCCAGCATGATCGTCGGACCGGTGGGGCCGGCCGGCCAGTTGGCGATCAGGTTGGAGTGGGTCTGGCCGTTGTAGGTGAAGTTCTGCACCGTCGTGCTGTAGCCGGCCGCGTCGAGCCTGCCCTTGATGTAGTTCAGCGAGGCGGTGTAGCCAGAGGTGGCCGAGGCCCGGTTGCCGCCGTTGCCGGAGGCGATGGACTGCAGCTGGTTCAGGTGCGCCGTCACGTTGGCCACCGGGATGTCCGGGCTGGTCGGGTCGGGCGGGTTGCCGCCGGTGACGGTCAGCGAGTAGCCCGCCGTCCGGTCCACGTCGGCGCCGTCGGCGGTGACCGTCACCGCGGAGGTGCCGCTGGGCGTGCTCCCCGAGGTGGCCAGCGTCAGCGTCGAGGTCTGGCCCGCCGTGATGGTGGCCGGGCTGAAGGACGCGGTCGCGCCGGAGGGCAGACCGGAGGCCCGCAGCGTGATGGACTGGGCGCTGCCGCCGGTCACCGTGGTCCCCACGGTGGCGGTGGTGGACTGGCCGGCCTGCACGCTGCCCGAGGCCGGGCTGAGGGAGACCGAGAAGTCGTTGCCGGGCGGGTTCACCGTGCAGGTCGCCTCGCCGTTCTGCACCGGGACGTTGACCGCGGCCCACGCGGCCTTGGTCGCGTTGACCTCGACGCAGCTGTTCGGGAAGAGCTGCTTGGCCGCGGCCACGGTGGTCAGGCGCGCCTTGGCGTGCGTCCACGGAATGGTCTTGCTGTTCAGGCCGCCCATGAAGATCTGGCCGGCCTTCTGAAGGCCGATGCCGGTCAGGCCGGCCGGTCCGGAGCAGACGGTGCTGGCGGGCTTGCCGGGCGGGTTGGTGCCCTCGGCGAGCAGGTAGAACCAGTGGTTCTGCGGCCCGGCCGCCGCGTGCACCTCGGTGTTGGGGATCGAGGAGCTGTAGCAGTTGGGGTCACCCAGCGCGCCGGGGTTGTACATGTTGCGGATCGGACCCTGGCCGACCAGGTTGACCTCCTCGCCGACCAGGTAGTCCGGCGGGTCGGAGGCGTTGGCGGCGAAGTGCTCGGTCAGCGCGCCGAAGATGTCGCCGGTCGACTCGTTCAGGCCACCGGCCTCGTTGCCGCTGCCCGCCCCGCCGGAGCCGGAGAACTGGAAGATCGCGTGGCCGTACTCGTGGCCGACCACGTCCATCGGGGTGGCCTGCTGGTTGTTGGCCTGGTTGTGGCCGAAGTTGGTGTAGGACCCGTTCCAGTAGGCGTTGACCTCGTTCAGGCCAACGCGGGCCGGGAAGGCGCCGCCGGAGCCGTTGAACCCGTTACGGCCCAGCCAGTCGCGCAGCATGTCCCATTCCTTCTGGGCTCCGTACAGGGCGTCGACACAGGCGGTCTCCAGGCTGGTGCCCTGGCCGTTGCCCCAGGCGTCGTCGGTCCCGGTGTAGGCGGTGCCGCCCTGCCCACCGCAGCGCAGACCCGGCCTGGTGGTGTCGGTCATCGAGTACGAGCTGCCGGAACCCGAGGTCTGGATGGTCAGCGGGCTGCCGTTGTAGAAGCCGGTGCCGGTGCCGGCGCGGACGTCGTCGTAGGAGTCGACGACCGACCCGTCGAGGGCGTCCACGAAGACGTGCAGGACGCTCGGAGCCTCCTTGGTGGCGCCGGTGACGACCACCTCCCACGCCGGCCTGGGCTGCCTGCCGGCCGCGTGCACGACCAGCCGGGGGGTGCTCACGCTCTCCACGGTCGGCAGCTTGCCGCGGGCGGTGACCGCCGCGGTGGCGGCGTCGATCTTGCTCTTGACGTCCACCTTGATCTCGGCGCGCTGGCCCGAGGCCACGGACCCGACCTCCTGGCCCGTCCGGTCGGTGGTGACGATCACGTCACCGCCGTAGACGGGCAGCCCGCGGTGGGTGCGGGAGTAGGTCAGGTACTGCAGGCCGCGGGTTCCCACGATGGTGTTCGTGAGCGTGAACTCGTCCTCCACCGTTTTGAACAGGGCGTCGGACCTGGCGGCGAGGGCGCCGGCGGCGCTGGAGACCGCGCGCTTGCGGGATTCGGGATCCGGCTGCGCGAACGCCGGCGGATCTGCGGATATGGTGCGGGCGGCGATGCCCGCGGGGGCTGCGGCGGCGCCGGCGGCGCTCACCGCTGAGGTCGTGGTCATGGCGACAGCGGCCAGTACGGCGACCGCGCCCAGCTTGACCTTGGGATTCACTCGGGGTGACTCCTCTCGGTGTCCCTTGGGGGGTTGGAGGGATGCAAGGAGCCCTGACGTTTTGGGCTGGACCAAAGCTGACACCGTGAGCGCGGGGCGAGTACCCTACGAAATTGCATAACTTCGCGATATAGGCGGCTAAACAGGTCTAGAGAGCGGCACGTGGCGCCTCAGCCATGACGCGTAGACGGGGGCGCGCCGCACCTCGGCCCAGTAGGTTCTGGTGACCGCCTGGACCAGGTCGGGCCCGTACCGGGCGACCGGCCCGTGCTCGGTCCACCCGATCATGTGCCGGAAGCGCAGCGGAGTCCCGGCCAGCGGCCGGATGGTGATCCCCGGGTGGCCCTTGCTGGTCGCCTGGAACATGCCGACGCATCGGCCCGAGGAGATGAGGTCGATGGCGAGGCTGAGGTCGGCGGAGTAGGCGACCTTCGGGGTGAAGCCCTGCTGGGCGCAGGCGGACCAGAAGTGCTCGCGGTGCCCCGCCTCGACCAGCGCGTGCATGACCCAGTCCTCGCCGGCGAGGTCACGCAGCTCGATCTCCTCCTGTCGGGCGAGCAGGTGGGAGGCGGCCACCCCGACGAAGATCGGCTCGACGGCCACGCCCGCGTAGACCACTCCCGGGGGCGGGAGGAGCTCGTGTCCCGGATAGTCGCCGAGGGTGGCGAGCTCCAGGCGCTCGGACTCCAGGAGTCCGGGCAGCAGGTCCATCGCCTCCTCGGTGCGGACGGTGATGTCGGCACCGTCCAGCAATTCATTAAGGCATCCAATGACATTTATCGCTAAATGGCTGGACATACAGCCCAGGCGAATTCTGATCTTCTCCGGGGGCTGGTCGGCGTAGCGCATGCCGTCCCGCCGTAACTCGTCGAATGCCGGCAGCAGCGACCGCGCCCTGATCAGCACCCACGCGCCGAGATCGGTGGGCCGCGCCCCCTCCCGGCCTCGCTCGAACAGCGGTCCGCCGAACATCCGCTCGATGCGTCGCAACTGCGTGGCGAGCGCGGGCTGCGACATCTTGAGTGCGACGGCCGCTTTGGAAATGCTGCCCGAATCGGCGATCGCACAGATTGCTCGTAGGTGACGCACCTCTAGGTCCACGCCGGGAGCTTAATAGTAAAGAACCTTTCCGGTAAGGCCCAAGTTTCGGGGAGACGGGCAAGCCCGTCGGCGCGAGGAAGACGCCACGGCGACCGGCCCCGGCCCAGCGACTGCCGACGATCGGCGACTCTCTCGTCGAACAGACCGTGGCGATCAACCCGATCCGCCTTGGAGACTTCGCCGGGCGCCTCTCTCGCCATGGGCTGGACAAGGTCAGCAAGGCTCTTCGCCTGGTCTTCGCTCTCTCCCCATCAGATCCTCCCGAGGGGACCGTCGCCTTTAGGCGGTGACTCCTCCGCTCCCTTCAGGGAGCGGAGGAGTCACAACGAAGTACCACATCAGGACGGTCCTGGTCCCTCACCGAGAACAGCCACGACCTGCGGCCGGTTCAACCGCATCAGCCCTGCGAGTCGGCCTTCCTGTCGGCCTGTAAGACGGCCACCCTCAGGCCGACCAGGTGGCCGAGGCTCTTCATCACGCCATCCGTGCCGGGCCGGGACGCCCATCCGTCCCGGCCCGGCGCGTGGACCCGGTTCGTACACACAGGCCCCTGATGGAGAAGGAGAGCGCGCTCACCTTCATGCAGTTCAAGCGGCATGTGAGTACTCCGCCGAGCTCATCGGGGTGCTCTTTGTCATGATCTTGTACGTGACTCGCTCGTCGATCTCGTACCCCATCGGCTTCGAGCGCCTCGGAGTCAGACGCACACCTCCGCGGTGTGGGCGTGCCCGCGGCTGCCACCCACTTCCACCTTGAGCGCGGTCCTGGCCTTGCGCACACCGCGGTCGCTTTCCCTGACCGATTTCACCGGCCAGGGCAACGTGATCTTCACCTCGTCGCTGGTCCTGGACGGGTCGGAGACCGCGAGCCGTACCCGCTTGCCGTCGCGGCGGACCAGCAGCGTGCAGGGGCCGTCGGCGGCGAGCGGTCCATCCGCGCTCTCGACGGCCCCCGCGCGCCAGAAGACGGCGGCGAGCACGCCGTCGCGCGCGATGGCCTGCACCGCTCCGGAGTTGGCCACGATCTCGATCCGCCCGTGGTAAGCCGCCGTCTGCGCGATGGAGGCATCAGGCAGTACGGCGTAGGCGTAGCGTGCCTTGCGGGGATCGACGCCGTGGTCGATGAGGATCGTCGTGTAGTTCCTGGTGGCAGAGGATGTGTCGCCTCCGGTGGTGGCACCCTTGTCGATGTCCCGCCAGCGGCCGGTGCGCCTCTTGCGGATCACCTTCGCGCCGGCGCCGTCGAGCAGCACGTAGCCGGCCACACCGGACAGGTGGACCCAGCCGTCGCCCCGGGTCAGCGGTGGATGCCGATCGTGGGTGTTGCGGTTCTCCACGATGGTCTCGATACGGCGGCCGTCGGAGGCGGTAATGCCGGCGCCGAGGGCGATCACCGCGTCATCGAGCAGGAACCACGCCTTCTTGGCCCGCAGCGAGGAGCCTCCGGCGATCAGCTTCGTGACTCCTCCGCTCCCTGAAGGGAGCGGCTTCTCGTTAAGCCGCTTGCGCGACGTCGCGAAGGGCAAGCCCTGCCCTGAGGATGTTGGTCGCCGCGTTCACGTCGGCGTGCGCGACGTGTGCGCACCGCTGACAGTGGAACTCGGCTTGGGTGGAGCGGTTCTCCTTCGCGCAATGCCCGCATTGGGCACAGGTGCGGGAGGTGTTGGCGGGGTTCACCTCGATCATCTCTTTCGCGGCGCTTTCAGCCTTCGAGCGGAGGATCGTCAGGAACACCCCCCAACCCGCGTCCAGGATGCTGCGATTGAGACCGGACTTGGCTACCACGTTGGTGCCAGGCGCCTCCAGCGTGCCGGACGCCGAGCGGGTCATGTTCGTGATCCGCAGGTCCTCGCAGGCGATGACGTCGTAGTCGCGGACCAACGCGAGTGCGACCTTGTGTGCGCCGTCGAGGCGTTGACGGCGGACCTTGCCGTGCAGGGCCGCGACGCGGGCCACAGCCTTGCGGCGCCGCTTGGAGCCGCGTTTCTTGCGGGCGAGGTTCCGCTGGGCGACGGCGAGGCGCTCGGCGGACGCGGCCAGGTGGCGCGGGTTGTCCAGGTGCTCGCCGTCGCTGGTGGTGACGAGCGAGGCCACGCCCAGGTCGATCCCGACGGCCGCGCCGGTGGCGGGCAGGGGCTCGGCGGGAACGTCGTCGCACGACAAGACGAGGTACCAGCGGGAGACTTCCCGCTTGACGCTGATCGTCTTGACGGTGCCGCGCACCGGCCGGTGCCGGTGGACGCGGACGTGGCCGACGCCCTGAAGGCGGACGTAGGTGGCGCTGGGGTGTTCGGGCTGGGAGTCCCACCGGCAGCCGTCACCGTCTTTCGGCCACTCCACCGTGTCGAACCGCCCCTTGCCCTTGAAGCGGGGGAAGCCCGGTGTGCGCCCGGCCTTGACGCGGGCGAAGAACGCCTGAAACGCCTTGTCCAGGCGGCGCAGGGTGGCCTGCTGGGAGGAGAACGACCACCGGCCTTGGCCGTCTGCGTCATCGGCGCGGATGTGCTTCAGCTCGGCCGATTGCTCGCCGTAGCGGATGCTCACCTTCGCCTTGGCATAGGCGGTGCGGCGGTGCTCCAGCGCGGCGTTGTAGAGGGCGCGGTGGTCGTCCAGGCAGGCGGTCAGCGCGGCGGCCTGCTTGCTGGTGGGGCGGAGCAGGAACTTGAACGACCTACGCACGAGCACCACCACTTTTGGGGGTGCGCTCGTACTGCGTCTCGATGTAACGCCGCACCGTCTCGGCGGACACCGCGCCGACCGTGGCCGCGAAGTACGACCGTGACCACAGCGTGGGCAACTGGGAGCGCAGGTGTGGAAACTCGGCGCGCAG
The DNA here is from genome assembly GCF_050943795.1 of Streptosporangium sp. CA-115845. Classification (NCBI taxonomy): domain Bacteria; kingdom Bacillati; phylum Actinomycetota; class Actinomycetes; order Streptosporangiales; family Streptosporangiaceae; genus Streptosporangium; species Streptosporangium sp. CA-115845. The sequence goes on along the minus strand of NZ_CP191988.1, from coordinate 4,507,482 downwards.
GTGGTGGGAGGTGAAGCCCTTGAACTGGTTGGCCACGTACGACGGCGAGTTCTTCGGGTGTGGCCTGACGAACAGGTGCACGTGGTCGGGCATCACCTCAAGCGCCACGATCTGCCAGCCGTGCTCGTCGGCCTTGGCGTGGATCAACTCCTCAAGGCGGTCTTTGACCCGCCCGCCCAGAACAGGGCGGCGGTACTTCGGGCACCACACCACGTGGTACCCGAGGTCATACGCCGCGCCGGGGGAGGTCCGCACTTGACGAGTCACACGATCATTATAACGACGCCATCCATCTAACGTGCGACGATCGGAGAACTTTCATGCGCAGACCTGACCGGCCAGGGCAGGCTCGGGCCTTGACGGCCCTCCCCCTCCCGATTCCCCCATCGCCTAAAGGCGACGGTCCCCTCGGGAGGATCTGATGGAAGGGCGGACTCCAACCGAGAACAGTTGAACGCCCCGGTCGATCTCAACCCACCCCTCTCAACGTCAGCCGGGCAGCGGGCGCCATTGCCTGGATACCGGCGAGCCAGGTGACCCGGAACCCGCTCTCCTGGCTTCCTTCCCGTCATCCTGTCGAACGCCGGAAGGCATCCGTCGGTTCTGGCTGGTGAGTGTCGTTCTAACCAGCGAGGAGCTTACTGACCGCCTGGTGGGAGACTCCGAGTAGCAGGCCGATATCCCGATGGGGAAGCCCCTGCTCGTGCAGACGGCGCGCGGCCTCGCGTGAACGACTGACCGCGTCATCACGCAACCGGTCCGCCTCCCGGCGAATCTCCCTGGTCCGCGCGACCTCTGCGGCGAGTTCCTCCCCCAGGACGGGAACCACCGTGATCTGCCAAGCAGTCACGGCCGGGTCGTCGATGTCGAAGCGAAGAGCCAGTAGATCGCGCACCGTCTCCTCGGCCTGATACGGATTGCGACAGAGGGTTACGTCCGGGACTGATCGCGATCGGGTAACGGCCCGCGCATGGGTGCGGCCGCTCGGTGATGATCGGGTTCGACCAAGAACGTGATCGTCAACAAGCGGCCGCGGAATTCATTGTGCAGCATGCCGGGCACCCGGCAGGCGAAGCCTGCCTGCAGGTCTTCTTCCCCCACCTGACCGAGCTGGCCGTGGAAGAGCTCGTCGATCGCGGCGGCTATGTGCTGATCCGGGCACGGACCGGCGGAGCGCCCGCCCTCTGTCCAGGATGCCGGGCGCCGTCGACCCGGCTGCACGGACATTACCGGCGGCTGCTGCAGGACCTGCCGACCGGTGGCCGCCAGATCCTCATCAGCCTGACCGTACGCCGATTGAAGTGCGGCAACCCGACCTGCCAGGTACGGACCTTCGCCGAGCCGATCAGCGGCCTGGCCAGGCGACATGCCCGCAACACCTCCCTGCTGCGGCGCATGCTGGAGCGGTTCGCCCTCGCGCTGGCCGGGCGGGCCGCCTCCCGATTGCTGGGCCTGCTCGGCGTCACGGTGTCGAGGGACACACTGATCCGGCTGATCCGAGCCCTACCCGATCCCGAGATCGGCCAGGTCACCGTGCTGGGGGTCGACGACTGGGCGAAACGGCGCGGGCACTCCTACGCCACCTTGCTGGTCGACATGGAGACCGGCCGGCCTATCGACGTCCTGGACGACCGCCAGGCCGACACCTTCGCCGCCTGGCTACGCGAGCATCCCGGCATCGAGGTGATCTGCCGGGACCGGGCCGGCGCCTACGCCTAGGGCTCCAGAACCGGGGCACCGAACGCGATCGAAGTGGCTGATCGCTGGCATCTGTGGAACAACTTATGCAAAGCAACCGAGGCCGCCGTCCGAACGCACCGCGGTGACCTGCCAGAGCCCGAGCCCGATCCGGGGCCGGGGCTCGCCGCGCCAGCGGTGATCGAGCCCGAGTCACGGCCCGAGTCGCGCACGGCGGTCCGGACCCGCGAACGCCACGCCGCCGTTCATAAGCTGGCCGGACACGGCATGACAATCTCGGCGATCTCCCAGCGGCTGGGTCTGGACCGCAAGACCGTCCGCAAGTTCGCGGGCGCCGCCAGTGTCGAGCACCTCATCAACGGGCCGCGCTCCCGGACCCGCTCCTTCGAGGAATTCGTCCCCTATCTGCGGCAACACGTCACCGAAGACGGGATCGTCAATGCCGTCCGGCTGTATGCCGACTCCGGGAGCGCGGCTATCGCGGCAGCCGCCGCACCGCCCGCCGCTACCTGGAGCCTCTGCGAGCCGCGGTCACCACCCCCGATCCCCCGCCGCCGCCTCCGACGGTCCGTGAGACCACCCGCTGGATCACCAGCCACCCCGACCACCTCACCAATGAGGAGAACACCCGGCTCAAAGCCATCCTGACTCGCAGCCCGCATCTGAGCGCCCTGGCCGGGTACGTCACCGCGTTCGCCCAGATGATGAGCGAACGTAGTGGACAGACGGATCTCAAAGCCTGGCTGGCCACCGTTGACGCCGACGACATCCCCCAGCTGCGCTCCTTCGCCCGGGGCATCGAACGTGACCTTGACGCCGTCACCAACGGCCTGTCCCTGCCCTACTCCTCTGGTGCGGTCGAGGGCAACGTGACCAGGGTGAAGGCCCTCAAACTCAGCCGATACGGCCGCGCCAGCCTCGACCTCCTACGAAAGATCATCCTCTGTAGCCACTGACGGGGATCACCCTGGGTTACGACGTCACACACTTTGCGCCTGAGCCACTTTTACATGGCCACGGACATCGCGTCGACCCAGCTCAACAGCCACGGCTCGAAGAAATCCACGCCAACCTCCACGACCGGCTCCAAGAAGCCAAGGACCGGGGCCGGCTCGGTGAAGTCGCCGCGATAGAGACCATCCCGGCCGCAGCAGCGCAGAAGCTGGAGGCCATGCGCGACCTCACTGCGAAGCACACCACCGTCCACCTCGGCATGCCCGACTTTCGCAGTAGTGCCGGATGTCTTGAAGCCGAGCTGTGATGGTGGTGCCGCTTCGAATCAGTAGCGTCTGTCCAGGGCTTCAACGAGGCCGCGGAGTTCGCGTGCCCGCCGCCGGGTCATCGCCAGCATCACCGCTTCGAGGTACTCGCGGGCCTGCCACGGGTCGCCGCAACAGGCCCACTCCGTGCAGCCATCGCTCTCGTAGTCCCACAGGCGTCGATTCGGCTGGTGGACGAAGCTTCTCCAGCGCACCATCGCTGACCCGATCGAGCCAGGCCACAGGTACTTCTTCTGACGCTCGATCCGTCGGATCTCTGCGAGTGCTTTCGAGGACAGACCGTGAATGGTCGTGATGTCGTCCTGCATCCGGGGCCGGCGCGGAAGCTCGGCACGGACGCGGCCAAGCCGTTTACCCGGCATCGGCCTTTCTGATGATCGTCATGCCGGACATCTTCCCACCAGAGGGCGCCATCCGGCCAGCGCCGAGTGCAAGGACTGATTACCGATCGACGCCCGCCCTTCCGTTCGCGAGGCGGATGGAGCCGCTCGTCGGACCTCGTCGCCGAGTCAGACCGCCAGGACGAGCCGCTATCGTGCAGCCGTGACCGGTTCCGGGCAGCGTCCGCTGCTCTTCCTCGATGTCGACGGACCACTCATTCCCTTCGGCGCGGCGCCGCAGCAGTATCCGACGTATCAAACGAGTCCTGAACCACAGGGAACCGGCTCGAATCCGCTTCTGGCCAGGATCAATCCCAGGCACGGGCCCCGGCTGGCGGCACTACCGTGCGATCTGGTCTGGGCCACGACATGGATGGCCGACGCGAACGAGTGCATCGCACCACGGATCGGCCTGCCGAAGCTGAAAGTGGTGATCTGGCCGGAACCATCCGACACTGACGAGCAGGACGAGCGGAACGGGCTGCACTGGAAAACCCGCGCCCTCGTCGACTGGGCAGCAGGTCGCTCATTCGCTTGGGTCGATGACGAGATCACGAACACCGATCGAACCTGGGTGTCCGCACACCATCGAGGACATGCCCTGCTCCATCGTGTCGATCCCCGTCAGGGCCTGACCGACTGTGACTACGCCGCTCTCAACGAGTGGCTGCAGAGGACCATTGGGGCGCCGCCGTCGCATGGTTCGGCTTGAAACCGGCCCACGAGTCAGGCAGCCCGCGACACATCGAGCTCAACTGGGGCCACCCCGACAGCGGCGTCCACAGGGGAGCCGCCATCGGGCCGGCGCGGCATCGGATGCACGAGCTGACCGGGTTGGACATCCCAGCCATCAGCATCGACGAGCTCATTGCCGACGGTCCCACTCGCGTGGTGGTGGTGGCCACGAACAGTGGCACTGATATCCACGGCAACCCGTGGAGGATGACCGTTCTTGAGCTGGTCGACGTGGCGAACGGCAAGATCACCAAGAAGCGTTTGTTCTACCAGGACACTGCGCTTCCACGGGATATCTCACTCGAACGCGAGGCGGCACTCGCGCAGAAGGCCGGAGAGGCCTGATCGCCCAGCACGCCCCTTTCGCGCACGTCGCCGAAGCAGAGCGGTACGAGCAGCCGTCGAGTACGCCATCCGCGGCGGCGTCGAACGCAGCGGCGTCGTACGACGAATCGCATGTGCGTCTGTCCCCCGTGCGAGCTACCCGCGAATGTCCACCGCACGGGGACGATTCCAGACCGCCGAATCCCTAGCGTTTCCTGGCGTAGCGGCGGCGTCCCGTCGCGGAGTCCCCCCAGGTAAGGGAGTCGTCATGCGGTTGTTGAAACAGCTCGTGCCCGTCGCGCTGGTCGCCTTCGCCGGCAGCGCGATCGTGGGCGCGGTGCAGGGGAGCCCGCTCCTCACCCTGCTCCTCGGCGTCGCGACGGCCGTGCTCACCGTACTCGTGTACGCCCGCGTGGTGCGGTGGTCCGAGCGCCGCGCACCGGTGGAGGTGGCGGCGCAAGGTGCCGCCCGCGCCATCGCACGAGGGGCGCTGATCGGTGTCGCGCTGTTCGCGGCCGTCATCGTGAACATCGCTCTCGTGGGCGGCTACCGAATCGACGGCCTGGGCTCGCTGACGAGCGCGGTCGGGCTGCTCGGCTTCATGACCGCCGCCGCGGTGACGGAGGAACTCCTCTTTCGCGGCATCCTGTTCAGGATCGTCGAGGAACGCATGGGGACGTGGCTGGCGCTGGCGCTGACCGGCCTGCTGTTCGGCCTGTCGCACCTGTTCAACCCGCATGCCAACCTGTGGGGCGCGATCGCCATCGCGATCGAGGCGGGCGGCATGCTCGCCGCCGCCTACGCCGCCACCCGCACCCTGTGGGTGCCGATCGGCGTGCACTTCGGCTGGAACTTCGCGGCGGCCGGCATCTTCGGCACCGAGGTCTCGGGCAACGGCGCGACGCAGGGGCTGCTGCACGGCGTGACGTCGGGCCCCGCCGTGTTCACGGGCGGCGAGTTCGGGCCGGAGGCGAGCCCGTACGCGGTGGTGTTCGGCCTGCTGCTGGCGGTCGTGTTCATGTGGCTGGCCCGCCGGCGCGGCAATGTGGTCCCGCTCCGGCGTGGCGCGACCGCTACGCTCGCCCAATGATCGATCTACGGCGGGTCACGGACCTGTGGCGGCGGTGCGACGTCGTGGTCCGGGACTTACCGTTCGGGCTGCTGCTGGCCGTCGTATCGTTCCTATCGGCGCTCCACGGCAAGGGGACGCAGGTCGGCGACCTGCCGGCCCGCCCCTTCGACGCGCTGGCGTTCGTGGTGATCGCCCTGGAGTGCCTTCCGCTCGCTGTGCGCCGGCGATGGCCGGCCGTGTGTCTGGCTCTGGTGTCGCTCGGCTTCGTCCTCGACCAGCTCCGCGCCTACCACGTGTTCGCGAGCAACGCGATGCCCATCGCGCTCATCAGCGCAGGCGCCCATCTGGAGCGCCGCCGGCGCGTCACCGTGGTCCTCCTTTCCATGGCGTACGTGCCGCTGGCGCTCGCGCTTGGCCGGCTCGGCGCGACCGAGAGGGTGGCAGGTTACGTGGTGTTCTACCTGATCTTGACCCTCGCGTGGGGCATCGGGGCCTGGTTGCGCTCCACCCGCGCCGCCGAGGCCGAACGCCGCCGCCACGTCGCCGAGGCCACCCGCGCCGCCGAACGCACCCGGATCGCCCGCGAGCTCCACGACGTCGTGACGCACCATGTGACGGCGATGGTCGTGCAGGTCGAGGCCGCACGCTACCTGACCACCGCCCCCGACCGCCTCGACGCGACGCTGAGCGTCGTCACCGACACTGGCCGACGGGCCATCACCGACCTGCGGCACATGCTCGACCTACTCAAAGCCGATCACGACACCGACGTCAGCATGCCCTCCGCCGGCGAGCTCCATACCCTCGTGGAGCAGACCCGCCGGGCCGGGCAGCTGGTGGAGTTCACCGAGAAGGGCAGTCCGGCGGAATCGGCAGGCAGCGCCGAGTTCGTGACCTATAGGGTCGTCCAGGAGGCCCTGACGAACGCCCTCAAATACGCCTACGGCAGCCCGACCGTGGTCCGGGTGCGCTACGGCGAGAAGGAGATCAGCGTGGAGGTCAGCACCGACGGCCCCGGCTCCAGGACCGCCTCTCCCGGCGGGAGCGGGCGGGGCCTGGCCGGGCTCCGCGAGCGGGTGGACGCCATGGGCGGCGAGTTCAGCGCCGATCGGCAGGCGGATGGCGGCTTCGTGGTACGGGCCCGCATCCCCGCGGGGAGCCCGTCGTGACCATGCCGATCCGGGTCCTGGTCTGCGACGACCAGGCGCTGATCCGCACCGGCTTCGCGACGATCATCGACGCGCAGCCGGACCTGGAGGTGGTGAGCGAGTGCGGCGACGGTCGCGCCGCGGTCGACCTGGCCCGCCGGCTGAGCCCCGACATCGTGGTGATGGACGTGCGGATGCCGGTGCTCGACGGCATCGAGGCCACCCGCCTGCTGGCCGGCGCCGGGGTCGAGAGTCCGATCAAGGTGCTCGTGGTGACGACGTTCAACCTGGACGAGTACGTGTACGAGGCGCTGCGCGCGGGGGCAAGCGGGTTCCTGCTCAAGGACGCCCCACCGGCGCAGCTCCTGCACGGCATCCGTACCGTCGCGGCGGGCGCCGCGCTGCTGGCACCCGAGGTGACGCGGCAGCTCGTCGGCAGGTACGCGGCCCGGATCCGCCCCGCCCAGGCCACGCCGGACAAGACCACGCTGACCCCGCGCGAGCTGGAGGTGCTGCGCCTCATCGCAGACGGCAGGTCCAACAGCGAGATCGCCGCGACCCTGGTGATCAGCCAGGAGACCGTCAAGACGTACGTGTCGCGCATCCTCACCAAGCTCGACCTGCGTGACCGCGTGCAGGCGGTGGTCTACGCCTACCGCAGGGGCCTGGTGACCTGAGACACACCGCCCGGGACGGGATGGAGGATCAGCTCGGTGCGCTCGGCCTCGTACGCAAGCCGGCCGGCATCGATCACGTGCACGTCGCCGGGACGCCTATGGCCGGGCTGACGGCGTGGCAGTTCCTGATCGAGCTCGGACACGATCACCCGTCGCCCTTCCACGCGGCGCGGCCTCGCCCGATGGCACTCGACGCCGACACGACGGTGCTCATCAACGGCGCGACGGGCGGCACTTCGCCCTGCAGCCGGCGAGATGGAAGGGTGCATGTGTCAGCGCGGTGGCATCGGTGTTCGCTACGGGCGGGTCGAGACGAGTTCGAGCAGCTTGACGAGCTGATCGAGCTGTTCCGGGTCCAGACGGCCGGTCCTGGGTACCAGGGCGCGTCGGACTTCGTCCTCCACTCGCTTGGCCAGTTCGAGCCCGGCCGGGGTCACGTACACATCGACGACCCGGCCGTCATCGGGGTTCTTGCCGCGCGTCAGCAGCCCCCGGCGCTGAGCGCGGTCGATGAGGCCGGACATCGTGGACTTGTCCAGGCCGAGGTAGGCGGCCAGTTCGGTAATGCGGGCGCGGCGGTCGCGGAGGATGCCGAGCACCCGTAGTTGGGTGAGCGACAGATCATGCTCGCCGCCGATGCGGGTCAGCACGCCTGCCACCTCGAAGGTGGTCCGGACAAGGGCGTCCACGACATCGTCGGCGGCGGTCATGCCATCATGCTAGTTCGGCATGGTTGGCAATGCCAACCATGCCGACCATGCCGAAGCCGACCCGAGCGGAGGCGAATGGTTCCCCCTGCTCCAGCACCGGCGCGCTGCCCGTCGGCCGCAGCCCTGATCATCGCGCACGGCCCATGCACCTCCGAGCGCGATGGTGACAGCACGCAACGTGATGTCGCGTCAATCACGCCGCATCCGTTGACATGGTTTGTATTACCACCCACTATGGAGGTGGTTGGTAATACAAACCATCTCCAGGAGGTCACCATGCACGCTGCCGTCATCCCGGCAACCGATGCCCCGCCGGTCTATCACGACCACCCCGACCCCACGGAACGCCACGGCGACGAGATGGTCGTTGAGGTCCTCGCGGCCGGTCTGCACCATCTGACCAGGGCAAAGGCGAACGGCTCGCACTACTCCAGCACCGGTGTGTACCCGCTCGTCCCCGGCGTCGACGGCGTAGTACGCGACAAGGAGGGCAACGTCCGCTACGTGGCCCTGGACGACACAGCTCTGGGGACGTTCGCCGACCGCACCCTCATCGACCCTCGCCGCAGCGTGATCCTGCCCGACGGCATCGACCCCGTGCAGATCGCCGCCGCGATGAACCCGGCCATGTCGTCCTGGGTCGCGCTGCGCCGCCGCGTCGACTTCCACACCGGTCAGCGCGTCCTCGTCCTCGGCGCCACCGGCAACGCCGGACGGATGGCGGTCCAGATCGCCAAACTGTTCGGCGCCGCCCAGGTCATCGCCGCCGGCCGCGACACCACCCGCCTGAGGGCACTGACCGCGCTCGGCGCCGACGAGACGATCACCTTCGACCAGATCCGCCACGCAGCCGACGTCGACGTGGTCCTCGACTACGTGTGGGGTGAATCCGCCGCCGGCGCCATGATTCCGATGCTCACCGCCCGCGCCGACCGCACCGCCCCGCTGGCCTGGATCCAGATCGGATCCATCGCCGGCCAGACCGCGCCGATCCCCTCCGCGGCACTGCGCTCCGCCCGCCTGCAGATCGTCGGCAGCGGCATCGGCTCGGTCCCCGCCCGGGACTTCCTCGCCGAGCTGCCGGAGCTGGCCTCAGCGGTGGCCGCGGGCGCGATCGACGTACGGGCCCGCGCCGTACCCCTCGCCCAGGTCGCGCAGGCGTGGACCGCCGAGACCGACGACCGCATCGTTTTCGTCCCCTAGCCGTCACATCCGAGGAGGAAGCCATGACTTCGTTGAGCAGCAGTAGGAGACGGGCCCTGGTCGTGGGTCTCGGCGTCAGCGGCATCGCCACGGCGATCGGCCTTCGGCGCATCGGCTGGGATCCGGTGATCGTGGAGAAAGTGCCGGACCGTCGATCGGGTGGTTACTTCGTCGTGTTGTTCGGCGCCGGCCAGGCCGCGGCGCGGCGACTCGGCATTCTCGACGCCATCCCCGACCGATCGCCGCCCAACGGCATCACCTACACGGTGGATCGCGCCGGCGTCCGGAAACCCGGCCTGGGGTTCGGGGATCTGCCGGTCTCGCCTCGCATGATGCTGCGTGGTGACGTGGAACGTGCCGCCTTCGCCGCGCTCCCGCACGACGTGGAGATCCGCTACGCGACGACCCCCACCCGCATCGAGCAGGATGCCTCCGGCGTCGAGGTGACGCTCGAACACGACGGTGGATCCGTGACCGAGCGATTCGACCTCGTCGTGGGCGCCGACGGGTTGCGGTCCACGGTCCGGCGTCTCGTCTTCGGCCCGCACGACAGATATCTGCATCGGCTCGGCTACATGATCGCGGCGACGACGCTGCCAAGCCCGGTCGGCGGGCTCTCCCCGCACGAGGGGGCGAGTCTCCTAGAGCCCGGCCGGGCCATGTGGGTCTTTCCGTTCGCCGACCACCCGCCCACTGTGCTCTTCTCGTACCGCACCGACGACGTCGACGCCGAGTTCACCGGCCGGCCCGCCGAACAGGTCCGCGCCGCGTACGGACCTCAGCCCACGGGCCGGCTGCTCGGCGAGGCGCTCGACGCGCTCGACGCCGCCGACGAGTTCTTGTTCGACTCAGTGGAGCAACCCCGCATGGACGCCTGGTCGCACGGCCGGGTTGTGCTGGTCGGCGACTCCGCATGGTGCCCCAGCCTGTACTCCGCCATGGGGATCTCCGCCGGGCTCGCCGGAGCCGACCTGCTCGGCAGCATGCTGCACCGTCACCCCGGTGACATCCGCGGCGCTCTGCGCGCCTGGGAGGCACAGCTCCGCCCGCACATGACCTACTACCAGGCCAACGGCGTCGAACAGCGGTATTTCGTCACCCCCGGCAACCAGCGGCAGATCGCCCTCCGGCCGGTCATGGCGCGCAGCCTCCGGCTCCCGGTGATCGGCAATGCCTTGCGCTCCCTGCGAAGCAACACCAAGTCCATCCGAGAACGGGAACTGGACATCGCCCACGCCGGCTGACAAGAGCCCGGTCCGCATGCACGCGCTTCAAACACGATGCTCGCTTGGGCAAGGTGAGCGGGCCGGCGACGCCGACGATCACAAGGTGCCGATGGCAGTCGAATGACCGATGTGTCCATATTTATAGCGCGCCGGGCAGCTCTATCAGTGCTATCAGGACGGCGTTGAGGACCAGCTCGGCGCCCTGGACCTGGTCCTCAACGCCCTCGTGCTGTTCAACACGCGGTACATCGACGCCGCGGTGAACCAGCTGCGTTCCGACAGCTTCGACGTCCAAGATGAGGACGTGGCCCGCCTCTCGCCGTTCGTGCGGCACCACATCAACATGCTCGGCCGGTATTCCTTCCAGCTCCCGAACCTGCCCGGCGGTCTGTGGCCACTCCGCGACAAGGACGCCACCGACGACGAGTAATCCCGCCTCGGCCGCCCGTTGCAGCGGGCGGCCCGGTGTGAGGAGGGCCGCCCGGACGCGCGCCATTCCGCGGCAAGGCGCTTGCTCACGCCTTGATCTGGGTGAGCGCGCTCCAGCCGTGTTCCAGGAGGTCGAAGGCCCGGGTGATGGCCTTGCGGGGGTTGTCGTGAGCGTAGGCCGCGCGGGGGGCTCCGAGGGCAAAGTGGGCCAGGGCAGCGCAGATGGGGTCGCACGCGGCGAGGCCGCTCTCCTCGGCGATGGCCTGAGCGAGTGCGGCAGTGTGGCGCAGCCACATGTTCTGGGCATGGTCGCGCAGCGCGGGGGTACCGGCCACCAGGTTGGTGAAGGCGGTGAAGCCGGCGTCGCTGTCGGCAGCGGCCAGCCGGGTGGTCAGGGCGTGTTCACGCAGCGCGGCGGGGATGGACTGGAGTGCGGCGACGTGGCCGGTGTAGGCCGCGTGTCCTTCGCGGGTGAGGCTGAACCATGTCCTGGGGCGCTTGCCGACGTATCCCTTGCGGATCTGCACATAGCCGGCCGTCTCCAGGGCACTCGCGTGTTTGGACAGCACCGAGTCACTGATGCCCCTCCCCCAGCGCTGGGCGGCGGGTGCCGGATACAACACTCGGAGATGTTCCAAGAGCAGCGGAAACGTCCGGGCGGTGTGTGCTAAAAAAGGCGCGTCGGCCCAGCTCATTGGGGATTGCCGAGAGATCGGCGAGCCCGGGTGAGCGGGCGGGCCAGAGCGACAGGCCGTGCCACGGCGCCCGGAAGGGCGTGAGCGAGCCGGTCACCCGGAGGAAGAAAGACGGCCCCGAGCCGGTGCTACCAACACCGTCCCAGGGCCTTGATCCATTCACCCTGCTACACCAGGAGAAAGATCCGTGCTCGACTGTACCCGCGCGCCCGCGCCCGTATCAAACATCCTCTCCCGTCAGACGATCGTCTTCTCGGTCTCGGAGGGCGGGCGATGAGCATCCGGCAGGCGAAACCCCCCTCCGACCGGTTCACCCGGATCTCCAACCTCTGGATCCGTGACCTGCGGCTGTCGTGGAAGGCGCGCGGCCTGCTGGCCTGGCTGACCTCGCACGCGACCGGCTTCCGCGTCTCGGAGAAGACCATCGTCTGCGCCGCCCCGGACGGCCGGGACGCGGCCCGGTCCGCCATCGGGGAACTGGAGGCGTACGGCTACCTGGTACGCGAACGCGCACGGGGCCGCGACGGCAGACTCGGGGGCGTCACCTACATCATCTGCGACCCCTGGTCACCGCGACTCACCGTCGACGAGCCTGCGCCGGAAAACCCGCCGTTGGTCCCGACCAGCACGGACACCGTGAAACCCCAGGTCGCGGCCTACGCCGGGAAACCCAACGCAGGAAAACCCACCCGCATAAGAAGAACAGAGAAACAAGAAGACCAGAACCCCGAGAAGATCAGCGAAAACCCACCTCTTCTCGCCGTAGGCGAGCCTGCGGACCGTAGGAGGCCGGGCGCCGCACCGACGCCTGCGGCGAACCCGGAAGAGTCGTCCCGGATGGCCGCCGAGTTGCTCGGCAGGCTGCCCGACCACTACCGCCGCGCCCCGGCCTGGCTACGCTCCCGGCTGCTGAAAAGGATCTCCGAGGCCCTTCTACGGCACTCCCCGCCGGCCATCGCCGGCTACTGCACCAAGTTCGTCGGTAATCCCACCTTCGGCGACTACGAGCATCTACGCCGCTTCGACGACGTGCTCAGAAAGCTGGCCGCCGACATCACCGACGGCACCGCCTGCCCAGGCTGCGGACACGATCCCCGGCATCCGTTCTGCGACACGGAGGTGGGAGATTGGGGTGATCATGTGTGGACAGACCCCAGGGAGACCGGTCGTCCCGGAGGGGGAGAAACGAGCAGATCGTCGAGGCCGGCTTCGGAGAAGGCGGCGTGCACGTCCGTCTGGCCCTCGGTGAAGTGGGTCCAGCCCTCGACATGGAGCGGCACGACGTGCCGGGCTTTCAGCAGGCGCGCGGCGATCACCATCTCGGTGGCGTTCAGGGTGAGCCGCTCGTCGATCATGGGCGTGCGGACGGCGCCGCCGAACAGCAGCGCGACGTCGACGACCGGGAACCGCCCGGCGATGAGCTCCACGTACTCCAGTGAGGCGTTGTCCCCGCTGATGTAGACGGTGGGCAGCCCGTCGCCGGTGAGCACGAAGCCGGTGACCTGGCCGACGATGGGCTCGCATCCCGGCGGGCCGTGCAGGGCGGGAACGGCGGTGACGCGCACCCGGCCGACGTCGTGGTGCTGCCAGGGGTGCATCGGGGTGACCCCGATGCGCGCGGCGGCCTCGGGCGTGCTCAGGGTCAGCGGCGCGGCGGACATCATCTGGCGGCCCAGCCTGTCCAGGTTGTCGGGATGCTGGTCGTGGCTGAGCAGTACCAGGTCCACCCGGCCGACGTCGGCCGGGGAGAGGGCCGGGCCGACGGTCTTGGTGAGCGTGAGCGGCCCGACGGGGTGATCTCCCGGCGGATCGAAGGTCGGATCGGTGAGGATGCGCAGCCCGCCGAGTTCCAGCAGGGCCGTCGGGCCGCCGATCACGGTGATGGTGGTCGTCATGGGCGGATCCGTTCGCTGCGCGGTCGGGCATCGTCTGGATCATGCTAGCCCTGCACTCCGCACATGACCTCGATTCACCTGGGGCGATTACCCTCTGCGCTGGATCAAACACCGACCTGTAGCGATGCGGCATGTGCGGAAAACGGGACTAGCCGAACGGGACGCGGGACGCCCCCCGGTCGAGCACACCGCCTGCTGCTCCAACCTTCCTGGCCGGAAGGGCGCCGGGATCCGGCGTGTCCGGCGTGTCCCGGACACGCCGGACATGTGCGCCCCCGTGACCGGCGGTGGCCCCCGGCTCCGCCCGTACCGATGACGCTCGTCCCGCGGCCACGGGATCGGGCCGCGCGCACCGGCCGGTCATGGCCGCCGCCTGGCGGCGACCATGACCTCCACCTTCACCGCATCGTGCGCGCGGCCCCGAAGGCCGTCAGACGGGCATCACCCGCAGGGCGGGATAGTGGGCCGAGTTCAGGTACAGCTTGTCGGTGCCGTGCTCCTTCTCCAGTTCCAGGACGAACCGATAGCGGTAGAGCCCCGGCCGGGCGTCGCTCATCACCGCCCCGGCCCAGTAGTAGTAGACGGCGGTGTACTGGTCGCGCATCCGGTCGGGAGCGCCGTAGATCTTGAGCTCGGTCATGATCCGGCGTTCGGCGACGTCGTCCTCGTCGCCCTTCTCGATGTCGAGGAAGACCAGGTTGTTGATCTTCGGCATCGGAGGCCAGGTGCCGTCCGGACGGCGGTGCATGTCGATCGGGCGGATGATCCAGTTGATCACCTGCCCCTGCTTGCAGATGGTCTCCAGGTGGTCGCCGCCCTGCCCGACCCCGCCGACGCTGTTGTCCATCATGTAGAGGCAGCCGTCCAGGGACTTCGTCGCGGCGGCCTTCTCCATGTCGACGAGGGTCACCACGTTCAGCTGGACGGAGTTGAGCTGGCCGCGATCGGCGAAGTCCGCAGCCGCGTATTCCTGTTCCTGGGTCATCGGCCTCACTTTCCCTCGGTGACGGGACCGGCCAGGGCCGGCCGGGTGGTGGGGGTGAACGGCGTGCCGACGGTGCCGAGCAGGAACGAGAGCCGGTACGGGACCGGTTCGGTGAGGTCCTGCTTGACCTCGGCGGTCCAGAACACGATGTCGGTGCCGGGATACACCTTTCGCGTGGGCTCGGCGATCTGCGGGTCGATCTCGATGTCGGCGAGGGCCACGTAGGTCTCGCACTCCAGCGGGATCACGTTCCACAGCAGGGTGTCGCCCTTGCGTACCCGGCTGTGCAGCTCGGGGGTGCCGAACCCGGTGGACCCTGCGGCCCCGTTGGTGTCGTAGAAGTAGAGGTTGTCGTCCAGGTTCTCCGACGCCAGCGCGGCCACGGGGTCGACCACCGCGGTGATCGTCACGGGCCGGACGGGCTGGGCGGGCCGGCGTTCGGACTGTCTGTTCCTCGGGGGCATGCGACTCCTTCAGTCGAGAATGCTCCGGTTCGGAGCGGGTCAGCCGGCGGCCGGGACGGACGGGAGGGGAAGTACGCCCAGTCCGGCGCCGGTGAACCCGTTGCGCTTCGGATCGTTGATGATCTTGAGGCTGGACTCGCAGGTCAGGTCCACGGACTGCCAGACCAGCTCGTCGTCCTGCTCGACCAGCTCGTGCAGCTGGACGTGCACCGTGTACGGGTAGACCCCGGGCCGGCTCGTGTCCACGGTCGCGGCCCAGTACCAGCCGTCGTAGATCATGTCGGGTGACCCGTACTGGGCCGGGTACATGATCTTCTCGGTGACGGCCTGGCCGGTGATATCGGTGATCACCGGGGCCGGGTAGTTGTACGCGCCGGGGCTGCTCGTGGTCCTGCCGGTGACGTCCAGCAGCTTGGCCTCGGTGAGGCCGCGCCCGCCGCCCGACTTGCGGGCGCGCTTGCCGACCCGCTGCTGCAGCCGCTTGAGATCGGCGCCGCTCACGCCGCCCTCGCCGCTGAGCGCGGCCAGTTCCTCCAGCGTGCGCCGGTCGTCGGCGCGTTCCTGCTCGGCCAGGTAGTTGCGCGGCACCGTCGGGGGGATCGACCCCAGCGCCGCGGGCAACCAGTTCAGCACCTGCTCGGTCGCCTGCGACCCGTCGAGGAAATGGGTGCCGGGCACGATCGTCACCAGCTGCTCGGTGCCCACCCCGACCGAGCCGAGCAACTTCATGTTGTCGAACCAGTACGTGTTGCCGTCGAGCGACCGCGTCCGGAGCGCGTTCTCGACGTCGAAGAGCACGATGATCCCGTGTTGCTGGGCCATGAAACCGCCTTTCGCAGAACGTGGCTCACACGCGCAGCAGCGCGGGCGAGTCGATGTGCAGCACGCTGTTGGGTCCTTCGTGGAGCTTGAGGGAGAGCCGGTACCGGTACGGGACACCGGGCGTCATGTCGTAGGGCACGACGCCCTCCCACACCAGGAGGTCGTAGTTCTCGTGCCCGTTGGAATCGGTGGCGTCGGCCCCCGCCCCGGGCACCCCGGCGGGTGCCGGAACGGTTCCGGGCTCCACCGGGTACGACGGCACGGTCTGGTCGGCCGGGGGCGAGGCGGTCGCACCGGACAGAAACTCGATGGCCTTGATCTCGACCGGAGTCTGCACGTCCACGTGGATGGGCGTCCACTGGACGACCTGTCCCGGGACCACCACCGTGACGAGGTCGGGAGTCCCCTGGTGCCTGCTCCCCGCCGAGCTGTCGTCGACCAGCGAGAGGTTGCCGTTGTGCAACGTCCGGTCGGACAACGCCCCGACGGCGTCGACCATCACGACGATGCTGATCCTGTCTTGCATCGATCCTCCCTTGTCGGGTGTCATTCGGGCGTACGGGCCACCAGCTGCTCAGCCCCGGTCCCTGACCAGTGGCGTCTTGCCGACGGTGGTCCGCTCGATCTGCGGTGAGGAAGGCGGCACGAACGCCAGCCGGAACCCGTATCCGGTCTGCTCGATGGCCGCCGCGTTGGCCTCCCGGTCGTTGAAGAGCGACAGGGAGCTCGGCAGCGCCTGGGTGAACAGCTGCCGCGTCCCGCTTGCGCCGAGGGCGTGCTCGACGGCCGCGGCCGTGCCCTCGGCGTCGTCCACCGCCACCAGCAGGGTGAGGGTCCGGTCCTCACGGTGGTTGTGGAACTGGACCTCGTGCGCGACCAGGTCCAGGTCGACGCCGGCCGTCGAGCACAGCCGCCCGCGCAGGGCCGCGTAGGCCAGCGTCGCCGAGTACTGGCTGTCGTTGAGGTGCAGCACGTCGGCGGTGCGCCCGGCGAACTCGAATCGCTCGGTGCGCAGCCCGGGCCCGTTCAGGGCGGGGCGGCGGATCATCCGATCGCCGAGCTTGAGCCGGAGCAACGGCGTCTCGTCGGCGTGCAGCCGGGTGACGACCAGCTCGCCCTCCTCGCCTTCGGCGACGGCACGGCCGTGCTCGTCCACGATCTCCACCAGGTGCAACCCCGGCACGGCGGAGAGCGCCGGCGAGGTGTGGTCGAGCTGGAGCCCGACGCACTCGGCCTGGGTCGCCGCGAAATAGCTGAGGATCGACACATTGGGGAAGAACGCCCGCAGCTCGTCGCGCTTGCGCTGCGGCAGGGAGCCGCTGCCGTACATGGCGACCCGGAAGCTCGCCCTGGCGTGCGGGGGCAGGCCCGCGCCCAGCTCGGGCAGGAGCGCGATGCCGGCGGTGATGCCCATCAGCGCCTTGTGGCCCGGGTAGGAGAACATGTGCTCCAGCACCGGCGCGCTCACCGGTCCCGCGCCGATGTAGTTGACCTCCGGGACGTGGGACAGGACGCCGCCGACCATGGTCCCGCTGCTCCACATCTGGTAGTCGGCCAGGGTGGTGAACAGCCAGCGCGGCGCGGGGCCGCGCAGGTAGCGGCCGAGCTGGTAGGCGCCCATGAACGCCCCGGCGATGCGGTAGGTGTCGCGCAGCTCCCGCAGGGAGTACACGATCTCCAGGGGCATGCCGTCACCGGTGCCGCCGCTGGCCACCACCTCGAACCCGCCGTGGCCGAGCGGCACGACCATCCCGGCCCGTGCGCCCATGAACATGTCCCGCTGCACGGTCTTGTCCGAGAGAGGGATTCGCTCCCACTCGGACATGTCGGCGGGGGCGCCGCGGACCCCGAAGTAGTGCAGCCGCTCGCGCCACAGCGGGTTGAGCAGGGCGACGCCGACGAGCTGCTGAAGCCGGCGGAACACCAGCGCGTTCTGAAGGTCGAGCGGGGACTCGCAGTACGGGACTCCGGTGAGCCGCCCGCACTCCTCCAGCTTCCCCGCGAACGACGGCAGCCGGGTGACGTCGTCCACCGAGCGGGGCCGCAGCTCCTCCTCGGGGATCAGCCGTGCCGCCAGCTCTGTCGAGGCGGCGATGTCCAAATCCGTCATGGTCATGAATGACTCCCATTCCACTGGTCGTGCCGGGCCGCGGCGCTCGCGCGCAGCACCCGTTGCCCGATGTCCCTGATCTCGGCGATGAGCATGGCCAGGTGGTCGGCGTCGATCAGGTGGTTCATCACCACCACGCGCAGCGCCGCCACCCCGTCGATGTCGACCTTGGAGATGAAGAAGCGCCCGCCGCCCCGGATCCGGTTGCGGATCTCCAGCTGCAGCCGGTGCACGGTCGCCGGTTCCAGGCCGTCCGGCCGGTACCGGAAGCACAGGATGTTGGACTCCGGCTCGTGCGCCACGGCGAAGTCCGGCTCGGCGGCGAGCATCCGGTACGCCTGCCGGGCCATCGCGCACAGCCGGTCGATCCGCTGCGCGAACAGCGCCGGGCCGTAGACCGACCAGACCGTCCAGAGCGGCATGATCATCGGGCGTTTCGTGCACTCGAAGTTCTTGTCCGCGCTGTCGTAGGCGCTGTAGACGTCCGGTTCCTCGTCGAAGACGTAGCTGGCACGCTGCCGGAACGCACCGCGCGCCGCCGTGCCGTCGCGGTAGAAGAGCAGCGTGCACGGCGCCGGCATGAACAGCATCTTGTGGGCGTCCCAGGTCAGCGAGTCGGCCTGCTCGATGCCGCGCAGCCTGTCCCGGTGCCGGTCCGACAGCAGCAGGCTCGCCCCGTGCGCCCCGTCCACATGGAGCCAGAGCCCATGTCGGCGTGCCACGGCCGCGAGCTCCTCCAGCGGGTCGAAGGCGCCCATCGACGTGGTCCCGGCCGAGGCCACCAGGCAGAACGGTCGCAGACCGCGCCGGTGCGCCTCGTCCAGTACCGGGCCGGCCAGATCGGGGCGGATCCGCCCGGCCCGGTCGACCGGGAGCCGGACGATCTGCCGTTCCCCGATGCCGAGCACCCCGGCCGCCCGGGTCACGCTGTAGTGGGCCTCCTCGCTGACCGCGATGGCCGGGGGACCCGACATCCCGCCGGCGCCGCGCGTCCAGATCTGCGGGAAGGCGCGGTTGCGGGCGGCCAGCAGCGCGGTCAGGTTGGCCAGGGAGCCCCCCGAGGTCGTCACCATGGCGAACCGGTCTCGGTCCCAGCCGATGAACCGGTTGAGCTCCTCGGCCATGAGCCGCTCGGCGACGCTGGGGAGCTGCCCGGCCTCGTAGAAGGAGGAGGGCTGGTTGACCACCGAGCCGACCAGGTCGATGAGGCTGGCCAGTGGCACCACGCCGGAGAACTGCCGTCCCATGTAGCCGGGTGAGTAGACCGGGATGCCGGTCCCCGTGTACAGGTCGACGATCTGCTTCACCCGGTCGGCGTCGAAGTCGGCGATGCGCCGCCGTTCCGGGGTCATCAGTTCCCTCGCGGCCTTCAGCAGCACCGCCGGATCGAGGAGGTCGAGTCCCCGGACCGACCGGTCGCCCAGGTACGTCGTCAGGCGGCTGACGATGTCCACGGCGCCGTCGTGGAAACGTTCGGGGTCGAAGGCCGCGGTGAGGCCCGGCGTGGGTGACCGGGAGCCTTCGCCGGTCGTCGGCTCTGGGAAGGAACTCTGGACATCGGAAAGCGAACTCGTCACGGAGGAGACTCCAAACGATCCGGCGTCGAGAACGCCCATGTGGTCGCGCCTGGACGAGAACTCGGACATGGTGCATTGAACTCCCGGGCGATCACGTGAAGGTTCTCGCGAATAAATGCGTGATCTGCGGCGATGCGTCGAGTGGGAAAGAGATCCTCGGCATACGGGGGCACGGGGCGGTATTCGTGCCGCTGCTGAGCCGTCCTGACAGATTGGAACGGTCCAAATTCAAGAGGGAATAATATCGACCGACGATGGTGGGAGATGGCATGAGAGGGCCTCATTGCCCCCTGTTCACGCCCTGTTCAAGCAGTTCGGGTCAGTCCGGCGGTGGTGTCGCCGACGATCAGGATCTGGAGGAGACCTAGCGTGGACGAATCGCGATTAATTCGACCTGAATTTCATCCGCCGTACACGTTGGCGCGCCTGTCATGTAAGTGAGCTAATCATTGATGCCAGGGGGGCGCAAGACCTCGAATGCAGGTGGAGTGACAGATTCCGGCCACAGTTACTTGCGTGCGGCGATGGAGATGGAGGATTTTCGGCGGTTCTCAGCCGTTTTGAGGCTTATGAGTTTTTCTCGTGAACTTGGATCAAGCTCGGAATTCGAGGCCGCCACCTCGGCGACCAAGCCCATTAACATGACATTCTTATTACATATGCCTTTATTCTCAAAAATGCATCAGAAGACTTTACTGGCCGATATGTCGGTCTTTCTCGATATATCGGCACTAAACCGCCGCGCGCCGGCAGCAGTGTGGCGCGGCGGCCATGGGCCGCCGCGCCACAGGTGCGGTGTTTCGGGTTTTCGGAGGTCAGCTCGCGCTGCAGGAGACCGTCGGCCAGGTCGAGTTGCCGTTGCGCTGGATCGTCACGCCCCAGTTGTTGCCGTTGCCGTTGGGCCTGGCGGTCAGCACCTGGGCGCTGGGGTAGCTCGCGCTGATGTTCCAGGTAGCGATGATCTTCGCTGGGGACGGGACGTTCATCGTCACGGTCCAGTTGCTCGAGCCGCTGACCGAGACGTTGAGGTTGTACCGGTCACTCCACTGCTGCCCCGCGGACAGCGACGCGGTGCAGGCACCACCGCCACCACCGCCGCCGGAGGAGGAGCCGTCCACCGTTACATTGGAGTTTCCGCTGCTTTGATATCCCTCTGTTGCGAGGATCATGTAATCATGGCTGCCCAGATTCATGCCGTAACGGGACCATGCGTCGAAGTGGTTGCCGCTGGTTATGGTTCCGCCCGTTTTCTTTGACTGCCGGACGCTCCAGTACTGATTGAAGGTTCTGGTGCCCTCGATGGAGGGGGCGTTGGTTCGCGTCGTCTGGTAGATGTCGTACGTGCCGCCATCGCTGGTGACCGCGCCCTTGTACGTTCCGGTGGGCCGGTAGGTACCCCAGTTGTCGACGATGTAATACTCCACGAGTGGGTTTCTCGTCCACCCATAGAGAGTCAGATATGCATTGCCGGACGGATTGAAGCTGCCCGAGTAGTTCACGGTCCTGCGTCCGCCGGTGCTCCAGCCCTTACCGGCAACGAAATTCCCGGTATTGCTCCATGAGGTGCTGTAATTGCCGCCGGATCCCAGTTCCATGGAGACCGACCCGGGACTGTCGGTCCAGAACGAATAGAAGTAGCCGTTGTTGGTGCCGGTCTGATTGGAGGTGATGGCCGCGTGGGCGGGGCCGGGCAGCATCGCCACGGCCACGGCCAGCGCTACGGCGCAGGCACGGCCGACAAGCAGCTTGATGCGGCCGCGTCTGCGGCTCTTCGGGCGGGCGGGGACGTCGTTCATGCGCGTGCTTCCTCCTCGTGAAGGCCGGCCGGGGCCGGGCAGCGTGATACGACCCGGCGGGGCTGCCGGCGGCCGGGGGAACGGCCGCCGCGCGTCGGCGTCGTACACGTGGGGGGGGGTTGGCCGGTCGTCGTGCGGTCGACGACCGGAGGAGCAGGTCGCGGCGGGCGACTCGGATCGACAGTGGTTGAGGCCTAACGACGGCGAAAGTATCGGCGTGATGGCGAAAGTGTCGGCCTGACCCCGCGAGTTGTCAACGACTCCAGAAAGATCGCAAAGACATGATCTTGGTTAAAGATTTCCCGAGAAGGCATCATGCCTGTTCAATGACCCTGCCCTGGCCGATCGAGTTCGAGTTGGTAGGTGAAAATTTCGGAGATTTT
The DNA here is from genome assembly GCF_050943795.1 of Streptosporangium sp. CA-115845. Classification (NCBI taxonomy): domain Bacteria; kingdom Bacillati; phylum Actinomycetota; class Actinomycetes; order Streptosporangiales; family Streptosporangiaceae; genus Streptosporangium; species Streptosporangium sp. CA-115845. The sequence goes on along the minus strand of NZ_CP191988.1, from coordinate 4,485,873 downwards.
CCGAATTGTTCGGCGCCCGGTACGATGGAGTAGAGCATGATCATGGCTGGCCCGTCGGCGACCTCGGCGGCCGGGAACGCAGGCGTGTCGTATTCGGCCAACGCGACCACCCACGAGTTCTTCCTCAGTCCGGGAGGACCGAGAGGCCGGACCGGGCGACGATGGCCTGGAGCGCGGCGACGTGGCCGGTGTAGGCCGCGCGCCCTTCGCGGGTGAGGCTGAACCACGTCCTGGGGCGCTTGCCGACGTATCCCTTGCGGATCTTCACGTAGCCGACCGTCTCCAGGGCACTCGCGTGTTTGGACAGCACCGAGTCACTGATGCCCAGGTTGTCGCGTACAAAGGCGAACTCGGCCTCCTCGGCGGCGGCCAGCAGGGAGACGATCTGCAGCCGGGTCGGCGCGTGGATCGCCGGGTCGAGTCGCGACGTCATCGCTTCGGCGTCTCCGCCCGCCGAGCGGTCCGCGCGGACATCCATCGGGCCAGGAGGGGCGCGGTGACCGCCACGACCACGGTCATGATCACCCCCATGACGGTACGCGGATAGGCGATGCCGAGTTCCTTGAGCCACAACGCCAGCGCGTAGCCCGCGAGACCGGTGGTGACCAGCCAGGCGGCGAAGCCGGCCCATGCCCATGGATCCGTCATGGAGGAGTGCGGGCGCAGGTTCGCGTTCCTGACGTCGATCACGAACTTGAGGACGGCGACGGCGAGGCCGGCCGACAGAGCCGTCACGGCGATCCAGAGCCACCAGGAGGGGGTGATCTCGGTGACGAACTGCATTCCGGTGATGAAGATCCAGACCGTCACCGGATACCAGGCGGGGAACATCGGCGGTGCGGCGCGCAGGACCCTGTGCTGCGTCTCGTGAACCCGAGCCAGCGACCGCGCGGCTTCTTCGGGGGTGATCTCCATGGGCCGTTCCCTCCTTGTTTCCTGCTTGGAAAGTACTTTTCAGTTTCCATATCGTCAAGTACTTTCCATGAGGCCGCCTGGAGCGGCCGAGCAGCACCCGGCTCCGGATCCCGCACCTTCGGGGACAACCTCGTCCTCGAACTGTTCACCTACGAGCCGCTCGCCATCGCCGATCCCCAGCAGTGCTGGGCCCCGGTCCTCAGCGAGCTGTCCGACGGCATATGGTGAGCCGGCCCCCGGTGGCCCTGAGGCCGATCGGGGGCTGCCGCTGCTCTCCGGAAGCCGGTCCCCGGAGTCGCGTCATCTCAGAGGTGCCGTAGACGGCGGCGGTTCAGTCGGTGCCGAACTCCATCGCGGCGCGGTCGAGCATCTCGTCGTCGCCGGAGACCTCTCCGCGTGAGGCGATGGCCTCGGCGCCGCCCTGCGGCATCGCGCCGATCAGTCCGGTCGAGGCCGCCTGGGCGGCGCCGATGAGCGCGGCATGGGTGGTGCCGACCATGCCGAGGCCGGCGTACTGCTCAAGCCTGGCGCGCGAGTCGGCGATGTCGAGGTTGCGCATGGTGAGCTGGCCGATCCGGTCCACCGGGCCGAACGCCGAGTCCTCGGTACGCTCCATCGACAGCTTGTCCGGGTGGTAGCTGAAGGACGGGCCTGAGGTGTCCAGAATCGAGTAGTCCTCACCGCGCCGCAGCCGCAGCGTCACCTCACCGATGACCGCCGTGCCGACCCAGCGCTGCAGCGACTCTCGCAGCATCAGCGCCTGCGGGTCGAGCCAGCGGCCCTCGTACATCAACCGGCCGAGCCGCCGCCCCTCGGTGTGGTAGCTCGCCAGGGTGTCCTCGTTGTGGATCGCGTTGACCAGCCGTTCGTACGCCGCGTGCAGCAACGCCATCCCAGGCGCCTCGTAGATGCCCCGGCTCTTGGCCTCGATCACCCGGTTCTCGATCTGGTCCGACATGCCCAGGCCGTGCCGCCCGCCGATCGTGTTCGCCTCCATCACCAGGTCGACCGGGGTGGCGAACTCCTTGCCGTTGATCGTCACCGGGCGGCCCTGGTCGAAGCCGATGGTCACGTCCTCGGCGAGGATCTCGACCGTGGGATCCCAGAACCGCACGCCCATGATCGGGTCTACGGTCTCGATGCCGTTGTCAAGGTGTTCCAGGGTCTTGGCCTCATGGGTGGCGCCCCAGATGTTGGCGTCGGTCGAGTAGGCCTTCTCGGTGCTGTCGCGGTAGGGCAGGTCGTGGGCGAGCAGCCACTCCGACATCTCCTTGCGGCCGCCGAGCTCGGACACGAAGTCCGCGTCGAGCCAGGGCTTGTAGATGCGCAGGTGGGGGTTGGCGAGCAGGCCGTACCGGTAGAACCGTTCGATGTCGTTGCCCTTGAACGTCGAGCCGTCGCCCCAGATCTGCACGTCGTCCTCGATCATCGCCCGGACCAGCAGGGTCCCGGTGACGGCACGACCGAGCGGCGTGGTGTTGAAGTAGGCGCGCCCGCCCGAGCGGATGTGGAACGCACCGCAGGTGAGCGCGGCCAGGCCCTCCTCGACCAGCGCCGCGCGGCAGTCGACCAGGCGCGCGATCTCGGCGCCGTACGTCACCGCGCGGCCGGGCACCGAGGCGATGTCGGGCTCGTCGTACTGGCCGATGTCGGCGGTGTAGGTGCACGGAACGGCACCCTTGTCGCGCATCCAGGCGACGGCGACCGAGGTGTCGAGGCCGCCGGAGAAGGCGATGCCGACGCGCTCGCCGGCGGGCAGGGAGGTGAGAACCTTGGACATAAACAAGATTATGCACTGAGTTGCATGGTCATTCAAAATCTCGATCCGCGGCTCGCGATCTCACCCGCTGCGGCCGTGGCCACCTGCGCTGTTCACCGAACGCCACCCACCCGCGGGAGTACGGACTCTCCGCCCGGCGCGAGCCGGTCAGCGGTCACCCCGCCAGGCGCCTCAGAGCTTGCCGAGGCCTCGGGCGAGGATCGTCGCGGTGTCCGCGATCACCTGGTTGTCGAGGACCGCGTCCGCGGCCCTGCCGTTGGTGTAGATCGACATGATGATGGGCGCGGCCGACTCACCGGGCCAGACGATCGCGATGTCGTTCGCGGCCGCGTACTGCGAGGTCGTACCGGTCTTGTCGCCGACCTTCCAGGTCTTGGGCAGGCCCGCGCGGATGCGGGCGTCGCCGGTCTGGTTCGCGATCAGCCAGGTGTTCAGCCGCGCCCGGTCCTTGGCGTTGAGGGCCTTTCCCACCGTGACCGCGCGCAGGTCACGGCCCATGGCCGCGGGCGTCGTGGTGTCGCGCCGCTCCTTGGGGTTCCAGTCGTTGAGCTCGGTCTCCCACCGGTCCAGCCGGGAGATCGGGTCCTTCAGCGTCCGGAAGTAGCCGGTCAGGCCGGCCGGGCCGCCGAGCTGCTTGAGCAGCATGTTGCCCGCGGTGTTGTCGCTCCGGGTGATGGCCGCCTCGCACAGCTGCGCGACGGTCAGCCCGTCCTTGACATGATCCTTGGTGATCGGGGAGTTCTCCTTCACCTCGGCGTCCGTCCAGCGGACGACCCTGTCCATCAGACCGGGCTCCGAGGTGCGGGCCTTGTGCAGCACGGCCGCGGCGGCGATCGCCTTGAAGGTGGAGAGCATCGGGAAACTCTCGGCCGCACGATAGGTGACCGTCTTACCGGTGGCGGTGTCGATGGCGTACGCGCCGATGCGGCCCTTGAAGGACGCCTCCAGCGTGCGCAGTTCCTTCCTGGCCTGGGCCTCTCCCGATACCACCTGGGTAACCGGCGAGGCGGCGGACGCGGTGGACGCGTGGCCTGCCGCGGTGACGCCCATCAGCGGGACGAGCGTGAGTGATGCCAGCATCGAGAGTGCGGCGTGTCGCAGACGCATGGTGATGCCTTCCGGTTGCGGGTTGGATGCGACAGGCAGTCTCACGCCGCCGGTTGATGCGGTCAAAGACGAAAGTAGCGAGTTCTATGCTGAAACGGCATACGATCATCTCGTGGACGTCCTCGGAGCCTGGCGAGCGTTCGTCAATGTGAGCGAGCGAGGGAGCTTCACGGAGGGGGCGGCGGCCACCCGGGTGCCGCAGTCGGTCGCGAGCCGCCGGATCGCCGCCCTGGAGAAGCACCTCGGGGAGCAGTTGTTCGACCGGTCGTCGCGCGGGGCGGTACTCACCCAGTTCGGCCGGGACATGCTTCCGTCGGCGAAGCGTCTCGTCCGCCTGGCCGACGACATGGAGTACGAGGCGGAGCAGGCCAAGCTCAGTCCGCTCCGGCTCGCCGTTCCCGGCATCGTGCCCGTCCGCGACCTGGCACGCCTTGCCGCGGAGGCCCGCCAAAAGGGCGTCTACCTGCACTTTCATACTGCTCCACCGGCCGAACGGACGGAACTCGTCCGCTCTCGCGAGGTCCGTGCCGCCCTCATCGCCGTACCGCCCGGCGACGCGACCTGGTCGGTACGGCTCGGACTCGCCGGCGCCGCGGATCTCCCCGTGCAGACGATCTACATCGAGACGCTCCGGGCCGGCCGCGCCGCGCGGTCGTCACCGAGGCGCCGGATCTGGATCCAGCCCGAGGACGACGTCCCGCACATCCGCGACCCGATGTTCCGGATCCGGGACGCCGTCGGTCTCCAGCCCGCGCAGGTCGGCGTCTCGGCGACGCTCACCTCCGCCGTGGCGGAGGTCCTCGGTTCGGCGGATCTCCTGCTCTGCCCGGCCGGGCAGGCCCAGGAACTGGGACTACACTGGCGCCCCGTCGGCGAGATCCAACTCGTCCGCGGCTTCGAGGTGTCGGCCGCCGTCGGGACCGACGCGGAGCGCATCCGGACCCGGCTCCGGCACCCGATCGCCCGCTGCCTCGGCGCGTACGACCAGGCATGATCAGGACGGAGGGGCACCATCAAGGTCGAGCAGCTGATGCGACAGCTCCGGCGAGAGCTCGACGACGCCGGACTGAACGGCTCGTTCCTGGTCCGGGATCTGCACACCGGTGACGAGATCGGTATCGAGCCGGACCTGGAGTTCCCGATCGCCTCACTCGTCAAGGTCCCGCTCGCCGTCGCGACGCTCGAACGCATCCGGAAGGGGGAACTCAACGGCTCCACCCAGATCCTGGTGCGGCCGACCGGGATCACCGTGCCGGGACCGACCGGGCTGGGCAGGTTCCGGCACCCGACCCGGGTCGCCATCGACGACCTGCTCTACCTCAGCATCGCGGTGAGCGACAGCACGGCGGCGGACGCGCTCTTCGCCCTCACCCCGCCCACCGAGGTCTCGGCGATGCTGCACGGGCTGGGGCTGCACGGCATCGCGATCCGCCACACCGTCCAGGAGCTCATCGAGACTCCGGCGGAACGTCTCGATCCCGGCGAGGTCCACCTCGCCCACTTCCTCGCCATCGAGGCGGGAACGGCCGGGCGGGGGCACCGGGTCCCGCAACTGGACGTGACCCGCGCGAACTCGGGATCCGCACGGGCCTTCGTCGAACTCCTGCAGGCACTGTGGACCCCGGCTTCGATCAACCCTGACGTGGCCGAGCGGGTACGGGGCCTGATGGCCGACAACCTTCTGCGCCAGAGGCTGACCCCCGATTTCAGCTCCGACGCCTCCAGATGGTCCTCCAAGACCGGAACGCTGCTCAACCTCCGGCACGAGGTCGGCGTCGTCGAGCACGCCGACGGCCAGGCCTTCGCCGTCGCCGTACTCACCGAATCCCGCGTACCGGCCATCAGCCAGCCAGGAGCCGAGGCGCTCATGGCACAGGTCGCACGAACCCTCCGCGACCGGCTACGACATGACAGGCTGTAGTACGACCTTGCCGACGGGAGCCGCCCAGGTGTCGCATACCGGGTCAGCTCGCGCATGATTAGAGATCTTCGCAAATAAACCGGCAGGGCTTGTGTCGACTTTAATGAATCATTCCTTCGGTACAGCCGATCGCCGCATCCGGGTTGCGGTCGGTCAGCTGAGCAGTGCCGAGAGCCTCGTGTCCGGGGCCGGCACGGCACGGGTGAGCAGCGCGGCCACCCGGGCCAGGCGGTCCTCGGCCTCCTTCCGGTCCCAGAGTTCGACGGCGTACTCCAGGTCGAGCACCACCCGCTCCCCCGCCATCCCGGCGTACATCTCCAGCTCGTAGCGGTTGGCCCTGGTGTGCACGTAGTCGAAGCCGACCTCGCAGCCGGCCAGTTCCGGCACCGCGGGGCCGTCGCCCGCCCAGTCGGAGGTCACCTGGAACAGTGGCATCCTGCGCGGGTCGGGGTGGATCTTCAGTGCCCGTACCACCTCGTTGAACGGGGTGCTCTGGTGCGCGTACGCCTCCAGGACGGTCCGGCGCACCCGCCCGGCCAGCTCGGTGAAGGTGGGGTCGCCACCGCAGTCGAGGCGGAGCGCCACCATGTTGACGAAGCAGCCGACCACGCCCTCCAGGCCGGGCAGCGGGCGGTTGTCGGCGGTGGTGCCGATCACCACGTCGTCCTGGCCGCTCCACTGGGCCAGCATCGCGGCGAAGGCGGCGGTCACCAGCATGTAGGGCGTGGTCCTGCTCCGCCTGGCCAGCGCGAGCAGCCGGCGCGAGTCCGCGGGCGGCAGATGATGGGCGATCATCTCGGTGTCGCGGCTCTCCCGCCGCCCGTCGCGCGTCCTGGGCAGGACCAGCTCGGGGGCCTCGCGCAGCCGTTCCCGCCAGAACCGCTCCGAGGCGGCGGCCTCGGGTCCGCCGAGCCAGGCCTGCTCCCAGGCCACGTAGTCGGAGAAGCGCAGGTGCGGTGCGGCGGCCGCGGTGTCGCGGCCGGAGTACCGGCGGCCGAGCTCGCCGACGAGCAGTCCCATCGAGACTCCGTCGGTGACCAGGTGGTGCTGGACCAGCGCGAGGACGTGGTCGCCGTCGCCCAGACGGTAGAGAACGGCCCGCACCAGGGGGGCGACGGACAGGTCGAAGCCGCGCTCGGCGTCACGGGCGGTACGGCGGGCCGCCTCCGCCGCCCGCCCGGCCTCGGGCAGGCCGGTGAGGTCCTCGACGGGCAGCTCGACGCACACCCCGGTGTCGAAGCGCAGCACCGGCACGTCGCCCACCAGTGCGACCCGGGCGCGCAGGTTCTCGTGCCGGGCGACGAGCGCGTCGAGAGCCCCGCGCAGCGCGTCCACGTCGAGCGGGCCGCGCACCCGGTAGGTGACGGCGGCGATGAAGTCCCGGGCGTCGCCGCCCGCGAGCTGCTCGTTGATCCAGATCTGCAGCTGCGCGGTGGAAAGCGCGCAGCCGCCTGGCTCCGCGCCGTCCGGTACGGCCTGCCCGGCGGGCTCGGCGCGGTCCGTGTCGTCAGGCGTCTGCTCCGGCTCCGGTTCCCCGGCCTGTCCCGCGGTGGGGTCCGGGCGACCGGCACCGCCGGTCGTCCGCCCCATCATGGGCTGCCCTGCGCGGTTGGCGCGGCTCGCGTCGGCGAGCGTGTGTTCCAGTGCGGGATACCTGGCCGCCAGGTAGTCGGCCAGGTCTGCGGGGGTGCAGTGCTCGAAGAGGGCCATCAGCGGGACGCGTACGGCGAGCACCGAGGCGATCTCGCGTACCAGCCGGGCCGCCAGCATCGAGTGGCCGCCCAGGGCGAAGAAGTCGTCGTCCGGCTCCACCTCGTCGAGGTTCATGACGCGCGCCCAGATGACGCAGAGCGCGGCCTCCAGGGCGGGCAGCCCGGCCCGCTCGCCGATCTCGGCCGCCTCGGGCAGCAGGGCGGTCCTGATACGGCCGTCCTCGCCGCGCGGGATGTGGTCGACCGCCACGATGGCGGCGGGCACCATGTACTGCGGCAGCCGCTCGACCAGAACGGTCCGCAGATCGCCGGGCGACTGCTCCGCGACGGCGTAGGCGACCAGCTCGCGTCCCGCGCCGCCCTCGACCGCGATGACCGCGGCATCTCGTACGGCGGGGTGGGCGCGCAGGACCTCCTCGACGTCCTCCAGCTGCACCTGGAAGGGACCAAAACCGACCAGCCGGTCCTCGCGCCCGCGCTCGACCACCCGTCCGTCGGGCCTGCGGACGGCCAGGCGGCCGGTGGGTCCGTGCTCGCCGGAACGGCGGACCAGCTGGCCGACGGCCCCGGCGGGCAGCACGTTGCCGTCGGGATCGAGCACGCTCACGTCGCCCTGGGTGAGGGTGGCCCACTCCTCCGGGGAGATCATCGGGATGTCCGAGAGGGGCTGGGCGGGGTCGGCGGCGACCGCCCGCAACACCCGCTCGTAGTGGCGCATCAGGCGGGCGATCGTGGCCTCGTCGAAGAGGGCGTCGTCGTACTCGACGAAGAAGTCGACCCGCTCGCCCCGCCGTACCGCCTCGACCGCCACGTCGAAGCGGGACCGGCCGCGCGTCACCTCGATCTCGGCGGCGGGCACGCCGCCGAGGGAGCGTTCGGCCGCGCCGGCGTCCCACATGGTGAAGACGACCTGCACCAGGGGGGTGTGCCCGGCGTCGCGCTCGGGCTGCAGGAACTCCACGAGCTTCTCGAACGGCACGTACTGGTGGTCGAAGGCGTCGAAGGCGGCCTCGCTGACCGCGTCGGCCAGCTCGGTGAAGGGGACCTCGCCCGCCGGGCGCAGCCGTACCGGCACGATGTTGGCGAAGAAGCCGAGCGCGCCGTCGAACTCGCGTCCGGGACGGCCGGGTGCGCCGGTGCCCAGCACCATGTCGCCGCGTCCGGTGTAGCGGTAGAGGGTGGCGGCGAAGGCCGAGAGCAGCACGGTGAAGAGGGTGCCGCCGACCCGCTCGGCGACCTCGCCGAGCGGGTCGGTCAGGTCACCGGCGAGCGGGAAGCGCTCGCGCCTGCCCGCGCTGTCCCGCCGGCGCGGCCGGGGCCGGTCGGCGGGCAGCTCCAGCACCGTGGGCGCGCCGTCGAGCGCCCGCCGCCAGTGCTCGACGTCGGCGGCCAGGCGGCCGCCGGCGAACCGCTCGCGCTGCCAGCGGGCGAAGTCGCCGTACTGGGCGGGCCGCTCGTCCAGCGGCCCACCCGATGACTCCCCCTGCGACCTGGCCAGGGTCTCGCCCGGCGGTCCGGCCGGCGTCTCGCCCGCCGGCTCGATCGAGGTCCCACCGTGCGGCTCACTTCGGTAGGCCGCGTCCAGCTCGTCGAGCAGCAGGTTCATCGAGAAGCCGTCGCTGATGATGTGGTGCACCCCGAGCACGAGCGCCTGCCGCTCCGAGCCGAGCGTGACGAGCGAGGCGCGCAGCAGCGGCCCCGAGGCCAGATCGTAGGGGGCCTCGGCGACCTCCCGGGCGTACTCCATGAGCGCCTGCTCGCCGCCGACGGGCGCCTCGCGCAGTACGGGGCCCCGCGCCCAGATCGCCTGCACCGGTTCGGTTCCCTGGTAGACGAAGGTGGTGCGCAGCACGTCGTGCCGGGCCACCGCCCGCTCCAATGCCCGGCCGAGCCTGGCCGCGTCCAGCGTGCCGTCCAGGACGAGTACCTTCAGTTCGTTGTACGAGCCGTTGCCGGGATCGTCCTGCTCGACGAACCAGAGCTGCTCCTGCAGGTAGGAGAGCGGGGCGGTGCGGACGGGCAGTCCGGTCACGACGCTGTCTCCGTCCTCCTGGCGATCACCCACAGGAAGCGCGACTCCCCGAGCGGTGTCCGCTGTGCCACGACCTCCTCGCGCTCGGGTACCAGGCCCGCCGCGCGCAGCAGTTGAAGGTTCTCCTCGGTGGGGAAGCCGGAGAAGAACATGGTCGAGCCGAACCACTCCTCGATCGCGCCGGGGATGTCCTCGGTCATCAGGGTGGCGAGCAGCAGACCGCCCGGCTTCAGCCAGCGGGCGATGTCGCCCAGCAGGCCGGGCAGTTCCTCGCGCGGCAGGTGGGTGAGGGTGTAGATGGACACGACGGCGTCGAAGGCGGCGTCGGGGAACCGCGCCTGGGCCATGTCGGCCTGCACGAGCGTCGCGCCGGGCAGTGTCTGCTCGGCGAGCTTGAGTTGCTCGGCGGAGATGTCGACGGCGGTGAGGGCGTGCGCCTCGGCCAGGCGGCGCGAGGACTCGTGCCCGCCGCCGACGCCCAGCTCCAGCACCGAGCCACCGGCGGGCAGCATCGCGAGCAGGTGGCCGGTCCACTGCATACGGGGGCCGTCGGAGAACTCCGACTGGAAGGCGGCGTAGCGGTCGGCGATGTCGTCCCAGCCCTCGCGGACGATGTCCTTGAGATCGGAGCGGACCTCTGAGTCGACGGCGTCGGCGACCCCGGCGATGGTGGGCCGGTCGAAGAAGTCGGCGACCGGCACCTCGATGCCGAAGATCGTGCGAACCCGGCCGAGGAGCTGGATGACCTGGATGCTGGTGCCGCCCAGCTCGAAGAAGTGGTCGTGCGGGCCGAGAGAGTCGACGCCGAGCAGCGGTTTCACGATCTCCTCGGCCACCCTGCGCCTGGTCGGCGTCCACTCGGTGCCATCGTCAGTGCCATCGTCAGTGCCGGCGTCGGTGCCGGTGCCGGCGCGTTCCTGTCGGGCCGCGGCCAGGGCGTCGTGGTCGACCTTGCCTGCCGGGGTGAGCGGGATCTCCGGGATGTGGACGAACTCGTTGGGGACCAACGGGGCCGTCAGCCACCGGGCGGCGGTCTCGCGCAGCTCGGTCACGCCGGGCGGCTCCCCCGTCGTGGAGACGACGTAGGCGATCAGGCGGGCGTCGCCGTCGCCCCGCGCCTCCGCCTCGACCACGGCGTGCGCGACCGCCGGATGCCTGCGGAGGGTCTGCTCGATCTCCTCCAGCTCGACGCGGACACCGCGTACCTTGACCTGGCGGTCGGCCCGCCCGGCGAAGACCAGCTCGCCGTCGGCGGTCCAGCGCACCAGGTCGCCGGTGCGGTAGAGCCGCTCGCCCGGTGTGGTGGCGAACGGGTCGGGGACGAAGGAGAGCGCGCTCGTGCCGGGGCGGTCCAGGTAGCCGCGGCCGAGGCCGGGACCGCCGACGTACAGCTCGCCGACCGTGCCGATCGGGACCGGGCACATCGACGCGTCCAGGGCGTAGGCCCGGTGGTTGGGCATGGCGCGCCCGATGGGCGGTGAGCTGTCCCAGCTTCCCCGGCACTCCTGGGTGATGACACCGACCGTGGTCTCGGTGGGCCCGTAGCTGTTGACGAACCTGCGCCCGGCCGCCCAGCGGGTGGTGAACTCACCCGAGTAGCTCTCACCGCCGACCGCGAGCACCCGCAGGTCGGGGAAGTCCTCGGGCTCCAGCAGTCTCAGCATGCCGGGGGTGCCCATGTAGACGGAGATGCGCCGCTCGCGCAGCAGGTCGCGGAAACGCTCGGCGGAGGTACGGGTCTCGGCGGCGGCGACGTGCAGGGTGGCCCCCGACAGCAGCGCCCCGAAGGCGTCGAAGGTGGAGACGTCGAAGGCGATCGAGGAGAACTGCACGAGGCGGTCCTGCGGGGAGAGCCCGTACAGGTGCTGGGCGCCCCGGACGAACGCGGTGACCGCGCGGTGCTCGATGAGGACGCCCTTGGGCGTCCCGGTGCTGCCGGAGGTGTACATGACGTAGGCGAGGTTGGCCGGGTGCAGCGGCACCCCGGGATCGCCCTCCTCCCTTCCCGGGTGGTCGTCGACGTTCACCACGAACCACGGGCCCGGCGGCACCTCGGCCTCGGTGGTGGAGTCGGCCAGCACCACGGCGGTGCCGGCGTCGCGCAGGATCGCCTCGACCCGCTCGGGTGGGTTGCCCTCGTCGATCGGGACGTAGGCGCCCCCGGCGGCCAGCGTGCCGAACATGGACACCACCATGCCGGCCGAACGGCGCTGGTAGACGGCGCAGCGGTCCTCCGTGCGCAGGCCGAGGCCGAGCAGGTGCCCGGCCAGGCGGTTGGCGGCGCGGCGCACCTCGTCGTAGCCGAGGGCCGTGCCCTCCTCGTCCGTCAGCGCCGTGGCGGCGGGCGACCTGGCGACCTGGGCGGCGAACCGTTCGATGACGGTCGCCGGCTCGTCGGCCAGCTCGGTGCGGTTCCACTCCTCGACGACCAGGCGCGCGTCGTGCTCCTGGATCGTGTCCATCGGCTCCTCCTTCGGGGACCGTTCCTTCCGGGACTGTTCGTCGGTGCGCCCGCGGGTCAGGACCGCTCGCCGTCCATCCACCGGCGCAGGCTCAGCGGGCGCATGTCCGTCCAGACCTCCTCGATGTGGGCCAGGCACTCCTCGCGGGTGCCGCTGTGGCCGACACTCCGCCAGCCCTCGGGAATGTCACGGTCGGTCCACCAGATGGAGTACTGCTCCTCGTGATTGCGCACCACCGTGTACTCGGCGTTCTCCGACATTCTGCGTCTCCTTCGCTTCATTCATCATTCGACAGGGCCTGCCAGCAGAACAATGCCATGGCCAGACAGAAGCGATTTAACGCATTTTTCGGGAAATGTTAGGGTTTTGAAGGGGAGCGTATGTGCGGAATAGTCGGTGTATCCGTTATCGAAGGAACAGCCGGGCAACCGGCCTTCGACGGGCTCGTCACCCTGCAGCACCGCGGCCAGGAGTCCTGGGGCATCGCGGTGGCCGGCCCCGGCGGCGTGCGGGTCCGGCGGGCGCTCGGTTTCGCCTCCCGCTCGGCCTGTGGTGACCCGTCCCACGATGACCCGGCCCGTGACGGCCTCGCGGCCTGGCGGGCCGGGAGAGTGGCGGTCGCCCACACCCGGTACTCCACCACCGGCGCCACGGTGCCGGAGAACTCCCAGCCCTTCGTGCACGAGGCACGGCGCATCGCGCTGGCGCACAACGGGGACCTCGTCAACGCCGCCGAGCTGCGCGCCCGGCTCGGCCGTGAGGGGTACGGGTTCCGCTCGACCAGCGACTCCGAGATCATCCTCGCCCTGCTCGCCGACGCGGGCGAGACACCCGGCATGCTCCTCGGCGCCGCATCCGGCCCGGAGGACCGGCACCCCGCGGACCCCGGCCCGATCGTGGCCGGGGTCGCGCGGGCCACGCGGGTGCTGCGGGGCGCGTACTCGGTGGTGTGCGCCGTCGGCGAGTACCTCGTGGCCTTCCGGGACCCGCACGGCCTGCGCCCCCTGGTGGCGGGGTTCACCGAGGGCAGAGCGGTCGTCGCCTCGGAGACCTGCGCCCTCGACGCGCTCGGCTGCACCGAGCAGCGGGAGGTGGAACCGGGCGAGGTGCTGGTGCTGCGCGACGGCCGCCCGATCGGGGCACACCACGTGGCGGAGCCCGCCCCGCGCAGCTTCTGCGTCTTCGAGCACCTCTACCTGACCAGGCAGGACTCCAGGATCGGCGGCACCAGAACCGGCGCGACGCGGGTGGCGTTCGGCGAGCGGCTGGCGCTGGAGTCCCCGGTGGACGCCGACCTGGTCGTGGCCGTCCCGGCCTCCGGCGTGCCGGCGGCCCGCGGGTACGCGCGGGCGGCGGGGCTGCCGCTGGCCGGGGCGCTGGTCCGTGACGAGCGGGTGGGCAGGACGTTCATCGAGCCCGACCCGCGACGGCGTGAGCGCAGGCTGCGGCGCAAGTTCTCCGTCGGCTCGCCGGTGGACGGGGCCAGGGTCGTGGTGGTCGACGACTCGATGGTGCGCGGGTCCACCATGCGGCGCATCGTCGCGCTGCTGCGCGAGTCGGGGGCGAGCGAGGTGCACGTGCGGATCGCCGCGCCGCCGCTGATCTCGCCCTGCCACTACGGGGTGGACATCGTCGACACCGATGAGCTGGTGGCGACCGGGCGCGAGGGCGAGGAGGTGTGCCGGATCATCGGCGCGACGAGCCTGGCGCATCTGTCGGTGGCGGGCATGCGGCACACGCTCGGAAGCGCGGCGGGTGAGGGCCTCTGCGAGGGGTGCATCACCGGCGACTACCCCACCCGGGTGAGCTCGGCGCGCGACAGGTCGAGGCTCGTACCCGCGCGGACCCCGCGGCGCACGGCGGCCGCCCACCTCCGTTGACGGTGCTCAGGGCCGCGCCTAGCCTCCGCCAGATGAGACCTCACACGCGATCGAACGGCTACGACGACGGTGGTTGCGACGCCCGCTACACCCGGACCACCTGCCTGTGGGGGCGCAGGCCGGACGGGATCTCCGACACCCTGGCGGACGCGCTCTCGCTGCCCCCGGCACCCGAGGAGATCGCTCCGCCCTCCGCTCCACCTGGCGCGGGCGCGCCCACGGTGCTCGACGTGGGGTGTGGCGAGGGGCGCAACGCGGTGCGACTCGCCCAGCGGGGCGCGCGGGTGCTGGCGATGGACGTGTCGGCCGCCGCGCTGGAGAACGGCGCGCGGGCCTGGGGCGGTACCGGCGGTGGGGCCGGCGGGATCGAGTGGCGCCGGGGCGACGCGCGCACCACCCGGCTCGCGCCCGGCTCGTTCGACGGGGTGCTGGCGTGCAGCGTCCTGCACTGGCTGCGGGACGAGAGGCAGGTGGCCGACGTCATCGCCAGGCTCCAGGCCGCGACCTCCCCGGGAGGGGTCAACGCCCTGCTGATGTTCAACGGCGGCCACGCCTACCGGCCTCCCGCCGGCGAGATGCGCCTGCCGGTCCTGCTGCCCCACGACTGGTACCTCGCCAGGTACGACGGATGGACCGTGCTGAGCGCCACCGACACCGACTCCACCCACACCCACACCGGCCACGAGGAGCCGCACACCCACGCGGTGACCAGGCTGGTGGCGCGCCGGGAGGTGGACGGGTGAGCTCGCTGGAAGGTGGACCCGCGGGCCCGCCGCACCCGCTCGAATGGCCGGTCTACGACGACGGCGTGGCGGCCAGGGTCGCCGAGCTGGTGACGCGGGGGCGCACGTTCGACTACGACTACGGGCCCGAGCTGGCCGAGCTGGAGCGGTCGTTCGCCGAGCGGCACGGCCGCGTCCACGCCCTGGCGCTCACCTCGGGTACCGCGGGACTGCTGGCCGCCTACTTCGCGCTGGGCATCGGCCCCGGTGACGAGGTGATCGTCCCGGACCTCACGTTCTTCAGCACCGCCTCGCCGCTGTTCCTGCTGGGCGCGGTGCCGGTGCTCTGCGACGCGGGCGACGCCACCGGGAACGTGCTCCCCTCGGCCGTGGAGGCACTGGTCACGCCGCGTACCGTCGCGATCGTCGTCACCCATCTGTGGGGCCACAGCTGCGACATGGACGCCCTGCGGGCAGTGGCCTCCCGGCGCGGGCTCGCCCTGGTCGAGGACTGCTCGCACGCCCACGGCTCCACCTTCCGTTCCCGGCCGGTGGGTTCCCTGGGCGATATCGCGATCTTCAGTGTGGGCGGCAGGAAGCTGGTCTCCGGGGGCATGGGCGGCATGCTGCTGACCGACTCCGAGGACGTCTTCGCCCGCGCCTGCCTGCTGACCAACTTCCGGCACCGCACCGACCTGACCATCGACGCCGTCCGCTACCGGCCGTTCCTGCTGACCGGTCTCGGCGGCAACTTCCGTATCTCCACGCCCGGCGCGGTACTGGCCCAGAGCCACCTCGACCGGCTGGACGAGCTGGTGGAGCGCCGGGTGGCCAACATGTCGGCCCTGTCTTCGGGGCTCGGCGAGCTGCCGGGGGTGCGCCCCTCCCCCATCGCCGAGGGCGTCACGATGGGCGCGTGGTACGACGGGGTCGTCGAGGTGACGCCGGAGTGCCCGTTCAGCAGGGACGGCCTGGTGGCGGCCGGCCAGGAGCGCGGTCTGAAGGTGCGCGCCCCGGCCACCCGGCCGCTGCACGTCTTCCCCCTCTTCCAGGGCACCGCGCCTGACTGGTCACCCCAGGTCGCCGCCGCGGTGCGGGCCGCGGCCACGGTGAACGACCGTCCGTTTCCGCGTTCCGCGGAATTGTTCGCCCGCTGGATGAAATTGCCGGTTAATTTCCTCTGGGAACAGAACTCGCCGCTGGTCGGTGCGTATCTGGAGGCGTTCGACGAGGCATTCTCGATGGCCCGTACCGGGTAACGTCGCCCCTGTTTCCAGCGTCGATTCCGGAGTAATCCAAATGAGCCGACAGACGTTTCCCGTTATCCATGCCGTCGCCCCCGCCAGCCTGGAGAGCTGGTTCGGCCATTTCGTCGACCTCGCCTCCGAGGACCGGGCCGTCTTCACCGGGGAGGACGCCGGCGTGGACGTGGCCCCGCTGCTGGAGGCGATCGGCCGGGCCCCGCGGGCGACGGTGATCTTCCATTCCAGCCACGCGACGCTCGGCCGCGACCAGTTGCTCGCGTTCCGGCTCCGCGAGCTCGGCCACCGGGCCGAGTGCCAGTCACGGCTCTGCGCCTCGCTGGGCAGCGACAAGATCCTGATGAAGGAGTTCTTCGACCGCTACCGCCTGGTCTCCCCACCGTGGGCGCGGGCCGGTGAGCCGCTGCCCGAGGCCGGCCCCGACACCCCCGTGGTGATCAAGGATCGGCACGGGACGCAGAGTGCCGGCACCCGGCTGGCCCGCGCGGGCGAGTGCCGACTGGCCCCCAACGAGCTGGGCGAGCTGTACGTCGACGGGGTCGAGTACTCGGTGCTGATCTACCGCGACGAGCACGGCACGGCGACCTTCCCGCCGGTGTGGAAGGGTCCGACCACCCAGGACCTGGTGCCGCCGTGGCAGCGGCTGCGGCTCTGCCCGGACCCGGCGCTCGGCGGCACCTGGGACCGCAAGCTGCGGGCCGTGGGCAAGCGGCTGGCCGATCTGACCGAGGCGCACGGCTACCTGGAGGCGGAGTTCCTGCTGACCCCGGCCGGCGAGGTGCACCTGCTGGAGATCAACCCCCGGGTGTCGGGCACCATGCGGCTGGCCGCGATGGCCACCCGGCTGCCGATCTTCTCCCTGCACGCCAGGCCCGAGCTCCGCGACCACCTCTGCGCCGCCCGCTTCAGCGGCGAGGTCCCCTACAGCGGCGCACCGATCGCCGACGCCGACGGCGAGGTGTTCGCCACCTCCCGGCTCACCGTCGCCGGGGAGAGTCCCGGCGAGGTCCGCGCCAAGCTGCGCGAGCTGGGCGCGGAGCCCCGGGTGCTGCCCCGCGCCTCCTGAAGGCCGCTCAGGCGGACCGGCGTATCCGGGCCTCCGCCGTCCCCCGTACCTCCCGATCGCGCCGTGCGTCCCGGCGGTCCAGCAACTCCAGCAGGGGCGCGGTCGCGGCGGTGGAGACCAGCGCGACGATCACCAGCATGGTGAAAAGCGCCTGGGTGATGATGCCGAGACCGAGGCCGATACTCAGGATCACCAGCTCGGTCACGCCCCGGCAGTTCATCAGCACCCCGAGCCGTGAGGCTTCCCGCCACGGCACGCCCAGCGGCCTGGCGACGGCCGGCACGCCGCCGATCTTGCCCGCCACCGCGACGGCGAGGATCAGCAGGCACCAGCCCCACATCGCGAGGTCCTGGCCGAGCAGCCCGATCCGGGTGTTGAGCCCGACGAAGGCGAAGAAGGGCGGCAGCAGGAAGGACGTGGTGAAGTCCTGGGTGCGCTCGCGGACCCGCCTCAGCCGCACGTCACCGTCGCGGGGGAACAGGACGCCGAACAGGAACGCGCCGAAGATCAGGTGGATGCCGATCAGCTCGGTCAGCAGCCCCGAGACGAGCAGGCCCACGATGACGACGGGCAGCGTCGCCTCCTGGGAGAGCCCCCGGCGCAGCAGCCGGGCCAGCAGCGGCCGTACCACCCCGGCCATGACGGCGGCGAAGGCCGCGGTGAGACCGAGCGTGCGCAGCGCCTCGGCGGGTGCGGAGCCCCTGGCCATGGTGATCGCCACGGCCAGCAGCAACCACGCGGTCACGTCGGCGATGGCGGCGCAGGTGATGGTCAGCGCCCCGGCCGGGGTGTGGAAGAGCCCGCGTTCCAGCAGGATCCTGGCCAGCACGGGGAACGCGGTGACGCTCAGCGCGGCGCCGACGAACAGCGCGAAGACCGGGAACCCGACGGGCGCGGCCGCCAGCGGCGCGTAGATCAGCAGGGCCAGCGCGACCCCGAGCGCGAACGGGATGGCCACGCTCGCCTGGCCGCAGAGCAGCGCGATCCGGCCCCGCCCGCGCAGCAGGTCGCCGCGGAGCTCCAGCCCGACCAGGAACATGAAGAAGGCCAGTCCGAACTGGGCCAGCAGGTTCAGGTAGGGCATGACGGCGCCGGGGAACAGCGCGCGGTACGCCTCGGGCCAGACGGCGCCGAGCAGGGAGGGGCCGAGCACGATGCCGGCGGCCATCTCCCCGATCACCCGGGGCTGGCCGAGCCGCCTCAGCACGGCTCCGCCGAGATGGGCCAGCGCGACGACCACGGTGATGGAGAACAGCAGCAGGGGGATGGCCGGCACCTGCTGCTGCCGGCCCACCCCCACCGAGGGCATCGGGACGGGGCCGGTGGCCGTCCCCGCGTCGAACCCCAGCATCAGCAGCGCCAGCGCGGCGGGCAGCACGACGGCGAGACCGTACGCGATCGCGTAACGACGTACCGTGCGTGTATTCGCGGACCGAAACCCTGGATAGGTCATGGACTAATTCCGTTTCCGAGAGGTCGCTTTTCGCCTGGTCGCGCATATCACAGAACAAAAATAATCGCCAAGGAAAATGGAGTTATCGCTGGTCATCGACCCGATTCCAGCTTTCCAGCGCACCCCGGAAAGGACATCTGGAAATTGCTCATGATCGAAAGTGCGCTACCGAAAACCGTGGGTAAGGTACCGACCTGACTCACTCCATATGCACAGAAATCCGGAGGAAAAGTCGCATGCAGGTGCTCTCCCTCAACCGGGCGGCGAACCGCCAGGCGCCGCCCCCACGTGATGACAGGCCGTCCGTCCCCGGCCCGCGCGCCACCCCTTCCCAGGGTTCCAAACTCGCCCTGGACGCGTCCGCCAAGCCGAGGCGGACCGGACTCCAGCTCCCGGTGAGCCTTCCCTTCGACACCTGGCGCCGGATCGGCCACCAGATCTCCCTCATCGCCGACTCCTCCGCCTGGTGGCTCGGCGACTGGCTGGTCTACGGCGAGAACGAGTACACCGACCGCTACAAGAGAGCGGTCGAGGAGAGCTCCCTCGACATCCAGACCCTGCGCAACTACGCCTGGGTCGCCCGGCGCTTCCCGGTATCCCGCCGGCGAGACAGGCTCAGCCTCCAGCACCACGCGGAGGTGGCCGCGCTCCCCGAGCACGAGCAGACGCTCTGGCTGGACCGCGCGGAACGCTTCAGCTGGTCCCGCAACCGCCTGCGCAGCCAGATCAAGGCGCACCGCACCGCCGCCCTCTCCGGCCGGGCCCCGGAGACCGCCAGGCAGAAGGCCGTGATCCAGATAGACGTGCCCGTCGACCAGGAGCAGTCGTGGCGTGACGCGGCCCGCCGGATGAACCGCAGCGTGGAGGAGTGGGCCAGGCTCATCCTCAACCAGGTCGCCACCGGCGAGATCCCCGTCCGCGGCATCCACGACGCCAAGGCCGGGTGAACGGAGGGACAGGTGGACGTCGTCCACACCCTGTTCGAGAAGCGGGCGCTCGAGACGCCGGACAGCACGGCCCTGGTCTCCGGGGCCGTGTCGCTTAGCTACCGGGAGCTCGACGCCCGCGCCAACGGCCTGGCCCGGTCGCTCCTGCGCCGTGGCGTCGGCCCCGAGACACCGGTCCCGCTACGGCTGGACCGCTCCCCCGAGCTGCTCGTCGCGCTGCTGGCCGTCTGCAAGGCGGGCGGCACGGCGGTGCTGCTCGACCCCGGCTGGCCCGAGGACCGTCTCGCCCCGGTGCTCGACGGCTGTCCCGTGGTGATCGACGGCCCCCTGGACGCCGCCCCCTCCGCCGAAGGGCCCGGCGTCCCCGCGCATCCCGACCAGCTCGCGTACGCGGTGCACACCTCCGGGTCGACCGGGCGGCCCAAGCTCGTCGGGGTGACCCACCGGGCGGTCGCCCACCGGGTCGCCACCCACACCGAGGCCTACCGCATCACCCCCGCCGACCGCTCCAGCTGGCTGGCTCCCCCGGCCTCGTCGGTCTCGGTGGTGGAGCTGTGGCCCTATCTCTGCTCGGGTGCGAGCGTGCACGTCGCCGACGCGGCGACCGCGGGCTCGCCGTCCGAGCTGCGTGACTGGATGGTCGCTTCGGGAATCACCCGCGCGTACGTGAACATGCCGCTCGCCGAGCCGCTGTACGGCCTGCCGTGGCCGGCGGAGACGTCGCTGCGGCTCATGACGGTCGGCAGTGACGCGGTGCGCGTGTGGCCCGCACCCGACCTGCCCTTCGAGGTCGCGGTGGAGTACGGCTCCGCCGAGGCCAACGGCGTGACCAGCTGCCTGGTACCGCTGGAGGACCGCTGTACCTCGGTCACCGCCGACGAGGCCGCCAGGCGGACCCGTCCCCCCATCGGGCGTGCCTGGCCCGAGGTCGGCGCCGGCGTGCTGACCTCGGACCTGAGGCCGGTCGCGGCGGGCGAGGTCGGCGAGCTGTTCGTGTCAGGACCCGAGCTGGCCCGCGGCTACCTGGGCGAGGCGGCCCGCACCGCCGAGCGCTTCCTGCCCGACCCCGCCGGTGGGGGAGGCCGCGTCTACCGGACCGGTGACCTGGTCAGGGAGCGGCCTGACGGGCGGCTGGAGCATCACGGCCGCGTCGACGCGCAGGTCAAGATCCGCGGCCACCGGGTGGAGCCCGCGGAGGTGGAGGCCGTGCTGCTCCGGCACCCCGGGGTGCGCGAGTGCGTGGTCACGGGTGTGCCGGGTCCCGGCGGCGACCTGAGGCTGTGCGCCTACGTCGTCCGTGCCGTCGCTCCGGAGGGTGCCCGGTTCGAGATCGGGGAACTGCGCGCCTTCGCCTCGGCCCGGCTGCCCGAGCCGATGGTTCCGACCGCCTGGACGGCGCTGGAGCGGTTGCCGCTGAACGCGGCCGGCAAGGTGGACCGCCGCGCCCTGCCCGCGCCCTCCTGGGGGGAGTCCCCGCGCGGGCGGGAGAGGAGCACGGACCCGGTGACGGCGGGGGTGCTGGAGCTGTGGGAGCGGGCGCTCGGCGCGCGCGGCGCGCTGGGCGACCACTTCATCCGCTCCGGCGGCGACTCCCTGTCGGCCACCCGTCTCGTCGAGGAGATCGGGAGCCGCTACGGCGTGCGGGTCCGGCTGCGCGAGTTCCTCAGGGCACCGACACCCGAGACCCTCATCCAGACCATCAGGGCGGAAGGAATCCCACGATGACCGAGAGAAAGCGGCGGCGGAGCCGCCCCACATGGCTGCTGCGTGCCCCCGCCCCCGAGGCGAGGGCACGGCTGTGGTGCCTGCCCTACCCGGGTGCCGGGGCGTCGATGTACCACGGGTGGCCGGCCGAGGTGGACGGGATCGAGCTGTGCCCGGTGCAGTTGCCCGGCAGGGAGAACCGGCTGCGCGAGCCGTCGTTCGAGAGCTACGCGGAGGTCGCCGCCGAGATGCTGAAGGGCCTGGAGCCCTACCTGGACCGGCCGTTCGGCTTCATCAGCCACTGCGGCACCGTCTTCATCGGCTACGAGGCGACGCTGCTGCTCATGGAGCGCGGCGGCCCGCTGCCCAGCCACCTGTTCGCCTCCTCGATGGTCCCCCCGCACCGGGCGTCGTGGCCGAGCATCCTGCGGCTCGACGAGGAGCAGGTGGGCGCGCTGGTGTCGGATCTGATGCGGGCGCGCGGCGCGGAGCCGCTGCCCGAACTGGTGGAGATGGCCGCGAGCGTCATGCGCGCCGACGTGGCCGCCTACGGCCGCTTCGAGCGGACCGACCCGGTGCAGCTGCCCTGCCCGATCACCACGATCGGCTGGTCGGGGGACACGCAGATCCCCCCTGAGCAGATGGGCGGCTGGGAGTGCTACGGCCGGACCCGCCACACCGTGCTGGACGGCGGGCACTGGAGCTACCTCCAGGCGCCCGCCGCCCTGCTCGACGAGATCGCGCGGAGCATGTCCGCGCGCATCCCGGGTTGACCTCAGGCGTCCTTGCCGTCCTCGCGCCCGCCGGGCTTCCCGTCGGGCTCCTCGATGTCCTGCAGGATCTCGGCGTCCTCCAGCCTGCGCAGGTTCGGCACCGGCGACAGGAAGAGCAGGATGATCCAGGGCAGCAGGAACGCGGCACCGGCGTAGATGGCGGGCTTGACCCCGATCAGCTCGCCCAGCACCCCGGCCAGCATCGCGGCCAGCGGCAGGATGCCGAGGTAGACCGCGCGGCTCGCGCCGATGACCCGGCCGCGCAGGTGGTTGGGGATCACGTACTGGAAGAGCGTGAGCTGGCCGATGTTCCCGGCCACCACGCCGAACACCGTGACGAACCAGATCGCCGAGAACAGGGTGATCTGCAGCCACTGCGGACCGGCCACGAACGGCGTGAGGCACAGCACCCGGAACGCGATCAGGGCGG
Organism: Streptosporangium sp. CA-115845; assembly: GCF_050943795.1. Classification (NCBI taxonomy): domain Bacteria; kingdom Bacillati; phylum Actinomycetota; class Actinomycetes; order Streptosporangiales; family Streptosporangiaceae; genus Streptosporangium; species Streptosporangium sp. CA-115845. Next base: position 4,463,707 of record NZ_CP191988.1, on the reverse strand, counting down.
TCATGATGCCGCGCCCGTAGCCGAGCTTCTCGAACAGCCTGCCCGCGAAGACGGCGCCGATGACACCGCCGATGCTGCCCACCGCGTAGATGAAGCCGATCCAGGTGCCCGACAGCTGGAGCTCCCTGGCCGCGTACAGGATGAACAGGGTCAGGATCATCATCGACCCGAAGTTCGCCCCGGCGGAGTTGAGGATCAACGGGCGGGCGTAGGCGTTGCGGTAGGTGACCTTCAGGCCGTGCTTGATGTCGTGGAGCATCGCCCCGACGGCGCCGCGCCCGCCGCTGTCCTGGCGCTCGACGGGCGGCTCGACGTGACGGATGCGCGACAGGGCGAAGGCGGAGACCAGGAAGGAGATCGCGTCTCCCAGCATCACGTACGCCGGCCGGAACAGGTCGATGAGCACGCCTCCGGCGCTGGAGCCCGCGATGGCGCCCACCGACTCGGTCGCCGCCATCCTGCTGTTGCCGGCCACCAGCTGCTCCTCGCTCAGCAGCGTCGGCATGTAGGCGGCGTAGGCGATCTCGAAGACCACCGAGAGGCCGCCGACCACCACGGCGACCACATAGAGCACCCACATGTCCATGAACCCGGCGAAGGCCGTGATCGGGATCAGGGCCACGACGGCGGCCCGTCCGATGTCGGCGCCGACCATGAGGGGTCTGCGCCGATAGCGGTCGATGAGCACACCGGCGATCAGCGTCAGCAGCAGCGCGGCGATCGTGCGCATGGTGTTGAGCAGGCCGACCTCGAAGGAGCCGGCCTGCAGCATGAGGATCGCGGTCAGCGGAAGGGCCAGGGTGGTCAGCTCGGAGCCGAGGACCGAGATCGACTGACCGGCCCAGAGCCGGTTGAAGTCGGGATTACGCCAGAGCGAGGGCGGATTTTCCGCCGGCGCCCCGACTTCTGTTCTCTGCGTGTCCATAAGATCGTTCCGTCCCTGTCGGGTTTCACCTCTGGTTGACTGGAATAAGCTTTTTGTTAAGGGTGATGATATGCGAAATCAGCGGAGAGACATCCTGGAAAACAATCAGCGGGTACGCCAGATGACACTGCCGGACGGACATGTGGTATTCCAGCTCAATCCCGCCGAGACCAGCCTGCAGTATCGCAGCATCGTGGGCGACAGAAGTTACTTCAGACACGACGTACGCCTTGAGCCGGGAATGACGGTGTTCGACGTGGGCGCTAACATAGGAATCGCGGCGCTGGCGTTTCACTGGGAATGTCCGGGCACTCGAATTCTTGCCTTCGAGCCTGCCCGGCCGCTTTACGACGCGCTGTGCGCGAATCTGGCCGCCCACGGCCTGAACGCCAAGGCGTTCGACTGCGCGCTCTCCCATACCCCGGGAACGGCGACTCTCACCGTCTATCCGGAGACCACCGCGATGTCCGGGATGTACACCGACGTCGACCACGACGCGGAGGTGACCAGGACTTTCCTGGCCAACAGCGGGTTCGCTCCCGAGGACGTGACGGACATGGCCGAGGGCAGGCACGTCACGGAGAAGCAGGAGTGCCGGGTGCGGACGATCTCAGAGGTGATGGCCGCCGAGGGCGTACATCGTATAGGGCTGCTGAAAATCAACGTCGAGAAAGCCGAGTGCGATGTGCTGGATGGAATCGCCCCCGATGACTGGGACGCGGTCGACCAAATCGTCATGCAGGTCCATGACATCGACGGCAGGCTGGCGTCCGTACGCGGCGATCTCACCGGCCGTGGATTCCAGGTCGACATCGGCCAGGATCCCCTGCTGAGGAACACGGACATCTTCGATGTGTACGCACGGAGGAATTCCACATGACAGTGGACACGACGGTTGATCTGAACGGGCTGGATCTCGCCGATCCGGACATCTACACGGCACCCGACTCGGGCCTCGGCGTCCTGCATTACCTGCAGGAGCACCGGCCGATGTTCTGGAACTCCAGATCGGCGGGGCCGAGTTTCTGGGCGTTCACCAAATACGCCGACGGTGTGGCCGTCTATCTCGACAAGACGAATTTCACCTCCGAGCGGGGAATGCAGGTCGGGCAGACCGAGTCCGCCGCCCGCGCCGCCGCGGGCAAGATGCTCATCGTCACCGACGGCCGCCACGGCCGGTTGCGCGACGTGATGAACCCCGCGCTCACTCCCCGGGTGGTACGCCGCCTCGAAGGCGCGATGCGCGAGACGGTGGGCGGGATGCTGGAGGAGAACGCGCCCAGGGACTCCTTCGACTTCGTCGACACGGTGGCGGGCAGGCTACCGCTCTCGGTCATCTGCGAGCTGCTGGGCGTGCCCCGCGCCGACTGGGACCTGATGATCCAGTGGACGCGCACCGCGTTCGGCTCCGCCACCTCCGACGACGTCATCTCCGACGCGAAGAAGGCCGAGGCGAACGCCAACATCTTCGCGTACTACGCCGACCTGCTGGCCGAACGGCGCGGCGACCTCGGCGACGACGTGATCAGCGTGCTGATCCGCGGCCGGATCGACGGGGTGCCCCTCACCGACGAGGAGATCCTGCTCAACATCAACGGCCTCATCACCGGAGGCAACGAGACGACCAGGCACGCCTCGGCGGGAGCCGTCATCGCCCTGGTGGAGAACCCCGGCGAGTGGCGGCGGCTGCGCGAGGACCCCTCGCTCATCCCGACCGCCGTGGAGGAGGTGCTGCGCTGGACCGCCCCCAGCCTCAACGTCATGCGCACCGCGCTGCGCGACACGAGGATCGGAGAACAGACCATCCGGGCCGGTGAGCGGGTCAGCGTCTGGCACCCGGCCGTCAACCGCGACGAGGACGCCTTCCCCGGCGCGCGCCGCTTCGACGTCGGCCGCACCCCCAACCGGCACCTCACGTTCGGCCTCGGCAGGCACCTGTGCATCGGTGCGGCGCTGGCCAGGTTCGAACTACGCGTGCTGCTGGAGGAGCTGACCCGCCGGGTGGCCCATATGGAACTCACCGGACCGGTCAAGCGGCTGCGCTCGAACCTCATGTGGGGCGTCGACCGCGTCCCCGTCCATCTCGAACTCGACCACGCAGGGCACTGATTGGAGCACCTCATGCCGGACATGTCGCCGATCCAGGAGAGCGGGTGGAGGTCCTACCGGGCAAAACCCGCCGGTGACCACACCGACCAGGTCACCCTCGCCGCGCGGCTACGCGGGTCGCTGGACGAGAAGGCCCTGACCACCGCGCTGGAGGACGTGCTGGAGGCGCGCGAGGACCTACGGCCGGCACTGCCGGGTGGTCCCGAGCCCGGCACCATGCCCGTCGCCGTTCCCCAGCCGGTGGAACTGGGCAGGCACGAACCGGGCCGCCGCGAGGAGTCGCTGGCGCGCCTGGTCTCCGAGCAGGCCAACCGCGGCCTCGACCTCGAAGCGGGGCCGCCGCTCCGGATCGCCCTGGCCCGGCTGGCCGACGACGACCACGCGCTCGTCATGACGGCGCACCGGCTGGTGGCCGACGAGCACGTCCTGACCGGTCTCGCCGGGGAGATCTCCCGGGCCTACGAGAGCTCGGCCGGCTCCCCCGCCGCTCGCGACGGCGTCCCTCTCAACGGGCACCCGTCCAACGGCGTCTCCGCAGGCGGCCACGGCTCCCCTGACGCGTCCCCCGGCGGACGCGCCGCCGACGCCTCCGCCGACGGCGAGGACTCCCCCGCGGCCGTTTCGAACGGTCACGCCGATCTCGCCTACTGGCGTGACCGGCTCGACGGCACGCCCCCCGTCCTCGACCTGCCCGCCGACCGCGGCCGTCCCGCCGTACCCGGCCTCACGGGCGCCCGGGTGACCTTCGGCGTCCCGCCGGAGACGGCCGCGCGGGTCGAGGCCCTCGCGCGCGAGTCCGGCACCGGTAACGGGGCCGTCATCGGGGCCGTCGCCCAGGCCGCGCGGGCGATGGCGCTGTCACGCTGGTCGGGGCAGACCGAGGCGGCCACCCCCCGCACCGACACCCGGGCCGTCACCCTGGCAGCCTGGGCCGTCGCACTGTGCCGCTGGTCGGGACAGGACGAGGTCGTGGTCGGCGTGCCCGTGCCCGGCGACGGCCGTGCCCCGGTGTTCCCGATCCGGATCGGCTGTGAGGACGACCCGTCGTTCGCCACCGTCGTCGCCCGGGTGCGTGACGCGCTCGACGGGGCGGCCGCGCACGGCTCCTACCCGGCGCACCGGCTCGCCGAGGAACTGCGGCTGGACGCCTCCAGCGGCGTGCGGCCGCTCTACCAGGCGGAGTTCGACCAGGCGGTCCCGGCCTGGAGCGCGCTGCGACTGCCTGGCGTGCGGACCTCGGAGCTGGTGGCGGACCGCTTCCCGCTGGCCTCGGATCTGGCGCTGATCCTGGTGCCCGGCTCGCTGGAGGGCGAGGTGCGCTACGCGCTCGACCTGTTCGACGCGCCCGGCGCCAGAACCAGGGCCGAGCAGTACGTCACGCTCCTGACCGACGCCGTGGGCGACCCCACCCGGCCCATCTCGCGCCTGTCCCTGCTGGACGCCGGGCAACTGCGGCTGGTGGTCGCCGAATGGAACCGTACCGAGACCCCCTTCGACGAGGAGGCGAGCATCGGCGCGCTGTTCGAGGCGCGCGCCGCCGCCGCCCCCGACGCGCTCGCGGTGCTCTGCGGCGAGCGGCGGCTGACCTACCGTGAGCTGGACGAGCGCGCCAACCGGGTGGCCCACCGGCTGATCCGTGACGGGGTGCGGCCAGGCCAGGTCGTCGGCTCGATGACCGGCCGCTCGGCCGAGGCGCTCGTCGCCTTCCTCGGCACCGTCAAGTCCGGCGGCGTCTACCTGCCGCTGGACCCGGCGCTGCCGCCCGACCGGCTCGGCCACATCCTGGACGACAGCGGAACCGGGCTGGTCCTGACCATGGCCGAGCACGCCGGCCGGGTACGCGGCGGCCGGGTGCGCACGGTCGAGCTGGACACCGGGTGGAGCGCGATCGAGGCGGAGGAGCCGGCCACCGGCCCCGGCGTGACGCCCGCGCCCGACGCCACCGCCTACCTCATCTACACCTCGGGATCGACCGGCCGTCCCAAGGGGGTGGAGGTGCCGCACCGCGGCGTGAGCAATCTCGCCTCGGCCCTGTCGCGGGAGTTCTCCCTGACGCCCGACGACCGGGTGGCGCTCTTCGCCTCGCTCGGCTTCGACGCCTCGATCTGGGAGATCACGATGGCGCTGCCGAACGGGTCGGCGCTGTGCGTGCTGGACCCCTCGGCCATGACCCCGCAGGAGACGGCGAAGGTCATCGGCGACCAGGGCGTGACCGCGGCCACCTTCCCGCCGACGTTCCTCAGCACGCTCAGGGGCGACGAGCTGGGCACGGTCAGGTTGATGGTGGTCGCGGGCGAGCAGTGCCCGGCCGGGCTGGTGCGGACCTGGGGGCCGGGCCGCAGGTTCGTCAACGCCTACGGGCCGACGGAGACGACCGTGTGCGCCACGATGGGCGCGTGCGACCCCGCCGCGGCCTACGCCCCGCCGATCGGCCGGCCGCTGGCCAACTTCAGGACCTACGTGATGGACCGCCGGCTCAACCCGCTCCCGGCCGGCGTGCCCGGGGAGCTGTACGTCGGCGGCGCCGGTCTGGCCCACGGCTACCGGGGCAGGCCCGGCATGACCGCGCGGTCGTTCATGCCCGATCCGTACGGCCCTCCGGGGGCGCGGCTCTACCGCACCGGTGACCTGGTCCGCTACCTGCCCGACGGCCGGCTGCAGTACGTGGGCCGGGTCGACGCGCAGGTGAAGATCCGCGGTTTCCGGGTGGAGCCGGCCGAGATCGAGGCGGCGATCACCCGTTACCCGGGCGTCCGTGAAGCGGCGGTCGTCGTGCGCGACGACCGGCTGGTCGCCTACGTCGTGCTCGACGACGCCTCCAGGATCATCGCCGACCGCAGCGGCCTGACCGGCGAGCTGCACCGGTTCCTGCAGGGCTCGCTGCCCGCGTACATGCTGCCCGCCTCCTACCTGACGCTGGACGCGATGCCGCTGACCTCCTCTGGCAAGGTGGACCGCCAGGCACTGCCGGAGCCCGGCCAGGGCGGCATGGACGGGGACGGGGACGACTTCGACGCGCCGCGGACGCCGACGGAGCAGACGATCGCGGTGATCTGGGCCGAGGTGCTGAAGCTCAGGCGAGTCGCCCGGGAGGACGACTTCCTGGAGATCGGCGGTCACTCCCTGGTGGCCGCGCAGGTGATCACCCGGGTACGGGAGACGTTCACCGTGAACGTGCCGATCAGGGTGCTGTTCGAGAACCCGGTGCTCGCCGACTTCGCCGAGGCGGTGGACGGCGCGTCGGCCAAGGCCGAGGCGAAGGCCGGGGTCTGAGCCCGCGGGCATCCCGCCGGGCGGGATGCCCGCGCATGACGAGGGCCGTGAGGATCATCCTCACGGCCCTCGTCACGCGCGGGCCCTCCGCGGCCCGGCCGGGCGGCTCAGCGGCGGCCCGGCAGCGCGGCGACCTCGGACTCCGGCCGCCAGGTGGGCAGATACTCCCGCAGCCGCAGCACCATGCCCTGGCAGTAGGAGGCGTTGTGCTCCAGGCTGCGCTCGGGCATGAACGGCAGCTTCCGCCCGCGTGGGTGGTCGAGCACCAGCCGGGTGAGGTGCTCCTGGCCGGCCTCCAGGCCGGTCACGTCGAGGTCGATGAGAAGGGCGGCCAGGTCGGCGGGCATGTCGACGACCGAGGCCGTCCTGCCGTGCGGCTCGACGCGCAGCTCGGTGAAGTCGTAGCCCGGCGGCTTGGGCCTGGCCAGGTAGATGTAGGGCCTGGCCAGCAGGTCGAGCTCGAACGCGGCCCGCGCCCCGGCGTCCCGCCACCAGGACTGACCGTGGGCGAAGTCGACGAGCAGCCCGTCGAACTCCTCGCGGTGCGAGTGCAGGACGAGGTGCGCGACCATCCCGAAATTATGGAAGTCGTAGTTCCAGAGTTTCTGCACGGAATCGCGGAGGAAACCGGCGACCTCGGTGTCGGTACGGCTCTCGAAATACGTCGCGGCGTCGGTGAAGAAATCCTCCAGCCGCCTTGTTCCGGACCTCTCCAGATAATTGGCGAGGTAATACAGGCCGCGTAGGTTGTAGAGCGAGTGGACGGCGTAGTAGAACCAGGTGCCGCGCTCGCACTCCGTGCGGCTCACCCAGTTGGTGCCGACCACCACGTCGGCTTCCGTGACATCACTGGGAACGCGTTCCACCTGCACTCCGAGAAGCTCCCGTTTGGCGTATATCGAGGTGTTGTGCAGCAGGAGTTGCGGATAGACGATGAGCGTGTCGGCACGGAGCCGGCACAGTTCTGCGATTCCCTCCTTGTATGACTCCAGAGTCTCTCCGGGAAGCGGCCAGATCAGCTCGATGTAGGAGCTGATGCGCTTCTCCCTGAGTGTTCTCTGCAACTCGGTGTAGGTCGCGGGCTTGATGTTCGAGCGGTCGACCAACTCCAGGGTCCTGGAGCTCATCGACTGCAGGGAGATGGGCTGGCTGGTCAACAGTCCGCCCTGCACGAGGATCTCGGTGATCTCGGCCATCCGGTCGGGCTTGTTCTTGGCCGCGGCCATCGAGACCATCACCGGGTAGCCGTTCTCCTCGCTGCACTCCACCAGGTGGCGGGTCAGTTCCACGTCGCGCGGGGCCATGCCCCAGTTGGCGTCCGCGATGAAGATCGACACGAAGTCGTGCTTGCTGATCCAGGTGATGTCGTCGCGGACCCGCTGGTCCTCGAACTTGTGGACCTTGTCGTTGGTCGCCGCGCCCCAGAAGCAGAAACCGCAGCTGAACGGGCATCCGCGGTTGGTCTCCAGGATGGCGGTGGTGTACTTGCCCTCCTCGAAGACGCCGGAGGTGAAGGGCGAGGGCACCTCCATCAGGTCGCGCACCCGCTCGGCGGCCTCGGTGGTGACGAGTTCCCCCGACCGCCAGAAGCTGATCCCGTCGACGGCCGAGAAGTCGGGGTCGTCGCCGATCACCTGGCGCAGGTACTGCAGCATCGTCTTCTCGCCCTCGCCGTTGCAGACGACGACGTTCTCCTGTTCGGGGGCGACGTACTCCTCGGCGTGCAGCATGACCTGGGGACCGCCGAGGATGAACCGGGCCGCCGGGAGCCGCTCGTGCAGCGCGGCCAGCACCGCGCGCGCGAATCCGATGTTCCAGATGTAGCAACTGATGGCGTAGACGTCGCTGCGCTTTTCCAGGAGTTCTGCGATCACCTCCTTTCTGTCCGCGGACACCGGGGCGGAGAAGATCTCGAAATCACATCGCGGCCCCACCTCCGGATCGTGCTGTGCGTAAGCCTGCATGTAACCGGAGGCAAGGGGCAGGATGGCCTCGAATGCAGACAGCTCGACGAATGTGACTTTGGTGTTCATGACGCTCGTCCCTGCGTAGTCCGAGTAATCTCTGAAGCCGATCGGATGGAATCCGCTCATGCTTTCACAGGGGGACCGGACGGACAACGCACGCCAATTGCGGACACCACTCGCGTGTTACGGTTCCGGAAACCTCGATAACCACGGAGGAGAAACCGTATGCCGACTCACGACTACGAGACCGGCCTCGGGACGCTCTCACTCGACGACCGGATCGCGGAGCATCTCGAAAAGACCTTTCAGGACCCCTGGGAAATCCGCAGATTCTCCCATGATTTCCGCAGGAACGGCTATGTCAAACTGCGGAATGTGGTCTCCGAGGGGGTCAAGGATCTCGTCTCGGACGAGGTGGAGCGCCTGCTCGACCTGCACGCGCGCCGGATCGACATCAACCTCAAGGAGACCAGCAACTCCCCGCGGAAGATGAGCACGGTCAGCCAGCAGTCCATCACCGGCGACAGCTCCCTGATCCCGGAGCTCTACGACTCCCCCGCCCTCAAAGGCTTCCTGGGCCGGCTGGCGAACGAGCCCGTCGTCAACTGCCCCTGGGACGAGGAGAAGTACGTCATCATCCGCCAGGAGAAGCAGGGCGACACCCACGGCTGGCACTGGGGCGACTTCAGCTTCACCCTCATCTGGATCCTGGAGGCGCCGAGCAGCGAGTACGGCGGCATGCTCCAGTGCGTTCCGCACACCAACTGGGTGAAGGAGGACCCCCGGGTCCACGACCACCTCATCCGCTACCCGATCAGCACCTACGCCCACCGGAGCGGCGACATCTACTTCCTGCGCTCCGACACGACGCTGCACCGCACGGTCCCGCTGTCGGAGGACCGCACCCGGATCATCCTCAACACCTGCTGGGGCAGCGAGTCCGACGCGAAGAAGGAGCAGTCACACGAGACCATGGAGGCGATGTTCAGCTGAGCTCCGGGACGGTCCGGGCTCGCCGGCCACACCCACCGGCGCTCGGGCCCCGAGGAGTCCGGGAGAAGGGGAACGGCCCGGTCCACGACCGGGCCGTCCCGATGCCGGGCTCAGCTCCGCCTGGATGGAGAGGGCACCGGTGATGACGTCTCCGGTACGACCTGCGCCCGGGGCCGGCCCGGCAGGAGCGGGACGGCGGCCAGGATGACCGCGATCACGGTGACGGTGAACCAGAAGACGCGGTGGAAGCCGGCTGTCGCGTCGTCGGCGGTCTGCAGGATGAGCGTGACGACGGCGACCCCGATCGCGGCGCCGAGCTGGTTGAGCATGTAAAGCACCGAGCTGCCCTGCGCCACCATCGGGGCGGGCAGTGTGCGATACAGCGATCCCATCGTGGGGGCGCTGAAGAAGCCCATGCCCAGGCCGATGGTGAGGGCGCCCAGCACGGGCCATACCTCGGGGGTTTCCGCTCCGATCCGGGTGAAGGCCAGCGCGCTGAGGGCGGCCACGAGCGCGCCGCCGCCTGCCAGTCCGCGAGCGCCGAGCCGGTCCGACAGCCGTCCGGCCAGCGGCATGGCGATGGAGCCGCCGAGGCCCACGGGCGCCATCAGCAGCCCGGCGGCGAGCACGCCGTACCCGTGCGCCTGCTGGTAGTACAGCGGCAGCGCGAAGAAGACGGCGAAGTTCGCGAGGCCGCCCAGGCCCATGATGGTGACGCTCGCGGTGAAACCGCGGCCGGCGAACAGTCGCAGGTCGATCAGGGGTGGCGTGCGCCGGGTGCGGAACGCGTGGATCGTGTAGCCGATCAGCAGCGCGGCGCCGGCGGCCAGCGGGCTGAGCGCCTGCCAGGCGGTGAACGTGCCCTGCTCGGCCGTCTGCGACAGGGCCAGGATGAGCGCCGCGAAACCCGGACCGATCAGGGCCAGGCCGATGACGTCGAGCCGGACCCGCGGCTGCCGCTCGGCCGGCGGGTCGGCGGGCAGCACGCGCAGGGCGAGCAGCAGGGCGACGACGCCGACGGGCACGCTGAGCAGGAACATCCATCGCCACTGCAGTCCCTGGAGGACGGCGCCACCCAGGATCGGCCCGAGGACCGGGCCGAGGGAGAGGACCACGCCCATCAGGCCCATCACGCGTCCCGCGCGATGCGGACCTGCGGCCCGGGCCAGCAGGACCAGCACGAGCGGGTCGAGGAGGCCGGCGCCGAGGCCCTGGACGACGCGGAAGACGATCAGGCTGCCGACGTCCCAGGCCAGCCCGGAGGTGAGCGATCCGGCCAGGAACAGCAGGAGGCCGATCAGCCAGAGCCGCCTGCCGCCGAACCGGTCGACGGCCCAGGTGGCGAAGGGAATGGTGGCCGTGACGGCCAGTAGGAAGCCGGTGGAGGCCCAGCCGATCGTGCTCAGCGAGGTGTCGAAGGCGGTGGCCAGGGTGTCGGTGGCGACGGCGGCCATCGTGCTGTTGAGGATGCCCAGCAGCCCGCCGAGCAAAATCACGCCGATCAGCCGCAGCAGTGCCGGATCCAGCCGGTCGTCTCGCGGTTCTGTCATGGGTTCTCTCCGCTTCGATCACAACGAACTAGACCAGTGCGACCAAATTAAGAGACCCATGAGTCTTAGTCAATCTAGTCCAAAAAACCAGACTGGTTAGTCCAATCGGGTGGTTCGGGAAGTATGATGCGGCCTATGAGCGGAATCTCGGCCGAACAGAGCCCCTCCGTCGCGCGCGGACGCATCGACAAGCGGCAGGCGATCCTGGATGCCGCGTTCACGGTGTTCGCCCGCCAGGGGTACGCCCAGGCCGGGGTGGACATGATCGCCGCCGAGGCGGGCGTCGCCAAGGCCACCGTGTACAACCACTTCGGCGACAAGGAGACCCTGCTACGCCAGGCGATCACCGCTCAGGCCGACAGGGCGCTGGCCAGGAACCTGGCCGTACTGGAGCGGCTCACCGAGCACGGCGAGCCACGCGCCATGCTGGAGGAGGTCGGCCACAGCCTGCTCCAGTGCTACTGCGACGACCGTTCCTGGGCACTGCGGCGGCTGCTCTCGGCGGAGCTCAACCAGTTCCCCGACCTGCTCGACATCGTCCAGGGGCGCGCGGCCGAGCGCGTCGCCCAGGCCCTGGCCGACCGGCTGGCCCGGCTCACGCTCGCCGGCCGCCTGCACGCGATCGACCCGGCACAGGCGGCCGAACAGTTCAACGCCCTGCTCACCGGCCCGATGGAGGCCAGGTCCCGGCTGGGAACCCGCCAGGTCGGCGACGCCGAACTGCGAGCCGTGGCCCGCGCCGCCGTCCACACGTTCCTGCGGGCCTTCGGCCCCGACGCCCGTTAGGCCCCCCTGCCCTGCGGACCCTGCCGTGGCGATGATCGGTCAACCGGGCCGTGCCACCAGGGCCCCGCACGCCCTGCGGAGCATGGAAGTGCTCATACGCCGGCCCTGTTCACGGCCGCCTCGATGCCGTCCAGGAGGACGGCGAGACCGGCCGCGAAGGTCTCCTTCGCCTCCTGTTCCAGGTAGGGCACGCTCTCGTCCTCGGACTGGTAGGCACCCTCACTGTCGAGCCAGGTCAGCGTCGGGAACCGCTCGGCGAAGTCCGGCGCGACCTCCTCCAGCAGGGCCGAGCGGGCGTACCACCACTCCTCGTCGGACATCCCGGTCGCCGCCGGGGCCTGGCGCGACTCCGCGACCGTCTGCGCCGCCGCGCGCACGAAGTGGAACAGCACCCCGACGAGGCGCCGCAGCGCCCCGGCCGTAAGGCCCGTCTCGCGGAGAATGCGCAGCGCCGTCTCCAGCATGACGTACTCGTTGGGGCCCAGCACCGGGCGCGCCTGCGAGACCTGCAGCACCCACGGGTGGCGCAGGTAGAACGTCCAGGCGTCCTCGGCCCAGGAGGCCACGGCCGCCCGCCAGCCCGCCCCCGGCTCATAGGAGGTGGGCAACTCGGCCAGGGCCCGGTCGTACATCAGGTCGACCAGCTCGCTCTTACTGGGCACGTAGGTGTAGAGGGCCATGGCGGTGCGGCCGAGCCGTTCACCCACCGCGCGCATGGAGAGCGCGGCCATCCCCTCGGAGTCGGCGACGGCGATGGCCGTATCCACGATCACATCCACGCTCAGACCGGGCTTGGGGCCGGGGCGCCCCTCTTCCGACCTCGGGGTATGCCACAGCAGTGCCATCGAACGGCGCGCGTCGCCCTGTCCGGCGAAGACCACCAACTTGCCACTCCTTACGGCATAAACTAACTTTACCGGGCTATCTCTTTACACCCTAAGGATATCAAGGAGAAGGCCCGTGTCCCCCTCCACCCCCACCGACGGCCATGGCGTGGCCGCGGACAGCCACGATCTGATCGAGGTCCGCGGCGCCAGGGAGAACAACCTGGCCGACGTCTCGCTGGACATTCCCAAGCGCCGGCTCACCGTCTTCACCGGGGTGTCCGGCTCCGGAAAGTCCTCCCTCGTCTTCGGCACCATCGCCGCGGAGTCGCAGCGGCTGATCAACGAGACCTACACGGCCTTCGTCCAGTCGTTCATGCCGAGCCTCGGCCGGCCCGACGTCGACGCCCTGCGCAACCTGAGTGCGGCGATCGTCGTCGACCAGGAGCGGATGGGTGCCAACTCCCGCTCCACGGTCGGCACGGCGACCGACGCGCAGACGATGCTGCGGATCGTCTTCAGCCGGATCGGCACCCCGCACGTCGGCACCTCGACCGCGTTCAGCTTCAACAGCGCCGAGGGCATGTGCCCGAAGTGCGAGGGACTCGGCCGGGTGTCGGACGTCGACGTCTCCCAGCTGGTCGACGTCGACCTCTCGCTCAACGAGGGAGCGATCACCGCCCCGAACTTCAATGTGGACTCGTGGTACTGGCAGTCGATAGCCCACTCCGGATTCTTCGACCGCGACGTCAAGCTGAAGGACTACACCCCGGCCCAGTGGGAGGACTTCCTGCACAGACCCGCCACCAAGATCAAGATCGGCACCATGAACACCACCTACGAGGGGCTCCTGGTCAAGGTGCGGCGGCTCTACCTCGCCAAGGACCGCGAGTCCATGCAGCCGCACATCCGGGCGTTCGTGGACCGGGCCGTGACGTTCACCAGCTGCCAGGCGTGCGGCGGCACCAGGCTCAACCCCGCCGCACTGGGCTCGAAGATCAACGGCCGCAACATCGCCGACTGCGCCACCATGCAGATCAGCGACCTGGCCGACTTCGTCCGGGACATCGAGGACGAGTCGGTACGGCCGCTGATCGCCACCCTGCGCAACACCCTGGACTCACTGGTCGAGATCGGCCTGGGCTACCTGAGCCTGGACCGCGAATCCGGCACCCTGTCCGGAGGCGAGGCCCAGCGGGTGAAGATGGTCCGGCATCTCGGCTCCAGCCTGACCGACGTCACCTACGTCTTCGACGAGCCCACGGTGGGCCTGCACCCGCACGACATCGAGCGGATGAACGGCCTGCTGCTCCGGCTGCGCGACAAGGGCAACACGGTCCTGGTGGTCGAGCACAAGCCGGAGACGATCGAGATCGCCGACCACGTGGTCGACCTCGGTCCCGGGGCCGGTTCGTCCGGCGGGCGGATCTGCTTCACCGGCGACGTGGCCGGGCTGCGCGCGTCGGATTCCCTGACCGGCCGCCACCTGGACCACCGGGCCCCGCTGCGTGAGAAGGTACGCCGGCCCAGCGGGCAGCTGTCCATCACCGGCGCCGGCCTGCACAACCTGAAGGACGTGAGCGTCGACATCCCGCTGGGCGTGCTGACCGTGGTCACCGGCGTCGCCGGCTCGGGCAAGAGCTCGCTGATCCACGGCTCGCTCCCCCGCCGGGACGACGTCGCGGTGGTCGACCAGGCCCCGATCCGAGGATCGCGCCGCAGCAACCCGGCCACCTACAGCGGGCTGCTGGACGCGATCCGTACCGCCTTCGCCAAGGCCAACGGGGTCAAGGCCGCCCTGTTCAGCGCGAACTCCGAGGGGGCCTGCCAGAACTGCAAGGGCATCGGCCTGGTCTACACCGACCTGGCGATGATGGCCGGGGTGGCGTCGGTGTGCGAGCAGTGCGAGGGGAAGCGGTTCACCCCCGAGGTGCTCACCCACAAGCTGCGGGGCAAGGACATCAGCGAGGTGCTGGCCATGTCGGTGGCCGAGGCCCGCGACTTCTTCGCCTCCGGCCAGGCCCGCGCCGTCCTGGACCGGCTCGCCGACGTGGGCCTGGGCTACCTCGGCCTGGGCCAGCCGCTCACCACCCTGTCCGGCGGCGAGCGGCAGCGGCTCAAGCTGGCCATCCGGATGGCGGAGAAGGCCACCACGTACGTGCTGGACGAGCCGACCACCGGCCTGCACCTGGCGGATGTGGACCAGCTCCTGGCCCTGCTGGACCGGCTGGTCGACGACGGCAACACGGTCATCGTCATCGAGCACCACCAGGCGGTGATGGCCCACGCCGACTGGATCATCGACCTCGGCCCGGGTGCCGGCCACGACGGCGGCCGGGTGGTCTTCACCGGCACTCCCGCGGACCTGGTCTCCACGGGCGACTCGCTCACCGCCCGGCACCTGCGTACCTACCTGGGAAAAGACGATGTGTAGCGGCTGAACCCGAAAAATCACTACTTTCGGAGCTTCAAATGGGGGAACTGCCCGTCTCTTTCATCCGGGTGGCCGAGGTCAGACGGCTCACACCGCACATGGCCCGCATCACCTTCACCGGTGACGAGCCCGACCAGTAGGTGAAGCTCTGCTTCCCGGAGCCCGGCCAGATGGGCAGCGATCTCCTTTTCGGGCAACGGCTGGGGGTCAGTGGTTGCCCGGCATGCTCGGCGGAGACCTGCTCGGCGCGTACTGCCTGAGTGAGTCGCACGCGGGCTCCGATCCCGCCGCCATGCGGACCCGCGCCGTCCGGGACGGGGACGACTACGTGCTCGACGGCGCGAAGGCATGAGGGCCTCGCGTTCCTGCTCGCCGACATGATGGAAGTCCGCCCAGCTCGTGCCGGCGATCATCCATCACGACTGTCTCAACGGTGAAGTGATCCGCATGGACGGCGCCCTCCGGATGGCGCCTCGCCAACGACCGGCCCCAGCTGAAGGAGCAACCGTGGGGAGGAGCGATCGCACTGGGGCATCCTCTTGGTGGCAGTGGTGTCCGCTTGATGACAACGTTGCTCCATCACATGCGAGACAACGACATCTCGTATGGCCTTCAAACGATGTGCGAAGGCGGCGCAGGTCGGGACGGGACGAAGCTCCGCGTGCAGGACGCGGGCTTGGTCGCGGACCACGCCCGCCGTCTTGCCCGGCATCGGCCACAACAGCGGTGCCTCGACGGGGTTCTCCGGTGCGTCGGCCCCGCGCCCGGTCGACGAAAGCACGACGTGACAGTTGGTCCCACCGACTCCGAACGACGAGACACCCGCCACCGCACCGTCTGGCAGCGGGGTGTTCTCTTGGACGATCTGGAGGCGTCAGGCGTCGAAGCCGATCTCGGGGTTGGGTTCGGCGAAGTTCAGGCTGGGCGGAATCATCCGCTGCCGCAGCGAAAGCACGGCCTTCAGGAAACCTGCCGGCCCGGCCGCGCCTTCCAGGTGGCCGATGTTCGTCGTGACCGACCCGACCAGCAACGGCGAAGACCGCGCCGGGCGCCGCCGCCTCGATCCGGCCGCCCGGGGGCGGACATCCGGATCCGTCGAGATCGACGCCGTCCGTCGTTGACAGGCATACCAACCAAGCGCATGATTGGCACTCCGAAATGGAACATGTTTCAACAGCAGGTACCCGGCGCGAGGTGCCGGCAAGGCCGTTTCTCATGCGAAGGGTCTTCGAATGCCTGCTCACAGTTCTCATCCGACCCGTCGGCAGGTGCTGCGCGGTGCCGCCGCCGGCGCCGGGATCGCGTTCGGCTCAAAGATAATCGGCAGTGTCGCCGCCCATGCGGATACCGCTGACGCGCCGGAGTATGACGTCGTGGTGGTCGGGGCCGGGGCAGCCGGGATGACTGCCGCGCTGGTGGCGGCAGAGCGAGGGCTGAACACGCTCGTGGTCGAGAAAGCGGCCAAATTCGGCGGCTCGGCGGCCCGGTCGGGTGCGGGGATCTGGATACCGAACAACCAGGTCATCCTCGCCGCGGGGGTACCGGACACCCCGGCCAAAGCCGCCGCCTATCTCGCGGCGGTCGTCGGGAGCGAGGTGCCCGCGGGCCGGCAGGCGGCGTTTCTCGACAACGGCCCCGCGATGATCTCTTTCGTGATGCAGAACAGCCCGCTGCGCTTCCGCTACATGGAGGGCTACTCCGACTACTATCCCGAACGGACCGGCGGCCTGCCGAACGGCCGATCCATCGAGCCGGACATGTTCGACGGGAATCTCCTCGGCCCGGAACTGGCCAACCTGAACCCCGCCTACATCCCGGTTCCGAACGGCCAGGTGGTCTTCAGCGCCGACTACAAGTGGCTCAACCTCGCCCTGGTCAACGCCAAAGGCGCCGCCATCGCGCTCGAAACCTACAATCGCTGGATCAAGGCCACCGCACAGGGCAAAAAACCGCTCACCATGGGCCAATCGCTGGCCGGAGCGCTGCGGGCCGGACTGCTGCAGGCCGGTGTGCCGGTCTGGCTGAACACCCCGCTCGTCGATCTGCGCGTCGACGCGGGCCGGGTCACCGGCGTGCTGGTGACCCGCGACGGCACGCAGACCCTACTCAAGGCCAGGTACGGGGTCGTGGTCGCCTCAGGCGGCTTCGAGCACAACGCCGGCATGCGCAACCGATATCAGCAGCAGCCCATCGGCACCGATTGGACCATCGGTGCCGCCTCCAACACCGGCGACGGCATCTTGGCCGGCCTCGCGACCGGCGCCGAGGTCGCGCTGATGGACGACTCCTGGTGGGGGCCGGTGATCCCGCTGCCCGGCGAACCGTACTTCTGTCTGGCCGAGCGCACCCTTCCTGGCAGCATCATCGTCAACCAGCAGGGCAGGCGCTTCGTGAACGAAGCCGCGCCCTACAGCGACGTGGTCCATGTCATGTACCAGAAGAACGCCACGGCGCCGGACATCCCCTCCTGGATGATCATCGACCAGAGCTACCGCAACCGCTACCTTTTCAAGGATCTCGCGCCGACCCTGCCGTTCCCGGACGCCTGGTACGGCAACGGTGCCCTCGTCAGGTCGAGCACGATCGCGGGTCTGGCGGCCAAGATGGGCGTCCCCGCCAATACTCTGCAGGGCACGATCAGCCGCTTCAACGGCTTCGCCGTGACCGGCAGGGACCTCGATTTCAAGCGTGGCGACAGTGCCTACGATCACTACTACACCGACCCGGCGGTCATTCCCAACTCCTGTCTCGCCCCGCTGTGGCTTCCGCCGTTCTATGCCTTCAAGATCGTCCCCGGTGATCTCGGCACGAAGGGCGGAATGGTCACTGACGACAAGGCCCGGGTGCTCTCTCCGGCCGCCGCGGTCATCCCCGGCCTCTATGCGGCCGGCAATGCCAGCGCCGCCGTCATGGGCCACAGCTACGCCGGCGCCGGTTCCACCATCGGCCCCGCCATGACGTTCGGCTACGTCGCCGCCAACCACATCGCTGACAACCGCTGAGCAAGGACGGTCACCCGGCGATCCGGGTTCCTATGTGCAGGCGGCCGGAAAAAGCGCGGAGGTCGACCTCGGGCCTACCAGCCTGCCGCCGGTGACGTGGTCCACCCCCGGCGCGTGCCGCTCGAACCGGGACGGCACGCGCCCCGGTTCCTGCCCGACGTCCAGCTGGGCACCCTCGCGCGACGGCTGTTCCGAACAGGTCACGAAAGCGGTGCTACCCGTCGCGCGTCACCCGATAGCTCAGCCGCGGACTCACCCGGTGTAGCGCGTTGAGCAGTCTGATTTTCCCCACATGGACGTGGTCGCGATCTCGGTCGACGGCCCGGGCGATGGTCCGGGCTGCGTCCTGCGGGCTGATCTTTCCCCTGCCACGGCCCGCGGTCATGTCGGTGTCGACGAGCGGCAGCATCGCCTCGGTGACCGCGACTCCCGATCCCGCGGCCTGTTCCTGATAGCGCAGGCTCCGGGTGAAGGTGCGCAGGCCCGATTTCGTCGCGCAGTACACCGCGGCCCCCCGCTTTGGCGCGATGGCCAGCCCCGAGGTCACGTTGACGATCCGAGAGCCCGGCCGGGCCCGTAGCAGCGGCAGGCAGTGCGCCGTCAACTGCAGGGGGCCGGTCAGGTTGATCGCGATCTCCCGGCTGATGCGATCGCAACCCTGATCCGGCGTCAGGTCTCCGAGTTCGTAGACGTCCTGGACGGCGGCATTGTTGACCAGCAGCGACAGCCCGCCCAGGCGGGCCGCCGCCTCGACCAGGAGAGGCAGTCGCGTCACATCGGCGAGATCGCACGGGACGGCCGTGGCCTGCGGCAGTGCGGCTGCGACACGGTCCAGAGCATCGGCGTCCCGGCCGCACAGCAGCAGCCGGTATCCACGTCGTGCCAGCTCGTGCGCCAGTGCGGCACCCACTCCGCGCGACCCTCCTGTGATCAACGCCAGGGGCATGACACGCTCCTCTCACTCTGATCCGTTACGTCTGTGTATCGTAACGTATCTAGGTGAGAGGATAAACCCATGCGTGACATCGACCGGCCGCGCGGCGGCAGACCCCTCGACAGTGACGCCTCTCAGCGCATCCTGCGGGCCACGCTCGAAATCGTCGCGGAGAACGGACTGGGCAGGACGACCATCGAGGCCATCGCGCGCCGCGCGGGCGTGGGCCGCCCCACCGTGTACCGGCGCTGGCCCGACATCGCCCCGCTGATCTCCGACGCGGTGGACATGGCCTTCACCCAGGTGGGCGAGACCACCGAGAAGGCCGACGACGTCGCCGCCGCCCTGGAAACCCTGCTCCACAAAAAGATCACTGTGCTGACGACCACCCTCGCCGGAGAGTTGATCAGACAGCTCGCACCGCATTTCGCTGCCGACGACGCCCTCGGAAAGGCCCTGTCACAGGTTCATCAGCACCAGCACGCGGCCCTGGCTCCCATCATGGAAAGGGCCCGGCGAGAAGACCGGCTGAACCTCCCAAGCGTCACGCTGGCCACGGAGGCCGTGCTGGGCATCATCTACCTGCGACTGCTGACCGCGATGCCACCGCTCCACCCCGCACAGGCGCCGGAGCTGGCCGCGATGGCCATACGCCCGCGTTCACCGTCGACGCCGACATAGATCACGACCGTGCACCACTGCCTCGACACTCGCGGGCGGATGACCACGCACTGGCCGCGCCGAGGCGAGACCTCGGCGGGTCACGGCGAGGCGCCGGGAGGCCGCACGGACCATGGCGCGACCAGTGAGGAGCAGTCCGCCGACGCGCACGGCGGTATTCGAGACGACCGGCGCCGACAGCACGAACTCAGCCGGGAACATCACCCACACCGTGCGGTTCGACATCAAACAGAGAACTCAAGGCTGTCTTGTTTAAATCTTCCTGCCATACGGTCCTGAGCAGTCAGCTTTTATCGATTCAAGGTACGCGTGTACCTGGTGCCGGTTGTAGCCACCTAAGGTGACACCGAACGCAGGCGCGGCAAGGGCTCTCCTCCTCTTGGTGGTGTCATTTAGCTGACGCACCAATGCCACGTAGTTGTCCACGTCCTTTCGGCTGTAACCGCGCACTGCCCTCTCGAAGAGAGGAGGCTCGCTGGTCTTCGGGTTCCTCTTTCGTAATACGTCGCGTACCATACCAATGGCGAGCCAGACACTAAGAAGTATGAAGGCCACGATTCCTGCGAGCTTGATTCCCGAAGGACGAGAAACCACCAAGCCTGCTACGCCGATTGCAAAAAACAGCGGTGGAGCAATAAACACAACGACTTTTTGCACGACAGGCAGGTCATCCCACCAAGGTCTGCCATCGACAGGACTCATGGGGTCAATGTGCCACGAGCAGAGCTTGTCTGTACATACCCATGATCATTATCCTCGATCCAACGGGAGCCAAGCGTCTCTGGCCGGCAGACTCGGCACTGATCCTGGTCCAGAATCGGACCGGTCGTGTTCGGGCGGCTCAGGCGAGATCGTCGAATTCGCCATCCCTGGCTCCGGACAGCCATGCGTTCCACTCTCCGGAAGTGAACACGAGCGTCTCCGCCGTGGGGGTGAGGCGCATCGCTATGTGGTCGTCAACGAACGCGATCGACAGACGGACGTCGCCCGGATTGGGGGTGGGCAGCCACTCGGCTGCGGTCAAGCCGAGGTTTCCGGCTTCCGGTTTGGGCAGGTGAGACGCTGTCTCGGGGAGGTGTCCTGGCAGGTCGTAGAAGCCGTTCCGTGCTTCGGTCACCAGGGATTTCCAGGCGTCGGGGGTGCACAGCAGCCTGGGACCATTCGAGTTCTTGGAGTCGCGGATGGCGACCCCGGATGCGGTTGATTTCATCTGGACGCACTGCTGGCCGCTGCCACTATAGCTACTGGTGATCCAACCCTGCTCGCTGGTCATCGAATCGCCTTCCTTACGTCCTTGATCAGCGTCACTGACTCGTCGGGGGCGAGGGCTTTGCCGCGTGCGGTCTCGGCGGCCCGGTAATACCGGGCGACGTCATCGGGTGCTTCCACGAAGATATCTCCGAAAAAACCTTCCTGATAGGCCACGGGTGAGTCTTCTTCGTCGGGAAAGTCCAGGATGGTGAATTCACCGTCCAAGCCGGGGTGACCGCCTGCGGCGAGAGGGATGATCTGAAGGGTGACCGCCGGGTGCGCGGCGACGTCGATCAAGTGTCCGAGTTGGGTGCGGGCGAGTATGGCAAACCTCACAACCGCTTCCGGATGACCGCCTGGTGCCTACCTGCAGGCAATGCGGCCCGGCGTGCTCGGGAGCTGTTCCGCGATCAGCTGGCCAAGCTTCCCCTGGCCGCCGACGTGCTCGACGAGCTGGAGATCGTGGTCTCCGAGCTGGTCACCAACGCCACCCGCTACGCCCCCGGACCCTACGAACTACGCCTCCTGCACCACCACGGCCTACCGGTCAGAGCCGAGGTCGTCGACGCCGGAGCCGGAACCACACTCATCGAACACCTCCTGCACCGCCCCCCGCCCATTCCCGAACGTCTCGACGACCTCGAACTCGGCGGCCGGGGCCTGCGGCATCGTCACCGAACTCACCCACGACCGCTGCGGCACCCAATGGACCCGCCTGTGCGGCACCGGCCAACTCGGCACCGGTGTCTGGTTCGACCTCCCCACCCGACCCCGACAGCCCTAACCTCCCCGACCTCCGGGTAGAAGGGATCCCCCGATCCCGCCGCCCCGGAGTCGGTCCACGCCGACGACTCCCCCCTGCCAGGCGTGGACCGTACCGAGGCCGGCGTCCACGGACCCGATCCCCCGTCCGGGACGTCGGCCTCCCCACCCCAAACCACGACGGAAAGCGACGCCTCCATGGTCACCCCGGCCAGCGAACCCCTCCGCCCCAGAGGCCGCCGCCGTCGCCGAGCAGGCCCCGCACGTACCAACCCTCACCCCGCGAACCCCGCGCCCAGCACGGACAACGCCACCGACCTGGCCCGCGACCTGGAATCCCGCCACCCAGGATGGGTCACCCCCTGGCGCCGCCGGGCCCGCCGCTACCGGGCCTTCCCACTCTGGCTCCCCAACGCCCCCGGACCCATCGAAGCCAGAAACGTCCAGGACCTGCTGACCCAGATGAACGACCTCGAACCCGGTCCCCGGCCACACCACGAGGTGCTGTGCTCCAGTGGTGTTCCCAAGGGCCCGACGTCGCCCCAACCGGTGTTTGTGTCGGGGCGCCTGCGGCGGATGGCATGCTGAAAGTGTGATCGAAGCTGACGTCCGCCTGCATATCGCCACCGAGTTGCTGCTGTTCCTGCCCGCGCGCCGGCGAGGCAAGTGGCAGCGGGTGACGCCCGACGGGACATCGACGCTGGGGCATGTCGTGGAGTCGCTTGGCATTCCGCTGCCGGAGGTGGGGCCCTTGACCGTCGAAGGCGCGGAGGTCGGCCCGTCCTACCAGCCCGCCGCCGGTGACGTGATCCATGTTCACGCCGTGCCCCGCCCCCAGCGGGTGCCACTCGAACCGGGACAGCAGGCGCCCAGGTTCCTGCTCGACGTCCACCTGGGCACCCTCGCGCGACGGCTCCGGCTGCTGGGCGTGGACGCGACCTACCACAACGACATGGACGACCCCTCCCTGGTCGTCGAGGCGAACCGGGAACGCCGCGTGCTGCTGACCCAGGACCACGGCCTGCTCTGCCGCCGGGCACTCTGGCTCGGCGCCTACGTACGAGGCATCAAGGCGAACGACCAGCTCCGCGACCTGCTGGAGCGATTCGCGCCACCGCTGCGGCCGTGGACCCGCTGCACGGCCTGCAACGGGGAGTTGATCCCCGTCGAAAAACACGAGATCGACCGCCTGCTGGAGCCCGGGACCAAGCGTTCCTACGACATATACGGCCGATGCTCGGAATGCGGTCAGATCTACTGGCACGGCGCGCACAGCGAGCATCTGGAAGAGATCGTACGATCGGCCATGCGCACGCCCTCCTAGGCGAACAGATCGGCGGCACACAGCCGTACCTGTTCCCGTTCGGCCCGTTCTTCGGCGGTCAGTCCGCCGCCCGGTGCGTACCGCAGGAATCGGGCACTGTCCTACAACCTGGGAACACCGCGAGTTGGAGATCAACAGTGACACAGGCCGGCTACGAGCTGGAGTTCGAGGACACCTTCGAGGGCGACCGCCTCGACGAAGGCCACTGGGTTCCTCGGTACCTGCCCCAGTGGAGCAGCCACGCGGCCTCCGCCGCCCGGTACGAACTGTCCGGCGGATACCTGCACCTGCTGATCGAGGAAGAGCAGCCGCCCTGGTCGCCCGAGCTTGAGGGATCGCTCCGCGTGTCGTCGCTGCAGACCGGTGTCTTCGCCGGGCCGGCGGGAAGCACGATCGGCCAGCATGGGCGCGATTCCAAGGCCGTCGTGCGTGAGGCCCAGCGCAACGTCCGGCTCTACACCCCGCAGTACGGGCTGATCGAAATGCGTGCCAGGGCGATCGACGATCCGAAATGCATGGTCGCGTTATGGATGATCGGCTACGAGGACGAGCCGGAGCGCTCCGCCGAGATATGCATATGTGAGATCTTCGGCCGCGACGTCGGATCGGACAGTGCGAAGATCGGGATGGGGGTTCATCCGTTCGGGGACTCGGAGATCACTGACGACTTCACGGTGGAGACCCTGCCCATCGATGCTCGGGAGTTCCATGTCTACGCCGCCGAATGGACTCCCGAGCACGTAGCCTTCTTCGTCGACGGGCGTCATGTCCGGACGGTTCGTCAGTCGCCGAGCTATCCGATGCAGCTGATGCTGAACATCTACGAATTCCCCGAACAGGGGGAGTCGCCGCGGCCTGAGCATCCCTATCCCAAGCGGTTCACGGTTGACTACATCAGGGGTTATCGTTCCATCGTCTCCGGCTGAGCCGGTCAACGTCACCGCCACAGCCCTACGGTCGCGAGACCATCGCGCTGCTCGCAGGTCGGCTCGTCAAGGCCGTCCTCGCTGCTGACTCCGCGCATCGTATCCGGCCTCCTTGACCGCGGCCGTGATCGCGGTGTCGTCGATCGGGCCGGCACTGTCGACGGTGAGCCGGCCGGTGGCCAGGTCCACCTCGGCACCGGTGACGCCGGGAACCGCGCCGACCTCTTCGGTGACCGAGCTGACGCAGTGGCCACAGGTCATGCCCTTGACCGTGTAGGTGGTGGTCATGACGATCACTCCTTCTGCGCGTTGGTTTCGCCGATCAGGAACGGACGAGCCGGGCGATGGCCTCGGAGGCCTCCTTGATCTTGGCCTCGGCCTCGGGGCCACCCTTGACGGCGGCTTCGGCAACGCAGTGCGCCATGTGCTCTTCCAGCAGGGACAGGGCGAAGGACTGCAGGGCCCGGTTGGCGGCCGAGACCTGGGTGAGGATGTCGATACAGTACTTGTCCTCTTCGACCATCCGCTGCAGGCCGCGCGCCTGGCCCTCGATCCTCCGCAGCCGCCGCAGATGATCCTGCTTGGTATCGGTGTATCCGGCCATTTCCCCCGCCTTTCGTCACCCTCGCGTCATCCGCACTAACACAATACCCCCCTCAGGTATTCCTGGGTGTTGAACACTCATGACGGACCACCCCCGGAGAACCGAGGTCACGCCGCATGTCCGGCAGCGCGACATCGGTGATCGAGGTGTCCGGATTCCTCACACCCGTCCACGGCGGCAGGACGCGACGGAGAGTTCGGGCGCGATGTCGACCCCCACGGGTGAGCGCGCAGGCCTCCGGCCCTTACCCGCACGGGCACCGCCTGCGGGTTTACCTCTAGCCCAGGTGTCGGTACTACGCCTACAGGCCCCACGCGCGTGAACCGGCCACACCGCACCGCGTCCGGCCGGGTACGTCTTCACGACACCGAAAGGCCCTTTCATGATCTCTTTTGTCGTGCCACGTCTGGCCGTCATGGCCGGCCTCACCGCGATCACCGCTGTCACCTCGGCCGGCTGCGGCTCCACCGGCGAGCACGCGACGCCGGCCGCCGGCCGCAACGCTCTCGCACCGGCCGTCGGCGGCACGAGCACGGCCGCGTTCAACGATGCCGACGTGCTGTTCGCCCAGATGATGATCCCCCACCACCGTCAAGCGGTGGAGATGGCCGACCTGGCCGCCACCCGGGCGACGGATGCCCAGGTCAGGAGGCTCGCCGCAACCATCAAGGCCGCCCAGGAGCCGGAGATCGCCACCATGACCGGATGGCTGAAGTCCTGGGGCAGGCCCGAGCCGAGTGCCGGTCACGGCGGGGATCACGGCATGAACCACGGCGAGATGCCGGGCATGATGTCCGAGACCTACATGGCCCGGCTCAGAGCCGCCTCCGGCAAGGACTTCGACAGACTGTTCCTCACCGGGATGATCGCCCATCACCAGGGCGCGGTCACCATGGCCAGGCAGGAGATCGCCAACGGTGCCAATCCGGGTGCCAAGGCACTCGCCGAGCGGATCGCCACCAGCCAGCAGGCCGAGATCGACACCATGAACAGGATCCTGGCCCGACTTTGACCTGAAAGCCGGAGCGCCGGCCCGCGATCCGATGCCCGGCCCAGCCACCACTCCCGGGCCGGCACGAGACAGATAGCGACAATATGTTGCTATAGTTCGCGACATGATGTCGCCAAATTCTCGTCAAAGCTGGCTTCCTCTCTTCGTGCTCGCGGTCGGTATGTCGATGGTCGTCATCGACGCGACGATCGTGAACGTCGCTGTTCCGGCGATGATCGATGATCTGGGGCTCACGGTCACCGATGTGGAGTGGGTCAACTCCCTCTACCTGCTGGTGTTCGCGTCCCTGCTCATCCCGCTGGGCCGTATCGGCGACCAGCGTGGCAGGCCACAGCTGTTCGCCGCGGGCATCGTGGTCTTCCTGGTGGCAAGCCTGCTGGCGGCGATCGCGGGGAGCGGCGCGATACTGATCGGGGCCAGAGGGATCCAGGGAGTGGGCGCCGCGATGGCCATCCCCATGACGCTCGCGATCATCAACTCCACCTACTTCGGCAGGCAGCGGGTGATCGGATTCGCGATCTGGGGTTCGATCGTCGGCGGCATGACCGCCATCGGGCCGCTGCTCGGCGGCTGGCTGGTCACCGACTACGGCTGGCGCGCGGCGTTCTGGATCAACCTGCCCATCGGCGCGCTGGTCCTGCTCGGCGCACTGCGCATCCCCGCCTCCCGTGAGGATCGGGCCACCGGTCACGACCCGCTGGGCATCGTGCTGATCGTGCTGGGCATGTTCTCCATCGTCTTCGGCCTCATCGAGGGTCAGAAGTACGGCTGGCTCGCTCCCCTGCGGACCGCCGAACTCTTCGGACTGCGGTTCGAGGGGGTCTCCCCGGCCCCCTTCGCGTTCGGCATCGGCATCCTGGCCGTGGCCGCCTTCATTCTGCTGGAGCGGCGACGCGAGCGGGCCGGGCGCCCCACGCTGATCGACCTGACGCTGTTCACGCTGCCCGGCTTCCGCTACGGCGCGATGGCCGCGATGATCGTGACGCTGGGCGAGTTCGGCGTGATCCTGGTGCTGCCGCTGTTCCTGCAGTCGGCGCTCGGCCACAGCGCGTTCACGGCCGGCCTCATCATCGCCACCCTCGCCATCGGCGCCTTCCTGGCCGGCGGCGTGGTCCCCAGTTTGACCAAGAAGTTGAGCTCACGGACGGTCGTGCAGATCGGCCTCGCCCTGGAGGTCGTGGGCGCCATCGGCATCGGCCTCTCCCTCGAGGCCGGCATGAGCCTGTGGCGGCTCGTGCCCTGGATGCTCGTCTACGGCATCGGCATCGGCTTCGCCACGGCCCAGCTCACGAGCGTGCTGATGGCCGACGTGCCCACCCGGCAGTCAGGTCAGGCCTCCGGGTTGCAGAGCGCGATCCGCCAGCTCGGTGCGGGGCTGGGAGTCGCCATCCTGGGCGGGGTGCTGGTCACCGGACTCGGCTCGTCGGTCGAGAAGAACATGGCGACCTACCCGGAGCAGGTCCGCACAGGCGTGGCGAACGCCGTGCAGGAGAGCGGTGGTGCGGCCATCCCGGGGCTGAGCGATCCAGCCGTCCATAAGGCGGCGGTCGCGGGCGCCGCGGAGGCGACCCGCAGGGTGCCGGTCATAACCGGGCTGCTCCTGCTGGCCGGGCTCGGCCTCACGTTCCTGCTCCCGCGCACTGCCGCTCCCACCCGGGACCGCGAGGACGGAGACGGGGACGGGGACGGGGACAATGACGGGGACGAAGCAGGGACGCCCGAGCCGGATACTGGAGGGCGCCACCAGGAGGTGTAGATGCCAAGGATCAGCGCGGCGACCGTCGCCGACCATCGGGCCAACCAGCATGCCGCCCTGCTGGAGGCGGCGCGCGAGATCCTGGCCGCGCAGGGTGTGCACGCGCTCACTCCGGCGGCGGTGGGCGCCAGGATCGGCCTGGCACGATCGAGCGTCTACCGCTACTTCTCCTCCACCGCCGACATCCTCGCCCAGCTCACCGAGGAGGCCTTCCCGCGCTGGGCCGACCGCCTGCGCGCCACCGTGGCGGAGCCCACGTCCGACGGGCCCGCCGTGTCGCTCGACGAGCGGGTCCGGGCGTACGGCAGGATCGCGCTGGAGTTCGTCGGCAGCCCCGACTACGCGCTGGTCCCGGCGACACAGACGCTCGGACTGCCGCCCGAGTGCCTGGCACGGCTGAACGAGCTGCACGAGTCGCTCATCGAACCGCTCGGCGACGTGCTCCGCGAGGCGGGATGTGACCATCCCGCGCTGCGGGCCGAACTCGCGTGGGGCGTGCTCCGTGCGGGCACCCGGCGCCTCGTCTCGGAGTCCTCCGGCGGCCCCGGCGCGGAAGACACGACCGAGATCATCGAGATCACCCTCGACATGTTCTGCCGGACTCTGCGCTGACCTACCGCCGGTCAAAATGACGGCGCTTTCCGAGTCCCCGCCCCGCCCGGCCTCGGCGGTCAGGAGAACAGGGCCCGGCCCCAGTAGTCGCCCGCGTCGCGTACGCCCGGCGGGCAGGCGAACAGGGCGCTGGAGACGTGCTTGATGTACTCGTTGAGGGAGTCCTTGCCCGCCAGGGAGCGCTGCACGGTGACGAACTGGCGGTGAGGGTCTCGCTGGTAGGCCATGAAGAACAGGCCGGCGTCCAGCCGGCCCAGGCCGTCGGAGCCGTCCACGTAGTTGTAGCCGCGGCGCAGCAGGTGCGCGCCGCCGTTGTGGGACGGGTGGGCGAGCCGCACGTGCGCGTCGTCGAAGATCAGGGCCTTTCCGTCGGAGCCCTTGGCCTCGAAGTCGATCAGGTCGAACTCGCTCTTCTTGCCCAGCGGGGCGCCCTCTCCCTTGTCCCGGCCGAAGATCTGCTCCTGCTCTGCCAGCGGTGCCCGGTCCCAGGTCTCGACCAGCATCCGGATCTTGCGGGTGACCAGGTAACTGCCACCGGTCATCCAGTCGGAGCCGTCACCTGGCCCCACCCAGAGCTGCTCCTTCAACAGCGACACGTCCTCCAGCTTGAGGTTGGCGGTGCCGTCCTTGAACCCCATCAGGTTGCGCGGCGTCGCCTGCGCGCGCGAGGTCGACGAGGTACGGCCGAAGCCGAGCTGGGACCAGCGCACCGAAACCCGGCCAAAGCCGATGCGCGCCAGGTTACGGATGGCGTGCACCGCCACCTGCGGGTCGTGCGCGCACGCCTGCACGCACAGGTCACCGCCGGAGATCTCCGGCAGCAGCGCGTCGCCGGGCAGGTGCGGCAGGTCGGCCAGCGCGGCCGGCCTGCGCGAGGCCAGCCCGAACCGGTCGTCGAAGAGCGATCCGCCGAAGCCGACGGTCAGCGTCAGCCCGGAGGCGGGCAGGCCGAGCGCCTCGCCGGTGTCGTCCGGCGGCGCCTCCGGCTGGCCACCGACCGCGCCGAACGTGCCCGCCTCCTGGCCCTGAGTCATCCTGGCCGCGGCGGCGGTCCACTCCTGGAGCAGCTCGGCCAGCTCCGCCTTCTTCTCGGTGATGACGTCGAAGGAGACGAAGTGCAGCCGGTCCTGTGCCGGGGTGACGATGCCCGCCTGGTGCTCGCCGTAGAAGGGAACCGCGTCGGAGACGGAGGCGACCGTGGTGGGCGCGGGCTCGTCACCGATCCCGCGCACCGCGATCACACCCGCGCCGGCGACCGCCACGCCGGCCGCCCCCATGCCGAACAGCTTCCTGCGGCTGATCCGCTCGTTCATCGCACCCCTCCCCCACACACGGAACGATCGTTACTTTGCCACCACCGCGGCGATCTTACTGATCGGCTCGGCGAGCGCGTTGATCGCGTCTGACAGCTTCTTGAGGTCGTCCTTGGACAGCTCGGTGTGCAGCTTCCAGCCTTCGCCCTTCTGGTGCGCACCGAGCGCGGCCTCGGCCCCGGCGAACTTCTCGTCCAGCGTCTTCACCAGTTCGGGGGCGCGCTCCTCCAGGACGGGGCGGAGCGACTGAACCGCGGCCTTGGAACCCTGCAGGTTGGCGTCGAAGTCCCACAGGTCGGTGTGCGAGTAGCGGTCCTCCTCACCGGTGATCTTCCCGGAGGCCACCTCGTCGAGCAGGCCCTTGGCACCGTTGGCCAGCAGCACCGGCGACAGCTCGGCGGAGTTGGCCTGCTCCACGATGGTCTTGATGTCGGCCATCAGCTTGTCGGCGATCGGGCCGTCCTTGCTGATGTCCTTCTTGACCCAGAGGTCCTTCTCGATCCGGTGGAAGCCGGTCCACTCCTCCCCCTCGGCCACGTCGTTCTCCCGGGCGTCGATGGCCGGGTCGAGGTCGCCGAAGATCTCCGCGACCGGCTCGATCCGCTCCCAGTAGGTGCGGGAGACCGGGAAGAGCGCCTTGGCCTTCTCGATGTCCTCGGCCTTGACCGCGTCGACGAACTCCTGCGCCTTGATCAGCAGCGTGTCGCTCTGCGACTTGATGTAGCGCTTGTAGCCGGCGGTCGCCTCGGCGAGCTGGGCGTCGTCGCTGAGCGGCTTGTGCTCGCCGGTGACCTTGAGCGGGCTGCGGACACCCTTGCCGACCATGCCGGGCTTGCAGGTGGCCTCGTAGCTGCCGGCCGGCAGCTCGACGATCACCTCGCGGGTCAGGCCCGGCACGATGTTCTCCACCTCGCCCATGACCCGGTCACCGGGTGCGTAGACGTAGAACTCGGTGACCTTGGCACCGCCGTTGGTGATCGCGAACGTCGAGGTGCCCGCGGCCAGCTCGGTGACGGCGACCTTGCACTCGGTGTCGGTGGCGGCCACCGCGACGGGGCCGCCCTTGGCCGGGGCGGCGGAGGCGCCCGCACCCGTGGCCGCGGTGGGCTCGGAGGAGCAGGCCACGAGGCCGGTGAAGGCGAGTGCACCCGCGGCGATGGCAAGGGAAGTACGCATGATCGTCCTGTTCAGGCGGTTTCAGCCCGCGGGCTGCGGGTCGGTCGACGGGGTGGCGGGTGAGGGCGTCGGGCGGCTACGCCACGGCCGCAGGAAGAGGATAAGCGTGGGCACCGCGTAGAGGGCCCACGCCACCATCTCCAGCACGCTCGGCTGCGGAGTGATGTTGAACATCCCGGACAGCAGGGTGCCGTACCAGGAGTCGGCGGGCAGCACGCCGCTGACGTCGAAGGCGTAGGTGGACAGGCCCGGCAGGACGGCGGCCTCCTGCAGGTCGTGCACGCCGTACTTGAAGATCCCGGCGGCGACCAGGATCAGCAGGAGACCGGTCCAGGTGAAGAACTTGGTCAGGTTGATGCGCATCGCGCTGCGGTAGATGGCCCAGCCCAGCACAACCGAGGTGATCAGGCCCAGACTGATCCCGATCAGCGGGACGGCGGTGGTGGTGGCGCCCTGCACCGAGGCGAAGAACAGCAGCGCGGTCTCCAGGCCCTCGCGCGCCACGGCGAGGAAGGCCATCACGACCACCGCGGTCGCGCCGACCTCCAGGGCCTCGCTCAGCTTGGCGCGCAGGTCGCCGGAGATCGTACGGGCGGCGCCCCGCATCCAGAAGATCATCCAGGTGACGAACACGGTGGCCAGCAGCGAGGTCGTCGCATCGAACAACTCCTGCTGCCGGTGCTCCAGATGGGCGACGGTGAAGGTGAGCAGCGCGCCGAACGCGATCGACAGCACGAGGGCGGCGCCGACCCCGGCCCAGACGAGGGGAAGCCGGTCACGTCGATCGCTTTTGACGAGGAGGGCGACGAGCACGGAGACGACGAGGGCGCCCTCCAAGCCTTCGCGTAGTCCGATGAGATAGCTGGCGAACACCGTCACTCCATGAGATGGAAAGCCTTACCTAAATTAGGGCAGGGCAACCTTACTCTTCACAAGGAGGTAATTCCCACAGGGGTACGAAAGACGTGAACAAGGCGGTGATAATGCCGTATGCGTACGATCAAGCGATTCACGCCATCTTGGGGCGTTCCACGCTTGACACCTCGTACCCTCTCCTACCTCGTCACCGAGGCCTCGGCGGCCCGCAGAGATCGCCAGATCCGCTCGGGAAGCAGCCGGGACGCCTCATCCAGGTCGATGCCGGGAACTCCGGCCAGCCAGCGGCGGGCCGTCTCCGCGACCGGGCCGACGACCAGCATCTCGATCAACTTGTCGGGCAGCTCCACGACCAGCCCCGCCTCGACGTACGGTCGTAGCCAGCCCAGGATCCAGGTCAGCCTGGGCTCCCTCTCCGCCGCGATCAGATCCGCGTGCGCGGCCAGGAAGTCGGCGTAGGCGGAGGCGTGGACGAAGCGCGCGGCGGCCCTGTGCTCGCGGGTGAAGCCGAGATATCCGGTGACCACGGCCCGGACGCCGGCGGCGGCCCGCGCCTCCGTGCCGTCGCGGGGGCCTCCCTCCTGCCCTTGCGGCACCGCGTCGAGTGCGGCGATGACGGCGTCGAGCAGATCGGACAGGCAGCGCGCGTAGAGGGCGGCCGCCAGCCCGTCGAAGCTGCCGAAGTGGTGGTAGAGGCTTCCGACGCTGACGCCGCTGGTAGCGGTCACCGCCGTCATGGTGAAGCCGCCGGTGCCCTTCTCCGCGTAGAGGTCCAGTGCCGCCGCCAGCAGCCGCTCCCGGGTCTCCTCGCCACGCCGATGTCTAGGCGACACCGGTCAGCTCCGCGGCCTGCGTCCACAGTTCTCCCGCCCACGCGGGGTCGGCGGCCACGGAGGCGAGGGGCAGTTCGCGGTCGACGTCGAAGTACCGTCCGGTGCCGGCCTGGTCGAGCGCCAGCCGTACGACCGGAGCCGCGCCGTCGGCCGGTGCCTTCCACAGCAGCTTCGCGATCTTCAGCAGCACCCCCACCGGGCCGCCCCGGTCACCGAGCCCGGTCCTGATCACTCCGGGGTGGACGGCGTCGATCGTGATGCCCCGCGGCTTCCAGCGCTCGGCCCACAGCGGCATCAGCGCCAGGTTGCGGAGCTTGGTGTCGGCGTAGGTGCGCAGGGGAGAGAAGTCCGTACCGGCCGGGGTGCGCACGAGGTCGGCACGGCCCTTGACGTACAGGCCGGCGGTGACCTGGACGACCCTGGTCAGGCGATCCTCCAGCAGGTGGTTGAGCAGGAAGGGCGCCAGGTGGTTGACGGCGAAGGACTCCTCGAACCCGTCCTCGGTGAGCCGCCGCGCCGACGGCCAGACCCCGGCGTTGTGCACCAGCACGTCGAGCCGCGGGCAGGTTCCGGCCAGCGCCTCGGCGACAGCCCGGACCCCTTTCAAAGTTGAGAGATCTCCGGCGACCAGATCGGCGCCGAGCCGGGCGGCCTCGCCCGCCGCGGCGGGATTCCTGGCCACGATCACCACCCGGTGATCGCGGCGGGCGAACTCCTCGGCCGTGGCCAGCCCGATCCCGCGGTTGCCACCGGTGATGACGACGGTAGGTCCCATGGCAAAATCGTAGCCGATTCTAGAGAGTCTCTCTAGAATCGAGAAGCCGCCGGACTGCCGGGCCGCGCGGCCGGCGCCGCACGGCCCGGCAGTCCCTCAGGTGCGGAACGGGCCGGTCACGCAGTAGGTGATCCCTCCGGAGGAGGAACCCGACGTGCCGCGCCGGGAGGAGAAGTACAGGCGATTGCCGGCGGAGGTGAAGGCCGGACCGGTGATCTCCGAGGACGGATTCAAGGTGGCCGAGGCGCCGCCGCCGGGGTCGATCTCCGAGTTGGACACGTAGATCCAGCCGCTGCCGTCGGCGAAACAGGCACCGCCGTCGGGGGCGCTGTGCCAGGTGCAGGAGGTGCCGGAGACCACCTGGCCGGATCGGGCGATCACCTGGCCGGTGAACCCGGCGGGGAGTTGGATGCCGTTGGCGTCGGCGGCCGGCAGGGGACCGTAGGGGCCTGCGGCGTTCTGGGCCGGGGCCGCGAGGGCCATTGACAAAATAAAATTTTATGTACAAGCTTATTTTGTCTTTGAGGGGCGCCCCGGATCGGCCGGGCCTCCGGCTCGCCCGCCGGACGCACCGGTTCCGGCACGTGGGCGAAGGGCCGCTCCGGCGCTCGACGCCCGGACCGGAGAACCACCAAACGGGAGGTACGAGATGTTGCTGGAGAGCAAGAACACCGTGATCTACGGCGGGGGCGGGGTCATCGGCGGCGCGGTCGCCCGCGCCTTCGCCCGTGAGGGGGCGACCGTCTTCCTCGCCGGGCGCACCCTGGCGAGGCTGGAGAAGGTCGCCGAGGAGATCCGCGCCGCCGGCGGGGTGGCGCGGACGGCCGAGGTCGACGCGCTGGACGCGAAGATGGTCGACGAGCACGCCGACGCCGTGGTGGCGGAGGCCGGAAGCATAGACGTGTCCTTCAACCTGATCTCGCACGGTGACGTGCAGGGCACCCCGATGGCCGACATGTCGCCGGAAGACTACGAACGGCCGGTCGTGACCGCGGTGCGGACGATGTTCCTGACCTCGCGGGCCGCCGCCCGCCACATGAGGCGGCAGGGCTCGGGGGTGATCCTGGCGTTCGGCGGCTCGGGTCACCCACTGCGCGACTACTACCTGGGAGGCCTCCAGGTCGCGTTCGAAGCGATCGAGTCCATGCGGAGGCAGCTGGCCTCCGAGCTCGGACCGCACGGCGTGCGCGTCGTGACCCTGCGCACCGGCGGCGTGCCCGAGACCATCCCCGAGGGCTTCGAGGGGCGCGAGGCGATCGTCGGGGGAATCGAGAAGATGACGATGCTCGGGCGGGCCGCGACGCTCGACGACGTGGGCAACGTGGCGGCCTTCGTCGCCTCCGACCGCGCTCGCGCCATGACCGCCGCCACCGCCAACATCAGCTGCGGCTCACTCGTCGACTAGAGGTCTTTTCGGCACGGCGACGGCCCGTGCTCCGCGGCGAGTGACGGTATCGGGCACGTACCGACATATCCACGGCATGTCATAACCAGGCTGGTTCCTTCAACGACGAGGACAACCGGGCCGCGGTGCGTGCCGTGCCCTCCGCTGAGCTCCGCCTGGTCGGGCTCGCGGTGCACGGACCGCGCAACGGGGTCGACAAGGTGCTCAAGGGGCTCGCCCTGCACCCCTGAAAGGGATATCCCCGTCGACGTGGAAGCCCCTGCGTCTGCCTTGTCCTGGGGCGAGGCTCCAGGACAGGAGCGGCCCGGCCCCGTCGACGATGGCGGCCGGGACTACCCGGGTGGCCGGGCGAGCAGATGCCCGCCCGGCCACCCGGCGCGCCGCGGGAACACCCGCGGCGAGCTTTCCCCGGCATGGACGGCACGACCGCGCGTACCCGGTCCACGGTGTCACGGCTCCGTCGGTCAGGGCCTGGTGATCTGGGCGGGAGGTGTCCCCGCGGGCTTGGGAACACGAACGGTCTCGGAAGGCTTCTCTCCCTTGTTACGCGCGGTCAGGGTCGGATAGCAGTCGTAGTAGCAGTAGTAGCGGTCGCAGTACCGCAGATAGCAGATCCAGCCGTGCGCGGCCGTGTGCGAGCAGGCGACCGCCGGTGCCACCTGGGACGACGCGGCGTGGGCGCCGGTCACGGGAAGCACGCCGAGCAGGCCGGCACCGGCCAGAACCGCCCCTGCCAGGCCGATACGGGCACTGCGGATGAAGGTATTCATGATCCTCCTCGGTTACCTACGGAACACAACGCAACCAAAGGTAATCAACCGAATACCTGGAGTCACGCAACCGTCCGCCCCGTGTCGGGACGTCACGGAGCCGTGAGTGAGGACGTTTCGCGGGGTTCGGCGCCACCTTCCAGAACGCCGGTTACGGCTCGACCCCCTGGGGGACCCCCGCCGAGCGCCGGGCGATGGAGCGAACGATCTCTCCGGTGCGGACGGCGGTCATGGACAGCAACGAGGAGGCGATCCCGTGGGTGTCCTCGGTGGCCCCCTGGAGGTAGACGCCCCAGGTCCGGCCGGGGGCGGTGGCGACCCGGTAGTCGCGCTCCACCAGCAGCTCGCCCGTCTCACCCGTGAGGCAGTGCTCGCCCGCCTCGCCGAGCAGGTCTCGCGGGTCGCGCTCGCGGTAGCCGGTCGCGCAGACGACCGCGTCGGCCTCGATCGTGCTCACCTCACCCGTGGGCAGGAAGCACATCCTGACCCGGGCGCTGTCGCCGTCGTCGTCCACGCCGAGCAGACGGGAGGCGTTCAGCATGCGCAGCCGCTCGACGCCGGCGACCTTCTCCGCGTAGGAACGCCGGTAGAGCTCGTCGATGAGGTCGAGGTCCACCACCGAGTAGTTGGTGTTTCTGGAGTAGGCGAGCAGCATGCGCTTCACCTCCTCGGGGGCGGCGAAGAAGTGGTCGACGGCCTGCGGGTCGAAGATGCGGTTGGCGAAGGGGCTGTCGTCGGCCGGCGAGTAACCGTACCTGGTGAAGACGGCGCAGACCTCCGCGGACGGGTAGGTGCGGTGCAGGTGCTCGGCGGCCTCGGCCGCGCTCTGCCCGGCGCCGACCACGACGAACCGTCCTGGGACGCGCTCGCCGAGGGATTCGAGCCGGGCCAGCAGTTCCTCGGTGTGCCAGATCCGCTCGCCCTGCCGCACGCCGTCGGGCAGCACGGGTTCGAGCCCGGCCGCGATCACGAGGTTGCGCGTCAGGCAGGTGTGCAGCTCGTCACCACGCTCCACGACGACCTCGAGGGTGTCGTCGTCGTACGGACGCACCGCGACGACCTCGGAGTCGTAGCGCACCAGACCGGCGAAGGAGGCGGCGACCCATTCCAGGTAGTCGTGGAACTCCAGCCGGGTGGGAAACATGGTCTTGTGGTTGATGAAGTCGACCAGCCTCCCCCTGTCCTGGAGGTAGGACAGAAAGGAGTAGGGGCTTGTCGGATTGCGCAGGGTGACCAGGTCCTTGAGGAAGTGCACCTGCATCGTGGCGCCCTCGATGAGCATGTTGCGGTGCCAGCCGAACCTGGGTTGCCTCTCGAAGAAGACCGCGTTCACGCCGGAGCCGTGCTCCTCTTCCAGGGCCACCGCGAGCGCGAGGTTGGAAGGACCGAAACCGATGCCCACGACGTCATAGACCGGGCTCGACATGTTCGCCTCTCACATGTTGAGGAGATGGTCCCCCACCACCGAGCCGGCGGGGGGAAGGGGCGGACGGGGTGTGTCAGGACGTGCCGACGGCCTTGGCCGCCTCGGCGACCCGCGGCACGATCTGGTCGATCACGTGAGGGACCGCCAGCGGTGTCGGCGTGCGCAGCGGCCAGAACGCGGTGAGGTCCAGCGCCACGTAGGAGCCCCGTCTGACCACGTCGAGGCCGGCGAAGAGCTTGCCGGCCTCGATCCTCTTCTGCGTGGCGGCGTCGTCGTTGTAGTGGCTGAGCAGCAGGTCGACGTCGAGGACCTTGACCTTCTCCATGCTCAGCTCGGCCGCGAAGCCGTCGCCGGGAAGCGTCCTGATCGCCTCGGGCAGCACCAGCCCGAACTGCTCGAAGAGCTGGACGCTGATGTCGGTGTCGGACTTCAGCACGCCGATGTTCCCCGAGGGGAAGACACTGGTCAGCGCGAATTTCTTGCCGGCCAGCTCGGGATAGGTGATCTTGACCGAGTCGATTCTCGCTTCGACGTCGGTGACGAGTTTCTCACCCTCGTCGGCCTTGCCGACCGCCTTGGCGACCTGGCGGGCCACCGTCTGCCAGGAGTCCTCTGCGGGGCCGGTCTCGTAGGCGGTGGTCGGCGCGAGCCGGGAGAGGTTGGCGTACTCCTTGTCGATGTAGTAGTCGCCGCCCGCGAGGATCAGGTCGGGCTTGAGCGCGGCGATCTGCTCCAGCGAGAAACCCGACTCACCGGCCTTCAGCAGCGTCGGCTTGGCCCCGGAGATCCTGGGCGCGGTCCAGGGGGCGAGCCCGTCGGCCTGGACGCCGGTCAGTTCGGCCATGGCGATCGGCTGCACGCCCAGGGCGAGCAGGGTGTCCTGGTCGACCTCGCCGAGGGCGACGATGCGCCGGGGGGCGGATTCGATCGTGGCGGTGCCGAGCTTGTGCGTGATGGTGACCGGGAATCCGGAGGCGGCCTGGGTCGCGGGGGCGCTCGCGGCGGGCTGTTCGCCGCCGCCACCGGCGCACGCGCCCACCAGGCCGAGGCCCAGCAGCAGCGTTCCTGTCGCGGCCAGGCGGCGCATCGTGTCGCGCATGGGTATGGGTGTCCTTCCAGAGCCGGCAAGGGCTCTAAAGATTAGGTAAGGCTAACCTAACTTAGCAATCTTTGGAGGCCGTGTGAAGCGCCTTATTCCAGCCGGTTCACGAGTTCGGCGACGGTCTGGGCGGTCATCAGGGTCGCGATCCTCATTCCGGCGCAGCCCGGCTCCCTGCGGATCCGGCGCACCAGTTCCATGGCGAGCAGCGAGTGACCGCCCAGTTCGAAGAAGTTGTCGTGCGGCCCGACCGCGTCCACCTCCAGGACCTCGGCGAACGCCCGGCACAGCAGCGCCTCGCGGTCGTCGTCGCGCCGGACGGCGTGCCCGGCGCCGGCCTGGGTGACCGTACGGGCCTCGAGTGCCACCGGCAGGTCGCTCAGCCGCGTCTCCGGGTCGTCCGCGACGGTCTCCAGCACGTCGAGGAGCGCGCGGAGCATCGTGTCGATCGTGGCCGGATCGAACAGGTCGGCCGAGTAGTCGACGACGAGATGGAGTTCCTCTGCCCGCTCCCTGAAGATGAAGTCCAGGTCGAACTTGGCCGCGGGCGGGCTGAAGAGCGCCTCCCGCTGCCGCAGCCCGGGGAAGCGCACCTCGCCCATGGCCTGGTTCTCGTAGCCGACCATCACCTGGAAGAGCGGGTTGCGGCCGGGCACCCGGGGTGGCCGCAGCGCCTCGACGAGCGCCTCGAACGGCAGGTCCTGGTTGGCCAGACCGGCCAGGTCGGTGTCGCGGACGCGGGCGAGCAACTCGGCGAAGGAGGGGTCGCCCGAGGCGTCGGCGCGGAGCACGAGCGTGTTGACGAAGAAGCCGACCAGGTCACCGGCCGCCTCGTCGGTGCGGCCCGCGACGGGACTGCCCAGCGGGATGTCATCCCCCGCACCCGCGCGGTGCAGCAGCGCGGCGACCGCGCTCTGGCAGACCATGAACATGCTCCCCTGTGCCCCGCGCGCGAGCCCGCGGAGCCGCTCGACCAGCGCCTGGGGCAGCCGCCTGGTCACGGTCGCGCCGCGCTGGCCGACGGTGGCCGGTCTGGGCCGGTCCACCGGCAGCGGGATCTCCGCCGGCATGCCCGACAGCGCCTTCGCCCAGTAGGCGAGCTGGCGGGCGTGCGGGCTGCCCGGGTCGACCGGATCGCCGAGCAGCTCACGCTGCCAGAGCGTGTAGTCGGCGTACTGCACCGTGGGGGGCTCCCCCGTGGGCGCCGCTCCGTCCAGCCGCGCGGCGTAGGCCCGCGCCACGTCCCTGGCGAACGGCCCGAAGGACCACTCGTCGAACGCGATGTGGTGGAAGACCGCGAGCAGTAGGTGCTCGTTCTCCCCCTCCGGGATGAGGGCGACCCGCAGCGGGATCCGGGTGGCCAGGTCGAACGGGCGCGCGATCACCTCCTCCGGCGAGCAGGTCGTGATCTCCAGGGCGGGGCGTGCCGACTCCGGCGGCAGGACCCGCTGGTAGGGCACGCCCTGGTGCTCGGCGAAGACGGTCCGCAGGCTCTCGTGCCTGGCCGTCACGTCGCCGAGCGCGGCCTCCAGCGCGGCCACGTCGATCTCGCCGCTCAGGCGCACGGCCAGCGGCAGGTGGTACGCCTCACGGGGCCCCTCGTCCTCACGCAGGATCTGGTCGAGCAGCCAGAGCCGGCGCTGCGCGTACGACAGCGGGATGCGTTCGGGACGCCGCCGGGGAGTCAGCGGGGGCCTGAGCGCGACACCGGCCGCCTCGTGCAACCGGGTGGCGAGCTCGGCGACGTTCGGCGCCTCGAACAGGTCCCGGATCGCGAGTTCGGCGCGGAGCACCGCGCGGACCCTGCCGACCAGCCGGGTCGCCAGCAGCGAGTGCCCGCCCAGCTCGAAGAAGTCGTCGTCGATCCCGACGCCGGCGACGTCGAGCACCTCGCCGAAGAGCGTGCACAGCAGCTGTTCCACGGCGGTCCTGGCCGCGCGGCCACTGCCGCGCGGCCCCTGCCGGTCGGGGGCGGGCAGTGCCCGCCGGTCCAGCTTGCCGTTGACGGTCAGCGGGAGCGCGTCCAGCGTCATGACCGCGCTCGGCACCATGTAGCCGGGCAGCCGCCGCCTGAGCCCCTCGCGCACCCGGGCGGCGAGCGCCCCGTGGTCGCGGGCCGCCGCCGGGTTGTTCGCGTACGACGCGGGCCTGCGCTCCGGATCGGCCGGCAGGAAGGCGGCCCCGCCGCCGAAGACCGCGTCGTAGTGACCGATCTCGGCCGAGGGGGTGGTCACCACGCCTGGGTCGAGCGCGTACAGCAGTTCGGGTTCGACGCCCCGCGGGGATGCCCGCAGCAGCTCGCGCGCCTCCCCCGCGCAGGCCCCACCCTCGATCGCGCGTAGCGCGGCGAGCTCGGCGGAGAGCCTGGGGTCGGGGATGGCACGCACCCTGAGCGGCCCGGGAAGACCGCCGGACAGCCGGGTGGCCAGGTCGCCGAGGCCCGCCCAGTCCACGACGGAGGTCTCGGTGGGGGGCACGGCGGGTGGCTCGGCGGGTGACTTCCAGAGTGTCACGTCGTAGCGGTGCCTGCTGAGCTCGTTGTGGTGGACGCCGCGCTTGGTACGGACCTCCACCCGCGCGGCCAGGTCGAGGGCTGCGAAGAACGCGGGGTCGAGGAGGAGTTCCTTCTCCATCCGCACCGCCCGGTCGATCACCGCCACACCGACGCCGGCGCCGGCGCCGCCGTCCCTGCCGAGCTGGATCGCCGCGTGCAGGCAGCGCACCGACCGCAGGTCGCGCACGTCGCCGATGAACAGCGCACCTCCGGGGGCGAGCAGGTCCATCGCGGCGGCGATCACGTCGGCGAGGTATCCGGCACCCGGGAAGTACTGGACCACGGAGTTGACGACCACCGTGTCGAAGTGGCCGGCGGGCAACCCCGCGGTGTCGTGGGCGGGCCGGCAGCTCAGCCGTACCGGCGAGCCGGGGCCGAGGTCCGCCTGGAGCTTGGCGATGACGGGGGCCGCGAAGTCGGTACCCCAGTACTCCTCGCAACCGGGGGCGAGCCGTGACAGCAGCAGGCC
Organism: Streptosporangium sp. CA-115845; assembly: GCF_050943795.1. NCBI lineage: Bacteria > Bacillati > Actinomycetota > Actinomycetes > Streptosporangiales > Streptosporangiaceae > Streptosporangium > Streptosporangium sp. CA-115845. Next base: position 4,423,286 of record NZ_CP191988.1, on the reverse strand, counting down.
GGTGCCGACGCCGATCTCCAGCACCCGCCGGGGGTTGAGGTCCTGGATGCGGGCCACCGTGGTGTCGCGCCACTCGCGCATGTGCGCAAGCGGGATGGGCAGCCCGTCGTAGCTGCTGTCCCAGCCCGCGAAGTCCTCGGTGTGGACCGCCGTGCCGATCTCGGTGTACTCGGCGTCGTAGATCTGCCGCCACTCCGCCAGGTGCTCGCGCTCGGCGTCGGGCCGCGCGGCGCCGTCGGGCACCACGTAGCCGATGAGGCGCTTCACACCGGGCACGTCGGTACCGACCGCGATGACGGCCGCCTGTCCGACGCCGGGCTCGGCCGCCAGCGCGCTCTCGACCTCCTCAAGCTCGACCCGGTAGCCGCGGATCTTCACCTGCTCGTCGGTACGGCCCAGGAAGTCGATGTTGCCGTCCTGGCGCACCCGTACCAGGTCGCCGGTCCGGTACATCCGGCCGCCGCCGAAGGGATCGGCCACGAACCGTTCGGCGGTCAGGCCGGGCCGGTCGAGGTAGCCTCGGGCCAGGCCCGCGCCCGCGATGTAGAGCTCTCCCGGCGCGCCCGGCGGTACCGGCCGCAGCCAGCCGTCGAGCACGTAGCCGCGGGTGTTCCAGATCGGCCTGCCGACCGTGGGCGTGGCGCTGTCCTCGGTGCCGCCGCCCAGCGTGTTGATCGTGTACTCGGTCGGGCCGTAGAGGTTGTAGCCGAGCACCCCCTCGGCCCGCGCGAGCCGGTCCCAGACCGCCACGGGGACGGCCTCGCCGCCCAGCAGCACGAGCGGCGGGCGGTGCTCCCCTTCCAGCAGCCCCTCCTCCAGGAGCTGCTGCGCGTAGGTTGGCGTCACGTTGATCACGTCGATCCGGTGACGCCGCAGGTATTCGGTGAGCGCCTCGGCGTCGCGCCGCAGCTCCTCGTCGCAGACGTGCACCTCGTGGCCCTCGATGAGCCAGAGCAGTTCCTCCCACGACATGTCGAAGGAGAACGACACGGTGTGCGCGATCCGCAGCCGGCGCCCGGCCGAGGCCACCACCGGATCGAAGATGTTGGCCCGGTGGTTGAACTGCATGTTGGTCAGACCCCGGTAGGGGGTGACCACCCCCTTGGGGCGCCCGGTGGAGCCGGAGGTGTAGATCACGTACGCCGGGTGGTCCAGCCGGCCCGGCACGTCCCTGCCGAAATCGGGCAGCTCCTCCCCGGTCAGCCCGGTGCCGGGCAGCGTGGCCAGCCTCGCCTGTACGGCCGGGTCGTCGAGCAGGATCGAGTCACCCGGGCAGGTCAGTCCGGCGGCGATGGCACGGTGCGAGACCAGGCAGACCGGGGCGGCGTCGGCCAGCATGAAGTCGAGCCGCTCGGCCGGGTAGTCCAGCTCCAGGGGCAGGTAGGCGGCGCCCGTCTTGAGCACCGCGAACAGCGCGACGACCATCTCCGCCGACCGGGGCAGTGCCAGGGCGACCACCCGCTCGGGGCCCGCTCCGTGCGCCCTGAGCAGCCTGGCCAGGCGGTTGACGGCGGCGTCCAGCTCGGCGTAGGTGAGCCGCACGCCGGGCTGGGAGACCAGGGCCGGCTCGTGCGGGGTGCGCTCGGCCTGCTCGGCGAGCAGCTCGGCGATGGTGAGGCCGGGCACGGGCCGTTCGGCCTCGGCCCAGTCCCGGCGCAGCCGGTCGTGCTCGTCGGGCAGGAGCAGGTCGAGCCGGTGGCAGGGGGTCTCGGGCGCGGCGGCGAGCGTCTCCAGGACCCGCACGTACCGGTCGGTGAGCCGTTCGGTCTCGGCCTCGGTGAAGGCGTCGCCCCGGTACATGACGCGCAGGCCCGCACTGGGCTCGACGACCATGGTGATCGGGTAGTGGGTCGCGTCGCGGACCTGGCGGCCGAGCACTCGCACGTCGCCTCCGGGGCCGAAGCCGCGGTCGGTGGGCATGCCGGGGAAGTTCTGGAACACGAAGAGGGTGTCGAAGAGGGTCCCGAGGCCCGCCACCCGCTGCACGTCGGCGAGCGCGACGTAGGAGTGGTCGAACAGCTCCGACTGGAAGGCCTGCGTCCGTTCCAGCACGGCGCGCAGCGGGTCCGCCGCGCCGGCCCGCACCCGGACGGGGACCGTGTTGAACAGCAGCCCGACGACGGACTCGACACCGTCGACGTCGGGGTGGCGACCGGACACCGAGACGCCGAAGACCACGTCGTCACGGCCGGTGAGGCCCGCCAGCAGCAGTCCCCAGGCACTCTCGTACAGGGCCGCGAGGGTGAGCCCGGACTCTCGGGCGAGGGCACCGAGCCGGGCGGTGAGGCCCTCGGGCAGCGCGCGGTGGATCTCCCCGGCACCGGCGAGGTCGGCCGCCTCGGGCCTGAGCAGGGTCGGCTCGTCGAGCCCGTCCAGAGCGCGGCCCCAGGACTTGATCGCGGCCTGCCGGTCCTGCCCGTTCACCCAGTCGAGATAGGCGTGGAAACCGGCCACGGGGCGGTCCCGCTCGGCGTCGGCGTCGGTGTAGAACTCCAGCAGCGAGGTGACCAGCAGGCCACCCGACCAGCCGTCCAGCAGGATCAGCTCGGAGGTGAGCACCAGCCGGAAGTCGTCCTCGCCCACCCTGGTCAGCGCGAAGCGGATCAGCGGCGGTGAGTCGGGGACGAACGGCCGGGCGCGCTGTGCCTCGACGAACGCCTCCAGCGCCTCCGCCCCGCCGGTCTCGGCATAGGTCCAGTCGACCTCGAACCGCTCCGGGACGAACTGCACGGCCCGGCCGCCGTCGGTGCGGAACCCGGCCCGCAGGTTGGGGAACTTCAGCAGCACCTGGCGCGCGGCCCCGGCAAGGCGGCCGGGGTCGACGGGCCCTGACAGGGTCACCACGGCCTGCTGGACGTAGACGTCGCGGTCCTCACCGGCCAGCATCAGGTGGAACAGCAGTCCTTCCTGCAGCGGCGAGAGCGGCAGCTCGGCCCGCGCCCCAGACGACCCGCCGGGGGCGCCGAGCGGGGGTGCGGTGCCGGCGGTCATGCCCTCGGGGTGAGCCCGCGCGGCGTCGGCGGGCGCGTCACCGGGCACGTCACCGGGCACGTCACCGGGCAGGGCCACCGCGATCCGGGCCAGGGCCTCGACGGTACGCGACCGGAAGACGTCGCGGACCGTGAAGGAGAGACCCGCGCGGCGGGCGCGTCCCACGAGCAGGGCCGCGCTGATGCTGTCGCCGCCGGTGCGGAAGAAGTCGTCGTCGGCGTTGACGCCGTCCCGCCCGAGGGTCTCGGCGACGAGCTCGGTGAGGCCGCGCTCGGCGTCGGTCCGCGGCGCCCTGCCCTCACGGGCCGCCGGCTCGGGCAGCGCCCGCCGATCCAGCTTGCCGTTGGGAGTGAGCGGCAGCCGGTCGAGGCCGACGAGCACGGAGGGCACCAGGTACTCCGGCAGGATCTCGCCGAGCCCGGCGTGCAGCGCGTCGAGGTCGAGGCCGGCCTCACCCACGACGTAGCCGACCAGGCGCGGGCCCGAGCGGGCCGCCACGGCCGCCTGCCGCACGCCGGGCCGGGTGGCGAGCACCGCCTCGACCTCACCGGGTTCGACCCGGAAGCCACGGATCTTGATCTGGTCGTCGGCCCTGCCCAGGAAGTCCAGGGTGCCGTCGCGGCGGCGGCGCACCCGGTCGCCGGTGCGGTAGAGCCGCGAGCCCGGCGGGCCGAAGGGGTTGGCCACGAACCGCTCGGCGGTGCGGGCCGGGTCACCGAGATACCCGCGCGCCAGGCCGTCCCCTGCCAGGTAGAGCTCGCCGACCGGCATCTCGCGGAGCCCGGCGTCCAGCACGTACGCGACGGTGTTGGCGATCGGGACCAGCCCGCCGCCGCCCTCGGCGATCAGGCTGTCCCCGGCCGCCTCCGAGCAGCCGTACAGGTTGACCAGCCGGGCACCGACCCGCTCGGCCAGGGCGGCGGGCAGGGCCTCGCCGCTGCTCACCCACGTGGTCACGGAGCCGAGCTCCCCGGTCTCCAGGAGCGCGGCCAGCAGGCTCGGCACGACGGTCACCAGGTTCACCCCGTGGCCGCGGATCAGCTCGGCCAGGGCGAGCGCGTCGGTGGCGGTCTCGTCGTCCGCGACGACGACGGTGTCACCGGCGATGAGGCCGCCGAGCAGTTCGGTGCTGCCGTCGATGAAGGCCGGGGAGCTCTTGGCCACCCGCACGCCGGCCGCGGCGAGATCGGCGCCCCAGGCGAGCCGGTTGGCCAGCGCCCGCTGGGTCCCGACGACGGCCTTGGGCGTCCCGGTGGACCCCGAGGTGAAGATCACGTACGCGGGGTGGTCGGGGTGGAGCCGGGGCCGGTCGCGGGGCGGCGCCTCCAGGGGCGGCTCGTCGGCGCCGACCACCAGCAGGGGCCGGGCGACTCCGAGCATCATCTCGATCCGGGAGCGGGGATAGGTCGTGTCGATGGGCAGGTAGGCCGCACCGGTCTTGAGCACGGCGAGCAGCGCCACGACGAACTCGGCCGAGCGGGGCAGCGCGATCGCGACGATCTTCTCGGGGCCCGCTCCCGCGGCGGCGAGCCGGTCGGCGAGGGCCTCGGCCCGCGCGTCCAGTTCGGCGTAGCCGAGCACGGTGCCGCCGCAGACGACGGCCGTGGCGTGCGGGGTGCGCGCCGCCTGTGCCTCGATCCGCTCGGCGACGGTGAGCGGGGGGAACTCGCGGACGGTGTCGGGCCTGGTGGCCGGGGCGCCGAGCGACGACAGGCGCCGCGCCGGGTCCTCGGTGACCCGATCGAGCAGTTCGCCGAGGTCGGTGAGCAGGCCGGTGACGGTCCCGGCGTCGAAGAGGTCGGTGGCGTAGGCGACGAACCCCTCGATCCGCTCCTCTCCCTCGGCGAAGTAGATGTCCAGGTCGAACTTGACGCCGCCGGTCTCGGGCAGGAACGGCTCGGCGCGCACGCCGGGCAGCCGCAGCCGCACGTCCTCCAGCCGCTGGTGGACGATCATCACCTGGAACAAAGGGCTGCGGGCGAGCGAGCGCTCCGGTGCGAGCCGCTCCACGACCTGCTCGAACGGCACGTCGGAGTTGGAGAACGCGGCCAGGTCGGTGTGCCGGACCCGCTCAAGCAGTTCGGTGAAGGTCGGGTCCCCCGACAGGTCGGTGCGGAGCACGACGAGGTTGACGAACACCCCGACCAGGTCCGCGAGGTCCGCGTCCGCCCGGCCCGCGATGGGCGAGCCGAGCGCCACGTCGTCGCCCGCGCCCGCCCGGTGCAGGAGCGCGGCCACGGCGGCGTGCAGGACCATGAACACGCTGGTTCCGGTCTCCAGGGCCAGCCTGCGCGCACCGGCCGGCGGCAGCTCGAACGAGGCCGACCCGCCCCGGTGGCTCGCCTCGGCGGGCCGGGGCCGGTCGGCCGGCGGCGTGCTCTCCTCTGGCAGCTCGTGGAGCGTCCGCTCCCAGAAGGCGAGCTGGTCGGCGAACTCGGCGGTCCGGCTCTGCCAGACGGCGTAGTCGGCGTACTGCACGGGCAGCGGGGCCCAGTCCGGCGCGGTGCCCGCGCCGCGGGCGGTGTAGGCGCGAGACAGGTCGGCGAGCAGGGGCGTGAACGACCACTCGTCGGCGGCGGCGTGGTGCTGGAGCACGACCAGGACGGACTCCTCGGCGGAGACACGCAGCAGGGTCGCCCGGATCGGCAGGTCGGCGCCGAGGTCGAAGACGTGCGAGGCGGCCCGTGCCTCGGCGGCGCGCAGCCGCTCCTCGGTCCAGCCGCGTGCGTCCACCGCGTCGAACGCGACCCCGCCGGCCTTCAGGACCCGCTGGACCGGCAACCCGTCGGGGCCCTCCACCAGCAGGGTGCGCAGCGCCTCGTGCCGTGCCACGACGTCGCCGAACGCGGCGCGCAGCGCGTCGACGTCGACCGGGCCGCGCAGGCGCAGGCCGAGCGGGAGCGCGTCGGCGGCCGAGGGGCCGCGCAGCCGCTCCTCGAACCAGAAGCCGCGCTGGGCCGCCGAGGCGGGGACGACCTCGGATCTGGTCACGTCGCGCACCCTCGGCCGGGTGCCCCGCACCAGCCTGGGCGCCAGCGTGGCGACGGTGGGCGCCTCGAAGACGTCGGCGATGGTGAGCTCGGCGTCGAGCGTGGCGCGCACCCGGCCGGCGAGGCGGGTGGCCAGCAGGGAGTGGCCGCCCAGCGCGAAGAAGTCGTCGTCGATTCCCACCTCGATTCCCAGCGTGTCCAGGCCGAGCGTCTCGGCGAAGACCGCGCAGAGCGCCGCCTCGCGGTCGTCGCGCGGCCCCCGGCTCGACACCTGGACCTCGGGCGCGGGCAGCGCGGCCCGGTCGAGCTTGCCGTTGACGGTCCGCGGCAGTTCCTCAAGGGTGACCATCGCACCGGGCAGCATGTACTCGGGCAGCACTCTGGCCGCGGCGGCCCGCAGGTCCGCCTCCCGGAAGCCGGGGCGCGGCACGACGTAGGCGACGAGTCTCCGCTCGCCCGGGCTGTCCTCGCGGACCACGACGGCGACCCACGCGACACCGGGGTGGGCGGCGAGCACGGCCTGCACCTCGTCAGGCTCGATCCGGAATCCGCGGATCTTCACCTGGTCGTCGCCGCGCCCCAGGTACTCCAGCGACCCGTCGCGGCTCCAGCGGGCCAGGTCCCCGGTTCGGTACATGCGCTCGCCCGGCGGGCCGAAGGGGTCGGCGACGAAGCGTTCCGCGGTCAGATCCGGGCGGCCGGCGTAACCGCGGGCCAGCTGCTCGCCCGCGAGGTAGAGCTCCCCGGGGACGCCGACCGGCGCGGGGCGCAGCGCGGGATCCAGGACGTACGCGCGGGTGTTGGGGAACGGGCGGCCGATCCCCGTCGCAGGCAGGTCGGCGGAGGTCGCCCAGACCGTCGCCTCGGTCGGTCCGTACACGTTGACCGCCGACGCCGCCACCGAGTGGAGGGTCCCGGCGAGCGCGGCCGGCAGGGCCTCGCCGCCGACGAGCACCCGCAGCCCGGCGAGGGCGGCCGGCTCCAGCGAGCCCAGCAGCGACGGAGTGCCCTGGACGATGGTCGCCCCGGCGAGCAGGCCGCCCAGCGCCGCGGGATCGCGCACGGTCGCGCGCCCGGCCAGCACGACGGTCGCGCCGCTGATCAGCGGTATGTACAGCTCCAGCGCCGCGATGTCGAAGGCGATCGTGGTCACCGCGACGAGCCGGTCACCGGCGCCCAGGGCCAGGCGCTCCCGCATCGTGAGCAGGAACGCGGTGAGCGCGGAGTGCGGGACGGCCACGCCCTTGGGGCGGCCGGTCGAGCCCGAGGTGTAGATGAGGTACGCCAGGTCGCCGCCTCGGGCCGGGTGTGACGGCTCCGGCTCGGGCAGCGACCCGGACGGTGTCAGCACGGCGGTTCCCTCCGGGAGGAGGGCGGCGGTCTCCGGAGTCGCGATCACGCAGAGCGGGTCCGCGTCCTGGATCATGTAGGCCAGCCGGTCGGCCGGGTGGTCCGAGTCCAGTGGCAGGTAGGCGGCACCGGACTTCAGCACGGCCAGCAGCGCGACCACCAGGTCCGGGGTACGGGGCAGGGCCAGCGCGACGACCCGGTCAGGTCCCGCGCCACGCTCGCGCAGCAGCCGGGCGAGGCCCGAGGCCCGCCGGTCCAGCTCCGCGTAGGTGAGCGTGCCCGACTCACCGTCGACCTCACCGTCGACCTCACCCACGACGGCGACCGCGTCCGGGGTGCGCGCGACCTGCTCCTCGAACAGGGCGGTCACCGTCGTGTCCCGGACGGGACACCCGGTGTCGTTCCACTCCGCCAGCAGGGCCGGCTCGTCCGCGCCGAGCAGCTCCAGGTCGGCGATCCGCAGGTCCGGGCGGCTCAGCGCGCTCTCAAGCAGCGTCTCCAGGTGGACCAGGAGCGCGTCGACGCGCTCGTCGTCGAACAGCTCGCGCCGGAAGGTGGCCTCGACGGTCATGCCCTGTGGCCTGACGAACGCCTCAAGCGACAGGTCGAAGTGGGTGGTGCCGTTGTGGATGTGCGTCCAGCTCGTGGTGACGCCCGGCAGGTCCAGGTCGCCGATCTCCTGGGTGAGGAAGAGCAGCATGGTGTCGAAGAACGGCGACCTGCCGCGCTGCCGGGCGGGCCGCAGCTCCTGGACGATCGTGTCGTACGGCAGCGTCCGGTGGGCGAACCCCTCGGTGCAGGTGTCACGGACCCGGTGCAGGACCTCGCGGAAGGTGGGCGCGCCGGACAGGTCGGTGCGGAGCACGAGGGTGTTGCCGAAGTTGCCGGCCAGCCGCTCGATCTCGGTGTGCTCGCGGTTCATGACCGCCGAGCCGATCGCGATGTCGGTGGCGCCGGTGTAGCGGTACAGCAGCACCGCGTGGGCGGCGAGCATCACCATGTACGGGGTGACGTTCTCAGCGGCGGCCAGCTTCCGCATCCCCTCGGTGACCGCGTCGTCGAAACGGCGGGCCCGGCGTCCGCCCCGCTCGGAGACGGTCGCACCACGCGGGCGGTCGGCGGGCAGGTCGAGGGGCGCGGGCGGCGGGTCGAGGCGCCGCCGCCAGTAGTCCGTCTCCTCGGGAGAGTGCGGGCGGCCCTGTTCCCAGGCGGCGAAGTCCGGATACTGGACGGTCAGCGTGGGAAGCCCGTCGGGCTCCCCCAGGACGGCGGCCCGGTACATCGCCGACAGGTCGCGCGAGAGCGAACCCCAGGTCATGCCGTCCCAGGCGATGTGGTGCACGACCAGGACGAGGGCGTACCTCCGCGCGCCGAGCCGGAGCAGTTCCAGCCGGATCGGCCTCTCGGCGCACAGGTCGAAGGGGAGCGCCGCGAGTCGCCCGGCGCGCGCCTCGGCGTCGGCGCAGTCGCGCACCGGAAGGTCGAGGGAGTCGTCGGCGAGGACGTGCTGCACCGGCCCGCTCTCGTCATGGTCGTCGTAGACGGTGCGCAGCACCGCGTGGCGGCGGATGAGGGCGCGCAGCGCCTCGCGCAGCGCCTCCGGGTCGAGCTCACCCGACATGTGCACCAGCAGGCAGACGTTGTAGGCCGGGCTGGCGGGAAACGTCCGGTGGTGCAGCCACATGCTCTGCTGCGCGTAGGACAGCGGTGCGGGATCGCCGGACCCGCGTGGGACGATCCGGTCCCCGCCGGGGCTGAGCCCCGCCTCGGCCATCATCCGCCGCATCAGTTCGCGCCGCCGTGCGACGTCCTGCTGTTCCCGCACGCTCAACTCTTTCTTTGTGGGTCCGGGGGCCGGACAGCCGCCCCGCCTGAAGGTTAGGTTAGCCTTGCCTATTAAATCGACACAAGGTTAGCCTTACCTAAATTGATCGGATTTTCCGGTCCCTCAGAGGGGTGGGTCTTGTGTCCTTTGGCATCAGTACAGATGAGATGCGCACGGAGGTGGTCGTCGACAGCCCGGTCGATCCGCTGCACCTGGTCGCCCGTCTGGCCGGCTCAGGGCTGTTCGACGACTACACCGTGTACGAAAGACCGGGCCTGTGGACCTTCGCGGGCGGGGTGTCGGGCGAGGTGATCCTCAACCCCGGAGTCGTGCGCAGCCGCTGGCTGGACGGGCCTGCCGTGGACGAGGCCTGGTCGGGCCGGCCGGCCGCGGCGCTGGAGGCGGTGTTCGGCGCGGCCCCCTGGCCGGCCTGGAACGCCTACGGCTGGATCGCGTTCGAGTTCGCCGCGAGCGACCCGGCGGGCCGGCTCGCCCATCTGATCGTGCCTCGCACCGAGGTGCGCATCGAAGCGGGACGCGCGCTGGTGGTGAGCGCCGACGCCGGCGAGGCCGAGCGGGTCGCCAAGCTGCTGTCCGCCCCCGGCGCGTCCCGGATCGCGGCACCGTCGCCGGTCGACGTGCGCTCCGACGGCGACCACTACCGGGCGCGGGTCGCCCAGGCGATCTCCGAGATCGCCGCCGGGCTCTACCAGAAGATCATCGTCTCCCGCCGGCTGCCGATCCCGTTCCCCGTCGACGTCGTCGCGACGTACGTGTGCGGCCGTGCCGCCAACACCCCGGCCCGCTCGTTCCTCCTCGACCTGGACGGCTTCCAGGCCACCGGGTTCAGCCCCGAGGTGCTGGCGAGTGTCGACGGGCACGGCACGGTCACGACCCAGCCACTGGCCGGCACGCGAGCCTTCGGCCGGGGGGAGAGCACGGACTCACTGACCCGCCACGAGCTGGAGAGCGACCCCAAGGAGATCTTCGAGCACGCGGTCTCGGTGCGCACCTCGCAGCAGGAGCTGTATCGGGTGTGCGTGCCCGGCACGGTCCGGGTCACCGGCTTCATGGCGGTGAAGGAGCGCGGCAGCGTGCAGCACCTGGGCTCCAGTGTCAGCGGTGAACTGGCCCCCGGCCGCACCTGCTGGGACGCGCTCGACGCGCTGTTTCCCGGCGTGACCGCCTCCGGCATCCCCAAGCCGGAGGCGATCGACGCGATCACCCGGCTGGAGGAGCGCCGCGAACTCTACTCCGGAGCCGTCCTGACCGTCTCGCGGGACGGGTCGATGGACGCCGCCCTGGTGCTGCGCGCCCTCTACGCCGAGAACGGCCGGGCATGGCTGCGGGCCGGCGCCGGCATCGTGTCCGCTTCGACGCCCGAGCGCGAGTACGAGGAGACCTGCGAGAAGCTCTCCAGCATCGCCCCGTACGTGGTCGCGCGTGCGTGAGGGCGCCTTCCTCAGGTAGCGAACCGCACGAGCCGCCCGGGGGCCGGGTGGCTCGTGCGGGCGGGTGCTCAGCGCAGGCCGGCGGCGAGCTCCTTCTTGCTGACCTTGCCGACCGGGGTGCGGGGGAAGGCGTCGACCAGCTCGACACGGTCGGGCCACTTGTATCCCGCCACGCCGCGTTCCTTCAGGAACCGCTTGATCTCCCGCAGCGTCGGCGCCTGGTCCCGCACGATCAGGAAGGCGCAGGTGCGCTCCCCCATCACCGGATCCGGCGTACCGACCACGGCGGCGTCGTGCACCGCGGGATGGGCCAGCAGGTGGTTCTCCAGTTCCTCGGCCGAGATCTTGTCACCGCCCCGGTTGATCTGGTCCTTGACCCTGCCCTCCACGACGAGATGGCCGGAGGGGAGCATCCGCACCAGGTCTCCGCTCCGGTAGAAACCGTCGGGGGTGAAGGAGCGCGCGTTGTGCTCGGGCGCGCGGTAGTAGCCGCGCAGGGTGTAGGGACCCCGGGTGAGCAACTCGCCGACCTCGCCGGGGGCGACCTCCACGTCGCCGGAGTCGACCACCAGGATCTCGTCGGCCGGCGACAGCGGCCTGCCCTGCGTGGTGTCGACCAGCTCCCGGGGATCGTCCAGGCGGGTGAAGTTGAGCAGTCCCTCGGCCATCCCCAGCACCTGCTGCACCGCACAGCCCAGCACGCCGGGGACCTGCGCGGCCCGCTCGGCCGCGAACTTGGCGCCGCCCACCTGCAGCAGCTCCAGCGACGACAGGTCCTCCTTCGACCAGGACGCCGCCTCCAGCCAGAGCAGCGCGATGGGCGGCACCACCGCGCACACCGTCGCCCTCTCGCGCTCGATGAGGGGGAACGCCTCGTCGGGCGCCCCGGAGGGCGACAGCACGACCGTGCCGCCCTTGGCGAACACCCCGAGGATGCCCGGACAGGCGAGCGCGAAGTTGTGCGCGACCGGGAGCACCACGAGGTAGACGGTCTCGGAGGTGAAGCCACAGACCTCGGCGCCGGCCTCCAGGTTGTAGACGTAGTCGCGGTGAGTGCGCGGGATGAGCTTCGGAAGCCCGGTGGTGCCACCGGAGAGCAGGAACACCCCCACGTCTGCGGGGTCGGGCCGCTCGTAGGACACGTCCGCCCCCGCGCCGGTGCCGAGGTCGGCCAGCGCGCGGAACTCCTGGGCGTCCCCGTCCACCACGACATGTTCCACCGCCAGCGAGCGGGCCAGGTCGCGGTAGTCGAACCCGCCGTGCGTGTCGGGGATGACGTACGCCCTGGCCTCGCTCAGCTCGCACAGGTAGCCGATCTCGCTCCCCCGGTGCGCGGGCAGGGCCAGCACCGGAGCGGCGCCGATCCTGACCAGGGCGAGGAAGACGACGACGAAGGAGGCGGTGTTGGGCAGCTGCACCACGACGCGGTCACCCTGCCGGATGCCCAGCCGCGCGAAGCCGGCGGCGGTGCGTTCGGCGCGGCGATCCAGCTCCGCGTAGGTCAGCCGCTCCTCCCCGGCCACGAGCGCGGTCCGCTCCTTCTCGCCCCCGCCGAGCACATCACCGAGCAGCCGGTCGCCCCAGTAGCCCTCGGCCTGGTAGCGCGCCGCGAACTCCTCGGGCCACGGGGTGAACCCCTCCACCGGTCACCGCCCCGCGATCTGGGCCGCCGCACCGGCGACCGGTTCGGCCGGATCGGAGCCGAGCGCGACGACGCGGTTGGCGCCGTCCACGTGGACGACCTTGGGCCGGTGCGCCTTCGCCTCCGCGGCGTCGAACGTCCCGTACGAGATGATGATGACCAGGTGCCCCGGGTGGACCAGGTGGGCGGCCGCGCCGTTGACACCGATGATCCCGGTGCCGGCCTCACCGGTGATCGCGTAGGTGACGAGACGGGCACCGTTGTCGATGTCGACGACGTGGACCTGCTCACCCTCGACGATGTCGGCGGCGGCCATCAGCTCGGCGTCGATCGTCAGGGAACCCACGTAGTGCAGGTCCGCCTGGGTCACGGTGGCACGGTGGATCTTTCCATTCATAAGGACCCGCTGCACTGCTCTGTCCTCTCTCCCTAAGGTCAACTAAGGTTAGCCTCACCTTACTAACTCTGTCCGCCGAGGAGAACCCCGAAGATGTTGCGCCGCCTGGCCATGGACATCAGCCCGCTGAGAACCAGCAGGGCCTTCCGCGACGTGTTCGTCGCACGTACCGTGTCGGTCTTCGGCATCGGCATGCTCCTGGTCGCGGTGCCCGTACAGGTCTACGCGATGACCGGATCGACGGTACACGTCGGCGCCGTCTCCTCTGCCGAGGGGTTCGCCCTGCTTGCCGGGTTCCTGTGGGGCGGGGTGCTGGCCGACCGGCAGGACCGGCGCCGGTTGATGCTCCTGGCGCGCGGCGCGGCCGGCCTGGGCTTCGCGCTGCTGGCACTGAACGCCTTCCTGCCCTCCCCCTCGCTGGCCGCGATCTACGTGCTCGCGGCCTGGGACGGGCTGGCGACCGGTGTCAGCGTCACCGCACTGCTGGCCGCGACCCCCACCCTGGTCCCCCCGGACAAGCTCGTCGCGGCGGGCGCGCTCAACGCGCTGACCGTACGGCTCGGCTCGATGATCTCTCCCGCGCTCGGCGGCCTGACCATCTCGGCGTTCGGCGTCGGCTGGAACTACGCGGCCGCGGCCTTCGGCACCCTGGTCACCCTCGGCCTGCTGACGAGGCTCCCCGCCCTGAGACCGGCCGTCGTGGTCACCGAGAACCCGTTGAGGGCGATCGCCTCGGGGCTGAGGTTCGTGGCCTCGCACCGCGTCGTCGGCTCGCTCATGCTGCTCGGCCTGCTGTTCATGGTGGCGGGCGGCATCCCGGTGCTCATGCCCGCGTTCGCGACCCTGCAACTGGGCGGCGGCCCGGCCACGATCGGCCTGCTCTACACCGCGCCGGCCTGCGGCGCGGTGCTCGGCTCGCTCACCAGCGGCTGGATCGGGCGGTCACGCGCACCGGGCAGGGCGCTGCTCGCCGCCTCGGTCTGCGGCTTCGTGCTCCTGGCCTGCCTCGGACTGGCCGGGCATCCCGCGCTCGCGGTCGCGATCCTCTTCGGGTACGGCCTCATCTCCTCCATCGAGGAGATCCTCCGCTACGGCCTCATCCAGGCGCACACCCCCGACGGCTACCTCGGCCGGGTGAACGCCCTGTGGTCCGCCCAGGCGACCGGGGGCGAGGCCGTCGGCGCGCTCGGCGCGGGCGCGCTCGGCCGTTACCTGGCACCCGGTGCCGCCATCGTCGTGTACGGAGCGGCCAGCGCCGCGCTGGCGCTGGCCCTGGCCCTCACGCTCACCGGCCTGCGCGGTGCGACCCTGGAGACCGAACCTCAGGACGCCTAGCCGCGCCGCCCCGCGGTGACGACCGGTCAGTCGCCTCCGCCGCCCGTGCCCAGGCGCTCGGCGAGCTCGTCCTCGGACATGCCCTCCACCATGAGCCAGATCTCCGCGACCGCCTCCAGCCTGCCGGAGGTCTCCTCCACCTCGGCGAACCGGCGGGCGACGCCCGAGACGGTCCGCTCGGTGAACAGCGCCCTCAGCGGCAGGGACGAGGTGTCGAGCGCCTCGCGCAGCCGCGCGATGACGGTGGTGGCCAGCACCGAGTCGCCACCGAGCGCGAAGATGTCGTCGTGCGCGCCGACCCGCGGCACGCCGAGCACCTGGCCGACCACCCGGGCGAGCGCCCGCTCCAGCGCCGTGGCCGGAGCGGTGTAGGGCGTGCCCGGCTCCCCCGCAGCGGCGGCGACCAGGGCGGCGAGCGCCTTGCGGTCCACCTTGTTGTTGGCCGTGAGCGGCAGCGCGGCCAGGGGCACCAGCAGGTCCGGGACCATGTGCGAGGGCAGCAGCTCCCGTACGTGGGCGAGCAGCTCCGGCGTTCCGGTCTCCATTTCGGGCTCCTCCGCGAGCACGACCGCGGCGGCCAGCCGTGAGCCGGCGAGCAGGCCGACGGCCCTGCGTACCCGGGGGTGGCTCTCCAGCGCGGTCTCGACCTCGCCGAGCTCGATCCGGAACCCGCGCACCTTAACCTGGTGGTCGCGCCGCCCGAGGAACTCCAGCGTGCCGTCCGGCCGGTATCTGGCCATGTCCCCGGTCCGGTACCAGCGGGTGCCCTCGTGCACGACGAAACGGTCGGCGGTGCGCTCGGCGTCGCCGGTGTAGCCGTCCGCGACACCGGCGCCGCCGATCCACAGCTCGCCCCGCACCCAGTCGGGACGGTCGCGCCCGATCTCGTCCACGACCCGGCAGGCCACTCCCCGCAGCGGCACGCCGTAGGGGACCGCCGTCCAGTCGGCGGGCACCTCACCGTCGACCTCCAGCACCGTCGAGTGGATGGCCGTCTCCGTCGTACCGCCGAGCGCGACGAACCGGCACCTCGGCGAACGGTCACGCAGCAGCGCGGGCAGGTGGGTGCCGACCCAGTCGCCGCCGAGCAGGACCAGCCGCAGGCTCGGTACGGGGCCGATCCGCAGCAGCATCTCCAGCACCGAGGGCACGCAGTTCAGCACGGTCACCGACCATCGCTCGACCAGCTCGGCCCAGCGGGTGGCGTCGCGCCGCCCGTCCTCTTCCGGGATCACCACGGCGCCACCGCTGGACCAGGGCGCGAACAGGTCGAACACCGACAGGTCGAAGTCGAGGGCCGACACCGCGAGCGAGACGTCCGCCTCACCGAGCGAGAACCGCTCGACCAGGTCTCCGATCGTGTTCATCGCGGCCAGGTGCGAGACCTCCACCCCCTTGGGCTCCCCGGTGGAGCCCGAGGTGAACAGCACGTAGCCGACCTGCCCGGGAGGAACGGGCACCGGTCCTTCCAGCGGCGCGGGGTGCGTCACGGCCGCGGTGAGCGAGACCACGACTCCCGCCGCCTTCAGGATCCTCTCCCGGCGGGCGTCGGGCTGTCCGGGCCCGACGGGTACGTACGCGGCGCCGGCTGCCAGCGTGCCGAGCACCGCGACGGCCTGGTCGGGTCCCTTGGGTAGTTCGACCGAGACGCGGTCGCCGGGCCGCACCCCCCGCTCGGCGAGGTGGGCGGCGACGCGCAGGGCGCGGTCGGCCAGCTCGCCGTAGGTGAGCGTGCCGTCGGTGCCCCAGTGCAGCGCCGCCAGGTCCGGAGTACGCCGGGCCCGCGCGAAGAACCCCTCGTGCAGCGTCCGCGCGGGTGGCGGCGGCTGGGCGTTGAGCTCGTGCCGCCGGCGCAGCTGGTCCGGCGGGGCACCGATCCCCAGCGGCTCGCTCCAGTCGGCGCCCGGCGCGCCCAGGCGGGTGATCGCGCCCGTGTAGGCGGCGAACATCGCGTCGGCGACGCCGTCGGGGAAAGCCGGATCGCGCACGTCCCAGTTCAGCAGCAGGCCATCGGAGACCTCGGTGACCTGGGCGTCCAGCAGCACCTGCGGCCCCTGGGAGATGATCCATCCCGGCTCGCCGAAGCTGCGCCGCGCCCGCTCCCCGAACAGCTCGCCGAGGTTGAGAGCGCTGGTGTAGACGATCGGGGCCAGCACCTGCTCGCCCCGCGCCCGCGACAGGTCTCTCAGCACCTCCACCCCGGAGTAGTCGCTGTGCTCACCGGCCCTGTGCAGCAGCGCCTGCAGCTCGCGGGCGCGCTCGACGAACGGCAGTTCCCGCGACAGGTCCGCCTCCAGCAGGACGGAGCCGGTGAAGTCACCGACCAGGGCGTCCACGTCGGGGTGGATGGGCTCGCGGTGGAAGAGCGGCAGGTTCAGCAGGAAGCGCGGGGTCGCCGACCAGGCCCCCATCACCTCGGCGAAGACCGCGGCGAGCGCCATCGCCGGCGTGACACCCTCGCGGTGCGCGCGGGCGATCAGCCGCTGCCGGCCCTCGGGGGGCAACCAGTGGTGTTCGCGCACGACCTTCTCCCCCGGGAGCGGCACGACCGGCAGCTCCGGCGGCCCGGACAGCTCGCCGAGCCGCTCGCCCCACCACCTGCGGTCCCGGTCGCGGGCCTTCGCGCGGGGGTCGGCGGCGAGATAGCGCGCGTAGCCGTAGTCGATCGGCGGCAGGTTCTCGCCCTCGTACAGCGCGGCGAGGTCGGCCAGCAGCGTGCGGTAGCTCATCGCGTCGGCGGCGACCATGTCGACGTCCAGGTGCAGCCGCGCGGCCCCGGAGGGCAGCAGGCTCAGCCGCGCGTCGAAGACCCGGCCCGTCTCGATGGGAAGCCGTTGGGTGGACATCTGGGCGCGCAGCCGTTCCAGCTCCTGTTCGGAATCCGGCGCGGCGCGCAGGTCGTGCACCGTGACCGCGGGTCCCGGCCGCTCCGGCAGGACGCGCTGGGTGCCGTCGTCGCAGACGGCGACCCGCAGCATCGGATGCCGCTCGACGAGTGCCAGGACCGCCCTCTCAAGGCGTCCGGGGTCGATCTCGCGGCCGTCGAGCTCCACGTAGAGGTGTGCGGCGACGGAGCCGAGTGACTGGCCTGAGTCGCGGCCGATCCAGTAGGCGTGCTGCATGAGCGCGAGAGGGAACGACTCGCCCGGCTCCGTGGCCTCCCGCTCGGGATCGGGAACGCGGTCCTGGCCTGAACTCGGAACCGGGGCGAGGGCACCGCGTTCGGCGAGTAGCTCCCACCACTCGGCCAGCGTGGGCCGCCGCGCGAGTTCGGCGAAACCGATCTCGACGCCGAGGCGGCGCAGGCGGCCGGTCAATCCCATCAGCTGGATCGAGTCCATGCCCAGTTCGATGAGATTGTCGTCCGCCGCCACCGGCTCTCCGAGCAGTTCTGTCAGCGAATCACGCAGTTCTTCTCTGGTCAGCACAGAGCCCCCCTTAAGTTAGGTAAGGCTAACCTAATTTAAGGATGTTCGGGCGTCAACGCTCGCCTCCGGCCAACCGTGCGACCCGCTCACGCCCGCCCCCGCATCCCCTCGGCCGACAGCAGCCAGATCAGGTAGACGCCGCCCAGCACACCGGTGACCACACCGACCGGCAGCGTGACCGGCAGGTGCAGCGTCGCCAGGTCACTGAGGACGAGCAGCGCCGCGCCCGTCAGCGCGGCCGGCACGAGCTGCGTGCCGGGCCGGCGGGTGAGCCTCCGCACCAGCTGCGGTGCGGCCAGCGCGACGAACGGGACCGGTCCCACCGCCGCGGTCGCCACCGCCACCAGCCCCACGCCTGCCACCACCAGCGCGGCCCGCGTCCGCTGGACCGGCACACCGAGCGCCTGGGCCGCGTCGTCTCCGAGCTCCCCCATCCGCAGCCGGCGCCCGAACGCCAGCGCGACCGGGACGAGCACGGCCATGGCCATGGCCAGCGGCCACGCGTGCGGCCAGCCCCTGCCGGTCAGGCTGCCGGTGAGCCAGAACGCCGCCTCATACGCCTCGCGCAGTTCGGCCCGGGTGACGAGGTAGGCGTTGAACGACTCCAGCATCGCGGCCGCGGCGACCCCGACCAGTACCAGCCGGTAGCCGTGCACCCCGCCGCGGTAGGCGACCAGGTAGACGGCGAGCGCCGTCAGCACCGCGCCGAGGACGGAGCTGGCCGCGATGGCGGCGGTGCCGCCGCCGACGACCAGGATCTGCAGCAGCGCACCGGTGGCCGACCCCGTGGTGAACCCGATGAGGTCGGGACTGCCCAGCGGGTTGCGCGTGATGCTCTGGAAGATCGCACCGCTCAGGCCCAGGGCCGCCCCGGCGAGCAGGCCGGTGACGGCCCTGGGCAGGCGCAACGTGAGCACGATGAACTCCGTCGCGTGCTCTCCCCGCCCGGCCAGCGCCTCCACCACCTCGGTGACGGGGATGGGGAAGTCTCCACTGCCGACCGCGAGCACCGCCGCCCCCAGCGCGACGCCCGCCAGCACGACGCACACGGCGACGGCCCGCGGCCGCCACCGCACGGACATGCTCCCGACGCGCAGGACACGATTCACGCTCACAGCTGGGGAACCCTTCCGCGACGGACCATCAGTGCCAGCAGGGGTGCGCCCAGGAACGCGGTGACGATTCCCGTCTCCAGCTCGCCGGGCGCCGCGACCACGCGACCGACGATGTCCGCGCCGAGCAGCAGCACCGGCGCCAGCAGCAGCGAGTACGGCAGCACCCAGCGCTGGTCCGGGCCGGCCAGCGCCCGGGCCACGAAGGGCACCGCCAGCCCGACGAAGGCGATCGGCCCCACCGCCGCCGTGGCGGCGCCGCACAGCACCACGACCGCCAGCGCCCCCAGCGCGCGGGTCCGGCCCGCGCGTACGCCCAGCGCCTGTCCCGTCTCCTCCCCCAGGGCCAGCGCGTTGAGCGGGCGCGCCAGGCAGAGCGCCAGCACCGCCCCCGCCAGCAGGAACGGGCCGACCTGCGCGAAGACGCCGAGGTCGCGTCCGGACAGCGAGCCCACCTGCCAGAACCGGAAGCCGTTGAAACCACGCGGGCTGAGCAGCATCACCCCCGCCGTCAGCGAGCTGAACACCGCGTTGATCCCGGCTCCCGCCAGGACCAGCCGCGCGGGGGTGGCACCGGAACGGCCGCGCGACCCGATCACGTAGACCAGCAACGCGGCCCCGGCGGCCCCGAGGAACGCCGCCCACACGTAGACGAGGACCTCGTCCACCCGGAACAGGCCGACCACCGTCACGACCGCCATCGCCGCGCCGCCGTTGACGCCGAGCAGGCCGGGCTCGGCCAGGGGGTTACGGGTCAGCGCCTGCATCAGCGCGCCCGCCAGGCCGAGCGCCGCCCCCACGGCCACCCCCAGCAGCGTGCGCGGCAGCCGCAGCTCCTGGATGATCAGCGCGTTCTCCGAGCCGTCGGGAGCGAACACACCCGAGAGGACCTGGTCCAGCGGGATCTGCTTGGCGCCGATCGCGATGCCTGCCAGCACGGTGAGCAGCAACAGGCCACCGAGCAGACACA
This sequence comes from Streptosporangium sp. CA-115845, assembly GCF_050943795.1. Lineage (NCBI taxonomy): Bacteria > Bacillati > Actinomycetota > Actinomycetes > Streptosporangiales > Streptosporangiaceae > Streptosporangium > Streptosporangium sp. CA-115845. The sequence continues at coordinate 4,403,795 of NZ_CP191988.1, read as the reverse complement.
GGCCGGTCAGCCGTCTCCGGATATACGCGCTCTTCGCGGGGGGAGCCACAGAGATTAAGTTAGCCTAACCTAACAAGAATGGCGACGTACGGCCCCGAGCCTGCTCTTCGGCCTACACCCCGAGCCGATTGCCGCGGCGCTCCCTTGCCGCTTGCCCGGAGCCTGGCGACGCGAGAAGGCGGCCGAGGTCAGGAGATCTTTGTGAAGGTCATGTCCATCCAGTGCCGCCAATCCGAGCCATTGTCGACGCGTTCCCACCTGGCCGTCATGGTGTTGCGATCTTCAGCGATCACCAGTGTGGCCCGTTCTGTTTCACCGGTGAACGTCCAGACGCCGTCGTCGTTCACGCTCGCCCGCATCGTGACGAAGTTGCCCCGGTTGTCGAAGGAGCGCATGGGATAGGTCCGGGTCGCCGGATCGTAGGGGCCTATCATTTCGATGACTTCGACCTTGTCATCGTTGATGCGCACGTCCACACGGTGGATGAGGAAGAACCCACCCCCCAACCACTCGTATGTGTCGAATCCGGCGATCTGGATCACAGGTTCGACCGGAGTGGCGACCGCCTGCCCCTGTGAACGCCACCGGCCGACCAGCGCGTTCAGGCGCTCGTTCTCTGTCGTCGAGGCTCGATTCCTGTCAGTCATGACGTGTTTCCCCTGATCCGAAAAGTAGGTAAGATGTTGCTTAAATACTTACAATAGCTCCGGCGGATGCCGCAAGCGGACCCGAGGGAAGGCGGTGGACGGTGGACGAGGCGTTGCGAGCGGTCGCCGACCCAACCCGTCGCACGATCCTTATGCTGGTACGCGACCGTGAAGTATCGGCGGGCGACATTGCCCGGCATTTTTCCGATATCAGCCGCCCGGCGGTCTCCCAGCATCTGCGGATCCTGTTCACAGCCGGGCTCCTCGACATCCGTCGCGCCGGTAACCGGCGTTTCTATCGGCTACGCCCCGAAGGGCTCGCCGAGGCGGCGACGTTCCTGGAGACGATGTGGTCGGCCCCGCTTGGCCGGCTCAAGGACGCGGCCGAGCGAGAGGAACACGTGCGCACCGGTGAGGACGACGTGAAGGGATCATGATGAGCGCCAGGGAGAGCAGGACGATCGAGCAGACGTTGCGCATCCAGGCCCGGCCCGAGACGATCTGGCCGTTCTTCACCGATCCGGCCCGCTTGGCCCAATGGTGGGGTGCGGCAGAACTGGACGCCCGCTCTGGCGGCGCCTTGCGCGTGTACATGCAGGAAGGTCCGCGCCCGGTGATGTGCGGCCAGTTCGTCGAACTCGTGCCCTATGAACGGATCGTCTTCACCTTCGGATGGGAAGCCGCTCCCGGAGTGCCCGACATCCCGCCCGGCAGCTCCCGCGTCGAAATCACCCTCGTCCGAGATGGCGGCGGCACCAAGCTCACCCTACGACACAGCGGCCTGCCACCCCTGCTCGAGCACGAGACCAGCCACGGCTGGAGGCACCTACTCCACCGCCTCGGCGAAACAGCGGAACGCCAGTGCTGCTGACCATCGCAATGCGCACCACTACGCCGAGGCTTGTCTTCGCGCGGCGGGGCTGTTCGCCACCCTGCTTGCCGGAGGCGCTCTGGCAGCGACCCGGCCGCCCCACCCGGTGCGGCGAATCCCGACACCGAGGGCCGGCACGGGCCGTCACGACCGGCTCCGCCCCGCTCGGCGCGACGAGCGGGGCGAGAACCGGCCCCGCGGGCGAGCTACCCGGCCACCGCCCCGCGCGAAGCGCCGAGGTGCGCCGGAATCGCGGGAGTCGCCACCTCACGCCACGTCGAGCCGGGTGGCGTCTCCATCCGCGAGCGGATCCCCACGGTTTCGAGCGCCCGGCGATAGGCGTTCGTCTGCCTCTCCGGCGATCCGGCCCGACCCCAGAGGTCGCCGATCTCGCGCCAGAGCCTGGCCGACTGCCTGTCAGTGAGGGAGGCCGGATCGGCGAGTGCCTCCTGCGCCTCCGCCAGCGCCGGGCCGCCGTCTTTGGAGCGTGCCAATGCAAGCTCGGCCAGGACGACGTACGCCATGGCCGGCACCGCCCCGCGCACACCGGCGAGCAGGCCGAGAGCCCGGTCCGACAGGTCGGCGGCGGCGTCCACGTCGCCGGCGCGCAGCCGCACGCGGGAGAGCACGATCAGGCTCCGGGCGTGTTCGACCGCCCCGGGTGACAGGCGCGTGAGAACCTCGGCCGCGGAGGCGGCGAACTCGCCCGCCCGGTCAAGGCCGGCGTCCTCGGGGCTCGCGGCGACGATCCACGCCCAGCACATCGCGCTCCGGGCGTAGTCGGAGGCCATCCGAGTGGACCGGCCGGCGGCGATGGCGTCCTCCGCGAGCCGCAGGGCCAGCGCGGAGTCCTTCTCCGCCGCGGCCGCGCTGGCCTGCCACAGGCCGAGAACCTCCGGACCGCGGTCGACGGCCTCGGGCACGCCGGACGCCGACAGCACGCGCTCGGCATATGCCAGGTCGACCTCCGTCTCGGCGAGCACCACGGCGAGGTCGAGAGCCAGGGCGCCCTGGTCGAGCCCGAGCCGGACGGCCTGCGTCAGAGCGTTCAGCCCGAGATCCCGGGCGCGTAGCGCGTCCCCGGCTCGGTGGTAGCAACGGCAGAGCGCCACGACGACCGGCAGGTCGGCAAGGCGCTCGGGATGCGCCGCGGCCTCGCGGCGAAGCCGCTCGTAGGCCTCGACCGCCTGCGCCGTGTACCCCTGGGCCTCCAGCGCACGAGCCCGGCCGAACCTCGCCTGCGCGGCGAGCGCCGCGTCGTCGTCGCCCGCGGCCCTGACCGTTTCCGCGAAACGGTCGGCCGCCACGGCCGGATCCCCGTGACACAACTCCAGTTCGGCGTGGCGCAGGGCGAGCCCGGTGTCGACGCGCTGGTGCGGCTCGATCCCGTGGAGCAGGAACTCGACACCGCAGCCGAGCCGCTCGGCGAGCAGGCGCGTGACGTTCGGAGTGGGATTCCGCTTCCCTGACTCGATGAGCGAGACATAGCTGTCAGACAGGTCGGGCCCGGCCAGCTGTGCCTGGGACATGTGCTTGCTCAACCGCAATCTGCGGATGCGGTCACCGATGCTTGCTTGACTGACCATCAGCACACCCGTTCCGCCGGCGGCACGATGAGATCCACGCCCCACTCCTTACGCACGGTTTATTGTCAATTACAGTAGATCGTACTGCCCTTTGTGGCCAGCATTGTCGCGGCCCAAATGAGATCACGAACAGCTCACGACCTCGCCCGGCCCCGCCATGAGATCGCAGCCGTGCGCGCGACCACGACGGTCGCGGCCCGTCTCTGACCCCGTCGCGAGGTCCCCGGTACGGGTGAGCGGTCATGGCCGTTCCCGTCCGCTTTCCGTTGCCACCTCGGTGAGGGCGGCCAGCCGGGACGACAGGAACTCCCGCTCCGCCTCGTTGCCGGCGAGACCGAGGGCGGCCCGGTCCGCCCCGGTGTCACGGTCATGGCCGGGTGACGTGCCTGGGACCTCAGGCAGGTGTGAGGATCACCACCGGGATGTCGCGGTCGGTCTTGCTCTGGTAGCCGGCGTACTCGGCGTGGATGCCGACCATCTGCCGCCACAGCGCGGGCTTCTCCTCGGCGGTCGCGGTCCGCGCGAGGGCCGTGAACGTCTCGGCTTCCACCTGCACCTCGACCTGGGGCAGGACCAGCAGGTTGTGGTACCACAGCGGGTGGCCGGTGGCCCCTCCGTTGGAGGCGACGACCACGTAGGCGCCACCGTCACGGCCGTAGATCAGCGGGGTGCGCCGGCGCACCCCGGACCTGCGGCCGACCGTCGTCAACAGCAGCGTCGGCCGGCCGTGATAGAGGTGGCCCTCCGCGCCGTTCGACTCGACGTACCTGCGGGCGTGCTTGGCGACCCAACCGGTGGGAGAGTCGGTGATCTCATCGCTCATGCCGCGCACGCTATCGGCCACCGGCGACATTTCTTGATCCGATTCTTCCTGCCCGCACCCGCGAGGGGTCTCCCGGAGGGCGGCCGAACACCGGGAAGCACCACAGATCCTGATACGGGTGTCATCCGGCCCGCTCTCCGGGAGCACATCGGGCGCGGCCGTCGTACCAGGACCCCCGGACCAGTGCCCGTTCCGTGGCCGTGAGATGGACGGCGGCGGCGAGCCACGTCCAGGCGTACCGGTCGCCGCCGGAGTCGGCCAGGCGGCCGAACACGTCGCGGGTGCGGCGGTCGGCCTCCGCGGTGAGCGCGTCGACGAGGTCGGCGGCGGTCGCGAAGCCCGCGCGGCGGAGCGCGGCCCGCTGGGCGAGGGAGTCACCCCGCGCGGACTCCGCGACCGCCCGCCGCCCGCCGGAGACGGCCAGCTCCACCAGGCGGCGCGCCCGCCACAGGGGTGCGGCCGCCACCGGGTCCGTACCGGCCTCGGCCGCCTCCTCCCAGGGCCGGCAGTCCTCGCGAGACGGGAGGTGGGAACCGCGCAGGCGGTCGTATCCGAGATCGGCGCGGTCCATCCACTCGGCGGGCAGGCGCAACGTCGGACCGGCTCCGGGAACCGGCCCGATCGCGAGCGGGCGCAGGGTGGCGGCCCTGTCGGGGTCCAACCTGCCGATCACCCGTACCCTCAGCCCCGGCCTGGACGCGAGCTGCCGCAGGTTGGCGACATGGGCCAGATCGGGATGGGAGTCAGCCGGCGCGAGCCGGACCAGCGGTCCCCGGAGGGAGCCGTCGGCGCCGGAACGTCCGGCGGACGCGGGGAACGCATCCGCTCCGCCCCCCGGCTCCGCACGGGGCGGCAGCTCGCGGGCGAGCACCCGGTCTCCCTCGGCGCCGACGATCACCAGGTCGCATCCGACCGGCTGCCCCGCTCCCCCGCCGTCCTGCGGATCGTGCCAGGGGTTCCCGGAGAATGTCGCGCCGGCGGTCTCGGCGAGTGGCCTGGCGAACAGGTCCGCCAGCGGTGAGGCCGACCAGGACAGGCCCGCGACGGGGTTGGCCCGCACGCCGCGACCCGCGCCGAGACGGCCCTCGGGCGAGATCGTCGCGCCGGAGATCAGCAGTCCCCCTCTGGCCAGCCGTGCGTGGTCGAGAGCCGCGGCGCCGAGCGCGACCGTGGCGGTGGCGGCACCGCGGGCACGCGCCGATCCTCCGGGCCTGACGTCGGCGACGGAGAACCAGCGGCCGTCCTCGGCGACGAGGTGGGTGACCACCCCTCCGTAGCCGGTGGCGCTGATCACCGGTTCCCGGCAGACCCCGTACACCTTCAGTGCCTCGCCCTGCCGGTAGGCGCGGCGCGCGGTTCCCACCAGGGCCGGATCGGGGTCGGCCGCGGCGAGCCTGCCCGCGGTCAGCAGGAGTTCCCCGAGCGCGGAGACCAGGTCGGCCAGGCGGTGGCCGTCATGGCGTGCGCGAGCGGCACGCACGCCGCGCACCACGCGCAGGGCGGCGGCCTCGGCCCTGTGCAGGCCCGCCAGCCTGGCGGTGTGGGCCGCGCGGAGCAGCTCCGCCTGGGGTATCGCCCCGGCACCGGGCACCCCGCCTGCGAGCACCGCGGCGGCGGCGTCCCACAACCCGGCCGCGGCGGCCATCTGCCTGGACCCGGGACCGGCCTCCGGGGCGGCTCTCCCGGTCGTGTTCTGTACCGTTTCCTGGGCCGTTTTCTGGCCGGGAACCGGGTCGAGGGGCGCGTCCGAACCGGGTGATGCGCCGGCGACCGGCTCGGAGGTCTCGGGCAGGTCGGCCGCCGCGATCGGGCAGGCGCTCAGTACGGCGGCGCGGTGCAGGCAGCGGGGCGCGAGCAGGCAACCGCATCGGGCCGCGCCGGGGTCGGCGATCGTCCCCGAAGGGCCCGGAGTGAGGGTGACCACCGCGTCCTCGCCCCAGCTGATGGAGACGATCTGCCCTGAGGCGGTGACGGCGAGCCCGGCGCAGCGCTCGATCGCCGCGTCGAGCTTCTTCCGCAGTCTGGGGGTGAGGTCCTCCACCGCCGAGGCGATCACATGCGGCTCCACCGGTGGCAGTTGCCCGGCCGGGGAGGCGGGGGCCGGCAGGTTCAACGGGTCTCTCCTCGGAGGCGGTCGCCCACCCAGCGGGCGAGGGCGAGCGGGCTGAGTGCGGCGACGGGCATCCCTGCCGCGACGAGCTGACGCGCGACGGGCACCGAGTAGCGCGGGGCCCCGGTGTCGTCCAGGGCTGCGCAGCCCAGCAGGTGCACACCGGAGGAGACGAGGGAGCGGACCTCGCCGAGAAGCCCTCCGAGCGGGTAGCCCTCCTCGAAGTCGCTGACCACCACAACGAGCGTGCGACTCGGCACGGTGACCAGGGAGCGCGCGTGGGCGAGCCCGGTGGCGATGTGGGTACCGCCGCCGACCCGCACGTCGAGCAGCAGGGACAGCGGGTCGGCGACCCGGCCGGTCAGGTCGATCACCTGGGTGGAGAAGGCCAGGAAATGGGTGGAGAGGGTGGGAACGCCTCCCAGGACGGCCGCGGTCAGCGCGGACCAGACCACCGAGGCCTCCATCGAGCCCGAGACGTCGACCACGAAGACCAGCCGCCAGTCGGCCTCGTTGCGTACCCGAGTGCTGAAGACCGGCCGCTCCGGGACGACGAGAACCCTGCCGGCGCCGGTCCTGCGGGTGTGCGCCAGGTTGGCCCGGAGCGTGGCGGGCAGGTTGAGCCGGCCGCCGGGACGGCGGGTGGGACGTGGCGTCGCCAGACCGGTGAGCGCCGGGCGCATCCGGGTGGCCAGCTCCCCGGCCAGCTCGGCGACCAGGCGGCGGACCAGCGGACGGAGCCGGGCCAGCCGCTGCTCGGGCAGCCCGCCCGCCAGGGACAGGACAGAGGTCAGCAGCTCGATCGACGGGCGTACCGTGTCGGGGTCGAGCTCGGACAGTACGTCGGTCCGCCCGCCGTCGGCCGCACGGGCCAGTACCTCCTCCCGTACCTCGGTTCCGAACAGGGCGTCGAGTTCCGCTGCCCACTCGCGCGCGGAGGGGAAGGACACGCCCTGCCCGCCACAGTCGCCGCCGGGCCCGACCTCGGCCGCTCCCTCTCCCCTCCCCATCCCGTACAGCTCGTCCAGGGCGTCCGCGTAACGCCTGGCGTCGGCGGGCAGTCGCCCGGTCTCCCTGCCGAGGAGCAGCCGCCACCGGTCGGCCGGAGCGAGTCGCCGCGAGGCGGCCTCCCGGCCCGTGCCCGCGGGTACGGGCCGGAGCACCGGCTCCGTCCTTCCCGCGGGCACGGCCGGGGAGTCCGGCTCCCCGGCGACCGTGATCGCCTCGGCCGGCGGAGGGGAGAGGCCGGGCACGCGGAGCCGCAGCGCGTTCAGCGCGGCCAGCCCGGCGGCGTCCGCGGCGGTCCAAAGGGCCAGGATCTCGGGCGGGGCGCTCAGTACCAGGTCGAGCCGGTCGCCGAGACGGTCGGTCACGGCTCGCAGCAACCGGTCCCGTGCCGCTGGGGTGAGCGTGTCGAAACCACCGCGCAGTGCGGGAAGGCGGTCCAGGAAGCCCTGGTCGCCGAGGCCGTCGACACGGTCGAGCAGCGGGTCGAGGGCCTCGGCGGCCGACTGCAGGAGCGGGCCCGCGGCGACCAGCAGGCCGGCGAGCGCGCGGGACAGGCGATGGCGCCCCTCCGTGCCCGTGGCGCCGTCGACCCATCCCGCGACTCGGGCCCCGAGGGTGCCGGGCGTGTCCAGGTCGAGCAGGACCCGGGCGGCGAGCGCGGCCCCCTGGACGAGCGGTGAGCCGGTGCGCGCGAGCGTGCCCAGCGCGTCGTCGAGACGCAGGCCGAGCCGGTGCTCGGCGGAGCGGGTGGCGAGCGCCGTCAGGGCGATCGCGTCCTCGGGCCGGTCACTGCCGGCCAGGCCTGGCAGGGACCGTACGGCGGCCTCCAGCAGGGTGCCGAACAGCCCCGCGGCCCGCTCACGGCTCTCCGGCGTGGTTCCTGGAAGGTGCTCGCGGCGCAGCGCCTCCAGCAGGTCGAGGGCTTCGAGCAGGTCGGGCAGCCCCGCGGTGGCGGGGAGCACGGCGGCGGCGTCCTCGATGCGGTCCGCGACCAGGTCCCGCAGATCGCAGGCGGCCGCGGCCCGCAGTCCGGTGAGAATCGCCGCGCAGGTGGGGCCGCCCTCGGCGGACTCCCCGCGGAAGGTCTCGCGCAGCGTCCCCGCGGCGGCCAGGGCCGCGGTGACGCCCCGGATGCCCGCCAGGTCCAGCAGCGCGGCGACCGAGGGGGTCCAGGAGAGCGACCAGCGGGTGGTGATTGCCGTCGCATCGCCCGTGCCCGCCACCTCAGTCGGCCGGCCGTATCCGGTTCCGCACGCCAGCAGGCGTTGCAGCAGGATCTCACGGCGGCGGTCCAGGTCGGAGCGGAGCGGGTCGAGGCGGAGCTCGCGGGGACCTGGATCGCCGGGGTGGGGCAGCCGCAGCTCCGCCAGTTCGGCCTCGACCGCGGGGCCGAGCCCGGACCGGGGCGTGCCCGGCGCGATCCTGCCGCGCTCGGTGCCGACGAGGACCGTCTCGAGGGCGCGGGCGAGCGCCCGGCCGCGCCCGAGGGGTTCGCCCTGGCCGAGCACCGTCGTCACCGCCTCCAGCAGCTCGCCGCGCCCCGGCGCGGGCAGGCCGCGCAACCGGGCCAGGTCGCAGGCCAGCCGGAGCACCTCCACGGCCTCGCCGGTGCCCGCCGTGTGCCCGGCGGCGCGCAGCTCGCGGCAGAGCTCGGTGATCGTACGGGCGGCGGCGTCCCTGATCTTCCCGGGATCGCCGCACGCGGCGAGGACCGCCTGCTGCCAGCGCGGGTCACGGATGCCCGCCGGGTAGCCGGATCTGACGTCGAGCAGGTCGAAGGCGTACGGAACGAGTGATGTGGCGGGCGAGGGGTCCTTGGCCACCGGCGTGCCGGAGGCGCCGATGTCGCCCCCATGGACCACCTGATCGGGAGCGACCAGGGCGGGGGCGTGGAAAGCGCCGATCACGGCGGCGACCCGCCGGCCGCCGGCGACGGCCCCCGCGAGCACTCCGCGCATGTGCGCCTCGCGGACCAGGTCACCGGCCGGCACTCCGCCCGAGGCCTCCGCGTCCTGCCGCAGCGCCCAGCCGACGCCCAGCGCCGCTCGGCGTACCGCCTCGGGCGGGCACCCGGGGGCGAGCACCTCGACGGCGCGGTCCCACATGTCGTCCCCCTCCCTGCCCGTGGCCGAGGCGGTGAGGGCATCGGCGAAGGCCCTGACCGGCGGCACCTCCGCCGGGTCCGGCCGGGCGTCCGACCGGGCCCGGTCACTCTCCGACCAGCCGGAGTCGGAGAGCGGGAGGTCGCAGCAGAGCACCTCGGCCCCGCGTTCGCGCGCCCAGCGGATGGCGGCCAGCTCCGGCGAGAAGTCGGCGAACGGGTAGAACCCGAGCCGCCCGTCACCGCCCGTCCCGGCGAGGGCGACCGGCGCGAGGGTGGCCGGATCCGCCAGGTGGACCAGCCACGGCTGGAAGTCGGCGGGCAACTCAACGCAGACCACCTCCGCTCCGGCGGCGTCGAGCAGCGCCGGAACCGCCGTCGCCAGCGCGGGGCTGTGGTGGCGCACGCCGAGCAGGTAGGGCCGCGCGGCCCCGGCCAGCGCGTCGACCGCCTCCCGGGGGTGGGGACCGGCCGGCCCCCCGGTGCCCTGACCTGTCGTTCCCCGGGCATGCACGTCCCTCGCGCCCGTGCCCTGCGCGCTCGTCTGCCGATCGCCGGTCAACGCAGGTTCTCCCGCAGGTCCCAGAGGCGGCGCCACATCGCGGAACCGTCCTCGGCGCGGCGTCGCACCGGGCCGTCCCAGTAGCCGAGCAGCCGCGCGTGGTCGGCCGGGTCGTCCTTGCGGACCACGCCGAGCAGGTGGCCGGGCACCAGGTCGAGGACGTCCCCGCCGGGGAGGTAGGCCGCCGCCACCCCGAGGGAGGCCGCCACCTGCACCGCCTCGGCGGTGGACATCACGGTTCCCGGCCGTTCCACGTCCCAGCCCTCGGCCGAGCGACCGGAGCGCAGGTCCCGGAAGACGGTGACCAGGGCGTCCAGCACGGCGTCGTCGACGCCGAAGGCCGCGCCGGCCCGTCGCACCACGGCGGTGGCCTGTCCACGCACCAGGGCGGCCTCGGCGGCGGGGTCGGCGATGGGGGCGACCGTCTCGAAGTTGAACCGGCGCTTGAGCGCCGCCGACATCTCCGAGACCCCCCGGTCGCGCAGGTTGGCCGTGGCGATCACGGTGAAGCCCGGGGCCGCCGGCGTCAGCGCGTCGGGCGTGCTGGCGAGTTCGGGCACGCTGAGGCGACGGTCGGACAGGATCGACACCAGGGCGTCCTGCACCTCCGGCAGGCAGCGGGTGATCTCCTCGATCCGGGCGACCCGCCCGGACCGCATGGCGGACAGCACCGGGGAGTCGACCAGCGCCTGGCGGCTCGGCCCCTGGGCCAGGAGCAGGGCGTAGTTCCAGCCGTAGCGGAAGGCGTCCTCGGTGGTGCCCGCGGTGCCCTGCACGGTGAGCGTGCTCGTGCCGCAGACGGCGACCGCGAGAAGCTCGGAGAGCATCGACTTGGCGGTGCCGGGCTCACCGACCAGCAGCAGGCCGCGCTCACCGGCGAGGGTCACCACGCAGCGTTCCACCAGGGAGCGCTCGCCGACGAACTTGGGAGCGACGGCGAGCCGGGTGGGCGAATCGGGGCCTTCGCCCACGCTCGCCGGCCGGGATCCGGGCAGTTCGAGGGTCTGTCCCTCGCTGCCGCAGACGAACGTGACGACCGCGCGCGGGGTCAGCGACCAGCCGGGGGGCCGGGGGCCGTCGTCGTGGGCGGCGAGGAAGGCGAGCTCGGCAGCGTGCCGTTCCTCGGCCGGCAGCGTCTGCCGGTCGGAAGGCGCCGGGGGGACCGTCTGTTCGGTCATGGTCATCGAGAGAGATCCTTCTGTCTGTCGTACTGCCCGGTCGGCCGGAACACGCGGGGCGAGCCCATGCGCGTTCCGGCCGACCGGGCCGTTGAGAACCGGTGGTTCCTGGTGAGCGGTCCGCGGGGGCGGAGCCCGCCCCTCCTCAGCGGCGCCTGCCGCGCCGCACGCGGAGCTCCTCGAATCGGGGGATGTCTCCGTCGCGGACCCGCTGCCACGCCCTGGCGTAGAGATCGGCGGCGGGTTCGATGGAAACGGCCACGCCGAGCGGCGCGCTCTCCGCGCTGATCAGGTCGAACATGGGGAGCTTCCACTGTTCGAGCGGGAGGTTCGGAGCCTTGAGGTCCGTCCAGGCTCCCGGCAGGAAGAGTGAGCGACCGGCTCGGGCGCGGCCGGCCTCGACCACCAGGTCGGTGGCGGCCAGCTCGGCGCGGGCCGCCTTGAACCGCGCGGGCTTCCATCCGGTCCACCGGGTGACGTTCTTGTCCGTGGGGTCCGGCATCGCGAGCAGCGCCAGGTAGAGCGTGGCGGCGTCCTGGCCCAGCCCGTACCGCTCCGCGACCTCGGAGAGCAGCGCGGGCACCGAACGGGAGGGATCCTGCGGCCACCAGGTGCCGTCGGCCGCGCGCTCCCCCGCCACGGGGTCTCCGGGATCGGCGAGGAGCGCTTCGAAACGCGGGTCGCGGGCGGTGCGCAGTGCCGTCTCGACCGGGAACGGCTGCCCCTGGTCACCGGTCAGGGCCCGCAGGGCGGGCAGGTAGGGATCGCTCCCCGACGCGTCGAGCAGGGAGACGCGCAGGCCCGGTGCGGGCTGGTCGTCATGGGTGGCCATGATCACCGCGCCGTAGCGTTCCCAGCCCTCGGCGACCTCGGTGGGGGCTCCGGCGACCTTCCTGAATCCGGGGAGGTCGACGTAGCGGCCCAGGTCGAGCAGGAGCTCGGGGTTCGCCAGCCGGTCGGAGACCGCGGCCAGCACGGCCGGCAGCACGGCGCGCACGGCATCGCCCGGGGGCAGCCGGTGGGCCAGCCACGCGGTCAGCGCGACCGTGGAGACCAGCGTGGACTCGGTGAACCCGGGGCCGGCGCCGTCGACCGGGGAGACACGGTCGCCCTTCACCCGCCGGCGCAGGTCGGTGCTGAGCTCCGGCGCCGAGGCCGGGTCGAGCAGGGCGGGCAGTGCCCGGCCGGGCTCCCATCCGGTGCGCACCGCGCGGGCCGCCTCCCCGAGGAGCCACTCCGGGACGACTGCGCGCCGCCCCACTCTGTCGTTCCACACCCGCGCGGCGGCGGCGATGTCCGGGCCGTCGGTCCACAGCTCGGCCGGGTTCTCGGGCAGCAGCGCGGCGACGACCTCGCGCCGGATGTCGGCGTCCAGCCGGCGCAACTCGTCCTTGGCGACGGCGGCCTCCGCCGCCTTCAGGCCGAGCGCGGTCCGCACGTCGGAGGGCAGGAAGTTGCGCTGGTAGGTGTCCACGTACGGCAGCCCGGCGACGACCAGCCTGGCCGTCGTCGCGGTGACCCCGGTGAGCCGCGCGAACTCCTCGGCCCCCTCCGGCCGCCAGGGCGCGGGACCGCGTCCGGCGAGCTCCCCGAGGAACTCTCCGAGCCAGCCCGCGTGCCTGGCCTCGCCGACCGGGCCCAGGGAACGCACGGTGTAGGGGTAAGGGGCTTCGAAGCGGCCGGCCGGGTCATGGAAGAGCCCCGTGAAGCCGCAGCCGCCGCCGCTCTCCGGGACGGCCTCCAGGAAGGCGATGAAGGCGCCCCCCTCCAGTGAGAGCACTCCGCGCCAGCGGCTGTCGTACCATCTGCCCCTGACGTCGTCGAGCCAGCCGCTCTCCAGATGCGCCACGAGCCGACGCCACGAGGCGGGCTCGGCCGCGGAGGCCAGCCCGAGCGTGTCGATCTCGGAGAGCAGCCTCCGCAGCGCCTCCGTCCGCTCCGGTTCGAACGCCGACGCCGCCCGGTAGGCGATCGCGGCCGAGTGGTGGAGCAGTGGCTCCCAGCCCAGCCGGGAGTGCGCGAGTTCCTGGCCGTCCGGATGAAGGCGGACGGTCGGGCCGGAGGGAACCCGTTGCTCACGGCCGATCGTCCGCAGCTGCCGGAAGACCCCTCGGTACTGCTCTTCCCTCGACCAGCGGTCGTCCGGGACGCCGAGGCCGTTGAGTGCCTCGATGAGCAACCGGTCACCGGGCCCGTCCGGCTCCTGCTCCGCCTGCTCACCCGTGAGTGCGCCGGCGAGCCTGGCCGCCGCCGCGTCCAGGCTCGCCTGCTGTGCGGCGGCGAACGCCGTCACCCCGGCGACTCCGGCGATGAGCGCGTCGTGGGTGAGTCCCGGCAGCAGCGTGCGGACCTGCTCGCACAGCTCCTCCCGGGCCGAACGGGTGGCTCCCGGGGCCTGCCCTGACTGGGCGGGGTTCGCGAGCCGCGCGGAGTCGAGGGAGCCCGCGGCCTTCAGCAGGGCCGCCGCCGTCTCCCTGTCGATCCCGCGCAGGGCCAGCGAGCCCTCCGGGTCGCGGGCCCGCATGAGGTGCCAGTAACGCGGGGGCGGCAGCAGCGCGGTGCCCTCCGCGAAGGGGCCGGGCTCCCTGTCCGTCAAGGCCGTCGCGACGACGGCGCCCTCAGGATCGACGAGCTTGATCTCGTGGTGGTTCCTGACGAGGGCACACGGCCGGTCGTCGCCGGGGAACGTCACCGCGCGCGACGGTCGCCCGGGGCCGCCCTGGCCGCCGCGCAGGGTGACGGCACGACCGGCCAGATCCTCACCGCGTAGCGACCCGTCGGGCAGCCGGACCGTCCGCCAGCCGAGCAGGCCGCCCACCGGGACGCCGGCCGGGGCCGCCTCTCCTTCGAAGGGCAGCACCCAGCCTCCCTGGAAGGTGCTGCCCGCCGGTGCCGAGCTCAGCGCGTCGGCGAGGAACCCGGGTGTGCTCAGTCTGCCGTCCGCCATGCCGGACGGGTCGTGCTCGCGCCAGTGCTCGACGTCGCCGTCCCATGTCCAGAACGAGGTCCCATCCCCGATCAGCCGGCGCCTGCGGGGCACCGTGCTGTCACCCGGGTACAGCACTCCGGCGCCCGTGGCCCTCCCGCCGCCGGGCAGCGGCAGGGTGACCGTGTCGGCGTCCAGTTCCCACTTGCCGCCCGTCCCCTCCAGGGCCAGGACCGTCCCCGCCGAGGAGTGCCAGTATCCGCGCAGTTCGTCGCCCGCGCCGTTGGTGTGCCAGTAGACGAGCAGCTCGCCGTCGACGTGGTGGAAGCCGGGATCTCCCCAGGCGTCGTCCGGGGCGGGGCGCAGGTCGTGGGTGAGCACGGTCCCTTCCGGGCCGATGACCCTGGCCTGGGAGGGACCCGAGACGATCAGGTTCGGCCAGGCGTCGGCGACCTCGATCTCGTGCACGGCCTTCGGGCCGGCGAGATCGGCGACCGCGTCCTCCCAGGCCGGCCAGCCCAGCTCGTCGAGGAGTCCGCCGCGCAGCGTCCTGGCGAGTTCGGCGGCGAGATCGGCCCGTACCGCCTCGGCGACCTTCTCCCTCGCGAGGACCAGCGCCTCGCCGGGCAACCAGGTCAGCCGCCTGAGCGCGTCGGGCAGCTGCGGCAGGCCGGTGGCGACCGAGCGCCGGGCGACCTCGCCCACCCAGTCGGCCAGCATCGTCCGGCCGCCGGGTGACGCCGCCAGGCGACACACGGCACGCCGCCCGTCGGTGTCGTCGTAGAACCGGTAGGCGGCGTGATGGAACGCGGGCCGGAACCGGGGGTCGGCGGCCAGCGCGAGCAGGTCGCGCCCCTCCTCCTTCCGGGCCCAGGATTCCAGCGAGAGACCCACGCCGTCGCCCGGATCGGCGACCGGGACGTCCAGCGACAGCAGGAGGTCGAGCAGGTCGGGTTCCGGCTTGAACGGCACGCCCCCGCCCGTGCCGGCGAGCTCGGTGCGTAGCCGTCCCGCCACGCGCTCGACCAGCGTGTACAGGCCCGGCAGCCGCGAGCCGGACCACCGGCCCGGATTCCAGATGCCCAGAAAACGTCCGAGCCAGCCCGCCGTGCCGTCGGCGGGGCGCTCCCGCTCGGGCACCTCGTCCGCTCCCAGGCCCGCGACGGCTCCCGAGGCCTCCAGCATCTCCAGCCAGAGGGCGGGCATCTCGCCGTCGCCGTTGGCGGGCATCATGTTCAGCAGCGTCCCGCGGATCGCGGGCTCCCTCCGGGCGAGGGCCACCAGGGCGGGGCGATGCGCCTTCCACCAGCCCGGCGGCGCCCCTGCGGTGGCGGGCAGGCCGAGCAGGTCCGCCAGGTACGCCTGCTCCTCGGCGTCCGCGTCGCGCCCGGCGGCCCTGGCCAGGCGACGCAGCTCGGCGGCCATCTGCGCGGACGGCGACAGCCCGGCCGCCGTGCGGCGCACGCACAGCCGACGGACCCTGCGCAGGGCCTCGCCAGCCGGCACCCGGCCCGCCAGCTCCTTCGCGTACGCCGACAGGGCCTTGACCGGCAGGGCTCCCGCGAGCGCGAACTCCAGGAACACCTCGTCGAGCCGGTCCTCGTCGACGGGCAGTCCGTGCTCGGCCTCGGCCCTGCGCGCCTGGGTGAACAGCTGCGCCGCATAGGCGGTGTTCTCCACCGAGAGGAACACCCGGCCCGCCTGTTCGAGGAACGTCGGCAGGAAGTGCGGGACGGCCCCGGCCAGCTGCGTGGCGAGCCGCTGGTAGGCGTCGAGGGCGGCCTTCGGCTTGGACTTCACCTGCCTGCCCGCGCGGTCCAGCTCCGGCACCAGGGCGAGCGCGTGGTGGCCGTCCCGTGGGTGATGCACGAGCACCCACTCGGGGAACCCGAGCGAGCGCCGCAGGCCCACCCCGACGACGACCGGCTCGCCGTCCGGCTCCAGCCCGAGGAAGCGGGCCGCGGCATCCTCCGCGGCGCCCAGTTCCTCGGCGACCAGGCGCACCACCACCCGGTCCGCCAGCCCGGGGTGCCGGTAGGCGCGCGCGGTCAGCGGCACCGCCCGCTCGCCGCCCCCGCTCGTGCCGGACGGCAGGACCGCCCCGGCCTCCAGCGACTCCCGAGCCGTGGCCGCGCCCGTGACTTCGGCCCGCTCCGGCTCCCCGGACGGCTGAATCGCCGGGATGCCCGGCGACGACGTGGGGTGACTCACGCGTTCGTTCCCTTCTCGACGTCGCGGCCGGCGTACAGCGCCGCGGCCATGCGCATTCCCTCCGACCAGGCCACCGGGCCGACCTCCCGCGACGGCAGCCGCCTGCCCTTCCGGTCGTGCCAGGTCAGGTCGCCCGTCTCGGTCGCGCCGTCCCAGTAGGGCTCCCCGATCCAGACTGCGGCCTCGGCGCTGCGCCCCGCGTCGCGCACCACACAGGTGGCGTAGCCACCGGAAACGCGGTAGCCGAGCGAGGTCGCGCGGGCGGCGAGGCCGAACCGGGAGGCGAACCTTCCCCCGGCGAACTCCTTCACCTCCGCGGCCTTCTCCCCGGACTTTCCCGGCTCCGCGGGATCGACCGGCCTGCCCCAGGTCGCCCGGTGGATCTGCTCGACGCGCTGGGTCACGCCCAGCTCCGCAGCGAACTCCCTCAGCTCCTCCAGATCCGGCAGCAGCACCGGATGCGGCAGGGTCACCGTCTCCGGGGACAGCCGGACGGTCTCGCCGTCCAGGTTCACAATGCGCAGCTCGCCGGAGTCCGTGACGTCCCGCAGGAAACCCACCTCGTCTTCGCCGACCACCACCAGGTCGCGCAGCACCGACCGCCACGCCTCGTCCGGCCACACCCGGGCCACCAGCTCGGTGGGAACGGGCAGGGACGACACCATCCAGGCGTCCACCCGTGCCACGCAAGCGGCCTCGTGCCGGTCGAGCCACTCGGCCAGGCGGCGCAGCCGCTCGACCTCGGGATGCTCGCGCACCTGTTTGGGCAGCGACTTCAGCCGCCGTCCCGCCGCACGACCGGAGGTGGCCCTCGCCGCCACCCGGCCCTCCACAAGAGCGACCTCATACCCGTCGCCCGCCGCCAGCCAGCCCAAGGGATCCCGCCTCTCACCACGCACGGATTGCCGACGGTCGCGGGGATCTCCCCACCCGCGACCGTGATGCGCGGAACGCTAACGCCCCTGACCGACAAACCCGTACCCGGCGGGCATGGTCCGGGCCAGAACGGCTCCGGCGTCGGACGGCCCATGCCGAAGACAACCGGGCAGGTGGGATCCGGGCCGGGCTCGGCGTATTCGCCCGGTCGACGGGTGTTCGCCGGAGGCGAGGGGCCGCGCCACGACCGCGGTCTGTGCGCCACCAGGGGATTCACCCGCTAGAGCGGCCGGAAGTTCCGCCCCCACCAGGCGTTCCAGCGAGACTCCAGCTCGGCGAACGCCGCGTCGTCGAGGCCGTAGGCGGTGAGCGCCATCGTCGCGGCGCCGCCCGGGTTGACGTGCGAGGACGGGCTCTGGGCCGCGATCAGCAGGCCGTCGCCCCAGCCCTCGACGGTGAGACCGACCTGGTTGACCGAGCGGAACCGGACCTCACCGCGCAGCGTCTCGCCGGTGGGCCCCGACAGCTCGTACGGGCTCGTGGGGGGCAGTTCGGCCACGGCTGCGAGACCGGCGGCCTCAAGCACCGGTGTAGCCGAGCTGCCGGAGAGGAAGACGGTGCGCCGGTCGGCGCCCGGGTGCCGCTCCAGGGCGAAGGCAAGCTGGTGGACGAAGGTGATCCAGCCCTCGGTGACGTCGTCGTAGTAGGCGTCCCAGTCGGGGTTGCCACCGCGCGGGCCCCGGGTGATCCGCAGGCGCGTCCGGCCGCCGAGGTCGGTCAGCTCGAACAGGTCACCGCCCTGGATCTCCAGCCGGTGCTCGGCCGCCGACTCGACGACATCCTGGTGGTAGATGACCTCGATCTCCTTGTCGAGGCCGTCGAAGTGCCAGCCGTGCCAGCGCCGGATCCGCTCGGGATCACGCAGCGCGCCCCAAACGTCCTGGACGGGAGCGGCGATGGTGACCTCGACGAAGAAAGGCTTCTCTGTCATCGAATACCTCCAGTGGGGGAACGAACCTTGGTCACGGCGAGAGGATCAGCCGCCGGTTCCGCTCGTGCCGGGGGCCGGGTGCCCGCCGACGACGAGACGGTAGGGCCGCCCGCCGGGGGCGTCGAAGCGGGCGGCGACCTGGGAGACGGCCTCGGCGAGCATGTCGGTGAAGTCGTGCACGTCGCCGGGCTCGGCGAAGCGCACCCGCGCCTCGACGGTGAACGTCAGCAGCCGGACGCCCTGCCGGTCGGCGGCGGCCGCCATCCGGGTGACCTCGCGCACGGTGCCTGCGGCCGCCTCGACGAGATGCTCGGCGGCGTACCTGTCGGCGACGCGACGGAACCCCTCGTCGAACTCGGCGGTCTCGGCGACCTCGGTGGCCGGGGCGAGCACGCCGGGGTCGACGAGGAAGGCGTTGGCGGTGACGCGCATGACGCGCTCGACGAAGCCGCGCCGCGGACGCTCCTCCACCAGCTCGACCAGCCCGGCTTCCTCCAGCACCTTGATGTGGTAGCCGACCCGCTGGCGCGGCAGGTCGAACTCGGCCGCGAGCTGGACCGCCGAGGCGGGCTCGCGCAGGCGGTCGAGGAGTCGGCGGCGGATCGGGGTGAGCGCCACGCGCAGGCGGTCGGGCTCGTCCATGAGCGTCATCTCGGTCGCGGACATGTCTCAATGGAACCATTAGACAAATTAATCTGTCAATTGTGGCATGGCCGACCGGCCCCCGCGAAAGGACCATCGCGAGATCGCCCCGCCACCTTGGACCGCCGGGGCGACTCCCGCGAGCCCTCTCACCCGGGTCACCCGAGCCGGGACGGGAGCAGTTCAGCCCTCCCGTACGGGACCTGCCAGCCTCAGCGTCCAGCGGCGCGAGGGGTGCGCGTCACAGTCGTACTGCAACGCCGTCACGTTGTTGTCGGTGCTCACCCCACCGGCGATGGTCAGACACTTCCCCGTCTGCACATTCCTGACCTGGTACTGCCCCGTACCGGTCACATCGGCCAACCTCCAGCGGCGCGAGGGGTGCGCGTCACAGTCGTACTGCAACGCCGTCACGTTGTTGTCGGTGCTCACCCCACCGGCGATGGTCAGACACTTCCCCGTCTGCACATTCCTGACCTGGTACTGCCCCGTACCGGTCACATCGGCCAACCTCCAGCGGCGCGAGGGGTGCGCGTCACAGTCGTACTGCAACGCCGTCACGTTGTTGTCGGTGCTCACCCCACCGGCGATGGTCAGACACTTCCCCGTCTGCACGTTCGTCAGCATCAGGGTGTTGGCGGCCGCGGCCCTCACCGGGAGCGGAGGCCTCTCGGCGTTCGCCGCGGCGTGGGCGCCGGATGCCGCCCCAGGCCCGCCTCCGACTGCGGGCAGCGCCGCGGCGGCGAGAAGTGTGGTCGCCCAGGCGCACACCCTGGTCACGGTACGTCTTCGGGACATGAGACCCTCCTCGATCTCGAACCTTTCGACCGCGAGGGGAGAACGCCCCTGACCACTGGATGATCATTTGACCTGGGCAACGCCACCATAGGCGGTCGTCGCCGGCCGGGGCCACCCGCCACGCGGGACGCCGCCTGCGGGCCTTTCCCACGGTTGACACCGCCCCGGGCGAGCCTGCCCGCCCGAACCCGGCGGATGGCTCGGCCGTCGCGCGGGCCCCCTGCGGCGCTTCGTCGATGGCGAACACGTGTTCCGGGGGCGATGTCCGCTCGGTAGGTTGCCGGGGTGGCGACGATTCGACGAGACGGCGTGGAACTCGCGTACGACGAGGCGGGCTCCGGTCCCGCGGTGCTGTTCGCGCACGCGGGAATAGCCGACCGGCGGATGTGGGAGCACCAGTTCCTGGCACTGTCTGCGCGCCACCGGGTGATCCGCTACGACTGGCGCGGGTACGGCGAGTCCGGCCTGCTGACCGACGGCATCGCGGGGGCACGCCGGCTGGACCTGCCCCGGACGGGTCACCTACCGCCACTGGAGCGGCCGGTGGAGACGACCTCCGCGCTGGCGGGGTTCCTTGGCGCGCTTCATCGGCCCGCCGGGCGGCCGGGCCGGGGTGGCACGCGATGACGCCGGCCGTGAACGGCCACGCGCCGCGGATCTCCACCTGGCTGCGCACCCGCCCTGCCAGGGCGGGGCGCACCCGTGTCCTGGCCGTCGAGGGGCGGTCGGGGTCGGGGAAGTCCACCATCGCCGCCGCCTTGGCCGCGGAGCCGGCCACTCCCGTCATCCGGATGGACGACCTCTACCCGGGGTGGGACGGCCTGCTGAGTGGGGTCGACGCGCTGGTCGAGTGGATCCTGCTGCCGCTGAGCCTGGACCGGCCCGCACGATGGCGACGCTACGACTGGGCGGACGGCGCGTACGCCGAGTGGCACGAGGTTCCGGCCGCCGGGACCCTGGTCGTCGACGGCACCGGCTCCGGCGCGCTGGCCGCCGCGCCGTACCTGAGCGGCCTGCTCTGGCTGGAGGCGGCCGACGAGGTACGCAAGGAGCGCGCGCTGGGGCG
This sequence comes from Streptosporangium sp. CA-115845, assembly GCF_050943795.1. Classification (NCBI taxonomy): domain Bacteria; kingdom Bacillati; phylum Actinomycetota; class Actinomycetes; order Streptosporangiales; family Streptosporangiaceae; genus Streptosporangium; species Streptosporangium sp. CA-115845. Next base: position 4,383,399 of record NZ_CP191988.1, on the reverse strand, counting down.
CGACGGCGATCTCTACGCCCCGCACTGGGAGCGCTGGGCGGCCCAGGAGGAGAGTTTCCACATCAGCGACGACGTCCGTGCCCGCGCCGACCTGACGATCGTCACCGGCTGAGGCGCCGAACCGCGACCGCCCAGGAAATCCGAGACTTCCGATCCGGAAGTGCCTCTCCACCCCGGCGCGCAGGGCAGGCTGGAGAGACGCCGGGCACGCCGGTGCCGGCCCACAACGAGGAGAGCCCGTGACCACATGGATGCTGCTTGACTACGGCGAGGTCATCTCCATGCCACAGCCCGCCGGCGAGATAGCGGTCATGGCGGAGCTCGCCGGCCAGGATCTCGCGACCTTCCATGACCGTTACTGGCGCCACCGCGACGCCTACGACCTCGGCCAGGCCTCCCACGCGTACTGGAGCGAGGTCCTCGGCCGGACGCTCGACGACGGCGATCCCCTCGCGGCCAGGCTCGACGCGGCCGACACCGCGAGCTGGTCCCACCTCAACCCCGAGACCCTGCGCGCGATCGAGGGGTTCGCCGGGCGCCACCGGCTCGCCCTGCTGTCCAACGCCCCCGAGTCGCTGGCGGCGGCCATCGACGACGCGCCGTGGTCCGGGGCGTTCACCCATCGCTTCTACAGCTGCCGGCTGGCCCTGGCCAAGCCGGACGCCGCCGTCTTCGAGCAGGTCCTGCGCCGGCTCGACGCCGCTCCCGGTGACGTCACCTTTCTCGACGACCGGGCGGTCAACGTCCGCGCCGCGGCGGCGCTCGGTATCAACGCCGTCCTCCATCCGGCGCGACCGTCCCGGTGACATCGGGGCTGAGGTCAGGCCGAGAAGCGCGCCACCCACTCACGGGCGCCGGGAAGGACCTCCTCCACCGGCGCCACCTGCGGGTACCAGGTGCGTTCCCATTCCAGGCAGACCCAGCCACCGAAGCCGCGCAGCAGATCGCCGCACCCGTCGAGGGGAACCCCGCCCGCCCACATCGGCACCGGAGTGGTGTCGGTCGCCGAGACCGCGTCCTTGATCTGCACGTACGCGAGGTGATCGCCCAGCGCCGCCAGGGTGTCGGCGGGCGCCTCGCCGTGGCGCCACGGGTGCAGCACGTCCCACAGCGCGCCCGCGGTCCCGGGCACGCCCGCGGCGTCCAGCATCCGCCCGACCGCGGCACCGGTCGGCATGGCGTCGTGGGTCTCCACCAGCACCCGTACCCCGGACTCGGCGCACAGGTCCGCGACCGCGCGCAGCCGCCGCGCCCCCGCCTCGAGGTCCTGCCCGCCGGGAAAGACCCGCACGGCGGGAGCGCCCAGGTCCGCGGCGAGGACCAGGTCCTCGCGGAGTTCCCGTACGACGGGCTCGTCCGGGCCGGTCACGGCGATCCGGACATATCCAGCGAGGGCGGAGATCTCCAGCCCGGCTGCCCCGACGGCCGCGCGGACCTCCGCCCGCCGCGCCGGGGAGAGTCCGGCGTGGACCCCGGTATCGGGGTGGAGGCGGAGTTCGAGCCCGGCGCACCCGTACGCCACGGCCGTCTCGACGGCCCGCGTGAGGCCCTGCCCCGGCATGCCGAGCGTGCTGAATGCCAACCGCATCGAGCCTCCAGGAAAGCGTTTCCCAACGCCTTCATCGTAGACGCTAGGCCGCGTGGGCGCCTCCGTGGTCGGTGCGGGTCAGACGGCGGCGGAAGACCCAGTAGGTCCACCCCTGGTAGGCGAGGACCAGCGGGGTGAAGACGACGGCGACCCACGTCATCACCGTGAGCGTGTACGGGCTGGAGGCGGCGTTGTCGACGTTCAGGCTGTTGGCCGGGTCCAGCGCGGGCATCACGTCGGGCCAGAGGTTACCGAAGAGGGTGACCGTGACGGCGATGACGGCCACCGCGTTGGCGGTGAAGGCCCAGCCGTCGCGGCCGCGCAGGGTGGCGAGCAGCGCGCCCGCGATCCCGGCGGCGGCCAGCGCGGCGCTCGCCCAGGTGGCGGGCCTGCCCCCGATGAGCTGGGTGGCGGTCAGGAAGGCTCCGCCCACGACCAGCGTGACCACGGCGAGCCTCTTCGCCATGACGGCCGAGCGGGCGCGCAGGTCACCGTCGGTGCGCAGGGTCAGGAAGAGCGCGCCGTGCAGCACGAACAGCGAGAGCGTGGCCAGGCCACCCAGCAGCGCGTACGGGTTGAGCAGGGTGAGCAGCGTCCCGGTGTACTCGTGGTCGGCGTCCAGCGGGACGCCCCGGACGATGTTGGCGAAGGCCACGCCCCACAGGAAGGCGGGTAGCAGCGATCCGATGAACAGCGTGCGGTCCCAGCCTCGGGAGCTGTCGCTCTTGTTGCGGTACTCGATGGCCACGCCGCGCAGGATGAGCGCGACGAGGATGAGGAACAGCGGCAGGTAGAACCCGCTGAACAGGGTCGCGTACCACTCGGGGAAGGCGGCGAACGTGGCACCTCCGGCGACCAGCAGCCAGACCTCGTTGCCGTCCCAGACCGGCCCGATGGTGGCCAGGACGGTTCTGCGGTCGGCCTCGTCCCTGCCCAGCAGCGGCAGCAGGACGCCGACACCGAAGTCGAATCCCTCCAAGACGAAGTAGCCGGTCCACAGCACGGCGATGAGCACGAACCAGACGGTGGTGAGTTCCATGGGGGTTCCTTGGTGGGTGCCTCAGTAGGAGAGCGCGGGGGTGGTGTCTTCGGACGGCTTCTCGGTCTCGTCCTCGGGGCCGAGGCGGATGAACTTCAGCAGCAGCCGGACCTCGATCCCGGCGAGCACCGCGTAGAGCAGGGTGAAGCCGACCAGGGTGATCGCGACCTCGGTGATGTCGACGCCCGGCGAGACGGCGGCCGCGGTACGCATCAGCCCGAAGACGGTCCAGGGCTGGCGGCCCATCTCAGTGAAGATCCACCCCAGCGAGTTGGCCAGGAAAGGCAGGGCGATGCCGGCGATGGCGATCCGGTGGAACCAGGGGTTGGCGGGGAGCCTGCGGCGCCGGGTGAGCCAGAGCCCGGCCAGGGCCAGCAGCGCGGCCAGCATGCCGAAGCCGATCATCAACCGGAAGGACCAGTAGGCCAGGCCGACCACCGGCCGGTAGTCGCCGGGACCGTAGATGCTCTCGTAGCGGGCCTGGATGTCGTTGATGCCCTCCACCGCGCCGTCCAGCGTGTTGGTGGACAGCAGGCTGAGGCCGTAGGGGATCTGTAGGTTGATGTGGTTGCGCCCGTTTTCGACATCGCCGACGGCGAATATCGAGAAGCCGGCGGAGGTCTCGTCCTCCCACAGCGCCTCGGCGGCGGCCATCTTCATCGGCTGCTGCTCGGTCATGATCTGCGCCTGCCAGTGCCCGGAGAGGGCCACCCCGATCGAGGCGACCAGGGTCACGGCCATGGCCACCCGCGCCGAGATGCGGAAGAGCTCCACGTGCCTCTTCTTGAGCAGCTGCCAGGCGCTCACCCCGGCGACGAACGCGCCGGCGGCGATGAACGCGCCGAACAGCACGTGCGGGAAGGTGACCAGGGTGGTGGAGTTGGTGAGCACCGCCCAGATGTCGGTGAGCTCCGCGCGGCCGGTCTGCGGGTTGAGCCGGTAGCCGACCGGGTGCTGCATCCAGGAGTTGGCGGCGAGGATGAAGTAGGCCGACAGGTTGGTGCCGATCGCGGCGATCCAGATCGTGGCCAGGTGGACCCTGGGCGACAGCCTCCCCCAGCCGAAGATCCACAGCCCGAGGAAGGTGGACTCCAGGAAGAAGGCCATCAGTCCCTCCATCGCCAGTGGCGCGCCGAACACGTCACCGACGAAGCGGGAGTAGTCACTCCAGTTCATCCCGAACTGGAACTCCTGCACAATGCCGGTGACCACCCCCATCGCGAAGTTGATCAGGAACAGGCGTCCCCAGAACTTCGTCATCCGCAGGTAGGTGGGATTGCCCGTACGGTGCCAGGCGGTCTGGAATCCCGCGACGAGTACCGACAGACCGATCGTCAGCGGCACGAACAGGAAGTGGTAGACCGTCGTAATCCCGAACTGCCAGCGCGACAGATCCAAGACGTCCATCAATGCTCCGTCTCACGAGTGATATCTCCGCAAGGATTCCGATTAGGAGGGTTTGCCGCGTAGGGCCGCCGGGCCCTGATCGGAAGGACCTTGGTCCCGCCCCCTCGTCCCGGTATCCGGGACTTATGGCCCTCGCTGTGGAAGATCGCGGACGGCGGCGAGGTTTCCGCAGGTGAGGTGGCGGGTTAGGGGCGCGTGGCTGCGGGGGAGGCCTCAGGTGATGCCGATCGAGGAACGCGGAGCCGGAGGAGCCCCGGACTCGCAGCGACATCGACCTTCGCAGTGGGAGAAACCCATGACCGGACGCAGATCGGCGCCGGGCGACCTTGGCCGCCGGATCGCCAGACGACGCGAGGACCTCGGCCTCAGCCGGGAGGAGTTGGCGAGGCGGGCCGGAATCGATCCCGGTTATCTCGCCTACCTGGAGGAGTCCGTGGCCTCACCGAACACCGGCACCGTGAACCGCGTGGCCACCGCCCTGGACACCAGGCCCGAGGAACTGCTCGGCAAGTACACCGACCTGCCGCCCGGGCACGGCCGGGCAACGGGTCACCCCGTGCTGGAGAAGCTCGACCGGGACGAGTGCCTGCGGCTCATCACTCCCGGAGGGGTGGGCAGGATCGCCTTCGAGGAGGCCGGCGGTCCGGTGATCCTTCCGGTCAACTACGCCCTGCACGGCGACTCGGTGATCTTCCGCACCGCCTTCGGCGGCCCGCTCGACGCCCCCTTGCGCACCGGGGTCCAGGGGGTCGAGTGCAAGGTCGCCTTCGAGGTCGACCGAATCGACGACGCCTGCCACGAGGGCTGGAGCGTGCTGGTGCGCGGCGGGATCCAGCACGTCTCCTCCGAGGAGGACCGGGCCACCCTGGCGGCGCTGGGCGTCCGGCCGTGGGCGGGAGGCGAGCGGGAGCTGTACGTGAAGATCACCGCCGCCGAGGTCAGCGGCCGGCGCATCCGGCGCGGCGTGTGATCCCCGCGGAGATGGACGCCTGGGTCGTCACCCACCCGGGGCCGATCCCCTCGCGCCCCCTGCGTCCGGTCCGCGTCCCGGTCCCCTCCCCCGGGCCCGGTGAGGTGCTGGTCCGCGTCGAGGTCTGCGCGGTCTGCCGGACCGACCTGCATCTCGCCGAGGGTGACCTGCGGCCACGCCGTCCGAGGACCACCCCCGGCCACGAGGCCGTGGGCCGGGTGGTGGCCGCCGGTCCCGGCGCCGGGCGGCTGTCGCCGGGCACCCGGGTGGGCGCGGCCTGGCTCCGCTCGGCCTGCGGTCACTGCCGCTACTGCCTGCGGGGCTCGGAGAACCTCTGTCCCCGCTCGACCTACACCGGCTGGGACGCCGACGGCGGCTACGCCGAATACCTGACCGTTCCCGAGGACTTCGCCTATCCGCTGCCGGCGGAGACGCCGGCGGAGAAGCTGGCACCGCTGCTGTGCGCCGGGATCATCGGCTACCGCGCGCTGCTCCGCAGTGACCTTCCGCCCGGCGGGCGCCTGGGCATCTACGGCTTCGGCGCCTCGGCGCATCTGACCGCGCAGATCGCCATCGCCCAGGGCGCGACGGTGCACGTGCTGACCCGCTCGGCCAGAGCCAGGGAACTGGCCATGACGCTGGGCGCGGCCTCGGCGGGCGACGCCACGGACGCCCCGCCCGAACCGCTGGACTCGGCGATCCTGTTCGCCCCGGTGGGCGAGCTGGTACCGGTCGCGCTGGCCGCGCTGGACCGGGGCGGCACCCTCGCGGTGGCGGGCATCCATCTCAGCGACATCCCGCCTCTGACCTACCAGCGCCACCTGTTCCAGGAGCGCACCCTGCGCAGCGTCACCGCCAACACCCGGGCCGACGGCCGGGCCTATCTGCAACTCGCCATGGCCCACCCGCCCCAGGTGACCACGGTGCCCTACCCCCTGGCCGAGGCCGACCGGGCCCTGGCCGACCTGGCCGCCGACCGGGTCGAGGGCGCCGCCGTCCTGACGATCTCCTCCCCCTGACCGGTTCCGGCCAAAGGAGCTCAGACCTCCCTGAGGACGCGGTGCAGGATGGCCGTCGTCGCGGCCGGCTGCTCGGCCTCGATGCCCAGGCGGTTCAAGATGTGCCAGTAACGCTCGACGTCGGCGGCCTTGTCCAGGTAGAGGGCACCGGTGAGCTGTTCGAGGTAGACCACATCGGGCAGCTGTCCCTCGGGGAAGCGCAGGATGGTGGCGGGGCCGGTCACCGCGGCGGCGGCTCCGACGCTGAAAGGCATGACCTGGAACGTGACATGGCCGAGCTCGACGATCTCCATGAGGTGCCTGAGCTGGGCGCGCAGCACCTCGGGGCCTCCGACGGGGCGGCGCAGCGCCGCCTCGTCGACGATCGCCCAGAGCGTGGGGGGCTCTGGACGCCACAGGAGTCGCCGGCGTTGCATGCGCAGGGCGACGCGGCGCTCGATCTCGGACGTGCGGGCAATGGCAAGATCGTGGAAGCCTCGGCGGTCCGGCGAGTCAGCCGGCCGGACCGCACGCCGGGTCCTTACGGCTCCCGGAAACCGGCCCGGCCCCGATCCGACCCCAAGGAGAACGCGTGGACGGCGAGCGACTCCCCTCCGAATCCAACAAGCTCAACCCCCATGTCGCCCACAACGCCAGGGTCTGGAACTACTGGCTGGGCGGCAATTTCGAGGCGATGCGTTTCTGGAACGAGCACGCCAAGCCCCCGATCGTCGCCCGCAACGGCCAGGAGATCGCCGCCTTCCTCGACGGCCTGGAACTGCTCGAACCCGGCCTGGTCTCGTGCTCGCTCTGGCGTCCCGAGCTGGCCGGCATCGGCGGCGAGCCCACCCGGATCGCCCAGTACGGCGCCGTGGGCCGCAAGCCGTAGGCCGTGGACCGGATGTCGTGGGCCAGGCGCCGCTCCCGGCTCCCCCCGGAGCCCGGAGCGGCGTCCGGCTCCGGGCGGAGGTGATCGCCGGTCCCCCCGTTGCTAGCATCGGATCCATGCCACGCCCGCGAACCGTCAGCGACGAGGCGATCTTCGCCGCGGTCGCGGGGGTCGTCAGCCGGGTCGGTCCCGCCAGGCTCACCCTGGCGGCCGTCGCCAAGGAGGCGGGGCTCTCGCCCGCCACCCTGGTGCAGCGCTTCGGTTCCAAGCGCGCGCTGCTGCTGGGCCTTCACCAGGGCGACACCGAGGACGTCCGCCGGCGGCTGCGCGCGGCGGGCCCCCGGAACGGGATCCTTGAGACGCTGCTGGACAACCTGACGGACCTGGCCGGGCCGGTCTCCGACCCCGTGGCCTTCTCCAACCACCTCGCCGTCCTGCACCAGGATCTCAGCGACCCCGAGTTCCACGCCCAGGCGCGGGCACACGCCCGCGCCATGCGTGAGGAGATCCACGACCTGCTCGTCAGGGCCACGGAGGCCGGCGAGCTCCTGCCCACCGACCTCGCACAGCTGGCCCGCTCCGTGCAGTCGACCTACAACGGCGCGCTGGTCACCTGGGCGATCCATCGCGAGGCGCCGCTGGAGACCTGGCTCCGCCGCGAACTCGACGCGGTTCTCGCCCCCTGGCGCGCCACCGGGAAAGCACGGGAGCGGCAGGCACCCTAGGCGGGCAGGCCCCTACGGCCCCGCCTGCCGGGGCGGCAGCCGCCGAAGGCAGGACATGCCCGAAAAGGCTACACCTGGGCGAATAATACCTAAATAGGCCCTGCATCAATGAATATCCTCTCTAAGAGAGAGATTTCGATGAGTAGCACTAGAAAGGCGATATACAGGCAGGATATGCCTGAGTGACCGGGCGCACGGGAACGGCATCCGAAGAAGATCTAATCTCTTATTACCGGTTTTCCACTTCGTACTGTTGAATCCTCATAATTAGTGATCTCAACGTAGATGCCCCGGAGAGGAAGCCAGACCATGCCTGACGTCGGCCACATCCAGGTGGGGGATCCCGAACGTGTGGACGAGTACCGGATAACGGGGCGGCTGGGGGAGAACGTCTACCTTGCCACGTCTCCCTCGGGAGACCGGGTGGTCGTGCGACTGCTGCCCGCGGACGTGGACCGCGAGCGGTTCAGGGAGGCGATGGAGCCGCTACGGGAGATGCCCGCCTTCTGCACCGCGCAGGTTCTGGACAGCGGGGTGGACGGCGACAGGCCGTACATCGTCAGCGAGTACGTCGACGGCCCGACGCTTCAGGAGGTGGTGACCTCCGAGGGCGTTCTCGGTGCGGTCGCGCTGCACAGGCTGGCCGTCGGGACGATGACCGCCCTGGCCGCGCTGCACCAGGCCGGGACGGTCCACGGCGACCTGCGTCCCGGCAGCGTGGTGTTCGGCCCCGACGGCCCCCGGGTGATCGACCTCGGCATGGCGCGGGCGCTGGAGGCGACCGCGTCCACCACGACCCGCAAGGTCGGCGTCCCCGCCTACAGCGCGCCGGAGAGGCTCACCGGCGCCTCCCTCGGGCCCGCCGCGGACCTGTTCTCCTGGGGGGCGACCATGGTCTTCGCCGCCTCCGGCCGCTCCCCCTTCGATGCCGAGACGATGGCGGGCACGGTCAACCGCATCGTCAACGACGAGCCCGACCTCGGCGCGCTCCCCGACGATCTGCGCGGGCTGATCACGGCCTGCCTCGCCAAGGACCCCGCGCGGCGGCCGGGCGCGAGCGACGCCCTGCTCCGGCTGGTCGGCGAGTTCCTGACATCCGACCTGATCCCCCCGGACTCCCCCGCGCCCGGCGCCCCCTCCACCGGTCCGGCACGGCGCCCCCGCCCGCTGCCGCTGGCCGCGGGCGCGCTGGCCGTCGCCCTGCTCTCCGGCGGCACGGTCTACCTGGCGGTGTCGGGGAACGAGCCACCCGCGGGCGGGACGACCCCCTCCCCGAGCACCGCACAGGGCTCGCTCGCCCCGCTCTTCACCCCCCAGCCCTCTTTCAGCTCGGAGGTCACCGAGGCGGCATGGGAGAAGGTGGAGAAGGCCACCAGGGACATCGAGCTGCCCGGGACGGGCATCACCCTGCACGAGCATCCGAAGGACACGGTCAGGCTGGGCGCCTACCTGAGCGCCGTCCAGCCCTTCGGCTCGTTCGCCAGGGAGAAGGGGAAGGACACCTTCAGGCAGGTGGGCAGCTTCCTGCAGTCGGTGCTGTCACCACAGGGCGACCTGGTGGCACTGAACCCGTTCGTGAAGTTCGCCGACTCCTCCTTCGACTACCTGAGGATCATCGACCTGAGGGACGGCAGCCAGTTCACCGTGCCGACCGTCGAACGGCCGCTGGAGGGCACCCTCCCCGTGTGGTCCGCGGACGGTTCGAAGGTCCTGCTGTCGGTGCGGCAGTCGGACAAGCGCCAGTCCGACGGGTTCGTGGTGGTGGACGTGGCGACGCGCAAGGCCACCCACGTGCGCACCGAGTCCGTCGGCGCCGACACGCTGCCCTTCACCTTCGCCCCGGACGGTTCGGTCACCCGGGGGTACTTCAACGGCAAGAGCCACGGGGTCGACTTCTACGGTCCGGACGGGCGGATCGTCAGGACGATGCACTGGGTCGGCCAGCCGCGCGCCACCGACTGGTTCTCCCCCTCGGGCGCGCTCTTCTTCACCGGGTGCCCCGACGGGAAGTCCCTGTGCGTGTGGGACACGGTGAGCGGCAACCGGCGATACACGATCGCCGTCGGCAAGGACACGCAGAGCCTGGGCTGGTTCAACAACCAGCACCTGATCGTGAAGAACCCCGCCAAGAAGGGCTCCAGGATCGAGGTGATCGACTTCTACGGCAAGGTCGTCCGGGTGCTCGCCGATCTCAAGAAGGGTGACACCGCCTTCCTGAGCCTCACCGCCACGCCCGGATGACCGGGGTCACGCCACCGCTTCCCGGCGACCCCGCCGAGGTCGGGCCGTACCGGATCGTCGGCAGGCTGGGCCGCGGCGGTCAGGGGACGGTGTACCTGGCCGAGTCGCCCTCCGGGGCGCGGGTCGCGGTGAAGGTGCTCGGCCGGAGCGACGCCACCGACCAGACCCTGGCGCGCTTCAACCGGGAGATCGAGCTGGCCCGCCGGGTGAAGGCCTTCTGCACCGCGCAGGTGCTGGAGCACGGTGAGGTCTCCGGCACGCCGTACATCGTCAGCGAGTACGTCGACGGCCCCAGCCTCGCCCAGGTCATCGGCGAGCGTGGCCCGCTGCGCGGTGCCGAGCTGCGCAGGCTGGCGATCGGGACCCTCACCGCGCTGGCCGCCGTCCACCAGGCCGGCGTGGTGCACCGCGATTTCAAGCCCGCCAACGTGCTGCTCGCCCGCGACGGCCCCCGGGTGATCGACTTCGGCATCTCCCGCGCGCTGGACGCCGAGGCGACACTCTCCGACCAGCTCGTCGGCACCCCGCCGTACATGGCGCCGGAGCAGTTCGACGGGCGTGAGGCGGGACCGCCGGCCGATCTGTTCGCCTGGGCGTCGACCGTGGTGTGCGCGGCGACGGGGGAACCTCCCTTCGGCGGTGACGTGCTGCCCGCGGTGATCCACCGGATCCTGACCGCCGAGCCCAGGCTCGGCCCTCTGGACGACGGGCTGCGCGAGCTGGTGGGCGAGTGCCTGGCCAAGGATCCGCAGGCGCGGCCGGCGGCCACGCAGGCGCTGCTGCGGTTGCTGGGCCATCAGGTGGAGTCGCCGCGGTACGAGACGGGTGACGACCTGCTCGGCGAGGGCCGTGAACGGGCCGCCACCCCGCCGGCGCAGCGGCGCCAGGTGCGCGTGGCAGCCGCGGCTCTCACCGCACTGGCACTCACCGCGGGTATCACGGTCCACCTGGCGAGGGAGGACGGGGCCACCGAGACGGCCACGCGGCGCGAGGCGAGGCCGGACATCTCCATCACGCCCACCAGGCCCGCGACCGGGCCGATGGCCGCCGCCTCGACGACCGACCTGCGAATCCCGGGAACGAGGATCACCCTGCGGGAGAACCCATCGGACACCGAGCGGGTCACGAGCTACCGGGACTCGCGCGAGAACACCCACGCTGCCTACCTCCGGCAAGGGGGCAGTGCGGACTTCACGTTCCTGGGAACGTTCACGACCGCCGTGGTCGCCCCGGGCGGGGCACACGTCGCCGCCAACCCGGACAACAAGTTCCTGGCCGGGGAATTCGACCTGGTCCGGATCGTGGATCCGGCGGGAGGCCAGGACGTCCAGGTCAGGACCGTCGACACGCCACTGAAGACCCTCAACCCCCACTGGGACGGGAACGGGACGAGGATCCTGCTGACGATCTACGAGGGCCTGGAGGAGGAACAGCGCTCCAGGGGCTTCGTGATCGTGGACGTGGCCTCGCGCACGGCCCGCGCCTCCCTGGTACCGGGCGACGGCCTCAACGCCGAGTACGTCTGGGGCCCGGACTCGGCCTCGGTCATGCACGCCGGGCCGGACGGGTCGGTCCTCTTCCACCGTCTGGACGGTACGGTACTGCGGACGGTCCCGAAGGTGGGCGAGCTGACGACGGACGACGCCAGGGCCACCTTTCTCGGGACGGTCTTCACGACCCGCTGCTCCGGCGGATCCCGCGACGTGTGTCTGTGGGACGCCACCACGGCGGCGCGCCGGGCGACCGTCCCCATCCGGAAGGGGGTGAGGTTCGCCGGCTGGCTGGGCGACCGCCACCTCCTCGCCGTCATGCCCGGGAAGACCATGAAGATCGTCATGCTGGACCTGCGCGGCGAGATCGTGCGCGTTCTCGCGGACGGCCCCGCCGCGGAGCTGGAGAAGGTCACTCTCTGGTACACGCCCAGGTGACCGGCCACGGGGTGCATATCACGGCCCGGTGACCTGACCGCCCTCTCTCCCCTCGGCCGCCCCGAGTACGGGATCGCGGCAACCCGCAAAAAACGACATCCGTCTGGAACGCTCCAGAATTTCACCTCCCGCGATCATCGCCAGGGCATGCGGTACGGGCACCTCAAGCGGTCTCTTGCTCACCGAAGGTTCCGATATCTTCGCAAAGCAGTCGAAAAGCCGCGACAGACACAAATGACTTTGACCTGCCACCGAGGATTGGCCATATTTGCGCAATGGTTAATCTACGCCCCCTCGCGGGAGCGATTCTCACATCCGCTTTGCTGATCGGCTACACCGCCGCCACCCCCGCGGCCGCCTCGACCGCGGAGACCGTCACGGTTTCCGTCACGGAGGCGGCGGCACGGCCGAGCAACGGAAAGATCCTCTACTCCCGCTACAGCCGCGGGCAGGGCACCCTGAAGGTCAAGAACGGAAACCGGACGGACGCCGTCATCACCCTGGTCCGCGGCAGGTCCAAGGCGCTCAGCGTCTACGTCCGCGCACGGTCCACCGCCACCGTCAAGGTGGTCAGGGACGGCACCTACACCATCTTCTACACCTCCGGCTACAGGTTCAGCACCTCCAGCGGCAGGTTCACCCGCAACCCCTCCTACCAGCGCTTCGACGACCGGCTGAGGTTCGTCACGACCTCCACCAGCTCGACCATCTGGACTCTCACCCTCACTCCCAGCAGGGGAGGCAACGCCCGCACCCGCGGCGTCTCTCCGAGCGACTTCCCAGCCTGATCCCGCGGGGTCTCGCCCCCCTACACCCGACCGGTATCGCGACGCCCGCAGCGTCACCGAAGGGCGGCCGGGCCGTCTTCCCGCCCGGGGAGGCGGCCTGACCGCCCGCTCGGCGGCGGAACCCGGCGACCGCCACCCACCACCACGAGAGCCCCGGCGGCGGAAGCTCTCCGCTCCCAGCGAAGGACACGACGGCGAGCCAGGCGCCGCAGCACACCTTCGCGGGACGTACCTTGAACTGCACGGGTTGTTGTATCTGACCAGACCCGGGGAAGGTGTGAACACCATGGAAGCCGCCACCGTGGAAGGCACCGTTGAGGAAGACGAACTCGTCCTGACCGACGACGACGAGATGCCCGCCGCCCTGGAGGCGAGTGTCGGAGCGAGCACCGACCCGGTCAAGGACTATCTCAAGCAGATCGGCAGAATCCCCCTGCTCAACGCCGAGCAGGAGGTCGAGCTCGCCAGGCGCATCGAGGCCGGCCTGTTCGCCACCGAGCGGCTCAACGACAGCGATCTACTCCAGCCCGACGTGCGCGCGGAGCTCGAATGGCTCGCCGAGGACGGCCACCGGGCCAAGAACCATCTGCTGGAGGCGAACCTGCGCCTGGTGGTGTCGCTGGCCAAGCGCCACACCGGCCGGGGCATGCTGTTCCTGGACCTGATCCAGGAGGGCAATCTGGGCTTGATCCGCGCCGTGGAGAAGTTCGACTACACCAAGGGGTTCAAGTTCTCCACGTACGCCACCTGGTGGATCAAGCAGGCGATCACCCGGGCGCTCGCCGACCAGGCCCGCACCATCCGCATCCCCGTGCACATGGTCGAAGTGATCAACAAACTGGCGCGCGTGCACCGGCAGATGACGACGGACCTGGGCCGCGAGCCCACCCCCGAGGAGCTGGCCGTGGAGCTGGAGATGACCCCGGAGCGGGTCGTCGAGGTCCAGGGCTACGGCCGAGAGCCGATCTCCCTGCACAGCCCGCTGGGCACCGAGGGCGACAGCGAGTTCGGCGACCTCATCGAGGACTCCGAGGCGATCACCCCCGAGGACGCGGTGGCCTCCGCACTGCTCCAGGAGCAGCTGCACACGATCCTGGAGGCGCTGTCGGAGCGTGAGGCCGGGGTGGTGGCGATGCGGTTCGGGCTTGGCGACGGGCGGCCGAAGACCCTGGAGGAGATCGGCCGCGCCTACGGGGTGACCCGCGAGCGCATCCGGCAGATCGAGTCCAAGACCATGACGAAGCTGCGCCACCCCTCGCGCTCACGGGCCCTGCGCGACTATCTGACCTGACCGGCCGCCGGAGCTCAGCCGTCCATGCGCGCGGCGAGGGCGGCGGCCGTCTCCTCCAGGCCGGCGGCCGGCCGGCCGAGCAGGCGCGCGAGGTCGGGACCGGTCGCCGCCAGGGCACCCGCGCGCACCGCGGGGAACAGGCTTCCCAGCCGGCCGGCCTCCGCGTCGGTGACCTCCCGGTAGCCGACGGGGCTGCCCAGGACGCGTGCGAGGGCCACGGCAAGCTCTGGATAGGTCCAGAGCTTGCCGTGCAGTTCGTAGGTCGCGTTCTCGTGCCCGGCGCCGGTCAGGGCGGCGCTCGCCGCCAGCGCCAGGTCACGGAGCCGCGCGGTGTTGAGCGGCCGGCCGCCGGTGGAGGAGGTGATCTCGCCGGTCTGCCTCGCCTGGGCCAGTGCGGTCCCCAGGAACGCCTCGGAGTAGAGCGCGTTGCGCAGCACGGTGTAGGCCGTCCCCGACTCGCGAAGCGCCCTTTCCGTGGCCGTGTGGTCGGCGGCCGGGCCCTGGCCGTTCTCCGCGCCGGCGGCACTGGTGTAGACGATCCGGCGCACCCCCGCCCGGACGGCGCGGTCGATGACCGTGCGGTGCTGCCGCACGCGGACCCCGGGCGTCAGGTCCGGGCCGGACACCAGGAGCAGGACCTCGATCCCCTTGAGAGCGGCGTCGAGACAGGCGGCGTCGTCGTGGTCTCCCCGGCGCACCTCGACACCGCGTCCCGGCAGGTCGGCCGCCTTCTCCGGGGTGCGGGCGAGGGCGACGAGGTCGCCGGGAGGGACTTTGGCGAGCAGGTCCTCAACGACGAGGCGTCCTAGATTTCCCGTCACACCGGTCACAGCGATCCTGGTCAACTACGGCTCTTCTTTTCCGGCCCCCCGCGGGCGGCCTGGTCGGTGACAGCGTGGAGATGCCGAGGGAGCGTACCGGCGACGAGCCTTCGCCCGCCTCCGGTTTAACTCCCGCCACGCTCCGGGCCGTCACCGCCGCCCGGCGGGGGCCGGGCCACCCACGGGCTCTCCAGGCACACGACGGTGTCGCGCGTCATCCTCTCCCCGGCGATCGGACCGCCGACGTCCGGATCCCCGGCGTCGGCGGTCCCCGGCCACCGGCGAGGCCCCGGGGGACCTCGCCGCCGGCGCCGCTAGTACTTCCGATCGGGCAGGGCCGCCTTGGCCTGCTCGGGGGTGAAGGTGGTCTCCTCGGTGAGGACCCGCTGCGGGATCTGCTCGCCCTTGACCGCCTTCTTGACCAGGTCCATCAGTTGCGGGCCGAGGAGCGGGCTGCACTCCGCGATGAAGTTGATCTTCCCGTCGGCCAGGGCCTGCATGCCGTCCTTGACCGCGTCGATGGTAATGATCTTAATGTCGGTGCCCGGCTTGAGTCCCGCGCCCTCGATCGCCTCGATCGCCCCCAGACCCATGTCGTCGTTGTGCGCGAACAGGACGTCGATGTCCTTGTGCGCCTTGAGGAATGCCTCCATGACCTCCTTGCCCTTGGCGCGGGTGAAGTCGCCGGTCTGCGAGGCGATGATCTTGAACTTGGGGTCGGCCGCGATGGCGTCCCCGAAGCCCTTCTTCCTGTCGTTGGCGGGCGCGGAGCCCGTGGTGCCCTGAAGCTCGACGATGTTGACCGGGCCCGACTCGCCCTCGTACTCCTTGACCAGCCACTCGCCGGACTTCTGGCCCTCGATGACGAAGTCGGAGCCGATGAAGGTCCGGTAGAGCGAGGTGTCGGCGGAGTCGACGGCCCTGTCGGTCAGGATGACCGGGATGCCGGCGTCCTTGACCTCTTTCAGCACGGTGTCCCAGCCCGACTCGACCACCGGTGAGAAGGCGATCGCGTCGACCTTCTGCTGGATGAACGAGCGGATGGCCTTGATCTGGTTCTCCTGCTTCTGCTGGGCGTCGGAGAACTTCAGGTCGATGCCGGCCTCCTGGGCCGCCTCCTGGACGGACTTGGTGTTCGCGGTCCGCCAGCCGCTCTCCGCGCCGACCTGCGAGAAGCCGAGCGTGATCCGGTCGGATCCGCCACCGGTCCCGGCGTCACCACCGCCGCAGGCGGTGAGCACGAGGGTCAGAAGCCCTGCGGCCAGCGCCGCGGGCACTTTTTTGAACATGGTTTCTCTCTTTCAGTGAGGGGCGGGACCGCTGCTCTCCCTGACCACCAGTTCGGGTTCCACGATGCGCGGGCCTTCTTGCTCGGTGCCCTGGATACGGTCGAGCAGCAGCCGGAAAGCGTGCCGGCCGACCTCGCCGAAGTTCTGCCTGACCGTCGTCAGCGGCGGCCAGAAGTAGGCGGCCTCGGGCACGTCGTCGAAGCCCACCACACTCACGTCCTCGGGGACGCGCCGACCGGCCTCGCGCAGGGCCCGCAGCACCCCCAGGGTCATCTGGTCGTTGGCCACGAAGACCGCCGTGACCGACGGATCGTCGGCCAGCCGCTTGCCGAGCCGGTAGCCGGAGTAGGCGCTCCAGTCACCGGCCGCCGCCTCGGGCACCGGCCGCCCCTCGGCCTCCAGGACGGACCGCCACCCCTCGACCCGTCCCCTGGCGTCGATCCAGTTGGGAGGGCCGGACAGGTGCCAGACGGTCTCGTGGCCGAGGCTCAGCAGATGTCGCGTCGCCCGTACGGCGCCACCGCGCTGGTCGACCATGACGACGGGGACCGGGATGTCCTCCCCGGCGTCCACCGCGACCACCGGGAGACCGGGTGAGAGGTGGCGCAGGCCGTCGGCGGCCGACTCGTGGGGGGCGACGATGACGATGCCGTCGACCGACTGCGCGCGCAGCCGCTCGACCCCCTCACCGATCGACCTGCGATTCAGCGCGCCGAGGCTGGCGATGTTGACCACGTAGTCGTTCTGCCTGGCCGCCTGCTCTATCGCGTAGAGCGTGGAGGCGGGCCCGTACAGGGTGGTGTCGAAGCTGACCACGCCGAGCACACCCGAGCGGCCCGTGACGAGCTGGCGTGCGGCCGGGTTGGGCCGGTAGCCGAGCTTGTTAACCGCCGCCATGACGCGCGCCCGGGTCTCGGGGCGCACCCTGTCGGGCGCGTTCAGCGCTCGCGACACGGTCATGGCGGAGACCCCGGCGAGCTCGGCGACGTCGTCGAGCACCGCCGGTCTGGTCCGCGCCCTGCCGTCGTCGGAGCTCGGTGTCATGGGTTCCTCGCCAAGTTTCGCTGGGGTTACCAGAGTGTTTGCGATAACACCAAATCTGTCAATACCGAGGAAGGCACCTTTTCTCCACTCTGCCCGGCGAGCCGAATTTCCCTTTCCAGCCGGAGCTTCTTCCCGAATCGTGACACCGAATACTCTTGACGCCCTGGCTGGTAGCGCTAACAATCAGAGTCCGATAACCGCCCCTTCCAACCCGTACAAAGGCATGGATCCCCGATGACGGCGAACCCGTCCCGCGGTGGCGCCGGCTCGGCGACCATCCGATCCACCACCATCGCCGACGCACCTGGAATTGCTCTTCGCGGCGGTCCAGGGCGAGCCCCGGTGCCGTGTCGAGGGCCGTGTCGAGGGCCGTGTCGAGGAACTGCGGAAGCTGTACGGGGACCGTCTGGGCTGACGGCGGTCACCGCTCGGGAGCGGGTCCGGCGGTGTGCGGACCGTCCGGCCGGTGGACGCCGTCAGGAGCGTCCGGGTCAGAGCCGCGGTGAACCCGTCGAGAGGCCGGGCGGCCGGGCGCCCCCTTCCTCGACCGCGCGATCCTCGCCCCGGTTCAGCCGGCCTTGCCGCCCGCCCTCGCCTCCTCCAGGAGCACCAGGGCCAGCGCGTCGGCGGCGTCGACACGGCCGAGGGAGCCCGCGGCGCCGGCCATGGCGGCACGGGCGCCCGGATCCCGCAGGAGCGCGTCCAGCTCGGCCAGGAGCGCCTCGGCGGTGGGACCGTTCTCCAGCAGTGCCCGGGCGGCACCCGCCTCGGCGAGGTAGCGGGCGTTCTGACGCTGCTCGTCGGCGGCGGAGGGCACCAGAGGGATGAGCACGGACGCCTTGCCCACGGCGGTCAGCTCGGCGACGGTGCCCGCGCCACTGCGGGAGACCACGACATCGGCCGCGGCGAACACGTCGGCCAGCTCCGCGCCGACGTACGGCACAGGGTGGTAACGATCACGCAACCGCTCGGGGAGCCCCGCGGCGGTACGGGTGAGCTGGCCGATCCAGTCGGGGCCGCACTGGTGGAGCACCTGCGCCCTGGCGAGCAGTTCGGGCAGGATCGTCTCGACCATGGTGTTGATCTGGCGGCTGCCCTGCGCGCCGCCGGTCACGTAGACCACGGGCAGGTCAGGTGAGAGCCCGAAGTGGCGCCGTCCGGCGTCGACGTTGCCGCGCAGCAGATGGGGACGGACCGGGTTGCCGGTGACCACGGCCCGGTCGCGCACCCCGGCGGGCAGGTGCTCGATCGAGGAGGGGTGGGTCAGCGCGATCCGCCGGGCGAAGCGCGACAGGATGCGGTTGGCCAGACCCAGCGAGGTGATCTGCTCGTGCATGACCAGCGGGCGGCCCAGCACCCGTGAGGCGACGCCCAGCGGCACGCAGACGTACCCGCCGGTCGACAGCACCACGTCGGGGCGGTAGCGGGCGGCGATGCCGAAGGCCTGGAGCACGCCGACGGGGATCCGGAACATGTCCACGAGGTTGGTGGCCAGCTCACGCGGGTTGGGCGAGCGCCTGAGCTTCCCGGCCTTGATGGCCCGGAACGGGATGCCGTGCTCCGCCGCGATGCGGGCCTCCAGGCCGGTCGCCGTCCCGACCCAGAGCACGTCCAGGCTGAGCCCCCGCGCGCCGGCATGGTCGCGCAGGGCCGCGACTGTGGTCAGCGCGGGATAGGTGTGGCCACCGGTTCCGCCTCCGGTGACGAGCAACCGCAGGGTCCGGTGATTGCCGGCGTCCATCTCTGTCCATCCTTCCGATATCACGACGGTCCATCTTCGCGGTGTGCCGGACTGCTCCTGGGCCCCGGGCACGCCACCCGGGGTTCCGACGAGGCTCCACTGACGAGCGACCGCAGGGTCCGGTGATTGCCGGCGTCCATCTCTGTCCATCCTTCCGATATCACGACGGTCCATCTTCGCGGTGTGCCGGACTGCTCCTGGGCCCCGGGCACGCCACCCGGGGTTCCGACGAGGCTCCACTGACGAGCGACCGCAGGGTCCGGTGATTGCCGGCCTCCATATGTCGGTTCATCCTTCCGATGTCACAATGGTTCGTGTTCGCGGGGCGCACCGGAGTTCTCCGGGGCCCCGGGCACGGTACCCGAGGTCTCAGTGAAGATCCACTTTGCCCTTCGTCGCCGGACGGTCGCGCCCGGTGGTTTCTCCGACACGCCCGGCATCCGGGAGCGTCACTCGAACGGCGCATGGCATTCGTTGCGGTGAGTACCGTATGTGACATGGATTTGACGGAAGAGCATTTCGCCGGGGCGTCGGAGCGTCTTGGTGACGCGCTGGCGGTGCTCCGGCAGCGAGCCGGGGCCGGCGCGGAGGCGCTGGACTATTTCGGTGACATCGCCGAAGAGCTGCATCCGATCGGATCCTGGCTACGGCGACCGGCTCAGACCGGGGAGTGGCCGCACCACATCATGCCTCCCGTCTACGGCCTGCTGTTCGCCCAGGCGTGGTCGCTGGCGTTTCCCGGCGAGGCACCTTCGGTCTTCCCCCACGGCGCGGAGCGGACCGAGTCCGGGTGGACCGTACAGCGGGCCACCATCTGGTTCGGCGACACCTACGTTCCCGGGTGGCTGGATGTGAAGGCGCCGCTGATCGTGATCGGTTCGCTGGTGGTGGAAGGGCTTCTCGACGACGGCGACGTCTCGGAGAGCTATCTCGCGGTGACCGGTGACCTGCGGGCCCGCGCGATCCACAGCGCGGCGGACCACCTGGTGCTCGGCACCGTCGCCGCGGGAGTGATCTTCTGTTCCGGCAACGACGGCTCCCTCGTCGCGGGCGGGGACATCATGGCGGACCTGTTCGTGCCCGCCGAGCACGCGTACGAGCACTACGGCCTGCTGCGGGCCGGTGTCGTCGGCGTCGGCGACCGCGCCGACATCGTGGCCGAGCGGCTGGCACCGTGGCTGCCCTCGGGCTACGTCCGCCTCGGCGGGCTGGGCGAGCCGGTGGATCGCTGGCGTGTCCTGCAGGAGGCCGCCGCCGGGCGGTCACCGGTGCTTGCCCAGCCCCGGCCGGTGATGCTCCCGCCGCCGGCGCTCCTGCTCTCGGCTCTCGCCGCACCGGCCGGGGTGACGGAGCTCGACCTGTCCGGCAGCCGCCTGCATCGCGTCCCCGAGGACATCTCGGCCCTCACCTCGCTGACCCGGCTGGACCTGGAGCACACACCGCTGACCGGCCTGGACGGCATCGAGGGTCTGCGCACGCTGGAGCACCTGTCGATCAGGAACACGCCCGTGCGGTCGCTGGCCCCGCTCCAGGCGCTGAAGGATCTCCGTCACCTCGACGTCTCCTACTGCGAGGACGTCCAGGACTGGGCCGTGCTCCTCGACCTGTCCTCGCTCGACACGCTCGTCGCGCGCGGCTGCGCCCTTCCGGCGCATGTACGCGCGCAGCTCGTCGCCAGGCTCGGCGACCGGATCATCGGGCGGGGCTAGGCGAAAAGGACGGCCGGGCCCCGGGAGGGGCACCGGCCGGAGAGCTCTCACCGGCCATAACGGCTCTTGAGATGGCGCCACCAGTCGCGGAACATCCACTTGTCGAACTCGGTGATCTGACTGGCGCTTCCCGCCTTCAAGAGGAAGCCTCCGACGCCGGTGGGCGTCCAGACCCCGGGTCCGCCGGCCGTCGTGACGTACGCCCGGTAGTTGATCTGGCCGCAGCCGATGGCCACGGGTGGCAGGAAACGGAAGTGGAAGTCGCGGTCACGGAAGGCGACCGCGGAGACCAGCGCCCCGTTACCCCCGTCCTCGAAGGTGAACTCGGCGGGGGCGAAGCCCTCGGGCAGCAGGCGGGCGAGCGCGCCGGTGGGCACCCGGTAGCTGACGATCGCGAAGTCGTCCAGCTCCGTCCGCGCGTGGTACCAGCGCGGCGACGGTCTCGGGGTTCCGTTGAAGGCCATGAGCCCACAGGATAGGTCAGCCGAGGTTCACGACATCCCGCAGGCCGAGATTGAGCCCGAGTGGACGTGCGCGGCGTCCCCGGCCACCGGCACGCGACCGGCACGCGACCGGCACGGTGGCGGTCGGTCAGACAGGTTGACACCAACCCTGGTTGACGAGAGGTCTGCGCCTTCCCCCGAACACCGGGGAACACATCTGGAAGCACGGCCGCGGCCGGGATCCTCCGGGTTCCCCCCTGCCGGGAATTGCTGCCAGGATCGGCACATGCTGAGGATCGGACAGGTGGTGCTGGGCGTCACCGACATGCGACGTGCCGTCGACTTCTGGACGCGGGCGCTGGACTACGCGCCCCGCGAGGGCGAGACCGGGGACGACTGGACCGTGATCGACCCGGTGGAGGGTAACGGCGTCCCGCTGGCACTGGACATCAGCCGGACACCGGTGCGGGAACATCCCCGAACGCACCTCGACCTGTTCGCCCCCGACGCCGCCGGGCAGGCGTCCGAGGTGGAGCGGCTGGTGTCACTGGGGGCCGAACGGGTCGCCTGGGACCTTTACCCGGACGACCCCGACTTCGTGGTTCTCGCCGACCCCGAGGGCAACGTCTTCTGCGTCATCGACCTCAGTCACGGCTGAGAACCGGAGCGCGGCCACCCGGCCGGGCCCGTCTCGCCCCGTATCCAGGCGGTTTCCCGCCGGGCACACCATGCGGCCGACTACGACATGGGGCTCACCGGCGGCCCGGGGGTCACGCGCTGGAGGGCGTACCTGAACGACATCGCGACGGGCCGGCACCGGCGAGAACGGCTCCCTAGGCGGCCACGGCGGGCGAACGGTCGCCGGCGATACGGATGGCGAGACCCGCCAGCACGGTGCCCATCAGGTAGCGCTGCACGCGCATCCAGGTGGGCCGCCGGCCGAGGAAGGTCGCGACCGAGCCCGCGGTCAGCACGATCATCGCGTTGACCGACAGGGCGATGACGATCTGGGTGGCTCCCAGCAGGAGGCTCTGCGTGCCGACGTCACCCCGGGCCGGATCGACGAACTGGGGCAGCAGCGACACGTACAGGATGGCGATCTTGGGGTTGAGCAGGTTGGTGACCAGTCCCATGGAGAACAGCCGCCGCGGCGGGTCCGCGGGGAGGGCACCGGGGGCGAAGATCGGCTCACCGCCTGGCCTGACCGTCTTCCAGGCCAGCCAGAGCAGGTACCCGGCGCCCGCGAGCTTGACCGCGACGTAGACGGCGGGCACCATCGCGAAGATCGTGGCGATCCCGGCCACCGCCGCCAGCAGGTAGACCAGGAAGCCCGCCGCGACGCCCGCCAGCGAGATCAGCCCGGCCCAGCGCCCCTGCGTCACGGACCGCGACACCAGGTAGATCATGTTGGGGCCGGGAGTGAGCACCAGGCCGAGGGCGACCGCGGCGATACCCGCGAGAGCGCTGACAGAGATCATGGGCACATCATCGGGCATCCCTCCCGCCGGGAGAACGGCCAATTTCCAGAATTGGCCTGGTAGCCATCGATCCCGGCCGCCGGCCGATCGGACCATGGCCCGGGGACGCCCTCGTCAGGCCTCGCGGAAGCGGATGTCGCGAGATGACGCCTTGGGGGCGACGAAGTCGAGCAGGCGCGCTCCCTCCATCTCCAGATCCGCCCGCTCCCCCGCGCTCACCGGCGCGAACAGCTCCACCTCCAGGATCGCCTCGCCCCGTTTCCCCGTCACCTTCCACATTCCCCGTACGAAGCCGTCGACCAGTACCGTCGCCTTGATGATGCCGTTGACCGTGAAGACCCGTCCCCGATACTCCTCCTCCGTCATCCGGGTCCTGGTCCGCGGGGCGAACGACAGCAGCGTGTTGTCGAACTCCGACAGGTAGCGCACCGGGGCAGGGGTCCCGGCGTCGGGGCGCGGCGCCTCGGGCAGGTCGAACAGCTCCGTGCCGTCCTCGGTCGCGAAGGCCCGCAGGCCCATCCCGCGGACGATCTCCCCCAGCCGGGTCATGCCCGACCACTGCTGGACGTCCATCACCGTGGCGGGACCGTAGGCGGCGAGATAGCGGCGGATCGCCTCCTCGGCGGAGGGCCGCTCGTCCTGCGGCCGGCCCAGCCACGCCTCCGCGGTGGTGTGGGTGGCCTGGCCGCCCACCCCCCAGATGCCTCTCGGCGGGACCTGCACCAGCGCCAGCGTGTTGCGCACCCCGGCGGCCAGGGCGTCGGCGGGGGAATCCGGCCACCGCTCCCGCAGCACCGCCCCGAGCTCACGGAAGGTCAGCGGACGCTCCTCCACCAGCTCGCGCCCCGCGGCGGCCAGCTCGTCCAGGTCCACACCGGCCAGGCCCTTGCTGTGCATACCCCGCAGGCCCCGCGCCAGCAGCGGTCCCAGCAGCGGGCGAAGCGCCAGGCAGTCGTCGGCGGTGACCAGGTGGATGGTGGAGCGCATCAGTGCCAGCCTCACCACCAGGCGCTCGTTGATCAGCCGGGCGAGGTCGTCGTGGGCGAACCCGGCCAGGCGTGCCCAGAGCCCGACGTAGGGAGGGTTGGGGGCCTGTGCCTGCATGCCGTACAGGTGCCGGACCGCCTCCAGCGCGGACAGCTCGGCGCGGGCCAGCAGCAGCTGCCGCTCCAGGGTGGCCCGGTTGAGCGCGCGCCGGCTGAGCACCTCGGACATGCGTGTCCTCTCGTCGTGAGTCGCGGCGGCGCGGTCTCGTCTTGATCCACTTCAAGCTACCAGAACGGAATAATTCATCCCGTACTGCTTCCAGCGGACGGGATCGCAGGAGGTGCCAGGTCAGAGGGTCGGCGGCACCCACACGTACGGCGTCGTCGTCGTGATCGCCTCCAGGCCGAGCCTGGCCAGGATCGGGCGGCTGGCATCGGAGGCGTCCACCTGCACCAGGCGGAAACCTCGCGCCACCGCCAGCTCCGCCCGGTACGACACCATCGCCCGGTAGATACCCCTGCCCCGCCACTCCTTCAGGGTCGAGCCGCCCCACAGTGAGGCGAAGTCGGTGCCCTCGTGGAAACGCACCCATGCCGCGCACACCAACTGCCCGCCCGCCTCGGCGATCACCACCGTGCACGGATCTCCAGGGCCGGCGAGCTCGCGCTCCAGCATGCCGGGCAGCCAGCCGTGGTCGGCATCCCAGACCGTCTCCTCCAGCTCGCGGATGCGCTCCAGGTCATCCCTCCCCGCCACCTCGCGCAACCGCACCCCGGCGGGTGGCGCGTGGGCACCGGCCAGCTCACCGGCCTCGCCGACGAGCACCGTCTCCCGCTCCCCCGCCTCGAACCCGGCCACCGCGAGCCGCTCGGGCAGGTCGGCGGGCAGGTCATAGCCGTGGTACTTCCACTCGACCTCACGCCCGACCCGGGTGAAGAAGTCCCGCTGGCGCGCGATGAAGGCGTCCAGCTCGACACCCTCCAAACCACCAAGGTCGCGATATGTCAGGAAACCTTGGCCGTGGCCGTTCGACACGACCCTCAGCAACGGCCCGACCCTCTCGGCCGTGCGACCCGGCATCGGCCGGGCCCGGAGCTGCTCGTCATATGCCCGAAGGTAGGCGGAAACCCGCAATGAGATGTCCATTGGAGACAGCCAACCACACACTTATCGGCTTCGACATGGCGTTATGGACCTAGACCCGGTCCAGGCGCCGGTGCGGGAGCGGTGGCCGTTCCACCTCGATCGGATCGCCGGGCCGTACCTCACCGCCCGCCACCACCACGCCCATCACCCCGGCCCTGCGGACCAGCTCACCGTTCTCGTCCCGGCCCACCACCTGCCTGAGCAGGCCCGTCTGGAAGCCCTCGATCTGCCCGCAGGGGTTGCGCAGCCCGGTCACCTCCACCACCGCGTCCCGCCCCAGTCCGAGCAGTGTCCCCACCGGCAGGCCGAGCAGGTCGACGCCCCGGGTGGTGACGTTCTCCCCCAGCTCTCCGGCGGCCACCGAGAAGCCCGCGGCCCGCAGTTCGTCGTGGAGCTCGGCCTGGATCAGATGGACCTGACGCAGGTTGGGCTGGGTGGGATCCTGCGCCACCCGCGACCGGTGTTTCACGGTCACCCCGAGATGCGCGTCCCCCTCCACGCCCAGCCCGGCCAGCAACCGGATGGCGGGTTCCGTGAACTTGCCGAAGGTGTGGGTGGCACTACGGCTGACCGCCGTCACTCGTCCGTCCGTCATATCGCGATCCTTCCTCCTCTCAGGCGGGGATGGAATCCGGCGCCCGCGCCTTTGCCGGGTGGATTCATGCCACCCGGTAGGGTCGGCACGGTGAGCGTGCCAGCCGTCCCCGCCTCGCCCGGCCCCTCGATCGAGCCCGCACGGGACCCCTACCGGGTGTATCTCGACTCCCTGACCAGCGCCGAGTCCCGCCGCACCATGCGCGGCTGTCTCGACAGGCTCGCGGCGCTCGTCTCCGGCGACGAGGTCTCCAGCGGCGCGGGCCGGCCCTGGCACCTGCTGCGCTACGAGCACACGGTACGCATCCGCGCCCTGATGACCGAGCGCGGCTGGTCCCCCTCGTACGTCAACAAGCACCTGGTCGCGCTGCGCAGGGTGCTGCGCGAGGCCTGGCGGCTCGGCCTGATGACCGCCGAGGAGTACCAGCGCGCCGCCGACCTGCCGACGGTCGAGCACACCCGCCTGCCGGCGGGCCAGCACGTCCCGCCTGAGGTGGTGGGCGCCGCGCTGGCCGCCTGCGACCGCGACGACTCCCCCGCGGGGGCCCGCGACGCCGCCCTGCTGGCGGCGCTCTACTCCACCGGCTGCCGCCGCGCCGAGATCGCCGGGCTCGCACTGGGCGACTACGACCCCGGCTCCCGCTCGCTGCGGGTGCGCGGCAAACGCGACAAGGAGCGGATGGTCTACCTCACCACCGAGGCCATGGCCAGGATGGAACGCTGGCTGGCCGTACGGGGCCGCGCCGCGGGGGCCCTGTTCTGCCCCGTCAGCAAGCTCGGCCGGCTGCGGACCAGGGACGGCGGGCCCGCGCCCATGACGGGACAGGCGGTCGCCGACATCCTGGCCAGACGCCTGGCCGAGGCCGGGGCCGGGGCACGCACCCCGCACGACTTCAGGCGCACCTTCATCGGCGAGCTGCTCGACGCCGGGGTGGACCTGGCCACCGCGCAGGCCCTCGTCGGCCACTCCTCCCCCGCCACCACGGCCCGCTACGACCGCCGCCCCGAACGACGCCGCCGCGAGGCCGTCGACAGGATCACCCTGCCCGCCCCCAGGCCGCTCTGACCGTCGGCGCGGAACCGCGGGCGGTGATCCCACCGGCACCGACGACCCCCGATCTCGCCACGATTCACCAGCCGCGCGGTAACTGTCGGTGGCGCCCCCTACTATGAGCCACCTCAAGGAGGGATGACCGCTCATGGTGAACGCACTGAGGGTTTCGCTGCTGGTCACGACCGACCTGCCACCGGATACCGACCTGACGGAGTTCGGGCGGTTACTGGTCGACTCGGTGCGCACGCTCCAGCGGGACGAGGTGACCTATCCCGCGTTCCTGCGCGGCGGGGTGTTCTGGCTGGACCGGCCCCTGCCGCCGTCCGACGGCGGGATTCCCCTCGCGGCGGCCGAGGAGCTGCGGTTCGCGGCGCTGCTGGGTCATCTGTCGGCCGGTCACCCGCCGGGCTCCTCGAAGGAGACGGTCGCCGACGCCTGCCGGGCGATCACCGCCGCCGTCGCCGCCAGGTACGGTGACCTGGGCAGCCCGCCCGCCGTGATGGCGATCCGCAGCGAGGACGTGCGTGAGCGCACCCCCTCCTCGGCCGTCTCCGTCGGACCCGCGGAGACGTTCCCCAAAACCGCGGATCCCTCCGCCCGGGACGTATGGTCCCGGGCGGAGGGATCCGGGCAGGTGGAGGGTCAGCCCTTGGCGACGGCCCGGAAGGCCCAGGTCCCGGAGCCGACGGTGTAGACCGTCGCGCTGTCCGCCGCGAGGACCTGGACGGCGCCATGGCGGAGGGGCGGGGCGATCCGATTCAGAACCGTGGTCAAGACGTTCTCCTCTCACCGGGGATTGCCGTGGGAAGCGGGGTCAGCGCA
Source organism: Streptosporangium sp. CA-115845 (assembly GCF_050943795.1). Classification (NCBI taxonomy): domain Bacteria; kingdom Bacillati; phylum Actinomycetota; class Actinomycetes; order Streptosporangiales; family Streptosporangiaceae; genus Streptosporangium; species Streptosporangium sp. CA-115845. The sequence continues at coordinate 4,356,407 of NZ_CP191988.1, read as the reverse complement.
GGAAGGCGGCGGCGACGCCGGCGTCCACCGGGATGTGCAGGCCGGTGGTCTGGGTGAGCTGGGTCAGCTGGAAGACCGCGGCGGCGATGTGCTCGGGCAGCACCTCGCGCTTGAGCAGGGTGCGCTGCGCGTAGTACTCGCCCAGCTTCTCCTCCTGAACCCCGTACACCGCCGCCCGGTTGGCCCCCCAGCCCGAGGCGAAGATGCCGGAGCCGCGCACCACCCCGTCGGGGTTGATGCCGTTGACCCTGATCCCGTACTGGCCCAGCTCGGCCGCCAGCAGCCGTACCTGGTGCGCCTGGTCGGCCTTGGCCGCCCCGTAGGCCACGTTGTTCGGCCCGGCGAACACCGCGTTCTTGGAGGAGATGTAGACGATCTCCCCGCCCATGCCCTGGTCGACCATCACCCGGGTGCTCTCCCGCGAGACCAGGAACGAACCGCGGGCCATCACGTCGTGCTGCAGGTCCCAGTCGGCGACGCTGGTCTCCAGCAGCGAGCGCGACAGCGACAGGCCGGCGTTGTTGACCACCAGGTCCACCCCGCCGAACGCCAGCACCGCCGCCTGGAGCGCGGCGATCACCTGTGCCTCGTCGGTGACGTCCACCCGCACGGCGGTCGCCACGTCCTCGGCCCGGTAGGCCCTGGCACCGAGCTCGGCGGCGACCTTCTCCGCGGCGTCCAGATCGCGATCGGCCACCACCACGCACGCGCCCTCGGCGGCCAGCCTGCGGGCGGTGGCCGCGCCGATGCCCGAGCCGCCCCCGGTGACCAGCGCGACCCTGGTGGCCAGCGGCTTCGGCGCCGGCATCCGGCGCAGCTTGGCCTCCTCCAGCTCCCAGTACTCGATCCGGAACTTCTCGCTCTCCTCGATCGGGGCGTAGCGCGACAGCGCCTCGGCGCCGCGCATCACGTTGATCGCGTTGACGTAGAACTCCCCGGCCACCCGGGCGGTCTGCTTGTCCCGGCCGAAGGAGAACATGCCCACCCCCGGCACCAGCACGATCGCCGGATCCGCGCCGCGCATGGCGGGCGAGCCGTCGGTGGCGTGCCGGTCGTAGTAGGCCGCGTACTCCTCGCGGTAGGTGGCGTGCAGCTCGCGCAGCCGGGTGACGGCGTCGTCGAGCGGCGCGTCGGCGGGCAGGTCGAGCACCAGCGGGACCACCTTGGTGCGCAGGAAGTGGTCGGGACAGGAGGTGCCCAGCGCGGCCAGTTCGGGGTGACGCTCGCGGGACAGGAAGTCCAGCACCTCGTCGGTGGCGGTGTAGTGGCCGACCTGCGCCACGTCGGTGGAGGCCAGACCGCGGATCACCGGGAAGAGCGCGGCGGCCCGCTCACGCCGGGTCTCCTCGGGAAGCGGCCGGTAGCCGGGCCTGCCCGGGCCGAACGGCTCGGCCGCGCCGTGTTCGGCGATGTGGGCCTCTGCGGCCCGGATGATCCACAGCGAGTTGGCCTCGCACTCCTCGGAGGTGTCGCCCCAGGCGGTGATGCCGTGGCCGCCGAGGATGCAGCCCACGGCCTGCGGGTTGTCCTTCTTGATCGCGGCGATGTCGAGGCCGAGCTGGAAGCCGGGGCGCCGCCACGGCACCCAGACCACCCGGTCGCCGAAGATCCGTGCCGTCAGCGCCTCGCCGTCGGCGGCGGTGGCGATCGCGATGCCCGCGTCCGGGTGCAGGTGGTCCACGTGTGCCGCGTCCACCAGGCCGTGCATCGCGGTGTCGATCGACGGCGCCGCGCCGCCCTTGCCGAAGGCGCAGAAGTCGAACGCGGCGACCATCTCGTCCTCGCGTTCGACCCCCGGGTAGACACCGCTCAGGGCGCGTAGCCGGTCCAGCCGCAGTACGGCCAGGCCCGTCTCGGCCAGCGTGCCGAGGTCTCCTCCGGACCCCTTGACCCACATCAGCTCCACGTCGGAGCCGGTCACCGGGTCGACGGCCACGCCCTTGGCCGAGGTGTTACCTCCCGCGAAGTTGGTGTTGCGCGGGTCCGCGCCGAGCGCGCGTGACCGCTGCAGCAGTTTCTCAACCGGCGTTCTCATGAAATATCCCCCAACGAATGAACCGTGTTCTCAGCATGCGAGGCGCGGGTCTCAGGCGCCCCAGCCGGCCTGGGCGCCACCGACGCGCTCGGCGGCGATCTTCTCGAAGTACCCCGAGCGCGCGTAGGCGGCCATCGGGTCGGGGTCCAGCCCCCGCTCGGCGCGCACCTCCGCCAGCAGCGGGCGCACGTCGGTGTTGTAGGCGTCCATGAACACCCCGTTGGCCCCCAGCACGTCACCGGCGGACTGCGCCGCCGCCAGCGCCGCCCGGTCCACCAGCAGCGCCTTGGCCGTGGCCTCCTGCACGTTCATCACCGACCGGATCTGCCCGGCGATCTTCGGCTCGATGTTGTGGCACTGGTCCAGCATGAACGCCACGTCCTCGGTGTATCCGCCACCGCGAACCACCTCGAACATGATACGGAAGAGCTGGAACGGGTCGGCGGCCCCCGCCATCAGGTCGTCGTCGGCGTAGAAGCGGGAGTTGAAGTCGAACCCGCCCAGCTTGCCCTCGCGCAGCAGGAACGCCACGATGAACTCGATGTTGGTGCCCGGCGCGTGGTGCCCGGTGTCGACCACCACCTGAGCCTTGGGGCCGAGCTTGACGCAGTGGGCGTAGGCGGTGCCCCAGTCGGGCACGTCGGTGGTGTAGAAGGCCGGCTCGAACAGCTTGTACTCCAGCAGGAAGCGCTGGTGCTCGCCCAGCCGGTCGTAGACCTCGGCCAGCGACTCGGCCAGCCGGTCCTGCCGGGAACGGATGTCGTCCTGGCCGGGGTAGTTGGTGCCGTCGGAGAACCACAGTTTCAGCGTGTCCGAACCGGTGGCGTCCATGATGTCGACGCACTCCAGCAGGTGGTCGGTCGCCTTGCGCCGCACCTGCGCGTCCGGGCTCGTCACGCTGCCCAGCATGTAGTCGTCGTCCTGGAAGACGTTGGAGTTGATCGCGCCGATCCGCACTCCCAGGTTCGACGCGTGCGCCGCGAGGTCGGCGTAGTCGTCGACCTTGTCCCAGGGGATGTGCAGCGCCACGCTCGGCGCGGCGCCCGTGAAGGCGTGCACCTGGGCGGCGTCCGCGAGCTTCTCGTACGGATCCCGGGGCACCCCTCGCTGGGCGAACACCTTGAACCGGGTACCGCTGTTGCCGTACGCCCATGACGGGGTCTCGATGGCCTGCGCCAGCAGGGCGGCCTTGATGTCGCTCATCGAAGCTCCGGGGCGGCCCCGGCCTCGGCCGTGACAGCCCCTCCTCCTATCTTCCTGATCCAGTGGGGGTACGCGGTCCGACCGTTCCGGCGCGCACGCCGGCCGGTCCCACCGGGGCACGGCGCGCGGGTCGGGCGGGCCGTGCCGGTGGTGTCCGTCAGAAGTCGAACTGGTCGATGTTGGCCTTGTCGAAGGCGAAGGGCGGCCCCAGGATGATCTCCCCGTCCTTGCCGATGGTCCGCTCGCCGAGCCTGCCCGCCTTGAGCACCTCCCCCTCGGCGCCGGTGATCTGCCCCGAGGCCAGCGCCGCGGCGGCGTAGGAGGCCAGGTACCCCAGGTCCTTGGGGTTCCACAACGCGAACCTCTCCACCGTGCCGTCCTTGACGAACTGGCGCATCTGGTTCGGGGTGCCCAACCCGGTCAGCACGACCTCGCCCTTGTACTTGGAACCGGAGATGTAGCGGGCGGCGGCGGAGATACCGACCGTGGTCGGGGAGATGATGCCCTTCAGGTCGGGGTAGGCCTGCAGCAGTCCCTGGGTCTCCTGGAAGGACTTCTGGTCGTCGTCGTCGCCGTAGGCGACCTTGACCAGCTTCATCTGCGCGTACTCGGGCCTGCCCAGCTCGTCCTTCATGAACTCGATCCAGGTGTTCTGGTTGGTCGCGTTCGCCGTCGCCGACAAGATCGCCACCTCGCCCTTGCCGCCGATCATCTCCGACAGCAGTCTCACCTGGCTGCGTCCGATCTCCTCGGAGTCGGCCTGGTTGATGAAGAGGTCGCGGCAGTCCTTGGAGGCGTCGGAGTCGTAGGAGACGATCTTCACCCCCTTGTCGCGGGCCTGCTGGAGCGGGCCGCACACCGCGTTGGCGTCGTTGGCCGCGATCAGGATCGCGTCGTGGCCCTGCTGGGTCAGCGTGTTGATGTAGGGCACCTGTGAGGAGGCCGAGGCGTCGGAGGGGCCGACCTCCTTGGCCTTGCTGACCCCGGCCAGCGCCAGAACCGGAGGGGCCCCGTCGGGGGACGGCCCGAGTGGCGCCTCCCCTTCGCCCGGTGCGGTCACCGCGCCACACCCCTTCCCTGCTCTAAAAACGTTTTAGAAGACGGACCGGACGCTAATCCGCAGCATCGGACGTTGTCAATGGGTGGTGAAGGTCTCGTTTCCAACGCGTTACGACAACTACGCAGGCAGGGGGATGGTAGGCGCATCGTCATCTTTGAGTAGGGTCTTGTCGACATCGTGTAACACGTTTTAATCTATGCCGAGTCAAGGGGGGACAGTAGGTGAGCGGCGTCGGCATCAAGGAGGTCGCTCGGGTCGCCGGGGTCTCCCCCGGCACGGTGTCCAACGTGCTCAACCGGCCGGAGCGGGTCGCCCCCGAGACCCGGGAGCGCGTCAGGCGCGCGATCCGCGAGCTCGGCTTCGTCCGGCACGGCTCCGCCTCGACGCTGCGCGCCGGGCACAGCCGGACCATCGGGCTGTCGCTCATGGACATCGGCAACCCGTTCTTCACCGACATCGCCGCGGGCGCCGAGGACGTCGCCAGTGAGCTCGGCTACGCGGTGATCCTCGGCAACTCGGGAGGTTCCCGCACCAAGGAGGAGCACAACCTGCGCGTGTTCGCCGAACATCGGGTGCGCGGCGTGCTGATCACGCCGTCGGACGACGATCCCCGGCGGCTCGACGGGTTGCGCGAGCACGGCATCAGCGTGGTGCTGGTCGACCATCCGGCGTACCGGCCCGACCTGTGCTCGGTGAGCGTCGACGACGTGGCGGGCGGCCGGCTGGCCACCCGCCACCTGCTGGAGCGCGGCGCGCGGAGCATCCACCACATCACCGGCCCGCCGGCCATCCGGCAGTGCGCGGACCGCAGACGGGGCGCGGAGCTGGCTCTCACCGCCGCGGGTCTCGCCCCGGCGACCGCGCTGGAGACGGTGGAGATGCCCGCGATGACCGCGCAGGCGGGCCAGGAGGCGGCGGAGCGGCTGGTCCGCTCCGGGCGGCTGCCCGAGGCGATCTTCTGCGCCAACGACATGCTCGCCCTCGGTGTACTGCGCGGCCTGCACCAGGCCGGGGTCGGTGTGCCCGGCGACGTGGCCCTGATCGGCTACGACGACATCGACTTCGCGGTGGCCTCGGCGGTGTCGCTGAGCTCGATCCGTCAGCCCACCTACGAACTCGGGCGGATCGCCGCCGAACTGCTGCTGGACGAGTGCGGCAACCCCGGCGAGCACGCCCACCGGCAGATCATGTTCCAGCCCGAACTGGTCGCCCGCGAGTCCACCGGCTGAGCGGCGGACGGAACGGCGGCGGCCACCTGACCACGAGTGGTGAGTGACAGATGAGCGTTTACGCGGCGGTCGACCTGGGAGCCTCCAGCGGCCGGGTGATGACGGCGCGGATCAAGGACGAGCGGATCAGCCTGACCGAGGCGCACCGCTTCGCCAACCGCCCGGTCCGGGTCGGCGGCACCCTGCACTGGGACATCCTCGCCCTCTATCGAGGGGTGCTCGACGGGCTTCGCGAGGCCGGGCCGGTCGACTCGATCGGCATCGACTCCTGGGCCGTCGACTACGGGCTGCTCGACGGCGCGGGCCGGCTCATCGGCAACCCGGTGCACTACCGCGACGGGCGGACCAGCGGGATCATGGAGCGAGTTGTCGCCGACCTGGGAGGCGACACGCTCTACCAGGTCGGCGGCTTGCAGTTCCTGCCGTTCAACACCGTCTACCAACTGCTCGCCGAGCCGGGCCTCGACCGCGCGGAGACGCTGCTGATGATCCCGGACCTGCTGACCCGCTGGCTGACCGGTTCCGTCGGCGCAGAGGTCACCAACGCCTCCACCACCGGCCTGTACGACGTGCGGACCGGCGACTGGGCCCGAGGGCTGGCGGAGCGACTGGGCCTGCCGGCCGGGCTCCTGCCGGAGCTGCGGCACCCAGGAGCGCCCGCCGGGACGCTCCTGGCCGAGGTGGCCGCGGAGACCGGGCTGCCGGACTCCACCCCGGTCACCGCGGTCGCCTCGCACGACACCGCCTCCGCGGTGGCGGCGGTGCCCGCGAGCACCGGGCGGTTCGCCTACATCTCCTCCGGTACCTGGTCGCTGGTCGGGCTCGAACTCCCCAGGCCCGTCCTGACCGAGGAGAGCCGGCTGGCCAACTTCACCAACGAGGGCGGCCTCGACGGCACCGTCCGGTACCTGCGCAACGTGATGGGCCTGTGGATCCTGCAGGAGTGCATGCGCACCTGGGGCGAGACCGATGTGACCGGCCTGCTCGACGCCGCCGCGCAGGCCGTCCCCTTCCAGGCGGTGGTCGACCCCGACGACCCGGCCTTCATGCCCCCCGGCGACATGCCGGCCCGGATCGCGACCTACTGCGAGCGGACCGGCCAGCGGCCCCCGCAGGGACGGGCGCAAACCGTACGGTGCGTGCTGGAGGGCCTGGCCCTGGCCTACCGGCGCACGCTCCGCGACGCGGTACGCCTCAGCGGCCAGGAGGTGGAGGTCGTGCACGTGGTCGGCGGCGGTGCGCGCAACGCGCTGCTCTGCCGGATGACCGCCGACGCGACCGGCCTGCCCGTGGTCGCCGGGCCGGTGGAGGCCGCCGCCCTCGGCAACGCCCTGGTCCAGGCCCGCGCCCAAGGGGTGGTCTCCGATATCCGCGCCCTGGTGCGGCAGAGCGAGCGGTTGGTCACCTACCTTCCCGAGGGGGGCGAGGAGCCATGGGCCCGTGCGGAGGCCCGGCTGGCCGGCCGCTGAGCCTCCCCCGCGGCGCCGCACCGGCGGTCCCGGCGGCCGGCCACCAGAAGTCTTGAATCTCCTCCTCGCGCGGCGAGGGCGGCGGAGTCCGATTCCCACCGTGAGCTGCGAGTGACCGGAGGCCGCCGGCCATAGCTGACACGCCGGTGACGGGAGAAGCGGAATAACCACCGGCGGACGTCCGTTAGAGTGATCGTGCCGATGTGGTTTGTGTCCCCCGGGCCGCAAATTACCGCCTTCACGGAATACCGTTCGGCTGGAGCCGTGTTGTGCCTCTCGCCGAGGAGGCGACCGCCACATCGGCACCAAAACATCGCGTCCCGCGAGCCCCCAGGCTCGCGGGACGCTTCTTTTTCACCGGGCCCGACCGGAGGATTTCGTCGGGCTCGCCCCGGAAAAGAGCCACGCTGTTGGAGGAGGGCCACAAACCCGGCGGCTCCGCTTGTGCGGGTGCGTACAACCGTCGGCCGTCGGGCCACCACCTAGTGTGGTGAACCCGTCTCATGAGGAGAGTCCGTGCTCTATCGCCTGACCAAGACCGTCAGCGCTCCGATCCTGCATCTGCTCTGGCCGACCACGGTCACCGGGCATGAGCACGTTCCCGTCACGGGTCCGGCCATCATGGCCTCCAACCATCTGTCGATCCTCGACTCGACCTTCCTGCCGCTGGTGCTCAAGCGCCAGGTACGCTTCGTCGCCAAGGCCGAGTACTTCACCGGTAACCCCGTCACCGCGATGTGGATGCGCGCCACCGGCCAGATCAGCATCGACCGGCAGAGCCCCACCTCGGCCCAGGACATGCTCGACGCGGCGGCGAAGGTGCTCGGCGACGGCGAGCTGTTCGGCATCTACCCCGAGGGCACCCGCTCTCCCGACGGCCGCCTCTACCGGGGCAAGGTCGGCGTCTCCTGGCTGGCCCTGGCCACCGGCGCGCCGGTGGTCCCGGTGGCGATGGGAGGCACCGACAAGGTGCTGCCGATCGGTGCCGCGAGGCCCAGGCCGGGCCGGGTGAGCGTCCGCATCGGCAAGCCGATGACCTTCACCGGTTCCGAGACGAGCGCGCGCGACCGGCGCAGGGTGACCGACGAGATCATGGCCGCGATCCAGGAACTGTCCGGGCAGGAGTACGTGACGAGCTACGCGCCCAGCCGCGCACAGGGCAAATGATCATTTATCGAGATATCTCGCGCAGGTCACGCTAGGCTGCGGCTCTGGGGCACCGAAAGCTGGGGGAGCACGTGACACGGGGTAGAACTATCGCGATCACATCGGCGGCCGTCGTGCTGGTGGCGGGGGCCGCCGGCGGCGGCGCCTGGTGGTACCTGCACACCAGGGGCACGCCCGAGGAGACCGCACAGCGATTCGTCAGTGCCTGGCAGAGCGGCGACCTGGCGGGCATGCGCGCCGAGCTGGGAGCGCCGGACCCGGCGTTCGGCACGGCGTACGACGACATGCGCAAGGCCCTGGCCGTGGAGAACACCGTCGTACGGCTCGACGGGGTGCGCGAGACCGGGGACGGCACCGGCCAGGCCTCCTACACCGCGACGCTGAGGCTGAAGGACGTCGGTGAGTGGAGTTACTCCGGCAGCGTCGACCTGGCGGTCGTCGACCGGCACTGGCGGGTCAGGTGGTCGCCCAGTGCCGTCCACCCCGACCTGACCGCGACCACCGCCTTCGCGCTGAGGACGAAGTGGCCGGAGCGTGCCGCGATCACCTCCGCCGACGGCGCCCGCATCGACGGTGCCGACGTGGGCGGCTCGGTGCAGCAGCTCGTCGGCTACCTGGAGAAGGCCACAGCGAAGAGCGTCGCGAAACTGGGAGTCCCCTACAAGGTCGGCGACGCGGTCGGCGCGAGCGGGTTGCAGAACACCTTCCAGAAGCGCCTGGCCGGCACCCCCGACACCGAGGTCGAACTCGTCGGCGCGGACAAGAAGACCGTCAAGACGCTCGGCAAGATCGAGGGCGAGGCCGGCGAGAACCTGGAGACCAGCTTGGACATGCGGGTCCAGCGAGCCGCGGTCGAGGCGGTCCGCGACCTGAAGAAGACCACCGCACTGGTCGCGATCAAACCCTCGACAGGCGAGATCCTCGCGGTGGTGAACAACGAGGGCGGCTTCAACCGGGCACTGGACGGCAACTATCCTCCCGGCTCGACCTTCAAGGCGGTCACCGCCGTGGGGCTGCTGGCGGAGGGGATGAACCCCGGCGATCGGGTCACCTGCCCCAAGGACGTCAAGGTAGGCGGCCTGCCGATCCGTAACTCCCACCATGCCGCCTACGGTTCGGTGTCGCTGTCCGACTCCTTCGCCCACTCCTGCAACACCACCTTCGCCCCCCTGACCAAGGAGCGGCTGGGCGCAGACAAGCTGCTGAGCACCGCGGAGCTGTTCGGTTTCAACAAGCAGCTCAGCATCGGCGTCCCGGCCGCCAAGGGCAGCTTCCCCAGGGCCCAGAGCGACGCGGAGCTGGCCGCGGAGTCCTTCGGGCAGGGCCGGATCACCGCCAGCCCGCTGATGATGGCCTCGGTGGCCGCCGCGCTGGCCGACGGCACCTGGCGCCCGCCGACCCTGGTCCCCTCGGTCAAGCAGAAGGCGGAGCCTCAGGCGCTCCCCGAGGCCATCATGCCCGGCATGCACCAGATGATGTCCGCGGTGGTCACCAAGGGAACGGCCAAGGACGCGGGCCTGCCCCGGGGCACCCGGGGCAAGACCGGGACCGCCGAGTACGGCGCGCAGGACGACCTGAAGACCCATGCCTGGTTCATCGGCTTCCGCGGCGACCTGGCCTTCGCGGTGATCGTCGAGGAGGGCTCCGGCGGCGGGGCGGTCGCCGCCCCGGTGGCCGCCGACTTCCTGCGCGCCCTCGGCTGACGGACGGCCGCGATCGCGGCGACGGTCACGGAGGCCGACAACGAGGGCCGCCAACGGGGGCCGCCGGCGACGGCTGTTGTCACAGCGGGAACGCCGCGGCCGCCTCGTGGCGCAGAACCATGATGAGAAGCGTGGCGATCAGCGTCGCGATCAGCAACCAGCTGAACATGATGATGACCGTCGAACGGCGCAGGCGCCTGGCAGAACGCCCCCGGCCCTTCTTGGCACCGCGTTTGCGGTCACCGCCGCCCTCCTTGCGCTGGACACGCTCGTTGAACGACTCCAGCCGCGCGGCGAGCCGCGGATCCTCGTCGACGAGATGGCGCTCGATCTGCAGCAGCATGCGCTCCTCGTCTTGTGACCAGGCCATGCATCACCTCCCCGGAACGCAAGCCATGTGCCGACGTTCTGCCCAATCGTGAAGATCATTATCCGTTCCGAGGGCTGCGATTTACCTCTTCTTTTCGCAGGCGCGATCCAAGCACGCGATCATGCCCTCCCCCGGGGCCGGAAGGGCCGTGGCTCAGGTGTCGGGCGATTCCCAGCCTTCTCCGCGATCTCGACATTCCCGCGGCCCGGATCGCCGCCATCGGCCACCCCGGGCACAACGCCTCCCGCACGACGTCGACAGATCGCCAGGCCGGCCTGACGGCAGGCCGGTGGCACGCGCCGGACAATCTCGAAGGCGACCCCACACTCCTGGCCGCCGCCGTCCGCTACGACGCGCCCGGCGTGCGCGACACCGGGCGCGGCGGTCACGAGCGCCCTCGCCGGAGCCCCGGTGGCGAGGAGCGCACATGATTCGACGCACCGACCGGCACCACCCTCGACCACGCACCGCATCCGTAACCGCACAGACTGTGGGTGATTGATGCCCGTAAAGGGTATTAAACCCCTCTGAGTGCCTAATCAAGGGCGTCGTCCATCAAGTACAACGGGGGAAACGATGACAGACACCAAGAACACCAAGGACAGTAAGAACAAGGCGGCGAAGAGCTCGGGTAAGAGCAAGAAGGCTGCCATAAAAGCGACACGCTCTGCCAAACAGGCGAAAAAAGAGGCCGGACAGCCCGAGACCAGGTTGCCCGAGACGGGGCCCGCCCACCCGGGTGGACGAGCCTCCTAGCCGCCGAGGGCGTGAAATCATGATCGGGCGACCGGCATGAAACCCGGTCGCCCGATCATGGAGTGACACGATGCCCGCCTACCTTCGTTTTCCGACGATCTTCGGCAACATGGTGGTCTTCGCCGCCGAGGACGACCTGTGGATGGTCACCGCCGGCGGCGGGCGGGCCTTCCGGCTGACCGCCGGGGTGGCCGAGGCGGGCTACCCGCGTTTCTCCCCCGGTGGCGACCGGCTCGCCTTCGTCGGCCGCGAGGAGGGGCCCGAAGAGGTCTACGTGATGCCCGCCGACGGTGGCGCGGCCCGGCGGGTGACCTACCACGGTGTCCGGTCCAGCGTCACCGGCTGGGATCCCGACGGCGGCATCGTCTACGCCAGCGACCAGGGCCAGCCCTTCGACGGCCGCAACCGGCTGCACCGGGTGGAACCGGATGGGATGCCCGAACTCCTGCCGTACGGCCCGGCCAACACCATCTCCTACGGCCCGCGGATCGTGCTCGGCCGCAACACCGCCGACCCCGCCCGGTGGAAGCGCTACCGCGGCGGCACCGTGGGCGATCTGTGGATCGAGACCGGCGACGACGGGCGGTTCCGGCGGCTCACCGCGCTTCCCGGCAATCTCGCCTCGCCCTGCTGGGTCGGGGACCGGGTCTATTTCATCTCCGACCACGAGGGCGTGGGCAACGTCTACTCCTGCGACGCGAACGGCGGCGACCTGCGCAGGCACTCCGACCACGCCGACTACTACGCCCGCAACCTGTCGGGCGACGGCCACCGGCTGGTCTACCACGCCGGGGCCGAACTCTACCTGGTGGAGGACGGCGAGTCGCGCCCCATCGAGGTACGGCTGCGCAGCTCGCGCACCCAGCTCAACCGCCGCTTCGCCTCGGCCGAGAACTTTCTGGACAGCGCCACGCTCAGCCCCGACGGCAGTGGCCTGGCCATCACCACCCGGGGCAAGGCGTTCTCCTTCGCCGCCTGGGAGGGTCCGGTACGCCAGCACGGTGCGCTGTACGGGGTGCGCTACCGACTACTGAACTGGCTCAACGACGGTGAGCGGCTCGTGGCGGCGGCCAGCGACGAGGGCGACCGCGAGGTGCTGGTGGTGCTCACCGCCGACGGCTCCGCCGACCCCGTCAGGCTCGACCACCTCGAGGTCGGCCGCGCCACCGCGCTGGAGGTATCCCCCACGGCCGACCTGGTCGCGGTGGCCAACCACCGCAACGAGCTGATCCTGGTCGACCTCACACCGGAGAAGTCCCCCAGAACCTCCCGGCGGAAAAAGGGTCTGGCACGGGGCAGGACCGTCGACTCCAGCGTGTTCGGCGCGATCGAGGACCTGGCCTGGTCCCCCGACGGCCGCTGGCTCGCGTACGCCTGCCGGGACACCGCGCAGACGACGGCGGTGAAACTGTGCCGGGTCGAAACAGGCGAGACCTTCTTCGCCACCCGGCCGGTGCTGCAGGACGCCCATCCCGCCTTTGACCCGGGCGGCGACTACCTCTACTTCATCGGCCGGCGTGTCTTCAATCCCGTCTACGACGAGCTCCACTTCGATCTGGGCTTCCCGCTGGGCTCCCGTCCCTACGCGATCGCGCTCCGCACCGACGTCACGTCTCCCTTCGTCCCCAAGCCCCGGCCTCTCACGGACGACGGCGACGACGAGAACAAGGAGGAGGACGAGGACGAGGAGGTGCCCGAGGTGGTCATCGATCTCGACGGCATCGAGAACCGGATCGTCGGCTTCCCGGTCCCCGAGGGCCGCTACGAGGGCATCGCCGGTATCAAGGGCAAGGCCGTCTACCTGACCTTCCCTGTCGAGGGCAGCCTCGGTGACGACTACGCCGACTCCTCCGAGGGCACCCTGCACGTCTACGACTTCGCCAAGCAGAAGCAGGAGACCATGGTCGGGGACGTGTCGGAGTTCCGGCTCGGCCATGACCAGAGCACGTTGCTCTACCAGGCGGGCAGGCGGCTGCGGGTGGTCAAGGCGGGCGAGGAGCCCGAGAGCGACGAGACACCGGGCCGGACGAGCGGATGGGTGGACCTGTCCCGGGTCAAGGTGTCCATCCGCCCCGAGGCCGAGTGGCGGCAGATGTTCAGGGAGGCCTGGCGGCTGCAGCGGGAGAACTTCTGGACCGAGGACATGGCCGGGCTCGACTGGGACGGCGTCTACCTGCGCTACCTGCCGCTGGTCGACCGGGTCACCACCCGAGGGGAGTTCTCCGACCTGCTGTGGGAGCTTCTTGGTGAGCTGGGCACCTCGCACGCCTACGAGAGCGGCGGCGCCTACCGGCCCCGGCCGCACTACCGGCAGGGCAAGCTGGGCGTCGACTGGGCCTTCGAGGACGGCGTCCACCGGATCGCGAAGATCGTCGGCGGTGACCGGTGGGACCCCGAGGCGACCTCGCCGCTCAACCGCCTCGGAGTGGACGTACAGCCGGGTGACGTGGTGCTGGCCGTCAACGGCCAGCCCGTCGGCGCCGAGGTCAGCCCCGACGAACTGCTGGTCAACCAGGCCGATCAGGAGGTCCAGCTGACCATCCAGCGCGGGAACGAAAGGCGGACCGTCACCGTCAGGGCCATCGACGACGAGCGGCCGGGCCGCTACCGCGACTGGGTGGAGGCCAACCGAGCCCGCTGCCACGAGCTCGGCGACGGCCGGATCGGCTACCTGCACATCCCCGACATGGGCCCGGAGGGCTACGCCGAGTTCCACCGCGGCTTCCTGACCGAGTACGACCGAGAGGCGCTCGTGGTGGACGTCCGCTTCAACGGCGGCGGCCACGTGTCGGCGCTGCTGCTGGAGAAGCTGGCCCGGCGCCGCCTGGGCTACAACTTCCCCCGCTGGGGCGTGCCCGAGCCCTACCCCGATGAGTCACCGCGCGGCCCGATGGTGGCGATCGCCAACGAGTGGGCGGGCTCCGACGGCGACATCTTCAGTCACACCTTCAAACTGCTCGGCCTGGGCCCGCTGATCGGCAAGCGCACCTGGGGCGGGGTGATCGGCATCTGGCCCCGGCATCACCTGGCCGACGGGACGGTCACCACCCAGCCGGAGTTCTCCTTCGCCTTCGACGACGTGGGCTGGCGGGTGGAGAACTACGGCACCGATCCCGACATCGAGGTCGACATCACTCCGCAGGACTACGCGGCGGGCGTGGACACCCAGCTGGACCGGGCGATCGAGGTCGCCCTGGAGCGCCTGGTCCTGCAGCCGCCGCACACCCCCAACCCGGCGGCCCGCCCCCGGCTCGTGGTGCCACGCCTGCCACCTCGCCGGCGTTCCCGCTGACCGCGAGCCGGCCCGGGCTCGGGCGCCGCCGGGCCGCCGGGCCGCCGGGCCGCCCAACGAATCGATTGTTCTCCTGGAGGCCGTCCGCTGCCCTGCTGAGGACGGTCGATCGACCAACTGAGGACGGTCGATTGACCAAGGAGACGCAAGGTCATCGTGCTCGACCGGGGCCGCGTCACCGGCCACGTCACCGGCCGCGTCACCGGCCGCGACCCGCTCGGCGAGCTGCTGGGGGGCTGTCCGGAGACGCGGCGGCTGTGCAGCGAGGAACTCGCCACCGAAACCGGGAGCTCGCTGTGGCGGATCCCGCGTCACGGGCACGCGGGATCCGCCACAGCGAGCAGGTGGAGGAATCAGGCGAGGTTCAGCTGCCAGGAGACGCCGAAGCGGTCGTTGGTCCAGCCGAAGCGCTTGCTGAAGCCGTAGGAGCCGAGCGGCATCAGCGGCTCGCCGTTCTCCAACAGCGCCGCGTACAGGCGCTCGATCTCCGCCTCCGACTCGCACTGCACGTACAGCGAGACCGACGGGGTGAAGGTGAACGCGTGCGACACGTTGCTGTCGATGGCCATGTACTCCTGGCCCGCCAGCCTGAACGTGGCGTGCTGCACACTGCCCTCCGTGCCGGGCCCCTCGGGGCCGTAGCGGGCAATGGCCAGGATCTCCGCGTCGTCGAACAGCGACGTGTAGAACGTCACCGCTTCCTCTGCTGCGCCCTCGAACATCAAGAAAGTGGTGATTTTTTGTGACATCGGGTGGACTCCTAGCAAGGTGCGTTAAAGGTGATGATGTTCCTGGCGATGGGAACGGCCTGCTCGTCAGCGGCCCCGGCTCCGGACCGGATCACCAGGAACGTCGACGTGCGCACTCGAAGACTATTTCAGTTTTACCTTATATAAGTCAAACTCGATATACCGGTGGGATCGCCACCCGGAGTGGGCAGCTGACGAGACGTCGGCGAGGAAACCGGATCCGCCTCCCACCTGGGCGCCTCCGGGCCGGTGAGCACTCCGGGCGAGGTTCGCCTGTTTCCCGCCCCGCGCCCTGGAGCACGGACCACCGGAGCCTGCGGTAGCGCTGCGGCCACCGGAACCCGTGGAACCGCTGGCCGCAGGGGGCACCCCGCGGCCAGCGCCCATCCGAGCAACGTTCGGCTGGTGCGCCGCTAAGGTGAACCGGACAAGATACAACCACGTCGCCCATCCCATGCCGCACACAGACCGACCAACGTCCCCGACATCCAGATGTCACCACGGCGATCATCACCGGGATCTCCGCCATCGGCGCCCATTCGATGAGACCGGCCTCGATCTCCCCCGTCGGACTCCCGACCAGCTCGGCACCCCGCACGGGGACCAGATTGTGCCCTGAGAGGGCATTTATCTATGCCCTGTGGGGATATATCGCCTTTGAGGCTATTTGCTTTGGGGCGCGTCGTCCTGAAGGAGTGCATTCATGCGGTCCGCAGTGGCGACCGGAGCGCCAGTTTGATTGGCGTACGTCACTCGGATTCCGCCTGACTTAGAGATGGTATGGAAACTCCCAACCAGCCACTGGCGTCGAGGGGCGCCACCGATCATGCAGTTCATGTAAAAACATTGCCATGACCGAACGGAAACCATACCCCAGCGATCCGCCCGATGCTCGATGGGAATTAATCGAACCCACCTTAACCGCCTGGCGGCAGGCCCGCCTCAAACCGGCCGACCTCAGCCCAACTGCGGGAGATCTTCAATGTGATCCTTTATGTCAACAGGACAGGAGTCGCCGGAAATACCTGCCCCGCGACTTCCCGCCACCCCCGGTAAGGGCGCGTCCACACCGACCACCCCGAGCCGGACACCCACCTTACCTTACCACCTGCACCTATTCGCAACGATGGGTTATCTGGCGTAAATCACCGACTGCTACGTCCGCGAATTTTAAGAGTCGGATTCTTTAATGGAAGCGAACATCTCGAGTTACGATCACATTTCTTACTGAAACGCACGCAAGAAGATCCATCAGGCGGAGCGGTGAGGGGTGACGTACATCGCACCCAACTGATTGCCGGCGTTCGCGATCATTCATCCGACCAGCGCATCGATCAACGACATCAGTCAATATCAAGCCTGTCGCCCCATCCTACCTGAAGCACGAACATACCCAGGAGGTCCCCCGTGACCACCCAGCAACGCCCCTCATTCTTGCAGGACGCGCTCGCCGTTGTCCGGAGCATTAGGCTCGCCATGTCGTCACCCGAGAGCCGCGCCAAACATGCCTATGAGGTCTTTCCACCGAGCACCTGGACCGCACTGAACAATCACAGCTCGTACCTCAATTTCGGCTACTGGCGCAATGAAGCCGACACGCTCGACGACGCGTGCCAGGCACTGGCGGAGAAGCTGGCGGACGCCGCAGGCTTTCAGGAGGGCGATCGCATTCTTGATGCCGGGTTCGGATATGGCGACCAGGATTTTATGTGGTTGAAACGGCACAGTCCGGCAAAGATCGTTGGATTGAACGTAACGCCAACGCATGTGCGGGTTGCTCAGGCCAAGGCCCACGAACGTGGTCTGGGCGATCGGCTGATCTTCCAGGAGGGGTCGGCAACCGCGATGACGTTCGAGCCCGGCAGCTTCGATCGGGTGGTCGCCCTGGAATCGGCCTTGCATTTCCGGACCAGGGACGAATTCTTCCGCCAGGCTCACCACGTCCTTCGACCCGGCGGGGTGCTCGCGACGGCAGATATCGTGCCGTTGAACGTCAACAAGGCCGACCGCCGAGATCTTTTCTCCACTTCAGTCCCCGGAGAAAACTTGTATGACGGCAACGAGTACGTTGCCCGCCTCCAGGCCGCCGGGTTCGTCCACGCCCAGTTGACCTCCATCCGCACCCACGTGTACGAACCGTGGTGCAGATGGGCGGAACAGAAGCTGGATGACCCGGCATTTCTGCAGAGCACCACCTGGGGCTACCGCCGCTGGTTGCGTCGTGAGCTGGCCGACGACACGCGCATGCGACAGAAGTTTGCCGGCTTGGACTACGTCATCGTCGTCGCCGAGAAGCCGATGTGAGAGGGTGTATGAGACTTGATCAGCCGGCCGTCGGCCGTTGGGTGATCATCCATTGGTGACCGGTGGGCTCGCACGCCACTGTGGTGCCGGAAAGCCGGCCGACAATGCCGCGCGCAACGTCCGTTCCAGCAGGTCATCCAACCGCCACGGCGAGCACCGTGACCGCCGGCGTCGATGGCGAGCACGACGGGCTTCTCGACGACTGCGTGTTCAAGCGAGCGGGTGACCACTCAGACCTGCGCTGCAGGCGTTGCGAGGGGATGGGGTTGGCCCGCAGATTCCCGACACGCCCGGGCCCGCGCGCCGCACCGCCCGGCGGCAGCTCACTCATCCCTCCGGCTGATCGAGCCGACATCGCCCACGCTCGCCGCGACCTCCTCGACCGCGATGCCGCATTCGCCGTCTACAACATCTGATCAACATGCCGGAACTGGACATAGCGAATCAACGCCGGGGCCCTGCCCCTGACCTGGAACGCAGCAGCCCGAGGGGCGAGTGCCGAGATCTTCAAAGGATTCAGTCGTCACTGGGTGTCGAAGCTGGAGAGAGTTCACGCCGAAGAGGACGTCCGGTGATTCCAAGATCTCGCCTCGCAGATTCCATTACGAGATATCGGGCCTGCCGCTTCGCACTTGTATCAGTAATGCGGTCAGGGCTTCTCAGGCTGACATGCAGAGCGTACGTGTAGTCATGTGCGCTCTGAGCCAATTCAGGAGAACAGACGAGTTCAACATTTTTCTTGGCCAGCCACAACTGATGGAGGCTCTCCTTCGAGTCCGCTTCACCTGGTGAATCCTTAGATTCAGCGTGTTCATCCAGGGCCATCTCGATCCGCTGAGCCGCATCGAGAAAAGAAAGGATGGCGGCTTTCCGTTCAGTACGCATAACGACAATCTGGTCGTGTTCCAGACGCTTCCTGTCAACACGTGTGGCCAGGTGCTGACCCAGGAGAGTTCCACCTGTCCCCAGTAACACGCCGAGCAGGGGCAGAACAGTTGTGCTGAGCGTCTCCCAATTCATACACCGAATGATCCAGCAGCGATGGTGTCTTGCATAGAGCGGGATATCGGCCCCTTCCCTACTGATCAAGAAGTGTGGGCGTGAGGTAACTACCAGGCGCCTGCCAGGTGGTATTTGTCCAGGTGGCAGTCTTGAAGGATGAGGTACTCCGATAGAAGCGGAGGACTGTCCGCGCCAGAGCGGGACCGTCGGCAGAGGCTGCGGTTCCGGGCCGCGGACATGTTCGCCGGGGGAATCACCCCGACCCGGGTCGCCCAACTGCTGGGCATCACACTCAAGTCCGCGTATGAATGGCACGCCCTGTGGAGTCGTGGAGGCAAGGCCGCGCTGGTCTCCAAGGGCGCCGCGGGCAACGGCTGCAAACTCACCGCCGAGCAGTTGAGGCTGCTGGAGACGCTCCTGGGCCAGGGCGCCGCCGTGCACGGCTGGGACGACCAGCGCTGGACCAGCCCGCGTATCGCCCTGCTGATCGCGCGGAAATTCCACGTCTGCTATACCCCGCGTGCGGTGGCCTACCTGCTGCGGCGGCTGGGCTGGTCGTTCCAGGTGCCCGCGCACCGGGCCGGCCAACGCGATGAGGCGCGGGTCGCCACCTGGGTGAAGCGGGTGTGGTCGGCGATAAAAGCACCCGGGCGGCCTGGGGCTCGTGGCTCGTCTTCGCCGACGAGTCCGGCCAGAGCCTAAGACCGCCCAAAGGCAGAACCTGGGCACCCAAGGGCCACACACCGGTCCTTCCGGTGTCCTATCGCGGCTCGGGCCGTACCTCGATCGCCGCGCTGCTGTGCGTCCGGCCCGGCGAGCGGACCCGGCTGATCTACCGCACGCTCACCTATCACCGCCGTAAACACGAGAACAAAGGGTTCAACGAGGTGGCGCTGCAGTCCCTGCTGAACTCTGCACACGCCCAGTTGGGCGGCCCGATCTCGCTGGTATGGGACAGCCTGCCCGAACACGTCTCGGCTCGGATGCGCGCCTGGATCGCCAACCAGAAAGACTGGCTGCCGGTCTACCGGTTCCCACCGTATGCCCCCGACCTCAACCCCGCCGAGGGCATCTGGGCGGCGCTGCGCACCAAGCTGTTCAACTTCACCGTGGATGACATCGACCAGCTGACCGCCCTGATCAAGAACCGGCTCAAGCCCATGCAATACCAACCCGAACTCCTGGCCGGATTCATCGCCGAGACCGGCCTCGTCCTGTCCGACCCACCGTAGCAACGCCCAACTTTCAGGCTCAGTACCGGCTTGCCCAGCTTCCGCCCGATCGCCGTGAAGAACTCACACAGGAGGTCCAGCTGTTCCTGTCCCTGCAGCTCCTGCAGATCGACATCGAAGTCGATCGTGTCCTTCGACAGGAACCGAAAGATCGCCAGTACACCAGGAGCCGGTCAGACGCGCAGACTTGGGCAATCGCCATCCGCGAGCCGGGACAACACGTGCGCGGCGTGAGGCAGAGGCATGACGATGTCGCCCTCGGAGTACTCGTTCCTCCAGCCATGGGCCTCGATCAGATCAAGGGCTGCCTGTCAGTCGCCGACCGAGGCATTCGCAATCCATACATCCGGCAGTGTCCCCATCAGATCAGGGTCGAAGAAGCTCCTGACCTCATCCCACAGCAGATCCGGTACTCTGCCATGCTGCCCGTTGAAGGAAGCCAATGCATCTCGCTATGACAGCTCGACCCCGCAAGGTCGCTCTGACTGGCGATGCGAGACCAGGCTGCCCGCTCGGTAGTCGTCATGTGCCACGTCAACGACGCCGCCACGCAAAGGTTCAACAACATCGTCCAGGCGATTGGGAGCCTTCAACAAGTGGGTGGGATGTGGCTCGTCACCGCATCTGGCGCGCGAGTATGCCCATGGATATGCTCGCAGACTAAGCCTTTGAGTATTCCGGACCTCCCAGTCGAGGAGTCGTGTTCGGTGGAAGAACGTAGAGCTCGACCCAACGGGTCTGCCTCATTTCGAATTGAGATCGGTCTCGGGCCGTGGGGGTTGCCGGAAGAGGTCGCCCAAGCCGCCGTTCTCCTGCGCCGGGACCTTCTGCAGCTCGACATTCTCGCAGTCGACGCGATTCCGAGCGCTCTGCCCGAAGGCGCGAAAGGTGTTGACGTTGGCACCATTGGCGTGATGCTCGTCAGCCTTGTCGAGCCCGTTGGAATAACGGCCGTGATCGATCTGATCAGCGCGTGGGTCGGCCGGGGACCGGGGCGTTCGGTGAGGATCGAGCTCGGCGAGGACGTCCTGGAGATCACCAGGGTTTCCCGGGCGGACCAGCGTCGGCTGATCGACCACTGGATCGAGCGTCATGCCAAGCCCTGAGCCTGGTTCGTACGCACTGATTGTGGGAGCTGACACTTACGCCGATAAGGCACTGGGACAGCTGAGATCTCCGACGCACGATGGCCGCGAACTATCCAATGTCCTGTCGGATCCAAGAATCGGCGGCTTTTCCACCCGCCAGCTGTTCAACCGGCCCGCCTATGAGGTGGCGGAGGAGATTGAGGGATTCTTCGCTGACCGTCGGGCCGACGATCTTCTGGTACTACACCTTTCCTGTCACGGAGTTAAGGATGAGTCGGGTCGCCTCTATTTCGCGATGTCGTCGACCAAACTTGATCGGCTGGCGGCCACCGGCCTTTCCGCGGCATTCGTCAACGAACAGATTGACCGCAGCAGGTCGCAGAAAATAGTTCTGTTATTGGATTGTTGTTATAGTGGAGCGTTCCCACAAGACCTCATTCCTCGATCGTCCGACCGTATGGACCTGGATCGGTTCCAGGGGCGTGGCCGGGTGGTGATCAGTGCATCCACATCCCTCGAATATGCGTATGAATCCGACACTGGACTCATGAGCGGGACCGGTCGGCCATCAGTGTTTACGGGGGTGCTGGTCGAAGGGCTTCGGACCGGCGAGGCCGATCTCGACAGAGACGGCACCGTGTCGGTGGACGAACTGTACGACTACCTCTTCGATCACGTTCGTCAGATCACACCGCACCAGACTCCCGAGAAGATCAGTACAGTACGAGGCGAGCTGATCATCGCTCGTAACCCTCGATTGGCACCCCACGCGCAACTCGCCCCTCCCGTCAGTGCTGACCTCCGACAAGACGACGCCGAGGATGAGTCAGCCAAGGGCACCCTGCCTTTCCGGATGCCGGTGGCCAACAAGTACGTACCCCTGGTAAGGCCAGGGTCGAAGGTGCCTGACCAGCCATCCCCGGACTCGCGTCCGAACCCGCGTCCGAACCCGCGTCCGGCTCCTTCGCCGCCGCCTTCCGCCGGAGGCGATCTCGTTGCGGATCCGGCCAGACGGCGCCGGAACGGCGGGACCGAAGGCCCGGATAGCAGCCAGGTGATCTCTCCCGATGCGGCAGCGCCGGCCCCCGCCGCCATCGTCGTGCCGGTCATGATCGCCCTCATTGCCGTCGGCGTACCGGTCATGATCGCCCTCATTGCCATCGACGTGCCGGTCAGGATCGCCCTCACCGTCATCGGCGTACCGGTCATGATCGCCCTCACCGCCATCGGCGTGCCGGTGATCGCCCTCAACCGCATCCCCGACCTCGCACCGATCGCCACCCTCACCGGTCACACCGGCGCTGTCTACTCGGTGGCCTTCAGCCCGGACGGGGCAACCCTCGCCACCGGCAGCACCGATCACACGGTGCGGTTGTGGGACGTGGCCGGCTACGAAACCGTTGCCACCCTCACCGGTCACACCGGCGCTGTCTACTCGGTGGCCTTCAGCCCGGACGGGGCAACCCTCGCCACCGGCAGCACCGATCACACGGTGCGGTTGTGGGACGTGGCCAGTGGCGAAACCGTTGCCACCCTCACCGGTCACACCGGCGCTGTCTACTCGGTGGCCTTCAGCCCGGACGGGGCAACCCTCGCCACCGGCAGCACCGATCACACGGTGCGGTTGTGGGACGTGGCCAGTGGCGAAACCGTTGCCACCCTCACCGGCCACTCGGTGGCCTTCAGTCCGGACGGGGCAACCCTCGCCACCGGCAGCGGCGACACCATGGTGCGGTTGTGGGACGTGGCCAGTGGCGAAACCCTTGCCACCCTCACCGGCCACACCGGCTGGGTCTACTCGGTGGCCTTCAGCCCGGACGGGGCAACCCTCGCCACCGGCAGCGGCGACACCATGGTGCGGTTGTGGGACGTGGCCAGTGGCGAAACCGTTGCCACCCTCACCGGCCACACCGGCGCTGTCCACTCGGTGGCCTTCAGCCCGGACGGGGCAACCCTCGCCACCGGCAGCGGCGACAACAGCGTGAAGTTGTGGGACGTGGCCAGTGGCGAAACCGTTGCCACCCTCACCGGCCACACCGGCTGGGTCTACTCGGTGGCCTTCAGCCCGGACGGGGCAACCCTCGCCACCGGCAGCGGCGACAACAGCGTGAAGTTGTGGCCAACCCGCTGACCCCGCCACCCCGACAGCGGCCATTACGGCCCGGAAATTCAGAGACCATGAGCAGCGACTCGGGGAGAGGTTTCTCGCGCTGGTCACTACTCCCTGCTCACCTTGGTCCTACTGGCTTATGACTTCAGGGCTCAACGGCCCGACGGCTTACAGTGCTCACATGGCGTGGCTCAGCGACGAGGGAACTTCCAAGCCGAAAAGCGCTTAGCTTGTCCACTGGGAACGTCTTGTCGGAGCCGTAGGCCCTGGAGCCCAGCCTCCCGTGGGAGTCGTTCGGGGACCGCGCAAGATACGTGCAATGATCTTGCTGATCACAACGGAACGACGGGATCGTGCCGCAGGTCAGGAGCTACGAGCGGACGGGAACGGTCACGGGCTGTAAAACCGTCGGCAGTCCGGATCCCCTGTACCCACCATCCTTCGCGATGCGGTCGGGGAGTGAGCCTGACTCAGGAGGAGAGATCGGTGACTGGAATCTCGTCCTCGGCGTCGCGTCCGACAATGGTGATCGCGAGCAGGGGTAGCAACCGCCCGGGGATGGACCCTGAGGGGGTCGCACCGATTCTGGTGGCGCCCATGGCCAGGTAGAACGGTTCCGCGTTCGGGTCCGCGTCGATGGTCAGGCGCGCGAAGCCGAGGTCCGCCGCAGCGGCGACGGCATGCTCGAACAGGCGGCGACCGATACCTTGGCCGATGGCGTCCGGTTCGACGAAGAGCATGCCCAAGGCCCCCTCCGGGGGGTTTCCTTCCAGGGTGGCGAAGCCCAGGACGCGGCCGTTGTGTTCGGCCACCGTGGTTCGCAGCTTCTCGACCTCCGAGGCCGAGATGGCCAGTTCGTCCCGGCAAACCGCCATGAATGCCTCGTCGTAGCCCCAGTGCGCCTTGGATCGAACCGCCAGCTCGCTCAGGAGGTCCGCCTCGACCACCCGCGCCGCTCTGATCAGCATGATCGCCTTTCGTCATCCCCGACATCCTCCTCAGCCCGCAGGCGGAGAATTCCAAAAGCAACTATCCCAGTGCCCGGATCGCGGTCGGTGCGGCCAGATGATCTCCTCGGCGGGAGACCGCGAAGCGCCGAGGTCAGGGCGGGGTGACGGCTGCGGAGGTGAGGAGGCGGGTGGCGAGGGCTCTGATCTCGTCGCGTAGTTCGGCGGGGGTGATGACGGTGAACGGCCAGCCGAGGCCGGCGAGCATCTGGGCCATCCCGGCCAGCCGGTCGGCCCTGGTGGCCAGCAGCACCCCGGCCGGCGTCTCGGCCAGGGTCGCCGTGGCGGCGGGGATCCGGGCGGCGGCCTCCTCCAGCGTGGTCTCCAGCAGCACCCTGACCTCGTAGCGGTAGGGCACCGCCGACAGCGATCCGACCACGTGCGCGACCGGGTCGAAGTCGTCCGGGGCCGGGAACCTCCGCTCGGTGCGCGCGGCGCTCGCCACCCGGTCCACCCGGAAGGTCCTGATCTCCCCGCTGTCGTGGTCGAGGCCCGCGACATACCAGCGGCCGGAGTGGAAGACGATGCCGTACGGGTCCAGGTCGCGCGTCGAGGCGTCGCCGCGCCAGGAGCGGTAGGCCAGCCGGACGGTGACCCGGCGACGGGCTGCGTCGGCGAGGGCGAGCAGCGGGCCCGCCTTCGGAGCGGGTGCCCGGGTCGCGGCGCCGGTGTGGCCCAGCGTCTCCGAGATCGCGTCGACACGCTCGCGCAGCGGCCCCGGGAGCACCCGCTGGATCTTGGCCAGGGCGCTCTCGGTGGCCGTCTCCCCCACCGCCAGCCCGGTCCGCCGGCCGGCCAGCAGCCCCAGCACCACCGCGGTGGCCTCGTCGTCGGTGAGCATCAGCGGCGGCAGCTTGTAGCCGGGCAGCAGCCGGTAGCCGCCGTGGCGGCCCCGCTCGGCCGAGACCGGCACGCCGAGCTCCGACAGCCGCACCGCGTAGCGGCGCACCGTGCGCTCGTCCACCTCCAGCCTGGCGGCGAGTTCGGGGCCGGTCAGGCCGGGGGCGGCCTGCAGCAACTCCAGTAGCGCGAGGACCCTCGCGGCGGTCATTCACGTTCTCCTCAGAAATCAGGACCGATACTGTCCGGATTCGATCCTAGGGTGAAACCAGGCGAACGAAGGAGAGATATATGAGCACTTATGTGCTGATTCCCGGTTTTTGGCTGGGCGCGTGGGCCTGGGAGAAGGTCACCCGGCCGCTGCGCGAGGCCGGGCACGAGGTCCACCCGGTCACGCTCACCGGGCTCGGCGACAGAGCCCACCTGGCAGGTCCTGGGGTCGACCTGGAGACCCACATCCAGGACATCGTCAACACGGTCGTCTTCGCGGACTCCAGCGAGGTGATCCTCGTCGCCCACAGCGGGGCCGGTGCACCGGTCACCGGCGCGGCCGACCGGATTCCCGAGCGCGTCGCCCGGATCGTCTACCTCGACAGCGGTCCGCTGGCCGACGGCATGACCCAGTTGGACGCCACCGAGCCCGGCTGGCGGGCGTTCATCGAAAGACGGGTCGCCGAGCAGGGCGACGGGGTGGGCTACCCGCTCCCGTCCTGGGAGGAGCAGGAGCGGGCCGGGGCCAGTCTGGAGGGGCTGGGCGAAACCGAACGCGAGTGGTTCGCCTCCCGCGCGACCCCGCAGCCGTACGGGACGATGACCCAGCCCCTGGCGCTCAAGGCCGGCGCGGACGCGTTGCCCAAGACACTCATCACGTGCTCGTTCCCGCTGGAGCAGGTGCACGCCATGATCGCCGCCGGTCATCCGTTCTTCGCGGCGCTCGCCGGGCCCGAGTGGAGCTTCGCCTCGGTGCCCACCGGCCACTGGCCGATGTTCTCCAAGCCGGAGGAGACCGCGGCCGCGCTCGCCGCGCTGGCGGTCTGAGACGAAGTCCTGGCGGGGCGGGAAGAGAAAGGGCGAGGTTGAGAGCGGCCGGCACGCTCCGCCCGATGCCCCCCACGACAGGGCTCGTGGAGGCCCGCCGTGCACACCGGGGGCCTCCACACTGCGGTTCCGGTGACGAGCCAGGAGTTCCGCGAGCACCGAGAGGTGACATTTGTCCCGGGCGGCCCTGGATCGATGGATCTACCTGGGACCCCGCGCCCTCCGTAGCGTCTTTCGCATGACGAATGACGCGGTGTCACTCAAGAACGTGACCAAACGTTTCGGGGCGGTACGCGCCGTGGACGACCTCAGCCTCGACATCCCCGCCGGGCAGACCGTCGCCCTGCTCGGCCCCAACGGCGCGGGCAAGTCGACCAGCATCGGGCTGCTGCTCGGGCTGCTGGCCCCCGACTCCGGAACGGTACGCGTGTTCGGTGGCGCCCCGGAGACCGCGATCCGCAAGGGTCGGCTGGCGGCGATGCCCCAGGAGGGCGGCCTCGTCTCCCGGACCACGGTCGGCGAGCTGCTCGGCTTCGTCTCCGGAACCTACCGGGCGCCGCTCCCGCTACCGGAGGTGATGGCCGTCGCGGGGCTGGAGGAGCTGGCCGGCCGCAGGGTGGAACGGCTCTCCGGCGGCCAGGCGCAGCGCCTCCGTTTCGCGCTGGCGCTGGCCGGGGACCCGGAGCTGATCCTGCTGGACGAGCCGACCGCGGCGCTGGACGTCCGGGCCAGGCGGGAGTTCTGGGAGAGCATGCGTGCCTTCGCCGCGCGCGGCAGGACCGTGCTGTTCTCCACCCACTACCTGGAGGAGGCCGACGAGTACGCCGACCGGGTGGTGGTGATCGACAGGGGCCGGATCGCGGCCGACGGCACCAGCCGGGAGATCAAGCGCCTGGTCCCGCTGACCACGGTCAGCGTCACCGCCACCGCCGGGGACGTCGCACTGCTGGACCGCCTTCCCGGGGTCACCTCCGTGGAGATCCACGGGAACCGCGCCCACCTGCGCACCCGCGACGCCGACGCCACGGTCCTGGCGCTGGCCGAGGCCGGAGCCGTACGAGACCTTGAGGTGGTCCCCGCCGCGCTCGAGGACGCCTTCATCGCACTGACGGGAGTGGACGCCTGATGCTCGGCTACATCCGCCTGGAGATCGCCAGAAGCCGCCGCGACCCGGGATATGTGATCATGGGTTTCACGATGCCCGTGGTGATGTACCTGATCTTCACCAACCTCGGCATAGCGGGCGACGACCGTAGCTGGGCCGCCCCGTACATGATGGTCAGCATGGCCGCCTTCGGCGCGATCGGCGCGGCTTTCAACAACGGCACCGGCATCGCCGAGGACAGGACGGCGGGCTGGCTGCGGCAGCTGCGCGTCACTCCCCTGGCGCCGGTACGGGTGATCGCCGGCAAGGCGGGCACCGGCATGCTCGTGGTGCTGCCCGCGATCGCCGGCGTGTGCCTGTCGGCGGCGTTGCTCAACGGGGTACGGCTGGAGATCTGGCAGTGGGCCTCGATCGTGCTCCTGCTCTGGGCGGGTTCCCTGCCCTTCACCCTGCTCGGTCTGGCCATCGGCTACCGGTTCAGCGGCCAGACCGCCGCCGTGCTCAACATCGCGGCCAACATGGCGCTGGCGATCCTCGGAGGTCTGTGGCTGCCCACCGAGGGCTTCCCCTCCTGGTTGAAGGCGCTCGCGGAGTGGACACCGAGCTTCACCTACGCCGACCTGGCGCGGAAGGTCGCCTTCGGCCAGGCGCCCGGGACCGGCGTGGCACTGATCCTGATCGGCTGGCTGGTCGCCTTCGGCGTCCTGGCGGTGTACGGCTACCGCCGGGCCGGGCGCGTGGTGTGAATCCCGCGAGTCGCGTGATAGGAGTGACCGGATGAGCGGGAAGCCGGGGGTGACGGAGCGGGAGAGGCCGCAAGGACCAAGGATGGCGAGAGCGAAACCGCTGGGAGCGGCCAGACGGAAATGGTCGGGGAGGTTGAGAAGGCAGGGGCCCGGGGAACTCGCCTTCTATCCGTGGCTGCTGATCGCCTATCCCCCGATCAGCGACCTCGCGGCGGGGCAGGTGCGACCGGCGCCGCCGGCCGCGCTGGGCGTCGTCGCCTTCGTCACCCTGTACGTGCTCTGCATCCGGCTGTCCTTCCATGGCCGGCGACGGGCGGCGGCCGTGGCCCTGGCCGGGCTGCTGGTGGTGATCTTCCTGCTGCTGGCCGGGCCGGCGCAGAACTGGTTCTACCTCGCACCGCTGATGACGATCGCCTGCGGGGTCGTGCTGCGCGGCAGGTCCGTCTACCTCCTCCTCACCGTGCTGACGATCGCGCTGACCGCGGTGATGTGGCGCGCGGGAGCCGGCTGGGCGAGCATCACCCTGGCCGCCTGGGGAACGACCGCCGGCGGCCTGGTGGTCAGTGTCGTCCTGAAGCTCTTCTCCGTGATCACCGAGCTCCAGGAGACCCGGGAGGAGCTGGCCCGGGTCGCGGTGGCCGAGGAGCGGCTGCGGTTCTCCCGCGACCTGCACGACCTGCTCGGGCACACCCTGTCGGTGATGGTGGTCAAGGCGGAGGCCGTACGGCGGCTGGCCCCCCGCGACGCGGAGGCGGCGGCTCGGCAGGCGGCCGACATCGAGGCGGTCGGCCGGGAGGCGCTGACCGAGGTGCGGGCCGCGGTCAGCGGCTACCGAGGGCGTGGGCTGGCCGCCGAGCTGGCCTCGGCGCGCACGGTACTGGCCGACGCGGGCATCGCCGCCGCGGTCACCGTCTCCGAGGGCCGCCCCGCGCCGGAGGCCGACGCCCTGCTGGGCTGGGCCGTACGGGAGGGCGTGACCAATGTCGTCCGCCACAGCGCCGCCCGCACCTGTGAGATCACCCTGGAGGGCACGGTGCTGGAGATCCGCGACGACGGCAGGGGGGCCGGCGCGGACGCCTTGGGCAACGGCCTGCGCGGCCTGACCGAACGGGTCGTCGCGCTCGGCGGAACGCTGGAGGCCGGCGGCGGCGACGGCTTCGTGCTGAGGGTGACGCTCCCATGATCGGCGGCTTCCGGCTCGGGGACGCCCCCACCGCCGACGGTCTCCCGCTGGGAACGCTTCGATGATCGGCGGTTTCCCACCGGGGAGGAGTCTTTCATGATCATCTGCTTGTCGTCGAGGTCGGCGCTCATACGATCGCTGGTTTTCCGCCGAGGCCGAGGAGGAACGCTTTCATGATCAGGGTGCTGCTGGCCGAGGACCAGGGCATGATGCGCAGCGCGCTGGCCCTGCTTCTCGGCCTGGAGGACGACATCGAGGTCGTCGCCACGGTCACCGGGGGCGACGAGGTCGTGGCCGCCGCGCTGGACACGCGTCCCGACATCGCCCTGCTGGACGTCGAGATGCCGGGAATCAGCGGCCTGGAGGCCGCGGCCGGCCTCCGGGACCGCCTGCCCGGCTGCCGGGTGCTGATCCTGACCACCTTCGGCAGGCCCGGCTACCTGCGCCGGGCGATGGAGGCGGGCGCCGCCGGATTCCTCGTCAAGGACGGTCCCGTCGAGGATCTCGCCGCGGCGATCCGCCGGGTCCTGGCGGGCGAGAAGGTGATCGACCCCGCGCTGGCCGCCGCCGCGCTGAGCACCGGCGCCAGCCCGCTGACCGATCGTGAGCGGGACGTGCTGGCCGCGGGGGCGGACGGCGCGACGATCGCCGACATCTCGCGGCGGCTGCACCTGTCGGAGAGCACCGTCCGCAACTACCTGTCCGCCGCGATCGGCAAGACCGGCACCCGTAACCGCATCGAGGCCGCCCGCACCGCCCGGCACAACGGCTGGCTCTAAAGGGGGCGGCGACGTGTCACCGGCCGCCCCGGGCTGCCGGCTCAGGGGGCGAGGACGGGCTCCGGGGCCTCTTCCGCGAGCCAGTCGCGCATCGCGCCGTAGGTCTTCTCCGCGATCAGCCGCTGGCCCGCGGCGTTGGGGTGGAAGAAGTCCCACTTGCTGATGTGGCTCAGCGTGAACGCCTGCCTGAACACCGCATTGCCGTCGAACCGGCAGTTCGGGCCGTACGCCGCGCAGACCCTGGCGAGCGCGGCGTTGAAACCGATCACCCGGGCGCGCACGCGGTCGCGGCGGGCCTGGTCGGCCGCCGACGTCGAGGTGGGGCGCGCCAGCATGGTGGGACAGATCCGGCCCACCTCCCAGAACCCGCGTGCCACCAGGTTGTCCCTGCCGGTCTGCCAGAGCCGTCCGATGTCGGGGATGCTCGCCACGAACACCCGGGCGTCGGGCCTGCCCGCCCGCAACAGGGCCAGCGCTCCGGCCACCCGGCTCTCGTAGACGGCCACGGGGGTCATCAGCCGCTCCTCGGACACGCAGACGTCCTGGGCACCGATCAGGAGCGTCACGTAGTCGGCGCGGTGTCCGACCGCCTGCGTCACCTGTCCGGCCAGGTCGGCGCTGGTGGAGCCGGGGACGGCGAGGTTCACGTTGTGCCCGGCGAGTGCCACGTCCAGGACGCGTAGCCTCTGATAGTGGCTCCTGACATCGCGGTGCTCACCGGTCGACCAGGAACGCGAGGCGCAGGTGACGTACCACCCGCAGGCGTTGAACCCCGCGCTGACGGAGTCTCCGAGCGCGGCCATGACCACCGGCCGCCAGGGTTGTTCCACCGGTGTCGCCCCGGCCGGAACGGTCCAGGCGGCCGTCAGGGCGGCCAGCCCTGTGAGTGCTGTCACAGTCCTGCGAAGCATGACACCTCCGCTGCGAGATCGCGTCTGCTTCGGATGTATCACCGCAGGCCAGGGCGGCAGGTTCCGTTGACCGAGTGCCTTGGTTTTCTTGACACCGCGTGGCGGCCGTGCCTGCGGGGGGAACCGCCGTCGAACATGTTCAGTTTCCGGCATAGAGTGGCGGGGGTGAGTGTAGCGCTCGGATCAACCCGTCCTCTCGTGGTGAGAACCACCTCCGTCGACGACCCCGGTGACCTGTTCGCACGACTGCCGGAGACCGCGCCCTATGCCTGGGTCAGGCGCGGGGAGGGCCTCGTGGCCTGGGGCGAGGCCCTGCGCCTGGAGGTGCCGCCCGGCCACCGGCGTTTCGACTGGGCTCGCGACCGGCTGTCGGATCTCTTCGGCGAGGCGGATGTCGACGACGACGTGACGACCCCCGGTTCTGGCCCCGTCGCCTTCGGCTCGTTCACCTTCGACCCGGAGTCACGCGGGTCGGTTCTCCTCGTCCCCCGGACCATCCTGGCCCGCCGCGACGGCCGCGCCTGGCTGACCACCGTCGGTGAGCAGCGACTCGACGCCGTCACCCCGCTCCGCGACCCGGGCAGGATCCGGTACGGCGACGGCAGTCTGAGCGCGCCGGAATGGGAGCACGCCGTGGCCCGCGCCGTCCGGCGGATCAGGTCGGGCCGGTTGGAGAAGACGGTGCTCGCCCGCGACCTGACCGCCGTCGCGGAGCGGGCGATCGATGTCCGCCTGCTGCTGGCCCGCCTGGCCGGCAGCTACCCGGAGTGCTACACCTTCTCCTGCGCGGGGCTGGTCGGCGCCACCCCCGAACTGCTGGTCCGGCGTACCGGGGAGACCGTCGAGTCCCTGGTGCTGGCCGGCACGATCGCGCGGGGCAGCGATCGGGCGGACGACATGGCGCGCGGCGCGGCCCTGTTCTCCTCGGAGAAGGACCGCTACGAGCACGTCTGCGCGGTCGCGTCGGTACGGGAGGCGCTCGACCCGCTCTGCGCCGAGCTGAAGATCCCCGAGGAGCCCGAACTCCTGGTGCTCCCCAACGTCCAGCACCTGGCCAGCCCGGTGACCGGGCGGCTGTCGGCGGGGATCTCGGTCCTGGACGTGGTGGCGGCCATGCACCCGACCGCCGCCGTCGGCGGCACCCCGACCGGGGCCGCGCTCGGCGTCATCCGCGAGCTCGAGGGCATGGACCGAGCCGGATACGCCGGTCCTGTCGGCTGGATCGACGCGCGAGGGGACGGCGAGTGGGGGATCGCGCTGCGCTGCGCCCAGATCGAGGGCCCCCGGGCCCGGCTGTTCGCCGGGTGCGGCATCATGGGCGACTCCGACCCCGCGTCCGAGCTCGCCGAGGCCCAGGCCAAGCTCCGGGTGATGCAGTACGCCCTGGAGGGCTGACCGCCGCCGCGCGGGGCGCCCGCCGGAGGCCTGGCCAGGGCGATCATCCCTGAACGGGTAATTCCCACCCGGCTGGTCTGCGGCAGCCAGATAGGCGTACCCTCACAAGGGCAACACATCGGACATTTCCGGCAAGAAAACGACACTTTCTTCTACTCACTGTTCTCTCGTCGCCGCACGGCCGGCTCGCTCGCCGGGGAGAGGAAGACCATGGCGTTACTGACCACCGCCCGCCTCACGGTACGCGACTGGAGTCCCGAGGACACCCGCGATGCTCTGGCCATCTACGGCACGCCGGAGGTCACCCGGTGGCTGTCCCCGGCGATGAACCGGCTCGACGGTGAGGGGGCCATGCGGGCCACGCTGGAGGCATGGGAACGCAACCGTGAAACCCTGACGCCCCCGCTCGGCCGCTGGGCGATCGTCCGCAACTCCGACCAGCGGATCATCGGTGGCCTCTCCCTGAGGTACCTGCCGCCCGACGAGGAGGACATCGAGATCGGCTGGCAGCTCGCCCCCGACTTCTGGGGTCACGGCTACGCCACCGAGGCCGGCCGCGCCCTGGCCGGATGGGCCTTCTCCATCGGTGCCCACGAGCTCGTCGCGGTCGTGCGGGTGAACAACGAGCGCGGTGCCGGCACGGCCAGGCGCATCGGCATGCAGTGGGTCGGCGAGACGGACAAGTACTACGAGACGCGCCTCAACGTCTACCGGCTCTGGCCCAGCGACCTCACCTCGGCCCAGGAGGACGAGCTCCGGCTCTGACCCGGGGGCGTCCCGGGCGACCGCCGTGTCTTCGATCATCGAGTAGGCGGGGGTCCAGCGTCAGGAGCCGAGATAGCGCAGCACGGCCAGGACACGGCGGCTGTAGCCGGTGACGTGCAGCGGCCCGAGCTTGTCGAAGATGGCGTTGACGTGCTTCTCGACGGCGCTCTGCGAGACGTGGAGCCGCTCGGCGGCGGAGGCGTTGGTCAGTCCCTGGGCCATGAGGTCGAGCACCTCGCGTTCCCGGGGCGTCAGGCGGCTCAGCGGGTCGGCGTGGGTGATCCCGGCCAGGAGCTGCCGCACCACCTCGGGTGGGAAATGCGGGAACTTCCGAGGCGCACGATACCGCTGTTACTACGCTGGCCCGATGACCGATCAAACGATCTCTGCGGGTGGGCCGGCGACGAGCCTCGACCTTGAGGCCATCATGGCCGTGGGGTGGGCTGTCCCCAGGTCCTTCACCACTGAGGAGTTCCGCCGAGCCGAAGCGTTCTGGCAGGCACGACGCGCGGAGGATGAACGGCTCCTGCGGGTCCGCACCAAGGCGGCCCACCTTGTCGAGTCCTGGACGGGGCACACGCCGCGCGACGTCGGCTCCTTCGGGATCCAGCTCAACCTGGAAACCAGCGATCTGGATCTGGGGATCGGCTATCCGGTCGCCGGTCGCGAGGAGCTGATGGCGGCGCTCGCCCCGCACGCGGCGTTCAAGGGCGAGCGCTACACCCGTTTCACCACCACCAGGCTGGTGTTCTCCTTCGAGGTCGACGGCGTCGAGATCGACCTGTCAGCGCTGACCGAGGAGGACTTCGTGGTCGCGTGCCGCATGCTCGACGAGATCGACACCGGCATGAGCCGGGAGGAGCGGATCGCCCACACCTGGGTCAAACATCTCCTGCGCGCCACCGACCGGATGGAGCAGTACGCGGCCTGGAAGCTGGCCACGTACTCCCGCTACTGCCCGGAGTTCAACTGGGTGCCGATCTCCGAGCCTGCCTGACCTACCGCGGGTCAGGTCCCACACGGATCAGCCGCATTGATCAATTTCCAGCCTGTCGCGGCCGCCCACCGAGTGTGCTCATAACGGAGCCGGTCGGCGGCCTGCGGCGGCAGTGCCGCGACGACCCTCGGCACGGTGGCGTCCATGCGGCCCCGGAGCACCTCGAACTGCTCCTCCAGCATCGCGTCCAGCCTGTTGGTGAGCTGCCCTGCCTGCGACGGGTCGACGTGCTCGTCGATGAGGTCGAGCATGCCGGTGAAGACGGCGAACGCGGCGTCCTTGATGACGACCCGCGCTGCGCGAACCTCACGGCGCGGCTCACCGTCCAGCACCTTCTCCAGAGACTTCAGCGTGTAGTCCAGCGCGAAGTTCCGGTCGACCCACAGCTGCGCCCGCTCGGAGCAGACACCGATACGCGGGTCGGCGAAACGAGCGTCGATGCGGCCCATCGACGGGCGCGCCGCCCCAGCCAGGCCGGCGGTTTGGACCATGCGAGTGTAGGCGGCGCCGACCAGCGGCTCCATCGATACCAGCATGTAGGAGATGCCGGTGTAGAACGGCCGACCGGTGCTGTGCTGGGCGACGAACGCCGGATCGCAGACACCGTCGACGATCTCCTCGACGCTCAGGTGCGGCAGCGGATGCAGCAGCAGATCCGTCCGCCCCTGGAAAGCATGCGTGGCGCGTAGCTCTTCCAGGCTCATCAGCTGGTCGAACGTGATGTAGGTGAACCTGGTCGGCACTCCCAGCGCCGACAGGGTGCGGATCGCCACCGCGTTCTGCTCGCCGGTGGTTTCCTTGTTGAACCTCCGCAAGATGGAGGTGACGCCGGATTCCACCCCGAACAGCATGCGGCGCAGCCCGTCGCGGACGAGAACCCGCCACATCTCGGCCCGCTCGATGTGCCAGGCCCGGTCGTGGTCGAGGTGAACGACCTGGTCGATACGGCACGACGTCTCCCACTGGAAGCCGGCTTTGGTGATCTCGGCGGCGACGGCCAGGGCCCGCGGGACGGCATCGTCGCCGCGTCCGATGGCCTCCTCGTCCACCAGATACAGGGTGCGGGAGAGGCCGTGGTAGCGGGCGAACTCCTCCTTCAGCGCCGCCAGCATCCATGGCAGCTGCTCGGGTGCTCCGCCCGCCCAGGTGCCCTTATGACCTCTCGGGCAGAACGAACAATGGCTGGTGCAGCCGCGGGTCGTCTCCAGCTGCATCACCCCCTGGTGGGCGAAGGTGGCCTGCAGCAGGTCGAGCTCGGGGAAGAAGTCGTCGGCGTCGCGATTGGGCACGACCGCGGTACGACGCCGGCCAACGGCCATCGCGCCGCCGCGAGCCGCGCCGACGTAACCGATGCCGTGGACCTGGTCGCGTTCGAGGTCGCCGTGCCAATGCGCGATGACGTCGCGGATGGTCGGCTCGCCGGCGGCGCGGGCGATGAGCAGCTCCGGGTAGCGCTCCAGCAGCAACGCCTCGTTGCGGACGGTCAGGCTGCCGCCGACGAGGATCAACGGCACCTTGCCTTGGACGGCGTCCAGCAGGCGGATCATCAGCTCGTGCTGGCCGAACGTCGCGCTGATGCCGAGGATGTCGGGCTGCTGGGTGCTGACCGCGCCGATGATGTCGTCCAGGGTGACGCTGAGCTGCATGTCCATCAGGTCGACCCGGCCCGACAGGGTGGAGCGGGCCGCCCGGGCCAGGTCGGAGATTGCCAAGGGGAAACGCGGCAGCGGGAAGTACTCGGGCCGGTAGAGGGCGGCGAGGAGGATGCGGGGCCGGGTCAGCCGGGTCACGGCGGCCGGGGCCAGGACGGCATGGCTGATCCACGCGCCCGGCGTGTCCAAGTGCACATGCTGGGCGGCCCAGTCGGGCCAGACGCGAGTTTCGTGCGGCTGCCCGGACAAGTCGGCTAGCAGCCACGCGCCGGACCGACCGGTGCTGACGGCGAGCAGCCGCCGCTCCAGCGTCCCGGTGAACACGACGTTACGGCCGGGCAGGAGACCGACGACGGTGTCGCGCAGCGCGTTGGGCTGGCTGCGGGGGATGTCGTGGATCGCCTGCTGCTGGGCGAGGGTCAGCGGGGTGAGCCTGAGTCGGCTGATGGCCCCCAGGAGCAGGCTGTGGCTGGCGCTGATGGTGGGGGGCATGCGGAGCCTCCGTACGTGAGATACGTGAGAGAAGAGGGCATGACGAACCCGCCCTGTGGCGTCGCAGGGGGCGCCCAGGGCTGCGCGGTGAAGGGGTTAGAGGGTGCCGGTGGGCAGGGTGATGGTCGCGGTCATCGCCGCATGGTCGCTGAGCCCCGACGTGCGGGGCTCGTGCACGTAGCAGCAGTCGGCGATCGCGCCGACCGGCGAGCAGAACAGGTGATCGAAGCGGTAGCCGGCGCCGCTGCGGCGCCCATACCAGGAGTGATCGTCCAGGTCGGGGTGGTGGTGCCGAAATGCGTCACCGTATCCGGCGGCGTCGAAAGCGCGGTAGAAGGTGTACTCCCAGGCACCAAACACGGTGTGGTGCGGCTTGTGGCCCGGTTCGACGACGTTGAGGTCTCCGGCGATGACGACCGGGCCGGTCACCGCGAGGTCGTCGGCCAGGGCGGGCAGCATCTCTGCCACCGCGTCCTGAAACAGGCGTTTGTCGACGTTACGGCGCTCCTGGGGGCCGCGGGAGGGCACGTACAGGCCGACCACTCCGACGCTGGATCCGTCGTCGAGGTGGAGGCGGATGGCGGCGCACCGGTGTGGCAGATAGCCGGGATGGATCTCGGGGGCTGGTTCCTGGTTGCCGATGCGGGAGGCGACGACCGTCAGATAGTCCGAGCCACCGTCGCCCAGATGCACGGTGAACTCGTGCTCGCCCAACGCTTGGGTGATGGCGTGCGCTCCGGGCGTGACTTCGGTCAGCACGACGACGTCGGCGTCCTGGACGGCGAGCCATTCGGCTTGCCGCCGGGACCGGGCAGGGTTGGCGTGCTGCACGTTGAGCGTCAGTACCCGCACCTGCCCGGGGCGGGCGTGGTGCTCTCCCCGCTGCAGGAGGCTGAGCTGCTGGCGGTCGTCGCCACTCATTGGCTTTCCCTCACCGTCTCGTCGGTGAAGACCTCCCCCTGGGCGTCGAGGCGGGCCTGCACCCGCCCCATGATCGTGCGGGCTTGGTCGATCACGTCGGGGTGCGGGGGCGCGCCCAGCGCGGACAGGTTCATCGCCACCTGCTCCGGAGTGGTGAATCCGACCAGCACAGCCGCCTGATCATAGCGATTCAGGCACGCCCACAAGGCGATATGGATCAGGTCTTCGCGGCGCCACCCGACCAGGCCGCGCAGCTCGTTCAGCCCCTCGGCGATGACCTCGACCGCCGCGGGCGTGAACCATCGCTTGCGCAAGCGATGGTCGCCTGGGCCGAACAGCGGCATGGCGGCGGGGTCGTAGGCGCCGGTCAGCAGGCCCTGCGCCAGCGGCTTGTTGATCAGCACACCGACCTGGTATTGCTCGGCGAACGCGAAGATGCCCTCCGAGCGGGACATCGGTGACAGCAGGTGATCGCGGACCGCGAGCAGGTCCGGGCGCACCTTGTCGAACACCGCCCGAAACCGGGCGACCTTGTCGCCGCGCTGGTCGGCGGCGACGGTGAGGCGATCTCGGGCGAACCGGTGCGGGCCCCGCATCCCGACCGCATGGATCAGCCCTTCCCGCTGGAAGGAGCGCATCGCCTCCACTGCGGGCTCCAGCCATCGGTCGCCGTCGCCGAAGTCGGAATGGTGCAGGAAGTACACGTCGAGGTAGCCAGTACGCAGGTTGTCCAGGGTCTGCTCCAGCTGGCGGCGCATGTGCCAGGGGTCGAAGCCGTGCTGGGCGGTGCTGGCGAAGTAGCCGACCTTGGACACCAGCACGATCTCGTCGCGAGGAACACCTGCAACCAGGTCTCCGATCAGGCGTTCGGAGCGGCCGTGCCCGTAGACATCGGCGGTGTCGAACAGGCGGGCCCCCATCTGCCACGCGGTCTCCAGGCCGGCGGCGGCCGCCGCAGGTGAGGCGCCGGTGGACCAGCCCATCGGCAGGCCAAGGTTTTCGGCCGGTCCGCCGATACCCCAGCAGCCGATACCGACAGCGGGCACGGTGATGCCGCAACGACCGAGAGTGCGCTGCGGAAGAGAGACAGGCGACGTCACAGGAATTCTCCTTCGGTGTGCGGCACCAGCGGCGCCTGGTAGTAGCGGATCTCCTCCACCGTGGCCAGGCCAGCCGCGCGCAGGTCGGCCAGCAGCTCAGTGTGGCTGGTGGGGACGATGGCGCGGGCCACTTCGGCGTCGTGGCGGGCGCCTGCGGCGAGCGCCGCCGCGATCAGCGGCCTGGCTACAGCCGCCCGGTCAGCGCCGGGGTGGATCAGCACGTCGGCAAGCAGCGCCTCCGCGGGCTCGCCGGGCGCGGAGTGGATGAGCGGGTAGACCAGGGCCGCGGCCTGCAGGTCGGAGCCGTCGCCGTCGACGACGAGCAGGCCATCGGCAACAAACCGTTCATCGCCACTCCACCGCGGGTAGGTGTCCTGTGCGACGGCGAACCCGTGAACGGGGTGAACCGCGTGGTAGAGGCGGCCCAGCGCTGCGGCGTCGCCAGGACCCGCCAGCCGCACCCCCATCTGGTCCTCCCCCGGTGCGGCGAGGTTACGGACGATGGGGGCTTTCAGCAGAGCTGCGGTGGAGTGCGGGCACCATCCGGCGCGGGTGTAGAACGTGCAGCCGTGCTCGCGGGTCGCGGGGATCTCCGCGGTGAGCACGAGCATCCCCTGAGGCAGGGAATCGGCGGCGTACTTCAGCAGCAGGGTACCCAGTCCTTGCCGTTGCCATTCGGGGGCGATGGCGGGCCCCCACAGTCGTGCCGGTGCGCCCGGCGCAGCGGGGTGGCGCAGCGCCGCCGCCCCGGCCAGGCCACCGGTGGCCGACCGCGCCACAACCATGATCGTGGGGAAGGCGCCTCCCGGGGGGTGCAGCCGGGACCGCACCAGTGCCGCGGTCACCGGCCGCTGGTCGGGCCAGCCGCGCATGGCGGCGTAGCCGAGGCCGGCGAGTTCCTCATCCAGGGTCGTTCCCGGCCGGTAGACGGAGATGCTGATCGGCAGTGTCACAACCGACTCCTTGGGTGGGTGGCGGCCACGCCGACACAGATGCTGCCTCGCCCGGCCCAGAACGCGGGATGCAAGGCCAACGCGAGTGTCGGTGCGGCCGCACGGGTGGACAGGAGCACCTGAGCGAATTCGGTGTAGAAGGTGTCGCACAGCTGGGTGGAGGTGGTGAACGGGGCGGGCCGTGATGAGCCGCGCAGTCGTTGCCGGGCCAGCCGTAGCCGTTCGCCCGGCGGGCCGGGCCACCCGGCGGCGGTGGCCAGCGCCTGAATGATCCGACCGGGCAGGTCGTACTCCAGCCGTCCGGCGGGCCCGGCGATGCGGGTGGTGTACAGCAGCACGCCGTCGTCGGTCAGCAGCTCGGCCAAGCGGGCGAGCGCCGTGTCACGGTCGGCCGGGGTAGGCAGCAAGGACAACAACCCATCGGTAATGATCATGTCGAAGGGGCCGGGCACGTTGGTGAGTTCCGGCGCCTTCGCCCACATGGCCGTCACGTCCCGGCCGCACCAGGCGGTCCAGGCGTTGACGAGTGTCAGCGGGGTCTGGCAGACGTCGGCCACCACGATCTGTGCGTCGGGGAGGAGTTCGGCGAGCAGGCGCGGCATGGTCTCATCGGAGGAGCCGCACACCAACGCCCGTTTCGGGGTCCGGCCGGCGAGGGCCTTGCGGTAGAAGTCTTCGTGCCAGCGGGGGTTGCCTTTCAGCCCGGCCTGCCGGAAGAGCCGCCATATGGAGTGGTAGCCGAAGCAGCCCCGGGTGCAGTGCCCGCGGGCGGCCGTCCACCCGTCACCGAAGGTCAGCGGAGCCGCCGTCATGGTGTGTCCTTCGGGGTTGCCTGCGCGACGAAGTGGAGCAGGCGGGCGACCCACCGGTACGGGTCGCGGCGCCCGGCTTCCCATTCGGCGTTGAGGAGTGTGTCGAAGTCGTCGCCAACCGGTACGTCGCCCAGGTGGTCGGTGAACGTCCGCACCCCGTACCAGGTCACGGTGGAGGCTCCGGCGCCAACCAGCATCGCGTCGATGTCGGCGGCGGTGTGCGCCCGGCTGGTCACGCCGAGGTTGCCCGTCTCGGCGTGGGCGTTCATCACCTGCAGCGCGTCGGCCCACCGCCCTTCCAGGCCCGGCCGCATGGCCAGCGCGTCACGGTTCTTCGTCAGCAGCGACACCACGCCGCCGGGCCGGGCCGCCGCCACCAGGTCAGCCACGAACGCCTCAGGGGTCTCGACGTACATCAGCACGCCGTGGCACAGCACCAGGTCGTAGCCGCCGCCGACCAGGTCCGAGGCTTCGTGGGCGCTGCCCTGCACCAGCCGGACGCGCTGTTGCACCTGGGCGGATTCGGCCTCCAGCCGTTGCCGGGCCTGCGCCAGCATCGCCGGGTCGGGATCGAGCATCGTCACCTGGTGGCCGATGCGGGCGAGCTGGGCGGCCTGGTGGCCATCCCCGCCACCGATGTCCAGGACCTGCTGCGAACCCGCGGGCAGGTGGGTGCGAAGGGCGCGGGCGACCAGCGCGTGCCGTACCGCGCCGCGCAGCGTGGCCACGTGCCGCGCGTACCCGGCGGACAGGTCCTCGCCGGACGTCGAAAGCCAGCTGTTGGTCAAGGTGTCTCCTTTGAGAGCAGGGATGCGAACAAGGACGGGTGCTCCAGCACCAAGCGGATGGACAGGTAGCGGGTCTGCAGCAACTGCTGCAGCGCGCGAACCGCCGGGGTGTCGGGCAGGGTGCCGACGCGGACGGCGCCGCGCAGGGCCAGCAGCTTCGGCAGCCACTCCTCGACCGTGGTGAGGCTGACCGGGTCACGGCCGAGCCAGGCACGAAACCGTTCGGCAGTCATGACCTCCCACACCACCGCTTCCCGCCACGTCTCGTCGGGCCCTTCGACGGTGGTCAGGTGCGGCAGCCGGCACAGCCCCGACCGTGGCAGAGGCGGCGGCAGGGGGCTGGTCACGCACGCCCCGCGCAGGCCGCGACGGCGCCGCACCTCGTGCAGGTGCTCGCCGAACGCCATGGCCAGGCCCGCCTGCGCCAAGGCGGCGCCGGCGGGAACGACCGCCACGGCGTCGAGCCATGACCGGCGGGCGACGGTGAGCGCCACCCGTACCGCGTCGGCCGGGTCGGGGACGCCGTACCAAACGCGGCGTCGGTCCTTGCTGCTGGTGACAAGGCCCGGCTCGAACATCGCCCCCGCGTCAGCGGCGGTGAAGTACCGCTCCCCCTGCTCGGTGGTCCTCATGTGCTCTTCAGGCCGAACCGCGAGTAGTAGCGCTCCAGCAGGCCGCACGACTCCAGCACCCGGTCGGACGCGACGACGTTGTGCCCCGGAGTGAAACCGTGGCCCGGAGTGGCGAGGGTGGCCGCCCCCACGAGGAGGCTGGCAAGGATCAGGTCGGAGTAGGCGTTCGGCAGCGACTCGGCGTGGTGGAAGTTCACCGGGTATCCGTCGCCGACGATCGTCGCGCAGGCTCCCGACAACAGGCGCAGGCGAATGCCCAGCACGCCGGCGTCGCTGATCTCGGTGGCCTCCTCGACGAGTTCGGCGATCGCGAACTCCCGGTCCCTGGATGTCGTCGACACCAGGTAGCAGTCGCCGCCGATGGCGGCGGCGTGCTCGCCGCGCACACTGGTGCGACCAGTGCTGCCGACGATCAGCTTCGGCCGGTGCTCGCGCAGCAGCGTGCTCAGGCAGCGGCCGGTGACGAAGCCCTGCTCGTGGGCGGCGATGAGGCGCACCAGCTGCCGGTCGTGGACGGCGACCCGCATCCGCTGCGACCGCAGCACCTGGGCGATCTGCTCGCCGATCCGCCCATGCCCGATGACCAGCGCGGCCTGGCCCTCAAGTTTCTCCTCGGGCAGCAGCCGCAGGGCGTTGCGGATCGCCGCATCGGCGACACCGTAGGACTCCACTGTGGCCTTCATCCTGGACTGGGCGACGGAGAAGATCGGCAGCGGCAGCTGCCGCCACGGCTCCAGCCGCGTGATGCCGGAGATCGTCTGCTCGACCAGGCCGGTGGTGAAGTGTGGCAGCAGGTCGGGACGGTGCTTCAGCAGCACCGGCAGCGTGTAGCCACCGTCGTCGACCAGCAGCCCCTGTCGGCCGAGGGCGGCGGCACGCTGCGCGTGGTCGTTCAACGCGTCCGCGGCCCGCGTCCACGGCCACACCGCGATGCCCTGCCGGGTCAGGTGGGCGTCCACGCGGGCGGTGTGCCGGTACGGGTAGCCCTTGTCCAGAACGGTGATGGCCTCCGGCGGAACGCCCATCGCCTGCACCGCCTCCACCAGTACGAGGAAGTCGCGCATGTGGTGCACCGTCAGGACCGGCGCCACCTGCGCCAGACACCCCGGTGGCGCGAACAGCGGCAGCTCGGCCGTGAGCGGCATCTGGCCA
The DNA here is from genome assembly GCF_050943795.1 of Streptosporangium sp. CA-115845. Taxonomy (NCBI): domain Bacteria; kingdom Bacillati; phylum Actinomycetota; class Actinomycetes; order Streptosporangiales; family Streptosporangiaceae; genus Streptosporangium; species Streptosporangium sp. CA-115845. The sequence goes on along the minus strand of NZ_CP191988.1, from coordinate 4,314,370 downwards.
CGCAGCGCGGTCATCTCGGTCACGGTGAACGGCACCCGCCGCACGGCGGCCAAGACCTCCCTCACCTGGCCGGGCAGCAGCCCAGTTGTCTCCTCCAGCACCATCGTCACGACAAGCGTGCCCGCCGCGGCGGCTTTCGGCCGCGCCGGTGTGCCGGCCAGCAGCCGCACGCGTCCCCCGGCGCCGACCCGTAGCCGCCGATCCAGCCGGTCGCCCGTCGGTTCGCTGACATCGGTGACTTTGCCGATCGCCTCGATGATCGCTGCGAGGACCATCGGCATGTCCGCCGGTTCGCCTTGAAGCTCGATGGACTCGGCGCGCGCCAGCGGGATCATGCGCACCTGCCGGCGGCTACCACGAACGCAAGGATGATCATGCGGGGCTCCTTCCCGGAAAGGCGCGAGGAGCAGGTAACGACCACACCGGACACTCCTGTTGCGCTTCGCACTTACCTGGTTACGTTCTGATCTCAGACAAGCGGGTGTCCGGGGCGCGCGACAGGGCCTCGCCGTAGTCTCGCTGTAATCCCCCTCCCTTCAAGGGACACGACATGAGCAGCGATCAGCCTCTGATTCGCCACCCTCTGACCTATCTGCGGGAGCGCCGAGGGTGGACCCTCTCCGACGTCGCCGAGCTGGTGCGGCGCCGGTCAGGCCTGAACATGGCCAGCCACCGGCAGAAGATCTACAGGTGGGAGCACCACCAGGTCGTGCCTGAGCTCGCCGCGCAACTCGCCATCGCCACAGAGGTGGGGGTCGACGCCCAGACGGTGTTGAATCTTGGGTGGCCGTCGTGGTTGCTGACGGTCGACGGGACCGAGCCGCTGGACCAGGCGTGGACACCTGAGACGGCAAAACAGATCATGGCGGGGTGCATGGGTGCGGACACCGACCGGCGAGGATTCCTCCTGCTGTCGGGGGAAGAAACCGCCGAACTGGCAGACGCCTGGGCCGCCGTCCCCACAGAAAAGATCATTGACTCCAGTGGCGGCGGCACCGTGGATACCGAGGTGGCGACCTGGGTCGAGAACCGTATCCATCAGCTGTGGCACCTGGATGACCTCGTCGGCGGCGATTACTGCCTGCACCTCGCCCAGGCCGACCTGCAGCTGATAGCCCGGCTGCTGCAGGGCGGCCGCTACCGTGCAGCGGTCAAGCGGCGCCTGTACGGCGCGGCCGGGGAACTGCTGCGCTTCGCCGGCTGGTGCGCGTTCGACGGCGACCGGCACGCCGCCGCGGCACGGTACTGGCACGCCGGACTGCGTACCTCCGCCGCCGGAGGCGACACTCTGACCGGCGCCTACATCCTGTCGCTCATGGCGATGCAGCACACCTACGCCGGAGACGGCCGCGCCGCGATCAACCTGCTGCACGCCGCCCGGGAACGCATCGGCCCCGGAGCGCCCCACACGGTGCACGCCATGCTCGACGCGTGGCAGGTCCGCGCCCACGCTGTCGTCGGCGAGTCCCGCCAAGCCGTCGAGGTGCTGTTCCGCGCCGACGACCACTGGGGGCGCCGCGACCCGGACGAAGACCCGCCGTGGATCTACTGGATGCGCCAGCCGTCCCACACGATCGAGGTCGGCGCGGGCTTCGTACAGCTCGGCCGTCCAGACATCGCGGTACGCCTCCTGGAGGAGGGCATGGCCGGTCGAGGCATCGACTACACCCGTGACACCGTGCTCGGCCTGACCGCCATCGCCGACGCACAGCTCGACCAGGATGACCTCGACGGCGCCCTCGACACGGCGCGCCGCGCCGTCGAACTCGTCACCGACGTCGATTCCAGCCGCGTCGCCGACCAGCTCAACGCCTTCGCCCAGCGGCTCCCTGCCGGGGAGGTCCAGGCCGAAGAGTTCCGCGCCTGCCTGGACGCGTTGTCGCACAGCTGAGGAGCTACCACTTCCGGCCTGTAGCCCACACCGGGCAGCCTCATGATGACCGCGCCCTTTCCTCGTCGTACCTCGGACGTGTTCCGGGTCGCGCAGCGGGAGCTCGACGTACTCAGGTGGTGGATGACTCGCCGTCAAGCCGCAGGACGTTCGCGATCCGGGCGGCTGCCGTGTCGATGTCGGCCGCGTCGGCGAGGCGCTCCATTTCGTCGGATCTGCCTGGGCCGGCAAGACGATCGCCCTGCCACCACCAGTACCAGGCCAGGCGGACCGGCTTACCTTCGGGCTGCGGCGCCTGGCGGTCCTTCACGAGGACGACCAGCTGAGACAGGCCGTTGAAAAACGATCGGGCCACCGCCTGATCTTCGGGCCCGGCGGCTTCGCCGTAGTCGGGCGGCCGGGAGAAAAGCAGGATCGCGTTGGCGACCTGCTTGACGGTCAGACCTCGCTCCTGGGCGGCTTCAACGAGCCGTGTGATGAGCGCCGCAGGGCTAGGGGAAGCCTGCGGAGCGTTGGCGTCTTGTAGCTGTGGAGATGTCATGTGTCGGCTTCCGTGAGTGATGCCTCAGTTGTGCAAGGGATGGTCCTTCCTCGGTGTTCTCCCAGGGTGACGGTGGGTCACCAGACAGCACATCGACACTGCGAGACATCTACCGACAACTACCTTCGAAAGACATGTCAGGAGTTGTCGAAAGATGGCAGCATGGTGGTGTGGTCAACGAACGCCTTCGCCGAGCACTTCACCGCACGGGACATGACATCGCCAGCCTCGCCGAGGCCGCTGAAGTGTCGACCAAAACCGTCGAGCGGTGGCTGAGCGGCGAGTCGGTGCCGTACCCGAAGACGCGTTACCGCGTGGCCGCGATTCTTCGGGAAGAGGAAAGCTACCTCTGGCCCGACGCGGTCAACGGCGCCTCCTTGGCCGGCGCCGAGCTCGTGGCCACCTATCCACGGCGCAGCGATGTCCCCCGGCATCTGTGGACCGAACTGCTGCGCGGCGCCGAGCGCACGGTCGACCTGCTCGCGTACGCGGGCCTGTTCCTCACCGAGGAGCACCCCGACTGGATTCCCACCCTCATCGCCAAAGCGAACGCGGGCGCCCGCGTACGGCTGCTCTTGGGGGACCCCAAGGGCAAGCAGCTCGGGTACCGCGACGCCGAGCACCACATCGGAGGCGGCGTCGCCGGACGGGTCGCGGCGGTGATGGCCTACTACACGCAGAACATGCCTCCCTCGGTGGAGATCCGCCTGCATGACACCCCGCTGTACAACTCCATCTACCGGTTCGACGACGAGCTGCTGGTCAACGTCCACGTCTACGGGATTCTGGCGGCGTACACACCAACGCTGCACATTCGCCGCATCGACGGCGCCTACTACAACACGTACCTGGAGTCCTACGAGCGGGTATGGGCGGGTGCACGACCTATCGAGGAAGATGACCTGTGAGCAAGCACAGCCGCCGGATCGACCACTGGCAAGACCCGGACGCTCCCCAGCCGACCAGCCGCAAGCCGTCGGCGAGCGTGTTCGTCCGCAACGACGAAGGCGCCGTACTGCTACTGAAACGCACCGACAACGACCTGTGGACCATCCCCACTGGCGGCCTCAAGAAAGACGAGACCGTCGCGCAGTGCGCCATCCGCGAGTGCGAGGAGGAGACCGGCCTGAAAGTCGAGATCACCGGCCTCGTCGGTGTCTTCTCCTCTCCGGACCACGTGATCGTCTACATGCGCGAGAACAAGGTCGACGAGGTGCGGCAACCGGTCAATGTCTGCCTGCGGGCCCGGGTGGTCGGAGGCACGATAGAGCCAGACCCCCGCGAAGCGCAGGAGGTGCGCTGGGTGGCTCCCACCGACTTGGGCGACCATCCCGTCCATCCCGCCCTACAACGCCGCATCGAGATCGGCCTGAGCGATCAGGCACCATACGTGGAGTAGCGCGGCGCCCGTCGTACCCGGACAGCCGCGCCCCGCCGAACAGCCGCAGCCGCAGCCGCAGCCTGGAGACCTCGGCGTCCGCCGGATGGACGGCCCCGGCCGGCACGCGTGGGCGTGTCCGCGCCGTGAACAGGAACGGGCCCGCCAGGAGGAGGACCGGCCCGGCCGGGGCCCAGAGGCCCCGAGCGCGAGACCGGCCGGCACCCGGCAGGCCCTGCTCAGCGGGTTCACGATCAGGCGTGGTGCTTGCCCTTGCGCCGGTCGGACAGCCTGACGACCACGAAGACCACCACGGCGAGGATCACGATGCCCAGCACGGCCTTCGAGACGATCCCCATGTACTGCTCGACCAGGTCCCACTGCTCACCGAGCAGGAACCCCGCCATCACGAACGCCGTGTTCCAGATGAGGCTGCCCAGGGTGGTGAGGAGGGTGAAGATGAGGATCGGCATGCGCTCGACCCCCGCCGGGATCGAGATGAGGCTCCGGAAGATGGGGATCATCCGGCCGAAGAAGACGGTCTTCCTGCCGTGCTTGGCGAACCACGCCTCGGTCTTCTCAATGTCGGAGACGCTGACCAGCGGCAGCTTGGAGGCGATGAACACCACACGTTCGCGGCCCAGCAGGGCCCCGACCGCGTACAGCGCCAGCGCGCCGATCACCGATCCCAGGGTCGTCCAGAGCACGGCGTCGAACAACCGCATGTTCCCCTGGCTCGCGGTGAACCCGGCCAGCGGCAGGATCACCTCGCTGGGCAGCGGCGGGAAAAGGTTCTCAAGTGCGATAGCCAGCCCCGCCCCTGGCGCACCCAGGGTTTCCATAAGGTTGATCGCCCATCCGGCGACTCCGTCGAGATTCGGTGAACTCATAGGGACAAGGCTACGGAGAGTTGGGTAGGGCGTGGATGAGGAATGCGCCCGCTCCTGCCTCGTACACGCCACAGGGTTCGGCTGCGGAAAACCACAGGTGCCTGGAACCCCATCGTGACGATCGCGAAATCTCCAGGGTTCTCGCACGTCAGGGCCGGTATCGGCCGGCCAGGCGGGTGCGGCGGGCAGCGGCCGTCGCGGCCCGGGAAAGGGCGGGCGCCCCCACCTTCCGGCCAGGCTCTCCGCGTCCAACTGTGACCTATCCCACATTGACCGCCACCGAAAAGTGGTTTGGGCCCACGCGAGGGACGTTCAGATGTCTTCACTCTTATACGGCCCGGCACCATTTCAGCTGTTTCTGAGATGGACCGTCTCGCCCTGCTCGATCCTGGCGCGGCCCGCGGTCAGCGTGGCGACCCAGCCGGGGAAGTCGGCCAGGTCACGCTCGCGTACCGCGACGCGGAAGCCGACCTCCGCACCGTAGCGGACCTCCCTGACCTCGTACGGCGAGATGCGCAGGTCGTTCTCCAGCCGCCCGGCCTGGAGGTGGTCCACGGTCACGGTCATGACCCTGGCGGGCACCATCTCGACCAGCGGTGTGAGATCCAGCGTCTTGCCGACCGACGAGCCGTACGCGCGGACCAGGCCTCCCGCGCCGAGCTTCACCCCGCCGAAGTACCGGGTGACCACCGCCACCACGTCGGCGACGCCCCTGCGCAGCAGGGTCTCCAGCATCGGGGTGCCCGCGGTGCCACCGGGCTCGCCGTCGTCGTCGGCCCGCTGGATGTGGCGGTCGCCGCCGATCACGTAGGCCGAGCAGTTGTGCGTGGCGTCACCGTACAGCCGTCTGCGGCCGGCGATGAACTCCCTGGCCTCTTCCTCCGAGGCGACCCGACCGATGGCGCACAGAAAACGGGAGCGTTTTATGTCGATCTCGTGCTCTGTCGTGTTCCGCGGAGTCAGGTACGGGTCGGGCATTCGGCAAGGGTATCGGCGGGGTTCCCGGTCCGCGCCGCCGCGCACGTGTTTCCGGCCGCCCAGGGTGCGCCCTGCCGAAGCCCTCGCGACGTCGAAACAGGAGAGAGGCGCCTGGCGTTCATTGAACGAAACAGCGCGGCTCGCCCCCATGAGCTGGGGATAGGCGTCGGCGACTGGAACTCCCGCCATGGGGCAGGCCTTTGGGGCACGACAACCTCATAGTGGAACGCTTGCCTTCACCGGAAAAGAGGTTATATTTACCAATAATAATAGTAGGGATTGAGGGTAATAACGATGCCCCTGCCGAATTTCCTCACGATCGGTGCCCCTAAAACCGGGACCACCGCCCTGCACGCCGCACTGGCCCGGCACCCGGAGCTGTTCATGTCCCCGGTGAAGGAGCCGAAGTTCTTCCTCAGTGACGGCCCCCCTCCCACCAGGGGAGGCCCGGGCGACGCCCAGACCTACCGCGAGCACGTCTGGCGGCGCGAGGACTACGAAGCCCTGTTCGACGCGGCACCGCCGGGAACGCTCACCGGCGAGTCCACCCCGTTCTACCTCTACGACCTGGCGGCCCAGCGGCGTATCAGGAGGACCATCCCCGACGCCAGGCTCATCGTGGTGCTGCGCGACCCGGTGGAGCGCGCCCACTCCAACTGGACACATCTGTGGTCGGCCGGACTGGAACCGATCGGCGACGTGCTGGAGGCCTGCGCCGAGGAGGAGCGAAGGGTCACGGCCGGCTGGGCACCGTTCTGGCACTACCTGGGGCTCGGCAGGTACGGCGGACAGCTGAAACACCTGTTCACCCTGTTCCCCCGCGAGCAGGTGCTCGTCTACCGCTACCGCGACCTGGTCGACCGGCCCGCCGACACCCTGGACCGGATCTGCCGCTTCCTCGGCGTGGAGACCGGCGTCGTCACCGAGGTCCCCCGGGAGAACGTGACCGCCCATCCGGAGCCGACCCGCGGACACCGGATGCTGTCGCGGGCGTTGCGCCTGGGGTCGTCCGTGGGGCGGTTCCTGCCGTCGCGGGTGAGCGTGGCGCTGACCGACCCGCTGGAGCGCAAGCTGCAGCGGCGGGCCCGCTCCCGCCAGCCGCTGACCTGGGACCAGCGGGAGAAACTGATCTCCCACTTCACCCAGGACGTGACACTGCTGCAGGGGGTGACCGGCGAGGACTTCAGCGACTGGCTCCGTCCCCGCGAGCGCTCCGGCGGCCTGGTGGGCGTCCGCCCCGACGGCCAGCGCCAGGCCCGCAACGGCCGCCCCCAGGTGTGACCCCATCCCCCGGGGGACGGTGGGGGCGGGGCTCGTGAGCCTCACCGTGCCCGGCCGGGGCGTGATCGGCATGGCCCCGCGCAGGTCGGCGGCCGTGCTCAGCGCAGCTCGGCGCGAAGCTCGTGCGCCCCGTCCGCGCGGGTGTACTCGTAGTAGAGCCGCCGCCCGCCCTCCGGCAGGTCCACGATGTCCAGGTAGCGCAGGCCGCCGCCCGCGTGCGGCGAGAGGGCGGCGGGCCCGGTGCCGACCGGGGTCAGCTCCGCCGGGTCGGTGCCGACCGCGACACCGGTCTTCTCCTCGTAGTTCTCCACCGCGGCGGCTCTGCCGTCGTAGAAGGCCACCACCTGCTCCCCGAGGAAGCGGACCGCCGCCACCCGCGCCCCCCGGGCGTCCCAGGCTCCGGGCCGGCCGCTGAGCGCGGTGCCCTGCCAGGTCCACTCGATGCCGTCGGCGCTGGTGGCGTAGTCGGTCACCATCTGGTCGGCCTCGTCGTCCTCTGCCAGGGGGTGGCAGGAGGCCCACAGATGCCACACGTCGCCCCGCCGCACGATCACCGGGTCCTTGACGCCGGTCTTCGGGTCGCCGGGTAGCACCACCTGCCGCTGCGCGGCGCGGAACCCGGACGGGTCGTCGGCCTCCAGCACCTCGACCCGCCAGTGCTTGGTGTCGTAGGTGGCACAGCTGAGGTAGAGCCGCCAGCGCCCTTCCGGTGTGCGGACCAGGGTGGGCCGCTCCAGTGACTCGGTGTCCATCTCCTGCCTGCCGATGGTGAGCAGGGTCTCGAACCGCTCACCGTCGGTGGAGCGGGCGACGGCGACGGCGTAGCCGCGGCCCTCGCCGACGGGGCGGCGCAGCCGGTAGGCGAGGTAGATCAGCCCGTCGCTCGCCACGGCGCTCGGCGCACCGGCCCAGTGGCCCACGCCCGGCTGGGCCGGTTCGATCGCGACGGTGGAACGGCCCGGGTCGGGAAGGAAATCCTCGATTGTCACGACACCGAGATTAGGCAGGCCCTGAGAAGCACTCACGGAGAATCACCAATCATGATCACGAACTTTGTCACCCCTTGACGGCCAAAGGGTGCGTCGCCCTCGGAGCCTCCGGCACCGGGGGGTAGCAAAGGCTGCCGTCTCTGCACAGCCACCCCGTACGATCGGGTGCGCGAGGGGGGACGGCCCGAGTGCCGAGGTGGCGCCGAGGATCTTTCTGCGACCGTACAGGGTGCGACGACGTGCGCGGACGCGAGCGGCGGCGCTCCCCCCCGCGATGACCGGCCCGCTCGCCGGAGACGTGCCTTCCAGCACGTTTGGCGAGGGGACCGCCAGGTTTGCCCGGCGAGTCGCCCCACGTTCCTGTTACGGTTCCCGCGTTCGCGACGGTCAGGGCTTGACTGTCGCCTGCCTCGGCCGAGGTAGGCGAGAAGCCGCTCTCTTCGGGGAGCGGAGGAGTCACGCTCTTCAGGACCGGCGGAGCGTCGCGCTCGGCAGCGGGATGGCGGGGAACGGGTTGTCCGGCGGCAGGATGAGCCGCCGGGCCTCCAGCGGGCGCGCGGTGGCGTCCAGGTGCAGGAGCGCGGCCCCGATGCCCGCGGCGCCGACCATGTAGCCGGTGTCTGCGGTGACCTCCCAGGGGCGCAGCCGCCGGTAGGCCTGGTACCAGCGGGAGCCCCGGCCGTCGTGGCCGGTGGCCAGGCCGGTCAGGTTCTCCCCCAGCGTGCGGGCGAACTCCAGGTGCTGCGGGCGGCCGGTCGCCGCCCAGAGCCCGACGAACAGCTCCACCAGCCCGGCGGTACCGCAGCACTGGCAGGCCGAGTTCCAGTAGCCACCGCTCTGGCCGGCGGGGGCACCGCTGCTGACGATCCCCCTGGCCAGCCGCTCGACCCAGTCGAGGTCTCCGGCGTCACCCGAGACCCGGTACAGCTCGTAGAACGTCCGGGCGACCCCCGCGGAGCCGGAGCAGAAGCCCAGGTAGTGCAGATCGCGGCCCTGCGGGATGTGGTGTGGCACCAGCGCACACCGCTCGGTCACGGCGCTGACCGCGCGGACGAAGTCGGCCCCCCTGCGGGAGCCGTCGAGAAAGCGGGTCTCGCCGGTCACGCCGTACAGGCGGGCGAGCAGGAAGGCGGTGCCGGCCGTGCCGGACAGGAATCCCGGGGTGACCGCGTCCAGCGGCAGGTCGGCGCAGGCGCCCTCGCCGAAACGGTGGCCGGGGACGGCGAGCGCTGCGATGCGGGTGCCGGCCTCGACGGCGATCTCCTGGTAGGCGGGCACCCCCAGGATGCCCCCGGCGTGCAGCAGGCCGAGGATGATCCCACCGTCGCCGCGCTGGGCGGGGTCACCGGTCCAGCCCAGGCCGCCGTCGACGGGGCGGGCGCTGCGCACGATGCGGTCGGCGACCGCGCCGGCCTCGACCTCGAAATCCCGTTCACCGGTGGCCCATCCGGCCTCGGCGAGGGCGAACATCACCCCGGCCAGACCATGGTGGAGGGAGAGATCGACCTGCTCCCGCCAGGTGGCGGCGAGATAGCGGGCCCCGGCCCCGGCATCGTCCAGGTAGCCCTCGTCACCCGTGGCGGCGGCGAGCTCCAGGAAGAACAGGATGATCCCGGCCGCCCCCGAATACAACGACAGGGGGTGGTCGGGCATGGCGGCCCGGCCCCGGGGATCGGGGTTGGCCTGCCAGTGCCGTCCCCGTTCGTCGTCCACGGCCGCCGAGCGGATCCAGCGCGCGGCCTCGACCGCGGTGGCCAGCGGGCTCTCCGCCCCCGACTCCAGGCTCATGGCGGCTCCTTCGTACGGCGAGACAATCATGCTACCTGTATTTCCTACAGGATCAATAGGTAATGCGATGACGCCTGCCGTGGACCGCGCGGGCCGGATACCCGGGCCTTCCCCCGCCCGCGCTCAGGCCGAGCGGCCCGGAGGGACCAGATCGCTCATGACCGATCCCGCCAGATCGAACCCGCCGACATGGGCGAGGTAGCCGCCGGACTCGAAGATCGATCCGTCCAGCGGGATGAACACTCCCCCCGCCTGCCGGACCAGCAGCGACCCCGCCGCCACGTCCCATGGACCGACCCTACTGCCGTAGGCGACGTCCGCCCACCCTCCCGCGACATGGGCCAGATTGAGCGCCGTGCTGCCCGGACGGCGGGTGGAGGCGAACGACGCCAGCATCCGGCCGAACTCGCGCAACACCTCCTCCCCGCCGTCGGCCAGCTCGCGAGGGGTGGGATAACTGGTCAGCAGCATCGCCTCCCGATCGCGCGTGGCACCGGCGCTGCGCAACCGCACGTCGTTGCACCAGGCCCCGCCCAGGTCGGCCCGGAACTCGTCGTCGTGCACCGGGTCGTAGACCACCCCGGCGACCACCTCGTCCCCGGCGGCGGCGGCGATCGACACGCAGAAGAAGGGCAGCCCGGCGGCGAAGTTCGCGGTCCCGTCGATCGGGTCGACGTACCAGCGGATCTCACCGGACCCTTCGCTGCCGCCCTCCTCGCCGATGACCGTGCTGCCCGGGACGCGCCTCTCGATGACCTCCCGGATGGTCTCCTCCGCGGCGCGGTCGTGCTCGGTCACCGGATCGTGGAAGTCGCTCTTGGTCTCGACCGCGGGACGCGACCTGAACGCCTCGCGGAGCCGCTCGCCCACCGCGCGGGCGGCCTCGGCCGCGACGGCTGAGAGCTCTGCCGAGGTGCTCTGATCCATGATTCCTCCATTGACGCGATCGGGCCGCGCCGGTCGTCGGCGGTCCCGGGAGCGGGCCGGGTGGCAAGGATCCGGTGAGCCCGCCGACCGGCGCCGAGAGCTGCCCCGACTCCCATCCTGTACGAGAACGCACGCCCCCTACCCGCGTGGCGGGCGTCTCCGCGGGCCTCGGCCGTTTTCCGGCTGGACGTTCCGATCCTCGCCGGGGCCGGGCCCCGTACGGTACGCGCGCGGCGATCGCCTCCCGGAGATCACGCTCGCCGGGCATCGGTCAGATCGACAGAACGACTAGAAGTCGCACTTAAAGGTCAAATCTGCATCAAACAACTAGTAACCGGGAGCATCCACCGCATGGCATTTCGCCTGATGGGGATGTCATACGGGTAATCACCGCTAAGAAAGCCTGGCGTATGACCCCAGATCCGAGACAAGACGATGCGCGGCCGGAGAGATGAACAGGCGGCGGTCCTCGCCCTGCTGGAAGGCGTCGGGTCCACGGCAGGGAACGTCATGCTCGTCGAGGGCGAGCCGGGGATAGGCAAGACGCTGCTGCTCGGCGAGGCCGCCGGCCTCGCGGCCGCGCGGGGGACGGCGGTCGCGAGCGGACGGGCCGACGAGCTGGGACGGCTGACACCGCTGGGGCCGCTGCTGTCGGCCCTGGAGGAGTCGCCGGCGCCCATGACCGTGGCCAGGAACGCCTTCCCCGACGGCCCCGGCCTGCTGCTCTGGCTGGCCGAGCAGGTCAGGACCTCGCTGGAGAGAAGGCTGGGCGCGGGGCCGCTGCTGGTCACCCTGGACGATCTCCAGTGGGCCGATCCCGCCACGCTCATGGCTCTGCGCACGCTGCCCTCGCGGCTGGCCGAACGCCCGGTGGCATGGCTGCTGGCCTGCCGCAGCACCCCGGCGCGCGGCGACGCCAGACGGCTGTTCGACCTGCTCGAGGAGGAGGGGGCCACCCGGACCGTGCTGCGCCCGCTCGACGACGGTGCGGTCACCGAGATCTCCACCGACATCCTGGGCGCGGCTCCCGGGAAGGATCTGGCGGCACTGGCCGCCCAGGCCGGCGGCAACCCGCTGCTGCTGTCCGAGTATCTCACCGGCCTGTGCGAGGAGGGCGCCGTCCTCGTGCGGGACGGCGTCGCCCGGCTGGCCGAGACCACTCCCGCCGGGGCGGAGCTGCCCCTGCGGGTGCACACCGCCGTCCGGCGGCGGCTGAACGAGCTCAGCACCAGGACCAGGTACCTGCTGGAGGCCACGGCGGTGCTCGGGCGCTCGTTCTCACCGGCGTACGCGGCCGAGATGCTCGGCGAGACCCCGGCGGCACTGCTTCCCGCGCTGGAGGAGGCCCTGGCCGCGGGTGTGCTCGTCACCACCCCCGACGAGCTGGCGTTCAGGCACGAGCTGCTGTGGCGCTCGGTCGTCGAGAAGGTGCCCCAACCGGTGCGGCGAGCACTGCGCGAACAGGTCGAGCGCGCCGCCCGGACACGCCCGGCCCATCTGACCGGGGGCGGCGACGCCGAGACGCTGACGGACCTGGCCCTGCTCGCCTGGGACGAGGGCAGGCTCTCGTATGGACTGGACCTGGCACGCGAAGCCGTGGAGCAACCGGCCGGTGGACGACGGCGGCAGCAGCCCCGGGCCGTGCTGGCCTCGATGCTGATCGACCTCTGGCTGCTGGACGAGGCGGAGAGCACGACGGAGATCGCCGCGGCCGAGGCCGAGTGCGAGCCGGCCTGGGCCGCGGAGATCCCCGTCCTGCGCGCCCGCCTGCACCTGGCCGCGGGCAGGCTCGGCAGCGCGATCGAGCACGCGGAGGCCGGTCTGGCCGCCGCCGGGACCCTGGGCGCCCCGTTACCGGCCTCCTCGGCCCTGTCGGTGCTCGGCACCGCGTCGCTGCGGGCGGGCGACCTGCCGGGGGCCATCAGGTACATGGAGAGAAACCTTGTCGGGTCGGCGCGGGACCTGCCCCCGCGCACGCGGCTGCGTTCGGAGCTGGTGGCCGGGCGGATCAACGAGGCGCGCGACGGAGCCGCGGGCGGGATGAGCTCTCTCGGCGGGCTGTACGACGCGCTGCCTCGGCACACCGGGGCGCTGACCAGCGAGCCCACCGCCGCGGCATGGCTGGTACGGATGGCCATGGCGACGGGTCAGCGGCACCGGGCCGACGCCGTGGTCGACGCGGCCGAGGGCATCGCCTGGCGCAGCCCCGGCCTGCCCAATCCGTCGGTGGCCGCCGAGCACGCCCGTGGACTGCGGGAGGGCGACCCCGAGGCGCTGGGCCGCGCGGTGGCCGGGCACGGCGATCCGTGGGCCAGGGGTTCGGCGGCGGAGGATCTGGGCGTGCTGCTCGGCGCGGACGGCGGCTGCCGGGATCCGGCCGTGGAGAACCTCAAGATCGCGCTCGCCTGCTACGGCGCGGTGGGGGCCACCCGTGACGCCGCGCGGGTACGGGGCAGGCTGCGGCTGCTGGGCGAGCGGCGCCGCCACTGGGTCAGGACCGCCCATCCCACCTCGGGGTGGGCCAGCCTGACCGGCACCGAGCAGGCCGTCTGCGATCTGGTCTCCCAGGGGCTGACGAACCGGAACGCCGCCGAGCAGATGTTCATCAGCGAGCACACGGTCGCCTTCCATCTGCGGCAGGTCTTCCGCAAGCTGGGCATCCACTCCCGGGTCGAGCTGGCCAGGCTCTCCGCCGAGGAGGGCGCCCACCAGGGCCACCGAGCTCCTCGCTGAGATCCCCGGAGGTCTTCCTCTCAGCCACTCCCCTCGCCTGCCGGCGCGATGGCGCCCTCCACCCATGAGCGCGGTTCGGAGGCGGGCCCCGCGCCCACTCGGCCACGACGCGGCCGCCGCCGACCACCATCAGGTACGGCACCGCCCGGATCCGGTTCCTCTTCCCACAGTTCCGGCATTGCATAATATTTGACGATATTGCCGGTTCTCCTCATTCGTAGGTGACGTCGAGCTCGCCCTCGGCGAGGCCGACCCGGACCACACCCCCCTCGTACGCCTCCCCGGACAGCAGCGCGCGGCCGATGCGCGTCTCGACCTCCCTGGAGATGAACCGGCGCAGCGGGCGGGCGCCGTACACCGGGTCGTAACCCCGCTCGGCGATGTACCTGAGCGCCGCCTCGGTGACGTCCAGCCGGATCCCCCGCTGTTCGAGACGGGTCCGCAGCTCGACGAACATCAGGCCGACGATGCGCTCGATCTCCTCCATGGTGAGCGGCTTGAAGATCACGATGTCGTCGACGCGGTTGAGGAACTCGGGACGGAAGTGCGCGCGCAGCTCGGCCATCACCCGCTGCTGCGCCTCCTGCTCGATCTCCCCGCTCGGTGTGACGCCGTCGAGGAGGTAGACGGAGCCGATGTTGGAGGTCATGATCAGGACCGTGTTGCGGAAGTCGACGGTCCTGCCCTGCGCGTCGGTGAGCCGCCCGTCGTCCAGCACCTGCAGCAGCGTGTTGAAGACATCCGCGTGCGCCTTCTCCACCTCGTCGAAGAGCACCACGGAGTACGGCTTGCGCCGCACGGCCTCGGTCAGCTGGCCGCCCTCCTCATACCCCACGTAGCCGGGAGGCGCGCCGACGAGACGGCTGACCGTGTGCCGCTCCTGGTACTCGCTCATGTCGATGCGGATCATGTTGTCCTCGGTGTCGAAGAGCGCCTCCGCGAGCGCCTTGGCCAGCTCGGTCTTGCCGACACCCGTCGGTCCCAGGAAGATGAACGACCCGATCGGGCGGCGCGGGTCCTTGATACCGGAACGGGCCCGGATGACGGCGTCGGCCACCAGCCGCACCGCCTCGTCCTGGCCGATCACCCGCTCGTGCAGGATCTGGTCGAGCCGCAGGAGCTTCTCCCGCTCGCCCTCCTGCAGGCGGCTCACCGGGATGCCCGTCCACCGGGAGACGATCATCGAGATCTCGTCGTCGGTGACGACCTCGCGCAGCAGACGCGCCGTCCCCTGCTTGGAGAGCAGACGCTCCTCCTCCGCCTCCAGCCGCCGCTCCAGCTCGGGCAGCTTGCCGTGCCGCAGTTCCGCGGCACGGTTGAGGTCGTAGTCGCGTTCGGCCCGCTCGGCTTCGGCGCGTACGTGTTCGATCTCCTCGCGCAGGCCCTGGACGGCGCGTAGCGCGTGCCGCTCAGCCTCCCACTGCGCCCGCATGGCGTCGGCCTCGGCACGCACGTCGGCGAGCTCCGCGCGCAGTTCCTCCAGGCGGACCCCGCTCGCGAGGTCCTCCTCCTTGGCGAGCGCGGCCTCCTCGATCTCCAGGCGCATCACCCTGCGGGTGAGCTCGTCGAGCGCGGCGGGCATCGAGTCGATCTCGGTACGGAGCATCGCGCACGCCTCGTCCACCAGGTCGATGGCCTTGTCCGGCAGGAAACGGTCGGAGATGTAGCGGTGGCTCAGCACGACGGCGGCCACCAGCGCGCTGTCCTGGATCTTCACCCCGTGAAAGATCTCCAGGCGTTCGCGCAGGCCACGCAGGATGGAGATGGCGTCCTCGACCGAGGGCTCGTCGACCATCACCGGCTGGAACCGGCGCTCCAGTGCGGCGTCCTTCTCGATGTGCTTGCGGTACTCGCTGAGGGTCGTCGCCCCGATCATGTGCAGCTCGCCGCGGGCCAGCATGGGCTTGAGCATGTTGCCCGCGTCCATGGCGCCCTCGGCCGCTCCGGCGCCCACCACGGTGTGCATCTCGTCGACGAAGAGCAGGATCCGCCCCTCGGCGGCCTTGACCTCGTTGAGCACGGCCTTGAGACGCTCCTCGAACTCGCCCCGGTACTTGGCCCCGGCCACCAGCGAGCCCATGTCGAGACTGAAGACCGTCTTGCCCTTGAGTCCCTCCGGCACGTCCCCGTGGCTGATCCGCTGCGCGAGTCCCTCCACGATGGCGGTCTTGCCGACGCCGGGGTCACCGACCAGGACGGGGTTGTTCTTCGTCTTGCGGGACAGGATCTGGACGACGCGGCGGATCTCGGCGTCGCGCCCGATGACCGGGTCGAGCTTGCCCGACAGGGCATCGGCCACCAGGTCGCGCCCGTACTTCTCCAGCGCCTCGTACGCCACCTCGGGCATCGCGGAGGTCACCCGCTGGTTGCCGCGGATCGAGGTGAGCGCCTTGAGGAAGCCGTCTCTGGTCAGTCCCTGATCGTGCAGCAGTCTCCCGGCGGAGCTCGAGCTGCCCTCCTCAAGCAGGGCGATGAGCAGGTGCTCCACCGACACGTACTCGTCCTTGAGCCGGTCGGCCTCCCGTTTGGCCGTGTCCAGCAGGCGGGAGAGCCGCTGCGTCACATAGACCTGGCCCGGCGCGGCGCCGGGGCCGCTCACCTTGGGACGGCGGCCCAGCTCCGCCTCCAGGTCGCCCCTGAGCCTGTCGGTGTCGACGTTCGCGTACGAGAGCAGGCGGGGTATCAGCCCCTCCGGCTGGTCGAGCAGCGCCAGCAGCAGGTGCTCGCCGTCCACCTCGGTGTGCCCGAAGCGCAGGGCCTTGGTCTGCGCGTCGTGCAGCGCCTCCTGCGACTTCTGGGTCAGCTGGTTCATGTCCACGGCGAGCCTCCGGTGAGTCGGGAACGCCCACGCTGGGCGGCCTCCAACTGGGCGATGCGGTCCAGCAGATCCAGTACGAGGCCGAGCGCGGCATAGTTGATCGAGAACCCGGCCCGCAGCCGCCGGATCCGCGCCATGGTGAGCACTTCGGGAGGCGGGAACCACAGGTGCCCGGCGGAGTCGGTCCCGGCGTCGAGCAGGCCCAGCGCGACAAGGCGCCGCACCAGCTCGGGGTGGGTCCCCGTCGCCCTGGCGAACGTCTCCAGATCCAGGCGCTCGGGCCTGGTGAGCTGGTAGGTCCGCTCCACTCCGCCAGGCGCCCTCCGCGGACGGGAGGCGGAGCCCCCGGCCGGGGCCGCCCTCCGCGCCCCCGGGTGGGGCGGCCTGCGCTCCGGGAAGGGGTGGGTCATCGCTGTCTCCTCGGATCGAACGTGGAGACGGCGGCGAGCTGCTCGAACAGCCGCCGCTCCTCCTCCGGCAGCCGGGCCGGAACCATGATCCGCACCTCGGCGTACAGATCACCCGCCTTGTTCCGGGGACTGGGCATCCCCCGGCCGCGCAGCCGCAGCCGCTTGCCGCTGGAGGTGCCCGCCGGCACCTTGACCTTGGCCTCGCCCGCGGGGGTGTCGACCGCGACGGAGGCGCCGAGCGCCGCCTCCCACGGGGTGACCTGGAGCAGGACGTGGATGTCTCGCCCCTCGACCCGGTACCGGGGGTGCGGCGCGATCCTGACGATCAGGTAGAGGTCACCCGCGGGTGCCCCGTCGCCGCCCCTTCCACCCTGCCCGGCCAGCCTGATGCGCTGCCCGTCGGAGACGCCCGCGGGAATCTCGATCTGCAGCCTGCGCGAGCCGACGGTGATCGAGCGGCGGCCGCCCCGGTAGGCCTCCTCGACGGTCAGCTCGATCTCGGCCTCCTGGTCGGCGCCGGGGATCGGCCCCCAGCCTCCACCGGCCCTGCCTCCCCGCGCTCCCCGTCCGGAGAACAGCCCTTCGAGAAGGTCGTCGAGGTCGATCCCCTCCCCGAAGCCGGCCTGCTCTCCGGCCCAGCCGGCACGGCCCGCCCCCGCGCCGGCACGCGCACGGCGGCCTTGGGCGCGCGCCCACGTCTCGGGGTCCACATCCTCGGGCACCTGGCGGAAGTTCGGCCCGAACGCGTCGTAGCGGCGCCGGGTCGCGGGGTCGGACAGCACGCTGTAGGCCTCGGAGACCTCCTTGAAGCGGTCCTCGGCGGCCGGGTCCTTGTTGACGTCGGGGTGGTTGACCCGCGCCAGCTTGCGGTAGGCGCGCTGGATCTCCTCCTGGCTCGCGCCCCTCTGCACTCCGAGGATCTCGTAGAAGTCGCGGTCGGGGGGCATCATTCCCCCTTGGCCACCACGACCAGTGCGGGCCGTAGCTGTTGTTCGCCGTCTCCGTAACCGGGCCGCACCACCTGCAGGACCGTGCCGTCGGGCACGCCCTCCTGCGGGAGCACGGCCACCGCCTCGTGCCTGGCCGGGTCGAACGTGGCGCCGGCGTCGTCGCGGCGTGGGTAGCCGAGGCGGGAGAGCACCTCCTGCGCCTGGTCCCTGATCGCCCGCATCCCGTCGACGATGGAGGCGGGGTCGGTCTCCGCGTGCTCCAGCGCACGGTCCAGGTTGTCCAGCACGGGCAGCCACTCGGCGGCGGCCCGTGCCCGCTCCTCCTCCCGCATCCGCCCGGTGTCCCTGCTGACGCGCTTGCGCAGGTTGTCGAGGTCGGCGAGGGCGCGCCGCCAGCGGTCCTGCAGGTCGGTCACCAGGGTCTGGAGCTCCTCGACCCGGGCCTGGAGGTCGGCAGGGGCGGCCCCTGCCTCCCCGTGCGCCTCCTGGGCATGCTGCTCTTGACCGTGCGCCTCCTTGCCGCGCGTCCCTCGCGCATGGGCCTTCCCACCGTGTTCCTCCTGGCCGCCGTGCCGGCCCTGGGCCCGCGGCTCCCTGCCACGCGGATCCGGCTCATGACCGGGGAGGTGACCGCCCTGCCCGGCTGCCTCACTCATCGGTCGTGAACTCCGCGTCGATGACGTCGTCGTCCCTGCCGCCACCCGCCCGGCCGCCCGGAGCCCCGGACGTGCCCTCCCCCGGGGCGCCCGGGCCGGAAGCACCGGAGGCCGACGCGCCGAGGCTGTGGTAGACCTGCTGGAGCTCGGCGGTGAGCGAGCGGACCCGGTCGAGCGGGGCCTCCTGCTTGATCGCCTCGCGGGCGTCGTTCACCAGCATCTCGCCCCGCGCCTTCTCGTGGACGGGCACCGACTCACCCAGCTCGGCCAGGCGGTGCTCCACCTGGTAGGCGGCGCTGTCGAGCTCGTTGCGCGCGTCGATGACCTGCCGCATCCGCTGGTCCTCCTCGCGGTGCCGCTCGGCGTCGGCGACCATCCGCTCGACCTCGCCGGTGTCCAGGTTCGAGCTCTCACTGATCGTGATGCGCTGCTCGGCGCCGGTGTCCTTGTCCTTGGCGGAGACGTTCAGGATCCCGTTGGCGTCGATGTCGAAGGTCACATCGACCTGCGGCACGCCGCGCGGAGCGGGCCTGATGTTCTCCAGCCGGAACCGGCCGAGGGAACGGTTGTCGGCGGCGCGCTCGCGCTCGCCCTGCAGCACGGCGACGTCCACGGCGGTCTGGTTGTCCTCCGCGGTGCTGAACACCTCGGACCGGCGGGCCGGAATGGTGGTGTTGCGCTCGATGACCTTCGTCATGACCCCGCCGAGCGTCTCGATGCCGAGGGAGAGCGGCGTCACGTCCAGCAGCACGACGTCCTTCAGCTCGCCCTTGATGACGGCGGCCTGGACCGCCGCGCCCAGCGCCACGACCTCGTCGGGGTTGACCGTCATGTTCGGGTCCTTGCCACCCGTCATGCGGCGTACCAGGTTCTGCACCGCGGGCATCCTGGTCGAGCCGCCCACCAGGATCACCTCGTCGATGTCGTCGGCGGTGAGCTTGGCGTCGGCCATGGCCTGCTGGATGGGGGGCTGGCACCGTTCGAGCAGGTCGGCGGTGATCTCCTCGAAGGTGGAGCGCCGCAGCGTGGCGTTCAGGTGTTTGGGGCCCGAGGCGTCCGCCGTGATGAAGGGCAGGCTGACCTGCGTCTGGCTGACCGCCGACAGCTCGACCTTGGCCTTCTCCGCGGCCTCGAAGAGCCGCTGCAGGGCCTGGGGATCCTGGCGCAGGTCGATGCCGTTGTCCCGCTGGAACTCGTCGGCGAGGTGGTCGACGATGCGCCGGTCGAAGTCGTCACCGCCCAGATGGGTGTCGCCCGCGGTCGCCCGTACCTCGACGACGCCGTCGCCGATGGCGAGGATGCTGACGTCGAAGGTGCCGCCGCCCAGGTCGAAGACGAGCACGGTCTCGTTCCCCTTGCGGTCGAGGCCGTAGGCGAGAGCCGCCGCGGTCGGCTCGTTGACGATCCGCAGGACCTCCAGGCCGGCGATCTTCCCCGCGTCCTTGGTGGCCTGGCGCTGGGAGTCGTTGAAGTACGCGGGCACGGTGATGACCGCCTCGGTGATCTTCTCCCCCAGGAACTTCGAGGCGTCGTCCACCAGCTTGCGCAGCACGGCCGCGGCGATCTCCTCCGGCGCGTACAGCTTCTCGTGGATCTTGAAGCGGACGGCACCGTCCGGACCGGGGACGACGTCGAACGAGACGGCGTTCAGCTCGCTGGTGACCTCGTCGTAGCGGCGGCCGATGAAGCGCTTGGCCGAGTAGATCGTTCCCTTGGGGTTCAGGATCGCCTGGCGGCGGGCAAGCTGCCCGACCAGGCGCTCACCGTTCTCGGTGAACGCCACGACCGACGGCGTCGTCCGCACCCCCTCGGCGTTGGGGATCACCGTGGGCTTGTCGCCCTCCATCGTGGCGATCACCGAGTTGGTGGTGCCGAGGTCGATTCCAACTGTTTTAGGCATGCTGATCTCCTGTGCGACATGAAGGCGACGACACTCGCCGGACGGCATCACCGCCCCGATCCCCGGGCCTGATCACTCCACGCCCCGGTAAGGCCGGTGATCCAGGTGGCGGGCACGGCACGGCGGTGCGAGCCCTGCTCGGGGAACGCCGATCAGATCTGCTGTGGCATCTGCGGGGACATGCCCACGTTGAGCAGTCTGCGCGCCTCGGCCGCGTACGGGGTCTCGACCAGCACCTCGTAGCGGTCGGCGACGATCGAGCTCGACGAGAGGAAATCACGCTTGCCCCCGGTGAGCGCGTGGCCGATCAGCCCGAAGATCGCTCCGGCCACGGCACCCCAGATCAGGCCCCACAGGACCAGGACGAAGGGGAAGCGGCCCGGAGTGAAGATCGCGAAGAACAGGCCGATCAGCAGGCCGAACCAGGCACCGGCACCGGCTCCCATCAACGCGGAGCGAAGGTAGGTCAGCCGCCCGAGCACCCTCTCGACGAGCCGGAGTCCGACTCCGACGATCAGGGTGTGCTCGACCGGGAACTTCTGGTCGGAGAGCTGGTCCACGGCACGCTGGGCCTCGGCGTAGGTGCCGAAACCCGCCACCGCCTCATGGGCCTTCAAGGTGACATCTGATGGCATGGCACTTCCCCTCAACGGGTACCCGCGAAGTGGATCCTTACCCGCTCACCATGCCTCTCGGGACGGCGCCCCCACATCCCCAGATCTGACAGTCATCTCCCTCGTACCCCGCTCCGCCCCCGTCGGCCACCCCGTCGGCCTCACCGTCGGCCTCACCGTCGTCTCCGCCCCCCCGCGCCGTTGCGGTCAGTCAGGTCCCAGACCGTGCCGGAAGGCGTACGTCACGGCCTGGGCACGGTCGCGCAGTCCCGCCTTGGCGAAGAGGTTGTTGATGTGGGTCTTGACCGTCGCCTCGGAGACGAACAGCTCTCCGGCGATCTCCACGTTCGAGCGGCCCGCCGCTATCAGCCGCAGTACCTCGCTCTCCCGGCGGGTGAGCCCGTCGGGCAGGTCCGGCGCGCGGCGGTTCACGGT
The DNA here is from genome assembly GCF_050943795.1 of Streptosporangium sp. CA-115845. Classification (NCBI taxonomy): domain Bacteria; kingdom Bacillati; phylum Actinomycetota; class Actinomycetes; order Streptosporangiales; family Streptosporangiaceae; genus Streptosporangium; species Streptosporangium sp. CA-115845. The sequence goes on along the minus strand of NZ_CP191988.1, from coordinate 4,293,191 downwards.
CACCGCCTCGGCCAGCCGCCGCTGGATACCGGGGTCGAACTGAGCCTGCCCCTCGACCACGGTCGCGATGGCCGAGGCCAGGGACTCGGCGTCGGTGTCCTTGGTCAGATAGCCCCGCGCCCCGGCGCCCAGCGCGGCGAAGACCGACTCGTCGTCGGAGTACGTCGTCAGGACCACCACATGGACCTCCGGGTGGGCCGCCCTGATCCTGCGGGTCGCCTCCACCCCGTCCATCCGGGGCATCCGCAGGTCCATCAGGACCACGTCGGGCCTGAGCTCGCCGACGAGCCGGACCGCCTCCCCGCCGTCGGCCGCCGCACCGGCGACCTCGATACCGGGCAGCAGCCCCAGCAGCAGCACCAGCCCCTCGCGCACCACCGTCTGATCGTCGGCCACCAGCACCCGCACGGTCACCTCGGCACCCCCGCGTCCCTCGAACCCGCTCGCGCTCCCCGGCGCCTCTCCCGCCGGGGCGGAACCGCGTCGCGATCGCGCGCCGCCGCCCCCGCACCGGCACCGGCACCGGCACCGGCACCGGCACCGGCGTGAGTCGTCCACGGCGCGGTGCCCGCCCCCGCGGCGGCGCCGCGCCGTGGGCGACTCACGCCGGGACCCGCAGGAGGACCCTGAAGCCCTCCGTACCCGGCCTCGCGGCCAGCGACCCGCCGATCAGCTCGGCCCGCTCGCGCATCCCCACCAGCCCGTACCCTCCTCCCAACGACGCCAGCCGGCCCGGCCGGCCACCGGTGTCGCACACCTCCAGCTCACACCAGCCCTCGACGCGGCGCAGCGCCACCCAGACCGCGGCGCCCGGCGCGTGCTTGCGCACGTTCGTCAACGCCTCCTGAGCGGTCCTGGCCACCGCCAGCCGGGCTCCGGCCTTCAGCGAGTCGAGGTTCCCGGTGACCGAGACCGTGCAGGACGCCCCGGTCACCGACCGGAACTCCACAGCCAGCCGCTCCAGCCGCTCGGCCAGCGGCAACTCCTCGCCGCGCAGCGCGTCGAGTGCCCGGCGGGTCTCCTCCAGCCCGGTCCGTGCCAGCCGCACCGCCCGCTCGACCCGGTCGAGCGCCGCCGCCGGATCGTCGCCCCGCTCCAGCAGCAGCCGCGCCCCCTCCAGATGGAGGATCTGCGCCGACTGCGAGTGAGCCAGGATGTCGTGGACCTCCCTGGCCAGCCGCGCCCGCTCAGCGAGCACGGCCTCGCCCGCCCGCGCCTCGGCGAGTGCCGCTCCGTGCTCCCTGGTCGTCTTCACATGCCGCAGCAGGAAGACGAAGACCGCCGAATAGGCGAGCCCGGCGGTGTTGCCCCAGACGGCCCCGGAAGGGATGCCCAGGGCGAAGGAGAGCGCCGTCACGCCGACGAGGTCGGCCGTGACCAGCGCCGCCCCCGGCCAGAAGCGAGCCTTGAACGGTGCGACGAAGACGACGACGTACAGGAACCCCATCCCGCTGTAGAGGCTGATCGCGTGCAGGGCGAGCCCTCCGGCCAGGGTGAGGGCGAGCAGCGAGACGTTGCGCCGGAGGTCCTCACCGCACAGCGCCCACAGGCAACAGCCCAGGGTGAGGGCGCCGATCGGGATCACCGCGAACAGCCCGGGCGGTCCCACCTCGACGGCGGCGGCCACCGGGCCGAAGAGCAGGTATCCCACCAGCAGGACGGCGAGAAGCCTGCGCACGGGCGGGCTGCGGAGGATGGCCACGACGACAAGCTACCGGTGCCCGCCGGAAAGGGACCATGGACCCCAGGGTGGAGATGCCTCCAGCCGACCGCACAACGGTCCCCTTCCGGGTGGAGGTTGCCGGCTCCACCTCCGGAACCATTCACCAACGCCTGCCGGCAGGTCATTGTCGAGGCCATGTCAGCAATCAGCGTCACGCATCTCGGCAAGTCGTTCGGTGAGGTGCGCGCCGTGGACGATCTGTCCTTCACCGTGGAGCGAGGAACGCTCACCGCCTTTCTCGGCCCCAACGGGGCGGGCAAGACCACCACCCTGCGCATGATCCTCGGCCTGGTCGCGCCCACCGGCGGCACCGCCACGATCGGCGGCACGGCCTACCGTGACCTGGACCGGCCCGTCGCCACGGTCGGCGCGGTACTGGAGTCGACGGCCTTCCACCCCGGGCTGAGCGCCCGCGCGCACCTGGAGGCGCTCCGCCTCGCCGCGGGGCTGGATCCCGCGCGCGTGGCGCACGCGCTGGAGCAGGTCGACCTCACCGCCGCGGCCGACCGCAGGGTAGGGGGTTTCTCCCTGGGCATGCGCCAGCGGCTCGCCCTGGCCACCGCCCTGCTGGGAGACCCGGAGACCCTCATCCTCGACGAGCCCGCCAATGGCCTGGACCCGGCGGGCATGCGCTGGCTGCGGGGCTTCCTGCGGGCCTACACCCACCAGGGCCGCACGGTCCTGGTCTCCACACACGTGCTCGCCGAGATCCGGCAGATCGCCGACCACGTGATCATCCTTACCGCGGGCCGCCTCGCCTGGCAGGGCACGCTGACCCCGCAGACCGACCTGGAGGAGCTGTACGTGAAGGTGACCGGATGAGCCGCCTGATCCGCGCCGAGCTGTTCAAGGCCCGCGCGAGCCGCGTCACCTGGATCCTCGTCGCCCTGGCGCCCCCGCTGTGCGTGCTCTGGGCGGGGCTGATGGTCGCACTGGCGGAATCGAGCGGCGCGACGGCGCCGCAGATCGAGAACGTCTACAACATGGCCCAGCAGTCCTATGTCTTCGCCCTGATCCTCGGTGTCCTGGGCACGGCCGGGGAGAACCGCCACCAGACGATCACCTGGCAGTTCCTGGTCACCCCTCGGCGGGAGAGGGTGGTGGGGGCGAAGCTGGCCGCGTACGGGATCGTCGGGCTGCTCGTCGGCGCCGTGTCGGCGCTGGTCACGCTGGCTGCGGGCCTGGTCATGCTGAGCCTGGCCGGTCATCCCGTGTGGACCCCCCGGGTGCCGGTGGTACTGCTCGGCTCGGTGCTCAGCGTCGTCCTGTACGGCCTGCTCGGAGTGGGCCTCGGAGCTCTGGTCCGCAACCAGGTCGCGGCGGTGGCGGTGGCGCTGGTCTGGTTCATGTACGCCGACTACCTGCTCACCATGCTCCTGCCCGGCCTGGGCCGGTGGCTGCCGACCGGGGCGGCCCGCGCCCTGGGCGGCATGAACATGCAGGGCGACGAGCTGCTGCCCGCCTGGGGGGGCGGGCTGCTGTTCGCCGGCTATGTCGTGGTGATCGTGCTCGCCGCTCGCGCGCTGACGCTGCGCCGCGACATCACCTGACCTCGCCGTACACAGACACAGACACGGGGGCGGGCGTCACGACATGACATCGCGGACGGCGGCGTGGGCCGCGTCACGCATCATGCCGTGCAGCGTCGCGTTGGACTCCCGCTCCGTGCGCACCTCGACGATGCGCAGCCCCTCACCGCGCAGCGCCTTCACCAGCTGGCCCGGCTCGTTCACGAAGGTGTACGGCGTGCCGGTGGCGGCTGCCACGTAGCCCAGGTCCACCCCGTGCGCGGTGCCGAAGATCCGCTCGAAGGGGTCGCGGAGCGTGGCCTGGGGAAGCAGCGAGAAGATCCCGCCGCCGTCGTTGTTCACCACGACCAGACAGAGGTCGGGACGGGGCTCGCGCGGGCTGAGGACCAGCCCGTTCTGGTCGTGCAGGAAGGTCAGATCGCCCATCAGGGCGTAGGAGGGACCGTTGTGGGCGAGGGCCGCGCCCATCGCGGCCGACACCACGCCGTCGATTCCCGCCGCTCCCCGGTTGGCCAGGATCCGCAGTCCCCGCCGGGAGCGCATCGCCTGGTCGAGGTCACGGATCGGCATGGAGGAGCCGGAGAACAGCAGGGACCCGTTGGGCAGCGCGTCCACCAGGTCGCGGGCCAGGCGCGGCTCGCTGAGCCCGGTCCCGTCCAGCACGTCGTCGATCGCGGTCCTGGCCGCCGTCTCGGCGCGGCGCCAGGAGTGCAGCCACGTGTCGTCGCCCGCCGGGATCGGGATCTCCACCACCTGGGCGGCCTGGGTGGCCGAGCGGGTCGGGTCGGGCCAGCGGGTCATGTCGGCGGCGACCACGATGTGCTCGTCCGCGTGCCTCAACCAGTTGAGCAGCGGCCGTGACAGCCCGGGACGGCCCAGGGTGACCACCACGTCCGGCCGGTGCCGGTCGGCGAACTCCGGGGTGCCGAGGAGGAAGTGGTAGGTGGACATCGCGTGGTCGCCGTAGCGGGCGCCGCCGTTGGGCTCCGACAGGACGGGCCACCCGGCCATGCCCGCCGCCGCCACGTACCGGCGCACGTTGGTCGCGCCGTCACCGACGACGAGCACACCCCGCCGGGTCGGCGGCAGGTGCAGCGCCACCGACGGGGAGCCCACCCTGGCGCGGATCCACGGCCCTGGCGCGTCGCTCTCCAGGGACTCGCACCAGGAGAGGTCGCCGTCAGGGATCAGCGGTTCCCGGAAGGCCACGTTGAGGTGGACCGGGCCCGGGTCGTACGGGCCCAGCGCGCGCTGGTAGGCGCGGCAGGCCAGCGACCGCCAGTAGGCGACCTGCCCCGGCCGATCCTCGGGCACGCCGACCTCGCTGAACCAGCGGACGGCCGTGCCGTACAGCTTGATCTGGTCGACGGTCTGGCTCGCGCCGGTGTCGCGCAGCTCGGGCGGGCGGTCGGCGGTGAGCACCAGCAGCGGCACCCCCGACTCGTGCGCCTCGATGACGGCCGGATGGAAGTTGGCCGCCGCGGTGCCGGAGGTGCAGATCAGGACGACCGGCCGCTCGCTGCGGCGGGCCAGCCCCACCGCGAGGAAGGAGGCCGAGCGCTCGTCCACCCGCACGTGCAGCCGGATACGGCTGTCGGCGTGCACGGCGAGGGCGAGCGGCGCCGAGCGCGACCCCGGCGCGAGCACCACGTCCGTGACACCGCAGCGGGCGAGCTCGTCGACCAGCACGGTCGCGAGCGCGGTCGCGGGATTCACCGCATCGTCTCCTTAACTCCGCACCCGGAGGGTAGATCCCGAGGCGCGCGAAATCGACCTCGCCTACGCGGGACGGTGCGCCTCGGGACCGAACCCGTTCGGATCTTCGCTGCCCCTAGGGGCGGCGCGGGAACCTGCCGAAGTCGGGGGCGCGCTTCTCCTTGAAGGCGTCGCGGCCCTCCTGCGCCTCCTCGCTCATGTAGTAGAGCAGGGTGGCGTCGCCGGCGAACTGCTGCATCCCGGCGGCACCGTCGGTCACCGCGTTCAGCGCGCCCTTGAGCATGCGCAGTGCCAGCGGCGACTTCTCCAGCATCTCCCTGGCCCATCTGACCGTCTCGGCCTCAAGCTCGGCGAGCGGAACGACCGCGTTGACCAGGCCCCAGTTCAGGGCGGTCTGCGCGTCGTACTGGCGGCAGAGGTACCAGATCTCGCGGGCCCGCTTCAGGCCCACGGTCTCGGCCAGCAGCCAGGAGCCGTAGCCGCCGTCGAAGGAACCGACCTTGGGACCGGTCTGGCCGAAGACCGCGTTGTCGGCGGCGATGGACAGGTCGCAGCACACGTGCAGCACGTGGCCGCCGCCGATGGCGTAACCGGCGATCATCGCGATGACCGGCTTGGGGCAGCGGCGGATCTGGACCTGCAGGTCCAGAACGTTGAGCCTGCCCACGTGCGGAGTGGACTTGTCGACGTAGCCGTCGTCACCGCGGATCTTCTGGTCGCCGCCGGAACAGAAGGCCCTGTCGCCCGCACCGGTGAAGATGATCACACCGACCTCGGAGTCCTCCTGAGCTACGTTGAAGGCCTCCTTGAGCTCGAAGAGCGTGGTCGGACGGAACGCGTTGTGCCGCTCCGGACGGTTGATCGTGATCTTGGCGATGCCCTCGCCGGTCTCGTAGACGATGTCCTCGTACTGGCCGGACCTCTTCCAGTCGACCGCACCGTCCCGCTCGGGAGTCGTCTCCGCCGCCACCTGCTCGTTCGCGCCCGGCTCGACTCTCTCCGTGCCCACGATTGCTTCGCCCCCTCCGCTGTGCCGGGGCCGTCCCCGGCCGTTGTCCGGCTTTCGGCACTAACCTTACGACTGTGATGACCATTCCTGTGCACGAGGAGTGGCTTTCCGTGCAACGAGAACTGCACGCCGTGGTGTCCGCGGCGGGTCCGGAGCTGTTCCGGGCCGTCGGCTCGGCACTGGACGGCCAGGGCCCGGCCATCCTGCCCCTCTCCCCCTCCCTGCCCACCCCCGCACTGCGGGCGACGCTGGAGGCGCTGCGCCCGACCCACGTCGACGGGGTCCGCCGCGAGGACGGCGTCGGGGTGCCCGCCGAGGTGGCGGTGGTCATCGCCACCAGCGGTTCGACCGGCACTCCGAAGGGCGTGCAACTGTCGGCCGAGGCGCTGAGGGCTTCGGCGTCGGCCTCGCTGCGGCGCCTGGACGCGGAGGCGAGCGAGCGCTGGCTCTGCTGCCTGCCCCCCTCCCACGTGTCCGGCCTGCAGGTTCTGGTGAGGTCGCTACTGGGCGGGACCGAGCCGATCACGCACGAGGGGTTCTCCCCCGAGGCGGTGCTCGCCAGCGGTGCGGACCATGTCTCGCTGGTGCCCACCCAGCTGCGCCGCCTGCTCCACGCGGATCTGTCGGTGTTCAAAACGATCCTGCTCGGCGGTGCCGCCGCTCCCCCCGACCTGCTCGACGCGGCCCGCGCGGCCGGCGCACGGGTGGTCACCACGTACGGCATGAGCGAGACCTGCGGCGGGTGCGTCTACGACGGCGAGCCCCTCGACGGGGTGGGGATCGGCATCGGCGGCGACGGCAGGATCCGCCTGAGCGGGCCGGTGCTGTTCTCCGGCTACCGGCTCAGGCGCGGCCTCACCGAGGCCGTGCGCGACGGCGACTGGTTCCTCACCTCGGATCTGGGCACCCTGGACGACGGGCGGCTGCGCGTGCTGGGGCGGGCCGACGACGTCATCAACACCGGGGGCGAGAAGGTCGTCGCCGCGGCGGTGGCCGCCGCGGTGGCCGAGCATCCCGCGATCACCGACGTCGCCGTGGTCGGCCGCCCCGATCCCGAGTGGGGCGAACGGGTAGTGGCCTTCGTCGTTTCGCAGGCCCCGCCGTCCCTGGCCGAGTTGCGCGCCTTCGCCAAGGAACGGCTACCCGCCTACGCGGCCCCCGCCGAGCTGATCGTAATGACCGAAATACCACTTTTGGCCAATGGCAAGCCGGACCTGGAAACTCTCCGTTATGGTCGTGACCGGGAACCGTGAAGACGCTGTCACACGTCCAAGGGATAGCCGAAGCAGGAGGACAATCTCGATGAACGTCACCCGGAAGACATGGGTCTCGGCTGGAATCGTGAGCCTGGTCCTGGCCGGTGGCATCTCCGTCACGGCGGCCGCCGCGGCGGGAGGCATCGGGAAGACCGGGAGAACATCGGGCGAGCCGGTGCCGGTCGCCCCGCACGACCCCGCCCCGCCCTCGCAGGTGCCGTCGCCGACGGCACCGCCCCCGTCCTCGGAGGGCTATGTGATCTCCGAGAAGGTCAACCCGGATCCGGAGAAGGTCGTCGGCTACTGGACGGAGCACCGCATGGAGGAGGCCGAACCCTTCCCGATGCCCATGGTCGAGGGCCCTCTGGACGTGATCGAGGATTCCTCGGACGTGACCGAATAGGGCCGTACCAGGCACTCATACGCGGGTGGATCGCCGAGAGGACGGTCCACCCATCATATTTTCCGAGTCAAGTCGGGAACAGAAAGTTCTTGGCTGTGGTTATTGGTACTGGTGCGCCGAGCGGCCCCAGACCGCCCCACCCGACGACTGAAAACCGTAATCAGACGACTCCGTGATGGAGGAGGTGTCCTCATGCCCCCGACCGCCGTGGCGGCCTCATCTGAAGCCCCGACGACCCTCGAACAGCTCATTGACCGAGGGCGAGTTCAGGGCCACCTTTCACTCGCGGAGCTGCGCCGCGCCTTCGCCGAGGCGGGCATCAGCCCCACCGAGGGCAGGGCGATCCTGCGAGAGCTCACCGAGGCCGGCGTCAGCCTGGCCGCCGAGAACGAGCCCGTGCTCTCCCCTGCCACCGCCAGGGCGGCGAAGACCACCACCCGCAAGAGCACCGCCCGCAAGGCGAAGCCCGCACCCGCGAAGAAGGCATCGGCCAAGACCGAGGCCGTGGCCGTGGGCAAGGCCAAGGACGCCACCGCGGAGGCGGACGACGAGTGGAACCCCCCGGAGGAGCCGGAGTCCGAGACGGAGACCGAGTCGACCTTCGACCTGGACGACCACTCCTCCGTCATGGGCGACTCCGTGCACACCTATCTGAAGTCGATCGGCCGTCGCACCCTGCTCACCGCCGCCCAGGAGGTCGAGCTGGCCAAGCGCATCGAGGCCGGCCTGTACGCCGAGTCCAAGCTGGAGGCCGAGCCGGGCCTGTCCGCGGTCATGCGCGACGACCTGGAGTGGATCGCCGAGGACGGCCGCCGGGCCAAGGACCACATGCTGGAGGCCAACCTCCGCCTGGTCGTCTCCGTGGCGAAGAAATACACGGACCGGGGCATGGCCCTGCTCGACGTGGTCCAGGAGGGCAACCTCGGCCTGATCCGCGCGGTGGAGAAGTTCGACTACACCAAGGGCTACAAGTTCTCCACCTACGCCATGTGGTGGATCCGCCAGGCCATCCAGCGTGGCTTCGCCGACTCGGCCCGCACCATCAGGCTGCCGGTGCACGTGCTGGAGATGCTCTCCAAGCTGTCGCGCATCGAGCGCGACATGCACCAGCGCCTGGGCCGCGAGCCCACGCCGGACGAGCTTGCCGTGGAGCTGGACAGGACTCCCGACCAGATCGAGGAGCTGCTGCGCACCAGCCGCCAGCCGATCAGCCTCAACGCCACCATCGGCGAGGACGGCGAGACCACCATCGGTGACCTCATCGAGGACATCGACTCGCCCGAGGCCTCGGAGGTCGTCGACCGCCAGCTGCTGGGCGAGCAGTTGCGCGGTGTGCTCGGCAACCTCTCCCCGCGGGAAGCCAAGATCATGGCCTTGCGCTTCGGTCTCATCGACGGTAAGCCCCACACTCTCGACGAGATCGGCAAGCACCTCGGCCTGACCCGCGAGCGCATCCGCCAGCTGGAGAAGGAGTCGCTCTCCAAGCTCCGCCACCCCAGCAACACACGCCCGCTGCTCGACTGGGCCAGCTGACCCGCCTCGAAGGGCGCCCCCGCGAGACCTCCCGGTCCGTGAGGGCGCCCTTCGCCGTCTCCTGGACCGCCGCGAGGGCCCTCGCGGCCCCGAGGATCGCACGGGGCCGCGAAGCGGCGCTCAGCCGCCCAGCGCGCTGACAAGGCTCCTGGGGCGCATGTCGGTCCAGGAGCCTTCGACGTAGGCCAGGCACCCGGCGCGGGAGTCCTCACCGTGGGCGACCTCCCAGCCCCCGGGGACGTCGGCGAACGCGGGCCACAGCGAGTGCTGCCCCTCCGCGTTCACCAGCACCAGGAACGGCGCGCTCTCGTCGTCGAACGGATTGGTCATCGAATACCTCCAGCGGGAACATCCCGGGCACCTGGCCCGGAGATCGGAATCGTGTGCCCCTCTCAGGGAGGGGAGGCGAGCGACGCGCACGGAGGTCAGCTGCCGGATGGACACGTGACGACCGTCGCTCCCCTCCCGGATCCAGGCATCCGGGGCGTGGATGAAGGATCACTTGGCACTCTCGGAGGAAGACCCGGCCACGGCGCCGAACGAGTGACCGGAGAGACCCCTGAGACAGGTTTTAATTAGGCAAGCCTAACCTAAAATTCCTCTTATTGACGCCGACGTCAAGAGGCATATCATCATGACCAGATCACCTTCCACGCCCACCTGACGCCCTCTGACACATGATGCAAATGAGGCAAGGCTAACCTAAGTAATTTAGTGAGGTGTATGTGACCAACAGGCAAGACCATCCCGGCCTCCCCGGGACGGTGGCCCTTGTCACGGGCGCCGCGGGAGGCATCGGCGCCGCCGTCGCGACGGCTCTCGCCCGTGCCGGGATGATCGTGGCCGGAGTCGATGTGCGCGACGAGCCCTGGGAGAGCCGGCCAGAGCCGATCGCCCGCCACCTGGCCGACGTCAGGGACCCCCGCCAGGTTGACGCCGTCGTCAGCAGGGTCGAGAACGAACTGGGACCGATCGGCGTCCTGGTCAACGTCGCGGGCGTGCTGCGTACCGGCGCGGTGACCGATCTGAGCGCCGATGACTGGGAGCACGTGTTCGCGGTGAACGCCGGCGGGGTCTTCCACGCCGTCCGCGCCGTGACCCGCCACATGATCCCCCGCGGTCGCGGGACGGTCGTCACCGTGGCCTCCAACGCCGCGGGCGTGCCGCGCGTCGGCATGGCGGCATACGCGGCCTCCAAGGCCGCCGCGGTCATGTTCACCCGATGCGCCGGGCTGGAACTCGCCCGCCACGGCATCCGCTGCAACGTGGTCTCACCCGGATCGACGGACACCGCGATGCAGGCGGGGCTCGACCCCCGCACCGTGCTTGAGGGAGATCCGTCCTCCTACCGCGTGGGCATTCCGCTGGGCCGGCTGGCCGATCCCTCGGACATCGCCGAGGCGGTGCTGTTCCTCGCCTCAGACCGTGCCCGGCACATCACCATGCAAGACCTGTACGTGGACGGCGGCGCCACGCTCCGGGCATGAGATCCCCCGAAAGGTCAGCCTTGACTATCGCATACGAGGCGGTCAGCGCCACCGAGCTTCTCGACGAGTACCGGCCAGGCTTCTCATCGATCTTCTCCTCTCCCCGGCACACCCTCCTCGCCGGAGGCGTCGCCGCCGTGCTGCCACCCGTGCGCACCCTGCGGGAACTGGCCCAGAGCGTACGCGGACACGGCGACCTGATCCTCGGTGCGGTCCCGTTCGACGACCCCGCCTCGGCGCACCTGGTCACTCCCCTGCGCACCCGCTGGGCCGACCCCTTCCTGCCCGGCGAGCCGCCGCGCAGGGAGAGCACGCGGCCATGGCGGATCACCCCCGTCCCCACACCCGCGGGCCACCTGGAAGGCGTCCGGCGGGTGCTGGAACTGCTCCGCACCGGATCGGTGGAGAAGGTGGTGCTGGCCAGGTCCCTGGAGCTGACGAGGCCCGAACCCGCCGACATCGCCTCGATGGTCCGGCGCCTGGCGGTGCGCGACCCGCACGGCCACGTCTTCGCCATCGACCTGCCGGGCGGACGGACCCTGGTGGGCGCCAGCCCGGAACTGCTGGTCTCCAGGGACGGTCCCGCCGTCGTCGCCAACCCGCTGGCCGGCTCGGCCGCGCGCAGCGCCGATCCCGCGGAGGACCGCCGCCGTGCGGCGGCGCTTCTCTGCTCGGCCAAGGACCAGCATGAGCACGCGGTCGTGGTCCAGGCCGTGGCCGCCGCGCTCGCCCCACACTGCCGGGCACTGAGCGTCCCCTCCGAACCGTCGCTGATCTGCACCTCGACCATGTGGCACCTGTCCAGCAGGATCACCGGCCGGCTCGCCGACCCCCGGACCACCGCGCTCGACCTGGCCGTCGCCCTGCACCCGACCCCCGCGGTCTGCGGCACCCCCACCGCCGCGGCGCGCGCCGCGATCACCGGTATCGAACCCTTCGACCGGGGCTTCTACAGCGGCATGGTCGGCTGGTGCGACACCTCTGGCAACGGCGAGTGGGCGGTGGCGATCCGCTGCGCCGAGGTGACCGACACCGGCATCCGGCTGTTCGCCGGCGGCGGGATCGTGGCGGGCTCGGTTCCCGAAGAGGAACTGGCCGAAACCTCCGCCAAGTTCCGCACCCTCCTGCACGCCCTCGGCCTGGACCTGGACGCCGATCCCCGCCCGGGAGAGAGACCGGAGACGTGACGGGGTCGACCGAGCCGCCCGGCGCCGGTCATCCAGCCGCGCCGAAGCCCCTCCTGCCGAGGCTGGACCGGCCGCAGGTGAGATCCCCAGCCGGCTCCCGCTCACGAAGACCCAGCCGAGCCACCACCGCCAAGGCCGACAGGACGTACTCACGCCCCCGGCGACCCCCCGTACACGCCGGGACGCCGAGCACAAGGTAAGAAGGAGAGGCAGCCGTGGCCATACCCACCATCACCCCCTATCCGATGCCCCGTGAGGACGAGATGCCGGTCAACCGCGTCTCCTGGACACCGGACGCCCGCCGGGCGGTGCTGCTCGTCCACGACATGCAGAACTACTTCGTCAACGCGTTCGCGCCGGGAACCTCACCGATCGTGGAACTGGTCTCGGCGATCACCGGTCTCCGCGAGACGGCCTGGCAGCTCGGTGTCCCGGTGGTGTACTCGGCCCAGCCAGGCGGACAGACCTCGGCACAGCGTGGCCTGCTGGAGGACTTCTGGGGAGCAGGAGTAGGTGCCGACCCCGGCGCCCAGGAGATCGTCACCGCGCTCGCCCCAGGCCCGGCCGACATCCGGCTCACCAAGTGGCGCTACAGCGCCTTCCACCGCACCCCGCTCCGTGACCTGCTCGCCGAGCAGGGCCGCGACCAGCTCATCGTCACCGGTATCTACGCCCATATCGGCTGCCTGATGACGGCCTGCGATGCCTTCATGGGGGACGTGGAGGTGTTCTTCGTCGCCGACGGGGTGGCCGACTTCTCCGCCGAACACCACAGGATGGCCCAGACCTATGCGGCCGAACGGTGCGCGGCGGTCCTGGCCGCCGTCCGCGTCCGGCGGCTGCTCACCGCCTCCGCCGCGCACGCCGCCCGCTGAGCGGGCGGTGCGCCCGGCTCAGCGGGCGGCGACGACCGGGCGCGGGACCCGGGGGATACCGGTCAGCCGGTTCTGCTCGCGCAGGGTGCGCAGGCGGTTCACCTCGGCGGTCCACTCGGCGCCCCGAGGAGTGGCCTTGCCCTTGCGGCGGCGGATCCGGTCGTCGTACGACTTGACGCCGAACGTCGCGCGCTGGTTGGCCTCGGCCGCCCGCAGAGCCTCGGTCAGCGCCCTGTCGAAGGCCAGCCCGGCGGCTCGCAGTTCCTGCACGGGAGCCAGATCGGCCTGCGCCCGGCGCAGGTCGGCCTCGGCCGCGCGTGCCTTCTCCAGAAGCTCGGGGAAGCCCTTCCCGACCTCCTGGTCAGCGTGGTAGCGAACCTCCGCCTCCCGGCTCACGCTCGGTCGGAAAAACGCCATCTTCTGCCCTCTCTCACCGGTCGCCGGGTCGCCTCCGGCAGCTCACCGGTCGTAGCCTACGCCGTTCATCCCCACCTCACGTACTCGGGATCAGCCGTACCTGAGACCGGCTCGCGGTACCGGGCGTGTGTGGCACGGTTGTGAGCGAAGCGGATCGACCTGCCCGGCGCGCCCTCCTTTACGCAGTAAGGTCACCGGTGACAGGATGCCACCATGCCTGCCAAGCGACCACCCGTCCCGCTCTCCAGGGAGCGCATCATCGACGCCGCCCTCCACATCGCCGACGGCCAGGGGCTCCGGCGCCTGACCATGCGACGGCTGGGCGACGCGCTCCAGGTGGAGGCGATGGCGATATACCACCACCTGCCCCGCGGCAAGGACGCCCTCATGGACGCGCTGGCCGAGCATGTCACCACGGTCCACGTCGAGCCCGGCGAGAGCTGGCAGGAGAGCGCGAGGGCCTGGTGCCGGGCGAGCCGAGCCGCGCTCAGGGAGCACCCGGGGGTGCTGGCGCTGGCCCTGACCAAGCCCCCGAGGGGCCGGGCCGCGATCGCGATCAGGGAGCAGACCGACCAGCTGGCCGACGCGGGGCTGACCGACGCGGCGGGAGCGGTGAGGGCGCTGAGGGCCTACGTCTTCGGCGCGGTGGCGGTGGAGGTGCAGCAGTCGGGCTGGGCCGAGCCCTCCGGCGAGGAGAACGAGCCCTGGCGTCCCCCTTCGCAGGGAGGCGGCAGCCCCGGGGCGGACGCCGATTTCGAGGACGGGCTGGACGCACTCCTGGCCGGCCTGGGCGCACGGTAGCCGGTAGGAGGCTGAGGCTCACATCGGTGCACGTCAGGAAGTTGTAACCGATCGTTTACCTGACTCGCGGCGTGTCGCACTTGGCCGAATATCCTTATATGAGGCATGCTGTGTTATAGGTCACATCCCCTGATAAAGCCCTGACGGACTGGCCCTCTACCAGTTCGTAAACAGTCCTAACGGGCTATGTCGCCGAGGTGCGATCGATCGCACACTTGATCTGCTTGATGTGCGAGCCTCGCTCTATCAGGGCTCGCATGGCCATATGTCAACATTCAGATGCTCGTCCCCCGTCATGCGTGGGAACGGAGACCCATCGGTGACGGTGCCCGCCGGATGTCCGATGCCCATTCCGTGTCCGGCGTGACCCGGGCGAGCCGACACGAGAGATCCGGAGGCACGCCGATGTGCCCGCACGAGCCGTCCTGTCCGCCCGCTGAGGCGCTGGACCGCGAAGCCGCCCGCACCATGGCGGCCCACCCCGAGCAGGGCTGGAGCCTGCTCTGCAACGGTGTGGTGCTGTTCGAAGACACCGGCGAGCTCCTCCCCGACGGCGCCGTCATCGAGCCACACCGGCCACTGGCCGGCGTCGCCTGACGGCACTCACGCCGAACTCACACAGGCTCACACGGGCCCGGCCGCATCCTCGCGTCGAGCCATTCGGCGACCACCTCACCCACCCTGGCGGGGTCCTTACCGAGGTCGTGGCCCTGTCCCGGCAGCACGACCAGGCGGGCGGCATCCGCCGCTTCGGGCACGCCGAACGGGTCGCGGTCTCCGTTCACCACCAGCACATCCACACCTGCCGCGCGCAGCTCCCCGGCGCGTGACCGCTCCGGCTTGCCCGGCGGGTGCAGCGGGAAGGCCAGCGCGACGACCACGCGGGCCTCGACCCGCCGGGCCGTACGACAGGCGACCCTGGCCCCGTTACTCCTCCCGCCCTGCGCGAGCGGCAGCCCCGGGTAGCGCTCGCGCAGGACGGCCACCAGCGTCTCCCACGCCTCGTCCTGTCTGGCCGCCGAGCCCGGCGCGCGGGCACCGCGCATCCGGAACGGCTGGAGCACCCGCGCGACGGTCCCGCCGGCCGCCGTCACGGCGTCCCGCACCGCCAGCAGGTCGGGGGCGTCCACTCCCCCGGCCGAGCCGTGGGTGAGCACCAGCAGGAAGCGCGGGGAGGCCACCTCGTCGATCTCCACCAGGGCCGGCCCGTGCGGAGTCGCGATCTCCAGAGGCGGGACGGTGCCCGGGAGGGACATGGGCTCGGAGATGGACACGGATCTCGTCCTAACGACTGATGCCTGGCGGCGGGGCGAAGGAGAACAATCGAAGGGTGCAGGATTACCAAGATATCCGCCAGGACATGCATGCCACTCTCGAGGCCCGCCGTGATCTCGGCCCGGAGTACGAAACCGCCCTCGTCGAGTCGTTCGTGTCACGCCTGGACGCGACCATCGCCCAACGGGTACACGCCGAGATGCACGCCGCCGGGGTACGCGGGGCGCGGCCACGCAAGACCGGGAACTCCTCGATCTCGATCGCGCTCGGTTCGATGGGCATCGGCATCCCGCTGACCGCCATCGCGGCGTCCGAGGCGGGCAGCGCCGGACTGCTGCTGGCCTGGGGCGGCATCGTCGCGATCAACGTCGCCCACGCCCTGGGCCGCCGGCGGGGACGCGACTGACCGTTCCGGACCACCTGCGGGACCAGCGCCGGTCCCCGGAGCGACCGGCATTCCATCGGGTGCGTCACGGTCACGCCGGACACCGCCCCGGACACCGCCCCGGAGCCCGGGCCCAGCCGTCCCAGGGGGAGGGCGTCTCGGGATTCAGACGTCGCGGGATTCAGACGTCGCGGGATTCAGACGTCGCGGCCCCGGCGGAGGCGGACCTCGCCGGCGAGGTCGGCGTCGGCGCTGTCGAGGCCGTAGCGCCAGACACGCTCGGCGTCCTCGCCGCGTCCTCTGAGCGGGAGCGTGCGGGCCAGGAGCTCGATGGCCAGCGCGCCGGTCTCGACGTCGCCGCCCTCCTCGATCGCACCGGAGAACTCGGCGCACGCCAGCTCCAGGTGGGCGATGCCGAGCATCACCCGCAGCCTCGGCACCTCGGCCGCGTCCGGCACCGAGAGCGCCTCCAGCAGCACCTGGGCGGCCTCCCCCGGCTCACCCTCCTCGATGAGCGCCTCCGCCAGCCGCTGAGCGGCACGAGGGGCGACATCCGGGTCGCCGGTGGCCAGCGCGTCACGCAGCGACCGTTCGGCGTCCTCCGCGCCCGTGGCGAGCCTGGCGAGGGCCATGTGCGCCGACGGGACGTAGGCGGGGTGGCCGACGCCCAGCGCGGCCTGCCAGGCGGCGCGGGCCTGGTCGGCCATGCCCTCCCTTTCGAAGCTCCCCGCGAGCAGGCAGGCGGCCTGGGCGGCGAACTCCGGGTGCCCTGTCGCCAGCGCGGTGCGCGCGGCCGCGCGGGAGCCCGGCACGTCTCCGCGCTCCTGGAGCACCACGGCGAGGCCCACCGCCGCCTGTGCCCGATCGGGCTCGCCGGGGTCGGCGGCCAGCTCCGCGAAGATCACGGCGGCGCCGTCGAGGTCGCCGGACTCGGCCAGTCTTCGCGCGGTGTCCAAGGGACGGGTGTCCACCTCAGGCATGCAGGGTCCTTCCCGGATACGGAGACGCCCCGAGCCTAACGACTCGGGGCGCCGTCCGTCCTCCCGCATTCCCTACGGATACGTGGTTCTCGCGAGACGCGGGCCACGGTGAGGATCAGTCTTCGTACGCCTCCAGGGGAGGGCAGGAGCACACCAGGTTGCGGTCGCCGTAGGCCTGGTCGATGCGGCGGACCGGCGACCAGTACTTGCCCTCGCGCAGCGAGGGCAGCGGGTAGGCCGCCTCGGTGCGGGTGTAGGGGTGCTCCCACTCGTCGGCGACGAGGCTGCCGGCCGTGTGCGGGGCGTTGCGCAGCGGATTGTCGACCCTGTCGTAGGCGCCGGAGGCGACCTTCTCGATCTCACCGCGAATCGCGATCATCGCCTCGCAGAACCGGTCGAGCTCGGCCAGGTCCTCGCTCTCGGTCGGCTCGATCATCAGCGTGCCGGCCACCGGGAAGGACATGGTCGGCGCGTGGAAACCGTAGTCGACGAGGCGCTTGGCCACGTCGTCGACCGTCACCCCGGTCTCCTTGGTGATCTGGCGCAGATCGATGATGCACTCGTGGGCGACGAGGCCGCCGCGGCCGGTGTAGAGAACCGGGTAGTGGGGACCGAGCCTGCGGGCCAGGTAGTTGGCCGACAGGACGGCCTGCTCGGTGGCCGCCTTCAGCCCGTCGGCGCCCATCATCCGGATATAGGCCCATGAGATGGGCAGGATGCCCGCGGAGCCGTACGGGGCGGCCGAGACCGGGCCGACCGCCGAGCCGCCGCGCAGCGGGTGGCCGGGCAGGTAGCCGGCCAGGTGGGCGCGGACCGCGACCGGGCCGACACCGGGGCCGCCGCCGCCGTGCGGGATGCAGAAGGTCTTGTGCAGGTTGAGGTGGGAGACGTCCGCCCCGAACTCGCCCGGCCTGGCCAGGCCGACCAGCGCGTTGAGGTTGGCGCCGTCGACGTAGACCTGCCCGCCGGCCTCGTGCACCAGCTCGCAGACATCGACGATCGTCTCCTCGTACACGCCGTGCGTGGACGGGTAGGTCACCATGATCGCGGCAAGCCGGTCGCGGTGCTTTTCGATCTTCGCGACGAGGTCGTCGAGGTCCACGTTGCCGTTGTCGTCGCAGGCGACCACGGCGACGCGCATGCCGGCCATCACGGCGCTGGCGGCGTTGGTGCCGTGCGCGGACGAGGGGATCAGGCAGACGTCACGATCCGACTCGCCACGCGCCGTGTGGTAGGCGCGGATCGCCAGGAGGCCGGCGTACTCGCCCTGGGAGCCGGCGTTCGGCTGGATCGACACGGCGTCATAACCGGTGACCTCGGCCAGCCAGCGCTCCAGCTCCCCTATCAGCTCGGCGTAGCCCGCCGCCTGGTCCTCCGGCGCGTACGGATGCAGCCCGGCGAACTCCGGCCAGGTGATCGGCTCCATCTCGGTGGTCGCGTTGAGCTTCATGGTGCAGGAGCCCAGCGGGATCATCGACCGGTCCAGCGCGACGTCCTTGTCCTGGAGCCTGCGCAGGTAGCGCAGCATGGCCGTCTCGGAGCGGTGGCGGTGGAAGACCGGGTGGGTGAGGTAGTCGCCGACCCGCGCCAGCGCGCCGGGCAGCGCGTCGTGCGCGGCGGCGTCCAGGTCGGCCAGCACGGTGCCGCTGACCTCGAAGGCGGCCAGGACCTGCTCCAGATGGAGGACCTCGGTCCTCTCGTCGCAGGTGACGCCCACGTGGTCGGCGTCGACCAGGCGCAGGTTGACGCCGTTCTCCCGGGCCGCGGCGACGACTCCGGCGGCATGCCCGGGCACACGGGCGAGCACGGTGTCGAAGAAGGTGTCGTGGACCACCTCGACGCCGCCCTGGCGCAGCCCCTCGGCGAGCACGACGGCGTGCCGGTGGATGCGGCGGCCGATCCTGCGCAGCCCCTCGGGGCCATGGTAGACGGCGTACATGCCGGCGATCACGGCGAGCAGCACCTGCGCGGTGCAGATGTTGCTGGTGGCCTTCTCGCGGCGGATGTGCTGCTCGCGGGTCTGCAGCGCGAGCCGGTAGGCGGGACGTCCCTCGACATCCTGGGAGACGCCGACCAGGCGGCCGGGCAGCTGGCGCTGGAGGCCGTCACGGACCGCCATGTAGGCGGCGTGCGGACCGCCGAAGCCGAGGGGGACGCCGAAGCGCTGCGAGGAGCCGACCGCGATGTCGGCGCCGAGCTCGCCCGGCGCGGCCAGGAGGGTGAGGGCGAGCAGGTCGGCGGCGGCGACCACCTGGGCACCGCGCGCGTGGGCGGCGTCGGCGATGGCGCGGAAGTCGCGAATCCTGCCGCTGGCGCCGGGGTACTGCACGAGCACGCCGAAGCAGTCGGGGAGCCCTCCGGTGAAGTCGCTCTCGACCAGCTCGATGCCGAGCGGCTCGGCGCGGGTGCGCAACACCGCCTTGGTCTGCGGCAGCGCGTCGGCGTCGACCACGAACACCTTCGACGAGGTGCGGCCCGCGCGGCGGGCCAGGGTCATCGCCTCGGCCGCGGCGGTGGCCTCGTCCAGCAGGGAGGCCCCTGCGACGTCGAGGGCGGTCAGGTCGGAGACGACGGTCTGGAAGTTGATCAGGGCCTCCAGCCGGCCCTGGGAGATCTCCGGCTGGTAGGGCGTGTACGCGGTGTACCAGCCGGGGTTCTCCAGGAGGTTGCGGCGGATGACACCCGGGGTGATCGTGTCGTGGTAGCCCAGGCCGATCATCGAGGTGAGCACGGTGTTGCGTCCGGCGAGGACCCGCAGCTCGGCGAGGGCCTCGGACTCCCCTGCCGCCGGGGGCAGACCCAGCCGGGCGAAGGAGCGGATCGCCTCGGGCACGGCCACCGCGACCAGGTCGGCGACGGAGGCGAATCCGACCGCCTCCAGCATGCGGGTCTGGTCGGCGTCGTCGGGCCCGATGTGACGGGTCGCGAACGGCGGAGGGGCGAGTTCGCTGAGCGATGACAGATCGGTCATGAGAAGCCTCTCGGGCGGGGTGGAGACCGGTGCTGGGCGCGGGCGTATGCCGGTTCTCCCCCTCTGTCATCACGACTGTCATCACGACGTGGTCGCTACCTGAGAGCTTCACCTGCCCTTGCCGGGAGGTTTGCACCGTCGGTGAGACGCACCTGGCGGGCGCGCCTGCTTTCCAGAGTTGCCTCGTCCGTGCGGTACAGGGTGCCTGAGAGATTCCGGGGAGGTTGCTCCTTCGGCGCCCCGATCGCGGTCGGGGTCTCTCCCGCACAGGGTCAGTGGCGAGTCCGAGTTTACCCGGTTCGTCGTGCTCTGCGACGACGGGCCAACTCATCGGCCTGATGATCGCCTAAAGGGCCCCCGCCCGACTCCGCGCGTTCGCCGGGAAGATCCGCGAGAGAGCCCTCCACCTCCTGCCACACCCGTCCCAGCGCGATACCGAAGACTCCCTGGCCGCCCTGGAGCAGGTCGATGACCTCGTCGGGCGAGGTGCACTCGTAGACGCTCACCCCGTCGCTCATCAGCGTGATCTGGGCCAGGTCGTTGACGCCACGCTCCCGTAGGTGCTGCACGGCGATGCGGATCTGCTGGAGGGAGACACCGGTGTCGAGAAGGCGCTTGACAACCTTGAGGACCAGAATGTCACGGAAGCCGTACAGCCGCTGGGAGCCGGAGCCGTGGGCGGCTCTCACGGTGGGCTCGACCAGGCCGGTACGTGCCCAGTAGTCGAGTTGCCGGTAGGTGATTCCTGCCGCCGAGCAGGCCGTCGGCCCCCTGTAGCCGATGTCGGCGGGCACTTTCACCGGTTGCCCGTCGAACAGCAGACCCTCTTCACCCGCGCGCTGACGTGCCGACTGGCGCCGTTCCGGGTCATCCTGGTCGGCGTTTCTACCCTCGCCGCTGCTGACCGCCACGCGGACCTCCGGCTTTCTCTCATCCCACGGCCTGATCTGGGGGTTTACGCACGACCGCAGGTTTCACTTGCACCGTAGGACTGGGGCCAAGTCCAGTCAACGACCCCACCCGGCGCGTCGTGAAGCGTAAATGCACCGAAATTCCTACCCCGCGCGGCCGAAGTCCTCGGGCGTGATCGTGTCAAGGAACTCCCTGAACTTCTCCACCTCGTCCTCCTGGTCGTCAGGGATGATCACCCCTGCCTCCTGTACCACGTCCTCACTCGCGAAGATACGTGCGCCGGTGCGAAGTGCCAAGGCGATCGAGTCGGAAGGACGCGCGCTCACCTCGACCCCGTTGGAGAACACGAGATCCGCGAAGAAGATGCCGTCACGTAAGGCGACGATGTTGACAGTGTTCAACCTGACTCCGAGCCCTTCGAGCACGTCCCGGAACAGGTCATGGGTAAGTGGCCGGGGTGGTGGTTCCTCGGCCTGGGCCATGGCGATCGCCGTGGCTTCCGTCATGCCGATCCAGATAGGTAGGTAACGCTCCCCATGCGTCTCTTTCAGCAGGACGATCGGCTGGTTGGAGGGCATTTCAACTCGAACGCCCACGACCTCCATCTGCAACACGGGCTGCTCCGTCTTCGCTGGATTCCGACCGGTTTGTTCAACGTAACACTCGTGGGGGTACGAGTGCCTGGTCAGGCTCTCACCGGCCCAGTGCCCCACGGACTCCGGAACGCAGCAACGAGGCGTGCAATTCCAGCAGGAGACCGGAGATCTCCCTCGCCGTCTCGTCCGCCTGGTCGATCGCGCCGGGACCGCGACGGCGCAGCAGCGGGGCGACGGCCTGTTCCACCAGCCCCGCCTCGCGTTCCGCGGCGGCCTTGACCGCCCGCAGGTGGCGGGCACGCAGGCCGAAGGCGGCCAGGGCGCCCACACTGCGGGCCACGACCAGTGCCTCGGCGTCGTAGTAGCGGGCCACGGCGGCCAGCAGACCGTAGTCCTCCAGCTCCGTGAGGGTCTCCTCGTCGAGCTCGGCGGCGGCGAGGAACTCCTCGCGGGTGAGGCGGACCTCGGGGGGCGCGTCGTCGGGGACGGCGCGCGGCCGGGCCGCCGGGCGCTCCTCGCGGTCGGCCGCCTCCAGATGGTCCTTGATCACGCGCAGCGGCAGGTAGCGATCACGCTGCTCGCTGAGGATGTAGCGGAGCCGCTCGACGTCGGCGTAGGTGAACTTGCGATAGCCGGAGGGACTGCGCTCCGGCTCGATCAGCCCCTCGCCCTCCAGGAAGCGAATCTTGGAGATGCTGACATCGGGGAACTCGCCCTGCAGGAGAGCGAGCACCTCCCCGATGCTCATGTGCGCACGAGCGGCCTGCGAGCTCATCATCCTCCAGCGGCGCCGCGGGTGAGGAAGACGAGGCGGAACTTGCCGATCTGTACCTCGTCCCCGCCGTACAGCGGGACCTCCTCGATGCGCTCACGATTGACGTACGTGCCGTTCAGGCTACCGACGTCGCGGACCGTGAAGACACCGCCGCCGCGCCGGTAGAACTCCACGTGACGGCGCGAGACCGTGATGTCGTCGAGGAAGATGTCGCTCTCGGGGTGGCGGCCCACGGTGGTGAGGTCGCTGTCGAGCAGGAACCGGCTGCCTGCGTTGGGGCCGCGCATCGCGACCAGCAACGCGGTGCCGGCGGGCAACTGCTCAACGGCCTGCCGCTCGGCGAGAAGCGTCTCACCGGTCTCCGCCTCGTAGGCCTCGATCCCGGAGAGGGAGATCGTCGATGTGCTGTCTCCGGGTGTGTCGGACCTGGTAAGCGGCGACCCGCATCGTGAACAGAAACGGGCATCCTCAGGATTGGCATGACCGCACTGCGTGCAGTAGACGCTCGGCATCGATCGGCTCGGCCTCCTACCGCGAAGACGCGGCAACGGTGCTCAGTGATGCGCGCCTCGCTTCTTCGCTTCTCAAGTGTTTTCTCAGACTGCGAATGCCGCAACATACAGTGATGAGGCGCGAAGGTCAAGGTTGACGCTGAACCGCGGGTACGGTCGGTGACAAAGTTACAGGGGACGCTGCCCCTGGTCCATGGCGCCGCGCGGTATTTGTCGTGCGGGCCGCCTCAACCACCGGCGGCCTCCTCCACCACCCGCGCCCAGCGCTCGATCAGGGTCTGGGCGGAGTCGACGTCGAACCCCTCGGCCCACAGGTGGGTCACCGCCTCGGTCGGGTCGGGCAGCACCAGGGTCCAGCTGCCGTCCTCCGCGACGACCCGCACCCCGTCGGTGGTGTCGATACGGTGGTGCTCGGCGGCCTCGATGACCGAGCGCATCACCGCCCCCTTGGCCGCCCACGGAGTCGGCACGGTACGGCGCAGCAGCTTGGCCTCGGGTATCCTGGCGTCGATCTGGCTGAGCGAGAGCCGGGTCCTGGCGACCAGTCCGAGCAGGCGCAGGAACACCGCCAGGCCGTCCACCGTGGGGCCGAACTCGGGCACGATGAAACCACCGCGCCCGTCGGCCGCGAAGATCATCTCCGGCCCCCTGGCGGCGGCGGTGAGCGCGTCGATCGCGGTGGACGTCCACTCGGCCTGGACCCCGTGGAACCTGCAGACCTGTTCGGCCACCCGGGTGGTGGTGACCGGCAGTGCCACCCTGCCGCCGCGGCGCTCGGCCGCGACCAGGTCGAGCACCACCAGCAGGGCGCGCTCCTCGCTGATCAGCTGGCCCATCTCGTCCACCAGCGCGACCCGCTCCCCCACCGGGTCGAAGCGCACGCCGAAGGCCGCCCTGGAGGAGCTGACGAGCTCTGACAGGCGCTGCAGGTCGCGGCGGCGCTCGGCGAGGGTCTCGGTGGGCGAGGCGTCGTCCAGCCGGTTGTTGACGGTCAGCACGTCCACCCCGACCCGGCCGAGCAGGCTGGGCAGCACCAGCGAGGAGGTGCCTCCCGCGCAGTCGACCACGACCTTCATGTCGGCGTCGCGGACCCCGTCGATGTCGACCAGGCGTAGCAGCTCGTGCGTGTAGTCCTCCACCGCCCTGGCGGGGAAGCTCAGCTCGGCGATCTCGCCGGGGAAGGCGCGGCGGAACTCCTGCCGGGAGAAGACCCGGTCCAGCCTGCGCTGGGCCGGCGGCGACAGGTCCGCGCCGTGCTCGTCCATGAAGACGATGTCGACGCTCTGCGGGTCGCCGGGGGTGGTGCGCAGCGCGATGCCGCCTACCGCGTTCTCCCTGGCGGTGTGGAAGCGTGCCACGGGGAGCGGGGAGGCCTCCAGGTCGAGCACGTTGATCGCGCTGGCGTTGAGGGCGCTGATCACGGCCCGCTTCAGTGCCCGCGCCGCGCGGGAGGAGTCGCGGGAGGTGATGACCGAGGCGCCCTTCTTCAGGGTGGTGGCGTAGGCGCTGGCGAGCCGCACGCACAGCTCGGGGGTGATCTCCACGTTGACCAGCCCCGAGACCCCACGGGGGCCGAACAGGTTGCGCTGGGCTCGCGGCTCCCAGATGACGCTGTTGTTGATCACCGCCCCGGCCTCGATGGTCTTGAACGGGTAGATCTTGACGCCGGAGGAGATGTACGCCTCGGCCTCGATGATGCACTCGTCGCCGATGACGGCACCCTCCTCGACCCTGGCCGCGGTCATCAGGTCGGTGTTCTTGCCGATCACACAGCCGCGCAGGTGGGCGCTGGGCCCGATGTAGACGTTGTCGTGGACGACCGCGCGGTGCAGGAAGGCCCCCTCCCTGACCACCGCGTTGCTGCCCAGCACGGTGTACTCGCGCAGCTCGGCCCCCGCCTCGACCTTGGCGTAGTCGCCGACGTAGAGCGGGCCCTTGAGGATGGCGTCGGTGTCGACCGAGGCTCCCTCGGCCACCCAGACGCCCGGCGAGACCTCGAAGGCGTCGATGTCGACCTTGACCCGGCCCGACAGGACGTCGGCCTGGGCCTTAAGGTAGCTCTCGTGGGTGCCGACGTCCTCCCAGTAGCCGTCGGCCACGTAGCCGTACAGCGGGGCTCCGCGCTCCAGCAGCCGGGGGAACACGTCTCCCGACCAGTCGACGGACTCTCCCGCCGCGATCTCGTCGAGGACCTCGGGCTCCATCACGTAGATGCCGGTGTTGACGGTGTCGGAGAAGACCTGGCCCCAGGTGGGCTTCTCCAGGAAGCGCTCCACCCGCCCCTGGTCGTCGACGATGACGATGCCGAACTCCAGCGGGTTGGGCACACGCTTGAGCCCGATCGTGACCATCGCGCCGTTCTCGCGGTGGAAGCGGATCATGTCCGTCAGGTCGATGTCCGTCAGCGCGTCGCCGGAGATGACCAGGAAGCGGTCGTCGCGCAGCCGGTCCGCGGCGTTCTTGACGCTGCCCGCGGTGCCGAGCGGTGTGTCCTCGGTGGCGTAGTACAGGCTCATGCCGAGTTCGTCGCCGTCGCCGAAGTAGTTGCGGACCAGGGCCGCCAGGAACTGCACGGTGACCACCGTCTCGGTGAAACCGTGCCGTTTCAGGAGGCGCAGCACGTGCTCCATGATCGGCCGATTGATCACGGGCAGGAGGGGCTTGGGCTGGTTCGCGGTCATCGGCCGGAGCCGTGTACCCTCCCCGCCCGCCATGACGACGGCCTTCACAGATCACCTCTTAAGGCGTTTGGCCTCGCTTGTCAGCTGACGCACCTGTACCCAATACAGCACTCCGGACCACCAGTACAGGCCTGTGCCCCAGATGGCCAGGGACCAGCCGACGATCCGGGCGGGATCGGCGTACCAGGCGTCGTGGTGGGCGAGGAAGAGCAGGGGGAAGGCGTAGAGGAGGTTGGCGGTGGCGGCCTTGCCGAGGAAGTGCACGGGCAACGCCGGGCCGTAGCCGAGGCGGCGCAGGATGACCGGGATGCCCAGCAGCATCACGTCGCGCAGCGGGACGGCCAGCGCCAGCCACCAGGGGATGATCTCGCGCATGGCGAGGCCGAACAGGGTGGCCAGGATGTAGAGCCGGTCGGCCAGCGGGTCGAGCAGGCGGCCGAGCCGGCTGGTCTGGTTCCAGGCGCGGGCGATCTTACCGTCGAGCCAGTCGGAGAACCCCGCCAGCATCAGCAGCGCGACGGCCCAGCCGTCGGCCTTCGGGCCCAGCACCAGCCAGAGGAAGACCGGCACCCCCAGGAGCCTGGCCAGGCTCAACGCGTTGGGAACCGTCCAGATTCGATCTTCGGCTCCCGATGCTTCCGGATTCACCGGTCTGTCTCCCTCCCCCGTACCTGATGCAGACCCTACCCGTGCGGGGCTCACACGGGCCGTACGGCCATCCGGCGAGGGCACGGGGCGGGGAGCACCAGGGGGCACCCAGGGGCGCGACAGGGCCCGGGGAGGCGGGAGGAGTGCTGGGAACCACGCCGCCGCGGCCGTGCCCTTCCGATCGACGGCGTCACCCGATCCGGGTGACGCCGTCCGGATCAGGAGCGGCGCACGGCGGCGCCGGGGGACCAGGCCCAGACGAGCACGGCGACGGTCATCCCGAACAGGGCCAGCCCGCTGGGGACGTGGGTGCCGAGCGCCTCCCAGCTGAAGTGCTGTGCCATACCGACCAGGAAGAGGCCGACACTGGCCGGCACCGGCCAGCCGGCGCCTCGCCCGGGACGCCAGAGCATGACGGCCACGACGACCTGCAGCAGTGCGATCAGATGCACCACCATCCCGGCCAGTACGTGGGTCTCGGCCAGCGCCTCCCCGCCGCGCACCGCCTGGCCGGCGAACGAGGCGGCGGCGATGAGGCCGACCGCCTGGGCGACGACCAGGATGCGCAGGCCGTACAGCAGGCCCGCGGGGACCGGGCGATCCTCCGCCGGTTTCCGCGGGGAGATGACCTCCTGCATGTGATGTGTCCTTACCTTGGATGACTGGTTCGGAACACATCGTGGCCGCGGGGCATCCACCCGGTCGTCACCCTGGAGGCTGACCTCGCCGTCCGTCTCCTGACGGATCCTCCGCACGGCGCGCGTTCACCCGTCGGGGTACCACCTCCCGCGCGGCCGGAAATCGTATCGGATGACGCGCGCGACGCCCCGGCGCACCCTTTACGCTTCACAGCATGACCAATGACACCACGCTCTTTCTTGGGCAGTGGATTCGCTCGCCGGGCACCGTCGGAGCGGTGGCGCCGAGCTCACGGCGGCTTGCCGAGGCGGTGGCCTCACCGGTCCCCCACCGGGGGGATCCGGTGATCGTCGAACTCGGCCCGGGCACCGGTGTGTTCACCGCGGAGATCCAGCGCAGGCTGGGAGGCCGGGGGCACCACATGGCCGTCGAGATCAACCCCAGGATGGCCGATTTCCTCGCCGCCAGAAACCCCGGGGTGGACGTCGTGACCGATGACGCGGCACGGCTGCCTCAACTGCTGCAGGAGCGTGGTCTCGCCAGGGCCGACGTGATCGTGAGCGGGCTCCCCTGGGCCGCGTTCTCCGAGGAGACACAGGGCCGCCTGCTGGACGCGGTCATCGCGATCATGGGTCCGCACACGGCCTTCACCACCTTCGCCTACAGCTTCGCCAAGCGCCTTCCTCCCGCGCGGCGTTTCAGGAAGCGCCTGATCGACACCTTCGAGGAGGTCGTCGCGGGCCGCACGGTGTGGGGCAACGTACCGCCCGCCTTCGTCTACCACACGCGCAGGCCGCGCCTGGACGCCGTCCAGCAGAACTGATCCCCGCCTCCCGGTGACCCTGGAGGCTTACCGAACTTCGTTCTACGATTGCGCGCGCAACTAGAATGGAGTTGGTCACCGTGGACTTCACACTTCCGGAGAGCGCCCTCGCCGTCCAACGCGGCGTCGGCGACATCTGCGCGCGCTACGACCTGGACTACTGGCAGCGGTGCGAGAGCGAGAAACGCTGGCCGGAGGAGGTCTGGCAGGATCTGGCCAGGGGCGGCTGGCTCGGCCTGGCCGTGCCCGAGGAGTACGGGGGCGGCGGTCAGGGCCTGCTGGAGCTGGCCGTGGCCACCGAGACCCTGTCGGCCTCCGGCTCGGCCGGCGGTTCGGCGTTCACCTACGTGCTCACCCCCGGGTTCGGCGCCATGACCCTGGCCAGGCACGGCAGCCCCTGGCAGCGCGACGAACTGCTGCCCGGGCTGGCCACCGGCGAGCTGGAGACCTGTTTCGCACTGACCGAGCCCGACGCCGGGTCCAACGCCCTGGGCATCTCCACCTCCGCCCGTCGCGACGGGGCGGAGTTCGTCGTCAACGGCCAGAAGATCTGGATCACCGGCGTGCAGCGTGCCACCTGGATGCTCCTGGTCACCCGGACCATCCCGGCCGCCGAGGCCAGGCCCCGCACCAACGGCCTGACCGTCCTGCTGGTGAACGTCCCCGAGGCCGTCGCGGCCGGCCGGCTCTCCTTCCAGCCGATCCCGAAGATGGGCGCCAATACCACCCCGTCCAACATGGTCTTCATAGACGACCTGCGGGTCCCGGAGAGGAACGTGGTCGGTGAGGTCGACCAGGGCGCGCTGGTGCTGTGGGACATCCTCAACCCCGAGCGCGTCCTGCTGGCCGCCTCCGCGCTCGGCGGCGCCGAGGTGGCGCTGCGGGTGGCCGTGCAGTACGCCAAGGAGCGCGAGGTGTTCGGCCGTCCGATCGGCGCCAACCAGGCCATCGCCTTCCCGCTCGCCCAGGTCAAGGCCAAGATTGAGCTGGCCAGGCTGATGCTGTACAAGGCCGCCTGGCTGTTCGACAGGCAGTTGCCCTGCGGCACCGAGGCCAACATCGCCAAGCTGACCGCCTCCCAGGCGGCCTGGGAGGCGGCCGACCACGCGTTCCAGACGCACGGCGGCATGGCCTACTCGCTGGAGTACCCGGTGGCCCGCCTGCTGGCCGACGCCCGCATCGGCAAAGTCGCTCCCGTCACCGAGGAGCTCCTGCTCAACTACCTGGCCACCCAGGTGCTCGGACTTCCCAGGAGCTTCTGACCTGATCGCCGGGTGCGCCCCGCCCGGCTCCGGAGCCGGGCGGGGCGCACCCCCTATTTGAAAGCCTCCGCGAGGCGGGCCGCGGCGTACTCGCGCGCCTCGGTCGCCTGGTCGAAGAATCCCGGCAGGCCGAAGAAGCCGTGGATCGCCCCCTCGTACCTCCTGACCTCGACCGGCACCCCGGCCGCGGCCAGCTGGGCGGCGTATTCCTCACCCTCGTCACAGAGCGGGTCGCACTCGGCGGTGATCACCGTCGCCGGGGCCAGACCGGCCTTGTCGGCCAGCCGGACGGGAGCCAGCCGGGGGTCGACCGGATCACCGCCGTACTGCGCGACGAACCAGGCCATCTCGTCGGCGCCGAGCCCGAAGCCGCCGGCGTAGGCGCGGTAACTCCCGGTGTCCATGGCCACGTCGGCTATCGGGTAGACGAGCAGTTGGTGGGCCAGCCCGAGCCCGGCGTCCCTGGCCTGCCAGGCGGCCACGGCGGCCAGGTTGCCCCCGGCGCTGTCGCCGCAGACCGCGATGCGCTCGGGGTCGACCCCGTAGACGCCGGGGCGGCCGAAGACGTCCTGGACGACGCTCCAGGCGTCGTCGGCCGCCGCGGGGAAGGGGTGGTCGGGGGCGAGCCGGTAGTCGACCGAGATCACCACCGCCCCGTTACGCACCGCGAGGTCACGGCCGAGGGCGTCGTTGCGGTCGACGCTGCCGAAGACCCAGCCTCCACCGTGAAAGTAGACGATCCCCGGGAGGGGGCGGTCGTCCTCCTCCGGCCGGTAGACGCGGACCGGCACGCCCGCGACGACGTCATCCCTGACCAGCGGTAGCGGGATGATCGGACCACGTTGCTCGGCGAAGGCGTCGAGGGCCCGCATCGCGACGATCACCTCGGGGGTGAGTGTGGAGAGCGGGACACCGAGGTCCGTCTGGAAAGTCTTCAGGTAGGCCTCGGCCTGCGGATGCAACGGCATGATCGGCACTTTACCCGCCGGGTCCGGTCGCCCGCGGGAGGCGTTGAGGTGTCGGTGTCGCCACGGCGGAGAGGGTCACACCTCCGGCGACCCGAAACTCCGGAATGACGGAAAACCTCTCGAACGGCGGATCCACCACTCAGAACGAACGTGATTATTATTCGCTTACTTTCCTCGAACCGGATTGTCTGGTCACACAAAATAACTCTCTAATTACGGATAGTTAGATTTCCCGCCATATTGTCGAGAAACGGTTGTGACGCCTACCTGGTGATGGAAGACTTGAATTTCGAGTGATCAGGTGAGCCGGGGCTACCGGTCGCTCGTCACCCGGAGCCGTCAGGGAGGTGGATCTGCGTGATCGGACTTTGAGCCGATCAATTAGGGTGGGTTCGTTAAATGTCTTTGAATCCGCGTCTCGTCAAGGAAAGCTTCGCCGTCGTCGAGCCCGTCGCGGACAAGGCCGCGGCATACTTCTACGGACGCCTGTTCGCCGAGAGCCCGCACCTGCGGACGATGTTCCCTCCGGCGATGGACGTACAGCGCGACCGCCTGTTCGGCGCACTGACCAGAATCGTCTGGAGCCTGGACAGCCCCGACAGCCTGGCCTCGTTCCTGGGTCAACTCGGCCGCGACCACCGGAAGTACGGCGTGCTCGCCGAGCACTACACCGCGATCGGCAACGCGCTCCTGGCCACGGTCAGGCGCTTCGCCGCCGAGATCTGGACCCCCGAGATAGAGGCGGCATGGACCGCCGCCTACACCGCCGCCGCCAATCTCATGATCGAATCAGCCGAGTCCGACGCGGGGGTGTCCCCCGCCTGGTGGCTGGCCGAGGTGATCGACCACGAACTCCGCACCCCGGACATCGCGGTGATCACCTTACGGCTCGACCAGGACCTGCCCTACCTGCCCGGCCAGTACGTCAGCGTGCAGACCGCACGCTGGCCACGCGTCTGGCGCACGTTCTCCATCGCGAACGCACCCCGGGACGACAACACGGTCCGCCTGCACGTCCGCGCGGTCTCCGGCGGCTGGGTCTCCACCACACTGGTTCAGCGCACCCGGGTCGGAGACAACCTGATGCTGGGGCCCCCGATCGGCACCATGGTTCCCACCGACTCCGGACGCGACATCCTGTGCGTGGCCGGCGGCACCGGCCTGGCACCGATCAAGGCCATCCTGGAGCATGTGATCGGCTCCGGGCGCCGCCCCAACATCCACCTGCTCCACGGCGCCCGCACCGCCGGGGAACTCTACGACCTGACCGACCTGCTCCGGATGGCGTCGGCTTTCCCGTGGCTGCGGGTACTCCCCGTGGTCTCCGGACAACCGGGGTACGACGGCATGCGGGGCCAGGTGGCCGAGGTGATGGAGCGGTTCCACTCCTGGTCCGACCACGAGGCCTACGTCTGCGGCCCGACCGCCATGGTCAACGAGACGGTCCACCGGCTCCAGCGGGGCGGAATGCCCCTGGCCCGGATCCACCGGGACATCGTGCAGGGCGAGCCTTGACCGACAATCAGGGTTAATCCCCCAAAGTGATCACGCAAATTCCGTAGAGCCCGGCGGGACACGGTATGGCATGGCAGCATGAGGCCCAATCCGAAAGGAGATGGTCATGCACGACTGCCCCCCTCACAGCCCGTGCCCCCTTCTCGACCACCACCCCCGTTCCCCGCACGTCCCCGCCAGAGCCGTCCGTCCGCACGAATCCGCCCCCGGTCCCCTCCACCGGCGGCGGGCCCTCCAGGGTCAGGGCCACGCCCGCCTCCGGCATGCGGCCGTGCCCGTCCCGCGCCACACGGCGCTCTGAACCGATGGCCAGACCCGTCACGCTGGTGACCTTCATGCTTCCCGCCCCCCTACGGCACTGGGCCGGCGAGAGCACCGAGGTCCGCGTCTTCGCCGTCGCCGATCATGAGGACGGCGACCCCACGCTGGGTTCCGCCCTCGACACGCTCCGCCGTACGCACCCGTCTCTGGAGCAGCGGCTCCGCGACGACTACGGGAGCATCCGCCGCCACATCAGCATGTTCGTCTGCGGTGAGAACGCCCGGCACCTCGGCGGCCTCGACTGCGCGCTGCCCCCGGGGGCCGAGATCCTCGTCCTGCCCACCCTCTCGCGCCGCCAGGAGACCACGAGCTGACCCGCCCGCGCCCCGGACCACGGTCCATGCGAGACCTCAGGCAGCGGGCCGAAGACCCGGCGGGCGACAGGACCTAGGGTGCGACCCTGCCGCCGGCCACGAAGGCCTCGTGCGTGAGGGGCATCAGCGTCGCCCAGGCGGCCTCCATCTTCTCCGCCACCATCTCGATCTCACGCTGCGGGAACGAGGGCACCTTGGCCTGCTCGTTCTTGGTGCGCAGGGAGAGGAAGTGCATGAGCGAACGGGCGTTGCAGGTGGCGTACATCGAGGAGAACAGCCCGACGGGCAGCACCGCCCTGGCCACCTCGCGGGCGATGCCGGCCTCCAGCATCTCCCGGTAGGCGGCGTAGGACTGCCGGTAGGACGCCTCCATCACCTCGGTAACGACCTTGTGCTGCTCGGCGCTGCCCTCGGCGAAGACGTACTTACCCGGCCGGCCTTCCTGAACCAGCTTCCGCTCCATCCCCGGAACATAGAAATTGGGCTGAAGCTCGCGGTAACGCCCGCTTTCTTCGTTATATGACCATCCGACCCTGTGGCGATGAAATTCACGGAAGACGAAGATCGGCGCGCTGACCAGGAAGGTCATCGAGTTGTGCTCGAAGGGGCTGCCATGCCGGTCGCGCATCAGGAAGTTGATCAGCCCCTTGGACCGCGCGGGATCCTTGCCGACCTCCTCCAGGGACTGTTCCCCCGCGGTCGAGACCCGCGCCGCCCAGAGCACGTCGGAGTCGGAGGCGCTGTGCTTGACCAACTCCACGGTCACGTCGTCAAGAAAACGTGCCTCTGCCTCATCGCCCGTCAACTGGATCCCCCTCGTCGCCTCGTCGGTCGCGCATATCGTAAACCGTAACGGCGTGGGGAGCCCCGCCGCCCCGAAGACGGGCACCGCTCACAGCCGGTAGATCCGGCGGGCGTTGCCTGAGCCGATCATCTGGGCCACCCGGACGGCGTCCGAGGCGCTCCACTCGCCGTCGGCCAGTCGCGCGGCGAGCGCCCCGGCTAGCCCTCGCCGGTAGTGCAGGGCTCCAAGGTGACAGGTCTCCGCCACGCCGTGGCCGCCGGAGCCGAACAACTGCTTGTGGAACGGTGCCAGTTCGAGCAGTTCCGCCATGACCGCGGCCGAGCCCGTGGCGCTGCGGGTCAGTGCCGCGCCCACGTCGACGTATACATGCGGGAGCACACCGGCGAGGTAGGCCGCCCGGCGGTGGAACGGGTGACAGTGCAGCAGGACGACGGGCACACCCACCGGCTGCACGGCCATGATGAAGCCGGTCATCGGTGCCGGCCCCGCGCCGTACCGGCCGGGGACCGCGCGGCCTTCGACGGCGTCGGAAGTCCCGAAAGCACCGGCATCCGCGCGACCGCCGTGAACCGCACGACCGCCGCGACCGGCATGGGCCCCCTGGCGCGCGCCGCCGTAGTGGGGGTGACCGGTGTGGAACTGCAGCGGCCGCCCGTACTCCCTGGCCACGTCGACGGCCGTCCAGAGCAGGTGGCGCAGGAGCACCTGATCGATGAGCCGCTCGCCCGGGCAGGCCAGCCGCCGGGTGGCCGCCGCGATCACCGCTCCCCGGCTCGGCCTGGCCGGGTCGAGATGGAGCCCGGATCTGTGGGCCGTGACCGACTTCAGCGCGACGGCGCGGACGGCCCGCGCGGCGAGGCTCTGGGCGAGGGCCGAGATGTAGGAGACCCCCGAGACCGCGGTCCTGGCCACCTCCTCCTCGGCCCGCTCGATGTGGACGACCCGCGCGGTGTCGGCGCCACCCGCCTGGCCCATCTCGGCCGGCGGCAGCACCTCGGGCCCGCCGAGGTCACCTTCGAGATCATTGTCGAGGCCGTCGAGATCACCGTCCAGGCCGTCGAAGCGGTCGAATCCGTCGAACAGGAAGGTGGCTATCCCCGCGGCGCCCAGCAGTCGCCGGTTCACCTCGGTGGCGCCCAACTCCGCCCTGCGGGCCAGGTACACGGCCGGCGGCACGTGCGGGGCGAGACCGAGGACGGGCGCGCACCAGCGACGGACCGCGGTGCCGACGGGGGTGTCGAAGTGGGTGGTGCCCGGGGGCGCCGGAGTTCCCGCGTCGCTGAGCAGCGTCTCGAACCGGGCCCTGGTCAGGTCGTCACGACGCACGCCGTGACAGTTCTGGTCGACCAGCGGCGCCAGCAACGCCTCCCGTACGGCGTCGGGTAACTCGACGGGCAGCACACCGTCCGACCTCATGCCCGCTCCTCCCCCGGTCGCGGGGGCGGCGGCCAGGTCCGGCCGTCACCCCTGCGGTCCCTACGACGGGGAGAACTCCGCGACTCCTCCGCTCCCCGAAGGGAGCGGCCTCTCGCCTCCCTCGGCCGAGGTGGGCGACGGCCGGGCCCTGGCCGTTTCGAACCCGAGAACCGTAGCGGAGAAGCGATTCATCTGCCGGGTGAACCCGGCGATCCCCTCGCTGAACATGATGGTCACCCGAGGTGAGGGCCGGGTTCGAAATACCGCTTCTTTACCCGGACGTGCGGCAGAGCCGGAGAACGTTGGCGATGATCTTCGCTCCCGCGCCTCCCTCCGCGGTGAGGATCGACTCGGGGTGGAACTGCACGGCGAAGCGGCGCCGCTGCACGTCCTCGATCGCCATCACCGCGCCGTCGGAGGTGAGCGCGGTGGCGGTGAAACCGGCGACACCCGACCGCTTGGCGTGGACCGAGTGGTAGCGCGCGGCGGTGAACTCCTCGGGGAGCCCGTCGAGCAGGGCGCTGTCGCCCAGCCGCCGGACCCGGCCACGCTTGCCGTGCTCGGGGTAGGACAGCAACTCCAGCGTGCCGCCCGCCTGCTCCACCATGCCCTGCAGTCCGAGGCAGACGCCGAACACCGGCAGGTCGCGCTCGTAGAGGGCGTCGATCAGGGCGGGGAGCCCGAAGTCGGAGGGCCAGCCGGGGCCCGGCGACAGCACCACCAGGGACGGCGCGATCTCGTCGATCATCGTGACGGGGAAGCCGTGCCGGAGCGTGACGACCTCGGCACCCTGCTGGCGGAAGTAGTCGGCGAGGGTGTTGACGAAGGAGTCCTCGCAGTCGACGAGCAGGATCTTCATCCCGCTCCCCGGCGGCGCCGCGGCCACCTGGGGCTCGGCCTGCTCCTGCGGGGTCACGCCGACCGCCGCCAGGGCGCCCAGCAGGGCACTGGCCTTGAGCTCGGTCTCCCGCTCCTCGGAGGCGGGGTCGGAGTCGAACAGCAGCGTGGCCCCGGCCCTGACGGTGGCGACCCCGCCGCGGATCTGCGCGGTGCGCAGGGTCAGGCCGGTGTTCATCGAGCCGTCGAAGCCGATGTAGCCGACCGCTCCGCCGTACCAGCGGCGGGTGGTGGCCTCGTGGTCCTCGATGAACTGCATGGCCCAGGTCTTGGGGGCACCGGTGACGGTGACGGCCCACATGTGGGTGAGGAAGGCGTCGAGCGCGTCGAACTCCGGCCGCAGCCGGCCCTCGATGTGGTCGACGGTGTGGATCAGCCTGGAGTACATCTCGATCTGGCGCCGCCCGATCACCTGGACCGTCCCCGGCACGCAGATGCGCGACTTGTCGTTGCGGTCCACGTCCGTGCACATGGTCAGCTCCGACTCCTCCTTGACGCTGGACAGGAGGGTGCGGATCGCGTCGGCGTCCTCGACCGGGTTGCTGCCCCTGGCGATGGTGCCGGAGATGGGGCAGGTCTCGACACGGTCGCCGCTGACCCGGACGTACATCTCCGGGGAGGCGCCGACCAGGTGCTCGCCCTCGCCGAGGTTGAACAGGAACTCGTACGGTGCCGGATT
The DNA here is from genome assembly GCF_050943795.1 of Streptosporangium sp. CA-115845. NCBI lineage: Bacteria > Bacillati > Actinomycetota > Actinomycetes > Streptosporangiales > Streptosporangiaceae > Streptosporangium > Streptosporangium sp. CA-115845. The sequence continues at coordinate 4,257,881 of NZ_CP191988.1, read as the reverse complement.
GACCTGGCGCAGCTCCCGGTAGAAGGCCGCCGGGTCGGCGCAGGGCGCGTGGAAGACCTGACCGGGAACGACCTCGAACAGGTCGCCACGGACGAACTTCTCCTTGGCCGCAGCCACCACCTGGGCGTAGGAGCCCTTCTCGGGGTCGGCCGGGAGCTCGGACGGCGCGGGGGGCAGCGGTACGACCTCCCCCTCACGGGCGAGCCCGTGGGTGGAGAGGCCGTCCACCGTGAACTCGTAGCGGAACTCCTTGCTGGTCTCCCGCTTGCGGTCGATCACCATCACCCGGTCGGGCAGGTGCAGCACGAGGTCGCGCTGGTCGGCGCCCCGCGGCAGGACCTGCCTGATCGGCTCGAACTGGAAGGCCAGGTCGTAGCCGAAGGAGCCGTACAGGCCCAGGTGCTCGTCCTCGCCCCTGAACACGGCGATGACCTCGCGGATCGCGGTGAAGACCGTGGGACGGCGGCTGCGCATCTCCTCGGGGAGGATGTCCTCGGACTCCGCCACGTGCACCTCGACGAAATCGCCTGTCGGCTCCTCGACGGGCTTGCCCGCCGCCAGCAGGCAGGACACGACGGCGGGCAGCACCACCCTGCCACGGGCGTTCAGCGCGCGGGCGGAGATCCTGCGTCCCCTGGCCACGATCTCCAGGCAGGGATCGACGTAGGCGAGGTGCCATCGGCTGTAGCGGCCGGGATACTCCATCCCGGAGGAGAGCACTCCACCACGGCGCTCGCCGAGCGTCGTGACGACGTCCTCAAGCACCGTCTCCGGCACGTCGGACGCGGTGACCTCGATCCCCACGCCGCCGGCGGTGGTATATCGGCTCGTCTCCACTGCGTTATCGCCCCTTTGATTTCCCTGATGCCCAGAGGGAGCGGACGCAGAAAAGGCCGCCTCCCTGGGCGGCCGTCTGTCTGCTCGCGAATGCGAAACCTGCGCCGCCTAGAAGCGGCGCCACCACCGAAGGGCAACCGGGTATCGCATGTCGCCACAGTACCGGCGACGACCGTGATCATGCAACGTGGCCGCGCGACGGCCTCGCCTCCGGGTCTCGGGCCGGGGCCGAGCGCGAGGATGGCGAGCCTCACAGCGATACGCCCTGGCCGTCAGAGCCATGTTCTGTTACCAGTTAGTAGGTATGGAGCGGCGTGAGGAGAGCACATGCCGACGATCACATGGCCGCGACCGGCCGCGCATCGGGTCGCGATCCAGCGCGACCTGCCGGTACCGATGCCCGACGGGGTCACGCTGCTGGCCGACCGCTACGTTCCGGCCGGCGCCGTGCGGCCGCCCACGATCCTGATCCGCTCGCCGTACGGAAGGCGCGGCGTGTTCGGGCTGGCCTTCGGCCGCGGCTTCGCGCGGCGCGGATTCCAGGTCGTGATCCAGAGCTGCCGGGGCGGGTTCGGCTCCGGCGGCCTGCTCGACCCGCTCGGCGACGAGCACGACGACGGCCTGGCCACGCTGTCCTGGCTGCGAGGCCAGACCTGGTACGGCGGGAACCTGGCCATGCACGGCCCCTCCTACCTGGGCTACACCCAGTGGGCGATCGCCCCTTTCGCCGGGCCCGACCTCAAGGCCATGGCCACCTCGGTGACCGCCTCCCAGTTCCGGGACGCCGCCTACGTGGGCGGGGCGTTCGCCCTGGAGTCGTCGCTGATGTGGACCACGCTGACCGCCGCCATCGACGGCCCTCTCTGCGGGGCGGGCGCGCTGCTCGCCCCGCGCAGGACGCGGCGCGCGGCCCTGTCGGGGCGCCCGCTCGGGGAGCTGGACAGGCTGTCCGCGGGCAGGGGCATGCCGTTCTTCCAGGATCTGCTGGCCCACCACGCCGAGCCCGCGGCCTACTGGGGCAGGCGTGACTTCTCCGCCTCGGTGGGCGGGGTGGAGGCCGCGGTCACCATGACCGGCGGCTGGTACGACGTCTTCCTGCCGTGGCAGATCAAGGACTACGCGGCGATGCGGGCCGCGGGGCGACGCCCGTACCTGACGGTCGGCCCCTGGTATCACGCGGACGTGCGGCACGGCCGGGTGGCAGGCGCCGAGGCGCTCGCCTGGTTTCGGGCGCACCTGCTCGGCGACCCTTCCGGGCTGCGCGAGCAACCGGTCCGGCTGTACGTGACGGGCGCGAACGAGTGGCGCGACTACCCCGACTGGCCGGTTCCCCGGATGCGGGAGCAGCGCTGGCACCTGCGGCCCGGCTTCGCACTCTCCCCCGGCGGCCCCGACGGCCCCTGCGACGCCGAACCCGGCCGTTTCCGCTACGACCCCGCGCACCCGACGCCCGCGCAGGGCGGCCCGGTCCTGCTCGGCAACTCCGGACCGCGCGACAACCGCAGGCTGGAGGCCCGGCGCGACGTGCTCGTCTACACCGGCCCCGAACTACGGCGGGACACCGAGATGATCGGCCCGGTCTCCGCCGAACTGTACGTCCGCACCGGCGGCGAGCACTGCGACGTGGTGGTCCGGGTCTGCGACGTGCATCCCGACGGCGCCTCCTACAACGTGTGCGAGGGCGTGCGCCGCCTGGTTCCCGGCGCTCCGGTCGCCGGGGATGACGGAATCCGCCGGGTCGGGGTGGACCTGTGGCCGATCGGCCACAGGTTCCGCCGCGGCCACCGGATCCGCCTGCACGTCGCCGGCGGCGCCTATCCCCGGATCGCCCGCAACCTCGGCACCGGCGAGCCCCTGGGCGCGGGCGGCACGATGGTCACGAACGACTACGAGATCTTCCACGACCCGGCCCACCCGTCCGCGGTCGTGCTCCCCCTCGTCCCGGACTGACCTCGCCCGGCCTCGCGTCACCCGCCGTCGCGGGCGCGCCGCGGCCGGGCTGATGACCGCCCGCCTTCAACGGGTCCCGCGACGGGACCTCGGAGACGACCTCGGCCCGGTTCCTCCCGGGAAGCCGGTGAGGGTCCCGGCCCGCGCACTAGGGTCGGGGGATGCGCGCGGCCAGGTTGATGTCGTTGGTGCTGCTGCTCCAGGCTCGGGGCCGGATGACCGCGATGGAGCTCTCCCGGGAGCTGGAGGTCTCCGAGCGGACCGTCCACCGTGACGTGCTCGCCCTGTCGGAGGCCGGCGTGCCGGTCTACGCCGACCGGGGGCGGGGCGGTGGCTACCGGCTGCTGGACGGATACCGCACCCGCCTCACCGGGCTGGACCGCGCCGAGGCCGAGGCGCTGTTCCTGTCGGGCGTGCCCGAGGCGCTGCGGGAGATGGGACTGGGCGAGGTGGCCGCCACGGCGCGGCTGAAGGCCTCCGCCGCGCTCTCCCCCGGCCTGCGGGACGCCCCCGCGACCGCCGCGCAACGCTTCCACCTGGACGCCCCCGGCTGGTTCGCGAGCGAGCGGCCTCCCCCTACCGCACTGGCGCCGCTGGCCAGGGCCGTGTGGGGCGACCACCCGGTCACCGCCCGCTACCGGCGCGCCGCCCGCTCCCGCCCGGCCGAACAGACCGGGCAGACCGGAGAGGCCGGGGCCGCCCGGCGGCCTCTGGAGCCGTACGGGCTGGTGCTGAAGGCGGGGGTCTGGTACCTGGCGACCCGGTCCGCGATCTATCGGGTCGACCGCTTCGACGAGGTCGAACTCCAATCCGACCTGCGCTTCGAGCGGGACGGCGCCTTCGACCTGGCCGCGTTCTGGAGCGAGAAGTCGGCACGGTTCGCGAACTCCCTGCTCACCACGGACGTCACCGTGAGGCTCAGCCCCGCCGCCCTTCACCGGCTCCCCTCCGTAGCCGATCGGGCCGCCCTCGACGAGGCGCTGGCCTCCGCCGGCGAGCCCGACGGGCAGGGGTGGGTCACGCTCCGCCTGCCCGTCGAGTCGCTGGAGGTCGCCTACGATCAGATCCTCCGCTTCGGCCCGGAGGCCGAGGTCCTCGGCCCGCCCGACCTCCGTACCCACGTCGCCGGTGCCGCCGCCCGCATGCACGACCTGTACGGCTCCTCGGGCGGCGGGTCAGCCGGGTGACCGCTCTCGGCGCCGGTCAGCGGTAGCCGGCGGCGTCGGCGGGCCTGCCCTTGCTCTCGACCTCCTCTGCCGTGCTTTCGCCGCTCATCAACGCGGGTGCCGGACGGGGCCGGTGCTGCCGCGCGGGGTCAGGGTGGCGGGGCGGTCCTCCACCGAGAGGTCGACCGGTTCTCCGGCGATCAGCGCGAGCAGCTGACGGGCGGCGCGGGCTCCGTAGGCGGGGATGTCCCGGGTGAGCGCGGTCAGCGGCGGGCGCACGACCTGCGAGAGCGGGGAGTCGTCCCAGGCGACGATCGACAGGTCGGCCGGAACGTCCAGAACCATCTCCTGCGCCACCGACAGCCCGGCCACGGCCATTATGTCGTTGTCGTAGACGATGGCGGTGGGCCGCCGGGGCGAGCTGAGCAGCCGCCTGGTCATCCTGGCCCCCTCCTCGCCGGTGTAGTCGGTGTGGACGATCAGATGCTCGACGCGCTCCGGGCCCGCGTCCTGGCACGCCTGAACGAAGGCCTGGTCGCGCAGCGTGGTGTGCACGAGCCTGGGCAGCCCCGCGACCCTGGCGACGCTCCGGTGCCCCAGCGCCACCAGATACTCCACGGTCTCCCGGATGGCCAGGCCGTCGTCCGACCAGACCGCGCTCAGCGGACCCGCCTGCGAGGGGTGTCCGATCACCACGACCGGCATGTTCAGTGACCGCATCGCCTCCACCCGGGCGTCGTCGAGGTGCAGGTCCACCAGAAAGGCGCCGTCGACGCGCCCCTCCCCCCACCAGCGCCGGTACACCTCGATCTCCTGCGCGTGGTCGGTGACCACCTGCAGCATCAGCGCGTAGGACCGGCCCGCGAACTCGGCCTCGATACCGCTGATCAGCTCCATGAAGAACGGTTCCATGCCCAGGGTGCGGGCCGGACGGAACAGCGCGAGGCCGATGGTGCGGGCTCGGGCACCGTTGAGGGCGCGCGCCGCGCTGTTGGGCTGCCAGCCAAGTTCCTTGGAGATCGCGAGGATGTTGGCGCGGGTGGCCTCCGAGACCCCTGACTGCCCGTTGAGCGCGTAGGAGACGGCGCCCTTGGACACGCCGGCACGACGGGCGATATCAGCGATCGTCGGACGTTTCACAGTTCCCCCTGATGAACCGGTTCTTATTAGACAAAGGATAGCGGGTCGGCTCACTGGGGAAAGAAAGGGGATGCTCTTGCTCCCACCCCGGTGGGACGCGTCAACCCTCCGCTGCCAGCAGGTTCCATGAACGAACCGGAGCCGGAGGAGAAAAGGGCAGCACGCCGGTGATGCGACGCCGACACCACCGCCGCCTCGCGCGTAACTTCCCAGTAACTTACTCGGTTCAGTTCACGGGCTCCGCTATTCGGGATCACTCGCGGACAGAACTGCAGAATCGTGGGCAAACATCGTCCACCTTTCAAGTTAACCGATCAATGGAGGTTGACGCCCGTACGGAAAGACCCGGTCGGCGCGCCCCCTCCATCCCCTCAGGAGGGGGCGGGGCGCGACGCGCCGTCTGCCCGCCCCCACTCTCCTGTGATAAGTAATGAGTTACTCGAAGAGGCGAGGAGAACATGGCGAACAACAGCGAGTTCGAGCTACGCGGGATCAACCATCTCGCACTGGTGTGCTCGGACATGAAGCAGACGATCGACTTCTACTCCGGCGTCCTGGGCATGCCCCTGATCAAGACGATCGAGCTGCCGATGGGATGGGGACAGCACTTCTTCTTCGACTGCGGTGGGGGAAACGCGCTGGCGTTCTTCTGGTTCCCCGACGCACCCGAGGGGATTCCCGGCGTCTCGGCGCCGAAGAACCTGCCGGACCGGGGCGAGATGCTCTCCGCGGTCGGCTCGATGAACCACATCGCCCTCGATGTCGCCCCGGACAAGATAGAGGAGTACCGCGACAGGCTCATCGCCAAGGGCGTGGACGTCGGGGTGATCCTCAACCACGACGACAGCGAGTTCGGGGTGGCGCCCACCATGGGAGAGGGCGTGTTCGTCAGATCGATCTACTTCAAGGATCCTGACGGCATCCTGGTGGAGTTCGCCGCCTGGACCAGGGAACTGGGCCTGCCCACCGACGTCCGGCACGAGCCGAGAACCGCCGCGGAAAGGACCGTGTGATGCCGCGCCTGCGCCAGGTCCCCCGCGCGGAGGCCACGGACCCGCTGACGCTCTTCTTCTACGACCGGCTGTTCGGCCCGGACAGGGACCCGGTGGCCGAGCCGGGCACCGCGACCGGCTCCCCCGGCGACTGGTGGACCGTCTTCGCACTGGACCCGGTCATCCTGCGGCACTGCGTGAAGGGCTTCCAGCTGTACCGGGAGAGCAAGATAGACCCGGTGCTGCGCGAACTCGGCCAGTCGCGGGCCGGCTGGGCCCGGGGCAGCCAGTTCGTCTTCTCACAGCACTGCAAGCAGATGCGGGCGCTGGGGGTGCCCGAGGAGAAGGTCCAGGCGGTCGCGCACTGGCAGGTCAGCCCGCACTTCAACGAGCTGGAGCGGGCCGTGCTGGCCTACACCGACGGCCTGGTGCTCGACGGCGGCCGGGTGCACGACGAGATATTCGCGGTTCTGAAGGCGCACCTGCCGGACGAGCAGATCCTGGAGCTGACCTACATCACCTGCCTTTACGAAATGCACGCGACCATGTCAAGGGCACTCCGCCTGGAGTTCGACGACCGGCCGGAACCCGTCGTCGAAGCGGAGGCCCCCGAGGGGTACGGTGCCCGTGACATCGCCGACGACATCGCCGGGCCGGGCTGACCTACCGTTCGTCGCGCCAACCGTTCCACTCGGCGCTCGATGGCCCGCAAGAAACGTCCAGGTAATTACGCTGCCGGTCAACCGATGGGGATGATCCTGCTCGGACGTCCCCTCTCCAGCCACAGGAGACCGCGTTGACCACACCGAACGGGGACCGAAGCGATCGCAGCCCGTGGAACTGGCTGCTTATCGTGCCGATCATCCTACCTTTACTTCCATTTCTCTACAATTCCGATGAACCCCGGCTTTTTGGCTTTCCGCTCTTCTACTGGCTCCAGCTCGCCTTCATCGCGGCCGGCGTGACCTGCACCTCGATCGTCTACCAGATGACCAAGCGGCGGTGACCGGATGGACGCACACCTGACCGAGATCATCATCTTCACCGTACTGTTCCTGCTCGTCAGCGGCATGGGGTTCGTGGCGGCGCGCTGGCGCCGCCCGGACAGCCTGGCCAGCCTCGACGAGTGGGGCCTGGGCGGCCGCAGCTTCGGCTCGTGGGTCACCTGGTTCCTGGTCGGCGGCGACCTCTACACCGCCTACACCTTCGTGGCCGTGCCCGCCCTGCTCTGGGGCGCGGGCGCGACAGGCTTCTTCGCGGTGCCCTACACGATCGTGGTCTACCCGATCGTCTTCCTGGTACTGGTCCGCCTCTGGTCGGTCTCGCACGTGCACGGCTTCGTGACCCCCGCCGACTTCGTCCGGGCCAGGTTCGGCTCGCCCACGCTGGCGCTGCTGGTCGCGATCACCGGCATCGTCGCGACGATGCCCTACATCGCGCTCCAGCTCGTCGGCATCGAGGCGGTGCTGAAGTCGATGGGCGTGACCGGCCACCTGCCGATCATCATCGCGTTCGCGATCCTGGCCGCGTACACCTACCAGTCGGGCCTGCGCGCCCCGGCGCTGATCGCGTTCGTCAAGGACACGCTGATCTACGTCGTGATCCTGGTGGCGATCATCGCGATCCCCGCCCAGCTGGAGGGCGGCTGGTCGGGGATCTTCGACGCCGCCCAGGCCAAGTTCGACGCCAGTCCCGCACCCGGTGACGGCATCCTGCTCAACGCCAACAACCAGCTGCAGTACGTCACGCTGGCCCTGGGGTCGGCGCTCGCGCTCTTCCTCTACCCGCACAGCATCACCGGCGTGCTCGCCTCCCGGAACCGCGGCGTGATCAAGCGGAATATGTCCGCGCTCCCGGCCTACAGCCTGCTGCTCGGCCTGATCGCGCTGCTCGGCTTCATGGCCATCGCGGCCGGGATCAAGCCCATCGGCACGGACAACAACACGATCGTGCCGCAGCTGTTCGACCGGATGTTCCCCGACTGGTTCACCGGCGTCGCCTACGCCGCGATCGGCATCGGCGCGCTGGTCCCCGCGGCGATCATGTCCATCGCCGCGGCGAACCTGTTCACTCGCAACATCTACAAGGAGTACCTGAAGCCGAACGCCACCGACGCCGACGAGGCCCGGGTTTCCAAGATCACCTCGCTGCTCGTCAAGGTCGGCGCGGTGCTGTGCATCCTGTTCCTGGACACCGGCTTCTCCATCGACCTGCAGCTCATCGGCGGCGTCATCATCCTGCAGACGCTCCCTTCCGTGGCGCTCGGCCTCTACACCCGCTGGTTCCACCGTGGCGGCCTGATCGCCGGATGGGCGGCCGGCATGGGGGCCGGGATGCTCATGCTCTACAACATCGGCAACCCGGTCACCGGCAAGCTGCACTTCGCCGGGTCGGCGTTCCCGCTGGAGAAGCTGGGTCTTGACACCAAGATGACGATCTACGCGGGCATCGTCGCGCTGGCGGTCAACCTGGCCGTCGCCGCGCTCGGCACGGTCATCGCGCGCTCCACCAAGGTGGCCGAGGGCGATGACGCCACCCTGCCCGACCACTACCTCGCCGACGAGGGCGATCCCAGGATCAAGGACAAGGACAAGGACAAGGACAAGGACCTGGACCTCACCGCCCACTGACGTCCCCACGCCCGCGTCATCCGCCGGCCGGGGCGCGAAGTTGCGCGATCAGCGCCTCCGCGTCTCGGACGAGCACGGCGCGCACCGCGGCGTCGGTCACCTTGCGCGGGTCGCGGGCGTGTTTCCCGAACTGCTCCAGGGACTTGACGGCGTTCTTCGTCTTGCCATTGTCCGCGTGCTTCCTGGCCTCCTGGAGCTGGTCGTTCAACGAGCCGCCCGTCACCAGGCCGGCCGCCTTGAAACCGTCGAGGAGCTGCTGAAGGTCGGCGAAGGAGGTCGTGACCTCGAACGCGACGGTCTGTTTCGTGACGTGGCCCGCCTTGTCCTTCGCGGTGACGGTCAGCGTGTTCGCGCCGAGCGCCAGCCGCCACAGGTCGACCGGCTTGCCGGAGGTGACCTGCAGGTCACCGATGGCCGCCGTCACGCTCGCCACCCCCGAGGTCGCGTCCGACGCCGGGAAGACGGGGGTGAGGGACGCGGAGTCACCGTACTCACCGGCCTCCACCCCGCTCACGGACAGGACCGGGGCGGTCTTGTCGATCCGCACCGTGACCTTGCCGACCTGCGAGACGTTGCCCGCGTTGTCGGTCGCCCGGTAGAACACCTCGACGGCACCCTCGGCACTCAGCGTGACCGGGTTGTTGGCGTTCGACCACGTGGTACCACCGTTGAGCGAGTACTGCCGGCTCGCCACCGTGCCGTTGTCGGTCGCGGTGACCGTCAGTGTGACGTTGCCGGTGTACCAGCCGTTCTCTCCGCCCGGCTGGGCAGGGGCGAGCGTGGCCGACACGGTCGGGGGCGTCTCGTCCCCGACCCCGGCACCCTGGAAGGTGAACCCGTCGACCTCCACGCCGCCGGTCGAGGTGACGTAGAGCTTCCCGCTGCCGGTCGGAGCATCGGTGAGCGCGGTGTCCACGTTCTGCCAGCCCACTCCGGCGGGCACGGTCACGGTGGCGAACGGATCCGCCGTCGCCGAGTCCCACCGCAGGGACAGCGTTCCCGCACCGGAGGCGCGGGTCCGCACGCCGGTGATGCCGGCGAAGTTCACCGGGTCGTACGCGATCCAGTCCCCGGCGTCGAACGACGTGATCTTCGCCAGGCCGGACGCGCTCTCGTCCTCCACCCTCGTGACACCGCTGCTCGCGTCCGCGTGCTCGGCCTGCAGTTGCTTGGGGTTGAGGATGAGCGTGGCGTCGCCGAGCGCCCCGGGGATGTCGCCGGCGCCGTTGTCCCGGTAGCTCACCACGACGACGCCGAAGATGTTCTCGGTCTCGCCGTGCTCGGGGGCGTCGGCCGGCGTCGGCCACGCGCCTGAGCATCCCGTGCCGAGGGTCTCCGGATGCGCGCGCACGTCGTGGCCGAGCCCGAAGGTCCACTGCACCCGGCCGCACACGGGGTTGTCTCCGTCCTCCTTGTCGGAGACCCTGACCTGGAAGGGCACCGCGTCGCCCCAGTCGAAGAAGGCGCCGTTGCCCGGCGTCTGGATGGTCACCTCGGGCGCGGTGTTGCCCACGGTGATCTCGGTCGAGGTGAGCCCGAACCTGCCCTGCGCGTCGGTCACCCGGAGCCGGGCGGCGTACTGCCCGAGCACGGTGTAGGTGTGCGAGGCCGTGACGCCGGTGGCGTCGAAGGTCCCGTTGCCGTCGAAGTCCCACTCTTGACCTCCTCCCTGGCCTGAAGGCCGGGGATTCTCCCGTCGCGTCGCGGTTAAGCGGCGCGCGGGGGTTGACGCTTCACAGACCGGGTAACCCCGAGGTCTCCACGTCCTGACACCGCTGATCCGTCGGCGTTGTCGATATTGATCGCGGCGTTGGTGTCGGCGTGGCCGACCCACCCACACCCGGGATTGACGCAGGCGAACACGGTTCCGTTACGGCTGGCCGCATCACGGTACGGCTTGGGCGGCCTGGGCGGGCAGCACCGCCAGGAACGGGAAGTCCGCGCGGGCTTGACGGATCGCCTGGTCGGCCTGGGCCAGGGTCGGCCTTTTACCGGAGAAATGCGTCCAATAGGCGTGCAGGCAGTTCCACACGGTGATCGCGGCGGACGCCTGCTCATCCAAGATCGCAGACTGAGCGCGGGTCAGCTCCAGGCGGGCTTTGTGTCCGCGCTGCCGCTTGACCGTCCCCTGCCCGCTCATGACCGTGATCCTATCTGATCCAGCATTGGGTTATGGCTGAATACAGCGATATAAGGACTGGCAGGCACTGTGTTTTCCTGCTCCACGCCCACTTGGTTTTCGTGACCAAGTTCCGGCATCGGGTGTTCACCGACCCCCACCTGATCCGCATGGAAGAAATCATGAGGGATGTGTGCGCCGACTTCGAGACCGAGCTGGCGGAGTTCAACGGCGGGAACGACCACGTCCACCTGCTGGTCAACTTCCCGCCCAAGGTTGCCCTGTCCAAGCTCGTCAACTCGCTGAAGGGTGTGGCGTCCCGGCGGATGCGACAAGAGTTCCCCGAGTTGGCCGCCCACTACTACCGGGCGAACAAACTCTGGTCGGGCTCCTACTTCGCCGGGAGCGTCGGCGGCGCACCGTTGTCGATCGTGCGCCAGTACATCGAGCAGCAAAACCGCCCGGTCCAGAGCACACTCGCGCCCTAGCGAGCACTCACACGCGAGCCTTCACCCCCGGGCTGAAGCCCGGAACACTAGCCCGCATTCCGGTAGCGGCTTCATGGGCGTGTGCGGGCGCGGGCGCGGCGACCAGCACCACCGAGGGGAGCAACAGAGCGGCGAGTGCCCTGCCGACCGTCATGCGGGTACGCTTCAATTTCCTGAGCCTCTTCTTCAGGGGGGTGTCAGGACAGGGCGGACCGCCACTCGCGCCGCGGCAACGGCAGCGATCACGTGGCGGTCCGCCGAACCTCTCGGGTTCTTCGGGCGGGGCGTCAGTGGCGACCGCGGCGCAGGGCGGCCATGTTCTTGTAGCTGAGATCGGCGTACTGCAGCGAGCGGCCCGGCTCCGCCGTTCCTCCGGGCGCGTTGTCCTGCTCGTACATCGGGTTGTGGCGCTTCTCTATGTCCAGCTTGGCGAAGAAGGTGCTGTAGTCGATGTCCCCGGTGCCGAACGGCACCATGTCGTAGCCGTTGGCGGTGGCCTCGTTGGCCTTGCCGTCCTTGGCGTGGAACAGCGGGAAGCGCTTCTCGTTCTGCCGCACGAGCCTCAGGGGGTCGAAGATGTCGGTCTCGGTGGAGCCGTTGCGCGCGGTGTAGGTGCGGTGCTTGAACCGGGCCACGTGCGCCCAGAAGATGTCCATCTCGAGATAGACGTGCCTGCGGCTGGTGATCTTGAGGAAGTACTCCAGCTTCCGGACGCCCGACGAGCGGGTGGGCCGGCCCAGCTCATCGAGCGGGCCCTCGTCGAGAAGGAAGCCGTACGCCGCGTCGTGGTTGTGCGTGTACAACTTGAGACCGGCGGCCGAGGCGATCGAGCCGAGGCCGTTCCATTTCTGGGCGGCGACATCCCAGTCAGCCTGGTAGGCGCTGTTGGTCGGGTCGCCGCCGGTGCCCACGTGCTCCATGCCGAGGATGTCGGCGATCTCCAGGGTCCGCTTGAAGCGATCGAGGTCGGCCTCGGTGAGTGGCCAGGAGCCGGGGATGAAACCGTGGTTGCCCTGTGCCTTGAGCCCGTTGTCGTCGAGCCACCGGCGCAGCAGCCGGGCGCCCTCGACGGTCTCCAGGTCGGCCCCGCCCTCGGCGTTCGCGTGCTGGCGGTAGCCCGCGAACTCCACCTGCTTGTAGCCGATCCGCGAGAGCTCCTCGAACACGCGCCGGAAACCGGCGGGCAGGTTCGTCGCCGGGTCGCGGGAGATCACGTCGCGGACGGTGTAGAGGATGATGCCCCGCTTGGCCTCCGGCACCAGCACGTTCTTGTCGCCGGGAGACGCGTACGCGGCCGACGCGAGCGGGCCGACCGCCGACATGGCGGCCACCGCGGTGACTCCCGTCGTGGCCGCGAGGAACTGGCGACGGTTCAACCCGAGCCTGCGGCGCAACGCGCCGGCGACCTCGTCGATCTCTTCTTCGTGTGCGCTCATCTTTTCCTACTTCCGTGTGGGTGGATGGAGCCCCGTGATCCCCGATGCCTCGACCGAGTGACCACCGATCCCTTTCCGCCGCAGGTCGGCGGTATCGCCCGGCAGATCACCTCCCCGCGGGGACCTGCCGTGGATGCCGCCGACCGACTCACTTCGCCCTCTCGATGCCATGCAGAGAACTTGGCGTGGAAGTTACGCGTCTTTTACCCATTTAGGAAGCACTTTTGTCGTGATCTCTTGAACTTTCTGTTACTCACGACCAAAGTCGCCCCAGCGCACGATCTTGATCATCAGGGCCCGAACGCCCCAAACCCGGGGAGTCTTCCCAGGTAGTCCTGGATGGCCACCCTCCAGGACGCCGAACCCTGCTCCGGTTCGGATGAACCCGAGCAGGTTGATCCGGCAGGCGCCCGCGACCGCTCACATCAACGACACGCGGATCGACCTGCGGCGAAGCGTCGCGCAACCCAGCCGGACGAGAGCTTTGCTTGAAAGCCTCGCGACTTTCGCCCACAATCGGCAGAAGCATCGGGCGACACACGGCCGGCGGGCACCTTGCCGACGGGTCGGACCGAGGCATGACCAGGCCGAGTTCAGAACCGAGACCGTCAGGGGCGGGGCGGGCCGTCAGGGGTCGCGGTGTAGCCGGGGTTCGCCACGGCCAGTTTGTCCCGTACGGTCGCCACCAAGGAGTCGAGAAGATCCGGGCCGTCCAGCCCCTCGCGGATCGCGGCGGCGAGCTCGGCGTCCGAGGCGAAGCCGAGCTCGCCGAGGCGCACGTGGTGGGCGGCGTGCTGCGCGGGGCCGAGTTCGAGCTCCCGCTCGACCATGCTCAGCACGTTGACCGCCACCCGGGCGTGGAAACGGACCCGGCCCTCGACGACCGGGAGCACATCGCTCTCCAGAAAGTCACGGACCGCGGCGACGAGCCGAGCCGCGGACGGCACGTCATGGGGCATGCCCTGCGACATAAGGAACTCCTTATCCGTTGACGCGGCAACGAATCTCCGGTGAGATCATTCCATGAGCTTCGCGGTTCCCGACAGCGTCCGGCCGATTCGTGACGCCGTCCACGCGTTCATGACCGAACGGGTGGAGCCGGCGGAGGCCGTACTCCACGAGGCCGGGCCCGAGGCCGCCTCGCTCCTGCGCGAGCTGCAGGCACAGGCGAAGAAGGAAGGACTGTGGGCCCTCGGGCACCCCCGCGAGCTGGGCGGCGGCGGATTGCCCTTCCTCGACTACGTGTACGTGAACGAGGTGCAGGGCCGCAGCGAGTTCGGGCAGTTGGCACTCGGCACGTTCACCCTGCAGGACTCGCTGATGCTGCGCCTGCACGCCAACCCCGAGCAGCGCGAGCGATTTCTCGCCCCGCTGGTCCGGGCGGAGATCTGGCCGAGTTTCGCGATGACCGAGCCGAACGTCTCCAGCAGCGATCCCACCCAGCTCCAGACCACGGCGGTGCTGGACGGCGACGAGTGGGTGATCAACGGCCACAAGTGGTTCACCACCGGGGCGGACCGGGCCGCGTACACGACGGTGATGTGCCGTACCGAGCCGGACGCCGCCCCGCACCTGGCGTTCTCCATGATCCTGGTACCGACCGACACACCCGGCTACACCATCGTGCGCGACACGCCGGTGCTGGGCATCGACGGCGGTCACTGCGAGGTCCGCTACTCCGACGTGCGGGTGCCCGCCTCCAACCTGCTCGGGCCGCGTGGCCAGGGCTTTGTCATCGCCCAGCAGCGGCTGGGCCCCGGCCGGATCTTCCACTGCATGCGCTGGCTGGGCCAGGCCCAGCGGGCCTTCGACCTGATGTGCCGCCGCCTGCACGAGCGCAGCGCCTTCGGCCGGCCACTGGCGGACAGGCAGCTGATGCGCCAGCACGTGTTCGACTCCTACACCGAGATCCAGTCGGCCCGGCTGCTGACGTTGAGCGCGGCGGAGGCCCTCGACCGGGGTGAGCAGGCGCGGGTGGAGATCGGAGTGGCCAAGGTGGCCGGGGCACGGATGCTGCACAACGTGACCGACCGGGCCATCCAGGTGTACGGTGCCGCGGGGCTGACCCCGGACACCCCGCTGGACCGGATGTACCGGCATGCCCGGGCCGGTCGCGTCTACGACGGTCCCGACGAGGTGCACATCGACTCGGTGGGCCGCCGGATCCTGGGCGAGTACGTGGCGGGGGGCAACTGGGAGTTCGGCCTTCGATGATCGACGACCTCGTCTCGGATGTGTTCGGGCCAGGCTCGGCCATCACCTCGCGGGCCCGGCTACCGGGCGGTGCGTCGCGGGAGACGTGGGCTCTGGACGTCATCGTTCCTGGCGGCGTCACGCATGAGCTGATCCTGCGCCTGGACTCTCCGGGCACCGTCCCGGATTCGGGAATCGGATCGGCCGGGATCGGTCTGGCCGGGGAGGCGCGGCTGATGCGGGCGGCCGGGGCGGCCGGCGTTCCCGTGCCCCGAGTGCTGGCGGCCGGAGAGTCGTACATCCTGATGAGCCGGGTGGACGGGGAGACGATCCCGCGCAGGATCCTCCGCGACGACGCCTTCACGGACGCCCGGCCGCTACTGGCCGCCCAGTGCGGCGAGATCCTGGCCGCGATCCATCGCATGCCGCTGGTCTCGCTCACGCCCAGGATCGAGCTCGGAGTTTCGGCAGGCGCGCAGCCGATCGAGCCGGACGATCCGCTCCGATCGTGGCGGGACATACTGGATCTCACCGGCAGCGCGCACCCGGTCTTCGAGCTGGCCTTCCGCCGCCTTTCCGGCTGCCGCCCCGCGAGCGAGCGGGTGACCGTCGTGCACGGCGACTTCCGGAACGGCAACCTCGTCATCGGCCCCGACGGGGTCCGATCGGTGCTCGACTGGGAGCTCGCCCACGCCGGCGATCCGATGGAGGACCTCGGCTGGTTGTGCGTGAAGTCCTGGCGGTTCGGATCGCCGCTGCCGGTGGGCGGGTTCGGGGAGTACGAGCGGCTCGTCCAGTCCTACGAGCGGGCGAGCGGGTATCCCGTCGACCGCGACGCGCTGCGCTGGTGGGAGACGTTCGGTGTGCTGAAGTGGGGGATCATCTGCGTCACGCAGACCCTGCGCCACCTTGAGGGCGGCGCCCGATCCGTGGAACTGGCCGCGATCGGCCGCCGTGTCTGCGAGACCGAATGGGATCTCCTGGAGGCACTGTCCTGAACCGAGACGCCATCTCCGGGGATAGGCCGAGGTTCCTCGCAGCGCTCGCTTTCGAAACCATCCATGGGGGCGCGAGGAGCCCCCACCGGCCGACCAGAACCCCGGTCTTTCGGAAGACTCCCTGGAAAACACGAAGGCCCCCACCAAAAGGTGAGGGCCCTCAATAAAGATTGTCCGGCGGCGACCTACTCTCCCACACCGTCCCCGGTGCAGTACCATCGGCGCTGAAGAGCTTAACTTCCGGGTTCGGAATGTAACCGGGTGTTTCCCCTTCGCCATAACCGCCGTAACACTATGAAACACACAAACCACTGTTTGCTGTCTCAGAATTGCCTAGTGGACGCGAGCAAGACCTTGATCTGGCGCTGCTCCGGACCCGGCGAAGGGACAGAGCGCTGCACAGATCAAGCATGTTGCTTTGTGGTCAAGTCCTCGGCCTATTAGTACTGGTCAGCTCCACACATTACTGCGCTTCCACCTCCAGCCTATCAACCCGGTCGTCTACCGGGAGCCTTACCCACTCTCGTGGTGGGAGACCTCATCTCAAGGCGAGCTTCCCGCTTAGATGCTTTCAGCGGTTATCCCTTCCGAACGTAGCCAACCAGCCGTGCTCCTGGCGGAACAACTGGCACACCAGAGGTTCGTCCGTCCCGGTCCTCTCGTACTAGGGACAGCTCCTTTCAAGTCTCCTGCGCGCGCAGCGGATAGGGACCGAACTGTCTCGCGACGTTCTAAACCCAGCTCGCGTGCCGCTTTAATGGGCGAACAGCCCAACCCTTGGGACCTACTCCAGCCCCAGGATGCGACGAGCCGACATCGAGGTGCCAAACCATCCCGTCGATATGGACTCTTGGGGAAGATCAGCCTGTTATCCCCGGGGTACCTTTTAGCCGTTGAGCGACGGCGCTTCCACATGCCACCGCCGGATCACTAGTCCCAGCTTTCGCTCCTGCTCGACCCGTCGGTCTCACAGTCAAGCTCCCTTGTGCACTTACACTCGACACCTGATTGCCAACCAGGCTGAGGGAACCTTTGGGCGCCTCCGTTACTCTTTAGGAGGCAACCGCCCCAGTTAAACTACCCACCAGACACTGTCCCTGATCCGGATCACGGACCGAAGTTAGACGTTCAAAACGACCAGAGTGGTATTTCACCAATGACTCCACCACCACTAGCGTGATAGCTTCACCGTCTCCCACCTATCCTACACAAGACGTTCCAAACGCCAATGTCAAGCTATAGTGAAGGTCCCGGGGTCTTTCCGTCCTGCTGCGCGTAACGAGCATCTTTACTCGTAGTGCAATTTCGCCGGGTCTGCGGTTGAGACAGCGGGGAAGTCGTTACGCCATTCGTGCAGGTCGGAACTTACCCGACAAGGAATTTCGCTACCTTAGGATGGTTATAGTTACCACCGCCGTTTACTGGCGCTTAAGTTCTCAGCTTCGCGGAGTAAACCCCACTAACCGGTCCCCTTAACGTTCCAGCACCGGGCAGGCGTCAGTCCGTATACATCGTCTTACGACTTCGCACGGACCTGTGTTTTTAGTAAACAGTCGCTTCCCCCTGGCCTCTGCGACCCCCACCAGCTCAGAACGCAAAGGTTCGTCACCAGCGAAGGCCCCCCTTCTCCCGAAGTTACGGGGGCAATTTGCCGAGTTCCTTAACCACAGTTCACCCGATCGCCTTAGTATTCTCTACCTGACCACCTGAGTCGGTTTAGGGTACGGGCCGCCACGACACTCACTAGAGGCTTTTCTCGGCAGCATAGGATCACCCACTTCGCCACAATCGGCTCGGCATCACATCTCAGACTTAATGTGCTGCGGATTTGCCTACAACAC
The DNA here is from genome assembly GCF_050943795.1 of Streptosporangium sp. CA-115845. Lineage (NCBI taxonomy): Bacteria > Bacillati > Actinomycetota > Actinomycetes > Streptosporangiales > Streptosporangiaceae > Streptosporangium > Streptosporangium sp. CA-115845. The sequence goes on along the minus strand of NZ_CP191988.1, from coordinate 4,240,091 downwards.
GTCCTACATGCTTACCCCAGGACTACCATCGCCTGGGCTGGGCTACCTTCCTGCGTCACCCCATCGCTTACCTACTACCAGTTCAGGCCAGGCGTTCAGCCTCACCCACACCCCGAAGGGCGTTAGGGGCTTAAGGACCCTTAGTATCACTGGATTCAGTATTGGCGCATCGTAGCGGGTACGGGAATATCAACCCGTTGTCCATCGACTACGCCTGTCGGCCTCGCCTTAGGTCCCGACTTACCCTGGGCGGATTAGCCTGCCCCAGGAACCCTTGGTCATCCGGCGCAGAAGTTTCTCACTTCTGATTCGCTACTCATGCCTGCATTCTCACTCGCACAGCCTCCACAGCTGGATCACTCCGCTGCTTCACCGGCCGCACGACGCTCCCCTACCCATCCACACACCTAAACCACAAAGGCTCAGTTATACGTGTGAATGCCACGACTTCGGCGGTGTACTTGAGCCCCGCTACATTGTCGGCGCAGAATCACTTGACCAGTGAGCTATTACGCACTCTTTCAAGGGTGGCTGCTTCTAAGCCAACCTCCTGGTTGTCACTGCGACTCCACATCCTTTCCCACTTAGCACACGCTTAGGGGCCTTAGTCGGTGGTCTGGGCTGTTTCCCTCTCGACTACGGAGCTTATCCCCCGCAGTCTCACTGCTGCGCTCTCACTTACCGGCATTCGGAGTTTGGCTGACGTCAGTAACCTTGTCGGGCCCATTAGCCATCCAGTGCTCTACCTCCGGCAAGAAACACGCAACGCTGCACCTAAATGCATTTCGGGGAGAACCAGCTATCACGGAGTTTGATTGGCCTTTCACCCCTAAACACAGGTCATCCCCCAGGTTTTCAACCCTGGTGGGTTCGGTCCTCCACGCGGTCTTACCCGCGCTTCAACCTGCCCATGCCTAGATCACTCCGCTTCGGGTCTACAGCATGCGACTCAAACGCCCTATTCAGACTCGCTTTCGCTACGGCTCCCCCACACGGGTTAACCTCGCCACACACCATAACTCGCAGGCTCATTCTTCAAAAGGCACGCAGTCACATCACAAACACTCCGAAGAATGTTTACGCTCCTACGGCTTGTAGGCACACGGTTTCAGGTACTATTTCACGACCCCTCACCGGGGCGCTTTTCACCTTTCCCTCACGGTACTTGTTCACTATCGGTCATCAGGGAGTATTTAGGCTTACCAGGTGGTCCTGGCAGATTCACACAGGATTTCTCGGGCCCCGTGCTACTTGGGATCCCCTCCAACAGTCCAACCAATTTCGCCTACCCGACTCTCACGGTCTACGGCGCCACTTCCCAGAAGCTTCGGCTATCGGAAGGATTTCTTACTGTCTACGGTCTCGGCAGAAACCGTCAGAGGGTCCCACAACCCCGTAAACGCAACGCCTGCCGGCTATCACACGCCTACGGTTTAGCCTGATCCGCTTTCGCTCACCACTACTCACGGAATCACTAATTTGTTTTCTCTTCCTACGGGTACTGAGATGTTTCACTTCCCCGCGTTACCACCAACCGCCCTATACATTCAGGCGGAGGCAACACCACATGACTGGTGCTAGGTTTCCCCATTCGGACATCCCCGGATCAAAGTCTGGTTGGCGACTCCCCGGGGCTTAACGCAGCCTCCCACGTCCTTCATCGGCTCCTGATGCCAAGGCATCCACCGTGTGCCCTAAAAAACTTGGCCACAAAGATGCTCGCGTCCACTATGCAAATCTCAAACAACAAACAGCGACCAAACCCGCCCCGCCACCAACACCCGGCTCCGAAGAACCAGACCGGTATGACAGGAGGATGGTCCCGCATGAGGCTCCAACAGACAGCAAGCCCGCCACAGGCGGGCCCGCCATGATGTCCGTTTCCTCAGGACCCAACAGTGTGTCCAACCAGACCCAGCCCCCGAAACCCCGTTCCCACTCCCTCTCACGAGGGCGGTACTAGCAGTCCCGGCCGACAGACCCGGTTGAGTAGCCAGTGCTCCACTAATGAGCGCGCCGTGTGCAGAACGTACGCCTGCAGACACGACATGAACCACGACCACCCGAAGATGACCGCAGCCGATGCTCCTTAGAAAGGAGGTGATCCAGCCGCACCTTCCGGTACGGCTACCTTGTTACGACTTCGTCCCAATCGCCAGCCCCACCTTCGACCGCTCCCCCCAGACAAGCTGGTTGGGCCACGGGCTTCGGGTGTTGCCGACTTTCGTGACGTGACGGGCGGTGTGTACAAGGCCCGGGAACGTATTCACCGCAGCGTTGCTGATCTGCGATTACTAGCGACTCCGACTTCATGGGGTCGAGTTGCAGACCCCAATCCGAACTGAGACCGGCTTTTAGGGATTCGCTCCACCTCACGGTATCGCAACCCTCTGTACCGGCCATTGTAGCATGTTTGCAGCCCAAGACATAAGGGGCATGATGACTTGACGTCATCCCCACCTTCCTCCGAGTTGACCCCGGCAGTCTCCAATGAGTCCCCACCACCCCCGAAGGAGCGTGCTGGCAACATTGAACAAGGGTTGCGCTCGTTGCGGGACTTAACCCAACATCTCACGACACGAGCTGACGACAGCCATGCACCACCTGTCACCCAGTCCGAAGAGGCACCCATCTCTGAGTGTTTCCGGGCGATGTCAAGCCTTGGTAAGGTTCTTCGCGTTGCGTCGAATTAAGCAACATGCTCCGCCGCTTGTGCGGGCCCCCGTCAATTCCTTTGAGTTTTAGCCTTGCGGCCGTACTCCCCAGGCGGGGCGCTTAATGCGTTAGCTACGGCGCGGAAACCGTGGAAGGTCCCCACACCTAGCGCCCAACGTTTACAGCGTGGACTACCAGGGTATCTAATCCTGTTCGCTCCCCACGCTTTCGCTCCTCAGCGTCAGGTAAGGCCCAGAGAACCGCCTTCGCCACCGGTGTTCCTCCTGATATCTGCGCATTTCACCGCTACACCAGGAATTCCGTTCTCCCCTACCTACCTCTAGCCAGCCCGTATCGAATGCAGACCTGGAGTTAAGCCCCAAGCTTTCACACCCGACGTGACAAGCCACCTACGAGCTCTTTACGCCCAATAATTCCGGACAACGCTTGCGCCCTACGTATTACCGCGGCTGCTGGCACGTAGTTAGCCGGCGCTTCTTCTGCAGGTACACGTCAACTTCGTCCCTGCTGAAAGAGGTTTACAACCCGAAGGCCGTCATCCCCCACGCGGCGTCGCTGCGTCAGGCTTTCGCCCATTGCGCAATATTCCCCACTGCTGCCTCCCGTAGGAGTCTGGGCCGTGTCTCAGTCCCAGTGTGGCCGGTCGCCCTCTCAGGCCGGCTACCCGTCGTCGCCTTGGTAGGCCGTTACCCCACCAACAAGCTGATAGGCCGCGAGTCCATCCCCAACCGAAAAGACTTTCCACACCCACCCGATGCCGGGAGGTGTCGTATCCGGTATTAGACCCAGTTTCCCGGGCTTATCCCAGAGTCAGGGGCAGGTTACTCACGTGTTACTCACCCGTTCGCCGCTCGAGTACCCCGAAGGGCCTTTCCGCTCGACTTGCATGTGTTAAGCACGCCGCCAGCGTTCGTCCTGAGCCAGGATCAAACTCTCCAAACAATGTCTGAACAGTTGCTCCCGGCTGAAAGCACCCATCTCACATGATGGATGTTCAACCAAAGGAATCCGTCCCCCACCCCGATGAAAGGGCAGGTTGGACAGGGTTGTGCTTCATGCACTGGCTTTTAACACACTGTTGAGTTCTCAAGAAACGGACGCGTACACCGTCGTCCCGACCAGTTTCGGCCGGAGAACCAGGGGCGGTTCGTTTTGTTCTGTTCTTTCGTTGTGCCGTTATTCTTTCAGGCCCGCTTTTTCGTGTCAAACCGGCTCGTTTTGAAACGATTGACTTGATCTTGCGGGTCTTGCTGGAATTCGGCGGCTCCGTTTCCAGAGCAACCCTTCTAACCTACTCGACCGTCTGATTCATGTCGAATCAGACCCCTTTGGAGATAGATATCCCCTTGAGGCGAAGATCGCTAGAGAGGTTCCCGAGGCCCCGGCGCCACCGCCGTCTCCCTCGGGTCTGGTGAACTGTACGAACCTCGTCCCGCATCGTCAAATCGGCCACGCCACCAGAGAAAACCGATGGATCACCGTCTTCCTGCCCTGGCAGGTGCTCCAGAAGGCACGGTTCGGTCCGTAGCGAATAGCCCGTGGCAGGCGACGTCAGCGGGAGAGCGTGGCCGACATCGTCGCCACGATGACGCTGACCAGCCCCTCGACGACTTCGGCCCGGTCCACCTCGGGATGCTCCAGCCACCAGTCACCGGTGGCCTGAACCATACCGACGAAGGCGTGACCCAGTACCTGGGCGCGAACCGGATCGGGCACCGCCATCTCGGCGGCGATCACCGTGCCGAGTTCCTCACCGAGGCTGCGCACGATGGCGGTCATCTGGGAGTGGGTCCGGCTGTCCTCCGCACCGGCCCGGTAGAAGAGGAACCGGTAGAGGTTCAGGTTGGCCGCGATCATCTCCAGATAGGCGTCGATCGTCGCCCGGGCGCGACTGCGCAGGTCGGCCCTGGCCCGGTCGAACTCCGGGCGCAGCAGGCCGACCACGGTACGGACATGCCGGTTCGCCAGGGCCTGGTAGAGCCCGCTCTTGTCACCGAAGTGCCGGTAGAGGATGGGCTTGGTGACCCCCGCCTCGGCGGCGATCGACGCCATGGACGCCTCGGGTCCCTCACGCCGGATCACCCGGTCCGCGGCGTCAAGCAGCGCTCGACGCCGATCCGGATCCCGTCCGCCCACCGATGCTCCCCTCACACGGAGAGGAACAGCATAGGCCGGGAGCCCCAGCCGAAAGCGCCGTCAGCTTCTCGGCCCTGAAAGGGACCGAGCTTGCAGCTCCTCGCCATACCTGGCAGATACGGTTCAGGCCGCGTCGTCGGCAGCGTGACACACTGCCCGGCGACCGATATTGATCGCCGCGAAGTAATCCGCCGGGCCAGCGAGCCCGCACAAAACACAACAGAACTCATCCCTGGTGGGACGGTTCCGTTTGTCGAGGTGACCGCACCCGGGGCAGGTGCGGGAGGTGTTGCGCGGATCCACCAACCGCACCGGTACCCCGGCCAGGGCGGCCTTGTACGTCACGAACGTCCGCAACTGATGGAAACCCCACGAGTGCAGGTCGGCACGCTGAGCCTTACGAACCGTGACCCGCTCCCGAATGCCCTGAAGATCTTCCAGGGCGATCCCGGAGCGGGTGTCCTTGGCCTTGCCGACCAGCTTCTTGGCGATGACATGGTTATGGGCGGGGGGCTCTCGGCATGTCGGGGAAGAGCGTGAAGACGCGGCGAGCACGGGTGGCTGTCAGGCGGGCGGCGTTCGGGGTGCTGCGGGCGCTCAACGCGAGGCGGGCGAGGCGCGCTCCGGCGCCCGACACGAGAACCGTCCGGATCCTGCTGCAGCACGCGTACGGAATGGGCGGCACCATCAGGACCGTGCTCAACCTGGCGGGTCACCTGGCGCGCGAGCGCGATGTGGAGATCGTCAGCGTGGTCCGGACGGCCAGGAAGCCGTTCTTTCCTATCCCGCTGGGCGTGCGGGTGTCGTTCCTGGACGACAGGACCCGGCGGCGAGGCCCGGTGGGGTGGCTGCTGTCGCGCCTGCCGAGCATGCTGATCCCGAGGCAGGAGAAGGGTTTCGACCTGCTGGTGAAGGCGTGGAAGCCCGTCGCCGCGGCGCACCCCGACTGGGTGTTGCGCCTCTACGGGCGCGGCAGGCCCGAGGCCGAGCGGAGGCTTCGCGCCAGGATCGAGGAGGCCGGACTGTCGGACACGATGCTGCTCATGGGCAGCTCGTCGGAGATCGGCATGGAGCTGGCCAAGTCATCGATCTACGCCGTCAGCTCGCGCTACGAGGGATTCAGCATGACGATCCTGGAGGCGATGAGCAAGGGGGTGCCGGTGGTGAGCTTCGACTGCCCGCACGGCCTTGGAGAGGTCATCGCACACGAGCACAACGGGCTGCTCGTTCCGCCGAAAAAGCCCGCGGCGCTCGCCGAGGCGCTCTGCCGGCTGATCGAGGACCGGAGGCTGCGTGGCAGGCTCGGCGACAACGCGGCGCTGACGGCAGCCGACTACAACCTCGACGCCATCGGGGCCCGCTGGGACGCGCTTCTGGCGGAGCTCGGTGCCGGACGTTCCGGCGACCAGAAGCGGCACCTGCCGGTATAACGCGTGGTTCGTGGGTGAAACTCCGGTAATCTGCCGCTCGTCTTCAGGAGGTGGCAGGTGGCCGGAGCGGGTGCCGTCGCCGTACCGGGCTACGAGGTGTCCGGGGTGCTCGGCCAGGGTGGTTTCGGAATCGTCTACCGGGCCAGGCAGCTGGCGGTGGAGCGTGAGGTCGCGCTCAAGGTGGACAACCGGGTGCTGGTCTCGGAACGGGACCGGCGCCGTTTCATGCGCGAGGTGACCTCGGCGGGCGCCCTCTCCGGCCATCCGCACGTCGCCCATGTCTACGACGCCGGGGTCCTGCCCGATGGGCGGCCGTACATGGTCCTGGAGCTGTGCCCTGGCGGGTCACTGCTGGACCGGATGCGTGCGGAGGGGCGGCTGCCACCGGTCGAGGTCACCGACATCGGCATCAGGATCGCCGACGCGCTGTCGGCGGCGCACGCCGCCGGAGTGCTGCACCGCGACATCAAGCCTGCCAACATCCTGATCAACCGGTACGGCAATGTGGTGCTCTCCGACTTCGGCCTGGCCACCATGCCCTCGTCGGGCAGCGAGGCATCGGTGACCAGGGAGTCCCTCACCCCGGCCTATGCTCCGCCCGAGGCGTTCGAGCTGACCGAACCCGCCCCCGCGGGCGACGTCTACTCCCTCGCCGCCACGCTGTACGCGCTGCTCTCCGGGCGCCCTCCGCGCTTCCCGGAGAGCGGCGTGGTCAACATCGCGGTCATCATGGCCCTGCACCGCCTGCCCGTCCCCGAGATCCCGGGGGTGCCGCCGGAGCTGACCGCCGTGCTCAGGGATGCCATGGCCGCCGATCCCGCGCGGCGCACCCCCTCGGTGGCCGCACTGCGCGACGCCCTCGCGAGCCTGCGCCCGGGGAGTGACGCCCCGGCCTCCCCGCCTCATGCCCCGCGGCTCGTCTCCCCTCCCCCTGCCCCCTCACCGCCGTACGCCACAACGCTACCGCCGTACGGCACGCCGCCGGTCCAGGGCGGGCCCGGCAGGGAGCCGGTGCGGTCGCATCTGACGTCTCCGGGGGTGAGCGGTACCAAATCGCCCGAGCATCCCGCCTCGTCGAACACGCGGGTCTTCGTCGCGGTGGCGGTAGCCTTCGTGATCCTGCTGCTGGCCGGGGCCGGGCTCATGTACATCGAGGATCGCGACCGGACCCCGACCACCTCGCAGCAGTCGGGCCGGCAGGCGCTCCGGGGCGACGAGAACGCCGGGGACGGCACGGCCTCGGCGCCCGGCGCGTCCGCGGCCCCCAAGGTTCCGGAGGTTGCCACGGTCACGGCGGCCTGCCCCGCCTCGGCGGTCGCGGGTGCGGGGGCCGCGTGCGTGGTGAAGCCCGAGTGCTGGGGCGGCCTCGTCTCGATCGCGGGCGACACCACGGCCAGGCGGATCGGCTGCGAGGAGTCACACGTGTGGGAGACGTACGCGATCGCCCCGCTTCCGCAGGACTCGCTCACCTACGACCTGGCAGCCCTGGAGAAGCATCCGACGGTGCGGAAGGTGTGCTCGGAGCAGGTCATGTTCGCCTCCATGTACGACACCCGCAGCGATCGGTGGAGCAGGTGGCAGGGCACGGTCCTGCCCCCCTCTCGGGAGCAGTTCCAGGGTGGGGCACGGGTCTACCGGTGCCTGGGCGGCCTCATCGGCTTGGAGACCCCGGGAATCCGCTTCGGCCGGTGAGCCCTCTCGGGGATCCGGAGCCGCTCGGAAGCGGCCGGTCCGCCGCTCGGCACGGCGCAGACACTCTCTTCGCCCTTTTAGCCAGGGCGGGTGCGGACTGGCATTCTTGCCGTGAAGAATTGGATGGAAGCGAGGTGTGAACGCTCGCTTCGCGATCTGCGTACGTCACAAACGGTGACGGTGCACGGACCGGGTTCGCTCATTCTTTCGAGAAACCCACTACGTGGCATCCTGTCGTGTTTTCTCTCCCGGTCATGCGGACCGAGGTCTCCGAGCTGGAGGTATTTGATGACTCAGGCACAGATCGGTGTGACAGGGCTGGCCGTCATGGGGGCGAACCTCGCCCGTAACCTGGCCAGGCACGGGCATTCGGTGGCGGTGCACAACAGGTCACACCACAGGACCAAGGCACTGATCGAGGAGCACGGGGACGAGGGGACCTTCGTCCCCTGCGAGACTCCCGAGGAGTTCGTCGCGGCGCTGGAGCGCCCCCGGCGCATCCTGATTATGGTCAAGGCCGGGGCGGCGACCGACGCGGTGATCGAGGAGTTCGCCCCCCTGCTGGAGCCGGGCGACATGCTGGTGGACGGCGGGAACGCGCACTTCCTCGACACGCGCAGGCGCGAGGCCGCGCTGCGCGAGCGCGGCCTGCACTTCGTCGGCGCGGGCGTCTCCGGCGGGGAGGAGGGCGCGCTGCTCGGGCCGAGCATCATGCCTGGCGGCTCGAAGGAGTCGTACGAGACGCTGGGGCCGTTGCTGGAGGACATCGCGGCGAAGGTCGACGGCGTGCCCTGCTGCGCGCACATCGGCCCCGACGGCGCCGGGCACTTCGTGAAGATGGTGCACAACGGCATCGAGTACGCCGACATGCAGCTCATCGCCGAGGCGTACGACCTGCTCAGGCAAGGGCTCGGCCGGACCCCGGCGGAGCTCGCGGACATCTTCGCGGAGTGGAACTCAGGTGAGCTGTCCTCGTACCTGATCGAGATCACCGCCGAGGTGCTCCGCCAGGTCGACGCGACCACCGGCAGGCCGCTCGTCGACGTGATCGCCGACCGGGCGGAGCAGAAGGGCACCGGCCGGTGGACCGTACAGATCGCCCTGGACCTGGGGGTTCCGGTGAGCGGCATCGCCGAGGCGGTGTTCGCCCGCTCCCTGTCCGGCCACGCCGACCTGCGCGCGGCCGCGCGCGGCCTGCCGGGCCCCTCGGGCGTACCGGCCGGCGCCGTCGGCGAGGACTTCGCCGAGGATGTGCGGCGGGCGCTGTACGCCTCGAAGATCGTCGCCTACTCCCAGGGGTTCGACATGATCAGGGCGGGCAGCGCCGAGTACGGCTGGAACGTCGACCCCGGCGTGCTGGCCACGATCTGGCGGGGCGGCTGCATCATCCGCGCCGTCTTCCTGAACCGCATCCGCGAGGCGTACGCGGCGCCGGACAAGCCGGTCACCCTGCTCGCCGCTCCCTATTTCGCCGAGGCGCTGACCCTGGCGCAGGACTCGTGGCGGCGGGTGGTGGCGAAGGCCGTCGAGCTGGGCATCCCGGCACCGGGCTTCTCCACCGCGCTGGCCTACTACGACGGGCTGCGGGCCGAGCGCCTGCCCGCGGCCCTGATCCAGGGCCAGCGTGACTTCTTCGGTGCGCACACCTACCAGCGGGTGGACCGCGAGGGCTCCTTCCACACCCTGTGGTCGGGCGACCGCACGGAGATCGAGAGCTGACGTCCTCGGCGGGCGGCGGAAGGTCCCGCCGCCCCTCCCGCGACGGGCCGCTCGGCTACGTCCGCTGCGGTGCTGGGGGCCGTCCGGGTCCGGACAGTGCCGGCAAGGAAACACTGTTTCCACAGCAGGAACACGTGGAGACGTCTGTCAACGACGGACCGCGCCGGGCCCGCGCTCCGGCGGGGCAGGAACCCTACAGCCACGTCGCCATGATCACCTCGCGACGCCCGCGGGCGTGTCACGGCCGACTCGAAAGGTCACGCCGCACGAGCGCGGCCGCACTCCGCCGGCGCGAGGTCTCCGGCGCGGTGTTCAGCCCGGTTTCGGGAGCAGGGCGAACGCGTGGTCGGCGGCGGCGACGGCCGAGGGGTGGGCCCGCGCGGCCGTCTCCCCCTCCACCAGCCTCAGCCAGTTGCGCCGGGCCAGCACCCGCTGGACGGCCAGGACCTGGCCCGCGACGAGTCGGGCGGTGAGCTCGTCGGTGATCTCGTCGAGCGCGGCGGCGAGGGCCTCCTCGTCCGAGGCCATGTAGTGGAGCACCCGGGCCGCGAGGCTGGGCGTGGAGAAGACCATCCGGTGGTATTCGAGCACCTCGGGGTGGTCGTTGAGCCCCGTCACGGGATCGCGCCGCTCCAGCCCGGCCAGGAAGTGGCGGTGCAGCGCCTCCAGCGGCGCCTCGCCCGCCCCGCGCTCGCGCACGACCCGGGCGGCCTCACCCTGATGGTCGGAGATGCGGTGCAGGACAAGGTCCTCCTTGGTCGGGAAGTACTTGAAGAGCGTCGGTTTGGAAACCCCCGCCGCCGCCGCCACCTCGGCGACCGACACCTCGTCGAATCCCCGCTGGAGGAAGAGCGAGATCGCCTCCGCCGAGATCGTCTCGTGGACCTGCCGCCTCTTGCGTTCACGGAGTCCTGTCACGCGTTCCAACCTAACAGAAGCGCAACTCGGTTAATATCTTAACCCGGTTAAGTTTTTTGAGGGTGAGGTGCGATGACAGGTACCGGACTCGACGACGAGCGGGCCTATCTGAGGGAGTGCAGGGCGGCCATCCGCCGGATGGCCGAGGGCGCGCGGCTGAACGTCGTCATCGGCGAGCGGGTGGCGGGTGACCGCTACAGCGCGGAAAGGCTGGGTTACGACCTGAGGAGCCTTGCCAAGGAGCTGGACGAGCAGCCGGACGGCCCACCGTTCTTCGGCCGCCTCGACTTCGGCCCCGGCTCGGCCGAGCACCACGGACAGCGTTACTACATCGGCCGGCGCCACGTCTCCGGCGGCCCCGGGCGAGCGCCGATGGTGATCGACTGGCGCGCGCCCGTCTCCGCGACGTTCTACCGGGCGAGCGCCCGCGACCCGCGAGGAGTGTCCGTACGGCGCCGTTTCGGCTGGTCGCGGGAGCCGGTCGCATTGACCGGCTTCGAGGACGAGCATCTCGAAGCCGGTCAGGACCTGGGCGTGGCGAGCCGGATCGTGGCCGCCGAGATCGAGCGCCCCCGCGTCGGGCCGATGCGTGACATCGTGGCCACCATTCAGCCCGAGCAGGACGAACTGGTCCGCGCCGGGCTTGAGGGGTCGATCTGCGTCCAGGGAGCACCGGGCACGGGCAAGACCGCGGTCGGGCTGCACCGGGCCGCCTACCTGCTCTACACCCACCGGCAACGGCTCGCACGCGGAGGCGTCCTGATCCTCGGCCCGAACCAGGCGTTCCTCGGGTACGTCTCGGCCGTGCTGCCGGCACTGGGCGAGGTCGACGTCGAGCAGACGACCGTGGACCGGTTGCTGGCGCGCGGGCCGCTCCAGGGCGATGACGGTGAGGCGGCGGCGGCCGTCAAGCACGACGTCCGTATGGCGGAGGTGCTGCGCCGGGCGCTGTACCGGCGGGTGACGGCCCCGCCGGGTCCGATCACCGTCCCCGACGGCTCCTACCGCTGGCGGGTGGGACAGGAGGAGTTCGGTGCCATCGTGACCGCCGCCCTGCGGGAGGCGACCCCGTACGGTGTGGGCCGCGAGCGCGTGCTCTCGCGTATCGTGGCCGTCCTGCTCCGGCGGGCGGAGGCACGTGGCCGGAGCGCGAGCGCCGCCTGGAGGCGCGGGATGACCAGGGCCCTCAGCGCACACGTCGACGCGGTGTGGCCCGCCACCCAGCCGGAGGAGGTGCTGGCGGAGCTGCTCGGCGACCCCGCGTCACTGGCCGGGGCCGCGGACGGGATCCTCACCCCCGGCGAGCAGTCGGCGATCCTGTGGGCCAGGCCGCCGCGCTCGTTCAGGAGCGCCAGGTGGTCGGCGGCCGACGCCGTACTCCTCGACGAGGTCTCGGGCCTGCTGGAGCGCCCACGGGGTTACGGTCACATCGTCGTCGACGAGGCGCAGGACCTGTCGGCGATGCAGTGCCGGGCCGTCGCCCGCAGAAGCGAGCACGGTTCGATCACCGTCCTCGGCGACCTCGCCCAGGGCACCACGCCGTGGGCGGCTCGGGGGTGGCGGGAGCATCTCTCCCATCTCGGTAAGCCGGAAGCGGAGCTGATCGCCCTGACCACCGGCTTCCGCGTGCCCGCGGCCGTCGTCACGCTCGCCAACCGCCTGCTTGAGGTGTTGACGGTGGACGTGCCCAGGACCCGCTCGTTCCGCGCCGACGGCCGTCTCAGGATCCGCGAGACCTCCGATCTCGGCCCTGCCACGGTCGCCGCGGTGCGCGACGCCCTCGGCCATGAGGGCTCGATCGCGCTGATAGCCGCCGACGCCACCCTCGGCCCGCTGGCGGCGACCCTGAGAGCCGAGGGCATCGAGGTCGCCACGCTCGACGACATCGCCTCCGCGGCCCGCGTCACCGCCGTCCCGGCGGCGATGGCCAAGGGGCTCGAATACGACCACGTGGTGGTGGCCGAGCCCGCCGAGATCGTCGAAGCCGAGCCCCGAGGACTCAACCGGCTCTACGTCGTGCTGACCCGGGCCGTCTCGCGACTGGACGTACTGCACACCCGCCCGTTGCCCGCCTGGCTCGCGCCGCCGGCCGGCGTTCAGGGGTGATCGGAAGCGCCGGAACCCTCGGCAACGGTGGGTTTCCGGCGTCCCGGATCCTCCCTGTCTCCCGGTCCTTCCGGCTTCTCCCGCAACTCCCAGCTCAGGGATGTGGCCCTGGAGAGGGCTTCCGGAGTGAGCGGGCAGCCGCCCTGCGGCTGCGCCTGCCCTTCGGGGGATTCGTCGGACGCGGCCGGTGACCCGCAACCGGCGAGAACCAGCGCTCTGGCGGTCAGGAGTCGCATGGCCACGACACCGTCCTTTCGCCTGCCCGCCCGGAACGACCCCGGCGTTTCACGGCGGGCGTACCGAAACCTCGCCGGCGAATGGCACCTCGGCAATACGATCCGAGTTCGCCTTGGACGAGCGATGACAGGTTGACCGCCGGCAGCACACCCGTCAAGGAGCACCGGCGCGGTCACCCGCCCCATCGGGCCGGGGGCGCGGTGCAGGCCGACCGTGACCACGGCGCCGTAGTGGTCGCCGCCGGTTTCGTGGTGGTGACGGGACGCACCACCTATCAGATTCTCCGGACCCGACAGTAGGTTTCGTATTGAATACACCTTTCGCCCCGTTATTGCCGCCCGATGGGCCGCTCTTTAATGCTGGAATTCACTGGAATTCAAGGGAGACCAGTGGGACTCCTGTTACGCTCCGGGCCGTGAGTGATTCACTGGACGCGCTGGAACGGCGAATAGCCGACCTCCGCGCCGAGGTGCGACGGGCGGTCAAGGCGAAGGAGAACTCGCTCGCCCGGTCGCTGCGCGGGGAGTTGCGCAGAGCCGAACAGGCGTGGGACGCGGCGATAACCTCCGAGGCGCCGACGCCCGCGTGCGAGCCCGAGACCTCGCTGCTGCCCATCAGGGAGCAGGTGCACCAGGCACTGGCCATGCTGGGCGTACCGACCTCGGCCAAGCTCATCGTGGCGGTGAACGACGCGTTCTTCTCCCGCGAGCTCCGCGGCTCACAGCTGACCAGCCTGCGCCGAGACGAGGAGCGCTCGTTCCGCGGCGACCCCTACGCCAGGCCGTACTACCTGTGCGCCGCGCTGACCGACCGGCTCTCCCCCGCCCGGGGGCTGCTCGCCGACAGCACCTGGCCGGCCGAGTCGCGGGTGCTGGGACCGCTGAGCCCGCGCGTCGACTTCCTCACCTCGACCATGCGCATCGCCGAGCACCTGGCGCGGCTGGCCGAACCGCCGGCGGGGGCGGTGCGGCTGCTGTCCCGGATGGCGCAGAACATCCCGGGCGCCGTCGAGGGCTTCGCCCCGGCCGACCCCGCGACCGCGATCCGCGCGGCGCGAGCCGAACTGGAGGTGCACCGGGCCGCCGACACCGCGCAGCGGGCCGAGCTGGCGGCGCGGGCGACGAGGCAACTACCGGACGTCGAGCGCCTGTTCGGCGTCACCGCGATGAACACCTTGAGGGGGGCCTGTTGAAGACCAGGCTGGACGGGGGGACCCGCGCATGAACAGCCTTCGGGAGAGGGCCTTCCTGAACAGGCTTGACGAGCTGCGCGGGACGATGCCCGCCCGCCCGCACGACGCACGGGCCATCGCGGCGCTGGCCGCCAACCCCGGCTGCGCGCGCCGGGCGGTGATGGACGCCGCGGGCGTGGACAAGGACCGCACGGCCCGGCACGTCGGTTTCCCCGCCCCGTTCGGCCAGTCCCAGTTCGCGATCACCCGCGGGAACGTCTTCGAGTCGCTGGTCAAGGAGAACGGCTGCGCCGAGCTGCTGCGGCTGCTACGCGAACTGCTCGGCCTGTCCGTCGCCCAGGTCGGCTACCGGGACGTGGAGAGCGTCGGCTCCCACCTGCGCCACTCGCACACCCGGGCGCTGATCGACCGCGCGGCGCGCGAGGACGACGGGACCGCGGTGTTCTACGACCACCCGCTGTTCAGCCTGGAGATCGCCGGGCACACCTCCTACCTCGAACCGGACGTGGTGGCCTTCCAGATCGGCGGGCGCTTCCACATCGTGGAGATCAAGTCGTTCGGCATGATCGACGGCCAGGCCGAGCCTGACAAGGTCGCGGCCGCGGCACGGCAGGCGGCGGTCTACGTCCTGGCGTTGCGCACGCTCATGGCCGACCTCGGGCACGACCCGGAGCGCGTCTCCCACGACGTGGTGCTCGTCTGCCCGGAGAACTTCGCCAACCGCCCGACCGCGGCGCTGGTCGACGTGCGCAGGCAACTGTCGGTGCTGGGCCGCCAGCTCACCAGGATGACCGGGGTCGAGTACCTGCTGGATGGCCTGCCGGACGACCTCACCTTCGACCTGGCCCCCGGCGAGGACGGGGTGCCGACCCGCTCGGCGGACGAGCTGACCCAGGCGCTGCTCCAGGTACCCGCCCGCTACGCGCCCGACTGCCTGTCCACCTGCGACATGTGCATGTTCTGCCGTCACGAGGCCCGCGCCTGCGGATCCACCGACCTGCTCGGGCGTCAGATCCGCGACCAGCTGGGCGGCGTCTCCGGCATGCACGAGGCGCTCGGCCTGGCCGAGGGCACCCGAGAGGTGGCCGAGGGCCAGGAGGAGATCGCCCGACTGCTCCGGCTGGCGGACCGGCTGCGCGAGGAGTCGCTGCGGTGAGGACCGTCGAGAGCGCCGGACCGGCCGCGCCTCCGGCCGCCGCGCCGAGGGCGGACGACAGGTGAGCGCGCTGACGGCGCTGGCGCGACTGCGGGCCGTCAGGGACGGTGTCGCACAGCGGATCACCACGGTCAGGCACTGCCACATCTCCGCCCAGCCGCTGGTGCTCATCCCGCTCAAGCTCGCGGGCGAGGCCGCCGCGCCGCTGGCCGCCATGGTGGGCACCGACCCGGGTCACCCCCGGCTGCTCGTCGTACCCCAGCCCCGCAACCGGGACCTGCGGTTCGCCTTCGCCGCCGGGCTGGCCGAGGTGCTGCTGCCCTACATCGAGGGGTTCGAGAAAAGCACCGAGACGGTCGA
Organism: Streptosporangium sp. CA-115845; assembly: GCF_050943795.1. Classification (NCBI taxonomy): domain Bacteria; kingdom Bacillati; phylum Actinomycetota; class Actinomycetes; order Streptosporangiales; family Streptosporangiaceae; genus Streptosporangium; species Streptosporangium sp. CA-115845. The sequence continues at coordinate 4,224,469 of NZ_CP191988.1, read as the reverse complement.
GCGCAAGGGCGGCGAGCCGTACGAGCGGTGCCTGGACGCGCCGCAGATCCTCGTGCCGAACCGGTCCGCCGCCTCGTTCACCGGGCTGCTCGGCCGTTCCACCAGGTTCCGCAGGGCCGAGGGCCCCTACCCGGTGCACCCGTCGGTGCCGCTGCTCGGCCGGTGGCTGACCTACTTCGCCGACCGGTCCCAGCAGCCGGGCTCCTCGGTGCTGCTCGCGGCGACCGAGGTACTGAGCCTGCACTGGGCGACCGGGCAGAGCAGCCTGGAGGACGCCAACCTGGCAGCGCTGCTGGGATGGATCGACCCGCCGCCGGGAATGTCCGGGCACCGGGCGGCCGAGGAGGCCGAGGATCCGCTGCTCTGGCCGCCGGCGGGCCCCACCACCGACCCGGGCTTCGACAACGAGGTGCTCGCTCCCGCGATCCGCGCCTACGAGGAGGCGCCGACCGACCGTGCCGTCGACCGGGTCAGCCAGGCGCTGCGCACCCAGCTCGACCCCACCTGGCGGCTGATGTGGCGGGCCGTCGACCTGCTGCGGTCGCTGCCGGAGGGCTCGCGGGTGAAGGACCGCTGGGAGATCGACCGCGGGTCGTTCACCCGGTTCGTCGAGCGGATCGCCGAGGGGGGCCCGCCGCAGGCCCGCAGGGACGGAGCGGTGAGCGCCGCCGCGAGGCTGGCGGGGCTGGAGCGGGCACGGGCGAGCTACGACGTGCAGCGGGCCCACGACGACCCGCTGCTCATGGCCGAGTACCGGCTGACCGGTGAGGCCTTCGCCGGGACGGTGATCGCCGCCGACCCCGAGCACAGCGAGGGCGAGGGCCGCTCGCGCAAGCTCCGGCCCCTGATCACGCTGCGGACCGGCGACCCGGTGCGGCTCACGCCCGGCACCACCGTCGGCAGCCCCGACCGGCGTGGCCACGCGGCCGAGATCGTCGAGATCGTCGACGGGGAGATCACCCTTAAGATCACCAAGGGGATGGGGCGGGGCAGGACCCCGGCTCCGGGTTCGGTGCCCGAACCGGGCGAGCGGGTCTCGTACACCTCACTGACGGACGACTTCCAGTCGTCGGCGGCGCTGCCGGACCCCGAGCAGACGCCGTGGACCCACGGCGGGCCCCCGGAGGAGTACGAGCCCGGCGACGACGACGCGCAGGAGGAATGGCTTTGAGCGTTCACCGGACCCCGCACGGCCGGCCGGTGTCTCTCCCGGCCGTGCGTGCTCCCCGCTCGGCGGCGGCGCCGGAAAACCGGGCCACCGGTGCCGGAGCGGCGGGCCCGTCACCCTGGCACCGTGCCCGGGTGACGGGCCGCGAAACGGACCTGGCGGGCAGTGGCGGAGGCGCGGCATGACGCCGCAGCAGGAGGCGGCGGCCGTGGTGGACGCCGTCCTGGCCGACCTGCCCCGTCACCGAGGCGTGGTCGTGGACTCGCCGCCGGGCGCGGGCAAGTCCACGCTGGTGGTCAAGGCCGCGGGGCACATCGCCGAGACCGGCGAGCCGCTGATGATCGTCGCGCAGACCAACGAGCAGGTGGACGACCTGGTGGAACGGCTCGCGGCCGAGCATCCCGATCTGGGGGTCGGCCGGCTCTCGGCGAGCGGCTACATCACGCCCGGCCGCATCCTCGCCCTGCCCAACGTCTCGGTCGCGGGCAAGCTGCCCGACCTGGGGGACCCGGCCGTGGTGATCGCCACCGCCGACAAATGGGCATGGATCGGCGACCGCACCTGGCCCTGGGCCATCGTCGACGAGGCCTACCAGATGCGTTCGGACAAGTTGCTGCGCATCGCCTCGCTGTTCGAGCGGTCGTTGTTCGTGGGTGACCCCGGCCAGCTCGACCCGTTCTCGATCGTGGACGGCGACCGCTGGGCGGGCCTGTCGTGGGACCCGGTGCAGAGCGCGGTCTCGGTGCTGCTGCGGCACAACCCCGACCTGCCGGTGCACCGGCTGCCGGTCTCCTGGCGGCTGCCCGCCTCGGCCGCGCCCGTGGTCTCCGAGGCGTTCTACCCCTTCACCGGGTTCCGCGCGGGGACGGGCCCCGCCGACCGGTCGCTGGAGTTCACGGTGAACGGCATGCGCACCCCCTTCGATCTGGCGCTGGAGGAGGCGGCCGGGTCTGGCTGGGCACTGTACGAGCTGCCCAGCCGCCACACGGTGCGCACCGACGCGGAGGCCGTGCTGGCGACCGCGAGCCTGGCGACGCGGCTGCTCCAGCGGAGTCCGGTCGCGCACTCCGAGCGCGGCAGCCATCCCGTCACGGCCGACCGGATCGCCATCGGCGCCGCGCACCGCGACCAGGTGTCCGCGATCAGGGCCGCCGGGGTGCCGCCGGAGATCACGGTGGACACCGCCAACCGCCTGCAGGGCCGGGAGTACGACGTGACGATCGTGCTCCATCCCCTCTCCGGGCGCCGCGACGCCACCGCGTTCCACCTGGAGTCGGGGCGGCTGTGCGTGCTCGCCTCCCGGCACCGCCACGCCTGCGTCGTGGTGGCCAGGGCGGGCATTCCCGAACTGCTGGACGCCCACCCGTCGGCCGAACCGGTCCAGCTCGGTGTGCCGGTGAAGTTCCCCGACGGCTGGGAGGCCAACCAGGCGGTCCTGGCCCACCTCTCCAAGCACCGGGTGACTCCTGACGACTGACCTCCCACCGGCTGAGAGCGTCTTCCCCGCTCGACGGCGCCGTACGGCACGGGTCAGATCGTGCGCCGCCAGACGTCGATGGCCAGTACCTGGCGCATGCCCACCGAGAGGTAGAGGTCGAGGGCGGGCGTGCTGTTGTTGGCGTCGACGTGCAGGTAGGTGCCGACCCGCCCGCGACGAGCGTCGTCGGCGAACGCCCCGCGCAGCATGAACCGGCCCAGGCCGCGGCCCCTGAAGGCGGGGAGCACCGCCAGCCGGCGCACGTAGCCGCAGTTCTCGTCCCCGAGGAAGGCGTTGGTCCCCAGCAGCATCGCCACGGGCTCGCCGTCGAGGCGGGCGACCGCCAGTTGCGACCAGTCGGTGTTGACCGAGGAGTTCAGCTCGTCGTACCACTCGTCGTAGTCCTTCGGGGCGAACCCGAAGTGGTCGGCGAAGCCGGCCTGCTCCACGGCGTGGCCCTGGCGGCGCACCTCCTCGGTGAGCCCGTCGTGCACGGTCATCCCGGCCGGCGGGCCGGGGCGGCCGACCGGCCCGGTGTGGTCGGCGCGGAGCCGGATGAAGCTGGTGGCGGCGCTGAAACCACGGGCGGCGGCGACGGCGCGCTTGCCACCGTCCTCGCGGTAGAGACCGATGTCCACCACGGCCCGGTCGTGGCCCAGCTCGGCGGCGATCTGCCTGGCCCGCTCGGTCACGGTGTCCCAGAGCGGGCCGGTCAGCTCCGGCGCGCCGGGGTGCACGACGACGTCGATGTCGACGTTGTCACTGGCGCCCTTGCGGCAGGCCCAGGCCCAGGCCGCCAGGCGCCCGCTCTCGTCGTGGACGAGCCAGCCGTCGGAGTCCACGTCGAAGGACGAGTCGTTCAGCTGGTCGGCGACGTCGTCGAGGGTCATGTCGGCCTTGCCGATCACCTGGGTGTCGCAGAGCGAGATCAGCTCGTGGATCTCGGGCGCGTCGGCGGCGGAAGGCCGCCGGGTGAGGTACCCGGCGGCGGGGATGGTCGTCTTCATGCCCCTCATCGTGGCGGGGGCGGGTTGGGAATCGCTGGGTCAGAACTTGGTGGCTGACCTCACGGCTGAAGCCGGGGTCCGCATCCAAGATCTCCGATCAGTCGAGCACCGGCACCTGGGCCTCGGCCTCCTTGGCGCTCTCGGGGCCGCCGCGCAGCGGGATCTCCTTGATGAAGGCCGCCAGCAGCGGAACCAGGACGGCGAACAGGATCGCCCACCAGAAGACGCCGGAGATGGAGTCGGCCAGCGACTCCAGGAAGCCGATCCGTACTCCCGAGGGCAGCTCGTGCAGGGCTGCCGGGTTGAACTGGGCGCCGCCGGAGGCGAGTTGCTCGCCCGCGGCGCCCAGCTTGCTCTCCAGGTTGGAGGTGAGGCGGTTGTTGAAGATCGCGCCGAACAGCGAGACGCCGAACGAGCCGCCGATGGAGCGGAAGAAGGTCGAGGCGCTGCTGGCGACCCCGAGGTCCTTCTGCTCGACGCTGTTCTGGGCGATCAGCATGGTGGTCTGCATCAGGAAACCCATGCCGAGGCCGAGCACCGCGATGAACACACCGGTCTGCCAGGCGGGTGTGTGAACGTCCATCAGGGAGAGCAGCCACATGCCGATCGCCATGATCACGCCGCCGAGGACCGGGTAGATCTTGTACTTGCCGGTCTGGGTGATGGCGCGGCCGACGAAGAGCGAGATCACCATGGAGGAAGCCATCATCGGGAGCAGCAGCAGGCCGGAGTTGGTGGCCGTGGCCCCCTGGACCGTCTGCTGGAACAACGGCAGGAAGTTGATGGCACCGAACATGGCGAAGCCGAGCAGGAAGCCCACACCCGAGATCAGGCTGAAGTTGCGGTCGCGGAAGACGTTGAGCGGCATGATGGGCTCGGCGGCGCGCCGCTCCACCGGGATGAACAGTGCCAGCGCGACGACGGCGAGGGCCGCCAGACCGAGGATCTGCGGCGAGTTCCACCCGTAGTCGTTGCCGCCCCAGGTGGTGATGAGGACCAGCGCGGTGATGCCGACCGAGAGCAGGGCGGCACCGAGCCAGTCGATGCGGTGCTCGGTGCGGTACCTGGGCAGCTTCAGCTTGATCGCCAGCAGGGCCAGCGCGACGAACCCGATGGGCAGGTTCACGTAGAAGGCCCAGCGCCAGTCGAGGTGGTCGGTGATGAATCCGCCGACGAGCGGGCCGGCGATCATGGCCAGTGACATCACGGCGGCCATGATGCCCTGGTACTGGCCGCGCTCGCGGGGCGGGACGAGGTCGCCGATGATGGCCATGGCGTTGACCATCAGGCCGCCCGCGCCGAGGCCCTGGAACGCGCGGAACGCGATGAGCTGCATCATCCCGTCGGACGGGCCGCCGAGCATCTCCGAGCCCGCCATGCCGCAGAGCACGGAGCCGATCATGAAGATGACGATGGAGGCGAGGAAGATGTTCTTCCTGCCGTACAGGTCACCGATCTTGCCCCAGATGGGGGTCGAGACGGTGGCGCCGAGCACGTAGGCGGTCACCACCCAGGACAGGTGCGTCAGCCCGCCGAGCTCGCCGACGATGCGGGGCATGGCGGTGCCGACGATCATGTTGTCGAGCATGGCCAGCACCATCGCGAGCATCAGGCCCGGTAGCACTACCATGACCTCACGGCGCCGCGCCGGTACGGCCGCGGTCTCCTTCACTTCGCCCCCTAGAAGAGATCTTGCTTACCTGCCGACCGGCTAGTGTCGGATATGCTGGAAATGTAGGCCGCTTACTTTCCGGCCGTCAAGCTGATTTCTCGGTAAGGGAACCATGAGGGAACACGCCGATACCCGGACGCGCATTCAGGACGTCGCCCTGACTCTTTTCGTCGAGCAGGGCTACGAGGCCACCTCGCTCCGCGAGATAGCCGAGGCCCTCGGCGTGACCAAGGCGGCCCTCTACTACCACTTCAAAACCAAGGACGACATCGTCGCCAGCCTGGCCGAGGACCGGGTGCGCGCGGTCGAGGAGCTGATCGCCTGGGCCTCGTCCCAGCCGCGCACCGAGGAGACGCGCCGCGAGCTGATCCGCCGTTACGCCGACGACCTGCACCGTGGCCGGCACCGCGAGATCATGCGATTCTTCGAGCGCAACCAGACCTCGCTCAAGAACCATCCGACGATGGAGAAGACCCGCAGGCGAATGTTCGAACTGATCAGTTTTCTCGTCGAGCCGGACGATCCCGCCCCCGCCCGGCTGAGAAACTCCATGGCCCTGTTCGCACTGCACGCCGCGTGGTTCATGCTCGGGGACGACACGCTCTCCGACGAGGAGCGCCGGGCCGCCGCCCTGGAGGTCGCGCTCGACCTCGCCCGGCGGTGAGCGTGCTCATCGACCCGCCCAACTGGCCGGGTCCACACGGTCTGTTCTGGTCGCACCTGGTCAGCGACAGCTCGACCGGGGAGCTGCACGCCTTCGCGGAGCTGCTGGGCGTGCCGCCCCAGGCGTTCGACCGCGACCACTACGACGTTCCCGAGACCTTCTACGAGCGGGCCGTCGCGCTGGGCGCGGAGGCCGTCTCCTCGCGCGAGCTCATCATCCGGCTCATCGGCTCCGGCCTCCGCCGTCGCAAGGTTCGTCCTGGAATCAGTAGCTCTCGCATAGATTCCGGAACCCCGGGCATGACGCCCCCCTGAGGCGGACGTGGTACGCGGGCGCACGGTCACCTCCTGGCCGAGCCTCGCGACCGACCTGCGCAACGCCGGCGCGAGCTGGGCGGACCACGAGGTCGTGATCTGCACCTCGGGCCCGAACACACTGATCACCAGCCGCAGGCCCGACGACCTCAAGGCCTTCTGCCAGGCCGCGATCGACGCATTCTCGGGCTGAGGCGAAGAGTAGCGGGACAGCCGGCCGCCTGAGGCGGTTGCCATGTTTTTTCATTCACCGAACTTTGCCGCGACTTTCCGACATCCAGAGTCACGATCAACCATCTCCGGTTAGGACGGAGCGTGCCGGGCAAGCCTTTAGGAGACCGGCTGCGAAAGGAGGACACCGTGGAGGCCACCATCGCGTTGCGTCTGCCGCGTGACGCCGCCAGCGTTCCCGTGATCAGGCAACTTCTCGACGCCTCGCTCCGCGCCCTTGGCGTGGTGTCCCAGATCCGCGAGGACATCCAGCTCATGCTCTCGGAGGCGTGTTCCAACGTCATCAAGCACGCCACACCCAGTGACGACTACATGGTCAGCACCGAGCTGTCCAGGAACCGTTGCGTGATCAAGGTGGTGGACGCCGGCGACGGCTTCGACTTTTCGGGCCCCGCCTCCCCCGCCCCCACCTCCGAACACGGCCGGGGCCTGCTGATCATGCGCGCCCTGGCCGACGACATCCGTTTCGTCAACAGGAACGAGCGGGGCTCGATCGTCTGCCTGGAGAAGACCCTGCGCTTCGTCAAGGGCGCGCCCGGCCTGTCACTGCTGCTCAGCGAGGAGCTTCAGTTCCAGCAGGGCGTCCCTGAGATAGTCGGTGACGGCCCAGACATCGGGAACCATCTCACGGCAGGCGATCACGCCGACATCAAGTGAGCCGTCGTAGGAGAAGACCGTGATGTTGAGGCCGCCACTGGCGTCGGTCACCACCGAGACGGGGTAGTACGACAGCAGCCGGGCACCACTCACATAGAGGGGGAGTTGCGGGCCGGGCACGTTGGAGATCATCACGTTGATCGGGCCCGCGCTGTCAGCGAAGAGGTTGAAGGCCGCCCGGGAGGCCAGGCCGGTCAGCGCGGAGGGCATTATGTCGCTGAGCTCCTGAATCCAGCTGACCGGGGCCAGCGACGAGCGATCCTTGATCAGCCGCATCGCGTCACGTACCGCCAGCAGCCGTTCCAGTGGGTCGGCCACCTGCGTCGCCAGCGTGGTGATCATGATGGTGACCTGGTTGCCCACCCGCCGGTCACCGGGGACGCGGAGCGAGAACGGCACCCCCGCGACGAGAGGCTGCTCGGGCAGCGCATCGTGCTTGATCAGCCACTGGCGCAACGCCCCTGCGCACAGGGCCATCACCACGTCGTTCACCGTGACGCCGAGGGCGTTCTTGACCAGCTTGACGTCCTCCAGCGGCAGGGCGGCGTAGGCGAACCTGCGGTGCGCGCTGATCCTGCCGCTGAAGGGGGTACGTGGGACGGTCATCCGGGGCATGTCGGGCACCTCCGCGGTACCCGACAGGCGGTTGGCCAGTTGCCGGGTGAGCCGCGAGACCAGCCCGGCCCCGGGCACCTGGGAGATCAGCGGGATCTCGTCCAGGTGCGGGACGGCGTTGATCAGGAACCGTACCGTGTTGGCCGGGTTGACCACCGCCTTGACGATCCCCCTGGCGACCATCTCCCGCGTGTCGATCCGCTCCTCGGGATCGGCCGCAGGCGCCATCTCGACCTCGGCGGGCTCGGGGGAGGTGTCCAGCAGGCTGGCCAGCACGTCGGCGCCGGTGACGCCGTCGACCGCGGCGTGGTGGACCTTCGTGTAGAGGGCCGTACGGTCGCCAGCCAGACCGTGGATCAGATACATCTCCCAGAGCGGCCGCCGCCGGTCGAGACAGCGGGCGTGCAGCCTGGCCACCTGCTCACCCAGCTGCTCGTCGCTGCCCGGGCCGGGCAGCGCGATCTCGCGCACGTGGTAGTCGAGGTCGATCCTGGAGTCCTCGGTCCAGTACGGATGGTCCAGGCCGAACGGGACGGAGACGAGTCGCATGCGGAAGGGCGCGGCCAGGTGGAGCCGCCGGGCCAGCAGCGACACCAGGTCGCTCCGCGACAGCCTGCCCGACAGGATCGCGAGCCCTCCGATGTTCGCGACGTTCGTCGAGGTCTCGAAATTCAGGAACTGCGTGTCCACCGCGCTGAGCTGCCGCATCGTCTACCTCCGGGAAGTCGTTCTTCCATCCTGCTCCCGTGCTGTCGCCAGAGCCAACGCCGCGAGTGCGACGAGGACGACCATCGACACGATGACCAACGACAGCGGGATGAGCATGAGCACGATGACGACGGTCATGATCTCGCTGATCAACTGCGGCATCGCAGAGCTGTGCCCGGATTGTCCGGCCGTTACACCGCATTCCAGCGACCGAGCTTCAGCGCGAGATGAAGTTCTAACCTGTGGGTTCCGTTCTTGAGGTTGCGGCCGGCCAGCTGCTCGATTCTGGTGAGGCGGTAATAGAGGCTGGTGCGGTGCAGGTGGAGCAGCCGGGCGGTCTCCTGGGCGTCTCCCCCGCTGTCCAGGTAGGTCTCCAGGGTGACCAGGAGCGCCGGATGCTCCCGCAGAGCGTCAAGCGGACCGCCGAGCGCGCCGGGAGTACCGGGAGTACCGGCGACCGGCTCGGCGAGCAGCCGGTAGACGCCCAGGTCCGGCCAGTGGGCGACCGGCCGCAGCGCCGGTTCCGCCGCCACCGCCCTGGCCGCGGTGAGCGCCTCCTCATGTGCCCGTACGGCTGACTCAAGCCCCGGGTGCGGTGCGCTGACCCCGGCGCCCGTGCGGGCCCGCGCGGCCAGCCGCTCCCCCAGCGCCGTCACGTCCTCGCCACGGTTGAGCAGCAGCACGGCGTGCCGGTCCAGGATCGTGAAGGCCGGTGGCCGGCGCATCCTGGCCAGCTCCGCGCCGATCGCCTCACGCAGGGAGGCCGGGTCGCCCCGCAGCGCCAGGACGCGCAGCGGCCCCTCCCCGAGCACGCCGGCCGCACGCCGCACACCGATCTCGCCGGTGAGCAGGAGGCTCAGGGTGTGGGAGCTGCCGCCGTCGTCGAGCAGGGCCGCGATCGCGGCGGCGTCGCGCATGGCCCTGCCCTGCTCCTGCGGGTTCAACGGCCCCGGGCCCTCGATGATCCACAGGTAGCCGACACGGCGGTCCTGGTGGAGCAGGGGCACGCAGAGCCGGGCCGCCATACCCAGCGAGGGATTCTCCGGAACCCTGACCGGCTCTCGGGTCGAGGCCACCCCGTGCCTCTCCTGCCAGGCCCCCACCGCCGCGGGAACCGACCGTGACAGAATGGCGCGGGCCCTGACCTGGTCGACCTCCCCGTGATGGGCACTGTGCGCGACGACCCGACCCTCCAGGTCGTCGACGGACATACCCCTGCCCACGCTCGCGGCCAGCGCCTCCAGCAGATCCTGAACATCATCCGCGATCACGTTCTAATCCTACAGATGTAGGAAGGATCTCCGCTGGCGGAACGATGACTCCCTCCGGCACTGGCCGTAGCGTCACAGTGTTCGTTGTGGAGGGGTCCACCTTGTGAGAGCCGCCTGACAGCCCTGTGAAAGGAGCTTCGTGCAGGAGCGCAGCCGCGTCGCCCCGTGGGCACCGCCCCAGGCACAGCCGCGCCTGGCCGAGCCCGAGGCCGAGGTGGCGGGGCTGAACCTGGAAGCGGTGACCAGGCTGGTCGACGCGGTGCTGGCCGAGCACCGCGGCCGCCTCGACGAGGACGGGGTGATCCTGTACGCGGGCACCAACAGGATGAGCGAGCGCGCCAGGGCCGCCCATGAGATCTCCCTGAGCTGCTGGCCTTCGATGGGCCGGCCGGGGGACAAACGCCAGACCGGCCTGGAGGAGCTGGACGTGCTGGAGGTGCTGGTCCCGCTCCAGATCGCGGCGCTGATGGGCGGTGAGTTCGCCGAGGTGCGGCCGCAGAGTGCCACACTGGCCAACCTCGCCTGCTACAGCGCGTTCGCCGGCCCCCGCGAAGGTCCGCCAGGACACGCTGGCCCTGCGCCGCGCCATCCCATGATCCCGGACCGGCCCGCTCGACCCCCGGGGGTGCGCCCCCTGGCGGGCCGGTCCGCTGCATCCTCCCCTGACCGTCTCCACCCGCGCGTCCCTTCCTCCGGGGAGCGACCCGCGGGGTGGAGGCGGACGGAGCCTCAGACCGCGCGATGGTACTGGTCGGGCCAGCGGCCTCTGGCGGCGCCGAGCTCGCGGGCGGCGCGGTTCGGCCAGTACGGGTCGCGGAGCAGCTCGCGGCCGAGCATGACCGCGTCGGCCTGACCGGAGGCGATGATCTCCTCAGCCTGCCGGGGCCGGGTGATCTCTCCGACCGCGCTCACCGGCAGGTCGGTCTCGGCCTTCACCTTCGCCGCGAACGGCACCTGGTAGCCGGGGCCCGTGGGAATGCGCGCGCCGGCGACGTTGCCCCCGGTCGAGACGTCGAGCAGGTCGACGCCGTGGGCGAGCAGGTCCTTGGCGAAACGGACCGTGTCGTCGGCACTCCAGCCCTCACGGTCGTCCCGCGGGTCCTCTGCCAGCCAGTCCGTGGCCGAGATGCGGAAGAACAGGGGAAGCTCGTCCGGCCAGACCTCGCGTACCGCGTCGACGACCCGGAGCGCGAACCGGGTGCGGTTGTCGTACGAGCCGCCGTACGCGTCGGTGCGGCGGTTGCTGAAGGGCGACAGGAACTCGGCGATGAGGTAGCCGTGCGCGCCGTGGATCTCGGCCACCTGGAAGCCCGCGGCCAGTGCCCGCCGCGCCGCCGCGGCGAAGTCGCCCACCAGCCGGTCGATGTCACCGACGCTCAGCTCCGCGGGGGTGGGGTGGCCGTCGTTGAAGGGGACCGGGCTCGGCGCGATCGGCTGCCAGCCGTGCTCGCCTGGGCCGGTGGGCCCACCGCCCTCCCAGGTACGGCGGACCGAGGCCTTGCGCCCGGCGTGCGCGAGCTGGATGCCGGGCACCGCGCCGTGTTCCCGCAGGAAGCGGGTGACGCGGGTGAACGCCTCCCGCTGGCGGTCGTTCCAGAGTCCGAGGTCCGCCGGGCTGATGCGGCCCTCCGGCGAGACGGCGGTGGCCTCGGCCAGGATGAGACCGGCGCCGCCCACCGCGCGAGCGGCCAGGTGGGACAGGTGCCAGTCGGTCGGCGCCCCCTGGTCGGGCCCCTCGACCGCCGCGGAGTACTGGCACATCGGGGCCATCCAGATCCGGTTGGGGATGGTGAGGTTCCGCAATGTCACGGGCTCGAACAGGGCACTCACTGCCGTACTCCTTCTTCGGGGGATCGCGTTCTCCGGAGGCATCCGGTGGCGCTCCGGCAACCCTCTAGTACGATAATCGACGTACTACGATAGATGTCAAACTACGATTCCTTTCGTACAATCGGGCCGATCTCCAGGAAGGGAGCCGCCGTGTCGACCGCGTCCGTCAGGGCTCTGGCGCACCCCGCCTGCCAGGAGATCCGGCTGGAGGGCGTGCTGCACGCGCTGTCCGACCCGATGCGCCTGCGGATCGTACGCTTCCTGTGGCGACTGGGGGGGGAGGAGGGTGCCCCCTGCTCGGCGATCGAGCTGGAGATCACCAAATCGACCACCACACACCACTTCCGGGTGCTGCGCGAGGCGGGTGTGATCAGCCAGGTCTACCGAGGGACCGCCAAGATGAACGCGCTACGCCGCCACGACCTCGACACGCTCTTTCCCGGACTCCTCGACGCCGTGCTGACCGCCGACGCGATCCAGCGGGAGCGTGACGGTCTGCCGGCGACCTGACTCGGCCCGGTGACGGTGCGGCCCGCGGCCGGGATGGCCGGGCGGGACCGGGAGAACCACCGGACGGAGTACCGTCCTGTCATGTGCCGCAGCATCAAGACCCTCCGTGAGCCCTACGCCAGCGACGTGACCGACGACGACGTACGAGCTGCCGCGCTCCAGTACGTCCGCAAGGTGTCGGGTTTCCGCTCCCCCTCGGCGCGCAACGCCGAGGCCTTCGAAAGGGCCGTGGACGCGGTGACCGCCGCGACCCGGGCCCTGCTCGACGAGCTCCAGCTGAAGCAGGTGTCCCAGGACTGACCGGAGACGTCCGCCCGCCCGCCGGCGACACGGGGGTGCCGGCGGGCGGCTGCCGGGCTCACCGGGCGTCGGTCAGTCGCGCACGTTCGAGGAGCGGAAGAGCCTGCTCGCGAACATGACCACCACGCCCACCAGGCCGATGATCAGAGCCCACTTGAGGAGCGTGAACAGGAAGCCCAGAACCGAGCCCAGCACGATGAAGGCGATCACCACGGCCGCCGCGATCAGAAGAATTCGTCCCATGCCCTCAACGCTAGGCCCTGGCCGGGCCCGGCGGCAGACCCGCGAGCCGATGTCAGGGACAGGCCAGGGTTATCCCTCAGACGGGCCCCGCCCCGGTCCCCCACCCGGGACGCTCGATGGACACGCCGGCCCGCCAGGAGCGACGGCTTCCCCGATCCGGTGAGCAGGTACGCCGGGAACGTGCCCGCTCATCCGGATCGAGGTCGTGACCCTGGTAGGACGGGGATGCGCTGGATCTCGGTGAGTGTCACGCCCATGGCGATCACCTAACGCCCCCGCTGACCGCGCCTCAAGTAAACTGCGTCAACGAGTGACGACATGGGCCGTTAACGATTGTGACGCATCGCATGCTTGACATGGAGAAACTGATGATGCTGCGGGCGATCGCCGCAGCGGGGTCCATCGCGGCGGCCGCACGGGAATTGCGTTACACGCGTTCGGCCGCGTCGCAGCAGATGGCGGCATTGGAACGACTGGCGGGGATGCCACTTCTGGTGCGTGCGGGGAACCGCATCAGCCTCACTCCCGTGGCATGACAGCTCGTTGAACACACCGAGCGGATCCTCGTCCAGTTGCGCGCGGCGGAGGCGACGCTGCACCGGGAGGCCGGTGATGCCGCTGGGCTGCTGAGGGTCGGCGTGCCTTTCCGCGAGGGGCCCGCCATCATGAGCAGCGCACTGACCCAGGCACGGCAACAGTTCCCCAGGCTCGAGATCAGGCTCGCCGCGACAACGGACGAAGCCGCGGCGGAGGAGGTGCGGCTCGGCCGGCTGGACATGGTCATCCTGTCCCGGTACGGCGCCGCGACTCCGCACAGCCGGCCCGGACTCTGTGAGTGGGTTCTCGGTAGCGATCCGTTACGGCTGTGCGTCCCGGTCGGTCATCGGCTGTCGGGTGAGCGGAGTTGCGCCCTCGACGATCTGCGCGACGAGCCATGGGTCATCAGTCCGACCAGCACGCTCGGACGCATCACCACGACGTTGTGCATCGCCGGCGGCTTCCAGCCGAAGATCGTCGCGACGGTGGACGACGTGGCGACCGCCCTCGGCCTGGTTGGCATCGGCTGGGGCGTGACCATCGCCCCGGATCTCACGCCAGCAGATTCGGAGGCGTCGGTGCAACGCATCAGCCTCATCGGGGTCGACGTGGTCCGGCACAGCGTCCTCGTCGTGCGCGACGGTGAACAGCTTTCGCCCGGGATCGCGGCCGTCGTGTCCGCCGTACATGCCGTCAACGCTGCGTTGCGACTCGCCCAGGCGGACCGCCCGACCTGACGTCTCGGCGGATCGCCGGAGGTGTTCGTGACCCCGGTGGTCGCATATGCCTCGATCACGCCCGGCAGGCTGAGCAACAGGTCGCAAACCTCTTCGAGGCGGCTCTACGTGATCTCGAGCGTCACCAGCGCCTGCACGGGATATCCAGCGACCACGACGTCGACCTGCGGCCGTACCCCGTGATGACGCCGACAGCCTGCATCCGGTTCAGGCGGGCCGTGACCGTGGCCCGCGAGACCCGGGCAAGCCGGGCCGGCTCGAGGATGCCGATGCGTGGGTGCTCCTCGAGCAACTGCAGCAGGGCGACGTCCAGGGCGTCCAGCGAATTGGCCACCGCGACTCCTCCGCGCTGGGCCAGATCCCAAAGATTCGTCCCGCTCGCTGAGCTCCAGCGTGGTCGCCGGCCGCCCCCGAGATGCCGCACCTTGTCCGGCGCGAACCCGAGCCATGGCTATGTGGACAGAGCCACATAGCGGCCCCAGCCGGTCGGCATGGCCTCGGCGCCCGGCTGTGATCAATGAACACCCGGCTCCTCGGCCGGCGTGCGGGTCAGTCGAAGATCCCGGGGAGCGCCGCGGCTGAGTCCGCGAAGCGCGGAGACCGGCGGTCCGCTGTGCGTGGCGCCAGTTTCGCTAACGCGGTCCGCTGTGCGTGGCGCCAGTTTCGCTAACGGTGGGGGCCGGATGGTAACGGTGACTTACTTGCCTTGGTCGCAAACCGGATGTCCAATTGTCGAATAGCGGTCGGCGACGATATCGGAGGTTGATGTTACCTTTCTCAGCGCTGCGGCTGCCGGATGACCGCGGCACACGAGAATCCGAACTGTTCACCGTTGTACCTCCGGCCCGGAATAATCGGCCGTCATCTCACCCTGTCCTTCGCCTCGCGCATTTGCGACACTCCTTTGCTCGTCGCAATCGGGGCCGACTTCGCGCCGTACCTTGGGATGGCCTGTAAAGATAAAGGAGTACCTGATGATCCGCAGGATTGTTGAGTTCTTCCGTCGGCGTCGCCGCAGTAAGCGTCGTGACGACGGCTCCATCGCGCTGGCCAGAGGCCGATCTCTCGAGCATCCGTCGCCTCTTGTGCGGCGGTGCACCGGTACGCCTGGCGACGATCCGTCGTTACCTTGACCGGGGACTGAACTTCGGTCAGGGATACGGTCTTACCGAGACGGCTGCCGGAGTGCTGATGCTCGACCGCGCTCATCTGGAGATCAAAGCCGGATCCACTGGCGTGCCTTCGTTCTTCACCGACGTCCGGGTCGTCGACGCCGATCGGCGAGAGGTGCCCAAGGGTGTCCCGGGGGAGGTCATGGTCAGCGGCCCGAACGTGATGCGTGGCTACTGGGGTCAGCCTGATGCCACCGACGCGGTCTTCGACGCGGGATGGTTCCAGACCGGTGATGTCGGCGTCGTTGATGAGGACGGTTACTTCTTCATCGTCGATCGGATCAAGAACGTGATCATCTCCGGCGGCGAGAACGTGTACCCCGCGGAGATCGAAGGCCTGCTGCGCGGCCTTGACGGTGTCTCCGCCTGCGCCGTGATCGGCGTGCCGGACGAGAAGTGGGGCGAAGTCGGCAAGGCCGTGGTCGTCGTCGATCCGCGTGCTCGCATCGACGAAGCCACGGTGCTTGCTCAGCTGCGGCTTCACCTCGCCGCGTACAAGGTGCCCAAGTCGGTGCAGTTCGTCGACGCGCTGCCCACCACCACGTCCGGCAAGATCTCCAGATCCGAGGTCCGCCGACGCTACGGTGACGAAGGGGTGCTGCGAAAACGTGGTTCGGATCAGTGACCGGTATTACTTGTGCGGCGGTGCTCTTTGCACCTGATTTCTTTGACTGTTCGCCATACATCACACAGTCATATTGACCGGGCCACACCCGGCAAAGCATATCGTTCGTAACTTCTACCTCAAGGAGTCAATCGGTGCGTGCTGTACAGGTCGGCGAGTTCGGCGGTCCCGAGGTGCTCAAAGTGGTGGACCTGCCGGAGCCGGTCCCGGCTGACGGCCAGCTGCTGGTGAAGGTGAGCCGCGCCGGCATCAACTACGCCGACACGGATCAGACCGAGAACTCCTTTCCGTCCCCGCAGAAGCTGCCCTTCGTGCCCGGCTTCGAGGTCGTCGGCCGCGCACAGGACGGCCGCCGCGTGGTCGCGCTGAGCGTCGACGGCGCCTACGCCGAGTACGCCCTGGCCGACGAGCGGCCGGCATTCGACGTGCCCGACGACGTGTCCGACACCACCGCACTGGCACTGGTTCTGCAGGGCGTCACCGCGTGGCACCTGCTGCGCACCTCGTCGCGTATGCGGCCGGGCGAGTCCGTGCTGGTGATGTCGGCCGCGGGTGGAGTCGGCTCGCTGGCCGTCCAGTTGGCCAAGCTGTGGGGCGCCGGCCGGATCATCGGTACCGCGTCCTCGGCCGACAAACGCGACCTTGCCGTCGAGCTGGGCGCGGATGTGGCGATCGACGCCAGTCCGACCGAGGGACTGACCGAGCGGATCATCGAGGCCAACGACGGCAAGCCGGTCGACATCGTGCTGGAGATGACCGGCGGGGAGGCCTTCGATGCCACGCTGGGCGCGCTGGCCGGCTTCGGCCGCCTGGTCGCCTCCGGCTCGGCCTCCAGGACCGCCCGCCCGCCGGTCTTGCCGTCCAAGCTGATGGCGAACTCCACGTCGGTGGTCGGCTTCTTCCTACCGGACTGCTTCCACCGGCCGCCGATGATGCGCGAGCCGATGGACGAGTTGTTCGCGATGGTCGCCGACGGTCGGCTGGTTCCGCAGTTGGGCGGTGACTACGCGCTGACCGATGTGGTGCAGGCGCATGAGGGCCTTCGCTCCCGCAAGACCGTCGGCAAGCTCGTGCTGGACCCCGCGAGGTAACCGGTTCGAGCGGGCCGTCACCGAACGTGAACTTACCTTGCTGCGGCGGAGCGGCCGCCGACGAGGGGAAGGGTGACCGAGCTGGCGCGGGGGTCGACCGAGACGGCGGTGCCCGGGGGCAGGCGCAGCGTGAAGTCGCGGTCCGTGGAGATGAGCACGACACCGATCCGGTGACCGGCCTTGACGACGTAGTCGCCGGGCTGGAGGTCGAAGCGGAAGTCGTAGAAGCGGTCCTCGCGCAGCAGTTCGGTCTTGGCCGCGGAGTCGCGGTTACGGACGTCCAGCCAGCCCCTTGTGATGATCTTGTAGGGGGCGGTCACCGTGACGTGCTCGGCCAGCCGGGCGCAGCCGGTGTCGCCGGGCACGCCCTGGCCGTAGCAGACCTGGGTGGCACCGTAGGCGACGTCGCCGTAGGCGCGGGCGTCGGTGCCGTAGTCGACGAGCAGCGCCGTCAGGTACGGCGAGCGCCCGCCCTTGAACGCGGCCCGCACCGAGACCTCCGGGGTGCCGGACAGGCGCGCGTCGCGGGCCAGCGGACTCGACAGGTAGGCCAGGCGGTTGGGATCGGTGCTCTCGGCGTTCTCGACGAGCTGCTCGGCACCGCGGGCGCTCTGGTCGACGAAGGACTCGACGACGGCGCGGCCTCGGGGACGGTCGGCGCCCAGGGTGCCGTTGCGGCCGTCCTGCCCGGCGGCCAGCTGGAGCCGTACGTCGCGGGTGCCCGGCAGCGGCCACGAGGCGTGCTGCGCCCACTGCCCCGGACCCGACTCCACGTCCGCCTGCGGCTCGTCCATGATGCCGTTGCGCAGGCCGTACAGGTGGAAGTCGAACCAGCGGTGGAGCTGGCGCAGCCACTCGGCGTTGCGCCCGGCGAAGGAGAACGGGTTGAAGTGCGCGCCCTGGTGGAGCCAGATCTTGCGGGGCACGTTCCGCTTCGCGAGGGCGTCCCACCACTGGACGGCCTGCTTGGTCTTGACGTTCCAGTCGTTGAGGCCGTGCACCAGGAAGACCGCCGCGCGGACCTTGCGCACGTCGTTGAGGTAGTTGCGCCGGTCCCAGAAGTCGGAGTAGTCGCCGCTGACCCGGTCCTGGTCCTTCTCTATCCGGTCCATCAGCGCGCCGCAGGCCTGCTGGGCGTTCTGACGGGTCAGCACGTAGCGGGCGAGCACGTCGGCGTCCTCACCCTGGTAGCCGCCGGGGGCCAGCACGCCGCCGTTGGCCCGGTAGTAGTCGTACCAGGAGGAGATGGCCGCGATCGGCACGATCGCCTTGAGGCCCTTGACCCCGGTCGCGGCGACGGCGTTGGGCAGCGTGCCGTTGTAGGAGACGCCGATCATGCCGACGTTCCCGGTGGACCAGCCGGCTTTGACCTCGTTGCCGGCCGCGTCGAATCCGCGGGCACGGCCGTTGAGCCAGTCGATCGCGGCCTTGGGACCCGCGGTCTCGTTGTCCAGGCCGGTGGTGGGACAGCCGGTCGCCCGGCCCGAGCCGAGGTTCTCCACCAGCGCGATCGCGTAGCCGCGCGGCACGAAGTAGTTGTCGTAGTAACCGCGGAAGGGCGGAGCGACCGCGCGGGTCACGTCGGAGCCGTCGCCGAACATCTCGTCGTGCAGGTCGTTGAACTTGTTGCGCCGGTACTCCATGCCCGCGGGGTCGGAGCCGTCGAGGTCGACGACGTGGTTGGGCACGTCGTTGCCGCCCGCGTAGTAGGGGCTGGCCTCCATGATGACCGGGACCTTCATCCCCAAGGCGGTCTCCTTGGGTCGCATGATGTCGACGGCGACCCGGTCGGGGAGCCCGTCTGCGTCACTGTCGACCCCGGCGACCTCGACGAACACGGTCTCGGTCAGCGCGTCGGCGCGCGAGTAGACCGGCTGGGTCTCGCCGTTCTCTATCAGGGGGGCCGTGGATCGGGCGGCCACTGCGGGTGACGCGGCAGCCGGTAGGACACCGGCCGGCATGATGACCGCCAGCGCGACGATGATCGTCTTCCATCTGTTCATCGGAGGAAAGCTCCCAGAGGGTCGCATAAACCTGACAACTCCGGTCAATCTCCTGCGAAGCAATCTTGACCTGCAAGATAGAAGATATAACGAATAGGCGACTATCTCGCGTTAAGCGAGAGTTCCGGAGTGTATTCGGGGGAATCGGTCGCCGCACCGAGCCCTCACCTCCCACTCCCCGGCCGCCCGCGGGACGTCATGCGCCTTCGGGCGGGGGTGCAAAGCAACCGGTCGCCGCGCCCAGGCTCTCCCCGTTCCGCTCCTCCCGCCGCTCGCGGAACCCCCATGCGCGCATCGGACGGGGAGGGTGCCGCTGAGGCAAGAATCAAGGAAGGTTGGCCTTACTTCATGCCTTCCCTCGATACCGGTGAGACCGGCCCGATCGTCACGGTCGACTCGGAAGAAGAACTCCGCCGGGTCGTCGGCGAGGTCGGCGAGGTCGTCCTGCGCAAGGACATCGGGAGGCGCTCACGCACGCTCCACGCGCGGTGGACGAGTTGTCCGGGAAAACCCGTACCGGTGCCGGGCACGGGGCTGGCAGGCTGTGCGGATGGAGGTACGGTACGTCCCGGATCACTCGGTGCTGTCGGTGGTGGTCGGCTCGCGGGCATACGGGCTGGAGAGCGAGGACTCCGACGTCGACAGGCGCGGGGTCTTCGTGGCACCGACCCGGCTGTTCTGGCGGCTGGCCAAGCCGCCCACGCATGTCGAGGGGCCGCTGCCCGAGCAGTTCTCGTGGGAGGTCGAGCGGTTCTGCGCGCTCGCGTTGGAGGCCAACCCGACGGTGCTGGAATGCCTGTGGTCGCCGATCGTCGAGCATGCCACCACCGCGGGCGAGGAACTGCTCTCCATCCGGGGCGCCTTCGTCTCCGGGCGGGCCGGACGGACCTTCGTCGGATACGCCAACGCCCAGTTCCGCCGGCTGGATCCCGAGCGCCCCAGATGGAAGCAGGCCATGCACATGGTCCGCCTGCTGCTCAGCGGTCTGCACCTGGTCCGCCACGGCGAGCCCCTGGTCCGAATGGACGCCCACCGCGACCGGCTGCTCGCCGTACGGCGGGGAGAGCTCTCCTGGGATGAGGTCGACCGCTGGCGCTCCGAACTGACCGCGAGGTTCGACGGCACGGGCACGCTGCCCGCCGAACCCGACCGGCGGCGCGTGGAGGAATATCTGGCGAGTACGAGAGAGGCGGCGCTGTGACCGTGTCCCTGCCGTCCTGGCTGGCCGAGATTCCCGCCGGGCAGGCGCATCCGACCGCTTTCGCCACGATCAGCGGGGCGCACCTGTACGGTTTCCCTTCCGCCGACTCCGATGTCGACCTGCGCGGCGTTCACCTGCTGCCGCTGGAGGAGGTGGTCGGCCTGCGGACGGGCAGTGAGACCCTCACCCGCTCCTGGGTGCGCGACGGTGTCGAGGTGGACCTGGTCACCCACGACCTGGCCAAGTTCTGCCGCCTGCTGCTGCGCCGCAACGGCTATGTGCTGGAGCAGTTGCTCTCCCCGCTGGTGGTGGCCACCTCGCCGGTCCACCGGGAGATGATCGCCGTCGCCCCCGGCTGCGTCACCCGCCACCACGCCCACCACTATCTGGGATTCGCCCGCACCCAGTGGCGGCTGTTCGAGCGCTCCGGCGAGCTCAAGCCGCTGCTCTACACCTTCCGTGTGCTGCTCACCGGTGTCCATCTGATGCGCACCGGAGAGCTGGAAGCCGACCTCACCCGGCTCTCCGGCGGGCCGCCCTATCTCGGTGACCTGATCGCCGCCAAGCGCTCCGCCGAACACGGCCGGCTACCGGCGGGCGCGCCGGGCCTGGCACGACTGTCACGCGACGTCAACCGGCTGACCCGGGAACTGGAGGAGGCGCGGGACGCCTCCCGCCTTCCCGACACCGCGCCGTCGGCGGACGCGGTGCACGATCTCGTCGTTCGCGCCCGTCTGTCGACGAGAACCGCGAGGGCCTGACAGCCGCCGGGGTACCGGTGCGTGAGCTCGTCGCTCAGAGTCTCGGTGCGGGAGGGAGCGACGGCTGTCGCGGCCGTCGGCCCGTCTCGCCGCCGCGCAGCAGTTCCCACCAGCTCTCCAGCAGCGGGACGTCGGCGGTGTCGACGCGCTCGCCCGGTCGGGGGACGGCGAGGCGGACGTCACGGGCCTTGGCCTCGCGCCAGAGGCGGTCGACCGGTTCGGCCCAGGGGTGCGTGGCCAGGGTGAAGGTCGCCCAGTGGACCGGAAGGAGCAGCCTGCCGCCCAGGTCGAGGTGGGCGTCGACCGCCTCCTCCGGGTTCATGTGAATGTCGGGCCAGGCGGCGTTGTAGGCGCCGATCGGCATGAGCGTGAGGTCGAACGGGCCGTGCGCGGCGCCGATCCCGGCGTAGCCGTCGAAGTATCCGGAGTCGCCGGCGTAGAAGACCTTCCTCTCCCGGCCGGCGATGACCCAGGAGCCCCACAGGGTGACGTTGCGGTTGAAGGTGCGACCGGAGAAGTGACGGGCGGCGGTCGCGACGAACCGCAGGCCCGCGACGCTCGCCTCCTCGTCCCAGTCGAGCTCGACGATCCGCGAGGCGGGCACGCCCCAGCGCTCCAGGTGGGCGCCGATCCCCAGCGGCACCAGGAACGGTGCGGTCTGCAGCGCGAGCAGGCCGCGTACCGTCGCGCGGTCGAGGTGGTCGTAGTGATCGTGCGAGATCACGATCGCGTCGAGCGGCGGAAGACCTGCCAGCGGCCCCGGCATCGGGTGCAGGCGCCGCGGGCCGACCAGCTGGGAGGGCGAGGCGCGCCTGCTCCACACCGGGTCGACGAGCACGCGGCGGCCCTCGATCTCCAGCAGCGCGGTGGCGTGACCGTACCAGATGACGCTCAGCCCGGTCGGGGACGGCCCGCCCGCCGGTGCGGTCACCACCGGGACCGGCGTGGCCGGGCGGCGCTCCTCGCGGTTGTGCAGCATGTTCCAGGCGATCTCCCGCGCGCTCTGCGGCGAGGGTACGAAGACGCCGGGCGTGGAGTTGCGAAAGAGGCCGTCGTGGAACTGCGGCG
Organism: Streptosporangium sp. CA-115845; assembly: GCF_050943795.1. Lineage (NCBI taxonomy): Bacteria > Bacillati > Actinomycetota > Actinomycetes > Streptosporangiales > Streptosporangiaceae > Streptosporangium > Streptosporangium sp. CA-115845. The sequence continues at coordinate 4,202,607 of NZ_CP191988.1, read as the reverse complement.
AGCGGCGCATCCGCTCCAGCCGCTCCCCCGTGGCCCTGCCCCCGAGTTCCGCGGGGATGTCCTTCAACGCCCACCCGGCGGCGGCCAGTGCCAGCCCGCCCACGAGGAGACGCCCGATCGATCTGCTGCCCGCCATGCGGCCCACGCTCCTGAAGTCGCCAGTGCCTGCAGAACGATCTCGGCTCCGCGACTGTTCCCGTCACGCCTTGGGCGGGACCCGCCCGGCGTCGCGCCGAACGGGGGCGGAAGGCATCATGAGGAACGGATCCCGGCTTCGCCGCCGCTCCCGTCACCCCATGGGCAGGACCCGCCCGGCAGCATGAGGACCCGGGACCGGAGGGCACCGCGGGGAGTGGGACACCGCGCGGCGACTTGACCGGTCACCAAAGAAGACGAACAGTCCCAAAATATAACGTCATACTGTAAAAATAGCGATCATGTAGTTATGAAGGTACAAATGCCGCGCACTGTCATGGAGGCCGAAGCCATCCAGGACGAGCTCAGAGCACTGCTCGACCTGACCGGTCCCGGTCCCCGCAGTCCGGCCAGGGTCGCGGGAGTGGACGTCGCCTACGACAGGGACCGGCTGGCGGCGGCGGTGACCGTGCTGGACGGGACGACGCTGGAGATCGTCGAAGAGGTCGCCGTCAGCGGGAGGGTGGCCTTCGACTACGTCCCCGGGCTGCTCGCCTTCCGGGAGGTTCCCGCCCTGCTGGACGCCCTTGAGCGGCTCTCGGTAACTCCCGACCTGGTCGTCTGCGACGGATACGGCCTGGCGCACCCGCGCCGCTTCGGCCTGGCCTGCCACCTCGGCGTGCTCACCGGACTGCCCACGATCGGGGTCGGCAAGACCGCCTTCGTCGGCACCTATCCCACGCCCGCGCCCGAGCGGGGCTCGTGGGCCGACCTGACGCTGGACGGCGACGTCGTCGGCCGCGTGCTGCGCACCCGGAACGGGGTCAAACCCGTCTTCGTCTCCGTGGGGCACCGCGTCGACCTCGCCACGGCCTGCCACAACGTGCTGAACCTGACACCCCGCTACCGCCTTCCCGAGACGACCCGCGCCGCCGACCGGCTCTCCCGCGAGGCACTGATCGAAAACTGTCGTCCGGACCTGATTGGATCCGCTCAGTACCACGAAATGGGATGAAGTGAGCGACGACGAGTGGGCCGAGGACGTCGACGCATGGCGCGACACCAACCTGGCGCGGATCCGACGGCGGCTGGCGAGCGGGTTTGATCCCGGGCAGTGGCTACCGTGGCTGCGCACGACGCCCCTGCACCGGGCCGCCCAGGAGGGTGCCGTCCAGGTGATAGAGCTGCTATTGGCCTCGGGCGCGGAGGTCGACCCCGTCGACGCCGACGGCGCCACCCCGCTCTGGGAGGCCGTACGCCACGGCTGGGACGACGCCGTACGGGTCCTGCTCGCCGCGGGCGCGGACCCCTGGCGGCCGTGCATCGCGGGCCGCTCCCCCGGCTCCCAGGCGCTCTTCACCGAACTGGCCGATCTGTTCGCCCAGCTGCCTGGGGCTCCCACCGTCAGCCCCAGGCTCCGCGAGCTCCAGGACACCGTCGACGCGATGATGTTCTCGTACGAGGACTACAACGAGGGACTGTGCGTCGCCTTCGTCGGCGAGGTGACCGAGGAGGAGGTCATCCGCCGCCTGGGCGCCGTGCCGGAGTCGTGCCCGCCGCTTTCGACCGGCGAGCTGTGGAGCGCCGAGCACGCCTCCCCCGTGGAGGTCCTGCGGGTGGCCAGCCCGCCGGGGGGTGGGGTGGTGCTCTTCCAGTCCGACGGCATCCTGCCGGTGCACGACGGGGTCGGCCGGGCCGTCACCTCGGGCGGCGGGGTGCTGGCCGGGGCCTTCCCGTTCGCCAGCGCGTCCGTCGACATCTGGCGGGACGGGTTCCCCGCCGGACGGCCCTCGGTGCACGAGCAGCTCTCCGACAGCAGCATGGTCGAACTGTGGATGTGCCGTTTCGGCGACTGCGGCGCCCACCCCTCCACCGCGACCGAGCGCACCCTGGGCCTGATGACGCTGCTGACCTCCACCTACATCACCGAGGAGTGGCTGTGGAGCGCTCCGATGAGACTGGTCCCTGTCACACTGCGGTGAAATGGGTAGAGTCGCACAACGATGAGAATCCATACGATCACCGCGCTCTGGGAAGACATACCCGACGATGCCGACGACCTCGTCCTGGTACGCGGCGGGTTCCGGGTCTATCTCTGCCTGTGCGGCAGGCCGCTGGCCGACAGGACCGCGGCCGAACTGCACGCGTCGGAGACCAACCAGTGCACCACCTGCCTGGGCAGCACCGTCGAGAACATCGTGCCCGACTTCTCCCAGCAGTGCACGGCCTGCGCCGGAACCGGCCGGCGCAGGGCGCAGCTGACCTGGCAGCTCGCCCACGCCGAGGCCGAGACGGTGATCACCGTCGAGTTCGTCCGCGGGCTCGTCGCCGGCCTCACCGAGCCGTTCCGGCTCTCCGAGGTGGCCGACCTGGTCCGCGACACCCTCAACCTCCCGGTGGGCCGGCTGCCGGTCGGCCCGCGGGTCCGCGACGTCCTGCGCACCCTGGAGGCGAGGGGCGAACTCGTGCTGCTCTCCGCCCCCGACGAACTCCTGCGCGGCACCTCGGTCATGCTCTACCGCGACCCCTACTGGGAACACGCCACCGGCTGAGCGCCCCTCGCGGCTACATCTTCTCCGCCGCCGCGAGGTAACCCGCCAGCATGGCCAGCGCGACATCGCGTACGGCGTCGTCGCCGGGCAGGAAGGCTGCGCTGTGCATGCGTACGTCCGTGCCGTCACCGACCCCGACGAACATCATCAGGCCGGGCAGCACGGCGGAGAGATAGGAGAAGTCGTCGGCGCCGAAGGAGAGCAGCGGCTGCGAGAGCGTGAGACCCAGGTGGGTCAGGTGGGCACCGGCTCGGGTGGCGAGCCCGGAGTCGTTGTACAGGACCGGCTCCCCCCGGGTGATGCTCACCTTGGCCTCGCAGCCGTGGGCCCGCGCGACCAGGTCCGCGACCTCCTCCAGCCGGGCGTGCACCTGGTCGCGGATGCGCTCGCTCAGCGCCCTGACCGTACCGCCGGCCGTGGCCTCGTCGGGCACCACGTTGGCCGCGCTGCCGGCCGCCAGCGTGGAGACGCCGAGGACCGCCGAGCTGGTCGGGTCGACGTCACGGCTGACCACCCGCTGCAGGGCGACGACGACGTGCGCGAGCGCGAGTACCGGATCGCTGGTCAGATGAGGGTAGGCGGCGTGCCCGCCGCGGCCCCTGACCACGACCGTGAACTCGTCGGCGGCGGCGTTCACCGTGCCGGGGGTGGCCGCGACCTCGCCTCGCGGCAGGGTGGGCTGGACGTGCGCACCGATGATGGCGGTGATCTGGTGCTCCGCCAGCGACGGCGACCGGGCGATGTCGTAGCCGCCGGAGGGGTAGGCCTCCTCGCGCGGCTGGAGCATCGCGACCAGCGGGGGCGCTCCGGGAGTGTCACCGACCGCGTGGCAGAGCGCCACCAGGGCGGCGAGGTGCACGTCGTGCCCGCAGGCGTGCATGCGGCCCGGCCTCCCGGACGCCCAGTCGACGCCGGTCTGCTCGGTCACCGCCAGCGCGTCGAGTTCGGCCCGTACGGCCACCGCGGGCCCGGGGCCACCGACACGCACCAGCGCGCCCGTGTCGGCCACCGCGTCCACGGGGCGTCCGGGCAGCTCGGCCAGGATCAGGTCGCGGGTCGGCCCCTCCTCCCCCGACAGGTCGGGGCGGGCGTGCAGCCGGCGGCGCAGCTCCGTCGCGGCGGGCAGCCGCCGCTCCAGTGCCACCCGGAGCCTGGCCTCGACGGAGTCGGCGGCCGAGCCGAAGGCAGTAGGCTCGATCATTTGGCCGCTTCCAGACCGTAGACGCGCAGGGCGTTGTCCACACCGATCATGGTGGCCACCCGGATGGCCTCCTCCTCGGCCCACTCGCCGGCGTCGACCCACCCGCGCAGTGCCCGGCCGAGCCCGCGGCGGAACAGGTGCGCCCCCAGCATGTGCAGCTCCGCCGGGCCCCAGGCGTCCGAGGAGAACAGGATCTTGGCGAACGGCGCGAGTTCCAGCGACTCGGCGATCAGCGCGTCCGACCGGCTGCCGGTGTAGTTGACGCCGAGACCGACGTCGAAGTAGACGTGCGGGAAGACCTGCGCGAGATAACCGGCGTTGCGGTGGTAGGGGTAGCAGTGCAGCAGCAGGACGTCCACGCCGTGCGGCTCGACGAGCTTCAGCCAGCGGGTGAGCAGCAGCGGGTCACACATGTGCAGCTCCACGTCGGGGTCCCCGTAACCGGCGTGCAGCTGCAGCGGCAGCCCGCGCTCCACCCCGGCCCAGAGTCCGAGGCGGAGCAGCACCGGGTCGTCCACCCGCCACTGGCCGCTCGCCTCACCGGCGGACAGCCAGCGGCCGGCCGCCAGGGCGACCTCCCGGTCGCCGGGTGGTGCCGGGTCGAAGGCGAAACCGTGCCGGTAGGCGACGATGCTCTTGAGGCCGACGGCGTCGGCGGTGCGGCGCTCCAACTCCTCGCGGAAGCGGCCCGGCAGCTCCGCGGCCGAGACCCCCGAGGCGGCCACCTGCTCCAGCACCCGCTCGATGCGGACCACCTCGTGCGCGGGCCGCCCCGACGCCTCCGCCATCCCGGCCGGGTCCAGGACGTCGTCGCCCCGATAACCGGTCTCCAGCAGGAAGCGGCCGATGCCGCTGGCGGCCAGTAGCAGCCGGTTCACCTCGGCGGCGCCCAGTTCGGTGCGGCGCGCCAGGTAGTCCTCCGGTGCGGCGTGGGCGGGCAGGCCGAGGACCGGCGCGCACCAGCGGCGGATCGCGAAGCCGAGCTGGGAGTCGAACTGGGTCATGAAGGCCGGGATCGGCCGGTCGGACTCGGTCACCAGCGTCTCGAACTCACCGCGGCCCAGGTCTCCCGAGGAGGCACCGTGCACATGGTGGTCGACCAGGGGCAGGGTGGCGAGCACGCTCTCCAGGTCGCCGGCCGCGTCCCCGGAGAAGTTCTCAGTAGACATCGGCGACCTTCCGGCAGAGTTCGTGGTCGGGCAGGCCTTTGACGCAGGCCAGCTCGGCCCGTCGCACGGCGAGGAACGTGTGGAGCAGTTCGTGGGGGAACCAGCCTCGGGCGACCTCGTCGGCCTCCAGCGCGGCGAGGGCCTCAGACAGGGAGCCGGGGAGCGCGGGCTCTTCGGCCAGGTCGGCCTCGGTCGCGGTCTCCGGCCACACCCGAGCGGGCTCGGCCCCGGCCAGTCCCGCGAGGCCGGCGCGGATCAGGACGCCGAGCACCAGCCACGGATTGGCCGTGGCGTCCGCCGCCCGGTACTCCAGGTGGAGCTGGCCCGCGGGGTCGGCTCCGCCGATCTCGACGGTCGGCGCGATGCGCAGCAGCGCCTCGCGGTTGCGCTCGGCGAGGAAGACCCCGCCGGCACTCCACCGATGCGGGGTGAGCCGCAGGTAGGAGCCGACGCTGGGCGCGGTGACGGCCACCACCGCACCGGCGTGCCGCAGGATTCCGGCCGCGAACCTGGCCGCGGTCGAGGAGAGCCTGCCGGGTGCTCCGGCGTCGAACATCACCGGGCCGCCACCGACCTCGCGGAGCGAGAAGTGCACGTGGACGCCGTTGCCGACGCCCGCGGGGTCGGCCAGCGGGACGAAGGTGACCGAGTGCCCCCGGCGGCGGGCGAGGTCGCGGACGAGCTCGCGCAGCAGGACCGCCCGGTCGGCGGCGACCATTCCGGGGGCGGGCCGCAGGGTGATCTCGAACTGACCGTCCCCGTACTCGGGGAGCCAGCTCTCCGGCTCCAGCCCGGCCGTCTCCAGCAGCGCGACCAGGTCGGTGCCGAACGGCTCAGCGCCGCGCAGGCGCTGGAAGGAGAAGGGCGGTGCCTCGGCCTGGCCGCCGAGCATGAACTCGTGCTCGAAGGAGGCGTTCACCTCAAGGCCCGCGATCTCCCTCAGGTCCGCCAGCGCGCGGGCGAGGAAGCCGCGCGGGCAGCCGGGCCAGGGGCTGCCGTCCAGACCGGTCTGGTCGGCGAGGTAGAGCCGGGTGCCCGGTACCGGGCCGTCGGCGGGCAGGTCGACGGCCGTCGCGGGGTCGGGGAGCAGCCTCAGGTCGCCCACCGAGCCGAAGACGTTGTCGTCGACCAGGTGGCCGAAACAGGTCAGCGCCAGATTGGCGGGGACCCACCCAACTCCGGTGCGCAACGTCTGGTCCAGCCGGGCCACCGGGGTAGCCCGGCCCCGCACCTGGGCCGCGAGGTCACAGGTCGCCACGAAGGCGGTCCCTGTCGTCATCGGCTCTCTCCTCCCAGTCCGGTCCGCACCTCGCGTCCCGGCCGCCCTAAGTGAAACATATGGTTCACATGTATGGTCAAGACGGCGGAATGAAACTTAGCATGCGTGTTACCTGGTAGCCCTGACAGAAGCCGCCCAGGTCATACGTGTCGAGCCGGCAGGAGGCCGCTCCCGCCCGGCATCACCGGAAGGCATCTCATGGCGGACAGCTTCTCTCCCGGCAGGCTCAACGGGGCGGTCGTCCTGGTCACCGGCGGAGCCCAGGGCATCGGCAGGGGCATCACCGGGGCGTTCCACGAGGCGGGGGCGACGGTCGTCGTCGCCGACCTCGACGAGACGCGCATGGCGAGGGTCACCGCGGAACTCGCCGCCGTCCCGGGCGGCTCACCGGCGGCGGCCTCGGCGGTGCGCCTGGACGTGCGTGACCCGGGGTCGGTGACCGCCGCCTTCGAGCAGGCGACCGCCCTGCACGGCGGAGTGGACGTGCTGGTCAACTGCGCCGGGGTCTATCCGAACACCCCGGTCCTCGACATGACCGCCGCGGAGTGGGACGAGGTGTTCGCCGTCAACGTCCGCGGCGTGATGCTGGCCTCACAGGCCTTCGCCCGTACCTCCGGCTCCCTCGGGGGCGGGCGCCGGATCGTCAACGTCTCCTCCGGCGCGGCCCGCTCGGCCCGGGTGGGCGCCGCCCACTACTGCTCGTCCAAGGCGGCGGTGGAGATGCTCACCAGGGTCCTGGCGCTGGAGTTCGCCCCGTCACAGATCACCGTCAACGCCGTCGCCCCCGGGCTGATCGAGGTCCCGGCCACCGCGGCGCTCTCGGCCGAGTACGTGGCGGCACTGGTCGCCGGGCAGCCGGTGCACCGCATGGGCACGCCGGCGGAGATCGCGCGGGCGTGCGTGTTCCTCGCCGATCCCGACTCCTCCTTCATCACGGGGAGTGTTCTCGACGTGGACGGAGGCTTCCTGGCCGGAACGGCCCTGCCGCCGAGCTGATCCACGTTTTACGAGATCAGAGCGGTACGGCGGATCGAGTTTAAGTAACAAACCTTTTACAGGTCTAGCCTTTGCCACAAGATGCAACGTACGTTTCAATTGTCGACAGTGACAGAACGCTGCAAAACAGACATGTAACGCCCTCCGGCATGTCCCGCATACGTTCGTCCCCTCGTCCCACAGACGCAGAGAGGCTTCACCGTGGCCCGTTCCCCCTTCCTCCGTCCCCGGACGCCCATCCGGGCGGCCACCGCCGTCGCGGTGACCGGCGCCCTGGCGGCGCTCACCGCGTGCTCCTCCACCTCCCCCGACACCTCCGCCGCGGAGACCGGCGGCGCGGCCGGCGCGAAGGAGATCCAGATCGGCCTGCTCGCCCCGCTGACCGGGGGCCTGGCATCCGACGGCCTGGGCATGAAGCAGGGGGCCGAGCTGGCCGTCAAGCAGCTCAACGAGGCCGGTGGCGTCAACGGGTACACGTTCAAGCTCAAGGTCGTGGACGTGCAGAGCCAGTCCAACGACGCGGTGACCAAGGGCGTGCAGACCCTGACCGACGACGAGTCGGTGAAGGCGGTCGTCACCGGCTACGCCTCCACGTCCAACTTCGAGATCGACGAGTTCGCCGCGGCGGAGAAGGTCTACCTCATCGGCGGCAACACCGCGCAGACCCAGGCCATCATCGAGAAGGACCCGGCGAAGTACCCCACGGTCTGGTCGATCACCCCTGACTACGACGCCTACGGCACCGAGCCGGTCGACCTGGCGGAGTCCTGGGCCGAGCAGGGGCTGTGGAAGCCGCGCAACAAGTCGGCGTTCATCGTCCGCTCCGACAACCCCTACAGCGAGAACATCGCCAACGGCCTGGTCGAGCACTTCAAGGCCAAGGGCTGGAGCATCGCCGGCCAGGAGAAGGTGCCGTTCGGCACGGTCAACGACTGGGGCACGGTCCTCGGGAAGATCCGCTCGGCCGACCCCGACTTCATCGTCAACACCGACTACCAGGTCTCCAACGAGGCCAGCTTCCTGCAGCAGTTCCTGCAGAAGCCCACCGAGTCCCTGGTCTTCATGCAGTACGGCCCCAACCAGCCCCAGTTCTTCGAGCTGACCAAGCAGCAGGCCGAGGGCGTGCTGTTCAACAACCTCGCGGGCATGGTGCCCTCGCCCAGCTACGCGCCGGCCGCGCAGCTGCAGAAGGACTGGCAGGCCGCGTACGGGACCGACAACGTCGACCCGCAGGGCGTGATGACGTACGTGGAGACCATGATCTACGCCGATGCGCTGCGCGAGGTCGGCGACCCCGATGACGCGCTGGCGATCGGTGCCGCCATCGGCAAGAGCGACAGCGAGCGGGCCTCCGGCCGGATCGCGTTCGACCAGGCCACGCACCTGGCCAAGCAGGGCGACGACTACGTGCCGCTGCAGTCCTTCCAGTTCCAGGACGAGAAGCGGGTGCTGATCGCCCCTGAGAAGTACAAGTCGGGTTCCTTCCGGCTCCCGCCGTGGATGAAGAAGTGACCTCGGCTCCCCTGGCGCTACCGCCAGGCAGGCGGATGGCCGTGGCGCTGACCTTTGACTTCGACGCCCACTCCCCCTGGATGGGCACCATGGGCCGCACGTCGCCGTCCTACCTGTCGCGTGGTGACTTCGGCGCCGAGCAGGGGGTGCCCCGGCTGCTGGAGCTGCTCGGCCGCAACCACCTGCCGGCGACCTGGGCCACCCCCGGCCACGACCTGGTGACCTTCCCGCACCGCATCGAGCAGATCCTGGCGGCCGGGCACGAGATCGCCGCGCACGGCTGCTACCACGAGGTCGTGCCCGACCTGGGGCCCGACGAGGAGCGCCGGCTCATGGAGGTCGCGCTGCGCCAGCACGAGCAGGTCGTCGGGCGCCGTCCCCGCGGCTACCGCTCGCCCGCCTGGGACTTCTCCGAGAGCACGCTGGACCTGCTCGAGGAGTTCGGCTTCGACTGGGACAGCTCGCTGATGGGCCGGGAGTTCGAGCCGTACCGGCCCCGGCGGGTCACGGTGAACTACGAGTCGGCCAGCGAGTTCGGCCCGGAGAGCCGGATCGTGGAGATCCCCGTGTCGTGGTATCTCGACGACTGGCCCTCGGTGGAGTACGTCGCCGGGGTCTCCCCGCTGGGTTCCCACCGCGACATGGAAGACCGCTGGAACACCATCTTCGACTACGCCCACCAGCGGGTGCCCGGCGCGGTCTACGTGCTCACCATGCACCCGCAGACCATCGGCCGAGCCCACCACCTGCTCGTCCTGGAGGCGTTGATCGAGCGGATGCTGGCGGCGGGTGACGTCTGGTTCGCGACGCTGAGCGAGATCGCCGATGCCTGGCAGGGCTGAGCCGGGCCCTGCCCCGGGAGCCGGCGGGATGGTCACCGCGCCCGACCCGAGGGCGGCACGCGCGGGGGCGTCGATGCTGCGCGCCGGCGGCAGCGCCGTGGACGCGGCGGTCGCCACGGCCTTCGCCACCGGAGTGGTCGAGCCCTACATGAGCGGGCTCGGCGGCGGCGCCTGGCTGGTGGTGCGCGAGCCGGGCGCCCCGGCCGCGACCGTCGTGTGCGGCCCGATCCGGGCCCCGGGCCTGGCGCACCCGCGGATGTTCGACCTCGCACCGTCCGCGACCGGCACCGGCCTGTACAACTGGCCGGCCGTGCGCGACGATGCGAACATCGTCGGGCCACTGTCGGTGGGCGTCCCCGGAGCGGTCGCCGCGTTGTGCCGGGCGCACGCCAGGTTCGGCCGCCTGCCACTGGCCCAGGTGCTCGCCCCGGCGATCGAACTGGCCGAGGCGGGGCACGAGACCAGCTGGTTCGCCTCCTCGGCGATCTGCGCCGAGGCCCGGACACTGCGGGCCTTCCCCTCCTCCGCGGAACTCTTCCTGCCCGACGGCCTGCCGCTGCGCGGCCCGTCCCAGGGCCCCGGCGACCGGCTCGTCCAGCCCCGGCTGGCCCGGGTGCTCCGCGAGATCGGCACCGGCGGTCCTGACGCGTTCTACCTGGGCCGGGCCGCCCGCGCGATCGCGACGGCGGTCACCGGAGCCGGCGGCCTGCTGTCGGAGAAGGACTTCAGCGGGTACACCGTCGACGAGTCCGAGGTCCCTCCCGTCGAGATCGGCCCGATGCGGCTGTACGGCCCGCACGCCACCGGGGTGATCTCGGTGATCGAGGCACTGCAACTGGTCGAGGCCGCCCGGCGGCGTGGGCTGGATCCGGGGGCTCGCCTGTGGGCGCGGGTGCTGTCCCACGTGTTCGAGGACCGGCTGCGCGAGGTCACCACCTCCCAGGAGGGTCCGGCGAGCTGGGCCCGGCTGGCCTCCCCCGAGTACGCCGACGAGATGGTGGCCCACTGGACCGCGGGTGGGAACAGCCCTCCCGCGCCTCCCGGCGGCTCCGCCAGGGCGGGGTGCACCTCGCACATGTCGGCGGTCGACGACGAGGGCATGACGGTCTCGCTCACCCAGACGGTGCTCGACCTGTTCGGCTCCCGCATGGTGGAACCGGAGACCGGCATCGTGCTGAACGACGGGATGATGTACTTCGACCCCCGCCCCGGCCGGGTGACCAGCGTCGCTCCCGGCTCGGCCGGGCTCAGCGCGGTCAGCCCCGTCGTCCTGACCGGCCCAGGGGACGCCGAGGCGACGCTCGGCGCCTCGGGCGGGCGGCGGATCATCTCCGCCGTCGCCCAGATCGCCGCCCGCTGGCGTGACGGCGCGGACCTCCAGGAGGCGATCTCGGCGCCGAGGATCCACGCCGAGGGCGACCGCGTCTGGCTGGACTCGCGTGACGCGGGAGCCTCAGCCGACCTCTCCGCCGCCGGGTTCGACGTCCAGGTCGTCACCGAGGAGCCCACCACCTGGCACTTCGCCCGGCCCAACGGCATCGCGCGGCGCGGTGGCGGAGCGTGGTCCCCCGGCGTCGACCGGATGAAGCCGTACGGGGTGGGCCTGCCCGGCGGATGAGACAGGCCGGCCGAGACGGCCACCCGGTCGCGGCCCAGCATGGCCGACCAACACCACGAGTACCAGCAGATTGAGGGAGATATCGCGATGGCGAGCACTCTGACCGGGCAACGCGCCCTGGTCACAGGCGCGGCGGGCGGGATCGGCGCGGCCATCGCGCACCGCCTGCGCGCGGAGGGGGCGCGGGTCATGATCGCCGACGTCGACGTGGAACGCGGGACACGTACCGCCCTGGAGTTGTCGGGGGACGGCCCCGCGTGCGTGTTCCAGGCGGCGGACGTGTCCGACGAGGGCAGCGTCGAGGCGCTGTTCGCACGGGTCTCGGACGAGTTCGGCGGCCTGGACATCCTGGTCAACAACGCCGGCATCGCGGAGAGCGGCGGCGGCGTCACCGGCGTACCGATCTCCGAGTGGCGCAGGGTCATGGACGTCAACGTCACCGGGACGTTCCTGTGTGCCAGGGCGGCGTTCCCGCTGCTGGCCGCGGGCGGGGCGGGCGCCATGGTCAACCTGTCGTCCGTCTTCGGGGTCACCGGCCTGCCGGCCTTCCCCGCCTACTCCGCGGCCAAGGGCGCCATCGCCAACCTGACCCGGCAGCTCGCCATCGAGGGCGGCCCGCGGGGAATCCGGGTCAACGCCGTGCTGCCCGGCTACGTCGACAACGACATGGGCGACTCGCGAAGCCTGCTCGACGCCGAGGCCGCCGCGGAGTCCCTGCGGCAGCGCGAGGCGGCGGCGGCCCGCCAGCCGGCCGGACGGCAGTGCTCGCCGGACGAGATCGCCGCGGCGGTCGCGTTCCTGGTCGCCCCGGACGCCTCGTTCGTCAACGGCGTGCTGCTCCCGGTCGACGGCGGTTTCCTCGCCCAGGGCGACTGGCGCGGACCGGGGCAGGTCGCGTCGTGACCGGGAACTCGCAGGTCATCCTCGCCGCGCACGAGGTCGGCAAGTCGTTCGGCAGCCTGCGGGCCGTCGACGGCGTCTCGATGTCGGTGACGCGCGACGAGGTCTTCGGCCTGGCCGGCCCCAACGGCGCGGGCAAGAGCACGCTGTTCAACCTGCTCACCGGTATCCCGATCCAGCCCGACTCCGGAAAGGTGATCTTCGACGGCCACGAGATCCAGAACCGCTCGCCGCGCTGGATCGCCAAGGCCGGCCTCAAGCGCACCTTCCAGACCGAGGCCGTCTTCGAGTCGCTGAGCGTGCTGGAGAACGTCCGCATCGGCTCGGCGTACGGCGGCGCGGGCAGGGCCAGGCGCTGGAACCCCGCCCGGTGCCGGGAGGCGCTGGACGCGGTGGAGCTCGGCGGCGACCTGAACCGCCCGGCCGACGGGCTTTCGCTGATCGACCGCAAACGCCTGATGATCGCCTGCGCGCTGGTCAGCGGCCCTTCGGTACTGCTGCTCGACGAGCCCGCGGCCGGCCTCGACCCGGCCGACCAGGACGCGCTGATCCGGTTGCTGGCCGGTGTGCACGGCACGGGCGTCACCATGGTGATCATCGAGCACGTGCTGTCGGTGCTGGAGGCGCTCGCCGACCGGATGGCGGTCCTCGACAGCGGCCGGATCATCGTGACCGGCCGGCCGGCCGAGGTCCTGTCCGACCCGAGGGTCGTCGAAGCCTACCTGGGACCGGGGGCCGCGCGATGAGCGATCTGCTGACCGTGGAGAACCTCACCGCCGGCTACGGCCAGGCGAAGGTGTTGCGCGGCATCTCGCTGCGCGTCGGACAGAACGAGGCGATCGGGCTGCTGGGGCCGAACGGCCACGGCAAGACCACGCTGCTGCGCTGCGTCTCCAACCTGCACCGGGCCGCCTCCGGCACGATCGCCTTCGCCGGACGGGACACCAGGGGCGAGTCCCCCGGCAGCCTGGTCAGGCGCGGGCTCATCCACGTGCCACAGGGCTCGCGGCTGTTCCCGCAACTGACCGTGGAGGAGGCACTGCGGCTCTCCGCGTCCTCCAGCGGGCACTCCTCGACCTGGCGGGACGGGATCGACCAGGTGTTCTCGGTCTTCCCCAAGCTCAAGGAACGGCGCCGGCAACTCACCGGCACGCTCAGTGGCGGGGAACGCCAGATGGCCAGCCTCGGCATGGGCCTGATGGCCCGGCCCACGCTGCTGATCCTCGACGAGCCCACGCTGGGCCTGTCACCGAAGGTCAAGCACGAGCTGAGCGAGTGCATCGTGCGGGTCCGCGCCGAGGTCTCGTCGGTCATCCTGATCGACGGCGACATGGACCTGGTGCTCGACCTGACCGACCGCTACCACGTCGTCCTGCACGGCGACGTGGTGGACAGCGGCGCGTCGGACGGCAGCCGCAGCCGCGACGAGATGATGTCGCTCTTCCTGGGAGGGACCGCCGATGGACGGCATTAGTGTCATCGTGACGAGCACGCTCGTCCTCGGCGGCCTCTACATGCTCATGGCGGCGGGGCTGACGCTGATCTGGTCCACGCTGCGGGTCTTCAACTTCGGGCACGGCGCGGTGATGATGTTCGGCGCCTACCTGACCTGGACGCTGCTCGACGCCGGCGGGCTGCCGGTGGTGGTCGCGCTGCTCGGCGCCGTGGCGGCGATGGCGCTGCTCGGGTTGGCCTACGAGTTCCTGCTGGTCAGCCCGTTCATCCGGCGCCCAGGAGGCGACATGCTGGTGATGGTCGCCACGCTGGCGGCCACGATGCTGCTGCAGAGCGGCGCCCAGCTGATCTGGGGACCGGAGATCAAGCAGCTCCCGCCGTTCGGCGGCGCGCGCGTCGAGGTCGCCGGGGCGGTCGCCCAGGGCAGCCAGCTCGTCACGATCCTGCTGGCCCCGCTGCTGGTGGGCCTGCTGGCCCTGGTCCTCAAACGCACCGGCATCGGGCTGACCGTACGGGCGCTGGAACAGAACCGCGAGCACGCCCAGCTACTCGGCATCGCACCGCGCCGGGTCTACGTCTTCGTGGTCGTGGTCGCGATCGGCCTGGCCACCGTGGCCGGGGCGCTGCTCGGCAGCATGCAGTTCATCTCCCCGGGCATGGGCGGCGACCCGCTGCTGCGGGCCTTCGTGGTGCTCGCCTTCGGCGGCGCCGGCAGCCTGGCGGGCACCATCGCCGGCGCGTACGCCATCGGCCTGCTCGAGGCCGTCACCACCTACTACTTCGGGCTCTCCTGGAGCCCGGTCCTGGTCTTCCTCGCAATGCTCGTGATCATGCTGGTCAAACCCGAGGGACTGCTGCGGACCAAGGTGAGGAGCGCGTGAACGTCATGACCAACCTGCGCTCCTGGGCCGGCTGGCCGGTCTACGCGATAGTCCTGGTGGCCCTGCCACTGGTCTTCACCGACCCGCACGCCCGGCTGCTGCTGATCCTCTTCACGATGTACGGCGTGCTCGCCATGAGCTGGAACCTCACCCTCGGTTTCGCCGGCATCTTCAACTTCGCCCAGATCGGGTTCTTCGGCATCGGCGCCTACACCACGGGCATCCTGGCCACCCGCACCGGCATCGATCCGTGGCTGGCCCTGCCGATCTCGGGGCTGTCGGCCCTGCTGGCCTCGCTGGTGGCGTTCCTGCCGGTGCTGCGGCTGCGCGGCATCTACGTGGGCCTGGCCACGTACGTCTTCTCCCAGCTCTGCATCTACCTGGTGCTCGGGCAGGCGGGCCTGACCGGCGGATCCAACGGCATCGTCGGCATCCCCCGCCTCAGCCTGGGCGACGTCAACCTGCGGGCCGACGGCCGGATCGGCTACTACTTCCTCGGTGCCGCGCTGCTGTTCGCGGTCACCGTGCTGGTACGGGTGCTGACCCGCTCGACCTTGGGCATGTCACTGCTGGCACTTCGCGACAACGAGGCGCTGGCCACCAGCCGGGGCGTCTCCAGGGTGCGCCAGCACCTGATCGTCTTCATGATCGGCGCGGCCGTGGCCGGGGTGGCCGGCAGCTTCAACGCCTTCCTCAACGGCGTGGTCAGCACCGACGTCTTCGGCTTCGGCTACCTGACCCTGCTGCTCAGCATGATCTTCCTGGGCGGCAGCGGCAGCGTCTACGGGCCGATCGTCGGCGCCGTGGTCGTCACCCTGGTCTCCGACATGCTGCAGGACGCCGGGGCCTGGCGCGACATGGTGATCGCCATGCTGATCCTCGTGGTGCTCTGGATCGCCCCCAAGGGTCTGGCCGGCATCGCGAACTCCGTCCTCACCTCGCTCCGGCGGCCCCGCCCCCCCGCTCCGGAGCCCCTTCCCACCACCTCGAAGGAGACCGTATGACCACCGAACACGACGTGACCCGCCGAGTGCTGGAGCAGGTCGACCTGCTCGCCGAGCGGATGGTCTCCAGCCTGGCCGACGCGATCGCCATCCCCAGCGTGAACCCGCGCTACCCCGGCCAGGAGTACGACAAGATCGTCGGGGCGGAGGGCGACGTCAGCGCGCTGCTCGGCGACCTGTACGCCGAGGCCGGGGCCGAGGTCACCAAGGTCACCGTGGAGCGGGGCCGCGACAACGCCTGCGGCGTCGTGTCCGGCGCCGGCGGTGGCCGGTCGCTGCTGCTCAACGGGCATGTCGACGTCGTACCGCCGGGCCGCCTCGACCGGTGGCGCGGCGACCCGTTCCGCGCCCAGGTCACCGACGACGCGGTGATCGGGCGCGGCGCGACGGACATGAAGGGCGGCCTGGTCGCCGCGGCCTACGCGGCCCTCGCGCTGCGCGGGGCCGGCGTGCGCCTGGCCGGTGACCTGGTCCTGCAGGGCGTCGTCGGTGAGGAGGTCGGCGACCACGAGGCGGGCACCACCGCGGTGCTGGAGGCCGGTTTCGGCGCGGACGCGGCCATCGTCTGCGAGCCGTCCGGGCAGGCGGGCACCCTGCCGGCATCGGTGCCGGTGACGCCGGGCCTGCTCTGGTTCAGCGTCTCCCTGGAGGGCAAGACCGCGCACTCCGGGCTGCGGGGCATGACCGTGCACCCGACCCTGGAGGGCGACGCGCTCGGCGTCAACACCGTCGACAAGTTCTGGGTCGTCTACCAGGCGCTGCGCGCGCTGGAGGACGACTGGGCCCGGCACAACCGGCACCCGCTCTTCCCGCCCGGCTACTTCAACCTGCTGCCCGGCGTGCTGCGGGCCAACCCCTCGGGCATCCTGGTGCCCTTCTTCCTCGCCGACGAGCTGGTCGTGGAGTACTGCGTCTACCACCACCCCGACCGGTCCAACGAGGAGGTCATGGCCGAGATCGAGTCCCGGGTCATGGACGCCTGCCGCACCGACCCGTGGCTGCGCGAGCACCCGCCGGTGTTCGAGTGGAAGCTGCTCTGGCCGCCGTACTCGCTGCCCGACGACGCCCCGCTGAGCGCGACGCTGGTCGGCGCGCACACCACGGCGGCCGGCGGGCAGCCGCCGCTGACGACCGGTTTCATGGGCGTGTGCGACCTGACCTGGATGGACCGCAAGGGCATCGGCGGCCTGGTGTACGGCCCGGGCGTCGGCTACACCGCGCACGCGGAGAACGAGTACGTGGAGATCGCCCAGCTGGTGCAGTCGGCGAAGACCTACGCGCTGACCGCGATCGACTGGTGCGGGCTCGCGGACGAGCGGTGAGCACCGGACGGCCGCGAGGCTGGGAACCGCCGATGGGCGGTGGGCGGTGGACGTCCGGCGGGCGGCGCTCGATCCGAGTACGGCGTTCTCTTTTCGTACGGTTCGTGGCATGATCCCTTCCTTGCGACGCGCCGCACGATCCGGCGGTCGTCCATGAGGAGGCAACATGCTCGGCACCCCTGAGCCGCGCACCGTCGCGGCCCAGCTCCGCGACGTGCTGCCCAAGCTGCCCCGTGCGGAGCAGCGGGTCGCCCGCACCCTGCTCGCGGGCTACCCGACCGCCGGTCTGGAGCCGCTGGCGACCGTCGCGAGCCAGGCCCAGACCAGCCCGGCCACCGTGCTGCGGCTGGCCTACCGGCTGGGCTTCGAGGGCTACCCGGAGTTGCAGCAGGCGCTCAAGCGCGAGACCCAGCAGCGCTACTCCTCTCCCCTGGCCCAGTACGGCAGTGCCGAGGAGGACACCGGCAGGGTGCTGAGCCGGTCCCGCCGGGTGCTGCTGGACGCCACCGCCATGACCTTCGACCAGCTTCCCGAGGGGGAGCTGGTCAAGGCCGCGGAACTGCTGGCCGACCCCGGCCGCCGCATCTCGGCGGCCGGTGGCCGGTTCAGCACCATCCTGGCCCAGTACCTCATCGCCCACCTGCACCAGTTGCGTCCCAACGCGACCTACATCGCCGGGTCCACCGCCGACCACGCCGCCCACCTGCTCGACATGGGCCGCCGCGACGTGCTGGTGCTCTTCGACTACCGGCGCTACCAGCGCGAGACGATCGCCTTCGCCCGCGCCGCCGCGGCGCGCAACGTGAAGATCGTGCTGCTGACCGACCCGTGGCTGTCGCCCGCCGCCACGGTGGCGGACGTCGTGCTGCCCGCCCAGGTCCGCTCGCCCTCCCCGTTCGACTCGCTGACCCCGGCGGTCGCGCTGCTGGAGACGCTGGTCGCCGCGGTGGTCGAGCAGCTCGGCGAGGCGGGCAGGAGCCGGGTGGCCGAGTACGACCAGATGGCCGACGACGTGCTGCGCGAGGACGACGGGCCGCTCACCCCGGCCGGTCCCGGCACCGAGCCGCCCGGCGGGACCCGGACGTGACCCGTACGCGTTGACCCCGCCACCGTGCGCCAACGGAGTACGGAGGTGGGGCAATGACGGCCCCGAGGAAACCGAGGCGGCCGTGGTGTGGGCTTGGGGAATCCAGAGCCGAGGCCGTTCCGCGCTCGGGCGACGCGATTACTTTTTCCCTCTGAGATTTTCTTGTATTCAGCGAGAGCGGCACGGATGTCGGCGGTGGCGGTCTCCTTGCCCCGCCGCGGAACACCGCCACCAGGGCAAATTACGGAAAAAAGCGAGCACCACACTAACCACGGGTTGAACATCTGCCGACCTACCCGCTCCTAGCGTTTCCATAGTCGACAAAAGTCGGCGTCGGGTCGAAGGGGTGGGTCATGCGGCGGCTGAGAAGTGAGCGGAGACGGCCCGGTGTGATCACCCCCCTGGTCGGGCTGGTGGCGTGCGTCCTGTCCGCCTGTGCGGGCGAGCGACCGGCGTCGGCGCCGGGCCCGCTTCACCACGCCGGGGCCGCCGGTGGGACGCCGGCCGCCACCTCGCCGGGCGGTGCGGCGAGCGCCCCGGCCACCACGTCGGCCGCGCCGGTGGACGTCTACGCCCACGACCGGCCCGGCATGCTCAGTCCGGTCGTGGCGAGGTTCCCCGAGCGGGTCTACGTGCCCAACAGCGAGAGCAACACCGTCAGCGTGATCGACCCGCGTACCTACCGGGTGCTCCGCACCTTCACGGTGGACCGTCGGCCGCAGCACGTCGTCCCCTCGTGGGATCTGAAGACGCTCTGGGTCAACAACAACGACGGCAACTCCCTGACGCCGATCAACCCCATGACCGGCAAGGTCGGCAAGCCGGTGTTCGTCGACGACCCCTACAACCTGTACTTCACCCCGGACGGCCGCACCGCCCTGGTGATGGCCGAGCGGGAGAACCGGCTCGACTTCCTCAACCCGCGCACCATGCGGCTCCGGCACTCGCTGCACATGCCCTGCCGGGGGATCAACCACGCGGACTTCACCGCCGACGGGACCCTCCTCCTCGGCAGCTGCGAGTTCTCCGGCCAGCTGGTGGTCATCGACACGGCCGCCCGTAAGGTCCTGGCCGTCATCGACCTGGCGGACGGCACCACCCGCCGCAAGGGCATCCGGCGCGCGGCCCCGCAGGGCGACAACGCGTCGTACGAGCTGGAGCACGACATGGCGCACGACGCCATGCGGCACGGACACATGCCGTACCCCAACATGCCGCAGGACGTGAAGCTCTCCCCGGACGGCACCACCTTCTACGTCGCCGACATGGCCAAGGACGGCGTGTGGCTCGTCGACGCCGGGGAGTTCCGGGTCACCGGTTTCATCAAGACCGGCGCGGGCGCGCACGGGCTCTACGTCAGCCGGGACTCGAAGGTGCTGTACGTCTCCAACCGGGGCGCCGGATCGGTCTCGGTCGTCTCCTTCGCCCTTCGCAGCCCGATCGACACCTGGCACATCCCCGGCGGCGGTTCACCGGACATGGGCGGCGTGTCGGCCGACGGCCGCCGCCTGTGGCTGTCCGGACGCTATGACGGGGTGGTCTACGTGTTCGACACCGAGAACGGCGGCCTCATCCGCAAGATCCCCGTCGGCGCCGGCCCGCACGGCCTGTCCATCTACCCCCAGCCCGGCCGCTACTCACTCGGCCACACGGGGGTCTTCCGCTGAGGTACGGACAAAAGCTGAGATACCTGGTGTTACCGCAGAAGGTGGGCCGCCCTCTTCCTTCGCTCCCACAGCCCCTCCTCTTCGAGTAGCCAAATGACTACTCATTGTCATACTCAAAGACGGCTATGAACACCCCCACCCCAGAAACGACCTCTAAACGCCCACTGCCTCCCCCATCTCTGCCAAACGACCAAGGGCCGGTCCTCGCCTCTCCAGTCGCCGCACGAGTTGAAGCGATCGAGGTCAGAGCCGGTACTCAAACACGAAGCAGCCCATCCGCAGGGCAGCCGTTCAGAACCCACCGCGGGTCCACGACAAGCGGCTGTCCTGAAAAATATGCGGCGTTCCGACCCCGCGGCCCTCAAGATGGCCGGTTTGCGGGTCTAACCGGCGAGGAGCTTGCTGACCGCCTGGTGGGAGACGCCGAGCAGCACGCCGATATCCCGATGGGGAAGTCCCTGGTCGTGCAGGCGGCGTGCGGCCTGGCGCGAACGACTGACCGCGTCGTCACGTAGCCGATCGGCCTCCCGGCGGACTTCCCTGGTCCGCGCGACCTCCGTGGCGAGTTCCTCCCCCAGAACGGGAACCACCGTGATCTGCCAGGTAGCCGCGACCGGATCATCGAGGCCGACGTCGAAACGGACGGCCAGTAGATCACGTACCGTCTCCTCGGCCTGATCGAGCCGCCGCGCCTGGGTATGCGCCGGACGTCGCAGCCCCGGCCCTTCGATCTCCAACGCCCACCAGCCGTCGGACCGCTGTGCCGTGACTCGAAACTCGCTCATTTGGCCTCCTCCTCGTCATCCTGGCTCATGTTCCGCTGAGCTTCGGCGAGCAGCGCGTCCCACTCCCTGAGGATGCCCTTGGCCGTCAACTCGTTGACCTCGGCATGACGCGGCACGATGACCGCATCCCCTCGGACGTACCACTTGTCGTGACTGCCACCATGCACGTCGGGCGTCTTCGAGAACTCGAAGCCGTACCGCTTCGCCAGGCGTGCCATCCGGCCAAGCAGATCGGTCCGTTTCATTCAGCGTAGTCAATGCAGTTGCCACCAACAAGGCAAGCGGCTTGCCGACATCTCCGGTTAGATCCCAAATGCCACGGCCGGCGTTGCCACTGGCTGCTCGGACACGGGTTCACCGGACCGAACATGTTCCGGGGGCGACCGAAATGCGTGGTCGGCGACAACGACCATCGGCCGATCAGCACGGCCACGATCTTCGTCGCCGCCCGCCGAATGAGCGGGGAACGGCCTTCGGTCATCCGTACCCCGTCGTGTTCTCCGCTGTGCACGATCACCGACAGCGAACGGAGCGTGCTCATGCGGCCATCCGGCGGCATCCCCCCGGGTGCTCACGGCCCCCGCCTCCGCCCCGGCCTGGCCCGCCTACGCCAGTGGACCGAACACCACCCGTCCGCGAGCGGCTAAGCGCCCGCTCCCGCAGCGGGACAGAGAGCCCGTCCGCGGCACAGCCGCCCCAGCGAACCTGATTACGGGTCCGCGACAGGCGGCTGTCCCGCAGCCGAGCGTACCGGGACGCAAGCACCCCGATGAGGTCATCGGCGCTCTCCGCTGGATCGAACCGGCAGGGTGACCGCCCCGTCTCATTACGGGCAAGGTCGGGCCGGGGTCAGGCGCGGCGCACCTCGAACATGAAGCAGCCGTACTCCACGGCCCGTACATGTACCAGCTCCACCTCGGGGTCGGCGAACTGTTCGGCCAGGATGGCCTCCGACGCGATGGCGTCACCGCTGATGTGGTGCTCCACCAGCCGTCCGCCCAGGATGCCGCCCTTGGCGTCGTAGGCGCGGAAGACCCGCCGCTCACCACCCATACCGGCCGGAAAACCCGTCCCGCCGAACCCCTCG
Organism: Streptosporangium sp. CA-115845; assembly: GCF_050943795.1. NCBI lineage: Bacteria > Bacillati > Actinomycetota > Actinomycetes > Streptosporangiales > Streptosporangiaceae > Streptosporangium > Streptosporangium sp. CA-115845. The sequence goes on along the minus strand of NZ_CP191988.1, from coordinate 4,181,115 downwards.
CACGGCTCGGCGTGCACGAAGACCGGACCCACCTCCTCGTACGGGCCGGGGTCGGCTCCGGTCCGCGCCGCCCAGCGGCGCAGCGGCGCGTACGAGAGCAGGGCGAGCTCCTCTCCGGGGAGGCTGTGGCGCAGGCAGCAGCGCAGCGGGGAACCTCCCTCGGTGTCGGTGACCAGACGGGGCGTGCGCCCGGCGTCGTCACGGACCCGCAACCCGGCGACGACCTCTGCATCGATGGCGAAAGTACGGAAGGTGCTCATGGATCCATGCTCGGCCCTGACCGGTCGGTGCGCTGGCGGGAATCAGACCTGGTTGCAGGCCGGACCATCACGCTGTCGAACCGCCGGGGCGATCCGCGGACACCGGTCAAGAACCGAAACGAGACCCCGCCCCGGTTCACCGGGGCGGGGCCGTATCTCATCGGAGTGGCCGGGTCGGCAGGTGGCCGACGCGGTGTCGGTGCCGGCCTCTCAGGCCGCGCTCACCGCGCGGTTCAGCAACTGGCCCAGGGTCGGTGTGTCGGCCTCGGGCTCGTTCCCCGTGGGGCCGGGGGTGTCCGTCGTGACCGGGTCGGGGACGTCCACCACCGAGGCGTCGGGGTCGTCCGTGGGGTCCGGGACCGGAGTGGTCGTCGGCGTCTGGCCGGGGTCCTCCCCGTGCGGGAAGTCCGAGGGCTTGGGCGGCCTTGGGGTCTCCAGCTCGGGCTCCTCCTCCACAGGCGGCGGACCGCCGTTGAGGATCTGGTCCACCCGCTCCGGGTTGTCCATGAGCGGGGCGATGACCGGCTCACCCGGCGCCTGCTCGACGAACACACCCTCGCCGATCGGTAGGTGCACCGAGGCCAGGTAGCCGGCCAGTGCCTGGGGCACGGCCCGTCCCTCGGCCTGGCTGCGCTCCAGGGCGTTGTGCACGTAGAACAGCCCGTGCCCCGCGCTGCCGATGGAAGCACGCAGCAGGTCCAGGGAGACGTGATTGGGCTGCTTGACCTGCAGCCGGATCTGACCGTTCTGCACTCCGAGGCCGAGCCGTCCGGACAGCGTACGGTCCACCCTGACGACGAGGCCGGCATAGCGGACCGCCGCGTTGGGATCGTCGTAGCCGACGATGGGCGCGGTGCCGGTGCCGTCGTCGGAGCCGAAGGCGATCCCCGGCTCGATGCCGACGACGGTGCCCTCCAGCATCGCCGCCGCGGGGACGAAGGCGCCGGAGGCCGGCGCGCCCGGCGTCAGGTCGTCCAGCGAGTCGTAGAGGTACTCGCCCGTCGACTCGCCCGCGTCGGAGCGCATCAGGGACCAGAACGGAGGAGCGGGGTCGTTGGAGCGGGCGGCGGCCACACCGACGGCGGCCAGCAGGCCCAGGGCGGTGACCAGGGTGAGGCTCACTCCCGCGGTGCGGGATCGGAACGTCTTTGGCATGTGTCCCGTCCTCAGAATCGACCGTTGATGTGCGCGACGTCGTGCGAGGTGTAGGTGCGCACGGTGGAGCGGCCCGACTTCATGCAGGAGTCGCTCTGGGAGGAGTGGTCGAGCCCGGTGGTGTGCCCGACCTCGTGGCAGGCCGTCTTCTTACGCTCGTTCTCCGAGAAGCGGCTCATGTCGGCCAGATCGAAGCGGATCTCGTACTGGTCGCACTTCCACCAGCCGTTGATGAGCCCCGGGCTGATCATCCGTACGCACTCGGCGCGGGCGTAGATGTTCTTTCCGGTGCTCGACCCGTCCCAGTCGAGACCCCAGTAGTCGTCGTAGTACTGATCGAACATCTCCACATCGGTGTGCTTGTCAGGGGTGGAGTCGTAGTGCGTGGCCATGTCGGTCTGGGAGTCCAACTTGATCATGGCGTAGTTGCCCGCGACCTTCATGTACGAGGTCAACGACGAGTAGTTGTAGTAATGGTCCTTGTTGTCGGCCTGCGCGCAGCATCCTGACGGATGCAGAAACGACCATCCGAACGCGTTGGCGTTCGCCGGCGGCGCGAACGTGAGGAGCATGACGAAGGCGAGCAGGGTCGAGAGCGCCAAGGTGTGGCCTCGGACTCCCGATTCGCTCGATGGCTTTTTGGGCACCCGTAGTCCTTACAAAAGGCATGACAAAACGCGGTGATCTTCGCAGTTTCTTGACCATGTCCGCAACAGGCTTTTCTCACCGCTGACAGGAACGTCCTGACCAGGCACGTCGGCTCGTCCGGCCGGCCCCCGGGCGCCGATGGTCGGCGAGGGTGGCCCGCCTTCCCGTCCCCCCGTCCCCCCGTCCCCCCGTCCCCCCGTCCCCCGGGAAGAATGGCCTGCCGGTCGAGCCGCTTCGTATGCTCCGGCCTTCCTACCGCCGCCGGACGGTGACGGGCTCATCGCGATGCCCGAAGAGCCTCGGGAAACGACCGGGAGCCGGCCGGCACAGCCATGATCTTCGCCCGTCACGCCGGACGAACGGATGCGAGTGTCATGGGCAGACCGGCTGGTAGTCCACTTCGGGGACGTACCGCGCCCATTCCTCATGGGTCAGGGAATCCGCGACGATCGCGCAGAGCACCCCGGAGGGATCACCGGGGATGCCGACATCCCACAGGCGAACCGCGCCGTCACGACCGCCGGTGACCAGCGTCTGTCCGTCAGGGCTGAAGGGCACCGAGTAGACGGGGCCGGTGGAGCCCCCGGTCAGCGGGGCGCCGATCTGCGTGTGGGTCGGCACATCCCACAACCGCACCGTACCGTCGAAGCTGCCGGTGGCCAGCACCTGACCACCCGGAGCGAAGGCCACCGAGTAGACGGAATCGTTGGGACCGGTCAGCGGGGCACCGATCTGCGTGTGGGTCCGCACATCCCACAACCGCGCCGTACCGTCGTAGCTACCGGTGACCAGCACCTGACCACCCGGAGCGAAGGCCACCGAGGTGACCACGTTGGTGTGACCGGTCAGCGGGGCACCGATCTGCGTGTGGGTCCGCACATCCCACAACCGCGCCAGGCCGTCGTAGCTGCCGACGGCCAGCGACTTCCCGTCCGGACTGAAAACCACCGAGGTGACGGTTTCGGTGTCGGTGGTGAGAGGGCTACCGATCTGCCGGCGAGTCCGCACGTCCCACAACCGCACCGCGCCGTCGGCATCGCCGGTGGCCAGCACCTGCCCATCCGGACTGAAACTCAGGGAGAAGACGGCGTTGGTGGGATTGGCCAGGGGAGCACCGATCTGCCGGCGAGTCTTCACATCCCACAACCGCACCGCGCCGTCGGCATCGCCGGTGGCCAGCACCTGCCCATCCGGGCTGAAGGCCAGCGAGTGGACGGAGCCGGGGTAAGCGGTGAAGGGAAAAATGCCTGTCTGCTTGTGAGTCCGCACATCCCACAACCGCGCCGTGCCGTCACGGCCACCGGTGGCCAGCAGCCGACCGTCCGGGCTGAACGCCGTCGAGAGGACCTCGTCGGTGTGGCCGGTCAGCGGGGAACCGACCTGCCGGTGAGCTCGCGCATCCCACAGCCACGTTGTCCCGTTGGCACCGCCGGTGGCCAGCGTCCGCCCGTCCCGGCTGAAGGCCACCGCGTAGATGGCGTTGCTGCCGCTGGTCAGGGGGGCGCCGACCTGCGTGCGGGTCCGCACGTCCCACGACCGCGCCGTGCCGTCACGGCCACCGGTGACCAGTAGCTGACCGTCCGGGCTGAAGGCCACCGCGTTGACGTCGTCGGTGTGTGCGGTCAGCGGGGAACCGACCTGCTTACCGGTCCGCACATCCCACAGCCGCACCGTGGTGTCAGCGCTGCCGGTGGCCAGTGTCCGCCCGTCCGGGCTGAAGGCCACCGAGAGGACGGCCTTGGTGTGGCCGGTCAGCGAGGCACCGATCTGTTTGCGGGTCCGCACGTCCCACAGTCGCGCCGTGCCTTTGCCGTCGTCGTCGCTACCGGCGGCCAGTGTCCGCCCGTCCGGGCTGAAGGCCAACGAGGTGACGGAGTCGATGTGGGCGGCCCGTAGGGCACCGACCTGCCGACGGGTCCGCAGATCCCACAACCGCACCAGGCCGTCAATGCTGCCGATGGCCAGCAGCTGACCGTCCGGACTGAACGTCACCGAGAAGGCGGAGCCGGCGGTGTCGAGCAGGGGCTTGCCGATCTGCTCACGGGTCCGCACATCCCACAACCGCACCAGGCCGTTAACGCTGCCGGTGGCGAGCGTCTGCCCGTCCGGGCTGAAAGCCACCGAGGTGACCGGGTCGGTCCGGAGGGCACCGACCTGCCGACGAGTCCGCGCGTCCCACAGCCGCACCGTACCGTCATGGCTGCCGGTGGCGAGCGTCTGCCCGTCCGGACTGAAGGCCACCGAGGTGACCGAGTTGGCGTGGCCGGCCAGGATCGCGCGCTCCGGCTTTCCGGCAGCGGTGAGCATGCCGGCGCGGGCCTCGGGGGTGGGGCTGACCCGCCAGGCCGCCACCGCCAGCAGCGCCGACAGCCGGGGGTCGCCGGTGAGGAGTTCGCTCTGCGCGGCGAGCCTGCGGGAGACGGCCGCGTCGCGCTGGTGGTCGGCGGCCTGCTGCGCCCGCACGGCCAGGGCCGTCGCCACCAGGGCGACGGCGAGGAGTGCGGCCAGGAAGGTGGTGAGGGCCTGGCGGCGCCGGATGTCGCGGGTCTGGGTACGGGTGGCGGCGTTGAGGAACTCGGTCTCCAGCCGGTTCAGCACGAGATGTTGGTGACCTGTGGTGACCCAGAGCAGGGCCTCTTCCAGACCCCTGCCACTGAGTACGTCTCCCGGTCGCCGGCCGTGGGTCTCCCAGGCCTGCGCGGCCTGCCGGATCCGGTGATGTGCCGGCAGGCCGTCGCGCTCGGTGTCGAGCCAGCCGCGCAGCCGGGGCCAGGCCCTCAGCACCGCGGGCCTGGCGAGGGTGATCCGCTCATCGGCATGGGTGACCACGTCACGGAAAGCCATGAGCATGTTGTGCAGCGCCTGCTCCTGCGGGTGCGTCAGCCCGTCGAAGAGCTCGGCGTGCGGGACCGGCCGGGGCAAGAGGTCGCCGTCGTCGGCGACCGTCACCAGGCGGAGGAAGACCTCCGGGACACGGTCGCGTTCCTCGGGGGTGAGGGAGGTGTAGGCATCCTCGGCGATCATGCCCAGGGTCGGATCGATCGGCTCCCACCGGGCCAGCGCCCCGGCCTCCGCACTACCCGCCGCCATCAGATCGCCGGGGGTGTCCGGTGTGCCGTTGATGAGGGCGGACAGGATGGCGCGGGCCGTCGGCCGGGCGAGCGGGTCCTTGGCCAGCGCCGCACCGATCAGCGGACGCAACGACTCCGGCAACACACCGAGATCAGGATCGGCGGTGAGCACCCGATGAGCCACCGCGAGAACGGAATCGGCGTGAAAGGCATGCTCGCCCGTGACGGCGAACAACACGATCGCCCCCCAGGAGAAGACATCGGCCGCCGCTCCGGCACGCCTGCCCTCGAAGATCTCCGGCGCCATGTACGGTGGCGTGCCCGCGGGCATCCCCGTAGGAGTCAACGACATCTCCACAGTGCGGGCGATCCCGAAATCGATCAGCCGTGGACCGTCAGGACCGAGCAGGATGTTGTCGGGCTTGAGATCGCGATGGATCACCCCGGCCTCGTGGATGGCCACCAGCGCGGTGACCACCCCGATCGCCAGCCGATGCAGATCATCACCCCGGAAACGACGACCGTCCTGAACCACCCGGCCCAGACTCAATCCGTCGACGAACTCACTGACGATGTACGGCCTGGGACCCTCCAGACGCGCCTGCAGGATCCTCGCGGTACAGAACGACGCGACCCGCTGGGCCGCCCGCACCTCCTTGGCCATCCGGGCCAACTGCTGCGAAGCACTACCGAAGGTGTGCAGAACCTTGATCGCGACCCGGGCCCCGTCCTCGTCGTAGGCGTCGTAGACCACCCCCTGCCCCCCGGCCCCCAACCGCCCGGCCAGCCAGTACTCCCCCAGCCGCTGCGGATCACCCGGTTGAAGAGTGTCGATCATCGATGGCCCCCTCGCCTCATCTACTCCGTCGATGAGACGCCAACCATCTCGGTAAAGTTCTACACCGACTCAAACCGTCGGCGGCAATGTCAACAGACCCACCTCTTGGCGCAGTTCCCCTGTCCGGGCGTTCAAGGCGACCCGCGCGTTCGAGGCCGGAACGGCGGAATCCTCGGCAGAGGCGTCAGGACACGGTCGCCGGTTCGGCGATGACGGCGTCCTCGGCCGGGGAGTCGGCCCGGCGGGCCGGGATCGCGGAGGCGATCGCCGCGGCGACGAGCGCGACGCCACAGCCGATCAGCAGACCGGTGCGGAAGCCGCTCTCGGACGGCAGGGTGTGCCCGCCCACTCGCATGGTCATCTGGGTGAGGACGACACCGATCACCGCGGCCGACACCGAGGTGCCGATGGAGCGCATCAGTGAGTTGAAACTGTTGGCAGCGGCGGTTTCCGACCGGGGAACCGCGCTCATGATCAGGGCGGGCATCGCGCCGTAGGCCAGCCCGACGCCTATGCTGCAGAGGCAGGTGACGATCAGCAGGCCCCACGTCGTCCCGAGCAGGGCCATCGAGGAGCCGTACCCGAGCGCCATGACCAGGCTGCCGGCGACCAGAGTGACCTTGGGGCCGCGAGCGGCCGACAGCCGCGCACCCAGCGGCGAGACCACCATCATCATCAGGCCGGACGGGGCCGTCCACAGGCCGGCGGCCAGCATCGACTGGCCCAGGCCGTACCCGGTGGCCTCGGGCAGCTGCAGGATCTGGATCACGATCAGCGCCTGGGCGTACATCGCGAATCCGACCACGATCGAGGCCACGTTGGTCAGCAGTACCGGGCGCCGGGCGGTGACGCGCAGGTCGACCAGTGGATCACCGACTCGCAGTTCCCACCAGCCCCACACCCCGAAGACGACCAGCGCGACGGCGAACAGCCCGAGGGTGGTTCCGCTCGCCCAGCCCCAGTCCGCGCCCTTGGAAACCCCCAGCAGCAGGCAGACCAGGCCAATGCCCAGGCCGAGCGCGCCGACGACGTCGAGGCGTCCCGTGGTCCGGGCGGGCGTGGCGGGCACCAGCAGCCAGATCAGGCCGGCGACCAGCACGCTCAGCGCGGCCGCGCCCCAGAACAGTACGCGCCAGCTCGCGTACTCGGCGACCGCCGCCGCGACCGGCATCCCGAGCGCTCCGCCGATGCCCATGGACGAGCTCATCAGCGCGATCGCGGGGCCCACCCGCTCGGACGGCAGCAGGTCCCGCAGCGCGCTGATGCCCAGCGGGATCATGCCCATGCCCATGCCCTGCAGACCTCGCCCGATGATCATCTGGGTCACCGAGTCGGCCAGCGCGCAGGTCACGCAGCCCGCGATGATCGGCACCGAGCAGGCCAGCATCATGCGGCGCTTGCCGTACAGGTCGCCGAGCCGTCCGATCACCGGGACGGCCACCGCCCCCACCAGCAGCGTGATGGTGATCACCCAGGAGGCGTTGGCCGCGTTGGTGTGCAACATGCGCGGCAGTTCGCCGATCAGCGGCACCACCAGGGTCTGCATGAGTGAGGCGACGATACCCGCCACCGCCAGCACACCGACGATCCCGCCGGGGCGGGTGGTGGACGTGGAGTCGTCCACGTGGATCTCCCTTGTCTGGACAAATAAGGCGATGTGTACGATACACATAATGTGCTTAATGCATAACATGGGGGTGATACATAGTGACTGCCGATGCGCACCCGTACGGCGAAGCGGGACGCGGGGAAGTCTGGAGAGGGACCGGCATGGAGAAGCCCACACACTCGATCGAGTACGAGACCATGCTGCTCGGGCGGTACTATCACCTGACCCTGTCCAGCGCCGAACGCGAGGGCGACCATCTGGACCGCAGCGCCTACGTCCTGCTCAGTCGCATCCAGATCGTCGGCCCGATGTCCATCGGGCAGCTCAGCGAGGCGTTCGGCCTGGACCCCTCCACCCTCAACCGGCAGACCTCGGCCATGCTCCGCGCCGGGCTGGTCGACCGTATCCCCGACCCCGACGGGGGCATCGCCCGCAAGTTCCGGATCAGCGCCGAAGGCGGGCGCCGCCTCCGGCAGCAGCGCGACGAGATCGTCCGCAGCATGGAGAAGTTACTGTGCGACTGGACGCCCGAGGAGGTCGCCACCTTCGCCGCCTGCCTCAAACGGTTCAACACCGATATCGAACGTCTCACCGGCCGTCCCTGGCCCCGCCCCTGACCGCCTACCGGCGATGCCGGCCGAGGTTTCCGGTCAGGGCCGGCCTGACCCCTCGGGCACCACGCCCGTCTCGGAGAGGAGACCTCCGGCCGGTGACCCCGCGGGCCGCCGCGACCGTCCCAGCGCCGTGGCCGCCGACAACAGGGCCGGGACTGCCGCGATGACGAAGCACAGGGGCAGCGGCAGGCTGCCCACCAGCAGGCCGACGACCGCGGTCCCGCCGGACGTGCCGGCGTTGAAAGCGGTGTTGACCCATGCGCTCGCCCTGGTCCGGTTCCGCGGCGTGGCGGATTCGTCGGCGAGCAGGTAGGCCGTGGTCAGCGCGGGAGCGACGAACAGTCCCGCGACGCCCACCGCCGCGACCAGGACGTACAGGTTGGGCGAGAACCCCGCCGCGGCGAGCGCGAGGCCCAGCGCGGCCGCCAGCACCGGCAGCCGTACCTGCCCGGAGACCCGCCAGGAGCGGGCGCCGTAGACCAGACCACCGACCGCGCTGCCCGCCGACAGCGCGGCCTCGGCCCAGGCCACCGCGGCGATCTGGTGATGCCGCTCGGCGAAGACCACCATGAGCAGGCCCAGCGCCCCCAGGCACATGCCAACGCCGGCCGACACCATGACCGGCTGGATCAGCCCGCCCACGCCGGACAGCCACCGCCGTCGCGACGAGACCGGCGCGGGGGGCGTACCGGGCTCGGCGTGCGGCGGGCCGGTCCGGAGAGTCCGCGCGGTGCGCACCGCCGGAGAGGACACGAGCGCGAAGGTTCCGCTCAACACCAGGGCGGCGCTGAGGGCCACGCCCGCGGCGGGAGTGGCGAGTACGGCCAGCAGACCGGCCAGCAACGGTCCGGCGACGAAGAGCAGTTCCTCGGCGACGGTGTCCAGGCTGTAGGCGCGTTGCAGCAGTCGCCGGTCGGGCAGCAGGTCGCTCCAGAGCGTGCGCATCACCGGGCCCAGCGGGGGTGCGCAGGCGCCCGCCGCGACGGCCAGGGCCACCAGGGCGACCCCGGAGGCCCCCGGTCGCCAGGTGGCGGCGGCCAGGGCGGCCAGCAGCAGCGCGTAGCCGAGGGCCATCGGCGGCAGCGCCCGGCGAGGTCCGTAGCGGTCGATCAGCCCGGCTCGCAGCGGGGACAGCGCGGCGCTGGTGAGTCCGAACAGGGCCATGGCGACACCGGCCACGGCGTAGGAGCCGGTGGCGCCGGTGAACGCCAGCACCAGGGAGAGAAAGACGGTCCCGTAGGACAGCCGTCCCAGCAGTGCCGCGCCGAAGAGGCGGCAGGCATGGGGGGTGCGAAGGACGGCAATGTACGACGGCGAAGACATGGAGGTGTTCCTCAGAAGAGCAGCGCGCATCTGGGGCGCTGTGAACGTGCGGGGACGCCGAAGTGCCGCACCCGATCGGTGCGGTCAGTGCGAGGTCCTAGTCACGGGGGAGGAACATGCCCGCCATCCTAAAGGATCCGCCTGCCGCCACCGCCGGCCCGAAGCGGACGGCCGCTGAATCGATATCCGTTCGGCCGCTTCCCTACCGTCGGCCGTGCTGCCGGCGAACATGCCGGCGGCACGGGTCGGTGGATCAGTGGACAGGCCCGCGATCATCATCGATCTGCGCGATGTCCGGCCACCCGTCATCGGCGGGCACCTTGTCGATCATGATGTTGTGTCACCGCGTCACTCGAATCGCGCCCGAGCCACGGTTCGAACGACGGCGGCGGCTTTCCGGCGTCGGGCACGGCGGCCAAAAGACCTACGTGTTAGAGACCTCTGGCTGTTACCTCCGGGTCCTGCCCGGTGGTGTGATGGAGGTATGGGAAGACCTCGGTAGGCAAGGAGGACACCATGAGCATGCCGATGATCCGCGAGCGGCGAGGCCTCGTCCCCGAACTGTTCAACTGGTTGGACATGCCCCTCGCCGCCATGCAGTCGACGGCGGTGCAGCCCATCAAGTTCGAGGACTACGTCAAGGACGATCGCTACGTGCTGCGGGCCGAGTTGCCGGGAATCGACCCCGACAAGGATGTCGACATCACCCTGTCCAACGGCGTCCTGACCATCCACGCCGAGCGGCGTGACGAGCAGCGGGACCAGCAGCGGACGGAGTTCCGCTACGGCTCCTTCACCCGGTCGATCACGCTGCCCAGCGACGTGGACGAGAACGACGTCAAGGCCTCCTACGACAAGGGGGTTCTGGAGGTCAGCGTCAAACTCGCCGACACCAAACCGCAGGAAAAGCACATCCAGATCGAGTCCACGCCCCGGAAGAAGTCCTGACGGATCGGGCGGACCCGCTCGACATGACGCGGGTCCGCTCATGACCCGCGGATCGCAGCGATCCTCCGCTGCAGATCACCGGTCGGTCGCGAGTACTTTCTGCTATGATTTGACACACTCAGGGTAGTGATGTGGTTAGTCCGTAGCTTCGTCATAGTCCGCATGGGTTTCGCTTTCCTGGAGTGTTGATCGTGCTCACGGTCACGCCGCCCAGGGCCGCGAGGAGACCGTGGACACTCGTGGAGCCGACGCTGAAGCGAGCGCTCATGCGGTAAGGCGCGGGCTGCCGGAGCACACTCACAAGCAGGTACGGAAGTCCCGCCCGGCCGGGGCCTTCTGCCCTACCCATATACAAGGCCCCTGACCAGCGTGGAAGCAGGACAACCCACGGGGGGATCATCATGATCACTTTGAGTGTCATCAAGGCCGACACCGGGGGGTTCGTCGGCCACTCCGCGGTGCACCCGAACATGATGGCCGAGGCCCGCCGCGAGATCGACCGGGCGACCGCCTCGGGACTGCTCATCGACGGCCAGGTCGCCGGCTGCGGCGACGACATCTCGCTCATCATGACCCACACCTACGGCGCCGACGCGGGGCTCATCCACTCCTTCGCCTGGGACACCTTCCAGGCCACCACCCACATCGCCAAGGGACTCGGCCTGTACGGCGCCGGCCAGGACCTGCTGTCGGACGCCTTCTCCGGCAATCTGCGGGGCATGGGGCCCGGATATGCCGAGATGGAGTTCGAGGAGCGCCCGTCGGAGCCGGTGCTGTGCTTCCTGGCCGACAAGACCGAGCCGGGCGCGTGGAACCTGCCGCTGTACAAGATGTTCGCCGACCCGTTCAACACCGCGGGCCTGGTCATCGACGGAAAGATGCACGCCGGCTTCAGCTTCGAGGTCTACGACCTGTACGAGGAGAAGCGCATCGTCTTCGACTGCCCGGCCGACCTGTACGACATGCTGATGTACATCGGCGCCCCGGCCCGTTACGTGATCCACGGCGTCCGTTCCAAGACCCTGGATGAGACCGCGGCCACGACCAGCACCCAGCGGCTGTCCCTGATCGCCGGCAAGTACGTCGGCAAGGACGACCCGGTGATGATCGTCCGCTGCCAGTCCGGGTTGCCCGCGGTCGGCGAGGCACTGGAGCCCTTCGCCTTCCCGTACACGGTCGCCGGGTGCATGCGCGGCTCGCACCACGCGCCGTTCCTGCCGGTCCCGGTCCAGCAGGCGCATCCGTCCCGGTTCGACGGCCCGCCGCGCGTGGTCGCGCTGGGATTCCAGATCCACGACGGGAAGCTGATCGGCCCGCGCGACATGTTCGACGATCCGGCCTTCGACGGCGCACGGGCCCAGGCCGGCGAGATCATGGACTACCTCCGCCGCCACGGCCCGTTCGAACCGCACCGGCTGCCACTGTCGGAGCTGGAGTACACCACCATGCCCGCTCTCGCCCAGCGGCTCGCGAACCGCTGGACCCCGATGACCACCGAGATCGCGACACCCGTCGGATGATCCACGCGACCGCCCGGCCATCCCGGACGATCGGCATCTGATCGGGCTCGCCGCACACTCGGGAGCACGACACCGCGAACACCCGTTCGATCGGAGGTTCCTTCCATGGAAGCCAAGCAATGGACCGTGCAGATCTACATCACCGAAGAGGGCGATGACACCGCCGCCCGGGCGCTCCTGACCACCAGGGACGACACCCACCTGACCGGGATCGGTCACGCGCGCCGCAACCCGGTCGACCAGTCGGTCCCCGAGATCGGCGACGAGCTCGCGGTCGCCCGCGCGCTGGCCGACCTGGCGGAAAGGTTGCGCACCGTCACCGCGGAGGACATCGCCCATGTCGGCGGGCCCACCTCACGGTGACGGCCCCTCGCCCCGGGCCACCGGGATCGGCACGACCGCACCGTCCGCCTCGGCCACGATCCGCGGACGGTGCGTGCCCTTCCCCTGTCGACGCGCAGGGGCCGTCCCAGGGCGATGAGATCCACGTGCTCCACCTACGGAACCTGAACACACCCGTGGAGTCACCCATGAAACAGAACCGGAACGGCATGGTGAAGATCACCTGGCACGGCGGCGGCCGCTTTGACGTTCGGATACGCCGCCACACCATCCGTGTCGACCAGCCCACGGACTTCGGCGGAGGCGACACCGGTCCCGTCCCGGTCGAGCTGTTCGTCGGAAGTCTCGCGGCCTGCGTCGCCCATCGCGCCGAACGCTACCTGCACCGATGTGAACTGCCCGCCGGCGTCACCGTGACCGCCCACTACGACCTGGGGCTGCGTCCGGCACGGGTCGGCCGAATCGATCTGGTCGTCGACGCTCCCGGCCTTCCCGAAGGGCTTCGGGAATCGTTCACCACCGTCGTCGAGCACAGCGCCGTGCACAACTCGCTGCGGCTGCCGCCGGAGATCACCCTTCAGGTCCGCACCGAGGAGGGAGCGGTCATGGAGGCGATCGAAACGACCTGATGTCACCGGTGGCCTGAGCCCGGCACGTCCTCGGGCCGAGCCGGCCGCGCCCGGCGTGTCGATCACCATGACCACCGGTAGGCCGAGGTCCTCGGCGAGCCGCATCCCACGGCGTGCCTCGTGCGGCGCACCGATCCCCCTCGGATGGGAGGTCTGGGCGCGACGGTCGTGCCCCACGATCACGCACGGGATCCCGTTCACCCCGGCCAGGGCGAGCAGCACCCCGGGTTCGCTCTCACCCGGGCCGGTGCCGGCGTTGTCGACCGGACGTCGAGCCGCCTGGCCGGCGTGGTCCGGCCCTGCTCACCGGTGCCGTCCAGGCCGAAGAACCCCGCGGGGTGACCCGCCTCGCCCGGCTCCTTGACGAGCCGGATACCCTCGGTCTCCTCGACCAATAGGATGATCTTCTCAGTAGGGACGATTCTCTCGTTCAACGGCCGCACGTTCACGCTCCGTCCCGGTGGCATCATCGCCACCGGGACGCCGTCCGGGGTCGGCCACCCGCGTACACCCCCGTGGCCGCCGCACGACGGCGACGGGGTCGAGGTGGAGGTCGAGAAGCCGGGCGACGTCCGTACTCCAGTGATCAACACAGCGAGCGCAGAGGACTGGGCATGAGTGAGACCATGAGCTCCGGGCACGGCCCGGCCGGCAGCCCCCCCGTGACCGAGCAGGTCGTCGGCCAGCTCCAGGGCGCGGACACCCGATTGATGACCATCATGGAGAGCCTCATCCGTCACCTGCACGGCTTCGTCGAGGACGTGAGGCCGACGGCGGCCGAGTGGGAGGCGGGACTCGCCTTCCTCGCGCGTACCGGCTCGTTCTGCACGCCCACCCGGCAGGAGTTCGTCCTGCTCTCGGACATGCTGGGACTGACCACGCTCGTCGATGACGTGAACAACCAGGGACCGGCCGACATGACGCCGAGCTCGGTGGAGGGCCCCTTCCACTCCGTGGCCCCGCCGCGCGAACTGGGTGACCTCATCGCCGCGGGCCCCGAATGGGGCCGGGCCGAGAGTGCCGTGATCCGCGGCACCGTGCAGGACTGCCACGGGAACCGCCTGCCGGGTGCGATCCTCGACGTGTGGCAGGCCGACGACAAGGGCCACTACGACACCCAGGACGCCGAGCAGCCCGAAGGCAACCTGCGCGGCCTGTTCACCACCGACGAGAACGGCGAGTACTGGTTTCGCACCGTGAAGCCCGCCAGCTACCCCGTGCCGATGGACGGCCCGGCAGGCGACATGCTCCGCGCCATGGGACGTCATCCCATGCGCCCCGGCCATCTTCACATCCGCGTCGAGGCCGCCGGGCACCACACGCTGACCACCCACGTGTTCGTCAACGACGATCCCTACCTGGATTCCGACGCCGCCTTCGCGGTCAAGCCGGAGATCATCGTCAACTTCGAACCGTGCGAGGACCAGGCCTCGATCGAACGGTACGGGATGGACGGGCCCTACCTGGACGTCACGTTCGACATCAGGCTCGCCACCGAGTCGGAGATGAAGAGGTGATCACGGAGAACCCCGGCCCCTGCCCGCCGGCCCGCTGGTGACGATCTCCCCGAAGCAGGCCGATCGGATGCTCCCCTCCGCCGGAGGGGAGCATCCGCCGCCGGCGATGTGACCGCCTCAGGTACGGAGGCGGTCGACGATGCCCGAGGCCAGGAGGTACTGGGCCGCGACATAGGTCGCCATGATCACCAGGCCGGTCATCGGCGGGCGGGGAAGGTCCGCCAGGCCGAACGCGATCAGCGCGTCGGAGAGCAGGAACAGGGCGCCCCCGGCCCCGATGCGCGGGCCGAGACCGGCGGCGGTCACCGCGGTGGCGGTCAGCAGCAGCGAGTAGACGGCCACCGGCAGGCGCAGGTCGCCCAGGCCGGGCCAGAGGAGGAAGACCATGCCCGCCCACAGGACGCCGTAGACCACCGGGATCGCCGGGCGGCGGCGCAACGCCCGAAGTGCCCCCTCGCGGACGAGACAGGTCACGTAACAGACGTGCGCCCCGGCGAACAGGGCCATGCCCGCAAGGAAGAGACCGTCGATCTCCAGGGCCACGTCACCGCCCCAGGAGAGCAGGAGCGCCGCCACCAGCAGGCGCGGTCCCCGCCGCGCCAGCACCCAGGCCGCGAGCAGCGGCATCAGCAGCGCCTTGGTCACCGAGTTCATCGGGCCTTCGCCGGCGGCGACCAGCACCAGATGGACCGCGGAACAGAGCCAGAAGGCGGCCAGCAGGGTGCGGGGGACCACCCCGGCTCTCAGAACATCATTCTGCACATCTGGATGCTAGGGCCTGCCACCCGGCAGGCCCAAGGCGCCCGCCGCCTTTCGGCGGTACGCGGGCGCCAGGCGGCGTTCTCCGTACGGCCCGCCGCGCCCGGCGGAGTCAAGCGAGGACGGACACACCGTCCACCACGAGGGATCTCTCGATCAGGTGTCCGGCGAGACACCCGCCACCGGCCCGCCCGGCCTTTCGCCGGTTACCGGCCGCGCCAGTCGACCACGTTCGCCGGTTCCTCGCGGCCCACGCGGTAGGAGTTGGCCGGGTGCCCGGTGTCGGAGTAGCCGAAGGAGACGCCACAGACGATCACCCGGTCGCCGGGGATCTCGAAGTGCGCGCGCACGGTGTCGGACTGCATGGCGATCGCGGCCTGCGGGATCGCCGAGATGCCCAGGCTCTCCGCGGCCTGCAGGAGGGTGGCGACATAACCACCGCAGTCGATGTAGCCGTAGGGGCCGAGCGACCGGTCCGAGGTGATCACCGCGACGTGGGGCGCGCCGAAGAAGCGGAAGTTCTCCAGGAGCTGGCGGTTGCGCGCCTCGTGGTCCTCGCGGTCGATGCCCAGGCTGTTGTAGAGGCCGTAACCCGCCTCCCGCCGCCGCGTCCGGTAGACGCCGCGGTACTCCTCGGGTCCGGGGATGTCCGAGCGCATCGGCCGGGTCGAGGCGGCGGCGTACAGCTCGGCACGGAACCTCTCGGTCGCCTCACCACTGGTCAGGATCACCTGCCAGGCCTGGGAGTTGCACCAGGAGGCGGTGCGCTGGGCAAGGGCGAACATCCGCTCGATCAGCTCGGCCGGCACCTGCTCGGGGCGGAAGGCGCGGCAACTGTGCCGAGCCGTCAGGATCCGCTCCAGCGCCTCGTCGAGCCTGCTGACCTGATCGTCCTGGTCGGGCTCTTTGACGGTCACCGGCACTCCTCGTGCTCTCTCACACGCTCTCCTTGACCGCGGCCGCGGCCGCGGCCCGGCGACGGCCGGCGAACTCCAGCCCCTCCGCCCAGGAGGCGCCTCGCATGATCAACCCACGATATTTCATGATCTGGGCCTGCCCGTTCAGCGTGAGCGCGCCGACCAGGCGGTCGCCCTCGCGGTAGAGGGCGACGAAGCGCTCCCCCGCGGGATCACCGTCGACGACGCGGACCTCGTCGGTCGCGGGAACCCCGACGAACTGGATGCGCGCGCCGTACCAGTCCGACCAGAAGTACGGGACCGTGGAGTAGGGCTTGGCGGCGGCCGGATCCAGCGCGTTGCGCGCCGCCACGGCCCCCTGCTCGGCCGCGCTGGTCCAGTGCTCCAACCTCATGTGGCGGCCGAAGAGCGGGTTGTGCCAGCGGGCGACGTCTCCGGCCGCGTACACCCCCGGCACCCCGGTGAACAGGGTCTCGTCGCAGACGACGCCGTCGTCGAGGGTCAGCCCCGAGCCGGCCAGCCAGCCGGTGGCGGGCACCGCCCCGATGCCGGCCACCACCAGGTCGGCGGCGAGCACGGTCCCGTCGGAGAGCACGACCCGCTCGACCCCGCCGTCACCCTCCACCGCGCGCACACCGGCCCCGCACCGCAGGTCGGTGCCGTTCCGCGCGTGCAGGGCGGCGCACGCCCCGCCCATGGTCTCGCCGACGGCGCGCACCAGCGGGGTCGGCAGCGCCTCGACGATCGTCACCTCCAGGCCCCGCTTGCGGGCGGCGGAGGCGACCTCCGAGCCGATGAAACCGGCACCGACCACGACCGTCCTGGCGCCCGCGTCGAGCGCCCGCCGTACGGCCAGCGCGTCGTCACGGGTGCGCAGGGTGTGGACGCCGCGCAGGCCGCCGGTGCCGGGAAGGGCACGGGCGGCCGCCCCGGTCGCGATCACCAGGGCGTCGTAACCGAACTCCCGCCCCCCGGCCCGTACGGTCCCGGCCTCGGTGTCCAGCGCGGTCGCCGCGGCGCCGAGCGCGAGCTCGACACCCAGCTCCTCGCGGAGCACCTCCTCGCCGCGGAAGGCCGGCAGGTCCTCACCGTCGAGGAAGGCCTTGGACAGCGGCGGCCGGTCGTAGGGGAGGTGGGGTTCGGCGCCGATCAGGGTGATCCGGCCGTCGAAGCCGCTCTTGCGGGCGGCCTCGACCGCCCGCAGACCCGCCAGGGAGGCTCCGACGACCAGAAGGTGCCGCTCGCTCATGGCTCCAGCCGCAGTGCCTCGGTCGGGCAGCCCTCGATCGCCTGCCGGACCCCTTCGAGGTCGTCGGCGGAGATCGTCTCGGTCAGCACGACGAGGTCACCGGAATCGTCGACCTCGAAGACGCCGGGTGCCAGTGACTCGCAGATACCGAGGCCGGTGCACCTGGCGTAGTCGACGACGATCTTCATTGTTCCTCCTTCGGTGGGACGCGGGCTCAGCGGCCGGCGCCGACGGGGTGACGCTCGGTGATCTGCTCGACGATGAGCTTGGCGGTCTCGGCGCACGCGGTGGTGCCGCCGTTGGCGTACTCCTTGACCCCGTCCCCGACGTTCCACAGGTTCGGGATCGGCGTGGTGGGGGCCAGGTCGAAGCCGGCCACGGCGCGCTGCGGCGGCCAGCCGTCGCGCGTCACCACGGTGGACAGCACGCGCGCCCGTTCGAAGCCGGGCACCTGCTCGCGCAGGTCCTCCATGATCAGCTCGGTCTCGGCCCGCTCGTCGAAGTCACCGACGGCCGGCTTGGGCACGCCGGAGGCGGAGTACAGGTGCCAGCCCGGCGGCGCCATCTCCGGGCAGAGGTCGGTGAAGTTGGCGATGTAGCACAGCCGCCGGGTCTTGCCGAAGCTCAGCATGCCCTGAGCCTCGATGAGCCGCTCCTGGCTGGCGATGTTCACGGTGATCATCGCGCAGGGACGGTCCTTGCGCCGCACCTCCTCGCGGTAGTCGGCGGGCAGGTTGTCCGCGCCGACCATCTCGACGGTCGCCGCCGGTCCGGCGTTGCTGATCGCGACCCGGCAGCCCACCTCGACGCTCTCGCCGTCACGGGAGATCACCGCGCCGGTGACCAGACCGTCGGTGACGGTCAGCGACCGTACCTCGCTGTTCAGCCAGATCTCGCCGCCGTTCCCGGTCACCACGTCGGCCAGCGCCCGCCAGGCACCGATGGTGCCCTCGGGGTGGAAGCCGAACTTCTTGAAGGCGCTCTTGCGGGTGAAGTAGGTCAGGAAGACCCGGGCGGGCAGTTCCTCGGAGCCGACCGCGAAGATGGAGCCGCACATGTTGCGGAACATCCCGTGCACGTTCTCGTTCCCGGTGTACTTCGACACCCACTCGGCGGTGCTGAGCTCGGCCTCGGGCAGCCCGCTGTCCTCGCGGGCCGCGCCCAGGCCCTTGACCAGCTTGGCCCCCTGGCGGGTGAGCTTGCCGAGCAGGAACCCCCAGCCGCCGCCGGTCACGTCGATGTCCTTGCCGCCGATCCGGTAGAGCAGCGGGGGTGAGGGCATCCGGACGTCGTACGGCGCGCCGACGGTCGCGAAGGTCTCCTCGGTGACGCCACCGAGCTCCAGCACGATGGCCCCGTTGTTGACCTTGAAGCCATCGATCTCGTAGGTGGACGCCCGGCCGCCGACCCGGTCCAGCCGCTCGACCACGAGGGTGCGGTAGCCGAGGTGGGAGAGTCTGGCGGCGGCGCACAGACCGCCCGCCCCCGCCCCGATCACCAGGGCGTCGAAGTCCTCCACGGTCGTCTCCATCCTCTCAGCCCACCCTGTTGACGGCAGGCACCGCGCCGTCCATGTCGACGATCTCCGCCCAGCGCTCGCCGACCTGCTCGATGGTCGGCACGTCGGCGAAGGTGATGCCCTTGGACTCGAAGAGCTGCACCCGGGTGCAGAGGCCGCCACCGACGACGACCACGGTGCCGCTGTCGGTGAACTCGTCGGTGAGTAGATGGCCGACGACCGGCGCGACGTGCGCGGCCGGAAGTTTGGCCAGTAGCTCGGCCGGCGCGATGTCCTCGGTCATCCGGGTCGCGGCCTGCGGCGCGATCGCGTTGGCCAGGATGTTGTACTTGCGGCCCTCGATGGCGAGGCTGTTGATCAGACCGACCATGCCGAGCTTGGCGGCACCGTAGTTCGCCTGACCGAAGTTGCCGTACAGGCCGGTGTTGGAGGTGGCGACCACGATCCTGCCGTGCCCCTGCTCCCGGAAGTACGGCCAGGCCGCACGGACGACGTGGTAGGTGCCGTGCAGATGGACCTGGAGCACCGCATCCCACTGCTGGGTGGTCATCTTGTGGAAGGCCACGTCGCGAAGGATGCCGGCATTGCTCACCACTCCGTCGATGCGGCCGAAGGCCTCCAGCGCCGTGCGGACGACGGCCGCGCCACCTTCCTCCGAGGTCACGCTGTCGTAGCTGGCCACGGCCTGCCCGCCGGCCTCGGTGATCTCGGTGACCACCGCGTCGGCCATGGTCGTACCCGAGCCGGAACCGTCACGCGCCCCGCCCAGGTCGTTGACGACGACCTTCGCTCCGGAGCGGGCGAGCAACAGCGCGTACTCGCGGCCGAGCCCTCCCCCGGCTCCGGTCACGGCGATCACGCGATCCTGTACACCTGCCATCGGTAAACCTCTCTGTTCTGCGGCGGAAAAGTCGGAAACGGAACTAGTAGGAGAGCGGGAGCCGCAGACTGTGCTGGGCGATGTAGTTGAGCACCATCTCCCGGCTGACCGGGGCGGTGCGCAGCAGCCGGGCCGCGAACCACAGGTCGGCCAGGCCGTACTCTCGCGACAACCCGTTGCCTCCGTGCGTCTGAATGGACTGGTCAAGTGCCTTCAGCGACGCGTCGGCGGCGGTGAACTTGGCGATGTTGGCCGCCTCGGCGGCATCCTGGCCTGAGTCGTAGAGTTCGGCGGCGCGGGCGGTGGCCAGCCTGGCCAGCTCCACGGCGATGTAGGCCTCCGCGAGCGGGTGCGACACTCCCTGGTGGGCGCCGATCGGGGTGGACCACACCTGCCGCTCGCGGGCGTAGCGGGCGGCCTTGTCCAGGGCGTAGCGGCCGATGCCGTTGCTGAGCGAGGCGGCCAGGATGCGCTCGGGGTTGAGACCGGCGAAGACCTGGCGCAGCCCCCGCCCCGCCTCGCCGATCAGCGCCTCGGGACCGATCCGCACGTCGTCGAAGAAGACGGTGAACTGCTTCTCCGGGACGACGAGCTCGGTGACGATCTGCTGGAAGCGCAGGCCGGGGGCATCGGTGGGCACCACGAACAGCGAGAGCGGGGCGCGCCCGGACGGGCCCGGCTCGCCGTCGCGCGCCACCACCAGCAGCGCGTCGGACTCGTCGGCACCGGAGATGTAGTACTTGGTGCCGGTCAGCCGCCGGCCGTCGCCGTCGCGGTGCGCGCTGGTGGTGACCTGGTGGCTGTTGGAGCCGGCGTCAGGCTCGGTGAGCGCGAACGCCATCTTCTTCGTCCCGGCCGCCATGCCGGGCAGCCACTCGTCCTTCATCTCGGCCGATCCGTGCCGCCAGACGATCGAGCCGGTGATGGCGGGCGAGATGACCCCCATCAGCAGCGGCATGCCGTGTGCCGCCAGCTCCTCCAGCACCACGCCGTACTCGGCCAGGCCGCCTCCGCCGCCACCGTACTCCTCCGGCAGGTGCACGCCGAGGAAGCCGCCCTCGCCCAGTTCGGCCCAGAGTTCGTCGACTCGGCCACCGGCACGCGCCCGGTCGGCGAAGTAGGTGTGACCGTACCGCTCCGCGATCTTGCCGATGCTCTGCCGGAGCAGCCGCTGGTCCTCGCTGTCAATGATCATTCTTTACCGTCCGTTGAAGTCGGGTTCGCGCTTGCCTTTGAAGGCGGCCACGCCCTCGGCCGCGTCGGCCGTGGCAGCCGTCCGCTTCTGCGCCCCCTGCTCGGCGAGCAGTTGCTCGGTCAGAGTGTTGTCCCAGCCGGCGCGCAGGAGATGCCGCAGTTCCGCGAAGGCACGGGTCGGGCCCGCGGCGAGCCGCCTGGCGACGGTGAGAGCCTCGCCCTCAAGCGCGTCGTCCGCGACGACACGTGAGACGAGCCCCCACTCCTCAGCCTCGCGGGCGGTCAGCACCCGCGGCTGGAAGAACAGCTCCGCCGCCCGCCGCGATCCGATCATCCGGGGCAGGAACCAGGTGCTGCCTCCGTCACCGGACAGACCGAGGGCGCTGAAGCCGAGGGCGAATTTGGTGCCCTCGGCCGCGAGTACGAGGTCCGCGCAGTGCATCAGGCCGAGCCCGCCCCCGGCCGCGGCGCCGTGGACGGCGCACACGATGGGCGCGTCCAGCCCGGCCAGCCGGTCGAGTGCCTCGTGGTAGGGCACGATCATCTGGTGGACCAGCGAGGGTAGCTCCGCGTGTTCGGTCGAGGCGAACAGCTTCACGTCCCCGCCCACGGTGAAGGCCGGCCCCTCACCGGTCAGCAGCACCGCGCGCAGGTCGGGGGACTCGGCACAGCGCAGGGACACCTCGTTCAGGTCGAGCGCCATGTCGAGGTCGAGGGCGTTGCGCGCGGACGGCCGGTTGAGCCGGATCCTGGCCAGGCCGTCGTTCAGCTCGAAGTCGACGACCGACAGTTCCCTGCGGGGAGCCTCCGCCTTGGGGCTCGCGTCCAGCGCCTGTGCCCAGCGGGCGCTGTCGGTGTACTGGATCAGCTCGGAGACCTGATCCCCGGTGAACCGGAGTAGGTGGGCGAACGCCGCGTCGACCTCGGCGCCGGTGGCACGAGCCTTCCCTACGTACCCACCGGTCACGAGGAGACCCCCGCCGGTGAGCGGGTGGAAACCCTGCGGTTCGGCGCGAACGCCGAAGTTCTCTCCGATACGGCCCCAGAACTTCCTCCACGTCTCCTCGACGCCGTGGTAAACACCGCCCAGCCCCAGGGGCAGGCCCTCGGTGGTCCTGGCCACGAAGCTCGGATGTAGCAACTCCGACAGCCGCTCCCGGTCGCCGGCCTTCAGGGCGACGTAGAGATCGCGAGCCACCTGCACTTCATTCACCATGGACCCCTCCACTGATTTAATTTAATCTAAACTAAAAAATGCCCTGATGCCAATCAGCTGAGCTCGGAACCGACCACGGAGACGAAGGACACACATCCACCCGGGCGACCGCCCAGGTTGTGGGTGAGAGCAAGCCTGGGGTCGCTCAACTGCCGCCGCCCGGCCTCGCCGCGGAACTGCAGCCAGCACTCGTAGAGCATCCGCAGCCCGCTGGCGCCGACCGGGTGACCGAAGGACTTCAGGCCGCCGTCCGGGTTGACCGGCAGCCGTCCGCCGAGTTCGAAGGCGCCGTCGAGGATGTCGCGCCACGCCTCGCCCCGCTCGGCGAAGCCCAGGTCCTCCATCAGCACCAGCTCGGTGGGGGTGAAGCAGTCGTGCACCTCGGCCAGCGAGATCTCGGTGCGCGGATCGGTGATCCCGGCCTGCCGGTAGGCGTCCTGGGCGCTCCGCACCACCTCGGGAAAGGTCGTGTAGTCGTAGCCGGGATCCATCGCCGCGCGTCCCGGCGCCGCCGTCAGCGAGAGCGCCTTCACATACACCGGGTGGTCGGTGTAGAGGTGGGCGTCCTCGGCACGGACGATCAGCGCGCAGGCGGCGCCGTCGGAGACCCCCGAGCAGTCGAACACCCCGAGCCGCCCGGCCACCAGCGGCGCCGCGGCGATCTTCTCCTTGGACACCTGCGCGCGGTACTGCGCCTTGGGGTTGAGCGCCCCGTTGGCGTGGTTCTTCCAGGCCACGTGGGTCATCGCCGCCCGCATCCTCGCGGGGTCGACGCCGTACCTCGCACAGTAGGCCGGGTCGAGCAGCGAGAACGCGGCCGGCGCGGTGAGGGTGTTCTCCGCGGCCGTGCCGTCTCCCGGCGGGTCCATCCGGGTCAGCCCGGAGAAACCGGAGTCCTTGAGCTTCTCCACCCCGACCGCCATGACCCGGTCGTAGGCTCCGGACGCCACCGCGTAGCAGGCGTTGCGGAACGCCTCCGAGCCGGTCGCGCAGTAGTTCTCCACCCGGGTGACCGGCCGGTAGTCCAGGGCGAGCGCGCGGCTGAGGGTGAGGCCGGACTGCCCGGAGCCGAGCGTGCCGAGCCAGAACGCCTCCACATCGGCCAGGTCGGTGCCCGGTACGGCGGCCATGCACTCCTGCACCGCGTCGATCAGCAGATCGTCGGTGGAGGCGGTCCAGTGCTCGCCGAACCGGGTGCACCCCATGGCCACGATCGCGACCCGGTCCTTGATTCCCTTGGCGCTCATCGCTCGTCCTCCACGGGCCGTGCCTTCCAGAAGTAGTTGTGCACTCCCTGCGCCGTGTACAGCCTGCGGAATGTCGTCTCGACGCGCATCCCGATCGCCACCTCGTCCGGCGAGGCGTCGGCCAGCTCCAGCGTGTACCTGCCGCCGCCGTCGAAGTCGACCACCACGTCGATCAGCGGCGGCGAGGGAGAGTACGCCAGCCGGTCGGCGGTGAAGGTGACGACCGTGCCCCGCACGTCGGACAGCGGGCGCGGCTCCATCTCGTCCACGGCTCCGCACCCCTTGCACACCCGAGCCGGGGGCAGGTGGACGAAGCCGCAACCGCGGCACCGTGACCCGGTGAACGCGAACTTCCAGGCCTGCGACCGGGCCGAGGGCGGTCCCGCGGCCACCTCGGGTTCCGGCCGCCGGGGCGGTTCCCGGTCCAGCAGGCCACGCCAGGTGAGGTAGGTGGTGTAGGAGACGTCTCGCCCGGTGGCGAGCTGCGCCGAGAGCGGGTGCGCCTGACGCCCGTGCTCGATGCGGTCGGTGACCCGCAGCACCAGCGCGTCGCAGCCGTCCACGGCGGCGAGCACCAGGACGGTCTCACCCGGCGCCGCCCGGTCCAGGACCTCCGCCAGGCCCAGCCCGACGTCCGCCGCGCCCGCGTGGCCCGGCACCTTCCCCGAAGGGACCCGCGCGGGGAAGAGCGCGGCCCCCCGCCTGGCCACCAGCGGGTTCGGTGAGGAGATCACGACGTGGTCGGGTGCGGCGACATCCGCCTCCTTCAACGCCCGCTGTCCGGCCTCGGTCACCAGCGGCAGGTAGCTCTCCAGCCCGAAACGCTCCTCCCACCGGCGGGCGGCCGGCTGCTCCGGCGGGCGCCAGCGGTCGAGGAACTCCGCGGTCACCGACGCCCGGGCGACGATCTCGGCGATCGCCTCATCGGGATCGCCGAACAGGAACGCCGCGGCCCCGTCGGCCCCGTCACGCTCGTCGGCCGAGCCCGGCAGACCGGTCCGCACGTCGGCGAGCACGGCCAGGCCCCCGCTCGCGGCGGCGGCGAGCAGCGCGCCGGTGCCGGACCGCGCCGACCCGGCCAGGTCCACCGCGAAGCCGTCGACCCCCAGTCCAAGGGCCGCGTGCACGGCGGCGGCGTTGGTCTTGTCGAGGTAGGCGGGCGAGGTGGTGGCGAAGAAGATCGCCCCAGACCGTGCTCCCTCGCGCGGCAGCCGCCGCGCGGCCCCGATCCCCAGGGTGGTGCTGTCCTCGTCGAACGAGGCGGCCACCCGTGATCCTGGACCGCCCCTGGTGCCGAGCGCGGCGGCCAGGTCCGCGTGCCGCAGCCGGTGCCTGGGCAGGTAGACGGCGTAGGCCACGATCCCCTTCGGCATGTTCACGAGACTCCCTCGAAGAGGGCGGCCATGCCCTGACCACCGCCGACGCACATGGTCTCCAGGCCGTACCCGCCACCCCGGCGGCGTAGCTCGTGCAGCATCGTGGTGAGCATGCGCACCCCGGTCGCGGCGATCGGGTGCCCGAGCGAGATGCCGGAGCCGTTGACGTTCAGCCGGTCGCTCAGCTCGGCCGGATCGGAGAACCCCCAGCCCTTGAGGACACCGAGTACCTGGCAGGCGAACGCCTCGTTCAGCTCCACCAGGTCGATGTCGTCGAACTTCACACCGGTCGAGGCGAACAGCCTGGCCACGGCCGGCACCGGACCGAGTCCCATGGTGGCCGGTTCGCAGCCGGCCGCCGCCCAGCCGACCAGGAATCCCATCGGCTCCAGCCCGAGCTCGTCCAGCTTGTCCTCGGCCACCACCAGGCAGGCCGCGGCGGCGTCGTTCTGCTGGCTGGAGTTGCCCGCGGTCACGATTCCGCCCGGCATCAGGGTCCGCAACCTGGCCAGCGTCTCAGGAGTGGTGTCCGGGCGGATGCCCTCGTCGCGCTCGAACATGACCGGATCTCCGTGCCGTACCGGCACCTGGACCGGCACGACCTCGTCGTCGAAGGCTCCCGCCTCCCAGGCCGCGGCGGCCCGGCGCTGGCTGCCCGCGGCGTAGGCGTCGGCCTCCTCGCGGGTGATCCCGTACTCGCGGGCGATGTTCTCGGCCGTCTCGATCATCCCGGAGATCCGGCCGAAGCGCCCTTCGGGCTGGGACCGCTCACGGCCCCGGTCCAGCCGGTCGTGCAGCTGCACGCCACCGGAACGGCTGCCCCAGCGGACCTGGGTGGAGTAGTGCTCGACGTTGCTCATGCTCTCCACGCCGCCGGCCACCACCACGTCGGCGGCGCCGGTCTGCACCATCATCGCCGCGGTGACCACGGCCTGCAGCCCGCCGCCGCAGCGCCGGTCGAGCTGAAAGCCGGGGACGGCGACCGGCAGGCCCGCGTGCAGGGCGGCCCAGCGGCCCACGCACGGCGTCTCGGAGTTGGCGTAGGACTGGGCCATCGCCACGTCCTCGATCCGCTCGGGGTCGACACCCGAGCGCTCAAGGACGGCCCTGATGACCGTGGCCGCCAGATCCTCCACCGGCACCGGGCGCAGGGTTCCGCCGAAGGCGCCGACCGGCGTGCGGACCGGGGCGACGATCGCGGCTCTTCTCATTGACAACACTCCTTCTCGAGCGCGGGGCGATGGTCGGGGTGGGCGATGGCGAGCATCCGGGCGCGCCGCTCGTCCAGGGACAGCCCGCGCAGGTCGGCGACTCCGTACTCGGTGACGATGATCCCGGCGTCGGCGCGGGACGTGCTGACCGGCCCGCTCAGGTTCGCCACGATCCGGCTGGCGCTCCTCGCGGTGGAGGTCAGCGCCACGATGGGCAGGCCGCCGCGGGAGCGGGCGGCTCCGCGCAGGAAGTCGATCGCACCGCCGACGGCCCCGACGTACGATCCGCGCGCGACCTCGGCGTTGATCTGACCGGACAGGTCGACCTCGAGCGCCGAGTTGATCGCGACGAGGCGCTCCTGGGCCGCGAGCACCTCGGGATCGTGGGTGTGGCGGGTGTCGCGCAGCTCGATCGCCGGGTTGCCGTGGGCGTAGCGGAACAACCGCGACGTTCCCATCAGCGTTCCGGTGACCGTACGGCCCCGGCCGACGGTCTTGCGGGCGCCGGTGATCACTCCGGCCTCCATCAGGTCGGCGACGGCGTCCCCGATCTGCCCGGAGTGGACACCGAGGTCACGGCGGCCGGCCAGCCGGGCGGCGATCGCCTCGGGCAGCGCGCCGAGCCCGAGCTGCAGGGTCGCACCGTCCTCGATCAGGCCGGCGACGTGCTCGGCGACGCGCTCCTCGGCGTCACCGGGCACGCTCTTGACGATCTCGGCCGGTGGCCGGGAGGTGAACACGATCACATCCAGGTCGGCGGCGGCGAGCGTGCGCGCCCCGTGCGTCCAGGGCACCTGGTCGTTCACCTCCGCGATGACCACGCGGGCCCTGTCGATCGCGGCGGACAGGTAGTCGTCGGCCATGCCGAGGCTGTGCCGACCGGCGCCGTCCGCGGGCGAGAGCTGGACCAGGACGACGTCGACGGGAAGGGCCCCGCTCTCGATGAGGTCCGGCAGCGTCGAGTAGTGACACGGCAGGATGTCCAGGGCGCCGGCCCGGTGCAGCGCGCGGTTGCCGCCACCGCCGCAGTAGGACAGGAACGACACGTGGTCGGCGTGCTCCGGGCGGATCGTGTCCGAGGCGGGCAGTCCGAGGAAGCACCGGAAGCCACCGATCTCGGCACGCTGCTCGATGAGCCGCTCGGTCAGGGTGAGCGGCTCGGCGCAGGCCTGTCCCCACATGACCGCGTCGCCAGGCCGGACGTGGACCGTGAGGTCCAGCCGCCCGGCCCCTTCGAGGATCTCAGCCATCGGCGGGCCTGTCGCTCCAGCGACCGGCCGAGGGGTCCAGCAACTCCCGCATCCGCTCGTCGGAGAGCCAGACGACGGACTCCAGTTCCAGCGCGTCCAGGTAGCGCACCCGGCCGCCGCGCAGGTCCTCGACGCGCAGCCGTGGCCCGTTGGCGTCGGTGTCGAGGCTCACGGCCACCTCGGCGAACTCGCTGGCGATGATCCACTGATCCACTGCCGGACTCCTTCAGATGAGGAACGCCAGGGTGGAGAGCGCCTCCGCGCTGTTCACCAGGACTACCTTCTTGTAGGCCAGCCGGATGTCGTCCTCGACGCGGCGCAGCCGGTAGGTGACGCGGCCCGACCACAGGGTGGTCCCCCGCTCGCGGGACTCGACGAGCACGAAGTTCGCCTCGGCCACGGTGTCGGTCCCCTCGACCGCGACCACCTCGACATTGGAGATCAGCCGCCGCATGTTCGACGGAGGCGACTGGGAGTAGCGCTTACCCGTCTTGAGCTGGCTGATCCGCGTCCTGATCCGGCTGCGGTTGTCGTAGATCACCGACATCTGCAGGTTGGGGTCGACGTCGGGGCCCCCGGCGGGCACCCAGTAGAGCGCGTCGTCGGTCCACAGGGCCTCCCATCCGTCGTAGTGGTGCTCGTCGGCGAGCCGGGCCTCGCGGTAGAGGAACCGCTCGATCTCACCGAGTTCCAGACTGCTCACTGCGCGGCCCCCTCCTCCATCAGACCCCGGTAGTGCGACCAGAAGCCGCGCATCCCGGTCTCGTCGTTGGCGGCGCCGATCCGGAAACCGTTCTCGTCGACGCGCTCGCGGCCCACGCCGCGGCGGATGTCGAGCCATTCGGGCCGCCGGGCGGCCATGCCGCGCTGGTTGCGCTCGTACATCTCCGAGTCGTCGGCCAGCAGCATGCCCGCGGGCCCGACCGAGCCGACGCACTGCGACAGCAGCCTGCGGTTCATCTCCGGCGCGCCCTTGAGCTGCACCGCGGTGACGTTCTGCACTGTCTCGTCCACCGCCGTCGGCTGGATCATGAAAACGCTGATCTCGGCGATGAACAGGTTGGGGAAGACCATGACGTGCGGCGCGCCCTCGATGAGGATCTCCTCGGCCTGCTCGCCGTGGAGCGCGCGCATCTTCGCCACGTAGTCGGGGACCCTGGCCTCGGAGGTGCCGAACCAGCCCATGGGGCGGGCGACCCGGCGGAACTCCGGGCGCAGGTCGTTCTCGCTGTGGCCGCCGCCGAGGTCACGGGTGACGGCGGTCGACTTGTCGCTGTAGAGGGCTCCGATGGGGCTGCCGGTGACGCTGAAGACCGAGCCGTGCACGAACTGCGGGTGGTAGCCGTCGGTCTCGTTCTCGACCAGCAGCTTCCAGTTCGCCTTGGCACGGTGCCTGAGCCAGCCGGCGGTGAGCTCGACCTCCCCCTCGGGGGAGAGCCTGGCCAGCCGGTCCAGCTCACCCGCCGCCGCGCCGAGGTGCTCCTTCAGGCTCGGCCCTTCGGCGGCGAAGCTGGCGAACACGAAGCCCTGGTAGGTGTCCACCCGGGGGACCCTGCCGAGGCCGAGTTCGAGCTTGTTCTTACCGCCGTACCCCTGGTTGTAGGGGTAGCCGAGCAGCTCACCGGTGTTGCGGTAGGTCCAGCCGTGGTAGGGGCAGCGGAACGAACTGGAGTTGCCCCGCCGGTCCTCGCAGACCAGGTTGCCCCGGTGCGCGCACCGGTTGAGCAGCAGGCCGACCTCTCCGTCCGCGCTTCTGGTCATGATGACGTCCTGAGCGGCGACGTTCTTGCGCACGTAGTCGCCCGGCTTCGCCACCTCGCTCACGTGCCCGACGCACACCCAGGTGCGGTACCAGATCCGTTCGAGCTCTTCCGCGAAGATCTCCGGGTTGGTGTACAGCGAGCCGTGCACTCTCTCGGGCTGGATCAGCTCCGAGTACTGGACGGTCACGACTTCCCTCCTTGGATACGTGTCTTGGCCTGCTGAACAAGCCGAAATTTCTGGATTTTTCCGGTCGGTGTGGTCGGCAGCTCCGACGGCTCCGCGAAGAGCACGTGCTTGGGCACCTTGAAACGGGCCAGGTTCTCCTTGCAGAACGCGATGATCTCGTCCGCGTCGAGCCGCACTCCCGGCTCTGGAACGATCCAGACGCAGCCGGTCTCGCCCCACCTGTCGTCGGGCACGCCGACCGCGTACGCCTGGCTGATGCCCGGCCGCGCGGTGAGCAGTTCCTCGATCTCCTTGGGCATCACCAGCTCGCCACCGCTCTTGTAGAGCTCCTTGCTGCGGCCGGTGAGCACCAGGTAGCCGTCCTCGCGGACGATACCGAGGTCACCCGAGTACACCCAGCCGTCCCGCAGGGCGAGCGCGCTCTCCTCGGGCTTGTTCCAGAAGCCCAGCATGTGCGTCGGCCCGGTGGAGACGAGTTCGCCCTCGGCTCCGGCCGGCAGGAACTCCCCCGTCACCGGATCCACGGTCCGGTAGACGCAGATGTCGCCGGGGAGCCCTGCGACGCCGGCGAGCTTGGGCCGGCCGACGGTGGCGGAGGCGCGCTCCAGCGGGTCCTCGGGCAGGGACATCGTCATCGCCCCGCCGCACTCGGTCATGCCGTAGCCGGTGACCAGCTCGGTGACCCCGAGCTCGGTGCGGACCTGCTCCCAGAGCCAGATCGGGGAGGGCGCGGCGCCGGACAGCATGGCGAACAGCGAGGACAGGTCCCGGGTGGCCCGGTCGGGGTGCTCAAGCAGCGCGACGGTCATGGTCGGCACGCACAGGATCTCGGTGGCCCGGTGGCGCTCGATCCCCTCGAAGTAGCCGGCCGGGCTGAACGTGGTCTGCGGGATGATCGCCCCGCCCACCATCATGGCCGCGAGCAGGCCCTCGACGTAGCCGAACATGTGGTAGCAGGGCAGCGAGAACAGGATGCGGCGGCCGTCCTCGAAGGCCCGGCTCAGCGCGGAGGCGTAGGCCGTACGCTGCACCGCGTCATGGGTGACCATCACGCCCTTGGGCGAGCCGGTGGTGCCCGAGGTGTAGAGGATGTCGCCGAGATCGTCGGGGGTCCGCGTTCCGGGTGCGGCCGCGCCGGGCTTGCCCGCGCCCAGCTCGCCAAGGCCGTCCACGGTGAGAACCCCCTCGCGGGTCCGCCCGTCGGTGGAGAACAGCACGACCTGACGCAGCTCCGGCAGCACCTCGCCGCCGCCGCGCTCCCAGCCGGGGGCGATGGCGTCGAGCATGTCCAGGTAGTCCAGCCCGGCGAAGCCGGTCATGCTGATCAGCACGTTGCACTCGGACTGGGCCAGGACGTAGGCGAGCTCATCCTGCCGATACAGGTAGTTGAAGGGGATGGTGACCGCGCCGGCCCTGGCGATCGCGAACTTCAGCGGGACGAACTCCAGGTAGTTGGCCATCAGGAGGCCGACCCGGTCGCCCGGCCGGACCCCGAGCGCCGCCAGCCCGTCGGCCAGCCGCGCCGACCACTCGGCGGCCTCGGCGTAGCTGAGGGTCCGCTCGTCGGTCAGGACAAGGGGACGGTCGCCGAACTCCTCGGCGCAGCGCTCCAGCCGGCCGTCAAGGGTGAGCGGCGACCACTCGGCAAAACGCTCACTCAGTCGCGCACGGCGCTCTTCGACGCTCGGGATCACCTGGGAACCTCCTATTATTATTTAATATTAATTAGATTAATTCGTCAAACGCACCGGGCCCCGTGTGGGACCGTCACTCCACCGGCCTCAGTTCGCCGTCGGTGATGGACGACCTGATCGTGGGCTTGTGCGCCTTGCCGGTGGCGGTGAGCGGCAGGGCCTCGACGAAGAACCAGTGCTGCGGGACCTTGTACGGCGAGAGCCGCTCCCGGCAGTACGCGATCAGCTCCTCCCTGAGCCCGGGCCGCCCCGGCTCGCGCGGCACGACCACCGCGCCGACCGTCTCGCCCCACCGGTCGTCCGCGACCCCCACGACCGCGGCGTCCACCACGAGCTCGTGCGCGACCAGGCACGACTCGATCTCGGCCGGCGCGATGTTCTCCCCGCCACGGATGATCAGGTCCTTGATCCGGCCGGTGACGGTGATGACACCCCGTTCGTCCATCGTGCCGAGGTCGCCGGTATGCACCCAGCCGTCGGCGTCGACCGCGAGCGCGGTCGCCTTGGGGTCGTCGTAGTACTCGATCAACTGCTGGTAGCCACGGGCGCAGATCTCACCCTCGACGCCGAGCGGCTGCACCGCCCTGGTAACCGGGTCTGCGATCTTGCAGTCCACCTGTGGGATCGGGCGCCCCACCGTGTTCACCAGGTCCTCCGGCGTGTCCGTCTTGCGGGTCAGGGTGAGCACCGGAGCAAGCTCGGTCTGCCCGAACAGGTTGTGCACCGAGGCACCGAACTCCCGCGACACCGCATCGATCACCGCGCCGGGGACGTTCGCCCCGCCGCCCACCACGGCGGTCAACCTCGGCATCGGCCCGGCTCCGGCCCGCGCCGCCTCGAGCACGGCGATCAGAATCGTCGGCACGTAGAACAGTGCCGTGGCCGACTCCCGCTCGATCAGCCGCAGCACGACCGCCGGCTCGAACCGCTCGACCAGAAGCACGGTGCCCCCCAGCCACAGCGGGCCGAGCGTCGAGATCACACAGGCGGCGGTGTGGAACATGGGCAGGGGCGCGGCGCACACCGCCCCGGAGGGCATTTCCGCGACCTCCACGGTCAGCTTCGCCACATTGACCAGGGCCCGGTGGGACAGCAGCACGCCCTTGGGCCTGCCGGTCGTCCCCGAAGTGTACTGCAGCATGGCCGGCATGTCCGGAGAGACCTCAGGCAGCACGGCCGACTCCCCGAGGTCGACGGTCCAGCGCTCGGGAGAGGAAAGGCTGATCGTGTGCCGCAGTGCCGGGCACCGCGGACCGACCTCGGCGGCGACCGCGGCCATGTCGTAGTCGCGGCTGCGATCGGCGTGCAGCAGCACGGTGGCGCGCGAGTGGTTCAGGGCGTACAGGAGTTCGTCCGGGCGCAGCACCGGATTCAGCGCCACCAGCGTCACCCCGGCCAGCGCCGCGCCGTACTGAATGATCGGCCACTCCACGACGTTGTGCGCCCACAGCGCGACGTGCTCACCGGGCTCGACCAGCCGCAGCAGCCCTGCGGCCACTCGCCGAGCCTCGGCGTACAGCTCCTCGTAGGTGAGCCTGCGCTCCTCGCCCGTGCCGTGCGCGCTGGCCACGAGGGCGAGCGAACCAGCGTGGGTCCTGGCCCGCTCGGCGAGCAGCGAGCCGGCCGTGTGCTCGATCAGCGGCACGCTGGAGTCGCGCGGCCAGAAGGATTCCCGCAGCGGCGGTGTGACCGACGGGTGAGCGATCTGGTCAGTGGTCACGGGTTCCTACCTCCGAATTGTGAAGCCGATCTCACGGAACGAACGGTCGCGCCGCAAGGGTGACCAACGCTACCTAATCTAAATTAGAAAAATAAGACCTTCTGGCGAGTTATCCGCGAAGGCAGGTGAGCCGGGACACCCGCGGGGCGGGAGCCCCGGCCTCGGGAGCTCACCGCGGAAGTGGGATCGGCTACCTGCCGCGAAAGACCGGAGGCCGGCGTTCCCGGAACGCCGCCACCCCCTCAGCGAAGTCGTCGGTGTCGAACAGGCGGATCTGGTTGTCGACCTCGCGCGCCAGCACCTCGTACGGGTCGGACGGCCCCTCGACGAGCATCGCCTTGATCGCGGCGAGGGCCAGCGGCGGTGCCGCGGCGAGCCTCTCGGCATCGGCCAGCGCGGTCTCCAGTGCGGCGCCGGGCTCGGCCAGGACGTCGACCAGGCCCATCTCCAGCGCCTCCGCCCCCTTGACCTCCCTGGGCAGCATCAGCAGCCGGCGCGCCCTGGCCGACCCCGCGCGCCGGCTCAGCGACCAGAAGATTCCCAGGTCACCGGCGAGGCCGACCTTGGTGAAGGTCGGATTGAAGGCGGCGTCGGAGGCGGCGACCACCTGGTCGCAGGCGAGGGCCAGTGACGCCCCCGCCCCGAAGGCGAAGCCCTCGACCGCGGCCAGCACAGGCTTGGGGCCGGACCAGATCGCGCGCACGATGCGCTGCGCCGCCTCCGCCCTCGGCCTGTTCTCCTCGGCCGGCCGGCGGCGCATGGTGGAGATGTCACCTCCGGAGCAGAACGTACCGCCCGCCCCGGTCAGCACGATCACCCGCACCGCACCGTCGGCCATCGCCTCCTCGATCCGCTCGGCGAGCGTGATCCGCAACTCAAGGTCGATGGCATTGCGAAGGCGCGGCCGGTTCAGGGTCAGCACCCGTACGGCACCGCTCCCCCCCACCAGGACGCGGTCACCCTCGGTGATCTCACCGGCCTGCTCTGACATGTTCCCCGCCCTAAGTTTTTGAATTTATTTTCAAATAATAGAGTAGGGGTGATTCGGACTTCGAGACAAGCCACCGATGCTGAGGAGACGACGCATGACGATCGCAGAGCAGCCCGAGGACTGGACCGAGCCGGGTGCCCATCCGGTACGGCCGGGGATCCATCGGGTGCCGCTGCCGCTCCCCTCCAACGGCCTGCACGCGGTGAACGCCTACGTGATCGAGAGCCCGGAGGGCCCGGTGGTCATCGACTCGGGATGGGCGATGCCGGACACCGAGAAGGCGCTGGCCCAGGCGCTGGGAACGCTGGGACACCGACTGGCGGACGTCGCCCACATCCTGGTGACCCATGCCCACTGGGACCACTACTCCCAGGCCCTGAGGCTGCGCGAGACCTTCGGCACCCGGGTGCGGATCGGCCGCGGCGAGCAGCCCTCCATCGAGGCGTTCGACGTGGAGAAGGGGATCTACCCCCGCCAGATCGAACTGCTGCGCCGCTGCGGGGCCCCGGAGATCGCCGGCCGCGTCGCCGCCACCGAGGGCCACGAGTACGAGCGCGACCTGCCGTGGAAGCACCCCGACGGCTGGCTGGACGACGGTGAGCGGGTGTCTCTCCGCCCCGTCGAACTCGACGTGTTCGCCACGCCGGGACACACCAGTGGGCACGTGGTACTGCGCGACGCCGCGGCCGGCCTGCTGTTCGCCGGTGACCACGTGCTCCCGCACATCACCCCGTCCCTCGGTCTGGAGGTCGTCCCGGAGCCCAAGCCGCTGCGCAGCTATCTCGACTCCCTGCGGCTGGTCCGGGGGATGCCCGACACCCTGCTGCTGCCCGCGCACGGCCCGGTCACCCCCAGCGTCCACACCCGGATCGAGGAGTTGCTGGTTCACCACGAGGAGCGGCTGGACGCCTGCGCGCACGAGATCAAGGCCGGGGCGCGGACGGCGTACGAGGTGGCCGTGGCCGTGCCGTGGACCCGCCGCCGGCGCAGGCTGGACGACCTCGACCTGTTCAGCCAGATGCTCGCCGTGCTGGAGACCGACGCCCATCTGGACGTGCTGACCGACCAGGGCGTGCTCGTCGCCGCCGACCTGGACGGCGGTGTCCGCGCCTACGCGCCGTCCTGAGTGCCGCCCATCCGAAACCTGCGGGAACGCAGGTTTCGGATGGAGGGGTCAGCGGCCGGTGAAGAGCGGGCTCCGGCGTTCGATGACGGCGGCCAGACCCTCGCGCGCGTCGGCGGTACCGGACAGGTCGGCGACCGTACGGGCCTCCTCGGGCAACCTGGCCTCAACGTTCGCCCCGAGACCGTCCCAGAGCAGCCGCTTGGTGGCGGCCAGCGCCCGGGGGGCACCGGCGGCGAGAGCGCGGGCCAGCGCGAGCCCCTCGTCGAGCAGGGTGTCGTCGGCGACCACCTTCGTGATCAGGCCGATCTCAAGGGCCTCGGCGGCGGTGAGGACCGGATTGGTCAGCGTGATCTCCATCGCCTTGCGCAGCCCGACCAGCCGGGGGAGGGTGACCGAGACGCCCGCGTCGGGCGCCATGCCCACCCGGGTGGCCCCGGCCATGAACTTCGCCGACTCGGCGGCGACCACCAGATCGGCCGCGCACACCAGGCCGAACCCGCCGCCACCGGCCGCGAAGCCGTGCACGGCGGCGACCACCGGGGCCTGCAGCCGCATCAGCGCCGAGACCGAGATCTGCAGCCAGGAGGTGGCCTCACGCAGGTAGTCGGGCAGCCCTTCCCCCTTGGTCGCGAAGGTCTTGACGTCACCGCCGGCGCAGAAGTTACGGCCCTCTCCGGTGAGCAGCACGGCGCGCACGTCCGGTTCACCGTGGCAGCGCATGACCGCCGTGTAGAGCCCCCGCAGGAAGGGCACGTCCATCCCGTTGGACGCCTCGGGGCGATTGAGCCGCAGGCGCGCCACCCCGTCGGAGTCGAGGTCCAGCAGCACCGGGCCGGAATCGATCAGGTCACGTGTCATCTCAGGCTCCCTTGAAGGCGGCGATGCCCGCCGCGGCGGCCTCCCCGCCGAGGTGGTCGAGTACGGTCTCCAGTTCGAGCGCCAGCCCTTCCGATGGAGGCAGCTCCAGCCCGGCGTGGACCAGGCGCTTGATCCGGATCAGGGCATCACGACTGTGGCCTGCCAGCCGGGTGACGAACGCGTTCACCGCATCGTCGAAACCGTCCGCGGGCAACGACCGGTAGGCCAGCCCCCAGGCGACCGCCTCGGCCGCGGTCAGCCGCTCGCCGCTGAGGATGTGCCCGAGCGCACGCTGCCGGCCGACCAGCCGGGGCAGCCGCTGGGTACTGCCACCGCCGGGCACCTGCCCGAACCTGGCGTGGTTGTCGGCGATCTTCACGTTCTCGTGCACCAGCACGACGTCGCACGCCTGCATGAGCTCGAAGCCGCCGGCCATCGCGTACCCCTCGACGGCGGCGACCACCGGTACCGGCAGCTCCGCGATGGCGGCACAGGCCCGGCCGAAGTTCGAGAACAGCGGGCGCATCGCCTCCCTTCCGGCGACGCGCAGCCGTTCGAGCTCGTTGAAGTCACCGCCGACCGAGAAGTTCCCGCCGGCCCCTCGCAGCAGGATGACGTTCACGTGGTCCGCGAGCCGGACCAGTGCCCGCTCCAGCTCGGCGCCGAGCTCGACGGTGATCGCGTTCATCGCCTCCGCCCGGTTCAGGGTGATGTGCCCCACCCCTCCGTCCACCCGGCTCAGCACGACCCCGCTCACGTGGCCTCCTCGCCGACGCTCGCCGGACGCGCGAGCACGCTGCCGCGTCCACCGGTCCGCTCGCTCACATCAGCCTCCCGCCGCCGACCTCCAGCACCTCACCGGTCATGTAGCTCGCCAGGTCGGAGGCGAGGAACAGCACCGCCCCCGCGACCTCGCGCGGCTCACCGGCCCGCTTCATCGGGATGTCGGCCTCGCGGGCGGCGAAGACCTCGGGCGGCATGGCCTCGGTCATCGCGGTCCTGATGAGGCCCGGCTGCACGGCGTTGACCCGGACGCCTCGGTGCGCCAGTTCCTTGGCCGCGGCCTTGGTGAGACCGACGATGCCGGCCTTGGCCGCGCTGTAGTTGGTCTGGCCCGGGTTGCCGGACTTCCCCGACAGGGAGGAGATGTTGACGATCGAGCCGGAGCCGGCCTCGCGCATCACCGCCGCGGCGGCCCGCACGCCCAGCCAGGTGCCGCGCAGATGGACGGTGATCACCGCGTCGAAGTCCTGCACCGTCATCTTCTTCAGTGAGGCGTCCCTGGTGATGCCGGCGTTGTTGACGAAGATGTCCAGCGATCCGAACCGCTCGACGGTTCCCGTGACGAGCGCCTCGACCTGGGCCTCGTCGGTGACGTCGCAGCCGTAGGACCAGACGCTCCGCTCATTCCCGAGCCCGGCCGCGGCCGCGGCCGCCTCGTCGGCGTCCCGGTCGGCCAGGACGACCCGGGCACCGTTCTCGCTCAGCAGCCGGGCGATCTCCAACCCGATGCCCCGCGCCGCGCCCGTCACGATCGCGGTGCGGCCCGCCACCAGCCCCGCCCCCGTCACGCGAAGTACCTCACAACCGACTCGGCCACGCATACCGGCTTCTCGACCCCCTCGGCCTCGATGGTGGTGGCCAGCACGATCTGGGTCGCACCGTCCAGCGGGGTGACCTCCACCAGCCGCGAGGTCGCCCGGAGCTTGGAGCCCACCGGGACCGGCGCCGGGAAGCGCACCTTGTTCAGGCCGTAGTTGACCGCCATCCGGAGGCCGTCGACCCGGTAGATCTGCTGGAAGAACACCGGAAGCAGCGACAGCGTGAGGAATCCGTGCGCGATCGTCCTTCCGAAGGGCCCGTCCTTGGCCCTCTCCACGTCGACGTGAATCCACTGATGGTCACCGGTGGCGTCGGCGAACCCGTCGACACGCTCCTGCTCGACGGTGATCCAGTCGCTGGTGCCCAGCACCTCACCACTCGCGCCGGCGAGCTCGTCGAGACCGTTGAAGATCCTCATATTCCCTCCTCGGATGGGATGCCTCCGCACCAGCCATCTGTTCTAATCTAGATTAGATAAGAATTCGACTTCAAGACCGGGGTCCTGTCACCACCCGGAGCGGCCTCGGCCCATCCGGTCGGAGAGTATCCGGCCCCAGCGCAAAGGACGTGGCAACATATGGATCTTGCTCTCACCGGCGCTCGGGTTCTGGTGACCGGTGGCGCCTCCAACATCGGGCGGGGCATCGTGCACGGGTTCGCCGCCGAAGGCGCGCGGATCGCCATCTGCGACCTCGACGGGGAGCAGGCCGACAGGGTCCGCGGCGAGGCGCTGGAACGCGGAGCCGCCGCGGCCGAGGTGGTGCAGGCCGATCTGGCCGAGGCGGGAGCGGCCACCCGCGCCGTCGACCGGGTACTGGACGCCTGGGGCGGCATCGACGTCATGGTGAACAACGCGGGCATCAGCATCCCCGGTTTCGTCGCCGAGCACACCGACCGGGCACAGTGGCAACGCACCTTCGAGGTCAACCTCTTCGCGGCGATCGAATGCACCCAGGCCGTGCTCGCGCCGATGCGCGAGGCGGGCGCGGGGTCCCTGGTGTACATCGCCAGCGACGCCGCGTTCGGCGAGATCAGGCAGGCCGTCTACGGGGCCTCCAAGGCGGGGATCCTCGCCCTGGCCAGGACGACCGCCAAGGAGCACGGCCGGCACGGTATCCGCTCCAACGTGGTCTGCCCCGGCCTGGTCATCCCCGAGGGGCCCGAGGCCGTCGGCGCCACCAGCCTGTGGGCGGGTGGTCAGGATGCGATCTTCAACGACCGGCAGGTCGAATACATGCTCAAGGCCACCCCACTGCGTCGGCTGACCACGGCTCAGGACATCGCCGGCACCGTTCTCTGGCTCGCCTCACCGGCGGCCGCCCGCCAGGTCACCGGGCAAGTGATCTCGGTCAGCGGGGGCTACGCGATGCCCTGAACCGCACGCCCCTCCGCCCCTGTCCCCCCAGACCCGTACCATCCGCTCGTTCCATGGAGAAAAGAAATGCCCGAGGCCTACATAGTCGACGCCGTCAGGACCGCCACCGGCCGGCGCCGCGGCGGATTCGCCGCCGTCCACCCCGCCGACCTGGGCGCCGCACCGATCCGCGCCCTGGTGGAACGCAACGACATCGACCCGGAGACGATCGACGACGTCGTCTACGGCTGCCTGGACGCCATCGGCGCGCAGGCCGGCGACATCGCCCGCACCGCGGCGCTGGCCGCCGGGCTGCCCGAGTCGGTTCCCGGCGTGACCATCGACCGGCAGTGCGGATCGTCGCAGCAGGCCGTGCATTTCGCCGCCCAGGCGGTGATGAGCGGCACCTCGGACCTGATCATCGCCGGCGGCGTGCAGAAGATGAGCCAGTACCCCCTCCTGTCGTCGTTCACCGTCGGCGAGCCGTACGGCGCGGTCGACCCGTGGACCGGCTGCAAGGGGTGGGAGGAGCGTTACGGCAACCAGGAGATCTCCCAGTTCCGCAGCGCCGAGATGATCGCGGCGGAATGGGGCTTCTCCCGTCAGGACATGGAGGAGTTCGCCCTCGAAAGCCACCGGCGCGCCCTCGCGGCCCGTCAGGAGGGCCGCTTCGACCGCGAGATCCTGGTGTACGAGGGCGTCGAGCACGACGAGGGCCCCCGCGCGGACACCTCGCTGGAGAAGATGGCCGGGCTCAAGCCCCTGGCCGACGGCGGCCGGTTGACCGCGGCGGTCTCCAGCCAGATCTCCGACGCCTCCGCGGCGCTGCTGATCGCCTCCGAGCGGGCCGTCCGCGCCTACGGTCTCGTGCCCCGAGCCCGGATCCACCATCTGACGGTGCGCGGCGCCAGCCCGGTGAATCTGCTGGTCGCCCCGCTTCCCGCCACCGAGCATGCGCTGAGCAAGGCCGGCCTCACCATCGGCGACATCGACCTGGCCGAGGTCAACGAGGCGTTCGCCAGCGTGGTGCTGGCCTGGCAGAAGCACATCGGCGCCGATCCCGCACGGGTGAACGTCAACGGCGGCGCCATCGCTCTGGGCCATCCGATCGGCGCATCCGGCGCCCGCATCATGACCACGCTGCTGCACGAGTTGGAGCGCACCGGCGGCCGGTACGGTCTGCAGACCATGTGCGAGGGCGGCGGCCAGGCCAACGTCACGATCATCGAACGGCTGGGCTGAGGATGCGACGCGATCTCTACACCGACGACCACGAGCAGTACCGGCAGACCGTACGGGAGTTCCTGGCCCGCGAGGTGATCCCCCACTACCTCCGGTGGGAGGAGGAGCGCGGCATGGATCGGGGGGTTCTCGCCGCCGCCCGTGCGCAGGGCATCGCAGGCCTGGAGGTCCCCGAGGAGTACGGCGGCGCCGGGGTGAGCGACTACCGCTACCGCATGGTGGTGTGCGAGGAGGTGGCCCGAGCCCAGGCGACGACCTTCACCGTCACCCTGGGACTCCAGGACGACCTGGTCCTGCACTACCTGCTTGACCTCACCACCGAGGAGCAGAAGCGGCGCTGGCTGCCCGGGTTCGCCGGTGGCGACGTGATCGGCGCGCTGGCGATGACCGAGCCGGGCACCGGCAGCGACCTGCAGGGCATTCGGACCTCCGCCCGCCGCGACGGCGACTCCTGGGTGCTCACCGGGCAGAAGACGTTCATCAGCAGCGGCATCACCGCGGACCTGGTGATCGTCGCCGCCCGGACCGACCCGGAGGCGGGCTCGCGTGGGTTCAGTCTGTTCGTGGTCGAGGACGGAATGCCCGGCTTCACCCGAGGCCGCAGGCTCGAAAAGATCGGCTTGCACGGCCAGGACACCGCGGAGCTGTTCTTCGAGGACGTCCGGGTGCCGCATGCCAACCTGCTGGGCGTCGAGGGACAGGGGCTGCGGTACCTGATGAGCCATCTGGCCCGTGAACGGCTGGGCATCATCGCACAGTCCATCACGGGCGCCCGGGCCGTCTACGAGGTGACCAGGGAGTACTGCTTCCAGCGAGAGGCCTTCGGCAAGCGGATCGGCGATTTCCAGGCCACCCGCTTCGCGCTGGCGGAGATGGCCACCGAGCTGGACATCGCCGAGGCCTACACCGACAAATGTGTGCTCGCCTACAACGCGGGAGAACTGACGGCCGTGGACGCGGCCAAGGGAAAGTGGTGGATCAGCGAGCTGCAGAAGCGCGTCGTCGACCAGTGCCTGCAGTTGCACGGCGGTTACGGCTACATGCTGGAGTACCCGGTCGCCCGGGCCTTCGTCGACACCCGGATCCAGACCATCTACGGCGGCACCACCGAGATCATGAAGGAGATCATCGGCCGGGACCTCGCGGCACGGCCATAGGGCGCGTTTTGTAGATCTTCGCCTACGCTGCGGATCAGCCGGACGGACGCCCCGCAAGGCGGAGGAGGAGCTCATAACGGAGTTATGGGCGACGACGACAACGCCGCGGGGCGTCCGTCCGGGCGACCACGGTAGGCGGAAAGATCCACAAAACACATCGCAGTGTTCCGTTCCTCAACGGAGGACGCGAACGCGCGGCCGAAAACCTGAGGCTGTCAGGTGCCGGTGTGGATCTGCGCTTCCGACCAGGAACGTCGCAGTAGGCCGCACCTCCCGGCCGGGGCCTCGCGTCCCGGTTTTCCCCTCGGAGGATGCCGCTCTAGTTTTTTTAATCTATATTAAGATAAAGGAGAGTAGTCGGCCCGAACCCGCGCGGGCCGGCCGTACACGAGAGGAGCCGAAGTGGCAGCGCTGTCCGAGGAGGAGCAGGCGGTCGTGGCGACCGTACGGGAGTTCGTCGACCGGGAGGTCCGGCCCGTCGCCCGCGAACTGGAGCACGCCAACGAGTACCCGGAGAAGCTGATCGAGCAGATGAAGCAGCTCGGCATCTTCGGGCTCGCCGTCCCCGAACCCTATGGCGACGTCCTGGTCTCCACCGCCTGTTACGTCATGGTCACCGAGGAGCTCGCCCGCGGCTGGATGAGCCTGGCCGGTGCCATGGGCGGCCACACGGTGGTCGCGAAGCTCATCGCCACCTTCGGCACCGAGGAGCAGAAGCAGCACTACCTGCCCCGGATGGCCACCGGCGAGGTCCGTGCCACGATGGCGCTCACCGAACCGGGTGGCGGCTCCGACCTGCAGGCCATGACCACCCTCGCCCGGCGAGAGGGCGACGACTACGTGATCAACGGCGCCAAGACCTGGATCACCAACTCCCGCCGCTCCCAGCTCATCGCCCTGCTCTGCAAGACCGACCCGGCCGCCAGACCCGCGCACAACGGCATGAGCATCCTGCTCGTCGAGCACGGGCCCGGCCTCACCGTCTCCCGTGACCTGCCCAAGCTCGGCTACAAGGGCGTGGAGAGCTGCGAGCTCTCCTTCGACGACTACCGCACCCCCGCCTCCTCGGTGCTCGGCGGCGTCGAAGGACGCGGGTTCGCGCAGATGATGAAGGGGCTGGAGACCGGCCGTATCCAGGTCGCCTCCCGCGCTCTCGGTGTGGGCCGGGCCGCGTTCGAGGACGCCCTGCGCTATGCCCAGGAGCGCGAGAGCTTCGGCAAGCCGATCTGGAAGCACCAGTCCATCGGCAACTACCTCGCGGACATGGCCACCAAGCTCACCGCGGCGCGCCAGCTGGTCCTGCACGCCGCCGAGCGCGCCGACACCGGGCAGCGCTGTGACCTGGAAGCCGGAATGGCCAAGCTCTTCGCCTCGGAAACCGCGATGGAGATCACACTCAACGCCGTGCGCATCCACGGCGGATACGGTTACTCCACCGAGTTCGACGTCGAACGCTACTTCCGCGACGCCCCGCTCATGATCGTCGGCGAGGGCACCAACGAGATCCAGCGCAACGTCATCGCGGCGCAGCTCGTCAGCAGAGGAGGTCTGGATCTTTGACCCCAGAGCGCCCCGCACCCCGCCGGGGCCGCCGACGAGCGGCTCCGGTGGGCGAAGAAACCTCCCCGTATGATCGGTCGGTGCCCCGTAAAGCCAGCAGCAGGTCGGTCTCAAAAGACGCCACCGGCCCGAAGTCCAGCCGTACCCGCGAGCGTATTCTCGACGCGGCGGCGCACGTCCTCAGCCGCAAGGGCTACTCAGGAACCCGGCTCGGCGACATCGCCGACCAGGCACAACTCCAGGCACCGGCGATCTACTACTACTTCGGATCCCGCGAAGAACTGATCGAAGAGGTCATGTGGACCGGCGCCCAACGCGTCCGCCGGCACGTCCGCCAGGTCCTCGACACACTCCCCCCGGACACCACCCCGATGGACCGCATCTGCGCCGCCGTCGAAGCCCACCTGCACGTCGAACTCGAACTCTCCGACTTCGCCACCGCCCTGATCCGCAACTCCGGCCAGATCCCCGAAGACCTCCGCACCCGCCAACTCGCCGAAGAGGCCGAATACAGCAAACTCTGGCGCGACCTCTTCCGCGACCTCGACAACACCGGCCAACTCCGCCCCGACCTCGACCTGCGCGTCGCCCACCTCCTCGTCGTCGGCGCCCTCAACTGGGCCGCCGAATGGTGGAACCCCAAACGCGACACCTTCGAAGCCGTCGTCCGCACCGCCCAATCCCTCATCCGCCACGGCCTCAGCACCACACCACCAGACCAGCCCGCCGAGGAGACCACCCCCCGCCCCCGGCGGAACCCGGCTCACCGCACCTCCTGACCCCCGATCCGCACGGACGCCGACAGACGTTTATTATCTAATATCGATTAGATAATCGGTGTTCATGCTGCGTGATCAACTGGAGTCGTGATGAGTGGCGGGCCACTGTCCGGAGTCAAGGTGCTGGAACTCGCCGGGATCGGGCCGGCCCCGTTCGCCGGGATGGCGCTGGCCGATCTGGGGGCCGAGGTCGTGCGCGTCGACCGGCCGGGAGGCAGCGGGTTCTTCCCGGGGGCCGAGCATCTCGACCTGCTGAACCGCGGCAAGAAGTCCGTCCTTCTCGATCTCAAACAACCGGAGGCGGTGGAGGCCGTACTGGCCATGGTCGCCGAGGCCGACGTGCTGATCGAGGGGTACCGGCCGGGAGTCGCCGAGCGGCTGGGGCTGGGCCCCGACGCCTGTCACGCCCGCAACCCCCGGCTGGTGTACGGCCGGATGACCGGCTGGGGGCAGGACGGCCCGCTGGCACAGACGG
Organism: Streptosporangium sp. CA-115845; assembly: GCF_050943795.1. NCBI lineage: Bacteria > Bacillati > Actinomycetota > Actinomycetes > Streptosporangiales > Streptosporangiaceae > Streptosporangium > Streptosporangium sp. CA-115845. Next base: position 4,137,315 of record NZ_CP191988.1, on the reverse strand, counting down.
CGGGGCACGACATCGGCTACATCGCGCTGACCGGCGCCCTGCACGCCATCGGCGAGGCGGGCGGGCCGCCGCAGATCCCGCTCAACCTGGTCGGCGACTTCGGCGGGGGCGGCAACTACCTCGTGATCGGAGTGCTCGCCGCGTTGCGCGAGGCGGACCGCAGCGGGCGCGGCCAGGTCGTCGACGCCGCGATCGTCGACGGCACCGCGCACCTGCTGGCCGGAACGCACATGATCATGGCCGCCGGCGCCTGGGTGGACGAGCGCGGCGCCAATCTCCTCGACGGCGGCGCGCCGTTCTACTCGGTGTACGAGACCTCCGACGGCCGGCACATGGCCGTCGGCGCTCTTGAACCCAAGTTCTACGTCGAGTTGCTCGCCGGACTCGGCCTCGACGAGGACCCCCGAAAGCAGCACGATCGGAGCCGCTGGCCCGAGTTGCGCGCCCGGATCGCGGCCGCCTTCGCCGGCCGGAGCCAGGCCGAGTGGTCGGCGATCTTCGCCGGGTCCGACGCCTGCGTGGCCCCGGTGATGAGCCTGCGCGAAGCCGCGGACCATCCGCACATCAAGGCACGCGGCTCCATCGTGGAGCACGACGGGCTGCTGCAACCCGCGCCCGCGCCCCGCTTCTCCCTGACCCCCACCGCCCTCGGCACGCCCCCTCCGGTGCCGGGCCGGCACACCGTGGAGGTGCTCGGCGCCTGGGGCGTCGACGCCGCGGCCCTGATCGAGTCGGGAGCGGCGGTGCAGGTCCCCGCCGACGACGCGAAGGACCCGTCCTGAGGTCTTCCGGCCACGACGGGACCGGAGAGCCCCCGCGGGCTCACCGGTCCAGGATGTCGTGGGGGGCGGCCCGCCGCTACGCCATGACCGCGACGTAACGCCAGTCAAGGACGTCCCGCGGCTCAGCGCCGCCCACCGCCTGGACGAGCGAGCGGAGGTGGACCAGCCCGCCGCCCCCCGGCAGCGCCTGGCGGCGCCCGACCACCACCTCACTGGAGAGCGTGTCGCCCTCGTGGACCGGGCCGACGTGGTCGCAGCCGTCCCAGGCCACGACCGTGACCAGGTTCGGCAGCGCCCGGGTGGCCTGGGACAGCGCGAGGCCGATGGTGTGCCCGCCGTACACCAGCCGCCGCTCGCCCGCGGCCCGCGCGTCGTGATGCACCTGTGCCACGTTGAGGGTGAGCCTGGCCAGTTCCGGAGCGCTGGACACCACGTCTCCCCCGCCCACCCGAAACACCTCGCCCTCGGCGAGGTCGGCGAAGTGCCGGCCCGTGACCCGTTCCCTGAAGCGATCGAGCCGCCAGCCCGCCAGCATCCCGGTCGCCGTCCCGGCGAGGTCCTCGTCGGTGGCGGCCACGCCCACCGAGTCGAGATCGGCCTCGTGACCGGTCAGCGCCTCGGGGTCGCGCAGCGGCAGCATCGCGCAGCGCCAGAAGTCCAGCACCGGGCGTCCGGCCTGGTCCACGGTGGTGATCTGGAGTACCGCCAGCCCGGTCGGCCGACGGCCCGGCTTCGCCCGGTTCTGGCGCAGTGCCACCACCCGCGTGCGGGTGCGCAGGGTGTCACCGATCAGGGGCATCCGGCGGAAGACGAGGCCCCGGTAGAACAGGTTCGCCTTGACGTGGTGGGTAACCAGGGTGGACTGGCCGATCGCCACGTCCCAGACCAGCGCCGGATGGGCCGGTGGCTCTCCTCGGGTGACGTCCCGGCAGAGGTCGGCGTCGAGGGGGAGTCTGAGCCGGTCACCGACGATCGCCTGGTGGGTCGCGGCATGCCCGGCGGTGAGGGTGACTCCGGGCGCGCCGTCGAACACCTGCCCGACCGTCAGCTCGTCGAAGTACGGGCCTTCCGCGGTCACCGTCATCGGTTCACTCCCCCTGCTCGTGCCAGGACCCGCCCGGCCGCCACCGCTTCGTCGATCATCTTTCCGTCCGGTTCCACGGCGCCCGCCCTGCTCTCCCGCAACGCGTCGAGCATGATCTCGTCGGCCTCGGAGTCCAGCGCCTTGCGGATCTTCCGCTCATCCACCCCGGGAACCGACAGGCACGAACGAGGTACGACGGTATGCGTCATCCGACTCTCCCTCCACACCCTTGTTTAATTTACATTAGGTTAAATGCAGGGCACGGGAAGAGGGCATCCCGGGTCTCGAAGAGCGAAGCCGACCGGTGACGGAGAGCGTATGATCGCTCCGTGCCCGTGAAAACCACCGCCTCAGCCTCGGAGGAGAGTTCCAAGGCCGCTCGAACGCGCGAGCGTATTCTCGACGCGGCGGCGCACGTCCTCAGCCGCAAGGGCTACTCAGGAACCCGGCTCGGCGACATCGCCGACCAGGCACAACTCCAGGCACCGGCGATCTACTACTACTTCGGATCCCGCGAAGAACTGATCGAAGAGGTCATGTGGACCGGCGCCCAACGCGTCCGCCGGCACGTCCGCCAGGTCCTCGACACACTCCCCCCGGACACCACCCCGATGGACCGCATCTGCGCCGCCGTCGAAGCCCACCTGCACGTCGAACTCGAACTCTCCGACTTCGCCACCGCCCTGATCCGCAACTCCGGCCAGATCCCCGAAGACCTCCGCACCCGCCAACTCGCCGAAGAGGCCGAATACAGCAAACTCTGGCGCGACCTCTTCCGCGACCTCGACAACACCGGCCAACTCCGCCCCGACCTCGACCTGCGCGTCGCCCACCTCCTCGTCGTCGGCGCCCTCAACTGGGCCGCCGAATGGTGGAACCCCAAACGCGACACCTTCGAAGCCGTCGTCCGCACCGCCCAATCCCTCATCCGCCACGGCCTCAGCACCACACCACCAGACCAGCCCGCCGAGGAGACCACCCCCCGCCCCCGGCGGAGGCGGCCCCGTCCCGCCCCCTGACCCCCTTCGGCCGCGAACACCTCTCGGTGTGGCCGGGGGTCACCGAGCCCTCCGGACCGGGCAGGGCCGATCCGGGGCTCCGGGGCAGAACGTGGGGTCAGGACGCGCGGACGGCGAGGCGCCCTACGGCTTGCGGCCCACGCCGCCGTACTGGAAGACGTCGCGGTCGCGGAAGCTGGTCTGCGGTTCGGGCCGCCACTTGGGCAGCGACACCACGCCGGGCTCCAGGAACTCCAGCCCGTCGAGGAACTCCTCCAGCTGCTGCTGGGTGCGGAGGGTGAGCGGGGTGGCGGCGCTGGCGTTCCACTTGGCGGCGGCCTCGTCCATCGACGGGCTGTGCACGCTGTGCGCGATGGCCAGGTAGCTGCCCGAGGGGAGCGCGTCCAGCAGCGTGCGCACCGCGCTGTGGGCCTGGTCCCCGTCGGGGACGAACTCCAGGACGCCCATCAGCATCAGCGCGACCGGCCGGGAGAGGTCCAGCGTCCGCGCGGCCTGTCGCAGGATGGGCTCGGGATCGCGCAGGTCGGCGTCGATGTAGGCGGTCTCCCCATCGGGGGTGCCGCGCAGCAACGCCCTGGCGTGGGCCAGCACGATCGGGTCGTTGTCGACGTAGACGATCCGCGCCTTGGGGTTGACCCGCTGGGCGACCTGGTGGGTGTTGTCCGCGGCCGGAATGCCGGTGCCCACGTCCAGGAACTGGTCGATGCCCGCCTCACCGGCCAGGTGGCTCACGACCCGGCCGATGAACTCCCGCTCGGCCCGCGCGTTGACCGGCAGATCCGGCATGACCTTCACGATCTCGTCGCCGACCGCGCGGTCGGGACCGTAGTTGTCCTTACCGCCCAGCCAGTAGTCCCACACCCGCGCCGAATGTGGGATCGAGGTGTCGATTCGCGCCAACACCTCGGTGTCGACCTCTGTGATTTCCTCGCTCATCAGAGCCTCCTCACAAGCACACCCCGTAACAACACGATCGGAGCCCACCTTAGATGATCTCCGATCGGCCAGGCGAAAAAAACGCCGTACATCAGGGCAATTCATCCTAGGAACTACCAAAACATGACGCCCTTGCCCGCGCCGGTGAGCCGTAGCGGCAGGGGCTCCCCGGTATAGATAGCCGCCCATACCACGGCGTTATGGGATTTTGTGAGGTATTCGTCCGCCTCGCTCGGTGTCAGCTTTGGGGTAGCCCCGACTCTCAGGGCTCCTTGTATCCCTCCTCCCCTCAAGGGACACCGAGAGGAGTCACCCCCGTGAATCCGAAGACCAAACTGGGCGCCGTGGCCGTACTGGCCATCACCGCCCTGATCACCCCCACCGCGGTGAGCGCCGCGTCAGCACCGGCGGACATCGCCGCCCGCACCGTCTCCGCCGACCCTCCGCCGTACTCACCGCCGGACGCGGAGGCGCGCAACCGCGCCGCGACCACGGCCAACGCCACCATCGCCATGAGGTCCGAAGCCCTCCTCAAGGGGCAGAACGAGAAGTTCACCCTCACCGCCAGCGTCTCCGGTGCCCAGGGCCTGCAGTACCTGACCTACGCGCGCACCTACCGGGGGCTGCCGGTGTACGGCGGTGAGGTGATCGTGTCCACCGACCGGGCCGGCGAGCTGGTCGGGTCCGTGAGCTCGGGCCAGCAGTCCAGGATCACGGTCGACGTCACGAGCAAGGTGGACGCCGCCGCGGCGACCGCCACCGCCCGCGCGCAGGTGCCCGTCGTGGAGAGCGTGAGCACCCCCCGGTTGCTCGTGCACGCCGCCACCACCACGCCCAGGCTGGCCTGGGAGGTGGTCGTCACCGGCACCAACGGCCAGACCCCGAGCGTTCTGCACGTCTTCGTGGACGCCGTCGACGGGTCGATCGTCGACTCCTACGACGACGTCCACGCCGGGACCGGCAACAGCTACTACAACGGCAACCCGGTGACCATCCAGACCTCGGGTTCCGGCAGTTCGTACTCGATGACCGACACCACCCGTCCCGGCCTGCGCTGCGGCGGGCAGGGCGGCACCGCCTACACCGGGACCGATGACGCCTGGGGCACCGGCAGCGGCACCAGCCTGGAGACCGCCTGCGTCGACGCCCTGTACGCGGCGCAGAAGGAATGGGACATGCTCCGCAACTGGCTGGGCCGCAACGGGTTCAACGGCTCCGGCGGCGCCTTCCCCGCCCGGGTCGGCCTGAACGACGTCAACGCCTACTGGAACGGCAGCTACACCAACTTCGGGCACAACCAGGCCAACACCCGGCAGGCCACCCCGATGGACGTGGTCGGCCACGAGTACGGCCACGGCATCTTCCAGTACTCCGGGGCCCCCGTGTCCAACACCCTCGAGGCCGGCAGCCTGAACGAGTCGACCGGCGACATCTTCGGCGCGCTGACCGAGCACTACGCCAACCAGCCCGCCGCCCTCGACCCACCGGACTACCTGGTGGGCGAGGAGGTCAACCTGGTCGGCTCCGGCGAGATCCGCAACATGTACAACCCGTCGGCCGAGGGGCACCCGAACTGCTACGGCTCCCCAGTCAGCGGGGTGCACGCGGGAGCGGGCCCGCAGAACCACTGGTTCTACCTGCTCGCCGAGGGCACCAACCCGGTGGGCAAGCCGGCCAGCTCCGTCTGCTCGGGTCCGGCCACCCTGACCGGCATCGGCATCCAGAAGGCCGGCCAGATCTTCCAGGCCGGGCTGAACACCAAGACCGCACCGTGGACGCACGCGAAGGCGCGGAAGGCCACCGTGGCCGCCGCCAAGGCGCTCTTCCCGGTCGGCTGCGTCGAGGTCAACGCGGTCAAGGCCGCCTGGAGCGCGGTGAACGTCCCGCTCGCGAGCGGCGAGGTGACGTGCCCGTAGCACCTGGCGTCTCCCGGCTCCGAGGATGAGTCACCGTCATGAGTCACCGTCCGGGCCCCGGCGAGTCGCCGGGGCCCGGACGGTGATTTGAACATCCGAAAGGGGTACGTACGGGCTGCTGAAAGCCGGAGGCGGAGAACGGGGGCGGATGATGGTCCTCAGCCGGTCACCCGTACCGTCCGGAGGGCTGGAACGCGGCGGGAGGGAAAGGCCCGCGGACCGGGGGGCCGGGTCCCCGCACCGCGCGGCCGGATGAGCGGCGAGACGACGGCCCTGAGGGACCAGGAGGGAGCCGACCCACGCCGCTGGAAGGCGCTGACCGTCTGCCTCGTCGCCGGCTTCATGACCCTGCTGGACGTCAGCATCGTCAACGTGGCGCTGCCGGCCATCCGCAGCGGGCTGAACGCCCCACGGAGCGACCTGCAGTGGGTGGTGTCGGGGTACGCGCTCACCTTCGGGCTGGCGCTGATCCCCGCCGGACGGTTTGGCGACATGCACGGCCGGCGCAACGTGTTCGTCCTCGGCGTCGTCCTGTTCACCCTGTCCAGCGCGGCAGCCGGAATGGCCGGGGACCCGACGTTGCTGGTCATCGCGAGACTCATCCAGGGGATGGCGGGCGGGGTGTTGAACCCGCAGGTCAGCGGATTGATCCAGCAACTCTTCCGGGGAGCGGAACGGGGCCGGGCGTTCGGGATGCTGGGCACCGTCATCGGCTTCTCGACCGCGATCGGCCCGCTGCTCGGCGGGACGCTCATCCAACTCGGCGGCGGCCCCGACGCCTGGCGCCTCGTCTTCTACGTCAACGTGCCGATCGGCATCCTGGCCGTGATCCTGGCGTACCGCTACATCCGGCCTCCGGCGCACGGGAGGCGCCCCAGGGAGAGCATGGATCCGGTGGGCGTGCTGCTGCTCGCCCTCGGTGTCGTGCTGGTGCTCCTGCCGTTCGTCGAGGGGCAGCAGTGGCAGGGCGCGGAAAGGTGGCCGACGCTGTTCGCCGGGCTCGTCGTGCTCGCCGCCTTCGTGGCCTGGGAGCGCCGCTACGGGCGGCACCACCAGCCGGTCGTCGACCTGTTCCTGTTCCGCAGGCGCTCGTACGCGCTCGGCGCCCTGCTCGGGACGCTCTACTTCGCCGGCTTCAGCGCGATCTTCTTCATTCTCACCCTCTACCTGCAGAACGGCCTGGGCTACTCGGCACTGGAGGCAGGGCTGGCGAGCACCCCCTTCGCGGCGGGGTCGGCCGTGGCCGCCGCGCTGAGCGGCCGGACCGTCACCCGGCTGGGCCGGCCGCTGGTGGTGGCGGGGCTGCTGCTGGTCGCCGCCGCGCTGGGCGTCACGGCGCTCGCCGTACGGCTGGTCCCCGGCGAGCAGGTGGCCTGGGCCATCGCGCTGCCGCTGCTCCTCGCCGGCCTGGGCAGCGGCCTGGTGATCTCCCCCAACCAGACGCTGACCCTGTCGGAGGTGCCGGTCGCGATGGCCGGCACCGCCGGCGGGGTGCTCCAGACGGGACAGCGGCTCGGCACGGCCGTCGGCATCGCGGCGATCGGCTCGGTGTTCTTCGCCGAGGTCGCCTCCTCCCGCGGCGACTACGCGACGGCGTTCCGGCACTCGCTGCTGGTCGCCATCGCCTTCGTGCTGGTCTCGCTGGTCGTGGCCGTCGTCGACGTGGTCACCGCCCGGCGTGCCGGGCTCCGCTGAGAGCGGGGGCGGTCACTCCGTGAGCACGCAGCGGGTGCCGGAGTAGATCGTCGACATGCACCGGTTGCAGTGGACGCACCGGGATTCGACCGCCCGGTTCTTCATGATCCGGTTGGGCAGGTCCGGCTCCATGAGCAGGGCCCGGCCCATGGCGGCGAACTGGAAGCCCTCGCGCAGGGCCAGTTCCATGGTCGCCAGGTTGGTGACGCCGCCGAGGAGCACCAGCGGCATCCTCAGGGCGGCGCGGAAGGCGCGGGCGTCGTCGAGCAGGTAGCCGTCCCGGTAGGGGTAGGAGCGCAGGAACCGGCCGCCCAGCAGCCGCACCCCCAGCCGCTGCGGCTGCCGCAGGGCCGCGGCGAAGTCACGGATCGGGGCGTCGCCCTTGAACAGGTACATCGGGTTGAGCAGCGAGCTGCCCACCGTCAGCTCGATGGCGTCGAGTCCGCCGTCCGCCTCCAGCCAGGTCGCGACCTGGAGGCTCTCGTCGGGTGTCAGGCCGCCGCTGACCCCGTCGTCCATGTTGAGCTTGGCCAGGATCGCGATCCGGCCGCCGACGGCCTCCCTTACGGCCAGGGCGACCTCGCGCGCCAGCCGGGCCCGGTTGGCCAGGCTGCCGCCGTAGCCGTCGGTCCTGTTGTTGAGCCGAGGGCTGAGGAAGGAGCTGACCAGGTAGTTGTGCCCCAGATGGATCTCGACGGCGTCAAAGCCCGCCTCCTCCGCCAGGAGCGCCGCGTCGGCGTGCGCGCGGACGAGGCGCTCGATGTCCGCGACGGTCGTCGCCCGGGTCATGCTCATGCCCAGCCAGTTGAACCGCCGGGACGGGCCCAGCGCGGGGAGCCTGTTGGAGGCGGGATTGGCCACCGGGCCGGCGTGGCCGATCTGCGCGGAGATGGCGGCGCCCTCGGCGTGTACCGCCTCGGCGAGGCGGCGCAGGCCGGGCACGGCCTCCGGGCGCATCCAGATCTGCCGCCACTGCGTGCGGCCTTCCGGTGCCACCGTGCAGTAGGCCACCGTGGTCATGCCGACGCCTCCGGCGGCCACTCGCCGGTGAAAGTCGATCAGCTCGTCGGAGACCAGCGCCTCGGGGGTCATGCCCTCGAAGGTGGCCGCCTTGATCAGGCGGTTGCGCAGGGTGATCGGCCCGAGCTTCGCGGGTGCGAAGACGTCGGCGGCGGTTTCTGCCATGGGCCAGTGTTACCAAACAAGCGCTTGGATGCCAAGAGGTCGGGGCCGCCGTTCCGTCGCCGTACGGCTCGTCCGCCGTCAGGCCGGCGCGTACGTAAGGCAGTCGATGTCCTTCTGCGCGTAACCGACGACGATGCCGGAGGCCTGGCATTCGTACTGGAGGTTGTGCTGGCAGTCGGACATCTTGCAGGCGCCGACGCGGCCGGTGGCGGCGGGGTCGCCCCCCTTCACGTCGACCTTGAAGAAGGTCTCGCACTCCGCGTGATGACTGTTGCCGACCGTGATGGCCAGCGCGTGGCAGACGTGCTCCGCGTTGTAGGCGCACGCATCGACCTGGCACTCGTTGACTGTGGGCATTTTCATGGCTGACGTCTCCTGAGACTCGGGCCGGCCCCGGACGCGACCAGCCATCGTCGGGGCCGGCTCCCCGACGCTCTGTTCGCTACCACCGCGCGGCGGTGCCGGCGCGTCCGGCCGGCACTCGGGCCGTCAGGTCCTCATCACGCTCTTTCGCGCTCACGAGTCGGACATGACACGGCCCCCGTTCCCGCACGCGGACTACCCGGTTTAGTACCGTGCCCAGATCACCGCCACGCTCATCCGTACCCCAAGGCTTCTCCAAGAGCGAGGCGCGGTGGTCACCGTCCGAGCAGGTGGGCGTAGCCGGGCTCCAGACCCGCCCGCGCGACGATGCTCGCCGTACGGACCTCGAAGTCCTTCTCGTCGGCCGACGTCACGTTGCCCTCCATGGTGACGCCCTCCGGCGGGTCGTCCCAGCCCACCGGGTCGGCATCCCAGAAGTTGCCGCGGAAGACGACGTTTTCCAGTGGTGGCCAGACCCGCAGGACGGCCGTGTTGTCGGCGCGCTGGACGGCATTGCCCTCGACGGTGACCCAGGCGGCGCCGTAGTCGGTGTAGAGCGCGAAGTTGTACGGCGTGAGCGTGTCGCGCACGACGTTGCCGCGGACGACCGCGCCGTTGTCGTGGGAGTCGCCCTGCGGGCCCGACAGGTAGATGCCACCGCCGTCGGCCAGCACCTTCAGCGTGTTGAAGGTGAGGTTGCGCAGGACCCGGGTGCTCTTGCCCGCGCCGACCACGATGCCGCAGTGCGGGACGTCGTTAACCTGGTTGTGCGCGAGCGTGGAGTCCTCGCTCCCGGTCACCGCGATACCGGGCGAGCCGGAGTACTCCAGGCCGACGTCGTGGACCCAGTTGTTCTCGACCCGGGCACCACGGCTCCCGCCGATCGAGATCCCGCCGCCGCAGAGGCTCTCGAACACGTTGCCCCGCACCAGGATGTCGGCGCTGTCGCCGGAGAACCGCAGGGCCGTGGCCCCCAGCCTGGTGAAGCGGCAGCCCTCGATCGCGACGCGCGCGGCGCCTTCGAACACGACGTTCGCCGGAATCTCCGACGACGCCCCCGGCACCGTCACCCACGCCCCTTCGCCGAACGACACCTTCTCGATGGGGCCGCCCTCGTAGTAGCCGGTGCCGTGGTAGTGCAGGAAGCCCTCTGGGCGGCTCGGCCGCAGCCAGGTGGCGTCTGCGAAGGTGACGCCGAGGAAGGCGACGTCGCGAGCGCCCGTGACCTTGACCAGCGTCTCCAGTACGGGGGCGACGACCTCCGTCCGCTCGGGGTCCTCGCCGGGGCGCGGCCGGTAGCTCAGCACGTGGTGACCAGGGCGGGACCTGTCGAGGGCGAAGGTACCCGGCTCCGTCAGGAAACCCGCGCCGTTCTCCACCCGGGTCGGCAGGCCAGGGCCGTAGGACTCCCCTCCGCCCTCCCAAGGGACCACCGAGTTGTAGAGCTCGATCGCCCAGCCGAAGGCGGGTTGGGCCATGGTGATGGTGGTCGAGTACTCGTCGCCTTCGACGGCGGCGACGCCGAAGCGGGCCTCGGTCCATGGGTAGACGCCGCGGAAGACGAACTCGACGTCGGCGGGATTGCCCCAGCTTTGCGGGGCCGTACTGTCGGTGACGTAACCCGTGTCGGTTCTGGTGGCCTTCCCGGGAATCGCGTCGATCGCGGCCCGTTCGGCCCTGCGTCCTTCCACGTAGAGCTGGCGGGTGTCGAGGTCGCCGACCTCGGCCAGCCAGACTCCGTCCCGCTCGCGCCAGCCGGTGACCCGGCGGCCACCGCTGACGACGGCCTCCCCCAGTGCCCGGTAGGTCACGCCGGAGTCGGCCTCGGTGAGCTCGAACGTCTCGGTGAGCCGGTGGGTGCCTGCCAGCAGGTGGACAGCGGCGTCCGCGCCGCGGGCCAGGTCCCGGGCATGGGCGAGGGTGGCGAAGGGTCGTTCCAGGGTGCCGGGCCAGGTGTCGTCACCGGAGGGGGACACGTAGAAATCGTTCAACGGGTGCTCCTCATTTATAATGTAAATAAGGTATACAGCATAAACAGATACTCGGGTCGAGCGTCAAGCGGAAGGAGAACGGGTGGCCTTCGAGGAGGATCCGGACCGGACCGTCGAACTGCTGTGGCGGGAGTCCCGGGACGCCGCGCCCCGGCAGGGACTGAGCGTCGGCGCGATCGTGCGCGCCGCCGTCGAGATCGCCGACGCCGACGGTGTCGAGGGGCTGTCGATGCGACGGGTCGGCGAACGGCTCGGATTCACCAGCATGTCGCTCTACCGGCATATACCGGGCAAGGCACAACTCATCGACCTGATGTGCGACATGGTGATGGGCGACGTGGCGACGGACGGAGCGAACGGCGGCGCGGCCGACACGCCGGGCGGCTGGCGTGCGGCGCTCGAGGCATGGGCGCGGGAGGGCTGGGCCCTGTGCCGCCGTCATCCCTGGCTGGCCGAGGTGCGCGGCACCCGGCACGTTCCCGGCCCGAACTCCATCGCCCACTTCGAGTACGCGCTCAGCACCGTGGCGGGAATCGGCCTGAAGCCCGCCGAGATGGTCGCGGTGGTGGGCCTCGTCGGCCGGTTCGTGGACAGCGAGGCGGCCAGGGCCGCGGAGGTCGCCAGGGTCGAGCGGCGCACCGGAGTCTCCGAGGAGGAGTGGTGGGGCGCCAGGGAGTCGCTGTACGAGAAGCTCCACCTCTACCCCACGCTGACCCACGTCTGGGAGGCGGGCGGCTACGACGAGCCGGAGGACTCCTTCGGGTTCGGCCTGCGGCGGGTGCTGGACGGCATCGAGGCGCTGATCCGCGAGCGTGAGGAAAAGCGTGACGAAAATGCCTCGTGTGCGATCTGTGGCACGAGCATGGACCGGGCGGAAGCGGGCCGCCCGCGCGCCTACTGCTCGCGGGCCTGCCAGCAGCGCGCCTACCGCAGGCGCCGCCGGTCCACACCGTGACCGGGTGACACCCCGGATCGAGCGGGTTCCGGCCGATCCCGTCCACGATCGTCACACCGGAACCCGGGAGCCGCTCGTCCCGAGCGGACGCCTACTTGCGCGAGTCGCTCAGCACCGTGAAGGTGATGCCCGCCCGCACCAGACGGCCGATCAGCGCGTCGCCCATCGCCACGGCGGTGGTCAGCTGACCGGAGACCTCCGGGAGGTCGTCCGTCGCCAGGCAGAGCGCCGACTCGCCGAGCATCTTGGCGGTCTCGCCGTAGCCGGGGTCGCCGCCCGCGACCTCGGTGACGACGCGCGCCCCGCCGCCCAGGCCGAGGAAGGTGACCTTGAACCAGCTCCTGGCCCGCTGCTCGACGCCGGGCCCCTCACCGGGTGCGAAGCGGCGCAGCAGCAGGGAGCGCGCCGGTGGGATCTGTGCGAGCAGCGCGAGGGCGCCCACCCCGGCGGCGAGGCCGAGCGCGACGGGCAGTCGCCTGACCGCGAAGTGGTGGCGGTAGGTGAAGTCGGGGCCGTAGCGGTCCAGTGCGCGGGCCGAGCGGGCGACGATCTGCGGGTCGATCGTGAGCAGCGGCAGTGCCCACCCTCCGACGTGGCGCACCGATCCGGGCATGCCACGCGTCCGCCTGGTCCCGGAGGCCGCGGACCCGCCTTCGAGCTCGCGCCGGATGTGCGCGGCCTCGGCCGTCTGCCGGAAGCGGGAGATCGCCATGACGGCGGAGTGCGCGGTGCCGCCGGAGGCGGCGCCGGAGGCCCGGACGAAGCCGCTGACCTCCAGCGGCACTCCCTCGGGCAGCCGCCTGACCGTGAAGTAGGCGCCGAGGTCGTGCGGGACGGAGTCGAACCCGCAGGCGTGCACGAGCTTGGCCCCGGTCCTCCTGGCCCGCTCGTGATGGCGGATGAACATGCGGTCGACGAACTCGGGCTCGCCGGTGATGTCTGCGTAGTGGGTGCCCGCGTCGGCGCAGGCGGCCACCAGCGGCTCGCCGTAGGAGACGTAGGGGCCCACGGTGGTCGCCACGACCCTGGCCTGCCTGGCGATCTCCACCAGGGAGGCCGGGTCGGTCACGTCGGCGTGCAGCAGCGGCAGCTCGGGCAGGCCGATCCGATCCCTGACCGCTTCGAGCTTGGCCCGGTTGCGCCCGGCCAGTGCCCAGCGGAGGGCGGGACCGGCGTTGCGCGCGAGGTATTCCGCGGTGAGCGCCCCGGTGAACCCGGTGGCGCCGAACAGCACGATGTCGTACGGGCGGTCGTCAGGCATGCACCGAGATTCCTCCCCGCGGAGATCACGCGCAAGACGGGCTCGCCGGATGTGGCCGTGATCACCCCCGGACGGACTCGGCGACGCGGGGGAGCACGTTCTCGCCGAACCAGTACGCCTCCTCCAGGTGGGGATAGCCGGACAGGACGAACTCCTCGATGCCGAGCGAGGCGTACTCCTCGATCCGCTCGGCGACCTGGGAATGGCTGCCGACCAGCGCGGTGCCGGCGCCGCCCCGCACGAGGCCGACCCCGGCCCAGAGGTTCGGATGGATCTCCAGGTCGCGGGCGGTGCCCCCGGTGAAGCCCTCGTGCAGCTCCAGCATGCGCCGCTGGCCGACCGACTCGCTACGGCCGAGCAGCTTCCTGGCCGAGACGATGTCGGCCGGATCGATGGCGGCCAGCAGCCGCTCGGCCTCCGCCCAGGCCTCACGCTCGCTGTCGCGGGTGATCACGTGCAGCCGGATGCCGAAGCGGAGTTTGCGGCCCTGTTCCTCCGCCAGCTCCCGGATCCACTCGATCTTCTTCGCCACCTGCTCGGGGGGCTCGCCCCAGGTGAGGTAGACGTCCACGTGCCTGGCCGCGACCGGTCCGGCGGCCCGTGAGGAGCCGCCGAAGTAGATCTCCGGGACGGGATCGGGCGTCTCGGCGACCATCGCGCCCTCGACGCGGTAGTGGCCGCCGTCGAAGTCGTAGGGGGTGCCGCTCCAGGCGCCGCGCACGATCGACAGGAACTCGTCGGTGCGCGCGTAGCGCTCGTCCTTGGACAGGTGGTCGCCGAACCTGGCCTGCTCGGCGCTCTCCCCGCCGGTCACCACGTTGAGCAGCAGCCTGCCGCGCGAGAGCCGCTGGTAGGTGGCGGCCATCTGCGCGGCCAGCGTCGGTGACATGAAGCCCGGCCGGAAGGCGACGAGGAACTTCAGCCGCTCGGTCTCGCGGGTCAGCGCGGCGGTGACCAGCCAGGCGTCCTCGCACCAGGTGCCGGTCGGGGTCAGCACCGCCTCGAAGCCGAGCTGCTCGGCGGAGCGGGCGACCTGCGCCAGGTACTCGATGTCCGGCGGGCGGAACGTGGCCGCCTCGGAGCGGCCGTGCCCCCTGCTGAGGCCGTGGCCGCCCCCGGTGAGGACCCGGCTGTCACCGGCGGTGGGCAGGAACCAGTGGAACTTCATCGGATGCCTCCAGGCGTGGGTCCTCCGGGCACGGACCTCGGGACGGGCGTCACGAGGGGTCGTCCAGGGTGGCGTCGAACCGGGTGTCGACGAAGTCCGCGAACGTGACGGGGGCGGGGATGAGCTTGGCCTCGCTGAACGCGTCGGCGACGAGCTGCTCGCGGTCGACGACGTCGCCGGCGAGCTTGAGGTCCTGGTACGAGCTGCGCTTGATCGCTGTGCCGACGATGGCCTGGTCCAGCCCGGTGAGCTCGGAGAAGACCTTGGACCACTCGATTGTTAATTCGCCATATAGGTGTGACACCACTGCCCTTAACAATTAACCCACTGGACATACTCATAATAACCGGTCGGATATGTATGGAACAGGGGCGCGAAAAAGCGGTACCCGGCTTTGAATTCAGGAGCCAGGCACCGCTGAGTCAGGTGATCGCGATCAGGGCGGTGGTCCCGCCCGCACCGGGCCGTGCCGGCCTCGCGCGGTGGTGCGCCGTCCACGGCCGGGTGCTTACGCGGGTTCCCGCACCGAAATGTTCACCGCCGCTGGGCAGCGAGGGCATCTGAACTGGTGGTCCGACAGCTGCTCGCCCTGGCCTGGCTTGCCCGTCCACCCCATGGTGTGGCCGCGTTCTTCCATCCGCTGCCCGCAGTGCAGCAGCGTGAACTCGCACCCGTCGGGCAGGAACAGCGCGGTCGGCGGTAGCGCGCCGCCGGTCACGCGGCCTTCCGTTCCCAGCCGCAGTCCAGGCAGCGCAGCGCGCCCGGCCACCAGAAGTGGCCCCAGCTGAGCGCGCACCAGATGATCCGCCACGGCCGGAACGGGATCGGCGCGGAAGGCGCCGCCTCGGCGGTGACCGCCGCCAGGGGCAGCATCGGGATGGGGGCGGTGATCCGCGGGGATGGCACGGTGACGCGCGGGATCACCTCGGTTACGGCATCAGGGCTCGCGGCCCAGGAACTGCTGCTCATGGGCCGAATGTAGCGAGCCACACCGCCGCCGTGCGGGGCTCGGCCCGCGTTCCTTGCCTTGACGGTTTGTGCGATGACCTGATCAAACACCGATCTGCGCGTGATGTCACAAGCTGCACGGCAAAGCGTTTTTTACATTGTAGATTCCTGGATTGGGGGTTTGGCTGGTCAGGTTCGGCGGCGGCGCAGCGGGATCACGTTGTCGAGCCTCGGCTGCGGCGGGGCCGGCGCCTGGGGGCGGCCCGGCGGGTCGGCGGCCAGGCCGGGAATCACCAGCTGGACGGCCGGCCTGCGGGGGCGGCACGTCAGCTGGTGCGGGACGAACCGCTCCTCCAGCGGGTGCGGCGGGTAGTCGGCGGCGGCGGCGAGCAGCGACCGGCACCACCACAGCCGCACCCCCTGCCGGTAGGCGGCGACGCTACCGCGAACCGGGTCGGGTTTCACGTCGAGCGGCTGCCGTTCACCGTTCCGCGTCACCGCGAAGAAGATCGGCTTCCCGCACTGTGTGCAGATGGTCTTCTCCCGGCTGTTCGGTTCCACCGCTCACCCCTCCTGCACGTCGGCGAGCTCATCTTCGGTCACGCCGAGCTGTTCCAGGGTGCGCTCCCAACCGGCCAGGTCCTCCTCGGTCCACGCGGCGTCGGCGGGCCGCGCCTTCGCCGGTCGGCACCGGCACCGGTCGGGGTGTTCGCCGCAGCCTCTGCAGGCTTCGCCGATCTGGACGGCCTGGCCGAGCAGGCACAGCGCGTGCCGGAACTCCGGAATGTGCTGGTGCGGCTGAAACAGCTGCGGGTCGACGAGGCGGGTGTAGGCGACGATGGCGTCCGGGCCGAAGTGCTGCAGCGCGGCCTGGGCGAGCTCGCCGAGGTGGATCTTCGCCCAGGGCGGCGCCTCCCGGTAGCGGGGCACCTCCGAGATCAGAGCACGACCACGCATGATCTTTCCTGGTTGCGCCGCAGGCGCCTCGCTCGCGCGCCTGGTACGGACCGTAAGCCCGCCTACGGCGGGAACCGGAGTTCTCTCTTCTCTCTGTTCTTCTTCTTTCTCTAAAACCCCTTCTCTTATATGTCCGCAGTTTGCGGACTGGCGGTTCCGCAAACTGCGGAGCGGCGGTTCCGCATTCTGCGGACTGGTCCCGACCTGCGGAGACTCGATGTTTTCGCAGGTCGGGGCCAGTCCGCATTCTGCGGACTGGTCGGCCGCCGCTTCGTCCTCTTCGCCTGCCGTGTCACCTTCTGCCCTTTCCGCATTTTGCGGACTGGTTCCGACCTGCGGTTTTTTCTTCTGCGTGGCACGGAGTTGACGATTCTCTTGCTCCAGTTCTAGGACTCTTGCCGCCAACCGGTTCTTATGGCTGTCCTTGAGGAGGTACTGGGACGTTTTCCAGTTGCCGGTGTGCTCGTCACGGGCGCGGATCACTGTCAGATAGCCGCACTCCACGAGGTTCTTGACGCCCCTGTCGAAGGTGTCAGTACTGATCCCCATCGCCGACGCCAGCCGCTCCCGTGTGATCTCCTCCGGGCGCCTCTCCTTGCGCCAGCCCAGCACCCGCACGATGCACACGTACGCGTCACGCCCTTGACGAGTCACCCGCGGATCGTCCAGGACGTGATACATAATCATCGCGAAGTACTCGCGTTTCGGGTTCGCATCGACGTCGATCTCTTCGTCGGGCGCCTGAGTCGGCCACTCCTCACTCACCAGTCACCGCCGGAACGCCGCACGACCACCACGCGCCAGCGCACCCCGGGACCTGCACCGTTCCAGGCCCGCACAACCGGCGAGGACACCCCCGCACATCCCCGAACCTGACTCACCTTTTGTGCGGGTCTGCAACCCCCGATCGCCTGTGAAGCTGGGACCTGTATGGGTACAGTGGTGCTTAGCACCGCGACCTCCTCGACTAGGTCGTTACAGCCCCGGACCGCTGGCAGGCGGACCCCGGGGCTAAACACTTTTATGGGCTCTTGTAGGGCTCTTCGGCGCACTCGTACGAAACCGGGGCGCCAGGTCAGCCGTAAGGGAACAGTAACGAGCGTTTGACATGTACCGCCGGAGATCCGCGCCAGGCACGGACCTCCGCAGCCCTCGCACTTTCCGCCGGCGGCCTGGCTCAGCCGTCGCCCGCCCCCTGGTCTTCCTCGCGTTGCCGCTTCTGGGCATCGAGGTCTTCCAGCCAGGCGACGAGGAGCGCGGCTGCTTTCACGATTTCGGCTCGCAACTCTTCCGGGTCGTCCCGGCGCAGCACCCGGCCGAACACAGCCTGGGCTCGCACCGCCCACGTGAGCTGGTCGCGCCGGCCAGCTTCAACTTCCTGACGTGCCGCCTCCTCGGCGACCGGCCCCCACTGGGGGCCGGTGCCGTCGGCGTGGAAGGGGCCGCCGCCTATCTGTGCTTCCCGGGTGCCGCGCTCCACCTCGATCTCCCGCAGCACGTCACGGCGGCGCCGCACCTCGGGCGTGACCTCCTCGCTTCCGCGCCGCACCACGTCCAGGTCGCAGTGAAGCGTCCGCGCGTACGTGATCAGGTCATTGAGGCTGGGGGTGACGAACCCGCTCGCCCACCGTTGCAGCGACGTTTTCGTCAACGCGTGCGACGACCGGCGCGGAATCTCCGACCGTGGCCAGCCCAGCTCAATCCGGATCGCTTCGAGCAGGACAACCAGCCGGTGCGGCGGCCGCCGTACCCGCTGCGCCGAAGCGCCACCATCAGCCGAGGCCGGGGGCAGGGTGGTGGGACGGGCAGGCGGCGGTACCCGCCGGGTGAGCGCCACCGCCCAGCCAACCGCGCTGGCGTAGCCGACGAAATTGGACAGCGACGGCGGATGGTCGACACTCCACCGGTTCGCCGTGTTGTACGACACGCCGACGGCCCGGGCGAGGCCTCGCCGTGACATGCCGATCCCGGCGCGGCGGCCTTCCAACGCGTCCAGCAGCCACGCAACACCCGCCGGTTCAGCACCGGCCGGCCCGGCTGGGGCTTCGGAGCCGGTGAACCCGACCGTGCAGCCGAGGGCAGCCGTGTATCCGACGACCTCGCCCAGCGACGGCAGGCGCAATCCCGCCGCCCACCAGCTGACCTCTTCGGGGGCGACGCCAACCGTGTCGGCGACGTCTTCAACGGGAACGCCGAGCTCGACGCGGACCGCGTCAAGCTCGGCGACCAGGCGATGTACGGTTCCCACCGGGTTAAGCCTGCTGCTCCGCGCTGTCGCCCGGGCCGGGTTCCGGTGCGGGGCCGAGCGCCAGGACGTCACCCAGCGCGCCCACCCGGTACAGGTCCTCGATGCGCTGCTTGCCGTTGGGGCGGCCGTTCTTCGCCGTAGCGTAGCGGGTGACGAACGCCCCCTTACGCTGGCCCGGGGTGACGGTGGCCAGCTTCACCAGCTCCCCCGTTTCCGGGTCGGCCTTGCAGCCCTGCTCGTCGATCTCCGACAGCAGGCGCGTCAGGTACGCCTCCCGCACCAGAGTCTTCACATAGGTGGGGTGGGTCATCGCGATGTACGCCACCACGTCGGCCAGGGCCAGCGCGCCGGGAGCCGCCTCCTGGTACAGCTCCGTACCGGCGTGCTTCTCGCAGAACGCCCGCACCGCGTCCATGTCCCAGACGATGTCCGGCTTGACGTCCTGGATGTGGAGGGTCGCCACGGGCGGGCCGCCGCTGTCGTCGGCCACGTCCAGCGATTTCATGCCGTGCACCAGCTGGGCAGCGGCGAACAGCTTCTCGGCCCGCTCGCGGGTGCGTTTGACTTCCCGGCCCAACGCCTTGTGCACCTGGTCCTGGTAGGCGAACGCGTGCGCCAACTCCAGCGGCCCCTCCCCCCGCTCCTCGGCGTCGGCCAGCAGCTGCTTCGCGGCGGCCACCTCCTCTTTGAGGATCTCCCCTTCGAGGACGTCGTCGCTGCCGGGCGGGGTGGGAACGCCGGCCATGCCCGCGAGCTGGGCCAGCTCCCGGAAGGACAGGTTGTCGAAGCCGGGCAACGCGTCGCCGCCGGTGAACACAACAGGCTCGTCACGGCCGGGGACGTCGTGAATGACAGTGGACAGCTCCGGCTCCGGCTTGGCCTCGGCCGGGGCCGGGTCGGCGGGGGCGGCGGGGGTAAATTCGCCCTTCTCGAAGTCGTACGTTCCAGGCCCCATGCCCGGCTTCCACACCCGGCTCTTACGGGCGGTCCTCTTGTGGGGGTTGCGGCGGCTCATGCGGCGGGCCTTTCCTCAGTCGGGGCGGACGTGCGGGCGGTCATGTTGGCGGTCAGCTGCGACTGCATCAGGGCGCGCAGCGCGTCGTTCGGTGCGGGTGCCGCGACCACCGGGGCGAGCATGACGACGAGTTCGGCGCCCATCGCGGTGGTCAGGGTGCGGCTGTTGGCCAGCCGCTTACCGGTGAGGATCTGCAGCACCACGTGCCGCTGGTCGGGGGTGGTGACCCCGCAGTCGGCGAGCATGCGGTGCACCACCAGCAGCGTCTGCTCGTCAAGCGGCGCCCCCGGATCCACCTCCTCCTCCTGCTCCTGCTCCTGCTGCTGGGGTGTGGGTGGTGGGGTGGCGGGGATTTCCGGCCGGTCAGCGGACCCCTGGATCACCTGCCCGCCGGGGCCGGGCTGGGCGACCACGCGGACCGGTTCGGTGCCGTACTCGTCGCCGCCCTGACCGGACAGCGCCCGCAGGCGGCGGCCGATCAGCTCGGTCAGCGTCTCCTCAGCCCCGTACTCGTTGTCGACCGGCAGGCCGCGGTGAACCGGGTGGGCGGCCTCGGTCAGCAGCTGCTGCAGCCGCTCCCGGTCGACGGTGGCCAGCGCGTCGTCACGGATCGCCTCCGGTAGCCGTTCCTGGCCGAGCCTCACCAGCTGGCGGGGCTGGCTGCCCGGCGACACCCGCAACGTCTTGAAGATCAGGTCGGCCAGGTTCAGGTCCGGGACGATGCGCGCCTCGTCCGTGCCGTGCGTGATGTTCAGGTGCTTCGACTGCACCCCGATGATCGTCGGCGGGGCGTCGAGGCTCAGGCGGATCCACACGGTCGCCGCGTGCAGCAGGTCACGGTGGCAGTCGACCTTGTAGCTGGCCATCTTCGGCACCGGGTCGGTGCTCTCCTCGTTGATCCACATTTCCCGGCCGCGTGCGGTGATCACCGTGATGCCGGGGAACGTCGTGAGCAGGTGCAGGAACTGGTCGTGCCGGTCGCGGACGTCGTCCCAGATGTTGTTGGGGATGCGCACCTCGGCGTTCGGGTCCCAGGCGAGCAGCCGCTGATGCTTGATCGACCCCTTGGCGCGGGCGTTGCCCCACGACTTGAGCATGTCCCACACGCGGGAGCCGCTGTCGACGCACAACACGACGGGCTTGCCTCCGGCGGCGTGCACGCGGGCCGCTTCGGCGTGTGCCGCCTCAACCTGCCCGATGATCGACGACCAGGTGCCGTCGTGCTGGATGAGTTCGTAGCTGGGGGTGCCGGTGATGGCGTCGCCGTACTCGTCGCCGCGGCCGTCGCCGAGGTCCAGCAGCAGGCTGCGGCCGACCAGCGGGGAAGCGGTGAGCTGCACGAACATCCACGATTTGCCGGAGTCCGCGGGCCCTTCGACAAGGATCGTCGGGTAGGGCACCACGCAGGTCGGCGGGCGCGTTTGAAGAACCACAGTGCTGTTTCCCTTTCCACGGGGGAGCTATCCGGGAACGTTCCTCGACTGTCCCCTTATAGCTAAAGGTCAGGGTTCGCCCCAGGCTGGGGCGAACGGTGGTGCTTACTGCTGGTCGGCCTTATCGGCCTGGTTGGTTCTGTTCAGAGCGGACACGTCGATGGGCCGGCCGGTGCGGCGGGCGAACTCCTCCCACGGCGGAACCGTCCAGATCCGCGTCCGGCCGATCTTCACGGCCGGGGCGGGTGGCCCGTTCCTCCGTTGGAACCAGGCGGTCACGGTGTCGGGGTCCACGTCGAACATCGCCGCTACCTCCTTCACCCCCACCAACGGCGGGAGTTTCGGCAGCGGCGCATCCGGGTCGGTCCAGCGTTGCTTCAACCAGAACGGGGTGCCCGAGACGACGACGTCGGCTTCGCATAGCTTGTCGTAGTCTTTCCGTCCCCGCCATGAGTGCAGCGTGTTGATGGGCACGCCGAGCATCGCGGCCAGGTCGGGCTGCCCCACCAGATCAGGCAGCGTTTCGGGCGCTTCGGTCACTATTTCACCTCCTTTAAGGTTGCAAGTCTTACACTACACCTAGGAGGAGACTCTGTGCAACTTTTCCCCAACAGTGAGGGTAAAGGGAAAGCAATGCGGTACTCTTCAACGGCTGGGCGCTTACGGGCGCAGCTCTCCGACCACGGGGGAGCGAAGAAGGGCCTGCCACCTCGACGGCGGGCCCTTCGCCCATTTCAGGGCGCTTCGGTGAACGACGCCGACTTGGCGTCGCCGGTGCCGGCCGCGGCCAGCGACAGCAGCAGCGACACCAGCGCGCCACCGCCGCCGAGCAGCAGCACCGTGCGGAGCGTCGACATTCGCACCGCGCCGAGCTGTTCGGCGCCGACCCCGGTGACCGCGGCGGCCGCGCCTGCGCGCACCGCCCGTTCCAAGGCGTCGCGCCACCACACCCGCGACCAGATACCGCCCTTCCCCGGCCGGCGGTGCCGGCCTACGTGATCGGCGCCAGCCACGCCGCGTCCCAGTCGTCGCGGCCCACCTTGCCGTCCGTCCGTAGCCCCTTCTCCCGCTGGAACCGGCGGGCGATGTCCCGCGACTGCGGCCCGTAGGCGCCGTCCACGGTGATGCGCCACCCGCGCAGCCGCATCTGCTCCTGCCAGGTGCGGACGTCCTCACCGACCGCCACCGGTGGATACTCCAGGACCCGGCCCGGCCACGGCGGCACCTCCACCCCCGTCGAGGGCTGCGTCGCCTCGCCGGGCCGCGGCCACCCGTCCTGAATCCACTCATACAGCCAGTCGCCGGGGCAGTCGGTGGCCCACCCGTCACGGTGCCCCAGCACCTCGTACCCGCACGGCTGCTGTTTCTCCGGCAGGCCCCGCAACCACTCGATGGCGTCGACCAGGCCGTGCAGCATGTCGTCTGGCGGAACGACCAGCCCGGAAGAGCCCACCATCGCCATCACCGCGTAATGGCGGGCGTTGAGATCCTTGCCGTTCGCGGCCGGCAGCACCCCGGGGCCGCGCCCCACCAGGAACTGCCGGTGCGGGCAGCACAACCCGGTGTACCCCAGATCCGCCCACAAGTTGCCGTCCATGTGCTGCTTCTGGATGGTCTTCGTCAACGCCAAACACTTGCTGTGATCTTTCACGATGCCCGGGTCAACGCGATCCCCCACATAGTGGATCTTCACTCCTTTGGGCCGGGCCTGCAGCAGCGTTTCGCCTTTCGACGAGCGCGCCCCCCACTTGTCGCGGCCCACCAGGTGCACCATCAGCGTTTCCCCCTCGCCGTTCGGGCGGCGCGCCGCCGCGCCGCCTGCTTCCGCCGGTCCCGGTAGGGCCGCCCCACCTGCGGCGCCTCCCCCCTGCCGGGCTTGCCGTGCCGGGCCGTCCCCGCCGGCGTGTGATGCTCACACGGAATGGTGTCCGCCACATACCAGCGAACGACGTAGCCGGAGCCCACTCACCACCCCCGCCACAGCGCGACCGCGGCGACGAGGAGCGCGCCGAACGCGATCAGCGTCGGCAGGCTTTTCGGCCACCGGTTCGCCTCCAGGTCACGGACACGGTTCTGCAGATCCGACACCGTCGTCACCACCCCGTCGACCTTGTGGTCCACGGCGCCCACCTTCCCGTCGACCAGGTCGACCTTGTGGTCCACACCGACGACCTGTTTGCCGACCTCCACTACGGCGTTGTAGACGTGCGCGGCCGTGACCACCCCGCTGAACGGGTCGGGCAGGTCACTCATCACCACCCCCGCCGCGGTGGCCGGACAGGCGGCGCGCCGTCGCCTCCGGGGCACCCAGCGCCAGCAGCGCCTCGTAGTCGGCGCGCCGCACCAGGTCGGCGGCCGCCCCCTGTTCCGCCACCCACGCCTTGGCCTGGGCTGCGTGGCCGGCGCGGAGCTTCTCGGCCTGCTCGGCGGAAATCTCCACCGCGTCGGACGGTACGGTGAGCGCCATCGCGTAGGAGCCCTCGACCTCCAGGGAGCGCGACAGCAGCGTCCCGTCGGCCCGCCGGAAAAACTTTGTGATCATCACAGTCCTGCCAGGGCTAGCACTCTCATCTGCCATCTGATCTCGCCGTACTGGGCTCCGCCCTGCCCGGACCCCACATCGATCGGGCTGGTGAACGTGTTGCTGCCGCCCGCGGGGATCGTCCCCGACACCAAGGTCTGGTGCATATCCCAGTGGACGCCGGTCTCCTGCGTGCCGCCCGCCGGCGACGAGTTCTCCAACGCCATCATGCTGTTGCCGTTGATGCGGAACCCGGCCCTCGAGTCCGTGCCCGGCGGCAGGTAGAAGTCCACGTCGACCTGGATCCACTGCACGACGATCGCCGTGTAGCAGTCGGACGGGTTCTTCACCTCGATCTCCGCCTGGGCGACCTCGGTGAACCCGGCTGGGACAGTGACCAGGGCGCCGCCGGACGTGCCGGACGCGGACGCCCGCCCGGCCTTCGCGTACGGCGGCACCCACAGCCCGCAGTTCGGGTCGATCCGCAAAGGGTTGCTGCTGGTGGGGCACGCGTACGGCCACGCCTGCTCGGCGGGGCCACCACACAAATCCAGTCTCAAACGGCCGTTCGGGTCGACGGTGAATTCGGGGCCGACACATACCTGGGGCATCGGTCACCCCTCCCCTGCGGGGTAGCCGGCCAGGCGGCGGGCGAGGCCTTCGGGGATGCCTGCGGCGCGCAGCGCCTCGTGGTCGCCGCGGATGCGTTCCTCGTCCTGCGCGCGCAGGTCGGCGAGCAGCCGCTCCGTCCCGGCGTGCAGTTCGGCCAGCTCCCGCCGGTACTGCCTGGCGGTGATCTCCACGGCGTCGTCGGGCAGCGACGAGATCCCGGCGGCGGACTCGGCGATCTCCCCCACGCTGCCGGTGCCGGTGCGGAAGTAGCGGACGTGCTCCAGTGCGGCGCGGTCCCCGCGGAACCCCTCCGGCGGTGTGGTGTCGTCCATCCTGTCTGACCTCCTCAATGTGTCGGCTACAGCGCGATCAGCACGGCGCGGATGTACGACTGGATCCTGTTGTACGTGGCTCCGGCCAACCCGAAACCCAGCCCGATCACCAGGTCGATGTTCTGCGTGGCGCCAGGCGGGACGATGGTGTTGCCGACCACTTTGGTCGTCTGCGTGTGCACGTTGCTCACCGTCGCCGACCCCCGGTTCTCGAACCGGTACGTTTCGTCGCCGTACATGAACATGCCGGCGCGGCCCCCGGCGGGAATCACGAAGTCCACGTCGAGTTCGGTCATCGTGATGGCCAGGGCGGGCCGGCACGGGTCGGGGTTGGTGACCGACAACGACCGCGTCTCCACGGTGGTGCCGCCGGTCGTGGTCGTCGCCGGCACCGTCAGGTTCGCGTACGTCTGATTCAACGTGGTGGTGAAATACTCCGTTTTGCCGCGTGGTTCTGATCTGAGGGTGCCGCTGCTGTCGCAGTACACGAGGCCCGCCTGCGCGTCGACCGGGCACGGGTAAGGCCACGCCGACACCTTCGCCGCCAGCGGTGACGCCGCGGTGCCGGCGCCCTGCAAGCCGCACGCGCCGACGGTCAGCAACGCCTGCAGCCCGGTCGCGGCGCACGCCAGCAGGTTCCCCGCGGTCGGCGCGATAATCGGCGCCGCCCTCAACGGCTGCGGCACCGTGCCCAGGCCGCTCAGGTCGATACACGGGGTGTCTTGCACCGCGACCGTCGTCAACCCGCCGCTACCGCCGCCGCCTCCGGCCGCGTACAGGCCGCCGTCGCCGCCGACGACCATCGCGTTGCCCGCGTCGCCGGAAATCAGCGCGGACACCACGTACGGGTTCGAGGCGCTGCCGTTGCCGGTGACTCTCACCCCGGAGCCAGCGGAGATCAAACATGAACAGCCGGACGCGCACCCGCACCTGGGAATCGTGACCACCCCGCACCTGTCCGCAGGTAGGCCCGGCCCTCACGCCAGCAGCTCACGGCCAGCGTACCGGGGGCGGCCGCCTCCTTTCCGAAGCGCCGCCGCCCGGCAGACGCCGCCCCGGTGGGAGAGCTCTGCGTGTTCTTCGCCCGCTCGTAGGTTTCCAACCCGGGCGAACTCCTACCATCGGCGCATGCGCCTCTCCCCCACCTGCTGGGCCGCCCTGGCGGTGGCCGGCGTGCTCGGCGTCGCCGTGCTCGCGCTTCTACCACGATGCCGTAACCCGCCCGGGGCGCGAACACCGGGCCGCCAGCGGGCACAGGCCGGCGGCCGCCTCCCGGCGTACGTCCTCCCAGGAGGCGCGTACCTGATCTCAATGGAAAGCACCGAACCTCCGCCGACGCTGTTCCTGCCGCCACCTGCCGCCGCGCAAGGCGGCTGCTGCCCGGACGTGTACTTCTGTCCCACGTCAGGCGACGTCGAATACCCGCGACACGGCGGGTTCGACGTGTGCTGTGCCTGGCCGGGGGCGCACCGGCCGGTCACCACCCCTTAGAACAGCTCCAGGGCGACCGCCTGCCCGGCCGCGGCGTGGCCGCCGCCGCGCCGCAGGCAGCGCCGGCAGTTGACGGGTTCCTGCGACGCGCACAGCCGCCGCGGATCCCACCCGCCGATCGGGGTCTGACAGTCGGGGGCGGGTAGTTCCTCGCCGTACCGATCCCTGCTCGTGCCTGGCCGGTGCACGATGCGGGAATTCTCAAGGCGTAGGCCGTGTGTTTCCACACGTCAACCCTACCAAGATCACTTTTTGTGGTGACTTGATTACGGTGCGGCGACGACGGTGACGGTGCCGGTGGTGGCGTGCCGGGCGGTCAACCGGCCCGAGGCGTCGACCTCGAGAACGTACGCGTCGGGGGCGACGCCCACGACCACGCTGGTGCGGTGTTCCAGGACGCGAACCCGGTCGTCCAGGTCACGCAGCACCTGAGCCGGTGTACGAGCCCGTGTCTGCACTCTCGCCATGGCGTCCCCCTCTCCCTTTTTCGTTAGGCGGCAGTCGCCGCGGTGTCAACGCCGAGCGGCGCCAGCGTGACGCCGACCTTCTCGCCGTCGGTCTCGGTGTAGGTGACGCGGACGCGCAGCAGCCGCAGGTCAGCGGCGACCGTGCGGCACGTCGCGGTCGACGTGACCGGGACGACAACGCCTGGGATCAGGTCGGCGATGCCGACCGGCGCCTCCGGCGCCAGCTGGGAGTCGTCGGGCACCTCCAGGAACACGGGGGCGGGTTCGCCGGCCGCGACCAGGGCGTGCGCCTCGGCCTGCGCGGAGGGGACGTCTTGGATTTCCTCTTCGGTGGCAAGGTACTCCAGCAGCCCGCACCCGCCGACCCCACCCGAGGAAGCCATGATCCCTTTGCCGATGACGGTTGCGTGCGTGACCGCCGCCAAGCCGTCCTCGATCACGGTGAGCGGGCCGACGAAATGCTCGTCGGTCAGGCCCGCCACCCTGCCCAGCGGCCCCTCCCCCGTCAAGATGATGCGCCGCCCCAAAACGGTGAAGTCCACTCCGGTTCTGGCGAGCTCTCGCAGGTGGTCCAGCACGTAGCCGCCGTTCGCCGCGTACTTGCGTTCCCCGACGATCTGGGACGACGACACCCACAGGTAGGCGAGCACGTTCGGGTCGTCCGGGGCGAAGCCGTGCTCCACCAGCAGCCGGGCGATCACCGCGAGGTCCGCTTTGTTCGTGCCGGTGTAGTCGAGCAGCTGCCGGATCTTGCGGCGGAACAGCCACTGGGTGACGTCGCGGGCGCCGAGCACGGTGTCCTCGCCGCGGTGGGCGATCCGCGTGATCGGCCCCTCCCACACCCGCTGCTGATCCCGGTAGAAGATCAGCGAGTTGCACCAGGTGCGGGTCTTGCCGAGCAGCTCGCAACACTCTTCCCCCCGGTAGGGGACGGTCACCGACGCGTCGGAGGTGTCGTCCAGGACACGCGACCAGTCCAGAGCGGACGGTTCGATCGTGCCGTACTCGCGGCCGCCGGTGCGATCACCGATCGCGACCGTGTACGTTTCGGGGCATCCGAGCGGGCCCACGTTCTACACCTCTCTCACGATGGTGCGCAGCGTGACATTCGCGTCGGCGGCGACCGTCGTGGAATCAGCGCTGACACACACCAGGTAAGGGATGCCGCACTCCAGGACCGGCCAGTTCAGCGGCTGGCCCTGCGGCCCGGACACGATACCCTCCGCCGGAGTGTCGGCCCGGCCCGGGCACTGCACCAGCACGGTGCGGCCGGCGCCGTCCAACGTCAGCCTCGACGCCGCCGGCAGATACGACACGTTGATCTCGCTGCACCAGGCGCACGGGTCAAGGTCCTCGTACGACACCCCGAACGGGTTGGGGTAGAACCGGATCCGAATGCCACGCAGCAGGTTCGACCCGGCGTACAGCTCCACGAGCGGCACCAGGTCAGCCCAGATCGGCGCCGCGCTCTGCGGAATCTCGATACACACCTGCCGCCTGGTGAACGGCTCACACAGGCACGGGTTGGCCGGCAGCGGCAGACTGGGCAGTGTCGGCGGCGGGCAGAACGGGTCCAGCGGGCACGGCTGCGGCTGCTGGGCGGCGCACTCCCCCGCCTCGTCCAAACAGCCCGAGTCGGTCGACCATTGGACGCACTCGTCGTCAGGGGTTTCCGCCGGCCACCCGACTGTTTCGGCCACCGTCACCGAGGGGCGCAGCGCATGCGGCCGGCCGGCCGTCAACGTGAACGTCACCTCTCGTAGCTCGCCCGGGCAGCAGGCGCAGCCGGTGAAGCTGCGCACCTTCCGCACCTCACTGGTCAGGGCGACGTCACGCAACGTCCTGAACACTCCTTCGCCGCAGGTCTGCGCCGTGCACGGCCCCGGGCAGCAATCACCGGGCGCGGCCGGCGCGGTGGGGCAGCACGTCATGAATTCCAGGTCGTCGCCGCCGCACGAACCGGCCCCGCAGCTGAGGGCGCCTTGCAGCACCGACGACAACCAGCGGTGGCCGTAGTCGACGGCGCACGAGGTGCGTCCGATCAGGACGCCGTCCACGGTGATGACGCGCGGCCCGTACCGTCTGCGGCCGATGACGGCGCCGGCGCCGAGCCGGTTGGTCACCGGCCGCGACACCGGCGCCGATTCCAGTCCTTCGATACTGGTCACCAGGAACCCGGCGAAGTCGACCGACGACGCCTCCGCGGGGTCGTACCAGGGGGCGTCGTCGGCGGCGGGCAGCGTGTACGGGTCATCGCCGAGAACCTCCACCAGGCCGTCGCATCCGCAGTCGCGTACCGAGGCGTGCACCGGCGCGAGCCCGGCCTGACTGTAGGCGTACACGCGAGCGTGGTTGGTCACCTCCACCCCGGAAAAGCACAGCCACGCTTCCGAAGCCATCCCAGCCGCCCCCCTTTTTTCCTGTTATCGGATTGCGTCGAGCAGGCGGCGTTCCTGCTCGGCGACGATTTCGCTGGCGGTGGCCATGACGTGCGTGTACGTGTTGTTGAACGTGATGTCCCGCACCGAGGAGCTGGCCGAGGCCCGGGCTGGGGCGGGCGGGCGTACAGCCGCTGCTGTTTCCCGGGCGGGCCGGAACGCCGCCGCCCGGGGCAGGGCGACCGGGGCGACGAGGCGGCGGGCGGCCGCTTCGACCGCGGGCGCCATGTCTTCCAGGCCGAGCAGGTAGCCGCGGGCGGACTCGCGGCCATCAACGCGTAGCCTCCGAGACGGCGATTTGATTTTCAGTTCTTTCCGGATGGTCGACGAAATGCTTTTCGCGATGTCTTTCATCAGCGCGGCGATTTCCTTCTGCTGCGATTTCAGACCCGCGAGGAAACCTTTACCGGCGTTGACTCCGCTGTCGTACAGGAAATCAGCGGACTGCTGGCCGAACGTTTTGCTGTCGAGGTTGATGCGCCGCTGCAACGCGCTGATTTCGCGCAGGGTGGTGTTCGACGCCTGGGCGAGGGTAGCGGCGAGCTGCCCGGACTGGTCGGGGCCGCCGGTGACAAGCTGTTCGATCAATGACTTGTTGACGCCGCGCCGCTGTAGCCGGGCGACGTCGTCCTGAAACTTGTTGATCACTTTCAGGCGGTTGCGGAGTGCGGCCGCGATCCCTGCCGGGGTGGCGCGTTCCTCGTCGGTCAGCGTCGACAGGGCCGCGGAGGAACGGGCCCGGTCGGTGACGTCGGCGGCGGTCTGTGTTGCTTTCTCCAACGCCGCGGTGAGCCGGTCCCGTTCTGCTGCCAGCTTGCCCAGCGCCGCGTTCAGCGTCGTCAGCCGACCGACCAGCACGGTGTCGACCCGGGTGTTCGTCGTGGCCAGCGCCGAGGTGATGGACCGCTGCAAGTCACGCAGTTGCCGGCTGATCTCCTCCGGGCTGGCGGAGACCAGGTCGCGGACGAAGTCGCCGCCCACCGACCGTCTGATGTCGGCGAGCTTCCCCCGCACACTCTTGCTGATCTTGCCGAGTTCGGCGTTGATGGCCCGCTGTGAGCGGGCCAGGCCGCGGGCCAGGTCGGTGCCGAGCAGCTCCCCCAAATCGATCACCGGGTTGCGGCCGCGGGTCAGGCCGCCGGACGCGAACCGGGGCAGCTGGTCGCCGACCTTGCCGCCGGACGCGAACTTGTTGCTGTTGATGGCCCGCAGCAGGTCCTCGTACCTGCGGGTCGCTTTGGCGTTGACGACGAACTCGCCGGTGCTGAGCCGCGCCAGAATCGAATCGCTGGTGCCGGTGCCCGGCCCGCGGAGTTTCCCTCCGGCTGCGAAAGCGGGGAACGTTCGGGGTTTGAGCTCCTCGGCCATGCCGCCGGTCGCGCCGGCCTGCGCGGTGACGCGGCCCATGCGCAGGGTGACGTCGACGACCTGGCCGCTGGTGTTACGGATGAACGACTGGACGGCGGCCTGAGCAGGACCGGTGTTGGCGCGGACGGTGACGGTTCTCGACTTCAGCCCGTTGATGCTGTTGGCCAGGTTGGCGACCTTCGGCGCCGCCGCACCGGCGGAGCTTCCGACGGTTTGCGCGTCCACGGCCAGGTCGGCGACGTTGCCGGCGGCGCCCTGGGCGCGCCTGTCGAGAACGCCTGCCTGCCGGGCCGCTTCCGACAAGCCGTTCTTCGCGCTGTCGGCTTTGCCGCCCAGGCCGCCCAAGGCGCCGCCCGCGGTTTCAGCCGCGCTTTTCGCCCCGGCCAGCGCGTCTCGCATCTCGTTGATCAGCGCCCGGCCTTCCCTGCTTTTCCCGGCCAGCGCCGTCAAGGCGGGCAGCTGGTTACGGAACGCCGTACTGGTCTTGTCGACCGCCTGGTTCGCCGTGAACTCGGCGTTCGCCTGATCACGCAGCGACCCGATGAGGTTCTGCAGGGCGGTACGGCGCGCCTGCCCGGTGGCGTTGCCATCGGCCAGCACCTTGTTCGCCGCCGCGTACGCGTCCCGCACCCGAGTCGTCGCCGTGTACAACGCCAACGACGGGTTGATCGTCAAATCAAACGCCGACTGCAGCGCTTTCACCCGGTCTGTCAGGTTCAGTGCTTCGTTGGCGGCGTTCGCGAACGCCGCCTGGATCGCCAGCGTCGGATTCTGCGCCGCCTGCACCGCGGCCTGGTAGGCGGCGAACTTCCCGGCCGCCCCCGCCGTCAGGTTGCCGCTTTCCGTGATGCCGCGCGACAGGTCGACACCGACGGCGTCGGCCAGCGCGATCGCCTGCTGCGTGGTGATCCCGTACGTGGCGGCGACGGCTTTCGCCCCGGAATCAATGTTTTTCAACGACGCCCGGTTCTGCTCCAACGCCCGGGAAGCGGCGACGTTCACGTCCGACAGGCCTCGCTGCGCCAGCGCCGCCTGCGCCAACGCGACCGTGTTGGCGTTCAGGTCCCGGTTGAGCGCCTGCGCCGCCCGGCCGACCGCCGCCTCCGTCGGCGCCAGCTTCGACGCCAGCACCCGGTTGGCGTTCTCGTAGCCGGCGACGTTGTTCCGCAACGCCAGGTTCTGCGCCTGAATCGAATCGACGAGTTCCTCGCCGCGGGTCTTCGCCGTCGCCAGCGAGATCGCGAAAATCCCCAGGGCGGCCGCACCGGCAAGGTAGACGTTCGGGCCGGCCGACGCCGCCGCGGTCAGCGCCTTCGACGCCAGCGAAGCGCCTTTCGTTTCCTTCGCGAACGCTTTGGCTTTCCCCACGCCGCCGGTGAAGGCGGTACTGAGTGCCGCCACCGGGCCGCGCAACGCAACCGTCGTCACCAGCAGCTGCAACAGCTCCGGCGACAACTCCGACAGGGCGGTGACCAGCTGAAACGTCCCTGATACCAGGCCGCCCATGACTGGGGCGAGCGGCGCGAGGGCCTGCAGCAGCGTCGCGACCGCCGCCCCCGCGTCCTGGACGATCGCCACCACACCGGTGACCGCGCCGGACGACGACTGCTCCAGAAAGTCGAAGAAGCCCTGCGCCCGGTCGGTGTCGAAGCCGTCACCAAGCGCGTTGACGGCGTCGACCAGCGCGTCCGTGACCTCGCTCGCGATCGGCACCAGCCTGGGCAGCAGCTCAGATGTTTCGGTGAGGGCGGCGTTGTAGACGCGCAGCGTCCCCGGGGCGAGCGCTTCCGACAGTGTCTGGTACTGGTCGATCAGGTTGGCCGTCGACACCGAAGCGATCTTCTGGTCGTCGCTGAGGGACGCCCACTCGTCGGCCATTTCCTTCTGCGACTTGATGACCTTCATGATCGTCGGGACGGTGAACGCGGCGAACGCGGCGACCCCGCCGCCGGCCAGGGCGAACATGGGGGCCAGCCCGGCGGCGGCGGCGATCGCCGAAATGATCGCCTGCCGGGTGAACGTCAGCCCGCGCACCGCCCGCTGCGACGCCGGCGGCAGCCCGGCCAGGTCACGCAGCAACCCTTGCAAGCCGCCCCGGTTCCGGTCCCTCTCACCGATGGCCGCGAGCGCTTCACGGACTTTCGTCGCGGCCGGCAGCAGCCGCCGGTTGATCGTGTCGGCGGCTTCGTCGCTGGACTTCTTCGCCTCTACACCGACCCGCGCCGCGGCCTTCGCCGTCTTGTCGAGCTCGGCGGTCGCGGCTTTCGCCCCCCGCTGCACCGCCTCAACGGCCGTTTCAGCGGTCCGGGCTGAGCGTTGTGTTTCCGTGCCGATCCCCGAGGCGGCTTTCTCCACCTGGGTCAGCTCTTTGGCCGCCACCGCGGCGGCCGCCTTGACCCGCCGCTCCAGCCCGTCGCGCAGCTCCTCCGACAGACCCTCGAAGTTGAGGATCAGCTCGACCTCGGCGCGGCTGAGCGGCTGGCCTGCGGCCATGGGCGGGCACCCCTACCGGTCGCGATGGTGCCCGGCCCTCAGCGCAGCAGCGCTCCTAGGCTACGCGGGCCGGGCTCCGCCCTCCCGCATCGCCTTGCGCCCGGTAGGCGTCCATGAACGCCCGCCCCTGCTCCTGCGGCGACCACGCGCCCGCCGCCTGCCGTTTCGTCATCCCCGCCGGCGGCCGCGTCAACTGCATGTCCAGGCGGCGGCGCCCCTGCTCGTCGGCGCCGTCGACCAACCACGCGTACACCAGGTTGCAGGCGCGGGCCGGGGCCGGCAGCAGCGCCGCCAGCTCCACGCCGCGCAGCGACAGCTGCCCGTCCAGCTCCGCCCACGACGCGGCCAGCGTCGCGTACAAGCGTTGCGCCACCCACCATTTACGGCCCGTCGCCTGCTGGACGAGCCGCTCAGCGACCGCCCGCACCTCCTCCCGGGTCAGCGGATCCTCACCGTCGTCCAACCGATCCGACAACCGGTCAGCGTCCAACGGGTGCAGCAACCCGTACAGGACATGCATGTGCCACCGCTCGGCGGGCAACCACTCCAGCAGCACCTGCCACGACCCGGCCAGCTCGTACACCTCGGCGTCGAGCACGAACGACCGCGGCGGCCCGAACAGCGCCGGCCGCCACTCCCCCACCGGCTACCCGCGCGGCGCGGAGGCCGACCGGGCGGCCCGCGCCCGAGCCGGCGCCGGCTGGCGGGCCCCCACCCCCGCCTTCGCCTGCTCCTTCGCGTGCAACGTGCGGATGATCTGCGGGATCAGGTCGAACAGGTCGCTGCGCTCGAAGTCGTCGCTGTCGTCCTTCGCCCTGTTCAGCAGCCGCCTCAGACTCTCCGCGGTGACGACGGTGTGCAGGAAATCCCAGCCCTGCCACAGCACGTCCGGAGTGGTCGCCCGCCGCGCCGCCGTCTCCTCCAGGGACGTCAGCAGGTCCTCCCACTTGCGTGGCTTCACCAGGTAGTACGTTTCGCCGTCCAGCTGGAACGCGACCGTCCGCTCCTCCACGGTCGCCTGCGTGAGGTGCGGCTTCGCTTTCGTGACGAACACCAGCTCCGGGTCAACGACGACGTCTTGCACCTCCTCGCCGGCCTCCACCGCCTGGGCGTCGTCCTTCACCGCTGCATCGCTCATCGTTCCCCCGAACGTGTTGATCCGCTGAAATCCCCGTGCGTCACCCATCATCGCGCGAACACAGAACTCCCTGAGCGTGCCGTCACTTCGGCCCCAGGTCGAGCACCGGGTACGGGCACGCCGCCGCGAACGCCCTACGCAGCCACCGGTCGCCTTTCAGCCCCTTCACGGAGGCGGCGAACACCGTCACGTTGCTGCCTTTCGGCGTGAACACCAGCACCTTCGCCCGCTTCGGCACGATCGGCTTACCGAACGGGCCGTAAACCCCCGTGCCGACGTCGAGCCAGTACGCGTAGTGGGCGTATGACCCGGCTTTCCCCACGATCCGCGTCGCGTACGGCAACACCAGACTGTAGATCTGCGAACGCGCGAACCCCCGATCGACACGGATGGTGCGCTTGCCGAGGTTCGCCGTATCCCGCATGATCTTCTCGACGTGCTGGACGACCGGCCCGTCCTTGCCGCGCAGAAACCGCTGCAACGCCACCTGGTTGTTCCGCACCCGCACCCGGTACGTCGCCACCACCCACCACCCTCTCTTCTGCGGCGGGTCAGGCCGCCTCGTCGTAGTCAGGCCCGCGCACCGTCAGTTCGAGGTCCGGCGGCGGCGGGTCACGCAGCGCCTCCCGGTCACCGTCCGGGTCGGTGACCAGCCGCACCCCTTTCACCGCTGGTGTTCCTTCCGCCGCGAAACACCCTGCTGCTCCGCCCCTTCGCCGGCGGCGCCGGACCAGTTCTCCTCCACGAACGACGCATCGGCCAGCAACGTCAACTTCCCCGACGCGATCACCCTGCGGATAAACGGCGAGTCCGCGACGTCGTACTGGCCGCCGTCGGCCATGCCCAGCACCGGCGCGTGCGCTTTCACAGTCAACATGCCCATGACCAGCAGCAAAGCAGAAAGCCACCCCCTGCTGCGGCAGGGGGCGGCCTTGAACGACCACACGTGTTGTGATCTTAGGCAGGGTTGCGCCGAAACCAACAGCCGCACCGGGGCGTACCCACTCGCCTCACGCCTGCTGGCCGCCGTCTCCCATGAGGCGGGGGCCATCGGGATGCCAGTCGGTGCCGTACCCGTTACGGGTGCAGCACGGGCAGATCATCGTCCACTCGCCGGGAGAGCCCGACACCGGCAGCGCGTCGGGGCGACCCTTCACCCGCCGTCTTTCGTGCCCGCCAAACGACTGGCGGCACACCGGGCACGGCAGCCAGAAGAAGCCGAGCCGAGCCGCGACCCGCTTGTGCACGCCCCGCCAGGAGTACGGCAGCCACGACGCCCAATGCCGCCGCCCGCCGCCCGCCAGAGGGCGGGGCCGCCACTGGAAGGTGCGGGCCGTGACGTTGCGCACGTAGTCGTCGAGGAACGCAGTGAGGGCATCGGCCGCGTAGGCAGCGTTGACCTCTTCGCCGACCGTCGCGACGTGCGTGAACGCCGCCTGGTCGTCGGGGTGAACGACCTCGCTGGCCAGCGCGGCCAGGACCGGCAGCCGCTCGGAGGCGGGCCGCTTGTGCACGCCGAACGTATCCAGCGCGGCAACAGCGGCCAGCCACCCGTCCACGTCAGACGGCAGGTGCGCCCGCACGTCGTAGTCACCGACCCGCACCGTTGTGATGATGGTCGTCACCGGCTGTCTCCCCCGGCTGCGGCGCCCGCGGGCACGCCGGCGAGCACCGGGCCGGTCAGCTGCGCGTACTCCTCGCGGGTGACGTACCGGATGCGCGCCTCATCCCAGGTGGGCGCGTCGACGAGTTCGACGCTCGTGACCCGCCATCCCGGCTGCAGCTGGCCGTGCTGCACGTAGTCGCCGGACCGCAGAACGTCCCGGTCGGACGGGATGGCCCATTCAACGCCGGAAAGATCAACGGTGACGGGTGTCGGCTGGTCGAGGACACCCGCCGGGGAGGCTCCTTCAGCGGACGGTTGAAGGTAGCCGGCGCCCATCAGCTGGCCGCCCGACACCCAGGCCAGCTGCAACACGCCGATGGAGGCCGCGTCTGCGGGGTTACCGCGCCGGTCGACCAACGGCACCGGCAGGTTCCGGATGTCGATCGGCAGCTTCTCCGGGTGCTGAATACGCCGCCCGCCGCCGTGGCCGAAGACGGCCAGCACCCCGCACCACGGCACCAGGCCGGCGTTGGCGGCGTCACCCGGGTCGAGCAGGTCGCCGCGGCCCGGGGCGGACACGCAGTCGTTCCAGCCCACGGTGATCGCGTTGTGGAGTTCCGTCAGGGCGGCTCCGGTGTTGGCGACAGCGGCCGCGATCCGGTTACCGCCGTAGCGGCCGCCCACGTCGACACCGCACCGTTCCAGAACGTCGGTGAGGTGGCCGAGATCGAGCAGCTGGCGGGCGATCAGGAAATGAGCAGCAGCCTGGGGGGCCGCCGCACCACCCCCCTCGGACACGCCCACGACTGTTTCGCTGGGTACATCCACGCTACTACTCCTCCGGAAAGTTAAACATTGAAGTTTCTGGTGGTTGGTTGCCTTCGCCGGTGGCGAGCTGCTCCCGCAGATTGCGCGCCGTCTCGTCCAATTCGTCGTCTGTCTGCCCGTAGGGGGCGGCCGCTGTGAGAACCACCGCGGTCACGTTGAGGACGAGCAAACTGTTGAGGCTGCTGCGGCTACACGCGTCGACCAGCCGCGCCGCCTCCCCCTGAGACAAAACAGCGCTGACATCAGCGAGGTTGCGGGGGCGGTGAGCTTCCAACTCGTCGGCGGCGGCGGCCAGCAGCGGCGCCACGAACTGGTGCGCCTGCCCGCACACGCTTCCCGACGGCGACGACCAGTGAACGTCGTGCGTGCCGGCGAGCAGCCTCGGATGGTCGGTGCCGCCGCGGAACTCCACGTACTCGCCTTTGTCCATGCCCGCGCACACCGCTTCGTCGCTGTCAGGCTCCGGATACCGGCACGTGTACAGCGCCGCCGCAGCAGCAGGCGCCGCCGGTTGAAGCGTCTGGTACAGCAGCACCCCCATGGCGGCGACCAGCACCGCCAGCGTGCCCGCCAACGCGACGGCGACAGCTCGGGACGCCCGCTTG
This sequence comes from Streptosporangium sp. CA-115845, assembly GCF_050943795.1. Classification (NCBI taxonomy): domain Bacteria; kingdom Bacillati; phylum Actinomycetota; class Actinomycetes; order Streptosporangiales; family Streptosporangiaceae; genus Streptosporangium; species Streptosporangium sp. CA-115845. Next base: position 4,100,460 of record NZ_CP191988.1, on the reverse strand, counting down.
TCGCCGTGTTCGGCACGGCACCACCGAACGTAGGCCCACACGCCGCACGCGGCGAACACGACGACGAACACACCCACCAGGACGGCGTAGTCGGCTTGGCTCATGGCTACGGACAGCTCCTAACTCGGGGGAAACCCCTGCACCTACAGCCGGTGGCCGGGCGGTGACGGGGTGTACGACCTACCAGGGTGGCGGGCGCGGCCCCACCAAACAGCCGATTCGCCCCACCTGGCCGGGTCGTGCCACGTCAGCCACGGCCCACCGCCGCCAGCACCCACCGCACCGCCGCCGCCCGGCTTTTCAAACCGTCCGTCGTGTCGCGCGGCTGATACCCGTACCAGGCGGCCGACAGGGGCTGGTAGTTCGCGTGGGCGTACCACCTCGACGCCACCTGCCGGCCACGGGTCCGCGCCTGCCCGATCACCCCCAGTACCTGCGACCAGTCCGAAGGCCGCTCCGCTGATTCGGTCACCACGTAGTAGGCGGGGCCTTCGCCGTTGTTCCAGTAGCGCAGCAGCGGCCCGCCCGGGTGCAGCCACACCTCGGCCACCTGCAGCGGAGCACTGCCGTACCCGACCTGGTCAACGGTCATCGTGTGCCATCTCCACCGGTCGCTGGGCCCGCCGAAGGGGGTCGCGGCGGGCTCGTTGTCGAACTCGAACTCGACGACCTTCCCGCACCCGTCCGGCAGCGGGCACACCAGCTGCACCGCGGCCCGCCTCGTCGTACCGTCGGGGCTTTCCTCGGTCTTCTGGCGCACCGCCCAACCTCGCGCGCACCCCTGCCGGTGCTCAACCAGCTGCCACGCGAAGTACTCGTAGTGAACACCCACGCCGTTCACGCCGTACCGCCCACGGGCTCCTGGCACGCCTCGCAGTACCGTTGCCCGTCCTGGCGGGCCTTCCCCAGCGGCCGCTGCCCGCGGGTGCCGCAGCGGGCGCATGTGCGCGCCAACTCCCAGGCGGCGTGCCGGGCCGGCGGCAGCGGCGGCAACTCTGCACTGTCGGCGACGGCGAACAGCGGCGCGTACCCCTTACGCGTCGGGTACACGGCAAGAGGCTGCTGCCCGGCCGCGGGGCGGCGCCGCAGGTGCCGCAGCATCGTCGCGGTGGCCAGCTGCGCGGCGGGCAGATCATCGTGCCGGTAGATGAGCAGCCCGTCAGAGCAGTGGATTCGGCGCGACTCCTCCACGCTCACCTCCGGCCGCACCTGCCACCGGGCCGGGTCGAGTTCCAGCGGCGGCTCGCCGCCGTCCGGGTGCAGCCGCAGCAGCCCCCCGGCGGGGGGCAGCATCACCCCGGTCACCGTGTGCCCGGCGGGGACGCTGGTCGCGGTCACCCGCCGCCCCGCCAAGGGGGGCGGGGCGGCGTCCGCCCGCTCGGGCGGCTCGGCAGGGCTGGGATCGAACATGGTGTGCTCCTCCACAACTCGGCAAGGCGGGGCCTGTCAGGTGCCGGACGGGCGGGGGGCGAGGTAGGCGGTGATGACCGCCTCCCCCCACGGGGCCTGGCCGGCGCCGACGAGCCGCACCGCCGTCACCCGCCACCCGTTCAGCAGCACCACCTCACGGATGCCGGAGCCGTCGTCGCTGTGCTTCCGGGTGCGGGCGTCGTCGAACTGGACGGTGACGTGCTGGACGGACGCGATACAGGCGGCGGCGACCCGGCCCGCCGGGGTGGAGGCGTCCACCCGGCCACGAGCCCGTATCCTGCGCTGCTCGTCCACCCACACGTTGTCGACCACGCCGACGAGTGCGCCGTCCTGGTCGCGCAGCTCAGCGGGCGGCCCCACCGGCCGGTCCTCCCCGGCGCAGATGATGACCAGCCCGTCGCGGGCGGGAACACCGCACCGGGCGATCGTCCCCGCCCACGGCACCGCATCCATGATCAGCGGCTGCAGGTTCGTCTGCAGGGCTGCGCCGATACGCCGCACGTTACGCACCGCCCGGTGGGCGGCTTCCAGTTCTTTCACACCGTCCCGGTAGTCGGTGGGGCTCAAACCCTCACCGTTGGAGCGCAGCAGCGCGTTGACGCACCGGTCGGCGTCGCCGAGCTTCTCCTCCACCTCGTCCAGGATGGTGAGCAGGCCCATGACGGTTTCCCGCTGGTCGGCCAGGCGGCGCCGGTGGGAGGCGTCCACGCGGCCGTCGGCGCCGGTGACGATCATCGTGTTTTTCCTTTCCAGGTCAGGGCGGCGTTGATGGTGCGCAGGGCGTCAGCGAGGGCGGCCCGGTCGGTTTCGTCGGCGCGGCCGGTTTCCTGAATGGCCGAGATGCGGTGCACCGCCTGGTCGAGCGCGTCGGAAACCCTGGTGAAGGCCAGCCCTTTGCTTCGGTCCGCGGTGAGGCAGGCGTTCACCTCGGCGATGACGTCCGGCTCGGTGAGCAGGTCACGCGCCGCGGTGATGCTGGCCACCCTGGCGTCTCCGGCGCTGGTCTCCTCGATGGCGGCCTGCGCGAGGTGCAGCGCGGGCTGCACCGCCACACGGGCGTCCCCGCACGCGTCCACAGCGGTGGCGGGGCGGTCAGGCGCGGGCAGGGCGGGATTCGTCGCACTGGCGGGAACCCACCCGCACGAGTAAGCGGCGTAGACGAGCAGGGCGACGGCGACAAGCACGCCGACCCGGAAGGGCTTCACGAGGATGCCACCTTTCCAACGGTGAGGTGCCGCCCGGGAGGCTCCCGGGAGGCACAAACGAATGATCAAACTGGGGTGGTGTCGGGGCCGACCCTGACGACGCCGCCGGGGCCGCCGGGGTCGCGGGCTTTCACCGCTCGGTACAGGTCGAGCAGGCGGCGGCCTTTCCTGCACCGGCAGTGTTCGAAGACGTCCGGGGTTGCCGGGTCACGCACCGTCCCGGTGTCGGCGCAGCCCGCACAGTCGGGGGCGCCCCGCCAGCTGTGCTGTTCCACCTGCGGCGTCTGCCCGTCGGGGTCGTCCGGCACGGCTTGCACGGCGGCGACGATCAGGTGGGCGATGACGAGGGCGGCCACCGGGTCCGAAGCGGCGACGTCGATCTGCACGTCGGGCTCTACCACGCCGGGCCTGCCGCTACGGGCAGGCCACCCGACGATCCGGGCTTTCCCGCCAGGGGTGGGAGGGGACTGCACTTTCCAGCTGTTCAGGTCGCTCACCGCTCGCCTCCTGTCAGGTCGTGGCCCAGCACGTCGGACAGGTAGCGGCCCACCAGGTCGGCGCCGGTTTTCTCCTGCTCGTACAGGGGGAGCCCCCCGCCCTGGCCGGCCGCGTCGAACCCGGCGGCCTGCACCGCCTCCGACAGAGCGCCGTGCACGTCGGCGGCTTCGCGGAAGTCCAGCCACCGGCTGGCCGACCAGTCGCCGGCGGCCGCTTCGGCCTGTCGGAGAACCGCCTGCGCGTTCTCGACGAGCTTCACGGCGGCGCAGACCTTCAGCTCGTAGTGCATGTCGATGAGCTGCTCGGCGGCGTGCCGTTCGACGCCGGTGAGCGGCACCAGGCTGTGGTCGCCGCTCACCGGCCACCGCCGGGGGTGAGCGCGGCACGGAGGCGGGAAGCCGTTTGGCGCGACAGCAGCCCGGCCCGGCGCAGCTCCTTGATTTCGTGGTGGGCGGCGACGATCGCCGTTGAACTTCTGTCCGCTTCCCGCATGGTGGCTTCGAGCAGCGCGACGCTTTCCTGCGCGGCCGCCCGGTACAGGGCGGCGGCGCGGAGGGTTTGAGCCGGGTCGTGGCCGGCGGTGAGCAGCTCAACGAACCGTTCAAGCCGCTGCCACCCGGCTTGAATGTCCTCCACCCGGATATCGGCGGGCTGCGCCTGCCCGGCCTGGGTGGCGAGGAACTCCGCGCTGTTCAACGCCCGCACCGGGTCACGCGGCCGCCCCGTCGGCGAGGGGACAGCGAACAGGAATCCCAGCAGGTCGGAAACGGCTTGCGCCTCTCCTACGGTGAGCCCCATCAGCGGCCACCGTCCTCGCCTGGCCGGGTGTACCGCTGCAGTTCGAACCGCCACGACATGGCCAGCACGTCCCGCAGCCACAGGTCGACGCCTCTGAGCAGGATCTGCGCTTCCTCCTCGGCGCGGGCCTGCCGCTGCGCCCGGAACGGCGCGTCCTCGCCCAGCTGGTGGCTGGCCCACACGCAGTACAGGGCTCGGGCGACCGGCATCAGCTGCACCAGCACCTGCCGCGGGTCGGCGACGCCGCCGAGCAGCTGCCTGGTGCGGGCCTGCAACTCCTGGTCTTGGCCGCGTTTGCAGGAGCAGCGGCCCTGGTGGCGGGACCCTCCCAGGCGGGCGGCAAGCTCTGCGACGCCAGCCCGGGTCGCCGAGCTGGTGTCGCCGCCCGCAGCGGCGGCGGCGGCGGCGGCTTCGAACGCGGCGACGAGTTCCCGCGTCTGTTCAACGGTGAGGTCGCCGGGCGGGGGAATCACCTCGTCGACCATGCCGGTGTCGTAGCAGCGGCCGCAGTCAGGGACGGTGTCCTGCCCGCCCCTGCTCGGGGCGATGTCGTCTCCGGCGGCCCGCGGGGCGGGCAAACCAAAGGGGCCGGGGGCGTCTGGCCCCGGGGGTTCGTTCATAACGTCCGTTCTGGTGTCGGGTGCCGATCCGCCCGCCCAGCCTTCGGACGGCTGGGCGGGCGGAAAGAAAATTCAGGGCCGCGTCTACAAGTCGTGCGCGGCCGTCTCCTGGCCGCGCAGCCGGCCGACGGCGGCCAGCCACGCGCGGTGCTCGACAGGGTCGCGGCGGCCCAGACCGCTGGGGGTGCCGAGGGCGACGGCGAGCGTGTTCGCGACCAGGGCGTGGCCGACGCCGAGGAGCGCTTGGACCAGGGCGGCCTCGCGTTCCCGGTCGGCTTCGCTGGTGGACTTGGAACCACGGTTGCCGGGGTTGTCGCAGCTGGCTTTCAGCAACGTCCGGGACGTGATCAGGGAGTCGATGGCGGCCAGCAGGTTGTCCTGGCCGGTTTTCGGGTGTGCGGGGGGCATCGGTTCTCCTGGCAGACAGGCGAAAGGCGCCCCGCCCGAGGGCGCCTTTCGCATTTACAGGTCATGGAGGTCGAACAGGCCGTCACCTTCGGTTCCGGCGGCGGCGCCGGCTTGACGCCGAAGTCCGTCGGGGCGGTGTCGATCCACGCAGGCATGCGAACCTCCGCAGCTCATCCAAGAATGCAATTCATACACTACGCACGTGTGGTGACGATTGCAAGTGTTTCACTACACCTGGCGGGAGGGGCGCTTTTTCGTGGAAGTCTCGGCCACCCGGGAAGGGCGCGGCAGGTGGCGCAGCTGCGCCCGCACCTGGGCGCCGCTCCCCGACCCCATCAGCAGGTGCGCGGACACCTCGGGGCGGCAGGTCCGACAGGGGCGGACGAAGTCACGGCCGTCAGATCCCGCCAGGGTGATCCACCCGTACTCACAGCCGACATGCAGGCACTCGCAGGTCGCGAACGGGCAGGGGATCGCCATGTCACCCACACCTCCTAGGAGGGGACAATGATGATTGTCATCCTTCATGTGGAGGATACGCATCGCGACTGACAGAAACACCTGCATAAGTGCGATCACACGGTGCGCCCGTCACCCACGGGACACAATCGGCTGCTATGAGCGACGATGTGTTCGACGTGCGGGCGCTCCTGCCCGGCCTCGACGAATTCCCCCCAGCCCTCTACCTGTCACCCGAAGTCGGCGACCCGGCAGCCAACCTGCTGCCGCTGATGACCCGCCTCGGGCTGGCGCCCCTCACCCTCACCAACAACGGCGGCCACACCACCATGAACCTCTACGAGGCGCAGGGCCGGCAGTGGCAGGTCAGCATCGGCACCCGCCGCGACGTGGAGGTGCGCTGTCCCGGCCCGGTAGGCGGCGACCTGCCCTTCCTCACCGGGGTCACGATCACCGACCCGGCGCCGTGGTGCGGCGCAGCCCTGAAACAGGGGCGGGCGCTGCTGTTCGTCGGCCCGCCCCTACCGTGGACGCGCGGGCAGGCGAGCATGTCCCAGATGCTGTCCATGCTCGGCACCCGCGCGGCGTGCGCCGGCGTCGTCCCAGTCCGGCCCGCCAACCTCTGCGGCCCCTTCCAGAACACGGCCGCCACCCCCTGACGGCGGACACGAAGACACGAAGAAGGGCTTCCGCCCTCGACAGCGGAAGCCCTTCGTTCACGCGCGGCGCCTACCCCCACTGCACCGCCGGAGCCCACCAGGACAGACCCGGAAGCGCACGGTTGCCGCAGGTCAGAACGCTCATGACTTTTCCCTTCCACGGGGGCTTTTGATGCAATTCATACACTACAGACATAGGGTGTCAGTTGTACATTGTCCCCATATCTCAATTACATAAAGACATGCCTGTGAGGCCCGCTTCGGGCAGGGTCGTGCCGGGATGGTGCCGCGCGAAGCTACTCCGGGCAGCAGTCGTACGCGGACACCGTGACGGACATCTGGCCGCCTATATCTGGATCTCCTCCGGCAGTTGACCCGCGACGCGGTCACACAAACGCCAGGTGCAGTTCCTGCCGAAGCTGGAGCGCTCGATCACACCTGCGTTGCGCAAGTCGTCCATCCGCAAGCGGACCCGCTTGGGAGACCCTCCGGTGACGGCGATGATCTGAACGCGCGTCACGCCCTCCGAGCCAGCTTTGGCGACTTCATCGATGATCGCGTTTCTCAGCATGTCTGGCTGGTCAACTACGACCGCCCTCCTGGTTCCCGCAACAAAGCGGCCCGCCCCGTCACGAATTTTCGCTCGATGCATCGTGTAAGGCGACGATGCGATGTTGTCATTCTGCGATGTCGCCCGCAGGTGGTCACTTCGATAGCAGCGCCGGTGAAGGCATGTGACTCCTCCGGCACACGTCCCCTGCGCGGCCGCCTCGTTATGACACGTGTGATCGACTTGCTCCCCTGGCAGGAGCGGCCGGCGCTCTGCCTCGAACACCACGCGATGGACTAGTAGTTCGACAGACTTCGAGTTACCAAAGCCCTGCTGAGCCTTGATTACGCCGTACCCATAGGTGGAGATCATGCCCGGCCAGAGAAGGCATTCCTCCCACTCGATCGGAGTCCTGAACCGCACCCGTTCGATCGGACTGGTGTGGCTGGGCGCCCGTCCGCCTTCCGGATCACCATGGCGCTTCCAACGCTTGTAGTGCCGATAGCAGTAGCCCTTACGGCCTGGAGCCTTGCCATCCTCACATGCGGGGACGGAGCAACTGTTCATACATATAGGCTAGTCCCGGAAAGCTGTTATTGGGGGCAGCAATCGTAAGCGGAGACCGTGACGGACATTTGAGAACCTACGCAGCCGCCCTCGGGGCCGAGGGGCCGCCACGCGCCGACGAGGAGTTTCCGCGCCGACCGGCGCCCCTCCTCGCTGTCACGGAAACAACAGGTCACAGCACGGCGCATCGCGGCCGCGTCATCCAGGATGATCTCAGCGTCGCGGGTCAGCCGCTCCGCACTCGGAAACCGCCCCCGGTTGTCGATCTTCGCGGCGCACCGGTAGGCGCCCACCTCCAGCTCGACCGCCCACAGGTTCAGCGGGCACCTCTCCACCTGGGCGACCCGTTGCGGCCACGCCGCGGTCGTCGGCCACATCTCCGCCACCCGCACCCACGCCTGCCCGTTACCGTCGCCGCAGTCGCAGCACAAATCCGCGGCGACCTGCGCGCCAGGCAGAATCGAGCACCGGCACGCCGCCCCGCCCACGCTGGCCGCCAACGCCTCGCAGAAGCAGCCCAGCAGTTCCTCCGCGAGACCGAACGCCACCTGGTCGACGTTCACGGCCATGACGTCCTCCGCAGCCGGGGCCGGTCCGGCGACAGCACCCGGGACCGTTGCCGCAACCCGTACGGGTTCACCGCGCTGAGCCACAGGTCGACTTCGGGGATGCCGGTCCGGCCGCGGTCCAGGAAATCCATCGGGTCGACGAACCCGACCGTCACCCCCTGCCGGGTGATCGTCGTCACCCGTTCGGGGAGCCGGCAGCAGTCGTCGCCGTTGCACGCGTTCAGCAGCTCGCACGCGTACGTCGAGTAGGCGTGCATCGCCGCCTCGTCGAGCGGCAGCCCCCGCGTGTACGTCACCAGGAAACCGCCGCCGCCGACCTCGTCGACCGGGGCGGCCAGGTCCGCGCATTCGGGCCAGCATTCGCCGTCGACGCGCACCAGTTCGCGGTGCAGGTCGATCCGGTACGCCTGCGGCGGCAGCTGCACCCCGTCGACCACCACCCGCACGATCTCCTGCGCCGGGCCTTCCAGATCGACTTTGCACACGTGGCAGCAGGAGCAGGCGCCGGAGCAGACGCGGCAGTTCACCCACCCGGCGCTGGTCAGCATCGGGTAGAACGGCGGCCCGACCCCGACGTCCAACGGCCCGCCACCACCGCACGTCTTCCCGCACGGGCGGACCGTCAGCTCACACACCCCGTACTGGTTGCCGGCCAGCGGCGACAGGATCCTCGCGGCGATCCTCCCCAGGCGGGTCCGCAGCGCCGGGTCGGCGTCCGCCCAGCCCGGGCAGCACGACGGGTCCGGGTCAGGGTCCGGCCAGCAGGGACCGTGGTCGGTCACCCCCACAAGCCACCCCTCTCTCCCCCAACCACACTGTTGCAAAAACGCCCCTTTTGGGGGTGAGGGCTCCGTCTTCAAGGGCCGAGGGCGGAGCCCCAGGGCCGGAACGCCCGGCCGTGCCGCTACGCGGCCAGCGGGACGCACCCGCAGGCAGGCTCGGGCGGCGGCACCGTCGTCAGGTGCAGGTCCATGTGGTCTTTCGACCCGATCGGGGTGAGCAGCGGCCCCGCCGTGTTCGCGGCATCGGTCGCGTCGACGTCGTGCGGGCCGACCCCCCAGCCGGCCCCCTTTTCCGACCGGCCCGACAGGGTGAACGTCGTCTCACCGTTCTGAATCTCAAAATCACCGATGATCATGTCTTTGAGCCACGGGATCAAGAAGTACCCGTACTGCGGCAGGCCCGTCGCACCGCAGCGCTCACCCGGCACCTCCGACCAGATCTCCAGGCCGACACCACCGGCGCAGAGGATGTCCTCGCCGATACGGTTTCCAACACTGGTGCCCTGCCAATCCAAAACCGTCTCATAACCTGACAACAGGGTGAAAAGGTCCGGGTCCACGCCGCATAGGTTGATTTCGAAGTTCACCCATTTCAGCTGGGGGCAGTCCTTCGACGCTATGCAGATTTTCCCGGCGGCGTTCTTCACCTCGATTTCGTCGCCCTCCGCGATCTCAGGCGAGTACGACGCGGTGATGAGCCCGTCCGTAGTGACAACGGAGCAGGGACCCACGACCGGAATACCGCACGCGTCGACCTTGGTCGCACGGACCACCAGCCCGTGAATCGACTTCCAGCATGTCGCCGGCAAAGGACGCACCTCCCATCGGAGTTCGCGCCCGGCCCACGACCAGCGGCAATCTACGAGGTCAGGCTATCCGCTGCACCGGTCCCCTTCCGCCTTACCTCACACGCGGCATGTCTGCCCCAGGCCAGGACGCGCGCCGGCCGACCATCCCGGCCGACCGGCCGCCGCCGTCGACGTTCAGCCCGCGCCAGGCTAGGAACGGGCAGGCTCCTGGCCCAAAGTGTGCTGCAGCTTGACAACGTTCAGGCCCGCCGCGCGGGCACGGGTCGACTGGCCGGTGTCGTAGGTGAGCAGCGTGACACCGCCATCCACGAGCGGACCGATCGCCACCATCCTGTCGATAATCTCGTCATCGGCGTTGGGCAACCGCACATGCCCCGGCGGGTCGAAAAGAATCTCCGCGGTGAACTTACCGACAGGCGCCGGGTTCCCGCCGCTGTCCTTGGCCAGAGCACTCCGCTCCCGAATCACCGCTATTTCAGCGGGCGCCTCAAACCTCCGGTCGATGAAGCTCAACGTATACCCTGCCCGCCAGCGCACATGGTTCTTACTGCTCTCCTTCAGCTGGTCGAGCTCGTCGATGACCGCCATCGGGAACAGCAGGTGAACCTGCTCCCCCTCCACCACGTCCAGCAGAGGGCCGGGGTCGACCTCTTCCAACTTCTTCGAATGCTGAATGTAGAAGCTGGTGTCCGCGACGACGAAACAACCGCCGAACGACCAGCGGCCCACCTGCTGCTTCAACGCCTGGACAGCGCCAGCGAACGCGACTTCCCGCTCCAGCATTTCGAGGTAGACGTTGCCCGAGAGCGTCACACCGAGATCACCAGTGATCGCATCGGCAGACATGATCGCCTGCTGGAGTGCCCAGTACCGGTCAGTGAAGATGAGCCTGTTCATGTCCGCCGTGCTGATCTGGCCACGAAGGGCTGCGTGGGCTTCCTGCGCCCACCGCAGGTAGCCCACGCACCGCTGAAACGAGTCGCCCCGACTCTGAACAGCGTTGACCAAATCAATATGGGCACGGCGAAGAACACGCTGAACGTTTTCCTTTTTCGCCCCAGGCAGGGCGGTTATGAGCATCCGTCCAGCATGCCACCTCCAGATCACCCGTACGCCACGAACAACACCGTGCCGATCTTCTTGCGTGCCCCGTAGGATCGCCGCGCGGCGCTCGGGCACCTGGCCGGGTCGACGGCGGGTGGGGGCTGACCACGTCATGGTGCGCCGGTGCCGGCCGACTACCCCGGCCGCCCCGCGCCCCGCACAGGGCCGCCCCCGCTCAACACGCCGGGGGCGGCCCGCATCGAGCGGGGCGGCACGCGCGTCTCAGCGATTACGACGTTCCGCGTCGTACCCAGACAGGCGCTGCGCCGTTGCCTGCGGAATCCCGGCGGCGCGCAACGCCTCGTAGTCCTCCTCGGCCCGCTCAGCTTCGGCCTCCTCCAGGCCGGCGACATGCTCGGCGACTCCGGTCTGCCACCCGGCGTAGGCCTCCTGGAACTCCTTCTCGGTGATTTCCACCGCCCCTTCGGGCAGGCCCCCAGCGCCCGGCTGTGACTCGTTGATCTCACCGATGCTGCCGCCCTGGCTGCGGAAGTACCGCGTGTGCTCGCCGTTCCGCGTTTCCATGCGTCCCCCTTCTACAGCGCGAACACCATCGCGCGGATGTACGACTGAACCCTGTTGTAGGTGGCCCCGGCCAGGCCGAACCCCAACGCGATGTCCAAACTCACGGTGATCGTGGCGCCCGGCGGAATCGTCGTGTTGCCCAGCACTTTGGTGGTCTGAGTGTGGACGTCCGACACGGTCGCAGAACCACGATTTTCGAACCGGTACATTTCGTCGCCGTAGACGAAGTGGCCGGCCCTGCCGCCCGGCGGAATAACGAAGTCGACGTCGACTTCGACCGACGTGATAGCGATCGCCGGCCGGCACGGGTCCGGGTTCGTGATGTCCAGCGTCCGGGTGGCCACCACCGTGCCGCCTGTCGTGGTCGTCGCTGGCACGACAGGGTTTGCGGGAAACAGCTCGTTGAGCGTGGTGGTGAAGTACTGGTACTTGGCGCGCGGCTCCGCCCGAAGCTGTCCGGAGCTGTCGCAGTACACGCCGCCCGCGTTGTCGTTGACGTCACACGGGTAGGGCCACGCCTGCACCGCGGCCCCCAGCGGAGCTCCCGCAGACCCGTCACCAGTTAGGCCGCACTGGAGCGCGAGTGTCGGCGCTGACACTCGCAGCCCGTTCGGGCCGCACTCCAACGTGTTCGCCGGGTCTGGGTCGACGACAGGGGCGGCCGTGATCGGGTTACCCGCCGAGCCGTCCCCTGACATGGCGATGCAGTCACTGCCTGCGGTGACGACGGTCGCCCCGCCGCCTGTCGGCACGTAGATGCCGCCGTCGCCGCCGAAGGCCGCGCTGTTCCCCGCATCCGTGCTCAGGCGCGCACGCATCTGGTTGGCCGCGTCGTCGTAGACGAGCCCATTCCCCAGAGCGGCGCCCACGCAGTCCTGCACCGCTTCGCACGTCACCGCCACCCCGGCCGGGCCGGTGGTGAGCAGGTTGCCTGCGGCAGGATCGGGAATCACAGCGGCGGTGATCGGGCTGCCCGCCGACCCGTCCCCGGACATGTCCACCGTCGACGAGTCCTGCACGGTGACCGTCGAACCACCGCTGGCCGGCACGTAGAGGCCGCCATCAGGGCCGAAGGTAGCGTTGTTGCCGACCTGCGTGCTCAGCCGGGCCCGGAACTCGTTGGCCGCGTCGTCGTACATCAACCCGTCGCCAAGGGCACTGCCGACACAGTCCTGCACCGCCTCACAGGGCACCGCCACCCCAGCCGGACCGGTCGTGAGCAGGTTGCCCGCGGCAGGATCGGGAATCACAGCGGCGGTGATCGGGCTGCCCGCCGACCCGTCCCCGGACATGTCCACCGTCGACGAGTCCTGCACGGTGACCGTCGAACCACCGCTGGCCGACACGTAGAGGCCGTCATCGCCGCCGATGGACACCTGGTTACCCGCATCGCTGGAGATGTTCGCGGCGATCTCACCAGTTGCCGGGTCGTAGCTCACACCCGGCCCGGCGGACAGGCAGCCGCGGACCTGCGTGCACTCCACATAGAGCCCGTCCGGGCCCTCCTGGATGAGGTTGGTGCCACCGCCGGGCGGGGCCGGGTCCAGGATCACGTCGCCTTGGACGACATACGGGTTGCCGGCCGAACCGTCGCCGGTCAGCTCCAAGTCGAGGGTGGGGCTGTCCTGCGCCTGCAACGAGGTGCCGCCGGGCGGGACGAACAGCCCGTCGTCGGAGCCGAGGGCGACCTGGTTGTCCGGGTCAGCGGAGATGGCGGCGCCGATGACGCCCGTGGCGGGGTCGTAGGTGGCGCCGGGACCGACCGACAGGCAGGGCCGCACCTGCTCGCAGGTGACCGCGGCGCCGGTCGCGCTGATCACATACGGGGCGGCGGTGCCTCCGTCGCCTTCCACGGTGATGTTGTCGCCGGCGACGATGACGCATTCGCACCGTCCGCCGCCACAGCCGCATCTGCTCAAGGGTGCTCCTGTAGGGAGTGCCTGAGCCCGGCCCGCAACCAGCGGCTGTTCCACAGACTACCGTTGGGCCTTCTTCCAGGGCTTGCCCTAGCTGTGCAGCCGGTGAAGGACGAAGCGCAGCCAACGGTCAGGGGCGGAAACACCTGCCAGTTCGTCGAAGGGTTCGGCGTCTAGATCGAACCCGCCTCGACGGCCATGCAGTGCACGGTCACCCCCGAGGCGGGCTGCGGCACCTGGATGACTGAGATGCCGAGGAGGGTCACCGCCGGGGAGCGGCGGACGTTGAACGTCACCGAGCTCGCTGACAGGGAGGTGATCCGGCACTCCGTAAGGTCAGCGACGCCCGTCTGTGTCGCATGAGTGATCACGGGCACGCCGGTGAAGGCCGGATTGAAATTGAAGACCACGTTGCCCGAAGCGTTGGTGATGCCTGTGGCGGCGAATACACGCCGTCTTGCTGGCGTGTATTCGCCGCTGGTGGCCACTGGTTAGACCTCGCGCGTGGAAAGCACGGCGAAGTCACTGCCGACTACACCGGTGAAGATGAACTCGTCCTGCAGGCTCTCGCCGGCCTCGCCTCCGCGGTCCACGCTCCAGGTGGCCGCGGCCCCGGCCGGGAACACCACCGCCGCCCCGCCACCGATCGACACGGTCGGCGCGCCAGCGAACACCATGAACGTCACCGAGCGGGCGCCCGCCGCGATGGTGACGGCGCCTGCCCCAGCCTGGCGCTGCGCCGTGCTATCGATCTGCGGATTCGCTGCGGGCGACTGCTGGGCGTCGCAGCGGACGACGGTGCCGGTCGGTGTGTAGGCCGTGGTCCCATCGAGCGCGGTGTCCGTGACGACGGTTGCGCCGTCCTCGGTGCTGTAGCGGCGCAGGAAAGGCACGCTCGTGCCGCCGCCCTGGTCGTCGCAGAGGACTTCGTACTCCAAATCTGGGAGTGCGGCCGAGACGCTCCCGCTCGTACCAGACATGTGAACCTCCAGGTTCTAGGACGTAAGTAGTGATTCAGTACGCCGACGGGCCGAGCCACCCGCCTAGTCGCTGATCTTCTTGAAGGCGAGTCGCGTGTTGGAGACCTGGAGGCCGGTGGTGGAGACAGGCGTGCCGCTGCTGTTGAGCCGCATGACCTCCAGACGGACCGTCGTGGGCACCGTGACCGCCATGAACTTGTGGAAGGTGCACAGGTCGGCGTCTGACTCGAAGTTCGTCGGGGCGGCGTTCGCGGCCCACTGCTGCACCGTGTACTGGCTGCCGATCACGGCCGTGCCTGCCTCGGCGTTCCACAGGCGGCCGGAGATCGAGATGTTGAACGCCCCGCTGGACGGGTTGACCGCGATCACCGTGTGAAGGGTCGCGGACACCTCATAGACGCCCGCCTCCGGCAGGTCGACGGACAGCGTGCTGTCCACCCATCCGCCGCTCGGCGTGGCGACGAGGTCCACGAACGCCTGGAGCAGCTTCTCGTCGTACGGGGGCGTGAGCCGCGCCCCGACCTGCCACTCCTGCGGACAGGCGCCGGCAGCCGGGGCGGCCACGTCCACGTCCACGGAGCGGCCGGTACCGACCGCCGTCCCGGGGGCGAGGCCTTCGACGGTCGTGGAGGGCACGAGGAGGCCGCTGGGCCCCTCGGTGAGGGCGTTGCAGGGGTCGGGGTCCACGGTGACCGCCGCTGCGCCCACCATGCCGATTCCGGCGTTCGTTCCACTCATGACAGGTACGTCCAGTTCAAAAGGTAAAAGGCGGAGGGGTTGGCCCCGGCGAAGGACGCCGCGGCGAGGGCGGTGTCCGTGTCCTTGGAGACGGACCAGGTGAGGGTGACGCCTGCCGGGATCGGGACGGCGCTGCCATCGCTCATGGTCGCGTTGACCGCGCCGGCCAGGACGGCGAGGCTGACGGACTGGAGGCCGGTGAACTCCGCGGCGAGGTCCTGCGCGGCGGTGCCCGTCACGGCCCGCACTCCGGTGTTGACCGGGCTCGGCTCCGTCGCGGTTGTGGTGCCCGACGTCCCGGAGCAGACGCCCACCTGGCCCTGGGGCGTGTACGTGGTGCTGCCGTCCAGCTCTGTGTCCGCGGTGGTCAGGAGCAGGCCGGTGCAGTCGTAGGTGTACGCCCGCAGGAACGGGATCGCGGTGAGCTCGACGCCTTCCGTCTCCACCGTGAGGGGGCGGATCACCAGGTCTCGGTTCAGGGCGCCGCCGGTGCTGAGGTCGGTGAACCGCACGGTGACGGTGCCGCTCGGTGGAGCCGTGAACGCGAGGGGCGGCTGCGCGACAACCGCCCCGGCCGAGCCGCTGCCGTTGGACAGGTTGACGGTGCTGGTCGCCAGGACGGTCGCCCCGTCGAGGACTTCCGCCCGGTAGATCGCGTCGTTGGTGGCCGGCGGATTGCCGCCCCCGCCCCACCCGGCATCGAACAGCAGCTCACTGGCGGCGCCGCTGATGAGGCCGGTCACGGCGCGCTGCGCCACTCCATTCGGGGGGACGTTGTTGCGGGAGAATTGCAGCGTGTCGCCGATGACTTGGACGTTCCCCGTCAGGGTGAACGAGTCGGCTGGTACCGGGAGCGGCGTCGCGGGTGCGGCTACCAGGTCACAGAGCTGGGCGATCTCGGTGTCCCCGCACGGGGTGGAGGACTCGCCGCCGCAGCAGCCGCCCGGCTCCACCGTCATCCCCTGGAAGGACAGCGCGGAGCAGGAGACGCCGCCGCCCTGGTTGAGCACGCTCCAGCCGACCTGTGCGGGCGGGTTGTCCCAGTACATGTAGCCGGTGCCGTCGTTCTCGGAGGGCACGATCCTCGTGTGGGCGGCGTTCCATCCGGCGGTGCCGCCGAGGCGGGTCGGTAGCGGGTAGGTCGTATTGATCGCGACCGGCTCGAAGGTATCGAAGTCGGCCAGGTCGACCCGCAGGTAGCTCATCTCTTGCGCCACGGCGTCCAGGGTCAGCGTGTACGCCGAGGTGTTGGAGAAGACCAGATTGTTGATGTTGTAGGCACTGCAGGGCGCACCTGCCGCCCGGGAGACGTGCACGCGGATCGTGCCGATCCGGGCCGGGTCGTTCTCCGGGGACACGGTGTAGATGAAGTCCTGGCGCGGCAGCCCGGCCGGGTCCTCGACGACGCTGACGACCTGCCACGGGACCTCGATCGTGGACGTCAGGCCCTCGCCGCTCTCACACTGGCAGTCCACGACCTGGACCGGCGTGTACGGGGTGGTCCCGTCCAAGCTGGTGTCATGGAAGCTGCTCAGCTCCCCCGCGCAGTCGTAGGCGAGGTGCCGCAGGAACGGCACGGCGCAGCGGCGCCCGTCCTCGTCGGCCTCCACGGTCGGGTCCAGGTCGCACAGCCGGATGGTCTGCACTGCGGCCGTGGCGCAGGCGACCCCTCCGGGCGCCTGGCAGTCCAGGACGGCGCCGGCCGGGATCGGCTCCCGGGTGTCCGGGTCCACGGTGGTGATGACGCCCTGGCAGTCGGCGAGCCGCAGCGCCGGCCACGGCACCGTCTTGACGGTGACATCACAGAGCCGCTCGTGCAGGGACGGCGGGTCGGCGAACCCGGAGGTGTTGACGGTGAGGCGCACCGGCTTCGAGAAGTCGAGGCGGAACGCGTCGCCCGGGTTGATGTAGAGGCCGGTGTTGTTGGCCTGCCAGATCCCCAGGCCGTTGCCGCCCGTCGCGGTCAGGGTGACCGTGACGCCGCTGATGACGGCGGTCCCCGTATACGCCGCAGCGGACTGGGCCGGGTTGACCGGCAGGGCCGGGGTGAACGCGGTGAAGTTGATCGCGCCGCCGAGGTCAGGGCTGTTAAACAGGACGACGGAGCTGGTGTTGGAGTCCGACTGGTACGTGGCGGCCCACGACGTGACGCGGTCCCCGTACGCGTAGGACGGGGCCCCGGCCGTGCCGACCCAGCACCCCGGGTAGGCGGGATCGGCGAGGGCGAACCCGGTGGGGGTGTCCGGCAGGCTGTAGGTGCACTCGCCCAGCACGGTCGTGTCGCAGCACCGGCCTACGGTGCCGGCCGAGGCGTACGGGGTGATGCCGTCGAGGGCGGTGTCCACGGTGACCGTGGGCCCGCTATCGGAGTAGATGAGGGTCCGCAGGAACTCCGTGACCGTGCCGTCCGCTGCGGTGTCGCACAGCGTCAGCGTCTCGGCGTCCCGCCAAGGCGGAGGCGGGCAGCATTCGGCGAGAGGCTCGCACTGGCCGACCTCGCCGGTGACCGTGTACGGGTCGCCGTCCAAAGTGGTGTCCGTCTGGGAGACGACGGCGCCCGTCTCGCAGTCCACCGTCTGACGGCGCATGAACTGCACAGTCCGCGTCATGACGATGTTGAGGCGGCCGGTCACCCAGTTGAAGCCCCAGTCGTCTCGGACTTCCAGCTCGATCACATTGGGGCCGGCAGTGACCGGCGCCTGGCCGCCACCTCCGACGCCGGGCTGCCCCCACTGGGAGTAGAGGCCCATGTCGACGCCGTTGATCCGGACCCGGCCGCCGCCGTCCGCCCGGAAGCCCACGGCGGTCAGCGTCGCGGTGCCGTCCTCCGGCGCCGTGAACGTCTTGCGGATGATCCAGCGCACCGGGGCGTTGTCGTAGCCGGGCCACGGGATGCTGTTCGGTCCTGCGTTGAGGTCCGGGCGCGCACCGTAGGAGACCTGACCGGCGTTGTTCGTGCCCCGGTAGACGTCGTACGGCATGGCACCGGTCGGCCCGTAGCCGGGCTGGTTGCCCGTGAAGGAGACGACCTGCCAGCCGTCCGGGCCGGTGACGTTCGCCGGGTCGAAGACGGTGACGGATTCGGTGGTCGTGGTGTCGCACAAGAGCGTGCTGGAGGTGTCCCGGCACGGCTCCACGTCGCAGGCGCCCACCGTGCCGGCCAGCGTGTACGGGGTGCCGTTCAGGGCGTAATCCGTGTGTCCGGTGATCTGCCCGTTCTCGTCGCGGGCATAGTCCCGGATGAACTCGGTCACCGTGCCGTCGGCGGCGGTGTCACACAGCTGCACCAGGTCCCGCTCAGGCTGCTCGACACCGGCCGGGCAGGTGGTGACGGTGCCGGTCGGGGTGTAGGTCGCGCCGGTCGTGGCGTCGACCAGGCGGACGCCGGCGATCGTGCCGTCCGCCGCGTAGCTGTACTCGATCAGCACCAGCCCGGCGACCGTGCCGTCCGCCAGGACGTCGCAGAACGTGCCGGACACCTGCACCGACTGGGAGCTGCCGCAGGCGACGGTGCCGACCGGGGGCGCACCCGCGCTGTACGCGCCAGTCTGCAGGTTGATCCATCCCTCGCTGGTGACCGCCCCCTCGCAGTCGCGGATGACGGTGACGGCGATGGGCGTGCCGTCCGCCAGGCACAGGCCGACTGTCGCGGTCGGGGTGGTCGGCGACTCGCAGTCCGGGGAGGTGGGGCACACGCCGACCGTGCCGGTGACGGTGTACGGCTGGCCGTCGAGGGTGCGGTCCAGGACGCCGAGCACAGCACCGGTGCAGTCGTGCGTGGTCGCGCGGGCGAAAGGCCCGTTGTCGTCGCACAGCAGCTGAGACGTGGTGCTGGCGTTGCAGCCGTCCGCCGCGCACGGCCCAAGCGTCCCGACCGGGGTGTACGGGTCGCCGGTGACAGGGTCCACCAGCCTGGTGCCGACCCGGTCCCCGGTATTGGTGTCGTAGATCGGTTCGACCAGCACCAGGACCGCAGTGCCGTCGGCGAGGAGATCGCAGAGGACGACAGCCTCCACGTCCAGCCTCGGCGTCGCGTTTGCGCCGGTGACGATGACCGGGCCAGGCCCGCAGCAACCACTCATTACAAGATCACTCCGATTGTCCAGGTCACGCCGACATTCCCGGTTGTTACGGCAACACTGAGAGGGCCGACCAGCGCGCTTTCCTGATCACGCTGCACCGACCAAGTGACCGACTCCCCAGGCAGCAGAGGCGACGTTCCGTCCGCCGTGGTGACACTCCCCGACCCGCCACCGCTGACAGTCACGGTCACCGACTGCAGGCGGGAGATTCCGGCCGCGTCCCACGACCCACCAGGGCTGAGCACGACACGGCGGGCCTGCACCCCGTAGGCCGGTGGTGCCCCCTCGACCGGGCACTCTGTGGGCGACACGGGCTCGTATGGAGCGCTGAGGTCCGGCAAGTAGGTGCCCAGAGTGGTGAGTTCGCCCGTGCACCCGTCAACGGCGATGAGCTCCAGGTACGGAGTATCCGCCACCCCGCCTGTCGTCGCGTCCCAGCGGCACTCCGTCAGCAGGTGCGACGGGCATGCGCAGTCGCCGCTCTCCCCCGTGACCGTGTACGGCGTCACCGCATCCAACAGGGTGTCAGCGGTGCCGGTGACCTCGCCTTGGCAGTCCCGCGTGATGTGCCGCAGGAACCGCGTCCTCGTGCCGTCGGGGAGGACGTCGCACAGCTCGACCGTTGAGACGGTCTGGCACTCCTGCGAGGGAGGCGGGCACACGCCGACTTCCCCGACCGGGGCGTACGGAGTGACGACGTCGAGCTCCGTGTCCGTGACGACCGGCGCGGTCGCCCCAGGCAGGTAGGCGAGGTGCCGCAGGAACGGCACCGGGTCCTGGCCGTCGACGAGGTCGCACAGCTGGATGACCTCGATGTCCGGTGTCGGGTCGGGCTGCTCCTCGGGGCACACGTCCAGGTGCGTGCCGCCGGGCAGCGCCACCGGCCCCCACGTGATCGGGTCGACGTAGTTGACTCCGAGCCGGTCGCCGGTGGCGGTGTCGTAGGTGACCTCGGCGAGGATCCGTTGAATCACGCCGCCGCTGTTGTTGTCGACTACGCACATGGGCGTGAGTTCGACGTCCCGGCCCTCGGCCGCGCCCTGGCAGATGTCGACCGTCCCAGCCGGCGTATACGAGGTGACGCCGTCCAGGGCGATGTCCACGACGGTCGGGGTATCCGCGCCTGGCTCATAGGTGAGCTGCCGCAAGAACGGCGTGGACGAGCCGTCCGAAGCGACGTCGCAGAGTTGGATGACTTCCGTGTCCGGGCCGGGCGCGGCGCCTCCGCTGCTGTCCCCGCCGCAGGTGCCTTCTACGCCTTGCAGCGTGTACGGCGTGACGCCGTCCAGGCCGAGATCCTGGGTCGAAGTGAGGCCGCCGTCGCAGTCGAAAGTGAAACGCCGTAGGAACGGTGTGCGTTTGAGGGTCAGCGCCGCCGTCCGCACCTCGAACGGCATCAGGAACAGGTCACGGTCGTTGATCGCACCGCCGGTCGTCTGGTCAATGAACCGGATCGTGACCGCGCCAGTAGCGGGGGCGATGAACGCCAGCGGCGGCAAGTCCTCGGACAGCACACCGCCCGGGAACACGTTCGACCCGTTGGAAGTGTTCCGAGTCCTCGTGGCGAGCACCGTGGCGCCGTCAAGGACTTCCAGCAGATAGATGGCGTTGTTGTTAGCCGGGTCGGGGGCTCCCGCACCGATCCACGCGGACGCGAACCGAAACTCATACAGCACGGCCGGGAGCAGCCCGCTCACGGTCAGCTCAGCTACGCCGTTAGCGGGCTGGTTGGCCTGGGCGAACCACAGAGTCGTGCCTTCATTGCCGGCCACCACGTTCCCGGTCAGCGTGAAGTCGCCCGCCGGAGTCGGAATTGGGGCCTGCGGGTCGTAGGTCAGGTCACAAAGCAGCGCGAGCTCGGTGTCCCCGCACGGCTCTACGACCGTGCTGCCGCTGCTGGTCGGGGTGCACTGCCCGGCCTCCCCGGTGACGGTGTACGAGGCACCGTCGAGGGTGGTGTCCGTGACGGAGACGACGGCGCCGGTCTCACAGTCGGTGGTGACGGTGCGGAGGAACTGGGCGGGGCATCCGGCCTGGTCGTAGACCACGGTGGCGTCGAACTCGGCGAGCTGCCACCCGGTGCGGCGCGGCGGCGGGCAGATGGCGCCGCTGTCATCGTAGGCGTCGAACGCGACCAGGACGGCGACGTTCCCGGCTGCAAGATCGGCGGCCGGAACGTCTGCCTCGGCGGTGAGCGTGCCCGTCCACCCTGCGGGGGTGTTGGGCGGGGCGAGTGCCAGGGCTACCCGGTTCGCTTCGCCGGTGCCGTTGTAGAGGCCGAGGAACCCGGTGGCGGCGCAGCCAGTGTCAGGGCCGAGCTGGGTGACGTCGACCTGGACTGTTACGTGCGCGGTGCCGGCGTCGCAGACCGGCCGTGGCGCCTGGATGGTCGCCGCAGCGGTGCGTACGGTGCCTGTCGTGCCCGGTTGTGGGCCCGCAGCGTCCGGGAGGGTCAGCGTGCCGCCGTCCCAGAGCGTTTGGGCTCCGGCCGTGGGTACGCCCGTGGTGTACGGGTAGTACGGCGTTCCGCTCGTGTCCGTGACGGTCGGGGTGGGCGTCCCGTCTGTCGGCAGGTCGCACAGCAGGAGCGTGGAGGCGTTCCGGCATACCGTGTTCTCGGCCGGGCATGCGGCCAGGACGGCGCCGGCCGGGAGCGTCAGCGGGTCTCCGGTGGTCGGGTCGGTGAGCCGCTGCTCCGTGCGCTCCCCGGTCTGGTCGTCGTAGAGGCGTTCCACAAGGACTTGACCGAGCGTGGTGCCGGTGGCCTGGTCCACCGCGCACATGAGGGCGGTCTCGACGTCGAGGCGGGTCTCGGGGGGCGGTTGCTCGCAGCACTCCGCGACCGGCTCACACTGGCCCACCACGCCGGTGACCTCGTACGGCTCGCCGTCCAGGGTGGTGTCCACGACGGAGACGGTTTCGCCGGTCTCGCAGTCCACGACCGTGCGCCGCATGAACTGCTGCGTCCTGGTCATGACGATGTCGAGGCGGCCCTGTACCCAGTTGTTGCCGCCGCCGTCACGGACCTCGATCTCGACCGTGTTGGGGCCGGCCGTGACGGGGATCTGCGCCGTGCCCGAGGTGGCGGGCTGGTTCCACTGCCCGTACATGCCGGCGTCCTGGCCGTTGACCCGCACCCGGGCCCCGCCGTCGCCGCGGAACCCGACAGAGGAAACGGACGCGATGCCGTCCTCCGGGGCCGTGAACGTCCTGCGGAGCACCCACCGGTGCGGGGCGAGGTCATAGCCGGGCCAGGCCGGGCCAGGGCCCGCGCTCAGGTCGTTGCGGGCGCCCATGAACGGGCCCGGCGGGTGCGGGGCGTCGTACAGCAACGGCCCCTCTGGCGGATAACCGGGGTTGGCGCCGGTGAAGCTCACGACCTGCCAGCCGTCCGAGCCAGGCCGGGCGGCCGGGTCGAACACCGTGATGGCGTCCTGCGCAACGGTGTCACACAGCAGCGTCGAGGACGAGTCCCGGCACGGCTCCGCCTCGACCGGCGAGGGCTGGCACACGCCGACCGTCCCGACCGGCGTGTACGGCGTGACGCCGTCCAAGGCGGTGTCCGCCACCGTGGGTGTGCCGCCGCCGGCCGGGAAGGTGAGCACGCGGAGGAAGGCCGTGCTGATGCCGTCCGCGGCGGTGTCGCAGAGCTGGACGACCTCGGTGTCCGGCTCGACGGGCTCCCCCGGCTCCTCCGCGTCCGGCTGGCAGACGCCGACGAGCCCGACCGGCGCGTACGGCGTGGTCCCGTCGAGGAGGGTGTCGGTGCTGCTGACGACCTCCCCGGTGCAGTCCCGGCACACCGTGCGCGCGAACTGTCCGCCGAGGAAGACGTCGAGGGCGCCGAACTCCCAGGTACCGAATCGGCGGCACTCAGTGCTGAGGGTCCTGCCGCCCAGGTACTGGAGCGTGAACGTGGACACCCCAGTGACGCGGAACCGGGCGGACGCCGCGCGGGTAGGGCTGTTGAGGGTGCAGCCGGTGAGGGTGGCGTCCGCGCGCAGGATGCGGGTTACCTGGTTGTAGGTGTAGCCGGACGGCAGGCTGAGCGGGACCGCTCCGGGCGGGAGCTGGACCGTGTTCTCGCTGGTCGCGGTGCCGGTCGAGTAGACCATGGCGACGCTGAAGTCGACCGTGACGGGCTGGTTGAACGTCCACCGGGTGAGGGGCACGTTCGGGTTGGGGAAGAGCGCCACGCCCCACCAGGCCGCGCCGTCGCTCTGCCTGCCCGGCGGGAACGCTGACGGGGCGGTGACCGAGTAGGTGACGCCGTTGGGCAGCGTCCCCGCCGCGGCTGTCCCGGCGATGGTCGTCGGCGGGAGGGCGATGGTGTCGCACAGGACGACCGTCTCGCAGTCCCGGCACTGGTCGACGCACCGGCCGACGGTACCGGTCGGCGTGTACGGGCTGCCATCGAGCAGGTAGTCCGTGTGGCCGGTGATGGCGCCGTTCTCGTCGCGGGCGAAGTCCCGCACGAACGGGGTGACCGTGCCACCGCCCGCGGTGGTGTCGCAGAGCTGCACCAGGTCGCGCTCCGGCTGGGCGACGCCGGCCGGGCACGTCGTCACCTCGCCCTGCGGCACGTACGTCTGCCCGGTGGTGGCGTCGACGAGGCGCACCGCGGCGACCGCGCCGTCCGCGCCGTAGGTGTACTCGATCAGCACCAGGCCGTAGACGTCGCCGCTGGCCGGGTCGACGTCGCAGAACGTGCCCGTGGTGGAGATGGAGCGGGGGTTGCCGCATGCCATCGTCCCGGCCGGCGGCTCGCCCGCGCTGTAGGTGCCGGTGGTGAGGTTGAGCCAGCCGTCCCGGGTGATGGTGCCGTTGCAGTCGCGGGTGACGAGGACGGCGATCGGCGTGCCGTCGGCGAGGCACAGGCCGAGTGTGGCGGCCGGGGTGGTCTGCGCCTCACATGGCGTCTCGGCCGTGCAGGTGCGCACGGTGCCGGTGACCACGTGCGGGGTCTGCCCGTCGAACTCGACGTCCTCGTACGAGGCGGCGCCGTTGAGCCAGGTGTAGCGGCGCAGGAAGGGCCCGCTGTCGTCACACAGGGTCAGCGCCTCGGAGGCGACGGCGCCGTACCCGCACTCGACGGGGGCGACCGGGGTGTACGCCACGGACGGGTCGTCCTGGTAGGTGAGGACGAGGTCGGCGGAGCCGTCCGCGTGGACGCACCACAACTCGCTGTAGGTGGCGTCCGCCTGGCCATCGCCGTCGGTGTCGTCGCAGCGGGTGCGGCATACGGTGTCGAGACAGTCGCTATCGGAGGCGCAGACGCCGACGGTGCCGGTGACAATGTGCGGGGTCTGCCCGTCGAGTTCGACGTCCTCGTAGGAGGCTTGGCCGGTGAGGAAGGTGTAGCGCCGCAGGAACGGCCCGGACGCGTCGCACAGGGTCACCGTCTCGGTCTCGGGGCAGCCGTAGGTGCACTCCACCGGCGCGATCGGGGTGTACGGCGTGGACGGATCTGCCTGGTAGGTCAGCACCAGTTCGGCACCGCCGTCCGCGCGGACGCACCACAGCTCGCTGTAGGCGGCGTCGGCCTGGCCGTCGCCGTCGGTGTCGTCGCACCGCTGCACACAGATCGTTTCGACGCATCCGGCCGAGCACGCGGCGCAGCTCCCCGCCGTGCCGGTCACCGTGTACGGGGTGACCCCGTCCAGGGTGGTGTCCACCGAGCTGGTGACCGCGCCGTCGCAGTCCCGGACCAGGTGCCGCAGGAACATCTGGCAGTCGCCGTCGGGGAGCAGGTCGCACAGCTGGACGGTGGTGACGGTCGCGCACCCGCCGTCGCACGGCCCCGCCCCCGCCGGCGGAACCCCCGGCGTGAAAACGCCCGTTTGGGGGTTGATCCAGCCGATGGCCTGCGGGTCGGCGGGGGTGGTGCCGCACTCGACGCAGCCCGAGCGGACGACCAGCAGGACGGGTGTGCCGTCGGGCAGGCACAGCGCCTGCGCGGCGATCACCGGGGCACAGCACGGCGGTGGCGCGTCAGGGTCACCGCCCCCAGGCGTGCACGGTTGCGGCTCGACCGGCATGTCAGCGCCCCTTCTCGCTCTTGCCGCGGCCTCGCCGCCTGGCCGAAACCGACGCCGAGCCGGCGGGATCGTCTTCCTGCCCAGCCGCAGGCTGAGAGGCAGGCTCGCCGCCGGCCAGCAGTGGCTGCTCTGCCTGCTCGCCGGTGTCCTGGGCGGCGGGCGGGAGCGGCACCTGCCCCTGATCGGCGTCCCCTCGCGTAGCTCGCGCATCGGGGGCAGGTGCCACGTACAGCTGGCCATCCAGCCGGGCACCGGCGAGAAGGTGCTCAGGGATGGCTGGGATGAGAGCGTCGGGGACAGCGAACTCGACCGGTGAGGTGGTGCGGACCTTCGGTCGCTGCTGCACCGCCCACGCCGCGAAAGCCTGACGGAGGTCTCGACGGGGCCAGATTCTGATCACGAGATCTCCCTCAAGGGCAGCACAGACACAGGTCGACCAGCACGGCTTCGACAGCGCACGTCGTCGAGGGGACGAACGTCCTCTCCGCGAGCACCAGCCGGTCGTTGTTGCGGATGTTCACCGAGGCGGGCGCTCGGCCGGGGATGACGTCAACGGGGCCGCGCCGCACCACCACCGGGCCGGACGCGTACAACCACGCCTGCCCCGCCGGTGCGGGGCTCCCATCCGGGCCGGTGTTGACGGCGTAGCCGGCGCCGAGCACCACGCAATTGCCCAACCAGGTGCGCAGCCGGGAACCTTGCACCATCAGCTGGTTGAACCGGCCGAGTAGCGCGGCCGCGCCGGCCGGGACGTGGATGACGCCGACGCCGCCGTAGTCGGTGGCCAGCCACCCCTCCAAGATGGCGATGCCCTGCGTGACCGACACGGGCCCGGCCGCCGGGGTGCGGTCCACCGCCGTTGAGGCGAGCACGTCGCGCCAAAACCACTCCTCCAGGGCGCGGCCCTCGCCCTGGGACAGGCCGGCGCGGGCGTGCTGTTCCGCCTCCGCGTACGAAAATCCCGGCGCCGAGCACACCGCCCCGGCGTAGACGGTGACCGGGCCGGCGGTTTCACTGTCGGGCCGTTCGAACGTCTTCGGGCCGGGGGCCGGCAGCGGGTTGCCGGCGTCGTCGGTCGGGCACCAGTCGGTCGGGTGCGCTTCCTTGCACGACAGGCTGATCCAGTCGACGCCGAGCAGCTCGTGCGGGTCCTCAACGTCGAGGATGGTCGTGCAGCCGCCGAGCAGTCCGTTCGGCATCGGCGTGCCCGGGATGGCCTGGACACGGCGCCTCATGCCGGGGTGCGGCATCTCTACCGAACCTCCTTGAACCGCCGGACCGGCCCGATAGCCTGACCAGGTCCAACAGCGCAGGTGGGTCGACGGTGTAGCGAGCACCGCCGACCCTGATCGAGTCCTTGGTAAGAAGGAGCCCGACCATGCCCGACGTTACATGCAGCGTGCTCGAAAGCGGAACGCGATGCCCCCGCCCCGCCATCGCACGCGGTTGGTGCAACAAGCACTACGTCCGCTGGCAACGGACCGGCGACCCGCTTGGTAATCGATCTCGTGCAGGGCAATACACGTTCTGTGCTGTTGTCGAGGACGGGCGAACCTGCGGCGAGCGATCCGTCAGCAAGGGGATGTGCCGTAAGCATTACTCCCGGTTCCAGCGGCACGGGAACCCGCTCGTCAAAGGACGCCGCCGGTTTATCTACACCGATGACGCTGTCGCCGACTTCTGGCGACTGGTCGACCGCAATGCTCCGGAGGAGTGCTGGCGCTGGCAGGGCACGATCAGCGTCCACGGATATGGCACGTGGCACAAGTTCCCAGCCCACCGTTACTCCTACATCTTGGAGCATGGCTCCGTCCCCCACGGTCTGGTCGTCGACCACGCCTGCCATGTGCCCGCCTCCTGCGCTGGTGGGCCGACGTGCCTGCATCGGAGATGCGTCAACCCAGCTCATCTGAAGGCGATCCCGCACGCCGACAACGTCAGCGGTGACCGGTCGAGCAATAGCCGCCCGCTGGACGACTACTGCTCGATTGATGGTTGTAAGAAGCCATACGTGGCGTTGGATCTCTGCGCTGGTCACTACCAGCGGCTTCGAGAGCATGGCGACGCCTTCCCGAACAGGCCCCTGGGCGAGCGGATCTCTATGACGTGCGCCGTTGATGACTGCGAAGTGATCGCCGTCAAGCGCGGATGGTGCGACATGCACTGGAAACGGTGGTATCGAACTGGTGACCCTCTCACTGCGAGGAAGCCGGGTAAGCGACCGCAAGCCACGCACTGCACCATCGATGGTTGCGGCAGGCGGATTCATGCTCAAACCCTGTGCACTGGGCACTATCAGCGTTTGCTCAAGCACGGCGATCCCCTTCCCGATAAACCCCTTCTGGGCGCGTAGGTTCATTTAGGGCCGGTCACCTTCAGAGGTTGACCGGCCCGTTCTTCTACGCAATCGGGCAGGCCGCGTCGATCTGCGCGGCGGTCGCACCATTCGGACAGATTGGCATGGTGATCAACCTGAGGTCGGGACCTCTATTGATCAAGGTCACGCACTCTTCTGAAAACAGGGCCGTATAATCGTTTGTCGAAAACTTGGTCGAATCATGGACGACACCGAGACTGATCTCGCCGCCTCGTCCGGCCTGTAGCGACCCGGCCACGTAGATGAGGAACTGGATCTGATCAGGCCAGGTGACGGCCGGGGTAGTGCCGCCGATGTCGGCTGGCACGGTCGGACCCAGACCGCGCGCCCACTGGATGCGCACGCCCAGGGTCGCGAACAGGTTGATGAGTTCCTGCACCCGCACCTCTGATAGGGCTCGCCCGTTCTGCCGCGCCAGGTCGGCCAGCATGAGGCTGCGCGACCACCAGGGCAGCGTCACCTCAATGTTGATGCTGTCGCACAAGGAGTGCCGCTCGACCATGTCAGCGGCCTGTAGGGCGATCGCCGCGTACACCGCTGAGAGAGCACCAAAGCTGACGCCGATGGTGACCGAGGTGGCCTGCGCCAAGGCCAGCTCAAACAGGTGCTGGCGGATGCGCAGCTCATGCGCGACCATGACGTTCCGCTGGTACCAGGCGACGAGCTCAGGGAAGTGCCTTTGAGTGAGGATGCCCGACTCCAGGCACACGCCGATAGCGTCACACCTGACTTCGATCGGATCTGGGCACGGAATCCTGAAGCACGGCTTGGTTGAGCCCGCGATGTCGTCAGCCTCGGTGTGAACGAACGTCATACTAGCAACGTCGAGCGATGGGATCGGGAAATAGCGCAGACCGCCTCGGGCGAGCTGGATTTCCGGCAGGTCCCACAACATTTCCGGGCAGGCGATGCTCGTGAGGTCGTACACCGTCTCCGACGGCGCGCACCAGCCGCCTGAGGCGACCAGGTCGGTGCCGGGCAGACGCGACTGGTCGGAGGCGAGGATCACCGCGCGGGTGCCCTCTGTACCACTCGACGAGTCATTGATGATCAGCTCGTTCTGGAACGGCAGCCGGTACGACGCCGTCAGACCGACACCACCACCGGCGGTCTTGAGGGCGTTCGCGCGGCGGATGATGCCCTCGGTGACGCCGTCCATGTCGAGCGGCTGACCCGGCTGGTAGCCGGGAACGTCCACACTGGCGGTGATCTCCGGGCCGGCGGGCGGCGCGGGCGGCAGGACACGCGGCTGACGGCGGCGCACCCCGGACAGGTCCAGGGCCGGGCGGCGGGCCGGGAGCTGCGCAGAGGCGACCACCGGCTCAGCCGGGGGCGGGGTCGGCTCCGGGCCGACAGCCTCCTCGCCTTCGGCGGCTGCCTCCTTGGTTTCGGTGGCGGCCTCCTCGGCGGGAGTGCCGCGCACCTCGGCGGCGAGGGCGTCGATCTCGGCGGCGGCGGCCTCGGCCGCAGCCGCACGGTCCGCCATCTCGCCGCGGATGTTCTGCACGCCCTGCGACAGGCGCCGCAGCTCGGTCATGTCGGCCGGCGAAACCCGGTCACTGGTGGATAGCTGGTCGAACGCGGCGACAGCACCCTCAAGGAGCGCTGAAAGTTCGCCGTCGTCCAAGCTGGTGATGTCGTCGGGCAGTTCGAACCGCTCCACGGTCTCTCCTGAGTCAGTCGGAGAGCCCGGCCCGCGGCCAGCAGCTATCTAGCGAGTCAGCTTAACCGCTGCCTGACCTTCTGGTTCGTGACCAACACAAGCTCAAGAGACCCAGCAAATTGAGGTTTTGGCCAGGTATCTTCGCTGCGGATTCCGCTGAGGGGCGTCGTGGTTGCCCTCGCTGCACAGAGCTCGCGCACACCATACAACCCTCCTGCCCATTTATGACACTCTAGGTGCTGCTGTTGTTACTTAGGGAGGATATGTGGCCGAGTCGTCTTCCATTGAACCCAGGGAGCCAGACACTGCGGACGAGGTGCGACACGCCTTGAAGGCGCCGACACGCGGATGGGCCAGCCCTTCACTGCTGAGCTTTCCCGCGGCCGCCGCAGAGCTGCTGGTGTGGCTGGGAGACGCCCGCAACTTCGACCCTAACTACCATCCGCCGGCGCTGGCTTCGGCGATCAGCGACTACGACCGCTCGGTGAAATCCGGGTTCGGCGAAAAAATCAAGATCGCGCTGCAGGGCGACCTCGCCGCCTTCGAGACATCGCTCACGCCTCTTCGGAACGATCCATCCAAGAACAGAACGCCTGTGGAGACGGCGCTGAACACCCTCATTCACCGTCTCAAGAGCCCCGACGTGCTGCAAGCGGCCTGGCTCGACCTGTGGTCGAAGTGCGGGCGGGACAATTCTCCACCCGAAGCGATCGCGATCAGGCGTGATCTTTTCCTCGCGCTCGCGCGCCTCGCCGAACACGACATCGAACAGCTCATTTGCGACCTGGCCGGACTACTCGACAACGATGCTCCGACTGTGTACCGGGCGCGCCTCGCTCTTGGTGACATCTCAGTACCGGACTCCTCCGGTACTGACCCGCAGGTCTGGGAACTGGCTGAGTTGAACGCCGGACAGCGATGCGAACTGGTTGGGCGGTTCCTCGCCCTACCTCCCAGCGCATCCCAGCACGTGGTTTGGCTGGCGTACGAGCGGGCTGCTCTCTATCTCCGGGGCGTCGAAACGATCGGGAACATGGTCTTCTTCGACAGTGAGATCGTGCCCCGTGAACCAGACGAAGTCACCGCCAAGTTCGGCATGCACGGCGAGCGGTGGACCGACAAAGACGGCAAGCTCATGGCCAGGATGCCGCACGCTAAGGGCGTCGTGCTGGTCCGCGTCTCTCTGCCCGCGGACACCTACATCGACCCCGTCAAGGCGGCCCGCGACCAGGTGGAAGCGCTGGTAACGCTCGGGAAGTTCAAAGCGGGCGTCTACGACGAACGCATCTGGCGTCTCCTGCCCGGCGCCAGCCACATCTCTCCCGTGCAAGTCCGTTGGCAGCTCATCTCGCCCAGTTCCGACGCCGCCAGCCAACGAAACGACCGCCAACAGCAGGCCAGCGTCTATGTCGCGATGGCCGATTGGGCGCAGGCCCACGGCAAGATTCGGATCACCGAGCCCAGGCTGGCCGAAGCCGTGGAGCTGCTGGGCCGGTGGCGCGACACTCAAGCCGGGTCGGCTCTCGGCCGGGTGACCGCGAACGTCCAGGTGATCGAGACCGCCGCGTCCCGTGTCGGCACGGCCCCGTGGAACCAGCACCTCGGCGCGTACATGAAAACGGCATGGCTGGAGTACCAGACTCGCACCCACTTGTCTGGCACGATCTTCGACGCTATTGGCGGCGATCTTTCAGAGCTCCCCCTCACCGCGTGGGAGGAACTTCGGGCTATCCAGAATAGGACGGTGAAGTTCACCGACCTGAGACTCATGGAGCTCTTGCCGAATTCGACACAGCAGGCTCTCCATGATCTCAAAGACCTCTACCCGAGTCATCACCAGTTGGGGCGGCGGCTGCGCACTCTAGACAAACGACTAAGCAACTCCGCCTCCTTCGCCACCTGGCTGACCCAGCTCGGCAACGAATGGGAGCACCAGCTCGACCGGCTCCTTCGGATCCGTAACGCGGTTACCCACGGCGGCCCCGCAACCACAGACGCCGTGAACAGCATCGACCTCTTCAGTAGCTATCTCGCCATGTGGGAAGTGGAGATCTTCTTGGAATCCGCCCTGGCCGGCACCGACCTGGTGACCGCCCACGATGACTTTCACACCAAGAACACCAGCCGACTGGACGTACTGCGCACGGCGGCGCAGCCAGGCGACCACTTGCACATGTGACAGCGGGCCACCGCAACGCCTTGGTGGCCCGCTCTTGGAGTGGCTACGGCACGGGCGGCTGATCATCCCCCGCGGCGGGCACGATCTGCCCGCCCGGGTACCGCTGCACCATCGCCTCAACCTTCAACAGCGACACGTGCTCGTAGACGACCCTGCCGGTAGCGTCTTTCACCTGCAGGAGCGGCTGGTTCGCGGTACGCGCCGAGCACGGCCTACATGCCATCACGCCGCCTTGACGTCGGTGGCCAACGCCTGGGCGATCTCAGCGCGGACCGGCGCGACTCGCTCCCTCATCGCCTCGATCTCCGCGCGGGCCGCGACCCGCCGCTCCATCTCGTCGACCACCGCGACAGCCAAAGCCCCGTAGTCGACGACCGGCGGGGCCAGGTGGACGGGGGCGGCGGACGCCGTCAACGCCAGGTTCGCCCGGTCAATGACCGCTGAGGCCGCCAACCGCGATGGGTGCCCGGGCACCGGCACCGACAGCACCGCGCGCAGCGCCCACCGCCCCGACGGCTCCTGCCGCATGTGGTAGCTCGGCTGGCACGCGGCGAACACCATCCGGTCCCAGTCCGACAGCCACGGCGCGGCCGCCCCAGAGAACCACATGCCGCCCTCCGACATCCCGACCGTGATCACCCCGGCGACGGTGCGAGTGTCGTCGAACTGGCAGCTGCTGGTCTCGCATTCGGCGCCGTCCCGGTGGTGGCCGACGTTCATCGTGAACGCGCCGACCTTCACCGTTGTCCCATCGTCCAGGTTCATCCTGGCGCGCAGGAAACCCGTCAGGTCGATGTCGCCGAGGCTCTCAATCGTCAACCGGCGCCCGGGAAACCCTTCGTGCGGCACACCGGCCTGCGCCACCCACCCGTAGATCCGGCCGTCGGCGTAGTGGACGCCGCCCGAGTCCGACGGCAACTCCTTCACCGTCGGCTCGTGGAACCACGCGGCGGGCAGAGCGGGCAGGGCTTGCAGCTCGTGCCAGGCGGACGCGGTCAGCGGGTCCATCACCTCGAGTTCGCCGCCGCTGCCGCACTCTTCGCAGTCGCCGGAGGCGGCCAGGCCCGGCCCAGGCGCGACGGGGTCGAGGGTGATGCACGCCTGCGCGAACGCGGGCATGGCCACCAGGGTGGCGCCGCGCACCCGCGCCTTCGTGATGCGCATGACGAAGTCACCGGCCTGCTCGGAGAACAGCACTTCGCCCGGCTTGTCGTCGCCGTCGCCGGCAGCCGCGGCGATGCCCGCCGCGGTGAGCGCCGCCCGCAACCCGTCGCCGCTCA
Organism: Streptosporangium sp. CA-115845; assembly: GCF_050943795.1. NCBI lineage: Bacteria > Bacillati > Actinomycetota > Actinomycetes > Streptosporangiales > Streptosporangiaceae > Streptosporangium > Streptosporangium sp. CA-115845. Next base: position 4,068,223 of record NZ_CP191988.1, on the reverse strand, counting down.
TCGCGCCCTGCTCGCCGGTCGTCCACTCCACCACCTGGGTGGCTCGCACCGACCAGGCGCCGCCCGGCAGCTGCGTGACCGACGCCTTCTTCAGGGACGCCAGCAAAACCACCTCGTCCTCAGCCGGGTGCTCTTCGCGGCGGCGCCGGTCGACGAACTCCATGTCGACGTCGTCCAAGTCGACGGACACCCCCAGCGGCGCCTGCTGCTCCAGCAGGTCGATCGCCGCCTGCCCCGCCTCCCGGTCCGGGTACAGGACGCCGCCGCCGGTGATACGGCCACCCACCCGGTTGATCTGCTGAATCTCCCCGGCGAGGACAGCGCCCTGGTGGCCGCCGCGCATTTCGTCGGCGTACTGCAGCGGCCACGACTCGCCGTCCCAGTACAGGGCGCGCGGCGCGAAAATCCGGCCGTCCCCCGTCTCCTCGTCTTCGAACGCGAGCGCGGTTTCGCCCGGCGTGGACCAGCGGCGGGGCGGCTGCGCGGCAGCGGAAAGGTCCTGGTCAGGCATGGCGTCTCCTTCAGAAGCCGCGTCGAGTGGAATGTCGGTGACGTCGCCGTTGAACACGACGCGCAGCCGATCAAACGTGATCGGCCCGGTCCGGTCGACCAGCCCGGCAAGCTGGGCCAGGTCGTCGCTGTAGGTGAGGGTGACGTGCGCCACCCACGGGGTGTGCTGGTCTGGGAACGCGTACACGTCGCCGACGCAGTACGTCACCGCGTTTTTCACCTGGGCGAGGTGTTCGCCGCCGACGCCGAGCACAAGCGCCGTGTCCGGCTCGGGGCTACCGGGGTTGAACGCGCTGAGCGCGAACCCGTCGCCCTGCAAGGGCAGCGGCACACCGTCGACGTCGCGCAGCTCCGCGACACACCCCCGCAGCCGGTCCACGATCTCCTGCCGGGTTTCGGCGTCAATGTCGTCGCCGTCGCCGAGGAACAGCAGCGTCAGGTGCAGGTCGTCGGCGAGTTCGCCGTCGTCGACCAGCAGCCGGTCGATGTCGGCCTGCGACGGCACCAACGCCACCATCGCCCCGGTGTACGGGCCGCCCGAAGCGGCACTGATGTCCCTCACAACCCCTCGCTTTTCGAACGCGTTGACGACATCGTTGATTTCCTGGTCGGACAGTCCCTGCCGGCCGGTGTCGGGCGGCGGCTCGGCCGACTCCTCGGAATGGAACGTCATCGCACACCGGCAGTTCACCGTGTTGCCCGGTGAAGCGATCGGGTCGCCGGGGAAGTCGAGGAACTCTCCGCCCACACGGAACACCCCGTCCAACGGCACCACCTGCCCGTCAGCGCGGAAATGCGCGTCGCGGGTGCGCAGGTCCATCGTCGCCAGCCAGCTTTTGAACAGCGGCCGCGACCCGGACGGCTGGGAGCGGGCGACATGCAACGCCGCCCAGTTCCACGCGGCCAGCGTTTCCGTGCGGGCGATACGGGCGGCGCGGGCCTCCCCCAGCTGGGCTCCGCCTTCCCGGAACGTGGCCTGCAGCCGAGCCCGTAACCCGTCCATGGTGTCGCCGGCGGCGACCCCGTCCGCGAGGGACTGCCGGGCGGCCCGCCACAGGCTGTCGCCGACGTCACGCAGCCGGTTCTCCGCGGCGAGCAGGTAGTCACGGACCACGTCGGGCAACTCCAGCGGCCGGTTCACATACAGGTCGACCAGGTCTGGGATGTCAGCGGGCCGGTCCGGTTCGCCAGCCTTCGCCGGCCCGGGCACCGGCGAAGGATCAGGCGGGGTGTCGGGCTGCGGGTCGGGGACGCCGAGCGCCCGCCGCGCCGCCACCAGGGCGGCGCCGAACACGGTCAGCAACGCCAGCACGATCACGAGGAGCGCCGCAGCCCACAACTCCGAGACGCGGCGCGCGTCAGCGTCATCAACCGGCTCCCCCTGAGCCACCAAGCCCCCCACGGGGGTGGATGCTCGCAGGGAGGCCGCGTACTGGGCGGCGACCCGGTCCAACGCTGCCCGCACAGTCCGCCCCACCATGGGTTCCAGCCCGGCCAGAGCGCGCGCCACCTGATCACGCTGCCCGGCCCGCGGATCACGCCCGGCCATCACGTCTCCTTGGAGTGCAGCAGCACCAGGCCGTACAGCACATCCCGTAGCTCGTCATCGTTCAGGCCGTGCCGACGCTTCATCTGCTCGACCAGGTCGCGTCCCCGCCGGTCCATGTGGGCGAGCGTCCCCGCCTGGTCGTGCACGGCTGCGGCAGCGGGCAGTGTGTCCGGCATGTTCTCGGTCTCGTCGACCGGCAGCACCGGCTCCCGCCCGACCGGCTCCTCGCGGGCATCATGGGCGTCGCGGGCGGCGCGGGCTTGCTTCTCCTCCAGGGTGGGCGCGTCGTCGTCGTCGAACCCTGTCTCCCGGCGCAGCGCCTGATCAGAGATGACCCCGCGGTCGTGCACCTCCAGCGCGGTCTGCGGCCGGTTCGCGCGGATCCGCAGCAAACTGGTTTCGTACCAGACCAGCGCCTGCTCAGCGTCTGGGTGGTTCTCGTCTTCCAGGGTGGGGCGCAGCCACTGCGTGGTCAGCGCGTCGGCGAGGGTGCCCAGGCGCGGTTCCACCGCCAAAGTGATCGCTTCCTCTTTCAGCTGCCAGCCGGAGTTACCGGTGAAGAACACCGTCCCTTCGTGGCGGGCCAGCCACGTGCCGTTCGGCGTGGTCGGGCACCAGATCGTGCCGGTGTACAGCTCCTCGGTGAAGCTCCGGCCGCGTGGCGCGAACGTCGCCCGGCCGGAGCCGATGACCATGTGCTGGGTCTTCTTGCGCGGCCCTGACGCGGACGTTCCCCACCCGTTGTGCTCGGTCCGGTACGACGAGCGTCCGGACAGGATCAGAGCCAGTTCAAAGGCGTCGCACATGCGCGGGTCCTTCTGCCCGAACACTGGCGTCTTGCCCTGCATGTAGTGGCCGTCTGCGCGGATCGCGGTGTCGATGAACAGCTCCAGCTGCGCGGCGGTGAGGGAGCGGATGAAGTCGAGCGTGACGATCCGCTCGGGGGCGTGCTCGACAACCACTTCGGCGGCGGCCGAGTTCAGCCGGAATTCCGTCAGCTGGCCATTCGCCGAGATGGTCATCCGCCAGCGCGGTATGGCGTCGCGGGTCTTGCTGTCGCCGGCGAGGTACTTGCCGGCCATCACCTTGGAGACGCCGAGCCGGCGGCCGATGTCGGCGTTGGTCATCTTCGGGTTTTCGGCCTTCAGCCGCTTGGCTTCGTCGCGGCGGGCGACCGATTCGGGGCTGGCGTAGCGGCCGCCCTTGTCGAGGGTTTCACTCGCCGGGCCGAACAGGGCCGTCAGGGCGCGCATGATGCGGTCGCAGTTGCCGGGGTTGACGTGGTGCGACTGGTAGATGGACACCTTCGGTGTGTTGCGGCCCTGCCGGACACCGGAGGTTCCCTCGGTGAAGTACCAGGCGACCGCTTCCACCAGGGCGTCGCTGTACTTGGGCTCCGTGGGCAGGTCGGCGTTCGGGGCGGCCAGCACCAGGTACTCCTGGCGTTGCGTGTCCGGGCCGTCGTGGTGGGCGGCGTCGGCGAGCTCGCCGCTGGTCGTCCAGGTGCGGGCGCGGTTGCGTCCGGTGACGAGCGGCCAGCGGTGCTTGGCCGTCGTGATCGAGGTGTGACGCCTGCCCTTGATCTTGATCATGGGTTCGTCGACGACGTCCCAGGTGTTGACGGCTGCGAGGGGCTGCCACTGCGACAGGCCGGTCTCGTGGTTGAGAGTCAGAACCGGTTCGCCGACCGTGAGCTGGTCGTAGGTTTTCCAACCCGACAGCGTCATGATTTCCACATGGCGCACCGTACACCAATGATTTACCTCACCTGTGCCCAACAGGATTTCCGCCGGAGTATCCAAACCTGTGGCGAACCGGCGGATGGTTTCCTCGCGGAGCCTCGCCGCCAGGTCGTCGAAGTCTGACTCAAACGTCACCCGTTCGATCTTGCCGATCGCGTCGGCCGGCACCTCCAGAATGATCGGCACCGCGGCCGCCGCACTCTCGGGATCCTTGTACGCGGTTTCAGCGACCTGCATGAACACGTCAATCAGGTCGTCTTCTTCGCCGTCCAACACACCCGGCTTGGACGGGAACCGGGTGCCGTGCGGCACCAGCAGCACGCCGCGCCCCGTCAGCCGGGAACGGGCGATCGACGCGACAGCCGCGTTCAGCAGCCGTAGTTCTTCCAGCAGGCCCAGCGACGACCGGATCGGCGAGTCCGCTTCGATGTGCCGGCGCGGGTGCGGCTCCCACACGCGGATCGCGGCCGGGGCCAGCGGGTCAGCGGGTTTAGACGGGTCGTGCGGCGGAATCGGCACCGGCTCGCCGTCGATCTCCGCCTCCAGGTCCTGGCCTTTCGACGTCACCTCCAGCACCGACAGGGCCCGCCAGTCCTCGCCCGCACGCTGCCCGGTGCGGGCGTCCTCGGTGGGGCGGATAACGATCCACCCTTCGCCGGCGACCACCAGGTGCGGGCCGAACGCGGCGAGCAGCTGCGACTGCCCGGCCGGGCCGCCGGCGATGGACGCGACCAGCTCGGACGCCCGGTGGCTGTCGGGCAGCGGTTTGACGGTGCCGTCGTCGTCGCGGACACCGGCGAACAGGCGGCCTTTGCCCATGGCGTTGCCAATCCACTTCGACGCGAACCGCACCTCGGGCGTGGTGTCGTAGTAACTCCACGCCCGGTGCTGCCACGACTGGTCGGGCTGGGCGGCCCTGAACCGGCGCTGCGTCCACCGCTGGGCGGCCGCGACAAGTTCCCGCGCCATCTTCACGCTGGGCCGCCGGGCTGGTAGCTGGTCACGTCACAGGCCCCCTGAGCAGACGCAGGTGCCCGGCCCTCAGCTCAGCGGCGCACCGGCCACCCTACCGGCCAGCTACGAACAAGTCTGGGTAGGCGAGGCGACGGTACCGCCCCTTCAGGCCGAAGAAGGGACCATCCCCGCGTGCGCGGGGAGCACACCTCGGCGCGGCCGGTCATCCGGTGGCCGATGGGACCATCCCCGCACTTGCGGTCGGGCGGCCCTGTTGAGCGTCCCAAGGGACCATCCCCGCGTGCGCGGGGAGCACATCTCGTCCCAGGTCGTCTTCGCGTTGTAGTCGGGACCATCCCCGCGTGCGCGGGGAGCACACCGCGTAATGACCGGTGTTCAACCCGGGCCCGGGACCATCCCCGCGTGCGCGGGGAGCACCAGGCCCCGGGGATGGAGAACGCCAACATCGTGGGACCATCCCCGCGTGCGCGGGAAGCACGAGACGCAAGAGGAGTTGTTGACCGTGACCGCGGGACCATCCCCGCGTGCGCGGGGAGCAGGCATGAGGGGGACCTGTGGCCACCACAGACCAGGGACCATCCCCGCGTGCGCGGGGAGCACTACACCGAGGCGATTGCCTGGCTGGACGACCGGGGACCATCCCCGCGTGCGCGGGGAGCACTTCCGGCGTGTCCACGTCCTCGCCGTACCGGAGGGACCATCCCCGCGTGCGCGGGGAGCACGGGATAAGCATGGCGAGGAAATTGTCGCCACGGGGACCATCCCCGCGTGCGCGGGGAGCACTGGTCGGTGGTCTGCTCGGGGATGTCGTTCCAGGGACCATCCCCGCGTGCGCGGGGAGCACTGCTTCCAGGTGACCCTGGGGAGACTGTCCAGGGGACCATCCCCGCGTGCGCGGGGAGCACGGGGCAGCGAACCCCTGTTCCCCCCGGGCGTCAGGACCATCCCCGCGTGCGCGGGGAGCACGTCGTGCCGGTGATCCGGACCGGGCCGTAGAAGGGACCATCCCCGCGTGCGCGGGGAGCACCCGTCCTGGCCGGACCAGAACGACGTGAACGTGGGACCATCCCCGCGTGCGCGGGGAGCACTCCTGGCACAACCGGCCCGGCCCCCGCCGTCATGGACCATCCCCGCGTGCGCGGGGAGCACATGCACAACGCCTCTGACGAGCAGTACTTCTGGGGACCATCCCCGCGTGCGCGGGGAGCACTTCTTTTTCTTACCGAAGGTACGGGATACTCCGGGACCATCCCCGCGTGCGCGGGGAGCACTCTTGTTCGAAGAGGAAGCGGTCGTTCGGAACGGGACCATCCCCGCGTGCGCGGGGAGCACAGCGCGGTACCGCTGAACAGCCCCATGCCCTCGGGACCATCCCCGCGTGCGCGGGGAGCACGGCACCCGCACCGAGCAGCGCATGCGCGCCACGGGACCATCCCCGCGTGCGCGGGGAGCACTGGGCGCCCTCTGTCCGCTGGCGCCGGTTGCCGGGACCATCCCCGCGTGCGCGGGGAGCACCGCGTTCGCGGTCGTCGGTGACGCCGTACATGGGGACCATCCCCGCGTGCGCGGGGAGCACAGTCGTGACTTGGGCCTGCCGTACCAGGCCTTGGGACCATCCCCGCGTGCGCGGGGAGCACTCGGTGGGGTCCTCCTTCCACAGGGCGAGCTGGGGACCATCCCCGCGTGCGCGGGGAGCACAGTTCGGCCAGGCGCTCGTCGATCTCGCGGGGGGACCATCCCCGCGTGCGCGGGGAGCACTGGACGCCTCCCGTACGTCGCTGGAACAGCTCGGGACCATCCCCGCGTGCGCGGGGAGCACGGTGGGTCCGGCGAGGGTGCGGTGTCCGCCGGGGGACCATCCCCGCGTGCGCGGGGAGCACATGAGAACGTCCAGCCTCGGCGCCTCTTCGTCGGGACCATCCCCGCGTGCGCGGGGAGCACCGCCTGGTCGCGATGCAGCGCAAGGGCACGCCGGGACCATCCCCGCGTGCGCGGGGAGCACGGGCCCTGCTGTTTTCTACGGGTGCTTCACCCGGGACCATCCCCGCGTGCGCGGGGAGCACTGGGCGCCGGCCTCGACGGGTCCGATGAGGTGGGGACCATCCCCGCGTGCGCGGGGAGCACACGGCGTCGGCCACGATGGGGCTGATGACGCGGGGACCATCCCCGCGTGCGCGGGGAGCACCTGATCTGTCAGGCGCGACCACAAGGCACCTTGGGACCATCCCCGCGTGCGCGGGGAGCACAAGAAGTCCGAACGCCTCGAAAAGGCTCTGGAGGGACCATCCCCGCGTGCGCGGGGAGCACAACGTCTGAATGAGGGCGATGTCTCCGGAGTTGGGACCATCCCCGCGTGCGCGGGGAGCACGGCACCCCCGTTGACCGGGTGCTGGAGGACCTGGGACCATCCCCGCGTGCGCGGGGAGCACTTCACTCGCGCGGCGCGCGAGCATCTGGAGCCGGGACCATCCCCGCGTGCGCGGGGAGCACCGCTCCGCAGCGGCCGCGATCCCCGGCACCAGGGGACCATCCCCGCGTGCGCGGGGAGCACCTGAACACCACCGTGATCACCTTCGCTGCGCCGGGACCATCCCCGCGTGCGCGGGGAGCACTCCACCCGAGCGACTTCGCGGCCGCATCGGCGGGGACCATCCCCGCGTGCGCGGGGAGCACTTGATCACGGCCTTGTCGGCCAGCCACGTGGGGGGACCATCCCCGCGTGCGCGGGGAGCACGTGATCGTGGCCATGTCGCCCCCTCAGGTCTGGGGACCATCCCCGCGTGCGCGGGGAGCACGTGTGGCTGGCGACACCGATCTTGATGACGTGGGGACCATCCCCGCGTGCGCGGGGAGCACGACCGGCTGGAACATGTCGGCCTTGACCGGGGGGGACCATCCCCGCGTGCGCGGGGAGCACCGGTGCGCATCGTCAAGCTGACCTCCATGGTCGGGACCATCCCCGCGTGCGCGGGGAGCACTCAGCGTCAGTGATCTTCGGGGACTCGTCGTCGGGACCATCCCCGCGTGCGCGGGGAGCACATCGCGGCCGCCCCCCTGTTCCTCGGCGACCAGGGACCATCCCCGCGTGCGCGGGGAGCACGGGGGTGCCCCTTTGGCTGCCCTCGCTGAAGCGGGACCATCCCCGCGTGCGCGGGGAGCACCCTACGGAGGCGTCGTCGAGAGGCTGACGGGAGGGGACCATCCCCGCGTGCGCGGGGAGCACATGCGCTGGTTGGGCCACAGGCGGCCGACGTGGGGACCATCCCCGCGTGCGCGGGGAGCACACCGGCAGGTGAGAATGACCGAGCGGATCACGGGGACCATCCCCGCGTGCGCGGGGAGCACCGACTCCCCACGGTCACGCACCTGGAGCAGGAGGGACCATCCCCGCGTGCGCGGGGAGCACATCGCCTCGACGATCGCCGGGCCCTGGGGGCTGGGACCATCCCCGCGTGCGCGGGGAGCACAGCAGGGCGGGCACGTCGAAGTCGAGCAGGTCTGGACCATCCCCGCGTGCGCGGGGAGCACGAAGACGGTCCGGGGCTGCGTCGTTGTGGAGGGGGACCATCCCCGCGTGCGCGGGGAGCACAGATGTAATTAACGCATTTGTCGAACGCTGGGGGGACCATCCCCGCGTGCGCGGGGAGCACACCGGCGTGCACAACCGGAACCGCTTCATATAGGGACCATCCCCGCGTGCGCGGGGAGCACAATCCCGAGAGCGGGCCGAAGATCGGGGCGCCGGGACCATCCCCGCGTGCGCGGGGAGCACTATCTACTAACTTGCGCCGCGGACTGCGGTGGGGGACCATCCCCGCGTGCGCGGGGAGCACAGCGTTCTTGTGGCCGTTGCAGGCCCAGACGAGGGACCATCCCCGCGTGCGCGGGGAGCACGACGTCCAACGAGCCGGCGGAGCGAGGCCGTTGGGACCATCCCCGCGTGCGCGGGGAGCACCGCAGCGCCGAGGCCAGCACTTGGCAGGCTTCGGGACCATCCCCGCGTGCGCGGGGAGCACAAGAATCGGATTGATGTCACAGAGTGCGTCTAGGGACCATCCCCGCGTGCGCGGGGAGCACATCGGCTCAGCGTTGTCGTCCGTGAGCCCCCTGGGACCATCCCCGCGTGCGCGGGGAGCACCTCCCGGGGTGCCGCAGGACCTGGTGTGGGCGGGGACCATCCCCGCGTGCGCGGGGAGCACACCGTGTGGTCGTCGAAGGAGGACCTGTGGGAGGGACCATCCCCGCGTGCGCGGGGAGCACAAGCCGGTGGTTCTCACTGAGCTTCACGGCAGGGGACCATCCCCGCGTGCGCGGGGAGCACGACCTTTCCGGCGTCTTCGACGTAGGCCACCAGGGACCATCCCCGCGTGCGCGGGGAGCACAAAACGTTCTGGGACACGGAGATCTACAACCGGGGACCATCCCCGCGTGCGCGGGGAGCACTTCCTGGAAACCCTTCCCCTGAGTACTGAACTGGGACCATCCCCGCGTGCGCGGGGAGCACTCCAGAGCCGAGGTGTCCACGATGCCGTGCACGGGACCATCCCCGCGTGCGCGGGGAGCACCTGGGGCAAGGCCGCGAAGCACAGCCCGAGCGGGGACCATCCCCGCGTGCGCGGGGAGCACTCGAGGCTGCTCGCGTTGAAGTCGGGGTAGCGGGGACCATCCCCGCGTGCGCGGGGAGCACACTCGCTGACCTGCAGGATTATCGGTGGTGAGCGCCAAATTTGAGCACTTTCAAAGAATCGGACATTTCGGACTTTTTCGGACTCTTCCATCAATTCATCCCAGAGTGCACGATCCGTCTCCCGCGAGCAAGCTACAGGCTCTCAGATGAGGCCTTGAGTCGAATAGATGCAACCTCTCAACTAGCGAGGACTTTGGGCGTTTACGGGCACGGCAGAATAAAAAGGATTTTTTAGAAAAATAGGACTATTTCGCCTCTTTTGATATCTCCTTCAAGAAGAATCCCCGATCTTCGAAATTTTGTCTGCGACGGTGGCTTTAATAGCTCCATGCCCAATGAGGAGCCGTTGATTGACCGTTTCGTTGATGGGATTTCGGACAAGGCGCGTACGGTCTGGGCCAAGCATGATCGGGAGACCGACGGCTGGTTGCCGCTGTGGCGGCATCTGGCCGACAGCGGTGCGGTGGCCGGGTTGTTGTGGGATCGCTGGCTTCCTCTTCAGGTGCGGCGACTGGTCGCCGAGGCGCTTCCCGGGGGTGCCGATGACGCGCGTCGGCTGGCGGTCTGGCTGGCGGCCACGCACGATGTCGGGAAGGCCACTCCGGCATTCGCCTGCCAGGTGGAATCGCTCGCTGATGTCATGCGGGCGGCCAGGCTGGACATGCCAGCCCACAAGCAGATGCCCGATCGCAAGCTCGCTCCACACGGGTTGGCCGGGCAGGTGCTGCTCCAGGAGTGGCTGATCGAGCGATACGGCTGGGCGCGCTCCGCCACCCTGCCGTTCGTAGTCATCGCCGGTGGTCATCATGGAGTTCCGCCGACTCACACAGACATCCGGGAGTTGAACCTCCGCCCCGAACTGCTGCGTACTCCCGGGTGCGAGTCACTATGGCGGAACGTACAGCGCGAGATTCTTGATCACTGCGCGAGGGCGTGCGGCGTCCAGAATCGCCTGGCCGGTTGGGGGCAAGTAAAGCTTCCACAACCTGTGCAGGTGCTGCTGACCGGGCTGGTCATCGTCGCCGACTGGATTGCCAGCAATCCCGACCTGTTCCCGTACTTTCCCGAGGCCCTGCGACAAAGTGACAGGGAGCGGGTAGAGGCGGCGTGGCGCGGTCTCGACCTACCCTCGCCATGGCAGGCATCAGATCCCACGGGGAAACCGGCTGATCTTTTCGCTTCCCGGTTTCGGCTGCCACCAGGGGCGCGGGTCCGTCCGGTTCAGGAGCGTGCGGTCCAGGCGGCACGGGCGATGTCGTCTCCCGGTCTGATGGTGATCGAGGCCCCGATGGGAGAAGGGAAGACCGAGGCAGCGCTGGCGGTGGCCGAGATCTTCGCAGCTCGTTCGGGAGCGGGCGGCTGTTTCGTCGCGCTGCCCACCATGGCCACGGGAAACGCGATGTTCCCCCGGCTGCTCGACTGGCTGCGCCGGCTTCCCGATGATCAGGACGATCAGGGGCGGCGTTCGGTCCTTCTCGCCCATTCCAAGGCCGCGTTGAACGAGGAGTACGCCGGGTTGCTGCAGGCCGGTCGGCGGGCGATACGCGGGGTCGATCTGGACGGCGGCGGGGATGAGTGGCGCCCCCGGGGCGACCGCCGGGTTTCCTCCGCTGAGCTTGTCGCGCACCAATGGCTGCGAGGCAGGAAGAAGGGGATGCTGTCGTCGTTCGTGGTGGGAACGGTCGACCAGTTGCTGTTCATGGGGCTCAAGAGCCGCCATCTGGCGCTACGTCATCTCGCCCTCGCGGGCAAGGTCGTCGTTATCGACGAGGCGCACGCCTACGACACCTACATGAACTCCTATCTGGATCGGGTGCTGTCGTGGCTGGGCGCCTACCGGGTACCGGTCGTGGTGTTGTCGGCGACGCTTCCGGCTGGGCGTCGGCGTGAACTCGCCGAGGCGTATGCGGGCGATGCGGGTTTCAGCGAAGTACAGGAGGCAGCCCATTATCCGCTACTGACGATGGTTGAGCCGGGTGGGCCGGCTGTGACCGAAGCCATCGACCCGTCTGGCCGGGGCACCGAGGTGCGTCTTGAGCGCTTGAGCGACGACCTCGCCGAGCTGGGCGATCGCCTTGAGTGGGAACTGGACGAGGGCGGATGCGTCCTGGTGGTGCGCAACACCGTTGACCGGGTCCTGGAGAGCGCGGCTTCCCTGCGGGAGCGGTTCGGGGCCGACCGGGTCACTGTGGCGCATGCCCGTTTCCTCGATCTGGATCGGGCTGGTAAGGACGCCGATCTGCTGGCTCGATTCGGGCCGCCGGAAAGAAGTACCGGCCGTCGGCCTGTCGGCGCGCACATCGTGGTAGCCAGTCAGGTCGCCGAGCAGTCCCTCGACATCGACTTCGATCTACTGGTGTCCGACCTGTGCCCCATCGACCTGTTGCTGCAGCGGATGGGGCGGCTGCATCGGCATGTGCGTGGCGAAGGGCAGAGTGAACGCCCGGAGCGTCTGCGTACGGCTCGCTGCCTGCTGACCGGTGCGGACTGGGAGGCGGTGCCGGTCGAACCGGTGCGGGGTTCCCGGCGGATTTATCGGACGCATGCGTTGCTGCGGTCGGCTGCCGTGCTGGAACCGTACCTGTCCGGGACTGCGGAAACGGGGCACGTGGTGTGTCTACCGCAGGACATCAGCCCGCTCGTGCAAAGAGCGTACGGGCTCGATCCGGTTGGCCCGGGCGCCTGGCAGGAGGCGATGGACCAAGCACGCGACGACGAGGACCTGCACCGGGAGCAGCAGGGGGAGAAAGCGCGGGACTTTCAGATCAACGATGTCGGCAAGGCCGGTCGCGCGCTGGTCGGCTGGGTTGACGCCGGGGTCGGGGATGCCGACGACACCCGTACCGGCCGGGCGCAGGTCCGAGATAGCGCCGAGTCTCTGGAGGTGCTGGTCGTGCAACGCCGCACCGACGGCACCTTGGCCACGCTGCCGTGGCTGAGCAAGGGACGCGGCGGGCTGGTGCTGCCTACCGATGTCGCGCCTGACCCCAGGCTTGCGCGCATCGTGGCCTCGTGCGGCCTGCGGCTGCCCTATCACTTCTCGATTCCCAAGACTCTCGACCTGGCGATCGCGGAGCTGGAGGCCGAGTGCGTCCCGGCATGGCAGTCCAAGGAGAGCCACTGGCTGTGAGGTTCCCCCTGAGGCGTGAACACCCCTGACAATGGATCTTGTTCCATAGAGGGGAGCCTCCGGGTGGCACGACCGTCGAAGTTCGGCGATGAGTTCAAGCGTGATGCGGTGAGGCTGGTCCGGACGACGGGACGGACCTGTGCCGATGTGGCGCGGGAGCTCGGGATGAACCGCGAGACCCTGCGCACCTGGGTACGTGAGGCCGAGACCACCGGCAGCGAGTCGGGCGCAGGTCTGGCCAAGGCCGAGCGCGACGAGCTCGCCCGGCTGCGCAAGCGGGTCGCCGAGTTGGAGATCGAAAAGGAGATCCTGCGCAAGGCGGCCGCGTATTTTGCGAAGGAGATGGATCGTTGACCAGCCGCTTCAGGTTCATCTCCGCCCACGCCGACTTCGGCATCGCGCGGCTGTGCAGGGTGTTGAACGTTGGCCGCAGCGCCTTCTACGCCTGGCTCAAGCGGGAACCCGCCCGCCAGGCCCGGGCGGCCGAGGACGAGCGGATCGTGGAGAAGATCCGTGCCTTTCACACCGAGTCGGGTGGGACCAACGGCTCGCCCCGGATCACTGCCGACCTGCGCGAGGACGGGGAGATCGTCAACGTCAAGCGGGTGGCGCGGCTGATGCGCCAGGCGGGCATCGTCGGCCTGCACCTACGCAAGGGCAGGCGGACCACCATCCCTGATCAAGCGGCCGCGCCCGTACCCGACCTGCTCCAGCGCGACTTCGGCCCGGGCGCGGTCGACGAGCGCTGGTGCGGCGATATCACCTATCTACCGGTCGGCGACTCGTGGTTGTACCTGGCCACGGTCATCGACATCGGATCACGCCGGCTGATTGGCTGGTCGATCGCAGGCCATCTGCGCACCGAGCTGATCAGCGACGCCCTGACGGCGGCGGTGCGGGCCCGCGGCGGCCGCGTCACCGGAGTGATCTTCCACGCCGACCGCGGCTGTCAGTACACCTCAGCCGACTTCGCCGCGCTGTGCGCCGCTCACGGCATCCGCCGATCGAGCGGAAGGACCGGGACATGCCTGGACAACGCGCTCGCCGAGGCGTTCAACGCCACCCTCAAGCGTGAACTGCTGCATGGCAAGGGCAAACGTCGCTGGAGCGACGAGGCCGACGCCCGCACCGACATCTTCCGCTGGATCGCTCGCTACAACCACCGCCGACGACACTCGGCAATCGGGAACCTCCCCCCAGCCGTCTACGAAGATCGGCTTGCTAGGATGACCGCACTGGCTGCATGAAACCGGGTGTCCACGCCCCGGGGGGAACGCCACTGGCCGGGGAGCTGATTCTCATGCTCGACGAGAAATGTCGGGCCCACCTGGCAGGCTACGACCTGCATTACACCCCCGCAGATGGTCTGAAGGTGGCTCATGCCAACTGAACTCGCCGCACTGTCCTTCGATCTGACCAGCAGGCCGTGGCTGCCAGTGCAGCGCCACGACGGCACCGAGGACGAACTGCCCCTGCGAGACGTTTTCGTGCAGGCCAATGACCTGCGGCGGCTGGTGGGAGACGTCTCCACCCAGGAGTTCGCGTTGCTGCGGCTGTTGCTGGCGATCCTGCACGACGCGCTTGACGGACCTCGCGATCTCCAGGAGTGGCAGGAGTTGTGGGATGACGGGCTGCCAATTGCTCGCATCACCGGATACCTGGACCGAAACCGCGAACGCTTCGACCTGCTCCACGCCGAGCAGCCCTTCTTTCAGACCGCCGGCCTGCGTAACGCCACCGGCGAGGTCGGCTCGCTTGACCGCATCGTCGCTGACGTACCGAACGGGGCGCCTTTCTTCACCATGCGAGCCCGCGGTGCCGGGCGGCTCGGTTTCGCCGAGGCCGCCCGTTGGGTCGTGCACGCTCACGCCTTCGACACCTCCGGTATCAAAACCGGGGCTGTGGGCGATCCCAGGGTCAAGGGCGGCAAGGTGTATCCGCAGGGTGTCGCCTGGGCCGGTGCTCTCGGTGGGGTTCTCGCCGAAGGTGGGAACCTGCGCGAGACCCTGCTGCTCAACCTGATCGCCTTCGACACCGACAACCTGCGCATCGACCCCGACCACGATCATCCCGCCTGGCGTCGCCCTCCGCCTGGTCCGAAGCAGGCGGACCCGGTGGAGCTGAGCAGGCGTCCGGGCGGGGTGCGTGACCTTTACACCTGGCAGTCCAGGCGGGTGCGGCTCGCCTACGACGAGGAGGGCGTGTACGGGGTGCTCCTTGCCTACGGCGATCCGCTCACCGCGCACAACCGGCATCAGCGTGAGCCGATGACGGGCTGGCGGCGCAGCGGCTTCCAGGAGAAGAAGCTCGGGCTGGCACAGGTCTATCTGCCGCGCGAACACGATCCCAGCCGGAGCGCGTGGCGTGGGCTCGGTGCGCTGATCGCCGGCCGCGCGGAGCGGGCCGAGCAGCGGGATGAGGCCGCGGCCATCGTCCGGCCGCGCATCCTCGACTGGGTCGCCCGCCTCACCGTCGAAGGCGACCTGCCGGCTGACTTCTTGATTCGGGCGCGATTGTTCGGCGTGGTTTACGGCACCCAGCAGTCCGTCATCGACGAGGTGATCGACGATGCCGTGGCGATGCCGGTGGTGCTCCTGCACGAGCGAGACAGCGGCCTGGGCCAGGCCGCGATCGACGCGGTCGCGGATGCGGAAGAGGCGGTGAGCGTGCTCGGTGACCTCGCGGTCGACCTCGCCCGAGCTTCCGGAGCCGACCCTGACTCGCTCAAGACCGCGGCACGGGATCTTGGCTTCGGCACGCTTGATGGACCGTTCCGCGACTGGCTCGCCGGACTTCACCCCGGCGACGACCCTCAGGAGCGCAGATCCGCCTGGCAGCGTCAAACGCACCGGATCACCGCCCGGCTGGGAGATGAGCTGTTGAGGTCCGCGGGCGACGCCGCTTGGGCGGGGCGGGTCATCGAGACGAAGAAAGGTCAGGAGCTCTGGTTGAACACATCTCAGGCCGATCAGGCGTTCCGCTTCCGGCTGCGCAGGGCGCTGCCCGCGGCCGTGCCGGAGGTTCCCCGGCCCGGACCTCAAGACCGTGACGGCGAACAGCGGAACGTGGAGGCGTGACTCGTGAGTTCAACCACCCCCACCATCCGACACCGGCTGCTCACAGCCGCATCGAACACTTCCCAGCCCAGCCGTCAAGACAGTGGTGGCGAACAGCGGAATCCGGAGGCACAACCATGACCCCAGCCATCCCCACCACCCGACGCCGGATGGTTGATCTGGTCGGTGACGCCGCTGGCGCGTACGTCACCAAGCTGCAGCAGAGTTACCTCGCCGACAGGAGCGCAGCCGTCGCCACTCTCGCCCAGCTCAGACGCGGCGCAGGCAAGCTTCCTGCGGATGTGCCGGAGCTGTGGGGTATGACCGGTACCGAGCAGCTGTATGCCGATGGCCCGTTGTCCGACACCGAGGCCGACAGGGCTGAGGCCGCCCTGTTCCTGGCAGTGACCCTGTACGCGTCGCATCAGCAGTCGCGCTCCGACCGGGGAATGCACCACGCCGGCGTCGAGCTGGGAGCAGCCGTACGTCGGCTGATGCCCGGCGGCATTGACGAGCCGATCCGGCGCCGCTTCGTCCGGGCCGGAACCTCCGACACTCGGGCGGCGCTCGCCGACCGGCTCCGGGAGATCGTCTCCCTGCTGCGCCGGGAATCGATCCCGCTCGACTACGCGCTGCTGGCCCGCCAGCTCTACCAGGCTCAGTTCCCCGAAGGGCTGCGCCAGGTGCGCCAGAGCTGGGGCCGCAGCTTCCACGCCTACCGCCCCGACACCACTGGGGCTGATTCTTCGCCTGCCCTTAGCGGCGATGTCCCCTCTGTCAATAAGGACAATTGATGACCCGTACGATCCTCGAAGTCCACGCGCTGCAGACCGTCCCCCCGAGCTGCTTGAACCGTGACGACACCGGCACCCCTAAGACCGCCGTGTACGGCGGGGTGCGTCGCGCCCGGGTCTCCAGCCAGGCATGGAAACGCGCCACCCGGCGCGGTTTCCACGACCTGCTCGACCCCAGCGAACTCGGGGTGCGCACCCGACGGGTCGCCGAGCTGCTGGCCGAACGGATCGGCAGACTGGATGGGGCGATCGAGCAGGCCGAGGCGTGGGAACTGGCCGCCCAAACGGTTCAGATCGCGACCGGCTCCAAGATCGAGGCGCCCAAACGCAAAGCGGAGACGGCCAAGGGCAACGGCGGGGCCGAGCCCGCGCCGGAGTCCAAATACCTGATGTTCCTCAGCGCCCACCAGCTGGACGGCTTGGCTGAGATCGCCGTCAAGGGGCGCGGCGCCAGCAAGGAGTACTTCAAGGACAAAGCCATCAAGGACGAGGCCAAGCGGATCGCCAACAGCCGGCATTCGGTGGACATCGCCTTGTTCGGCCGTATGGTGGCCGACGGCGCCGACATCAACGTCGACGCCGCCGCGCAGGTCGCGCACGCTATCAGCGTGCACCGGGTGGAGAACGAGTCCGACTACTTCACGGCGGTCGACGACTACAAGAACCGGGAGAGTGACGATCTGGGCGCAGGCATGATCGGCACCGTGGAGTTCAACTCCGCCACCCTCTACCGGTTCGCCGCCGTCGACGTCGACCTGCTGCGTAGAAACCTCGGTAAGGGGCTGCGGAAAGACGAGCCGGTCACCGAGCCCGTGCGCCGGGCCATCGAGGCGTTCGTCGAGTGCTTCCTCACCTCGCTCCCCACCGGAAAGATCAACACTTTCGGCAACCACACGCGGCCCGACGCAGTCGTGGTGAAGGTCCGCTCGTCTCGGCCCATCAGCTTCGTGGCGGCGTTCGAGGAGCCCTGCCGGGCCGAACCGGAGACCGGCGGCCATCTGCGGCAGGCGTCCGAGGCCCTGGCCTCCTATATTCCCGACGTCGAGCGAGCCTATGGTGTCGCGGAGAACACGCCGACCTGGGTGCTGCGGGTCGGTAAGAACACCGAGGCGCTGTCCGGCCTCGGCACCGAGCTGCCGCTTCAGGAAATGGTCGCGGCGATCGGCGCGGAGGTCGTCCGCCGGCAGGGCGAGGCATGAGCGTCCTGCTGATGCAACTCGCTGGACCCCTGCAGTCCTGGGGGGCGTCCTCGCGCTTCGCCCGGCGCTCCACCGAACCCGCGCCCACCAAAAGCGGGGTGATCGGGCTACTGGCCGCGGCTCTGGGACGCGAGCGGTCAGATGACCTCGACGATCTGGCCGCGCTGCGCTTCGGTGTGCGCGTCGATCAGCGTGGCACCATACTCCGCGACTTTCACACCGCGCACCGGTTCGACACCGGAGAGGCCCTACCGGTGTCGGAGCGCTTCTACCTGGCCGACGCCGTCTTCGTGGCCGCCGTCGAAGGCGAGGAAGAACTGATCAACCGGCTGCACCGGGCGGTACGCGATCCGATCTTCCTTCCCTACCTGGGACGTCGATCCTGCCCGCCGTCGCGACCGGTGGACCTGACCGTCCAGCACGAGCGCACACTGCACCAGGCGTTGGAGCGGGAGCGATGGCGGGCTTCACGCTGGCATCAGCGCCGCCGCCGCGACGAGTCTCGCATCGACCTGGAGGTTTTTCTCGAAGCCACGACGGAGGCTGATGGACCGGTCGACAGCTTGCGCGACCAACCGATCAGCTTCGACCCCCTGCACCGCCGGTACGCGCTGCGCGGAGTCCGCCGCACAAGGGTGAAGGTGCCCAACCCCGCCGCACGCCCCGCCCATGATCCGATATCCGTCCTGGGAGGCATGTGATGCACCTGACCCGGTTTCGCATCAACACCGCCCGGGTGGGCGCCCGCAGGCTGCTGTCCTCACCACAGATGCTGCACGCCGCCGTGATGTCCTCGTTCTCTGAGATCCCGCCGACTGGCAACGACGGGCCGCGGGTGCTGTGGCGCATCGACCGCAACAGCCAGGCCGAGACCTATCTCTATGTCGTCAGCCCGGCCAAGCCCGACCTCACTCACCTGGTCGAGCAGGCCGGCTGGCCCGAAACGGGACGCTGGCAGACCTACGACTATCAGCCGTTCCTCTCCAAGCTGGCCGCGGGCGACCGGTGGGCGTTCCGCCTCACCGCCAACCCGGTTCACAGCATCCGCCGTACCGACCAGGAACCCACCAAACGCACCGCGCACGTCGGCCCCCGCCACCAGCTGCGCTGGCTCCTGCAACGACAGGAGAACGCCGGGTTCAAAGTGGTGGAAAAACCAGCCGAACAGCGTCTGCTCCCCGAAGGCGACGAGCACGAGCTGATCATTCACGACCGGCGCCAGCTCGCCTTCAAGAAAGCCGGACAGCGGCAGTCGGTGACCCTGGTCACCGCCACCTACGACGGGCGGCTGGAGGTCACCGACCCCGACGCTCTGCGTCGTACCCTCACCCGGGGACTCGGCAAGGCCAAGGCGTACGGGTGCGGCCTGATGACCCTGGCTGAGGCGTGACACCATGGCCACCATCGGCCGGCGGGGCATGTCCTCGCCACGCGAACTCACCCGGATGGGTGACCGGCTCTCGTTCGTCTACCTGGAACGGTGCACCCTGCACCGCGACGACAATGCCATCACCGCCGAGGACGCGGAGGGCATCATCCACATCCCCTCCGCCACCATCGGAACGCTGCTGCTCGGCCCCGGTACCCGCGTCACCCACCAGGCGATGAGTGTGCTGGGCGACAGCGGAGCGGGAGTGGTGTGGGTCGGCGAGCACGGTGTGCGCTTCTACTCCGGCGGCAGATCACTCAACCGGTCCTCCGCCCTGGTCGAGGCGCAGGCGACCAGGTGGGCCAACCAACGCCTGCGGCTCGACGTGGCTCGCGAGATGTATCGGATGCGGTTTCCCGGCGAGGACCCAGCCGGTCTCACCCGGCATGAACTTCTCGGCAAGGAAGGGCGAAGGGTCAAGGAGTGCTACCGCAGGGAAGCCGCACGGGTCGGCATCCCGTGGAACGGCAGAACCTACCTCCCTGGTGACTTCACCTCCGGCGATCCCGCCAACCAGGCGGTCACCGCAGCTGCCCAGTGCATGTACGGAATCGCCCAGACCACCGTCACCGCACTGGGCTGCGCCCCCGGACTCGGCTTCATCCACTCGGGACACGAGCTGGCGTTCGTCCTCGACATCGCCGATCTCTACAAGACCGAGATCGCCATTCCCATTGCTTTCGACGTAGCGGCGCAGAGCCCCGAAGATGTCGGCTCCCGCACACGCAGAGCCATCCGCGACCAGGTCAACCAGATCGGCCTGCTGAGACGATGCGTGGACGACATCAAACACCTCATCGTGCCGAACGGGGCCAAGGGCGACCCCACCGGAAACGATGCCGACCGTGTCACCCTCCAGAGCGACCACGGAGCCGAGGTAGAGTCAGGCCGCAACCACGCCGACAACTACGCCGGCGAGGTGGACTGGTGACCATCATCGTGCTCACCCGCTGCCCCACCGGGCTGCGCGGCTTCCTGACCCGCTGGCTGATGGAGATCTCCCCCGGCGTTTTCATCGGAGGCCCGTCGGCACGGATCCGTCAGGCACTGTGGGCAGAGGTACGGGAGTATGCGGATACCGGACGGGCCCTTCTCGCCTACAGCACCAACAACGAGCAGGGCTTCACCTTCGAGGCCCATGACCACAAATGGCACCCTATCGACCATGACGGGCTTACCTTGATCCGCCGCCCGAAGGACAAGCCCGCGATCTCCTCAGCACCCGCAACGTCCGCAGCCGTCACTCCCAGCGGCTGGAGCAAAGCATCCAAACGCCGCCGATACGGACAGCACTGAGAAACACCAGAGCATCGAAACTTGCTCCGATTGCATAGCCCACTCCGAGAGTTCGAAATGTCCGAATCTTTGAAAGTGCTCAAAATCCGCACCTGCCCGGAGTAACTGTGCAGGTCAGCGAGTGTGCTCCCCGCGCACGCGGGGATGGTCCCTGGATCGCCCCGGCCTCCGGGCCGGTCTCATTGTGCTCCCCGCGCACGCGGGGATGGTCCCGGCGGCGGTGGGGGCGGCGGCACACCGTCCGGGTGCTCCCCGCGCACGCGGGGATGGTCCCGTTGACCCGTAGGCGGCCGTTGCTCGGGTGGAGTGCTCCCCGCGCACGCGGGGATGGTCCCAATGGCCAGCTCTTCGCGGTACAGCTCGCGCGGTGCTCCCCGCGCACGCGGGGATGGTCCCCGTCCCGGGGATGGCCAACCCTTCACCAGAGAGTGCTCCCCGCGCACGCGGGGATGGTCCCCGGCGGAACAAGCGGCGCCGGCGGGAACGCGGGTGCTCCCCGCGCACGCGGGGATGGTCCCCCGCCGCGGATCTCCGGATCCACAAGGACGCCGTGCTCCCCGCGCACGCGGGGATGGTCCCCAGGCGGGCGATGGACTCCAGCGCCAAGGTGGGTGCTCCCCGCGCACGCGGGGATGGTCCCCGGCCCTTGCCGATCCGGGTGATCTCCGGCTTGTGCTCCCCGCGCACGCGGGGATGGTCCCAAGGCGCTCCAGCCGGCGCAGCCGAAGCCCACGTGCTCCCCGCGCACGCGGGGATGGTCCCTCCTCACCGCCTGCCGGGACACCCTCAGCGACGTGCTCCCCGCGCACGCGGGGATGGTCCCGGCCCGCGTCCAGCTCTCCAACTGATCGGCCAGTGCTCCCCGCGCACGCGGGGATGGTCCCCCGCGACGATGCCATCTACCTGTGCCGCAAACGTGCTCCCCGCGCACGCGGGGATGGTCCCAGCCGAGCTGGCCGGCGGCGTCCTTGGGCTTGGTGCTCCCCGCGCACGCGGGGATGGTCCCACATCGATAAGGAACTCGCCGCCGGACTGGGCGTGCTCCCCGCGCACGCGGGGATGGTCCCGCCGTTGAGGTCACTTTCCACGTCATGCCTACGTGCTCCCCGCGCACGCGGGGATGGTCCCTACAGGTCAGCCCCCCTGTGACACCCCGTGACGTGCTCCCCGCGCACGCGGGGATGGTCCCCCCTTGATGGGGCGAACTACGGTCACCGTGCCGTGCTCCCCGCGCACGCGGGGATGGTCCCCGGGCAGGCAGGTCCGCCCCGTCCGGCAACCCGTGCTCCCCGCGCACGCGGGGATGGTCCCCATCGACGCCGCTGGAATCTCTCGCCGAAACCGTGTGAGAGCGGCCACGTGGAACTCTTGATCAGCGGACAGGAAAGTCGCGGCTGATGGACACAGGTTCTTGGTTGGTGGCCATCAAAAGTCCTGGTCAATGGCCAGGTTGATCTCCTGATCCTGTCCGTGTGTCACAGCGCGGGTCCCCCTCCGCGGGGGCTTGGGTTGCCGGTTGTCGAGACCTTGCACCCCAGACCCGCGGAGGGGCCCGTGACGAAGTCTGGCATGGAGCTGATGGAGATTTACGAGGCCTACGACCTGACCGGGTGCGCCTGGTCGGCGGCGCAACTGGCGGGGTGTGACCCCAAGACGGTACGCCGGTATATCGCGATCCGCGCGGCGGGCGGCAATCCGCACCAGCCGACGCCGCGGCCCAAGGCGATCGACACCTTCCTGGCGAAGATCGAGGAGAAGGTCGACCGGTCGAAAGGGAAGATCCGCGCGGATGTGGTGCACAAAGACCTGGTCGCGATGGGATTCGCCGGCTCTGAGCGGACCACGCGGCGGGCGGTCGCCGAGATCAAGGCGGCGTGGAAAGCCGGACGGCGGCGCGTCTACCGGCCCTGGGTGCCCGAGCCGGGAATGTGGCTGCAGTGGGACTGGGGCGAAGGCCCGCGGATCGGACAGCGCCGCACGCAGCTGTTTTGTGCCTGGCTGGCCTGGTCGCGGTTTCGAGTGGTGATCCCAGCGTGGGATCAGACACTGGCCACGTTGACATCATGCCTGGACGCGGCGCTGCGGCGGCTGGGCGGGGCGCCGACGTATCTGCTGACCGACAACCCCAAGACGGTCACGATCGAGCACATCGCCCGCATCGCGGTGCGCCACCCGCAGATCGTCGAGCTGGGACGGCATTACGGCTGCGTGGTAACGACCTGTGAGCCGTTCGATCCCGAGTCCAAGGGCGGAGTGGAGGCGACGGTGAAGATCGCCAAGGCGGATCTGGTGCCCACTCACACCAACCTCCGCGCCGCCTATGGGAGTTTCACCGAGTTGGAGGCCGCGTGCGCCACCTGGAGTGAGCACATCAACGGCCGCCGCCATCGCGAGACCCACCGGCCGCCGATCGAGATGCTGGCCGAGGAACGCGCTCGCTTGCACGTGCTGCCCGCCGATCCCTACGTGCTCGCGCTCGGGGCCGAGCGCCTGGTCGGTGACGACCGGACCGTCCGCTGGGGCGATGTGCGCTACTCGGTGCCACCCGGCCACGAAGGACAGAGGGTCTGGTGCCGCGTCCAGGGCGAGGAGTTGGTCATCGTCGGCCGCTCCAGCGCCGATGAGCACGCTCACCACGCTCACCACGGTCTGAAGGAACTGTGGCGGCATCGGCTGTCGGTTCCGGGCCGGCCGCAGATCGTCGATGCCCACTATCCCGAGCATGAGGGCGGCAACGGCCCCAAAGCGCCCCGGCCTCGCCCGCAGACCAAGGCCGAAGAAGCGTTCCTGGCGATCGGGCCGGGTGCGCAGGCGTGGCTGATCGAGGCCGCCGCCACCGGAGTGGTGCGGATCCGCGCCAAGATGGCCCGCGCGGTCGAGTTGAGGAGCCTGCTGGGCGCGGCCCGGGTGGATGAGGCGCTCGGCCTGGCCGCGATCAACGGCCGATTCGCCGAAGCCGACCTGGCCTCCATCTGCGATCACCTCGCCTTGCACGAGCGCGCCGGTGAAAACCTCCGCGTCGATGAGGCTCACTCGGCTCAGCCCGGCACTGCCTCCTGGGCTGCCTTCGGTAACACCGGCAACGTCAAAGGAGATCACTCGTGAGCGTCACCCTGCCCGCGGCCCCACCGGTCCCGGCCGAGTTGGAGGCCCTGTTTCGCCGGATGCGTTTTCCTTATGCCCGCAAAGCGGCGCCCGAGGTGCTGGCGACCGCCCGCGCGCAACGCTGGGACCCAGCCGAGGTCGTGCGCGTCCTGCTCAATGAGGAGGTCGTCGGCCGTGACCAGGCGACCCGCCGCAACCGGCGCAAGAGCGCGGGCTTTCCCTCCGGCAAGACCTTCTCCTCCTGGCGCCAGGAGGACTCCACGATCAACGAGGCCACCCAGAACGCGCTGATGACGCTGGAATGGGTCGGCCGCGCGGAGAATCTGGTGATCGCCGGGCCGTCCGGCACCGGCAAGTCCCACTTCGCTGAGGCACTGTCGCATCTGGCGATCGAGAAGGACCTGCGGGTGGCCTGGTTCACCCTGGAGTCTCTCAGTGCCACGGTCGGCCGAGCCAAGATCGACGGATCGGTCTCGCGCGCCATCGGCCGCATCTGCCGCAGCGACGTCATCGTTATCGACGACATCGGGTTGCTGCCGGTCGGCCACGAGACCGCCGAGGCGTTCTACCGCGTTATCGATGCCGCCTACGAGCGCCGCTCGGTCGCGGTCACCAGCAACATCCACCCGTCGGGCTTCGACACCATCATGCCCAAGACGCTCGCCACCGCGACCGTCGACCGGCTGATGCACCACGCCCATCTGGTGGAGACCAGCGGCGATTCCCACCGCCTGGCTGAGGCCCTGTCCGGACGCGGGGTGATCTCGTTGACCTGATCGCTCACCGGGAGATCGCTCTGGCCACCCGCCGGGATTTCCGGTGACCGCACCAGGAATTTTGATGGCCACCAGCCAGGAGAAATCTGGCCGCTTAACTGGAGAACGGCGGCTCTGTCTCACTCTGCGGGGTCGGGCTGTCGGCGGTGACGCTCAGTTGTGAAGGATCATGGTTCGGAGGAGGTCGAGGTTGGCGCGGCCGAACATGATTCTCTTGAGGTGCTTGATCTTGCAGTTTTCGCCCTCGACAGCGCCGGATGAGTAGGGCAGGGACAGTCCGTTGAGGACGGCGGTGTGGTCGCGGCGCAGGCCTTGGGCGAAGGACCGCAGGTGGGGCAGGTCTGTGGTCTCGGTGTCGACGGCGGTGAGCCAGTCGTCGAGGTCGCGTTCGCCGGTGCGGTGGATGAGCATTTTGGCGAAGGTGGTGACGTGCTGGTCGAGGGCGGCCAGGGGCTGGCTGCGGTCCAGGATGGCGGCGAGGTGGTCTTTGTCGTCGTCGGTGAGGTGGTCGGGGTCGCTGGTGATCCATCGGCGCACGTCGCGGACGGACGGTGGCTTGGGTGGGAGGTCGGGGCCGTGCAGTCCGGCGCGGAGCGGGACCAGGTAGCGGCGGATGGTTCGGGTGCTGCCGCGGTATCCCTGATCACGTAGTTCCCGGCACAGCAGCGCGGCGTTGTCGCAGCCGTCTTCGATGACGCGTTTGCGCAGGTAGGGGACGAACCTCTCGAAGAGGCGGTACTGGTTGCCGGGGTCCCCCAGCAGCTCGTCGGCGGTGGCGGCTCGGCGGAACTTCTTGACGGTCTGCTCGGACAGGCCGGTGATCTGGCAGATCTGGGTCTGATTGAAGCCCTGGGCGAGCAGGGCGTGGATCTCGGCGTGACGCTGGCGGGTCCGGTCGGCGACTGACACAGTGCTGGGGCCGGACAGGGGCACCGACGGTAACTTTCGCGCGGCCAGCTCGTCCCGGAACGGGACCAGGTAACGGCGAAGGGTGCGGGCGCTGCCCTGATAGCCGTGTTCACGCAGTTCCTGGAAGAGGAGGGCGGCGTTGGCGCACCGATCATCGAGGATGCGTTTGCGCAGGTAGGGGATGAAGTTGTGCAACCGGGCGGATGCCTCGGCGCTGGGAAGTAGATCTTCGGCGCCGGTGCGGCCGGCCTCCTCAAGAGGCTCGGAGATCTGAGTGTCGGCATTGTTCTGGGCGGCGGCGGTGGTGCCGGTACCCGAGGCCTCCGGCGCGTCCTGGCCGTCCCCGGCGGGGATGGGTTCGCGCAGGTCGGCGCGGTTTGCTCGGATCGTCTTGTCGACCACTACGCACAGGTTGTTGTAGAGATGCCAGCGGTCGGCGCATTGCCGGGCGTCCGGCGCTCCCAGCCGTGCGCCTTCGGCGAACCCTCCCGCCCGGTCACGGCACACGATGCCAACCCCGGGGTGGGCGGCCAGCCAGTCGGCCAGAGGTTGGGCCTCACGGCCGTCCAGCACGTCGACCGGACGGTGAGTGTCCAGGTCGATCAGGATGGTGGCATAGCTTTGACCACGGCGTTTGGCGAATTCGTCGACGCCCAGCACTCTCACCGTGCCGACCTCGGGATCGGGCAGGGCACGGATCAGCCGCAGCATCGTGCACCGCGACACCACCGCGCCCAACACCGCCGCTAGGCGCGCTCCGGCCCGCCCGGCCAGTGCCAGGCCGACCCGCTCCAGCACATGGCGCAGGCCCGGAGTCCGCCGCTGCCGCCACTGGGTCACTCCCTCGACCTGCTCGGCGAACGTCACCACGGCGCAGTCGGCGTTCAAGCAGCACAACCGGCGGACCTCCAACTCCACCCGCACCGGCCGACCCGCGCACGACATATCCTCCAGCCTGCGCCGATACCGCTCATGCAGCCGTGACGACGGTGTCCCGCACCCCCGGCAGGCCATCGGCTCCGGCGCGGTCCTGGCCACGACGACCAACCCGGCATCCCCGGCCCTGACCCCGACGAACTCCAGACCGTCCAGATGCGGGAACAACATCCCCAGCAGACGGGCCTGGTCGGACGACACCTCGTGCAGCACAATGACCCCTACGCGGCCGTTCTTCACGTTTGATCTTCGAGTGATCCAAATCGTGACGGAACGGCCGCGCCCATGCGCACCGTGTTACAAGACCGCGACCAACACCAACAGCCCCACACCTCACACTCTGTAACCCGACCCCGCAGAGTGAGACAGAGCCAGAACGGCGTGTCCGCTAGCAACCGTGCTCCCCGCGCACGCGGGGATGGTCCCGGGCACCTCCCGGGATAGTCCCCTATCTCGGGGTGCTCCCCGCGCACGCGGGGATGGTCCCACCGAGCGGTTCCTGATGCGCGCCCAGGGCAAGTGCTCCCCGCGCACGCGGGGATGGTCCCTTGCGCCGGCTCGCGGTCCGGGTCGGTAAGGCGTGCTCCCCGCGCACGCGGGGATGGTCCCCACTCATGACCCGCACCTACACCCACCCCGACGTGCTCCCCGCGCACGCGGGGATGGTCCTCAGAGTTTGCGGAACTTGCAGAAGAGTACCGAGTGCTCCCCGCGCACGCGGGGATGGTCCCCCGAACTCGCTGCTGAACCAGGCGCGCTTGGGGTGCTCCCCGCGCACGCGGGGATGGTCCCAACGACGTCGACAACCGCAGCCGGAACGTTGAGTGCTCCCCGCGCACGCGGGGATGGTCCCGGCCGGGTACTCGGCGTCCAGACCCTCCAGCCGTGCTCCCCGCGCACGCGGGGATGGTCCCAGTACAAGATCGGCGAGAAGCTGCGGGTAGCCGTGCTCCCCGCGCACGCGGGGATGGTCCCCAGCTGTCTGTGCCCGCGAGGGTGCCGGCCATGTGCTCCCCGCGCACGCGGGGATGGTCCCTTGGGGTTGGCCTTGAGGTGGTCGCGGAGTTCGTGCTCCCCGCGCACGCGGGGATGGTCCCGGCCGGGTACTCGGCGTCCAGACCCTCCAGCCGTGCTCCCCGCGCACGCGGGGATGGTCCCAGTACAAGATCGGCGAGAAGCTGCGGGTAGCCGTGCTCCCCGCGCACGCGGGGATGGTCCCCAGCTGTCTGTGCCCGCGAGGGTGCCGGCCATGTGCTCCCCGCGCACGCGGGGATGGTCCCTTGGGGTTGGCCTTGAGGTGGTCGCGGAGTTCGTGCTCCCCGCGCACGCGGGGATGGTCCCGGCCTCCAGGAACTGCTCACCGCGGCGAACATGTGCTCCCCGCGCACGCGGGGATGGTCCCCTCACGAGAGGTAGTTCCATCATGCCAAAGATGTGCTCCCCGCGCACGCGGGGATGGTCCCGGGAAAGCGCCTCGGTCGGCATCGAGCAGGGCGTGCTCCCCGCGCACGCGGGGATGGTCCCGAACCGCTCGCCGCGCTCGCGCGGCGCCTTCAGTGCTCCCCGCGCACGCGGGGATGGTCTCGCCGCCCACGGCATCAAATGGGACGCCAACCAGTGCTCCCCGCGCACGCGGGGATGGTCCTCAGGGGGAACGTGACTCTCGGCAGCGGAAGAGTGCTCCCCGCGCACGCGGGGATGGTCCCGGGATCGTCAGCTTCGTCGCGGACCTGAAATTGTGCTCCCCGCGCACGCGGGGATGGTCCCCGGGCCGTACGCGCGGGCAAGGTCCCCGCCGCGTGCTCCCCGCGCACGCGGGGATGGTCCCAGACCAGCGAACGGGCTCTTGCCGGACCCCTTGTGCTCCCCGCGCACGCGGGGATGGTCCCTGAGGACGGGAAGCGGCTTGCCGAGGCGGTCCGTGCTCCCCGCGCACGCGGGGATGGTCCCGGCGACATCACCTGGGAAGGCGGAGCGCGCCGGTGCTCCCCGCGCACGCGGGGATGGTCCCGCCGGGCCTTCAAGGTGGTTCGCCCTCGGTCAGTGCTCCCCGCGCACGCGGGGATGGTCCCCGTTGCCGATGCGGAGACAACGGCGGGGAGGGGTGCTCCCCGCGCACGCGGGGATGGTCCCGGTTCCTCACCACGGGTCGGCGCACCATCATGGTGCTCCCCGCGCACGCGGGGATGGTCCCGTGGTGATCCTGCTGCACCGCGAAGAGGTCTAGTGCTCCCCGCGCACGCGGGGATGGTCCCCGGCTCGCCCGCCGGGGGGTTCGGATTCACGGGTGCTCCCCGCGCACGCGGGGATGGTCCCGTTGAAGGGCGGGTAGCTCGTGAGTGATGTCCGTGCTCCCCGCGCACGCGGGGATGGTCCCTGGAGGAAGCGTCCCGCCGCCACCCGTCGTCAGTGCTCCCCGCGCACGCGGGGATGGTCCCTTCCGGTACGTCACGCGCTGCATCATCGGCCAGTGCTCCCCGCGCACGCGGGGATGGTCCCGTGATCCGGAACGGAGGCACGGCCGCGCGCTCGTGCTCCCCGCGCACGCGGGGATGGTCCCTTGGTGGCGGACTGGAGCGTGAACGTGGTCTCGTGCTCCCCGCGCACGCGGGGATGGTCCCGACCGGCGTCGTGAGGAGGTGACCGGGTGGCTGTGCTCCCCGCGCACGCGGGGATGGTCCCTATGCAAGGAACGCGGCGCCACCAGTTACAAGGTGCTCCCCGCGCACGCGGGGATGGTCCCCACGGTGGCGTCGCTGACCCTCGGCGAGCCAGGTGTTCCCCGCGCACGCGGGGATGGTCCCGGGCCATTCACAATCTTGTCGTATGCGAATTCGTGCTCCCCGCGCACGCGGGGATGGTCCCTCACCAGCCGCGGGCACGAGGGTCAGATCGAGGTGCTCCCCGCGCACGCGGGGGTGGTCCCGATTTCGCCGACCGAATTGGGTATACGGTTCGGTGCTCCCCGCGCACGCGGGGATGGTCCCAAGGACGGCAAGCAGCCGAAGGAGGTCCCGGTGTGCTCCCCGCGCACGCGGGGATGGTCCCGGTATGCGCGTAAAGAGATCGCTGCCATGGTCGTGCTCCCCGCGCACGCGGGGATGGTCCCACGCTGACGGCTCTGGTCAACTCACCAGACAAGTGCTCCCCGCGCACGCGGGGATGGTCCCCCCACTTCCCAGAGTTGCGCGTCCTGGCACAAGTGCTCCCCGCGCACGCGGGGATGGTCCCTGCTCCATGACGGGTTGCAGGACCCGGTTGATGTGCTCCCCGCGCACGCGGGGATGGTCCCTCATGGGCGGCTCCGGCTTGGCCTCGGCCAAGGTGCTCCCCGCGCACGCGGGGATGGTCCTAGACTCCAGCGTGATTGTGACCAATAGCGGCAGTGCTCCCCGCGCACGCGGGGATGGTCCCATTCGAGTGGCGGATGGCCGAAACCCGGTGGCGTGCTCCCCGCGCACGCGGGGATGGTCCCCGGTCCGGGTCGGCGCCTCGGGCACGCAGGTGGTGCTCCCCGCGCACGCGGGGATGGTCCTCGGTTCTGCATTGATCGTCCGGCCTTGGAGTTGTGCTCCCCGCGCACGCGGGGATGGTCCCGTATCTCACGGTGCAAGACGGTGCAAGGCGGTGTGCTCCCCGCGCACGCGGGGATGGTCCCGGGACCGGCGTGGCCACGCGCGTGGAGTACTCGTGCTCCCCGCGCACGCGGGGATGGTCCCTTGAACCGGTTGAGGTTCGCGCTCGCGTCGTTGTGCTCCCCGCGCACGCGGGGATGGTCCCTTCCCGTCCATCGCCGCCGGAGCCACGGCGGAGTGCTCCCCGCGCACGCGGGGATGGTCCCGCACCGGCCGCCCCGAAGAGTGGCGTCTGCGGGTGCTCCCCGCGCACGCGGGGATGGTCCCTGCAGGATCCCGCCCGGCAGGGGCGGAACTCCGTGCTCCCCGCGCACGCGGGGATGGTCCCGCACCGGCCGCCCCGAAGAGTGGCGTCTGCGGGTGCTCCCCGCGCACGCGGGGATGGTCCCTGCAGGATCCCGCCCGGCAGGGGCGGAACTCCGTGCTCCCCGCGCACGCGGGGATGGTCCCGTGTTCGTCGCATGGCGTGTTCCTCACAAGGAGTGCTCCCCGCGCACGCGGGGATGGTCCCGCGGCGGGGTTGCCGTCGCCGGCTCGGGTGGGGTGCTCCCCGCGCACGCGGGGATGGTCCCGACGAGGCGTTCCCCCTTGAAGGCCAGGCGCAGTGCTCCCCGCGCACGCGGGGATGGTCCCTGGCAAGGGTTGCGAGGGATCAGCCCACGCATGTGCTCCCCGCGCACGCGGGGATGGTCCCGCGCGGGTTCGAGCGCGAGCCGGTGACCTGCGGTGCTCCCCGCGCACGCGGGGATGGTCCCAGCCCAGTCGGGGACGTCACGGGCGACGCGCTGTGCTCCCCGCGCACGCGGGGATGGTCCCCCGTCACGAACCTTCCGCAGGAAGGCGCTCATGTGCTCCCCGCGCACGCGGGGATGGTCCCAGGCACCGGTCAGCGGTAACCGCATAGCCGGGGTGCTCCCCGCGCACGCGGGGATGGTCCCACGGTGGCACTCGACCCGAGCGGCAGCTTCCTGTGCTCCCCGCGCACGCGGGGATGGTCCCCATCTCGGTGCATTGTGCGGCCCCGGGGGCGGGTGCTCCCCGCGCACGCGGGGATGGTCCCCAGGCGATCGTCCTGACCGAACGGATCGCCCTGTGCTCCCCGCGCACGCGGGGATGGTCCCAGCGTTGACGAGGTCGCGTGCGGTCACCCGCTGTGCTCCCCGCGCACGCGGGGATGGTCCCCGTTGGCAACCAAGGTGATCAGCACGCTTAAGGTGCTCCCCGCGCACGCGGGGATGGTCCCTAGACTCCGCCCATGACGCGCACCACCTCATGGTGCTCCCCGCGCACGCGGGGATGGTCCCCAAGCTGAGGCGGTCTGCGTGGGACGCCGACGGTGCTCCCCGCGCACGCGGGGATGGTCCCGAGGTCGGCCAGGCGCTCGGTCTCGATCCCGCGTGCTCCCCGCGCACGCGGGGATGGTCCCGGGCGCGGCCGGGAGGAGTGGCTCCGCCTCGTGTGCTCCCCGCGCACGCGGGGATGGTCCCCAGCACGGAGAGTGAGCAATGACCATCACCCTGTGCTCCCCGCGCACGCGGGGATGGTCCCAACTGGGCAACGCCCAGTCCGGGGTTCCGTCAGTGCTCCCCGCGCACGCGGGGATGGTCCCCGGGCGACCTGGGTGGGTGAGGTGGTCACCTTGTGCTCCCCGCGCACGCGGGGATGGTCCTCCCCGAGTTGCGTCACTTAGCAGAGCAGGACCGTGCTCCCCGCGCACGCGGGGATGGTCCCTGCTGGCCCGCGCTTCAGTGGACCGGGTTCGAGTGCTCCCCGCGCACGCGGGGATGGTCCCAATTCGGCAACTCACTGCAGAAGGCTTCGCTGGTGCTCCCCGCGCACGCGGGGATGGTCCCTGCTCGCCGTACAACGGCAGGACCGGACATCTGTGCTCCCCGCGCACGCGGGGATGGTCCCTGGAAGGCGCCGCTGTAGACCATGGTGGAGTCGTGCTCCCCGCGCACACGGGGATGGTCCCCCCGGAAGTGCTTGCCGATGTCAGGAAGCCCGTGCTCCCCGCGCACGCGGGGATGGTCCCTGTCTCAACAGGTCTACGGGCACGGGATCGCCGTGCTCCCCGCTCACGCGGGGATGGTCCCCAGTTGAGCTTGGCATAGAGGGGCGCACCGGCCACCCTACCGGCCAGCCACGAACAAGCCGGGGTAAGCGGAGGCGACGGTGCCGCCCCCGCGCAGGCGCCGAAGCCCCCTCGTCTTCTGCTCACGGCCAGGGCGCAGCGCACTGAGTTGCCGGACGCCGCCACCAATTACCGTCAACCTGCGTAGTCGACGACACTGCTGTTACTACGCTGACCCGGTGACCGACCAAACACTGTCCGCAGACGCGCACACGACCGCTCTTGATCTTGACGTCTTCCTCGCTGCCAAGTGGGCCAACCCTGAGTCGTTTCCCGCCGGCGAGTTCGCCCGAGCCGAAGCGTTCTGGCAGGCGCGCCGCGCGGAGGACCCGCGGCTCCTGCGGATCCGTGCCGAAGCAGCCCGGCTCGTCGAGTCATGGACGGGCCACACCCCGCGCGATGTCGGCTCTTTCGGCATTCAGCTCAACTTGGAGTCCAGCGACCTGGACCTGGGTATCGGCTACCCCGTCGCCGAGCGGGACGAGCTGATGGCGGCGCTCGCCCCGCACGCCGCGTTCAAAGGTGAACGCTTCACCAGTTTCACCACCACCCGGCTGGTGTTCTCCTTTGACGTCGATGGTGTCGACATCGACCTGTCGGCGCTCACCGAGGAAGACTTCACGGTCGCCTGCCGCATGCTCGACGAAATCGACGCCGGCATGAGCCGGGAGGAACGCGTCGCTCACACCTGGGTGAAGCACCTGCTGCGCGGCTCTGGCCGCACCGGCGACTACGCGACGTGGAAACTCGTCACGTACGCCCGCCACTGCCCCGAGTTCAACTGGGTGCCGATCCCTGAGCCTTCCGCCGGTTAGGTTCCGCACGGGTCAGCAGCGTTGATCAACTCCCAGCCTGTTGAGGCCGCCCACCGCTGGTGCTCGTAGACGAGCCGGTCGGCGGCCTGGCCCGGCAGCGCCGCCACCACCGCGGGGACAGTGGTGGCCATGCGGTCGCGCAGCCGGTCGAACTCGGCGTCGAGCAGGGCGTCGAGCCCCGCGGTGAGCGGCACGCCCTGCGACGGGTCAACATACCCATCCACCAGGTTGATCATGCCGGTGAGGATGGTGAACGCGGCGTCCTTGATGACGACGCGGGCCGCCCGGACCTGCCGGCGCGGCTCACCGTCCAACACCTTTTCCAGGGATTTCAGCGTGTAGTCGATCGCGAAATTGCGGTCCACCCACAGCTGCGCCCGCTCGGAGCACACGCCGATCCGTGAATCGGCGAACGCCGCGTCGACGCGGCCCATCGACGGGCGCACCTGCCCGGCCAGGCCCGCCGCCTGCACCTGCCGGGTGTAGGCGGCGCCGATCAGGCACTCCATCGACACCAGCATGTATGACACGCCGGTGTAGAACGGCCGGCCGGTGCTGTGCTCGGCGACGAATCCCGGGTCTCGGACACCGTCGACGATCTGTTCGGCGCTCAGGTGCGGCAGCGGGCGCAGCAGCAGATCAGTGCGGCCCAGGAAGGCGTGCGTGGCACGCAACTCCTCAACCGTCATCAGCTGGTCGAACGTGATGTAGGTGAAACGGGTCGGTGTGCCCAGCGCCGACAGGGTACGGATGCCCAATGCGTTCTGCTCCGCAGTGGTCTCCTTGTTGAAACGTTCCAGAATAGACGTCACCCCGGATTCCACGCCGAACAGGCAGCGGCGCAGCCCGTCACGGACGAGGGTCCGCCACATGTGGGCCCGCTCCACATGCCAGTCGGTGTCGTGCCCGGGGTGGGCGACCTGGTCGATACGGCACGACGTCTCCCACCGGAAACCGGCTTTCGTGATTTCCGCGGCGACAGCCAGGGCTCGCGGCACCGCGTCGTCGCCGCGCCCGATGGCCTCCTCGTCGACCAGGTACAGGGTGCGGGAAATCCCGGGGTGGCGGTTGAACTCCTCGTCGAGGGCGGCCAGCATCCACGGCAGCTGCTCCGGGGCTCCCCCCGCCCAGGCGCCTTTGTGGCCTCTCGGGCAGAACGAGCATTTACTGGTGCAGCCTCTCGTGGTTTCCAGCTGCGCCACCCCTTGGTGGGCGAACGTGTCCTGCATCAAGTCCAGTTCGGGGAAGAAGTCGTCGGCGTCCCGGTTCGGGACGACCGCGGTGCGGCGGCGGGCCAGCGTGAAAGCGCCGCCGCGGGCCGCCCCCACGTACCCGATGCCGTGGATCTGATCACGTTCGAGGTCGCCGTGCCAGTGGGCGATGACGTCACGGATGGTCGGCTCGCCCGCGCCGCGGGCGATGAGCAGCTGCGGGTAACGTTCCAGCAGCAGCGCCTCGTTGCGGACCGTCAAGCTGCCGCCGGCGAGGACCAGCGGCACGTCGTCTTGGACCGCGTCGAGCAGGCGGGTCATCAAATCGTGCTGGCCGAACGTCGCCGACACGCCGAGGATGTCGGGCCGCTGGGCGCGGACGGCTCCGATGATGTCGTCGAGGGTGGCGCCGAGCTGCATGTCCATCAGGTTCACCTGCCCCGACAGGGTGGAGCGGGCCGCCCTCGCCAGGTCGGAGATCGCCAGCGGGAAACGCGGCAGCGGAAAGTACTCGGGCCGGTACAAGGCGGCGAGGAGGATCCGCGGCCGGGTCAGCCGGGCCACCGCGGCGCCCGTCAGGTCGGTGCGGCTGACCCACCTCCCGGGGGTGTGCAGCCGCAGGTGCTGCGCGGCCCAGCCGGGCCAGGCGCGGGTTTCGTGCGGCTGCCCGGACAGGTCGGCCAGCAGCCATGTGCCGGGCCGGCCGGTGGTGGCGGCCAGCAGCCGCCGCTCCAACGTTCCGGCGAGCACGACGTCGTGGCCAGGCAGCAGCCCGGCCACGACGTCACGCAACCTGTTCGGCTGGGAGTAGGGGACTTCCCGGATCGTCTGCTGCTGGGCGGCGGTCAGCGGGGTGAGTCTGAGCCGGTCGACGGCGTCCAGCAGCAGGTTCAGGCTGGCGGCGGTGGGGGGCATGCGAACCTCCGTGCATAGAAGAAGAAGGGCATGACGAACTCGCCTCGTGGCGCCGCGAAGCGGCGTCCGGAGGGTGTGAGACGAGCGGTGTTAGAGAGTGCTGGCGGGCACGGCGAGGGTCGCGGTCATCGCCGCGTGGTCACTGAGTCCCGTGGTGCGTGGCTCGTGCACGTAACGGCAGTCGACGACCGCGGCCACGGGCGAGCTGAAAATATGGTCGAAGCGGTAGCCTTCGCCGCTGCGGCGCCCGTACCAGGAGTGGTCGAGCCCGTCGGGGTGGCAGTGGCGGAAAGCGTCGCCGTACCCGGCGGCGGCGAACGCGGCGTAAAACTCGTACTCCCAGGCGCCGAACACGGTGTGGTGCGGCCGGTGGCCCCGTTCGACGACGTTCAGGTCTCCGGCGATGACGACAGGGCCCGTCACGGCGAGCTCACCAGCCATGTCGGGCAGCAACTCCACCACCGCGTTCTGAAACGCGCGTTTGTCGACGTTGCGGCGTTCTCGGGGGCCGCGGGACGGCACGTACAGGCCGACCACGCCGACGGTGAGCCCGTCGTCGAGGTGGACGCGGACAGCGGCGCACCGGTGCGGCAGGTGACCGGGCCGCACCTCGGGGACCGGTTCCTGCTTGCCGACGCGGGAGGCGACCACAGTCAGGTAGTCGGAGCCGCCGTCGGCTAGGTGCACGGCGAACCCCCGCTCGCTCAACTCCTGAGCGATGCTGTGGCCGCCCGGCGTCACCTCGGTCAGCACAACCACGTCGGCGTCCTGCCCCGTCAACCAGTCAGCTTGCCGCCGCGACCGGGACGGGCTGGCGTGCTGCACGTTGAGCGTCAGCACCCGCACCTGGCCCGGCCGCACATCATGCTGCGCCTCCGGCGGCGAGAAACTCAGCTGCTGGTGGCCGGCCCCGCCCATCAGGCGCCTCCCCCGGTTTCGTCGAGGAAAACCTCGCCTTGTTCGTCCAGGCGGGACTGCACCCGCCCCATGATCGCGCGGGCTTGGGCGATCAGCTCCGGGTGCGGGGGGTCGCCCAGCGCGGACAGGTTCATCGCCACCTGCTCCGGCGTGGTGAACCCCACCAGCACCGCCGCCTGCTCGTACCGGCCCAAACACGCCCACAAAGCGACCCGGATCAGGTCTTTGCGGTTCCAGCCGACCACGCCGTGAAGTTCCTTCAACCCGCCGTTGATGACCTCGATCGCCGCGGGGGTGAACCACCGCTTCCGGGCGCGGTGATCTCCCGCCCCGAACAGCGGCAGGGCCGTGGGGTCGTAGACGCCGGTGAGCAGGCCCTGCGCCAACGGCTTGTTGATCAGCACGCCGACGTTGTGCCGCTCCGCGAACGCGAAAATCCCTTCCGAGCGGGCGGCAGGTGACAGCAAGTGGTCGCGGACCGCGAGCACGTCCGGGCGAACCACGTCGAACACCGCCCGGAACCGGGCGATCTTGTCGCCGCGCTGGTCCGCAGCCACAGTAAGACGATCACGCGCGAACCGGTGCGGCCCACGCATACCGACCGCCCGGATCAGCCCCTCCCGGGTGAACGCCCGCATCGCCTCGACCGCAGGCTCCAACCATCGGTCACCGGCCCCGAACTCCGAATGATGCAGGAAATACACGTCGACGTGGTCGGTGCGCAGGTTGTCCAGGGTTTGTTCCAGCTGGCGGCGCATGTGCCGCGGGTCGAACCCATGCTGGGCGGTGCCTGCGAAGTAGCCGACCTTGGACACCAGCACGATCTCGTCGCGCGGCACCCGCGCCACCAACTCCCCCAGCAGCCTCTCAGACCGGCCCAACCCGTACACGTCAGCGGTGTCGAACAGGCGGGCGCCGCCCTGCCAGGCGGTTTCCAGGCCGGCGGCGGCAGCCGCTGCGGAACCACCGGTGGACCACCCCATCGGTAGACCCAGGTTTTCCGCCGGGCCGCCGATCCCCCAGCAGCCGACCCCGACCGCGGGCACGGTGATACCGCACCGGCCCAACGTCCGATGCGACGACGAAACAGCAGGCGATGTCATGACGCTTCCCTTCGAGCAGATGATGTCAGCGGCGCCTGGTAGTAGCGGATGTCTTCCCGAGCGGTCAGGCCTGCCGCGCGCAGGTCTGCCAGCAAGTCACGCTGGGCGGCCGGAACCACGGCGCGGGCCACCACGGCGTCATGGCGGGCGCCGGCGGCCAACGCCGCCGCGATCAGCGGCTGCGCCACCGCCGCCCGGTCCTCGCCGGGCCGCACGAGCACGTCGGCCAGTAACGCCTCCGCGGGCTCCCCCGGCGACGCGTGAATGAGCGGGTACACCAGGGCGGCCGCCCGCAACTCCCCGACGGCGCCGTCCACGCCGAGCAGCCCGTCAGCGACGAACCGTTCGTCGCTCCCCCACCGCCAGTACGTGTTCTCCGCCACGGCACTCCCCTGCCCGGGGTTGACCGCCCGGTACAGGCGGCCCAGCGCGGCCGCGTCAGACACCCCCACCGGCCGCACCCGCACCCCGCCGGCTGGGGGGCGGGCGGGTGGTGCGAGCGGCCCTTTCAGCAGCACCGCCGACGAGTGCGGAACCCATCCGGCGCGTTCGTACAGGGCGCACCCGTGCTCGCGGGACGCCGGGATTTCCGCGGTGAGCGCCACCACCCCATGACCGGGCAGATAATCCGTCACGTACTGCAGCAGCAGGGTGCCCAGCCCGCGCCGCTGCCATTCGGGGGCGACCACAGGCCCCCACAGCCGGGCCGGTGCGCCGGGCGCCGCGGAATGCCGCACCGCCGCCGCGGCGGCCAGGCCGCCGCTCGCCGTCCGCGACACGAACAGCATCGTCGGCAGCGCCTTCCCCGGCGGGCGGAGCCGTGACCGCACCAGCGCGGCCGTCACCGGCCGCTGGTCCGGCCAGCCCCGCATCGCCGCGTACCCGAGGCCGGCGAGCTCGTCGTCCAGGACGGTACCGGGCCGGTACACGGAAATGTTGACCGGCTGCATCACCGCTCCTCTCTCGGCAGGGCGGCGACCACGCCGACACACACGCTGCCCCGCCCTACCCAAAACGCCGGATGCGCCGCCAACGTCAGCGTCGGCGCCGCCGCCCGAGTGAACACCCTCACCTGCTTGAACTGCGCGCGGAACGCGTCAGCGACCTGCCCAGCCGTCTTGTACGGGGCGGGCCGGGACGGTGTCTGCCACCGCTCCCGGGCGAGCCGCACCCGCTCCGCCGGCGGGGCGGGCCACGCCGCGGCAGCTAACGCCTGCACCGCCCGGCTGGGTTTGTCGAACTCCAGCCGGCCGCCCGGACCCGCCAGCCGGGTCGTGTACAGCAGCACACCGTTGCCGGCCAGCAGCTCCGCCCACCGGGCGAGCAGCGCGTCTCGCGCGGCCGTGCCCGGCAGCAGCGACAACAACCCGTCAGTGACGATCACATCGAATGGTCCGGACAGGCCGGCCAACCTGGGGGCGTGTGACCGGGCGGTGACAACGTCCGCCCCCACCCAGTCGGCCCACGCGTCGATGAGACGCAGCGGCGTAGGGCAGGCGTCCGCGACAGTGACCTCCGCGCGGGGCAGCAACCCGGTCAGCAGCTGCGGCATCGTCTCGTCCGACGAGCCGCACACCAGCACCCTGGCGGGGGTTCGCCCGGCGAGACCCTGCTGGTAGAAGTCGAGGTGCCAGCGCGGGTTGCTTTTCATTCCGGCCTGGCGGAACGGCCGCCACGTCGCGTGGTAGCAGAAACACGACCGGCTGCAGCTGCGGCGCGCCATTGACCAGGCGTCCACCACGGTAAGAGGTGCTGTTCGCATTCCGGTCACTGTCCTTCCCGGGCGGTCCACGCGACGAAATGCAGCAGCCGGGCGACCCGCCGGTACGGGTCGCGGCGCCCCGCCTCCCATTCGGCGTCGAGCACCAGGTCGAAGTTCTCCCCTACGGGGGCGTCGCCCAGATGGTCGGTGAACACCCGCACCCCGTACCAGGCGGTGGTGGCCGCGCCCGCCTCCGCCAGCATCGTTGCGACAGCGGCGGCGCTGTGGGCGCGGCTGGTCACCCCCAGGTTGCCCAGCTGCGGGCCGCCACGCAGCGCGGTGAGCGTGTCAGGCCACCGGCCTTCCAGCCCGGGCCGCATGGCCAGCGCGTCCTGGTTTTTCGTCATCAACGACACCAGGCCGCCCGGCCGGGCCGCCCTCGCCAGGTGCCGGATAAACCGGTCAGGGTCAGCGACGTACATGAGCACGCCGTGGCACAGCACCGCGTCGAAGCCGCCGCCGACCACGTCTTCGGCGTGTTCGCCGTCTCCTTCGACGAGACGAACCCGGTCCCGCACCTCGCCGGGTTCGGCGGCGATCCGGGCAGCGGCGCGTTCCAGCATTGCCGTGTCCGGGTCGAGCACCGTCACCAGGTGGCCGGCGCGGGCAAGCTGCGCGGCCTGGTGGCCGTCGCCGCCGCCGACGTCCAACACCTGCTGCTGCCCGTCAGGCAGGTGGGTGCGCAACGCCCGAGCCACCAGGGCGTGCCGCAGCGCGCCCCGCAACGTTCCGGCGTGGCGGGCATACCCGGCTGACAGGTCACCGCCGGACGGCGAAAACCAACTGCTAGTCAACGTGTCTCCTTCGTAAGTAACGTTTCGAACAGGTGCGGGTTTTCCAGCACCAGGCGAAGCGACAGGTAACGGGTTTCCAGCAGCGCGTACAGCGCCCGAACGGCCCCGCTGTCAGGTAGTTCCCTGGCCCGCACCGCACCCCGCAACCTCAGAAGGTGCGGCAGCCACTGCTCCACGATTTTCAGGTCAGCGCTGTCACGGCCCAGCCACGCCTGGAACCGGTCGGCGTGCATGACTTCCCACACCGCGACATCCCGCCACGCCCCGTCGCGCCCTTCGACAGTGACCAGGTGCGGCAGCCGGCACAGCCGGGCCCGCGGCAGCGGCGGCCTCACCGGGCTCGTCACACACGCCCCCCGCAGCCCCCGTAACCGCCGCACCTCGTACAGGTGTTCGCCGAACGCCAACGCCAGGCCCGCCCCGGCCAGGGCAACCCCGGCGGGGACGACCGTTACCGCGTCGATCCAGGAGCGGCGGGCGACGGTGAGCGCGATCCTCACCGCGGCGGCCGGGTCGTGTTCCTCGTACCAGACGCGGCGGCGGCGGGCGTTGCTGGTCACCACTCCCGGGTTGAACATCGTCCCCGCGTCGGCGACGGTGAAGTACCGCTCCCCCTGTCCGGTGACCGGCCGCGTCACCGGGCGGCTTTCGGACCGAACCGGGCGTAGTACCGTTCCAGCAGCCCGCACGATTCCAGAACCCGGTTCGACGCGGCCACGTTATGGCCCGGTGCGAACCCGTGGCCGGGGGCGGCGAGAGTGGCGGCGCCCACGAGGAGACTCGCGAGGATCACATCGGAGTAGCTGTTCGGCAGCGACTCGGCGTGGTGGAAGTTCACCGGGTACCCGTCGCCGACGATCGTCACCCGCGCCCCTGATCGCAGCCGCAACCCCAGACCCAGCAGCCCGCCGTCGCTGACGTGCACGGCTTCGCCGGCGAGCTCGGCGACCGCGAACTCCCGGTCCCGTGACGTGGTCGACACCAAGTGGCAGTCGCCGCGGATGGCGGCGGCGTGCTCGCCCCGCAGACACGTCCGGCCGGTGCTGCCGACGACCAGCACCGGCCGGTGCTCCGACAGCAGCGCGCTCAGGCAGCGGCCGGTGACGAATCCCCGCTCGTGGGCGGCGACGAGCCGCACCAACTGCTGGTCGTGCACCGCCACCCGCATCCGCCGGGACCGCAGTACCTCCGCGACCTGCTCGCCGATGCGGCCCCACCCCACCACCAGGGCGGGCTGCCCTTCGAGTTTCTCCTCCGGCAGCAGCCGCAGCATGTTACGGATCGCCGCGTCCGCCACCCCGTACGACTCCACCGTTGCTTTCATCGTCGACTCGGCGACGGAGAACACCGGCAACGGCAACCGCCCCTGCCACGGTTCCAGCTTCGTGATGCCGGACATGGTTTGCTCGACCAAGCCGACGAAGCCCGGCAGCAGGCCGGGCCGGTCGGCCAGCAGCACCGGCAGGGTGTACCCGCCGTCGTCGACCAGCAGCCCTTTCCGGCCGAGCTGGGCGGCCCGGCAGGCGTGGTCGTCCAACGCGTCCGCGGCCCGCTCCCACGACCACACCGTGACGCCCTGCCGGGTCAGGTGGGTGTCAACCCGGGCGGTGTGCCGGTACGGGTACCCCTTGTCGAGCACGGTGATGGCTTGCGCCGGCACCCCCATCGCCCGCACCGCTTCGACGAGCACCAGGAAGTCCGTCATGTGGTGCACGGTCAACACCGGCGCCACCTGCGACAGACAGCCCGGCGGCGCGAACAGCGGCAGCTCCCCGGTCAGCGGCATCTGCGCGCGCAGCACCCCCATTTCGGTGGCGGTGAACGGTACCCGCCGCACCGCGCCGAGAATCGCTTTCATCTCCTCAAGCGACCAGCCGGTGGTTTCCTCCAGCACCATTGTCACGACGAGCGTGCCCGCGCTGAACGCTTTACTCTGGGCCGGCGCGCCGGCCAGTAACCGGACCACGCCGCCGGGCCGTGCCCGTACCCGTGTGTCGAACGCGTCGCCGGTCACGTCGACCACGTCGACGAGTTTCGCGACCGCTTCGATCACCGCCGCGAACGCTTCCGGCAGGTCCGCCGGCTCACCCCGGAAGTCAAGGGACGCGACCCGTCCCGGCGGGATCACCCGAACCACCCGGTTCCGGTATCCGCCACCCACATGAAGATCATCACCGAGAGCTCCTTATTCGAAGCGTGGGGAGAAGGGGACGGCCATCACTGGCCCCTCCCGTCGCACCTCGCGCTCTGCTGGTCACGTTCTGATGTCAGCCAAGCCGGTACCAGCAGCCCAGGCCAGGGCGACGACGTAATCTCGCTGTCATCTCCTGCACCCTCCTGGACAGAAGGGGGTTCCGCGTGGGCGGCGACCGGAACCTGTTCCACCACCCGCTGACGTACCTACGGCACCAGCGCGGCTGGACCCTCGCCGACGTCGCCGAACTCGTACGGCGACGGTCCGGCCTGAACATGGCCACCCACCGGCAGAAGATCCACCGGTGGGAGCGCGGCACCGTGCCGGAACTCGACGCGCAGTTCGCGATCGCCGAGGAAGTCGGCGTCGACCCGAACACCGTGCTCGCTTTGCCGTGGCCGTCGTGGCTGCTGACCGTCCACGGCACCGAACCACTGCACGAGGTGTGGACGGCCAGCACAGCGAAACTCACCCTCACCGGCTGCCTGGACGCCAACACCGACCGGCGGGCGTTCTCCCTCATCGCGGGCGACGACGCCGCCCGACTGGCCAGCGCGTGGGCGGCCGTGCCCGCGCAGAAAATCAGCCACGCCGCCAACGGCGGCACCGTCGATACCGACGTCACCAACTGGGTCGAATGCCGAACCCGCCAGCTGTGGCACCTCGACGACCTGGTCGGCGGCGACTACTGCCTGAACCTCGCCCAAGCCGACCTGCAACTCGTGGCCCGGCTGCTCCACCGCGGCCGCTACCGGGCCTCGGTCGAACAGCGCCTGCTCGGCTTGGCCGGTGAACTGCTGCGCTTCGCCGGCTGGTGTGCGTTCGACTCCGGCCGCCAGGCCGCCGCCGACCGCTACTGGCATGCGGGGCTGCGCACCTCCGCCACCGGAAGCGACACCCTGACCGGCGCGTACATTCTGTCGCTCATGGCGATGCAGCACACCTACGCCGGCGACGGCCGCGCCGCCCTCAATCTGCTGCACACCGCCCGGCAACGCATCGGCGCCGGAGCTTCCCGCACCGTGCACGCCATGCTCGACGCGTGGCAGGTCCGCGCCCACGCCGCCGCCGGCGAACAGCGGCAAGCCATCGAAACCCTGTTCCGCGCCGACGACCATTGGGGGCGCCGCAACCCCGACGACGACCCGCCGTGGATTTACTGGATGCGGCAGCCGTCCCACACGATCGAGGTCGGGTTGGGGTTCGTGCGGCTCGGCCGGTCCGACATCGCGGTGCGGCTACTGGAGCAGGGCGTCGCTGAGCGCGGCGGCGACTACACCCGCGACGCGGTGCTCGGCCTGGCCGCTGTCGCCGCCGCTGAACTCGACCAGGGCGACCTGGGCAGTGCCCTCGACACGGCGCGCCGCGCCGCCGACCTCCTGCCCGGAGTCGAGTCCAGCCGGGCCGCCGACCAGCTCCGGGCGTTCGCCGGGAAGCTCCCCGACAGGGAACCCGCAGCGGAGGAGTTCCGCACCCACCTGGAGTCGCTGCCCACCTGAAAATCCGGGGCTGTACCAGCCGGGGGCGCGTCGGGGAGGCACTGAACTCGCCGGTGACGCCCTCTCCCCCCACCGACAAGGGTGCGGGAGGGGGCGGCCTCGTCGAACACGCCCCCCACCCCCAGGGGTTCCCGCCGCCGGCCAGGTAGGGCGGAACAGGCCGGGCGGAGATCTTCGCGGGGCGCCCTGAGTCCGCCTGTGACGCCCTGTTCCCGCCTGGGTGGGGAACAGGGGTGGGGTGGGGTGGGGAAGCCGTACGGTTCGGCCGCCGACACGGAAAACCCCACCCCCTTCTGCCTGCTGGCCGGGGGTGGGGTGGTGGTTTCCGTCGCGCTGTCTGGTCGCGTCACCCGCTGCGGGACAGCAGGTTGCTGAACTGGGCGTTGACCAGCAGCAGGGCGTCTTTGGTCTCCTTCAGGGAGGAGCTCAGCAGCGTGGAGTGTTCGGCGGTGGCGGCCTGCAAAGCCCGGAACCGCTTGTGCAGGCCGGCGATCGTGGCGTCGGAGTGGCCTTCCCGCTGGGCTGCGGCGATGTCAGCGGCGAGCTTGTTGAGATCCTCTTTGGCTTTCGCGGTGAACGCCGCGATGACCATCTCTCGCATCTCCTCCTGGTCGGGGAGAGGGACACGCGCCAGGTGGCTGCCTCCGCCCATGCGTTCGGTCAGCTCGCGCAGCGCCGCCAGCGTG
The DNA here is from genome assembly GCF_050943795.1 of Streptosporangium sp. CA-115845. NCBI lineage: Bacteria > Bacillati > Actinomycetota > Actinomycetes > Streptosporangiales > Streptosporangiaceae > Streptosporangium > Streptosporangium sp. CA-115845. The sequence continues at coordinate 4,024,464 of NZ_CP191988.1, read as the reverse complement.
TCGGCGTGGGCGCGGTGGACGAAGTAGACGCCTCCGGTGGCGCGGACCCGTACCGCCTGCAGCGCTTCCACGTAGGTGCGGATCACGGTGCGCAGCCGGTCACTGGTCAGGTACGTGCACTGGTACCGGAACTCAGCTTCGATCTTGTCGAGGGTTTCGCGGACCTTCGCCTGCTCTTCGGGGGCCAGCGCGGTGATCGCGGCGTGGTCGGGGATGACCTGCAAGGTTCCCTTGCCGGGTTTGCCGGAGTCGAGCGGGTCGCGCCAGAACACGACCTCCGCGAGCCGGGTGTCGTAGGTGAGCCGGGAGCGGCCTTCGTCGCGGACCTCCCGCACCAGGTGCCTTACCAGGCGCAGTCCCTCACGGCTGACGTGGCGGATCATCAGGGTCGCCTCCCGCGCCTTGTCGCCCGGCGCGCGGCGCCGCCGCCCGGCCGGGGCGCCGTCCAGCGAGTAGGTGACGCGGACCCCGGTCTTGCCGGTCACCCGCTCGTAGGCGTCGATCTCGCGGATCTCGCCGGGTACGAACGCCGAGTCCAGGCCCAGTTCCAGGAACCAGCGGCGCATCATGTCGACGGTCACTTTCCCCTCGAAAATCGAGTACAGGACGAGGTGTCCCAGGATCGGTGTCTGCCCGCCTTCCAGGGAGGCGTAGTTGCTGAACGCTGCGAGCGTGTCGAGGGCTCCGCCCTCCTGCGGGGCGCCCTGCTGGGCTGTCTGCGGTGCTGCCTGCGGGTCGATGCTCATGATCCGATTCCCTTCTGCTGCTTTAACGGGCGTTTCAGTACCGTGGGGTTAGATGAGGCGGAACAGGTCGGCGGCCGTGTCGAGGTCGGCCAGGTCGGTGACGGTTCGGACGGTGTCGCACAGCTCTTCCAGGACCGGGCTGGGGCGGGTGGTGACCGTCACCCCGAACACGCGGTGGCCCAGCAGCGCCTTGCGCCGGCGCCACTGCGCCATCCAGTCGTCGTCGACGCCGCACTCCCCGTCAGTGATCAGCACGATGTCGCCGTGCCGGGTTCCGTCGCCGTCGTACTGCCCCTGCAGCACGTCGGCCGCCGCGTCCAACGGGGCCTGGAAGCTGGTGCCGCCGCCGAAGAAACGTTCGGCGAACGCCAGCACCTGCTCCAGGTCGGCGCGGCCCTCCCGGAAGGTGAACACCTCCACCTGCTCGGCGCTGGCGAACAGGACGCCGACGAACGTGCGGCGGGAGGCGCGGGCCTGGTCCAGCAGGGCCAGCGCGCACGCCTTCGCCCACGCCTCCCTGCTGACGTCGCCGCCGTCCTTCGACTCCATCGAACCGGAGCAGTCGACGCAGGCGATGATGGCGCCCTCCCCCGCGATGTCCTCACCGCGCGTCTCGTACGTCATCAGCCGCCGCTCGGCCAGACGGCTGACGAAGTCGGCGCGCAGCGGCGCCACCGCCAACGCGGCCAGCTCCGAGGGGACCAGCCGGGACAGGTCGTCGCCGAGGGTGACGCCGACCAGCTCGCCGGGCGCGCCCCGTACCTTGCTGGCCCGCTCTCCTTTCGCCACGGCGCGGAACCGGCCGATCAGCGCCGCGAACTCCGCCAGCCGGTTACCGGCCAGCCGCTGCGCGAGCTGGCTGCGCTCCTCGAAGCTCATCCGCTGCAGCTGCCCGGCTTGTACTCCCCACGCGGCCAGCACGTCGGCTTCGTCGCTGGCCTGCTGTGCGGCCTCGGCGGCGGCGGCGCGGGCGGCGGCGTCGATGCGGGGGCCGGCTTCAGCGAGCGCCGCGTGGGCGTCCACATCGGCCTGGGCGGCGGCCTGATCTGCGGCCTCGGCGGCTGCGATCGCCGCCGCCACCTGCTGTTCGGCACCGTCAGGAACACCAGCGTCGCCGCCACCGCCACCACCGTCGCCGTCGCTGGCTGCTGCGGCGGCGGCCTGTAGGGCGTCTTGCACGGCGTGTGCCGCCTGCGCGGCGAGCTGGCGGGCGTCTTCGGCGGCTTGGGCGGCCTGCTGCGCCTGCCGGGTCTCCTCCAGCATGGCGCGCAGCGAGGCGCTCTGCGCCAGTACCGCCATCGCCGCGGCGTAGGGATCGCCGACGGTGTTGTTGCGCAGCTGCGTGAAGTCGGCGCTGCCCAGCAGCGCGGACACCACCCGGTGGTTCAGCAGACTGGAACGGTCCATATCGGAGCTGGGCCGCAGCTGGGGCGCCGCCTTGTAGGCGGCGCTCCACACGTCGCGCAGCAGGTCATCGGTGTGGTCGTGCCGGTCGGCCAGGTCGTAGGCCAGGTCGCGTAGCGCGCCCGCCTGCTCGTAGGTGTCGCGCCACGCCATCTCGTCGAACGGGTCGCTTGCGATGGCGCTGGTGTGCAGGGTGGGCGGGGCGGCCAGGCCGAGCCACCGCCCGGCGCGGGCCGCGAGGTCTTTCAGCGCGGTCAACGGCTTACGTTTGATCATGTCGTTTGCCCCTTCTCAGGCGGTGATCATGGAGGCGTCCATGCCGAGCGCCTCGACCATCACGCGGGCGTGCACGGCGCGGCGCTTGGCGTCGATCTGGGTGATCTGGGTGGTGGAGCGGCCCGCCGCCTTCGACTGCTGAAGCAGCTCCTCCAGGCGCTGGCCGGCCTTGCGGAGCTTCCCGTTCGCCTCGTTGATGGCCCAGTCAGCGACTTCCTCCCGCGCCTTGCCCGCGAGCGCGTCCAGCTCGACCTCCAGCGCGATGACGCCGTCCAGCAGGGTCAGCGCCTCATGCGCGTGCGGGTTGATGAGTTGCAGCACCTCCCGTTCCACGGCGGGCTGCTCCTCGGGGGCGTCCCACAGCACGTGGGTGAGGATCTGCAGGTCGTTGACCTCGACGCTGGAGCGGCCCTCAAGGAAGGCCAGCGCCTGCAGCAGCCGCATCGCCTGCCGCCACCGGCGGTCGGAGGCGATGATCCCGATGCGGCGCAGCGCGGTGCGCAGCGTGCACACGGCGTCCACGATGGGGTCGGGGACGGCGATGCCGGGCACGTGGGTTCGGATGGCGGTCTGCAGGTCGGCCAGCGCCACGGTGGTCGGCGCCGTGGCGGCGGGGGCGGAGGTGGAGCGCAGCAGCCGCGCGAAGTTGCTGAGGTCGGCCAGGTAGTCGACCCTGATGCGGACGAGCAGCCGGTCGTAGATGGCGGCGCTTTCCTCACCGGACGGCAGCTCGTTGCTGGCCGTGATCGCGGTGAGCAGCGGGCATTCGATCGGGGCGCCCCCGTTTTCCGGGTGGTACAGGCGTTCGTTGAGGAGCCCCAGCAGTTCGTTCAACGCCCCGGGCCCGCATTTGAAGATCTCGTCGATGAACGCGATGTCGGCCTGCGTGGCGCGGCCCTCGAACACCTGCGTGTAGGTGCCCTGCATCAGGGCGGCCACGTCGATCGGGCCGAACATGCGCTTGGGGTCGCTGTACGCGCTGAGCAGGATCTCCCACATCCGGGCGCCGGTGATGCGGCCGGTCAGGTCCCGCGCGAGTTCGGATTTGGCCGTTCCGGGCGGGCCGAGCAGCAGGCTGTGCTGGCCGGCCAGCATGGCGGCCACCAGCGTCTGCACCACCCCGGGGCGTTCCATGTAGCGGTCGGAGACCTCGCTGACGATCGCCCGCAGCTGGGCGGCGGTGACGCTGCCGTTTCCGGGGTCGGCCGGGCCGTGCGGGTGTTGTGCTGCTGTGGTGGTCATTGCCCCTCCTGGTCGGTGCCGGGAGCCCTGAACAACTCCCGATATATCTTCATCATATCTAACTATACTATTGATAGTTGTGGGTTTCGGGGAAAATAACCCTGAATTCCCCGCCGCCGGGAGGGCCCCCTCCGCGAAGGGCGCCCTCTCGGCGTGGCCGGCTACACGCCGTCCACCACGACCCGGACGCGAACCTCCTCCCCCCGCACCTCGACGACCGCGCCGAGCGGCAGCCGCCCGGCCAGGGCGATCAGCCTGTCCGCCTCGGCGGCAACCAACGCCTCCATGCCGGCCACAGGGAAGGCGTACGCGGAGACCAGCGCCTGGACGTAGTCGTCGCGGCTCATGTCGACCTCGCACACCAGGGCGGTGGTCGTGGCCTTCGCCGAGGTGAATCCGGTGAAGGACCGGGCACAGCCGCACCCTCCGGCGGGGTCGCCGCCGTCGCGCCCGCAAAGGGACGCGAAGCGGACGAGCTCACCTTCCTCACCGTTGTGGAAGTCGTCGCCGCGGCGGCCCTGCGTCTGGGTCGTCGCTACCAGCAGATGCATGCAAACCCCTCCTTCGCACGCATCAAGATCATATCAATATATGAACTTGATATACAGCTGGAGGTGTAGCGAATTCCGCACCCCACAGGAACATCACGACGCCACGGCCACCGGCCTACGAACAGCCCCAGCCCCGACACTCACCACACGGGCGGGCGCTCCTGGTAGCCGCACGCGCCGCAGTAGTCGTTCGCGGCGTCCTGCGGGTGAGCGGATCCGGCGCCGCACGTCGGGCAGTGGAACACGTGCCCGCAGGTGCTGGGGCGACAGCAGGGGGGCGGCCTGCGCAGGCCGCCCGGCTGGACAACGGTCGAAGAGTCGGCCACCCCCCGATCATCTCGTAACGGCCGTTGCCGCACAGGCCATACTGCCGACACCGGGACTATTCGTCGCGGTCAGGCACCCGCTCCTCGGCCCGGGTCACGATGACAGCGAGCGTTCTCGGCGGGAAGTGCACCGCATGCTCACCGCTGACCAGCACACCCGATGGTTTTGTTCGCCAGTTCCGACCGCAGTTGTTTGCAGCCGACGACCGCACCTCTGACCCGGCGGAGTCGATGTTCGCCAGTTCTGACCGCACTCAGCCACCACGTGAGCGGACGCCACCGACCTCCGCCAACACCCTGCTTCTCGTCGATGCCAACGCCCCTGAGCCCGCGACTGCGGTCACTTCTCGCGAACGCTGGCCCACCTCGGTGCGGCCGGAAGTGACGAGCATTCGCGGTCACTTCTCACGAACGAAACCACCAGCAGCAGCAAGGCCGCGACGGACCGCTCAACGATGCCGCCATCCAGGCCGCTATCCCAGGGCACTGATGTCACGGTGGCCAACCAATCACACAGCGCCGACAAAATGCTCACTCTCCGCAACAGGGAAGTACGGATCAGGGTTCGTAAAGCACACATAAAACAAAAGGCCCATACGGGATGGTTGACTGACAGATTTGCTGATAACGTCCCCTTGACCGAAATGATCAGCTAAACACCTCATCCCGCCCGGGAAAGGCCTACTGCCGCGTGTTCAGGAGCCCATGACGTGAGACCTGCAGTCGGAACCGATCGCGCTCCTGCCGCCTCCGTTGGCCTCCAGTGCGATGCCCATCCGCCGACCGGGAACTCCCGGCTCTGAATCGCCCGAGTTTCGCGCTTGGCCATCCTGCCGAGCGCGTTTTCCGCATGTCTGAAATCAGGAAATCCCCCAAATAGTCCTGCTTATCGATTAAACGCAGGTATGTCGCTTGTAGGAGTCTTGAAAGTGATACCCGTGAGCAGCGGACAGGCGCGTGTGCCACGTCCTCGCGGACGCCGGAAGCGCGTGAAAGTCACACTGACGGCGACCGTGACAATAGCGTTATTTGCCGGGCTGACTGCAGGTCCGGCGCTGGCCGACACCCCCACACCCACAGCCGCCCCCACGCAGGTCCCGTCCACGCCCCCATCGCCGGTCGACCCCGCCACAGTGCCCGAAGACAAGGTGCTCGAAGCGGCTTGGGCGAAAGCCGTGAAGACGGGCGAGCCGGTGGAAGTGCCCGCCCGCTCAGGCGAGAACCTTAAGGTCTTCGCGAACGCGGACGGTAAGACTCTCCGGGCCGAGGTGCACACCAGCCCCGTACAACTGAAGACCGTAAACGCGGCCGGGCGGGCGTCGTGGCAGCCGATCAACACGACCATCATCGCCCATAAGGGCGAGTTTAGTGCCAAGCGGGTCAAGACTCCGCTGAAGTTCGGCAAGGAGGGCTCGACAGCGCTGGTCTCCGGCGTCGGCAAGGTCGGCGCGGCGGGCATCAGGTCCAGCCGCAAGCTGCCCACCCCTCGCATCAAGCACAACCGAGTGGAGTACCGCAACGCCGTCGCGGCGGGAGCGGACCTGGTCGTGACCGCCCTGCCCGACGGGTTCACACAGAGCGTCGTATTGCGCTCCCGCCCGGCCGAGCCCCTGACGGTCCGCCTGCCTCTGACCCTTCCTGAAGGAATGTCCTACGGCACGACCTCCGACGGGCACCCGCAGCTGCTGTCGAAGGAGGCGACGCCGATCGCCCCGCCCCTCGTGGTCCAGGCCGTCGATGCACGGGCCGAGGAGTCCCCCGAGGTCGGCCGGATGGGTGAGGTCTCCGCCACCGTCGAGTCGGCCGATGGCCAGAGCACCCTGGTCCTGCGGCCCGACGCGGCGTTCCTGGCCGACCCGGCCGTGACCTATCCCATCACCATGTCGGTCTCCAGTGACTGGGTGGGCCTCGGCCTGGCCGCCGATGCATGGGTGAACAGGAACAACCCCACGCTCTCCCACGCCAGCGACACGTGGCTGCGCGCCGGCACGACCTCCACCAGCCAGGACATCGCGCGTATCTACCTGCGTTACATCATCAACGGCACCGATCTGGACTACGCGCGTATCCTCAACGCCGACTTGCTGTTGTGGAACTACCGCTCGGGTGCGCCTGCGGGCAGCGCGAAGAACTGCGGGCTGCAGGTCGGTTCCGGCATCGTGGCCAGGCAGCTCACCTCGGAGTGGAGCCCCGCGACGATCTCCTGGAACAACCAGCCGCGCGCCACCACCAGCGGGCAGGCCGCCAACCAGGCCGCCTACAGCGACACCACCGGATGCTCAGGCGGAGGAGAGTTGCTGCACTCCATCGAGCACATCGTGCAATCGTGGGCCGACGGAGCGCCGGACTACGGCCTGATCCTGCAGGCCGTGAGCGAGACGGCCGTCATCAACTGGCGGCAGTACCGCTCCTCAGAGGGCGGATCATGGGACCGCGAGGACAACCACGCGCCGATCCTGTTCATCGACTACGAGCCCGCCCCCTCGGAAATGATCCCCTTCGCCTACAACGGGGACCGCACCGACTGGCCGACCTACCAGGAGGCCAAGTCGCTGAAGGTCAGGACCGAATCGTCGGTTCCCAACCTTCCCGGGGTCTCGCAGAGCGAGATCCCCGCCATCCAGAGCCGACTGGAGTACCCGCACCACGTCAACACCAACAAACTACAGCCGCTCCCCGGCGAGGACTGGGACGCCCCCAACCCCGAAGAGGACGGCGAAACTGATCCTCCCGTCGTCACAGGCACACTCCCCGCCGCCGAGGCAGCCGACGTACCGCGAAGCACGAAGGTGACGGCGACTTTCAGCGAGCCAATCTGGGACGGACAACTGTCGCTGAAGAACGCTGACGGCCAAAACATCCAGGGGGCGTCCTCCATCGCCGCGGACCGTGGCAGCATCGTCTTCACACCTGCCGCGCAACTGCCCGATGGCAAGTACACCGTGACCGCCTCCGACGCGGTCGACACGTGGTCCAATCCGATGGACGCGCCATTCATATGGTCCTTTCATGTCGGGCCGCTTCCGGCGGTGCCGGTCGTCTCGCAGCTTTCCGCGCTTCCGTCCGTTCCCTCCGCCCCGACGCCCACGACTTCGTCCATCACACCCTCGCTGCAGGCGCGGGTGGACGACGCCGACGGCCGGGCGATGACAGTCGACTTCCAGGTCGAACACGCCCCCGAGGCGCCCGCCCAAGGCAGCGGCCAGATTTGGGCTGGCTCGGCGGTGAACGTAGCCGCAGGCACGACAGCGACAGTCGAGATCCCCTCGGGTAACCTTGCCAACGGCCACCGGCTGCGCTGGCGGGCCAGGGCGAGCGCGGGCACCTCGATCAGTCCATGGTCGGAGTGGCAGCCGCTCACGGTCGATCTGCCCAAGCCCACAATCTCCTCCTTGCTTGTCACCCCGGCGTCGTCCGCCGGCGACGTGACAGAGGTCTCCTCGCTCACTCCCACGCTCCAAGGCCTAGGGCCTGTTTCATAAGTTGATCTTTGTGTTACTTCTTGTCGAGATGATCGCTGCGTGCGTGGGGATCTGACCGATGAACAGTGGCAGGTACTTGAGCCGCTTCTCCCGGACACGGCCAAGCGTGGTCGCCCGGTTGTATGGCCGAGACGCCAGCTCATCAACGGGATCAGATGGCGGGTGCGGACCGGTGCCCCATGGCGGGACATGCCCGCCGTCTACGGGCCCTGGCAGACCGTCTACGGCCTGTTTCGCCGCTGGCAGCGCGAAGGAGTCTGGATGCAGATCCTGGCCAGGCTGCAAGCCAGGGCTGATGCCGCCGGGCTGATCTGCTGGCAGGTCAACGTGGACTCCACCGTCTGCCGTGCGCATCAGCACGCGGCCGGCGCCCGCCGCGATGGCAACGCGCAAAGGCAACCGCCGGGCGGTATCAGCAGGCCGGAACCGGCTGATCACGCGCTCGGCCGTTCTCGCGGCGGGCTCACCACGAAGATCCACCTGGCCTGCGAGCAGCGGCAAAAGCCCTTGTCCATCCTCCTGACCGCCGGTCAGCGTGGAGACTCCCCGCAGTTCGCTGCGGTACTGGACGCCATCAAGGTGGCCCGGCTGGGTCCGGGCCGACCTCGCAGCCGACCCGAGCGGGTGCGCGGTGACAAGGCCTACTCCTCTCGGGCCAACCGCACCTACCTGCGTCGCCGCGGGATCCGCGCCACCATCCCCGAGCCCGCCGACCAGATCGCTCACCGTAAAAAGCGCGGCTCGGCCGGTGGCCGCCCGCCCGCCTTCGATACCGAGGACTACAAGGCCCGGCACGCGGTGGAGTGCGGCATCAACCGGCTCAAGCGCCACCGGGCGGTGGCCACCCGCTATGACAAGCTCGCCGTCCGCTTCGAGGCCACCGTCCAGATCGCCGTGATCGGTGAGTGGCTGTGACCAAGACCCCGCCCAAGGCTGGGATCCTAAAACCACCCGTTAGGGCAGGCGTAGGAGGCGACAGAAGGGACGAAGCGATGAGAAGCGACGACATCCGGCTGAAAGCCGAGACCGAGGGCGGCGAACTCATCGTGGAGCCATCCGAGGACGCTCTCCACGAAATGATCCTTGAGTTGTCCGCGCCCGACAACACCTTCGTCATCGTCGAGCCCGACGAGGACGACCCGGTCTGGTTCGCCTCGGTCTCCCGCCTCGATAACGGCACCTACGAGGTCGAATACCGCGATGCCGTCCGCAGTCGTCACCACCTCAACGTCGAGACCGATCCCAGCCGCATCGCCAACGACGTGACCTGCTGGAGCGCTGCAACCGCCCGGGCACACAGAGCTCTCAACCAAAACCAGCCCTCAACCGACTTCTGAAACAGGCCCTAGCCGACGACCTGCTGGGCGGGACGCTGAGGGTGGAGTACGAGGTCGAGCACGACCCCTCGGCGACCGGCCAGGGCAGCGGCCCGATCTGGTCCAACGCGGTCGACGGGCTCACATCAGGTCAGCGTGCGCAGGCTCAGGTGCCGGCCGGGAAGCTGAGTGACGGCTGGAAGGTGCGCTGGCGAGCGCGGGCCGTGGCAGGGACATTGTCCTCGACGTGGTCAGACTGGCAATCCTTCACGGTCAAACTGCCCGTGCCGGTCGTGGCCGGGCTTGAGGTGATGCCGTCCAAGATATCGGATGAGGTGCGTGAGGCGACTTCGCTCGTACCGGAACTGCAGGTTCTGGTGCAGGAACCGTCCGGCGCGGCCTCCAGGGTGGAATACGAGGTCGAGCACGACCCGTCAGCGACCGGTCAGGGCAGCGGCTCGATCTGGACGTCGGCGGTGCAGAATGTGGCCTCCGGCGATCTGGCCAAGGCTCAGGTGCCGGCCGGGAAGCTGAGTGACGGCTGGAAGGTGCGCTGGCGAGCGCGGGCCGTGGCAGGGACATTGTCCTCGACGTGGTCAGACTGGCAATCCTTCACGGTCAAACTGCCCGTGCCGGTCGTGGCCGGGCTTGAGGTGATGCCGTCCAAGATATCGGATGAGGTGCGTGAGGCGACTTCGCTCGTACCGGAACTGCAGGTTCTGGTGCAGGAACCGTCCGGCGCGGCCTCCAGGGTGGAATACGAGGTCGAGCACGACCCGTCAGCGACCGGTCAGGGCAGCGGCTCGATCTGGACGTCGGCGGTGCAGAATGTGGCCTCCGGCGATCTGGCCAAGGCTCAGATACCGGCCGGGAAGCTGAGTGACGGCTGGAAGGTGCGCTGGCGAGCGCGGGCCGTGGCAGGGACATTGTCCTCGACGTGGTCAGACTGGCAATCCTTCACGGTCAAACTGCCGGATCCCTCGATCGCCGAGTTCGGTGTCATGCCCTCTTCGCTTGTCGACGGCATGCTGGTCACCCACTCCGACAGCCCGTTCCTGAACGTCTGGCCGGTCGATCCTGCCGGGCGTACCATGCGTGTGGAATACCAGCTCGCCGACGACCCGGACCTGTACGGCGAGGACTCGCTGAAGGAGCCCTGGACAGGCGCGGTCGAGGGCATCACCTCCGGTGAGCGGGCCTCGGTCGTCGTGCCGCCCACCCGGGCGCCCTGGGTCACACAGGTGGTCTGGCGGTCCCGCGTGGTCATCGGCGAGGAGAAATTCGCCTGGTCGTCGTGGCAGAAGCTGGCGGTCGACCTACCAACCTCCGAGCCGAACCCAGCGACGGGGATCAACTCGCTACGGATGGCCCGCTCGTACGAGATCGACGGCGCGGCTGTGTCGATCAGCACGAGGCCGACCTTCGAGACGTTCATCGACAACAACTACATCGGCAAGGTCGAGTACGAGGTCGAGCACGATCCCCTGGCCGAGGCGCAGGGATCAGGGAAGATCTGGTCCACCAGCGCCACGCCCGGCGAGCTCTTCGTCAACTACGTCGCGGTGACGGTTCCCGACGGGCTCCTGCAGGACGGCTGGAAGGTCCGCTGGCGGGTCCGCGGGGTGGGCGACGACGGCGCCCTGGACTGGAGTGCCTGGCAGAACGTCACGATCAATGCGCACGATCTGATCATCAATAACCTCGACTTTGCCCCCGGCACGGGTGTTGCCAACAGGAACATCAGTACCTCGCTGACTCCCGAGCTGTACGCGAGCATGCTCGATCCGGCGGATTCGGGTGCGATGAGCATCGAGTACGAGGTCCGGCATCACCCGTCTGCCCCCGCGTCCCAGGGCAGCGGGGCGATCTGGTCTACGTCGGCGAACGCCCACATCGAGGAGTACGAGGAGGATTGGGATCCCGGTAAGCCGGTCGCTCAGTACGGCTGGGCCGTGGCGAGCGTTCCCTCGGACATGTTCTCCGCCGGCTGGAAGGTTCAGTGGCGCACCCGCGCCGTGTCCGCCAACGGCACGTCGGCATGGTCGGGGTGGATCTCCATGGAGATCGTTCCCAGCGTCCCCGTCTGCTGCGACGTCTGGGCGTCTATGCGCGGTCGCGACACCGACGGCAGTCGTGACGTCATCGTGTCCACAACGCCGACGTTCAACATGGAATACCTCGACCTCGGCCACACGGCCACCGGCTTCGAGATCCAGTTGGAGCATTCCCCCGGCGCCCCCGCTGGGCAGGGCACCGGTCTCATCTGGTCGACGACGGCGACCGCCGAACTCGATGGCGCGTACGGCTGGATGACCATCACAGTGCCCGAGGGCACGCTGCACGACGGGTGGAACATCCGCTGGCGGGTCCGCGCCGTGGGCACCGCCGCCCCGTCGGAGTGGACCGAGTGGGCCGACGAGAAGATCCGGGTGACCCGGCCAGTGATCGACTCTATGCGGGTGGACCCGTACGAGATCATTGACGGCGTCCGCACGGTCCGGTCTCTCGCACCGTCCTTCTTGGTGTACATCTATGATTGGGAGGCTTTCCAGCGCCCGCTCTACGAGATCCAGGTCGAGCACGCGCCTGACGCGCCCGCCGCTCAAGGGGAAGGACTGATCTGGTCCCTGCCGGAGAGCAACGGATCGTCGTTGACCGAGATGCCGCAGGGCCTCCTGCAGGACGGCTGGCAGCTTCGCTGGCGTGCCCGCGTAGTGATGGACAGTTGGAAGGGAGTTTGGGCTCCTTGGCAGGAATTCGTGGCGGAGGTTCCCGCTCCGAAGATCACCTATCCGGACTTCACCCCCCGCGTGCACGAGAGCCGCTCGCCCAGCCTGGAGCCGTCGTTCACGGTGATGCCCAACGATCCGCTCGACCGCTCCTCCACCGTGGAGTACCAGCTCGAACACGAGCCGGCGGCCGGTGACACGAACAGCACCGGTCTGATCTGGTCCACGAGCCAGGAGAACGTGTGCTCGCAATGCTGGAGCGAGGCACAGGTGCCCGCCGGAATACTCTCCTATGGCTGGGCCATGCGCTGGCGGGCGCGCGCCATCGCCGACGACGGCACCGAGGGCCGCTGGTCGTCCTGGATGGCCATCGAGACCGATCTGCTGCGGGAATTCGATCTGCGCAGCTCAGAGGAGATCGACGGCAGAACCGTCGCGACCAGCGTGACTCCGCTCCTGGACGCCTACATCACAGGCACACCGGAGACGCCCGCCGGGGCGGAGTTCCAGATCGAACACGATCCCTCCGCACCGGGGAGCCAGGGCAGCGGCCTGATCTGGTCGGGTGCCACCGAGCCTGTGGACTGCTCGTGCATCGCCTACACGGAGGTACCGTCCGGCGAGCTGGACTACCAGTGGAAGGTTCGGTGGAGGGCGCGGGCCGTCACCGGCGACGAGCGCGGACTCTGGTCGTCCTGGAAGTCGTTCGAAACCCCGAAGCTGAACGTCGATCTCACAACGGTCAGTCCCTCGGAGACGACCGGTGACACGACCGTCACTTCCTCGCTCACCCCGTACCTGGGTGCGTATGTGCGGGACTACTCCGACCGGATGTTCTCCGTGAACTTCCAGGTCGAGCACGACCCCGCAGCGCCCGCCGGTCAGGGAGAGGGCCTGATCTGGGACGACACGGCGACCGAGGTGTGCTCGGCCTGCCACGCCGGGGTCCAGGTCCCTGAGGGCGAGCTGCAGGACGGCTGGCGGGTGCGGTGGCGTGCCCGCGCCCGGGCCGGTGACGTCGTCGGCGTCTGGTCCGCATGGGAGCGCTTGACGATCGAGGTGCCGGACACGGCAGGCGCCACGGCGTCGGCCAAGCCGAAGTCCTCGGTCCTGGCCGCCCAAGCCAGCAGCGGAGGCTTCTACTACGAGCGTGTCGATGTCCCCGAATGCAACAGCCTCCGGCTTGCCGACTCGGACTACACCTACAAGAAGGAGGGCTTCGCCAAAATCACCCCCTACACCGTCTGCTACAGCAAGTGGATCGGCTGGGGTGAGTATAAACTTAAGCCGGTCGTCATCGGCAACGTTCGCACGCTGGTGCCGATCCCCATGGTGAAGAACGCCAGGCGCGTCGAGGCGACCGTCGTCATGCACTCCTACGCGGGAAATACCAACGGCACGTCGGTGATGAACTCCGACGAGACGGCCAGCGGGCGACAACCACGTGACATCGCCGTCTGGAGCAAACTCGAACGCTTCGAGGGTCTGCTCAACTGGAAGCCGTCGAATATCTACGACGATCAATACTGGCGGCTGGACTTCAAGCACGAGTCCGGAGATTCCACCAGTTGCAACATGATCGAGGGCAGCAACCGCAGGGACACCATCCGCAACTGGCGCAGGAACGGATACAACGAGTTCGTGTTCCGGTCCACCGGCACTGCCGTGAACAACTGCACCATCCGGCCCTGGCTCACGTACGAAGACGCGTGGACGGCCGGTGACAGCGTCGTGGCCTTGTGGAACCGCCCGGAGGACGAGGCCTTCGAAGACAACGACGACCGCGCTCCCGTGTTCCGCTGCGACAGCGCTCAGAAGGGCGCGCCCGGCACGTTTTACACGGGCGGCTGCGTCTTCATCGGAGCCAGGCCGGTCCTGGACCTGTACACCGGGGATACGACGATGACGGAGGTCGTCGACCACATCAAGACGGCCCTCTACACACCCAATGCGACCGATCCCAAGCGCAACACGGCGGGTGAGCTCCTGAGGAAGCGCATCCCGGGCAACCTGCTGGCGCACACCCTCGACCAGCCGGTGATCCCGCTGACGTTCTTGGCGAACAACACCAAAACCGCCGATGGGAGAAACTGGAAGGGGACGAACTCGACGGCGAAGACCCGCGAATGCAAGCGTATGGTCAGGGAGCAGGGGACCGTCACCACCGGGAAGCAGTGCGATGAGTATCCCTTCGCCTCCACCTATGAAGGCGCGGGACGAAACGACTGGAACTTCTCCGTCAGGTACGTTACTAAGGCACAGAACACCGCGCACGGCAACTACCTCAAGGCGTTTCAAGCCCGGTACCGTTTCGCCGACGGGGACCAGTTCTATGTCAAGATCATCAATGGTGTGATCGTATAGACGGTCAGACCATCCTTCCGTGAAGCGTGGCGGAACGGCTTCGGCCGTTCCGCCACGCTTTGCCACTGTGAGTGAAAAGAGAATTCATGAACTTCGATACGCGGTTGTACGATCTGCTTCTCTCCCACGTCGAGCAATACGACGACGAGACTAGCCCGTTCGAGCAGTTCGCCGCCCTCTGGTGCGAGGGCCGGGATCCGCGGTCGATCGCCGCCCTGCTCGGTGCCGACCTTAGCTCCGCCCGTATGTGCACCCTCGCCGGGGTCTGCGACGAACTGGACATCCAGTACGGTGACGGCTTGATCCTGGCCGGGCAGGCCGGTGCATGGGCTCTGATCCTCCAGGTCGCGGGTAATGACGTCATATTCGACGAAAACCTCATGCGACTCTCCGAAGACGGCCGCCGGGCCCTGAGCGTGAGCTGGGACATCGGCGGCAACGAGGAAATCCACTACGCGGTGAACGGCACTGTGGCTGCGAGGCTCTCCTTCATCCTCCCCGAACACCGCACCGGGACGGACATCACCGCGCTGGATCCCTTCATGAATGGCCTGAGATTCGATCTGGACGAGAACGGCGGGTCGATCGAGGAGAGCATCTCGTCGGCGTTCGTCCTGGCGGGCCGGGTGACCGGTGAGGAGATCCACGCGGCCTGGCTGGACTCCCCGCATGAGCGCTTCGTGATCCCGCGTGCACGTTGACGACGGCTGCGAACACCGGCCGAGCTGCTAAGCGGCACTCCAGAAGTTCCGCTTGTAACCGGCCGGGAGCCAGGGGCTGGTCCACGGGGCGGCAGTGGCCAGCAACTGGTCCGGTGAGCGGGCGCGGAAGAAGGATGGATCTACCGCTGACTGACGGCGGTGTTGGCGATGAACGCCTTGAGCGCGGCCCAGATCCGCTTGCCCGGGTTGTCGTGGGGACTGTAGCGCGCTCCGTACAGCACCTCTATCCGCAGGTGCGCCTGCAGGTAGCACGCGACGACCCGGGCATGGTGGATGCTGTCGTTGTCGCGGATCACCACGATCTTCGGTGCGGCCGGGAACGCGGCGGCCACCTGATCCAGCAGGTGCAGGAAGTCGGCCGCGCACCGGCGGCCCAGCCGATACACCCACCGCCCCGCGGTCAGCTCCACGGCGCCGAACACGGTGACCTGCCGGTTTTTGCCCGGTGTGACGATGGCCGGGCGCTCGGCGCGCAGTGTCCACCCTGTTCGGAGACGGGGCAGCAGGTGCACGTGGGTTTCATCGGTGGCCCAGAGCACCGCCCCGCGCGGCAGTGCACGCAGCCGCTCAACGATGGCGGCCACCACCTGCCGGCGGCCGGGATCGCCCCGCGCGACCAGCTTGGAACGCCGTCAGACGGCCACCAGGCGCACCCGCCGATACAGTGTGCGCCTGCTCAACGGGGCCGGTTCAGATACCGCCACAGCCGGGCAATGCTCCACGGTCCCGGCCGGGCCCGTAGCTTGGCGATCCGACCCGTCAGGTGTTCGCCGCCCAGGCGAGGGCGGCCGGGGCGGGGACGGTCGGCCAATCCCGCCAGGCCCTGGCGGTTGAACCGGTCGACCCATCGGCACACGGTAGCGGCGCCGTAGTCCAGCAGGTCGGCAATCTGCGCCGCCGACAGGCCACGCAGCGACAGCAGAACCATCACCGCGCGTATCGCCTGCCGCCAGTGACCTCGCAACTGCGCGTGTAATTGCTCGATCGAGGTGGCCGGAGCATTGGCTAACAGGATGCCAGATACCGTCTGATCCCGGTGCAGAGTAAGGGCGGCTCTTCAGGTTCGCTGCGGTTCATCGGCCGAGGCCGCAGCCGAACTCGGACACGTTGACCTCGGAACCACACAGGAACATCACGACGCCACGGCCACCGGCCTACGAACAACCCCAGCCCCCGCACTCACCACGCGGGCGGGCGCTCCTGGTAGCCGCACGCGCCGCAGTAGTCGTTCGCGGCGTCCTGAGGGTGAGCGGATCCAGCGCCGCACGTCGGGCAGTGGAACACGTGCCCGCAGGAGCTGGGGCGACAGCAAGGGGGCGGCCTGCGCAGGCCGCCCGGCTGAACAACGATCGAAGAGCCGGCCACCCCCCGATCATCCCGTAACGGCCGTTGCCGCACAGGCCGTACGGCCGACACCGGGACTATTCATCGCGGTCAGGCACCCGCTCCTCGGCGCGGGTCACGATGACAGCGAGCGTTCTCGGCGGGAAGTGCACCGCATGCTCGCCGCTGACCAACACACCCAGGCCGTAAGGGGCGCAGCTGGCGGTCAGCGCGGCGACGTCCTCGCCGGCGATGTCGTACGGCTCGGACACCACGGCGAACAGCCGGCCGTCTCGCCACCAGGACGAGCCGTGATCCAGCAGCCCGCCGTAGTCGATGCCGCACACGTCGCGGCGGCGCCGCTCGTGGGCGTCGCGGCGCTCGGGGTGACGCAGCAGACACGGACAGCACCAGGGCTTCACCGTGACCCGCAGGTCCTTCTCCAGCCGGCCGACGCGTTCGGCACGTTCGGCGAGCTGCCGCTTCATTTCAGTGATGCGGGCGACGCGCCGGGCGCGGCTCTCCTGCAGCCAGCCGCACACGATGGGCGCGGCCGCCACAGTGAGATCACCGACGGCGATACGCCCCTGCCGCACGGCGTGAAGGTCGGCTCCGGTCTCCAGCACCAGCTGCCTGACCTGTTCCAACTCCGCCGTCTTACGGGTGAGCCGGCCAAGGTCGAAGACCAGGACACGGTCCGCGCCGCCGCCGCCGACCTGGGCGAACGCGGCAGCGCGGCCGGACCGGTGCGACCCGACGTCGCTGTGCTCGCCGACGACCACCCCTCCCGCAGAGGCGACGTGGTCCCGCATCACGGCGAACTGGCGTTCCAGCGATTCATGCATGTCCTCGGCAGCGAAGGCGTACAGAACCCACCTGACGGGGTCAGAAATCAAAGCCACCCACACAGCGTAAGAATTCGATCACCCGTCGTGGTGTGGCGTTATGAATTCGCGGCCTCGTCTGCCCAGCGGTCGAGCGCGCCGCCATCGACCTCGCGGTGAAGCGCGGCAAGGTCGACACCGGCAGCCGCGGCGATGTCATCCGGCAGCCAGCGCCTCGCACCGGGCACCGGGGCGTGGTTACGGTTGAGATGCTCGGCGATCTCCTCCACCGTGGCGCCTGCCACGTAGCGGGCGACTATCTCGCGGACGATGCCGGCCTCGGTCGCGTCTGCGTACATGTCGGGTGCCATATGTTCACGCTATCCCGGCCTCGCACGGGTTTGACAATTTCTGACACCCGCTGGACGGGGGTGCCTCCCCCTCCTCGCAGAGCTCCCAGCCGCCGCCCAGGCCGGGATCGACCGTTACCCGGCATGAGCTGCCAGCCGCTGCCGCTCGGCTAGCTGTTCTGCAGCACTTCCACGAGCCGTTCGGCGAACACCCGTTCAGCCCGTGCGGCGGCGATACGGGCCTGCATCACCTCCGGCCGGACACCGAACCCAGGCGGGCTGTCGGCCTCGGCCTGCCCCAGCTCCGCCTGGGCCGCGCACATCTGCCTGCGCAGCAGGGACAGCACACCGTCGTGGTACCAGGAGGGAGAACGCTCACCCAGCTCGTCAGGGCCGACCCCCGCGGAGGTGAACACCTGCCGCAGCTCCTCCTGCAGCTCAACCGGTAGGCGCGTGCCACGCTCGCGGATCTCCGACAGGGCGAACAGCTGGGCGGACGAGACGGCGAACACCTCCTTGAGGGTGGCCGCGTCCAGGAACGCCTCGGCCGGGCTCGCCAGCTGGCCGGCCCGGCGCTCCAGCCGCGCCAGGTCGGCGACGAGAACACAGTCGACCATGTTGGCGTGCATCAGCGTCAGCAGCATCTGCCTGCCGGGTCCCGGTCGGCCGACGTCGAAGCATTCGACGTGCAGCCCCCCTTCGGTCTCGCCTTGGACGTAGGCGCGCAGTTCGGCCAGCTGGGCGCGCACAGCGCCCTCGTCGGCGGCACGGGCGTACAGGGCCCAACGGGGCGGTGTGTCGTTCAACGCTTGTTCTCCTGGTCAGGTGCGAGGTTGTGGGTCTGGGACGAGGGGCGTCGAGCGGAACAGGCTCCAACCACAAGATGACACCACGCATAGCATTGTGCCGCCGTCGGGTACGGGCGGCCCTGCTGGCGCACTGGCCCTGGGCGGTGTGGTGGCCGCTACCTCTCCGCCGCCACCGGTGGCAGGACGAGAGGCCCTGCCATTGCTGTCGTCACCGCGTGGGGGCCGGGTACCAAGGTGATTGTGTCATCGGCGGATTCGCTGAGAAGGGCGCCTTGGTAGAACACATGCATGGCGCGGTCGAGCACGATCTCCCGCCCTTCTAACTGCAGGCTCATCACCTGCGCTGTACGCAGGCGCACCTCCTGGTCAATACCCGAGGGGATTTTCAGCGCGTGGGCGGGCAAAGACAGCCGATCCCAGGACATGGGAACCTGCTCGCCTTTGAGCAGGTGACCGAACAGCAGGAGCTTCTTAAGCTCCTCCGTGTCGAGGTGGGCGGAGGGGATCACCACTCTTTGGGTGGTGTGCTGCTGCACCACCCGCAGCGCCTCCAGCACCTTGATCGTTCGGGATCCCCACGGCGTGGTCGCTTCGTCGACCTCCCCCAATTTCCAGACGGGGGAGAACGGCTGTCCCTCGCGCACTGCCAGCATGACCCCGGCGCCTGGGACGGAGGCAGAGACCAACCGGACTGCGGGAAGCACCTGCGCCGGTGTCTTGCCGGTGAGTGGCTGCATCATCATTCGCAGTTGGCCCATCTCAGGCCCGCTCACCAGGAACTCGAATTCCAGCACGCCGCTGTGGTCGCGTGCCGCGATCCACTGCCCCTGCCCAGCCGGGCCCTGGGCATAGCGAACGTCAACCACATCCAAGTTCCCCAGTGGTGTCTCATCCGGGGCGATGAGCCGAACCTCCAGATCCGGTAGCTCATCGGCGGCTCTGGGCGGGATCATGATGTGGATGCGGCCGGCACCGGTATCTCTTCCCAGGCGTGGAGGTCCCTCCATGGCCGTGATCGTGGCTGGCACGTCTCTCAGCGGGGCACCGTACTCAAGGAATTCCCGCACCGACTGCAGTTCGGGGGATCCCTCCTCGGGCTGGAGGGTGACGGATACGGTGATCGGCCTCAGGTAAGCGGACTCGGCCGCCCGCGGGATGGTCCACAACACCACGTAGGTGTCCTCGTCCAGTTCCTTGTACTCGATGAGTGCCGCCGAGGGACAGGACCGGGCATCGGCGTCGTCCCAGGGAAGATCTCTGAGTCGCCCGCTACGGATCTCGATCCTGTAGGTGTAGAACGGGTCGACGTCGTTCAGCGCGGCTGCGAGGCTGGTGTACCGACTCATCACGCCGTCGAGCAGGCCCTGGCTGCCGAGACCTGGTTCGATCCGGGATCCGGCGTACATGGCCTGCGTCATCAACTCCTGCAGCCGTACTGCTCCGTTGCCGAAGAAGTACTCGACCAAGCGCGGGTTGTTGCCGGCTTTGCCATCGAGCTTCGCGCGTCCCATCCAGCGGGCGGGGAACGCTTGGCCTCCTGTGAGCTCGTCAAACCAGTCCAGCCGCTCATTCGACGGGTTCAGTGGCGCCACTAGCGTCCACGAGCGCACGTGACGAACTGGCAGTGTCTCGGCGAGGAAGGTCTCCCATGACTCCTTCACCGCGTTCTTCTGGGCGGTAGTGAGCGGCTTGGTGTAGCGCTTGACCTGGTAGATGTCGAATCCGCCGTCGGGATGTTCGATCTGGATATCAACGCCCCGGTCGCCACTTGACGGAGTGATCCGGTTGCCGTGCGGGTTCTCCAGCAACAGCAGTGCCGCCACGAACCGCTCAATGAGGTCACCATCTAGGTCGCTATCCCAGGGCACGGGGGTCATGACGGTCACCTAACCACACGGCCCCGACAGAACTATTCACCGCACATAGGGAGATACAGCGCGCCCGCAGCAGGCCACCACGGAACCGTCGCGACTTGCAGGGTTATGAAGCGGAGCGTGAGATCGTGCAGCGAAATTTGAGACCCTACAGATGCGGATTACAGGCCGACGCCGCGCATGGCGTTGTCGCGCCAGCGGTCGACAGCGCGGATGTAGCGCAGGAGCACAGGCGAGGTCGGGGACCATCGGCCGTGCTTGGCGATGATCGAGATCGGGCGGCCGGCAGCGTAGGCGACGGTGGCGCCGCCAGCGCGGAGGCTGTGCGCGGTGTACTCCGCGGCGCGCGGGACGCCGGCCCGGATGGCGCAGGAGCGGACGATCTCGTTGACGGCGTCGCCGCCGAGGGACCGGCCGATGGTGTCGTACACGTACAGGCGGCGCAGCAGGCGGCCGTTGTGGTGGCCGGCCTCGTCGAGGAGGCGGGTCCAGGCCAGCCAGGCGTCGACCGGGTCGGTGAGCGGGTGGTCTCCCCGCGGGACGGCGATGATCTCGCCGACGCTGTTCTTGTCGGTCTTGCTGGTGCGGATGGCCACGTCCAGGCCCTGGTCAGTCTGGGTGACGTCGGCGCGGTTGAGGGCGACCAGTTCGGAGCGGCGGCCCATGAGGGCCAGGCCGAGCACCAGGAGGAGCCGGTCGCGGATGCCGACCACGGTGTCCTGGGGGCAGGCGTCGACCATGGCGCGCAGGACGGGGATGGTGACGGGTGGCGCTTCCTTCTGGTGGCGTTGCCCGTTCTCGGCGAGGTGGCGGCGGTGCTGGCGCAGGACTTGCAGGGCGGCGCGGCCGTGGGGCTGGCCTTCGTATCCGGCGGCGGTGTGGCAGCTGCGGATCGCGCCCATCGCCTGTTCGATGCTGGCCGGGGCATAGCCGGTGTCGGCGAGGTGCGTCACGTAGTCGGTGAAGGTCTGCGCGGTCGCCAGCAGCGGCACGCGGCCGCCGTTGGTCGCGCACCAGGCGGTGAAGGCGTTCCATTGGCGGGTGTAGGCGCGGCGGGTGTTGGCGGGGACGCTGTCGGCGAGCCGCACACGAGTGCTGTCCGAGATGGCGAAGTCCGCAGCCGTGTAGGCGGGTTCCGCTGGTATGGGCGCGGTGCCTGCCTGGTCGGGTATGGCGAGTTCCACCCCGATCCCTCCCCGACTCTTCGAGTACCCGCGATAAGCCACCTTATCGCGTGTATCAAGGGAAGGTCAGGCGAACGACTTACACACCAAGGCGGCACCAAGAACAGGGCACGACCACACCTATATACAGGGGCCCGCTACGAGCCCCACCCGATACGGCCCACTCTGCGGCTTCGCTGCCCCGCTGTCTCGCGTGCCCGGTTCGGCTCCGCTCCCTCGAGTGCGACCTCCCCAGGACACCGCCCCGCCTGTCGGCGCCGATCCGTAAGCTGTAGTCCTCTACACCCTGACGGAAGGTGCCTCGTGGACACTGAGCCGCGCTCTCTCGCCGAGCAGCAGCAGGCCCTCATCGCCCAGGCACGCGAGGCCGGCCACGACGCTGAACCGAACCTCCCCGGCGAGACGGCGGCCGACGTCCTCCTGCGCACCGTGGAGAATGGCGACGTGTCGGCCATCATCACCCGGCGCGACATCGACACCTGAAATCGACCGCCCACCGTCCCACGAGAGACACATGCGCATGGACGTCTCCCCACCTGCTGATGCCTAGCGGTGGCCCCCTTATCGCCGCCCAGGCCCTGGATCCGGCCGGGCAGATCGTCACCGGCGCGGCCTCGCAGATCCGCGGGTACCCGCACGACGGCGTGATCATCATCGACGACCCGGGAACCCTTCGCGAGACGCCCGGCCCGTCCTCGCCCATGGCCGAGGCCTTGGTCCGCTGCTACCTGAGCACGCACCCGGCTGGCCGGCGGGCTCGACTATCGAGCGCGTCATAGACGGTGACGAGGACAAGCCCGCGTGATCCATACGCGCGGGCCAGCCTCCCCGGCGGCGCTCTACTCGTACGGAAGCGTCATCGCGAGCATGTCGCCTTCCCTGCCCTCGACCGCCGCGAGCACGTACCCCTCAAGGGCCGTCCGCGGCAGCCACCGCAGTCCAGTGCCGGGGGGCAACCCCTCGCCTACGGTGATGAACGCGTCGTCCCAGCCGTAGGGCACGACGTCGCTGCCCTGCGGCCTGCGGGCCGAGGAGCCTGTGTCGTTGGCCCGGGCGAACCGGGCCTCGCTGTGCTCGCCGCGTTCCCGTAGCTCGGCCTCGGTCTCAGCCCGGGTGCCGATCCACTCGGGGGCGGCATCGGTTGCCGACCAGATCACGTAGCTGTCCCGATCGGGCGAGATCTTGATCAGGTGAGACGCCATCACAACCCCCTTCTGCCGGCCAGTGGCGGACCGCCACATCCCAAAAGTACCGTCGGCGTGGGCGGACAACTTACCCTTCCACTTCGCTGGCTGCGCGGATCTGGGCGGCCGGCAGAGGCCAAGGTCGCGTCCCGCTCATGCTCGCTCAGGCGGGAGGCCGGCTGTGTCTGCGGGACGGCTGGGGTCACGTCCCGGTGGCCGACGCCGGGGGCGTGCGCTGAACCCGTCCGGGCTGGCGTTCCGCGGCCGTTCCGACCTCATCCGTACCCGTTCCGTTCTGTTCTGTTCCGCGGCCGTTCCGTTCCGCGCCCGTTCTCAGTCGCCGCCGAAGCGTGCCAGCACGTCCCGGAACTGTGGCAGCATAGCGGCGCGCTTCACAGTGCCCGATAAGTACGCTAGGCGGGTCACGATAAAGCCGCCGTGCGCCTTGGTCGCCGCTCTGCACTGGCTCATCGTCGGCCCAAAAGTCACACGGTGATCATCACCCAGCGTGAGATTCAGACATCAGACGCTGACACGGGTATTTCTCATGAGTTGACACGAACTCTTGCAACTTGATCAAGATTTGGTAGGCTTTCGTTCGAAAGTTCGGGCTTATGCACTCTGGTTGCAAGTTGGGGCTTCTGTGGGGGCATAAGTTCACTAACACGCAAAGGGGAATAATGTTCGTTAAGCGCGTTGTCAAGAGGCTGGCAACTGCCGCCTCCGCCGCTGCGATCCTCGGGGTCGGCGGTCTTGCGATGACCACCTCCAGCGCAGCGGCCGTCGCCGACCCGGTTGGCGTGCTCGCGGTCGGCGGTGGCGTCAACAAGTGCTACGGCGAATACTTCACCAACCGCTGGAGCAGCACCTGCGACAAGGCATCCAAGTCGGGCAACTACTACACGGTCGCCACCTGCGCGAATGTTGGCGCTATGTACGGTGTCTCCGTGTACGTCAACCAGTACTCCTCGCTTAGCGGCTTCAGCGAGGGCACGTGCTACCCCGAGCGGGTTCAGTACGCCTCGACCGCAGTGTGGTACTAATCATCCCAGTCCCTAAACGGACAATAAGGTGATGCGGCCTGCGTGAAGCGTGCGCGGCTATGGACGCGTTTCGCTTCGCACGTTTCACGCAGGGCCGCTTGCGAGATGATCGCTGGTCAGTTCCTTTATTGAGCAATGTGAGAAGGCTTTGCCCTCAGAAGATATTCGTACGTCCAGGCACGATTTATGAGGAGCCAACTTGTTACGGAAGTCCGTAGCTCTCCGCTGCGCTGGCTGATCCTCCCGCTCCTCGCGCTTGATCTGATCTTTCTGTTTACCGGTCCGCGATACTGGATCGGCGTCTGGCCACAGGCGAGCGTCGTGGCGCAGCTCGCCGCGCTGTATCTGGGGCCGGCGATGGCCGGAGTCGCAGCGTGGCTGGCTGCCAGGCGAGGGCCTCAAAGCGAGGGGGACGACGGCCAGTCTCTGAGCGCTCGCCTGCGCTGGCGTGCGGCAACGGTACTCTTCGCCTCGACGGCCATCTATGGTTTGTCGGTATACGCGGCGGGTGCCATCGTCGCGGCAGCTGTCTCCGTGGCAGATGCGGGGCTGGGCTTTGTCTGGGTCGGCTCGATGCTGCCGGGCGTGGCGGTGATCCTTACCTGCACGGCGCTGGGGCACTCCGCCGGAGTGGTGACGCGGTCCACACTGCTGGCACCTCTGGCGTGTTTGGTTGGGTCCTTGGTGGTGCTGCGCTATTTTGCGAACAGCCTGAGCCTGCTGGTCTTCTACGGCGACCCTTACCGCGAAGTTGCACCGGCGGCGGTTTCCTTTCGGCTCGCAGCCGCACTCCTGGCCTGCGTGGCGGCGCTAGCCCTGACAGTGTCGCTGACGCGGTGGTGTGTGGGCCAGCGTCTGCGAGCGGCCTGCATGGTCGCGGGGAGTGTCATCGTCTTGCTGGCGGCCACTGGTCTGCTTTTTCTTGCGCCTTACGCGGGCCCGCTGGTCGTGGCCCGCGATGCGCCAGCCCCCCTGTGCTCGACCTCGTCACCGAAAGTGTGCGTGTGGCCCGAGAATCGCAAGTACCTTCCGGCCCTGAGCGCTATGGCCGAGCGCCTCCGGAACCTGCCTGCGGCGATTTCGACCCCTCCCGCCTTCTTCGAGCGTGGCCTGCGTAGCGGGCCGGGTGAGAGCGAGCAGAGCTTCGAGATTATCGAGGGCTATCTATGGTCGGCCGCTGACGGCATGGCTCAACAAGTACTCGATCTGTCGATGCCGCCTGCCTGCGAACCCGAGTCGCCCGCCGACGAGGATCGGGCTGTGCAGGCCCAGCGCGAATTGCTGACCTGGCTGAAGAGCCGCGCTATCGACGGCCGCCGCCCGGCTGAGATTCGTGGTGGCCCGTCGGTCGACCATGAGGCGATCGGGCGTCTGGTCTTGGAGCCGGAGCACACCCAGCAGATATGGGTACAGGAGCGTGTCAAGGTCATCAAGGAGACTCCGTGCGTCATGTGAGGCGCTCCCCGAGTCTGCTGGCCGCCGCCCGGCGCACCAGGGCGTAACCGTCGGCGGGCCAGGATGTGCCCGCTGCCAAGATCTCCGGCCGGACGCCTGGCATTAGTTTGGGGCTTCTGCGGCGTCCGGCCGGATAAACAACACGCACTTCGCAGAGTAGCCGATCCGCGACCTATGCGCGCTTTCGTTAAGGCCCCGAAAGGGCAACGAGGAGGCCTGGCGCCAAGGGCGCACCCCAGGACCTTTCGTCCGCGCGAACTTCCCCCAAGGACTCCCAAGTCATGCAAACAATCCTGCGGCAGCGTCTGCTGTGTTACACCCTCACTGTTGCCATCGTGGTCCGGCTGTGCACCGTGGCGGGCTTCGCGCCCGTGTGGTTTGACGACTCTTTCGAATACGTCGGCGTCGCTCAGCGGATGCAGCCCTACCCGGTACGGCCCAGCGGCTACTCCTTTCTCCTGTCGGCCCTGGAGCCGCTGCACAGCTTCGCCGCCGTTGCCGTCGTACAGCACGCCATGGGGCTGGGCACCGGGGTCATGGTGTACGCACTACTACGCCGCAGACTCCCGCGTCTTCCCCAGTGGGCGGCGGTGGCGGCCAGTGTGCCGGTCCTGTTCGACGCCCAGCAGATCTTTTTTGAGCACGCGATGCTCAGCGACGTGTTCTTCACCTTTCTGGTGACCGGCGCGATCACCGCCGCCCTCTGGCGGGCACGCCTGTCGAATCGGCGGGCACTGCTGTGCGGCCTGCTGCTGGCGGTGGCCACGCTCACCCGCTCCATTGGGCTGGCGCTGCTGATTCTGCTGGCTGCCCACCTGCTGCTTACGCGTCCTGGGTGGCGTCCGGCGCTGGCATTGCTGGTCGCAGTCGCGCTGCCGCTAGGCGCTTACGCCACCTGGTACGGGACGGTCCACGGGCGGCCAGCCCTGACCGGCGGGACGGGGGTTTGGCTGTGGGCTCGGACCATGCCGTTCATGGATTGCGATCGTCTGGTCCCGCCACCGGCTGAGGCTGTCTTGTGTCCCCGTCAGTCGGTTCAGGATCGGCCCCGATCCCCCTACTTCATCTGGTCGTCCTGGTCACCGCTGCGCAGCGTGCCGGGCTATCGGGTAGAAAGCCGTGCCGATCTTTTCCAGCCAGGAATCGATGCCTTGGCGCAACGCCTGGCCTTCAGAGCCCTTATCGCCCAGCCCGGCTCTTACGTGGCGACCGTCGGACAGGATCTGCGGCAGATGTTGATCTGGCGACGGGGCACCGATCCTCGACGCACGGACATCGGATACAACAGGTACGCCTTCCCTAATACCCGTCAACCCTTGCCCGGTGGTGACGTCAGGATTGCGGGGGCGACGGTCGCCGTCGATCTGCGGACTTACGAAGCCGGCCAGGTGAAGGTGGACTTCTTGGAGCCTTTCGCGTCGGCGATGCGCACCTATCAGACCTACGTTTTCATCCCTGGTCCCGTTTTCGCTGTTCTGCTCCTGGTGGCCTCATGTATGACCATCGCCGCCGCCGTCAACAGGCGCTGGCGAGGGGCGGCGCATGTTGCTTTCCTGCCCATGGCCGCCGCGCTGACGCTCGTAATAGCCCCAGTGCTCGTTACCAGCTACGACAGCAGGTATCTGCTGCCCGCATTGCCCTTGCTGGCGATGGCGCTGACCGCCTCATGCGCCGCGATCTTCAGCCGTCGTTCTCCGGGACGAATCAGCGAGCCGGACCAGACTCCAACCCTTGCGACTTGATCAATACTTGGTAAGCTTTCGGTTGAAAGGTCAGGCTTATGCACCCTGGTTGCAATTTGGGGCTTCTGCGGGGACATAAGTTCATTAACACGCGAAGGGGAAAAATGTCCGTTAAGCGTTTTGTTCGGAATGCTGCCACCGCTGCCACCGCTGCCGCGATTCTCGGAATCGGCGGCGTTGCGCTGACGACCTCCAGTGCAGCCGCCGACCCGGTCGGAGTGATGGCCGATGGCGGCAGCGTCAATCGGTGCACGGCCGAATACTTCACCAACCGCTGGAGCACTCGCTGCGACAGCGCGCAGAAGGAGGGCTACTACCGGACGGCAGCTGACTGCGAAGGCACCAACAGCTACGGGGCCTGGACCTACATCAACCAGTGGGCGACGGTTCGCGGATTCAGCTCCGGGACCTGCTACCCCGCCATTGTTAACTGGGCCGCCGCCCAGTACAAGGCCTCTTGACGCTGACGCGCGACACTGAAGTAGGAGCCCTCGCAGGAGGCTTCCGCTCCGCGTAGTCGCGTCGAAGCACGAGCAAGCCCCCGGCGCATCTACAGTCGGGGGCTTGTTCCAATACAGCACAATCCGGATCTCGCGCGACCATTTCGCCCGCTCGCTTCGGTGTCGCCGGACGGCTGCGCGGCTAGTGCGACGTTCCTCACCGGAAGTACAGATCCCCCGGTCCTGGCATCAGGAAGGCAGGGCCGACGATCCCGGCTTCCCCACAGCGCGTTCGCAACCTCATGGGGAACGGAGCACTAGGCGATCCGGAAGGCGATGCCGTTGGTAAGGAGGATCGCGGTGAGCGTCTCAACCTGCTCGGCGGGGACGGGGACGGTGGTCTCGGAGCCCTCAGCGGTGATCACGAAGGTGGTGGTCATTGCGGCGTCCCCTTAATGGTGGTGGTGAAGGTTTTTGTTATATCTTTATCATAGTCAACTATGCATCCGACAGGAATCTTGCGGCGGTTGGAATAACCTGAAATTTTCAGCCCCAGGACCCGCACACCGACACCTCCGCCCGGCCCGCACCTCCGGCTGATCCGCGACGCGCTCCGCCCTAACGTCCGCTGCTGCCGAAACTACGCTGGTAGCCGGCCGCCGCCCCCGACCCGCCAGGGCCGGGCCGCTGCGGCAGCGGCGCGTGGATCGCCGTCCCGCTGTTCGGTATCGGCAACAGCCCGTACACCAGGTACACCGACGCGTCGATCCGGCCCGGCGAGTCCGGGTCGGTCGGCATCCACGTCGCCCACTCCCGTTCGAGGTCGGTGTGAACCCCACGCAGCCGCACCTTGTCCAGAATCATCTGCTGCGCGATCGGCTCAGCCCGCAAGACCTTGCCCTGCTTGGCGCGAACCGACTTCACCAGCGGCGGCAGCTTCCGCTCCGGAATCTCCCCACTGCGCTGCAGCGCCTCCCACGAGGTGCGTATCGCCAGCTCGCACATGTCGCCGCCGTAGTTGCTCTCCACGAACACCACACCCGCGTTCGTCTCGTGCGCCAGCTTGCACGCCGCGGTGGACCACTCCGTCGACGACATGACCCCCGACCAGTCATGGGTGATCCACACCCGGCCGTCGTCGCCGAGGAACCCCCCGACCACGCCGGCGACATCACGGCCGCCACCCGACGGATCCACCGACACGGCGACCTTCTGCGGCTCGACACCGGCCCCCGGGTCGCGGAGCTGCCGCAGCAGCTCCTCCGACACCAGGGCACCCTCGGACGGCTGCGGGTCACCCTGCCCGAGCGCGTGCCAGTCCCGCACCAGCGACGTGCGTTTCATGTCGTGCCACCAGGCCAGCAGCGCCGCCCGATCCCGCGTTCTGACCTTGGGGTGCGGCAGCGGATCACCGGGCTGCCTGCCCAGCGGATCCGGCCCGAACTTCGAAGCGGCGATCGCCGGCAGGTGCACGACCTTCCACCGGCCGCCCTCCTCCAGACGGCCCTCCTCGGCCAGGCGACGGCCGGCCAGGTCGTCCGGATGCCACCTCGTCAAGATGACCACCACAGCGTTACGGTCCGGCTGCAGCCGCTTGAGCGCCGTGCTGGAGTACCAGTCGTGGACGGCTTGCCGCATACGAAACGACTCCGCGTCAGCACGGTCCTTATGCGGATCGTCGACCACCAGCAGGTTCACGCTGAAGCCGGTAAGGCCAGCTCCTATGCCGACGGAGCGGACGCCTCCGCCGGTGATGAGCTCCCAGTCCTTGGCCGCGCCGGAACCGGGCTTTTCGCGCAGGCCGTACTCAAGGCCGTACTCCTCGACGAGGTCGCGGATCATCTTGCCCCGGCGCAACGCCAGATCATCGGAGTACGACGCGACGGCGATCTTGTCCTGGGGGTGCAGGCACAGCCACCAGAACGGCCCCCACTCCGCAACAGAGGTGCTCTTACCGACCTGCGGAGGGGTCACGATGAGCAACCGGTCGTAGTCGCCGCGTTCGACGCCGGCGACCGCGTCGCCGATCACTCGCAGGTGCGGCCTCATCCGGAACTGCGCGTCCAGGCCACGGGCCAGAGTGACCGGGTTACGCAGCAGGTCTCCGCTGGTGGCGCGGGACGCGGCGGCCAGCCGCCGGTACAGGTCGACGTCGTCCAGGTGGCCCAGCTGGTCGGTGAGATCCTGGCCGCTCAACCGCGGACGCTGCCCTCGGGCAGTTCAGGCCGTGCGGGCCGGTCATGGCCGCTACCAGGGATCGGCCCGCGTGCGATCAGATGCGGCGGCCGCCGGCACAGCACTGCGGCCACCTCGTCGACAAGGCCGGCACCAACCGTGGACACAAAAAGCCCCTCCGTGGAAGGCCCGGCCCACGACCAGCGGCATGCGGCACATGGTACTGGCCGCCACTCACCTCCGGAGCGTGCGCCCGCGCCGCAGCACCCCGGCCGGTCACTCGTCGTCGAGGTCGCCGACCGCCGAGACGCGCCGCGCCACCTGCTCGGACAGGGCGGCGAGCTCCTGGCGGCGCTGCTCGGGTGTCAGCTCAGCGAAGCGGGCGATGAGCGCCGCCAGCGGGTCGGCGCCACCAGGCCCGGTGATCGCGATCGTGTCGGTCGGGTCGCCGAACAGCTGACGGCGTAGCCGCATCGTCGTCTCGGCCAGGCGGGTGAACTCGGTCCACGTCATCGTGTCGGGCCGCATGTTCGGCAGTGCCCGGCCGACGAGGCCCGTCATGGCGCGCAGGATCGTGGCGTCGGCTTCGGCGGCCCGGCGCCGCTCCTGTTCGAGCATCGCCTGGTACTGCTGCGTGTTGTGCGCGTCCCAGGCGGCGACCCGTTGCTGCCACAGGCAGACGGTGGCGAGGTTGCGGGTGTGGCCGTAGGACAGTGTCAGCCTTTCCGCAGCTTTCGTCAGCGTGCGAACAAGCCCGAGGTCACGGTAGGTGACGAACTGTCCGTATTTCTTCGCGCTTTCGCCGGGCTGACGATCCCAGGGGGGCACGGTGGGGTCGAGCTGGAACGTAGTCATGTGCCTCCTCGAGAAGGTTGGGCTCCGGCGCGGGCGGTTCCGATGGTGTGTCCCGGGGGCTGCGAGGGGGTGCTGGGCGTGTCTGGGGGCGGTCTGGGCCTGTGGGGGGTGCCGGGGTGGAGGTGGGGATTTCAGCTGGCGAGGGCCGGTTCGCTTCCGGTGTCGGTGTCGGTGTCGGTGTCGGTGTCGGCGCTTTCGAGGCGGGCTTGTTCGACTTCGCGGCGGGCGAGGTCGGTGAGCAGGGCGACCATCGTGGTGAAGTTGCGGATGTCGCGGCAGCGGCCGAACTCGTAGACGGCGGCTGAGAACTCGTCGAACTGTTCGGTGTTGGCGACGCCGAGGAGGTCGGTGGCGTTGTCGAGGATCTTGATGGCGTCTTTGAAGTCGGTCATCTGGTGGGGCAGGAACATCAGGGTGGCCACGCGCCAGTCGAACTCCCCGTGGGGGATGGACAGTTTCGTGTCGTCGGGGGCGACGGTGGGCAGGGCTTCTTCGGGCAGGCCGGTGGCGAGGAGGTCGTCGACGTTGTCGATGAGCGCGACGAGGTGGGCGAGGATGTCGCGGTCGGTCTCGCCGTGGAGCTCGTTGTGCGCGATCTGCTTAGCGATGATCTCTGAGCGTCGCATGGAGCGCATGTCGACGATGGCCCAGACGTGTGAGAGGCCGGCGGCGCGGGTGGCACGGCAGCGGTGGTGTCCGCTGATGACCTCAACGGGGCCTTCGCCGCGGGGCTGGTGGCAGTACGGCATGCTTTCCAGGGCTCCGCGGTTGCGGATGTTCTCAGTGAGCCGTTCGAAGTGGCGGGGCTGCATGACCTGCGCGTTGATGTCCTGCTCGCGCAAGGAGGCGATCTCTACTTGCATGACCCACAGGTCGTCGCCGATTTTCAGGCGGTCTGCTGACGGCGTGCCTTTCGCCATGTCTTCTCCTTCATGAGGAAGCGGGTACGGATGTCGTCGATGCTGTCGTCGGTCCAGTCAGCGCGGTAGGACAGCTTGTGCCCGTCGGGGTGCTTGTCGCGCTTCTCCAGGGTCATGAGGCCGCGGAGCCCCTTGACTTCGGGGTGGCGGGTCATCTCGACGGTGACGAGGCCGTGGGAGGCGGCGAGCAGGATGCTGGACTGGCCGACGAACACCAGCTTGGCGGTGTCGCAGCGTAGGGCGAGCATCGTGACCAGGCGGGTGAGGCGTTGGGTGAGGGTGGGTGCGCCGAACGCGAAGCGCAGCAGCAGGTGAGACTGCCAGCGGCTCTTGCCGTGCGGGAAAGGCCGGGTCATGGTTTCGGCGCCGTAGCCGATGACGCCGGCGGCGTAGCCGTCGATGGCGACGAGCACGTTGTAGGAGCCGGTGCTGGAGGAGATGCGGTGCATCCACAGGTTGCGGTAGTAGTCGCACTCGCTGCCCTTGACGGGGATCAGCTGGATCGTCGAGGTGGCGGTGACCTCGTGGTCTGGGGGGATGATCGGGAGCGGGGCGGGGTGGTAGGAGCGGGGTGCGCCGAGTGCCACCTTGGGG
Source organism: Streptosporangium sp. CA-115845 (assembly GCF_050943795.1). Lineage (NCBI taxonomy): Bacteria > Bacillati > Actinomycetota > Actinomycetes > Streptosporangiales > Streptosporangiaceae > Streptosporangium > Streptosporangium sp. CA-115845. Next base: position 3,992,534 of record NZ_CP191988.1, on the reverse strand, counting down.
CCGCCGGTATAGGTGAAGATCTCGTCGGGGCGGTTGGAGATGACGTAGGCGCAGGAGCCGGGGCCGAGCGGGTGAGCGAACACCGGGCGCGGGTGCGCGGCCTGGCCGGTGCGGTCTTCCTGCAGGAACATGAGCAGCGCGGCTTTGCCTTCCATGTCGTCGGCCAGGCGCTGCATGTCGGTGTCGGGGTCGAACACGCTGTAGGTGGGTTCGGCCCATTCGATGCGGCCGCCGGTGTCGAAAAACTTTTCGAAGCCGCTGTTGTGCATCAGGTAGCCTTCGCCGATGTACGTGCGAGCGCTGGTGGAGATGGACTGCACCGGTGTGGGTCCGACCGGCTCGATGGAGACGACCTCGACGTGCTCCAGGACGCGGACGGCGCGTTTCTCGAGGGCCTGCTGCCCGAACTTGGCGATCAGCCGCTCGGGGCGTAGCTCGCCGAGGACACGGCAGATCTCGGCGAATCCGCCGGTCATGTAGTAGTTGGACACCGGCTTGCGGCTGAGCGGGCCGAGGGTGCGCATCGAGGAGGAGGCTGGCTTGAACCCGCACTCGGTGAGCCGGGACTGGATCAGCTCCGCGATTGGGCCGTCGGCTTGTGTGATGGAGAGCTTGTTGGCGTGGCCGAGCCGGAGGCTTCCTTCGCCGTCGAACATGCCGGCCAGCCAGCCCGCTTCGTACGACCGCTGCGGCTCCCATGTGTCCATGGCTCGCAGCACGTACCGGGCTTTGCGGGCCGGGCCGCGCCCGTTGTCCTTCAGTAGCTCGTCCGCGCGGATCCACTGTCGTTTAGCGCCCGGGCCGGTGGAGGCCAGCCACGGGTGATCGGTCGTGCAGACCACCGAATCGCCGTTGCCGAGGGTGACCCGCACGCACTCCTTCACGGTCGGCTGGGAGTGGGTGATGGTCGCGAACTGCCAGTTCCGGCGCGGGCCGGCTGCTTCCTCGTCGAACGCAAGGATGCGGTCGCCGACTTTCAGCTCCCCGCAGGGAACCCATTGGAGATCGGCTGTCAGGATGCGCTCGGAGCGCTCCAAGCACTTATAGGTCGGGGGGGCTGCCACGATGATCGTTCCTGGGTCGTCGGCGACCTGGGCGATGTGGTCCCACATGCATTGCGGGCGGAATCTGATGCCGGGTAGGCGGTCGGCGAGGCCTTTCAGGGAGTCGCGCAGGTGGGCGCGGTGCTCGTCGGCGCGGTCGACGATGTCGATGACGAGGCTCTGCCAGTAGTCGACTTCGGGTTTGGCCTGCATGCGGGTCAGCCAGTGGACGTACAGCAGGTGGGCGGCCTGGTCGACGGGGTCGGCGTCGGGGATGGGGACGAGTTCGCCGTCCAGGGTGATCTGGAGTGCGGCCAGGTCGCCGCCTGACACGAGGGTGCCGACGATGGCGGTGTAGAGGGTGACGTCGGATGTTTCCATGCAGGTGGTCGGGATGCCGGCGTTGGCGGCGACCAGGGTGGCGGCGAACGAGCCGACGCCGACTTCGACGTACCGGGTGTATGTGGCGGTGGGCAGGGCGTTGAACACCTGCCGGTAGAACGCCCGGTCGGGGGCGGCGGAATTACCCGCGAACAGCACTCCGGGGGCGGCGAATCCTGGCATAAGGCTTATCCCCCTATTGTGCGCAGACCGCAGAGGAGGACTCGAACCTCCGGCCTCCGCCTTCGAAAGGCGGTGCTCTATCCACTGAGCTACCTGCGGGGCAGTTGCAGCGGTCAGAATGCTAGCAGCTGCAGATCACCTGTTCCAATTTCCGGGATGTTCCATCCGTACCGTTGTTTGAACCATTCAGCGGCCCATCGGCGGTGGCAGGCTTCGCCGGCGTTGACGTTTTCGTAGCAGAGGAGGACGCCGCCTCTGCCGGGGTGCTTGCGGGCGACCGAGCGGAGTTCTTCCAGGATGGCGGCTTCGTGCTCGGCGAGGCGCTTGTTGTACACCCATCGTTCGGTGGGGATGTCGTCGATGTCCTTGTAGGGGGGTTTGAACAGTTCGTGCGGGGCGAGCGACAGAGCCTCCTCATAGGGGTATCGGACGAATCGCGGGCGGCCTACGGTGATGCGGATCGCGACTCCGTATTTCGGGTCGAAATCCTTGTACCGCCCTGTTGTCAATAGCAGAGGCTGACCGTTTACGAGTTCCATAAACTACGTCCTAATTTACGTTCAAATCGGCGGCTGTGTGTGCTGCGTGAATGGGGACGGCGTTTATCAATTACCTCCAGTGTGGAGACCCGGTCCTTCAGGGCCGGGAGGAAACGGGGCGCGGTGCCGCGTTTCTGGGTGGGTGGTGTAGCCGTAGCCGTCTGCTCGTTGGAGCAGGCGGACGTGGCGGTGGCCGATGCCCTGCACGGTGCCGTGCCGGGTGGTGATGTTGAAACTGCCGGTGGTGCGGACCGCGACACGGCCGCAGTGGACACCGGTCTTCTTGCCGCTCGATACGACGGTGCGGACCAGGTCGCCGGTGGCGAACCCCTTGACCTGCTTGGTCCGGGGCAGCCGCAACCTCGGGAAGCCGTAGCGGTCGGTGCGGGTGCGGGCGTAGGTGCCGCGCCCGGTTGCCTTGACCACCAGGACCGTCGAGGGCCAAGCGGTGACGCCTCCCAGGTGGCCGACGTGCAACGCGTCAAGGGTGTGCGATTTCGGCGCTTGGGTGCGGGAGCGGTTCCACTTTGTGCGGCCTCCGGAGGAGGTGGCCACGGGCAGACCGGTCGCCACCAGGGCCCGCCACAGCGCCCACCTGGTGGTGTTGACGGCGGCGGCGTCGCGCAGCGGAGTCTTCGCCTGCTTGAGGATCTTCGCCAGGAGGGCGGGCTTGCCTTTCAGGAACTCCTCCACCGGGGTGGCGTTCTTGGCCTGGTTGCAGCCGATGCAGGCCAGGGTGAGGTTGCTGATCCGGTCGGAGCCGCCCCGGCTGCGGGGGTGGATGTGGTCGAGGTTGAGCGGCACGCCACTGGCGCCGCAGTACGCGCACGCCCGCCCCCACGTGGCCAGCAGGTATTCACGCACCTCGTACCCGGCGAGGGTGCCTTGCTGATACTCCACGCCTTCCAACGGCTTGCCCGCCGACAGGGCGTGGGTGTCGAACGCGACCCGCTCCACATGGACGGCGGTGACGGGCGCCCAACGGGTGAGCCGGGTCACCCACGACAGGGTGGTGTCGACGCGGTGTCGCGAGGAGGGCGCGAGCCACCCTTTCGGCTTGGTGCGGTTGAGGAACCGGGGGGAGCGGTAGCGCAGGTTCGCGCTACGGCGTCGCCGCCGATAGTGCGAGCGGGCGGTGAGCTTGTCGCGGATTAGTGCGCCTCGGTGGTCGAGCTGGAGCGCATACCTGCCGGTCCGGTTGCTGTCGTGGTCGGTGAACACGGCCAGGCCGGTGTGCTTGGAGCCGGGGTCGATGCCCACTCGCACGCCGGTCACGGTGGAGTCGGCGACGGTCCGGTCTTTCAGGCGGATGACGAACGGGGTGTGGCGGGCCACCACCGCCCGCCCGGCCGCCAGCAGGCGGCGGGCGCGGGCGGGATGGCAGGGGTCGAGCGGGTGGCCGCGCTTGTCGAGGACGAACACGGCCGGGTGAACCTCACGGTTGGCTCCCTGGGGCGCCGAAGCGTCCTCGGGGTGACGCCGGTGCGGCGGTGCGGCCGCACCGGTCTCCCCTCGCCCAGGTTGAACACCCGTTGCCTTGCGGCGTCCACGTCCCGTTTCGTCCCCACCCCGGGGGTTGTCTGCTGACGTGGATTCGAGGGTCCGGAGCTGAGGAAGCACTCCGGAGTCGGTCTGCCGGCGTGTGTTCAACGTAGCCATCTGGATCACACCTCCAGTTCGTGATGGCTGGGGCTGGTCAACATGGGGCTTCAAGTGCGCGGTGCTGCACCTCAAGCCCCGGCCTTCAGGCCGGGGGCGTTGACTATGGCCAGTTTCTCCTTTCGTTTGGTCGTCGGTTCGGGGGCGCCCCCACGGTTAGGCGGGGGCGGGTCCGCTGGGCTGTCACGCCGCGACGGTGGAGGCATCGTCGGAGGCGGCCTCGGGGGCGGCGTCGGGGGCGATGTCGGGGGCGATGTCGGGGGCGATGTCGGGGGAGATCCGCAGTGAGCCGGCGCGGACGGCCGCCACCGCGCTGGCCTGGCGCAGCGCCGTGGTGGCCTTGCCGGTCATCTCCTTGAGGTAGTCGACGCGCAGGCGCTGGGCGGGCAGGCCGCCGGGGGCGCCGGCGAGCAGCAGCGCCAGCTCGGCGGGGTCCATGGTGGCGATCTCGGCGAGGATGGCGCCGGCGGCGCTGAGCCGCTCGATCTTCCCGAGGAGCAGGCGGCGGTCGGCGGCGAGCTGCTCGCGCTTGTCGTCGGGCAGGTCGAGGCCGCCGAGCAGGTCGGCCTGCTGGCCGCCGCCGCTGGTGCGCATCGTTTCGACGGCGTCTTCGGACAGGACGAAGAAGCTGCCCTGGCTGGCCTGCTCCTCTTCGGCCTTCCGGCACGCCTGGGCGAACGCTTCGGCGTCGCGGACGGTGGGGAACTCTCCGCGGGTGAAGCGGGCCAGGAACCGGTTCTGGTTGTCGGCTGCCAGGCAGGCGACGTACCAGGCGAGTCCCACCGGGATGTGCCCCTTGATCAGCGCCTCCTGCATGGAGGGGGACAGCTTGAGCAGGTCCACGCGCAGCTCGACGAAGTTGAGGGACTTGCCGCAGACGGTGGCGACTTCCTCCATCGTGTATCCGAAGTCGATCAGCCGCTGGAACGCCTTGCCTTCCTCCAGCGGGGTCATGTCGACTCTGCCGACGTTCTCGGCGACCGCCTTGGCGAACGTCTCCGGGTCGCCCTCCTCGACGCCGTGCAGCACCAGGCAGTGCATCTCGGGGAGGCCGGCCTGCTGGGCGGCCCTCCAGCGGCGCTCTCCCATCACGATGGTGTACCGCCGGGTCGTGGGGATGTAGCGGACGCTGATCGGCTGCAGTTGCCCGATCGCCTTCATGGAGGCGGCCAGCTCGTCGAGCTTCTCCTGGTCGAACACTTCGCGGGGCTGGTTCGGGTCGCGGTCGATCCGGTCGGTCGGAATCGTCTTCTGGCTGATCTTCGCGGGGGTGGCTGGCTTCGCGGCCTCCGGGGCCGTCTTGCTGGTGGTGGTCTTGATGGCCATCTGGCTCTCCTTCATGGTGGTGGAGGCAACCGCCCTTGCTATATCTAAATCATATGATGCTATACTTTTGATATCAATCGGGTTGGGGGTTTGAGCGGAGAAAAATCCCCTCCCCCGGCGCAGCGAAGCCGGCGCTCAGACCCGCCTCACGCAATGAGTTGCAGCTGCTTCGGACCTCGCAGCCCCTTCTCCCACGCCTCGTCGAAGCCAGGGTGATGTATCCCGAGTTCGGTGGAGTTGGCTTGGTTGACTCTCATGCCAGCTGGGCGTTCGGGTAGAGCATCTCGTACTCGATGGGGGTGAGCATCCCAAGGCGCTGTGGCGTCGTTGCCGGTTGTGGAAGATCTCCAGGTACTCGAAGATCGCATTTGCCAGCTCGATCCGGGTCTTCCATCGTTTGCGGTTGAGCAGTTCGGTCTGCATCCGTCCCCAGAACGACCCGATGACGGCGTTATCAAAGCAGTCACCGATCGAGCCCATGGAGGGGACCAGACCGGAGGCTTTGGCGCGCTGGGTAAAGGCCCAGGAGGTGAATTGCACCCCGTGATCGGAGTGGATCAGTGTTCCAGGCGACGGAGTGCGATTGCCGATTGCCATGCCGAGCGCGTTGGTGACCAGCGTGGCGGTCTGCGTCGAGTCGATGGACCAGCCCACCACGCGCCGAGAGTAGGCGTCCAGCACGACGCAGCAGTAGACCTTGCCCTCGCGGGTGGGGTGTTCAGTGATGTCGGTGACCCACAGCTGGTTCGGCGCAGTGCGGGCGAATCTGCGGTCGACCAGGTCCGCGGCGGTGGGTGTTTGCTGGATGGGCCGACGCCGCCGGTTGCCAGGGAGTCCTTTGATGCCGGCCCGGCGCATCAGCATGGCCACCGCTCCGTGCCCGACCGCGATGCCTCGCCCCATGGTGAGCTCGGCGTGCACCCGCAGGCCGCCGTAGACGCCGTTGGATGCGGCGTGCACTTTCCGGATTTCGTCGGTCAGCCAGGCATGCCGGAGCGTTCGAGCTGAGGGCGGCCGGTCTCGCCAGGCATAAAAGCCCGACTCCGAGACGCTTAAGATGCGGCAGCAGACCTGGATACTGATCAAGAAGTGTGGGCGTGAGGTAACTACCAGGCGCCTGCCAGGTGGTATTTGTCCAGGTGGCAGTCTTGAAGGATGAGGTACTCCGATAGAAGCGGAGGACTGTCCGCGCCAGAGCGGGACCGTCGGCAGAGGCTGCGGTTCCGGGCCGCGGACATGTTCGCCGGGGGAATCACCCCGACCCGGGTCGCCCAACTGCTGGGCATCACGCCCAAGTCCGCCTACGAATGGCACGCCCTGTGGAGTCGTGGAGGCAAGGCCGCGCTGGTCTCCAAAGGCGCCGCGGGCAACGGCTGCAAACTCACCGCCGAGCAGTTGAGGCTGCTGGAGACGCTACTGGGCCAGGGCGCCGCCGTGCACGGCTGGGACGACCAGCGCTGGACCAGCCCGCGTATCGCCCTGCTGATCGCGCGGAAATTCCACGTCTGCTATACCCCGCGTGCGGTGGCCTACCTGCTGCGGCGGCTGGGCTGGTCGTTCCAGGTGCCCGCGCACCGGGCCGGCCAACGCGATGAGGCGCAGGTCGCCACCTGGGGAAAGCGGGCGTGGTCGGCGATAAAAGCACCCGGGCGGCCTGGGGCTCGTGGCTCGTCTTCGCCGACGAGTCCGGCCAGAGCCTAAGACCGCCCAAAGGCAGAACCTGGGCACCCAAGGGCCACACACCGGTCCTTCCGGTGTCCTATCGCGGCTCGGGCCGTACCTCGATCGCCGCGCTGCTGTGCGTCCGGCCCGGCGAGCGGACCCGGCTGATCTACCGCACGCTCACCTATCACCGCCGTAAACACGAGAACAAAGGGTTCAACGAGGTGGCGCTGCAGTCCCTGCTGAACTCCGCGCACGCCCAGCTGGGCGGCCCGATCTCGCTGGTATGGGACAGCCTGCCCGAGCACGTCTCGGCCCGGATGCGCGCCTGGATCGCCAACCAAAAAGACTGGCTGCTGGTCTACCGGTTCCCACCGTATGCCCCCGACCTCAACCCCGCCGAGGGCATCTGGGCGGCGCTGCGCACCAAGCTGTTCAACTTCACCGTGAATGACATCGACCAGCTGACCGCCCTGATCAAGAACCGGCTCAAGCCCATGCAATACCAACCCGAACTCCTGGCCGGATTCATCGCCGAGACCGGCCTCGTCCTGTCCGACGCACCGTAGCAACGCCCAACTTTCAGGCTCAGTAACGCTAAATATCCACTCGATCACACTGTGACATTACGAACATCGGCTCACAAACCGCCCTCTCAGGGGGATATCTCTTCGACATGCCGACCTCTCCAAGGGGGCGGAGGCATGTAAGTCAACCAAAGCGACTCCACGAAAGCCGGAGTACATCATATGCTCCCGACCTCAATTCGGTGGAGGGCATCTGGTCGCTGTTGAACCGTGGCGGGCTGGCCAACCTCGCCGCAGCAAGCCTAGATCACCTGGTGCGCGTGATCAAGCAGGGTCTGAAGAAGATTCAGTATCGGCCGTATCTGATCGACGGCTGCCTGGCCGGAACTGGCCTGGTCCTCAAATCGTCGTAACTCCACGAATTAAATATCAGTGATCATTTTCTTCTCCCACTAAACCCATATCCAACATGTAATTTTTGTGATCCTAAACACCCTAGTAACTCTTTGATCTTGCTTGTACATTTTGATCGTTTTGCTCCCCCTCTAACTCGAATGGAGGTTGAGTGGACTCCCCCCTGAAGGTCCGCTCTTCCACGCCGGTACGCCGGCGTAAATCGCTCAACCGCGTCATGGTTATGGGTCTCACAGCCGCTCTCCTGACCACATCGACGCAGGCAGCCGAAGCGTCAACGGCGCCTCCAACGCCGCAGCCGAAAACACCACAAGCCAAGCTGGTGACCGAGCGCCCGGATCGGGTGGCAGCAGCGCTGACCGCACGACTGCAAGGCGGCCGGGTGCTGGTCACTAATGAGACGACGGAATCCAGCCTCACCTACGCCAACCCCAACACCTCCTTCACCACCGAAATCACCACCGGCCCGGTCCGAGTGCGGCAGGACGAGACATGGGCGCCGATCGACACCACCCTCGTCGAGCAAAGTGGTGTGCTGAGGCCCAAGACGGCCGCCGCGCAGGTGGAGTTCTCGGCTGGCGGTGATGCTCCACTGGCGAAAATGTCACGTGGGGATGATCAATCGTTCGCGTTGAATTGGCCGACCGCGCTGCCCAAGCCGCGGGTGGAGGGCAACAAGGCGACGTTCGTCGACGCCGCCGGAGCCGGGGCCGACCTGGTGGTCACCGCTTTGCCGACCGGTTTCCGGCATGACGTGGTGCTGCGGGAAAAGCCGACCGGTCCGGTGGAGTTCAAGCTCCCCATCGCCGCCAAAGGCCTCACCCTCGCCAAAACCGAGCAGGGCGGCCTGGCGCTGACCGACGGCAAGGGCAAGACAGTCGCCTCCGCCCCTAAGCCGGTCATGTACGACACCGCAGCCCAGCCCACACAAGGGGCGCAAAGCGCGACGCCACAAGTTCAACAAGCCCGGCAAGCCCCGTCGACCGGTGAGATCGATACCTCCGTGGTCACCGAGGACGGCCGGCAAGTGCTGGTACTCAAGCCCGATCCGGCGTTCCTGGCCGCCCCAGACACGCAGTATCCGGTGACGGTGGATCCCACCACGACGCTGGCGATCCAGACCGACACCACCTACCGGTCCGGCGCCAACATCAACAGCCCTGGCGGCCAGTCCCTGAACGTGGCCACTGATGACACCAGCGGCAGGCAGTTCTGGCGGTCGCTACTCAGCTTCAACACCACGGCGTTGGCCGGCCAGGTGGTTACCGACGCCAAGCTGAACCTGTGGCGTGACGAAGAGTCTTGGGGATGCGTCTCTGGCCAGGGCGTGAAAGTTCAGCGAGTCACCAGCGCCTGGCAAGCCAACAACACCTTCTGGAGCAACCAGCCAACCACCACGACCAGCGGCGAACAGAGCGCCAACGATGCGGCCGTCTGCACGGGCAGCGCTCCTGAAGGCCAGCAGGCATGGAGCTGGTCGATTACCCAGATCGCCCAGGCCTGGGCGGGCGGCGCGGCCAACCACGGAGTGATGCTGCGCCTGATCGATGAGCACCCGATCCAAAACGCCCGCCAGTACGAGCGATACTTCCACTCCTCGGAGATGACCGGCACCGGCGCCCACCCGCCCACACTGATCGTGACTTACGGTGCCACCCCGGCGATTGACCGGGTACGTACCGCCCCGATCAATGTCACCAACGGCACCGTCTACACCTCCACCACCACACCAGCGCTATACGCGTTCGTCAAAGACCTCGACACCGCAGCGGTCCGCGCCGACTTCGAAGTCGAACGCGACCCCGCCGAGGGCGGCGGGCAGCTGTGGTCCGGGACCGTGAACGACATCGCGGTCGGAAGCGAGGCCAAGGCCGTAGTACCGACAGGCGAGATCCCGGATGGCGCCAAAATCCGTTGGAGGGTCCGTGCCTTCGACGGCAACGAATACTCCGCCTGGTCGCCCTGGCAGTCGCTAACGGTAGACGCTACCGCTCCGGCCGCGCCTTTCGCTGAATGCAGCGATTTCCCCGTAGGACAGTGGCGCAACTGGCTCGCAACCAGCGAGACGATTTGCGAGATCGACACATCCGCAGGAGATGCACTCGATTACCTGTGGAGCCTTGACGATCCTTCCACCTTAATCGCTGAAGAGATCCCGCAACGCCCTAACGATCCGAGCAACAAGGGTACAGTCCTTGAATTCGAACCCCTTGAGGGATGGCACACCCTCTACGTGAAAGTCCGCGACAAGGCCCACAACACCTCAACCGTAAGCACTTACAGCTTCGGCGTCAGCCCAGGCGGAATCGTCAGCCCCAAGGACAAGACACGCACCCAGCGGGCAGTGTCCCTGATCACAGCAGGACCGCCTACGCGCACCCAGGTGCGCTATGAGTACCGCCGAATCGGCTACGGCCTCGGAACCTACACACCCGTTCCACCGGCAGATGTGACCGTTCCCGGTTCGGCACAACCGATCGGTTCCTGGCCACAGACCCGCCTCGACACATCAAAGAACTTCCCGGAACTGTCGTGGGATCTGGCTAAGACCCTCCGAGACGCACAGATCACAGATAACGCGATTGAACTGCGCGTGTGTCTGACCGGCGGCGCCACTGCTGCGGAATGCACCAAACCGATCACCGTGATGCTAGACCAATCCGCCTTCGGCGGCTCCTACGCTACCGATGACCTGGGCCCCGGCGAGGTGGCCCTTAACACGGGTGACTACTCGCTGACTGAGTCCGACGCCGAGCTCTTCGGCCTGTCGGTGGGACGTAGCCACACCACGCTCAAGCCCACCATCACGATCACAAGCGGCCCGACGGGGGTGTTCGGTCCCGGTTGGAAGGCGGCCTTCCCTGCCGGATCCTCCGACGTCAGCCCCTACCAATTGGAGGGTGACCCAGCCGGAGGGGTGCTGACGTTGGTCGGCCCCAACAGCGAGACGCTCAGCTATACCCGCGCCATCGACGGCACCTTCAAGGGGGTGGGCGACGCCGCCAACGGCTCGAAAATCATCGTGGACTCAGCAACCCAGGTCACTCACCACGACTCCGCTGGCATCCGAACCGCCTATACCTGGTCGGGTGGCCGCTGGCTGATCACCAAAACCGAAGACGCCGCCGAGAAGTCCACCTTCACCTACAGCCGGGATGCTCAGGGCCGGGTGATCCGGATGAACGCCCCTGCTCCCACGGGCGTGACCTGCGGTGCCATCCTGGTCGCCGGCTGCCGGACGCTGGAGATCGTCTACGCGTCGGCGACCACCGCGACCGGCACTGGGTCAGGTTGGGGCGACTACAACGGGCTGGTTAAGCAGATCGCCTTCACCGCCTACGATCCTGAGACCGTAGCGATGAAGACCGTCCCAGCAGTCACTTACAGCTACGACTCCACCGGACACCTGCGCACGGTGACCAACGCCCTTACCGGGCTGACCAGCACCTACTACTACAACGCCCAGGGCCGCATCTCTCAGATCACCCCGCCCGGGCTCGCCCCATGGCGGATGGACTACGACAGCACCGGGCGCATCGCCCACGTCCAGCGTGAAGGCGGAGACGTCGACCCGACCGAAGCGGTGGTCTACAACGTCCCGATCGGCGGAATCGAGGCTCCGATCGACCTGACCTTCGCCGAGACCGCCAAGTGGGGTCAGTTCTCCGGCCTGCCTCGCGTGGGTGTGGCGATCTTCCCCCCTTCCCGGGTTCCGGCCCGCGGGGGCGACGGCGCCTACCAGCCCTCAGCCGAGGACTTCAAGGACAGCAAGATCTCCTATTTGGACGTCAACGGGCGTGCGGTAAACGCCGCGGCCTTTGGCGCTGGCGCCTGGCAGATCTCTGCGGCCAGTTATGATGACAAGGGCAATCCGATCTGGGCTCTTACCCCGGGTAATCGGATACAGGCCTTGACACCGAACGAGGACACCGACCCGTACGTGGCCGCGCGCAGCGATTCGGTCGAGCGAGCCAACCTGCTAGCGTCGAAGAGTACCTATAACGCCTACAGTGACCTTCTTACTAAGGATGGCCCTGCCCATCAGGTAAAGCTCGCTTCCGGTGCCTACGCGACTGTGCGTGAGCATTCCATGCTGACCTATGACGAGGGCAAACCACGCTCGGACATCGATTATCACTTGGTGACCACGTCTAAAAGCGAGCCGATCGTCCTAGACGGTGCTGCTGTTCCCACCTCCGCTGATACCCGCATTATCAAAACGGGCTACGATCCAATCGCCAGTGGCGATGCCTCTGGCTGGGATCTTCGAACAGCGACCAGCGCTATCGTCATCGTCGACGGCCAGGCTGACCTAGTCCGAAAAACACGCTATAACGCCATCGGCCAGGTGACCGAAGAGCGTATGCCGCAGAGCAATGGCGCGGACGCTGGGACGAAGATCACCAGCTACTACACTGCCGACAGTTCAGGACCCGCCGAGTGCCGCAAGCCCGAGTGGGTAGGCCTGGTCTGCCAAAGCGGCCCGAAAGCTCAGCCAACCTCGGGCAAGCCGCTACCGACTTCGAAAGCCGTCGCTTACAACTACTTCGGCCAGCCAACGATCGCCACCGAAACCGCTGGAACGGTAACTCGGACAGTGACCGTTCGCTACGACGGCGCTGGGCGAGCCATAGGAATGAAGACCGAAGTGACCCCGGAGGCCGAAGGCGGCGTCGCGATCCCGGAAATCACCACCGTCTACAATCCGGCGACGGGCCTGGTTACCAGCCGTGCCATGGCTGGTACATCAACTTCCACCGCCTATGACACGTTTGGCCGTTCACTGTCTTATACCGACGCAGACGGCAATATCTCCGCCATCACCTACACCATCGATGGCAAGCCTGCCACCACCACTGACGGTAAAGGCACCACGACCTACACCTACGACGGCACCGACTATTGGGGACGGCAAGAGCATCGTGGCCTGCTCACCAAGGTCGATACTCCCGGCGTTGGCGCCTTCCAGGGCGTCTATGGTGAAGACGGTCAGCTCATTCAACAGGCCTACCCCAACTGGCTCATCGCCGAGTACCGCTACGACAATGTCGGCAATGACATCGCTCTGACCTACTCCAAGGACCAGACACAATGGCTGAAGTTCACCAGCACCCCTGGCGCTAACGACGGTGTAGTCCAAGAGACCAGTCCTATCAGCAGGCAAGACTACACCTACGACACCGCAAACCGTCTGACGAAGGTTGCTGACAGCTACGCCGGAAGATGCACGACCCGCGTGTACGGCTTCACCCTGAACAGCAACCGCAGCAGCCTTGAAACCTACAGTCCGGCAGCCGATGGCAGCTGCTCCACCACAAATCCAGTGGCACGGGCCTATTCTTACGACCAGGCCGATCGGCTCATAGATACCGGCTATACCTATGACGCGTTCGGCCGCACGACCGCCCTGCCCGTGACCGATATTTCTGGCGGTTCAGCTGTTTCCCTGAGCTACTACGCCGATGACTTGGTCGCTTCCATGGCCGCTGGTGGGGAAAGCCGCACCTTCACCCTCGACCCGGAAAAACGCATCCGCTCTACAGTCCAAGTCGGCGGCACGACGCCCGGAACCATGGTTAATCACTATGCCGACTCCGACGATCGGCCCGTATGGATCGCCGAGGCTGATGGTTCCTGGAGCCGCTACCTCGAAAACATCAGTGGCGATCTAGGAGCGATTCAGCGATCCACCGGTCAACTCACTTTACAACTAGCTAACTTGCGCGGCGATATCGTCGCTACCGCTGATGCCAGCATTCTCACTACCGGAATCAACTCTTACTCCGAGCAAACCGAATACGGTATCAACCGAGCCGAGAACACCGCCACCCCCCAGCGGTATGGATGGCTCGGCTCCAAGCAACGCTCAAATGACGCGCTTGGCGGCCTTGTTCTTATGGGTGCGCGTCTCTATAACCCTACGACAGGACGCTTCCTTCAAGTAGACCCTATCAATGGGGGCAGCGCTAACTCCTACGACTACTCTGGTCAAGACCCCGTTAATCGGTCCGACCTTGACGGAAAGTGCTTTTGGGACGCGTGCGTCGCCGAAGCATACGCTGTCGCAGTAATCGGTGGCCTGGTAATTGCACTTGCCACCTCAATAGCTGTCAAAAGCGCATATGACCAGTGCATGGAAAGGGGGTGCACGCTAACTTTTTCGTGGCCCAGTAGCGGAAACGTAACTGCTGGCCCGCTTGCAGTGAGCGTACCCTATCCAAACCCAAACGCTCCTTCAGCAAAGAAATACAGGAATACGCTATACATCGTCTACAAGATCGAAAGCCCGACGGGTTTGGTCTGGAAATATGGAATCAGCCGCGTAGGGAAAAGCAGGCCAGCAAGTCAGATAAGTAAATGTAATGCATACTACGGCGTCCGATCCGGATGCACATACGGAATCGTCATGACAACTCGCGGGTGGTATAATGCCCGATTGACGGAGGCTCGACTGATCGCTGGCTACGTGCGCGTTTACAAGAAATGCCCGCCCGGCCAGAGGAAGAGTTGTCGCTAAATACCAAATCCCACAAAATCGCACCTTCGATCGATCGTTTTCTAAATTAATATAGTTTCCAGGGTGGTCACCTACGACCACCCTGGAAACTATTAACAGATCAAAATATCTATACGAGGGAGAATCTATATGATGGCCGAGGATAGGTTTTGGGAAGTTATCAGCCTACTCGGCGGAGCAGTGAGTGAAGACTCGGCGCTACGGCTAGACCGAGCTATTCGCCGCTTAACTCCAGCCGATGCATCGGACTTCATGGACCATCTCACTAGAAAGCTGAGTGACCTAACAGAGCTTCCCCTAGAGGGTATTCCGGTTTCTGACATTACCGATCCAGAAGACGTTGAGCCACTGCCACTCGTGGGCGACAGTCTCCGATACTTCTATTACGCCGTAATCGCCTCCGGAAAAGACAGCTATAAAGATGTCAAGGAAAGCCCATCAAATATCTCAAAGAAGCGATGGGATTTTTCCGAATCCGAACTTTTTATCGAAGTAGTCTCGGCAATTCTATGGGAAAATGATGGCACGCAATGGGAGTCTGTAGACCCTACCGCTTCCACACAATGTCCAGGAGAGAATGCCGAGAGCGAGGCCGAAGAGCCATGGTGGTATGCTCCTACACACGGCACCATAAATGTCAAGCTTCCCATGAATTACCGTCAAGCGATAGTCAAAGTCACCGAGGCTATAAATACCTCAAAAAAATGGAAGTCATGGTGGCGAGAATCATCACTCGATCACCTAGACGCCGATATTCTAATCGGAACTAATCGCCCCTCCGTAGTATTCAAATTGGGTCGCAAGGCACTAAAAGCAGAATTTGAGATGGGTCCATCGCGTTTCGAAAACAAAGGGCCTTCCGAATTAATGGATCTCGCCCTAGAAGAAGTTCAATACGTAATGAATAAAGTGGCAGATCGACTAAAGCTTGGACCGGTTCCTCCAATCGCAGAAATAAGAGAAGAAATTCACCGTACACACACATAAGCGCATCGCCGGAGAAGCGTCGGATGACCATCGCCGTCGGTACGCTGAGTGGGCTAACCGCGCTGTTGTAGCCGAGCTTCCCCTCGAAGCAGGAGAAGAGGAGGTCATCGTCTCCTGTCAGGAACATGACCTCTGCCTGCAGGAGGCCCTGGCCGTCATCGGCTGCGACCGGCGCCTTGAGGCCTTGGTGGCTGACCAGTTCAACGCTTCGAGCCCGAAACGCGTGGCGGACGCGGCGTCAACCGGCAAAGGACAGTGTCAACTCCACCGACTGACTTGTCCGATGCCGGGTGGGAAGCTCTTGCCCCGCTGGTTCCGCCGTCCAAGCCGGGCGGTCGCCCGGCGGTGCATGAGCGGCGGGAAATCGTCAATGCGCCGGCCTACTGGCTGCGGGCCGGGTGTGCCCGGCGGTTGCTGCCGCGCGATCTGCCGTCCTGGCAGACGGTTTATCACTACTGGCACCTGTGGCGGATCGAGGGTCGCTGGGAGCAGATGCTGACGGTGCTGCGGGAGGCCGAACGCATCCGGCAGGGTCGGCCACCCGCTGCCCAGCGCGGGCATCGTGGACAGCCAAAGCGTGAAGACCACTGAAAAAGGGGGATCCACGGCTACGACAGCGGCAAGAAGGCCAATGGTCGCAAGCGTCATCTGCTTGCCGACACGCTTGGGATCGTCTGCAAGGTGTACGTGAGTGCGGCGAACATCGGTGACCGGGACGGGGCCGCGGTGTTGTTGAGGCGCTCCACCCACCCCGTCTCTTCCAAAGCGGTTTCGTACACCTCCTCGCGCAGCGGCTGATAGTTATCTGCGTCTGCGGTGTGCGCAGCCGCGACGCGGGCCAGGGTGTCCAGCGCCTGTGCCAGGGTGCCGCCCGCCTCAAGGCAGTCGCGGGCGGCCTGGGCGGGGCTGTCGCCGCACGGCGGCGGGCGGTCAGGGGTGGGGGTGGTGTTCACGAAGCAACGTCCTTCCGGTAGGGGCGGCGGATGCCGCCGCGCCGTTCGAGTGGGCTACGGGAGCGAGCCGCTGAGGAGGTAGGGCTCGAACGTCCACGTGCGGTCACCGCAGGTGACGACGATCTCTTCAGGAGTGCTGCCCCGCAGTGGCTGAGTGTCAGTGACGATGTAGCGGACGGTGACGTCGAACTCCTTGCCGGTGTGGTTGCGCAGGTCCCTCCGGATCAGCGCAGCGATCTGACTGTCGGTCGCGTACCGGAGGGGGACGTATTCGCCGGTTATGCACTCGGTGCAGCCGCAGTCGAATGGGTCGATCGCAATAACTCTCGGACGGGACATGGGGTGCTCCTTTGGTGCACGTACGCGTGAGCTGGGAAGGGCAGCGCGGTCGGCCCGGCCGGGGGGTTAGAGGAGTCCGCCGTGGGCGGCGTACCAGCGGCCGAGAACCTCGCCGTACTCGTCGTGCTGGCCGTCATCCACCACGATCACATCGCGGCTGAAACCGTCGTCGGTGCGGACCGCGATGCGCTCAGGCAGGTGGCGTTTCCGCCGGCGAGCTCGGCCTTGGCGTACGCCTCGACGTAGCCGACGTAGTAGCCCTTGGCGGCGTCGGTGGCTCGGGCCTTGCGGGGATCCTTGGCCTTGGAGGGGCCGAACCAGCCGCGGGTGCGGCCGTTGGGGTCGTCGGTGGCGAGCAGCACCCAGTAGTAGCCCCAGTCGCCTTTCACCCGCTTGGCTGCCACCAGGTTGCCGGCCAGGTCGAACAGGGCGGGGAAGGTGGCGCGGCCGCCGGCCTCTTCGAGGTCGGCCTGCAGCCGCTTCTGGGCGGCCATCAGGCCAGACGCCCACTGGGATACGAAGCCGTCGGTGTCGCAGCGCTCGCGGGACTCGTAGGCGTCGAGGTCGTGCTGGGCGGCTTGGGCGCGGAGTTCGGTGGCGGTGGTCACGGTGTCTCGCTTTCAGCGGGGAAGGTGGCTGGGGCGGGATGGCCCGGAGCCCCAGTGAGGGGCTCCGGGGCGGGCCGGCTACCGGCTGGTGTGCGTGGCGAGCAGGTCGGCCGACCACTTCGTGCCGATCGCCGTGACGAACGCGGCGAGCCCGGCGGCCGCCTCGGCGTCCCAGCCCTCGGTCAGCGCCGCGGTCTTCGCGGTGGTTCCGGCGGCCTCGGTGGCGGCCTCGACGGTCAGGCCGGCGAACACGCCACGGCCGATCTCGGTGAGCGCCTGGGCCTTGAGGTCGGCGAGCAGGACGACGGTGGTGGCCATTTCGACTCCTTGAGGAGGGGGAAGCTGCTTTTCGTTATATCTAAATCATAGGAATCTATGTATATGATAGCAATCGGCTTGGGTGGGAATTGCTGAGTTTTCACAGCCCCTCCCCGAGCGGTGCGGCGGCCCGTCTACGCGCCGGCGGCCTCCTCGCACGCCTCGCCGCGTGCCTCCCGGATCTTCGCGGCGATCAGCTTCCGTGCCTGCCCGGCGTTCAGCCCCTCCAGTTCGGCCCGTGTCACCTTCCCCTGCACCTCGTCGTAGGGCAGCGTGTCGGTGTGCATCCTGCCGTGGGCGAGTTCCTGGCACTGGGCGGCGGTCCACACCGGGATCCCCTTCGCCACCCAGTAGTGCGACCACGGGATGCTCACACTCTTGGAGTTGGCCCGCACCACTTCGACCGCCGTCTCGTGGCAGATCACATAGTCGCCCTTGTCGAAGTCGGCGCGTGACCACACCTTCACGCCGTTCTCCTGCGCCTGGGCGATGACGTCCCGCCAGTAGCTGATCTCGTCGTCGAGCTGGGCGACGTCCGCCTCCAGCCTGGCCTTGTAGTCCCCGGACGGTCTCACCCGGCAGTCCCGGTAGCCGTCGTCGTAGGTGCGGGTCACCTGCGCCCCTTCGGGCAGGTCAGCGCCTGGGCTGATCGTCTTCTCCCAGCCGTCTTCCAGGGTGCGGGTGAGACGCCGCCGGTTGGCTTCCAGCTTGGCGAGGCGCCGCAGCGTCGTCCCCGGGTTCGTGCGGTGCTGCTGGTAGTGCTCGGCGGCCTGGGCGCGGCCCTCCCAGTACTTGCCGCGCCTGACCTCCTCGTGGCCGCGGCCTTCCTTGACGTGCCGGCGTTCCTGCGCGCGCACCGACCGGTTGTAGCTGGGGTGGCCGATCAGGTGCGGCTGGCCGAGCGGAATATGGGACAGCTCCTCGGCCACCTGCTTCAGCATGCCTTCGCCGCGGGCCACCGCGGTGTCGGCCCGGCTGCTGTAGCGGTCGGCGCGGTCTTCGGCCCGCGCGACCCGGTCGGCTTCGGCGTCGGCGAACGACGGGCCGAGGGTGACGTCGTCGATGTCGACGTCGACCGTGTATCCGGCGTCGCGCAGCGCTTCCGCCGCAGCGTCGATCACCCATCTTTTCGCGGCCTTGCCGCGGGACTGCTGGATGCCGAGCTGGCCGAGAGAGCGGAAGGACCGGAAGCCATGGCCGCGGACGATCTCGAACACTCCGTCGCCTTTCGTTGACCCTTCGATCAGAGTGCCTTCGGCCCGGCTGTGAACGATACGGATCGTTTTCATCGGTGCTGCTCCTTACGGGGTATGGGGATCATGAACCGGAGGATGCGGTTGACCAGGGGGCGTAGCAGGGCGGCGGAGGGGGGCGGCGCGGGCAGGCTGGAGTCGGACAGGTCGTAGTAGCCGCGGGACGGCCCGAGGTTCAGCAGCCTTTCCAGGTGGAGTGCCGCCGTGTAGCGGGGCTGGCACAGCAGTGCGATGCGCAGCGCGTGCCGGGCGGTGTCTTCGTCGCCGGCGAGCGCGGAGGCGCACCCGGACAGGAACATGGCGGGCGCGCCGAACAGCGGGGTGGCGGCCACGGCGACGTCGGCCCACAGGAGGGCGCGGGAGGCGGCGTTGCCGGGGTTGATGTCGCACCAGGCACGGTCACGCAACCAGATGACGTGCAGCGCGACGCCCAGTTTGGCCTTGTCGAAGTCGGGCAGCGCGGGCGCCGCATCCTCCCCGGCGTACAGGCCGTCCAGGAGTCGGCGGCCGGCGACGATGAATTGCCGCGGGTAGTCGGGGCGGGTGCCGTTGGCGGTGAACCGGTGCAGAACGTCGCGGCAGTGGGCGTTCAAGGCGGACAGGTCGGTGCGCATGACGGATGCTCCTGTTCTTCGGGAGGTGGCGCGCCTCCCAGAGGGTTAGGGGTGCAGGACGTCGGTCACGGTGGAGTT
Source organism: Streptosporangium sp. CA-115845 (assembly GCF_050943795.1). Taxonomy (NCBI): domain Bacteria; kingdom Bacillati; phylum Actinomycetota; class Actinomycetes; order Streptosporangiales; family Streptosporangiaceae; genus Streptosporangium; species Streptosporangium sp. CA-115845. The sequence goes on along the minus strand of NZ_CP191988.1, from coordinate 3,973,133 downwards.
GCGGTCGCACGGCCCGCACCAGCGGCCCATGCCGGGCACCCAGCCCAGGTCCCGTCGCGGGTCGACGCCCTCCCACGTGCTGTGGTCGGCGCGGTGGCCGCAGTCGAGCACGAGGGTGAAGGCGGAGGTGGTGAGGGCGGTCATCGCGGCTCCTTCGGGGCGGGCGGGTCGGACGGAGGGGCCGAGAGCGGGAGGCCGGCCGGCCTCCCGCTCTCGGCCCGCTACACGAGCTTCTCCAGCTCCTCGGGGCTCAGCCTCAGCAGGCGGCTGGCCTCGCGCACGCACTCCACCTGCCACTCCGTGGCGCGCGGGGCGGCCTCCGCCTTCTCCAGCGCGTCGGTGACGAAGCCGACGACCACGCCGAAGGGGACGTTCTCGTGGAGGCGCTTGGCCTGCTCGACGATCACGACGTACGCGGAGTTGACGTACAGGCGGTCGGTCAGGTTCTTGGGGAGGGTGTCGAGAAGCTTCATGGGAGCCCTTCCTGGGTGGTGGTAGCCGCTTTTCCTTATATCTAAATCATAGGATTCTACGACTTTGATAGCAAACGGGTTGGTGGGAAATCGCGGAAAAGATTTCGCGGGACCATCAGGGGGCGGCGGGCCGCGGGAGACTCACACCGGCCCGGACCTACCCGAACAGGGCCAGCTGGCGGGGCCGGCTGCGGTGCCAGGCGTGAGTGCGGATCGTGCAGCCGTCCTGGCCGGTCGGGATGACCGCCAGCACGCTGCGAACGTTGGCGCCGGACGGTTTGAACGCGTCCTCCGGCAGCGGCAGGAGTTCGCCGCCGTTGCCGTCGACGAGCGCACGGAACTCCTTGCTGACCCGGTCGGTGTGCCAGGTGACGTTCTCGGGCAGCACCGCCACGAGCAGCGCGTCCTCACCGAGGAAGCCGAACGCATGGCCGACGTGGGCGAGCGCGTTGTGAAACGGCGGGTTCATCAGCACCCGCTGGAACCCTTCGGCGTAGTCGAGCGGCTTGACGCACGTCAGGAAGTCGCCTTCGTGGACCAGGCGCGCGTACCCGCCGGCGTGCAGGACGGCGGCGCGGCGCTCGTCGAGCTCCACGACGTCGACGACGGCGCCGCGTCCGGCGGCGGGCCCGGCGACGGCGCCGGTTCCCGCCGACGGCTCCAGCACCGTCATGCCGGGCCGCAGGCCGGCGTGCTCCAGCATTTCGTGCACCACGGCGGGCGGCGTCGGAAACCAGCCGAGGTCACGGTCGGAGACGAACTCCCCGGCCAGCAGCGCCTGCCGCATGAACTCCTCCACCTCGCGGTCGAAGACGTGCGCGCGGACCGCTTGGCGGCCGTCCCACCTGCCGCCCGCCGTCTTCAGCAGCTTGTTGACGCGCTCGTACAGGTTCTTGTCGAGTTCGAATGGGATCTGGACGCGGTCGCCGGCGATGACGGTCCGCGGGTCGGCCAGGACGCCCAGGACGTCGTCGGGGATCTTCACAGCGGTTTCCTTTCAGTCGAACAGGCTGGTCTGGACGGTGGCGGCGCGGGCGGGCGGCTGGGCGGGGGCGGCGCGTAGCACCGCCATGCAGTAGCCGCCGCCGGGCGCGTAGCCGGGCACGTGCCGGGTGGCGCCCGGGGTGCGGTACTCGCGGACAGGCCCCATGCGGTCGAACCAGCCGGGCGGGTAGGCGGCGCGGGCCGCCTCCTCCCAGCGGGCCAGCGGCTTGCCCTGGTAGGGGCGGTGATCCATGACGGGCAGGTCGCGCCAGCCGGGGTAGGCGTGGTCGCAGCCGTCCTCGGCGGCGCGGTTCTCGCGGGAGCGGGCGGGTCCGGTGTGGCCGCAGCCGCCGCAGTAGGAGTGGTAGCGCAGGTGGAACGGCTCCTCCTCGGTGGGCTCCATCGGCACGTCGTCGGGCCGGTACTGCCAGGTGACGGTGACCCGGCAGTGGCCGGGCGGGCCCTTGCCCGGGTCGGGGTGGGTGATCGCGGTCGTCGGCTGGGTCGTGGCGGGCACGGCCTGCCCCCTTTCGTGAGGTGCGGGCGCGGCGGGCGGTGGGCGGTGGTTACGTGAGCTGGGCGGCGAGGACGGCTCGCGCCCTGTCGTAGGCGGAGGTTCTGCGCTGCTCCTGCTCGCAGCCGTCGCAAAGGTCGAACCAGTTGGGGCAGTGGCTGTTGATGCCGCGGCCGACGGCTTCGGCGGCCTCGTCGATGGAGGCGGCGAGGAGTTGCGCCTTCTCGGCGGGCAGCCGCAGAGCGGGGCGGGAATCGTCCGCGTCGCACAGCAGGCGGTCGACCGTGGCGCGGAGGCTCTGGTAGGCGCGGCGGCGTAGCTCCTGGGCGCAGCCGGTGCACGAGTCGTTGTCGTGGGTCTTCGGGTCGTGCCGTTTCCAGGCGGGGGTGCGCAGCTGTCGTTCCGCGACGTCCATCGCGTCGAGCAGCACGTTCCACGTGCCGGCGGGTGCGGCCACGACGATCTCGGCGGGGGCGGGCATGGTTCCTCCAGGGCGGTCACACACAACGAACCTCCTTATCTGAATCGCAGTTTTCTATGATTCAGATAGCTGCTTGGCCGGGCGGGGGTGCTCGCGGGAAGGAGCGTTCCGCCCGGCCGGGCGGGGTCAGCGGCGGCCACGGGAGCGGGCGCGGGTGCCGCGCGGCTTGCGCGGCCTGCGGAGCCGCAGGGTGAGGCGGGCTTGCAGGGCGCGGTAGGCGCGGGCCAGGCAGCGCTGCTCGGCGCAGTCGTCGCACGGGTCGTTGTGGCGGCAGTTGAGGCAGACGCAGTCGGCCGCCTGGTCGGCGCCGACCCCCAGGCCGCTGATGATCTCCTGCCAGGAGCGGGCGTCGAAGGCGAGCGCGACCGGGCGGGGTCCGGCGTCGAGCAGTTCGGTGATCTCGGCGCGGTAGTCGCGGTAGCGGTAGGCGCGGTCGAACTGCTCGGCGCAGTCGGCGCAGATGCCGTACTCGCCGGCGCCGGGGCACCAGCACCAGCCGGCGTTGTCGATGCGGTCGGAGGCGTCGCCCAGGGCGTCGGCCAGGAGGTCCGTCAGGTCGTTCGGCAAAACGATGGTGACCTTCGGGGCGGGGGCGCGGACTGCGATCACGCTTGCTCCTCTTGTGGGGTAAAACCAAATCTCTATATCAAAATCATATGATACTATCCTTTTGATAGTACAGTGTTTTTGCGGGTGGATCGCCGGAAAGTCACCGCCTGGTGCGGGACCGTCAGCGGCGGACGGCGCGGGCGCCGCGCCGTCCGCGTGGCCGCCGGCCGAGCTGCGCGGCGATCGCCGCACGGTCGCCGCGCAGCCTCTCCCACGCGTTCCACTCCTCCCCAGGGGCGGGAACGGCGCGGGTCATGTCGAACAGGTCATGCCCCCAGTCGCTGATCTGCTCGTCCAGCTCGGCGAGCTCGTCGCGCAGGAGCACGTGCTCGTGCGCGTCCGGTGTGCGGGCGCCTGCCCCGTGGGCCCGGCGGACGCGCCGGCCGACCCGGGTGGCCAGGGCGCGCAGGCGGCGGGCCTTCCAGGGGCTGGTGGCGCGGTACCCGTGCAGGGCGTCGGCGGCCATCTCCCAGGTGGCAGCCGAGAACACCAGACTGAAACGGCCGTTTCTGCCGCCGAGGGTGGCGCGGATCGCCTGCTCCATCTGCCGGTAGTCGTGGGAGCGGACCGGGCCAGCGTAGGTGGCGCAGTGGTCTCGGTCTTCGGCTTCGCAGTTCCAGGCGTGGTCGTAGAGCCGGTCGGCCGCGTCGGCGAGGCCGAGCAGCAGTAGTTCCCACTGGGGGCGGGGCAGGGTGACGGCGACCTTGACGGTGCGCGGTGTGAGCATGATGACGTCCCTCCAAAGAGCGATGGGGCTGGCTGCCTGCGGCTCCCGGGGGTGGACTTGCCTCCCGGGGGGCTGCGGGTTTACGAACGTGCTTCGCGCAGCTCGTGGTAGTCGGACCAGATGGCGAGGAGTTCCCCCTGGACGAGGGCGGCGGCCTTCGGGTCGGCCTGCTCGGCCGCCTTGCGGGTCCGCTTCTCGGCCCGGTCGGCGACGGTCAGCGCGTTCCGGTCGGTGTCGTACAGCTTCTCCGCCCGCTGGCGGCGCTCGGCCGCGCCGTAGAACCCCCTGCGCTTCTCGTCGTTTTCCACGGCGCACAGCCAGCCGGCGCGGCTGGACTCCTCGGCGCACTGGGCGGGCAGCGCGTTACGCCCCGCCCGCAGGTAGGCGTCGGCCTCCGCGTTGCCGGTGCTGACGAGACGGTCACGGATCATCATGTGAACCTCCAGGCGGGAGAAGGGAGTCGGACAGCTCAGACCGGGCGGGGGGTGCCGTCGCCGCCGCGCTCGACGCGCACCAGCGCCTCCAGGTGGTAGGTGGCGGTGAAGCCTTCGACTCCGGGCCAGGTGACGATGACGCAGGCGACGCCCTCGTTCGCGGTGTGGTCGTGGCCGACGACCTCGCCGACCGCGGTCCGGGCGTGCGGGGCCCCCTCCATGGCCGCGCGCATGGCGACCCGGCAGCCGACGGGCAGCGGGTGCGCCGGCGCCTTCAGGGAGAGGGGAAAAAGTCGAATTTTCATATCTTGATCATATCGATCTATGCTTTTGATAGTAAAGGGTTGGTGGGGGTGAATCGCAGGGAAAAACCAGCTCCGCCGCCGCGGCGGCCGACTTCTTCACCCCCGCCAAGGGGCCTACTCGTCGTCGTCGGGCGGGACCGGCGCCCGCACCAGGAGGCCGCCACAGCAGCCGCAGCGCAGGTCCTCATCGTCGAAGCACAGGTCGACCGTCCACGGCTGCACATCACCGACGTGCAGCCCGGCGTCGGCCCGCTCCTGCGCCTGACCGTGCGGCAGGCACCGGGTCGCGCACACCACCCGCCCGTCGCCGAGCTGGTAGGCGAGCGGCTCCAGACCGCAGGGCCATGCCGCGTCCTGGCTGGGCGGCGGGACCGCGCCGCGCAGCGCGGCGGCCAGCCGCGCCCGCCCGCCGGGCAGCCCCCCGGCCCCCGGCGTGCCGAGCCGCCGGCGGACGGCTTCGCAGTACGCCATGAGCGCCGGCCGATCCCCCAGGTGGCGCGGCCGGCGCATCCCCAGGTCGACGCCGAGGTGCGCGGCGAGGATCTCCGCCGCGGACAGGGCGACACCGGCCTGGGCGGCCTCCTCGCCGGTGAGCTCCCGCGGGAACGGCGACGCCCACAGGCGGGCGCGCACACCGGCGGCGCGGGCGAGGGCCCCCAGCAGGAGGCCGCCGTCGTCGGGCAGGGCGGTGCGGGCCGGTTCAGCGGCCAGGAGGCGGGCCGCTTCGAGCAGCACCGCGTACGGGCAAACAGGGGGCGAACTGGTCATGGCTGTGACCTCCTGGGAAGCGGGGCCGGGTGGGAAGGAGGGGGCTGCGGTGCGAACGGGTCTGAGAAGCGCTGTGAGCGGCTGGTCCGGCAGGTGGCCGGGGCGGCGTCGCGAAGCCGGTCGAGGCGGGCGATGACGTGGGCCGGCGGGTCGAGTTCGTGTTCGTGGACGGCGCGGCGGCCGGCGACGCACTGTGCGGCGTCGCAGGTGTTCAGCTCATACCGGCGGGGTCCGGCCCAGGCCAGGGCACGGGCGCGGGCACGGCACCAGGTGCAGGCGCGCACCGTTTCCGTGCGGGCCACCGGGCTGATCGTGATGGGCAGGCCCCATCCGCGGGCGGCGCGCAGCAAACTGGCCAGCCTGCTGTTGCCCAGCCCGTCGACGGGCAAAGTCCATTCCTCGCCGAGGTAGCGCACCCGGTGAAAGCGGCGGGTCTGCTGGATGGTGATTGCCATGTCGCCTTCCTCCACACCCTCCACGGTCATATCCCAACCACAGAGGCGTATGGGTTTGATAGCAGTTTGGGGGTTCGGGTGCCGGGGCGCCCCGGGGGGCGGCCGCGACGGTTTCCCCGGCGGCGCCCCTCAGTGCGCCGCCGGGTAGTTGGCGAACGTTCGGGTCACTCCGCGTTCCGGCAGCAGGAGCTCGTTCCCGGGGGCGGCCGGCCGCCTTCGGTGAGGCCGGCGAGGACTGCGGGGCCGGTCTCGCCGGACACCTTGAGCCCGGCCATGGACGGCCCGGGCGCCCCGGCCCCGCCCGGCAGGAAGCCGCGGTTGAACGCGCCTGCTCGGGCGGGGGGGCCGGGGCGGGTCAGCTGGCGGCCAGGCCGAAGAAGAACCAGCCGATGCGGGCGCCGGCCTCGTTGTGGATGGCCCAGGCGGCGCATTCGTCGCGGCGCCTGATGCGCGGGTCGTCGAGCCGGTCGAGGAAGGTCTGGGATGCTTCGGCAAGGGTGACCGGGGGGGCGTCGAGGACGAAGTAGCCGTCGGTGGTGGAGATGCTGCCGTTGTAGGGGTCGTGGCCGTACTCGCTGATGGCCGCGTCGATGGCCTCCTGGTAGGCGGCCTCCACGTCGAGCGTTGCGATGTAGTCGGTGAAGGGGTGGGCGCCCATGATGACCTCCAGGTGAAAAACCCGATTTCTTATATCAAAATCATAGCAAACGTTGATCTTGATAGGCGAGTTTTGCTGTGTTTGAGCTGGGAGAACGCGCTCCGGCGCGTCGCCGCCCGCCCGGCGTCGCCTGCCAGGCGGGCGGCGCAGGTCAGCTCGCCAGACGGATCGGCATGACCAGGTGCTCGTAGCCGGGGACCTGCTGGCCGTCCTCGGTGACGCCGACGAGGACGGCGGGGCTGACGTCGTCGTTCATCTTGAGCCTGACTGTGGCCGCCCCGGACGCGCCGACCCCGTCCAGCAGGAAGGCGCGGTTGAACGCGATCGTCATCGGCTCGCCGCTCCACTTCACCGCCAGCGACTCCACCCCTTGCGCTTCGTCACCGGTGCCGGCCTCGATGGTGACCTGGTCGCCGTCGAAGCGGAGCCGGACCGGGGTGTCACGTTCGGCAACCAGTCCGATCCGCTTGACCGCTTCGACGAACGGGCCGGCCGGCAGGTCGGCGTGCGCGGTGAAGCTGTCGGGCAGCAGCGACCGGTACTTGGGGAACTCCGGGTCCAGGAGGCGGATCGTGGTGCGGCGGCCGCCGCCGGACAGGCCCACCAGTCCTCCGCCGTGCGTCGCGTCGCCCGACAGTGAGACCTCCACCTCCCCGACGGTGGCGAACGCCTTGGCGGCGGCTGCCAGTGTCTTCGACGGGACCACCGCCGTGGCGGCGCAGTCCGGGGCCTGCGGCCGCCAGGCGAGTTCGTCGACCGCCAGCCGGTACCGGTCGGTGGCGGCCATCGTGATCGTCTCGCCGGTGAAGTCCAGGTGGACGCCTTCCAGCATCGGCAGCGTGTCGTCGCGGCCCGCCGCGATGACCGTGCGGGCCGCTTCGGCGGCGAACACGGCCCCGCTGACGCGCCCCACCGTGGGCGGCATCTCCGGCAGCGTCGGATAGTCCTCGACCGGCATGGTCAGCAGGGTGAACCGGGCCGCCCCGCACACCATCACCAGTTTGGTGCCGTTCACGGTGACGTCGATCGGCTCGGCCGGCAGGGCGCGTGCGATCTCGGCGAGGACCTGGCCGGGCAGCAGCAGCTGCGCGGCGCCGTCGAAGACGGCGTCGATGGTGGCCTCGGAGGACACCTCGTAGTCGAACGCGGACAGGCGCAGCTCGCCGTCGGCCAGGTCCAGGCGGATGCCCGCCAGCACGGGAACGGAGGGGCGAGAGGGCAGGGACCGTGCGGTCCAGGCGACGGCGCGGGCGAACTCGTCGCGGTCGACGCGGAAGCCGGTGAACACCGCGGGCGCGGCCTGCTTCTGCGCGGCGGGCTGCGCCTTGGCCTTCTTTCCGGCCGCGGCCTTGGGGGCGGCCGCGCGCTTGGCGCGAGCCTTGCCCTGGGGCTTGTTCTCGGTCGTGGCGGACATGCGAACTCCTTCGGTGAGGAAGCGATCAGAGCGGGCGGAAGGGGTGGCCGCCGGGGCGGCCACCGCTGGTTACGGGAGGACCTTCCAGGTCCCGGCGGGCAGCTTGGCGGTCTGCCCGGAGTACAGGCCGACCAGGTTGATCACGGTGCCGCCGGCGCCCTCGAAGAACCAGTTGCCCTCGCCGCGGGGCTTGGCGCCGTGGCTGAGCTCGAAGGGCTCGGTGTTGATCTGGGCGCGCATGGCGACTCCTTGGAAGTGGCGACAACTACCCCGCTTATATCTAAATCATATTAAACTATATTTTTGATAGTACAGTGGCTGGGTGCCGGCCAGCAGAAATATCGGCTGGATGTCCGGCACCCTTCCCGACCCGCCAGGGCCGGCGCTCACCAAGTCACCGCCGGGGCGGCCCGGCCTCCTTCGCGATGCGCACATACCCGTACTCGACCCGCCTGCCCGGAACCGTCTTGCTCGCCGCGGTGACGGTGACCAGCTCGACGCGGCCCTCGGCGACCAGCTCGTGCAGCGACGGCGCGTCCCGCAGGGGAAGCCAGCCGACCGGCAGCCCAGGCCATCCGGCCCGGACGACCACCTCGCGCTCGCGGTGGATCGCGGCCATGACCGCCGCCTTGCTCTCCTCGTTCGCCGGGTTGAACTCGAACCCCGATCCGCCGCCCGGGGCGGGCGCCGGCTCGGCACGCTCACAGCGCTCGGCCTGGCGGACCTTCTCGATCAGCGAGATCAGCTCCTTCGACTTGCCCTTCCAGGCGAGGTCGCAGATGAGCTGGTGCTCGTCCGGGGAGGGCTCGATGCCGTCGAGTGCTTGGCGCACCTCTTCGCGGCGGGCCTGGGCGATGCGGGCGGCGGCCTCGTCGAAGTCAATCGGATTCATGGTGGCCTCTCTTTACGGGGAGCCGGTCAGGCGGCGATGTGGGCGAGGCGGGAGCCGAGCTCCTCGCGCAGGGGCATCGTGTCGGGGTCGGCCTCCTCTTCGAGGTCGGCGAGCATCTCCTCAAGCGCCTCCTGCTCGCTGACGGCGCCGAGCGGGTCGGCCGTCTCGGGGCCGCACAGGAGCAGGTCCGACAGCCGCGACAGGCGGCTGGTTCCGCCGTCGGACCGGATGTGGCCGATGTCGCTCGCGACGCAGACCTCCTCCAGGATGAACCGCTCGCCGGGGCGGCCGGCCCAGTGGACGTGGTCGAGGCCGGGGGCGCTACAGATGACCGTCATGGGATACGACTCCTTCGTGCTCGCTTGAGGTGAGGGCGGATGGTCTTCGGGGGCGAGGGCGGGAGGCCAGAGGGCTTCCCGCCCTCGCCGGCTAGACGAGCTGCTCCAGCTCGTCCGGGTCGGCGGCCAGGAGGCGGTTGGCCTCGCGCGCGCTGGCCACCTTCCACTCCAGGAGGCGGGGGTTGTCGCCTGCGGCGGCCAGGCCCTGCTGGATGAAGGTGACGACCACCGCGTGGGGAACGCGCTCGTGGAGGCGCTCGGCCTGGGTGCGAAGCTCGGCGACGTCGGGGGCGAGGAGCTGGGTGCGCAGGTCGGCGGAGAGGGTGGCGACGAGGTCCACGAGGGTTCCCCTTTCGGAGGTGGTGAAGTGGTGAATTTCTATATCTAAATCATATCTTCTTATGAATCTGATAGTACAGAGATGGGGTGGAGAAAACGGAAAAAATTGCGGGGAATTATGCGACTCGGAGGTGCAGGGATCGGCCGGCCCGGCGGCGAGGAACTCCCAGACCAGGGGGCTATACGTGCGGACGGCGTCCGGTTGTTCGTTGCCCGGCTCGACAGCGATGCTCTCCCAGATTCACCCCCGGCCGCGGCGGCCACCGCCGCGGGCTCGGCGCGCCCGGGTCGGCCCGGGCGAACCCGGCGGCCTCCTGCCGCCGGACCACGATCGTGGCGAATATCAGACGTTCACCTCCAGCGGGGACTCCTCAAGCCAGGCGCGGACGGTGACCCGGGCGCCCAGGTGCCAGCCGGTCGCACGGTACTCGCCGCCGTGGCCGGGCAGTCTCTCCCACGACGGGGTGACGCCCAGGCGGCGCGCCCACTCGTCGACCGCGTCGACCCGGCTGGCCGGGTCTCCGTCGTCGCGGACGCCGAGCAGGGAGCCCGCCGCGTGCTCCGCGGCCTGCACGTGCCACAGCAGGGCGGGGAGTTCCTCGGCGAGCAGGTCGGCCAGGGCGAGCGCGGCGCGGCCCTGACGGCGGTGGGCACGCGCCGGCAGGCAGGTCGTGCTGATGATCATCGCTTTTCTCCTTCGGTGACGGTGCGGGAGGTGAGGCGGTGCGGCAGCCGGAGCCACTGCGCCCGGGAGACGCAGGAGACGGCCTCGCCGGGACGCACGTGCAGGATTCCAGTGCTCGGCTCGCCGGGGGCGACCGCCACGGCGGCCTCCCAGCGGATTCGCCAGGAGCCGCCGCCGAAGTGCTTCGTGGCGCGCACGAAGCCGTACACGTCGTTGGCGGCGAGGATCTCTGAGGCGGTGACGCGGATGATGTGGTGGCGGGTCAGCGCCTCGGGCGCGACGGGGTGCAGGTCGGGCAGGACGACGCTCACACGGCCCTCCCGTGGGTCAGGGCGAACAGGTCGAGCTGGGCGGTGCGGGAGGCAGGCCGGTCGGATCGGTCGGGCAGCACCGCGGAGGGGTCGAGCGTCGGGGAGTGCGGGGAGGCGTGGTGCACGCAGCAGGTGCCCAGGTGGTACTGGCAGGCGTCGATGATGCGGCCTCCGGAGCGGCGCGCGGTGTACCAGCCGCTGTTGTGGGTGGCGGCCCGCGTACGGGCCTCCTCGACGGTGTCGGCGTTGACGTACAAGCGCATGGTGCAGCCGCCCGCCTCGCAGTCCAGGACGACGCTGGAGACCTTGCCCGCCGCCGTGTCCGGGTACAGGACGGCCAGCAGGGCGCGGGCCGAGGCGACGCTGTCGACGGCGAACCCGCGGTCGTCGTCGCATCGCAGCAGCTGGGGGTGTTCGGGGCACGACAGGAAGATGTGCGCGGTCATCGCTGGGCCTCTGTGGCGGCGAGGCCGGCCACCCGCTGCGCGCCGACCCTCACGACGCACACGGCGATCGCGGTGGCGCTGGATTCGGGCCAGCCCTTGGAGAGCGCTTCGGCCTTAACGTCCGTTGTGGCCTTCACCGTGGTGTCTTTGACGTCCATGCCGACCAGGACGTGCCGGCCAATCTGGGTGAGGGCGCGGCACTTGAGGCTGCGCTGTCGGGTCTTCGTCTCGGTGCGCTTCGGAGTCTGGTTCACGACCTGTCCTCTTTCTGGGAGCGGGAGGGGGCGGGCGGCCCCCTCCCGGGCGATCAGGTGAGGCGGGCGAGCCGCTCGGCGAGGTCGGCCTGGGCGGCGAGCTGGTAGGGGCTGAGCGACTTTTGGGCCTGCAGCTGGGCGGCCAGGGCTCGCATGGTGGTGGCGTCCTCGCCCTCGATCGCGTTGGCGAGGTCGAGCATGTAGTGGCCAACCCTGGTGATCGCGATGGTTCGCGCCTCGTCGAGCTCTCCCCGGTTTCCCTGGCCTCTGACGTACAGCCTCCACATCAGGTCGAAGTGGCAGAGCGCGGTGCGCACGTCCTCCTCGCGCTTGATGGTGCGCTGGTTGCTGGTCATGGCTGCGACGGTCACGGCGTCCTCCGGGAGTGGCTGCGAAGCGTTTTCTTATATCTAAATCATAGCAATCTACTATTCTGATAGCACAAAGGTTGTGGTGATTTACCTGCGGAAATACGCCCGCGCACGGGTCGCCATCAGATGAGGCAGACGGCCAGCACGTAGTAGCTGACAGGCTCCAGGAACGTCCCGGCGGGGGCGGTGACCCGGTCGCCGGCGTGGTAGGCCCACTCCTCGGGGCCTTCCTCCCAGACGATGGTCCACTGGCGGTCGTCGAACCCCTCTTCCATCAGGTGGGGTCCGTAGCCGGGGTGGGCCTTGAACTCGGCGGCGATGTCGGCGACGAGCCGCTCGATCTCTTCGCGGGCGCACACGTAGGTTCCGGTGGCGAAGTCCATGACGTCCTTCCGATCGTTTGAGGTGGGAGGGAGGCGAGGGCGGGCCGCAGCCCGCCCTGGTGGCCGTCAGGCGGCCCGGACCTTCACGGCGAGGTCGAGGAAGGCGCCGGCGGTCCCGTCGGCGCCCATGCGGGTGACGAAGGCGCTCTCGTCATCGGCGAGGTCCACCCCCCGCAGGGCCTCCGGGAGGCCGTTGACGACCCGCCCCTCGAAGATCAGCTTGTGGGTCAGGTTGAGGAACGTGGTGGGCGCGTTGAGGCGGACGAGGTAGTCGATGAAGGCCCAGTTCTCGCGGGTCAGAGCGTGGGAGCCGAGAGCGGCGTAGAGGGCGTGGATGCTCTCGACCAGGGTGGGGGCGGCGGCCTTGGCGCTCATGCTTCGCTCCGTGGGGTAGTGAGTTTTTGTTATATCAATCACATACCCAACTATACTTTTGATATCCCTTGGAGCTGCGAGGAATTTTCAGGAAAATCGCAGGCTGGCACCCCACAAGGAAGATCACTTACAGTGGGTGCCCCCGGCGCGCCGGGGGCTCCGCGCGGGGTGACGGCTACCCAGGCCTGGCATCCTCTCGCACCGTGAAGATGCGCTTCTCCTCCAGCATCGGCTTGTACTTGGCGATCGCGTTCGGCTCTTTCATGCCGACTGCCTCAGCGATCACCCCCCACGTGACGCCCACGCTGCGGGCGCCGGCCACCTCCCGCACCTCGTCACGTTCGGCGTCGGCGAGCGCCCGGTGGGCGCGCCGCACGGCGACCAGCGCCGGCGTCACCGGATCCGCCTCGTTCTCCCACCGCTGCTCCGGCTCCCGCTCGTCAAGGGACGGCTTGAACTTGCGGATCGCGTTGGGCTGCGCGATCCCCAGCTCGTCGGCGATCCCCTGCCACGACGCTTTGACGTGCCGCGCGTCCACCACAGACTGCACCACGCCGTCCCTGGCCTCGCCCAGGTGTTCGTGCGCCGCCTGGAGGGCGGCCGCCGCTGCCGCCTTCTTCTTCTCTTCCACACTCTTCTTCTCATCCACGCTCATAGCAAAAGCATCACATGCTATGTAGTTGATAGCAACCTGTGTGGTGGTTTCACGCCGGGGCAGGGCGGCGCCCGGCGCGGCGGAAACGCCTCACGGCGGCGGAAAGAACGCGGCGCCCCGGGCCGGGGCGCCGCCTACCCAAGGGGGCCGTCAGCCTGCGACCTGTACTTTCCGCAGCGACTCCGCGGTACTCCGCCCGCGTTCGATCTTCGCGAGAACCGCGTCCATGATCCCCGCGTACACGTCTCCGCTGATCGCCGAGGAATCCACGATTTCGATCAGTTCCAAGCGGTCGCCGACCGCGAGAGCCGCGGTGATCACTCCTGACCTGAGAACGGCGTCGACGCGTGCGGCGAACTCCTCGCCGTCGGTGGCGCGCAGCCCGGCGACCTGGGCGGCCGTCACCGGGGCGTAAGCCCACACGTTGATGTCCCAGGCGTGGCCTTCCACACAGTCGAAGATGTAACGCTGGCCGCCCTGCTCCAGCAGGCCGCAGGTGGGCCTGTCGTGCTGGTCGAACACCTCGAGAACGGTGGCGTTGTCGGCGGGGTTCCACGGCAGCGCCCCGAACCGGAGGTGGATCTGATCAGGCATCGTTGTCCTCCATCCACGTCGGGTCGCCAAAGCAGTCGTTGAAGCGTTCGCTTTCATCGTCTGTCCATTCAGTGTCCCCGTCCAGGCTTACGGACACGTGATTGGGGTTCCTTTTCCCGCCGTCGAGGGTGAGGGTGAACCCTGCCGCGCGGAGCCGGCCTGCGGTGGTGCGCCGCACACCGTCGTGCATGCTGGCGCTGCGACGGCCCCGGTACAGAAGATCAACCATCTCTTTGACGCTCGGCTTCCCGAGCGTCAACGACAGGCCTTTCTCCCCCAGCCGCAGCTGGTTACGGAACGGGAAGATACAAAAGCCCGGGTTCAACCGGTTACCGAACTGGGTGAGGGGCGCGGCGTCGGGAATGTCGGGGGGCGGCATAACTCACCATCGTCGCCCCACTACTGATCGTTAGCAGCCGCTCTCGGATTTTCCGCTGCCGGCCGGTGAACGTCCGGCGCCCCCGCGGCCTCACGCCGCGGGGGCGCCGCCCCGTGGGCGTTTAGAGCACGTCCACGAAGACCAGCACGTTGTTCAGCACATCGTTCAGCACGTTGATCATGTCTTTTTCCTGTTCTTCGTCAGCACTTTCAGCCTGGCCTGCTGTGTCAGCCGTGAGCCGGCGCCGGGTGGGGCGGCCCGCGTGCCCGGCCGTGTCTGCTCACAGCTGCCCGTGCTTCAGGCAGTGGGCCGCACGCACCACGCCGTTCACGGGATGCCAGTGGCAGCCGCACCGCAGCGCGTTACCCGGCACGAGGTACAGCGCGACGTACAGGCGCGCTTTCGCCCACCAGACCGCCCAGGGCCGCAGGCGCGGCCGCGCCGGACCTGCGGGGCGCCGGCGCCGGGGCCAGGGCCTTCCTGGGGCGGAGGCGGTCATGGGGCGGCGTCCAGCCCGCCGCACCGGCCCGGGCAGCCGGGGTCGGCGAGCAGGTTGCCGCCCGGCGGGGCGGCGGGCACGCCGGGCTGCGCCGCTGCGGACCGGTCGACCATCATCGCCGCGGACCGCCCGTAACCGGCCGGCCTGTTCTCGCGGGGCGCGTCCGGGTCGGGGCTGAGCGCCAGGCCCGCGTTCGCCCACATCGCGACCTGCCGCAGGTACCACAGGGCGGTGTCGAGCTCGTTGCTGGGCGGCACCGTGTCCGCCAGCGTGTGGGCCAGGTGCCGGCAGCTGCCGCGCACCGCGACGTGCGCGTCCCGGCGTTCCGGCGACGCCGGAGGGTGGAACGTGAACCAGTCGTCGATCTGGTCGTGGACGTCATGCACTTCATTACCCTTTCGTTGCCGGCGGAGGCGTATCGTCGCCGTTCACGCCTCGCCCGCACCCTTGACGACGACGCTTTCCACAGCGGGCGCGGCGGCTGCCACAGCGGGTCGGGCGGCCGCGGTGACGGTCTTCACAGGGGAGGTGGCGCCGGCCCGTCGTTTCTCCGCGTCGGCTTCCCGCGCCGTGGTGTACGGGGCGCTTTCGCTGCCGTCGTTGTACACGACGACGTACCTGCTGACCTGCTGGTTCTTTTTGTTGCAGCCGCATCCCATGACGGTTCCTCCTATCGGGTGGCGGCGGCCGGGCAGCCACCGTCGCTGAGCGGGTGCGAGGCTCGTCATCCGCCGCTGCACACGCCTTCGCTGATCGTGTGCAGCAGCGTGGCCGCCCAGCCTCGCCACGCGGTGGCCTCCTGCGCCGCGGTGCGGCCCTCGCAGTGCGCGCACCAGCCGAGCAGCTGGTGAGCGGCCTCGCTGTGCCCCCACAGCGGCGCCCCCGCCGGGCCGGGCAAGCCGCCGCTCATACGCCGAGGTCTTTCAGGGCGGCGCGGGCGTCGTCGACGGTGTCGAACCGGCCGGGCAGCGTCCCGGTGCGGTCAGCGATCCGGTAGAAGATCCGCCCGTTGCTGCGGTGGAAGTAGATGCGCCGGTCCCGGTACTCCTCCACGAGGCCGTCGGGGTAGCCCAGGGCCAGGCGGCCGCCCAACGTCACGAAGTCGTGGGCGTGTTGCAGCAGCCCGTCAGAGACGGGCACATCAATGCTGAGCCGTTCGTGGAGTTGCTGGTACAGGCCCGTCAGCAGCAGCGTGAACTCGATGTCGCCGGGCGGTGCCGGCCCGGTCTCCCGGGTGAGCGCTTCGATCCGGCGGATCAGCCTGCGGCATTCCTCGGACTGCTCCGGCGGGTCGACGCGGCTGCGCCGGTGGGCGGCGGCCAGGTCATGCCACAGTTCGGCCAGCTCTTCACGCATGACCAGGTGCAGGCGGCGCTGAGTGTTCACTGCGGCTTCTCCGTCCAGGGGTGCGCCGTCACCGCGGCGACGGCGGCGTTGGCGGCGGCCAGCGCGCTCGGGTACGGGGCGAGCGCCCGGGCGAGCACCGGGGCGAGGGACCGCCACAGGCGCGGCCGGTCAGCGGGAACCATCACCCAGCCGGGGTGGCCGCAGCCACGGGCGCAGAACGCGGCCTGCGGCTGCCGGGAAGCGCCGGACACGACATGTTCCAGGTCGTGCCCGTACCGTGCGCATTCCAGCTGGTCTTGTTCGGTGTGCACGCCACCCGGCGTGAACAACGGGCGGCCGTGCCCGCTACTGGTGTTCACGCTTGTCTCCTATCGACATCAGGGCCCGCATCAGCCACCGCGTTTCGTGCGGCAGGCCGGACCGCAGCAGGTCACGCACGTACTCGTCGACGACGCCGATCAGGTCGCCGCGGTGCGGCAGAACCTGCTGCAGGCACGTCCACGCGTCGGCGAGGAGCCGGTCCAGGTCGTCTTCCCGGGCCGGGATTTCGGTGTGTAACTTCCAGGCGGGCAGGTGCTGGTACTGCGACCTGCGGTCGCGGGTCAGCAGCCGTTTCCCGGCGACTTCAAGGGCCCGCATCACGGCGACGTTCGCGGCTAGGGCGACGCATTCGGCGTCGTCGGAGTGAACGGGCTGCGAGGTCACCTTGTAGGTCCTCAGTCGTCCAGCTGGGTGGCGGCGATGCCGTACAGCCAGGACGCGCCGAAGCCGGTGGCCAGCAGCCGGAACCAGGGGCGGTCGCCGTAGCGGTAGGCGACCGGCACCGCGACGGCAGCCACCCAGATGGACGCGCACCAGCCGCAGCCCACCAGGTAGGCGGGGCGCGAGTCGGGGCCGAAACGGCGGTCGACGTATTCGCGGATCGGCCGGGCCAGCTCGTCGGAGGTGACGAACCGGGTGACGCGGAACACGATCGCGAGGACGGCGAGAATCAGCGGTACGGGCACAGTTTCCGACTGTAGCCACATGGCTTCCAAGAGCAGGTCAGGGCTGCTTTGCCGTGTCCTGGGGCGGGGCGGGGGCGGGGCTGGCCCAGGAGGCGACGACGGTTTCCCACCGGGGCGCGCAGCCCGAGCAGTACCAGCCGTTGAGGAACCGGCGGGTCGGGATGGCCCCGCACCGGCGGTGGACGCCGTCCATCTCGCGGACGTAGGTGCACGGCGCCCGGTACAGCGGGTGCAGGTCGTTCACCTGCCGGTCAGGCCGACGTCGCCGACGGCGGCCAGCGTGATGAGCGTCATCAGGCCGACGTATCCGGCGGCCAGTTTGGACAGGGCCAGCCACGCCGAGCAGGCGAGGACGGCAACGGACACGAGCGCCGCGGCGGCGAGCGTCAGCAGCCGGGCACGGACGGTGCGCGGCGGTCGGACAGGCGTGATGTGAGGCATGCAGGACTCCCCCGAGTTCCCTGGTGGCGGTAATTTCAAACCCTATCGAGGTGCGGGGGGACAGTCAGGAACGTTCCTCCTGTGGCGTGCGGGACTTCACCCCGGGCTGGTGCTGTGCGGCGGGGTGGCAGCAGTCGACGACGAACCGGATCGCCTCCTCGGTGCCCTGAACGTAGACGGCGATCACTCCGGGTGGGGCGCCGGTCTGCCAGGCCGGGCGCGGTCTGCATTCCTGGCCGCCGAGGCTTCCGAAGGTGGCGGCCCACTGCTGGCTGGTCTGGCCCGGCAGGCACACGCCGCGCTGCAGCCACTCCTCCCGGGAGTAGATCACGGTCGCTTCGGTCACGGTGCTGGTGTCCTTTCTCAGCTGAGCGGGCGTTCTGTCCGGCACCCCGGGGCGGGCCGGGGCGCCAGGCACACCGTCAGCGCAGCCCGCAGCAGGGAAGGAAACTCACCGGGCGGGCGTCGTCGCTGGTGGGGTGTTCGCCGGCGATGCCCTGGTGCAGTTCGGCGGCGACCTTCTGCGGGGTGGTGGCGGCCACGTCGAACAGCTCGGCCTGCTGCGCGGGTCCGGTCAGACCGCAGCAGCCTGCCCGGTGGACGCGGAAGCCGTCGTGCGGCGACAGCACAGCTTGGAAGGAAACACCGTCGGCAGCGGTGCCGGAGGGGATGGGCACCCACTGCCGGGTGACGAGTTCCGCGTCGACGGGCAGCCCGGCTTCGGCCTGCTGTTTGCGGTAGGCGGCGACTTCCGTTTCGGCCCACTGCCGGTCGAACGGGTTGCTGGCGCTGGTTTCGATCCGCGAGGCGGGATCCTGCGCCCACCGGCCGGTCCACCAGGTGCGGCGCACCCCGTACTCGACGGCGGGTTCGGTCGGATGGTTACGGATGCGCTCACACAGCTCAGCGCGGGCCTGCAGGTCAGCGCTGCTGAGGCGGGGATGAGCGGTGAGGGCGGCCAGGAGGTCGGCGACGGGCGTGGCGTCGAGGTTCACGAGAGTCATCGCAATGCTCGCTTTCGTTGACGTTCACGGGTGCTGGGCCGGCGCCCACGCTGGGCGCCGGCCAGGGTGCGGCTACCGCAGGGAGAAGACCGGGCGGATGGCGGGGGCGATGCGGGCGGCGACCCAGTCGGCGCCCGGGGTGCGGCGGCGGATGACGAGTTCCGCGTCGGGCTGGTTACCTTGGTGCTGCTGCCAGGTGCGCATGACGGAGACCGCGCCGATGCCGTAGGCGAGGCTGGGGAAGTCCACGACGACCGGGGCGCCGTCGACGTCGCTGCAGCGCATCCCGTAGTCGACGCGTTCTTCCTTCGCGGTGAGGATGGCGGCTTCGGCGGCGGTCTTGGGCATGTCGACGGTGGCGTCGAGGTCTGAGCGGACGACGGTGGCCAGCCCGATGCTGGTCGGGCAGCTCGCCAGGGTGCGGCAGGGAACAACGACCGGCGCCTGCTCGCCGTCGACATCGTCGTAGTAGACGTGGTGGTGGCGTACCTCGGGCAGGAGTTCTTCGATGACGTGGGTGACGGGCTGCCAGCCGGGGGCGGGCTGCCAGCCGTCCGGGGTGCGTTCAACGGGGACCGCGTCGGGGGTGAGGCCCACGTCGTGTTGCAGGCGCTGCGCGTGTTCGATGACGAGCTGGTCGGAGGTGTGCGCGCGGGAGCGGCGCGGCACGATCACGACGGTGCCGCGGCCGAGGGTCAGCCGGTAGGCGATGTCAGCGGGGGCGCCGTCGTCGCGCTGCGCGGCGACGTGGGCGCCGGTGAGGAGAGTCGCCTGGCGGGCGCGGTGGTCGGCGGCGAGGGTCGACGGCCCGGCCCCGTCGAAGATCAGGTGGGCGCGGATCCATTCGCTGTGGCGCGGGTTGCGGGCGCTTTTCTGGGCTGCGGTTTCGACGACGACCCAGATGCCGGGCTTGCCGTCGAGGGAGACGGCGTCCCCGAGGTTCAGGGCGGGGCGTTTGGTGGTCATGCGGAGCCTTTCGGGGGTTAGGCGGCGCGGCGGACGGTACGGGTGGCGGTGAGGATGGCGACAGCGGCGCGGTGGTAGCAGCGGCGCTGCTTGATACCGGCCAGGCAGGTGCAGCCCTGGAGGGCGACCAGGTAGACCGTGGTGCCGTCGGAACTGACGGCGGTCCACAGGTGGGGGCGGCTGGTGGGGACGATGCCGCCCTGCTCGATGGCTTCGACGGCCCGTTCGATCTGGGCGGGCGTGTAGCCGGTGAGGTCGGTGTGGTGGGCGGCGGCCCGGATGAGGGACAAGCAGTGGCGGCCATACCTGGCGGCGATCGATGTGGCGGAGCGAAGCACTCGCCCGCACCGCAGGCAGTGGGCCTGGTTCACACGGCTCTCCCTTCGACTACTACCACCTGTTTGCAATTCTTACACTACAGATATGGGGGCACAGTTGCAAGTGTTGCCGGACAGGAAATCGCGGGAAGCCTGAAAGATTCACAGGTCACAGCGTCGAGGCCGGGGCGCCGGATGTCCGGGCCGCGAACCTGGGGCGTCTTCGCAGATCCGCCCGGCGCGGAAGCGAGAGCGTCTCGCCGGCGGGGCGGTGAACCTCGCCGCACAGGCCCCCCCCCTTTGGGAGCCCGTGCGGCGAGGTCGTACATGAGGCGCCCACCCGCGGGTGGCGGGTGGGCGCACGTGTGCGTGCGCCGCCGCCCGCACCGGGTGAATCCTGGGAGATCCACGGCGGCGCACTTGGCGGTAGTATTTCACCTACCACCATAGATCGCTATACCTCAGCATAGAAATATAGTGATGGCTTGCGAGAAGCTGGCCCTTTGTCCCCTAAATGCAATAGGACGATCTATTCATGTGGCTAGCTATGGTCTGTCATGCTGGGCGGGTGGACTCTGACGCGTTCCTCGACTACGACCGGCTCGCCGAGATGGTCAAGAGCCGGCGCCTGTCCCTGCACCTGTCGATCAACGGCGCCGCACGGCAGGGCGCCATGAGCCCGATCACCTGGACCCGCGTGGAGAAGGGCCTCAACGTTCGGGAGCTCACCTACGCCGGCGTCGACCGCGCCCTCGGCTGGGAGCAGGGCAGCGCCGCACGCGTCCTCGAAGGCGGCGATCCGCCACCGGGCTTGGCGGACGAGGCTGCGGACGAAACACCCGCGCCGGAGGCGCCGGCGCGCTACCCGGACGACCCGCTCCTGCAGTACCTGTGGGACCTTCCGGACCCCGACCTGCCCGACGACCAGCGCGAAACGCTCGTTCAGCTGTACCTCGCACTGCGCCGCAACGCCCACCGGCGCCGGCTCGACGCGCCCAGCCAAGGGCAACTGAAGCCCCTACCTAACGCAATGTAACCATTTGATTACGGATGATCGCGGG
Source organism: Streptosporangium sp. CA-115845 (assembly GCF_050943795.1). Taxonomy (NCBI): domain Bacteria; kingdom Bacillati; phylum Actinomycetota; class Actinomycetes; order Streptosporangiales; family Streptosporangiaceae; genus Streptosporangium; species Streptosporangium sp. CA-115845. The sequence goes on along the minus strand of NZ_CP191988.1, from coordinate 3,952,647 downwards.
GTGTTGCCTCGCGCTGGACTCCGCGATGAGGTGAGCGAACCTCCGAAATCCTGCGCGTTTCACCAGGTGGTATGACGTTGACAGAAAGTGATAATAATTCGACGATCCGCGATATTGTGTCGGTGGTTATGCAGCGCCTCCGCGCGATCAACGGCGCCGCTCCTACCTCCGACATCAGCACGCGAATCGAACTCCGACACCAGATCGACAACCTGAAACGCGCCCTCGACGCGGCCGTCAGCCTTCACGAGGTGCCGATCGAGTTGTGCCACACACTGCGCGCCCCACCAGGCACATCCCACATCGTCGAGCTCGCCGTCGACGACCAGTCCATGCGCGTGGTTGTCAGCCCGCTCGGCCGCGTCGACCCCGAACGTGAACTGGCGGTCTGGCGGGAACTACTCGACACCGCCGCCCTATGCACCCACCCCGGCGAACAGCTACACCGGATGGATCCAGCAGTCCTCGCCGTCCACCTGAACACGGCAACCCTGGTGGTCAACACCGGGCATCCGCGGGCCGTGATGCGCGCCGCGATGAAACTTCTCCAGCCAGGCGCACTGGTGCCCATCCCCGTGGCGTGGCTGTTAGACCAGGCACGCACCCGGCCCGGCCGCACGACCGCCGCGACCGCCGCAGTCGTCGGCGCCGCCGCCGCCGCACTCACCATGACGTTCGTCAGCTTCACCGCGCCACCCCAACCCCCCCGTAACCTTCCCGTCGTTGCCGCCAGCCCGAACGACGACCAGCCGTCCCCGAACGACGCCGACACCCCCGCCGCCACCGACCCGGCACCCACCCCCCCGCTCATCGCGTTCGAACCGGCCCCGCCCCCCACAGGCGACCCCGCACCCGACCGGGACAGCCCCGACCCGCTCGACCCGGCACCGCCGGGCAAGAAGGAAGAACGCAACGAAGACGACAACAGCGACGACGCCCCCGGCAGCCCGAAGCCCACAGCGCGGCCAACCAGGTCGCCTCCGCCTCCTCCCGACCCCCCGGCCCGCACACCGCGTTCTTCCTCCCCGCCGGACCAGCCGACCTCTGCCGCCCGCCCTCCCGCCCAAACATCAGCCCCAGACCCGGCCCCCACACCGACACCAACACCGGCGCTGGCGCCGGCGCAGACCAGCAGCCCACCGCCGCCGGACCCGACCTGCCACGTGCTCGACATCGAGCTGAGCCTCCCCATCCTCGGCGTCGACGTCTGCGTCTAACACCGCCGCGGGGCGGCGAAGCCCCGGACACGGCAAGGCCCCACCGTGGCGGTGAGGGCCTGGACTTCGTCGCCGCGTACTTCTGCCCCCCCGGGGGGCAGAAGTACGCGGCGACGAAATTTCCTGTTTCGTTGAAAAACAGCAGCGGATGTGTCACGAATACGCAGAGGGGGCGGTGCTCTGTCGCACACCACGTGTGGGTCTGGGAGATCCCAGAGCGCCGCCCCCTCCTCGTCGCGCAGCGAAAGCGCGACGTCTTCAACCGGTGGGCGAGTCCACGCGCAGGACGTTCGCGATCCGGTCGGCCGCCACGTCGACGTCGGCCGCGCTGGTGAGGCGCTCCATTTCGTCGGCGCGGCTTTCGCCGGCAAGACGATCGCCCTGCCACCACCAGTACCAGGCCAGGACGGGCGGCCCGCCCTCAGGCTGCGGAGCCTCCTTGTCCCGCACGAGAACAACCATCTGTGACAGGCCCGAGAACAGCAGCCGGGCGCGGTCCAGGTCGGCGGGGCTCTCTTCGCTGCTGTACTCGGGCGGCCGCGAGAAGTTCAGGATGGCGTTCCCGGTCTGCTTGACGGTCAGGCCACGCTGCGTGGCGGCTTCGATGAGCTGTCCGATCAGCTCCGCAGGACTAGGGGGAACCTGCGGGGCATCAGCGTGATGCAACGGTGGAGATGTCATATGGGTCGGCTTTCGTCCAGTGACAGGTCAGGACCCGTGAGGTCCCGCGGTCGACGTCCCGCCTTCCTGGAAAGCGGCGCCCGCCTCGGACGACAACGAGGTGACGTGGACCACATTTCGACCGTAGGGGGCCCCACACCCTCTGTCACTGACAGTTTGTTCCAGCGATCACCGGAACTAGCAGTGGCTGTTATCTTCCCTGGTCAGTAGGGCAAGCCGACCGCGTCGGCGAGATCACGCATCTCCTGGGTCAGCTTGCGTTTCGCCGTGAACATATGGCTCAGGATGTCGCGGCCGTACCGCTGCGCGGCCAGCCACTCCGGCGCCACCCCCGCCAGCCGCTGCAAAACGGCAAGCGATTCGGCGTGCCTCCTCGTCACCGTCAGCGCGTGGGCGACGTCGAGCTGGTGCCGCAACCGGCTGACCGAGGTGGCGTACCGCGGCTGGGTGGAAATACGTTCGGCGATTTTCAGAACCCGGTCGGGCTGGTCCATCACCGCCGCGTTCTCCGCCGCGATCATGCCGACTGTTACGGGCCCGAACGTCCGCGTCGTGCTCGTGTCCGACAGCGCCTCATATCCGATACGGACGGCCGCCGCCCGCGCCAGCTTGATCGCGTCCTCCGCCTCGCCGGGGCGGTTGTCGCGGACGGCCGCGTTGGACACACTGATCAGCAGGCGCCCCCACATGGTCAGCTCGGCTGTGGTCGCCTTCGAAAACCTCGGCTCCATGTCGTCGGCCCACTTCGTCGCGAGGGTGCGCGCCTGGTCGAGCTGGCCCTGCCGCAGGTGCAGCCACACGCGGGTGTTGACGGCGGCGGCTGCGTCGAGCCGGTCCTCGGCGATGTCGATCGCCCGGTCCAGGGTGGGTTCGGCCATGGCGAACTGGCGGGTTTGAGTGAGCACCCATCCGGTCGTGTTCAGCAGCTGAGACCGCAGTGCCCGGCCGTCCCCGTCGAGTGTTTCGACGTCGCGCAGCAGCAACGGCAGCATCGCGGCCAGCTCGCTGTAGCGGTTGCTGGCCAGCGGCTCCTTCAACGCCTCCATGCCGCCGCGCACGCTGTCGATGGTCGGCTCCTCGGCGGGCTGACCCGCCAGGCCGATCAACGCCTGGTAGGTCGGCGCCCACAACGTCCGGTCAGGCTCGACCTCGTGTTCGGTGTCGCCTCGGCCGCCCATCAGGTACGTGGTGGACACCTGCAGCGCGGCCGCGAGTTTACGCACGGTGCTCAGCCGCACATCGCGGGGAACTCTCTGCTCCAGCTTCGACACCCAGCTTTCCGACACCCCGGACAGGTGGGCGAGCTGTTTCTGGCTGAGTCCGCGCCGCTTGCGGACACTGAACACTCGTGCCGCCAGTTCGTTCACCGTGCTACCTTCGGGCATAGCCCCGCCCTTTCCCTGTGACGTAGACACTCTCAGGCTAAGCGTGCGGGGCTAGCTTGTCGGCAGAGACGGCCAGGTGTTTCTTCCCGGCCCGTTCTCGGCTCGCCGCGGGTCGTCCCAGGCCGCCGCGTCCGGAGTCATCCGGTGCTGTCCGAGGTGAGGGAACCGTCTTTTCGCCGGTCGCCGGCGGCAGCTACGCTGAACGCAGCTTCTCGCCTCACGCGGGGAGCGGGCGGATCCTGTCGGGAACGCCATGAACGGCCCGGCACCCACCAGGCCACTAGGGGGCTGGTGGGTGCCGGGCCGTTCGTATGCCCGCCCGCTGATCACCTGTCTCTGGGCTGGGTGTGGCGACGGCCCGGGGTCCTGGGCCGAGACGGGCGGGGCGTGAAACCGTCACCGTCTGCGGGCGATGCCCAGGTCCGGGCCGTCGCGCGGGGTGCCTTGGAGGCGCAGCCGACTCTACGCAGAAGGGCCGCGCACCCCGGTCACGGCTCGCCGTCGCGGGCGGCGAGTTCTCCCCTGCGGCGCTCTTCGAGGTCGCGGCGCATCTGCCCGGTGTCGGCGCGTTCGATATAGCGCGACAAGCTGCTGCCCACCCCCAGTCTCCGTTCGACCTGGCCGCGCGAGCCGGGACGAAGCCGGCCGTCCGGTGTCCGCAGCAGCTTCTGCGCCAGCTCGTAGAACTCGATCTGGTCCAGGTCCGCCTGGTAACGGCTGTCCTGCTTACGGCGCAGCACAGCGAGGGCTTCCTCCCATTCCGTTTCGGAAGGCTCAGGCAGCGTGGTCATGATCGGATTGTAGTTGCCGGGTTGCATGATGACCACGCGCTGTCACCGCCCCCGCACGGCGCCGATGGCACCTTCCGCGCGGCGGGTCAGCGTGTCGTTCCCGCCGGCCCGGGCGGTTACCGGCCGGGCCTGCCCCGCGGAGAACCGCATCACCCCGCACCTTCCACCTGGTCGTTGTCGTCGGCTTCGACCTTGCCGCGCAGCATGGTGCCCTTCACCTCTCGGATACGGGACCGCGCCCATGACTCCGACATTCTGTAGGCCGAGGCGATCGCCGGGCCGGTGAGCTCGACACCGTCGAGACGAGCTGTGCGGTAGGCGTCGCACGCCGATTCTCGTTTCTCGTCAGCTGACATCGCGGTGACCTCGTCCGGGGCCGGCAGGTACCGGCCGTGCCCGCCGGCGGGCAACTCACCGTGCTGCTTGGCGGCGAGCTCTGCGGCACGCTTGGCGTCCCGTGCGGCGCGCTTGCCGGTGAGGTGTTCGACGGCCAGGCCGACGGCCACGTCAGGGTCGCTGATGCGCAGCCTGACCGCTTGCCGCTTGGCCGCGAACGTCTCGGGAAACCACATGAGCCACCGCAACACGTCGAACGAGGCGATCTCCGTGTCGCTCTGTGCTGGGGCCGTGCTGGTGCTTGCCGCACGCGTGCTGCTGCTTGCCGCACGCCTGTCACGGGCCAGCGCGGCGACCCGGCCGGCATGGCGGGCGTTCGCGTACCACGCCCACAGGACCGGCGACATGAGCGACATGAGAGCGAATCCGGCGGCCAGGACTTGCTGCCCGGGTGCTGCTGACCAGTGCGAGTAGTTCATGGAGGCGACAAGCCCCGCGAGCAGGGCCGCCAGGACGAACGCGAGGAGGAAGGGCCGCTTTTCACGGCGGGCGTCCAGGCCGTAGTCGAGCACCGTCACGGCCATCAGTTCCAGCCCTGCGGCGAGGATGACGGCCCACAGCACGTCGAGGCCGGCCTGCTCGGTGAGGAACTTGAACTGGCCGAACCCGGCCGCCGTGTTGACGCCGATGTTCACCAGGAGGCGCCGGATCCGGGAGGAGTGCTCGGCGAGCAGCAGACGGACATGATCGCCGCGGTCGCGCCGCTTGCTGCGCCCTGCCGCAACCTTCGTCACGCGTGCCGCTTCGGCGTCACGGCTCTGTTTCACCGCGGCATGGCGGGCGCGTTCTTCGGCTTGCAGCCGCGCCCGGTGCTTGATCGCTTCGACTTTGGCCGCTGCTTCGGCTTCGCGTACGGCGGCTTCGGCGAGGGTGGTTCGCCGGTCGGCGTCGGCTCGTGCTGCTAGTGCGGCAGCCTCAGCACGTTCGGCTTCGGCGAGCGGGTCGACGGGCGCGGGGGGCGGCTGCCGGCGCAGCCCAGCCAATAGGTGGATCACGGTGCATCCTCGGGGGTCGGTTCAAAGGGCGAGGTAAGCGGCGGAAGCGGCGGCCGCGCAGACGTATCGGAACAGCCGAAGCGCTACCGGGTTGGTCGAGTGGGTCCAGGCGTACAGGGCGGAGACGGCGGCGCACACCAGGCCGATCACCATCAGCAGCGCCAGGGCGGCGAGCTGCACCAGGTGCCGGGCTTGGGGGAACAGCGTGGCTGCGACGAACGCGGCGGCCAGAACCAGCAGCGTCTCCAGCCAGGCGACAGCCAGGCGTCTTCCGCGGATCTCGGCGGCCTCCTGAGTTCTATGCATGATCGCCTTTCCTGTGGTGGCGGGCGGTGACGCTCAACGGTGTCCGGTTCCTGCCAGCGAGGGCCGGTCGGCGGCGGCGCCGGAAGACACCCCACCCGATTCACCATCATGAGAACTGTTGAGCATTGTCCCCCCGCAGGTGTAGTGCGCAGCTTACTACACAGCGTGGCCGGGTTTTCACGATTGGCCACCACGGGTTTCTCACACAGAAAGCCCCGCCGCTGCGACGCGACAGCGGCGGGGCTTCCTGGAATCGAGGCCGGGCTAGCTGGCCGCTACGAGCCTCCCTTCCAGGCGGTTGCCCGCAGGGCCTGCCGCGCCAGGGGCGGCGCCGCCCGCAGCGGCGGCTGCGGCGGCCTGGGCCTCGATCGACTGACGGCTTTCACCGACCGGATACGCCGGAACGGGCGACACCGTTCCCACAGGTCCGCGCCGGTCAGCGAAAGCGGGAACATGCGGAGCCCAATGGGCCGCACTGACGAGCGGGCAGGCGAACACCTCGCCGCCACGGTCGTCGAAGAACGACAGGATTTCCCTCTCGTGCGTCAGGTTGTAGCTGGCCGCGGTGATCTCGACGTCCTTGACGCCTGGGTCACGGAACCTGATGGTCCACAGCACCATGAGCATTTCTCCTCGACTTCCCCTGTCCGTGTCATGTCCTGTCCGCGTGGCCACGTTCCGTGGGGGGCGGAACACGCGCGGCACGAAGGTACCGGGAGACAGTTGACAGATGTCTCCCTATCGCTGTAGCTGGCTACACACGGTACAGACGCGGCGACGCTTCGCGGTGTACTTCGCGAAAGAGAAAACGCCGCCCTGGGGCCGCCTCGAGTGCGCGGCGGCTACGACGCGGCGGCGACCGGCATGAACACGGTCGAAGCGTCAGCAGCGGCAGGCGCCGCCCCAGCAGATGAGGCCGGCGGGGCCGGCGGGGCGACGATCGCGTCCCACAGTGCGACGGTCAGCGCCAGCCGCCCGGCCGCGGAGACGACATCGGCGTAGGCGGCGGGCGCCAAACTCATCTCCCGGGCAAGGTCGACCGCCCGCCAGGGCAGGCCGTACTCGCTGGTGTCGATGGCGCTGTTCAACATGTTCGGCCTCGACGGGTTCTCCTCGCCGAGCAGGCCAGGCTGGAGACCGACGTGCCGGTTCCACCCGGCGGCGTAGCCGTAGGCGGCGCCGGCGGCGAACGCGGTGAGCGGCACCGCGCTCTTCCACCCGGCCGGCTGGCCGTTACGGCGCAGCAACGCCCCCAGGAACGGCTGGTCATACTCGGGGTGCAGCATCACAGGGTGGGCGTCGACGAGGAACGCGGCCAGGTTACGGGTCAGGTCGGCCATCGCGACGGGCCGGTAGCTGTTGAGCTGCGGATCCAGGGCGGCAGGCTCACCGAACTCGCGGTACCGAGTGTAGAAACCGCTGCTGTGCAGGCGGGCGCCCTCGCCGCGGTGCAGTTCCTGCACCGGCAACTGCCAGTGGTGGACGGCGTCGCGGGCCCCTGGGGAGGCGCGGCGTAGCCGCACCGACAGTTCCCAAATCTCGTGGGAATCGACGGACGGGCCGGTCGTGGTCATCGCAACGAACGCGAGGTGTCGCATGGTGGCGTCCTTGTCGTCGGGGTCGTCGGGATCGGTCAGCCGGGTGACGTCCAGCACCCGGCCCAGCGGGTGAGTGACACGCACCGGCGCGCGGGAGCGGGTGACGCCGCACAGTTGCAGGCCACACCAGCCGAGGACCCGCATCGGCGCCGCGGTGTCGTGGATGACGTCCCCCTCGCGGACCGTCCAGGCAGGCCGGGGTCTGCGGTCGGCTCGGCTGCTCATCGGCGGGCGCCACCCGGCGGGCACGAAGTACAGCGGTCCAACATGTCGGCCTCCTGGAGCTGGCGGCAGAAAAGCGCCGACGAGAGCAGGGCGGCGGCCACCCGAAGGCCACTTCAGCGCATCGCGCCCCGAACTGCCCCGCGTTCCCCCCACACCGCTGCAACTTTTACCTTACACCTCGATGTCGAGCGATGCTGATTACCGCCGTACTGGAGGACGGGCCGGGCGGGCGCACGAAAAAGGCCGCGGAACCCTTTTCCGGGTTTCGCGGCCTTCCGCGTGTCGCACCCCTGCGGAGGGTGGACCGAGCAGTGCGGTCTCCTTGCTGGCTCAGGCCACAGCGGAGAAGACTCGCGCGGGGGCGGCACCGGCTCCGATGATCAGAGCCGCGGCCTCCACTTGTTCGTCGCTCATCTCCACGTCCGGCTCACAGGCCAGGTGCTCTGCGATTCGGGCGGTGAGGCGGTCGACGTCATCCACAGGACCCTCCGTTGGGCATTACGGTGAGGGCAACCCTACGGGCGATCTCCCAGGATCAACGTCACCCACCGTAGGCGGGTCAGCACAAGCTGCGCAGCCGAAACGGCGGATTCGCGGTAGCCAGTCGAGTTCGTCCCGACTTCGTTTAGTCGCGCCACACCCAGTTCAGCCGCGCCAAATCCAGCCCGGTGAAGCCCACCCGGGTCGTCGGCCCGACCGAGATGTGGTCCAGCACCGCGGAGACCAGGTCGCGGCGCCGCTCCAGCGACGCGTCGACCCACCATTCGGCGAGCTCGCGCGGGCCGAGCCCTTCGGGTAGCGACGCCAGCCGGGTCGACTGGGCAATCTGCCCGCGCAGCTTGGCGATCTCCGCCTGGGTGCGGCGGTCAGCGGCCTGGAAAGCCTCCTTGGAGATTCTCCTCGCCACCCAGTCGCCGGCGAGTTCGGCGATGCTCTCCTCGTGCTCCTTGATCTGGTCGAGGAGCTGGTGTTCGGTCTGCGAGGCCATGGCCCCGCTCAGGCGGCGGGCGATGGCCGGCGACGCGAACCGCGCCAGGACCCGCGTGGCGACTTCCTGTTCCAGCGCGTCGGCGGCTATCCGGATACGGCCGCACCCGCCGACGGGCGGGCTTTTACGGCACACGTAGCCGCGGGAGCCGGCGTTGCTCGGCTGGGACTGCAAGGGTTTACCGCAGCCGGGGATGCCGCAGACCAGCAGGCCGCCCGACAGCAGGTACTTGCGGGCCGAGCCGCCGCCGCCCTTGTTGCGGGCGGGGTCACCGAGGATCGCCACGAGCTTCGCCTGCGTCTCATCGTCGATGATCTGTTCCCAGTTGCCTCGGGCGACCTTCTCACCGTTGAGGGTGCGCCAGCCCGCGATCCGCGGGTTCTGCAACGCTCTGCGCAGCGTCACGGCCTGCCAGGGCTTGCCGGTCGACGTGCGGATCTCCCGCCGGTCGAGGTCAGCGACGATCGAGCGCAGCGACTGGCGTTCCAGCACTCGTTTCGCGACCTCACGCAACACCTCGGCTTCCGCCTCGATAAGCGTGGTGCCGTCTTTCTCATATCCGTAGGCGCGCATCCCACCGGACCAACTCTCACCTTGTAGTGCTCTTTGCCTATTGGCGGATCTCTGCCGTTCGGCTTTGTGCTCGACCTCTCCGCGCGCCGCCGCCGCCGCCATTCGGGCTGCCATCCTGCCCGTTGAGGTTCGCAGGTCGATATATCCGTGGACCGCAGCAAACAGCGTTCCGAAACTTTCAGCGTAGCCGCACAGGTATTCCAGCTCTAAATTGCGGCGTGTTACCCGGTCCAAATGCCAGCAGCCGACCGCGGTGACCACTCCTGATTCGATATCGGCGATCATCCGGTCGTAATCCTTGCGGCGTTTCCTCACGTTGCTGGCGCTCATGTCGTTGTCGTTGTAAACCTCGACGATCACAGCCTCCGGGTCGAGGCGCGCGATCATCTCGCGGATCTCCGACTCCTGGCGTTGCACGCCGAGGCCGGCGCCGATCCGGTCCCGGGAGATCCGCACGTAGATTCCCCACCGGTGGCCGATGTGGCTCAGCGTCGCCGACGCGTACGGCAGGCTCACGTGTTCCCGCCACAGCGGCGTGACCAGCGCGTTCGCGTCGCGGCGACGTCAAGGGCCGCGACGGGGAGAACGCTGTCGGCGCCGGTGTCGAGGTCTTCGCCGGTTTCGGCGAGCGTGACACCAACCCGCAGGTCATGAAGGGCCGCCAGGGTCCGCGCCTGGGCGTCGGCCGGGTACCGGCCGAACCTGGGAAGGTCCCAGACCATGACCCGGTCGGCCTGGCCGTGCTGTACGGCCTTCAGCAGGCCGGTCATCCCGTCGCCAACCCCACCCAAGTCGCAGAAACGGGCGTTGATGGTTCCGCCGGTTTTCGTGACGGCGTCTTCCAGAAGCGCGAGCTGCCCGTCGACCTGATCCGCTTCGCCGCTCACAGAACGCGCGTACAGCGCCCAGCGCACCCTTGCGTGAAGTCTGAGGTCCGAGGGGCGGGCTTCGGCGCTCTCCGTCGCCCTCAGGGCCACAGGAGGGGTACGGGGAGGGTCGGTCATCTGTCCCCCTGAAGGTCACTACAGCCGAGAGGTGCGCGGGCCGCGCCGGACACGCCGTGGCGGCACCCATGCGTCTGTCCCCCCTCGCAGGTGGCGCGACGCTCCCGGACCGTGGCCGGAATCGTCCACTCACCCTTTCGGCTATATGGCTTCACGACAATCGCGGCGGCGACCATCAGCAGACCATACAACGCCGATATTCCCAGCCGGACGGCGATAAGAGTACGACGGCGACCAACCCCCGGTCAGTCGTTAACTGTCCCCCGGCAGCCCCCTCACCAACCACCTCAGTCGGCGGGGCTGTACCTCACCAGGTCAGAGCTATATGGCTAAACGATAGTCGTACACTCGTCCGGGTGCTCGTTGGCCCACCGATGAGCCCTGCGGATGCGCGCCACCCAGTCGCCCAGCGCGACCGTGCGGGCCGGGTCGGCGAGGGCCTCCCTTCCGGCGATCTGGAACTCGAAGCCGTTGGCGTAGCCCTCGCCGTCGACCAGGATGCGCGCCTTGGTCTGGGACTCGGCCTGGGCGGTGTAGGGATCCCAGATGGCCCAGGCGTCGATCCTGCCGGAGGAGAGCGCGGCCAGGGCGTCCGGCGGCTGGAGGTACTGAGGCCGGATGTCGGCGAAACTCAGCCCCTCCTTCTTCAGCACGGCCAGCAGGTGAAAGTTGGCGGAGCTGCCCTTGGCCACCGCGACGCGCTTGCCGCGCAGGTCCGCGGGGGACTTGACGGGCGAGTCGGCGGGGACGACGACCGCCTGGCCGCCGAGGCCCTTCTCGGCGACCGCGATGACGGAGATCTTCGCCCCGGCGGCGGCCGCGAAGACCGGCGGCGCGTTGCCGACCGCGCCGAAGTCCACCGAACCGGCGTTGATGGCCTCCAGGATCGGTGGCCCCGAGGTGAACTGTGACCAGGTGACCTTGTACTCGACGTCGTCGAGCTGGCCGGCCGCGGTCAGCAGCGCCTGCAGGCCCGTGCCCTTCTGGTCGCCGACGCGGAGCGTCACTCGGGACAGGTCGACCGAGCCGTCGGCGCGGACGCCCTGTTCCTCCCCGGCCCCGCACGCGGCGGTGACGGGCAGGAACAGAGCCGCGGCGATCACCGCGGCGATACGACGTTTCATACGGTTCCCTCCGGGGTGACGCCCAGCCTGTTGAGCAGGGTGGAGCGCAGTGCGATGAGCTCGGGGTGGTCGCGGTGGCGGGGGCGGGGCAGCTCGATCCTGGACTCGTGGGCGATGGCGCCCCCGTCGAGCACCAGGACGCGATCGGCCAGCTGCATGGCCTCGTCCACGTCGTGGGTGACGAGCAGGATGCCGGGGCGGTGCCGGGCCCACAGGTCGAGCACGAGCCGGTGGATGGTGATGCGGGTCAGCGCGTCCAGGGCGCTGAACGGCTCGTCGAGCAGGAGCAGGCCGGGCTCGCGGACCAGCGCCCTGGCCAGGGAGGCCCGCTGGGCCTCGCCGCCGGACAGGGTGAGCGGCCAGGCGTCGCGCAGGGCGCCGAGACCGACCTCCTCCAGCGCGGCCAGCGCGGCGGCGCGCGGGTCGGGGGCGCGCAGCCCAAGTGCGACGTTGGCCAGGACCCGCTTCCACGGCACCAGCCGGGGCTCCTGGAAGGCCACGGCGGCGGTACCGCCGACCTCGACCTCGCCCTCGGCGCCGGGGTCGAGTCCCGCGAGCACCCGCAGGAGTGTGGACTTGCCCGAGCCGCTCCGGCCGAGCAGGGCGACGAACTCGCCACGGCCGATCTCCAGGTCGACCCCGTCGAGAACCCGCCGCTCCCCGAAGGCCCGGATGAGTCCCCTGACCGCGGCCACCGGGGCCGCCGCACGGAGCGGGGTCACCGTGCGCGACGGGGTCAACGTGACAGGAAGCTCTGTCGCCATGACAGGGCCCTCCTTTCCAGCAGGCGCACCAGCGCGTCGGTCAGCAGGCCGAGGATCGCGTAGACGATCAGGCCGACGACGATCACGTCGGTGCGCAGGAACTCCCGGGCATCGTTGATCATGTGTCCCAGACCGGCGTCCGCGTTGATCTGCTCGGCCACGATCAGGGCCAGCCAGGCCACGCCCAGGCTCTGCCGCAGGCCGACGAGGGTCTGGGCCAGCGCGCCCGGCAGGACGATGTGGGTGACGGTCTCCGTACGGCTCAGCCGCAGCACCCGGGCCACCTCGGCGAGCCTGCCGTCGACGCCGCGGATCCCGGAGAAGGTGTTGAGGTAGAGCGGGAAGGCCGCGCCGAGGGCGACCAGTGCCACCTTGGGCGTCTCGCCGATCCCGAACCAGAGGATGAAGAGCGGGATCAGGCCGAACAACGGGAGTGCCCGCAGCATCTGCAGCGGAGGGTCGACGGCGTTCTCGCCCACGCGGCTGAGCCCCGCGACGAGGGCCAGGCCGATCCCGGCGACCGCGCCGAGGGCGAAGCCGATCGCCGCCCGCTGGAGCGAGACGGCGATCGCCTCGGGCAGGACGCCCTCCGAGACGAGTCCGGCGGCGGTGGTGAGGACCTTGACGGGGGAGGCGAGGAGTTGCTCCTGGAGAAGTCCGGTGGCGCTGGCGACCTGCCAGACGGCGAGGATCACCAGGGGGCTGGCAAGGCGCTGCCAGGCGGCGGAGCGCAGGGGCAGGCGTGACCGCGTTCGCACGGCCCGTTGTGGCAGCCCGACGTCGGCGACGGGAGCGGACACGGAAGACCTCATTCGTGGCTGGGGGCTCGGTTCCCGCTCATCCTCAGCCAAATAACCCACAAAGCCAATCGGTAATACCTGTTATGCTCGACGTCGCTCGACAAAACCCGAGTTGGTAGGTTCTCCTGGCAAGAGAATCAGGCATACACACGCAAGGAGCTGGCACGGTGGAGGTCGAGCAGACGGCACTGCCAGGTATAGGACTGCGGCACGAGTTCACAACACGGTCAGGCAGGCGAATAGGAATCGTCTCTCACCGCACGGGCCGTCGTGACCTGGTGCTATACGACCCGGATGATCCCGACCGCGCATGCGAGACCATAAAACTGAACGACGAGGAGGCCGACGCGCTCGCCGAACTGCTCGGCGCCCCGCGCATCGTACAGCGCCTCAACGCCCTGCACAGCGAGGTCGAGGGGCTGGTCAGCCTGCAGCTGCCGATCGTGCCCGGTTCGCCGTACGCCGGCCGGCCGATGGGTGACGCGCGCGTCCGCACCCGCACCGGCGCCTCCATCGTGGCCGTGGTTCGCGAGGGCCAGGTGTTCGCCAGCCCCGCCCCTGATTTCGGGCTGCTCGGAAACGACGTGGTGGTCGTGGTGGGCAGCCCGGAGAGCACCTCCGCCGTCTCCGACATCCTGTCCGGCGGGTAGGAAACCTGGTGCACACTGCTGTTCTCTTTCTTGAGCTCGGTGCTGTCCTTCTCGGGCTCGGCATCCTCGGCGCACTGGCCCTTAAAGTCGGCATCTCGCCCATCCCCCTGTACCTCCTCGCCGGACTGGCCTTCGGCACCGGCGGCATCCTGCCCCTGGCCACCAGCGAGGAGTTCACCTCCGTCGGCGCCGAGCTCGGCGTCATCCTGCTGCTGCTCACCCTCGGCCTGGAGTACAACGCCTCCGAGCTGGTGACGAGCCTGAAGGGCAACGCCCGCGCGGGCGTGGTCGACCTGGTGCTCAACGCCGCGCCGGGCGCGATCACCGCGCTGCTGCTGGGCTGGGGGCCGGTGGCCGCCATCGCCATGGCCGGCGTCACCTACGCCACCTCCTCCGGCATCACCGCCAAGGTCCTGTCCGACCTGGGGTGGATCGGTAACCGCGAGACACCGGTGGTGCTGTCGCTGCTGGTCTTCGAGGACCTGACGATGGCCGTCTACCTGCCGATCCTCACCGCGGTGCTGGCCGGGCTGAGCTTCGCCAGCGGGGCGATCGCCGTGGCGATCGCACTGGGCACGGTCAGCGTCGTGCTGCTGGTCGCGCTCCGCTACGGCAGGTTCATCGAGGCGTTCGTCTCCAGCCCCAACTCCGAGGTGCTGCTGCTGAAGGTGATCGGGCTCGCGCTGCTGGTCGCCGGAGTGGCCCAGCAGCTCCAGGTCTCCGCCGCGGTCGGCGCCTTCCTGGTCGGCATCGCCCTCTCGGGTGAGCTGGCCGAGGACGCCCAGGAACTGCTCACCCCGATCCGCGACCTGTTCGCCGCGGTGTTCTTCGTCTTCTTCGGCCTTCAGACCGATCCGACCAAGATCCTCCCGGTTGCCGGGCTGGCCGTGCTCCTCGCCGTGATCAGCATGATCACGAAGCTGCTCACCGGCGCCTACGCCGCCCACCGGGCGGGCATCGCCAGAGCCGGACAGGCCCGTGCCGGAATCGCGCTCATCCCCCGGGGCGAGTTCAACATCGTGATCGCCGGTCTCGCGGTGGCCGCCGGGGTCCACCCCGACCTGGGGCCGCTGGCCGCCGCGTACGTGCTCATCCTCGCCGCGTTCGGCCCACTGGCCGCCCGGATCATGCAGCCCTTCATCACCGCCATCGCCAAACGCGCCTGACGCACCCGACCTGACACGTGGGCCCGGCCGCGGCGACGGACGTGGCCGGGCCCACGGGCACTCCTACCTGCCGCCCAGGATCCACAGCCGCAGGTCCGCGCCCTCGCCGGGCACCGCGTGCGCGGCCACCCCTCCGGGGAGCGGTAGGTGCCGGCGATCAGCGCCGCGATTCTGGTGCCCGAGCTGTACGGCTCCCGAGCCGACCCTGATCGCGCTGGTCGCGGCGGCCACCAGGGCGATGAGCACGGCCGGGGCGGCGTTCTCGACCACCTCGCGCAGGCGCGCGTTGGTCGACTTGAGCTCACCGGTGATGGGGTTGGGGCCGTGCACGATGAGGGTGATGGCGAGGAATTTCAACGGTGCTCCTCCAGCCCCAGGTGGCCGCGTAGCGTGGTGGTCTCGTACTCCGCGCGGAGGACTCCGCGCTCCTGCAGCAGCGGGACGACCTTGTCGACGAAGTCGTCCAGGCCGCCGGGGATGAGGTGCGGCACCAGGATGAAGCCGTCGGCGGCGTCGCTCTGCACGAACTCGTCGATCTCCTCGGCGACGCGTGCGGGCGAGCCTACGTGGCGCCGTCGATCTCGTCGAGCCGTGCCTTGCGCTCGCGGGCGCCCCTCGCGTCGTCGTCGAGGAGGACGACGAGGTCCGCGAATATCCTCAGCTCCGCCGCGGCCGGATCGCGCACCTGCCCGGAGATCTCACGTACCTCGCGCACGATGGCCCGCGCCTGCTCACTGTCGTGTGGCGTGACGTAGACGACGTCGGCGCCGCGCGCGGCGAACTCGTACGGGAGCCGGGAGTGGGCCAGCGCGGTGACCAGCGGCTGCCCCTGGGGCGGCCTCGGCACGATGGAGGGCCCCTTGACCGTGAAACTCGTCCCCTCGAAGGCGACGTGGTGGAGTCTGTCCCGGTCGACGAACCGGCCGGTGGCCACGTCGCGGATGACCGCGTCGTCCTCCCAGCTGTCCCAGAGGCGCCGCACGGCCTCGACGGCGTCGGCGGCGTCGGCGAACAACTCCCGCACGACGCCCGCCTTGTCGAGGTCACCGAGGTCCTCGGGGCGGAGCTCGGGAACCTCCCGGCGGCCGAAGTGGGCCGCCTCGGTGCGGCGCCCGGAGATCTGGGCGCGCCATCCGGCCCGCCCGGTGCTGGCGTAGTCGAGGGTGGCGATGGAGCTCGCGACGTGGAAGGGCTCGGTGTGCGTGGTGGTCGCCGTGGGCACCAGCCCGATCCGGCTGGTCAGGGGGGCGATCCTGGAGGCCACCAGGACGGCGTCGAGCCGGCCGCGCACCTGGTCGACACGGCCGTCGTGGCCGTCCAGAAGAGTGGTCTGCAGGGCGAGGGAGTCCTCGATGGTCACGAAGTCGAGCAGGCCGTGCTCGGCTTCGGCCACCAGTTGGGCCCAGTAGGCGGCGGTGAACAGGGCTTTCGGGGAGGCGGCGGGGTCACGCCAGGCCGCGGGATGCCATCCGGCGCCGTCGAGAGCGACGGCGAGATGCAGGGGAACTGCCGACATACAACGACGGTAACATTAAAACCCGTAATCTCTACATGTTTAGTTGGTTGTATCGCGAGAGGTCGACCGGCAGGCCCGGCGTGTCCCGAGGCACGCTTCCGGAAGCCCTGGCTCGGAGTAGATCTCCATGGCGCGGACCTTCGCGGAACACCCCCGGAGCACCCCTCCCAGAGGTCGCCTTCCTGCCGCCGCCGCCGGGATCTGGTAGGCATTTGTCCCGTGACGCGTTTGCTGACGGTCCTCGCGACCGCCCTCCCCCTCCTGGCGGCCACCACTCCGGCCTCCGCCACCGCCCCCGGCAAGCCGCATGTCCCGGCCGGGGTGACCGCCGGTTACGTGGTCTTCGACCGGCAGACCACGAAGGTGACCGAGTACCGCAACGCGCATCGGAGGTTCCGGTCGGCGTCGGTGGTGAAGATCCTCATCGCGATCGACCATCTGGAGTCGCACAGCGGCGTCTCCACGAAGGACCTGGCGCTGCTCAAGGTCATGCTGCGGGTCAGCGACGACGCCGCCGCGACCTCCTTCTGGAGCAGAGGCGGTCAGGGAAGGATCATCCAGCGGATGGCGCGCAAGCTACAACTCACCGACACCGCTCCCCCACCGGCCGACAAACCAGGCTTCTGGGGCTACACCTCGCTCAGCGCGATGGACGTCGTCAAGACCTACCGCTACCTGCTCGACCGGGCCGACCCCAAGGTCAGCGCTCTGATCCTGGGCCACCTGCGCAGGGCCGGGCAGTGCGGCTCCGACGGCTTCGACCAGTACTTCGGCATCCCCCGCGGGGTGCGCGGGCCGTGGGCGGTCAAGCAGGGCTGGTCGGGGTACGGCTCCACACCCCCGGTCCGCTGCCGCCCGGCGACCTCCCCCGCCGCCCGCACCGCCTCCGCCGCCTTCACCTCCGCCTCTCCGGCTACGGTGGCCCTGGGCGCCGCCGCACCGAGCGGGGTCACCACGGCGGCACCCACCGGGGCCGGGCCCGTGCCCGACCTGGACCGTCCCGTACTGCACAGCACCGGCCTCGTCGGCCCCGGGGAGCGCTGGATCATGGTCCTGCTGACCGCCCACCCGGCCGGGGCCACCTGGCAGCGCTCCACCGGCCAGACGACAAAGCTGGCCCGGGAGGTCCATCTCAGCGGGACCTCCTGACCACCGGCTCCCCGAAGTGGGCGGCCGCGACCCGCTTGGGCACGACCATCCGCCAGGCGTCCTCGACCAGCTCGCGCAGCTCGGTCGCGTCGATCGCCGCGAGCCGGACCCGCACCCAGTTGTAACGCTCGTCGGAGGGCCGGGGCATCTGGAACGTCTCCGGCGCGGACGCGATCAGCGCGGCCCGCTCCTCCTTGGGGAAGGCGAATCCCATCGAGGTCTCGTCGGGCGAGATCGCGGCGTAGACGATCCGGCCCACCCGGAACGTCACCCGGTCCCTGACGACCCTCTCCTCGGTCCTGGGCAACGCCATGGCGACGCGGCGCACGTCGTCGGCCGTGATCATCGTGACGACTCGTCGAGGGAGGCGATGACCCGGCGCAGAGTCCGTTGCAGGTCGAGAACCTCCGAGGGCGCGAGCCCGGCGGCCTCGAAGATCCGGCCGGGGACGTCGCACGCCCGCTCCCCCAGCTCGACGCCCTCAGGCGTGGGCCGTACCAGCACGGAGCGCTCGTCGGAGGCGCTGCGTTCGCGGCCCACCAGGCCCGCCGCCTCCAGCCTCTTCAGCAGCGGCGACAGGGTGCCCGAGTCGAGCCGCAAGGTGAGGCCGAGCTCCTTGACCGTCACCGGCCCGCGCTCCCAGAGCACCGTCATCACCAGGTACTGCGGGTAGGTGAGGCCCAGCTCGCGCAGCACCCTGCGGTAGACCGCGTCCAGCGCCCGCGAGGCCGCGTGCACGTCGAAACAGACGAGGTTCTCGACGGAGATCTTCACGATCCCGATTATACCGAACTTGACTGTTACCAACTAAATTGCACACAATTAAGTTGTCCAAAACCGAGAAGGGGATCCTGATGAGTACGCTCTACACCGCCATCGCCACCGCCAACGGCAGGGAAGGCCGGGCGGTCTCGTCCGACAAGCGCCTCGACGTGACCCTCGCGCCGCCGTGGGAGATGGGCGGCTCCGGCGAGGGCACCAATCCCGAGCAGCTGTTCGCGGCCGGCTACGCCGCCTGCTTCGCCGGCGCGCTCCAGCTGGTCGGCCGGAGGGAGCAGGCCGACGTCTCCGAGGCGTCGGTGACCGCCGAGGTGAGCCTCCACCCGGAGGGCAGGGGCTTCGCGCTCGGGGTGACGCTGCGCGTCGAGCTGCCCGACGAACTGCACGGCGAGACCGGCACCGCCCTCGTGGAGGCCGCCCACCAGGTCTGCCCCTACTCCAACGCGACCCGCGGCAACATCCCGGTCAACCTGGTGATCGAGTAACCGCGATCAGGGAAGGGGCCGGCGACCGGCGAAGCCCAGCTCGTCGCGGTGGTACCAGGCCAGGTCGCGGTCTCCTTCGAGCCAGCACAACCGCACCGAAACCCCGTCGAGCACCGAGGGGAAGTCGACGAGCAAGGGCGCGACGCCCTTGACCTCGACGCCCCGCTCCTCGAACCAGCCGAGGATCTCCTCCAGCCTGGCCTCGTACGCCTTCGCCTCGGCCAGCCCGCCGGCTTCCGAGGTGCCGGTGCTGCGGAGCTCGTACGCGAGCTCGGCCAGTTCTCCCCGCATCGTCACGAACGCGGCGGCCCGCTCCAGCAGCGCGGGCATGAGCGCCCGCGCCTCCTCGACGGTGAAGATCCCATCCACCCCTGCACGCTAGCGCGTCCCCGCCCGAGGCGTGCAGGGGGCCGGGAATTCCGTCAGCATAAGCTGACAAAAATGAATCCGTCAGCTTATGCTGACACCATGGGATCGCTGAGCGAGTTCTCCGAGGCCGTCGACGGCAAGGACCCGGTGGCGGCACTGGCGGCCGTGGCGGCGCTGCGCAGGCTCCTGGAGGAGCTGGAGGCGGCGCACGTCATCGAGGCCAGGACCCGGGGCTCGTCCTGGGAGGCCATCGCCGCGGCGCTCGGCGTCAGGCGGCAGACGGCGCACCGCAAGCACGCACACCGGATCATCGACGGCGGGAGCTGACAATGTTCGCGAGGTTCACCCCCGAGGCCCGGCGGACCACGGTCCGGGCCGGGCTGCTGGCACTCGACCACGGCCGCACCACGCTCGACGAGGACATGCTCCTGCTCGCCCTGGCGGAGTCATGGCCGGCTGCGGGTTTCGGTGTCACCCCGGAGGCGGTCCGCACGGAGATCGGGGAGCGCGAGGCGGCACGGGGCCTGGCGGGCGACCGCGAACTGCTGGCCGCCATCGGCGTCGACCTGGACGAGATCAGGCGGCGCCTGCCCTCCCGGCGGGACGACCCTCTGGCGTGGCGGCTGTCGCGCTCCCGGCTGCGCCCGCTGAACGTGGTGCTCAGCGGCCCGGCCGGAGACCTGCCCCTCACCGCGAGGGCGAGGAAGGTCGTCGAGGTCGCCGTCAGCACCGGCGGCCACCCCGGGGTGACCGGGGAGGACCTGCTCAAGGGCCTGCTGGCCGACGGCTCGAACGCCTCGGTCTCCATCCTGCACCGCCTCGGCGTCGACCTCCGCGGTCTCGCCGCGAGCATCGGCTTCCTGCACCGGTCGGCCTGAGCGCTCCCGGACGCCCAGGCCCGAACAAGAGCCGGTGTCCCGCCGGGACGGTCAGGTCAGGTCAGGTCGGCGGCGGCCGCGATCGGGGTGAGCAGATCCAGCGCGGTCAGACCTCGATCCCGTAGAAGCGCGCGGCCGTGCCTCCGAGTACGGCCGCGCGGTCGTTCTCGCCAAGGTCCGCGAGCAGCACGCCCGTCTCCCGCCACACCTTGGCGTAGTCTCCGGCGAGGACGGCCACCGGCCAGTCACTGCCGAACATCAGCCGGTCGGGGCCGAACGCCTCGATCGCGTGGTCGACGTAGGGGCGGAGGTCCTCGGCGGTCCAGGTCTCGGCGTCGGCGGCGGTGTTGAGGCCGGACACCTTGGCGTGCACATTGGGATGCTCGGCGGCTCGGGCGATCAGCGACGCCCACGGCTCCCAGCCCTTCTCCCTGATCGGCGGCTTGGCCAGGTGGTCGATGACCAGCCGCAGCCCGGGGACACGCTCGGCGAGGACCGGCACGTGCTCCAGGTGCCTGGGCAGCACCGCGACCACGTCGAACGGCAGCCCCGCAGCCGCGAGGAGGCCCAGCCCCTCGACCACCGAGTCCTGGATCACCCAGTCGGGGTCGGGATCGTCGTGGATGAGATGCCTGACCCCGGCGAACCTCGGGTGCCGTCCATAGCGCTTCAGCGCCTCGGCGGCCTCGTCCGGCCGGTTCAGCGGAACCCAGCCCACCACGGCGGCGATGAAGTCATGGGCGTCCGCCTGCGCCAGCATCGCGTCGGTGTCGGCGTAGGTGTCGGCGGCCTGGACCAGCACGGTCCGCTCCACACCTGCGGTGGCGAGCTGCCCGAGGAGCTCTTCGGGGGCGAAGGTGCGGTGGATCGGCCCCGCCTCCGGCGTCAACCAGGCGTAGGAACCCGTCTCCAGGTTCCAGAAGTGCTGGTGGGCATCGATGACGGCCATCCACCGCTCCTTTCCGATCAATCGTTTGAGTTTGCACAAGCTAGGACGCTCCAACGGGGGTGTCAACGCCGCTGGACCCGGGGAGTTCGTCAGCGGGGCGGTGGCTGTACGAACTCCAGGGTGATCTCGTCCGGGTCGAGGAATAGCAGGGCGGTGATCTCGTTGGGCGGCGAGACGAACTGATACGGGCCGGTGCCGGACACTCGCTCCCCCGAGACGAGTGTCCGGCACCGGCTCGCACCCCCGCCGCCCGGTCTCCCGCTATGCCGGTGACATCACCGGGTCGTCCGAGCGCGCGGCGGGCGGCGGGGTGTCGTCGCCGTCATCGTCGCCGTCATCGTCGTCGTCATCGTCGTCGTCATCGTCGTCGTCGTCCAGGAGGGTCGTCTCGTCGAACGGGACCCTCCCCGCCAGCACCTCGGCCGCGCGCTCCCGGTCGAACTCCCCGGTCCAGGTGCCGACCAGGACCGTGGCGACCGCGTTGCCCGCGAAGTTGGTCAGCGCCCGTGCCTCGGACATGAAGCGGTCGATGCCGACGATGAGACCGACGCCGTCGACCAGGTCGGGGCGGTGGGACTGCAGGCCCCCGGCGAGGGTGGCCAGGCCGGCGCCGGTGACCCCGGCGGCGCCCTTCGACGCGATCATCATGAAGACCAGCAGGGAGACCTGCTCGCCGAAGGCGAGCGGCGCGCCGGTGGCGCTCGCGACGAACAGCGTGGCCATGGTGAGGTAGATGGCGGTGCCGTCCAGGTTGAAGGAGTAGCCGGTCGGCACGGTGATCCCGACGACCGGCCTGCTCACGCCGAGGTGCTCCATCTTGGCGATCAGCCGCGGCAGCGCCGACTCCGACGACGAGGTCGACAGGATCAGCAGGAACTCCCTGCCCAGGTAGCGCAGGAGCGAGAACAGGCCGACCCGCGCCACCAGCCAGAGCATCGGACCGAGGATGACGAACACGAAGAGCAGGCAGGTCACGTAGAAGGCGAGCATGATGACGCCGAGGCTCTTGAGCGCGTCCACGCCGGTGGCGCCGACGACCGCGGCCATCGCGCCGAAGGCACCGACGGGGGCGGCCCACATGATCATGGCGAGGATCCGGAAGACGAGCCGCTGGATGTGCGTGATGCCGTTCAGCACGGGCCTGCCGCGCTCGCCCATCGCCTGCAGGGCGAACCCGGCGAGCAACGCGACGAGAAGGGTCTGCAGCACCTCACCCTCGGTGAACGCCGACACCAGCGTGGTGGGGATGATTCCGAGCAGGAACGTCACCGTGTCGCTCTCACCGCCCTTGGCCGCCTCGGCCTCGGCGGCCTTGCGGAGCTCGTCGGTGAGCGCGAGGCCCTGCCCGGGGTCGATCAGGTTGCCCACGATCAGGCCGATGCCCAGCGCGACCGTCGACATGGCGAGAAAGTAGCCGAGTGCGAGACCGCCGACCTTGCCGACCTTGGCGGCCTTGGTGACGGATCCGACGCCGAGCACGATGGTGCAGAAGATGATCGGGCTGATCATCATCTTGATCAGGCCGACGAAGGCGGTGCCGAGTGGCTTCAGCTCCTTGCCGAGATCGGGAGCGACGAGCCCGACCGTGACGCCGGCGATCACTGCGGCGATCACGGCTATGTACAGGTAGTGTGTTCGGTCTCGGGCCGCGCTCATGCGTGTCTCCACCGTGGTAGAAGAAAAATCCGGTCGAGCGACTATCCGCCGGCGCTGTGATCTAAGTCACCATTGCGTACATTTCGTTCGTGAACTTGCGGGAGCTTTCCAAACAGGTGCGCGGCTGGAGTCTGGCCAGGCAGATGCTGGCGCTGCAGATCGTCGTCGTGGGCGTCACCGTGACCGGTGGCGCGCTGCTCGCCTTCCTGCAGATGCGCGACCTGCTCGTCGAGGAGGCCGTCGGCACCGCCAGGGCGGTGACGGTCAGCGTGGCCGACTCCCCCTCCGTCCTCGCCTCCCTGGGCGACTCGACGGTCCTGCAGCCGTACGCGGAACGGGTGAGGCGGGAGACCGGGGTCGACTTCATCACGATCATGAGCCTGGACGGCGTGCGCTACACGCATCCCAACCCGGCCCAGATCGGCCACCGCTTCCTCGGCAACACCGCGCCCGCCCTGGCCGGGCAGACCTTCACCGAGACCTACACCGGCACGCTCGGCCCCTCGGTCCGCGCCGTCGCCCCGGTCCGTGACGACCGCGGCCGGGTGAGGGCCCTGGTCAGCGCGGGCATCACGATCAACAAGATCAGCGTCAGGCTCCGCGGCCAGATCGCCGGCGCCGCGCTGATCGGCCTGCTCGGCCTGTCCCTCGGTGGGGCGGGCACCTACCTGGTCGGGGCCCGGCTACGCCGCCAGACCCACGGCATGGGCCCCACCGAGCTGAGCCGGATG
Source organism: Streptosporangium sp. CA-115845 (assembly GCF_050943795.1). Classification (NCBI taxonomy): domain Bacteria; kingdom Bacillati; phylum Actinomycetota; class Actinomycetes; order Streptosporangiales; family Streptosporangiaceae; genus Streptosporangium; species Streptosporangium sp. CA-115845. The sequence continues at coordinate 3,929,471 of NZ_CP191988.1, read as the reverse complement.
TACGAGTACCACGACGCGATCCTGCACGCCGTACGGGAGGGACTGCTGCTCGTCGACGACGCGGGCAGGGTGACGCTCTGCAACGACGGCGCCAGGGAGCTCCTGGGCCTCGCCGGCGAGGTGAACGGACGGCACGTCACCGAGCTGGGCCTTCCCTCCGCACTGGGCGAGCGGCTCTCGACGGCCGAGAACCGCACCGACGAGATCCATATGACCGGGGAGCGGACGCTGGTGGTGAACGCGGCGGTGGTCCGCTCCGGCAACCGCTCGCTCGGCACCGTGGTCACCCTCCGCGACCACACCGAACTGCAGTCCCTGGCCGGGCAACTGGACGCCGAGCGAGGCTTCGCCGACTCCCTGCGGGCCGCCGCGCACGAGTCGGCCAACCGGCTTCACACGGTCATCACCCTCGTCGAACTGGGCCGCGCCGAGCAGGCCGTGGCGTTCGCGACCGCGGAGATCAGGGCCGCACAGCAGCTCACCGACCGGGTGGTGGGCGCCGTACGCGAACCCGTGCTCGCCGCGCTGCTGCTGGGCAAGAGCGCCGAGGCCGGGGAACGGGGGGTGGAGCTGGCGATCGCCGCGGACAGCGAGCTCGACGACCTCGGCCTGGACACCCGCGATCTGGTGACGATCGTCGGCAACCTGATAGACAACGCGGCCGAAGCGGCCATGGCGGGAACCCGGCCCGCCCGGGTGGAGGTGCGGCTGCGCGCCGACGAGACGGCCTTCGTGATCAGCGTGGCCGACAGCGGCCCGGGGCTCGACCCCGCGACGGCGGGCGAAGCCTTCCGCAGGGGATGGACCACCAAGGGCGACGGCCGTGGCCTCGGGCTGGCCATGGTCGGCCAGGCGGTCCGCCGCCTGGGCGGAACCGTCGAGGTCGGCGGGACCGTCGAGGCCGGTCACCCGGTGCGGGTGCCCCATGCGACGGGGGCGGCCCATACCGTCCCGGAGAGCGAGACGGGCGCGGTGTTCACCGTACGGCTGCCGCTGCGCGGAAAGGAAGTGTGATGATCTCGGTACTGGTGGTCGAGGACGAGGAGATCACCGCCGAGGCGAACCGGGTCTTCGTGGAGCGGGTGCCCGGCTTCCGGGTGGCGGGGGTGGCCAGGTCCGGCGGGGAGGCGCTGCGCTTCCTGCGGCGCCACCCGGTCGATCTGATCCTGCTCGACCTCTACCTGCCCGACATGCACGGTCTTGAGGTGTGCCGGACGCTGCGGGCGGCGGGCGTGATGTCGGACGTCATAGCGGTCACCTCGGCACGGGACCTGTCGGTGGTCAGGTCCGCGGTCTCCGTCGGCGTGGCCCAGTATCTGCTCAAGCCGTTCACCTTCGCCTCGCTCAAGGAGAAGCTCACCCACTACGCGGAGTTCCGCTCGTCGGTGGAGGGCCTGGGAGAGGCCAGTGGCCAGGGTGAGGTGGACCGCACGCTGGCGGCGCTGCGGGGCCCGGCGCAGAGCCTCCTGCCCAAGGGGATGACCCAGGCCACTCTCGACGCCGTGCTGGCGGAGCTGCGCAAATCCCCCGGCGGCCGGTCGGCCCAGACCACCGGGGCGGCGATCGGCGTCTCCCGGGTGACCGCCCGCCGTTATCTGGAGCACCTGACGGAGAGCGGAATCACCCGCCGGGTTCCCCAGTACGGTGGGGTCGGCCGGCCCGAGCTGCTCTACCGGGTCGTTTGACGCCCTCCGGAAGCACCGCGGCGCCGGACCTGGTAGGAAAAAGGGCAGCCCGCCCTGTCACCCGCGGGCGAAGGAGCCGGCCATGACCTTTTTCACCACCTCATCGAGGCTGCTCGGGACGGTGTTCGTCGTCCAGGTGCTCGGAGAGCTCGACTACCGGCACGCCCCCGTCTTCCGCCTGGAGATGGAGAAGGCCTGGGAGGTCGAAGCGCCTTCCCTGATCGTGGCCGATGTCACGGGGCTCACCTTCTGCGACTCCACCGGGGTCGCGGAGCTGATCCTGGCGCTCCAGCGAAGTCGCGCTCTGGGTGTCCGTCTGGCGCTCGTCGGCGTGCACGGCACCCTGGAGCGCATCCTCGCCATCACCGGCCTGCGCCCCTCCTTCGAGGTCTTCACCTCTGTCGAGGAGGCGCTGCAGGAGGCCTGATCAGCTGTTGCCGTTGTCCAGCGGCACCCGGGGGGCGTCGATGATGACATCCGAGAAGATGTCGACCGCCAGGGCGACCACTCCGCCGATCGCGACGATCCCGGCCCCGATCCAGAAGAACATCCAGTTGGGGCCGAGGCACAGGGCCACGCCTCCCACGGTGAACCCCAGCAGAATGATGATCACCGCAAGCCAAGACTTCGGACTTCCTCCGTGGCTTCCAGCCATGAGCCTTTCCTCTCCACATGAATCAGTGATGCGCGCCGTCCACCGCGGCGATCACCCGGTTCAGCGACCGGTGGAGCTCCTGGAGCTCCTCCAGGTTCATTCCCAGACGCCTGACGATCGCCGGCGGAACCTTCTCCGCCTCGTCCCGCAGCCCTCGGCCCTCCGGCGTGAGCGAGACTGCCAGGACACGCTGGTCCTGGCCGTCACGCTGCCTCCGGATGTAGCCAACGGCCTCGAGACGCTTCAGCAGCGGGGACAGCGTACCGGGGTCGAGTCTCAGTAGCTTGCTCAGCTCCTTGACCGACAGCGGCGCCTGCTCCCAGAGTGCGAGCATGACCAGATACTGGGGGTGGGTCAGCCCCATCGGCTCCAGCAGCGGCCGGTAGACCCCGATGACGTTGCGCGAGGCGACCGCCAGCGCGAAGCACACCTGGCTCTCCAGGCTCAGGGGATCAGTCATGTCACTCACGCACACCTCCACCCGACATAGTACGATAATTAATACACAAACTATTATCGCCCCAAGCATCGGCGAGCAAAGGATCCCCATGTTTCACAGCAAGTCGATCGAGGAGCGGATCGCCGAGCGCCAGGCCGCGCGCCCCGCGCTCAAGGAGGGCCGGCACTTCGAGCACGGCCCGGCGAAGTTCGTCTTCGTCTTCGTGATCGTCTTCGTGGTCGTCGGCCACCTCGCCGGACTGCTGCTGCTGATGGCCATGGACCTGAACTAGAGGGAGTGCCCGCCCTCCCGTGTCACCTCACGTCCCGGCCGCCGCCAAAGGCACCGTCGGCGACCGGCCCTCGCGGTCAGACCCGGACGCGTTCCAGCCAGCCGGACCCATGTTCGAAACATGAGAGGATGAGGTCCGGCTGGCCAGGGTGGGACCGTCCGCCCGGATCAGCCGGATCGGCCAGATCAGGAGGTCTGCATGTCTGACGTCACGCCGGAGGAGCCTGAGAGTTCCGACGACGAACTGAAGCGCAAGTTCCGCGAGGCCCTGGAGCGCAAGAAGCTCGCCCAGGCGGACGCGAACGCCGGGGGCAAGGGGAAGAACGCCTCGAAGATCCACGGTGCTCACGGCCCGGCTGCGGCCAAGCGCTCCTTCCGCCGCAAGAGCGGTGGCTGAGCCGCGTATCCGAACCGGGTCCGGATGCCCCGGACCGACCGCCGCCCCGCTGGCGTCCGGCCAGCGGGCGGCACCCACCCGCCCACGGAACCGCCCCCCTTTGAAGGGCACCGTGCGCCTGCAATAGGCTGTGCCTGTGCGTGATCTTGGCGAGGACCCCCGACCGGCTCGGGGCGCGGTCAGCGAGGTCTACCGTGTCGACCGGGCGGCGACCCTGAACTACTCCCCCGACCTCGACGGGCTCGCCGACCCCGGCGAGATCGTCTGGGCCTGGGTCCCCTACGAGGAGGACCCGAACCGTGGCAAGGACCGGCCGCTGCTGGTCGTCGGCCGCCACGGGCGCAAGCTGCTCGCGCTGATGCTGTCCAGCCGAGGCGGCAGCGGCGACCCGAGCGACTGGCTGGAGCTCGGCCCCGGCCGCTGGGACCGGGAGAACCGCGCCTCCTACCTGCGCCTTGACCGGATCTTCACCCTCAACGAGAACGACATCCGGCGGGAGGGCTCCATCCTCGACGCCGAGCGCTTCGCCCGCGTGGCCGCCGTGCTCAAGCGCACCCACGGCTGGGCCGCCGACGGCTGAGGCCGTCCCCCCGAGACCGGGAACCGCCCCGCGCGAACCCGCTGGAAAGCGGCGGGGCGGTTCAGCATCCTGTTGTCCCATGGACAGCAGACGACTGGTTCGAGTCTCCAAGTATCTCGCCGCGCACCTCCGGCACCAGCCCGAGCGCATCGGGCTGGTCCTCGGCCCACAGGGGTGGGCGGACATCGACGCCCTGCTCGCCGCCGCCGCGCGGCACGGCTTCGCGATCACCCGCGACGAGCTCGCGCAGGTGGTCGCGGGCAACGACAAACGGCGCTTCACCATAGAAGGTGACCGGATCCGCGCCAACCAGGGCCACACGGTCGAGGTCGACCTGGACCTTCCCGCGGTCGAGCCGCCCGAGGTCCTGTTCCACGGAACGGTGGGCTCGCGGGTGGCCGCCATCAGGCAGGACGGCCTGCGGCCGATGGCCCGGCACGCGGTGCACCTGTCCTCCGACCGGGAAACCGCGACCCGGGTGGGTGCGCGCCGGGGCAGGCCGGTCGTGCTGGTCGTTCGCTCAGGTGAGATGCACCGGGCGGGTCACGAGTTCCAGATCAGTGCCAACGGCGTCTGGCTGACCGCCCACGTGCCGTCCGCCCACATCTCGTTTCCCGGCTGAGGGGACCTCGCCCTCGGCGAGGGGCACCGTTTCCAACGCACTCCAAAATCTCGGGCATCCGCCCCCTCCGGCCCACGCGTGCCCGCACTCCAGGTAAACACCTAGGTTTTTCATGCTCAACTCAGCCTGACGGAAGCCAACCGTTGACGTTCCAACACACTCGGGTGTAAATAAAGCTGAAACAACATTGAAACGGCGGTGAACCAACAAGATGTACGCCGAGGAACGGCAACAGGAGATCCTGCGCCGGGCGCGGACCGTCGGACGGGTGGACGTGGTGACGCTCTCGGAGGAGTTCGCCGTCACCACCGAGACGATCCGCCGGGACCTGACCGCGCTGGAGCGCGCGGGTGTACTGCGGCGTGTGCACGGAGGCGCCATCCCGGTCGAGCGGCTGGGGTTCGAACCCGAGCTGGCCGCCCGCGATGAGGTGATGACGGTGGAGAAGGAGCGTATCGCCAAGGCGGCGCTGGCCGAGTTGCCGCAGGATGGCGCGATCATCATTGACGCGGGCACCACGACGGGTCGTTTGGTGCAGGCGTTGCCGGTGGATCGGGAGTTGACGGTGATCGTGAACTCGCCGCCGTTGGCGGCCGCGTTGGCCACCCGCGCGAATTTGACGGTGTTCATGTTGGGTGGGCGGGTGCGGGGGCGGACCCTGGCCACGGTTGATGACTGGGCGCTGCGGCCGTTGGCGGATCTGCATGTGGACGTGGCGTTCATGGCGGCCAACGGTTGTTCGGTGGCCAAGGGGCTGACGACGCCGGATCCGGCTGAGGCCGCGATCAAACGGGCGATGGTCACCGCGGCGCAGCGGTGTGTGTTGCTGGCCGATCACACCAAGTTCGCCAATACCTATCTGTCTCGTTTCGCCGCGTTGCAGGAGATCGATGTGGTGATCAGTGATGTGGGGCTCGATACCGGGGTGGCGGCCGAGATGGCCGCGGCCGGGCCCGAGGTGATCCGGGCGTGATCGTGACTTTGACTCTTAATCCCAGTTTGGATCGCACGATCGAGGTCTCCTCGTTGCGGCGTGGGGCGGTGATCCGTGCCGCGGCCACTCATCTGGATCCCGGTGGTAAGGGGGTCAATGTCTCGCGGGCGTTGCTGGCCAACCGGGTGCGTTCGTGTGCGGTGGTGCCTTTCGGCGGGGATGAGGGGCGGCGGTTGGTGAGCCTGCTCTCAGCCGAGGGCATCGAGATGGTCACCGTGCCGGTGGCCGGGGCCACGCGTTCCAATGTCGCGCTGGCCGAGCCCGATGGCACGGTGACGAAGGTCAACGAGCCGGGGACGGCGTTGTCGGCGGCCGAGTTGGAGGCCATCGCCGAGGCCGTGCTCGGCGCGGCCGGTGCGGGTGGTGCGGGCGGTGGTGCGGATTGGGTGGTGGCCTCCGGTAGCCTGCCGCCCCAGGTGCCCGTTGATGTGTATGCGCGGTTGTGTGAGCGTTTCAGCGGTGCGGGGATCAACGTCGCGGTCGATACCAGCGGGCCGGCTTTGGTCTCGGCGCTGGCTCAGGGGCCGGCGCTGGTCAAACCGAACCGGGAGGAGTTGAGCGAGGCCACCGGGATGGTCATCTCCTGTCTGGGCGATGCGATCAAGGCCGCGGAGAGTCTGCGGGCCCGTGGCGCGGGCACGGTCTTGGCCAGTCTGGGCGCCGATGGCGCGATCCTGCTGCAGGGCGAGCGGGTCTGGTACGGGCGGTGCGCGGTGGCCGAGCCGCGTAGTTCGGTCGGTGCCGGTGACGCCATGCTGGCGGGGTTTTTGGCCGGCGGCGCCCGAGGTGAGGGCGCGCTGGTCGAGGCGCTGGCCTGGGCGAGTGCCGCGGTCGGGCTGCCGGGTAGCCGGATGCCCGCCTCTGATGACATTCGGCGTGATGACGTGCGTGTCATCGGCGCCGATCCCACCTTGTCGCTGCGGTCCGGGGGCTGACAGCGGCGCGGATCCACCCCCCTTTGGCCGGCTGATCGGCCGGCCTCCCCGGAAGGAGCAACACCACGTGAGCACCGATTACACCCCCACCGTCACCGGAAGCGGGGTCCGAGCCAAGATCCAGCGTTTCGGCGGGTATCTCGCCGGGATGATCATGCCGAACATCGGGGCGTTCATCGCCTGGGGTCTGATCACCGCGCTGTTCATTCCCACCGGCTGGTTGCCGAACGAGAGTCTGGCGGCCCTGGTCGGGCCGATGATCACGACGCTGCTGCCGGTCTTGATCGGTTATACCGGCGGGCGGATGGTCCATGGTCAGCGCGGCGCGGTGGTCGGCGCGGTGGCCACCATGGGCGTCGTGGTCGGCGCGGAGAACCCGATGTTCCTCGGCGCGATGATCATGGGTCCGCTGGCGGCGTTCCTGCTGAAGCTGATCGACGGTTTCACCTCCGAGCGCACCAAGGCCGGCTTTGAGATGCTGGTGGACAACTTCACCGCCGGTATCGCCGGTGGCGCGATGGCGCTGCTGGGCGTGTGGGGTGTGGGCCCGATCGTCTCGGCGGTGACCAGCGCGGCCGGTGAGGCGGTGGGCTGGCTGGTGGAGTCCAACCTTTTGCCGCTGGCCTCGATCCTGATCGAGCCGGCCAAGGTGTTGTTCCTCAACAACGCCATCAACCATGGGGTGTTGACCCCGCTGGGCGCCAACGAGGTGACCCAGTTCGGTAAGTCGATCCTGTTCATGCTGGAGTCCAACCCCGGTCCCGGGCTCGGGTTGTTGCTGGCCTATCTGTTCTTCGGGCCGCGGGCGCTGCGTCCCAGTGCCCCGGCGGCGATCATCATTCACTTCTTCGGCGGGATCCACGAGATCTACTTCCCGTATGTGCTGATGAAGCCCCGGCTGATCCTGGCGGTCATCGCCGGTGGCGCCACCGGCATCCTGGTGTTCATCATGACCGGTGCCGGGCTGGTCTCGGCGGCCTCGCCGGGCAGTATCTTCGCCTATCTGGCGGTGACGCCCAAGGGTGGCTGGTTCGGGGTGCTGGCCGGGATCTTCGCCGCGACCGCGGTGTCCTTCGTGGTGGCCTCGGCGCTGCTGGGATTTGGCCGGGGCAAGGACGACGGCGACGGTCAGGAGGCTCCGCAAGGGGCCTCCGCGCAGACCCAGGAGGCCTGAGCGGTGCCGAGTATCGACAGCAAGGACATCCACAAGGTCATCGTGGCGTGTGACGCGGGGATGGGCAGCAGCGTGATGCTGGCCTCCCAGCTGCGCAAGCAGCTCAAGAGCCATAACGTGCAGGTCGAGCACACCCCGGTCAACTCCATCCCGGCCGATGCCGACGTGGTGGTGTGCCATGCCGGCCTGGCCGGCCGGGCCAGGGTCGGCGCCCCGGACAAGGTCCTGATCTCCTTTCAGGTCTTCATCGGGGACCCGGCGGTGACCAGACTGGTCAACACGATCAAGAACGGCGGCACCGTCGATGGCTGAGACGCCGCCGCCGCCGCTGCTGCCGCTGCCGCTGGACCCGCGCGCGATCCGGCTGGCGGCCTCGGCCACCGGCCGAGACGACGCGATTGGCCAGTGCGGGCAGGCGCTGCTCGCCGTCGGCGCGGTGGAAGGCGCCTATATCGGCGCGATGCTGGAGCGGGAGCGCTCGATCTCCACCTACGTCGGTGAGGGGGTCGCCATCCCGCACGGCACCCTGGCCGCCAAGGACGCCGTTCGTCATGACGCGATCTGTGTGCTGCGTTTTCCCGATGGCGTGGACTGGGACGGCGAGCAGGTCACGGTGTGTATCGGTATCGCGGCCAGGGGGGATGGTCATGTGCGGCTGCTGGCCGAACTCGCCCAGATCCTGATGGATCCCGAGCAGGCCCGGGCTCTTCGTGAGGCGACGCAGGTCGCCGAGGTGGTCCGGTTGCTGCAACCCAACGAAGAGGACGAAGCACAGTGAAGGTCGCTCGTTTCCATGCCCCTGGTGACATCCGTGTCGAGGAGGCGCCCGAGCCCGTCACCGGGGCCGGTGAGATCAAGATAGGTGTGCGTAACTGCTCGACGTGTGGCACGGATGTGAAGATCTCCAAGCATGGTCATCATCACATCAGGCCGCCCAGGGTCATGGGGCATGAGATCGCCGGCCAGATCGCCGAGGTCGGTCAGGGCGTGAGCGGCGGCTGGGCTGTGGGTGATCGGGTGCAGGTGATCGCCGCGATCCCGTGCGGGACCTGCGTGGAGTGTCGCCGGGGCCGGATGACGGTGTGCCCGAACCAGGAGTCGATGGGCTATCACTACGACGGCGGGTTCGCCGAGTACATGATCGTCCCGGCCAAGGTGCTCGCGGTCGACGGCCTCAACCGTATCCCCGAGGGGGTGGGTTTCGCCGAGGCCTCGGCGGCCGAGCCGCTGGCGTGTGTGCTCAACGGTCAGGAGCTGGCGCGGGTGGGTGCCGGCGACGATGTGGTGATCATGGGGTCGGGTCCGATCGGCTGCCTGCACGTGCGGCTGGCCCGCTCGCGCGGCGCGGCCCGGGTGTTCCTGGTCGATATCAACGCCGAGCGGTTGGAGATGGCGGCCGGGCTGGTTCACCCTGACGCGGTGGTGCATGGTCAGGACGTGGTCGAGCAGGTGCTCAAGCTGACCGAGGGCAGGGGGGCCGATGTCGTGATCACCGCGGCTGCTTCCGGGGCGGCTCAGGAGCAGGCGTTGCGGATGGCGGCTCGTCAGGGGCGGGTCAGTTTCTTTGGTGGTCTGCCCAAGGATGATCCGATCATTCGTTGTGATTCCAACCTGGTGCATTACCGGGAGTTGACGATCGTGGGTGCGAACGGGTCCAGTCCCGCGCACAACGCGCGGGCGCTTCGGTTGATCGCCGAGGGAGCGGTTCCGGTCTCGGACCTGATCACGCATCGTCTTCCTCTCGCCGAGGTGCTGGAGGGGATCGACATCGTCAGCAGGGGTGAGGCCATCAAGGTCACCATCGAACCCTGACGCCCCCGGCCCCGGAACTTCGGAACTTCGGGGCTTCGGGCCTTCGGGCCTTCGGGCCTTCGGGCCGGACCGGAGCGAAAGACCGTGCCGGGGAACCTCCGCAAGGCCCGTCGCCCCGCACCGGGGCGCCTCGCCCGCCTCCCGCCGGATCCGGCGGGAGGGCCGGGGCAAGCTCACACCATTCGCAGAACGCGCAGAAGGAGAACCGGAGATGCCGGAGAGGACAGTGGTCATCGCCTCAAGCACGGGCCTCCACGCCCGGCCCGCGAAGATCTTCGTACAGGCCGCGGCCAAGCAGGGGGTGCCCGTCCGCATCCGTGTCGGGGAAGGCAAACCCGTACCCGCCAACAGCATGCTCGCCGTGCTGGCGCTGGGCGCGACGCACGGCACGGAGGTCACCCTGGACGCGGAGGGACCGGGAGCCGACGAGGCACTCGCCTCCCTCGCCGACCTGCTCGCCCGCGACCTCGACGCCGAAGAGACACCGCATGGCTGAGACGCTCAAGGGCCTGGGCGTGAGCCCAGGGCGGGCCGCCGGACGGGTCTGCCGGATGGCGGCCCCGCCGGAGCTGCCGGCCCCCACGCCGGTCGCCGACGCCGACGCCGAACTCGGCCGGGCGCTGGACGCGCTGCGAGCCACCGCCGCCGAACTGGCGGAGCGGGCGGAGAAGGCGCCCGGCACCGACGCGCGGGCGATCCTGGAGGCGCAGTCCTTCATCGCCGACGACCCCGGTCTGCACGAGTCCGTAGAGGCCTGCGTCAGGGCGGGCAAGGACGCCGCGCACGCCATCGACGAGGCATGCGCCCACCACCGGCGCGCACTGCTGGCGGCGGGCGGTTACATCGCCGAGCGAGCCGCCGACCTCGACGACGTCCGCAACCGGGCCGTCGCGACGGTGCTCGGCCTCCCCGTCCCCGGGGTGCCCACCCCCGGACATCCCTTCGTCCTGGTCGCCGAGGATCTCTCCCCCGCCGACACGGTGAACCTGGACCCCGGCACCGTCCTCGCCCTCGTCACCTCAAAGGGCGGCCCGACCAGCCACACCGCCATCCTGGCCCGCGCCCGCGGCCTGCCCGCCGTGGTCGCCTGCCGGGAGATGAGCGAGGTCGGCGAGGGGACGTGGGTGTCCGTCGACGGTCTGCGGGGCGAGGTGGAGGTCGGCATCGGCGAGGAGGCCGCCACCGAGATCCAGCGCCTGGCGGAGGCCGAACGCCGCCGGGCGAGCACGAGCCGGGGCCCCGGCCGCACCTCCGACGACCACCCGGTCAAGCTGCTGCTCAACATCGGCTCCGCGGCCGACCTCGCCCCGCAGGGGGTGGACGCCGAGGGAGTGGGACTGTTCCGTACGGAGTTCCTCTTCCTGGACCGGCGTGAGGAGCCGGGCTACGAGGAGCAGGTGGCCGCCTACGCCGCGGTCTTCCGCGCCGCGCCCGGCGGGCACGTCGTGGTCCGCACCCTCGACGCGGGCACCGACAAGCCGCTGCCGTTCCTCGGGCTGGCCGAAGAGACCAACCCGGCGCTGGGCGTGCGGGGGCTGCGGGTGTCCCGGGTCAGGCCCGAGGTGCTCGACACCCAGCTCGACGCCATCGCCGAGGCCGCGCGCCAGAGCGGAGCCGAGCCGTGGGTGATGGCGCCCATGGTGACGACGGTGGGCGAGGCGGCCGACTTCGCCGGGCGGGCCCGCGTCCGGGGAATCGCCCGCGTCGGGGCGATGGTGGAGGTCCCCGCCGCCGCACTGCGCGCCGAACGCCTGCTGAAGGAGCTCGACTTCCTGAGCATCGGCACCAACGATCTGAGCCAGTACACCTTCGCCTCCGATCGGCAGCACGGAGATCTCGCCGACCTGCTCGACCCCTGGCAGGCGGCGCTGCTCCAGCTGATCGCCGACTGCGCCGCGGCCGGGCAGGCGGTGGGCAAGCCCGTCGGCGTGTGCGGCGAGGCGGCGGCGGACCCGCTCCTGGCGACGGTCCTGGTCGGGCTGGGCGTCACCAGCCTGTCGATGTCGGCGCCCAGCGTTCCCTCGGTGCGGGAGAGCCTCGCCGCGCACTCCCTGGCGCAGTGCCGCGACAACGCCCGGTTCGCCCTGGGCGCGGACGACCCCGGGCAGGCCAGAAAGCTGATCGTCCCGGGCTGGTGAGCACCCCCTGAACCGGGCCGGAGACCCCCTCCCTCCGGCCCGGTTGCCGCCTCCGGCCCGTTTCCCCGGCGCGCATCGGTGAAATCACCGGTCTTTCCCGCGGAAAGCGCCGAGGCGCCGGCGCGGACCGGCGGAGACCCCGCACCGGCCCTTTCCAGGCGCGACATACGCGCGTAACACTGGGACATGCCCTCCCCCTCCCCCGTCACCCGGTCACCGGCGCTGCACGGCCGTGACGCGGAGCAGTACGGGTGATTTCACCGATGCACTCCGGGCCTGACAACGAGAAAGTGGCGACTGTCGGAAACTCAAGGGGCCACCCGGTGGCGCTGATCGTGCCGTCGCCACCTCCGGCGGCGAACCGGCGCGCGACGAACAGTTGTCGGCCGACCACCGTATCGCCCTGGTTCCCCCACAGGAACGGAGTACAGCAACGTGCAGCCGTACAGTACCCCCCAGGCCCACGCGCACAGGCGGTCCCGCCGGGCGACGATTGTCGCCACGCTGGCCCTCGCACTCGCTCTGCTCGGCACCGGCGGGGGCCTCGCGCCCGCCGCGCAGGCCGCCGCCGCGGGCCCGTACGACCGCGGCCCCGACCCGACCCGACCAACGCCGGCATCGAGGCGGTCAGAGGGCCGTTCGCGATCGCGGAGACCAATGTCTCCTCGCTCCGGGTGACCGGCTTCGGCGGAGGGACGATCTACCGAAATGCGGGCCAGTGCTCCGGCCTTCAGGCCGGGGGTGAAGGCCCGCGCGGGAGTGCCCGCTAGAGCGCGGGCGTGCCTTCACCCACAGGTCACGGTGGGCGTTGCTGCTGCTCGATGTACTGCTTGAGTACCGTGAGCGGTGCGCCGCCGACCGACCCGGCGAAGTAGGACCCAGACCAGAAGTGTCCACCCCACAGATGGTTGCGGACATGCGCGGCATACTCCTTGCGCAGGAGCCGTGCCGAGACGCCCTTGAGACTGTTGACCAGTTTGGACAGGGCGACCTTCGGCGGGTAGTGGATCAGCAGATGGACATGGTCGTGGTCGCCGTTGAACTCACGCAACTCGACCTCGAAGTCCGCGCACACCTCCCGCATGATCTCCTCGCAGCGGGCCAGCATCTCGTTCGTGAACACCCCCCGCCGATACTTAGTGACGAACACCAAGTGCGCGTGAAGGTGATAAACGACATGGCGTCCCGTCCGGACATCGGGATTCGGATTCCAGCGCGGTGACATAAACCAAACGATACGATCAATGCGTGGAGTTGGTGAAGCAGACCCGGGCGCACGTGGCGCGTCTCGACCTGAGCGCGGCACAGGTGGCCGTGCTGGATGGTCAGGCGCACACCGCTCGCACCCTGTGGAACCTGCTGCATGAGTACTTCACCTTCCGCCAAGGCCGTCTGGCCTCGGTCAAGGACTGCGACGCGGCGATCCGGCAGGCCCGCCGCGAGATCGACTGGATGGGACAACTGCCCGCCCAGGCGGCGCAAGCGGTGCTGAGAACGTATCGGCAGGCATGGGCGAATTTCCTCAACCCCGACCATCCGGCGAAACGGCCCACGTTCAAGGGCCGCCTGCGGTCCCGGTTGGCCGTGGATGTCCCCCAAGCCCGCGATTTGCAGATCAAGCGGGTCAACCGGCGGTGGGGTGCGATCAACCTGCCCAAGGCCGGGCGGGTCCGGTTTCGGTGGACCAAGGACCTGCCCGGCCTCACCAAGGGCGGCCCTGCCGGGCGGATCACCGGAGCCCGCCTGGTCAAGGAAGCCGACAGCTGGCACATCGTGTTCCGGACCGAACGCCAGGTGCCCGCCCCGCTCTGCCACCCCGGCCCGCAGGTCGGGATCGACCGGGGAATCAACATCGCCCTGGCCCTGTCGGACACCACCATGCGTGAGCACGCACCCTGGCTCGCCGGCGGCGAGAGGGAACACCTGCGCCGCTTGGAGAAGAAGTCCGCACGCCAGCGCCGCACACGCACTCCCGGCCGGCCCACGTCCAAACGGCTGAGGCGCACCTACGACCAGATCGCCAAGGCCCGCGCGACAGCCAAGCGCCGAGCCGTGGACTGGCAGCACCAGACCACCACCGAACTCGCCGACACCTTCAGCGTGATCAAGGTGGAAGACCTGAAGATTACGAACATGGTCCGCTCTGCCAAGGGCACAGTCGACAACCCCGGCGTGAACGTCGCACAGAAGGCCGGACTGAACCGCTCGATCGCCGGGGAGGCCTGGGCTCGCACGGTCACCCTGCTGGAGTACAAAACCCGTGATCGCGGCGGGATGGTGGTGAAGGTGCCCACCCCGGGCACGTCGCAGACCTGCCACCGGTGCGGGCACCGCGACCCGGCCAGCCGCGTCAAAACCGTGTTCACCTGCACAAGCCCCGCGTGCGGATGGGTCGGGCATGCCGACACCAACGCCACGATCAACATCAACAACGCCGACGGAACAGCGGTGTCAGGACGTGGAGACCTCGGGGTTACCCGGTCTGCGAAGCGTCAACCCCCGCGCGCCGCTTAACCGCGACGCGACGGGAGAATCCCCGGCCCCAAGCCGGGGAGGAGTTCAAAACAGCATCCCGGCCTCCTCGGAGAAGGCCTACCTGGAACTCGACGGCGCCGGCCACTTCGCGCCCAACGCCTCCAACACGACGATCGCCAAGTACAGCATCTCGTGGCTGAAGCGATTCGTCGACAACGACACCCGCTACGAGCAGTTCCTGTGCCCCGCGCCCCGGGGTGACCGGAACATCTCCGAGTACCAGGACACCTGCCCGCACTCCTAGGGCACCGGGCCGCCACCGGGCCGCCGTCGAAGCACGGCACCGGCGGCGGCCCAGGATCGCGAACCCCCTGACCCGACGGCGGCCGCCACCCGCGGCCGCCGTTGGCGTACCCTCCCCAAGGCTCCCAGAGATGCCACCATCTGGTGGATTTTCCCCTGGTTTGATCAGTTACCTCCGGAGGGCAATAGGGTTTACGGACTATGTCCAGGAACGAAAGTCGACGTGACTCCAAGACCGTTATGTGGCTTCTCGCGTTCAGCGTCATGGCCACGTTCACGGCCGGAGCGGTCACCCTGCTGAGCGGTCACCTCGAGCCTGTTCCCGACATTCCCCCACCCCCGGACGCCGCCCTGCCCCAGATACCCGTGACGCCGGTGACACCGACCCCGCCACCGCAGCCTCGGGGTACGGCCGACCCCTCCGGCCCGGCCGAGGAGCCGCTCCTGCTGGCCAACGGCCGGCAGCAACCGCTGAGGATGAAGGTGCCCCGGGCGGCCAAGGGCCGCTACGCCGTCGCCCCCGGCGAGGCCAGACCTCCCAGGGGCAAGGGCAGGGTCGTCCGGTACGCGGTGGAGGTCGAGCGCGGCCTGCCGTTCGAGGTGGAGGAGTTCGCCTCCGAGGTGCACCGGATCCTCAACGATCCGCGCGGCTGGGGGTACCGGTTCAAACGGATGGCGCGCGGCCCAGTGGAGCTCAGGGTCTCGCTGAGCAGCCCGGAGACGGCCGACCGGCATTGCCTGCCGATGCGGACCAACGGCACGCTGTCCTGCTGGAACGGCGGGCGCGCGATCATCAACGCGGTCCGCTGGAACACCGGGGCGCGAGGCTACGGCCGTGACGTGGCCTCCTACCGCGAGTACGTCATCAGCCACGAGGTCGGGCACGGCCTCGGCCATGGCCACGTGTCCTGCCCCGGCCCCGGCCGGCGGGCCCCGGTGATGCTCCAGCAGACCAAGTCCCTGTACGGCTGCCGCCCCAACCCCTGGCCGTCACCCCGCCGCTGACCGGCACGGCGGTCACGTGCGGCCGGTGAACCAGGTCACCCACGTGCTCCTCGACAACTGCCGCCGGGACAACGCCCAGCGCAACGCCGCCAGGTTCCGCGCGCTCGTCGAAGAGGCGGGCGAGATCCGAACGGCCGGCTCCGGGGCACCGCTACCTGACCTGGCGCCTCGCCCTGGTCATGGTGGCCCTGCGCTCGTCGGGGGTGGTGCCTCCCCACACACCGTCCATCTGCTGGGTGTTCAACGCGTACTCCAGGCAGCGCCCGCGCACCGGGCAGCGGCTGCACACGGCTCTGGCGCGCTCGTACTGTTCACGCCCCGGCCCCTCGTAGGACACCGGAAAGAAGAGTTCGGGATCCTCACTGAGGCAGGAGGAGCGGCGGGACCAGTTAATGATCGGAATAACGTTGCTCTTAACAGGCATGGCGATCCAATTGGGAGTGAGAACGGCTCAGATACTGGCAGCTCAGGTTGAGGATCGCGTGCCCGCTGTAGTGGTACTCATACCTTTTAAGCGGAAAAATCGGGCGATTTTGACCGATGCTCTCTTCCGTTAAGGAAGGCCCCGATCAGCGGGTCGAACCCCGGCGGTGCGCAACGGCGGACCATTTCCGCGCGCTCCGGGGCCCGGCGACCGCCGCTCCCGCCGGGCCGGGGCGTATACTCCGGCCCGGCGGCCGGTTCCTACCGCTCCACCCGTGCCCGCTCGTCGGGCACGCAGTGCGTCATCTTCAGGCCGGTCACCTCGCGCGGCCCGTTCTTGCCCAGCTTGGACAGCCGCTCGCGGTCCTCGCCCGTCAGGTCCTGGCCGATCAACGGCTTCAGGTGGGAGACGTCCCCGGGGCTGATGCCCAGCCCCTCTCCCACCCTGAGCCCGAGATCGTCCTCGGCCATCAGGAAGTGCCAGACCATACGCTCCTGGACGGGGCGCGAGGCCTGGGAGAGCAGGTCGACGAAGTTCAGCACGAGATCGTCGCGCTCCCACTGCTCCATGAGCAGGTAGCGCTGACCGGCCTGGGTGTAGTCGTTGGTGCGCGGAATGCGCTTGCGGGTCAGCCTCCCGGAGATGACCGGCCCCTGCTCGTCGTAAGTGGGGTACTGCCCCTCCCGGAGCCCCCCGGTGATGGACGGCTCGTAGTTGACGTGCGGGTTGGCGCCCTGCCCGTCGACGTAGTAGGCCATCTCGCCGTCGCGCTGGTTGGTGCGCACCTGGGCGTGCCTGGCCTGGTTGACCGGCAGTTGCAGGTAGTTGGGGCCCACCCGGTGGCGCTGGGTGTCGCTGTAGGAGAACGTACGGCCCACCAGCATCTTGTCGTCGGAGAAGTCGAGGCCGTCGACCAGGACACCGGTCCCGAAGGAGATCTGTTCGTTCTCGGCGAAGTTGTTGGCCACATTGCGGTTCAGCACCATCTTGCCGACCGGCATGGGCGGGAACTCGTTCTCCGGCCACACCTTGGTGTCGTCCAGTGGGTCGAAGTCCAGCTCGGGGTGGTCGTCGTCGCTCATCATCTGCACCCGCAGCTCCCACTCGGGGAAGTCGCCCCGGTCGATCGCCTCGTGCAGATCCTTGGTGGCGTGCCCGAGTTCCAGTGCCTGTACGGCCGCGGCGTCCTCGGCGGTCATGCTGCGCACGCCCTGCTTGGGGATCCAGTGGTACTTCACCAGACGGCTGTCGCCCTCCTGGTTCTCCCACTTGTAGGTGTTGACCCCGAAACCCTGCATATGCCGGTAGTCGGCAGGGATGCCGCGCGGGCTGAACAGGTTGACGAGCATGTGCATGCTCTCCGGCGTCTGCGACATGAAGTCGAAGATCCGGCCGGGCTCCTGCCTGAACGTCACCGGGTCCGGCTTGAGTGAGTGGATCACGTCGGGGAACTTGAGGGCGTCCCTGATGAAGAAGACCGCCAGGTTGTTACCGACGAGATCCCAGTTGCCGTCCTCGGTGTAGAACTTCACCGCGAACCCGCGCGGGTCGCGGGCGGCCTCCGAGGAGTCCCTGCCACCGATCACCGTGGAGAACCGGACGGCCACATCGGTCCGCTTTCCGGGCTCCTGGAAGAGTTTCGCCCGGGTGTAGCGGCTGATCGGCTCATCACCGAACGTGCCGTAGGCCTCGAAGTAGCCGTAGGAGGTCACCCCTCGCGCGTGGACCACCCGCTCGGGGACGCGCTCGCGATCGAAGTGGCTGATCTTCTCCAGGAACTGGTAGTTCTCCAGCGTGGCCGGGCCCCTCGCGCCGACCGTACGCTGGTTCTGGTTGTCGTAGACCTGGTGCCCCTGCCGATTGGTCAGGATCGGGCGGTCATCGCCCGGCTGGGGTCCCATGCTCGACACATCCGTCATGATGACGATTCCTTCCCTGCCGCGGTCGTATTCGGCGCACCAATCCATATCGGCACACAGTCCCCCTTAACCGACACAGAACGCCTTATAGCGATAAAGAGAAGAATCTCCACAAAGAGGGGTGGCAATTTAAACAGCCGGCGACGGCTCGGCGGGCGCCCTTTCCCAGCCGGCCGACACACCCGCGCCCGGAGGTGGACCACCCAGCGGCCGCGTCCCCGGCCTCACCGGCGGACCCCCTAGATCGGCTCGCCCTCGTTCTCGTCGCCCCGCTCAGGGCCGGGGGTACCGGTCCCGCTCCGGCTCGGCGACGGCGAAGGGGTGGGCCGGCCGGGATCCGGCGTCGTCGGGACCGGTGGCGGGGTCGGTACGAACACCGTGGGCGGCAGCGGCCTCGGCGGCGGTTTGAAATCGTCCTCCTTGCGCAGCAGGAGCCAGACCGTCACGGCCAGCAGCACGAGCAGCACGGTCAGCACGACCCCCGCGACGATCACGGCTCGGCGGGTCTCGGTCGGCGGCGGCGCGCCCTTGGGCGGCGCGGGCAGCGCGGGCGAGCGGTCACCCACCCAGTGCGGCGCGAAGTCGGGGCCGTGCTGCTCGCCGATCAGCGTTCCGCTGACCAGCACCGGTTCGAGGAACCGCTCCGCTCCCGCCCTGTCGGGCTCGTACGGCGTGGCCACCCACGGGGCGCTCCCACCGTCCATGGCCAGCACCTGCGGGACCGTGTCGGCCACCGCGGTGCGCCCGCGTGTCGCCCTGGCCATCCAGCCCCGGACGCCGGAACGGCTGACCGCCGCGTCACGGACACCGGTGACGAAGCGGTCGCGGGCCGCCGGGTCGAGTGCGGCTCCCCTGGTCAGCACCGCGACCGAGACGGCCCTGCCGTCGGGCGCGAGCCCGAGATAGACCAGCCCGGCGGGTCCCACCCGCAGACGTGCCTGCACGACGAAGGGTCCCAACTGGGGCGGGTCACCATACTGGAGCGGAGTGGCCACGTCTGACATGAAAGCACACCCGGGTGATCACCCCATGCCACCCGGGTGACGAGATCGGGCACACCGTGCGAGCCACCACCGGGCCCGGGTGACTTCCCCCCATCCGAGGAGTCGGCTTCTCGCCTCCCTCGGCCGAGACGGGCACCGGCCGCCCCGAACACGGGAACCATGACGGGGAAGGCGATTCACCGCCGGGTCGACCCGGCGGTTCCCTCGCCGGACGTGATGGAATATCGACATGACCGTCGCAGAAGAACTGCCGAGCGAGATCGACACCGGACTGCTGCGCGACGCCCTGACCGAGGTCCGGCGGGTCATCGTCGGGCAGGAGCACATGGTGGAGCGGTTGCTCGTGGCGCTCCTCGCCCGCGGCCACTGCCTGCTGGAGGGCGTGCCGGGCGTGGCCAAGACCCTGGCCGCCTCGACGCTGGCCACCGTGGTCGGCGGTGCCTTCGCCCGTATCCAGTTCACCCCCGACCTGGTCCCCAGTGACATCGTGGGCACTCGGGTGTACCACCCCTCCCGCGAGGTCTTCGACGTCGAACTCGGCCCGGTGTTCGTCAACTTCCTGCTCGCCGACGAGATCAACCGGGCCCCGGCCAAGGTGCAGTCGGCGCTGCTGGAGGTCATGGCCGAGCGGCAGGTGACCCTGGCCGGGGAGA
Organism: Streptosporangium sp. CA-115845; assembly: GCF_050943795.1. Taxonomy (NCBI): domain Bacteria; kingdom Bacillati; phylum Actinomycetota; class Actinomycetes; order Streptosporangiales; family Streptosporangiaceae; genus Streptosporangium; species Streptosporangium sp. CA-115845. Next base: position 3,909,966 of record NZ_CP191988.1, on the reverse strand, counting down.
CCCACCCGCTGCCCAGGCCGTTCATCGTGCTGGCCACCCAGAACCCGATCGAGTCCGAGGGCGTCTACCCCCTCCCCGAGGTTCAGCGCGACCGGTTCCTGTTCAAGGTCCGCGTCACCCATCCCAGTGCCCACGAGGAGCTGGAGATCCTGCACCGGATGAGCGTCACGCCGCCGGCTCCCAGGGCGGTGCTCGACCCCGCGCGGCTGGCCGCCCTGCAGTCGATGGCCGATCAGGTCTCGGTCCACCAGCTCGTCGCCGACTACGTGGTCAGGCTCGTGATGGCCACCCGCTCCCCCGCCGACTACGGCCTGGCCGGGCTGGAGGAGAACATCGAGATCGGTGTCAGTCCCCGGGCCACCCTCGGCCTGGTCGCCGCGGGGCGTGGCCTGGCGCTGCTGCGGGGCCGCGACTACCTGCTTCCCGACGACATCCGCGACGTGGCGGTGGACGTGATGTCCCACCGGCTGATGCTCACCTTCGACGCCCTGGCCGACGGGATCGACCCCGAGGACGTGATCCGCCAGATCCTCGCCGCCGTTCCACCCCCCCTCGTCGTCTGGAACCAGGGCCCCCGGTGACCACCTCAGAAAGCGGTGTGGGGACGTGCCCATGCCCGCCTGAGGGACTTCCGTGAGGCCGCGCCGGGGACTGGACTGAGGAGGGAAGGAGCCGGGTCCCAGCGGCCGAACCGCGACGCGCAGCGTCGCAAATGGCTCGTGAGGCCGCGCCGGGGACTGGACTGAGGAGCGAAGGAGCCGGGTCCCAGCGGCCGAACCGCGACGCGCAGCGTCGCAAATGGCTCGTGAGGCCGCGCCGGGGACTGGACTGAGGAGCGAAGGAGCGAAGCGGATGAGCGACGAGGGAAGGAGCCGGGTCCCAGCGGCCGAACCGCGACGCGCAGCGTCGCAAATGGCTCGTGAGGCCGCGCCGGCGACTGGACTGAGGAGCGAGGGGTCGCGAGGCACGAGCGACCCCTCGCGACGAGGGAAGGAGCCGGATAAGAGCGGCCTCACCGCGACGCGCCAGCGTCGCCATCAACACAGCGTCGCCATAGGCACCTCCGAGCAGGCGCTGCGGCGGCTGGAGCTCACCATCGTGCGGCGCCTGGACGGGTTGCTGCAGGGTGCGTACCAGGGGCTCCTTCCCGGTCCTGGCAGCGAGTTCGGCGACAGCCGGGTCTACGTGCCCGGCGAAGACGACATCCGGCGGATGGACTGGGCGGTGACCGCCCGCACGACGGTCCCGCACGTGCGCGACCTGGTCGCCGACCGGGAGCTGGAGACCTGGGCGCTGGCGGACCTGTCGCCCAGCATGGACTTCGGCACCGCCGACATGGAGAAGCGGGACCTGGTCGTGGCCGCCATCGGGGCGATCGGCTTCCTGGCGGGCCGGATCGGAAACCGCTTCGGCGCGTACGTCCTGCACGACGAGTACGTCCACCGGATGCCCGCCAGGAGCGGCCGCCCGGCACTGTACGGCCTGCTGCACTCACTGATGGAGGCTCCCAGAGGTCGTGCCGTCGCCGACGCCCCCGACCTGGCCGAGGCCATCGAGGTGATGGCCTCGGCACGGCGACGGCGCGGCCTACGAGTGATCGTCTCCGACTTCCTCGATCCCGAACCCACTCTCGATCCCACCCTGGAGCTGCCCTGGGAGCGGCCGATCCGCAGGCTGGCCGCCCACCACCAGGTAATGGCCGTCGAGGTGATCGACCCCCGCGAGCTGGAGCTGCCGGCGGTCGGACTGGTCAACCTGACCGACCCGGAGTCGGGGCGGAGCCGCCAGATCCAGCTCACGCCCAAGGTCCGCCGGGCGTACGCGGAGGCCGCCGCCGCGCAGCGGGCGGCCAACCAGACGGCGTTGCGCCGCTGCGGGGTGGCCCACCTGGTGCTGCGCACCGACCGCGACTGGGTCTTCGACATCGCCCAGTTCGTACTGCGGCAGCGGCGCATGGCGTACCTGACCCATAGGCACCCGAGGTCGGGAGCGACACGGTGACTTTCCTCTCTCCGGCCTGGCTGTGGCTGTTCGCCGCATTGACGCTGCTCGTGGCGGGCTACGTGGCCGCCCAGTTCGCCCGGCGCCGCTACGCGCTGCGCTTCACCAACCTGCCGCTGCTGACACTGGTGACCCCCCCGGGGCCCGGCTGGCGGCGGCACGTCGCCCCGCTGCTGTTCTTCGTCATGATGGGGCTGCTGATCATGGGCTCGGCCCGTCCCGCCGATTCGGTGCGGATCCCCCGCGACCGTGCGACGATCATCATCGCGCTGGACGTCTCGCTGTCGATGGAGGCCGACGACGTCCAGCCGAACCGGATCTCCGCGGCCAAGGAGGCGGCCCAGAAGTTCGTCGCGGACCTGCCGGAACGCTTCAACGTCGGGCTGGTCGCCTTCGCCCGCTCCGCATCCGTCGTGGTCTCCCCCACCACCGACCACCAGGCGGTGAGCACCTCCCTCGGCAATCTGAGCACCCGTGCGGGCACCGCGATCGGCGAGGCGGTGTTCAGCTCCCTGGACTCGTTGCGCTCCTTCGACCAGCGGGCGGTGACCGACCCCCCGCCGGCGGCGATCGTCCTGCTGTCCGACGGCGACAACACCTCTGGCCGCTCGGTGGCGGAGGCGATCGAGTCGGCTATGAGCTCGCGTGTGCCGGTCTCCACGATCGCCTACGGCACCCAGGAGGGCACCGTCTCGATCGACGGGCGCGACGTGAACGTGCCGGTGAACAAGACCACCCTGCAGACCCTGTCGGACGGCACGGGCGGCCGGGCCTACGAGGCGGAGTCCGGCAGCCAGCTGCGGGAGGTGTACGAGCAGATCGGCACCTCGCTGGGCTACCGGACGGTCAACCAGGAGGTCACCCAGTGGTTCGTGGTGGCGGCGATCCTGACCGGGCTGGTGACCGCCGGGGTGGCCCTGCTGCTGGGGTCGCGGCTGCCCTGAGCAGGTCCCGGCCATTGGTAACGTTCTACGACGTGGCACATTACTTCGAGGAGCGTCCCGAGGCCGCCGGCCGTCCCGGCTCGGTCACGCTCGTGCTCCCCGACCTTCACCTGAAGCTGGAGACCGACAGCGGGGTCTTCTCCGCCGAGCGCGTCGATGTGGGCACCCGGATCCTGCTGGAGAGCGTGCCTCCTCCGCCGTCCGGTGGCGACCTGCTCGACCTGGGCTGCGGCTACGGGCCGATCGCGCTGACGATGGCCTCGCGCGCCCCCGAGGCGACGGTCTGGGCGGTGGACGTCAACCGCAGGTCCGTGGAGCTGTGCGCCAGGAACGCCAGGTCCGCCTCCCTCGGCAACGTGAGGGCGATGCATGTCGACGAGGTTCCGCCCCAGGTGCGGTTCTCCGCCATCTGGTCCAATCCGGCGATCCGCATCGGCAAGGCCGCGATGCACGAGATGCTGACCCGCTGGCTGTCCCGCCTCACCCCCGACGGCGTCGCCCACCTGGTGGTCCAGAAGCACCTGGGCTCGGACTCCCTGCAGCGCTGGCTGAACGAGCGGGGCTGGCCCACCGAGCGGGTGGCCTCCCGCTCGGCGTACCGGATCCTCCGGGTGGAGGCCGGGTCACCGGCGGACCCGGCGCGGTGAGCGCGGTCATCCCGGCGGGCGGGACACGAGCCGCCCGAGAGACGAACGAGGAACGACGAGGAACGGTGAACGACCGATGACGGCGAACCCGCGCAGACAGCTGCGCCCGACCGATGTCAAGCGCCTCAACCGCACCTGGCGGAGAAACACCGAGGGGCGGCTCGCACTGATCCTGGAGTCGGTGACCGGCCCGTTCAACGTCGGTTCCATCTTCCGCACGGCCGCCGCCTTCGGGGTGGAGCGGATCTGGCTGGCGGGCAACGCCACCCCGCCGACCAACCCCAAGGCGCAGAAGACCGCGCTGGGCACCGACCGCCTGGTGGCCTGGGAGGAGCCGGTGCCCGTCCTGGAGGCCGTACGGGCGGCCAGGGACGACGGATTCACCGTGGTCGCGGTGGAGTTGACCGGCGACGCGGTGCCCCTGTCCGAGGCCAAGCTGGACGGCGACGTGTGCCTGGTGGTGGGCAGCGAGGACCACGGATGCTCCCCCGCGCTGCTGGAGGCCGTCGACGGCGTCTGCTACATCCCGCAGGTGGGCCGGGTCGGCTCGTTCAACGTCTCGGTCGCGGCGGCGATCGCGGTGGCGGAGGCCCGTCGCCAGGAGTGGTCGGGCAAGGCACTGCCGGAGGACTGATCGTCACCGGGACGGGCGCCCGCTCTCATCCGTGCTCGAGCCGGCGCCCGAACCGATGGCCGCGCGCCCTTCGGCCCCCTGCCCGTCACGCCTCTGCCCGTCGTGCCCCCCGGCACCGTCGAGCGGTACCTTCTCGCCTCCGTAGATCCTGCTCATCCTGGCGCGAAGCCTGGCGAGCCGGCGGTGTCTCCCGGCCGCGGGGATCCCCTCCTCGTCCTCGACGGCCTCGGGGACGGTCGGGATCGGCCTCTTGCCCCGGATGAGAGCCTCGATGCCCTCGTTGGGCGGGACGTGCACCTCGATGTAGTCACCCAGCGGCCGACGCTTGATCACGCCGGTCTCCACGCCGTGGCCGATCTGCGCGGCGTCGCGGCGCTGCAGGCCCAGGCAGATCCGGTAGGTGATGTAGTAGACCAGGGTCGGCCCCAGGAAGATCATGACGCGGCCGGTGTAGGTCAGCGCGTTCAGCGAGAGGTGGAAGAACGCGGCGATCTCGTCGTTCGAGGCTATCAGCCACAGGATCCCGTAGAACGTGATCGCGGCCATGCCGATCGAGGTGCGGTGCGGATTGTTGCGGGGACGGTCCACGACGTGGTGCTCGCGATGGTCTCCGGTGACCCACGGCTCGATGAACGGATACAGCGCCAGGCCCGTCATGATGATGCCCATCGGCACCAGCGCCGGGATCAGCACGCTCAGCGGCAGCGTGAAGCCCAGGAAATTGATCTCCCAGGAGGGCATCAGGCGGAGCGCGCCGTCGAGGAACGCCAGATAGAAGTCGGGCTGCGAGCCCGCCGAGATGTTGGCCGGGGTGTAGGGACCGTACAGCCAGATCGGGTTGATCTGGGCGAAGGTGCCCAGCAGCGCGATGACGCCGAAGGTGAACATGAAAAAGGCGCTGGACTTGGCGACGAAGGACGGGTAAAAGGGGCCGCCCACCACGTTGTCGTTGGTGCGGCCCTTGCCCGGCATCTGGGTGTGCTTCAGCACCCAGGTCAGCATCAGGTGGGCGGTGATCAGCGCCAGCAGGACGCCCGGCAGGAGCAGGATGTGTATCGAGTAGAACCGCGAGATGATGTCCTCGCCGGGATACTGGCCGCCGAAGAGGAAGAAGGTGAGCCAGGTGCCGATCACCGGAAACGAGATCATCGTGCCTGCGGTGATCCGCAGGCCGACGCCGGAGAGCAGGTCGTCGGCCAGGGAGTAGCCGGTCAGCCCCTCGGCCAGGGCCAGCGTCAGCAGCAGCACGCCGATCACCCAGTTCAGCTCCCGGGGCTTGCGGTAGGCGCCCATGAAGAAGATCCGGAGCATGTGCACCAGCATCCCGGCGACGAACAGCAGGGCGGCCCAGTGGTGCATCTGCCGCATCAGCAGGCCACCGCGCACATCGAAGCTGATGTTCAACGTCGAAGCGTACGCCTCGGACATCATGACGCCCCGCAGCGGGCCGTAGGAGCCGTCGTAGACGACCTCGCCCATGGTGGGCCTGAAGAAGAACGTCAGGAACACGCCGGTCAGCAGCAGGACGACGAACGAGTAGAGCGGGATCTCGCCGAGCAGGAACGTCCAGTGATCAGGGAAGATCTTCCGCAGGTTGCGCTTGAGAAAGGGGGCGGCGCCGAGGCGGTCGTCGACGAAACCGCCGACGCCCGCCACGGGCTTCGGAATGTTCCCGGTGCTCATACGCGGCCTCCGTTCTCGTGGACCTCGGTCTCGACGTCGTGCTCCCGTGAACCGAGAACCAGCTGAAGCGGCGAGGTCTGCCGTGAATGACCAGGTGTTTTTCATCATCCATGGCGATGAACAAGCCGGTGAACAAGCCGAGGCAAAGACTCGCCGATCGGCCCCGTTCCGGGGTCTTGTGACCCAAATGTTCATCTGCTCGCGATGACGAGCCCTGCGCACAGGGGGCATACTCCTGCACGTGCAGCGTCGTTACCCCTTCCTCGACCATCCCGCCCCGCTTGCCTTCGCCCACCGGGGCGGGGCCGCCGAGGGCAGGGAGAACACCTTCGCCGCCTTCGAGCGGGCCGTCGAACTCGGCTACACCTACCTGGAGACCGACGCGCACGCCACCTCCGACGGGGTGCTCCTGGCCTTCCACGACCACACACTGGACCGGGTGACCGACCGCCGGGGACGGATCGCCGCGCTGCCGTACCGGCTGGTGCGCGAGGCGCGGATCGGCGGCGTGGACGAGATCCCGTTGATGGAGGACCTGCTGGGCTCGTGGCCCGAGGCGCGCTTCAACATCGACGTCAAGGAGGCGGCGGCCATCGCGCCGCTCGCCGAGGCGGTCAGGCGGACCGCCTCCCATAACCGGATCTGCCTCACCTCCTTCTCCGAGGAGCGACTCGCCCGTGCCCGCGCCGCGATCGGTCGCGAGGTGTGCTCCTCGCTCGGGCCACGCGGCGTGGCGGCCCTGCGTGCCGCCGCCACCACCTCCGGGTACGGCCGGATGCTCGCCCGCCTGGCCCGCGCCGGGGTGCCGTGCGCGCAGGTGCCGGTGGGCTTCCGCGGCCTGCGGATCACCACGCCCGCCCTGGTCCGCACGGCGCACGCGCTCGGCATGCAGGTCCACGTGTGGACCGTCAACGACACCGGGGTGATGGAACGCCTGCTCGACGCGGGCGTGGACGGCCTGATGACCGACAACATCTCCGGGCTGCGCGACGTGCTGGAGGCCCGTGGCCAGTGGCACCCCGGCCGTCTCGCCGCGTGAGCCGCGTGAGCCGCATGAGCCGCGTGAGCCGCGTGAGCCGCGTGAGCCGCGTGAGCCGCGTGAGCCGCGTGGGTGGCACGCGGGCGCGTGACCGCCGGAACAGGCGCGGCCCCGCGAGAGCACCGACCCGGCCACCACGCGCGTGCCCTCTCGTGGCGACCTGAGCGCACGACGGCGCGAGCGCCCCTTCCCCCGCCCCCCAGCGAACCGAGGACCCCATGACCTCCGAACAGGTCGTCGAGGAAACCCCCCAGGCCCGCCGCCGCGAACAGCGCGGCTGGTACTTCTACGACTGGGCGAACTCCGCCTTCCCCACCACTGTCCTGACGGTCTTCCTCGGCCCCTACCTGACGACGATCGCGGAGACCGCCGCCCAGGGCCGCCCTTACGTGGACGTGCTCGGGTTCGACGTACGGCCCAGCGCCTACTACTCCTTCGTGGTGGGCAGCGCGGCCATCCTGCAGATCATCCTGATGCCCGTGGCGGGCGCCCTGGCCGATCACACCGGCCGCAAGAAGGAGCTCATGGGGCTGTTCGCCTACCTCGGCGCCGGTGCCACCCTCTGCTTCTGGTTCGTCGCCGACGGACGCTACCTGCTGGGCGGCGCGCTGTTCCTGGTGGCCAACGTCGCCTTCGCCGCCGCGTTCGTGATCTACAACTCGTTCCTGCCGGAGATCGCCACGGCGGACGAGCGTGACCGGGTCTCCGCCCAGGGATGGGGTTTCGGCTACCTCGGCGGCGGCCTGCTGCTCGCCTTCCACCTGGCGCTCTTCCTCAAGCACAAGTCCTTCGGCGTCACCGAGGGCGAGGCCGTGCGCATCGCCCTGGCCTCGGCGGGCCTGTGGTGGGGCGGGTTCACCGTCATCCCGCTGCTGCGGCTGCGCAACCGGCGGGCGCTCGCCCCCGGCGCCGAGACGGCCGTCCAGGCCGTGACGGGCAGCTTCCGCCAGCTGGGCCGCACGATCAGGGAGCTACGGCGCTACCCGCTGACCCTGGGCTTCCTGGTCGCCTATCTCATCTACAACGACGGCGTGCAGACGGTCATCTCCTTCTCGGCCACCTATGCCGACAAGGAGCTCGGTCTTGACCAGACCGTGCGGATCGCGGCGATCCTGATGGTGCAGTTCGTGGCCTTCTTCGGGGCGCTGCTGCTCGGCCGGCTCGCCGGCTCGTACGGGGCCAAGCGGGTCGTGATGGTCGCGCTGATCGCCTGGGTCGCCGTGGTGGCCGTGGCCTACTTCCTGCCCAAGGGGTCGGCGGGGCCTTTCTTCGCGCTGGGATTCGCCATCGCGATCGTGATGGGCGGGACGCAGGCACTGTCGCGCTCGCTGTTCTCACACGTGATCCCGCGGGGCAAGGAGGCGGAGTACTACAGCCTGTACGAGATCAGCGACAAGGGCTCGACATTCCTCGGGTCGTTCACCCTCGGCCTGGCGCTCCAGCTGACCGACAGCTACCGCCTGGGCATCATCTCTTTGGTGATCTTCTTCGTGCTCGGTTTCGTGCTGCTCGCCCTCGTCGACCTGCCCAAGGCCATCAGAGCGGCCGGAAACCAGGTGCCGGAACGCCTCTGAGAACGCCCCGGAAAAGGGTTCCTTCACAGACCGGGTCAAGAACGTGCGATTGGATCACCCTGTCTGTGGGAATCCACACACGGTATCAAGCGTTGTACGCCGTGGGAGACGAACCCCTCACGACGGGGCCCTCAGGAGGCATTCAGACATGGGCGAGCGTGCGCTACGCGGTACCCGGCTCGGGGCGACCAGCTACGAGAACGACCGCAACACCGATCTGGCCCCGCGCCAGGAGGTGTCCTACACCTGCCCGAAGGGCCATCGATTCGACGTTCCGCTTGCCGCTGAGGCCGAGATCCCGGCGACCTGGGAGTGCCGCATGTGCGGTGCGACCGCCCTCCGGGTGGACGGCGAGGTGCCGGAGGCCAAGAAGGCCAAGCCCCCACGCACGCACTGGGACATGCTGCTGGAGCGCCGCACGATCGAGGACCTGGAGGAGGTGCTCAACGAGCGCCTGGCGATTCTACGCGCCCAGCGCCGCAAGAGCGCCTGACGTATTCGAAGGAACGGAGACCTTCGGCCCCCTGGCCAGGGGGCCGAAGGTCTCCGTCTTCTCCGCTGCCCGGTGACGGCCTGGGCACGAAGTGGCTCAATCGATTAATGCGGGATTGGTCCTTGGGGTCGGTCCACTTTCTCCCTAAGGTCACTTCCATGACCACTCAGACCAGCAGAGAAACCACCGGCGCCACCTCGACGACGGCCGGTGAGAAAGCCGCGACGCTCCGGGCGCTGCACGTGCCGGGCCACCCGCTGGTGGTGCCCAACGTCTGGGACGCCGCGTCGGCACGTGCCGTCGAGGCCGAGGGGTTCCCGGTGATCGCCACCGGCAGCGCCGCCGTCGCCCCGGTGCTCGGCTACGACGACGGTGAGGAGACACCGGTCGAGGAGATGCTGGCCGCGATCGCCAGGATCAGCCGCTCGGTCGGCCTGCCCGTCACCGCGGACATGGAGCGCGGCTACGGGCTGGAGCCCGCCGAACTGGTCGAGCGGCTCGCCGCCGCCGGGGCCTCCGGCTGCAACCTGGAGGATTCCGATCCGCGCACCGGCGCCATGGTCGACGCCGACGAGCAGGCGGCCTTCCTGGGCGCCGTCCGGTCCGCCGCGGTCGCCGCCGACGTGGACCTGGTGATCAACGCTCGGATCGACACCTACATGAACGGCACCGGAGACGCCGGGGAGCGACTGGCCGAATCGGTGCGGCGGGGCCGCCGCTACCTGGAGGCGGGCGCCGACTGCGTCTACCCGATCTTCGCGGCCGAGGCCGAGGCCGTCCGCGCACTGGCCGAGCGGATCGAGGGTCCGATCAACATCCTGTTCCGTCCGGGTACGCCGTCGCTCGGCGAGCTGGCCTCCCTCGGGGTGGCCCGGGTGAGCTTCGGCCACGGCCTGCACAAGGCCGTGCAGGCGTACACGGCCCGGATGCTCACCGCGATCCGGGACGGCGAGAGCCCCTACTCCCCCGCGCTCTGACCCGGCGCCCCACCGGGCCGGAGGCTGAGCCTGCCCCGGCCCGCGCCGGACGCCGAACACGAGTGACCCATCCGGCACCGGTGAGAGAACCGCTACCCCGCGAAGGGGATCGACCCGGTTCTCTCAGCGGGATCCGTACCCGTGCCGTGGGGCGGCCCGTCAATCACCCCCGCACAGGGCGACGGCCTGCTGGTGCGGGTAGACGTGCTCCAGATCGTGTCCGGGGGGCAGGACGCAGCGGCGCTCGTCGTGCTCGGTGTGCGGGCACCGGGACGCGTCATCGCGGCGTGGTAACGGCGCCGGCCCTCCGCTCCCACCGTCGACGGCGACTTCTTCGGCCATGGGCACGCGTCCTCCTGCAACCGGTCGTTCGACGCCGCTCCGTCCGATCGCTTCCAGAGATCGGCATCTGTGCGCCGAGGGCAAGATGATCAGTCTCCCAGAGCCCTTCGCAGCCGCGCGAGTGGGGTGGACCAGTCGATCACTCGCCCGCCATCGGTGATCAGGACTCCATAACATCGCGATAGGGATCGTTTGGGAGATCCCTTAACGAACGTCCCGCAAATACCTTGACAACACCCCTCACAAGGAGTGTTCATGTTACGTCGAGGTACCCTCCTGGCCGGAGCTACCACCGTGGCCCTGTACCTGGTCGCCACCGTGGCGCCCGCCGTCGCAGCACCCGCCCCCCTCGCCCCCCGGCCTCCGGCAGCGATGCTCGAGGCCCTCCAGCGCGACCTCGGCCTCACCGCCGAGCAGGCTGTCCAGCGACTGGCCAACGAGCAGCGCGCGGCCGCCTCGGAGTCCGCCCTGAGCGGCGAGCTCGGCGCCGACTACGCCGGCGCCTGGCTCAACGGCGACGCCTCCCAGCTCTCCGTGGCCACCACCGACGCCGCCGACGCCACCGCCATCAGGGCCAAGGGCGCACACCCCGTGATCGTCGGCCGGACCCTGGCCGAACTCAACGCCGTCAAGGACGGCCTCGACCAGGCCGCCGCGGAGGCGAAGGCCGGCGCGTCCCTCTGGTACGTCGACGTGGCCACCAACAGCGTCGTCGTCCTCACCGGCGACCAGGCCGCGGGCGAGGCCCTCGTCGCCGCCGCGGGCGTCGACAAGAACGCCGTACGGGTGACGCTCTCCGCCGAGAAGCCCCAGCCCCTCATCAACATCATCGGCGGCAGCGCCTACTACATCGGCTCCAGCCGGTGCAGCATCGGCTTCTCCGTCCGTAAGGGGACCACCCCCGGCTTCGTGACCGCGGGGCACTGCGGCCGGGCCGGCAACGCCACCACCAACCCGTCCGGTACCTTCCAGGGCTCGTCGTTCCCCGGCAACGACTACGCCTGGGTCGCCACTCCCGGCCACACCGTACAGCCGTGGGTGCGCGGTTCCGGCGGCGCGAACGTGATCGTCCGCGGCTCCACCCAGGCCTCGGTCGGCGCCTCGATCTGCCGCTCGGGCTCGACCACCGGCTGGCGCTGCGGCGTCATCCAGCAGCACAACACCAGCGTGACCTACTCGCAGGGCACGGTGAGCGGCCTGACCCGCACCACCGTGTGCGCCCAGCCCGGCGACTCCGGCGGCTCCTACATCTCCGGCAGCCAGGCCCAGGGCGTCACCTCCGGCGGCTCCGGCAACTGCACCGTCGGCGGCACCACCTACCACCAGCCGATCAACGAGATCCTCTCGGTGTACGGGCTGACGCTCGTCACCGGCTGATCCCACCTCCTCACCAGCTGCTCCCCGTGAGCAACCCCCCGATGGCCGAGGAGGCCCGCTAGAAATGTCCAGAATCACTCGCCTCGGTGTCGCCCTCATCCTGGGGCTGGCCTTCCTGATGGCCAGCCCCGCCCAGGCCAGCCCCGCCCAGGCCGCGCTCGTCCACGCGGCGGACGCCCGTACGGCGGCCGTACGCGTGCTCAGGTACGACGCGAGCAGAGCCGCGGAGTTCCGGTCCGCCGTGGATCAGGCGGCACAAATCTGGAACTCCAGCGTCTCGAACGTGCGACTGGTGGCCGGCAGCCCCGCGGACTTCGTGGTGCTCGCCGACAACGGCTGGCCTCGCGCGCAGCCCACCAGCCTGGGCCGCGGAACCGTGTGGATGGGACGGCAGGCGACCGCCGAAGGCCACAACCCGCTGCGTATCGCCACCCACGAGATCGGCCACATCCTGGGCCTGCCCGACCGGCGCACCGGCCGGTGCACGGACCTGATGTCCGGCGCGAGCGCGGGCACGAGTTGCACCAACCCCTACCCGAACGCGGCGGAGAAGGCAGAAGTCCAGCAGAACTTCGCCGGGTTCGCCCCGGCGATCGACTTCGGTGAGATCTACGTCGACAGCCCGGAGCGCGTGGCGTCCTAGCCGATCATCTAGGTACCCGCGGGCACCTCGCCGGCCCGGCCGAACCCATCGGCCAGGCCGGCGAGGGCCTGTCGGCCTGCGCTTGCCGGGAGTCTCGGGCTTTTCATGACAGGGGTTTCTCGAAGCAGTGGGAACCCGCGAGCCGCTCGTACGGAGGGAAGATCGGGACAGGGGTGTACCCCTCTCTCCGGTACAGCCTCACCGCGTCCGGCTGGCGGTCGCCGGTCTGCAGGATGACCCGGGGCGCGCCCAGCGCGCGAGCCGCGTCCTCCGCCGCGGCCAGCAGGGCTCGCGCCACGCGGGTGCCCCGGTGCGAGGGTGCCACGAACATCCGCTTGAGCTCCAGTTCCTCGCCGAGCCTGCGTAGCGCCACGTGCCCGACGGGGAGACCCTCCGCCGAGTACGCGACCCCGCTGTAGGCGACGGTCTCGGGCTCGACGTCCATGCCCCGGGGCAGCAGGTCGGGGGTGGCGGCGAGCAGGTCGGCATAGCGGGCGCTCATCTCCTCGGCCATGGCCTGGCGCAGCGCCACGGCCGCGCCGTCGTCCCAGGGCACGGACCTGACCGTGACCCCCTCCGCGAACGCGGTCATGACAGCCCCTCTCTCCCTCTCTCTGTTCCCACGGTCACAGACCCGCATGGCACCGGCCCGCACCGGCGTCGCCCGTCAGGCCATCACATTCTCATGGCCCAACTCGACTAAATATCGATTTAAAAGGTAGGAAAATAGGATTTTCCTGTCAATGTTCGCGGCGCGCCCCAGGGGGCGGCCGCCGGGTAGTGGGAAGGAACCGGAGGTGACCCGTTCTCATATCAGCGTCTCGGTGGACGCACATGCCCGGCCCGAGCAGGTCTTCTCCGTGCTGACCGACTGGTCGAGGCACGACGAGTGGATGGTCCTGACCCGGGCCCGGGTCACCGCCGGGAACGGCCGTAGCGCCGGAAGCCGGCTGGCGGCCTTCACCGGCGTGGGGCCTCTCGGGTTCCTCGACACCATGGAGATCACCGAGTGGGACCCACCCAGAAGCGTGGGGGTCCGGCACACGGGGCGGCCGGTGCGCGGCACCGGGGTCTTCCGCGTGCTGCCCCGCGAGGGCGGCGGCAGCACGATCATCTGGGAAGAGGATCTCGACCTGCCGTTCGGCGCGGCCGGACGGCTCGGCTGGCTGGCGGTCAGGCCGCTGAACGCCGCGCTGTTCCGGCTCTCGCTGCGCCGTCTGGCCGCGCTCAGCGATCGGTGAGGCTTCGGGGGGCGGCGGTCCCGTCGGAGGCCCCTTCGGGGGCTCTTCCGGAGGCTCTACCAGGGGCGGCCGGCTCGTCACGGATGACCTCCCCGTGCAGGACCGGACCCGAGCCGGGCGGCCTCCCGGCGTCGCGCGGCACGTCGAAGGGCGAACCGTCGCCGAACGGCGAACCGAGCCCGGCACCCGCCGCGTTCCTGGCCATGATGGTGCGGATCCGGCGGGCGAAGAACCAGGCTCCGAGCCTGCGGACCATCGGCCGGGTGAAGGGCAGCAGGCACAGGATGCCCAGCACGTCGGAGAGGAATCCGGGGATGAGCAGCAGCGTGCCGCCCACCAGGATCAGGCCGCCGCCGGTGAGCTCGCGGTCGGGCATCCGCCCGCTCTGCAGCGCGCTCTGCAGGTTACGCCAGGCCCGGCGGCCCTCACGGCGCACGATCCAGGAACCGAGCAGGCCGCCGGCGAGCAGGAGGGCCAGCGTCGTCCAGCCACCGATGACCTGACCGACCTGAATGAGCACCAACACCTCAAGGACCGGCACTACCAGGAAGGTCAGGACCAGCAGAAAGCGCATCTTTGCCTCAACTCATGCGACAGCCGTATAACATGACAACGCCGCGGGGCGGCCGCGCGTTCCGCGTTCGCTCAGCGTGGACGCGTCTTCGGCGGAGCCTTGGGACCACGCTCTCGCCGTACCCCGGAGATCAGCGACCACGGCGGCGGCGCAGACGCGCGGGCAGGCCCATGACACCCCAGGCGGCGACCCGCCAGAAGGCCTCGACCACGACGCCGCGGCCCATCTTGCTGGTCCCGATGGTGCGATCCACGAAGGTGATCGGCACCTCGGTGACGCGCAGCCCGTTGCGGACCGTGCGCAGGGTCAGATCCACCTGGAAGCAGTAGCCCTGCGACTCGACGTCGTCCAGGCCGATCTTCTCCAGGGTGGCGGCACGGTAGGCACGGAACCCCGCGGTGGCGTCGCGGACCGGAAGGCCGAGCATGAACCGGGTGTAGACGTTGGCGCCGCGCGACAGGAACTCCCGCGAGGCCGGCCAGTTGACGACCTTGCCGCCGGGCACCCACCGGGAGCCGATCACCAGGTCGGCCCCGTCGACCAGCCTGTCCAGCAGCTTGGGCAGTTCCTCTGGCCGGTGGGAGCCGTCGGCGTCCATCTCCACAAGGACGCCGAAGCCCTCTTCCAGGCCCCAGCGGAAACCCGCGATGTAGGCCGCGCCCAGGCCCTGCTTGCCTCCCGGCCGGTGCAGCACGTGGACGTGGTCGTCGTCGGCCACCAGCTTGTCGGCGACCGCCCCCGTGCCGTCGGGGCTGTCGTCGTCGACGACCAGGAGGTGCGCCTCGGGCACGGCCTCGCGCAGCCGCCGGGTGATCATCGGCAGGTTCTCCCGCTCGTTGTACGTCGGGACGATGACGAGCACCCGACCAAGCATCCGCTCCATCACGCGTCTCCCACCTGCTGATCGTCTTTTCGGATCACGGGGTGCCCCACGCTGCGCGTCCGGCGCCGCCAGGCGACGGCCAGCGCGCCCGCACCCACAAGTATCAAGGCCCATTCGGGCAGCGCGCCCACGCGTGTGGCGATGGTTTGCGCGGTCCTGACCGGGACCGTCAGGACGTTCATGGCGGGCACCAGTTCCCCGGTGCGCCAGGCGATCGAGCCGTTCGGAGTCACGTATGCCGATATACCCGTAATTGCGGAAGTGATCACCGCCCGATTGTGCTCCACGGCCCGCAACTGGGACATGGCGAGTTGCTGCGCGGGCAGGTTGGTCAGCGCGTAGGTGGCGTTGTTGGTCTGCACCACCAGCGGCGAGGCGCCCGTCCTGGCGGTGTCGCCCACGATGCCGTCGAAGGCCACCTCGTAGCAGTTGATCGCGCCGATGGTCACCGGCCCCAGTCTGAGGTCGCCGTCGCGGGTGCCCGCCACCGACTGCTTGCCGACCAGGGACGCGCGTTCGAACAAGGCCAGCACGAGGTCCTTGAGCGGGGTGTACTCCCCGAAGGGGACCAGCTGCTGCTTGTCGTAATAGGCGCCGGGCCCGGTGACCGGGTCCCAGACCAGGCTGCGGGTCGCCCGGTTGTTCTCCCCGATCCCGACCACCGCGCCGACCAGGACGGGCACCCCGATGTCCTTGACCGCCGCGTCGATCTCGCTCCTGGCGAACTCGCTGCGCAGCGGGTCGATGTCCGTGGAGTTCTCCGGCAGCACGACCAGGTCGGGACGGGGAGTCCTGCCCTCCCTGACGTCCCGTGCCATCTGGTGGAGCATCCGGGTGTGGTTGCCGAGGACCACGGCCGGCTCGTCGCCCAGCGGGTGCATGCCCCGGCCGGGGACGTTGCCCTGGATGACGCCGACGGTCACGTTTCTGCCCTCGTCGCCGTACCGGGGGACGGCCAGCGCCCCGGCCGGCACGGCCAGCGCCCCGGCGAGCGGCCACGCGACGGCCCGCCCCCAGCGCGGGCCCCGGGCCCCTTCCGGGGCCGAAGACGTGCGCGGGGCCGAAGACGTGCGCGGGGCCCGGAGCGCGGGCGAAGCCGGGAACGATCGCGACACCGCCAGCGCGAGCAGGCCACCGCACAGGGCCACCGCGAAGCTCACCAGCGGCGCTCCACCGAGTGCCGCGTACGGGGTGAAGATCGACTCACCCTGGCTGAAGGCCACCCGTGCCCAGGGGAACCCGCCGAAGGGAAACTCGCCCCTGGCCCACTCGGCCGCCACCCAGAGCGCGGCGCTCCACAGCGGCCACAGGCGCAATCTGGCCACCAGGGCGGTGCCCGCACCCCAGGCGGCGTAGAAGGCGCTCTCCATGGCGACCAGCCCCAGCCAGGCATCAATGCCGATCGGGCTCACCCAGTGCAGGCCGGGCAGCAGCAGGGCGAGCCCGGCCAGCAGACCCAGCCAGGCGCCACGGCGCGGGCGGGTGCCGTGCACCGCCAGGACCGCCGAGGCCATGCCGAGCGGCGCGAGGAACCAGAGCCCGAGCGGCGGGAAGGCGAGGAAGATCAGCAGGCCACCGGCCACCACACCCGCGACGCGGGCGGGCAGTTCCAGACGGGAAGGGGGAGGCGAGGTCACCTCACCTGACGGGTCGTCCGTCTCGGACGCCTCCGGCACCGGGGCGGCCGTCTTCTCCTGCACCACGGGCGGGGCTCCTTGCGATGTCGTACGGGCCGGTGACACCCGGTCCTCCTAGCCCGAACGCTACCGCCCAGCGGGCACGCCCCCAAAAAGTTCCACGACATATTCCTCGCAAGCCCACCAGGTCGCCCTGAAACCAGCAAGCCCCCCAGAGGGGCTCCACAGCCGGCAACGGGGCGGTCCGGGGTGTCCTTCGACACCCCGGGACCGCCCCGACGCTTGCGGCGCTCGCACGGGAGCGGGAAGAGAGCCCGGGCAACCCTTCGGACCGGTTCCGTCCCGTCGGCGGCGAGCGCGGATTGCCGTTGTCTACTGGGTGCCCGGACCCCTCCTGGGTCCAACCCCCCGCCCGGAAGGAGTGCCCCGCCTCGACGGACTGCCGGCCCTGCGTCTGGCTGAACGGACGGGGTCACCCCCGTCACGGGCGCAGGAAACGGCGATGTCGAAAGGCGGCCGACCGGCCAGTCCCGTGCTGGACTGGGCAGCAAACTACCGAGCCCAGCGCAGATGTCAACCGTGTCACTAACAGCGGAAACATCAAGTTTTCGCAGCTGGGACATGATCGACGAGAGCCGTCAATGGTCTCATGTGATCCGATGTCTCTCAAGTCGAGCAAGGGCATCGGGAAGCGGACCGTCGTGCACGACGCCAAGCCGCTGGGTCGCGCGGGTCAACGCCACGTAAAGGTCACTGGCCCCGCGCGGGGACTCGCCCAGGATCGACTCCGGTTCGACCACGATGACCGCGTCGAACTCCAGCCCCTTGGCCTCGGCGACGGTCAGCACCGCCACCTGGGCGTCCAGGGCGGCGGCCCCCGGACCGGCGACCGCGCCGTCGACGGAGCGGACCACCACCTCTCCGAGTTCCCGCGCGCGCGACTCGGGGACGATCACGACAAGTCGCCCACCCTCCACGATCTCGGCCTTGACGACGTCGCCGAGTGAGGCCGTCGGTGAGGCCGCCCACGGGCGCGCCCCGGTCTCCCTGACCGAGGCCGGGGCCTTCAGCGCCGGATCGACCAGGGTGAGCACGTCGGCGGCCACCGCCATCAGCTCCGCCGGGGTGCGGTAGTTGACGCTGAGGGTCTCCTCGCGCCAGCGCCCGGCCACGTAGGGGTCGAGGACCCGGCCCCAGGAGTGTGCCCCGGCCGAGGATCCGGTCTGGGCCAGGTCTCCGACGATCGTCATCGACCGTGTCGGGCAGCGTCGCATCAGCATCCGCCAGTCCATCGGCGACAGCTCCTGCGCCTCGTCCACGATGACGTGGCCGAAGGCCCAGCTGCGGTCGGCCGCGGCGCGCTCGGCGGTGGTCAGGAAGACGTCGTCGCCGAGATGGCGGGCGGCGAACTTCTCGGCGTCCATGATGTCGGAGAGCCCGGTCAGCTCCAGGACCTCCTTGGCGTAGGCGAGCTGGTGCTGCCGCTCGTCGAGCGCGGCGGCACGCTGCGCCGCCTGCTCCTCCTCGGCCATCCACGCCCCGGCCCGCAGCACCGCGGGGTCGATGTCGCCGAGCAGTTCGGCGGCCTCGTCCAGGAGCGGCACGTCGGACTCGGCCCACCAGCTCTCCCCCTTGCGGGGCGGCTCGCGCAGCAGCAGCTCCCGCTCGGCCTCGCCGAACTCGGCGGCGGCGTAGTCGAGGCGTTCCCGGGAGGTGAACAACCCGATCAGGAGCTGCTGTGGTGTGACGTAGGGCCACAGCCGGTTCAGGGCCGCCTTGACGGGCCGCTCGGTACGGAGCTCCTCACGGATGTCGGCCAGCTCGTCGTCGTCGATCATCCCCTTGCCCAGTTGCCTGGCCGCCTGACGGGCGAGCGCGTTGAGCAGGTGGCGGACGAGGATCGCGCGGGCCTCGTTGTGCGCCCGCCTGGAGCGGGCCGCCCTGTTGCGTGCCGCCTCCAGGACGTTGCCCTCCAGCCGCAGGGTGTAGCGGTCGAGGCGGATCTCGATCGGCTTGCGCGGCACCCGCTGCCGCTCGCGCACGGCCCGCGCGATGACCTGGGCCATCCGGGAGTCGCCCTTGAGCCCGGCCACCTCCGAAGGCTCCTTGTACCCGGGAACGACCCCCGGGTACAGCTCGGAGACCGTCGACAACAGCACGTCGGTCTCCCCCAGGGAGGGCAGTACCTGCTCGATGTAGCGCAGGAATGTCAGGTTCGGCCCGAGGATGAGCACCCCCCTGCGGGCCAGCTTCTCCCTGTGGGTGTAGAGCAGGTAGGCCGCGCGGTGCAGCGCGACCACGGTCTTGCCGGTCCCGGGACCGCCCTGCACGACCAGTACCCCGCCCAGGTCCGAGCGGATGATGCGGTCCTGCTCCGACTGGATGGTGGCCACGATGTCGCGCATCCGCCCGGTGCGCCGCGCGGCCAGGGAGGCGAGCAGGGCGGCCTCCCCGTTGAGGGTGGCCACGTCCTCGTCCGTGAGGTTGTCGAGATCTAGGAGATCATCGTCGATCCCGATCACCCTGCGGCCCTTGGTCTGCAGGTGGCGACGGCGGGTGACGCCCATCGAGGACGCGGGGGTGGCGCCGTAGAAGGGCTGGGCGACCGGGGCACGCCAGTCGATCAGCAGTCGGCGCTGGTCGTCGTCGGCCATGCCGATACGGCCGATGTAGAGGGAGGTGTCGTCGGCGTTGTCGAGCCGGCCGAAGCACAGGCCGTTCTCGACAGCCCACAGACGGCCCAGGCGCTCGGCGTACATCCCGGCGAAGCTGTCGCGCTCAGAGCGGTTCTGGTGCGTGCCCCCGCTCCCTCCCTGCGCGAGGACGCCGTCCAGCTGCCGCTGGGTGCGCTCGCGCAGCAGATCGAGCCTCGCGTAGAGACCGGAGACGTACTCCTGCTCCTTGGTCAGCTCGATTTGACGGGTTGCCGTCGCTCCATTATCGTTGCTATTAATGGGATACTCCGGACCATTGCGCTAGTTGTTATGACAAACCATCACCCTAGCAGGTCCGTTGAGAAGTTTACCCGCCCCCTGCGCCATCACAGCTTGATTGCGGCGCCCCCTGTCTGCTTGACGAGGATCCACCGGGTTCCTTACATTCACTAGAAGTTAGGAAAGTTTCCTAACTTCGCTTCATCAGTGAATGCGAGGACGCACACGGAGGGCCAGTGAAGCAGCCGACGCCGGGCACCCCCAGCCTGCTGCGCGCGATCAACGACCGCGCCGCCCTGCAGGCGCTGCTGGAGCGCGGTCCGCTGACCCGCCCGGAGATCGGCGCCCTCACCGGCCTGTCCAAGCCCACCGCCTCACAGCTCCTCATCCGCCTGCAGGAGGCGGGCCTGGTCGTGCTCGACGGCATCCGCGAGGGACTGCCCGGCCGCACCGCCGAGGTCTACCGGCTCAACCCGGCCGCCGCGTACGTCGCCGCGCTGGACGTCACGCGCGCGGGCATCGACGTCAGGGTCGCCGACATCACCGGCACCGTGGTCGGCGAGCACCACCTGCCCACTCCAGGCCGCTCCGGCGGCGACGCGGTGGAGCGGGTCGCCGCCGCACTGAAGGGTGCGGGCCCCCCGGCGACGCCGCGGTGCGCGGTCATCGGCGTACAGGGCACGATCGACCCGGGCACCGGCAGGCTGGCCTATGCCACCAACAGGGACATGCCCGGCTGGCACATCCCCGATCTGGTCCGCACCCTCGGCGAAGGGCTGGACATACCGGTCTCGATAGAGAACAACGTCAACCTCGTCGCCCAGGCCGAGCAGGCGCACGGCGCGGGCCGGGGCCACCGGGACTTCGTGCTGCTCTGGGCCGACGAGGGCCTGGGCGCGGCGCTGGTCCTCGGCGGCCGGTTGCACCGGGGCGCCACCGGCGGCGCCGGCGAGATCGGCTACATGCCCACCCCCGGCGCACCGACCGCCAGGGAGACCGGCCGCTATGCCAACCACGGCTATCAGGCGCTGACCGGCGGCCCCGCGGTGCTCAAGATCCTCCGGTCGTACGGCGTGCGCGGCGGCACCCCCGCGCAGGCGGTGCTGAACGCGGTGCGGGCCGCCGCGTCCACCGGCAGGCGTGCCGACGACGCCCGTGCCGGGCTGCGCGACATCGCCTCCCGGCTGGCCGTCGGGCTGGCCTCGATCACCTCGGTCGTCGACCCCGAGATCATCGTGCTGACCGGCGGGACCCTGCTCGCGGGCGGCGACACCCTGCGCGAACTCGTCGAGCACGAGTTCCACGCGCTGACCATCCCCCGGCCGCCGCTGCTGCTGTCGACCGTCGAGGGCAATCCCGTCCTCGCCGGCGCGCTCGACCTGGCCCTCGCCACCGTGCGCGACGAGGTCTTCGGCTCCACAGTCCCTTCCTGACCCCCCTCGCACACCCCCCACCCCAGGAGGCAGCCGTCGTGCACCGACGCTTTCTCACCCTTGCCCTTGTCACCCTGACGGCCACCGCCCTGACCGCCTGCACCGCAGGCACGGAGAGCGCGCCCGCGCTGGGCTCGCAGCCAAAACCCTCCACCTCCGCCTCCGCCTCCCTACCGGCCTCGGCCATCGAGCTGTGGCACGGATTCTCCGCGCCCGGCGAGGTCAAGGCGTTCGAAGACGCCATAGCAGGATTCCGCACAAAATTTCCCCAGATAACCGTCAAATTGGTCAAGGGTGTCCAGGACGAGCAGATCACCCAGGCGGTGCGCGGCGGGAAGGCCCCTGACGTCGCCTCCTCCTTCACCACGGACAACGTGGCCCAGTGGTGCCGCAGCGGAACGTTCCAGGACCTCACCCCGGTGATCAAGCAGGACGGCATCGACCTGTCCGTGCTGCCCGAGGTCTCGCGCTCCTACACCGAGTACGAGGGCAAGCGCTGCGTGATGCCCCTGCTCGCCGACGCGTACGGGCTCTACTACAACAGGGCCCTGATGAAGGGCTCCGAGCCGCCCAAGACGCTCTCGGAGCTGACCGAGCTGACCAAGAAGCTCACCGTCCGCGACGCGGACGGAAACATCAAGGTCGCCGGGTTCGTCCCGAGCTTCCAGTACTACGAGAACTCCGCCTCGCACCTCGCCCCGCTGGTCGGCGCCACCTGGTACAAGCCGGACGGCACCTCGGCGGTCGGCTCCGACCCGGCGTGGAAGGAACTGCTGCGCTGGCAGAAGGAACTCGTCGACTGGTACGGCTACGACAAGCTGGAGAAGTTCCGCAAGAGCCTGGGCCAGGAATGGTCGGCCGACCACCCGTTCTACAAGGGCAAGATCGCCATGGTCCTGGACGGCGAGTGGCGCAACGCCATGATCGCCAATGAGGCCAAGGGCCTCGACTACGGAACCGCGCCGCTCCCGGTCTCCGACACCAAGCCCGACCTGTACGGCAGCGGCTTCACCGCGGGCACCGTGATCGGGGTGCCCAAGGGCGCCAAGAACCCGCAGGCCGCCTGGGAACTGGTCAAGTACCTGACCACCGACACCTCGGCGCTGGTCACGCTCTCCAACGCGCTGCGCAACGTGCCGACCACCAAGGCCTCGCTGGAGTCACCGGACCTGGACAAGGACCCGAACTTCCAGACCTTCCTCGACATCTTCGCCCACCCGAAGACGAGCACGGTCCCGGCGAACGTCAACAGCACCTTCAACCAGGACGCGGTGCAGGAGTTCCTCGTCAAGTGGGAGAACGGCTCGGCCACCGACCTCGACGCCGGGCTGGCCGCGGTCGACAAGCGCCTCGACGACAAGCTGAAGCTCTCCGGGGGCTGATCCTCGATGAGCATCGTCCACGCCGCGCCGCCCAGACGGCGGCGCGGCGAGGGCTTCAAGGCCCTCCTTTGGATGTCGCCCTGGCTGGTGGGGTTCGCGGTCTTCTTCGCCTACCCCCTCGCCGCGACGGTCTACTTCTCCTTCCACCGCTACGACCTGTTCACGCTGGAGTTCGTCGGCCTGGACAACTACCGCTACTTCTTCGTGGACGACCGGGCCTGGGTCTCCATCAAGAACACGCTGTGGCTGGTGGTCCTCATGGTCCCGGCTCAGGTGATCTTCGGGCTGGGCGTGGCGTGGCTGCTCACCCGGCTCAAGGCGGGCGTCGGTTTCTTCCGCACGGTGTTCTACCTGCCGTCGCTGATCCCGGTGGTGGCCGGGACGGTCTCCTTCGTGTTCCTGCTGAACCCCTCGGGACCGCTCAACCAGTTCATCGAGCTCTTCGGGATCGGCGCACCCGACTGGTTCGGCGACAAGGACTGGTCCAAGCCCGGCCTGACCATGCTGGCCATGTGGGGCATCGGCAACACCATGATGATCTTCCTGGCGGCCCTGCTGGACGTGCCCAAGCACCTGTACGAGGCCGCGGCCATCGACGGGGCGGGCGCGTGGCGGCAGTTCAGGAGTATCACGCTGCCGACGATCTCGCCGGTGCTGATGTTCTCGACGGTCACCGGCGTCATCTACGCCCTGCAGTACTTCACCCAGGCGATGATCGCCTCCCGAGTCGCCTCGGGGATGACCGACTCCCCTGGCACCGCCTTCGTCCCCGGCTACCCCGAACTGTCGACGCTGACGCTGGCCCAGTGGCTGTTCCACGTGGGCTTCCGTGACTTCAGCATGGGCTACGCCTGTGTGCTGGCCCTGCTGCTGTTCGTGGTCTCCATGCTCTTCACCCTCATCCTGCTCCGCCGGTTCCGCGCGTTCGACGAAGGAGGAGACCGGTGACCACCCTGGCCACGAGGCCCGCCGAGGCCGCCTCCCCCGCGCCCCGCCTCGCGCCGCGCCGCCCGCGCGTCCGGGTGATCCTGTACTGGATCGCCACCCACGCCTTCGCCGTGGCGCTGTCGCTGATGTTCATCGGCCCGCTGGTGTTCGTGGCGCTGACGGCCGTCATGAGCACCGACCAGACGCTCACCGGCGACCTGTGGCCGGACACCTGGAACTGGGGCAACTTCGCCGAGGTGTTCGCCAGGTCGCGGCTGCTGGCCTGGCTGGGCAACACGTTCCTGTACGCCGGGCTCGGCACCGCGTTCATGCTGCTGTCGTCGATCCCGGTGGCATACGCGATGTCCCGCTTCCGCTTCCGGGGGCGCAAGCTGGCCTTCCTGGCGGTCATCACGATGATGATGCTGCCGCCCCAGGTCATCGCGGTCCCCGTCTATCTCATCTGGGCGCGCCTGGACCTCACCGGCACGCTGTGGCCGCTGATCCTGCCGATGCTGTTCGGGGACGCCTTCTCGATCTTCCTGCTCCGGCAGTTCCTGGTCACGATCCCCAGGGAGTACACCGAGGCCGCCCGGGTGGACGGCTGCTCGGACTTCCGGACCCTGATCAAGGTGATCCTGCCGATGGCACGTCCGGCGATAGCGGCGGTGGGTCTGTTCCAGTTCTTCTACTGCTGGAACGATTACTACGGGCCATTGCTCTACTCCCAGATAAACGAGGAAAACTGGACGCTCTCCCTCGGGCTGGCGTCCTTCCGGGCACTGCACAGCGTGCAGTGGAACCTCACCATGGCGGCGACCCTGCTCGTCATGGCCCCGGTGATCATCGTGTTCTTCTTCGCCCAGAAGGTCTTCATCGAGGGCGTCACACTGACAGGAGTAAAAGGGTGAAACTCGCCGTTGTCGGGGGCGGCTCGACGTACACGCCGGAGCTGATCGACGGGTTCGCGCGGCTACGCGACGAGCTGCCGCTGACCGAGATCGCGCTGGTCGACCCGGACCCCCACCGGCTGGAGCTGGTCTCCGGCATGGCGCGCCGGATGCTGGCGCGAGCCGGGCACCCGGCCACGGTCGTCGCGACCACCTCGGTCGAGGAGGGCGTCGCCGGGGCGCACGCGGTCCTGCTGCAGCTGCGCGTCGGCGGCCAGGCGGCACGCGACATGGACGAGACGCTGCCGCTGGAGTGCGGCTGCGTCGGCCAGGAGACGACCGGGGCGGGCGGGCTGGCCAAGGCGCTGCGCACGGTGCCGGTGGTGCTGGACATCGCGGAGAAGGTCGCGAAGCACGCGCCCGACGCCTGGATCGTCGACTTCACCAACCCCGTCGGCATCGTCACCAGGGCGCTGCTGGAGGCCGGGCACCGGGCCATCGGCCTGTGCAACGTGGCCATCGACTTCCAGCGCCGCTTCGCCGCGAACCTGGGCGTCGCCCCCGAACGGATCTCCCTGGGCCACGTCGGCCTGAACCACCTCACCTGGGAGCGGGCCGTCCACCTGGACGGAGTCGACGTGCTGCCGCGGCTGCTGGAGAGCCACGGTGAGGAGATCGCCGAGGACATCGGCCTGAGTGCCGCGCTGATCCGGCACCTGGGCGTGGTCCCCTCCTACTACCTGCGCTACTTCTACGAGCACGACCTGGTGGTGGCCGAGCAGCGGACCAAGCCGTCGCGCGCGGCCGAGGTCGCGGCGATGGAGACGGCGCTGCTGGAGATGTACAGCGACCCGGCCGTGGACACCAAGCCGGAACTCCTGGAGAAGCGCGGCGGGGCCTTCTACTCGGAGGCCGCGGTGGCGTTGATCGCCTCGCTGGTCGGCGACCGCGGCGACACCCAGGTGGTCAACCTGCGCAACGACGGCACGCTGCCGTTCCTGCCCGACGAGGCGGTCATCGAGGTCCCGGCCACGATCACCTCGGCGGGCGCGACCGCGCTGCCGGTGGACCCGGTGGAGCCGCTCTTCGCCGGGCTCATCGCCCACGTCACGGCGTACGAGACGCTGGCGCTCGCGGCCGCGCTGCACGGCGGCGAGGACCGCGTCGCCGACGCGCTGCTGGCCCACCCGCTGATCGGGCAGACCACACTCTCGAAAGACCTGGCCCGGCGCCTGATCGAGGCCAACCGCCCTCACCTGTCCTGGGCGAACGCGTGAGGACGGTCCTGGCCGTCGACGGCGGTAACAGCAAGACCGACGTCGCGCTGGTCGGCGAGGACGGCTCGGTCATCGCCACCGGGCGCGGCGGCGCCTTCCAGCCGCAGAGCGTGGGGGTGGGGGCCGCGATCGACGTGATCGGCGACGCCGTGCGCTCCGCGCTCGGCGAGGGGGCGAGGACACCGTACGCCGACCACGTGGCCGCCTACGTGGCGGGCGCGGACCTGCCGGTGGAGGAGGACGCGCTCCGCGCGGAGATCCTCCTGCGGGGGTACGGCACGGAGGTGACCGTCGGCAACGACACCTTCGCGCTGCTGCGCGCCGGGGCCTCGGGCCCCGTGGGCGTGGCCGTGGTGTGCGGCGCGGGCATCAACGCGGTGGCGGTCTCCCCCTCGGGGGAGGTGGCGAGATACCCGGCCCTGGGGCGGCTCACCGGCGACTGGGGCGGTGGTCTCGGCCTCGGCGAGGAGGCGCTCTGGCACGCCGTACGCGCCGAGGACGGCCGGGGTCCCGCCAGCGCGCTGACCTCCGCGATCCGCGAGCACTTCGGCACCCGCACCGTCGAGGAGGTGTCCCTGGCCATCCACTTCGGCGAGCTGCCCTACGGCAGGCTGAACGAGCTGGTACCGGTGCTGATGACCGTCGCCGCCCGGGGTGACGGGGTGGCCCGCTCGCTGGTGGCGCGGATGGCCGAGGAGGTCGTCGTGCTCGCGGTGGTCGCGCTGCGCCGCCTGGACCTGCTCGCCGTGCCGATGGAGGTGGTCCTGGGCGGCGGCGTGCTCACCGCCCGCGACCCGCTGATGAGCGAGCTGCTCGAGCGGGGCTTCGCCGAGCGGGCCCCGCATGCCAAGCCGATCGTCGCCGACGTCGCCCCCATCATGGGGGCCGCCCTCCTGGGGCTGGACGCCCTCGGCGCCACCGAGGAGGCCAGGGCCCGCCTGCGGGCCCACTTCCACGCGCTGACCTGAGACGCGCCCGGCTCACCCGCCCTCTCCCGGAGATCGGTCCTCTCCCCGGCGCCGCATCCAGGTGCGGAGCTCGGTGAGAGGGCCGGGTACCGGCTGCGGAAGCGGCGCTCCCGGCGCACGGTGCGGTCACGGGCGTCTCCACCCCGGGCCGTCCGGGAGAAGGTGGTCGGGGAGCCCGTCGTCCCCGCGTGCGGTGCGGTCGCCTCTCCCCTGACCAGCCGTTACAGGTACTGACCGGCTTCGGCTCCGTCCGTCTTCGACACCCGCACCGACACCACGTTGGCCAGGTTGACGACCATGCCGATCATCTCGGTCTCGAAGCCGTATCTCACCTGGGTCAGCACCAGGCTGCGCCGCTCGTCCAGAGCGCGGGAGATCGCCTCCACCGCCTCGGACTCCCCGTCGAAATCCCCGCTCGTCACGGAGACGTCCTCACCTCCCACCGGGTGGAATCGGATGATCAGTACATCGTTGTCAGGCACAGCCGGCTCCTTTCGCCAGTGTCCACAGGAAGTACCTGCCCAGCGTCGAACGCCGTAGACAACCGTCGCCACCCGGGCTTCACGCGGAGGACCCGACGCCCCGTCCCCATGCGGTAAAACGGAGATATCCGCGAGGTGAATCACCCCACCGGAATTTCGCCGGTCATGTCATCCCATTCGTGTCATAAATATTTGGTATGCCGTGGCGAAAGCCTTATTCGGGCGGCCCTCACCTGCGTGTTCATTACCACGATAGCCATATGGCAAAGTTATAGAAACATGGAGGGTATTGCGGCCTCACGTCCAATGTCAGCCTTGTGCACGTCCAGGCTGCCAGGTCCCGCCGGTTCCCCGCGGCGGTGTCGCACGGTGCCGGTTTCGACCGGCCGCCCCGGCGCCGCACGCGTTCGACAGGTCACGTCCAGGCACGTCCCCCGGAGGCCAAGGAGGCCATTGTGGACGCCGAGAACACCCACAACCAGAATACCGGCAACGAGAGCGGGGGCATCAGCCGCAAGACCCTGCTGAAGGCCGCTCTCATCGCCCCGATTCCGCTGCTGGTCAGCCAGGCTCCCGTGCTGGCCCGCGACGCGCAGCGGACGGGCGGGCTGCTCGACCCCACCCCCTTCTGCGACGACGGCGACGCCCCGACGATCGCCCAGACCGAGGGTCCCTATTTCAAGCCCAACTCGCCACGGCGCACCTCACTGGTCGGGCCCGGCACACCGGGCGTCCCGCTGACCGTCAGCGGTTACGTGTTCGGCCGCTCGTGCCAGCCGATCGCCAACGCGCTTCTGGACTTCTGGCAGGCGGACACCAACGGCGCCTACGACAACAGTGGATTCAGCTTCCGCGGGCACCAGTTCAGCGACGCCCAGGGCGCGTTCAAGCTGACCACGATCGTTCCGGGCCTGTATCCCGGACGCACCCGGCACATCCACGTCAAGGTCCAGGCCCCGAACCGGCCGGTGCTCACCACCCAGCTCTACTTCCCGAACGAACCGCGCAACAACACCGACACGATCTTCGACCCGTCACTGGTCATGACCGTGCGCACGGTCGGCTCCGGCAGGGAGGCGACGTTCGACTTCGTGCTCAACATCGTCGGCACCCCGTCGCCCAGCCCGACGCCGACCACGAGCCCCCCGCCGGGCGGGACGTGGAAGGCCGGAACGAACTACAAGGTCGGCGACCAGGTCACCTACGGCGGCGTGACCTACCGCTGCCTCCAGGGGCACACGGCCTACGCCGGATGGGAGCCGCCGAACGTACCGGCCCTGTGGCAGCGTGTCTGACGCACCGACCGGCCGACGTGACCGGCGACCACCACCTGCGCTGCCCTCTCCCCTCGTGGACGTCGGGTCGCCGTAGCCCGGGGGCCCGGTCCGGCCTCTCCCCGGACCGGGCACCCCGCCCGAGGTCTCCCGGTCAAAGTCCGACGCGCTTCTCCCCGCGTTCGATCGACTCCGCGACCCGCGCGTAGACGGCCAGCAGAAGGTCCCAGAAGCGGCCGACGTCAAGCGAGGTGCCGACCAGGGCGTTGGGGGCGCGGCCCCGGAGGTTGAAGTCGGTCACGGTCATCCCCGAGGTGAAGCGGCCCGCCGTCTCGACGTCGACGACCGCGGGTTCCAGGGTGATCAGCGACGGGTCGATCAGGTGGGCGACCGCGCAGGCGTCGTGAATCGCGGGCCCGTCGTCGGCGGTGATCATGCCGTAGAACCGCACGCACGGGATGAGCAGGTCGGTGCCGAGCCTGCCCATGGCCGCCATTCGGGCCGCCACCGCCTCCGTGGTCATGGCGGCGCGGCTCACGTCCAGGCCGATCATGGTCACCGTCCAGCCCGCGCCGAAGACGATCGCGGCGGCCTCCGGGTCGGCGGCGATGTTGAACTCGGCCGCCGGGGAGAAGTTGCCCCGGGTGTACGACCCGCCGAGGATGGTGAGCCCCCGCGCCCACTCGACGATCCTCGGTTCCCTGAGCACCGCGAGCGCCACGTTGGTCAGCGGGCCGATGGCGACCAGGGTCACCTCGCCCGGGTCGGCCCTGAGCGTCTCGACGATGAAGTCGACGGCGTGCCCGGCGGCCGGCGGGAGCGTCGCCGGAGGCAGCAGCGCGTCCCCGAGACCGGAGCCGCCGTGCACGTCGGCCGCGTCCACCCGGGCGCGCAGCAGGGCGCCCGCGCTGCCCGCGGTGACCGGTACGTCGCCGAACCCCAGGAACTCGCGGAGCCGCAGCGCGTTGTCCGTGGTCCTGGCCAGGTCGACGTTGCCGCCGACCGTGGTGATCCCCAGGACCTTCAGGTCGGGGCTCCCGTGAGCGAGGACGAGCGCCAAGGCGTCGTCGATCCCCGGGTCACAGTCAATAATGATCTTCCTGGCAGACACCCGTTCAGCTTGGATTAACTACCCTCTGCCCGGCAAATCGGTACTTAGTAACCTGTGCCCACGGAGCTCAGGCGCGCTCGTCGGGCTTACCGGCCTCCGTACCGGCCGGCTCCGGGGGACGGTGCTCGTACGGCGTGCTGAGCACGACCGTGGTGCGGGTGGAGACGTTGGCGGCGGTGCGGATCTGGTTCAGCAGTTCCTCGAGCGCGATCGGCGAGGCGACCCGGACCTTGAGGATGTAGCTCTCGTCCCCGGCCACGCTGTGGCACGCCTCGACGGCGCTCAGGTGGGCCAGCCGTTCCGGGGCGTCGTCGGCGGCGGCCGGATCGATCGGTTTGATGGACACGAACGCGGTGAGCGACAGCCCGATGGCGTCGTAGTCGACCAGCGCCGCGTAACCCCGCAGCACCCCGCGTTTCTCAAGCCTGCGCACCCGCTGGTGCACCGCCGACACCGACAACCCGGTCTCCCTGGCGAGATCGGTGAAGCTCATCCGGCCATCCCTGGCCAGCAACGTGACGATACAGCGGTCGATCTCCTCCATCCCGTAAACGGTAACGGCACCGGAGAGCACACGCACCGCCCGGATGTCACGGCACGGTCCCAACCCACGGGCAACCTCGCGACCCGGTTCCCGCGGCGGCCGGATCAGAACGTACAGTCGCGAAATGAGCAACCTGGAAACGGATCCGCGAGAGTCGGCGTGCGGTGGCCTCGCGGACGTGATGGCGGAGCCGGTGACCGAAGTGCTGGCCGGCAGGGACGTGGTACTGGGCGGCCCGCGGGCGATGAAGGTCACCAGAACCCTGCCGAACCGGGACATCAGAATGGTCGGCGCCTGGTGCTTCGTCGACCACTACGGCCCTGAGAAGACAACGATGAGCGTCCCCCCGCACCCGCACACCGGGCTGCAGACCGTCAGCTGGCTCGTGGAGGGCGAGATCCTGCACCGCGACAGCGTCGGTAGCGAGCAACCGATCAGACCGGGCCAGCTCAACCTGATGACCGCGGGACGTGCCATCTCCCACTCCGAGGAGTCGGCCGCCGAGGCCGCCCTGCACGGGGTCCAGCTGTGGGTGGCGCTCCCCTCCGCCGCCCGCGAGACGGCTCCGGCCTTCGAGCACCACCCGGTGCTGCCCGAGCTGACCCTGCCGGGCGCCAGGGTGACCGTCATCATGGGCGAGCTGGGCGGCGTCACGTCACCGGCGACGGTCCACACCCCGCTGGTCGGGGCCGAGGTGAGGCTGGAGGCCGACGCGGCGATCTCCGTCCCGCTCCGTCCCGGCTTCGAGTACGCCGCGCTGGCCCTGTCCGGCACCGTGCGGGTCGACGGGACGGACCTGTCCCCCGGGCCACTGCTCTACCTGGGCAGCGGGCGTCCGGCGCTGGCCATAGGGGCCGAGGACGCCGGTCGGCTGCTGCTCATCGGCGGCGAGCCGTTCGAGGAGCGGATCGTCATGTGGTGGAACTTCGTCGGCCGCAGCCACGAGGAGATCACCAGGTTCCGGCAGGAGTGGATGGAGGGCGAGGAGTTCGGCACGGTGCCCGGCGGCGCCGCCCCGCTGCCCGCTCCCGAGCTTCCGCTGACCGTCCTGAAGGCTCGCGGACGCCGCCGCTAGCGACCGGCCCCAGCCCCGCCCCTCGCCAGGCCCTGTGCCGCGCCCCTGGCCCGCGGCTCTTGCCGTGGCGGGGACCACCGGTCAGGCCACGCCGCTCAACACGGAGGAGGGAGCCGCGGCGACCGACGACAAGGCGACGAGGCGACGAGGCCCCGCGCCTCGCCGAAGCCCCGCGCGTGGCTCCGGCCCGGATCGGAGGATGCAAAGCTGATACGACCCGCGCCACGAGAGCGACGCGGGTCCATGACCGGTTCTGCCTGGGAGGTAAGTCGTGTCTGACGAGTTCGACGTGGTGGTTGTGGGCGCGGGCCCGGCGGGCGAGAACGTCGCCGACCGCGCGGTCAGGGGAGGGCTGACCGCCGCGATCGTCGAGAGGCACCTGGCCGGCGGCGAGTGCGCGTACTGGGCGTGCATCCCCAGCAAGGCACTGCTGCGCCCGGTGGAGCTGGCCGCCGAGGTCGCCCGGGTACCGGGCCTGACGCTGGGCCCGATCGACACCGCCGCCGTGCTCGCCCGGCGCGACGAGGCGGTGTCCCACCTGGACGACAGCGGCCAGGTCGAGTGGATCAGGAGCGTGCCCGCGGAGTTCGTCCGCGGCCACGGGCGGCTGGACGGCCCGAGACGGGTCGCGGTGACCGCGCAGGACGGCTCGGTCCGCACGCTGACCGCCAGGCACGCGGTCGTGCTGGCCACCGGCAGCGGTGCGGTCGTCCCGCCGATTCCCGGCCTGGCCGAGGCCAGGCCGTGGACCAGCCATGAGGTGACGGCGGCCAGGAGCGTTCCCAAGCGGCTGGCCGTGCTGGGCGGCGGCGTGGTGGCCTGCGAGATGGCCCAGGCCATGCACGGACTCGGTGCGGCGGAGACGACGGTGCTGGCACGCGGCGGACTGCTCGGCAGGATGGAGCCGTTCGCCGGGGAAATGGTGGCCGCCTCGTTCACCGAGGCGGGCATCACGGTGCGCGAGGGCGTCCAGGTGACGAAGGTCGAGCGGCCCAGGCCGGGAGGCCCGGTCACACTCCACCTGTCCGAGGGACCGCCCGTCGAGGCGGACGAGCTGCTGGTGGCCACCGGCAGGCGTCCCGCCACCGGCGACCTGGGCCTGGAGAGTGTCGGCCTGGAGGCCGGGCGCTCGGTGGAGGTCGACGACAGCATGCGCGCGACCGGCGTCCCCGGCGGCTGGCTGTACGCGGTGGGCGACGTCAACGGCCGCGCCCTGCTCACCCATATGGGCAAGTACCAGGCACGGCTGTGCGGCGACGTCATCGCGGCGCGGGTCAAGGGCGAGCCCGACGACCTGCCGGGAATGCGCGACGTGGCGGACGGCTACGGCGCACCGCAGGTCATCTTCACCGACCCGCAGGTGTGCGCGGTCGGCCGGACCGAGGCACAGGCCCGCGCCGAGGGGTTCGACGTCCGCGTGGTCGAGTACGACCTGGGCAGGGTGTCGGGAGCCTACCTGCAGGGCGACGGCTACCGCGGCCTGGCCAAGGCGGTGGTGGACGAGCGGCGCCGCGTCCTGCTGGGGGTGACCTTCGTCGGCCCGGCCGTGGGCGATCTGCTGCACGCCGCGACGATCGCCGTCACCGCCGAGGTGACCCTCGACCGGCTCTGGCACGCCGTGCCGTCCTTCCCCACGGTCAGCGAGATCTGGCTGCGGCTGCTGGAGACGTACGGGCTCTAGCGGGGTTGTGCCGGAGGCTGCGGCCCGGGTGGGGTGTCCCCGGTGATCTCGTCGACCCGCAGAACACCCCGGGGAGGGGCGTCCACCTCGTGGCAGACCCACACGCGGTGCGCCCCGTCCCAGTAGACGACGCGCCACCCCGGCTCCGCCGGGGGAAGCCATTGAAACTCCTTTGGCCTTCTCTGTCCGGTTGGCTGAGGTGTGGGAGGAGACGGTCCGCAGTGTCGGGGTTCGGTCCCGTGCCGATGGCGGCCTTCCTGATATCGAGGAGCTGTCGGTCATCCCCGAGGACAAGTTAACCGTCATCAATCGATGGCGGTGAGTGAAGGGTGGGGCGGTGCGGATTCATCAGGCCTACCGCTATACCCTCGCCCCCGCTTCCGCGCAGGCGGCCCGCGGCAACGCGGCGGCTCGCTGGTTCTCACCGACGAACACTGAGAGTCGGCGAACGGATCAGGGACGATGTCGCCGCGCAGGCGGCCGACCACGTCTACGCCCGGCTGGATCCCGGCGTCCCGCCCGGCGCCGGCGTCGCCGACGCCGTGCACGGCGCGAGCCTGGCCCTTCGCGAGCGATACCGCGGCCGGATCTGTGGGCCGCCGTCATCCACGCCGACCCCCAGAACTCCGGCGACGCCTCGGGATGACGACCGGGATCCCCGCTGCCCGGCCTGGGCTCACAGCCCGGCCGGTCGGGACGTCACGCCCGGTCGCTCCTGGCGAGGGCGCGGGAGATGACGAGGCGCTGGACCTGGTTGGTGCCCTCGACGATCTGCAGGACCTTGGCCTCCCGCATGTAACGCTCGACCGGGAAGTCCTCCACGTAGCCGTAGCCGCCGAGGACCTGGACCGCGTCGGTGGTGACCTTCATGCACATGTCGGTGGCGAAGAGCTTCGCCATCGCCGCCCGCGTGCCGTAGGGCCGGCCCGCGTCGCGCAGCCGGGCGACGTCCAGGTAGAGGGCGCGGGCGGCGGCGATCTGGGTGGCCATGTCGGCGAGCATGAAGCCGACGCCCTGGAAGTCGACGATCCGCGAGCCGAACTGGCGGCGCTCGGCGGCGTACGCGGTGGCGGCCTCGAAGGCGGCCTGCGCCACGCCGACGGCGCAGGCGGCGATACCGAGCCTGCCACCGTCCAGCGCGGCCATGGCGATCCTGAAGCCCTCCCCCTCGGCGCCCAGCAGCGCCTCCGGCCCCAGTCGCACCTCGTCGAAGCGGACCTGGGCGGTCGGTGACGACCTCATGCCCATCTTCCGCTCGGGCGCGCCGAACGACAGCCCCTCCGTCCCCGCGGGCACGTGGAAGCAGGAGATGCCGCGCGCGCCGTCGGCCGAGGTGCGGGCCATCAGCGTGTAGAAGTCGGCGGCGCCGCCGTGGGTGATCCAGGCCTTGACCCCGTCGACGGTGTAACCGTCCTCGCCGGGAACCGCCCGGGTCGCCAGCGCGGCGGCGTCGGACCCCGACTGCGGCTCCGACAGGCAGTAGGCGCCCAGCCACTCACCGCCCAGCATCCGGGGAAGCAGCGCGGCGCGCTGCTCGGCGGTGCCGTAGGCGGCCACCGGGAAACACGACAGGGTGTGAACCGACAGGCCGAGCCCCACCGCCAGCCAGCCGGCCGCGAGTTCCTCGATCACCTGCAGGTAGACCTCGTACGGCTGTGCCGCCCCGCCGTGCTCGGTGGGGTAGGGCAGGCCGAGCAGTCCCGCGCGGCCCAGCGTGGTGAACACCTCCCGGGGGAAGCGCTCGGCGGACTCGTCGGCCGCGGCCCGGGGGGCGACCTCCTTGCCGATCAGGTCGCGGACCAGGTCCAGCAGGTCATGGGCGTCACCGGTCGGCAGAACGCGTTCAACGGTCATCTGAATCCTTCCAACGTGGAGACCCCGCCCCTGGGCTCGGGGGGAGGGGATCGCATCCGCGTGCTCCAGGTCCTGGCGCGGACGACGAAGGTGGGTGGCCGGGGTCGCCGGCCACCCCGATTCTGGCACCCGCCGGACGACCACGGCTCCACCCCGGGGCGCGATCGCCACGGCGCGACCGGACAGGGGCCTGCCGGGGCACCCGTCAGACGACCACGAGCTCGCGAGTGCGGTGGTTGACCCGCTCGCCGCCCTCCTCCGTGCAGATGAGAATGTCCTCGATGCGGGCGCCGTGTGCCCCGGGCAGGTAGATGCCCGGCTCGACGGAGAAGGCGAAACCGGGCGCCAGCGGCTCGGCGTTGCCCGCGACGATGTAGGGCTCCTCGTGGGTCTCCAGGCCGATGCCGTGGCCGGTGCGGTGGATGAAGTAGTCGCCGTACCCCTCGGCCGCGATCACGTCTCGCGCGGCGGCGTCGATCGCCTCGCACGGCACCCCGGGACGCACGGCGTCACAGGCCGCCTGCTGGGCCTGCCGGAGCACCTCGTAGTACTTCAGGAAGCCCGCCGGAGGCTCGCCGACGGCATAGACGCGGGTGGAGTCCGAGCAGTAGCCACTGGGCATCTGACCCCCGATGTCGACCACGATCGGCTCGCGCTCCCTGACGATCCGGTCCGACAGCTCGTGGTGCGGGCTGGCGCCGTTGGGACCGGAGCCGACGATGACGAAGTCGACGGTGGAGTGCCCGGCCGCGATGATCGCCTCGGCGATGTCCCTGCCGATCTCCCGCTCGGTTCTGCCGGCCCGCAGGAAGCCGGGCACCTGGGCGTGGACGGCGTCGATCGCGGCGCCCGCCTCGCGCAGCGCCGCCACCTCGGCCGGGCTCTTGCGCATCCGCAGCCCGCGCAGGACCGTCCCGGCGAGCACCTGCTCGGCTCCGGGGATCGCATCGCGCAGGCGCAGCGACTGCATCGCCCACATCCGGTCGGCGAGGCCCACCTTTCCAACCGCGCCCAAACGCCCGCCGACGACCGCGTACGGGTCGTCGGTCTCGTCCCAGGGGACGAACTCCACGCCGAGCCTGGACGCCGGAGAGCGCTCGGCGGCGGGCAACTCCAGGCGGGGCACAATCAGGAACGCCTCACCTACGACCGGGAGCACCAGGCAGGTGAGCCGCTCCAGCGGCAGCGCCTCATAACCAGTCACGTAACGCAGGTCTGGGCCTGGCGTGAGCAGCAACGCGTCGAGCCCGGCGGTGGCGGCGGCCTCGCGGGCGGCCTCCAGGCGGGTCACGGGATAGAGATCAGAGGACTCCGTCGTCACACCGACCAATCTAATCCCGGGCGGAGCGGTGATGCATCCGGGAGCGGCCCCGGGACCGAAACTCAGGAAAAGGAGAGTACGACGGCAACCCCGCCACTACAATCCGTTGAAGTACGATCACATTTTGTTGGCAAAATGTCCGCAAAGCCATACATTCCGAGAGCGAGCTACATGGTCGGCGTAGTGGGCGGCCACCAGCCCCCCCTCCACCCACGAAACGACCAGGTGACCGGTCCGGCTCCGTCGATCGCCGCTGAGATGGCGCAGCGGTTGCGAGACGAACCGGACGAGCACATGGCCGTGGAGCGGCAACTCCTCAACACCCGCCTGGCGCACGCGGAACGCCTGGGCGATATGGGATGGACCGAGTGGAATCTTCAGACCGGAGAGTCCACCTGGTCCGATCAGGTGTACACCATATTCGGCCGAGATCCCGGCGACGGCCCGATTCACCTGCGCGATCTGGCCGGCCATGTCGAGGCGGCCGATCGTCCCGACCTCGACCTGCGTCTGTGGTCCGTCATGCACCGGGCCGAGCCCGGCGAGGTCGAGTTCCGCATCCGCCGCCACGGCGAGCTCCGCCACCTTCGCGCCGTGCTCGACCCCGTCGTCACCGACGGTCACGCCGCCGTGCACGGTGTCGTCCAGGACATCACCTGCCGACGTCGCGCCGAGCGCATCATGGCCGAGTCGCGGAGCAAGCTGCTGCGGGTCCGCGAGCAGGCCGAGAAGGAACACCACATGAGCCTCGCGCTACGCGAGGCGATAATGCCCGGCCTGGGAGAGACCATCGACCTGCCGCACGCGCGCATCGCGGTCCGCTATGTGGCGGCGGACGCCAAACCCAGCCTCGGCGGCGACTGGTACGACGCCGTTCCCCTGCCCGACGACAGGGTGCTGCTGGCCATCGGCGACGTGGCCGGGCACGGGATGCCCGCGATCTCCCAGATGGCCCAGCTGCGGCACGCCCTGGTCGGCCTCGCGATGACCGGCCACTCCCCCGACCGGCTGCTGGCCTGGCTCAACGACTTCGTGCTGCACCGGATGCCGGAGACGACGGCGACCACGATCGTCGGTCACCTCGACCCGGCCACCAGGATGTTCACCTGGGGACAGGCCGGGCACCCGGCACCGATCCTGGTCCGCGAGGGGACCGCCACCCAGCTCGACCCGCCCACCGGGGTGCTGCTGGGCGCCACCCCCGACGAGCCGTACGAGCTGGCCGGGGTCGAGCTGCGGGAGGGCGACCTGCTGCTGCTTTTCACCGACGGGCTGGTGGAGCGGCGCACCCGGGACATCGACGAGGGCCTGGCACTGACCATGGAGGCCGCGGCCCTGCTGAGGGGGGATCCGAACGACGGGCTCGATCAGCTCATCGAGGTGATCGGCGGCCCCAATCCCGAGGACGACACCTGCGTTCTGGCCATCGGGGTGCTCGGCTGATTGGTTAAATGGTCGCCATGCCCGGCCTGATGCTTCTTGACACCCCGTCGCTGTACTACCGCGCCTTCTACGGGATTCCCGAGTCGATGACCTCACCCGAGGGCATGCCCGTCAACGCGGTGCGCGGCGTCATCGACATGATCGCCATGCTGGTCCGCCGACACTCCCCCCACGAGCTCGTGGCCTGCATGGACGCCGACTGGCGCCCCGCCTTCCGGGTGGCGGCCATCCCCACGTACAAGACCCACAGGGTCGCCGAGGACGGTGCCGAGGAGACTCCGGACACGCTCGCCCCGCAGGTGCCGGTGATCGAGCAGGTGCTCGACGCGGTGGGCATCGCCCGCATCGGCGTGCCCGGCTACGAGGCCGACGACGTGATGGGCACGCTCACCGCACGGGCGAGCTGCCAGGTCGACGTCGTCACCGGCGATCGCGACCTGTTCCAGCTGGTCGACGACTCCCGGCCGGTCCGTGTTCTCTACACCGCCAGAGGGGTCAAGAACCTCCAGCTGGTCGACGAGGCCACCATCGCCGAGAAGTACGGCATCCCCGGTCGCTCCTACGCCGACTTCGCCACCCTGCGCGGCGACCCCAGTGACGGCCTGCCGGGCGTGCCGGGAGTGGGCGACAAGACCGCGGCGGCTCTGATCACCCGGTTCGGCTCCCTGGAGGCGCTGCTGCGCGCCGTCGACGGGGACGGCGACCTGACCTCGGGACAGCGTGCCAGGCTGTCGGCCGCCCGCGACTACCTGCGGGTGGCCCCCGAGGTGGTCTGGGTCGCCCGCGACGTGCCCCTGCCCGAGACCGACCTCACGCTCCCGACCAGGCCCCGCGACCCGGACGCCCTGGCGGCGCTGAGCGAGCGCTACGGCCTGGGCGGGCCGCTGGAACGTCTGACCACCGCGCTCTGACCCACCCCGCGAATGTCCGATCTGACCATTTCGCCCTAGTCGGTGGGGCGGGACCGCCGCAAGCCGGTAGGTTGCTCCCTGTGCCTCACAAGAGCATCCGGGTACCCGGAGAGTCCCATCCCCGGCTCGACGACGGTTTCGAACGGATCCGCCGTGAGATGAAGCTGCCCGAGGGGTTTCCCCGGGCGGCGGTCGACGAGGCCGAGTGGGTCGCCGAGGTGCCCGCCCTGCCCCGGCTCGACCGGACCGACCTGCCACTGATCACCATCGACCCTCCGGGGGCGATGGACCTCGACCAGGCCGTGCACCTGGAGGAGCAGCCCGGCGGCTACCGCGTCTGGTACGCCATCGCCGATGTCGGAGCGTTCGTCAGGCCCGGCGGGGCGATCGACACCGAGGCCCGCACCCGGGGCGAGACGGTCTACATGCCCGACGGGCGCGTGCCGCTGCATCCACCCCTGCTGTCGGAGGCCGCCGCCAGCCTGCTGCCGGGCGTGACGCGGCCCGCCGCGCTGTGGTGCGTCGACCTCGACGCGGAGGGCCGGATCGTGGGCGCGGACGTGACCAGGGCGCTGGTGCGCAGCCGCGAGCGGCTCGACTACGACTACGCGCAGGCCGCGATCGACACCGGCACCGCCGACGGCACGCTGCGACTGCTGGCCGAGATCGGCCGGCTCAGGCTCGCCCTGGAGCGGGCCAGAGGCGGCGTCACGCTGCCCACCCCCGACCAGGAGGTCGTTCCGGACGGGGACGGCTACCGGCTGGAGTTGCGCGCCCCGCTGGAGGCCGAGGCGTGGAACGCGCAGATCTCGCTGCTGACGGGCATGGCCGCCGCCTCGATGATGCTGGACGCGGAGATCGGCCTGCTGCGGGTGCTGCCGCCCGCCCCCGCCGAGAGGGTCGCCCAGGTCCGCAGGGTGGCCGCGGCACTCGGCGTGCCCTGGCCGGAGGGCGCCGGGTACGGCGACGTCGTGCACGCCCTCGACCCGAAGATCCCCGAGCAGGCCGCGTTCCTGCAGGAGTCGACGATGCTGCTGCGCGGTGCCGGCTACGTGGCCTTCAACGGCGAGCCCCCCTCGCAGGCGGAGCACGCCGCTGTGGGCGCGCCGTACGCGCATGTGACCGCGCCGCTGCGCCGGCTCATCGACCGCTACGCCACGGAGATCTGCCTGGCCATCGCGGCGGGCGAGCCGGTGCCGCGAGACGTCCAGGAGGCCATGGGCGAGCTGCCGGAGATCATGCACGCCACCGGCCGGCGCGTGAACGGCGTCGAGCGGGCGTGCGTGGACCTGGTGGAGGCCTTCGTGCTCCGTGAGCGGGTGGGCCAGACGTTCGAGGCGGTGGTGATCGACGTGGCCGAGGACCGGCCGTGGGGCCAGGTGCAGCTCACCGATCCGGCGGTGGTGGCCCGCTGTGACGGCGAGGGGCTCGGGCTGGGCAGGAGCGTGCGCGTGCGGCTGACGCGCGCCGACCCGACCACCCGCGAGGTCCGCTTCAGCCTGGCCTGACCGCGCCTCGTCCGGGAAACCAGCCGTACCCGGTACGCCCCCGTACGGCCTGACTCAGGCCAGGGACGAGTAGGCCACCACCCCGCGACGCAGCGCGTCCATCGCCTTGCTCGCGTTCTGCTTGACCTTGCTCCCGGCGGGGGCGGCAGTGGAGATCTGGCCGAGAAGGTCGAGCAGCTGCTTCATCCAGCGTACGAAGTCTCCCGCGGCCAGCTCCGCACCGCCGGCGCCGTCTCGGAGCACGGAGTCCAGGGTGTGGCCCCTGGCCCAGCGGAAGGCCGCCCAGGCGAAGCCGAAGTCGGGCTCCCTGATGAACGACAGCCCGTGGTCGCTCTCGATCGACTCCAGCTCACCCCAGAGACGGACCATGTCGGCCAGCGTCTGCTGCGCGCCGCCCGCGGGGATCCTGGGCTGGCGGGCGTCGTCGGCCTGCCTGGACTCGAAGACCAGCGAGGAGACGCACGCGGCCAGCTCGGCCGGATCCAGGTCGTTCCAGAGCCCGGCGCGCAGGCACTCGGCGGTCAGCAGGTCCAGCTCGGTGTAGAGCTGGGCCAGGCGGCGGCCCTCGGTCGTGACGCTCTCACCGTCGAGGTAGCCGAGTTGGTCGAGCACCCCGCAGACCTTGTCGAAGGTGCGGGCGATGACGTGGGAGCGGCCCTCGACCCGGCGGCGCAGCCCCTCGGTCTCGCGGAGCAGCTTGTGGTAGCGCTCGGCCCAGCGGGCGTGGTCCTCGCGCTCGTCGCATCCGTGACAGGGATGCCTGCGGATCTCCCGGCGCAGGCGGGTGATCTCCTCGTCCTCGGTGGCGTGGTCGCGTGCCCTGACGGGCTTGCCGAAGTCCCGGTCGCCGATCTTGGCGTGTATCGAGGAGACCAGGTTGGCCCGCTCCTTCGGCGAGCGGGCGTTGAAGTTCTTCGGGATGCGCAGACGCTCGACCGGTTCGACCGGGACGGGGAAGTCGGCCGGCGACAGCTTCTTGACCTGCTTGCCGATGGTCAGCACCAGCGGGGACGGGCCCTCGCCCCGGGAGTTGAGGCCGGGGTCGAGAACGACGGCCAGGCCGGCGCGGCGCCCGCCGGGAATCCTGATGATGT
The DNA here is from genome assembly GCF_050943795.1 of Streptosporangium sp. CA-115845. Lineage (NCBI taxonomy): Bacteria > Bacillati > Actinomycetota > Actinomycetes > Streptosporangiales > Streptosporangiaceae > Streptosporangium > Streptosporangium sp. CA-115845. Next base: position 3,869,169 of record NZ_CP191988.1, on the reverse strand, counting down.
CGCCGGGCTTGAGCGCCTCCAGCGAGCGCAGCGCCTGCGTCCTGCGGGCCGCGCCGCGCTGGCGTGACAGCTCGGCCTCCCTGTCGGACAGGGCCCTGCGCATCGCGGCGTACTCCTCGAAGTCGCCCAGATGGCAGGTCATCGCCTGGCGGTAGCCCTCCAGTGCCTCCTCGGCTCGGCGCACCTGCTTGGCGATGCCCACCACGGCCCGGTCGGCCTGGAACTGCGCGAACGAGGACTCCAGCAGCGTCCTGGCCCGCTCCCTGCCCACCTGGCCGACCAGGTTGACCGCCATGTTGTACGAGGGGCGGAAGCTGGAGCGCAACGGGTAGGTGCGGGTACTGGCCAGGCCCGCGACCTGGAGGGGGTCGGTGCCCGGCTGCCACTGGACCACCGCGTGGCCCTCCACGTCGATGCCGCGGCGCCCGGCGCGCCCGGTGAGCTGGGTGTACTCGCCGGGGGTGAGGTCGGCGTGGGTCTCGCCGTTCCACTTGTCGAGCTTCTCGATCACCACGGAGCGGGCGGGCATGTTGATGCCCAGCGCGAGGGTCTCGGTGGCGAACACGGCCTTGACCAGGCCGCGGGTGAACAGTTCCTCGACGACCTCCTTGAAGGCCGGGAGCATGCCCGCGTGATGGGCGGCCAGGCCCCGCTCCAGGGCGTCGCGCCACTCGAGGTAGCCGAGCACGGCCAGGTCCTCGTCGGGCAGGTGCGCGGTGCGCTCGTCGACGATCTGGCGGATCTCGTGGCGCTCGGCGTCGGTGGTGAGCCGGATGCCGTCGTGCAGGCACTGCATGACGGCGGCGTCACAACCGGCCCTGGAGAAGATGAACGTGATCGCGGGCAGCAGGGCGTCGGCGTCCAGTCGCTCGATGGCCGCGGCCCGGTCCGGCGGGCCGTTCCTGCGGGGCCGCGAGTAGCCGCGGCGGCCCCTGCCGTACGCCTGGCGCTCCTCGTCCCTGGCGATGCGCAGCAGGTTGGGGTTGATCTGGGGGCGACGGTCCTCGTCGCCGGTGACGAACAGGTCGTAGATGCGGTTGCCGACGAGCATGTGCTGCCAGAGCGGGACCGGGCGGTGCTCATCGACGATGACGCTGGTGTCGCCGCGGACCTCTCCCATCCACTCGCCGAACTCCTCGGCGTTGCTGACCGTGGCGGACAGGGCGACCAGCCGCACCGACTCGGGCAGGTGGATGATCACCTCTTCCCAGACCGCGCCGCGGAACCGGTCGGCGAGGTAGTGGACCTCGTCCATGACGACGAAGCCGAGCCCCGCCAGGGTGCCGGAGCCGGCGTAGAGCATGTTGCGCAGCACCTCGGTCGTCATGACGACGATGGGAGCCTCACCGTTGACGCTGTTGTCACCGGTGAGCAGGCCCACCTTGGTCGCGCCGTACCGCCTGACCAGGTCGTTGTACTTCTGGTTGGACAGTGCCTTGATCGGGGTGGTGTAGAAGCACTTGCGGCCCTCCGCCAGGGCCAGGTGCACGGCGAACTCGCCCACGACCGTCTTTCCCGAGCCGGTAGGTGCCGCCACGAGGACCCCGTCGCCCGCCTCCAGTGCCCGGCAGGCGTCGATCTGGAAGTCATCCAGCTCGAAGTCGTACAGGCCGCGGAACGAGGTCAGCGCCGGCCCACTCTCAGCCTGGCTCTGACGGAAGGCAGCGTATCGTTCCGCTGGGGTCGTCATACCTCCCAGCCTACCGATATCGGGATTCCGGTCCGTCCCCCCTTTTGACCCGGTGATCCGGCCGATCGCGCGAGCGGAGCGGCCCTAAACGAGGACCGCCAGCGCTCCGGGAACGACCTCGCAGGTCAGCGGGGTGGGACCGACCCGCTCGCCGTCGGCGTAGGCGATCACTCCGGGGGCCTCCACCCGCACCCTGCGGGCGCGGTGCATGGTGACGGCGGGGTGGCTCGCGTGCGAGCCCCGGTAGACGCGGGGAAAGACACGCAGGAACTCCCCCCGAGGGACGGCGCCGAGGATCGTCACGTCCAGCAGGCCGTCGTCGGGTACGGCATCGGGGCACACGCGCATGCCCGCGCCGTACGAGCGGGTGTTGCCGACCGCGACCAGCATGGCCTCCCGCTCGACGATCTCACCGTCCAGGTCGATCCGGAACGGGATGGGCCTGAAGGAGCGCAGTTCCTCGGCGAGCGCGACCAGGTATCTGGCCATGCCGGGCGGCCAGGTCATCCGGTTGGCCCGCTCGTTGACGCGGGAGTCGAAGCCACAGGCCACCACCCCGGCGAACCACTCGTCCTCGCCCACCTTCGCGGCGTCGACGGTGCGCACCCGCCCGCGCAGCACGGTGTCGGCGGCGGCCAGGGGTGCCTTCAGCGGGATGCCGAGCGCGCCCGCGATGTCGTTGCCGGTGCCCACGGGGATGACGCCCAGCGGCACGCCACTGCCCGCGACCGCCTGGAGTGCCAGGTGGACCAGGCCGTCACCGCCGAAGGCCACCAGCGCCTCCGGTTCCTCGGCGACGGCCATGCAGGCGCGGTCCAGGGCGTCGGTGGCGGAGTCTCCGAGGATCACCGATACCTCGCGACCGCCCTGCCGCAGCCGGTCGAGCACCGGGGAGAGCAGTCCCCGTGAACGGCCGCCACGGGCGGCGGGATTGACGAGGACTGCGATCTCTGCGGGCACAGGTCGGAACTTATCCCCTATTTGCTGGGATCGGTGTCGGTCGTTCTCGAATCGATAGGAGCCGGATCACCGACGGGGGTCACGTCGCCCAGAGGCGAGGTGTCGTCGTCGAGCGAGGAGGCCTCGTCGTCGGAGAGGTGGGAGAAGTCCTCGCCCTTCGGCCGCCTCTTCTCCCGCAGGTACATGAACCCCTCGGCCAGGGCGAACAGCAGCACCATCGGCAGGGCGAGCGCGATCATCGTGAACGGATCGCCGCCGGGGGTGGCGACCGCTCCGAAGACGAACATGAGAAAGATGACCATGCGGCGGTGCTTGGCCACCAGCGCGTGCGGCAGCACCCCGATGATGTTCAGGAACACCATGAGCAGCGGCAACTCGAAGGAGATGCCGAACACGATGAGCATGATCAGCGCGTAGCTGAGGTACTCGTCGATCGTGATGCCGGTCAGCGCTCCCGGCGGGGCGAACCCGAGCAGGATCGACAACCCCGTGTCCATCACGAAGTAGGCCAGAGCCGCGCCCGCGAGGAACAGCGGGACGGCCAGCACGATGAACAGGATCGAGTAGCGCTTCTCGTTGCGGTACAGGCCGGGGGTGACGAAACCCCAGATCTGCCAGAGCCAGACCGGTGAGGAGACGACGAGGCCGAACATCGCCGCGACCTTGAGGTTCACGAAGAAGGAGTCGAAGACGCCGAGGATCAGCATCGTGCACTGCCCGGGCCGCAACTCCTGCGCCTGGGGAAGCCCGCAGTAAGGAGCAGACACGAACTGCCAGATTGGTCCAAAGAAAATGAAACCAACCACGATGCCCGCGAGCAGGCCGAGCATGGCGATGATCAGCCGGTTGCGCAGCTCGCGCAGGTGCTCCATGAGCGGCATGCGACCGTCGCCAGAGTCAGCGGGCGGTTCCGTCCCGTTCCGGCCCGGTTTGGGCCACTTCAGCAGCGCCATTCACGAATCCTGAGGTGACGAGTCGGTTGATCAGGGTAGATCTTCAGGCTACCGCCGATCACTGCGTCTTGGGCGCTCCAGACTGAGCTCGCAGCCTGGCCGCCTGCTCCTCAAGCTGGCGGGCCTGCTCCTCGACGCTGAGTGCGGAGGCCGGCGTCGAGGTCGCGGCCGGGATCGGCTGCGGCACCGGGGCGGCGGGCTGGGCCTGGGCCTGGGCCTGGACGACCGTGGTGGTCGTGCCGTCGGCCTCGTCGTCATCGCGGAGCTTGGCGGTCTCCGACTTGAAGATGCGCAGCGACCGGCCGAGCCCGCGGGCGGCTTCCGGCAACTTCTTGGCACCGAAAAGCAGCACCAGGATCAAGCCGATAATGATCAGCTCAGTGGGTCCGAGGTTTGGCATTACACATCCTTACGCCGAACGACGTGCAGTCTCTGCGTCCGATCGTACGCTGCCCCGAGGGCAGACTCATCCCTTCGGAACACGTATCGTCCCCCCGCTCTCGCCGAACAGCACCCGGACGGGCTCCAGCCTCCCGTGCGCGCGGTCGATCTCGCGGCCGAGTTCGGTGGCCGCGCGCAGTACGCGAACGGCCAGAAAACCGAGGATGCCCAGCCCCGCGAGGGCCAGCGAGAGCGCGGTGATGATCCAGCCCATGGTGGGAGATCCTAGTACCGCACGTCAGGAGATCGATTCGTAACGATTCAGCGCGGCCGTCGCGGCGGCACGCACGCTCGCGTCCAGCGAGGCGGGCGAGATCACCCTGCCGGTGTCGCCCAGGCGCAGCGCCAGACGTACCACCCAGCCCTGGTCCCTGGCGCGCAGCGCCACCCGCACGCGGCCCTCGCCGAGCTCGGTGACCCGCTCGCACGGGTAGTACTCGGCGACCCAGCGGCCCGCGGCGGTCAGCTCCAGCTCCACCAGCTCGTCGGTCGGCGAGGGCCGGAACACCCCGGGCGTCACCTCGTCCGGCACGGCGTCGGCGGGCGGGTCGGCGGGCACGTCGAGCACGTCGACGGAGAGCATCCGGTCCAGCCGGAACAGCCGGACCGCCTCGGCCCGGTAGCACCAGCCCGACAGGTAGGGGCGGCCGTCCACGACGACCAGGCGCATCGGGTCGACCTCGCGCGGGGTGATCTCGTCGCGCCCCGGCACGTAGTAGCGCAGCGACAGCCGTCTACCGCGCCGCAGCGCCTCGTTGACGCTGGGCAGCGCGTCGGGCGCGGCGTCGACCTCCACCGCGACCTGGCTGCTGACCGCCGCCGCGCCCTCGCCCGAGGCCTGCTCGAACTTGGCGATGACCCGGGCCAGCGCGTCGCGCTCCCCGAACTCCGGCATCTCGGCGAGCAGGCGCAGCGCGACCAGCAGGGCGCTGGCCTCGTCCACCCCCAGCCGCAGCGGGCGGGCGATGGTGTCGGCGTTGTCGATGACGATCTCCCCGCCGTCCCACGACACGTCGATCAGGTCGCCGGGGGTGTGGCCGGGCAGCCCGCACATCCACACCAGCTGCAGGTCGTCGATGAGCTGCTTCTCGCTCAGGCCGAAGATCTTCGCGACCTCGGGCACCTGTGCCCCGGGGTGCGACATCAGATAGGGCACCAGCGCCAGCAACCTGGGCAGGCGATCGGCGGTGCTCACGCGAGTGCTCCCTTCAGGCGGCAGATCACCGCGTCGCGGGCGTCCGGCGGGCCGACCACCTCCGCGTCGGCGGCGAAGCCCACGATCCACCCGGCCAGCCGGCCGGTATCGGTGAAGTCGACCTCCAGCTCGTCCCATCCGTCGCCGGCGGGCCGCACCGCCTTCGCCACCTGGCGCAGTCCCTGGCAGGTGTCCTGCCTGACCCGGACCAGGGCGGTACGCTCCCGGACCGCGGCGTCGCTGTAGACGACCATGGACTTGATGTCGACTCCCTCGGGCACCGTCACGGAGCCCGGACGGCCGACGGTGGTGACCGCCCCGCCGATCCGGCTGAGCCTGAAGACCCGCGGCGCGTTCCGGTCGCGGTCGTGACCGACCATGTACCAGCGGCCGCGGCGGCTGACCACACCCCATGGCTCCACGGTGCGGGTCAGCACGTTCTGGCTGGCCGCCGCCCGGTAGGCGAAGCGGACCGCCCGCCGGTCGCGCACGGCCTCCCAGAGCGCGGGAAAGGCCGGATCCTGGGTGTCGACGCGCAACTCCAGTGCCCCGCCGAGCACCCCGTACGCCTCGTCGGTCTCCACTCCCCCGGCGCGCAGCTTCAGCAGCGCGCCACTGGCCGCCTCGGCCAGGCTGGCCCGTTGCCACACCTGGGCCGCCAGGCCCACCACCGCGGCCTCGTCCGGCTCCAGGGTGATCTCCGGCAGCTCGTAGGCCTGGCGGACGATCCGGTAGCCGGGATCCTCCTCCCAGGGGTCCTTGTGGACCTCGATCGGAATGCCGATCTCGCGCAGCTCGTTCTTGTCCCGCTCGAACATCCGCTGGAAGGCCTCGTCGTTGTCGGCGTCGTAGCCCGGCACCGCCTGGCGGATGTGCTCGGCGCTGAGCGGCCGCCGCGTGGCCAGCAGGCAGATCACGAGATTGAGCAGCCGCTCGGTCTTCCGGCGCGACATCCGGCCTCCTCCCTGTTCAAGTGACGCTACCCTTCCCCCGTGATCAGATGGCGCAGGGGCGAGGTCGTACGGATCCGGCGCGAATGGCCGGGGGCAATGGAACTCGACGTGACCACCGAGGACGGCGAGGCGCGCGCGCTCGCCTATCCGGCCCTGGTGGGACGCCCGGAGCCCGGTGACGTGGTGCTGCTCAACACGACCGCGCTCGCGATGGGTCTCGGTACGGGAGGTTACGCCATGGTGGTGGCTGTTCCCGACCGATTGCCACAAGATCCTCAAGGTCCCGGACACCTGGTGAAGGCACGCTACACCCCGTTGCAGACCACCGTACTCGGCGCGGACGAGCAGGACTCGCCCTTCCACCACCTCCTGCGTGACGCCGACTCCGTGGACGGCATGCCGGTGATCGTCGCCGACCTGCACTCGGCGCTGCCGGCGATTCTCTGCGGCCTGTACGGCTCGAATCCGCCGCGTACCGGGGAGTCCGGCGGGCACCGGCCCGCCAGGGTCGCCTACGTGATGCTCGACGGGGGCGCGCTGCCCGCCTGGTTCTCCATGTCGTGCGCGCGGCTGCGGGAGGCCGGCTGGCTGTGCGGGGTGGTCACGGTGGGCCAGGCCTTCGGCGGCGACGTGGAGGCGGTGACGCCGCACACCGGCCTGCTGGCGGCCCGGCACGTCCTGGGGGCCGACGTCGCGGTCGTCACCCAGGGACCGGGCAACCTGGGCAGCGGCACCCGCTGGGGCTTCTCCGGCGTCTCGGCCGGCGAGGCGGTCAACGCCGCCGCCGTCCTCGGGGGCCGCCCGGTCGCGGCGCTGCGGGTCAGCGAAGGCGACCTGCGCGAGCGCCACATCGGGGTCTCGCACCACTCGCTGACCGCCTACGGCCGGGTGGCGCTGGCCCCCGCCCAGATCGCCGTGCCCGTGCTGCCCGGCGACTTCGGCAGGCGGGTGACCGAGCAGTCGCGCCCGCTCGCCGCGCGGCACGAACTGATCGAGGTGCCGGTGGACGGGCTGTACGCGGCGTTGCGGGAGTCTCCGGTCAGGCTGTCGACGATGGGCCGTGGCCTGGACGAGGACCTGGCCTACTTCCTGGCCTCGGCCGCCGCCGGACGCCACACGGCCTCGCTGCTGTCGTAGAAGTCCCTGAAGGTGAAGGCCTCCGGCGTGGGGCCTTCCCTCCTGAGCCGCTCCAGGCGCTCCATTCCCTCGGCCAGGAGCGGCTCGTGCCCCTCGGGAATCCACCACATCACCGAGGACGGCTCCGCCATGCGCAGGAACCATTCCCTGCGCCGCTGCAGGAACTCCAGGTGGCCGCTGCGGTAGACGTAGTCCCACAGCACCTCGCGCGACTCCCAGACCGAGAAGTTGATCAGCAGGTGGTCACCGTACTCGTGCCTGACCGTGTCCTGGGGGGCGTCACCGCCCTTGAGCCTCCAGACGAAGCCAGGAGTCGCCTCGGCCAGCCGGTTGACGGGGTCGAGGGCCGCGGCGAAGGCGGCCAGTTCCGGGGAGTCGACGGAAGCGCGCATGTGGGCGATGTTCAGCTGGGCCAGATGCATGAGCACAGCAGATCACCGTCGACCTTCTATGTCAATTCTCATTGTTTTTAGAGAAGGTGACGCAACACTCCTCCGGGCGCGGGTCCAGCCGGGCCGCCGAGGCGTCCTGGCCGAGCGCCTCCAGCAGCCCTCGGCACAACCCCAGGTTCACCGAGCAGACCAGCAGCGGATGCTCCTCGGCCGGCACGTGGAACGGGCAGTTGCGCAGCCGTACCCGGCCCTCCTCCTCGTACGGCTCGTAGCCGCGCCGCCGCAGCACCCCGACGAGATCGTCGCCCTGCCGCGCGAACCCGGCCCCGGCGCGTCGCGCGACCTGCTCGGCCCGTTCCTCCCCGCCGAGCGACTCGACCGCCTCGGCCAGCACCAGGGCGAGCGTTCGGTAGTCCCTGGCGGGCACACTGACCTGCCACTCCCCCCGCGCCCTGTGATAGACCTTCGCCGGCCGGCCGCTGCCGGGTCCCGCCCGCTCCGTCAGCCGCCTGAAGCCCGCGTCGAGCAGGCCGGCCTCGACCAGCCTGTCGAGGTGGAAGGCGGCCAGAGTCCGCTGGATCCCCACCGCCTCGGCCGCCTCGTTGCGCCCCACCTCCCGGCCGCGGGAGGTCACATAGTCGTAGACGGCCCGGCGCACCGGGTCGTGAAGTACCGCCACCCTGTCGAGGTCATCACCGCTCACAGCCCGGATTGTAGGTGGGGGCGGCAAAGGTCACGCCCGGCGCACGGATCAGTAGGCGGCCAGCACGTCGACGACGAAGACGAGCGTCTCGCCGGGTTCGACGGACGGCGGCAGGCCGTTCTCGTAGCCGAACCTGGGCGGGACGATCACCAGGACACGGCTGCCCACCGGGACGCCGACCAGAGCCCGGTCCCAGCCCGCGATGACGCGGCCCTTGCCGATCTGGAAGGCCTTGGGTTGCCCCGCCGCCCAGGTGGAGTCGGAAACGTCCTCGCCCCAGACCCTGCTCTCGTACTGGGTGACGATGAGCTGTCCCGCACGGGTCGCGGCCCCGGCGCCCCGGACGAGGATCTTGCTCCTCAGGCCGGCGGGAGGCGCGGTGCCCGGCAGGGAGATGACCGGGCGCCCGCCGGAGGCTCCGGTGACCCTGACCCCGTCGAGAACCCCGCCCCCGCCCTTCGCGGTGGCGTCGGGCGGGAACGCGCCGAGCACGTCGACCACGTAGAACAGCTCGTCCTCGGCGGTCATCCCGCCGGGCGGGTTGGGGCCGTAGGCCTCCTCCGGCGGAACCACGACGACCACCCGGCTGCCGACCTTGTGGCCGCGCAGGGCCTTGCCCACACCGGTGATCGTCTGGTTCAGCGGAAAGGACGCCGGGGCGCCCTGGTTGAAGCTGGAGGCCAGCAGGCGGTTGTCCTTGCCGTCCCACACGTGCGCGGTGTACTGGGCGACGACCAGGTCGTTCCCCCCGATCTCCGCGCCGGTGCCCGTCATCAACTCGGTGAATTCCAGGCCGCCGGGGGGCGCGCCCTCGGGAAAGCGCACGGTGGGCCTGTCACCGAAGTTCCCGAGCACCTCGACCTCCGGCCCCGCCTGCCCGTCGCCGGAGGCGCAGGCGGTGACCAGCACGAGCGAAAGCGCGGCGAGCAGTGCCGTGGGACGCATCCGAACTCCCGGGGCCGGTGGCTGCGCCAACCCTAACGCCCTATTGGGAGAATTGTCAGTAGCTGGAGATCGCGATCGGAAAACGCGAACCCGGCCGTGCGCGCACGGCCGGGTTCGGGGGTGAGTCGCTCCTCAAGGAGCGTCAGTAGGCGGCCAGCACGTCGACCAGGAAGACCAGCGTGTCGGTTCCCTTGATCTTGTCGCCGGAGCCCGCCTTGCCGTAACCGAGGTCCGGCGGGATGCTCAGCAGCACCCGGCTGCCCACGGGGACGCCGACCAGACCCTGGTCCCAGCCCTTGATGACCTTTCCGGTGCCGATCTGGAACATGATCGGCTGGGCACCACGGGACCAACTGCTGTCGAACTCGACGTCCGAACCCCAGATCTTCCCGGCGTACTGGACCAGGATCGACTGGCCGGACTTGACCTCGGGCCCCGCGCCCTTGATCACGGTCTTGGCGACGAGTTCCTTGGGCGCCTTCTCCTTGGTCTTGGTGGTGAGCTTCGGCGCGGTCTCACCACCCGGGCTCTCCACCTTGACGCCGGCGACGCCGGGGTCGGTCGCGGTGCCCTGGGCCGCGTTCCCCTCGGGGACGCCGACCACGTCGACCACGAAGACCTGCGACTGGCCCGCGGGAGCCTGCGCCTGCTGCTCCTTGGGCAGCGCGTCCTTGGCCACGACGGACATGAACCTGCCGCCGCTCTTGGTCTCGGCGAAGCCCTTTCTGAGGATCTCCGGGACCTGCTCGTTGAGCGTGATGACCTGCGGGCCGCCCTCGTCGTAGGTCGAGCCCGCGAGCTTGTTCTCCTTGCCGTCCCAGGCGAAGACCGTGAAGTTGGCCACCACGTTGGTGCCGAGCTTGGCGGTCTCCCCCGCGGTGCCGGGGGTGAGCACCTTGTAGGAGGAGGTCTCGACGACCTTGGCAGGGAAGGCCACGTTCGGCTTGGCGCCGATCTCCCCGGTCACCTTTAGCTCGGTGACTCCGCTGCCGGCGGAAGTGGAGGCGCCGGTGGTCGCGTCCCCTCCCGAGCCACATGCTGCGGCGAACATCAGGGGCACTGCGGCCAGTACGGCCATGCTGCGGCGGCGCATAGGTATCCCTCAAGCAGACGTCAGGTTCGCGCCACACTACCCGTACCGGCATACGGAGGAGGTAAGCATGGAAGGAGCTTGCCGAAGCGTGACCATCACATTCCGGCGATGAGCTTGTCCACCCTCTCGTCGACACTGCGGAAGGGATCCTTGCACAGCACCGTGCGCTGTGCCTGGTCATTGAGCTTCAAGTGCACCCAGTCGACCGTGAAGTCACGGCGCTTCTCCTGCGCCTTGCGGATGAACTCCCCGCGCAGCCGGGCACGGGTGGTCTGCGGCGGCACCGACTTGGCCTCGAAGATCTTCAGATCGGAGGCCACCCGCTCCACCGCGCCACGCTTCTGCAGCAGGTAGAACAGGCCACGGCGGCGGTGCACGTCGTGGTAGGCGAGGTCGAGCTGGGCGACCCGGGGGCTCGACAGCGGCAGATCGTACTTCTTGCGGTAGCGCTCGATCAGCTGGTATTTGGTCACCCAGTCGATCTCGCGGGCGACCTTGTCGAGGTTGCCGGTCTCGACCGCGTTGAGCGTGCGCTCCCACAGTTCCAGCACCCGGTGGCTGATCTCGTCGCCGCCGCGGCGGTCGACGAAGTCACGGGCCTTGGAGAGGTACTCCTCCTGTATCTCCAGCGAGGACGCCTCCCTGCCGTTGGCCAGCCGGACCCGCCGCCGCCCGGTCATGTCGTGGGAGACCTCCCGGATGGCCCTGATCGGGTTCTCCAGGGACAGGTCACGCATCACGGTGCCCGCCTCGATCATGCGCAGCACCAGGTCGGTGGCGCCGACCTTGAGCAGCATGGTCGTCTCGCTCATGTTGGAGTCACCGACGATGACGTGCAGGCGGCGGAACCGCTCGGCGTCGGCGTGCGGCTCGTCACGGGTGTTGATGATCGGACGTGACCTGGTGGTGGCGCTGGAGACGCCCTCCCAGATGTGCTCGGCCCGCTGGGAGACGCAGTAGACCGCCCCACGCGGGGTCTGCAACACCTTGCCGGCCCCGCAGATGATCTGCCGGGTGACCAGGAACGGGATCAGCACGTCGGCCAGGCGGCCGAACTCGCCGTGCCGGCCAACCAGGTAGTTCTCGTGGCAGCCGTATGAGTTTCCCGCGGAGTCGGTGTTGTTCTTGAACAGGTAGATGTCGCCGGCGATGCCCTCCTCGCGAAGACGCTTCTCGGCGTCGACGAGGAGGCCCTCCAGGATGCGCTCTCCCGCCTTGTCATGGGTGACGAGCTCCACGACGTTGTCACACTCGGGGGTGGCGTACTCGGGGTGGCTGCCCACGTCGAGATACAGGCGCGCCCCGTTGCGGAGGAAGACGTTGCTCGATCGGCCCCAGGAGACGACACGGCGGAATAGATAACGCGCTACCTCATCGGGCGACAGCCGCCGCTGCCCCCTGAATGTGCAGGTGACGCCGTACTCGTTCTCAAGCCCGAAGATGCGACGATCCATTGCCTCACACTATTCGCCGAACCCCTCTCGTGGGAGGGATCATGGGGTTTTCGGTCGTACGGCTTATGCCCCGGGCTGTGAGCGGCTAAGCGCGAACGCGTCTCGCACCCGGGGCGTCGCCGGGTGCGAGCGATGCGCGGGCGCCGGGCTCGGTGAGCCGGATCAGCCGCCGCCCTGCCAGAAGATCTCGACAACCTTGGTGATCCTGCCGTTCTCCGTGGTGATCAGGGCCGGCCGGTAGAGGCCCTCCACCCCGGCCAGGGACGCCGCCTCCTTGACGTTGTCGATCAACGTCTGGCGGGTGCACTTCTCGGTGCCGAGGTTGGTGGCCTTGTCGTAGGTCTGCGACGAGCCGTCGCAGCCACTGTCCGCGAGGAACAGCACGTCCTTGGCGATGGGCGCCGCGTAGCGGGTCACGTCGCCTTCCTCGGGGCCGTCGAAGTGGCCGTCCTCGCCGCCGCTCTGGGTGAAGCGGATCGGCCGGTACTCGGCCACACCGCTCTCGTCCACGTCGGTGAGCCAGCCGCGCAGGACACCTTCGAAGGGGGGCGGGCCGCCCTTGCTCCAGTCATGCTCGGGAGCGGCCTGGAACTCGGTGCCGAAGAGCTCGGGGGTGGCCGCGGGGCTGGAGGAGGAGGCGTCGTCGGGCGCTCCTCCGGTCGAGGGGGCGGAGAAGGTGGCGGCCGCCCGTGGAGAGGAGGCAGGAGCCGGCGTCTCACCACAGCCGGACACCAGTACCACGGCTGCGAGCAGTGCGAGCGCGGCGGGACCGGCCGAGGGGAGGGTGAGCCTGGTCCAGGCTCGGGGGGTGGCGTTTTTCACACAGACTGTGACCATCGGTGAGCGGGTTCGGTTGTCAGGAGAAGAAGTGATCCAGGACACACCGAGAGCGCCGCCCCGGGCAGGACGGCGCTCTCCCGTCTCATGGTCGGTCGTCGGGCCCGGTCAGCCGCTCGCCCCGGTGTCGATGTCGCCGTCGGGCGCGGTCGGCGGGGCACCGGGCGTCTCTGGCGCGGAAAGGGGACTCTCCGGCTGGGCGGGCTGGGCGGGCTGGGCGGCCGCTTCGGCCGCGGGAACCCCGTCGGACAGCAGGCGTTCCAGCCTCGGGCCGCTGAACCGCAGGAACTTGCGGTGCGGCCGGTTCCGGTCGAGGACCGCGACCTCCAGCTGGCTCGCGGGGAAGCGTTCGCCGCCCGGCTCGGTCAGTGCGAACAGCGCCGCCTCCAGGGCCTCCGCCAGCGACAGGCCGTCGCGGTAACGCTCCTTGAGCCGGCCGGCCACCGCCTCGGCCTGGCCACCCATGGCCACCAGACCCGCCTCGTCGAAGACCGAACCGTCGAAGGTCAGCCGGTAGATGTGGTCCTCGTCGGAGGAGTCGCCGACCTCGGCGACCACGATCTCCACCTCGAACGGCTTCAGCGACTCGGTGAAGATCTGGCCGAGGTTCTGCGCGTAGAGGTTGGCCAGGCCGCGGGCGGTGACGTCGTCGCGGGCGTAGGTGTAGCCGTTGATGTCGGCATAGCGGATACCGCCGAGGCGCAGCGCCTCGAACTCGTTGTAGCGGCCCACCGCGGCGAAGCCGATCTTGTCGTAGATCTCGCTGATCTTGTGCAGGGCCCGGGACGGGTTGGGCGCGACGAACAGGATGCCGTCCTCATACTGCAGGACGACGACACTACGGCCCCGCGCGATCCCCTTGCGCGCGTAGTCCGCCTTGTCTCGCATCTGCTGCTCGGGCGAGACATATCCAAAAGGCATGGACACCTGGGGTGATCCTCTCGTGTTAGCGCAGCGGGGCGGTGGGGCCGTCGGGGAGGTTCGTTCTGGAGTCGATCACGGTCCGGACGAACTCACCCACCTCCTCGTCGGGGAGTCGGCGGTATCCGTCGGCGGTGATCACCGCGACGACGGGCCAGATCTTGCGGATCACATCGGGGCCGCCGGTCGCCGAGTCGTCGTCGGCCGCGTCGTAGAGGGCGTGAATGAGCGTCAGCACGGTGTCCTCGGGCGAGGCACCCTCGCGGTAGAGCTTCTTCAGCGCGCCCCGCGCGAAGATCGAACCGGACCCGATCGCGTGGTGCTGGTACTGTTCGTAGGGACCACCGCCCACGTCGTAGCTGAAGATCCGGCCGCCGTCGACATCGGGGTCGTAGGCGGCGAAGAGCGGCACGACCACGAGCCCCTGCATCGCCATCGGCAGGTTGCCGCGGATCATCGTGGCGAGCCGGTTGGCCTTACCCGCCACCGAGAGTGTGCGGCCCTCGCGCTTCTCGTAGTGCTCGAGTTCCACCCGGTAGAGGCGGGCCATCTCGATCCCGGTGCTCGCCGTCCCCGCGATGCCCATGCCCGAGTAGTCGTCCGTGCGGAACACCTTCTCCATGTCGCGCTGGGAGATGATGTTTCCCGAGGTCGCCCGGCGGTCTCCCGCGATCACCACGCCACCCGCGCATATCGCCGCGACGATCGTGGTGGCATGCGGAATCTGGTCACCCACCGGGGTCGCCAGAGTCTCGTTACGGCCAGGCAACAAGTCTGGCGAATGGGACCTGACAAACTCGGTGAACGAGGAGCTCCCGGTGTCGGTAAAGATATGGTTCACCATGCCGGCGGGCAGGTCCCTGTGCGATCCCACGCGACTCCCTCCAAAGGTGCAGTCCTTTAAGGCCCGACCTTACTCATCTTGCCGTCCTGCTTGCACTTCCCTGGATCAGCTCAGCGCGAACCCACCTCCGCCGGGCTTTTGAATCTTTACGGGTGATCACATCCGTGTGGTGGCCGAGTCGTCGCGACATGCCGACCCCCTGGCCCGTCCTCCAGGCGCGCGGGCGAGCGCACCTCGGCGTCGACGCCGGGCGCGAGCCGCACGGCCCGCCTCCGGGCGCGCGGGCGGGCGGGCCGGAGACCCGCCCGGTACCCGGGGCTCCTCCCCCCGCCGCTCCGCTCTCCCGCCCGGTAGATCGAGCGGAAGCCACCTCGCTCGGCGAACATCCGACCGACGCCGGCCTCGATGACGTCCCTCGGTAATGCCATGGCCCGGTTTCGGCCGGTAGCCGCGCTCGCCGCCGTGGTTCTTGACTTCGCCGGCCCTCTTCATCCAGCTGCGACAGGGCCTGCGGTGAGAAGTCAGTCCATCTGGTCGTGCTCGGTCACGGCTGAATTCGGCCCACGGCCTGGTCGCCTGGTATCTCCGACGATATTCGCGGCCGGTGGAAACCTCCGGCCGCTCCCTGGCGGCTTTTTCCGCGCGGCCCCCTACTCCCCGCCCTTTTGCACGTAGCTTCGTACGAATTCCTCCGCGTTCTCCTCAAGAACCTCGTCGATCTCGTCGAGGATCGCGTCGACGTCGTCGGAGAGCTTCTCGTGACGCTCCTGGACGTCGGAGGTCTCCGCCGCGGCGGTCTCCTCGACTTCCTTGTCGGTCCGGCCGGTCTGCTTCTGGCCGCCGGTGTCCTTACTTGCCATGTGTGGCACCTCCGCTTGGGGGACGCATCTGACTCATATCTTCCCCGAACCGGACGACATTGCGCGCGGATCGTCCCGCGATCTTTGCGGGAGCTCCCCTGCTCCGTCCCGGGGTACCTCCCGTCAGGAAACCTCCCCGGGGGCTCCGCGGCAAATCCCCTCCGCCCCGTTCTCCTGGACGAGATGTCGCCCGCCTCGGGCGTGCCGCCGCCCTGGTCGACCCTGTGTGACCACCATCACCCTCGAATCCGGGGTTATCCGGCGCCCACGGGAAGGTGGGGAACGTTCCAAGTAGGCCTATCGGGTGGAAAACTGCGATCATTGAGGGGTGAGCACCATCATCGCGCGCAGGTACAAGCTCGTCTCCCGCGTCGGCCAGGGGGCGACCGGCGTCGTCTGGCGCGCATACGACCTGCTTCTGGAGCGAGAGGTGGCCCTCAAGGAGATACCCCTGCCACCTGGACCCGCCGCGGCCGAGCAGCGGCGGCGGGTGGTCCGGGAGGCGCGGATGGCGGCACGGCTGAGCCACCGTGGCATCGTGACGGTGCACAACCTGACCGAGGAGGCCGAGCGCCTCTGGATCGTCATGGAGTTCCTGGAGGCCCTCACACTGCACGACACGCTCGTGCAGGCGGGTCCGCTCCCGGTCGACCTGGTGGCGGCGATGGGGTGCCGCCTGCTGGAGGCGCTGCGGCACGCGCACGACGGCGGAGTGATCCACCGCGACATCAAGCCGGCCAACATCATGCTGACCGGTGATCGGGTGGTGCTGGCCGACTTCGGGTTCGCGGCACCGGAGGGTGCGGCGACGACCTCGATGCGGGGCACGCCGGCCTTCATCGCTCCGGAGGCGCTGCAGGGCAGGGGTGGCACCCGCGAGGCGGACATGTGGTCGTTCGGCGCGACGCTCTACATGGCGGTGGAGGGCAGGACCCCGTTCCGTACGGTGAACTCGATGGCGTCGCTGGTGGCGGCGCTGCGAGAGGCGCCGCGCGCGCCGAAGCGGGCGGGTGCCCTGGAGCCGGTGCTGCGAGGGTTGCTGCGCAAGGATCCACGGGCTCGGCTGAGTGCCGAGCGGACGTCGAAGATGCTGGAGGACGTGCGCTGTTTCAGCGCGGCCTGACGCGTTTCCCGGCGCGTTCGCCGACTTCTGGGCAATTTTTCTGATTACAGAATAGGGATTTAAGGACGCGGAACAAAATTCCATCATGCCCATGCAACTAAATTGTTACACATAATTACCATAAGTAACCACATAGTGCACCGTTCCAGGTGAAAATATGAATCAGCTGAGGGGCCCGGCTTCTATGTGCAACAGGTGATTCATGGGAACAAGTGCAGGAAAGGCACGCCCACTGGGGGGTCGTTATCACCTGACCTCGCCGATCGGGCAGGACGGCATGGGCATTGTGTGGCGTGCCCATGATTCCCTGCTCAGGCGGAATGTGGCGATCAAGGAGATCCAGCCGCGGTTCGGCGAATACGGGGCGGACATGCGCGACGCGCGGCGGCGAGCCCTGCGCGAGGCGCGCTCGGCCGGGCGGCTGAACCATCCGGCGGTGATCTCCGTGCACGACCTGCTTGAGGAGGACGGGCGGCTCTGGATCGTCATGGAGCTGCTGGAGGCCCTCACGCTCAAGGAGACGGTGCGGCACATGGGCCACCTGCCGATCCACTGGGTGGCGTGGATCGGCTTCCAGTTGCTGGGCGGGCTGCGCCACGCGCACGGGGCCGGCGTCCTGCACCGGGCCATCAACCCGCGCAACATCCTGCTGACCGGCGACCGGGTGGTGCTGGCCGACTTCGGAATCGCGGCGCTGCACCGCGACTCGGGCACCTCCACGACCCTGCCGCTCACCCACGCTCCCGCCTTCATCGCGCCGGAACGGCTACGGGGCGGCTCGCCGACCCCGGCGGGCGACCTGTGGTCGTTCGGGGCGAGTCTGTACTTCGCGGTGGAGGGCCGGCCGCCTCGATCCGGTCACCGCGCGCCGACGCCCCAGGGCTCGGCCGCCGACGGGAACCCGGAGACGATGGTGCGGGCGGGAGCGCTGCGTCCCGTCCTGGAAGGGCTGCTCCGGCGCGACCCGGCGGCCCGTATCAGCATGGGTCAGGCGGGTCGCATGCTGTCGGCGATCCTGCACGCGGAGGGCGTGGCTCTGGCCCGGCCGCGACTGCCCGCGGCACGGCTGCCACCGGACGCCTACGCGTAGCGCCTCGCGCCCGCTTTCGACCGGGCGGGCAGGCCGTACGGCACCTACCGATCACCACCGGGCCGGGCAGCCGCTTCCCGCACGGACCTCGGGTGGCAGGTAGGGACAGCCCGGATCGAGAGGGAGGCCGCCGGGAGCCTCCCCCTCGGGAGCGTCACTACTCACCGGTCAGCGCCGTCACCAGCTCCGCGGCGGTACGGCAGCGGTCGAACAGCTCGCCCACGTGGGCCTTGGTACCGCGCAGCGGCTCAAGGGTGGGGACACGCTGCAGTGACTCGCGGCCGGGGATGTCGAAGATGACCGAATCCCAGGAGGCCGCGGCCACCGACTCGCTGTACTGGCTCAGGCAGCGGCCTCGGAAGTAGGCGCGGGTGTCGTTGGGCGGCACCTCGACAGCCCGCTGGACCTCTTCCTCGGTGACCAGGCGCTGCATGCGGCCCCGGGCGACCAGCCGGTTGTAGAGCCCTCGGTCAGGGCGGATGTCGGAGTACTGAAGGTCGACGAGTTGCAGGCGCGGATGCGACCAGGGAAGGCCGTCGCGGGTGCGATAGCCCTCCAGGAGCTCCAGCTTGGCCACCCAGTCAAGCTCCCTGGACAGCTGCATCGGGTCATCCGCCAGGCGGGTGAGAACCGACTCCCAGCGCTCCAGGACGTCCTTGGTGGGCTCGTCCATGCCGTTGACGCTGCGTTCCTCGGCATACTTGCGCGCGAGTTCCAGGTATTCCATCTGGAGCTGCACCGCCGTCAGCCTGCGGCCGTCGCGCATGGAGATCTCGTACTTGAGCGTCGGGTCGTGCGACACCGCGCGCAGCGCCTGGACCGGGTTGTCCACGGTGAGGTCACGGGTGAAGTAACCGTCCTCGATCATGGCCAGGACGAGCGCGGTGGATCCCAGTTTCAGGTAGGTCGAGATCTCCGACATGTTGGCGTCACCGATGATGACGTGCAGCCTGCGGTACTTCTCCGGGTCGGCGTGCGGCTCGTCCCGGGTGTTGATGATCGGCCGCTTGAGCGTCGTCTCCAGGCCCACCTCGACCTCGAAGAAGTCGGCCCGCTGGCTGATCTGGAAGCCCTCACCCCGGGAGTCCTGGCCGATGCCGACCTTGCCCGCGCCGGTGACGACCTGCCGGGAGACGAAGAACGGCGTCAGGTGCCTGACGATGTCGGCGAACGAGGTCGCCCGGCGCATGAGGTAGTTCTCGTGGCAGCCGTAGGAGGCGCCCTTGTTGTCGGTGTTGTTCTTGTAAAGCTGGATCGGGGCGTTGGCCGGCATCGCCGAGGCGCGAACCGCCGCGTCGTGCATCACCCGCTCACCTGCCTTGTCCCAGATCACCGCCGCCCGAGGGTTGGTGCACTCGGGAGTGGAGTATTCGGGGTGGGCATGGTCCACGTACAACCGGGCCCCGTTGGTGAGGATCACGTTCGCCAGGCCGAGGTCCTCGTCGGTCAGCTGGCTCTGGTCGGCCACCTCCCGCGCGAGGTCGAACCCCCGCGCGTCGCGCAACGGGTTCTCCTCCTCGAAGTCCCATCGCGCGCGCCGCGCTCTGGCCGCCGAGGCCGCCAGATAGGCGTTCACGACCTGAGAGGAGGTCACCATCGCGTTGGCCCCCGGCTGTCCGGGCACGGAGATGCCGTATTCGGTCTCGATGCCCATCACCCGCCGTACCGTCATGCGCACCCTCTGTTCATCAGGGACTGTTTCTCTCCGAGGTATCTATTCCCGACCCTAGACCCTTCACTATGCCCGGTGGTCGGACAGTTATGGCACCGAAGCCTTTTCGCCCGTTGCGAGGGGGATCGAGGAGAACCCGGGAGGCTGTGCGGACGACGCCTGTGCGGCCTTCCTGCGCCTCCTCGACTTGACGAACTCCTGAAGGGGACGCTCGGCCACCCGATACACCAGGTAGGAGAACGCCATCGCGGCCAGCACGGTGACCAGGGCGGTCAGCGGCGGCGGCAGCGTGTCCCGCAGGGCCGGGACGATCAGGACGGCGGCCGCGGTGTGGAAGAGGTAGAGCGGGTAGGTGAGCGCGCCCAGGACCACCAGGCCGCGCCAGCGCAGCCACCGCAGCCAGCCGAGCGCCACCATCGCCATGAGTACGTAGAAGCCGACCACCGTGGCGACGACGGCCCAGTCGGGCACGGGCATCGCGGCGTAGCCGACCTTCTCCACGCGCCCGGCCACCCGGTCGAGCGCCGCACTGACGGCCAGGCCGCCACTGATCCCGGCCAGACACCACAGGACCAGCCTGGGACCGAATCTGGTCATCAGGAAGAACGCCATGCCACCGACGAAGTAGGCCGCGTACTTGGGCATGATCACAAGTTCGACCCACGCCTCATCGCTTCCCGCGAAGAAACCCGCGGCCAGCAGCCAGACGCCCATGAAGGCCAGGCAACGGTTGAGCGTAACCCCGGTGATCACCAGGATCGAGATCAGCACGTAGAAGCGGAGTTCTACCCAGAGCGACCAGTAGACACCGTTGGCGTCATAGACGCCGAAGGCCCGCTGGAGCATGGTGAGATTGACCCCGTACTCGCCGAGGCTGAGCTTGGGGTCCAGGGCCGTGGCCGCGGTCAGCCCGTAGACCGCGGCGGTGACCACCACGCTGACCCAGTAGGCGGGAAAGAGCCGCACCAGCCGGGAGAGGGCGAACGCCCCCAGACCTCGGCCCCAGATGCTCATCAGGATCACGAAGCCACTGATCATGAAGAACAGTTCGACACCGAGGATGCCGAGTCCGGAGATCGTGGAGATCGCCGGGAACAACGTGGCGGGACGGTCGCCCCACACCGAGGCGAAGGCGATGAAGTAGTGGAAGGCGAGCACCGCCATGGCGGCGGCGAAGCGCAGGAGGTCGAGTTCGGCGAGGCGGCCGCTTCCCCGAAGCGCCTCGCGAGACCCCGTGCCGGTCACCTGGCGGCCGGGCCGGAATGTTCACGCACGCCACTTGGACGGCGCTTCGATCATTCGGGTTCCCTGTGACGGCTGTTGATTTCCGGTCACTTTCGGGATGGGTGTGACTGGAGATACGGGTGGTGACGGGTCCGCGCAGCCGAATACGGGTGACGGCAGACCCAAAAGCGACAAAATCCTTTAAATGCCGCAAAAGTAGACAGAAATCTGGCGAGACGCCGACGGCGCGGCCCCGAGGAGGCCGCGCCGCCGATCGGCACGCGTGCCGCTTTTACAGGTACTGACCGGTGTTGGCCACCGTGTCGATGGAACGCCCGGCCTCGGTGCCCTGCTTGCCCGTCACGAGGGTGCGGATGTAGACGATCCGCTCGCCCTTCTTGCCGGAGATGCGGGCCCAGTCGTCGGGGTTGGTGGTGTTGGGCAGGTCCTCGTTCTCGGAGAACTCGTCCACGCAGGCCGCCAGCAGATGCTGGATCCGCAGACCCTTCTGCCCGCTCTCCAGGAACTGCTTGATCGCCATCTTCTTGCCGCGGTCGACGATGTTCTGGATCATCGCGCCGGAGTTGAAGTCCTTGAAGTACAGGACCTCCTTGTCCCCGTTGGCGTAGGTCACCTCAAGGAAGCGGTTCTCCTCGCTCTCGGTGTACATCCGCTCGACGACCCGCTGGATCATCCCGAAGATGGTCTCCTCGCGGTTGCCACCGTGCTCGGCGAGGTCCTCGGAGTGGAGTGGGAGCTCCGCGATGAGGTACTTGGAGAAGATGTCCCTGGCCGCCTCGGCGTCCGGCCGCTCGATCTTGATCTTGACGTCCAGGCGGCCGGGCCGCAGGATCGCCGGGTCGATCATGTCCTCGCGGTTGGAGGCGCCGATCACGATGACGTTCTCCAGGCCCTCGACGCCGTCGATCTCCGACAGGAGCTGGGGAACGATGGTGTTCTCGACGTCGGAGGAGACGCCCGAGCCCCGGGTCCGGAAGATCGAGTCCATCTCGTCGAAGAACACGATCACCGGGGTGCCCTCGGAGGCCTTCTCACGAGCCCGTTGGAAGACCAGGCGGATGTGCCGCTCGGTCTCGCCGACGTACTTGTTGAGAAGCTCGGGACCCTTGATGTTGAGGAAGAAGCTCTTGCCGGACTGGCCGGTCTTCTCCGCGACCTGCTTGGCCAGGGAGTTGGCGACGGCCTTGGCGATGAGCGTCTTGCCGCAGCCGGGCGGTCCGTAGAGCAGGACGCCCTTGGGCGGGCGGAGCTTGTGCTCGCGGAAAAGGTCGGCGTGCAGGTACGGGAGCTCGATGGCGTCCCGGATCTGCTCGATCTGCCGCATCAGCCCGCCGATCTCCTCGTAGGAGATGTCGGGCACCTCCTCCAGGACGAGCTCCTCGACCTCGGACTTGGGGATGCGCTCGTAGACGTAACCCGAACGGGATTCGAGCAGCAGGGAGTCGCCTGCCCGGATCGGCTGGCCCACCAGCGACTCGGCGAGCTTCACCACCCGCTCCTCGTCGGCATGCGAGATCACCAACGCGCGCTGGCCGTCCTCGAGAAGCTCCTTGAGCATCACGATCTCGCCGAGCTCCTCGAAGCCGAGGGCCTCGACCACGTTGAGCGCCTCGTTGAGCATGACCTCCTGGCCACGCTTCAGCGAGTCGACGTCCACCGCCGGACTGACGTTCACCCTGAGTTTGCGACCACCGGTGAAAACCTCCACCGTGCCGTCTTCTCTGGTTTCGAGGAACACGCCGAACCCGGATGGCGGCTGCGCCAACCGGTCTACCTCCTCCTTCAGGGCGACGATCTGGTCTCTGGCCTCCTTGAGGGTGGCCACCAGACGCTCGTTCTGGCCGGTTACGGCCGCGAGGTTCGCCTGCAAGTCATGGAGACGCTCTTCAAGGATCCTGGCCTGCCGGGGAGACTCCGTCAGCTTCCGACGCAACACGGTGATCTCCTCCTGCAGGAAGGAGACCTGTGTTGTGAGGTCAGCGACCTCCCGTTCGCGCTGCGCGGCTCGAGCCTCAGCGTCGTCGCGAGCTGCCACGGCGTCACCTCCTTCCCAGTCGAGACCGACTACTCGAAACCCTACCCATCTAAGGGCTGTCCCTTACCTGGCTGAGCAGTGTTCGTATGACTACATTAAGTGCGCGATGATTAATCCCTTTTGGTGCTTTTAGTGCTAGAAGCATAAGAACACGAAGGTCCGCTCCCGTGTCACTCCCTCGCGAACCGTCGTGGCCGAATCGTCATCATGTGGCGGAAGACGTGGACTCCTCACCCTGTGCACCCTTCGCCGGACGTCTACGTCGAGGTGGTGGCGTCACCCCGTCGGCCATGCGACGGGCCGTGACCAGGAAGCCGGTGTGGCCGACCATTCTGTGGTCGGGCCGCACAGCCAGCCCCTCGACATGCCAGTCACGAACCAGGGTCTCCCACGCATGGGGCTCGGTGAAACTCCCGTGCTCCCGGAGAGTTTCGACCGTACGCGACAGCTGGGTTGTGGTCGCGACATAACAGCAGATCACACCACCAGGGGTGAGAGCCTTGGCCGCGGCGTCCACACATTCCCACGGGGCGAGCATGTCGAGGATGATCCGGTCGACGTCACTCTCGTCGAGGTCCGCGACGAAGTCGCCGACCACCAGGCGCCACTGCGACATCGGGCCGCCGTAGAACTTCTCCACGTTCTTGGTGGCGATCTCGGCGAAGTCCTGGCGCCGCTCGTAGGAGGTGACGGTGCCCTCGGAGCCCACCGCGCGCAGCAGGAAGCAGGTGAGCGCGCCGGAGCCGACCCCTGCCTCCACCACCCTGGCGCCCGGGAAGATGTCGGCCATGGCCACGATCTGCGCCGAGTCCTTGGGGTAGATGACCGCCGCGCCGCGCGGCATGGAGAGCGTGTAGTCCTGGAGCAGGTGCCTGAACGCCAGATACTGGGTGCCCCCGGACGAACGCACCACCGAGCCCTCAGGCCGGCCGATCAGCTCACTGTGCGGGATCCCGCCCTTGTGCGTGTGGAACACGCCGTCTTCCTTCAGCGTCACCGTATGACGCTTGTTCTTGGGGTCGGTGAGCTGAACCTGATCCCCGGCCTGAAACGGCCCATGCCTGCGAAAACCCATGACCGCAAGGTTAACGGCGCGCGACCGCGGCCGATCCCGCCTCTGGCCGGGAGCGGCGGTCGAGCAGGGGGAAACGGACACGGCTGTCCGGAGCAGACGGACAGCGACGATCCTCAAAATGGTTCGCTCCACTATGGGGGAACTGGTAGCTGTTGTCGCATGTTTCCCCAAGATGTGATTCCGGCGGGCCCCGTCGTCCTGAGGCCGCTCGCCCCCGCCGACACCGAGGCGATCGTCCGCGCCTGCGCGGACCCGGAGATCGTCCGGTTCCTCCCCTTGGTGCCAGCGCCCTACACCCAGGATGACGCGCTCCAGTACCTGGAGATGGCCGAGCAGGATTGGAAGAGCGGGGGAGCGGCGTTCGCCATCGCGGACGCGGAGACGGGCGAGTGGCTGGGCAACATCGGCCTCAAGCCCTCCCGACTGCGGAGCACCAACGAGATCGGCTACCTGGTCGCACCGTGGGCGCGGGGCCGGGGGGTGGCCACGGCCGCCACCGCCGCGCTGGCCGGATGGGGCTTCGGCCACGGAGTGGAACGCGTCGAACTCCTCGCCGACGTGGAGAACCTGGCCAGCCAGCATGTCGCCCTGGCCGCCGGTTTCCGGCACGAGGGCGTTCGGCGCGGGGCCGAACAGCAGCGTGACGGCACCCGCCGCGACCTGGTCTCCTTCGCACGCCTGCGCGGCGACTCCGGCGAGCGCGTGACGCCGTTCCTGCCGGACTTCCCCGGCGGCTCACTGACCGACGGGATCGTACGGCTCAGGCCGCTCACCTCCGCCGACGCCGCCGACTACCTGGCGCTGCGCAACCTGCCCGACGTCGTGAGGTACAGCGTCCCGCCCGAGCCCCGCAGCCCCGAGCAGGTCGAGGAGCGGTGCCGCACGGCGGGCGCGACCCAGCTGGCCGACGGGGGGGTCGAGGCGGTGATCACGGACGCCGCGACGGGCGCGTTCGCCGGGGAGATCCAGCTCTCCAACCTGGCCCCGCTGCTGGGGCAGGCCATGACGGGCTACAGCCTGCTGCCGGCGTTCCGCGGCCGGGGCTTCACCACCAGGGCGGTGAACCTACTGGTCGACTGGGCCTTCGAGCACACCTCCCTGAGCCGGATCATCGCGGGCACCTCCCCCGCCAACGTCGCCTCGCAGCGCGTGCTGGAGCGCGCGGGCTTCATCCGCGAGGCGCTGTTGCGCGGGCTGCTGCCCGGCCCCGACGGCACCCGCCTGGACGACCTGCAGTGGTACCGGCTGCGGGACGCCCCACGCTAGGGGCCGTGTTCAGTCGGCGCCGAAGTGGGCCCTGAGCCTGGCGTAGGCGGCGTCGGTGCCCTGCAGCACCCGGTCGATGTCGGCGTCGGTGTGGGCCGCCGACAGGAACCAGTTGTGCCACGGATGGAGGTAGACCCCCTCCTGCAGGCAGGCCGCGGCCCAGAACATGCCCTTGTCCAGGGTCACATCGCCCTCGAAGGAGAGCCATGGGATCTGCACCGGGCCGGTCTGGTTGACCGTGAAGCCATGGGAGGCGGCCTGGGCGGCGAGGCCCTCGCGCAGGCGGGTGCCCGCGCGCTCCATCAGGGCGATGCCGTCGATGTCGCGCAGCGTCTCGATGGTGGCCTTGGCCGCGGCCATCGGAGCGGCGTTGAACCAGAAGGAACCCGTGGAGTAGAGCGTCTGGGCGGGCCCTCGCAGGGCGTCCACACCGGTGACGGCGGCGATCGGGTGACCGTTGGCCATGGCCTTGCTGAAGGCGTACAGGTCGGGGCGCACGCCCAGCGGCTCCCAGGAGCCGCCCAGGTCGATCCGCCAGCCACCGCGCACGTCGTCGATCACCAGCGCGGCGCCGATCCGATCGGCCAGCGCCCGCACCCCCCGGGCGAACTCCGCGGCGACGAGTTCCTGGTCCTCGAACGAGTCGTGCTTGAACGGCGTCACGATGATCGCGGCGACGTCGCCCTCCGCCTGCGCCGCGGCGGCCTCGACGCTGGCGAGGTCGTTGTAGGTGAACTCGACCAGGTCCGCGCGCTCGCTGGGGGTGGTCCCCGCCGTACTGGGCGTGCACCACGGGTCGGCCCCGTGGTAGGCGCCGTGCGCCATGAGGACCTTGGTCCTGCCGGTGGCGGCGCGGGCCACCATCAGCGCCTGGGTGGTGGCGTCGGTGCCGTTCTTGGAGAACATCACCCAGTCGGCCTGCGGGACGGCGTCCACCAGAAGCTCGGCGAGCTCCACGTAGACGGGGCCGGGGCCGTTGAGGCAGTCGCCCGCGGCGAGCTGGGCCGCGACGGCGGCCTCGACCGCGGGGTGGCGGTGGCCGAGCACGACGGGACCCCAGGAGCACATGAGGTCGACGTACTCGCGCCCGTCGGCGTCCCGCTGGCGGCAACCCTCGCCGCCGACGAAGAACTGCGGGTAGGCGGGGCCGTGCAGGGCCGCGTTGAGGTGGCCGTACATGCCGCCGGGGACGACCTTGGCGGCCCGCTCCCTGAGTCTGGCGTCGATGGACATGCGTCGTCCTTTCAGATCTGGATCGGTTCGGGCGGTTCGGTGCCGTGTCCGACCACGAGCGGCGGGATCACTTCTCCTCACGTAGTGCGCGCGCCCCGTCCAGGCCGGCGTCCGAACCCAGGCCTCCCGCGACGCGGGCGGC
This sequence comes from Streptosporangium sp. CA-115845, assembly GCF_050943795.1. Taxonomy (NCBI): domain Bacteria; kingdom Bacillati; phylum Actinomycetota; class Actinomycetes; order Streptosporangiales; family Streptosporangiaceae; genus Streptosporangium; species Streptosporangium sp. CA-115845. The sequence continues at coordinate 3,842,910 of NZ_CP191988.1, read as the reverse complement.
CAGCGCGGTACCGAGCCGTGCCGCGCCGGCCACGTCATGGCCGTCGACCAGGCCGGCGATGAACCCGGCGCAGTAGGCGTCACCGCACCCCGTGGTGTCGACCACTTCGACGTCGAGGGCGGGAACGCGGGTGACGCCCTCCGCCTCGGCGATCAGGCTTCCGTCCGCGCCGAGCGTGACCAGGACCGCCGAGGGCCCCTCCCCCAGCAGGGCCAGCGCGGCCTCCTCCGCACTGCCCGCACCGCTCATCAGCAGTGCCTGCTCCTCGTTCGGCAGGAGGTAGTCGACGTGCGGGAGAAAGCTCCGGACCCCCTGCATGAGGTCCGGCATATTGGACAGAAGGTCCATTGTGATGATCGTGCCCGCCGCGCGCGCCTCGTCGAGCAGCGCGAAGAAAGCGGGGTCGTACAGGCCCCAGGTCACGTCCATGCCCCCCAGGTGCACGACGCGCGCACTGAGGATCCGCTCGCGGCCGACGTCGGCGACGGCCAGGCCCAGGTTGGCTCCGGGGACGTGGAAGGACGGGCGCCCGCCGTCCGGGCGGATAGGCAGGATCGAGGCGGCGGTCTGCTCTCCCCGCCTGCGGACCACCCCGGTCACGTCGACGCCGCACCGCCCCATCATCATGACGAGCAGATCTCCGAGCTCGTCGTCGCCGACCGCCCCCACCGAGGCCACCGGGACACCGAGCGCGGCCAGGTCGACGGCGGTCGCGGCCGCGGCACCCGCGGCGGTGACGCGGATCTGCTCCAGCAGGTGGGTGTCCTGCCCGGCGGGAATCGACTCCACCGGCCTGGCGAGCACGTCCACGATGTGCACCCCGAGGGCTACGACGGTCATAGCGAGTCCTCCTCATGTCTTCAGCGGATAATAGACGGGCGACCGACTACAATGTCAACGGATTCCGTTCGGGAGGGAACCGAGTTGCCAAAGATCGTCGATCACGAGGAGCGCCGCGAGGAGGTCATCGAGGCCGCTCGCCGCATCATCCTGCGCGAGGGCATCGAGGCCGCCACGACCAGGGCTATCGCCAAGGAGGCCGGCTACTCCAACGGCGTGCTGACCCACTACTTCGCCGACAAGGACGACATCATGCTGTCGGCGCTGCGCTCCTCGCACCGGCGCATCGTGGAGCGCCTGCGCGGCAAACTGGCCGGCCTCACCGGGCTGGCGGCGCTACGCGAACTCCTCCTCGACAACCTGCCACTGGACGAGGAGCGCACCCGGGAGAGCGGGCTGGAGGTCGGCTTCTGGAGTCGCAGCATGACCAGCCCGGCGATGCTGGAGGCCCAGCGCACCGAGGCCGAGGAGCTGCGCTACCTGGTGCGCAGCCTGCTCGGCGCCGCGGTCGCCGGTGGGGAGATCTCCACCACCGAAGACCTCGACGACGTGACCGAGCGGCTACTCGCCCTGGTCGACGGGCTGAGCGTGCACCGCCTGCTCTACCCGGGCAGGCTCGGCACCGCACGCCTGGAGCGGGTGCTCAACGCCGAACTGGACCGCCTGCGCCCCACCGGCGCGTAGCACCGGCCCCCGCGCCCGGCCGCCCCGTGCCCGCTCGGCTCCCGGGGCGCGCGGGCGGAAGCTCAGACCAGCAGGGCGTAGAGCCGGTCGGCCACCCCCCGCGCGGTGGGCCGCTTGGCCACGTCGCCAAGGCATGCCTGGACGAGATCCGACAACTCGGGCTCCAACCCCGGATCGATCGACGGCGGCGTGCTGTACACCTTCCGCAGGGTCAGCAGCGGGTCGTGGGTGGGCAGTTTCCCGTAGAGCCCGACGCCGCTCACCGCCCAGTGCAGCGTCGCACCCAGCGACCACACGTCACCCGCGGGGGTGGGCGTCTCCCCCTGCAGCAACGTGGGGTCGGTGAACTCCACCGAACCGATGTCCCCCATCCCGGTCACCGTCACGCCCGGCGTCAGCACCTGTGACAGGCCCAGGTCGGAGAGCTTGCCCCCGCCGTCGGCGAGCAGCACGTTACCGGGGCGGATGTCGCGATGGACGATGCCCTCCTCGTGCAGTGCCTGCGCCGCGTGGGAGACGCAGGCGATCGAGCGCAGCACCCGCTCGCGCGAGGGTCGCTCCGCGGGACGCGCCAGCGAGCCGTCCGGCAGGTACTCCATCGAGTAATAGAACACCCCACCCTGCTGGCCGGCGTCGTAGAGCCGCACCAGATACGGGGAGCGCACCGCGGCGAACGCCTTCAACTCCCTCGTGGCACGGCGGAAGGCGTCGTTCCCCGTGCCCCCCACCACCTTCACCGCGACCAGATCCGCCTCGATGGGTAACCGCTCGGGCCTTTTCGCCAAGTAGAACTCACCGTGGTTACCGGCTCCCAGTGACCGGATGAACTCATAATCGGCGATGCCTTCCATAACGGTCTCCCTCCATGCCTGCGCAACGTTCGCGACGACATCCCACACACGGTAACGTCGCCTTCGCCATTCTCGGGGCTTTTCTTTGCATACGGAAAGCGTGCTCGCAATTGCTGCACATGGATCTGCTCCTGCTTGACCTTGTCATCGTCCTCGCGGCCGCGCGGCTTTTCGGAGCGCTGGCCAGATGGCTCGGCCAACCTCCGGTCATCGGCGAGATCGTGGCCGGCATCCTGCTGGGACCCACCCTGCTGGGACCCCTGATCGGTGACGAGCTGTTCGGCTCCGAGATGCGGCCCCCGTTACAGGCCCTGGCCAACGTCGGCCTGGTGCTGTTCATGTTCGTCGTCGGCCTGGAACTGGACCAGAAGCTGGTCAGGGGCAAGGGACGGATCGCGGTGACCGTGGCGCTCGGCTCGACCGTGGTGCCGTTCGTCCTGGGCTGCGTGCTCGCGCTGGCCATCGCGGGTGAGCATGTGGGAGGCGACAAGACCCTGCCGTTCGTGCTGTTCATGGGCGCGGCGATGGCCGCCACCGCTTTCCCGGTGCTGGCTCGGATCCTCACCGACCGGGGAATGCAGCGGATCACGCTCGGCGGCCTCGCCCTGGCCTCGGCGGCCGTCATCGACGTGCTCGCCTGGACCGTCCTGGCGGTGGTGGTGGGCATCGCGGGGGCCGGAGAGTCCGAGGGGCAGTGGAAGGTCCTGCTCGCCCTGCCGTACGCACTGGTGATGTTCCTGGTCGTCAAGCCCCTGCTGGCCCGGCTGGTGCCCGCCTACGAGAAGGCCGGGCGGCTGACGCCCGGCCTGCTCTCCCTGGTGCTCATCGGTCTGATCGGATCGGCCTGGGCCACCGAGTGGATGCACGTCCACTTCATCTTCGGCGCGTTCGTGTTCGGCGCGGTGATGCCCCGCGAGGGGGCGGAACGGCTCAACCACGAGATCCTGGAGCGGCTGGAACAGCTCGCCGTACTGCTGCTGTTGCCGATGTTCTTCGTGGTGGCGGGGCTCAACGTCAACCTGCGCGAACTCGACCTGTCCAGCCTCGGCACGCTCTCCGCGATCCTGGTCGTCGCGATCGGCGGCAAGCTGCTCGGCTCCTACGCCGCCGCGCGGACCCAGCGGCTGCCCAACCGGCAGTCCTGGGCACTGGCCTCCCTGCTCAACACGCGAGGGCTCACCGAGATCGTCATCCTCACCGTCGGCCTGCAGAAGGGCGTGCTCGACGACGAGCTCTACTCGCTGATGGTGGTCATGGCCCTCGTCACGACCGCGATGACCGGCCCGCTGGTGCGCAGGATCTACCCCGACAGACGGGTGGCCCGCGACATCGCCGAGGCCGAACGTGCCGCCCTCGGCGTGACCGCCGCCCACCGGGTGTTGGTGATCGTGCCCGATCCGCCCGCCGAGCAGGCCCCGTTGGTCGGCCTGACCACCACCCTGGCCCTGTCCAGGTCGCCGTCCGAGGTGGTCCTGGGCCACCTGCGCCCCTACCCGGCGGGCCGCCTGGAGGTCGGCAGCGGCCTCTCCTCGGAGCTGGCCGAGCTGGCCGAGACCCTCCACGACCTGGAGGCGCTGGCCGGCAGTGCCCGCGAGCGTGGCTCGGAGACCAGGGTGGTGAGCCGGTTCAGCGCGGATGTGGCAGGCGAGCTGCCGGAGCTGGCCTCCGGTGCCCGAGCCGACCTGCTGGTGCTGCCCGCCGGTGTCCCCGGCTATACCGCCGTGCGTGACGGCGCGGTCTGCCGCGTGGTGACCGTGTCCTTGCCCGTGCCGGAACAGGCCGAGCCCGGCTTCGGGCCGGGGCCGGTCGCGGTACGTTACGGCTCCGGTGACGACGCGGCCGCGCACGTGGCGCTCACCCTCGCGATGCTGTGGGACCGGCCACTGGTCGTCACCGGTGGGAACCGGGCCTCAGCCCTGGCCCAGCGGCTGTCCAAGCTCGGGGTCGCGGCCGACGCGGGTGCGATCCCCGAGGGCGCGCTGGTCGTGGCCGCCGACACCGGGACCACCCCGGAGGGCGCGCACCTGCTGGTCCGCGCCGAGCAGGACCCCGACCCGGTCGACTGGGCCGAGGCCGTCTCCGCTCTGCGCGCCCCGGCCCCGCAGCCCTGATCGCACACCGACCGCACGCGAGCGGCACGGTAAAACACGCCGGGCGGTACGGCCATGGCCGTACCGCCCGAAAACCGCCAGGAAGGCGAAAGGCGTTCTCAGCGGTTGCGGTGTGACTCGTAGCGCATGGTGCGCGAGACACCGATCCGCACGGTGGTGCCGGGCATGATCGTAACCGGCTCGTTCGGCGGGATGTCGTAGAAGTTGGGGTCACCGGGCGGCTGGATCTGGGTGCCGTTGACAGATCCAAGATCGACCAGGTTGACGTCCCAGCCGTCCAGCGCCACCCTCAGATGCCGGCGGGAGACCGAGCCGTCGGGGCTGGTGACCTTGGCCGGGCGCACAGAGCCGTCGGCCACCTCGGGTGCCCGCTCGGGGTCGCGGCCCACCAGATAGTCGGTGTCGAGCCGCAGTGTGAGACCGTCGTCCAGGAGCAGGACCCCCAGCGGCGGGCGCGGGCCCTTGTAGGGAACGAGGGTGCGCTGGACCAGTGCGATACCGCAGACCGCGCAGTAGGGCACGCGAGGGTCATTGAAGTGGTCGTTCTTGCAGTCGACCCCGTAGACCAGCGGCCGCGCCTCGGGTTCGGCCCCGGAGTTCGGCGCGGGCGCCGGAGACTCGGCCCCGGGCTGTGAACCGCCGGGCGTCAGCAACTCGTACTCGAACGGCTGGTCGCGGACGTCGACGGGATCCCCGCCCATCCCGCCGGCCCTGGCCGTGTCGATGTCCTCGTGACGGACCTCTTCATGGTGGACCATCGCGGGGGCGGGTCCGGTGGAGGGCATCGGCCCCTGCGGGGAGGCCGCGGGGATCGGCTCGGAGTGCCACGCCTGCGGCTGCGGCTCCATCGGCGGCGGGGCGGTGACCGGCGGATAGGGATCCGCCGGGCCCATCGGATAGGGCTCGGCAGAGCCCATCGGGTAGGGCGCCGGCGGGGCGCCCTCCGGGAGGGCCGACCACTCGGGGGAGGTCGGCCGCTCCGGTGGCGCGGGCATCGGGGTGGGCGCGGGGGCCACGGGCTCCATCCGGGGCGCCTGCTGGACCTGTGACGCGGCGGGCTCCATCCGCGGCATGGCCTGCGGGGCGGCCCCCGCCTCCGTCAGGTCGCACCAGACGCCGCCCGCGACGATCACTCCGGCGTCCAGCCGGGACAGCGGGTGCGCGGTCCCGGCGTCGGGCAGGCTCAGCTCCACCCGGGTCACCGGGCCGGGGACCAAGCGGTCGGACCACGTGAGCGCGTCACGCCCGGCGAGCTGGATCTCGCCGGCCGCGCCGGTCACCGCCGCGAACGCCGGGCCGCTGACCAGGACGGCCACTCCCCCGCTGACCGGACCGGCGACGGCACACGCCACCGGCTCGCCTATCACGACGGCGAGGATCTGGGCGGTCCGGCGGGCCAGCGACCGGCCGTCGCCGCCCGAGGCCGCGGTCTCCCGCAGCGCCCTCAGCAGATCCTCAACGACGGCCTCGGCCGCGTCGCACACCAGCAGCAGGCCGCCCACATAGGCCACCAGCCCGTTGCCCGGAAGCGGACGCACCACCCCGAAGCCCTGGTCGGTCACAGAACTCTCCCTCCCCGGAAACGCCACCGGATGAACGGCACCCGCATGGGGCCGTTCGTCACCAGCCAGATGCATACCCAGACAACCGTGAAGTGCGTCCAGAAGGCGGCCGGCGGAACCGGATCGATAACATCGACTGCACCGGACCGTAGCAAAAAGTACAGCACAAGGCCTTCGGGCACGAGCGTCAGCAGACCGAAGAGGGTCGGCCAGTCCTTCTCCCATCTGAACTGCATCAGGAAGTGATATATCAGCTCCCAGACGATCCCCAGCACAGCTACCGCCGCGAGGACCAGGAACCCGTTGACGTAGCGCCCGGAGAGCGGCCCGGAGGAGCCGGGAAGCACCGGCACGATCAGCAGGGTGATGATCACGCCAACGGTGGCGAGCATGAAGAGGCGCGTCTGAAGACGGCCCCACAGAGTCGGAACCACGGGGGACTACTCCTTACAGCGACGAGTTGAAGGCCCATTTGAACCACTGCGAGGTCGAGCGCAGCGGTCCCATCTTTTTGACGAACCCTCGTCTTGCCAGATCGTCGGCTATCTCCTGAGCCGCGACCTGCAGGCCGAGGAAGGTGTCGACACCCGGGAAGTAACCTCCGAGCGTGGCCGATCCCGAGGCGTAGAGGGCACCGTCACCATTGGCCGTCCCCTTCACCTCGAAGTGGCGCTCCACCTCGAGCCTGCCCACCGGATTACGGAACGCCCCACCGTGCTGGAGCAGGTCCGCGAAGATCCGGTGCTCGGCGATGTCGGCCTCCAGGCCGGTACAGTCGATGATGTAGTCGGAGACCGGCTCGCGGACGATGCCGTCGCTGCTGCGCACGTAGCTGACCAGTCGCCCGTCCTGGCCGTGCTCCACGCGGTCGACGGTGCCCTGCACAGGGTGGTAGTAGCCGCCACTGCGCCCCGCGCGCATCTGCTCCTGCCAGTGCCGCCGGTAGGGGGTGTTGGTGCCGCCCATCTCCTTGTACTTCTTCGCCCGGTCGGCGCCCTCGAGCTTGCGCATCTGTGCCTTGAGCTGACCGCCCCACACCGACTTGGGATAGTTGAAGCCCTGGTAGGCCCAGCCGTCCCCGCCCTTGCGACGTGACCAGATGTGCGAGCCGTGGGAGCCGCTGACGAACGTGCGGAAGATGTGGATGATCTGGGTCTGCAGGCCGTACCGCGCCCGGTCGTCGAACAGCCGCTGGAGCACCCGGGAGGCGACGATGCCACCGCCGCGAATGACCACGGTGCCCGGCCTGGTCTTCAGGAACTCGTAGACCTGCTCATGCGGCTCGTAGGCGTTGACGACGTGCTGGTAGTCACCGTGCTTGGTCCGGAACTCCTGCAGGTCGGGCAGGAACTTCAGGCCCGGGTAGCCGATCGCGATGTGCACGAAGCGCGAGCGGAAGATGATGCGCTTGGTCGCCGCCGCGCCGTCCGGCGGGGTGACCACCGTGAAGTAGCCGCCGCCGGCCCGACGGCGGACCATCCGCACCTGTCCCTTGACCAGCATGTCCCAGTAGTTGATGCGTTTGGCTTCGCGCTCCAGGTTCTCGAAGACCGTGCCCGCGCGCGGGGTCCAGTAGTCGTTCAGGAGCGGCTCGGTGAGGATCTGCCACAGGTACGACGGTTTCTTCTCCTTCCACGCCTCTTCCAGGGCGTAGGAGGGGAACCCCCACAGGTTGTCCGGGCGGGAGGAGGAGTCGGAGCGGATCCGCTCCCCACGGGGGATCTGCGAGCACCTGGTGAGGAACTCGTAGGTCTGCCATGGGTGATCGATATTGGAGACCACCCGCATCTGTGAGGTGGGGACGCCGTAGATCCTCAGATAGTCGAGCGTCACGAAGGAGCCCATGCCGCCACCGACCGTGAGGAACGGGATGTCGTACATGGGGATGCCCGCGGCGGCGACCATCTGGTCGGTCCATTCGGGCGCACCGAGGAGATCCGGCGTCAGATCGCCGGCCGGAGCCGGCGTGTGGGGGGGTGCCAATTGACGTCCCTTAAGCTACATGGCCAGCCAGTTCACTAGCCAAAACCCTAGTCCTGGTACGAGCCGAAAACGAGTGGGACAAACAGGGATGATTTTCCCTGGCCGTCCTGTCTCCGGCGAGTATTCAGTGAGACGCCTGCAAATGACATGTGGTTCGCTTAAACTCCGCTGAACACTCGATTCACGTCGGACGTCGCGAGCACCCCGAAGATCTCGCCGCCACGCTCCACCAGGAGATACTCACCCGCCGGGGATTCACGCATGGCGTCGATCAACGGCTCCCCCTCCAGGTCGGCGGCCAGTACCAGTGAGGGTTCGAGGCTGCGCGAGAGCGAACCCGCCGTCACCCAGGGGCGGCGACTCTCCGGAGTGGCCTCCACCGCGACCTCGTTGACGATGCCCGTGGGGTGGCCCTCATGGTCGACGACCACCATCGCCCCCGCCTGCGCCTCCGCCGCCCGGCGCAGGGCCTCGGCCAGCGGCACGTCACCGGTGACCGCGATGGCCCTCCTGGCCAGGGCACGGGCGTTGACCTTGGGGATGCGGGCGCGCACCCGGGCACCGCGCAGCGCCTGGGTGGCACCGAACCAGATGAAGGCGGCCAGCAGCACCGACCAGGCGAACGTCATGTCCGGTGCCGACCCGGTCGCCAGCGCCAGCCCGATGGGGATCGCGACCAGGGCCACGGCCAGCCCCCGGCCCGCCCAGGCCGCGGCGATCGTGCCCGTACCGGGCTTGCGGGTGATCTTCCAGACGCCCGCGCGGAGCATGCGCCCCCCGTCGAGCGGCAACCCCGGCAGCATGTTGAAGACACCGACGATCAGGTTGGCGAACCAGAGCTGGAAGACCAGGACGCCGGGGATCGTGCCGGGGTCGATGATCCGGGAGGCGGCGAAACCGATCCCGGCCAGGCCGAGCGAGAGCAGGGGGCCCGCGAAGGCCACCATGAACTCCCTGCCGGGCGTCTCCGGCTCGCGTTCGATCTCCGAGACGCCGCCGAGCAGGTAGAGCGTGATGCGCCGGACCGGCAGGCCGTACATCCTGGCGACCACGCAGTGCGCCAGCTCGTGCAGGAGCACCGAGACGTACAGCAGCACCGCGAAGACGAACGCGACGGCGTACGTGATCGGGATGCTCAGTTCGGGCAGCCAGAAGGCCACCACGCCCTGGAACGAGTAGGTGATGAAGGCCGCCACGATGAGCCAGGTCGGCGAGACGTAGACCGGAATGCCGAACGGCCGGCCCATCCGCAGTCCTGAACCGTCCCGGCGTGGGCTGTCGCTGCTCACCGCTGGCTCACCACTCCTCGTTCAACCCGTGTTCAATCCACCCTCAAGCCTCGATGGTACGCGCCACCGGACCTTCGGCAGACGCCACAAGGGCACCTCGGGCGCAAACTGTCGTCACCGTGACCTACAGTGCGGTCATGTCGCTGACCGAGCCCACGATCATCGGAGCCCTGTCGCCGTCGCGGGCGGGTGACTTCATGACGTGCCCGCTGCTCTACCGTTTCCGGGTGATCGACAGGCTCCCCGAGCCTCCGTCGCCGGCCGCCGTGCGCGGCACGATGGTCCACTCCGTGCTGGAGCGGCTGTACGACCTGCCCGCCCTCGATCGCACGGTCGCCGCGGCCCAGGACCTGCTGGAGCCGCAGTGGCGCAGGTTGCAGCAGGAGGATCCTTCGTATGCCGGCATGTTCACCGGTGACGACGACCGCGTCGAGTGGCTGGCCCAGGCCCGCGTCATGCTGGAAAGTTACTTCACCCTTGAGGACCCCACCTGCCTGGAGCCCGCCGAGCGGGAACTCTACGTGGAGGCGGTGCTCGGCAGCGGCCTGATGCTGCGGGGCTACATCGACAGGCTGGACGTGGCGCCCGGCGGCGAGGTCCGCGTCGTCGACTACAAGACCGGCAGCGCCCCGGGGCCCGCCTTCGAGGCCAAGGCATTGTTCCAGATGAAATTCTACGCGCTGGTGCTGTGGCGGCTGCGCGGCTCGGTGCCCCGCCTGCTCCAGCTGATGTATCTGGGAGGTGGCGGCGAGGTCCTGCGCTACGCCCCCGACGAGGCCGACCTGCTGGCCACCGAGAGGAAGGTCCAGGCCCTGTGGCAGGCCATCGAGCGGGCGCTGGAGACGGGTGAGTGGCGGGCCAGGCCCAGCAGGCTGTGCGGCTGGTGCAGCTACAAGGACCTGTGCCCGGAGTTCGGCGGCACTCCCCCGCCGGTGCCCGAGCGCCAGCCAGGCGACACCGTCCGCAGCAACCGCCGCCCCGCCAAGACCTCAAGGGCCGCCACCGACGAGTTGTAGCGGCTGTGTCGATCGCGACGCACCCGCGTCGCAATCGGCGCTGTCCTACGTGGGGATGAGGCGGATATCCCCCTCTGGCAGGGTGGCCGGCGGGGAAGGGCACCTAAGTTGGTTGTGTGCGCAACACCATCGGTAGCCTGCGGGCCTGGTTCCGCGGGCATCCGCTGATCCCTGATCTGCTCCTCGGGGGGGCGCTGGCGGCCGCCTCGGTTCCCTTCGCCCACGTCGCCCAGGTTTTCGGCGATCCGGCCCGTCTCGGGGAGCCGGACGCGATGAGCCTCGGCCTGATCGTGACCGGTTGCCTGTCGGTGGCGCTGCGCCGCCACTGGCCTTTCCTGCTGCTCTGTCTGGTCTGCCTGATCGAGATCACGTTGGCCGCGGCGGGCCGGAACCCCTCCCTGCTCTGGCTCGCCGCCCTGGTGCTGGTCTACACGATCGCCGTCCGGCGCGGCCTGGCGGTCAGCCTGTGCGCTCCCGCACTGGCCCTGGCCGGCCACTTCCTGTCCGCGGCGGCCGGCGGCGGGCTTGGCGAGTGGAGCACCCACCTGCTGATGGTCGTCTTCACCGTCTCCCTGTGGATCGCCGGCCGGAACGTGCGGCTGCGCCGAGCCTACCAGGCGGAGCTGCACGACCGGGCACGGCGCATGGAGCATATCCGGGAGGCCGACACCCGGGCGGCCAGAGCCGAGGAGCGCTCCCGCATCGCCCGTGAGCTGCACGACGTGGTGGCCCATCACGTGAGCGTGATGACCGTCCAGGCCGCCGCGGCACGCCGGGTACTGGCCGGAAACCCCGAGGGGGCCCGGGAGGCCCTGTCTGCGATCGAGGAGCTTGGCCGGACCGCGATGTCGGAGATGCGCAGCCTCGTGGGCGTGCTCAGAACCGACGCGGCGCCCGCCGAGCGCAATCCGCAGCCGGGGATGCGTGAGATTCCCGCCCTGGTCGACCAGATGCGCGAGGCGGGGCTGCGGACACAGCTGTGGATCGAGGACGAGCGCGGGACCACCGGGGTACTGCCGCCCGGAGTCGACCTGGCCGCGTACAGGCTGGTGCAGGAGGCCCTGACCAACAGCCTGCGGCACGCGGGGCCGCAGGCACGAGCCTGGGTGACGGTGCGGCACGAGTCAGGCGAGCTGGCCGTGCGGGTCACCGACGACGGCCTCGGCCGGAAAGCGGGCGAAACGAGCGAGGGGGCGACCGGTCACGGACTGGTGGGCATCCGTGAACGCGTTGCCCTCTATGGTGGACTTCTGAGGATCGGCCCACGTCCCGAGGGCGGATTCGAGGTTGATGCCCGGTTCCCCCTCAAGGACACATGATGACGATCAGAGTGCTGCTGGTGGACGACCAGCCACTCCTGCGCACCGGTTTCCGCCTGATCCTCGAGGCCGAACCCGACCTCACCGTGGTCGGTGAGGCGGGGGACGGCAAGGCCGCGCAGGACCAGTCGCGGGCGCTGCTGCCCGATGTGGTGCTGATGGACATCCGGATGCCGGGCGTGGACGGCATCGAGGCGACCCGCCGGATCGTACGGGAGGCCGCCGGAGGTGCGCACGTGCCCCGGGTGCTGGTGCTGACGACCTTCGACCTGGACGAGTACATCGTGGAGGCGCTGCGCGCCGGAGCCAGCGGCTTCCTGCTGAAGGACGTCCCGCCGGAGGAACTGGTGCAGGCCATCCGGGTGGTGGCGGCCGGCGACGCCATCGTCGCGCCGAGCATCACCAGGCGGCTGCTGGACAGGTTCGGCGCACACCTGCCGACCCACCGGCAGTCCACCCCCACTCGCCTGGAGCGGCTGACCGAGCGTGAGCTGGAGGTGCTCAAGCTGATCGCCAAGGGCATGTCCAACGCGGAGATCGCCGCCGAGCTGGTGGTGAGCGAGACGACGGTCAAGACCCACGTCGGCAACGTGCTCACCAAGCTGAGCCTGCGCGACCGCGTCCAGGCCGTCGTCCTCGCCTACGAGACCGGTCTGATCACCCCCGGCTCGCCTCCCTGACCCGGCACCCGGCGCGAACGGGCGTGCCCGCGCACCGGCCGGTCACCACGGCGAGTACGCGGGCCTGAGCCGGGATCGATCAGTCCGAAACGGCCTGCAGGGGCGGCTGCTCCTTGGGGGCGTTCTCCGGGAAGTGACAGGCCACCTGGTGGCCCGCCGCCAGCTCTGTCAGCGGCGGTTCCACGGTCTTGCAGATCTCCTGGGCCTTCCAGCACCGGGTGTGGAAGCGGCAGGCCGGCGGAGGGTTGAGCGGGCTGGGCACGTCGCCTTGGAGACGGATACGCTCGCGCCCCTCACGCCGCTTGACGTCCGGAATGGGGACCGCGGACATCAGCGCGGTGGTGTAGGGGTGCATGGGCGACTCGTACAGGTTCTTACGGTCCGCCAGCTCGACGATCTTGCCGAGATACATGACCGCGACCCGGTCGCTGATGTGCCGGACCACCGACAGGTCGTGCGCGATGACCACGTAGGTCAGGTCGAGCTCGTTCTGCAGGTCTTCCAGAAGATTGACGACCTGGGCCTGGATCGACACGTCCAGCGCGGACACCGGCTCGTCGGCGACGATGAGCTTGGGCTTGAGCGCGAGCGTGCGGGCGATGCCGATGCGCTGGCGCTGGCCACCGGAGAACTCGTGCGGGTAACGGTTGTAGTGCTCGGGGTTGAGACCGACCAGGGCGAGGATGTCCTGGACTTCCTTCTTGATCCCCTGTTCGGTCTTGATCCCCTGGATACGGAACGGCGCACCGACGATGGCGCCGACCGTGTGGCGGGGGTTGAGCGAGGAGTAGGGGTCCTGGAAGATGATCTGCATGTCGCGCCGGAGGGGCCTGATCTTGGACTGCGACATGTGAGTGATGTCGTGGCCCTCGAAGACGACCTTCCCGCCGGTCGGCTCGATGAGCCTGGTGATCATGCGACCCGTCGTGGTCTTGCCACAGCCGGACTCGCCCACCAGGCCGAGGGTCTCCCCCTTGAGGACGTCGAAGCTGATCCCGTCGACCGCTTTGACCGCACCGACCTGGCGTTTGAGCAGGCCCTTGGTGACGGGGAAGTGCTTCTCCAGCCCTTGCACTGACAGAATTGGCTCGGTCACAGACTTTCCGTTCGTCGAACGCGCGTCTCGCTCGCTCACGAGGACTCCAGGTTCACTTTGATCTCGTTCTCCCAGATGTCCCGCCTGACCTCGTAGGGCAGGTGGCACCGGACCAGATGGCCGCCGTCGCTCTCGAGCAGCTCGGGCACCTCGGTGCTCGACCTCCCTCCGGTGCGGTCGGCATAGGCGCAGCGCGGGTGGAAGGCACACCCGGTGGGCACGTTGATCAGCGAGGGGGGAGTGCCCTTGATCGGCAGCAGCCGCTCGGTCCGCTCCCGGTCCAGACGTGGCATCGATCCCAGCAGGCCCCACGTGTAGGGATGTTCGGGCCGCTCGAAGATGTCCTCCGCCGTGCCGTACTCGATGCCCTTTCCGCCGTACATCACCAGGATGTCGTCCGACAGCTCCGCGACGACACCCAGGTCGTGGGTGATGACGATCAACGCGGCGTTGAAGTCACGCTGCAGGTCGCGCATCAGGTCCAGGATCTGTGCCTGGACCGTCACGTCGAGAGCCGTGGTCGGCTCGTCCGCGATCAGCAGTTCCGGGTCGCAGGAGAGCGCCATGGCGATCATCGCACGCTGGCGCATACCGCCGGAGAACTCGTGCGGATAGCTGTCGACGCGCTTTTCCGGCTGTGGGATGCCCACCCGGCCCAGCATGTCGATGGCGTGCTTGCGCGCGACCTTCTTGCTGACCTGGTTGTGGATCCGGTACGCCTCCACGATCTGCACGCCCACCGTGTAGAAGGGGTGCATCGCCGAGAGCGGATCCTGGAAGATCATCGCCATCTTCTTGCCGCGCAACGTCCGGACGTGGTCGGCGGAGGCGGTGACGAGTTCCTCGCCGTCCAGCCAGATCTCACCGGAGATCTTCGCCCGGCCGCCCTTGTGCAGGCCGAGGATGCCCAGCGAGGTGACGCTCTTGCCGGATCCGGACTCGCCCACGATGCCGAGCGTCTTACCGCGCTCCAGCTGGAAGGAGAGCCCGTCGACGGACTTGACCAGGCCGTCGTCCGTCGGAAAGTGGATCCGCAGGTCCCTCAGTTCGAGAAAGCTCGACGGAGCGCTCATCCCAGCCTCACCCTCGGGTCGACCACCGCGTACAGCAGGTCGACGATCAGACTGGCCAGCACGACGAAGAGCGCCGCGACCATGGTGACACCCATGATCTTCGGAAGGTCGTTCGTCACGATGGCCTGGACGGCGTAGTCGCCGATGCCCTTCAGCGAGAACGTGCTCTCGGTGAGCACCGCGCCACCGAGCAGCAGGCCAAGGTCCAGACCGAAGATCGTCAGGATGGGGGTCAGCGCGGCGCGCAGGCCGTGCTTGAGGACCACCCTGGACTCCTGCATGCCCTTGGCCCTGGCCGTGCGAATGTAGTCCTCGCTCATGGTCTCCAGCATTCCCGCCCTGGTCAGACGCGCGTAGGACGCGGCATAGAGGAATGCGAGGGTGATCCATGGCAGCAGGAGGCTGTAGGCCCATTCCGCCGGATTCTCCAGGAACGGCGTGAAGCTGCCGCCCGGCGCGGTGATACCTAACCCGTAGCTGAAGACGACAAGGGAGACGATGCCGGTGAAGAAGACCGGCAGGGAGACCCCGGCGAGCGCGATGCTCATCGCCGCCCGGTCGAAGACCGTGCCTTTTCGCAGCGCGGACAGCACGCCTGTCGCGACGCCGCAGAGCAACCAGATGACCGCCGCGCCCAGGGCGAGCGAGAGGGTCACCGGGATGCGATCCACCAGGTCGGGCCAGACCGGCTGCCTTCTGATGAAGGAGTAGCCGAAACAGGGAGCGGGGCACTCCTCGATGGTGGCGCCGGTGTCGTACTCCGAGCCGACGAAGACACCTGAGATCCAGCGGCCGTACTGCACGGGAATCGGGTCGTTGAACCCGAGTTTTTCCGCCGTGACCGCGATCATCTCCGCATCGGCGGATCTGCCCATGTAACGGCTGGCGAAGTCCTCAGCCGTGGCACCCGCGATACGGGGAACCACGAAGAAGATCGAGAACGTGACCATGCTCACGATGACGAGCATGAGCACCGCGCCGATCAGGCGCCGGATGATGTAAGTGACCACAGTCCCCCCGGCTCCAGGGGCCGGCCTTGTGGGCCGGCCCCTTCAAGCCTCGACTAACTGAACAGGATTTCCGACGGTTACTGGACGCCCAGGTTCAGGTAGTCGTACATGTCGAACGCACCGGTGACGAAGACGTTCGTCGCACCCAGGGGGCGGACCATGACGCCCTTGGACCAGACCGAGGGCAGCACGTAGGCCTGCTCCATGATCCTCTGGTCGATCTCGCCCCAGAGCGCGTCACGCTTGGCGACATCGGTCTCGGTGAAGATCTGGTCGATCTTCGCGTCGACTTCCTTGTCCCTGATGCTGAGGTTGTAGTTACCGCCCGACTCACGGATGGTGCGGCTGTCGACGATCTGCGACATGAAGCCGAAGCCGTCGTTCCAGTCGGCACCCCAGCCGTTGGTGGCCAGGCCGATGCCGTTCTTCTTCACGAAGTCCGGCTTGCCGGCGTAGAGCGCGAAGTAGTCACCGGTGGGGTAACCCTTGAGCTCCAGCTTGATGCCGACCTTGGCCAGCGCCTGCTGGAGCGACTCGGCGGTCGCCTTCTCCTTGGGACGGTCGGCGCGGTAGGCCATGATGGTCTCGAAGCCGTCAGGCTTGCCACAGGCGGCGAGTGCGGCCTTGGCCTTCTCCACGTCGCCGGTGCCGGTCGGGTAGAGGTCCAGCTTCTTCCAGCCTCCGATCGACGGCGGCATCAGACCGGTCGCGATGTCACCGCCGGCGAACTCGCCGCCGTAGGCGTTCTGCAGGCCCACCCGGTCGGCGCCGTAGATGATCGCCTTGCGGCACTCCACGTTGTCCAGCGGGGCCACCTCGGAGATGATCGAGGTGTACCAGGTGCGGGCACCGGTGGGGTTGTCCGCCCGGGCCTTCAGCGCCGGGTCGCTCAGCACGCGACCGAGCGCGGCGGGCTGGACGCCCGAGCCGGCGAGGTCGATGTGCAGGTCGCCGGAGAGGATCCGGTTGTCCAGGTCGTCGGCGTTGACGCCGAGGGAGATCTCGTAGCTGTCCGGCAGCGCCTTGCGGATCGGGTCGGTCGCCGGGTCCCAGTGCTCGTTGCGGACCAGGGTGTACTGCTTGCCGGCCTCGACCTTGTCGAACTTGTAGGGGCCGGAGGCCATCACGTGCTCGCGGTACTTGACGCCGGTGTCCTTGTCCTTGGGGACCGGGATCGTGCCGGGCAGGGCCGCGAAGTTGTCGAAGCCGCCGTAGGCCTTCTTCAGGTGGAAGACGATCGTCTGGTCGTCCGGCGTCTCGATCGCGGAGTCGGTGTTGACGTCCGGGGTCTTGTAGACGCTCTTGAAGTCCTTCGGCAGGTCCAGCCAGTCGTTGAAGTACGTCGGGCCGTTGACCAGCGTCTCCTTGTCCATGGAGCGCAGGACCGCGTACTTGACGTCCTTGGACGTGATCGGCGTGCCGTCCTCGAACTTCAGACCGGCGCGGAGCTTGTAGGTCCAGGTCTTGCCGCCGTCACTCGACTCGCCCAGGCTCTCGGCCAGGTCGGGGGAGAGCTTGCGGCCCTCGGCACCGGGAGCCGGGGTGTAGGTCACCAGCGAACGACCGTAGATCCGGACAAGGTTCCAGGAGAGTGCGTAATAGGTGTCACCGGGGTCCACCGAGTCCCAGTCCTCGGAGATGGCCATCTTCAGGACGCCCCCCTTCTTGTCAGAAGGGTTGAACACCGCCTCGAGTCCGGCGTTGAACGCGTCCGCGGCCACCGGCGCGGCCGAAGAACCGTCGGCCGGCTTCGTCTCGCTGCCGCCGCCGCCACAGGCGGAGAGCCCCAGTGAGAGAGCGGCACCCGCGGCCGCGAAGGCCAGTGCGGATCTCTTGTTCATTTACTTGCACCCCTTGTTAATTCCAGGAGAACGGGAGGTTGAGGGTCAGCGGGACGATTTCGGGTCAAGGGCATCGCGCAGCCCGTCGCCGAAGAGATTGAAGGCCAGCACCGTGATGAAAATCGCCATACCGGGGAAGAACATGAAATGCGGCACGTTGTAGAACTTCACCGCCTGCGAGATCATGCCTCCCCAGGTCGCCGTGGGCGCCTGGATACCGACTCCCAGGAACGAGAGTGCCGCCTCGAACATGACATTCGTCGGAATGAGCAACGTCGCGTAGATGAGAATCGGCGCGATCAGATTCGGCAGGATCTCACGGAACAGGATGTACGGTCCGCGGGCGCCCAGGCTACGGGCGGCGTCGACGAATTCACGTTCCCGCAGTGACAGTGTCTGGCCGCGGATGATCCTGCCGATGTACGGCCAGTTGAAGAAACCGATCACGAAGATCAGCAGGCCGATACGCAGCGTGTCGCCTGTCACCCCGAGGTCCTTCTCGAACTGACCGAGGACACCGACCAGGGCCATCGCGAAGACGAGCAGGGGGAAGGCGAGGAAGACGTCCATCGTGCGGCTGATCACGGTGTCGACCCAGCCACCGAAGTAACCGGCCATCACGCCCATGACGGTACCGATGACCACCGAGAGCAGGGTGGCGAGAACCGCGATCAGCAGCGAGATCCGCGCTCCGTAGACGACCCTGCTGAAAAGGTCACGGCCGTTGACCGGCTCCACCCCGAACAGGAACTCCCCGCTGATGCCCGTGCCGCCCTTGGGCGTCATGGTGGAGGTGTCGATCATCTCCTGGTGGAACTCGTTCGGCGGATGACCGAACAGGTTCACGATCAGCGGAGCGAAGATCGCGATGACGATCAGCAGAACGACCACGCCGGCACCGACGAGCGCGACCTTGTCGCGTTTCAGATGCATCCATGCGATCTGCCCGAGCGAGCGGCCTTGGACGGCCTTCACGCCCGCTCCCGCGAGCACTGCCTCCGGTGAGACCTCGGTGGTCTTACCGGGGGCGTCGAGCGGTGCGGTCATACAGTTGGCCCCCTGGATCCCAGACGACGTTGTCCGTCAACGCGTTTCCCGGGTCGGGTAGCGCGCCGTAAGTCTACGGGCCAGTAGTTCGTGGCCCCGTGCGCAGAATCTATGGGCTGAACTGCGCTGACCAGTCCTCTGGGGCGCTATGTGGCTTAACTGTGATTCACGCGAAATTCATTCGTTCTGATCTTGGAGCTAATGTCCGGAAGCCGTTCCGCTTCTGTCTTGGATTCGTGACATGGGAATGAGCCGATTACTCAGCGTCACCCGATCCCGCGACGCTTGAGGATGTCCTCGATATCGGAGAAGTCGTCGTCGGCGGCCGGCTTCGCGGCGGGTCCTGAGGCGGGCGCGGGCGCGGCCTTGCGCTGCGGCAACGGCTGCGTGGCGGCCGTCGCGGCCCCGCCCCGCCCGCCAGGCCCCGCCGCTGCCACAGCGGGCACAGAGGGCGCGGAGGACACCGGGGGCGCTGAGGACGCCGCGGCCCTGAGGCGGCGGCCACGCAGGAACCCGGAGACCAGGAAGAGCACCACGGCGAGTCCGGTCACCGCCACCCCGGACCACACCACGGGGTTGAACACCAGACCTGTGAGGAAACCGATGATCGCCGTGCCGATCTGCCACAGGGTGGGAAGCACGCCGGTCAGAAAGGCGGCGACGGGTAGCAGTGACCAGGCCGCGGCACGTAACCCCGCCGCGACGCCACGGCGCCGCATCAACAGGAAACTCAGCACCAGCCCCACACCGGTGACCCCGGCGCAGAGCGGCAACCACGCGATCTGATTGAACGACACAGCGGACCGCCCCTCATGTTGACCTATCCGACATCCATCCTGGCACGTCGGATCGGGACGGGCCCTCCTTCTCAAGGAGGGATCATCCCTTAGGGGGTGCGGCCAGGATCGTATGAAAGATCAGGGAGGATCCCCGACCACGCGCTCTCACGAAAGGGCGCACCGGCCGTCCTCATGTCATCCGCCGGACGACAGGGCCGCTCAGCGGACACCGGCGGACAGTGAGCGCAGCACCTCCACATCGACCTCATGCAGCGACCCGACGACAAGACGGCCCGGCGCACCGGGAATCGGCAGCACGCTCGGCACCGCCACCACCCGGCAGCCCGCCGCGGTAGCCGATGTCACCCCGTTCGGGGAATCCTCCAGCGCGACGCAGCGGGCCGGGTCCACGCCCAGCAGACGGGCCGCCGTCAGATAGGGCTCGGGATCGGGCTTGGTCCTCGCGACGTCGTCACCGGTGACCACGTGGTCGAAGTGATGCCTGCCGATGCTGCGCAGGCACGCCTCGGCGATCGACCGCGCCGAGGAGGTGACCAGGGCGGTGGCCATGCCCTCCCCGTGCACCCCCGCCAGCAGCTCGGCGGCGCCCGGCATCAGCTCCACACCACCGGCGAGCCTGGAGATCATGCCTTCCAGCATCCAGCGCTCCACCGCCTCGGGAGCGGCGCTCCCGCCGGAGACCCGGAGCATGTACGCCACGGTCGCCGACATCGAGCCGCCCACCATGTTCTCCTGGTGAGTGGCCCCCCACTCGCCGCCGAGCCGCTCCATCACCTCGGTCTCGACCCGGAACCAGATCTTCTCGCTGTCGACGAGAAGCCCATCCATGTCGAAGAGAACCGCTTCCATCCCCTTGTAGCCCCTCCGGCAGACGGTCACACGTTGAAGTAGTTGGCCTCAGGGTGATGGACGATCAGCGCGGACGTCGACTGTTCGGGATGGAGCTGGAACTCCTCGGACAGCTCGACACCGATCCTGGACGGGTCGAGCAACCCCATCAGCTGGACCTGATCCTCCAGATTGGGGCAGGCCGGGTAGCCGAAGGAGTAGCGGCAGCCCATGACGTTGACCTTGAGCATGTCCTCCAGGGACTCGTCACCGCCGATGCCCAGTTCGGTGCGCACCCGCGCGTGCCAGTACTCGGCCAGGGCCTCGGTCAGCTGCACCGACAGACCGTGCAGCTCCAGGTAGTCGCGGTAGGCGTCCTTGGCGAACAGCTCGGCCGCCGCCTCGGACACCCGGTTGCCCATCGTCGCGACCTGGAAGGCGACGACGTCGACCTCACCGGAGTCCTTGGAACGGAAGAAGTCGGACAGGCACAGGTGCCGGTCGCGGCGCTGGCGCGGGAAGGTGAACCGGGTGCGCTCGTTGCCCCCCTCGTCCAGGATGATCAGCGAGTCGCCGTCGCTGACGCACGGGAAGTAGCCGTAGACGACCGCCGCCTCCAGCAGGCCCTCGGTCTGCATCCGCTCCAGCCACATCCGCAGGCGCGGCCTGCCCTCGGTCTCGACCAGTTCCTCATAGGAGGGCCCGTCACCACCGCGGGCGGCCTTGAGGCCCCACTGACCCATGAACGTCGCCCGCTCGTCAAGGAACGCGGCGTACTCCGCGAGCGGTACGCCCTTGATGACGCGCTCGCCGAGGAAGGGCGCCGTCGGCACCGCGTTGTCGACGGCCACGTCGGAGCGGGCCGGTAGCTCCTCCACCGGCGTCCTGACCAGCGTGGCTCCGGTCTTGACCCGGCGCTCGCGCAGCGGCGGCAGGCTCGCGCCCTTCTCGCCGCGCTTGACCGCCATGAAGGCGTCCATCAGGCGCAGTCCCTCGAAGGCGTCGCGGGCGTAGCGGACCTCGCCCTGGAAGAGTTCCGCGAGGTCCTGCTCGACGTAGGCACGGGTCAGCGCGGCCCCGCCGAGCAGCACGGGGAACCTGGAGGAGATGCCCCTGGAGTTCATCTCCTCCAGGTTCTCCTTCATGACGACCGTGGACTTCACCAGCAGCCCGGACATGCCGATGACATCGGCCTTCTTCTCCTCCGCGGCCTCCAGGATGACCGACACCGGCTGCTTGATGCCGAGGTTGACGACCTCGTAGCCGTTGTTGGAGAGGATGATGTCGACCAGGTTCTTGCCGATGTCGTGCACGTCGCCCTTGACCGTGGCGAGCACGATGCGGCCCTTGGTCTCGCCCTCGACCCGGTCCATGTGCGGCTCCAGGTAGGCGACCGAGGTCTTCATCACCTCGGCCGACTGGAGCACGAACGGCAGCTGCATCTGGCCGGAGCCGAACAGCTCGCCGACGGTCTTCATGCCGTCGAGCAGCACGTCGTTGACGATCTCCAGGGCGGGGCGCTGGGCGAGGGCCTCGTCGAGGTCGGCCTCCAGGCCCTTGCGCTCGCCGTCGACGATGCGGCGCTTGAGCCGCTCCCACAGCGGCAGCGCGGCGAGTTCCTCGGCCTTGCTCGCTTTGAGAGCCGCGGCGTCGACGCCGTCGAACAGCTCCATGAACCGCTGCAGCGGGTCGTAACCCTCCCTGCGCCGGTCATAGACCATGTCCAGGGCGACCTGGCGCTGCTCCTCGGGGATGCGCGCCATCGGCAGGATCTTGGAGGCGTGCACGATCGCCGCGTCGAGGCCGGCGTTGACGCACTCGTTGAGGAAGACCGAGTTGAGCACGATGCGGGCGGCGGGGTTGAGACCGAACGACACGTTCGACAGGCCCAGAACCGTCTGCACCCCGGGATGGTGCCGCTTGATTTCCTTGATCGCCTCGATCGACTCCAGCGCATCGCGCCTGGTCTCCTCCTGGCCGGTGGCGATGGGGAAGGTGAGCACGTCGACGAGGATGTCCTCGACGTTCATACCCCACTTCGTGGTCAGGTCCTCGATGAGGCGCAGCGCGATCCGGACCTTCCAGTCGGCGGTGCGCGCCTGGCCCTCCTCGTCGATGGTCAGGGCCACCACGGCCGCGCCGTACTCGCGTACCAGCGTCATGTTCTTGTGGAAGCGCGACTCGACGCCGTCGCCCTCCTCGTAGTTGACCGAGTTGACGACCGCGCGCCCGCCGAGCATCTGCAGCCCGGCCTCCAGCACGGCGGGCTCGGTGGAGTCGAGGACGATCGGCAGCGTGGAGGCGGTGGCGAAGCGGAAGGCCAGCTCCTTCATGTCGGCCACGCCGTCGCGCCCCACGTAGTCGACGCACAGGTCGAGCATGTGCGCGCCGTCGCGGGCCTGCGCCCGTGCGATCTCCACGCACTCCTCCCAGTCCTGGGCGAGCATCGCCTCCCGGAATGCCTTGGAACCGACGGCGTTGGTGCGCTCGCCGATGGCCATGTACGAGATGTCCTGGCGGAAGGGGACGCTCTGGTAGAGAGAGGAGGCACCGGCCTCGGGGCGGGGCCGGCGCGAGGCCGTCTCCTGCCCGCGTACCCTCTCGACGACCCGGCGCAGGTGCTCGGGCGTGGTACCGCAGCAGCCGCCGATGAGGGAGAGGCCGTAGTCGCGGGTGAAGTTCTCGTGCGCCGAGGCCAGTTCCTCGGGGCTCAGCGGGTAGTAGGCGCCATCGGAGGTCAGCACGGGCAGTCCGGCGTTGGGCATGCACGAGAGGCGGACCCGGGCGTGGCGGGCCAGGTAGCGGAGGTGCTCGCTCATCTCGGCGGGACCGGTCGCGCAGTTCAGGCCGATCACGTCGACGCCGAGCGGCTCGATCGCGGTCAGTGCCGCGCCGATCTCCGAGCCCAGCAGCATCGCGCCGTTGGTCTCGATGGTCACCTGAGCGATGATCGGCACGTCCCGGCCGGCGTCGGCGATGGCCCGGCGCGCGCCGATCACCGCCGCCTTGACCTGGAGCAGGTCCTGGGAGGTCTCAATGATCAGGGCGTCGGCGCCACCGCCGACCAGCCCCGCGGCGTTGTCGTAGTAGGCGTCGCGCAGCACGGCGTACGGCTTGTGCCCGAGAGTCGGGAGCTTGGTGCCGGGGCCGATGGAGCCGAGCACGAAGCGCGGCCGCTCGGGGGTGGACCAGGCGTCGGCCGCCTGCCGGGCGACGCGGGCGCCGGCCTCCGAGTACTCGAAGACCCGCTCGGGGATGTCGTATTCACCGAGAGCCGAAAGGTTGGCCCCGAAGGTGTTGGTCTCGACGCAGTCGACCCCCACCTCGAAGTAGGCCTCGTGCACGGCGCGGACGATGTCGGGGCGGGTGACATTGAGCACCTCGTTGCAGCCCTCGTGGCCCTGGAAGTCGTCCAGGGTGACGTCGTGGGCCTGAAGCATCGTCCCCATGGCCCCGTCGGCGACCATCACGCGCTCGGCCAGGACTTCACGGAAGGACGGGGTGCTTGTCATGAGACAAGAGTACTGGGCTCCACATGGCCGTTATTGTTGTTGGCAACAATTGAACTTCTTGTCCAATTAACCACGGTCACCCCTGTGAGGCACCGATGGCGACCTACCGCACCATCCTTGTCGGCACCGACGGCTCCACCTCCTCCTTCGGCGCGGTCTCCTCGGCCGCCTCCCTAGCCGCCGCCACCGGCGCCGACCTGATCCTGGCCTGCGCCTACTCCCCCATGCGCGAGCGCGACCGCAACGCCGCCGCCGACGTCCTCGGCGACCTCTCCTACAAGGTGACCGGCTCCACCCCGGCGGACGACGCCCTGCGCGCCGCCCGGGAGCGCGCGGTCGCCGCGGGCGCCCGGACGATCGAACTGGCCGCCGAGGAGGGTGACGCGGTGGACGTGCTGGTCTCGCTCGCCGGCAGGCGCGGGGCCGATCTCGTGGTCGTCGGCAACCGGGGGCTCAACAGCCTGGCGGGGCGGCTGCTCGGCTCGGTGCCGTCCGGCGTGTCCCAGCGCGCGGGCTGCGACGTCCTGATCGTCCACACCACATCCGGAAGGTGACGTGAAGGTCCCCTCACGGCATAGGCTTAGCCGGATAGGACGGTGCGATGAGAAGGAGGGGGCGCGTGATCGAGATCGAAGGTCTGCCCGAGCTCGTCGACCCGGTGATGATCGCCGCGTTCGAGGGGTGGAACGACGCGGGTGAGGCCTCGAGCGGAGTGATCGCGCACCTCGAGGGCGAGTGGAAGGCGACCCCGCTGATCTCCCTGGACCCCGAGGAGTACTACGACTTCCAGGTGACCCGCCCGATCGTCGAGATGGGCGAGGGGCTGACGCGCTCCATCACCTGGCCGACCACGAAGCTGTCGGTGGCCAGGCCACCGGGCGTCGACCGCGACGTGGTGCTGCTCCGCGGTATCGAGCCCAACATGCGCTGGCGCGCCTTCTGCGAGGAGATCGTCCTGGTCTGCCGGGAGCTGGGGGTCGAGCTGGCGGTTCTGCTCGGCGCGCTGCTCAACGACTCGCCGCACACCCGTCCGGTGCCGATCGTGGGATCGGCGACCGACGAGGGGCTGGCCAGGGCGATCAACCTGGAGCTGAGCCGCTACGAGGGACCGACCGGCATCGTCGGCGTGCTCCAGCAGTCCCTGGGCGCGGCCGGGCTGCACGCCGTGTCGCTGTGGGCCTCGGTGCCGCACTACGTGGCCCAGCCCCCCAACCCGAAGGCCACCATGGCGCTGCTCAGCCGGATGGAGGACCTGCTCGACATCCCGATGCCGCTGGGCGAGCTGGCCGAGGAGTCCCGGGCCTGGGAGCACGGCGTCGACGAGCTGGCCTCTCAGGACAGCGAGGTCGCCGAGTACGTCAAGGAGCTGGAGGAGCGCAAGGACGCCGCCGAGCTGCCCGAGGCCAGTGGTGACGCCATCGCCGCCGAGTTCGAGCGCTACCTGCGCCGGCGCGACCGCGACTCCGACGGCTGAGCCCGCGGCCGGCGGTCACCACCGGTCGTTCCCCTCCGCCAGGACCGGGCGCGCGGAGACCAGGCGCCTCCGGTCCAAGGTCACCGGCGCCGGGCACACCTGGTCGAACCTGGCCCACACCAGCGCGGCCAGATCGGCGTCCACCCCCAGGGGTGCGGCGACCAGGTCGGCCCCGGACGTCTCCAGGCGGTCCTGGAAGAAGCCCGGGGCCAGGAGGTAGGAGGCGAGCGCGATCCGCGGCGCGGGTCCTGAGCGCAGCCGCTCCAGGACCTCGGCGATCGAGGGGGTGCCCGTCGCGGCGAAGGCCGCGGTGACGGGGCGGGAGAGCCGGACCGAAAGCAGCCGGGCCACCGCCCGCACGTCGGCCGGCGCCGCAGGGTCGGACGACCCCGCGGCTCCCAGGATCACCGAGTCCGCCGCCCTCAGCCCCGCGGCGGCCAGTCGTCTGGCGAGCACGGCCGCGAGCAGCGGATGCGGCCCCAGCGGGGCCGTCACCGTGGCGTCCGGCCTGGCCGCGGCCACCACCGCGGGCAGGTCGATGTGGACGTGGTAGCCGCCCGCCAGCAGCAGCGGGACCACCACGACAGGGCCGGGCACGCGGGCAAGCACGTCGGCCAGCGGGGGTG
Organism: Streptosporangium sp. CA-115845; assembly: GCF_050943795.1. Taxonomy (NCBI): domain Bacteria; kingdom Bacillati; phylum Actinomycetota; class Actinomycetes; order Streptosporangiales; family Streptosporangiaceae; genus Streptosporangium; species Streptosporangium sp. CA-115845. Next base: position 3,817,268 of record NZ_CP191988.1, on the reverse strand, counting down.
AGCTGATCTCCAGGAACGCCTGCTCGACGCGCGTTCCCCGGCGGCCCTCGCGTACCAGGTCACGCAGACCGGCCAGGGTCTCCTCCCCCCTCGCGCTGCGCGTCCCGTGCCTGGCGAGAACCAGCGTCGTCACAGGCCTTCGCCCCGGTCGCAGGCCAGGCGGTAACCGCGTTTGACGACCGTCTCGACGATTCCCGAGGGGCCGAGCGCCCGGCGCAGGCGGGTGATGGCCATCTCGACCGCATGCTCGGCCGAGTCCCGCGACGGGCCGCCGGGGAGCACTGTCCGCAGGTCGGAGCGGGCCACCACGTGCCCGGGTTTGTCGGCCAGACGCTTGAGCACCGCCATCGGCGCCGGCGGCAGCGGCTTCAGTTCGCCGTCCACCGCGACGGCGTGACCGCGGATCTCCAGCCGGTGGCCGCCCGCGACCAGGCGGGTGACGCTGTGCTCGGGCAGGTGCCTGGCGAGGGTACGGGCCAGCGTGCCCAGGCGGGAGCGCTCGGGCTGCACGGTGGGCACCCCGCGTGCCTCCAGGGGCCCGGCGGTGACCGGGCCCACGCAGGCGGCGACGACCGGCCCCGCGAAGGCCGCGACCAGTGCGTCCTCCAGGCCGTCCGCGCGGGCCGAGTTGAGCATGGCCAGCACGGCCGGGGCACTGGTGAAGGCCACCGCGTCCACCCCGCCGGAGATCGCCTGGCTGACCAGGCGGCGCAGCGGCGACACGTCCCGGTAGGGCAGCCACCGGTAGACCGGCACCTCGATGACCTCCGCGCCGGCTTCGCGCAGTGCGGCCACGAAGCCGGTCAGCGGCTCCCCGTGCAGTTGCACGGCGATGCGGCGGCCGCGCAGGTCCTGGGCCAGGAGGTGCTGCTTGACCTCCTCGCACGACTCCGTGGGCGGGGTCCAGTGGTCGTTCAGCCCGGCGGCCCTGACCGCGCCGCGGGCCTTGGGCCCGCGGGTCAGCAGCCGTGCGGAGGTCAGGTGCTCGGCGAGGTCGCCCGCCAGCCCCCAGCCCTCGGCGGCGGCCATCCATCCCCGGAAGCCGACGCCGGTGGTGACCACCACGTCGTCGATCGGGGCCGACAGGCCGGCGCGCGTCGCGGCCAGCAGGTCGGCGTCCTCGGCCAGGGGTACCAGGCGGATCGCGGGGGCGCGCACCACCCTGGCGCCCCTGCGTTCCAGCAGCGCGCAGAACTCCTCGCGCCGCCGGGTGGCGGTGACCCCGATCGTGAACCCGGCCAGCGCGTCGGGCGCGGTCTCGGGAGAGTCGACGGGGCTGTCCAGAACGGCGATGCTCATCTGTCGTTCACCACTCCTCGCTTGATCTTCTTCAGGTATCCGGCCGCCTGCGGGCTCACCCCGTGCCCACCTCCACCGTTTCGCCGGTGAGGCGGACCGGGTAGGTCGGCACGGCCGTCGCGGGGTCGTCCAGGCACACCCCCGTCGCAAGGGAGAAGGCCTGCTTGTGCATGGGGGAGACCACCACCGGTTCGCCGGCCCTGGTGCCCATGATCCCGCGGGACAGGACGTGGGCACCGCTGAACGGGTCACGGTTGCCGATCGCGAACAGGGTGCCGTCGAAGGCACGGAACAGCGCGATCTGGCGACCACCGACGAGCGCGCACACGCCGCGCTCGGGCAGCAGGTCGGTGTAGGAGCAGATCGGCGTCCAGCCGGCCTGCTCCAGCTCTTCGCTCAGGACGGTCATCGGTGAGCGCCTCTCCTCTGGATGTCGGCGGTGGCGGACCGGAGCGGGCCTCCCACCGCGCCGGCGGGGGATGTGGGACATGGGGCGGCTGGTCAGGAACGGACCACCTCCAGCGGGATGAGGACCGGTTTCACCTGGTCACGCTGGGGTTCGAAGGCGATCGAGGGGTCCGGCGTACCGGGGGCGTTGATGAAGGAGACAAACCGCCGTAGCCTCTCCGGGTCCTCGATCGTGGCGCGCCACTCGTCGGCGTAGCCGGCCACGTGCCGCTCCATCTGCGCCTCCAGATCGGCGCAGATCCCGAGGGAGTCCTCCAGGACGACCTCCCTGACGTAGGCCGGCCCCTGTGCCTCCAGCCAGGCGGAGGTGCGCTGCAGGCGGTCGGCGGTACGGATGTAGAACATCAGGAACCGGTCGATGACGCGAACCAGTTCCTCGGTGCCCAGATCGGAGGCGAACAGGTCGGCGTGGCGCGGGCTGAAGCCGCCGTTGCCGCCCACGTGGAGGTTCCAGCCTCGCTCGGTGGCGATGACGCCGAAGTCCTTGCCCCTGGCCTCGGCGCACTCTCGGGCGCAGCCGGAGACCGCCGACTTCAGCTTGTGCGGCGAGCGCAGCCCCCGGTAGCGCAGCTCCAGCGCGATGGCCAGGCCGACGGCGTCCTGCACGCCGTACCGGCACCAGGCCGAACCCACGCAGGACTTCACGGTGCGCAGCGCCTTGCCGTACGCGTGCCCGGACTCGAAGCCCGCGTCCACCAGGCGCTTCCAGATCAGCGGAAGTTGCTCCACACGGGCCCCGAGCAGGTCGATCCGCTGCCCGCCAGTGATCTTGGTGTACAGGCCGAAGTCGCGGGCCACCTCGCCGATCACGATGAGCCCGTCCGGGGTGATCTCCCCACCGGGGACGCGCGGCACCACCGAGTAGGTGCCGTTGCGCTGGATGTTGGCCAGGAAGTGATCGTTGGTGTCCTGCAGGGCGGCCTGCTCTCCGTCGAGGATGTGGCCGCCGCCGAGCGAGGCGAGGATCGAGGCGACCACCGGCTTGCACACGTCACAACCGCGCCCGGTGCCGTGCTCGGCGATCAGCTGGGAGAACGTCGTGATGGCGCGCACCCGGACGATGTCGAACAGCTCCGCCCTGCTGTACGCGAAGTGCTCGCACAGAGCCTTGGTGGGTTCGACGCCCGATTTGACGAGAATCTGGTTGAGCATCGGGACGCAGCTGCCGCAGGTGGTGCCCGCGCGGGTGCAGCCCTTGATCCCGGCCACGTCGGTGAGACCGTGGTCGGCGATGGCGGCACGCACCTGCCCCTTGGTGACGTTGTTGCAGGAGCAGACCTGCGCGTCGTCGGGGAGCTCCACGCTCGCCGGGCCACCGCTGAACAACAGCTCGCTCGGCGATCCCGGCAGATCGCGGCCGACGAAGGGCTTCAGGGTGTTGTACGGGGTGGCGTCGCCGACGCAGATCCCGCCGAGCAGGGTGCGCGCGTCGTCGCTGACGAACAGCTTCTGGTAGACCCCGCCCACCGGATCCATGAAGGTCACGTCCAGCGCGCCGTCCATGGCGCCGAACTGGGCGACCTCCACACCGAGCAGTTTGAGCTTGGTGGAGAGATCCGCACGGGTGAAGACCGCCCCGCCGCCGAGGATGCGGTCGGCGGCGACCTCGGCCATCGTGAGGCACGGGCCGGCCAGCCCGTAGACCACGCCCTCGTGCGACGCGCACTCGCCGATCGCGTAGATCGCCGGGTCGGCGGTGCGCATCCGGTCGTCCACGACGATCCCACCGCGCCCGCCAACCTCCAGGCCGGCCTGCCCGGCCAGCTCGTCACGGGGCCTGACCCCGGCGGAGAAGATCACGATCTGCGCCTCGACGGTCTCCCCGTCCGGCTTGACCAGGCCCGCCACCCGACCGTCCGGGCCCGCGACGATCTCCCGCACACCCGCCTCGGTGTGCACCCTCAGGCCGAGCGCCTCCACGTGACCGCGCAGGACCGCGCCGCCGCCCTCGTCGACCTGGCGGGGCATGAGCCAGCCGCCCATCTCCACCACGTGCGTCGACAGGCCCAGACCACGCAGGGCGTCGGCGGCCTCCAGCCCCAGCAGCCCGCCGCCGACCACGACGCCGCTCGTGGCGGCCGAGGCGGCCTCCCTGATCGCGTCGAGATCGTCGATCGTGCGGTAGGTGAAGCAGCCGTCCAGTTCCCTGCCCGGCACCGGCGGCACGAACGGGCTGGACCCGGTGGCCAGCACCAGCACGTCGTACGGCTCGCGATTGCCGTCCGCGGTGGTGACCTCCTTCTTCCACCTGTCGATGTCGACGACCCTGGACGACAGGCGCGGCACGACCCCCTCCGGCACCGGGTAGCTGAGATCCTCGACGCTTCTGCCCGCCAGGTAGGAGGTCAGCGCCACCCGGTCGTAGGCCGGTCTGGGCTCCTCCCCCAGCACCGTGATCCGGCCCGTGAACCCCTTGGCGACCAGGGCCTCGACCAGCCGGTGCGATGTCGGTCCGTTTCCCACCACGACAAGTCGTGACATGATCGCGTTCGCCCTTCCGTCCGCTCCGTCTGCCCGTCCCCGATGGATCGCCCCGCTCACCGGTCGGGGCGGCTCCGTGTCCGTCCGGCGCCCGGCCGTTCCCTCGCCTCCAGCGCCGGTCACGCCGAGACTCCTTCCTGCTCACAGAGCCAGCCGACGATGCCCTCGACCGCGTCGCGGCAGCCACCGCAGCCGGTGGTGGCGCGGGTCGCGGCGGCCACGGCCGCGACGTCCCTGGCGCCCGACTCCCAGCAGGCCCTGATCTGCCCCTTGGTCACGTCGTTGCACTGGCAGACCTTCGCCGCGTCCGGCATCCTGACCGGGCTCTCGGCTACCGCGTTGCCCTGCAGACCGGGGAAGAGCAGGCCGGCCCGGTCTCCCGGCAGCGGCCCGCCCCGGTCGAACAACTGGGTGAGGTCGCCCACCGCCGACGTCTCACCGAGGAGGATCACGCCGACCAGGCGGCCGTCGCGGATGACGAGCTTGCGGTACGTGCCCGCCGCCCGGTGGCTGAACCGCACGACCTCTGCGTCGTCCTCGGTCAGGTGCGTCTCGCCCATCGCGGCCAGCTCCACGCTCCTGGCCTTCAACCGGGTCACCAGCCGCGATCCCCGGTATCGGGCGGCCTTGTCGGCCCTCGTGACGATGTCGGCGACCACCGCGGCCTGCTCCCAGGCGGGCGCGACCAGCCCGTAGACCCTGCCCCGGTGCTCGGCGCACTCGCCGATCGCGAAGATCGACGGGTCGTCGGTGCGCATCTCGTCGTCGACGACGATCCCGCGCGCCACCTCCAGCCCGGCCTCGCGGGCCAGCCCGGTCACCGGGCGGACCCCGCAGGCGAGCACCACCAGATCGGCCTCGACCGTGTCGTCTCCCGCGAGCCGCACACCGCCGTCGAGGATCTCCTCGACCACGACACCGGTCCTGATCCTCACCCCCAGCCCGCCCAGGGTCTGGCCGAGCACCAGCCCTGCCTCGGCGTCCAGCTGACGGTCCATCAGGTGCCCGGCCAGGTGCAGCAGCGTCACCGGCAGGCCGCGCCCGGCCAGGCCACGCGCCGCCTCGACTCCGAGCAGACCGCCTCCGATCACCACGGCGTGCCGCGCCGCGCCGGCGGCCCGCAGGATCCTCCTGCAGTCGTCCATCGTGCGGAACGTAACGGCCCTGCCCGCACCCGGTACCGGCGGCACGACCGCCTCGCTGCCTGTCGCCAGCACGAGGACGTCGTACGGCTCGCGCCTGCCCGTGGCGGTGAGCACGGCCCGGTTCTCCCGGTCCACGGCGGTCACCTCGACCCCGGGCAGCGCCGTCACCGAATGATCGGCGTACCAGGCCGGGTCGAGTAATCGCACCTGGTCGGGCGGCATCGTCCCGGCCACGACGTTCGACAGCAGCACGCGGTTGTAGGGCTGCGACTCCTCGGCCCCGAACACGGTCAGCCCGACGTGCTGGTCACGGGCACGGATCTCGCTCACCAGACGGGCGCCCGCCATCCCGTTGCCCACGACCACGATCCGGGTCATCCGGCACGCTCCACTCTGACCGCGCAGACCTTGAACTCCGGCATCCTCGACACCGGGTCCAGCGCGGGGTTGGTGAGCAGGTTGACGCCCGGCCAGTGGAACGGCATGAACACGGTGTCCTGCCGGATCGCCGGATTGACCCTGGCCGGCGCCTCGGTCGCGCCGCGCCGGCTGACCACCCGCAGCATCTCCCCCGGGGCCACGTCCAGGTGCTCGGCGAGATCGGGGTGGAGTTCCACGAACGCCTCGGGTGCCGCCATGTTCAGCGTGGCGATCCGCCGGGTCTGCGCACCGCTCTGGTAGTGCGCGAGCACCCGTCCCGTCGTGAGACGGAGCGGATATTCCGGGTCGACGTCCTCCTCGGGCGGACGGTGCTCGACCGGTACGAACCGGGCGCGCCCGTCGGGCGTGGCGAAGCCGTCCAGAAAAGGCCGGGGAGTACCCGGGTGATCCTCGGCCGGGCAGGGCCAGAACACCCCGGTCTCGGCGGCTATCCGCTCATAGGTGATGCCGGCGTAGTCGGCGATCCCACCTGCCGAGGCCCGGCGGAGCTCATCGAAGACCTCACGCGGATCGGTGGGGAAACCCTCGGCTCCGGCTGTCCCGCGCAGTCTCGTGGCGAGTCCCCGGAGAATCTCAAGGTCGCTCCGCACCCCTGACGGCGGAGCGGCCGCCTGGCGGCGGAGCAGCACCCGGCCCTCCAGATTCGTCATGGTGCCGTTCTCCTCGGCCCACTGGGTGGTGGGCAGCACGACGTCGGCCATCGCGGCCGTCTCCGACAGGACCAGGTCCGAGACCACGAGCAGGTCCAGTGAGCCGAGCCGCTCGGCGACGTGCCCGGCACGCGGCGCGGAGACCAGCGGGTTGGAGCCGAACAACAGCAGCGCCCGGGGGCCGCCGCCGGTGCCGAGCACGTCCAGCAGTTCGTAGGCGGAGCGGCCGGGCCCCGGTAGGTCATCGGGGTCGACGCCCCACACGGCGGCGACGTGGGCGCGGGCCGCCGGATCATCGATCCTGCGGTAGCCGGGGAGCTGGTCGGCCTTCTGCCCGTGCTCACGGCCTCCCTGCCCGTTGCCCTGCCCGGTGACAGCGCCGTAACCCGACCCCTCGCGCCCCGGCAGCCCGAGGGCGAGCGCGAGGTTGACGAACGCGCTGACGGTGTCGGTGCCCTTGGCGTGCTGCTCGGCGCCGCGCCCGGTGAGGATCGCCGCCCGGCTCGCGCCCGCGAGGATCGCGACCGCGGCGTGCATCCGGGCGACCGGCACACCGGTGATCCGTTCCACTCGCTCGGGCCACCAGGCCGCGACCGAGGTGCGGACCGCGTCGAACCCGCTCGTCCTGGCGGCCACGTAGTCCTCGTCGACCTCACCTTCGGCGACCACGATGTGCAGCAGGCCCAGCGCCAACGCCAGGTCGGTGCCGGGGGTCGGCTGCAGGTGCAGGTCGGCCTGCCGGGCGGTCGCGGTGACCCGCGGGTCGATGACGATCAGCCGGCCGCCCGCCGCGCGCATCGCGGTGAGGTGACGGACGAACGGCGGCATGGTCTCGGCCACGTTTCCGCCCGCGATCAGGACCGCGTCGGCGCGGGCGAGGTCGGTGATCGGGAAAGGCAGGCCACGGTCCATCCCGAAGGCTCGGTCGGTGGCCGCGGCGGCCGAGGACATGCAGAACCGGCCGTTGTAGTCGATCTGGCTGGTCCGCAACACCACCCGGGCGAACTTGCCGAGCTGGTACGCCTTCTCGTTGGTGAGGCCGCCGCCGCCGAACACGGCCACGCCGTCGGGGCCGTGTTCGGCCTGGACGGCACGTATCCGGCCGGCGACAAAGCCGAGCGCCTCGTCCCAGCCGACCTCCTCGCCGTGCAACAGCGGGGTGGTCAGCCGCTCGCCGGTGAGGAGCTCACCGGCGGTCCAGCCCTTCTGGCACAGTCCTCCCGCATTGGCCGGGACGTCGTGCCGCGGAGTGATCGTGATGGTCTCGTCCACCGCGACGTTCATGCCGCACTGCAGAGCGCAGTAGGGGCAGTGCGTCGCCGTCCCACCCTTCACAGGTGTCTGGGGAGAAAGTGAGACCGGCATGGGTCCGATGGTGCTTTCAGGCGGTTTCACCGTGAGGTCTCCCCTGTTACCGATGTGCTACAAGCCACTAACCGTGTTCACATTCGCAATGAGGTGGATGTGAGTTATCCGTCGGCCAGGCCGGTGCCGGATGTGAGCACGGCGAGTGCCGGGCCTGGCCGCGGCGCTCACACCCGGGCCGCCGCCAGGCTCGGCACACTGCCTGCGGCACGCAGGTAACAGGCCCAGGTGATGGCCGCGCACACCAGGTAGAAGGAGGCGAAGGAGGCCAGTGCGGCTCCCGCCCCGCCGGTCGCGGCGATGGAGCCACCGAATCCGCGGTTGACGAAGAACCCGCCGAAGGCACCGATCGCGGAGATGATCCCGATGGCCGCGGAGGCGTCCCGCTTCCCGACGGCCACGGCGGCGTCGTGAGCGGCCGTGGCCGGGGGGACGCCAGTGACCGCCTTGGCCCGGAAGATCGCCGGAATCATCCGGTAGGTGGAGCCGTTGCCGATGCCGGTGGTGGCGACCAGGAGCATGTAGGCACAGAAGAACAGCACGAAGCCGCGCTGGGACAGCCCCTGCCAGACCAGCACCGCCGCCCCCGCCATCGCGGCGAAGTTGACGAACGTCACCCGCGCCCCGCCGAGCCGGTCCGACAGCCAGCCGCCCACCGGGCGGACCAGGGAGCCGAGCAGCGGGCCGAGGAAGGCCAGCCAGACCAGCGAGGCCTGCTCGGGGAACTGACTCTTGATGAGCAGCGGGAACGCGGTGGAGTAGCCGATGAAGGAGCCGAACGTACCGATGTACAGGACTGACATGATCCAGGTCTGGACCCGGCCGACGACCTTCAACTGGTCCGCGGGACTGGCCTTGGCCGAGGTCAGGTTGTCCATGAAGAAGTAGGCGCCCACCGCGGCGGCCAGGATGAGGGGAATCCAGAACAGCCCCGCGGCGGCCAGCCCGAACGCCCCGATCACCAACGGCATGAGAAGTTGGACGGAACCGACCCCGATGTTGCCGCCGGCCGCGTTGAGCCCGAGTGCGGCCCCCTGCCTGTCCCGAGGGTAGAAGTGGGTGATGTTGGCCATGCTGGAGGCGAAGTTGCCGCCGCCCAGCCCCGCCGTGGCCGCGATGAGCAGGAACACCTCGTAGGGGGTGCCGGGGTCGCCGACCGCGATGGCCAGCAGCACCGCGGGCACGAGCAGGAGCAGAGCGCTGACCACCGTGAAGTTCCGGCCGCCGAACCTGGCCGGGGCGAAGGTGTACGGGATGCGCAGCGCCGAGCCGACCAGGTTGGGCAGGGCGACGATCCAGAAGAGCTGGTCGGTGGAGAACTCGTAGGAGCCGAGGTGCACGGCCACGATGCTCCAGACGGTCCACAGCGTGAACCCGAGGTGCTCGGCGAAGATGGAGAAGACCAGGTTCCGCCTGGCCACCTTCCGGCCGCGCTCCTGCCAGAAATCCGGATCGTCGGGCCGCCAGTCACTGATCCAGGGCCTCATCGTCTGTCCTCCTGTGGTTTCGGGGGGCTTCGATCCCCGAAACTAGGAGGACGGCGTTACGCACATTCACTGTCTGTGATGGTGCACCGGTTACACGTAACTAACCCTGGAAATACGCAATGCACACGCCGCACACTCGCAACACTCCGGAAACCCCGGGGGTGCGGAAATCCGTCGACCGTTCGGTCGGGAACACGCTCTGTCACGCTCCCGCGCCCCCAGAGTAGCGGCGCGGCCGGCTCCTGGAGTGTGATCGCGCTCACGGTCACGCCGCCCAGAGGTGCGGGGAGAGGCCGAACGCCCGTGGAGCCGATGTGGCCTGAAGTGAGAGAACGCTCATGCCGTAAGGCGTGGGCCGCTCGGAGCGCGCCCACCGAAGCACACTCACAGGTAACGGCAATGGTTGAGCCGGTGTGACAACGGGAACCGTCACCGGTGCCGATTCATCCGCCTCGGGGAGTGCGCGTGGCCGTCCAGCCGATCCGACTGTTCGACGATCCCGTGCTGCGCACGGTGGCCGAGCCTGTGACCACCTTCGACCGCGCGTTGCGCGTCCTGGTGAAGTCGCTCCAGGCCACGATGCGCGCCGGCACGGGCCGCGCGGGACTCGCCGCCCCGCAGATCGGCGTCCCGCTCAGGGTCGTCGTCTACGAGTTGGACGGCAAGTCCGGCCACCTGGTCAACCCGCGCCTGGAACTGTCCGAGCGGAGGATCGTGGCCGACGAGGCGTGCCTGTCCGCCCCCGGCCACTGGTGGCCACTGGAACGCTCCTACATGGTCACGGCCCGTGGTCGTGACATGTTCGGCAAACCCGTCACCGTCCGGGCCCTGGGCATGCTGGCCCGCGTTCTCCAGCACGAGGCCGACCACCTCGACGGCACCCTCTTCATCGACCGCCTCCCCGAGGAGGAGCGGGAACGCTTCCTCGCCTCGATCTCTTGACTTGCACACCTCAAAACTGTCCGATAGAGTGTTGCAGTTGCAGTCGTAATTCTCAGTTTAGCCTTATCATCTCAAGTGCTTATGAGAAGTCCGCCGACAGCGGACGTTACAGTTTCTCCGGATGGTTTCCGCGGGTGCATGGTAGGGTCCGCAACGCAGCCCCGTGCCGCCGACCTGGTGGTTCGGTGAGGCTCCCAATGAGGAGAAGTAGTTTTGTCTGAGGGCACCGTTAAGTGGTTCAACGCCGAAAAGGGCTTCGGATTCATCGCACCGGATGACGGCACCGCCGATGTCTTCGTGCACTACTCGGCTATCAACTCCAGCGGCTACCGCAGCCTGGAGGAGAACCAGCGTGTCAGCTTCGTCACCACGCAGGGCCAGAAGGGCCCGCAGGCCGACAAGGTCGAGCTCATCTGACCTGGTTTGACCTCAAAGGCTTCGGGCTGAGCCCGCACCGCGCAAGCGGTGCGGGCTCAGTCATTTTCCGGCCCCTGCTCCCCCTTCGGAGGTGCTCTCCAGGCCGCCACCCGAAGAGCACCGGCCTCAGAGCGGGCAGGGCGGCTCTCAACACGGCCGAGAGCCCCGGGCAGCGGCCAGAGGGGAAAGAGACACCCCGCCTTCAAGTGCCCTTCAGAGCGCGACTCCGAGCAGCGCGTCCGCGATCCGCCCGACAAGGAGCGGCGCGCCCGGGTCGCTGCCGCCCTCCGACAGGGCGCGCTCGGCCCAGTCGTCGATGACCGCGAGGGCGCCGGGAGCGTCCAGGTCGTCGGCCATCCGGGCACGGACCCTGTCGAGCACGACACCGGCGTCGGGACCGGTCTGCAGGCCCGCCGCCGAGCGCCAGCGCGCCAGCCGCACCTCCGCCGAGGCAAGCTGGTCGGAGGTCCACTCCCAGTCGGAGCGGTAGTGATGCGCCAGCAGGGCCAGCCGGATGGCCATCGGATCGGTCTCCCGACGCAGGCGGGAGACGAAGACCAGGTTGCCCTTCGACTTGGACATCTTCTCGCCATCCAGGGCGACCATGCCCGCGTGTACGTAGGCCTTGGCGAAAGGCCACTCGCCACACGCCACGTGACCCTCGTGGGCGCCGCACTCGTGGTGCGGGAAGATCAGGTCGGAGCCTCCACCGGCGACGTCGAAAGCACTGGACAGGTTCGCCAGAGCGATCGCGGTGCACTCGATGTGCCAGCCGGGCCTTCCCTGGCCGAACGGCGAGGGCCAGGACGGCTCCCCCGGGCGCTCCGCACGCCAGAGCAGCCAGTCGAGCGGGTGCTTCTTGCCTGGGCGGTCCGGGTCCCCTCCGCGCTCGCCGAACAGGGCGAGCATCTGCTCCTCCGGGTAACCGGAGACGGCACCGAACTTGGGGGCCGCGGCCACGTCGAAGTAGACGTCACCCTCCAGGTCGTAGGTGGCGCCCTTGTCACGCAACAGCTCGATCAGGGCCGCGACCTGGTCGATCACCTCGGTCACGGCGACGTAGTCGCGCGGCGGGAGGATGCGCAGCGCCTCCATGTCCGACCGGAACAGCTCGATCTCGCGCTCGGCGAGGTCACGCCAGTCGATGCCGGTCTGCTCCGCGCGCTCCAGCAGGGGGTCGTCGACATCCGTGGCGTTCTGGGTGAAGTGCACCTCGTGCCCGGCATCCCGCCAGGCCCGGTTGACCAGGTCGAAGGCGAGGTAGGTGTTGGCGTGTCCCAGATGGGTGGCGTCGTAGGGCGTGATGCCGCAGACGTACATCCGTGCCGTGGGATCCGGCTTTGTGGGGACGACATCTCGCACGGCGGTGTCGAAAAGCCGCAGCGGGACACCGGCACCGGGAAGCCGAGGAACCTTCGGCGCAGACCACGATCTCATAAAGTGAGCCTATCGAGCAGACAGACCACCCCGATCAGCTCGGGGCGGCGGATACAGAGGCATTCGTCTCAACTCCGCGAAGCGCCCAGATCATTCCGTGCGGACTTCACGGAAGGCATCCGGATCACGAGGGGCAGCGGTGAAGTCGTAGCGGACACCGTCCGGCGCCAGGGCGAGCAGGGTGACGGAGAGCGAGCCGAAGATCCGCCCGTCGGGCAGCTCATGATGAATGATCATGGACCGAAGGTCCTCAGGGGGAATCCCCGCCCCGGTGGCGAGTTCCCGCCACTCCTCCCAGGGGCCGTCGAGCTCCGTGGGGCGGCCGGCCTTTGCGAACAGGGGGCGGAAGAACGCGACGCGCTCGTTCTCCTCACCACGTTCCCAGCCGCTGTTGACGATCATGTGGGTTCCCGGAGGAAGGACGTCTCGCTCCAGCGCGATCCCATCCCAGTGCCACAGGCAGGCCCCGGTGGGATCGGCGCTCAGCAGGTGGAAGGGGTCATAGCGGTCAAGGTCGCTCTCCACCGGCCGGCCTCCGGCGGCCGCCAGGAGCGGGAGCTCACCGCGTGAGCGGCGCGTCTCCTCCGGGGCGAGCACACCGTGCCCGTTGAGAAGGGCCCCAACCCTCCTGGCCCGGGGGTCGACGGCCAGCCAGGTACCGCCGCCCTGAAGGTCTCGACCGCCGATCAGGCCGGGCCGGTCCCTGTGCCAGTGTCCCGCCGGTGGAACCCAGGGACGGCCGGTGAACTCATCACGCACCCCGACCACGATCAGGGGGATCTCGGCGCTCGGATCGATGCTGACGACAACCGTGCACATGCCCGGAGGCTACGCCTCCGCCGCGAGCGGGTGCGGAGCGGGGTCCTGCACCGGCAAGGAGTCCGAGGTCACGGCACCTGCCACCCGGGGACTCAGATCGGCGGCCACGGGATCGCCGGCCACTCCTTGGAGGGGAGGGGGTGCAGGCCGGTGTCGAGAAGCCTGCGGACCCGCGACCAGGTCGCCTCGACCTCGGGGAGGGTGAGGAGTTCTCGGAGGCGGCGGCCGAGCCGCCCCTGCTCCAGGTCGCGTTCGAGGCGGGTCAGGACGTTCATGGCCTCGCGGGACAGGGGCTTGCCGCGCCACTGCCAGAGCACGGTGCGGAGCTTGTCCTCGGCGGAGAAGGAGACCCCGTGATCGACCCCGTAGACATGGCCGTCGGCCAGCGGCAGCAGGTGGCCACCCTTGCGGTCGGCGTTGTTGACGACGGCGTCGAAGACGGCCATCCGCCGCAGCGAGGGCTGGCGACTGCGGATCAGCACCATCAGGTCGATCTCGGGGTCGGTGTCGATCCAGAGCTGGCACATTCCCGGGCCGAACGGGCCGTCCCGGTAGACGGTGGGCGGCACGATCCGCCAGCCGATCGCCGCCGAGACCTCGTAGGCGGCGACCTCGCGGGCGGCCAGGGTCCCGTCGGGGAAGTCCCAGAGCGGGCGCTCCCCCCGTACCGGCTTGTACACACAGGCCGCCACGAGCCCGCCGAGCCGGACCGAGCAGTAAAGCGTCATGTTGGTCGCCTCGACCAGGCGACCCGCCACATCCAGCCGTCCGTCACGGAGCAGACGCATCGCGGTCTCGTCATCCAGCCCCGCGGCCGGCGCCGTGCTCAGCGTCGGCTCGCTCTCAGCGCTCATTCGCCTCCTCCACCAGATGAAGCGCTACTACCCCGGTAACCGTTGAGCCGCACACAAATATGCCCTTCGACATCGAGAGGCTGGGCGCAGAGCGGGCAGGGCGGACGCCCGGCGGCGACGAGTGCCATGGCCCGCTTGGTGAAGGCCCTGGCGGCGCTTGGGCTGATGTGCACGCGCAGCACCGTGAGATCGGCGGACGAGGACGGCTCGATCTCCTCCTCGACCCCGGCCTCCTGGGCCTCGATGACCACCTGGTCGGCCTCGGGGTCCCAGGCCAGAGCCATGGTTCCGACGCGGAAGTCCTCACTGATCGGCACGTCGAGAGGGGCGTTGTCGGCCAGCGCGGCCGGAGCGACGGCGGGCACCGGGACACCGGCCTCGCCGCGCCGCAACACCTCGTCGAGCAGTTGGTCGAGGCGGTCGGCCAGCGCGGCCACCTGGAACTTCTCCAGCGCCACGGTGGTCAGCCTGCCCTGTCCCCGCGCCTGCAGGAAGAAGGTTCGTGATCCCGGTTGCCCCACGGCACCGGCCACGAATCTCTCGGGTGGATCGTAGTCGAAGACCGGCATAGCCCGACCTTACGTGGTCCCGGATCCGCCGCCGACTGCGGCATCACTCCCGGTGGGATTTTCTCCCCCGTCCTCGCCTTCCGAACCCTCCGCGAGGCGCAATCCAGCCATATCCCCACCCGTGTCGTTGAGCCTGAGCACGAAGGGGCGCAAGGGGGTGTAGCGAATGACGGTGAGCGAGGCCGGATCAGCGGTTATCCGTTGGAACTGGTCCAGGTGCAGCCCCATGGCGTCGGCCACGATGGCCTTGATCACGTCTCCGTGGCTACAGACGAGGTAGACCGCCTTCGGGCCGAGACGCTCGTTCCATTCCCTGACCGCCGCCACGGCGCGGTACTGGACAGCCGGCAGGGATTCTCCCCCGGGGAACGTCACCGCGCTCGGATGGGCCTGCACCACCGGCCAGAGGGGGTCCTTGACGAGTTCGGCGATCGGGCGGCCCGTCCAGTCACCGTAACGGCACTCGCCGAAGCGCTCATCGGTCAGTACCTCCGCCCCCTGTCGCCCCTCGGCGACCGCCTGCGCGGTCTCCTGACAGCGTTCCAGCGGGCTGGAGACGATCGCGTCGAGCTCCAGCGAGGTCAGCCGGGTGGCGAGGGCCTTCGCCTGGGCCTGTCCCGCGTCGTTGAGGTGAACGTCCGGGGTCCATCCCGCGAGGACCGGACCGGTGAGGTGGGTAAGGCCGTGTCTGGCCAGCAACAAGGTCGTCACGCGGGCAAGTCTTGCAGCCCTCACTCCACTACTTTTAAGTGGCCGAGCGGTAATCTGGCCGGATCATGGAGCAGCGCTATGTGGGCCGGAGCGGCTTGTCGGTGTCCCGCCTGGGACTGGGGACGATGACATGGGGACGTGACACCGGCGCCGAGGAGGCCGCGGCGCAGCTCCGCATGTTCGCCGAGGCCGGCGGCACACTCATCGACACCGCCGACGTCTACACGGGCGGCGACGCCGAACGGCTGCTCGGGCGGCTGCTGCGCGACTCGGTGCCGCGTTCGGAGCTGGTGCTGTCCACCAAGGCCGTGCTCACCCCTGCCGGGCGCAGACCCCGCGACGCCTCAAGGAAGCACCTGGTCGCCGCGATCGACGCCTCCCTGACCCGCCTGGGCGTCAACGAGGTCGACCTGTGGCAGCTGCACGCCTTTGATCCCGACGTCCCGCTGGAGGAGACCCTGGCCGCCGTGGACGCGATCGTGTCCTCCGGGCGGGCCGCGTACGCCGGGGTGTGCGACTACGCGGGCTGGCAGCTGGCGACCGCCGCCGTGGGACAGCGGGCGGTTCCAGGGCGGGTGCCGATCGTCGCGGCCCAGGTCGAGTACTCGCTCCTGGCCAGAGAGGCCGAGCGCGAGCTGATCCCCGCCGCCGAGCATGTCGGCGCCGGGGTGCTCGCCTGGTCGCCGCTCGGGCGCGGAGTCCTCACCGGCAAGTACCGCACGGGCATCCCCGCCGACTCTCGGGCCGCGACCCCGCACTTCGCCGATTTCGTCACGCCCTACCTCGACGAGCGGTGCCGCCGGGTCGTGGAGTCGGTGACGACCGCCGCCGAGGGGCTTGGCGTCTCACCGCTGTCGGTGGCCCTGTCGTGGGTACGCGACCAGCCGGGGGTGGCCTCCGCCATCGTCGGCGCCCGCACCCACGCGCAGCTGTCCGGGGTGCTCCAGGCCGAGGACCTGGCGTTGCCCGTGGAGATAAGGGAAGCACTCGACGACGTGTCGGCCGACTGAGACGCCCAGGACGGAAACCGAACGAGAATTCGCCTCGCGTATCACTAGTCGATACCGAATAGCAACTTTCCGCGAAAAAGCCGGGCCTCCCCACAAGACTGTCGAACAGGTGGCGGGGGCACCCGGATGTCGGCAGCACATCACGGCCGATATCCGCCCCAGGGGAAAGGAGACGAGTGCGAACCGCGATGTCGGCAGGCGCGCTGGCGCTGGTGCTGGGCAGCGGGATCCCGGCGGTCTTTTCGGTGGACGCCGCCCGGGCGGACACCGTCACGCAGGTGGACGACTGCGATCACGGAGGGCTGCTGGGCACCGTGACGGGCGGGATCTGCCGGACCGTGGACAACGTGGTGAGCGGCATCACGTCCGACACCTCCCCTCTCGCACCCCTGCTGGCCCCGCTCTCGTCCTCGCCCGCCGGTGACGACCTCGCCGGCACCACGGCTCAGACGCCCGCCGCCGAGAAGACGTCCCCCGTCGGGGAGAAGACACCGGCGCCGGCCACCTCGGCCGCCAGAACCCGGCCCGCGGAGGGCGAGGAGCCCCCCTCCGGCAACGGGCCGCGCCCCGAGGATCCCACCGGCACCTGCCGGCCCACCGCGGCCTCCCCGAAATGCCCGGACCCGCCGGAGAGTGCCCTCTCTCAGGAGGCCGCCCGGCCCAGGCCGTCGCCGAGCCCCTCGCGCGACCACGGCCACCGGCCCGCGCGGAAGGAACCGGTGCCGGTGCCGACCAGCCGGACGCGACAGCCCTCACGGCCGCCGTATCCGGAGGCCGACACGCCCACGACCGACGTGGACGCACCGGTGACCTCCGAGCCGTCACCCGTGGTCGACGCCGAGGCACCCCGGGTGGAACTGCTCTGGCCGGCCCCGCTGATACAGGAGTTGCAGCGGCAGATGTCAAACGAACGGCCGGTGACGCCCAGCCGGTCATCCGACAGGGCGGGCACCGTGCTCACCACCGCGGTGCTCATTCTGGCCATCCTCGCGGTCCGCCTGCTGTACAGCAGGCGGAAGGTCACGGAGTCGATCCCCTTCGAGCCGGTGCCACCGGGCCATCACCGGGTGGCCTAGACCCTGCTCTCTGGATCTTTTGCCCACCTCGGCCACGGGTGCCACCTGACCCGCGGGACAGGATCTAGGCGCCGATGGCGTGCACGCCGCCGTCGACATGGACGATCTCACCGGTCGTGGCGGGGAACCAGTCCGACAGCAGGGCGACACACGCCTTGGCCGCCGGAATCGGGTCGTTGATGTCCCAGCCGATCGGGGCCTTGGCGGGCCAGCTGTCCTCGAACTCGCCGAAGCCGGGGATGCTCTTGGCGGCCATGGTCCGGAGCGGACCCGCCGCGACAAGGTTGACCCGGATGCCGTGCTTGCCCAGATCGCGGGCCAGGTAGCGGGAGCAGGACTCCAGGCCGGCCTTGGCCACCCCCATCCAGTCGTACACCGGCCAGGCCTTGGTGGCGTCGAAGTCGAGGCCGACGATCGCGCCGCCCTCCTTCATGAGCGGGAGCGCGGCCACCGCGAGCGACTTGAACGAGTAGGTGGAGACCTGGACGGCGGTCGCCACGTCCTCCCATGAGGTGTTCAGGAAGTTACCGCCCAGGGCGGTCTGGGGGGCGAACCCGATGGCGTGCACCACACCGTCCAGGCCGCCGAGGTGTTCGCCGACCCGGTCGGCCAGGGAGTCGAGGTGCTCGGTGCTGGTGACGTCGAGTTCCAGCACCGGCGGCGGCTCCGGCAGGCGCTTGGCGATGCGCTCGACCAGGCTGAGCCGGCCGAAACCGGTGAGCACGATCTGGGCCCCCTCCTGCTGGGCCAGTTTGGCCACCGAGAAGGCGATGGAGGAGTCGGTGAGCACCCCGGTGACGAGAAGCCGCTTGCCTTCGAGAATTCCCACGTCAGTGCCCCATTCCAAGGCCGCCGTCAACGGGGATGACAGCCCCCGTGATGTAGGCGGCGTCCTCGCCGGCCAGGAATCTGACCACGCGTGCGATCTCCTCAGGGCTGGCATAGCGGCCCAGGGGGATGTTCTTCCTGATCTGCTCTTGGTACGACTCGTCGAGTTCGGCCGTCATGTCGGTCTCCACGAAACCGGGGGCGACCACGTTGACCGTGATGTTGCGCGAGCCCAGCTCCCTGGCCGCCGACCGGGCGAAACCGATCATCCCGGCCTTGGAGGCGGCGTAGTTGCTCTGCCCCGCGGAGCCGAGCATGGCCACCACCGAGGAGATCAGCACGATCCGCCCGCGCTTGAGCCGCAGCATGCCGCGGGTGGCGCGCTTGGCGACCCGGTAGGCACCGGTCAGGTTGGCGTCGATGACATCGGTGAAGGTCTCCTCCTTCATCATCGGCAGCAGCGTGTCCTTGGTGATGCCCGCGTTGGCGACGAGCACCTCGACCGGGCCGTACTCGGCCTCGACCTTCGCGAACGCGGCGTCCACGTCGGCCGTGCTGGTCACGTCGCAGCGCACGCCGAACAGCCCCTCGGGGGGCTGTCCGGAACGGTAGGTCACGGCGACGGCGTCGCCGGCCTGGGCGAGTTCGCGGGCGATCGCGAGGCCGATGCCGCGATTGCCGCCGGTTACGAGAACAGATCGAGCCATGGTCAGACGGTATCGGCTACTTGGGGGTAACCCTCTTGTCCGGGAAGGACAAGATCACGGGGTTAGGATCGTTGACATGCGCCAGATCGACTCCGACTTTCTCGCCCTGCCGCTGCGGCGGCTGGCGGACGCGGCCCTGCAACGCGCCCGGGACCTGGGCGCCGAGCACGCCGACTTCCGGCTGGAACGCATCCGCGGAGAGACCGTACGCCTGTCCGACGCCGCACTTGAGGGCTCCATCGACGCCGACACCCTCGGCTATGCCGTGCGGGTCGTCAAGAACGGCACCTGGGGCTTCGCCGGAGGCATCGAGCTCACCCCCGAGGCGGCCGTCCGCGTCGCCGAGCAGGCGGTGGAGGTGGCGCTCGTCTCGGCGGCGATCAACCGCGAGCCCGTCGAGCTGGCGCCCGAGCCGGTTCACTCCGACGTCACCTGGGTCTCCTCCTACGAACTCGACCCGTTCGAGGTGCCGATGCGCGACAAGGCGGAGTTGCTCGCCGACTGGTCGCGCGGCCTGCTGACAGATCCCAGGGTGGACCACGTCCAGGCGTCGCTGATGCAGGTCAAGGAGCAGAAATTCTACGCCGACACGGCGGGGACCTCCACCACGCAGCAGCGGGTGCGCGTCCACCCCCAGCTGGAGGCGATGAGGGTGCTGGACGGCCGCTTCGACTCGATGCGGACGCTCGCCCCACCCGCGGGCCGGGGGTACGAGTACCTCACCGGCACCGGCTGGGACTTCCCCGGCGAGCTGGCGCGCGTTCCCGAACTCCTTGAAGAGAAGCTCAAGGCCCCCTCCGTCGAGGCCGGCCCCTACGACCTGGTGATCGACCCGTCGAACCTGTGGCTGACGATCCACGAGTCGGTCGGGCACGCCACCGAACTCGACCGCGCCCTCGGCTACGAGGCGGCGTACGCCGGGACGAGCTTCGCCACCTTCGACCAGCTCGGCAAGCTGGTGTACGGCTCGCAGGTGATGAACGTGGTCGGCGACCGCACCGCCGAGCACGGCCTGGCCACGATCGGCTACGACGACGAGGGCGTGGCGACCAGGGAGTTCGACATCGTCTCCGGCGGCGTACTGGTCGGCTACCAGCTCGACCGGCGGATGGCGCTGCTGAAGGGCCTGGGCGCCTCCAACGGCTGCGCCTTCGCCGACTCCCCCGGCAACACCCCGATCCAGCGCATGGCGAACGTGTCGCTGCGACCGGCGCCCGACGGTCCCACCACCGAGGAGCTGATCTCCGGCGTCGACCGGGGCGTCTACGTGGTGGGCGACAAGAGCTGGTCCATCGACATGCAGCGTTACAATTTCCAGTTCACCGGCCAGCGGTTTTATCTGATCAAGAACGGCAGGCTCGCCGGGCAGTTGCGCGACGTCGCCTACCAGGCCACGACCACCGACTTCTGGCGGTCGATGGCGGCGGTCGGCGGGCCGCAGACGTACGCGCTCGGCGGGGCGTTCAACTGCGGCAAGGGGCAACCGGGCCAGATCGCCCCGGTCAGCCACGGCTGCCCGTCGGCGCTCTTCCGCGGCGTGCGCGTCCTCAACACCGCCCAGGAGAGTGGCAGTTGAACGCGTACGGCGAGCGGACGGATGAAGGCGGCGGCCGGGCGAGCCGGCAGGAGAGGAGCGGGATGAGCCCCCAGGAGATGATCGAGAAGGCTCTTGAGCTCTCCACGGCCGACGAGGTCGTTGTGATCGTGGACGAGGGGTCGAGCGCCAACCTGCGCTTCGCGGGCAACACCCTCACCACCAACGGCGTGTCCCGCTCCGCGCAGCTCACCGTGATCTCGATCGTGGGGCGGGGTGTGGGCGTGGTGTCACGGGCGGCGGTCCGCCCCGACCAGCTCGACGACGTCGTGGCGGCCGCCGACCACGCCGCGGAGGACGCCCAGCCGTCCGAGGACGCCCGGCCGCTGCTGGAGGGCACCCGATCCGACGGCTGGGACGACCTGGTCGAGCCGACCTCGATAGGGGTGTTCGGCGCCTTCGCCCCCGCCCTGGGTGAGGCCTTCACCGCGGCCGAGGCGAGCGGGCGCAGGCTGTACGGATTCGCCGAGCACACGGTCACGACGACCTTCGTGGGCACCTCCACGGGCACCAGACTGCGGCACACCCAGCCCACCGGCCGCCTGGAGCTCAACGCCAAGTCCTTGGACATGAAGCGTTCGGCGTGGACGGGCGTGTCCACCCGCGACTTCTCCGACGTCGACGTGGCGGCTCTGGACGCCACGCTGGCCCGGCGGCTTGAGTGGGCGAAGAACCGTGTCGACCTGCCCGCGGGCCGGTACGAGACGCTGCTGCCGCCGACGGCCGTGGCCGATCTGATGATCTACCTGTACTGGACGGCCGGAGCCCGCGACGCCCTGGAGGGACGCACCGTCTTCTCCAGACCCGGCGGCGGCACCCGCGTCGGCGAGGTCCTCTCCGAGTCGCCGATCCGCCTGTACGGTGACCCCGCCGCGCCGGGCATCGAGTGCCCGCCGTTCGTGGTGGCGCATGCCTCCAGCCGGGAGAACTCGGTGTTCGACAACGGGCTGCCGCTGGCGGCCACCGACTGGATCTCCGACGGCAGACTGGCCAACCTGCTGCAGACCCGGCACTCCGCCGAACTGACCGGCCTTCCGGTGACCCCGGCCATCGACAACCTGATCATGCGAGGCCCCGAGGGCGGCCGGTCGCTGGAGGAGATGATCGCCGCCACCGAGCGCGGCCTGCTGCTCACCTGCCTGTGGTACATCCGCGAGGTCGACCCGCAGACGCTGCTGCTGACCGGTCTGACCCGCGACGGCGTCTACCTGGTGGAGAACGGCGAGGTCGTGGGCGAGGTGAACAACTTCCGCTTCAACGAGAGCCCGGTGGACCTGCTCCGCCGCCTCACCGAGGTCGGCGCCTCCGAGCAGACCCTGCCGCGCGAGTGGAGCGACTACTTCAACCGCGCGATCATGCCGGCGATCCGGGTGCCCGATTTCAACATGTCGACGGTCAGCCAGGCCAGCTAGGCCCTGCCTGGCAGATCGTGCCGTGGCGAGGAGGGGGCCTCCATAGGGGGCCCGCCGCGGGCGGGCTCAGTCGTCCTCCAGCCGGAATCCGACCTTCATCCCGACCTGGAAGTGCCCGACCTCCCCCTCCTCGATGTGCCCTCTGATCTCGGTCACCTCGAACCAGTCGAGGTGACGCAGGGTCCGGGAGGCGCGGCGGACTCCGTTGCGCACGGCCGCCTCGATGCTCTCCCCCGAAGTGCCGACTATCTCGGTCACCCGGTACGTTCGATCTGTCATCTCATGCTTCTTCCCGGAAAGCGATGATTACATGACCGTTCGCCACCAGCCGATATGAGGCCTAGATTGGGAATCGTGAAGGGATGGCACAAGCGCCCGGTGGTTCATCAGGTGACGGATGCCCAGCCCTCCCTGAGTGCCGACATCGGCAAGCGCGAGAAGAGCTACTTCATCAAGATGGGGATCCGGCTGATCTGCCTGATCCTCGCCTTCACCGTGCCCGCTCCGCTACCCGTCCGACTACTGCTCTTCGCCGGTGCGATCTTTTTACCATACATTGCCGTGATCGGGGCCAACGCGCCGCCACGTGGGGCGACGGGAGCCCCTGACATGGAAGATTCCGGACAGAGCGAGATTCCACGCCACCGACGCGAGATCGGGTCGTGACTAAGTCTTGACGCACTCTAAGGGTTGTAGGTGTACGCTTTAGCCAAGTGCCCTGGTCCCCCGTCGGGGCACTGGTGCCGGCGTTCCGGGCCCCCGTCGGAACGCCGATGAAGCGACGCCGGGTGGTTTGCCCCCGTAACCACCCGGCGTCGCCCTTTTCTTATGGCTTTTACTTGTTCTCGCCTTTTCCTTGATGTTATTTCTCACCCTGTGTATCGGTTGTCTGCTCCCAGTTACGCGCCAGCGCGGTCAGCCTTTCCACGACATCCGGCGGTGCCGTGCCCGCCCCCAGCGCCACGCCGAGCAGATAGGCCGTCAGCGGCGCGGCCGGCCGGGCCACCCCGTGCGCGACCTCCTTTGTCAGATCGAGCACCTCGTCACGATCGACTGTCGCAGGATCGATGCCCAGCTCCCGGCAGACCAGCGCGGTCCACTCCGTCAGCACGTTCAACTCTCACTCCTTCTCAGCGGTAGCGCCCGTCCCGGGCCTTCCGAAGCCCGCGCCCGCTGCAGATCGTCCATGGTGTCGCAATCGAACCACGGCTGCCCGGCGAGATGAAGCGTGACCGGGTCGAGCGGGGCCAGCAGCCCGTGCAGCGACCGTCCCTGGTAGCGGGCGAGCGCCCGCACCAGGCTCGCCGTATGCCAGACCCCGGCGAGCCACTGCTCGCGGCCACCGTCGTCGACGAGCACCGCTCCCGCCCGTGCCCCCTTCGCGTACGCGACCGTCCCCGTCCCCGCGCCTGCCGCGTCCAGCAGCGCGGACACGTGCTCGGCGGTCAGGAACGGAAGGTCGGCGGCGAGCAGCACCACCCACGGCGCGGTCACCTCGGCCAGCCCCGCCCGCAGCGCCGGAACGGGGCCGCCTCCGGGTGGATCCTCACGGCGGAAGATCGCGCCCGGCAGCCCGGGGCGGGGCGGCCCGACGACGACCAGCCTGCCGGCGCCGGGTACGGCGGCGGCCACCGACTCGACCAGCGGGCGGCCCGAGACGTGCAGGGCGGGCTTGTCCCGGCCGCCGAGCCGTCTCGCGAGACCGCCCGCCAGGACGCAGGCGTCGTGGCGGGCGGTCATCCGCCGATGGCGGACATCGGGCGGGACGGCTGCAGGAAGGCCGGGTCGTCGATGCCGTGACCGGCCTTCTTGATCCGGACCGCGGACCGCCAGCGCTCGACGATCTCGTCGTCGCTCGCCCCCGAGCGCATCGCGCTCCTCAGGTCGGACTCGTCGGTGGCGAACAGGCAGTTGCGGATCTGGCCGTCGGCGGTGAGCCGCACCCGGTCGCACGCACCGCAGAACGGGCGGGTGACCGAGCCGATGACGCCGACCCTGGCCGGGCCGCCCTCGACGAGGAACAGTTCCGCAGGAGCGCTACCGCGTTCCACCGGGTCGGCGTCGGTCAGGTCGAAGGCGGCCTGGAGCCGGACGAGGATCTCGTCAGCCGTGATCATGTTCTCCCGGCGCCAGCCGTGCTGGGCGTCCAGCGGCATCTGCTCGATGAACCGCAACTCGTACCCCCGTTCCAGGCAGTAGCGCAGCAGCGGCACGGCCTCGTGGTCGTTGATCCCGCGCATCAGCACGGTGTTGACCTTGACGGGGCGCAGGCCGGAGGCGTGGGCCGCCTCCAGGCCCTCAAGAACGTCGGCCAGCCGGTCGCGGTGGGCGAGCTTCTTGAAGGTCTCGCGGTCGAGGGTGTCGAGGGAGACGTTGACCCGGTGCAGGCCGGCGGCGGCCAGGGAGGCGGCCATCCGGCTCAGCCCGATCCCGTTGGTGGTCAGCGAGACCTGCGGGGTGGGGCCGAGCGCGGTGGTGCGGGTCACGATGTCGACCAGTTCGCGGCGGAGCAGGGGCTCGCCCCCGGTGTAGCGGACCTCGGTGATGCCCAGCCGCTCCACCCCGATGGTGACCAACCGGACGATCTCGTCGGCGGTCAGCAGTTCGGGTTTGGGCAACCATTCCAGGCCCTCGGGCGGCATGCAGTAGGAACAGCGCAGGTTACAGCGGTCCGTGAGGGACACCCGCAGATCGGTCGCCACACGACCGAACAAATCCTGCAGCACGGGGCGCCACCTCCCAGTCGGTCACCTATTGAGCAGGGGGCCAGCCTATGGCCGACCCCCCGCTCGACCCTAAACAGGCCTCGACCACTGCAACATCATCACGAGATGGTTGATTCCTTGGGAGATCGCCAGATCTGTCCGGACGATCCGGTCCCTGAGATCCCCGCGTCCTCATGTCCCTCGAAACGGCCCCGCACGCCCTGGTCGCAGACCGATCGCTCAGCCCTTGACGCAGACCAGCTGCCGCAGGTGCGCGACCACCTCGACCAGGTCGGTCTGCGCGGCCATGACCGACTGGATGTCCTTGTACGCGCCGGGGATCTCGTCGATCACCCCGGTGTCCTTGCGGCACTCGACGCCGGCGGTCTGCGCCTTGAAGTCCTCCAGGGTGAAGGTCTTCTTCGCCTTGTTCCGGCTCATCCGGCGACCCGCGCCGTGCGAGGCCGAATTGAACGCGTCGAGGTTCCCCAGACCCTTCACGATGTAGGTGCCGGTCGCCATCGAGCCGGGAATGATGCCGAACTCACCGGATCCGGCGCGGATCGCCCCCTTTCGGGTGACGAGCACGTCCACACCGTCGTAGCGCTCCTCCGCCACGTAGTTGTGGTGGCAGGAGATCGGCTGCTCGAAGGTGATGCCCGCCAGGTGGCGCCGGAGCACGTCGCAGACCAGGGCCATCATGACCGCCCGGTTGCGCCGCGCGTAGTCCTGCGCCCAGAACAGATCGCGCCGGTAGGCGTCCATCTGCGGGGTGCCCCCGACGAACACCGCCAGGTTGCGGTCCGGCAGGTCCTGGTTGTGCGGCAGGTCCTGGGCCTGCCCGATGTGGTGCTCGGCCAGCTCCTTGCCGATGTTGCGCGATCCGGAGTGCAGCACCACCCAGACCACGCCCTCGTCGTCGGCGCAGACCTCCAGGAAGTGGTTACCCCCGCCCAGGGTGCCCATCTGCACCTCGGCCCGCTCCCTCTTCTGGCGCACCGCCGGGGCCAGCGTGTCGAAGTCCTTCCAGAAGCCCGCCCAGTCGGCGGCCTTGAACCCGTGCAGACTGGTCGGGTCGACCGGCCGCCGGTGGTGCCCGAAGCCGACCGGCACCGCCTGCTCCAGCTTCGAACGCAGGTAGGCCAGATTGTCGGGAAGGTTCTCCACCCGGTAGGAGGTTCGCACCGCGGTCATCCCGCACCCGATGTCGACCCCGACCGCCGCGGGCGAGACCGCGTCACGCATCGCGATAACCGACCCCACCGTCGCGCCCATCCCGTGATGCACGTCCGGCATCACCGCGACCCCCTGCACCCACGGCAGGTTCGCCACATTACGCAGCTGCTGCATCACGTTCGGCTCGATCTCGGCCGGCTCGGCCCACATGCGGATCGGCGCACGCCCACCCGTCACCTCGTTGTACGACATCTCCACATCGCCTCCTCCCGGTCACATCCCGAACGAGATCAATAACGCCAGAACCGCCTGCCTCCCCGCAACTCAATAACCATACGAACAGGGCACCCGAAAGGGCTCCCCGGGGAGTCCGGGCGGCGAGAAACGGACGGCGCCCACCTCTCGGCCGGCGAGCCGGCCCGCCCGCGCGCACCGGGTGCCGGCGGCGGTGGGTGTCACGGCGGACGAGCCCCGGGGCGCTAGGCCGTGCCGGAGGCGCCGAAGGGGCGGCGGGTCAGGCTCCGGTGGACCATTTCGGTGAGGGTCACGATGTCGAAGACCGGTATGCCGAGGTGTGCCTGGATCTGGTGGGCGTAGGGCACCACGTCGGTGCACTCGATGACGAGCGCCCCCATGTCGGGGTTCTCCTTCGCCAGCTGTTCGACCTGGCCCAGCACCTCGCGGCCCAGACGGTCGGCGTCGAGGTCCGGGCGCCGGGCTTCGAGCATGACCTCGCGGAACTCCGGCTGGTCCTCCAGGCCGGCGACGCAGACCGGGACGTGCTCGGCGCCGACGGCCGCCAGGTGACGCCGGGTGAGGGCGGGCTTCTTGGCGACCAGCAGCCCGACCTTCTGATCCGAGCGGATCATGCGGTGCACCATGGGCAGTTGGATCAGGCTTGAGGCGTGCAGCGGGACGTTGACCGCGTCGGCCAGCTGCCTCTGGAAGATGACGAGAAAGCCGCAGGCACCGGTGATGGCGGCCGCGCCCCGCGCTTCGAGCTCCTGAGCGGCCTGGATGAACGGGTCGAGCAGGTGCGGGTCGGCCTGGGTCACCACGCGTTCGGCGGTCGCGCCGTCCACGACCCGGTAGATGACGGGGAAGTCGAAGGTGGCCCGGTTGCGGATGTGCCCCGGGACCTTGGTGAAGTTGGTGTCGCAGCACAGTACGCCGATCGCGACGTCGTGCTCCGTTTCCGCTCCGGTGGCCATGGCGGTTCTCTCCCGTCGGGTGTTGCGGTCGTGTCGTCTGGCGGCGGGCCCCGGGCCGGTCACGGCGCGAGGTCCGGTGTCCCATCGCCGCGGGCGGGGGGCGGGACGCGCCCCGGTGCGAAGGCCGGGGACACCTCTCATCGCCCGGGACGCAGGCGGAGGCGGCGCGGGGGCCCGCCGCCGTAGCGGCCGGGGCGCAGCGGGGTGAGGTCCATCTCGGGTCGCTCTCCGGCGACGAGCTGGGCGATCAGCCTGCCGCTGACCGGTGCCAGGCCCATGCCGATGTGGCCGTGACCGCACGCGACGGAAAGGTTGCGGTAGGGGGCGGCACGCCCCAGGAAGGGGAGGCCGTCCGGGCTGCAGGGACGAAACCCACTCCAGGTTTCGAGAGTCTCGGTGCTCTCCATCTTCGGGAGGTACATCCGGACGGTTCGCAGGATGCCGTCCACCCGGCTGCGGGAGATCGCGGTGTCCATGCCTGACAGCTCCAGGGTTCCGCCGAAACGGAGGCGGTCGCCGAGTGGTACGAGCGCGACCTTCCCCTCGCCCAGCAGGACCGGCAGCCGGGGCGCGTTGCCCGGTGCCTTGACCGTGACGGAGTAGCCCTTGGCGGGTTGGAGCTTGAGCCCGATGTCCAGCTCGCGGGCACATTCCGCCGACCAGGTCCCGGCGGCGATGACCGTCTCGCGCGGGCTGAAGTCCCCGTGGACCGTCCTGACCCGCTTGACCTCGGCTCCCGCGACCTCGAAACCGACGACCCCGGTGTGCTCGTGGATCTCCACGCCCATGTCGCCGAGCGTCCGGGCGAGTCCGGTGACGAAGTCGGGGACACGCAGGTAGGCGCCCTCCTCGTTGTACAGGGCGCCGTGGATGTCGAACTCGGCGTCCGGTTCGAGCGCGCGCAGCTCCCCCGGGCCGAGGACGCGCAGCGGCACGCCGCTCGCGACCGTTCCCGACACCGTTCGACAGGCCTTCTCGAATCCCTGCCGTGTCCGGTACGCGAGCAGCATGCCCTGGGCTGTGAAGGTGGAGGCCAGGCCGTCCGACGCGCAGAGCTCGCGGAGGATCCCGAGGCTCCGCTTCTTCATGTCGACCAGTACCTGGAAACCGGCCTTCGCGTCGCGCTCGTTGCAGGCACGGCGAAAGTGCCAGAGCCACGACAACAGCTCGGGGTCCGGGCGCGGTCTGATGTAGAAGGGACTTTCCGGGTTCAGCAGCCAGCGCAGTCCCTGGGCCATCACGCCGGGCTCGGCGAGGGGAAGCGCGCCCTGCGTGCCGACGAAGCCGGTGTTCCCATACGAACAGGACTGGGGACCGCCGACCGGCCCGCGTTCCACGACGGTCACGCTGTTGCCCATGCGGCGCAGGTAGTAGGCGCAGAACAGGCCGACGACGCCGCCGCCGATGACGAGGACGTCAGGGTCGTACCGGAGGGGTGCCGGGTTCGGGGAGGGCATCGTCGGCATGTGCTGTCCTTTACGGCGACGCGATCACGGGGCGCGGCTACAGGGTCACGATGAAGAAGTTGGTCAGCAGGTTGATCACGACCCGCTCGTAGATCTCGGCCATGAGCGCGATGCCGGGCTCGGCGAAGGTTCCCGGGGGCGGCTCGGCGAAGCGGATCACCGAGCGTCCCGCGTCGAACAGCTGGGCGCCGTGCCCGAAGTCGCCGACGATGGCCGTTCCCGGATCGACCAGGCGCGTCCGCACGATGAAGACGCCGTTCTGCTCCAGATCGTCCATCAGGCGGCCCTGCCCCATGAACCTGTAGTAGTCGACGGGATTGATGATGAGGCCGTCGGCGGTGCCTCCCATCTGCTCCGCCTCGTTGCACGCCGCGAGGATCGTCGAGCCGAACGGTCCCTTCGAGGTCATGCGAATGACCCCCGGGATGTTCAGCAACCCGGCCCGGCCTCGGATGATCGTGTGGTTCTCGGCCGTGCCGAGACGGACGATCAGCCGGTAGTTGATGAACGACTCGAAGGTCTCGGGGTCCTCCCACAGGTCCGGCGGGACCTGCACCCACGCGGTGGTGGGATAGAGCTCGGGGATCGGCGACCGGTGGAAGCGGTTGGCCGCCTCGCGCCTCAGGTCGGCCTCGGTGACCTGAGGGTCGCCGGGAAGGGGCGGGCTCTCGTGCCAGTAGAACCGCCGGGGGTCCCTGGAGAGGTCGACGACCTTGAGCATGTTGCGCGCCGGGTAGCGTGGTTTGCGCCGCGAACTCGTCAGCGAGTCAGTGATCGTCACGTCGTACTCTACGGAGGCTTCGAGGCCCTTGGCGGTACAGGCCTCGACGAACAGCCGGCCCGGCGACATCTGCTTCTTCCGCTCGGCGACGACTTCCGCCATCGTCGACTTCATGCCTTCTGTGCGCTGCATGGCTTCCTCGCTACTGGTGGTTCGGCGCTAGGGCGTGGCGTTGCCGGGCTTGCGGGTGACGAACATCCCCCAGCCGAACTCACCGTCGTCGATGGCGATCTGGATCTCCGCGCAGGACTTGGAGAAGGCCAGCATCCAGTCGCGCGCCGAGGCGTCCGGCGTCGCCTCGGCGCGCTCGCGGGCGGTCCTGCCCAGCACGCGGTAGGTCTGCCGGATGTGGCTCTCCAGGTTGCGGGCGAGGAGGATCTCGAATCCGGCCTCTTCCAGCGCGGCCTGGTAGCCGACGAAGGAGTAGCCGCCGTTCCATTTCACCCGGTCGTAGACGTGCCGGCGGGCGCGCTCGCCGATCTCCTTCTTGGGCTGGAGGAAGTCGGAGAAGGCGAAGATGCCCCCGGGCCGCAGGACGCGGTGGATTTCGAGGTGACTGCGCGGCTTATCCGGTACGAGGCAGAGCGCGTCCTGGCTGACGACGTGGCTGAAGGTGCCGGTCTCGTACGGCATCCGGGTGACCGAGCCCTGGCGGAACTCGATGTCGAGCCCGTTCTCTGCGGTCAGGGCCTCCCTCGCGAACCTGACGCGCTCGGCGCTCAGGTCGAGTCCCCCGCAGCGGCAGCCGAATCGTCTGGCGAGGTGGATCGGGAAGTTGCCGCAGCCGCAGCCGACGTCGAGCACGAACGACGACCCGTCGATTCCGGCATCCGCCGCCAGGATGTCGGACGTCCGCTCGGCGGCGGCACGGTAGTCGTCGTCGGCGTCGCCGGCGAAGTAGCCGGTGTGCAGGACTCCGTCACCGTCCCAGAAGCTCAGGTAGGTCTGAAGGGTCTGGTCGAAGAAGTCGCTGACGTCTCTCTCGGTGTAGGCGTGGCCGGTCGTTGACATCACGGGGTCCTTCCTTCGGCGGAGATCGCCTGGGTCGTCATGTGTAGGTGTCCTTGCGCGCGGACGTGAGGTGCGCCGGCTCCGGCCCCACCACGCCGGCGCCGCCGTCGATCAGGTGGAGCGCGCCGGTGACGAACGAGGCCCGCTCTCCGGCGAGGAAGGCCGCGACGGCGGCGAACTCGGCCGGGTCCCCGACACGGCCCAGGGCGTTGTGCCGGCCCATGGCACGCAGCCGGGCTTCGACGTCGCCGTCCTCGGCCAGCCTCGCCGCCGCCCGCTCCACCGGCGGGGTACGGGTCGTGCCGGGTGCCAGCACGTTGACGGTGATGCCGTCGCGGCCGACTTCGGAGGCGAGGGACTGGGCGAAGCGCACGATGGCGGCGCGGGTCACCCCGGAGAGTGCCAGCTGGGCTATGGGGACGCTCGCCGTCTCCGAGGCCACGAAGAGCAACCGGCCCCACCGGGCGGCCTTCAGGTGCGGCAGCGCCGCGAGGGCCAGGGTCAGCGCCGGGGAGAGCACCTTGTCGATGGCCGCCTGGTAGTCGGCCTGCTCGAACTGCGAGGCGGTGCCGATCGGCGGGCTGCCGCCGCTGACGAGCACGATGTGAAGGACGCCGAAGTCGGCGGCGACCTCGTCGACCCAGCGGCGCGCCGCCTCCCCGTCGGTGACGTCGACGCTCGTGGCGTGGACCCGGCCGCGCGCCACCTCCTTGAGGCCTCGTTCGGCCTCCGCGAGCCGGTCGCGGTCGCGTGCGCCGATCGCGACATGCGCGCCCTCCCTGGCCAGCTCCATGGCGGCGGCGAGGCCGAGGCCGCTGGATCCGCCGGCGACGAGCGCGACCTTGTTCTCAAGCCCCAGTTCCAAACGTCCTCCTCCTTGCCGTACGGGCCGTTCGACATCCGGCCTCCTAGCGCTCCCTGGTCGCCCGCGGCGGCGCGGTGCCGGCCCGCCGTGAACCGCTGGGAAGCGTGCCGCCGTAGCGGTAGCCATAGCGCCGGAACAGCGGCCATGACAGCGTCGCCGCGGCCAGCCTGGCGGGCAGCGGCAGATCGGTCCGCCAGGAGTCGTCCCGGTCCCGGATGACGGTGGTGCCGCTGTGGAAGCGATCGGGATTGCCGGTGACCGTGTGGTTGGTACGGAGCTCGATCGTCTGGCCCCGCATCGGGTTGGCGGCCGGATCCTCTCCGCAGAGCCGCAGCAGCGCGTCGATCGTTCGCACCGGGTCGGCGATGAACTCCTCGTAGCGCAGGAACATCGACCGGTCCCGATGGCGGCGGATGATCGCCTGCGAGGCCACGTTGAAACCGTGCCAGTAGGCCGTGCTCTTCCTGGACGACATGACGTAGCAGTACTGCTTCTCCCGGCTCCACGACTGGGCTACCGCCCTGGGGTCGCGTACGAGATGGACGTAGTACGGTGTCACCCCGTCGAGGTGTGGCAGCAGGGCCGCCTCGCCGGGGATCTTGGTGGTGTCCACGAGGACGCGGGCGCCGGTCAGTTCGGCGACGGCGTGGTAGGTCCGCGTCATCAGGGCGGCGTGCTCACGGATCTCCTCGGAGTGCAGCCCGCGGTCGAGCACGCGCCAGGTGTGCCTCGTCCGTACGCAGGCCAGCTGGCGGCGGATGACGGCGTCCGCGTGGGCCTGCGCGGAGACCCCGGCCGGTCGGCCGAGCGGGAGGATCCTCGACCAGATGTGGCATTCGGTCAGCGGCCTGCCGCAGCCGCACGAGCTGTTCGCTCCCCTGCCCGCCGCGTTCTTCCACAGGAAGTGCAGTTCCCCGACGTGGAAGACCTCCGGGACCTCGTTGAGGATGTTGCCGATGATGGTGCTGCCGTTGCGGCACCATCCGGTGATACAGAGGATCTTGAGAGGTGTCTTCGAGAGGTTCGATCCGTTGATGACGTGCTCCTGACTCAACTCACGGCCGCCGGCTGCGTGTCCTGCCCGCGGACACAGAGCGCCACGGCCACGGCCAACATCGCGCAGACGGCGCCGACGACGAACACCGCGGGATAGCCGAGACCGGCGGCGACCACTCCGATCAGCGGCCCCCAGACGGCCAGGCCCAGGTCCCAGAAGGAGGTGTAGGCGCCGATCGCGGCCCCCTGCCTCGACGGGTCGGTGCGGTTCATCACCATCAGGGCGAGCGACGGGTGCAGCAGCGAGAACCCGGCCCCCATGACCAGGCTGCCGAACACGGCGACGGGCAGGTTCGGCGCCAGGGCGATGATCGCAAGGCCGATGGCCTCACCGATGCCGGACCAGATGGCGACCCTGCGCGGCCCGAGCCGGTCCGGGAGGTGGCCGATGAACAACCTGGTGCCGGCGTAGACGGCGCTGAAGCCGCTCAGCACCACGACGCCCGACTGGACGCCGCGGGCCTGAAGGTGCAGGACGACGAAGGCGGCGAGGCCCGCGTACCCCGCGGCGGCGAATCCGAGGGCCAGCCCCGGCAGCAGCACCGGGCGTGGCAGCAGGGTGTGCCCACCGCCCTGCCGCACCTCGCCCGGCTGCCCCGCGCGTGCGGGGGCGGGAACCGCGCTGATCAGCAGGAGGCCGACCAGCGCGGCTACGGCGCTGAAGCCCCACACCGCGCCGTAACCGAAGTTCAGCAGCAGCGCGCCCAGGAAGGTCCCCACCGAGATCCCGCCCCACATGCTGACGCCGTAGAGCCCGATCAGCTGCCCGCGGCGGTCGTGCGGCGCGAGCGAGACGACCCAGACGGCGCCGGCGGTGAAGAGCGACGCCTCCCCGACGCCGGCCAGCAGGCGGACGGCGACCAGGCCGCTCAGGCCGAGCGGCAGGAAGTAGAGCAGGCCGCCGACGGCGATAATCAGCGCGCCTGCCCGCATGACGAGGCGATGGCCGTACCGGTCGGCCAGGTGGCCGGAGACGGGCCTCACCAGCAGAGCCGTGAGCGCCGTCGCCATGACCACCAGCCCGACGGCGAAATCGCCGGCGCCGAAGCTCTCCCTGACGAAGCCCGGCAGCACCGGGATCGCCGCGGTGAGGCCCAGGTAACCGCAGAAGAGTCCGCCGAAGACCCCGGCGAGGGCGAGGCGCGGCATCGTGCTCTTCTCCGTGGGGGCTTCCATCGCTACTGCCCGACGGGTGCGGTGTCGGCCAGCCCGGTGACCGGATCCGCCGGCAGGGCGGAGCCCTGGTCGACGGAGGCGTACCCGTCGACCGGGGAGGTTCGCGGGCGGCGGTCCGGCGCGACGGCCGCCGCCACCTTGCGGACCGCCCTGATCAGGTGATCGCAGTCCTGCGCCGAGAGGTTGGAGGACAGCGGGACGTCCACCGCCTGCTCCAGGTATCGCGTGGTGTTCGGCAGCAACGCCTTGATCTCCTCGACACCTCTGGCGCCGAACATGAACCGCCAGTTCCAGAAGACCCGCACGTTGGTGTCCTCGTCGGAGCCGAGGTTGCGCGCGTCGACGCCCTCGCAGCAGAGCGCGCGGGCGAACCATTTCGCGTCCACGCCGGGAACGCGGAAGATGAACGCCTCGCCCAGATAGGCGCCGGGGTCCACGGGCTGGCGGATGGCGATCTGGGGGAGGTCGGAAAGGGCCGCGGCCACGTAGGCGTAGTTCCCCCGGAAGCGTTCCAGGCGCATCGGCAGCCGGGTCATCTCGGCGCGCAGCAGGGCCGCGCGGATCTCGTCCATGCGGAAGCTGAACAACGGCAGGTCGAGATCGGTGGCGATCGGTGGCTCGCCGTCCGGGAAGTGCCGCCGGAAGCGTCCCTCGTACGCGCCGGAGAGCACGACGGCGCGGGCGAAGAGCACGCTGTCGTCGGTGGCCAGGAAACCGCCCTCGCCGCAGTTGAGCGACTTGTCGGACTGGGTACTGAAGGCGCCCGCGAGGCCGAAGGTACCGAGTTTTCTGCCTTTCAGTTCCGCGCCGAGGGCAGGGACGGCGTCCTCGAACACCGGCACGCCCATGTCGGCGGCGAGGCGCGTCACCGCCTCCATGTCGGCGGCGAAGCCGCGCATGTGGACCACCAGGATTCCCTTGATCTCGGGTGTCCAGCGGCGACGGAGATCGTCGACATCCATGTGGAGGTTCTCGTCCACCTCCACCAGGACGGGCGTGCATCCGGCGAGCACGATGGCGCTGGGGGTGGCCACGAAGGTGAAGCCGGGACAGGCGATCAGCGAGCCCGGCGGGATCCCCGCCGCCATGATGGCGAGCGCGAGCGCGGTGGTGCCGCTGGACACGGCCAGCGCGTGCTTGCTACCGAAATAGCGGCACAGTTCCTCCTCGAACTTGCCGCACTCGGTGTCCTGCTGGGATCGGTGGTCGTAGCGGAAGTAGAGATGGCTGCGGATGGCGCGTAACGCCGCCTCCTCGTCCTCGGAATGGACGAAGACGGCCCCCTTGTCGTAGGTCGGCCAGGGCGTGCGCCGGACGGGGTCACCGCCGTTCACAGCGAGCCGCGTGTCCTCGGCCGGTCCGGTCTCCGGCAAAGGCCGGACCGGCGCCGGCCCCTCCTTATTTCTGTTCACCGTCGAGCTCCTTGTTACTGGCTGGCTGGTTTTCTCGTCGATGTTCTCCGGGCAGGCGTGACCACCACCACCGGAGCGGTGGTGGTGGCGTCGAAGGTGGCGGCGGTGAACTTGTCCGTCACTCCCCCGCTGTGGCCGCGGGGCTGGAGCGAACCGGAAACGGCGCTGGTGGTCGGTCAGGAAGCCACGGGAGGCCGATTCTCCCGAGGGTCCACCCGGCGAGTCCGAGGGGCTTATTGATCACATTGTCGGCCAAGGAAAACCTTTTGAATGTTCCCTAAATGTCCGAAGGGTGTCAATGGGGGAAAATGCTATGAGACCAATAATGGCGAATCGATCTCGGAACAGAAAAACCCACAAAACCTATAATAAAACTCGAAAATCGGGAATGAATGCCACCGTCAACCGGAGGTATTTCCCATTTCCACTCCCGGGCGACGTTTGACATCCCGGTTTCGGCCGACACCTTACCGGCATTTGAGAAAAACTTTTCGGGCGACAGCACTGTCGTCACAGCATTTCCGCGTAGCCGAATTAATAGCCGCCGCTCATCCGAAAGGATTTCCGGGCGACGCGGTCACCCTCAGCGTTCACCGAGCCGGCGTCAGAGGCGGAAGTCCCAGTCGATCAGGCCCGCGCGCAGGTCGTCGGCGAGGCCTTGGACATAGTCGAGTTCGGCCTTGAGCACGGCCCGCTGGTACTCGGTCTCCACCAGGAAGAGGCGCGGGAGGAACTTCGCCCCCTCGGTCAGGTCGCGGCCCAACTCCGACAGTCGCGCCTCCAGGGAGATCAGGCGCTCGTCGAGCGCCGCACAGACCTCATCGGGCGGCAGCACGGGCATGAAGGCGAGTGCGGCGGGGAACTCCGGGAACTCGCGGGCCCGCGCGGAGAGCATCGTCCGCATCCACTGCCGCAGCGTGTCACGGCCCGCGTCGGTGGGCTCGTAGACGGTCCGCTCGGGCCGGTTCTCCTCGCGCGAGGTCTCACGGACCGCGATGAGCCCGTCGCGGAGCAGCCTGTCGATGGTCTGGTAGACGCTGTTGCGCTGCGCGACGTTGACGACGTCGTCCTTGTGCCGCTCCTTGATCATCCGCTGCATCTGGTACGCGTGCATCGGCGCCTCACAGACCAGCGAGAGCAGCGCCATGGCCAGGGGGGACCGCCTCGTAGACATGGTGCACATCGTAACGGCCTACCCAACAATAGTTATTCTATGTATAGTCATTTTATGACTAAAAAAGCCCTGATAGCCGGCGGGGGCATCGCCGGCCCGGTGACAGCGATGGCCCTGCAGCGCGCCGGCATCGACAGCGAGGTCTTCGAGGCGTACGACCAAGGTTCCGATGGCGTGGGCGCCTTCCTCACGCTCGCGGTCAACGGGCTGGAGGCACTACGCCCCCTCGACCTGCACGATCTCGTCAGCGACCTGGGCATGGACTCCTCGCGGATGCTGATGTTCAACGGGCGCGGCAGGCCGCTCGCCTCCGTCTGGCAGCCCAGCCGGACGCTGAAGCGCGCCGATCTCTATCGGGTGCTGCGCGACGAGGCCGTACGGCGCGGCGTGCGGATCCACTACGGCAGGCGCCTCACCGACGCCTCGATCACCGCGGGCGGGGTGCGCGCGGTCTTCGCCGACGGCGGCGCGGCCGAAGGCGAGCTGCTGATCGGCGCCGACGGGCTCCACTCGCGGACCCGCACGATCATCGACGCCGGGGCGCCTCGCGCCCGGCACGTCGGTCTGCTGAACACCGGCGGTTTCGCGCACGGCGTCAAGGTGCCCGGCGAGCCGGGAACGAGCCACTTCATCTTCGGCAGACGATGCTTTTTCGGCTACCTGATCCATCCGGACGGAGCGGTGTGGTGGTTCGCCAACCCGCCGAGCCCCAGGGAGCCGACGCCGGAGGAACTCGCGGCGATCACCCCGGCACAGTGGCGCACCAGGCTGACGGAACTGTTCAGCGGCGACACCGGGCCGATGCTCGACATCATCGGCGCGACCGACCACATCATGGCCGGCTGGAACACCTACGACTTCCCGACCGTGCCGAAGTGGTTCAACGAGCGCATGGTGATCCTGGGCGATGCCGCGCACGCGACCTCGCCCTCCTCCGGCCAGGGGGCGTCCATGGCGATCGAGGACGCCGTGGTGCTGGCCAAGTGCCTGCGGGACGTCCCCGGCACCCGCGACGCGTTCGCCACCTTCGAGGCGGTGCGGCGCAAGCGGGTGGAGCGGATCGTGGAGCACGGCAGACGCAACGGGAGCGGCAAGGCGCAGGGAGCCGTCGGCGCCTTCTTCCGCGATCTCACACTACCGGTGATCATGCGGCAGGTGGACAGGAGGAACGCGCTGGCCTGGATGTACGACTACCGGATCTCCTGGAACGAGCCGGCCTCCGCGACCTCCGGCTGAGAGGCACCCGGCCTGCGGGGTCAGGACCCGGTGATGGCGGTGCCGCGCGCGAGGAGCAGCAGGACGGCGACCGCGGCGACGGCGACCGCCACGGCGAAGGGAACGCGCGGCGAGGTTCGGCCCAGCGCCACCCCGCAGGCGGTGAGGGCTCCGGCCACCGCCAGCGCCGCCCAGCCCCCCGCGCCCGGCGACCCCGTGGGGCCGAAGACGAGCAGGGCGGTCGCGGCCAGCAGCGGCAGCGGGATCAGGACGCGGACGCGGGCGACACCGAGCCGCTGCGGCCAGCCCCGGACCCCACCGGCGAGGTCCGCGGGGATGTCGGGGAGCACGTTGGCCAGGTGCGCCCCGCAGCCGAGCAGCGCCGCGGCCAGGACCGCCCACCAGGCGGGCCACGGATGTCCCGGCAGGCCCAGGGTCACGAACCCGGGAAGCGAGCCGAAGCCCACCACGTACGGCAGCCAGGAGAGCGCGGTCGCCTTGAGTCCGAGGTCGTAGGCCCAGGCCGCGGTGACGCCGACGAGGTGGACCGCACCTGCCGCCGGCCCCGAGGCCAGGGAGAACGGCACGCAGAGCGCCAGGGCCGCGATCGCGGCGACCCACACCGTGCGGACGTTCACCGCGCCACCGGCGACGGGCTTGCCAGTACGGCCCGCGGCGGCGTCCCGCGCCGCGTCCACCGCGTCGTTGCACCAGCCGATCGAGAGCTGCCCGGTCAGCACCGCCGCGGTCACCAGGACGCACCCGGCCGCGTCGCGCCCGCTCAGCGCGGCCAGCGCGGCCACCAGGACGGTGACCGCCGCGCTCGGCCCGGGGTGGCAGGCCAGCAGCAGCCCCCGCGCGGCCCTGAGCACCGGTCCTGTCCCCGGGCACATCGGCCGGCTCGTCGTCACTGATCGATCGTAGGCCGAGGCGTCCAGGAAAGCGGGTACCGACCATCTCAAAAAAGCGGTCATCACTACAAGAAACAGACAGCGTTGCGAGGTGGGACACCCCGAGAAACGGGCAGCGGGACTGTTGCGACGCATGCCGCAGATCCAGCTGGGCAAAAAGCAGATGTCCGCTGTTCACGAGCCGGGAGCCTGTCCCATGACGCGAATCATCGCTGTCCGCGGCGCGCTCCCACCGAACCGGCACTCCCAGGCAGAGATCACCGAGGCGTTCGCACGGGTGTGCCTGCCCGAGGGTGCCAACCGCCGGCTGCTCGACCGGCTGCACACCTCCGCGCGGGTGCAGTCACGACACCTGACGTTACCGCTCGAGCAGTACGCCAAGCTGGACGGCTTCGGGGCGGCCAACGACGCCTTCGTGGAGACGGCCGTGGAGCTGGGCACCGAGGCGCTGGGCGGCGCGCTGGAGGAGGCCGGGGTCCTCCCCGAGGACGTGGACATGATCCTCTTCACCTCGGTGACCGGCGTCGCGGCCCCCTCGGTGGACGCCAGGGTGGCCGGGCGGCTCGGGCTGCGCCCGGACGTCAAGCGGATCCCCATCTTCGGACTGGGCTGCGTCGCGGGGGCGGCCGGAATCGCCCGGCTCCACGACTACCTGCACGGCTGGCCCGAGCAGCTGGCGGTGCTGCTCTCGGTCGAGCTGTGCTCCCTCACCCTGCAGCGCGGTGACGCCTCCGTCGCCAACATGGTGGCGAGCGCCCTGTTCGGCGACGGGGCGACGGCCGTGGTGGCCTGCGGTGACGAGTGGCGACCCCGGCGTACCGGCTCGCCCGCGACCTCCCGGGCCGGTGCGGTGAGTGGCGCGTCCGCGACGACGCGGCCCGCGGGACCCGCGGGGTCCTCTCCGGCGGCGGGCGCTCCCGCGACCGCCTGGCCCGCGGGACCCGCGGGCTCCTCCCCCTCCACCGGCGAGCCGACCTCCCACCGGTCCTGCGGACGGGCGGCTCCGGCGGTGGTGGCCTCGCGCAGCCATCTGTATCCCGGTTCCGAGCACGTGATGGGCTGGCAGGTCGGCGACACCGGCTTCCGCGTGGTGCTCGACGCGAGTGTTCCCGAGGTGGTGCGCACCTACCTGGCCGACGACGTGCACGACTTCCTCGCCGACCACGGCCTGAGCAGCGAGGACGTGACGGCGTGGGTCTGTCACCCGGGCGGCCCCAAGGTCCTGGAGGCGGTGGCCGAGACGCTGCGGCTTCCCGAGGGCGCGCTGGACCTCACCTGGCGCTCGCTCGCCGCGATCGGAAACCTCTCCTCCTCCTCGGTCCTGCACGTCCTGCGGGACACGCTCGCCCTGCGGCCACCGCCGCCCGGCACTCCGGGGATGCTTCTGGCGATGGGGCCGGGTTTCTGCTCCGAACTCGTACTGCTGCGCTGGTAGGAGCCCCGATGTCCTGGCATCTGTCGTCCTGGTACCTGCTCCTTGTGCTGCTCGTCGGCCTTGAGCGGATCGCCGAACTGATCGTCGCCCGACGTAACGCGCGATGGAGCACGGCGCGCGGCGGGGTGACGTACGGGCGGGGCCACTACCCATGGATGGTCGCCCTGCACACCGCCCTGCTGGCCGGATGCCTGCTGGAGGCGGGTCTGGCCGGCCTGCCCTTCGTGCCCGCGCTCGGCTGGCCGATGCTCGCCCTGGTGGTCGCCGCGCAGGGTCTGCGCTGGTGGTGCGTGGTCTCGCTGGGTCCTCAGTGGAACACCCAGGTGATTGTGGTGCCGGGCCTGCCACTGGTGGAGCGGGGGCCCTACCGGCTGCGCCTGCTCCGCCACCCCAACTACGTGGCGGTGGCCGTCGAGGGGGCGGCGTTGCCGCTGGTGTACGGCGCGTGGGTCACCGCGCTGACGTTCACGGTGCTCAACGCCGCGCTGATGAGGGTGCGGATCCGCTGTGAGGAGGACGCTCTGGCCTCGCTCGCCACGGCGACACCGGCCGGTGCGCCGCCCGCCACCGGGCGGGCGCCGACATGATCGACGTCCTGATCGCGGGCGGGGGGCCGGCCGGGCTGGCCACCGCCATCCACGCCGCCCTGGCCGGGATGGAGGCCGTCGTCGTCGAGCCCAGGGCCGTACCGGTGGACAAGGCGTGCGGCGAGGGACTGATGCCCACCGGGGTCGCGGCCCTGCGGTCGCTGGGGGTGCGGGTCGAGGGCAGGCCGCTGCGCGGCATCCGCTACCTGGACGGCCGTCACGAGGCGGAGGCGGCGTTCCGCGACGGGTCGGGCCTGGGCGTACGGCGGACCATGCTGCACACCGCACTGTCCCTGCGGGCGCGGGAACTGGGCGTGCGGGTCGTTCCCGGCAAGGTGGACGGGGTGCGGCAGGACTGCCGTCTCGTCGAGGCGGCGGGGCTGCGAGCCCGCTGGCTGGTGGCCGCGGACGGCCTGCACTCCCCGCTGCGCGCCCTGCTCGGACTGGAACTGCCCTGCCGCGGGCCGCGCAGGTACGGGCTTCGACGGCACTACCCGATCGCGCCGTGGACGGACTTCGTCGAGGTCCACTGGGCGTCGGACGGCGAGGCGTACGTGACGCCGGTGGGCGAGAACCTGGTGGGCGTCGCCGTGCTGAGCTCTCGACGGCGCGGTTATCCGGAGCACCTGACGGACTTCCCCTCGCTCCTGGAGCGGCTGGAGGGACCGGCCGCCACCCCGGTGCGCGGGGCGGGGCCACTGCGCCAGCGGGTCCGCGCCCGGGTGGCGGGGCGAGTGCTGCTGGTCGGCGACGCGGCCGGCTACGTCGACGCGCTCACCGGGGAGGGGGTGTCGCTCGCGCTGACGTCCGCGCGGTTGCTGGTCGACTGCCTGAGGGCCGGCGCCCCCGGGGCGTACGAGGCCGCCTGGCTGCGGCTGTCGCGACGGCACCGGCTGCTTACCGGGGCGCTGGTGGGCAGCCGCCGTTACCGGGCGGCGGGGCGGCTGATCGTCCCGGCCGCCCGGCGGCTGCCCGCCCTGTTCGGCGCGGCGGTGCATGCCCTGGCCTGACCCGGCCACCGGGCTCCGCGCCGCTCCGTTCCCGGACGGAGATCACGGACGGAGATCACGGACGTGCGGCCGTCGAGGCGGCAGGTGACCTCACATCAGCGTGGCGAGACCTTGTGGATGACCCCC
Organism: Streptosporangium sp. CA-115845; assembly: GCF_050943795.1. Taxonomy (NCBI): domain Bacteria; kingdom Bacillati; phylum Actinomycetota; class Actinomycetes; order Streptosporangiales; family Streptosporangiaceae; genus Streptosporangium; species Streptosporangium sp. CA-115845. The sequence goes on along the minus strand of NZ_CP191988.1, from coordinate 3,776,239 downwards.
AGCCTGGGGGCGTAGTGCGTCGTGCCCTCGAACCTGAGCCGCCACTCACCGCCGGTACGCCCCTCCACCATCCTGGTGAAGCGTCCGTGGGAGTCGGTCGTGGCACCGGCCGCCTTCGTCCAGTCGGCGTCCTTACCGGCCCGGTGCATGATCTCGACGGGCTGGCCGGGGAAGGGGGCGTAGTCGAGGTGCCCCTGAGGGTCGACCCGGTTCAGCGCGCCCGTCACGCGCACCCCCGAGCCTCCTGGGGCCACCTGGACTCCGCCGAACCTGGTCAGCCGCTTCAGGAGGAAGCCCGTATGTCCGGTGACCTCGGCGCCGTCCGCGCCCCTCGCGCTCACGGAGACGGTCCAGGGTCCGGCCGGATACCAGCGGCTCAGGCTCTTCTCCGGCGCGAACCGCCAGGTCTCCCACCCCTCTCCCGGACGGAACCCGGTCATCCCCACCGCGCCCGGGGCGAGGCGGGCGGACACGGTCGGGCCGGGTACGGGGCCGGGCGCGAGGGCGGGGCCCCTGCCGGGACCGCCGCCCGGGCGGGACGCGGTGACGGGGAAGGACGTCCCCTTCGAAGCGGGGGGCGCACCCGGCTCGACCTTGATCGTCACCCCCTCGGGACCGGTGACGCCTCGGGCCACCACCTCTATCACCATGCGTACCGTGTCGGCGGGCCCGACCACGGGATTCGCGGGACGCAGGGTCACCGAGCGGATCGTCAGGTCCTCGGCTGCGGTCGCCGGAGCTCCTGCCGGTACCGGCAGGGCCACGGCCCCGGCCGCCAGGGATGCGAGAAGGACTCTCAACGTCATGACCAGGAGGCTAGGAGTCCACCGGTAACAGGCAGGTAGAGGACACACGCCCCGTTGGGCAAAGCGGCGCCCGGCCGCCGGGGGCCGGGCGCCGGAGACCGAAGTCCGAATCCGGAGCCGGCGGGCGGCGGGCGGCGGGCGGCGGTCAGTCCTCGTACATGCCGTCGATGATCTCGGCGTACTTGGCGTGGATGATACGACGCTTGAGCTTCAGGCTCGGGGTGAGCTCAGCGGTCTCGGCGGTCCACTCCACCGGCAGCAGGCTCCAGCGCTTGACCTGCTGGACCCGGGCCAGTTTCTCGTTGGCGACGGCGATGGCGCCCTCGACGGTCTTGAGGACGTCGGGGTGCTCGGCGAGGTCCGCCAGGGTGGTGAACGTGATGCCGTTGGCCTGCGCCCAGCCGGGGGCCACCTCGCCGTCGAGGGTGAGGATCGCCACCGGGTAGGGCCTGCGGTCGCCGTAGGCGAGGGCCTGACCGATGAGCGGGTGCTCCTTGAGGTAGTTCTCGATGTTGGCCGGGGAGATGTTCTCGCCTCCCGCGGTGATGATGAGCTCCTTCTTGCGGTCGAGGATGCTGACGAAGCCGTCGGCGTCGACGGAGCCCACGTCACCGGTGTGCAGCCAGCCGTCGGCGTCGACCAGCTCGGCGGTGGCCTCCGGCCGTCCCAGGTAACCGTGGGTGTTGGCCGGGCTGCGGGTGATGATCTCGCCGTCCTCGGCGATGCGGACCTCGACGCCGGGACCCGCCTGGCCGACGGTGCCGAGCTTGAAGCTGCCGGGGGCGTTGGCGGTGAAGGCACCGGTCGTCTCGGTCATCCCGTACACGTCCAGGACCCGCAGGCCGAGACCGGCGAAGAAGCGCTGGACCTCCAGCGGCATGGGCGCGGCCGCGGTGGCGAGCCAGCCCGCGTTGTCGAAGCCGATCATCGACCGGATGATCGACAGCAGCGCCGCGTCGGCCTGCTCGTAGGCGGCCAGGACCTCGGGCGAGGGGGTGCGCCCGTACTGGTTGGCCTCGATGTAGGCGAGCCCGGCGGCCATGGCGTTGCGCACGCCCTCCTGCTGCTCCTCGGGCTGGGTGGCCAGCAGTGCCTGCAGGCGGGCCATCATCTTCTCCCACACACGCGGGACGCCGAAGAACAGCACCGGCTTGACCTGGCCGAGGGTCGCGCCGAGCTGGGCGAGGTCGGTGCAGAAGTGGGTGTGGGAGAGCTTGAAGAGCGGCAGGTAGAGGCTGAGCACCCGCTCGGCGATGTGCGCGTAGGTGAGGTAGGAGATCTGGGTGCCCTTGCTGGGCAGGTCGGCCATCCTGTCGGTGGCCACGACCTCGAAGAACACGTTGGAGTGGGTCAGCGGCACGCCCTTGGGGTTGCCGGTGGTGCCCGAGGTGTACAGGACCGTGAGAACGTCGTCGGCGGTCACCGCCTGCCAGCGGGCGTCGACGGCGGCGGGGTCGGCCGCGAGCCGGTCGCGGCCGAGGGCCAGGAAGTCGTCCCAGGAGACGAACCGGTCACCGGCCGGGGCACCCTCCAGCACGATCACCTTGCGCAACTCGGGAAGGTCGTCAAGGACCGGCTCCCACCTGGCGAGTTCCGCCGGTCCGCCGAGCACCGCGATCTTCGCCTTGACGTCGCCGGCGACGAAGGCCACCTGCTCGGGGGTGAAGGTCGAGTAGACCGAGCACGACACCGCGCCGGCGTGCACCGCGCCCAGGTCCGCCAGCACGTGCTCGCTGCGGTTCACCATCATGAGCGCGACCGCCTCGCCGGGCTCCAGCCCGAGGGCGGCGAACCCGGCGGCGATCTCCAGAACTCGCTGCCGGGCCTCGGAGTAGGTCAGGGTGGACCAGCCCCCCTCGACCGGGTCGGAGTACGCCGGGGCGTCGGGGTCACCCTCGGCCGCCTCCCTCAGCTGATCGCAGACCGTACGGCCCGCGATCTTCCTCTCGATGGCCGCCCGCTCCTCAAGGACACCGGTCATACAGAGCCTCCTGAAAGTGCTTACTTGCACGAGTGGCATGCATCGCACCACACGCCGTTCCTCCCGGACAAGACCCTGAAAGGGAGAAGAAACATCACAATGCACGGCTGCCTTCGGCCCCCCAACAGGAGGCGCACGTAGAGTTGTCACTTGATCACACTGTGACATTCTGGGGGGCGCATGCCATCGGGGAGACGTGCCCGCGAGAAGACCTTCTTCGGGCACCCGCGCGGCCTGGCGACACTGTTCGGCACCGAGATATGGGAGCGCTTCAGCTGGTACGGCCTGCGGGCCATCCTCGCCACCTTCATGGCGGCCTCCCCCGCCATCGGCGGCCTGGGCCTGAGCCAGCAGACCGCCCAGGCGGTCGTCGGCATCTACGGCGCGCTCATCTACCTCGTCGCCCTGCCCGGCGGCTGGATCTCCGACCGGGTGCTCGGCGCCCGCAGGGCGGTGCTGTGGGGCGCCTCCATCATCATGTGCGGCCACATCAGCATGGCCATCCCCGTCGAGACCGGCGCCTTCGTCGCGCTCGGACTGCTCCTCATCATCGCCGGGACCGGGCTGATGAAGCCGAACATCTCCACGATGGTCGGCAAGCTCTACCCGCAGGATGACGACGCACGCAGGGACGCGGGGTTCTCGATCTTCTACATGAGCATCAACATAGGCGCCTTCATCGCCCCCCTCGTCGTCGGCTGGCTCGCCTCGGGCGACCGCTGGCACCTGGGCTTCGGCGCGGCGGCGGTCGGCATGGCCCTGGGTCTTGCCCAGTACGTGCTGGGCAGGCGGCACCTGAAGGGCGTGGGCGAGCGGCCGGGACACCGGCTGACCCCGCGCGAGCGCAGGCACTTCGGCCTCGCGGCGGCCGTCGCCGCGCTCGTGGCCTGTGGCGGCCTGGCCGTCTGGACGGCGTCGGGCACCTTCGACCTCGACACCTTCGCACTCGTGACGACGCTGTTCATCGTGGCCGTGCCGGTGTTCTACTTCGGCTACATCCTGCTGGGCAGCCACAACCTGACCGATGACGAGCACTCCCGGATGAAGGCCTACGTCTGGCTGTTCATCGCCGCCGCCATCTTCTGGATGATCTACGACCTGGCGCCGACCGTGCTGCTGTTCTTCGCCCAGAACAAGACGGACCTGTCACTGTTCGGCATCCGGATCACCCCGGCCACCACGCAGTCGTTCAACCCGCTGTTCATCATGATCTTCGTGCCGGTCTTCGCGGCGCTCTGGGTCAGGCTGGGCAACCGGGTGACCGCTCCGCACAAGTTCTCGGCGGGACTGTTCATCAACGGCCTGAGCTTCATGATCATGGCACTGGCCGCCAAGCTGGCCGAGAGCGGGAGGATCTCGGTCTGGTGGCTGGTGCTGGTCTACCTCGTCCAGGTCTTCGGTGAGTTGTCGCTGAGCCCGGTCGGCCTCTCGGTCACCACCAAGCTCGCCCCCGAGGCGTTCAAGAGCCAGATGCTGGGACTGTGGTTCATCTCCATCTCGGTGGGCGATGCCGTGGGCGGGCAGACGGGGCGGCTGAAGAACCACATGTCGGAGCCCGCGTACTTCCTGACCCTCGCGCTGATCGCCGTCGTGGCATCCCTGGTGCTGCTCGCGTTCGCCGGCAGGCTCCATGCGATGATGCGCGAGCACCGGCCGCCGAGCACCGCCCCACCACCTTGACGGAAATCCCATATATCCGGTCATGGGATGATTTATCGGTGAACAATGTGCTCGATCTCGTCGGGATCTTCGTCTTCGCTCTCTCCGGCGCCCTGGTGGGCGTGCGCAGGCGGCTCGACGTGGTGGGCATGGCCGTGCTGGCCGAGATGACCGCGCTGGGCGGCGGAGTCGCACGCGACCTGATCCTGAACGTGCGGCCCGCCGCCTTCTCCAGCATCGGCTACGTGGTCGTGCCGGTGCTGGCCACGATGATCGTGTTCTTCTGGCACCCGCAGGTGGAGCGGGTGATGCCCGCGGTGAACGTACTGGACGCCGCGGGCCTCGGGCTGTTCTGCGCGGTCGGCACCGAGAAGGCGATGTACTTCGGCCTCACCCCCCTGCACGCGGCCCTGCTCGGGGTCATCACCGCGGTCGGCGGCGGCATCCTGCGTGACGTCCTCGCCGGGCAGACCCCCACCCTGCTGTACGACCGCCAGTTGTACGCGGTGCCCGCCACGCTCGGCTCGGCGGTCATGGCACTGCTCTACACCCTGAACCTGCACGGCTGGCCGGCCACGCTGTCCGCCGCCCTGCTGGCCTTCGGGCTGCGCATCGTGGCCATGCGGCTGAAACTGCGGGCCCCGCTGGCCAGGGGCGTCACCTCCGAGTAAGCCCTCCCGGGGCGGGCTCAGAGGGCGGGGGTGAGCGGCTCGGCGGGCCGGGTACCGTACGCCCCCCTGAGCCTGGCCTCCGCGATGCGCCGCACCGCCTCGGCGAGGACCCGGGGCGGCTGGGTGAAGGGCAGCCGCAGCCGCCCCTCCAGCGTGCCGTCCACGCCGAACCACTGCCCGGGGGCCAGCCGGACCCCCTGGCAGGCCGCCGCGTCGGCCAGCGGGGTGGCCGAAGGTTCCGGCAGCCGCACCCAGAGCGAGCCGCCGCCCCTGGGCGGAACGAAGCTCCAGTCGGGCATCCGCGCCGCCAGCTCGACCGCCAGGGCGTCCCTGGAGGCGCCGAGGAGGCGGGCGCGCTCGGCCCTGGCCCCCTCGATGTCCTCGAACAACCTGGCCACCACCAGCTGTTCGAAGAGCGGGCTGGCGATGTCGATGGAGGCGCGGAGCACGGCAAGACGGCGGACCGTGGCGGCGGTGGTGCGGACCCAGCCGATGCGCAGCCCGCCCCACCACAGCTTGGACGCCGAGCCGATGGTGATCACCCTCCCGTCGGTGTCGAAGGCGGCCAGCGGCGTGGCCCGGGCCTCCTCGTCGAGCGCCAGCTCACACCAGCTCTCGTCGACCACCAGAACCGTGCCGTAGCGCCGCGCCGCGTCGGCCAGGGCCGCTCGCGCCGTGTCGTCCATCAGGTGTCCCGTCGGGTTCTGGAAGTCGGGGATCACGTACGCGAGGCGGGCGGCCGACTGGCGCATCGCGCAGGTCAGCAGGTCCAGGTGGCGCCAGCCCTCGTCGGGGATGCCGACCCCGACGATCCTGGCACCGCGCATCCTGGCCAGGTCGATGGCGTGCGGGTAGGTGGGCGACTCCAGCAGCACCGGGTCCCCGCGCGAGAGCAGCATCGTGGTCACCAGGTGGATGGCCTGCTGGGCTCCGGTGGTCACCAGGATCTGCTCCGGCCGGGTGGCCACCCCCCGCGCGCTGTAGCGGGCGGCGATCGCCTGGCGCAGCGGGGCGATCCCGAGCGGGTCGTAGCCCGTCCCGAGCGTGTAGCGGGGATACTGGCCGGTGACGGCGGCGATCGCCTCGGGCAGTGTCGAGATCGCGCTCGGGGCCGCGGTGTGCATCGGCAGCAGCCCGTCGTCCTCGGCGGCGATCCACGGGTTGTCCGCGCCCAGCGAGCCCGCGTCGGGCAGCGCCGTCCAGCTCCCCGCCCCCCGCCTGCTCTCCAGGTACCCCTGCTCGCGAAGGAGGTCGTAGGCCGCGGTCACGGTGGTGCGGCTGACGCCCAGTGCCTCGGCGAGGTGGCGCTCGGCGGGCATCCGTACCCGCACCGGCAGCCGCCCGTCGAGGACCAGCGACCGCACACCCTGGGCCAGCACCCGGTAGTACGGCCTGGCGCCGGGGGCGATCGCCAGGAGACGGGCGAGCTGGGGGCCACTGAGATACCGGTCCACACCAACCACCATAAGGCCACTTTTCATGATTGGCCCTTTCATCCGGAAATGGCGGCCTGAACGATTGGGGCCATCATGAGCGAACTCTCCCTGCCCACCCTCGGTTCCCTTCCCAACCGGCTCACCCGCCTGTACGCGGGCCTGGCCCTCTACGGCGTCGGCGTCGGCCTGCAGATCGAGTCCCAGCTGGGCAACAGCCCCTGGGACGTGTTCCACCAGGGACTCTCCATCCACCTGGGCCTGTCGGTCGGCGCCTGGATCATCATCGTGGGCGCCCTGGTCATGCTGCTGTGGATCCCGCTGCGGCAGAAGCCGGGGCTGGGCACCCTCAGTAACGTCGTCCTGCTCGGACTGTTCGCCGACGCGGTCATATGGCTGGCCCCGACCCCGGACGCGCTCACCGCGCGCTGGGCGTACCTACTGCTCGGCGTCGTCGCCACCGCCGTGGCCACCGGTCTCTACATCGGCGCCGGTCTCGGCCCCGGGCCGCGCGACGGCCTGATGACCGGCCTGAACCGCCTGGGCCTGTCCATCCGCTCGGCCCGCACCGTCATCGAGGTCACCGTACTGGCCGCGGGCTGGCTGCTTGGCGGGACCGTGGGAGTGGGAACGCTGGTGTTCGCCCTCGCCATCGGGCCGCTGACCCAGTTCTTCATGCCGCGGACCCGTCCGGGAACGTGGTTGCGCTCCAGCCCCCCGGGGAGCGCGCCGAAGCGTTAGCTTCGAGGCATGTGGATCGAGGACTACGCTCTCATCGGCGACATGCAGTCAGCGGCACTGATCGGCAGGGACGGCTCCATCGACTGGCTCTGCCTGCCGCGCTTCGACTCACCCTCGTGCTTCGCGGCACTGCTCGGCAACTCCGGGAACGGCCAGTGGTGGATCGGCCCCGCGGACGCCGGGCGGCCCCACGCCACCCGGCGCCGCTACCGGGGCGAGACCCTCATCCTGGAGAGCGAGTGGGACACCCCCGGCGGCACGGTCCGGGTGACCGACTACATGCCCACCCGGCACACCAACCCCGACCTGGTGAGGATCGTGGAGGGCGTGTCGGGGACGGTGGAGATGGCCACCGAGATCCGCATCCGCTTCGACTACGGCCGGATCGTGCCCTGGGTGCGCCGCAGCGACGGCCTGCTGCAGGCCGTCGGCGGACCCGACTCCGTGTGGCTGCACTCCCCCGTCCCGCTCCAGGGCGGCGACTACGCCCACAAGGCGAGGTTCGAGGTCTCCGAGGGCGACAGCATGGCGTTCATCTTCACCTGGCACCCCTCCCACGAGCCCAGGCCCGAGGAGATCGACCCGTACGAGCAGCTGACCGCGACCGAGGAGCTGTGGGCCGAGTGGGTCGAGCGGTGCGGCTACCAGGGCCCGTGGCGCGAGGCCGTGGTCCGCTCGCTCATCACGCTCAAGGCGCTCACCTACGCCCCCACCGGCGGCATCGTCGCCGCCCCCACCACCTCACTGCCCGAGGACCTCGGCGGCGTGCGCAACTGGGACTACCGCTACTGCTGGCTGCGCGACGCCACCATGACCCTGGACGCCCTCATCGGCTCCGGCTACCTGGACGAGGCCCGCGCGTGGCGGTCCTGGCTGCTGCGGGCCATCGCGGGCCGCGGTCAGGACCTGCAGATCATGTACGGCGTCGCCGGGGAGCGCCGGCTCACCGAGCTTGAGCTCGACTGGCTGCCCGGCTACGAGGACTCCCGGCCGGTCAGGATCGGCAACGGCGCGGTCGACCAGCTCCAGCTGGACGTCTACGGCGAGGTCCTGAACTCCCTGTACCTGTCTCGCGTCTCGGGCCTGGAGTCCGACCATCGGGCCTGGACCATCCAGTTCGAGCTGATCTCCTATGTCGAGGAGCACTGGGACGAGCCGGACGAGGGGTTGTGGGAGGTCCGCGGCCCACGCCGGCACTTCGTGCACTCCAAGGTCATGTGCTGGGTCGCACTCGACCGGGCCGTCAAGCACATGGAGACCTTCGGCAAGCCCGGCCCGCTGGCGCGCTGGAAGGAACTGCGCGACCGCGTCCACGCCGAGGTCTGCGACAAGGGCTTCGATCCGGTACGCGGCACCTTCACCCAGTCCTACGGCTCGGACGAGCTGGACGCGGCCCTGCTGCTGATCCCGCTTGTCGGCTTCCTGCCGCCGGAGGACCCGCGCGTGATCGGGACGGTGGAGGCGATCCAGCGCGAGCTGATGGTCGACGGCTTCGTGCTGCGCTACCCGGTCTCGGCCGACAACGAGGTGGACGGCCTGCCCGGCAGCGAGGGGGCGTTCCTGGCGTGCAGCTTCTGGCTGGCCGAGGTCCTGGCGATGATCGGCCGCAAGGACGAGGCAGTCGAGCTGTTCGAGCACCTGCTGTCGCTCCGCAACGACGTCGGCCTGCTCGCCGAGGAGTACGACCCTCGCTACGGCCGGATGGTCGGCAACTTCCCACAGGCCTTCAGCCACGTGCCGCTGATCCACACCGCCCGCGCGCTCAGCTGAGACGACGGCACCTGGCTGACCGTTTTATACCCTTTAATCCCTATAGAGCGGCCAAGTCGGCAGATTTCTTAAAAATCATCAAGAAATCTGGGATTCGGCTGCAACAATCCGGTGCGAGCGTGACTCTCATCCGCTGTAACACCACCGGAAAGGAACGAACCAATGAGCGATTTCGACGTGACCACCACGGACCTGGTCGACTACGACGGCGACGGGGGAACCGATGCCCAGCTGATCGACACCGACGGTGACGGACTCGCCGACGAGGAGCGCTACGACACCGACGGCGACGGCGTCACCGATGTCGTCTACCTCGACCACGACGGCGACGGCTACATCGACGAGACCCGGGTCGACCTGAACGGCGACGGGGTCGCCGACTACACCGAGTACTCGGGTCCCTTCCCGACCGCCTGACGGAAAGAACCGGCGTGAGCCCGCGTGACCTCACCGGGAGGGGGACTCGGATCCGGGTCACAAGGGCCGCCGACGAGAAAGGCGATCGATGAGGAACCGACGTGTGTTCCTTCCCCTGCTGTTGCTGGCCTGGCCGGCACTGACCGGCTGCGGCGCGGTGGCGGGACTCCGAGGGGAGACCGTCGGCACGCCCTCGGCATCCCTGCGAGGCGACGGTGTCGGCTCCCTGCGCCCCGGGGAGGCGGGATCCGTCACGGTGGGAACGCCGATCGGACTCCTCCCGCTGCCCCTGGTGCTCGCGGTGGCGGCGGGCACCCTGGCCGCGGCGGCCGCGGGCCTGTATCTGTGGCACCGCAACCGCCGCCCCGCCCAGGCACCCGTGCCGGGCACCTGGCAGGCGGCCTCGTACGAGACACCGTGGCAGGGGACGCGGCCGCAGGGGACGACTCCGTTCCCCGCGGGCCAGGCGGGCTCGGTGCCGGACCGACCCGCCGCCGACCCTCCCGCCGGCCCGTCGGACGACCCGCTGTCCGAGGCACTGGCCCAGGTCTCCGGGAGCGGGATCAGCCCGGCGCTCACCCAGCAGGTGGAGAGGCTCTTCTCCGGGGGCCACCCCGGGCGTGCGGCCCTGGTCGGGGCCTGCGTGGGCTACCGGGACCAGCTCGCGGAACGCCACCCCCGGCTGGCCGGGACACTGCTGGAGGCGCTGAACCGGGCCGGCGTCCAGGAGATCGTCGCGGACGGGCAGCGCTTCGACCCGCGCCTGCACGAGGCGTTCGGCACCGCGCCGACCGACAGCCCCGACCTGCACGACATCGTCGCCGAGACCGTCAGGCGAGGGTATGCCGACGGCGGGCACGTGATCCGCGTACCGCAGGTCGTCGTCTACCGCCATGTCTCACCGGGCTCCGGGGCGGAGCTGTGAGCGGCTCGGCACCCCGCGAGAGCAGCGGGCCGCACCTCGCGACGGGCACCCGGTTCACCCCGGCCCTTCAGACGGGCCCGCGGCCTCTCCCGGCCCGCGCGGCAGGTCGCGAGAACGCACCGGACGGCCAGGGCGGTGACACGTGAGCACCGGACCCGTGGATCTGCTGCGCCACCTGTGCGACACCACCTCGGCCAGGCTTTCCGGCGCGGAGCTGCGCGAGCGGGTGGCGCAGGTGCGCGCCGGCCTCGACGCGCCGCTACGGGTCGCCGTGGCGGGCGCGGTCAGCAGCGGCAAGTCGACGCTGGTGAACGCGCTGCTCGGACTGCCCGTCGCTCCGGTGGACGCCGGCGAGTGCACCTTTGTCGTCACCCAGTACGAGTACGGCGAGGACGACGGCCACATCACGATCGAGCTCCTTGACGGCGGCGTGGCCCACTCCCGGCTGTTGCCCGGCCACCGGCTCCCCTCGAAGCTCGGCGTCGACGTGGCCCGGATCCGGCGCCTGCGGGTCTCCCTGGACCTGCCGTCGCTGCGCACCATCACCATCATCGACACCCCCGGCATGAACACGGTGACGGCCGCCAACGAGCGGGCGGCCAGGAGCATGCTGTTCGGCTCCGGCGACGAGGACGACCGCGCACAAGCGATGATCTACGTGCTGCGCTACGTCCAGAAATTCGACGACACCACCCTCGCGGAGTTTCGCGGGCTGACCGATGCCTGCGGAATGAGCTGCGTCAACACCCTCGCCGTGCTCGGCCAGGTCGACCGGCGCGGCGACGAGGGCGACCCGTGGCCGACCGCCAGGCGGCTGGCCGCCAAGGGGTACGAGGACCTGTGCACCTCCGTCTTCGACGTGGTCCCGGTGATCGGCCTGCTGGCCGAGACCGCGCGGGCCCTCCCGCTGGGCGGCGAGGAGGTGGCGGCCCTGGAGACGCTGGCCGGGCTCGACGAGGACGACCTGGAGGACTACCTCCTGGACCTGGACGACTTCCGCTCCGCGCCCGAGATATCCGTGCCGGCCGAGGTGCGCCACCGGCTGGTGGAGCGGCTGCACCGCTACGGCATCACCAGCGCGGTCGAGGCGGTGCGCGCGGCCGGCACCGTCTCCCCCGAGGCGCTCACCTCCCACCTGCTGGAACGCTCCGGCTACTCCTCCGCGGGGCGGGCCGCGACCGGCTCCGTGGCCGCGGGCATCGCCCACTTCGCCCGCCGCGCCGACCAGCTGAAGGCACTCGACGCGCTGACCCGGCTCCGCGCACTCGCCAGGACGCCCGCGATGGGGGCCGACCGCGCCACCCTGGACGCGCTGGCGGCCCAGCTCGACGAGAACCGGCCGATCGCGACCTCCCTGGGCGGCCTGCGGATCTTCACCGCCGCCGAGGCGCTCGGCCGCGGAACGCTGGTCCTGAACGAGGAGATGACCGCCGAGCTGCTGCGCCTGGCCCGCCACGACGAGCCCGCCGAGCAGCTCGGCCTGTCCGCGGGGGCCTCCTCCGAGCAGATCGCCGCCGCCGCCACCGCGGCGTCGATGCGCTGGCGCACGCTCGCCATGATGAGCGAGGGACGTGCCGGCGGGCACCGGGCCAGGGACGTGCTGACCGTCCTGGAGGACCTCGTCTCGGCGGCGTTGGAGGCGCAGGCGCCCCCCGGCGGCGACGGGGGCGGCGAGAGGCTCCCGCCGGTCCGCGTGGACCCCGCCGCGGTCGAGACGCTGCGGGCCTCCCCCATGGTCCCGGCCGACGACCGGCGTGCGCTGGAGCTGCTGCTCTCCGGGGCCGAGCTGGCCACCCAGCTCGGGGCACCCCCCGGGACCCCGCGCGCCGAGATCGCCGGTTACGCCGCAGCCCTGAGCGCCCGGTTCCGTACCCTCACCCACCGGCCACTCCCCCTGCGGCAGCGACGGGCGGCCGAGACCCTCTGCGAGGCGTACGAGACCATCTGGTCGCACCACGCGGACGGTTCCTGAGGCGGGACACCGCCGGAAGGCGGCACCGGCCCATCCCCATCCATCCCCGACAGGAGAAAAGGATCATGACGACCCCCGACCCGACCGGCCCCGTGGCCAGGCTGCTGCGCTACGCCAACGAGGTCCACGCGCTGGCCGGGCAGTGCGGCAGGCAGGACCTCGCGGAGGTACTGGCCGCGTGCGCGGGCCGCTGGAAGGACGAGTGCACCGACATCGTGGTCGCCGGGGCACAGAAACGCGGCAAGAGCCGGCTGCTCAACACGCTGGTGGGCCACCCCGACCTGCTCCCGGTCGACGCCGACGTCGCCACCAACTGCTTTCTGTCGCTGCGGCGCGGTCCCCGGCTGGCCGCCGTCGTCCACCGCAGCACCGACTCGGGGCCGCTGCAGACACCGATCACCATCGAGTCGATCCCCGACTACGCCTCGATGCGCGGTGACGCGGGCAAGCGTCGCGACGTGGTGAGCGTGGACATCACCCTCGACAACCCCCTGCTCGACGGGTTGCGGCTGCTCGACACCCCCGGCGTGGACAGCCTGACGGTGGGGCACCGGCAGGTGACCGTGGCCATGCTCCAGCGGGCCGACGCGCTGCTGTTCGCGCTCAGCGCGCAGGACCAGCCGGTGCTCAGGCACGAGCTGGAGTTCCTCGCGGAGGCCGCCGAGCGGGTCCAGGCGATCGTGTTCGTGCTGACCAAGGTGGAGGATTCGACCAACTGGCGAAACCTTCAGGAGGAGAACAAGACCCGCCTGAGGACGTTCGTCACCGAGGCGATCGCCGCCGACCCCGCCAGGGCCGCGACGCTGGCCCCGCTCCTGGAGGCACCGTGGATCCCGGTGAGCGCCAAGCTCGCCGAGGCCGCCGAGGCCAAAAGGCGCGAGGGGCGCGAGGAACGGGCGAACACGCTGCGGGCGCGCAGCGGCATGGACACGCTGGAGCGGCACCTGCGCGCCTTCGCCGAGGGCAGGGAGTCGGCGCGGGGCGCCACGGTGGTCGCCGCCGCCCTGTCGGTGCTGGGCTCGCTGGCGACCAGCGCCAAGGACGACGTCGCCGCGGGCTCCGACGACGACGGCGACGTCACCGCCCGGCTCACCGAGGTGGACGCCGATCTGGCGGGCCTGGCCGAGCTGTCCGCGCGGCGCAGGGCGGGCATGGTGGCCAACACCTTCATCGGACGCGAGGTGGGGGGCATCGTGGGCGCGCGGGTGGCCGAGATCCGCCAGCCGTACGAGAACACGATCGCCACGCTGAAGAAGCAGGCCCAGATCGACCAGTACATGGCGGAGCTGCCGGTGAGCGTCCAGCGTTCCCTGGAGGCCGCCTGGTCGCAGATCGTCTACGACGTGGAGAAGCTGGCCAGGACCACGCTGGACGCCTTCGCCCGCGATCTCGGCCTCGACCCGGTCGAGCTGACCGCCGACAGGCAGGCGATGCCCAACCTGTCGCAGGTCCAGGTCAGGGGCGACATGGCCGCCGAGGCCCCGGAAAGCGTGGACCTCATCCGGGACGTGCTGCCCTCGGCCTCGATCGGGCTGTCCCTGGGCGGCTTCGCCACGGCCCTGCTCGGCCCGGTGGGCTTCATCCTGGTCGCCCCGGCCATCGGCGCGGCCATCTTCATGGGGCGGCGCTCGATGGAGAAGGTGCAGCGCAGCCAGGCGGCGATCAGAGGGGCGCTGCGCGACCAGTTCGCCGTGGTCACCAGGGAGATGACACTCGACCTGGAGCGGATGGTGGCCACCTGGCGGGTGAGCGTCGAGCAGGCCGCCGACGACACCCTGGCCCGGCGGCGCAGGGAGCTGGAGACCAGACGCGCCGAGCTGAAATCCGCCTCCGCCCGCTCGGCCGCCGACCGCCTCAAGGCCCGCAAGTCGGGCCAGGACCGGATCGCCGCGATCGGCACCCTCACCAGGCGCGGCCACGAACTCCGCAAGGAACTGGCCGGCGCGGTGGCCGCCCTGGGCACCGAGCAGCCGGTCCCCGCGGGAACCTGACCAGGCGGCCGCCCCCCTGCGGCAGCGCCGGTCATCCGAGTCCGGCGCTCTCATGGCCGGAACGACGACCGTTCTCGCCCCCGGCCGAGGCCAGGGGCGAGAACGGGGTGCGAGAACAGGTCAGAGCGGCAGGTGCACCAGGGTCGCGGGCCGGTCGCGGGTGGCGCCGGTGGCGTCGTCGGGGCGGTGCAGGCAGAGCAGGCCCGTGGCGACCCGGACGACCGGCTCGAACATCCCCGGCGTGCGATGCACCTCCCTCGCTCCGCCCGGGGTGATGTGCAGCAACCTGCTGCGGCCCGCGTCCTGCATGGTCATCCACATCGAGTCACCGTCGGCGACCAGCCTCGGCCGCTCCCAGTGGTGGCGGGAGGTGAGGTGGCCGGCCAGGGTCGCCGACTGCTTGCCCATCAGGAACTCCAGCGTCTGGGAGCGCTGGTCGAAGATCCCGACCGACCAGCCCCTGACGGGGCTCACCTGGTCGGTGCCGACCGCGTAGATCTCGTTGCCCGCGGAGAACCAGCGCAGCGCGCCGCCCCGGGGACGCGGCATGACCAGCCTGGTCCTGCCGTCCGCGGTGTCGGCCTCCAGCCCCGCCGAGCCGGAGGTGAACCACCTGCCCCGGTGCAGGACCACCTGGTGCAGCCAGCCGCGCCCCGGCTCGCGCACCGTCGGGCGCACCACGCCGCCGGGGTCGACCAGGCACAGCACCTGCCACGGCCGAAAGTCCTGGTGCCGATTCTGGAACATCGGCTTGTTGGTGCTGAACTGCCCGAGCACCACGGTGCAGCCCGGCGCGCCCACCGAGGAGGACGGCTCGGTGCCGCTGGGCGCCTCCTGGTCGAGCAGCCGGCGCAGCCTGTTGTCCTCGTTCAGGAACCACTGGGCGTAGGGGCCCAGATCGCGCGGCTGGGGGGCCTGGAAGGCGAAACCGCCGCCCAGGTCGAGCTCGATCATTGCCAGCTGGCCGGTCTCCCCCCAGGGCAGGCCCATCGAGGTGTCGACACCGACGACCTGGCGGGAGTGGAAGAAGACCCACGCCGTACGGCCGTGGGCGATCACGGTGGGGTTGCCCCACATCTGCAGCGGGTGGGTGGCGCGGATGGCGAGGTCGCGGGTGAGGGCGCGAACCAGCACCTGCGCGGGCCCGACCTGCTCCACCGCCACGACGCCCTCGCTGGAGGCGGCCCACTCCACGAGCCTGCCGAAGCCGAGCTCCCGGTCGTAGCGGCCCTCGATCCCGTCGAGTCTGCGCAGCAGGTGGCCGTGCTCGAAGGCCTGGTGGACGAAGACCTGGCCCGCCTCGATGCGCGCCTCCAGCACGCCGTCCATCACCTTCTCGATCCCCTGGACGCTGGGCCCGTCCCCGCCCGCCGCGCCCCCTCGGCCCGCGGGCCGGCCGCCGAGCCCCCGGTGCCCTCCGGTGGCGCCGTCGCCGGGACCGGTGAGCACCCGGTGGCCGCCGGTGGCACCGCCCTCGGGACCGGTGAAGGCCCGGTGCCCACCGGTCGGAACGGCCACCGGCGCACCGGGCACACCGGGCGTGTGGTGGCCCACCGCCGGTCCGGCCGCCACCGGGCCCGGAGGATTCGCCACCGGGCCGGTGAAGGCCCGCTGCCCCGTGCCGGCGACGCCGGGAGCACTGGGAGCCTGTCCCGTGCCGGAAACACCCGCCGCACCGGTGGGGATGCGGCTCGCACCGGGCTCGTGGTGCTCGACCTTGAGCTTCCAGGCCAGCTGCGCGGCGCCGTAGGCGACCACGATCTTCGGGTCGTCGTAGGTCCGCACCCGGTCGCCGAAGCGCTCGCGTACGGCCTTCTGGACCAGCGGCATCCGGCTGGGGCCGCCGGTCATGAACACCGCGGCCAGTTCGCCGGGCTCGACCCCCGCGCCGCGGATCGTCTCGTCCAGGATGTCGACCGTCCTGACGATCTCCTCACCGATGAGATCCTCCAGGTCGGCCCTGGTGATGTGCACGTCCTCGTTGATGCCGACCACGTAGTGCGAGGAGGTGTCGAACTTCGACAGCGTCTCCTTGGCCTCCCTGGCCATCTTGAGCAGGTCGGCGGCGTAGCTGACGTAGCGGCGCTCGGGGTTGGTGGTCACCTGCTGCCACCAGTCGGCGTCGAGCCGCTCGATCTGGGCTCCGAGGAACGCGAAGACCTGCTCGTCGAACCCCTCGCCGCCGATCTCGTCGCTGCCGCCCGGCTCGCCGACGACCGCGAAGTCACCGCCGTCCACGGTGAGCACCGCGGCGTCGAACGTACCGCCGCCGAGGTCGTAGACGGCCAGCCGCGACCCGCCGTCCGCCCGCCCGGCGGAGGCGAAGTAGCGGGCCGAGGCGACGGGCTCGTCGATGAGCACGATCCGCACGCCGCTGACGACCTTCCTGGCCGCCGCCAGCAGCACCGCCTTACGGTCGGCGTCCCAGGCCACCGGGTGGGTCAGCGCGATGCAGTCGGGATCGGCGCCGTCGAAACGCCGCCGTCCCTCGCTGACGAACAGCTCCAGCAGCGCCGCCATGGTGTCGGCCACGTCCACCGGGACACCGCCGAGCAGCATCCGGCCCCGGCCGACGTAGCGCTTGGGGTTACGCTCGACCCGCTCGGGGCTGATCGCGATGCCCCGCTGGGCGATCCTGCCCGCCACGAGCGTCCCCCGCTCGTCCAGCATGACGGCGGAGGGGATGCGCCGCTCTCCCTCGACCTCCAGGACGTCGAAGCGCCCTTCGGCCGCCATCACCCCGGCGGAGAAACTCGTCCCCAGATCGACACCGAGGCACCACTGCGCCATGTCCCACTCCTCGTAGATCCAGACCTCATCATGCCCCATCTCGCGACCACGGCCAGGGCGCGGGCGGGGGCGCCGGCCGATCCGGGAGGGGAGCGGCGGCCACCGAGGTGGGCGTGGAGGGGCGGGACACATCCTCTCGCGTCCGTGGTCGCCATGGCGAACGGTCGGCGGTTGACATCGTCCCCACGCCGGAACTCCCGGTGCCAAGGTGTGCTCACGCCACCTCGGCTTCGGGTGGCCGGCGGATCAGCCGGCGCCGGACTCGCCGTCGGGGTGGCTCTCCGGGCGGGCGGCCATGGCCGCCAGGACGCGCGCGAAGTCCGGCGGTGGCGCGACCACCAGCCGGGTCTGTCCGTCCTGGCTGACCAGGTCGGCCCTGATCAGGGAGAGGCGGCCACCGTGCCACCAGTAGACCTGCGGGCTGAGCGCCTCGGCGCGCAGATCGAACTCCCGCTGGGCGAACAGCCGGAGCCGCTCGATCGCGCGGACCACGCCGATGCCCTCGACCGGATGGACGATCAGCGTCGCCGGATCGGGCAGCGCGACGAGGACCCCGTCGGAGGGGACGGGCAGGTAGTCGCCCAGCCTGCGCAGGTGGGCGGCGGCACCGGCGGTGGGTCCGGTCAGCCTGCGGACCGCCACGCCACCGAGGTCGCCCTCCGTCACCGAGAGCCGCTCGTCCTGACGGGCGTTCTCCAGGGCCACATCGAGCGCCTGGGCGGCGGTGATCGGCCAGCAGCCGACCTCCTCGGGGCGGACCGGGCGGCCGGCGGGGCCGTAGCCGATGGTGAGCACCTCGACCAGGTCGGCGGTGAGATGACGGCCGACCACGCGGGCCGAGTCGAGGTCGTCGTCGAGCTGGATGCGGGTCCGCAACATCGGGCGCACCTGCTCCAGGTCGCAGGCGTCGAGCGGCTCGTCCGCCGTGGCCAGGACGTGGGCCAGGTGCTCGGAGACGAGCACCGGCCAGTCCTCGCGGGAGCGCCTCAGCGCCTCGGCGCGCAGCCCCGCCAGTCGCACCACGACCCGGCGCGGGCCGGTGAGCGTCAGGACGGCGCCGCCGGGGTCGAAGGCGCAGGCATAACCGAGACTGTCCGCGACCAGGGCGAGCAAGGAGTCGAGATCGACCTCTTCGATCGGGCGCGGCAGCGCCTCGATTCGCCGGTCACGGTGCCGCCGGAACAGTCTCACGCGTGCGCCCCCTCTGCCGGTTTCCTCCTAGGTTCGCACCTAGAGTGCCTTGTCGACGCCCCCTGTTGAGTAGGTCAGAGAGCACGATTTTGCATCAATAGCACCAAGTGCCCCAAGCAATACTGAAAATTGTGGCGCTCCATGCCCTACCGGCAGCCCCGCGATGACGGGTACCCCCAGTGGTGCGAGCAGCTCCTCCAGCACCGGATAGGGGTCACCGCAGTCGACCCAGGAGCCCAGGACGAACCCGGCCGCTCCGTCGAGCGCCCCCGCCTGCAGCAGCTGGGTGAGCATCCTGTCGATCCGGTACGGCGCCTCGTCGACGTCCTCGAGCAGGACGATCCGCCCCCGGGCCGACAGCGCGTACGGCGTGCCGCAGAGCGCGGCCAGCAGGCTGAGGTTACCGCCGGTGACCGGCGCCGTGACCTCACCGGGAACGATCACCCGGTCACCGGTGATCGGCGGCGGCGTCCCGGCGAGGGCGGCCGTGAAGTTCTCGAAGGTGCGCGGCTCGGGCCCCTCCGGGTCGCTGATCGTGGCACAGGCCGGCATCGGCCCGAACCAGGAGGCGACGCCCAGCTCCACGGCGAACGCGCTGTGCAGCGCGGTGACGTCGCTGGAGCCGACGAGCGCCTTGGGGCCGGCGGCCCGCATCGCCTCCCAGTCCAGCAGGCCGAGGAGCCGGGTGGCACCGTAGCCGCCACGGGCGCAGAACACCGCGCTCACCGCGGGGTCGCACCAGGCGTCCTGCAGGTCGCGGGCGCGATCGGCGTCGGAGCCCGCCAGGTAGCGGTCCCTGTCGAGGACGTGGGCCCCGGTGACGACCTTCAGGCCGAGCCCCTCCAGGACGCGGACGCCACGCGCCAGCCTTCCGGAATCGGGAGGTCCTGACGGGGCGACCACCGCCACGGTGTCACCCGGGCGTGGCGAGGGCGGGACCGGTGTGCCGGCCGGTTCGTTCACTCCCCAAACGGTGCCACACTGGGCTTTCATATGCGACCTCCGCCTCACATCCTGGTGGTCAACGGCATCAAGGTCCGTCACCCGGTGTTCGTGCTCGCCGCCCCGCACTCCGGCGCGGACCTGCTGGCCCGTGCCCTGAAACGCTCCCCCGGGTTCCACGTCACCATGGGACGTGCGGCGGTGGCGCACGTCGTCTACGCCTTCGCCCGGCGCCCCTCGATCGCGGGGCGGGGCATGGGCGCGACCCGCGTGCTCCGCGACGCCATGGCCGAGTCCTGGCAGATCGTCCCCGGCGCCTGCGAGGAGTGCACGGCCCCGTGCCGGGAAGCGGGCGGTGTGACCGGAGCAGGCCCCTGCGTGGCCTCGGGTTCGGTGGCCCGCTTCGGCGATGCCAGCCCCGACCTGCTCTACAGCGCCTCGGTGCTGTTGCAGGCCTTTCCGGACGCCCGTTTCGTCCAGTTGATCAGGGACGGCCGGGATGTGGCCGCCGACATGCTGGCCGACCCCGCCTCCCTGACGTGGTTCAAGCCGGCCATGCTGAGCGACGAGACGGAGTTCCCCAACCCCTTCCTCGGCGTCAGCTCCGGCGAGCACCGCGAACGCTGGAAGGCGATGCCCACGGCGGGAAAGTGCGCGCTGCGCTGGCGCAGCGCGGTCCGGCTCGCGGCCTCGCTCCACCAGGAGCTGCCCCGCGAACAGTTGCTGACCCTGCGCTACGAGGACCTGGTCTCCTCCCCGGCCGAGGCCACGGGCGAGCTCTCCCGCTTTCTGGAGACGCGGGTCCCCAAGATCGCCCTGCTGGGCCGGAACATGCCGAGGGTCGGCGTCTGGCGCACCCGCCTGCGCGGCCAGGACGCCGAACTGGTGGCCAAGGTCGCCCGCGAGGAGCTCACCCGCCTGGGCTACGTCCCCTCATCCTGACACCGGCCCGCGCTCCCCTCCGTCAACCGGTCATCAGTTGGCGACCTCGAACATCGCACCTGGACGGATGTCCCCGGGCGGGACCGGCCGCCGGGCGGGAGCGCTCGGCAGCGCGTCCAGGATCGCCTCCCAGGTGCCGTCCTGGCACCAGCGGCGATGCCGGTTGTAGATCGTCTTCCACTTGCCGTAGGCCTCGGGCAGCTTCCGCCAGGGGCAGCCGGTCCTGGTCCGGAAGAACACTCCGTCGATGATCGCGCGGTGATCGGCCCACCGGTTCCCCTGCCTGGCGTGAGCGGGCAGCAACGGCGCCAGCCGTGTCCACTCGTCGTCGGTCAGGTCATCACGTCTAAGCCGGTCTTCCACGCCCCCATGATCTACACCATCCGCGCTGGAAGAGCCACTCGAAGACGCGCCGCCGGCACCGCGGACGCGGTCAGGACGCCTGACTGAACTGAGTCCGGTAGAGCTCGGCGTAGACCGCCCCCCTGCTCAGCAGTTCCTCGTGCCTACCCCGCTCGACGATGCGGCCGTCCTGGACCACCAGGATCTGGTCGGCCTCGCGGATCGTGGACAGCCGGTGGGCGATGACCAGCGAGGTGCGCCCGGCCAGCGCGACCTTCAGCGCCTGCTGGACGGCGGCCTCGGACTCGGAGTCCAGATGCGCGGTGGCCTCGTCGAGGACGACCACCCGGGGCGCCTTGAGCAGCAACCTCGCCAGGGCCAGCCGCTGCTTCTCACCGCCGGACAGCCGGTGACCCCGGTCGCCCACCACGGTCTCCAGCCCCTCGGGCAGGTCCAGCACCAACTCTGCGATCTGGGCGGCCCGCAGCGCCTCCCAGATCTCCTCCTCACTCGCCTCGGGCCTGGCGTAGCGGAGGTTGGCCCCGATGGTGTCGTGGAACAGGTGGGCGTCCTGCATGACGACCCCCACGGTGTCGCGCAGCGAGGCCAGGGTGGCGTCGCGCACGTCCAGGCCGTCGATCCGTACCGCACCCTCGCTGACGTCGTAGAGGCGCGAGACCAGGCCCGTGATGGTGGTCTTTCCCGCTCCCGAGGGGCCGACCAGGGCGACCATCTGGCCGGGGCGGGCGGTGAAGGTGACGCCGCGCAGCACCTCGTGGCCCGGCCCGGTGTCAGGGCGGGCCACCGCCTCCAGCGAGGCCAGCGACACCTCCGAGGCCGTGGGGTACCTGAACCGGACGTCGTCGAACTCCACGGAGACCGGCCCCTCGGGAAGGGGCCTGGCGCCGGGCCGCTCGGCGACCATGGGCCGCAGGTCGAGCACCTCGAAGACCCTGTCGAAGCTGACCAGCGCGGTCATCACGTCCACGTGCACGTTCGACAGGCTCGTCAGCGGGCCGTACAGGCGCATCAGGAGGGCGGCGAGGGCCACCAGGGTGCCGAGCTCGAAGACGCCGGAGACGGCCAGCAGGCCGCCCAGGCCGTACACCAGGGCGGTGGCCAGCGCCGCCACCAGGCCGAGCGCGACCCGGAAGACCGTCCCGTACATGCCCACGGTGACGCCGACGTCGCGCACCCGCCCCGCCTTGCCGCCGAAGGTGGCCGCCTCGTCGGCCGGGCGGCCGTACAGCTTGGCGACCATCGCGCCGGCGACGTTGAACCGCTCGGTCATCATGGAGCTCATCTCGGCGTCGAGCTGCATCTGCTCACGGGTGAGCCCGGACATCTTCCTGCCGACCCACTTGGCGGGGAGGACGAAGATCGGCAGCAGCACGAGGGCGACGAGGGTGATCTGCCACGAGAGCACCAGCATGGCACCGAGAACCAGCACCAGCATGACCACGTTGGCCACGACCGACGACAGCGTGCTGGTCAGGGCACGCTGGGCTCCGATGACGTCGGTGTTGAGCCGGGAGACCAGGGCACCGGTCTGGGTGCGGGTGAAGAAGGCCACGGGCATGCGCTGGACGTGGTCGAAGACCTCGGTGCGCAGGTTGTAGATGAGACCCTCGCCGATCCGCGCGGAGAACCAGCGCTGGGCCAGGGTGAGCACCGCGTCCGCGACCGCCAGGCCCGCGATGACCAGCGCGAGGGCGATCACCACCCCCTGGCGCCTGGCGACGATGCCGTCGTCGATGATCGCCTTCATCAGCAGCGGGTTGGCGATCACGATGACCGAGCCGACCACGACCAGCGCGAGGAAGGCGGCGATATACCGCGAGAAGGGCCTGGCGTAGCGGGCGATGCGCCGGACCGTGCCCGGTGTCAGACGTTCCTTGGTCACCGAGCTGTCCCGCCGGAGCGAACGCATCATCTGGGGGCCGAAGCCCCCACCCATCATCGCCATCTGGCCTCCTCTCCCGATGCGAGCACCGGGAGAGGCGCGCTCATTCCCCCGTCAGCTTGAGGCGAACACCGCCGGCTCGCCCGAGAGAAGGGCGGCTTCTCGCCCCCCTGCCGAGACAGGCGACGGCCGGGCCCCGGCCGTTTCGCAGCGGGGAGGCGATTCACCTGCCCGGCGGTCTTCTCGCCGAACATGACGGATCGTCTGAAAGCTCGGTGACCTACCCGAAAACCGCCTTGATGCGCGCCTCCTGCTCGCGCGCCTCGGCCGCGGCCTGCTCCTCCAGCGTGCGCCCCGAAGCACCCTGAAGCAGCCGCTTGGTCGCCGTCGCGGCGTCGCGGTTGGTCGCCAGCAGCGCGGCGGTCAGGTCGCGCACGGCCTCCGTCAACTCCCCCGGTGCGACGACCAGTTCGGCCAGGCCGATCCTGGCCGCCTCCTGCGCCCCCACGACGCGGGCGGTCAGACAGATCTCGATGGCCCGGGACAGGCCCACCAGCTCGACCAGCGGCTTGGTGCCGGTCAGGTCGGGAACCAGCCCGAGAGCCGGCTCCTTCATGCACAGTTCGGCGTCGTCCGCCAGGACCCGCAGGTCACAGGCGAGCGCCAGCTGGAACCCCGCACCGACCGCATGGCCCTGCACGGCCGCCACGGAGACGATGTCGGGACGTCTCAGCCAGAGAAAACCCCGCTGGGCCGCCGCCACCCGGTCGACGAAAGCCGTCTCGTCGAGCGTCGCCAGGGACGTGAACGCCCCCTGCCCTGGCACCCCCTCCGGGGTGAACATCCTCAGATCGATCCCCGCCGAGAAGGACGGCCCCTCACCTCTGATCACGACGACCCTCACCTGCTGCGGCAGGTTGTCACCGATATGAGCCAGAGCCGACCAGGTAGCGAACGTCTGAGCGTTTCGCTTCTCCGGACGGTCCAGCGTGATCGTCGCGATCTCGCCGTCCACCTCGTAGCGCAGACCGACCTCCTTCAGAGAGATCTCCTCCGCACTCCCCCCGAACGCCACTTCCACCATCGCCCGTTCTCCCACCTTCCGTTTCCGCCTCGCCCGAGCCTATCGACTCTCCAGAATGAGGTTCTATAGGCTCGGGCGGGAACGGCTTCGGCGTGTGGGGGACGAGCGGCTGCGGTCGCGCGTTCCGAGGCGGAGTCAGCGCTTGGACTTGCCTCGGGTGGCGCCACCACGCCCGCGCAGAGTCACACCGGACTCGCTCAGGATGCGGTGGATGAACCCGTACGACCTGCCGGTCGAAGCGGCCAGAGCGCGGATGCTTTCACCCGCGCTGTAGCGCTTCTTGAGATCGGAGGCCAGTTTTTCACGGTCGGCCCCGGTAACCCGGGTGCCCTTCTTGAGAGTCTCGGCCACGAGTACCTCCTGTAGTGCCAGACTTCCGCAGCGTTACACACGCCATGATCAGTCATTTCAGCGAGATCGGCTACCTACTCCACGGGAAAAGATCCGTACCCGCTCAAATTAAGATCAGGCAAGTGCCACAAGATCGGAAAATTCGTCGCTCCATGCGTCTTCAACTCCGTCAGGTAGCAAGATCACCCTATCGGGTCGTAGAGCCTCTACAGCACCCTCATCATGCGTGACGAGCACAATCGCCCCAGAATAGGACTTTAGCGCCGAAAGAACCTGTTCCCGACTGGCCGGATCGAGGTTGTTCGTGGGCTCGTCGAGGAGGAGGACATTGGCCGCCGACAGCACCAGCGTGGCCAGCGCCAACCGCGTCTTCTCCCCGCCCGACAGCACCCCCGCGGGCTTGTCCACGTCGTCGCCGGTGAACAGGAACGAGCCCAGAACCTTGCGCAACTCCACGTCGGGGAGCTCTCCCCCGGCCGAGCGCATGTTCTCCAGCACGCTACGGCCGGGGTCGATCGTCTCGTGCTCCTGCGCGTAGTAGCCCAGCTTGAGCCCGTGGCCGGCCTTGACCGCCCCGGTGTCGGGCTCCTCGACACCCCCCAGAATGCGCAGCAGGGTGGTCTTCCCCGCGCCGTTCAGACCCAGGATCACGACCCTGCTGCCCCTGTCCACGGCGGCGTCGACGTCCGTGAAGACCTCCAGGGAGCCGTACGACTTCGACAGCCCCTCCGCCATGATCGGGGTGCGCCCGCACGGAGCCGGCTGGGGGAAGCGCAGCTTGGCGACCTTGTCGCCGCGCCGCTCCACCTCCAGGCCGGAGAGCAGGCGCTCGGCACGGCGCTGCATGTCCTGCGCGGCCTTGGCCTTGGTGGCCTTGGCACGCATCTTGTCGGCCTGCGACATCAGGGCGGAGGCCTGCTTCTCGGCGTTGGCGCGCTCGCGCCTACGGCGCTTCTCGTCGGTCTCCCGCTGGGCCAGATAGGCCTTCCAGCCGACGTTGTAGGTGTCGATCACCGCACGGTTGGCGTCGAGGTGCAGGACGCGGTTTACCGTCGCTTCAAGAAGCCCCACGTCGTGGCTAATAATGATCAAGCCGCCCTGGTGAGATCGTAAAAAATCACGAAGCCACCCGATTGAGTCAGCATCTAGGTGGTTTGTCGGCTCGTCAAGAAGGAGAGTCTCTGCCCCGCTGAAGAGAATTCGAGCCAGCTCCACCCGCCTGCGCTGCCCGCCGGAGAGCGTCTCCAGCGGCTGGCCGAGCACCCGGTCCGGCAGCCCCAGACTGGAGGCGATGGAGGCGGCCTCCGACTCGGCGGCGTACCCGCCCAGCACGTGCAGCCGGTCCTCCAGGCGCCCGTAGGCGCGCACGGCGCGGTCTCTGGTGCGATCGTCCGCCGAGGACATGCCCAGCTCGGCCTCGCGCAGCTCACGCAGCACCCCGTCGAGCCCGCGGGCCGACAGGATACGGTCGCGGGCGAGCACGTGCAGGTCACCGGTGCGCGGATCCTGCGGCAGGTAACCCACCTCCCCGCTGATGGAGACCGTGCCCGAGGCCGCCGCCCCCTCTCCCGCGAGCACCCGGGTCAGCGTGGTCTTCCCGGCCCCGTTGCGGCCGACGAGCCCGATCTTGTCGCCGGGGTTCACCCGGAACGACGCGCCCTCGATGAGCAGGCGGGCCCCGGCCCGCAGTTCGATGTCAGAAGCTACGATCATGGTTGGAGAACACTCCCAGCAGGAAATACACAGGCTCACTTCACTGTGGCCGAACCCGCCGCGCCCTGTGTCTCCCGGCTCTCGGCTCGGCCGTCTCGCCTTCATCGGGACGACGGTCAATCGGGAGTGCGCATACCGATCAGTGTACGGCGCGGCAAGGGCCCGGCTCTCCTCGATTACGTGGGATCGCTCACCCTGATGCGGACCGCGCGGAACTGGGCGGGGGTGTCCCGCAGGACCACCAGCCTCGGATCGGGAACCGTCAGGAAGGGCTCGGCCTCCAGCGCGAAGACCGGGGCGAGCCTGCGATCCGAGCGCAATGCGTCGACCGCGCGCCGGTCTCCACCGAGCACGACCGCCTCCAGCTCGTCCACCCGCGGCCCCAGGACGCGCAGCGCCACCTCGGCCGCCGCCTCGTGCGCCTGGTCCACCTGCTTCTCCCTGCGCCGGGCGAAGCGCCGCTGTGACCAGCCGCCCGCCGCGCTGCGCCCGTGCACCGGCCGCGAGCCGACCTTGGAGGAGAGCAGTTCCGCTCCCTGGAAGATCCCCGCCGCGTGTCCCCCCAGCCGCACCAGCAGCACCCCGACCCTGCGCTCGGTGCGCACGTGGGTGACCAGACGCGCCAGCGGACCGCCCCCGGCCTGGACGAGCGGCGGAAACGGCACCTGGCACTCGGCGACCGCGCCGTCCGCGCCCTCAAGGCGTACGGCGGAGGCCGAGGCCGTCACCCGCGGCGGCCCGTGCCTGTCGACGAAACCGTCGATCCAGCGGTTCAGGCGGTCGGGCGCCACCGAGACCCAGCGGCCTCCCCCTTTGGCCGGTCGCGACGTCATGAAACGCGACACTACCGGCTGACCTCGCGGAACACACGATCACGCTGGACAAATCCAACGGATGGCGAAATATCAGTGAACATCGCTGCACGTTGCTTCTATGGCGCCAAAGGAGCCCCCATCCTTTTGAACGTGACGACCAGAGCGCACGTCAACCCGCAGGACCCCACAGCGGCCCCCGCGGGCCTCACGCCTGTCGTCGACCTCGACACCGGAGGCGTCATCGCGCTCCAGGCAGGAGGCGAGGGCCGGGGGAACATCTCCACCACGATCCAGACCGTGCACGACGCCGCCGCCGGCGAGACCCTGCTGCCGCTGGTGCTGACCCTGCCGACGGCCGCGGTGATCGGCGGCACGGCCGCGCTCGCGCCGCTCCACGAGGCCCTCCGCGCCTCCGGGCGGCGTCCCCGCGAGGTGATCCTCACCGTGCGGGGTGACTTCGCCCAGTTCGAGCGCCGCTCCCTGGTAGTCGGCCTGGACGGCCTGCGCGCCATCGGCTACCTCATCGCGGTGGGCGACCTGGGCACCGGGCACATCCCGCTGGACCTTCTCGCCGACGCGGCGCCGTACCTGGCGGTGATCTCCCCGGACCTGATCGCCCAGGTGCCCCGCGACCCGCGCCGCACCGCCATCGGCGAGGGGCTGGCCCGGCTCGCCCGGGAAGCGGGCGCGCACGTGCTGGCCCCCGGCGTGCGCGACGAGGCGCAGCTCTCCGCGCTCCGCGGCTGGGGGGTCCGGCTCGCGCAGGGCCCGCTGCTGGCCCCCGGCCCGTCCGGCCGGGTGCACGTACCACTCCCGGTCGTCGAACAGGAGCCGTCCCGGTTCACGCTCGGTCCACGCGTCCAGGAGTTCCTGCTGCCCGCGGTGACCCTCCCCTACGAGGCCACCGCCGAAGCCGCGATCGACGCCTTCGGCGGTGAGCCGTCCATCACCAGCGTGGTCCTCGTCGACGAGTACCAGCGCCCCAAGGGCAGCCTCGACCGCAGCCGTTTCCTGCTGTCGATCTCCGGCCGGTTCGGCCACGCCCTGCACGGCAGGAAACCCGCCGGGCGGCTGGCCGACCCCGCCCGCGCGGTCCCCAGGACGACCACCGCCATCGCGGCCATGCAGGTCGCGGGCCGCGACGCCGAGCGCGTCTACGACGACCTGGTGGTCACCGACGAGGTCGGCCGCTGCATGGGCATCGTGCGGGTCTCCGACCTGATCCGCCAGGTCGCGTCCATGCGGCACTGAGGCACGGACACCCGAGGCCGGAGGGTCTTCACACCGGCGCCATCGCCTTTACAATGTAGATTCATAACGGCGGCCACCGGCTCCGCGACGGCGGGCCACAGGATCATCGCCACCCCCGGAACGGGCAGACCGGGTGGCGAACCCCATCACTACGCTTCGGTGACGTATGGTACGAGTTAGGTTCACCTAACTTTGACTCCCCCGGAGTGGCATATGGCAGACGAGAAAACCGCACGCAAGGTGACGAGCGGCCGGGTCCAGCGGGTCGAGCGGCTCACCCCGCACATGATCCGGGTGGTGCTCGGTGGCCCGGGGCTCGCCGGTTTCCGCGCGGACGAGTACACGGACCACTACGTGAAGCTGCTGTTCGCCCCGGCGGGGGTGAGCTACCCACAGCCGTTCGACATGGAGGCGATCCGCCGCGACCTGCCCCGCGAGCAGTGGCCCACCACCCGCACCTACACCGTCCGCCGCTGGGACGCCGACGCGGGCGAGTTGACGATCGACTTCGTCCACCACGGCGACAGCGGCCTCGCCGGGCCGTGGGCCGACCGGGTCCAGCCGGGTGAGGAGATCTGTTTCTTCGGCCCGGGCGGAGCCTACGCCCCCGACCCGGAGGCCGGCTGGCACCTGTTCGCGGGGGACGAGAGCGCGCTGCCGGCCATCGCCGCCTCCCTGGAACGCCTCCCCGCCGGGGCGCGAGCCTGGGCCTTCATCGAGGTCGAGGACGCCCGGGAGGAGCAGCGACTCGACTCATCGGGCGACGTGAAGGTCGTCTGGCTGCACCGCACGGGTGGCCCGTACGGTGAGCGGCTCGTCCAAGCGGTCCGCGAGCTGAACTTCCCCGACGACGCCGTGCACGCCTTCGTCCACGGCGAGGCGGGCTTCGTCCGCGAGCTCAGGCGCCACCTGCGCGCCGAGCGCGGCATCCCGCTGTCTCAGCTGTCCATCTCGGGCTACTGGCGCCTGGGCCGCGACGACGAGGCCTGGCGCTCCACCAAGCGCGAGTGGAACGAGCAGATCGAGGCCGAGGAGGCCGCGGCGCTCTCCTCGTGAACCCGGCTCAGAGCCAGCCCTGGGTGCGGGCGCGCTCGACGGCCTCGATGCGGTTGCGGGCGTGCGTCTTGCGGATGGCCGAGGAGAGGTAGTTGCGGACCGTCCCCTCCGACAGGTGCAGGCGCGCGGCGATGTCGGCGATGCTGGAGCCGCCCGAGGCGGCGACCAGGACGTCACGCTCGCGGGGCGACAGCGGGTTGGGACCGGCACTGAGCGCGGCGGCGGCCAGGCCCGGATCGATGACGCGCTCGCCGCCGCGGACCCGCCGGACGGCGGCGGCCAGTTCCCGGGCCGGGCTGTCCTTCACCAGGAAGGCCATCGCGCCCGCCTCCATCGCCCTGCGCAGATAGCCGGGGCGGCCGAAGGTGGTCAGGATCATGATCCGGCAACCGGGCAGCGCCTCGCGGATCCGCGAGGCGGCGGTGATGCCGTCGTCACCGGGCATCTCGACGTCGAGCAGCGCGACATCCGGCCGGGTCCGCAGGGCCACGGCGAGCGCCTCCCCGGCGTCGGCGGCCTCTCCCACCACCTCGATGTCGGGCTCCAGGCCGAGGAGCGAGGCCAGGGCGCCCCGCACCATCGCCTGGTCCTCCACCAGCAGCACCCGGATCATCGAACCCCTCTCGTCGCCGGCGGGCGAAGGGTCTCAGCATGCGGCACCGTGACCCTGAGGGCGAAGCCGGTCGGCTGCGGCCCGGCGGACACCGTGCCGCCGGCCGCCCGCACCCGCTCGGTGAGCCCGGTCAGCCCGCTGCCCGGCCCGTACGAGGCCGCGCCGCGCCCGTCGTCCACGATCCTCAGGGCCGCGACCTCCTCGTCCATGGTCACCTCGATCTCGCACCGGGTCGCCCGCGCGTGCCGGATGACGTTGGTGACGCCCTCCCGCACCGCCCAGCCCAGCAGTTCGTCCAGCGCGTCCGGCAGCGGGGTGCCCGCGAGCCGGATCGTCAGCCTCGTCCCGGCGGCCTCCAGAGCGGCGCGGGCACCGTCCAGCTCGCCGGACAGGCCACGCTGGCGGTAGCCGGTGACGGCGTCGCGCACCTCGACCAGCGCCTGCCTGGCCACCGACTCGATGTCGCGGATCTCCGCCACGGTCCGTTCCGAGCCGCTCTCCGCCAGCCGCCCGGCCAGCTCGCTCTTCAGCACGATCAGCGACAGGCTGTGGCCGAGCAGGTCGTGCAGGTCCCTGGCGATGCGCAGCCGCTCCTCGCTCGCGGCCAGCCGCGCCACCTCCTCCTGTGCCTGGCGGAGCCTCGCCACCAGCATCCGGGTGTTGCGCACCCCCATGAACAGCACGCCGAGCGTGATGACCTGGAAGACGAGCACCAGGGTGACACCGAGGTCGTGCTCCTTCAGCAGGCCGATCAGCGCGACGGCGAGGCCCATCGCGAGGACACCGGCCACCGAGAACCGAGGACGCAGCGCCATGCCGTAGACCACCGCCAGGTAGATCGGCAGGGTCAGCCAGCCGCCGCCGAAGGCCACCGCCAGGCCGACCCCCAGAAGCGTGGTCACCCCCAGCAGCCAGTACGTCAGGCGGGTCGGGTCGCCGAAGTTCCTCGGGCTCAGCACCGTGGCGACGTAGAGGGCGACGAAGGCGGCCAGGCCGGCGCCTCCCCAGACGGCCCTGTCCCCGGACACCTCGCCGGTGACGATCTCCAGGACCGGGAAGCACAGGTAGACCAGGCCGACGGAGATCCCCGACAGCCGCCGGAGGCGGGCCGGGCGCTCGCCCGTCCCGCCGAAGGTGAGCGCGGAGACGCGCATCATGCGCGCGCGAGTGCCCTGCGGTAGGCGAACACCGCGGCGGTGCCGAGCGCCGCGGCCCAGGCCACGACGGTCACCACGGCGGACGTCGGTACCGCGTCACCGGCGACGAGGCGCTGGCCGATGTCGGCGTAGGAGAAGGAGGGCATCGCGTGCACGACGCTCTTCATGGCCTCGGGCATGATCTCCACAGGGAACCACAGCCCGCCCAGGATCGCCAGCCCGAACGTGCTGATGATCGCGGCCGACTGCGCGGCGTCCGCGGGCAGCAGCGAACCGAGGAGCAGGCCGAGCGCGGCGAACGGCACGGCGCCGATCCACAGGGCCGGGATCAGCGCGAGCCACTCCCCCACCGGCAGCCGGACGCCCTGGGTGAGGACCGCGGCCAGGCAGACCAGCACCATGGACGGCAGCACCAGCAGCAGCGCGGCGATCAGCTTGGTGACGATGATCGCCCAGCCGGGCAGCGGGGTGATCTGGAGCTGGCGGAGCCAGCCGGACTGCCGCTCCTGCGCCCACGGCACGGCGGTGCTCATCAGACAGGCCGCGATCGCCCCGTAGGCGGCCATGGAGACCATGAGGACGACGCCGGCCCGTACCCCGCCGGAATCCGTCTGGGCGCCCCAGATGCCGGAGAAGATCAGGTAGAACACCACGGGGAAGCCCACCACGAAGATGATGTAGCGCTTGTTGCGCAACATCCTCAGGACCTCGATTTTGACGTAGTTCGGCATCAGGACTCCCGGGTGAGGGCGAGGAAGGCGTCTTCAAGGTCGGCGCCGATGATCCTGAGGTCGCGGATCTCCAGCGAGGTGCCCCGGTACAGGGCCGCCACGGTGGCATCGGGGTCGGCGGTGCGCAGCGTGGCGACGCCCTGGGAGATCTCCGCGGCGGAGACGCCCGGCAGGCCGTCCAGCCCCGCGACCGGCTGCCCGCCCAGGGTGAAGCGGACGACGTGGTCGCCGATCCCCGACTTGATCTGGGCGGCGGTGCCGTCGGCCACGACCCTGCCCCGGGTGATCACGATGACCCGGTCGGAGTTCTCGTCGGCCTCCTCCAGGTAGTGGGTGGCGAACAGGACCGTCCGGCCCTCGGCGGCGTAGTCGCGCATGCTCTTCCAGAACCGCAGCCGCGACTCCACGTCCATGGCCGCGGTGGGCTCGTCCAGCACCAGCAGTTTGGGCGCGCCCGCGATGGCCAGGGCGAACCTGACCCGCTGCGCCTGCCCGCCGGACAGCTTGTCGGCGCGCCGCCGCGCCAGTTCGGTGAGGTCGGCCACCCGCAGGATCTCGTCGAGACCGAGCGGCTCCGGGTAGAGCCGCCGGACGAAGTCGACCAGTTCCCTGACCGTGAGCTCACCGATGAGCTCACCGCTCTGCAGCATGGCCCCGATCTCACCCCGGGCGACGGCCGCCTCGGGGGAGCCTCCCAGGATCTCGACACGACCCCCGCTCGGGCGGATCAGGCCGAGCATCATGTTGATCGAGGTTGACTTGCCGGCCCCGTTGGGGCCGAGCAGGGCGACGGTCCGGCCCGCCTCGACGGCGAGGTTCAGGCCGTCGACGGCGAGCACGTTGCCGTAGCTCTTGCTCACGTCTGTGAGGGCGATGGCGTCCATGCCCCAACGCTAGGAGCGCCCGGCGGGAATCCTCAGTGCCGCTTCTCCGGGTTTGGAGATGACATTTGTCAGATATGCGGACACCACCGCAAGCCGGACCGGTGGCGCGGAGGGGCGCGGACGGCGGGTCAGATCCGGCAGGCGAAGATGGCGGTCACCAGGATGGCCTTGGCGCCGATCTCCCAGAGCTGGTCCATGACCTGCTGGTGCCCTTTGCGCGGGACCATGGCCCGGACCGCGACCCAGCCCTCCCGGTGCAGCGGAGAGACCGTGGGGCCCTCCATTCCGGGGGTGAGGGCGATGGCCTCCTCGATCCGCTCGGCGCGGATGTCGTAGTCCATCATCACGTAGTCACGTGCCATCAGCACGCCCTGCAGGCGGCGGACGAGCTGCTGCAGGCCCGGGGCCTCCACGGAGCCGAGCCGCTTGATCAGCACACCCTCGGAGTCGGCGATCGGCTCGCCGAACACCTCCAGGCCGATGTTGCGCAGCGTGGTGCCGGTCTCCACCACGTCGGCCACGGCGTCGGCCACGCCCAGCCGGATGGCGGTCTCGACGGCGCCGTCCAGCTTGATCACCCGGGCGTCGACGCCCTGCTCGGCCAGGTAGGACTCCAGCAGGCCCGCGTAGGAGGTGGCGACGCGCCTGCCCTTGAGGTCGGCGACGGAGTCGAAGTCCCCCGGATTGGCGGCGAAGCGGAAGGTGGAGCGGCCGAAGCCGAGCGGGATGATCTCCTCGACCTGCGCCCCGGAGTCGTGGAGCATGTCGCGGCCGGTGATCCCGGCGTCCAGGGTGCCCTCGCCGACGTAGACGGCGATGTCCTTGGGCCGCAGGAAGAACAGCTCGCAGGAGTTCTCCGGGTCGACGACCACGAGCTCCTTGCTGTCCTTGCGGGCACGGTATCCGGCTTCCTTGAGTATCGTCTGGGCGGCCTCGGTGAGGGCGCCCTTGTTGGGTACGGCGAGACGGAGCATGGCTGGGTTCCTTACGTGTGGACGGGATCTGCCTACCAGACCGGGAGCCGGGCGCACCGGCTCACAGATGCTTGTAGACCTCGTCCAGTCCGATCCCCCTGGCGATCATGAGGACCTGCACGTGGTAGAGGAGCTGGGAGATCTCCTCGGCCGCCCGCTCCTTCGACTCGTGCTCGGCCGCCATCCAGCTCTCGGCGGCCTCCTCCACGACCTTCTTGCCGATGGCATGGACTCCGGCGTCCAGCGCGGCCACGGTGCCCGAGCCCGCGGGCCGGGTACGCGCCTTGTCGGACAGCTCGGCGTACAGCTCTTCGAAGGTCTTCATGATCTCTCTCGGCGTCGTCGGATGTGCGCGTCAAGCCTAACGGGCTCACCGACCCCGGCGTGTGCGGGTCCGCCCTCGCCGGACGCGAACCGCCGGGTGATCTCCGGAGCTCACCACTCCGTTTGACCGTCTCGTGACCGGGCCGCCCATGCGGGCGGCCCGGGGGACGTTCAGTCGTTGAGGCAGCGAAGCACCGGGCGGGTGACCAGGGCGGCCGGGTCGGGCGAGCCCGTCACGTGCAGGGTGACGCTCTCGCCGGGGAGCAGGGTCAGCAGCATGTCGTCCACCGAGGAGGCCGGGTCGAGGCGGTCGGGGAACAGGGCCAGCTCGCGCAGGAGGGTGCGGGCGGTGACGGTGACGTCCAGGCCGTCCCCCGCCGAGATGACCTCGGTGTCGTAGGCGGCCACCGGGAAGGCGACCCGCGGGTCCTCGGCGAAGAAGCGGAGCACACGGTGCTCGCCCAGCCGTACCGAGAGCAGCTCGGCGGTCGGGTCCTCGGGGACGGCCACCGAGTCCGGGAGCCCGACCCTGGCCACCGAGCGGGGTGCCACCTCGACCGCGACCCTCTCCTTGGCCAGCGGTTCCCCGCCCAGGCCGAGCCGCAGCAGCTCCAGCTCGCCCGCCCAGGGCTCCGGGCCGTCGTTGACCACGGCCACGGCGCCGTCGCAGACGGTGAGCAGGCGGTCGGCGTAGACGCGGCGCAGCGCGTACCACAGGGGCTTGCGCCGCCCGGCGCCGTCGACGGCCGACCAGGAGGTGACCGGCCAGCAGTCGTTGAGCTGCCAGACGATCGTGCCCGCGCAGTGCGGCGCCAGCGCCCGGAAGCGCTCGATGCCGAAGGCCATCGCCCTGGC
This sequence comes from Streptosporangium sp. CA-115845, assembly GCF_050943795.1. NCBI lineage: Bacteria > Bacillati > Actinomycetota > Actinomycetes > Streptosporangiales > Streptosporangiaceae > Streptosporangium > Streptosporangium sp. CA-115845. Next base: position 3,741,955 of record NZ_CP191988.1, on the reverse strand, counting down.
CTGGTTGAGCTGGGTCAGGTAGTGCCAGTCGTCGAAGGTCTCCGGCCGGGGCAGGTGGTCACCGAGGCCGCGCAGCAGCTTGGCGTTGCCCTCGTGCGCCTTCTGGTGATGCAGCACGCCGGGCGAGGTGGGGGTGAGCGGGTCGTCGGAGACCGCCCCGCGCAGTGTGGCGTGGGCAGGCGGCCCCTGGAAGCCGAACTCGGCGACGAAGCGGGGGCGGTAGTCGCCATAGCGGGTGTAGTCCTCGCGGTTCCAGACGTCCCAGATGTGGATGGTGCCGCGCGCGGGGTCGTTGGGCGGCAGGTCGGGGTCGCCGGAGTACGGGCTGCCCGGCCAGTAGGGGCGGGTGGGATCGAGTTCGGCCAGCACCGAGGGCAGCAGATCGTAGTAGAAGCCCGCCCCCCAGCTCCGCTCCCCCAGCTCCTCGCGCCAGCCCCAGTCGGCCTGGCCCTCGATGTTCTCGTTGTTGCCGCACCACAGCACCAGCGAGGGGCGCCAGGACAGCCGGGTGACGTTCTCCCGGGCCTCGGCCGCCACCTCGCTCGCGAACGGCTCCTCCTCGGGGTAGGCGGCGCAGGCGAACGGGAAGTCCTGCCAGACGAGCAGGCCCAGCTCGTCGGCCAGGTCGTAGAAGTCCTCGCTCTCGTACAGGCCGCCGCCCCAGACCCGCAGCAGGTTGACGCCCGCCCCGGCCGCCTGGCCGAAGCGCTCGGCCAGCCGCTCGCGGGTGACCCTGGCCGGGAAGCAGTCGTCGGGGATCCAGTTGACGCCGCGCACGAAGACCGGCACGTCGTTGACGACGACGGTGAACCCCTCGCCGGTGCGGTCCAGGCGGACGTCGCGAAAACCGATCCGGCCCGTCCACGCCTCCTCGCCGAGGCGTACGACCAGCTCGTAGCGGTCCTGCGCGCCGTAGCCGCGCGGCCACCACAGCCGGGGGTTCTCCACCCGCAGCTCCAGGACCGCCTCGCGGTCGCCGGCGGCCAGCCGCACCTCGTGCTCGACGCCCGCGACCAAGGCCGTCACGGTCACCGGGACGTCCGTGGCGCGCTCGACCGTGACGTGCACCTCGACGCGCCCGTCCCCGCTCACCAGCGGCCGCACCGACGCCAGCCTGGCCCCGCTCCAGGAGTGCAGCCCGATCGGCCGCCAGATGCCGGAGGTGACCACGGCCGGGCCCCAGTCCCAGCCGAAGTTGCAGGCCATCTTGCGGATGAACTGGTAGGGCGCCGCATAGGCGCCGGGCCGCGCGCCCAGCTCGGCCCGGCGCGCCTCGGCGTAGGCCTGCGGGGAGGCGAAACGGACCCGCAGCGTGTTCTCGCCCTCGCGCAGCAGCTCCCGTACGGCGAAGCGGTAGGAGCGGTGCTGGTTGGCGACGCTGGCGACCCGCACGCCGTTGAGCTCGACCGTGGCGACCGTGTCGAGGCCCTCGCAGACCAGGTCGGCGCGGTCGTGGGAGTCGGCGTTCCAGGTGAAGACCGTCTCGTAGTCCCAGTCGGAGCGGCCTATCCAGGTCAGCCGGTTCTCGTTGTCGTCCAGGTACGGGTCCTCGATGAGCCCGGCGGCCAGCAGGTCGGTGTGCACGCACCCCGGCACCGTGGCGGGGACGCCGGAGATCCCGCCCCCCACCTGGCGCAGGGTCCAGCCCTCGTGTAGCGCCCTTACCGCCCCAACCGTCGTCAATTCACGCTCCTTGTCAGTGTGGTGTCGCCCCGCCGGACGAGGTGCCCCGGTTCCTCCTCCACCAGCGTGGAGGGCCCTGCCGAAACGTCCTCGGCGGGGACGGCGGGATCGCCGCCGTCCCACCGGGCGGTGAGCCTCGGCACCGACGACAGCAGCTTGATCGTGTACGGGTGGAGGGGGTTGCCGAACACCGCGGCGGTGGGACCGGACTCCACCACCTGCCCCCGGTACAGGACCACGGCCCGCTCGCTGATGTAGTTGCCCAGCGACAGGTCGTGGGTGACGAACAGCACCCCGAGACCGCGCGACTTCAGGTCGGCGAGCAGGTTGAGGACGTCGATCCTGGTGGAGGCGTCGAGCATGCTGGTGATCTCGTCGGCGACGAGGTACCTGAGGTCGAGCAGCAGCGCCCTGGAGATCAGCAGGCGCTGCAGCTGTCCACCGCTGAGCTGGTGCGGATACCGGCCCAGGACCTGCCCGGGGTCGAGGCCGACGTCCTTGAGCGACTTCTCGATCCTGCCCTCCCAGTCGGAGGCCGCGACGCCGGGAAAGTACTCGTCCTTGATCATCCTAAGTACCCGGTCGGCCTTGAAGACCGGGTTGTAGCAGCTGAACGGGTCCTGGAAGACGCCCTGCACGTGCCGGTAGTACGCCTTTCCCGGCCGCGCGGGGGCTCCGTCGAGGGTGATCCTGCCCCGCGTCGGGGTGAGCAGCCCGAGCACCGTCTTGCCGAGGGTCGTCTTGCCGCTGCCGCTCTCGCCGATGAGGGAGACCACCTCCCCCGGCGCGAGGTCGAGGCTCACGTCGTCGACGGCGGTGAGGGTCGCGGTGCCGAAGGCACCCACCCGGTAGGTCTTGGTGACCCCTTCGAGACTCAGCATTACGCCTTCCAACAAGCGACGTGGTGGCCGGGGGCGACCTCGATGGGCGGGGGGTCCTCGGCGCACCTGTCGAAGGCCAGCGGGCAGCGGTCCCTGAACCGGCAGCCCCGCGGCGGATCGAGCAGCGAGGGCGGCCGCCCGGGGATGCCGGAGAGCCTGCGCTCCGCGTGGCGGACCCCGACCTCGGGCAGCGAGGAGATCAGCATCCGGGTGTACGGGTGGCGCGGCTCGCTGACGATCACGCTCGCGGGGGCCTTCTCGGCCAGCTTGCCCGCGTACATGACCATGATCGTGTCGGCGATCTGGTAGGTCAGCGAGATGTCGTGGGTGACGAAGATCATGCTGCGCACGAAGCCCCGGTCCCGAAACTCCACGAGGGTCCTGGCCACGGCCTTCTGGGTCGACACGTCCAGCGCGGAGGTGATCTCGTCGGCGATGAGCAGGGAGGGGTCGAGCAGCGTGGAGATGACCATCACCATCCGCTGCTTCATCCCGCCGGACAGCTCGATCGGGTAGCGCCCCAGGATGTCCCTGGGCAGCTCCACCAGGTCCAGCCGGCGTTCCAGCTCGGCTGTGTCCACGCTCTCGCCCCGGGAGGCGAGCAGCTCGGTGATCATCCTGCCGATCCTGCGGGTGGGGTTCATCGCGCTCATGGAGTACTGCGGGATGAGCGACACCCGCTTGAAGCGGAAGGGGTTCATCCGCCGGTCGTCGCCGATGGGCAGTTCCTCGCCGTCCAGCGAGACGGTTCCCCCGGCCAGCCGCATCCGGCCGTCCATCCTGATCAGGCTCTTGCCGAGGGTGGTCTTGCCGCAGCCGGACTCGCCGGCCAGGCCGAGGATCTCGCCGTCGCCGACGCCGAAGCTGACGCCGTCCAGCGCCTTCACCTCGCCGCGCAGAGTCCTGTAGTGGACCCTGAGGTCGTCCACACGCAGAGTCATCTACAGCTCCCGCAGTTTCGGGTTGAAGACCTCGTCCAGGCCGACGTTCATCACGTACAGGGCGCCGACGACGGCGGTTATCCCGGCTCCCGGCGGGATGAACCACCACCACATGCCCAGGTGCAGGGCGTTCCAGCGGGCCGCGTTGTTGAGCATCAGGCCGAGCGAGACACCCTCGCTGGGGCCGAGCCCGATGAAGTCCAGCGAGGCGGCGATCAGGATGGACCCGCCGAACAGCAGGATGAAGGTCATGAAGAGGTACGAGCTCATGTTGGGCGCGATCTCCCTGGCGATGATCTTCCAGGTGCGCACGCCGCTGAGCTTGGCCAGGTCCACGAAGTCGCGCGAGCGCAGCGAGAACGTCTGGGCCCTGATGGCCCTGGCCGCCCAGGGCCAGGAGGTGAGCCCGATGAAGAGCGCCTGCGCGCCGACGCTGCGGACCCCGAGGTAGGCGTTGACGATCAGTAGCACCGCCAGCGCGGGCAGGACCAGGACGATGTTGGTGAGCATGTTCAGCACCTCGTCGACCAGGCCGCCCCGGTATCCGGCGGTGAAGCCGATCGCCATCCCGATGATCGCGGCCAGCCCGCCGCCGAGCAGCCCCACGACGAAGGTGGCGCGCAGGCCGTAGGCGAACTGGGCGAAGATGTCCTGGCCGAACATGGTGGTGCCGAACCAGCGCTCGGCCGAGGGCGGCGAGGCCGGGGTGGCGACGTAGGTGTTCGGGTCGCCCCCCGCGATCAGCGGGGCGGCGGCGGCCAGGACGAGCAGCGGGACCAGCACGACCAGTCCGGCCAGCAGCTTCCCGTTGCGCAGCGCGAAGTACAGACCCTCGTTGCGCCTGACGGGCACGGCCGTCATGACGCCCCGCCCTCTGCGGAGATGGCCGTCATGCCGCCTCCCCTCCTATCCCGGTCCTGGTACGCGGGTCGACCAGGACGTAGACGATGTCGATGATGAAGTTGGCGACCAGCACGCCCACCACGATGAACAGGAAGGTCCCCTGCAGCAGGAAGAAGTCCTGGTTCTGGATCGCCTTGAGGATCAGGTGGCCGAGCCCCGGATAGGAGAAGACGATCTCGGTGACCAGGGCTCCGGCCACGAGCACGCCGAGCTGCAGGGCCAGGCCGGTGATCTGCGGCAGTACCGCGTTCCTGAAGGCGTAGCGCCGGATGAGCCGCCGCGAGGCCCCCAGCGAGGACAGGTAGGTGGAGTAGTCGGCCTCCAGCTCATAGATGATCATGTTGCGCATGCCGATCGCCCAGCCCCCGAACGCGACGAGGAAGAGCGAGACGAACGGCAGGAACCAGTGCAGCGCCAGGTCGCCGACGAACTCCCACGACCAGTTGGGCCGCATGGCGAAGCTGTAGCCGCCGGAGACGGGGAAGATCCCCGCCACGATGCCCAGCCCCCAGGCCAGCAGGATCGCCAGCCACATGTAGGGCGTCGCGGTGAGCACGTACCCGATCGGCAGCGCGGTGTTGTCCAGCCACTTGCGCCTGGCGGCGAAGGCGCCGAACCTGTTGCCCGCCCACCAGCTGAGCAGGATGGACGGGATGAGCAGTGCCAGCGTGTACGGCACCGCCCGGATGATGATGTCGGTCACCGGGGTGGGGAACAGCCAGATGCTGGTCCCCAGGTCACCCCGGAACAGCGCGGCCCAGAAGTTGCCGTACTGCTCCCAGAGCGGCAGGTCGAGCCCGAACAGGCTCGTGTAGTGGGCGCGCATCGCCTCAACGGCGGCGGGCTGTGACACGTTGGCCCTGGCCAGCATGCTCTGGACCGGGTCTCCCGGCATGAAGCGCGGGATCATCCAGTTGATCGTGACGGCCACGAGGAAGGTGAGCCCGTACACGAGCAGCTTCCGGCCGAAATAGCGTCGCACGCGATCCTCCCGAATCGGCGAGATGAACCCCTCCCCGCGCCGCGCGCGGGGAGGGGGCGAGAATCGCGGGGGATCAGCCGCCGGCGGGCTTCAGCTCGGTCAGGGTCAGCACCCCGCCCAGCTCCAGCCAGTTACGCCACATGGTCGGCGGGCTCTTGGGCGTCGCGGGGTCGGAGGAGGGCCAGTTGGTCCAGACCGCGTTGCTGGTCTGCGCCCACAGGCCGTTGTACCAGAGCGGGATCACCGGCAGATCGTCGAGCTGGATCTTCTGGATCTCCGAGGCGACCTGCTTCATGCCCTCGACGTCGTCGGCCTTCCTGCCGTCGAGGTCCTGGACCAGGTCCCAGACCTTCTTGTTCTCGTAGCGGCCGAAGTTGACGGTGTTCTGCTGCTTGTTGATCGGCAGCCGGAACATGTAGTCGTAGTACATCCAGGGGGTGTTGGACAGCTGCCGCTCGTTGTTGAGCAGCAGGTCGAACGTGCCGGACCCGCGCTGGTCGACCAGCGCGTTGTAGTCGGGGAACTCGGGGGTGAGGTCGATCCCGGCCGCCTTGGCGCCCTCGGCGATGACCCGGCTCGCCTCCATCCAGTCGGTCCAGCCGGCCGGAACGATGATCTTCAACGAGGCCTTGGAGCCGTCCTTGTTCTCCACGAACCCGTCGCCGTCGCCGTCCTTGTATCCGGCGTCGGCCAGCAGCTTCTTCGCCTTCTTGGTGTCGAAGGAGAAGCCCTTCTCGCTCACCACGGCCTGGTCGACGTACTTGTCCCACTGGGGCAGCAGCCCGGTGGGGCCGGCCGCCTTGACCAGGTTGCCGTAGACACCCTCGACGATCTTCTTGGTGTCGATGGAGTTGGCGATCGCCTTGCGGAAGGCGGGGTCGTCCAGCGGCTTCTTCGCGGTGTTGGGCACCAGGAAGGCCGTGTTGGCCGAGAGCATGTACGGCGGCTCTGGATAGTAGGTCTTGATACCGAAGTCGCCCTGGACCAGGTTGGCCACGCCGGGCAGGAAGTTGTTGCTGAGGTCCAGGCCCTTCTGCAGCAGCAGGCCCATCGCCACCTCATTGCTGGAGTTGACGATGTCGACGACGTACTTGGGCTTGACGTCCTTGCCCAGCGCCGCGGTGGCCCACCAGCCGTCGCGCTTGACCCAGGCCATCCGGTCCTGGTCGTGGCTGTGGTAGGCGTACGGCCCGGTGCCGACCGGCTTCTCGTTGACGCCGTTCAGCACCTCGTCCTCGGAGAGACCTTCCCAGATGTGCTTGGGGACGATCGCGTTGCTGTAGACCCAGTTGGCCCACTGCTGGTAGTTGGCCTTGGAGAAGGTGAACCTGACGGTGCCCGGGTCGACCGCCTCGACCTTCTCCAGCCAGTCCCACAGGTTGGCGTAGGGAACGGTCTTCATCTTGCCGAGCTCGACGGTGAAGACCACGTCGTCGGCGGTGAAGGGCTTGCCGTCGGCCCAGGTGACCCCCTGCCTGAGCTTGAGGTCGTAGGTCTTGTCGTCCGTCCAGGTGCCGCTCTCGGCCAGCCAGGGCGTGAACTTGTCGGTCTGGGGGTCGTACAGGAAGAGCGTCTCGTAGACGAGCCCCTTGGTGCCGGTGGCCGAGTCCCAGGTCCGCAGCGGATTCCAGTTGGCCGGCGGGCCCCACTGGGTGCCGCTGGTGTACAGGGTCTCGTTGCGGGGGAACGCGGCGTTCGCCGCCCCCGCCCCCGCCGAGGGGGCCGCGGCGCCCGAACCCTGCGGCGCCTCGCTCGGGGCGGACGGCGTCGTCGACCCTCCCGTGCACCCGGCCGCGACCATGCAGGCCGCCACCCCGAGGATCGCGAACCTTCGTCGAATCCGCATCTATGTTCTCCTCTCCAACATGGGAGCGCTCCCAAACAACTAAACGCGACCGCATGCGCTTGCTGAGCCGGATAAGTATCGTGACCGTAAAGTCCATGTGTCGGCACTGTCAATAGGCGACTGGACCGGTTCAGCTGAAATCGCGGAGGAGATCATGAAACGACCGACGATCGCGGACGTCGCCAGACGGGCCGGGGTGTCCAAGGGGGCCGTCTCGTACGCGCTCAACGGGCAGCCCGGCGTGTCGGAGAGCACCCGGGCCAGGATCCTGGCGATCGCCGAGGAGATCGGCTGGCGGCCCAACAGCGCGGCCCGCGCCCTGAACGGCGCGCGGTCCCACACCGTCGGCCTGGCCATGTGCCGCCCGGCGCGCACGCTCGGCGTGGAACCGTTCTTCATGGAACTCATCAGCGGCATCGAGAGCGAGCTCTCGGCCCGCTCGTACGCGCTCATGTTGCAGGTGGTCTCCGACCACGGGCAGGAGGTCGCGGTCTACCGCCGCTGGTGGGGTGAGGGCCGCGTCGACGGCGCCATCCTGGTCGACCTGCACGTGGGCGACCCCCGCATCCCCGAGTTCGAGTCACTCGGCCTGCCGGTCGTGGTGATCGGCCACCCGTCGGAGGCCGGGTCGCTGCTGCCCGTCTGGTCCGACGACGGCGGCGCCGTCCACGAGACCGTGGAGTATCTCGTCGCACTCGGCCACCGCAGGATCGCCAGGATCGCCGGGCTGCCGCGCCTGGCCCACACCGTGCTGCGCGACCACGCCTTCGCCGAGGCCTGCGACGGCGTCGCCGAGCACGTGACCGTGCACACCGACTACACCGGTGAGGAGGGCGCCCGCGCCACCCGGCGCCTGCTGAGCTCGCCCTCCCGGCCCACCGCGATCGTCTACGACAACGACATCATGGCCGTCGCCGGGCTGTCCGCCGCCCAGGACCTGTGCCTGGAGGTGCCCCGCGACCTGTCCATCGTCGCCTGGGACGACTCACCCCTCTCCCGGGTCGTCCGCCCCCCGCTCACCGCCCTGAGCCGCGACATCTCCGCCTACGGCGCCCACGCCACCCGCCATCTCCTCGCCCTCGTCTCCGGCGAGAGCCCCGGGCCCTACCAGGACGAGGCCGCCCGCCTCACCCCCAGAGGAAGCACCGCTCCCCCGCCCGGGCGAGTCCGGTGACGGCGGGCCCTTCCGGGGGACCGGGCCGGAACGCGGAGCGACGGCGGTCCCGGTGGGTCGGGCCGCTCCAGACGAAGGGCCGGCACGGCGGATGCCGTACCGGCCCTTCAGGGTGCTACGAGATGATCAGCGGCCGTAGCGGCTGCCGCCGCGCGGGGCGGAGCCGCGGCCGTCGGCGCGGAACTCGCCGCCGCGGAAACCGCCGCCCTGGCGGTCACCGCGGAAGGGCTCGCGCTCGCCCGCGGGACGCTCGGAGCGGTAACCGCCACCGGTCGAGGCCGGACGGTCGGCGCGGAACGGCTCGCGCCGCTCGCCACCGCGGTAGCCACCGCCGGTGGAACGCTCGGAGCGGAAGCCGCCACCGGCCGGGCGCTCACCGCGGTCGGAGCGGTAGCCACCGCCCGCGGGACGCTCGGAGCGGTAACCGCCACCGGTCGGGCGCTCGGAACGGTACTGGCCGCCGCCACGGGAGTCGTCACCGAAGGAACGCTCACGGGGCTGCTGGCCCTCACCGTGGGCGGGACGCTCGGAGCGGAAACGACGCGGGCCACGCCCGCCACCGTTGCCGCCGAAGCCGCCACGCCCCTGGCGCTGCCTGCTGGCCGGAGCCGAGGGCTCCCAGACCGGGATCGGCTCGCCGCTGGGGGTACGCGCACCGGCGACCTCCTCCAGGCGCGGGTGGCCCGGGGTGACCCTGGCACGGAACGGCTTGATGCCCGCGCGGCGGGTCATCGCGTCGGTGGAGCGGCGCTCGTTGGGGAGCACCAGCGTCATGACGGTGCCCTTCTCCCCGGCCCGGGCGGTGCGGCCGCCGCGGTGCAGGTAGCTCTTGTGGTCCTGGGGCGGGTCGACGTGCAGCACGAGGCTGATGTTGTCGACGTGGATGCCGCGGGCCGCGACGTCCGTGCAGACCAGGACGTTGATCGTGCCTTCCTTGAACTCGGCCAGGATGCGGGTGCGCTGGTTCTGGCGCTTGCCGCCGTGCAGGCCGCCGGCCTTGATCCCGACCTGGGCGAGCTGCTTGCACAGCCGGTCCACGCCGTGCTGGGTGCGCACGAAGATGATGGTCCGGCCCTCACGGTTGGCGATCTCGGCGGTCACCGGGAACTTGTCGTCGCGGTGCACCTCCAGCAGGTGGTGCTCCATGGTGTCGACCGAGGAGGCGGCCGGGGCCATGGAGTGGGTCACCGGGTTGGTGAGGAAGCGGCGGACGAGCTTGTCCACGTCACCGTCGAGGGTCGCGGAGAAGAGCAGGCGCTGGCTGTCGGCCGGGGTCTGCTGCAGGATCGCGCTGACGACCGGGAAGAAGCCGAGGTCGCACATGTGGTCGGCCTCGTCGAGGATCGTCACCTGGACCTCGTCCAGCATGCACTCACCCTGCTGCATGAGGTCGGTCAGGCGGCCGGGGGTGGCCACGACGACCTCGACACCGCGGCGCAGCGCCTCGATCTGGCGGCCCATGGACATGCCGCCGACGACGGTCTTCATCCGCAGCGACAGGCCGCGGCCGAGGGGCTCCAGCGCGTCGGTCACCTGCATGGCGAGCTCGCGGGTCGGCACCAGCACGACGGCCAGCGGGTGGCCGGGACGCGCCTTGGCTCCGGCGATGCGGGTCATCATGGGCAGGCCGAAGGCGAGCGTCTTACCCGAGCCGGTCTGGCCGCGGCCGAGAACGTCGTGGCCCGCGAGGATGTCGGGGATCGTGGCCCGCTGGATGGGGAAGGGACTGTCGATGCCCGCACGGGAGAGACCGGTCACCAGCGGCTTCGGCAGGCCGAGAAGGGTGAACTCGGACGTGCCTGCGGGGGCCTGGGAGATTTCGGTGATTTCGGTGATTTCGGGCAGAACAGCGTCAAGCATGGTCACGAAGACTCGTGCCTTTCGATAGAAGAACGGGGCACGTCACTTCTGCGAAAGGACGAGCCTGGAACGCGCGGCCTGAGGCCGCGCTCGATCAACACCCACATGGGGGGCGGTGGTGCGGTGCAAGTCGAGGCGCACCGCACGGAGCGGGTCTAGTTTACCCGCACGCAGTCAAACCACGATCAAGCATACCCGGCGTTCGCAGTGCCGAGTTCGGTCGGGGCGTCCAGCATGAGCCGATCGCTTGTCCGTCGATTGGAGCCAACACTCCCGGCCGGGCTTTTCTTCCCAGCCTCCGTGATCCTCTCACACAATTGGGTACGGCCCGAACCCGGGGGGGTGCGAGCCGTACCGGCGATCGCGTCTCAGACGTTGAAGCCGAGCATCCGGAGCTGCTCGCGCCCCTCGTCGGTGATCTTGTCCGGGCCCCACGGCGGGAGCCAGACCCAGTTGATCTTCACGTCGGAGACCATGCCGTCCAGGGCCGAGTGCGCCTGGTCCTCGATGACGTCGGTCAGCGGGCAGGCCGCGCTGGTCAGCGTCATGTCGATGGTGGCCACCGGCAGGGCGTCCCCCTCGCCCCCCTCCGCGGGGTCGAGGTGGAGCCCGTAGATCAGGCCCAGGTCGACGACGTTGATGCCGAGTTCGGGGTCCACGACGTCCTTGAGGGCCTCCATGACCTCGTCATGGGTGGTGTCCCCGTCATACGCCGTGGTCGGCGTCTCAACAGCCTTGCTCATTTCGTGCTCCTCACGACCGCGTCCTTGTAGGCCATCCAGGCCAGTAGCGCGCACTTCACCCGGGCGGGGAACTTCGCGACCCCGGCGAAGGCCACGGCATCGCCCAGCAGGTCCTCGTCCGCCTCGATCTTTCCTCTGCCCTGCATGAGCCGGGTGAACTCATCCACGACGCCGAGCGAGTCGTCGACGGTCGAGCCGGTGGCCAGCTCATGCAGCACCGAGGCCGCGGCCTGGCTGATGGAGCAGCCCTGCCCGTCGTAGGAGACGTCTTCGACCTTGCCGCCGTCGCCCAGCTTCACCCGCATGGTGATCTCGTCGCCGCACGTCGGGTTCACATGGTGGACCTCGGCGTCGTACGGGTCGCGAAGACCCCTCCCCTGCGGGTGTTTGTAGTGCTCCAGGATCAGCTCCTGGTACATGGACTCGGCGATCATAGGGTCGTGCTCACCTTCTCGTTCGCTGCGCCGTACGCTCGCGCGTCGCCGGGCGCCGTGCCGTGGGCGTGTGGCGCCCGCCGTCCGCTCGCCCGCCGGCTCGACTGCTCGGGCATGACTAGGCGAACACCTTCCGCACGTGGTGGAGGCCGCGGACCAGAGCATCGATCTCGGCCGTTGTGTTGTACAGGTAGAAGGACGCCCGCGTGGTCGCGGGAATTCCGAATCGCAGGTGGAGCGGACGGGCGCAGTGGTGTCCCACGCGCACCGCCACGCCGAAGTTGTCATCCAGGATCTGCCCGACGTCGTGCGGGTGAATCCCCTCCAGCGTGAACGAGACGGTGCCACCGCGGTCGGCGAGGTCCAGCGGGCCGATCACCCTCAGGCCCGGGATCTCTCCCAGCGCACCGAGCGCGTAGGCGGTGAGCTCGTGCTCGTGCCGGACGACGGCGTCCATCCCGACCTCGGACAGGTAGTCGACCGCGGCGCCGAGGCCGACCGCCTCGACGATCGGCGGCGTACCCGCCTCGAACTTGTGCGGCGCGGGCGCGTAGGTCGAGTGGTCCATCCAGACCGCCTCGATCATCTCGCCGCCGCCCAGGAACGGGGGCATGGCCGCAAGCAGCTCACCACGGGCCCACAGCACGCCGATCCCCGAGGGGCCGACGACCTTGTGGCCGGTGAAGGCCAGGAAGTCGACGCCCAGCGCGGCCACGTCCACCTGCTGGTGGGGCACCGACTGCGAGGCGTCGAGCATCATCAGCGCGCCGACCTCACGGACCCTGGCGAGCACCGGGGCGACCGGGTTGACCGTGCCCAGCACATTCGACTGGTGCACGATCGAGACGATCTTCGTGCGCTCGGTGACGAGCTCGTCGAGGTTCGACAGGTCCAGGCGGCCGGAGTCGGTGACGGAGAACCAGCGCAGCGTCGCGCCCGTGCGCTGCGCGAGCATCTGCCACGGCACGATGTTGGAGTGGTGCTCCATCTCGGAGATGACGATCTCGTCTCCGGGGCCGAGCCGGAAGCGCGGGTCCTCGCCGACGGGGTTGCCGAAGGCGTACGCCACCAGGTTGAGCGCCTCGGAGGCGTTCTTGGTGAAGACGATCTCGTCGCGGTCGGGCGCGCCGACGAAGGCGGCGACCTTGTCCCTGGCGTTCTCGTACGCCTCGGTGGACTCGGCGCCCAGCGCGTGCATGGCGCGGCCGACGTTGGCGTAGTGCATCGCCATGTGCTCGCGCATCGCCTCGACCACCTGGGTCGGCTTCTGCGCGGAGTTGCCCGAGTCGAGATAGATCAGCGGCCTGCCGCCGGGAAGCTCTCGGGAGAGGACCGGGAAGTCCTTCCTGATCCTCTCCACGTCAAGGCCGGTGTCCACCATCAGGCCGACGCCTTCGTGTAGGCCTCGTAACCCTCGTTCTCAAGCCGCTCTGCGAGCTCGGGGCCGCCCTGCTCCACGATCCGCCCCGCGGAGAAGACGTGGACGAAGTCCGGCTTCACGTAACGCAGGATGCGGGTGTAGTGGGTGATGAGCAGCACGCCGGTCTCGCCGTTCGAGCGGAAGCGGTTGATCCCCTCGGAGACCACGCGCAGCGCGTCGACGTCGAGGCCGGAGTCGGTCTCGTCGAGAACCGCGATCTTCGGCTTGAGCAGCTCCAGCTGGAGGATCTCGTGGCGCTTCTTCTCACCGCCGGAGAAGCCCTCGTTGACATTGCGCTGAGCGAAGGCCGCGTCGATGGACAGGGCGTCCATGCCGGACTTGAGGTCCTTGGCGAACTGGCGGAGCTTGGGGGCCTCGCCACGGACGGAGGTGACCGCGGTGCGCAGGAAGTTGGAGACGCTGACACCGGGGACCTCGACCGGGTACTGCATGGCGAGGAACAGCCCGGCGCGGGCGCGCTCGTCGACGGTCAGCTCCAGCAGGTCGACCCCGTCGAGCAGGACCTGGCCGCCGGTGACCGTGTACTTGGGGTGACCGGCGATCGCGTACGCGAGCGTGGACTTGCCCGAGCCGTTGGGGCCCATGATGGCGTGGGTCTCGCCGGCCCGCACGGTCAGGTTGACGCCGCGCAGGATCTCCTTGTCGGCGACGTTGACGTGCAGGTCGCGGATCTCCAGGGTGGAACCCGAGGGAACTCGGCTCGTGTCAGACACTTTTATGACTCCTTCGAGAGCGAGACGAGGACGTCATCGCCGTCGATCTTGACTCGGTAGACGGGGACGGGCTTGATGGCGGGCGGACCGGTGGGCTTGCCCGACCGCAGGTCGAAGCACGAACCGTGCAGCCAGCACTCCAGGGTGCCGTCGTAGACCTCACCCTCGCTGAGTTTCACCTCCGCGTGGGAGCACACGTCGTGCAGCGCGTAGACCTCATCGCCCCGGCGGACCAGGGCAACGGGGGTCTCGCCCACCTCAATGCCGATCACGCCCTCGTCGGGGATGTCGGCGAGCTTGCAGACCTTCTCGAACGTCACTTCTCAAGCTCCGCCTCGACCCGGGCGAGCACCCGCTCGCGAAGCTCGGAGATCTCGATCTTCTCCACCAGCTGTGCGAAGAAGCCCCTGATGACGAGGCGACGCGCGTCCTCGTAGGGGATCCCCCGGGCCTGCAGGTAGAAGAGGTGCTCGTCGTCGAGGCGGCCGGAGGTGCTGGCGTGGCCGGCACCGGTGACCTCTCCGGTGAGGATCTCCAGGTTGGGCACCGAGTCGGCGCGGGCGCCGTCGGTGAGCAGCAGGTTGCGGTTGAGCTCGTAGGTGTCGGTGCCCTCGGCCTCGACCCGGATGATGACGTCGCCGATCCAGACCGCGTGGGCGTCCTGCCCCTGCAGCGCTCCACGGTAGTCGACGTTGCTCCGGCAGCCGGGCCGGGAGTGGTCGACGAGCAGGCGGTGCTCCAGGTGCTGGCCGGCGTCGACGAAGTAGAGGCCGCTCAGCTCGGCGTCGCCGCCGGGCCCGGAGTAGGAGACCGAGGGGGAGAGCCGGACCAGGTCGCCTCCGAGGGTGACCACGAAGCTGCGGAAGGTCGCGTCCTTGGCGAGCAGGGCGTGGTGGTGGGAGACGTGCACGGCGTCGTCCGCCCAGTCCTGCAGGCTGATGACCTTGAGCGTGGCGCCCTCGCCCACGACGAACTCGACGTTGTCGGCGTAGAGCGCGCTGCCCTGATGGTCGAGGACGACCACGGCCTCGGCCATCGGCTCCAGCTTCACGACCGTGTGGCCGTAGGCTGCGCCCCGGCCGGACCCGGTGAGGGTGACCACCGTCGGGGTGGAGGCGACGGCCTCGCGCGCCACCGTGATCACGGTGGCCTTCTCGAAGGAGGCGTAGGCCTGGGCGCTGACCCGGTCGGCGGGCACATAGGCCCGGCCGAGCCGCGCGTCGTCACGGCCGACGGTCTCCACGGTGACCTCGGGGGCGGCGTCGACGTGCACGACCACGTTCGCGGAGGCCGCGACGCCCTCGTGCAGGCCCTTGAGCCGGGAGAGCGGGGTGAAGCGCCACTCCTCCTCCCGGCCGGTCGGGACCGCGAAGTCCGCCACGTCGTACGAGGCCTTCTCGTGGAGCGTCGACAGGGGTTTGGCGGTGTCGAGACCCATCAGCCGACGGCTCCTTCCATCTGCAGTTCGATCAGGCGGTTCAGCTCCAGGGCGTACTCCATCGGGAGCTCGCGGGCGATCGGCTCGACGAAGCCCCGGACGATCATCGCCATGGCCTCGTCCTCGCCCATGCCGCGGCTCATCAGGTAGAAGAGCTGGTCGTCGGAGACCTTGGAGACGGTGGCCTCGTGCCCCATGGAGACGTCGTCCTCGCGCACGTCCACGTAGGGGTAGGTGTCGGAGCGGCTGATCTGGTCAACGAGCAGCGCGTCGCACTTGACGGTGCTGGCACTGCCGTACGCGCCCTCCTCGATCTGGACCAGACCGCGGTAGGAGGTGCGGCCGCCGCCCCTGGCGACGGACTTGGAGATCACCGAGGAGCTGGTGTTCGGTGCGAGGTGCACCATCTTGGAACCGGCGTCCTGGTGCTGCCCCTCACCGGCGAAGGCGACGCTGAGGGTCTCGCCCTTGGCGTGCTCGCCCATGAGGTAGACGGCCGGGTACTTCATGGTGACCTTGGAACCGATGTTGCCGTCGATCCACTCCATGGTCGCGCCCTCGTACGCCACGGCGCGCTTGGTGACCAGGTTGTAGACGTTGTTCGACCAGTTCTGGATGGTCGTGTAGCGGCAGCGCGCGCCCTTCTTCACGACGATCTCCACGACCGCGCTGTGTAGCGAGTCAGAGGAGTAGATCGGCGCGGTGCAGCCCTCGACGTAGTGGACGTAGGAGTTCTCGTCCACGATGATCAGGGTCCGCTCGAACTGGCCCATGTTCTCGGTGTTGATCCGGAAGTAGGCCTGGAGCGGGATCTCCACGTTGACGTTCGGCGGCACGTAGATGAAGCTGCCGCCGCTCCAGGTCGCCGTGTTCAGCGCGGCGAACTTGTTGTCGCCGACGGGGATCACGGTCCCGAAGTACTCCTTGAAGATCTCCTCGTGCTCCTTGAGGGCGGTGTCGGTGTCGACGAAGATGACACCCTTCTCCTCAAGGTCCTCACGGATCTTGTGGTAGACCACCTCGGACTCGTACTGGGCGGCGACGCCGGCGACCAGGCGCTGCTTCTCCGCCTCGGGGATGCCGAGCTTGTCGTAGGTGCTCTTGATGTCGTCGGGCAGGTCCTCCCACGAGGTGGCCTGCTTCTCGGTCGAGCGCACGAAGTACTTGATGTTGTCGAAGTCGATCCCGCTGAGGTCGGAGCCCCAGTTCGGCATGGGCTTCTTGCCGAACAGGCGCAGCCCCTTCAGGCGAAGGTCCAGCATCCACTCCGGCTCGTTCTTCAGCGCGGAGATATTGCGGACGACCTCTTCGGACAGGCCGCGTCGGGCCGTCGCTCCCGCGGCGTCCGAGTCGGCCCAGCCGAACTTGTAATTCCCGAGGCCTTCCAGCTCCGGGCGGTCGGTGACAGTCACCTTCCGGTCTCCTTGCTCGATATGTCGATCGTTTCGTGGGTTGCTGGTGATTGCACCGGCGTGGATGCCGGGGCGTTCGTCGCGCGCTCCCTCGCGCCCGGCCCGGAATCCCGGCGGGGACTCACGTGCGTGGTGCACACGCCGTCACCGTGGGCGATGGTCGCGAGCCGCTGCACGGGAGTGTCGAGGATGCGCGCGAACGCCTCCGTCTCGGCCTCGCACAGCTGCGGAAACTCCGCGGCCACGTGCGCCACCGGGCAGTGGTGCTGACACAGCTGTTCACCGCCGAGGCTGGCCCTGCTCGCCGAGGCGGCGTAGCCGTCGGCCGACAGCGCCTCGGCAAGGACGCGCACCCGCTGGTCGGCGGGGACCTCGCGCATCTCCGGCCGCAGGCGGGCGACCAGGCCGGCCACCTGTGATCGGGCGAACTCCGCGACGGCCTCCTCGCCCACGCGCTCGGCCAGGAAACGCAGCGCGCTCCCGGCGAGCCCGTCGTAGGCGTGCTCGAAGGCGCTCCGGCCGGCGTCCGTTATGGCGAACAACTTGGCAGGCCGGCCACGCCCGCGCTGGCCTCGCGGCCTGGCGGTGCGCGTCTCGGCCATTCCCTCGGCCAGCAGTGCGTCCAGGTGCCTGCGGACCGCTGCGGGGGTGAGGCCCAGCCGCTCACCGAGAGCGGCGGCGGTGACGGGCCCGTGCTCCAGGATGAGCCGGGCGACACGCGCTCGCGTGCTGCGCTCGGCGGACACGGCGGAAGGCCGCACGATGGCGGCTCCCTCGGTGCCCTGCGTCCCGGTCACGTATTTCACAACATCAGTGTGCCGTAATTGCTTCCCGAGTTACAAACCAATGTTCAGCCGCCTCAAATGCGATTTGTCACGCAGGCAAGGCTTACCTAACCTGCGGAAACATTCCGCGCGCCTCCTCGCAGCCCGGTGAAGGCCAGGAGCGAGACGAGGGTGAAACCGGCCAGCACGAC
The DNA here is from genome assembly GCF_050943795.1 of Streptosporangium sp. CA-115845. NCBI lineage: Bacteria > Bacillati > Actinomycetota > Actinomycetes > Streptosporangiales > Streptosporangiaceae > Streptosporangium > Streptosporangium sp. CA-115845. The sequence goes on along the minus strand of NZ_CP191988.1, from coordinate 3,724,528 downwards.
GGCCATCGGCAGCGCGGAGCCCTCGCCCCCCAGGCCCACCAGCGGTGCGGCGAGCGCGCCGAGCGCGAACTGCAGCACACCCGTCAGCGCGGCGGCACTTCCGGCGATCTGCGGGGGCTGGCCGGCCAGGGCGAGCGCGGCGCTGCCGGGCATGACGAAGCCCGCACCACACATGATCACGAACAGCGCGGCGACCAGCACCGGCAGGGGCAGGTGGAACAGCGCCGTGGCGAGCAGCGTCACGGCTCCGGCCGCGCTCGTGAACAGTCCGATCAGGATCAGCCGGGCCGGGTCGATCCGGCGCCCCGCGAGGCGCCCGCCGATCTGCGCGGTGACGGTCAGCCCCAGGGCGTTCAGCCCGAACACCAGGGAGAAGGTCTGCGCCGAGGTGTCGTAGACCTCCTGGAGCACGAAGGGCGATCCGGAGATGTAGGCGAACATGCCCGCGAAGCCCAGCCCTCCGGCCAGGGCGGGGGCCGTGAAGGACCGATCGCCGAGCAGGTGCCGGAAGGTGACGAGGGTGTGCCGCAGCCCCCCGCCCTCACGCTGGTCCGCGGGGAGCGTCTCGTGCACCCCGGACAGCGCGGCGGCCAGCAGCAGCAGGCCGGCGACGCTCAGCGCGACGAAGACGCCCCGCCAGGAGGTGTGGTTGAGCAGCTGCGCGCCCGCGAGCGGGGCCAGGATCGGCGCGAGGCCGGTCACCAGCATGAGGGTGGCGAAGATGCGGGCGATGGCCGCCCCCTCGTACAGGTCCCGGACGACCGCGCGGACGATCACCAGTGCGGCGCCGCCCGCGATGCCCTGGAGCAGGCGCAACCCGACCAGCCCGTACACCGAGGGCGAGAAGGCGCACAGCAGCGAGGCGACGGCGTAGGCGAGGATGCCGAGCAGCAGCGGCCCCCGCCGGCCGCGCACATCGCTGAGCGGGCCGGCGACGACCTGCCCGGCGGAGACCCCGATGAGGCAGGCGGTGAGGGTGAGCTGCACCTGTGCCTGCCCGGTGCCCAGGTCGGCGGCGATGGCCGGGAAGGCCGGCAGATACATGTCGATCGACAGGGGACCGATCGCGGAGAGCGCACCCAGGATGATCAGCAACAGTCTGCGCCGCGTGCCCGGCACCACGTCCGACTCGCCGACGACGGCGGTCATATCCGTACTCCCCTTTTGATCGCAGGCCACGATGGGCCCGCAGGGGCCGAAGCGTCCCAACCATCAACAGGTCATCCGAATTCCTGGATTTAGGAAATTTCCCAGAAAGAACCTAAAAGCACTGACCGGCAAAAGCCCTCTGGGAGCACCCGGCGCCTCAGGGCCGGAACTCCTGGCCGGTATGGAGCGGCCCGGACGCGTGGTCCGGGAACATGACCGGCGGCCGCGGTCCCTAAACTCGTGGCCATGGAATCCCCAGCCGTCGAGATCGTCGACCTGGTCAAGAGATACGGCGGAACGACCGCTATCGACGGCCTGACCTTCAACGCCGCCCGAGGCGCGGTCACCGCCGTGCTGGGCCCCAACGGGGCCGGCAAGACCTCCACGCTGGAGATCTGCGAGGGATTCCGCCGGGCCGACGGCGGCAGGGTGAAGGTGCTCGGACTCGATCCGTCCAGGCCGGAGCTGCGGGCCAGGGTCGGGGTGATGCTCCAGGCGGGCGGCGTTCCCCCGGCGACCCGCTGTGGGCAGTGGCTGCGGCTGATGGCCCGCTTCCACGCCCACCCGCTCGATCCCGCGGCGCTGCTGGAACGGCTGGGGCTGACCGAGCACGCCCGCACCCCGTACCGGAGGCTCTCCGGCGGCCAGCAGCAGCGCGTGTCGCTGGCCGGAGCGGTCATCGGCCGCCCCGAGCTGGTCTTTCTCGACGAGCCGACCGCGGGCCTGGACCCGCAGGCCAGGCACGCCTGCTGGGAGCTGGTACGCGAGCTGCGCGCGAGCGGGGTCTCGGTGGTGCTCACCACCCACCACATGGACGAGGCGGAGAGGCTCTCCGACCAGATCGTGATCATCGACCGCGGCCGGGTGGTCGCCGAGGGCACCCCCTCCTCCCTCACCGGCGCTGAGCGGCAGCTGCGCTTCCGTGCCCGCCCCGGGCTCTGCCTGGACGAGTTGCTCGCCGCGCTGCCCGCCGGCAGCTCGGCCAAGGAGTCACCGGCGGGGCACTACATCATCGAGGGTCAGGTCGCGCCCGGCCTGCTGGCCACCGTGACGACCTGGTGCGCCGCCGAGGGCGTGAGCACCGACGACCTCAGCATCGAGCGGCGTACCCTGGAAGACGTCTTCCTGGAGCTGACCGGGCGCGAGCTCCGGTGACGCTCCCGGCACCCACCCCTTCAGCACGCACGGATCCGGGCGCGGCCCGAGCCAGACCACAGGAGAGCCGCTTGACCACCCTGGACCTCACCCCGGCCCCCGGAGCCGCGCCGCTGCACCGGATGGTGGCGGCCCAGGCGGGCGCGGAGATCCAGGCGATGCTCCGCAACGGCGAGCAGCTACTGCTCACGATGATCATCCCGGTGCTGCTGCTCGTCGGCCTCTCGGTCGCCCCGATCATCGACGTGGGCGGCGGTTCCCGCATCGACTTCATGGCCCCCGGAGTGCTCGCGCTGGCCGTGATGTCCACCGCCTTCACCGGGCAGGCCATCGCGACGGGCTTCGAACGCCGCTACGGCGTGCTGAAGCGGCTGGGCGCGACCCCGCTGTCGCGGACCGGGCTGATGCTGGCCAAGACGCTCGCGGTGATCGCCGTGGAGGTCATCCAGGTCACGGTCATCTGCGGGGTGGCGCTCGCCCTGGGCTGGCGCCCGGCGGGCTCGCCGCTCGCGGTGCTGCTGCTCGTCGTGCTGGGCACCGCCGCGTTCAGCGGGCTCGGCCTGCTGATGGCCGGCACGCTGCGCGCCGAGGCCACGCTCGCCGCGGCGAACCTGGTCTACCTGGTCCTGCTCGCCTGCGGCGGGATCGCCTTCCCGCTGACCAGGTTCCCCGAGTCGGTACGGCCGGTGCTGGAGTCGCTGCCGATCTCCGCGCTGAGCGGAGGGCTCCGCGCGGTCCTGAGCGAGGGGGCGGGACCGCCTCTCGCCGCGCTGGCGGTCCTCGCGGCGTGGGCCGCGGTGTCGCTCTTCCTGACCTCGCGAACCTTCCGCTGGGAATGAGGTGACCCCTCCGGTTCGTGGTGGCCCGCCCCATGGCGGCCGGCCTCTTTCCCGGGCCCGTCTCGCATCGCGGACGTCGCTGAAAACGGGAGCCCCGACAAGTAAGGTGCCATTAACTATTTTGCACCTGGCACAAGGAGTGTCGTGACCGCCGAAGCCCTGCCCGGGCCCGCCGAACCCCGCAGACCGGGAGCGCTGCTGAGGGCCGCCTCCGACGCCATCCCGCCCTCCGGGCTGGTGCTGCTGGCCATCCTGTCGGTACAGGTGGGCGCGGGTTTCGCCAAGGACCTGTTCTCCCAGCTGCCACCGAGCGCGGTGGTGTTCCTGCGGATCGGGACGGGTGCGCTGATCATGGGGATGATCGCCAGACCCCGGCTGAAGGGATTGACCCGGGCGGACCTCGCGGCGGGCGCGGCCTTCGGCCTGACGCTTGGCCTGATGAACCTGTCGTTCTACGAGGCGCTGGCCCGGCTGCCCATGGGCATCGCGGTGGCGATCGAGTTCCTCGGACCGCTCGGTGTCGCGGTGGCGGCCTCGCGCCGCCGCCTCGACCTGCTCTGGGTCGTGCTCGCCGCCTCCGGCGTGGTGCTGCTGGCCCCGTGGGGCACGTCGGCCTCCAGGATCAGCTGGGCCGGAATCGCCTTCGCCCTGGTCGCGGGGGCCTGCTGGGCCGGCTACATCCTGCTGGCGGCCTCGGTCGGCCGGCGCTTCCCCGGGGCCAGCGGCCTCTCCCTGGCGCTGATCATCTCCTTCGTGCTGATCGCCCCCTTCGGGATCACCTCGGGCGGCGCCGACCTGCTCCGGCCCGAACTGCTGCTGATCGGTGTCGGGGTGGGCCTGCTGTCGTCGGTCATCCCCTACTCGATAGAGCTGGAGGCGCTGCGCAGGATGCCCAAGCGGGTCTTCGGCATCCTGATGAGCCTGGAGCCCGCGGCGGCCGCGCTGGTCGGCCTGCTGGTACTGGGCGAGGTGCTCCAGGTACGCGAGTGGGCCGCCATCGGCTGCGTGGTCATCGCCAGCGTCGGCGCCACCCGCGGCTCGCGCTGACCCGTGCCGGCCGCGCCGCTACTCGGGGCGGCTGGCCCAGATGCCGCGTACGTGCCGGATGTGCTCGCGCATCAACCGCTCGGCACCGCTCACGTCTCCTGCCGAGAGCAGGTCGAGCAGCGTGAGGTGCTCGCGGGCGGAGTCGACCAGGCCGCCCCTTTGGTGCAGGGCGGACAGGCCGTACAGACGGGCCCGGTTGCGCAGGTCGCGGACCACCTCCACGAGGTGGGAGTTGCCCGCCAGAGCGAGCAGGTCCAGGTGGAAGCGGATGTCGGCGTCGACGTAACCGAGCAGGTCGCCGCGCTCGGCCGCGTCGACGATCGCCTGGGCCTGCGGGCGGAGCGCCTCGAAGTTCGGCGCGCCCACGGTGCCGGCCGGTCTGCCGGCCAGTTGCGACACCGTGGGCACCTCGATCAGCCTGCGGAGCTCGGTCAGCTCGTCCAGGTCGCGCTCGGACAGCTCGGTGACCCGGAAACCCTTGTTGCGCACCGCCTCGACCAGGCCCTCCTTGGCCAGGTCGAGCATCGCCTCGCGCACCGGGGTCGCCGAGACGCCGAACTGGGCGGCGAGGGCCGGGGCGGAGTAGACCATGCCGGGTCTCATCTCACCGGTGATCAGTGCCGCCCGGAGCGCGTGCGCCACCTGCTCCCGCAGGCTCTGCCGCTCACTCACAGCCGGCAGGTCGAGCCGGCCGTCCGCCCTAGGAGCCATACCCAACCCTCTCGTGTCGCTCGTGTGCACACCCGGTGGGCCGAGCCCGCCACCTTCACATCCTCCCAGGCCATGCGCGTGCCCCCGGACACCCGGTGCCCTCGTCCGGAAGGCACGGCACCGGCGGCGGTCCCGCCTCCCTCAGCCCCCGCCGAGGTAGGCCTCGGCCACCCGGGGGTCCCGGCGGAGCTCGGCGGCGAGCCCGTCGAGGACGCACTCGCCGTTCTCGATCACGTAACCGCGGTGGGCGATCCCGAGGGCGGCGACGGCGTTCTGCTCGACGAGCAGCACCGAGGTGCCCTCGGCGTTGATGCCCGCGATGAGTTTCATGACCGAGGCGACGACCAGCGGCGCCAGGCCCATGGACGGCTCGTCCAGCAGCAGCAGCCGGGGCCCGGTGACCAGCGCCCGGCCGATGGCGAGCATCTGCTGCTCGCCGCCCGACAGCGTGCCCCCCTGCTGGGCGCGCCGCTCGGCCAGGCGGGGCAGCAGCTCGTACACGTGCTCGATCCGCCTGCGGATCTCCGCCTGGTCGCGGACCAGGTAGCCGCCCAGTTGGAGATTCTCGTGGACGCTGAGCGTGCTGAAGATCCTGCGGCCCTCGGGGACGTGCACCAGGCCGCGGGCGGTGATCCTGTGCGGCTTCCGGCCGGTGATCTCGTGGCCGTCGAAGAGCACCCTGCCGCCGCTGGGGCGCAGCAGCCCCGAGACCGCGGCCAGCGTGGTGGTCTTGCCCGCGCCGTTGTTGCCCAGCAGGGCGACGATCTCGCCCTCGGCGACGCCGAGGGACAGGCCGCGCAGAGCGTGCACGCCGCCGTAGTGAACGTCCAGCCCGTCGATGTCAAGCATGCGCGTCGCTCCCGGCCGAGTCCTCTTTCCCCGAGTCGTCCTGCCCCGGGGCGTCCTGCCCCGCGATCTCCCCCAGCGCGGTCTCCTCCAGGGCCGCGGGGTCGCCGCCGAGGTATGCCTCGATGACCGCCGGGTCGCGCCGGACGTCCTCGGGGCGGCCGTCGGCGATCTCCCTGCCGAAGTTGAGCACGACCACGCGCTCGGAGACCTCCATGACCAGCCCCATGTCGTGCTCGATGAGCACGATGGCCACGCCGAGCGCCTGGATGCGCCGGATCAGGTCGAGCATCTCGGCCTTCTCACCGTGGTTGAGCCCGGCCGCGGGCTCGTCGAGCAGCAGCAGGTCGGGCCGGCGGGCCAGGGCGCGGGCGATCTCGGTGCGGCGCTGCTCACCGTAGGGCAGGGCTCTGGCCTGCCCGTACCGGTCGCCGCGCAGGCCGACGAAGTCCAGCCAGTGGTGTGCCTGCTCGGTGCACTCGCGCTCGGAGCGCCGGTAGCGCGGGGTGTGCAGCAGGGCGTCCAGAACGCTCTGGCGCAACCACAGGTGCGATCCGGCGCGCACGTTGTCCAGGACCGACAGCTCGCCGAACAGGCGCAGGTTCTGGAAGGTCCGCGCGACGCCCAGGCCCGCGATGGCCGAGGGCCGCAGTCCGGGCAGGTCCCTTCCGCGCAGGGTGATCCGGCCCGAGGTGGGCCGGTAGAAGCCGGTGACACAGTTGAAAGCCGACGTCTTGCCCGCCCCGTTGGGCCCGATCACCGAGACGATCTCCGCCTCGCCCACCGAGAACGACAGGCCGTCGATGGCCACCAGCCCGCCGAAGGACAGGCGCAGGTCGGTCACGCTCAGCAGGCTCAAGGGACCTCCTTGGAACGGGCCGGCCAGAGCCCCTGCGGGCGCAGCAGCATGAAGGCGATGAGCAGGACGCCGAAAAGGAAGAACCGGTAGTCGGCGAGGTCGCGCAGGATCTCCGGCAGGATGCTGATCACGACGGCCCCGACGACGACGCCGGGCATCGAGCCCATGCCGCCGAGGACCACGGCCATCAGCACCAGCGCCGACGACAGGAAGGTGAAGCTGCCCGGCGAGATGGCCGACAGGTGCGCGGCGAACAGCACCCCGGCCAGGCCGCCCCAGACCGCCCCCGCCACGTAGGCGGCGAGCTTGACCCGGTAGGTGTGCACGCCCATCGCCTCGGCCGCGTCCTCGTCCTCCCGGACGAAGCGCCAGGCCCGGCCCAGGCGGGAGCGGCCCAGCCTGGCCGCGCCGAGGACGGCCAGCGAGACGACGACCACGGTGAGGTAGTAGAAGGCCACCGGACCTTCGACCAGGTGCGGGATACCGTAGATGCCCGAGGGGCCGCCGGTGACGTCCAGGTTGTTGGCGGTGATCCGGATGATCTCACCGAAGCCGAGCGTCACGATGGCGAGGTAGTCACTGCGCAGCCGCAGCGTCGGCGCGCCGATGACGATCCCGGCGACGACCGTGACCACGATCACGGCGGGCACCGTGGCGAGCAGCGGCAACTCCAGGCGGGTGGCCAGCACCCCGCTGGTGTAGGCGCCGACCGCGAAGAAGGCGACGTAGCCCAGGTCGAGCAGGCCGCAGTAGCCGACCACGATGTTCAGCCCGGCGGCGAGCATCACCGCGATGGCCGCGCTGGTCATGACCGACAGCGCGTACGGCGTGGCGTCGACGAAGGGGGCCAGCAGCGCGACCAGCAGCCCCGCGAGCCCGGCCCAGCGGTTCTGCAGCAGCTTCGAGGCCCTGCTGGGCGGCGAGTCCGTGCCGAGGCGGCGGACCTTGGTCGCGCTCACACCCGCTCCGTCACACGCTCGCCGAGCAGGCCGGTGGGCCGCACCGTCAAAAACAGGATCAGCACCCCGAAGGCGAACACGTCCCGCCACTCGCCGCCCAGCCAGAACGTGCCGAACGACTCCAGCAGCCCGAGGAGCAGGCCGCCGAGCATGGTGCCGGGGATGTTGCCGATGCCGCCGATGACCGCCGCCGTGAAGGCCTTGAGGCCGATCAGGAAGCCCATCATGAAGTCGATCTTCCCGTAGTAGGCCCCCGCCATCACGCCCGCGGCCCCCGCCAGGGCCGAGCCGACGAAGAAGGCGCGGGAGATCACCGCGTTGACGTCGATGCCCATCAGCGCGCTGGTACGCGGATCCAGCGCGATGGCCCGCATCGCCCTGCCCTCCCGGGTCCGGGTGACCAGCAGGTTGAGCCCGGCCATCAGCAGCACCGCCACGCCGATCAGGACGAGTTGCTGCGGGATGATCCTGACGCCAAGGACCTCCAGCGAGGTACCGCCCAGCCGCACCGGGTAGACCCGGGGGTCTGCCCCGGCCACCGCGCGCATCCCGTACTCCAGGGCGAAGGAGGCGCCGACGGCGGTGATCAGCAGGGACAGCCGCGGGGCGCGGCGTAGCGGACGGTAGGCGATCCGCTCCAGCGCCACCCCGGCCAGGCCGGTGAGGACCATGGTCGCCAGGAGCACCGCGAGCAGCAGCGGCAGGGCCATGGCTGAGGACACGCCGCCGACCGCGCCGAGGATGGCGAAGCCGGCGAACGCGCCGAGCATGTACAGATCGCCGTGGGCGAAGTTGAGCAGCTTGATGATCCCGTAGACCATGCTGTACCCCAGGGCCACCAGGGCGTAGAACGAGCCGACGAACAGCCCGTTCCAGATGAGTTGCGTCACTTCAGGGAGTCCTGCAGGGCGAATTTGTCGCTCTTGACGACGAGGATCTGGAAGCCTCCGTTTGCCAGGGTGTGTTCGGGGGTGAACTTCAGCGGCCCGGAGAACATCGGGAAGCCGTCGATCGCCTCAAGCGCCGCGATGACCTTGGTTCCGTCGGTGCCGCCCGCCTTGGTGACCGCCTCCGCGGCCAGTCGCACCGCGTCGTAGGCCTGGTTGGAGTACGGGCCCGGCTCGGCGCCGTACTTCTTCTTGTAGGCGTCGATCCAGCCCTCGGCGCCCTCCAGGGTGTCGGGGGTCTGGGTCATCGTGGCGTAGAGGCCCTCGGCGGCCTCGGCTCCGGCGATCTCGACCAGCTTGGGAGAGACCGAGCCGTCGCCGACCATGATGGAACCCTTGTACCCGGCCTGCCGGAGCTGGCGCGCGATCAGGCCGCCCTCCTGGAAGTACCCGGTCCAGTAGATGAAGTCGGGCTTCTTGGCCAGCACGTTGGTGATGTTGGCGCTGTAGTCGCTCTCCTTCGGGGTGACCGCCTCGGTGATCGCGGCCTCGGCCCCGCCGGGGGCCTCCAGCAGTGCCTGAGTGCGCAGCGCGATGTCCTTGGAGTAACTGGTGTTGTCGTGCATCAGCGCGACGCTCCCGGCCCCCTGCTTGGTGATCCACTTCTCCGCGGCCGCGGCCTGCTGGGAGCCGGTGCCGTTGATCAGGAAGACGTGCTTGAGCTTCTGGTCGACCAGCTCCTGGGAGTTGGCAGCCGGAATGATCATGGGAATGCCGGCCTTGCCGAAGATCGGCAGGGTGGGGAGCGTCGCTCCGGAGCAGTAGCCGCCCACCGAGACGTCGATTCCCTCGGTGACCAGCTTGTTGGCGCCGGCGGCGGCCGACTGGGCGTCACAGGCGTCGTCGGCGGTCTTCAGTTCCAGCGTGCGGCCGAGCACGCCGCCCTTGGCGTTGATCTCGTCGATCGCGAGCTGCGCCGCGTTGCTCATGTAGGGACCGATGGCGGCCTCGCTGCCCGACTGCGGGATCAGCATGCCGAGGACGATCGGCTCGTCCTTCCCGGCCGCGGTCTGCCCGGCGCCGTCACCACCGCCGAGCAGTCCCTGGCCACACCCGGTGACCAGGAGGCCGAGAACGGCCAGCGACGTGAAGGATTTCAGGGGGATGGCACGCATGTGCTGCTCCTCACATCTGGCGATGTGTGACATTGCACGTGCATTTCGAAGGACGCGTCAAGGCCCGAAACAAGATCGTTAGCGTTAGGACACCGCTTCTTCCGCAAGCTGCGACCCACCGGGACACAGACCGCCACCGGAGCCGGGAACGGTGACGTCTCCGCTGGTCAGACCGAGTGCGACCGAGCCCGGGCCGGCCGGGGCCCGACCGGCCGCAGAGCGGCCGGCCGGGCCCGGTCAATCCAGATGTCAGCAGGTCGGCGGGGTAGCGGGTCAGAGGAGGAAACCCTCGGGAAACGGGTCGCGGGGGTCGAGGAAGTACTGGGCGGTGCCGGTGACCCACGCCCGCCCGGTGATGGCGGGGACCACCGCGGGCAGGCCTGCCACCTCCGTCTCCCCGACGAGCCGCCCGACGAACCGGGTGCCGATGAACGACTCGTTCACGAAATCGGTGTCCATCGGAAGCTCGCCCCTGGCGTGCAGCTGGGCCATCCTGGCACTGGTGCCGGTGCCGCAGGGCGAGCGGTCGAACCAGCCGGGATGGATCGCCATCGCGTGCCGCGAGTGCCTGGCGTCGGAGCCCGGCGCCGTGAACTGCACGTGATGGCAGCCCCTGATACCGGGGGCCAGCGGGTGCACCGGCTCGTCCTGCTCGTTGATCGCCCCCATGACGGCCAGCCCCGCGTCGAGGATCCGCCGGCCGTGCGAGCGCTCGAACAGCAGGCCCACGGACTCGATCGGCAGGATCGCGTAGTAGTTGCCGCCGTAGGCGAGGTCATAGGCGACCTCACCGATGCCGGGCACCTTGACGACGCGGTCCAGCCCCGCGCTGAAGGAGGGCACGTTGGTGATGGTCACCTCGGTGGCGGCCCCGTCCTCGACCTTGACCTCGGCGACGACCAGCCCGGCCGGGGTGTCCAGCCTGATGGTGGTGACCGGCTCGGCGACCTCCACCATCCCGGTCTCGACGAGGACCGTGGCGACGCCGATGGTGCCGTGCCCACACATGGGCAGGCAGCCCGACACCTCGATGTAGAGCACGCCGTAGTCGGCGTCGGGCCGGGTGGGCGGCTGCAGGATGGCCCCGCTCATCGCCGAGTGGCCGCGGGGCTCGTACATGAGCAGGGTCCGCAGGTGATCCATCTCGGCCAGGAAGTGCTCGCGCCGCTCGGCCATGGTCACACCGGGGATGACCCCCACTCCCCCGGTGATCACCCGGGTGGGCATGCCCTCGGTGTGGGAGTCCACCGCGTGGAAGATCCTCTTCGTCCTCATCGACTCTCCTCGCGAGAAAGGGAAAACGGGACCGGCCTACCGCAGTCCCTCGGCCAGGGCCTTCTCGGTGGCCGCGCGGACCGCGGCCTCCTGCTCGCCGGGGAGCCCGAGCCTGGGCGGCCGGCACGGGCCGCCGTGGCGTCCGGCCAGGTCCATGGAGAGCTTGATGGCCTGTACGAACACCGGTTTGGAGTCCCAGCGGAGCAGCGGGTGCAGCGCGCGGTAGAGCGGCAGAGCGGTGGCCGTGTCCCCGGCGGCGGCCGCCCGGTAGAGGGCGACCGTCGAGGCGGGCAGCGCGTTGGGGAAACCGGCCACCCAGCCGACCGCTCCGGCGGTGACCAGTTCGAGCAGCACGTCGTCGGCTCCGGCCAGCACGTCCAGCCCCGGGGCCAGCTCGGCGATCTCGTAGATCCGGCGGACGTCGCCGCTGAACTCCTTGACGCCCGCGATCAGGCCCTCGGAGTGCAGGGCGGCCAGCAGGCGTGGGGTGAGGTCCACCCGGGTGTCGAAGGGGTTGTTGTAGGCCACCACCGGCAGACCGGCCCTGGCCACCTCGCGGTAGTGCTCCAGCACCGTCCTGTCGTCGGCGCGATAGGCGTTCGGCGGGAGCAGCATCACCGCGCGGCACCCGGCCTCACCGGCCTGCTCGGCCCAGCGTCGGGCCTCCAGGGCGCCGTAGGCCGCGACGCCCGGCATGACGCGGTCGCCGCCGACGGCCGCGACCGCGCTCTCCACCACCGAGGCTCGTTCCTGGGAGGTCAGCGTCTGGTACTCCCCCAGCGACCCGTTCGGCACGACGCCGTCACAGCCGGAGGCGACCAGCCACCGGCAGTGCTCGGCGTAGCCGTCCAGATCGACCGAGAGGTCCACGCGCAGGGGCAGCGCGGTGGCCACCGTCACGCCGTGCCAGGGTTTCACGCGGGTTGTCATGCCTCATCCTTCCGAGGGGGTACGAAGCCGGGGGGCTTTGGCCGGTCCGGGGAGACCGGGGTCCGCGCGGCGAGGTCGCCGAGTCTGACGGGCTGGGCGATCGGGCGCCGGGGCGGCGCGGGGTCCTCGCCGACGAGGCAGGCGACCGCGTAGCCGCACATCCGGCCCTGGCACCACCCCATCCCCGGGCGCGCCAGCAGCTTGACCGAGCGCGCGTCGACGGCGCCCATGGCCTGGGCCTCGCGCACCGCCGACAGGGGGACCTCCTCGCAGCGGCACACCAGCGTGTCGTCGCGGAGCCAGTCCTGCCAGCCCGGCCGCAGCGGGTAGGCGCCCTGCAGGGCTCGCGCGAAGGCGGCGAGCCGGTCCCTGCGCCGGGACAGGGCGGGGTCGGGCGGCGTGGGGCGGCCCAGGTCGGCGGCCGCGGCCCGGCCCGCGATCCGGCCCTCCACCTCGGCGAGCGCGGCCCCGCCGACACCGGTGGTCTCCCCCGCCGCGTAGACGCTGGGCACGCTGGTGCGCATGCCCGCGTCCACCGCGACGACCGGACCGCCGTCGGGGTCGCGGCGGGTGGCGCAGTCCAGCTGGAGGGGCAGGTCGAGCTGGGGGACGAAACCGTAGCCGCAGGCGAGGGTGTCGCACTCGACGGTTCTCGTCGAGAGCGGCCGCCAGCTGGGATCCAGGCTCGCCACGGTGACGTGGGTCAGCGCGCTCTCACCGTGCGCGGCGATCACCGCCTCGCGGCCACGGTAGGGAACCCGGTGGCGGGCCAGGCGCGCCACGTACCCGAGGGCCTCCGCCGCCCGGCCGGCGGCGAGCAGCGGATGCCTGGCGAGCCCGAGCCTGCGGTTGGCCTCGTGCACGCCGAGCACCTCGGCCCCCGCGTCCGCCAGGCCCGCGGCGACCGGGAGCAGGAAGGGGCCGGTACCCGCGACCACGATCCTGCGGCCCGCGAGGACCAGATCACCCTTGAGCAGTGCCTGCGCACCGCCCGCGGTGAGCACGCCCGGCAGGTCCCAGCCGGGGAACGGCAGCGGCCTGTCGTGGGCGCCGGTGGCGATCAGCAGCCCGCGCGCGGTCACCCTGCGAGGCCGTTCCTCGCGGTCTCCCTCCAGGCAGCGCACGGTGATCGCCCCGTCCGCGCGCTCGACGGCCCAGACCCGCGTGCCCAGCAGTACCTCGGCGCGCTCGCGGAGCGTCTCCCACTGGCGGGTGAACCTGTCGAGGCCGTGGTGGAGCGCGCCGGGCCTGGCGGCGTGGAACCCCTCGGCGGGGCGCCGGAAGTACTGGCCGCCCGGTCGCCCGGCCCCGTCGACCAGCACGACGTCCAGCCCGGCCAGGGCGGCGGTGAGCGCGCCCGCGACCCCGGCGGGACCCGCGCCGACGACGGCCAGGTCGTGGATCCGCGTCATCGGCCGCTCACCGGAGCGTCTCCGGTGGTGACCAGGTCTCCCGGACGGGCCTCGGTCAGGCAGGCACGCAGGGAGGGGACCCCGTTCACCGTGACCAGGCAGTCGAAGCAGACCCCGATGCCGCAGAAGAGCCCGCGCGGGCGCCCGCCGAACCTGGTGGTGCGCCACGAGCGGATGCCCGCGCCGTGCATGGCGGCACCGACACTCTGGCCTGGGATCACCGCGACGGGGACGCCGTCCACGCTGATCTCGAACTCCGGCTCCGGCCGCGCCCGCACCAGGCGGTACGGCCCTCTCATCGGACACCTCGGGTCATGACGCCTCCTGCGGGAAACGGTCCGGGCGGAAGGGGGCGAGGTCCACCTCGGGGCGGAGTCCTGCCAGGAGCCGGGCGATCAGGTGGCCGGTGGCCGGGGCCAGGCCGACACCCGCGCCCTCGTGGCCACAGGCGTGGTAGAGACCGGGGACCCGGGGATCCTCGCCGATCACCGGCAGGTGGTCGGGGCAGTAGGGGCGGAAACCGCAGTAGGCCCGGATCACCCGGTAGGCCGCCAGGGCGGGGAACAGCTCGACGGCCTGGCGGGCGAGGCGTTCGAGCACCGGAACGGAGACCGTACGGTCGAAGCCGACCCGCTCTCGACTGGCGCCGATGAGCACCGGCCCCGACGGGGTGCTCTCCACCACCGCGGACGTCTCCAGCCCCTCGGAGTCGCTGGCCACCGCGGTGACGTAGGCGGCGGTGTAGACCTTGTGCCTGATGAGCGGCCCGGCGAGTGGCTCGGTGACCAGGATGAAACCGCGCCTGGGCAGGATGGGGACGCGCACCCCGGCCAGCGCGGCGATCTCGCCGCCCCAGGTGCCCGCGGCGTTGACGACGGCTCCGGCGAGGATGTCGCCGCGGGAGGTGGTGACGCCGGTGACCCGGTCGCCGTCGCGGAGGAAGCCGGTCACCGTGACACCGGTGCGCAGCATCAGGGCGCCGTGCCCGAACCGTTCCGCGCCCCGCCGGATGAGCCCGGCCGCCGCCAGCATCGGCTGCACCTGGGCGTCGTGCGGGTAGAACACGCCGCCGGCGAGCCCTTTCGCCAGGTGGGGCTCGTAGTCGCCGAGTTCTCCGGCGGCGACGGCGACGCACTCGACGCCCTGCCTGCCCGCCAGGCCGGTGAGCGCCTCAAGCACCTCGTCCGTCTCGGCGACCACCAGGCCGCCCTTGGCCTCGAACTCGAACCCGCCATCGGGCCCATCGACGGGCCCGTCGGCGGCCAGGTCACGCCAGAGCCGGTTGGAGAGCAGCGCCAGGTCGAGTTCGGGGCCCGGCTCCTTGTCGGAGACCAGCACGTTGCCCTCGCCCGCACCCGTCGTGCCGCCCGCCACCGCCCCCCGGTCGACGACCACCACGTCCAGCCCCGCACGGGCGGCGTAGTAGGCACAGGCTGCGCCGACGACCCCGGCTCCGACGACCACGACGTCCGGCATGACTCACCTCGCTCCCGGGCTCGCCAGTAATATGTCACATACCTTTGTGTGGATCAATGCACCGGACCGGACGTCACGGGCGTGCCACCGGCTCAGCCCACCCCTACCCGTGGACCCGTGAGGCACGCCGTCCGAGGTGAGCGGCCCCTGCCCGAGATGCCGGCAGGCGCGAAACGACCGGGGCCGAAGCCTCCGTACCGGCCCCGGCGCCAGGGGTCCGCAGCGGGACCGCTCCCCTCGCCGCCTAGCATGTGAGCCGTGAAGCACCTCCTTGACCAGTCCCGTCTGCAGACCGCGAAACTGACCTGGATCGTGGGGCCGCCGACCTTCCGCACCCTGCGCCGCTGGGCGCTGGCGTCGGTGGCGGTCAACGTCGGGATCACGGTGACGGGTGCCGCGGTGCGGGTCACCGGCTCCGGCCTGGGCTGCCCCACCTGGCCCAGGTGCACGCCGGACAGCTTCATCCCGGTGGCCCACGACGACATCTCGCCGATCAACATGGCGATCGAGTTCGGCAACCGGCTGCTGACCTTCCTGGTGCTGGCCGTCGGCCTGGCCTGCCTGCTCGCCGCCCTGCGGCTGCTGCCCCGCCGCCCCGATCTGGTCAGGCTGGCCTGGCTGCAGCCGATCGGCGTGGCCGTGCAGGGACTCTGGGGCGGCCTGGTCGTGCGCACCGCGCTCAACCCGGTCACCGTGAGCGTGCACTTCCTGGTCTCCGTCGGCATGATCGCCGCGGCGTACGCGCTGTACGCCCGGGCCGGCGAGGGCGCGGGCCCGCCGCGGCGCCTGGTCGACCAGCACGTCCGCACACTCGGTTTCGTGCTCACCGCCGCCGTGTTCGTCCTGCTCGTCGTGGGCGTGGTGGTGACCGGCACCGGGCCGCACTCCGGGGACGTGATGGCCTCCCGGTTCGACTTCGACATCGAGACCGTGGCGAGGATCCACGCCGACGTCGCCTACGTGGTGGTCGGCCTCACCTTCGCGCTGGCGTTCGCGCTGCACATCACCGACGCACCCGGGCCCGCCCGGCGGGCCGCCTGGACGCTGCTCGGGGTGGAGGCGGCACAGGGCGGAATCGGATACGTCCAGTACTTCCTGGGCGTACCCGCGGCCCTGGTCAACCTCCACGTGCTCGGCTCGACCCTGGTCTGGGTCTGCGCGCTGCGGGTGGTGTTCACGATGCGCTCGCGCGGCCCGGCGGGCGCGACGGCCGCCGAGAGCGCGGACGAACTCGACCGGGTCCCGGCCTGACCGCCGGCTCCGCTCCCGCCGTGAAAGGCCCGCGACGGCCGGGTGGAAACCGGTCCGGAAGATCCTGACCCACCGGACGCGTTCGACTCGGCCGTCACCTGACCGCGACAATGGCCGGATGCCGCTGTCGCGAAGGTTCTTCCGGCTCTCCTACCAGGGCGCGGTGCTGCTGAGCGTCCTGGCCGTCGCACCGCTGACCTGGGTCTGGCTGGCCAGCTCCGGCCAGACGACTCCTCCCAGCGGTGGGCCTCCACCTACGCCTACGCGGCCCGCGAGTTCGCCGCCTCCGCGAAGGGCCTCCTCGACGCCGCGGTCCTCGACTCCGCTCCCGTCTTCCCCGGGCCGCGCGAGACCACCCTGGAGGCCGCGCTTCAGTCGGGGTGAACGCCGTGCCCGGGGGGCGGACGCCACTGAGCGGCGTCGGGGCGCCCCGAGGTCCCGGGGGCACCGCCCCACGGATACGGCGAGCCGCCCGGTGGCCGTGCGCCGGGCCCATACCCCGGCGGGACGTTGCCGCCGCCAGGGGGCTGCGGTGGCGGCTGCGGGGGGAACTGGGCGCGGGAGGCGGCCATGCACTCCAGCAACGCCCGCTGCTCCTCGTTGAACGTACGCTCGTCGATCACGTGCCCCCTGGCCCGCTCGTGGAGCAGGCCCAGCTCGGTGGCCGCGAGCTGGTAGTCGCTCATCGCCCGCAGGCCCGTCCTGCCGCCGTTGTTCCTGGCCCACTGCCTGGCATGGCGGCGCCCTGGCAGGGAGGAGAGCATCGCGATGTCGTACGAGGAGACCAGCCCCGTCGCCCAGTAGGCGGGCAGGTAGGTCTGGATGAGCCCGATGATCCGCTTGCGGTCACGGAAGATGATCCAGATCAGCACGAACAGCACGATCATCAGCAGCAGGTAGGCGATGGCCAGGCCGGCGATGCCGACGTAGGAGGCGAAGCCGTTCCAGATGCCGTGCAGCAGCATCGCGCCGATCCACCCGGCGGCGATGACGAAGATCCGGCCAGGCCCCCGGCGCTGCGCCGCGTAGGCCACCGCGACACCGATCATGGAGGTGAACAGCGGATGGGCGAACGGTGAGAGGATGCCGCGCAGCACGACGGTCACCGCCAGGCCCTGCGCGCCCATGTCGTCGAGCGCGGCCACGTAGTAGCTGACGTTCTCGCTCATGGCGAAGCCGAGGCCGACCATACTGGCGTAGATGATGCCGTCGGTGGGCCCGTCGAGCTCCGCGCGCCTGAACTTGAGCAGACCCAGCAGCACCAGGCCCTTCATCGTCTCCTCGACCACCGGGGCGCCGAACGTGGCGGCGATGTTGCGCGCGTAGTCGTAGCCGAGCCCGGCGGCGTTCTCGATGTAGACGAGGCCGAGGGAGTTGACGACCCCGGCGACCAGGACCGCCACACCCGCTCCCCAGGCGAACGCGAAGATCAGGTTGCCTCGCGGCTCGGGCTCGATCCGGTCGAGCGCCAGCACCGCGGCCAGCAGCACGGGAACGGGCGCCAGCGCGAGGAGCAGGGCGATGAAGAAATAGACGGGATCGCCGTTCAGCACGTCGAAGGAGAGCGACACCAGGCCGCACAGTCCCGTCAGGACGAGTCCGATGATCAGCGCGAGCGACGGGCGGTCCCTGAGCACCCACCGGGGGTCACGGCTGGCCATGAGGTAACCGTAACCGTTGACTTCCACCCCACGAATCAAACCGGGATATCCCAGCGTGAAGGTCTACGATCGGCGCCTGGCGGCCGGCCCTCCACGCCCCGGATACGGAAACCATGCCGAGCGCTGGAAGGCTCCCGGGGCTGGAGCGGTGATCCGGCTCCCGAGGTTTTCCGACGACCATGAGTTGCCCTCCCCACGACCAGGCCCGGCCCGGGCCGGCCAAGAAAACGTGTTCCCCACCCGGGAGACGTCTCCCCCTCGAACGGGACGCGGAAACGGGCAGATGGCAGGAGAGCGTACCGGTGAGAGGGCTCAGACGAACATCGAGTCGATGGCGACGGCGAGGAACAGCAGCGCCAGGTAGGCGTTGGACCAGTGGAAGAAGCGCATCGGGCGCAGATCGACCCCTGTCTTGCCCGCGTTGACCCGGCCGAGGAGGCGGTGAACCTCCCACAGGCAGGCGGCGCCGAGGACGACGGCGACGGCGGGGTAGAACAGGGTGGTTCCGGCCACCGGCCACAGCAGCAGCGAGCAGAGCACCGTTGCCCAGGTGTAGACGATGCTCTCCAGCACCACCCGGCGCTCGGTGGCGACCACCGGGAGCATGGGGACCTTCGCCGCGGCGTAGTCCTCCTTGTAGCGCATGGCGAGGGTCCAGGTGTGCGGAGGCGTCCAGAAGAACACCACGCCGAAGAGCACCACGGGGGCCCAGTCGAGACTGCCGGTGACGCCGGCCCAGCCGATCAGCACCGGCATGCAGCCCGCGATCCCCCCCCACACCACGTTCTGCGAGGTCCGCCGCTTGAGGATCATCGAGTAGACGAGCACGTAGAACAGGTTCGCGGCCAGCGACAGGCCTGCGGCGAGCCAGTTCACGGTCACCCCGAGGCCAAGGGTCGACAGCACCCCGAGAATGACTCCGAAGATCAGCGCATTGGTCGGCGGCACCAGGTCGCGGGCGAGCGGGCGGCGCCGGGTGCGGCGCATGGCCGCGTCGATGTCACGGTCGATGTAGCAGTTCAGGGCGTTCGCGCTGCCCGCCGACAGGGTGCCGAACACCAGGGTGTTGACGGCGATCCACAGCGGTGGCAGGCCCTTGGCCGCCAGGAACATCACCGGCAGCGTCGTGATCAGCAGCAGCTCGATGATCCGCGGCTTCGTGAGGGCGACGTAGGCCTTCACGACGTCGCCGAAGGAGCGAGGCACGACGCCTGCGGCCGTGCCCGCCTCGGACGGGACCGTCGATTGCTTGTCGGTGAGCACCATCTAAGGCGCTTCCAGCACGTGCGGGGTCAACGCGTAACCTCTGATTAGAGCGGATCCGTGAATGCGGGCACCAGCCAGCCCTGAGGACTCACTGTAGTTGCAGGGGAGGCCGGTCCCGGCACGGGGTGCGGAAGCGGCGCGAGACGACAACCGCCGGAGAGCCGCCCATGAGTCCGGTGGACCCGCACCTGATCGACCTACGCCACGGTAGCGCGACCGAAACCGTTAGGGTCCAATGTGGGCGGGAAATACCAGACCGGCGCCACCATCACACTATTAGATCCGGAGACCGAGCAGTTGAGCAGCGAACTCGTGCCAGCCCTTGAATGGAGCGACCTGGACCGCCGCGCGGTCGATGTCGTACGGGCCCTGGCCATGGATGCGGTAGAGAAGGCGGGCTCGGGCCACCCGGGCACCGCGATGAGCCTGGCGCCCGCCGCGTACCTGCTGTTCCAGCAGGTGATGCGGCATGATCCGTCAGACCCCTCCTGGGTGGGCCGTGACCGGTTCGTCCTTTCGGCCGGTCACACCAGCCTGACCCTCTACATCCAGCTCTACCTGTCGGGCTACGGCCTGAGCCTGGACGACCTCAAGGCTCTGCGCCAGTGGGAGAGCCTGACCCCCGGCCACCCCGAGCACGGCCACACCGTCGGCGTCGAGACCACCACGGGGCCGCTGGGCCAGGGCCTGGGCAACGCGGTCGGCATGGCCATGGCCGCCCGCCGCGAGCGCGGCCTGTTCGACCCGGACGCGGCGCAGGGCACGAGCCCGTTCGACCACCACATCTGGTGCATCGCCTCCGAGGGGGACATCGAGGAGGGCATCAGCCACGAGGTCAGCGCCCTCGCGGGCCACCAGAGGCTGGGCAACCTGACCGTCGTCTTCGACAGCAACCACATCTCGATCGAGGACGACACCCAGATCGCGCTGAGCGAGGACGTCGTCAAGCGCTACGAGGCGTACGGCTGGCACACCCAGACCGTCGACTGGACCCAGACCGGCGACTACGTCGAGGACGTCGAGGCGCTACACCAGGCGCTGGAGGCCGCCCGCGCCGAGACCGGCAGGCCGTCGTTCATCCGGCTGCGCACGATCATCGGCTGGCCCGCCCCCAACAAGAAGAACACCGGCAAGATCCACGGCTCGGCGCTGGGCGCCGACGAGGTCGCCGCCACCAAGAAGATCCTGGGCCTTGACCAGGCCAAGAGCTTCGACGTCCCCGCCGAGGTCCTCGGGCACGCCCGCGAGGTCGTCGAGCGCGGCCGCGCCGCGCGGGCCGAGTGGGACAAGCTCTACCAGAGCTGGCGCGAGGCCAACCCCGAGCGCGCCGCCGAGTTCGACCGCATCTCCGTGCGGCAGCTCCCCGCCGGCTGGAGCGAGGCGCTGCCGTTCTTCGAGGCCGGCTCCTCCATCGCCACCCGCAAGGCCTCCGGCGAGGTGCTCAACAGCCTCGCGCCGGTGCTGCCCGAGCTGTGGGGCGGCTCTGCCGACCTGGCCGAGTCCAACAACACCACGATGAAGGGCGAGCCGTCCTTCATCCCCGAGGAGTTCCAGACCAGGGACTTTCCCGGCAACCCCTACGGCCGCACACTGCACTTCGGCATCCGCGAGCACGGCATGGGGGCGATCCTCAACGGCATCGCGCTGCACAACGGCACCCGCCCCTACGGTGGCACGTTCCTGGTCTTCAGCGACTACATGCGCCCGGCCGTGCGGCTGGCGGCGCTGATGAAGCTGCCGGTCACCTACGTGTGGACGCACGACTCCATCGGCCTGGGCGAGGACGGCCCGACGCACCAGCCCGTCGAGCACCTGTGGGCGCTGCGCGCCATCCCCGGCCTCGACGTGGTCCGCCCCGCCGACGCCAACGAGACCGCCGCCGCCTGGCAGGTCGTGCTCGAACACAACGACCGCCCGGCCGCGCTGGCGCTGACCCGCCAGAACCTGCCGGTCTACGAGGGCACCCGCGACGCGGCGAAGGTCGCCCGCGGCGGCTACATCCTGCGGGAGGCCTCCAACGGGCAGCCCGCGGTGGTCCTGATCGGCACCGGCTCCGAGGTCGAGCTGGCCGTCGAGGCCCGCGGGATCCTGGAGGCGGAGGGCATCGCCACCCGGGTCGTGTCGATGCCGTGTGTGGAGTGGTTCCACGCCCAGGACGCGGCCTACCGGCAGACGGTGCTGCCCTCCTCGGTCCGCGCGCGCGTGGCGGTGGAGGCGGGAATCTCACTGGGCTGGCGGGAGTTCGTGGGAGATGACGGGGAAGTGGTCAGCCTGGAGCACTTCGGTGCCTCGGCTCCCTACAAGACCCTCTATGAGCAGTTCGGCCTGACCGCCGAGCGCGTGGTCGCCGCAGCCAAGGCGAGCCTCGCCAGGAGCGGAGCCGACAAGGGCGAGACGACAGGAAACTGATCATGAGTGAGATCCTGAGGAAACTCTCCGAGCAGGGCGTCTCCATCTGGCTGGACGACATCAGCCGCGAGCGCCTGCGGACCGGCAATCTCCAGTCGCTGATCCGCGACCGGCAGGTGGTCGGCGTCACCTCCAACCCGACGATCTTCGCCTCCGCGCTGAGCAAGGGCGACGCCTACGACACCCAGCTGCACGATCTGAAGATCCGCGGCGTCGACGTCGAGGAGGCGGTGCGCTCCATCACCACCTACGACATCCGCTGGGCCGCCGACGTGCTGCGCCCCGTCTACGACGCCACCGGCACCGTGGACGGCCGGGTGTCGATCGAGGTCGACCCGCGTCTGGCCAGGGAGACGGAGAAGACCGTCGCCGAGGCGCGCGCGCTGTGGTGGCTGGTCGACCGGCCCAACCTGTTCATCAAGATCCCGGCCACCGTCGAGGGCCTGCCCGCGATCACCCAGGCGATCTCCGAGGGCATCAGCGTCAACGTCACGCTGATCTTCTCCCTGGAACGCTACCGTGCCGTGATGAACGCCTGGCTGAGCGGCCTTGAGCAGGCCAAGGCCAAGGGCCTCGACCTGTCGAACATCGAGTCGGTGGCCTCGTTCTTCGTCAGCCGGCTGGACGGCGAGATCGACAAGCGCCTGGACAAGATCGGCACCCCCGAGGCCCTGGCACTGAAGGGCAAGGCCGCGCTCGCCAACGCCCGGCTGGCCTTCGCCGCCTTCGAGGAGGTCGTCGCCTCCCCGCGCTGGCAGGCGCTGGCCCTGGCCGGAGCCCGGCCGCAGCGCCCCCTGTGGGCCTCCACCGGCACCAAGAACCCCGACTACCCCGACACCCTCTACGTCGACGGGCTGGTCACCTCCGGCACCGTCAACACGATGCCGGAGAAGACCCTCGAGGCGGCCGCCGACCATGGCAGGATCACCGGTGACACGGTCCGCCCCTCCTACGAGGAGGCCTGGAACACCATGGCCGCGCTCAAGGAGATCGGCATCGACTACGACGACGTCGTGAGGTTCCTGGAGGAGGACGGCGTGGACAAGTTCGAGGCCTCCTGGACCGACCTGCTGGCGACCGTCACCGCCGAGCTGAAGAAGGCATGAGGGAACACATGTCAGTGTCCGTAACGTTCGGTGAGGACGACCTCACCGAGCAGGCCTCGGAGACGGCCGGTCGGCTCGTCTCCGAGGGAGTCCCCCGGTCCCTGGCCGCCGGCGACCCCACGCTGTGGGGCCCGGAGGCCGAGCCCGAGGCGGCCCTCCGCCTCGGCTGGCTCAGCCTCCCGCTGACGAGCAGGCCACTGCTCGGTGAGATCGGCGAGCTGGTGGAGTGGGCCCGCGCCGAGGGCCTGGACCACGTGGTCCTGGCGGGCATGGGCGGCTCCTCCCTCGCTCCCGAGGTCATCACCGGCTCCGCCGACGTCCCGCTGACCGTGCTCGACACCACCGACCCCGGCCAGGTGCGCCGCGCGCTGGAGGACCGGCTGGAGAGCACGCTCCTGGTCGTCGCCAGCAAGAGCGGCGGCACCGTCGAGACCGACAGCCACCGGCGGATCTACGAGAAGGCCTTCCGTGACGCCGGGATCGACCCGGCGAGAAGGATCGTCGTCATCACCGACCCGGGCTCGCCGCTGGAGCTCAGCGCCCGCGAGGCGGGCTACCGGGTGGTCCTGGCCGACCCGAACGTGGGCGGCCGCTACAGCGCCCTGACGGCGTTCGGGCTGGTGCCCAGCGCGCTGGCGGGCGCCGACGTCGAGCGGCTGCTCGACGACGCCGCCGAGGTGCTGCCGCTGCTGTCGCGCTCGGAGGGCAACCCCGGCCTCGACCTGGGCGCCGCCCTGGGTGCCGCCGCGGTCGCCGGGCGCGACAAACTCGTGATCGAGGACGGCCTTTCGGAGATCAACGGCCTGCCCGACTGGATCGAGCAGCTGATCGCCGAGTCCACCGGCAAGTCCGGCAGGGGCATCCTGCCCGTCGTGGGCGCCGACCCCGGCGACGCCGACGACGAGCTGCTCGCCGGGATCGACACCGACGGTGTGGTGACCGTCGCCGGCCCGCTGGGCGCGCAGTTCCTCGTCTGGGAGTACGCCACGGCCGTCGCCGGGCGCGTCCTGGGCATCGACCCGTTCAACCAGCCGAACGTGGCCGAGTCCAAGGAGAACACCGCCAAGCTGCTCGACCAGAGCGAGCTGCCGGTCGGCACCCCGATCCTCGTCGACGGCCCGGTGGAGGTCCACGGCGAGCTGCCGCCGGGCATGGAGGCCCCCAAGAACCTGTCCGACGTGCTCACCGGGCTGCTGGAGGCGATCCCCTCCGACGGCTACCTCGCGGTGATGGCCTACCTCGACAGGGAGGCGGCCTTCGACGCCCCGTACCCCGAGGGCGCCTCGTTCGAGGAGATGACGGACGTGTGGAGCGCGGCCGACCCGGCCACGCTCCGCGGGATGCTCGCGGTCCGCACCGAGCGGCCGGTCACCTTCGGATGGGGCCCCCG
Source organism: Streptosporangium sp. CA-115845 (assembly GCF_050943795.1). Classification (NCBI taxonomy): domain Bacteria; kingdom Bacillati; phylum Actinomycetota; class Actinomycetes; order Streptosporangiales; family Streptosporangiaceae; genus Streptosporangium; species Streptosporangium sp. CA-115845. Next base: position 3,700,725 of record NZ_CP191988.1, on the reverse strand, counting down.
GTTCCTGCACTCCACCGGCCAGTACCACAAGGGCGGCCCGCAGAACGGGGTGTTCCTGCAGATCACCGGGGCCATCGAGAACGACCTGGAGGTTCCCGGCAGGCCCTACACCCTGGGCCGCCTCCAGCTCGCCCAGGCGCTGGGCGACCTGGGCGCCCTGGCCAGCCGGGGGCGCCCCGCCGTGCGACTGCACCTGACCGACCGTGCCGCCGGTGTCGCGCACCTGCTCGCCGCCTCACGGGAGGTCTGATGGGTCGCCGGAGGTTCGAATGAGCAAGGAGAACTCCCCGCCCCAGGCCGACCGGCCTCAAGCCGAGGAGCTCACCACCACGGGCACCGCGCACGAGGGAGCGGTCACCACGGCCGCCGCCGCCTCGACCGCCGGCATCACCGAGGCCCTGATCGAGTCCAACCCGCTGCGCGACCCGCGCGACAAGCGCCTGCCGCGCGTGGCGGGGCCGTGCGTGCTGGTGCTGTTCGGCGTGACCGGCGACCTGGCGCGCAAGAAGCTGCTACCGGCGATCTACGACCTGGCGAACCGGGGGCTGCTGCCCCCGGGCTTCTCCCTGGTCGGCTTCGCCCGCCGGGACTGGGAGGACCAGGACTTCGCGCAGCTGACTCACGACGCCGTCAAGGAACACGCGCGCACGCCGTTCCGCGAGGAGGTCTGGAAGCAGCTGTCGGAGGGCATCTTCTTCTGCCGCGGTGAGTTCACCGACGACGGCGCCTTCGACGCGCTGGCGATGATGCTCAAGGAGATCGACGAGACCCGGGGCACCGGCGGCAACTACGGCTTCTACCTGTCGGTGCCGCCGAAGTTCTTCCCCGTCGTGGTCCAGCAGCTGAAGCGGACCAACCTGGCGGACGGTCCCAAGGGCTCCTGGCGCCGGGTGGTGATCGAGAAGCCGTTCGGGCACGACCTGCGGAGCGCCCAGGAGCTCAACGCGATCACCAGCGCGGTCTTCCCGGAGAGCTCGGTGTTCCGCATAGACCACTACCTGGGCAAGGAGACCGTCCAGAACATCCTGGCGCTGCGGTTCGCCAACAACCTGTTCGAGCCGATCTGGAACCGGGGTTATGTCGACCACGTGCAGATCACGATGGCCGAGGACATCGGCATCGGCGGCCGGGCCGGCTACTACGACGGCATCGGCGCGGCGCGCGACGTGATCCAGAACCACCTGCTGCAGCTGCTGGCCCTGGTCGGCATGGAGGATCCGACGTCGTTCGGAGCCGACTCGCTGCGCAGGGAGAAGGAGAAGGTCCTCAAGGCGGTGCGGCTGCCGTCGGACCTGTCGCCGGCCACCGCGCGCGGCCGTTACGGGGCCGGCTGGCAGGGCGGCGAGCCGGTCATCGGCTACACCCAGGAGGAGGGCATCCCGCCCGACTCGATCACCGAGACCTACGCCGCCATCAAGCTGGAGATCGCCAACCGGCGTTGGGCGGGAGTGCCGTTCTACCTGCGCACCGGCAAGAGGCTCAGCCGCCGGGTCACCGAGGTGGCCGTGGTGTTCCAGCGCGCGCCACATCTTCCGTTCAGCAAGGACGACACCGAGATACTCGGACAGAACGCCCTGGTCATCCGGGTGCAGCCGGACGAGGGCATCACCGTGCGGTTCGGTTCCAAGGTTCCGGGCACCGCCATGGAGGTCAGGGACGTCTCGATGGACTTCGCCTACGGCGAGTCGTTCATGGAGTCCTCCCCCGAGGCCTACGAGCGGCTGCTGCTCGACGTGCTGATCGGCGACCCGCCGCTCTTCCCGCATCAGCGCGAGGTCGAGCTGTCCTGGAAGATCCTCGACCCGATCGAGGACTTCTGGAGCACCCAGGGCCCGCCGGAGGAGTATCCCGCGGGCACCTGGGGGCCTGCTTCGGCCGACGAGATGATGGCCCGTGACGGGCGCGTCTGGAGGCGGCTTTAGATGACCAGCTTCATGCTCAGCGGCACGACCGCCTCGAAGATCTCCTCCCAGCTCACCCACCTGCGCCACCAGATGGGCACCCCGGCCGTCGGCATGGTGCTGACCCTGGTGGTGGTCTGTGGCGAGAGCGACCAGTACGACGCGGTCCGGGCGGCGACCGAGGCGGCCAGGGAGCACCCCTCCCGGATAGTGGTCGTCATTCCTCGCGACCCGAACGAGCCCAACCGGCTCGACGCCGAGATCCGGTTCGGCGAGTCGACCCCGGGCGAGGTGATACTGCTCCGTCTGTACGGGGAGCTGACCAGGCACGCCGACTCGGTGGTCAGCCCGCTGCTGCTCACCGACACCCCGGTGGTCGCCTGGTGGCCCAGCGACTGCCCCGAGGTCCCGGCGGCGGATCCGATCGGCATGCTGGCCCAGCGCCGCATCGTCGACGCGCGGTCCGCAGCCGACTCGGTCAAGGCGATCGCCGGCCGGGCCCGCGGGTACGTGCCCGGCGACACCGACCTGGCCTGGACCCGGCTGACCACATGGCGGAGCCTGCTGGCCGCCTCGTTCGACCAGCCGGTGGCCAAGGTCAAGCGGGGCACCGTGGAGGCCGTGCCCGGCCATGCCAGCGCCCTGCTGCTGGCGGCCTGGCTCGGTGAGCGCCTCGGCGCGCCCGTGAAGGTCTCCGACTCTTCCGGACCCGGCCTGACCGCCGTCAAGCTGGTCTCGGGCGACGGCGACATCACCATCACCCGGGGCGACGGTCGCCTGGCCACACTCTCGCGTCCCGGCCAGCCGGACCGCCGGGTCGCGCTGGCCCGGCGCCCGACGTCGGACCTGCTCGCCGAGGAACTGCGGCGGCTGGACCCCGACGAGATCTACGCGGCCGCGATCCAGCGGCTCGCCCGGACCCGCAAGTCCTGACTCGTGAGCGCCCCGCGGCCTGCCGCGGGGCGCCCTTCTTCGAAAGAGAAGTTCCGTGAGCGTTCCCACTGTGATCATCCATCGCGACGCCGACGTGCTCGCCAAGGCCGTCGCCGCCCGGGTGATCATCCGTGCCATCGACGCCCAGGCGGCCAAGGGCTCGGCCCAGCTGGTCCTGACCGGCGGCACCGTCGGCCTCGCCACCCTCGCCGAGATCGCCACCTCCCCGGCCAGGGACGCCGTCGACTGGCGCAAGGTGGACATCTGGTGGGGCGACGAGCGTTTCCTGCCGTCCGGTGACCCCGAGCGCAACGAGACCGGTGCCCGCAAGGCCCTGCTGGACCACCTGGACCTCGACCCCGAGCGGGTGCACGTGATGCGCGGCCCCGACTCGGGCATGACCGCCGAGGAGTCGGCCGACACCTACGCCGAGGAACTCCGCCGGGCCTCACGCCCCGAGGACCACGGCCCGGCGCCGTCGTTCGACCTCATGATGCTCGGCATGGGCCCGGACGGCCATGTGGCCTCGCTCTTTCCCGGCATGCCCGCCCTGTACGACACCCGCCCGGTGGTGGCGGTGCACGGCTCGCCCAAGCCGCCGCCCACCCGCATCTCGCTGACGATGCCGGTCATCCAGGGCTCCCGCGAGGTGTGGGTGATCGCCGCCGGTGAGGAGAAGGCGAGAGCGGTGCGGCTGGCACTGTCGGACTCGGGAACGATGCAGGTCCCCGCGGCCGGTGCCCGAGGCAGCCGGCGGACCCTCTTCCTGCTGGACCGCGCCGCCGCCTCCAAGATCCCCTCCTCCCTGAGCCGGATCTCCTCTCCCTGAGCCCTGCCCCTCGCTTTCGCCTTGATCCGGCCCGCGTCGACCATCGTGGTCACGGTATGCGATCCATTGATTACCGTTACGGTGGCTTTCGGTCCGCGACGGGGCCGCACAAACACCGCGGAATGGAGGGGATGGTGGCCGAACCATCCGACGTCACGCCGATGCCCGCCGAGCAGTTCGACGAGTTGGTCGCCTCGCTCGACGAGCCGGACGAGGCGCCCGTGCTCCGCGAGGCCGCGCGGCGACGGCGCGCCTATCGCGAATCGACATGACCTGACGATCGCGATCTTCGAGATAGCCGTCATGGGCGGTCAGGAGGCCGTCCCGGAGGGCTGGGCGGTGAGAGCGTCGATCTCGTCGAGGATCTCCTTCTTGCCCGCCGAGTCCATGGACGAGGCCTCGACGGCGTTGCGGGCCAGGGTGGTGAGGGTGGCGCGGTCCAGGCCCAGGTGCTCGGCGGCGACGCGGTACTCGCCGCTCAGGGTGGTGGCGAACATGGGCGGGTCGTCGCTGTTGAGGGTGACGAACAGGCCCTCCTCGATCATGCGGGGCAGCGGGTGCTCCTCGATGCGGGCGACCTGGCCGGTGCAGACGTTGGAGGTGGGGCAGACCTCCAGCGGGATCTGTGTCTCGCGCAGGTGAGCGACCAGGCGGGGGTCCTGCACGCAGGCGATGCCGTGGCCGATCCGCTCGGCGCCCAGGTGGTCGAGGACCTCCCAGATGGTCTCCGGGCCGCTCATCTCGCCCGCGTGCGGCAGGCTGCGCAGCCCGGCGGCGGTGGCGGCGCGGAAGGCGTCCCGGAAGGCGTCGCGATATTTCGGACGCTCCTGTTCGATCCCGGCCAGCCCGAAACCTACCAGTGCCTGGGGAGGTTCCCCGAGCGCGTGGTCCAGGGTGACCCGGGCCGCCTCGGCGCCGTACTCGCCGGGGATGTCGAAGACGTACGCCATCCGCACGCCGTGCTCCTCGCGGGCACGCCGGGCGGCCAGGTCGAGCGCCTCGGTGACCTCCCGCATCGGCATGCCCATGACGTGGTGCGCGTACGGGGTGACGGTCAGCTCGACGTAGCGCCCGTTCTGCCGGGCCAGGTCCGCGGCCAGGCCGAGCACCAGGGTCGCCACGTCCTCGGGCTCCCGGACCAGGGCGTTGATCGCCTGGTAGATCTCGGCGAAGTGCGGGAAGTCGCGGAATTTGTAGAAGGCGAGCAGTTCCTCCTCGGTCGTGGGAACGCCCCCGCCGGGGTGGCGGCGGGCGAGTTCCAGCACGGTGGCGGGCGAGGCGGAGCCGATCAGGTGGACGTGGAGCTCGACCTTGGGGAGGGCGTCGATGAACGTGTCGATCGTCATGCGGGCGACCCTACGCACGCCACACCCGGGTTTAAAAGTCATTTACCCTGAATCTAACAGTAAAATGTACGATTACAGCGGCGAACACCGGGCGGCGCGAGAATTTCGCCGGAGCATTTCCTCCCGCTCACCGGACCTCTGGCGCATAGTGGGGGCAAGCACCTCGACACCCCTCACGGAGGCTCCCAGTGTTCGAGCGCTTCACCGACCGTGCCCGCCGCGTCGTGGTCCTGGCCCAGGAGGAGGCCCGGAGACTCGGCCACGACCACATCGGCACCGAGCACATCCTGCTCGGCCTGGTCCTTGAGCAGGACGGCGTCGCCGGCCGCGCCCTGCGGGCCCTGGACATCGACGGCGAGCGGGTCAGGAACAACGTGGAGGAGATCATCGGCAGGGGTGACGAGACCCCCGGCAGCCATATCCCCTTCACCCCGCACGCCAAGAAGGTGCTCGAACTGTCGCTGCGGGAGGCACTCGGCCTGCACCACGCCTACATCGGCACCGAGCACATCCTGCTCGGCCTGATCCGCGAGAGCGAGGGCGTGGCCGCCCGGGTACTGACCGGGCAGGGGGCGCGCCTGGACGCCGTACGCGCCCAGGTGATCACGCTGCTCGGGCAGCGCGGCCCCGACCGCGTGGTAACCGCCGAGGAGGGCTTTCCGGTGATGGGCGCGTCACTCCTGGCCAGACTGGAGCGCATCCAGGAGAGCCTGGACCGGATCGAGCGCAGGCTGGACGCCATCGACGCCGCCGACGCGCCCCGCGAACCCGGCCCCCCGAAGGAGCAGGCTCCCTGAGAAGCCTCCCTCGGAGCCGGGGCGAGGCGGGGTCAGAGCGGAAACCGCCCGTGCCCGCCCTCGGGAGAGGGCAGGGCACGGGAGTGGGCCCTCCCCGCTTCGGGAGCCCTGAGCGATCCCGAACCGGGGAGGCCGAATGATGGGTTCAACTCGGGGATGCCGTCGCCATCACTCCCACGGCCAGCCTGGCTTCCACCACGCCGGGATCCTCGGTGTGGCTCAGGGCCGCGCCGAGCGAGACCAGGAGCCTGCGCATGCGCACGTTGTCGGCGAGCATGGTGGCTCTGACCTCGGCGAAGCCCAGGTCCCGGGCCTGGCCGACGAGCATCTGGGCCAGGGACGCGCCCAGCCCCCTGCCCTGCCAGCGGTCCTCGACCAGGAAGGCCATCTCGGCGATGCCGGGGTCGGAGGTGAACATCAGGTTGGCGAGGCCGACGACCTGGCCGTCGTGCCCGGCGACGATGGAGTGACCCTTCGTACGGTCGCAGAGCCGGTCGAAGACCTTCGGCGGCAGCAGGGGCATCGCGGTGAAGTAGCGGAACCTGCGGGCCTCGGGCGAGCAGCGGTCGTGCAGGTCGCGTACGGCCTCGCGGTAGAGCCGGGTGAGCGGGCGGACCTGGACCTCGACGCCGTCGGCGAGCGTGATGTCGCGGTCGGTGCCGGACTGCTCGGCGGGGGGCTGCGCCAGCCGCACGAAGGAGGCCGCGCGGGCGGCCTCGGTCAGGGTGAAGGGCAGCTCGGCCCGGCGCACCCTGATCGCGCGGCGCGGGGCCACGGGCACGGTGAGCAGCGTGGGGTCCGGGAGATCGCTCATCTCAGCACCGTAGACCCAGCGGGAGTCGTCCGCGCGCAGCAGCTCCCCGAGCAGCTCGGGCAGGCGCCAGGGTGCCGTACGCAGCCGGGAGGCGAGCAGGAGCACGCGGGTGGGCTCGTCCGTCAACTCGTGCGCGGTGGCGGGGACGACCAGGACCTCGCGTCCACCGGCCGCCTCCAGGGCCTCGCGCACCGCCTCGGCACCGGCGGGGATGTCCGTGACGAACTCGTCGACCGTGCCGTCCGCGTCGGTCTGGACGCTCAGGCCCAGGATGTTGCCGCCCTTGGCGGCGAGCGCGGCGGCCAGCGAGGCGAGACGCCCCGGCCGCTCGTCAACGGTAGTACGAATCCTCAGAAACCCCATCAGAATGCTCCCTCTGTTGGGGGATAGCCTTACCTGGCCCTGTTACGGGACTGCTACACATGGGTGAGCCTGCCGTTACATCTAGCCGATCACTCATTACGTGGCAGGACTGCTTTTCTGCAACGGTTTCCGTTGACAGGCGCATAACAATAGACGGATATAGCAGGATATGAGGCCATGAGCACGCGTGTTCCCCTGGCTGGGGATTTCGTCAACGGAGACGTCTCCTTCTGGTACCGCTCCCTCGGCATCCCCACGGCCGGCACTCCCCTCGGCGGCGACCTCGACGCCGACGTGGCCATCGTCGGCGCCGGCTACACCGGCCTGTGGACCGCCTACTACCTGAAGAAGGCCAGCCCCACCCTGCGGGTCGTGGTGCTGGAGAAGGAGTTCGCCGGCTACGGCGCCTCAGGGCGCAACGGCGGCTGGCTGGTCGGCGAGCTGGCGGGCACCCCCGAGCGCTACGCCAGGACGCACGGCGCGGACGCGGCCAAGCGGCTGCAGCGAGTGATGTTCGAGGCGATCGACGAGGTCATCACGACCGCCAAGGACGAGAACATCGACGCGGACATCGTCAAGGGCGGCGTCACCACGGTCGCCACCAACGCCGCCCAGGACCGGCGGCTGCACCGGTTGCTCGCCCACGAGCGCCACTGGGGCTGGACCGAGGATGACGTGCGGCTGCTCGATCCGGCGGAGCGGGAGGAGCGCCTGCGGGTGGCCGACGCGGTCAGCGCGATCTGGAGCCCGCACTGCGCCAGGATTCAGCCCGCCAAGCTGGCCCGCGGCCTGGCCCAGACCGTGCGGGACCTCGGGGTGAAGATCTTCGAGCACACCCCGGTCACCGAGATCGCCCCGCGCGAGGCCCGCACACCGCACGGCACGGTCCGCGCCGAGTACGTCATCCGCGCCACCGAGGGCTTCACCGCCGAGTTGAAGCAGTACCACCGCGCCTGGCTGCCGATGAACAGCTCGATGATCGTCACCGAGCCGCTGGGCGGGCTGTGGGACGAGATCGGCTGGGAGGGCCACGAGCTGCTCGGCGACATGGCGCACTACTACATGTACGCCCAGCGCACCGCCGACGGCCGGATCGCGTTCGGCGGGCGCGGCAAGCCCTACCTCTACGGCTCCCGTGTGGACGAGCGGGGCCACACCCACGAGTGGACGATCGAGGCGCTCTGGGAGTTGCTGACCGGGATGTTCCCCGCGGTCAGGGCCTCGAAGGTGGCGCATGCCTGGTCCGGGGTGCTCGGCGTGCCGCGCGACTGGTGCGCCACCGTGCACGTCGACCACGCCACTGGCATCGGCTGGGCGGGCGGCTACACCGGCCACGGGGTGACCACGACCAACCTGGCCGGCCGTACCCTGCGCGACCTGATCCTGCGCGAGGACACCGAGCTCGCCTCCCTGCCCTGGGTGGACCGCAAGATGCGGGGCTGGGAGGTGGAACCGCTGCGGTGGATCGGCGTGCACACCATGTACGACCTCTACCGGCGGGCCGACGCCAGGGAGAAGGCGGGACTCGGCCGCACCTCGGTGCTGGCCCGCGTCGCCGACTCCATCACCGGACGCTGAGCGCCGGGGAAGACGGCCCCGGACGCCGGCGAAACTCACGCTGGACCTCGGCCGGTCGAGCGTGCAGTGTAGGTGATCAAGCGGCGCCCCGGGGCGTCAGCGGCCTCCGGGCCACCGACAGAAAGATGGTGCAACAGTGAGCGACCTGCTCTTCCGGGGCGGCCGGGTCTTCCTCGCCACCGACGCCTTCGCCGAGGCGGTGCTGGTCCGTGACGGCCGGATCGCCGCCGTCGGCACGGAGTCCGACGTCGTACGGCTGGCCGCCCCCGGCCACGAGATCGTCGACCTGGACGGCCGCCTGCTGACCCCCGGGTTCACCGACGCGCACATCCACCCGGTGCAGGCGGGCCTGGAGCGGGCCAGATGCGACCTGTCCGAGGTCTACGGCCTGCCGGAGTACCTGGAGAAGATCGTCGCCTACGCGGACTCCCACCCGGGCCACGAGTGGATCGACGGCGGCGGCTGGGACATGTCGGCCTTTCCCGGCGGCCTCCCGCACCGCTCCCAGCTCGACGTCATCACCCGCCCGGTCTATCTGATCCAGCGCGACCACCACGCCGCCTGGGTCAACAGCCGGGCGCTGGAGCTGGCCGGGATCACCCGCGACACCCCCGACCCGGCCGACGGCCGGATCGAGCGCGACGCCGACGGCACACCGAGCGGTGTACTGCACGAGGGCGCGATGGACCTGGTCGGCCTGCTCACCCCCCGTCCCAGCGCCCGGGACATGCACGAGGCGCTGCTGGCGGCCCAGGACCACCTGTTCTCCCTCGGCGTCACCGGCTGGCAGGACGCCATCGTCGGCTCCTACGCGGGCTACGACGACCAGCTGTCCACGTACGTCTCGGCGGCGGCCTCCGGCACGCTGCGGGCCCGCGTCGTGGGCGCGCTGTGGTGGGACCGGACGCGCGGCGCCGAGCAGATCCCCGAGCTGCTGGAGCGGCGCGAATCGGCCACGGGCCTGGAGCGGTTCCGCGCCACCTCGGTGAAGATCATGCAGGACGGCATCGCCGAGAACTTCACCGCCGCGGTGATCGAGCCCTACTGCCGCTGCGGCGGCACCGGCCTGTCGTACGTGGAGCCGGCGCTGCTGAAGGAGTGCGTCGCCGAGCTGGACCGGCACGGCTTCCAGGTGCACTTCCACGCCATCGGTGAGCGGGCGGTCCGCGAGGCGCTGGACAGCTTCGAGGGGACCGACCCGGCCAACCGGCACCACATCGCGCACCTGCAGATCGTCGAGCCCTCCGACGTGCCGCGCTTCGCCGAGCTCGGCGTGACCGCCAACCTGCAGCCGCTCTGGGCCACCCACCACGCCCAGATGGACGAGCTGACCCTGCCGTTCCTGGGCGAGGAGCGCTCCGGCTGGCAGTACCCGTTCGCCGACCTGCTGCGGGCCGGCACCCGCTTCTGCGCGGGCAGCGACTGGCCGGTCTCCAACCCCGACCCGATCCAGGGCCTGCACGTGGCGGTCAACCGCACCGAGCCGCCCAGCTCGGTGCACGCGGGCTACCCGACGGCGCAGACACCCTTCCTGCCGGGCCAGTCGCTCGACCTGGCCACCGCGCTGACCGCCTACACCGCCGGCTCGGCCCGGATCAACCACGACGACGACGCGGGGACCATCGTCCCCGGCAACCGCGCCGACCTGGTCGTCCTGGACCGCGACCCGTTCACCGAGCCGCAGGCCGACATCTGGCGGACGAGCGTCGCGATGACCTTCGTCGGCGGCGAGCAGGTCTACCGGGGTTCGCATTGAACGATCTGCCCATCTGCCGCACCTGCGGGGTCCAGTACGCCGCGGCGCGGGAGGACTGCCCGATCTGCCAGGACGAGCGGCAGTACGTCGGCTGGGAGGGCCAGCGCTGGACCTCCCTCAACGAGCTCCGCGAGAGCGGGCACCGGGCGCACCTCGCCGAGGAGGGCACCGGGGTCGTCGGCATCGGCACCGACCCCGCCACCGCCATCGGACAGCGCGCCCTGCTGGTCCGCACTCCCGCGGGCAACGTGCTGTGGGACATGGTCACCCACCTCGACGACGAGCTGATCAGGCAGGTCGGCGAGCTCGGCGGGGTCGACGCCATCGCGATCAGCCACCCGCACTTCTACGGCTCGATGGTCGAATGGGCGCACGCCTTCGACGCGCCGATCCACCTGCACGCGGCCGACCGCGCCTGGGTGGCCCGCCCCGACGAGTCGGTGGTCTTCTGGGAGGGCGACACCCACGAGATCCTCGAAGGAGTGACGCTGGTCAACGCGGGCGTGCACTTCGACGGCGGCCAGGTCATGCACTGGCGCGACGCCGAGGACGGCCGGGGCGCGCTGTTCTCCGGCGACATCCTCCAGGTGGTGGCCGACCGCCGCTGGGTCAGCTTCATGTACAGCTACCCCAACCTGATCCCCGAACGCCCCGCCACGATCCGCCGCGCCCTGTCGCTCCTGGAGCCGTACGCCTTCGACCGCGTCTACGGCGGCTGGTGGAAGCGGATCGTGCACACCGACGGCGCCGAGGCCGTCCGCCGCTCCGCCGACCGCTACCTGTCCTTTGTTCTGGACGACTCCTCGACGTGACGATCCCGGCCCGACAAGCTCTATTGACCGGACTAGGGCCTGTCCCGTGGATCAGGTGACCGGGTCGCGGAGCCAGATCCGGTCACCGCAAGCGCGGACGGTTGCCGCTCCCGGCCACACCTGCGTCATCGGGCCTGCAGCGGCCACCGATCTTGCGACACTCATGCCGGTCGATTCTGCTTGGGAGCATCGCCACGCTACGCCGCCACGACCGGTTGCCTACGCGCCCCTCACTGAATCAGGAGGATCACGGCAGTACAGGACGGGCATCGGCATGACCGACACGCTACGGAACCTCCAGCTCTCGGGCCACTGATTTCGCGCTGCCAGGCGCGGCGCCTTGCAAAGTGCAGAGAAGGTTCCCGCTGCTCGCCCTTATCGATGAGGGACTCAACGCCTCGGATGAAACCCGCTCCCGCCCCGTCTTCCTGACTCGACGGCTCACGAATGTGCCCCGCCTCGCCCGGCGGGGCACATCGGAAGGCCAAGTCTGAGATTTCAGGAGGCAAGCTCGCTGTCCAGGTAGGCGCGGAACTCCCGGACCTGGATGGTCGTCTCGTACGGCTCAAGGCGGTCGGAGAACTTCCTGATGCGTTCGACCGAGCGCACTGATGTCAGTGACCTGGCCATCGGGATCGCAGCCCGCGCCGACTCGACAGCCTGTTCCACCTCACTCATACCGAGATACGCCTCGGCAGCGTTCATTCGGTTGATCTGGGCAGAACGAGGGCGCTTCTCCATGAACGCGCATATCGCCGACTCTGCGCAGTCGGCCGCCCTCTCGTACCTGCCGAGCAGTTCCCAGCAGAGCCCTATCTCCGAGCCCAGTTCCGGTTCGTCGTGCCATGCGATCCATGCCGGATCACGGTCGGTGCCTCCTTGGGCGTACACCCGTTCGGCTTCGGCGAGCAGCTCTTCGACTCGCTTCGCCTGGTGTGCGTCCCGAGTCTCGGACGGCATCGCCTGCTGGGCGGTCGCCCACGCCTCTCTGACCAACAGCAACCCCATGACCTGGGACGGCGCCTGCGCCCGGCGGGCCGCGTCCACCGCAGCGCGGGCGAGCCACACCGCCTGAGAGGTGTGCTCCAGGTATATCGCCTGCTGGGTCAAACTGGTCAGTACCCACACGCCTGTCAACGCGTCGCCACCGGCTTTCGCCAACTTGAGCGCCTGACCGAAGTACTGCTGGGCCTGCCCATGGCGGCCGAGATCAAAAGCTGTCCAGCCTGCCATCTGTGTCATCGCCGCCGCGGCCGTCATCAGCTTGGCCCCGACCTTGTCGTCGTAGCGGCCTCGGAGCAATGGCGCCACGACGGTGTTCAGATAGTCGACCACGGCGGGACGTACCAGTCCGGCCCCGAACCGATGATCCATCTCCCCGAACGCCTGCCGCGCCTCGACGATCCGCCGGACGTCGGAGAGCCCCACCGCCGCCCCGGACCCCTGATACGCCGCCGAGGCGTTCGGGGCGCCGTAACTCCATTCCGACAGCCACCCGCCCAGTGCCGCCGGAACGAACGGCAGCGCGGCCAGCACGTGTCGCCGTTCCGGATCCACGTCGCACCTCCACAGTCGCCCGGCCGCCTCGACGGTAGCCCCGAGCGACAGGTCGCTGAAGTCCGGAATCAGCCAGGCTTCCGTATCGACCGGCGCGGTGCCCTCGATCCACCGCTCGACCTCGACCGGGTCCACCCCGAACACCTCGGCCATCCGCGCCCGGTAGACCGGCCGGATCTCCTGACGACCCCGCTCCCACCGGCTCCACGTCGTCGCCGACACCCACAGCGCCGCCGCGATCTCGTCCTGGCTCATGCCCATCCGCCGGCGAGCCCGCACCAGCTCGGGACGTCCCTCACCATCCATGACGACCTCCATCACCCAGAGCAACGAACTATTAACCCATTGTCGATGAATGCGGCTCGCGCGGCTCGCCCTCCGACGGAAACGACCAGGAAACGACCAGCCACCAGGATGATCCGAACGGCGCGCGGCGGCGACGGCTCCCCCGCGCGCCCCGCACGGGGAATCACAACGCCCGCGCCTGAACCTGGCCGCCGCCCATCCCGTGGCGTTTCCTGCTGGAACAGTCACCGAAAGTTATGGAGTGCGCACATGCGGCCAACCTTCCACGGCGCGGCGGACCCGTCCGGCGTCCCGGGCGTCCCCCGCGAGGGGATCACCGTCACCAGTGTGGGAGCCCCGGAGGAGGCCCTCGGCGAGGTCGGCATGCTGGTGGCCGTCCTGCACTCGGGCTCGGCCTCCCGCCGGGCCCGCGCCGTCGTGCGCGAGGTGCTGCTGGCCGAGGGCCTGCCCGGCGACGACGTCACCGACACCGAGGCGATCGCGGCCGAGCTGGCCGCCAACTGCGAGCGGCATGCCTGCCCGCCGTACGAGATCCGCGTCTTCAGCTTGGCGGGCGTCCCCGCGTGGTGCGAGTTCGTCGACGGCGACCCCGACCTGGGCTGGATCCCCGCAGTCCTCGACCGGTCCCGTCCGCAGGCCGCGCCGGACCCGCTCGCGGAGAGCGGCCGTGGCCTGCTGCTGGTCCGGGAGCTCTCCCGGGGGCACTGCCGCGCCTACCCCACAACGACCTTCACCACCGACGCACCGGCCAAGGCCGTCGCCTTCGCCCTCCCCACTCGCTGGGGCACCCGCCTGACCTGTCCGCCGCTGCTGCACCTGGGCCGCCGCTCGGCCCGTCTCCACCGGGAGCCGTGACATCCCCGAACGCCCCGCCACGATCCGCCGCGCCTGTCGCCGCTGGAGCCGTACGCCTTCGACCGCGTCTACGGCGGCTGGTGGAAGCGGATCGTGCACACCGACGGCGCCGAGGCCGTCCGCCGCTCCGCCGACCGCTACCTGTCCTTCGTTCTGGACGATTGACTCCGTACGCCGCACGTGACCCCGATCGACCTGGAATGATCGTCAATGGCCCCGACCTGCGACGACGCGGAGAACGGGGTTAACCACTGGAAAAGGTCGCCACGGTGAGGGATAGTCCCCTGGTGCCGAGACCTGAGGAAGCAGAGAACGCGCGCCCGCTGTGGCGGGACCGGAACTTCAACGTCTTCTGGGTCTCCCAGACGCTCTCCGTCGCCGGGGACTCGTTCGCCTACATCGCCATCCCGCTGCTGGTGCTGAACGTGACCGGGTCTGTCGCGCAGATGGGCCTGCTGACGGGCGTGGCCGGTGCCGCGTCGGTCGGTGCCGGGATCTTCGCCGGGATCCTGGCCGACCGGCTCGACCGGCGGACCCTGCTGATCTGCTGCGACCTCGCCCGCCTGGTGCTGTACGGGCTCATCCCGCTCGTCTGGGCGTTCGGCCCCCAGGTCTGGCTGCTCTACGTGGTGCTGCCGCTCAGCGAGGCGATCGGGATGGTCTTCCAGGTCACCTACGTGACCGCGGTGCGCAACCTGGTCGACGGCGACCGCATCACCGAGGCCAACGGCCGGCTCTACGCGACCGCCGCGGCGGCCGGTGTCGGCGGCCCGCTGCTCGCCGGGGTGGTCTCCGGACAGTTCGGCCCGACCGCGGCGATCGCCATCAACGCGGCGAGCTTCGCGCTGTCGGCGGCGGGCCTGTACTTCGTCCGGTTCAAGCGACCCGAGGCCGGCGCGCCCGCACCGCCGCGCCAGCGGCCCTGGCAGGAGTTGCTGGCCGGTGCCCGATTCCTCTGGCGGCACCCGGTGCTGCGCTCCCTGACGATCCTGCTCTCCTTCTTCATCTTCTTCACGCTCGGCATGACCGACGTCCTGATCTACCACCTCAAGCACGATCTGGGCCACTCCGACGGCACCGTCGGCACGGTCCTCGCGGTCGCCGCGGCCGGCACGATCGCCGGAGCCGTGCTCGTCGCGCCCGTCCGCCGCAGGCTCGGTTTCGGCGTCACCTGGATCGGCGCCCTCGCGACCAGCGGGCTCGCCATGGCGGGCGTCGGCCTCTCAGGCCGTGTCCCGGTGATCGCCGCCCTGATGGCCGTCTACCTCTGCGGCGTCAGCGTGGCCGGGATCTGCTCGATGTCCCTGCGCCAGCAGGTGACCCCGGACCACCTGCTCGGCCGCGTCACCTCGGCGTTCTGGACGATCCACTTCTCCCTCGGCCCGGTGGGCGCGGCCGTCCTGACCTGGGGTGCGGGCGGCTACGGCGTCACCGTGATCTGCCTCCTGGCCGGCACCGCCTGCCTGCTGATCGCGACGACCGCGCTCTTCACCCCGATCCGCCGCCCCGCCCCCGAGCAGTCGGCGCCCACCACCTCATGAGGCCGGAGCATCCGGCACTGAGGTGATCCCAGCGACCTTCGCGTCAGGATCCGGCCGAGGCGATCGGGGCCATGAGCGTAGGCCGAGTTTCCGGCACCCACCGGCTGAGCGGGCCGCCGTCTGGCGGCCCGCTCTGCCTGCCGGGACCCGGGTCAGCCGTTCGCCGCGGTGAACGCGGCCGCCCCGCCGACGAGCGGCAGCATGACCGTGCTCTTCGTCGTGTCGAGGTGCAGCGTCGCGCCGGGGGTGGGCCGGATGGTGTACTCGTAGTCGCTCGACAGCAGCACGATGCCGATACGGTGTCCCGCCGCGAACACGTAGTCATGCGGCTGCATGTCGAAGTCGAGGCGGTACGGGCTGCCCGGCTTGACCGGTTCGGTCTTCGAGATCGACTTACGGTTCTGCGGGTCCGTCCAGCCCCGGGTGATGATCTTCGCCTTACCGTTCTGGTCGTAGTCGACGAGCAGCGCCGTGACGTTCGCGGCCGGCCGGCCGAAGGACATCCGCAGTGATACCTGCGGCGTGCCGCTGAGCCGGACCGCACCGGTCAGCGCCCCCGACTTGTAGGCCAGGCGGTTGGGAGAGGTCACGGCGTCGGCGAGGGTCAGCGCCCGCTTCGACGCGTCGTCGACGATCGTCTCGGTCACCGGCGTGCCCAGGCGGGTCCTGTCGCCGGTAAGGACACCGGCGGTGCCGTCCGTGCCGGGCGCCAGGTTGAGCTCGGTGGCGGCCGCGGCCGGTTCGGGCCACTCGGGGTATTCCACCAGCGTCCTGTCCTCGCGCTGGATCAGCGCCCGCTGGTCGTTCTCCACGCCGTTCTCCTGGCCCCACAGATAGCGGGTGAACCAGCGGTTGAGCACGTTGACGCTCGGGGAACCGCCATGCCCGCCCTGGTGCAGATAGATCTTGTGCGGCACCCCGCGCGCCTTGAGCGCCTCGTACCACTGCGCGGCGTGCTTGGTCTTGACGTTCCAGTCGTTGAGCCCGTGCGCGACCAGCGTCGCGGCGCGGACCTTGTCGACGTCGTTCATGTAGTTACGCTCGTCCCAGAAGGCGCTGTAGTCGCCGGTGACCCGGTCCTGCGCCTTCGCGAGCTCCTCGATGACGCTGCGGCAGATCTGCCTGTCCGGGCGGGTGTAGACGTACTCCGCGAGCACGTCGGCGTCCTCGCCCTGGTAGCCGCCCGGGGCGAGGACGGCGCCGTTCGCGCGGTAGTAGTCGTACCAGCTCGAGATCGCCGAGATCGGCACGATGGCCTCGAGGCCCTCGACACCGGTGCTCGCGACCGCGTTGGGCAGGGTGCCGTTGTACGACGTGCCGATCATGCCGACCTTGCCGGTCGTCCAGGTGGCATTGACCTCCCTGCCGGTGGCGTCGTAGGCCTTCGCGCGCCCGTTCAACCAGTCGACGACCGCTTTCGCGCCGATGGTCTCGTTGCGCCCACCGGTGGTCGGGCAGCCGTCGGACTTACCACTGCCCAGCGACTCGGCATGGACCACCGCGAAACCGCGAGGCAGCCAGTTGGACTCGTGGCTGGTGCTGATGACGGGCTGCGGGCCGGTGCCCGTGACGGCCTCGTCACCGTCGGCCGCGTCGGCCGCGCCGGCGGCGGTCAGCCGCTCGTCGGTCGCCGGATCCTTCTTCGAACCACCGCGGTTCATCCAGCCCTTGCCCGGACGGAGTGCCTCGTGGAGCTCGTGATCGACGTTGTGGTTCGTGACCGGGTTGCCGCCGGCGTAGTAGGGGCTGGCCTCGTACACGACGGGCGACTTCAAACCGGCCGTCGCCGTCTCCCGGAGCCGGGTGACCTCGGCGTGCACCCGGTCGTTGCGTCCGTCGCCGTCACTGTCGATCGGGGTCTCGACCCACACCTCCTCGCGGATCCAGTCGTTGCGGTTCGTCGAGAACACCGGCTGGGCCATGCCGTCCACGAAGACCGGTCCGACGGAGGGGTCGGCGGCCGCGCTGACGGGGGCTGAGGTCGCCGCGACCCCGGCGAAGGTCATGGTGGCGGCGAGACCCAGCGCCGCGGCGCCGCGGCGTGCCGTCCCCGGGCTACGGGGGGCGGTTGGCGCCCCAAGACCCGTCACCAGGCGTGTTATAGACATCGACAAACCTTCCCGAACAATCAGTGCGGGGCGGGAAAAGGCCCCAACCAAGGTTCAAGGGACAGTAAAGGCTGTCCCAAGAAGACTTGATGTTATGGGCAGGAAGTACGAAATGTCGATGGATGGGCACCCTGTCTTGATCATCACAATTTCGACACATATCGAGCTAGATCTCGGCGGATCGAACGCCACACGCCGAGACCCGGGACCCGGTGGCATGCCTGGGACCGTGTACGGCCCGCCTTCCTGTTCGACCTCAGTTGGCACAGGGTGCATCACTGATGCGGGAGAGATCCAGGACGGTGTAACGCGTGGCAGAGGCCTCCCAGATCAGGAGTGACATTTCGGGTGTCGCCGCGCCGTACCTGATCTCGTCCCGGGTGGTCTCGGTCTCGGCGCGGTCAGGAGGGCCGAGGAGTGCTTTCCGCCGGGTGCAGCGGTCGTACAGCTGGAACGGGGGGCCGAACTTGTTGTCTCCGGTGGCCGTGGGAAGGCCGAAGAGAACGAATCGGCCTCGGATCGGGGGCAGCAGGCCCAGCGCGAATCCCGAGACGATCGTACGCCCGGAGCCGTCCACTCGCTGTATGACAGTCCTCGTGAGTTCACGAGGCGGAGCGTCGGCCCGTCCGACACACCATACGGATCCGCAGTACGGCCCTTCGACGTCGTCCAGGCGCCGCGCCTTGTTCTCCTGGTGAGTGACCAGATTGACGATGCTCTGCCGCCGCATGTCGTAGGCCCAGGGCCAGGAGGTGACGCGGAGAGCCCGCCCGGGGAGCACCTGCTTGGGCTCACCTCCGGTAAGGGGGACATGCCATACGCCGTCGAACCCCCACCAGAGTGCGAGATCGTCAGTGATCTGAAAGCCGCTGGAGTAGTCCTGCCCGTTGGCAGGCAGTCGGGTCACCATCTTCATAGGGCCGCCCGCTCGGGGCATGACCCACAGTTCCATGTGGCGTTCTCCGTCGTACCGCGGGTCAGGTTTCTTCTCGCCCTGAACCAGTAAGGCCACCTGTTCCGCGTTGACAGCCGAGCGTTTGATTTCAAAACACTCCTCGCAGGCGGCCCACTCCGGCGCCGTGGCGAGGACGGTCTGCCGTCCTGTTCGGACGTTGAAGCTCAGGAGTGCCGGACGATGCTCAGACGTCGTCAGGAGAGCCGTGTCCTTGCCGAGCATCGCGAGGGGAACCACCGAGCGGCCGTTCTTGAGCTTTCTGGGCACCGTGATGAGCGCTTCCGGCCACCCGCCGCCGGCAGGTGCCGCCGGCTCCTCGGGAAGCTCTGCGGACCATTCCGGCGGTTGCTGTGACGTGCAGGCGGTCCCCGCCCCGGCAAGCAGCAGCGACAGAGCCAGAATGAACCGTCTCACACCAGGCTGGGGCTTCACTTGGTGTCAGACGGATCAACGGCGGGGACGGTTCCAGCCAGAACACCCGGACCATCCGCGCCCGCCGGTTCCAGATCACCCTCACCCCTGATATCCCGAGGCCGTCCGCCACCCCGAGCTCAGACCTGCGGGCGGCACCCCCGACCCGGTGATCGGGAGTGCCGCCCGCCAGGCGGGACGATCAGCCGCGCAGGCCCTTCAGGCAGCCGTAGACGGCCACGGCCAGCACCGCCTCCGGATCGGTCAGGTCTCCGCCGAACCTGTTCCAGACCTCGGTCACGGCGCCGGTGGCGCACTTGCCCGCCTTCCACCACGCCCACTCACCGGCGGCCTTGGCCGCGTCGACGATCTGACGCCAGAACCTCTTGACGAACGCCACCACCGCGCTCCAGGAGCGGGGGGCGTCCTGGAACTCCTCGTCGGGGAAGCGGTACTCGTCCTCCGGATCGCTGTTCACCAGCGACATCGCCATGGAGTGGACGGTCGCCTCCGAGACGCCCGCGGCCTGCGCCGTGGCCGCGAGTTCCCGGGAGAACGAGGCCGCGCCGGCGGGAGCGGGGGCGGCGGTGACCATCACCGCCGCCGCGATCACCGCCGCCACGATCCCGGCTACACGCTTGAACATGAGATGCCCTTCCTGTCGTGTGACCATCGGCCGGGCGTGTACGCCCCGCCGTCACCGCACACCGTGCCGCGGGCCACTCACCCATCGGTCACATCTCGGTCACTCGGAGTCACATCAAGCGCTCACCGCACACCCGAGGCACGCTTGACGCGCACACTCGATCACAGAGAGAAATATTGTGATTACATTACGTAGTGAATACGGCGGGTTCTGGTTTCGAGTTCAGGGTTCTGGGGTCGTTCGAGGTGCTTCGGGACGGCGTTCCCGTGCCGATCCGGGCGGCCAAGCTGCGGACGCTGCTCGTGTCGCTGCTGCTCGACGCCAACGAGGTGGTTCCCGTCGAGACGCTGACGGACCACCTGTGGGGAGAGGACCCGCCCGGCGGCGCCAGGAACACCCTGCAGAACTACGTACTGCGCTGCCGGCGCCTGCTGGGGGACGACGGCCCGCTGCTGACCTGCCCGCGCGGCTATCTGCTCAGGGTGGACGACGAGCGGATCGACCTGCACCGCTTCGACACCCTGACCCGCCGCGCCAGGACCGCCGCCACGGCAGACGCCATGGAGCAGGCGTCGGCGCTGCTGACGGAGGCGCTGCGGTTGTGGCGCGGGGAGCCGTTGCAGGACATCCCGTCGGAGACGCTACGACGGGATGTCGCGCCCGTGCTGGCCGAGCGCAGGCTGGACGCGCTCCAGTCCCGCATCGAGGCCGACCTGGCGCTGGACCGCCACGAGGAGGTGCTCCCCGAGTTGCGGAGGCTGACCGTCTCACATCCGCTCCGGGAGCGGTTCTGGGCACAGCGGATGCTGGCGCTGTACCGGTCGGGACGCCAGGCCGAGGCCCTGCGCTGCCACCACTCCGTCAGGGAGATCCTCGCCGAGGAACTCGGCGTCGATCCTGGCGCGGAACTGCGGGAGCTGCACCAGCGGATTCTCAACAACGATCCCGCACTCACCGCCAAGGGACCGTCCGGCAATCTCCCCAGCGAGATGACGACGTTCGTGGGCAGGGAACGGCAGCTCACCGATGCCGGGCGGCTGCTGGAGACCAGCCGCCTGGTCACGCTGACCGGGGTGGGCGGAGTGGGCAAGACCCGGCTGGCGCTGCGGCTGGCCGCGCAGGTGTCGCCCACCTTCCCTGACGGGGTGTGGATCGCCGACCTCGCCCCGCTGGCCGAGCCCGGACTGCTCGACCGGACGGTGGCGCAGGCTCTCGGAATCCGCGACCAGTCCGCGCGCCCCTGCGTGGACATCCTGATCGAGCATCTGCGGGACAGCAGGACGTTGCTGGTGCTGGACAACTGCGAGCACATGGTGAGGGCGGCGGCGACATTGGTGACCGCGCTGCTGCGCGCGGTGCCCGGTCTGCGGGTGCTGGCCACCAGCCGGCAGCGACTCGGCGTCCAGGGCGAGCACGTCCTGCCGGTGCCACCCCTCACCGTGCCACCCGTAACCCCTCCGGAGGAGGAGGCCAGGCCGCCGCTGACCCGCTACGAGGCGGTGACGCTGCTGGCCGACCGCGCCGCGGCCTCGGCCCCGGACTTCCGGATCACGCGACACAACCGCGGTGTCGTCGCGCAGCTGTGCGGGCGGCTGGACGGTGTCCCGCTGGCGATCGAGTTGGCGGCGGTCCGGCTGGGGACACTCTCGGCAGAGGAGATCCTCGACCGGCTCGACGACCGGTTCCGGCTGCTGGCCGACAACGACGCCCAGAACGCACCCCGCCATCACCGGACTCTGGGAGGCGTCGTCGGCTGGAGCCACGACCTGTGCACCGAGCACGAGCGGCTGCTCTGGGCGCGGCTGTCGGTCTTCTGCGGCGGGTTCGACCTGGAGGCGGCCGAGTCGGTGTGCTCCGGTGCGGGCATCGACCGCCACGACGTCATCGACGTTCTGGCGGCCCTGGCGCACAAGTCGATCCTGGTCGTGAGCACCCGGGGCGGCAGGACGCGTTACAGCCTGCTGGAGACCATCCGCCAGTACGGCAGGCAGCGTCTGGTCGACCTCGGTCAGGAGACCGCGGTGCGGCGGCGCCACCGTGACCACTATCGGAGCACCGTCGCACGGGCCGCGGCCGACTGGTGCGGTCCCCGCGAGGTCAAATGGCTATCGCGGCTGCGGCAGGAACTGCCGAACCTCCGGACGGCACTGGACTTCTGCGTCACCGAACCCGGCGAGGCCCGGAGCGGGCTGGAGATCACCGCCAACCTCACCCGGACCCGGTTCTGGTTCTTCAGCAGCACCATCGGCGAGGGCCGCCACTGGCTGGAGCGCGGGCTCGCGCTCTCTCCGCGCCCGCCGGACCCGCTCCAGATCAGTGCGGTGGCCCTGGTCGCCTGGATCGCCCTCTGCCAGGGCGACAGGCGGGGCGCCGAGGAGTTCCTGACCCGCTGCCGCCGCCTGACCTCGCGGTTCCCCGACGGTGACGCCCCCGCCGCCGTCACCTATGTCGAGGGCGCCCACACGCTGCTCATCCACGGGGATCCGCGATCCATCCCGCTGCTGGCGCAGGCGAGGGACCGGTTCCTGGCGGACGGCGCGACCGGTGACGCCCACATGGCGACGATGCTCTGGGCCATGGCCTGCGCCTTCCTCGGGGACCGGGACACCGCCGTCGCCGCCGGTGACGCCTACCTGGCCGACGCCGAGACGTTCGGCGGGGCCTGGGCCTACTCCTGGGCGCTGTGGGGCCTCGGTCTCGCGGAGTTGCGCCACGGCGACCCGGTACGGGCCGCCGCGCTCTTCCGCGACTCGCTGCGCCGCCAGTACGACATCGACGACCGCTGGGGGCCCGTGTGGGGTCTTGAGGCGCTCGCCTGGACCATCGCCGCCGCCGACCGGCACGACCACGCCGCCGAACTGCTCGGCGCCGCGCACCGGTTGCGGCGCACGACCGGGGTGGCGCTCATCGGGCTGCGACCGTTTCACGACGCCCACGCCGAGGCCGACCGCCTGGTACGGCATGCACTCGGTACGCGCGCCTACACCGCGGCCTTCGAGCGGGGGGCCAGGCGTGAGAATGTCATCGGCCTCATCTGCGCGCCCCCGTGACAAAGTCCTGCCCACCCGCTCGGGCCCCGCCTGACCTGCTGTCAGCCGTTCGCGGATTCCCGGTGTTCGTCAGTGAGGTTCGGCGAACCGCCGCGTCGCCAGGGTTCCCGTCTCAACGCGAATGCCGGGTCCTGCTCCCCCATCCGTTTCAGGATGACCCGTAATACCGCGGGTTGGGAACTGTCAACGTGCCCTTCGTGCAGAAGTCACAGCTGATCCAGGTGTCGGCGTAGGTGACCTTGATATCGGCGATTCCCGCGCGGTTGAATCCGTTGTAGCGAGAAAAAGAACAGTTGCGGCCGGTGTCCTTGAAAGTCCCCAGGTTCACGTAGCCGTTGTCCCCGTAGCTACCTGCCCTGTGCCCCTGCAGCCGGACCTTGACCCCCCGGCCGTTACCCCAGGTGTCGGTGACGCAGATGGATCCGGAGACCGAACCCTTGGAGTTCCAGTCGATCCACAGATGGGTCACACCCGTCTGACCTGACGTGTTCCCGTACCCCGCGCCCGAGTTTCCGTACGTTTTGATCTCACAATAGGTGGTGTCCGCATCGGTCGCCTTACAGGTGGCCATGGAGCGCGCCTGTGCCGCCGTGCTCGGAACGAGAACGAAGGCCATGGCCGCCCCGATGGCCACGAGCGATCCGCTGATTCTCTTGAAGCCGGTCACTTCTCTCCCCGTGGTTCTGATCCGCGGAAGGCGGGTCGCTTTCCGCTCGACACACAGGTTGAGATGCAACGCGCCACAGATTGGTTCACCGTGGATTGCCCCGAAATCCATCCTTCGTGATTTTCGCGGGCCGGTTGAACCGTTCGGCGGCGGACCTGGCTGCCGTATTTCATCGGCACCGCCGTCGCAACGGTGCTGGGGGTGGCCGACACCCGGGGAATCGACTGGATCGAGCTGGCCCTCCAGGTGGCGGTGGCCGCCGGCGGCGTGGTGACCGCGGTGAAGATGTACGCCCGGGCCCTCACGAAGGGCGTCAGAGCGGCCCCTTCTCAGATGATTCCGCCGTTGACCCAGCGGGCGGGGCCCGCCAGGAAGGCCACGGCCTCGGCGATGTCGGCAGGCAGGCCCAGCCGCTCCGGTGGCGGCCGGGCGGCCATAGCGGCAGCCGAGTGACATGGGCGCGCACGGTTCACCGGGCCGACCCGCCACCCGCAAGTGTGTGACAAGTGGGTGCTGGCAGACTGGGCGCCGATCGCATGCGGAAGGGACATATGTTCGGGATCGTTCGCCCATGCCGGCACGGGATGTGCGGCGGGCTGTTCAAGGAGTGGATGGCACACCTGTGCGGGCTCTGCCTGGCCCTGCGGGATGAGCACGGGCATATCTCCCGGCTGGTGACCAACTACGACGGCCTGCTGGTGTCCGTGCTCACCGAGGCGCAGGCACCGGCCTCCTCCCCGCACCGGCGCGCGGCGGCCTGCGCGCTGCGCGGGTTCAAGGGCGCGGACGTCGTCGAGGCCGAGGGGGTAAGGCTGGCGGCCGCGGTCTCGCTGATCCTGGCCGCGGGCAAGGTCAGGGACCACGTCGAGGACGGCGACGGCGTCTACGCCCGCCGGCTGGTGGCGGCCGGCGCGGGGCGGGTGGCCGCCCGCTGGTCGGCCGCCGGATCGGGGACGGCCTCCGCCCTCGGGTTCGATCCCGCCCCGCTCCTCGTCGCGGTCGAGGAGCAGACCCGGCTGGAACGCCTGCCGGACCCGGGCCTGCTTCAGCTCACCGCCCCCACCGAGGCCGCGGTCGCCGCCGCCTTCGGGCACACCGCCGTACTGGCCGGCAAGCCGCACAACCGGGAGACGCTGGAGGAGGCCGGGCGCTACTTCGGCCGCCTGGCACACCTGCTCGACGCCGTGGAGGACCTGGCCCGCGACCGCGACCGCGGTGCCTACAACCCGCTCGTCGCCTCGGACACCGGCCTGACCGTCGCGCGGCGGCACTGCGACGACGCCGTGCACGGATTGCGCCTCGCGGTGGCCGAGCTGGACCTGGAGCGACGTCACCTGGTCAACGCGCTGCTGGTCGCCGAGACCGGCCGCGCCGTCGACCGGGTCTTCGGGGCGGCAAAGAAGAAGCGTCCCGAGGCGCCCCCGCGCGATCCGCGGCTGAAGCCGGACCCCGGTGGGTTGTTGTCGCTGCTGTGCATGTCGGCGGCCTGCTGTACCTGCGGGCTGTACCGGCCGCCGTGGGACGAGGACCGCTACAAATCATGCGGTGAGCGCTGCGATCCCAGCGGCTGCGACCCCTGCGGGCAGTGCTGCGACGGTTGCTCCAGTTGCTGCGAGTGCTGCAACTGCAGCTGCGACTGCTGATAGCAGGCGATCGCAACGGTCCGCCCTGCCGGATCCACGCCCCTACGAGGTGAGCAGCCTGGCCCGGACGGCCGCGAGATCATCGGCGCCCAGACCCGCCGCGCGCAGGTAGGCATCGGCGTCCAGCGCCTCCAGGGTGGCGAGAACGGCCGCGCGGACGGAGCTGTTCTCCCGCAGCAGGAGTTCCCGGATGGCCGGCCCCTGGTCGGCCATGCCCAGCGTCGCGAAAAGCGGCCCCAGCCGGTCGGCGCTCAGCTCGTAGTCGGAGGCGATGTCCGCGGGCTCGACACCGGCCAGGTCGAGCAGCAGCAGGGTGATCAACCCGGTACGGTCACGGCCCGCGGCGCAGTGGACGAGGACGCCACCGGGCCTGGCTCGGTGCCACTCATCGGAACGACCGCGCAGATGCCGGTCAGCAGCAGCCGGTAGTGAGCGCGCCGGTCCGCCGCGCGCACCCCGGCGAGCAGCATGGACAGCGTACGGCGGGCGAGTTCCTCTTCCTTGCCGAGGAGAAACAGATCCTCGGGGCTCTGGCTCGGGGTACGGGACAACTCGGGGCAGGACTCCTCTCGCTCCAGGTGGAGTGTCACGTTGGCCGCGTAGAAACCGGGTCGCAGGACGCGGAGCCGATCCAGTGCGGCGCGGAGCGTGCGTATCGCGGTGAGCCGGTCGAGTCCGTGGCACTCGACGGGGATCTCATAGAGGTCGCGGGCGCCGTTTCGCAGCCGGGTGAGGGCGTCGACCAGCAACTCGAAGGCGACCTCGTCCTCGCGCAGCGGCGCCGCCCACCGCGACGCCTTGAGGTCCCGTTCCGGCTTGGCGGAGGCACCGCGCTCCGTCGCGCTTTCCCGCCGCAGCCGCGCCTCAACGCTCTTCAGCGGATAGTGAACGAGCTGGGCGCGGGCCGCGCGCACCCCGGCCGGTTCGCCGGGGTCGGGCCGCCTGCGGAGCAGATGGGCCGCGAGGCCGATCTCTTCGCCGCTCGCCTCAGGCGAGGTCAGCCAGCGGACGATCAGCTCCATCTCGCGTACCGGATCGCCCGCCCGGGTCCGGGGCGGCACCCCGGCCAGGGCCTTACGCAGCCTGGCGTATCCGCTGAGGAGGTGGTCATCGATCGTCTGCTCGCACTCGTCACACCGGCGTGTTTCACTGACTCCGCCACAGGAGCGGCCATTGTGCCGAGCCCTGCGCAACGGACCACGCGCGACGTCACGCAGCGCGGGAGCGACCAGCGAGAAGTAGGCGTGAAACGCGGTCGCCTCGTTTGCTGAGGTAAGCGCGGCAAGGTTCATCATGAGGTCCCTCCGAGGCATGACGGGAGAACGCGTCAGAAAACGCGGTTTTCCCACATCGGCCTCGAAATCCGAGGCCCTCAGAAGGAGCGGTCTTGACATCCTCCCCCTCGTAAACGAGGGGGATTCCCACGGTCGCCCGTGAGGGTTCCTGCTTCACCGCCGGTTGCCCGCCCGAGAGGACTCTCGTTGAGGTCTTACACCAGCTCCACAGGCGTTTTACCTCTCCGCCAGCCCGGCGGCGAGGATGTTCTTCGCGGCGTTGACATCCCGGTCATGGGCGGCACCGCAGGCACACACCCACTCGCGAACCCCCAACGGCATGGACCGCTGGATCGCGCCGCACGCCGAGCACAGCTTCGAACTGGGAAACCAGCGGTCCACCGCTACCAGCGTGCGCCCGTACCACCGGGCCTTGTACTCCAGCATGGAGCGCAACTCCCGCCAGGACGCATCCGAGACGGCGCGGGCCAGCGAGCGGTTCTTGACCAGGTTGCGGACGGTCAGGTCTTCCACGGCGATCACTTGGTTCTCGCGAACAAGCCGTGTCGTGACCTGATGCAGGTGATCCCTTCTGCGGTCGGCGATCCGGGCGTACACCCCGGCGACCTTCAGCCTCGCCTTGGCCCGGTTGTTCGACCCCTTCTCCTTACGGGCCAGCGCCCGCTGGGCCTTGGCCAGCTTGCGCCGGTCACGGCGTTCGTGACGCGGGTTGACGATCTTCTCCCCGGTCGACAGCGTCGCCAGTGCGGTGATGCCCGCGTCCACCCCCACGCTCTGCTCGACCGGCGGCAGAGGGCTGATCTTCTCCTCGACCAGCAGGGACACGAACCAGCGGCCCGCCGCGTCCCTGCTCACGGTGACCGTGGACGGCTGCGCGCCCTCGGGAAGGGAACGCGACCACACGATGGCCAGCGGCGCGTCCATCTTCGCCAGCGTCAGTGCGCCCTCACGCCGGCGAAACGCCGACCGGGTGTACTCGGCCGACGCCCGCGACTTCTTCCTGCTCTTGAACGTGGGGTACTTAGCGCGTTTGGCGAAGAAGTTGGAGAACGCCGCCTGCAGGTGGCGCAGCGCCTGCTGGAGCGGGACCGACGACACCTCGGACAGGAAGTCGTAGGCACCGCTGCGTTTCCACTCGGTCAGCGTGGCCGAGGACTCCACGTAGGAGACACGACGCCCTTGGAGGGTGTAGGCGCGGGTGCGTTCTTCCAGGGCCTTGTTGTAGACCAGGCGCACACAGCCGAACGTCCGGGCCAGCTCGCCGGCCTGCTCGGGGGTCGGGTGGAAGCGGTACTTGTAGGCCCGCTTCACGATCTGCGCCACGCCTCGCACCATACCGTGCGATCAGCTGAGGATCGTGCGTGTGTTCGGTACGGCGGTCCGCCTGGCGGCGAATCGCCTGCCCCTGTCCTGCTCCGCAGGAGCCCGATTCCTCCCCCGCCTGAAGGCGGGGGTCTCCTCGGAGGTATCTGATGAACCGCTCAAGCTCGCCGACAGCAGTCGTTGAACGGAAGTCAGGTTGGCAGGGGACGCGATCAGCGTCAACTGTTTCGCGATACATGTCATCAAGCGCGTTCATGACCGATTTATGCTGAATGATAAGCGCATCATCATTTTTATGAGGTTCTCCCAGCCCACGTACGGCCGCCCGCAGCAGTTCCCGCACGTCCGCGTGACTGTGCTCGGCCCCTCGGCGACCCCGGCGCTCCCGCTGGTCCAGAGCGTGCCCGTGCAGGGCCTCGTTCGCTCGCTGCCCGAGGGTGTCCAGGGCTGGATTCGCGGCACGCAGTCGTTTCCAGGCTTCCCATTGGAAGAGCGCGGGACGAAGTGCCGCCACCGCGAGATAGGAGGCCAGCGCCGGATGGTCACGGCACGCCTCGGCGACCAGCAACAGCCGACGCCGGGCGACGGCCAGCCGTTCCCGCCTCTCCCAGCCGTCCTCTCCCGCACCGAACAGGTCGTTCTCCAGTTTCGCCAGTCCGGGCAGTACAGCGCGCAGCGCATCCGAGCCACGCTCGATCAGCCGGCGTGCCGTCCGCAGGTCCAGCCGCCGGACGGCACTGGCCGCCAGACCGGCCAGCACCCGGTCCGCGCCGAGACGCGCCACCACCGGCTGCCCGCTCCGCAGCTCCGACCGTCCGTCCTGGCTCCGGACCAGCTCCGTCACCCAGAGCGGGCACGCGGCGGTCAGCGACCACTCCACCGCTGCCGCGATCATGCCGTAGTTGGTCAGCGGCGATCCGGGGTTGAGCACCATGACCACCTCGTCGACGTCGCGCGGACTGCCTGAACCCGGCCGTCCGGTGGACGCGGCCTCGGATCCCAGCGCGGTGACCACGGCGTCGCGGATCGATCCGAGATCACCCGATCCGCTCTCGATCACCCGCACCTCCGCGTCCCCACCGACCGCCGAGACAGCCCACTCCGCGAGCCGACGGGCCCGGCCCAAGGTCTCAGGGCTGGCCAGCAACCGCAGCCGCACGGTGCCCCGGCGCCGCAGGAGCTTTCGCCGTTCGCGCAGCTCGGCGAGAACCGTCGTCACCGCCGATCGATCCTCACTCTCCCTGCCCTGCCGTTCCAGCCCGACGGCCAGCAGCCCGAGGACGTCACCGCTGCCCAGCACGGGCCAGCCGAGCCTGCCCGTCTGGGCGACGAGGCCGAACCCGGAATCGCCCCCCTCCCACTTGGCTGCGGCTTCCAGCAGAGTCGGCGGCAGCGGCCCGGCATCCGGAAGCTCCGGCTTCAGATGCGCCTGGTGACTGGAGGCCGCGATATAGAGGGAGGGCAGCTCGGTATCCTTGATCATCCTGGCGCAGGCACTGGTGGTGTCGCTTGTCAGAGCGCGGGCCGTCGTCACGATCCGGCCGGACAACCCGCCCCTCCCGTCTGCTCGGTTGCCCAGCGCGGTGATGAGATCTCCGACCTCTCGCTGGGGGCGGAGGGTCAGGCTTTCCCTCTCCTGCCTGAACAACCTGCGGAGATACTCCGCGAACCAGGCACGCAGCAGGCCGTAGTCGGCGGCCTCCCCGCGTCCGACCCGCTCGAAGAGGGCCGCCTGCACGGTGGGCCAGGGCTGAGCGAAATCGGCGATCTTCCCCGAGGTGAGACCCAGCACCTCGGGAACCGTGGACTGTTTGCCCAGTTCCCTGGCGTACTCGGTGTTCCCGGCCTGCCGGGCCGCGAGCAGCCGCCAGAGCGTCCGGCCGGCCGGGTCCACCTCGGCCAGCGCGTCCCAGAATCGGTAGCGGAGCAGCCAGGACTCCAGGTGCGCGTCCATGTCCCGTGGCCGGTCCAGCGAGTACGGCCGATGCGGGTGGTCGATGTGCACGATCCGTGCCGGGCGGCGCGTCTCCAGCGCGGCGCACAGGGCGCCCGTGCTGAGCGCGAACGCTCCAGAACCACAGGTGACCAGGATGTCTTCGGGGCTACGCCCCACGAGCCATCGGCTCAGCGCTTTCGAGGTCTCCTTGAGTCTGGGAGCCTCGACCCGTACGACGGAGACCGCCGCCGGGTCGAAGCGCGCACCGCACAGCCCCTTCTCCAAGAGGAGCCTCGCCCGGATCTCGTCGGCCAGGTCGGCGAGCGTCCGGTCGCCGAGTCCGCAGGGATTGGTCGTGCCCAGCAGCGCGACCTGGGAGACCGGGCGGCCCGCCAGCCCCTCGAAGATCTTTCTCAGCGGGCGGCGGTCCTTGCCTGTCGCCCCGGGGTCACCCTCGAAATCGGGGGTCACCCCGGCGAGGTTCCGTTCACCCGCGAACCCTAGATCCCCGCCGCCGATCGCGTGCACGAGCAGCGTTCCCTCGGCCTTGCCCACCACGACATCCCCCTGCTTAGCAGGCGAAACTGAACCAACCGGGCTAACGGTAAGTCATCCCTGACGAGACTCGCGATGAAACAACGAAACCACCGACAATCGAAGACGGATGCTGTCCGTGACTCCTCCGCTCCCTGAAGGGAGCGGCTTCTCGTTAAGCCGCTTGCGCGACGTCGCGAAGGGCAAGCCCTGCCCTGAGGATGTTGGTCGCCGCGTTCACGTCGGCGTGCGCGACGTGTGCGCACCGCTGACAGTGGAACTCGGCTTGGGTGGAGCGGTTCTCCTTCGCGCAATGCCCGCATTGGGCACAGGTGCGGGAGGTGTTGGCGGGGTTCACCTCGATCATCTCTTTCGCGGCGCTTTCAGCCTTCGAGCGGAGGATCGTCAAGAACACCCCCCAACCCGCGTCCAGGATGCTGCGATTGAGACCGGACTTGGCTACCACGTTGGTGCCAGGCGCCTCCAGCGTGCCGGACGCCGAGCGGGTCATGTTCGTGATCCGCAGGTCCTCGCAGGCGATGACGTCGTAGTCGCGGACCAACGCGAGTGCGACCTTGTGTGCGCCGTCGAGGCGTTGACGGCGGACCTTGCCGTGCAGGGCCGCGACGCGGGCCACAGCCTTGCGGCGCCGCTTGGAGCCGCGTTTCTTGCGGGCGAGGTTCCGCTGGGCGACGGCGAGGCGCTCGGCGGACGCGGCCAGGTGGCGCGGGTTGTCCAGGTGCTCGCCGTCGCTGGTGGTGACGAGCGAGGCCACGCCCAGGTCGATCCCGACGGCCGCGCCGGTGGCGGGCAGGGGCTCGGCGGGAACGTCGTCGCACGACAAGACGAGGTACCAGCGGGAGACTTCCCGCTTGACGCTGATCGTCTTGACGGTGCCGCGCACCGGCCGGTGCCGGTGGACGCGGACGTGGCCGACGCCCTGAAGGCGGACGTAGGTGGCGCTGGGGTGTTCGGGCTGGGAGTCCCACCGGCAGCCGTCACCGTCTTTCGGCCACTCCACCGTGTCGAACCGCCCCTTGCCCTTGAAGCGGGGGAAGCCCGGTGTGCGCCCGGCCTTGACGCGGGCGAAGAACGCCTGAAACGCCTTGTCCAGGCGGCGCAGGGTGGCCTGCTGGGAGGAGAACGACCACCGGCCTTGGCCGTCTGCGTCATCGGCGCGGATGTGCTTCAGCTCGGCCGATTGCTCGCCGTAGCGGATGCTCACCTTCGCCTTGGCATAGGCGGTGCGGCGGTGCTCCAGCGCGGCGTTGTAGAGGGCGCGGTGGTCGTCCAGGCAGGCGGTCAGCGCGGCGGCCTGCCTGCTGGTGGGGCGGAGCAGGAACTTGAACGACCTACGCACGAGCACCACCACTTTTGGGGGTGCGCTCGTACTGCGTCTCGATGTAACGCCGCACCGTCTCGGCGGACACCGCGCCGACCGTGGCCGCGAAGTACGACCGTGACCACAGCGTGGGCAACTGGGAGCGCAGGTGTGGAAACTCGGCGCGCAGGTGGTGGGAGGTGAAGCCCTTGAACTGGTTGGCCACGTACGACGGCGAGTTCTTCGGGTGTGGCCTGACGAACAGGTGCACGTGGTCGGGCATCACCTCAAGCGCCACGATCTGCCAGCCGTGCTCGTCGGCCTTGGCGTGGATCAACTCCTCAAGGCGGTCTTTGACCCGCCCGCCCAGAACAGGGCGGCGGTACTTCGGGCACCACACCACGTGGTACCCGAGGTCATACACCGCGCCGGGGGAGGTCCGCACTTGACGAGTCACACGATCATTATAACGACGCCATCCATCTAACGTGCGACGATCGGAGAACTTTCATGCGCAGACCTGACCGGCCAGGGCAGGCTCGGGCCTTGACGGCCCTCCCCCTCCCGATTCCCCCATCGCCTAAAGGCGACGGTCCCCTCGGGAGGATCTGATGGAGCCCCTCATTCCACAGGCCGACGAGCCCTCAGCAGGTTGAGGATTCCTCCCGTTTCAACGGAAGCGGGGAAGGACTTCGCTCCGCGGCACATGCACTGATCAACCCCCCTTTCCACCTGGGGATCGAGCATCGGACACCGCTGCGGGCAGGTGTCCGACCGGCTCCTTGCCCGCAGCGGGTCGACTCGGCCTGAACATGTCGTCAGGCGACACATTCACGGCATTTACGGCAGGACGACGAAGTCACACCAAACCGACCAGTCCGAGACGGCGGCTCCGTCTTCGGCACGCACACGGAATCGGTAGTCGCCTTCAGACAGTGTGCCCGGCGGGAGGTCCGCCGACCGGTGCAGGGAGGCCAGTTCCGTTCTTGGCTCCTCCGCGCCGCGGCTGATCTCGAACCTGCCGACGAGGTTGGGATTGTCCGACGGGGGTGTGGCGGCGAACTGGCCCATCTGCCGGGTGGACAGCACGGGGACCTTCGCCGGGTCGTCGCAGGACTGGAAGGGGCTGTAGGGACCCTGGGAGATCAGCAACGTGGTCGGCATACCAGGCTTTTCACATCACCGGTGTAGACCGTGAACGCGCACCACGGCAGCCAGGCCGATTTCCCGGTGGTGGCGTCTTCGGCCCGCACTCGGAAACGGTATTTCCCGTCCTGGAGCAGTCCTTCGGGGACCTGGTACCTGGCCTGCATCTCGGTGCCGGGCTCAAAGGGTGTCCTCATCGCCCCTGAGAGGGGTCGCAACTGCGCTCCATCGACGCCGGGCGGTTCAGCATCTGGCCCTCATCGCCCCTGAGAGGGGTCGCAACATCGTGTCCGTGTGGCCGTCAACCGTCACCGTGTACGTCCTCATCGCCCCTGAGAAGCGGGGGCCCGCCCGCCGTACGAGCTTCTGATCTTCAGCCTGGGCGCCGTCCCCACCTGGCGCGAACTCGGCGGGTTAAGCGGGACGCGCACCAGGCCGGCCATCGCCAGGGTGCGGTCGTTGGGCCGGAGTTCCAGGATCCGGTCGCCCGCTGAGAGGCCGAGCCGGAGCAGCCCGCGGGCGAGCCCGGTCGGCGAGCTGGGGCGTCCCGTCCGGGCCCAGTAGCGCGGGCCGGTCACCGAATCGGGCGGCCGCCTGATTCGGGAGCGGGCCGATAGCCACGATCACCTCTGGGGTTTCGCCGACGACGTATTAGTACTATAAACGAAGCCAGACAGGGAGGAGCCCCGTGAACGAGGTTCTGTCGCTGGACGCTCCGCGCACCCCGTTCGGGAGGAACCGGGGCGGGCTCTCCGGCGTGCGGGTGGACAAGCCGGCCGCGCACCCACCGACCACCACGGTGGGCCGGCGCACGGTCGACCCGGCCTTCCCCGCCGAGTGGACCGAGCCGCGCGGCCACCGCGCACCTCGCCGGAGGAGAACCGCGGATCACGGGATGCCACCGCGCATCTCGCTCGAAGAGATCACGGGTCAAGAGATGGAGCCGGGGTGACCCCCGCACGAGCCGGATGGAATGACAACATGGCAACGGATCTGTTCGACAAGCACCGCGCGACCCTCGACCGCGCGATCGAGGCGTGCCGCTCCCGCGAGAGCTGGACGGCGTTCGGCGAGTCGCCGGCCGACCACCCCGGCGGGGAGCAGGCCCAGGCGGAGGGAAGGGCCGCGTTCGAGGCGCTGCTGGGCCGCCCCTTCGACCTCGGTGGGCCCGGCGCCCCGGTGGCGCAGCCCGACGAGGTCTCCCCCTACACCGGTGAGCCGCTGGGCGTGTGCTACCCGCGGGCGGACGTCGAGGAGCTGTTCGCCGCCGCCACCCGGGCGTGGCCGCACTGGCGGGAGGCCGACCCGCGGACCAGGGCCGGGGTGTGCCTGGAGATCTGCGAGCGGATCTACCTCCGCTCCTTCGAGTTCTCGCACGCGGCGATGCACACCGCCGGGCAGAGCTTCGGGATGAGCTACACCGGCAGCGGAACCAACGCGCTCGACCGCGGCATCGAGGCGATCGCGCAGGCGTACGCGGCGATGTCCCGGGTGCCCGGCACGGCACGGTGGTCGCGCGCGTTCGGCACCACCACCGTGGAGATGACGAAGCGGTACCGGCTGATGCCCAAGGGGGTCGCCGTGGTGATCGCCTGTGCGAGCTTCCCCGCCTGGAACGTCTACCCCGCGCTGTTCGCGAGCCTGGTCACCGGAAACCCGGTGATCGTCAAGCCGCATCCCAGCTCGGTGCTGCAGATGGCGCTGGCGGTACGCGTCTGCCGTGAGGTCCTCACCGAGGCGGGTTTCTCCCCCGAGTTGGTGGGGCTGGCCGTGGACACGGCGGCCGAGCCGGTCACCAAGCTCCTGGTGCGGCATCCGGCGACCCGGATCGTGGACTTCACCGGCTCGGCCGCCTTCGGCTCCTGGGTGGAGGCCAATGCCTTCCCCGCCGTCGCCTACACCGAGACCTCGGGGGCGAACTCGGTGCTGGTGCACTCGGTCGGGGAGCTGCAGCCGGTGCTGCGCGCGCTGGCCGGTTCGCTGTGCCTGTTCTCCGCGCAGATGTGCACCAGCCCGCAGAACATCTACGTGCCGCGCGGCGGCGTGCCCACCACCGGAGGCACGGTGAGCGCCGCGGACTTCGCGGCCGGACTCGCCGAGGCGGTACAGGCCATCAGCACGGTGCCCCGGCGGGCCGCCGCGGTGCTCGCCACCGTCCAGTCGCCGGACACCCTGCGGCTCCTGGAGAAGGTGCAGGACCGGGCGGCCGCGCGCGGCCGAATCGTCCTCGAGCCGCGCCCCTACCAGCATCCCGACCACCCGAAGGCGCGCACCAGCGGACCGCTGCTGGCGCAGGTGGACATCGCCGACCACGACCTGTACGGGGAGGAGCGGTTCGGGCCGGTCGCGTTCGTGATCGACTGCGACGACGCCGACCAGGCGCTGGAGCGGGCCACCCGGGACGCGCGGGAACGGGGGGCGATCACCGCGTTCGCCTACGCCACGGACGAGGCGTACCTGGACCGGGTGGAGGCCGGCTACGCGACCGCCGGCGCCGCGGTGACCTGCAATCTCACCGGACCGATGCCGCTGAATTTCTCCGCCGCCTACAGCGACTACCACGTCACCGGGCTCAATCCGGCCGGCAACGCCTCGCTCACCGACGACTCCTTCGTCACCGGACGGTTCCGGGTCACCCAGTCGCGGCGGCCGGCCGTCACCGGTCACTGACGGGCGGGGACGGAAACCGGGCGCCGCCGGTCATCAACGGGTCAGCGGCGGCCGTCGCCACTCGCCAGGGGGTGGGAGGCGGCGGTCGTCGCGGCCTGCCCGTCGCCGAGCGCGAAGCGCACCTCGGTACGGTTCAGCGGCGTGCCGCACGACAGGCAGCGCAGGTACGGCCGGAAGGGCCGGCCGCAGGCGCGGTGGGTGATCAGCAGGTCGGTGCCCGGCGGGCCGACGTACCATCGCTGGGCCCAGTCGACGATGAAGGCGAACACCCCGAAGAAGGCCAGGCCCTTGTCGGTCAGCAGGTAGCGGGGACGCCCGCCGTCGCCCTCCCCGGCGCTGAGCACCCCGAGCTCGGTGAACCGCCGCAGCCGGTCGGACAGCACGGACGGGGCCATGCCGAGCTCGGACTGGAAGTCGGCGAACCGGCGCACCCCGAGGAAGGTGGCCGCAAGCATCACGGTGCTCCATCGGTCGCCGAGCAGCTCGAACGTCTCCGGGAAGTACGACAGCGGGTCGCGCTCGACGTCGTCGCGGACCGTCCTGCGGTGGTGGCGCGGCACCGCCACCTGAGCGAAGGTGGCCGAACCCCGCAGGGTCTCGGTGTCGCGGGCGGTGACCGGGGCCCGGCCACAGGCCGCGCAGCCGAGCTCGACGTCGGTGCGCCTGCCGCAGGCGTCGTGGATCAGCTCCGGCAGCCCGCGGCGCCGAGGCACCCAGCTGCGCTCCCAGGACCAGATCTCCACCAGCAGCGGCCACAGCTCCAGCGCGCGCTCGGTCAGCAGGTACTCGGTGCGGGTGCGGCCCTGCTCGCGGTAGGGGGCCGGGCGCAGCAGGTCTCCGGCGACGAGCTCCTTGAGCCGGTTGGCCAGCACCGACTCCGACATGCCCAGCTCGTCCCGCCAGTCCGCGAACCGGCGGGTGCGCATCAGGAAGGCCCGCTGCAGGATCAGCAGCGTCCACTGGTCGCTGATCGCCAGCAACGCCTGCCCGATCGCGCTGGGCCGTCGGTCTTCCGCCACCCGTTCCGCCTTTCCGTGCTTTCCGTCGTCAGGCGGTCATGCTACTTTGACCTCTGACTTCTCTTATAGAAGTGGTTGGTCGTCGCACGAAAGGGGCGTCGAGATGACACAGCAACCGCAGCCGATCGCCGTGGCCCGGGCGGTCGCCGAGAACGGTGACGAGCCGAACCCGTACCTGATGGGAGTGTTCGCCGCCATCCAGGACGAACTGACCGCCGAGGACCTGGAGGTGGTCGGCGAGATCCCCTCGGACCTCAACGGGGTCTTCCTGCGCAACGGGCCCAACCGCCGCTTCGAGGCGCCCGGCCGCTACCACATGTTCGACGGCGACGGCATGATCCACGCGATGCGCTTCGAGAACGGCCGGGCGCGTTACCGCAACCGCTACGTGCGCACCGCCGCCTACCACGAGGAGTCCGCGGCCGGCGAGGCGCTGTGGACCGGCGTGATGGAGAATCCGAAGGGCAACCCGTTCGGCAACGGGCACGGCCTGGGCATCAAGGACTCCGCCAACACCGACGTGACCTACCACCGGGGAAAGGTGCTGGCCACCTGGTACCTGTGCGGGACCCCCTACGCGATCGATCCGCTGTCGCTGGAGACCCTGGGCGCGGAGAACTTCCTCGGCACCCTGAACGGCGACATGATGGCCCATCCCAAGGTCGACGAGGCCACCGGTGAGCTGCTGTGGTTCGACTACGGCCCGGACGGCCCGCCGTACATGCGCTACGGCATCGTCGGCCCGGAGGGCACGGTCACCCACGTGACCGACATCGACCTGCCGGGGCCCCGGCTGCCGCACGACATGGCCATCACCCCGAACCACACGATCCTGATGGACCTGCCACTGATCCAGGACCAGCAGGCCCGCGCCGCCGGGAAGTACCGCATCTCCTTCGAGCGCTCGCTGCCCGCCAGGTTCGGCGTGCTCCCCCGGTACGGC
Source organism: Streptosporangium sp. CA-115845 (assembly GCF_050943795.1). NCBI lineage: Bacteria > Bacillati > Actinomycetota > Actinomycetes > Streptosporangiales > Streptosporangiaceae > Streptosporangium > Streptosporangium sp. CA-115845. The sequence goes on along the minus strand of NZ_CP191988.1, from coordinate 3,663,670 downwards.
GCCGGCGACACGATCCGGTGGTTCGACGCCCAGCCCTGCTACATCTACCACGTCATCAACTCCTGGGAGGACGGCGACGAGATCGTCCTCGACGTCTGCCGGGTGAAGAACCCGCAGCACCAGGCGACCTACACCTCGAAGATCGCCCAGATGCTGGCCTACCTGCGGCTCAACGCGCACATCTACCGCTACCGGTTCAACCTGCGCACCGGGCGGACGTCCGAGGGGCCGCTGGACGACGACAACATCGAATTCCCCAGCGTCGACTCGCGCGTCATGGGCCGGCCGCACCGCTACTCCTACAACATGCACCTCGCCACCGCGGAGACCCTGCTGTTCGACGGGCTCGTCCGGTTCGACTCGGCGACCGGCGAGAAGCAGGAGCACAGGTTCGGGCCCGGACGGTGGGGCTCGGAGGCACCGTTCGCCCCCCGCGACGGCTCTACCGGCGAGACCGACGGCTACCTGGTCAGCTTCGTCAACGACGAGCGGGCAGGGCGCGCCGAGGTCGCGATCTTCGACGCCGCCGACGTCACGGCCGGGCCGGTCGGCAGGGTGCTGCTGCCCCGGCGCGTTCCCATCGGGTTCCACGCCACCTGGGTCCGCGCCGACCAGCTGCGCACTGCGGGAGGCGCCCGATGACCGACGTCTACGTGCTCGCCACCCTGCGCACCCCGCGCGGGAAGGGGCGTCCGGGCGGCGGCCTTTCCGGGATCACCCCGCTGGAGCTGCTGACCCGGCTGCTGGCGGGCGTCGGCGACCGGGCCGCGGCGCTGCCCGGCCTGGTCGAGGACCTGATCGTCGGATCGGCCACCCAGACCGGGGAGCAGGGCGGCGACCTGGCCCGCACCGCGGCCGTACTGGCCGGTTGGGGCGAGTCCACCTCCGGGATGACCCTCAACCGGTTCTGCGCCTCCGGCGTCGACGCGATCAACACCGCCGCCGCGCACGTCGCCTTCGGCTCGGCGGGCCTGATCGCCGCCGGCGGCGTGGAGTCGGTGTCCCGGGTGCCGATGTTCGCCGACCAGGCGCCGATCTGGTGTGACCAGGAGGTCGTGGAGCGGATCGGCTCGGTGCAGATGGGCATCGCCGCCGACCTCATCGCCACCCTCGAAGGACTGGAGCGCGAGCAGCTCGACGGCTACGCGCTGCGCAGCCAGCGCCGCGCCGCCGCCGCCTGGGAGCAGGGCAGGTTCGCCGGCTCGCTGCTGCCCGTACGGCACGGCGACCAGATCGTGCTCGACCATGACGAGACCGTCCGGCCGGGCACCACCGCCGAGAGCCTCGCCGCGCTGGAACCTGCCTTCGCCGCGCTCGGCGCCAAGGGACAGGACGACCTCGTCCGGCGCAGGCGCCCTGAGGTCGGCGAGATCCGGCACCTGCACACCGCCGGGTCCTCACCCGCGATCGCGGACGGCGCCGGGATCGCCGTGCTCGGTGACGCCGCCGCGGCGGCGGCGTCCGGACTCCGTCCGCGGGCCAGGGTGGTCACCGCCGCCACGGCCGCGGTGGACCCGGTCATCATGCTCACCGCCGGGCAGGCCGCCGCGGAGAAGGCCATGAAGCGCGCGGGGCTGGCGCCCGGCGATGTCGACGTGTTCGAGATCGCCGAGGCGTTCGCGGCGACCTGCCTGAAGTTCCAGCGGGACCTCGGTGTCACCGACGAGCAGCTCAACCCCAACGGGGGGACGATCGCGATGGGGCACGCCTTCGGCGCCACCGGCCCGATCCTGCTGGCGTCCTGCGTGGACGAGCTGGAGCGGACCGGTGGGCGCTACGGCGTGATCGCGGTCAGCGGCGCCGCCGGAACCGGAAGCGCCACCGTGCTGGAGCGCATGCCATGACCCGATCAACCGACATCACCGGTCCGGCCGGAGCCGCCGGTCTCCCGCGGCCCCCCCGGCTGACGGTGTCACTGGGGTTCTGGCAGGACCGGCCGCCTGGCGAGGCCCTGCTGACCGCCCGCGCCGCCGACCGGCTCGGCTACGACGAGCTGTGGGTGGGCGAGATGGCCACCTACGACGCCTTCGCGCTCGCCTCGGCGATCGGCCTGCGGACCGAGCGGATCGGGCTGACCGTGGGCCCGCTGGCGGTGGCCGTACGCGACCCGATGACGATCGCCCGCGGCGTGGCGTCGGTCACCGACCTGACCGGGCGCCGGGTCGGCGTCGCGATCGGCACCTCCAGCCCCCTGGTCGTGGCCGAATGGCACGGCCGCGACCGGAGCCGCCCGGCGACCAGGCTGCGGGAGTCGGCCACGGTGCTGCGGGAACTGCTCGACGGGCGCAAGCCCTCCTTCGACGGGGAGACCGTCCACACCCGCGGCTACCACCTGCGGCTGGACGCTCCCCACTCGGAGCTGACCGTGGCGGCGTTCGGCCCGGCGGCCGTCGGCGTCGCCGCCGCCCTCGCCGACCGGATGGTGCTGAACCTGATCACCCCGGCCTCGGCGGCGGCCCTGGTCCGGCGGCTGCGTGACGCCGCCGCCGGGGGCGGGCGCGAGGCCCCCCGGGTGGCCGCCTGGGTCTGCGCCGCGGTGAGCCCCACCGAGGCCGCTGTCGAGCAGCTGCGCCGCGCCGTGGTCGGCTACCTGGCCGCCCCCGGCTACGGCGAGATGTTCACCGAGGCCGGGTTCGGCGACGTCGTCGAGTTCGCCCGCACCAGGCCGCACCCGAGGGAGCTGCTGGCCGCCGTCCCCGTCGAGCTGATCCAGTCGGTCGGCCTGGTGGGCGACGAGGCGACGGTCCGTGACCGGCTCGCCGATTACGGCCGCGCCGGCGTGGACGAGGTGGCCCTGGTGCCGGCCTGTGTCGAGGCCGATCCAGGCGGGGAGAAGACCCTCGCGGCCCTTCGGCCACCGGTGGCCGAAGGCTGATCCGCTCGGCCGGCAAAGCGGTGAAACACCGAGCCCTCGCCGGAGACGACCCGCGGGTCGTCTCCGGCGAGGGCTCGGTCCGTATCGGGTTCCCACCGACCCGCCGACCCGCCGCCCAGCGGCTCAGCGGCTCAGCGGCTCAGCGGGAGACGACGAAGATCGCGACGGTGGTGCAGCTTCCGCCGATGTTGAGGGTGAGAGCGGTGCGCGCCCCCTCCACCTGGCACTCCCCCGCCTCTCCGGTGACCTGGTGGGCGGCGTCCAGGAGCATGCGGGCGCCCGTCGCGCCGACGGGGTGGCCGAGACCGATGAGCCCACCGGAGGGGTTGACCGGCAGCGGCCCGTCGCGCTCGATCACGCCCTCCTCGATCGCCTGATGGGCCTGGCCCGGCGGGGTCAGCCCGAGGTGGTCCAGCGCCGCGTACTCGGTGATCGTGAAGCAGTCGTGCGTCTCGATCACGTCGAGGTCCTCCGGACCGGCGACGCCCGCGCGCCGGTAGGCGTCGAGGGCTGCCTGCCGCAGGTGCGGGAAGAGGTAGGGCCGCCCTTCGGCGAGTGCGAGCTTGTCGGCCAGCAGCATGGGCGCGCTGCGGTGCCCCCAACCGGTGATCTTCGGCAGGTCGTCCGCCGACCGGCCGTGGCGGCGCGCGTACTCCTTGGCGTATCGGGGCGAGGCGAGCAGCACACTCGCCGCGCCGTCGGTGATGCGGCCGCAGTCGTACTTGCGCAGCCGGCCCTCCACCGTGGGGTTGAGCACGTCGTCCGGGCCGAAGCACCCGTCGGGGAAGGACCAGCCGCGGGTCTGGGCCAGCGGGTTGCGCAGGCCGTTGCCGTGGTTGATCTCGGCGATGCGCGCGAGGTTCGCGCCGAGGCGCTCGCCGTCGAGGCCGTCCCGCTCGGCGACCACGTCGGCGAGCTCGGCGAACAGGCTGGGCCAGGGGAAGGCGGCGCCGACCGCCTCACGCCCGGCCCAGGCCGCCGAGCCCAGGTGCTGGGCCGCCTCCTGGGAGCCGACACCGCGCATCAGCTCCACGCCGGTCACCAGGGCCAGGTCGTAGCGCCCCGCCTCGATGTCGGCCATCGCGGCCAGGGCCGCCACGCTGCCCGAGGCGCACGCGGCCTCGTGCCGGGAGGTGGGCAGCATCGCCCAGGCCGGGTCGATGGTGGCGACCATGCCGCCGAGCTGCGCCTGACCGCAGAACAGCTCGGCCGCGAGGTTGCCGACGTGCGCCACCTCGACCTCCGCCGGGTCGATCCCGGTGTCCGCCAGTGCGCCGAGCGCGCTCTCCCGCAGCAGGTCGTAGAGGCCGAGCCCCTCCTTCGTCCAGTTGCGGACGAAGTCGGTCTGGTGTCCGCCGAGCACGAAGACGGTCATCAGGCCGTCTCCCACGTCGAGCGCAGGTCGCGCTTGAGCAACTTACCTACCGGGTTGCGGGGCAGCGATTCGACCACCTTCAGCCGCTCGGGCAGCTTGTAGGAGGCGATGCGGCGCTCCTTGAGGTAGTCCACCAGCTCCTCCAGGGTGACCTGCTCGCCCGCGCGGGGGACGACGAACACGCAGGCCTTCTCGCCGAGCACCGCGTCGGGGTAACCCACGCAGGCGACGTCGGCCACCTTGGAGTGCCCGGCCAGCAGCGACTCGATCTCGGCCGGCGCGATGTTCATGCCGCCCCGGATGATCACGTCCTTGGCACGATCAACATAGCGCAGGTACTGCCCGGCGTCCCCGGCCAGTTCGAACACGTCACCGGTGTGCAGCCAGCCGTCCTCGTCGACCGACTCGCGGGTGGCCGTACCGGCCAGGTAGGCGGAGAACACCGTCGGACCGCGCATCAGCAGTTCCCCGGGCCGGCCGGGCTCGGTGATCTCCTCCCTGGTCGCGACGTCGACCAGCCGGGTCCGGGTCCCGGCGAGCACCGGGCTGGGGTAGTCCACGCCGGGCAGTCCGGGGCGCGGGAAGAAGCGGGCACGCTCGACCGGGTCGGGGATCGACACCGGGTCCGACAGCATCGCGACACCCTCGTTGGAGCCGAAGAAGTTGATGACGGCGATGCCGTACTGTTCCTGCCAGCCCTGCACCATCGACGGCGGGAGCGGCGCGGAGCCGGAGCCGACGCGGGTCAGCGACGAGATGTCGGTGGCCGCCAGCACCTCCTTGCGCTGCAGCAGCATGGTCAGCAGCGCCGGCGGCACCAGGGTGTAGGTGACCTTCTCCGCGGCGATCTGGCCGAGGAAGACCGGCAGGTCGAACGGCTGGTGCTGCACCAGGGTGCAACCGGAGATCAGCCAGGGCAGGAGGACGCCGGCGATGCCCGCCATGTTCACCATCGGGAACGGGTTGAGCACGATGTCGTCGCCGGTGAGCTTCGGCGCGGCGGCGCAGACCCGGGCGGTGGCCAGCCAGTCGTGGTGGCAGCGAGGCACACCCTTCGGGGTGGCCTCGGTACCGGAGGTCCAGCAGATCGTCAGGCATTCGCCCGGGTCGACGGTCAGCTCCGCGAGGTAGGCCGCCAGCGCGTCCACGTCGCCGCGCGACTCCTCCAGCGAGACCAGGCCGTCGGCGACGCCGTCGCCCCAGGCCGCCACCGTGTGCAGCCCGTCGATGTCGGCCGCCATGTCGCGGACGATCTCGGCGTTGGGTCTGTCGCCGATGCGGGTGGCGGTGACGAAGGCGTGGGCGCCGGCCAGCCGCAACAGCTGGGACAGCTCGTACTCGCGGTACTGGACGGGGAAGGGCGTGACGACGACGCCGATCCGGAAGGCCGCGAAGAAGGTGACGCACAACTCGACCGTGTTGGGTATCTGGACGGCCAGCACATCGCCGTGGCGGAGGCCCCGCTCCAGCAACACCGCCGCCACCCGGTCGACTTCGGCGTCGAGCTCGCGCCAGGTGAGCCTGCGTGGTCTCCCACCGGTCAGTTCGGCTTTGTTGGGCGCGTCGACGACGGCGAGCGCGTCCGGACGCGCCGCCACCTGACCACGCAGCAGCGCGTCGACGGTGTCGTCGGTCCAGAGCCCGGACTGTGTGTAGTGGTCGACACGGCTCAGCGGATGGAGCCTTCGAGGGGTCATCGGGTCTCCCCTTGGCATGAAACTGATGATGTGACGACAGACACTATGAAAGGAGAAGTCAGGGGTCAATAGCACCGACTTCTTTTGGAGCGCCCGGTTCACCCGAAGTGGCCGATCCCCGAGGCGAGCGTGCCGAAGCCTTCGGATAAGGCATTCACCGAGTCGGTCGCCGAGGTCCCTCCGCGGGCACGAGTGACGGGCCGACCGCGCCGGGAGGCGGCCGCTACGCGCACGGTCCCGCTGTGCTCGCCGACCACCTGCCCGCCACGCTCATCCACGCGAACGCGGATCGATTCGTCTGGAGCCGGTCGCGCAGGGCGTGGTGATCGGGGTGCTGACGCCGTCAGGCGAAGTGAACGCCGAGGTGGCCAAGCGCCTCATCGGTGCGGCCGGGGGCTTCTCGATCACCTTCCACCGGGCCTTCGACATGACCGCCGACAGGCCGGGCTGGTGGAGCAGCCAGGAGAGCGCCACCTGAGTGGGAGAAACCTCGCGCTCCCCGGCCACCTGGGCGGCCCGGTCGAGGATCGGACGATCATGGTCGGCGTCGTCGCAGGGCCTCGATACGCGCGTCGCCGCCCGAGCGGGTGGTGCTCTCCTCGGCATGCACACCTTGGTGGCCGGCACGTGGTCGTCCCAGCTGTGGTGACCAGGGGTTGAGCACGATGTGCGGATGAGCGCGCTGTGCCCGTTCTGGGCGGTGGGCGGACTGCGGTAGTCGCTCAGCCTGGCGGTGACCGGGTTGCAGAGCATGATGAACGTCCTGGGGCGCCGTGTCTTGGTGGCGGCAAGGTGCGCCGGACGAGGGCGGCCACTGGATCGCCCCTCCCCAAAGGATTTCGTTAGTTAGATTTGTCATTCTTTGGGCTGTTTGGAGCTTATGTCGGGTATACCGGTAGAAATTCGCTTTCGCATGAAATCGAATTTCGCATGGAAACCGGAAGGGGGCATGGGTCATGATGAGACCCGCAAGCCTGGAGCAACACCCTGATCTCATCGAGATGCGGGAGAGGTACGAACGAGCGGGCTCCAGCTCGGTGGCCCAGGTCATCGACGGGCTGGGCCTTCTGGCCGGGCTGTACCTGGCGATCTCTCCCTGGGTGGTCGGTTTCAACGGCCTGTCCAGGCTCACCGTCAGCAACCTCGTCACCGGCATCGTGGTCGCCGCACTGGCCCTGGGATTCGCGTCCGCCTACGGCCGGACGTACGGAATCAGCTGGGTCGTGCCGATCATCGGAATCTGGACCATCATCTCGCCTTGGGTCACCGGCTCGGCGACGACGGCGAACATCTGGAACAACGTCGTCACCGGCGCCGTCATCTTCCTGCTCGGGCTGGGAGCGGTGGCGGTAGGTTCCAAGAGAATGCCCGGCATGGGACACAAGGGCGACATGTCCCACCGAGGAGACATGCCACACAGGACAGACATGCCCAACAGGCCGGACATGACCAACAGGCCGGACTTCCCCAACAGGCCATAGGTGGATGTGGCATCGGTGCGGCGGCGAAGGACCGCCCCGCCGATGCTGTACGGGACCTCCGCCTTCAAGTCGCCCCCGTTCTCAACCGCCTCCACGAGGGGCGGCGGGGGTGCACAGTCAAAGCAGCGACATCTACCCGAGTCCCGCCGGGGAAACGACCTCGCCGCGACAGCGGCCCGGCCTGACCGGGGACAGCGTCGGCAGTGCTTTATCCAGATGAGCCCGGCGACCGGGCTTCCGTCATCTTCGATCCGGCGCCCGCGCCTCACCGATCAGCAGCATCGCCATGACCTGGGCATCCGCCTGACCTGCCCGCCGCTGTTGCGCCTGGGCCGCCGTTCAGTCCGTCTCCGGCTCACGGACCCCGCTGACACAGCCGAGCGCGGCCAGGACGGATGACCTATTCGAAGAAGGTGTGCCGCTCACCGCGCCGACGTCTCCGGACGACCCGGATCCCGACCACCACGATGTCCACGACGGCGATGGCCGCCAGCACGGCCAGGGCCACGGCGAGCGCGGTGATCCCGGCCTGTGTCGCGAAGACCGCCAGAGCCGTACAGACCACCAGCCCGAAGATCGCCAGAGCGAGCCGCAGGTTCAGCGCGCTCTTCGGATGGTCATGCGTTCCCGGCTGCTCCTTCATGAGACCACCTCCGGGGCAATATCGATCTCCCCACCTGCCCATACCTGTGCAAGGGAGGCATCTCTCAGCCCTTACCCAGGACATCCCGGATCACCCATGGGGTCATGCCGACGACGAAGCCTTCGCGTCAAGGAGGTGAAGCCGGGTAGGAAAACAGCGTTCGCGACGCAAGGAGGGGCCAGGTGGCCGCACATCAGCTGGTCAACGACCCGCAGGAGCTCGTCGCCGAGGCGCTCGAAGGGCTGGAGCTCAGCCAGAGGGGGAGGCTGCGCTGGAACCGCGATCCCAGCTTCGTCATCAGGGCCGATGACCGGCGGCCGTACAAGGTGGGCGTGCTGTCCGGCGGCGGCTCCGGACACGAGCCCCTGCACACCGGTTTCGTGGGGTACGGCATGCTGGACGCCGCGGTGCCGGGAGCGGTCTTCGCCAGCCCCACCGCGATCCAGATCCAGGCGGCCACCGAGGCGGTCGACGACGGCCGGGGCGTCGTCCACGTGGTCAAGAACTACACCGGCGACGTGCTGAACTTCACCATCGCCGCCGAGATCTCCGGCGGCATCCGGACCGAGACCGTGCTCGTCGACGACGACCTGGCCACCGACACCGCCGTCGAGGGCGGCCCGGGGCGGCGGGGCACCGCCGCCGTCGTCGCCGTCGAGAAGATCTGCGGCGCCGCCGCCGAGCGGGGCGCCGACCTGTCCACGGTGGCCGCGCTCGGCCGCCGCGTCGCCGGCAACGCCCGGACCATGTCCCTGGCCCTGCGGGCCTGCACCCACCCCGGCCAGTCCGTACCCTCGTTCGACCTGGAACCCGGCCAGGTCGAGTTCGGCGTCGGCATCCACGGCGAGCGGGGAGTCCGGAAGATCCCCGTCGCCCCCGCCGACGAGCTGGTGGCCGCGCTGACCGAGCCGGTCGCCGACGACCTCGGGCTGAGCAGGGGCGACGCGGTCTTCGTGATCGTCAATGGCCTCGGCTCCACCCACCAGCTGGAGCTGCTCGCGGCCTACCGGCAGGTGACCCGGCTCCTCGACGCGCGAGGTGTCACCATCGCCCGGCAGCTCGTGGGCTCCTACGTCACCGCCCTGGACATGGCGGGCTGCTCGGTCACCCTGATCCGCGCGGACCAGGAGCTCGTCGGCCTGTGGGACGACCCGGTGCGCACCGCGGCCCTCACCTGGTGACCCGCCCACGGCTCCGGCGATCGGCGACGGTCACCTGACCGGCCCCGCTCCGGCCCGGTTCTCCGCACATGGAACATCGTCGTAGGTCAGCCACCCGGTGAGATCGAATCGACCGGCCTCGCGTCCCGTCCCGGTACTCGAAGGAGAAACCCATGAACGACCTCGAACCCCAGGCCGTGCTGTCGTGGATCGAGCGGTTCATCATCCGGATCGACGACCGGGTTCAGGAGTTGACCGAGCTGGACCGCCACAGCGGGGACGGCGACTTCGGCACCAACATGGTCACCGCGCTCACCAGGGCCAAGGCGAAGCTCTCCCCCGCCCCCGCCGACGCCGGGGCGCCGTTCTCCAGCCTCTCGACGGCCTTCCTCGAACACTCCGGCGGTACCAGCGGGCCGCTGTTCGGCATGTGGTTCCGCGAGTTCGCGCTGGCCGGACAGGGCAGTCCGGTCTTCACCACGGCCCTGCTCGCCGACGCCGCCAGGAACGGGGTGGCCACGGTCCGCAGGCTGGGCTCCGCCTCGGTGGGCGACAGGACGATGGTCGACGCCATGGCCCCGGCGGCGGACGCCCTGGCCGAGGCCGCGGGGAACGACGTCCCCGCCGTGGCTGCACTGCGGCCGGCGGCGGAGGCGGCCCGCGCCGGAGCCGACTCCACCTCCTCGATCACCGCCCGCCGGGGCCGGGCCAGTTACGTCGGCGAGGCCGCCCTGGGAGCTCCCGACCCCGGGGCCGTCGCGGTCGCCCTGTTCTTCGAGTCCGCTGACGAGCTTCAGTAGACGTACGGCCAGCCGGCGGCGTCCCAGCCGAGCAGATCGGCGCCGAGGCGGGCGGAGCCGTCGTCCGCGTAGTAGTGGTACACGAGGAGGTCGCCGTCGGCGCACGCCAGGCCGAGATCCCGGCGACGCTCGAAGCCCCGGTCCGTGAAACTTTCACAGCCCCTCACCTGGTCGCGGCACCCGAGCCGGTGAGACGCGAAAGACCCCCGTGGGGTGGTCCCACGGGGGTCTTCAGCGCGTGCTTACCTGCAGACCACGCGCAAGGGGTCCGGCTAGTAGATCGGGCGCGAGGAGGAGCGCAGCCGCTCCAGGGCCTCGGCCAGGATCTGCGCGCCGTCCTTGTCGCTGCGACGCTCCTTCACATATGCGAGGTGCGTCTTGTAAGGCTCGTTACGCGGCGGCGCGGGCGGGTTGGCCTCGTCCTGACCTGCGGGGAGACCACACCGGGGGCAGTCCCAGAACTCGGGAACGGCCGCGTCGCTGGCGAAACTGGGGCGCGTCTCATGCATGTTCGCGCACCAGAAAGGGACCCGCACACGGGGGGCCGCCTCGCCACGCTCCGCCTCCCCCATCGGGCCGGCACCGACACGGCTGCCACGGATCGCGTTGCCACTACCCACGGATGAACTCCTTGCTCGATGGCCCCGCCGCTTGGGGATGCGGGGACTGAACCACTGTCACGCCTGTCGAAGCCGGGTCAGGGCCTCAGGAGCAGGCCCAGCGCGATGATGCAGACGAACCAGACCACACCGGTGATGACGGTGAGCCTGTCAAGGTTGCGCTCCACCACGGAGGAGCCTCCGAACGACGACGAGAAACCGCCACCGAACAGATCCGAGAGGCCACCGCCCTTGCCCTTGTGGAGCAGGACGAGCAGCATCATCAGCAAGCTCGACAGGATGAGGGCGATGGAGATTCCGATTGTCACCGTTGACCTGTTCCCTATGTGCGCGTGTCCCGCGTCCGGGCACGACCCTTGTGTACGCCAGAGGCGTGACGATTCAAACCTGCTCTAAGAGGGTATGACGTGCTGTCAAATCACACCCCCCAAATGGACCAGTCAACTCGACAATTCGCCAAGACGGCAAATTTTGACGAATTCCCCGGCATCGAGGCTCGCGCCACCGACCAGGGCACCGTCGACATCGGGCTGTGCCATGATGCCCGCGATGTTGTCAGACTTGACCGACCCACCGTAAAGGATACGGACACCCGCGGCCACATCGGTGTCGTACAGCTCGGCGAGTCGCTCCCGGAGGGCCCCGCAGACCTCCTGCGCGTCGTCGGGGGTGGCCACCTCGCCGGTGCCGATCGCCCAAACGGGCTCGTAGGCGAGCACGATTGAGGCGACCTGCTCGGCGGTGACCTTGCGAAGCGCCCCTTCGAGCTGCGCGACGCTGTAGGCCACCTGGCCGCCCGCCTGGCGCACCGGCAGCCCCTCCCCCACACACAGGATGGGGGTGAGCGAGTGCCGGTAGGCCGCCTGCACCTTGGCGTTGACGACATCGTCGTCCTCGTGGTGGTACTGGCGGCGCTCGGAGTGCCCGATCGTGGCGAAGGTGCAGCCGAGCTTGGCGAGCATGGCCCCGGAGATCTCACCGGTGTAGGCGCCGCCGTCGTGCTGGGACAGGTCCTGGGCACCGTAGAGGATCCGCAGCTTGTCGCCGTCCACCAGGGTCTGCACGCTGCGCAGATCGGTGAAGGGCGGCAGCACGGCCACGTCGGCCCGGTCGAAGTCCTTGTCGCCCAGCGCGAAGGCGAGCTTCTGGGTGTGGGCGATGGCCTCAAGGTGGTTGAGGTTCATCTTCCAGTTGCCGGCTATGAGCGGCTTGCGAGCGGTGCTCATTTGACGTCTACCTCTCCAGCGCCACAAGTCCGGGGAGGGTCTTGCCCTCCAGGTATTCCAGGCTGGCCCCGCCACCGGTGGAGATGTGCGAGAACCCGTCCTCGGGCAGGCCGAGTCTGCGCACGGCGGCGGCCGAGTCTCCCCCGCCGACGACCGTGAAGGCCTCCGAGCCGATCAACGCCTCGGCGACCGCGCGGGTTCCGCCGGAGAACGCCTCGAACTCGAAGACGCCCATCGGGCCGTTCCAGAACACGGTCTCGGCGTCGGCCAGTTTGCTCGCGAACAGCTCGCGGGTGCGCGGGCCGATGTCGAGGCCCTGACGGTCGGCCGGGATCGCGGTGGCGTCGACCACCTCGTACTCGGCGTCCTCGGCGAACTCGGTGGCCGCCAGCACGTCGACCGGCAGGACGAGCTGCACGCCGCGCTTGGCCGCCTCGTCCAGGAAGCCCCGCACCTGGTCGAGCTGGTCCTCCTGGAGCAGCGACCCGCCCACCTCGTACCCCTGTGCCTTCAGGAAGGTGTAGGCCATGCCGCCGCCGATGAGGAGCCTGTCGACCTTGGTGAGCAGGTTGCCGATGACCCCGAGCTTGTCGGAGACCTTCGCGCCACCCAGCACCACGACGTACGGCCGTTCGGTGGTCTCGGTCAGCCTTTTGAGCACCTCGACCTCGGCCAGGACCAGCCGGCCCGCGGCGTGCGGCAGCAGGGCGGGAACGTCGTAGACGCTGGCGTGCCTGCGGTGCACCGCGCCGAAGCCGTCGCCCACGTAGAGGTCGGCGAGGGCGGCCAGCCTGGCCGCGAACCCGGCCCGCTCGGCGTCGTCCTTGGACTCCTCGCCGGGCTCGAAGCGCAGGTTCTCCAGCAGGGCCACCTGGCCGTCCTGAAGCGCCTCCACGACCTCCTGGGCCGACTTCCCGACCACGTCGGTCGCGAAGGCGACCTCCGTGCCCAGGAGCTCACTCAGCCGCTTGGCGACGGGGGCCAGGGAGTATTCCGGGTTCGGCTTGCCCTTGGGACGCCCCAGGTGCGCGACGACGATCACGCGGGCGCCCCTGCGGGCGAGTTCCTCGATCGTCGGCACCGAGGCGCGGATGCGGCCGTCGTCGGTGATGACGTCCCCCTCCAGGGGGACGTTGAGGTCGGCGCGTACCAGGACGCGCCGACCGTCCACGTCGAACTCGGAGATGTCCTTCATCAGAGGTCGGCGCCGACCAGCTCGATGAGGTCGGCGAGACGGTTGGAGTAGCCCCACTCGTTGTCGTACCAGCCGACGACCTTGACCTGGTTGCCGATCACCTTGGTGAGGGCGGAGTCGAAGATGCAGGACGAGGGGTCGGTGACGATGTCGGAGGAGACGATCGGGTCCTCGGTGTAGGTGAGGTAGCCCTTGAGCTCGCCCTCGGCCGCGGCCTTGAGCGCGGCGTTGACCTCCTCGACCGTGGTCTCGCGGCCGACCTCGACGGTGAGGTCGGTGGCCGAGCCGGTGGGGATCGGCACCCGCAGCGCGTAACCGTCGAGCTTGCCCTTGAGCTCGGGCAGCACCAGGCCGATGGCCTTGGCCGCACCGGTCGAGGTCGGCACGATGTTGATCGCGGCGGCGCGGGCGCGGCGCAGGTCGCTGTGCGGGGCGTCCTGCAGGTTCTGGTCCTGCGTGTAGGCGTGGATGGTGGTCATCAGACCCTTCTCGATACCGAAGGTGTCGTTGAGGACCTTGGCCATCGGCGCCAGGCAGTTGGTGGTGCAGGAGGCGTTGGAGATGACCGTGTGCTTGGCCGGGTCGTACTTGTCGTGGTTGACACCCATCACGACGGTGACGTCCTCGTTCTTGGCCGGAGCCGAGATGATGACCTTCTTGGCACCGTTCTCGGCGTGCACCCTGGCCTTGTTCGCGTCGGTGAAGAAGCCGGTCGACTCCACCACGACGTCCACCCCCAGGTCACCCCAGGGCAGCTTGGCGGGGTCGCGCTCGGCGAAGGCCTTGATGGTCTTGCCGTCCACGATGATCTCGTCGGCGGTGCTCTTCACCTCGTACGGCAGGCGGCCAAGAATGCTGTCGTACTTCAGCAGGTGGGCGAGCGTGGCGTTGTCGGTCAGGTCGTTGACCGCCACGATCTCGATGTCCTTGCCGCTGGCAGCGACCGCGCGCCAGAAGTTGCGGCCGATGCGGCCGAATCCATTGACGCCTACGCGGATGGTCACGGTGCCGATCTCCTCGTACGTCGGTGCGCCAGTCATGAGGACCGGCGACTTGGGGCGGGCTGAAACCTCAACCACGAACCTTATCGGACCTAAATTGGTGTAGACCACTGGAGGGGGGAGGTCCGTTATCCCTTAACCCATGAACAGGTATCGCACCATTCAAGTAGAGTGCCCGACTCGTCACCGTAAACCCCCTCAGCCCCACGAGGAGCTGCCATGACGGATAACGATCCACATCTAGCAAATGGGCTTCTACCAGGTATTTTTACCGGTCTCGGCGCCACCCTGGTCGGCGCTGCGGCCTACGGCGCGCTCATCGGCTTCAGCGGGTACGAGATCGGCTTCGCCGCCATCGGCGTCGGTCTCCTCGTCGGCCTCGCCATGATGGCGGTCAGGCCGACGAGCCCGGTGCTGCCGCCGCTGGCCGCCCTCTTCTCCCTGATCGGCGCCGCGCTCGGCCAGGTCGCCGGATACGTGATCATCTGGGTACGAGCCTCCGGCGACGACTACGGCTCGGCGCTGACCCAGGTTCTCAACACCTTCCCCGAGGATCTCAGGCGCGATCCCAAGTCACTGCTGTTCTGGGCGATCGCCGCCTACGCGGGCTTCGGCTTCGTGAGCAGAAGAGTCAAGGCCGCCCGCGAAGCCCACGCCGCCTCGTCCGTCCCGCAGCCGGACGAGGCCGACCAGGTGGACTACTTCGCTCCCAGGAAGCAGCCCTGAGCGGGCTTTGACGGCACGTACCGGAGCGCGGCGGCCCCACCGGGCCCGCCGCGCTCCCGGCGTGGTTACCGGGAGCGCGGCGCCGCCCTTTCAGATCGGGGAGCGCGTCAGGGGGCCAGCATGTCGACGGTGAGATTGGCCTCGGTGTTGGGGATGCCGATGTCCTGAGCGCGCTTGTCGGCCATGGCCAGCAGGCGGCGGATGCGACCGGCGATGGCGTCCTTGGTCAGAGGCGGGTCGGCGAGCTGGCCGAGCTCCTCCAGGGACGCCTGCTTGTGCTCCACCCGCAGGCGGCCGGCGATCACCAGGTGCTCCGGGGCCTCCTCCCCGAGGATCTCCAGTGCCCGCTGGACCCTGGCTCCGGCGGCGACCGCGGCGCGGGCCGAGCGGCGCAGGTTGGCGTCGTCGAAGTTGGCCAGCCGGTTGGCCGTCGCCCGGACCTCACGGCGCATCCGCCGCTCCTCCCAGGCCAGCACGCTGTCGTGGGCGCCCAGCCTGGTCAGCAGCGCGCCGATGGCGTCGCCGTCACGGACCACCACCCGGTCGACGCCGCGCACCTCGCGGGCCTTGGCATGGATCTTCAGCCGCCGCGCCGACCCGACCAGCGCGAGCGCCGCCTCGGGCCCCGGGCAGGTGACCTCCAGCGACATCGAGCGCCCGGGCTCGGTGAGCGAACCGTGCGCCAGGAACGCCCCCCGCCAGGCCGCCTCGGCGTCGCAGGCCGCCCCGGCGACGACCTGGCGGGGCAGGCCACGGACCGGGCGCCCGTGGTTGTCGATCAGGCCGGTCTGGCGGGCCAGCGCCTCCCCGTCGCGGTAGACCCGCACGAGGTAGCGCGATCCCTTGCGCAACCCTGCCGGGGCCAGCACGAGCACCTCCGCCTTGTGCCCGAAAACTTCACCGATGTCTTTGATGAGCCGACGGGCGGTGACGTTGGTGTCCAGCTCGGCCTCGATCACGATCCGGCCGCTCACCAAGTGCAACCCGCTCACGAACCGCAGCAGCGTCGACACCTCGGCCTTACGGCAGCAAGGCTTCAGGACCGTCAGCCTGCTCAGCTCGTCCTTGACCACACCTGTCATCGCCATGCGCGTTCGTCCTCCCCCATACAGACCCCATGCGGCCCGAGATGAATCGGGCTCACAGCAGTTTCTCGCACTCCTGGGCACCGCTGACCAGGATCAACGCTTCGCACGGAAAATCTCGTCCAGGACGGAGGCAAGACGTTGTGCATCGTGTCGCGGCGAGCCGTCCTCATCCGCCACGGAGGCCAGGACCAGCCTCCCGCCGAGACCGGCCGCGGCCTTCTCCAGCTCCTCACCGTCGTCGGCCACGCCGGTGTCCGCGACGACCACGTCCACCTCCAGGGAGGGCGCGTGCTGGCGCAGCACCTCCAGGTGTTTCTGGGGGGAGAAACCGTCGGTCTCCCCCGCCTGGGGAGCGAGGTTCAGCGCGACCAGGCGCCGCGCGCGGGTGGTGTGCAACGCCTCGGCCAGCTCGGGCACCTTCAGATGGGGCAGCACGCTGGTGAACCACGAGCCGGGGCCGAACACCACCCAGTCGGCGTCGAGGACCGCCTCGACGGCCTCGGGGCACGCCGGTGGGTCCTCGGGGACCAGCGAGATGGCCCGGACCCTGCCCGGGGTGAGCGCACAGGCCACCTGGCCGCGCACCGTGCTCACCAGACCGTCCAGCTCCACCTCGGCGGCGATGTCGAGTGGCACCGAGGACATCGGCAGCACCCGCCCGTGCGCGCCGAGCAGCCGCCCGAGCCAGTCGAGTCCGGCGACCGTGTCGCCCAGGCGCTCCCAGAGCGCCACGATCAGCATGTTGCCGATCGCGTGGCCGTTCAGGTCACCATCGCTGCGGAAGCGATGCTGGACGACCTCGCTCCAGGTGTGGCCCCACTCGTCGTCACCGCACAGGGCGGCCAGCGCCATCCTCAGGTCTCCCGGGGGCAGCACGCCGAACTCGCGGCGGAGACGGCCGCTGGAGCCTCCGTCGTCGGCCACGGTGACCACCGCCGTCAGCCGGGAGGTGACCCTCCGCAGTGCCGACAGCGAGGCGTACAGCCCGTGCCCTCCACCCAGCGCGACGACCTTGAGACCTTCATGACTCACTCCCGGCCCACATCCCGATGGCTTACCTGCACCTCCATGCCACCCCGATCCCGCAGCCGGCCGCCGATCTGCTCGGCCATGGCGACGCTGCGGTGCTTGCCCCCGGTGCAGCCGACGGCGAGCGTGGCGTAGCTCTTGCCCTCGCGGGTGTAGCCGGAGGCGATGATGGCGAACACCTCGTCGTAGGCGTCAAGAAGTTCCTTGGCACCCGCCTGGTTGAGAACGTACTCCCGTACGGGGGCGTCCAGACCGTTCATGGGGCGAAGTTCGGGAACCCAGTGGGGATTGGGCAGGAACCGGCAGTCGACGACCATGTCCGCGTCGACCGGCAGGCCGTACTTGTAGCCGAAGGAGACGACGTTGACCCGCAGGCCCGGACGGTCCTCGCCACCAAAGAAGGCGACGATCTTCCCCCTGAGCTCGTGGACGTTGAGGCTGGAGGTGTCGATCACCAGGTCGGCGTTGGCCCGGACCTCACGCAGGATGCCGCGCTCGCGGGCGATCCCGTCGACCAGCCGGCCGTCGCTCTGCAGCGGGTGCGGGCGGCGGACGTTCTCGAACCTGCGGACCAGCTCCTCGTCACTGGCCTCAAGGAACACCACCCGCACGCCGACGCCGCGCCCCTCCAGCTCCTCGATGGCACTGTTGAGGTCGCTGGTGAAGGCCAGGCTGCGCACGTCGACCACCGCGGCCACCTTGTCGGCGGCCAGCTTGACCCGCCCCGCCTCCTCGGCCATGGCGAACAGCAGCCCCGGCGGCAGGTTGTCGATGACGAACCACCCCAGATCCTCCAGAGCCTTGGCGGCGGTGCTCCGCCCCGCCCCCGACATTCCGGTGACGAGGACGAACGCGGACTCTCTTTCGCTCATGGGTTCTGCCCCTTCAAGACCGACACGATCGTCTCGGCCGTCGAGGGGCCGATCCCGGGAACCTCGCAGATCTGCGCCGCGGTCGCCTCCTGCAGCCGTCTCACCGATCCGAAATGCTTGATCAACGCCTGCCTGCGGGCCGGGCCGAGTCCGGGAACCTCGTCCAGAGCGCTTTCCTTGACGCTCTTCGACCGCTTGGATCGATGGTAGGTGATGGCGAAGCGGTGAGCCTCGTCGCGCACCCGCTGAAGAAGGTAAAGGGCCTCGCTGGAGCGGGCGAGGATCACCGGCAGGTCCTCACCGGGCAGCCAGACCTCCTCCAGCCGTTTGGCCAGGCCGCACACCGCCACGTCGTCCACGCCCAGTTCGTCGAGCGCCCTGCGGGCCGCCGCGGCCTGCGCGGGACCGCCGTCGACGACGACCAGGTTGGGCGGGTAGGCGAACTTGCGCGGCTTGCCGGTCTCCGGGTCGACGCCCGGCGTCCGCAGCCCCTCGCCCGGCCCCTCGTCTGGCCCCTCGTCTGGCCCCGCCATGGCGTCGGCGTCGAGATCCCCGGTGGCCGAGCGCTCCTCCAGGTAGCGCTTGAAGCGGCGGGAGATCACCTCGTAGATGGAGGCGACGTCGCCCTCGGTGGAGCGCACCGAGAACCTGCGGTACTCGCTCTTGCGGGCCAGGCCGTCCTCGAACACCACCATGGAGGCCACCACGTCGGTGCCCTGCAGGTGGGAGACGTCGTAGCACTCGATGCGGAGCGGCACCTGGTCCAGACCGAGGGCGTCGGCGACCTCCTGCAGCGCCCTGCTCCGCGCGGTCAGGTCGCCGGCCCGCCTGAGCTTGTGCTGTTTCAGGGACTCCACGGCGTTGCGCTCGACGGTCTCCATCAGCGACCTCTTGTCACCCCGCTGCGGAACCCTGATCTCCACCCTGGCCCCGCGGTGCTCGCCGAGCAGCTCGGAAACCGCCTCCGTATCGGGTGGCAGGACGGGGACCAGCACCTCCCTGGGCAGCGCCTCGGCGGCCGCGTCACCGTACATCTGCAGGAGGAACTGCTCGACCAGCTCGCCAGGCGTGGCCTCCTCGACCTTGTCCACCACCCAGCCGCGCTGGCCCCTGATCCGCCCGTCACGGACGTAGAAGACCTGGACGGCGGCCTCCAGCGGATCCTCCGCAAGGGCGATCACGTCGCAGTCGGTGTTGTCGCCGAGGACCACCGCCTGCTTCTCCATCGCCCGCTGCAGGGCTCCGATGTCGTCGCGCAGCCTGGCCGCCCGCTCGTACTCCTGCGCGGCGGCGGCCTCGCGCATCTCGCGCTCCAGCCGCTTGACGAACCGGCCGGTGTTGCCGGCCATGAACTCGCAGAAGTCGTCGGCCAGCTTCCGGTGCTCCTCGGCGGTGACCCGGCCGACGCAGGGGGCGGAGCACTTGTCGATGTAACCCAGCAGGCAGGGGCGCCCGACCTGCGCGGCCCGCCGGAACACCCCCGTCGAGCAGCTCCTGATCGGGAACACCCGGAGCAGCAGGTCGACGGTCTCCCTGATCGCCCAGGCGTGGGAGTAGGGGCCGAAGTAGCGGATGCCCTTGCGCTTGGCCCCGCGCAGCACCTGGACCCGGGGAAACTCCTCCCCCATGGTGACCGCGAGGTAGGGATAGGACTTGTCGTCGCGGTATTTGACGTTGAACCGCGGGTCGTACTCCTTGATCCAGGAGTATTCGAGCTGGAGCGCCTCGACCTCGGTGCCGACGACGGTCCAGTCGACGTCCACGGCGGTCGTGAGCATGGTCTGGGTTCGCGGATGCAGGCTCGCGAAGTCGGCGAAGTAGGAGTTGAGCCGCTGGCGCAGGCTCTTGGCCTTGCCGACGTAGACGACCCGGCCTCCGGCGTCCTTGAACCGGTAGACGCCGGGGGACTCGGGGATCGACCCCGGCTTCGGCCGGAAACTCGCCGGACCACCCACAGATCTCGCCACACAGAAAGCCTATCGGCCCGGACCGACAGGTTTCCTTGCAACTTTTCCCGGCTCGGCCTCCGCGCCCGGAGAACCGGTGACACGCGGCCCCGCCGCCGGGGCGAGCCCTTCCGACGGCGGGGAGACGAGCGGATTCAGGCGAGGCTGATGGAGTCGCCGTCCACCTTGATCGCCTTCTCCTCCAGCGGCTTCGAGGCCGGGCCGTTCGCCACGGAACCGTCAGCGATCTTGAACTTGCTGCCGTGGCACGGGCAGTCGATGGTGCCGTCCACGACCTTGTCCACGCCGCATCCCTGGTGGGTGCAGACGGAGCTGAACGCCTTGAACTGACCCGCGGCCGGCTGGGTGATCACGATCTTCTGGTCCTTGAAGACCTTGCCACCCCCCTCGGGAATGTCCGCGGTCTTGGCCAGGGCGTTCGCCCCGGAGTCGCCCGCGCCGGCCGCCGGCGCCTGCGAGGACGCGGCCGACGAGGCGTCACCGCCGCTCACCGCGGGCTCCTCCGAGCTCCCGCACGCGGTCAGCACCGCGGCCACCCCGGCCCCTCCGGCGCCCAATATCACCGTACGACGTGTCGTCTCAGTCATGCATCTCCTCCAGGATCATCATCTTCAGGTACGGCCGGAACCCCGATGACGGTTCAGCATGCCGTACGCCGCGTCAGGAGACTGTGAAGAATTACCCCCTTGGCCCTCTTTCTGGATCATCCAGAGAATCCCCCGGAAACCCTCATCGCGGACTTCGGCCCCGGCGAACCGACCCCGATGAGCCCGACAAATCCGCCCCCTGGAGGAGAAGACGGCGCGAACCGTCAGACCACGATGATCCCGTCACCCTCGACCTTCAGCGCGTACTGGACCAGCGGCGCCTCCGCCGGGCCCTTGAGGCATTTGCCGGAGTCGGCGGCGAACTCGCTGCCGTGGCAGGGGCAGCGGATGACGCCGTCCCCGACCCCCCCGACCGCGCACCCCCGGTG
This sequence comes from Streptosporangium sp. CA-115845, assembly GCF_050943795.1. NCBI lineage: Bacteria > Bacillati > Actinomycetota > Actinomycetes > Streptosporangiales > Streptosporangiaceae > Streptosporangium > Streptosporangium sp. CA-115845. Next base: position 3,642,939 of record NZ_CP191988.1, on the reverse strand, counting down.
CGGGCAGCTCGCCGTGAACGCCCTGAACACCCCAGAGGTCGGCTGGGTGATCACGATCTTCCACTTGGTGATCACCTTGCCGCCGCCCATCGGGATGTCTGCGGTCCTCGCGATGACCTTCCCCTTGATCCCCGGCGGCACGATGGCGGCGGCGGGCTCCCCGCTGCCGCACCCGGCCAGCGCCGCCCCGCACGCCACGGCCCCCGCGGCGGCGATCACCTGCCTGCGCGCAGGCATGGCGGAGGTTTCCTGCATGCTCATCGCAGCCCTTCTCGCAACATCATCCCCGTTCAGAACCGGGCTCCCGCGTCAAGGGTATTGACGGGGGAGCCCGGCCCTGAATCCGGCCTTCAGGTGCCGAGGATCTTGCGCAGGAAGCGGCCGGTGTGGCTCTCGTCGACCAGGGCGACGTCCTCGGGCGTGCCGACGGCGAGCACGCTGCCTCCCCTGGAGCCGCCCTCCGGGCCCATGTCGATCAGCCAGTCCGCGGTCTTGATCACGTCGAGGTTGTGCTCGATGACGATGACCGTGTTTCCACCGTCGACGAGCTTGCCCAGCACACCCAGCAGCCTGCGGATGTCCTCGAAGTGCAGGCCGGTGGTGGGCTCGTCGAGCACGTAGATCGTCCGGCCGGTGGAGCGGCGCTGCAGTTCGGAGGCGAGCTTGACACGCTGGGCCTCACCGCCGGACAGGGTCGTGGCGGGCTGGCCGAGCCTGACGTACCCCAGGCCGACGTCGTAAAGCGTCTGCAGGTAGCGCTTGATGGACGGGATGGAGTCGAAGAAGCCCAGGGCCTCCTCGATCGGCATGTCGAGCACCTCGGAGATCGTCTTGCCCTTGTAGTGGACCTCCAGGGTCTCCCGGTTGTAGCGCGCCCCGTGACAGACCTCACAGGGCACGTAGACGTCCGGCAGGAAGTTCATCTCGATCTTGAGGGTGCCGTCTCCCGAGCACGCCTCGCACCGGCCGCCCTTGACGTTGAAGCTGAAGCGCCCCTTCTGGTAGCCGCGGACCTTGGCCTCCGTGGTCTGCGCGAACAGGTCACGGACCTTGTCGAAGACGCCGGTGTAGGTCGCCGGGTTGGAACGGGGCGTGCGTCCGATCGGCGACTGGTCCACGTGCACGACCTTGTCGACCAGGTCCATCCCGTTGACCCGCGCGTGCCGGCCGGGGACGGTACGCGCGCCGTTCAGCTCCTTGGCCAGCGCGTTGTAGAGGATGTCGTTGACCAGGGTGGACTTGCCGGACCCCGAGACCCCGGTGACCGCGGTCAGCAGTCCGAGGGGGAACTCCACGTCGACGCCCTTGAGGTTGTGCTCGCGGGCGCCCTTCACGGTGAGCTGCCGCTTCCTGTCGCGCTTGCGGCGTACGGCGGGGATGGCGATGGTCTTGCGGCCGGACAGGTAGGCGCCGGTCATCGACTCCTCCGAGGCCAACAGGTCGGCCACGGTGCCGGAGACGACGACCTGGCCGCCGTGCTCACCCGCCCCCGGGCCGATGTCGACCACCCAGTCGGCGGCGGCGATGGTGTCCTCGTCGTGCTCGACCACGATGAGCGTGTTGCCCATGTCGCGCAGCCTGATCAGGGTCTCCAGCAGCCGCTGGTTGTCGCGCTGGTGCAGGCCGATGGAGGGCTCGTCCAGCACGTACAGCACACCGACCAGGCCGGAGCCGATCTGGGTGGCGAGCCGGATGCGCTGTGCCTCACCACCCGCGAGGGTGCCTGAGGCTCGGTCCATGGTCAGGTAGTCGAGGCCCACGTCGAGCAGGAAACCCATCCGGGCGTTGATCTCCTTGACCACCCGCTCGGCGATGTGCATGTCACGGTCCGACAGCGTCAGCCCCGCCAGGAACGTCGCGCAGTCGCCGATCGACATCGCCGAGACCTCGGCGATCGAGCGGCCGTCGACCGTGACGGCCAGCGAGACCGGCTTGAGCCTGGCCCCCTCGCAGGCCGGGCACGGGATCTCCCGCATGTAGCCTTCGTACTTCTCGCGCATGCCGTCGCTGTCGGACTCACCGTGGCGACGCTGCACCCAGGGGATGGCCCCCTCGAAGGTGGTGTAGTAGGAGCGCTCCCGGCCGTAGCGGTTGCTGTAGCGGACGTGGACCTGCTCGTCGTGACCGTAGAGCAGAGCCTTCTGCGCCTTCTTCGGCAGCCGCTCCCACGGGGTGTCGAGGCTGAACCCCATGTTCAGGCCGAGCGCCTCGACGAGGCGGACGAAGTAGTCGCTGGTGTGACCCCCGGCCCACGGGGAGATCGCGCCCTCGCCCAGCGGCTTCTCCGGGTCGGGCACGATCAGGTCGGGGTCGACCTCCATCCGGACGCCCAGGCCCGTGCACTCGGGACAGGCGCCGAAGGGCGAGTTGAACGAGAACGAGCGGGGCTCCAGCTCCTCGAACGACAGGTCGTCGTAGGGGCAGTAGAGGTGCTCCGAGTAGAAGCGCTCGCGGTTCGGGTCGTCCTCGGGCAGGTCGACGAACTCCAGGGTGATCGTCCCGCCCGACAGCTGCAGGGCGGTCTCCACCGAGCCGGTCAGGCGGCTGCTCGCGCCCTCCTTCACCGCCAGGCGGTCGACGATCACCTCGATGTCGTGCTTCTCCTGCTTCTTCAGCGTCGGCGGCTCATCCAGCCGGACCACCGTGCCGTCGACGCGGGCACGGGCGAAGCCCTTGGCCTGCAACTGGCTGAAAAGCTCGGCGTACTCGCCCTTGCGACCGCGGACCACCGGGGCGAGCACCTGGAAGCGGGTGCCCTCGGGGAGCTCCATCACCCGGTCGACGATCTGCTCGGGACTCTGCCTGGCGATCGCCCGCCCGCACCGGGGGCAGTGCGGCTTGCCGATGCGTGCCCAGAGCAGGCGCAGGTAGTCGTAGACCTCGGTGATCGTGCCGACCGTGGAGCGCGGGTTGCGGCTCGTCGACTTCTGGTCGATCGACACCGCGGGTGAGAGACCCTCGATGAAGTCGACGTCGGGCTTGTCCATCTGCCCGAGGAACTGCCGCGCGTAGGCCGACAGTGACTCGACATAGCGGCGCTGGCCTTCGGCGAAGATCGTGTCGAAGGCCAGACTGGACTTGCCCGAGCCGGACAGCCCGGTGAAGACGATCAGAGAGTCTCGCGGGAGGTCCAGCGAGACGTCCTTGAGGTTGTGTTCACGTGCACCACGCACGATGAGGCGGTCAGCCACGGTAGTCCCGACGTCGTTTTAGAGGGTTGGAAGCGGTCGCGGGAAGACTAGCGAGAGAGACCGACAATTTTCCGGGCCGGCGTCCGGAGCTCAGGGGTTCCCCGCCCTCTCCAGACTACGGTCTTCCCGTGGATGTGGCAGGTCGTCCCCGGTTTCAACAGGGTGAACACCCCCCTTATGCCCCGCACCACCCGCCGGGTGGCAATGATGAGGGGTGGGAACGGACACCACCCGCTCCCCACCTTGCCGTGACACCATCCGAGGAGAATCCGTGACGTACACCGGTGATGTGCGGGTCGGCGGCCCCGCAGACCTGCGTGAACTGCCCGGCCTGACGATCGCCAAGCTGGCCGTCGGCCCGTTCGACAACAACGCCTACCTGCTCCGCTGCACCCGGACCGGGGACGGCGCGCTCATCGACGCGGCCGCCGAGCCCGACCGGCTGCTGGAGCTCATCGGTGACCGGCCGATCAGCAAGATCATCACTACCCACCAGCACGGCGACCACTGGCAGGCCCTGGAGGAGGTCGCCAGGGCGACCGGCGCCTCGGTGATCGCCCACCCGCTCGACGCGCCGGGGCTGCCGGTGCCGGTGGACCTGGAGGTGGGGCACGGCGAGGAGATCACCGTCGGCGAGGTCGGCCTGGAGGTGATCCACCTGCGTGGGCACACCCCGGGTTCGATCGCCCTGTACCACCCCGGTCACCTGTTCACCGGCGACTCGCTCTTCCCCGGCGGTGTCGGCAACACCAACAAGGATCCCGAGCGGTTCGCCCAGCTCTTCGCCGACGTGTCAGAGCGGATCTTCGACCGGCTGCCGGACGACACCTGGGTCTATCCGGGCCACGGCAGGGACACCACGCTCGGCGCCGAGCGCCCCTGCCTGCCCGAGTGGCGCGAGCGGGGCTGGTGAGCTCGCGGCGCGGAGGTCTCACCGCCCGCGCCGACAGGGATCCTCCGCCCGCGGGGACCGCCGGTCCCGGCGGGCGGTCCCGGCGGTCAGCCGACTTCGGCGGACGCCCTGCGCTGCTCCTTGCGCTTCTCCCGCTTGAACATCAGGACACGCAGCGGGATGGCCGCCACGATCGTCATCTGCATGACGGCCCCGACCTTGATCAGCGTGTCGCCACCGGCCAGGCCCGCGACCCAGATGGTCAGGCAGGCAACATTGATCATCATCCAGGCGAGTACCCCGGCGGCCACGTTGCCCTTGGGCTTGGGGTACTCGATCCGGCTCACCATGAGATACGCCACACCGAAGATGGGCAGGATCGTCCAGGTCGACGGGGGGAACAGCAGTACGACCGAGACCACGGTCATGGCGCCCATCGGGATGGGCAGGCCCATGAAGTCGCCGCTCTTGGTCTTCACGCAGGCGAAACGCGCCAGCCGGATGACCCCGGCCAGCAGCACGGACGCCGCCGCGGTCATCACCAGCAGGAACGGGATCTGCGGATTGAACCCCGCCCAGATGACCACCATGAAGGCGGGGGCGAAACCGAAACTGATCACGTCGGCGAGGTTGTCCAGCTCGGCGCCCATGGCCGAGGCGCGGAACTTCCTGGCCACCAGGCCGTCGAACAGGTCACAGGTGGCACCGATCAGCAGGAGCACCACGGCGGTGCCGAAGAACCGGGGGTCGGCCGCGAAGGGCTTGCCCTCCTGCAGCGCGTTGATGGCCGACCAGGAGAGCACGCAGACCGCCAGGAAGCCACAGAGGGCGTTACCGAGCGAGAGGGAGTCGGCGGCCGACAGGCGGAACGCCTTGCCCACGGGCCCTCGCGGCTCGTCGTCCGTCTCGTCCATCGGCCAGCTCGCGTCAGCCGTGGTCAAGACCGGTCACCCCCGCGACGGTCCGCTGGCCCACCGAGACGGCCGGGGCGATCCCCTCGGGAAGGTAGACGTCGACCCGCGAGCCAAACCTGATCAGGCCGATCCGCTCGGCTCTGGCGACCTTCGCCCCCTCGGCCGCGTAGGGCACGATGCGGCGAGCGACCGCACCGGCGATCTGAACGAACTCGATGTCGCCGAGCGCGGTGTCCAGGTGCCAGACGACCCGCTCGTTGGTGTCACTGTCCTTGTTGAAGGCGGGCAGGTACCCCCCGGAAACATGCTCCACCGAGGTGACCGTGCCGGCCAGTGGCGCCCGGTTGACATGCACGTCGAGTGGGCTCATGAAGATCGCCACCCTGGTCCGGCCGTCCGGCCATGGATCGATGCTCTGCACCACACCGTCCGCGGGCGACAGGATCCGCCCGGTGCCCGGAGTCCGATCCGGATCGCGGAAGAACCAGAGCATCCCCCCGGTGAGCGCGGTCAGCGGAACCGCCGCCAGCGCCCAGCGCCGGTCACGGCGGCTGAGCAGGGAGGTCACGGTGGCGGCGGCCACGGTCGGGAGCAACCACGGGGAGACGCCACGCGCCAGGCCCAGCGGACCGGGCCGGTGGCTTACTGAATCGTGGGACACAGGGAACCTTTTGTGATGTCTTGCGGCATTAGACCGGTATGTCTACCCGCTCTGGGGCAGGATGTTACCCATCTCTTAGCCCTTATAAGGCGCAATGAGACAAGCAAAGCGCCTCACACGCCGATTCGCTAGCCCTGCTCGACACTCGCCGGGGTGGTGTTTTCCTTGCCTACACGAGCATCACGCCGGACCTTCGCCAGGCTGATCGCGGTGGTGACGACCATGGTGACGACGATAACCGACAGTGACACCCAGATCGGCACTTCGGGAGCCCAGGAGACGCCACTGGAGTGCAGCGCCTCAAGGATCAGCTTAACCCCGATGAAACCGAGGATGAACGCGAGACCGAAGCTGAGGTAGACCAGCCGCTGGAGCAGACCTCCCAGCAGGAAGTAGAGCTGGCGCAGACCCATCAGCGCGAACGCGTTCGCGGTGAAGACGATGAAGGCGTCGGTGGTCAGGCCGAAAATCGCCGGAATCGAGTCGAGCGCGAACAGCAGGTCGGTGGTGCCGATGGCGATCATGACGATCAGCAGCGGGGTGACCATGCGCCTGCCGTTGACCTTGACGACGACCTTGGAACCCACGTAGTCGTCGGTGTGCGGCAGCACCCGCCGGGCCCAGCGCAGGACCGCGTTCTCCTGAAGGTCCTCCTCCTGGCCGAACTGGCGGACGAGCTGGACCGCGGTGTAGATCAGGAACAGGCCGAAGACGTAGAACAGCCAGCCGAAGTTGGACAGGGCCGCGGCGCCGAGGGCGATGAAGACGCTGCGCATGACCAGCGCCATCACGATGCCGATCAGCAGCACCTTGTGCTGGTGGACCTTCGGCACCGCGAAGCGGGTCATGATGATGTAGAAGACGAAAAGGTTGTCGACGCTCAGGCTGTACTCGGTGATGTAGCCGGCGAAGAACTGTCCCGCGGAGGTGGGGCCCGCGAAGATCCACAACACGATACCGAAAATCACCGCGAGGGTGACGTAGAAGCCGACCCAGAACCCGGCCTGCTTGAGGGAGAACTCCCGCGGCTCGCCCCGGTCGACGATCCACAGATCGAAGGCGAGAACGATGAGCAGACCGCCGATAACGGCCAACCATGCCCAGACAGGAACAATCACAACTGATAAACCTCCGGCGGCGCGCACGACAGACTGCCGGAGGTCTCTCCCGCCCGCATGAGGCATCGACTGAGATGGTCGAAGTGCGGACCGACAGCCCCGGGGGCCTCGTGGAGCGAGGCAACACCGTGATGACGAGACTGCCGCGAAGGGATACTCCCCCCCTAAACACGCCAGTATAGGTCTCCGGCATGGTGGCGCCTAATCCAACATCACGACCTCTCCGCCTGTTCCATCGGGCTTCCGGCCTCGCCCGCCACCAGGCTTCGGAAATCTGGCACGGACCGTGATCGGGCCCTTTCAGCCCCTCGGGGAAAGCCCGGCGTAGACCGCGAGCACCGCCTCCAGTGCCTCCGGTTCACCCGGCATCCCACGGCCTCGCCTGGCGGCGGCAACGGCCAGCTCCTCCGCGAGACCGTCGTCGGCGAGCACCCTCGCGACCGCGTCGCGCATCGCCGCGACGTCCCCGTACGGCACCAGCAGCCCCGCCTCACCCACCATCGCCGGGATGCCCCCCACCGCGGTGGCGATCACCGCCGTACCCGCCCGCAGGGCCTCCTGCACGGTGAGCGGCTGCCCCTCCCAGCGGCTCGGCACCAGCAGTGCCCTGGCCACCCCGAGTAGGTCCGCCACGTCGGTACGGGCACCGAGCAGCCGTACCGGCAGGTTCTCCCGGTCGATTCGCTCCTGCAACTCCGCTCGCAGCGGCCCCTCCCCCGCCACCAGGAACACCGGCCCCGACGCGTGCTCCGCGTCCCGGCGAACCTCCGGCAGGGCCTTCGCCACATCGAGCAGGGTCTCCAGGCCCTTCTGCTGGGCGAGCCTGGCGACCGTCAGGAAGATCGCCCGCTCTCCCGTACCGAGCTCCCGCCGGATGTCCCCGGCCTCGCGCCCGGAAGGAGGCAGCGCGGGCGCCGGGACCACGGCGGCCTCGACACCCCTGGCCCCCAGGTGGGCCATCCGCTCCCCCAGATCGGAGGAGACGACCAGGATCCGGTCGGCGCGGCGGGCCACGATCCGTTCCAGGAGGCCGTAGACCGCGCCGACCACGCCGCCCGCGGTCGCGGCGTTGTGCAGGGTCACCACCAGGCCGGTTCCGGTTCCGGCCAGCGCGATCGCCGCCAGCGCCCCGGCTCTCAGCCCGTGGGCATGCACGGCATGCGCCCCGCGCAGCGTCCTGAGCGCCATGACCGCCCGTAGATCGTCGAGTGGGCGGGGCCGGTCGGAGATCGGCACCGGCACGAAGCGTGCGCCGAGTGCGGCGAACCCGAAGGCCCGCTCCGTGCTCGGGGGACCTGCCACGACCACCCGGTGGCCGCCGCGCACCAGCCCTCCGGCCAGCATGGCGACGTGTCTGCCGACCCCTCCCTCGCTCGTTCCCAGCACGAACGCCACGCGCGTCCCCTGATCAACCGTCAAAACCGCTCCCCTCCCTCGCGGCTCCGCCGCGCAGCCTGGCCAGCAGTGCCTGGGCGTCTCGCCTGTCGACCGTCACCGCCACGGCCGCGAACGCGGCCACCCCGGCCGTCGCGGCGGCCAGTCCGACCGCCACGTAGGCCGGCTTGGACACCGCCCCGAAAATGCTGACCAGGGTCAGGCCCGCCCCCCAGGCCGCGACACCGCCGACCAGGGCCGCCAGGAGGGTACGCGGCGTACCCTCCAGCGCGGCCCTCCCCCTGGCGCGCAACACCGCGAGGGCCAGCAGCAGCCCGCCGACGGTCATGCCGATCGTGCTGCCCAGTGCCAGCTGCCCGACCACGTCCGCCGGATCCGCGGCGGCATGGGCGAGCACGACCTGGGCCGCCAGCGCGACGGCCCATCCGGCCACCGAGGCGACGGCCGCCGACCGGCCCAGGCCACAGGAGTACAGGATGCGGGCGAGGTGCAACATGAGCGCGTACCCGACCACACCGGGCGCGAACAGCGCGACGGCCCTGGCCATCTCGGCGGGCTCGCCGCCCGGGGTGCCCCGCAGGAAGACCTCTGACACCGGTACGGCGACCGCGGCCATCACCCCGGCCGCGAGCCCCGTCACCAGCAGCACGGCCCGGATGGTGGAGGAGGTCAGGCTGTCGAAGCCGGCCCCGTCCCCCTCCTGCGCCCGAGTGGAGAGCACTGGGAAGGAACTGGTGGCGATCGGCATCACCAGCACCGCGTACGGCAGCTGGTACAGCGCCCAGGAGTAGGTGTAGACGCCGATCGCGCCGTCCCCGCCCAGGTCGTTGGCCAGGACGATGACGACGAGCAGCGTGATCTGCTGCGCGATCAGCACGGCGATGCCGGCACCCGCCAGGCCCCGTGCCCGGGTCGCGACGCCCGGTGGGAAAGACAGGGAGGGCCGCAGCCTGAGCCCGAGCCGGGCCACCGGGCCGATGACGGTGAGCACCATCGCGGCGGCGGCGACGGTCGCGCCGAGGGAGAGCGACAGCTGCCCGGCGGTGGTCAGCTCCGTCAGGTCCTCGGCGGCCTCCCCGTTGACCGCGCCGAACAGCAGGTTGGAGCCGACGATGAGCAGGCTGGAGACCAGCGGAGCCAGGGCCGGTCCCATGAACCGCCGGTGTGCCTGGAGCACGCCGTACAGGACCACGGCCAGCCCGAAGAAGATCATTCGAGGGGCGAAGAGGAGGAGCATGCCGGTTCCGGCCTCGATGACCGTGGTCAGGTCGCAACCACGTGGATCGCCCACCAGCAGCGCGACGATCGGCCCGGCGAACGCCACGATGAGCAGCGCCAGCGGCACCATGACGAGCATCACCCAGGTGAGCAGCGCCGAGGTGATCTGGCCGGCCTCCGCCCTGGCCTCGGGGTCGTCGTCGGCCCTGGCGGCCGCCGAGGCCAGCACCGGCACCACCATCCCGGCCAGCGCGCCGCCCGCCACCAGCTCGAAGACGATGTTGGGCACGTAGTTGGCGGTGTTGTAGGCGGTGCTCAGGCAGAGGTTGCCGACGGTCTGTGACTGGACGAGATAGCGGCCGAACCCGACGAGCCGGGCCAGGACGGTCACGATCCCGATGAGAAGTGCCGCTCCCGCGACCCCCTGGGCGATCCTGCTGCTCATCGGGTGGCGGGTGCCTGCTCCACGGGACGACGGCCCAGCATGTCGAAGCGGTGCAGGACGGGGTTGCCCGCGATCACCTTGGTGAAGCTGACCTTCTCCGAGGCGGCGGTCAGCGCGACCACCGTGCCGAGCACGGCCAGGCGTCCCGGACGGCCCAGGGTGACGGCGGCGGCCAGGCCGACAAGCGCGCCCAGCGCGTTGGCCCCCGCGTCGCCGAGCATGGCCCGCTCACCGAGGTCCTCGGGCAGCAGCGCGGCGGCGGCACCCATGGGAAGCGCGGCCAGGGTGGCCGGGACCGGGTCGTCCCTGAGCAGAGCCGCGGCGAGCAGGGGGGCGCCGGCGAGCAGGCCCACCTTGACGGCACGCCCGGGACGCAGGTCGAAGAGGTTGGCCAGGTTGGCGCTCCCGGCGATCAGCGCGCCGTTGACGGCGACGTCGAGGGGCGCGCGGGAGGTGGCGGCCGCGGTGGCCAGGCCGGTCGCGCCGATACCGAGGATCTTCACGGCCCCGCTGGTGACCTCCCCCTTGGCCAGGGCGCTCAGATGCCCCTTGAACCCCTTGGAGGAGGTCGCGCCGTACAGGTCGTCGTAGGCACCGAGGCCGCCGGCCCCCACCGCGGCCAGCAGCGCCGCCACCCGGGCCCTGCCGGTCATGCCGGGGATCACGGCCGCCGCGGCACCGGCGCCGGCGACGAACGCCGGGCCCTCGAGCAGGGTGATCGGTTCGCCCCTGTGGTTCGTGCGCGCCCAGGTCTCCACATCGCCCACCGGAGGCCTGCGGGTGAAGGCCGCGTACGCGGCACGCGCGGCGACCGCGCCGAGGAGCGCACCGGTGAGGGCACCGAGAAAAGCACGACGAGCCATCGGATCATCCTCCGGAGGTGGCCGTGACGGCCGTGGGGGTGGGCGTCGCGCTGGGCTCGATACCAGAGACGCCGGAGCCTATGCCGTACTGGCCGGCGAGCCCGGCCAGTTGCTCTCGGAGAGCGTAGACCACCACGACCCGCCCCGCGGGCATATCCGCGGTGTCGACACTGGAGACCTTCTCCGTGAAGGAGGTCTCCTCACGGAGCGCGGTGATGATCCCACCGGTCGCGGCGGAGGTCTGCGTACCGGCCAGTACCGTGCCCTGGCCCACCTCGTCGAGGCCCAGCGCCAGTGCCACGAGCGCGCCCGCCCGCCCGGCGGCGGTCTCTCCGGTGTACGCCTCCGCGGGTGCGATCATCAGGGCCAGTTCCGCGCGCTTGGCGGGGTCGTCGGTGATGGTGAGCAGGCCGGCACGCTGGAAGGCGTCGAGGATGCCCACGCCGGCCGGATGCTCCTTGCCCGCCTGGACGGGGTCGCTGGTCACGATCGCGTCGGCGAGCACCTGGGCCGCCTTGTCGTAGGCCGTGCCCTCGACGGGGAAGACGGTCTCGGCGGCCTTGGACCCGACGGCCAGCTTGTCGACGAAACCCGTCTGGGCGGGGTCGATGTACCTCTCGGTGAGGGTGATCCGGCCGGTCACGATCGCCCCGGCCTCCTCGATCACCTGCTGCGCCGACTCACGCACGCTCACCGTGGCGCCCGGTGCCTCGACGACCACGACACGCTTGCCCACGAGCGCGTCCTGGACCAGCCGGGGGGTGTCGGCGAGCACGAAGGCGTCGTTGCCCGCCTCCCGCCTCTGCAGGGCCTCCACCTGGTTGCGGAGCTCGTTGTTGCCCTCGCGGAGCTGGTTGGCCAGGCCCTCGCTCGCCTTGATGACGGGGTCTTCGAGGAGGGTGGTGCCCAGCACGATGCCCACCGACAGCGCGAGGAAGATCGCGACGATGGAGACGAGGTGATAGCGGAAATCGATCACGAGAAGAGTCCGACCAACCAGAAGATGAAGCCGCTCCAGACGTCGCGGACGCTGTCCAGCCAGATCTTGCCCACCGAAGAGACGACGATCGCCACTCCCATGGTGATCAGCGTGGTGGCGACGAGCAGGAGCAGGGACGGGGTGGAGATCCGGCTGCGGTAGAGCCGGCTGACGCCCTTTGCGTCGACGAGCTTGCTGCCCACCCGCAGGCGGGTGAGGAAGGTGCTGGCCATGCCGGAGCGCCCCTTGTCGAGGAACTCCACCAGCGTCGCGTGGGTGCCGACGGCGACGATGAGGTCGGCGCCCTTGTCGTCGGCGAGCAGCATGGCGATGTCCTCGCTGGTGCCGATCGCCGGGAAGATCACCGCGCTGCGACCGAGCTGCTGGACCCGTTCCAGCCCCGGCGCCCTGCCGTCGCGGTAGGCGTGCACGACCAGCTCGGCACCGGCGGTGAGCGCCTTGGTGGAGACCGAGTCGAAGTCGCCGACGATGATGTCCGGCAGGTAACCGGCCTCCAGCAGCGCGTCGGCCCCGCCGTCCACCCCGATCATGACCGGGCGGTATTCACGGATGTAGGGGCGGAGGGCGGCGATGTCCTCCTTGTAGTGGTAGCCGCGCACCACGATGAGGACGTGCCTGCCCTCCATGACGGTCCGGACGTCGGGAACGCCGATCCCGTCGATGAGGAGGTCACGCTCGCGGCGGACGTACTCCATGGTGTTGGCCGCGAACGCCTCGATCTGCACGGTCAGCCCGGCCCGCGCCTCGGTCATCGCGGCCTCGACGGACTCGGGGGTCTGCACGTCGCCCTTGCCGACCGCCTCCTCGTCGAGGTAGACGACGCCCTCGTGCAGCCGGACCAGGTCTCCGTCCTTGATCCGCTCGAACAGCTCGGAGGTGGCGTTGTCCACGAACGACACCCCGGCGTCAACGATGATCTGCGGGCCCAGGTTGGGGTAACGGCCGCTGATGCCCGCGGCGACGTTGACGACGCCTGCCGCACCGCACGCGACAAGCGCCTCCGCGCTGACCCGGTCAACGTCAACGTGATCGATAATCGCGATTTCCCCGGCCCTGAGGCGCTTGGTCAGCCTCTTGGTCCGCCGATCGATTCTCGCCACTGCCGTCACCCCGGGAAGGTCCGTGACCTTCCTGCGGCGGAGGTACCCGGTGAGCCTGTCTTGAAGCCCGTCAATCGGCACCTTCATCACGACCATCCTGCCAGAGTGAACGACCAGGAGAGCCAAACAGTCGGCAGCGTGTCAGATACGTCACCCGTGACCCCCGTCACCTGCTCCCCCGGAACATACGGATTACTCTTTCAAACCGCTACTTACTCCCTCGTCTCTCCTTCCGGGGGCGTCCGGTCACGCCTTGTCCGCGGCCGCGATCGACAGGAGCTCCTCCGCGTGCGCGCGGCCCAGCTCGGAGTTCTCCAGCCCGGCGAGCATGCGGGACAGCTCCCGCGCCCTGCCGTCCTTGTCGAGGGCGATCACGCCGCTCCGCACCACGCTCCCGTCATCGGCCTTCTCCACCACGAGATGCTGGTCGGCGAAGGCCGCGACCTGCGGAAGGTGGGTGACGACGATCACCTGGGAGGTCCTGGCCAGCCGCGCCAGCCTGCGGCCGATCTCCACCGCGGCCTTGCCACCCACGCCCGCGTCGACCTCGTCGAAGACGAACGTCGGGACCGGGTCGGCGCCGGCGAACACCACCTCGATGGCGAGCATCACCCGGCTCAGCTCGCCGCCCGAGGCGCCCTTGTTCAGCGGCAGGGGCGGCGAGGCGGGGTGCGGCGACAGCCGTAGCTCGACCTCGTCGACACCGTGCGGGCCGAACTCGGGGGCGGCGACGATGGTGACCACCACCCTGGCGTGCGGCATGGCCAGCGCGGTGAGCTCCTCGGTCACGGCCTGCCCGAAGCGCTCCGCGGCCACCGACCTGACCCGGGTCAGCTCGGCGGCCAGCTCGGTGAGGCGCCCGGTGAGCTCCTCGTGCTCGCGGGTGAGCTCACCGATGCGGTCGTCGTCACCGTCGAGCTCCGCGACGCGTGCAACGGCCCGAGCGGCCCAGGCGAGCACCTCGGCGGTGTCCTGGCCGTATCTGCGGATGACATGGATGAGCGCGGCCCGCCGCTCCTGCACCGCCGCGAGCCGACCCGGATCCGCGTCGATCGACTCGGCGTACGCGGCCAGCTCGGTGGCGACGTCGGAGATCAGGTAACCCGCCTCGGCGAGCCTTTCGGCGATCCCGGCGAGCGCCGGGTCGAAGTCGCGCACCGCCTCGACCGCCGTGCGGGCCTCGCCGACCAGCGCGATGGCATCCGGCATGGCCTGCTCACCGGACATCGGGTCACCGAGCAGCGCCCGGTGCGCCGTCTCGGCGGCACTCCGGAGGGAGTCCGCGTGGGAGAGCCGTTCCTCCTCCTCGCGCAGCTCGGTCTCCTCGCCGGCCTTGGGGTCGACCCTCTCGATCTCACCGAGCCCGAACCTGAGCTGGTCGGCCTCCTGGGCGCGCTCCCTGGCTCTGGTGGTCAGCTCGGCCAGCTGCTCCGCGATCTTCCTGTGCCGCTTGTACGCCTGCTCGTAGGCGCGCAACGGCTTGACCAGTTCCTCGCCCGCGTAGCGGTCGAGAGCGGCGCGCTGGCGGCCGGGCTGCAGCAGCCGCTGCTGGTCCATCTGGCCGTGCACGGCCACCAGGTCCTCGGCCAGGTAGGTGAGCGTGCCGACGGGGACGGTGCGCCCCCCCAGCCAGGCACGGCTGCGCCCCTCGACGGAGACGGTCCGCGAGATGATCAACTCGCCGTCCTCCACCTCGCCGCCCACGTCCTGCACCTGCTGCGCGACCCGTCCCGCCGGGTCGACGATCAGTGTGCCCTCGATGCTGGCCCGCTCGGAGCCGGGACGGACCCGGGCGGGATCGGCCCGGCCGCCGAACAGCAGCCCCAGACCGGTCACCACCATGGTCTTGCCCGCACCCGTCTCGCCTGTGACCACGGTGAATCCCGGCGATAGCACCAGGACGGCCTCGTCGATCACGCCGAGCCCCTGGATGCGGACCTCCTCGACCCTAGGTCGCACTGGTCCCTCCCGTCACATCGAATTCACCGAACATCAGTGCGGTGCGCGGGCACGATCCTACGCGCTTGAGACGTCACCCGCCCTGCCGTACTAGGGCCTCACCCGTCCGCGCCACCCCTGTACAGGGAGATCGAACTTGGCGACCAACCTGTCGGTGAACGGCGCGCCCGTGTCCTCCAGGCCGTGCAGCCGAGCCAGTCTTACCGGGAGCTCGGCCCGCCGCAGCTCCACCCTCGCCCCGGCGGGCAGGTCGAACCTGCGGCGCCCGTCACACCACAGCACCGCTCCCGCGGTCTCCGTCTGGACCTCCAGCGCGAGCCTGGAGCGGGGCGAGACCACCAGGGGCCGGGAGAACAGCGCATGGGCGCTGATCGGCACCAGCAGCAGCGCCTCCACCTCGGGCCAGACAACCGGCCCTCCCGCGGAAAAGGCGTACGCGGTGGAACCGGTCGGCGTGGCGCAGATCACCCCGTCACACCCCCAGCGCGACAGCGGGCGCCCGTCGATCTCGGCGACCACCTCGAGCATCCTCTCGCTCTTCTCGACGGTGGCCTCGTTCAGCGCCCAGCTGTCGGCCAGCAACTTGCCGTTGAGGCGGGCGGTGACCTCGATGGTCATCCGCTCCTCGACGTCGTAGCGGCCTTCCACCACGCTGTCGACCGCGACCGCCAGGTTCTCCACCTCGGCCTCCGCCAGGAAGCCCACGTGTCCGAGGTTCACACCCAGCAGCGGCACGCCGGCCGGGCGGGCGAACTCGGCCGCCCGCAGGAGGCTCCCGTCGCCGCCGAGCACGATCATCATCTCGGCGTCGTCGACCGCCGCCGAACCGGCGGGCACCACGTCGGCCCCGGCACAGGCGATCTCGTCGGCCTCGGCGCTGAGGACGCGCACGGTCAACCCGGCGTCCAGGAACCGCTGGATCACCATCCGGGCGCTGTCGACGGCCGCCGGCCGGCCGGTGTGCGCGGTGACCAGCACGACGCGCTTGGCAGTCATCTCATCTCCTCGAGCGTGGAGACCCCGAGCTCTGGCTCTGGGGAGGAAGTCAACTCAGCTCTTCCAGTGTGGGTGCCCCGAGTTTCGGCTCCGGGCAGGATGTCAGGTCGTGCTCTCCCGGGTCGCCGGCTACCGGGGGCCCTCCGCCACCGCTCGCTCGATCTCGGCGCCGAGGTCGGCGACCGGCGGGGCCCCCTCTCCCTTACCCAGCCAGATGACGTACTCGACGTTGCCCGACGGGCCGGGCAGCGGGCTCGCGGTGACCCCTCGCACGGCCAGGCCGAGCGCCCGCGCGGCTTCGGCCACGTCCTGCACGGCCTCCGCGCGAAGCGCGGGGTCGCGGACGACGCCGCCCGCGCCGACCCGCTCCCTGCCGACCTCGAACTGGGGCTTGACCAGCATCGCGAAATCGGCCCGCTCGGCGGCGCAGCGCACCAGGGCGGGCAGTACCAGGCGCAGCGAGATGAAGGAGAGGTCTCCGACGACCAGGGTGGGCGCCTCGCCGACCATGTCCGGCGTCAGGTCCCTGACGTTGACCCGCTCCATGACCGTGACCCTGTCGTCGGTCCGCAGCGACCAGGCGAGCTGGCCGTAGCCGACGTCGACGGCCAGCACGTGGGTCGCGCCGCCGCGCAGCAGCACGTCTGTGAAGCCCCCGGTGGAGGCACCGGCGTCCAGGCAGCGGCGCCCGGCGACCGTGAGGCCGCGGGGGCCGAATGCCTCCAGCGCGCCGAGGAGCTTGTGCGCCCCTCGCGAGACGTAGTCCGGACCCTCGGCCGCCTCCACCACCACGATGGCCGAGGCGGTGTCGACCTGGGTCGCCGGCTTGGCCGCCACCTGGCCGCCGACGCTGACCCTGCCGGCCTCGATGAGCTGGGCCGCCTGTTCCCTGGACCGCGCCAGCCTCCTGCGGACGAGTTCGCTGTCGAGGCGTGCCCGCCGGCTCACGGGTGCCGGTCCGGGACGTCGTCCACCGAGGCGAGCGCCTGCTCCAGTCCGGTGAGCACCTCCTCGAAGACGTCCGCGTGCGCGCAGACGGGCAGGGCACCGAGCCGGGCGAGCCCGCCCAGCGCGGCGTCCGCCCGCTCGTCGCCCGTCTCCTCAAGCAGGTCCGTCATGCGCCCCCTCCGGATCCTCTCCTGGCCGCCTCGGCCGTCGTGGCCGTCTCGGCGCCCCTTGCCGCCGCACGGACGCGACGCTCACCGGCCCGGTGCCCGTGAATTCCCCGACCGTATCGGAACCCGCGTCCCCCGTCGCCCCGGTGGGCCTCGCTCCGCCCCGGCGTGGGTCAGGAGAGCGGGTTCTTCAAAGCTGGGTAAAGCGCGAACTATCGCGGGGGTCTCGCGCGTTGTCATCTCGTTAAGGTCGGCGGCCGCCCAAGCACGCCCTCCTCGGGGTTTCGTACGCCGCGGCGTACGCCCCTTTCCCGGCACACCCCCGCGCCGGATTGCATGCCGTGCCCATGTGGAACGCTACCGTCCGTACCTGAAAGGGATTCAGGCCGGTCCGGAAGAGAAGGGAGCGCCACGCGATGGCGACCGTCGACGAGTGCCGGGCGGCACTGCGCAAACTCGGCGAGCAGTTCGACGAGGTTGACCAGGCAAGCCGCGCCAAGCACGTGGTCGAGCGCAGTATCAGCTGCCACATCAAGGATCTCGGCGTGACCTTTTACGGTCGCATCCACCACGGCGGCCTCGGCCCCTTCGAGGATCTGCCCTCGGACGACGGCAGGGAGGCCGAGGTGAAGCTGACCATCGGCAGCGATGATCTCGTCGCCCTGGTCAACGGGGAACTCGACATGGGACGGGCCGTGTTCGGCGGCCGGGTCAGGGTCGACGCCAGCTTCGGAGACCTTCTCCGCCTGCGCAAACTTCTCTGAGGGCCCCGCCCGAGGGCGGGATCACCTGAGGGGAGAGACCGCCGGGACGAAAACAGCCCTCTCAGCCGGCGGGCGAGAGCGCGGAGTCGAGTGCCGCCTTCACCGCGTCCTCGTCCGCCCGGCCCTCCCCCGCGGCCTCCCAGGTCGCGGCTGAGGCGGCGCGGAGGCCGTCGAGCGGCTCACCTCCACCCTCAAGGGTGAGGACACCCTCCTCCCAGCGGGCCGTCCACCCGTCGCAGGTCCACCCGTCCCCGGCCCGCCGCACCTCGGGATAGGGCCGGTGCAGTGCGGACAGATCGCCGGCGACATAGGTCGGCCGGTGCCGGGGGGCGGCGGTCAGCACGTCGAGCGCGCTCGCCACCCCCGTCAGAACCAGCAGGCTGTCGACTCCGGCGTTGGTCGCCCCCTCGATGTCGGTGTCGAGCCGGTCGCCGACCACCAGGGGCCGCCGCGATCCGGTACGGAGCATCGACTCCCGATGCAGGGGCGGCTCGGGCTTGCCCGCGACGATCGGCTCCACCCCGGTCGCCGTGGCGATGACCCTGACCATCGCGCCGTTGCCGGGAAACTCACCTCTGCCGGTCGGCATGGTCGAGTCGGCGTTCGCGGCCACGAAGAGCGCCCCCTCTTGCACCGCGAGTGTCCCCTCGGTCAGCAGGCCGTAGGAGAGGTCGGGGGCTATGCCCTGGACGACCGCGACCGGACTGTCCAGGGCGGTGCTGACCGGACGCAGACCATGGGCGCGCAACGCGGTGCGCAGTCCCATCCCGCCGACCACCAGCACCGCGGCACCCGGTTCGACCCGCTCGGCCACGAGCCGTGCGGCGGCCTGGGCGGAGGTGACGACGTCATCTGGGGTCGCCGGAGCGCCCAGCGCGCTCAGGTGCTGGGCGATGGCGCCGGGGGTGCGTGAGGCGTTGTTGGTGACATAGGCGAGGCGCACGCCACGCTCCGCCGCCCGGCGTAGCGCCTCGGGCGCCCCGGGTACGGCGTCGCGCCCGAGATACACCACCCCATCGAGATCAAGGAGGAGGGTGTCATACAGGTCGATCAGCGCGTTTGTGTCCACAGACCTATTTCATCACCCACGTTCCACTGCTCGCACAGATCACATACGGATCACATCCGGCGGGCCCGTAACGTGGCGCGCACGCTTTTCAAGGCGGAGACGTAGTGCCGCTGGTCGGGCCGCATCGCGACGGCGATGGCCAGCGGCTCCTGGGCTCCCTCCATGTCCCCGGTCCGCCACAGGGCGAGCCCGAGACCGAAATACGCGTAGTCCTCGGCTGGGTTCGCATCGATGATCCAGCGAAAGCTGTCGACCGCGTCGGCGTACTGCCGGGAGTTGAACTGTGCCCGGGCGAGAGCCTCACGGATGCTCCGGGACTCCGGCTCCGCGTAGGCCGCCCGCTCCAGCAGCGCGGCAGCCGCCGCCGGGCTCCCCTCGGCCAGCAGCCTCATCCCTCGTTGAAACCATTCGTAGACGTCCCCGACCGGAGCGCCCGTCTCGGGGTTGGGGGAATCAGACGGACCGCTACGTCCTTGGACCATTGTGTGAGGCCTCCTTCATCGACAGACGACAGATCTGGCCGACTCCCTGACGGGACCGGGCACCACCGCAGCCTCGAGACGGCGCCTGGCCGTTTCAGGCCTTTATGGCAGCATGCCCTCTATGGCGAATCCTGAACTGCCGGTTCCCGACGGGCTGCTGCTACGCCCGTTCCGCGGCGTACGGTTCACGGTCGACGATCTGGCCGGGGTCACCTCACCGCCTTACGATCTCATCGACGAGGCGGGCGTACGGAAGTTGCTCGACACCCACCCCAACAACGTGGTGCGCCTGATCCTTCCCGGCATCGACCAGCCCAGGTACGCCGAGGCACGGGAGAGGCTTCGGGAGTGGCTCTCCTCCGGAGTGCTGGCCGCCGACGAGACACCCGCGATCTACGTCTACGAGCAGTCCGGGCCCGGAATCCTGCAGCGCGGACTCATCGGCGACGTGGGCCTGGCGGGGCCGGAACAGCACATCGTCCTGCCTCACGAGAACGTGATGCCCGGACCGGTCGCCAACCGGCTGGCGCTGATGCGCACCACGGAGGCCAACCTGGAGCCGATCTTCCTGCTCTACGACGGCGCGGGCGGCGCCGCCACCCGCCTCGTCGACCGGACCGCCACATCCCGGCCTCCGCTGGCGGAGGCGGTGACCGGCGACGGGGTCAGACACCGGCTGTGGGCCGTCACCGACACCGGTGAGCTCGCCTCCATCAACGCCGATCTCCGCCCTCGCCAGGCTCTGATCGCCGACGGGCACCACCGCTACGCCACCTACCTCGAACTTCAGCGGGAACACCACGCCGCGAGGCCCGCAGAGCCCGGGCCCTGGGATTTCGGTCTCGCACTCCTGGTGGACTCCGGCGCCTACCCCCCGCATCTGAAGGCCATCCATCGGGTCATTCCCGAACTGCCGCTCGGGGAGGCGCTGGCCAAGGCCAGGGGCTCCTGGAAGGTGCGGGAGCATGCGGGCCTGGCCGAGGGGCTGGCCGCGCTGGAGGAGAGCACCGGACCGGCCTACCTGTTGTCCGGCGGGGGCCCCACCTACCTGCTCACCGACCCCGACCCCGACCGGCTCGCGCACGCCATGCCGACCGACCGCTCGGCCGGATGGCGGGCGCTGAACACCTCCATCCTCGCGGAGTTCCTCCTGCCGAAGGTGTGGGGGATGCGGGACGACGAGCGTTCGGTGCGCGTCGTCCACCACGATCCGGAGGCCGCCACACAGCTCGCGCGGGCCTCCGGTGGGACGGCGGTGCTGCTGCGCCCGCTGGCGGTCGAGGACGTGCTCGCGATCGCGGCCCGGGGAGAACGGGTGCCCCGCAAGTCCACCTCCTTCGGCCCCAAGCCCCGCACCGGCCTGGTCCTGCGTCTGCTCACCAGTTCGGCCCAGAGCCCGCCCGCGAGCGGTCCGGCCCCCCAGGAAGCCGGAGCTTTGAGCGACTCTGAGGTCTCCGGCCCCTGGAGGTCCGAACAGTGACCGAGATCATGCGTTCACCCCGGAGACGACATCTCAGCGGCCCTCACAACCGGCACCGGGTCGCTTGCTTTCTTCGCGTACGGAGGCGAGCGGCCGAGGATGATTCTCTACGATGTGAGCTGCACCGGAATGGCCGAATACCGTTCTGGGGACGCCGGTTCCAGTTATGAGGTGACCTGTGGACAACATCACCGCCCTCGGCGGAGACGTCTATGAGATCGACACGAGGATGGCCGGATACTCCAGCATCACGGCCGGATACCTGATTCTCGGAGATCGGCCCTGCCTGGTGGAGACGGGCACCTCCACCTCGGCTCCCGTGGTACGCGACGCCCTGACCTCGCTGGGCGTCGGCCCGGCGGATCTCACCACGATCGCTGTCACGCACATCCACCTGGACCACGCGGGCGGAGTCGGGGACATCGCCGGTTTCTACCCGGATGCGGAGATCGTGGTTCACGAGAAAGGCGCCCGGCATCTCGCCGACCCGGCCAAACTGATGGCCAGCGCGCGAATGGTCTGGGGCGACAGGCTGGACGCCCTGTTCGGCGAGCTCTCCCCCACCGAAGCCTCACGAATTCGCGCGCTAGGGGACACCGGCACCATCGACCTCGGCAACGGACGCACGCTGAGCAGCCACTACTCCCCGGGACACGCCAAACATCACGTGGGGCTCATCGACTCCGGCACCGGTGACCTCTACGTCGGCGACGCGGCCGGGGTCTACCTTCCGGAGACGGGCGACCTACGCCCCGCCACGCCCCCGCCGGACTTCGACCTGCGGACCGCACTGGACTCGATCGCCCTGTTCAAGGCGCTGGGCCCGCAACGGCTGCTCTTCAGCCACTACGGGCCGGTCACGGACGTGGAAGAGATTCTGGGACGCTCCGCTGAGGAGTTGCGTGTCTGGGTCGACCTGACCCGTCAGGCCCGCGCGCAGGCCATGGACCTGGACCACGCGGTGGCCATGGTCAGGGAGCGGACCCGTGACCGCTATGCGGCGCTGAAGGCGGACGAGGCCACCGCCGAGCAGTTCGAGCTGCTGAGCGGCGCCCCGTCCAACGTGGCTGGAATCCTGCACTGGCTGGACCGGACAGAGTCGTAAGGACGCGTCTCCCAGGCCCAGGACCGCGCTGGAATCGCCATTTCGGGTGAACGGACCGTTCACCCGAAACGCGGCGAAGTCCCCGGGGAGCTACTTCTCCTCGGGCTTGCTCCGGCGATTCTGGCCCTGCTCGTCGGTCTCGTCCTGATCGTCGTGGGTATCGGGGGCATCGCGGAGAATGTCGCCGAAGTCAGGCTCGATGAAGGCCGGCTCGACAGCCAGGTCGGCCTTTCCCTCCTTCTCCTGGATCTTCCGCTCGATGCCCGCCGTTCCGGTCGCGTCAGGAGCGCCGGTGTCCAGGGCGTCACCGATCACGGGCTTTCCCGTGCCGAACGCCTCCTCGTAGAGATCGTCTTCGTCCTCGATGTCCGCGTCCAGAGTCGCCGCGTCGTCGATGTCGTCCTCGTCGGCGTCGTCGGCGTCGTCGGCGTCGTCGGCGTCGTCGTCGGCGTCGTCGGCGTCGTCCAGGAAGCGGTCGTCGACGGCTTCCTCGTCCTCGAACTCGTCGTCCTCTTCGAGATCCTCGATGACGGCCCCGGTCAGCTCCGCGTAACGCTCGGCCGCATCGGTCTCGCCGTCCTCGTCGAAAGCCATCGCCCGGCCGAACCACTCGGTGGCAGGCCCCTCGTGACCCGCCTCGAACAACGCGTCGGCGTAGGCGAAGGCGAGACGGGCCGACCAGGGCTGGGGACGCGTGTCGCGCAACTCGGGAAGGCGCTGGAGAGTGATGACCGCGGCATCGTGCTGACCGAGATCACGCCGGGCGCCGGATTCCACGATGGCGAGCTCGATCTTGCCGACGCGGTCGAGCCGCTCGGCCTCCTTGGAGCGGACCAGGTCGAGGGCGCGCTCGGGGCGGCCGAGGCCACGCTCGCAGTCCGCCATGATCGGCAGGAACGAGTCAGAACCCGTCATCCGGCGGGCCGCACGCAGGTCACTGAGTGCTTCGGAGAAGTGGCCGGCATGGTAGGCCGCGATGCCGACCGCCTCGCGGATCACTCCGATCCTGGCCGCGAAGCGGCGAGCGACCTTGGTGTGCTCGTACGCCCGCTCCGCGTCGTCCTCGCCCAGAGCCCTCTCGGCTGCCACGAGGTGGCGAGCGATCAGCTCCGCGAGGTCGAGCGGGAGGGAACGGAGCTCCTCGCGAATCTCCTTGTCGAGCTCCTCCGCGGTGATGTCCGGGGCAAGCTCGGGCAATTCCTCACGCTGGCGGCTGGGCGCCTCGTCACGGCCACCGGGCCGGTCATCCCGGCCATAGCGGGTGCGTGACCCCTCGCCATCGCGGTCTCCCCGGTAGCCGCCGGCGGGACGGTCGTCACGGTTGAACGGCCTGCGCTCACCACGATCGTCACGGTTGAAGGGCCTGCGCTCGCCGCTGTCGGGACGCGAACCGTAACGGCTACGGGCCTGGTCACGGTCACCGTACGAACGACGCTCGCCACCCGGACGATCATCACGGTTGAACGACGGACGCTCCCCACCCGAACGGTCATCGCGGTTGAACGGCCTGCGCTCACCACGATCATCACGGTTGAAGGGCCTGCGTTCACCGCTGTCGGGACGCGAACCGTACTGACCACGCGACTGATCGCGGTCACCGTACGAACGACGCTCCCCACCCGAACGGTCATCGCGGTTGAACGGCCTGCGCTCACCGCTGTCGGGACGCGAACCGTACTGACCACGCGACTGATCGCGGTCACCGTACGAACGACGCTCCCCACCCGAACGATCATCGCGGTTGAACGGCCTGCGCTCACCGCTGTCGGGACGCGAACCGTACTGACCACGCGACTGGTCACGGTCACCGTACGAACGACGCTCCCCACCCGAACGATCATCACGGTTGAACGGCCTGCGCTCACCACGATCATCACGGTTGAACGACGGACGATCTCCCCGGTAACCACCACCCGAACGGTCATCGCGGTTGAACGGCCTGCGCTCACCGCTGTCGGGACGCGAACCGTACTGACCACGCGACTGATCGCGGTCACCGTACGAACGACGCTCCCCACCCGAACGATCATCGCGGTTGAACGGCCTGCGCTCACCGCTGTCGGGACGCGAACCGTACTGACCACGCGACTGATCGCGGTCACCGTACGAACGACGCTCCCCACCCGAACGATCATCGCGGTTGAACGGCCTGCGCTCACCGCTGTCGGGACGCGAACCGTACTGACCACGCGACTGGTCACGGTCACCGTACGAACGACGCTCCCCACCCGAACGATCATCACGGTTGAACGGCCTGCGCTCACCACGATCATCACGGTTGAACGACGGACGATCTCCCCGGTAACCACCACCCGAACGATCACCGCTGTCGGGACGCGAACCGTACTGACCACGCGACTGATCGCGGTCACCGGACGAACGACGCTCCCCACCCGAACGGTCGTCACGGTCGAACGGCCTGCGCTCACCACGATCATCACGGTTGAAGGACGGCCTGTCCCCGCGGTCACGGGCTCCGTAGGAACCGCCTCGGGACTGGTCGCGATCACCATAGGAACGCTGGTTGTCACCACGCGGCCCCGAAGGCCTCTGCCCACCGCCCGGCCGGTCGTCGCGGTTGAAAGGAGGACGGCCGGAACCACGGTCGTCACGGTTGTAGGACGGCCTGTCGCCGCGGTCACGAGAGCCGTAAGAACCGCCCGGGCGCCCCTCTCGGCGCTCACCATATCGGGGGCCGTCTCCCGGACGTCCCCTGTAGCCACCTGCGCGATCGCCGCGGTGACCTCCCTGACCGCCAGATCCGCGGTTCTCGCCCTCTTCGCGTCGACCCGCGCCTTCAGGCCGGTTGTCACTGTTCACTTCTGGTCCATTCGTTGGCTCACTCTGCGAGCGCCTCCCATCTCCTCGATCGGATGGGACGGTTCGCTGTGCGGGCGGTCTCCGGCCGCGGGGTGCGCCCCGTTCGCTATCGCTGCCCCGCCCTATCGTGGTCTGGCGCGACGAAGGCCACCCGCTGGTGGGGTGGCCCGGCCTCTCCAGCCTAGCAAGCCATTGAAACTCCATACGCCCTTCTCCGGTACCCGTAAATGATCACGAACGTCGTGGCGCAGTGCATTGCCGGATTTCAGAGCGCTGCGGAGTGTCCGGCCCTCGTCTGGCATCACAGGTTCGGCAGAGCAGAAGGCCGCTCAGCGGAGGCTCTCCCTGATGGCGAGCCCGTGGAGGCCTTAACTGGGACACGAACGGCTGGCTTTTCCATCAAGCCCCGGCTCCTGGGATGATTTCCGAATCTCCCAGAAGCGCCTTTCGGAACTCTCCTTGGAAGGCATGAAGAACACTGGCCGACGGTTCGGATTCCAGTGCATGGAAACGCCGAGAACTCCCACCGACCGGCGGGGATCCAGGTACAGCCCCTTGTTCGAAGGCTCCCCGGAAACCACTGTGAACCGGTGAGAGCCGAGGTCTGCCCCCTTACACGGAAGCCCACTGAAAACCCCAGAAAAACCCCGCAAGCCCCTTCCCGAAAGCTCCCTGGAAAACACGAAGGCCCCCACCAAAAGGTGAGGGCCCTCAATGAAAAATTGTCCGGCGGCGACCTACTCTCCCACACCGTCCCCGGTGCAGTACCATCGGCGCTGAAGAGCTTAACTTCCGGGTTCGGAATGTAACCGGGTGTTTCCCCTTCGCCATAACCGCCGTAACACTATGAAACACACAAACCACTGTTTGCTGTCTCAGAATTGCCTAGTGGACGCGAGCAAGACCTTGATCTGGCGCTGCTCCGGACCCGGCGAAGGGACAGAGCGCTGCACAGATCAAGCATGTTGCTTTGTGGTCAAGTCCTCGGCCTATTAGTACTGGTCAGCTCCACACATTACTGCGCTTCCACCTCCAGCCTATCAACCCGGTCGTCTACCGGGAGCCTTACCCACTCTCGTGGTGGGAGACCTCATCTCAAGGCGAGCTTCCCGCTTAGATGCTTTCAGCGGTTATCCCTTCCGAACGTAGCCAACCAGCCGTGCTCCTGGCGGAACAACTGGCACACCAGAGGTTCGTCCGTCCCGGTCCTCTCGTACTAGGGACAGCTCCTTTCAAGTCTCCTGCGCGCGCAGCGGATAGGGACCGAACTGTCTCGCGACGTTCTAAACCCAGCTCGCGTGCCGCTTTAATGGGCGAACAGCCCAACCCTTGGGACCTACTCCAGCCCCAGGATGCGACGAGCCGACATCGAGGTGCCAAACCATCCCGTCGATATGGACTCTTGGGGAAGATCAGCCTGTTATCCCCGGGGTACCTTTTAGCCGTTGAGCGACGGCGCTTCCACATGCCACCGCCGGATCACTAGTCCCAGCTTTCGCTCCTGCTCGACCCGTCGGTCTCACAGTCAAGCTCCCTTGTGCACTTACACTCGACACCTGATTGCCAACCAGGCTGAGGGAACCTTTGGGCGCCTCCGTTACTCTTTAGGAGGCAACCGCCCCAGTTAAACTACCCACCAGACACTGTCCCTGATCCGGATCACGGACCGAAGTTAGACGTTCAAAACGACCAGAGTGGTATTTCACCAATGACTCCACCACCACTAGCGTGATAGCTTCACCGTCTCCCACCTATCCTACACAAGACGTTCCAAACGCCAATGTCAAGCTATAGTGAAGGTCCCGGGGTCTTTCCGTCCTGCTGCGCGTAACGAGCATCTTTACTCGTAGTGCAATTTCGCCGGGTCTGCGGTTGAGACAGCGGGGAAGTCGTTACGCCATTCGTGCAGGTCGGAACTTACCCGACAAGGAATTTCGCTACCTTAGGATGGTTATAGTTACCACCGCCGTTTACTGGCGCTTAAGTTCTCAGCTTCGCCACACAAGTGCGACTAACCGGTCCCCTTAACGTTCCAGCACCGGGCAGGCGTCAGTCCGTATACATCGTCTTACGACTTCGCACGGACCTGTGTTTTTAGTAAACAGTCGCTTCCCCCTGGCCTCTGCGACCCCCACCAGCTCAGAACGCAAAGGTTCGTCACCAGCGAAGGCCCCCCTTCTCCCGAAGTTACGGGGGCAATTTGCCGAGTTCCTTAACCACAGTTCACCCGATCGCCTTAGTATTCTCTACCTGACCACCTGAGTCGGTTTAGGGTACGGGCCGCCACGACACTCACTAGAGGCTTTTCTCGGCAGCATAGGATCACCCACTTCGCCACAATCGGCTCGGCATCACATCTCAGACTTAATGTGCTGCGGATTTGCCTACAACACGTCCTACATGCTTACCCCAGGACTACCATCGCCTGGGCTGGGCTACCTTCCTGCGTCACCCCATCGCTTACCTACTACCAGTTCAGGCCAGGCGTTCAGCCTCACCCACACCCCGAAGGGCGTTAGGGGCTTAAGGACCCTTAGTATCACTGGATTCAGTATTGGCGCATCGTAGCGGGTACGGGAATATCAACCCGTTGTCCATCGACTACGCCTGTCGGCCTCGCCTTAGGTCCCGACTTACCCTGGGCGGATTAGCCTGCCCCAGGAACCCTTGGTCATCCGGCGCAGAAGTTTCTCACTTCTGATTCGCTACTCATGCCTGCATTCTCACTCGCACAGCCTCCACAGCTGGATCACTCCGCTGCTTCACCGGCCGCACGACGCTCCCCTACCCATCCACACACCTAAACCACAAAGGCTCAGTTATACGTGTGAATGCCACGACTTCGGCGGTGTACTTGAGCCCCGCTACATTGTCGGCGCAGAATCACTTGACCAGTGAGCTATTACGCACTCTTTCAAGGGTGGCTGCTTCTAAGCCAACCTCCTGGTTGTCACTGCGACTCCACATCCTTTCCCACTTAGCACACGCTTAGGGGCCTTAGTCGGTGGTCTGGGCTGTTTCCCTCTCGACTACGGAGCTTATCCCCCGCAGTCTCACTGCTGCGCTCTCACTTACCGGCATTCGGAGTTTGGCTGACGTCAGTAACCTTGTCGGGCCCATTAGCCATCCAGTGCTCTACCTCCGGCAAGAAACACGCAACGCTGCACCTAAATGCATTTCGGGGAGAACCAGCTATCACGGAGTTTGATTGGCCTTTCACCCCTAAACACAGGTCATCCCCCAGGTTTTCAACCCTGGTGGGTTCGGTCCTCCACGCGGTCTTACCCGCGCTTCAACCTGCCCATGCCTAGATCACTCCGCTTCGGGTCTACAGCATGCGACTCAAACGCCCTATTCAGACTCGCTTTCGCTACGGCTCCCCCACACGGGTTAACCTCGCCACACACCATAACTCGCAGGCTCATTCTTCAAAAGGCACGCAGTCACATCACAAACACTCCGAAGAATGTTTACGCTCCTACGGCTTGTAGGCACACGGTTTCAGGTACTATTTCACGACCCCTCACCGGGGCGCTTTTCACCTTTCCCTCACGGTACTTGTTCACTATCGGTCATCAGGGAGTATTTAGGCTTACCAGGTGGTCCTGGCAGATTCACACAGGATTTCTCGGGCCCCGTGCTACTTGGGATCCCCTCCAACAGTCCAACCAATTTCGCCTACCCGACTCTCACGGTCTACGGCGCCACTTCCCAGAAGCTTCGGCTATCGGAAGGATTTCTTACTGTCTACGGTCTCGGCAGAAACCGTCAGAGGGTCCCACAACCCCGTAAACGCAACGCCTGCCGGCTATCACACGCCTACGGTTTAGCCTGATCCGCTTTCGCTCACCACTACTCACGGAATCACTAATTTGTTTTCTCTTCCTACGGGTACTGAGATGTTTCACTTCCCCGCGTTACCACCAACCGCCCTATACATTCAGGCGGAGGCAACACCACATGACTGGTGCTAGGTTTCCCCATTCGGACATCCCCGGATCAAAGTCTGGTTGGCGACTCCCCGGGGCTTAACGCAGCCTCCCACGTCCTTCATCGGCTCCTGATGCCAAGGCATCCACCGTGTGCCCTAAAAAACTTGGCCACAAAGATGCTCGCGTCCACTATGCAAATCTCAAACAACAAACAGCGACCAAACCCGCCCCGCCACCAACACCCGGCTCCGAAGAACCAGACCGGTATGACAGGAGGATGGTCCCGCATGAGGCTCCAACAGACAGCAAGCCCGCCACAGGCGGGCCCGCCATGATGTCCGTTTCCTCAGGACCCAACAGTGTGTCCAACCAGACCCAGCCCCCGAAACCCCGTTCCCACTCCCTCTCACGAGGGCGGTACTAGCAGTCCCGGCCGACAGACCCGGTTGAGTAGCCAGTGCTCCACTAATGAGCGCGCCGTGTGCAGAACGTACGCCTGCAGACACGACATGAACCCTTCTCCCAGCCGAAACCGGCGAGAAGAGCCGATGCTCCTTAGAAAGGAGGTGATCCAGCCGCACCTTCCGGTACGGCTACCTTGTTACGACTTCGTCCCAATCGCCAGCCCCACCTTCGACCGCTCCCCCCAGACAAGCTGGTTGGGCCACGGGCTTCGGGTGTTGCCGACTTTCGTGACGTGACGGGCGGTGTGTACAAGGCCCGGGAACGTATTCACCGCAGCGTTGCTGATCTGCGATTACTAGCGACTCCGACTTCATGGGGTCGAGTTGCAGACCCCAATCCGAACTGAGACCGGCTTTTAGGGATTCGCTCCACCTCACGGTATCGCAACCCTCTGTACCGGCCATTGTAGCATGTTTGCAGCCCAAGACATAAGGGGCATGATGACTTGACGTCATCCCCACCTTCCTCCGAGTTGACCCCGGCAGTCTCCAATGAGTCCCCACCACCCCCGAAGGAGCGTGCTGGCAACATTGAACAAGGGTTGCGCTCGTTGCGGGACTTAACCCAACATCTCACGACACGAGCTGACGACAGCCATGCACCACCTGTCACCCAGTCCGAAGAGGCACCCATCTCTGAGTGTTTCCGGGCGATGTCAAGCCTTGGTAAGGTTCTTCGCGTTGCGTCGAATTAAGCAACATGCTCCGCCGCTTGTGCGGGCCCCCGTCAATTCCTTTGAGTTTTAGCCTTGCGGCCGTACTCCCCAGGCGGGGCGCTTAATGCGTTAGCTACGGCGCGGAAACCGTGGAAGGTCCCCACACCTAGCGCCCAACGTTTACAGCGTGGACTACCAGGGTATCTAATCCTGTTCGCTCCCCACGCTTTCGCTCCTCAGCGTCAGGTAAGGCCCAGAGAACCGCCTTCGCCACCGGTGTTCCTCCTGATATCTGCGCATTTCACCGCTACACCAGGAATTCCGTTCTCCCCTACCTACCTCTAGCCAGCCCGTATCGAATGCAGACCTGGAGTTAAGCCCCAAGCTTTCACACCCGACGTGACAAGCCACCTACGAGCTCTTTACGCCCAATAATTCCGGACAACGCTTGCGCCCTACGTATTACCGCGGCTGCTGGCACGTAGTTAGCCGGCGCTTCTTCTGCAGGTACACGTCAACTTCGTCCCTGCTGAAAGAGGTTTACAACCCGAAGGCCGTCATCCCCCACGCGGCGTCGCTGCGTCAGGCTTTCGCCCATTGCGCAATATTCCCCACTGCTGCCTCCCGTAGGAGTCTGGGCCGTGTCTCAGTCCCAGTGTGGCCGGTCGCCCTCTCAGGCCGGCTACCCGTCGTCGCCTTGGTAGGCCGTTACCCCACCAACAAGCTGATAGGCCGCGAGTCCATCCCCAACCGAAAAGACTTTCCACACCCACCCGATGCCGGGAGGTGTCGTATCCGGTATTAGACCCAGTTTCCCGGGCTTATCCCAGAGTCAGGGGCAGGTTACTCACGTGTTACTCACCCGTTCGCCGCTCGAGTACCCCGAAGGGCCTTTCCGCTCGACTTGCATGTGTTAAGCACGCCGCCAGCGTTCGTCCTGAGCCAGGATCAAACTCTCCAAACAATGTCTGAACAGTTGCTCCCGGCTGAAAGCACCCATCTCACATGATGGATGTTCAACCAAAGGAATCCGTCCCCCACCCCGATGAAAGGGCAGGTTGGACAGGGTTGTGCTTCATGCACTGGCTTTTAACACACTGTTGAGTTCTCAAGAAACGGACGCGTACACCGTCGTCCCGACCAGTACTTGATCGGAGAGCCAGGGGCGCTCTGCTTCGTACTTAAATCCTACAGCTTGTCAAGACTGTGTCAAATTGCTAGCTCTCAGCTATTTGTCACAAACCCTGCAGACTCACTAGGATTTTCTTTGCCCCGCTTCCGGAGCAATCCGCTGAACCTACCGTGTCATCCGGGCCACAGCGAAGCAACCGGTTTTCCGGTGATCTACGCGGAGTCCGAACTCTCAAGTTCGTTCAGTGGAGTGTCCCTGGGGCCCGTCCGCCAGCTCAGGCGTCCGGCTCGCTCCCGGGGCATTGAAAAGATTATGCCCCTCCCGGAACATCGTCAAATCAGCCGCGCTTGGTAAAACCGCAGGTCAGAGGGGTTCCTTAAGGAAACCAGGCGCGTTTGCTACCGGAATGTTACGCGGTGAGACAGCGAACGCCCCGGCCGAAGCCGGGGCGTCCATCCCTCGTAATCATCGCCTTTACCTGGCAGAAGAGCAGATCGACAGCGCGGGAGGGGTCAGGCCTCGACGACCTCGACGCCACCGACCGAACGCTTGCCACGGCGGAGCACCAGGAAGCGTCCGTGGAGCAGATCATCGGCCGACGGCACGTACGCCTCGTCGGTGACCTTGGTGTTGTTGAGGTAGGCGCCGCCCTCCTTGACGGTGCGACGCGCCTCGGACTTCGACTTGACCAGGCCACTCTCGGCGAGCAGGTCGACAAAGGACGCTCCCAGCACGGAAACCTCGGCACGCGGCACCTCGGCGAGAGCCTCCCCAAGCGTGCGCGCGGGCAACTCCTCCAGGGAGCCCTGACCGAACAGAGCCGCCGAGGCGGCGATCACCGCGGCGCACTCGTCGGCACCGTGCAGCAGCGTGGTGAACTCCTCCGCGAGTGCTCGCTGGGCCTCGCGCGCGGCGGGCCGCGCGGCGGCGGCCTTCTCCAGCTCCTCGATCTCCTCGCGGGACCTGAAGCTGTAGATCTTGAGGAACTTCACCACGTCCCTGTCATCCGAGTTCAGCCAGAACTGGTAGAAGGCGTACGGCGAGGTCATCTCAGGGTTGAGCCAGACCGCACCGCCGGCGGTCTTGCCGAACTTGGTCCCGTCCGCCTTGGTGATCAACGGCACGGTGAGGGCGTGCACATGGCTACCCGTCACCCGGCGGATGAGGTCGGTTCCCGCGGTGATGTTGCCCCACTGGTCGCTGCCGCCGATCTGGAGCGTGCAGCCGTGGCGCCGGTTCAGCTCCAGGTAGTCGTTGGCCTGCAGGATCTGGTAGCTGAACTCGGTGTAGCTGAGCCCCTCTCCCCCCAGCCGGGCGGAGACCGACTCGCGGGCGAGCATCCGGTTGACGGGGAAGTGCTTGCCGACGTCACGCAGGAAGTCGATCGCCGACATGCCCTCGGTCCAGTCGAGGTTGCTGACCAGGACCCCGCCCGTCTCCTCCGAGAAGTCGAGGAACTTCTCCAGCTGAACACGGATCCGCGCCACCCATTCGGCCACGACCTCGGACGAGTTCAGCGAGCGCTCGGTGCTCCGACCGCTGGGGTCGCCGATCAGGCCGGTCGCGCCGCCCACCAGGCCGACGACCCGGTGCCCCGCCCGCTGCAGGCGGGTGAGGGTCAGCAACGGGACCAGGTTGCCGACGTGCAGCGAGGGCGCGGTCGGGTCGAAGCCGCAATAGACCGTGATCGGACCCTCGGCCATCGTCCCGCGCAGGGTGTCGATGTCGGTGGACTGCGCGATCAGGCCGCGCCAGGCGAGGTCATCCAGAATGTCGGTCACGATCCTTGCTTTCCAATGCTCGAAGGGACATTTAGCGCTCTCGTACACCCTGCCCGATCGCGGCACCGTCGCGCCACTCGAAACCCTCCTCGAACGCGAGTCGACCAGCGGGGAAGCGAGGAGGAGCGCACGGGTGGCCTACCGGCGGCGCGGCACGTGCGGGCGATGGGGCGAGACGGTGGGGTCGCCGTCGATCCAGAAACGCCAGGGCGTCTCCTTCCCCGACGAGACCCCGGTGCGCGGCCCCGACCTGACGGACCTGGCCACGACGGGTTCCCCCTCGATCACGGAGAGCGATCCCGGGGCGCAGACATCGAGTCCGTTGTGCTCCAGGGTGAAACCGAGCGCCACGGCCAGACGTGCCGGCCCTCTGGCCAGATCGACGTCCCGGACGGCACGGGTGCTTCCCGTTCTCCGGCGGGCCATGGCGGTCCCGATACCGGAGATCACCTCTCCGGCCCTGAGCAGTATCCCGGACCCCGTCCCCTCGGGAAGGCACGTGAGGTTGGCGCAGAAATGCATGCCGTATGTGAAGTAGACGTACAGGTGGCCCGGTGGGCCGAACATCACCGCGTTGCGCGGCGTCCGGCCCCGGTAGGTGTGCGACGCGGGATCCTCGCCCGGCAGGCCGTACGCCTCGACCTCGGTGAGACGCAGCGCGACCGGCCCGTGCACGAGTACTCGTCCCAGCAGATCCGGAGCGATCTCGTGGGCGGGCCGGTCGAAGAAGTCGCGCGCCAGCGGCGCGGGCGCGGCGAGCGAGTGCCCGCCGTGCTCTTCGGCGGGCATCAGTTCCCGATCGCCCAGGCCGCCTGGTCGTCAACGATCTCGCGGAGCGCGACGAGCTGGTCGCGGACCCGGTCCGGCGCCGTACCGCCGTGCGCCTTGCGGGCGGCCAGTGCGCCCGGCACCGAGAGAACCTCGCGGGAGTCAGGCGTGAAGTGCGGCGAGACCTTGGCCAGTTCGTCGTCGGTGAGCTCGTCGAAGTCCTTGTCGTTGACCTGGCACCAGACGACCAGGTGCCCGACCGCCTCGTGGGCCTCGCGGAAGGCGACGCCCCTGCGGACCAGCAGCTCGGCCAGGTCGGTGGCCAGCGCGAACCCGTCTGGGGCCGAGGTCTCCAGCTTGGCGGTGTTGACGCGCATGGTCGCGACAAGCCCGGCCATGGCGGGAAGAACGAGCAGCAGGCTGTCGACGGAGTCGAACACCGGCTCCTTGTCCTCCTGCAGGTCCCGGTTGTAGGTCAGCGGCAGACCCTTGAGCGTCGTCAGCAGCGACATCAGGTTGCCGATGAGGCGGCCGCTCTTGCCCCGGGCGAGCTCGGCCACGTCGGGGTTCTTCTTCTGCGGCATGATCGACGAGCCGGTGGAGTAGGCGTCGTCCATCTCGATCCAGCGGAACTCCTGCGAGGCCCACAGGACGATCTCCTCGCCCAGCCGGGACAGGTGCACGCCGATCATCGCCGCGTCGAACAGGAACTCGGCGGCGAAGTCTCGGTCGGCGACCGCGTCCATCGAGTTGGGCGCGGCGGAGTCGAAGCCGAGTTCCCTGGCCACGGCCTGCGGGTCGAGCGGCAGGGAGGACCCGGCCAGCGCCCCGGAGCCGAGCGGGGAGACGGCCGCGCGCCTGTCCCAGTCGCGCAGTCGCTCGATGTCGCGGGCGAAGGCGTGTACGTGCGCCAGGAGCTGGTGGCCGAAGGAGACCGGCTGGGCGTGCTGCAGGTGGGTCATGCCCGGGGCCGCCGTCTCGGCGTGCTCCTCTGCCTGGCTCATCAGCGCGGTCTCCAGCTCCACCAGCCGGGACACGATATGCCTGACGTGATCGCGGAGGTAGAGCCGCAGATCGGTGGCGACCTGGTCGTTGCGGCTGCGGCCGGCTCTGAGCTTGCCGCCGAGCGTGCCGAGACGTTCCAGCAGGCCGCGCTCCAGCGCGGTGTGGACGTCCTCGTCGGCGACGGTCGGCCGGAACTCGCCCTCCTTGCAGGCTCGCTCCAGGTCGTCCAGGGCGCCGAGCATGCGTGCCAGCTCGTCATCGGTCAGCAGGTTCGCGCGGTGCAGCACCCGGGCGTGCGCGCGCGAGGCCAGCAGATCGTACGGCACCAGCCGCCAGTCGAAGTGCACGCTCACAGAGAGCCTGGTCAGCGCGTCGGCCGGACCTCCTTCGAACCGGCCGCCCCACAGCCGCATCGGCTTGCCACCATCAGTCACCGTTGTTCTCCCTCCCCATTCAATCCGCGACCTTAGCCCACTCAGCCCAACCGGGCGTCCCGGGCGGAGGCAATCTTGGAGGGAAGGCTCCACAGCTCGACGAAGCCCTTGGCGAGAGACTGGTCGAAAGTGTCGCCGGTGTCGTAGGTGGCGAGGTTGAAGTCGTACAGCGACGCCTCCGAGCGCCGGCCCGTGACCGTGGCCCGGCCGCCGTGCAGGGTCATCCGGATCTCGCCGGTGACGTGCTCCTGAGCCTCGGCGATGAAGACGTCCAGGGCCTTCTTGAGGGGGGAGAACCAGAGGCCGTCGTAGACGAGCTCGCCCCAGCGCTGGTCCACCGACCGCTTGAACCTGGCCAGGTCGCGCTCGACCGTGACGTTCTCCAGCTCCATGTGCGCGGTGATCAGAGCGATGGCGCCCGGTGCCTCGTATACCTCGCGGGACTTGATACCGACGAGCCGGTCCTCGACCATGTCGAGGCGGCCGACGCCCTGGGCGCCCGCGCGCTGGTTCAGCTCGGCGATGACCTGGAACGGGGTCAGGTGCCGCCCGTCCAGCGCCACCGGGACGCCCTTGACGAAGCTGATGATGACCTCGTCGGCCTCGCGCGACTGGGCGGGGTCGGCGGTGTAGGAGTAGACGTCCTCGATGGGGCCGTTCCAGATGTCCTCAAGGAAGCCCGTCTCGACGGCCCGGCCCCAGATGTTCTGGTCGATCGAGTAGGGGTTCTTCTTGGTGGTCTCGATCGGCAGGCTCTTCTCCTCGGCGTAGGCGATCGCCTTGTCCCGGGTCCACGCGTAGTCGCGGGCCGGGGCGATGACCTTGAGCTCGGGGAAGAGCGCGGCCAGGCCGGCCTCGAACCGGACCTGGTCGTTGCCCTTGCCGGTGCAGCCGTGCGAGACGTGGGTGCCGCCGAACTCCTTGGCCGCGGCGGCCAGGTGCTTGACGATCAGCGGCCGCGACAGGGCGGAGACCAGCGGATAGCGGTCCATGTAGAGGGCGTTGGCCTGCAGGGCGGGCACGCAGAAGTCGGCGGCGAACTCCTCGCGGGCGTCCACGACGACGGACTCCACGGCGCCGCAGTCGATGGCCCGCTTGCGGATGATCTCCATGTCCTCGCCGCCCTGGCCGACGTCGACGGCGACCGCGATCACCTCGGCGCCGGTCTTCTCGGCGAGGAAGGGGATGGCCACGGAGGTGTCGAGGCCGCCTGAGAAGGCGAGTACGACCCGGTCGGTCATGATTGATCTCTCCAAGTTATTCGTTCGTCACAGGTCTCAGATGGTGCCGGGATCGCCCGGCTGAGCAGGCTAAACACGTCGGTCGGCGTGCCTGAGCAGCCCCTCGGCGACCGCTGCCCCGCCCACCGGGTCACGGCTGATGACGAGGATCGTGTCGTCTCCGGCGACCGTGCCGAGGATGGACTCCCAGTCGGCGTGGTCGATGGCGGAGGCGAGGAACTGCGCGGCGCCCGGTGGCGTGCGGACGATGACCAGGTTGGCGGAGGCCTCGGCCGAGACGAGAAGCTCCTCGGCGAGCCGGCTGAGCCGGGCGGCCGGGGACTCGCCGGTGCCGAGCCTGGCCAGCCTTATCCGGCCGCCGCCCTCACCGGGCAGGGCGTAGACCAGGGAGCCGTCCTCGGCGCGCAGCTTGAGCGCGCCGAGCTCGTCCAGGTCCCGGGAGAGGGTGGCCTGGGTGACCTCGACCCCGCTCTCCAGCAGGAGCTTGGCCAGCTCCGGCTGGGATCTGACGGGCTGCCGCTGCAGCAGGTCGGCGATCCTGGCCTGACGGGCGACCTTGGTCATCGGGATCGTCACGCGACCACCCCGCCCCCGGGCGCGTCCGGACCGCTCATCGAGATCAACCAGTACAGCAGGGCCTTCTGGGCGTGCAGCCGGTTCTCGGCCTGGTCCCACACCAGGCTCCGCGGGCCGTCGAGGACCTCGGCGGAGATCTCCAGCTCGCGGTAGGCGGGCAGGCAGTGCAGGACGATGGCGCCGGGCGCCGCGCGGTCCACCAGCGCGGCGTTGACCTGGTAGGGCATGAGGTCGGCGACCCGCTGTTCCTTGCCGTCCTGGCCCATGGAGACCCAGGTGTCGGTGGCGAGGACATCCGCGCCCGCGGCGGCCTCGGCCGGGTCGGTGAGCACGGTGACCGATCCTCCGGTCTCCTCGGCGACCCTGGCGGCCCGCCGGAGAATCTTCGGGTCCGGCAGGTACCCGGCGGGGGCGGCGACCCGCACGTGCATGCCGGCGACGGCACCGCCGAGCAGGTAGGAGTGGGCCATGTTGTTGGCGCCGTCCCCGAAGTAGGCCAGGGTGAGTCCGGCGGTCCTGCCGAAGTGCTCCCTGACGGTCTGCAGGTCCGCGAGGATCTGGCAGGGGTGGAACTCGTCGGTGAGGGCGTTGATCACCGGCACCGAGGAGGCCGTGGCCATGGACTCGACCCTGTCCTGGCCCGAGGTACGCCACACGATGGCGCTCACCTGACGCTCCAGGACCCGGGCGGTGTCCTCGATCGACTCACCCCGGCCCATCTGGGAGGAGCCTGCGTCGACGATCAGGGGCAGGCCGCCGAGCTCCCCGATGCCGACGGCGAAGGAGACCCGGGTGCGGGTGGACGGCTTGTCGAAGAGGACGGCGACGGTCTGCGGGCCCTCGAAGGGGCGGTAGCCGTAGCGGTCCTTCTTCATGGCCTCGGCCAGGTCGAGCACCTGGGCCTGCTCGGCGGACGAGAGGTCGTCGTCCTTCAGGAAGTGCCTGACGGGCGCCTGCGCGGAGAGGTTACTGGGCATCGACGGCCTCGTCGAGGATCGCTGGGAGCGCGGCCACGAAGGCGGCGACCTGAGCGGAAGTGATCACCAGCGGGGGTGCGAGCCGCACCGCGTGGGGCTGGAGGGCGTTGACCAGGAAACCGGCTCGCCGCGCGGCGGTCTGGAAGTGGGCGGAGCGGTCGTCGGTCAGCAGAACGGCCAGCCACAGGCCCCTGCCCCGGACACCGGCGAGCAGCGGGTGGTCGATCGCGGCGATGCCGTCGGCGAGTTCGGCCCCGACGGTACGCACGTGCTCCAGCAGGCCGTCGGTGTCAATCGTGTCGAGCACGGCGAGCGCCGCGGCGGTCGAGACGGGGTTGCCACCGAAGGTGGACCCGTGGTCGCCCTGGGCGAAAACCGTGGCCGCCGCGCCGAAGCCGACGCAGGCGCCGATCGGCATGCCTCCGCCGAGGCCCTTGGCCAGGGTGAGCACGTCGGGCAGGATGCCTTCGTGCTGGTGGGCGAACCAGTGCCCGGTGCGGCCGATCGCCGACTGGATCTCGTCCGCGACCAGCAGCGCGCCTGCGGCGTCGCAGATCTCCCTGGCCGCCGTGAAGTAGCCCTCGGGCGGGGGCACGACCCCCGCCTCCCCCTGGGTGGGTTCGAGGAAGACCGCGGCGCACTCGCCGGTCACCGCGCTCTTGAGCGCGTCGGCGTCACCGTACGGCACGAAACGAACATCGATCGGGAAAGGTCCGAACTGGTCACGGATGGAGGGTTTGCCGGTCAGGGCGAGCGCGCCGAGGGTCCGGCCGTGGAAGGCGTTCTCGGCGGCCACGAAGTAGGTGCGGCCGTTCGACTTGCCGTACTTGATGGCGAGCTTCAGCGCGGCCTCGTTGGCCTCGGTGCCGGAGTTGGTGAAGAACACCCTGGCGGGGGCGCCGAGCAGGCTGAGCAGGCGCTCGGCGAGCAGCACCTCGGGCTCGTGCAGGAAGAGGTTGCTGGTGTGGGCGAGGGTGGCGACCTGCCTGGAGACGGCCTCCACCAGCGCCGGGTGGGCGTGGCCGAGCGAGCTGACCGCGATGCCGCCGATCAGGTCGAGATACTCGCGGCCGTCGACGTCCCAGACCCTCGTGCCCTCGCCTCGGGCCAGTGCCACCGGGGGCACCCCGTAGTTGGCCATGAAGGCGGCCTCGAAGCGCGCGGTGAGCGCCTCTGCGGCGGGACTTTCCTGCGGGCTCACGTGTCGTTCCCCTTCAGCTGGGCGGTGGCCGTCGCCGCGGGGGCGTCCGGCAGCACCATGGTTCCTATGCCCTTGTCCGTGAAGATCTCCAGCAGCACCGAGTGGGGCACCCTGCCGTCGAGTACGTGGGCCTGCGGCACGCCCCCCTGGACGGCGGTCAGGCACGCCTCCATCTTGGGGATCATGCCACTGGACAGGGTCGGCAGGAGCTTCTCCAGCTCGGTGGCGGACAGCTCGTCGATGACCTCGTTGTCAACGGCGTCGGGGCTCCAGTCACGGTACAGGCCCTCGACATCGGTCAGGACGATCAGCTTGGACGCCTGGAGCGCCACGGCGAGCGCGGCGGCGGCGGTGTCGGCGTTGACGTTGTAGACGGTGCCGTCCTCACTGCGCGCGACCGATGAGATCACCGGGATCCGCCCGTCCTCCAGCAGCGCCCGCACGGCTCCGGCCTCGACGTTGACGATGTCGCCGACCTGGCCGATGTCGACACTGGCGCCGTCGACGACGGCGTGCTTGCGCACGGCGGTGAACAGGTGGGCGTCCTCGCCGGACATGCCGATGGCGAACGGCCCGTGCCTGTTGATCAGACCGACCACGTCGCGGTTGACCTGGCCGACGAGGACCATCCTGACGACCCGCATGGCCTCGGGGGTGGTGACCCTGAGCCCGGCGGTGAAGGTGGACTCGATGCCGAGCAGGTCGAGGTGGGCGTTGATCTGCGGGCCTCCCCCGTGCACGATCACCGGCCTGAGCCCGGCGTAGCGCAGGAAGACGACATCGGCGGCGAACTTCTCGCGCAGGTGCTCCTCGGTCATCGCGTTGCCGCCGTACTTGATGACGACGGTCGCACCGTGGAAGCTGGCGAGCCAGGGCAGCGCCTCGATCAGCGTGGTGACCTTCGCCAGGGCCTCGGTCCGCCTCATGAGGAGTACGCCGAGTTCTCGTGGACGTACTCGGCGGTGAGGTCGGTGGTGTGGATCGTCGCCGAGTGCGGGCCCGCCGACAGGTCGATGGTGATCGTCACATCGCGTGAGGTGAGGTCGACCTTGGAGCGGTCGTCGCCCGCGGCACCACCCCGGCAGATCCAGATGCCGTTGATGGCCACGTTGAGCCGGTCGGCCTCGAAGACGGCGTCGGTGGTGCCGACGGCCGACAGCACCCGGCCCCAGTTGGGGTCCTCTCCGTGGATGGCGCACTTGAGGAGGTTCGACCGGGAGACGGTACGGCCGACGGTGACCGCGTCCTCCTCGGAGACGGCACCGACGACCTCGATGGCGATCGCCTTGGAGGCGCCCTCGGCGTCCAGCAGCAGCTGGCGGGCGAGGTCGGCGCAGACCGCGAGGAGGACCTGCTCGAACTCGGCGAGGTCGGGAGTGATACCGGAGGCGCCGCTGGCCAGCAGCAGCACCGTGTCGTTGGTGGACATGCAACCGTCGGCGTCGAGCCGGTCGAAGGTGACCCGCGTCACCTTGCGGAGCACCTCGTCGAGCCGTTCGGCGGGCAGGTCGGCATCGGTGGTGATCACCGAGAGCATGGTGGCGAGGCCCGGGGCGAGCATGCCCGCGCCCTTGGCCATGCCGCCGACCATGTAGCCGCCGGCGCCCTTCCTGAAGGAGATCTTCGAGACGGTGTCGGTGGTGCGGATGGCGTCGGCGGCGGCCAGTCCGCCATCCCTGGCGAGCTGTGAGACCGCGAGATCGACCCCCGCCAGCAGCGGTTCCATCGGCAGGCGCTCACCGATCAGACCGGTGGAGCAGACCGCGATCTCGCCGGCCGAGTCTCCCAGCGCCTCGGCGACCTTCTCCGCGGTGGCATGGGTGTCCTGGAAACCCAGCGGCCCGGTGCAGGCGTTGGCGCCGCCGGAGTTGAGGACCACCGCGTGGACCCGGCCTCCGGACAGCACCTGCGCGGACCACAGGACGGGCGCGGCCTTCACCCGGTTGGCCGTGAAGACTCCCGCCGCGGCGCGAGAGGGGCCGTCGTTGACGATCAGTGCCAGGTCGCGGGCGGCACCGGACTTGATTCCGGCGGCGACACCCGCCGCCCGGAAGCCGAGGGGGGCGGTCACGCTCATGGGGCGACTCCATTGAGAGGAAGGCCTAGCTCTTCCGGCAGGCCGAGGGCGAGGTTGGCGCTCTGGATGGCCCCGCCCGCCGTTCCCTTGGTCAGGTTGTCGATGGCGACGACGGCGACGACGCGGCCCGCACGCTCGTCCAGGACCACCTGGAGGGCGGCGGTGTTGGCTCCGAGAGTCATCGAGGTCGCGGGCCACTGGCCCTCGGGGAGCAGCCGCAGGAACGGCTCGTCCTTGGTGGCGACCTCGTACGCCTCGCGCAGGACCGCCGGGGTGAGGCCCGCTCTGGCGGGCGCGCTGCAGGTGGCGAGGATGCCGCGGCTCATCGGCGCCAGCACGGGGGTGAAGGAGACGGTGACCGGCTCACCCGCCAACGGGGAGAGGTTCTGCTCCATCTCCGGGGTGTGCCGGTGGACACCGCCGACGCCGTACGTGCTGGCCGAGCCCATCACCTCGCTGCCCAGGAGGTTCGGCTTGGGCGCCCGGCCCGCTCCGCTGGTGCCGCTGGCGGCCACCACCACCACGTCGGGCTCGACGAGGCCGGCGGCGAAGGCGGGGAACATCGCCAGGGTGACCGCCGTCGGGTAGCACCCGGGCACGGCGATCCTGGAGGCCGCGCGCAGTTCCTCGCGCCGGCCCGGCAGTTCGGGCAGCCCGTACGGCCAGGTGCCGGCGTGGGTTCCGCCGTAGAAGTGCTCCCAGGCGGCGGGGTCGGCGAGCCGGAAGTCGGCGCCGCAGTCGACGACGAGGGTGCCGTCACCGAGTTGCTCGGCGACGGTGGCCGACTGGCCGTGCGGCAGGGCGAGGAAGACGAGGTCGTGGCCGCCGAGGGTCTCGGGGGTGGTCTCCAGCAGAATCCGGCCGGCCAGCGGGGTCAGGTGTGGCTGGTGGGCGCCGAGCGCTGTGCCGGCGCTTGAGGCCGCGGTCAGCGCGCCGATCTCGATGCCGGGGTGGGACAGCAGCAGGCGCAGGAGCTCACCCCCGGCGTAGCCACTGGCACCCGCGATCGCCGCTCTCATCGGCCCCCCTGATCTCTGCATGTTCATACACACTCACTCATGCTCTTGCTAGAGAGATTATGCATCTCCAGGGATTGTCATGCAAGCCGGTTATGTGGGGGTTACCGGCCCGCGGAATACCCCAGAGCAGCGGAAAAGTCGTAAAAATCATGCTTTTTGGCTCGCGATTGCGGGGACTGGGCAATCATTTGCGTTTCGGCATTGTTGTGCATACCTACCGGTCAGTATCGTGGCGACCTCCGGTCCTTCCACCCTTCGGGAGTGCGAACGCATGACTGTCACCCATGACCAGGTCCAGGCTCAGCTCACCGGTCCCGGACAGCTTTTCGAGATGGATGAGGTCCCCAGCCACGGCGGGACCGTCAAAACCTGGAAGCACGCCCCCCGTGACTTCCGGGCGCTCCTCGAGACGAGCCGGTTTCACGGCGACAAGATCTTCCTGACGTACGAGGGCGAGCACATCACCTACGAGGAGCACTTCAGGCGGGCGGCCACGCTCGCACGGCGCCTGGTGGACG
Organism: Streptosporangium sp. CA-115845; assembly: GCF_050943795.1. Taxonomy (NCBI): domain Bacteria; kingdom Bacillati; phylum Actinomycetota; class Actinomycetes; order Streptosporangiales; family Streptosporangiaceae; genus Streptosporangium; species Streptosporangium sp. CA-115845. The sequence goes on along the minus strand of NZ_CP191988.1, from coordinate 3,600,571 downwards.
AGTACGGCGTGGCCAAGGGCGACCGGGTCGCCATCGCCATGCGCAACTACCCCGAGTGGGTGATCGCCTTCTCGGCCGCGCTGGCCATCGGGGCGATAGCCGTTCCACTCAACGCCTGGTGGACCCCGCAGGAACTGGAGTACGGCCTGTCGGACTCCGGCGCCAAGGTGCTGATCGCCGACGGCGAGCGGGCGGCCGGGCTCACCGGCCTGCCTCCGGCGCTGATCGTGACCCGCGGCGAGGTGCCCGAGGGCGCCCGTTCGCTCGAGGACGTGATGGGCGCGGTGAAGGCGGACGTGACGCTGCCGCCGGTCGACCTCTCCCCCGAGGACCCGGCAACGATCTTCTACACCTCCGGCACCACGGGCCGCCCCAAGGGCGCGCTCGGCAGCCACCGCAACGTCGGGCAGTCGCCCATGACCGTCGCCTACAGCATGTATCGCAGCGTGGTCAGGGCGGGCAGGGACCCGGGCGAGGCGGCCGGACAGCGCCGCGTCACCCTGCTCACCGTTCCGCTCTTCCACGTCACCGGCTGCTTCGCGGTGATGACCACCACCATGTTCAGCGGGAGCGGCCTGGTGCTGATGTACAAGTGGGATCCGGGTCGCGCGCTGGAGCTGATCGAGCGTGAGAGGATCACGGGGCTCACCGGCGTGCCCACCAACGTGTGGCAGCTCCTGTCCCACCCCGATCTGAACAGGTACGACATCTCCAGCCTCAACGCCCTCGGGTACGGCGGCGCTCCCGCCCCGCCGAAGCTGCTGGAACGCATCACCGAGCAGCTGCCCAGCCGCGCCCCCTCCAACGGGTACGGCATGACCGAGACCACGGCGCTCACCATCAACAACGCCGGCACCGACTACCTGGCCAAGCCCGACAGCATCGGCCTGCCGATGGCCGTGGTCGAGGTGAAGATCTCCGATCCGCTCGGCGACGAGCTGCCGGTCGGCGCGGTCGGCGAACTCTGCCTGCGCGGACCGAACGTCATCCTGGGCTACTGGAACCGTCCCGAGGCCACCGCCGAGACCTTCGTCGGCGGCTGGCTGCACACCGGCGACCTGGCCAGGGTGGACTCCGAGGGGTTCGTGTTCATCGTGGACCGGGCCAAGGACATGGTCATCCGCGGCGGCGAGAACGTCTACTGCGCCGAGGTCGAGGCCGCCCTGTTCGAGCACCCGGCGGTCGACGACGCCGCGGTGATCGGCATCCCCCATGACGAGCTGGGCGAGGAGGTCGGCGCGGTGGTGCGGCTGTCGTCCCCGGCGACCGCCGAGGAACTGCAGGCCTTCCTGCGCGAGCGGATCGCCCCCTTCAAGGTCCCGGTCAGGTTCTGGGTGCGTGACACGGAACTTCCCCGCAACCCCGGTGGCAAGCTCCTCAAAACCCACCTGCGCAGGGAGGTCCTGGGCTCCTGACGCCCGCCGCGCCCGACCCGGCGGTGACCTGCCGGAAAATGAGTTGCCCCCGCGCAGGTCACCGCCGAGACTAGCTGTTCGTGCCAGGAAACGCTGACCGGTCCATCAGAACCCTGCTCCGTCGCCTGACGATGGACCTCAGCCCGCTCCGCGACTCCCGTGACTTCCGGCTGCTCTTCGGCTCCGGCGTCGTCACGATGTTCGGCACCTTCCTGACCCTGGTCGCGGTCCCGCTGCAGATGAAGGAGCTGACCGGCTCCTATCTGGCGGTCGGCCTGGTCAGCGTGGCCGAGTTCGTCCCGATGGTGGTGTGCGGGCTCTGGGGCGGGGCGATCGCCGACGCGCTGGACCGGCGCAAGATCATCCTTTACACCGAGGTGGGACTCTGCCTCACGGTCCTGGTCCTGACCGTCAACGCGCTGCTGCCCAAGCCGCAGGTCTGGGTGCTGTACGTGGTCGGTGCGCTCTCGGCCGGGCTGGGCAGCCTGCAACGGCCCAGCCTGGAGTCGCTGCTGCCCCGCGTGGTCAGGCACGACCAGCTGACCGCGGCCGCCGCGCTCAGCGCTTTCCGGTGGAACCTGGGCGCCATCGTCGCCCCGGGCCTCAGCGGCCTGATCGCGGCCTGGTTCGGCGTCGCCGTCGCGTACGGCGTCAACGTGGTGACCTTCCTGCTCTCCCTGGTCCTGCTGCAGATGGTGCGGGCCCAGCCGCAGCGGGAGAACGCCCCCGCGGCCTCGATCAGGTCACTGGTCGACGGGGTCCGCTACGCCGTGGGCCGCCCCGACCTGATGGGCACCTACCTGGTCGACGTCGCCGCGATGATCTTCGCCTTCTCCACCGCGCTGTACCCGTTCCTGGCCGACGAGCTGGGCGCCCCCGAGGCTCTGGGGCTCTTCTTCTCCGCCTCGGCCGTCGGCTCGCTGATTGCCTCGGTCACCTCCGGCTGGACCAGGCACGTGCACCGCCACGGCCTCGGCGTGATCGTCGCGGCGGCCGTGTGGGGCGTGGCGGTGGCGCTGGCGGCGCTCATGCCCAGCATCTGGGGCATCTTCGCCCTCCTGGCCGTGGCCGGGGCCGCCGACATGATCAGCGGCGTCTTCCGCTCGACCATCTGGAACCAGACCATCCCCGACGAGTTCCGCGGCCGCCTGGCAGGCATCGAGCTGCTCTCCTACACCAGCGGCCCGATGCTGGGCAACGCCAGGGCCGGCCTGATGGCCCAGCTCGGCGGGACCCGCTTCTCCCTGGGCGCGGGCGGTCTGCTGTGCGTCGGCGCGGTGGCCGCGATGGCCGCGCTGCTGCCGAGGTTCCGCGACTACGACGCCCGCACCGACGAGCACGCGCTCAGGGAGCGCGCCCGCCGCGAGGAGATCGCTCCCGTCCAGGGATAAGGCACCCGCAACCACCCTCACAGAACGGAATCCTGTTGCTACTGTGAGGTCATGACGGTCGACGTACGGAGCCCCGAGATGACGGAGTCCTCGCTGCCCGACTGGGTGTTCCCCCCGCCTGGGGGATTCACCGCCGAGGATCTCGATCGCATTCCGCAATTACCCGCACACACAGAGTTAATCGATGGAAGCCTGGTCTTCGTGAGTCCTCAGGCTTCTTTTCACATGCGAGCGGTGGATCTGCTGGTCGACGCCCTCCGTCACGCCGCGCCCGCCGATCTTCGCGCGCGCCGGGAGATGAGCGTCGTGCTGGGCAGGCAGCAGCGGCCCGAACCGGACGTGAGCGTCATTCACGCCTCCGCCGAGCACAGCCCGGAACAGACCTTCTACCGGGCGGAGGACATCGTGCTGGCCGTGGAGGTCATCTCACCGGACTCCGAGCGGCGCGACCGCGACCGCAAACCGACGTTGTACGCCGAGGCGGGCATCGCACACTTCTGGCTGGTCGAGAACCAGTCGGGAAGGCCCGCGGTCTACGTCTACGAGCTCGACCCGCTCGCCCGGTCCTACGTTCTCACCGGCATCCACCACGACCGGCTCAAGATCTCGGCCCCCTTCGACATCGACATCGATCTGACGGAGATCGACCGGCTCTAGGCTCCGACCCACGGATCCTGCCGCAGGGCGGAGACGCGTCCGGAACCGAAACCACGGATCGTGAAAGCAGCGAAAAGGGGGCTCGGGGCATGCCCCGAGCCCCCTTCGTGGACCGGTCAGACGCCGCGCAACCGCGCCCCGGTGCGCTCGGCGGCCAGGGCCACGGCCGCGTCACGGGCCGCGGTGGTCTCCTCCACCGTGAGCGTCCTGTCGGCCGCCCGGAAGCGCAGGGAGTAGGCGAGAGACTTTCTGCCCTCGCCCACCTGGGCACCGGCGTAGACGTCGAACAGCCGGATCGACTCCAGCAACTCGCCCGCGCCCTCGCGCAGCGCCGCCTCCACCGGGGCCACCGGGGTCGCCGCGTCAACGATGAGCGCGACGTCCTGGCTCGCGACCGGGTAGCCGGAGATCGCCGGCGCCTGCGACCGGCCGACCGGCGACTGCTCCAGCCGGGTCAGCTCCAGCTCCATCGCGCAGGTGCGCGGGGGCAGGCCGTACGCCTCGACCACGCGCGGATGCAGCTCGCCGGCGTGACCGACGAGCACGTCACCGGCGTACAGCGCGGCGCAGCGGCCCGGGTGCCAGGGCTCGTGCCGGTCCGCGCGGACGTCGAGGGTGACGCCGGCCTCGGCGGCCACCACCCGGGCCGCCTCGACGGCGTCCGCCCAGTCGGCTCCCCTGCCCTTGCCCCACCAGCCGGACGGCTCGAACTCCCCGGCCAGCACGACCCCGACCCGCAGCGGCTGGGCCGGCAGCGCGGACTCGATCGAGGCCAGCTCCTCCGGGCTCGGCCTGCGGCCGACGCCCAGCACGGGGGCGACGGCGGGCGCGTCCGGCGAGGGCCGGTAGACCAGGCCCGTCTCGAACAGCGCCACATCGCCGAAACCCCGGCCCACGTTGCGGACCAGCGTCTTGAGCAGACCGGGCAGCAGGGTGGTCCGCATCAGCGGCTCGTCCTCGCTGAGCGGATTGGCCAGCCGTACGGCCAGGCGGCGCGCGTCGTCGGCGGGCAGTTGCAGGTTGTCGAAGTCGCGCTCCCCGCTGAACGGGTAGGAGAGGATCTCGACGTAGCCGGCGGCGGCCAGTGAGCGGCCGACCCGGCGGCGCAGGCGCTGGCTCTCGGTGAGACCGGCACCCGCGGGGGCCGCGGGCAGGATCGAGGGCAGGTTCTCGTAGCCCTCCAGCCGGATGACCTCCTCGGCGAGGTCGTTCGGGTCGGTCAGGTCAGGCCGCCACGAGGGTGGGGTGACCACCAGCATGTCGTCGCCGGTCACCGCGAGCTTCGCGGCGATCCCGTCGGCGGCGGTGCCGCCGGTCTCGGTGGCGGAACTCTCGACCGCGCAGCCGACCTGCTCCAGGCAGCGGATCACCGTCTCCCGGTCGTAGACGGTGCCCGCGACCCTGCCGGGGTAGCCGCTCGGGATGGCGACACGGACCGGCTCGACCTCCACCTCGGCGTGGGTGACGCCCGGCTGGATCGTGCCGCCGCCCAGCTCGGCCAGAAGCTGAGCCGCACGCCAGGAGGCGTACAGCGGAAGCTCCCGGTCGACGCCCCGCTCGAAGCGCTTGGACGCCTCGCTGACCAGGTTGTGCCGGCGCGACATGCGCGCGATGCCGCTGGCGGAGAAGTGGGCGGCCTCGATCACGATGTCGGTGGAGGCGTCGGAGATCTCGGTGTGCAGGCCGCCCATGGTGCCGGCCATCGAGATCACGCCCGACCCGTCGGTGATCAGGATGTCGTCCGGGTGGAGCTTGCGGACCACGTGGTCGAGGGTCTCCAGCGTCTCCCCGGGTTCGGCCCTGCGCACCACGATCTCACCGGTCAGCCTGGCGGCGTCGAAGGCGTGCAGCGGCTGGCCGAGCTCCAGCATGACGTAGTTGGTGACGTCGACGGCCAGCGAGACCGGGCGCATACCGGCGCGGGTGAGCCGCGCGCGCATCCACAGCGGGCTGCTCGCCGACGGGTCGAACCCGCGGATCTCGCGGAGCACGAAGCGGTCACAGGCCGACGGGTCGGCGATCGAGGCCGGGTAGGCGGGACCGGACGCGACGGGGGGGGAGACGTCCGCCGGGTCGATGAACGCCGAGTCGAAGGCGGCGGCGGCCTCGCGGGCCACGCCCCGGATGGAGAGCGCGTAGCCGATGTCCGGGGTGATCTCAAGCTCGATCACGTCGTCGCGCAGGCCGAGCAGCTCGACCACGTCGGCGCCGATCGGAGTGTCCCCGGGCAGCACGAGGATGCCCGGGGAGGAGTCGGCCACCCCGAGCTCCGCCTCCGAGCAGATCATGCCGTCCGACAGGCGTCCGTAGGTCTTGCGGGAGGCGATCTCGAACCCGCCGGGCAGCACGGCGCCGGGCAGCGCGACCGGGACACGGTCGCCGGCCTCGAAGTTGGTCGCACCGCAGACGATCTCGCGAGGCGCGGCCTCCCCCGCCTCGACCTGGCAGTGGCGGATGGGCTTCTTGAAACCCTCCAGGGTCTCGATGGAGAGCACCTCGCCCACCACGACGTTCTTGATGTCGTGGCCGTAGGAGATGACGGACTCGAGCTTGAGCCCGGCCGCGGTGAGCTTCTCGGCGATCTCGTGCGCCGTGACGGCGGGGAGATCGACGTACTCCCGCAGCCATGAAAGCGAGACCTTCATCAGACCTCCATTCCGAAGGGGAGCGTGAAGCGGACGTCTCCCTCGACCATGTCGCGCATGTCCTCGGCGTTGTGGCGGAACATCAGGGTGCGTTCGACGCCCATGCCGAAGGCGAAGCCGCTGTAGCGGGCGGGGTCGACACCGCAGGCGATGAGCACCCGCGGGTTGACCATGCCGCAGCCGCCCCACTCGATCCAGCCCTCCGACTTGCAGGTGCGGCAGGACGGGTTCCCCGGCACCGCGGAGGCACCGCGGCAGACGAAGCACTTCAGGTCCATCTCGGCCGAGGGCTCGGTGAACGGGAAGTAGTTGGGCCGGAACCGGGTGGTGATGCCCTCACCGAACATGACCTCGGCGAACCGGTCGAGGGTGCCCTTGAGATGGGCCATGGTCAGGCCCTCGTCGATCGCCAGCCCCTCGACCTGGTGGAAGACCGGGGTGTGGGTGGCGTCAAGCTCGTCGGTGCGGAACACCTTGCCCGGCGAGATCACATAGATCGGAAGCTCCCTGCTGAGCAGCGCCCGGATCTGGACGGGAGAGGTCTGGGTGCGCAGCACCTTGCCCGAGTCGACGGACTCCACGAAGAAGGTGTCGTGTTCCGAGCGCGCCGGGTGGTCGGCGGAGATGTTCAACGCGTCGAAGTTGAACCACTCCCCCTCCAGTTCGGGGCCCTCCGCCACCTCGTAGCCCATCGCGACGAAGGCGTCGGCTATGCGCTCCTGGAGGGTGGTCAGCGGATGCCTGGCGCCCCTGGAGGCGCGGCCAGAGGGCAGCGTGACGTCGACGGTCTCCTCGACGAGGACCCGCTCGTCGCGCTCGGCCTCCAACTGCGCCTGCCGTTCGGCGAGAGCGTCGGCGACGGCTTTGCGGGCACCGCCGATACGCTTGCCCGCCTCGGCGCGGGCCGCCGGGGGCAGGGCGCCGATCTCGCGGTTGGCCAGGGCGATCGGTGAGCGGTCACCGGCGTGCGCGAGGCGCACCTGCTTGAGTTCTTCGAGGTCGCGCGCCGCCTTGACGGCGTCGATCGCGTCGGCCTGCATGCGCGCCATCTCATCGGCGTGCAGCGGGGTCACCTCGACCGGGTCGTAGTTTGACAAGAGAGAGCTCCGAATCCAGGGCTTGAGCGGCCACGAGTCTAGTCGGGTAAGCCCACCGGGCTGGCATTCACGCTCAGGCGAAGTCAGGGGTGCCGGTGGGCACCATAAATCGAAACTCGGCGCCGCCCTCGGGTCCGCGCTGCACGGAGATGGTGCCACCGTGAGCCTCGATCAGCCCCTTGACGATGAACAGGCCGAGCCCGGTGCCGCCGCGGCGGCGGGCGTTGCCCCGCCAGAACTGCCGGAAGACGCGCGTGACCAGCTCGGGCGGGATGCCCTCTCCCTGGTCACGGACGGACACGGTCACTCCCCATTCGCTCGGTTCGACAACTATTGTCACCGTACCGCGCCCGTGCCGCACCGCGTTTTCCACCAGGTTGGCAAGCACCTGATCGATCTTGTCCTGGTCGAGCCAGGTCTCGGGCAGTTCACCGCGCACCTGGAGCAGGAAGCGGTCGTTCGGCTCACCCGCCGCCACCCGCCCCGCGATGACCTTGGAGATCCTGGCCGGGATGTCGACCACCTGGCGATGGATCTCCAGCCGCCCCGACTCGATACGCGAGACGTCGAGCAGCTCGGTGATCAGCCTGGTCACCCGGTCGGCGTCGGCGTTGACCGTCTCCAGCATGACCAGCTTCTGGTCGTCGGTGAAACGGGTCCACTTGGCCAGCAGGGTCGCGGTGAACCCCTTGACGCTGGTCAGCGGGGAGCGCAGCTCGTGGGCGACCGTGGAGACCAGGTCGGCGCGGCTGCGCTCCAGGCGGGCACGGGCTCCGGCGTCACGCAGCGTGATGACCACCCGGACCACCTCGCCGCCCCGCAGGGGCTCTCGCACCAGCCGGGCGGCCACCAGCATCTCCTGGCCACCGAGGGTGCGCAGCGGCAGCTCGGGCTGGCGGGTACGGGTGCGCAACCCGCCGTAGGTGTCGAGCCACTTCCACCAGTCGCGCCCGTCGTGGTCGTGGAAGGAGAACACGTCGCGCAGGTGCCGCCCCGCGGCCTGCTCGCGGGTGACCCCGGTCAACCGGGCCGCGGCCCGGTTGACGGTCAGCACATGGCCGTCTCCATCGGTCACCACGAGGCCGTCGGGAAGCTCGTCGACGTCGATCACAGAAGCGGGATCGGTGCTCCGCTCGCCGGTGTGTTCGCCGTGCACGACCCCGCCTCCTCGACGCTACATGGCCGACAATAGCGGGTTTCCCGCGTCGTACGGCAGCCTCGAGGCGGGGGGCGTCACCTGGCGCCGGGACCGGTGCGCTGAGACCGGGCAGATGCGTACAGACAGACCGCGGCGGCGGTCGCGAGGTTCAGGCTCTCGGCCCGCCCGTAGATCGGAACCCGGACGACATCGTCGGCCAACCCCAAAATCTCCTCGGGAAGCCCCCAGGCCTCGTTGCCGAAGATCCAGGCCGTCGGGCCGGACAGGTCCATGTCGTCCAGGGTCTGCTTGCCCGCGCCGTCGGCGGCGAGCACCCGCAGCCCGGAACCCTTCAGGTGCTCCACGACCCGGGTCACATGGACACCCGTGGTGACCGGGAGATGGAACAGACTGCCCGCGCTGGCCCGTACGCACTTGCCGTTGTAGGGATCGACCGAGGCGTCGGTGAAGACCACCGAATCGGCGCCCGCGGCGTCGGCGGTGCGCAGCACCGTGCCCGCGTTGCCCGGGTCGCGGACGTGGGCGAGCACGGCCACCAGCCTGGCGTCGGAGGTGACGGAGTCGTTCAGGGGCACGTGCACGAAGCGGCACACCGCCAGCAGTCCCTGGGGGGTGACGGTCTGGGCCAGCTCGGCCATGACCTCGCCACTGGCCCGGAAGAGGGGCACCCCCGCGGCGGTGGCGGCGGCGATGACGTCGGCGTGGCGCAGCTCGGCCTCGGCGGTGGCGAACAGCTCCACCACGACGCCGTCCAGCGCCAGCGCCTCACGGACCGCCTGTGGCCCCTCCGCCAGGAAGGAGCGGTCGCGGTCCCTGAAGGCCCGCTTGGTCAGCCTCCGCGCGGCCTTGACCCGCGGTGACTTGATATTGGTCAGCTCAGACCCGGCCATGCCCGTCCCCCAAGAATGCGAATGCGGCCCGCAGCGTCATCGCTGCGGACCGCATGGTCGTCAGTGTCTCGCTCAGCCGGCGACCGGCGCGTTCACGTCGGCCGGGAGCGCCTTCTTGGCGGCCTCGACCAGCGTCGCGAACGTGGCGGCGTCGTTGACCGCGAGGTCAGCGAGGATCTTGCGGTCGACCTCGATGGAGGCGAGCCGCAGGCCCTGGATGAGCCTGTTGTAGGTGATGCCGTTCTGGCGGGCAGCGGCGTTGATGCGCTGGATCCAGAGACGGCGGAAGGTGCCCTTGCGGTCCTTGCGGTCGCGGTAGGCGTACGTCATCGAGTGGAGCATCTGCTCCTTGGCCTTGCGGTACAGCCTGGAACGCTGACCCCGATAGCCCTTCGCCCGCTCGAGAACGACCTTGCGCTTCTTCTTGGCGTTGATCGCCCGCTTCACGCGTGCCATGTGTATCTATCTCCCCGGGGGCGGTTACTTAGCGAGCAGCTTCTTGATCTTCTTGGAGTCGGCGTCGGAGAGCACGACCTCGGGCTTGAGACGACGCGTCAAGGTGGACGGCTTGTGCTCGTTGTAGTGCGCACGGTTGGCGCGGCGGCGCACAAGCTTGCCGGAACCCGTGAGCCTGAACCGCTTCTTCGCACCGCTGTGCGTCTTCATCTTCGGCATCTCAGCCGTCTCTCCCTCGATCGTGCCGATGTCCCGGGCCGGTAACCCAAGTCAAGGGCATGCCTGACTACGAGACCGGACCCGGTCTCGACGTGATATCGCGACTACCTGACGATCAGGCTATGCGAGTTACTCCTGCGGGGCCGCCACCGCTCCGTTGACGGACACCTCGTCGGTGACGTGCGTCTCGTCGCCGGCCGGCGACCTGTCCCCCGAGGGGTTCTCGTCATGCCGCGCCTTGGCCGCCGCCTTCTCGGCCTTGGCCTCGGCCTTCTTCTTGTGCGGGCCGATCACCATGATCATGTTTCGGCCGTCCTGCTTGGGCTGGGACTCGACGAAGCCGAGCTCCGTCACGTCCTCCGCCAGTCGCTGCAGGAGCCGGAAGCCCAGCTCGGGCCGGGACTGCTCCCGACCACGGAACATGATGGTGACCTTGACCTTGTCGCCGGCCTTGAGGAACCGCACCACGTGACCCTTCTTGGTCTCGTAGTCGTGCGGGTCAATCTTCGGCCGGAGCTTGATCTCCTTGATGATGGTGTACGCCTGGTTACGGCGCGCCTCGCGTGCCTTCATCGCGGACTCGTACTTGAACTTGCCGTAGTCCATGAGCTTGCACACTGGCGGGCGAGCCGTTGCCGCGACCTCGACCAGGTCGAGGTCGGCTTCTTGAGCCAGCTTCAAAGCATCGCCGATGGAGACGATGCCCACCTGTTCGCCGTTCGGGCCCACGAGGCGGACCTCGGGCACGCGAATGCGGTCATTGATGCGGGGCTCGGCGCTGATGGGGCCTCCTAGGTTGCGATCCGCGGCCTTTCTTACGAAAGACCGCAACATGCTCGATCGTGCCGGGAAGTCGCAGAACACGCACCCTGTGAAGGCACGTCGAACGCAAGATGCCCCGCACGTCACGCATGCGGGGCCACATGAACTCGAAGGCTTTATGCCATTAAGCTCGCCGGAAACCTACCCGGTGTGATCCTGACCTGTCAGCCTTGCGGCCGACGAGGTGGGAGGATGACCTCCGCTTGCGCGTCCAGCAGGAACGCCGGACCGATCGATTAGTCACTCTATCACAACGGCACGCTCACCCAGAATCATTCCGCCGGAGCGGCACGCCTGACGATCTCGCTCTTCCCCGCCTCGCGCATCGCCTCCACCGGCACGTCCGCGCGGCCGGTCATCATCTCGACCTGCCGGACCGCCTGGTGCAGGAGCATCGGGAAACCCCCGACGACAATCCCGCCCCGCTCGGCCACCGCCGCCGCCGTCCGGGTGGGCCAGGGTGCGTAGACCACGTCGAAGAGGGCTGGCACGTCCGCCAGCGACTCGGTGAAGCCGTCGGCCGCGCCGGAGGGCAGGGTCGAGACGACCAGGTCGACCCCCAGCGCGGTGTCGAGCTTGTCGAAGGTCTGCACCGCCAGGCTCATGTCCAGCCGCCCGGCCGTCTCGACGGTCTCCGCCGCCCTGGCCGGGTCGCGGACCACGAGGGTCGCCTCGCCCAGCCCCAGTTCGCGCAGGGCGGCCAGCGCGGAGGAGGCCGTCGCGCCCCCGCCGAGGACGGTCGCGGAGGCGGGCGTGGCCACGCCCGCCTCCGCGAGCGCCCGGACGATGCCGTACACGTCGGTGTTGTCGCCGTGCCGGGCGCCGTCGCGCAGGATCACCGTGTTGGCCCCACCCACCTGGAGCGCGAGCTCCGAGACGGTGTCGAGCAGCGGCAGCACGGCCCGCTTGAGCGGCATGGTGAGCGAGAGCCCCGCCCAGTCGGCGTCCAGCCCGTCGAGGAGGCCGGGAAGCCCGGCCTCGTCGCACTCGATCGCCTCGTACCGCCAGTCGTACAGGCCCATGCCCTCGTAGGCGGCGCGGTGCAGGTACGGGGAGAGCGAGTGGGCGATCGGTGACCCCAGGACCGCCGCTCTCAACATCCGTTCCCCTTGTTTCTCTCGTACTCGGCCTTGAGCGCGAGGAAGTCCGTCTCCGTCGAGGCGAACTTGGTGATCTGCCGTGCCGGGCAGGTGGTCACGAACCAGACCCAGTCCCCCTTGGTGGGGTTGAGCGCCGCCTGGATGGCGTCGTCTCCCGGGTTGGCGATCGGTCCGGGAGGCAGGCCCTCGAACTTGTAGGTGTTGTAGGGCGAGGTGCTCTCAAGATCCTTGTGGGAGGACTCGATGCCGTACTTGTTCAGCCCGTACATCACCGTGCTGTCCATCTCCAGCTTGCGGCGGGGATTGCCGTCGAGCCGGTTGTAGATGACCCGGGCCACCTTGCCCATGTCCTCTTTGGTACCGGACTCGGCCTGGACGATGCTGGCGATCGTCATGATCTCGTGCGGAGTGTGCCCGAGTTCCTTGGCCTTACCCTGCAGGTCGTCCTTGTCCGCCGTCTGGGTGAAGCGGTCGACCAGCGCGACCAGGATGTCGGAGGGCGTCATCTTGGGCCTGATCTCGTAGGTGGCCGGGAAGGCGTAGCCCTCCAGCCTGCCCCTGGCGTAGGACGGCAGGCCGAGCTTCCTGCTGTTCTTGGCCGCCTGCTGGAACTCCCTGAGCGGCTTGCCGGTCTTCTCGGCGAGCTGCTTGAGGGTGTCGCTCAGGCGCAACCCCTCCTTGAGGGTGACCCTCTCCAGCAGCCGCTTCTCCGGATCGAGAAGCTTGACAGCCTCGGCGGCCGCCATCTGCTTGCGCATGGCGTATTCGCCAGGCTGCAGGGAGGAGCTCTTGCCCGCCTGGGCGACGGCGTTGACGAAGGCCTTGACGCTCTTCACCACGCCCTGCTCCTCCAGGGTCTGTGCGACGTCGGAGGCGTTCTGGCCGTCCTTGATCTCCACGACGACCTTGCCGGACCCCGGGCCGGTGTAGTCGTCCGGGGTCATCACGTCGCGGACCCATGTGTAGCCGTAGAAGCCGGCGGCGCCGACGCCACCGAACAGCACGATGACCGCGAGCATGGGGGCGAGGAAGCCGCCCCGGTTGCGGCGGCGCTTCCTACGCCGGCCACGCCGGCCGCCGGAGTCGCGTCCTGAGGACGCGCGAGATCTTCGGCCCGGCCGACCTTCGTCGTCGGAGCCGACCAGGAAGTCCATATCGAGATCGTTCATAGAGACGCTGGCCAATCTCCCGCTAGGGACGGCCTGGCGTCAAGCGGGTGTGCCAAACCGAAGGAAAGCACCCGGCCAGATCTTCCGGTGTTCCGGGAGTCTGGTTCGCGGGTCCGGGGCGCCGCATGCGGCGGAACGGGGGGTGTTCCGCCGGGCATCAACGCTTCCCGAGGTATCTGTTCAGCTCTTCCCGGTATCTCACAAACTCACTCTCTTTGTCAGTGAATTTCGTGATTCTATGCTCCGGATCTGTGGTTACAAACCAGAACCAATCACCTTGATCTGGCCGAAGTGCCGCGATCAACGCCTTCTCCCCGGGGTTCGCGATGGGGCCGGGGGGCAGGCCAGGTCTGCGATAGGTGTTGTACGGAGACCTCACCTCGGTGTCCTTCTCGGACACCTCCAGGGTCCTGCGCCTCTGCGCGTACAGCACCGTGGTGTCCAGTTGAAGTGGCGTTCCTGCCCTGATCCGGTTGTAGATCACTCTAGCGATCTTCGGATAGTCCGGATCCCGCCCACCCTCCGCCTGGACGATGCTCGCCATCGTGACAGCCTCCAGCGGGGTCAACCGCTTCCTGGCGGCCCGCTCCTTGAGGTCGAGGTGCTCGGCGACCTGTTTGTAACGTTCCACCATCGCGACCAGCACGTCCTGAGCGGTCGTGCCGGGCTCGATCTCGTAGGTGGCGGGGAACAGGAAGCCCTCGGCGTTCCTGGCGTACCGTGGCAGGCCCAGCGCCCGCACGTCGTCCGCGGCGCCGGCCAGGTCGGCCCGGCGCATGCCGGTGCCCTCGGCGAGCCGGTCGAGCAGTTCGGGCAGGCGGAGCCCCTCGGGGACGGTGACCCTGCGCACCATCCGCGACTCGGGCGCCACCAGCATGCCGAGTGCCGAGCGGGCTTCCATGCCCCTGCGGAGCCTGAAGTGGCCGGGGTGCAGGCTGCCCGTCCTGGCCTGCTCCTCCGCCGCCCTGACGAACGCCCTGGCACTTGCCACCACTCCGGCGTCGGCCAGTGCCAGCCCGATCGCGCCGGCACTCGCCCCCTCGGGGATCTCGACGACGACCGTGCCGGCACCCGGCCCCTCGAAGTCGGCGGGCATGAGATAGGGGCGGACCACGACGAGCCCGGCCGCCGTCCCGGCGGCGACGGCGAGCACCGTCGCCCCGGCCACCAGCAGCCATATCGGCCGCGGGCGGCTCACCGAACGGTCCCGCCGCCAGGCCGCTCGGCGGGCCTGTCACCGGGTCTTCCACCCGGTGGCGTGACAGGGCTGCCGGGAGGTCTGCCGGTGGCGCGTTCGGCGTCCAGCGCCGCCTGGAGCAGCACGACGGCGGCAGCCTGGTCCACCACACCGCGCTGGTTCTTCGCCTTCACCCCGCTGGCCCGCAGTCCCTGCTGGGCGGTGACGGTGGTCAACCGCTCGTCGAACATCCGCACCGGGACGGGCGCCAGTCGGAGTGCGATCCGGTTCGCGAAGTCACGGGCGACGACCGCCGCCTGCCCCTCGCGCCCGGAGAGCGAGGTCGGCAGGCCGACCACCACCTCGACGACCTCGTACTCGGCCGCGATCTCCGCGAGCCGGTCGAGGTCGCCCTTGCCACGCCGGACGGTCTCCACCGGCGTGGCAAGCAACCCCGAGGGATCGCTTCTGGCCACGCCGATACGGACCGAGCCGGCATCGACGCCCAGCCGAATGCCGTTTCTCATCATCTCTGTCTCCACCCTCGTACCGGCCGCGGCTCGAGGGTGTCGTTCCCCATCAGGTGAGCGTCTGCGTGATCGCCTGCTCGACGGCCGCGAGTGCCTCGTCGATCGCCTCGGGACGCACACCGCCTCCCTGAGCGACGTCATCCTTGCCGCCACCGCCACCTCCGAGTGCCTTCGCGGCGACGCCGACCAGGCGGCCCGCCTTCAGGCCGCGATCGCGTCCCACCTCGTTGACCGCGGCCACGACGACCGGCCGGTCATTGGGGACACCGGCGACGACGACGACCGCAGCGCGGTCGCTCGGGAACCGGCCGCGCACGTCGAGTGCGAGTTTACGCAGATCATCAGGAGATGTTCCATCAGGCGCACGGTGCGTCACAACGGAGACTCCATGTAGATCACGGGCGTTTCCCGCCATCTCCCCCGCACCGGCGAGCGCCTGGGCCGAGCGCAACGTGGCCAGTTCCTTCTCCGCGGAGCGCAACCGGGTGACGATGCCCTCGACGCGTTCGGGGAGCTCTTCCCTGCGGGCCTTGAGCTGCTCCGACAACTGGGCGACGAGCACGCTCTCCCTGGCCAGGAAGCGGAACGCGTCGAGACCGACCAGGGCCTCCACGCGGCGCACCCCCGCACCGATCGAGGCCTCACCCAGCACCTTGACCAGGCCCAGCTGCCCGGAGCTGGCGACGTGGGTGCCACCGCAGAGCTCGCGGGAGTACTCACCGACCTCGACGATGCGGACGGTGTCGCCGTACTTCTCACCGAACAGGGCCAGAGCGCCCATCGCGCGGGCCTCGGCCTGGGAGGTGTGGAAGGCGTTGACCCGCAGGTCGTTGATCAGGACCGCGTTGACCTCATCCTCGACGTCGCGCAACACGCTGGGCGACACGGCGCCCGCGGCGGTGAAGTCGAAGCGGAAGCGGCCCGGCGAGTTCTCGGAACCGGCCTGCGCCGCGGTCTCGCCCAGCGCGTTGCGGAAGCCCCGGTGCACCAGGTGGGTGGCGGTGTGGCTGCGGGAGATGGCCCGGCGCCGCTCGACGTCGATCTCGGCCTGAGCCGTCTCGCCCACCCGGATCTCCCCGGTACGGACCTTGCCCCGGTGCACGACGAGGCCGGCGACCGGGGACTGCACGTCCACGATCTCCACCTCGGCCCCGCCGGTGCGGATGAGGCCCTGGTCGGAGAGCTGGCCGCCGCCCTCGGCGTAGAACGGGGTGCGGCCCAGCACGACCTCGACCGTCGTGCCCGCGCCCGCCGCGGCGACGGAGACGCCGTCGACGAGGAGGCCGGCGACCTCGGCCTCGGCCGTCACATGGTCGTAGCCGAGGAACTCGACCTTGCCGGCCTTCTCCAGGATCTGGCCGAAGACCGAGATGTCGGCGTTGCCGGTCTTCTTGGAGGCGGCGTCGGCCTTGGCCCGGTCGCGCTGCTCCTTCATCAGCCGGCGGAAGCCCTCCTCGTCGACCTGCAGCCCCTGCTCGGAGGCCATCTCCAGGGTCAGGTCGATCGGGAACCCGTAGGTGTCGTGGAGCTGGAATGCCTGGTCGGCCGCGAGCGTGCTCCGCCCCTTGCGCTTGGTCTCCTCGGCCGCCACGTCGAAGATCGCGGTGCCGGTGCGGAGGGTGCCGAGGAAGGACCCCTCCTCCGCGTCGATGACGCCGTGGATCTGCGGGGCGTCGGCCTTGAGCTCCGCGTACTGCTGGCCCATGACATCGACGGTCACCGCGGTGAGCTCGTGCATGTAGCGCTCCTCGCCCGCGCCGAGCAGGCGCAGGTTACGGATGGCCCGGCGCAGGATGCGGCGGAGCACGTATCCCCGGCCCTCGTTGGAGGGCAGCACCCCGTCGGCCACGAGCATCACGCCGGTCCTGACGTGGTCGGCGACGACCCGCAGCGAGACGTCGGCGCGCTCGTCACGGCCGTAACGCGTCTTGGTGAGCTCCGCGGCCCGGTCAAGGATCTTGTACGTGGTGTCGATCTCGTAGATGTTGTCGACGCCCTGCAGGATCGCCGCCATGCGCTCCAGGCCCATGCCCGTGTCGACGCTCTTGGCCGGCAGCTCGCCGACGATGTCGAAGTCCACCTTGCTGCGGACCGCACCGAGCTGGAACTGCATGAAGACGTTGTTCCACACCTCGAGGTAGCGGTTCTCGTCGACGATCGGGCCGCCCTCGCGCCCGTACTCGGCACCGCGGTCGTAGTAGATCTCGCTGCACGGCCCGCCAGGACCCGGCACGCCCATGTGCCAGTAGTTGTCCGCCAGGTCACGGCGCTGGATGCGCTCCAGCGGCACTCCGGCCTTCCGGTGCCAGATGTCGGCGGCCTCGTCGTCGTCGAGGTAGACGGTGACCCAGAGGCGGTCCTCGGGGAAGCCGAACCCGCCCTCGGACTCGGGCCTGGTCAGCAGCTCCCAGGCGAACGGGATCGCCTGCTCCTTGAAGTAGTCGCCGAAGGAGAAGTTTCCGAGCATCTGGAAGAAGCTGGCGTGCCGGGTCGTCTTGCCGACCTCGTCGATGTCGAGGGTCCTGACGACCTTCTGCGCGCTGGTGGCCCGCTTGTAGGGCGGCTTCTGCTGGCCCAGGAAGTAGGGCTTGAAGGGCACCATGCCCGCGTTGACCAGAAGCAGCGTCGGGTCCTCGGCGATGAGGCTGGCCGAGGGCACAACGGTGTGCCCACGCTCCTCGAAGAAGCGCAGGAAGCGGCGGGCGATCTCTGCCGACTCCATGTCAGCGGCCATCCTTTACGTTGGAGTGATAGGGGTTTTCCAGGGTGTCGAGCCCGAACCTGGATCGCAACTCGGTTTCCCGCTCGGCCGCACCGCGCAGGGCGTCCTCCGCGAGATCCCGCGCCTGCTCCAGGACCCCGCCCGCGTTCCGAACGGCCCGGCGGGCCAGGTGGTTCGGGTGCAGTGCCTGAAGCTTACGCATGACCCACAGCGCGCCGAACGCGCCCAGGCCCATGTAGAACAGCCTGCGGATCATCTCCGCCGCCTTTCCAGCGCCTGCGCGGCGGGCCTGGCGCGCCTGCGGGCACCCACGGCCCGGCGGACGCCGTGGGTGAGGGCCGCGACCTTGATCAGCGGCCCGGTGACCAGGTTCTGGGTGACGTCGCTGACCTTGGCCACATGCCCGCTGACCTGCTTGACGTCCTTGGTGATCGCCTCGATGGCGACCAGCTGACGGTTGGTCTCGCCGACGGCGGCCGACACGTCCTCCAGCAGCGGCACGACGCGGTCGCCCAGCTGGGAGACCATCTTGGTGGTCTCGGTGAGCAGGCGGGCCAGCCTGACCATGACGACGGCCATGAAACAGACCAGGATCGCCCAGGCCATCGCGACGATCAGCCCCGCGACCTCTCCTGCGGTAAGCATGTGCGGACCCGCCCCCTCATAGGTGACCCCGGCCGTGGTCGGGTGGATTGGCAAAACCCTATCGTGCCCGATATCACTCATCCTCACTTACCGCGCGCCGTCGGCCCATGCCTACGGGCCGGGCCCGGTCTTCCCCGGTCTTCCCCGGTCTTCTGTGGGGGGGACCCGCGTCCCGAGGGCCGGGATTCACGGTGCCCCCGTGCCTGGACCGCCCTTCGCGCCGTACGGGGACGCACGGTCCGCGGGCCGAACCCGAAGGCGTCCACGCACAACTGCGCGAACCGGTCACCCCTGGAAATGAGAGCCCAACCGAGGTGAACGCGGTCACGCCCTGGAACGAGCGGGCGGCACGGCAGATCACTCCCCGCGCAGGAAGGCGCGGATCCTGGACCAGCGGTCGGCGAAGCCCGCCTCGGCGCCGTGCCGGGTGGGCCGGTAGTAGCGCCGGTCCCTGAGCTCCTCGGGCGCGTACTCCTGACGGACCAGGCCGTGCTCGAAGTCGTGGGGGTACTTGTAGCCCTTGCCGTGGCCGAGCTTCTTGGCTCCCGGGTAGTGGGCGTCACGCAGATGGTCGGGGACATGGCCGATGTTGCCGCGCCGCACGTCCTCGGAGGCCGCGCCGATGGCATTGATCACCGCGTTGGACTTGGGGGCCAGCGCGCAGTGGATGACCGCCTGGGCCAGGTTGAGCCGCCCCTCCGGCAGGCCGATGAACTCCACCGCCTGGGCCGCGGCCACCGCGACCTGCAGGCAGGTGGGATCGGCCATGCCGACGTCCTCTGAGGCGAAGATGACGATCCTGCGGGCGATGAACCGGGGGTCCTCGCCCGCCTCGACCATCCGGGCGAGGTAGTGCAGCGCGGCGTCGGCGTCGGAGCCCCGCATGCTCTTGATGAAACCGCTGATCACGTCGTAGTGCTGGTCGCCTTGACGGTCGTAGCGCACGGCCGCCTTGTCCACCGCCCGCTCCACCACCTCGACGGTGACCTCGCCGTCGGCTGCGATCAGCGCGGCGGCCTCCAGGTAGGTGAGCGACCTGCGGGCGTCGCCGCCGGCCAGCCGCACCAGATGCTCGGCGGCCTCGGGCGCCAGGCGCACCCTTCCCTCCAGGCCACGCGGGTCGGCGACGGCGCGCTCCAGCACCACCCGGATGTCGTCTTCCGACAGCGACTCCAGGGTCAGCAGCAGCGAGCGCGACAGCAGGGGCGAGATGACGGAGAAGAAGGGGTTCTCCGTGGTGGCGCCGATGAAGGTGACCCAGCGGTTCTCCACGGCGGGCAGCAGGGCGTCCTGCTGCGCCTTGTTGAAACGGTGCACCTCGTCGACGAACAGGACGGTCTGGCGACCGGACATGCCCAGCTCGCGCCGGGCCTGCTCGATGGCCGCGCGAACCTCCTTGACACCCGCCGACACCGCGGAGACCTCCACGAAGCGGCGTTCGGTGACGCCCGCCACCACGTAGGCGAGGGTGGTCTTGCCGGTGCCCGGCGGGCCCCAGAGGAAGAGCGACATCGGCGCCTCGGCCTCGACGAGGCGGCGCAGCGGCGTACCGGAGCCCAGCAGGTGCCGCTGGCCGATCACCTCGTCCAGGCTCCTGGGGCGCATCCGCACCGCCAGGGGCTCCTGGCCGCGATGGGCCTCCTCCGCCGCCGAATCGAACAGGCTGTCCACTCCTGAGACAGTACCGCTGCCCGGCTACGCCTCAGTTCGCCCAGACGGTGACGGCCCCGCTGTGCCCGGCCCGCACCACGTAGTAGAGCGCGACGGCGGCCAGGACCACGGTCAACGCCGAGACGGCCGCCCCCACCCGACGGTCGAACCGGTCACCGCGCGAGACGTGGACGAGCGCCAGCGACATCACCCCGAGGGCGAGGGTGACGAGCAGCAGGGGGATGCTGAAGCTCGCGTGCTCGGCTATGCGCTCACCGAGTTGCCCGCCCGCGGAGGCGAAACGCCCCTCCTCCAGCGACTCCCCGCTCTCCCGTGCCACGAAGACGCTCACCGGCACGATCGGGGCCAGCCCGACCACCGCCCAGGTGAGCACGGGCCGGGTACGGGGCAGCAGCGCGTACACGGCGGCGAGCACCGCCAGGAGCGGGGTCAGGACCACGGCGGCGTGGACGACCAGGGGGTGGAGGGGCAGGCCGAGGATCTCGTCGAACATGGAGCGCTCCGGTGGTGCGTGGCTCGTCATCAGCAAGTACGGATCCCACCATGAACGGGTTATGGAGAGTGTGAAGAGATCCCGGTCTTTCCCCTCTGTCCCCATCCGGCGAATTTCGCCACTTACGTGCAGCACACCTTAGGGCCGGTACGCTTTCCGCCAGTCCGTAGTCATGTAACAGTAATCCTGGAGGACATAGCGGTGAGCGCCGAGGACCGCCAGAGCCAGTTGGCTCGGGAGCATAAGGAGCGGCAGGCGAAACGTGCTGAGCAGAAGAGCACGTCGAAGCGGAACGCCGTCATCGGAGCGGTCATCGCGGTGGTCGTCGTCGCGGGAGGCCTGTTCGCCGGGGTGAGGCTCCTCGGTGGTGACGGCAAGGAGGTCCAGGCCGCCGCGACGCCCGATGCGAGCAGCACACCGTCCGAGGACGCCGTCGCGACGCCCGAGCCGAGCATCACGGCCCCCCCGGCCCCCGTGACTTGTTCCTACCGCAAGGACACCAGCGGCAGCCCGATGAAGAACGTGGGCAGGCCGCCGACCAAGCCCAATCTGAAGTTGAAGACCATGACGATCACCACCAACCACGGTGACATCGTGATCGACCTGGCGACCGCGCAGGCTCCCTGCACGGTCAACTCCTTCGCCTTCCTGGCCAGGAAGCACTTCTTCAACAACACCAAGTGCCACCGCCTGGCCACCCCGGAGAACTCCGGCCTGGGCCTGCTGCAGTGCGGTGACCCGCAGGCCAAGGCCGACGGCAAGAACCCCACCGACGGTCAGGGCAGCTCCGGCTACGTCTACGACAGCGAGAACCTCGGCGGGATCCCGTACACCAGGGGCACGGTCGCGGTGGCCCAGGCGGTCGACGCCGTCAACCAGAACGGCAGCCAGTTCTGGATCTCACTGGCCGACGAGACCGACCAGGTGGAGAAGGCCTACACCCCCTTCGGCGTCGTCTCGACGGGCATGGAGATCCTCGAAAAGATCTACAAGGGCGGCTGGATCACCAACCCCGACGACATCACCGGCGACGGCGGCTCCAACGCCCCCAAGATCCCGGTGATCATCAAGACCGTACGGCTCTCCTAGCCGGATCCGCGGCGGCCCGCCGCCCGCGAGACGCCCCGGTGGTCATCCGACCGCCGGGGCGTCTCGCGGTATCACCCCCGTACGACTCGCCCGGGACGCCGGCCCGGCCAGGCTCCCCGTGCCGCCAGGTGGCCGGTGACCGGCGCGGACGCCGGAGCGGCCGGGTAAGGGACGTGGGGCCGGTGCCGTCGGGGAAGCCCGGCACCCTCCACCCGGCCGCGCAGGATGCCCGGCAGGCCCGCGGAGGGCACCACCGGGGCCACCACGCCTGCCCCGGGCACACCGAGGGCCCCCGGAACGACGTTCCGGGGGCCCTCGGTCACTCCTGGTGCGGACCTCGGATCAGGCGTCGGCCTTGGGCCTGCCGTCGACGCCGGCCTCCTTGCGCTGCTCCGCCGTGATCGGGGTGGGCGCGCCGGTCAGCGGGTCGAAGCCCGAGGCCGTCTTCGGGAAGGCGATGACGTCACGGATGGAGTCACCCCTCGCCAGGAGCATGCAGATCCGGTCCCAGCCGTAGGCGATGCCGCCGTGCGGCGGCGGGCCGTACTTGAACGCCTCCAGCAGGAAGCCGAACTTGTTCTCCGCCTCCTCCTTGGAGATGCCGAGCACGTCGAAGACGCGCTGCTGCATCTCGGCACGGTGGATCCGGATCGAGCCGCCACCGATCTCCATACCGTTGCAGACCATGTCGTAGGCGTAGGCCAGGGCCTCGCCGGGGTGGTCCTGGAAGTTGTCCGCCCACTCGGGCTTGGGACCGGTGAAGGGGTGGTGCACCGCGGTCCAGCCGCCCTCGCCGTCCTCCTCGAACATGGGGGCGTCGACGATCCACAGGAAGTTCCACACCGACTCGTCGATCAGGTCGCAGCGACGGCCGATCTCCAGCCGGGCCGCGCCGAGCAGGTCGCGGGAGGCGGAGGCCGCACCGGCCGCGAAGAAGATCGCGTCACCGGGCTCGGCACCCACCTTGGCGGCCAGACCGGCAGCCTCGGTCTCCGACAGGTTCTTGGCGACGGGCCCGCCGAGCGTGCCGTCCTCCCCGACGAGCACGTAGGCCAGGCCCTTGGCGCCGCGCGACCTGGCCCACTCCTGCCAGCCGTCCAGCTCCTTGCGGGTCTGCGAGGCACCGCCCGGCATGACCACCGCGCCCACGTACGGCGCCTGGAACACGCGGAAGGTGGTGTCGGCGAAGAACTCCGTCATCTCGACGAGCTCCTGGCCGAAGCGCAGGTCGGGCTTGTCGGAGCCGTAGCGGGCCATGGCGTCGCGGTAGGTCATCCGGGGCAGCGGCACCGGCAGGTCGTAGCCGACCGTCTCCTTCCAGATGCGCCCGATCAGCGCCTCGCCCAGGGCGATGACGTCGTCCTGGTCCACGAAGGACATCTCGACGTCGATCTGGGTGAACTCCGGCTGCCGGTCGGCGCGCAGGTCCTCGTCGCGGTAGCACTTGGCGAGCTGGTAGTAGCGCTCAAGCCCGGCGACCTGGAGAAGCTGCTTGAACAGCTGGGGCGACTGGGGCAGGGCGTACCAGCTGCCCGGCTGGAGCCGGACCGGGACGAGGAAGTCGCGGGCGCCCTCGGGGGTCGAACGGGTCAGCGTCGGGGTCTCGACGTAGACGAACCCGTGCTCGTTCATCACCTCGTGGGCGAGGTAGGTGGCCTTGGAACGGGTGCGCATGGCGTGCGCGACCTGATGGCGGCGGATGTCGAGGTAGCGGTACTTGAGCCTGGCCTCCTCTGAAATACCGGCCGCGCCTTCAATGGGGAACGGCAGCGGGGCGGACTCGCTGAGCACCTCGACCTCGGAGGCGACGACCTCGATCGCACCGGTCGGCAGGTCGGGGTTCTCGTTGCCCTCGGGGCGGACCCGCACCTGTCCGACGACCTTGACGCAGTATTCGGCGCGCAGGCCGTGGGCGTCGTCCTCCTCGCGGAAGACCACCTGGGCGGAGCCTGAGGCGTCACGCAGGTCGATGAAGACCACGCCGCCGTGGTCGCGGCGCCGTCCCACCCATCCGGCGAGCGTCACCTGCTGCCCGGCGTGCTCCTCGCGCAGTGATCCCGCTTCGTGCGTGCGGATCATTTGTCCAGTCTCTCCTTCAACGTCGTGACGATCTCAGCGAGTGGTACGGCGGTCTGCTCTCCGCTGACCAGGTCCTTGACCTGCGCGGTCCCCGCGGCGATATCACGCTCGCCGAGGATCACCGCGTGGCTCGCCCCCGAACGGTCGGCGCCCTTCATGGCGCCCTTGACACCCTTGCCGCCGAACGACATGTCGGCGGCCAGGCCCGCCCGGCGCAACTCGGTGACAAGAAGGAACATCCGGCGGCGCGCCTCCTCACCCAGCGGCACACCGTACACCTGTACGCGCGCCTGTTCGCCGTCGCCCGCGAACAGGCCCTCGGCCTCCATGGCCAGGACCGTACGGTCGACGCCGAGCGCCCAGCCGACGCTGGGCAGGGCGGGACCGCCGAGCATCTCGCTCAGCCCGTCGTAGCGGCCCCCGCCGCCGACCGCTGACTGGGAGCCGAGCCCGTCGTGGACGAACTCGAACGTGGTCCGCGTGTAGTAGTCGAGGCCGCGGACCAGCCGGGGGTCGTCGGTGTAGGCCACGCCGGAGGCGGTCAGCAGCGAGCGGACCTCCTCGTGATAGGCCTTGCACGCCCCGCACAGGTGGTCGACGACCAGCGGCGCGCCGGCCAGCTGCTCCTGCACCTCGGGGCGCTTGTCGTCGAGCACGCGCAACGGGTTGATCTCGATCCGCTGCCGGGTGGGCTCGTCGAGGTCGAGGCCGCGCAGGAAGTCCTGGAGCGCGGCCCGGTAGACGGGGCGGCACTCCCTGTCACCCAGCGTGTTGATCAGCAGCCGGACCCCGGTGAGCCCCAGCGCGGCGTAGCCGTCGACGGCCAGCAGGATCAGCTCGGCGTCGAGCGCCGGGTCCTCGGAGCCCAGCGCCTCGGCGCCGACCTGCCAGAAGTGGCGGTAGCGGCCCTTCTGGGCCCGCTCGTAGCGGAACTGACTGCCCGAGTACCAGAGCTTCACCGGAAGCTGCCCGTTGTGCAGGCCGTGCTGGAGGACCGCGCGCACCACCGAGGCGGTGCCCTCCGGGCGCAGCGTGATGGAGCGCCCGCCCTTGTCCTCGAAGGTGTACATCTCCTTGGAGACGATGTCCGTCGACTCACCGACGCCGCGCACGAACAGCGCGGTGTCCTCGAAGACCGGTGTCTCGATGTAGCCGTAACCCGCCCGGCGGGCGGGGGCGGTCAGCGCCTCGCGTACCGCGAGCGCCCGCTCCGAACGCGGTGGGAGCCAGTCGAAGGTGCCCTTGGGCGCCTGCAAAGTCATTGTCTAAAGTCCCCTGCCGGGGCCGCGGTCGTGCCCGAGACCCGCGGGGCCTGCGCCCGCGGCCTGCTCCGCCTCCGCGAGATACGGGTTGGTGGCACGCTCTTGGCCGATCGTGGTCTGTGGTCCGTGACCGGGCAGCACCACCGTGTCCGCCGGCAGCGGCAGGCACTTGGCCGCCAGGCTGCGCAGGATGGTCGGGTAGTCGCCGCCCGGAAGATCTGTGCGGCCGATGGAGCCGGCGAAGAGCAGATCGCCCGAGAACAGCACGTCGGGGATCTCCTCGGTGCTGGGCAACCTGAAGGTCACCGACCCCCTGGTATGGCCGGGGGCGTGGTCGACGGTGAGCTCCAGGCCCGCCAGCCGCAGCACCTCGCCGTCCGCGAGCTCGCGCACGTCGTCCGGCTCGGTGAAGGTCAGTCCCCCGAACAGCTGCTGTTTCGCGGACAGCGACATTCCCTTGCCGGGATCGGACAGCAGCGCGCGGTCTTCGGGATGGATCCACGCGGGGACGTCACGCGCGCCGCAGACCGGGGCGACCGACCACATGTGGTCGAGGTGCCCGTGGGTGACCAGCACCGCGACCGGTTTGAGCCTGTGCTCGCGCAGCAGGTCATCGAGGTCGCCGACGGCGTTCTGGCCGGGATCGACGACCACGCACTCCTCGCCCGCGGCGGGAGCGACGACGTAACAGTTGGTCTGGAAGGACCCTGCGGGAAAGCCGGCGATGAGCATCTGCCTCAGCTGATCTCGTCAAGAATGCGGATGGGAATGTAACCGAAGGGTACCGGTGCGGGTCGGCGGGCTGCGAACCATTACCCATTGGCCGATACGATTCGCCCACCTCATTAAGTACGACTCGGCACTCGGGAGGGCGAAGCGGTGAGCGGCAGGGAGCGCCAGAAGCAGTTGGCGCGCGAGCACTACGAGCGGCAGACGAAGCGGCGCATCGAACGTGAGGCCAAGGTCGCCAGGGCCAAGCGCATCGCACTCATCGGCACCAGTGTGGTCGGTGTGCTGGCCGTGGCGGGTGTGATCGTCGCGACCAACGTGTTCGGGGGTTCCGACACGACGGCGACCGCCGATCCGGCCCCCTCGGGAAATCCTTCGGAGACGGCCTCGAAGGCCGCCGGCGCGCAGCCGGCGGCCTTCGACGCGGCCAGCGGCACCTGCGGCTACGTCGCCTCGGAAGGCGGCACAGCCAAGGACGTGGGCCTGCCTCCGGCGAAGGTCGACAAGACTCCCACGACGATGACCCTGAAGACCAACCAGGGCGACATCGTCATCAAGGTGTCGGCCGACAAGACACCGTGCACCGTCAACTCCTTCGCCTTCCTGGCGCAGAAGAAGTACTTTGACGGCTCCAAGTGTCACCGGCTGGGCTCCGACCAGTTCCCGATGCTGCAGTGCGGCGACCCGCTGGCCAAGGCCGACGGCAAGAACCCCACCGACGGTCAGGGGGGCCCGGGCTACCGCTTCGTCAACGAGAACCTGGAGGGCGCCAAGTACACGCGCGGTGTCGTGGCCATGGCCAACAGCGGTCCCGACACCAACGGCAGCCAGTTCTTCCTCGTGTACGGCGACGCCCCACTGACGCCGGACTACACACCCTTCGGTACGGTCACCAAGGGCCTGGAGATCCTCGACAAGGTGAACAAGGCGGGTGTCATCACTCCGGGACCTGACGGCACCGGGGCACCGAAGGAAACCCTCGAAATCAAAGACGTGACAATGTCCAGCAAGAGCTGACGTAATACATACAAGGGGCGGTAAGTCCCGAAAGGCTGATGAAAGTGCGGGAGGACACGGTGAGCACCGACCCGTGGGGCCGGGTAGACGACGACGGCACCGTCTACGTACGTACGGCTGAGGGAGAACGGGCCGTCGGGTCCTGGCAGGCCGGCGAACCGGAAGAGGCACTCGCCTACTTCCATCGCAAGTTCGACGAGCTGGCCGGGCAGGTCACCCTGCTCGAACAGCGGGTCCGCGGCACCGACCTGCCGCCCGCCCAGGCGGAGGCGACCATCGTCAAGCTCCGTGAGGCGATCACCGGCGCGCACGCGGTCGGCGACCTGGACGCGCTGCTGAACCGCCTCAACACCCTCACGGAGCTGGTCGCCCAGCGCCGGGAGGAGGTCAAGGCCGCTCGCGACGTGGCCAGGGCCGAGGCCAAGGGCGTCAAGGAGCGGATCGTCGCCGAGGCCGAGCGCATCGCCGACGACACCACCCACTGGAAGACCGGTGGCGAGCGGCTGCGCCAGCTGATCGACGAGTGGAAGGCCGCCGAGCGCATCGACCGGGTGACCGAGGCGGCGCTGTGGAAGCGCCTGTCGGCGGCCCGCACGGCCTTCGCCAAGCGGCGCAAGGCCTATTTCGCGGGGCTGGACGAGCAGCGCGAGGGCGTGCGCTCCACCAAGGAGCGCATCGTGGCCGAGGCCGAGGCACTGGCCTCGTCCACCGACTGGGGTTCCACCGCGTCGGCCTACCGCGAGCTGATGCAGGAGTGGAAGTCCGCCGGCCGGGCCTCCCGGGAGGTCGAGGACGAGCTCTGGGGCCGTTTCAAGGGCGCCCAGGACCAGTTCTTCCAGGCGCGTTCGGCCGTCTTCGCCGAGCGCGACGCCTCGCTGGCGGCCAACGCCGAGGTCAAGGAGCAGCTCCTGACCGAGGCCGAGAAGATCCTCCCGGTCACCGACGCCCGTGCGGCCAGGAGCGCCCTGCGCGGCATCCTGGAGCGCTGGGAGGCCGCGGGCCCGGTCCCGCGCGAGCAGCGCGACCGGCTGGAGGGTGGCCTGCGCAAGATCGACGACGCGGTCCGCAAGGCCGAGGAGACGGAGTGGAAGCGCTCCAACCCCGAGGCACGCGCCCGCGCCCAGAACACGGTCGACCAGCTGCGCAAGTCGATCGCGCAGTTGGAGGGCCGCCTGGCCAAGGCCAGGGACGCGGGCAGGGACAAGGACGTCAAGGACGCCGAGGAGGCCCTGGCCGCCCGCCGTTCCTGGCTGGAGGAGGCCGAGCGCACGCTCGCCGAGTTCTCCTGACCCCGTTCGCGAGCGGCTGACGCGATCTGAAGGACCGTCAGGGCCGCGGAGGGCCTCCCCCGGGGAGCGCCCTCCGCGGCCCTTACGTTCGCGATGGGGCCGTCGGCGCCTCCCCCTGCTCGGAGGAATCCGAGGACGTGCCCGACGCTCAGGAACCGGCGCCGCTGACCCGGTAGACGTCGTAGACGCCCTGGATGTTGCGGACGGCCTTCAGGACGTGCCCCAGATGCTTGGGGTCGCCCATCTCGAAGGTGAACTTGCTGATCGCCACCCGGTCCCTGGACGTCGTCACCGACGCCGACAGGATGTTGACGTGCTGGTCGGAGAGGGTGCGGGTCACGTCGGAGAGCAGGCGCGGCCGGTCGAGCGCCTCGACCTGCAGCGCGACCAGGAACACCGAGTCGTCCGCGGCGGACCAGGCGACCTCGACCAGGCGGTCGGGCTCGGACTTGAGCTGATCCATGTTGGGACAGTTGGTGCGGTGCACCGACACGCCATGTCCGCGGGTGACGAAACCGACGATCTCATCGCCGGGCACAGGAGTGCAGCATCGCGACAGGCGGACCCAGACGTCGGAGTCGCCCGCGACGACCACTCCGGCACCGCCACTGCCCCGGGGACGACCGCGCAGCTTGGTCGGCACGGAGGCCTCGGCGATGTCCTCTTCCGCGCCGTCCACTCCTCCGATGGACGTCACGAGCTTCTGCACCACCGCCTGCGCGGCGATGTGGCCCTCTCCCACAGCCGCGTAGAGCGCGGAGACGTCCAGGTAGCGCAGATCCCTGGCGAGGGCCAGGAGGGACTCTCCGGACATCAGACGCTGCAGCGGCAGGCCCTGCTTGCGCATGGCGCGGCCGATCGCCTCCTTGCCCGCCTCGATCGCGGTCTCGCGGCGCTCCTTGGAGAACCACTGCCGGATCTTGTTACGGGCCCGTCCCGACTTGACGAACTTCAGCCAGTCACGCGAGGGACCCGCGTCGGGCGACTTGGAGGTGAAGATCTCCACCGTGTCGCCGTTGCCCAGCCGCGACTCCAGGGGCACCAGACGGCCGTTGACCCTGGCCCCGATGCACCGGTGCCCCACCTCGGTGTGCACGGCGTAGGCGAAGTCGACGGGCGTCGCGTTCTCGGGCAGGGCGATGACCTGACCCCGGGGCGTGAAGACGTAGACCTCCGAGACCGACAGGTCGAACCTGAGCGACTCCAGGAACTCCCCCGGGTCGGCGGTCTCCTTCTGCCAGTCGAGGAGCTGGCGCAGCCATGCCATGTCGCTGGCGGGCTTCAGCTTCGCCCCCGGAGGGCCGGAGGTGGTCATGTCCTCCTTGTACTTCCAGTGCGCCGCCACGCCGTACTCGGCCCTGTGGTGCATCCCGTGGGTGCGGATCTGCAGCTCCACCGGCTTGCCCTCCGGGCCGATGACCGTGGTGTGCAGCGACTGGTACATGTTGAACTTGGGCATCGCGATGTAGTCCTTGAACCGGCCGGGCACCGGGTTCCATCGCGCGTGAATCGTTCCGAGCGCCGCGTAGCAGTCGCGGACCGTGTCGACCAGCACCCGGATGCCGACCAGGTCGTAGATGTCGTCGAAGGCGACGTCCCTGGCGATCATCTTCTGGTAGACGGAGTAGTAGTGCTTGGGGCGGCCCTTGACGACCGCGCGGATCTTGGCGTCCCGCAGGTCGCCGGAGACCTTCTCGATGACCTCCTGCAGGAACAGGTCCCTGCGCGGGGCCCGTTCCGAGACCATCCGGGCGATCTCGTCGTAGCGCTTGGGGTAGAGCATGGCGAACGCGAGGTCCTCCAGCTCCCACTTGATGGTGTTCATGCCCAGCCGGTGGGCGAGCGGCGCGAAGATCTCCAGCGTCTCGCGGGACTTCTGGTGCCGCTTGTGCTCGGGCAGGTAGCGCATGGTGCGCATGTTGTGCAGCCGGTCGGCGAGCTTGATCACCAGCACCCGGATGTCCCGGGACATCGCCACGACCATCTTGCGCACGGTCTCGGCCTCGGCCGCGGCGCCGAACTTGACCTTGTCGAGCTTGGTGACGCCGTCGACCAGCAGTGCGATGTTGTCGCCGAAGTCCGAGCGCAGCTCGTCCAGGCCGTAGGCGGTGTCCTCCACGGTGTCGTGCAGCAGCGCGGCGCACAGCGTCTCGTCGTCGGTGCCGAGCTCGGCCAGGATCGTCGCCACCGCCAGCGGATGGGTGATGTACGGGTCACCGCTTTTGCGCTTCTGGTCGCGGTGGTGATAGGCCGCCACGTCGTAGGCGCGCTCGATGAGCCGCAGGTCCGCCTTCGGATGGGTAGCACGGACCGTACGGAACAGCGGCTCCAGAACCGGATTCATGCCGCCACCCCATTGCCCCCCAAAACGTGCGAGCCTTCGCCTTACCGCCGGCTTCTCCTCGACGGCTCCGGACACGGCGGAACCGGCGTCGCCTGCTGGGACGGCCATCTCGGGACCGCCGCCGTTGGCGGTCGTGTCGGGGACGACCACATCACGGGGCACTCAGACTCCTCACGTTCGAGTCCAGATCCCTCAGTGTATCCAGACGGGGTTGTGTGCTTTTGTCCGCGGGGTCGATCAAACGACGACGAGGGAGTGCAACTCGACGTCCGTCAGGCGCTCGCGGCCCTTGAGGAAGGCCAGCTCCATGAGCACGGCGAAGCCGACGACCTCGGCACCCGCCTCGCGGACCAGCTCCACCGCCGCGCGCGCCGTCCCTCCCGTGGCGAGCACGTCGTCGACGATGAGGACGCGCTCTCCGGGGATGAAGGCGTCCCGGTGAACCTCGATGATGGCGGAGCCGTACTCCAGATCGTAGGACGCCTCAAGCGTCTCAGAGGGCAGTTTGCCTTTCTTCCGTACCGGGACGAAGCCCGCGCCCGCCTGGCAGGCGACCGGGGCGGCCAGGATGAACCCCCGCGCCTCGATTCCAACGATCTTGTCCACCTCGTACAGCCCGGCGAGCGCCTTGGTCACCGCGCCGAACGCCACCGGGTCGGCGAGCAGCGGTGTGATGTCCTTGAACATCACCCCGGGCTGCGGGTAGTCGGGCACGTCGCGGATGCGATCGAGGATCAGCCTGCTCAGCTCGGTCATGGTCGGCACTCCTTGGGAAGGGGGAAGGAAAACGCCTCCGCCCCCTGGGCAGGGAGCGGAGGCGCGAACTGCTCGGAGCTTACTTCTTCTTGCGTTTGTCGCCACCGGCCGCGGCCCCGTTGGCCACGGTGGTGGCCCCGTTGGCGGCCCCGTTGGACGCTCCGGCGGTGACCGGCTGGCGCGTCGTCCTGCCCCCGGAGCCACCCCTGTGGGCGGCGAGCCTGCGGGCGATCTCCTGGTAGCGCGGCTCGCGCTCCTTCAGCGTGACCAGCAGCGGCGTCGCGACGCACAGCGAGGAGTAGGTTCCGACGAGCATTCCGACGAACAGGGCCAGCGACAGGTCCTTCAGGGTACCGGCGCCGAACAGCGTGGTACCGATGAAGAGGATCGCCGCGACCGGCAGGATGGCCACCAGGGTGGTGTTCAGCGACCGGATCAGCGTGTGGTTCAGCGCGTTGTTGGCGGCCTCGGTGTAGGTCATCTTGGAGGTCGTGCCGAGCTTGGCGGTGACCTCCTTGATCATGTCGAAGACGACGACGGCGTCGTACAGCGAGTATCCGAGGATGGTCAGGAAGCCCAGCAGGGTCGCCGGGGTGACCTCGAAGCCGGACCAGGCGTAGACGCCGGCGGTGATCACCAGGTCGTGCAGCAGCGCCACGACGGCCGACAGCGCCATCTTCCACTCGAAGGCCATCGTCAGGTACAGGATGATCGCCAGCATGAAGACGATCAGTCCGATGATGGCCTTGTTGGCCACCTGGCCACCCCACGAGGCACCGATCACCTGCAGGTTGACCTCGTTCTGCGGCATCTTGAACTCGCTCGCCACCGCCTTCTGGACCGCGGTGACCTGCTCGGCCGGGAGGCTCTCCGTGGTGACCCGCCAGCCGTTCTGGGTCGTCTGCGCGATGACCTGATGCACACCGGCTTCGGTGAACGTGCCACGCACCTGCTCGATGCTGACGGACGCCGGGGTCTTGAAGGAGAAGACTGACCCGCCCTTGAACTCCACGCCCAGCTTGAGGCCGTTGAAGACCAGACCGGCAATGGAGATCACCAACAGGACCGCGGAGAGGCTGTACCAGAGCTTCTTACGGCTGACGAAGTCGACGTTGACCTCGCCCCGGTACAACCGGCGCGCGATGCCGGACATCAGGCCTCCTGCGGAGCGGACTTGGGAGCGGTGACGGTCTCGCTCATGCGCTCGGCGTCGAGACCGGAGAGCTTGTGACCCTTGGCGAAGAACTTCAACCTCGCCAGCATCGCGACGAACGGCTTGGTGAACATGAACACCACCGCGATGTCGATGAGCGTGGTCAGGCCCATCGCGAAGGCGAACCCGGCCACACCGCCGACCGCCAGGAAGTACAGCACCACGGCGGCGATGAACATGACGGCGTCCGCGATGAGGATCGTCCGCCGGGCTCGGACCCAGGCGACCTCGATCGCCGTGCGCAGCGAGCGGCGGCCTTCCTTCATCTCGTCACGGATACGCTCGAAGTAGACGATGAACGAGTCGGCGGTGATACCGATCGAGACGATCAGGCCGATGATGTGCGGCAGCGAGAGGCGGAAGCCGGCGAACGTGCCGAGTAGCACCACCGACTGGTAGGTCACGATCGTCGCCACCAGGAGGCTCAGCACCGAGACGACGCCCAGGCCCCGGTAGTAGAGCATCGAGTAGATCACGACCAGCAGCAGGCCGATCGCGCCCGCGATGAGGCCGCCGCGCAACTGGTCGGCGCCCAGGGTGGAGGAGACCTCGTCGATGGAGCTCTTCTCGAACTTCAGCGGGAGCGCGCCGTACTTGAGCTGGTTGGCCAGCTCGTCGGCGCTCACCTGGGTGAAGTTGCCGGAGATCTGCGCACGGCCGCCGGTGATCGGCTCCTGGATGACGGGCGCGGAGATGACCATGCCGTCGAGGACCATGGCGATCTGGTTGCGGGGGGCCTGCGAGTTGAAGGCGGTGGTGGTGACCTTCGACCACTGGTCGGGGCCCTGGCCCTTGAAGGAGAGCTGGACGAGCCACTCGCCGGTGGTCTGGTCGACGCCCGAGGACGCGCTGTCGATCGAGGTGCCGGTCACGGCCGCCTTGTCGAGGATAAACTTGGTGCTGCCGTCGGTGCTGCAGCCCACGTACTGCTTGTCCGGCGCGTCCTGTGCCCCTCGGTTCGTCTGCTTGGCGCAGTCGAGCGTCTGGAACTCCTTGAGGGCCGCCGGGTCGATCCCGGTGGGGTCGACGCCCGCCATGGGGTCGTCGGCCGCCGTCGGCGGGGCCGTCGGCGCGGCGGGGCCGTCACCCGGCTTGGCAGATTGGTCGCCGGGTTGAGCAGGCTCCGTAGAGGATTCGGAGCCGGCTCCCGGGCTTGGTTTGAGCAGCCCCGACGACAGGGCGCGCCCGGCGGGCGAGGTGCTCGTGTCGGGAGCGGCTGTCGCGGCCGGCTTCGGCACCGCGGACTCGGTGTTCCTGGGCACCCTGGTTCCCTTGCCCCCGGATGTGGCGGGCGAGGGGGACGGCGTCGGCGCCTGGGTGGCCATCTCCCCGGGGGGCGGAGGTGATCCGGCCCCGATCGCCAGCACCTGGCGGAACCGCAGTTCCGCAGTGGTGCCGACCAGCTTGACGACTTCCTCCTGGCCAACTCCGGGGACGGAGATGACGATGTTGTCACCGGACTTGGCGACCTCGGCGTCGGAGATGCCGCTGCCGTTCACCCGCTCGCGGATGATGTTCACCGCCAGATCGAGACTCTCCTGGGAGGGAGCGCTTCCGTTCGGGGTGATGGGCTGCAGCGTCACTGTCGTGCCGCCGGCGAGGTCGAGGCCATATTCCGGGGTGTACGCCTTGTTGAGGAGCATCACCCCTCCCATGGCGAGAATGATCGCCAGAAGCACCAGGAGCATGCGCCCCGGTCTGCTCTGGCCGCTGGTCGGTCGGGCCACTGGTCGACTTTCGGTTATAGGGGATTGGTGGTGAACCTACTCACAGTTTCTTGCTCGCCGAGTCGCGCTCTTCGCTCTGCTGCTCGGCGGTCTCCGCGACGTCGTGGTCGACGGCCTTGACATCCTCCTCCGCATCGTCGACGGGAACCAGGACGCGGCCGATCGCCGCCTTCACCCAGCGGGTCTCCACCCCGGGGGCGATCTCCAGGATCACGTCGTCGGCGTCGATGGCCACCACGGTCCCGAAAAGACCCGTCGTGGTCATGACACCGGTGCCCGGCGCGAGGCTGTTCTGCATCTTGACCTGCTCCTGCTGCCGCTTGCGCTGCGGTCGGATCAGCAGGAAGTAGAAAACCACGACCATGAGAGCGATCATGATCAGGCTTGAATAGTTGCCGCCCACAGGGCCGCTCCCTCTCTTGAGAATGACCGGCGTGAAACCGGACGTCATATACGACCACGCCGCTCAGCACGTCAGCCTACACAGCCAGCCAAGGCTCGGAGTTTAGGCGAGTTGTTAGAAGCGCGGCAACGAAGTCACGATTCGGCACGCAGGGAAGTTCCCATTTCGATACAGTTGTCATCTATCTGTGATCAAGCTTGTACGTCTCCCCTACCGATGCACAACGCTAGATTTGCTCAGCATCATCCCCAAGATCGATGAGGAGCGAGGCACCGAAGGCGTCCGGCGGGGGCACCAGCCCCAGATGGGTCCAGGCCGCGGCGGTCGCGACCCGGCCACGGGGGGTGCGGGCCAGCAGGCCCTGCCGCACCAGGAACGGCTCGGCGACCACCTCGACCGTCTCCGGCTCCTCCCCCACCGCGACCGCCAGCGTCGACAGCCCCACCGGGCCGCCGCCGAACTTGCGCAGCAGTGCTCCAAGCACCGCCCGGTCGAGCCTGTCGAGCCCCTCGGCGTCGACCTCGTAGAGGTTGAGCGCGGCGGAGGCGACGTCCCTGGTGATGACGCCTTCCGCGCGCACCTCGGCGAAGTCGCGGACCCTGCGCAGCAGGCGGTTGGCAATGCGGGGCGTGCCCCGCGAGCGGCCGGCGATCTCGGTGGCGGCGTCGCCCGGCAGCGTCACGCCCAGCAGGCGCGAGGAGCGGTGCAGCACCTCCTCCAGCTCGGCGACCCCGTAGAAGTCCATGTGCGCGACGAAGCCGAAGCGATCACGCAACGGCGCGGGGAGCATGCCGGCCCTGGTGGTGGCCCCGACCAGGGTGAACGGGGCGATCTCCAGCGGAATCGCGGTCGCCCCCGGCCCCTTGCCCACCACGATGTCGACGCGGAAGTCCTCCATCGCGAGGTAGAGCATCTCCTCGGCGGGCCTGGCCATGCGGTGGATCTCGTCGATGAACAGCACCTCGCCCTCCGAGAGGGTCGACAGGATCGCCGCGAGGTCACCGGCCCGCTCGAGCGCGGGCCCCGAGGTGATCCGGAGCGGCACGGAGAGCTCGGTCGCGATGATCATGGAGAGGGTCGTCTTGCCCAGCCCGGGACCACCGCTCATCAGCACGTGGTCCGGCGGCCGGTTGCGCCGCAGCGCGCTCTGCAGCACCAGGGACAGCTGCTCGCGCACCCGTGCCTGGCCGATGAACTCCTCAAGCCGCTTGGGCCGCAGCGCCGCCTCGATGTTCCTCTCGTCGCCCTCGACGTCCGGCGACACCAGATCCCGTTCGAAACTCACGCCGCCCCACCTCTGCTCACCGTACGGCGGAGGCGCCCGCGCTCTTCCCGCCGCGTCTTCCCCGTCGAGCCGCTCATCGCGTGCTCAGCGCGCTGAGTGCCGCCTTGAGCAGCGCCGCCACCTGCGGGGTGCGGCCCTCGGCCAGTTCGGCGTCGGCCCGGGGCGCGACGGCGGCGACCGCCTCGTCCGCGTCCCGCACCGAGTACCCCAGGCCGACCAGGCCGGAGTGGACCTGATCGCGCCAGACGGGCGCGGCGGCGCGGCCGTTGAGCGCGGCGTTGACCGCCTCCTCAGGCGTGCCGAGCTTGCCCTTGAGGTCGACGATGATCCGCTGGGCGCCCTTCGGACCCACCCCGGGGACCCTTGTCAGCGCCTTGACGTCGGCGGTGGCCACGGCCATCCTGAGCGCGTTGGGGGTGTGCACGGCCAGCATCGCCAGTGCGACCTTGGGGCCGACCCCGCTGGCCGTCTGCAGCATCTCGAAGATCCCGCGCTCGTCGTCGGCGGCGAAGCCGAACAACGTCAGCGACTCCTCGCGGACCACCAGCGAGGTGGCCAGCCGGGCCTCCTCGCCCGTTCTGAGCGTCGCCAGCGTGCCCGGCGTGCAGTGCACGAGCACTCCCACCCCGCCCACCTCGACGACCGCCCCGTCGGGGGTGATCGCGGTCACCTGTCCTCGCACCGAGGCGATCACTTCGTGGTTCCTCTCGGGTATCCGGCCCTGCCCCGGCCGCGGAAGTAGGCCGCCGCGCTCGTACCGGGACCGCTCGCGGCCTTCGCGGCGGCCTCGGCCAGCCTGCTCTGGGCTCCGCCCCGCCACACGTGGCAGATCGCGAGGGCGAGCGCGTCGGCGGCGTCGGCGGGCTTGGGCATGGCGTCCAGCCGCAGCAGCCGGGTCACCATCGTGCCGACCTGCTGCTTGTCGGCCGTGCCGCTGCCGGTGATCGCCGCCTTGACCTCGGACGGTGTGTGCAGGGCGACCGGCAGCCCCCTGCGGGAGGCGCACAGGATCGCCACGGCGGAGGCCTGCGCGGTGCCCATCACGGTCCTGAGGTTGTGCTGGGCGAAGACCCGCTCCACGGCCACCGCGTCGGGTTCGAGCTCGTCGAGCCACTGCTCTATGCCGGTCTCGATCGCCACCAGCCGGGCGCCGATCTCGTCGTCGGCGGGGGTGCGGACCACTCCGACCTTGACCAGGCTCAGCGGCGCGCCCGGCCTCCCCTCGACGGCGCCGAGCCCACATCGGGTAAGCCCGGGATCGACCCCCATGACCCGCAGTTCGGGCAACCGCACCGGCACGCCTCCGCTCGCCGAACACCTGTTCGGTGCCAGACTCTACCGCCTGAGAGCACGTCGCGCACGGCCCTCGCGGGGCCCGCGGGAAGTGTCAGCGGCGGTCGCGCACGTGGGGCATGGTGAAGGCGGTCATCGCCCGGAGTTCCGCGGCGGGGGCGCCGAAGCGCGAGATCACGCGTCGAGCTTCTCCATGACCTCGTCGGAGACGTCGAAGTTGGCCCAGACGTTCTGCACGTCGTCACTGTCCTCAAGGGCGTCGATCAGCCTGAAGACCTTGCGTGCGCCGTCCTCGTCGAGCGGGACGTTCATCGTCGGCATGAAGCCGGACTCGGCCGAGTCGTAGTCGATCCCGGCCTCCTGCAGGGCCTTGCGGACCGGGACGAGGTCGGTGGCCTCGGAGACGACCTCGAACTGGTCGCCCAGGTCGTTGACCTCCTCGGCGCCCGCGTCGAGGACCGCGGTCAGCACGTCGTCCTCACCCAGCTCGCCCTTGGGGACGAGCACGACGCCCTTGCGGTTGAACATGTAGGACACCGAGCCCGGGTCGGCCAGCGAGCCACCGTTACGGGTCAGCGCGACACGGACCTCGGAGGCCGCGCGGTTGCGGTTGTCGGTGAGGCACTCGATCAGCACCGCGACGCCGCCGGGGGCGTAGCCCTCGTACATGATGGTCTGCCAGTCGGCGCCGCCGGCCTCCAGGCCGCCACCGCGCTTGCGGGCGCGCTCGATGTTGTCGATCGGAACCGAGCTCTTGCGCGCCTTGGTGATGGCGTCGTACAGCGTCGGGTTGCCGTCCGGATCGGGGCCGCCCGTCCGTGCCGCGACCTCGATGTTCTTGATGAGCTTGGCGAACAGCTTGCCGCGCTTGGAATCAAGCGCCGCCTTCTTGTGCTTCGTCGTCGCCCATTTGGAGTGGCCGGACATCCCCTAGAGCTCCCTCACCATCTCAGCGAAATATGAATGCACACCAATATCCCCGGTAATCTCCGGGTGGAAGGATGTGGCGAGCAGCGGTCCTTGACGGACCGCGACGATCCTATCTCCAGGTTCGGCCAACGCCAGCACTTCGACCCCCGAACCCACGGATTCCACCCAGGGTGCGCGGATGAAGACCGCCCGCATGGCACCGCGGCCGGCGAAGTCGATGTCGGCCTCGAAGGAGTCGACCTGGCGGCCGAAGGCGTTGCGCCGAACGACCATGTCGATGCCGCCGATCGTCTGCTGGCCCTCGATGCCGCCCTCGATCCGGTCCGCCAGCATGATCATGCCGGCGCAGGAGCCATAGGCGGGCATGCCGGCCTTGATCCGCATCCGGAGCGGTTCGAGCAGTTCAAAGGTCTCGGCGAGCTTCCACATCGTGGTGGACTCCCCGCCCGGGATGACGAGGCCGTCGACCGCCTCCAGCTCGTGAGGGCGTCGTACGGCGACCGCCCTGGCCCCCACCGCCTCCAGCGAGCGCACGTGCTCGTGCACGTCGCCTTGGAGCGCGAACACGCCGATCGTCGGGACGATGGTCACCGATGGTCCTTCCCCTGGAAAAGAAACGTCCCTTTCAGGGTATGGCCCTCCACGGATCACCCCAAACTGGTTCATAACCAGCCCTGAGCCTTCCTGGACAGCCCCTCCAGCGCCGAAGAGGCGACCTCCCTCAAGGAGGCCGCCTCTCTGCTGGTTTCCCTGAGTTCCGCTACCAGCCGCGCTCGGCCAGCCGGTGCGGGGCCGGGATGTCGTCGACGTTGATGCCGACCATGGCCTCGCCCAGGCCGCGGGAGACCTTCGCGATGACGTCGGGGTCGTCGTGGAAGGTGGTGGCCTTGACGATCGCGGCGGCGCGCTCGGCGGGGTTGCCGGACTTGAAGATGCCCGAGCCGACGAACACGCCCTCGGCGCCGAGCTGCATCATCATCGCGGCGTCGGCCGGGGTGGCGATGCCACCGGCGGTGAACAGCACCACCGGCAGCTTGCCGGTCTTGGCGACCTCGGCGACCAGCTCGTACGGCGCCTGGAGCTCCTTGGCCGCGACATAGAGCTCGTCGGCGGGCAGCGAGGTCAGGCGCTTGATCTCGCCCCTGATCTTGCGCATGTGGGTGGTGGCGTTGGAGACGTCGCCGGTGCCCGCCTCACCCTTGGAACGGATCATCGCCGCGCCCTCGGTGATGCGGCGCAGCGCCTCGCCCAGGTTGGTCGCGCCGCAGACGAAGGGCACCGTGAACTGCCACTTGTCGATGTGGTTGGCGTAGTCGGCCGGGGTGAGCACCTCGGACTCGTCGATGTAGTCGACGCCGAGCGACTGGAGCACCCGGGCCTCGACGAAGTGGCCGATGCGGGCCTTGGCCATGACCGGGATCGAGACGGCGGCGATGATGCCGTCGATCATGTCGGGGTCGCTCATCCTGGAGACGCCGCCCTGGGCGCGGATGTCGGCGGGTACCCGTTCGAGGGCCATGACGGCCACGGCACCGGCATCTTCGGCGATCTTGGCCTGCTCGGCGTTGACGACGTCCATGATGACGCCGCCCTTGAGCATCTCTGCCATGCCGCGCTTGACCCGGGCGGTTCCGGTGACGGTGGTATCGCTGACTTCGGGCGTGCTGCTGGACACGGTCTCTACCTCACGACGGCTGCGGATCACGGGCCGCCCGCGCTGGACGGCCACTACGCTTCCCATCGTAGGCGCTGGGCAGGATGCCCCCTACACGCCGTCTTGTCGTTCTTAGAAGATCCTCTTGAACATGATGTAGGACTTGCGCGTCAGGGAATGACGGGTTTGGCGGAGGCCAGCGCGATCCAGACCTGACCGGGGGCGAAGTTCATCGGCTCACCCGCCTCCGTGGTGAAGACGGTGCCGTCCTTCTCCGTCTCCCGCGACCAGCGGGCCTTGAACGCCTGCCCGTCGCGGAGCACGATCGCCCTGC
The DNA here is from genome assembly GCF_050943795.1 of Streptosporangium sp. CA-115845. Classification (NCBI taxonomy): domain Bacteria; kingdom Bacillati; phylum Actinomycetota; class Actinomycetes; order Streptosporangiales; family Streptosporangiaceae; genus Streptosporangium; species Streptosporangium sp. CA-115845. Next base: position 3,560,909 of record NZ_CP191988.1, on the reverse strand, counting down.
CCTTGCCCGTGCTGTGCACCAGCGGCGTGTAGCTCTGGTTCTTGTCGTGAAACTCCGAGCGCTCCGTCTTGGTGTACTGCACGACGATCGTGGGCGCGCCGAGCTGACCTCCCTCGGCCGCCATGTCCTTCTTGCCGTCCTGCCAGATCAGCCACTTGCCCGCCGCCTGCGACCAGGCGAAGGTGAAACGGGCCGCCGGGTACTTCACGCTGTACGCCTTCCGCGGCACGCCGCCCTCAGGGGCGTCGCCGAAGGTGAGTCCGATGTCCTTGGCCCTGCTCGCCTTGGGCGCCTCGGTCAGCAGTTGCCTGGTGTTGGCGAACAGGTTGTAGGGGGCGAAGCGTCCTTCCTGGCGGAAGTAGGCGCCCGGCGCCCGGCTGTCGGAGACGTCGAACAGCGGCGCCTCGGCGATGAGGGGGAGCATCTTGGTCTGCGCACCCGAGTAGGCGAAGGCGGGCCTGCCGAACTGCGGGACGATGTGCAGGTCGGAGATGCGGGCGCTGCGAACCGGGCCGATCTTGGCCGGGATCTTCGAGGAGAAGATCGCCATCAGCCGGGTCAGGCCCGCCTCTACCTGCTCGATGTAGACGATGTCCGCGCTTTTGAGGCCGAGCTGCGGCTTGCCCGCCGAGGTGTTCTCGATCTTCGCCGCGAGCACCGGCCTGCGGGCCGCGCCCGGCAGGCCGGTGAAGGGGTGCGTCGGCTCGGGCGTGGGGGTCGGCTCCGCGCTCGGTTCACCGGCCGCCGGATTGCCCGCCGACGCGGGCTTGTCGGAGGAACAGGCCGCGACCGGCGCGAGAACCGCGACTCCCGCCAGCGTGACGGCGATCATCCGAGAAACCCGCACGATTCATCTCCTCAAGTCAGCCACGTAGCCACTCGGCCACGAACCGCCAAGAGCCTACCGGTGTCCGACTTGTCAGTTACTCCAGTCTATGTGCGGCTTATTCGGCGGCCAGGGCCTTCGGCGGCGCATCGTCGATCTCGAAGAAGCCCGGATACTCGGTATGCCCGGCCAGCCGCAGCGTGCGGGCCAGCCAGCGGCGTTGCGCCGCGCGGGTCACGCCCACCGCGTTGTTGTAGAACCGGCGGGAGTAGAGGACCTTGGCCACCGCGGCCCCCAGCTCCTCCAGTAGGTCGGAACCTGCCGGAGTGTCGGCCAGCCGGTCACGGAAGCGCTCCTGGTCGACGACGGCTCGCAGGGTGCGCGACAGGTCGCTCTCGGCGTGCTCACGCTCCTCGGGGCCCGCCGTACGGGCCTCGTGGGCGGCCGCGGCCAGCACCAGGCTCGTCGCCGGGTCCAGCAGCCGGGAGGCGGCCAGCTCCAGGCTGACGGCGGTCCGCCGCACCAGGGCGGCGTCCAGGGACTCACGGGCCAGCTCCAGCCGGATGTGCAGCCGGTCGAGCCTGCCCGCCCGCCAGGAGATGTAGACGGCGCAGAGCACCACGATCGCGCCCACCACCAGGATCAGTGTGGTCGTCACAGCGTGTCGTTCCCTTCGGCCCAGGCCCTGCTCGCCACCGTGCCCTCGGCGTCCTCCTCGACCCCGGCCGTACTCGCCACCGTCTCGTAGACCCGCAGGACGTCACGGGCGACCGTCGACCAGTCGTACTTCCGCACGGCGGCGCGGGCCTCCCGCGACAGCTTGGCCCGGCGCACGGGGTCGTTGAGCAGCTCGGCGGCCCGGCGGGCGAGCGAGGTGGCGTCGCCCGTCTCGAACAGCGCTCCCGCCTGGCCGTCGTCGAGCACCTTGCGGAAGGCCGGGATGTCGCTCGCCAGGATCGCCGCGCCGGCCGACATCGCCTCGGTCAGCACGATGCCGAAGCTCTCACCCCCCAGGTTGGGCGCGCAGAAGACGTCGACCGTGTGGTAGGCACGCACCTTGTCCTCCTCGCTGACCATGCCGAGCAGGCCGATCCGGTCGTGGAGGGCGGCCGGGACACGCTCCAGCACCTCGGCGGCGTCACCCGGCCCGGCCAGGAGCAGGCGCAGCGCCGGCCGCTCGGCGGCCAGCAGGACGAACGCCTCCAGCAGCACCGGCAGGCCCTTGCGCGGCTCGTCCATCCTGCCGAGAAAGCCGATCACCTCGCCCTCGTCCCAGCCGGGCAGCGGCTCGCCCTCGGCGTAGCGGCCGACCGTCACCCCGTTGGGGATGAGCACGGCGTCGCCGCCCATGAACTCGACCAGGGTCTTCCTGGCCGCGTCGGACACGGCGATCCGGCCGGTGATCTTCTCCAGCGCGCTCATCAGCACCGAAGCCGTGACCGAGAAGGACCGGGAGTTACCGTACGAGGCGTGGAAGGTGGCCACGATCGGCCCCCTGGCCACCCAGCAGGCGAGCAGTCCCAGCGAGGGGATGGCCGGTTCGTGCACGTGCAGCACGTCGAAGGCGCCCTCGCGCACCCAGCGGCGCACCCGGTTCGCCGACAGGAACCCGAACGACAGCCTGGCCACCGACCCGTTGAAGGACACCGGAATCGCGCGGCCCGCCGAGGTCACGTACGGGGGCAGCGGGGTGTTGTCCGCAGCGGGGGCGATCACCGAGACGTGGTGGCCTTCCTCCATGAGCGCCTCCGCGAGATCGCGGATGTGCACCTGGACTCCGCCCGGCACGTCCCATGTGTAGGGGCAGACGATGCCGATCCTCATCCCCTGGGCTCCAGGTCCTCGAGCCAGAGGCGCTGGAGCATGTGCCAGTCCTCGGGGTGCTCGGCGATGCCCTTCTCGAAGACGCCCGCGAGGCTCTGCGTGACGACGGCCACCTTCTCCTTCCTGGTGCCCTCGGCCGGGACCGCGATCTCCTCGTGGAACTGCAGGCCCCAGCCGGTCCCCTGGAAGTAGGGGATCGCCGGGATGAGGGCGGCCCCGGTGTGCACGGCCAACAGGCCGGGGCCGGCGGGCATCCGCGTGGCCGAGCCGAAGAACTGCACCTCGACACCGTTCGCGGTCAGGTCTCGCTCGGCGGGCAGGGCGACCGGGAGCCCGGCGCGCAGGCGCTGCGCCAGGGTGCCGAAGGTGTGACCGTCACCACCGGTGAGCGGCAGCACCTCCATGCCCAGTCCCTCGCGGAAGGCGGTGTAGCGGTAGAACAGCGACTCGGGTTTGAGCCGCTCGGCGACCGTGGTGAAGGGATGCCCCGTCCCGGCGAACCAGGCACCCGCCTGGTCCCAGTTGCCCGTGTGCGGCAGGGCGAGGACCACGCCGCGCCCCGCGGCGAGGTTGTCGTAGACGGGCTCCGCGCCGATCACGTGCATCCGGGAGACGAGTTCGGCGACGGGGATCGAGGGCAGCCGGAAAACCTCGTGGAAGTAGCGGAAGTAGGAGCGCATGCCGTCGCGGCTGAGCTCCCGGATCACCGGGTCGCCCGGCGAGGTGCCCTTGACCCTGGCGAGGTTGGCCTCCAGCCTGAGCACCGACTTTCCCCGGTGCTTCCACAGCCGGTCGGCGGCGGCGCGGAAGGCCCAGGCGGTGAGCCGCTCGGGCAGGCGGGGCACGATCGTCCATCCGGCACCGAACGCGGCCGCGACGAGACGGTCCTGGGGGGAGGGCTTGTCTGTCATCGATTTTCCGATCAGCGGAGGGGCCGGGGCGAGGTGGGGACGGCCTGCCGGCGCACGTGCAGCAGGCGCTGGCCGACCGTGACCGCGCTGGCCGCGGCGAGCAGCCAGAGCCCCGCGGCCAGGATGTACGGCACGCCGAGGCCGCCGAGGCCGACCGAGACCAGACCCACCACCAGGCGCTCCGGCCGCTCGGCGAGACCGACGTCGCACGTCATGCCCAGCGCCTCCGCCCTGGCCTTGACGTAGGACACCACCGCTCCGGCGACGAGGCAGAACAGCGCGACCCCCGCCAGCGTCCGCTGATCGCTCACGATGAACCAGAACACCAGCCCGGAGAAGATCCCCGCGTCGCCGACCCTGTCGAGCGTGGAGTCGAGGAAGGCGCCCCAGGTGCTTCCCTCGCCCGTCATCCTGGCCATGACCCCGTCGAGGAGGTCGGCCAGCACGAAGAAGGTGATCACCATCGTGCCCGCGAACAGCTGGCCCCGGGGGTAGAAGAACAGCGCGGCGGCGACGGTGCCGAGCGTGCCCACCGCGGTGACCACGTTGGGGCCGATCCCGCGGCGGGTGAGTGCCCTGCCCAGCGGGGTCAAGACTCGGGTGACGGCGGGGCGCAAAAGTTTCAGCATCGCGCTCCGATCGTAGGCCACCCGGCCTGCGAGCGCGCATCGGCGAGCCGTGCGGCAAGGCGTTGCCGTCGCGGCGAGAGCTCTCCGGAGGAGGCTCGGACGCCTAGCGATCAGACTTCCCTCTCGCAAGAGGATCGCCCCACCCCTCTTGTGATATTCGCCACATGGGTATTTGGTGAACACACCGCGTCCATGCGGTGTATGGACGCGGCAGCGGATCGGCGGGGGTGTGGCCCCACCAGGCCGCGCCCCTTCGGCAACGACGCGGGAGGCGATGTGGCGGAGAGAGCAACCGGCGGAACAGCGGGAGCCGCGGGGAGGGCACCCACGGTCGATCAGCCGGACAAGATAAGAAACGTCGTGCTGGTCGGCCATTCCGGTGCCGGGAAGACAACGCTCGTGGAGGCGCTGCTGGCCGCGACCAAGACCATCCAGCGGCCCGGCCGGGTCGAGGACGGCACGACGGCCAGCGACTTCGACGAGGTCGAGGTGCGCCAGCAGCGCTCGGTGAATCTCACCGTGGCCCCTGTGATCCACAACGACATCAAGATCAACCTGCTGGACACGCCCGGCTATGCCGACTTCGCCGGCGACCTGCGCGCCGGGTTGCGCGCGGCCGACGCGGCGCTGTTCGTCGTCTCGGCCGTCGAGGGCGTGGACGGCCTGACCAGGATGCTCTGGGAGGAGTGCGCGGCGGTCGGGATGCCCCGTGCGGTCGTGATCACCAAGATCGACCACCAGCGGGCGAACTTCGAGGACGTCCTCGCCGCCTGCCAGGAGGCCTTCGGCGACGGCGTCTCGCCGCTGTACCTACCGGTGGTGACCAACGGCAGGGTGAACGGCCTGATCGGGCTGCTGAGCCAGAAGTTCTACAACTACGCGACCGGCACCAGGACGGAGAACTCCCCAGGCCCGGCCTACGCCGACCAGATCGAGATCTACCGGGGCGCCCTGATCGAGGGCATCATCCAGGAGAGCGAGGACGAGTCCCTGATGGACCGTTACCTCTCCGGCGAGGAGATCGACACCAAGGCCCTCATCGGGGACCTGGAGAAGGCCGTCGCGCGCGGCGGCTTCTACCCGGTGCTGGCCGTGGGGACCGGCGTGGGCGCGCTGGAGGTCCTGGAACTCATCACCCAGGGCTTCCCGTCGCCCCCCGAGCACCCGATGCCGGAGATCACCTCGATCGACGGCCGGCCCGTCGCCGGCATCACCTGTGACCCCGACGGGCCACTGGTCGCGGAGATCGTCAAGACGACCAGCGATCCGTACGTGGGCCGGATCAGCCTGGTGCGGGTCTTCTCCGGCACGCTGCGCCCCGACATGACGGTGCACGTCTCGGGGCACGGCCTGGCCGACCGCGGGCATGAGGACCACGACGTGGACGAGCGCATCGGGGCGCTCTCCTCGCCGCTGGGCAAGCTCCAGCGGACGACCGCCAAGTGCGTGGCCGGGGACATCGCGGCGGTGGCCAAACTGTCGCGCGCGGAGACCGGCGACACCCTGTCGGACAGGGAGAACCCGCTGGTGATGAAGGCCTGGACGATGCCGGATCCGCTGCTGCCGGTGGCGATCCAGCCCAGGTCCAAGGCGGATGACGACAAGCTGAGCCAGGCGCTGCAGCGGCTGGTCGCCGAGGACCCGACACTCCGGCTGGAGAACAACCCCGAGACCCGCCAGCTCGTACTGTGGTGCATGGGCGAGGCCCACACCGACGTGCTGCTGGAGCGGCTGAGCAGGCGGCACGGCGTGGAGGTGGAGAAGATCGAGCTGCGGGTGCCGCTCAGGGAGACCTTCGGCGGCCGCTGCCGGGCCCTGGGCCGCAACGTCAAGCAGACCGGCGGCCACGGCCAGTTCGCCGTCTGCCACCTGGAGGTCGAGCCCCTGCCGTCCGGCGGTGGCTTCGAGTTCGTGGACAAGATCGTCGGTGGCGTGGTGCCGCGCCAGTTCATCCCCTCGGTGGAGAAGGGCGTACGCACCCAGATGCAGCGCGGGGTCCTCGCCGGCTACCCCATGGTGGACGTACGGGTGACGCTGTACGACGGCAAGGCCCACTCGGTCGACTCCTCCGACATGGCCTTCCAGATCGCCGGGGCGCTCGCGCTGAAGGAGGCCGCGACCAAGGTGCCCACGCTGCTGCTCGAACCCGTCGACGAGGTGTCCGTGCTGGTCTCCGACGAGCACGTGGGCGCGGTGATGTCCGACCTGTCCTCGCGCAGGGGCCGCGTGCTCGGCACGGAGCCGGTGGGGGTGGGACGTACCCTGGTCAGGGCCGAGGTGCCCGAGCTGGAGATCACCCGGTACTCGATCGATCTGAGATCCATGTCACACGGCACCGGGACGTTCCAGCGGGTCTTCCTGCGCTACGAGCCGCTCCCGTCACATCTGGTGGAGAAGGTCACCGGCTGATCGGGCGATGAGGCGTGTGCCCGGCGGCACGTCGCCACCAGGTGGACACACCCCATCGGACACACGCCTCCCAGCACGCACTCACATAACAAAATCATCACGGAACGATTTCTTTTTTCCGGTCAGAGCACACTGGTCCAGGTGCCAGACTTGGGAACCATGCGAAACGGACGCCCTCTTCTGGCCGCTGCCGCCCTCGCCGTTCTGACCACGGGTGCCGCATACACCTTCGGCCCCGACACCGCACCGGCCCGGCCCAAGGGCGCCAAGGGCTCGGCGGTCTCGGCCGAAACGGCGGGAGCGACGACCTCCACCTCGGCACGGTGCCCGGTGGATGTGAGGTACCCCAAGCGGCAGCTGCGCGGGGTGTGGATCGCCACGGTCAAGAACATCGACTGGCCCTCGCGGACCGGTCTGTCCGCCGCCCGGCAGCAGGCGGAGTACGTCAGGATCCTCGACAACGCGGTCAAGCGGCGGTTCAACGCGGTGTTCGTCCAGATCCGCCCGGCCTCCGACGCGCTGTACAGGTCGAACCTGGAGCCGTGGTCGCAGTATCTGACCGGCACCGCGGGCAAGGACCCCGGCTGGGACCCGCTGCCCTTCCTCGTCGCCGAGGCCCATCGGCGCGGCCTGGAGTTCCACGCGTGGTTCAACCCCTACCGCGCCTCCCCCGACGGCGACCTGTCCAGGCTGCCCGCGAACCACCCCGCCCGGGTCCACCCCGAATGGGTCGTCAAGCACGGTGGCCAGGCCTACTACAACCCCGGCCTGCCCGAGGTCCGCGACCACGTCACCAAGGTCGTCAAGGACGTGGTGACCCGCTACGACGTCGACGGGGTCCACTTCGACGACTACTTCTACCCCTACCCCTCCGGGAACGCGAGGTTCGCCGACGACGCCGCCTTCGCCAAGTACGGCAAGGGCGCCAAGCTCGCCGACTGGCGCCGCGCCAACGTCAACAAACTGATCGCGCAGGTCGACAGGGCGGTGCACGAGGTCAGGGACAGCGTGAAGTTCGGCGTCAGCCCGTTCGGGATCTGGCGCAACAAGTCCGAGGATCCCACCGGCTCGGCCACCGGCGGCATGTCGGCGTACGACTCCATCTACGCCGACGCCCGCCACTGGATCCGCAAGGGCACCGTCGACTACGTCATACCGCAGCTCTACTGGCCGCGCGACTTCAAGGCCGCCGACTACGACGTGCTGATGCCCTGGTGGGCGAACGAGGTCAAGGGCACCGACGTGCACCTCTACATCGGGCAGGCCCTGTACCGGGTCGGCGCCACCGACACCCCCGCCTGGACCAGGCCCGGCGAGCTGCCCTCCCACCTCACTCAGAACCGCAGGCACAAGCAGGTCTCCGGCGACGTCTACTTCAGCGCCAAGCAGCTGTCCACCGACCCCCTGGGCGTGCTGGACCGCATCGTCAAGAGCCACTACGCGCGCCCGGCGCTGCTGCCGCTGATCAAGGACCGCGGCGGGCAGGCCCCGGCCAAGCCCGTGGACCTGCGGCTCCAGGGCACCTCGCTCAGCTGGAAGAGCTCCCCGGAGGCCCGCTCGTACGCGGTCTACCGGATCGCCTCCGGCAAGCCAGGCGAGTGCGCCACCGCCGACGCCCGCAACCTGGTCGCGGTCGTGCCCGCGGTGGACGGCGACCGCCAGACCTTCACCACGACGGGCGGCGGCACCTACCTGGTCACCGCCCTGGACCGCCTGCAGAACGAGAGCGCCCCCACCGGGACCTGACCGGGCACGCGTCCGTGCGGGCGTGGGCGCGCCGTGGGACGGGCACGGCGAGGCGATGAGCGCCCGGGTACCCCGCGGCCTGCCTCCGGACTCGCCGCGCCCCGTCCACCCCCGGATTCGCTGGACCCGTGACACGATCTTCCCCTACGGTGCGAGCACCTGGCAGAAGCTAAAGGGGAGGTCGTCGGTGAAGCGGACGCTTTTCGCGTTTGCACTGGTCCTGGGCTTGCTGTGGCCGGGTGTCGCGCAGTCCGCCACGCGGGTGGACGGACGGGTGGTGCTGATCGGCATTCCCGGCCTGCAGTGGAGCGACCTCAGCCCCGGCGGCACCCCGAATCTGTGGCGGCTGGCCACGCAGAGCGCGATCGGCTCGCTGTCGGTCCGCGCGGTGGGCCGGGTGACCTGTCCCTATGACGGCTGGCTGACGATCTCGGCCGGGGTGAGGTCCGCGGTCGGCTACGGCTGCGGGCTCCCCCCGCTGCCCGAGGCCGACAAAACGGGTGCCGTCATCCCCGGCTACGGATACCTGCGCGACGTCGCCGGGCAGCGTAACGCGGGCGCCCTCGGCGAGGCCGTGCACGCCGCCGGGGAGTGCACGCTGGCGATCGGCCCGGGGGCCGCGCTGGCACTGGCCGACAGATCGGGCAGGGTCGACGTGTACGCTCCCTCCCCCGCGCAGATCCGCTCAGACGTGCTCACCAGGTGTCGCGTGATCGCCGTCGACGTCGACGATCTGATCAGGCCCTACATCACCGACGGACGGCTGCCCAAGGTCGAGGAGCGACTCACCCCGCAGCAGCGGGCGGCGGCGCTGCGCCTGGCCGACGCCAAGGCCGGAGCGGTGCTGAGCGTGCTGCCCAGGGATGCGCGCGTACTGCTGGCAGGCCTGTCCGACCACGGCGCCAACCCGCACCTTCGGGTTGCCATGATGCGCGACGGAGACCTCTCCGGCCGCTTCCTTGGAGCGGCCTCCACCCACCGCGACGACATCACGATCCTGCCGGACGTCACCGCGACGGTGCTCTCCCTGACCGGCGTCGAGGCACCGCCGGGCATGGTCGGGCTCCCCTGGCAGGCGAGCGAGAGGCAGACCGGCGGCATCGAGGCCGCACGGGCCGACCTGGAGAGGGCCGACGTGGCCGGGCAGACGATCAGGAACGTGGGCGGCGTCTTCTTCACCTCGGTCGCCGTGCTGCAGGTCGCCTTCTACCTGACCGCGTTCCTGCTGCTGCGCCGCAGGCGCGGGCTGAGGCGCATGCGCGTGGCCGCGGTGGCACTGGCCTCGGTGCCCGCCTCGACGTACCTGGTGAACCTCACCCCCTGGCAGGACGCGTGGACGCCGCTGCTCGCACTGGTCGGCGGGATCGCCGGATGCGCGCTGCTGCTGGCCACGCTGGCGCTGGCGGGGCCATGGCGACGCGCACCGCTCGGACCGCCCGCGGTGGTGGCGGGGGTTACCGCGGCGGTGCTCGCGGGCGACCTGCTGACCGGGACGACCCTGCAGCTCAACAGCGTGATGGGCTACAGCGCCGTGGTCGGGGCCCGCTACTACGGCCTGGGCAACATCCCGTTCGCGCTCTTCGCCACCTCGGTGCTGCTGCTGACCGCCACGATCGCGCATCGGCTGACGCGCGGAGGCCACACGGGTGCGGCGGTCACCGCCGTGGCGGTGCTGGGCGGCTTCGCGATGATCCTGGGCGGCTGGCCGGGCGTGGGCAGCGACTTCGGTGGCGTGATCGCGTTCGTACCGGGGATCGCGGTGACCGCGCTGCTGATCGCGGGCAGGCGGGTCTCGATCGTCAAGCTGGGCGCGTTCTGCGTGGCGGGCGACTTCGCCGTGATGGGCATCGCCTACCTCGACTACCTGCGCCCGCCTGCCTTCCAGACGCACCTGGGGCGCTTCGTGGGCCAGGTGCTCACCGGCGAGGCCACCGAGGTGATCGGCCGCAAGCTCGGCGCGATGCTGGGCACGCTGCTAAGCCCCAACCTGATGCCGGTTGTGATCGCCGCGACGGCGTTCCTCGTCTACGCGCTGCTACGGCCGGAGCAGGCGACCGTGGGGGTGCTGCCCGCCGCGTTCGCGCACTCCCCCGCGCTGCGGGCCGGGTTGATCGGCACCCTGGTCAGCGGGGTGGTCGGCATGCTGGTCAACGACTCGGGCGCCGCGGTGCTCTCCATGGCACTGGCGCTCGCCGTGCCGCTGACACTGTCGGTGGGCATCAGGACCCTGGGCGGAGCCTCGCGCTACGACGAGGCGGGCCAGGAGCCGGCGAGCAGTTCCCTTGTGTCACGCAGCAACTGAGGAAGCACCCTGGTCTGGCCGACGACGGGCATGAAGTTGGTGTCGCCGCCCCAGCGGGGCACCACGTGCTGGTGAAGGTGGGCGGCGATCCCGGCGCCCGCCACACCGCCCAGGTTCATGCCCACGTTGAAGCCCTGCGCGCCGCTGGCCTTGCGCAGGGCGACCAGCGCCCGTTTGGTGAAGTCGGCGAACTCAGTGGTCTCGGCCTCGTTCAGGTCCGCGTAGTCCGGCACGTGGCGGTAGGGGCAGACCATCAGATGGCCGGAGTTGTACGGGTAGAGGTTGAGCAGCGCGAAGACCGCGTCACCTCGGGCGACGATCAGGCCGTCCTCGTCGCTCATCTGGGGGATCTCGCAGAACGGGCAGCCGTCCTCTGGGCCCGAACCCGTCGGTTTGCTGGCCCCCTTGATGTAGGCCATCCGGTGCGGAGTCCAGAGTCTCTGGAACGCGTCCGGTGTTCCCGCCCCGTACTGCGCCTCCGGCTCGTTGCTCATGGTCGCCAGCATATTGCCAAGCCGATTCCTTCGGTCTGGCGCCTCCCGCCGTGGCACCGGAACCGGCCGGTATCCGGCGGCTGGACGGGCTCCCGATCTACATCTCACCGCATTAACGGACGAATGCCGCAAATTTCCGGCAGAATCCCCCAGCAAGACCATCGACAGCCGAGGAGTATCCATGACCGACGTCTCCGTCGAGGAGCCGACCGAGGAGACCGTGTCTCCCGCCGAGACCGGTGGCAGGCCCACCCGCCCGTTCTCCCTCAGCCTGTCCCTGTCCGCCGACACGGAGCCGCCGGCATCCTTCACGAGCGAGCCCGTCCTGGCGGTGGTCGAGACGATCACCCCGTCACCGGACGAGGTGCCCTCCCCTTCCCCGGCCGTGACGGCGACCGTGTCTCCGCTCTCTCCGCTGACTCCCCCGGTCCCGGTCACCCCGGTCACCCCGGTGTCCTCGGCCGTGGTGAAGGGCCGGATCAAGGTGGCGGACGAGGTGGTGGAGAAGGTCGCGGCCCTCGCCACCCTTGAGGTCACGGGCGTCGCCGAGCTGGGAGGCAACGCCGCCCACGCGGTGGAGCCGGTGCGTGAGCGGGCCGGAATCGGTGCCAGGCGCGGCCCCCGGGGCGTCAGCGCCCATGTGCAGGACCGTACGGCCGCGGTGGACGTGTCGATCGTGGCGGAGTACGGGCACGTGGTGATGGACGTGGCCAACGAGGTGAAGACCAACGTGGCCCGGACCATCAGCCGGATGCTCGGCATGCGGGTCGTCGAGGTCAACGTCGACGTGGAGGACGTGCGCCTGCCGGGTGAGGTCCGGCCCGAGGCACCCGCCGAGCCCGCGAGGCACGACTAGGGACGCCTGGCGGGGCCAGGCCCCGCTACAGGAACGGGTCCGGCCCCCCGTGGGGAAGCCGGACCCGGAACGCCTCGGAGGAGACTCAGACCTGGAGGCGGCGCTCGATCGCGTCAACGATCTCGGTGATCGCCTCGTCGACCGGGACCCCGTTCTTCTGCTCGCCGTTGCGGAAGCGGAAGGAGACGGCGCCTCCTGCGATGTCGTCGTCGCCCGCCAGGAGCATGAAGGGCACCTTGGACTTCTGCGCGTTGCGGATCTTCTTCTGCATCCGGTCGTCGGAGGCGTCGACCTCGATCCTGATGCCTCGCTCGCGAGCCTTCTTGGCGACGTCCTGAAGGTAGGGCACGTGTGCCTCGGCGATCGGGATGCCGACCACCTGGACCGGCGCGAGCCAGGGGGGGAACGCGCCCGCGTAGTGCTCGACCAGGACGCCGAAGAAGCGCTCGATCGAGCCGAACAGCGCCCGGTGGATCTTGACGGGACGCTGCCGGGTGCCGTCCGCGGCCTGGTACTCGAGCTCGAAGAGCTCAGGCAGGTTGAAGTCCAGCTGGATGGTCGACATCTGCCAGGTGCGGCCGATGGCGTCGCGGGCCTGAACGGAGATCTTCGGCCCGTAGAAGGCGGCGCCCCCGGGGTCGAGGACGAGCTCCAGCTTCTCGGACTCGGCGACCTCGCGCAGCGTCTCGGTCGCCTCCTCCCACACCTCGTCGGGGCCGACGAACTTCTCCGGATCCTTGGTCGACAGCTCCAGGTAGAAGTCGTCGAGCCCGTAGTCGCGGAGCAGGTCGAGCACGAAGCGCAGCAGCGACTTGAGCTCGTCGCGCATCTGCTCGTGAGTGCAGTAGATGTGCGCGTCGTCCTGCGTCATGCCGCGCACGCGGGTCAGGCCGTGGATGACGCCGGACTTCTCGTAGCGGTAGACCGTGCCGAACTCGAACAGCCGCAGCGGCAGCTCCCGGTAGGAACGCCCGCGGGACCTGAAGATCAGGTTGTGCATCGGGCAGTTCATCGGCTTGAGGTAGTACTCCGCCCCCTCCAGTTCCATGGCCGGGAACATCCCGTCCTTGTACCAGTCGAGGTGGCCGGAGATCTCGTAGAGCTTGCTCTTGGTGATGTGCGGGGTGTTGACGAAGGAGTAGCCCGCCTCCTCGTGCCGCTTGCGCGAGTAGTCCTCCATGACGCGGCGGATCACGCCGCCCTTGGGGTGGAAGACCGGCAGGCCGGAGCCCAGCTCGTCGGGGAAGGAGAACAGGTCGAGCTCGGCGCCCAGCCTGCGGTGATCCCGCTTCTCGGCCTCCTCCAGCAGGTGGAGGTACTCGTCCTGCTTCTCGCGCGACTCCCAGGCGGTGCCGTAGATCCGCTGGAGCTGCGGGTTCTTCTCGCTGCCCCGCCAGTAGGCGCCGCCGGTGCGCATCAGCTTGAACGCCGGGATGGACCGGGTGGTCGGCACGTGGGGGCCGCGGCACAGGTCCTTCCAGCACAGCTCGCCGGTCTTGGGGTCGAGGTTGTCGTAGATGGTGAGCTCGGCACCGCCCACCTCGACGCTCTCCTCGTCGGCGGCCCCGCCCTTGAGGCCGATCAGCTCCAGCTTGTACGGCTCGGCGGCGAGTTCCTCGGCCGCCTGGTCGTCGGAGACGGGCCTGCGGGAGAAGAGCTGGCCCTGCTTGACGATCTCGCGCATGCGCTTCTCGATGCGCTTGAGGTCGTCGGGGGTGAAGGGGTTCTTGACGTCGAAGTCGTAGTAGAAACCGTTCTCGACCGGCGGGCCGATGCCCAGCCTGGCCTCGGGGAAGATCTCCTGAACGGCCTGGGCCATGACGTGCGCGGTGGAGTGGCGGACGATGGAGCGCCCGTCGGGGCTGGCCGCCTCGACCGGCTCGATCACGTCGCCCTCGGCCACCGGGGCCGCGAGGTCCTTCAGCTCGCCGCCCACGCGGGCGGCGACCACGGAGCGGCCGTCCGCCTCCAGCGCCTCCCCGTACGTCGTGCCTCCCGCCACCACACGCGCGGCTCCGGCGAGGGTGATACGAAGTTCTGACACGGCCGACACGGTTGCTCCCTGGGAGACGTCGATGGATGGTCCGAAATCGATGCTACCGGTGTCGGCGACGCGATTTCTCAGGCGTCGCGGCTCCGGCGGTAGCCCAGCGAGGTCAGCTCGGCCCGGGTCCCGCGAAAGACGTTGCGATCCAGCGGCTTGTGCGAGTGCTGGTGAATGGTCCACCTCCGCCACGGGCTGGGCACCTGCGGCCTGCCCCGGGGCGCGTCGGGCGCGGCGATCCACAGCGGGTAGGTCTCCAGCCCGGCGCAGTTGCCGTTCTGCGCGAACGCCTGGAACGTGTAGACCACCGGCTTCACCCCGGCCAGCGCGATGATCGCCTGACACCAGCTGCGGGCGAACCGCGCCACCCTGGCGGCGGGCAGGTGGTCGTTGGTCTCCAGGTCGAGGGCGAGCAGATCGCCCCTGCGCAGCCCTCCGGCCCGCTGCACGATCTTCAGGAAGTGCACCGCCTGCACCTCGGGGTCGCCCGCGGGGCGGGCGAAGTGGTAGGCGCCGCAGACGATCCAGCTCTCGCGCATGCCGTTCCAGTTGGTGCCGAACCACTTGTCGGTGAAGGTGCTCCCCTCACTCGCCTTGGCGAAGGCGAAGGAGACCCCGCCCTTCGCCTGCGCGCCCCAGTTGACGGCGCCCTGCCAGTTCGACACGTCGATCCCCTGCAGCATGGCGGCCACGCTAACCGGTGAGTGCCGTGGGCACACGCCCGACGCTCCCTCGGCATACTGCCGTTGCGACCGCTTTGGCTAGGCTTGGTCGGTGTGAACGCAGCAGCTCAGATCTCCGGCGCGTACGCGACCGGCATCGCGACCATAACTTCCGGCGGGACCGTGCTCGACACGTGGTTCCCGTCCCCGCAGCTGGGCGAGCCCTCCGCGCCGGGCACCAGGCGGCTGAGCGCGCAGGAGGCCGCCCAGGAGCTCGGCTCCGAGGTCGCCGCGCTGCTCGGCGTGGACGAGGACCGCGGCGTGGAGGTGGTCGCGGTGCGGACTCAGATCACCAAGCTGTCAGAGGCCCCGGCCGACACCTACGACGTCTACCTGCGCCTGCACCTGCTGTCGGCACGCCTCGTCCAGCCGCACGGCCTGAACCTGGACGGGCTGTTCGGCCTGCTCGGCAACGTGGTGTGGACCAACCACGGTCCGTGCGCCGTCGAGGGCTTCGAGCGGGTACGGCTCCGCCTGCGCGCCCGCGGCCAGGTGACCGTCTACGGCGTGGACAAGTTCCCCAGGATGGTCGACTACGTGGTGCCCAGCGGCGTCCGGATCGCCGAGGCCGACCGGGTCCGTCTCGGCGCGCACCTGGCGAGCGGCACGACCGTGATGCACGAGGGTTTCGTCAACTTCAACGCCGGGACGCTCGGCGGCTCCATGGTCGAGGGTCGTATCTCGGCGGGCGTCGTCGTGGGCGACGGCTCCGACGTCGGCGGCGGTGCCTCGATCATGGGCACCCTGTCCGGCGGCGGCAAGCAGGTCATCTCCATCGGGCAGCGCTGCCTGCTGGGCGCCAACAGCGGCATCGGCATCTCCCTCGGTGACGACTGCGTCGTGGAGGCGGGCCTCTACGTCACCGCCGGGACCAAGGTGGCCCTGCCCGAGGGTCAGGTGGTCAAGGCGGCCGAGCTCTCCGGCGCCTCCGGCCTGCTGTTCCGCCGCAACTCCACCTCGGGGGCCGTCGAGGTCGTGCCCCGCCAGGGGACGGGCGTGGAGCTCAACAGCATCCTGCACGCCAACGACTGATCACCGGCACGCTACCGCGAGCGCGGCGGCGTGCCGGAGGCCGTGGGGCCCGCGGGTGCTCGTCCCCGGGTCTCCCGGCTGGCAGGGTGGCCCCACGGACCTCACCCCGACGCGTACGCCTCCGGGACCGAGGTCCTGGCGCTGGAAGGATTCAGATGACCGGTCAGGAGATGGCGGGCGACGGGAGCGGCGCGACGGCGGCGGCCCGGTGGGTGACGGGGCTGTTCGCACCGCAGGTGCTGGTCATCGGGCTGCCCCCGGTCGTCGGGCTGATGGCCGACGGGTGGCGGGGCGGGGTGTGGGGCCTGGTGGCCTCAGCCCTGTGCGGCGGCATTCCCGCCCTGGTGATCCTGGCCGGGGTCCGTTCCGGACGCCTGGACTCCCATCATCTGGTCGACCGGGCGAGCCGGACCAGGCCGCTGCTGGTGGCGGTCGCGGCGGTGGTCGTCGCGCTGGTGCTGCTGATCTCCCTCGGCGCGCCGCGTCTGCTGGTGGCCACGGTCACCGCGATGCTGGCCGCGCTCGCGGTGACGGTCCCGATCACTCTCAAGTGGAAGATCTCCTTCCACGCGGCCGTGTCCGCGGGCACCGTGGTGGTGCTGGCCCACGTGCTGCCCGCGGCGCCCACCCTGGTCGTGGGCGCGCTGGTGGTGTCGACGGTGTGCTGGGCGCGGGTCCGGCTCACCCACCACACCCCCGCCCAGGTCGCCGCCGGGGCCGTGACCGGTGCCGGCACGGCCTGGGCGGCCCTGAGCGCCTTCGGCGTCTGAGCGGGACGGGTGCGGGGGCGGTGCGTCAGAGAAGGCTCTTGAGGAACTCCCTGGTCCGGGTGCCGGGAGAGTACTCGGCGGCGACGAAGTCGGTGACCCCCGCCTTGGCGAGCGCCTCGATCCGCGCCGACACCTCGTCCTCGTCTCCGACGATCGCCACGTCGGCCGGGCCCGCGGCCCCCTCCCGATCCAGCATCGCCCGGTAGGACGGCAGCTGGCCGTAGATCTCGAACCGCTCCGCGGCCAGCGCCCTGGCCGCCTCGGCGTCGTCGGTGACGCAGATGGGCAGCGCGCACACGATCCTCGGCTCGGGGCGCCCCGCGGCCCGCGCGGCCTCGGTGACGGCGGGCGCCACATGCTCGGCCACGGTCCGGGGACCGGTCATCCACAGCACGGTGCCGTCGGCCGTCTCCCCGGCCAGCCTGAGCATCCTGGGGGCCAGCGCGGCGATGAGCACGGGCATGTCCCTCGGTCCCGGCGTGCTCAGCCCGAGCTGTCCGGTGAGGGTCTCCCCCTGGAAGGACGCGTTCTCCCCGCGTACCAGCGGCATCAGGATCGACAGGTACTCGCGCATGTGCCGGGCGGGCCGCTCGAAGCCGATGCCGTACATGCTCTCGATCACCAGCTGGTGCGAGAGCCCGATGCCGAGCGTGAGCCGCCCGTCGAGGGCGGCGTTGACCGTGAGCGCCTGCTGGGCGAGGGCCGCCGGGTGGCGCGGGTAGGTCGGGACGACGGCGGTGCCGAGTTCGATCCCGGGCACCTGGTTTCCGGCCACGGCGAGCGCGGTCAGCGCGTCGAGGCCGAAGATGTGGGACATCCAGGCGGAGGAGAAGCCGTCGTCGGCCGCGCGGGCGATGCGCTCCCGCAGCTTGCCGAGCACGTCCGGCTCTTTGGGTTCGTTGAGCAACAGTCCGAATCGCATCGCTACCGAACTCCGTTCTAGTGGTTCCGTCCAGTGTAGATCGACGGCGGGGACCACACACGGACGTACCGGCGGCACGCGGGCCACATGGCGGGGGCGGTCACGGGAGTTCGGTGAACCGCTCCACCTGCTCGATCTTGCCCGCGATGACGATCACATCGCCGTAGCCCAGCACCGTTCCGGAGTCGGCGTAGGTGAACTCGTCGTACTGGCCCTTGACGCAGACCACCGTCACGCCGTACTTGCGCCGCAGGTTGGACTCGCCCAGGGGCACGCCGACGTACTCGCGGGGCGGCCGGGTCTTGACCACCGCGTAGTCGCCGTCCACCTCCATGTAGTCGAGCATCCGCCCGTTGAGCAGGTGGGCCAGCCGCTCCCCCATGTCGTGCTCGGGGAGGATCACGTGGTGGGCGCCGACCCGCTCCAGGATGCGGCCGTGCTCGCGGCTGATCGCCTTGGCCCAGACGTCCTCGATCTCCAGTTCGACGAGCAGGGAGGTGGTGAGGATGCTGGACTCCAGGTCGGTGCCGATGGCGACCACCGCCCGGTAGAAGTCGGGCACTCCGATCTGGCGCAGCGCCTCGATGTCCGTGGAGTCGGCGACGACGACATGGGTGAGCTTCCCCGCCAGGCTCTGCACCACCTTGGGGCGGCTGTCGATGGCCAGCACCTCGGTTCCCCGCCGGGAGAGCTCGAGTGCGAGGGAGCCGCCGAAGCGGCCGAGCCCGACGACCACCACGGGGTCGTTCCTTCTGTCAGGCAACGATCGTCCTCTTTCGGGAGTCCGCAGCCGCGGGGGCCGTCAACGCGAGGAGCCCGGAGGTGGACGACAGCCTCCAGGCCCCTACCTGCGTGTCATTGGGGCGCTGAGGCCCGGATTCCGCCCGATTCTACCTCAGGGGAAGGCCAGGAGACCTTCCTCGCTTCCCGCGGGATCGGGGCCGGAACCGGCACCGGCGAGGGTGTCGAGGACCTGCCGGCCGTACTTGGCCAGCTTGTTCTCCCCGACCCCGCTCACCGTGCCCAGCTCGGCCAGGGACGAGGGGGACCGGGTCGCGATCTCGCGCAGGGTCGCGTCATGGAAGATCACGTACGCGGGCACCCCCTGCTCCTTCGCGGTGGCTCCGCGCCAGGCGCGGAGCAGCTCGAACACCGGCACCGCCTCCTCGGGCAGCTCGACGGGCTCGGCCCGGCGCGAGGAGGAGGTCTTCGCGGCTTTGGCGGGCCGGGCCGCCATCGTAGGCTCGCGCCGCAGCGGGACCTGGCGCCGGCGCCCCAGCACCTCCGCGCTCGCCTCGGTCAGTACCAGCGTGCCATAGTCCCCCTCAACGGCCAGCAGCCCCTGCGCCAGCAACTGGCGCACCACGCCACGCCACTCGGCCTCGCCCAGCTCCGTGCCGATGCCGAACACCGTCAGGCCGTCGTGGTCGTGCTGGATGACCTTGGCCGTCTTCTTCCCGAGCAGGATGTCGATGATCTGGCCCGCGCCGAACTTCTGGCGGCGCTCGCGCATCAGCCGGAACACCGTCGACAGGACCTTCTGCGCGGCGACCGTGCCGTCCCAGGACTCGGGCGGCGACAGGCAGGTGTCACAGTTGCCGCAGGCGGCGGCCTGCTGGCCGAAGTAGGCGAGCAGCAGCACGCGGCGGCACTCGACCGCCTCGCACAGGGCGAGCATGGCGTCCAGGTGGGTGGCCAGGCGGCGGCGGTGGGTGTCGTCACCCTCCGAGGTGTCGATCATCTTGCGCTGCTGCACGACGTCCTGGAGGCCGTAGGCGAGCCAGGCGGTGGAGGGCAGGCCGTCGCGCCCCGCCCTGCCGGTCTCCTGGTAGTAACCCTCGATGGACTTGGGCAGGTCGAGGTGGGCGACGAACCGCACGTCGGGCTTGTCGATGCCCATGCCGAACGCGATCGTGGCGACCATGACGAGGCCGTCCTCGCGCAGGAAGCGTGCCTGGTTGGCGGCGCGGGTGCGGGCGTCGAGGCCCGCGTGATAGGGCAGCGCCTGGACACCGTTCTCCACCAGGAACTCGGCGATCTTCTCGACCGAGTTGCGCGACAGGCAGTAGACGATGCCCGCGTCCCCGGCGTGCTCGGTGCGGAGCAGGTCGAGCAGCTGCCGCTTCGGCTCGTTCTTGGGAGCGATGCGGTACTGGATGTTGGGCCGGTCGAAGCTCGCCACGAAGTGGCGGGCCCCCTCCAGACTGAGCCTGGAGGCGATCTCGGCGTGGGTGGCCCTGGTGGCCGTGGCGGTCAGCGCGACGCGCGGCACGTCGGGCCAGCGCTCGTGCAGCGCGGACAGGGCGAGGTAGTCGGGCCGGAAGTCGTGCCCCCACTGGGCCACGCAGTGCGCCTCGTCGATGGCGAACAGCGAGATCGTCCCGCTGTCGAGCAGGCGCAGCGTCGCGTCGACCCGCAGCCGCTCCGGCGCCAGGTAGAGCAGGTCCAGCTCACCGGAGAGGAAGGCCGACTCGACCTGGCGGCGCTCCTCGAACTCCTGGGTGGAGTTGAGGAACCCGGCCCGCACGCCGAGCGCCGTCAGGGCGTCGACCTGGTCCTGCATGAGCGCGATGAGCGGCGAGATCACCACCCCCGTGCCCTTCCGCACGAGCGCGGGGATCTGGTAGCACAGCGACTTGCCGCCCCCCGTCGGCATGAGCACCAGGGCGTCGCCACCGGCCACCACATGGTCGATGATCTCCTGCTGACCCTCCCGGAACGATTCGTAGCCGAAGACGCGCTGCAGGACCCGCGACGCGTCGCTCACCTCGGGGTCGTTCTCGGGGAAAGACATCGGGTCATTGTACGAGGCACCCCCGACAGCCGGGGGCGAACCGGCCACACGGCCGGAGGACGGCGAAGGTGCCGCCGGGAGGGACGTCCCTCCCGGAGGCACCTTCCCGCTCCTGCTACGGGTTGACGTTGATCGTGAAGGTCGACGTCGTGTTCTTGATGTTCTGGAAGTTGTTGCTCATCTGGAGGTTGTTGAACGTGGCCGAGCCGACCGCCGGGCCCTGGCCGGGCTCGGGCATCTCGTTGGCCCAGATGGCCCAGCCGGACTTGGCGTCGAAGGCGTCGCCGCTCTTCTTGGCGCCCGTGATCGAGACGTTCGTGAACACGGTGTCCTTGACCGGGAACTGCGGCTGGCCCCCGACGTAGTTCGTCTGGAACATGATGCCGCCGTAGGTCGGGTCCACGATGTCCACGTCGCTGACCCGGATGCCCTGGAAGACCTTGGAGGCGGAGAAGACCCAGATCGCAGGGAAGACCTGCTGTCCCCAGAAGTGACCGCCGGCGCGGACGATCGAGATGTTCTCGAACCGGGTGGGCGGGCTGGCGCCGAAGCCGTTCATCGGGTAACCGAAGTCCAGCGAGCTGATCGTGATGCCGGAGTAGACCAGCGTGTCGGCGATGTAGATGTTCCTGAAGACGTTGTCGTACCCGCCGTAGACCGCGACGCCGGCGGCCCGCCAGGTCAGGATGGACGTCAGGTTCTCGTAGACGTTGCCCTTCATGTCGGAGCCGCCGGCGTCGATGGCCGAGAACAGCGCGAAGCTGTCGTCACCGGTGGCGCGGGCCTCGTTGTTGCTGACGAGGTTGTCGGTGCTGCCGTTGGTCATGTTGATGCCGTCGGCGAACATGTTGCGGATGCGGGAGTTCTTGATCGTCACGCGGTCGGTGTTGGCGCCCCAGTAGAGGCAGACCATGTGCTCGTTCCAGATGTTGTCGATCACCACATCCGCGACGTTGGCGAAGTCGAACACCTTGCCCGGGCCGTCGATGCGCGAGGTGTAGTTGCCGAAGTAGGCGAAGTTGGCGAAGGACGAGCCGTTCGCGGTTCCCTCGGCACGGAACCCGATGTCGGTGTTGTCCTGGTTCGACGGCGCGCGGAACTGGGTGTACCAGGGGCCGGCGCCGACCACCTTCACCGCCTTGCCGTAGACCTGGAACTTGCTCGCCGTCTGGTAGGTGCCCGGCGGCAGGTAGACGCCGACGAGGGTGCCGGTGTTGTCCATCCGCACCTTGTCGAGCGCGTTCTGCACGTCCTGGTGGGTGAACCCGGCCGGAACGGTGTACCTGGCGGGGTCGGGGTTGGCGATCGGCGACACCTGCTCGGTGTTGATGAAGTCGATCGCGTACGTCGTGGTGTTGGCGGGGTCCTTCTGCAGCTTGATCTTGCTGCCGGCCTGGACGGTGGTCCCGAGCATCATGCTGGCCTCGTCGTAGATGTGACGCTGCGTGCCGGCACCCGGCGAGTTGCCCGGGCTCGCCTCCGCGCCGTACAGCCAGGCGTACTTGGACGTCAGGTTGATGGCCTTGAGGAAGGTGCCGTCGACGTAGACGTTGAGCGTCGAGTCGATGCCGCCGCCGCCCGCCGAGTCGGGGATGGAGAAGCGGGTGACGAGGGTGTTGGTGCTGGCCTTGGTGGTGAACTCGACGTAGCTGCCCGTCGTGTTCAGCGTCACCGCCCTGCGACCTGACGCCTCACCCGCCAGGTCGCCGATGTCGCGGTTCGGGCCGACCACGGCCGCCCCGCCGCCGACGACGGCGTCCTCCGCCTCGTACATGTCGTACGGCATGTTGGCGCCGCGGCCGACGAAGAACGGCTGGGTGACCGTGTTGTTGGCCCGCTTGACCGGCAGTTCGTTGGCGTCGTCGGCGAGGACCGTCTTGACGGTGAACTTGCCGTTGGCCGCCGTCCAGGTGCCCAGGTTCACCGGGCCGGTGGTGGCGCCCGCGGCGATCACACCGGTGTGGGAGCCGGTCAGCGTGCGGACCACGGTGCCCGCCTCGTTGGCGACGGTCAGCGTGATGCCGTGGGCGCCGCCCGCGGAGGCCACGGTGCCCTGGTTCTTGATCGCCACGGAGAAGGTGACGACGTTGCCGTTCGCCGGGTTGCTCGGGGTCCAGCTGGTCGTCGCGACCAGGTCGGAGGTGTCGACGGGCCTGACCACGAGCGGGGAGGGGCTGGAGAAGTCGTTGTTCGACTCGTTCTGCTCGATGACGCTGCCCGCCTCGTCGACCTTGGCGCTCAGCGGGTAGCTGCCGGCGTCACGGGTACCGATGCCGGCCGAGACGGTGGCGGAGGCCCCCGCGGCCAGCGCGGCGACCGGGGCGGTGCCGACCTTGGTGGTGCCCAGGTAGAAGTTGACGTTCGTCGCGCCGGCGGCCGCGGTGCCGTTGTTCTTGACCGTGGCCGACAGCGTGATCGCGTCGGTCTCGATCGGGGAGGCGGGGGACGCCGTCAGGCCGGTGATCGTCAGGTCCGGGTTCGGCGCCGGGGTGCCGATGACCTGGAACTCGGCGACCTGCCCGGCGGGGGCGCCGGTGTTGGAAGTGATCTTGAGCTGGACGTCGGCGTAGGAGCCGCCGACCGGGATCGTCACCGTGTTGCCGGAGGCGGGGTCGAAGGTGTAGTTCGCCGCCGCCGCCAGGCTGGTGAAGGAGGTCGAGCTCTGCTCACGCCCGAGAACCTGGATGTTCTGGGTACGCGTCCCCCAGATGTTGTCGGGGTTCAGCTTCAGCACGACCGAGTTGAGGGTGGCGTTCGCGCCCAGGCTGACGGTCAGCGTGTTGGGGTAGCTGCCGCCGTTGCCCTCCCAGTAGGTCGCCGTGTTGTTGTCGTTGGCGTTGGTGGCCACGAAGGTGAAGACCGTGGAGGAGGCGGTGATCGCCTTGCCGACGGCCAGGTTGGAGCCGCCGCCGGAGCCGGTACGGGTGACGGTGTTGCTGTTGCCGGACTGGTTGTTCGCCGCGTCCTTGGCCTTGACGTAGTAGGACACCGTCGCACTGGCCGGCTGGGTGTCGGTGTAGGTCAGGACATCGCCCGCCACGCTGGCGCGCAGGACGTTGTTGGCGTAGACGTCGTACCCGGTCACGCCCACGTTGTCGGACGAGGCGCTCCAGGTCAGCCTGATCTGGCCGGAGCCTGGCTCGGTGTAGGCCAGGTTCGACGGCGTGGTCGGCGGCGACGTGTCATCGCCGGAGCCGGTGGGTCCGTACACCTCGAACTCGGAGACCTGGCCGGCCGGCCAGCCCGTGTTGGCGGTGATGTTCAGCCGGAGGTAGCGGGCGGTGGTCGCGGCGAAGTTGATCGTCACCGTGTTGCCGGTCGCCGGGTTGAAGGTGTAGCCGGCGGAGCCGACGATGGTGGAGGTGGGCGAGGCGCTCGTGCCCGCCAGCACCGACAGGGTCTGCGTCCTGGTGGCCCAGGCCGCCGCCGGGGGCAGCTTCAGGATGATCTGGTCCACGTTGGTGACGGCTCCGAGATCCACCTGGAGCCACTGCGGGAAGACGTTGTTGCTGCTCTCCCAGTAGGTGTTGGCATTGCCGTCGGTGACGTTGGCCGCGCCGTAGGGGGCGGTGGTGCTGCTTGACGAGGTCGCCTTACCCACCGCGAGGTTGGGGCCGGCCGCCGCGGCGGGTGAGACCGCCCCGGCCAGGACGAGCAGGCTGGTCGCGGCCATCGCCGCCACCAGCCTTAACGCCAGGTACTGCTTTCTCATCGCGTTCCTCTATCTCTCGGCTGGAACGACAGGGTCGGATGGGAGGCCGGGGCCTCCGCCGTGCGGCGCGGGGCGCGCGCAGGCGCCTCGCTCACGAGACGCGGACTCGGAGTCGTGACATCCGGCGGGCTGGCCGACCGGTGTGACCTGCGATGGGTCGGTCCGCGAAACTCGTCTCGTTCGTCGCTGGGGGGTGCTGGTCGCCGGGCGCGCCCATGCGACGCCGAGAACGACGTCACCTGAGGGCTCTTCCGGAGGGATACGACGGATGTGTGGCGCGGCACATCGCTACCGGAAGTTGCGGAGAAGAGAGAAAATTTAACAGGACTTTGCAATATTCTTGCATTGCGTTGGCCAAAGGTTACATACGTGCTACGGCCGCGTCAACGGGTCGAGAAGGACGGTTTACTTCGCCTTACAGCCCCGAGTGCGATCCCTTGCCCCCGGGCCCGCAGGCCCCTTCAAGCCGGTGCGAGGGAACGTCCGCGAGCCTCGGCACAGGGTGAAGCCGGCACCGCGAAACCGGGCGGCGAGCCTGGAGCGGGAGACACCTCGGGCAGGCACGGCAGGGAAGGCGGAGCCGCCCTCAGGACCGGATTCCAATGCGTGGACGCCGGACGTGGCCCGCCCTGCCGGAAACCCGTCTCACCCGGCGAGCGGAGCCGGGAACTCGTCCGGGATGCCCGGTCGTCCGGAAGATCGCGGGACAACGAAAGAGCCCGGCGGCTGATGTCAACCGCCGGGCTCTGATCTGCGTCTTGCTAGTGTGGGCGATACTGGGATCGAACCAGTGACCTCTTCGGTGTGAACGAAGCGCTCTCCCGCTGAGCTAATCGCCCGCCCTGTCCGGCCCCTCGCGGTGCCGACGTGGAAAACCATACAGCAATCCGGGAGTGCCCGCGAAGCGGTGTCCGCCACTAAAGTTGATCTTGAGAGATGACGCACTCGGGAGGCAAAGCTCTGAGGATGCATCCGACGGGGGGCTACGGTGTCATAGCATCGTCCTGATCCACAGAAGCACAGAACGACCCGGGCTCGACCCGAATCACCCGAGACGCCCCGCCAGGGAGTCGACGGTGACCAAAACGAGACGCAAAACCCTTGCAAATACGGCCCTGTTGGTGATGTTTAGCCCGGTAGATGCCCAAATGTCGCGCTGTGATGTGCGTTACAGAAGGGCGTAGAGGCGGAATCTTTCCTACAGGTTTCTTTGTTCCGCGTGATGGCTCATGCGGAGCGAAGCCCGCTTGAAAGCAGTGAAAGCCCCGAAGAGGGGACCGACGACGAAAAGGTTTGGCTGACGATGAACAGCGCCACCGTCTCTGCCGAGCTAGGCCTTCGGCTTGTGGTCCCCGACCGTACCACCGTCCCCCTGCTTGCCGGACTCAGCTACACGGCCGATGATCCTTACGCGATCAGAATGGCCTTCCACGTGGGGAACGACGAGCCGGTCGAGTGGATCTTCGCCCGCGAGTTGCTGACCGTCGGCATCGTGCGGCGGGTGGGCGACGGCGACGTGCAGGTGTGGCCGGCGCGTGCCGACGGCGAGCGCACGCTGCACATCAGCCTCACCTCGCCGTTCGGACAGGCGCTGTTCGAGGTGCCGCTGACTCCGCTCACGGAGTTCCTGCACCGGACGTACGAGCTGGTGCCCGCGGGTCGCGAGACCGACTTCATGGATCTGGACGCCGAGCTCAGCAACATGCTCTGGAGCTCCTGACCCGGCTCTCACCGCGCCCCTCGGCGGGACCGCGGGCCTACGCCGCGGGCTTGAGCAGGCGCCGCATCCTGGCGATCTCGATGCCCTGGCCCGAGACGACGTCCTTGGCGACGGCCAGCATGGCCCGGTCGGCGCCCTCGCGGAGCTGGAGCCCGGCCATCGTGACCGCCGCCTCGTGGTGAACGATCATGAGGGTCAGGAAGAGCGAGTCGAAGGCCGCTCCCCTGGCCTCCCTGAGCCGGTTCATCTCCTCCAACGTGACCGCGTGCTCGTCGTGCCCCTCGTGCCCCTGCGGCGCCCGGCCGATCACCTCCAGCCATGACGTCATGGCCGCGATCTCCGGCCGCTGCGCCGCGGTGATCCGTTCGGCGAGTTTCCGCAGGACCGGCGAGGACGACCTGGCCGGGACCAGCTCCGCCATCTCCAGTGCCTGCCGGTGATGCGGGATCATGCCCTCGGCGAACCTCACGTCGGCCGCCGTGACCCTGGCCTCGGACTCCCCGAGATTCTCGCCCGGTCGCGCCGTACGGCCCGCCTCGCCGGGGCCGCCCGGGATTATCACCGGTGCACCGGTCTCCGCGACGAGCGGTGCCGATCCTCGCTGTGCCGCCTCCGTGCATCCGCCAAGGACCGATGTCGCCATGATCACCGCGATAACCTGACTCGGCATACGAATCCTCCGCATAGCTTCAATAATGGGGCAAGTGGACCGACGTAATGGGGGCACCGTGCGATCGACCATGGCGTTCGGCCTGGCCGCGCTACTTCTTGTGGCCGGATGCGGGGCGGATCCAACGCCCCAGGCCCCACCGCCCGCGGCTGCCTCGGAGAACACTGAACAGACGGTGGGGACCCCCTCCCCCGGAATCTCCGGGGACGGCATCCACAGCGACAACGTCACGCACCTGGCCAACGTGCCGCTCGGCGCCCCGCTCGACGGACCCCAAGCCTGGGGCACCGACCTGGCCTTCCAGGGCGACTACGCGTTCGTCGGCAACTTCGACGGCTTCAGCGTCTTCGACATCTCCGATCCCTCCAGCCCCTCGGCGGTCAGCCGGGTGCTCTGCCCCGGCGAGCAGAACGACGTCTCGGTGAGCGGGAACCTGCTGTTCCTGTCGATCGACTCCGCCCGGGTCGGCCCGGAGTGCGACGCCCAGCGCGGCGAGCCGGAGTCGGACGGCTGGGAGGGCATCCGGATCTTCGACATCGCGGACAAGTCCCATCCCAGGTTCGTCTCGGCGGTCCGCACCGACTGCGGCTCGCACACCCACACCCTCGTCCCCGGCGACGCGGGCCGCGTCTACCTCTACATCTCCTCCCCGGGCCCCGAGCCACAGTCGACGACCTGCCCGGCGCCGCACAACAAGATCTCCGTGGTCGAGGTACCCGTCGAGGCCCCCGAGACCGCCAAGGTGATCTCGCAACCGGTGCTCTCCGACTCCCCCGGCGAGGGCGGCCTCGGCGGCTGCCACGACATCACGGCCTACCCCGAGAAGAACCTGGCCGCCGCGGCCTGCTTCGGCGACGGAGTCCTGCTGGACATCACCGACCGGGCCAACCCCAAGGTGCTCCAGCACGTGAGCGACCGGGAGAACTTCGCCATCTGGCACTCGGCGACGTTCAACAACGACGCCACCAAGGTCGTCTTCGGGGACGAGCTGGGCGGCGGCGTGAGCGCGACCTGCGACTCCGGCACCCCGAAGACCAAGGGCGCCAGCGCCGTGTACGACCTCGGCAAGGACCGCAGGCTCACGCTCCGCGGCTACTTCAAGATCCCGAGGGAGCAGGCGTCCGACGAGAACTGCGTCGCGCACAACGGGTCGCTGCTACCCGTGCCGGGAAAGGACATCATGGTCCAGGCGTGGTACCAGGGCGGGGTGTCCGTCTGGGACTTCACCGACTCGGCCAACCCCCGGGAGATCGGCTTCTTCGAGCGGGGCCCGCTTCCGGGAGTCGGCGGCTCGTGGTCGGCGTACTACTACAACGGCCACATCTACTCCAGTGACATCACCAGGGGCCTGGACGTGCTCCGCATCGACGACCCGCTGACCGATCCGGCGGCCAAGGTCAGGATCAAGGAGCTGAACGCGCAGACCCAGGTGTCCTACTAGCCGGTCCGTGACCGCCGGACGGCCGGCCTTCCGGCGGGGGTGTGCCCTCGCCGGAACCGGAGACCCGGAACCTCAGGGGTCGAGGTCGGCGGCGGAGCGCTCGGCGAAGACCTGCATGGCCTTGGCGGTGATCGGGCCGGGCGCGGCGGGCAGCACGGTCTGGTCGACCGCGCGGATCGGCTGGATGTCACGGGTGGTAGAGGTCAGGAACGCCTCTTCCGCCTCGTACAGGGCCGAGATCGGGACGTCCTCCTCGGCTCCCCCGCACCACTCCAGCGCGAGCGCGCGGGTGACCCCGGCCAGGCAGCCCGAGGCGAGCGTGGGGGTGACCAGCCGGCCGTCACGCACGATGAAGACGTTGCTGCCGGTGCCCTCGCAGAGGTCTCCCGCGATGTTCTCGAAGATCGCCTCGCCGCCGCCGGCGGCCTTGGCGTAGAACAGCGCCCTGGCGTTGTCACCGTAGGAGGTGCTCTTCACCCCGGCGAGCGCGCCGCGCTCGTTGCGCGGCCAGGGCACGACCGTGACGTCGGCGGTGGCCGGGAACGGCTTCTGCTCGTCGACGATCACCACGGTCGTGCAGCCCACCTCGCCCCGGTCCGAGCCGAGCGGCCCCGGGCCGCTGGTGTAGGTGACCCGGACGCGGCCGAGCCGCCATGGCGGGGCCTCGGCCAGGCAGGCGCGGATCCCGTCGGCGATCGCGTCGGTGTCGGGGTCGGGCAGTTCCATGCGCCGCGCCGAGAGCGTGAGCCGGTCAAGGTGGCGGGTGAGCGCGAACGTGGCACCGTTCACGCACTTGATGGTCTCGAACACCCCGTCCCCGACCATCAAACCATGATCGAAAACTGAAACGGTGGCCTGATCCGGAGAGACAAGTGCCCCGTTGAGCCATACAGGTACCTTCATGCGACTCCTTCTGAACCTTATGTTGATGCCAGAGCGACGAGCCGGGAGGCCTTCAACTCGGTCTCGTCCCATTCGCGGCGCGGGTCGCTCCCCCAGGTTATGCCCGCGCCCGTGCCGAAACGGATCTCGCCGGGCGACAGCCAGAACGTGCGGATCCCCACGGCCAGCGACGCCCGCCGCCGGCCGGCGTCGACCCAGCCCACGGTCCCACAGTACGGCCCGCGCGGCTCGGGTTCGAGCTCATCGATGATACGCAGGGCGGAAGATTTCGGGGCCCCTGTCACCGACCCCGGCGGGAAGGTCGCGCCGAACAGTTCGGGCCACCCGCACCCCGGCGCGAGCCGCGCCCTGACCGTGGAGACCAGGTGCACGAGACCGGGATGCTCCTCCACCTCACACAGGGCGGGCACGCTCACCGAGCCGACCTCGGCGACCCTGCCCAGGTCGTTGCGGACGAGATCGACGATCATCACGTTCTCCGCGTAGTCCTTCTCCTGCAGGTCCTCCTCGGTGACCCCGGTCCCCTTGATCGGTCTGGACTCGACCACGTCACCGTCCCTGGACAGGTAGAGCTCGGGAGAGGCCGACACGACGCTCAGTCCCGGCAGGCTCACCGTCGCGGCGTAGGGGGCGGGGTTGCCCTCCGCCAGCCGTACGGCCAGTGCCAGCGGGTCCGGTTCCCCTCCCGCGGGCAGCGGAGCGTTCAGCACCCTGCACAGATTGGCCTGGTAGACCTCGCCACGCTCGATGTACGAGCGGATGCGCCGCACGCCGTCCTCGTACCCGGCCCGGTCCAGGGAGCTGCGCCACGACGACGGGTGCGGCCCGCGCCAGGGACCACGCGGCACGGGCAGCGGGGCCTGACGGACGTCGTCGAACCTGGCGCACGTCACCTTGCCCTCGTAGTCGACCACGACGGCCCACCATCCCTCGCCGTCCAAGGCGGTCAGGTCGGTGGTGACGTCTCGGAGCCCCGTGGCCAGATATCCGGTGACATGCGCAAAAGAGTCATGCACTTCCCTATTGTCTCGCTTGTGCGGCCAGCAGGCGCACCAGGGTGCGGGCCGCGGGCAGCGGGACGGGCGGCAGGGCCGCGTAGACGGTCCTGCGGGGGGCGAGCTCGCCGAGGGATCGGAGCACCAGATCGGGCGGTACGGCGTGCGCGGCGATGGCGGGCACCAGCGTGATGCCGAGCCCTGCCGCGACGAACCCGAACTTGCCCGTCCACTCGCTGATCCTGACCGAGGCGCGGGGGGTGAACCCGGCCCGGGCGCAGGCCGCGGCGAGGGCGGTGGCCCCGCCGGGCGGGGACGCCTCGATCCAGGTCTCCTCCCGCAGCTCGCGCAGGTCGACGATCTCCTGCCCGGCCAGCCGGTGGTCACGGCGGAGCGCGACGAACAGTTCGTCGTCGGCCAGCTCGACCAGCTCCGGCTCCTCCTCACGGGGCAGCTCAAAGGGGTAGTCGCTGACCACCGCGACGTCCAGGCCGCCCTCTCGCATGCGGCGCAGCAGGCTGCGGCTGGGCCCCTCGATCGGGACGAGTTCGACCTCGGGGAACTCCTTGCGGAACTCGCGCAGGGCGCCTGGCACGAGCGCGACGTTGGCGGTGGCGAACGCGCCCACCCGCAGCCGCCCCCGGTAGCCGCCGTGGATGCCGGCCAGCTCCTCCTCCGCCCTGGTCAGCCGGTTCAGCACGACCTGGGCGTGGTGGTGCAGCGCCTCACCGGCGGGCGTCAGCCGCACCCCGCGCGGCAGCCGCTCGAACAGCGGGCCGCCCGCGCGGTGTTCGAGCGCGGCGATGCGCCGGGAGACCGCCGACTGGGTGTAGCTGAGCCTGGCGGCCGCCGCGGTGAAAGACCCGGTGCGGGCCACGGTGTCCAGCAGGCGGAGCCCTTCGATGTCGAACACATTCCTCCTTCGCATGGCTTATATGCAATCTAGTCGCTGGTGGAATGCCTCACTGACTCCCTACCGTGAGGCGCATGATTTCCTTTCTTGGTCTGGGGCGCATGGGCGCCCCGATGGCCCGGCGGCTCGTGGCGGCCGGGTACGAGGTGACGGTGTGGAACCGCACCCCCCGCGTGGTCGAGGGGGCCACCGTGGCGACCTCGCCGGCTCGGGCCGTGGCGGGCGCGGAACTGGTGGTCACGATGCTCAGCGACCCCTCGGCGGTGCGGCGGGTGCTCGCGGACGCGGCACCGGGGCTGCGGGCCGGGACCGTGGTCGCGGAGATGTCCACGATCGGGCCCGAGGCGGTGGCCGGGCTCCGCGACCTGCTTCCCCACGAGGTGGGACTGGTCGACGCGCCGGTCCTGGGCAGCGTGGGGCCCGCCGAGGACGGCACGCTGACGGTGCTGGCCGGCGGGCTCCCCGAGGACCTGGCCCGCTGCCGGAAGGTGCTGAAGGTGTTCGGCCGGGTACGCGAGGTCGGCGGCCCGGGTGCGGGCGCGGCGATGAAGCTGGCCGTGATGAGCGCGCTGGTGCCCGCCCAGGTGCTGCTCGCCGAGACCGTCGCCTGCGCGAAGGAGACCGGGGTGGACACCGGGACGCTGCTGGACGTGCTCGGCGGCACACCGCTGGGAGCGCTCGCCGAACGGGTCCGCCCGGCCGTCGAGAACGGCCCGGACGAGACGCGTTACGCCCTCGGCCTGGCCGCCAAGGACATGGCGCTGGCCTCGCACGGGACCCGGACCCTCGCCGCCGCGGCCGGAAACAGGCTGGCCGCCGCGACGGCGGCCGGGCTGGGCGACGCGGACCTGACCGCGATCTTCGCGCACCTCACCGTGACCGGGCCCGCAGGGGCAGCTCGGACCGGCGAGGCGGGCCGGGACATGGAGCGGAGCGACCAGCGGGGCCGTACGGGCGTGCAGAGGATAAACCCGGCCACGGTCCCCGCCACCAACGGGTACTACTCCCACGCCACCAGGGCGGGGAACCTGCTGTTCGTCTCCGGGCAGGTGGCCCTGGACGGGGAGGGGAAGGTGGTCGGCGAGGGGGACATGACGCGCCAGTCCGAGTACGTGATGGACCAGCTGTCACGCGTCCTCGCCGATCAGGGCTGCACGTTCGACGACGTGACCCACATCCGGACCTTCCTCACCGACATGTCGCTGCTGTCGGAGTACGGGGCCGTGCGCGGGCGCCGCATCACCGGCGAACCCCCGGCCAGCACGACGGTGGAGGTGTCGCGGCTGTTCTCGCCGGGGTTGCTCATCGAGGTGGAGGTGATCGCCGCCGTCCCTGCGGTTACGACAGGGGGCCGGTGACCGTCTCGGCGGCGGTGACGACCGCGTTGCCCGCGACGAGCCCGACCACCGCCTCGATCTCCGGCGCGAGGAAGCGGTCGGGTCCCGGGCCGGGGACGGCCTGGCGCAGGGCGGCCACCACGGCTCCGGTCGCCGGGGCGGGCCGCAGCGGGGCGCGCAGGTCCAGGGCTCGCGCGGCGGTGAGGATCTCCACCGCGAGCACCCGGGTGAGGCCGTCCACCGAGCGGCGCAGCTTGCGCGCGGCCGACCAGCCCATGGAAACGTGGTCCTCCTGCATGGCGGAGCTCGGGATCGAGTCGACGCTCGCGGGCACGGCCAGGCGCTTGAGCTCGGAGACCACCGCCGCCTGGGTGTACTGGGCGATCATGTGACCGGAGTCGACACCGGGATCGTCGGCGAGGAAGGCCGGTAGGCCGTGGCTGCGTGCCACGTCCAGCATGCGGTCGGTGCGGCGTTCGGAGATGCTCGCCATGTCCGCGACCGCGATGGCGAGGAAGTCGAGCACGTAGCCGACGGGGGCGCCGTGGAAGTTGCCGTTGGACTCCACCCGGCCGTCGGCCAGGACCACCGGGTTGTCGATCGCCGAGGCGAGCTCCCGTCCGGCGACCGAGGCGGCGTGCGCCAGGGTGTCACGGGCGGCGCCGGCGACCTGCGGGGCGCACCGCAGGGAGTAGGCGTCCTGGACGCGGGTGCAGGTGCCGTCCCGGTGGGAGTCCATGATCTGCGAGCCCGCGAGCAGCGCCCTGAGGTTGGCGGCGCTGGCCGCCTGCCCGGGGTGCGGGCGCAGGGCCTGCAGGTCGGCGGCGAAGACGCGGTCGGTGCCCAGCAGCGCCTCCACGCTCATGGCCGCGCCGATGTCGGCGGTCCTGAACAGCCGGGCGAGGTCGTCCATGGCCAGGATGAGCATGCCGAGCATGCCGTCGGTGCCGTTGATGAGCGCGAGCCCCTCCTTGGCCACCAGTTCCACGGGCTCGATGCCCGCCTGCTTGAGCGCCTCCGCGGCGTCGGCCCGCTCCCCGGCGGCGTCCCGGACGACGCCCTCACCCATGATCGTGAGGGCCACGTGGGAGAGCGGCGCGAGGTCGCCTGAGCAGCCGAGGCTGCCGTACTCGTGCACGACGGGGGTGATCCGCGCGTTGAGCAGGCTCTCCAGCACCTTGGCCGTCTTCGGGCGTACGCCGGTGTGGCCGGTGGCCAGGGTGTGCAGGCGCAGCAGCATCATCGCGCGGGTCACCTCGACCTCGACCTCGGGGCCCGACCCGGCGGCGTGCGAGCGGACGAGGGATCGCTGCAGCTGTGCGCGGAGCGCCGGGTCGATGTGCCGGGTGGCCAGGGCGCCGAACCCGGTCGAGACGCCATAGGCGGGGGTGGGGCTCTCGGCCAGTTCGTCCACACGCGTGCGGGCCGCGGCCATGGCGGCCACTGCGTCGTCGGTGAGGCGCACGGGGGCACCGTGTCTGGCGACCTCGACAACCTGCTCGAAGCTCAGCGGCTCCGGCCCGACGTTCACGACCTCGTTGTCGCGCATGCTGTCACTCTCTCGCGTAGGCTGAACTTGGTAACTGGTGAACCCATTACTGGCTCCTTACATCTCACGATACCGGTAGTGCTCGGTTTGGGGAGTGGCCGGGTATTCGCTAGAGTTCTCGCAGTGAGTCCGGGCAGGTCCCGGAGGCACGCGGAAGTGGCTCAGTGGTAGAGCATCACCTTGCCAAGGTGAGGGTCGCGGGTTCGAATCCCGTCTTCCGCTCGGAAGGGACTCCGGTCCCCCACTCGGTGGAGTGGCCGAGAGGCGAGGCAACGGCCTGCAAAGCCGTGTACACGGGTTCAAATCCCGTCTCCACCTCTGGTTCGCAGCGAGGACGATTAGCTCAGCGGGAGAGCGCTTCCCTGACACGGAAGAGGTCACAGGTTCAATCCCTGTATCGTCCACCACCGCTCATGGCAGCCATGGGCAGACCACCGCAGACGGCCGTCAAGATCCCGGTTCAGGGGCCTTGGCGGCCTTCCGGTTTCTCTGGGTGATGATGGAGGCGATCCAGCCCATGTCTCCCAGGCGTTGATGAAGATTGGCTTGATACCCGGTCACCTCGTCATATCGGGCAGCGGCTTGATCCCGAGAGAGGGCGCACACATGGCGGTGTGCTTGAAGGCTGGATATGTCAGGGTCCCGATTCATCAGTTCAGTGGCGGCTCCCTTGTTGAAGGCTCGGAGGTTAGCTCCCGCGCCGTTCACACGGTCAGCCTGAAACCGTCCGAGAACGGCAGGCCGTGGCCACCGGGGGAACGCAGGCGGATTGAAATGGTCACGTGACCGGTAAGCGGTCGAATCGGCCGGTGCGCCGGCGAGTGGCCCGGAGTAGTGTTCCGATCACGGTACGTCAGAGCGCCGGGCGCGGTGCGCGCCGCGGCCTCGGCACCGTGACCACCCCAAGGTGAGGAGACATCGCGATGGCCGACGACGCCCCCGTCCTCGTCACCGGTGCCGGCGGAGGTGTCGGGAGCGTCGGGCGCACCGTGGTTGGGCTGCTGCGCGCACGCGGCCTGCCCGTACGGGCGATGGCGCATCACGACGACGAGCGCGCGGACGCGCTGCGCGCCCTCGGCGCGCAGGTGGTGGTCGGTGACCTCACCAGCCCCACGGACGTGGCGGACGCCCTCGACGGCAGTTCCCGGATGTTCTTCGGTATGAGCGTGTCGCCGTCGTACCTGGAGGC
This sequence comes from Streptosporangium sp. CA-115845, assembly GCF_050943795.1. Taxonomy (NCBI): domain Bacteria; kingdom Bacillati; phylum Actinomycetota; class Actinomycetes; order Streptosporangiales; family Streptosporangiaceae; genus Streptosporangium; species Streptosporangium sp. CA-115845. The sequence continues at coordinate 3,526,199 of NZ_CP191988.1, read as the reverse complement.
CGCCGCCACCGTCGCGACGGTGGCCCGCGCGGTGGGCGCCCTTGAGGTCCTGGTCGGCATCTCGCAGCTGACCGTGTCGCAGATGAACGCGTTGAGCAGCGCGGAGTCCCACCAGCAGCGGCTGCACTGGCTGTCGGAGCAGGTGCTCGACTGGTCGGGGCTCCCGGTCGTGCACGTCCGGCCCACCGTCTTCCTGGAGAACCCGATGTTCACGACGCTGGCCGAGCGTTCCATCGCCGACAGCGGGACCATCCGGCTTCCCTTCGGGACCGGCCGCACGTCACCCGTCGCGGCCGGCGACGTCGCGGCCGTGGTCGCCACGATCCTGCGGGACCCCCGGCCTCACGTCGGGCACGTCTACGAGCTGACGGGCCCCAGGTCGCAGGGGATGGACGGGATCGCCGAGGAATACTCCCTGGCCCTGGGAAGGCAGATCCGCTACGTGGACGTCCCGCTCGACACCTGGGTCGAGCGGGACCTCGCGCCCGCGGGGCTCCCGGCGCACACCGAGGAGCACATCGTCACCATGGCGCGCCTGCACCGCCGGAACCGCTACGACCGGATGACCGGGGACGTCGAATCGATCACGGGTAGGCCCGCGACGACGGTGCGGGACTTCGTCGCGGAAAGGGCCGCGCTCTTCACCCGGCGCCCGCGGTGAGCGGTCACCCGGCGCCGCCGTCCGCCGTCGAGATGTCCACGCGCACCGGCCGGAGCAGGAGTTCGGCCCGCGGCCTGGCGCGGTAAGGATCGCCGCGTGGCGATGCGGGGCCCGGGCGGCGAGCCCCCGCGGTCGACGGACTTGTTCACCCTGCCTTGGCCGTGCATTGGCCACCGGGGGACACCGAAGACGCGTAGCATCGGCGTTCTGTGGCATTCATTCGTTTCCTGCTCGGACTCACGGACACGGAGGATCTTGACTTCCTCCCCACGGCTGAAGCCGGGGGAATCCAACCCTCACGGGTCGGGTTTCCTGCTTCGCCGCCAGTTGCCCGCCAGGCATGTGCCCTTGAGGTCCTACACCGGCTCCACAGGCGTTTTACCTCTCCGCCAGCCCGGCGGCGAGGATGTTCTTCGCGGCATTGACATCCCGATCATGCACGGTGCCACAGGCGCACACCCACTCGCGGACACTCAGCGGCATGGATCGCTGAAGCGTGCCGCAGGCCGAGCACAGCTTCGAGGAGGGAAACCACCGGTCCACGACCAGCAACTCCCGCCCGTACCACCGCGCCTTGTACTCCAGCATCGACCGCAGCTCCCGCCAGGAGGCGTCGGAGATGGCGCGAGCGAGCGAGTGGTTCCTCACCATGTTGCGCACCGTGAGGTCTTCGATCGCGATCACTTGGTTCTCGCGGACGATCGAGGTGGTGACCTGGTGCAGGTGGTCCCGGCGGCGGTCGGCGATCCGGGCGTACACCCGCGCCACCTTGAGCCTGGCCTTGACCCGATTCGCCGAGCCCTTCTCCTTGCGGGCCAGGGCGCGCTGGGCCTTGACGAGCCTGCGCCACTCGGCCCGCTCGTGCTTCGGGTTGGTGACCTTGCCCTCCTCGTCACTCACGCCGGGGATGGGGCGCGACAGGGTGAGCAGGGCGGTGATCCCGGCATCCACGCCGACCGCGTTCGGTGTCGGCTTCAGCGGGCGAATCAGGTCCTCGCACAGGATGGAGACGAACCAACGCCCGGCGGCGTCCTTCGACACCGTCACCGTGGACGGCTCCGCCCCCTCGGGAAGCGAACGCGACCACACCACGTTCAGCGGCGCGTTCATCTTCGCCAGGGTGAGGCGGCCGCCCCGGTAGGTGAACGCCGACCGGGTGTATTCGGCGCTGAGGCGGGACTTCTTGCGGGACTTGAACGCCGGGTACCCGGCCCGCTTGGCGAAGAAGTTCGTGAACGCCGCCTGCAGGTGGCGCAGTGCCTGCTGGAGCGGCACCGACGACACCTTGTTCAGGAACGCAAGGTCGTCGGTCTTCTTCCATTCGGTGAGCGCTGCCGAGGACTGCGCGTAGGAGACTTTGCGGCCTTCTTCGGTGTAGGCGCGGGTGCGGTGTTCAAGGGCTTTGTTGTAGACGAGGCGGACACAGCCGAACGTCCTGGCAAGCTCGGGGGTCGGGTGGAAGCGGAACCGAAACGCCCGCCTCACACTCTGTGCCATGTCGAACACGGTAACCGGAATCAGTCACGTACGAATGTAGGTTCGACCAAAATCCCTGCGGCCTCGTGCCGCGTTTCCTCCTCAGGGCCAAAGCCTGAGGTCTCCATGCTGGAGGTATTCCGATGAACGGCCCCTTCATCCCCGCCGCCCGCGTGGCGGCCGACCGGACCGGGCCGGGCGAGATCCCCGCGTCGCGGCGCTCCTTTCTGCCGGAGACGGTGGAGACGTCATGACGAGCCTGCTGCGCAATCCCGTGAAGAACTACGACTGGGGCTCGCGCACCGCCATCGCCACGCTGGCCGGGCGCCCCTCCCCCGCGGAGCGGCCCGAGGCGGAGATGTGGTTCGGCACCCATCCGTCCGGCTCCTCGTCGGTGCTGCGTCGGGGGACGTGGCACTCCCTCGCCGAGACGGTGGCCGCCGACCCGGTGGCCGAGCTCGGGGAGAGGACCGTCGAGCGGTTCGGCTCGCGGTTGCCGTACCTGCTGAAGCTGATCGCCGTGGACCTGCCGCTGTCACTGCAGGTTCACCCGTCGCGGCGGCAGGCGGAGGAGGGCTACGCCAGGGGCGTCTACGTCGACCCGTTCCCCAAGCCCGAGCTGATCTGCGCGCTGACCCCGTTCACCGCGCTGGCCGGGTTCCGTCCGCCCACGGAGGCCGCGGCGCTCATCGGCGGGCTGGGCATCCCGGAACTGGAGCCCGTCGTGGCGCCGCTGACCGCCGGGGACGCCTCCGCCGCGCTCCGCGCGCTGGTGGAGTGGCCGAAGGAGGGCAGGGCGGACCTGGTGGCCGCGATCGCGCGGGCCGCGTCGGCCTCGGGCGGCCCCGACGACGAGCTGGTGGTGCGCCTGACCGGCATCCATCCGGAAGACCCGGCCTGCCTCGCCCCGCTCTTCCTGCGCCGCCACGAGCTGCGGCCCGGCGAGGCGCTGTTCCTGGGCGCGGGAGTCCTGCACTGCTACCTGAGCGGCTTCGGTGTGGAGATCATGGGCAGCTCCGACAACGTGCTCCGCGCGGGGCTGACCGGCAAGCCGATGGACATCGACGAGCTGCTGCGCGTCACCGACCCCTCGATCTCACCCCTGCCGGTCGAGCCGGTCGGCAACCTCTACCGCACTCCCGCCCCGGAGTTCCGCCTCGGCACGGCCGTTCCGGGCTCCGAGCTCACCCTGGAGGGCGGAGTACCGCGCATCCTGGTGTGCACCGAGGGCGAGGTCGAGGCCGGCGGGCAGGTGCTACGGCCGGGCGAGTCCGCCTTCGTCCCCGCCGCCGGACCGGTCCGCCTGCGCGGCTCCGGGACGATCTTCTGGGCCGAACCGGGCCTCGACTGACCCGCCCACCACCTCGGCCGCCGTAGGCCGGGCAAGCACGGCGCACGCCGTCGTCTCCGCCCCGGCGCCCCGGCCGTGCGACAACGGGCGATCCCGTACCCGGTCACTCCAGGCCGCGGTCGTCGAGGCGCGCGTCCTGCCGGCCCTGGCCGAGCTCGTCGGCCCGCAGCGCGAGGAGGACGTCGGGGCGCAGCAGCCGGGAGGGAGCGTCCAGGTCCAGCAGCCGGAGAATGCGGCGCAGCCGGTAGCTGACGGTGTTCTCGTGGATCGACAGGTGCTGCGCGGTCAGCCGTACCGACAGGCCACAGGCGAGGTAGGTCCGCAAGGTCTCGATGAGCACCGGGCTGGGTCTCAGCGGGGTCAGCACCGTGTCCACCAGGCGGCCGGCGTCGAGGGGGCTATGGGCTGTTGATCGCTTCATCAGTGTTTGTCGGTTCTCCCTTTGATCTTCTCTGTCCGGTGGGCTGAGGTGTGGGAGGAGACGGTACGCGTTGTCGGGGTTGGGACCGTGCCGGTGGCGGGTTCTCCTGCCGATTGGGGAGCTGTCGATCATCCCTGAGGGTAAGTTCGCCGTCGTCGTTCGACAGCGATGGGTAAAGGGCGAGAGGTGGGGTGGTGCGGGTTCAGCAGGCCTACCGCTATGCCCTCGACCCCGCTCCGGCCCAGGCCGGTGCGTTGTTCTCGCACGGCGGGGCGGCGCGGTTCGCGTTCAACTGGGCGCTGGGCCTGGTCAAGGCGGCGCTGTCGCGGAGGGAGGCGGAGAAGACCTACGGGGTGGCGACTGAGTTGCTGACCGAGGTGCCCTGGTCGCTGTACGCGTTGCGCAGGCGGTGGAACGCGGCCAAGGGGCAGGTGGCACCGTGGTGGGGTGAGAATTCCAAGGAGGCCTACAACAGCGGCCTGGAGGCGTTGGCGCGGGCGTTGCGCAACTGGGCCGATTCGCGCGCCAGCAAGCGCAAGGGAAAGAAGGTCGGGTTTCCCCGATTCAAATCCAAGCACCGCACCACCCCATCGTGCCGGTTCAGCACCGGCACCATCCGCGTCGAGGCCGATCGCCGTCACGTCACGTTGCCGCGACTGGGCACGATCCGCACCTGTGAGTCCATCCGCAAGCTCGCCCGTCATCTGGAGCGGGGTACGGGCCGGATTCTGTCGGCGACCATCCGGTTGGAGGGGAGCCGATGGTTCGTGTCGTTCACCTGCGAGATCGACCGCGCCGAGCATGTTCCGGCCCGGCCGGGAGCGGTGGTGGGGGTGGATCTGGGGCTCAAGGCGCTGGCGGTGCTGTCCACCGGCGAGGTGGTCGACAACCCTAAGCATCACCGGTCGGCGTTGCGGCGGTTGCGGCGGCGGAACCGGCAACTGGCCCGCCGAACCGGGCCGCGCACTCCTACTGGTGGCCACCGGGAGCCGTCGGCGCGCTGGCGCAAGACTAAGACCGCGCTGGGTAAGGCGCACGCGAGAGTGGCCCGGCAGCGGCGTGACGGCCTACATCAGCTCACCAGCAAGCTGGCGGCTGGCTATGGCACGGTCGTGGTCGAGGACCTGAACGTGTCGGGCATGCTCGCCAACCGGCGTCTGTCTCGCGCGGTCGCTGATGTGGGGATGGGTGAGGTGCGCCGTCAGCTCGCCTACAAGACCGCCTGGAGCGGTGGTCGGCTGGTGGTGGCGAGCCGCTGGTATCCCAGTAGTAAGACGTGTTCGGGTTGCGGTGTGGTGAAAGCCAGGCTCGCCCTGTCCGAACGCACCTACACCTGCGATGGGTGTGGTCTGGTCCTGGATCGGGATCTGAACGCCGCCCGTAATCTGGCCGCGCTCGCGGCCGACGTCGCCCAGAGTTGCGGGGAGACGGTAAACGCCCGCCGAGGAGCGGTAGGACCCGGCGCCCGTGCCGGGCACGCACCGGTGAAACGGGAACCCCGGAAACGGGGAACGCCGCCGTGGCAACGCGGCGGCTTGCTGATCCTCACTGACAAACACTGAGAATCAGCGAACGGTCACGCCCTACCGGCGCCAGCACTGCGGGCACGGCATCGGCCTCGCCGTCTACGAACCGCCCATCGTCTCCCCCGGTGTGGAGACGGCGCTGGAACCGGGCATGACATTCTGCTTCGAGACGCCGTACTACAACCTCGGATGGGGCGGGATGATGATGGAGGACACCCTGGTGGTGACCGGCGACGGGGCGGAGCTGTTCACCCGCTCGCCGAGGGAGCCGACGGTGGTGCCGGCATGACCCCGGTCTCCCGCTACCTCGGCCGGCTGGCCTGCCAGCGGTGCTCGACGACCTACCCCGACCCCTCGCTGGAACTCGCCGGGCGCGGCTGCCCGGCCTGCGAGAAGGAGGGGGCGCCCGCCAACGTGCTCCCGGTCTACGACCTCGGCGGCCTGCGCGGCCTGCCCTGTGACCCCGCCCAGCCGGGACTGTTCCGCCACCGCGCGCTGCTGCCGCTGGACGGCGCCACACCCGCGGTGAGCCTGGGCGAGGGCGGCACGCCGCTGGTGCCGCTCCCCCGCACCGCCGAACGCCTCGGGCTCGGCGCGGTCCTCGTCAAGGACGAGACCCGCAACCCGACCTGGTCCTACAAGGACCGGCTGGCCGCCGTGGCGGTCACCAAGGCCGTGGAACTGGGCGCCCCGGCGGTGGTCGTGGCGAGCACCGGTAACCACGGGGCGGCGGTCGCCGCCTACGCGGCGCGCGCGGGGCTGCCCTGCGTGGTGCTGACCGTGGCGTCGGTACCGGCCACGATGAAGACCCTCATGCAGGTGTACGGTGCTCGCGTCGTCGCCCTGGAGAACCCCCCGGATCGGTGGCGTCTGATGCGGCGGCTCGTCGAGGAGCGCGGCTGGCTGGCGATGTCCGGGCACGCCGACCCGCCGGTGGGGTCCATCCCCTACGGCGTCGACGGCTACAAGACGATCGCCTACGAGATCGTCGCCGACCTCGGCCGGACTCCCGACCACGTGGTCGTGCCCGTCGCCTACGCCGACGGGCTGGCCGGGATCCGGCGCGGCTTCGCCGACCTCGTGGAGTCGGGGCTGGCCGACCGGATGCCGGTCCTCGTCGCGGCCGAGCCGTTCGGCCCGCACCACGCCGCCCTGGCCGCCGGCACGGACACCGCGGGACCGGTGCCGATCACCCCGTCGGTCGCGTTCTCCATCGCCTCGCCGTACGGGACCTTCCAGGGCCTGGCCGCGCTGCGGGCGACCGGCGGCCGGGCGGTGCCCGTCCCCGACGACGCGCGCATCCTCGACGCGCAGGGCAGGCTCGGCCGGGAGGCCGGCCTGTACCTGGAGGCCTCGTCCGTCACCGCGCTGGTCGCGGTGGAGGACCTGGCCGGGTCGGGCGCGCTGCCCGCCGACGCCACCGTGGTCGTGGTCGGCACCTCCACCGGCCTGAAGGACGTCGGGGCCACCGCCGCCACCCTGCCGCCGGTGCCCGTCGTGGAACCCACGCCCGCCGCGCTCGACCGGGAGCTCGCCGCACTCGACCGGCGAGGTGGCGGCCTCGGCCCGGAGGGCGAGCGATGAAACTCGCGTTCTCCATCTCCGGGCACCGCGACGCCGCCTCCGCCGTCGCGGTCGCCAGGCTCGCCGAGGAGGCCGGGTTCGACACCGTGTGGATCACCGAGGACTACTGCGAGCGCGGCGCCTTCGCGCTGGCCGGCGCGATCGCCGCGGTCACCGGGCGGATCCGGGTGGGCATCGGGGTGGTCAACCCCTGGACCCGCCACCCGGCGCTGATCGCCATGGAGCTCGCCGCCCTGGAGGAGATCAGCGGCGGGCGCGCGATCCTCGGCCTCGGCGCGAGCAACTCCCGCTGGATGACCGACCGGCTCGGCATCCCCTTCGACCGGCCGATCGGCCGCCTGGCCGAGGCGGTCGACATCGTCAGGGCGATGATGACCGGCGAGCGCGTCGACCACCGGGGCGAGCACTTCCGCGTGTCGGCCGGGCTGTCCTTCACCCCGCCACGCCGCACCCCGCCGATCGTGCTGGGGGTCAAGGGTCCGCGGGCGCTGGCCCTGGCCGCCGAGCGGGCGGACGGCCTGCTGCTGTCCATCCTCTCCTCCGCGCCCTACGTCTCCTCGGTCCGCGAGCGCGTCGGGGCCGGGATGGAACGCTGTCGGTGGGCGAGGACGCGCACGCGGCCCGCGACCGGCTGCGTCCCATGGTGGCGACCTACCTCGGCGTGCACGGCGACCACGAGATCACCAGAACCGCGGGGCTCGACGCGGGGCTGTGCGCCGCGTTCCGCGAGGGGTGGCTCTCCGACGCTCCGCGCACCGACCTCGTCGACGACGCGCTGCTCGAACTGTTCGCCGCCGCCGGGACGGCCGCCGACGCCGCCGCGTCACTCGGCCGCCTGGCCGCCGCCGGCCTGGACGTGGCGGTCGTCCGCGACGACCCCGACACCGATCCGGGACGGCTCATGCACGCGGCCGCCCTCGCCATCGGCCGCTGATCGGCCTGCTCGGCCGGCCCGCCGGGAGCTACCGCTCCCGGCGGGCGCGCACCGTCCATACCGGCCCGCTATGACGGATAACCCTTACGGCGCGCGAAGCGTCCCCACCAGCGAGGCTGGAGGTTATTCGATGACACCATCCGAGATGGTCACGGACCAGGACCTCCATCTGGAGCTGATCCTGGTCGAGGTACTGCACCACGAGGCCGAGCACCTGGTGACCGGCTGAGCGCCCCGGTCCCGGCTCCAACGGGGGGAGCCTGGACCGGAGTCGTCCGGACGGGCGATCAGGGGCGTCCCACACCGGCCGCGGCCATCAGTTCGTCCGGATCGGCGATCACGTTCTCCCGCCAGCCCCGCGGCATGTGCCGGAGATCCACGGATTCGCCGTCCCGCTCCAGGATGAGCCCGAGAACCCGCTGCGGGGTCAGCGGGATCTGCGACACGGACCTGCCGATGGCGTCCGCCACCGCGCAGCAGACCACGGCGGCCACGTTGAGGATCGGCACCTCGCCCGCGCCCTTGACGCCCAGGGGCCCGATGGACGGAGCCCCCTCGTAGAGATCGAGCCGGACCGGGACGACATCGCCGGACAGGGGCACGCGGTAGGTCTCGAAACCCGTCTGCCGCACCTTCCCCCGAGGGTCGATGGTGATCTCCTCGTGCAGCGCGTAGCCCAGTCCCTGGACCACACCGCCCTGCACCTGGCCCAGGATGGCCCTGGGGTTGATCGCCCGGCCGACGTCCTGCACGACGCGGTAGGCCAGCACCTCCACGTGACCGGTGTCCGGATCCACCGCCACGTCGCACTCGTGCACGGCGAAGACCGGCAGGTCCAGTGCCCCGATCAGGTGTCCGGCCGCGCAACCGGACATGGGCTGCACGCCGGTGCCGGTGAACGAGCCGGAGCCGGAGATCGGTCCCGACACCTGCTGCGCGTGTTCGGCGACCTCTCTGAGGGTGATTCGCGCCGACGGCACCCCGTTCACGACGACGTGGCCGTCGGCGAGACTCAGGTCGCCGGGAGACGTCTCCAGCATCTCCGCCGCGACCTCGAAGACCTTCCTGCGCACCTCGTCGCAGGCGGCGACACCGGCCGCCCCCAGCGAGACGGTGGTCCTGCCACCGCCCACGCCGCCGTCGTATCCGGCCGCGTCGGTGTCCGCGGCCCGGACCGTGACGTCCTCCACCCGCAGGCCCAGCGAATCGGCGACGATCTGCGGGATCGCCTGCATGGTCGATCCCGAACCGATCTCGACCCCGGCGGTGACCAGGGTGACGCCGCCGTCCGGATTGAGGTTCACCGTCGCCGCGGAGGGCCCCACGAAGATGAACCAGGTGCCGACCGTCGTCGCGGTGCCGTACAGACGTCCGTCGTCGGCGTGCTTCACGGGCTCGCCCGAGTCCCGCAACGAGATCATCCGATCGAGCATGGGAGCGAGCACGTCGCCCTCGAACACCTGCCCGGTGGACCCGATGTCGCCGTCGCCGAGGACGTTGCGCCGCCGGAACTCCACCCTGTCCATGCCAAGCGCCGCGCAGATCTCGTCGGTGTGCCGCTCAAGGGCCGCGGTGCAGTACGTGCCGTTGCAGGCGCGGAACGCCCCGTTGGGCGGCGAGTTGGTGTAGACCGCGCGGCTTACCAGCCGCACGGATCCCAGGCGGTAGTTCCCGCCCAGCGTGTGAGCCGTCATGCTGGTCAGGAACGGCTGTTCACCGCCGTAGGCGCCGCAGTCCATCAGGACCACCGCCTCCCGGGCGAGGATCTCGCCCGACTCCGACACGGCGGACCGGATCCGGATCTCCGCGTTCTCCCGGCAGAGTGCCGTCTGCATCTCCTCCTGCCGGCTGTTGACCAGCTTGACGGAACGGCCCGAGGCGCGGGCCAGCAGGGCGGCGAACGGCTCGATGCTCACCTCGAACTTCATCCCGAATCCACCACCGACCGGCGGAACCACCACCCGGACGTCGGACTCCCGCACCCCGAGAAGGCGTGCCGTGGAGTTGCGGACCGCCCAGGGGACCTGGGTGGACGTCTGAAGGACGAATCGCCCGTTCTCATATCCGGCCACGCAGGCGCGCGGTTCCAGCGGCGTCTGGTTCTGCCGACCGGCGACGAACTCCGTCTCGATGACCCTGACGTCGCTCCGGGCGAACACCGCGTCGGTGTCCCCGCGAACCACCGTGGCCTCCCAGCCGATGTTCCGTGCCCGCCGGCCGCCCTCGATGAGCACGTCGTAGTCTTCCCAGCCCGGATGGAGATCGCGGGCGTCGTCGGCCAGCGCCTGGGCCATGGTGATCAGGGGGGTGAACTCCTCGACCTCGACCACGATGGCCGCGGCGGCCGCGCGGGCCTGCTCCAGGGTCTCCGCCGCGACCGCCGCGATGGGCTCGCCCAGGTAACGGATCTCGTCGACGGCGAACAGCGGGTGGTCGGCGATGGTGATCCCGTACCGGCCGGGGGCGTCGGCGGCCGACACGACGGCCCGCACTCCGGGCATGCGCCGGGCGGGCTCCAGGTCGACCGAGACGATGCGCCCCGCGGCCACGTCCGACCGGCGCAGCGCCGCGTGCAGCAACCCTCCCGCGGCGGCGTCCACCGTGAACATCGTCCGGCCGCGCAGCTTGTCCTCGGCGTCGCGACGGGGCAGGTTGGCTCCGATGATCTGGCTCACGATCCGTTCCCCTCCGCCTGTGCCGCCGCGAGCGCGGCGTCCACGATGCGCTCGTATCCGGTGCACCTGCAGATGTTGCCGACCAGGGCTTCCCGTACGTCATCCCGGTCAGGGGCCGGATCCGACTCCAGCAGCGCGCTCAGCGACATCAGCACCCCGGGAAAGCACATCCCGCACTGCACCGCGTCGGCGTCCTTCATCGCCTGCTGAAGGGGGGAGAGCGCACCGGCCGGGTCCGCGAGGGACTCCACGGTCCGCACCGACCTGCCCTCCGCGTGTCCCACCGGAACCAGGCAGGACGCCACCGCGTCGTCGTCCACGAACACCGTGCACGATCCGCAGAACCCTTCGCCACACGCCATCTTCGTGCCGCTCAGGTGCAACTCCTCGCGAAGCACCCTGGCCAGCGGGGTCATCGGGTCGGCGTGCACCCGCCGCACTTCGCCGTTGACCGTCAACTCGGTGCTCATGCCCTGCCCGCCTCTCCGCTGTCTTCCCGTCCGGCCTGACCGGACCGTTCCAGCGCGCGTACGGCCCGGCCCACGACCACCGGCAGCACCTGCGACCGGTACCAGCCGTCCACCTCCACCGACTCCCGCGCCTGGAAGGACCCGGCGTGCTCGCGGGCGGCGAGCACCGCCGCGTCCGCGTCGAGCGGCCGGCCGACCAGCGCGGCCGCCATCTCCGGCCACAGGCGGGCCACGGGTTCGACCGAACCCACCGCGACGGTGGCCGACTCCACCACCCCCGCGCCGTCCAGCGCGGCCGTGGCACTGACGATGACGACCGGGTAGTCCCCCGCCCGCCGCATGGTCAGGCGAGCGTGCGCGGACACGACGGGAGCCAGCGGCACGGACACGTGCGACAGCACCGTCGCGGGAAGTGCCGCGCCCCGCGTGGCGAGGAACCGGCCGAGCGGCATCCTGGTCTCACCGGCCGGACCTCTCACGATGGCGACGGCCGACAGGCTCAGCAGCGCGGGCACCAGATCCGCCGCGGCGAAGCCGGTGGTGCAGAGGTTGCCGCCGACCGTGGCCTGCCGCCTGACGGACGGATTGGCCGATTTCGCCGCGGCCTGCCGGAGGACGTCCAGCCCGGGGTAGCCGGCCAGCGCTTCGGCCAGCCGGGCATGGGTGACGGCCGCGCCGATCGTGAGATTCGTACCGTCGTCGTCGATCCGTCCCAGTTCCTCGATCCGGGCCAGTGACACGTACTCGCCGCGGAACGGCTCGCCACGGGCGGGACTCCGCATCACCCAGGTGGCACCGGCGATCGGCACGGCGTCCAGGTCGGAGGTCGCCAGCCGCTCGATGGCGTCGTCGAGCGAGGTCGGCCGGTACAACGCCGGTGTTGTCGAAGCTGTCGTCAAAGCTGTCAACGGAACTCCTTGTCCAAGGGCCCGCGGCCGGGGTCCGGCCGCGGGCCACGGCCCGGCTCAGCGGGCGGCGACCACGATGCCGACCTCCACCGGACTGTTCAGCGGTAGCCGCGGGGCTCCCACATTGGTACGGACGTGCCGGCCGGCTTCCCCGAAGATCTCCACCATGAGCTTGCTCGCGCCGTCGAGCACGGCCGGATGTTCGATGAAGTCCGGGCCACCGGCGATGTGCCCGGTGACGCTGAGAACGCGGGCGATGTTGTCGACACCGCCGAGAACGCCGGCCGCGGCGGCGATCGCGTTCAGGCCGGCCTGACGTGCGGCACCGGCCGCCGCGGCGATGTCGAGGTCGACGCCGACCAGTCCCGTCAGCGGCAGGCGGCCGTCGACGAAGGGCAGCTGGCCCGTTGTGATCACGATGTCGCCGTACCGGACCGCCGCGACGTAGGCACCGGCCGGCGCGGGGACATCGGGCAGCACCAGTCCCAGTGCCGCCAGCCTTTCCGAAGCGGGCTGAGGTCGCATCAGGCGGTCGCGCCCAGAGCCTGGCGCACCCGCGACTCCCAGTCCGCCGCGGCGGCACGCGCCTGCAGCGCCTCCTCCAGGGTCACCGCCACGAAGCGGGTTCGCGTCCCCGGAGAGCACTGGGCGACCAGGTTGAGATCGGTGCTGATCACGGTGGCCAGCATGGCGTAGCCGCCGCCGGAGACCGCGTCGCGATGCAGGATGATCGGCTCCACGCCACCCGGCACCTGGATGGAACCGATCGGATATCCGGCGTCGACGATGTTGGAGGGGTCGGACCCCGCGCCGAACGGCTGAACCCGCTGCTCCCATTCCAGCACCGGACCGGAGTATCGGAAACCGGTGCGGTCCGCGACCGGGGTCAGCGACCACTCCGACTCCAGCAGGCAACTGCGACCGGCGTCGGTCAGCCGGTAGTCGTACAGCCCCATGACCACCCGTAGCTCGACGTCACGGCTGTGGACGGGCCGCAGCTCCTCGGGCACGACCCTGCCGGGGGTTCCCCCGGCCCCGCCGATCGGGACCAGGTCGCCCTTCCTCAGGTTCCGGCCCTCGAAGCCGCCGAATCCGCCCAGCGCGTAGGTCGACCGGCTGCCCAGCACCACGGGGACGTCGAACCCGCCGGCGACGGCGATGTAGACACGCGCGCCCGCCTGCAGGAAACCGAAGGCCAGCTGGTCTCCGGCCGCGACCGCGAAGGACTCCCACTGCGGGACCGGTGCTCCGTTGAGCAGCACCGGCATGGTCGCGCCGGTGACGGCCACCACCGTCGGCTCGTCGAACCGCAGGGCGGGCCCCATGTAGGGCGACTCGATGACCGCCGCGTCCGGGGTGTTGCCGACGAGCAGGTTGGCCGCGGCCGCGGCGCGCAGATCGGCGGCGCCGGACGGCGGGATGCCCACGCTGTAGTAGCCGGGCCGGCCTCGGTCCTGGATGCTTGAGGCCAGCCCGGGCTCCAGAATCTCAACCGGCATAGAGAGCTCCCAGAAGTTCGGTGTTGTAGCCGTCGGGGTCGGCGAGGAATCGATCGAGGTCGAAGGTGATCGGGCGCTGACGGTAACGGTAGGTACCGGCCTCGACCTGCGCTCGGATGCTGTCGTATTCGGCGCTGTCGATACTGCGGAACTTGACGATGTCGCCGGGACGGAAGAACACCATGAAGTCGCTGAAGTCGGCGAGCCTCTGCTCCGGGTCGAAGATCGGCACGGGGGTGACGCCGAACATCTGGTACCCGCCGGCTCCGCGGACCGAGTAGATGCAGGCGAAGCATCCGCCGTGTCCGATGGTGAGGGCGGGCGTGTCGGTGCGCGGCCTCAGATACTTGGGCAGCTCAAGCTGGCGTTCCCGGGGAACCATCTGGAACATGAACGGCAGTCCGGCCACGAAGCCGACCATCGAGGTGATCCACGGCGAGCCCGAATGGGCGTCGATGAACGCCTGCACGGAGTCCATGTCGTTCTCGACGGCCGCGAACTCCAGGTCGTTGCCCTCGGGCCGCTGGTGCCGGTCGCGGAACCTGGCCCCCGTCTCGTTGGTGAACGGGTCGTCGTACCAGACGGGGACCTCGAAGATCCTGGTCTCGACGCTCCGCGAGGGTGAGCCCGCGACCTGCTCCTCGGCCGCCCTGACCGCCGCCTCGACCGTGGCGGGCGGCACGACGTCGGGGTCGAACCTGATCAGCAGGGACGCGTTCGCCGGGCAGATGTCCACGATCCCCGGCAGCCGGTTCTCGGTGAGCGCCTTCGCCACCGCCATGGCCGTGAAGTTGACCTCAAGGCTCATGGCCTCGGCGAACTGAACGACCAGATGCTCGTCGCCACCCCAGGAGTAGCGGCTCTCGCCTGCTTTGCACACGGTGTTCTCCTTCACTTGCCGCCCCCGTTCCTGGTACCGGTCATCCAGTCCTCCAGGAAGGTGGTGTGGTACCGGCCGTCGCGGAACTCCTCGATGTCGATCACCTCGCGCAGGAATCCCGCGGTGGTGACGACACCTTCTATCTCGACCTCGTCCAGGGTCCTGGCCATGCGGGCGATCGCCGCCCGGCGGCTGTCCCCCCAAACGATGATCTTGGCGAGCAGGGAGTCGTAGAAGGGGCTGACCTCACTGCCGGGCCCGAATCCCGAGTCGATGCGGACGAACGGGCCGCCCGGCATCCGCATGGCCGACAGCACGCCGGGGCTGGGCATGAACCCGAAGTCCGGGTTCTCCGCGTTGAGCCGCACCTCGATGGCGTGGCCGCGGAACTCGATGTCCGCCTGGCAGAACGACAGCGGGTCGCCCGAGGCCACCGTGAGCTGTTCGCGGACCAGGTCCCGGCCGGTCACCATCTCCGTCACCGGATGCTCCACCTGGATCCGGGTGTTCATCTCGATGAAGTAGAACCCCTCGCTCGCGGAGTCGTAGAGGAACTCGACGGTGCCGGCCCCGGAGTAGCCCGAGACCTTGGCGAGCGCGACGGCGGCGTCGGCCATGGCGGTGCGCACGTGATCGGGCAGGCCCGGCGCTCCCGCCTCCTCCAGCACCTTCTGCCGCCGCCGCTGCATCGAGCACTCGCGTTCCCCCAGGTGGACGAAGTTCTCTCCGTCACCGAACACCTGGACCTCGATGTGCCTGGCGTTGGGAACGAACCGCTCGATGTACACCAGCCCGCTGCCGAACGCCGCCTGGGCCTCGGCCTGGGCGACCGGCAGCGCCTCGGCGAGCTCCGTCGCGTCGGCCACGATACGGATACCGCGGCCACCGCCGCCCGCGGCGGCCTTGACCGCCACCGGGTATCCCGCCTTTTCCGCCGCGGCCAGCGCCTGCGACAGGCCGTCGACGGGCCCGTCGGATCCCGGCACCGTCGGCACTCCGGCCTCCTCGGCGGCGGATCTGGCCCGTGCCTTGTCTCCCATCAGCCGGATCGTCTCCGCCGACGGTCCGACGAAGAGGAGCTTGGCCCCGGTCACCCTGTCGGCGAACTCGGCCCGCTCGGAGAGGAATCCGTACCCGGGATGCACCGCGTCCGCGCCCAGATCGACCGCCGCCGTGACGACGGCGTCCATGTTCAGGTAGCTGCGGGAGGCGGCGGGCGGGCCGATGAGCACCCGCTCGTCGGCCAGCCGGACGTGCAGGGCGTCCTGGTCCGCCTCGCTGTACACCGCCACCGTGCTGATCCCGAGTTCCCGGGCGGCCCGAATGATCCGCACCGCGATTTCGCCGCGGTTGGCGACCAGCAACTTACGCAACAGGATCAGCCCTTCTCGATGGTGACGACGCCGTCCCCGGGGCCGATGATGCTCTCGTTCTCCACGTGGATCGCCGTCACGGTCCCGCTCTCGCCGGCCTTGATCTCGGCGAACTGCTTCAT
This sequence comes from Streptosporangium sp. CA-115845, assembly GCF_050943795.1. Lineage (NCBI taxonomy): Bacteria > Bacillati > Actinomycetota > Actinomycetes > Streptosporangiales > Streptosporangiaceae > Streptosporangium > Streptosporangium sp. CA-115845. The sequence continues at coordinate 3,510,319 of NZ_CP191988.1, read as the reverse complement.
GACCTCGACCAGGCCCACGGTCGTCTCGGCGCCGACCACGCTGCCCACCTCGACGAAGGGCGGCTGGTCGGGCGCGGGCTTGGTGTAGAAGACGCCGGGAAGCGGAGACTGCACAACGTGCTCAGACATGTCAGGCCTTTCCGGATGACGAGTTCGTCGAATCGAGAACATTTTTAATGGCAGAGGCGACCTCTACCGCGTTGGGCGTGTCCGAATGGACGCAGACCGTGTCGAATCTCATCGGGATCCGCTCACCGGTGACGGCAATTGCGACTCCCTCTTCAATGGCGATGGTCATTCGCTCCACCGCTCGCTCGACAGGCGTGGCGTGCGGCCGTCTGGCGATGATCAAACCGCCTTCTGCCGTGTATTCGAGGTCCACGTAGAACTCGGCGAGAAAGGGAACTCCCCGTGCCTCGCAAACCCGCTCGTGCGCGGTTCCGGCCATTCCGAAGACCGGTACCCCGTACATCGCGGCGACGTCGCACACCGCGTCCATCAGCGCCTCGTCCCGCGCGACCATGCCGTACAGCGAGCCGTGCGGCTTGATGTGATCAAGAGGTACACCCGCGGAGTCGAGGAAGCCCTTCAGCGCTCCCACCTGGTACTGAACGATGTCACGTACCTCATCAGGGTACAACTTCATCTCGCGTCGCCCGAAGCCGACCGGGTCGGGCAGTCCCGGATGCGCGCCCACGGAGACCCCCGCGGCGGCCGCGCCCGCGACGGTCTCGCGCATGCCGCCCGGGTCTCCGGCGTGGAACCCGCACGCCACGTTCGCCGTGTCGATCAGGGTGAGCAGCGCTTCGTCGTTTCCAAAGGAATGGATCCCGAAGGATTCCCCCATATCGGAATTAAGAGTGACCTTCATAATCACACCTTTCCTGCGTACACCGCAGCGGCGAGTCGAGTACGGAGACGGTCGGCGACAACCGCCAGGGCCAGCACAACGCCGGTGACTATCATTTGATAGTAGGAATTGATCTGCGCCAGATTCATGCCGTTGGCGACGATTCCAATGAAAACCGCGCCCAGCACCGCGTCGAGCACCCGGCCGGATCCGCCGCGGAGGCTGACCCCGCCGATGACGGCCGCGGCGATCGTCTGCAGCGGAAGGGAGGCCCCGATGTTCGCCTCTCCGGTCTCGATGCGCGCGGTGAGCAGCACCGATCCGACCGCCGCCAGGCCTCCGGCCAGCACGTACGTCAGGATCAGGGTGCGGAACTCGCTGACCCCGGAGAGCCTGGCCGCGCGCGGGCTCGACCCGACGGAGTAGATGTGGCGTCCCTGCCGGGTCAGGGTCAGGAACAGCCAGAGGAGCCCGGCCGCCAGTGCGGCGAGCCAGATGGAGACGCCGATCCCGAGGACGCTGCCGAAGCCCAGCCAGTCGCTGAACTCCTGGGGCAGACCGGAGACCGGCACGCCCGAGGTGAGCATCAGGGCGAGCCCGGAGAACACCGAGGCGGTCGCCAGCGTCATGATGAAGGGGTTGATGTTCAGGCTCGCCACGCCCAGACCGTTGACGAGCCCGCAGATCATGCCGACCAGCACGCCCACGGCGATGCCGACGAGCACGGCGGTCAGCGGGGAGGACGTCTCCGACTGGGCGGTCATGGCCATCGCCGTGGTCACCGAGACCAGCGCGGTGATGGCACCGATCGACAGGTCGAACCCACCGACCAGCAGCACCGCGAACTGGCCGAGGGTGGCGATGATGATGTACGAGTTCTGCCGCAGCGCCGAGTGGATGTTGTCCACGGTCAGGAAGTTGTCCGACATCGCGGAGAAGGCGATCAGCGCGACGATCACGAGAATGGGCAGGACGCCGATCTTGACGAATACCCGGGCGGCGTACGAGATCACAGATCTCCGAGGTCGTGCTGGTACTTCGACCTCACTCTGGAGGGTCATGCGATCTCCTTTGTCGCTGGTTCGTCCCAATGCATCATGTGACGCAGGACCGTTTCCTCACTGAGGTCGTCCCGCTGTATCTCGGCGGTGATCGTTCCGTGCGAGAACACGTACACCCGGTGACAGAGGTGAAGGATCTCCGGCAGTTCGGAGGAGATGACCAGCACGGCGTTGCCCTGCCGGGCGAGTTCCACGATCTGGTCGTAAATCGTCACCCGGGCGCCGACGTCCACCCCGACCGTCGGCTCGTCCAGCATGTAGATGCCGCACTCCCCCAGCAGCGCCCGCCCCAGCAGGCCCTTCTGCTGGTTGCCGCCGGAGTAGCTGTCGGCCGTCCGCTCCGGATCCGCCGGGCTCAGCTTCATCCGGCGCAGCATGTCGCCGGCCACCGTGCGCTCGCGTCCCGGCCGCAGCATCGGTCCGCTGGACATCGGTGCCCGGCGCAGCCAGGGAAGCGTGACGGTTTCGCGCAGCGGGCGGTTGAGGAACAGCCCCTCGGTCTTCCTGTCACTGGGCAGGTACACCACCCCGGCCTTCATGACCTGGGCAGGACCGGCGCCCGTCAGGTCTTTGCCCTCGATCGTCAGCGTCCCGGAGTCGGTCCGCTCCAGACCGAAGCAGGCACGGGCGGCGCTGGACTTGCCCGACCCCATGAGGCCGGCGAATCCCACGATCTCCCCCGCGCGCAGCTCGAAGCTCGCCTCGCGCACCGCGCCGTCGAAGGTCGTGAGGTCGCGGGCGGCCAGCATCACGCGGGTACCGGGCTCGGGCAGTTCGGGGTAGAGGTCCTCCACCACCCGGCCCGTCATCAGGCCGATCAGCTCGTCGTCCGGCGTGCCACCGGGAACCGTGGTGATCAGCCGCCCGTCCCGCAGCACGGTCACCCGGTCCGCGAGGCGCCGGATCTCGGCCATCCGGTGCGTGATGTAGATGATGCCGACCCCTCGGCCGCGGGCGTCCTCCACCAGGGTGAACAGCCGCTCCGACTCCTCCTCGGTCAGCGAGGCGGTCGGCTCGTCCAGGATGAGCACGCTGAGCTCGGGGCGGAACGCCTTGGCGATCTCGACCATCTGCTGCTCGGCCCGGCTCAGCGTCTCCACCAGCCGGTCCGGCGAGATCTGGAAGCTGAACTCGTCCAGGCGCGCCTGCGCCAGCTTCCTGCTCTGACGCCGGTTGACGAATCCGTACCGGCCGGGCTCGGAGCCCATCACCAGGTTCTCGGCCACGGTCATCGTGGGCATCAGCGAGAACTCCTGGAACACCGCGCTGATGCCCAGCTCGCGTGCGGCGGCGACGCCGGACAACTCGACGGTCCGCCCGCCGACCTCGATGGTCCCGCCATCGGGGTGCTGTGCTCCGGAGATGATGGAGATGAGGGTGGACTTCCCGGCTCCGTTCTCGCCGAAGAGTACGTGCACCTCACCTCGGCGGAGCTCGAAATCCACCTGGTCCAGCGCGGTCACACCCGGGTACTTCTTGGTGAGCCCGCGGATCCGAAGCACAGCTCCGTGGTCAGGTTCGGTCATAGGAGGCAATCTTTCTGATGATGGAACGTTCCAGCCGGGCCGGAACCGACGCGACGGGTCAGCTGCCGGCCTTGACCTGGAACGTCGGGGACCATCCCTCGGGCGCCAGCGTGGTCGTCAGGTCGAAGTCGCCGAGCGTGTCCTTGGTGACCATGACGAGCTCCGGCCCGACGTGCTTCATGAACTCCTTCTTCTCCAGCGCCCGGACGGCCTGGTCGATGGCGATCCGGCCCTGCAGCACGGTGCTGTCGCTCGGCGCGCCCTGCACGGTGCCGCGCTGGATTCCGGTGTGGGTGCCCGGGGTGAAGTAGTAGCCGGCGACCTTCACCTTGTCGCTGAGACCTCGGTCCCGCAGGATCGGCCCGGCGGCCTCGGCGGTCACCGCGGTGCCGATGATGTAGTCGATGTCCGGGGTGGCGGCGAGCACGTCCTCGATCAACCGGGTCTGGGCGTCCTTGCCCGTGTCGCCCCACTTGGTGTCGACGATCTCCACCTTGCTGTCCTTGAGCGCGCTCTTGAAGCCCGCCTCGCCGGCCTCGGCCCAGCCGGCGCCGCTCGGCCCGGGGAACCAGGCGACCTTGACCGGCTCTCCCTTGGAGTCCTTGATGAGCCAGTCGGCCGTGATGGCGGCCAGGTCGTTGAACGAGACGAGCGACTTGGCGGTGATCTTGTCGCTGGACATGCCGTTGACGACGTCGATGATCGGCTTACCGGTCGCCGCCAGGCGGTTCACGGTGCTGTTGAGCCCGTCGTAGGAGATGGCGCCGATCACCAGGGCGTCGGCGCTCTGCGCGCAGTCCTCGATCTGCTGGGTCTGCTTGTCGAGGTTCTCGTAGCCGCCCGCCTCCACCATCGTCATGTTGACGCCGGCTTCGCGCGCCTGCTCGGCCACCCCGTAGTTGAGGCCCAGCCAGTAGGCGTCCTTCATGTGGGGCACCGACACGCAGATGTTCCAGGCCTTCTCCGCCTTCCCCACGGGCGTGTACTCCGCCTTGGTCCGCTCGCTGTCCATGGAGAAGTCGGCCCACACGTCGACCTTCGCCGGCGCCCAGTTCTTGGCGGGGGCCGCCGGGGCGGCCGCGGCACCGTCGGCCGAGTCGGTGGGGGTGGATGAGCCGCAGGCCGCAAGCGACAGCATGGCCACAGCGGAGGTCGCCAGGAAGGCGGGATACTTGAACCGCACGAATGCTCCCTTGATTCGTTCCACATCGGGAACTTCGCGTACAGGGGTGGGATGCCAAGCAGTCAACAGGGATGCCGGTTTCACCGTCTACGTGCGTGCGGGCCAAGGCTGCGGAGCTTGTATTGTGCAGTTGCACAGCGTGAGGCTCCGCCACAGAGAGGAATCCGCCCCATGGCCCTGATGCTCGACCAGCTCATCGCCGAAGCGGTCCTGGAGCTGACACTGGTCACACCCAGTAGTCCTGAGCTGCTGCAACGCACCGTTCGATGGGTCGCGTCCACCGAACTGGTCGACCCCAGCCCCTTCCTGCGCGGGGCCGAGCTGGTGCTGACCACCGGTGCCTTCATCGACGCGGATGACTACGAAGGGTGGCGGGCCTTCACCCGGCGGCTCAAGGCGGTGCGGGCCACGGCCCTCGGTTTCGGCTGCGGCCTGACGCACCAGGAGGTGCCGCGCGCGCTGGTCGAGTGCGCCACGGCGGTGGACCTGCCGCTGCTGATCGTCCCCTACAACGTGCCCTTCGTACGGATCAGCGAGTTCGTCGCCGACGCGATCATCGCCGACCGGTTCAAGGACATGGGGCGGGCCTCCAATCTCGCCGCCGAACTGGCGAGATTCATCTCCAACGGGGCTCCCCTGGCGGCACTGCTGAAACAGATCGCCGAGGAGATCAAAGGTGAGGCGGCCATCGTCGACATCGACGGAAAGGTGATGGCGAGTTGGCCCTCGCACTGGGAGTGGCGGACGGACCTGGTGCTGGAGGGGCTGGCCAGCAACGGGACGACCGGTTACTTCGCGGTACCTCTGGACCAGGCCGGCGCGCACGACCACGTTCTGGTCGGCCGATCCGACGAGGCCATGGAGAGCGTCCGGATGGCCATGGGCTCGGCGGCGACCCTGGTCGCGATCGACCTGACGCGGAGGTTGCAGGAGGAGCCGTCGAGCGCGACGCGGATGGCCGCGGTGCTCGCCGGCCTGGCCGACTGGACCACGCCCACGACAACGCTGATCAGAGCGTTGCGGGTGGCGGGGTTCGAAAGCGACGTGCCCTTCGTCGTGCTGGTCGCCCGTCCGAATCCCGCGTTCTCCGCCGGCTACTCCCTCCGGCTGCGCCTGGCCGTGGAACAGGTGCTGCCCATGGTGCGTTCGGTGCGCAGCGGCGAGACCCTGGTGCTGCTCGCCCAGGGCGATGTCGCCGACGCCACGGGCAAGATCCTGGAGGTTCTCCGGCGGGAGATGCCCAGCCGGCGGATCGTCGTGGCCGGACCGGCACACGACGCCGGGGAGATCCGCATGGTCTTCGCGTCCGCGCGTGCCGTGATCACCCCGAACCAGTCGAGTCCGATCCGCGCCCGAGCCTTCGACCTGACCTCGATCGTGGCCGCGGCCGCCGGCCGGGGCGGGCAGCATGCCGCGCGGGAGTTCCTGCAGCCGCTGATCGATCACGATGCCAAGAGCAACGGCGAGCTGCTCCACACCCTGCGGACCTACCTGCGGCTGGATGCCAGACAGCACACGACCGCCCAGGTTCTGCACGTGCACCGCAACACCCTGCGATACCGGCTCGCCCAGATCGGCAAGCTGCTCGAAGCCGACCTGGACAATCTTGACACCCTGCTGATCTGCAACCTGGCGTACCGGATGTACGACCCGGCGGGCGGATGACGCCGGCTCAGCGGTCGCCCTCGCCGCGCGCGGCGAGGGCCTCACCCAGCTCGTCGGCGTGACGCAGGGTACGGATCAGGAACGGCACCGCGAACGCGATGACCGAGCGCTGCGCCCCGCGGGCCTTCGCCGCCTCGCGCACCTCAGCGGCGATCTTGGACAGCGCGGCCACCGACTGCAGGGTGAGCCCGACGAGCAGGCCGATCCGGTCCGGACGCACCCCGAACCGCCGCAGCGGCCGCAGCCCGCGCTCGACGGCGGACACCAGGTCGTCGACCCTGGTGGTGATCGTGAACAGGTTCGCCGCGGTCAGCGCGGCCACGATCCGCAGGCATACCAGCACGGCCGCGTCCAGGCCGAGCAACCACCACTGCAGCGCGAACATGAACGCCACCAGCACCCCGAGCGGGCGGGCGACCCGCAGGCAGCGCCCGGGCGAGACCCGTGCCAGCGCGTACCCCAGGACCATGACGGCGCAGATCCCGCCGAGCCACACGGGAGAGCTCAGCACGAACACCACCGCCGCGAGCCCGAGCAGGGCGAGGAACTTCCAGCCGGCCGGTGTCCGGTGCAGCGGACTCGATCCCGGCTCGTACCATCCGCCCACCATCAGCCGACGAGCTTCCGGTAGTGGCGCAGCGCGGGGTCCGGCTCGTCGTCGGCCACCACGCGGCCCCCGTCGAGCACGATCACCCGGTCGAAGTCGCCGAGCAGGTCAAGATCATGGGTAACCAGCACGACCCGCTGCCTCAGCCCCGCGAGCAGGGTGCAGAACTGCCTCTTGTTCCGCAGGTCGAGCAGCGTCGTCGGCTCGTCGCAGACGAGCACGTCGGGGTCGAGCACGAGCATCCCGCACAGCGCGAGCAGCTGCTTCTGGCCGCCGGAGAGCTGGTGCGCGGGATGGTCCGCGTAGCCGCCGAGCCCGTGTTCGGCCAGGATCTCGGCCGCCCGCGCGGCACGCTCCCCGGCGGAGAGCCCGCTGCGCCGCAGGGAGAAGGCGACGTCCTCGCCCGCGGTCGGCATCACGATCTGGCTGTCCGGATTGGTGAAGACGAACCCGACGCGCCGCCGTACCTCACGGCCCTTGCGGCTCGGGTCCAGCCCGTCGACCAGCACCCGGCCGGTGCTCGGCAGCACCAGGCCGTTGATCATGCGGGCCAGGGTGGACTTTCCCGAACCGTTCGCGCCGACGAAGGCCACCCGCCGCTCGGGCAGGCGGAGACTCACCTCGGACAGCACGACCCGCTCGCCGTAGCTGTGCCCGACATCCTCGAACTCGATCACGGAGCCGTCTTCCACCTCGTCAGGCAGCGGGGGTCCGCGTCGCCGGTCTCGCCGACAGGCCCGGCAGGGCGCGATGCACCACGGCGGCGATCAGCGAGGCGGCCACCACCTTGATCAGATCACCCGGCACGAAGATCAGCGACTGCAGCGCGGCCGCCGGCAGGTCTCCGATGTACACGCCGAGGAACGGGATGCCGATCAGGTAGTCGGCGGCCAGCCCGGCCACGTTGGCCAGTAGCAGCACCGGCAGCCCGACACGCTTGGCGCGCGACACGATCAGACCCGCGACCAGCGCCGACAGGATCCAGCCGATCAGGAATCCACTGCTCGGCACGAAGAACGAGGCGATACCACCCCGCCCGCCGGAGAGCAGCGGCAGGCCGATCGCGACCAGCACGAGGAACAGCATGACGGACGCGGCGCCACGGCGCGCGCCCAGGATGCTGCCGGCCAGCAACGGCCCGGCGTTCTGGATCACGATGGGGACGCTCGAACCGCCGACGTAGATTCCGGGAAAGATCCCCAGCACCGCGATGAAGGCGGCGAAGACGACCGTACGGGCAAGATCGACAGCGGGCAGGGGGGAGCGGGACTCTGACACATCAGACACGATATCCGCTGGTCATCCCAGAAACACCACGGCCTGCGGTGGAGCGTCTCCCCGCCGGTGGGGTGAGCCCCCTCAGCCGTTCGCGGTGGCGAGAAGCCCGCGACCGCGCTTCGGTTCGGCCTCCGAACCGGGCGCCGGCTCGATGCCGCCCGGGGTAGCGTGCGGAAGGATCCCGGTGATGAGGTCCAGCGTCGTGTTCGCCTCTCCCGCGGCCCAGCGGTTGGCCCGACGCCCTTCGAACCGCGTTGGTGGTACGGCGCGCCACCGGCCAGGTTGATCTCGTCACCTGTTTCGGCGCAGCCGGTATCGGCATAATCGTTGGTCGCGAACAAGCGCGCCGAGATATCGACGATCCGCTCTCGTGTCTCGTCATATCGCATGGTGCGATCGATGGCTCGACCCGCCTCGATCTTTCACCTTGTTTTCTCTTTAACCGGCATGATCGTGCCCGCGTCTCCATACAGACCGCTCAGTCCGTCGAACATCGATCTCGAGATGCCAGATCATGGCACGGCGTACACGGGAACATGCGATCAGACGCTTCCCGAAGGGTGAGCCGATTGTGCTTCACGACCCGATGGAAGATAAGGCTCACGGATCCCGTCGTGAACCACATCTCAGGGATTCCCGGCTCAACGACCGGTCAGCGGACGAGCGATTACATTACCCCGAATCCCGCTCACGCCCTCTCCGATCCGGAATTCCTCAGCGTCCCGCCGGAAACTCGTAGATCAGGCGAATCGCGTCGTCGATGGCCTTGTACACGTTGTCGATGGTCCGGCGTCCCATGATCCAGGCGCGCAGCTCCCCGTTGAGGACGGCCGTGAGGACGCTGAAAATCGCCTGGTGGTCCTCGTCCAGAGCTCCATCGCCCGCGAACGCGGATCTCGCGATGTCGACGAAGATCCCGTCGAGCGAGTGGTAGATGTCCGCGACATAAGGGTCGGACGCCGTCTCCAGCACGATGAGAACCCGATAGAACTGGGGCTGCATCTGAAACGCGCGAACCGTGCGATGGAGCACATCACCGATGCGCTCGCTCTCCGTTTCTCCGGCAGGGGCGGACTTGTCGAGTTTGCGCTTGAGCCCTTCCTGCCACTCCCGGAACGCGGCCGCGAAGAGATGCTCCTTGGAGGTGAAGTACCTGTAGAGCGTGCCCAGCGCCACACCCGAGTCCCGGGCCACGTCGGACACCTTGACCCGTTCGTAATCACTACTCGCGAGGCTTCGCAGCGCGGTGCGCACGATTCGCTCCCGGCGCTCACGCTGGTCTCGGCGAAGCAGCTCGGGCGCGACCGGACCCGAAACGTCAGTAATCACCGGCAGTTCCCCCTCGACCCGCTGGACACTGACCTAGAATACAGCTCTATTTCACTGGTTGATCTGATCAGACTGAGCGAACAGGGTTAATTCTCTGTTGCCTGGTTCACAAAGAGGGAGAACTCCGGATTCAAAGTGGCCGACGGCCGGCTCTCGCCCCGCCACCGGCCACCCGCCCCTTCGTCAGTGGATCGTCAGCTGGCCTCCGTCGATGTTCCACGCCTGCCCGGTCACCCACGAGCCCTGGTCGCTGCAGAGGAACACGACCAGGTTCGCCACGTCACCGGGATCACCCGCCCTCCGGAGCGGCACCGTGGTCTCGATGATGCGATCCCAGGCCTCGTCCGGCAGGTCGTCGAGCCGGGAGGTCCGGACTATTCCGGGACACACGGCGTTGACGCGTATCCCCTCCGGCCCCAGTTCCTGGGCCATCGCCGAGGTCAGCGCGTGCAGTCCCGCCTTCGAGGCGGAGTACGCGGCCGTCCCGGCCCCCATCAGCTTGCCGCCGATGGACGAGATGTTGACGATGCTGCCACCCTCCTTCCTGGCGAGCAGGTGCCGCGCGACCACCCGGCTCAGCTGAAAGGAACCGGTGAGGTTGGTGCCGATCACGGTGTCCCACACCGCCGGATCCAACCCCGCCACACTCACCCGGTCGGCGCCCCGTGACGCGGCCGCGTTGTTGACGAGGATGTCGACCCGGCCGAGCCCTCGTACGGCCTCGTCGAGGACACGGCCGGCGTTCTCCTCGTTCGCGGCCCCGTCCGTCGTGATGGTCACGCACCGCCGTCCCAGCGCCGCGATCTCCGTCGCGACCGAGGCCAGCCCCTGCCATCCGGTGTTCCGCTCGTGTGCGGGAAATGCCTCCGGTGGCCGGTCGGTGCCGGTCACGGCGACGTCGCAGCCCGCCTCGGCCAGGCCGAGGGCGATGGAGCGGCCTATGGAGCGCATCCGCGCCGCTCCCGTGACGAGCGCGACCCTGCCCTCGAATCCGGTCAGCAACATGATGGGGACCTCAACCTGTGATCTTCTCGTACCTGGTGGTGCCGTCGAAGTCCTGCACCTCTCCGATGGGGACCAGCCTGCCCGCGGCACGGTCCAGCCGCTGCTGCCGGACCCCCTCGAGCAGATAGTCGTCGCCGTCACCGGTGCGCACCTTCACACCCGGCAGGTAGATGGTCGGTTCGGTCACCTCCATGTTGTGCGCCGACTCCATCACCCCCACCCGGTCCATGGTCTTGGCGTGCTCGATCGCCCACGTCGCGAGCATCCCGGCCGTCCAGCCGCCGACGGCCGTGGACGGCACCTGCTTCTCGTGCCCGGGTGTCTTCTCGAACCACTCCAGGTAGAGCTTGATCTGCGGTAGGTCGGCGTTCTCCGGCAGGTCGGGGTCGTAGGCGGTGGTGGAGATGACAAGGCCGTCACCCGCCCCCGGCTGCAGCTTCTTGAGCAGTGACAGGCCGAGCTGTGCCGCCTGCAGGATGCGTGGCTTCCACCCTCCGGCGTGCACGTGGTTCAGCGCCTGCATCGCCTGCAGGCCGATGGCGATGTCGTAGAACGTGTCGGCGCCGGACGCGGCCAGGCTGGTGATCTGGTTGGCGACATCGGGATCGGTGGACTCGAAGGACTCCGTCTTCACGATCTTGATGTTCGAGTTGGCGATACCCTGCTTGAAACCCTGCAGGTAGGCGCGGCCGAGGTCGTCCTCCTGGTGCAGGATCGCGACCTTGGCGTTCGGGTTGACCGACTTCAGGTACTCCCCGGTCGCCTTGGCCTCCAGTAGGTAGGAGATGCTTCCCGCGGGCCCGCCCCAGGGGTAGTCCGGGTTGCCGAGCTCGGGCGCTCCCGAGGTGGGGAACAGGGAGGGCACGCACTCCTTGGCGAGCAACGGCCGCGCCGCCAGGTTCCCGGACGTGCCGAACAGGCCGAGCATCGCGAAGACCTTGTCCTGGGAGATCAGCGCGGAGACGTTGGCCTTGGTCTTGGTGGCCACGTACTGGTCGTCCTTGGCGACCAGTTCGACCTTGCGCTTCTTACCGTCCGGCCCCTGGATGCCGCCCTTGCTGTTGACGTAGTCGAAGTAGGCGTTCATCCCGACCACGAAGCCCCCGCCGACGGCGACGAGTGGTCCGGACATCGGTTGCGACACGCCGAGTTTGATCGTGGTGTCGGTCAGTCCCTCGGTGCCGTTGTCGGGGCAACCGGCCGCCGCCCCGCTGGACGCGGGCGCGGGCCGGTCGGCGCCCGCGGCCGAGATGGCGCTGCCGCCGCAGGCCGTGGCGGAAAGGGAGAGCACGGCCATGACGGCGAGCAGCCGTACATGAGATCTGGGGGTCATCGGTTCTCCTTCGGGTGGTGCGCGGAGGGCCGGAGTCAGGCGGCGACGGGGCGGGGGGAGTTGGGTTCCTTCTCCGGTGTGACGGCTCCGCCACGTGGCCCGCGGAACCGTTGGATCACGGTCCTGGCGCCTCCGGCGAGGCCCTGGGGCAGGAAGAAGGTGAGCAGGATCAGCAGCACGCCGTACACCGCGGGCGTGAGCTGGGGGTTGACGCCGGCCGCGGCCAGCAGTTCGGGGACGTAGTGCAGGAACACCGCGCCGAGGATCGGGCCCACCAGGGTTCCCGATCCGCCGATGGCCATGCCGAGCAGCAGGTTGATCGACACCAGGACCGTGAAGTCACCGGGGCTGACGAACTGGTTGGCGACCGTGAACATCCATCCGGCCACGCCGGCCACCGCGGCGCTGGCGGCGAACACGGCCACCTTCGTCGCCTTGACGTTGACGCCCACCGTGTGCGCCGCCACGTGCTGGTCGCGGATCGCGATGAGAGAGCGGCCGATCGAGCTGTGCATGACGTTGCGGATGAGCAGGAAGACCAGCGCGGTGATCGTCAACAGCACCCAGTACTGCCACGCGACGTCGGAGACGCCCAGCGAGGCGGGGGCGCTCAGGTTCCGGTCGACGGTCAGCCCGGCGGTGCCACCGGTCCAGTCGGTGAAGCGCACCGGTATCTGGGGGAACACCAGGGCCAGCGCCATCGTGACGAGCGCCAGGTTCATGCCGCGGATCCGCAGGGCCGGAATACCGGCCACCGCGCCCACCAGCGCGGCGATGAGGATCGCGAGCGGCAGCACCGTCCAGTAGGACCAGCCGTAGTTCTGCACCGCCAGCGCCGTGGTGTACGCGCCGAGGCCCATCAGCGCGCTGTGGCCGATCGACGGCTGCCCGTTGAAACCGGTCAGCAGGTTGAGGCTCATCACGGCGACGGCGAGGAAGAGCACCTCCAGCAGGCCCCGGATACCGGTGACTCCCAGGACGAACGGGGCAAGGAAGAGAAGGACCAGACCGGCGAGCCAGGGCGCCGCGCTGACTGTCGTTCGCATCATGGTCATACCCGCTCCACCGGAACTCGGCCGAACAGCCCCTGCGGGCGGATCAGCAGGACGAGAAGGATCACCGCGAACGCGGTCGCGAGCTGGAGCTGGTTACCGATGAAGGGCAGGTAACCGGCCGACAGGGACTGGATGAGGCCCACCAGCACGCCGCCCACCAGGGCACCGGGCGCGCTCTCGAAGCCCCCCACCACAGCCGCGGCGAATCCGTACAGCAGGAGGGTGGCCATCATGTTCGTGCTGACGAACACGACCGGTGCCACCAGGACCGCCGCGAGGGCTCCGATCGACGACGCCAGCCCCCAGCCGATCATCATCATCCGGCTCACGTCGATCCCGGCCAGGCGGCTTGAGGAGGGGTTCATGGCGGCGGCGCGCAGGCCTAGGCCGAGCTTCGTGCCCATGAAGAGCTGCCGGATGAGCAGTGCCACGAGCAGGAAGACGACGACCGTGCCGATCTCCAGGTAGCTGATGTTGACGCCGCCGAGGTTCAGTCCTCCGTCCGGGAACGGCGACTCCAGCCGTTCGGTGTCGGTGCTGAAGATGTATCCGGCCAGGGCGTTGATCGCGAGGAAGAGGCCGAGCGTGACGATCAGCAGTCTGAGATGGTTGTTGGTCCCTCCCTCGAAGGGCCGGATCACGACGCGTTCGATGACCGCCCCGAGTAGGAAGGCGAAGAGGATGCCGATCGGAATGGCGACGACCAGGGCGAGCCCCAGCCCCAGGGTCTGGTCCGCCAGTTTCCAGACCACGAAGGTGCTGAACATCGCCATCTCGCCCTGGGCGAAGTTCATCAGTCCGGTGGAGCGATAGATGAGCACCAGGGCCAGTGCGACGGCCCCGTAGAGAAACCCGTTCGACGTTCCGTCGACCAGACGTTGGATCAACAGTTCCATTGCGGTCTCAAACTCCCAGGTAGGCCCGGCGGATGGAGTCGTCGCCGCGCAGTTCCTCGGCGGTGCCGGTCGAGACGATCCGGCCGTGCTCCAGCACGTACGCGCGATCGGCGATCGACAGCGCGAGTTCGGCGTTCTGCTCGACGAGGAGCATCGCGGTGCCGGTCTGCCTGTTCATCTCGGCCAGGCTCCGGAACAGCTCCGCGACCAGCATCGGCGCCAGTCCCATCGAGGGCTCGTCCAGCAGCAGCAGCTTCGGTGCGCCCATCAGGGCCCGCGCCACCGCGAGCATCTGCTGCTCGCCTCCGCTCATGCTGCCCGCGAGCTGGCCGCGTCGCTCCGCCAGCTGGGGGAAGACCTCGAACCAGCGCTCCATCGCGCCGGGCACCTCCCGCGCCGGCCGGTGGTAGGCGCCGAGCCGCAGGTTCTCCTCGACGGTGAGGTCCACGAAGGTGCCACGTCCCTCGGGCACGTGTCCGATGCCGAGCCGGGCCCGCCGGTCGGCGCGGAGCCCGCCCACCTGCCGGTCGGCGAGTTCGATCGTCCCCTCTGCCGGGATCTCGCCGCTGAGCGCGCGCAGCGTGGTGGTCTTGCCCGCGCCGTTCGCCCCCAGGATGACGACGATCTCGCCGGGTTCCACATGGAAGGTCAGGTCCCGCAGCACGATGAGCGATCCGTAGCCCGCGGTGAGGCCGGTGACGGCCAGTGCGGCGGTCATGCGGCGGCTCCCAGGTAGGCGGCGACCACGGCCGGGTCCGTCGACACCTCGCCGGGCGGCCCCTGGGCGATGACCCGTCCGAGGTTGAGCACGATCACCTTCTCCGAGATGGTCATGACCAGGCCCATATGGTGTTCGACCAGGAGCACCGTGAGTCCGTGCGTCTCCCGGAGCGAGCGGATCGTCGTGCCCAGTTCCTCGACCTCGCCGTGGGTCAGGCCCGCGGCGGGCTCGTCCAGCAGCAGCAGGCGCGGGCCGCTCATGACGGCGCGGGCGATCTCGATGCGCTTCAGCGTGCCGAAGGGAAGCCCCGCCGCCGGCTGGTCCGCGAGATGGGCGAGCCGGAGCTCGGTGAGCACCTCAAGGGCGCGTCCTCGCGCCTCCCGCTCCCGGCGCCTCTCCCCCGGCCAGCGCAGGGCGCACGCCAGGACGTTGGAGCGGTGCGCGGTATGGCCGCCGAGCAGCACGTTCTCCAGCACGCTCAGGCGCGGGAACAGGGCGAGGTTCTGGAAGGTCCGTCCGATCCCGCGGGAGGCGAGCGCGTGGGAGGGCAGTGTGAGGATGTTCTCGCCGGCGAACTCGATGTTGCCGTCATTCGGCCGGTACAGGCCGCTGACGCAATTGAACACGCTGCTCTTCCCGGCACCGTTGGGGCCGACAAGGGCGACGAGGGCGCCTTCCTCCACGGCGAAGGACACGCCGTCCAGGGCGCGTACACCGCCGAACCTCAAGGTCAGGTCCTGTACGTCAAGGAGGCTCACGAACGGCCTCCGCTGCTTGGGGGGGTGGGGGGACTGTAGGCGATCATGGAACCGCCCCTTCCTGGGTGACACTTGTCGAATCGGGCACGTGTCGGGACATCTGAGTCGACGGGGACAACGTCTGAGGGGTGAGACTCACCAGGTGCCCTCGCCGGTCCGGCGGTCGGGTTGCGTCCGATCCTGAAACAGGATTCTTGTTTCGTCAAGGTTTCCAGGACTCGACACGATGAAGTCTCGCAGCCTGGCCGCTTGACAAGAAGTGTCATGTTTAGCCAGTTCAGGAGCCTGTATCTCATCGATGACGACTACGAATCGAAGTCGGGGTACGGCCGTTGGACAAGGCTTTGAGATTATGAATGAAAACCTCGTTTCAAAAGGCGTGCCGAGACATGGCGAGGTCGCGCGATGGCCACGGCCATCGCGCGATCTCGGCTTCGGGGCGGGTCAGGCCGCTGTCACGTTGCGGATCAGGGCCTCGTTGGGGTTGTCGGGCAACTCGGTGAGCGGCCGGGCGACCTCGGAGATCCTGGGACCGAGGCGCGACGCCGGCCCCGCGAGAGCGTCCAGATCGAAGCCGTAGACGTCGGCCGCGTTCTCCGCGAGGATCTTCCGCAGGTCCGCCTCCGGCCAGTCGTGGAAGAGCTGGCGCAGGGACATGGTCGTGTACGGGTAGGTGCCCTCGTCGTGGGGGTAGTCGCTGCCCCACATGAACTTGTCGATGCCGAGGACGCGGGCCGCGGCGGCGTCGGCACGCTGGGGGAAGCTCACGCCCAGCCAGACGTTCTGCCGGAAGTACTCGGTGGCCGATCTCGGCAGGATGTGCTCCGGCTTGAACCTCAGCTCACCGACCGCGCCACTGTCGCGAATCGCCGCCAGGGTGGTGTCCAGCTGCTCCAGCAGGGGCGGCAGCCACGAGCAGCCCTGCTCGGTCAGCACGACCTTGAGCCTCGGGAAGCGCTCGAAGACGCCGGAGAGCAGCATGAACAGCAGGGGCCGCCGCGAGTAGTGGGTGATCTCGGAGAGCATGATGAGGGCGGACGACGGCAGCGGCGCGTACGCCGGCGAGCCGGTGCCGCCGTGCACGTTCACCGGAACCTCGAGTTCCTCGCACACCGCCCATAGCCGGTCGTAGTCGGGATGGTTCAGCGGCTTGATCCAGTCGACGTCCGGCGGGATCGTGGGCAGCAGCACGCCTCCGCGCAACCCGTGCTCCTTGATCCAGCGGACGTCGGCGATGGCGTCGTCGATGTCATTGAGGAAGATCTGGCCGATGCCCGCCCGTCGTTCCGGCGCCCGCCGGCAGAACGCCTCCAGCCAGCGGTTGTGGGCACGGATTCCGGCGAGGCGGTGCTGGTACTCGTCCGGCTTGGGCGGCCGGGCGAACAGCACGAAGCTGGGAAAGAACGGGGGCACCGTGTTGGGGAAGATGACCTCCCCGACGACGCCGTCCGCGTCCTGCTGTGAGTTGCGCATCTCGTCGTCCCAGTTGCGGTACCGGCGCGTGTCGCCGAGATCGCTGAACGGGTTCTTGTACCGGCCCCGCCAGGCGTCGAAGTCGTCGTGGTACTTCTGCTCCAGGAACTCCCGGTACATCGCGTGACTTCCCCCGGCATGGGTGTCCGACGATATGACGGTATAGCGCGATTCCTGCTCTGCCATGGTGTCTCCCTGAACTCTGATTTGATCACTGTGAACCGATGCGTGGTTCAGGCTCCGGGGCCGGCCGCCGTACCGGGACGCCATCGGAGGCGCCGTCACCGGAGATGTTCATCGAACCTGTTCGCGTGGGAGGCGCAGGACCTGCTCCGCGATCACGTTCAGCTGGATCTCACTGGTTCCCCCGCCGATCAGCAACGGCGGCACCGAGAGCAGGGCCTGGGCGGCGTCGCCGGCCTCGCCGGTGAGGACTCCGGCCCTCGAACCCAGCCAGCTCAGCTCCTTGCCGCGGATCTCGGCGGCGTTCCAGGCCGACACGACCTTCAGCACGCTCGACTCGGCGCCCGGTTGCAGGCCGGAGAGCTGCCGCACGAACGCGCGCTGGCCGAGCGCCTCGAAGGAGTTGACCTTCGCGGTCAGCACCCCGATGTCACGGACCACCGCCGGCCCGTCGACGCCCAGTGCCTCGGCGGTGCGGGCGGGATTCTCCCGGGGCCCGGACATCCCGCTCCCCATGCTCACCCGCTCGTTGCCCAGCGTGGTGCGGGCCAGCCGCCATCCCTCGCCGGGCTTGCCGACCAGGCACTCGTCGGGGACGAAGACGTCGTCGAAGAAGACCTCGTTGAAGAGGTAGCCGCCGTTGGCCTCGCGCAGCGGCCGGACCTCCACCCCGGCGGAGCGCATGTCCACCAGGAAGTAGCTCAGGCCCTTGTGCTTGGGTGCCTCGGCGTCGCTCCTGGCCAGGCAGATACCCCAGTCGGCCTCGTGCGCGCTCGACGTCCAGACCTTCTGGCCGTTGAGCACCCATCCCCCGTCGGCCTTCTCCGCCCGGGTCTTCAGCGAGGCGAGGTCGGAGCCGGCACCCGGCTCGCTGAACAGCTGGCACCAGACGATGTCGCCGAGGAGCGTGGGCATGACGAAGCGTTCGCGCTGCCGCTCGGTCCCGTGCGCGATAACGGTGGGCAGGGCCCACTCGCCGATGACCGTCGACGGCTGGGTCAGGCCGGCGCGCTCGTACTCCTGGGAGATCACGACCTGCGAGATCGGGTCCGCCGCCAGCCCGTAGGGCCTGGGGTAGTGCGGGGAGACCAGGCCGGCCTCGGCCAGCAGGCGACGCCGCTCGGCCTGCGGGGCCGAGACGATCTCACCGAGCGTCTCCGCGACCCGGGCGCGCAGTCCCGCCGGCTCGTCGGTGAGGTCGACGGCCCTGGTCCGCTCGGTGACGCGGGCGAGCCGCCCGGCGCTCTCCTCCCACTCGTGCGCGGGACCCAGCAGGGTCGCCAGGCTCATCGCGCGGCGCCAGTACAGATGGGCGTCGTGCTCCCAGGTGTAGCCGATGCCCCCGAACAGGGTGACCGTCTCCAGGCCCAGCTCCGCGATACCGCCGAGACAGGTGACCGCGGCCGAGGCGGCGGCGAACGCGAACTGCTCCCTGTCCTGGTCGACGGCCGAGGCCGCGTCCCAGGCCGCCGCCGACATGAGCCGGCTCTGGATGAACATCCTCGCGCACTTGTGCTTGATGGCCTGGAAGGAACCGACCGGCCGGCCGAACTGCTCGCGCACCTGGACGTAGCCGAGCCCGTTCTCCTGACACCAGCGCGCGATGCCCGCGGCCTCCGCGGAGAACAGCACGGCCGCGAGCGAGCGCAGTTCGGTGCTGTCGACGGAGAGCACCCGGTCGAAGGGCACGAGCAGGCCCTCGGCCGTGACGGAGCCGATGTCACGGGAGAGATCCACTCCCGGCTGCCGGGAGACCTTGACCGTGTCCCGCTCCGCCGGCTCCAGCAGGAACCAGACGGTGCCCTCGGGAGCCTCGGCGCCGAGCACCAGGTGCTCGGCGCTGAGCGCGCCCAGGACGGGCTCGGTCGTGCCGGTCACCTGCCAGCCGTCCCGCCTGCGCACCGCGACAAGGCCCTTCGGCGTGGTGGCACACGCGCCGGTGGAACCGCCCGCGAAGCGCGGCAGCGCCCGGGAGCACAGGTCGCCGCCACCGTGCCGCGCGACGACCAGGCTGGTCAGCAGGGTGGGGAGCAGCGGACCTGGCATCAGCCCCCGCCCGGTCTCCTCCAGCACGACGGCGAGCTCGACGAGCCCGGCGTCGTCGCCGCCGTACTCGGCGGGCAGGTGCATGGCGAGGATGCCCTGCTCCACCAGATGGCTCCAGACCGACGGCCACACCCCGGCGGCCAGGTCCTCGAACTCGGCCCGGGTCGACTCGGAACTCACGTGGCGGGCGGTGAACCCGGCGATGGACTCGGCGAGCGCCTGCTGGTCCTCGGTCAGTGCGATCGACATCGTCTCGTCACCTCACCTGTCCAGCTTGAGGATGCGCCGGGTGTTGCCGGAGAGGAACTTCGGCCACACCTCGTCCTTGAAGGGCACGCCCGGCATGTCGGTGAAGATCCGCTCCAGGGAGAGCCCCATGGGGAAGTAGCCGGCGTAGAGGATCTTGTCGGCGCCCCTGGTGTTGGCGTACCTGATGATGGCCTCGGGGTAGTGCTTGGGAGCGAAGGCGGAGGTGGAGTAGTACAGGTTCGGCCACTTGAGCATCAGTTTCACCGCGAGCTGCTCCCAGGGCTCACAGCCGTGGCGGGTCACCATGACCAGGTCGGGGAAGTCGTACATGACGGTGTCGATCCGCGACACCTCCTGCGGGGCGAACTTCAGTCTCGGCCCGGGGATACCGGCGCACACGAAGATGGGGATGTCGAGTTCCACGCAGGTCGCGTAGACCGGGTACATCTTCGGATCGTCGATCGCGACCTGCGGGAACGTTCCCGCGGGGAACGACCCCACGGCGCGGATCCCGTACTCCTCGTAGTCTCGCCTGATGGCGGCCACGCTGCCCATCACGTCGTTGGGGTCGTCGACGTTGCCCGAGGGGATGAAACGGTCGGGGTAGCGCTTCAAAGCCGCCCGCGACACCTCGTCCGACACCCCGATCATGCCCTGGACGATGCCGAAGCGGTCCATCTCCCGCAGGGTGAGGCCGATCGGGTCGTCCGCGGGGAGGTCCTTGGGGACCTGCTTGAACATGTACTCCGCGGGGAACTGCATCTCCTCCAGCGACCCTCGGTCCCTGGTCTGCCTGCGGATGAAGTCGTACTGCGAGAAGTCCTTCTGCGGGAATCCGATCATCGTGTCGATGACGGGCACTCCGGACGGCATGGCCATCGTGAGCTCCTTTCAGTCCTGGCTCGGTACTCTGAAACAGGATTTCAGTTTCGTCAAGAGATAGGCGTCACTTCACCTACTAGCAGCAGACATAGCTGATGCTTGCCACAACTGAAATCCCGTTCTACATTGCATGCGGCGGCTCAAGAAGGCCGCGCGTGACAACCGGGAGGTACGAACCCGTGGCTGACCTGCCCTTCAGGTACTTCGACTGCGACAACCACTACTACGAGGCGCTCGACGCCTTCACCCGCCATCTGGAACCCCGGTTCGCCAAGCGAGCGATGCAGTGGGCCACGATCAACGGCAGGACCCGGCTCCTGGTCGGGGGCCGGGTGAACAAGTTCATCCCCAACCCGACCTTCGACCCGGTGGCCAAGCCGGGTGCCATGGACGAGTACTTCCGCGGCCGCAACCCCAAGTCTGCGGGGACACTCGAACTCTTCGGCGAGCTGGAGCCCATCCGGCCCGAGTACCGCGACCGTGACGCGCGCCTCGCGCTCATGGACGAGCAGGGCATGCAGGGTGCGATCTTCCTGCCGACCCTCGGCGTCGGCATGGAACAGGCGCTCCTGCACGACGTGCCCGCGCTCACCGCGGCCTTCCGCGCCTTCAACCGCTGGCTCGCCGAGGACTGGGGATTCGCCCACCGGGAGCGCATCTTCGCCGCGCCGTACATCACGCTGGCCGACCCCGACAACGCGGTCAGGGAGCTGGAGTGGGCACTTGAGCGGGACGCCCGCTTCGTCGTCATGGTGGGCGGGCCCGTCATGACCCCCTGCGGCGGCAGGTCACCCGCCGACCCGATGTTCGACGGCTTCTGGGCGCGGGCGAACGAGGCCGGCATCACCGTGCTCTACCACGGCGGCGACTCCTACTACAGCAAGTACCTGGCCGACTGGGGCGAGAGCGAGTTCACCGAGGCGTTCCGCGCCAGCCCCTTCCGCGGCCTGGCCTCGGCGAACTCCCTTCAGGACACCATCGCGAGCATGCTCGCCAACCGGCTGTTCGAGCGCTTCCCCCGGCTGCGGATCGCCTCGATCGAAGTGGGCTCCGACTGGGTCTTCCACCTGTTCGACAAGCTCAAGAAGTCCTTCGGCCAGACCCCGTACCTGTATCCCGAGGACCCGCGCGAGACGTTCAGGCGGCACATCTGGGTGGCCCCCTTCTACGAGGACGAACTGGGCGCGCTGCGCGACCTCATCGGCGTCGACAAGATCTTGATGGGATCGGACTATCCGCACGTCGAAGGCCTGGCCGACCCCGGCTCCTACATCAAGGACCTGGAGAACTTCCAGTACACGGTCGAGCAGAGCAGACGAGTGATGCGGGACAACGGTCTCGAACTCGCCACGCGGCTGCCGGCCTGACCCGGACCGAGCCGGATCCAGCCGGACCGTGGTCCGCGGGCCCGGACGGCACGCCGTCCGGGCCCGCGGCCGTTTCCAGAGATTCCCGCACGGGAGAGGACGCACATGTCAGACGTCGTCATCTTCGACCACCTCGCCATCGGGGTCGAGTCATGGGAGGACGCCTACCCTCGTTTCGCCGTTCGACTGGGCGGCGCATGGTCACACGGAGGTGACACGGGCGAGTTCGCGCCCTACCAGCTGATCTACGCCCATGACATGAGACTGGAGTTCATCGCCCCCGGCGCCAGGCCAGGCGGCTTCATGCGGCGGTTCATCGACAGGAACGGCCCCAGCCCGCACCATCTCACCTTCCAGGTCCCCTCCCTGGTCGACGCCCTGGATCGGTTACGGGCGATCGGGATCGACACCCTGGGCGGCAGGAATGAGACCTACTGGAAAGAGGCGTTCCTCCATCCGAAACAGGCGGGCATGGGGACCCTGATACAGCTTGCCGAGTCGGACAAGGACCTGGTGGGCGGGTTCACCTCCCCCGCTCCCGAGGGCTTCCCCGAGTCCGTCGGAAAACCGCTCGGCATCTCCTGGGTCGGCCTGACCGTGGCGTCGCTCGACACCGCCGGGACACTGTTCGCAGACCAGTTGAGCGGCCACGTCCGCCACCGGGGCCGGGGCTGGTTCCTCATCAGCTGGGGTACCGGCCATAACCTGCTCGTCCGCGAGCGTGCGGAGACACCGGGTGGCGCGGGCCTGTGGCTCGCCCACGGACTGGGAGTCGACCACGTCATGTTCGGCTCCCCCGAGCTCACCCCCGGCGACCTGGAGGACGGGAGCACGCAGGCCGTGCGGATGCCGTACGAGCCGTCGACCGGCGTCGCGGTCCTGCAGGCATGGCAGGACGTCGACCGGCAGTGATCCGAGTAAGGCGTGAAACGACCCCCCTGCCAGAGCAGGGGGGTCGTTTCATCGGTCGGACGCCGAGGGGCGACGTCGGGTGGGGCGGTGCCGCCGCCTTCGGCGGCACCGCCCCGCTGACTCGTGAGCTGCGTCCGGTCTGCCGGAACCTCAGCCCTCGTCCCAGACGACCATCGCGTCCAGGACCTCGACGCCCTCGCCGGAGACCCGCAGCGGATTGACCTCCATCTCCGTGATCCGGTCGCCGAGCGCCAGCGCGACGTCGGCGAGCCGGCAGATGGCGTCGGCCAGCTTCTCCAGGTCCACCACCGCTCCGCCACGAGCCCCCGTGAGCAGGGGATAGCTCTTCAACTCCGCGAGCATGGCCCTGACCTCGTCACGATCGACGGGCAGCAGCCTGATCGCGGTGTCCTTGAGAACCTCCACCCAGACGCCGCCGAGGCCGACGACGAGCGTGAGGCCCCATACGGAGTCACGGACGAAGCCCACCAGCAGGTCGACGCCGTCGGGGCGCATCGGGCTGAGGACCGCGCCCTCGATGTCGGCGTCCGGCACGTGCGACCGCACCGTGTCCATCATCCGCTCGAACGCCTCGCGCACCTCACCCGGCGAGCTCAGGCCGAGGACGACCCCGCCGACATCCGTCTTGTGCGCGATATCGGCGGACGAGACCTTCATCACCAGGGGAAGCGGCATCGCCTCGGCCGCGCGCTCGGCCTCCTCGGCGCTCCGCACCAGGCGCTGGGGAACGACGGGCACCCCTGCGCCGGCCAGTAGTTCGACGACCTGGCGCTCGGACCAGCGACCGCCGGCGCCGCCCTCGATCTCCACGGCCGGCGAGGAGCCGGCCCGCGGCTGCGCGATCTCCCTGCGCTTCTCGGACCACCACATCGCCTTGGCAAGGGCGGGGATGCCCCGGGCGAAGGACTCCAGCACGTATGAACTGCCCGACGAGCGGCGGAACTCACGCGCGAACAGGGTGCGCTCGGTGGGCAGGAACTCCATGGGGATGACGGGAACCGGGCTCGTGTCCGCCAGCTCCTTGCGCCACTCGACGCTCCCGGCCATGAACGCGGCCGCCTCGGGGGTGGCCGGGGCCGACCCGTTGATCACCAGGACGTCGATGCCCGGGTCCTTCGAGACGACCTTCTCGCACAGCGGCAGCAGGTCGGGCTTGATCACGACGTACCCGGTGGTGTCGAGCGGGTTCTGCGCCGTCGCGAAGTCCGGCAACCCGCTCTCCCGCAGCGCCGTCACCGTGGAGTCGGCGAGGTCGGGCAGCTGCACGCCGTTCACCTCGGCGACATCGCCGATCACCCCGCACATCGCTCCGGACCCCGTCACGAAGGCGGCCCTGCGCCCGGGGATCTCCCCATACTCGGCGAGCAGCCCGGACGTGGCCACCAGGTCCTCGATGGAGTCGACACGGATGACCCCGAGCTGCCGGAAGGCCGCGTCGAACACCCTGTCGTCACCGGCGAGCGCTCCGGTGTGCGCAGCCGTCACCTTGGCGCCCACCTCACCGCGCCCCGCCTTGTACGCGACGATGGGCACGCCGGCTTCCAGCGCCCGGCGGGCGGCGTCGACGAACGCCTCGGGGTGGCGTACCGATTCCAGGTACAACGCGATGACCTTCGTGGACTCCTGCGCCAGCAGGTAGTCGATGCCCTCGGCGATCGTGATCATCGCCTCGTTGCCCAGCGTGACCAGATGGCTGATGCCCACATCCCGGCTCTGCAGGTAGTTGAGCAGGAAGATACCAAGCGCGCCGCTCTGCGAGAGGACCCCGACACCACCGGTCTCCATCGGCCACGGCAGCATCTGACTCCACGGCATCGTCGCGGCGGCCGCGTTGATGAAGCCGAGATTGTTCGGTCCCAGGATGCGCAGGCCGAGTTCGTTCGCGCGGGCGGCCAGAGCGCGCTCGCGTTCGGCCCCCTCCTCGCCCATCTCCCCGAAACCTGCGGCGATGACGACGAGATTGACGATCCCCTTCGCCGCCGCGCCCTCCATGATGCCCGGCAGCGAGTCGGGACCGGTCAGCACATAGGCCAGATCGACATGACCGTCGATCTCCTCAAGGGACCTGACGGTCGGCTGACCATGGACCTGATCACCCTTGTGATTGACGAGATGGATGGGGTGGGGGTATCCCGCCTGCACGAGGTTGGCATAGGTGTAACGGGACCAGCCCGAACGATCACTCGCCCCGACGATCGCGATCCCGCGCGGCGCGAACATCGAATCGAGTGGATGCCCCCCAGAGGCGTCGTTGTCCAAGCGCGATGACGAACTGCCCTCGGTGCCGGTGATGAGGCTCATTCTCCACTCCCTGTCGCATGCGGGCGGTAGCCCGGACGATCAGTACCTGGGGCACGCCGGCCGCGGTGACCACGCCCGGGGGGCGGCCGGCACAGCAGGCGAGACTCCGTGGAGCTATAGTGAAATTAGATTCTACTACTGTCAATACCCGAGGCATTCGAGAAAACTCGGATCAAGTTGCTACCTGCAAAGGTGATGCATCCTCACCCGACACCTCGCACTCCACCCTTAAATAGAGTCAGAATCTAACTAGCCGGCATGTCAGCCTTCCTGACGGACGCGCTCGGTGTCGCCGGTGTCCACGCTGACATCCGTCACCGCCGGCGGGAGATCTCTCCGGTCACGCCCGGCACCCGGCCGGCCTGGCAGCGCCGATTCGTCGCGGTGACGTGGGACCACGGCGCGCGACGCCCCCGACCGCACCCTGATCACGAGCGAGGCCCACGCCCGACAGGTCCTTGCCGCCTACCTGCGTCAGTGATCCTCGTCGAACAGCAGGGTCTCCACCCGCTGCCGATAGTCGCGGTAGATCTGCCGGTACCGCTCGACGGCCCCGGCGCGGTCGCCCTGTTCGAGCAGTTCCAAGGTCTGCCGGTAGCCGTCCAGCCACACGCGCCACACGTCGCTCTCGGCGGTGAGGGCCAGCACCCGCAGGGTACGGGTGACCACCAGGTCGACATGGGTCTGCAGTTCCCGGTTGCCGCTCGCCATGATGACCACCGTGCTGAAGTCCGCCCCCGCCGCGGCGGCGGCCGTCACGTTGCCCTGCCGCAGCCCCTCGGCGAACTCGCCGAGCTTGACGCGCAGGGTGGCGATGTGCTCATCGGTGACGTTCTCCATGCCCCACTCGAAACCGGCACAGGCCAGCACCATCATCACGTCGATCAACTCGAGCGCGCTCTTCTGGGTCACCCGGGTGACCTGCCGCGTCCGGTTGGGCGAGATGTCGATCAGACCTTCGGCGGCGAGCTGGGTGACCGCCTCCCGCACCGGGGTGATGCTCACGCCCAGCCGAGCCGCGATCTCCGCGTCCTTGATCAACGCACCGGGTTTCAGCAGACCGGTGATGATCTCCTCCCGCAGCCTGCGCAGGACCGCCTCTTTCCGCGTCAGCGGTACCGCAAAGGACATGGGAACGCTCTCGGTCAGGAGGAAGCCGACGCCGCCATCCTACGATCCCACCCGGAGACTGATCGAGCGGATGTTAGATACGCCCCGAGCCATGGATTTGCGGCAGGACATAACCCCTTCAAACCGTTGACTCTTCGCAGAATGCATTTTACATTGATGTAACTTCCAGATAGCAGATACGTGATGTCTCCCTGATCGCGACGGGGCGGCGACCGCACTCCTGAGCCAGATGGTGCCCCGTGGCGGAGAGCCGCCACCCGCACGAGTTCCTCACCACAGTCAGCCTCCTGCCGGATAGCGACGCCGGCACGGACCACGTCATCTCAGCGCCCGACGGCCACCTGGCCGGGAAGCCCTGAGACCGCCGCCCCTCACTCCGTCACGGACACCCCCGTCCACCGTGACGCTTCGGGCACAGGCCATTCCCCACCACCACAGCCGGCCGAGCATGCGACGACGGACGTCGTCGCCCTCCCCCGCCGCAGGGCGATGACGCACGCCCTGCGGGCCGAACGGCGTCGTGATGAGGTCGCGACGCACACCGCCTCACCACCCCCGCACCTCAGGAGGACGAATGTCCGCACCCAGCCACGGCGCGCAGTCCGACTCACGCACCCTGCCCTCCTCCGTCGACGTCGTCGTCGTCGGCGCCGGCTTCTCGGGCATGTACCTGCTGCACGAACTCCGCGAGATGAACCTGTCCGCGGTCGTGTTCGAGGCCGGCACCGACGTCGGCGGCACCTGGTACTGGAACCGCTATCCCGGCGCCCGGGTGGACGTGGAGAGCCTGGCGTACTCCTATTCGTTCTCCT
Source organism: Streptosporangium sp. CA-115845 (assembly GCF_050943795.1). Classification (NCBI taxonomy): domain Bacteria; kingdom Bacillati; phylum Actinomycetota; class Actinomycetes; order Streptosporangiales; family Streptosporangiaceae; genus Streptosporangium; species Streptosporangium sp. CA-115845. The sequence continues at coordinate 3,483,675 of NZ_CP191988.1, read as the reverse complement.
CAGACCTCGAGCAGGAGTACGAGTGGCAGGAGCGCTACCCGACCCAGCCTGAGATCCTCCGGTACGCGCAGCACGTCGCCGACCGGTTCGACCTGCGCCGGGACATCTTCTTCGGAACGCGCGTGCGGGCGGCCGACTACCAGGAACGGAGCGGGACCTGGCTGGTGCGCACCGAGCGGGGGGACGCCGTCACCGCCCGATTCCTCGTCATGGCCACCGGCTGCCTGTCGTCCTCGAAGCTGCCGGAGATCCCCGGCCTCGGCAGCTTCGAGGGCGCCACCTACCACACCGCGCACTGGCCGCACGAGAGCGTGGACTTCACCGGCATGCGAGTCGGGATCATCGGCACCGGGTCCTCCGGCGTGCAGTCGATCCCCGTCATCGCCGAGCAGGCCGCCGACCTCACCGTCTTCCAGCGCACCCCGGCCTACAGCCTCCCGGCCCGTAACCGCGGGCTGCGCCCGGACGAGATCGCCGACATGAAGGCGAACTACCGGGCCTTCCGCCAGGCCCAGAAGGAGTCCGGATTCGGGGTCCCCACACCGGTCACCACGACGTCCGCCCTCGAGGTCTCCGACGAGGAGCGCGACGCCGTCTTCGAGGGGGCCTGGGAGAGCGGCAGCCTGGTCAACCTGCTGACCTCGTACGCCGATCTCAGCATCGACCAGGAGGCCAACGACACGGCGAAGCGGTTCATCCACCGCAAGATCCACCAACTCGTCGAGGACCCGCGGACCGCCGCGGACCTCTGCCCCGAGTACCCCGTCGGGACCAAGCGCCCCTGCCTGGACACCGGCTACTACGAGACGTACAACCGCGAGAACGTACACCTGGTCAACCTGCGACGCACGCCTCTCGTGGAGATCGCCAAAAAGGGCGTCCGCACCTCTGACGGGGAGTACGCGTTCGACGCGATCGTCTACGCGACCGGGTTCGACGCGATGACCGGGGCGCTGACGAACGTCGACATTCGCGGCCGGGGCGGAGCCTCACTCAAGGAGGCATGGAGCGCCGGCCCCCGCACCTACCTCGGGATCAGCTCCGCGGGCTTCCCGAACATGTTCATGATCACCGGACCGGGCAGCCCGTCGGTGCTCTCGAACATGGTCGTCTCGATCGAGCAGCACGTCGACTGGGTGGTCGACGCGATCGAGCACCTCGACCAGCGAGGCCTGCGGACGATCGAGCCCACTCCGGAGGCCCAGGACGCCTGGGTGGACCACGTCAACCTCATCGCCGGCTTCACCCTCTACCCCAAGGCGAACTCCTGGTACATGGGAGCCAACGTGCCGGGCAAGCCCCGGGTCTTCATGCCCTATGCCGGTGGGGTCGGGGAGTACCGCAAGAAGTGTGACGAGGTCGCCGCCCAGGGCTACGACGGCTTCGTCCTCTCCGGCTGACCGAAACCCCCGAGTGTCCCTGAGGCGGGGTGGTCACCCCCTGATCGGGAAAACAGGTGAACAGGCACCGCCCCCGCCACCGATCCCCAACCACTCCACCGTTCACCGGCTTCGTGTCCCCATGGAGGGCCCATGTCCCGTCGTGACCTGATCGACCCCGAATCCCGCGTTCCCCTGGACGGGCTGCTCGGGATGTTGCCCGGCGGCTTCAACGCCATCCCCGACATCGTCCAGCGCCGAGCCACCGTCGAGGGCATGATGGGCGCCCTTGAGGTGCCCGAGAACCCCAACGTCACCAAGGAGGACCTGACCGTCCCCGGTCCCGACGGGGAGCCCGACATCACCGTACGGATCTACCGGCCGGTCAACGCGTCCGGCACGCTGCCCGGCATCTACTACATCCACGGTGGCGGCATGATCCTCGGCGACATCGCGGGGGAGGACGCCAACGCGACGATGATCTGCGACCAGGTCGGCGCCGTCGTGGTCTCCGTCGAGTACCGCCTCGCCCCCGAGCATCCCCATCCCGCCCCGGTCGAGGACTGCTACGCGGGCCTGGTGTGGATGGCGAAGAACGCCGGTGAGCTGGGTGTCGCCCCGGAACGCCTGGCGATCTACGGCGCCAGCGCGGGTGGCGGGCTGACCATCGGCACGGCGCTCCTGGCGCGGGACCGCGGCGGCCCGGCGCTCTCGTTCATGATGCCGATCTACCCGATGCTCGACGACCGCAACGAGACTCCGTCGAGCCATGAGATCACCGACATCGGGATCTGGGACCGCGCCGGCAACATCGAGGCCTGGGCCTGGTACCTCGGCGGCAAGGAGGCCGACCGGTACGCGGCCCCGGCACGCGCCGAGGACCTGACCGGCCTCCCCCCGGCCTTCATCGACGTCGGCACCGTCGACCTGTTCCGGGACGAGGACATCGCGTTCGCGCAGCGGCTCATGCAGGCCGGCGTCCCGACCGAGCTCCGTGTCAACCCGGGCAGCTACCACGCCTCGGAGACCTTCGCCTCCGAGGCGGCCCTCTCCAAGCGAATCTGGGCCGGCCGGATCGACGCCCTCCGGCGCGCCCTCACCTGAACCGACACCCCCGGCGCCGTGGGCGGCACGAGATTCCGCCCACGCACCGGGGCATGGCGACGGGCGAAGCCGGTGTGCCGACCTCAGCCGACGTGGCAGGCCGTCGAACCATGCGATGAGCCGAGTGCCGGATGCGGGGGACCGCGACAACTGATCCGGTCCGCTCACTGGGCCTCGCCGATGACGATGCCCGGTGAGCGAGCAGTGTGCCGATCAGCCCGACGGCCGCGGTCCGCCGGATATCAGGCGGTGCAGTTCGTGCCGTTGAGGGTGAACGATGCCGGTACACCGGTGTTGCCGGTGTGGCCGGCCTGGAAGCCGAACGAGGTCGAACCACCCGCCGGGATGGCCGCGTTGTAGCTCATGTTCCTCGCGGTCACGGCGCCGCTCGCGGGCGTGATCGTGGCGTTCCACGCCGAGGTGACGGTCTGGCCCGAAGGAAGCGTGAAGGCCAGGGTCCAGCCGTTGATCGCGGAGGTGCCGGTGTTGGTGACGGTCACCGAGGCCGTGAGGCCGGTGTTCCACGCGTTGGTGGTGTAGGCGACCCGGCAGGGCGCGGTTCCGGGGGTGGGAGTCGGCGTGGGAGTCGGCGTGGGGGTCGTGCCGTCCAGGCCGAAGAACGAGATGACCATCGCGGCCTGGCCGCCCAGCGGCAGGTTGTGCCCCACCCCCTGGAGGCTGATGGCCTCGACGGCGGAGCCGTACCGGGTGCGGGTCCAGGTCGGCTGGGGCTTGTCGGTGGAGGTGGGGGTCTGGGAGAGGCCGTGGACGTTGGTCCACTGTTTGATCTCCTCGGTGAAGTTCGGGTAGCGCAGCGTCGTGTCCTCGGTGCCGTGCCAGACCTGCATCCTCGGGCGCGCCCCCGAGTAGCCCGGATAGGCGCCGCGGACCAGGTCTCCCCACTGTTGCGGCGTCTTCGTCACCTGCCCGTTGGCGCAGGCACTGTTCCACGTCGAGCCGTCGGTCGTGGCGAAGCAGCCGAACGGCACGCCCATGAACGCCGCCCCGGCCTTGAACACGTCGGGGTAGTCACCCAGCAGGACGTTGGTCATCATGCCCCCGGAGGAGGCACCGGTGACGAACACCCGGCCGGTGTCGGCGTTGTAGCGGGACGTCACGTAGTTGACCATCGACACGATGCCGACGGGGTCGCTGTTGCCGTTGCGGGTGAGGGCTCCGGGTGAGTAGACGTCGAAACAGGAGCCGCTGCGGGTGGCCGACGGGTAGATGACGATGAAGCCGTACCGATCGGCCAGCGACGCGAACTCGGTGCCGGAGTGGAACGCCGGCCCCGACCCGGTGCAGTAGTGCACGGCCACCAGGATCGCGGGACGCGCGGTGACGTTGTTCGGGACGTACAGGTGCATGCGGAGGTTGGTCGGGTTCGTACCGAAGCCTGTCACCTCGACGAGCGAGGCGGCCCCGGCGGGCGGCGCCGTCATCAGGCCGACGGCGACGAGCAACGCCGCCACGATGCCCAGGAGTCGTTTCATCTGCTCTCCTCTTCTCGAAACGTTCTGAGCATCACAGAAATATTTCAGTCACCAAAGGCTGGAAAACTCACATCGAGCTGACCTGGAAGTGCGCAATCAAGGAAATGAAAGTTTCGGAAGACTCTCCATCGGGTTGGCTGCCAGAACGCCGCAGGGGCACCCCCTCTCGGGAGCCCCTGCCAACGGTCCGAACGACAGAGCGCGCCGGAGCAGCCGCCACCCGGTCGGCCCGGCCCGACCGCCCCGACCAAACGCCCTTACGGCTCTTGACAGGTGACCCGGGTCACCCTGACCATACGTAACCGCCGCATTAATTAACCATCTGGTTCGTAACCCGGTCGTCATCTCGGCGGGCACCTTCCAGCGGCTGACCAGCGAACGCAGAATCCCGCGGCCGACGAGGCGACCCACCCCCCAAAAAAACGCCGATCGCCTCGTTGCTCGCATCGGGGCATTCGCGAAGGAGCACGACGTGACCGCCCCCCGTCCCCCGCCGCGGGAACGCCCGTACGGATCGGTGCCGATCAAGGCCGTACCCGAGAGCACACCGGCGGCGTCGCGGTCAACACCGCCGGTCACGGCCACACGTCGACGGCGTCGCGCGACGCCCTGGCGGCCACGTCCTCGACTCGCCCGTCTGTCCCGGCCAGTGGAGAGAACACCAGGATGACCTCACACCTGATCGGGCTGATCGGCTCAGGCGTCGGCCCCTCCCTCAGCCCCGCCCTGCACGAGCGGGAGGCCGACCACCACGGCCTCCGCTACCTCTACCGGATCATCGACATCACCCCGCTGGGACTGGACGCCGCCGCGGCCGGTGACCTGGTACGGACGGCCCGGCGACTCGGCTACACCGGGCTCAACATCACCCACCCGTGCAAGCAGACGGTCATCGAGCACCTCGACGGACTGTCACCGGACGCCGCGACGCTCGGCGCCGTCAACACCGTGACCTTCGACGGGGAGCGTGCCATCGGGCACAACACCGACTGGACCGGATTCGCCCGGTCGTTCACCCGGGGCCTGCCGGACGCGGTCACCCGCCGGATCGTGCAGCTCGGCGCGGGCGGCGCGGGGGCGGCGGTCGGACACGCGCTGCTGACGCTCGGCGCCGAGCAGATCGTCCTCGCCGACGCGCTACCGGCGCGGGCGGAGTCGCTGGCCACCGAGCTGGAGCGCCGTTTCGGCAGTGGACGTGCCCGCGCCGCACCCCTCGGCGAGCTGGCCGGGCTGCTCGGCGGCGCGGACGGTCTGGTCAACGCGACACCTACCGGGATGGCCGCTTACCCCGGAACGCCGGTACCCGCCGAGCTGCTCCACCCCGACCTGTGGGTCGCCGACGTGGTCTACCGCCCGCTGGAGACAGAGCTGCTGCGCCGGGCGCGCCGGCTCGGCTGCCGCACTCTCGACGGCGGGGGCATGGTGGTCTTCCAGGCCGCGCACTCCTTGCGCCTCTTCACCGGCGTCGAGCCCGACGCCGAACGGATGCTCGCCCATCTGACCGACCTCGTCGCCGTCTGACCTCCGGGAGAACGACATGCGCAAGTCCGTCGCCACCGTGTCCGTGAGCGGCTCGCCGGTCAGAGGCGGATTTGACCTTGCTCGGCGTCACTGAGCTAGAGAGGATCCCGGTCGTCCGAAGCGTCCACCACGTCCGAGGTTCCCGTGGTGTCCCACGCGTCCGGGGGGGTGGCCACGACCGCGATGGCCGTGATCACCAGACCCCCGCGTACCAGCCAGCGGCCGGAGAACTCCCGCAACTCGCTGCCGTCGCGCAGTCTCGGCCCCTCGACCAGCAGCCGGGCCAGGAAACCGCCCCCGACCGGATCGAAGGTGATCGACGCCTCGGTGAAGTCGAGGCGTGGTTCCCGCCGCGGGGCCAGCGGGAACCACGCCTTGTAAACGGACTCCTTGGCGCTGAACAGCAGTCGGTCCCACCTCGCCGACGGATCGTGCCGCAGGAAATCCGTCACCCAGCGCGACTCGTCGTCGACCGCGATGGTCTCCAGGATGCCGGGGGGCAGCGGCTTGTTCGGCTCGGCGTCGATCCCCAGGGTCGTGATGTCATCGGACCAGGCGACGGCGGCGGCACGGTATCCGGCGCAGTGGGTGATGCTGCCGACGACACCGGGGGGCCAGACCGGCGCGCCCTTCGCGCCCGGCACCACGGGTACCAGCGGGTGACCCAGGCGCCTCAGGGCGTCGCGGGCGCACCAGCGCGCCGTGGTGAACTCGCGGCGACGCTTCTCCACCGCCCCGCTGATCACCGCCTCCTCGGCGAGGAACAGGGCGCATGGCCGCGAGTCGTCGAACGCCTCCGACGACATGATCTCGCCGGGCAGCAGGTCCTCGATCATGACGTGAGTTCGGGGGCCAGAATGATCGACCGCGCCGGACGGGGGGTCCCACCCCGTCGGCGCCACTCCCGCGGGTGTCCCCACGAAACCGCCTCGAAGCGAACTCCGTCGTGCCACGTCGTGCGTGGTATGTGCGGGTGGCCGTACCCGACCACGGCCGCCCGGTGCTTGAGGTGCCAGTCGGCGGTCCGCTGGGTGCCGCACCACTGGGCGAACTCCGGACAGCGCAGGACGCGGGTGGGCTCACGTACCGGTGGATGGTGACTGACGGGGACGACCGGGTGGTCGACATCACCCGCGACGATCAGCCGGTCCTCCTCCGAGCGGGGCCGGGACCCTTCGACGAAGCGTCGACTCTCGGCGTAGGCGACATGCAGGTCGCCTACCGCGAGCAGATTTCGCGCCTTCATGATGTGGTCAGCCCCCGCATGATCCGGAATGGTGATGAATTCACGACAAGCCGAGCTCGTTGTCGAGGATCTCGAACATCTCGCTGTCCGTGGCCGAATCGAGGTCGAACTCCATGTCGCCGGAATCGTGCGACAGCGCCGCCCATTTGGTCTTCAGAATGTCCAGCCGCGCCGCGACCTGCTTGTGCACATCGATGTCGACGGTCATCTCGCCGAAGGCCTTCTCCAGTTTCGCGAGCTCGGCCAGGAGCGCCGCGGACCCCGTCTGCTCGGTCAGGCCGAGCCGGTCGAGCAGGTGGTCCACCAGAGCGAGCGGCGTGGGGTGGTCGAACACCAGGGTGACCGGCAGGCGCAACCCGGTGGCGCCGTTCAACCGGTTGCGCAGCTCGACGGCGGTGAGCGAGTCGAAGCCCAGCTCCTTGAGGGCGCGGTCCGGTTCGACGGAGTCGGCTCGGGCATGCCCGAGCACACCCGCCACCTGGGCACGCACGAGATCCAGGAGCACCTCGGCACGCTCGGCGGCACCGAGAGCGGTCAGACTGCGCACCAGGGTGTCCGGTTTCTGTCGCCGCCCGCCCGTGGCCGTACGGCGCCTGGCGGACACCAGGCCCCGCAGCGCCGGCAGATCGAGCCGGACCGGCGCCAGCACCGGGCGGTCCACGGCGACGGCCGCGTCGAACAGCCAAAGCCCCTGCCTCACCGACAGCGGGCGAATACCCGCGCGCGACATCCGCCGCCGATCGGTGTCGTCAAGCCCGCCGGTCATGCCACCGGTCATCCCGGTGTCCTGCGCCCAGGGCCCCCAGGCCAGCGACATCGCGGGCAGCCCGGCGGCCCGCCGGTGGTGGGCCAGACCGTCGAGGAAGGCGTTGGCCGCGGCGTAGTTGCCCTGCCCCGCGCCGCCGGCCAGGCCGGCCACCGACGAGAAGATCACGAACGCGGCGAGATCCATGCCCTGGGTGAGCTCGTGCAGATACCAGGCGGCACCCGCCTTGGGCAACAGCACGGTGTCCAGCCGCTCAGGCCGCAGGGAGGGAATCGTCGCGTCGTCCAGCACCCCCGCCGCGTGAACGACCGCGGTCAGCGGATGCTCGGCGGGTACGGCGGCCAGCAGGCCGGCGAGCGCGTCCCGATCGGACACGTCGCACGTGGCGATGGTGACCTCGGCACCGTACGTGGCCAGCTCGGCCCGCAGCGCGGGGGCGCCCGGCGCCTCCGGCCCCCGGCGACCTGCCAGCAGCAGATGCCGTACCCCGTACTCGCTCACCAGATGCCGCGCCACCTCGACGCCGAGACCGCCCGTACCACCGGTGATCAGCACCGTGCCCTCGGGGTCCCATCGCCGTACGGTGTCCTCGCCCGGCGCCACCGGCGCCAGGCGCGCCGCTCTCAGCACCCCGTCACGCACCACGACCTGCGGCTCACCACAGGCCAACACCGCCGACAGCAGCGCTTTGGACGGCTCCCCCGGCACATCGAGATCGACGAGCACGAACCGGCCGGGATCCTCCGCCTGCGCGGCACGGACCAGGCCCCACACGGCGGCCCCCGGCAGGTCGATCACGCGGTCGTGGTCCGGGACGTGGTCTGGGACGTGGTCTGGGACGGTGACCGCGCCGCGCGTCACCACGATGAGGGGGGTGTCGCCGAACCGGTCTTCCGCGAGCCAGCGCTGCAGGAGGCCCAGAACCCGGGCGGTGGACTCGCGCATCGCGGCGACGACGTCCATGGAACCGATGGAGCCGGACGAGTCGAAAGACCCGAAGAGTCAGAGGCGCCGGCGGGGAAGTCCGCGGTGAGGAACGAGCCCGCGGCCACACGTGCGCGGCCGTGATCTCGCCGATCGAATGCCCGGACAGGAAATCCGGCGTGACGCCCCAGGACTCCACCAGCCGGAACAGCGCCACCTCCAGCGCGAACAGCGCCGGCTGGGTGTATCCGGTCTGGTTCAGCAGTTCGGTGTCGCCGAACATCACCTCGCGCAGCGGGTGGTCCAGCTCGGGATCCAGGTGGGCGAGCACGGCGTCGAAGGCGCCGGCGAACACCGGGAACCGCTCGTACAACCCACGGCCCATTCCGGCCCGTTGAGCACCCTGCCCGGTGAACAGCAGCGCGAGCCTGCCCGGCCGCGTGCCACGTCCGTGGACCACTCCGGGCGCCGAATGCCCGTCCACCACCGCCGCCAGGCTCGCCGGCAGCTCGTCCCGGTCACCGGCCAGCACCACCGCCCGATGCTCGAACGCCGAGCGGGTCGTCGCCAGCGAGAAGCCGATGTCCACCAGGGAGGCGTCCGGATCGTCCTGGGCCCGCGACAGCAGGCGTGCCGCCTGGGCCCGCAGCGCGTCACTCGTCTTCCCCGAGAGCAACAGGGGCACCGCACCCGGCACGACGCCTGGCACCGAACCGTGTGCCGGGCCGGTTCCCGCATCCGTGGTCGGCGGCACCTGCTCAAGGATCACGTGTGCGTTGGTCCCGCTGATGCCGAACGACGACACCCCGGCGATCACCACCGAAGCCGGACCGTTCACCGCCGCCACCGACACCTCACCCTCACACCCGGCCAGCAGCCCGACGACCTCCTCCTCCGACGCCGCCACCGCCACCATCGCCCCACCCGAAGGCAACGCCTGCATCAACCGCGCCCGACCCGCCACCAACACACACGCATCGGCCAACGACAGCACCCCCGCCACATGCGCAGCCGTGATCTCCCCGATCGAATGCCCCGCCAGCACACCCGGCCGCACCCCCCACGAAGACACCAACCGGAACAACGCCACCTCAAGCGCGAACAACGCCGGCTGCGCCCACCCCGTCCGATCCAGCAACCCCGCCTCAACCCCGGCCGACCCCGGCTCGGCGAACAGCACCTCCCGCAACGACCCCTCCAGCAGCGGATCCAGCTCCGCGATCACCGCATCCAACGCCGCCGCGAACACCGGGAACCGGTCATACAACTCCCGGCCCATCCCCACCCGCTGACTGCCCTGACCGGTGAACAACACCGCCAGCTCCGGATCCACCCCGGCCACCCCGCGCATCACACCGGCACCCGGCCGCTCCTCGGCCAGCGCACCCAACCCGGCCAGCACACCCTCACGATCAGCCGCGACCACCACCGCCCGATGCTCGAACACCGACCGCGTCGCCACCAGCGAGAACGCCACATCGCTCAGCACCAGAGCAGGATCGGTGCCCACATACGACACCAGCCGCCCGGCCTGCGCCCGCAACGCCTCCGCCGTACGACCCGACACCACCACCGAAACCACCGGCGGCTCCACGACGACATCCGCTACCGGCACCGTCTCGACACCCGGCATCCGGTCCTGCGCTTCGGCCGTGACCTGCTCGTCCTCTGGGCCCTGCTCGACGATCACATGCGCGTTGGTGCCACTGATCCCGAACGACGACACCGCGGCCCGGCGCGGACGGTCGGCCTCCGGCCACGATCGCGCCTCGGCCACCAGCTCGACCGCGCCCTCGCTCCAGTCCACATGCGAGGACGGCTCGTCCACATGCAACGTGCGCGGCACCACACCCTCGCGCATCGCCATCGACAAGGTTTACGGCTCGCAGCACGTCGGTGCCATAGGCGAGGATCTGGAACCCCACCCGGAGAGCCCATACGCGGCGTCGAAGGTCGGGGCGGAGCAACTCGTCGCGGCGTACGCCGCCACTGGAGCGATTGGCGCGGTCACGCTTCGGTGCTTCAACATCGCCGGAGCGGCCAATGGGCGCACCGACACCGACACCGCGCGTATCATCCCGAACGTATTCCGCGCGCTCACCGGCGAGTTGCCGTACATCACACTCAACGGCGACGGATCCGCGGTCCGCGACTTCGTCCACATCCTCGACGTGGTGACAGCGATGCGGCTGTCGCTCGCCGCCGTGAAGGTGGGCGAGCACCGCGTCTACAACATAGGGAGCGGCACCGCGTCCAGCATGGCGCAGGTCGTGGCGACAGCGGAAGCTGTGACCGGCCTTCCGGTACCGGTCCGAAAGGCGCCGCCCAAGCAGGAACCGCAGATCCTCACGGCCGACAACAGCCGCGCGGTGAAAGAACTCGGCTGGCTTCCCGAGCGATCGGGCCTTATCGAGATGATCGCCGACGCCTGGCGCACCTGGCACGCCTGAGGCTCGGGTTCAGGGTCAGCCCGTGCCTGCCATACGTCGTCGGCATGCCCGGTCTCCTGCACTACGCCCCGAGTTCCCGGGCGATCTCCTCGTTCACCGCCTGCTGATGCCGGGTGAGGAAGAAATGACCACCGGGAAACACCCTGATACGGAACCGCCCCGAGGTGTGCCGGCCCCAGGCCTCCGCCTCCTCGACCGTCGTCCTCGGATCGGCGTCCCCGGTCAGCACGGTGATCGAACCACCCATGCTCCGCCCATACGCCACGAACTCCGGTGATTTCCTGGTCTTTCGACATCTAGTGTCGCTACTGGCCGTGGGCGGCGAGAGGGATTTCCATGATCACAACCCGTGGACCGACACACGGTTTTCACGCGGACGGTCAGCGGATCGACGCGGTCAATGGTGTCGACATCGATGTGAACGACCCCTTGGGTGGTCAACGTACGTTGACCTTACGAATGGGGAAATCGTGGCTCTGGTGACCGAAGCAGAAGGGGACGACCCTTTGCGTGCGCTGCGTGCCGCCGCCGAGTTGCGCCGCCAGGTCGATCGGCTGGCCGCCGTCCAGGTGCGCCGGGTACGCGTACAGGGGAGTCATGGGTGCACATAGCGCAGGCCGTCGGGGTCGGAAAGCAGGCGGCGCACAAGCGCTTCGGCGGGGGGAGATTCTTCGCGGGCGGGTGGCACCGAGCGGCCTGAGCAAGCGGAACTCGTGGCGGCTGCTGTTCGACCTAGGGCCTGTTTCAGAAGTCGGTTGAGGGCTGGTTTTGGTTGAGAGCTCTGTGTGCCCGGGCGGTTGCAGCGCTCCAGCAGGTCACGTCGTTGGCGATGCGGCTGGGATCGGTCTCGACGTTGAGGTGGTGACGACTGCGGACGGCATCGCGGTATTCGACCTCGTAGGTGCCGTTATCGAGGCGGGAGACCGAGGCGAACCAGACCGGGTCGTCCTCGTCGGGCTCGACGATGACGAAGGTGTTGTCGGGCGCGGACAACTCAAGGATCATTTCGTGGAGAGCGTCCTCGGATGGCTCCACGATGAGTTCGCCGCCCTCGGTCTCGGCTTTCAGCCGGATGTCGTCGCTTCTCATCGCTTCGTCCCTTCTGTCGCCTCCTACGCCTGCCCTAACGGGTGGTTTTAGGATCCCAGCCTTGGGCGGGGTCTTGGTCACAGCCACTCACCGATCACGGCGATCTGGACGGTGGCCTCGAAGCGGACGGCGAGCTTGTCATAGCGGGTGGCCACCGCCCGGTGGCGCTTGAGCCGGTTGATGCCGCACTCCACCGCGTGCCGGGCCTTGTAGTCCTCGGTATCGAAGGCGGGCGGGCGGCCACCGGCCGAGCCGCGCTTTTTACGGTGAGCGATCTGGTCGGCGGGCTCGGGGATGGTGGCGCGGATCCCGCGGCGACGCAGGTAGGTGCGGTTGGCCCGAGAGGAGTAGGCCTTGTCACCGCGCACCCGCTCGGGTCGGCTGCGAGGTCGGCCCGGACCCAGCCGGGCCACCTTGATGGCGTCCAGTACCGCAGCGAACTGCGGGGAGTCTCCACGCTGACCGGCGGTCAGGAGGATGGACAAGGGCTTTTGCCGCTGCTCGCAGGCCAGGTGGATCTTCGTGGTGAGCCCGCCGCGAGAACGGCCGAGCGCGTGATCAGCCGGTTCCGGCCTGCTGATACCGCCCGGCGGTTGCCTTTGCGCGTTGCCATCGCGGCGGGCGCCGGCCGCGTGCTGATGCGCACGGCAGACGGTGGAGTCCACGTTGACCTGCCAGCAGATCAGCCCGGCGGCATCAGCCCTGGCTTGCAGCCTGGCCAGGATCTGCATCCAGACTCCTTCGCGCTGCCAGCGGCGAAACAGGCCGTAGACGGTCTGCCAGGGCCCGTAGACGGCGGGCATGTCCCGCCATGGGGCACCGGTCCGCACCCGCCATCTGATCCCGTTGATGAGCTGGCGTCTCGGCCATACAACCGGGCGACCACGCTTGGCCGTGTCCGGGAGAAGCGGCTCAAGTACCTGCCACTGTTCATCGGTCAGATCCCCACGCACGCAGCGATCATCTCGACAAGAAGTAACACAAAGATCAACTTATGAAACAGGCCCTAGTCCGCCCGCACAAGCGCGTGCTGCTGCTGGGTGGCGTGCTCACGGCCGCCGACAACGCCGTCCCCGGCTCGTTGACCTTCGTCACCGTGCCATCGGGCTCGGCCAGCGCGACATTGGAACGCGTGGCCCCGGCCACCGGCACGGTGACCATCTCGATGCCCTCGGCTGAGAGCAGGCTCACCAACCGCCGCCCCTCATCCCCGCCGAAAGACACCACCGCACACGAACGCACCCGGTTGGCCAGCAACGCCCGCGAGACATTGACCCCCTTACCACCGGGATCCAGATGAGTGGCCGCGGCACGGATCACCGCCCCACGCCGCAACGAGGAGACCTCGATCGTGCGATCCAAACTGGGATTAAGAGTCAAAGTCACGATCACGCCCGGATCACCTCGGGCCCGGCCGCGGCCATCTCGGCCGCCACCCCGGTATCGAGCCCCACATCACTGATCACCACATCGATCTCCTGCAACGCGGCGAAACGAGACAGATAGGTATTGGCGAACTTGGTGTGATCGGCCAGCAACACACACCGCTGCGCCGCGGTGACCATCGCCCGTTTGATCGCGGCCTCAGCCGGATCCGGCGTCGTCAGCCCCTTGGCCACCGAACAACCGTTGGCCGCCATGAACGCCACGTCCACATGCAGATCCGCCAACGGCCGCAGCGCCCAGTCATCAACCGTGGCCAGGGTCCGCCCCCGCACCCGCCCACCCAACATGAACACCGTCAAATTCGCGCGGGTGGCCAACGCGGCCGCCAACGGCGGCGAGTTCACGATCACCGTCAACTCCCGATCCACCGGCAACGCCTGCACCAAACGACCCGTCGTGGTGCCCGCGTCAATGATGATCGCGCCATCCTGCGGCAACTCGGCCAGCGCCGCCTTGGCGATACGCTCCTTCTCCACCGTCATCACCTCATCGCGCGTCGCGAGGGCAGGCTCGAAACCTAGGCGCTCGACCGGGATCGCCCCGCCGTGCACACGCCGCAACACCCCCGAACGCTCCAACGCGGTCAGGTCCCGGCGGATCGTCTCAGTCGTGACGCCGAACCGTTCCGCCAGGGTCACCACGTCGACCCGCCCGGTGGCCCGGGCCTCACACAGGATCTCCTGCTGCCGTTCCTCGGCGTACATCTTGTTGGTTCACCGCCGTTTCAATGTTGTTTTACATGTCTTTATACCCGAGTATGTTGCATGTCAAGGGTCGATGAGAACCGCTCTGTCATGAGTTTCATGAACCTGTGACCTTCACGCACCGGCTCGCGATCATGCTGGGCGTCTGTCTTCGGTGAGGTCAGCGCTGGTTGGAGCCACACCATGTCAACGCGTCATAAGTACTTCCGCGATTGCCGTCTTGATCCCGTAGCGATCACGCTCATGCTCCCCGCGCGGCTCTAGCGTCGCTGGTGTACGAGTTCTCACCAGGAGGAAGCATGTTGTACGTCCCGGTCCGTCAAGGCGCGTTCAGCACGTCACTGCGCCTGTTCAGGACTGCTGCGGGGAAGCGGACGGCGGTCGCCTTCACCTCACCGATGCGCCTGGCCAAGGTGCTCGGCTCCGATCAGCACTGGGTACGGCTCAGCGAGCCCGCGCTCAGGAGCATGCTCAAGGAACTGGACACCATCGGCATCGTGATCGACCCCGCAGGGACGATGGCCCGGCACTCCGCCAAGACCGCATGATGTGCGTCATCGCGGCGATCGCACGGGGAGCGAGGACCAGCGGTTCGGCCCGTCGATCGCGGCGGGCGGTGCCGCGGCCCGGGTGCCGGCACGGGGCTCGCCGGAGCTCACCGGAGCTCACCCGCCTGATGCGCGGGGAAGTCGGCCTCTGATCGAATGCGAGAAGCGCGGACAGTCACTCGGCTGCCCGCGCTTCGTCGTTGCCGGTCAGGGATCCCGGAGCACCGTGAGCAGCGCCAAACCGGTGAGCGGCCTGAAGGAGAACGCAAGGCTTCGATCAGGCCTTGAAGCGGTACCCCATACCGGGCTCGGTGATCAGGTGAGCTGGATGCCCGGCGTCGCGTTCGAGTTTGCGCCGCAGCTGGGCCATGTACTGCCGTAGATAGTGGGTCTCCTTGACGTACTTGACCCCCCATACCTCGGTCAGCAGCTGCCGCTGGCTGACGAGCTTGCCCGGATTGTGTAGCAGGATCTCCAGGATGTGCCATTCGGTCGGCGTCAGCCGTGCCCCGCCGGAGATCGTCTTGTTGGTCAGGTCCACCACGTGGTCGCCGATCGTGATGCTGGCCAGCTCCGCCTCCTGCGCGGACGTGCGGCGCGACACCGCGCGGATCCTGGCCAGCAACTCGTCGATGCCGAACGGCTTGGTGACGTAGTCGTCGGCGCCGGCGTCGAGGGCGTCGACCTTGTCCTGGTTGCCCGCCCTGCCGGACAGCACGATGATCGGCATCGAGGTCCAGCCGCGCAGCCCGTGAATGACGTCGACGCCGTCGAGGTCGGGCAGCCCGAGGTCGAGCACCACCAGGTCAGGATGCCAGTCGGCCGCCTGGCGCAGGGCCGCGCCACCGTCGGTGGCCACCGCCACCTCGTAGTGGCGGGCGATCAGGTTGATGCGAAGCGCCCGCAGGATCTGCGGTTCGTCGTCGACGACGAGAATGCGTGTCATGCGATCACGGCTCTGGATGAGATGGGCAGTGTCAAGATCATGGTGAGACCTCCCCCTGGTGTCTCCTCCGGTACGAGAGAGCCGCCCATCGCCTCACTGAGCCCTCTGGAGAGCGCGAGGCCAAGGCCGACCCCCGAATGGTTGTCCCGATCGCCGAGCCGCTGGAACGGCTTGAAGACCTGGTCATGTGCTTCTGGCGGAATCCCCGGACCGCGGTCGATCACCCGGATCTCCACGTGGTCGCCGTACCAGCTGCCGGTGACCAGCACCCGTTCGCCCGGTGGGCTGTAGCGGACGGCATTGGACACCAGGTTCACCAGCACCCGCTCCAGCAGGGCGGGGTCGGCGATCACCTCGGGCAGTTCGACGGAGATGTCCCCCTTGACGCGATCCCGGAGCGGGCCCAGGTCGTCCATCGCCCTGGGCAGGACCTCCTCCAGGGCGACCGGCTGGAGGGCGGTCCCAAGCACGCCCGCCTGCAGCCTGCTCATGTCGAGCAGGTTGTCCACCAGGCGATTCAACTTGACCAGCGACTCGTCCGCCGTGGCGAGCAACTCCTCCCGGTCCTCCGCGGACCAGTCGATCTCGGTGTTGCGCAGGCTCTCCACGGCGGCTTTGGCCGAAGCCAGCGGAGTACGCAGGTCGTGGCTGACGGCGGCGAGCAGCGCGGTGCGCATCTTGTCCGCCTCGGCCAGCGGCCTGGCCCGTTCGGCCTCCTCCTCCAGCCGCCGCTGACGCAGCGCGACGGCGGTCTCCGCGGCGAACGCCTCCAGCACCCTGCGGTCGGAGGCGTCGAGCAGTCCCCCACGCACCGCGAGCACCAGGTTCTCGTCGATCACCACATCGGTGTCGGCGATTCCAGGGCTGGTGCACGGCTCGCCCCCGGAAGTGGCCACGATCCGCCACGCCTCCGGCTCCGACTGATCGTCAGGGGTTGGCGGTCCCGTCCGCTCCAGGAGCGTGGCGGACGCGAGCCCGAACGTCTCCTTGATCCGGGCGAGCAGCGACGGCAGGGCGGCCTCGCCACGCAGGACGTGACCGGCGAGCGTCGACAGGACCTCGGCGTCCGCAGTGGCCCTGGCCGCCTCTCTGGTACGGCGGGCCGCCACGTCGACCACCAGGCTCACCATGATCGCGACCAGCACGTAGACGAGGAGCGCGAGCAGGTTCTCCGGATCGTAGATCGTGAACTGGTCGACCGGCGGCGTGAAGTAGTAGTTCAGCAGCAGGAACCCGCCGATGGCCGCCGTCACCGCAGGCCACATGCCACCCACCAGGGAGACGCCGACGACCATCAGCAGGAAGATCAGGATCTCGCTCGGCAGCGCCAGATCATCCCTGAACGGGAAAAAACCCGCGGTCAGCGCGGGCATACCGAGCACCGCCATCACCCAGCCGATGATCCTGCGCTTGCGGGTCAGCGCGGCTCGCGAGCTCGCGTGGCGGCGGCCCTTCTTGACCTCCGCATGGGTGATCATGTGGACGTCGATCGAACCCGACAACGCGGTCGTCTCCACCCCGACGCCCCGGGACAGGATCTGGGCGAACCTGCCCCGCCTGGACGCGCCGAGCACGAGCTGGGTGGCGTTCACCCCGCCGGCGAAGTCGAGCAGTGCGCGCGGGATGTCGTCGCCGACCACCTGGTGGTAGGTGCCGCCCATGTCCTCCACGAGGGTGCGCTGGCGAGCCAGGCTGGCCGGATCGCCGCCGGTCAGGCCGTCCGCCCTGGTGACGTGGACGGCCAGCAGGTCGGCGCCCTTGCTGCGCGCCGCGATGCGGGCCGCGCGCCGTACCAGGGTGTCGCCTTCCGGGCCGCCGGTGAGCGCGACCACCACCCGCTCGCGTGCTTCCCAGGTTTTGACGATGCCCTGCTCGGCGCGGTAGCGGTCGAGCTGGTCGTCGACTTTTCCCGCGACCCAGAGCAGGGCGAGTTCGCGCAGCGCGGTCAGGTTGCCGATCCTGAAGTAGTTGGACAACGCGGCGTCCACCTTCTCCGGTGCGTAGATGTTGCCGTGGGCCATCCGCCTGCGCAGCGCATCGGGCGACATGTCGACCAGCTCGACCTGATCGGCCCGCCGTACCACCTCATCCGGTACGGTCTCCCGCTGCGGAATGCCGGTGATCTGCTGGACGACGTCGTTGACCGACTCCAGGTGCTGGATGTTGACGGTGGAGACGACGTCGATGCCGGCGTCGAGGATCTCCTCGATCTCCTGCCAGCGCTTGGTATTGCGCGAGCCTGGGATGTTGGTGTGCGCCAGCTCGTCGATCAGCGCCACCTTCGGCGCCCGCTCGATGACGGCATCGACGTCCAGCTCGGTGAAGTGGCTCCCCCGGTAGGCCAGCGTCCTGCGAGGGAGGACCTCCAGACCGTCGAGCAGTTCGGCGGTGTGGGGGCGGCCGTGGGTCTCGACGAAACCCACGACCACGTCCCTGCCACGCTCCAGCGCCCTGCGTCCCTCGTTGAGCATCGCGAAGGTCTTACCGACTCCGGGAGCCGCCCCGAGGTAGACCCGTAGCCGCCCGCGTGGCACCGCGATCACTACTCCTTGTCGAGGGCCAGGTTGAGTTCGAGCACGTTGACCGCGGGCTCGCCCATGAAACCGAGGGCGCGCCCTGTGGTGTGCTCCTGGATGAGCGCCTTGACCCTGGCGAGGTCCGTTTTGCGCTCCTTGGCCACTCGCGGGGCCTGCAGGTCGGCGTAGGCCACCGAGATGTGCGGGTCGAGGCCCGAGGCGCTGGCTGTGACGGCATCGGCAGGCACCTCGACCTTCGTCACACCGCCACGGATCGGGACGGTCTTGCCGGCGGCGTAGTCCTCGCCCGGCTTGCCGCACTCCACCTTCAGACCCTGGTACTCGGCGATGAAGGGGATACCGGGGCAGGCCTGGTTGACGCTGACCGCGCGGTCGGAGAAGACCTTCAGCACCGCGCCCACACCGTCACCGGTGCAGTACGGCCTGGCGCCGCTGACGCCCTCCAGCTCACCGACCGCCTTGGAGCGGGCGCAGACCTGGGTGAGCAGGCTCTGCCTGCCCTCGTCGTCCTTCGCGCCGGGGACGGGAAGGACGTCCAGGACATCCTCGGGTCCCAGGTTGCTGGCGGCCGTCGACTGCATGTCGTACCCGTCACCCGCGGCCGACGGGCGGCTCTGGAAGTAGGTCCTGACGGGGTTGCCGTCCTTGTCGGTGAAGTTCTGGCCGATGATGGCGCTGCCCACGTCCTTGCCGTCCTGCTGGACGATCGAGCCGTTGGCATTGCCGTTGAACAGGGCCTGGGCCACGCCGGTGGTGACCAGCGGGTAGATCACGCCGAGGAGCACCGTGAGGACGGCGACCGCCCTGGCGGCTGCGAGGTGCTGGCGGACCCAGCTTGGTAGGCGTTCCATTTATGACATCCCCGGAAGGAACTGGATGAGCAGGTCGATGATCTTGATGCCGATGAACGGGGCGACGATGCCGCCCAGTCCGTAGACGTATAGGTTGCGGCTGAGCAGTTTCGACGCGCTCGAAGGGCGGTAGCGAACACCCCTGAGCGCCAGCGGGATCAGCGCGACGATCACCAGGGCGTTGAAGACGACCGCGGACAGGATCGCCGACTGCGGGCTGGCCAGCCGCATGATGTTCAGCGCGTCCAGGCCGGGATAGACCGCCGCGAACATCGCGGGAATGATCGCGAAGTACTTGGCGATGTCGTTGGCGATCGAGAACGTGGTCAGCGCGCCACGGGTGATGAGCAGTTGCTTGCCGATCTCGACGATCTCGATGAGCTTGGTCGGGTTGGAGTCGAGGTCGACCATGTTGCCGGCCTCCTTGGCGGCCGACGTGCCGGTGTTCATCGCCACCCCGACGTCGGCCTGCGCGAGCGCGGGCGCGTCGTTGGTGCCGTCGCCGGTCATCGCGACCAGCCGGCCGCCCTCCTGCTCCGACCTGATCAGCGCGAGCTTGTCCTCGGGAGTCGCCTCGGCCAGGAAGTCGTCCACCCCGGCCTCGTCCGCGATCGCCTTGGCGGTGAGCGGGTTGTCACCGGTGATCATGACGGTGCGGATGCCCATCCGGCGCATCTCGTCGAACCGCTCGCGCATGCCCTGCTTGACGACGTCCTTGAGGTGAATGACCCCCAGCACCCGCGCCTTACCGTCGACGATCTCACCGACGACCAGCGGGGTACCACCCGAGGCCGAGATGCCGTCGACCAGGTGGCCGACCTCCTCGGTCGCGCGGCCGCCGTTCTCGCGTATCCACTTCATCACGGCCGTCGCCGCGCCCTTACGCACCTGCCGGCCGTCGACGTTGACCCCCGACATGCGGGTCTGGGCGGTGAATTCCACCCACTCGGCGTGGGCGAGCTCGCCTGGCTGACGTTCGCGCAAGCCGTACGCCTGCTTGGCGTAGACCACGATCGAGCGGCCCTCGGGCGTCTCGTCGGCGAGGCTCGCAAGCTGCGCGGCAGCGGCCAGGTCGTCGGCGGGGATCCCCGAGGCGGGCTGGAACTCCGACGCCTGCCGGTTGCCCAGCGTGATCGTGCCGGTCTTGTCGAGCAACAGGGTGCTGACGTCTCCTGCCGCCTCGACCGCACGGCCGGACATGGCCAGGACGTTGCGCTGGACCAGCCGGTCCATGCCCGCGATTCCGATGGCCGACAGCAGCGCGCCGATCGTGGTCGGGATGAGGCAGACCAGCAGCGAGACCAGCACGACGCCGGTGACGCCGTCGCCCGTCAGGGCGAGAGAGTCGGCGATGCCGGGGTTGACGTTCTTGGCGTAGATCGCCATCGGCTGCATGGTGACGGTGGCGACCAGGAAGATGATCGTCAAAGCGGCCAGCAGGATGTTCAGCGCGATCTCGTTGGGCGTCTTCTGCCGGTCGGCACCCTCGACCAGGGCGATCATCCGGTCGATGAAGCTCTCGCCCGGCTTCTGGGTGATGCGAACGATGATCCGGTCGGACAACACCCTGGTGCCGCCGGTCACCGCCGAGCGGTCACCACCCGATTCGCGGATCACGGGTGCGGACTCGCCGGTGATGGCCGACTCGTCGACCGAGGCGATGCCCTCGATCACGTCACCGTCGCCGGGGATGATCTCCCCGGCTTCGACGATCACGTGATCGCCCTGCTTGAGCTCCGGCGCGCCGACGGTGTCCCACGAGGACACGTTCGCGCCCGGCGCCCAGCCGGAGAGGCGACGGGCGGTGGTGTCACGCTTGGCGGCACGGAGCGTGGCGGCCTGCGCCTTTCCGCGGCCCTCCGCGACGGCCTCGGCGAGGTTGGCGAAGACCACCGTCAGCCACAGCCAGACGGCGATGGCCCAGGCGAAGAACGACGACTCGCCGGTGGCGGCGAGGACCGTGGTGGCCAGCGCGCCGATCTCCACGATCAGCATCACCGGGTTGCGCCACAGCGAGACCGGGTTCAGCTTCTTCAACGCGTCGGGCAGTGACTTGATCAACTGCTTGGGGTCGAGCAGACCACCGCCGACCCTGCCGTTCTTCTGCGGCGTCGGCGCCTGTCCCGGCGCCTCGAGCACTGGGGTGGACATTAGCTGATTCCTTCTGCGAGCGGGCCCAGCGCCAGGGCCGGGAGGAAGGTCAGGGCGACCAGGATGATCGTGACGCCGACCACCATGCCGACGAACTGCGGCCGGTGGGTGGGCAGCGTGCCTGCGGACTCGGGAACCGGGGCCTGCCTGGCCAGCGATCCTGCCAGGGCCAGCACGAAGATGATCGGCAGGAAGCGGCCGAGCACCATGCACAGGCCGAGCGCCACGTCGTACCACGGCGTGTTGACGGTGACGCCGCCGAACGCGGAGCCGTTGTTGTTCGAGGCGCTGGTGAAGGCGTAGAGGATCTCGGAGAAACCGTGTGGGCCGCTGTTCAGCATGGCCGCCAGACCCGCTTCGTTGCCCATGGCGACAGCCGTACCGACGAGCACGAGGATCGGGGTGACCAGGAAGTACATCGAGGCCAGCTTGATCTCGCGGGCGCCGATCTTCTTGCCCAGGTATTCGGGGGTACGGCCGACCATGAGCCCGGCCACGAAGACCGTGATCACGGCCAGCACCAGCATGCCGTACAGGCCGGCCCCCACGCCGCCGGGTGCGACCTCGCCCAGCATCATGTTGAACAGCGTCATCATGCCGCCGAGCGGGGTGTAGGAGTCGTGGAAGGAGTTGACCGCGCCGGTGCTCGTGAGAGTCGTCGCCGCGGCGAACGTCGCGGAGTTGGAGACGCCGAACCTGACGTCCTTGCCCTCCATCGCCGAGCCGACGGCCTGCGGCACGGTGGCGTTGGCGCCCAGCTCGAAGACGTTGGTCAGCACGACACTGGTGATGGCGATGGTCGCCATCACGGCGAGGATCGCGTACCCCTGCCTGACCTGGCCGACCATCTTGCCGAAGGCGCGCGGCATGGCGAACGGGATGAGCAGGATCAGGAAGATCTCGAACCAGTTGGTCCAGCCGGTGGCGTTCTCGAACGGGTGCGACGAGTTGGTGTTGTAGAAGCCGCCACCGTTGGTGCCGAGCTCCTTGATGACCTCCTGGCTGGCCACCGGACCGCCGGTGATCGACTGGGTGCCGCCGGTCAGGGTGCTCAGCTCATGCGGGGAGGAGAGGTTCTGCACCAGACCGCCGGCCACCAGCACCAGTGCGCCGACGAAGGCGATGGGCAGCAGGATACGGACCGTGCCGCGCACCAGGTCGACCCAGAAGTTGCCGATGGTGTCGGCCCGGTTGCGGGCGAAGCCGCGCACCAGCGCGATCGCCACCGCCATGCCGACGGAGGCGGACACGAAGTTCTGTACGGCCAGCGCGGCCATCTGCACCAGGTGGCCCATGGTGGACTCACCCGAGTAGGCCTGCCAGTTGGTGTTGGTGACGAAGCTGATCGCGGTGTTCCACGCGATGTGGTCGGGCACCGGGTCGAAGCCGAGTGACAACCACAACCTGTCCTGCAGGCGCTGCACGCCGTACACGAACAGGATCGACACGACGGAGAAGGCCAGCACACTGCGGGCGTAAACACCCCACCGCTGCTCGGTGTCCGGGCGGACGCCGAGCAGACGGTAGATGCCGCGCTCGACGACGTTGTGCCTGACGCCCGAGTACACGCGGTACATGTAGTCGCCGAGCGGCTTGTGCGTCAGCGCGAGGGCGACGATGAGGGATGCGACGAATATGATCCCGGCTGCTGTCGTACTCACTAGAACCGCTCCGGGAACAGCAGAGCCGCGACCATGAAGATCACCAGGCCGACGGCCACCACGAGGCCGGTGGCGTTGACGGCGCTCACAGGCGCTCCACCGCCTTGACGACGAATCCGAAGATCACGAACAACGTGATCGTCAGGGCGACGAAGATGACGTCGGCCATCCCCACTCCTCTAATCCGAATGTTTGCTCTTCTAACACCCATAGAAAAGCGGGATATTTGGGAGATTTTGCCGCCCTTAACGCATTTCATACGCCCGTAGGCCAACTGTTGACACCTTCTTGACGGCACGGCGGAAACGGCGCACAGGGATGCCGTCGAGACAGGCGCGCCCGCGCTTCACCGAGGAGCGCGGCTCACCCGACGTGGACGTGCGGCCTGCGGGCGATGTCCGGTTCCGCCTGGCGGAGCACCTCTCGGGTCATCGGTGGTACGTCTCCGCCGCCGAACAGCAGGTAGCGCAGCATCGCCGCCACCGGATTGCCCTCGGTCCAGTGGAAGTAGATGTGCGGTATCCGGCCCGTACGGTCACGCAGGTCGAGCAGGAGCGCGGCCAGCGAGTTGGGCACCGTGGGACTCTCGAAGCGCAGGATCCGGTGGCCGAAGCGTTCCTCGCCGTGCACGACCAGCTCGGTCTCGAACTCCGAGGCGTCGACGACCGTCACCTCGACGAACATGACCTGCTCCGAGCTGCGCAGGCGGTGGTTGAACCACTGCTCGCGCAGCTTGTCGTTGTACTCGGCCTGGTCACGTTCGTGCGGCTCGTTGGCGATCAGGTGCACCTCGCCGCAGGCCCCGTTGACGAACTGCCCGGCCAGCGCGTCATAGGTCACCTCGGTGACGCGCAGCTCGGTGGAGCGGGTCGTCCGGGAGATGAGCGAGGTCACGATGATCGCCACGATGAAGAAGGACGCTATCTTCACCCCGTCCGGGCGCTCGAACACGTTGTCCACCAGCGTGAAGGCGAAGACGGCGGAGACGGCGGCGAAGCCGCCCATCAGCCTGGTCTGACCCTTGCGCCACGCGGACAGCGTCACGGCGACGGAGGCGGACAGGATCAGCACGAGCACACCGGTGGCGTAGGCACCGCCCTGGGCTTCGACGTCGGCGTCGAAGATGATCGTGATGGCGAAGCCGATCGCGCTGAACACCAGGACCAGCGGGCGTACGGCCCGCGTCCAGTCGGGCGCCATGCCGTACCTGGGCAGATAGCGCGGCACCAGATTGATCAGGCCCGCCATCGCCGACGCCCCGGCGAACCAGAGGATCGCGATGGTGCTGACGTCGTACAACGTGCCGAACCAGTCGCCGAGGAAACCGTGCGCGAGGAATGCCAGCGCCCGCCCTGAGGCCTTGCCGCCCTCCTCGAACTCCCGCTCCGGGATCAGCACGGTGGTGACGAGGCTACTGAAGATCAGAAAGACGCTCATGATGATGGCCGCCGAGGTCAGCAGCCGCTTGGTGCCCTTGATCCGGGCCTGGACATCACCCTTGACGATCGGCATCACCGCGACGCCCGTCTCGAACCCCGACAGGCCCAGCGCGAGCTTCGGCATCACCAGCAGGGAAAGCCCGATCATGGCCATCGGGCTGGTGTAGGTCGTGGTCAGCGCGTGTTGCCAGTCGATGACCAGGTTGGGGGCATCGAGCACGTGCGTGACGGCCACAGCCACCACGATCGCGTTGAGCACGAGGTAGACGCCCACGAGGACGACGGCGATGCCGATCGCCTCGCTGAAACCCATCAGGAACACCCCGCCGAGCAGCGCGAGCAGCACGAGCGTGACCAGCACCCGCCGGCCCGCCAGGAAGTCGGGGACGAACGGGTTCTCCAGGATGTGGGCCGTCGCGTCGGCGGCCGAGAGCGTCATCGTGATGACGAAGTCGGTGGCGGCGAACCCGAGGAGAGCGAGCACGAACAACTTGCCCCACCACTGCGGGGCCAGCTTTTCCAGCATCGCGATCGAGCCCTGGCCGTGCGGGCTCTCCTCCGCGACCCTGCGGTAGACGGGCAGCGCCCCGAACAGGGTGAGCATGACCAGCAGCAGCGTCGCCAGCGGTGACAGCGCGCCGGCCGCGAGCGCCGCGATGCCCGGCTGGTAACCGAGGGTGGAGAAGTAGTCGACGCCCGTGAGGCACATGACCTGCCACCACGTGTGCTTCTTGGGCGGACCGTGCTCGATCTGCCTACGGTCGGTCTGTAGGCCCTTGAGCAGCCACGTCTGTAGTGGCCCAGTCGTGCCGGCCACTGTCGGCCCCCCACATCAATTATCCGTAAAGACGCAATGCACACTACTGACGTCAGAGCCCATCGATTCATGGCCGGGCGTCAAGAAAACGTCAATATTCACAGACAGGGCATATGTCGCCATAAAGGGAAAGATCGTGCACCGGCGAGGGCGAACAGCGCGACGGGCATGGCGACTCCTGAGCCGTACCGGTGCGAGCCGCCCCTCGGGATCGGGCGGGCGCGACCGGGGCGGCCGGCACTCACCGGCGATCCCGTCCCGTCCGCACAGACCGGCCGCCGGACGCACCCCCAAGCAAGATAGCTATAATAGTATTGATTACATCTTAGTCACCTGAATACAGGCGGGAACGGGACAATGCGCGTCGGCAAGATCACCAAGGTGCACTGCTACGGCAGGTTCGCCATCGACGCGCTGGACGCCTCGATGTCCGCACTCGGAGGTCGCCGGCTGATCGCCTGCCGTACGGAAACGGAGTTCGTCGCCGAGCTCGGCCAGATCGAAGCCGTCCTCGGCATCGGTATGCCGGTCGACAACTGGTCCCGCGCCGAGCGCCTCCGCCTCATTCACCTCATCGGCTCTGGCGCCGACAGCCTTCTCCCGGCGAAAGGCCTGTCCTCGGACGTGCAGGTGGCGAACGCCCGCGGCATATCCGCGCCGGCCATGGCCGAGTTCGCCGTCTCGACGCTCCTCGGCCTGACGAAGAGGCTCCCCGATGCGCTGACCAGCCAGCACGCCCGGGAGTGGAAGCGCCATCACCCCCGCCTGATCTCGGGCGCCACCCTTCTGGTCGTGGGAGCCGGCCCGGTGGGGCGCGAGGTGGCACAACGCGCCAGGGCGCTGGGCATGTACGTGATCGGGATCCGCAGAACCGGAGCGCCGCATCCAGGGTTCGACGAGATGCACTCGGCCGACCGCTTCGCGCAACTGGCGACCAGAGCGGACGCCATCGTCATGGCGGTTCCCGCGACAGCGCGGACACGTCAGATGCTGAACGCCGACGTTCTCGATCGATGCACCGCGAACTGCCTGATCATCAACGTCTCGCGTGGCGATGTCATCGACGAGGAGGCGCTGTCCGCCCGCCTTCACGCCGGCGTCCTCGGAGGCGCCGCACTCGATGTGTTCCAGCGTGAACCGCTGCCAGCCACCAGCCCGCTGTGGGACGCGCCCAACACGATCATCACACCGCACGTCTCATGGAGCACCCCGGACTATCCGTCACGAGTGGTCGATCTGTTCTTCACGAACATCGAACGCGTCGAGTCCGGCCAACCCGTGATCAATCCGGTGGACCATGTCCGCGGATACTAGGCGCCGAGGAGCCATCGCCATGAGCATCGTGCATACCGCCCCTCCCTGGTTCCGCGACGCGCTCGCGCATCCGGTCGACGAACACCAGGTGATCGTCTCCGGGATACCGATCCACTACCGGGCTTGGGGACGGGAGGGTCGGCCAGGCATCGTGTTCGTGCACGGTGCGGCCGCCCATTCCAGGTGGTGGGACCACATCGCTCCTCAATTCGCCGACGAACGCCGCGTCGTCGCGCTGGATCTGTCCGGGCATGGCGACAGCGGCCATGCCGAGCACTACAGCTACGAGGATTGGGCGAATCAGGTGCTGGACGTCGCGCGTGACGCGGGGATCGCCGGCGGCCTGGTTCTCGTCGGGCACAGCATGGGCGCCCTGGTCTCACTGCGTACGGCGATCTCCTTCGGTGAGCGGCTCATCGGCGCCGTCTGCGTCGACGGCGCGGTACACGACGTCACGGCCGAAGAAATGATCGCGCGACGCCAACATGCCTTACGGCGACCCCGTCTCTACCCGACGCGCGAGGCGGCGATAGCACGGTTCCATCCCATCCCCGAGGTCGGGCGGGCCCATCGATACATCGTCGACCACCTCGCCGAGACGTCCATCCGGGCGGCCGAAGGAGGATGGGTCTGGAAGTTCGATCCCCGCCTCTTCGGCCAGAGCCCTCTCACACCCGACCAACTGCTCACTCCGCCCTGCCAGATCGCTCTCATCCGCGCTCAGTACGGCCTGCCGACCGTGGAAACGTTCGAGCTGATGCACAGGCTGCTGGGCAGTTCGCCACCGATCATCGAGATCGCCGACTCCGGACATCACGTCATGCTCGACCAGCCGCTTCCCCTCGTCGCCGAGTTGCGCTCGATATTCGCGAGCTGGGGCTGGGAAAGCCCCCGGACCGATCCGCACGATCGCGAACGATCCCGATGACGACACACCTCAACCGCCTACCGGCGTGCCGGTGGACCGCCGGAAGGAACGGGAGCGACTCGTCATCGAGCCGCTCCCGGGGCGATCAACTCGGCTGAGAGCCGGGCGACGTTCACCACACCGGGCCACCACACCGTGGACCCCACGATCCCCCAGACGCCGTAGCAGAGCAGATCTCGGTCATGTGACTCTGCGTGGTGATGGTGCTGAACTCGTGGATGTAGATCTTGTCGTTGACGGACGTGCCTCCAGACCTCGTAGGGGGCGGCGCACCGCGGCCAGCGGCTCAGCCGTGGACGAGCTCGGCGATCGCGGCCAGCCGCGCGGGGGCACCGGAGACCAACACCGTCGTGACCAGCGACGACCGCCAGACGTCGAGTTCCTCGGCGATCTTCGATCGCGGTCCGACCAGCGCGACCTTCTCCACCATCGCCAGCGGTATCGCGGCCGCGGCCTCTTCCTTGCGTCCCTCCAGGTAGAGCTCCTGGACCCGGGCGCACTCCGCCTCGAAGCCCATTCGCGCGAAGGCCTCGAAGTGGAAGTTGGCGCCCCTGGCGCCCATGCCTCCGACGTAGAGCGCGAGCATCGGCCGGACACGATCGGCCGCGGCTTCGACGTCGTCGTCGATCTCGACGTTCACCCGGCACGTCACCTCGAACGTCTCCCGGGTACGGCGCGCCTCCCGCCGGGCGAACCCCTCATCAAGGGACGCCCGGTAGTGCGCGTCGTCGTAGGGGGAATAGAACATCGCCAGCCAACCGTCGGCGATCTCGGCCGCGAGAGCCACGTTCTTCGGCCCCTCTGCGGCGAGGAGGATCGGCAGGTCGGCGCGTAGCGGATGAATGGTCGAGCGCAGCGGCTTCCCGAGCCCGCTGCCACCCGGGTACGGCAGGCGATAGTGCTCACCCTCGAAGGCCGCCTTCTCGCGCGCCATCACCTGACGCAGGATCGCAACGTACTCCCGCGCGCGCGCGAGCGGCTTGGGGTACGGCTGGCCGTACCAGCCCTCGACGACCTGCGGGCCGGAGGCGCCGAGCCCGAGTACGAACCTGCCTCCCGACAGGTGATCGAGCGTCATCGCCGCCATCGCCGTGGCCACCGGCGTCCGCGCGGACATCTGCATGATGGACGTGCCGAGCCTCATCCGCCCGGTCCTGCCGCCCAGCCAGGCGAGCGGTGTGAGCGCGTCCGAACCGTACGCCTCGGCGGCCCACATCGAGTCGTACCCGAGTCGCTCGGCGGCCATGACCAGCTCGGCGAGTCCGGGCGGCGGCCCTGCTCCCCAGTAGCCCAGCGCGAGTCCAAGCTTGAGATCGCTCATGGCCCGCCGCTCAGCCGACCCGCTCGAAGACAGCCGCGATGCCCTGACCCCCGCCGATGCACAACGTGGCCAGGCCGTACCGCTGTTCACGGCGCTGCAGCTCGCGAGCGAGGGCGCCGACCATGCGCGTCCCGGTGGCGCCGACCGGATGGCCGAGCGAGATCCCGGACCCGCGCGGATTGGTGCGTTCGAGATCCTTCTGGCCGAAGCCCCACTCGCGCATCACCGCGATGGCCTGCGCCGCGAAGGCCTCGTTCAGTTCGATGACATCGATGTCCGACAACCTGATTCCAGCACGTGCAAGGGCGATCTCGGTGGCCGGGACGGGGCCGATGCCCATGCGGTGCGGCTCGACGGCCGCGAGACCCGAGGAAACCAGTCGTACCAGCGGCCGCAGCCCGAGTTCCTCGGCCCGCCGCGTCGTCGTGACGACGCACAGGGCGGCGGCGTCGTTCTGGCCACTCGCGTTGCCGGCGGTCACCGTCGACTCGGGATCGATCGCCGCCCGCATCGGACGGAGGCGGGCGAGCGCTTCCATCGTGGTGTCGGCGCGAGGATGCTCGTCGTGGCCGACGATCACGTCGCCGCCCTTGGCGGGAACGGTCACAGGAATGATCTCCTCCGCGGACGCGCCACTGCGCTGCGCCTCGACGGCCCGCGCGTGGGACAGGACCGCGATGGCGTCCTGCTCCGAGCGCGGGATCGCGTACTCGCGGCGGAGGTTCTCCGCGGTCTCCAGCATGCCACCGGGAACGGGGTGGCGGCGGCCGCCGGCGGTGACCCGGCCGCGCTCCAGGCTGTCGTGGAACACGACCCCGCCCTGGCGGGCGCCCCACCGCATGTCGCCGGAGAAATGTGCGGCGTTGCTCATGCTCTCCACGCCGCCGGCGATCACCAGCCGGGCGTCACCGGCCATGACCTGCTGTGCGGCGTACAGAATGGACTGGAGACCGGATCCGCAGCGCCGATCTATGGTGAGGCCGGGCACCGTGACCGGCAGGCCGGCGTCCAGCGCCACCACGCGTCCGATGGCCGGTGCCTCACTCGTCGGGTAGCAGTGCCCGAGAACCACGTCGTCGACCGCGTCCGGTTCGATGCCCGTGCGGTCGAGCAGCCCGCGCATCGCCTGGGCGCCGAGCTCCGCCACGGACAGCCCCCTGAGCGATCCCCCGTAGCGTCCGATCGGCGTCCGTACGGGCTCACAGATCACAGCGTCACGCACGATGTACTCCTGCTTGATGTGGTCCACGCGGCGTGGACGACGGAGGCATGGCGATCACATCGATCGCCCGCCGGTCACCTCGATCACCGTGCCGGTGAGATAGCTCGCCAGGTCGGAGGCGAGGAAGAGCACGACCGCGGCGACCTCCTCCGGCTCGCCCGCGCGGCCCAGCGGGATCTCGCTCATCTTGGCGTCCCAGACACGTTGCGGCATGGCCTCGGTCATCGCCGTGCGGATGAGCCCCGGCTGTACGGCGTTGACGCGCACACCGCGCGGCGCGAGCTCCTTGGCGGCCGCCTTGGTCATGCCGACGATGCCCGCCTTGGCCGCCGAATAGTTGGTCTGGCCGATGTTGCCGACCTTCGCCGACAGGGACGACATGTTGACGATCGACCCGCGCCCCTGTTCCCGCATGATCGGGGCCGCCGCGCGCAGCCCGTTCCAGCAGCCTTTGAGGTGAACGTCGATGACGTCGTCGAACTGCTGCTCGGTCATCGTCCGCAGGGTGGCGTCGCGGGTGATCCCCGCGTTGTTCACCAGCACATCCGCGGCGCCGAAGGCGTCGAGGGCGTGCCCCACGAGTCGCTCGACCTGCTCGCCCCTGCGGACGTCGCAGACCGCCGCGCGGGCGGCGGACGGTCCGCCCAGCTCCTCGACCGCGGTGTCGAGGCGTGCCTCGTCGAGGTCACCGATGACGACCCTGGCCCCGTGCGCCACGAACATCCTCGCGATGGCCAGCCCGATCCCCTGGGCCCCGCCGGTGACGACGGCGGTGCGCCCGCCGAGCAGGCCCGTCACCGCTGCGCCGCCGC
Organism: Streptosporangium sp. CA-115845; assembly: GCF_050943795.1. NCBI lineage: Bacteria > Bacillati > Actinomycetota > Actinomycetes > Streptosporangiales > Streptosporangiaceae > Streptosporangium > Streptosporangium sp. CA-115845. The sequence goes on along the minus strand of NZ_CP191988.1, from coordinate 3,453,006 downwards.
GGCGCGGAGGAGCTGCCTGGCGATGATCGTCTTCTGAACCTCGCTGGTGCCCTCGTAGATGCGATACAGACGGGCGTCGCGGTAGAAGCGCTCGACCGGTACCCCGTGGACGTAGCCGCTGCCACCGTGGATCTGCACCGCCCGGTCGGCGACGCGCCCCACCATCTCGCTGCAGAAGAGCTTCGCGCTCGACGGCGCGATCCGGCGGTCGGTGTCGTCGTCGTAGGCCCCGGCCGCCGCGAGGACGAGGGCCCGGCCTGCCAGCAGATCGGTCTGCGACTCCGCGAGCATTGCCTGGACCTGCTGGAAGTCGCCGATGGTGGTGCCGCCCTGCTTCGCCGTGGCGGCGTAGGACACGCTCTCGTCGACGAGCCGCTGCGCCATGCCGACACAGCAGGCCGCGATGTGCAGCCGCCCCTTGGCGAGTGAGCGCATCGCGGCGGCGAAGCCCTCGTTCTCGACCTCGCCGACGAGGCGGGAGGCCGGCACCCGGACATCCTCAAGAAAGATCTCGGCCGTGGTCGAGCCGCGCTGGCCCATCTTCTTGTCCCGCGGTCCCACGGTCACACCTGGTGTGTCGGTGTCCACCACGAAGACGGAGATGCCCTCGGCGCCGGGTCCGCCGGTGCGGGCGAAGACCAGGAGGATGTCCGACCAGTTCGCGTTGGTGATGAAGCGCTTCTGGCCGTTGATGACGTAGTCGCCTCCGTCGGCGACGGCACGGGTGCGCAGGCCGCTGGGGTCGGACCCGGCCTCGGACTCGGTGAGCGCGAAGGCCGCGACGCACTCGCCTTCCGCCATGCGCGGCAGGAACTCCCGCTTCTGGCGTTCGGTGCCGAAGTTGACCAGGACCTGTCCCGCGATGCCGTTGTTCGTGCCGAACATCGACCGGAAGGCCGGGGTCGTGTAGCCGACCTCCAGCGCCAGCCTCGCGTCCTCCAGCGCGCCGAACCCCAGACCGCCGTACTCCTGCGGCAGCGCGTAGCCGAACAGCCCCATCTCCGCGGCACTCCGCCGGATCGCCTCGGGGATCTCATCGGTCTCCTCGATGAGATCCTCCGCGGGCACGACGACCTCACGCACGAAACTCCGGACTGTGTTGAGAACGGAGGCGAAGTCCCCGCTGTCCATCCAGGCACCCTTCCCTGCGGCGATCATTACTGGCAATAATAGCAATCATAGCATAAACAAGATATCGGGCCTCGAATGCCCGACGGAACCGGCAGGTGGGACAGAGCATGTATCGCTACCTCGATCCCGAACTCACGGAACTCGTCCGGTCGCTGGTCCCGACCGATGTCGGCGATCCGGTGGCGGCACGCGAACGGCTCGCCCGGACCCGCGCCACGCGCCCGGAGTTCGTGACACCCCCTGGACTGGTCCGGGATGACCTGACGGTGCCGGCGAGCGGGCGGCGGCCCGCAGTCCGCTGCCTGACGTTCCGGCCGGTAGTCCAGATCGCGGCGAAGCCGGCGATCGTCTACCTGCATGGCGGCGGATTCGTCATGGGTGACGCCGACGGCGACCCGGTCCTGCCGGCGCAGCTGGCCGGGTCCACCGGTGCCCTCGTACTGTCGGTCGACTACCGGCTCGCCCCCGAGCACCCGTACCCGGCGGCGGTGGACGACGGCTGGGCCGTACTGCGATGGGTGTCCGATCACGCGGCGCCCCTCGGCGTGGACCCGGCACGTGTCGCCGTGGCGGGGGCGAGCGCGGGCGCCTGTATCGCCGCCGCTCTCGCCCTGCGGGCTCGCGACGGGGGAGGTCCGCGAGTCGCCGCACAACTGCTCGACATCCCCGTGCTGGACGATCGGGCGATCACGCCGTCATCCCGGCTGGAGGACGGCCCGCTGTGGAATCGCGCGAACGTGCTCGACAGTTGGCGCCACTACCTTCGCGACCTCCCAGAGGCCCAGGAGGTTCCGTCCTACGCCGCACCCGCCCGGGCCGTGGACCTTTCCGGGCTTCCGCCGGCGTACATCTCGGTGTGCGCGCGGGACCCGCTGCGCGACGAGGGCATCGCCTACGCGCAGGGTCTCACGGACGCCGGAGTCCCCACCGAACTGCGGCTCTACCCGGGCACCTTCCACGGCGCGGTCAGCACGTTCCCGGACACGGCCGTCACCAGGCGCGCTCGCGCGGACTTCCTGGCGGCGGCGCATCGGCTGCTGGGCGCAGCGTGACACGGACCGGGCCGGCCGTTCCGGCCGAAGTTCAGAAGTCGACGTTCAGAAGTCGACGTTCAGAAGTCGACGTTCAGAAGTCGACGTTCAGAAGGAGCAGTTCGTTGGATCAGAAGGAGCAGCGATGACCGCGTCACAACCGGCCGCCGAACATCCCGGCGGCCCGCTCGACGCGGTGCGGAGGATCGTACCGCTCGTGATCGAGCGCGCCGACCAGGCCGAGCGGGACATCCGTGTCGACGACGAGGTCATGAACCGGCTCGTCGCCGCGGGCACGATGACGCTCATGGCACCACGGGAGTACGGCGGAGCCGAGGCCGAGCCGTCCGTCCTCATCGACGTCATCCAGGAGCTCTCCAGAGCCGACGGCTCCACCGGCTGGGCGGTCATGGCCTGCATGAGCGGCACCGGCACGATGCTCACCCTCCTGCCCGAAGGCGGCGCCCGCGCGATCGCCGAAAGCCCGGACCCGACATGTGCCGGCCAGGCTCCCCCGACGGGAACCGCACGCCGCGTCCCGGGCGGGTTCGAGGTGCGGGGCCTGTTCTCGTTCGCGAGCGGATCGACGCACGCCGGCTGGTTCCTCGGGGGCTACCGGATCCTCGACGAGTCGGGCGAACCGGTGCTCAACGCCACCGGTCGGCCCTCGACCGCGATCGGCGTCGTCCCACGCGGCGGCGTCGAGTTGCTCGGCGGCTGGGACGTCATGGGGCTCGTCGCCACCGGCAGCTACGACTACGAGGTCAAGCCGCAGTTCGTCGAGGAGAAGTTCCTGCGGGTCGACGGGATGGACGCGCTGCGGGGCGGTCCTCTCCACACCATGGGCCTGAAGTCCCTTCCGGGCGTGGGCCACGCCGCCTTCGCGCTCGGCGTGGCCCAGCGCGCGCTGGAGGAGTTCGCCGCGCTGGCCGCGCAGAAAAAACGGCCACCGTCGGGCGTGCTGAACAGGAACGTCGCCGTGCAGCGCGACGTCGCCCAGTGGACCGCGCGGTACAAGGCGGCCCGCGCGTTCGCCCACGACGCGTTCACCCGGCTCTACCGGGCCACGCGGGACGGCGGACGGCGCACGCCCGAGATGCAGGCGGACTGCCGCGTGGCCGCCACCCACGCCGTCTACATGGCCGCCGAGGTGACCCGCGACGTCTATCTCGCCTCCGGCAGCGAGGGGCTGCGTAATGGTCACATCATCCAGCGCTGCTTCCGTGACGCCCACGCGGCGAGCCAGCACCTGTTCACCGCCGAGCACACCTACGTCGACGCCGGGCGGATCTACCTTGGCACGCCGGGGCTGACACCGCTGCACAGCGAGGTCATGACGTACACCTTCGCGCCGCCCCTGATGGACTGACCGTGGCCGAATGGTGGCCCCTCACCGAGTGGCAGTGACCCCGCTCGCCTGTCCGCCGGTCGCGTGGCCGGCGGACGGGCGGGTCACACCCAGCCGACATGCGGGAGACAGGCCCACGGATCACCTGCCCATGCAGGCGTCCTTGATTTTTTCGAGGTCGTCGATCTCGTGGACCGGTGAGCTCACCACGACCTTGCCGATGTCGATCACCGTCACGTGGTCGGCGACGTCCATCGCCGCCTCGACGGCCTGCTCGACCAGCAGGATGGCCAGGCCCGACTCCTTGAGCTCCGACACCCGCGCCATGACCTCGGCGACGACCGACGGCGCGAGGCCGCCCGACGGCTCGTCGAGCATGAGCAGGCGCGGCTTCGCCATCAGGGCCTGGCCGATGGCCACCATCTGCTGTTGGCCGCCGGACAGCGACCCGGCCGGATCGTCGCGCTTGGCGTGCAGGATCGGGAAGAGCTCGTAGATCCTGGCGAGCTCGCTTTCCAGCGCTTTGCGGCGCAGCTTCAGGCTGTAGCCGCCGAGGAGCAGGTTCTCCCGTACGGACTGCGCACGGAAGACCCGCTTGCCCTCCTGGACGTAGCTGACGCCCAGAGCCACCCGGCCGTGGGCGGCGACGCCCTCCAGCGGTCGGCCATCGTAGGTCATCGTGCCGCCGTGCACCGGGTTGAGTCCCGCGACGGCCCGCAGCGAGGTCGTCTTGCCCGAGCCGTTACGGCCGAGAAGAGCGGTGATGCGACCGGACCACACCTGGAACGAGACGTCCCAGACGGCGCGGAGGTCGCCGTACCCGGTCGCCAGGTGTTCCACTGTGAGCAGGGGGTCGGTCATGATGTGCTCTCCTGTCCGGCCGCCGCGATGACCGAGTCGTCCGGCCGAGCACCCTCGTCGCTCGTGCCCAGGTATTCGTCGCGCACCCGTGGATCATTCTCGATCTTGGACGGGGTGCCGGCCGCCAGCACGGACCCGCGCGCCAGGACGACGATCTCGTCCGCGAGCGACAGCACCAGGCCGAAGTTGTGCTCGACCAGGATGATGGTGCACCCCGCGTCGCGGATCCGGCGGATCACCTCGGCCAGGGTCTCCACCTCGGCCTCGTCCAGGCCGGACGCCGCCTCGTCGAGGAGCAGGACCTTGGGCTCGGCCGCCAGTGCCCGCGCGACCTCCAGCATCCTCCGCATGCCGAGCGGCAGCGTGGCCGCCTCGGTGTCGGCCACGTGGTCGAGGCCGACGAGCCCGAGCATCTCGTCGGCTCGCTGCCGGTCCCGCCGTTGGATCGCCCGGAACCGGGGGGTCCTCAGGATCGCCCCTGCGAACGACGTGCGCTCCACTGTGTAGCGTCCCGAGGCCACGACGTCCCGGACCGTGATGGACGGCGGGATCAGCGGCGTCTGGAACGTCCGGGCCACCCCCAGCCTCGCGATGAGATGGGTCGCGGCCGTCCTGATCGGCTTCCCGTCCATGGTGATCGCGCCCGCGTCCCGGCGGTAGTAACCACAGATGAGGTTGAGCATCGTCGTCTTGCCGGATCCGTTGGGGCCGATCAGCGCGGTGACGCGGCCGGGTTCGGCGCGCAGCGACACGTCGGTGAGCACCCGGTTCCCACCGAAGGCCTTGGACACTCCGGTGGCCTCGAGCAGGCCGCCGTCGATGCGGTGGATCGCCTCGCTCTCCCCCGTGACCGACGGTCTGCGACCGGTGCCGATGAGGCCGGCGGCCCTGTCGAGGCGGGCGACGAGCGTGCGCGCCGCTCCCGCGACTCCACCGCTGAGCAGTACGCCTCCGACGAGGAGGAACAGCCCGAAGAAGACCAGCGAGTACTCCTGGAAGCTGTCCGACCGGGAGCTGGCGTACTCCACGACCGCCGCACCGAGGAGTGCGCCGTAGACGCTGACCGAGCCCCCGAGGATGGAGGCCGCCAGCGCGCCGGTGGCGACACCGAAGCCGAACGCGTCGAGCGACACGAACAGGTCCAGGTTCGCGAAGAGGGCACCGGCGAGCCCGGCGGGAACGGCGCCGGTCGCGTAGCCGGTGAGCTTGACGCGAAAGACGGACATGCCGACCGAGGACGCCAGCACCGGGCTCTGCTTGAGCATCTGGAACGCGATCCCGTGGCGGGACACGATGATGTTGCGGAACGCGGCGAACCACAGGATCGTCACGACCACGACGCTCAGGTAGAAGTCGGTCGGCGTGAGCTGGTACCCGAACAGGGTCGCACCTTGGATGCCCGTCAGCCCCTGCTGGCCGCCCGTGTGCTCTTCGAAGATCGACACGATGTCCGGCACGAGCAGTACGAGGAAGAACGACGTCATGGCCAGCGACCAGGAACCGAGCCGCAGGCCGGGTATCCCGGTGATGATCCCGACGACCAGCGCGGCCGTCCCCGCGGCGAGCAACTGGACGAGGAGGTCCGTCACGCCTGCGACCGAGATGATGCCCGCGGTGTAGGCGCCCGCCGCATACATGGCCACCTGGCCGATCGCGAGCTGCCCGGCGTATCCGAGCGAGAGGTTGAGCCCGCTGACGACGAGCGCGAGGATGAGCGTCAGCTCCACCTGCCGGGTCACCGAATAGCCCGGTTGCAGGGCGGGAAGCACCAGGAGGAACAATCCCAGCATCGCGGCGTACCCCCACGACGGCATCGCCCTGAGCGTCTTCCACCATTTCACAGTCGTCACACCGTCCGTTCCTGGACCTGGCCGAACAAGCCCGTCGGACGGAGCATCAGCACAAGGATGAGGATCAGGAAGACGCTCAGGTTGCTGAACTCCGAGCCGAGGTAACGCGCGGCGTGCTCCTCGACGAGGCCGACCACGAAGCCGCCGGCCAGGCCGCCGTAGAAACTGCCGAACCCGCCTATGGCAAGGGCCACGAACCCCTTGAGCGCGAGCGCCGATCCGAGCGTCGCCACGGCGAAGGTCTTGGGGCCGACGAAGAAGCCCATCAGCCCCGCGAGCAGGCCGGTGACAGCGAAGGCCACGAACGCGAGCTTGCGCACGTTGATCCCCCGCAGGAGGGCCGCCTCGTCGTCCTGCGACATGGCGACGAGGGCCAGACCGCTCATCATCCTGCGGTTGTACAGGTGGATGACGACGACGAGCACGATGGCGAGCACGATCAAACCGAGCTCGAAGGTGTACAGGCGGCCGCCGAGGAGCGTGATCGCTCCCTTGGCGCCGACGAACGGAACGTCCAAGGGCTGCGACCCCCAGACGAGCTGGGCGACGCCCGTGAGCATGGTGCCGAAGCCCAGCGTCGTGATCAGCTGCGTCTGGTGGTCGGCGACCGGGCGGACCGCGATCCTCTCCTCAATCGAGGCGACGAGCATGACCGCGATCATCGCCAGCAGGATGACGACGATCGCGGGCAGCCCAAGCGTCACGTGACCGGTGTACGCGACGAAGGTGCCGATCATCATCAGCTGCGCCTGCGCGAAGTTGAACGAGCGCGACGCCACGAAGACGATGTTGTAGCCGATCGCCACCAGCGCGTACACCGCCCCCAGGGACAGTCCTGCGTAGATGAGCGTCATTTCGGCGAGCTCAGCTGGCCGTTGACGATGGGGCCGGGCTCGGCGAAGGAGTGCGTGTCGAGCGGGAGCTTCGGTTCATGCGAGTCCGCCGAGAACGGATAGGTCGAATAGACCGCCGTTCCCGCGGCGCTCGTGACGCTCGGGTCCTCGAGTGCCTTGGCCATGGCCTCCGGTTCGGTGCTGTTCGCGCTCTTCGCCGCGGCTGCGACGAGCAGGATCGCGTCGTAGCCGAGGCAGTTGTTCATCGAGCCCTTGATCTGGCCGATCGACGTCATCGCCTTGACCGCCCTGTTGGTGGCCTCCGCCGACGGGTCGTGCACGGTGCTCTTGGTCACCTCGAGCTTGAGGTGCTTGAGGTCCGGCGATCCCAGCAGGCCCACGGGCGGCTCCTGCGTGACCAGCGGCGTGGAGGATACCGAGGTGTCGCCCAGCAGCGGCACGTCCCATCCCAGTTTGGTGATGCCCTTGAGCACGTAGCCGGCCGGGGCGCCGTAGGCGTTGAAGACGACGACGTCGGGGCCGGCGGCCCGCAGGGTGGAGATCTGGGCGGTCATGTCGAGCGCGGCCGAGTCGTACTCTTCCACCCCGACCACGTCGTAGCCGGCGCCTTTGAAGACCGACTCGGCGAGCTTGCCGAACGTCTTCGCGTACGCCGAGTTGCCGTGCAGGACGCCGATCTTCTTGTAGCCGTTGGCCTCGAACATCGGCAGGTAGCCCTCAACCACCACCTGGGGGGACGCCGCGAGGTTGAACGCCAGCGGGTGCTGCTTCGGGTCTCCTGTCGCCGCGATGTTGGCGGCGTTCATAAAAAGGATCTTGTTCTGGTTCAGGATCGGCGCGACGGCGGTGCTGACGTTCGAACCCGCCCCCACGAGATAGGCGTCGGGTTTCTTCTTCGCGATCTGCGCGCGCAGCGCGCTCAGCGCCTTCGTCGGGTTGGCGTTGTCGGGCGACTCGAGGAGCTTCACCTCGCGCCCGTTGATGCCGCCGGCCTCGTTGACCGTCGCGACGCCCGCTCTCGCCGCGGTCAGCGCGGTCAGCAGCTGATCGGTGACCGGCCCCGCGTCGGCACCGCCACTGATCATGATCACGAACGGTTCGTTCGCCTTGTTCGATCCCCCGTCGTCCGGCGCGCCGCACGCGGGGAGTATCAGTGCCGCGGCCGCCAACGCCGCCCACCGGGCCTGTCGAACCTTCATGGATCCTACCTATCTTAGCTATGATTGAATCGTGTGCATCGAAGGCTGGCATGAGAGAGGCCAGCTGGCAATGCGTCCGGCGAGAATTCCTGGCCGACCACCTGATCAACCCTGAGTCAGCCGCGCGGTCTGCTCTGCGACCGCCACCAGTGCGGTTCCTCCCGACCACATGGCGACCCTGCCGACGGCGGTGCGCTCGGCGCACGCCACGAGGCTCACCTCGAGCAGGATCCAGTCGGCCACCGGCCCGCCCAGTACGCGCAGCGAGGCACTGACCGTGGTGACCCGGGCCAACCGGGGAAAGGCACGGCGCAGCAGGTAGGGCACATGGTCGCTGACCACCGCCAGCCGCACCTCGTCGGCCGCGTCGCAGCGCACGCGGGCCCACAGCAGCGCCGATCCGGCGACGCCGGCTTCGACCTCCTCCCGGGCGCAGCGGACGTCGAGGAGCACGGATGTCCCGGTGCCGGGTCCGGAGCCATACGAGCGCTCGGGGCAGTCCCAGGGCGGTGGGACCCGAGGTGGGCCGCCCCCGTAATCCACCGGCCCCGGCGCCGGACCGACCACCGCCGTGCCCGCGAAAACCGGCAGCCCGCCGTCCGTCGCCTCGAGCCTGTGGTGACTCAGCGACCGTCCCGCCGCGAGCAGCTCGCAGGCCACGTCGAGCCGGCTTCCCTCGGTGACCGGGCGCAGGTAGCTCACGGAGAGGTCGCTCAACCGCCGTCCGGTCGACCGCTGGGCGACGTCCGTGAGCAGCCCGAGCCCCCAGCCGCCGAAGAGCGTGCCGGTGGCGCTGCAGATCTCGGAGCCCACCGGCACGCTGGAACCGGAGCCGAGGCCGCCGCGGGGCCAGAGGGCGGCGGTCACGCTGTCGCTCGCCCGGCCGCGGGGCCGCGCAGGTCGCCCTTCAGCACCTTGCCGCTGGCGTTGCGCGGCAGTGTGGAGACGAGTTCGACGGTCCGCGGGACCTTGAAGTTCGCCACCCTCTCACGTGCCCAGGCGATGATCTCCTCGGCGGTGGTCTCGGCCCCCCTGCGCGGCACGATGTAGGCCTTGGGCACCTCGCCCAGCCGCTGGTCCGGCATCCCGACCACGGCGACCTCCGCCACCGCCGGGTGACGGGCGAGGACCTGCTCCACCTCGGCCGGTGACACGTTGAAACCGCCGACGAAGAAGAGGTCCTTGAGCCGATCGGTGATCTTGAGGTTGCCGTCCGCGTCCAGCGTCCCGATGTCACCCGAGTGCAGCCAGCCGTCCGTGTCGATCGCCTCCGCGGTGGCCTGCGGATCCTCCCAGTAGCCGGACGTGATGGTGGCGGCGCGGATCAGCACTTCCCCCGGCTCGCCTGAAGGGAGATCCCGACCTTCGGAGTCCACGACCCTGAGTTCGATGCCCGGCAGAGCCCGGCCGTTCGTGCCCGCGATCACGTCCGCGGAGTCGCCCATGCGGCACATCGTGGCGGTGCCGAAGCACTCGGTCATCCCGTACGCGGTGATGAAGTGCTCGAACGGCAGCTCCGAGCGCGCGCGCTCGACCAACGCCACCGGAACGACCGCCGCTCCCGTCGCCGCGACGCGCAGGGAGCCGAGGTCGTACGACTCCCGCTCGGCGCTCTCCATGAGCGAGTAGTAGATCGTGGGCGGGCCGTTCATGACCGAGACCTCGCAGGACTCGACGAGCCGCATCGCCTCGACGGGGTCGAAGACCGCCATCGGCACGATCGTCAGACCGTGCATGAGGCTCGTGATCATCCCCGCCTTGTTACCACCCGTGTGGAAGAACGGCAGCGTGACCAGGTAGCGGTCACCGGGCCGCAGACCCCAGATACCGCCGTACGTCGCGTACAGATCCAGTGAGGGGCCGTGCGGGAGCATCACCCCCTTGGCCCGTCCGGTGGTGCCGGAGGTGAAGATCACGTCAGCGAGATCGGCCGGTTGCACCGCCATCGCCGCGTCACGGGCGGCCTCGGCGGGCACCTCCTTCGCCCGTGCGAGGAAGTCGTCCCAGCCCAGCAGGCGCGGATCGCCCGCCGCCGCGCCGGCCAGCATGTCCACGACGACCAGAGCCGTCAGAGACGCGTCGACGCCTTCCAGACCCTCGCTGTCCTCGCCCGGATCGCGTACCGCGCCGGCGTAGTCGTAGCCGAGAAAGCCGCCGTCGACGAAGACCGCCTTCGCGCGGACCCGAGCCAGGATCTCGCGCGCCTCACGGCCACGGTAGCGCGTGTTGATGGGGACGACGGTCGCTCCGGCGCAGTGCAGGCCGAGCGACACGATGATCCAGCGGTGGGAGTTGGGCGCCCAGACGCTCACCCGGTCACCGCGTTCGATCCCGAGCGCGATGGCTCCGCGAGCGACCTCCAGCGCCGCGTCGAGCAGTTCACGGAAGGTGAACCTGGTCTCGCCGTCGATGACGGCGAGACGGTCACCGAAACGCTCGGCACTGCCCATCAGCATCCGCGGGACCGTCCGCTCTGCCACGTGATCACTTTCCATTGGCCCTCCCGACCATGTGCCCATCGTCCCGATTCCTCCTGAGGCGCCTGTCACTGGAGCGCGTCCGCTCATCGGCCGGCGAACCTCGGCTCGCGCTTCTCGACGAAGGCGGTGAGGCCCTCCCGGAAGTCCTGGCTCCGTGACGAGATCTCGAGCGAGAACGCCTCGGCGGGGAGTTGCTCGCGCAGGGCTGCGTCGGCGGCCTGGTTGATGAGGGCCTTCGTGAGGCCGAGCGCCACCGTCGGCCCGCCGGCGAGCCTGACCGCGAGCGCGCGGGCCGTCTCATCGGCCGCACCCCGCTCGGCGACCTCGTACACGATGCCCCAGTCATGTGCCGTCCGGGCGTCGAGACGGTCACCGAGCAGGAGGAGGCGACGAGCTCGCTGCGCCCCGACGGCCCGCGTCGTCAGCCAGGTCGCACCGCTGTCCGGCGTCATTCCTCGAGTGATGAACGGCTGCCAGAAGGTGGCCGAGGTATCCGCGACCACGAAGTCGCTCGCGAGGGCGAGCTGGAACCCGATCCCGACCGCGTATCCCGTCACGGCGCACACGACCGGCACCTGCAGCTCGCACAGCTGGGGGATCAGGCGATGGGCCTGGGACGGGAGACGGCGCTGGATCGCCCCCGGCCGGGGTCGCTCGGCCGGGCCGCCGGCATTGCGCCCGACGATGTCGAAGCCACTGCAGAAGTCAACGCCTGCTCCGGACAGGAGTACGGCACGGACCCGCTCGTCGTTCTGGGCGAGTTCGAGGGCATCGATGAGGGCGCGCAGTGATCGGTCGTGCAGCGCGTTGCGTCGGCGCGGGTCGTTCAGGCGCAGGGCCAGGACGCCACCGGCCAGGTCGATCTCGACGCCGTCGGCGGCAGGGTATTCGCTTAGCATGCAAGCATTATAAAGATGAACTCTTAGGGCACCAGCCTACCCTTTATGCTATTGCTATCTTTATAATAATAAGGTTTCAAGCCACCGAGAGGACGGACATGAGCACAAGCGTTCCCAACGAGGACGGGCCATCCGCCCGGCCTTCGACCCAACCGCCCGATCGGTCGTTGGTCGAGCTTCTGAATGACCTTCCGGCGCTCGACGAGACCGTTGTCGTGCATTCGACCGGAGGCGCTCTGACCTTCATGGAGCTGCGCGCGGCCGTGTCACGGGTGGCGGCCGAGCTGACCCGGGCCGGCGTGGAACCGGGCCACCCCGTCGGCGCGCTCGTCGGACCGGGGGTGACCGGGGTCGTCGCCATGTTCGCGGTCTGGACGGTAGGCGCCGTGTACATGCCGATCAACCATCGCGGCACCGGTCGCGAGGTGGCGGATCTCGTCGCCGACACGCCGGTCGGTCTTCTCCTCGGCACAGCCGAGGACCTTGACCGCCAGATCGTCGACATCGGCATGATCGAGCTCGACGAGACGGCATGGAGTGCGAAGATCCGGCGGCCGATGACCGCTCCGGCAACGACCTACGACAGCGACACCGCCCTCATCCTGCGCACCTCCGGAACGACGGGCAAGCCCAAGGCCGTCCTGCTGCGCCATCGCAGCACGATCGACGCCTTGGACTCGAGCCTGCGAAAGCTGCGCCGGCGTGGCCCCGACCCGCGGGAGCCTCGAGAGTCGATACGGGTCAATCTGATCCCGCTGTCGCTCGCACTCTGGGCGGGCATCTTCAACACCTTGTTCTCACTCCGCGCGGGGTTCGGCGTCGTCCTGCTCGGCAGGTTCACCCCGGCGGAGTTCGCTGTGGCGGTCCGCACGCACCGCTTCAAGTCCACGGTGCTCGCGCCCGCCATGATCACAATGCTGTGCGACAGCGACAAGATCAACACGTTGGAGCCGCTGGAGATCGTCCGATCCATCACGGCGCCGCTCTCTCCGGCCACCGCGCGGCGCTTCCACGAACGGTTCGGCGTCCTCGTACTCAACTCCTACGGGCAGACAGAGCTCGGAGGCGAGGTCGTCGGCTGGACGATCGAGGACATCCGCGGGTTCGGGGCCGAGAAGCTCGGCGCCACCGGCCGCCCCTACGACGACGTCGACGTGCGGATTTTGGACGAGGACGACCAGGAGGTCGCGACGAACGAGCTCGGCCACATTCACATCCGGTCGCCTTTTCGCATGCGCGGATACGCCGCCGCCGTCGATGAAACGTCGCCGCCGGGCGACGACAGGATCGTGGACGGCTTCCTCCGCACCGGTGACATCGGCCGCCTCGACGGTGACGGATTCCTGTGGATCGAGGGCAGAGTCAGCGATATGATCAACCGCGGCGGGCTCAAGATCTTCCCCGACGAGGTCGAGGAGGTGCTGCGGCGCCACTCTTCGGTGCGCGACGTCGCGGTCGCGGGGGTGCCCGACAGCCGCCTCGGCGAGGTGCCCTACGCCTGGATCGTGCCCAGGTCGGGATCCGTCGACGCCCTGGCGCTCGAAGCCTGGTGTCGCGAACACCTGGCTCCCTACAAGGTGCCGGTGGCCTTCGTCACGGTCGAGACGATGCCCCGTTCCGACGTCGGCAAGCTACTCCGCCGTGAGTTGAGCTGCACCATTCCTCCACGGCAAGCTACGCTGTAGTCATAATGATTGTATGATTGACGACGGGGTCATACGCGACATTGACCGGGACAGTCTGAGACCCGTCCGTGTCGGAGTTTAATTGGAGAGGGGTCCTGTGCGACAGTTACGACAGCCGCGTCTCGCCGAGATCGTCGCCGCGAAGCTGCGCGACGACATCCTTTCTGGCCGGCTGACGGAGGGTGACAGCCTGCCTCGCCAGGAGCACCTCTTCACCGAGTTCCGGGTCAGCCTGCCCGCCGTGCGCGAGGCCATGCGGATCCTTGAGACCGAGGGGCTCGTCTCCGTCAGGCGCGGCAACGTCGGAGGCGCCGTCGTGCACCTGCCCACGCCGCAGCGCATCGCACGCACGATCAGCATGGTCCTGCAGACGCGGCGCACGAACATGGCCGATGTGAGCGGTGCCCTGCTCCACATCGAGCCCACGTGCGTCGCGCTCTGCGCCGCGCGTGCCGACCGCGCCGAGACGACCGTGCCGGAGCTGCGCCGCGTCATCGAGGAGCAGCACGAGGCCTTCGACGATCCCGAGCAGTTCCCCATCCGGGCCCGGCGCTTCCACGAGAAGCTCGTCGAGACGTGCGGCAACGAGACGATGATCGTCATCATCGGATCCCTTGAGATCATCTGGACCGCCCATGAGTCCACCGTGTGGTCCGAGGTGTCCATCGACGGGGAGACCGACCCGGATTCGCCGATGGCCCGCAAGTCGCGCCGGGCGGCGCTTCGCGACCATGAGAAGCTCGTCGACGCGATCGAGGCCGGAGACGTAGCGCGTGCCGTCAAGCTGGCGAGTGCCCACCTGGCGGCGACGAGGCAATCGAGCCTGGGGTCCGCGGAGGGCGACATCGTGAACACCGATCTGCTCGACGAGCTCGACTACTCCACCTCCCGCTAGTGCTCCGTTCCTCAACGGAGGTCGCGAACGCGCGGCCGAAACCCGGGGCTGTCGAGGTGGCCTTTCCGGCGGCCTGAGTCAACGTGGATCTGTGCATCCGATGAGGAACGTCGCACTGGGGAGACCCGTCAGGCGGTGCCCGGGCATCACGCCCTCATGGCAACGCGATGAGGGCTTTCCGGCCGGTGCCGCGGTTTCACCCGCCGCACCGAGCCGTGAAAGCCCTCGATCCGCGCTGTCTCAGCGACTGCTCGCCCGTCCTGTCACCGCCGTCCGGGTACGGAGCCTCTAGCCGACGGCCTCGACGCGGATGCCGTCGTCGACGAGTTTCTCGGACGGGATGATCTGGTCATAGGTGAGCGTCCCCTTCACCTTCATGAACATCTCCTGCATTTCTGTCAGGGTGCTCGCGTTCACGGCGAGGGTCGGGTCGAAGACGTAGAGGCCGCCCCCGCTGATCGTCGTCTCCGGCACCTTCATGAAGCTCGCCAGCGCCGAAACGATCTTGGTGTCCTTTCGCCAGTCCCCCTGCATCTGCCGGGTCGCGCAGGCGGCCGCCTTGATGAACTTCACGCCGGCGGCCCGATCGTCCTTGAGGAGACCGGGACCGTACATGATGCCGGCGGTGGTACTCGTCCCGTATGCCTTCTTGGAGTCGACGAGCGCGTGGGCGACGTCCTGGTCGAGGGCTTTCTGGGTCTCCGGGGCGATGAGAAGTGCCCCTTCGATACCGCCGTTCTTCAGCGCGGGGACCATGTCGGGGAGCGCGAGAGAGACCAGCTCGACGTCGCCGAAGGTGAGACCGCCGGCCTCCAGGGACTTGCCGAGCAGGTAGGACGTGGCGGTGCCCACGGTGCCGAGGACGCCCACGCGTTTGCCCTTGAGATCCTGGGTCTTCTCGACGCTCTTGGCGCCGAACAAACCGCTCGGCGCGTTCTCACCGTCGGGCGTGTTGACCGAACCCAGCGACACGACCATCTTGAGCTCGGCGCCCTTGGCGACCTGGTTGAACATTCCAGCCGACGGCGAGCCGACGTAGGCGTCGATCTTGTCGGACGACAGGAAGGCGATCGCGTCCGCCGGATTCTTGATCGGTTCGAACTCGACCGTCAGGCCTTCCTTCTGGTAACAGCCGAGGGCGCCTGCGACGAAGACCGGTGCCAGCGAGGCTCCAGAGATGTAGCCGACCTTGAGGGCGCTGGATCCGCCTGCGGACACGTCCCGCTCATCACCGTTGCCACAGGCGGCGAGTACGCCGAGGGCGAGGGTCGAGAGGGCGAACGCGGCCATGGCGCGACTCCGCGACGAGAGCCGTGCGGTCACGTGGTGTTCCTTTCAATCGATCGGCACAGGTCCGCCGGACGTCTACCGGCGGAAGGTGCCGCACTCAGTTGATCATCGGTTCCAGGCGGTGAGCAGCCACTCGACACCTCGAAGGATCATGTTGGCGATGACGCCGATCACCGAGATCGAGACGATGCCCACGTACATGTGCTCCGGGACGCCGAGGTTCCACGAGTTCCACACCAGGAACCCGAGGCCCGCGTCCGCGGCCACGAACTCGGCGCCCACGATGACGATGACGGCGAGGCCGGAGGCGAGCCGCATCCCGGTGAGCGTCTGGGGCAGCGCGGCCGGAAAGGTGATGTGCCGCAGGGTCGCCCAGCGTGACGCTCCGCACGATCGGCCGACGTCCCCGTAGCGGGGGGACACACTGACGACCGCGTCGATCGTGTTGATGAGCACGACGAAGAAGCAGGTGAGGGCCACCAGGAGGACCTTGCTCGTCTCGCCCAGCCCGAAGATGAGGAGGAGCAGCGGGAGGATCGCCAGCTTCGGAATCGTGTAAAGGGCGGAGATCATCGGCTCAAGGGCCACCCGTAGCAGCCGTACCGAGCCGATGGCGAGCCCGAGAACGATCGCGCTGAGGCCGCCGGCCAGGTAACCGATGACGATGCGTCGAATGCTCGCGACAACGGAATCCTGGTAGACGCCGCTCTCCACGAGCTCGGCCCAGGCCGACCCGATGGTCGAAGGCGCCGGGAAATAGTTGCCTTCCAGCGCCCCGCTGCTCGCCAGGAGCTGCCACAGACCGATGAGTGCGACGGGCACAAGGATCGCGAGGCCCCGTTCCAGGAGGCGCCGACGCCTCGCGTACCCGCGCGGGTCGAGTTCGGCCGGCCCGGGGGTGATCGACCGCCAGGTGGTGCCGCCGGCCGCGCTGTCGGCGCGCGGCGCCGTCGCGGCGCCGGAATCGCGGGTCACTGGGGTCATGCGGGCTGGAGTTCCCTTCGCAGTCGGTGCCAGATCTCGTCACGCAGAGCCGCGAAGTCGGGAGAGGCACGGATCTCGTCCGGATGGCGGGGCCGCTCGAACGGTACGTCGATCACCGTGGCGATACGGCCCGGGCGGGCGCTCATCACCGCGATGCGGTCACCGAGCAGGAGCGCCTCGTCGATGGAGTGGGTGACGAAGACGACGGTGTTCTGGTTCGCCTGCCAGAGCGCCAGCAGCTTCTCCTGCAGGAGCAGGCGAAGCTGGGCGTCGAGCGCGGCGAGCGGCTCGTCCATGAGCAGCAGTTCGGGCTGCACAGCGAGCGCGCGTGCGATCGCGACACGTTGCTTCATGCCGCCGGAGACGGTGTCGGGATAGGCCCGCTCGAACCCGGCGAGATCGAGCTGGGCGAGCCAGTGGTCGGCGACCTCGCGTGCCCGCGCCCGGCGCATCCCGGTCTGGAGCAGCGGAAAGATCACATTGTCCCGGATCGTCTTCCACGGGAACACCGAGTAGTCCTGGAAAACGACGGCCGACAAGGGCCGGGACGGATCGTCGTGACGCATCTCGATCACACCGCTCGACGGCCGCTCGAGCTGCGCCATGACCCTCAGCAGTGTGGTCTTCCCGCATCCCGAGGGCCCCAGGAGACACAGGAACTCGCCGTCGTGCACGTCAAGTGAGATATCCGCGAGGGCCTGCACCGAGCCGGCGCCGGAGGGAAACACCTTGCCCACCGCCCGGACCGCGATCTTCACATCGGCCTCGGCAGTGCCCTCGAGCGGAAGTGGTGGCATCACGAAGCACCTCTCTGCGACCGCCACTCTATGTGGAGCCTTATAAATCAATGATTTATAAGATACATAGCTAACGCGGGCGAAACAAGGGTGAAACAAGGGTGACAGGGACCACCGCTCAAGTGCGGCGACGACGATGTGGCGTACGCCACACCCCTCTTCTCGACCAGGCGACGTTCCCGGCGGACAACGCGGGACGGCCGCCGAGATCGCCCGCGCCCACGGGACCTTCACCGGGAAGGTCCCGTGGGCGCGGAACCGGAGTGTGGCCGCTCATCACGACGCCGGACCACGAGACACCGCCAGCACCTCCTCTGACACCCGCGACTCGATCTCGAACGCCTGCGCCAGAGTGCCGCGCAGGCCCTCGCCGACCGCGCGCTTGACCCCTCTCACCGCCTCGGGGGCGTTCGCGGCTATCCGCTCGGCGATCTCAAGAGCGCGTTCGATCGCCGAACCGTCCGGCACGACCTCTCCGACGAACCCCCACTCGCGCATCCGGGTGGCGTCGAAGCGTTCTCCGGTGAGCAGCACCTGCATCGCCGCCGGGTAGCCGATCTGGCGGGGCAACCGCGCGACCGACCCTCCGCTCGCGATGAATCCGTGCCGCACCTCCGGCAGGCAGAACCGCGCCGATTCGGCGGCGACGCGGATGTCCGTCGCGCCGACGAGCTCCATGCCGGCGCCGAAGCAGATACCCTCGATCGCGGCCACCACCGGTATCGCCAGCACGGCGTCGCGCAGGAGCGCGAAGTGCACGTCGGCCCAGAGATCGGTCGCCGACTCGCCGCCGCGGAGCGCCGCGGCGACGTCATCGGAGAACGTCGCCAGGTCCGCGCCAGAGGAGAAGTCCGCTCCCCCGGTGACCACGGCGACCCGCACCCCGCTCGCCGCGACCTCGCGCCACGCCGCGGCGAGCTCCCGAAAGCCGGCCAGGTCCAGGGCGTTACGGCGCGCGGGCCGGTCAAGGGTGACGAGGGCGACATGCGGACGAGGTTCGCTCAGGTCGATCATCGATTCTCCGGGCATCTCAGGGGACGACGACGGGCTTGGTCACCGAGTTCGTGCCTCCGAAGCAGAACTGGCTGCGCCCGGCCTTGGCACCGACGACGAAGAACTCGAAGCAGTCGGCGGAGGGGTTGACCGTGACCATCGTCTCCGGGGCGTCGAGCAACCACCGCAGCTCCGGGTGGGACGTCTCGAAGGCGGCCATCGACTGGTTCAACATCAGTTGGCGGAACGGCACCTTCGTCCGCCGGTGGATCGCCTCACGGATGTCGTCCGGCGTCCAGCCGGCCGCGGCGAAGGCCGCGGCGTGGTCGGGCGCCATCAGCAGCATGTTGGAGAACTTCCCGTGGAACGGATACCCGGCGGACAGCGGAGCGTCCTGCTTGATCAACCAGGCGCCCGCGGCCGGCGTGCCGACCGCCTGGGAGGTGAGCGTCGACCAGCTCTCGATGAGCAGTTCCGGGTCGGAGTTCTGGAAATCAAAGAACTCGGTCATGCCGTAGGGGACGTTCACCGTCACCGTCGACTCCTCCGCCGAGAAGCCCTGCTGGACACGCCAAGGATCCCATGGCGTGCGCTCCTCGTTCTCGGCGACGCAGGCCGAGAACTTCATCGGGGTACCGATCGTGTCCATGTCGGTGATGCCCGGGTACGACAGGCCCACGTTCATCATGATGAGCCGCAGCGCTCGCCCGATGGCGACGTTGACCGCGGAGATCGAGCCCGGGCCGAGCGCGCAGATGCCGCGGTTCATGCCGATCTGGTCGGCGATGGGGCCGGAGACGAGCACGAGCGGGGCCTGCGGACCGGTGGACATCGCCCAGGTGCGCAGCCCTATGGACGGGTCGAGGATGCATTCCATCATCGCGAGGACCACGGGCATGGCCTCCGGCCGGCACCCTGCCATGACCGCGTTCGCGGCGATCTTCTCCACTGTGCCGATGCCGAAGCCCGGCGCGAAGTCGCCCACCACGTGGTCACCGTCCAGCCCGGACGCCGCCACCATCGCCGCGACCTTACGGCGGGTCGGCGGCACCAGGGGCATCCCGTCGCTCCAGCCGTTGGCCACGAACCGGCGCTGCATCTCATCGAAGGCGTCGAGCTGGTCGTCACCGTCGAAGTGGAGTTCGGGCGCCTCCTCGAGCACCATCGAGGCGAACTCGGGCAGGACGTCGTACACGGCCCGCTCGGTCGTCAGGAAGGTGACCACCTCCGCGAAGGACTCGTCCACCATGCGGTGGATCTCCTCCGTACCCTTGTTGGAGAAGCACTCCGGGACGATCACCGGGCACGCCTCCGGCACGCCGAAGGTCTTGGCGCTGAATCGGGCGTCCTCATCGAAGATTGCCGCGGTGTAGCCCACAGCGGGGACGCCGCGACGCTCGACCTCGCAGAGGTCGCGCATGAGCCAGGAGCAGCAACTGCCGCAGTCCGCCGTGGTGGCGACCATGGCGTCGACCCGCTTCTCGATCAGCGCGAGCTGCTCCTCGGAGAGGTAGCGCGTCGTGCCGCCGAGCGCACCCGTCATCTCGATGAAGGTGACGCCGCGGAATCTGGCGTCGATGAGTTCCCTGGCCCGCGCCAGCGCGTCCAGGCCGTTCTGCTTGCCGTTCCAGTACAGCGCCACGGTCGCGCCGTCCAGTGTCGACGGCCGCGCCGCGGGCGGGAAGCGGTCACCATCGGCGTGCGACCGCGGCGTCGCGATCGGGTTGACAATGGTCATTCGCGCGTTCACGGGAGTACCTCCACCACTATCTCGATGTGCGGGCCGCGCCGGCGCAGTGTCTCGGCCATGAGCTGCCGCAGCTCCTGCTGCGGCAGAACGCAGACATCGTCGCGACAATCGGGGCCGGCGTTCCCGGGCCGGTAACCAACGCGGATCACGTCACCGTCCTCCGCCAGCAGGGTGACCTCGCCGCCGTCCCGGCGGACCATCCGGTCGAATTCGGCGACGAGCTGTGCGCCTATCGACGTCACTGCCATGACCGCATCCTCCATTCCTGATGCCATCTCTGATCAATCCAGGAACCTAGTCTTTAGCCCCAACACCGTCAATGGATGTACGGATCTCTGAAACCAGGTACCTCAACTGGGCGACTGTGTGGCGCCTTCCTTCTCTATGATTTACATCATTGATACGTTAGAGTGACACAATGCCCGAGGCCAGCCCCGCACACGACCACGCACTCATCCGGGATCTTGTCGGGCGTGCCGCGCACCTCGCCGACGAGGGCACGCCCGACGACTACCGCACGCTCTACACTCACGACGCCACCTGGACCTTTGGCGCGAGCACGCAGAACGGCATCGAGGAGATCGTCGCCTCCGCCCGGCAACGGCGCGCGGAGGGGATCAGCGGACCGGAAACGGCGACCCGCCACCTCGTGGTCCCCCTGCACGTGACCGTCGACGGCGACACGGCCGACGCGGTGTCATATTTCCTCTTCTTCGGCGACACCACCTCGGCGCCCGTGGTCCGCGTGTTCGGCGTCTACACCGACGAGCTCACCCGCACGCCCGAAGGCTGGCGCATCCACCGGCGCGTGAGCCGCGTCGGATGACCGCGCCGCCGCGGGACCGCGCTCGGTGTCACACTCGGACGCTCGACGGCGTCCCCCAGCGGCTACCCGGGGTCGCCAGGATGGCGCACATCCGACCAGGTCATCACCTGTGCGATCTGCCGGGGGTATCCCTGCCTGAGCCGCCGCCCGAACTCCTCCTCGAGCGCGCGCATGACCTCACGGGCCCGAGCCGGGTCGCGCGCGACCACGGCAGCGTGCACGGTACGAAGCCGGGCCAGTACTTCGCTCCGATACGGTTCATCCGGTACGAATCCGGCGCTGTTGACGATGGCCCGCAGCGCCGGACTGAGAAAGGCGAACAACTCGTTATGACTACTCTCGGCGAGGTGCTGCCAGTAGGCCTCGTAGGCCGTCGCGAACGCGCGGTAGGAGCCCAGCGCGCGTTCGATGGCGTCGAGGTCGTCGGCCATCAGGGCCAGTTCCTCCTCCGTCGCGTTCCGCGCGGCGAGTTCGGCCATGCCCGGCTCGATCACGACCCTGGCGTCCAGCACCGATCGCAGGGGCGCCCCGGCGAACTGCAGCAGCAAGGCGATGGTCGAGGCGAGATTGGGCCAGCCCGGTTGGACGATCTCCGGCCCACCGTTCGGCCCGGGACGCATGACGATCAAGCCCTGGTGCTCCAGGAAACGAAGCGCTTCGCGGTACGTGCCGCGTCCCACTCCGTGGCGCCGCATCGCCTCCGCCTCCGGCAGATAGCGGTCGCCCGGCCCCATGCCGGCGTCGCTCATCGTCTGGACGATCTGCCGGGCCACCTCGAGCGAGAGCTTCGGGCGACGCGTGGACCCGGCACCGGATTCGGCGTGCACCCAGAGATTGTACACAGTTCCCCCCGGCGGTCCGGACGGCGCGAGCTGGGGCGGCGATGAGCGTTCCCGGAATCGTGGGGCTCTGTCACATCGGCTTCGCCGTGCACAGCATCGAGGAGTTCCGCCGCACATGGGGTGCCCTGCTGGGCATCGAGGACTGGCTCGTCCGCGACGTGGACCATCCCGACGGGCTGCTCCAGCTCCACGGCGAGATCCTCGGGCCGTCCTCGTCCCGGGTGGCCTTCGCCCGCCTGGCCGACACCGCGATCGAGCTCGTGGAGCCGCACCGCGGCCGCACCCGCACATCGGCGTGGCTCGAGGAACGCGGTCCCGGAATCCACCACCTCGCCTTCTGGGTCGACGACCTCGACCGGGCCGTCGCCGCGCTCGGCGACGGCACCGAGGTGAGCTACTCCCCTGCCGGGCGACGCCCGGACACGATGTCCCCGATGACCGCAGTGGTTCGCGGACGCGGAGCGATGCCCCTCGCCCCGACGTCCACCGGCCCGGGCTTCTGGGCCTACACCGAGTCCCGCGACGCACAGGTTCCCTGGTGTCTCGAACTTCTCGACGCGCGTAGCACGGACGTCGTGCGCGCCGCCTTCGGCGACCACCTCGTCTATCCACGACCACACCGCGAGGACCAGGCATGACCACCACCTCCCCCCACTCGATCGACGCACTGCTCGCCGCCGCGGCCGAGGACGCCGCCGATGTCACCGCCGTGATCTGCGAGGGACAAACCCTCTCGTACGCCGAACTCGACGCGCGTGTCCGCGCGGGTACCGCCGCCTGGCAGAGCCAGGGCCTGCGCCCCGGAGACCGGGTCGCGGTCTGGGCCGTGAACACGATCGACTGCGCCGTCGCCATGCTCTCGGCGATCGTCGGCGGCGGCGTTCTCGTGCCGCTCAACCCTCGCTACACCTCATCGGAGGTGGGTGAGATCCTGCCGCGAGCCGCCTGCGGTTTCGTGGTCGCGCCCGACCTCTTCCTCGGTCGCCGGCTGGCGGAGGAGGCCCTGTCGACAGCCGGTGGCGCCGGCGTGGTGACCCTCGGCGAGGACGTGCCGGAAGGCGGTGCGGGCTGGCGTGATCTGGTCGAGCGGGCCGACGGCAGGCCTGTCTCCCCGGTTCCGGCGGGTGACATCGCCGCGATCCAGTTCACCTCAGGTACAACGGGGCGTCCCAAGGGCGCGCTGCTACGGCAGGAGCCGATGTTCTCGACGGCGCGCACCTGGTCCGACGTCGTCGGCCTCAGGCGCGGCGACATCTACCCCGTGACCTACCCGCTGGCGCACATCGGCGGGTTCAAGACCGGCCTGATCTCCGCGTTCCACGCGCGCGCCACCATCGTGCTGGTGCCCGTGGTGTCCGCCACGTCCATCATCGACGTCGTGCGCACCCACCCGGTCACGGTCCTCAACGCCCCGCCCGCGGTGCAGCAGTACGTCCTCGCGGCCCGGCTGGCCGGCGACATCCCGGGCGAGCTCGGCATTCGAACGGCGGTCATCGGTTCGGCGATCGTGCCGCCCACCCTCGTACGGGGGCTCATCGACAGCCTCGGAATCGATGACGTGATCATCGGCTACGGGCTCACCGAGGCCACCGGCGTCTGCACCATGACCCGGCCCGGAGACTCGTTCGACCTGGTCTGCGGCTCGATCGGCCGGCCCATCGACGGCGTACGCGCCCGGGTCTGGGCTCCTGACGCGACGGGTGACCCGCTCGTGGGCGAGATCGAGGTCATCGGCGACAACGTCATGGTGGGTTACCTGGACGATCCCGTCGCCACCGCCGAGGTGATCCACGACGGCTGGCTGCGTACCGGCGACCTCGGCTGGATCGGCGACGACGGCTACGTGCGCATCGCGGGCCGCGCTCGCGACCTCGTCATCGTGGGCGGGTTCAACGTCTACCCGGCCGAGGTCGAGCACACGCTGGCCGAGCACCCGCAGGTGCGGGAGGTCGCCGTCATCGGGGTGCCCGACGAGCGCCTCGGCGAGGTGACGGCCGCCTTCGTCGTTCCCGAGGACGGCACCGGCGGCCGTGATGTCACCGGGGAGGAGCTCATCGGCTGGTGCCGGGAGCGGCTCGCGAACTTCAAGGTGCCACGGCGCGTCTGGCTCGTCGACGACCTGCCCCGTGGAGCGGTCGGAAAGGTGGCCAAGGCCGAGCTCCACGAGCTGGCCGGGACGCTGCTGCGCCCGGCCGGCTGACGATACGCCCGTCAGGGGTTTCCGGCACGCGGTCGTACCCGCTCGCGGAGCCGGCGGACGGCCTCGGCGAAGCCCGGCTGCCGCATCGACCAGTCCTGGGCGACCTGTTCGAGATCGGCGGCCATCCGGGGATCGGTCAGCGAACGGCTGAGCCGCATCGTCGCCTTGGTCCGTCGCACCAGATCCGGCGAGCGCCCCACAACGCGCGCCGTCATGCGGCGGACCACATCGAGGAGATCGTCGTCCTCGACACAGCGCCAGATGAGGCCGCACCGCTCCGCTTCCCGCGCCGTCACGGTCTCGCCGAAGAGCACCATCGCGGCGGCTCCCTGCCGGCCCACGCGCTGTTCCATCCGCCACAGGTGGCCCCCGCCGGGATGGATCGCGACATCGAGGAAGCGCGGGTCGAAGGTGGCGCTTCGCGCGGCCACGACCACGTCGCATGCCAGGACGAAGTTCACCCCCGCCCCGATCGTGGGGGCGTGTACCGCCGCGACGACGGGCACCGGGAGGGCCGACAGGGCTCTGAAGCCGGCATAGACGGCGGTCGGATCCTCCACCGGCTCGCCGAGCGCGTCGATGTCACCGCCGGCCGAGAAGACGGGACCGCGGGCACGGAGCACGACGGCCCTCAGGTCGGGATCCCGCCGGATCTCGGCACAGGCATCGGCCAGCTGCCGGACCAGCACGGGGTTCAGGCTGTTACGCCGCTCGACATCGTCCAGCGTGATCCATGCGACGTGGTCCTCCATGGTCACGGTGACGGCCCGGCGTTCGGTCATGGCTCTCTCCCTGTTCAGGACGCCCTCGGACACGGGCCCGTTGCCGACGTCGCGGACGAGCCCTAGAATAGCGTCATTATTTCAATAATAGATAAGATAGCTCTCGGAGTGGCATGGAGATCGAGATCACCGCGGAACAGCGGGCGTTCCGCGAGTCCTGCGGCAGGTTGGCCGCCGTCCTTGCGGCCCAGTGGAACCGCGGCCGCGGCCCTCACGACATCGACCCGCCCGTCCCTGACGAAGCCTCGTGGTCCCGCATCGTCGACACCGGCTGGCTCGCGATCGGCCTTCGCGAGGAGAACGGGGGCGCCGGCGCCGGCGTCGTCGACCTGACCGTGCTCGCCGAGCAACTCGGCCACCACGCGGTGGCCGCCCCGGTCCTCGGGACCATCCTCGCGGCCGAGCAACTTCAGGCGTGGGGCGCTCCCTCCGGACTGCTCCAGGACATCGCGGAAGGCGAGATCCGCCTGGCACCGGCGCTCGACGCCGACCTGCGTGGCCTCGCCCGCGCCGCCGCCGGGGCCCTCGCCTGGGACGCCGCGGGAGCCGAAGCGGCCGTGATCCCGTCGAGCGGCGTCGCGTACTCTCTCGGCGACCGGCTGCCCTTCGCCGATCCGACTCGCGCGGTCCGCCCTCTGGGCGCACCGTCGGCGGGCATCCCCACATTCGCGCCGACCGCGCCCGACGACGACGCGGCCGCGCGGCTCGACGCGTTCGCCCTGAGCCTTCTGACCGCCGACCTGCTGGGCACGATGCAGGCCGCGCTCGCCGCCGCGATCGAGCACGCCCGCACGCGTGCGCAGTTCGGGGCTCCCATCGGCTCGTTCCAGGCGGTCCAGCAACTCCTCGCCGACGGCCACGTCCTCGTGGAGGCCGGCCGGAGCGCCTCGTACTACTCGGCGTGGGCGGTCGACGCGCTTCCCGGCCGTGAGGCCCTGCGCGCCGCACGCGTCGCCAAGGCATTCGTGTCCCGGTCGGCGGTGGAGGTGTGCGAGAGCGCCGTCCAGGTCTTCGGCGGCATCGGAATGACGTGGGAAGCCCCCGCGCACATCTGGCTCCGCCGCGCCCACGCCGGCCGTTCTGTGCTCGGCGATGAGCACCACCATCAGAGTTTCATCGCCGACAACGACCTTTCGAGGAGCTGACATGGATTTCGCCGACGATCCCGCCGAAGCCGAATTCCGGGCGGGTCTGCGCGCCTGGTTGCACGCCCATCTCGCCGAGCACCGCGACGGCACCGGATACGAGTCCGCCGCGGCCGTCGAGCGGACCCTGCGCTGGCACCGCGCCCTGGCCGCGGCGGGCTACGTGGGAATCTCGCTGCCCGCCGCCTACGGAGGGCGCGGCCTGCCGGATGCCTACGAGGCCATTCTCAACGAGGAACTCGCGGTCGCGGGGGCGCCTCCGTCGCCGCCCATCGGCCACATCGCTCACGCCGTGGCGGACTTCGCGGGCGAGGAGCTCAAGGCCCGGGTGCTTCCCGGGCTTCTCGACTGCACTGAGGTGTGGTGCCAGGGCTTCAGCGAACCCGGGGCAGGCTCGGATCTGGCCGGGCTCTCCACCACGGCGACGCTCGACGGCGGCCGGTTCGTCGTCAACGGCCAGAAGATTTGGACCAGCGGCGCGATGTGGTCGGGCTGGTGTCTCCTGCTCGCGCGGACGGAGCCGGACCGGCCGCGCCACCGCGGCCTGTCGATGCTCGTCGTCGACATGCGGTCCCCCGGCGTGGACTGCCGTGAGATCGTGCTTGCCAGCGGCAGCCGCGAGTTCGCCGAGGTCTTCTTCGACGGCGTGACCGTGCCCGCGGCCAACCTGATCGGCGAGCGCGGCCAGGGCTGGCAGATCGCGATGCACATGCTGTCGTACGAGCGCGGACCCGCCGACATGGGATGGGTCGGACGGCTCGGCCGCGTGCTGGCCGCCGCATGCGACGACGTCCGGTCGGGCCGGGTGGCCGCCGACGCGGGTCTGCGCCGCCGCCTCGCGGAGGCCACCGTGGAGGTCCAGGTGATGCAGTGGCACGTGGCGCGGTCGCTGGCGAACCGCGCCACGGACGCCACCGGATCCGCCGGCTCGGTCGACAAGCTGCTGGCCACACGTGTCGAGCAGAACCTCTACCGCGTGATCAGCGATCTCGCGGGACCGTCCTTCGTGCTGGGCGCGCCGGGTCCGTTCTCGGACTACCTGTGGTCGCGTGCCCAGTCGATCTACGGCGGCACTCAGCAGATCCAGCGCCAGATCGTCGCGCAGCGGGTGCTCGGGCTTCCCCGGGCATGAGTCCCGCTCAGCTCCGGGGCAGTTCCCGCCAGGGCCTGCCCCGGTAGGGGTCGAAGTCCTTCGGCAGTCCCAGGACCCGTTCGGCGATCACGTTCTTGTTGACCTCGGTGGTGCCGCCCTCGATGGTGTTGGCACGGCTGCGGAGCAGTCCACGGACCTCCGCCGGCATGCCATCCCAGTATTCGGCGGGCGTAGAGGCCGATCCGCGCCACGCCATGGCGTCCTCGCCCAGCAGGTCCGCGGCCATCTCCTGGACACGCTGGTTGAGCTCGGAGCCGTGCACCTTGCCGATCGAGCTCTCCGGTCCCGGTGGGAGGTTGCCGGCGAGCCGGTCACGGACGCGCTGGTTCGTCCAGGTACGAGCCTGCTCCTCGCACCACAGCCAGACGATGTGCTCGCGGGTCGCCGGGTCGTCCCAGCCGCCCGGCAGGCCGGCCGCGCTCCGTCGGCGAGCCAGACGTACGAGATGGGAGGCGCTCACGCCGCCGATCCGATCGACGCCACCCGATCCCGACCCGGACGCCATCTGCCGCTCCCCGCTGAGAGTCGCCTGCGCGACCCTCCAGCCGGCGCCGGCCTCGCCGACCCGGTGACCGTCCGGGACCCTGGCACCGTCGAAGAACACCTCAAAGAACTCCGTCTCCCCGCCGATGTGAGGGAGCGGCCTGACCTCGACGCCAGGCTGCCGCATCTCCATGAGGAAATAGCCGATGCCCTGGTGCTTGGGCAGGTCCGGATCGGTGCGGGCGAGCAGGACGCCGAAGTCGGCGCGATCGGCCCACGTCGTCCACACCTTCTGGCCGGTCACCACCCAGGTGTCGCCGTCGCGCTCGGCCCTCGTCGACAGCGAGGCGAGGTCGCTGCCGGAACCGGGCTCGCTGAACAGCTGGCACCAGAACTCCTCGGCCCGGACGATCGGGCCGAGGAAGCGGCGGCGCTGTTCCGGAGTCCCGTGCGCGAACAGCGCCGGGGCGACGAGGTTGAGCCCGAGGGGGTTGAGCCTCGGGAGATGGTACCGGCGCAGCACCTTCTCGACGGCCGCGGCGACGGGCCGCCTCCAGCCGAGCCCGCCGTGCTCGACGTCCCAGGTCGGGGCGACCAGGCCGGAGGCACCGAAGACGGGATACCACGCCTGGTACTCCTTGGGCGACCTGACCACGCGTACCGCGCGCGCGCCACCTCTCTCCCCCGCCTCGCGCCACGGCTTGGGCACGTGGGCCTCGATCCACGCCCGGACCGCCTCGACGGCCAGGTCGGGCCGCACGTCCGGTCCGACCGGCACCTCAGTGAACGCCGGCTGCTGCTCTGTCATGGCTGAACCTCTCCGTCGCTCTGGTGATGCATCGGTCGCGGCGCCGCTTCGCGGGCCGCTGTGAGCGCTCTGGCCAGGCCGAGTTCCTCCGACCGCCAGAGCGCCTGCTTGATCCGCCGCACCGACACGGGGTGACCGCGGGCGATCGCTTCGGCCACGCGCTGCGCCGCGTCTCGCAACTCCTCTCCGTCGACCACCTCGCCGACCAGTCCCAGCCGGCGCGCCCGCGTGGCGTCGAGGCGCTCGTGCACCCCGATGAGCGCGAGGCGGGCGGCGACCGTGGCCGGCATCCGGTGCACCAGGCCGACGGCCTCCCAGGCGCTGACCTGGCCGACGCTGACGTGGGGGTCGACGAAGGTGGCGTGACGCGCGGCGAGGACGACGTCGGCGTCGACCACGAAGTGCAGACCTCCCCCGGCGCACACCCCGTTGACGGCGGCGACGACCGGCGTGCCGACGCCGAGATGCCAGCCGGTCAGCTCCAGCGCCGCGTCGCGGGTGCGCCGGCTCGACTCCCGCAGGCTCGCGGGGTCGCGGGCGAGGGCCGCCATGTCCAGCCCGGTCTGGAACGCCTTGCCGCGCCCGGACACGACGATGCAGCGCACGTCCTCGTCCCGGTCGAGCTCGCGCCAGGCGCGCGGCAGTTCGGCCATCATCACGGCGTCCATGGCGTTGCCGGCGTGCGGCCGGTCGAACACAAGCCAGCCCACCGGCCCGTGACGCTCGACGAGCAGCGTCTCGTACACCATGCGCCCCCCTCTTCCTCGACATGTCGAATCTTATAGTTATAAGATAGCAAAGAAAAGGCGAGAGGACGTCCAGGCAGCATGGCTCCGACGGATGAGAAGACCCAGCCCCGCATCACGGACGAGGGGGTGGCGGCACTGCGTGCGCGCATCGGCATCGCCCAGCCCAACCCGGTGCCGCCCCACTACCTGCGGCCCGGCACCGACGCGTTCCGCATCGCCGCCCGCTCCTACGGCGACGACAACCCGCTGTGGTGCGACCCCGGCTACGCCGAGCGCTCCCGCTGGGGCCGCCCGATCGCCCCGTTTCCGCTCGTGGGCGGCGACAGCGTCATCGGCGAGGACGTGCTGACCGAGACCGACCTGGCCCGGCAGGACGAGCTGAAGGGCGACCCGCTGCGCGGTGTCCACGCCTTCTACTCCGCGTGCGAACGCGAGTGGTGGTCGCCGTTGTACGCCGACCGGGCCGTCCACCGGCGCAACGCCCTCGTGGGCGTGCTCGACAAGCCCAGCGAGTTCAGTGGACGCGCCGTCCACGAGTGGAACGCCAACGTCTTCGCCGACGCCGACGGCACCCCGCTCGCCGGGCAGTACCGGCTGATGATCCGCACCGAGCGCACCGAGGCGCGCAAGCGCAAGAAGTACGACGACGTCGCGATCGAGCCCTGGACCGAGGAACGGATCGCCGAGATCGACGCCCGGTACACCGCCGAGCGGCCCCGCGGCGCGGAGCCGCGATGGTTCGAGGACGTTCACGAAGGCGACGCGATCACCCCCCTCGTCAAGGGTCCCCTCACCGTGACCGACATCGTCTGCTGGCACACCGGCATGGGCATGGGCGTCTACGGTGTCGCGCCCCTGCGTCTGGCGCACCGGAACCGCCGGCGCATCCCGCGCTTCTACCATCGCGACGAACTCGGGGTCTGGGACGCCATGCAGCGGGTGCACTGGGACCCGGAGTTCGCGCGCCGCTCCGGCAACCCCACGACCTTCGACTACGGGCGGATGCGTGAGACCTGGATGATCCACGCCTGCACCGACTGGATGGGCGACGACGCCTGGCTCTGGCGGCTGCGCGTGGAGTTCCGCCAGTTCAACTACATCGGCGACGCCCAGTGGATCACCGGCACCGTCGTGCGCAAGCACCTCGTCGAGGACGGCCACGGCGTCCACCCGGCCGTCGACCTCGAACTGGCCGCGACCAACCAGCGCGGCCAGGTCACGGCGCCGGGGACGGCGACCGTCCTGCTGCCGAGCCGCGAGCACGGACCCGTCGTCCTGCCCGAGCCGATCGGCGGTGCGAGCACGCTCGACGGCACGCTGCAGGCCGCCATCGAGCACTTCTCCCGGACATGACGGCACCACTCGACGGCCTGCTGGTCGTCTCGATGGAGCAGGCCGTCTCGGCGCCGTACGCGACCCGCCAGCTCGCCGACCTGGGAGCACGCGTCATCAAGGTGGAGCGGCCCGACGGCGGCGACTTCGCCCGGCACTTCGACACCCACGCCAACGGCACCGGGGCGCACTTCGCCTGGGCCAACCGCAACAAGGAGTCGCTGACGCTCGACGCCAAGGCGCCGCGGGGCCGTCGCGTTCTCGAGGCCCTGCTGGCGCGGGCCGACGTGTTCGTGCACAACCTCGTACCCGGGGCGGCCTCCCGCCTGGGCCTGGACGGCGCGACCCTGCTCGCCGGGCATCCGCGGCTCGTCGTCTGCGAGATCTCCGGCTACGGCACCGGCGGCCCGTACGACGACCGCAAGGCGTACGACCTGCTCATCCAGGCCGAGGGCGGCCTGACGACGATCACAGGGAGCCTGGAGCACCCGATCAAGCCGGGCATCTCCGTGGCCGACATCGCGGCCGGAATGTTCGGGTTCTCCTCCGTGCTCTCGGCGCTGCTCGGCCGCGAGCGTACGGGCGAGGGCTGCGTTCTGGAGGTGTCGATGCTCGACGCCCTGGCCGACTGGATGGGCTACCCCCTCGTCGTGCACAAGCACGGTTCGGTACCCGGCCTCGCGTCCGGCATGAGCCACCCGTCCATCGCACCGTACGATGTCTACCGGGCCGCCGACGGCAGGCTCGTGACGGTGAGCGTCCAGAACGACCGCGAGTGGGCGAAGCTCGCCACGGCGGTGCTGGAGAGGCCCGACCTGGCCGGCGATCCCAGGTACGCCACGAACCAGGCGCGCGTCGCTCACCGGGCCGACATCGACGAGCTCCTCGCCTCGGTCATCGGCCGCCTCGGCGGCTCCGAGGCCGTCACCGCGCTACACCGGGCCGGCATCGGCTGCGCCCTGGTCAACGACCTGGCGGAGGTCGTCGACCACCCCCAGCTCGTGTCGCGGGATCGCTGGCTGACCGTTCCCGCGCCGACCGGTCCGGTCGCCACCCCGCTCGCGCCTCCGGTGAGCTCCGCCTGGAAGACCCCCGCCGGCCCCGTCCCGGCCCTGGGCGAGCACACCGACACGATCCTCCGCGAGCTCGGGTACGACGACGCGTCCATCCACCGACTGCACCACGACGGCGTCGTATGAATCGGCGTCGTACAGATCCAGGAGCGGCCATGACCACCACCTCGGAAGAGGACCTCCAGCAGTTCCGTGACAGCGTACGAAGCGCGTTGTCCGAGGTCAGCACCTCCGCCCGGGTCCGCGCGGCCATGATGACCGAGCACGGCCGGGACGATCCCACCTGGCGGCTGCTGGTACGGCTCGACCTGCCCGGCCTGATGCTGCCCGAACGTCACGGCGGCAGCGGGCTCGGGCCCGCGGAGTTCGCCGTCGCCGCCGAGGAGTACGGCGCCTCGCTCGCCTGCACGCCGCTGTTCGCGACCTCGGTGCTCGCCGTCCCCCTGCTGCTCGCGCTGGACGACACCCGGGCGCTGGAGCACCACGGGCGCCGGATCGCCGGCGGCGAGCTCACCGCGACGGTGGCCCTTGCCGAGGCCGGCGCCCGATGGGACGTGTCCGGTGTGCGCACCACCGCGCGGCGCGCGGGGGACGGCTGGCGACTCGACGGCACGAAGCACCACGTGGTCGACGGCGCGACCGCCGATCTGCTGATGGTGGTGGCGCTGACACCGGACGGTCTCGGCGTCTTCGCCGTCGAACGCGGCGCCGCCGGCCTCAGCTCGGAGCCGCTCGTCACACTGGACCAGACACGGAAGATGGCGCGGCTCCAGCTGACCGGTGTGGAGGCCGAGCTCGTCGGGCCGGTGGGCTGCGACGCCGCCCTGGCCGCGGCCACCGACGTCTCCCGCGCCCTGCTCGCGGCCGAGCAGACCGGTGTCGCCCAGCGCTGCCTCGACATGATCGTCGCGTACGCGAAGACGCGCATCCAGTTCGCGCGGCCCATCGGATCGTTCCAGGTCGTCAAGGAGCGGCTGGCCGACGCGCTCATCCAGGTCGAGTCCGCGCGCTCCGCCGTCTACACCGCCACGCGGTCGGCGGACGCCGAGCTCTCACGCAACTCCCTCGTGGCCGCGCTCATGGCGGCCAGGGCGTCGACCTGGGTCACCGCCCAGACGATCCAGCTGCACGGCGGCGTCGGCTTCACCTGGGAGCACGACGCGCACCTGTACTACAAGCGTGCGCGCACGAGTGCCCGCCTGCTCGGGCAGGTCGACGAGCACGTCGCCGCGCTGAGCGAGCTGCTTGAACACGAAGTCGCATGACAGGAGAGGACATTCCAGGCATGACCACGTACGAGACCATCAAGGTGGAGCGCGACGGCCCGGTCGGCTGGCTGGTCAACAACCGGCCCGAGGTGCTCAACGCCATGAACAACGCGATGCGTGAGGAGCTGGCGGACGCCTGGCTCGAACTTGACCGCGATCCCGCCGTACGGGTCATCGTGCAGACCGGCGAGGGCCGTGCCTTCCAGACGGGGGCCGACCTCAACGAGATCACCACCGACGGCGTGGGCATGGAGCGCTACCAGGACAGCGTGATCGACTTCGATCTCCATTTCACCTCCTGGCACCAGAACGTCGCCAAGCCGGTCGTCGCGGCCGTCAACGGCCTGTGCGCGGGCGGCGGCCTGCACTTCGTCGCCGACGCCGACATCGTCATCGCGGCCTCCGACGCGACATTCTTCGACCCGCACGTCAGCGTGGGCCAGGTGACCGCGATCGAAGTGATCGGCCTGGCCAAGAAGATGCCTTTCGAGGCGGTCATGCGCCTGGCGCTCGTCGGCGCCCATGAGCGGATGACGGCACAGCGTGCCTACGAGCTAGGGATGATCAGCCAGATCGTCGACCCGCCCGAGAAGCTGCGGGAGGCCGCGCAGGAACTCGCCGAGAAGATCGCGCGCAACTCCCCTGCCGCCATGGCCGCGACCAAGAAGTCGCTGTGGGCGGCTCTCGAGCTGGGACTCACCGACGCGTGCCGCATCGGCTCGCAGCACCTGGTCAGTATGTGGGGCCATCCGGACCAGACCGAGGGCCCCCTCGCCTTCGTCGAGAAGCGAGCACCTCGCTGGGTCGACCGGACCTCGTGACGTCCACCTGATGACCGACGAATGACGAACGGAACGAGACGTGAACCTTCTTGACGGCCGCAGCGCCATCGTCACCGGGTCCGCTCAGGGGATCGGTCTGGCCATCGCCTCGGTCCTGGCCCGGCATGGCGCGGCGATCGTGGTCAGCGACATCAACGCCGAAGGGGCCAGGTCGGCGGCCGCCGACCTGGAGGCCCGAGGTCATCGGGCCGTCGCCGTGCCGTGCGATGTGACCGATGAGGACGCCGTCGACGCGCTGGTGAACACCTGCCATGAGACGTTCGGGACAGTCGATGTCATGGTCAACAACGCGGGCGTCACCCGCGACTCCACCATGGCGAAGATGACCCTGGAGAACTTCAAGACCGTCGTGGACGTGCACCTGACGGGGGCCTGGCTCGGCACCCGTGCCGCCGGCCGGGTCATGAGAGCCCAGGGCCGGGGCTCCATCGTGAACATATCCTCAATTTCAGGAAAAGTCGGTAATTTCGGGCAGACCAACTACAGCGCCGCCAAGGCGGGCATCGTCGGGCTCACCAAGGCCGCCGCACGCGAGCTGGCCAGGTACGACGTCCGCGTCAACGCGATCCAGCCGGGCCTTGTCCGCACGGCCATGACGGCCGCCATGCCGCCCGAGGTTCTCGCGAGGATGGTCGCGGACATCCCGCTGGGCCGGATCGGCGAGCCCGAGGACATCGCCAAGGCCGTCCTGTTCCTCTCCTCGGATCTGTCCGGGTTCATCACCGGCACCGTGACCGAGGTCGCCGGCGGAAGGAACATGTAGTGCGCGTCTTCAGAGACCTCGGCGAGTTCAGGACCTGCGTCGGTGAGACGCTCGGCACGAGCGACTGGCTGGCGATCGACCAGGAGCGGATCAACGCGTTCGCGGAAGCCACCGGCGATCACCAATGGATCCACGTCGATCCGGTCCTGGCCGCGGACGGCCCCTTCGGCACGACCATCGCGCACGGCCACCTGTCCCTGTCGCTGCTGCCGGTCCTGGTCGGTCAGATCTACCGGATCGACCGCGTGCGAATGTCGATCAACTACGGTCTCAACCGGGTGCGTTTCCCGAGCCCGGTGCCGGTGAACTCACGCGTGCGGGTCAGCACCCTGCTGCAGGAGGCGGAGGACGTCGCCGGCGGCGTCGGGGCGGTGCTGCGCTCGACGATGGAGATCGAGGGCGGACGGAAACCGGCCTGCGTCGCCGAGACCGTCAGCCGCTACTACGCGAGCCCATGATGACGGCCGGGGTCCGGTCGCACCTGGCTGCCAGGTGCGACCGGACCCCGTGGCCTGCCGCTGATCACACAGTGGAGCAGGACCTCCATATGGCGTCCCGCGCGGTCCTACCAGCTCTTGAGCGTCGGCAGGACCTGATCGGCGAAGCGCTTGAGATCGGCGTACGCCTCGTCCGGCGGGGTCCCCCCGGCCGGCCCCGAGTGAACGATGTCGGTCAGCGGGAGCGACCTGACGAACCCCTCCAGCGTCCCGATCACCGTGTCCGCGTCACCGATCAACTCGAAGTCCCGGTATGCCTCCGGTGATGGCGGCAGGCCGTAGTGCAGGCCCTGGTCGCCCATATCGTCGCGGATCCGCCGGTAGAAGTCCCACCGCTCGAAGATGAGATCCTTACGCCGATCCCACACCGCGTCCGGACTCTCGTCCGTGACGGTGATGGACCACGGATTCGAGATCCGGACCTGATCGCGTGGCACGCCGGCCTCCGCCAGGCCGGCGAAGTACGCCTCGTGAAACGCCGGGTCGACGGAGGCCCCGTGCAGGTGGGCGCCTACCTGGCCGGCGCGACGGGCGGCCGGCGGTGCGGTGGCGGCGACCCACAGAGGCGGGTGGGGCTGTTGCAGCGGTGCCGGCCGCACCACGACATCGTGCAGGTCGTAGTAACGCCCCGTGTAGCTGAACGGCCGCTCCGTCCAGGCGCGCTTCAGCACCTCGATGCCCTCCTGCATGCGGGAGGGCCGGGTCTTCGGCGAATAGCCGAGTGCGCGATATTCCGCGGCGCTGTGTCCCGACCCGACCGTGACGTCGAGCCGCCCTTCCGAGAGATGGTCCAGCACCGCGGTCTCCTGCGCCAGCATGGCCGCGTGGTGCAGCGGAAGGATGTATACGTAGGAGCCGATTCGGATGGTCCTGGTGCGCTCGGCCAGCAGCGTCAGGAAGACCGGCACCGACGGGGCATAGCCGTCCGGCTGGAAGAAGTGCTCCTGCACCATCACGTAGTCGAAGCCCATCGCCTCCGACTCGCACATCAGGCGGAGGCAGTCCTCCCAGTGGTCGCGCCACGGCCGTCCCAGCGGATTACGCAGGTCCATGGTGAACCCAACCTTCATGGCGATCTCCTCAGATCCTGTAGCAGCGCTCGGCATTGGCCGCGAACACCTGGTCCCGCTCCGCCGCGGTGAGCCCGCTCGTCGCGCCCAGGTACGCGTCGACGAGCTGGGCGTACGTCCCGAACAGCGAGTCGACCGGGAAGTTGCTGCCGAAGAACGTCCGGTTCGTGCCGAAGACGTCCAGGCATGTCTCGATCCATGGGCGCAGGACCGTCCCGTCGAGCGTGTGCAGCGCCATCGGCAGGCCGGAAATCTTGCAGCTAACATTGTCCAGGCGGGCCAGGGCCGCCAGGCCGTCCCGCCATGCGGCAAGGTGCGCCGGATCCGCGCTGTCCGGCCAGCCGGCATGTTCGAGGACCACCGAGAGCCCCGGCACGTCGCGCAGCAGCGGCAGCCAGCCCTCGACCTCGGCGGGCCGGATGACCACGTCGAGCACATGGCCGCCCGCGTCCAGCAGTTCCACCAGCGTGCGGGTCACCGGGTCCACCGGGTCGAAGCCGTACAGGACCCGGATCCCCCGGAACAACGGGCTCTCCGTCTGGACGGCGATGTCCCGGGCGACGGCGGCGGCGTCCGATCCCGGCTCGACGGCGCCGATGACCGCGCCCACCAGACCGCTGCCGGGGGCGAGGGCGTCGAGCCAGCGGGCCTCGTCCAGGTGACTCCCGGGTGCGGTCACCGCCGAGACGTGGACCGCCTTGTCCACGACGACCCCCGCGCCGGAGGCGTCCGCACGGTATTCCGCGGGCAGGTAGTCCCTCCGGAGGGCGGCCATGTCCCCGATGCCGAAGCCGTCCTCACCCTCAGGCGGATCGAGCGCGGGATACCACTTGTGCGCGGTCAGATGCCACAGATGCATGTGAGTGTCCACGAAGCGAACGTCGGACATAGGGCACCTCGTTTTCAATCATTACAAGAATAGAAAAGATACTTGTGATCGAAGGCGATGTCCATGGAACGAGGCGCCCGCATCCGGGCGTCACGCGCGCAACCTGTAGTCCTCCAGCACACGCCGACCGATGATCATCCGCTGGATGTCCGCGGTGCCCTCGCCGATCAGCAGCATCGGGGCCTCCCGGTAGAGGCGCTCGATCTCGTACTCCTTGGAGAAGCCGTAGCCCCCGTGGATGCGGAACGACTCCTCGACGACGTCACGGCAGTACTCCGACGCCAGGTACTTGGCCATGCCGGCCTCAAGGTCGTTGCGCTCACCGGAGTCCTTCTTGCGCGCGGCCATGACCATCATCTGGTGTGCGGCCTCGACCTTGGTGGCCATGTCGGCGATCCGGAACAGCACTGCCTGGTGGTCCGCAATGCGCTTGCCGAAGGTCTCGCGCTGCTGCGCGTACCGGACGCCGAGCTCGAAGGCGCGCAGCGCGACGCCGCATCCCCGGGCGGCGACGTTGACCCGGCCGACCTCGACGCCGTCCATCATCTGGTAGAAACCACGCCCCGGAGCCTCACCGAGGATCTGCGCGGCGGAGGTGCGGTAACCATCGAAGACGAGCTCGGTGGTATCGACGCCCTTGTAGCCCATCTTCTCGATCTTGCCGGGCACCGTGAGACCCGGCTCGACCTCGCCGAACCCCTGCCTCTTCTCCACCAGGAACGTGGTCATGTTCCGGTAGACGGACTCGGCGCCCTCATCGGTCTTCACCAGCACCGCGACGAGGGTCGCCGACCCGCCGTTCGTGAGCCACATCTTCTGGCCGTCGATGACGTACCCATCGCCCTCCCTCACTGCGCGGGTCTTGATGGCGGACACATCCGATCCACAGCCCGGCTCGGACATCGAGAACGCCCCGCGCACCTCGCCGGTGGCCATCCGCGGCAGGTAGCGCCGCTTCTGCTCCTCGGTTCCGTGCCGCATCAGCATGTAGGCGACGATGAAATGCGTGTTGACGATCCCCGACACGCTCATCCAGCCCCGCGAGATCTCCTCCACGACCAGGGCGTAGGTCAGCAGCGACTCGCCGAGGCCGCCGTACTCCTCCGGGATGGTCAGGCCGAACAGGCCCATCTGCCGCATCCGGTCGACGATCGCCTGCGGGTACTCGTCGGCGTGCTCAAGGCGCTGCGCCTCCGGGATGATCTCCTTGTCGACGAAGTCACGGACGGTGTCGAGGATCTCCTGCTGGACATCGGTGAGTCCTGCGGTATGCGCAAGCCGGCCCATCGGTCGGTTCCTTTCCTTCGCATCTTTCCGATCTCGCGGAGCACCTCCGGACGGGAGGGGCGAGTCGGGCAACCACGGCGCTGTCAGTCCGCGGGTCCGGGCCGCTCCGCGGGGCGCTCGGCCCGGGCGGACACGACCCGGCGCGCGTGCAGGTCCCGGATCTCGTCATCCCGCAGGCCGAGACCGCGCAGGATCTCGTCGGTGTGCTCGCCGAGCACCGGAGCCCGCACGACGTCCCTCCGGCGGGTCGCGCGCACGGCGATGGGCGAGCCCGGCGCGAGATGCTCGCCGACACCGGGCTGGTCGATGACGTCCATCATCGGGTTGGCGCGCACGTCGCCGGCCTGCTCGCCGACGAGATCGGCGAACGTCCCGTAGGCCGACCACAGCACCGATGTCCCGCGCAGCCGTTCCCGGATCTGCGCCAGATCGTGGGCGCCGAACCAATGCTGAAGCAGCCCGGCCAGCACCTCGCGGTAGGCGAAGCGGTCACCCTCCACCGAGAAGTCGGCGCCCAGGCCGCGTTCGAGCGCGGCGACGGCGTCCGCGAACCCGGTCACCGCGAGAAGGTCCCGCCAGTGCCGGGACGTCAGGGCCACCACCATCACCTGCTTCCCGTCGCGTGAGACGAAGTCCCGCCCGAAGCCGCCGTACAGGTGGTTACCGACCCGCGGACGGGTGGCCCCACCGACCTGCGCCTCGGCGAGGAACCCGAGATTGCCGGCCATGGCGAGGGCCACGTCGTACAGTGCCACGCTCATCGCCTGGCCCTGCCCGGTCGCCTGCCGGCGGCGATCGGCGCCGAGGATGCCGATCGCCGCATACAGCCCGCAGGCCACGTCCCACGCGGGCAGAACGTGGTTGACGGGATCCGCGTGCCCCTCCGGGCCGGTCACCATGGGGAAACCGATGGCCGCGTTGACGGTGTAGTCCACCGCCGGCGCGCCGTCGTGGTGGCCCTCGATCTGCAGGTGGATCACGTCGGGCCGGCGCTCCGCGAGCGCCTCGAAGGTCAGCCACGACCGGCCGACCGAGTTGGTCAGCACGATGCCGCCTCCCGGCCCCGAGTCGGTGATGAGCCGCGTGACGATTTCCCGGCCTTCCGCCGAGCGCAGGTCCACGCAGAGCGAGCGCTTCGCCTTGTTCAAACCCGCCCAGTACAGACTCTGCCCGGAGGGGGCGAGCGGCCAGCGGGAATGGTCCG
The DNA here is from genome assembly GCF_050943795.1 of Streptosporangium sp. CA-115845. Lineage (NCBI taxonomy): Bacteria > Bacillati > Actinomycetota > Actinomycetes > Streptosporangiales > Streptosporangiaceae > Streptosporangium > Streptosporangium sp. CA-115845. Next base: position 3,413,746 of record NZ_CP191988.1, on the reverse strand, counting down.
GCGCCCCGCCGAGCGGATCGACCCGCACCACGTCGGCCCCGAGCTGTGCCAGCGTCATGCCGCCGAGCGGCGCCGCGACGAACGATGAGACCTCGACGATCCGCATGCCGGCCAACGGCTTGTCGGCGGCCGGGGCGGTTCCTGGAGCGGCGATCACCGAGCACCTTCCTTCACAATTTGTACGGCCATATTGGCCTCGCCATCCACAGGTGTCAATGCTGTCCCATTGACACCTGTGGATCAGGCGTGAGAATTTGGCCGCACATTTCGACTCGACCTGTCCTGAGATCCGCCCGCTGGGAAGGTGGCCTGTGGATTCTGTGGTGCGCCGCTCCTGCCTGTCCGTCCCGGCGTCGGAGGCGTTCACTCTGGGCGCCGACGAGATCGTCATCGACCTGGAGGACTCCGTCACGCCCGACGTGAAGCCGCGGGCACACACGGTCTGCGCGGCGCCGGCGCGGGCGGAGCGTGACGGTAGCGGCGCCGTCGCCGTCGACGGCGAGATGGTCGATCCGGCCGTGGTGCTCGTCGGCCGCCGGACACTGTCCCGCGCCGGGGTTGGAGGCTCGCGATGAACTCCGCCGGCCCGCACCCCGTGCCGGTGGACGGCCCCTACTTCGAGGACCTTCAGATCGGTCAGCGGTTCGACAACGCTCCCGCCGTCACGCTCACCGAAGGGCTGGCGGCCGCACACCAGGCGATCGTCGGTTGTCGCCTGCCACTGGCGCTGAACCACCGCCTGTCTCGGCGGGTGACCGGTGACAGCGGGGTCCTGGCCGCGCCCAATCTCGTCTGGGACGTGGCCATCGGGCAGTCGACGATCGCGACGCACACCGTGGTGGCGAATCTCTTCTACCGAGGCGTCGTGTTCCGTCGGGCGCCCACGCTCGGAGAAACCCTGAGCACGGTCACCGAAGTCGTCGGGCTGCGGCAGAATTCGCGCCGCCCCGGACGGGCCGCGACCGGGCTGGCCGCGCTGCGGATCAGCACCGTGGATCAGAACGGCCGCCCGGTGCTCGACTTCTGGCGCTGCGCGATGCTGCCGCTGTGCGACGACGAACGGGAGACCGGGTACGCGGACGACCTGTCCGGCATCGGCGCCTCGCCGTCCCATGAAGACCTCTCAGCGGTGACCTCGCGGTGGGATCTGGCCGTGTACCGCGCGGAGCGGCCCGGCCCGCACCTCGCCGGCCTCTCGCCGGGGATCGTCTTCGACGTGGCGGGCGGTGACGTCGTCTCCTCGGCCCCCGAGCTGGCCCGGCTTACTCTCAACCTGGCCAAAGTGCACCATGACGCGTCCGTGAGCGGGTCAGACCGTCTCGTGTACGGGGGACACACCATCGGGCTCGCACTGCATCAGGCCGTCCGCGCCCTGCCGAACATCGTCACCGTCGTCGGCTGGCACGGATGTGACCACCTCGGCCCGGTCCGGGAGAACGACACGCTGAGAAGCACGATCGAGGTGGAGCGGCTCGATCCGCTTCCCGAAGGCGGGCTCGTCCATCTGCGGTCGCGCGTCCGAGCGGCCGCCTCGGGTGCCGAACCCGCCGATGTCCTCGACTGGCGCTTCGTCGCCGTCCTGGCGTAGGAACTCGGCGTGCGCCACGGACCGGGCAGCCCGCGACCTCGTACCTCGGCGAGTGGCGGGAAAGGCCGGATAGGCTGCACGGTGGGACTCGTCGGCAATGGTGGCAGTGGAGAGGATCCCGCGGTCGTCCTATCCCGCCGACCGGATGGTGACGCGCCGCGCAAGTGAAACCGAGGTGGACATGGCTGCGAGCACCAGCCGTCGGGAGAGCAACTACATCGTGCTCGCCCGAGAAGTACGCAACGAGATCCTGCAGGGCCGCTACGCGGACGGACGGCGCCTCCCGACAGAAGCCGAACTCGCCGAGCGCCATCGAGTGAGCCGGCAGACGGTGCGGCGCGCGTTCCACGATCTGGTCGCCGAGGGCATGGTCTACCGCATCCCGGGACGTGGCACCTTCGCCACGCCCAAGGGCGGCACCTACATCCGGCAATTCGGATCCGTCGAGGACCTCATGAGCCTCTCCGTCGACACGCGGATGGACATCACCGTTCCGCTGCACCGCCAGGTCGACGTGGGCGCGGCGAGCAGACTGCGACTGTCCAGCGATCTCGTCTACAACCTCGCCTTCCGCCGGCTCCATGACACCACGCCCTTCTGCCTGACCACGGTGTTCCTTCCGCCTGCCGTCGGATTGACCCTGGCGTCCGTTCCGGAACTCACGGCCGAGGGGGCGACCAGCGACGTGACCGTCATCGGGCTGCTGGACAGCCGACTCGAGGCGCCCATCGCCGAGGCGGACCAGAGCATCACGGCCACGCCGGCCGACACGTCGACCGCCCAGCAGCTCGGCTGCGCCGCGGGACATCCCCTTCTGCGGATCGATCGCCTCTACTTCGACACCGCCGGGCGACCTGTCGAGCTGGCGATCAGCTATTTCCTGCCCGAGCACTACTCGTACCGCACCAACCTTCGTCGCAGCGTCACGTGATGCCGCTTTCGCGGTGCGAGCGGAAGTCCACTGTCAGCAGGCCATGCATCCCCCGATTTCACCCACGACGTACGACGTGTCGCTCAGTTCGTCACCCGGCGATATGGGTGCCCAGCAGGTTCCGGACAGTCGTCAACATCGTCCGAGCAAGGCAGCCTTCAGCCGACGCCGGATGCGTCGCCGTTCTTCCCGCTCAGGGGCGTCTCCGGTGTCTTGCCCGTCCTGTCCTTGGTTGAATACCTGAGGCTGACCAGGCTCGGCGCCGACCATCTCCTTGATCCTGCAAGAGGGGAGAGCCTGCGGCTCAGGCGAGCACGGGGTAGTTGCTGCGGAAGACCCCGTCCGGGTCACGATGCTGCTTGATCTTCCGCAGCCGATCGATGGCGACGGGGCCGAAAGCGGTCGCCGACGTCTCCCCGGGGGCCAGGTAGGTGAAGGGCTTGCGACCGCTGACGCTGGGAGCGAGGGCGTTGGTGATCTCCTGCTGCCTGGCTCGGATGCCGGCCGCGGCCTCACGCGTGGCGGGCACGCCGAACAGGTAAAGGGAGTAAGGCTCGATCAGAGCGCCGTGCGGGCTGTCGGAGGGGCGAGCCAGGGCGCCGCCCAGATGCCGGATCTGTACGCTGAGCAGTGGATCGATGGGTGCCGACAGCAGACTCTTGACGGCGACATCATCCAGCTGGGTCAGCAGTTCCCCACGGGACAGGCCGGGCCCGGGGGTGGTGGGCTCGGCGGTGATGGAGCCCAGGTCGGCGACCGGGAGGACGTCCCGGCTGTCGGTGATCAGATCGTCGATCCGATCCAGGGAACCGAGCAGTGCCCGTCCCTCGGCCGCGTCGCCAAGATAGGTGGCATCCACCGCCACCAAGGCCGGTGAGCCGGGGAAATTCAGCAGGTCCGCCCAGAGGGTCAGCTCGTCGGGGGCTTGGGCGGTGATCTGGCGGAAGGCCTCCAGTACGGCCGGTGCCTGCGCGGCCGGCCACAGCATGCGTCCGCCGTACAGTGCGGGCGCGGGGTGCAGGTCGAACTCGACCGCGGTGACCAGGGCGAAGTCGCCTCCGCCTCCGCGTAGCGCCCAGAACAGCTCGGCGTCGGAGTCGGCGGTGACCCGGGCGTGAGTCCCTTCGGCGTCGACGATGTCGAAGGCGGTGACACTGTCGGCGGCCCAACCGTAGGTGCGGCCGAACCAGCTGAGGCCACCGCCGAGGGTATAGCCGGTCACGCTGACCACCGGTGAGCTGCCGGGTAGCCCGGTCAGGCCGTACGGCCCGGCTACTGCCTGCACCTGCCCCCAGGTCACGCCCGCGCCGACACGGGCGGAGCGGGCGACGGGGTCCACCCGCAGTTCGTTCAGCCTGCCGGTGCGCAGCAGGATCACCCCGTCCACATCACCGGTGGCGCCGTGGCCACTGGGCTGGGCCGACACCGTCAGCCCCGAGTCGCGGGCGTACCGGACCAGGTCCGCCACGTCGTCGGCGTCGGCCGCCTCGACCACTGCCCGCACCGGCTGGGCGACGGCCAGGTTCCACGGCCGCCGGGCCTGTTCGAAGCCGTCGTCGCCCGCCAGGAGCACAGGGCCGCGGACCAGAGAGCGCAGGTCGTTGAGGTTATTCATGATCTTTCTCTTCTCTGTCGTGTGGGTGAGGAGTGGGGGTCACCGTCGGGCGGGGTTCTGTTCGCTGCCGGAGGGCGCGGCGGACGCGGCATCGGGGGCCGGCCCGCGGGTGGGGCTGAAGCCCAGCGCGGCCAAGGTGGTGAGGACGATGCCGCCGGTGCCCAGGTCACGGCCGCGCAGCGACCGCAGGGGCAGCAGCGGGTCGGAGCAGCGCCGTTCGATCGCCACGAACGCGGCCGGCAGCGCCCAGGCCGCCCCCGGCCGCCGGCAACGCGTCGGCGGGTTGTGGATATCAGTCACCTTTATTACCTCCGCTGAGTAACCTATGGCGGCAATAGACCCCCGATAGGGTGCAATTCCATGGCAGAAGATTGGGTCAATCTGGCCGAGCGCATCGGCACCGACCTGCACCTGGAGCTGTCCGGCCCGAGCGGTCGCCGGGCTGCTCTCATCCACGCTCTCCGCGAGGCCATCCGGTCCGGCCGGCTGACGCCCGGCACCCGGCTGCCGCCCTACCGCTCGCTCGCCGCCGATCTCGGCCTTGCCCGCAACACCATCGCCGACGCGTACGCCGACCTTGTCGCCGAGGGGTGGCTCATCGCCCGCCAGGGTTCGGGGACCCGGGTCGCCCAGCGCGCCCGACCTCCGGCACCAGGGCGATCCCCGCAGGAGACGGCACGGCGAACGCCTACTCCGGTTCACAACCTGCGTCAGGGACAGCCGGACGCCTCCTCCTTTCCCCGGTCCCCCTGGCTCGCATCGGCGCGTCGCGCGCTCACCTCGGCCCCGAGTGAGGCGTTCGGCCCCGGCGATCCTCGTGGTCGGCCCGAGTTGCGGCGCGCGCTGGCCGACTACCTGGCGCGAGCGCGTGGTGTCCGGGCCGATCCCGAACGCGTCGTGGTCTGCTCGGGGTTCGCCCACGCGCTGCGGTTGTTGTTCGGCGGCAAGGTACTGCGCGGCCCGCTGGCCGTGGAGTCCTACGGCCTGGCGTTCCACCGCTCTCTCCTGGCGGAGGCGTCGATCCGCACATATCCGCTGGCCGTCGACGAGGGCGGAGCCCGTGTCGAGGAACTGACCGGCGGTGTGCGGGCGGTGCTGCTCACTCCCGCCCACCAGTTCCCGACCGGCGTGCCGTTGCATCCGGAACGGCGCGGGTCCGTCGTCGACTGGGCCTGCTCGTCCGGTGGCCTGATCCTTGAGGACGACTACGACGGGGAGTTCCGCTACGACCGCCAGCCGGTCGGCGCCGTCCAGGGCCTCGCCCCTGATCGGGTGGTCTACCTCGGCTCGGTGAGCAAGAGCCTGTCGCCCGCGATACGGCTCGGCTGGATGGTGATGCCCGACCAACTCGTCGACGAGATTCTGGCGGTCAAGGGCGAGCGCGAGGCATGGGCGGGCGTCATCGACCAGCTCACCCTCGCTGACTTCATCGACTCCGGGTCCTATGACCGTCACATCCGGCGGATGCGCCAGCGTTACCGCCGTCGCCGCGACCGGCTCACCGCCACCCTCGTCGAACGTGCCCCGCACATTCAGGCGTCCGGTGTCGCCGCCGGACTGCACGCGGTCCTGCGCCTGCCATCAGGTACGGAACGGGCCGCTGTCGCGGCCGCCAACCGGAACGGGCTCGCTGTGGACGGCCTGGCCGCGTTCCGGCATCCGGCCGCCACCATGCCCGCCGCCGACGGTCTGGTGGTCGGATACGCGACGCCGCCGGACCACGCCTTCAACGCGGCGCTGGACGCGCTGCTCCGCGTCCTGCCGCCGCACCGCCGAACGACCTCAGATCGCTGAGGACCGGCTGGACCGGGACGCGGTCAAATCGTCATCGGGATGGCCGTCCGGTGCTGGTGCTGGCCGGGCAACGCCTCCGACCAGGCACTGGGCCGAACAGTCCCGCCCCAGAACGGCGATCTCAGGCTCGCGCCATGTCGTCTATCCACCGCCTGCCTTGCGGGACAGGTATCGGGCCTCGGGCTCGTTCTGGGTCAGCTCGGCGGCGGCGAGGAAGTCGGCTCGGGCCGCTATGGCGTCCCCCTCGGCTTCACGGAGGTGCGCGCGGATCGCGTGCGCGCGATGACGGGTCAGCGGGTGCTGGAGGAGTCCGTGTTCGCGGTCGAGTTGATCGAGCAGGGCGCTCGCTCGCGCGGGGCCGTAGGCCTGGGCGACGGCAACGACCCGCGAGAGCATGACGGGACCTCCGGGCTCGACCTGTTCGAGTCCGAGATAGAGGGCCGCGATCTGCTCCCAGTCGGTCTGGTCGGCGGAGGCGGCGGAGGCGTGGACCACGGCGATCGCGGCTTGCAGCCGGTAGGTTCCGACGGCCCCCTTCGACCACGCCGCGCGGATGAGCTCGGATCCCTCGCGGATCATCGCGCGGTCCCATTTGCTCCGGTCCTGCTCGGCCAGGGGAACGAGATCGCCGTTCTCGGTCGTCCGCGTGGAGCGACGGGAGTCGGTCAGGAGCATGAGCGCGAGGAGTCCGGCGGGTTCGGGATCATCCGGCAGTAGTCCGTGCAGCAGCCGGCCGAGCCGGATCGCCTCCGTGGTCAGGTCGGTGCGCGTGAGCTGCTCGCCGGAGGTGGCTGTGTAGCCCTCGTTGAAGATCAGATACAGCGCGCGCATCACCGCTGAGACGCGGGCCGAGAGGTCGTCATCCGGCGCGAACCGGAAGCGGGCGCCGCTCTTGCGGATCTGCTGCTTCGCTCGGCTGATCCGCACAGCCATGGTCTGCTCCGTGACGCCGTACGCGTGGGCGATCTCTGCGGTCGTCAACCCTCCCACGGCGCGCAGCGTCAGGGCGATCCGGGATGCGGAGGAGAGCGCCGGATGGCAGCAGAGCAGGAGCAGGTTCAGGCTGTCGTCGTGATCGGGACCGACTGCGTCGGAGTCGACGGCATCGGAGCTCGGGGCGAACATGTGCGGTTGCGAGGCGACGTATGCCTCCTCGCGCTGGCGGTCCGCGGACTCGGCGCGGAGAGTATCGATCATGCGACGGTAGGCGACACGGATCAGCCATGATCGGGGCTGTTCGGGGAGTGCGCCCTCGCGCCATTGCCGGCTGGCCGCGAGCAGCGCGTCCTGCGTGGCTTCTTCGGCGACGTCGAAGTGGCCAAAGCGGCGAACCAGCGCGCCGAGCACCTGCGGCGCCTCGGTGCGCAGCAGGTGCTCGAGCGTGTCGGGTCGGGCCGTCACGCGAAGTCGTCACCCATGATGGGCCGGATCTCCATGGGCTCGCCGAGCATCTCGACCATCCTGGCGACTATGTCCTTCGCCCGATCCAGCCCCGACACGTCGATCACGGCGAAGGAGGCGAGCACTTCCTTCAGTTCGGCGAAGGGACCGTCGGTGACGGTGACACCGCTGTCGGACTTGCGCACGGTGGTCGACATGGCCGGATGCCCCAGTCCCTCCGTGCTGACAAACTCGCCGGTGGCGCGCAGTTCCGCCTCGAACTCTTGATACGCGGCGAAGGCGGCGAGGGCGTCCTCTGTCGGGGCGTCTGCCGTTGCCTCGTCCCAGCCGGCGGCCGGTGTGTAACCGAGGATGAGGAACTTCACGATCTCTTCTCTTTGATTCGAACGGTGCTTTCAGGCTACCGAGTCAGTGACGGCGGCGGACGGACGGTCCTTCAGCAGGCGAGCGGCCACGACGGTACACCAGCCGAAGGCGAACAGCCCGGTGACGGCGACCTGGATGCCGGCGATGTCGGGGATGACGGGGAGCAACAGCGCGAGCGTCACGATGCCGTTGCCGATGGCGGCAGGGGGGCGCCGCGCGCGGATGGCGCGAACCAGGGCGATCAGGGCGGCGAGCGCCAGTGCGGTGAACGCGATGATCGCGGCTGCCATGTGCACGGCGGCATGCCAGGAGGTTGCGGCGGCGGGTCCGTCGGGAGTGCCGAGCGGGAATCCGTAGGCAGGATCCTGCGGAAAGACTCCTGCGACGATGAAACCGAGGCCACCGATGGCGATGAGCACGGGAATAGCGCCGCGACCGGCGCCGGTGGTCACGATCTTCCGGTGGCCAATCGCGAGACACACCAGCCCGAGCCCGGTCAGCGCGAAGGTGAGCATCTGGATCCACCCCAGCCCACCGGTGGAGAGTTGACTGATCGGGTGCGCGCGGAGGTCGAATCCGGGGCGGGTCGCCATCTGCACGATCGCGGACAGGTAGAACAGCGGGCCGGCGGCGGCGCCCGCGATCAGCAGAGCCCGCGTCTTCGGCGGTGGGGTGGAGCCTCGGTTCTGATCGGTGACGGCGGGCGCGGTGTGGTGCGTGGTCACGGTGTCCTCCTTCGGTCGACGGAAGTGACGTTGCACCGATACCTCGGAGCCGGGTACCGATTCTTGACATCCGGCGCCTCTTCTCCGCATCCGCGAAGCAGTTCCCTCTTTTTCGCGCGCCGATGTCAATCCGTGCGGTTCGACTCCGAGGTATCGGTGAACGCGACCCGCCGGGCCGCAGGCGAAAGGACACATCATGAACGACAACCCGCTCGACAACGTCACGGCCGAACAGGTCGATGCCTACGGCCTCGGCGAGCAGCCCGCCCCCAGCAGCGCCGTCGCCGCCCTCGACCGGCTCGTCGGCGAGTGGACGGTGACCGGCGGCGCCGAGGGCGTCATCCGATACGAGTGGATGCCCGGACGCTTCTTCCTGCTGCAGCATGTGGAGCTGCAGCAGTTCGGTCAGAGCATCACGGGGCTCGAGGTCATCGGGCGGCTGCATGCCTTCGGAGAGCCCGTCGGGACGGACATCGTCTCCCGGTTCTACGACTCCATGGGCAACACGCTCGACTACGTCTACGAGCTGGACTGCGACACCCTGACGATCTGGGCCGGAGCCAAGGGCAGCCCAGCGTACTTCCGCGGCACCTTCACGGACGGGGATCGCGTGCTCGATGGATCGTGGGTCTACCCCGGGGAGGGCGGCTACGCGTCCACGATGACCCGCAGATGACAGAACCTTTGAGGGCTCGCGCCGCTGACAGCTGCCGGGCGAGCCCTCAAGGTTCCCCTGGTTCAGAAAGGAACAGAGACCGCACGGTACCCCGCTCAACACCGACCGCTGGGACGCGCTTCGCGCCCTCTCGCTCGTGCTCGTCAGCAGCAAGGGCGAGCCGTTCATGCAGAGCGGCACGGCGGAGCTGGCATCCGTGATCGGTGCCCGGCATAAAGTCATTCCCGGAGCGCATCATGGAACACCGATGATGAATCCGTCGTCGCCGATCCCGGCCATGGAGTCTTTCCTCACGGCTGCAGGTGGCTGATTCATCTCGAGAGGGCCTGGCTTCCGGCAGGAAGAGGCTTGCTGAGATGTACGGTTCCGTCCGCGCCTTCGCTCAGGTACAGGCCGATGTTGCGCTCGCTGCGCGATCCGGTGCTGAGAACCGCCCTACCGCAGGCCTTATCGACGGTGGCTTCCGCCTGACGCGGAAGCCACCGTCCGATGCCCGCTCCGCGCAGGTCGGGCACGACGGCGAGGCGACCGATGTGTCCCGTGTCGCCGTCTCGCCGGGTACGGATCATCCCGAGCAGGCCGCCGTCGCGCCACAGGCCCGTGATGTTCCATTGAGCGCCGGATCCCCGCTTTGTCGCAGGATCTCAGCGCTGCGGAGAGCGATGCTCTGCGGACCGGAGGATCCGTTCGTTACTTGACGTACATCCGCGAGTATTTGAAGAGGTTGAAGTATTCACACCAGAATTGCGAGATCTGACCCTTCGCTCGCAGATAGAGACCTCGTTCGTAGCATTTTCCACAGGCGACCGAGCGCTCGCCCGCGAACCGGTCCCCGGGTACCGAACCGGATCCAGGCGGGTTTCGGTCGCAGTAGTCGGCCATCACCGCGGGTGACGTCGACGCCTGGGCGGGCGTGGTGGCGACGGGGAATGCTCCGATGGCGCCGGCCACGATCAATCCGGCCAGCATTTGCTTCTTGCCCATGACTCGCTCCTGATATCTGCTCGAATCTCGAAATCGACATGGCGCCGCAGCCGTTCGCGTCCACGGCGCGGGCCACGGATGCGCTCGGCCGCTGGGTATGCCGGCCGCCGAGCGATTGTCCGAAGGGTCCGTGAAACGCACTGCCGCTACTGTTTCGCCCGGTCGCAGGCCGCTACGGCCACCGCCGACGGAATTCGCGTGTCCACGAGACCGTCCCAGCAGAGGAACCAGCTTCCGGCCGCGGAAGTGGCGCCGATCCAGCAGGCGTCCCTTCTCGGAGGGCTGATCTGATACCCCCCTCCTTCGAGGTACGAGATGCAGGCAGAATAGGTGGCCTGCGCCGGTGACGCGACGACGACGGTGAATCCGGTCGCCGCAGCGGTCACGGCCGCCGCGATGGCCATACGAGAGACTTTCACCATTCGATCCCGCCCTTTCCTGGGTGAACTGTTTCCGATGTGCGTCGTCCTGTGCCTGCCAAGCTGATTTCGACTCGGCGCGATACGCATGTGTACGTCAAGCCGGACGCCTCGGTACCGGCCCTTCTTCCTGCCCTTGGTGATGACATGTCCCGCAGGCTCAGGTCCTGGTCACGCCGATTCCGCCGACGGCCTTACCCCGTTGATGTGCGAACTCGTGCCGACGCTTCTGCATGCCACGCAGAAGAGATGGAGGTCGGCCCATGCGACCGCGCCATTCGAGTTGTTCACCCTCCGGCAGTAGGCGCGCCACTTTCCGGTGGCCTCGTAGAAGGCGCCTGCCGACTGGCATTTCAGACATGCGTTGGGATTCGCATAGGTGGAATCGTAGTAGTAGCCGCCGGGCGGCCGGCTGCTTCCGCATGTAACGGCGGACGACGCGGGGAGATTGTCCGTGGACCGTTGCGCCAGTACGGGGCTTGCGCCCGCTGTCGAGATCGCTAACAGTATGATTCCCCCGGCCGCCGCGGCGACGAGCTTGTTGACCCGCATTCACGCCTCTCCGTTTCCATCGCCGGTGACCGCGTCCCCGCCACGCGCGTACCACGACCTCGGTAGCCGCGTGGCTTTCCTTGCGCTTCAGATCCAACGGCAGGCCGGTCGCGCGAACCATGGCCGGCCTCGGTCCTGTCGGTAAACTTGGGATTCGTGTCGGTTCCCCACCAGAATGGGCACTCATGGACGAGCGGCTGACCGTCGTGATCGGATATCCACAGTCAGAGTTACTGGACATCGCCTCGGTGACCACGCCGCTCCATATGGCCAACCAGCTGGGGGCGGCTCCTCCCTACCGAATACGCCTCGCCACCTCGGGTGGCAGGTCGTTGCCCTGCGACTCGGGTTTGACGCTGGAAAGCCAGGAAGCCCTTGAACGCATCACCGGGCCGCTCGACACCCTGGTTGTCTCCGGTGGGGTCGGTCACGAGGTCGCCGCGGAAAATCCCGTGCTCCTGGCACACATACGTCGACTGGCCGCGGTCAGCAGGCGGGTGGCATCGGTGTGCACGGGCGCGACCCTGCTGGCCGCCGCCGGACTGCTGGACGGGCGGCGCGCCACCACGCACTGGAGGTACGCGGGAACGCTCGCCGCCCACCATCCCAACGTCACGGTTGATCCCGGCCCGCTCTACATCCGCGAGGGACACGTGTCGACCGCGGCCGGCGTCACCAGCGCCCTGGACCTGACACTTGCCTTCATCGAGGAGGACCACGGCCCTCACCTGACCCGCATCGTGGCGCGTGCCCTGGTGACCTATTTGCAGCGGCCGGGTGACCAGGCGCAGATCAGCATGTTCGTGGGCGCGCCGCCGCCGGAACATCCGCTGATTCGGCAGATGATCGACCACATTGTCAACAACCTCGACGGTGATCTGAGCCCTACGACACTGGCTGCCCGGCTGAACGTGAGCGAGCGTCACCTGACCCGGCTCAGCCTGGAGCACTTGGGCCAGACGCCTGGTCGCTTCATCAGGCAGGCACGCACGCAGGCGGCCGAGCAACTCCTCGTCTCGTCATCGCTCTCCGTGGCGGACATCGCGACCCGCTGCGGGTTCGGCTCCGCCGAGAGCCTTCGACAGTCGTTCGTCGCCGAGTTCGGCGCTTCCCCCACCCGCTACCGCCAGGCCCGCGCCAAGCGCTCCGGATGAGGTCCCGAGGTCACACTGCGCCGCCCCCAGCCTGAACAAGGACCGCGTCAGGATGAACGACCTTCGGACTGCGAAAACGCGAGTCGCGTCGTAGCGCGTCAGAACCTCGGTCAGCAGCGGTACAGCGCGCAGGGTGCGGCGCAACTCGGCGTAGGCGCGGGCTTCCAGGGCGATCCCCACGCGGGGCACACCGGCACCGCCCCTAAAAAGCCGGTACGGCAACACGGTCTCCCCCCGTAGCCGCGTTGCCGTACCCAACCAGTAATGACCGTGATCAGGTCGCCATGTCATTCGATGGCGACCACCGTCACTGACCGATCCGCCGTTCTCCCGACCCCTACCAGCTCTCGCTCCACCGGTACCAAGGACCCTGCACATGCTCAAAAGACTGCGCAGCCGCGTCGTCAGGGGAATCCACGGGTTCGCCTTTCGGGCTCCAGACGTAGCCATACGGATCTACGCCCGCCCGGGGGCTCAATTGAAAGTACACCAGATCCTCGTATCGGTGGATTGAAGTGAATTCAAACAATCCGATCTGGCGCGGCTCGTCCGCTGACCTCACATCCGGTTTCACCGTACGCGCCACCTGCTCCATGCTCTCCACAGATCGCGCAAAACGCTCTTTCTCGGACGCTCCGCAAGCAGTCAATGCGATCAACACAATCCCGAAAAGTGGAATCACAATCCATCGCGTGCAGGCTTCCCTTAAAGTAACCCGACTGCTCGCCACAAGTCCCTTCCGAATTTTATATATCCAAACACATCGAAGTGCGCGTGAATCCTATCGAGGCCGGAAGAGATTTCCGCACCGCCTTTTGCCTTGATCGTCTCGTCTGCCATCACCCGCCCCGGAGGGGCGGCGGGTCGGGGACGGAGGGGCGAGCTCGGCGTCGTGCGTCCATGTTCCCGGAGACCTTCCTCGTGTGCTGGTTGGCCTACATGCACGGACCGGGCCTGCGCCGGAGGAATCGGGCTGCTGGGCTCCACCTGGGCGATGACAGACGAGACGATCAGATCCACCACCTTAGCCCGCCACGGGTTGGCCGTGTCGTGGATCATCTCGGAGCCGAAGTCCCCCGCCGGAGGCGCTCACAGCAGAGTGAGCCACCGCGTGTTGACGACGGCCACCACGGCATGTTTTTCATCCTGTGGAGCGTCCGAGGAGGAAATAGACGGCCATCCTGCGCAGCGATGTTCGTACAGCGCACCGGACAGCAGGTGACCGGATTCGGCCACGGCGACAACCGTTCATAGGTAACAGGCGTCCCACGCGTACCGCCGAAATGTGGAGAACCCGTGAGCTATCCGCCTGGCTATGGCCAGCAGCCCCCACCCGGATACGGCTACGGGTACGCGGCCCCGCCACCGAAAACCAACGGACTCGCCGTCGCCAGCCTTGTGCTCGGCCTTACAGGGTTCATCACCTGCGGATTCACATCGATCTTGGCCGTGGTGTTCGGACACGTGGCCCTCGGCCAAATCAGGAGGGATCGTACCGACGGCCACAGCATGGCGTTGGCCGGCGTCATCCTCGGCTGGATCCTCACCGGCCTATGGATCCTCTACTGGGTGCTCGTCGTCAGCGGCATCGTCGGCGCCGGGTTCAGCGCCCTCAACGACCCCGAGCCCAACACGGGGCGCACGCAGCTCGGCCACAACAGCCCGCCCGCCGCGCAGGAGGAGCAGGAGAACACGTCGGGTGCGCACACGGTGCTGTTCGAAGCCATCGGCAGCGACGGGGCCACCAGCGCGGACAACATCACCTACAGCGTGAAGTACGACATCAAGCAAGAGCAGGGCGTGCCCCTGCCGTACAGCAAAGAGATCAAAGTCGGCGACACCCCGTACCTGTACCTGTGGGCGCAAAACGCAGGCGCCAAAGGGTCGGTGACGTGCCGCATCACGGTCGATGACGAAGTCATGTGGGAGGACGTCGCGGATGGCCCGTACGGGGTGTGCACCGTCACCGGCAACGCCCCATAGGCCAGTTCTTCGTTGGGCCCTACATCCGGAGGAGGTAGGGCCTCAGGGAGAACCGTCTCGCCCTAAGGACCAGTACTCACGACCACCGTGAGGAGCCGGGCACGACATCCCACCGGAGATCACCCCTCCCGGCCACCGGCCAGGGGCACGGTCTGGCCTTAGAGCTCAACAACCCGGAGGCAGTCAGCGCTCACCTGACGGCGACTTACCGAATCGAGTCGGCTTGACCAGGCAGACTCGATTCACCCCCATTAGGGGCTGGACCGGGCAAAACATCGAGGTCTGATCCACCATGGTGACTGACCAGCGGTGGTCTCCTGGAAGGCATTCCGAGCCGGGCTTTTGGCGTTCACTGGTTCTCATCGTTTCGCGCTGCTTCTCGTGCCCAGGTGCCCTGGGTGTGCCCTGCTCTCCTCGATCTGCGTGATTCCGAACGATCACCGCGCCGGGCCCGACCACGATGCCGCGCCCCAGGTTCGAAGATCTTCGGCGAGCCTTATGGCGATGAGATAGCCACCTTGGCGATAGTTGCGCGTCGCCCTTCGCTCCGTATCGTCCCCATCAGTGATCCCGACTGTGCGAGGAAGGATCGGCATGACCGACGATGTGGTGCGACACGTTTTCCAGACAGTCGACTCGTTCGACCCCGGAGAGTTCGTGCGATTGCTGGCCGAGGACGCCACGCTGGTATTCGGCAATGCCGAGCCGATGACGGGACGTGCGGCCATCGCCGCCGGGTTGCGGGCGTTCTTCTCCACCATCGGCGGCCTGCGGCACCGGATCGTCAGGAACTGGCAGGTGGACGCCGACATCATCGCCGAGACCGAGGTGACCTACCGGCGGCTCGACGGCAAGGACGCCGGCGTCGTGGCCGTGTCGATCTGGCGCACCCGCGACGACGGCCTGATCACGGACTACCGCATATTCGTCGACCTCGCACCCGTCTACCTGGTCTAGGGCTCCAGCGAGACCGCATCCACGGGTGCGGCGTCTGTCTTCTCTCATAGGGGGCCGCCACCGTCGCTCGCGAAACCAGACGCGCCGACATGGACACCGGCGATACGGGGATCTCGGGCCGGCTCAGGGAGCCTCGGCCCACGTCTCCCTCGACGAGAGGCGCAACGGCCCTCGGCAGGCTTGGCGACGCCCTCGGGTAAGCCGTACTCCTGCGAAAGAGGTCCCGAGCTCGGTTCGTGGAACGTCTTCAGCGCTGAGGATGAGGTTTCCCCCGAGGCGCTTTTGGCGCACTGCAACCAAGCCTTTCTGGCAGTGACGGCTGCGATCATGCCGCTGACATGATCAAGGGAGGACTGACAGGTGAAACAGCAATCGGGACTTCCAGAAACATATGACAGCATGGATAAAGATCGCCTGACCATGCTTGCCCGCGACAAGAAGGTCCAGGTTCGGCTGGCCGTAGCGAGCAACTCCGCCACGCCTACCGAGATCCTCAAAGCCATGGCGGGGGACCCTTCGCGCACCGTCAGGCGGGCGCTGGCGGCTCGGACCGACGCACCGGGCGAATTATTACGTGAACTCGCCCGGGATTCTGACCTGAAGACCCGCCAAGCGCTTACTGAGAACGTAGAAGTACATCCACACCGGCTCGTCGTCGGCGTGCTCGGCGGCCCGGCGGATCAGCGCCTCGGCCTCGTCCAGCAGCGTGCGGGCGGGTCGGGCATCACCTGCGAGCGCGTCATCTGCGCTGTCTGACTCCGGCGTACCCTTGAGGGCATCGCGCAACTCGTCGGCCACAGCGGCACCGCCGTTACCGAAGCCGTCTACCGCAAGCAGATCCGCCCGGTCCTGCTCGGCGGAGCCGCAGCCATGGACCGGATCTTCACGTGAGCAGATCCATCGGCCTCCGGGCGGTCCCCAACTGGTGCCATGCGTGACTGCAACCGCCAGCGCAGTAGCGCTCCCGTCGGCGCTGGTCCGCGACAGCCAGAAGAGCGACTAGAAGCCGAAATGCCTTGACCCGCTCATCCTGCGGCAAATTGATGATCTTCGCCAGCTGCTCAATCAGCCGGCCACGTGTGATCAGTACTGCTGGTGTATGGGTGGGCCGTATCCTCGCCAGACGCACACTCTCCGGCCCGTCCTCGACAGTCGCGCGAGCCTGAATGCAGTACCCGGAACGTCGAGCGGGTACTCGGTGAGCATCCCCGTCAGTCCGCGGGCGCTGATCCACTCCTCCGCCCGGTCCCGGGAACTGAAGATCGCAGAAGGCCAACGCCCACCCTCGCCCACGAACGCCCACACCGACTGCGGCTCGTCGTCCATCACCCAAGACCTTCCAGCTATACAACATCCGGACGCACCCGTACCAGGCGACATCGAAGCCTTCGATGCGAAGCCGAACGACCTGCGCTCAGCCAAGCTCCGACAGACCTCACCGGCCACACGAAATCCCTGTCAGCTGGTTTGCAGATTTTCCGTTGACGCGTACGGCACTTACCAGATCGGCTGCCGCTGACGCTGACGAACCCGGCGGATCCGGGCTTCACCTCGTTCCGGAGCATCGATGCCCTGTCTGATCCGGATCCGGAGCGTCCCTTGGACGATCGCCCCGAGCGGCGCATCGGGAAACTTCTTCCACGCCTTCCGGCGCTTCACCAGCAGGCGTGCCTCTACATCCTCACCCATCTGTGCGTCCACCACGCCAATGGCCGCTTCGAGAATCTGATGGTCATGGTGACGGTTGGCACGATGCGGCGCCTGCTTATTGCGCCGAATGTTCCTACGAGAGCTCTTGTCGTTCTCGCCATAGTTGTTCCGGCGGTCCTTGGCGTAACTCAGCCGCTTCTTCTCCTGTGGGCTTCTACGCCTCACGGGTCGGCCTCCCACGACGATCGGTTATCCTCGCCAGCAGGCTATCCAGCAGCACGTCACGGGGGCGAGCGAAATAAATCCCACGCCTCGTCGCAGCACCCGTTGTGGTCACCTGACGATTGTCCAGGCGATCAAATCGTTTAGCCGCCCACCAGGCCACCGGATAGAACGGCACGGTGATCCTCGATGGTGCCCTCGATCCGCAAGCACTGAGCCGACTCTGGGAGCGGCAGTGGCCCGAGTGCCCGCCGGTCGCCCACTGGCTTCGCGGTCACCATCCGGACCGCTGGATCAGGTTTCACAGCCTGCCGGAGTCGAAGCGCCACCCAGACAGTGAGGCGGAATACGCCATCGTGCTCAACCGCCACCACACCGTGCTGTCCGAACTCGATCCAGGCCCAGACCTCCTGGTCATCACTGCCGAATGGACGAATACTCCAGCACTCACCCCTCAGCAGTGGCCGAGACGATCAGAGGTCGCGCCGGCAGCACAACACTGGCAGACCCTCATCGAAGAGCCCGACGAGGATCCCGAATTCCGCACCTATACACAGCTCTACGTCGAAACACGACCATGGAGGCCCGGCGTCATCGACGCCGTGCTTCGAGCGGTCACAGACGACGAGATCGGCAACGTGCTCCTCGGCCCTGCGGATCTCCGATGGCTGTATCACCCCTACGACGGCGGCGCCGACGTGATCCTGCCCACGCCGGCCGAACGTGATGCTCTCAAGGACCGACACCGCGACTGGCTGTCCACACACCCATTAGGTCTCTAGAGGACGTATTGAATCGCGGATAACCAGTGCCATCGATGTTTGACCACTGGCCACGAGCCAAGAGTCCAGGTAGATCCGACGGCGTCGAGCGAGGAGCCTGCCACCCGCGTAAACATCCCAAGCACACTTGACTCCAGTTGGCTCCCAAAGATCGAAAAAGGGGTTCCGGAGAATCTCCGAAACCCCTGCCGACCAGCTGAAACCTGGTCGGGACGACAGGATTTGAACCTGCGACCCCTTGACCCCCAGTCAAGTGCGCTACCAAGCTGCGCTACGTCCCGGTTGTGCTGCGCACCTCTCGGGTGCACGTCATAACCTTAGCGCAGATCGGGTGGGCTTCGCACACGGCGACGTCCGTCAGGACAGGCGATCGCGCGAAAGGTGAGGGTGCGTGGGGCGCAAGGCGTTGATCGATCAGGAGGAGCTGCGGCGGCTGGCCGGGCGGGGGCTGTCGAACGCGGAACTGGCGGCGCGGTTCGGGGTGAGCGAGTCCGGGATCTTGCAGGCGAAACGGGCCGCCGGGCTCTCGAAGCCGATGCTCGATCACTCGCGGGCCATCCCCTGGAAGCTGGACCGCGCACACAGCCAGTCGGGGCCCGCGACGAACCTGCGGAACCTGTCGTCCGTGGCGCAGGGGCGGGCGATCCCCGCCGAGAAGCTGAACACCGCGCTGCGCTGGGCCGGGCGGCTGGTCGCCGCCGGGCTGGACATCTCGTACGAGTCCGGCAGGGGGTTCACCGAGGTTCCCGCCTCCACGGATGACTGGCTGGCCGCCAGGGTGCTGGCCGAGGCCCGCGGAGCTCTCGATCTCCCCGAGGAGCAGGCCTGACGGGCTGAATGCATGCTTGAGCCTTCAATCCCCGGCCTGCGGGCCGGGCACTGGCCCGCAGGCCGGCGATGAAGGCCCGACCTGGGGGGCCGAGCACTGGTTCGCACCTCGGAGGTGAAGGCGCGACCTGGAGGCCGAGCACTGATTCACATTCCGGGAGTGAAGGCGCGACCTGGGGACCAGGCACCGGTCCCCACTCCGAGGGGTGCCGGGCCGGGTACCGGCCCGCAGGCCGGTACATCGGAGGTCGGGTCCCGGTATCCCCGCCACCGGAATTCATAGGCGGCCACCGAAGCCGGGAATCGCATTCGAAAACGCAGCAAAAGAATATCCAATACCCGACAGGACCTGCTAAAACATCAAATCTAGATGAAGTGGCGGGGGGGCGATAAATGTCGGCTGCCGGTTTCGAGGCCTGACCCCAGGGCAGCGCACAGGGACAAGCGCCTACACAACCGGAGGCAGACATGTCCACCGTGATCTGGGTGGCCGTCATCGTGGTCGCGGTGGTGGCGATCGTCGCAATCGGCTATCTCGTACTGCAGCAGCAACGCCGGCATCGACTTCGTGACCGCTTCGGCCCCGAATACGAACGTACCCTGCGGGAGCGTGACAGCAGGCGCGACGCCGAGCAGGAGCTCAGAGCCCGCGAGCAGCGCTTCAGCTCCCTCGACATCCGCACCCTGGACGCGCAGACGCGCGAGATCTACACGAGGAAGTGGATGGAGGTCCAGGAACGTTTCGTGGACGCTCCCGGTTTCGCGGTGACGGAGGCCGACCATCTGGTGACCTCCGTGATGGCCGAGCGGGGCTACCCGACCGAGGACTTCGAGCAGCGGCTCTCCGACCTGTCCGTCGCGCACGGCCGCGCTCTCGACCACTACCGGCAGGCCCACGAGATCAGTAGCAGGGCCGCTCACAAGGAGGCCTCAACCGAGGAGCTCCGGCAGGCCATGGTGCACTACCGCGCCCTGTTCGAGGAGCTGCTCGCGGCTCCTGGCAGCGAGGTCAACGGTGAGCGGAGTGCCCGGCAGGACGATCTCGCCGACCGCGACCCCCATCACCATGATCCCAGGCAGACGGCTGCCGCCGCCCCCGAGACCACAGACGGCAACGAGCGAGCCTACCGACGCGATCCCCAAGGACGGTGACCCGACGTGAACAGTCGATTCAACCCGGACAACGACCGGCTGGTCCACAAGGCCGACGAGGACGTGGCGCTCGAGTTCCAGGAGCCACCCGCCCCTGACGCCGATACCCGCGCCCCCCTGACCGGCGACCGGCGCAACGTGCCGGCCGACCTCGACGGTGACGCGCTCCCCCGGGACCCGGCCATGACCCCGGGTACGCCGGTGACCGGCACCGGCGCGCACGACGCCACACACGACGCCCTGGACGACGCCCTGGACGACGCCCTGGACGATACCGCGCATGACGCCGTACGTGACCGCGCCCCCGCTACCGACTCCCCGATGACCCCCGCTTTCTCCGGAAGCGCCGCGGACCGGCAGGGCGACGTGCTCGACGAGGGTGCGAGCCTCATCGGCACCGAGCGGGCCGACCGGGCACCCGCCACGGCCGAGACCCTCTTCGACCATGACTCCGACGATGTGCTGCGGCGCTGGCAGGAGGTCCAGGCCGGGTTCGTGGACGACCCGCGCGACGCGGTACAGCGGGCCGACTCCCTGCTCGGCGAGATCACGACCTCTTTCAGGAACGCTCTGGAGGTCCGGACCACCGAGCTCCAGGGACGCTGGAAGAACACCGAGAAGAACGACACCGAGGATCTGCGGACCGCCCTGCGCGACTACCGCACGACCCTGGAACAGCTTCTCAACATCTCCGCTGGGACGAGGTGACCATGCTCGCCATCGCCGCCGCCGTCGTGTTCGGCCTCGGACTCCTGCTCGACCTGATCAACACCAGGATCGGCGGGATCAGTGGGACGACCTTCCTGCTTCTCGGACTTCTGCTCCTCGCTCTGCACCAGGCCGGGATCGGCTCGGCCGGCCCTCGGACCACCGCCGGGGGCGGAGGCTGGCGCCGCAGGCGCTGATCGACCGTCGAGTGGGGAGCGTGGACGGGTCCCCGCTCGAACCTTAGGAAAAAACGTCCGGGCGCGGACGAGGAAGTCGTTTCTCCCAGCCCTTCGGGACTCTGTTGCTCAATTGCCGCCGGTCGACGTCCGGCGTCGTTATCGGTGCCGGGCACGCAGGTCGCGGACATCGAAAACGAATTGGGCAACGGAGTCCTTCAGGGCCGGGAGGAACGGCTAGACCTTGAACGACATGGTGATGAACGTGCCCGCGGCCCCGGTCTCGAACTTGATGTCGGAGCTGACCATCCGGGCCACCCACAGGCCCATGCCGCTGGTCGCGTGCGGCCCCGGGGGCGTCTCCCCCGGGGACGGTCCGGGGTCCCACTGCCCCTCGTCGTGGATCTCCACGACGAGGATCCGGCCGACGGTCCACATCCGCAGCATGGCCTTGGCGCTGGTGTGGCCGTGGGTGACCGCGTTGGTGGCCACCTCGTTCAGCGCCACCAGAAAATCGGCGAGTCCGTCCTGCGACATGCCGCTCCGCACGGCCTGGGCGGCGGCGAAGTCGCGTACGTCGGGAAGGTCGGGAAGGCAGAAGGCGAGTTCGGCCACCGCGGTCCCCGCGGGAGAAATCCTGGAACGGGCGCCACTCGCCGTGAAGCGAGCCGGACGAACACCGTCCTCGTTCACCCGAGATCCGCCTCCCCTGTCCCGGTCCGCTGTCGTCCTCAGCATCCGGGATTCGTTCAAAGGCACCTTACGCCACGTCCGTTGTCGCCGACTGAGGTGCCCGGTAACAGACTGTGTATTCAGCATTCGGCGACAAGTTCCGCACGGAGCTGGTCGAGCACCTTTCGCAGGATACGGGAGACGTGCATCTGGGAGATCCCGAATTCCGCGGCGATCTCGGCCTGGGTCATGTTTCCGAAGAAGCGCAGCAGCAGGATGTTCTTCTCACGCGTCGGCAACTTGTCGATCAACGGCTTGATCGCCTCGCGGTCCACGAGGGTGCCCAGCGCGTCGTCCTCCTCGGGGATGACGTCGCCGAGCGCCGCCGCGTCGTCGTCGGCGCCGAGGGGGGCGTCCAGCGAGAGCGCGCTGTAGGCGGCGGAGGCATCGAGGGTGAGCAGGACGTCCTCTTCGGAGATGTGCATCTTCACAGCCAGCTCGGCGACCGTGGGGGCACGGCCGAACTCCTGGCTGAGGTCGGCTACCAGGCGGTTCAGCTCGGCCCTGCGCTCCTGGTAGACGCGGGGGACGCGAATGGCCCAGGTGCGGTCGCGGAAGTGGCGCTTGACCTCACCGGTCATGGTGACCACGGCGTAGCCGCGGAAGGGGTGCCCGAGGGTCGGGTCGAAGCCGTTGATGGCCTTCATCAGCCCCACGTACGCGGCCTGCAGGAGATCCTCCATCGGCTCGCCGCGGTAACGGTAGCGGCGGGCGATCTCCATGGCGAGGTGGCGGTGCATCTCGACGATGCGCTCGCGCAGGCGCTCGGCTCGGTGGTCGGAGACCTCGGGCAGGGACATCTCGGCGAGGAGGTCCTCAGCGGTCATGTCGGTGATGTCGAGTGCCTGAACAGACATTGCTGCTCCCTGGTATTACTGTCGGGCGAGCCGACCACGGAGCAACGTCCGGGCAGACGGCATCGCCTCGACTGATTTTCGAGGCGAGGCCCTCTGCTGGACCTCTGGTTCCACCATTCCCCTGAATCCTGGAGTATTACTCGCCCGCAGGTAACAGTAAGGTTGCTAATCGAATGGTGCGAGGAGGCTCTGAGTGACGGTGTCGGAGAACGGCGAGAGACCGGCAGCCCTGACTCTCACGTCGGCGCTCGTCAGTGGGATCAACGTGATCCGGGTGACGGGCCTGCTGGACGCGACGACAAGGGACCAGTTCGCCGACTACCTGGCGGCACAGACGGGCGAGCACGGCCTGGACATGGCACTGGATCTGGGCGGCGTGACCTTCATGGACTCGCGGGCATTGGGACTGATCGTCCACCACTGGCAGGTCAGCACCACCGCCGGCGCCAAGTTCGCGCTCATCGGAGTGGAGTACGCCAAGACCAAGGTGATGTGGATCACCGGCCTGGCCCAGCGGCTGCCCCTCTACGACACGATCGACGACGCGATCACCGCCTTCGGCTAGGGCTTGCGCTGTGGATCCTGCCGCCTATCGCGGTCGGCCACGCCCCTGTCATGAGTCACTCCTCCGCCGCGCGGGGCGTCCAGCCGCGTGGGTGGGCCGGGTGAGCCGTCCGATCACCCTGACGGCATCACCTCGTCGACCAACCCCCACGACAGGGCGGTCGCCGCGTCGATGGGCTCACCGGTCATGGCGAGGTAGAGGGTGCGCCAGCGGCCGACACGCCGGGGGATGCTGACCGTGCCGCCCGCGCCGGGGATCAGCCCCATGCCGATCTCCGGCAGGCGGAAGGTGGCCCCGGGGTCGGCGATCACGGTTCCGGCGAAGGCGGGCAACTCGATCCCGGCGCCGACGCAGCTACCGTGCACGCGCACCTCGACCCGGTCCGCGAGCTCGTGAACAAGCCTTCCCGCGCCGCCGCGGGTGCGCACCAGATGCGCGGTGGTGAGATCAGGAGTGGTGCCGAACTCGTCGAGGTCGCCCCCGGAGCAGAAGGACGGCCCGGCACCGTCGATCACCACCCGGGTAACGGTGTCGTCGAGCACCGCAAGGCGCATGGCCTCGACCAGGGCGTCACGGACCTCCCGTCCGTAGGCGTTCCGCCGCTCCGGCCTGTTCAACGTGATCAGCAGGCGGTCGCCGGCCCGGTCGATCAGCACCGATGGTGCCACCGTCGCCGGCACCGCCCGACGACGGCGACCATCGAGCCAGCGGCGGAACTCGGGGCCGCCGAGCAGGGTCGAGTAGGCCAGGGATTCGACGTCCAGCGCGGTGGTGACCTCCAGTGCCTCCGTCATCCTCAGGACGGCGCCGAAGACAACGGAGCTCTGCGGATTGCGCAGCGCCGCGCTGTGCACGGCCGTGAGCCGCTCCTCGGGGTCGGGAACGGCGACGCACTCGCGTCCGGTCGGCCCGGCCGTCCCGACAAGGGTCAGATCCAGCGCCTGCGTCAGATCCACCGCCTGTGCGGGCAACGGCTTCCCGGCGATCCCGATCAGCAGCCGGTCGCAGGCGCGTGCCCGCGTCAGCGCCCGGTCCAGCGTCGCCGCGTCGGCGCCGCCGTCCAGTTCCACCCCCACGATCGGCTCGCACACCCCTCTGGACATGTCGAGCAACGGGCCGTCGGCGGCGCCGTCCGCCAGTTCGGCGACAGAGACACGCAGCAGGTCAGCCACCCACTCCCCCACTCCGTCGATAGGTCATCGGCTTCCCTTTTCGCTGTCCCGTGGGCACCAGGCCCGATCACCACTACGGCTCACCGCCCTCGGCACGGCGCCGGCGGACGCCCTCTCAGCCGGTTTTCTCGCCCTGGTTGCGCTGGTGCTCGTCGACCAGCAGCCTGGCCAGGTCCGCGACCTTCACCTGGTGGTGCTGGGAGATGCGGCGCAGCTCGTCGAAGGCGGCCTCGGCCGAGCAGCCGCTGGACTTCATGATGATGCCCTTGGCCTGGTCGATGATCGCCCGGCCCGCCAGGGCCTCCTGCATCTGGGCGGCGTCGGTACGGACCTCGTCGTAGTCCCACAGGTTGGCGAGCGCCACCCCTGCCTGCTCGGCGAGCATGTCGGCCAGCGGTGGGACGTTCCTGGCGGCGAAGACGCCGGGACGCACGCCGTACAGGCCGAGAACCAGGACGGCGTGCTCGATGGTGATCGGCATCACCAGAACCGAGCGGACACCGCAGCGGACCGCCATACCGACGTACGCCGGCCAGCGGGACTCGCGCAGGACGTCCTGGACGACCACGTGGCGTCCGGTGACGCGGGCCTCGGTCGAAGGACCCTCACCGAGCTTCTCCTCGCCGTCGAGGAGCACGATGAGCTCGCTGTGAGAGGCTGAGACGACCATGCGTTCCTGGCGCCAGAGTTCGGCGGACCCGCCCGCGCAACCGGGCACACCGCCTGCGAGGGTGGCCGTGAGCCCGCGTAGCACGCTCTCGCTCGACGTTTCCTCGCTGACCCTGCCGAGGACCGCCAGATCCCGGGCCAGAACGGGAGTGACCATGTCCATCTCGCGACTCCCCTCCCTGTGTCACTAACTTAACCACTATCCGACCACGGATCGATTCGACCTACCGGGGTGGCGTACCGTCTACGACGGGACCAGTCCACTCCGGCCCCTGACGAGGACGAGCATTGACCGACGCCATTGGCCTTCAGAGCCTGGAGCAGGCGCTGAGCGCGCTGAGCGCCAGGGTCTCCTCCCTGCGCGAGGCGAAGTCCGCATACCCCGCCGACCCCCGGTCCACACTTGACGCGGCGCTGGCGGAGCTCGACACCGCCCGCGAGCTGCTGGAGACCTCCGTGCGCGAGCTGCGTAAGGCGCCCAGGCGGTCGGGCCAGCGGGAGAGCGGATCGCAGCGGGAACTCAAGCTACTGCGGCAGGTGTTCCGCACCTTCCCCGTCCCGGTGGTGGTGCTGGACGCCTCGGGTGTGGTCCGGCGGATCAGCGCCGAGACCTCCCTGATGCTCGGCAGCCCGGCGGGGTATCTGATCGGCCGCTCGTTCCCGCTGTTCGTCGACGTCTCCCGTCGGGCGGCGTTCCGCTCGCACCTTACTGCGGTCCAGCAGGGCGGTCAGACCGCGACGTTCCAGACGCGGCTGGCCCACCAGGGCCGCGCGCACACGGTGCAGCTGGCCGTCACCCGGCTGACGATGCCGGGCGAGCCGCAGGAGATGGTCGCGGTCATGATCCTGCCGCTGGAGGCGCAGGTGGCGGGGCCGCCCCCCGGCCCCGCCGACCGGTCGGACGCCACCCTGGTCATGGCCGCGGCACGCCGGCAGGAACTGCTGGCCAGGATGACCCGCCTGTTGCTCGACGAGGAGAGCCTGCGCCAGCCGGTGACCGTCACCAGGGCCGCGCGGCTGCTGGCCTCGGAGTCGGCCGACTGGGTGATCGCCGACGTGATCCGCGACGGCGTCCCCGCCCGTGCCTGCGTGCTCGGCCCGAGCGACAAGCCGGTGACTCAGCTGGTCCGCCTCGCCGAACAGATGAACCCGCTGACCGCACCGGCCATCGCGCACGTGCTGACCGGCGGCTCGGGCGTGGTGCACGAGATGCTGGAGGACGAGGGGCTGCTCGGCGACGTCCCCGGCGGGCCGCCCCTGCTGCGGGTGATGGGTGCCGCCTCGGTGCTGATCGTGCCGATCGGCGGCGAGGACGACGTACTGGGTTCCCTGACCCTGGTCCGCCTGCGCGACCGTGAACCGTTCTCGCTGGCCGATCTGGGGTTGATGGAGGAGATCGGCGTCCATCTGGGGCTCGCACTGCGCGCCCGGCGCAGCTTCCAGACCCGCTCGCGGGCCGCCGACGCGCTGCGCACCAGCGTGGTGCCCCGGAGCCTGCCGGACATCCCCGGATTCGAGGCCGCCGCCATCTACAACGCGGGCTCCAGCCCGGTCGGCGCCGAGTTCTACGACGTCTTCCCCACCCAGGACGGGTGGGGTTTCGCCCTCGGGGGCGCCGCGGGCAAGGGCGAGGAGGCCGCGTCGGTCAGCGCCATGGTCCGCAACGGACTACGCGTGCTCAGCATCTGGGAATCCGACCCCGGTGAGGTGATGCGCAAGCTGAACCAGGCCCTGACCGCCCAGCACAACGGCATGTTCGTGATGGCCGTGACCGGCTTCATCCGGGCGCGCAAGATCAGGCTGGCCAGCGCGGGACACCATCCCGCCGCGCTGCTGCAGCCCGACGGCGGGGTGCGGTTCACCGCGGGGGGCGGCGTGCCGCTGGGCATCGCCGCTGAGGCCGAGATGTTCGCCGAGGAGCTCACGCCGGCCTCCGGCCAGACCCTGGTCTTCTACTCCGACGGCCTGGTCGCCTCGCAGAACGAGCTCGGCGAGTCCTACGGCGAGACCAGGTTGGCCGACGTGCTGGCACGCTGCGTGACGCGCTCTCCCGCCGAGATCGTCAAGACGGTGGAGGAGGACCGGCACGCGTTCTCCGGCGGGAGAGTTTGGGATGAGATCGTGATACTCGCCCTGCGTGTCGTATAACTTGGCTAACTCGGCGTGGCCTGTCGGTCTCACCGAGCGGCCAGGGACCGCACCCGGCGGCGCCCGTGTCCGGCCAGGTGGGGCGCAGAATGAGATCACTTCAGGGCCGGTCCCCTGCCGGTTGGAGCGGGCCGGCTTCGAGACCGAGCCGCTCCCCCTCGACGCGTCGGCCCCCTGCCTGTTGGAGCGGGCCCGACGGGCGCCCCCGCCGCTCCCGCGACCACGACGATCTTCCATGACCTCCATCCACCAGGCCGGGGACGGGCTGTGGATCGCCCGGCAGCTGTGCGACCGCCTCGACATCCACAACGACCGGGATGGATGTGTGATCCAGCTGCACGTCCCGAGCGCCAGGGCCGAGGAGTCACGGCAGCGCAGGAGGTATTGCCCCTCGCGGGTTTGGCTCCGGCTGAGATCGGGGTATGGTTAGGGCAATGCAGACGTGTGCCTAAGACGCAGGCACCCCTGAAGGAATAACAGGCTTTCCATGCCTATCTCCTCCCAGAGGTGTGCCGTGAACATTGCATTCGTCTCCTCCGAGGCCCTCTCCTCCACCCAGGACGAGTCCGATCTCGCCTCCCAGCGCGCTCACCTGATGGCCGTTGCCCGTGAACTCGGCCGGGAACACAGGGTCACCATCTACGCCCGGAGAAACTCCGACCTTGACAAGCCCAAAGTTCGCGTGTCGCAGGGCGTCACGCTTGAGCATCTGACCGCCGGGCCCGCGCAGGATCTTCCGGAAGACGGCGTGCTGCCCTACCTTTCCGACCTCGGCGACCAGCTGATGCACCGCTGGGGGCAGGACCGCCCCGACGTCATCCACGCGCACTCCTGGACCGGCGGGCTGGCCGCCATCGCCGGAGCGAACGGCCTGAACGTGCCGTTCACCCAGACGTTCAGCAGCGAGCACCCCCGCGACGCCAAGCGTGTGCGGCTGCAGCGGGCCATCGGGCGCCGGGCCAGCGCGGTGATCGCCGGGTGCGGCGACGAGGAGAGCTCGCTGATCCGGCTGGGCGTGCCGCGCCGCAGCATCTCGGTCATCCCATGCGGTGTCGACGTCGAACGGTTCCGCCGTCAGGGGCCGGCCTCCGCCCGCGGTACCCGCCCCCGCCTGCTGCACGTCGGGCCGCTCACCGCGGAGAAGGGCGTGCACACCGCGATCCGCGCCCTGGAGGGCATCCCCGACGCCGAGCTGATCATCGCCGGTGGCCCGGCGGTCGCGGACCTGGAGCACGACGCCGACGCGCGCCGCATGATGCTGCTGGCCAAGGAGGTCGGCGTCGACGATCGGATCACCGTTCTCGGGCACATCCCGCACTCCGCGGTCGCCAAGCTGATGCGCAGCGCCGACGTGGTCGTCTCCCTGCCCCAGGAGGCTCCGGCCGGCGTCGTCGTGCTGGAGGCCATGGCCTGCGGCGTGCCTGTCATCGCCTCGGCGGTGGGCGCCCACCTCGACTCCGTGGTGGACGGGGTTACCGGCCTGCTGGTGCCCGCCGACCGTCCCGCGCAGACCTCCCGCCTGACCCGCGAACTCCTCGCCGACCCGACCCGCCGCACCGCGCTCGGCTTCGCCGGCGCTGACCGCGCCCGGTCCCGCTACTCGTGGGAGCGGATCAGCCAGGAACTCGTCCACGTCTACGAGGTCGCCCTCTCCGGTTCCTCCCGCTGACCGCGCCCACCGCGACGGCCGGGCGCCGTCGGCCCCCTACCGGAAGGCGGCCCTACGGCTGGGACGCGCGGCGGTGCAGCACGACCCCGAGACCGCTCGCGGCCAGCAGGACGGCCCCGGCCAGGACCAGGATCACCGCGCCACCCACGGCCCCGTCCGTCCAGTCCCAGACGGCCTCGGGAACGGCGAGTGTCAGCCCGGCCACACCGCTGACGATCAGCACCCAGGTACGCCGGCGCCCGTACAGCGCCAGGCAGGCCAGCGCGATCACCGCGGTCAGCCAGTATCCCCAGGCCTCCCCGTCCCACAGGACGGGCCACTGCCCGCCGAAGAGCGCGATGGCGGCGCCCATGCCCAGCCCCAGGTCACCGGGGGCGAGCAGCCCGGCGAGGGCGAGCGCCAGGATGAGCACGCCCAGCGCGACGTAGGCGAGGCCCCAGCCGGCGCCCTCCTGCCTGACGAAGACGTCCAGCAGGCCGGTCACCGTGAGCAGGGCGAACCCACCGCAGGCCAGCAGGCCGATCGCGGTGGGCAGCAGCACGTAGGCCACCGCCGCGACCACCAGCCCGGCCACGCCGGCGACGAGTCCCTCGTGGCGGTCGGCGGCGACCCCCGCGCAGAGGGCGGCCGTACCCGAGCCCAGCGCGGCGAGCGTGGCGGCGACCCTGCCCTGTACCGCGGCCGTCCTGCCGGTCGCGGACCGGGCGGCCCGGCCGAGCCCGGCGGCCACCGCCAGCAGCAGGACGGTGACCACGGCGAGGGCCGTGATCTTCGTCGGCTGGGTCATCCGCTCCCAGCCCAGAGCGACGAAGGCGGCGGCACCGGCCAGGACGAGTCCCCCGCCGACGTAGGCGAGGATCTCGCTCCATCTGACCCGGTCCCCGGCACCCCGGTCGCGCAGCGCCTCGCCCACGGCGAGGGTGACCGGCTCCACCTGCTCCGCCTGGAGCTCACCGGACTCCACCAGCCTGGCCAGTGCCCGCCGTATGGCGTCAATGTCGCTCATATCCGAAATCGTGGCACAACCTGCTCGGAGTAGCACCCTCCGGATTCGTGGGACGGATGCGAAAATGGAATACCACTGTTACTGGAGTGCGATCGTTGCTTTGATGGGCCCATGTCAATTCGTGGCACGTTCCTGGGCATCCTGGCCACCGCCCTGGCGCTCTCCGCGCTGCCGGCACAGAGCGCGTCCGCCGAGCGCGGGTGGGGCGCCCCCGTCCTGGTGGAGAACTTCGACGGCACCCGGGTCGACGGCCGCAGGTGGGTCGTCTACCACTCCCCCAACGCCGAGACCAACCCGCGCACCGGGCGGGCCACGAGCGTGGGCGGCGGCGTCCTGCGGCTCAAGGGCGGCATCGTGGCAGGCAGGGATCTGTCCGGTGGCATCGCGACCCGCTCGGCGCAGCGGTACGGGCGCTGGGAGGTGCGGCTGCGGGCCGAGCGCGGCGCCGGCTACACCCCGGTGGCCCTGCTCTGGCCGTCCGACCAGGGCCGTGGGGAGTACGCGGAGGTCGACTTCGCCGAGATCATCGACCCGGCCCGCAGATCGGGCGGGATCTTCGTGCACCGCGGCGACGGCCCCCAGGCTCAGCGGCAGATGCGGGCCGACTTCACCCGGTGGCACACGGTCGCGGTCGACTGGCTGCCCGGACGGCTGACGTTCTGGCTGGACGGTGCGAAGGTGTGGGACTACCGGGGGCCGAACGTGCCGAGGGGCCGCTCCATGCACCTGGCGCTGCAACACGACGTGACGTGCAACGAGTGGTCGCCGTGCCGCAACCGCTCCACTCCGCCGACGGTCAGCATGTACGTGGACTGGGTGAAGATCTACCGGGCCACTGTTTAGCGCGGCCGGCGCGGTGGGCCTGCCGGCAGTCACCCCGGGGACGTCCGGGTTGCGGCGTGGGGTCCTTCAGAGCAGGCGGATCGCTTTGAGGGCGAGGTGGACCAGCAGGCGGTTCTCGCCGTCGGCGAGGTCGCGGCCGGTCAGCCGCTCGGCCTTGGCCAGCCGGTAGTAGAGCGTCTGGCGGTGCACGCCGAGCGCGGTGGCGGTCTCCTGGACGTGACCCGCGCGGTCGAGATAGCTCTCCACGGTCCTGACCAGTTCCGGGTCCCGGGCCAGCCCGGCGACCTCCTCCGCCAGTTCCCGCAGCCCGGCCTGGGACATCCGGGCGAGCAGCCGGTAGACCCCCAGCCCCGGCCAGGCGGCGACGGGCCCCAGCGCGGGCACCCGGCCGGCGACACCGAGCGCGTGCACGGCCTCCCGCCAGCTCCGCCAGGCCTGGGCGAGATCGTCTCGGGGGGCGCCGACACCCACCACCGTGCCGTACATGCCCTGGATCCGGCCCGCCAGCTCCCCCGCCTGGCCGGCCGGGACCAGCAGCGCGACCAGCGGCTCGTCCCCGGCGGGGAACGCCGGGTCGGCGAGCACGCCGCGCGGGAGCGTCCAGAGGGCGGCGACCCGGTCCGGCGAGCTGCGAGCGGCGATCGCCGCCACCGGACCGCGCAGGTCCAGCCTCGACAGTGCCCAGGAACGCTCCTCGGTATCGGAGGAGAACAGTCCTCGCAGGCTCGCCCCCATGTCCTGGCGGCTGCGGGCCTCCTGCGCGAGGACCGCGGCGGCCCGGGAGACCAGATCGCCGACCGAGGCCAGGACGTCGTCGCCGAGCGTGCCGTCGTCGAGCAGCCACAGGTAGCCGTAGGTCACCTCGCGGTGCCGCAGCGGCACGCACACCCGGGCGAGCACTCTCAGGTCGGCGTCGGCGGGGATGCGCACCGGCCCGTGGGCGCCGGCGATGCCGTATCCCTCGAAGTAGGCCCGCACCTGGTCGGTCGCGCGGCGCCGCAGAATGGACTCCTGGCGCACCATGTCGATGTCACCGCTCTGCGCGGCATAGGCCAGGAGCTGGAACGAGCGGTCCTCCAGGGTGGCGGAGGCGCCGAGCCTGGCGGCGATCTCGTCGACTGTCTCCTGTAGCACCTCACCATTGTTGTACATGTGTATGAACACTCTTCCCGCCGGTCGTGGCAGATGCACATGATGGTCGGCCTGAGCAGGGTTTTAGGGTGAAGACATGCTCGGTTCCCTCCTACTTGGCGCATCCCGGTTGCCGCTGGTACGGCGCGCGGTCTCCGGCGTACCACTGACACGCAAGGTCGTCGACCGCTTCGTCGCGGGCGAGACGCCCCAGGACGCGGTCGAGGCGATCCGTCACCTCGCCGCCGCGGGCCTGGCCGTCAGCGTCGACCACCTGGGTGAGGAGACGAAGGACGCCGCTGCCGCCGCCCAGACGGCCAGGGCGTACGCCACTCTGCTCAGCTCCCTGGGCGAGCTGGGGCTCGGCGACCGCGCCGAGGTTTCGGTGAAGCTCTCGGCGGTCGGTCAGGCGCTGGGCGCCGACGGTGACAAGATCGCCTTGGAGAACGCGCGGCAGATCTGCGAGGCCGCCCGCGCCTGCGGGGCGAACGTGACCCTCGACATGGAGGACCACACCACCGTCGACTCCACGTTGGAGACGCTGCGGGCCCTGCGCGAGGACTTCCCCTCCGTCGGCGTCGCGGTGCAGTCCTACCTGTTCCGCAGCGAGGCCGACTGCCGCGACCTGGCATACCGGGGCTCCCGGGTCCGCCTGGTCAAGGGCGCCTACGCCGAACCCGCCTCGGTGGCCCACCAGCACAAGAACGAGGTCGACCGGGCCTACGTGCGCTGCCTGCGCATTCTCATGTCGGGTGCCGGCTACCCGATGGTGGCGACGCACGACGACCGGCTGATCTCCATCACCGAGACGCTCGCCGACCGGTTCGGCCGCTCCCTCGGTGACTACGAGTACCAGATGCTCTACGGAATCAGGACGGACCGGCAGCAGGCCCTGGCGGGCGCCGGCCATGTCATGCGCGTCTACGTCCCCTACGGCGACGACTGGTACGGCTACTTCATGCGCCGGCTGGCCGAGCGTCCGGCGAACATCGCCTTCTTTCTTCGTGCCCTTGGAGGCAAGTGATGGATGCCATCTCCACAGTTCCCGCCCCGATCAACGAGCCGGTGCTCGGCTACGCGCCGGGCAGTGCCGAGCGCACCGCGCTGGAGAACCGTGTCAAGGAGCTGGCCGGGGCCCAGCTGGATCTGACGATGACGATCGGCGGCGAGCAGCGGATGGGCGGCGGCGCCCCGATCGACGTGGTCCAGCCGCACAACCACGCCTCCGTGCTCGGCCGTGCGGCCGACGCCACCGCCGGCGACGTGCGCGCGGCGATCGACGCCGCGCTGCGGGCGGCGCCCGCATGGCGCGCCATGCCGTTCGACGAGCGGGCCGCGATCTTCCTGCGGGCCGCCGACCTGCTGGCCGGCCCCTACCGGCAGACGCTGAACGGCGCGACGATCCTGGGCCAGTCCAAGTCCGCGCAGCAGGCGGAGATCGACTCGGCCTGCGAGCTGATCGACTTCCTGCGCTTCAACGTGGACTTCGCCCGCAGGCTCCTCAGTGACCAGCCGATCTCGTCGGCCGGCGTGTGGAACCGGATGGAGTACCGGCCGCTGGAGGGCTTCGTCCTGGCGATCACCCCGTTCAACTTCACGGCCATCGCCGGGAACCTGCCGTCGGCTCCGGCCCTGATGGGCAACGTGGTCGTCTGGAAGCCCTCCCCCACCCAGCAGTTCGCCGCGCACTTCACCATGCGCCTGCTGGAGGAGGCCGGGCTTCCGCCGGGCGTCATCAACATGGTGACCGGCAACGGCGCCGCCGTCTCCGAGGTCGCGACGACCCACCCCGACCTGGCGGGCATCCACTTCACCGGCTCCACCGCGACCTTCCAGCACCTGTGGTCCACGGTCGGCGCCAACATCACCTCCTACCGGTCCTACCCGCGTCTGGTCGGCGAGACCGGCGGCAAGGACTTCGTGCTGGCCCACC
Source organism: Streptosporangium sp. CA-115845 (assembly GCF_050943795.1). Classification (NCBI taxonomy): domain Bacteria; kingdom Bacillati; phylum Actinomycetota; class Actinomycetes; order Streptosporangiales; family Streptosporangiaceae; genus Streptosporangium; species Streptosporangium sp. CA-115845. The sequence goes on along the minus strand of NZ_CP191988.1, from coordinate 3,380,358 downwards.
CCTCCGCCGACCCCAGGGTGCTCACCACCGCGCTGGTCCGCGGCGCCTTCGAGTACCAGGGGCAGAAGTGCTCGGCCGCCTCCCGGGCCTACGTGCCGCGCTCGGTCTGGTCGGTGATCCGCGACGAGCTGGTAGGCACCGCCGAGTCGCTGACCGTCGGCGACGTGGCCGCCGACCTGTCGACCTTCATGGGCGCGGTCATCGACGGGCGGGCGTTCGCCAAGCACAGGGCCGCGATCGACCGGGCCCGCTCGCTCGACTCGATCAACGTGCTGACCGGCTCGTACGACGACTCGACCGGCTACTTCGTGAGACCGACCATCCTGGAGTCGGCCGACCCCACCGACGAGATCTTCGTCAAGGAGTACTTCGGCCCGATCCTCGGCGTGCACGTCTACGACGACGCGGACTTCGACGCGGTGCTCGACCAGATGGAGGGCGTCTCCCCGTACGCGCTGACCGGCTCGATCATCGCCCAGGACCGCTACGCGATCACCTCGGCGTCGGAGCGGCTGCGCTTCGCGGCGGGCAACTTCTACATCAACGACAAGCCGACCGGCGCGGTCGTCGGCCAGCAGCCCTTCGGCGGGGCCCGCGCCTCGGGCACCAACGACAAGGCCGGGTCGATCCTCAACCTCACCCGCTGGGTCAACGCTCGGACGATCAAGGAGACGTTCGTCCCGCCGACCGACCACCGCTACCCGCACATGGGCTGACATTCCTCAGAGCGGCTGGATGGAGCCCGGCCTGAAGGCGCCCGGCTATTCGAACGGCACCGAATAGGCCGCTCAACAATGACGCCCGGGCCTTGGATCCAAGGCCCGGGCGTCACCCGCCATCGCCGTTTCTCGTCACAGCCACGGCCCCGGCCCCACCCACACGGCCGAGACGGCCTGCACCGGCGGCGGGTGACACCGGCGACCGCACCTCGTACGGCAGCACCGGAGGCGGCAGCGGCGCGGTACCGCGAGGGCCGGGATCGCACTGGATCGGGGCGGTGATATCGACCGAAGACGTCGCTCAGGCTGGTCGGTTGTCACGTCCAGGGACGCTCCGGGTCTCCGGCGTCCAGGAGCGCGGTGAGGTTGTTCAGCGGCGGATAGATCCGCTTTTCGACGATGGTGCGTTTGAGGTCCTTGGCCGTGCTGCCGGTGAGTTTGACGGAGCGTTCCCATCCGGTGGTGAGGACGGCGCCGGCCGCTCCCAGGTCGAGGCAGGTCACGTAGGGCGCGGGCTCGAACGCCAGGGGAGGTCGGCCGAGCAGGTCCGCTGCGGCGTTGTGGCCGGCGTACCTGCCGAGCGGAATCGCGTACTGACAGCTCTGCACGGTTGGATGGGTGGCGTCCGCCATTGCCGCCGCGGTGTCTCCGGCGGCGAACACCTCCGGCGATTCCGGCACCCGGAGGTGCCGATCGACGTGGAGCCGCTCCAACTGATCACGGCGACCCGGGATCTGCCGGGTGAGCGGGCTCGCCGTCATGCCGGCCGTCCAGACCGCGGTGTGCGCGGAGATCTCCGTTCCGTCGATGAGGCGGACGCCGGTGGCATCGAGCGAGGCGACGCCCGAGTTGAGGAGGACCTCGATGCCGAGCTCCTTCACCGCTTCATTGATGACGGCATGGGGGCCCGGGCCGAGCTCCGGACCGAGCGTGTCCGCGCGCTCCACCAGCACGACACGGACCTCGTGGGCGGCGGGACCGGCGAGCGCGCGTAGCCGCCCGACCAGCTCGGTCGCCACCTCCAGGCCGGTGAAGCCTGCCCCGACGACCACGGCGGTGAACCGGCCGGACTTCTCGGGCCGCGCCGACAAGGCGCGCAGATGGCTGTCGAGGGCGACCGCGTGGGCAAGGGTGTCGACGTCGAACAGGTGCTCCCCGCCGGGCAGGGCCGGCCGCCGCAGGGCGCTGCCGCTGGCCAGGATGAGCCGGCGGTAGCCCAGCCGCTCGATCCGCCCGTCGGCGCGCGTGACCGAGACGGACCGGTGCTCGGTGTCCACGGCCGTGGCGATCCCCGCGAGCCGCGAGACCCCGGTGGGCTGCAGGATCCGTTCCAGCGGCACCCGCTGCGCCGCCGGGTCTGCCTCGTACAGGCGCGGGCGGATGACGAGGTCGTCACCTGGGGTCACCAGGGTGATCGCCAAGGCTGCGCCGTGCTGGTCACATACCCGGGCGGCAGCCAGAGCGCTCCACACTCCGGCGAACCCGCCACCGATGATCAATATGTCCGACACTGTCGAGTTTCCTCCTTATACATAGGTTGGACGGGTAGACCCGGGGGCGGTGGCCGACGGCCCGCGCGGCATCACGCCGTGCCCCCGCCCGGCCACAGGTCGAGCGCGGCCGACTCGCGCTCCCAGACGTCAGCGAGCGTCTCCCTGCGGCGCGCCGGACGGACATCACCGCCGTCCAGGTACACGACCGCCGGCCTCGGGAAGCCGTTGAACTGGGTCGACAGCACCTCGCAGTAGGCGCCGTGGTTCAGCAGGGCCACCAGGTCGCCCTCCCGCACATCCGGCAGCAGGAGGTCCTCGGCGATGCTGTCGTACGCGCACGTGGGCCCCACCAGCTCCACCGGCAGCGGATGGACCGGAGCGTCCGGCGGGTGCCCGACCGCGATCACGGGAAAGCCGACCCGGGTGAGCCCGCGGCCGGTGAACATGGTCATGGCGCAGTCGAGGGTGACATAGCGCCGCTCCCTGGGGTGGGTCACGTCCTTCGTGTCCTGCACTCGGGCGAGCAGCAGCACTGCGTTGCCCACCTGGAACCCGCCGGTCTCGAACTGGACGATCGGGTCCCAGTCCGCCTGGGCGAGCCCTGCCGCGATCGCCTCCGCGTACTCCTCGGGGCGGGGCAGTGCCCGGAACTCACCGTCGGTGCCGTCGCCCGGTGTCGAGAGGTACACCGACCCTCCGGAGCGGAACCCGCCGCCGAGGTTGATGCGCGGCACGGTGACGCCCATTCCGCGACGGAGCAGATGGGCGAACTCCACGATCTCCTGAGCGCAGAGGGTCTGGTGCATCAGCTGACGCTCGGCGGTGTAGTCCGCGCGAATCCCGGGAAACCCGGCGTGGTGGGTGAGTCCGACGAACTCCAGTTCCTCGGCCGCGAGGATGGCCTTGACGACGGCCTCGGCGTCACCGCTCTGCGTGCTCGAGCCGAACTTCCCTTCGGCGACGCGCAGCGTCCGCTCGTAGCTGGGGTCGTTCTGCAGCAGGCGGGTGTAGGAGAGTTTCAGCCGGACGGCGCACGGTACCGAGACGCCGAGCTCCCTCGCGATCGAGCGGATGCGGCCCACCTCGGCGATCGAGTCGACGTTGATCTGCCACACACCCATGCGGATGGCGGCGGTCAGGTACGCGCGTGACTTCCCGTTCCCGTTGACGATCACTCTGCCGGCCGGGACGCCTGCGGACACGGCGAGCGCGAGCTCGTGTTCGGAGCTGCAGTCCAGCACCGCTCCGAGCCCCGCCATGGTCTGAACGACCGTGCGGTTGTTGTTGGCCTTCATGGAGTACGCGATCACCGGCCGCGGCAGGCGCGCGCTGAGCGCGGTGTGGAGGGCCATGTAGTTGTGCCGGAGCTGCGCGGCGGAGATGACCCAGGTCGGAGTGCCATGGCCGGCCGCCAGCTGCGCCAGGTCCACACCGTCGAAGGTGACGGAGCCGTCGGGGGCGTGGGCGAGCGCCTCGGGCGCATGGGAGAGGTCGGATACGGTCACCTGGACACCGTCCTTGGAGCACGAGCACCGTACCGGTGCTGGGGAAGATTTACGATCATCTGGTTCAGCGGCCCGCGTGTCGCCCGGCGTTGAACGGAGGCATCGCCTCCGGGTCGATGACGACGTCGACGAGGGCGGGTCCGTCCTGCGCGAACGCCGCGCGCAGGACGTCGGTCAGCCGGCCGGGATCCGTCACCCGCCAGCCGGGGATACCCACCGCCGACGCGAGACGGTCGTGCCGCACGTCGGCAAAGTCCAGCCAGCGCGGGCGCCGGTCGTTCAGGTCGTGCCAGAGGCGCTGGTAGGCGAAGCAACCGTTGTTGAGCACGACGACCACGACGGGCAACCGCTCCCGCGCCAGGGTCTCCAGTTCGCCCCAGCCGAAGCCGAATCCGCCGTCGCCGACGATGGCGACGACCCGGCGGCCGGGGTGGGCGACCTGCGCTCCGATGGCTCCGGGCAGGCCGAACCCGAGGGTTCCGGCCGCGCGCCCGTAGGTGATGGCGGAGACGTCACGGCCGACGGCCAGCGCGCTGAGCGCCCAGATGCTGGAATAGCCCGCGTCGCAGACGACCAGGGCGCCCTCTGGCAGGGTGCCGCGCAGGTCCGCATAGAGATGGGCGGGTGCGATGGCGGGGCCCGGAGCCGCCGCCGCGGACGCTTGGGCGGCCCTCACTTCCGCCCACTGCCGGGCGAGCTCACCGGCCGGCGCCGACCGGTCGCGGGGGCCGGGTCCGGCGGCGTGCAGCGCCTTGTTGATCGCTTCGAGGGCCAGGCGGGCGTCCGCGGCGATGGAGAGCTGCTCGCGAGGCGAGCGGGCCAGCCGGTCGGGATCCACGTCGATTCGGATGACGGTGCTGTCCGATGCGGGCAGCCTGCCGCCGTCGGTGGTCGCGCCGTCGAGATCCGATCCGACGACGAGCACGACGTCCGCGGTGGCGAGCCGCGGGTTGGCCACACTGCCCGATCCGCCGGGCGCGTCGCTCATGAACCCGGCGACACCCGCATAGAGCGGATGGGTCTCCGTGATGACGCCCCGGGCCATGGCCGTCACGGTCATCGGGGCGGACAGTCGCTCGGCCAGCGCGATGGCCGCGGCTCCGGCTCCGGCGATACGGGCGCCGTTGCCCAGCAGCAGCACCGGCGAACGGGCCTCGGCCAGGACGGCGGCCGCCCGCGTGGCCATCGCGGGCGCGATGCCCGTGGGTACCGAGAAGGGCGCGTTCGGCGACGGCCGCGCCGGCCCGACCGGGCCACCGAGGACGTCGTTGGGCAGGGCCACCAGGACAGGTCCCGGGCATCCGCTCATCGAGGTGCGCAGCGCCCTGGCCACCGCCGGCGCGACGTCGGCGGGCCGCTCGGGCCGCGCCGCCCATTTGACGATCGGCGCGACCACCCTCAGCATGTCGACTTCCTGGAACGCACCGCGACCGCGGACCGTCGTCTCCACATCGCTGACGAGCGCGACGAGGGGCGAGTTCGCCTCGCGCGCCTCGAACAGCGCGGTGGTGAGGTTGAGCGCGCCGGGGCCGTGGATGCCGCAGGCGACGGCCGGTCGCCGGGTCAGCCGGGCGACCGCGTCGGCGGCGAAACCGGCCGACCGCTCGTCACGCATGGTCACCGGCCTGATGGTCTCCGGGTCGATCGCCTCGTAGAGCCATTCCGGGGAATCCTGGCCGAAGATCTCGGCCACTCCGTGGCGGCGTAACTCCTCGGCGACGGCGTGGCCCGCGTTCCGCGCGGCGTTCTCAGGCATGGGCGCCGACCCGCCGCGGCCTGGGGTGGCCGGTCGTATCCGGCACGGGGTGACAAACGGTCATCGTGTTCTGGACCTCCTTCGGATGTGGGCACGGGCACTGGCCGGCCTGTTCAGGGTTGGGTTGGCGGAATAGCCCGTCAAAGGTCGACGGCGCCGAGATTGGATACGATTCGTGGCTCCGGCGCACCGGACGCCGGCCCGCTCCACCCCAGCGGGACGGATGTGTCCAGGAAGCGGCGAAGCACGTTCCCGGTGATGCGCGAGACGTTGTTGTCATAGCCGTTGTGCGAGAGGCTGCCCACCCAGTCGATGGAGCCGACCGAGAAAACCCCGCCCCCTTCGGGGGTCTCGTAGAAGGTGAGGTCCGCCCGGACCTCGGGGCATTCCGTGCCGCCCTGCCCGGGCTTCGTCGCCAGCACCTCTTCGACGACATGCTGGAACAGGTCGCTGTGCTCTCCCTGGGACGTCGCGACCACGAGCGCGTGCGGCGGCGTGCCGAGCGAGAAGTCCGCCCGGTCCGTCTCCGCGCCCGCGGCGCCGCCGCCGTTGTTGCCGAAGTCGCCGATCGGCTCGTCCAGATCCACCCCGTCGAAGACGAAGGCGACGCGCGGGTCCCGGCTCGCCGGCGTGCACCGGTAGGGCACCGAGGGGCCGCCGCCCTGGGCGGTGAAACCGACGCCGACGAGGCGTTGCGGAGCTCGGCCGCGGTGCCGCCACAGGCCGCCCGGCTCTCCGTTGGAGTGGTGCTCCTCGCCGGGCGGGCTGGCCCACGCCCGTGTGCCCGCGTGGCCGCGGCGGATCTCGATCACGTGGGGGCGATCCGGCAACACCGTCGTCACCCAGTAGAACCCGTTGCCGCCCAAGTACATCAGGCGGCCGCCGGAGTCGGTGTAGCACGCCAGCGCGTCGAGCATCTCGCCGCTGACGTACTCGGGATGCATGCCGGTGAGCACCACGTCGTACCGCCGCAGCAGCGCGGCGCCCTCCTCGTGAAGGTCCTCGTCGGTGATCACGTCGTACCCGACGCCCTGCGCGTGCAGCCAGTCGAGGAGGTACATGTCCCCGCTGAAACACCACCCGCCTCCGCCGCTGAGGAACCAGCGGTAGGTGGGCTGGACGTTGAGCATCGGCCGCAACCGGGAGACGTGCGCGGTGCCGGAGCCGTCGGAGTGGAGGTTGTAGAACGACCGCCCCAGGTCCTGGCGGTCGCCGATGACCGGGTCGATCTCGTCGATCAGCGCGTCGGCGCTGCCGGTCATCTCCCTCATCCGCACCGGATTGAGCGCGAGGTTCGAGTAGGCCATGTAGGTGAAGGTCGAGGCGAGGAAGGCGACCCGCCGGCCCGTCCTGCCCCGCGGCGGACGGACGAAGAAGACGATGAAGTACTCCTCCCGGTCCGTACTGAGCCGCGCGGCGTAGGCACCGCTGGGCAGGTCGTCCGGCACCTCGTAGCGGAACGCCGGATCCCACCGGGCGTCGTCCAGGTCGTCGTCGTGGAAATGGATCGCGCCGTACTCCCCCGGCGCCGACCGGTGGTCGCGATATCGGCCGCTCCATCGGTGCCCGGTCACAGCGCGCAGCGGGGAGTTGACCGTCTCACCGTGGAAGCCGTGCCCTGACACGTCCACGATCCGCCGGCGCTCCATATTCAGGCTGAAGTCCCAGTCGGCCAGGACGCTCGCTGGGGCGATGGCCCTGCCGTCCACTCCTTCGCACAACCGCGCCATCTCCGCAGCCGTCAGCGCCCGGCCGAGCACACACGGGCCGTCGATCTTGCCGTTGAACCCGCCCTCAAGACGAGGGAGCCGGCGGCCCCGCGCCGATCCGGCGAGTCGCTCACCTCCGATGAGGACGTGGGCGTCGCCGTCGATCGGCACGTCGGAGCCGATATCCGCGATCCGCTCCGCCCTGTCGGGATCACCGGCGTAGCGTGTCAGCGGCCGCTGCAGGAGGCGCACGGTACCGACGGTGAGATCGACCGCCGCGGCCACGAGATACCAGTGCCCGGCAAGGAGCGGGACGCCCGTGGTGACCAGGACGTCGCCGGCCCGGCACGCGAGCGCGCCGGTCTCGTCGAGCAACAGGCCGAAACCGCCCCCGGGCTCCGCGCACCCTTTCGTGAGGATCCCCTGGCGGCGACCACGACCGGGCGTGCTGGGGCAGACCCACGCCTGGACGGTGAATTGGCCACCGGTCAGCAGCCCTCCGCTGTCGGTGACCAGCGCGTACGAGCCTGGCCGCAGTTCCTGGACGCCGCCCGGGTAGGTGCCGTCGATCACGGTGCCGACCTGCTCGTAGGCGAAGGTCTCGGCCTCGCCCCCGGTGCGCGGCCCGCCGCGGGTCAGCCTGACGATCTCCGCCGTGTAGCGCTCGGGTTCGGCGCTCACCATGAAGGTGAGCGCCTCGCCGGGAGCGACCGACCAGCGATCGGCATAGCCCATGAGCCGTCCGTTGCGGCGTACCGCCGCGGCCGCGGTCATCCGCGCAAACCTCCATCGACTCGAATGATCTGGCCGCTGACGTAGTCCGACAGATCGGTGGCGAGGAACTCGAGGACACCGGCGCAGTCCTCCACGGTGCCGAGCCGACGCAACGCGATGTCCCGGGTCACCTCGTCGAGGCCCAGCTCGCGCATTTTCGGCAGCAGCCGTCCGGTGCCGATCGCCCCCGGTGCGATCACGTTGGCGGTGACGCCTTCCGGGCCCAGTTCCTGGGCGAGGCACTGGGTGTACATGATGATCGCCGCCTTGGCCGCGGCGTAGTGGGCGTAGCCTCCGTCGGGCCGGGGCTGGAGCCCGGAGACCGAGGAGACGGTCACGATCTTGCCTGACCGTTGGGCGCGCATCACCTCGGCGACCGGCGTGCAGGTGTTGACGGTCGTCAGGAGGTTGCGTTCGAGCACGGCGGCGAGCTGGTCGAGGTCGAGGCGGGAGGCGGTGTTCTCCGTCAGCGCGCCGGTCCCGCCGCCGGCGTTGCACACACAGACGTCGATGCGGCCGCAGGCGTCCATGACCTGCTCGACCATCTGCCGGGCCGAGCACGCGTCGCTCAGGTCGGCTTCGATGGCCAGGGCGCGACCGCCCAGCGCCACGATCTCGTCGGCGGTGCCGGCACCGGTCATCAGCTCTCGTTCGGCGTCGAACTCCTCGTAGGAGTGCAGGTCACGATCGACGACCACCACAGCCGCGCCCAGCCGGGCCAGCCGCAGCGCGTAGCCGCGCCCGATGCCACGGCCCGCCCCGGTCACGATCGCGACCTGGCCGGCGAGCGCGGTACCGCGCTCGCCGATGGTCGTGGCGTTCACAGGGCCACCTCACGAGCCGGAGCCTCCAGGAGGATCGCGTCGGCGCAGTCCCACGACAGCCGCACGCGGTCGCCTCGGCCGATGTCGGGGTCGGCTTCCGCGGCGCCGACTCGAGCCTGGTACGTGCTGCCGTCGGGCAGGGCGACGAGATACCTGCGCCCGGAGCCGAGGTAGATCACGTCCTGGACGACGCCGGTGAGGATGTTGTGACCTGGGGCCTGCCCGGGATCGCCGGCCGGTCCGTCTCTCGTCACACGAATGCGCTCGGGGCGGACCACGACCGCGGCGCTCGTACCGTCACCGGGACCGCGCGATCCGTTCGGTGACACGACGATCGGCGGGCGGCCCGGGGCGACGAGGCGTGACTCCCTCCCGGCGCCGTCGAACGTGCCGTGGAAGATATTGGACTCACCCATGAACTGGGCCACGAAAACCGACTCGGGACGCTCGTAGAGTTCCTCGGCCGTACCGACCTGCTGGATCCGCCCGTGGTCGTAGATGGCAATGCGATCGCTCATCACGAGGGCCTCCTCCTGGTCGTGCGTCACGTAGCAGATGGTGATGCCGAGCTCCCGGTGGATTCGCATGATCTCGAGTTGGAGCGCTTCGCGGAGTTTCTTGTCGAGCGCTCCCATGGGTTCGTCCATCAACAGGACCTGCGGCTCGAAGACGATCGCCCGGGCGAGCGCGACCCGCTGCTGCTGCCCGCCTGAGAGCTGGCGCGGGTACCGGCCGCCCATGCCTTCCAGACGGACGGTGGCCAGCGCCGCTTCCACCCGCCGGTGCCGCTCCGCCTTCCCGAGCCCGCGCACCCGCAGCGGGAAGGCGATGTTCTCGGCAGCCGTGAGATGGGGGAACAGCGCGTAGTTCTGGAAGACGATGCCGATGTTCCGGCGGTGCGCGGGAAGCCGGGTGATGGCACGATCGTGCAGCCGGACCTCACCGGAATCCGGCTCCACGAAACCGGCGATGATCTTCAGGGTGGTCGTCTTGCCGGATCCGGAGGCGCCCAGCAGGGTCAGGAACTCGCCCGGCGCTATCCGGAGGGAGACGTCGTCCACCGCGGACACCTTGCCGTAGCGTTTCCCGATCCCGCACAGCTCCAGGTGGCCGGAGGATCTCGTCGTTGTCATGCGGCATTCCTCTACGTCTTGAGCCGGCGCCGGGCGAGCAGGGCGACGCCGAGCGCTATCACGGTGACCAGGATGAGCAGGGTGGCCGCGGCCGCGACCGTCGGGTCGACTCCACTGCGCAGCTGGTTGAAGATCACGACCGGCAGCGTGCGGACGACCGGGTCGGTGACGAACAGGGCGACCACGATCTCGTCCCACGAGGTGATGAACGCGAAGAGCGCGCTGGCCGCGACTCCCGGCGTGATCAGCGGCAGCGTGACCCGGAAGAACGTGGTGAGGGGCCCGGCACCGAGGCTCGCCGCCGCCAGTTCGAGGTTGCGGTCGAATGAGCGAAGGCTGTTCGTGACGGAGACGACGACCAGGGGAAGCGCCAGCACCGTGTGCGCCAGCACCAGCCCGGCGGTCGTGCCGGTGATCCCGAGCCGCACGAAGACGAAGTACGTGCCGATCGCGGTGATGACCGTCGGGACGACGATCGGGCTCAGCACCAGCGAGCTGGTCAGCTGCCGCCCGCGGAAGCGTCCGCGGGTGAGCCCCAGCGCCGTCGAGGTGCCGATGACCGTCGCGGCGAGGGCCGTCCAGAGGGCCACCTCCAGGCTCTTCAGTGCCGCGTCGCGCCAGGCCGGGTCGGCCAGCAGGGTCTCGTACCACCGCAGGCTGAAGCCGCGCGGCGGCCAGCGCAGCAGGGTGCCCTCGGTGAAGGACAGGGGGATGACGACGAGGGTGGGCAACAGCAGGAAGATCGCGACCAGCGCGACGGCCGAGCGCAGGCCGCCCTTCCAGGAAATCCGGCTCATCAATCCTCGTATCCCATGACGGTGCGCAGGTCGACGAGCCGCGTGCCCGCCCAGATCACGGCCAGCGTCGAGACGAGCAGGACGACGCCGAGCGCGCCGCCCACGCCGAACTCCAGTTGACCGCTGACCTGCTCGACGATGAGCTGGCCGACGAGCGGCTTGCCGGGATCCCCGAGCACGGCCGGGGTGAGGTAGAACCCGAGCGAGATGACGAACACGATGAGGCTCCCCGCGTAGACTCCGGCCAGGCTGAGCGGCAGAAAGACCCGGCGGAACGCGGTGAGCGGCGAGGCGCCCAGGCTCATCGCGGCACTGGTGAGATCCGGATCGATCCGTCGCATTCCCGCGTAGAGGGAGAGCACCATGAACGGCAGCAGCACGTGTGTCATGCCGATGGTCGTGCCGAGCGCGTTGCGGATCAGCGGGAGGGGCTCGTCGATGATGCCGGCGCCCATCAGCGCGGCGTTGACGATGCCGCTGTCCTGAAGCCACACGGACCAGGCGAAGGTGCGCACGAGGATGCTCGACCAGAACGGCAGCAGCACGAAGAACCCCAGGACCAGGGCGAGCCCGCGGCCGCCCATGTGCATCAGGTACGCGTACGGATAGCCGAGCAGCAGGCAGGCTCCGGTGGTGACCACCGCGACGAGGAACGTCGTGACGTACGCGTCCAGGTAGACGGGGGATTCCGTGAAGACCGCGTAGTTGGCCGGGGACGGCTCGGTGAGGCTGAGGATCGCCATGTCGGCGATCGGCCACCCGAAGAACAGCAGCAGGAGCAGGATGCCAGGAACGGCCAGCAGCCCCCAGCCGCGCACCCGCCTCATCGTCATGCCGCCGAGCGCCGCGAGCACGACGGATCCTCCGTTCGGGTCATTTCTTCAGCCATTCGTTGAGCCGCTGCGCGAGCATCTTCTGGTTCTCGGCGTAGTAGCGGCTGTCGTAGGCGAAGGACGTGCCGCCCTTCCCGGACGGCAGGAAGTCATAGGTGGGCGCGGACGTGTCGGGCCGGGCGTCCGGGTGGCCGGGTGCGACCGGATAGACGTTGGACAGCTGAGCGTTGTGCTCGGCGCCGGCCATGTAGGCGGCGAGCGCCATGGCGGCGTCCTTGTTCTTCGCCCCCTTGGGGATGACCAGATAGTCGCTGCCCAGCCCGTACTCGTTCCACACCACGCCGATCTTGGCGCCGTCCTGCGCCATGGCGTACGCCTGGCTGGAGAAGACGGACGCCAGGGTGACCTCCCCGTCGGCGAGCAGCCGCACGGTGTCGGTGGGAGAGGGCGCCCAGATCAGCGACGACCGAATGGTCTCCAGCTTCCGGAACGCCCGGTCGACGTCGAGCGGGAACAGCTTGTCGATGGGCACGCCGTCGGCCAGCAGCGCCGACTCGTAGATGCCGGTGGGGCCGGACACCCGGAAGAACGCCCGCTTCCCCGGATAGGCGTCGAGGTCGAACCACTCGGCCCAGGTCTTCGGCGGGTTGGGGGTCTTGTCGGTGCGATAGCCCATGACGCTCGCGTACCGGTGCAGCGGCACGCGGTAGCGGGTGCCGCCTTCGCCCGCCGTGCAGTCGATCAGGCCACAGTCCAGCGGCTCGAGCAGGGCCTCCTGGTCGCCCGTGCCGAAGTCGCCGCCGACGTCGACCAGATCCCAGGTGACGTTGCCCGACTTCACCATCGCCTCGATGCGCGCGTAGTCGGTCGAGCCCACATCCTGGACGATCCTGATGCCGGGATTGGCCTGCGTGTACGGGGTCAGGTACGCCTTCTCCTGCGCCTTCTGCAGGGCGCCACCGTTGCTGGCGAAGGTCACCGTGGCCGCTTTGCCCCCGGCCCCCTTGCCTCCGTCGCCACATCCGGCCAGGAGCTGCGGCACGGCCAGCAGGGCGGCTCCGCCCACGCCTCCCCGCAGCACCTGCCTGCGGGTCGGCCGCTGCCCTCCGCGTTCGTGATCTCGCATTGGATCCACCTTTCGCCATCTCACTCCGCGGTGGCCCCGTTCAACTGGGAGTGCTCGAAAAACTGGATCCAAGTATCCAAATAGGCCAGATTGCTGTCAAGGGTCGCCCACGGTCGAGGCGCCACGCGATCCCCGGCCCGGCACGCCGGGACGGGCCGCCCCAGGTGCTGAAATTGCCGAGTCATCGCAGTTCAATGAGGGTTTTTTGGAACGCGAGACGGCGGGGTGCAGACTCTCGCGGATGCACGGGTTCACGGGGGCCCGCAGCGCACGGCAATCCTTTGCAGCCGGACAGCCATCCCGTATAGGATCCAATTATCCAGTAGGGCCGGAGAGACGGAGAACGATGGCATTGGATCAGCAGGGATGGCGGACCCAGCGGCAGGGAGGCGAGTCGCTGAGTCACTTCGTCACACGGGCGGTCCGGGAGGCGATCGTCGGCGGGCAGCTCGCCCCGGGCGAGCGGATCCCGCAGGAGCAGATCGCCACCGCGCTCGACGTGAGCCGCATCCCCGTACGCGAGGCACTGCGCCAGCTGGAGAGCGAGGGTCTGGTCCACCTGACGCCCAACAGCTTCGCGCGGGTCGCGAAGCTGGACATCGCCGAGGTCAGCGAGATCTACCTCATGCGCGAACGGCTCGAACCGCTCGCGATCGAGCTCAGCATGCCCGGGCTCACCGAGGGGCACCTGCGACACCTCGGCAACCTGCGCGACGACATCGAAACCAACCGGGACAACTCCGAGACGGTGCTCCAGCTCGACCGCGACTTCCACCTGGCCTGCTACGAGGGCGCCCCGCCCCGGATACGACGGCTCGTGGGCGACTTCTGGAACGCCACGCAGCACGTGCGCAGGGCCTATCGCAACACGGTGCGTCCCGACGACGAGGAGCACGAGGTGATGCGCGCCGAGCATTACCTCATCTACGTGGCCCTCAAGGAAGGCGACAGCGAGCAGGCCGGGGCGCTGCTGCGCAGCCACATCGCTCGCACCCGGGTGCGGCTCGAACGGGAGCTGTCTTGCGGGGCGTGAGCGCGTCCCCGGCCGTCCGGCCGGTCGCCGTCGTCACGGGAGCGGCCGGCGGGGTCGGCCGTGCCGTGGCGAGGCGCCTCGCCGCCGACGGCATGCGGATCGTCGCCTGCGACCGGGACGAGAGCGTCGACGAGGTGGCCCGGGAGCTGACCGCGGACGGCTTCCCGGCGCGCGGCGTGCGCTTCGATGTCCGGGACGAGCAGGCCGTGGAGGCCGCCGTCGCGGACGTCTGCCGGCGCGAGGGCCCGCCGGCCGCGGTCGTGGTGGCTCACGGGGTGCCCGGGCCGAACGCCTCCGTCTGGGAGTGCGCGCCGGATCGGTGGCGCCAGGTGCTGGACGTCAACCTGACGGGCACGTATCTGGTGTGCCGCGCCGTGCTCCCTCCGATGCTGAAGCAGGGCTCCGGCCGGGTGGTGCTCATCGCGTCGATGGCCGGCAAGGAGGGCAACCCGAACGACTCGGCGTATTCGGCGTCCAAGGCCGGGGTGATCTGCCTTGCCAAGTCTCTCGGCCGTGAGACGGCGACCAGCGGCGTGCTGGTTAACGCCGTCGCTCCCGGCGTCGTGGACACGCCCATGCTCCGCCACGCGTCGGACGAACTCCTCGAGTACATGACGTCCCGGATCCCCATGGGCCGGATCGCCCGCCCGGAGGAGGTGGCCGCGACGGTGTCGTGGCTGTGCTCGCCGGAGTGCACGTTCTCGACGGGCGCGGTGTTCGATCTTTCCGGCGGCCGGGCGAGCTACTGAGCGCCCGTGCCGCCGGTGCCCGGTCAACCGTGGCTGATCATCACATGCTTGACCCGGGTGTAGGCGTCCGGCCCGTAACGTGACAGGTCCTTGCCGGTCCCCAAGCGCTCGAACCCACCGTGGGGACGGCCCGGTCCCGGATGCGCTCCAGCGCCGTGCGACACTGCGGCGCGCCCCCACGCCGCCCACTGCGCATCGGACGGATCACCACGAGCCACGCAGAGATCATCCAGTCGAGAGGATTCTGTAAACTTTGCGGATAATAAATGGAGGATATCGTCATGTCGTTCACCGAATCTGCACATGACATGCGGGACGTTCTCGTCCGGCTCCGGCACTCTCTGCACGCCACCCCCGAGATCGGCCTCATGCTGCCGCGCACGCAGCAGAAGGTCCTGGAGGCGCTCGACGGGCTGCCACTGGAGATCACCACCGGCACGGCGCTGAGCTCGGTGACCGCCGTGTTGCGGGGTGGTGGGCGGGCCGCCGGCGACGAGCCCGTACCGGTGGTCCTCCTGCGCGGCGACATGGATGCGCTGCCCGTCATCGAGCGGAACAATCTTCCGTACATCTCGCGCGTGGCGGGCCGGATGCACGCGTGTGGGCACGACCTGCACACCACGATGCTGGTGGGAGCGGCGCACCTGCTGAGCGCCCGGCGCGAGGAACTCGCGGGCGATGTGATCTTCATGTTCCAGCCGGGTGAGGAGGGGGACGAGGGCGCCCGGCACATGATCGGCGAGGGGGTACTGGACGCGGCGGGAGCCCGGCCGATCGCGGCGTACGGCATGCACGTCGTCTCCTCGATGCTGCCGCCCGGCCTGTTCTCCTCGCGCGGAGGGCCGGTCATGGCGGCGGCCGACGTGTTCCAGGTGACGGTGAAGGGGCGCGGCGGCCACGGCTCGAGCCCTCACCGCGCGCTCGACCCGGTTCTGGCGGGCTGCGAGATGGTGTCGGCACTGCAGTCGATGGTCACTCGAACGTTCGACCCGTTCGATCCCGTGGTGGTCACGGTCGGCCAGTTCCACGCGGGCACGGCCGACAACGTGATCCCCGACGAGGCCTACTTCGAGGCGACGGTCCGCACGTTCAGCAAGGACCACCGGGCGCTGGTGAAGCGGCGACTGGTCGAGGTGGTGGAGGGCATCGCCGCCGCCCACGGCCTCGGGGTGGACGCGTCGTTCGGCATGGGATACCCGGTGACGGTGAACAACCCGGGTGAGTCCGACTTCGCCGGACGGACGACAGACGAGTTGTTCGGGCCGGGCCGTTACTTCGTCGCGCCGCAACCAGTGATGGGGTCGGAGGATTTCTCGTACGTGCTGGAGGAGGTGCCCGGCGCGTTCGTCTTCCTCGGCGCCTGCCCGCCGGACCTCGACCCGGCCACCGCGGCCTACAACCACTCGCCGGAGGCGCGGTTCGACGACTCCGTCCTGCCGGACGGCGCCGCACTCTACGCGTCCCTGGCGTTGTCCCGGCTGGCTTCCTGAGCCACCCTCGCACCATGAGGCGGGCTGACCGTGGCACCGCAGCAGCCCGAGGAACCGCTGAACCTTGTCGTAGTACGCCCGCTCCGACTCGATCGCCTCGATGGTGCTCCGCCGGCCGGCACGAGTCGAATCCCGGTTCATCGGCGATCTGGAATTCCTCGATGGTGTCTCGCAGCACCTGCGCGTCGTCTCCGTCGCCCTCGGCCGGAAACAGATTCATAACGCCAAAGTTCATGCTTCAACCCCCTCTTCATATTCCGACCAGTAGGTATGGAACGTGTATCGAACCGAGATCGGCAAAATGCCGGATGTCTGGACTCCCGGCACTTCCCCGGCGGACGGCACCAGCGTCCGCGGGCCGTTCCACGGCCTCCACCGAACGGCGTCAACACCGAGGTCAGCAGTACCACAGGGCATCCTCGAAGGCGCTGTCGCCCGAGCGCGCCCCCAGGTCCTCCATCTTCGACGGACATCGCAGGGCCGGTGAGTAACCGGGCACGCGACGGTGCCCGTTTTCTCACACCGACCGGTCGGGACGTTACTGGCCGAAAGAAGCCCTGCTCGCCGGCGAGATCAGTCCTCCGAGAACCAGCCCGGCGAGCTGGTCGGCCACTTCGGAGACGGCCAGCAGGCCGTCAGGGCGGTACCATTTGTACGCCGAGGTCAGCATGCCAAGGACTCCGAAGCCAGCGATACGTGGCTGCAGGGCCGAGTTGAAAACCCCTTCTTCGATACCTTGTCGGATCACCGACTCGTACATCGCGTCGAGCTCGTCGCACTTTTTCTTTATCGCGGCGAAGCGTTCCTCGGCAAGGAAGCGACGCTCCTGAGTAAACACGGTGACATGGGCGCGGAACTGGTCGATGGCGACCAATGACTCAAGGATGAGCTGCCGCAACCGGTCGGCCGGGGCCTCGAACGACTCAAAAATGCGATGACAGTTCCGGAGCCGGTCGTCGATGTATTCCTCCTGAATCTGCTGGAGGATCTCCTCCTTACCCGAGAAGTGGTGATACAAGGCTCCCTTTGTCAGGTTGGCCTCCTTCACGATGTCCTCGACGGACGTCGCGTGGTAGCCGCCGACCTCGAACAACTTCAGTGCACTTGCCAGCAGTGCCCGCCGCGTCTCCGCGGGAGAATAGGTGCCCCGAGGGCCACCTCGTGATGCGGTACGCGCCATGCTTCTCGTCCCCCTTACTCAGAACGGTTTTTCGGTGGTTATCTGCCACACAGGGTAGGGCGTCCACCGTCACAGTGCGCGAGCTCGGGAGAGGAGCAACGAATCGGTTTTTCTCCGGGGATTCCCGTGGCACCCGCTTGAGCAGCTTTCCCGGGGGATTGCGGGGAGCCTGTCCACGAAAGCCACGGATTTCGGCGTTGTAGCCGATCAGATCGTCCTCCGCCGGCGTCGCGCCGACCTTCAACACGACGTACGCCTTCGGACCTCCTGCCGACGCGGATGCGGCACACCGATCACCGCCGTCTCGGACACGAGAGGATGAGTGGAGAAGCGCCGGAGATCTCCGGCCGGAGGCATGAGCATCCGGCCCGGTCGGGCGCGCTCAGCCGCAGCGGCTGAGCGCGCCTGGTACCACGGACCCGGCGGAGCCGGAACGGCGGGGGCCGGTCAGGAGTAGGCGGCGACCATGCCGACGACGACACCGGCGAGCGAGACCACGGTGAGCACGGAGCCGAAGGCGACCGCGGCACGCCTGCCATGCCGCGCCTTGGCGACGTAGAGGAGCACGTACGGCAGGAAGGCGAGCACTCCGACACCGAGGAACGGCATGGTCAGCGCGGCCAGGATGCCCGAGGTGCCGGTCGCGACGGCACGGTCGCCCTCGGGAGTGAGCTGCGCCCGCCTGACGTCACCGGCCGTGGAGTCGGGCGAGGCGTCGACCGGGATCGCGTCGCCACCGCCGTCGGACGCGAAGCTGCCCTTGCAGTCGTAGCGGCCCCTGCCCAACTCCTCGCACGAGACGACCGTGAGGGTGCCGGGGGTGCCGATGGAGCCGGTCGCGAGCTTGAGGCCGGAGACCGCGAACACGAAGGGCGACACTCCCAGGCCCACCCAGAGGAGGAGCAGGATCGCCATGCCGACCCGCCCCGGCGTGCGGCCGGGACCGGGGGTCGGCACCGGCTGGAAGGCGTTCGCGATGTCGTCGAATGCGTTGCTCATGCGAACAGGTTGGAGCATGCCACTTGCGAATTACCTGTTCGGGACTTGTAGAGGATGCTCATGATTCGCGCACTTTGTCCCGGTGAGCGATGGCCTCGGCGCGGCATCCGGGGCCGTGAACCCGCCCCCCGTTACGTGCGCGTGTGCGCCATCGCCCTCATGACTCGCGCCGGGCCGCCCTCTCCGCCGCCTCCTCGGCGTCGAGCTTGTCCGCCTCCTCGGGAGTCGGTGCGGTGCCGCCGAGGTGACGGGGCTGCCACCAGACGCCCTTCGGGATCTCCGGGTAGCCCCGCTGCGCCTGGTCGAGCATTTCGCTCATCCGCCCGCGCAGGTCGGCGGTGACCGCGTCGTAGTCGTCGCCGCGCTTGGGGTGCATGGGCTCGCCGACCACGATCGTGATCGGCACGTGCCGCTGCAACAGCTTCTTGGGGTGACCCTTGGTCCACAGCCGCTGGGTGCCCCACAGCGAGACCGGGATCATCGGCACCTTGGCACCGACGGCCATCCGGACCGCACCGTTCTTGATCTCCTTGATCATGAAGGACCGGCTGATCGTGGCCTCGGCGAACACGCCGACGACCTCTCCGTCCCTGAGCGCCTTCAGCGCCGCGCCGAACGCGGCGGCGCCCGCCGCGCGGTCGACCGGGATGTGGTGCATGCCGCGCATCAGCGGGCCGGAGATCCTGTGGTCGAAGACCTCCTTCTTCGCCATGAAACGCACCAGGCGCTTTGAGGGGCGCGCGGCCAGGCCGGCGAAGATGAAGTCGAGATAGCTGATGTGGTTGCTGACCAGCACGGCTCCGCCGGTCCGCGGGATACGCTCGGCTCCCTCGATACGGATCTTGAGGTCCAGCGCGCGGAACAGGGTCAACGCCGCCCCGATGACCGGGGGGTACACGATCTCAGCCATGGCTGAACCGTACCTCAGCCGCTCCCCCCTCCCACACCCGCGAAAGGCTCAGTGTCCCCGGAACGCCTCCTCCAGCCACCACGAGCCCCGCGCACGGCTGACGTGGGCGTGGATCAGCAGCGGCCGCTCCCTGGCTCCGTCCAGCCAGCGGGCCACCCCGGCGAGATCGGACCTGTCCCCCACCGTGACGGCCTCGCAGCCGAAGCCGCGGGCGATGGCGGCGATGTCCACGGGCGGGAAGGTCACCGTGTCCAGGGGGTGGCCGTCCGGGCCGAAGTGGTGCACCTCGGCGCCGTAGCCGTCGTCGTCGTACACGACGATCACCATCGGGAGACCGAGCCGCACGACGGTCTCCAGTTCGGCGACGCCCATCAGCGCGCCGCCGTCGCCCAGCGCGGCCACCGGGAGCCTGTCCGGCTGGGCCAGGGCGGCACCGATCGCGGTGGCCAGGCCGAGACCGACCGACTGGAACGCCTGCGTGAAGCAGAAACCCCGTTCGTCGGGAACGTCGAGGAACATCGATGGATATCCCATGAAATTTCCGGAGTCGATGGAGAGGACGCGTTCCGCGGGGAGGAGGTCGTCCAGTTCGATCGTCAGCGTCCTGGGGTCGATGCGGCCGTCACCGCTCTCGTCGGTGTAGGGCACGTCCCGCCAGCGGTTCTCCCCGGCGATCCTGGTGGCCAGTGCCGCCGAGCGGTAACCGGTTCTCGTGTCGTCGCCGAGCAGCCGGGTGACCTCCCGCGCGGTGCGGGCGACGTCACCCGTCACGCCGAGGTGGACCGGGCGGTGGGCGCCGAGCGCGGCGGCCTCCAGGTCGACCTGGACGACCGTGGTGTCGCGGCCGATCAGCGTGCCGTGGCGCATCGTCCACATGTTGAGCGCGCACCCCCAGCCCACGAGCACGTCGGCGTCGCGGATGAGCTCGGCGGTGAGCGGCGAGGCGAAACCACCGCTGACGTCCAGGTCCCACCGGCTGCCCCGGAAGAGTCCCCTGGCCACGGCGGAGGTGGCCAGCAGCGCTCCGGCCCGCTCGGCGAGCTCCTCAAGTTCGTGCCGCGCCTCGCGGGCACCACGCCCGGCCACGAAGACGGGGCTGCGTGCCGCCGCGAGGATCTCCGCCAGCCGGGCGGCCTCCCCGGCCTCCGGTACGCCCCTCGGACCGTTCCCGCCCGAGGCCCCCGCAACCGAGGCCCCCGCAACCGAGGCCCTCGGCACATCCGGGACGTGTCGCCCCTGAACCTCCAGCGGGAGGTTGAGCAGGACCGTGCGGCGGCCTTCGCGGGCGACCCGGAACGCCTCGGCGGTGTCGGCGGCGGCGGTCTCCGCCGAGGAGATCCGCAGCGGGACGGCGCCCACCGCCTCCGCCAGCGCGGCCTGGTCGACGAAGAAGTTGGAGCGGGGCTCCGTCGCCTCTCCCGCCAGCACGATGAGCGGGGTACGGCTCTTGGCGGCCTCGGCGATGCCGGTCATCGCGTTGGTGAGCCCCGGCCCCTGGTGGACACTGAGCACGCCGACCCTGCCGCTGAGACGCGCGTAGGCGTCGGCCATGGTCGCCGCGCCGCCCTCGTGGCGCGCGGCGACGTAACGCGCGCCGTGCGCGACCAGGGCGTTGGTCACGTGGAAGTTGCCGCTGCCCACCACCCCGAAGGCGGTGTCCACACCGAGCGCGGCCAAGGTCCGGCCCACCACCTCCGCGACGTTCATCTCTCCACCAGTGCCAGCACCCGCAGCGGGCTGCCGGAGCCTCCCACGATGGGCAGCGGCGACGCGACGACCACCGCGCCGGTCACCGGGAGCCGGTCGAGGTTGCGCAGCTGGGTCAGCCCGTACTTCCCCGCGCCCAGCAGGAAGGAGTGGCACGGGAAGGCCGGGTCGAAGCCGTGCGCGGCGCCGGCGTCCGTGCCCACGGTCTCCACGCCCAGCCCGGCGATCGAGGTCTCCTCGGCCAGCCAGCGGGCGCACTCGACCGAGACTCCGGGCGTGTGCGGGCCCGTCTCGTTCGCGTTCAGAAAGCGCTCCTGGTCGTGGGAGCGGGCGTCCCAGCCTGTGCGGTAGAGCAGCCATCCGCCCTCGGGCAACGGCCCGTTGGCCTCCTCCCACGCCTTGACGTGCGCGATCTCCAGCAGGAAGTCCGCGTCTCCGGCCGCCTCCGCGGCGAAGTCGAGGACCACTGCCGGGGCGATCAGCCGGTCGACCGGAACCTGCGAGACGTCCTCGCCGTCCTTTCCGGTGACCCAGTGCACGGGGGCGTCGAAATGCGTGCCGGTGTGCTCTCCCGTCACGATGTCGTTCCAGTACCAGGCGGGGCCGCGGTCGTCGTAGCGGCTGATCTCCTTGAGCGTGAACGGGACGGTGTTGCCGAACGGCTCCGGCAGCCGCAGGATCGGCGTCTCCGACGACAGCGGCGCCGTCAGGTCGATCACCTCGATCCCGCCGTTCCGGATGCTCTCCACCAGGTCTCGCAACACCGACATGACGCCTCCAACACGGGATGAGATCTGGGCAGATCCTCCTACAGCGCCGCCGCCCGCCGCCACCTCCCCGGCGCGTGACTCGCCGCGGCCTGCCACGGAACGCCCTCCGGGAGAGCACGGCCGGTCGCACGGCGTATCGGGGCCCCGTGCGAGGTCCCGATACGCCGTGTGACCGGGCTCCGCGTGAGAGGCCGGGTCCGTACCGGCGATCAGCGCGTGGCCAGCAGGCCCTCCAGGAGGCCGATGACCGCCTGGATCGGCGGGGGCGTGGTCCCGAACTCCACGTCGGTCCCGCTGACGGAGTCCATCACGGTGACCGAGTTGGGCGGCAGGCCCCAGCGCTCGCCGCCGTCGTGACCGACACCGACCTCGATGCCGGCGAAGGTGACGTACTCCCAGTTCTTGAGGTCCCTCCTGAGTGCCTCGTGGCCCTGCACGGTCGCCCACTTGGCGACGGCCGCGAGAATGTCACCGAGGGTGTTCTCGCGCTCCTTCAGATCGCCGGACTGGAGTTCCTCGATCAGACGGTCCAGTTCGGCACGCTGGGCGAGAAGTGCCTTGATATCGCTCATGAGGGGCCTTTCGAAGAAGATGAGGGTACGCGGATGACAGCGCCGAACTCGATCGGGCCCGCTCGGGCACCCCCGCCGCGATCCGCGCCCTGCCGGAGGCTCCACCGATCGCCGGAGAGAACATTGCTGTCATGCGTCACATAATGGTGCCGCACCCACCCGTTCGCCGTCGATCCATCAATATGGGCTTTTAACAGTCCAAAAACACCAAGACGGAGCCATTTTCGGAAAACACGTCAGGGGACGGCGTCGTAGGCGTCGGCGGTGAGGCCGAGATACTCCTCGCGGCTCAGCGTCCGGGCCTCGAAACCGAGACCGTGCCGCGTGGCGAAGCGGTGCGCGTCCTCCGGCGGCCAAGGTCCGGGCAGGTGACGGAGGACCCGGCCGCTACCACCCATCACGAAGAGTCCGGCCAGGTCCCCATGGCGGTAGGTCATCAGGCCGGCCACGCATCCCGCGTCCGGCCCGATCGCGATGTCGTCGGGCACCATCCGCGAACCGAGCCGGACGCGCAGCGTGCTCTTGCGCCAGATGGAGAGATACGGTCCGCCGGGTGGGCCGAGCGCGCTGCCGCGCCGGATCCGCCGGCCGTGCCACATCTGACGCGCGGGCTTCAGGACGACGAGCAGCGGAGCGAAGAAGACCGCCAGCCACTTGGCGTCCAGGATGTCCAGCAGCGCCCTGCCCAGCGCGGACAGCCCCCGCCACGCGAACCAGCCGCTTACCGCGACGACGTAGGCCATCGCCAACAGGCCCGCCACCCCGGCACAGACCGTGGCGACCGTCCTCGCCCTGGACGCCCTGGAGAGCGCCTGCCCGGTGAGACGCGTCCAGCCGGGAGCTCGCCTGCCCAGGGTGGCGCGCACCGCCCTGGGGGGTGCGATCAGTGCGTCGCGCACGGGCAGCCCCCTCCCCGCCGCGAAGATGGCCACGTCCGGTGGCATCCAGTCGCCGGGCAGGTCGGCGAGCACCAGCCCGTCGGCGTCGAGCACGGCGAGGCCGGTGAGGAAACGCGTCTCCTCCTTACCCGAGTTCTTGCCCGAGACGAGGACGACGCGCTCGTACCGGTAGTGGTACAGGGCGGCGGGCGCGAACCGCATCGAACGCCCGGAGATCGAATCCGTCGCGACCAGCGTCCGGTCGTCCCAGGTGAGGCTGGTCGCCGGAGCGGGCGTGCCCTCCAGCGCCCCGCCATACGGCAGAAGCTCGGTCGGCGCCCCTTCGGCGAGGTTGGCGGGGAGCCCTTCGTACGCCGTGGTGTACCACTGCCGCGCCCGGTTCCCGAACGCGGCACGCGCCTCCTGCTCCGTGGCGTACCGCCGATACTCGGCGGCCAGCCCGGCAGCGGCGGCGAACTCCTGCACCCGGTGGCGGGACCTGAACCCCGGGGAGTCGAGCATGACCCTCCCGTCCCTGTCCAGAACCGCGAGACCGTAGACGATCATGTCCCCGGAGGGGCGGCCGTACAGGACGAGCCTCGTCGCGCGCTCCTTACCGCTGAGCGGCAGCCGCACACGGTGCCGGCCGGAAACATCGACGACCAGAGACCCGTGGTCGATCGATAACTCGCACCCTCCCCCGGTAAGTGACCGTGTCGTGTCGATCGTTACCCTCCCCTACCCGCTCGGCGAGCCCCCCTTTCCGTAAAGGACGCATAAAGAAGACATAAAGTTCCAGAAGCTCACCATGGCCCCGTAGATGCCGCGACGGTTGTCGGGGGCGTACTCAAAAGGGCCATGACCTGGGCGGAACTCGCCTCTCCGCCGAGGCAGAAGCCCTACAGGAAACGGAGGAGCACCAGGCCGGCGGGTGCCGCCGCTCCAATGGAGTCGTATCCCGGGAGGAGCCCGATGGCCAGTGAGACGGCGCCCATCATCGTCAGCGAGACGACCATGGCCTTCTTCCTGCCGGCCCGGTCGACTATCCGGGTGAAGGCCGCGGAGGGTTTGGGGCCGACGGCGAAGTCGTGCAACCCCTGCAGGGTAGAACGCTCCGACTCGGCCTAGCTACGGTATTCGTGCGGGTAGGCAGGGACGCCCGGCCGTCCGGACCGCCATGCGAGAAGAGCGTCGGGCATGCGCCCCGGCTCCTACTTGTAGCGGAAGTAGACGAAGAGACGGCCGTGGTTCTTGGCGTCCTTGTCGATGCGGTGGTAGAGGGCCTTGATCTCCTTCTGCTCCAGGAAGCGCAGCACCTTCTTCTTGAGCTGGCCCGAGCCCTTGCCGGGGATGATCTCGACCTCGGTGGCCTTCTTCCTGATGGCCTCGTCGATGATGCCCCGCAGTGCCTTGTCGATCTCCCCACCCCGGTTGTAGATGGGGTGTAGATCAAGCTTGAGCTTCAACCGGGCCTCCCGCGTGTCATCTGGGGTCAGTCTACGCACGCCGGACCGTCGTGCCCTTCCGCCGGCCACAAGCGCCTCGGGGATGGAGGGCGGCCGAGCCGCGGCTCCGTGTTAACCAGAACACCCGGTGCAGTCTGCAATGAAATTTGACCAATTCCAATGATGATTGTGTCAATTTCACGATCTAGGCAAATAAATGGTCTCTAGTTAGGCTGCCAGTCATGATCGTCCGCCTTTACCGGTGGCCGATCGCGTGTCACCCGACGGGGAGGGTCACGGCCTTCCCCGGCATGCCCTGCCCCGGGCGCACGGACGGCCCCCTCCCTGCCACGTGAGCTGCTCATGCGTGTCGAAAGGGAGGTCTCGTTGACCAGGAAGCCCTACTTACCGAGGATCAGACGCGCGGCGGTACTCGCCGCCGGCCTCGGGCTCGTCGCGGCGATGGCGCCGCCCGCGAGTGCGGATCCCACCCCCACCCCCGCGCCGTCCGCCAAGTGGACGGCGACCCCCCTGACCGGGGGTGAGCCGATCCAGGGCGCGAAGTCCCCCACCGGAAAGCTCGCCCGCAGTGACGAGGGGCTACTGAAGTCGACCTCGGGCGCCACGGTCAACGTGATGGTCAAGCTCGACTACGACTCCTTCGCCGCCTATCAGGGCGGCCTCGAAGGGCTTCCCGCGACGAGCCCGGCCAAGACCGGGAAGGCTCTTGACATAAAGAGCGGCGACGCGAAGAAATACCAGAAACACATCGAGGACGTCGAGAACGCCTTCCTCGCCGAACTGGCCAGAAGCGTGCCGGGCGCCACGGCGGGCCAGAAGCTGCGGACCGTCTACGGCGGCATCGCGCTGCGCATCCCCGCCAACAAGGCGGCCGCGGTGCTGAAGCTGCCCGGGGTGGCCGCCGTCCAGGAGGACAAGCCCGAGCAGCTGCTGACCGACTCCAGCCCCGAGTTCATCGGGGCGCCCGCGATCTACAACCAGCTGGGCGGCAGCTCCTCCTCCGGCAAGGGCGTCGTCGTCGGCATCCTCGACTCCGGTGTCTGGCCCGAGCACCCCCAGTTCGCCGACCCGGGTACGCTGCCCGCCGTACCGGCGACCAAGGACGGCACGCCGCGCGTCTGCAACTTCGGCGACAACCCGCTGACCCCGGCGGCCGACCCGTTCGTCTGCAACCGGAAGCTCATCGGCGGCGCCCCGTTCCTCGACACCTACAACGCGATCTACCCCGGCGAGTACTTCCCGACCAGCGCCCGCGACTCCAACGGCCACGGCACCCACACCGCGACCACCTCGGCCGGCGGCCCGGTGGCCGACGCCAACCCGCTCGGCATCAGCCGCGGCCCGATCCACGGCATCGCCCCCGCGGCGCACGTCTCCGTCTACAAGGTCTGCGGCGTCGAGGGCTGCTTCCCCTCCGACTCCGCCCAGGCGGTCGGCCGGGCCATCCTCGACGGCGTCCGCGTGATCAACTTCTCGATCTCGGGTGGTACCTCCCCCTACAGCGACCCGGTGGAGCTGGCCTTCCTCGACGCCTACGCGGCCGGCGTGCTCGTCTCGGCCTCGGCGGGCAACGCGGGTCCCGGCGCGGCGACGGTCAACCACGTCGCCCCGTGGGTGACCACGGTGGCGGCCTCCACGCAGCCCAGGACCTTCCAGTCGACGATCACGCTGTCCGGTTCCGGCGGCGCGGCGGCCACGCTGACGGGTGCCTCCATCACGGGGGGCGTGCCCTCCGCGCTGCCGGTGGTGCGGGCCTCGGCGCCGCCGTACTCCAACGCCCTGTGCACCACGCCCGCACCCCCGGGCCTGTTCGTCGGGAAGATCGTCGCCTGTGAGCGCGGTCCCAACCGGGTCCTGAAGAGCTTCAACGTCAGGCAGGGCGGCGCGGCCGGCATGGTCCTGTACAACTCCAGCCCGCTCGACGTGATGACCGACAACCACTGGCTCCCCACGGTTCACATCGACAAGCCCGACACGGACGCGCTGCTGACGTTCCTGTCGGCCAACCCCGGCGCGACCGCCTCGTTCACCCAGGGCACCAAGGCCACCTGGCAGAGCGACAGGATCACCACGTTCTCCTCGCGCGGCCCCGGCGGCGACTTCCTCAAGCCTGACGTCACCGCCCCCGGCCTGCACATCGTGGCCGGACAGACGCCGGTGCTGGAGGATCCGGCCGGTGGCCCGCCGAACAACCTGTACCAGGTCATCGCGGGCACGTCGATGTCGTCGCCGCACGTCGCGGGCTCCGCGGCCCTGGTGTTCGCGCTGCACCCGGACTGGACCCCCGGCCAGGTGAAGTCCGCACTGGAGACGACGGCCAAGACCTCGGTCACCAAGCAGGACGGCGTCACCCCGGCCGACCCGTTCGACACCGGCGGCGGGCGCATCGACCTGACCAAGGCCGGTGACCCCGGCCTGACCCTGGACGAGACGGGCGCGAACTTCCTGGCCGCGGCCGACGATCCGCTGAACCGCATCGACCTGAACCTGCCGTCGGTGAACGCCCCGATCATGCCGGGTCTCATCACCGCCAAGCGGACGGTCACCAACGTCACGGACAAGACGCTCACCTTCGCCGCCACCGGCACGACCGTGGCCGGCGCCAACATCTCGGTGCTACCGCCGCTGTTCACCGTGAAGGCGGGCAAGACCGCCAAGTTCAGCGTGGTGATCACCGCACCCGACCTGCCCGAGGGGCAGTACTTCGGCCAGGTGAACCTCAAGCAGGTGGGCGGCTCGCGCAACCTGCACCTGCCGGTCGCGTTCGTCCGCAAGCAGGGCGCCGTCCCGGTGGAGCAGACCTGCGCCCCGGCCACCATCCCGCGTGACACCGGCGAGTCCACCTGCACCGTCACCGTGCGGAACGACACGCTCCAGGACGCCGAGGTCACCGCGGTCAGCACGCTGGACAGCAAGCTGCGGCTGAACTCGGTGACCGGCGCCACCAAGGTCGGTTCCCAGATCGCGACGGCGAAGACCACCCTCGCGGCCAGGCAGCCGGACAGGCCGGGCATCGCCCCGGGCTTCGGGCCGGCCCCGTACCTGCCGCTTGACGCCTTCGGCATCGCACCGACACCGATCGGCGACGAGCAGGCGATCAACTTCACCGTCCCCGCGTTCCAGTACGCGGGCAAGACCTACACCAGGATCGGCATCGTCTCCAACGGCTACACGGTCGCCGGAGGCAGCTCGGGGTCGACGGACATCTCGTTCGAACCGCAGACCCTGCCCGACCCCTCGACCCCGAACAACGTGCTCGCCCCCTACTGGACCGACCTGGACGGCACCGGCGCGCCGGGCGTCTACGCCGGGACGCTGACCGACGGCGTCAGCGACTGGCTCGTCATCGAGTGGCGGGTCAACCTCTACGGCACGACCGACACCAAGGTGTTCCAGCAGTGGATCGGGCTGAACGGGACCGAGGACATCACCTACACCTACGACCCGGGCAACCTGCCCGGCGACCCCCCGGCGGGCTACGGCCTGACCGTGGGAGCGGAGAACGGTGACGGCACCGCGGGCGGCCAGATCACCGGCCCGCCGACCGAGGACCTCCGGGTGACCAGCACGCCCGGCGCCCCGGGTGGCAGCCTGAACTACACGATGAAGATCAAGGGTGTCAGCGCCGGGACCGGGAAGGTGACGACGGGAACGTCGACACCGCAGGTCAAGGGCGTGACCATCGAGGTGGACAAGATAGTCGTCCAGTAGCGGGAGGGGATATCGGACCGATGGGCCCGGCGCGTCGCGCCGGGCCCATCGGGTCTTCACCGGGAACTTCAGGGAACGGGCGCTCAGCGGTGGAGGTAGTCGACCAGGTAGGCCTTCTCCGTCTCCAGTGCCTCGATGGAGCTCTTGACCACGTCGCCGATGCTCACGATCCCGGCCAGCCGGCCGGCGTCCACGACCGGCACGTGCCGGATGCGGTGCGTGGTCATGGTCTGGCGGAGGTCGTCGGCGTCGGTGTCCGGGAGGCAGGTGCGGACCTCGGTCGTCATGATGGACGACACCGGGTCGGTCAGCACGCGCGCGCCCCGGTCGTGCAGCCGCCGTACCACGTCACGCTCGGAGACGATGCCCGCGATGGAGGAGCCGTCCTCGGACACCACCACGGCGCCGACGTTCTTCTCGGCCAGGATGGCCAGCAGTTCGGTGACCGTCGCATCCGGGCGTACGGTCACCACCTCTGTTCCCTTGCCGTGCAGAATCGTACCGATCAGCATTGACACCACCTCGGTTCAGCCGGGCGCGGGTATCCCTTTTCTCTGCCCAATCGGGCCTCACGCTAAGCCACCAAGATGGCAAAACGTGTGACTGTCACGTAACGGGCAGCAGCCGGACCGCGTCGAGGGCCAGGGTGAGCTCGACGATGTCGAGCGGGCGCGCCAGGGAACGGCCGGTGAGCTGCTCGATGCGGCGGATGCGGTTGAAGACCGTGTTGCGGTGGCAGTACAGCTGCCCCGCGGCGCGCATGGCCGAGCCCTCGCAGCGCAGCCACGCCTGCAGGGTGCCGAGGAGCACGTCCCTGTCCGCCTGGTCGAGGGCGAGGATGGGCCGCAGCACAGCTCCGCTGAGGTGGCCCGCGAGCTCGGGCTGGCTGACCACCAGGGCGGCGGGAAGCCTGTCCTCCAGTCTGGCGATCTCCGGACCGTCGCCCACGCATGTCCGCAGGGCGAGCTCGGCGAGCCGCCTGGCTCGGCCCAGCTCGGCCAGTCCCTCGACGATCGGGCTGATCCCGGCGCAGCCGGTGACGTGCGGGCGCAGTTCCTCGGCCAGGTGCTCCATGTCCGCGTCGTGCAGCAACACCACCGACACCTCGTAGTCGGGGCGCATCCGCCACAGCAACCGCATCACGCCCAGGGCGGTCGGCCGTGGGGCGTCGTCCCCGTGGTCGTGGCGGCCCGGCAACCTGGTGATGACGACGGCGTACCGGCCCAGCTCGGGCAGGTCCAGCGCGGCGGCGGCACTGCGGACCAGGGCTGCGTCCGCCCGGTCCTCCAGGAGCGCGTCGAGCAGGGCCTGGACCCTCTCGGCTGTGCGGCCGAACATCTCGGCCTCCCGTCTTCGGTAGGCCTCGGCGGCGGCGATCGCCTGCCTGTCGATGGCGTGCCACACCTTCGTGGCGCTGCGGATCAGGACCGGCAGGCTGTCGGACTCCTCCTCGGTGACCACGTCGATGAGGCCGTCCCACATCACCTGTGCGGAGAGCCGGTAGCTGCGCAGCAGGGAGTCCATGGGCAGGCCCTGCTCCGCCCTGCGCCGGGCGGTCTTCTCGGCCTGTGGCAGGTCGCGCCGCTCGGGGC
Organism: Streptosporangium sp. CA-115845; assembly: GCF_050943795.1. NCBI lineage: Bacteria > Bacillati > Actinomycetota > Actinomycetes > Streptosporangiales > Streptosporangiaceae > Streptosporangium > Streptosporangium sp. CA-115845. The sequence continues at coordinate 3,350,632 of NZ_CP191988.1, read as the reverse complement.
GGGGCAGCAGGATGGCGCCGATGCCGTCCCGCATCGCCTCGTAGACGCTCTGCCAGTGGTCGTCGGTGGGCACCATCCTGCGATACGCCTCGTCGGTGTCGCGGATCCTCGCGACGAGCTCGTCGGTGAGCTCGGGAAGTCTCAGCAGCAGCCGGCGGGCGGCCAGGCGCATGATCCTGCGTACTTCGTCGTCCGTAACCGGCCGGGTCCCCATCTGGGAATCGTGTCAGCAAGTCAGGCAGCGGAACAAGGTTCTGTTCTGTTTCGTGATCCGGGGTTGTACTCGCGCACAACCGCGCCCCGTCCACCATGGGCGCCCGCCCCGACTTCACCTGGCCCTCTGGACGCCGGTGAACCACCTCGGTTGGGTGCGTTCATCGGCTGTACAGGAGGAACACATGGACGTGCACGACCCTCGCCCGCCCGGAGACTCCGGGCTGGTCGTCAGGGATCTGGCGGTGAGTTACGGCCCGGTCCTGGCCCTGCGGGGTGTCTCGCTGGACGTACCGCGCGGCTCGGTCGTCGCGGTGCTCGGCGGCAACGGCGCGGGGAAGTCCACTCTGCTGCGCGCCATATCGGGCACCCTAAGGTTCCACCGGGGCGGGATCACCGCGGGCGAGGTCACCTTCGGCGGGGCGCGGCTCTCCGGCGCCGCCACCTCGGCCGTCGTGGCCGGCGGCGTCGTCCAGGTACCCGAGGGCCGCCGGGTCTTCGCGCGGATGACCGTGGCGGAGAACCTGCGGGCCGGTGCGCTCGGCGCGCCCGACCGGCGGTCGGCGGCCGAGGCGAGAGAGAAGGTGCTCACGCTCTTCCCCGTGCTCGCCGAGCGCGCCGGGCAGCGCGCGGGACTGCTGTCCGGGGGCGAGCAGCAGATGCTCGCCATCGGCCGCGCGCTGATGGCCAGACCGAGGATGCTCCTGCTCGACGAGCCCACCCTCGGCCTCGCGCCGATGATGGCCGCCCGGATCGCCGACACCGTTCGCGAGATCAACGCCGAGGGGACCACGGTGCTCCTGGTGGAGCAGAACGCCGCCATGGCCCTGTCCCTGGCCTCGCACGCCTACGTGCTGGAGGTCGGAGAGGTGGTCCTGTCGGGACCGGCCGCCGAACTCGCCGCGAGCGACGAGGTGCGCCGCCGCTACCTGGGCATCGAGGACGCCCCCGAGGACGCGCCCGCGGCCGACGCCCGTCCCGTGCTGGCGAGGTGGTCCACGTGAGTGGTGCGGACACCTCCGTTCCCCGGCTCGACGTGCGCGAGGTGACGGTGCGCTTCGCCGGGCTCACCGCGCTGGACGCGGTCGGCTTCACCGTCGAGCCCGGCAGTGTGCACGCTGTGATCGGGCCCAACGGGGCGGGCAAGTCGACCTGCTTCAACGTCCTGTCGGGCGTCTACCGGGCCACCTCGGGCAGCGTGCGGTTCGGCGACGCGGAGCTGACCGCCCTGGCCCCGCACCGCATCGCCGCCCTGGGCGTGGCGCGCACCTTCCAGAACATCGCCCTGTCACCGATGCTGTCGGTGCGGGACAACCTGATGCTCGGCCGGCACCGGCTGACCCGCGCCGGGTTCCTCTCCGCCGGGCTGCGGCTGCCGTCGGCCCGGCGTGAGGCCGCCGCGCACGGCGGGCGGGTGACCGAGATCGCCGCGTTCGTCGGGCTCTCCGAGCACCTGGCCACGCCCGTCGGACTCCTGTCGTACGGCGTGCAGAAGCGCGTGGAGCTGGCACGGGCACTGTGCATGGAGCCGCGGCTGCTGCTGCTGGACGAGCCGGTCGCCGGCATGAACGGCGGCGAGCGCCGCGACATGGCCGAACTGATCATCGCGGTACGGGAGAGCCTCGGCATCTCGATCCTGCTGGTCGAGCACGACATGGGGATGGTCATGCGGCTCGCCGACACGGTGACGGTCCTGGACTTCGGCAGGCGCATCGCGGACGGCCCGCCCGGCGAGGTGCAGAACGATCCCGAGGTCGTCCGCGCCTACCTGGGCGCGGCGGCCGAGAGCACGACCGCTAGCGGGACCGAGGAGGTCACCTCATGATCACCTTTCTCGAACTCCTGGTGAACGGCATCTCCGTCGGAGCGGTGTACGCGCTGATCGCCCTGGGCTTCGTGATCATCTTCAAGGCGACCGAGGTGGTGAACTTCGCCCACGCCTCGCTGCTGCTGATCGGCGGATTCGTGGTCGCGAGGCTGCACCCGCTGACCGGCTTCTGGACCGCGCTGCTGCTGGGCATCGCCGGCGCGGCGATCGTCGGCGCCCTGATCGAATTCCTGATCATCCGCAGGGCGAACGTCATCTCGCACAGCGTCCTCGCGATCGTGACGATCGGTGTCGACATCGTGCTGACCACCGAGCTCACCAGGCAGATCGGCACCGACGTGCTCGCCCTGGGCGACCCGTGGCGCGACCGGGTGCTGCACCTGGGAGGCGTCAGCATCGCCGAGACCCGGCTCGTCGCGCTGGCCGTCGCCGCGGTCCTGATCGCCGCGTTCCTGCTGGCGTTCAAGTACACGAACTGGGGCATCGCCATGCGCGCCACCGCGGAGGACACCGAGACCGCCGCGCTGATGGGCGTGCGGCGCGGGCGGGTCTCGATGGGGGCCTGGGCGGTCGCCGGGGCACTCGCCGCCGTCGCCGCGCTCTTCCTGTGCGTCTTCCCCACGCCGGGCCTGGATCGCAGCACCACCTTCGCGGCGATGAAGGCGTTCCCCGCGGCGATCCTCGGCGGCCTCGACTCCACCACCGGGGCACTGGCCGGCGGGCTGATCATCGGTGTCACCGAGGCGATGATGAGCGGCTACCAGAACGACCTGGTCTTCCTCGGCCGGGGTATCGGCGACGTCGCGCCGTTCCTCGTGATGATCGTGGTCCTGCTCATCCGCCCCGCGGGGCTGTTCGGGACGAGGGAGCTGGCACGTGTCTAAGAAGGTCGTCATCCTCTGCTGTGTCGTGTCGGCCGCGGTGGCGGTCGCCGTACCGTTCTACCTGGAGGGCTTCTGGCTGCAGGCCGGACTCTTCGCGATGTCGGCGGCGATCGGGGCGATCGGCCTCAACCTGCTGACCGGCGCCACCGGCCAGCTCTCCATGGGCCACGCGTTCTTCCTCGCGGTCGGCGCGTACGCCTACGTCTACTTCGCCGCGGAACCGGAGGGCGGCGCGCACGCCCTCGGCGGCCTCGGCCTGCCCACGCCGGTCGCGGCACTGCTCGCGGTGCTCATCGCGGGTGTCGCGGGCGGGGTGTTCAGCCCCATCGCGGGACGCCTGAAGGGCGCGTACCTCGGCATCGCCACCCTCGCGCTGATCTTCATCGGCCAGCACGTGCTGTTCAACGCCGAACCCGTGACGGGCGGCTACAACGGGCGGGCGGTGCCGCCGATGGAACTGTTCGGATTCGTGTTCGCCGACTCCCCCGAACTGGTGGTCGCCCAGGTGCCGTTCGGGTCGCTGGAGCGCCTGTGGTTCCTCGGGCTGGCCGTGCTGACCTGCGCGGCGCTGTTCGCCCGCGGGGTGCTACGCGGCCGGCCGGGACGGGCCATGAACACCATCCGCGACCACGAGATCGCGGCCGGGGTGATGGGCGTGCCGGTGGCCCGCTACCGCGCCGGGGTGTTCGTGCTGTCGTCGATGTACGGAGGGCTGGCCGGGGTCCTGATCGCGCTGGTCTTCCAGCGCACCGTACCCGACTACTTCGGCCTGCTGCTCTCCCTCGACTACCTGGCGATGATCATCATCGGCGGCCTCGGCTCCGTCGCGGGCGCGGTGATCGGCGCGTTCTTCATCTCCCTGCTCCCCCAGCTGCTCAGCCGCTACAGCGACGCCCTGCCGCTGGTGGCCGAGCCCGGTTCAGGCGGGGTCTCACCCGCCGAGGCGTCCCGCATCCTGTACGGCGCCGCCGTCGTCGTCATCGTCCTCTTCCTGCCCGGCGGGCTGCTCGGCCTCGCCAGGCGCCTGCGCCTCGCCGTGACCCGGCGGCCCGCCCCGATCCCCGCAGCGAGCAAGACCCCGCTCTCCCCCACCCCTGACCCAAGGAACTGAACATGGGAATGCCAAGAACCCCGGTCCGACGAATCGCGGTACTCGCCCTCCTGGCCCTGGCCGTCACCGCGTGCGCCAGCGAGAAGGCCACCGGGGGCAGCGGAGGCGCCGCCGCCCCCTCCGCCGTCGGGGGGGACGGCGTGAAGACCGGCCCCGGCGTCGCCGCCGACAAGATCACCATCGGCCTGATGACCGACCTCACCGGCCCGTACGCCTCCTTCGGCAAGAGCCTGACCCAGTCCCAGCAGCTCTACTTCGAGCAGACGAACGCGGCGGGGGGCGTGTGCGGGCGGCAGCTGGAGGCCCTGGTCCGCGACCACGGCTACGACGCGCAGAAGGCGGTCGCGGCCTACACCGAGATCTCACCGAAGGTGGTGGCGCTCGCCCACGTCGTCGGCTCGCCCATGGTGAACGCGCTCAAGCAGCGCATCGAGGCCGACGAGATGCTCACCCTTCCGCAGGCGTGGGCGACCGGGCTGCTCGGCAGCAAGCCCATCCAGGTCACCGGGACGACCTACGACATCGACATGATCAATGGAGTGGACTTCCTGACCAGGGAGAAGGGCATCAAGGCCGGGGACAAGATCGGTCATCTGTACTTCGAGGGCGACTATGGCGAGAGCGCGCTGAACGGCTCCACGTACGCGTCCGAGAAGCTCGGCCTCACGCTCGTGGAGCAGAAGATCAAGGCCACCGACCAGGACATGAGCGCCCAGGTCGCCGCGTTCAAGGCGGAGGGCGTCAAGGCCGTCCTGGTCTCCGTCGGTCCCCGGCAGACCGCCTCACTCGTCGGCGTCTCGCTCGCCAAGGGCATGGACGTGCCGTTCGTCGGCAGTAACTCGGCCTACTCCCCGCAACTGCTGCCCACCCCGGCCGGGCCCGCGCTGCTGAAGGACTTCTACTACATGACCGCCGGTACCCCGATCAGCGCCGACCAGCCCGCCATGAAGAAGCTGGCCACCGACTACGCGGCGAAGTATCCGGACACGGCCATCGACAGCGGCGTCGCCGCCGGCTACTCGGCGGCGGCGATCGTCGTCGACGCGCTCAAGAAGGCCTGCGAGAACAAGGACCTGACCCGGGGCGGCGTGGTCGCCTCGCACCGCAGCCAGTCGGCCTGGGGTGAGGAGTTCGGTGCCGTCATGGACTTCACCGTGTTCGACAAGCCTGCCTCGCTGCTGTCGTACGTCGCCAAGCCCGACAAGGACGCCCTGGGCGGTGCGGTGATCTTCAAGGAGGCCGCCACCTCCGACCTGGCCAAGACCTACCAGGTCCCGGTGGGCTGACCCGTGGTTCGCGGCGGCACCCCGCACCCCCGGCAACGAAGGTGCGGGGCCCCGTCGCTCCGGGCTAGCGTGGGGGGAACCACAGACCTACGCATCCGGGGACACGATGACCCAGAAGCTCAACACCGGCAGCCACGACCTGCCGGTCTCCGACGCCCTCGCCGAGTTCATGAACACCGGCTGGGCCGACACCCACCGCGACGACCTGGCCGCGCTGCCGCAGGTCGCCTACACCGCCAAGCGGCGCGCCGCCCTCGCCGCACGCTTTCCCGGCGAGCGGCTGGTCGTCCCGTCCGGCACGCTCAAGGCACGTAGCAACGACAGCGACTACCGGTTCCGGGCGCACAGCGCGTTCGCCTACCTCACCGGTGACCAGGAACCCGGCGACGTACTGGTCGTCGAGCCCTCCGGGGAGGCCGTCCTGTTCCTGCGTCCCCGCTCCTCGCGGTCGACGCCGGGGCAGGCCGGGCAGGAGTTCTACCGCGACCGCCGCTACGGCGAGTTCTGGGTCGGCCGCCGCCCCGACCTGGCCGAGGCGGAGGCGCTGTACCAGATCACCTGCGTGCCGATCGACAGACTCGACGACGTGCTCGGCGGGCCCGCGCGGGTGCTGCGCGGGGTGGACGCGTCGGTGGACGGGCGAGTCGCGCCCGGCGACGGGGACGAGAAGCTGGAGGCGTTCCTGTCCGAGATGCGGCTGATCAAGGACGACTGGGAGATCGCGGAGCTGCAGTTCGCGGTGGACGCGACCACCCGCGGGTTCGAGGACGTGGTGCGGGCCCTGCCCGCCGCCCTGGGGCACCGGCGCGGTGAGCGCTACCTGGAGGGGGTCTTCGGCCTCCGCTCCCGACTGGAGGGCAACGCGGTCGGCTACGACAGCATCGTGGCCTCCGGCGCCAACGCGTGCGTGCTGCACTGGATCCGCAACGACGGGCGGCTGAACGCGAGCGAGCTGCTCCTCCTCGACGCGGGCGTGGAGACCGACCACCTCTACACCGCCGACATCACCAGGACCCTGCCGCTCTCCGGGCGCTTCGACCCCGTCCAGCGCCAGGTCTACGAACTGGTGTACGAGGCCCAGGAGGCGGCGATCGCCGTCCTGCGACCCGGTGCGAGTTTCCGCGACTTCCACGGTGCGGCCATGCGGGTCATCGCGGAGGGACTGCGCGACTGGGGCGTGCTGAAGATCAGCGCGGACGAGGCGATGGAGCCGGACAGCGGCCTGTACCGCCGCTACACGTTGTGCAGCAGCGGCCACATGCTCGGCATGGACGTGCACGACTGCGCCGGCGCCCGCGCGGAGACCTATCTGGACGGTGTGCTGGCGGAGGGTCAGGTGCTGACCGTCGAACCCGGCCTCTACCTGCAGCCTGACGACCTGACGCTGCCACCGGAGTTGCGCGGCATCGGGGTGCGCATCGAGGACGACCTCGTCATCACGGCCGACGGCGCCCGCCTCATGTCAGGCGGCCTGCCCCGCCACCCGGACGAGATCGAGAAGTGGATGCAGTATTGATTGCGACGCTAACGCGTCGCGGTTCGGCCGCTCTTATCCGGCTCCTTCCCTCGTCGAGGGTGGTCGTTCGTTCCTCACGACCACCCTCTCCTCAGTCCAGTCGCCGGCGCGGCCTCACGGGGCCCGTAGGTAAACGACCTCATAGGGCTCGTAGGTGAGCAGCCTCACGGGGCTCATGGGTGGGTGGCCTTGTGGGGGGCTGACAAGTTGAAAGGTGGGGGTCATACCTTTTCATCAAATTACTTGAGAAGCATCGACTTACTGGAATACCCGTCAGTAGCGTGGCTGGTCCATGGTCGGAGTCGCTAGTTCCGAGGTGGTCATGGCTCAACGGACGGCGGGTTGATGGCGGTCGGCGGGCGGACGAGGGTCACCGGTTACCTGGTCCGCCGGACGACCGGCGTGCTGGACCGGGTCGGCGACATGTCAGTGATCGCCCTTGAGGGCTTCCGCCGCACCTGGGACGTCAGGACCTGGTTCTGGGAGTTCGTCCAGCAGTGCTGGTTCCTGGCCCGCGTCACGAGCCTGCCCGTGCTGCTGGTCTCGCTCCCGCTGGGCGCGACCGTCGCCCTGCAGGTGGGCCAGCTGGCCTGGCAGCTGGGCGCCTCCTCCGCCACCGGCGGCGCGGTGGTCGTCGGCCTGGTCCGCGAGGTCGCCCCGATGGCCTCCGCCCTGCTGATCGCCGGAGCCGGGGGCTCGGCCATGACCTCCGACATCGGCGCCCGCAACATCCGCGACGAGCTGGCCGCCATGGAGGTGATGGCGGTCAACCCGATCCACCGCCTGGTCACCCCCCGGCTCTGGGCGGCGAGCACGGTGGCGGTGCTGCTGGTACCGCTGGTCATCGTGGCCGGGGCGGGCGGCGGCTACTTCTTCAACGTCATCGTCCAGGGTGTCACGCCCGGCGCGTACTTCGACGGCGCGGTCTCGCTGCTGGTCACCAGCGACCTGCTGGTGACGCTGCTCAAAGCCTGGATCTTCGGCTTCATCGCGGCCATCATGTCGTGCTACTTCGGCATGACCTGCCAGACCAGCCCGGTCGGCGTGGGCCGCGCGGTGAACCAGTCGACGGTCGTCACGTTCATGCTGGTCTTCGCGGTCAACTACGTGATCACCATGATCTACTTTCTCGCCTATCCGCCGAGGGCCATGTGATGGCCGCCGTACCGGAGGTACGCACCGCGGGGGTCCGCGCGTACGGGCTGATCCGCGACGGCGCGGACCGGCTGGCCTCGCTGTCGGACTGGCCGTTCTTCCTGTGGAAGGTCGTCTTCTACTCGGTCAGGGACATCGTTCTGCGGCTGAAGTTCTCCAAGGTCGTGCTGCGCCAGGTCAGCGACGTGGTGGTGGGCGTCGGTGCGACGGTCATCGGCGGCGGCATGGTCTTCGTGGTGTTCACCATGGCCTTCGCGGTCGGTGCCACCGTCGGCCTCCAGGGCTACCAGGGCCTGCAGTCGATCGGAGCCGAGTCCTTCATCGGGCTGGTGGGCAGCTTCGCCAACGTGCGGGAGATCACCCCGATCATCGCGGCGGTCGCGCTCGCGGCCCAGGTCGGCTCGTCCTTCACCGCCGAGCTCGGCGCCATGCGGATCTCCGAGGAGATCGACGCGCTGGAGGTGATGGCCATCAACGCGTTCACCTATCTCATCTGCACCCGCGTGGTGGCCGCGCTGATCGCGCTGATCCCGGTCTACCTGATCGCGCTGTTCGCCAGCTTCTTCGCCACCCGGCTGATGTGCACCGTCCTGTTCGGCATGTCGCCGGGCGTCTACGACTACTACTTCTACCTCGGCCTGCCGGTGATCGACATCTTCTACAGCGTGATCAAGGTGATCGTCTTCGCGTTCGCCGTGGTCAGCATCCACTGCTACCACGGGTTCAACGCCACCGGCGGCCCGGTCGGCGTGGGCATCGCGGCCGGGCGGGCGATCCGGCAGTCGATCGTCACGGTCATCCTCCTCAACCTGCTGCTGTCCTACCTGTTCTGGGGTGGCGGCGGCAGCCTGAAGCTGACGGGGTGAGCCGGATGGCGACCAGGGGCGAGGTGGCGCTGCCGATCAGGCTGGCGATCTCGATCGTCGTGCTGCTGGTCCTGGCCGTGTCCGTCGCCGCGGTGGTGCGGGGTGCGTCCGAGGTGAGCGGCACCCGGCTGACCGCGGTGTTCACCCGTTCGGGCCAGAGCCTGGACCCCAACTCCCCCGTCAAGATCCGCGGCATCACGGTGGGCGGGGTAAGTTCGGTCACCCTGGACCGGCAGGGCCGGGCCGTGGTCGCCATATACGTGGACCCCGGAGTCAGGGTGCCCCAGAGCGTCACCGCCACGATCGAGCCGAGCTCGGTCTTCGGCCCCAAGTTCGTCAACCTCGTCCCCGGCTCCGGCGAGACCTCCGGCCCCTACCTGCTCAGCGGCGCGGTCATCACCAGGACCGAGGCCCCCTCCGACCTGTCGGACTCCCTCACCGACGCGTACGAGGGGCTGAAGGCGATCGACCCGCAGGACGTCACGACCGTCGTGCACACCCTGGGCCGGGGCCTGGACGGCAAGGGCCCGCAGCTGCGGGCGATCATCGGCGACGCCGGAAGGGTCATCGAGGTGGCCCACCGGCACCGCGCCGACTTCCAGCGGTTCATCGGCGACGCCGGGGACCTCGGCGCGGCCCTGGCCGACAAGGGCGACGAGCTGGTGGCCATCTCCGCGGACGCCAATGTGATCACTCCCGACCTGCTGAAGCGGGCCGACAAGGTACGCGCCCTGCTCAAGGAGCTCGACGACGTCTCCCACCTGACCGCGCACGGCCTGCGCGAGCACCGCCGCGACCTCAAAGCCGCGGTCAACTCCGGGGAACGCGTCGCCTCCCTGCTGTACGCGCAGCTCGGCATCGCCGGAGACGGGGTGCGGGGGCTCAACCAACTGCTCACCGTACTCAACGACCTGGCCTCGGGGCAGGGTCCGAACGGCACCGCCCAGCTCAAGATGGAGACCTTCATCTCGACGGACGTGTGCGAGCTCTTCGTCGGCGCGTGCGGCTCCACGAAGGGCGGGTGAGCGCGTGGCCGGATCCGCTGAGCAGGTTCGGCGCCGCTGGACGCTGGGCAAGTTCGTGCTCTTCCTCCTGGTGACGGGCACGCTGATCGTCCTGATCGGCGGCCAGATCGCCAGGGTCGACGTGGGCGACTCCTACAGCCTCGTCGCCACCTTCGACGACGTCTCCGGGCTGCACGAGGGAGACCAGGTGAAGATCGCGGGTGCGCCCGTCGGGCAGGTCGACACGATCGAGGTGGTCGCCGGCCGGGCCGAGGTCACGCTCAGCGTACGGACGGATGTACGGGTTCCCTCCGACAGCTCGGCCGCGATCCGCTGGCGCAACACGATCGGGCAGCGGGTGGTCTATCTGGAGCCGGGCACCGCCGGGGAGATGCTCGGCGACGGCGCCCGCGTGGCGCGGACGAGTTCGGTGGTCGACATCGGCGAGCTGGTGAGCGACCTGGGCCCGCTCACCCGCAGCCTCGACCCCGAGCAGATCAACCGGTTGCTCACCGCGGCGGGCGAGGCGCTGGACGGCAACCAGGAGAACATCCCCGAACTGGTCGACAATCTCGACGACCTGACCGGCACGATCGCCGAACGTAGGAAGGTCATCCAGGGGCTGCTGGAGGACTACGCCACGGTGACCGACGTCGTCGCCCGCCGGGACCGGCAGATAGCCCGGCTGGTCGACAACCTGGTCACGCTGACCGGCGCGTTCGCCCGCAACCGCGAGCTGGTCGACGACGCCCTGGTGGAGCTGTCCACCACGGTCAGGGTCAACGACCGGGTGCTCGGCGCGAACTCCCAGGAGCTGGGCCGGGTGGTGGACCACCTGACCCGGTTCACCGGCGGCGTCCGGCGCAACATCGGCAGCGTGGAGAAGCTCCTCGGCACGCTGCCCCAGCCGATGCGGCGCTCGTTCCAGGTGACCGGCCAGGGCAACTTCGTCACCGCGTACGTGCCCTGCTTCGCACTCGGCCCGCTGCCCTGCCCGTACCCGATGAAAAGTCCCCCGCCGCTGCGCGGCTCCTTCAAGCTGTCCGACACCGGTGACCTGCGCCGGGTTCTGGTGGGGTCCTGATGGCACTCAAGTCGTTCCGCGACCGCGACAGGACCGTCGTCGGCCTGGTGTCGATGACGGTCCTCGCCATCGCGCTGGTCGTCACCTTCCTCATCGGCAACCTGGGGCTGCTGGAGGGGGGATACACGATGTCGGCGGTGCTGCCCGACTCGGCCGGGCTGCGTTCCGGCAACGACGTCCGGGTGGCGGGGGTGACGGTCGGCAAGGTCACCGAGGTCCGCGCCGACTACTCCCGGGGGCACGTCGTGGTGACCTGGAGGGTGGACGACGGGATCAGACTCGGCCCGCAGACCCGGGCCGAGATCGCCCTGTCCAACCTGCTGGGCGGGCGCTACGTCAGGCTCACCGGGCCGGTCACCCGCCCGTACCTGGACGAGCTGCCCGAGGAGCAGCGGCGGATCCCCATGTCCCGGACCAGCACCCCCGTGCTGGTCACCGACGCGCTCAAGGACGCCACCCGGCTGGCGCAGCGGCTCGACACCGACTCCGTCGACAGGCTCCTGGCCGAGCTGGCGGAGCTCAAGCCCGCCCGCCAGGGCAGGGTCAGCAAGCTGCTGGACAACATCGGCGAGCTGTCGGAGATCATCAGCGAGAGCGAGCCCCAGTTGCGGCGGCTGCTGGACAACGGCAACAAGATCATGGACGTGCTGGAGAAGAAGGACGCGCAGATCGGCCGCCTGATCGACTCGATCGAGATCATGCTCAACGAGCTGCGGCTCCGCCGCGACGAGCTGAAGTCGTTGCTCGGCGACGGCAGCGACCTGGTCAACAGCATCACCACCCTGGTCACCCGGCACGAGAAGGACCTGATCACGGTGCTCGACGACGTGACCGCCATCGGCAACCGCCTCGACTCCACCAGCGGCGGGAACCTCAACTCGGTTCTCGCCTGGGTCGGCCCCACCTTCTCCGGGCTCGCCACGACCGGTGGCCACGGGCCGTGGGTGGAGGCCATCGCCACCGGGCTGGGGCCGATCAACCCCGAGGTGCTCGCTGCCATCCGCAAGGACAGGAACAGCCGTTGACAGTACAGGGACAGCAAGGAGCGAGCCGCCCGCACCGCGCCCGCACCGCGACGCGGTTCCCGGCGCGCAGGGTGATCGCGGTGCTGCTCGCGGGAGTGCTGCCGGCCTCCACCGGAGGGTGTTCGCTGCTGCCGGGCGGCGCCGCCTCCTACCGGCTGACCGCCTACTTCAGCGCGGCACCCTCGCTGTACGAGCAGGCGAAGGTCAAGGTGCTGGGCCTGGACGCGGGGACCGTGGAGAAGCTCACGGTCGAGGGCGACAGGGTCCGGGCGGATCTGCTGATCGACGGGGGGATACCGCTGCCCGCCGAGGTCAACGCCATCGTGGCCGCGCAGAACACGCTGGGCGAGCGGAACGTGGTGCTCCACCCGCCCTGGACGCCCGGCAAACCGAAGATCGCGCCCGATGCGGTGATCCCGCTGGAGCGGACCGACCTGCCGGTGGAGATCGACGACGCCCTGGAGGCGTTCACCAAGCTCACCGAAGCCCTCGACACCGACAAGATGGGCGATGTGGCCGGCAACCTGGCCGACACCGTCAGAGGCCGGGGCAAGCAGATCAACGGCGCGCTCGCCGACGCCGCCTCGCTGACCCGCACCCTCGCCGGTCAGGACGAACAGCTGATCGAGCTGGCCAGGGGCCTCAACCGGATCGCCACCAACCTCAACAGGCGCGAGAAGCAGGTGAAGACCACCATCGACGCCTTCGCCGAGGCCGGCGCCACCCTCGCCGACGAGCGGCAGCGGATGAAACGCTTCATCACCGGTCTGGCGGAGTTCGTGCAGCGCGGTGACGTGCTGATCGAGGCGTACCAGGAGCGGCTGCCCAAGGGGGTGGCCAACCTCGCCGAGCTGGTGCTGACCCTCAAGGTCAACAGCGAGTCGGTGGCCGAAGGCATCGAGGGCACCAGGAAGTTCCTGGACAACATGATCCTGTCATGGGACAGGAGGAACCACGTGCTCAAGATCCGTGTGGTGCTCAACGCGCTGACGCGGGCCTGGCTGACCCCGCTCTTCGAAGCCATGGGCCTGGGCAAGGTGCCCTGCCTGCCGGGAGAGCTGAGCAACTGCCCCTGGCAGGGAAGCGGGAAGGGCCGCTGATGGGCGCGGGAGTACGGAGGCGGACGGAGACACAACCGGGGACACAACCGGGGACACGACCGGGGACACCGGCGGGCGCGGGCCAAAAGATCGTGGGCCGGTGGCGGCGGTGGACCCGTCCGGTCGCCGGGCTGGCCGTGCTCTGGCTGAGCGCGGCGTGCAGCCTGCAGACCCTGGGCGCGCCGACCGGCGAGCTCACCCTGACCGCGACCTTCGACGACGTGCAGAGCCTGGTGGCCGGACACAGCGTGCAGGTGTCCGACGTACGGGTGGGCAGCGTGACCGACATCCGGCTGGAGGGCTACCGGGCGAAGGTCACCATGTCCATCGAGGACGGCAACCAGGTGCCCGAGGGGACGAGCGCCATCGTCGCCAAGACCTCGATCCTCGGCGAGAACTACATCGAGCTGGATCTTCCCGAAGGGAGGGACATGACGACGGGGCCGTTCCTGCGGAGCGGCTCGACCATCGCCGTGACCTCCGTCAAACCCGACATCGAGCAGGTCACCGAGCGGGCCGGGCCGCTCATCGACGCGCTCGGTGCCCAGGACGTGAACGCCATCCTGGACGCGGCGGCGACCGGGATCGGCGGCAGGGGCAAGGACCTCAACCGGCTCCTGCGGCAGACCACCGAGGTCACCGCCGCCTACGCGGAGTCCCGCGAGGACCTGGCCCGTACCATCGACGGCCTGGCCAGGCTCGGCGACGAACTCGCCAAGGGCACCGCGGAGCTGGACCGGCTGCCCGGCACGCTCGCCGACGCCACCGCCCGCCTGAACCACGGCCGCAGGCACATCAAGAAGACCCTCAGGGAGCTCACCGCGCTGGCCCGTGAGGTCAACGACACGATCTATCCCAGGCACGAGGCCCGGCTGCGCACCCTGCTGCGCGAGCTCGACGCGGTCTCCACCTCGGCGGTACGCGGCAAGGAGGACCTGAAGGTGCTGGTGAGCCGGGTGCAGAGCTTCCTCGACCAGCCACCACTCGTGGTGAACGGCCAGTTGCTGATCTCCGTGTGGCTCAAGGGGCTGCTGCTGCCCGAGCCGAAGAAGAGTGGCAGGCCCCGCCTGCCCAACTCGGTGGACGACTTCCGCCTGCTGCTGGGGCCGCCACGATGAGGAACCGCATCTGGATCAACCTCGGCTTCTTCGCGGCGCTCGGCGTCGTGATGACCGTGTGGGCGTTCACCACCATCATCAAGCTGGACCTCGTCGAGCGGCCGTACCGGATCAACGCCGAGTTCCTCTCCTCCCCCGGCCTGGTGGAGGGCTTCGACGTGGCCTACCTCGGCGTGCGGATCGGCCGGATCAGCGGCGTGCAGCTGGCACCCGGCAAGATCGTTGTCGCGCTGAGCATCGATCGCGGGGTGCGTCTGCCCCGGGACGTCACCGCCGAGGTGCGCCGCAAGTCCGCCATCGGCGAGCCGTACGTGGAGATCTCCCCGCCCCAGAAGGGCGGCGAGGGCGGCGAGGGCGCTGTCCTGGCCGCGGGCGCCACCATCCCGCTGGCCAGCACCTCGGTGCCGCTCGACTACCGGAAGCTGTTCGACGGCGTCGGCAAGCTGCTCGACGCGGTGCCTGCCGAGGACGCCCGGACCATCGTGGGGGAGCTGGCGACCGGCCTGGACGGGCGGACGACCTCGATCCGGGAGATCGTCGACAACGCGCACGACCTCACCGCGACCCTCGCCGAGAACACCGACGTGCTGGACGAGTTGTCGGTGCAGCTCACCCGGCTCACCGGGACCCTGGCGGGCCGGCGCGAGAAACTGTCCGAGGGGGTGGACGACCTGGCCGAGGTGACCCGGGCGGTCCGCGAGTCCCGCAGGCAGCTGAACGCCGCCCTCGACCACGGGCCGAGCTTCTTCCGGCAGGTCAACACCCTGCTCACCACCGCACGCCCCGGCCTGTCCTGTCTGCTGACCGCCGGAGGTGTCAAGCCCGGCAAGGTGTTCGGCGGCCGTACTCCCGACAACGTCAACCGCCTGCTCCGCAACGTACCCACCGCTCAGGCACTGATCGCCGACGTGAGCGACAGGCAGGCCGGCGGCCTGTACGGCAGGACCGCGTTCGTCTTCAGCGTCCCCGGCGGCCCCAAGGCCGCGCGGGAGTATCGCAATCCGCTGGCTCCCCCGACGGTTCCCAAGCTCCGCACCTGCCCGAAGGGACCCGCGAGCAAGGTGGCGGTCGGAAAGGACGAGGAGGCTCCCACCGCCGAGAAGGCCAGCGGAGACGCCGACGACGAGTCCGCGGACGGAGCGACCGCCGAGCCCGGCGACGCGACACCGGCGCCCGAGGAGAGCCAGGAGCCGGTACCGGCCGCGGACACCGGCCGGACCTCGGAGTCCTCCCAGGACATGACCCCCCTCATCGTTGCGATCTTCGCCGCGGTCGTCGTCTCCGGCGGTGTGCTCGGCTGGATCGCCGTCGGCCGAGCCTCCCGCCGCCGTGAACAGGAGTAAGCCCTTGACCTCCACCCCCCGCACGTCGGAACAGCACCGGCGCGACCCCGCCGGAGACGCCCCGCCCCCGGCTCCGGACCAGGACCAGGAGGCCGGACCGTCAGCCGGGGCGAGCACGGAGACCGAACTGGAGCACCGGGCCGCGGGTAGCGGGAAGAGCGGATTCAGCACGTGGCGGGGCAGGCTGGCCGGTGCCGTCGCGGCCATGCTGTTCGCGGCGGCCGCGACCACCGCGGTGCTCCAGTGGATGGCCGCCGACCGGCTGGCGCAGGAGAAGGCCGAGCGCGGGGCGGTGTCCACCCGGGCGGGCGAGTTCGCCGTGGCCCTGCAGACCTACGACCACACCGACCTGCAGGCCTACCGCGACCGGGTCTTCGCCATCTCCGGCGAGGACTTCGAGAAGACCTACAACGAGGCGTTCAGCCCGCTCGAAGGCGTGATCACCACGATGCGGGCGAGCTCTTCGGCCTCGATCCGCGGCGTCTACGTCTCAGAGGTCGGCGAGGGCAGGGCGAAGGCGATCACGGTGGTCGACTCCCAGGTCACGAGCACGGCGGGGACCCGGCGCATGCTCGGCACGTACATGGAGCTGAGTCTGATCAAGACGGGAGGCCGGTGGAAGGTGAACGCGGCCACGGTCATGGGCGCCGCCGAGGAACTGGTCACCGACCCGAACGGCGAGACCGTCGAGCCGTCCCCGACATCATCTCCGGCACCGTCACCGGCACCGTCACCGGCACCGTCTCCGAGCGGGAAGGGAGAATGACGACGGAGAGGTGGCCCCCTCCGGCCGCGCTGACACCGCCTACCACGAGTGATCGGTGCCTTCTGAGGTAGGTTCTGATCCATGACCCTGCAGCAGGCCTCGCCCGGCGAACGGAGTGGTCGGTCGGGGGGCGGACCCGCCGAAGTCACCGGAGTCACCGACGCGGGGAACGAGAGTGGTGAGCGACCGGTGAACGACGAGACGCCCCGCTGGCTGTCGTCAACCGAGCAGCGGGCGTGGCGTGCCCACCTCGCCGCGCACAAACTCCTCGAACACCGCCTCGACCGCGAACTCCAGCCCTTCGGGCTCTCGGTGAACGACTACGAGATCCTGGTGAACCTGTCGGAGATCTCCGGTCACCGGATGCGGATGAGCGACCTGGCGGACGCCACGATCCAGTCCCGCAGCCGGCTGTCGCACCAAATCTCCCGGATGGAGAAGGCCGGCCTGGTCGCCAGGGAGAACTGCGCCGACGACCGGCGCGGCACCTTCGCCGTCCTCACCGCGCACGGCTGGGACACCATCAACAGGGTCGCGCCGCACCACGTGGCCGGCGTGCGCCGGCACTTCATCGACCTGCTCACCGACGATCAGCTGATCGAGCTGGAAATCGCCTACGCTCCGGTGGTGGAGCACCTCAAAAACATTCGCTGACGCGAAACCGATACCGCCCGTACTCCCTTAGTAGACCGCGCTGTCGTTACGATCCGGCCATGTCTGCTCGCCGGATCTTCATCGCCGCGGTGCTCACCGTGTGCTCCCTGGTCACCGCCTGCAGCGGCGGCGACGCCTCCGACGCCACGGCAGCCCTTCCCAGCGGAGCCGAACTGGTCAGGAAGTCCGCGGAGGCGACACGTGCCGTGAAGTCGGCGACCTTCTCCATGGAGACCGAGGGCACTCCCGCGGTGCCGGTCAAGAAGGCCTCCGGCCGCCTCAGCGGGACCGGTGACGCGGACGGCACCATCCAGATCGACGTGGCGGGCAGCCTGCAGGAGATCAGCTTCGTGCTGATCGGGGAGACCGTCCACTTCAAGGGGGTGACCGGAGGCTTCCAGAAGATGTCGCGAAGCCAGCTGGCGGCGATCTACGACCCGTCCGCCATCCTCAACCCGGAGAGGGGCGTCGTACAGCTGCTGAGCAACGCGCTGGACCCGAAGACCCAGGCGGCCGAGAAGGTGAACGGCGTCGACTCCTACCGGGTCTCGGCGACGCTCTCCCAGCAGGTGCTCGCCACGATGGTGCCCGGCCTCGCACAGAGCGTCAACGGCACGCTCTGGATCGACAAGGCCACCAGCCGCCTGCTCAAGGCGGATCTGCCACTGACCGGCGGCAAGGTGATCGTGGTCTTCAGCGACTACGACGTGCCGGTCCAGGTCACCGCTCCGGCCCAGTGATGGTGACCCGCGCCGTCCCGGAGGACGGCGGCCGGGTGGCCCGGCGACGGGCCGCTCTCGGCGTCGGCGGCACCGCGGTGCTGCTGGCGGCGCTGGACGCGTACGTCGTGGTCACGGTCCTCATCGACATCGCCAAGGACGTCGACGTCCCGCTCAACCACATGGAGCGGGCCACCCCGATCGTCACCGGCTTCCTGCTCGGCTACATCGCGGCCATGCCGCTGCTCGGCCAGCTCTCCGACCGGTACGGCAGGCGCCCGCTCATCCAGCTCTGCCTGGCGGGCTTCGCGGCGGGCTCGGTGATCACCGCGCTGGGTGAGACGGTGCCCTGGCTGGTCGCCGGACGGGCCCTGCAGGGGGTCGCGGGCGGCGCGCTGCTGCCCATCACCATGGCTCTGATCGGGGATCTGTGGGATGAGGACGAGCGTCCGGTGGCGCTCGGCGCCGTGGGGTCGGCCCAGGAGCTCGGCAGCGTGCTGGGCCCCCTGTACGGCGCGGCCCTCGCCGCCCTGGTCCCGTCCACCCTCCAGCTCGGCGGCGTGCAACTCGGCGGCTGGCGGTCGATCTTCTGGCTGAACATCCCGCTGGTGGCCCTGGCCGCGGTCGCCGTACAGCGGTCGGTGCCGCCACCCGGCCGTGACCGGACCGGCGCCGGCGGCAGCCGCGTCGACGTGGTCGGCGGGCTGCTGCTGGCGCTCGCGCTCGGCCTGCTCGTGGCCGGTCTCTACAACCCCGACCCGAGCGGGGCGGTCCTCCCGCCGTGGGGCCTGCCGGCGATCGTCGGCGGGATCGTGTCCGGCGCCGTGTTCGTCGGGTGGGAGATGCGCGCCGGAACCCGGTTGATCGACATGGCGGGGGTGCTGCGCGGCCCGTTCTTCGCCACGCTCGGGGTGAGCTTCCTGACCGGCGCCGCGCTGCTGGTCACCCTGGTCGACGTGCAGTTGTCGGCCCAGACCCTGCTGCGCCTGGACACCCTGGACGGCGCCCTGGTGTTGTCGCGCTTCCTGGTCGCGCTCTCCGTGGCCGCTCTGGTGGGCGGCCTGGCGTCCCGCCGCTACGGTGAGCGCGTGGTGACGGTGATCGGGCTGGCGCTGGCAGGCGTCGGCTACGTGCGCATCGGCCAGTGGCCGCTGGACCTCGCCTCGGCCGGGTACCGGATGGACGCCGACCTGATCGTCGCCGGTCTCGGTCTGGGGCTGGTGATCGCACCGGTCTCCTCCGCGGTGCTGCGTGCCGTCCCCGCCGTCCAGCACGGGGTGGCCTCGGCGGCGGTGGTCGTGGCCCGGATGATGGGCATGCTGCTCGGCGTCGCCGCGCTGTCCGCCTGGGGCTTCCACCGCTTCCAGTCCCTCACCGCGGACCTGGACACCCCGCTGCCCTTCGGCGTGGACCCGGCCGTGTACGCCACCCGGCTCGCCGAGTACGAGGAGAAGGTCAGGGCGGCGCTGCACACCGAGTACAGCGAGATCTTCCTGATCACCGCCGCCCTGTGCGGGGTGGGCGTGCTGGTCGCGCTGCTGCTGCCGCGCGGGACCGGGTCGTCCGACCCGGCCTGACCCTGTCTGACCCGGTCTGACCCGGGCGTGGTGGCCTCACCCACGCCGTGCCCGGCCCGGTGCCGCTCAGGACCCTGGCCTCGGCCGTCACCTCCGTCTCCGAGTACACTCGCCCCGCCACGGGTGACGTGCGGCGTGTCCCGCCCGGCATCGGGAGAGGGCGGCACCCCGCGACGGTATGCCACGGGGGTTCGTCATCGGGTGAACGTACCGACGACCATTGGGGTGACGTGATGCTTGTGGGGGCCACGCGGCCGGACCTGGCCGGGCTCGGCGAGGGGTTCGACGCGTTCTGGCATGAGCGGCACCTGTGCACGCTGACCACCGTCCGTTCTGACGGGACGCCGCACGTGGTGCCCGTCGGGGTGACGCTCGACGTCGGCACGGCGATCGCCCGGGTCATCACCTCGCGCGGGTCGTACAAGGGCCGGCTGGTGGCCGCCGCGGGTCCGGCGGGCGCGCCGGCCGCCGTCTGCCAGGTCGACGGACGGCGCTGGTCCACCCTGGAGGGGCGTGCGGTGCTCCGGGACACCCCCGGGGAGGTCGCCGACGCCGAGCGCCGGTACGCGCTGCGCTACCGCGCCCCCCGGGTGAACCCCGACCGTGTCGTGATCGAGATCCAGGTGACCCGGGTGCTCGGCAATGTCTGACCCGGGACACGTCCCGCTCCCCCGCGTCCCCGGGCTGCCGGACGAGGCGTTCGAGCACGACGGGCAGCTGACCAAGCGCGAGGTGCGGGCGGTCACCATGTCCCGCCTCGCGCCCGTCCCCGGCGAGCTGCTGTGGGACGTCGGCGCGGGTGCGGGGAGCATCGCGATCGAGTGGATGCGCTGCCATCCCGCGTGCCGGGCCGTCGCGGTGGAGAGCCGCCGGGACCGGGCGGAGCGGGCCGCGCGCAATGCGGCCACGCTGGGAGTGCCCGAGCTGAAGGTCGTCGTCGGCGCGGCCCCCGGCGCGCTCGCCGGGCTGGCCGTGCCCGACGCCGTCTTCGTCGGCGGCGGCGCGACGGTCCCCGGCGTGCTGAGCACCTGCTGGGCGGCGCTCAGGCCGGGGGGCAGGCTGGTGGTCAACGCGGTGACCCTGGAGTCCGAGGCGGTCGTGGCCGACTGGTACGGCAGGCACGGCGGAGACCTGGTGCGCCTCGCGGTCGGCCGCGCCGCCCCGGTCGGCGGCTTCACCGGCTGGCGGACGATGATGCCGGTGACCGTCTGGTCATCGGTCAAGGAGGAGGGGTCTTGACGGCCAGGGTGTGTTTCGTCGGAGCGGGCCCCGGAGCCGCCGATCTCGTCACGGTGCGCGGCCTGCGGGTGATCGCCTCGTCCCCGGTGTGCCTGTACGCAGGATCGCTGGTGCCGCGCGAGCTGCTGGACGACTGCCCGCCCGGGGTACGGCTGGTGGACACCGCCGAGCTCACCCTTGATGAGATCGTCGCCGAGATGGCCGGCGCGCACGCGGCCGGGCTGGACGTCGCCCGGCTGCACTCGGGCGACCCCTCCGTCTTCAGCGCGATGGCCGAGCAGATGCGGCGGCTGGACGCGCTCGGCATCCCGTACGACGTGGTGCCGGGCGTCCCGGCCTTCGCGGCCGCGGCGGCCTCGCTGAAGCGGGAGCTCACCGTGCCGGGAGTCGGGCAGTCCATCATCCTCACCCGTACGTCCGCGCGGGCCACGCCGATGCCGGAGGGCGAGGACCTGGCCACGCTCGGCGCGAGCCGGGCGACCATGGTGCTGCACCTGGCCGTGCAGCGGATCGAGGCGGTCGTCACGGAACTGCTCCCCGCCTACGGCGCCGACTGCCCGGTCGCGGTGGTGGCCAGGGCGAGCAGGGACGACGAGGTGATCCTGCGGGGCACCCTGGCCGACATCGCCGAGCGGGTCAGGGCCGCCGGGGTGCTGCGGACGGCGGTGATCGTGGTCGGGCGGGTGCTGACGGCCTCGGCGTTCCCCGACAGCCACCTCTACTCGGCGGACAGGTGCCGGGATTGACCGGCGGGACCGAGACGAGACGCCTGCTGATCCTGGGAGGGACCGCGGAGGCCAGGGCACTGGCCGCCCGGCTGGACGGGCGGGCGGATCTGCACGTGGTGTCCTCGCTGGCGGGACGGGTCGCCAACCCCAGGCTCCCGGTCGGCGAGGTGCGCGAGGGTGGATTCGGCGGCCCCGAGGGACTCGCCGACTGGCTGCGGGAACACGCGATCGACCTGGTCGTCGACGCCACCCACCCGTTCGCCCGGCGGATGACCGCCTCGGCCGTCGCGGCCTCCGCCGGCACCGGGGTGCCGCTGCTGGTGCTGCGCCGTCCCGGCTGGCGCCAGGGTCCGGACGACGACTGGCGCTGGGTGCCCACGCTTGAGGCCGCCGCCCGCCTGCTGCCCGAGCTGGGGAGGCGGGTCTTCCTCACCACCGGCCGCCGCAGCCTGGCCGTGTTCACCGGCCTTGACCTGTGGTTCCTGGCCAGGTCCGTCGATCCGCCCACCCCACCGCTGCCCGGCCGGACGGTGGTCGTGCTCTCCCGGGGGCCGTACACTCTGCGCGGAGAGCTGGAGCTGATGCGCGAGCACCGCGTCGAGGTGCTGGTGACCAAGGACAGCGGCGGCGAGATGACCACCGCCAAGCTGGCCGCCGCGCGGGAGCTGGGGATTCCGGTGGTCATCGTACGGCGGCCGCCGATCCCCGGCGGTGTCCCGCTGGTGGACACCGCCGAAGCCGCTGCGGCCTGGGTGGAGGCTCAGGCCGGGTAGCGGCGCGGGGTGTAGACGACGGGCCGTCCGCCGCGTTCGGTGAGCCGGGTGGTGGACGAGCCCACGATCAGCAGGCAGCGCATGTCGATCTCGGCGGGGTCGAGGTCGGCCAGCTCCACGACGCGCACGCTCTCCGCCGGGCCGCCGACGTCCCGCCCGATGACGACGGGCGTGTGCGGGGAGCGGTGTTCGAGCAGCAGGTCGCGCATGGCGGCCACCTGCCAGGTCCGGCTCCGCGAGGCCGGATTGTAGATCGCCAGCACCAGGTCGGCCCGCGCCGCGGCGGTGATCCGGTCCGCGACGACCTCCCACGGTTTGAGCAGGTCGGACAGCGACAGCACGCAGAAGTCGTGGCCCAGCGGAGCCCCGGCGCGACTGGCCACCGCCTGGGCGGCGGTCAGGCCGGGCAGCACGCGTACCTCGACGTCGGCGAACCTCGGCTCGGACGCGACCTCAAGCACCGCGCTGGCCATGGCGAACACCCCCGGATCGCCCGAGGAGACCACGGCCACCCGTGATCCGGCGGCGGCCAGCTCCAGCGCGTGCGCGGCGCGCTCGGCCTCGACCCGGTTGTCCGTGGGGTGGCGGCGCTGGCGCGGGTTGGGCGGCACCCGATCGAGGTAGGGGCCGTAGCCGATCAGTTCGTCGGCCCGGGCGAGGGCGTCCTGCGTCTCGGGGGTCAGCCATGGCCGCCCGGCGGGGCCGAGCCCCACCACGACGACCTCGCCGCGCCGCTCGTCTCCGGCCTGCTCCTCGCGGTCGGCCACGGCCTTCGCGGAGAACGGCGTGAGCGGGCTGGGCAGCAGCGCGAGGGAGAAGTAGGGGACCGACTCGGGGTCGACGTCCGCCAGCGGGTCGATGCGCTGCTTGCCGGTGGTGGCCCGCTCGACGTACCAGGCGTCGTCGAGGCGACCGGCCTCGGCGAAGGCGGCGCGGACCTTCTCGAAGGTCCTGCCGAGTTTCAGCACCGCGGCCGAGTCGGCGGCGGCCAGCCGCTCGGCCAGCACCTCCGCCGGGAGCGTGCCGGGCAGCACGGTCAGCGTCTCGTCCCGCTCGACCAGCGGGCGGCCGAGCACCGCGGCGGCCCCGCTGACGGAGGTCACCCCCGGCACCACCTCGGTCGGGTACCGGTGCGCGAGCCGCTTGTGCATGTGCATGTAGGAGCCGTAGAAGAGCGGGTCGCCCTCGCAGAGCACCACCACGTCGCGCCCGGCGTCCAGGTGCGCGGCCAGCCGCACGGCGCAGTCGGCGTAGAAGTCGTCGAGCGCGCCCTGGTATCCGCCGGGGTGGTCGGTGCTCTCGGTGGTCACCGGGTAGATCAGCGCCTCCTCGACCTGGTCTCCCCGCAGGTAGGGCAGGGCCACCGACCTGGCGATGCTCCGCCCGTGCCGGGCGCTGTGGTAGGCGATCACGTCGGCCGCACCGAGCAGCCTGGCCGCCTTCACCGTCACCAGCTCCGGATCTCCCGGCCCCAGCCCGACCCCGTACAGGCACCCGAGATCCCCGCTCAACCCGCTCACTCCTCCTCACTCGCGATCGCGTTGACGGCAGCCGCCGCCATCGCGCTGCCGCCCCTGCGTCCGTGCACCACCAGGTGGTCGAGTCCGGCCGGGTGCTCGGCCAGGGCCAGCTTCGACTCCGCGGCCCCGATGAAGCCGACCGGCACGCCCAGCACCGCGGCCGGGCGTCCGGCACCCTCCTCGACCAGTTCGAGCAGGCGGAACAGCGCGGTCGGCGCGTTGCCGATCGCGACCACCGCACCGTCGAGCCGGTCGCGCCACAACTCCAGCGCCGCGGCGCTGCGGGTGGTGCCCAGCCGCAGCGCCAGCTCCGGGACCCGTGGGTCGCCGAGTGTGCAGATCACCTCGTTCGACTTCGGCAGCCGTCGCCTGGTGACGCCGGAGGCGACCATCATGGCGTCGCACAGCACGGGCGCGCCGTCGCGCAGCGCCTCGCGCGCCGCCGTGACGACTCCCGGCGACCACGCGAGGTCGTCGACGAGGTCGACCATGCCGCAGGCGTGCACCATGCGGACCGCGACCTGGGCGACGCCCGGCGGCATGCCGCCGAGGTCCGTCTCCGCGCGGATGGTGGCGAAGGAGCGGCGGTAGATCTCCGCCCCGTCCCTGATGTAGTCGATCACGTTCCCTCTCTGGTCGCCGCCACCGCGGCGCTCGTCTGCTCGGCGTCGGCGAACGTACGGCTCACGCCGTCCGCCTCGACGCGGTATCCGTCTCCGGTCGCGACCACGTCCACGACCCGGCCGCGCGGGCGTCCGCACCGCCGCTCGCAGCCCGACCAGTGCACGGGGAGCGCACGGGTGCGGCCCCGCGAGGGGTGGACGCCGTCAGGACCGTCCACACCGGACTCGAAGCCGGTGCCGCCGTTCGCATGGACGTCGGCATGGACGTCGGCATGGACGTCGGCATGGACGTCGGCATGGACGTCGGCATGGACGTCGGCATGGACATCGGCGAGGGCCTTGGCGCATCCGGGCCGGCCGGCGCAGGCGGTCAGGCCCAGCCACGGCGACGCCGGGTCGCCGACCAGGCCCGCGGCCGTGAGCGTCGCCCGCCAGCCGTCGGCCTCCGGCGGCGGCAGGTCGGGGACGACGATCGTCCGCCACGGCGTCACCCGGACCTCTCCCCCGCCGTGCTCGGCCGCCTGGGCGAGCGCCTCCAGCTGGGCCGCCGTGAGCCGTCCGAGCGCGGCGAGAACGGTGAGGGCCGACCTTCCGTCACGCTGCGCGGCGACCCCGATCGTGCCGCCGTCCGCCGTTCGCGCCCGTCGTACGGCGGGGGCGGACAGCCGGAGAGCCGGCTCCGCCCCGAGCCCGCGAGCCGAGACCCGTCCTGGGCCGTCGGTCAGCTCGGCGAGCCGCCAGGCGCCCGACCTCTGCTCGGCGCGCTCGGCCAGGAACGCCTCGGCGACCACGAGCATGCCAGTGACCGCGGAGCAGACGGGTGCGCGCAGCCCCAGGTCGGCACCGGCGAGCAGCAGCGCCACCTCGGAGACGTCCGCCGAGGCGTCCACCGGATCGACCGGCAGCAGCGTGACGTCCGCGCCGAGAGCCGCCATGTCGCCCGAGCCGTCGTCGAGCGCGAAGAGGAACCGGCCGGGCAGGTCGGCGAGCACGGGCCGGGCGCGGAGTTCCCCGTCCAGCTCGGACACGAGCGGACGGACGTCGAGCAGGCTCGCGGGTGCCCGCCCGGCCAGGGGTGAGGCCACGATGTTGCGTACCCGCTCATGCGTGGCCGACGGCAGCAGCCCGGCGGCGGCCAGCCGCACGGCGAAGTCGGATGCCGGGGAAAGCCGCCGACCGTCGTCCGGAACGCGCGTGTCGTCGCGTGCGAAGGCCCCGGCCGGAGAGGACCCGGCGCCTGGAACGCGCGTGTCGTCGCGTGCCGGGTGCACGACGGGAAGGGGCTCGCCGTCCTGTGGCGGAAGGCCGCGTACCTGGAGGTTCGCCCGGGAGGTCAGCTCGATCACGCCGGATCCGAGCTCCCGGGCGGCGGCGGCGACCACGCGGAGCTGACGCGCCGTGAGCGCCCCGCCGGGAACCCGGATCCGCGCCAGGCCGCCGTCGGCCGCGGCGTGCACCTGGAGCGCTCCGGGACACGCGTCGGTCCGGGTTCTTCCGGGAGGGTCGGTTATTGACACGCAGTGGATGGTAGCTCCCATTTCTTTACGGATGTCCGCCTGGCATAGTGTGACCTAGGCGACGGCGCAGGGAGGAAGCCGGTGTGAAACCGGCGCGGTCCCGCCACTGTAACCGGGGAGCGAACCCCACCGAAGGCCACGGTCCGGCAACGGGCGGGAAGGCCGGGGTGAGCGTTGATCCGGGAGCCAGGAGACTCCTGCCGTCGCGATGACGACGACCCGGGGCGAGGACCCCGAGGGAGGACTTCCGCATGCGTTCCGTGCCACCCGCACCGCCCGCGCCACCAGCCGTCCTGCTGCTGTCGACCTCCGACACCGACCTGCTCAGCGCGCGGACGAGCGGCGCGAACTACCGGCTCGGCAACCCGGCGAGGCTGTCCGCCGAGGATCTGCCCGCGCTGACCGAGGGCACGGACCTCGTGGTCGTGCGACTGCTCGGCGGCCGGCGGGCATGGCAGGACGGGCTGGACGCGCTGCTCGCCGACCGGCGGCCCATCGTGATCCTCGGTGGCGAGCAGGCCCCCGACGCCGAGCTGATGGAGCTGTCCACGGTGCCCGGCGGGGTCTGCGCCGAGGCGCACGCCTACCTCGCGCACGGCGGTCCGGCGAACCTGGCCCAGCTGCACGCCTTCCTCTCCGACACGGTGCTGCTCACCGGGTACGGCTTCGCACCGCCCGTGCCCACCCCGAGCTGGGGCCCCCTCGAACGTGTCGCGCGACGCACCGAGGGCCCCGTCATCGGCGTGCTCTACTACCGCGCGCACCACGTCGCGGGCAACACCGCCTTCGTCGAGACGCTCTGCCTGGCCATCGAGGAGGCGGGCGGCCAGGCCCTGCCCGTCTACTGCGGTTCCCTGCGCAGCGCCGAGCCCGACCTGTTCGACACGCTCCGGGCCGCGGACGCCCTGGTGGTCACCGTGCTCGCCGCCGGGGGCACCCGCCCGGCGACCGCCTCGGCGGGCGGGGACGACTCCGCGTGGGACGTCGGCGCGCTCGCCGAGCTGGACGTGCCGATCCTGCAGGGCCTCTGCCTGACCACGGGAAGGGACGCCTGGCGGGAGAACGACGACGGCCTGTCCCCGCTCGACGCGGCCTCCCAGGTGGCGATCCCCGAGTTCGACGGGCGGATCATCACCGTGCCGTTCTCCTTCAAGGAGGTCGACGACGAGGGCCTGACCGTGTACGTGGCCGATCCCGAGCGGGCCTCGCGGGTGGCCGGCATCGCGGTACGGCACGGCCTGCTCCGGCACGTCCGGGCGCCGGAACGGCGGATCGCGGTGATGCTGTCGGCGTACCCGACCAAGCACTCCAGGATCGGCAACGCGGTCGGCCTGGACACCCCCGCCAGCGTGGTCAGGCTGCTCACGGCCATGACGGAGGCCGGGTACGACCTCGGAGACGGTTTCCCCGGCGTGGCGGAGCGGGACGGCGACGCGCTGATCCACGCGCTGATCGCGGCGGGTGGCCAGGACCAGAACTGGCTCACCGAGGAGCAACTGGCCGCGAACCCGGTGCGGATCCCGGCCGCGCGCTACCGGGCGTGGTTCGAGACGCTGCCCGAGGACCTGCGGCATGGCATCGAGGCGCACTGGGGGCCGCCGCCGGGCGGGTTGTTCGTCGACCGGAGCCGCGATCCCGACGGCGAGATCGTGCTGGCCGCGCTGCGCGCGGGCAACCTCGTGGTGATGGTCCAGCCGCCGCGCGGCTTCGGGGAGAACCCGGTCGCCATCTACCACGACCCCGACCTGCCGCCGAGCCACCACTATCTGGCCGCCTACCGGTGGCTGGCCGACGACTTCGGCGCGCACGCGATCGTGCACGTCGGCAAGCACGGCAACCTGGAGTGGCTGCCCGGCAAGTCGGCGGGGATGTCGGCCTCCTGCGGCCCCGACGCGGCGCTCGGCGACCTGCCGCTGGTCTACCCGTTCCTGGTGAACGACCCCGGTGAGGGCACCCAGGCCAAGCGGCGGGCGCACGCCGTACTGGTCGATCATCTGGTGCCGCCGATGGCCCGCGCGGAGACCTACGGCGACATCGCCCGGCTGGAGCAGTTGCTGGACGAGCACGCCTCGATCGCGGCCATGGACCCGGCCAAGCTGCCCGCCATCCGGGCGCAGATCTGGACGCTGATCCAGGCCGCCAGGCTCGACCACGACCTGGGCGTCGACGACCGGCCGCAGGACAGCGGGTTCGACGACTTCCTGCTGCACGTCGACGGCTGGCTCTGCGAGGTCAAGGACGTCCAGATCCGCGACGGCCTGCACGTGCTCGGCAGCGCCCCCGAGGGGAAGGCCCGCGTCGACCTCGTGCTGGCCATGCTCCGCGCCCGCCAGATCTGGGCCGGTCAGGAGGCACTCCCCGGCCTGCGTGAGGCCCTCGGCCTGGCCGAGGACGGCGGCGCCGCGAGGGTGAGCGTGGACGAGGCCGAGTCGCTGGCCCGCGCCCTCGTCGAGGGCATGGAGGAGCGCGGCTGGGACCCGTTCGCCGTCTCCCCCGTCACCGCGTCCGTCCTTGCCGGCCGGAGTGACCGCGACTCCGGAGTCCTGGCCACCGTGGAGAAGGTGCTCGGGTTCGCGGCCGGGGAGATCGTGCCCCGGCTCGCCAGGACCACGGACGAGATCGGCGCGGTGCTGCACGCGCTCGACGGCGGTTACGTTCCCGCCGGGCCAAGCGGGTCGCCACTGCGCGGGCTGATCAACGTGCTGCCGACCGGGCGGAACTTCTACTCCGTCGATCCCCGGGCGGTGCCCAGCAGGCTGGCCTGGGAGACCGGGCAGGCCATGGCCGACTCCCTGCTGGAGCGGTACCGCTCCGACACCGGTGAGTGGCCGCGCTCCGTCGGGCTGTCGGTCTGGGGTACCAGTGCCATGCGCACGGCGGGCGACGACGTGGCGGAGGTGCTCGCGCTGCTCGGCGTGCGGCCGGTCTGGGACGAGGCGTCCCGGCGGGTCAGCGGCCTCGAACCGGTCCCGCTCGCCGAACTCGGCCGGCCCAGAATCGACGTGACCGTCCGGATCAGCGGGTTCTTCAGGGATGCCTTCCCGCACGTCGTCACCATGCTGGACGACGCCGTACGGCTGGTCGCGGGCCTCGCGGAGGCCGCCGAGGAGAACTACGTGCGGGCGCACGCCGACACCGACCTGGCCGCGCACGGCGACGAGCGTCGGGCCACCCTGCGGATCTTCGGCTCCCGGCCGGGTGCCTACGGCGCGGGCCTGCTGCCGCTGATGGAGAGCGGGAACTGGCGCGACGACGCCGACCTGGCCGAGGTGTACGCGGTCTGGGGCGGCTTCGCCTACGGCCGCGACCTCGACGGAACACCGGCGCGGCAGGACATGGAGAGCGCCTACCGGCGGATCGCGGTGGCCGCGAAGAACGTCGACACCCGCGAGCACGACATCGCCGACTCCGACGACTACTTCCAGTACCACGGCGGGATGATCGCCACCGTGCGGGCGCTCACCGGCCGGGCACCCGCCGCGTACGTGGGCGACAGCACCCGTCCGGACGCGGTGCGGACCAGGACCCTGCACGAGGAGACCGCGCGGATCTTCCGCGCCCGGGTGGTCAACCCCAACTGGCTGGCGGCGATGCGCAGGCACGGGTACAAGGGCGCGTTCGAGCTGGCCGCCACCGTGGACTACCTGTTCGGCTACGACGCCACGACGGGAGTGCTGGCCGACTGGATGTACGACAGGCTGGCCGCCACCTACGTCCTGGACCCGGAGAACCGGGCGTTCATGGCCGCGTCGAACCCATGGGCGTTGCACGGCATCGCCGAACGGCTCCTTGAGGCGGCCGACAGGAGGATGTGGGAGCACCCCGACCCCGAGATCATGACGGCCTTGCGGGAGGCGTACCTCAGCATCGAGGGCGACCTGGAGGACCGCTGACCCGCTCCGCGACGGCGGGGGCGGCAGGGTCGGTGCACGGTCACCGCCCCCGAGGTGAGCGCGCACCGCCGGACTCGCCGCGGCCCCGGAGGGAAAACGGTTCGATCGACGACCGCCGGACTTGCCGCGGCCCCCGAGAGAACGGTGGTTCGGTCGACGGCCGCCAGACCGGTGCGGGGTGCGGGCGGTTCAGCCGATGGCCGCGACCAGGCGTTCGGCCAGCTCGGGGCTGCCGGCCCAGTGCAGGTGCAGGTAGGAGGCGGCCAGCAGGGGCTCGGCGAAGCCGTCGGCCGCGCCCCTCCAGCGGAACAGCGGCGGCGTCGCGTGCCCGGGATCGGTGGCCGTGCGGTGGAACTCGTGGCCCCGGTAGCGCTCGCCCTCGCGGGTGAGCACGGACTTGGCGGTCGCCACGGCGTCACGGTAGCCCAGCATAAGCCTGCCGGTCATCGTCGCGGTGACGTCGAGCCTTCCGCACATGGGATGGCCGTCCAGCTCGCGCGCCAGGTAGAGCAGCCCGGCGCACTCGGCGACGATCGGGCCGTCGAAGGCGGCCACCCGGCGGCGGAGCGGCTCGTTGGCGGACAGCTCCGCCGCGTACATCTCGGGGAAACCTCCGCCGATGACGACCGCCCCGGCGTTCTCGGGGAGGCACTCGTCCCTGAGCGGGTCGAAGGTCGCCACCTCGGCCCCCGCCGCCGCGAGCAGCTCGACCTGCTCGGCGTACCCGAAGGTGAACGCCGCCCCGCCCGCCACGGCCACGACCGGCCGCCCACCGGACGCGGTCGCGGTCACAGCCGGGGACGGGGGCAGGGCCGGAGTCCAGGGATGCGCGGGCAGCGGCGGCGCCGAGCGCGCCAGGGCCACCAGTCCTTCGAGGTCGCAGGAGCCGGCGACCAGGGCTCCCATCCGCTCCACCGCCGCCACCGCGTCCCCGCTGCGCTCGGCCGCCGGGATCAGCCCGAGATGGCGGGAAGGGGTCGCCACCCCGTCCACCCGCGGGATCACGCCCAGTACCGAGATGCCGCTCTCGTCCAGCGCGGCGCGGCAGATCTCCTCGTGCCGCGGCGAGCCGACCCGGTTGAGGATCACCCCGGCCAGCCGGACCCGGGTGTCGAAGGAGGCGAAGCCCTGCACGAGCGCGGCCACGGACCTGCCCTGCCGCGCGGCGTCCACCACCAGGACCACCGGCGCGCCGATCAGCCGGGCGACGTGCGCGGTGGAGGCGAAGTCCCCGCTGCCGGCGCCGTCGTACAGGCCCATGACCCCCTCGACCACGGCGATGTCCGCGTCCCGCGCACCGTGCAGGAAGAGCGGCGCGACCCGGTCCTCACCGGTCAGCCAGGGGTCAAGGTTGCGGCCCGGGCGTCCGGTGGCGAGCGCGTGGTAGCCGGGGTCGATGTAGTCGGGGCCCACCTTGTGCGGGGAGACCCGCAGGCCCCGCGCGCGCAGCGCCGCCATCAGGCCGGTCGCGACGGTGGTCTTCCCGCTGCCCGAGGACGGCGCGGCGATCACCAGTCGCGGCACTACCATTCGATGCCCTTCTGACCCTTCTGCCCGGCGTCCATCGGGTGCCTGACCTTCCCCATCTCGGTCACCAGGTCGGCGACCTCGACCAGCCTCGGGTCGGCGTCCCTGCCGGTGATCACAACATGCTGGTTGCCCGGCCGCGAGGTCAGGGTGGCGACCACGTCGTCCACGTCCAGCCAGCCCCACTTCAGAGGGTAGGTGAACTCGTCGAGCACGTAGAAACGGTAGGTCTCCGCGGCCAGGTCGCGCCTGATCTGCGCCCAGCCCTCGCGGGCGTCGGCGGCATGGTCCTCCTCGCTGCCCGGCCGCTGGATCCACGACCAGCCCTCGCCCATCTTGTGCCAGGTCACGCTGCCGCCCTCGGCGGACTCACCGAGCACCACCAGCGCCCGTTCCTCGCCGATGCGCCACTTGGCCGACTTGACGAACTGGAACACCCCGACCGGCCAGCCCTGGTTCCACGCGCGCAGCGCCATCCCGAAGGCGGCGGTGGACTTCCCCTTACCCGGCCCGGTGTGCACGATCAGCAGTGGCCGACTGCGGCGCTGGCGCGTGGTGAGCCCGTCCTCGGGCACCGTGTCCGGCTTGCCCTGCGGCATCTCAGACCGCCTTCCGGTAGTCGGTCCGGTGGTCACGGACGAGCCCGCCGAGCCCGCCGCTCGCCGCGAGCGCGTCGAGCCGTACCGCGGGCGCGCCCAGCCTGGCCGCGAGGTCGAGGGCCAGGGCGAGCCGCACCGGACCGCTCTCGCAGTCGACCACGACCCCCGCCGTACCGGCGAGCAGCGCGGCGGGGGCCGCCAGGTCGGACCCCGAGGTGGCCCGGCCGTCGGTGACCACCACGAGCAGCGGCCTTCTGGCGGGGTCGCGCAGCCGCTCCACCCTGAGCACCTCGGCGGCCCGGCGCAGCCCGGCCGCCAGCGGGGTGCGACCGCCGGTCGGCAGCTCCCGCAGCCGCGCCGCGCCGACCTCGACCGAGGAGGTCGGGGGCAGCACCAACTCCGCCGTGGATCCCCTGAAAGTGATCAGCCCGACCTTGTCCCGCCGCTGGTAGGCGTCGAGCAGCAGGCTGAGCACAGCCGCCTTGACCTCGCGCATCCGCTGCCGGGCCGCCATGGAACCGCTCGCGTCCACCACGAAGAGCACCAGGTTGCCCTCCTTGCCCTCGCGGACGGCCTCGCGCAGGTCGGTGTCACGTACCAGCAGGCCGGGGCCACTGCGACCGCGCTCGCGCTGGTACGGCGCGGCGGCGCGGAGCGTCGCCGACAGGTGCGGCCGCTGGAGCCTTCCGGTGGGAACCCGCGATCCGGTGGTCCGCCCGTTGGGGGTACGGGCCCGCGACCGCCGGCCCGAGGCGCCGTCGCCCAGCCCGGGGACCTGCAAGGGGCGCACCCGGTACGGTTCGGCGGCGGCGACCACCCGCTCCGCGCAAGGACGGTCCGGCGAGGCGTCGTTCCCGTCGGAGGCACCTGGAGCACCGGAGGCACCGGCCCCGGAACCACCGTCGGGCAGGCCGCCGTCGTTGGAGCCGTCGGCGGCGCCGTACGGGCCACTCTCACTGGAGGCGCCGGCCTCGGGAGCGTCCCCGGAGTCCGCGGGGCCCTCGGGACCGTCCGAGACCCCCGGCCCGCCATCCGGGCCGCTGTCCGGGCCGCCATCCGGGCCGCTGTCCGGGCCGCTGTCCGGGCCGCTGTCCGGGTCGTCCGGTTCGTCGCCGCCGTGCTCCGCCAGGAGGTCGTCGAGGCGTGACTCGTCAAGGCCCGGCGCGTCGAACGGGTCGCGGCGGCGGCGGTGCGGCAGCGAGAGACGGGCCGCCTCGCGTACGTCCTCGGCCGTGACCTCGGCGCCGCCGCGCCAGGCCGCGTGCGCGATGGCCGCGTTGGCCATGACCAGATCGGCCCGGAGCCCGTCCACCTCGAAGGCGGCGCACACCGCTGCGATCTGGCGCAGCCGGGCATCCGGCAGCACGACCTGCCTGACCCGCTCCCTGGCCTCGACGATCCGCCGCGCCAGAGCCGCCTCCTGTCCCGCCCACCCGGCGGCGAAGGAGGCGGGGTCGGCGTCGAAGGCCAGCCGGCGCCGTACCACCTCGGCCCGCTCGTCCGGATTCCTGGACGCCCGCACCTCGACGGTCAGCCCGAAACGGTCCAGAAGCTGTGGCCGCAGCTCACCCTCCTCCGGATTCATCGTGCCGACCAGCAGGAACCGCGCCGCGTGCCGTACCGAGACCGACTCGCGCTCGACGAAACAGGTGCCGAGCGCGGCGGCGTCGAGCAGCAGGTCCACCAGATGGTCGTGGAGCAGGTTGACCTCGTCGACGTACAGGACACCTCGATGCGCGGCGGCGAGCAGGCCCGGCTCGAACGCCCTGACCCCCTCGGTGAGCGCGCGCTCGATGTCGAGCGCGCCGACCAGCCGGTCCTCCGACGCGCCGACGGGCAACTCCACCAGCACGGCCGGACGCTCCTGCCCGCTCTCGCCCGCGCCGTGCGGGCCGTCGGGGCAGCCCGGGTCCGGCTCGGCCGGGTCGCAGGAGAAGCGGCAGGCGGCGATCACCTTCACGGCGGGGAGCTGTGCGGCGAGCGCGCGGACGATCGTGGACTTGGCGGTCCCCTTCTCCCCCCGGACCAGCACACCGCCCACCCGTGGGGAGACCGCGTTGAGTATCAGCGCGAGCTTGAGGTCGTCGAGACCGACGACGGCACTGAACGGGTAGGCACCGATCACGAGGTTTCCTTCTGCGAGATCCTGCTGACGTGTCCGGCCCGACGGACCTTCAGTTCGGGGCCGCCGCGAGCGCGTCGCGGCGGACGGGGTGCCGCACGGCGATGCCGTACAGCACGCCGATGGCCGACCAGAGCACGAGTTGGGTTCCGAGGGAGGACAGGCGGAAGTCCCACAGCAGCTGGGCGGGGAAGCCGTCGGGCACCTCGTCGACCGCCGGCAGCACGAACAGGGTGACGATCACGGGCACCAGGAAACCGGCCGCGCCGGCGAGCCAGGGCCTGGCCGGCACCTTACGGGCGCAGGCCACTCCCACCGCCACGGACAGCAGGCCGATGGCGACCAGGACCAGGTACAGCGTGGTCCGGCCGCCGATGGTGTCCGGGTCACCGACGGCGGGCGGGTTGGCCGGGTACTTGACGAACGGCACCAGCACGAGCGCGACGAACGCCGTGGCGGCCATCGTCGCGGCCAGCACCACGTCGGAGCGGGGGCCGATCCGGCCGCGCAGCCCGGCGAAGACGAGGGAGAAGACACCCCCCACGGACATGCCGTACAGGGCCAGGGCGAGGAAGAGCCCGGCCTGCTGGCCGGACCGGCTGACCAGTGCCTCCTCCCCGTGGGAGTGCCCGGCCTCGGTCTGGGCATGGGCGGCGGCCTCTTCGAGCGCGATGGCCTGGCCGATGTTCGGCTCGCCGAGCAGGTAGCCGAACACGGCGGCGATCAGCCCGGCGACCAGCCCGACGAGCAGGCCGCGGAGCAGCAGGGTACGGATCACGGCGCGGTCTAGTGGCAGGGAACGCCGAGCAGGTGGCGCCCGTCGTGCATGAGCTCGTGCAGATAGTCGCCCGCCTGCGACACCGCCCCCTGGTCGAAGGTGACCAGGTAGGCCACCAGCAGGAGCAGCGGAACCGCCACGAGCCAGCGGGCCAGGTGGGAGAGGGGAACGGGCTGAGAAACGGACAGCTCACGCATGAGTAGCCTCCTTGGGGATGACGCGTCCCGACAGATGAGGACGCGGCGGCCAAGTAACCTGGCTCCCGGAACTCACGTTCCGGATACAGTGGCGCGACCGCACCGGCTTCTCACCGGACTTCCCTCGGACCACCGCGAAATCGTCCGCAATGTAACCCTTTTCGTGGCGGGCCGTCAAACAAGGTGATTCGTCACGGCGCGGCGGACCTGGCCCGCTCCCCGGCCCGGATGGATCGGGCTTTCGGAGGTGAGCCTCCGCTGCGCGGGCCATCCGGCCATGGCGGCGACGAGCGGAGACCGACCGGATGCCCCCCGAAGGCCGCCGCGACAGGTGCTCAGCGAGACACCCTGCGGAGCAGGTAGGTGTCCATGATCCAGCCCTTGCGCGCCCGTGCCTCGGCACGCAGCTCGCGGATGCGGTCGGCGACCTCGGGCACCGGTCCGGCGACCAGGATCTCATCGGGGGTGCCTAGGTAGGCGCCCCAGTAGATGTCGAAGTCGGCGCCCAGATCCGCGAAGGCGCAGTGCGCGTCCAGCATGACGACGACGTCGTCGGCCGAGGGCCCCTCCTCGGCGAGACGCCGGCCGGTGGTGACGTGCACCGGCCGGGCGACCCGGGTCAGGCTGACCCGATGCCGGGCGGTGAGCGCGGACACGCTGCTGACACCGGGAATCACCTCGTGCTCGAACCGGACCGAGCCCCGCTGGTGAATCTCCTCGACGATGGCCAGGGTACTGTCGTACAGGCCCGGATCGCCCCACACCAGGAAGGCACCCGTCTGCCCCTCGGCGAGCTCGTCCCGGATGAACCGCTCGCAGATGTCGGCGCGGCGCGAGCGCCAGTCCTCGACCGCGGGCGCGTAGTCGGGCGTGGTCCGGTCCCGTTCGGGATCGCCGGCCTCGACGATCCGGTACGGCGAGCGGGCGTGCGCGTCGACGAGGTCGTGCCGCAACTGGACGAGGTCGTGTTTGACCTCGCCCTTGTCCAGGACGAAGAACACGTCGGTACGGGCGATGGCCTTGACCGCCTGGAGGGTGAGATGGTCGGGATCACCGGCACCGATGCCGATGATGAGGATTCGCTTCACCCGACAGAGTCTGCCCGTACCGCTTCGAGATCCGGCACGGGGGTTACCGCCGGTCAACCGGCGAGCAGCGTGCGGGCCAGGCCGATGGCGGCGGCCACGGCGATGAACCAGGCGGTGTTGAGCCTGGTGCGCCACTGCAGCAGCAGCGCGAGCACGGCCAGTGCCACGGTGAGCGGGTCGACGAACGCGTCACCGGCCAGTTGCAGGGTGACACCGGCCATCAGGGCCAGCGCGGTGGCGTTGACACCGTCCAGGAACGCCGATGACCAGGCCCGGCCGCGGATCCGGTCGACGAGCCGGGTCAGCAGGCCGACCAGCACGAACGACGGGGTGAAGATGGCGACGGTGGCCAGCACCGCCCCCGGCAGGGCGGCGGTGACGTAGCCGATGAAGGTGGCGGTGGTGAACACCGGCCCCGGGGTGAACTGGCCGATGGAGATCGCGTCCAGCAACTGGTCGCGAGTGATCCAGCCGAGCCGCCGTACGAAGTCGCCCTCCAGGAAGGCCAGCAGGACGTAGCCACTGCCGTACAGCACCGAGCCGATCTTCAGGAACGTCAGGAACAGCTCGGTGAGCCGGCCGCCGGTGGGGCCGGGAACCAGCAGCGGCACCAGCAGCAGGCCCGGAGAACCGCGACGCGGCAGCCAGAGGTGCCTGGTGCCGGCCGCCATCACCACCAGCCCACCGACGGCCAGCACGAGCAGCTCGTTGACACCGAGCAGGTACAGCGCCAGTGCCACCGTGGCGACGAGCGCGGTCAGCCGGCCCTTGATCGCGGTCCTGAGCAGTCCGGCCAGGGCCCACACCACGATGGCCACCACCACCGGTTTGATCCCGTACAACAACCCCTCGACGGCAGGGGTCCGGCCGTAGCGGACATAGGCCCAGGCCAGGGCGAGGACGATGGCGAAGGCGGGCAGGATGAAGCACACCCCGGCGGCGATCAGCCCCTTCCAGCGAGCCCGGTCATAGCCCAGGTGGATGGCCAGCTCGGTGGAGTTGGGGCCGGGGATGAGGTTGACGGCGCCGATCAGGTCGACGAAGCGCTCATCGGAGACCCAGCCGCGCCGGCGCACCAGTTCGTCGCGCATCATCGCGGTGTGCGCGGCCGGGCCACCGAATCCGATCACACCGAGTTTCAGGAAGACCCCGATGACCTCGCCCAGCGCGTGTACCGGCCGTCCGCCGGATCCGCCGCCGGTGTCATCGCGCGAAGCGTCCATCATGGCCTTCCATCTTGGGGGGTGTATCAAATCGTGCATTGTTCACGACCGGGTTGAACACCAGGCTGACGGCGGCGAAACATCGCCGGGCGGGGGCGTGGCGAGCTGGAACCAGACGCTCGTGCTTCCGGGGGATCGGTGGAAACCCCAGCGGGCCGCCAGGGTGTCGACCAGGGCGAGACCCCGGCCGCTCTGGGCCTCCTCCTCCGCCTGTCTCGGGTACGGAATCCTGGAGGACCCGCAGTCCCGGACCGCGACCAGCACGCCGCCGGTGGCGAACGCCAGCGAGACGAGGAACTCCCGCTGGATCGCGTGCCGGATCACGTTCCCGGCCAGCTCGCTGGTGAGCAGGACGGCGTCGTCCCGGCGCGGATGCTCGTCCCCCAGCAGGTCGGCGACGAAGGTACGGGCGGGCCTGACCTGCGAGGCCGTAGCCGCGAACCGGCGGGAGAAACTCGGGGAGGCGGACAGCACGTCCAGCGCGAACAGCTGCCAGTCCAGACCGGAGAACCTCCGATCCGCGCCGTTGAACCTCCTGCCCCGGAACAACCCGGAGATCCCGCCGACGATCAGAGCACGCGAACGCTTCATGACCATCCCTGTCCCTTCCCTGGTCCACGACGCCGATCGGCGCGGGAACATTCCATTGCCGCCTGACACGGCCCGACCCCATGGCGGCACGCCACCGCAGATCCCCACAGCCACCACCTACCGTGACGAGACCCGCAGCACCGGCGCTTCGAACGCCGAATCCGCCATCGATTCCGACTACTAACCGTTTTTTGTCGATCACCTTCGGTAATCGATCGCCGAGCCTATAGTGGTCCGCGAGATTCTGATCCGCAAGCTGCTTCGGTGAAATTCTTACGACGAAGAAAGCTTCATCAAGCGCTCGATCACTGACCCAGGAAAGGGACATGAGACCAGAAAAACCATCACTCCGACAACGTTGGTTCGGCGCCAAGCTCGCGGAACTCCGGCTCCGGGCAGGCCTCACCTCCCTTGCCCTCGCCGCCGAGAAATGCGGACGTTCCACAGGCTCACTCAGCCGCATCGAGAACGGCATCGTCGGCATTCCACCCCGCGACGTGCCTCCGATCCTGGACGCGTACGGAGTCACCGACCTCGGCATCCGAGAAAAACTCATGGCCGTCGCAACAGAGGTGCAGCAGGAACGACGCGGCTGGTGGGTCGAGCACAGCGACGCGCTGTCGCCCTCATATGTGGACCTGATCCGGCTTGAGGCAACGGCGACCGAGATCTGGACATACGAGATGCATCTGATGCCTGGGCTTCTGCAGACAGAGGCATACGCCCGTGCGTTCGTGTCCGCCCTGGGAGAGCTGGGCAGCGTGCCGAGGCTCGATGAGTTCATCACCGTCCGGATGAACCGCAAGGCCATTATCAGCCGCGACGAACCAGTCATCTTGAGGGCCGTGATCAGCGAGGCCGCCCTGCGCCAGCCCATCGGCGGGCCGGAGATCTTCCGGGATCAGCTACAGCATCTGCGCGAATACACGACTCGGCCGAACGTCACCTTGCAGGTCCTGCCGTTTCTCGACCGCCCCAATCCGGGACTCTTCGGCGCCTTCAGCGTCCTACGTCTCCCCAGCCTGGACGTTGCCCACGTCGAGACGATGAACACCGATGCCTACATCGAGGACGAACACAGCGTCGACCAATATCTCCGAGCTTTTGAGCGTCTCACCGCCCTCGCCCTGAGCCCCGCCGAATCAGACTCCTTTCTTCGAGAGATAGCAGTTACCCTCTAATCGGCACAATTCATCCAAGAAAGGGTGCCGAGTATGGCTGGCGATCAGAATGTGGGCGGCATCTGGCGTAAAAGCGCCCGTAGCGGCGTCCAGAGCAACTGTGTCGAAGCCCGCTTCGACGGCACCGTCGTCTGGCTGCACAACTCCAACAACCCCTCCCCCCAGGGCCCGACCATCGCCATCACCCCGGAGGACTGGCTCACCCTCCTCGACCAGGTCCGAGCGGGCAGCCTCACCCCCCAGAAATTGAACTCCCCCACCCTCATCGAAGGCCGCCTGCTCATCGGCTTCGACGGCGAACACGTCACCGTGCAGGACAACGACACCCCCACCATCAACTACACCCTCGACGAATGGCACGCCTTCCTCGACGGAGCGGCCCACGACGGCGAGTTCACCCTTCCCTGGCTCCTCGGCACCCCGGCCAATGCCTGACCCCGGCCGCGAAGCCTTCTGGCGTAAAAGCGCCCGTAGCGGCGCCCAGAGCAACTGTGTCGAAGCCCGCTTCGACGGCACCGTCGTCTGGCTGCACAACTCCAGCAACCCCTCCCCCCAGGGCCCGACCATCGCCATCACCCCGGAGGACTGGCTCACCCTCCTCGACCGTGTACACGCCGACGATCTCGCCCCGCAGAAGCTGGGCACCCCCGCCCTCTTCGCAGGCCGCCTCCTCATCGGCTTCGACGGCGAACACATCACGATCCAGGACAGCGATACCCCGCCCACATCCACCATCACCTACACCCTCGACGAATGGCACGCCTTCCTCGACGGAGTAACCCACGACGACGAGTTCACCCTCCCCTGGCTGCTCTCCGCCCCGGCCGATGTCTGACCCCGGTCGCGGAGCCTTCTGGCGTAAAAGCGCTCGCGGTGGCGCCCAGAGCAATGTGTGGACGCCCCCGCCCGCGCGGCCGATGTGAGCGAGGCACCGGCGAAGGTGCTCGCGGCCCGGGGATGACCGGCCCGGCCGTGGTCAGCGCCGCCCGGTGACGGCGATCCGGACCAGGTCGCGGCCGCGCACGCCGTACAGTGCCCTGCGCGAGGGGTCGAGAGCCAGCTTCGGCTCGCCACCGAACCACTCGCCCGCCAGGCCGGAGGCGATGGTCTTCACGGCGAACGTCACGAGGTCGACCTTGTAGATCGCGTCACCGTCGGTGGTGTAGGCGACCAGGCCGGACACATGCAGGTCGCTCCCCTTCGCACCGACCTGCACGGTGCGGGTGACCTTGCGGCGCAACAGGTCGTACTCGAACAGGATCCCGGTATTCGTCACGCCGTACACGGCCAGGGGCGTGTGCGCCAGGCCCAGGACGACCTTCGCACCCGGCACGGGTTCGAGCTGCCACAGCAGCCTGCGCGCGCGCAGGTCAAAGGCGGCCAGCCGGGCGGTCGTGGTGACCGGCGGAAGTCCGAGGCCCTCCTGGATATTGGTGCCGAGGTAGGCGACCCCGGCCCGGCAGGTGACGGCGTACAGGCTCTGCCGCTCGACGACCGGCCGGTAGGTGTCCAGCTTCCCCGTGCGGAGGGAGTAGAGCGACAGCGCGCCGTTGAGCTGGCCGGGCTCGGGCTGGGTGGTCATCGCGATCAGCCCGGTCAGCGCGTCGTGGGCGAGGTCGCGGGGGCGATCCTGCTGGTTGCCCGTCTTGGCGAGCAACGTGGCCGACGGCTCGCCGGCCCGGTGCGCATACAGCAGGCCCTGGGTGTAGACGCCGAGATAGGTGACGTCCCGCACGGTGAGCGCGGTCTTGGGTTCGCCGGGGATGCCGAGGCGGGTGCTGGTGCCCGCCTTCAGGTCGTGGATGTCGGCGCCGCCCTTGCCACCGACGTAGACCCGCCGCCCGTCGGAGTGCACGGACATGGGCTGCTCCGGCGCGGCCCTGAACCCCCGCTGGACGAGGTTGACGTAGTCGAGCGAGCCGTCGGCCGGGTCATAGACGAAGACCGCGCCGTCCTGGACGCCGTAGACGCGGCCTTCGTGCGAGAGGAGCCGGTGGGTGGCCGCCTCGGGAAGCGCCACGCCGAGCGTCTCCACCGCGCCGCCGTCCAGCCGGCAGCGGTAGAGCGTGCCGGTGGGCCGCCCGGTGAAGTAGACATGGCCGTCGTGCAGCAGGACCGAGGGAATGTACTTCTCGCCGGTGGTGAGCACCCGGTGGTCGGACGGGTCCGACTTCGACATCACCAGCACCTCGCCGTTGGAGGAGATGCCGCCCGCGAGGTGGGTATCGGAGATCGTCAGGCTCGCGACGAAGTCGCGGGCGGCCAACTCGGCGGGCAGGATGTCGCGCTTGGCACCGGTGGCCCGGTCGATCGCGATCAGGTGGGCGTGCGCGCCGATACCCGCGTAGACGGTGGTGGCGTCGGCGGCGATGCTCCGCACGTACGCCTCACCCTCGACGATGACGCCCAGGTCGCGGCTCGCTCCGGTGGCCGGGTCGTACTCCACGACCCGGCCCGGTTCGGAGATCGCCAGGTAGACCTTGCCGTCGGGTGAGGAGGCCAGGTTCCAGATGTAGGGGTGGCTGTAGGCGCCCACCTTGGACAGCGCGCCGGTGAGCGTGTCGAGCCGGTAGAGGTCGGAGCGGCCGTGGGTGCCGATGTAGACATCGGTGCCGACGGCGCACATCGCCCACACGCCGATGCCCGTGGGGATGTCGGTGTGCCCGGTCACCGTGTCACGGGCCAGGTCGTATGCGCCCACGACGTTGGGTGACAGCCCACGGGTGCCGGCGTAGAGCACGCCACCGACGAACTCGCCGTTGCCGAGGGCGCTGGTGACGCTGGCGGGGCCCAGGACGGTCACCTCGCCTTCGGCGGCGGTGTGGGCGTGGGCGGGGGCGGCGGGCAGCAGTGCGGAGCCGCCCGCGACGGCGGTGAGCTGCAGGAATCTACGACGCTGGATCATGTGGGGGGAACCTTTCCGGTCGTCATGGATGGGAGTGGGTCGCAGGACACCGCTCCGATGCGGGAAGAGGCCTCGGCGCGGACCCGGCCGTCCGTACCGAAGGTGTAGCTGCCCAGGCTGACCTGGTTCGAGGGCGAGGTCGCGCGCGGACGGCCGTGCGTGACGACGGAGCAGACCTTTCCGCCGGGCAGCGCGGTGGCGGGAGCAGGGAGGAGAAGCGGGGGTAGGGGGGTAGACGCACGAGCCTTTCCAATTCGGTCGTTGCCGAAATCGACCAACGACGGAAAGATTAGCGGTATTTAGGTTTCCGGTCATGACCCTAATAAGAAAATTATTAGCGATCGTCGTCGCGGCATCCGCCGTGCCGGCGCTCCAGGGGTCCACCGAGGCTCATGCCCTGGGCAGGATCACCGAGCTGGGCGTGCCGCCGCAGGACGCCCTGCTCATTCGGCAGCGCGAGTCCGGGTCCCATGCATGTGTGGGACATCGCCGCAGGCGCGTGGGTCGACAAGCTCGACGCCGCCCACGGCCTCGACGCCTCCCCGCCCGACGAGCAGGGCCGGACCTACTACGACCCGCGCACCCCTGCCGTCACCGGCCGCGTCGCCAACTCGCGCGGTATCGGCTGGGCCGAGCCGGGCCCGTGTCGCGGAGCACACGCCGGTTTCCGGTAGGTCAAGGTGAACTTCCCGAACCGAACCAGGGGGACTCGACCGGCGTTGGATGTTGGTTCACCTCGGTCCCGTTTCATTTATTTGGGCCTTGACCGTAATCGACACAGTATGCAAACTAACGACCATGCCCAGCCCGCCGCCCGCGGGCCCGCCTTAACCCGGGGGGCAGAACGCGCCCCGTTCGATGACCCGCTTGACGACTGCCAGGCCGGCGGTCATCGCCGACAACGACAGTCTGCTACCGGATCGCGACAAGAGGGGCACGTCCTACGGCTACATCACCTGCCCCGGCAGGTCCACGCCGTGAGGGGATCCCCGCGCACGCCGGCTCACGCGGTGGGCGTGGAGGCAGCATATGAGATTACGGTCATGGCTGAAATTGAACACGAATGAACGCATCATGGAGGTGGCGCGCTGTGCAGATTCGCCTGGAGAACCTATTGGCGGGGCCGACGCCTGTCCGCAGGACAGGTACAGGCGCGTGAGCCGCGCCCTGCGCGGGGCGGTGGCGATGGCGTTCCTGGCGGCGCTGCTCGCGGTGCCGTTCACGTCGGCGTCCGCGGCCGACCTGCGGATCGTCAACGGAGGTTTCGACGAGGGGCTGGCCGGATGGAGCGGTTCGCACAGCCCGGGCGGCGTCAGCGTCGTGGCCTGGGACGGGCGCACCACTGCGCGCGTCGCCGACACAGACCCGGGGGCCGCGTACGGCAGGGAGAGCATGCCGGGCCTGCCCGCCGCGG
Source organism: Streptosporangium sp. CA-115845 (assembly GCF_050943795.1). Lineage (NCBI taxonomy): Bacteria > Bacillati > Actinomycetota > Actinomycetes > Streptosporangiales > Streptosporangiaceae > Streptosporangium > Streptosporangium sp. CA-115845. The sequence continues at coordinate 3,307,465 of NZ_CP191988.1, read as the reverse complement.
CGGGGACTCGCTACACACTGCACGCCGAGGTCTGGGCCGATGACGGCACCGCGCATCTGTATCTGCGCTTCAGGGATGCCTCCGGCCGTCTTCTCGGCGGCGGCGCGAACGCCTCGGTGACGGGCAGACGGTGGAACCGCGTCACGGCCTCGGGCGTCGCGCCCACCGGCACGGCCACCGTCTCGGCCCTCATCTACTCGGGTGTGGCCGACGTGGGCACCGCCTACTGGGACGAGGTGCTGATCACCAGGGACCTGACCGATCTGGGCGTGCAGATCGAGAGCAGCGTGCCCAACGCCACCACCTTCTCGGGCGGCAGCGCCTACGCCCTCTACACCGGCACCGCCGACGCCAACCCACAGCTCGCCGTGATCGACGTGGCCGGCGAGGAGGTGACCCGGAAGATCACCATTCCCGACACCGCGGCCACAGCCACCGTCGGCGGCTGGGCGGCGGCCACGGCCACCGACGGCAGCGTCTACCTCGGCACCTATCCCAACTCCAAGCTCTACCGATACGTCCCCGGCCAGTCCACGGTCACCGACCTCGGGCGGGCGGAGGGCGGTTACTCGTTCATCTGGGACCTGGAGCCGGGAGCGGGCGGGAAGGTGTACGGCGGCACCTACAACGACGGCCGCTACTTCAAGTACGACAACGGCTCCTTCACCACGATCGGCAACGTGCCCATCGCGGCCGGTGCTCAGTACGTGCGCAGCCTCGCCCACGACCCGGACGCCAACGCCACGTACCTGGGCACCGGCACGAACGCCGCGCTGACCAGGTTCGACAACGTCACGGGGCGCGTGGACAGTCTCCTTCCGGCGGCCTACGCGTACAACTCCATGGTGGGCGGGCTCACCTGGACGGGGAACAGGCTGTTCGCCTGGATCGACCGCACGCTGCTCGTCCTGCGCGTCGTCCGCAACGCCGACGGCTCGCACGCCGCCGTCACCGACGCCGCGATCACCGACGTGGACCTGCACCACTCGCCGGCTCGCGACGGCAAGGTCTGGTTCGTCAAGGAGGGGCTGCTGCACTCCTACGACGTGGGCACCGGGTCCGTGCGGGCGACCTCTGTCCGGCCCGGACTCGACGTCACCGGGTACACCTGGGCCGACGGCACGCTGGTCGGCCTCGGCGCGGCCTCGGACGGCACCAGGATCTTCAAGTACGACCCCGCGAGCGGCAACTGGAGTAGCCGGGTCGTCTCCGGCGCACCCGTCCTGCCCGCCGCGATCAACGCGCTCGGCGCGGGGCCCGACGGCGACATCTACACCGGCGGCTACCTGACCGGCGGCATCGGTGTCTACGACCCGCTGCGGGGCGACGGCGACGACGGCCGGCCGGACACGCCGACCCTCAATGGGCTCAGCCAGACCGACAGCCTGCTGGCACACAACGGCCTGCTCTACATGGGCGTCTACCCGTCGGCCAAGCTCTACAGCCACAACCCCGCGGGTTCCTGGCCGCCCACGCTCAGGTACACCGGTGGCGAGGCGGGAGACAAGGCCAACGACTGCGAGCCGGGCAAGGGCCCGCCGCCGCAGGATCGGCCATACGCGCTCGCCGGCGGGCCGGACGGCACCGTCTACATGGGCACGGTGCCGAAGTACGGCAAGCGCAGCGGCGCCCTCACCGTCTGGAAGGAAGGCACGGCCGGGCGGACCCTCTGCGTGGCGCCGAACCAGTCCGTCGTCTCGCTGGCCTACGCGGGAGGCAAGCTGTTCGGCGGCACCTCCACGCGCGGTGCTCTGGGTGTCGACCCCGTCTACGCGCCGGGGGCGTCGGCCACACTGTTCTCCTTCGACCCCGCCACCGATGCCGTGCGCCCACATCCGCTCCCGCTGACGGCGCCCAAGGCCGTCACAGCCCTCGCGGAGGTGGACGGTGAGCTTTGGGGCCTGGCGGGCGGCTCACTGTTCACCCTCGATCCGGCGCGGCCCGCGGCGATCACGGCCAGACGGCTGTTCCCCGACCCCGACTATGCCGGTAAGCCCAGTCTGGCCTGGCGCGACGGGGTGCTGCTGACCGTGACCCAGGATCCCCTCCACGTGTACGGCACGATGGGCGACCAGATCTTCAAGATCAACAAGTCGACGAAGGTGCTGACCGTGCTGCTGACGATCCCAGGGATGGAAGGCCTGACGGCCGACGGCCTCGGCAATCTCTATTACAAGATCAACGAGCGGCTGTACAGGCTTGCCGTTCCCCAGGAGTGAGGACAGCCCCTCCTTACTTCGGCCTGAACCGATGTGGGCCTCTCGACCAACCATGCCCTCGACACAAAGGAGGCAAGCTCGTGCGAAGAATGATCAGAGCATTACTCGCGGTCCTGAGCGGAACGGTGCTCGCGTTCGTCGCCGTCCCCGCGATCCCCGCACAGGCCGGCACCTGGGGGGAATACCCCACAAGTACCGGGAACAGGACCTGTTCCAATTCCAGAACCTACAACGGGACCGCTTATCAGGTGTGCCTGGAGTTCAACTCGGCACGCACGCAAGTGCGGGCCATCTCCTTTATCAACCCCGGCGCGTACACCAATTTCCAGGTCAACATGAGGCTCTGGTTCGGTGACAACGGCGTCAGCATCCCCCAGTCGTGCCCGACGATGACGACTAACGGCAGTCGCGCATGCTGGACCGGATGGACCGCGCTCAGACGGCCCTATGTGGTGGCCGACGCCACCTTCGGTATCGCCGGCGCGTGGATGAGGCCCGTGCGTGCCCTGGACATGACTCTCTCCGCCAAGTATCAGGAGAAGTCGAACTGGTGCGGTCCCGGAGCGGCGCAGACGATCATCGCCACGATGGGCATCTCGGCTCCCTCGCAGTCCAGCCTGGCCGGTATCTCGGAGACGACCGCCCTCGGAACGATGCCGTGGATGATGAAACTCGGCCTCAACGCAAGCGTGCCCCAGGACTTCCCCTACAAGGACTACGACATCCCTCCCAGCGGGATCGCCAGGGAGATCGGACTCAACACGATTGTGACGTCGCTGTCGAGGGGCAGGCCGGTCGCCGTTCTCGTCAAGCCTGGCCAGTTGCCCTGGTCTCCGAACGCGTCCGGGAGCCTCCGGCACTACATCGTCATCCACGGCTACGGCGGCTTCGAGACAACCAACGCGAGCCACATCCCATGGATGCCCATGAACTTCAAGGTCTGGGATCCGGGCGCCGGGCGGGAGGAGTCGCTCACACAGGACGAGCTCTTCTTCGCGGCCAGGGGAGCGCAGGCTGTGGACGACAACATCTGGGCCATCGCGACATGACGCTCATCTGATCCGGCTGTGCCAGGTTCACGAGGGCCTCGTGAACCTGGCTGGGTCTGCTTCGAAGACGAATCTCAGGCCGGAGGGATCGTCAAGGTCGGGCAGCGGGGATCGAGCCGGATCAGCGCCAGGTCACGCCCGGCCAGGGCCCAGGCGTTCCAGGAGCCGCGCTCGAAGTGGAGCTGCGGGTTGGTGTACCACTCGTCTCCCAGGCCGGTCGCCACGAGCTTGGCCTCGGTGCCCAGTTCGTAAACGTTGCCGCCGCCGAAGAAGGTGGAGGTGAAGACGCGGCCCCGATGGACGGTCAGTTCGCCGTACCCGGGCAGCGGGCCCTGGTGAGTGATCGTGCGGGTGGCCAGGTCCATCGCGAACCAGCTCGCGGTGCGCTTGTAGACCCCGTAGAGCACGCCGTCGTGCACCTTGATGTCCTGGAAGGTCCGGTAGCCGGCGACCGGGTCCACCTGCCAGAGCACCGTGCGGCTGCGCAGGTCGAACGCCGCGACGGACGCCGACGTCTTCACCGGCGGGGTGCCGCCGCCACCGAGCACGTCGCCTCCGAGGTAGACGATGCCCTCGCGGGAGTCGAGCGAGAGGCTCATGAGGCTCTGGTCGGGGATGACATCCAGGTAGACGTCCATCTCGCCGGTGTCGGGGTCGACGACCGACAGGGCCCCCTTCAAGTTGGCGCCCAGTGGGGCCGAGGCGACGAGCAGCTTGTCGGTGCGGGGGTCGTACTCCAGGTCCCACGGCCGCTGCTGGCCGTGACCGAGGTAGCCGAGGCTGCGGACGCGGTCGCGCCGGTCGATCTCGAGGATCTGCCCGCTGGGGTAGATCGCGGCGTAGATCTTGTCGCCGCGGCGGACCAGGTCCTTCGGCTCTCCCGGCAGCCAGATCCGGCGCTGGTCGCCGCTGCGCAGGTCGCGGATGGTGAGGGAGAAGTGGCCGCCGACGTACAGCGTCCGGCCGCGGTCGAGCAGCATCGACTGCGGGCGCTCCGAGCCGGTCGGCAGGCCCGCCTCGATCAGGTCGGTGAACACGGTCTGGCCGGTGCGCACGTCCATCGTCCACATGCCGCCGCTGCCGGAGAAGCCGAGCAGCGTGTCGCCCTCGGGCACCAACCGGCGGGTCTCCTCAGCGGCCTTGGGGGTGCCGACCTCGGTGAGCGCGGTGTCGCCCGTGCGGTAGCGGTAGATCGTGCCCTGCGGCCTGGACGACACGTACGCGGTGCCGTCGGCAGCGAAGCCGATCATGTCGAGGGTGCGGCCGCCGAGGTCGATCCGCCTGGCGTCCGTGCCGTCCTTCCGCACGTCGAAGAGGGTGTTCCCGCTGGCCCCGAGCACCCGGTCACCGTGCTCGGCGACCGCGCCGAACCCGGTGCCGCCCGCCGCCAGCTCGCGCACCGCGCCGCTCGCGCGGTCGATCGCGACCAGCTTGGCCTTGTCGAGCAGCCCGGCGTAGACGGTGTGGTCGTCGACGGTGAGGCTGCGCACGTAGCGCTCGCCTGCGGCCAGCACCCCGAAGACACGTACCGCGCCGGTGGCCGGGTCGTACTCGCGGACCCTGCCGTCTGGATAGGTCCCGGCATAGATCTTCCCGTCGGGGGAGGCGGCCAGGCTCCAGATGAACCCGCCGTTGCGGCCGAAGGAGGCCAGGTGCTCGACCTCGCCCGTCGCCGGATCGAACCTGTACAGGTCCGGCACCGGGTAGGTGCCGGCATAGATCTTGCCGCCCGCGACCGCCGTGGCCCAAGCTCCCTCGGCCTCACCGGCGGCGGGTGCGTCGGGCAGCCGCACCGAGCGGAGCGTCTTGCGGGTGGCGAGGTCGATCTCGGCGAGCACGGGCGGCTTCAGGCCGCGTGTGACGACGTATCCGCGTCCCTCGTGGGTGACGGCGCCGACGATGGCGCCGGTCGCGGAGGCGGGGCCGAACCTCTGTACCCCGGCCCCCTCGCACCGCGCCTGCTGAATTTGCGAGCTCTGTACGGCGGGCGGCCCCTGTGCGGCGGCGGCGATCGAGGGGACGAGCAGGGCGGGTAACGCGGCGACGGTGACGAGGACGGCTCGCAGCGATCGGCTGAGAGGCATGGGACTACTCCTTGCGAGAGCTCACTTCTGCACCATATTGGTCCAGACCGTAATCAAGTGAGCAGAAGTCGTCAACACTCTCGTCCGCACCGCCCGTCCAACCGGAAACCGTCAACGCTCCCGCCCTTGCGGTCATCGGACTCGATGATTATGGTCATGACCGGTATACGAACGGAAGGATGCCCGGATGACACCCTTCGACACCCGGCGCCTGATCGGCGACCTGGTGGTGACGCTCGACGCCGACGTGCTCGGCGGCGCCTACCCCGACCGTGACCTTCCGCAGGAGCCCGCCCCGCATATCCTGGCCCGCCACGACATCACCGCGGGCGCGGTGGCCAGCCTGCGGGCCGCGCTCTTCGACATGGCGTCGGGCAACGACGAAACCCTCGCCTCGGCGGCCGGCGGCACCGCACTCCCGGCCGCGGAGTCCTCCGCCCACGGCGAGCCACCGGCCGCAGGCGGCGCGGCGGTCGTGCCCGTCGGGGCCCTCGACCTGCGCGACCCCCTGGGCGCGGTGCGCGAGATGGAGCGGCTGGCCGCCCTGGGGGTACGGGCGGTCCGGCTCTTCCCCGACGAGCAAGGCGTCGAGGCGGGCTTCCCCTCGGTGCGGCACGTCGCCGGACGGGCCGCCGCGCTCGGCCTGACCGTGCTGACCGGAGGCGACGTGCGCCGGTTCTGGCAGCCGTTCACCGGTCTCGGCCTGCGGGTCGTCTTCCTCGACACGCACTTCTACCACCTGGGCGACTTCCTCGTGGCGGCCGCCGACGAGCCGGGCTTCCACACCTCGACCCGGCTGCTCAACTCCCCTGACGCGCTGGAGACCGTCGCCGGCGAGATCGGGGCGGACCGCCTGCTGTTCGGCTCCCGCACGCCCTACTACGAGCCGCTCGTTCCCCTGCTCCGCCTGGCCACCGGCGACCTGAAGCCCGACGAGGTCGCGCTCGTCGCCGGAGGCAACGCCCGCCGCCTGCTCCTCGGGGAACCCTCATGATCATAGATGTCCACGCGCACTGGGGTCCGTGGTTCTTCACCATGGACGTCTCAGCGCTGACGATCCGAGCCATGGACCGCTACGGGATCGACCTGGCCATCGTGTCGGGCACCGAGGCCGTCATCTACGACGCCCCGGCGGGTAACCGCGCCCTGGCCGCCTACCTGGACTCCGTGCCCGGCCCCGCCCGCCTGTACGGCTACGCGACCGTCAACCCGCGCCGCCTGGCCGAGGCCGAGCGCGACCTGAACACCTACCTGCCCACCGGCCGGTTCGTCGGCGTGAAGATCCACACCGACTACACCGGTTCCCCCGTCACCTCCCCGCAGCTGCGCGACGCGCTGGCTCTGGCGGCGGCGGCGGACGTCCCGGCGCTGGTGCACACCTGGGGCGCCTCCGTGCTCGACCTGGCCCAGGTCTGTCTCGACACCCCGGGCCTGCGCGTGATCGCCGGGCACATGGGCGCGGACGGCTACCGGCACGCCATCGAGGCCGCCCGCGCCTGCGACCGCCTCTACCTGGAGCCGTGCTGGTCGCACTTCCCCGCCGGGCGCATCGCGGAGGTCGCCGCCGCGGTGGACCCGGGACAGCTGCTGTTCGGCACCGACTCCACGCTCATCGACCCGGCCGCCGCCTTCGGCTCCGTGGCGGCGGCGGGACTGACCGGCGACGCGGCCGACCGCCTGGCCTGGCGCAACGCCGCCACCCTCTTCCGCCTCCCGATCGGCTGACCGGCCCGGGCGCGGGGTGGGTCAGACCTCGGCGAGGACGGCCTTCTCCAGCGTCTGCCCGTCCTCCTCCATCACCGGGCCGTACAGGTCGAAGGCGTGCGAGCGCGGAATGCGCCCCTCAGCGGCGGCCAGCCACAACATGCGCTGGACGTAACCCTCCATCGGCGCGGTGAACGTCGCGGCGGCCAGCCGATCGAGCCGCGCAGACGCCCGCTCGAACTCCCGCAGGTCGTTCCCGGCGAAGGCGCGCATCACGTCTCGGGTGACGCCCACCCGCGCGGCCGCGAGGCCGACCAGCGCCGCCTCGGCGCCCCACAGCAGCGACGGGCCGAACATCCGGTCCTCCCCGGTGATCGCCAGCCGTCCCGCCTCATGGGTGATCCGTATCGCCTCCTGGCATCCCATCGCGTCCGACAGCAGCGCCGCCTTCAGTCCCGCCACTCCGGGGTGGCGGACGATCTCCTTCAGTACGGCGGATGGGCAGGGCAGCGTGTAGAGATCGAAGGCGATCATGGGCAGCCCCGCGCCCCGCCAGACGGCATCGTGCAGGGCGAGCCGGTCGGTGGCGGAGGGGAACACCAGCACGCCGGCGGCCCCGAGCCCGGCGGCGACTCGCGCCTCCTCGACGACCCGCTCCACCGAACCCGGGGGCGCGTCCCGGGGAGCTGCCGAGCTGTCCGGTCGCGCCGTGCTCAACGTGACCGTGACTCCGCCCGTCTGTGTCTCATCAGGGACGCCGCCGACGCCGACCAGCACCGGCACTCCCAGGGAGACCGCGCACTCGATCACGGCGGACCGCACCGGCGGCGGCAGGAAGGGGCCGCGGCCGGTGTGGGCGAGCACCGCGAGCCCGTCGGCACCGTCGGCGAGCAGGCCGCGGAAATAGGCCGTCACCAGGTCGAGGTCCACCTCGCCCGAGGCCGTCATGGGGGTGGCCGCCGCCGCGAGCAACGTGCCGCGCAGCTGCTCCCGCAGCCGCGCGGCCTGTGACGATATATCCATCTAAAAGACTTTATTTGAGTCCGGTCATCGTAATGCTGTTGACCAGGTACCGCTGCAGGAGCGCGAACACCAGCAGGCATGGCAGCACCGACAGCGCGGCGGAGGCCATCAGCACGGCCAGCGACGACCCCTCCGTGCGCATCGACGCCAGCCCCACGGTGAGCGTGCGCATCTCGTCCGACTGCGCCATCACCAGCGGCCACAGGAAGTCGTTCCAGTGCCACAGGAACACGAACACCCCGAGCGTGGCCAGGATCGGCCTGATCAGCGGGATCACGATCTGCCAGTAGACGCGCCACTCGGAGGCCCCGTCGACCTTGGCCGCCTCGAACAGCTCGTCGGGCAGGTCGCGGATGAACTGCCGCATGAGGAAGACCGCCTGGGAGTTGGCCAGCGTCGGCACGATCAGTCCCCAGAACGTGTCCACCCCGCCGAGGTTGGAGATGAGCACGAACATCGGGATCAGCGTCGCCTGGGACGGCACCATGAGCGTCGCGAGGAACGCCCACATCATCGTGTCGCGCCCGGGGAAGCGCTTCTTGGCGAAGGCGTACCCGGCCATCGACGCGGTCAGCAGGGTGATCAGCACGGACACCAGCGCGTAGATCACCGTGTTGACCGTCCAGCCGGCGAACCCGGAGGACGACAGCAGGTCCACGATGGTGTCCAGGGACAGCGACTCCGGCCACTGCACGGGCAGGGTCGGCTCGCCCGGTGGCGACAGCGCCACCACGAACATCACGAAGAACGGGCTGACCGTGATCACCGACACGAGCGCGAGCAGCACCCACAGTGGCCATCGGAAGGACCCGCGCCGTGCCTTGACCGGAGGCTTCACGACCGCGGTGGCGGGCCGGGTGGCGGTGAGCGTCATGCGTTTCCCCGATCGAGCAGGCGGCGCTGGACCAGCGACACGACGAGCACCAGCGCGAAGAGCACGATGCCGATCGTGGCCGCGTAGCCGAGGTTGGAGAATTTGAAGCCCTGGTCGTACAGGCCGTAGATGAGCGTGTAGCTCGCCCTGGCGGGCCCGCCGCCGGTCATCACGTAGATGGTGTCGAACGTCTGGAAGGCGCCGATGGTCTCGATGACGACGACGAAGAACAGGGTGGGCTTGAGCAGTGGCAGCGTGATCCGGCGGAACCGCTGCCACGGCCCGGCCCCGTCGACCGTCGCCGCCTCCAGATAGGAGGCCGGGATCGACTTGAGACCGGCGAGCAGGATCAGCATGGAGTAGCCGAAGCCCTTCCACACCGACACCACCGCCAGCGCGGGCAGCACGAGGGCGGCCTCCTCAAGGAAGCCGACGGGGCCAAGGTCGAACTTGCCCAGCAGCCCGTTGATCATCCCGTCGAACTCGTAGATCCACCGCCAGATCACACCCGCCAGCACGAAGCTGGTGACGTACGGCAGGAAGAGCATGCCCCGGAACAGGCCGCGCATGAAGACGACCGCGTTGAGCAGCAGCGCGGTGCCGAGCGCGACGATGACGGTCAGGGGCACGTAGATCGCGACATAGACCAGCGTGATCCGCAGGCTGTCCCAGAACTTCGGGTCGTCGAGCAACCGGGCGTAGTTGTCGACGCCGACGAAGTTCCACTCCCCGCCGAGATTCAGGTCGGTCAGGCTCATGCCCCCCGCACCCAGGATGGGCACGAACCTGAAGACCAGGAAGAGCACCAGCATGGGGAGGACGAACAGCAGGCCCGCCATGGGGTCCCGCAAGCGCTGTCGCATCAGGTTCTCGCCTTTCGCACGTAACGGCCCCCGCCGCGATGGGGGCGAACCGCATCAGCCGCCGTTGGCCAGCAGCGCGTTGGCCTCCTTGGCCGCGTCGTCCAGGGCCGTCTTGGCGTCCTTCTGGCCGAGCAGGGCCGCCTGGATCTCCGGCGCGATCAGCGCCATCACCTGGCGGGCCATCGGGTGGGTGTCGCCCGGGAAGGCGTACTCCAGCGACTTGGCGAACTCCTGCACGACCGGAGAGATGCCGGGCACGGTCACGTCGGTACGCGCGGAGAAGAAGCCCGACTCCTTGGCCAGCGCCGCCGAGGCCTCCGGCGCGGACAGGAAGGCGGCGAACTTCTTGGCGGCCTCGGCGTTCGGCGAGTGCTTGGCCAGCACGAGCCCGCCGGGGATGCCGAACGCGACCTTCTTCGCGTTCTCCAGCGGCAGCCCGACACCGACGTTGTCGTCGCCGATCGCCGCGCCGAGCTGGGCGACCTGCAGCGCGGTGGCCGCGTGGTAGACGGCCGTCTTGCCCCCGGCCAGGGCGCCGCCCTCGATCTCGTTCTTCTTGGTCGCCGCGTTCTCCGGCAGGCCGCCCAGCTTCTGCAGGTCGAGCAGGAACTGCAGGGCCCCGATGCCCTCGGGACCGTTGAAGGCGACGCTCTTGCCGTCGGCGGCGAACACGCTGCCGCCGTTGCCCCACAGCAGCGGGTAGAAGCTCTGGTTCAGGCTGACCTCGGGGGCGCCGGGGTAGTCGAGGATCGCGACCTTCTTGGCGGCGAGCTTGGGCGCGGCGGCCTTGAACTCCTCCCAGGTCTGGGGGAACCCGGTCACGCCCGCGTCGGTGAACGCCTTCTTGTTGTAGATCGGCGCGGTGATGGTCTGGTAGATCGGCACGCCGTAGAGCTTGCCCTCCATGCTCAGCGCGGTGAGGGCGTTGGGCAGGAAGGAGGTCTTGGCGGCGGCCACCACGTCGTCCACCGGGGCCAGGGCGCCCTGCTTGGCGTACTGCGGGATCTGGTCGGGAGTGAGCACGACCAGGTCGAAGCCCTTCTTCGAGGCGAGCGCCGTCGTGATCTTCTCCTGACGGCCCTCCCAGGGCTGATGGTCGACCTTGAGATCGATCGTGGCGTTCTTGGCCTCGAAGTCCTTCTCGATCTTGGCCCAGAACGCCTGGTTCTTGGCCTGATCCCCGATCACGGGGTACATCCAGAGTGTCACCGTGCTCTTGTCCGACCCTGAGCCGGAGCCGCCGCATCCGGCGAGCACGACTCCCAGGGCGGCCGCGAGGCCGGCGAGCGCAACCTTCCTCATCGAGCCTTCCTTTCATTGGAAACACCGGCTTATTGGCAATACCGGTCCAGACCGAAATGTAGCGACCACCCTCATGAAGGGTCAATGCCCGACATCTGAACGTAACGACGGAATCCATCGGTGATCGCCGTGACGTGGTCGGCGGTGTAGTTCTCGTTCAGGTCCACGATCAGCAGCGTCTCGCCGACCAGGCGGTCCGCCTCGGGGCAGGCGGCCGGTGACGCCGACAGCGGGAATCTGGACGTGCCGTACATCGGCCCGTCCCACAGCGGTGCCCGGTTGAGCGGCTCGGCGAGGTACCCGGACCGGGCCGGAATCCCGTCGGCGGCCAGCCTTGCGGCGAGCTCCGGCGCTCCCCCGCCCGGCAGCACGACCGGGAAGTACCACCACGCGTGCCCGCGCGGATCGGGCAGCACGAGGCCCGGCAGCCCGGCCAGCTCCCGCAGCAACCGCGTGGCCCAGTGCCGCCGGGCGGCCACCACGCCCGGCAGTTTGGCCAGCTGCGCGCGGGCCACCGCGGCCTGCAGCTCGGTCATCCGGTAGTTGAGCCCGAAGCTCAGGTGGTGCCGCCCGCCGGCCCGATCCCAGCCCTTGTCGGAGAACAGCCGCATCGTCCGGGCCAGCGCGTCGTCGTCGGTGACCACGAGACCGCCGTCGCCGCAGGTGACGTGCTTCCACTGCTGCAGGCTGAAGCAGCCGATCTCGCCGGCGGCGCCCACCGGCCGGCCGCCGGGCAGCTCGCCCAGCCACGCCTGCGCGCAGTCCTCGATCAACATGATCCCGTGCTCGTCGGCGATCGCCCGCAACTCGTCCACGGCGGCGGGCGCGCCGAAGAGGTGCACCGCCATGATCGCCCTGGTGCGCGGGGTGATCGCGGCCCGCACGGCGGCCGGATCGAGATTCCCGGACAGCGGATCGACGTCGGCGAAGACAGGGATCGCGTTCTGCGCCAGGATGGGGGCCACGGTTCCGAAGTCGGTCATGGGCGTCGTTATGATCTCGTCGGCCGGGTTCGGAGCGGCCGCCACGACCGCGAGATGCAGAGCCGCGGTGCCCGAGCTGCACGCCACGGCGTGCCGGGCGCCGCACAGCTCGGCCATCTCGCGTTCGAGCGCCCTGGCCTCGGTGCCCCACACGGAGTTGAGCATCCCCGAGCGGATCACCCGCTCGGCGGCGGCCACCTCCTCGTCGCCGAGCGTCCTGCCGGCCGCTTCCGCGGCGCTGGGGAATTTCGGAATCACGCAACACCTCGCACAAGATAAAGTCATAGCGGTCTTGACCGTAATTTAGCCAGGAGGTTTCAGTGGGGATCCTCATCGGGGTGGTCGGCCCCCACGATCTGGTCGACGACGTGGCGGCCACCTGCGAGGAACAACCGGGTGTGAGCACGCTGCGGCTCGACTACGACCACGAGTCGCAGGCGCCCACGATCGTCGAGGCGCACGCCGGCGCGGTGGAGGGCTGGCTGTTCACCGGCATCGTGCCGTACATGCTCGCGCAAGAGGCCGACGTCCTCACGCGTCCCGCCGCGTTCGTCGACTACACGGGCGCGACCCTGCTCAGCGCCCTCGTACGGCTCCAGTACCAGGGCCATAACGTCACCCGCCTGTCCATCGACACCCTGTCGGGCGCCGACGTGACCGCCACGTTCGCCGAGGCCGGCCTGCCCACCGACGAGCTGCGGGCACTCCCCTGGCGCAGCGGCCTGACCTCGCGGTCGGCCATCGCCTTTCACCGCCGCGGCGGCGAGCACACCGCGATCACCTGCCTCAGCTCGGTGCACGAGGCGTTGCGCGGCAAACTCCCGGTGCTGCGCCTGGCTCCGTCGACGCACTCGGTCCGCGTCGCCCTGCGCCGGCTCCTGCTGTCTGCGGAGGGCCAGGCGCAGGAGGACGCGCAGATCGCGCTGGGCCTGATCGAGCTCGACGGCGAGGAGGGCCTGCTGCGCGAGGCGGCCGCGCTTGGCGGCACGCTCGCGGCCTTCCGGGGCGGCCTCCACCTGCTGGTCACCACCCGCGGCCCGCTGCACGACGCGACGGGCGGCTTCTCCTCCCTGCCGATGCTGTCGCGGCTGGCCGCCTACAGCCGGGTCGTGCGGGCCGGGTTCGGCCTGGGCCGCAGCGCCGCCGAAGCCGAGAGCCTGGCCCGCAGGGCGCTGGCCAGGGCCCGGCGCATCGGCGACGTGGCCGCGGTGCTGTCGCTGCGAGCCGACACCGACGTCGTGCTGGAGTCGGTCGCCCCGCCCCCGGCCAGCGAGACGAACCTGCCGCTCCTGGCCCGCCGGGTGGGCCTGTCGATGGCGACGCTGGAGAAGTTGCTGGAGGCGCGGGCGACGGTGGGCGATCAGCCACTGACCACCCGCGAGATCGCCGAACGGCTCGCGGTGCAGCAGCGCACGGCCCGCCGGATGCTGCACCGCCTGGAGCTGGCCGGGCTGGCCGAACGCACCGGTAACCTTTCCAGCGGCTCCAGCGGCCGCCCGCTGACGCTCTACCGCCTGACCCTTTAGCGCAGCCACCGGTCCAAGCCCTCGGCGACGAACTCGTCGTCGCGTAGCCACGGATAGGCCGCCCAGATCCGGTCGATCTCGGCGAGCTGCCCGGGGGAGAGCTCCTCCTCCAGATCCAGGCACCAGCGCCCGGCCAGCAGACCCTGGCGACGCAGAACCTCGTGGATACCGGGGATGCAGCCGCGGAAGCCGTGCTCGGCGTCGAAGATGGCGGCGTTGGCGTCGGTCAGGTGCCCATCGAGGGTGAGCAGCCTGCGCACGGCGGCGTCGTCGCCGCCGCGGGCGCGCCGCGCCTCGTCGAGCAGCTCGACCGCCCGCTTCACCCACACCGCCCACTGGCCAAGGAGACCGCCGACGAACTCGACGTCGACCTCCTCGCCGTCCACGACGACGCGATGCGAGGTGATCAGGTCCGACAGGATGTGGTCGTCGTTGCCGGTGTAGAGCGCCACCTGGCGGGTGCGCCCGGCCCTGACCACGCCATGGAGCACGTCCAGCGTCCGGTAACGGTTGAACGGGGCGACCTTGATGCCGGCGACCGCGTCAATCGAGGCCAGGCGCGTCCAGTAGTCGCGGGTCAGCGCCCGGCCGCCGACGGCGGGCTGCAGGTAGAAGCCGATCACCGGCAACACCTCCCCCACCGCGCGGGTCCGCTCGATGAGCTGATCCTCATCCAGCTCGCGATACGGGCTCAGCAGCACCATGTGGTAACCGAGCGAGGCCGCCAACTCCGCCTCCGCCACCGCCTGCGCGGTGCTCCCGGTCGCGCCCGCCACCAGCACCACCTCGCGCTCGTAGCCACGGACGGTCTCGGCGGCCAACTCCAGCACGGGAGGCAGCAGGCCCGTGCCGTGGAGCGCGAACTGGGTGGTGTGCACCCCGACGGCCAGACCGCCCGCCCCCGCCTCGACGTAGTAGCGGGTCAGCGCCCGCTGCCGCCGCTCGTCGAGCCGCCGGTCCTCGGTCAGCGCCAGCGGGTGCGCCGGTATGACTATGCCCTTGCGGAACAGGTCGTGGACGGAACCAGGTCTCTCAGGTGCCGTGCTGAGCACGTACGTTCCCCTTTCACTCTCGCCGATGCGGTCAGAACGCGCCGTCACGGCGCTCGAACTTGGTGGGCTTGCCCAGCAGCGCCCCCCCGTCACCCACCCAGCGGGCGATGTGCTCGACCAGTTCGGCAAGCGTGAGATCGGGGTAGCCGAACAGACCGTGGCAGCGCGAGGCGTTGGACAACAGCGCCGTGGAGGCCTCCTCGCCGATGAAGACCGGCTCCCTGCCCAGCAGGCGGCCGAGGTCGGTGGCGACCTGCCGTACCGAGACCAGCTCGGGTCCGGTCACGTTGAGCACGTACGGCGGAACGGAGGCCAGCAGCAGCGAGCGAAGCGTCACCTCGTTGGCGTAGCCCTGCCAGATCACGTTCACCTGGCCGGTGGTCACGTCTATGGCCTGTCCGGTGACGATCTTCTGCGCGAGGTCGACCAGCACGCCGTAGCGCGTCTCGACGGCGTAGTTGAGCCGGATCAGCGCCGTCGGCGTGCCGCGCTCCTCGGCGAAACGAGTGAGCACACGCTCGCGGCCCAGGCAGCTCATGGCGTAGTCGCCGACCGGCCCGGTGGGCGAGTCCTCGGTGGAACCACCGGAGGTGATCGGAACGAGCGGGTAGACGTTGCCCGTCGACAGCGCGGCGATCCTGCTGCCCGCGAACCGGTCGGCCACGCGACCGGGCAGGTAGGCGTTGGTGAACCAGGTGGCGTGCTCGCGCCCCTGGGTGCCGAACTTGGCACCGACGAGGAAGACCACGTTGGGCACGTCGGGCAGCTCCCGCAGCGCGTTCTCGTCGGCGATGTCGGCCGCCACGACCGTGGCGCCCTCGTCGCTGAGCTCCTGCGCCAGGCCAGGCTCGGAGAAACGCGACACCGCGATGACGCGCTTGCCGCCTCCGGCCGCCCTGACCCCGTTCAGCGCCAGGCGGACGAGGCTGGGGCCAAGCTTGCCTCCGGCACCGAGCACCATGATGTCGCCGTCGAGCTTGCCCAGATCCTCGACCAGCCCGTCACGGGGGCGTGACAGGCGTTCTTCCAGCTCTGCGATGGTCCGCACGCGGAACTCCTCACTCTCATTTACGGTCCAGACCGTAACTGGGAGAGAGTTCGGCTGTCAACGTCCGCCCGGCGTGCCGGGCGGACGGGATCCCAGCTAGGCGCAGGCCTCGCGGGCGGACACCAGCATGCCGAGTACGGCCCTGGTCTGCTCCCAGGGCACCGGGCTCGGGGCACCGCCCACCATGGCCGAAAACGCCTCCACGGTGCCCCGGTAGCCCAGGCCGGAGAGGGGGTCGGCGCCAGGCTCCACCACGACCTCGCGGGTGCCGGCGCGCGTGTGGACGCTGACCGTGTAAGACTCCTCGTCGGTGACCCCGATGACCTCCACGGCGCCGACGGCGCCGTTCTCCCAGGCCAGCGCCATGACGCCGGTATCCTCCGACTTCAGAGCGGTGTAGCAGCGGGTGGCGGCCGCCGCCCCGGCCAGCTTTACGGCAGGGCCGAGAAGGGCGACCAGCAGCTCCACGCCGTGCACGCCTATCGTCACCATCGTGCCGCCGCCCACGGCGGGGTCGTCCTGCCACGGGTTGTGGCCGCCCGCCCACAGGCCCACGTCGTGCCGTACGGTGGCCCGCACCGAGAGCACCTCCCCGAGGTCCTCGGCCACCAGGGCGGTGAAGGCGGGCGCGAAACGCAGCACCGAGGTGGACAGCACCAGCTCGGGCCGCGAGGAGGCCACCACGTTGACGGCGGCGAGCTGGGCGGCGGTCGCGGCGGCCGGCTTGTTGACGAAGCACGGCAGGTCCGCCGCCAGCACCCGGGCGAGCGCGGGAGCCACCCCCGGGTTGGGCACGGTCAGCACCACCCCGTCGGGGCGAGCGGCGAGCAGATCGTCCAGCCCGTCGGCGACCTCGGCCGCGGGGTGTTCCTCCGTGAAGCGGGCCAGCCGGGCCTGGTCCTCCTCCCACACAATGAGGCCGGCGCGGGAGGCGAGGATGCGGGCGTCGGTATAGGGGTGGCTGGTGGCCAGTCCGGCGATGGCGATGCGCACGACATTCTCCTGGTCGGTGAGAGGGCTACCGACCGTACCTCACGGGCCGAGCGGCGATCCTCCTGCTGCACCGGGCGCGACCCCTGCCCCTGGGCGCTCATCCCCATAGCCGACCGGCAGCGTCACCACGTCACATCCTCACTGTCAGTCGGTGATGGAAGCCCGGAAGCGGTAGCGGTCCCCTCGGTAGACCTGCACCGTCAGTTCGAGCGGCCGCCCGTCCTGGTTGAAGGAGAGCTGCTCGGCGACCAGCACCGGAGTCCCATCCTTGATCTCCAGCAGATCCCGCTCCCGGGTCTCGGGCTGCCGTGCCTCCACCGAGTAGTCCGCGACCCGGGGGAGCTGCGCCGGATCGGCGCTTCGCAGGGTCGCGTAGAGCGACGCAGCAGTGAAGTCGGTGTCGGCCAGCGCGGGACAGAGCGTCAAAGGCACCCGGTTGTGCTCCAGTACGACGACGAGGTCGTTAAGGAAACGCAGCCGCCGCATCTCGAACAGCGCGGCGCCCGGGCCGATGCGCAGCGTCTCGGCCTCATTCACAGTGGCCGGCCTGGTTCCCGATTCCAGCACTTGGCTGCGGGTGGTCAGGCCGTGCTTCAGGGCATAGTCGGCGAACCCCTCCACTGTGTGCCCGCCCGTCGGCGCGACCGTCCGACCACCTTCAGTGACGAACCAGCCGCGGGCCGCGGCGGACTCAAGCAGGCCCCGGTCCGCCAGTTCGGCCAGAGCGGCGCGCAGCGTTTCCCGCGACACCTCGTATCGCGTGGCCAGACTCCGTTCCGATGGCAGCCGGTCCCCCGCCCTGGCGCCGCCGGCCGAGATGTCATCCCAGAGCCGTGCGGCGACCTGGACGTAGCGGGGCAGGGCGTCATCGCTCAGCAGGCCTTTGGGGAAGGGAGGTACATCCAAGCCATCCATACCAGAACCATACCAGATTCTGACCATTGACGACCAAAAACCAGGCCAGTACTGTTCCAGCTTGTCGCCAGCTGTGAGAACGCGCCGCGACCCGGAACGTAGGGCAAGAACAGGAGCGGATCATGTGGAGCTTGTTGGACGAGGTGGTCCGGTGTCAGAAGACAGGTGAGCCCAGGGGCATCACCTCCGTCTGTTCGGCGCATCCGCTGGTGATCGAGGCGGCTATGCTCCAGGCGCGCGAAACCGGGAGGCAAGTCCTGGTGGAGGCGACCTCCAACCAGGTTGACCAGTACGGCGGTTACACGGGCATGCGGCCCGACGACTTCCGTGACCTGGTGTACGCCATCGCCGCCGAACAGGGTCTACCGCTGGACCGCGTCATCCTCGGCGGTGACCACCTTGGCCCCAACCGGTGGCGCGCACTGCCACCGGACCAGGCGATGGAGCGGGCCGAAACCCTTGTCGCCGCTTACGTCGCGGCCGGTTTCACCAAAATCCACCTGGACTGCAGCTTCCCCTGCGCGGGCGACCCCACGCCGCTCACCGACGACGTGGTCGCCGAGCGCGCCGCCCGGCTGATACGTGTGGCCGAGGACACGGCGGGGCAGCGCGGCGCCGCCCGGATCCGCTACGTGATCGGAACAGAGGTGCCGACGCCCGGTGGCGCTCACGAAACGCTGAACGAACTCATGCCCACCTCGGCGCAGGCCGCACGGGCGACCCTGGAACGTCACCGCGAGGCGTTCGCCGGGCACGGACTTGAGAACGTCTGGCCCCGCGTCATGGCACTCGTCGTCCAGCCGGGCGTGGAGTTCGACCATCAGCGGGTGATCGACTACCGACCGGAGAGGACCGCGGAGCTCGGAGCGGTCCTCAACGAGGAGCCCACCATGGCGTTCGAGGCGCACTCGACCGACTACCAACTGGCCGAAGCACTCACAGCACTGGTCAAGGACCACTGGGCCGTCCTCAAGGTCGGTCCCGGTCTGACCTTTGCGCTCCGTGAGGCGCTGTTCGCTCTCGCAGCCATCGAGGACGAGCTGGTGCCCGTGGGCGAACGGTCCCGACTGCCCGAGGCCGTCGAACAGCGGATGCTCGCCGAGCCCGACCGCTGGGAGGGTTACTACCCGAGCGACGACACTGAGCGGCGGCTCGCCCGGCGCTACAGCTACAGCGACCGGCTGCGCTACTACTGGCCGGATCCCGAGGTGACCGAAGCGCAGGAGCGGCTCCTCGGCAACCTCGCGGCGCGGGACATCCCTCTGCCGCTCCTCAGCGCCTATCTGCCCAATCAGTACGCGCGCGTTCGCCGCGGGGAACTCGCCGCGAAGCCGCGGGCATTGGTGATCGACCACATCCGCGATGTGCTGCGCGACTACGATCGCGCGTGCGATCCCCACCACCAGGAGTATTCGTGACCGGCCTTCCCAGCGCTCTGGCTCGCACCCCCGGGGCCAGTGACACTGTCCGTGAGATCATGCAGCAGCCCGGCATCTGGCGGGATATCGACGGTATCGTCGCCGCCTCCCGGGCCACGCTCGACGGCTTCCTCCAGCCCCTGATCGCTCGCGACCACCTGCGCGTGGTGCTCACCGGCGCCGGTACCTCGGGCTTCGCGGGGCAGGTACTGGCCACGACACTGGCGCGGCGGCTCGGGCGGCGAGTCGACGCCGTGTCCACCACGGACATCGTCGCCGACCCGCGAGGCTGCTTCGCCGAGGATCTGCCGACCCTGCTCGTCTCCTTCGCCCGGTCCGGGGACAGCCCAGAGAGCCTCGCGGCCACCGAACTCGCCGAACAGTGCCTGTCGGATGTGCACCACCTCGTGATCACCTGCAACGAGGAGGGGCGGCTGGCTCGGGAACATTCCGGGAGGACCACCTCGTATGTGCTCCTGATGCCGCCCGCCTCCAATGACCGTGGCTTCGCGATGACATCGAGTTTCACCGGAATGACGCTTGCCGCCCTGCTCGCCCTCGGTGGAACCGCCTATGCCGGTGTCGCGGAGCGGCTGGCTCGGGCAGCCGAGCGGATCACGCAGGACGGCATCTTCGACAAGAACATCGGCGCGCTACTGGCCCGCGATCCCGAACGGATTGTCTACCTGGGCAGCGGGGCTCTCAGGGGGCTGGCCGCGGAGTCGGCGCTGAAGGCGCTCGAACTGACCGGCGGGGCGATCACCACGACCTCGGACTCCGCCCTGGGATTCCGCCACGGTCCCAAGGCCGTGCTGAGTGAGCGCACCGTCGTGATCGTGTACGTGTCGAACGATCCGTACACCCGCCAGTACGACCTGGACATCATCGCGGAACTACGCTCGACCATGGCGCCCGGCAGTGTTATCGCGATCAAAGCCGGGACCGACAGCACGCCGGGCGAGGGGAACTGGCTGCTCCACGGTGTCGAGGACATCGAGGACGCGGCGCTGGCCCTACCCGCCGTCGTATGTGCCCAGCTCATCGGCCTCAACGCCGCTGTGCTCCGAGGAACTCGGCCCGACAACCCGTTCCCTTCGGGCGAGGTCAACCGAGTGGTGCAAGGTGTCACCCTGCACCGGTTGCAGCACTGACATCACAGCGGCACGGCGTTGACCGGGGCGCCAAATCGCAGGCCGCCTGCTGATCGGCTTCGACGGCGAACACATCACCGTGGAGGACAACGACACCTCCACCATCCACTACACCCTCGACGGAGTAGCCCACGACGGCGAGTTCAGCCTCCCCTGGCTCCTCGACATCCCGGCCAACGCCTGACCCACGACCACCTGGCGGGGCCGGCTCAGACGAGCCGCCACTCCTGGTTCTTCCGTCCCCTGACGCACGTCACCTGCTTGACGTTGGCCCCGTCCAGGATCAGACCGTTCTGCACGTCCAGGCACATACCGGTGTGCCGGACCACGACCGCGAAGTAACCGTTGTCCCGCTGGACGAGTTTCCACTCCTGATTGCGACGTCCGGGGACGCAGGTCCACAACTGGAGGCCGGCGTTGTTGTGCGTGTCGCCCTGCACCACCTCCATGCACAGGCCGCTGGCCACATCCCTGAAGTTGTAGTAACCGTCACTGGTCGCCGTCAGGTTCCACTCCTGGCCGTCATGGTCGTCGCTACACGGCCACTGCTGAACATCGGTCCCCAACTTCAGCTCATCACTCAGCGTGAACACGTCCAGGCACTTGTCGCTGTGCCGGGTCATCAGGATCGCAGTGAACCTGGCCCGAAACCCCTCCCGCGCACCGGCGGCCCCGCCGGCCGACGCCCGCGCGGCCGACGGGGCCGCGAGCAGGGCCGCCGCCAGGACAAACACCTGACCGGCGTGAAAAAGTCTCATCGGGCCTCCCGAGGCACTCCCTGAAGATCAACAAACCCTTGATAACACGAATCACCCAACGTAGCGAATAACTACGCCAAGTAATCAGTATCGTGTCGCGTCCCCGGATGACCGACCACCATCACCGGCGGAAATCCCACTCAGGCAAGCCGCCACTCCTGGCTCGCCCGCCCCCTGACACAGGTCCACTGCAGGGCATTGGTCCCATCCCCCGTCCCACCCCCCTGCATGTCCAGGCACTTGCCGCTGTGCCGGGCCACCAGGACGAAATAACCGTCGTTCCGCTGACTGAGCCCCCACTCCTCGCTGTAGCGCCCGTTCACGCAGGCCCACTGCCGGATGTTGGCCCCGCTACGCAGGTCACCGTCCATCACATGCAGGCACTTGCCGCTGTGCACGGCCCGAATGGTGTAGTAACCACCGCTGGTCGCCGTCAGGTTCCACTCCTGATTGGCGCCGCCATCGCAGGTCCGCTGCTGGACGTCGGCTCCGTCCTCCATGGCGGAGTGCAGCACGTCCAGACACTTGCCGCTGTGCCGGGCCACCAGGATCGCGGTGAACTTGGCCCGGAGCCCCTCCCGCGCACCGGCGGCCCCGCCGGCCGACGCCCGCGCGGCCGACGGGGCCACGAGCAGGGCCGCCGCCAGGACAAACACCTGACCGGCGTGAAAAAGTCTCATCGGGCCTCCCGAGGCACTCCCTGAAGATCAACAAACCCTTGATAATGCGAATCGCCCAACGCGGCGAACAGCCACGCCAAGTAAGCAACCCGTGCCGCCCCCTGGAGCCCTCAAGCCCAGGCGAGTCCGCGCCGTCGACTCACGCGAGCCGCCACTCCTGGTTCTTCCATCCCCTGACACAGGTCCACTGCCGGAGGCGGGCACCGTCACGCATGTCACGGTCCATCACCTGCAGGCACTTGCCGCTGTGCCGGGCCACCAGGACGAAGTAACCGTCGTCCCGCTGACTGAGCCCCCACTCCTGGTTGCGGGCTCCGACCAGGCAGGTCCACTGCTGGATGCCGGCCCCGATGCTCCTGCTGTCATCCAGCACGTCCATGCACTTACCGCTGTGCATGGCCTTGAGGGTGTAGTAGCCGCCACCGGTCGCCGTCAGACTCCACTCCTGACTCTCCTTGTCGCTACAGGTCCACTGCTGGATGTTGGCCCCGTCGTCCATCCCGCCGCCCTGCACGTCCAGGCACTTGCCACTGTGCCGGGCCACCAGGCTGGCCGTGAACCTACCTCCAGCCCGCTCCGGCGCACCGGCGGCCACGACATCCGCCGCCGACGCCCCGCCGACCGGGACGACAAGCAGGGCCGCGGCCAGAGCCAGGACCTGACCTGCGCCAACGAGTCCCATCGAACCTCCCGAGACGCTCCTTAAAGATCAACAAACCCTTGATAACACGAATCACCCAACGTAGCTAACAGCTACGCCAAGTAATGATGTCGTGTCGCATCCCCGGTAGCGTCTCGTCGAACGACGGTGGGGTAGGCGTTTCCGCACAGCACGCGAGCGCGGAACGGCTTCTGGTTCAGGATCAGAAGCGAGGCGGGCCGGCCTCTCAGTGTTAGTGCGACGTTCCTCTCATCGGATGCACAGATCCACATTGACTCAGGACACCGGAAAGGCCACCTCGACAGCCCTGGGGTTTCGGCCGCGCGTTCGCGACCTCCGTTGAGGAACGGAACATCAGGCCTCGACGGGACTCCGCAACGACGAGAACGACGAACGGCCCGGCGCGGGCCGGGCCGTTCGTGATGGGGCCCCTTACTTCTTCTGCCCCTGCCGCTTCTCGCGGATCTTCATGGTGACCTCGATGGGCGATCCGGCGAAGCCGAACTCCTCGCGGATCCGGCGCTCGATGAAGCGGCGGTAGGTCTCCTCCAGGAAGCCCGAGGTGAACAGCACGAACTTCGGCGGCTCCGTCGACGCCTGGGTGGCGAAGAGGATCTTGGGCTGCTTGCCGCTGCGGACCGGCGGCGGGGTGGCCGCGACCAGGTCGGTCAGGAAGGCGTTGAGGCGGGCGGTGGGCACCCGGGTCGACCAGGAGTCGAGCGCCTTCTCGATCGCCGGGACGAGCCGGTCGACGTGCCAGCCGGTCTTGGCGGAGATGTTGGCCCGCAGCGCCCACGGCACGCGGACGAGCTGGCGGTCGATCTCCTTCTCCAGGTAGTAGCGGCGGTCTGAGTCCAGCAGGTCCCACTTGTTGAACGCCACGACCATGCACCGGCCGGACTCGATCACCAGCGAGATGATCCGCAGGTCCTGCTCGGTCAGCACCTCGCTGGCGTCGATGAGCACCACCGCGATCTCCGAGCGCTCCAGCGCGGCCCTGGTACGCATGCTCGCGTAGAAGTCGGCGCCCTTGAGCTCGCGGTCACGCCGCCGGATGCCGGCGGTGTCGACAAAGCGCCAGGTCCTGCCGCCGAGCTCGACCAGTTCGTCCACCGGGTCGCGGGTGGTGCCCGCCATCGGGTCGACGAGCACCCGCTCCTGACCGGCGAGCTGGTTCAGCAGCGAGGACTTGCCCACGTTGGGCTTGCCGACCAGGGCGACCCGGCGCGGCCCGCGCTCGACGCCGAACCGCTGCTCGGGCGTGTCCGGCAGCTTTTCGAGGATCACGTCCAGCAGGTCACCGCTGGAGCGGCCGTGCAGCGCGGAGACCGGCTGCGGCTCACCCAGGCCGAGAGACCAGAGCCCGGCCGCCTCCAGCTCCATCTGCTGGTTGTCGACCTTGTTGGCGGCGAGGATGACCGGCTTGCCCGACCCGCGCAGCACATGGCCGACGATCTCGTCCGCGTCGGTCACGCCCACCACGGCGTCGACCACGAACAGGATCACATCGGCCAGTTCGGCCGCCACCTGGGCCTGCTCGGCGATCTTCAGCGCCATACCGGTCGCGTCGGGGTCCCAGCCACCGGTGTCGACCACCGTGAACCGGCGCCCGCGCCAGGTGGCGTCGTAGGTGACCCGGTCGCGGGTCACCCCCGGCACGTCCTCCACGACCGCCTCGCGGCGGCCGATGATCCGGTTGACCAGTGTGGACTTGCCCACGTTGGGGCGGCCCACCACGGCCACGACCGGCTGCGGGGCGGTGTCCGGCCCCGCCTCCTGAGAGCTGTAATCGGTCCCTGAATCGGCGAGCTCCGCGTCGATCCAGCCGTTGTCGTCGTCGTATTCCCCGGTCACGCCTTTTCCTTAATCACACGCAGTATTTCGGCGATGACCTCTTCGAGGTTCAGCGCCGTGGTGTCGAGCTCGACGGCGTCGGCCGCCTTCGCCAGCGGGTCTGCCTTCCTGGTCGAGTCAAGGGTGTCCCGGCGGGCCATCGCGGCCCGCTGTGCCTCCACCGTGGTGCCGGTGAGCTCCGCCGTACGACGCAGTGCCCTGGCGTCCGCGCTCGCGGTCAGGTAGATCTTGACCACCGCGTCGGGCGCCACAACCGTGCCGATGTCACGGCCCTCGACGACGATGCCGCCGGAACCGATGATCTCACGCTGCTCGGCCACCAGGCGGCGCCGTACCTCGGGCACCGCGCTGACCGCCGAGACGGCCGCGGTGACCTCGGCGGTCCGGATCGGCCCGGCGGCGTCGACGCCGTCGACCGCCACCGCGGGGGCGTCGGGGTCGGTGCCCAGGGTGAGGATCGGGGCGATCGCCCCGGCCGCGATCGCCCCGGGGTCGGCGAGGTCGACGCCCCGCTGGAGCATCCACCAGGTGATCGCCCGGTACATCGCCCCGGTATCGAGATAACGCAGCCCCAGCGCCCGCGCCACCCCTCGTGACGCGCTCGACTTGCCCGATCCCGAAGGACCGTCCATGGCGACGACCAGTCCGGTCACGACGCCTTCTCCCTTGCAGCCCGCTTCAGTTGTCCGTACGAGGCTACCGGGAGCCGGGCAGGAACCGCGCATCGAGCGAACGGGCCACCGCAGGGGCGGTGGACCCCGCGGCGGACCGTCCCAGACGATCATGACGGTCCGGGCACGGAGTGCGGCAGGCGCCTACGGCAGGTGCCAGCCGTGCGCGCGCAGGGCCTCGGACAGCCTCGGCACCGCCTCCGGCTGCACCGAGAGATCGGCGGCGCCCAGCGGCAGGCCGGGGGCGTGCTCAAGCCGGACGTCCTCGATGTTGACGCCCGCCTCCTTGGCCACCTGGAACAGCCGGGCCAGCTCGCCGGGGCGGTCACCGATGATGACCTGGACCGTCGCGTAGGCGCGCGCGGGACCTCCGTGCTTGCCGGGGATCCTGCCGGTGCCCGCGACGCCCCGGTACAGCAGTTCGGTGACGCGAGCCATGGCCTCGGGATCGGCGGCCTCCCTGAGCGCGGCGGCCGCGGCGGCCAGGTCGGCCGCCACCGCCTCCAGCACCTCGGCCACCGGCAGCGCGTTGCCCGACAGGATCCCGGTCCACAGCCTCGGGTCGCCCGCCGCGATGCGGGTGACGTCGCGCACCCCCGGCCCGGCCAGGCCGAGCGCGGTGGCCGGCGCGTCCGCGAGACGGGCGGCCACCGCGGAGGCGGTCACGTGGGGGGCGTGCGAAACGACCGCGACGGCCCTGTCGTGCTCCTCGGCGCCGACCCTGACCGCCTCGCCGCCGCAGAGTTTGACGAGGCCGTACATGGCCTCCACCGCGTCGGGCGAGGTCTCCTCGGTCGGGCAGAGCGCCCACGGACGCCCGAGGAAGATGTCGGCCCGCGCCGCGGCGGGCCCGGAGCGCTCACGGCCGGCGAGCGGGTGCCCGGCGACGTAGCTCGTCAGGTCGCAGCCGAGGCTCGTGGCCTCCCTGAGCGGAAGGGCCTTGACGCTGGCCACGTCCGTGTAGAAACGGGCCGCACCGGCCTTCTGGAGAGCGGCGAGCCGCCCCGCGACCGCATGGGGCGGGACCGCGATGACCGCGACGTCCACCCGCACGCCCTCGACCCACTCCACTCCGGCGCCCAGCTCGCGTGCCAGCCGCAGGGAGCCCTCGTCCCGGTCGGCCAGGTGGACGGCGACGCCCTGCTCGCGCAGGGCCAGGGCGATCGAGGTGCCGATCAGCCCCGTACCGACGACCAGGACGCTCTCCAGACCGCTCACACCCACTCCCCCGAGATCATGATGCCTAAAGGACTCATTGCGCGATGTCCACCCGAAGTGCGACCGCGCCACGCAGGTAGACGTGCTGGACCTCCTGGCGGGGCCGGTCGACCTCGACATGGGCCATCAGCCGCACCACGCGGGGCAGGGCGCCCGGCACGTCGATCTCGGAGGCGCAGATCAACGGGACGTCGTGGAAACCAAGCTTGCGGGCGGCCAAGGCGGGAAACTCGGCGGTGAGATCAGGCGTGGCCGTGAAGATCACACTGATCACGTCCTCGGTGGTGAGCCTGTTGCGTCCCATCACCTCCGTGACCAGTTCGGTGACTCCGGACAGGATCGCGTCCCGGTCGTTCGCCTCGACCTGAATCGCACCGCGGATCGCCCGCACCATCGTCGTTCCTCCATATCCACCCACGCCGGACCACCCCCGAGGGGTGATCCGGCGCGTCCTGAACGTGTGTGTCAGGGAAGGCTACAACCCGACCGCTGCGTAGAGTTCCCCGACCTCCGTGAGGGTCAGCGCGCGGAGGGTGCCCGGCTTGAGGCGGCCGAGCTTGACCGGGCCGAACTCGATACGGGCCAGGTCGATGACCGGGTGCCCGACCTCCTCCAGCATGCGGCGGACGATGTGCTTGCGGCCCTCGTGCAGGACGATCTCGACCAGGGCCTGCTGGCCGTGCTCCTGGACCAGGGTGAAGGAGTCGGCCTTGGCCAGGCCGTCCTCCAGCTCGATGCCCTTCTTCAGCCGGCGGCCGAGGTCGCGCTCGATCCGGCCGGGGACCTTGGCCCAGTACTTCTTCTGCACGCCGTAGCTCGGGTGGGTGAGCCTGTTGGCCAGCTCGCCGTCGTTGGTGAGCAGGATCAGGCCCTCGGTCTCGGTGTCGAGCCGGCCCACGTGGAACAGGCGCTCGGTGCGGTCGGCCACGAAGTCGGCCAGCGAGGGGCGGCCGTCCGGGTCGGACATGGTGCTGACGACGCCGATCGGCTTGTTGATCGCGAAGTAGACCAGGTCGGGCATCGTCGGCAGGCGCTTGCCGTCGACGTGGATGACCTGCTTGGCGGGGTCGACCCGGGCGCCGAAGCGGCGGACCACCTGGCCGTCGACGGTCACCCTGCCGTCGCCGATCATGTCCTCGCAGGCCCGGCGGCTGGCGACGCCCGCCTGGGCGAGGACCTTCTGCAGCCGGACGCCGTCAGGGACCTCGGTGGTGTCGCGCTCGTCGACGTAGTCACGGTCGTAGAAGTCGGAGTCACGCTTGGGCTGGCGGGCGGTCTTGAACCGGTCGTTCGCGATCGTGCCGGGCCGCAGCGGGGCCTTCGCCTCCGGAGCTCGGCCGGTGGAGCGGCCGGCCGGGGCACGACGCTCGCCGTACGCCCCGGCGCGGTCGCCGCCGATCGTCTGGACGTCGTCCCGGCGGCCGGTCCTGCCGAAGCGGGCACGGGAACCACCGGCGGGCGCGCCGCCGCGACCTCGGTCGGCGCCGGGCCTGCCACGCGAGCCGTCTCGGTCCGCGCGGAAACCACCCTGCGAACCACCACGGTCGTCACGACGCGGGGCATCGGACCGGAAATCGCTCCTCGAACCGTCGCGGGACCCGCCGAACGACGAACCGCCACGGTCCTCACGGCGCGGGCCGTCGGACCGGTAACCGCCCTGCGAACCACCACGGTCATCCCGACGCGGGCCGTCGGACCGGAAACCACCCTGCGAACCACCCGAAGGCCTGCTCCCGTACGAACTGCGCGAACCATCACGCTCGGCACGGAAACCACCACGATCATCCCGACGCGGACCATCGGACCGGAAACCGCCCTGCGAACCACCACGGTCATCCCGACGCGGGCCGTCGGACCGGAAACCACCCTGCGAACCACCCGAAGGCCTGCTCCCGTACGAACTGCGCGAACCATCACGCTCGGCACGGAAACCACCACGATCATCCCGACGCGGACCATCGGACCGGAAACCACCCTGCGAACCACCCGAAGGCCTGCTCCCGTACGAACTGCGCGAACCATCACGCTCGGCACGGAAACCACCACGATCATCCCGACGCGGACCATCGGACCGGAAACCACCCTGCGAACCACCACGGTCATCCCGACGCGGACCATCGGACCGGAAACCGCCCGAGGACCTACCGGACGAGCTGCGCGAACCATCACGCTCGGCACGGAAACCACCACGATCATCCCGACGCGGGCCGTCGGACCGGAAACCGCCCTGCGAACCACCACGGTCATCCCGACGCGGACCATCGGACCGGAAACCGCCCGAGGACCTACCGGACGAGCTGCGCGAACCATCACGCTCGGCACGGAAACCACCACGATCATCCCGACGCGGGCCGTCGGACCGGAAACCGCCCTGCGAACCACCACGGTCATCCCGACGCGGACCATCGGACCGGAAACCGCCCGAGGACCTACCGGACGAGCTGCGCGAACCATCACGCTCGGCACGGAAACCACCACGATCATCCCGACGCGGGCCGTCGGACCGGTAACCGCCCTGCGAACCACCACGGGAGCCGCCTGACGAGGATCCGCCCCGGGAGGAACCGCCCCGGAATCCACCGGACTGCGAGCCCCCACGGGGATTGCCACCGCGCGGGGCTCCGCCACGGCCTTGACCGCGTCCATCACCGGACGGGGTACTACGGCTGTTGTTCACTGCTTCTGCTCCTCTAGGGATTCCATGTCATCGGGCAGGAAAGGCGCCAGTTCTGGAAGCTCGTCGAGCCCCCGCAGGCCTATCCTTTCGAGAAAATACGAACTTGTCCGGTAGAGCACGGCTTGGCTCTCCGGTTCGGTGCCGGCCTCCTCGACCAGCCCCCTCGTCACCAGCGTGCGCATGACGCCGTCGCTGTTGACACCGCGGATGGCCGCCACCCGGGCCCGGCTCACCGGCTGCCGGTAGGCGACCACGGCCAGGGTCTCCAGCGCGGCCTGGGTCAGACGCGTCTGCTGGCCGTCGCGGACGAACCGCTCCACGAGTGAGGCGCACTCGGCCCGCGTGTAGAAACGCCAGCCGCCCGCGACCTCTCTCAGGTCGAAACCCCGCCCGGCTTCGGTGTATTCCGCCGAGAGTTCCCGGAGCACCCTGCCGACCTCGTGGACGGGCCGCTCCAGCACCTGGGCGAGGGTCACCTCGGCGACGGGCTCGTCGACCACCAGCAGGATGGCCTCCAGCCCGGCGCGCAGGTCAGGACCGGCGCTCAGATCAGGCTCGGATGCCAGGTCAGTCATCGGCGGGTTCTCTCTTCGGGGTCTCGTCGTAGTCGTCGGCCACGGCGACGTCACCGTCGTCACTGCCGGTCCAGGTCACGTGCAACTCCCCGAGAGGCTCAATCTGCTCGAAGGAGACGGCCGCCTCCCGGTAGAGCTCCAGGACCGCCAGGAAACGGGCGACGATCTCGAAGGTGCCGGCGCAGTCGGAGGTGAGTGCCCGGAAGGTCGCCCGGCGTAACCGCCGCAGCCGCTCGACAAGGATAACCGCCTGATCGCGGACATTGGCGAGTGGTTGGTAGATGTGGGCCACGGAAACCGACGGGGGCACCTTGGGGACGAAGGCCCGCCGGGCGATCTCAGCGAGGCGGTCGGGGCCGATGCCGAGGATCAGCTCGGGCAGCAGGCCCGCGAACTGGGCCTCCATCGGCACGGTACGCGGGAAGCGCAGCGCCTCCTCGGCCATCCTGGCGGAGAAGACCTTGACGACCTCCTTGTAGGCCCGGTACTGCAGGAGGCGGGCGAAGAGCAGGTCGCGGGCCTCCAGAAGGGCCAGGTCCTCCTCGTCGTCCACCTCGCCGGCGGGCAGCAGCCTGGCCGCCTTGAGGTCGAGCAGGGTCGCCGCGACGAGCAGGAAATGGCTCGTCTGGTCCAGGTCCCACTCCGGGCCCCTGGCCCGGATATAGGAGATGAACTCGTCGGTGACCTGGCTGAGCGAGACCTCGGTGATGTCCAGCTTGTGCTTGGAGATCAGACCGAGCAGGAGGTCGAAAGGGCCTTCGAAGACCTCCAGATGCACCTTGAAGGTGTCATCGGCGGTCCTCGGCTGCTCGGTCATCCCTCCATTGTCCCGTACCAGCAGGTGGGATCATCGCTCCAGCGCGGCCCACCTGGCAAGAACTTCCCTGGCGAGCTCGCGGTACGCGCTGGCGCCGAGCGAGGAGGAGTCGAAGCTGGTGATGGGCTCACCGGCCACGGTCGCGTCGGGGAAGCGAACCGTCCGGTTGATCACTGTGTGGTAGACCTTGTCGTCGAACGCCTCGACGACCCGGGCCAGCACCTCGCGGCCGTGCAGGGTGCGCGCGTCGTACATGGTGGCGAGCAGGCCCTCGATGACCAGCTCGTCGTTGATGCGCTCCTGGACCTTGATGATGGTGTCCATGAGCAGCGCGACACCGCGCAGCGCGAAGAACTCGCACTCCAGCGGCACCATGACGCCGTGCGCACAGGCCAGCGCGTTGATCGTGAGCAGTCCCAGGGAGGGCTGGCAGTCGATCAGGCAGACGTCGTACTCGGGCAGGAGGGGCTTGATGACCCGGCCGAGCACCTGCTCGCGGGCGACCTCGGTGACGAGCTGGACCTCGGCGGCCGACAGGTCGATGTTACTGGGCAGCAGGTCCATGCCCTCGACGCCGGTCTCCAGCAGCACGTCCCTGGCCGTGATCTGCCGCTCCATGAGGAGGTTGTAGACCGTCAGGTCGAGCTGGAGGGGGTTGATCCCGAGACCGACCGAGAGGGCGCCCTGTGGGTCGAAGTCGACCAGCAGCACCTTGAGCCCGGCCTCCGCCAGCGCGGCGCCCAGGTTGATCGTGGTGGTCGTCTTGCCGACGCCGCCCTTCTGGTTGACCATGGCGACGACCCTCGCCGGTCCGTGCACGGTGCGAGGGGGCGGATCGGGAAAAACGGGGCGGGGACGCCCGGTCGGGCCGAGGACTCCCCCACTGCGAGGGGTCCCGGCGGTCTTGGTGTCGCCCCAGGGATTCTCGGGGTTTGCCGGGGCCGCTCCCCGGATAGAACCGTCGGTGGTCACAGTCACCAGTCGAACCTCCCTGACGGCCTCTAACCGGACCGTCCGGACGGACACTATGGCGTCAACACGTATGCGGCAAGGCGGCACGCCCGGACATAAGGAAGGTCAATCCCGCGTGCGCGGATGCGCCACGGCATAGACCTCCCGGAGCCTGTCGGCCGTGACCTGCGTGTACACCTGGGTGGTGGTCACCGAGGCGTGGCCGAGTAGTTCCTGAACCACCCTAACGTCCGCACCGCCGTCAAGGAGGTGGGTTGCGAACGAATGTCGCAACATATGTGGCGACACTCCTTCGAGCCCGCCGCGCTCGGCGGCGCCCTGGAGGACCTCCCAGGCCCCCTGCCGGGTGAGCCGGCCACCCCTGGCGTTGAGAAAGAGCCCCGAGGTGCCACGGCCTTGGGAGGCGATGCGGGGGCGGGCACGGGTGAGGTAGGCGCCCAGCGCCTCCCCCGCGAAGTCGCCCAGGGGCACCAGGCGGGTGCGCCCGCCCTTACCCCGCAGCCGCACCCGCTGGGCCTCCGCCCCCAGCTCGACGTCGTCGACGGTGAGCCCGACGGCCTCGGAGATACGCGCGCCGGTGCCGTACAGCAGTTCGAGCAGTGCCCGGTTGCGCAGGGTGAGAGGGGCGCCGTCGGGCCCGGAGGCGGCGATCAGGCGCTCCACGTCGCGGACGCTGATCGCCCTGGGCAGCCGCCTGAGCTGGCGCGGCGGGCGCACCTCGTGGGCGGGATCATGGCGGCAGAGGCCCTGGCTCAGCGCGAAGCGGTGCAGCCCGCGCACCGCGGAGACGGCCCGCGCCGCCGAGGCGGCGACGAGGGCCTGATGCTCCCCGTCGCCCTCCCTGAGTGCCGCCACGAAGGCGGCGACGTCGCCCTCGGCGACCTCGGCGAAAGTGACGCGGCCGCGGTGCCTGAGGTGCTCCACGTATCGCAGGAGGTCACGGCGGTAGGAGGCCAGTGTGTTGGCTGCCAGGCCCCGCTCCCCCGCCAGGTGGGCGAGGTAGCGCAAGAGGACGGCCTCCGTCTCGCTCAGGGTGTCCTCCTGTCATGCCTCCGGTGCGTCGGCGGGCCGCAGCGAGGCGAATCCATCCGCCGAAGCGGCGTATGCGGCGAGAATACCGGCCACGGCTTGGGAATTGTGGATCATTCCCGCCATGGCACGCCGAACCGCGTCGGACAGGGGAATCCAGACCACCGGCATGTCGGCCTCCTCGTGCCGGTGGACGAAGTCCAGCTCCCCCTCGGGAATGGGAGCGACGTCCCTGGCGAGGAAGATCCGGGTGCGCTCGTCGGTCATTCCCGGCGAGATGAAGGCGTCGACGAGGGTGTGCCAGGTGTTCGCCCGGTAGCCCGCCTCCTCGGCGAGCTCGCGGGCCGCCCCCGCCTTCAGGGACTCTCCGTGGACGTCGCGCAGCCCCGCGGGCAGTTCCCACAGCAGCCGCCTGACAGGGTGGCGGTACTGGCGGATCATCAGGACCCGCTCCCGGTCGTCGAGGGCGACGACCGCCACGGAGCCGGGGTGGACCACGTAGTCACGGTTGACGACATCGCCCTCCGGCATGACCACCGCGTCGGTGACGGCGGTGATGACCCGGGCGCGGAAGTGCTCGGTGGAAGAGGTGACCTTCCACTCCTCGGGAACGTCCAGGACCTCCAGGACGTCCTCGCTCCGCCCCCCTCGCGTGTCGCTCACTTGCCCCGCCCGGCCTTGGCGACGGTGCCACGGGTTTCCGCGTATGTCAGGGCGGCGCCGATCAGGCCCTTGAACAGCGGATGCGCCCGGGTCGGCCGGGAGCGGAACTCCGGGTGCGCCTGGGTGCCGATGAAGAAGGGGTGGGTGTCGGTGGGCAGCTCGGCGTACTCCACCAGCCGACCGTCGGGCGAGAGACCCGAGAAGACCATGCCGACCTTCTCCAGCTGCTCGCGGTAGGAGTTGTTGACCTCGTAGCGGTGGCGGTGGCGCTCGTCGACCTTCGCCATGCCGTACAGCTGGCGGGCGAGGGTGCCCTCACCGAGCCTGGCCGGGTAGAGGCCCAGCCGCATGGTGCCGCCCATGTCGCGCTCGCCGGAGACGACGTCCTGCTGGTCGGCCATGGTGGAGATGACCGGGTGGGTGGTCTCCTCGTCGAACTCGGTGCTGCCGGCGTCCTCGATGTCCGCGAGGTTGCGGGCCGCCTCGATGACCATGCACTGCATGCCCAGGCAGAGGCCGAGCAGCGGGATCTTGTTCTCCCTGGCGTGCCGGACCGCGCCGACCTTGCCCTCGATGCCGCGCACCCCGAAGCCGCCGGGGACCAGGACGCCGTCGACGCCGTCGAGTTCGCGGGCCGCGCCCTCGGGGGTCTCGCAGTCGTCGCTCTTCACCCAGCGGATGTTGACGCGGGCGTCGTTGGCGAAACCACCCGCGCGCAGCGCCTCGGTGACCGACAGGTAGGCGTCGGGCAGGTCGATGTACTTGCCGACGAGCGCGATCGTGACCTCGTTGGCCGGGCGGTGCACCCGGCGCAGGAGCTGCTCCCACTCCTTCCAGTCGACGTCCCTGAAGGGCAGGCCGAGGCGGCGCACCACGTAGGCGTCCAGACCTTCCGCGTGCAGCACCTTGGGGATGTCGTAGATGCTGGCGGCGTCGGCGGCGGAGACGACCGCGTCCTCGTCGACGTCGCACATGAGGCTGATCTTGCGCTTGATCGCGTTCGTGACCGGGCGGTCGGAGCGCAGGACGATCGCGTCGGGCTGGATGCCGATGCTGCGCAGCGCGGCGACCGAGTGCTGGGTCGGCTTGGTCTTCAGCTCTCCGCTCGGCCCGATGTACGGCAGCAGCGAGACGTGCAGGAAGAACACGTTGTCGCGGCCGACCTCGTGGCGGACCTGGCGGACGGCCTCCAGGAAGGGCAGCGACTCGATGTCGCCCACGGTGCCGCCGACCTCGGTGATGACCACGTCCACGTCGGGGCCGGCCATCGACCGGATACGGTCCTTGATCTCGTTGGTGATGTGCGGGATGACCTGCACGGTGTCGCCGAGATACTCGCCGCGTCGCTCCTTGGCGATGACGTTGGAGTAGACCTGACCGGTGGTCACGTTGGCCGAGCCGTGCAGTTCGGTGTCGAGGAACCGCTCGTAGTGGCCGACGTCGAGGTCGGTCTCGGCGCCGTCGTCTGTGACGAAGACCTCACCGTGCTGGAACGGATTCATGGTGCCGGGGTCGACATTGAGGTAGGGGTCGAGCTTCTGCATGGTGACCCGCAGGCCGCGCAGCTTGAGAAGACGCCCGAGGCTTGACGCCGTCAGTCCCTTACCCAGACTGGAGGCGACGCCGCCGGTGACGAACAGATGCTTGGTGTGTGCGGCGCTGCGCAAGAAGGCTCCCGTGGTCGTTGAAGATCAGTCGGCACACCCTTGTGAATGGCCTACAGGTCCACGGGCTCTCAGAATATCAAACGGTACCGGCGAAGTGCCCGAACAACCCCCACCCGCATTCCCGCCAAACCTAACCAAGCAGTAACTTGATCCGTTATGTCACTTCGTGGGGTGGTAAGGCGTGCTGTGGGCACCCTGATCCACCGACTCTGGGCGGCGGTCCGCGCGGCCGGCACCGTCAGCCCCGCCAACCCCGCCGGATACCGGTTCCGGCGCCTCGGCGAGGGCGCCTGCCTGTCGTTCCCGGTCGGGGCCATCTTCGGCGAGGCCTGGATCGAGATCGGCGACCACACCCTGATCGGCGAGCGGGTCTCCATCTCCGCGGGCATGGGCCCCGGGGTGAACCTGGGCCCGAACTCGATCGTACGGATCGGCGGAAGCTGCTCCATCGGCCGGGGCAGCCACATCGTGGGCCACCAGTCGATAGACATCGGCGACCATGTCTTCACCGGCCCGTACGTCTACATCACCGACCAGAACCACGTCTACGACGACCCCGAGATGCCGATCGGCCGCCAGTGGCCGCGCAACAACCCCGTCTCCATCGGGTCGGGATCGTGGCTGGGCACCGGTGCGATCATCCTGCCGGGCACCCGGATCGGCAGGCAGTGCGTGGTGGCGGGCGGGGCCGTGGTGCGCGGGGAGTTCCCCGACCACAGCGTGATCGCGGGCATCCCCGCCAAGGTGGTACGCCACTACGTACCCGGCGAAGGCTGGCTGCCGCCTCACCGCGGCGGCGCGGAGACCCCCGGCTCGGGGACCTCTGGCGGCCCGGAGACCTCTGGCGGCCCGGAGACCTCTGGCGGCCCGGAGAGCGAGACCGCAGAGCCACCCGCCCCCCTGACCGGACCGGCCGTACCGCCTCCCCCCGCCGATCCCGTCCACACCGCCTGACGCCCCCTTCCGCCACGGAGATCGCGACCACCCGGTTCCACGCCCGGTCACGACACTGGACCGAACAAGGTTCTGTGACTTACGGTCACGTCATGCGGACCACGATCTGTGAGAGATTCGGCGTCGAGTTCCCACTCTTCGCCTTCAGCCACTGCCGCGACGTGGTCGCCGCGGTGACCAACGCGGGCGGGTTCGGCGTGCTCGGCGCCGTCGCCTACTCCCCCGAGCAGCTCGACACCGAGCTGAGCTGGATCGACGAGCGTGTCGGCGGCCGCCCGTACGGGGTGGACGTGCTCGTTCCCGGCAGGATCGACGCCTCGGCCGCCAACCGGAACACCAGCCTCATCGACCACATCCCCCAGCGGCACCGCGACTTCGTGGCACACCTGTTCGGCAAGTACGGCGTGGGCGGGGCCGAGACGCTCACCCACGGCGCGGCCGGCCGCGCCGACGAGATGGGCCGCCGGGTGACCGCGGAGGGCGCCACCGGGCTGATCGACGTGGCGCTCAAGCACCCGATCGGCCTCATCGCCAGCGCGCTCGGCCCGCCCCCGCCGGAGATGACGGCCAAGGCCAGGCAGGCCGGGGTGCCGGTCGCGGCGCTGGTCGGTACCGTCGAGCACGCCCGCCGCCAGGTCGCCGCCGGAGCCGACGTGATCGTGGCCCAGGGCTCCGAGGCGGGCGGCCACACCGGCGAGATCTCCACGATGGTGCTCGTCCCCCAGGTCGTGGACGCGGTGGACGTCCCAGTGCTGGCGGCCGGCGGCATCGCGGGAGGCCGCCAGATGGCCGCCGCGCTCGCGCTGGGCGCCGAGGGGGTGTGGTGCGGTTCGGTCTGGCTGACCACCGAGGAGGCCGAGACCCTGCCCCTGGTCAAGCAGAAGATGCTGGCCGCCACCTCCTCCGACACCGTGCGGTCCCGGTCGCGGACCGGCAAGCCCGCCCGGCAGCTGAGATCCGCCTGGACCGACGAGTGGGACGGGGCCCCGGAGAGCCCGGGCGCGCTGCCGATGCCGCTGCAGATGCTCCTCGCCGAGGGCGCGATGGCCAGGATCGGCAGGGCCGCCGAGAGCGGCTCCCCCGGCGCCGGGGAGCTCGCCACCTACTTCGTCGGGCAGGTCGTCGGACAGATGAACCAGATCAGACCGGCCCGCCGGGTGGTCCACGACATGATCGAGGAGTTCGCCGCCGTCGTCGAACGCCTCGACCGCCTCACCGGCGCCTGACCGGCTCCCCCTCCGCGGCCCCCTCCCCTCTCCTCCTTCTCGGGCTCCTCTGTTTCGGCTGTTTCAGCGCGCCCCGGTTCCGGTGGATTTCCCGGCCGCGGTGACGCCCGATGGACTCTTTCGGTATCCCCTGACCCTCCCGGCTCACCGGAGCGGCCACCGAGACCGGAGCGATACCGGGAGAGGGAACCCAGCGGGATCGATCAGCCGCCGTGAAACGTTGAAGGGGGCAGAGAGGACAACGGAGGTGTGATGCTCGCGGCACTGACGGGCCTTGGGCTCTCCACCGCGGCCGGGCTCAACGCCTACATCCCGCTGCTGGTGGTCGGTCTGCTCGCCAACTTCACGGACCAGGTGCGGCTGCCGCAGGAGTTCGCCTGGCTCTCCAACGGCTGGGTGCTCGGGATCATCGGCGTGCTGCTCCTGGCGGAGTTCGTGTTCGACAAGGTCCCGGTGGTCGACAGCGTCAACGACATGATCCAGACCGTCGTCCGCCCGGCCTCCGGCGGCGTCGTCTTCAGCGCCACCGAGGCCGCGGCCCGGCTGGACGGCTCGACCTGGATGAGCCACAACCCCTGGCTCAGCTGGGTGCTGGGCATCGGGATCGCGCTGGCCGTGCACATCATGAAGACGACCGCCAGGCCCGTGGTGAACGCCACCACGGCCGGGGTGGGCGCGCCCGTGGTCAGCACCGTCGAGGACGCCGGGGCGCTGGGCATCAGCCTGGTGGCGATCTTCCTGCCCGTCCTGGTCATCCTGGTGGTGGCGGGGCTGGCACTGCTCGCCTGGTGGACGACCCGCAGAATACGGCGACGAAGGCGGAGCCGGGTGTCCGACCCGAGCCTGCGATGAGGTCTCGCCGGCCGTGCCACGCCCACGCCGGGCACCTGGCCTCCCCGCCCTGCCCCGCGCTACCCGACGCCCACCCAAGAGGGAAAGTGCGGACTATGCTCTAAACATCTCGTACAACCCCCGTGGGGAGGTGGTTCCGATCGGCGAATTCCTCATGATCCTGCTGGTGATCCTGCTGTTCTTCCTTCTCCTGGGAGCAGCCGGGATCTATCTGCTGGTCAAGATCGGCAAGAAGGCCACGAAGAAGGCCAAGAGCGTCTCCACCCGGGTCGCCTCCCACATGGCCGCGATGGGCACCGGTGACGCCGCGGAGACCGAGCGGATGCGTCTTGACCTGCGGCGCGAGGTCTCCCTGACCCGTCAGGCGGTGGACCACGCGCTGCGCGACGGGTGGGGACTGGGCGATCTGCCTCAGTTGGTGGGAGAGATCGCGGCGCACGCCGAGCAGCTCGACGCCCAACTCGCCCACTACGCCCAGGAGCGGCGGGTCTCGCCCTACATCGACCACACGGCGCTGGGCCGCCTGCGCGAGCACCACACCAAGCTGACCACCTCCTGCGCCCGGATCAGGGCCGACCTGCGCAACGACCAGATGGCGCACTCGGCCGGGGGCATCGACCAGATCCAGGACCGCACCGACCTGGAGATCGAAGCCCGCCGCCGGGCCCCCGACCCGCTGGAGGAGATCGACGAGCTCTACAAACGCACCATGATCAACCGCTCCCTCCCCGAAGACCTCCGCTGACCGGCTCCGGAGCCCTCCGGGTAGGAAAACCCGCCTCCGACGATGTGCATTGACCCCGCCCTCAAGCCATCGGCGCCTGCGGTGCTCTCGGTTGACCTGCGGTCCACCTACCACAGGTGCCAGCATGACTCCGTAAAGTCATGTTCCGGAGTATCACCGAAGGCGGGGTTCGCCGTGTGAAAGCCCTCTTCCCCGATCGGTTCCGTCCAGGACCGACCGGCGGCTGGACCGCCGACATGCTCGATCATCTCCCCCCGAACTCGCCCCGGCATGTCGAACTGATCGACGGAACACTGATCGTGAGGCCGCCACAGACCGCCTTTCAAATGTTCGTGGTCACGCTTTTCGAGCAGACGCTCACCTTCCCGGGCGATCTCATGGTCGTTCGGGAGATGACCGTGACCCTGGGAATCCGGCAGCGGCCGGAACCCGACATCATGCTGGTGGCGAGTTCGGCGTTGACGAGCCTGAGAACCACCTCGTTCAAGCCGGAGGACGTGCATCTGGTGGTCGAGGTGGTGTCCCCCGAGTCGCTGGAACGAGACCGCACCACCAAGCCGATCAAATACTCCGACGCCGGGATCAGGTATCTCTGGCGCGTGGAGCAGGAGGACGACAGGCCCGTCGTCTACACCTTCGAACTGGAACCCTCCGTCAAGGCGTACGTTCCGACGGGCATCCACCGGGGGCGGTTGAAGACGGACATCGGCTTCGAGGTCGACATCGACCTTGACCTCGGCAGGTTCATCGGTTCGGAAAGTTTGTGAAGTCGGCGTAGAGCCTGGCGAGGTCGTCGTAGGTGGCGCCGGTGTTGATGCGGGCGCGCAGGGCCTGGGCCTCGGCGGTGCTGGGGAGGAAGCCGTCGAGCAGCGCGGGCAGGCCGAGGCGCCAGCCGAGCAGGGCGCGTGGTGACTGCCGGTGGCCCGCGCGGATCACCGAGACGCCGACCCTGATCGCGTGCTCGTTGCCGGGTGGCACGTTCGGGCGGTCGGTCTCGATCGCCGAGTAGCGGAAGCCGTCGGCGAGGTCGCACGGCGGGCAGCCCCGTGGCCCCCCGCCCAGCGGGGCCCCGCAGCCGGAGCAGGTCAGCCGGTCGAGGGCGCCGTCGACGACCCGCCAGTCGTGCCGGTCGGGCTCGTCTGCGACCATCTCGGCGATCGCCGACTCCTCCTCGGCGGGCAGCTCGGCCACACCGAACCGGTCCCGGAGGAACACTCGCCAGCCGTCCTCGACGATCCGGTCGACCAGCGCCGCGCACCGGTCGCAGCCGGGTGCCCCGCCGTACTCCCAGCAGCCGCAGCCGGCACATCGTCGCATCCCGCGACCGTATCCGGCCGCATCGCCGACGGGCGAGCCGTTTTCACACCGGCTTCACATCGCCCCGGCCCTCCCGGAAGCCTCGTCTCCCCTCGTTCTCCTGGGCCGGGTCGCCCTCGCGTTACCCTCACAGGGAGCCGCCGGTGGCTTCCGAAGGCGAGGGACGTGTTCACGCCTGAATCAGGAGACCCCGGCCTCGCGCATGTCGCGGACCTCTCGCTTGAGCTCCTTGATCTCGTCGCGGAGCCGGGCGGCGACCTCGAACTGCAGGTCGGCGGCGGCCTGGTGCATCTGCTCGGTGAGCGACTCCATCAGCGCCTCCAGCTGGGCCCTGGGCATCTCTCCGGCGATCGCCCTGGCGTGCCGGCCCGCCTGCTTGACCGCGAAACCGGGGACGGGTGCCTTGCCTCGTGACTGCTGGCGGCCGCTGCCACCGAGGAGCTGGGCGGTGTCGGCGTCCTCCCGGTTGAGCGAGTCGAGGATGTCGGCGATCTTCTTGCGGAGCGGCTGCGGGTCGATGCCGTTGGCCTCGTTGTAGGCGATCTGCTTGGCCCGGCGGCGGTTGGTCTCGTCGATCGCCCGCTCCATGGAGGGGGTGATCCGGTCGGCGTACATGTGCACCTGGCCGGAGACGTTTCTGGCCGCGCGGCCGATGGTCTGGATCAGGGAGGTCTCCGAACGGAGGAAGCCCTCCTTGTCGGCGTCGAGGATGGCCACCAGCGACACCTCGGGCAGGTCGAGGCCCTCCCGGAGCAGGTTGATGCCGACCAGCACGTCGAACTCGCCCATCCGCAGCTCGCGCAGGAGCTCGATGCGGCGCAGGGTGTCGACCTCGCTGTGCAGGTAGCGGACCCGGATGCCGAGCTCCAGCAGGTAGTCGGTGAGGTCCTCGGACATCTTCTTGGTCAGCGTGGTGACCAAAACCCGCTCGTCCTTCTCGGTGCGGACGCGGATCTCGTGGATCAGGTCGTCGATCTGCGACGTGGTCGGCTTGACGATCACCTCGGGGTCGATCAGGCCGGTCGGCCGGATGACCTGCTCGACCACGTCGCCCTTGGAGCGGCCCAGCTCATAGGGGCCCGGGGTGGCCGACAGGTAGACCGTCTGGCCGATCCGCTCCAGGAACTCCTCCCATCTCAACGGGCGGTTGTCCATCGCGGACGGCAGGCGGAAGCCGTGGTCGACGAGCGTGCGCTTGCGGGAGGCGTCCCCCTCGTACATCGCGCCGATCTGCGGGACGGTCTGGTGGGACTCGTCCAGGACCAGCAGGAAGTCCTCGGGGAAGTAGTCGAGCAGGGTGTTGGGCGCGCTGCCCGGCTCGCGGCCGTCCATGTGGCGCGAGTAGTTCTCGATGCCGGAGCAGGTGCCGATCTGACGCATCATCTCCAGGTCGTAGGTGGTGCGCATGCGCAGCCGCTGGGCCTCAAGGAGCTTGCCCTGGCGCTCCATGGTCTCCAGCGTCCCGGCCAGCTCGGCCTCGATGCCCCGGACCGCGCTCTCCATCCGCTCGGCGCCCGCGACGTAGTGCGAGGCCGGGAAGATGTAGAGCTCGGTGTCCTCGGTGATCACCTCGCCGGTCAGGGGGTGCATGGTCGAGAGCTTCTCGATCTCGTCACCGAACATCTCGATGCGGACGGCGAGTTCCTCGTACTTGGGAATGATCTCGACGGTGTCGCCGCGCACCCGGAAGGTGCCCCGGGTGAAGGCCATGTCGTTACGGGTGTACTGCATGTCGACGAGGCGGCGGAGCAGGCTGTCGCGCTCGATCTCCTGGCCGACCTTGAGCCTGACCA
This sequence comes from Streptosporangium sp. CA-115845, assembly GCF_050943795.1. Lineage (NCBI taxonomy): Bacteria > Bacillati > Actinomycetota > Actinomycetes > Streptosporangiales > Streptosporangiaceae > Streptosporangium > Streptosporangium sp. CA-115845. The sequence continues at coordinate 3,266,132 of NZ_CP191988.1, read as the reverse complement.
TGCGGTCGACGTACTCCTGCGGGGTGCCCAGGCCGTAGATGCACGAGACCGAGGCGACCACGATCGTGTCGCGGCGGGTCAGCAGCGAGTTGGTCGCCGAGTGGCGCAGCCGCTCGACCTCCTCGTTGATCGAGGAGTCCTTCTCGATGTAGGTGTCGCTCTGCGGGACGTACGCCTCGGGCTGGTAGTAGTCGTAGTAGGAGACGAAGTACTCGACCGCGTTGTTGGGCATCATCTCGCGCAGCTCGTTGGCGAACTGCGCGGCGAGCGTCTTGTTGGGCTGGATGACCAGGGTGGGTCGCTGGAGGCGCTCGATCAGCCAGGCGACCGTGGCGGTCTTGCCCGTGCCCGTGGCGCCCAGCAGGACGTTGTCCTTGTCACCCGCCGTGACCCGCCGTTCGAGCTCGGCGATCGCGGTGGGCTGGTCGCCCGAAGGGGTCATGTCGGTGACGACCTCGAAGGGGGCCACCTTGCGCTGCAAATCTGTTACCGGCCTCACCTGTTCCACTGTAGGCGGCGTGACCGACAATCCTTCTCCGTACGGTCTCCCGCCGGGGCGACCGGCTTAACCGCACGGCAAGTGAACCGCAAGCGAGGTCCCCTTTACTGGCCGGCGTGCCTGTGCTCACAAAGCGTGATATATCGAGCTTTCGACATATGACTACCTCGGAGGTGTGATGTCCCGGCCAAGGGAAGCCATGCAGTACGCGAGGGCCGCGGCCCAGACGATAGGGCAGGGTGGCGACATGCGCCAGGTGGTCGGGCAGGCCGTCGGACAGTTCGCCGGGCAGATGACCGGGCAGGCCACCGGGAGTCCGACGGCCGCCGGGAGCGAGGGCTTCGCGCTCAACCCCTCCGACTTCGCCGCCGCCCGTGACCAGGGCGCCTCCCCGGGCACGATCATCGAGGCCCGCAGCGCGCCGCTCAACGAGGCCGGCGAGATCGTCAACCGGAGCTTCGGCGGCACGGGTCAGCACGGCGAGTCCGTCCACGTCATCTCCCCCGTGGTCATCCCCAAGAGCGGCGCCGCCAAGGTGATCATCCCGCTGGTGGTGCTGGCCGGCCTCGGCCTGGTCGGGCTCATCGCCACCGGCCTCCCGGACGGGGCACGGGTGCTGTTCGGCCCGCACTACTGGGCCGTGCTGGTGCTGGCCGCGGTGTTCCTGTGGTGGCGCAGGAGCGTGGTCATGGTGCCCGAAGGCTGCAAGGCCCTGATCACCAAGTTCGGCAAGCTCGTGCAGATCGCCGAGCCGGGCCGGGTGACGCTGTTCAACCCGTGGAAGCGGGTCAGCTACATCGTCAACACCACCCGCGAGTACCCCTTCAACGCGCCCATCCGCGAGGCTCCCACCCAGCAGGGCGTCAAGGCCAGCGTCGATCTGTTCCTGCAGTTCCGGATCGAGGACCCGGCCGAGTTCATCTTCGTGCTCGGCTCGGTCAGCGGCTTCCAGGCCAAGCTGCAGAACGCGATCAGCGAGGTCACCCGCTCGCTGATCTACTCCCAGCGCGCCGAGGAGATCTACGACCTGGTCGGCGAGAGCACGATGGGCATGCTGGACAACCTCAACCAGCAGTTCCTGCCCGCCGTGCGGCTCACCGACGTCAACATCACGCACGCCGAACCGTCCAGCCAGGAGTACCGGATGGACCTGGCCGCCCCCGAGATGATCAGGGTCGCCAAGGAGGCGTACACCTACGAGTACGAGCTCCAGCTCCGCAAGGAGCAGAACGAGGGCGACCTGATCAAGGAGTTGGCCGGCCTGCAGGAGCAGCTGTCGGCCATCCACGCCGAGATCGCCGGATACCAGGCCCGGATGGACACCGCACTGGAGCGCGCCTCGCACCAGGCGAAGGCCCAGGCGGGCCAGCGGCTGGTGGAGGCGGAGTCCACCGCCAAGGCCAACGCGGCGCTGCTGGAGGCCCAGGCGCTGGACATCCGCGCGCTGAGCGCCGCCGAGGCGCCGGAGATCCTCGACTACCGGTTCCAGCAGGACCTGCTCGACAAGCTGGAGTCCGTCGCCTCGCACCTGCCGCGCCTGGTGCAGGTCGGCGAGGACGTCGATCTCGACCTGCTCGCGCTGGCCAGGCAGCTGGTCGGCAGCCGCGAGGCACAGCTGTTCTCCGAGGCGGACATGGCCGCGATCAGGTCCCGGATGGCCGAGATCGGCGGCCGCGTCGAGGAGCGCGGGGCGGAGATCGCCGCCCTGCTCAACCCGCCCGCCGACGTCGCCGCTCCGGTACGGGAAGAGGAGTGACGTGAACGGGGACATACGGCGAACGCGGAACGTTGAAGATTCGGTGAGAGGAACGGTGAGGTCTCGGTGAGCGCCGGAGAGTTCTCCAAGATCAAGGAATCCCTGGCCTCCTGGTCGGAGATCCGCCAGCTGCTGCGCGGCGGCGAGTCGGGCCGGCTCGTCCCGGTGGTGATCCCCAAGGACCGGCGCGGCTTCGCCTGGGTGACGCTGCTGTTCTTCGCCCTCTACCTGGCGGGTACCGCCGTGCTCGCCGACGGGGTGCTCTCCCTGCTGGCCGCGGTCGGCGCGGTGTTCTTCCTGATAACGGCGCTGATCTGGCTCTGGCGCCGGGCGATCATCGAGATCGAGGAGGGCACCACCGGCGTGCGCAGCCGGTGGGGCGCGATCGTCGGCACGCTGCCTCCTGGCCGCCACTACCTGTGGCTGCCGTGGGACCGGGTGGACGCGGTGGTGGACACCTCCACCGAGATCCCCTACTCCGCGCCGATCGTGGCCTGCCCGACCGCGGAGAACGTCCCGCTCAAGTCGATCGAGTTCTTCCTGAAGTTCCGCATCGTCGACCCGGTGGCATTCGTCCGTACGATCGGCGCCGGCAACTTCGACCTGGTGCTCAGCAGCGCCGTACAGGACGCCATCCGCCAGCGCAGCCGCCAGGTACGGACCGAGCGCGCCTACGACCTGCGCGGCTCCGACGTCGGCGACATGCAGGAGCTCCTCACCCGCCAGCTCGGCCGGTACGGGGTGCGGATCACCGGTGCCAACATCCCCGACGTGCAGCTGCCCGACCAGTACCAGCAGCATCTGGCCACCCGGGAGAAGGTCGCCAAGGAGCTGTCGGCCTTCGAGCGCGAGTGGGAGCTCACCCGCAAGCGCCGGATCGACACCCTGCTGATGGAGATCGAACGCGCCAAGAAGACGCGGGACGCGCGTATCGTCGAGGTGCGCGCCGCCGCCAACACGGCGCGTAAGGACGTGGCCCGCATGCTGGAGGAGCACGAGACCGAGGCGCAGCGAGTGCGCTGGGAGATCGAGGCCAAGGGCCGGGCCGAGCTCACCTCCGCCGAGAACGAGGCGAAGGGGCTGCGCAGGCTGGCCGACTCCTACCGCGACAACCGTGCCGTGCTCCAGTACGAGCTGGCCCGCCGCAGGCTCGACGTGGGCGCCAAACTCGCGGAGAGCGCACCTCGTCCCGTCGTCGTCCGCACCACCGGCGCCTCCGGCGACACCTCGGCGCTGTCCACCCTGCTTCTGGCCCAGCTCCTGCCCCAACTGGGCGGCGGCAACGGCCAGACCCTCCCTCCGCACCAAATCCCCTGAGAAAACCTGGAGTCACAATGGTGTTCCGTAAGCTGATGGCCGCGTTCGGGGCGGGTGTCGAGGTCGACACGGTCCTGCAGAACTCGCACGTACGGCCCGGCGAGACCCTGCGCGGGCAGGTCAACTTCCGCGGCGGCGGCTCCGACTACAAGGTCGAGGGCATCTTCATCGACTTCACCGCCGTGGTCGAGGTCGAGAGCGGCGACAACGAGTACAAGTCGACCTACAGCTTCCTGCGCCAGCAGATCACCGGACCGTTCCACCTGGCCGCGGGAGCCCCGCAGTCGGCCCCCTTCCAGATCCAGGTCCCCTGGGAGACCCCGATCAGCGCCATCGGCGGCCACCCGCTGCGCGGCATGCAGCTCGGCGTCTCCACCGAGCTGGCCCTGGCCGGCGCGCTCGACAAGGGCGACCTCGACCCGCTGTTCGTCAACCCGCTGCCCGCCCAGGACCACCTGCTCGGCGCGCTGGACCGGATGGGCTTCCGCTTCAAGAAGGCCGACCTGGAGCGGGGCACCCTGCACGGCTCGCGGATGCCGTTCTTCCAGGAGATCGAGTACTACGCGGGCGGCGAGTACCACCGCCACTTCAACGAGCTGGAACTGACCTTCATCGCCGGCCCCCAGGCGATGGACGTCATCCTGGAGGCCGACAAGCGCGGCGGCTTCCTTAGCTCAAGCCACGACAGCTACAGCCGCTTCACCATCCACTACAACGACCACCCGGGCCAGGTGGAGCAGTCGCTGCGCTCCGGCCTCCAGGCCATGGCCCAGAAGCGCGGCTGGTTCTGACTTTCCTCCTGTACGGGTGTGCTCCGATCTCCGGGGCACACCCGTTCTCCGTTTCGGCATGTGACCTCTCCACACGCTGGGCGGCAACCGGCTGTCCCGTTTTCTCCCGGCACGGGAGGAAGCGGGATTCTGGCACCGCAAGGAAAGTCGCCAATGTCCATAATGTCGAATAAGCCCTTGATCGAATCGTCGGTCAGGGGATCTCGTTGTGTTGCACAGACACTTTTATCTGGGGGCATGCAATGCAGACAACTCTCATTCGGCTGGACCATCTACCCGCCCGCGACCGCTTCGACTTCTGGTGGGAAACGGTCGCCACCTCGGTGGTTTCGGTCGACGCCATCAGCGATCACGCCGCGGACTTCTGGGCCGAGATGAACGCCGTCGACCTCGGTCAGGTGCAACTCTCCCGGGTGCGCTCCGCGTCGTTCCAGGCCCGCCGGACCCCCCGGCGCATCCGCCAGTCGGACCACGGTCTCTACCAGCTCAACCTCACCTTCAACGGCCAGTCGGGCCTGGACCAGGAAGGCCGCCAGGTCCTGCTGCGGCAGCATGACTTCGTCCTCTACGACACCTCAAGGCCCTTCCACGCCTGGTCGGTCGCCGGTCACCGCGGCCCGGCCGACGGCCTCGTCACCCAGTTCCCGCACGGCGCCCTGCGGCTCCCCGCCAAGACCATCGACAGGCTCCTGTCGGTACGCATCCGCGCGGAATCGGGCCTGGGCGCCCTGCTGGCCTGCCTGCTCGAACAGCTCATCGGGCAACGAGAGCGTTACTCGCCGGCCGCCGCCACCCGCCTGTCCTCCGCCATCATCGACCTGGTCACCGGGATGCTCGCCGAACACGCCGGAGTCGAGGCCGGCGGTGGTCCTGAGACCACTGCCGTCACCACGGCCCTGCGCGTCCAGGCCTTCATCGAGGAGCACCTCGACGGCGACCTCACACCTGCGACCGTGGCCGCCGCCCACCACATGTCCCTGCGGCACCTGCAACGGCTCTTCGAACGACAGGGTCTCAGCGTGGCCCAATGGATCAGGGAACGCCGCCTCGACCGCGCCCGCCACGACCTGGCCGACCCCCGACTCGACGCGCTCGCGGTCCGGACGATCGGCGCACGTTGGGGATTCCACAACGACGCCCACTTCAACCGGGCCTTCTGCGCGTTGTACGGTATCTCACCCGGGATGTACCGTCGCCGCGTGCGCGACGAACTCTCTCCGCCGCCGGAGGTCACGGCGATTCGGTGAAGTGCGCCACATCCTCCGTCCGCCCGGACACGATGATCACGTCTCGGCAGTCGCATAGGTGAACATGGCCAGAGCTTCTCCGGCGCCGTCGCCGCCGTGGTCGGCGACGGCGATCATGGGGTGGAAGCCGTAGGTCTTCTTCCAGGTCGCTGCCGCGCCTTGTTCATCGGAGTGGGCGATGACGACGCCCGAACTTTCGGCGGACATGACGATTTGGGGCGGGGAGCGATGGTCTTCACGCGAAAAGTGCCTCTTGGACTGGCTCGGACGGGACCTTAGACAAGTCCGCCCCTTCCAGCCCAAGGGCACTTTTCTCATGCAAGCGATCAAGTTCTCCGAAACTCACCGCGAAAGCCCGAGGTTAATCGCCGGGTCGGCCGTGACGGATCGGGCGACTGAATGGGAGACAATGATCCGCTCACTTGATTTCAAGGGCGATTACCCCGCTCCCTCTCCGCTGCCAGGCGGCGGGCCATTTCGCCGAGGGTGGTCGTGCACATCACGTTGGACAGGCCGTGGCGGCGCACCGCGTAGTAGCCGCCTCCGGCCGCCTCGGAGATGAGCCACCGCCTGCCGTACCGGGCGATCAGGATGGCCACCTCTCCAGGGGCCGGCGCGTCGGTCACTGTCGCGCCAAGGGCAGGGTAGGCCGTCAGCGAGGTGCCAGCTGTGCCGGTCCTTTTCCGACGGCCTCCCTCCGAACCCGCCGTGCGACTTTCACCGCAACGGGCTCTCCAGTGACTTATGCGTGATTTAGCGGCTCGTCATCTGTTATGGATGACGTCGTGGCATGGGTGGCAGACGACTAAGGTCTTACGTCGTCGTCTGGCCATGATCCTTGCCCACTCAGGCTGCGTTGGTCCGGTTGCCGGAAGATCGGCGAGTTTCCTGACCTGGTGAACAGTCGCCTTGTCATTTCGTCCGCAGATCTCACAATGAGCTGACAGAAGGCGCTCGATGAGCTCCTTCCGGCGGGTCGTGTCCCGAGCCGGTTGCAGGTCGGTGAGGACCGCGAACTTCTGCCGTTTGAGAGGAATACCGCCGAACCGTGCGACCAGTGGTTTCCTGCCCGGGCCGCGTTCGCGGCTGCCTTGCAGGCAGATGCGTCGCCCCGTCGGTGTCTCGATGGTGGTCTTGAATTTCCTGACCATCTTAGCGACCGAGCTGCGATGCTTACCCGCCGGCGTTTTCAGCAGCGAGGTTTGCATGACCCAGTGCAGCCGACTCAGTCTGTAGACGTCACCGGCCAATGGATAATACTGGACGACGCCCCGATACCGTGCCCCGTGAACATTGATGATGGAGTAGTCGTCCATGGCCGTCAACGAGGGTTGGCGCGCGGGTTTACCGCGTTGAAGATAGGGGGCGCATTGAGCCTTGATAACCGTTGCGGGGACATTTAGCGAGATCATCGCAGTGAGCCCTCGGCGGCCATGACTGATTTTGGTGTCGTCATGCTTGACGGCGATCTCATAGCCGAGAAATCTCGCCGCCCTGGTACGGGCGTGCGTGATCAATGTCTTGTCTTGCGACAGTTCCAGTTTGAGGTCTTCACGCAGGAACTGTGCAAGGCGTGCCTTGATATGTTCGACCTCGCTCTTCGGTCCGGCGAACCCGAGCAGGGTGTCGTCGGCATAGCGCACATATCGCAGCCGCCGGTAGCCCGGATCGCGTGGATCCTTGCTGGGCAGGCTGCGCAGCCGTCCGCGTAACTCCCGCGCCAAGGCACGGTCACCACGTTTTCGGGCCTGAGCGAGCGCCTGTTCCACCTTGCGGTAGGCGGGATTGCGGTTTCTGCTCTCGCCTTGGGTGTATTCCGGGATCAGAACCGTCTCGACGAAATTGTCCAAGCGGTGCAGGTAGATGTTGGACAGGATTGGGGAGAGCACGCCACCTTGCGGGGCACCGCTGAGTGTGGCGTTCCAGACCCGGTCCTCCAGGTATCCGGCTTGGAGCATGTTGCGCAACAGCCTCAGGAACCGGCCATCGCGGATCTTCTCCGCCAGGATGTCGATCATGATGTCGTGATCGAGCGATCCGAAGCAGTCGGAGACATCCCCTTCGATGAACCAGCTCGTCCCGGTCCAGGTGGTGGCCACTTCGCGTAACGCGGTGTGGCATCCCCCGCCGGGACGGAAACCGTGGGAGTGGCCGGAGAAGGACGGCTCGTAATACGCCTCCAGGAGAAGGCGGATCACTTCGCCCTGTGAACGGCTTTCCCGTTCTCCCTGGCAGGACGTGACCCCTGCGACTACTACGAGAACTCCGTCGCCCTGAGGCTCGCGCCTTGTAGGCGATCCCGCGTTCGTCTCCGTTATACGTGTCAGCGTGACTTAGGCGGCCCACTCATCTCCTTGAATGCCCTCACTGGGCATCGCCCCTGCACCCTGGAGGTTGCGCCGGCCGTTCCAAGATGCCAGCGCAGGATGCGGCGCCGGTTTCAGGCGTCTTTCCGGCGGATGCGTCTTTTCATCGACTGGAGATTAGGCTTCAGGCAATCCAGCTTTCGCCATATCACGCGGGTCTCGCGGCGGCCCACATTTGACGCCTACGCTGTGTTCGCTGCTTTCGTTGACATGCTATTTTTCCCTTCGCCTTTCGGGTCCAGGTAAAGTCATCGACCCATGAACATTCCTCCAAGTTCATCCCGGCTTAGCCGGGGATATAACGGAGCGCCTCGCGGCGCACTGGAACCAGACGATCCGGCCCACCGCGCCCTCGTACCAACCCCATGACAGGGCGACCTCACTGACCAGCCAGAGCCCACGACCGCCCTCGGCGTCCTCGTCCGGTTCGGCCGGAACCCCGGGAGCGCACGTGGCGGAGCCGCTGTCACCCACCGCTATCTGGACGGTCTCGCCGCAGTTCGCGACCACGACCGTCACCAGCCCGCCGGCGCGTCCCGACTCCGAATGCCGCACCGCGTTCGACACCAGCTCGCTGACCAGAAGCTCGGCGTCGTAGGTGTCCCGCTGCCCCGAGTTCTCCAGCACTCCCCTGACATATCGCCGGGCCGTACCGACCGACTCGGCCACCCCGGGCAGTTCGACACTGCCCAGCAGCCCGAGCGCGGGAACCGCTTCGGCGCCCATTCGATCACCGCCATTCCTGCGAGGTCACAGGCGCCATGAATTCGCCTGTCACAATGTCTCCGTTAACCGGGCGAATTGTCCATTTAGTTCTTTGACATCGTCCGGATAAAGGCTTGGCACCATAGAGTGCACAGAGTTAGGCTGCCATTACAGAAAGAATCGACCGACAAATGAACGACGAACCCCTACACCTGGTGTAGTAATTTGTCATTTATTCGACGGCCGACGTCATCAAAACGTTGGAGCGATGACATGGGAAACGGCTTCGACCCACATCTGACCCCGGCCCAACGCTTCGGCCGCGAACTCGGCCGAGCCCGCAGGGAGGCGGGCCTGTCACAGGAGCGGCTCGCCAACCATCTGGGCGTCTCGACGTCCCTCATCGGACACATCGAGACCGGCAACCGGAACCCCAGCCTCGACCTGGCGGCCCGCTGCGACGAGTTCTTCAAGACGGACGACCAATTCACCCACCTCTGCCGGAACATCACCGCCCCCACCGGGCCGCGCTGGTTCCTCAGGTGGTCCGAGGAGATCGAACCCCGAGCACGGGTGATGCGCAGCTGGGACCCACTCCTGGTCCCCGGCCTCCTCCAAACGGAGAACTACGCACGAGCTGTCTTCCGTGGTGGTCTGGCCACCTCAGAACAGGAGATCGAAGATCAGGTAAGCGCTCGCATCCGGCGGCAACTCATCCTCAAAAAGGAGAGCCCTCCCGTTCTATGGGCACTTATCGACGAGTGGGTGCTCCGCCGCCCTATCGGAGGCCGAGACGTTATGTACGAACAGCTCGACCATCTCGCTGCTGTCGCCGGTTGGCAGAACGTGAAAGTGCAGCTCGTCCCCCACGACACCTTCTGCATAGCGGGCCTGATGTCCGGGTTCGTTCTCGCCGAACTACCGGACGCACCTACCGCTGTCTCCATAGAGTCGTCGGGAGCTGGCGAGGTGTCAGCGGAACACAATCTGGTAACCACCGTATGGGACAGATATGACCGGCTCCGGGCCGAGGCACTTCGTCCCAGCCAGTCGCTAGAGATGATCAAAGAAGTGAGGGATCAGTGGAAGCAACAGACCTGACCGGCCTCGACCTCTCCCAGGCCACCTGGAAGAAGAGCTCCCTCAGCGGCGACAGCGGCGGAAACTGCGTCGAAGTCGCCGGCAACCTCCCCGGAACCATCGCCGTCCGCGACAGCAAGAACCCCACCGGCCCGGCCCTCACCTTCACCCCGACCGAATGGCGTACCTTCCTCAGTGCCGTAAAGTCAGGCCACTTCGACTGACCAGCGTCCCGGTACGAGCGCCTGATCAGATTCCCTTGGAGGGAAAACCGCAGAGGGCGCCAATTGGGCACCCCCTGCGGCGATGAACAGGTCATCGATTTATATCGGCGGGATTCATCAATTCTGTCGCACGCACTTCCACGCCTCGTCGCTCAAACCGTACTTCGAGCCCCCCCGCCTGCTCCAGTTACATGCGGCATTGACGCGGACATCCTCATGGGCCGGGTGCTTGCGACCATTACTGTCGACGCTATACCACCTGAAGCGCAGATTTCCATAGAGAGAATGCTGGTACGCTTCGATGAAGCAGTACTGGAGCCAGGTACTGAAACAGGCGGCATCGACGTAGTCCAGGTCGACCGTAAGAGCGTTTTCGGAGTGCGGCCATTTTGCCGTGACCTTCTGGCAACGCTCCTCCACCGTCCCAGAAATGGTGAAGGATCCGGTGACCTGCCATTCTGGAGTGGGAAGTTTGACGGAGAACGCACCACCGGCAGTGACCTCCGTATTGTAGAGGGTGTTTCTGAAGCAGGGCATCACATCCAGCTGAATCGTCGAATTCTTACGGATGTACTTCGCAAGAGCGTCCTTGTTCTTGTCCTTTGGGTAGGTCCACTGGGCGCCATTAGTTGGATAGAGCCTGATCCAGTTTCGGAATGGCTGGATGCGCCAGAAATCGGAGGCAGCATTTCCGGCCCAGCAAGAGGAGGAAACCATGTGAAGCTGCCAGTATTTCCAGAGTTTTGTTTCCGCCTTGCCGACCCTGTACTGATCCGTCTGCTGTCCGTGCGGCTGCGTCGCTCCGTTATCGAGAGTGCAGGCGCCAGTAGTAGGTGACCCGCTACAGCTCGCCGCAGCACGGGTCAGACCTTCGCTACAGCCACCCCGAGAATCGGAATGGTCGGTCGAATCCTCTTCCACCTCAAGAGGAACATCGATGATGGTGAGGCCACCGCACCTATCGTGCACGAATATCGAAATTGTGGGCTCGCCAGGCTCAACTTGTCCTGCGATTACCCCACCAGTCGACATAGCGTTGGCTCGACCTGCCGTCGAGGTCTCCTCCCAATCGCGAACAACCGTTGCGGTAACCCGGACCGTACCGTCAGCGGCCTCCTGCGGAACCACGTTTTCCACCATCACAGTGGAGTTGGAGCGAGTTTTACCCGTGTCGTCAAGGAACTTCTTTCCCTCCACCAACGAGGTGTTGAGGAGTGAAATATTAGCGGTGATCGGTGCTTCCGGAGTTACTTCGGATGCTTCCCAAACCGTTGCCACACGACCTTCCAGAACCGCGTCTTGGGCCTCGTAGTAGCTCCTGATCCGGTTCGTGTACTCCTCCACCGAACTCGTCGAGTCTACGCCGTTTCTTTGCACGCGAGTGTCGATATTTGGATCACAGGGTTGCGCGGGAGGAGGAGGCGGAGGCGCCGCCTTTGGCGTTACGGTCGCCGACTCCCAGTCACTGACACCGAAGCGAGTCTTCGCACGAACCATTACCGTGTAGGTCGTACCGTTTACCAGACCCGAGATCACTGCTGTCGGATCGGTAACCTCCAGCGTACGAACAACGCTCCCGTTGCTGGAAACCTCAACATCGTATCCGTCGAGGAGTGCGATACTGCCGTTGTCTTCAGGAAGGCCCCAGCTGGCGACGGCGCCACTGTCCCCATGCGCGGCAACCAGATTGAGCACGTTACTTGGAGGTCCTGCGGGCAGGTAGGTGAGGGCAACCGACGGCTGCTCGGCAGCTCCAGCATCGCCGAAGGTAAGAGCCTCATCTTTGTTAGAAGAGAGCATCAGCCACTGGTATTCATTACCAGCGATATCCGCTTGTGGTGCAGTGATCGGGAAGACATGGCTGACACTGTCGTCGATGTCGCCAGGTAAGTCCGAGCCCTTCGTCTCACCAGTTACTTCGCTCTTCAACGGTGCTGCGGTGATCGTAAGGTCGTTCGAACACGGACCCGCGAGGCAGGTCGGCGTGCCCAGTTTGAGCGTAGCCTCCGACACACCGGCGCCGTCCGGGAGCGCATCCAGTTTGAGCCCGAGAACGGTTACGGTCTTATCTGTTCCAGTGCCAGCGAATCGCATGATGCCAGAGTCAAGAAGCTCGCACGGATTTCCGCCGCATGCCAAAGGATCGATTTTCGTTGTCTTGATAACGAAGTTATCCTTTAGCAATGTCAGGTGGCGGCGCTTGTCCGCCGGGGGATCTGGCTCAGTCCCCGGGGTGTTGAAGCCGACCGATGTGGTCTTGGCGGTGCAGATCTCCAGCGCACACGCCTGCATCTGCCAGGTGTAGGTCCCACCCGCCTGGACGGTGTTCTCTGGGAGCTGGAAGGACGCCCGTTCCCCGCCGTTGACCACGCGCTCGCCGAGCGGGCTAGAACCGACCGGAGCGCCAGTGCTGTCGTACAGGAAGTACTTGGCGGTGACCAGGCCACCTGAGGGACGGGAGACCATACCCGACAGAATCGGACGCATCGGGTCGGCCATGCCGGTCTCGGTGTCGGTCGGCAGGTAAGGCGCGTCGGTGGTGATGCGGTAGTAGGGGCTTTCGCTGCAGGTGAGGGGGGTGGCCCCGTTGATGCAGGCGCGGACGGAGATCTTGAAGCTGTCGACGTTGCTGACGTCGTAGGTGATGGACGCGGCCTGGCCGGAGGGCAGGTTGGCGTTGGTGGGCGGGGTGAGGTTGAGCATCCACTGGATCTCGGTGGGGCTCAGTGCGCGGTCGTAGGCGCGGATCTCGTCGTAGGCGGCCTTGACCGAGGAGTAGCCGGCCCCGCCGTACCTGCCGTTGCCGAGCTCGAAGGTCTGGTCGGCCTGCCAGGGGGTGGCGGTGTGGTCGGCTTCCGCGGCCTGGACGCCGTTGACGTACAGGCGGATCTTCTTGGCGACGGCGTCGTAGACGCCGGCCAGGTGGGTCCAGGTGCCGATCTGCGCCGCGGCGGCGGACTTGATCTCCGTCACCGCACCGCCGGCGGTGTTGTCGTGGTACATCTGCATGTTCCACTTGCCACCGGTGGATTCATAGCCCACGGTGAAGGCGCTGTTGACGGTGCCGCTCTGGCTGATCAGCGGGATGGTGTGGGTCCCGACGTCCAGGCGTACCCAACCGGCCGCGGAGAAGCTCTTGTCGGTGCGCAGCACCGGGGCGTCGGTGGAGGCGGTTGACGAGTTGGCGACGGTGCCGTTGAGGAACAGGGCCTTGCCGTCCTTGCCGTTGATCCACGAGTGGCGGTTGGCGATGAAGACCAGCGTGTTGCCCTTGCCGCTGGAGTCGGTGCCCCCGGTGCCCTCGGTGAAGCTCCACTTGCCGACCTCGCCGCCACCCGTGGTCCAGGTCGGGAGCGGGGCGGTGGAGTCGACGACGGAGACGTAGTAGTCGATGTTCCTGCCGTCGACGGAGGTGCTCTTGTAACCGACCTTGGCCGAACTCTCACGCACGATCGCGTGCTCGCCGTCCATCGAGTCGACCGACTCGGCGGTGACCGTGGGGATCTCGGGCGGCAGAATGTACTGGGTGATCAGCTTGGGCGGGGTGGCGCCGGTGCCGGTCGTCTCCGCGGAGTGGAAGACCGCGGTGTATCCGTTGTAGCGGTCGACGCTCTCGCTGGGCCCCTTGAGCTCGACGCCGTAGTTGGGCTGGCCTGCGGCCCACCCCTTGACCCAGTTGGTGATCGGCCAGGTCATCACGCCGGGGGTGAGGACGTTCGTGGTCGGGCAGGGGGTGGCCACGAAGTCGTTGGTGCCTGGTTTGTTGGACCAGGTCATCCTGCCTGCGGTCCAGTTGGCGTTGACCCGTCCGGCGTAGACCTTGCCGTCGCCGCGCAGGTGGCAGGCGGGTGACTCGGTGCGCCACAGCTGCATGGTGGAGGAGATGATGGGCTTGTTGGCCAGGCCGGCGACATCGAACTTCAGGTACGAGCGCCAGTAGTTGACCGCGTCCACCCCGTTGCAGCCGTAGTAGGCCGCGCCGACCTTCAGCAGCGTGGCACCGGGCTGGTCGTTGGTGTTGCAGTCCGCGCCGCTGGACAGCAGCGTATCGGTCTTGACGGTCAGCGTGGAGGTGGGGTCCACCACGACCGGGAAGGTTGTGGCCGGGTCGGCCAGCCAGCCCGCGTCCGGTTTGAGGACCAGCGTTCGCCTGCCGCCGTCCTCGATGACGGAGGTGGCGATCGGGGCGCTCCGCGAGACCGCGCCGGCCTCCGTGCTGTCCCACATCACCGGTCGCGGTGCCTGGGCGACGACCTTGTCCTTGCCATCGGTGAGCTGCAGGCCGCCCTGCTTGGACTTGGCGAGGGTCAGTTCCCGTGACTCCACCGGGATGCGGATCTCCAACGGCCCCTTGGGGCGCTCGCGCAGCACCACGTCGTGCCGGAAGCCGGTGGGTAGCGCCGTGACGACCAGGTCGGCCCCTGGTCCTGCGGCGTCCGGGTAGGTGGCGACGTTGCCCTTCACCACCGGGCGGGGCAGTTCCCCGTCCCACGAGAGGCTGAGGCTCTGTTTCGCGTCCCGTTTCATCACCGCGAACGGGACGTCACCGCCGCCGAGGGAGAAGGCGAGGTCGGCCTTGCCCACCTTGGGCTTGAGGACGCCGTCCTGCTCCACCAGCGTGGTGTCGATCCACGCCCACGTGCCGTCGTCCTGCTTGACCTGGGCGGGACCCGAGTACGACTCCGTCTTCAGGCTGCCGTCCGGGAAAGCCCAGGTGCGTGCGGTCTCGGTGAACGCGCCGGTGGCCTCGACCGGCTTGTTCTGCTTCCTGGCCTCCGCGACCGCCGCGCGCAGCGGGGCGTCGGGGTCCTCCGGGCGGGGAAACGGCGTCTGGACCGGCGCCGTAGGAGTGGGGGTGGGTGTCGGATCGGCCTGTGCGGGCAGGGCGCTGCCCGACACCAGGAGCGAGGCGGCCAGGGCTGAGACGGTCACGACCGTGGTCGTTACCCGTCTGTTCGGTCCGCGCCGTGGAGGCGGCGCGAAAGGACGGTTCGGTAAGGGAAACCCCACCGGTGCCTCCATCGTGAAAAAGGGGATTGACCGGCCGGGCATGGGGACGGAAGACCCGGCCGAAGATGATCGCGCTCAGCATGCCGTGCGGCACTATTGATCTTGTAGGATGAAATGTCTTGATCTTGGAACGTGGTTGTCAAGCGCCAGCTTTGTGAAGGAAAACCGCACGGTATCCGGCAGGTCGCAATAAACATGCGGAAGCTGATCAAGAGCGCCACACCGGCGCGACCAGATGTTGTGGGAGTCGGTATGCAGATTCGCATCCTTGGTCCGGTTGATATGTGGCGTGATGGACGCCCATTCGCGATCACCGGCCTGAAACAGCGCACCCTGCTGGGCGTTCTGGTGCTTCAGGCCAACCGGACGGTTTCCCACGACCGACTGATGGCGGCACTGTGGAGCAACGAGGTCCCCGCCACGGGCCGACGCCTGCTCCACAGCCAACTGTGGTCTTTACGACGCCTGCTCACCGACGGACAGAACCTGGTCAGCATGCCCAGCGGCTATTCGCTACAGCTTGAGCCGGGCGCTTCCGACCTGGACGTTTTCACCACCGAGACGGCACTGGCCCGCACCGCTCTGTCCTCGGGCGACGCCCTGCGCGCGTCGGAGCTGTTTCGCCGGGCCCTGTCGCTGTGGCGAGGGCCCGCACTGGGAGGCACCCGTCCCGAGCTACAGGCCACGGAGGGAGCAGCCCTGGAGGAACGACGTGTCGCGGCCCTCCTCCAGCGCATCGAAGCCGATCTCGCCCTGGGAAATCACGCGGAGCTGATCAGCGAACTGCGTGTCCTGGTAACCGAGCACCCGTTGAACGAGGAGATGCGCGGCCAGTTGATACTGGCGCTCCATCGTGCGGGACGGACTGCCGACGCGCTCGCCGAATTCCAGCTGGCGCGCGAATACATCCGGGACGAGGTCGGGCTCGAACCCGGTACGGGCCTGTCGAGGATTCAGCAGGCGGTCCTCTCCTCTGACACGGCCCTCGACGCACAACCCGGCGTTCCGGCGAGAGCATTCAGTCCTGTACCCCGGCAGTTACCGGTCGACATCGCCCGATTCACCGGCCGTAGAAAGGACCTGCGGAAACTCGACGAACTGCTGTCCCCCGGTCAGATCAGCGCGTCAACGGTAGTGATTTCCGCCATCGCGGGAACCGCAGGCGTCGGCAAAACAGCTCTGGCGACACATTGGGCGCACCGGGTGGCCGCCCGGTTCCCCGACGGGCAGCTGTACGTGAACCTCCATGGTTACTCACACAACGAACCGGTCACCGGCGCGCAGGCGCTATACCAGTTTCTGCGGGCGCTCGGAATGCCGACGGACGAGATTCCTTCGAACACGGACGAACGCGCCACCCTCTACCGGTCCCTCGTGGCCGGTAGGCGGATGCTCATGATTCTCGACAACGCCGCCACCCCCGACCAGGTGCGTCCGCTCCTGCCCGGGTCACCATTGTGCAGAACGGTCATCACCAGTCGAGACGCCCTACGGGGCCTTTCGGTCACCCATGACGTGCGCACGATCACCCTCGACGTCCTGTCCGTCGACGAGGCCCAGGCACTGCTCGTCGCCGTGCTGGGCGCGGAGCGCATCGACGCCGAGCCCAAGGAGGCAGCCGAGCTGGCACGGCTGTGCGGATATCTGCCGCTGGCGTTGAAACTTGCCGCCGCCCACCTCGGCAGCCAGCCCACTCTGCCCCTGAAGGACCTGGTAATGAAGCTCGGCCAGGAGAACCGGCTGGCCGCCCTCGACATCGAAGAAGATCCACAGGTTGGAGTCCGTGCCGCTTTCGAACTCTCCTACCGTGCCCTACCGGAAACCGCTCGGCGAACGTTCCGTCTGATCAGCGTCCAACCGGGACCGGACATTCACTGTGCAGCGGTCGCTGTTCTGACCGGCCTTCCCCCGCACGAGACCCTGGCGGCGGTCGACGCGCTCGCGAACGCGCACCTGATCCACCGCGTCGGCGACCAGCGGCTGGCGATGCACGACCTGCTGGGTGTGTACGGACGCGATCGCAGCGACACGGACGACAGCGCGACCGACCGCCACACGGCACTGTCGCGGCTCGTCGACTGGTACCTGCACACGACGTACGCGGCCATCAACCGGGTGACCGGGAAGGAGAGGGAACTGGTCACGCCGCCTCCAACGGGCACACGGGCCTTCGCCGGTGTGGACGATGCCCTGACCTGGCTGGACATCGAGTTCTCCACGCTGATGGCGATAATCGCTTACGCGGGCGTCGAGGATTTCCCCACGCACTCCTGGCAGATCACCCTCACAATGTCAAGGTTCTTCTACATGAGGGACCAAGCAGACGAGATGATCACAAGCCATCGGATCGCCCTGTCCGCCGTTCGCCGCCTTGGCGAGAGGCAGGGCGAGGCGGAACTACTCAAGTCGTTGAGCCTCGCCTATCTGTGCACCGGGGATTACCGCGGCTATCTCTCCCACCTACGGCAGGCTCTCGCTGTTTTCCAGTCCATGGGTGATCAGATGGGTGAAGCCCGAGTCCTCGGTGACATCGCGTTCGCCCTCGTGACACTGGGAGAATTCACCCAGGCGGCTGAGACCAGCCGACAGTCCATCGAACTCCTCCATCGGCTGGGCAACCGAAGCGCCGAGAACGCGGTCATGAGCACCCTGGCGAGGGCCTACCGGGACCTGGGACGCCTGGCGGAGAGCCGGGATCTACTGCGAACATGCCTCGCCTATGAGCGCGAGCAGGAACGCCGTCCCGACGAAGCCGCCACCCTCATAGAGCTGGGCACGGTTCACACCCGGCTCGGCGATGCCGACATCGCCGTCGAGTTCCTGACCCGGGCCCTCACGATGACTCAGGAGCTGGGTATCAGCAGTCTGGAGACGGAGGCGTTCATCGGCCTCGGCACGGCATATCGCGAGCAAGGACATCACAGCGAGGCCATCGGCCATCATCAGAAGGCTCTCGGCCGGTCCAAAGAACTGCGCAGCCGACATCTGGAGTGTCAGACCCTCAACGAGTTGGGCGCTGACCACTTCGCCACAGGCAAACACCGGTCAGCGCTCGAATACCGCCTGACGGCCATGGACATCGCCTCCAAACTCCCGGAACGCCACATGGATGGGCTGACGCGCAAGGGCGTCGGCGAGGCTTTGTACGCCCTCGGGCGGGTCGAGGATGCGGTGAAGCACTGGGAAGAGGCCCTGGCGATTCTCGCTCCCATGGACGTGCCGGAGGCCGAAGAGATAGCGGAGCGGATCCGTGAAGCGGCGGATTCCTCGCGATGACCATGGGGCGGCCGGGAAACAGGTGATCGAGTGCCGCACCATCTAAACCTGAGACAGAGGGCGCCGCCGGGAGTGGAGAACCGCTCTTGGCCCATCCTCACCGCGACGGCATCCTATGGCCATTGGATGGATGCCGGACTGGCCGGCATGATGTCCGGCATCGAACCACACCTGGCCGGCTTGCCGGGTTAGCCCGCCGGGCGCAGCACCCGTTCCCAGGAGGTGTGCGTGTCACGCAGGGCGCGTTCGCGCCGGTCGGGTGTCACGCAGATGTTGTCGCCGGCGAACGCCTCCCGCCAGACGTAGCCCTGGATACAGGTGCGCGACCCGTACGGGTCCGTCCAGCGACCGGCCCCCATCATGTTGTCGGCGATCACCTGGTCGCGGACATCCTGGGTGACGCAGACCTGGTCGAAGCTGTCGGCCCCCCGCCAGACGTAGCCCGGTTTGCAGGCGTTGGGGCCCAGGACGAGCCTGGCCGGGTTGACCCGCGAGGCGGCGGTGGCGTTGTCGGAGACCACCTGACTGCGCGTGCTGGAGGGCACGCACACGTTGTCAGACGGCGTGGCCAGTCGCCGCTTGTACGAGGGGACGCACTTGTCGTTCTCCTCCCAGTTGGAGGCGTCCGCGGTGTCGGCCTGGGTCTGCTCGTAGACGGCCGGTGTCACGCACACCAGGTCGTCGGAGGTCGCCTTGCGGTGGACGTAGCCGTCCAGGCACTTCTGCGTGATGCCGGTGCTGACCGTGACGACCGCCTCGTCCTGCCCCACGGAGTCGATCGAGACGCTGACCTCGTTGGTGTTCAGCGACGTCACGGGATTGCGCGTTATCCGGTCCTTCAGCAGGTACGACACGCCGTTCTTGACCTCGTGCAGGAGCACGATGTCGGCGGGGATGCCGGCGCTCTGGCCGGTCTTCTTGCGGAACTCCACCGTGTAGTAGTGGAACGGGTCGGCGACGTCGAACGGGACGCGTACCATCTGCGTGCCGATCTTGCTGGGCTGGTCCAGCGGTACGAGGCGCACGGTCCGGTTCGCCACGCCGTCCGCGCCGAGCGTGACGATCCGGTGCGGCTCCAGCCAGCCCATCTCGTCACGGGTGGGACCGTTGAGGCCGACCGCGCTGGTGCCGAACCTCTCCGTCCAGTACGTGTGGATGTGCATGGCGCTCATGATGTCCCACTGGTTGTCGTACTCGCCGATCTGGGACCAGCTGGAGTTGCGGTAGGTGGGGTCGTCGGAGAAGGAGTGGTCCCTGTCATAGCCGTGCAGCACCTCGTGGGTGGCGAAGCCGAGGTTCCAGGCGAGCGGATCCAGCAGCACCCGCTTTCCCCAGCTGCCGGAGTCCACCGCACCGTTGATCATAACGGCGGTCCAGTGGTTGGACGGAACGGTGTAGCCGGCGGCGGCGGCCGTCTGCACACAGTCCTCGATTCGCTGCCACCGGTTCTTGGTCTTGGCCTGCTCCAGCGTGAAGGGCATCGTGTACCAGCCCTTCACCACCGATCCCGCCACGCTCGTCCGGCCGCCGGACTGGTCGGCCAGGTAGTCGGCGAGCCCGCCGAGGCCCTTGCCCGCGTCGGTGAACAGCTCCCGGAAGAACTGCGGGGGTTTGGGCTCCTCCGGGATGTCGGCGAATTTGCACAGCAGCACCGACCAGGGCAGGTCGCCCTGTACCGGGTACGCCTGGGCCGGCAGGGCGGGCACGCAGATCAGCGTGAGCAGCGCGATCGCGGCGGTCAGGAACGATCTTCGTAAGCGCATGAATCCTCCTTCGGAAACGCCTGAAACCAGATCAGGCTCCCAACCGCCGCTTGTCGCTCACTTGTGCGTGAATGGCGGCCCCGCCGACTGCTTCCCGCTCGTGCCGTCACCCACGAAGCGACCGTCAAATCACCGGTCGGCCCTCCTGAAACCCATGTCTCGGACGGCGTTGGAGCGCCCCGAAGCGCGAGTCCCGAGCCGTCTCCTTTCCAGTGGTTCACAGGCCGCCTACCATCGCCGCCCGACATCGTGGGGCGAGCGTGCGACAACGGGGGCGCTGTCCGGGAGGGGGCGCGACGGGCGGTGACGGGCGGAGGGAGAGTGAGCACGGAGAAGGCTCCGCGGCTCCCCTTCAGGCGGTGAGCAGCAGGGCCGCCACAGTCGCGGGGACGGCCACCACGACCAGTACCGTCCCGGTCAGCACGAAGGTGAGCATCGGCACCCGTACTCCCCTGCGGCGGCACCACTCGAACCAGAGCAGGGTGGCCAGGGAAGCCCATGGGGTGATCACCGTGCCGACGTTGGTGCCGATGAGCAGGGCGAGCAGTGCCTCCCGGTCGCCGGCGGGGAGGACCTGCTCCACCGCGGTGTAGGCGGGCAGGTTGTCGAGCAGGTTGGACAGCACCGTGCCGACGGCCGCCACCCGGTAGGCGCCGTCGCCCGTGTCGGTTCCGACCAGGGTGCTCATCACGGCGGCCAGGCCGTGCCGGCTCAGGGTGGGCACCACCAGGAACAGGCCCACCACGAAGACGAGCAGCTGCCAGGGGAACAGCGCGAGGGTGAGCTTGGCGCGATCACGCCAGGCGAAGGCGGCGACCATCAGGGCCGCCCCGGCCAGGGCGGCGAACTGGATCGGCAGCTCCAGCAGGATCGCGGCGATGAACAGCGCACAGACCCAGGCGGCGGTTCCGAACAGCACCGGGTCCGCGACCGGCTCGGGGGCCGGCGGGATGTAGCGGTCGGCGCCGCGCCGGCCTCGGCGCCAGAAGAACACCCACAGGAAGATCATGGTGATCGCGACCGCGACGAGCTGGGGGAACCAGAGCCTTCCGGCGAACTCGCGGGTGGACATGCCGATCCGATCCACGACCAGCAGGTTCGTCAGGTTCGAGACCGGCAGCAGCAGGCTTGCGGTGTTGGCCAGCCAGAGTGTCGTCATGGCCAGCGGCAGCGCGGCGATCCCGGTCCTGGCCGCGAGGGCGAGCATGACGGGCGTCAGCAGCACCGCGGTGGTGTCCAGGTTCAGGAAGATGGTGACCAGCGACGCGAAGGCCGTGCAGAGCAGGAAGAGCACGACGTGGTCTCCCCGTCCCAGCATCGCCAGCCGGGTCGCGATCACGTCGAAGAGCCCGGCCTCCTTGACCAGGTCCGCGAGGACGACCACCGCGGCGAGGAAGAGCAGGATGGGCGCGATCCGCTCCATCTCGCTCCACGCCTCCCGTACGGGAAGCAGGCCGGTCGCGACGCACAGGAGTCCGAGGCCCAGCAGTCCGAGGCGGATCCAGTCCAGGATGCCCAGTCGTCGCAGCACATCGGCCATGATCGCACGTCTCACCTGGGCGGATCGGGCCAGGAGGGATGATCGCGCTCAGTCGGTGGCGCGGGCGGTGCGGACCGTCTGAATCCCGCTCGCCAGGGTGACCTCAGATCTTCGCCGGGTCCGCGACACCCGCGCCGGCCAAGCCTGACCACCGGCGCATCCGGGCGGGTAGCTCGTTCAGGCGGCGGCGCGGGCGGTGAGGTCCTTCCAGAGGCCGTCCATCCTGGCCTCCAGTTCCTCCAGGGTGCCCTCGTTCGGCACCACGATGTCGGCGATCTCCAGGCGCTCCTCGCGGGTCGCCTGGGCGGCGAGCCTGGCCCTGGCGTCCTGCTCGCTCATGCCGCGCAGCTCGACCAGCCGGGCCACGCGCACCTCGTCGGCGGCGTCCACGACGATCACCACCTCGTACATGGGGGCGAGCCTGTTCTCCGCCAGCAGCGGGACGTCGTAGATCACGATGCTGCCGGGGACCGCCTGGTCCTGCAACTCGGCGACCCTCACGCCGACCAGCGGGTGCACGATGGCGTTGAGCGAGGCCAGCTTCTCGGAGTCGGCGAAGACGATCGAGCCGAGCTTCTCCCGGTTGAGCGAGCCGTCCTCGCGCAGTACCTCGGTGCCGAAGACCCCGACCACGCGCGCCAGGCCCGGGGTTCCCGGCTCGACCACCTCACGGGCGATCTTGTCGGCGTCGATGACCACGGCGCCCCGGGAGGCCAGCCGCCGGGAGACCTCGCTCTTGCCCGACCCGATACCGCCGGTAAGCCCCACCTTCAACATGATCCGCAGCATACGCGGTACGGACCGTCCACCGGCAGCGCGGTCCTCGCATCACGGCGGGCCGGGCCGAGACCGCCCCGACCGCGTCGGAAGGCCGCCTCGCCGCTGCTCCCGGTTGTCACACAGGACGGTCGGCGTCTCCCCCGTCGCGCGCCCCCCTGCCGGCCCGTCGGCAGACGGACCGAAGCCGCCCTTCGCAGCGCCGGAGAGGGCGCCTGCCACCCTCTCGTACAGGTACAGCCCGGGGGCCATCTGCCGCACCGGAGGGCGTCTGAGCGCCCCTACAGCTCCCTGCGCATGTGCACCAGCGTCAGGTGGTCGCTCATCCGCTCCCTGCGGGTCTCGCGGTAGCCGTGGCGGCGGTAGAGCCGCAGGTTGCCCTCCGACAGGTGCCCGGTGAACAGGTCGAAGGCGAGCGCCGCGGCGGCCTCGTCGTGCAGTGCCGCCAGCAGCGCGCCGCCGATGCCCGCGCCCTGCCTGTCGGGGGCGACCACCAGGCGGCCGACCAGGCAGGTCGTGCCGGACATCCGGCCCCGGACCGCGCCCACGATCCGCGCCCGGTCCCGGGCGACGAGCACGATGGCCGTCTCGACCGCCCTGCGGACCTGGCCGGCCGACTCCACCAGCGGCGCGATGAACGGGTCGCCGTAGAGCTGGGCCTCGCCCACGTAGGCGGCGCGCTGCACGGTCAGGATCTCGCCCGCGTCCTCGGGCTCCGCCCACTCGATCACGGCCACGGCACCCACCTTAGCGGGCGGTCAAGGTTCGCAAAGGTCTCCTGAAGAGCGCCCGAGGCTACCCGAAACGCCGCGTCGGCGGGGGGATACCGCGCCGCACCGGAAAAGGCGCCGGGAACGCGGGAAGGGCCCCGCCGGAGCGGGGCCCTTCCGTTGGAACTTCTACCGCGCAGGTCAGCTCTGGCCGCCCGCGAGCTTCTCGCGCAGGGCCGCGAGAGCCTCGTCGGAGGCGAGGGCACCCGCCGCCGGAGCGGAGGAGCCGCTGCTGGAGCTGCCGGCACCGGTGGACGGGGTCTCACCGGAGTAGGACGTGGGGGCAGCCTCGCCCGCCTCGGCCTCGGCCTTGCGGGCCTCCTCGACCTGCTTCTTGTGAGCCTCGAAGCGGGTCTGAGCCTCGGCGTACTGCCGCTCCCACTCCTCGCGCTGCTTGTCGAAGCCCTCGAGCCACTCGCCGGTCTCGGAGTCGAAACCCTCGGGGTAGATGTAGTTGCCCGAGTCGTCGTAGGTCGCCGCCATGCCGTACAGCGTGGGGTCGAACTCGACGTCGGCGCCGATCGCACCCTCGTTCGCCTGCTTGAGCGAGAGCGAGATCCGGCGACGCTCCAGGTCGATGTCGATGATCTTCACGAAGATCTCGTCGCCGACCTGGACGACCTGCTCGGGGATCTCGACGTGGCGCTCGGCCAGCTCGGAGATGTGGACCAGGCCCTCGATGCCCTCCTCGACGCGGACGAACGCACCGAACGGCACCAGCTTGGTGACGCGACCCGGGACGACCTGACCGATCTGGTGGGTACGGGCGAACTGCTGCCAGGGGTCTTCCTGCGTCGCCTTGAGCGACAGGGAGACACGCTCGCGCTCCATGTCGACGTCGAGCACCTCGACGGTGACCTCCTGGCCGACCTCGACGACCTCGGAGGGGTGGTCGATGTGCTTCCAGGAGAGCTCGGAGACGTGAACCAGACCGTCGACGCCGCCGAGGTCGACGAACGCACCGAAGTTGACGATCGAGGAGACGACGCCCTTGCGGACCTGACCCTTCTGCAGGGTGTTGAGGAACGTCTGGCGAACCTCGGACTGGGTCTGCTCAAGCCAGGCACGGCGGGACAGAACCACGTTGTTGCGGTTCTTGTCGAGCTCGATGATCTTCGCTTCGAGCTCGCGGCCCACGTAGGGCTGGAGGTCGCGGACGCGCCGCATCTCGACCAGGGACGCCGGCAGGAAGCCACGCAGGCCGATGTCGAGGATGAGACCACCCTTGACGACCTCGATGACGGTGCCGGTGACGATGCCGTCCTCGTCCTTGATCTTCTCGATCGTGCCCCAGGCCCGCTCGTACTGAGCGCGCTTCTTGGACAGGATCAGGCGGCCTTCCTTGTCCTCCTTCTGGAGAACAAGGGCCTCGACGTGCTCGCCAACCTCGACGACATCCGCCGGATCGACATCGTGCTTGATCGAGAGCTCACGCGAGGGGATGACGCCCTCGGTCTTGTAGCCGATGTCGAGCAAAACTTCGTCTCGGTCGACCTTGACGACGGTGCCCTCGACGATGTCGCCGTCGTTGAAGTACTTGATGGTCAGGTCGATCGCTGCGAGGAACTCTTCCTCGGAGCCGATGTCGTTGACCGCTACCTGCGGGGTGCTCGAGGTGGCCTCAGTGCTGCTCGTCATGTGTGGAGTTGCTCCGAACGCGGACAGATGTCGATGTGGCGAACGCGCGGCAGGCTTCTTACCGTCAGCCGAAGAATTCACATCGGCGTGATCGAGCGCGAGCCCACTCCGTCCGAGACACGCGCGAGCCCACAACGCAGCGATCAGCATATGAGACGAGACGGGTATGGTCAATCCGACGACACTACGCTCCCGCGTGCCGAAAGGATAACGATCTCGCCTAATAGGCGTTGATCATCTGTCTCCGGTCAGCCCTGATACTACCCCGAAGCCCCCGCGGGATGGAGATGCGCTCGGGGTCGCCGTCCGCCGTGTAGCGTCGGTGGGGGTGCTTGTCCAGCCACTCCAGCCAGTATTGGGAACACCATTTCCGGCACTCGCCTTTTTTACCATTGCTCTGGATCCGCTGGATCGATCGCCAGTCGTAGTTCTTGGCGAACGGCGAGACCGACGGCTCGGCACCGGCCAGGAAGACGGCCTTGAACCGGTAGGAGACTCCCTGCCACTTTCCCGACTGCACCGTGGACCTCTTACGGGGCATCGCGCCGAACGGCAGCGCCATCGTCTCGGAGGGGGGAACGCCGAGCTGCTTCAGCAGCCGCTCGACCCTGGCGAGCTGCTCGGCGATCTTCTTCTTGGGCAGGCTCGGCAGGTGGGGGTGGCCCCAGGTGTGGTTGGCCACCTCGAAACCCCGCGAGGTCAGCCACTGCACGGCCCGCGCCTGATCCTTGGCGTTCTGCAGGCCGAAAGGCTGCTGGTTGACCCAGAAAGTGGCGACGGGCCGGAAATCTGGGTGTTTCTTTGCCACCTGATAGATGATTCCGACCGCGGTGTTCCTGGCCGGGGTGCCGTCCGCCTCCAGCGCGAAGTGGCTGGGGTGACCGTCGTCGAAGGTCAGCACCACCGGGTACTTGCCCGCGGGGATGTCCATCCTCCCGGCGGCGAACTCCCGCGCGGTGACCGGCACGTAACCGTCCCTGGCGAGCATCTCCAGCTCCTTGCGCAGCTGGGCGGGCGTGCGGTCGATCGACGCCAGCCGCTTGCCGATAATCCGGTGGTACATCAGGATCGGGACCATGCCGG
Source organism: Streptosporangium sp. CA-115845 (assembly GCF_050943795.1). NCBI lineage: Bacteria > Bacillati > Actinomycetota > Actinomycetes > Streptosporangiales > Streptosporangiaceae > Streptosporangium > Streptosporangium sp. CA-115845. Next base: position 3,240,290 of record NZ_CP191988.1, on the reverse strand, counting down.
CCTCGTTGGCCTTCACCTGCCGCGCGAACTCGGCCGTGGCGGTGACCGGCGGCGGCAGCTCGGCCGAGGGAAGATCCGGCGTCGGCGAGGGGGTCGCGGACGGCGGAGGCGGGCTGGCCACCCTGCCCGCCCCGGAGGCCCCGGCCGGGCCCGGCGGACCGGGTGGTGCCGGAAGCACCAGGAGCACCACCACCGCCACTGCGACGACCACCACATTGGTGAGCATGATGATCTGCGTCAGGGGGTTTGGACTCCGCACAGCACTCCCAGGCCCATCGAGCTTATTCGGACTGGATCACCAGCCTAGAACAGACTCGGACAGGCCCGACCAATCAGCGGAGTTCGGCCCTCCCCGAGGGGCGGTCCCCCACCCGCTCGGAGGCGGTCGTCAGTGCCCGCCCCTCTCCCGGCGGGACACCGAGGAGGCAGGCGGCTAGGAGGCAGGCGGCCTTCAGCCGGCCGGGGACCGGCTCGCAGCGGGGTCCCCGGCTCCTTGGGGGACTCGTCGGTGTCCGGCGTCAGTGTCCGGCGTCAGTGTCCGGCGTCCTCCCAGGTGCGGCCGACGCCCACCGAGACGGCCAGCGGGACACGCAGGGCGTAGGCGGCGTTCATCCGGTCGGTGACCAGCTCGCGCAACGTCTCCAGCTCACCGGGGGCCACCTCGAAGACGAGCTCGTCGTGGACCTGCAGCAGCATCCGGGAACCGAGCGCCGCCTCCTTGAGCGCGCCCTGCACGTTGAGCATGGCGACCTTGATGATGTCGGCCGCCGAACCCTGGATGGGCGCGTTGAGCGCCATCCGCTCGGCCATCTCGCGGCGCTGGCGGTTGTCGCTGTTGAGGTCGGGCAGGTAGCGGCGACGCCCCATGATCGTCTCGGTGTAGCCGTCGTTCCTGGCCTGCGCGACGATCGCGTTGAGGAAGTCGCGAACGCCGCCGAACTCCTCGAAATACCCCTCCTTGAGCGCTCTGGCCTCGGAGACGGGGATGTTGAGCTGCTCCGACAGCCCGAAGTCGGACAGCCCGTAGGCCAGGCCGTAGTTCATCGCCTTGATCTTGGCCCGCATCTCCCCGGTGACCTGCTCGGGCTCGATGTCGAAGACCCGGGCCGCGGTGGCCTTGTGGAAGTCGTGTCCGGACTCGAAGGACGCGATCAGCGCCTCGTCGCCGGACAGGTGGGCCATGATGCGCAGCTCGATCTGGCTGTAGTCGGCGGTCAGCAGGGTCTCGAAGCCCTTACCGACCACGAAGCCCTGCCGGATGCGGCGACCCTCGGCGGTGCGGATCGGGATGTTCTGCAAGTTGGGCTTCTCCGAGCTGAGCCGCCCGGTGGCCGCCACGATCTGGTTGAACGTGGTGTGGATGCGGCCGTCGTCGGCGACCTCCTTGATCAGGCCCTCGACCGTGACCTTCAGCTTGGCCTGGTCGCGGTGGCGCAACATGATCGTCGGCAGCTCGTGCTCGGTCTGGGCGGCCAGCCAGGCCAGCGCGGGGGCGTCGGTGGTGTAGCCCGTCTTGGTCTTCTTGGTCTTGGGCAGGTTGAGCTTGACGAACAGGATCTCCTGAAGCTGCTTGGGCGAGCCCAGGTTGAACTGCTCACCGCCCACGGAGGCGTGCGCCGCCTCGACCGCCTGCTTGACCGCGGCGCCGAACTCGGCCTCCAGGCCGCTGAGATACTCCCGGTCGGCGGCGATGCCGGCCCGCTCGAGCTCGGCCAGCACGGTGACGAGCGGCAACTCCACGTCGCGCATCAGGCGGATGCCGCCCAGCGGCTCCAGAAACGCCTCCAGCGCGTCGGCGAGCTCGCCGACCGCCAGTGCCCGCAGGGCCAGATCGCGGGCGGCGTCGTCGTCCTGGTCGTCGAAGAGGCTGGTCTGGCCGCCGCTGTCGGCCTCGCTGCGCAGCTCACGCCGCAGATAGACCCGCACGAGGTCCTCCAGCGGGAACGAGCGCTGCCCGGGCGTCGCCAGGTAGGCGGCGAGCGCGGTGTCGCAGGTGAGGCCGCGCAGCTCCATGCCCTGCGCCCACAGCGCGAGCATCGGGCCCTTGGCGTCGTGCACCGCCTTGGGCTTCGAGGCGTCGGCCAGCCACGCGCGCAGGGCCGCCTCGTCGGCCTCGGTCAGCGTGGTCGGGTCGATGAACGCGGCCCCGGCTCCGGCCGCCGCGACGGCGATGCTGTCGACGCGGCCGGTGCCGCTGCCGTACGCGCCCTTGAAGGCCAGGCCGGCGCGGCCCTCGGGCAGCGCGCGCAGCCACGGCTCCACCTCGTCGGGGCCGAGGGTGACGACCTCGACCTCGAAGCCCTCCTCGGTCTCCGCCTCGGGCGAGCCGATCGTCTTGAACAGCCGGTCGCGGATCTCGCCGCGGAACTCCAGCGTGTCGAGGATCTTGTTGACCTCGTCGCGGTCGGCCGCGCCGACCGTCAGCCCGGAGACCTCCCGCTCCAGCGGGACGTCGCGGATCAGCTGGGTCAGGCGCCGGTTCATCAGCACCTGGTCGAGGTGGTCGCGGAGCTTGTCACCGACCTTGCCCTTGACCTCGTCCACCCGGTTGACCAGCTCCTCCAGCGAGCCGAACTCGCGGATCCACTTGGCCGCGGTCTTCTCCCCCACGCCGGGGATGTTCTTCAGGTTGTCGCTGGAGTCGCCGCGGATGGCCGCGAAGTCGGGATACTGGGCCGGGGTGAGCTCGTACTTCTCCAGGACGGCCTCGGGGGTGAAGCGGGTCATGTTGCTGATGCCGACACGGGTCATCAGCACGGTGACCCGCTCGTCGACGAGTTGCAGCGCGTCGCGGTCGCCGGTGACGATCAGCACGTTCATGCCCTGCTCGGCGGCGCGGGTGGCGAGGGTGGCGATCAGGTCGTCGGCCTCGTATCCGGCCAGCGACAGGTGCGGCACGCGCACCGCGTCGAGCACCTCGTGGATCAGGCTCATCTGGCTGCGGAAGCTGTCCGGACTCGCACTCCGGTTCGCCTTGTAGTCGGCGTACTCCTCGTGGCGGAACGTCGGCTCGGAACGGTCGAAGCAGACCGCCACGTGGGTCGGCCGCTCGTCGCGGAGCACGTTGACCAGCATCGAGGTGAAACCGTAGACCGCGTTGGTCGTCTGGCCCGTGGTGGTGGAGAAGTTCTCCTCCGGCAGGGCGTAGAAGGCCCGATAGGCGAGTGAATGCCCATCCAGCAGCAGGAGACACGGACGAGTGGGGGTCGCTTCGTTCTTCGGCACAGCGAAAGCCTAGTCTCCTGGTACGACAGAACGCCTGACTCGCCTGACAGGAGACGTCCCCTTGACCATGACAGACCCCGACGAGGCCGCTCGCATCGAGGAGTTGCTGGCCGCCTCACACCGGAACACACTGGTGGAGCGGATGGGCATCCTGATCACCGATGCCACTCCCGAGCGGGTGACGGGCACGATGCCCGTCGAGGGCAACACCCAGCCGTACGGCCTGCTGCACGGCGGCGCCTCGTGCGTGCTGGCGGAGACGCTGGGCTCGGTCGGCGCGGCACTGCACGCGGGCCCCGAGCGGATCGCGATGGGCATCGAGATCAACGCCACCCACCACCGCTCGGCCACCTCGGGCCTGGTCACCGGCGTGGCCACCCGGCTGCACGGCGGCCGGACGCTCGCCACCTACGACATCGAGATCGTCGACGAGCGGGACCGCCGGGTGTGCAGCGCGCGCCTCACCTGCATGCTGCGCGACGCCTGAACACACCCGGAACGCCTTTTCGCCATCATCGAGCGACGACTCCGCTACGGTGGGTGATGGCGATGCCCGCGGGGAGGCCGAGTAGAAAACGTACGGGGTCGGGGAAGCTCCGTACGGCGCCAAAGGCCTCCCCCGGGCTCCCTGAGCTTCGGACCTTCATCGGCTTCGGACCTTCATCGCACGAGGGCCCGCACCGGGCGGGTGCGGGCCCTTACTTAAGAGACGGAACTCAGATGTCCGTGTGCGTCGGGTCGAGCACCCGGCGCAGGAAGGTCTTCGTGCGCTCGTGCCGCGGAGCGCCGATCACCTGCTCCGCCGGGCCGTCCTCCACGATCACGCCGCCGTCCATGAAGACCACCCGGTCGGCCACGTCGCGGGCGAACGCCATCTCGTGGGTGACCACGAGCATCGTCATCCCCTCCTCGGCGAGCTTGCGCATGACCGTGAGCACGTCCCCGACGAGCTCGGGGTCGAGCGCCGAGGTGGGCTCGTCGAAGAGCATCAGCGCCGGGCTCATGGCCAGCGCCCTGGCGATGGCCACCCGCTGCTGCTGGCCACCGGAGAGCTGGGTAGGGTAGGCGTCGCACTTCTCACCGATGCCGACCTTGTCCAGGTTCTCCCTGGCGATCTTCTCGGCCTCGGCCTTGCCCCGCTTCAGCACCCGGCGCTGCGAGATCATCACGTTCTGCAGAACCGTCATGTGCGGGAACAGGTTGAACTGCTGGAAGACCATCCCGATGCCGCGGCGGGCGGCGTCGATGTCGACGTCGCGGTCGGTCAGCTCCACTCCGTGGACGACCACCTTGCCCGACGTCGGCTGCTCCAGCAGGTTCACGCAGCGCAGCAGGGTGGACTTGCCCGACCCCGAGGGTCCGATGACACAGACCACCTGGCCGGGGTCGACGGCGAAGTCGATGCCCTTGAGAACCTCGAGCTTGCCGAAGCACTTGTGCAGGTCACGGATCTCGACCGCGTGGTTCACCGGAGTCACCGTCCCTTCGCCTGGCGCTTCTCCAGCCGGGACGCGAGATAACCCAGCGGGATGGTGACCAGAAGGTATGTCACGCCCACGACCAGGATGGGCGTGGCGTTGGCATGGGTCGAGGCCATGTCGTTGCCGAACTTCGTGAGCTCGACGTAGTCACCGGAGACACCGAGGAACAGCACCAGCGAGGAGTCCTTGAGCAGGGAGACGAACTGGTTGGTCGTCGGCGGGATCACGATGCGCACGGCCTGCGGGATGACGATGGAGACCATGGCCCGCGTGTACGACATGCCCAGCGAGCGCGCCGCCTCCATCTGCCCCTTGGGCACCGCCTGAAGGCCCGCCCTGAGCGTCTCCGCCATGTAGGCCGAACCGACGATCGTCAGACCCAGGATGCCCTCACCGTAGGTGCCGCCCGGCACCTGGAAGCCACTCAGGGCCAGCGGCAGGAACAGGATGAGCAGAAAGATCAGCAGCGCGGGCAGGCCGCGGAAGATCTCGATGTAGGCGACCGCGATCCACCGGTAGGGCCGCACCGACGACATCCGCATCAGCGCGAACAGCAGACCGAGCAGGAAGGCGAAGACGAACCCACCCACCGAGTAGATGATGGTGTTCTTCAGCGCGATCGTGAACAGCTCTGGAAGCGTCTTCTCCGCGACGTCGAGCCTGGCGAAGTTCTTTCCGAGCTCGCCCCACTCGATGGTCAGGGCCAGGAAGACGGCCACGGCCGCCAGTACGACGTACTGGACGGCCCGGCTGATCTGCTGTCTCTTACGGGGACTGAGCCCACTCCCGGCGGGGGCGCCCCCGCCGGGAGTGGGCTCGGTCGTCGTTGGCTGGTCCGTCATCGGTTAGCCGAGCTCCCCGGGCTTCTTACCGAACCACTTGACGAAGATCTGCTCGTAGGTGCCGTCCGCCTTGGCCTCGGTGATCGCGTCGTTGATCGCCTTGAGCAGGATCGGGTCGGCGCCCTTCTTCAGGCCGACGCCGTACTGCTCGCCGGTGTCGAGGCTGGCGACCAGTTCGAACTTCTCCGCGATCTCGGGCTTCTTCAGCCAGGTCAGGACGACGGGAAGGTCCTGGACGATCACGTCGACCTGTCCGGACTGCAGACCGAGCAGTTCCTTGGGAGAGTCGGCGAACTCCTTCGGGTCCATGCCCTTGCCCTTGACGTAGTCGAGGCCCGTGGTCGAGGCCTGGGCGCCGAGCTTGAGGCCCTTGGCCTTGATCTCGTCAAGGGTCGCCACGCCGGCTCCCTTCTTGGCCAGCAGTGCCTGCGTGGCGTCGAAGTAGGGCTCGGAGAAGTCGATGTTGGCCTTGCGCTCCTCGGTGATCGTCATACCGGCGGCGGCCACGTCACACTTGCCCGCCGCCATCGCCGCGCCGCTCTTGATGACGGCGAAGTCGATGTCGACGATCTCCTGCGTCAGGCCGAGCTTCTTGGCCGCCAGGTCGACGATGTCGACGTCGAAACCGACGACCTTTTCCCCCTCCTTGAACTGGAAGGGCTCGTAGGGCAGGTTGGTGCAGGTGGTCAGCTTGCCAGGGGTGATCACCTGCGGGCCGGCGGCGGCTGCGGGAGCGCTTGCCGAGGCACCATCGCTCGGGCTCGCGGTGCTGGTCTCGCCACCACCGCAGGCCGCAAGGCCGAGCGCACCGGCGACGACCATGGCGCCCACCGTGAGTGCACGACGAGAAACAAAACTCAGGCCCACAAAGGCCTCCTTACGGTCAAATGTCGCTTCTTTTATGGATACCTCAGTGCAGGTCATGCTCCATCACCTGCATAATCGTGCAGATCACTGGTATGACACAATTCGGACAACAACCGTGTCAGGAGTCCCCCTCTCCGATCCACACCCTGCTCCCGCCGTGGACCGGGATGCGAACACTTGCCGGATCGTCAACACCAGCCGGGCCGGTCGTTGAATTTCGGGCTCCGACTCGGTTACGTTGCCCGATGTGCGTGCCCCCCTGATCCTGTTCACCGGTGTCGCTCTCGCCGTCACCGTCCTGTCCGGCTGCACCGCAGGAGGACCGGCCGCATCCGCCTCCCCCTCGGCCGCCCCCACCCCGACCTACGAACTCCCGCCGCGCCCGGTTCGGCCGGGCGAGAGCCCCGTCAGGGCCGCGCCGGTGACCGACGGCGACACCCGGTTCCAGGTGATCGGCCTGCAGAAGGGCCTGAGCGGCTTCTTCGGCAGCCACGCCGAGTGGCAGGCCAAGGGCCAGTACGTGGTCGTACGGATTCTCGTGGAGAACCCCGGGCGCACCAACTCGCGCTTCGACGCCAAGCGGCAGCGGCTCATCACCGCCGACGGCACCGCCCACACGATCGACAAGTTCGCGCAGGCCATCAAGCGCCAGCCGGACACCCTCCCGCTCGGCGCCCAGGTCAGGATCGAAATGGACCTGTGGTACGACATCCCCGCCGAGGCGAAGGTCACCGCGATCAGGCTGTTCGGCGACCCGCCCCTCGGCGTGGGGGGCACCACCGACGGCGCGCAGGTGCCACTGTCCTGAGCCCCACGGCAGGGGACGGGCCCGCCCCCTGCCGTGGAAGGCACGGATCAGGCCGGCTCCTCCGAAGCGGAGGCCGAGCCGGGAGCACCCGCCGCCTCCTCGACCAGGTCGTGCGCCGCTCCACCGCCCAGATAGGCGGCCTGCACGGCCGGGTCGTTGAGCAGCTCGTCCGCGGGCGCGCTCTTGACCACCTGCCCGGTCTCCAGGACATAGGCGCGGTGGGCCAGCTTCAGCGCCTGCTGGGCGTTCTGCTCCACCAGCAGCACCGTGGTGCCCCGGCGGTTGATCTCCTCGATGATCGAGAAGATCTGCTGCACGATCAGCGGCGCCAGCCCCATCGACGGCTCGTCCAGCAGGAGCAGCTTGGGCTTGGCCATCAGCGCGCGGCCGATGGCGAGCATCTGCTGCTCACCTCCGGACATCGTGCCGCCCATCTGGGTCCTGCGCTCCTTCAGGCGGGGGAAGAGCTCGTAGACCTCGTCCAGGTCGGCGCTGAAATCACCCGAGCGGGTATAGGCGCCCATGAGCAGGTTGTCCTGCACCGTCATGCCCGGGAACACGCCCCGGCCCTCGGGCGCCTGCCCCAGACCCGCGACGACCCGCTGGTGGCCGGGCATCTTGCTGATGTCGTTGCCGTCGAAGGTGATGCTCCCCGACGACAGCGGGCGCAGCCCCGAGATCGTCTTCAGGGTGGTGGTCTTACCCGCCCCGTTCGCCCCGATGAGCGTGACGATCTCGCCCTCGTTCACCTCGACCGAGATGCCCTTGAGCGCCTCGATCTTGCCGTAGTGGACATGGATGTCCTTGACCTCAAGAAGCATCGGCGGGAGCTCCCAAATACGCCTCGACGACCCGCGGGTCGGTCCGCACCTCGTCCGGCAGGCCATCGGCGATCTTCTGGCCGAAGTCCAGCACCGCGATGCGGTCACTGATGCCCATGATGAGGCTCATGTCGTGCTCGATGATCAGAATCGTCCGCCCGGCGTCCCGGATGTCCCGGATCAGCTGCTGCAGCGCCACCTTCTCCGCCGGGTTCATACCGGCGGCGGGCTCGTCCAGCAGCAGCAGTTTCGGGTTGGTCGCCAGGGCGCGGGCGATCTCCAGACGGCGCTGGTCACCGTAGGGCAGGTTCTTGGCGTGGTCCTGCGCGCGGTGCGAGATGCCGACGAAGTCGAGCAGTTCCATCGCCAGCGCACGCCCGTCGCGCTCGGCCCTGCGGTGCCAGGGAAGCCCCAGCGCCACGCTGACCATGCCCGACCTGTGGTGCGCGTCCGCGCCCACCATGACGTTCTCGATGGCCGTCATGTTGTGGAACAGCCGGATGTTCTGGAACGTGCGGGCGATGCCCCGCTTTGTGATCTTGAAGCGCTTGACGCCGCTGATCTTCTCGTCCAGGAAGCGGACCTCGCCCTCGGTCGGCTGGTAGACCCCGGTCACCACGTTGAAGACCGTGGTCTTACCGGCGCCGTTCGGGCCGATGAGCGCGAAGATCTCCCCCTCCTTGATGGTCAGGTCGACCTCGCGCAGGGCCGTGACACCGCCGAACCGCATCACGAGGCTCCGCAGCTCCAACATGGTGCGGCCGCTCCGCTCCGCCTGTGTCACCTCCGAGGTCACAGTGGCCGGATTCACCTCGGCGCTCACTTGGAAGCCACCTCCTCAACCTGCGAATCGGGCCCGGGAACCTCGGCCCCGAGCGTACCCATCCCGCCTGTTCCCTCCTGCAACTCCGCCTTGCGTTGACGCGACGGCAGCAGCCCCTCCGGACGGAAGATCATCAGCGCCACCAGCACCGCACCGAAGATCAGCATGCGGTACTCCTGCAGACCACGGAACCGCTCGGGCAGCCAGGCCACCAGGAAGGCGCCCAGCATGACACCTGGCAGGTTGCCCGAACCACCCATGACCACCGCGGCCAGGATCGTCGCCGACAGCAGGAACTGGAAGTCGTTCGGGTTGATCGAGATGGCCTTCGCCGCCCACAGCACGCCCATCGCGCCACCGATGGAGGCACCGATCGCGAAGGCGAGCATCTTGAAGCGGAACGTCGGCACGCCCATGACCTCGGCCGCGTCCTCGTCCTCCCGGATCGCCGCCCAGGCGCGCCCGACCCGGCTCTTCTCCCAGCGCTTCACCAGGATGATCACGATGACGGCCAGCGCGACCAGCAGGTAGTAGTAGGGGCGCGGGTCCAGCACGCCGTACTTGAGCGGATCCACTCCGAACACCTCGGAGAAGTTGATCCCGAAGAGACTGAAGTCCTCGATGCTCGGCGGGTGCGGAATGCCGCGGATGCCGTTCGGGCCACCGATCTCGTCGGTGTTGCGGGCGGTGATCCGAATGATCTCACCGAAGCCCAGCGTGACGATCGCCAGATAGTCACCGCGCAACCGCAGCGTCGGAGCACCCAGTGTGAGGCCCGACAGGGCACAGATCCCGATGCCGACCACCAGGATGAGCCAGAAGTTCCAGCCCAGCCGGGTGCCGATCAACGCCATCGCGTAACCGCCCACCGCGTAGAACGCGACGAAGCCCAGGTCGAGCAGACCCGCCTGACCGACCACCACGTTCAGGCCGATCGCCAGGACCACGTACGTCCCGATCGGGAAGAACAGGATGCTCGCCCAGTCGGTGTAGGGCGACATGAAGGGGGCGAGACTCTCCGACGGCAGCAGCAGCGCCCCGACGATCAGGAGCACGTACAGCGTCCAGCGCTGCCAGCCGGGAGTGCTCAGCCAGCGATCGTGCATGGCGTCGCCGAAGCGGCCGAGGCCATTGCGGAAACCTGCCAGGGAATTCTTCTGGTTCATGCGCGCGCCTGCTGGAGTGATTCACCGAGGATTCCGGTGGGGCGGAACATCAGGACCAAGACGAGGATGGTGAAGGAGATCACATGCTTCCAGTCGGAGCCGAAGAAGATGGCTCCGTAGTTCTCCACCAGCCCGAGCGTGATTCCACCGACCAGGGCGCCGCGCAGGTTGCCGATGCCACCCAGGACCGCCGCGGTGAACGCCTTGATACCGAAGAGGAATCCAACAAGGTAGTGCGTGTTCTCGTACGAGATCAGGTAGAGCGAACCCGCCACACCGGCCATGCCGCCGCCGATGAGGAAGGTCATCCGGACGATCCTGTTGATGTCGACGCCCATCAGGACGGCCGCCTCGGGATTCTGCGCGGTGGCGCGAATACCTCGGCCGATCTTCGAGCGGTTCACCAGGGCGTCCAGCGCGATCATCATGCCGATCGCGGCGACGATGACGAATATCTGGTCGATCCGGACAGGGTGCCCGAAGATCGAGAAAAGTTCGCTCCGCTCCATCAGCCGGGGCAGAGCCATCTGGATACGGCCCTGCTCCGGACGGTTGAAGACCTCCGGGATCACCAGGAGCGCGAACAACTCCTGCAGGAAGATCGAGGCACCGATCGCCGAGATCAGCGCCGCCAGCCGGGACGCGCCGCGCTTGCGCAGCGGCCGGTAGGCGATCCGCTCCAGCGCGACCGCGGTACCCGCCGAGGCGAGCATGCCGGCCAGGATCATCGCCACCACGACACCGACCAGCGCGATGCCGGTGAGCGGCGAGTTGATACCGAACACGAACGGCACCAGCATCGCGCCGAACGTGCCGATCATGAAAACTTCTGAATGCGCGAAGTTGATCAGCCGCAGCACGCCGTACACCATGGTGTAACCGAGCGCGATCAGGGCGTAGATCGAGCCGAAGGCCAGGCCGTCGATCGTCGCCGGCCAGAACTGATTGATGAAGTCATTGAGCACTAGGGTTTACCACTTCTAGCGGGGGTCGCCTGCACTTCCGGGTAGCACACCGCCTCCAGCAGAACCTCGTGGACTCTCTGGAAGTACGCGGGGAGCGGGAACGCGCTGCGCGTTCCCGCTCCCCGCGCGCCGACTACCTAATCTCCTTCAGCGCCGGACTAACCCAGCTTGGCCTCGGTGGCCTTGCCCAGCAGGCCGATGGCGCCATCCTTGACCTGGTAGATGTAGATGTCCTTCGCCGAGACCTCACCGTTGGCCTCGAACTTGACCTGCTTGGAGACACCCGCGAAGTCCACCGTGGCGATGAACTCGTTGATCTTCTCAGCCGTGGTGTTACCAGCCTTGATCGCCTCGACGAAGACCGTCGCGGCGTCGTAGCCCTCGGCCGCGTAGATCGCCGGGTCGGCGCTGTAAGCGGCCTTGTAGGCGTCGGCGAACGCCTTCACCTTGGCGTCGGTCACATCCGGGGTCGCGATGTAGCACGGGCAGCCGACCAGCGCACCCTCGGCGTTCGCGGCACCGGCGCCGTCGATCAGACCCTTGTCCAGCGAACCGTCACCGGACAGGAACTTCGCATCCTTGACACCCTTGTCGCGGAGCTGCTTGAGCAGGTTGCCGCCCGCGGCGTAGTAACCACCGAAGAAGATCGCGTCAGGCTTGGCGGCCGCGACCTTGTTCACCACCGAGGAGAAGTCACTCTCGGTCGGGTCAAGCGAGTCGGTCGTCAGCTTCACGCTCTTGGCCTCAAGCGCGCCCTTGACCGCGTCGGCAAGCGGCTTGCCGTACTCGGACTTGTCATCGATGACGAAAACGTTCTTCGCGGCGAGACCCGTCGCGATGAAGTCACCGATACCGGGGCCCTGAACGTTGTCACTCGGCAGCACCCGGTGCCAGTACTTCCAACCATTCGCCGACAGCGCGGCGTTGGTGGCGGACGCCGAGACGCTCGGCAGCTTCGCCTCCTCCAGCACCGGCGCCACCTGGGCGGACTCGCCGGAGAACGCGGGACCGATCAGGCCGACGATCTTGTCAGTCTTGATCGCCTGCTGGGCCAGGGCGACCGCCTTCGACGGGTCCGCCTGGCTGTCGTACTCGACCAGCTCGATCTTCACAGCCGGGTTGGTCTTGTTGTACTCGTCGATGACGAGCTTCGCACCGTTCCGGGGGGGAATGACGATGCCGGCATTGGCGCCGGTCAGGTCTCCCATGAAGCCGAGCTTGATGGTACCGGGGGCGGCAGCACTGGAGCCGCCCTCAGCCGGCGTGGCTTCCGTACCACCGTCACCGCAGGCAGCGAGACCGAGGGTGAGCGCCACACCGGCGGCAAGCACTCCACCGAGGCGTGCAGTCTTAAGCCGCAAGGTTGCCTTCCTTTCGCCCGCTCCCTCGTCAGGACCGGGTTCACAGATGCCCTTCCCTGGCGGGTGGCCAGGGGGTTGTGTCGGTAGTACAGCCAGCCGATGTCACGGGTCGATACAGGACGGCCCGCCGTTATCGTTTCTTTATAACACCGATCCTTTTCGGCTATCAGCCGCAAAAGCCATGGTCACTGGCGACCTCGCCGCCCCCACGGCCGTCACACCGGCCCCCACGAGCTACATCCCCGACAGGCACGGGCCTGCGGAAAGGGCCGGAGAGTCCGATTCAGGGCTCCTCCGCCCCCATCTCGGGGCCGCCCCCACCCCGGTCCACATTCGCGTCCGCGTCCGCGACCACGATCTGCGCGACCTGCCGCATGCTCAGCCTGCGATCCATCGACGCCTTCTGGATCCACCGGAACGACTGCGGCTCACTCCACCCGTGCCGCTCCATCAGCAGACCCTTCGCCCGCTCCACCAGCTTGCGCGTCTCCAACCGCTCGGAGAGCGTCCCGACCTCCCGCTCCAGCGCGGCGATCTCCTGATGCCTGCTGACCGCCATCTCGATCGCCGGCACCAGATCCGACTTCGTGAACGGCTTCACCAGGTACGCCATCGCACCGGCGTCCCTCGCCCGCTCCACCAGGTCACGCTGCGAGAAGGCCGTGAGAATGAGGCACGGCGCGATCCGCTGCGACACGATCTGCTCGGCCGCCGAGATCCCGTCCAGGACGGGCATCTTCACATCCAGGATCACCAGATCGGGCTGCTGCTCCATCGCCAGCTTGACCGCCGACTCCCCGTCCCCGGCCTCCGCGACGACCTCGTATCCTTCTTCCTCTAACATCTCCTTGAGGTCGAGACGGATCAGTGCTTCGTCTTCCGCGATCACCACTCGCCGCTGCGTACTCACGAGCAAGAGAGTACCGACGTCCGCTAGATTGGGACCACGTCAGCTACCGAAAGCGATCTACTTCTAGGTAAGCTCTTAGCTGGCACGCAGGATCCGGACAAGTCCGGAAATATGCCCCGATAGACCAACGGCAGAGTCGATGGCCTCAAAATCCATTCAGTGTGGGTTCGAATCCCACTCGGGGCACAGTTAACCGGGCCGGTCGACGAGATCGACCGGCCCGGCTACTTCCAACGCGATCTGTAGCGACACGAAAACTGTCGGTAGCGCTTGGCATGGTGGTCCCATGCACCCCCGTGAAACCGTCGACCGCGCTCTCCAACTCTCGGCGCTTGGCCTCATCGACCGCCGTGTCGCCGAACTCTGTGGCGTATCACTCGGCGCGGTTCAAAAATGGAGAACCGGGGCACGAAGAGCTCACGAAGACGAAGACCGTAGGCGACACCACTCCTGTCCCCGTTGCCACGAGCGGCCACTTGACGAGGCAGCCTATGCCTATCTTCTCGGGCTGTACCTCGGTGACGGCCACATCGTGCTGTGCCGCAAAGGCGTCTATCGGTTTTCCCTGGCCTGCTGCGATGACTGGCCAGGGCTTATAGAAGAAGCGGCTGAGGTTACAGCTACGGTGATGCCCACCTCTTCGGTGAGTCGTCGGCAGAAAAGCGGCTGTGTAGAGATCCAAAGCCACTCAAAACACTGGACGTGTCTCTTCCCGCAACATGGTCCTGGGCGCAAACACCTCCGAAAAATCGTGCTGGAAGACTGGCAGAAGAAGATCCTCACGATACATCCGGGTCGATTCGTCCGGGGCCTGATGCACTCGGACGGCTATCGCGGCATGAACCGCGTTCGTCATCACATCAACGGCAGCGATCACTGGTACGAGTATCCGCGCTACCTCTTCAAGAACGAGTCGAAGGACATCCTCGAACTGTGCGGTGAAGCACTTGACCTCCTTGACGTGGCCTGGCGCTATTCGCGCTACAACACCATCTCCGTGGCCAGGCGAGCGGCCGTCGAGCGGTTGGACGAGTTCGTGGGCCCGAAGTACTGAGGTAGTCCGGCGGGACACCGGCCGGCAGGCGAGTAGGTTACTCGGAAGACGGTGCGACAAAGGGGGATGCGTGGAAACTGTGCAGAACGGCCAGGCGGAGCCGAGCGGTCCCGGGGCCGGGCGGGTGCTTCCGGAGGGAGTGCGGCTCCGCGGGCACGGGGTGGTGCTGCGGGAGTGGGAGGACGACGACCTGGGGACGATGGTGAAGCTGTTCGACGACCCCGAGGTGGCGTACTGGACGCCGCTGGTCTCGCCGTTCGGCCCGCAGGAGGCGCTGGCCTATCTGGAACGGGCCCGGCAGCGGCGGGCGGCCGGGGATCGGCTGCAGTTGGCGATCACCGTGGACGGAGATGAGCCCATGGGTGAGGTGTTGCTGATGTTCAAAGGGCCGGGCCTGGACGTCGCGGAGATCGGTTACAGCGTGGGGGCCGCCTACCGGGGGCGGGGGCTGGCGCGGGAGGCGGTGCGGATGATGACGGAGTTCGCCCGTGACACGGTTGGGGTGCCGCGGCTGCTGCTGGTGATCGAGGACGGTAACGCGGCGAGCGTGGCGGTGGCCCGCGCGGCGGGATACCTCCGGACGGACGCGCCACCGGTGCCCGCTGAGGAGAAGGGCCGGCCGATAGTGCTGCGGACGTGGGAGTACGAGGGGGCCTGACCGTGAGTGCCGGTGCGGGGCAGGATGATGGTGACCCGGGCGACGGCGGGTAGGAGAGTATCGGGGCGATCACGACGACCCGTGTTCCTTCCATCTCGGTAGGAGAATCATGAGCACACTCGCCGACCGGACCATCGCGGCCCTGCGCGCCACCCATGACGGGCTGGCGGCCTTCGTCCGCGGCCTGGACGCCGCCGGCCTGACCCGGCCTTCGGCCTGTTCGGAGTGGACCGTCGCCCAGGTGCTCAGCCACCTCGGCAGCGGCGCCGAGATCGGTCTGGCGGCGTTGCGGGCGGCGCTGGGTGGTCAGGACACCCCGGGCCAGGATTTCAACCACGAGGTCTGGGATCGCTGGAACGCGAAGGACCCCGAGGGGCAGGCCGAGGACTTCCTCATCGTGGACGCGGAGATCGTCTCCGTCTTCGAAGGTCTCGACGTGGACGCCCGCGAACGGCTCCGGGTCAAGTTGAGCTTCTTGCCCGCGCCCGGCGATGTCGCTCTGGTGGCCGGGATGCGGCTGAACGAGGCCGCCCTGCACTCCTGGGACGTCGGGGTCGCCTTCGACCCGGCGGCCACCGTGGCGCCGGACACGGCCGGGGTGCTGATCGATCTGTACTCCGGGCCGCTTGATTTCATGATCGGCTTCATGGGCAGGCCGGACGCCCTTGATCCGCGCCTTGCCACGACCCTCCGGGTCGAGACGAGTGATCCCGAGCGGGTGCTGGGCCTCACTCTCGGCGAGACCGTCGGCTTCAGTGAGGTTCCCGAGCCTGCCGACACCCTGTCGCTCCCGGCGGAGGCGTGGGTGCGTCTGCTCGGTGGCAGGCTGGCTCCCGAGCAGACGCCGCCGTCGGTGACCGTCACCGGCGACGGCGTCACCCTGGACGACCTGCGCCGGGTGTTCCCGGGGATCTGACGCCCGGGGGCCCGGGGTGCCTGCTCAGGCCCCCATCACGGACCTGAAGGACAACACACGGCCCCGGCGGGCTGGTCCATGCTCCAGGCAGATGTGGCCGAGGCCGGCCCGCTCGCGGCGTGGTGAACCGGTAGCGGGTCGAAGGCGGTGCGCGGTACGTCCAAGGAGTGCTGCCGGGAGATGCCCCTCGAAGACGGGTACGGCCACCGCCGGAGCGGTGGCCGTACGCTGGTGTGTCGATCAGGAGGGGTTGGAGACCGCCGCCCCGATGGTGTGCACGCGCAGGGCGTTGGTGGAGCCCGCGGTGCCGGGAGGGGAGCCGGCGACGATGACCACCTTGTCGCCCTTCTCCAGGCGGGAGTGGGCCAGCAGTGAGGCCTCCACCTGGCGGACCATGTCGTCGGTGTGGTGGACGAACGGCACTTCGAAGGTCTCCACGCCCCAGGTCAGCGCGAGCTGGTTGCGGACGTGGCTGGCGGAGGTGAAGGCCAGCAGCGGGATGGGTGAGCGGTAGCGGGCCAGGCGGCGGGCGGTCTCACCGGACATGGTGAACGCCACCAGTGCCTTGGCGCCGACGATGGCGCCGACCTCGGCGGCGGCGCGGGCGATGGCGCCGCCGGTGGTCTCCGGCAGCCGTTCGAGGCTGTGGGTGGCCTGGAGCGAGCTCTTCTCCGCGGTGGTGGCGATGCGGCTCATGGTCTCGACGACCTCGATGGGGTAGTTGCCGACCGAGGTCTCCCCGGAGAGCATGACCGCGTCGGCGCCGTCCATGACGGCGTAGGCGACGTCGGAGGCCTCGGCCCGGGTGGGGCGCGGTGCGGTGATCATCGAGTCGAGCATCTGGGTGGCGACGATGACCGGGCGGGCCTTCTCGCGGCAGAGCTCGATGGCCCGTTTCTGCACGATGGGCACCTCTTCTAGGGGCAGCTCGACGCCGAGGTCGCCGCGGGCGACCATGATGCCGTCGAAGGCCTCAATGATCTCGGGGAGCCGCTCCACCGCCTCCGGCTTTTCGATCTTGGCGAGCAGCGGGAGGCGGATGCCCTCCTGCTCCATGATGTTGCGCACCACGTCGGCGTCGGAGGGACGCCTGACGAAGGAGAGCGCGACCAGGTCGAAGCCGGTGCGCAGGGCCCAGCGCAGGTCGGTCTCGTCCTTGTCGGTGAGGACGGGGGCGCTGACCTTGACGCCCGGCAGGTTGAGGCCCTTGTTGTCGGAGATCATGCCGCCGATGATCACGCGGGTGGTGACGCGCTGGCCCTCGACCCGGGTCACCTCCAGGCGGACCCGGCCGTCGTCGACCAGGATGCTGTCTCCGGGGTGGACGTCCTTGGGGAGCCCCAGGTAGGAGGTGGAGACCTGCTCACGGTCGCCGGGGACCTCTTCGGTGGTGATCGTGAAGACGTCACCGAAGCCGAGGCGGACGGGGCCCTCTTCGAACTTGCCGACCCGGATCTTGGGGCCCTGGAGGTCGGCCAGCAGACCTACGCCACGTCCGAGCTCGGCGGCAGCCTCCCTCACCCTGTCGTAAACCTCCTTGTGCAGCTCGTGGCTGCCGTGGCTGAGGTTGAAACGGGCCACGTCCATCCCGGCCGCGATCAGCTCGCGGAGACGTTCGGGAGAGGAGGTGGCGGGGCCGAGAGTGCAGACGATTTTCGCGCGACGAGTCACGGATCCCACCCTAATTGGTACAGACCACTTGGTCGTGACGTTGGTCATGGCAGCGATGAAAAATTCGGTGACACAAACGCTACCCTGGGTGAACGGAAGGTTGCGAATCGCCCCTCACCTCACGCTCACCGTGGTCTGTCTCATCGAGGACACAGATTTCCGCCTGCCCGAGCCGCTCCCTGGCGACCGAGGAAGCACTTCTCGTTTTTTCGCTCATTGTGCGGGTGTGGCTCGGTAGGGTCGGGGTGTTCCGCGATAACCAAGTGGGGCGTGTTTGTGCGAACGCGGCAGGGCGTGCCGTGTCTGCGCGGGGAGGCTTCGGGGGTGCCCGGGCCGGTGAACCGCGAACCGACAGATCCGACCGTCAGGTCGGGTGCTGGAATCCCCGGCTTCCAAGCCGTGGGAGGACGTCAATCGTAGACGAGTTCCTCCACGACCAGTCCGGCGCCGATGCCCAGCAGCCAGACGTCCTTGGCGAGGGCGACGCCCTGCTGGGTGGGGCGCAGGCTGTCTTCCTCCCGCATGCCCGGCGTCTTGAGGTAGAGCCCGAGCAGCCCTCCGGCGAAGGCGGTCAGCCCGGCGCCCGCCAGCAGCGAGGGCACCACGGGGACCAGCAGTGCCGCGCCCAGGGCGATCTCCGCGGTGGAGAGCAGCTTCACGAACCGCGTCGCTTTGATGTTCTTGAGGAACGGGTAGGTCCCCACCGCCATCCCGTGGACCCCCGCGGCGGTCTCCTCGTCGGCGGACCACTTGCCCAGCCCCGAGTTCAGGATGATCACACCGGCGGCGGTCCGGGGTGGAAGCTGGTGTGGGCGCGCTAGAAGTCTCATGGATCCTCACAGTGACGAAATGGAGCCGGAGAACCGTTCTCCTTCCCCGGCCTGACCGCTCCACCCGCCTGTTGATCCTCTTTTGAACGTGACAAAACGAACATAACGGGGCGCCGTTTCCACTGAGCCCTCCCCCTCTCATCGGATCCTCATCGGCCGCCAAGCGGGCGTCGAGCGGGCGTCGAGCAGGAGAGCCGTGCCGCGGTCGGCCTGGAGGGCGTCACCGATCTCTGATCGCCGCGGTACCTGGCAGCCCGGGGAAATCCCTCCGGGCCCGGGACGGTGCGGCTCCCCCAGGGCGTGACGGAGCCTCAGCGGGCGGACACGGGCGCGACCGCCGCTGGGGCCCGCGAAAGCCTCAGGGGGTGACGGAGGCCGCCTTGGCGGCGTTGACGATGCCGTGGCCGTAGAAGCCGTTGCGTGCCTTCGAACCCTCGCACTTGTGCACCCCTTCCTCCACGGGGTCGAGCTTGTAGGCGTACTCGCGGGGCGAGGGGCAGGCCTCGCTCGTGGCGGTGGCGTACAGCAGGCGCTGGACCTCGCCGGGGGCCATGGTGAGGCCGCTCTTGTCCGGCTTGCCGAAGCGGCTGATCAGGATGGCGGCCACACCGGTGGCGTGCGGGGCGGCCATGGAGGTGCCGACCAGGTACTGGTAGTAGGCGCAGACGTTGTCGCGGCACTCCCGAATGATCGACGTGTCCTTCGGCGTGCCGTCGACGCCGATCCGCCCCTTGGCCCGCAGCGCGTACTCCGGGGCGGCGGCCAGGATGCCCTTGGTGATGTCGTAGCGGGCGCTGCCGTCGAACTCGTCGCCGCCGGGTGCCGACAGGTCGGTCTGCTCGACGCCGTAGTCGGAGTAGTAGGCCTTGCGCTTGCTCGGGCCGACCGAGGAGACCGAGATGACGCCCTTGGACTCGGCCGGGACGTTGAGGCAGGAGTTGTCGATCCTGCGGGTGCGCTCGGCCTCCTTGGGGTAGTCGGGGCTGGTCTTGTCCGTCTTGGGCCTGCCGAGGTCGGTGGCGCTGTTGCCGATGGCGCTGATGAGGGTGACGCCCCGCTGGCGGGCGTAGTCGAGGGCGCGCTGCATGCCGGTGATGATGCCGCGCTGCTCCAGTTGCTCGGCCTTGGAGTCGGCGGGGTTGGCCTTGCAGTTGAACAGCCACGGGTCGACGTAGAAGCTCATGTTGACCACGTCGATCCCGGCGTCCGCGGCGTAGGTGAGCGCCTCGATGCTGGGCTTGAGGAAGAACAGGCCGGAGTCCTGGCCGGCGCGCAGGTTCACCAGGGTGACCCCGGGGGCGACTCCGGCGACGCCCCGGCCGTTGACCGGCGAGGCGATGGTGCTGGCCACGTGGGTGCCGTGGCCGTCGTCGTCCCAGTCGACCGGGTCCTTGCAGTCCTTGAACTCGCAGGGTCCGTCGAGGGTCTTGCCGTTGGGATCCTTGGGCCGGTCGGTCACGAAGTTGCGGCTCAGGGGGTAGCTGAAGTTGGGGGCGATGTCGGGGTGCCTGCCGTCGATGCCGGTGTCGATGACGCCGACCAGCACGTTCTTGTTGCCGGGGGCGCCTGCGTGGGAGCCGTCCGCGGTGGCGCCGATCATCTTCATGTCCCACTGCCGTTCGGCCAGCGGCTCCGGTGCGCCGACTCCGGTCTCCCGGATGTCCGGAGTAGCGCTCTGCCCGAGGGCCGTGGGGGCTCCTGTCCCGGGGATCGCGGTGGCGGAGCCGATCCTGCGGTCGGAGGAGACGCCCACGACGGCGTCGCTGCCGGCGAGATCCTCCACGAAGTGGGCGCCGGGACCGCTGGCGACGACGTAGCCGAGCCTCGTCTCGGTGGACAGCGCGGTGCCGCCGCTCGCGTCGATCGCGTCGATCGCACGGTCGCGGGCGCCGTCGGCGTAGAAGACCAGGTACTCGCGGGCCTGGCTCGCGACCGTGGTGGCCCCGCCGTCCAGGGCCCCCGCCGTGAGGGTAGCCGCCAGGGCGAGAACCGCTCCCGCGCCCGTCAGGCTTCTGATCCCGCGTCTCATCGATCCTCCGCACCTGGCCTGATCACGAAAATTCATCCTTCAGCGATACGCGTGACACAGCGAACTCAAACATCCGCTCCGCGCGTTTTCCTGTGAAGGAGTCCGTGAAACAGCCGGTACACAAGGCGTTCCCGGGCGCGGCGGGCGGCGCCGCACCCGGGAATGCCATGACGTGCTCATACCGGCCGTGACATACACGGACCAAATACAACCTACTCAGTGTTCAGACCGGCTGTGCTCAGACCAGTGGCCTCGCGGTCGGCGGGATCGCCACCGGCAGGGCCGTCTGGCCGGTGAGGTAGCGGTCCGCGGCCGAGGCGGCCGAGCGGCCCTCGGCGATCGCCCACACGATCAGGGACTGGCCGCGGCCCATGT
The DNA here is from genome assembly GCF_050943795.1 of Streptosporangium sp. CA-115845. Lineage (NCBI taxonomy): Bacteria > Bacillati > Actinomycetota > Actinomycetes > Streptosporangiales > Streptosporangiaceae > Streptosporangium > Streptosporangium sp. CA-115845. The sequence goes on along the minus strand of NZ_CP191988.1, from coordinate 3,219,488 downwards.
CCCCGGCGACGAAGACGCCGTCGACCGAGGACATGTAACCCCTGTCCCTGGCGACGTTGCCCCTGGCGTCGAAGAACTCGCCCTCGGCGACCTCGGCGAGCTCGGTGAGCAGGCCCTTCTTCTCCGGTCCCACGAAGCCCATCGACAGGGTGACCAGCTCTGCGGGGATCTCCCGCTCGGAGCCGGGCACCGGCTTGAACCCGGTGCCGGGCCCCTCCACCTCGACCAGGCGCAGCGCCCTGACGTTGCCGTCGGCGTCGCCGACGAACTCGGTGGTGGAGACCGCGTAGACCCGGTCGCCGCCGCCGTCGGCCAGTTCCTCGTGGGCGCTCTCCATCTTGAACAGGATGGGGAAGGTGGGCCACGGCTGGCTGCCGGGGCGCTCCGCCGGGGGCTGGGGCATGATCTCCAGCTGGGTGACCGAGGCGGCCCCCTGCCGGATCGCGGTGCCGATGCAGTCGGCGCCGGTGTCGCCGCCGCCGATCACGACGACGTGCTTGCCCTCGGCGCTGATCGGTGAGACCGGGAAGTCACCCTCCTGGACCTTGTTGGAGGGCGGCAGGAACTCCATCGCCTGGTAGACGCCCTTCAGGTCGCGCCCGGCGACGGACAGATCCCGCCACTGGGTCGCGCCGCCGGCCAGCACGATCGCGTCGAACTCCGCACGCAGCCGCGCCGCCGTGATGTCGACTCCGACGTTGACGCCGGTACGGAACTCGGTGCCCTCGGCCCGCATCTGGGCGAGCCGGCGGTCGATGTGCCGCTTCTCCATCTTGAACTCGGGAATGCCGTAGCGGAGCAGGCCGCCGATCCGGTCGGCGCGCTCGAACACCACCACGTCGTGCCCGGCGCGGGTGAGCTGCTGCGCGGCGGCCAGGCCCGCGGGGCCCGAGCCGACGACCGCGACCCGCTTACCGGTCTTCGAGGCGGGGAGCTGGGGGGTGACCCACCCCTCGTCGAAGGCGCGGTCGATGATCTCGACCTCGACCCGCTTGATCGCGACCGGGTCGGAGTTGATACCGAGCACGCACGCCGCCTCGCACGGAGCCGGGCACAGGCGGCCGGTGAACTCCGGGAAGTTGTTGGTGGCGTGCAGGCGCTCGATGGCCTCCTGCCAGTCGTCCCGGTAGACCAGGTCGTTCCACTCGGGGATCAGGTTGCCCAGCGGGCAGCCGTTGTGGCAGAACGGGATGCCGCAGTCCATGCACCGCGCCGCCTGCTTGGTCAGCGCGGGCTTGGGGAAGTCCTCGTAGACCTCCCGCCAGTCGCGGATGCGGACGTCCACCGGGCGGCGCGTCGGCAGCTCGCGCCCGTGAGTGAGGAAACCCTTGGGGTCGGCCATCGGTCGTACCTCCCTTATCCCTGAACAGCCTGAGCGGTGTGAACGAGTCGCCGGGGGTTCCCGGCCGGGGTGCGCCTGGACATCGGCCTCACCCCTGGACCGCGGCGGTCATGACCGCCTCGTCGATGTCGCGGCCCTCCAGCCGGGCGGACTCGGCGGCCCGCAGGACCCGCTTGTAGTCCGTCGGCATGATCTTGCCGAAGCGGGACGGGTCCCAGTCGGCCAGCAGCGCCTTGGCCACCGTGGAGCCGGTCTCGGTCAGGTGCGCCTCGACGATCTCGCGCAGCGTCTCGGAGTCGGCCTCGTCGAGCTCCTCGATCTCCACCATCTCGCGGTTGACCCGCTCGACATCGGGGTCGAGCAGGTAGGCGACGCCGCCCGACATGCCGGCCGCGAAGTTGCGGCCGGTCGGGCCGAGGACGACCGCCTTGCCACCGGTCATGTACTCGCAGCCGTGGTCGCCGACGCCCTCGACCACTGCGGTGGCGCCGGAGTTGCGGACGCAGAACCGCTCCCCCACGACGCCGCGGATGAACGCCTCGCCGGAGGTCGCGCCGTACAGGCCGACGTTGCCGGCGATGATGTGCCCCTCCAGCGGGGCCGCCTGGTGCGGCTGGACCGAGATCCGGCCGCCGGACAGGCCCTTGCCGACGTAGTCGTTGGCGTCGCCGGTCAGCCGCAGTGTGACGCCCCTGGGCAGGAAGGCGCCGAAGGAGTTGCCCGCGGAGCCGGTGAAGCGCACGTCGATGGTGTTGTCGGGCAGGCCGGCGCCGCCGTACCGCTTGGTCACCTCATGACCGAGCATGGTTCCGACGGTGCGGTTGACGTTGCGGATGGGCAGTTCGAGGGTGACCCGGGAACCGTCCTTGAGCGCGCCCTCCGCGAGCTGGATCAACGTGTTGTCCAGCGCCCTCGCCAGTCCGTGGTCCTGCCCCACCACGCGGCGGAGCGAGGCACCGGCGGGCAACTCGGGCTGGTGCAGGATCGGTGCCAGGTCAAGACCCGCGGCCTTCCAGTGGTTCTCCGCCGAGGTGGTGTCCAGCAGCTCGGCGTGGCCGACGGCCTCCTCCAGGCTGCGGAAGCCCAGCGCGGCGAGATACTCGCGGATCTCCTCGGCGACGAACTCGAAGAAGTTGACCACGAACTCGGGCTTGCCGGTGAACCTCTTGCGCAGTTCGGGGTTCTGGGTGGCGACGCCGACCGGGCAGGTGTCCAGGTGGCAGACGCGCATCATCACGCAGCCGGAGACGACCAGGGGTGCCGTGGCGAAGCCGTACTCCTCGGCGCCGAGCAGCGCGGCGATGACCACGTCGCGGCCGGTCTTGAGCTGGCCGTCGACCTGGACGGTGATCCGGTCGCGCAGGCCGTTGAGCAGCAGCGTCTGCTGGGTCTCGGCCAGCCCGAGCTCCCAGGGGGCGCCCGCGTGCTTGAGCGAGGTCAGCGGGGAGGCGCCGGTGCCGCCGTCGTGGCCGGAGATGAGCACGACGTCGGCGTGAGCCTTGGACACGCCCGCCGCGACCGTTCCGACGCCGACCTCGGCCACCAGCTTGACGTGCACGCGGGCGGCGGGGTTGGCGTTCTTCAGGTCGTGGATGAGCTGGGCGAGGTCCTCGATGGAGTAGATGTCGTGGTGCGGCGGCGGCGAGATGAGGCCGACGCCCGGGGTGGAGTGCCGGGTCTTGGCGATCCACGGGTAGACCTTGTGGCCGGGCAGCTGGCCGCCCTCGCCGGGCTTGGCGCCCTGGGCCATCTTGATCTGCAGGTCGTCGGCGTTGACCAGGTACTCCGACGTCACGCCGAACCGGCCGGAGGCCACCTGCTTGATGGCCGAGCGGCGGACCGGGTCGTGGAGCCGCTCGGGGTCCTCGCCGCCCTCACCGGTGTTGGACTTGCCGCCCAGCCGGTTCATCGCGATGGCGAGCGTCTCGTGCGCCTCCATCGAGATGGAGCCGTACGACATGGCGCCGGTGGAGAACCGCTTGACGATCTCGCTGACCGGCTCGACCTCGTCGATCGGCACCGGCTCGCGGACCCCCTCCTTCAGCGTGAACAGGCCCCGCAGCGTCATCAGCCGCTCCGCCTGGGAGTCCACCAGCCCGGTGTACTCCTTGAAGATCTCGTAGCGGCGCGAGCGGGTGGCGTGCTGCAGCTTGAAGACGGTCTCGGGGTTGAACAGGTGCGGCTCGCCCTCGCGGCGCCACTGGTACTCGCCGCCGACCTCCAGGCGGCGGTGGGCGTTCTCGGCCCGGGGGTAGGCGCGCCGGTGGCGCAGCGCCGCCTCCTCGGCGAGGACGTCGAAGCCGACACCGCCCAGCCGGGAGGTGGTCCCGGTGAAGCAGGCGTCGACGACCTCCTGGCTCAGGCCGAGCGCCTCGAAGATCTGCGCACCGGTGTAGGAGGCGACGGTGGACACCCCCATCTTGGACATGACCTTCAGCACGCCCTTGCCGTACGCCTTGATGAGGTTGCGCACGGCCTTGTGCCGGTCGACCCGCAGCACGCCGGAGTCGACCATGTCCTCGACGGTCTCGATGGCGAGGTACGGGTTGACCGCACCCGCGCCGTAGCCGATGAGCAGCGCCATGTGGTGCGCCTCGCGCGCCTCGCCGGTCTCGATGACCAGGCCGACCCTGGTGCGGGTCTTCTCGGCGATCAGGTGGTGGTGGACGGCACCGGTGAGCAGCAGCGACGGGATCGGCGCCAGCACGTCGGAGGAGCCCCGGTCGGAGAGGACGATGATCCGCGCCCCGCCCTCGATCGCCGCGGAGACCTCGGCGCGGATCTCCTCGATGCGGCCGAGCAGTGCCTCGCCGCCGCCCGCGACCTCGTACAGGCCCTGGACCACGTGCGGGCGAAAGCCCGGCAGCGCGCCCTCGTCGTTGATGTGGATGATCTTCGCGAGCTCGTCGTTGTCGATCACCGGGTAGGGCAGCACCAGCTGGCGGCAGGAGGCCGGGCCCGGGTCGAGCAGGTTGCCCTCGGGGCCGATGGTGGTGGCCAGGGAGGTGACGAGCTCCTCGCGGATCGCGTCCAGCGGCGGGTTGGTGACCTGCGCGAACAGCTGGCTGAAGTAGTCGAACAGCAGCCGGGGCTTCTCGCTGAGCACCGCGACGGGGCTGTCGGTGCCCATCGAGCCGATCGGCTCGGCGCCCACCCTGGCCATCGGAGCCAGGATGATCCGCAGCTCCTCCTCGGTGTAGCCGAAGGTCTGCTGCCGCTTGATCAGCGCCTCGTGCGTCGGGACCTCGTGCGAGCGGGCGGGCAGTTCCTCGAAGCGGACCAGCCCGGCGTGCAGCCAGTCCGCGTACGGCAGCTCGGCCGCCAGCTCGGCCTTGATCTCGTCGTCCTCGATGATCTTGCCGAGCTCGGTGTCGACCAGGAACATCCTGCCGGGCTGCAAGCGGCCCTTGCGGACCACGTCCTCGGGGGCGATGTCGAGCACACCGGCCTCGGAGGCCAGCACGACCAGGCCGTCGGTGGTGACCCAGAACCGCCCCGGGCGCAGGCCGTTGCGGTCGAGTACCGCGCCGACCAGGGTGCCGTCGGAGAAGGTGATCGAGGCCGGGCCGTCCCAGGCCTCCATGAGGGTGGAGTGGAACTCGTAGAACGCCCGCCGGGCGGGGTCCATCTCGGTGTGGTTCTCCCACGCCTCGGGGATCATCATCAGCACCGCGTGCGGCAGCCGGCGCCCGGCGAGGTGCAGGAGTTCCAGGGTCTCGTCGAAGGAGGCGGTGTCGGAGCCGGCCGGGTCGCAGATCGGGAAGAGCCGCGACAGGTCTCCCGGCAGGTTCGCGGTCCCCAGCATGGCCTCGCGGGCCCGCATCCAGTTGCGGTTGCCCTTGACCGTGTTGATCTCGCCGTTGTGGGCGATGTAGCGGTACGGGTGCGCCAGCGGCCATGAGGGGAAGGTGTTGGTGGAGAAACGCGAGTGGACCAGCGAGATCGCGGTCTCGTAGCGCTCGTCGCTGAGGTCGGGGAAGAACTGCTCGACCTGCAGCGGGGTGAGCATGCCCTTGTAGACGATGGTCCGGCAGCTCAGCGAGGGGAAGTAGACGTTCGCCTCGTGCTCGGCCCGCTTGCGCAGGCAGAAGGCCAGCCGGTCCAACTCCAGGCCGGTCTCGCCGTTGGGGGACGTCACGAACAGCTGGCCGAAGAACGGCATCACCGCGCGGGCGCTCGGCCCGGGCAGGTCGGGGGTGGTCGGCACGTCGCGCCAGCCGATGACCGTCAGGCCCTCCTGCTCGGCGATCTCCTCGATCAGCCGTACCGCCCTGGCGCGGGCCGGCGCGTCGGCGGGCAGGAAGGCCGTGCCGACGGCGTAGGCGCCGGCCACGGGCAGGGGGAAGCCCACCACCGTGCGGAAGAAGGTGTCGGGGATCTGCGTCAGGATCCCGGCGCCGTCGCCGGTGTCCGGCTCGCTTCCCTGGGCTCCTCGGTGATCGAGGTTGCACAGGGCGGTCAGTGCCTTCGCGACGATGTCGTGGCTGCGGCGACCGGCCACGTCCGCGACCATGGCGACGCCACAGGCGTCGTGTTCGTGCGAGGGGTGGTACAGGCCCTGGGGCTCGGGAAAGCCGAGGTGGGCAGCGGGCATCGAATCCCTCCCGTCGTCTTGCTTCTGTGGAACAAGCAAGGGACGACGTTGGCCCTGCTGCGTGGTGGGTAGAGGTTACCGTACCCTGCCGGATACCGGCCTACCCGGTCAGGTCACACCGATTTGGCACCGATTCGCCCGGTTTGTTTAACACGCGCCGATGGCACGACATTCCAGGTCCGGGCTCTAAGGTGGCCAGATGGAACCGAGCGCCCCCGCCGAATCGGGCGACCACACCGGCCTGACGAACACCGGAACCGCGGACACCCCGGGCGTGTCGGAGGTGCCAGGCGGCCCGGCCGCCCACGAGGGGGTCAGGGCGCTCGTCGCCCGGCTGGGCGTCGACGGCAGGCGGCTGAGGATCGCGCTGGCGGCGCTGGGCGACGGCCGCTGGTGGACTCTCGCCGATCTGGTCAGGCGGACCGCGACGTCGCGGCGGACCATCGAGGCGCTGCTGCGCGAGGTGGACGGGGAGCTGGAACGCTCCGGCGACCGCTTCAGGCTTCCCGCCCACTGGGCCGGGCAGGAGCTGAGCACCCTCGCACCGGCCGACCCGGTGGCGCACCTCCTTTCCGACCGGGCGGAACTGGTCGCGCGGATGGACGAGCTGATCGCCAAGGCCCCCCGGGGCCGCCACACGCTGGACCACGTCGCCGCGACCGGCGACACCGTGGTCCGGCGGGCGCTGCTGCTGGACGCCCGGTTCTGGCTGGACGGCGCCCGGCTGCTGTGCGTGGGCGACCACGACCTGACCTCGTTGGCCACCGCGATGCTGCACCCCGGCGTCGAGGTGACGGTCGTCGACGTCGACGAACGCATCCTGGCCTACATCGCCGGCCAGGCCGACCGGCTCGGGCTGGCCGTGCGGACCCGCTGGGCCGACCTGCGCCTGGGACTGCCCGCCTCCACGCAGGCCTGGGCCGATCTGGCGATCACCGACCCGCCCTACACCCCCGAGGGGGTCGGGCTGTTCGTCGCCCGCTGCGCGGAGGGGCTGCGCGACCGCGAGCAGGGCCGGATCATGCTGGCGTACGGCGCGAGCGAGCGCACCCCCGCGCTCGCCCTCAAGGTGCAGCAGGCCCTGTCCCAGCTCAACCTGGTCAACGAGGCGATCTACCCCGACTTCAACCGCTACCTCGGCGCCGAGGCCATCGGCTCGGCCGCCGACCTGTACGTCCTGCGCCCCACCACGAGGACCTGGCCGGCCGCGGCCGCCCGTACCGACTCCTCCGGCACCGCCATCTACACGCAGGGTCCCCAGTCCGTGGAGTCCGCCGGGGAGCCCACGGCGGGCTCCACGGCCGGTTTCGAGGAGGGGTTCGTCCCGGAGGTGCTGGTGGGCGAGTGGCCCCGCGACGTACTGCCCAGAGCCCCCAGGGCGCGCCTGGCGACCTGGCTGGCCAAACCCTACGCCAGTGCCCCGGCCAGGGTGGCGATCTCCGTACCGGCCGGGCTGGAGGCCGCGCTGCCCCGGCTGCTGCTGGCCACCCGCGCCGGGGAGGTCCGGGTCACCCTGGCCGCGGCCCCCGGAAACCTCCCCGCCGACCTGCTCGCCCCCGTCTACGACCTCATCGTCGAGGGCGCGTCCGTACGCGCCGTACGGACGGCGCCTCACCAGGACGACACGGCCCGGATCCTGCGCCGCGTCCTGGACAACGCGCACGGCAAGCTCGCCAACACCTGGCGCGAGGCCCTGATCAAGGTCAGGGGCGAGTTGACGAAGAAGCAGGCCAGGGCGGTCATCGCCGCCGTCGCCCCGTGGGCGGACGACGTCACGGTCCTCGAACTGCCCGCCCACCGGCTACTGGAGCTCCGGGCCGCGGTGGAGAGCTCCCTCAGCGCACCAGCCGGCGCTGGATCGCCAGGCTGAGGCCGTCCACGGCGACCTGCGGGTAGGTGAGATCCACCTGACCCCCCTCGACCACCGGGGCGACCCAGCTCACCGTGGCGTAGTGCCCCAGGGCACGGGCCTGTGCCCAGCTGCGTGAACCGTCGAAACCCTCGGGCGTGTCGGGAGCGGGCCGGACGAAGCCGTCGCTCCTGAGCGCCGCCACGAGCCTGTCCGCGGCGGCGGAGTCCGCGAGGTTGAAAATCAGGAACTGGCCGGAGACCTCGCCGTCCTCGGTCTCGTAGCGGGCCCGCAGCACCTGCGTGCACCCGGCGAGCGCGTCCAGCGCGCTCCCCCAGGCCGCCTCGGCGCAGTCTGCGAGGGTCTCGGTGGTCTTGAGCGCGAGCCTGGTCGTGCCCGCCGACACCGAGGGGCCGGGGAACATCTCGGCGACGGTCAGCGGCTGGGGGTCGAGGGCGCGGGTCGCGATGGGCGCGTAGTGGGCCGTGCTGGGCTCCGCGCGAAGGACGGCGGCGCGCGGGTCGGGCCTGCCCCCCAGCAGGAGGAAGGCCGCCACCCCGGCGACCACGACCGGCACGGCGACGGTGACGGCGATCCACGTGCGCATGAGGAAAGAGCTTACTTCGACAGACGGGACGCCAGGGACCACTGAGCCGAAGCGGCGCCGGGCGACCATGTCGACCGGGATACGGAACGGATTCGAGGGACGGCGGGGGCTATTTGGACGGGGCGGGCGCGGGGGAGGCGGCGACGATGCGGCGGAAGATCGCCTTCTCCACGCCGCGGACCGTCAGCGCCAGCGAGACGAAGTCGTCCTTCGGTCCGGGATCGGCGCCGTCGGTCCTGCCGATCCAGACCAGGCCCGCGTAGTGCCCCATGGCGTGCCCGCTGGACTCGGTGTGACCCCCGGCGGGGAAGACTGCCTTGCCCGCCTGGAGCGGCCGGACCCAGCCGCCCCGGTGCAGGGTGGTCAGCGTGTTCACCAGCGTGTCGGCCGAGGCGGTGTCGCGGAGGTTGAACAGGGTGTACTGGGCGACGTAGCGGCCGTCCCCGCTGACGTACAGGCCCCTGGCCACCTGGGTGCACCCGCCCTGGGCGAGCAGGTCGGCGAGCCCCTGGCCCCAGGTCGCCATCGCACAACCGGCCTCCAGGCGGGTGGCCGCCAGCCTCAGCGTGACCCTGCCCTCCTTGAGGGTCCTGGTGGCGAAGAGGTCCTTGACCGTCAGCGGCTTGGGGTCGGCCTTGCTCTGCGCGATCGGGGTGAACACCTTGGAGGAGGGCCAGCCCTTGTAGAGGTCGGGCCTCGGCTCGGTGCCGATGACCGAGGCGGTGGCCCGTTCGGGCTCGAAGTCGTTGCCGATCGCGGAGATCGCGAGGGTGAGGGCGACCGCGGCGACCAGCACGCCCGCCACCGCCCCGAAGACCATCAGCAGCCGCTGCTGGGGCCGGGTCAGCCCCCACTCGTCCAGCCGGGTGATGTCCTCGGTCCGCGCCCTGGCGGAGGTGCGGCGGCGCTTGCGTGCGGGTGTGGGGGGCGGGCCGGCCGGAGGGGTCACAGTCCGCCCCCTCCCAGGAGGGTGCCCAGGCCGAAGGTCAGGGCCGCGGCGACCACGCCGACGAGGAGCTGGCGCAGCCCGCTGTACCACCAGCTGCGCGCGGTGACCCGGGAGACCAGCGCGCCCGCGCCGAACAGGGCCAGACATGAGATCACCGCCGAGGTCACCAGGCTGGTGACCCCGAGCAGGTACGGCAGGAGCGGCAGGAGCGCGCCCACGCCGAACGACAGGAACGAGGAGATCGCGGCGATCCTGGGCGAGGGCAGGTCCTGGGCGGTGACCCCAAGCTCGGCCTGGGTGTGCACCTCGAGCGCCCGGTCGGGGTCCATCGAGATCTGCCGGGCCACCTCGGCCGCCACGGCGGGCTCGACGCCCCGGTCCTCGTAGAGCTTGGCGAGCTCCTGCTGCTCGGCCTCGGGGTGACGCTCAAGCTCGCGCCGCTCGACGTCGATCTCGGCCAGGGCGAGTTCCCGCTGGCTGGCCACCGAGACGTACTCACCCCCGGCCATGGAGAACGCGCCCGCCGCCAGCCCCGCGACTCCGGCCAGCACGATGACCGTGGTGCTGGCGGCGCCGCCGGCGACACCGGCGATCAGGGCGAAGTTCGAGACAAGGCCGTCCATCGCGCCGAACACCGACGGCCGCAGCCAGCCGCCGTTGACGTCGCGATGCCGGTGGTGCATCTCGGCGCGGCCCCCCGAGTCGTCGCCGCTCACCGGGATCCTTTCTCCTCCTGGTCGGCCAGGTCGGACGGGTGGGCCGGATCGACCGAGTCATCGGCCGCGAGCGTGCCGGCGGTGAGCCGCGCCTCACCGTCCTCCTTCTCCGTGCCGCCGCTCTCGTCGGAGTCGGCCAGGCCGGACGGGTGAGCCGGGTCGGCGGTGTCCTCCCCGTCCGAGGCGGCCGGGGTGACGGCCGGCTCGGCATCGGTGTCGGCCCCGACCTCACCCTTGTCCGCGTCGGCCGTCTCGCCCGGCACGGGCTCGGCGGCCGGATCGGGCAGCGGACGGACCTGCTCGGCGTTGCTCTTGTTCCTGGCGTACCAGAAGTAGGCCATCGCCCCGATGAACAGGATGATCGAGGTCCACTGGTTGAGCCGCAGGCCGAGGATGTGGTGGGCGCTGTCGACCCGCAGCCCCTCGATCCAGAAGCGGCCCACGGTGTAGCCGGCGACGTAGAGCGCGAACAGGCGGGCGTGGCGGAGCGCGAATTTGCGCCCTGCCCAGATGAGAACCAGCGCCAGGCCCAGGTCCCAGATCGACTCGTACAGGAACGCCGGGTGGTAGGTGGCCTCGCCCGGCACCGTGCCCGGCCGGTCGGGGTCGATCTCCAGCCCCCACGGCAGGTCGGTGGGGCTGCCGAACAACTCCTGGTTGAAGTAGTTGCCCCAGCGGCCGATGGCCTGGGCCACCGCGATCCCGGGGGCGACGGTGTCGGCCACCGCGGACAGGGAGATGCCCCTGTTGCGGCACCCCAGCCAGACACCCACGCCACCGAGCGCGACGGCACCCCAGATGCCCAGGCCACCGTTCCAGATGAACAGCGCCTCGATCGGCTCGTTGGGTGCGTCCGCTCCGAAGTAGAGCTGCCAGTCGGTGATGACGTGATAGAGGCGTCCGCCGACCAGGCCGAACGGCACGGCCCAGACGGCGAGATCCACGATCGTCCCCGGCTCACCGCCGCGGGCACGCCAGCGGCGCTCGCCGATGACTACCGCGACGACGACGCCGAGCACGATACACAGTGCGTAGGCCCGGATGGGGACCACGCCGAACAGATACCAGACCCCCTGAGAGGGGCTGGGAATCGAGGCGAGGGGCATGTCAGGTGACGTTACCGTGTCCCGGGCTACTTGGCGGCATCAAGAACGGCCTGGCGTAGCTCGGCCGGCTTGAAAGCCACGTTCGTGTCCAACTCGACGCCGTTGAGTTTCAGCGTCGGGGTGCCCTGGAGCTTCTGGGTCTCCATGACCTTGGTGCTGTAGGCGATGTGCGCGGGCGCCTTCTCCTGGCTGGTCACGCACGCCTCGAAGCCGGGATCGGTCACCCCGGCGTCCTTGCCCCAGGCGATCAGGTCAGGGATCTTGAAACCCTCCACGAGCTCCGAGGGCTGCTCCTTGAACAGCCTGTCGTGGAAGGCGATCCACGGGGCGCCCCCGGGGATGCAGCGGATCGCCGACGCGGCGCGCAGCGAGTTGGCCCGGGTGATCCCCTTGTTGGTCTGTTCCTGGAAGATCGTGATCGGGTGGTAGACCACCTTGGCCTTGCCCTCGGCCGCCAGGTTCCTGATCGTTGGGCCGCTGGTCTCCTCCAGCGCCCTGCAGGCAGGGCACTGGAAGTCCTCGAAGACGTCCAGGACCGGCTTCTCCACACCCGGTCTGGCCATGACCACCGAACCGTCCGCGGCTGCGGTGATCGGCGCGAGCGAGGCTCCGACCTGCTCGGACTTGCTGCTCTGGGCGGCGAACCACCAGCCACCGCCGACGGCGGCGATCGCGACGACGGCCACGGTCACGATGGTCGCCACGCGCTTTCGCTTCTCCCTCCGCATCTGCTCCTCGCGCTGCGCCTTGATCCGATCACGCGCCGACTGCTCCCGCGCGGCCTTGCCCATCAGTAAGCCTCCTTCTCCTGGAGCTCCTCGTCATCGCTCTCGACGTCCTCGTACGACTCCTCGCCCGGGGTGAGCCCAAGCGCGGAGTCCAGCGCGAAGCGGCCCGGGGGGAAGACCGCGACGAACACGCCGAGCCCGAAGAGACCGAAGTCACGCAGGATGTCGATGAGGTAGTCGGGCTCCACCCCGGCCGCCAGCTGACCGCCACCGCCGAAACAGCCGCAGTCGATGCGCAGCCCGCGCGCCCACGCCGAGGCGATGCCGATGACGAACGCCAGCATAAGCAGCGCCGAGATGACACCCGCCGCTCGGGTGAGCAGCCCGACGACCAGCAACAATCCCACGACGATCTCCAGGATCGGCAGGCCGTAGCCGACCGCCGTGGCGAGCGATTTGGGGAGCAGATCGTATGCCTCGACCGCCTGAACCGAGAGCACCGGAGTGCCGATCTTGCCCCAACCCGCGACGATCAGCACTCCCGCCAGCACCAGCCGCGAGACGGTCGTTACCCAGGGTAGCGCCGAAATCACGATACGCGACCTATTGGGTGCGGGGTTATCAGAGGTCACGAGCACCATTCTCCTATTCCAAGCCCCGGCCACAGACGTCTTCGGCGAATGCCAGGTATTCGAGGAAAACCTCATCACGAGCCTGATAAGCATCGAATAAGCCTGCCTGGCAGGCGCGGACGCGGGAGCGGCCCTTTCTTCGAGTAAGGGAGCCGCTCTCGAACGGGCTCGTCAGCCGCGGACACCCGCCGCCAGCTCGGCGCCCAGCTCACGGACCGACGCCAGCCCCGAGGCCTCGTCCGGCGCGTCGAGAACGCGGCGGATGAACGCCGACCCCACGATGACGCCGTCGGCGTAACCCGCCACCTCGGCCGCCTGCCTGCCGGTGCCGACGCCCAGGCCGACGCAGACCGGCAGGGAGGTGTGCGAGCGGGTGCGCTCGACCAGGCCCTGCGCGGCCGCGCCGACCGAGTCGCGGGCACCGGTGACGCCCATCAGTGAGGCCGCGTAGACGAAGCCGGTGCAGCTGTCGACGACCGCCTTGATGCGGGCCTCGGTGGAGCTGGGCGCGACCAGGAAGACCGTGTCGATCCCGGCCCCGGCACTGGCCTCGCGCCAGGGCCCGGCCTCCTCGGGGGTCAGGTCGGGTGTGATGGTGCCCACCCCGCCCGCGTTCGCCAGGTCATGGGCGAAGCGGTCGGCGCCGTAGCGGTCGATCGGGTTCCAGTACGTCATGACCAGGGTGGCGGCACCGGTCTTGGCCACACCCTCGACGGTGCGCAGCACGTCGGCGATGCGGGTGCCGTTGGTCAGCGCCCGGTGCACGGCGTCCTGGATCGTCGGGCCGTCCATGAGGGGATCGGAGTAGGGCAGGCCGATCTCGATCACGTCGCAGCCGGCGTCCACCATGGCGGCGGCGACGGCGATCGCGCCCTCCTTGCTGGGGAACCCAGCGGGGAGATATCCGATGAGGGCGGCGCGGCCGTCCGCCTTGGCCTTGGCGAACACCGTCTGAAGAGTCGTCATCGTTGTTTCCGTTGCGGTTCGTCCCCTCCGGCACGCCGGAGGGGAGGCAAGTCGGTCGTCAGAGGTTGAAGTACTTCATCGCGGTGCCCATGTCCTTGTCGCCCCGCCCCGAGAGGTTGACCAGGATCGTCGCCTCGGGACCCATCTCGCGGCCGAGCTTGAGGACTCCGGCGAGCGCGTGCGAGGACTCGATCGCGGGGATGATGCCCTCGGTGCGGGCGAGCAGCGAGAAGGCCTCCATCGCCTCGGCATCGGTGATGCCGTGGTAGGTGGCGCGGCCGGTGTCCTTGAGCCAGGCGTGCTCGGGGCCGACGCCCGGGTAGTCGAGCCCGGCCGAGATCGAGTGCGACTCGACGGTCTGGCCCTCCTCGTCCTGCAGCACGTAGGTGCGCGAGCCGTGCAGCACCCCGACGGAGCCCTCGGTGAGGGTGAGCGCGTGCTCACCGCTCTCCAGGCCCCGGCCGCCCGCCTCGTAGCCGTGCAGCCGGACGCCCTCGTCCCCGAGGAAGGCGTGGAAGATGCCGATCGCGTTGGAACCGCCGCCGACCGCCGCGGCGACCGCGTCGGGCAGCCTGCCGGTGAGCTCCAGCATCTGACGGCGGGCCTCGACGCCGATGATGCGGGCGAAGTCGCGGACGATCTCCGGGAACGGATGCGGCCCGGCGATGGTGCCGAAGAGGTAGTGGGTGCGGTCGACGTTGGCGACCCAGTCGCGGAAGGCCTCGTTGATGGCGTCCTTGAGGGTCTGGCTGCCGTTGGTGACCGGGACCACCGTGGCGCCGAGCAGCTTCATGCGGGCGACGTTGAGCGCCTGACGCTCGCAGTCGACGGCCCCCATGTAGATCACGCACTCCAGGCCCATCAGGGCGGCGGCGGTCGCGGTGGCGACGCCGTGCTGGCCGGCACCGGTCTCGGCGATCACCCGCGTCTTGCCCAGGCGCTTGGTCAGCAGGGCCTGGCCGAGCACGTTGTTGATCTTGTGGGCGCCGGTGTGGGTCAGGTCCTCGCGCTTGAGGATGATCCGGGCGCCCCCCGCCTGCTCGGCGAAACGGGGCACCTCGGTCAGCGTGGTCGGCCGCCCGGCGTAGGTGCGCAGCAGATGGTCGAACTCCCGAAGGAACGCCACGTCGCTCTTCGCCTTGTCGTACTCCGCCGCGACCTCGTCCAGGGCCGGGATGAGCGCCTCGGGCACGTAGCGGCCGCCGAAGACGCCGAACTTGCCGTGGATGTCCGGGTCGTTGCCGTGGAGGCCGTTCCCGGCGAGGTCCGCGGCGGTGAGGACGGTTCCTTCGTGCGTTGTCACTGCTTACTGCCCCTCGGGTCGGGATGCGGGGTGGGCACCGGCGGTGACCAGGTCGACCACGGCGGCCCGCGGATCCTTGCCGGTCACCAGGCTCTCGCCGACCAGGACGGCGTCGGCGCCCGCCCTGGCGTAGGCGAGCAGGTCGTGGGGGCCGCGCACGCCCGACTCGGCGATCTTGATGATCCCGTCGGGAACCTTGGGGGCGAGCTTGGCGAACACGTCGCGGTCCACCTCAAGCGTCTTGAGGTTCCGCGCGTTGATACCGATGATCTTGGCTCCGGCGGTGAGCGCCCGGTCGAGCTCCTCCTCGGTGTGCACCTCGACCAGCGGGGTCAGCCCGATCGACTCGGCCCGCTCGATGAGTGAGACCAGCGCGTTCTGGTCGAGCGCCGCGACGATCAGCAGCGCCAGGTCGGCGCCGTAGGCGCGGGCCTCCCAGAGCTGGTACGAGGTGACGATGAAGTCCTTGCGCAGCACCGGGATGTCGACGACGGCGCGCACGGCGGCCAGGTCGTCGAGGCTGCCGCCGAAGCGGCGTCGCTCGGTGAGCACGCTGATGACGTGGGCACCGCCCGACTCGTAGTCGCCGGCCAGCGCGGCGGGGTCGGCGATCGCGGCCATCGCGCCCTTGGACGGGCTGGAACGCTTGACCTCGGCGATGACCGCCACCTGGTCGCCGCCCAGCGCCGCGTAGGCGTCACGGGGGGCGGGCGCCCGCCCGGCCCGCTCCTTGAGCTCGGCCAGCGTCACCCTCTCCTGCCGCTCGGCCAGGTCGGCGCGGACTCCTTCGAGGATTTCCTCAAGCACGCTCATTTGCCCTCCCCGCGAAGTTCAGAGGCCAGGTTCGCGAACGCTGCCGTGTCCGTGGTTCGCTCGCTCCGCTCGCTCACGAGTAAGGCCCCTCCCGATCGACTGCCCTTGTCCCGCCGATGCTATCGGCCCGGCCGGGGTCGCCCCGCCACTGGGTGAAGCACAAAGGCGACTATGGGCCCAAGAATTCCCCAAAAGGGAGATTTCGTACTATCCAAAACACGATCATTAAAGCAAGAAATAACCAGACATAGGCCGGACGTATGGATTTCGCCATGGGCGGCCCACTCGATTCCCTTCCGGACCTACCCCCCCACCAGGCACGCGACGCCCAGCGACCCCAGAGCACGACCAGCACCGGGACCATGAGGGTGACGAGCGGGTTGAGCCCCAGCGCCGTCACCGGATCGCCGTGCGCGAGCGCGTGCACGGCCCGCAGGCCGCCGCAGCCGGGGCAGTACAGACCGGTGAGCATGAGGAACGGGCAGGTCGGGTAGTGACCGGGCTCGTTCGGATCGACCGCCCCCACGAACGCGACCGCGGCACCCGCCACCAGCGCGGTACCGAGCGGCGCCAGCACGGCCCGCGCGCGTGAACCAGCGATCTTCCCCATGAGCACGGCCGTCGGCACCCCCTCACCGGCCACCCTACTCGCGCCGGACGCGGACCCGCCTCAGGCGACCGTCAGGTCAGGCACCCGTCAGGTCAGGCACCCGTCAGGTCAGGCACCCGTCAGGGAGGCGCTGCCGACGATGGCGCCGACCGCGATCAGCCAGGCCAGCACCGCCAGCCAGCACGCGATCCCGAAGTAGGACAGGACCAGGCCGGCGATGGCCATGCCCCGCCCCTCCTCGCCCGTCCGCTTGATCTGCCCCAGCGAGATGTGGCCCAGCACCACGCCCACGATCGAGGTGAGGCCGCAGACGAACAGCCCCGCGATCCCCATGATCAGCGCAGCGATGGCCATGCCGTTGTTACCCCGGGGAGGCGGCGCACCGTAACCGCCGTAGGCGTCGTAACCGCCACCGGGCGGCGGGCCGTAACCACCGGACGAACCGTAACCACCCGGAGAGCCATAGCCACCGCCTCCCGGGGGTTGCCCGTAACCACCCGGCTGATTGCCATAGCTCATGAATGACTCCCATTTATCTAAGTTGCGGGCGAAATCCTAGCGAAAACATTCCCGGGCCGAAGGAGTCCGGGCACGCCTGTGAGCAAGTCGTAGCCGGGGCGCACGCCCCTCGGACCTCGGATCTCGGACCGCGGGATCGAGGAGGACGCACCGAGCGCGCGAAGGCCGCGTTTCCGCCGAGGTCAGCGCTCCCGGGGGTCCTGATCGACCGTCGGATCGGTGCCCTCGTCGAGGGCCTCCCACAGTGCCCGCTCGCTGGGGGCGCTCTCGGCGGGGGCGGAGCCCTGGCGGTTGTAGCGATCGGACATGCCCGGCCATCGGCCACCCCGCAGGAGGGCCGTAACTCCCCCGGCCAGCAGGAGCAGCCCCCCTGCGGAGGCGATGATCGGCCAGACGACGGCCGAGGCGACCCGCGGCACGGAGTCCACGACCATCGGCGCCTGCTCCGCGGAGATCCGCAGCGCGGCGCTCGCACCGCTCCCCCACCAGGAGGCGGCCACCACCCCGGCCCCGCAGAGCGCCATCACCACGCCGACGACCCGGCGCCACACGCCTGCCGTCGCGAGCACGGCGACCACTGCGGCGAGTGCCGCCCAGGCCGCGGGCCCCAGCGCGGGGGCCAGTTCCGCGGCGGGGACCGCCACCTCGCGGGTGCCGTACGTCACGGTGAACCAGTCGCGCCCGGCGGCGAGCAGCACGAGCGCGGCGCCGGCCACGCAGGCCGCCAGCCAGGTCCACAGCTCCCGCTTGGCCGTCACGCCCGGGTCACCACAAGCTCGTCGGCGTCGAAGCAGGTCCGATCGCCCGTGTGGCAGGCGGCGCCCACCTGGTCGACCCTGAGCAGGATGGTGTCGCCGTCACAGTCGAGCGCGGCGGACTTGACGTGCTGGACATGGCCTGAGGTGTCACCTTTCACCCAGTAGGACCCTCTGCTGCGTGACCAGTAGGTGGCCCTGCCGGTGGTGAGCGTGCGATGCAGCGCCTCGTCGTCCATCCAGGCGAGCATGAGCACCTCGCCGGTGTCGTACTGCTGGACGACGGCGGGAACCAGCCCGTCGGTGGTGCGCTTCAGCCGGGCCGCGATGGCAAGGTCAAGGGGCATGCGGCAATTGTGCCGCAACCAGGGAGAGGGGTAGCGTCCGGCATGGCCTCGCGAGCAGACCGGGGGCTCCCCTGAAGACCGACCCGGCGAGCCATCTGGCGGTGGTGGAGGCCACCACCCTGCCGTGCGCGTTCACCAGGAAGGCCGGCCCCCCTACCCTGCGGAGCAACGGCGAGACGGCGACCTCGAAGCGGCGCACGAACACGTCGGCCGCCGCCACGCCGATGAACTCCCCGCCCTTCAGCACGGGCACCGACAGGGTCAGGGAGTACTCGGTGCTGCAGAGGAAATCCACGTACGGGCCGGTGAGAGTGTGCTCGGCACCGGAGCGCGGACCGGCGAACCAGTCCCAGTGCGTGTAGTCGTAGAAGGCGCTGCTGGAGGGGTCCATGTCCCGGAGCAGTTGCACGGGCTCACCCGAGGCGCCCTCCTGCCACCACTCCAGATACCAGGGCGCGTCGATGAGCAGGCCGGGCGCGGCGATGAACCCGATGCCGGAGATCAGCCCGCCCAGCCGGGGGAAGAGCAGCGGGCGCAGCGCGGCCAGGTCGCCGCTCACCGGCGTGGTGCCCACAAGCCCGACCACGGCGTCGCGCACCTGGTGGAGCCCCTCGAAGACATCCTCGACGATGCCGCCGACGGCCACGGCCACCTCGGCCGCGCCGCCGGACGCCAGCAGCGCACCGTGTTCACTCACTTGATCCATCCGCCCCAGGCATCCGACGATCACGGCTCTCGCAGACGCAGCTCGATGAGGTGTTCCATCGCGTCGAGCACGTGCCGCTCCGCCAGGAGCCTGGCGTGGTCGTCGTCTCCGCGGTGGATGGCCTCGGCGATGGCGTGGTGCCGAGCCGGCGTTCCATCGTCTCCCCCGTGAGCGGACCAGAGCAATGGTCCGATGTCAGCCTGTAACCTGATCTCTTCCTGAGTGAGTCGTGCCGACTGGGAGGCCGCGGCCACCTCGATGTGGAAACGCCCGTGCAGCCTGCGCAGGTGGGCCTGGTCGCGGGAGCCGGCCATCTCCTGCAGCGTGCGGCGGAGCGGCGCGATGTCCTCCGGCAGTGCCCGCTGTGCGGCCAGCCTCGCGGCGGCCCCGGCGATGGCCGCGTAGTGGTCGCCCAGGTCGCGGAGTTCCTCAGCGGTGAAGGCACACAGTCGATCGAGTGCCCCGGGAGCCTCACCCGGGGCCCGCACGAAGCTACCGCCTCCGCGCCCCCGCCGCGTCTCGACCATGCCCTGCTGGCGCAGGGCCATCAGGGCCTCCCGCAGCGTGACCGTGGACACGCCCAGCTGGGCGGCGAGCTCCGCCTCGCTGGGCAACTGCTCGCCGTCGGCCACCAGGCCGAGCACTATGGCGTCGGTGAGCCGCCTGACCACGGCGTCGACCCGCGCGGTGCTGTCGACCGGCGCGAACGCGGCCAGACGGGCACCACCGGAGATGCCTGCCATGCCCATGCGCCCTCCCTCGCCCTCGACGGTCATACAGTCTCCCACCTGGGATCCCGTCTGGAGTTCCCCCGGGTGCCACCCGCTCGTGGCCGGCACCCACGCGATGGCACGCATCGTCGCGAGAATCTCACTCCGCGCCCCCTCGACGGTGATGTCCGAACGGCTCTTGCCATAAAACATCTAACCTCATATGTTTTCGGTCATGTCAGACCCAGCGGTGAGGTTGACCGGCCTCCGCAAGAGTTTCGGGGCCGTGGACGCGGTCACCGGCGTCGACCTCGACATCGCCGACGGCGAGTTCTTCGCCATGCTCGGCCCCTCGGGCTCGGGCAAGACGACGGTGCTGCGGATGATCGCCGGCTTCGAGACGCCCAGCGCGGGCACCGTCGAGCTCGGCGGGGTCGACGTCACCCGGCTCGCCCCCTTCGAGCGCGACGTCAACACGGTCTTCCAGGACTACGCGCTGTTCCCGCACATGAACGTGGCGGACAACGTGGAGTACGGCCTGCGGGTCAAGCGGGTCCCCCGGGCCGAGCGGCGCGAGCGTGCGCTGGCCGCGCTGGCCTCGGTCCGGCTGGAGGGCATGGAGCGGCGCAGGCCGAACCAGCTCTCCGGCGGCCAGCGGCAGCGGGTCGCCCTGGCCCGCGCCCTGGTCAACCGTCCCCGGGTACTCCTGCTCGACGAGCCGCTCGGCGCACTGGACCTCAAGCTCCGCGAGGAGATGCAGGTCGAGCTCAAGTCGATCCAGCGCGAGGTCGGCATCACCTTCCTGTTCGTCACCCACGACCAGGAGGAGGCGCTGACCATGAGCGACCGGGTGGCGGTGTTCGACCGGGGGCGGATCGAGCAGGTCGGCACCCCGGCCGAGATCTACGAGAGGCCCGCGAGCACGTTCGTCGCGGGGTTCGTCGGCACCTCCAACCTGATCTGTGGCCAGGCCGCGCAGGCGGTGCTCGGCCGGGAGGGCACGTTCAGCGTGCGCCCGGAGAAGCTGCGCCTCGCCGGCCTCGACGAGACGGTCGACGGCACGGAGCACAGCGCGACGGGCACCGTCGCCGAGGTCGTCTACGCGGGCCCCGCGACCCGGTTCGTGGTCGAGCTCGACGCGGGCGGGCGGCTCATCGCACTCCAGCAGAACCTGCAGGTCTCGTCAATGGACGTGATGGGCCTGCGTGGCACCAGGGTCCGGCTCATCTGGCACCGCCGGCACGAGTTCGCGATCGTCCCGTAAGAAAGGTCGTCATCCCATGCGGTCCACCCCCCGGATTGTCACCCGGCACAGCGCGGTCGTCCTCTCCGCGCTCGCCCTGGCCACCGTCACCGCCTGCGGCACCGGCTCCGCGCCCGCACCTGGCGCCTCCGCCGCCGCCCCCGGCCAGACCGGCTTCACCCCGCCCAAGATCGAGGCGCTGCAGTCGCTGGGCCAGGGAGAGGGGCAGGTCAACCTGGTCAACTGGGCCGGATACGTCGAGGACGGGAGCAACGACCCCAAGGTCGACTGGGTCACCCCGTTCGAGAAGGCCACCGGCTGCCAGGTCAACTCCAAGACCGCCGGCACCTCCGACGAGATGGTCAACCTCATGAAGACCGGCGAGTACGACGCGGTCTCCGCCTCGGGAGACGCCTCGCTGCGGCTGATCGCCGGCGGGACCGTCGCCCCGGTCAACACCGCCCTGATCCCGAACTACGCCGACGTCTTCGCCGGCCTGAAGGACAAGGCGTGGAACTCGGCCGGCGGGGCCGCCTACGGCGTGCCGCACGGACGCGGGGCCAACCTGCTCATGTGGCGCACCGACCAGGTCAAGCCCGCACCCGACTCCTGGGGCGCGGTGTTCGACCCCGCCTCGCCGTACGCGGGGAAGATCACCGCCTACGACTCCCCGATCTACATCGCGGACGCGGCGCTGTACCTGATGGCGACCAGGCCCGAACTCGGCATCAAGAACCCGTACTCCCTGGACGAGGGGCAGTTCCAGGCCTCGGTCGATCTGCTCAAGCAGCAGAGGAAGATCATCGGTGAGTACTGGTCCGACTACACCAAGGAGGTCCAGGCCTTCAAGAGCGGTGACTCCGTGCTGGGCACCACCTGGCAGGTCATCGCCAATGTGGCGCTGGCCGACAAGGCACCGGTCGAGGTGACGCTGCCCAAGGAGGGGGCCACCGGCTGGTCGGACACCTGGATGGTCGCCGCCGCCGCCAAGAACCCGAACTGCGCCTACCGATGGCTCGACTGGATCATCTCGCCCCAGGCCAATGCCCAGGTCGCCGAGTATTTCGGGGAGGCACCCTCGAACGCGAAGTCCTGCGAGCTGACCGCCGACCCGAAGCACTGCGACACCTTCCACGCGACCGACGAGGACTACTACTCGAAGGTCTGGTACTGGACCACCCCCATCGCCCAGTGCCTGGACGGGCGCACCGACGTCACGTGCAAGGACTACTCCGAGTGGACCAGGGCCTGGACCGAGATCAAGGGCTGAGTCCCGCCGGAACCACCTGTGCGGCGGGCACTCGGGGGCCCGCCGTGTCCGCCCCGCGAGAAGGGCCGGAAGCCCGCCTCGCCCGGGGAGAGAACCGACGTTGACCGGGAAGGAGCCGACGTTGAACATCGCGGCACCGGCGAGACCCACACCGCCCCGCACCCCTCGACGCAGGCTCGCGGCCTTCCTGCACCGGCACGCGGGCGTGCGGCTTTCGCTGCTGCTGTCGGCCCCCGCGCTCTGGCTCGGCCTCGCCTATCTCGGCGCGCTGGCCGCCCTGTTCGTGACGGCCTTCTGGAGCACCGACACCTTCACCGGCGACCTGGTCAGGGTGCCGACCTGGGAGAACTTCCAGGACCTGCTCACCGCCGACGTCTACCGCACGATCGCGCTGCGCTCGGTGGGCGTGGCGGTCGCGGTGACGCTGATTGATCTGCTGATCGCCTTCCCGATGGCGTTCGCGATGGCCAAGCTGGCCTCGCCGCGCGCCCAGCGCTGGCTGGTGATCGCCGTGCTCACCCCGCTCTGGGCCTCCTACCTGGTCAAGGCGTACGCCTGGCGGGTGATGCTCGGCTCCGAAGGCCTTCTCGGCTGGGGGTACGGGCTGACCGCCACCATCCTCACCCTGTCCTACCTGTGGTTGCCGTACATGATCCTGCCGATCTACGCGGGGCTGGAGCGGCTGCCGGACTCACTGCTGGACGCCGCCGGAGACCTGGGGGCGCGTGGCTGGCGGACGTTTCGCACCGTGGTGTGGCCGCTCGCCCTCCCCGCCGTGATCGCGGGATCGGTCTTCACGTTCTCGCTGTCGCTCGGCGACTACATCACCGTGAAGATCGTGGGCGGTACCTCGCAGCTGATCGGCAACGTCGTCTACGACAACATCGGCGCGGCCAACAACCTCCCCTTCGCCGCCGCGGTCGCCACCGTCCCCGTGATGATCATACTGGTCTACCTCGCCGCGGTCCGCCGCACCGGCGCCCTGGAGAACCTGTGAACCTGTCCCGTATGGCGCGCACGGCGCTGTGGGCCATGCTGGCCGCCGGGCTCGGCGTCGTCTACGTTCCGCTGCTGATCGTGGTGCTCAACTCCTTCAACACCGACCGGACGTTCGCCTGGCCGCCCAGCGGGTTCACCGTGCGGTGGTGGGAGGCGGCATGGAACTCCACCGGCGTGCGCGACGCGCTGTGGACCTCGGTCCAGGCGGGGGCGGGCGCCACGGTGATCGCCCTGGTGCTCGGCACGATGGCGGCCTTCGCGATCCAGCGCTACGACTTCTTCGGCAAGAACGCGGTCTCGCTGCTGGTCCTGCTGCCGATCGCGCTGCCCGGCATCGTCACCGGCATCGCGCTCAACAACGCCTTCCGTGCGGTGCTGAGCCCGTTCGGGGTGAGTCTGGGGCTGTTCACGGTGATCGTCGGGCACGCCACCTTCTGTGTGGTGACCGTCTACAACAACGTGCTGGCCAGGCTGCGGCGTACGGGCACCTCCCTGGAGGAGGCCTCGGCCGATCTGGGTGCCGACACCTTCACCACGTTCCGGCTGGTCACCTTCCCGATGATGCGCTCGGCACTGCTCGCGGGCGGGCTGCTGGCCTTCGCCCTGTCCTTCGACGAGATCATCGTGACCACGTTCACCGCCGGGGCCGGGGTCAGGACCCTGCCTCTGTGGATCTTCGAGAACCTGTTCCGCCCCAACCAGGCGCCCGTGGTCAATGTGGTCGCCGCGGCTCTCATCGTCGCCTCGGTCGTCCCGATCTATCTTGCCCAGCGCCTGTCGGGCGGTGACGCGGGAGTCCGCTGAGCGGGGACGGCTCAGCGGGCGCGGTCGTCGTCGAGCACGTCGGCGGCGTGAACGACGATCCTGGGGTCGGGGGTGCCGACGACCTCGTGGTCCTTGTTCTCGTACTCGAAAAGGCTCAGCACGTGGCGCATGGCCTCGACCCTGGCCCGCTTCTTGTCATTGCTCTTGATCACCGTCCACGGGGCCTCCTCGGTGTCGGTGTGGATGAACATGTCCTCCTTGGCGGCGGTGTACTCCTCCCATTTGTCAAGCGACTTCAGGTCCATCGGCGACAGCTTCCACTGCCGTACCGGATCGACCTGGCGGATCACGAACCGGGTGCGCTGCTCGGAACGTGAGACCGAGAACCAGAACTTCACCAGGTGGATGCCGTCGCGGACGAGCATCCGCTCGAACTCGGGCGCCTGTTCCAGGAACTCCAGGTACTCCTCGGGAGTGCAGAAGCCCATCACCCGCTCGACCCCGGCGCGGTTGTACCAGGAACGGTCGAAGAAGACCATCTCTCCGGCGGACGGCAGGTGGTGGACGTAGCGCTGGAAGTACCACTGGGTGCTCTCGCGCTCGCTCGGCTTCTCCAGCGCCACCACGTTCGCCCCACGGGGGTTGAGGTGCTCCATGAACCGCTTGATCGTGCCGCCCTTGCCCGCCGCGTCACGCCCCTCGAAGAGGACGACCAGGCGTCCCCCGGTGTCCTTGATCCAGTACTGGAGCTTGAGCAGCTCGATCTGGAGCAGCCGCTTGAGCCGGTCGTACTCGGCCCGGTTCATCCGTTCCCCGTAGGGATACTTCTCCCGCCAGGTGTCGACGGGGGTGCCGTCCAGGCGGATCAGAACGGGGTCGTCGTCGTCATCGTCGTCGACCCGCAGGTTGGACAGGTCATCGAGCAGGCCTCCGCGGGCCGGCGCCGAACGGAGGTTCAGAACGGGGAACCGCTCCTCCGCGGGCTCCGCCTCTGCCATCGTTCCCTTCCCCCCGGGCGGACATGGGATCCGCCCTCACCTTGCCCCTACCTCCCCATGAGCAGGCTAATCATCGGCGGGCGGTCCGGTTTGCACCGATCCGGCCGGCTGACCGTGCCACCGCCCGCCCGCCGGCCGTTCCGGCGAACACCTTTCCGGCACCCGGCTCGCGGGCCGGGGAGCGCCGGAGATGACCTCTGCCGGACACCGACGGCCCCGATCCCGACTTCCTAGGAACGGGCCGACGAGACCCAGGAGGCGTACAGGTCGGCGTAGACGCCCGGCTGCCGTACCAGCTCGGCGTGCGGGCCGCGCTGCACGATCCGGCCCCGGTCGAAGACGAACACCTCGTCGGCCGCCTCGGCGGTGGAGAGCCGGTGGGCGATGGAGACGGCGGTGCGGCCCCGGGTGACCCCCTCCAGGGCGCGGGCCAGCCGTACCTCCGTCGCCGGGTCCACCGCGGAGGTGGCCTCGTCCAGCAGCAGCAGGTCGGGATCCGCCAGGTAGGCGCGGGCGAGCGCGACGAGCTGGCGCTCGCCGGCCGACAGCGACTCGCCGCGCTGGCCCACCCTGGTCGACAGGTCGGCGGGCAGCCCCTCCAGCCAGTCGGCGAGCCCCAGCTCGGTCATGGCCAGCCGGATCTCCTCCTCGGTCGCCGAGGGGCGGCCGAAGGCGATGTTCTCGGCCAGGGTGCCGTCGAACAGGAACCCGTCCTGCGGGACCATGACGATGCGCCGGCGCAGCGAGGAGAACCTGACGGTCCGCAGGTCGTGGCCGTCCACCGTGATCCGTCCCGAGACGGGGTCCATCAGGCGGGTGAGCAGCTTGGCGAAGGTGGTCTTGCCGGAACCGGTCTCCCCCACCACGGCGATCCGCGAGCGGGGCGGGATGTCCGCCGAGACCTCGTGCAGCACCTGCACCCCGCCGGGATAGGCGAACCCGACGTTCTCGAAGGAGACCGAGATGGGACCGCGCGGCAACTCGACGCCCTCCGGGCCGGGGTCGGCGACGTCGGGCGGGGTGTCGAGCACGCCGAGGATGCGCCGCCATCCGGCGACGGCGTTCTGCGCCTCGTTGAGCACCTCGGTGGCGATCTGCATCGGCGAGACGAAGAGCGTGATGAGGAACAGGAAGGCGACCAGGCGCCCCACGGTGATCTCGCCGGCCAGGCCGAGCCGCACCCCGACCAGCACCACGGCGGCCAGGGCCACCGAGGCGACGATCTCGGTCAGCGGGAACACCGTCGCGACGATCCGCTGGGTGCGGGCCTGCGCCGCCTTGTTGGCGTCGATCGCGACGTCGAGCCTTTCCTCGGTACGGGCCTCGGAGCCGTGGGCCCTGATCACCGCGGCGCCCACCACCGACTCGCTGACCGCCGAGAGCATGTCGCCGGTGCGCTCGCGGACCCGGGTGTAGGCGCCGGAAAGCCACCGCTGGAAGCGCGGCAGCACGACCATGAGCGGCAGGAAGCACGCCCACACCACCAGGGCGAGCTGCCAGGAGTAGACGAACATCAGCACGGTGGCGACCAGGAGCTGTCCCAGGGCGACGATGATCATCAGCCCGCCCCACTGCATGAACGTGCTGATCTGGTCGACGTCGCCGGTGACCCGGGAGACGAGGGCGCCGCGCCGCTCGGAGTTCTGGGTGAGCACCGACAGGTCGTGCACGTGCCGGAAGCCGCGCACCCTGAGCGTGGCCAGGGAGGACTCGGTGGCCCGGTAGAGGCGGACGTTCATCAGGTACGCGCACAGCGCGGTGAGCACCACCGCGGCGGCGCACAGCAGCACCGCGGTGCGCACGTAGGCCAGGTCGGGGGTCGCCCCGCCGAGCCCGGTGTCGATGGTCTGCTGGACCGCGATCGGTACGATGATCTTGCCGACCGTGGCGACCACGGCCAGCGCGAGCGTTCCGGCCAGCCCCTTGCGGAACTCCGGCGTGAGTGACAGCCCGTGCCTGACGGTGGCCACTCCGGAACGCTCGACCCCCTGAAACGAGCTCAAGCGCTGACCTCTTCCTCTTGCTCGGCGTCGAGCGCCTCGCGCTCGGCTTCCTGACGTTCGTAGGCGGTGACCAGGTTGCGGTAGCCCGCGCAGCGGGCGAGCAGCTCCGCGTGGCCGCCCCGGTCGACGACCCGGCCGTGCTCCAGGTAGACGACCTCGTCGGCCAGCGCGATGGTGGCCATCCGGTAGGCGATGACGACCACCGTGGAGGCCTGGGCCGCGTCCCTCAGCCCGTACAGGATCCTGGCCTCGACCTGCGGGTCGACGCTGGAGGTGGCGTCGTCCAGGACGAGCAGCCGGGGGCGGCGCACCAGCGCGCGGGCCAGCGCGATCCGCTGGCGCTGGCCACCGGAGAGGCTGGTGCCGCGCTCGCCGACCTTGGTGTCCAGCCCCGAGGGAAGTGCGCTGACGAACCCCTCGGCCTGGGCCAGGCGCAGCGCCGCCCAGACGTCCTCGTCGCCGACCGGCAGGCCGAGGGTGACGTTGCCCCGTACGGTGTCGTCGAACAGGAACGTCTGCTGCGGCACCAGCGCCACCGCGTCGCTGACCCCACCCCTGGTGATCTCGCGCAGGTCCGTGCCGTCCAGCAGGACGGTGCCCCGCGCCGGATCGACCAGGCGGACGAAGGTCTGGGCGAGCGTGGACTTGCCGGACCCGGTGGGGCCGACCAGGGCGACGGTACGGCCGGGGGCGACCTCCAGGCTCACCTCGTGCAGGACGGGGAAGTCACCGTCACCGTCATCGTCACCACCACCACCACCGCCACCGCCACCGCCACCGTAGGCGTAGCCGAGGTCGCGGACCTCCAGCCTGGCGGGGGCGGCGCCGGTCAGCTCGACGGCGCCGTGCTCCATGGAGCCGGTCGCGTCGAGCACCGCCCTGATCCGCCCGTAGCCGACGACGGCCCGGGGCAACTCGGCGAGCACCCAGCCCAGCGCGCGGATCGGGAAGGCCAGCAGGGTGAACAGGTAGGCGACCTGGACGAGCACGCCGGAGCCGATCGCGCCGCTCTCCAGCCGCATCGCGCCGATCAGCAGCACGGCGAGCACGCCCAGGGTGGGCAGCGCCTCAAGCACCGGGTCGAACAGGCCACGGATCCGGCCGACGGCGATGTTGGCGTCGCGCAGCTCATTGGCCTTGGCCAGGAACCTGTCGGTCTCCTCGTCCTCGCGGCCGAGGGTCTTGACGACCAGGGCGCCGTCGAAGCTCTCGTGGGCGATCTCGCTGACCTCGGCGCGCAGTTGCTGGGCGCGGGTGGCCAGCGGGTTGAGCCTGCGCTGGTAGACCAGGTTGAGCACGGCGATCGCGGGAAAGACCAGGAAGCCGACGAGGGCGAGGATCGGGTCGGTGATCACCATTGCGACGGCCGCGGTGACCAGCATCACCACGACGCCGACCGCCATCGGCAGCGGCGCGAGCGGCGCCCAGGCGGCCTCGACGTCGGAGCCGGCGTTCGACAGCAGCTGCCCGGTCGGGTGCCTGTGGTGCCAGGCCAGTGGGAGCCTCAGATACTGCCGGGTGACGTCCCGGCGGGAGCGGGCCTGCATCCGGTACTGCATGACCCCGGCGAAATACCGCCGTCCCGCCACACCCAGCGCCTTGAGCAGGGAGACCCCGAGGATGAGGAGCGCGCCGAAGGCCAGCGCGCCGGTCGTGATCCGCCCGTTCTCGAAGGCGGGCAGCACGACCTGGTCGGTCGCCCAGCCGAGCGCCCACGCCGCGGCGACGGTCATCAGGCCGTACAGGGCGCTGGACAGCACCGCGGCAGCGAAGATCGACTTTTCAGCCCGGATCGCCACCCCGAGGACACCGAGCCCCTGTCGCATGACTGTGCCTGTCACCTTGCTCGCCACGCGGGGGGTGTCCTTTCGACAGGAAACATTGCTACCTAAATCCCTATCACTCTGGATCATGTGGTTATTCCCGAACCACCTCCAGCGAGATCGCAGCCACAGCTCTGATTGCTCACACAACGACCTTGTTAGGATCATGAAATGAATCACGCCCGTGCCGAACGCGCCGCGCTCAGCGACCTGTTCGCCCAGCTCGGCCCGGATGCCCCCACCCTCTGCGAGGGCTGGACCACCTTCGACCTCGCCGCCCATCTCGTCCTGCGCGAGCGCCGCGCCGACGCGCTCGGAGGCATCATCCTCAAGCCGCTGGCCGGATACACCGACAGGGTGCAGGAGTCGTTGAAGACCAGGAAGGGCTACCCGGGCCTCGTCGAGCTCGTGCGCTCGGGGCCGTCCGGGCTCTACCGCCTTCCCGGCCTCGACCAGACCGTCAACACGGTGGAGCTCTTCATCCACCACGAGGACGTGCGGCGCGCACAGCGGGTCTGGGAGCCGCGCGAGCTGCCCGCCGACCTTGAGGAGAGGTTCTGGAAGCAGATCCGCGCCGGCATCCGGGTGTTCCTCCGCCGCTCCCCCGTCCGGGTGGTCCTGCACCGCATCGGCGGAGGTGTCGCCATCGGCGGCCCCAGGGACGCCACGCAGCAGGTCGAGGTGACCGGCCGGGCCGGGGAGCTGCTGCTGTTCTGCTTCGGCCGCCAGGCCCACGCCAAGGTCGACCTGAGCGGCGACGACGAGGCGGTGGCCAGGCTGATGGACGCCCCCCTGGGCGTCTGAGGGCTGTGCGCCCGACCGGCCCGCTCACGGCCTGTGCGAGATCGCGACCGAGCCCGGAGACGCACACACCAGACCTCGCGTGAGCGGGAGCGGGACGAACCCGCCGGTGCGGCGGACGCGGTCGGGACGAGAGCACGCCAAGGGTTCCCGCACGCCGGTATTCGCGAACCCGCCGCCCGCCCCTAGCCCTACCGGTATACCTGGCTGTGAGGATTGGACAGGAGCGCCTCGGCCACCGCACGATGGCTGGTGTGACCTATGCCAAACTCGCGACCAGACCATGGTTTGCCCCTGTGGGATGGGTATGATCATCAAAATCCGGGAGCCACCCGGGCCGCAGATGCCAAAGATCGATAAAATTCGGGTATATACGGCTGGGATTGGAACTGCCAGGAGGCCCCCATGCAGGTCAAGAAGGTCCTCACCTACCTCGGGGTAGCGTTCGTGGTCTTCTATCTGTTCACCAAGCCCGCCGAAGCGGCGGGCGCGGTCAACGGAGTCTTCGACGGGATCGTGAGGGGAGCAGACCAGTTGGCTCTGTTCGTGACACGAGTACTTAGCTGACCGACCGGCGGGAACCACCCGCCCCGGACCATGTCATCCGCGCTCCTGACCGATCCACGGGGGAGCGCCACACTCCCCCGACACCAGACCGCCGCACCGTCTGCTTCGCCGATCCCGAGAGCGCGTCACAAGGATCGCCGTAAGCCGCCACCCCCTGCCCGTGAGCCCCCGACGAAACCCCACCCGCCGCCCAGAGCCGCGCGGCGAACGCCCTGACCCGATCATGGATGACCACGGGAAACATCACGGTACTCCCTTGATGATCTTTCCGGCACCTTGAGGGGAAGGTCCGTTTCTCGTACGGGGGGATCGTTCATGCGGGGCACGCGGGGTTTCTCCCTGGTCGGGTCGCTCATCGCCGGAGCCGTCACGGTCGGCCTACCGGCGACCCCACAGGTCGCCTTCGCGACCCCCACATCCGTCCAGGCACCGTCTCCCGACCCGTCACCGGCCTCCACCCCGGCGGCCGGCTTCGAGGGCCCGGCAACGATGGGGACGGCGGCCGGCGACGGGACCGAACAGCCCGTCGTGCGGGACGCCGCTCCTCCAGCGCCCTTCGCCCACCCGTTCCTCGGCCACTTCGGCGCCCCCGTCGACCGGCCGCTGAAGGGCAGGATCACCCTGGCCAACCCGGCCGGCGCGACACTCGGCTTCCGGGTGGCCGACCCCACCCTGCTGCCCGCCGGGA
This sequence comes from Streptosporangium sp. CA-115845, assembly GCF_050943795.1. Lineage (NCBI taxonomy): Bacteria > Bacillati > Actinomycetota > Actinomycetes > Streptosporangiales > Streptosporangiaceae > Streptosporangium > Streptosporangium sp. CA-115845. The sequence goes on along the minus strand of NZ_CP191988.1, from coordinate 3,189,079 downwards.
TCACGCTCGACGCCGACGGCCTGCTCGGCGGCGCCTCCCGGCTGCCCGGCATCTGGACGGTCCCGGTCGAGGCGTGCACTCCCTCCGGCGCCTGCGCCACCGGCGCGGTGACGATCACCATCACCTGCCGCTGCGCCCGCCCGCTCCCCCCGGCTGACCCCGCGATGCCGAACGCTCGGCAGTAGCGTGGTTCCGCCGCATAACAACAGGTCAAAGACCAATGGAACCCCCCGAACCGATCCAGGGGAAGCCCCAAGGTGCTTCCCCTCTCCCCGGAGACGTGTTACGCAGAAAGCGTGGGAGATCATCACGACGCCGGCGGAGCCGACACGCTCGACTCCGCGACACGACGCGTCATCGAACGTGTCACCGAACGCGTCAACACCGACGGCATCAAACTGATCCGCTTCCTGTACGCCGACCACGGCGGCGTGATCAGGGGTAAGGCCACCTCCCACTCCCTGCTGGCCGAACGGCTCCGTACCGGCATCGGGCACACCGTCGCGATGATGGCGATGAACATGCTCGACGAACTCCAGGACGTCAAGGGGCTCGGCCCGGTCGGCGAGGTCCGTCTCGTCCCCGACCCGGCCACCTTCGTCCAGTTGCCCTACGCCCCCGGCTCGGCCGCCATGCTGTCGGACCTGCGCCGGCTCGACGGCTCCCCCTGGCCCGCCTGCCCGCGCACCTTCCTGCGCGAGGCCGTGGCCGCCCTGGCCGACGAGGGCCACCTCCTCGTCGCCGCCTTCGAACCCGAGTTCACCCTCGGCCGCCGCGAACCCGACCCCGAGGGCGGCCTGGACCGCCTGGTCCCCGCCGACGACAGCCTCTGCTACTCGACGACCGGCTTCAACCAGGCCCACGACTACGCGACGACTCTGGTCCACGCCCTGGAGAGCCAGGGCCTGCGGGTCGAGCACTACCACCCGGAACTGGGCCACGGCCAGCAGGAGCTGTCGATCCGCCACGCCGCCGCCCTGCACGCCGCCGACAACCACCTGATCTACCGCGAGACCGTCAGGGGCGTCGCCACCCGCATGTCGATGTGGGCCTCCCTCGCCCCCAAACCCCTTGCCGACCAGGCGGGCAACGGCACCCACCTGCACCTGTCCCTCTGGGACCCCGCCCTGCGCACCAACGTCTTCGCCGACCCCTCCGACCGGTACGGCCTGTCGGTCACGGCCTACCACTTCATCGGCGGCCTGATCGCCCACCTGCCCGCGCTCACCGCGCTGACCTGCGGCTCGGTGAACAGCTTCCGGCGTCTCACCCCGAGGGCATGGTCGAGCGCGTACGCCTGCTACGGAATGGACAACCGCGAGGCCGCGGTGCGCATCTGCTCCCCCACCGGCCGGGACGCCGCGGCGTCCACCAACCTGGAGCTGAAACCCTCCGACTCCTCGGCCAACCCCTACCTGTCGCTCGGCGCCGTCATCCACGCCGGCCTGGACGGCATCCGCCGCCGGCTCGACCCCGGCGACCCCGTCGACGTCGACCCCGCCACCCTCCCCACCGGCCGGGTCCCCCGCCTCCCGGCCTCCCTGGACGAGGCTCTGGACGCCCTGGAGGCCGACGAACTCCTCATGCACGCCCTCGGCCCGCTGCGCTCCTCCGCCTACCTCGCCGTCAAACGCTCCGAGGCCCGCTCCTTCGCGGCCCACAACACCGCCTACGAGCTGTTCCACCACTTCCGGGTCTTCTGACCGCCTTCCCGAACCGAAACACCGCCCGGCCCGGATGCCGTCAGAGCGTCCCCTCGTGACCCGGCAGGACCAGGCCGAAGAAGTCCTGCGCCGTGTAGCCGCCGATTCGCCGTGCCTTGCCGGTTCCGACGTTCAGCGCGTAGGCGGTGACGGTCACATAGGGCGGATCGGTCGTCGTGGCCGGGGCGTCATCCGCCGCGGGAAGCCGTTTGCCCATGCACACCGGGTTGGGAATGGCGATGACGGTGATCTCCCTGGGGTTCAGCCAGGCGCGCAGGGAGACGTTGTGGGTCTTGGTGGGCAGGCCGCTCACCGTGACCTTCCGGCGCACCTTGCCGGTCCTCGCGTCCAGGTGTGCGAGGGCACCCGTCAGGCACGGCTTGGAGTTACTGGTCATACGGTTCTCCAGTCCGACGACCGTTTCGCCGTCGGGAGCCAGCGCGCCGAACTTGTAGGCCCGTGGGAGGGTGACCGCGGCCTGGTTTCCGGCCGTGGACGTCGTCCACAGGTGGGACATCATCTGCAGACGGGACTTGGGCGAATACTCCGCCAGCATCACGGTGTCGCCGTCCTTGGAGATGCCGATGGGGTTCCCCCCGTTCGGCAGCGGCCGGGTCATCCGCTCGCGCATGTCGATCAGCATGGCCGGGTCCTTCAGGGGAGGACGCTTGGTGAACGCCAGGAAGCGGCCGTCGTCGGACATCAGGAGGTGGGAGACGGAGCCGAGCCACGCTGTGGGGATCTTGACGGGAGCCGCCAGTTCGTCGCCGCTGTCCAGCTCACGGACTTTGAAGGTGCTCTCCTTGACGGCGTAGTAGGCGATCCTGCGCCCGTCCTGGCTGATCGCCAGCGGGCTGCTGAAGCCGGTCAGCGCGTCGGGAACGTGGTAGGTCCTCCCCGCGCGGGTGACCACCCGCCAGGCGCCGTCCCTGCAGTCCGGCGGGGCCGCGCCTTCGGACGGGTTGCAGAAGGTCTTGTACGCGTGGCTCAGCGGGCCCACTCCCCGGTCCGGCAGATCGGCGACTCCGCCAGTCCCGGAGGAATCCTGCCCTTCCGTGGGCAGCAGCCGCACCCCGGCCGTCGCGCCGAGCACGATGACGGTGACCGTGACGGCCGCGACGAGTGCGGTGACGGTCCGGCGCCTGCGTTCGTGGATTCTGATCGTCCGCTCGGCCAGATCCACCCTTGGAGAGTCTTCGGCGATGTCGTCGAGCACCTGCCGCAGCCAGGTCATCGGTGTGCCTCCTGAGTATCGGCCTGATCTTCCAGCTCGGAGAATTTGGGGGCCAGTTCCGGCGCCAGGGCTCGTAAGCGGCTCAGTGCCTGATGGGCCTGGCTCTTGACCGTGCCGACCGAACAGCCCATCAGCTCGGCGGTCTCACGTTCGGTGCGGTCCTCGTAGAAACGCAGGACGATCACCGCGCGCTGTTTCGGGGGCAGCCGCAGGAGCGCCTGGCGCACGACGATCCGGATGACCGTGGAGTCCTCGCTCGAATAAGCCGTCTCGGGTGGGTCGGCCCGCGGAAGTTCGCTCCCGGCCCGGCGCCGCAGCCATGAGATGTACTGGTTCACCAGCGCTTTCCGCGCGTACGCCTCCGGCCTGTCAAGGCTCAGCACCTTCGACCAGCGCCTGATGATCTTGATCAGGACACTCTGCAGCAGGTCCTCGGCAATATGCGCGTCTCCGGTAAGCAGGTACGCCGTGCGCATCAACGACTGCTGGTGAGCGTCCATGAATTCACGGAAGCTGTCATTGCGATCCAATATGTCTCCTCCCGACTGTTACAAACGCCGGCGAGGAGCCAGAAGGTTGGGTGGAGAACCCGAATTAAATGACCTGCGCAAACGTGTGGCCCCAGGAGCCAGGAGTCCGGGCTCCTTTTCGCAGGGGCGCCAAGGACCGCTCCAGGGCCTTGGCCGCGCTCTCGATCGCGCGCCGGACGGGTCCGTACCCGGTGCACCGGCACAGGCCGGACTCCAGCGCGGCGACGGCGAGCATTCGGCCGACTCGCGCCGGAGCCGGTACGGCGCCCGATGGGAGCACCACACGGTCAGCCGGCACGCCAATGTCGGCAACGTGGCGACCATGGCCGGTGAGCAGCCGCGCGTCTTCCCGCCTAGCCCGGCCGCCGCAGAACCCGCCGCAGAACACCGACGTCAGCGAACCGGATGCCCCGCCTCCCGCAGCGCGTCCTTCACATCACCGATCTTGAGCTGCCCGAAGTGGAACACCGACGCCGCCAGCACGGCGTCCGCCCCCGCCTCCACCGCCGGAGGGAAATCGGCGACAGAACCCGCACCACCACTGGCGATCACCGGAACCGACACCACGGCCCGCACCGCCCGGATCATCTCCAGGTCGTAGCCGTCCCGGGTCCCGTCACCGTCCATCGAGTTGAGCAGGATCTCCCCCGCCCCCAGCTCGGCACCCCGCCGAGCCCACTCCACCGCGTCGATCCCGGTCCCCCGGCGACCACCGTGCGTGGTCACCTCGAAACCGGACGGCGTCGGCGGCCCGTCGACGACCCGGCGGGCGTCCACCGACAGCACGATGCACTGCGCCCCGTACCGCTGCGAAGCCTCGGTCAGAAGCTCGGGCCTGGCGATCGCCGCGGTGTTCAGCCCCACCTTGTCCGCGCCCGCCCGCAGCAGCCTGTCGACATCCTCGACCGAGCGCACTCCCCCGCCCACGGTCAGCGGGATGAACACCTGCTCGGCCGTCCGGCTGACCACGTCGTACATCGTCGACCGGTCGGAGCTGGAGGCCGTGATGTCGAGGAAGGTCAGCTCGTCGGCCCCCTCCGCGTCATAGCGGCGGGCCAGCTCGACCGGGTCTCCGGCATCGCGCAGGTTCTCGAAGTTGACGCCCTTGACCACCCGCCCGGCGTCCACGTCCAGGCAGGGAATCACTCGTACCGCGACACTCATCGACAACTCCTCACGAACGGACGGCGGCGAGGGCGTCTTCGAGAGTGAAGGCCTGCGCGTACAGCGCCTTGCCCACGATGGCCCCCTCGACGCCGATCGGGACCAGCGAGGCCAGCGCGCGCAGGTCCTCCAGGGAGGAGACCCCGCCACTGGCGACCACCGGCTTGTCGGTACGGGAGCAGACCTCGCGGAGCAGGTCCAGGTTGGGGCCGCGCAGCGTGCCGTCCTTGGTGACGTCGGTGACGACGTAGCGGGAGCAGCCGTCCTTCTCCAGCCGGGCCAGCACCTCCCACAGGTCACCGCCCTCCTGGGTCCAGCCCCGGGCGGCCAGGGTGGTCCCCCGGACGTCGAGGCCGATCGCGACCCGGTCACCGTACTCAGAGATGATCTTGGAGCACCAGGCGGGGTTCTCCAGCGCCGCGGTACCGATGTTCACCCGGCGGCAGCCGGTGGCCAGCGCGAGCTCCAGGGAGACGTCGTCACGAATGCCCCCGGACATCTCCACCTTGACGTCGAGCGCGCCGACCACGGTGGCGAGCAGCTCACGGTTACTGCCCCGGCCGAAGGCCGCGTCGAGGTCGACCAGATGGATCCACTCGGCACCGGCCTCCTGCCAGGCGAGCGCCGCGGACAGGGGGTCGCCGTACGACGTCTCGGTGCCGGCCGCGCCCTGGACCAGGCGGACCGCCTGGCCGTCGGCGACGTCCACGGCGGGGAGCAGCTCAAGCGACATCTGTTCAAGACCTCCGGTCGAAGACAAGGGTAAGAAAAAGCGGTACGAACAGTAGAGACAGAACAAATACTCCGAACCGAGCGGCCCACGAGGACCACAGCAGCCAGACGATCACCTGGACGATCAGAAACAGCACCGCCGCGACGCCGTTCTGCGCCCGGCGGCGACGGGCCATGATGCCGCCCTGGGAGACGATCCGGACGGGCCTGCCCGGCAGCAGCGCGGTCACCTTGCCGATGCGCTCGCGCCGCCGCGCCAGCCGCGCCTCCCGCGCCGCGCGCAGCGCGGCCAGGCGCGCCTGCTCGGCCTCCCGCTCGGCTCTGCGCCTGGCCCGTTCCTTACTCATCAAAGGCCCATCAAAAAACTCACCCGACGGTCCCGAGCCAGTTGGTGAGCAACTGGGCTCCGGCGTCACCCGACTTCTCCGGATGGAACTGGGTGGCCATCAGCGGGCCGTTCTCCACCGCCGCGACGAACGGCACCCCGTGCTCGGCCCAGGTGAGCAGCGGGTCGGCGAACCCGGGCCCCGCCTGGAGCTTCCAGGTCCGCACGCCGTACGAGTGCACGAAGTAGAAGCGGGTATCCGCGTCGAGCCCGGCGAACAGCACGGTCTCGACGGGCGCCTTGACCGTGTTCCAGCCCATGTGCGGCAGGACCGGCGCCTCCAGGGACTCCACCGTGCCCGGCCACTCCCCGCAGCCCTCGGTCGTGACGCCGTGCTCGACGCCCGTCTCGAAGAGGATCTGCATGCCGACGCAGATGCCCAGCACCGGCCGCCCGGCCGACAGGCGCCGCGCGATGATCCGCTCACCCCGCACCGCGCGCAGCCCGGCCATGCACGCGGCGAACGCCCCCACGCCGGGGACGACGAGCCCGTCGGCCTCCATCGCCGCCTCGTAGTCGGCGGTCACCGTGACCTCCGCGCCGACCCGGGCCAGCGCGCGCTCCGCCGAACGGAGGTTGCCCGAGCCGTAGTCGAGAACGGTTACCTTCTTCACCACCAGAGCACCGCCGCCGTGGTCGCCAGGGCCGCGAGGGCGGCGAGCAGCACCGCGCCCTTCTTCAGACCCTGTTTGAGGAATGAGACGACCCCGCCCACGAAGAAGAGCGCGACGAACGCCATCGCGATGGCCGACCAGTTGTCGCTCACCGTCTCCGCCCCCTCCAGCCGAGAGAAATCACAGCACGCCCTTCGTGCTCGGCACCCCGGTGGCCCGCGGGTCACGCTCGGATGCCGCCCGCAGCGCCCTGGCCAGGGCCTTGAACTGCGCCTCCACGATGTGGTGGGCGTTGCGGCCGTAGGGGACACGCACGTGCAGGCAGATGGCGGCCTGGGCGACGAACGACTCCAGGATGTGCCTGGTCATCGTCGTGTCGTACTCCGGGCCGATCATCGGAGCCATGCCCTCGGGCTCGCTGTGCACCAGGTACGGCCGCCCCGACAGGTCGACCGTGACCTCCGCCAGCGACTCGTCCAGCGGGCAGGAGGCGCTGCCGAACCTCCGCAGGCCCGACTTGTCGCCCAGAGCCTCACGGAACGCGGCACCCAGCGCGAGCGAGGTGTCCTCGATCGTGTGGTGGGCGTCGATGTGCAGGTCCCCCTCGGTCTTCACGACCAGGTCGAACAGCCCGTGCTTGCCGAGCTGGTTCAGCATGTGGTCGAAGAACCCGACACCGGTGGACACCTCGACGTTCCCGGTGCCGTCGAGGTCGACCTCGACCAGCACCGAGGTCTCCTTGGTGACGCGCTCGACGCGACCGCGACGCGATGCGGCCTCGCCGCCGGCACTGATGCTCACAGGATCTCCTCCAAGGCGGCGCGGAACGCCGCCATCTCCTCTGTCGTTCCGATCGAAACTCTCAGCCAACCGGGCGGCCCCACCTCGCGGATCAGCACCCCGCGGTCCAGCAGGCCCTGCCACACCGCGCGCCGGTCCGGAAACAGCCCGAACAGCACGAAGTTGGCGTCCGAGTCGGCGACCTTCAGCCCCCGGGCGCGCAACCAGTCCACGACGGCGTCGCGCTCGGCCCGCAACTCGTCGACCGCGCCGAGCAGCTCGGCGCGGTGGGCGAGCGCGACACGCGCCGCCGTCTGGGTGAGCGTGGACAGGTGGTACGGCAGGCGGACCAGCAGCAACGCCTCGACCACCGCCGGGTGGGCGGCCAGGTAACCGAGCCGGGTGCCGGCCATGGCGAACGCCTTGGACATCGTCCGCGTGACGATCAGCCGGGGATTGTCCGGCAGCAGGGTCAGCGCCGACGGGGTGCCGGTACGGGCGAACTCGAAGTAGGCCTCGTCCACCACCACCATGCCCGGCGCCGCCTCGACGATCCGGGCGATCACCTCCGGGTCCAAAGCGGTGCCGGTCGGGTTGTTGGGTGAGGTCAGGAAGACGACGTCGGGCCGGTGCTCCTCGATCGCGGCGACCGCCTTGCCCGGGTCGATCCCGAAGTCGTCCTCACGAGCCCCGGAGATCCACTCGGTCGAGGCCCCGATGGTGATGATCGGGTGCATCGAGTAGGACGGCTCGAAACCCATCGCGGCGCGGCCGTGGCCGCCGAAGGCCTGCAGGATCTGCTGGAGCACCTCGTTGGAGCCGTTGGCGGCCCAGACCTGCTCCACTGCGAGGCCGTGACCGAGATATCCGGCCAGCTCCCGGCGCAGGTCGAACGCGTCGCGGTCGGGGTAGCGGTTGAGGTCGGCGGTGACGCCCCGTACGGCCTCCGCCAGCTCGGCGACCAGCGAGTCCGAGGGCCCGTAGGGGTTCTCGTTGGTGTTGAGCCTGACCGGGACCTCGATCTGGGGGGCACCGTACGGCGTGCGCCCCCGGAGATCGTCTCGGATCGGCAGGTCTTCGAGCTTCACGACGGGATCTCCACCTCGAACCGGAAAGGGAAGGGCACTCACGAGGGCACCTCCCAGGCGAACCGCGCCCTGATCGCCGCACCGTGCGCCGGCAGATCCTCGGTGTCGGCCAGCACGCACACGTGAGCGGCGGCACCGGCCAGGGCCTCGCGGCTGTAGTCGACGACGTGCACGCCGCGCAGGAACGTCTGCACCGACAGCCCCGACGAGTGACAGGCGCAGCCGCCGGTGGGCAGCACGTGGTTGGAGCCGGCCATGTAGTCGCCCAGCGAGACCGGCGCGTACGCCCCGACGAAGATCGCCCCGGCGTTGCGGACCCGGGCGGCCAGCGCGGACGCCTCCGTGGCCTGGATCTCCAGGTGTTCGGCGGCGTAGGCGTCGACGACGCGCAGCCCCGCATCCATGTCGTCGACCAGCAGGATGCCGGACTGACGCCCGGAGAGCGCCTCGGTGATCCGCTCGGCGTGCTTGGTGGCGGCGACCTGCCGGGGCAGTTCCCGCTCGACGGCCTCGGCCAGCTCCACCGAGTCGGTGACGAGCACGGCTGCGGCGATCGTGTCGTGCTCGGCCTGGCTGATCAGGTCGGCGGCGACGTGCACCGGGTCGGCCGTGGAGTCGGCGAGGATCGCGATCTCGGTCGGACCCGCCTCGGAGTCGATGCCGATACGGCCCTTGAGCAGGCGCTTGGCCGCGGCGACCCAGATGTTGCCGGGGCCGGTGACCATGGTGACCGGCGGGCACTCCTCGGTGCCGTAGGCGAACATCGCCACCGCCTGGGCGCCGCCGACCGCGTAGACCTCGTCCACGCCGAGCAGCGCGCACGCCGCCAGGATGGCCGGGTGCGGCAGGCCGCCGAATTCGCGCTGCGCGGGTGAGGAGACCGCCAGGGAGGCCACCCCCGCCTCCTGGGCGGGGACGACGTTCATGACCACGCTGGAGGGGTAGACCGCCCGGCCGCCGGGGACGTACAGCCCCACCCGGTCGACGGGCACCCAGCGCTCGGTGACGGTGCCGCCCGGCACGACCTGGGTGGTGACGTCGGTGCGCCGCTGGTCACGGTGGACGAGACGGGCGCGGCGGATCGACTCCTCCAGGGCCGCCCTGACCTTCGGGTCGAGCCTCTCCAGCGCCTCGGAGATCGCCTCGGCCGACACCCGGGTGGACTCCAGCTCGACGCCGTCGAACCTGGCGGTCAGCTCCCGCACCGCGGCGACCCCACGATGATGCACGTCGTCGCAGATGGGCCGCACCTTCTCCAGGGCGGCTTCGACGTCGAGGTCGGCGCGGGGCAGCACGTCGCGAAGGTCCTCGGGAAGAGGGCCTCGCAGGTCGGTACGCGAAATCACCCGTTCAGTCTACGGAGGTCCGCCACCCGGTATCGTCGCGTCCATTATCCGGACAGCGCCTTTACTATGTAGATTTTAACCAGCCGCTACGCTTTCTCCGTGAGCAAGAGCAAGAGCAAGGGCGGCCAGGGAACCCCCGCGACCGTGGCCCTGACCCAGGCGGGAGCCGACTTCACCCTGCACCCCTACGAGCACGACGCGAACGCGCAGGCCTACGGCGAGGAGGCGGCCGACGCCCTCGGCGTGCCGTACGGGCAGATCTTCAAGACCCTGGTGGCCGAGGTGGAGGGCGGGCTGGCCGTCGCGGTGGTACCGGTGGCGGGCAAACTCGATCTCAAGGCGTTCGCGGCGGCGCTGAGGAGCAAGCGGGCCGCGATGGCCGACGCGGCCAAGGTGGAACGGGTGACCGGCTACGTGGTCGGCGGCATCAGTCCGCTGGGACAGCGCAAGCGCCTGCCGACCGTGGTCGACGCCTCCGCGCTGGACTTTCCGACGATCTACTTCTCCGCCGGCCGGCGCGGGCTGCAGATCGAGACCTCCCCCTCGGAGCTGGTACGCCTCACCGGAGCCGTCACCGCGCCCATCGGCAAGAACGGCTGACGCGGCGGCCCCCCTTTGGGAGACAGATCCCACAAGGTGGGCCGGAGGTCCCCGGGCCGTCCTGTCGAAGGTTGCCGAGGCGGCACGCGACGGCGTTCGGCCAGACTCGTCTGCGACAGGCCGTACCGATCGGGGGACAGATGCACTACCTGACCGCTACCGAGATGCTCGAACTGCTGCGCACCAGGCAGGTCAGCGCGGCCGAGCTGCTCGAGGCGCACCTGCGGCGGATCGAGGAGGTCAACCCGGAGGTCAACGCGATCGTCACGCTGACCGCCGAACGCGCCAGGCGGGAGGCGGCCGAGGCCGACCGGGACCTGGCCCGCGGCCACTGGCGGGGACCGCTGCACGGGCTGCCGGTCGCGCACAAGGACCTGGCCGACACCGCGGGGATCCGCACCACGTACGGCTCGCCGCTCTTCGCCGACCACGTCCCCGACACCGACGCGCCGATCGTGCGGCGGATGCGCGAGGCCGGGGCGATCACGGTCGGCAAGACCAACACCCCGGAGTTCGGCACCGGCTCGCACACCGTGAACGAGATCTTCGGCGCCACCCGCAACCCCTACGACCTGACCAGGTCGGCCGGGGGCAGCAGCGGCGGGGCCGCCGCCGCGCTGGCCACCGGCATGGTGGCGCTGGCCGACGGCTCCGACATGGGCGGCTCGCTGCGCAACCCCGCCTCCTTCTGCAACGTGGCGGGGCTGCGGCCCACCCCCGGGCGGGTGCCGGCGCCGTCGGCCGTCGCGGCCTGGTTCACCCTCGGCGTGCCGGGGCCGATGGCCCGTACCGCCGGTGACCTGGCGCTGCTGATGAGCGCGATCGCCGGGTTCGACGCCTCCTCCCCCCTGTCGATCGCCGAGAGCGGCACCGTCTTCGCCGGGCCGCTGGAGCTGGAGGCGACCGGGCTGCGCGTGGCCTGGAGCCCGGACCTGGGCGGGCTGCCCGTCGACGCGGAGACCGCCAAGGTCACCGCGGACGCCCCGGCCGCGCTCGCGGAGCTGGGCGCGCGGGTGGAGCGGGTGGAGTTGGACCTGTCGGACGCCGAGGACGCCTTCCGGATCTACCGGGCGTGGTACTACGCGCTCTGCTACGGCGACCTGCCACAGGAGCGCCTGGGGGCGAACGTGCGCTGGAACGTCGAGCGGGGCCGCGAGGTGACCGGGGCCGACCTGGCCCGCGCCGAGCGGCTGCGCAGCGGGCTCTACCGGCGGATGGACGCCTTCTTCGGCACCTACGACTTCCTGATCACCCCGGTCAGCCAGGTGCCGCCGTTCCCGGTGGACGCCCCGTACGTCTCGGAGATCAACGGGCAGGCGCTGCCCGACTACCTGGCGTGGATGCGCTCGGCCTACTGGATCAGCGTGCTGCACGCCCCGGCGGCGTCGGTGCCGTGCGGGTTCACCTCGGACGGGCTGCCGGTGGGCGTGCAGATCATCGGGCGCCCCTTCGCCGACATGGCGGTGCTCCGGCTGGCCCACGCCTTCGAGCGCGCCACCGGGTACGGCGCGCGCAGGCCGCCCCGCTGACCGCGACCGCCGTCCCTACCGGCCGTCGATGTCATGCGACGACAACGGCCCGTAGGGGTCGTCCCCGCCGAACGGATGGCGCAGTGGCGAGTCGCGGTAGCCCGCGACGCCCTCCAGGACGAAGAAGACACCGGCGGCCAACGTCGGCCACGCATACAGCACGCCCCTGGCGGTCAGTGCCAGCGGCCCCGGGACCAGCGGCACGGAGCTCCCCACAGGGCTCCCCGAGGCGGCGACGCTCACCGCGCCGAGGTTGGCCGCCTCGCCGACCAGCAGCGCGAGGTGCGCGCCGAGCAGGCCGCCCGCGGCCAGGCCCACCACCACCGGCAGCGGGCGCCCCCCGCGCGACACGCCGTAGCCGACGACCCCGCAGACCAGCCCGAGCACGCCCGTGATGACGGCGAACCAGCCGTCGGCGGCGATCAGCGCCTGCGTGGAGGGATCGGCCGGCAGCGGCCCCGTGCCCGTCACGACGTACGGGGGTCGCGGCGCGGCCAGCGACCACAGGATCCCGGCGACGACTCCGGCCAGGGCGAGTACCAGCACGGTGATCACGAAGTCACGCACGGCGCGCACCACGGCCCCCTCACCCTCTGTGCAGATGTGCCCGATGTTACCCATCCGCCCGCCTGGCGCCACCCGGGGCTCCCACCGGGCCCCGTTACGCTTACGGGGTGAACGAAGAGGCATGGTTGATCGAACCCTCCGGGCCGCTCCGCGGTGACGTCGAGGTCCGCGGTTCCAAGAACGGCGTCTCCAAGCACATGGTCGCCGCGATGCTGGGCACCGGTGAGAGCACGATCCAGAACGCCCCGGACGTGGGTGAGGTGGGGATCACCGCGCAGATGCTGAGGGCGCTCGGCATCGACGTGGAGATCAGCTCCGGGGAGATCACCGTCTCTCCCGGGGAGCAGATCAACCCGCACGTCCCGGCGGCGTTCACCGGCCTCAACCGGATCCCGATCCTGATGCTGGGCCCGCTGCTGCACCTGGCGGGCGAGGCGTTCGTGCCGCTGGTCGGCGGCGACCCGATCGGCCGCCGGCCCGTCGACTTCCACGTCGAGGCGCTGCGCGCGATGGGCGCCGAGGTCGAGGTGAGCGACACCGGCGTGTACGCCAAGGCCAAACGGCTGCGCGGCACCCGGCTCGAACTGCCCTACCCCAGCGTCGGCGCCACCGAGACGATCCTGATGTCCGCGGTGCTGGCCGAGGGCAAGACCGTGCTGAAGGGCGCGGCGATGGAGCCCGAGGTGGTGGAGCTCGCCCTGTTCCTGCAGCGCATGGGCGCGCGCATAGAGCTGAGCCCGGACCGGCGCATCGTGATCGAGGGGGTGGAGCACCTGCACGGCGCCTCCACCTGGCTCAACGGCGACCGCATCGAGGCGTTCTCCTACCTGGCGGCCGGTCTGATCACCGGCGGCCAGGTACGGGTGCACGGCTGCCCGCAGGACCGGCTGGTCACCGCGATCACCACCCTGGCCAGGATGGGCGCCGAGGTCGACATCACCGACGACTACCTGTCGGCGTCGGCGCCGCACGGACTGCGGGCCGCGGCGGTGCAGACCGACACGCACCCGGGGTTCATGACCGACTGGCAGACGCCCCTGATGGTGCTGTTCACCCAGGCCCAGGGCATGTCGGTGCTGCACGAGACCGTGTTCGAGAACCGCCTGGTCTACGTGCCCGCACTGCAGAAGATGGGCTGCGAGATCGAGGTGTTCGACGTCTGCCTGGGCGGCCCGGCCTGCCGCTACCACGACACCAACGCCAAGCACTCGGCGGTCGTGCGCGGCGTGTCCAGGCTGAGCGGCGCCGACGTGACGCTGCCCGACATCCGGGCCGGGTTCTCCGCCGTGCTGGCCGCGGCCGCCGCGGAGGGCGTCTCCACGCTGCGCGGGGTGCACCACATCGAGCGGGGCTACCACCGGCCGTTCGAGCAGTTCGCCTCTCTCGGGCTGAAGATCAGTCGAGAAAAGGTGCAGGACGGGTAAGGATTGGCAACCGGGTGTTTATGGGTGATCATCCGGTTGCACGTTACCTTGCGTGACATCGCACCCAGAGGTGAGACGCGGACCCGGCGCGTGCCTGCGCGTCCTGGCGGCCTGCGGGGTGCTCGGCGGGCTACTGGCCGCCCTGGCCGCGTTGCCGCTGGTCGGCACGGTGGGGGTCACCGTCAACAACGTCACGAGAACCCTGACGGACCTGCCGCCGAGCCCTCGGGAGAGCCCGCTCGCCCAGCGCACCGTGCTCCTGGACCGGAACGGCAAGCGGTTCGCCCAGTTCTACACGGAGAACCGGACCGTCGTACGGCTCGACCAGGTCGCCCCCGTCATGCGGGAGGCGATCGTGGCGATCGAGGACTCGCGCTTCTACGAGCACGCGGGCCTGGACATCAAGGGCACCCTGCGCGCCCTGGTGACCAACACCAGGGCGGGCGGGGTGCGCCAGGGCGGCTCCTCGCTCACCCAGCAGCTGGTGAAGAACATCCTGGTCGAGAACTCCGAGACCGAGACCGAGCGCGCCCAGGCCCGCGCGCCCAGCATCCAGCGCAAGATCACCGAGCTGCGGTACGCGCTGGCGATGGAGAAGAAGTACACCAAGGCCGAGATCCTGGAGCGCTACCTCAACATCGCCTACTTCGGCGCGGGGGCCTTCGGGGTGGAGGCCGCCGCCCAGCGGTTCTTCTCGGTCGCGGCCTCCCGGCTGACCCTGGCGCAGGCGGCGACGCTGGCCGGCGCGGTCCGCACCCCGTACGTCACGGACCCGTCGCTGGACGCGGCGCGCAGGAAGAGACTGCGAGAGCGCAGGGACATCGTCCTGGAGCGGATGGCCCAGCTGTCGTACGTCCCCCGGCCCCGGGCGGAGGCCGCCATGAGACGGCCGCTGAACCTCCGGCTGCAGCCGCAGCCCGGCGGCTGCGACGGGAGCGTCTATCCCTACTTCTGCCTGTACGTGCACAGGGAGCTGCTGACCAACCCGGTCTTCGGCCACACCCGCGCGGAGCGGGAGCGCCGCCTGGCCAGGGGCGGCCTGGTGCTCCGCACCACCCTGGCGCCGAGGGCCCAGCGGGCCGCGGAACGCGCCATCGCCGCGCGCGTCGGCAGCAAGGACACCGAGGTCGCCGCCGAGGCCATGATCCAGCCTGGCACCGGGCGGATCCGGGCCATGGCGGCGAGCAAGAGGTACGGCCTCAACACCGGCGGCAAGAACAACGGCCCCCGCACCACCTACAACCTGGTCGCCGACACCGCGCACGGCGGCGGCCAGGGATTCCAGGCGGGGTCGACGTTCAAGGTGTTCACCCTGGCGACCGCGCTCAGCCAGGGCTGGCGGTTCGACCAGGGCTTCATGACACCCGGCAGCTTCGTGCCCGACAGCGGTTTCAAGGACTGCCGGGGCCGCAAGGTCAACGACCCCGGCGCGGAGATCTACAACGCGAGCGGCGAGGGCAAGGGCGGCCCGCAGAGCCTGTCCACCGGCACCTGGAAGTCGGTGAACATCTTCTACATGATGCTGGAGCAGCGGGTGGGCCTGTGCCCGGTCGTCAGGACCGCCAGGGCGATGGGCATCGCCCGCGCCGACGGCGCGCCGCTGCGGGAGGTGCCGACCTTCACCCTGGGGGTGAACGAGATGGACCCGGTGACCGTGGCGGCGGCGTTCGCCGCGTTCGGGGCGCGGGGCCGCTACTGCCGCCCGCTGTCCATCGTCGAGATCGTCGAGCGGAACGGCAGGCACTTCCGCGTCCCGCCCAGCTGCGCGCAGGCGATCGAGCGCGACGTGGCCGACGCGGTCAACCACCTGCTGTCCGGGGTGTTCACCAAGGGCACCATGACCGGCCAGAGCATCGGCCGCCCGGCGGCGGGCAAGACCGGCACCAACAACGGCTACACGTCGGCCTGGTTCGCCGGCTACACCCCCGACCTGGCCGCGGCGGTCAGCGTGGGCGACATCCGCGGCTCCTACCGCTACCCGCTGCGCGACGTCGAGATCGGCGGCGAGTACTACGGAGCGGTCCAGGGTGCCTCCCTGCCGGGGCCGATCTGGGTCTCGTCCATGTCCGCCGCCCTGCGGGACGTCTCGCCGCGTTCCTTCCACCGCCCGGACATGGGCCGTTTCGGCGGCGGGTTCACCCCGGGCCTGAAGGAGGCCGAGGAGGCCGAGAAGGCCAAGCGCCGTGACGGCGAGCGTCGCGGCGACGACGCCCGCGCGGACGAGCCCCGCGGGCCTCGCGGTTTTCACGGGAACCGCGGTTTCCGCGGGAACCGCGGTTTCCACCGGGCCGCGGCCCCGGGGGACTTCGATGAGCGAGGCGGCCTGCCGCCCGGAAACGCGTGGTAGAGCCCGCCCAGGTCGTCCGGCGGCCACCAGACGGCCTGGTCGGGAGGGCCGTGGTCACCGGACCACGACCGGGGACGACGCCCCACTCACCAGCGGGGCCGGGGCACCGGATCCGTCGGCGGGACCGGATGGACAGCGATGTATCCGGAAGCGGCGGGCCACGGAGGCGCCTCGGCGCCCGTTCTCACGCCCCCAGGCAGGCGGGGCCGAGCAGTTGCTTCAAATCGCCCATCAGGGCCGGGGACGGCGACACCCGCAGGCGGTCGTCGAGGCGCATGATGGTGGTCTTGGGGCCGTTGTGCACCTGCAGATGCACCTCGGTGGTACCCGGATGGGCGGTCAGCACCTCCTTGAGGCGGCCGACCACCGGCGGGGTGCAGCGGGTCAGGGCGAGGCTGACCGCCAGGGGACCACCGGCCTCACGGGTCAGGTCCGGAGCCGTCACCTCCATGGCGATGATCTTTCCGACGTCCTCGCGCTTGTCCAGGCGGCCCTTGACGAAGACGATGGCGTCCTCGGCGAGCACGGTCGCGCAGAGCTGGTACGCCGAGGGGAAGATCATCACCTCGATGGCGCCCTCCAGGTCCTCCAGCTGGGTCAGCACCCAGGTGTCGCCCTTCTTGGTGACCTTGCGTTGCAGACCGCTCAGGATGCCGCCGACGGTGACGACCTGGCCGTCGGGACGGTGCTCGTCCTGGAGTGAGGCGATCGAGCAGTCGGCGCCGGAGGCGAGGATGTGCTCCACGCCGAAGAGCGGATGGTCGGAGACGTACAGGCCGAGCATCTCCCGCTCGAACTGCAGCAGCGTGTTCTTGTCCCACTCGCCCATCGGGATCTGCACGTCGAAGGTCTGGTCCTCGGCGCCCTCGACGGCGCCGAACAGGGAGTCCTGCCCCTGGGCCTCGTTCTTCTTGATGCCGATGATGCTGTCGACCGCCTGCTCGTGGACCATCACCAGGCCCTTGCGCACGTGCCCGAACGAGTCGAAGGCACCGGCCTTGATCAGCGACTCGATGACCCGCTTGTTGCAGACGACCATGGGGACCTTGCGCAGGAAGTCCTTGAAGTCGGCGAAGCGGCTCTTCTCCTTGCGCGCGGCGATGATCCCGTCGACCACGTTGCCGCCGACGTTGCGGATGGCCGACAGGCCGAACCGGACGTCGGTGCCGCGCGGTGTGAAGTCGAAGTCGGAGTCGTTGACGTCCGGCGGCAGCACCTTGATGCCCATCCGGCGGCACTCGTTGAGATAGAGGGCCGACTTGTCCTTGTCGTCCTTGACCGAGGTCAGCAGCCCGGCCATGTACTCGGCCGGGTAGTTGGCCTTGAGATAGGCGGTCCAGTAGGAGACCAGGCCGTAGGCGGCGCTGTGCGCCTTGTTGAAGGCGTAGTCGGAGAAGGGCAGCAGGATGTCCCAGAGCGTCTTGATCGCGGCCGCGGAGTAGCCGTTGTCCTTCATGCCCTGCTCGAACGACTCGAACTGCTTGTCCAGCTCCGACTTCTTCTTCTTGCCCATCGCGCGGCGCAGCAGGTCGGCCTTGCCGAGCGAGAACCCGGCGACCTTCTGTGCGATGGCCATGACCTGCTCCTGATAGACGATCAGGCCGTACGTGGTGCCGAGGATCTCCTGCAGCGACTCCTCGAACTCCGGGTGGATCGGGACGATCTCCTGCTGGCCGTTCTTGCGCAGCGCGTAGTTGGTGTGCGAGTTGGCGCCCATCGGGCCAGGCCGGTACAGCGCGCCGACGGCGGAGATGTCCTCGAAGTTGTCGGGCTTCATCAGCCGCAGCAGCGACCGCATGCCGCCGCCGTCCAGCTGGAACACCCCCAGGGTGTCGCCCCTGCCGAGCAGCTCGTAGGTCTTGCGGTCGTCCAGCGGCAGCTTGAGCAGGTCGATCTGCTCACCGGTGTTGGCCTCGATCATCTTCAGGCAGTCGTCGATGATCGTGAGGTTGCGCAGGCCCAGGAAGTCCATCTTCAGCAGGCCGAGCGTCTCGCAGGTCGGGTAGTCGAACTGCGTGATGATCACACCGTCGGAGTCACGGCGCATGATCGGGATGTAGTCGGTCAGCACCTCCGCCGACATGATGACCCCGGCGGCGTGCACGCCGGTCTGCCGGATCAGGCCCTCCAGGCCCTTGCCGAGGTCCATCGCCGACTTGACGTCGA
Organism: Streptosporangium sp. CA-115845; assembly: GCF_050943795.1. Lineage (NCBI taxonomy): Bacteria > Bacillati > Actinomycetota > Actinomycetes > Streptosporangiales > Streptosporangiaceae > Streptosporangium > Streptosporangium sp. CA-115845. The sequence continues at coordinate 3,170,870 of NZ_CP191988.1, read as the reverse complement.
CATCCTCCTCGTACAGCCTGCGCAGCTCGCCGGCCTCGTTGTAGCGCGGATGATCTTTGTCGAAGATGCCGGAGAGCGGGATGTCCTTGCCCATCACCGCGGGCGGGAACGCCTTGGAGACCTTGTCGCCCAGCGCGTACGGGTGGCCCAGGACGCGGGCCGCGTCCTTGATGGCAGCCTTCGCCTTGATGGTGCCGAAGGTGGCGATCATGGCGACCTTGTCGGCCCCGTACTTCTCCGTCACGTACCGGATCACGTCGCCGCGTCTGCGCTCGTCGAAGTCGATGTCGACGTCGGGCATGGAGACGCGGTCGGGGTTGAGGAACCGCTCGAAGATCAGCCCGTGCGGCAGCGGGTCGAGGTCGGTGATGCCCAGCGCGTACGCGGCCAGCGAGCCGGCGGCCGAGCCGCGGCCGGGGCCGACCCGGATGCCGTTGTTCTTGGCCCACATGATGAAGTCGGCGACCACGAGGAAGTAGGAGGGGAACCCCATCTGCAGGATGACGCCCATCTCGAACTCGATCTGCGTGCGGTGCTCGGCGTCGACGCCCTCGGGGAAGCGCCGCTCCATGCCCCGCCAGATCTCCTTGCGGAACCAGCTCTCCTCGCTCTCCCCCTCGGGCAGGGGGAAGGTCGGCATCAGGTTCTTGAAACCGAACATGCCGCTCGGGTCGACCTTCTCGGCGACCAGCAGGGTGTTGCGGCAGCCCTCGGCCCACAGATCCGAGGAGTCGACCGCGCGCATCTCGTCGGCGTTCTTGATGTAGTAGCCGCTGCCGTCGAAGCGGAAGCGGTCGGGGTCGGACAGCTGCTTGCCGGTCTGGATGCACAGCAGAGCGTCGTGGGAGGTCGCGTCCGACTCGTAGGTGTAGTGGGAGTCGTTGGTCACCAGCGGCGGGATGCCCAGCTCGCGCGAGATGCGGGTCAGGCCGTCCCGGACCCTGCGCTCGATGTCGAGCCCATGATCCATGATCTCCAGGTAGTAGTTCTCCTTGCCGAACAGCTCCTGGAACCTGGCCGCCGCCGCGACCGCCTCGTCGTACTGCCCCAGGCGCAGGCGGGTCTGCACCTCACCCGACGGGCAGCCGGTGGTGGCCATCAGCCCCTCGGCGTGCTCGGCGAGGATCTCCGCGTCCATCCGCGCCCACTTACGGACGAAGCCCTCGGTGTAGGCGCGCGAGGAGAGCTTCATCAGGTTGCTCAGACCCTTGGCGTTCTTCGCCCAGATGGTCATGTGGGTGTAGTAGCCACCCGCCGAGACGTCGTCGCGCTTCTGGTGCGGCTCGCCCCACAGCACCGGCTTCTTCTGGTGCCGGGAGGCCGGGGCGACGTAGGCCTCGATGCCGATGATCGGCTTGATCCCCGCCCCGGTCGCCTGCCGGTAGAAGTCGTAGGCCCCGTGCATGTTGCCGTGGTCGGTGATCGCGATCGCGGGCATGCCCAGGTCGCCGACCTGCTTGAACATTTGCTTCAAACGGGCGGCTCCATCCAACATGGAGTACTCCGTGTGAACGTGCAGATGCACAAACGAGTCTGACATGCGGCCCCGTCCTCCCCTAGTCGCACCGTCGGCGGGGAAAGCGTATCCAAATCCGGGTTCCCAAAGTGACCCGTGTGCTCCGGGTCGTCCCTCCCGCTCAGTCTCGCTCGGCGGACGCCGAGCGGCGTTCCTCGGCGAGGTGCAGGCCCGCCTCGATGACGGCGTTCATGATGGGGGCGAGCCGGGCCTCGCCCAGGACGGGGGCGCGGCGGGCCATCTCGGCGACCACCTGGCGCTCGCGGGCGGCGTCGCGACCGGCGAAGCCTCCGACGGGCTTGAGGCGCTGGATGGTCCCGGCGAGCTCGGCACGGCGTTCCAGCAGGACGGCGAGGGCGGCGTCGACGCGGTCGATGGCGTCGCGGGCGGCGGGCACCGAGTCGGGGACCTCCCTGCGGGTGACCGCACCGACGATCCTGGTGGCCTCCAGCGCGGCCAGCGCGTCCTGCTCGGTGGCTCCGGGATCCAGCAGGAGGCCGTCGGCACCGGCGGCGATCGCGGCGGCGGCCAGCGCGGGGTCCGCGCCGAGGTCGGCCAGGACGGGGCGGCCCGACCTCGTCCGCGCGGCGCGCATCAGGGCGAGGTCGAAGGTGGCGCCGTCCGGGTGGGCGCGGCCGCTCTCGCAGAGCATGATCTGGTCGTTGCCCTCCGCCACGCAGTGGCCGGCGACCGCCAGCCACTCCTCCAGCGTCGCGGAGGAGGCCCGCTGGACGAGCACCGGCAGGCCGAGCCTGGCCGCGGCGCGCACCAGCTCCGAATCTCGCATCCAGGCCGCGCCGACCACCACGCCGTCCGCACTCTCGGCGATCACCGGCAGGTCTCCCGCCGAGGACGGTTCCACCAGGAGCGGCCCCGCCCCCTCGACGCGGGCCGCCACCACGGACTCGGCGGCGGGGACTCCACCGTGCCGGCCCCGCAGGCTGATCCAGCGGGCGTCCGCACCGGAGCCGCCTATCACCACGGCCGGTCCGGCACCCACCGTGAGCGCACCCAGCCCTACCGCTGCGCGTTCCAGAGGTGCGGTGGTCGACATGAGGCTCCCCCATGCTCGGCCGGCGCGCGTCCCGCGAGCCGGCGGCCGTTCGGAAAGAGGTGTTCGAAATGAAAAAGGCAGAGACCTCGCGTCTCCGCCCGGTGCCGGCTCCGGCTGGTCGCCAGGCCCTGTCCCTCGGGTCCCTCGGGTCCCTCGGATCTCCTGACCGCTACGTTGTCGTCGGTCGCCGCGGCTCACTGCTCCACCTTGTGAGGCGCCGCCCGGCCGGCCCTCGCCACGGTAAGATCCGCGGGACAGCGGCTAGATCACGCTGTCACGACCGGCTCTCCGGAGCCGAGCCGGTAAACGCGAAACAACAGGTCATGGGCCCAATCTTAGGTCATCTACCGGACACCCGTCACGTACTGGACAGCGCATCTCAGGATATGGACTTTTCCCCAGCGAGTGAGTCGATCACTTTACTGGGCTATGAGAGTATTCGGGGGTTCCGAAGGAGGTAAGCCGGTTGATGGCCGAAGCACAGCCCGAGGGGCGCCGTATCGCCTCCCGTTACCACCTGCTCGAAGCCATCGGCCGGGGTGGCATGGGCATCGTGTGGCGGGCCCATGACGAGCTTCTGGACCGCGAGGTCGCGATCAAGGAGGTCCGCTACGCCGACATGCTCGGCGAGGACAACCAGGAGGACTTCAACCGGCGCACCAAGCGCGAGGCACGTGCCGCCGGGCGCCTGACCCACCCGAACGTGGTGGTCGTCCACGACGTCGTCGAGGAGGACGGGCGTCCCTGGATCGTCATGCAGCTGGTGGAGTCGCGCTCCCTCGGCAAGGTGCTGAGGCAGGACGGGCCGCTGCCGCCGCAGCGGGTGGCGGAGATCGGCCTGCAGGTGCTGGAGGCGCTGCGCGCCGCCCACGCCCAGGGAGTGCTGCACCGCGACGTCAAGCCGGAGAACGTGCTGCTGGCCGACGACGGCCGGGTGGTGCTGACCGACTTCGGCATCGCGACGCTCGAAGCCGAGACCGCGCTGACCATGACCGGCATCGCGGGCACCCCCGCGTTCATCCCTCCCGAACGCATCAAGGGCGGCAGCGCGCAGCGCGAGTCGGACCTGTGGTCACTCGGTGCGACCCTGTACGCCGCCGTCGAGGGCAAGCCCCCGCACGACCGGGGCGGTGCGCTGCCGACCATGCACGCCGTCCTGAACGACGAGCCCGAGCCCCCGGTCCACGCCGGGCCGCTGGCCCCGATCCTGGAGGGGCTGCTCCGCAAGGACCCGGCGCTGCGCATGCCCTACCAGGAGGCGGAGCGGCTGTTGCGCAGGGTGGCCGAGGGGGCGGGCAACCGTGACCGGCCCGCCAGGACCGCCGTCATGCCCGCCGTGAGCCCGGCGGCCGACACCGATCCCGGAGCCCGCTTCCAGGCCGGCGCCCTCCCCCAGACGGGCGCGAAGCTGGACTCCGTACCCGCCGAGTCCAGGGACGAGGAGCCGTCGAAGGCCGCCGCGGAGCCGCCCGCCGGAGCCGTACGGCAGCAGCCGGGCGCCGGAGCGAAGGCGAAGCCCGCGAAGGGGGCGCCGGGGGCGAAGCCCGGTGCCAAGGCCGTCCCCGGCGCCGGGAGCGGTTCCGCTCCGGAGGCCGCGGACGACTCCGAGGCGAACCGGCCCACCAGCAGGGCGCCTTCCGGCGCCAGGGCCGCCGGAGCGGCGGCTGCGGCTGCGGGCTCCGGCACCGCTTCCGAGCCGGCGCCGGAGGCGGAGGCGAAGCCCGCCGCCGCGTCCCGTGCGTCCCGTGCCACGCCCCCGCCCGCCGCGGCCGAGGAGAGACCCGCCGCGAGCCGCGAGGGCGCCCCTCCGGCCGCGGCCGAGCAGGGATTCGCGCGCCGGAAGCCCGTCCCCGTCTCGCGGCCCAACCCCTTCCCGCCGGTGGGCCGCGAGCCCTCGCCCAGAGCAGAGCCCGCGAGCGAGCCCGCACCCGCCCAGTGGCGAGAGCCCTCGGCCCCCTCCTACGCCGACCATGACTACGAGGCGGCCACGCTGACCTCGCAGAAGCGCGGCGGCTCCCAGCTGAAGCGGGGACTGCTGGTGCTCCTGCCCGCGCTGCTGGTCGTCGGCGGGGTCGCCGGCTGGCTCGGCATGCGCAGCCGCGAGAACGAGGAGGCCTCGCGGGCCGGCTCGGGGAGGCCGGGCACCTCCAGCGCGCCGAGCGTCCCGAGCGGCGATGCCAAGGCGACCCCGCAGGGCTCACCCGAGCCGGCGTCCTCTCCCCCGCCCAGCCCGAGCCCCACCAAGACCGAGAAGGAGTCCGCCCTGCCCTCCGGCTGGCGGATGCACAAGGATCCCAACGGCTTCTCGATCGGCCTGCCCAAGGGGTGGAGCGTGGACCAGCGGCCGGGACAGCAGGTGTGGTTCCGCGGCCCCGACCGGACCAGTTTCGTCTTCGTCGAGTACGTCGACCGCGCGGGCCCCGACCCCAAGCGGGACTGGGAGAACCAGGAGGGGTACAGCCGCGGCAACTTCCGCGGCTACAAGCGGATCAGGATCGAGAAGGTCGACTACATGGTGAAGGCCGCCGACTGGGAGTTCACCTGGCAGACGACGAATTCGGGCAAGGCCCGGGTGCTCAACCGGGGGTTCGTCACCAAGGGCGGCCGGGGGTACGCCATCTACTGGCACACCCTGGCCAAGGACTGGAAGAAGAACCTGCACTACTTCGAGGGGTTCGCCGCGACCTTCTCCTCGAAAAAGTAGGGCGGACCCCTACCGGCTACGATTCGTGGGGCTGGGAGGGAGGTGGGGAGATGGCGGAGCGAAAGGTGGCGGGCCGCTACCAGTTACTCGAACACATCGGCGAGGGCGGCATGGGCATCGTCTGGCGAGCCCATGACGAGCTCCTCGACCGGGTCGTGGCCGTCAAGGAGGTCCGTCACCGGGGGGTCGACGAGGCCGCCCGCGCCGACCTGAACCGGCGCACGATCCGCGAGGCCAGGACCGCCGGGCGCCTCGACCACCCTTCCGTGATCATCGTGCACGACGTGGTCGAGGAGGAGGGGCGTCCCTGGATCGTCATGCAGCTGGTCAGGTCCCGGTCGCTGGGGGAGATCGTCCGCGCCCACGGCCCCCTCCCGCCCGAGCGGGTGGCCTCGGTGGGACTGCACGTGCTGGGCGCGCTGCGGGCCGCGCACGCCTCGGGGGTGCTGCACCGCGACGTCAAGCCGGAGAACGTGCTGCTGGCCGACGACGGCCGGGTGGTGCTGACCGACTTCGGCATCGCCTCCATGACCCAGGAGACCGGCATCACCCGCACCGGCGGGATGGTCGGCACACCCGCGTTCCTGCCCCCCGAGCGGCTGCACGGGCTGCCCGCCACTCCCGAGTCGGACCTGTGGTCGCTCGGGGCGACGCTGTACGCGGCGGCCGAGGGCCGGCCCCCGTTCGAGCGGCCCACGGCCGCCGCCACCATGATGGCCGTCCTGCACGGCGAGCCGAGCCCCATGACCCACCCGGGCCCCCTGGCGACGGCGATCCTCGGCCTGATGGCCAGGGATCCGGCCGCCCGGATGGTGCCCGACCAGGCCGAGGCCCTGCTCAGCCGCGCCTCCTCTGGTCCCGCGTCCTCCCGGGGCGCCTCGGGAGCCGCCGCGGGGCCCCTCTCGGGACGGGAGCCGTATCCCGGACAGCAGCCGCACGGCTCCCCCGGAGCTCACCCCGGCCCGCCGCACGCCGGCCCCCGGTACGCGGAACAGCCGCACCCGGACGCGGCGCGGAGCGGTTGGCAGCCGGGTTACCGGAACCTCCCCGGTGCCCCCGGGCAGCCCCCGTACCCACCCGCGCACACGCACCCCGAGCACTCCCCGTACCCGGCCGGACACACGCATCCCGAGCAGCCCTCCCAGCACCCGGCCGCGTACCGTGCCGAGCACACGCACCCCGACCAGGGGGCGTACGGCTACGAGCACCCACATCCGGGCTCCTGGCCGGGGCGGGAACAGCCCACCGGCACCGGAGGCGAGCCCGCGCGGCGGACCGGAGCGGGACGGCTGGCACTCCTGGCCGGGATCCCCGCGCTCGTGGTGGCGGTCGGGGTCGGCGGGTGGCTGGTCGTGCGGGCCCAGAACACCACGGCCGACACCGGTCCCGGCCTGCCGGCGACCACGGCCCCGATCACCGACGGCACCCCGCCCGAGACGCCCCAGGCTGCCACCCCGGCGACGACGGTGACTCCGACGGTGACCCCGACGGTGACCCCGACGGTGACTCCGACGGTGACCCCGCGGCCGAGCCGGACGATCCCCGCGGGCTGGCGGCTGCACCGCGACCCGATGGGCTTCTCCGTCGCGGTGCCCAGGGGATGGCAGGTCAAACGGTTCTCCGGCCGTGACCGGGTGGAGTTCCGCGCCCCCGGGTCGAGTGGTCTCCTGTGGATCGAGTCGACGGACGACCCCGAGAAGGACCCGCTCAGGCACTGGCAGAAGGTGGAGCGGGCCGGCCGGGCCGACAATGTCTGGCCTGGCTACGAGCGGATCGGCATCACCTCGCTGAGATACCGGGGGGTGCCCGCCGCCGACTGGGAGTTCACCTACCTCAGGGACGGGGTCCGCACGCACGTCCTGGACCGGGGCTTCCGCACCCTCGCCGACCGGCCGTACGCGATCTACTGGGAGAGCCCGGAGTCGGAGTGGGACCGCTCCCTCTTCGACGGCTTCACCAGGACCTTCCGCCCATGAACGGGCCGGAGAGGGCGCGCTTCTGGCGCAGCCCGGGACTGCCCGGGGTGGACCTGCTCAAGGCCAGGTACGTGACCCACCGCTTCACCCCGCACGCGCACGAAAGCTACGCGATCGCGCTGGTCCTTTCCGGGGTGGAGGAGTTCGGCTACCGGGGCGCCCGCCACCGCGCGGGCGCGGGCAGCCTGAGCACGCTCAACCCCCAGGAGGCGCACGACGGCCACGCGGGCGTCCCCGAGGGGTGGAGCTACCGGGTTCTCTACCCGTCCGTCGAGTTCGTCTCCGGGATCGCCGCCGAGGTGCTGACCGGGCGCGGCACCCCCTGCTTCCCCGAGACCGTCACCTACCACCAGCCCACCGTGGAACTGCTGCGGGCCGCGCACCAGGCCGCGGAGCACGGCGACGACCTCGCCTCCTCGACGCTGGCCCGCACCGCCTTCGCCGCCCTGCTCCGGCGGCACGCCGCCCGCCCTCCGCTGGAGGCGCGCTCCCGCGACCAGGACCCGGGGGTGCGGCGCGCCAGGGAGATCCTGCACGAGCGGCTCGTCGACCCGCCCACGATCGAGGACCTGGCGCGGGCCGTCGACGCCAGGCCGTTCGCGCTGATCCGGGCCTTCAAGGCGGCCACCGGGCTGCCCCCGCACGCCTATCTGAACACATTGCGGATCATGCGTGCCCGGCGGCTGCTCCAGGCGGGCACACCTCCCGCGCAGGTCGCCGGGGATGTGGGGTTCACCGACCAGGCCCACCTGAGCAGGCACTTCAAACGGATGGTGGGCGTTCCCCCCGCCGCGTACCAGCGTGCAGGAACGTACAAGACCGGAAGTTAAAAACGGACATAAGCTCCCTTTCCATGGATACAACCACTCGCTCCTCCGCGACAAGGGATGGACTGGGTGTGGGGATCGCCGTCGGGCTGTCCGGGGTCGCCTTCGGCGCCGCGGCGGTCACCGCGGGGCTGAGCGTCGCGCAGGCGTGCGTGCTGAGTCTGTTCGCCTTCACCGGTGCCTCGCAGTTCGCCCTCGTCGGAGTCGTCGCGGGCGGCGGCAACCTGGTCGCGGGCACGGCAGGCGCGATGCTGCTGGGCGCCCGCAACAGCCTGTACGGCCTGCGCATGGCCGGCGTGCTCGACATCCGGGGCTGGCGCAGGCCGCTGATGGCCCAGGGCGTGATCGACGAGACGACCGCGGTCGCCCTGGCCCAGCCGGACGAGGAGTCGTCCAGGACGGCGTTCCTGGTCACCTTCGTCACCCTCGCCCTGACCTGGAACGCCACCACCCTCCTCGGCGCGCTGGGCACCTCCTGGGTGGCCGACCCCGCGGTGTTCGGCCTGGACGCGGTCGGTCCCGCGACGTTCCTGGCCATCCTGTGGCCCCGGCTCACCGGGAGCGGCCCCGAGGCCCGCGCGCTGCGGCTGATCGCGGGCGGCGGCGCGGTGATCGCGCTGGCCGCGACCCCGTTCACCCCGCCGGGCGTGCCCGTACTGCTCGCGTCCGTGGTCGTGCTCGCGGTGATCCTGAGGAGGCCCAGGTGACCCTCTGGTGGGCGATCGTCGCCACCTGCGCGGCCTGCTACGCGCTGAAGCTCGCCGGGCTGTCGGCACCGCGCCGGATCCTCGACCACCCGGGGGTGCAGCGCTTCGCGACGCTGGTCCCGGTGGCCCTGCTGGCGGCGCTGATCGCGGTGCAGACCTTCGGGCACGGGCAGGCACTGCATCTGGACTGGCCGCGCACCGCGGGGATGGGCGCGGCCGTGGTGGCGCTGCTGCTGCGCGCCCCGTTCCTGGTGGTCCTCGCGGTGGCGGCCGTGGTCACCGCCGGGCTGCGCCACCTGCTGAACTGAGATCGCCGTCCCCCGCCGAGCCGCGGTTCACGGCGGGTGGGCGCGGCACCCGGTTCGTGGAGGGGTTCAGGAACGAAGGGCGCCTCCGAGGTGACCTGCGTCGCCAATCCTGAATGTCGGGATTAATCCTGGGTAGGCGTCGGCGCATGACCGATTCTCAGGGGATCATCGGAGCCCGCTACCGCCTGCTCGAACGTATCGGCCGAGGAGGCATGGGGACGGTCTGGCGAGCACGGGACGAGGTGCTGGGCCGCGAGGTGGCGGTCAAGGAGGTCATCCCCTTCCCCGACCTCACCGGTCCCGAGCGCGAGGTCTTCACCGTGCGGACGCTCAGGGAGGCCCGGGCCGCCGGGCGGATCGGGCATCCGGGGGTCGCCACGGTGTACGACGTGATCGAGGAGCACGGGCGCCCCTGGATCGTCATGCAACTGGTCGACTCCCGCACGCTCGGAGCGGTGATCAGGGAGGACGGGCCGCTGCCGCCGGCGCGGGTGGCGCGGATCGGGCTGGAGGTGCTGGGCGCGCTACTCGCCGCCCACCACGCGGGCGTCCTGCACCGGGATGTGAAGCCGGACAACGTGCTGCTCTCCAAGGACGGGCGGGCCGTGCTCACCGACTTCGGCATCGCCGTCCTGGAGGGCGACTCGTCGATCACCAGGACCGGCTCGCTCATCGGTACCCCGGCGTTCATCGCGCCTGAGCGGGCGAGCGGCGGACCCGCCGAGTTCGCCTCCGACCTGTGGTCGCTCGGCGTGACGCTGCACCTGGCGGTCGAGGGGCGCTCCCCCTTCGAGCGCGCCCACCCGCTGGCGACGCTCAGCGCCGTCATGCACCAGGAACCCCCGCCGCTGCGGTTCGCCGGACCGCTCGCTCCCGTGATCTTCGGCCTGCTCCGCAAGGATCCCGCGCGACGCATGTCGGCCCAGGAGGCGCAGGTCCACCTGACCTCGCTGGTGAACGGGACCGCCCCGCAGCCGACCATGCCGATCGAGCTGCCCCCGGCGGTCCCCGTGCCGGCCGCCGCTCTCGCGGGCACGCCCACCGCCCCTGCCGGAACCGGGCGATCGGGGCCCGAACCCGGCTCGGCGGCCGCCCCCGGAAGGCGACGGCGCCCGGTGATCGCGGCGATGGCCGCGATGGCCCTCGCCGTCGCCCTGACCTCCGCCGGGATGGCGTGGGTCGCCGCCAACTCCGCCGACCGGAACCCCGCCGGGCCGCCGGCCCCGGCGAGTGTGCCCTCCGGGAAGGACACGCCGACTGCCGAGCCCGAGCGGGCGAAGGTCCCGGCGCGAAACGACCCCGCCGGGAACGACGGCGCCTCCACCCGCCCGGCCCCCGAGAGGTCGGGAGACGGCGACCCCGCCCCCCGGGACAGACCGTCGGACGAGCCGACGGATAAGCCTTCGGGTAAGCCGTCCGGCAAGCCGTCGCAGGACGGTTCCGAACCGCCCGAGGAGGACTCCTCCGACGACCGGGGAGAGGACGACGGGGGCGAGGGGGCCGAGGAGGGCTCGGGCCAGGGCGACGCGCCGGGCCGGGGACAGCAGGGCGACTCCCCCGACCAGATCGCCCCCGACGCCGGGGTGGCCGCCCTCGGCGCGAGCGCCCGGGGCAGGGCCTGAGAAACCACCGCGAGCGGTGAACCCGGCCAGGGCCGGACGCGCCGGCGGGGCCACCGGCGCGAAGGCACGCCCGCCGCGGAGGGACAGGGCCTAGGACTCGGCGGCGACGACCTTCAGGGCGTGGGCCAGGTCGTCGGGGTAGGCGGTGGTGAAGGAGACCCACTCGCCGGTGGTGGGATGCTCGAAGGCCAGGGAGACCGCGTGCAGCCACTGCCGGCTCATTCCCAGCCGCGCGGCCAGGGTCGGATCGGCCCCGTACAGCATGTCACCGACGCACGGGTGGCGCAGCGCCGACATGTGGACCCGGATCTGGTGGGTCCGGCCCGTCTCCAGCTTGATGTCCAGCAGCGACGCCGCGCGGAACGCCTCGATCGTGTCGTAGTGGGTGACCGACTCCTTGCCTCCCGCCACGACCGCCCAGCGGCCGTCCCCGACGGGGTGGCGGTCGATCGGCGCGTCCACGGTGCCGCGGTGCGGGTCGGGGTGGCCCTGGACCAGCGCGTGGTAGCGCTTGTCGACGGTGCGCTCCTTGAAGGCCCGCTTCAGGTGGGAGTAGGCCTGCTCGCTCTTGGCGACGACCATCGCGCCGGTGGTGTTGGCGTCCAGCCGGTGCACGATGCCCTGGCGTTCGGCCGCGCCGCTGGTGGCCACCCGGTGGCCGGCGCCGAGCAGGCCGCCGATCACGGTGGGTCCGGTCCAGCCGGTGGTCGGATGGGCGGCCACGCCGACGGGCTTGTTGACGACGACGATGTCGTCGTCCTCGTACACGATGTGCATGCCGGGCACGGGTTCCGCCACCGGCATCGGCGCGGTGGGCGGCGGCGGGAGGGTGACCTCCAGCCAGGCGCCCCCGTGGAGCCGGTCGGACTTGGCCGCGGTCGAGCCGTCCACCAGCACGTCACCGGCGACGATCAGCTCGGCCGCCCGGGTGCGGGAGAGGCCGAACAGGCGTGACAGGGCGGCGTCGAGACGCTCGCCCTCCAGCCCGTCGGGGACGGGGAGACTCCGCCGGTCAGCCATTGCCGTTCTCCTTCGCTTCCTTCTCGGCTCCCGTGTCGCGCGTGCCGTCGATCTGGTAGCCCCGCCAGGCGAGGAAGACCGCCAGGATGCCGCCGCAGACGATCGCCGAGTCGGCGATGTTCCAGACCGGGAAGTGACCGGGGAAGGTCTCCACGAAGTCGACCACGTGTCCCTGCAGCGGTGCGGGCCTGCCGGAGCCGAAGCCCGAGGGCCAGCGGAAGATCCGGTCGGTGAGGTTGCCGAGCGCCCCGCCGAGCAGCAGGCTCAGCGTGATCGCCCAGGGCAGGCTGCGCAGGTTGCGCGCGGTACGCAGGATCGCCACCACGACGACGGCCGCGACACAGGTGAAGACGATCGTCATCCCGGTGCCGAGGCCGAAGGCGGCCCCGGAATTGAAGATCACTCGGAACTGGAGCACGTCGGGGATGACCACGATGGGTTCCCTGCCCTCCAGGGTCTTCAGCACGAGGGTCTTCGTGGCGAGGTCGAGGGCGTAGACGATAGGGACGATCACCGCGAGCACGGCGATCCGCCGTGCCGCGAGCGGGACGGCGGGGACCGCCCCGTTCTCGGTGTCGCCGGTCAGCGGCGCTCCTCCCGCTGCTTGCAGGCCACGCACAGCGTCGCCCTCGGAAACGCCTGAAGGCGCTCCTTTCCGATCGGCTGATGGCACGATTCGCACACTCCGTAGGTCCCCGCGTCGATCCGGGCGATCGCTCGCTCGTTCTGCGCGACCAGGTCGCGCGAGTTCAGGGTAAGGGCGATTTCGCGCTCACGTTCATACGTCCGTGCTCCGGCGTCGGCCTGGTCGTCGCCCGCACCGTCGGTAACGTCGCTTGACGCGATCTCGATCTCGGCCTTGGCGATCTCCTTGGTGAGCTCGCGGCTCTCCGCGACCAGTCGCCCGCGGACCTCCGCGAGTTCCTCGGCCGACCAGGTGACGACGGCACCGTCGGATGACGGCGCTGCCGCGCTGTTGTCTGCGCGCACGGTCGCGGCCATGGCGACCTCCTTGCTGGATCGGACCGTATCCAATGTGGTAAACGGTGCGGGCAGCTTAGGTCCCTCATAACAGAACGACAAACGACCCGCCGCAATGTTTGCCAATCCAGTAACATCCGGTCGCTTCCCCCTGATTCCCCCCAGCCGCCTCTGATATGGGGAAGCTTCCGGCAGGCGGGTGCGTTATCGTGTGAGCCTGCACGGCGTTGATGGGGACAGCGACCTCCGCACCCCCTCGCACGAGCGACCCGGGGACGGTGCGAGCCCGGGGCGAGGCGCGGAGGAAAGATCACCCCGGAGTCGCCGGAAGAACGGCCGTGACGGCCCAGTAGACCCGGCAGCAGGCCAAAGGAAGAGGGCCTTCTCGCACGCGAAGGTCAAGGAGGGTGGTACCGCGGGGCCCCAACAGCCTCGTCCCTCCACGCCACAGCCGATTCCAGCGTGGAGGTCCAGCCCATCATGTCCGCCTATTTCCGCTCTCTTCCTGCGCAGGTCGATCTTCCCGCGCTTGAGCACGAGGTACTCGACCGCTGGCGGGACGGCAAGATCTTCGAGCGCTCGGTCGAGCAGAACACCGGCGGTCCCACCTGGGTCTTCTACGAGGGGCCGCCCACCGCCAACGGCATGCCGGGCGTCCACCACGTCGAGGCCCGCGTCTTCAAGGACGTCTTCCCCCGCTACAAGTCGATGCGGGGCTACAGCGTGCCCCGCAAGGCGGGCTGGGACTGCCACGGGCTACCCGTCGAGGTCGCCGTCGAGAAATCCCTCGGTCTCTCCGGCAAGAAGGACATCGAGGCGTACGGCGTCGCCGAGTTCAACGCCAAGTGCCGCGAGTCGGTGCTGCGGCATGTGGACGCCTTCGAGGAGATGACCGAGCGGATGGGGTACTGGATCGACCTGTCCCAGGCCTACCGCACGATGGACCCGGCCTACGTGGAGTCCGTCTGGTGGTCACTCAAGGTCATCTTCGACAAGGACCTGCTCTCCCGCGACTTCCGCATCACCCCGTACTGTCCCCGCTGCGGCACCGGCCTGTCCGACCACGAGCTGGGCCAGCCCGGCGGCTACGAGACCGTCACCAGCCCGTCGGTCTACGTCCGCATGCCCGCCACCTCGGGGCCGCTGGCCGACCTCGGCGCCTCGCTGCTGATCTGGACCACCACGCCCTGGACGCTGGTCTCCAACACCGCCGTGGCCCTGCACCCCGACGTGACCTACGTCGCGGCGCGCCCCGCGGGGTCCGACGAGGTCCTGGTGGTGGCCGAGCCGCTGGTCGTCTCCGCGCTGGGCGAGGGGGCCGAGGTCCTGGCCTCCTTCCAGGGCGCCGACCTGGAGCACACCACCTACTCGCGCCCCTTCGACCTGGTCGACATCCCCGGCGCGCACTACGTGGTGCTCGGCTACTACGTCACCACCGAGGACGGTACCGGCCTGGTTCACCAGGCACCCGCCTTCGGCGCCGACGACATGACGACCTGCAAGCGGTACGGGCTGCCCGTGGTCAACCCGATCGGCCCCGACGGCCGGTTCCTCGACAGCGTGCCCCAGGTCGGGGGCCAGTTCTTCAAGGACGCCGACGAGGGGCTCACCGCCGACCTGCGGGCGCGCGGCCTGCTCTACCGGGGCAGCCACTTCGAGCACAGCTACCCGCACTGCTGGCGCTGCCACACCGCGCTGCTCTACTACGCCCTGCCCGCCTGGTACATCCGCACCACCGCGATCAAGGACCGGCTCCTCGCCGAGAACGAGAAGACCAACTGGTACCCCGAGACGATCAAGTGGGGCCGCTTCGGCGAGTGGCTGCGCAACAACGTCGACTGGTCGCTGTCGCGCTCGCGTTACTGGGGCACCCCGCTGCCGCTGTGGATCTGCACCGCCGACGAGTCGCACGTCACGTGCGTCGGCTCGCTGGAGGAGCTGAGCCGGCTGTCCGGCCGGGACGTCTCCGCGCTCGACCCGCACCGCCCCTACGTGGACGACGTCACGCTGCCCTGCCCCACCTGCGGGGCCGAGGCCCGGCGGGTGCCCGACGTGATCGACGCCTGGTACGACTCGGGCTCGATGCCGTTCGCCCAGTGGGGGGCGCCGTACCGCAACGAGGAGATGCTCGAGAAGGCCTACCCGGCGCAGTTCATCTGCGAGGCCACCGACCAGACCCGCGGCTGGTTCTACTCGCTGATGGCGGTCGGCACGCTCGTCTTCGACCGGTCCTCGTACGAGAACGTGCTCTGCCTCGGCCTGATCCTGGCCGAGGACGGCCGCAAAATGAGCAAGCACCTGGGCAACGTGCTCCAGCCGATGCCGCTGATGGACCAGCACGGCGCCGACGCGCTGCGCTGGTACATGGCCTGCTCCGGCTCACCGTGGGCGGCCCGCAGGGTCGGGCACGGCGCCCTTGAGGAGATCGTCCGCAAGGTCCTGCTCACCTACTGGAACACCACCTCCTTCTTCACCCTGTACGCAGGCGCCGAGTCCTGGTCGCCCTCCGGGCTCGCCGAGGCTCCCGCGTACGCCGAGCGCCCGTTGATCGACCGCTGGGCCCTCGCCGAGCTGCACCGGACGGTGGCCGAGGTCACCGCGTCGATGGACGTCTTCGACACCGCCCGCGTCGGGCGACGGCTCTCGGAGTTCCTCGACGACCTGTCCAACTGGTACGTGCGACGCTCCCGCCGCCGCTTCTGGGCCGGTGACACCGCGGCGTTCGCCACGCTCTACGAGTGCCTGGAGACCGTCACCCGGCTGATGGCACCGGTGGTGCCGTTCACCACCGACTACGTCTGGGACGTGCTCCGCGACACCGACGCCCCCGTCTCGGTCCACCTGGCCCGCTGGCCCGAGGTCAACGGCGAACTGCTGGACGAGGAGCTGTCGGAGCGGATGGCCCTGGTCCGCCGCCTGGTGGAGCTGGGCCGCTCGGCCCGCGCCTCCAGCGGGGTGAAGACCCGCCAGCCGCTCGGCCGTGCCCTGGTCGGCGCCCCCGGCTGGGCCACGCTCCCGCCCGAGCTGCGCGAACTGATCGCCGACGAGCTCAACGTCAAGGGCCTGGAGGACCTGTCGGGGATCGGGGCGGACCTGGTCTCCTTCACGGTCAAGCCCAACTTCCGGGCGCTGGGCAAGCGGTTCGGCTCGCAGACCAAGCTGGTCGCCGCGGCCGTCACCGCCGCCGAGCCCGCGGAGCTCGCCCGCGCGCTCCGCACCGGTTCGCCGGTCTCGATTGACGCCGGAGAGCTGGGAGCGGTGGAGATCGGCGTCGACGACGTGATCGTCACCGAGCAGCCCAGGTCCGGCTGGGCGGTGGAGGCCGCCTCCGGCGAGACCGTCGCCCTCGATCTGACCATCACCGACGAGCTGCGCCGCTCCGGCCTGATCCGCGACGTCATCCGCCTGCTCCAGGACACCCGCAAGTCCACCGGCCTGTCGATCTCCGACCGGATCGACGTGTGGTGGTCCACCGGTGACGCCGACCTGGCCGAGGCCCTGCGGGCCCAGGGCCGTGCGGTGGCCGACGAGGTCCTCGCCGTCTCCCTCACCGAGGGCGGCGCCGACGGCCTTCCCACCCACAGCGACGCCGAGCTGGGCCTGACCTTCCAGCTCCGCCGCGCGACGGCCACGGCCTGACGGCGGAGCGCTCCGGCGTCACGGGACGGCCGTGCTCCCGGAGAGCCCGGCCGTTCCGGTTCACACCGGGAGCGGCCGGCCCGGCGCCTCAGGTGGTGCTCGGCGCCCGTCACGGCCCGGAGAGCGGTCCGCGGGCACCGCGACACGCCCGCCTCCTCGTGGTGAACGGTGAGCGAGGCGGGCGGTGGTCACGCCAGGTGTCAGCTCTGGCCCCGGTGGTCGTTCAGGCAGATCGAGCAGTTGATCAGGCCGGCTCCCTCGGCCTCGACCAGGGAGACGACCTCGGTGCCGCTGTCGCCGGCGCCTTTGATCAGGGGGCAGGCGGGGTCATGAAAACGACGGGTGCCGATGATGACCATGACGGTCCCGTCGCCCGTCTTTTGCTCCCCGGCCCCGGGGTCGCCGCCGGCGTCACGGTCCTCGGAGGAGGGACCGGCCGCGGGCTCCGCCGAGGTGGAGCCGGCCGCTACCTGCCCGGCGCGCCCGGGTGCGGTCTCGGCCGGCTCCACCGGCTCAGGTGTCGTGCCGTCGGCGGTGGCCTGGCGCCCGGAATCCGATGCCTCTCGGGTGCCCGGCCCCTCGGACCTCTCCGGCTCCACGGCCTTCTCGGAGCCTGAGTCGGCGGCTCCGGGCTTGCCCGAGGGCGACGGCTCCGACGGGGCGGAGTCTCGCCCGGCGATCTCGGCCCCTGGGCGGGTCCCGGACGCCGCAGGCCCGGCTTCGGCCTTGGCTGCTCCGGACACGGCCCCCTCGGACACGGCTGGCTCGGGCACGGCGGCCCCGGGGCGCTCGGCCTCGCTGGTTTCCTGTTTGGCGCTCTCAGGCGCCTCACCCCGGCTCGCGGAGGCACCGCCCATGGCCGGTCCGGACTCCGCCGCCTCGGGCTCGGGACTGGCCGGGGTCGCCGGGGTCGCCGGATTGGAGACCTGGACGACCATGTCGCGGCTGAACCAGCTGGTGGCCTCGGATTCGGCGTGCGGGATCTCGGGGACCTTCGGCAGCCGGATCGGCACCGAGGGGGTCGGGGACTCCGCCGCGCGGAGCGGGGGGCTCACCGGCTCCTGGGGCCGTACCTGCGGCTCGGAGGGCTGAATGTAGGGCCGGGTGACCGGGACGACGGGCTCCTGCGGGGAACGCGGGGGCTCCTGCCGGGACACGGCGCTCTCTCGCCTGGCGGCGGGGTTCTCCGGCCTTGGCGGGGACTCGGGCCGTGCTCCGGGGGCCTGCTGCCCTCCGGCGGGGGTCGCGGGTCGCGTGGGACGGTACGGGGCGGTGAATCTGGCGGTGGCCTCGTGCGGGCCGGGCTCGCCGGCGCTGCCTGCGGGACCGGACTCCTGGGAGGCGCTCAGGGGCTCGGCGGGCTCCCGTACCCCGGGCGGGGTCTGGTGCGGCCTGCTTCCGGCGGCGGGTTCCGGCAGGCAGGTGGTACAGGGCGTGAAGCCCTCCTCACGAGCCTCCTCGTGGGTGAGTTCCTCATGGTCCCTGCCGGCCAACTGGCGGCACCCCGCGACGTGATAGCGCTTGCGGCCGGGGATGACCAGCACGATCGCCTCGGCGTCCAGGGCGCCCCGCCTCGTGGCGGTGGCGGTGGCCGGCCCGGCCACCGGGCCTCGTCGCGGCTGGGTCGGGGCCACAGGCATCTGCTGCCGCATCCCGTGCTGCGCCATCATGTGCGGTGGCAGGGGAGGCTGGTTCGGCACACCGTGCGGCGCGGGGACGGTCCCGGCCGGCATCGGTCCCTTCTCGGGAAGGGGCTGAGCGGCCCCGGCCTGCCCGCCGGGGAACAGCTCGTGGCGCCGCAACAGCGCCCCGATCACCAGGAAGACGGCGGACAGCACACTGACCGCGATCGACCACATGACCAGAAACGGTTTGGCCAACACGATCCCCACGATGAGCAGGACGATGGCCGTGAGTACCAAACCGGCGCTGATAAGGATCACAGAAAGACTCCCGGATGCGGGTCAAAGGGGGTGACCCGACACCTTAGCGGCGGTCGTTGTGAGGACCGTCAACGCCCTGGAAGGCGCCCGAATGCTGTGACGGGTCGCCGCCGAACGGGTTGGGCGCGCCCTGGAGCGTCGGCTGACCACCCGGGGCCACCGCGTGGGACATGGTCGGAGGCCCGCTCACGATCGGGAACCCGCCGCTGCCCTCGGCGGCCACGTTGAGCTCGGCCAGCTGGTTCTCCAGATACAGTTTCAGGCGGCTACGGTACTCGCGCTCGAAGCTGCGGAGCTCCTCGACCTTGCGCTCGAGCTCGTCACGGGTCTGCACCAGCGAGCCCATGGCCTGGCGGTGCCGCTCCTGCGCGTCGCGCTCCAGCGTCTCGGCTCGGGCACGTGCGTCACCGATGACCTGCTCGGCCTGGCGACGTGCCTTGCCGAGAATGTCGTCGGCCTCGCGGCGGGCCCGGGTCACCGTCTCGTCCGCCTCCCGGCGGGCGTCGGCGATGGCCTGGTCCGCGGTCTGCTGCGCGAGGGCGAGCACGCGGGCCGCGGTGTCCATGTTGTCCTCGGCCGGAGGCATTCCCATTCCGACGGGAACGGGCTGCTGATGCTGCACCGGCTCGGGAGCGCGCATCGGCTCCGGCTGCTGCATCATCATCTCGGGCTTGGGCTCGGCGATGGGGGCGGGCGCCATGGCCATGCCCATCCCGCCGGGGACCTTGCCCCGCAGGCACTCCGCCAGCTTGGCGCGGAGCTCCTCGTTCTCCTGAATGAGACGGTCCAACTCGGACTCGACCTCATCGAGGAAGGCATCTACCTCTTCCTCGTCGTAACCCGGCCGAAGGCGGGTCGTACTGAATTGCTTGTTCCGCACATCGGCGGGAGTCAGCGGCATTTCGGTCTCCTTGGCGCGCTTGGAGTCTGTCCGGGGGGACGGTACCCGATCAACGAAGCGCGGACACGAGTTGGATCAAGACCCAGACCACAATGAACAGCACTGTGAAGCTTAGGTCAAAGGCCACCGTACCCAACCGGAGTGGTGGAAAGAAACGGCGGAGGAACTTGAGAGGTGGGTCGGTCACCGTGTACACGGCTTCCGCCAGCACCAGGACGATACCTGTGGGGCGCCACTGACGTGCGAACGCCTGCACCGTCTCAAAGATCATTCTGCCGATCAGCAGCACGAGGTAGATGGACAGGACGAAGACCAAGATCCCGCTAACGATCCCCACGGTCCGTCGTCGCCTCCACTCCGCTCTGCCGTCCTTCGTCCCATCGGGACCCGTCGGGCCGGTCACTGTTCATAGTGGAACTCTAGCTCTGGTTGAAGAATCCGCGTTCCGCGATTCGGGCCTTGTCCTCGGCGGTCACCTCGACATTGGCTGGGGACAACAGGAACACCTTGTTGGTAACACGTTCAATGCTGCCATGTAGGCCAAAGACGAGACCTGCCGCGAAATCAACGAGTCGCTTTGCGTCACTGTCAACCATCTCGGTCAGGTTCATGATGACGGGAGTGCCGTCACGGAAGTGCTCACCAATGGTCCGCGCCTCGTTGTACGTGCGGGGATGAAGGGTGGTGATGCGCGCCAGATCGGTTGTGCGGCGCTCCAGGACAGCCGTCGCGGGCCTCGGAGCGGGCACGCCTGGGTCGGTGTCGTCCGAGAGGTCGTGGACCGTGCCAGGACGCTCGTCGCCCTCCCGGCGCGTGTCGTCGAACTCCTCGTACTCGTCGTCGGGATAGCTGTCGTATCTCTCGTAGCGGTCGTCCTCAACAAGACCGAGGTAGACCGCCATCTTGCGCATCGCGCCGGCCATCGCTACTTCTTCCTCCGTCTTACTTCGATGTGCCCGAGGGGCCAGCCCGACCGCCCTGAGCTCACCACCGTTCGACCGCTGTCCGAATACGCGGACGCCAAGGTCCACTTGAAGGGACATTACCTGACGAAGGGCTTCCTGCGACCGAGCAACGCCGTACCAACACGCAGGTGTGTCGCACCGTTGGCAATGGCCTGGGACATATCCCCGCTCATCCCCGCCGAGATGACGTCGGCGCCCGGGTGGGCGTCCTGGACGGACCGCGCGATCTCCCTCAGCCTCGCGAACGCCCTGCCCGGCTCCTCCCCCAGCGGCGCGACCGCCATCACCCCGCCCAGTTCAAGCCCCGGCGCTCCGGCGACGGCGTCCGCCAGCGCCTCGGCCTGCTGTGGTACCACGCCGCCCCTGGCGGGGTCACCGTCGAGCGCGACCTGTACCAGGCAGGTGATCCGGCGCCCCACCCCGAGCGCCTCCCTGCTGAGGGCGGTGACCAGGCGCGGGCGGTCGACCGAGTGGACGACGTCCGCGTAGCCGACCACCGAGCGGACCTTGTTGGTCTGCAACTGGCCGACGAAGTGCCACCGCAGGCCGAGGTCGGCGCATTCTCGCGCCTTGACCGAGGCCTCCTGGTCGCGGTTCTCCCCGACGTCACCGACCCCGAGCCCGGCCAGCAACCGCACGTCGGAGGCGGGGTAGGTCTTGCTCACCGCGATGAGCGTCAGCTCCTCGCGACTGCGGCCGGCGGCCCGGCAGGCTTCGGCGATCTCCGCCTCGACCCGGGCCAGCCCGGCCGCGATCTCATCTCGTCGTGTTGTTTCCGTCACATCTCCGCCGCTCGGACACTGGCAAACCGGCGGAGCCCATTCTTCCCGGCACGGCCGGGTGGCTCTGCACCCACCCCCACCGTGAGCGATGTCACTTCAGGAAGTCGGGGACGTCCAGCTCCTCTTCCTGCTCCTCGAAGATCACCGGTCGCCGCCGGGCGGGGTCGGCGACCCTCGCGGAGATCGGCGTCGGCTGCGAGGGCTCGGGGGCCGGGCGCGGGATCGACAGCGGAGGGGAGTGCGGCTCCTCCACGCGGTGCGGCTCGGAGTGCTCCCCCGGGTGGATCTGCTGGGGCGGGGGCGCCGGCTCCGCCGGCGGGGTGACGACCTGCCGCACCGGCGAGGGCGGCAGGTGCTCCACCCTGGGCTCCGGACGGGGCTCAGGGCGGGGCTCCGCCTTGACCGTGGGCGCCAGCGGGCGGACCGCGGTGGCCGCCGAGGGCGGCGGGGCGGGACGCGAGGCGGGCTGCGGGCGGGAGGCCGGCTGCGGGAGTTGCTTGGGCTCGGGAGCGGGCTCGTCGAAGCCTGCCGCGATCACGGTGACGCGCACCTCGTCGCCGAGGGCGTCGTCGATGACCGTACCGAAGATGATGTTGGCGTCCGGCGCCGCGGCGGTGGAGACGAGCTGGGCCGCCTCGTTGATCTCGAACAGGCCGAGGTCGGAGCCGCCGGCGATCGAGAGCAGCACGCCGTGCGCGCCGTCGATGCTGGCCTCCAGCAGCGGGCTGGACACGGCCATCTCGGCCGCCGCGACCGAACGGTCGTCGCCGCGCGCGTGGCCGATGCCCATCAGGGCCGAGCCGGCACCGGACATGACCGACTTCACGTCGGCGAAGTCGAGGTTGATCAGTCCGGGCGTGGTGATCAGGTCGGTGATGCCCTGGACACCGGAGAGCAGCACCTGGTCCGCCGCCTTGAAGGCGTCCAGCACGCTCACCTGCCGGTCGGAGATCGACAGCAGCCGGTCGTTCGGGATCACGATGAGGGTGTCGACCTCCTCTCGGAGGGTCTCGATGCCGGCGTCGGCCTGCATCGCCCTGCGCCGCCCCTCGAAGCTGAAGGGCCGGGTCACGACACCGATGGTCAGCGCGCCCAGGGTGCGGGCGATGTTGGCCACCACCGGGGCGCCTCCGGTGCCCGTGCCACCGCCCTCACCGGCCGTGACGAAAACCATGTCGGCGCCCTTGAGGACTTCTTCGATCTCCTCACGGTGGTCCTCGGCCGCCTTGCGCCCGACTTCGGGGTTGGCTCCCGCGCCGAGGCCGCGAGTGAGCTCGCGCCCGACGTCGAGCTTGACGTCGGCGTCACTCATCAGCAGCGCCTGGGCGTCGGTATTGATGGCGATGAACTCGACGCCCTTGAGTCCCTCCTCGATCATCCGGTTGACGGCGTTGACTCCGCCTCCGCCGATTCCTACAACCTTGATGACCGCGAGGTAGTTCTGCGGTGCTGCCACGACGAGGGGCCTTTCCGCTCGTTGACTTGCAATTTCATGCGGCACGGGGCCCGTGCCGTCGTTTCCAAAACCCTCACCCTCAAGTTGAGATTTAGCTTTATGTCAACCTGAGGAGTGATACGGACAGTAGGAGTTACGCTCCTGGCGGGTCAACTAACCGCGCCGCAAGCACGTCCAGCGTGTCGCGGGCCGTCCCTTTCCGGGAACGTCCGCCATCCGATGAGATCACTTAACCGTCACGACGTCAGGCGAACTGACGTCATAGGTGTCGGCCGGACGTCTGAGCAGCGTAACAAGGATCCGGGCCTTGTCCGCGGGACGGTCGCCGCCGCCCCACACGATCGCGCGGCCGTCCTTCAGCCGCAGCGAGACCGTCTCAGCCGACGGTGCGAGCACCTCCGCGACCCGGCGGGCCAGATTCTCCGGCAGCGCGGCGATGACCGTGAGCGCCGCCGCGGTCGCCGGGTCGCCCGGCCCCGGCCGGTCCACCCGCAGCACCGGCAGCGTCGGGGGCGCGACGTCCTTGACCTCGGTGACCATCCCGTGCCGGTCCATCAGCGCCGACCTGTCGCCGACCGGCACCACCGCCACCGGCCTGCGCTCCACGACCTTCACCCGCAGGGTCCCCGGCCAGGCGCGGCTGACCGTCACCGACTCGATCTGGGTGATCTGGCCGATCCGGTCCTCCACCTCGGCCAGGTCGACCGTGGCCAGGGGCTTGCCGCCGGCCACCTGCGCCGCCCGCCGGATCTCCTCGGTGGACAGGCCCGCGTTGCCCACCACCTGGATCTCCCGCACCCCGAGCACCGGGGAGAAGAACACCAGCCACGCGGCGATGCCCACCACTCCCGCGGTGAGCAGGGCCAGGAAGGCCGACCGCCACACGCCGTTCAATACCACTCCCCCTCCGGCGACCCGCGCCCGCTGGCATGGGTCACCGCGCGGCCAGCTCCGCCACGATCCTGGGACCCAGCTCGGTCACGTCGCCCGCGCCCATGGTCAGGACGATGTCCCCCGGCCTGGCCAGGCTCGCGACCAGAGCGGGCACGCCGTCCCGCTGGGGGGCGTAGGCCACCCGCTCCGCGGGCAGCGGCACCTTGCCCGCCACCAGCGCCCCCGACACGCCAGGCTCGGGATCCTCGCGGGCGCCGTAGACGTCCAGGACGATGGCCTCGTCGGCCAGCCCGAGCGCGATGCCGAACTCGTCGGCGAAAAACCTGGTGCGCGAGTACAGGTGCGGCTGGAAGACCGCGATGACCCTGCCGTCTCCGGAGAAGGACGCCACCACGTCCCGCGCCGCGCGCAGGTCGGCGGCCAGCTCGGTCGGGTGGTGGGCGTAGCTGTCGAAGACCGCCACCCCGCCCGCCTCACCCTTGGCCTCGAAACGCCGCTTGGCGCCGGTGAAGGCCGCCAGACCATCACGGATCTCACCAAAGGAGACACCCAGCTCCTCCGCCACCGCGATGACCGCGGCCGCGTTGAGCGCGTTGTGACGGCCCGGGACCGCGAGCCTGACCTCCCCGTGCCCGTGGACCGTGAAGGTGATGCCCAGCCCCTCGGGAGAGATCCCGCCCACCCGCAGGTCGGCGTCCTCCGCCTCACCGTACGTGATCACCTTCAGGCCGCGGGCGCGGGCGATCGGGACCAGCGCGGCGGAGCCGGGATCGTCGGCGCAGACGACCATGGTGCCGGCCACCCGCTCCACGAACCGGGCGAAGCTATCGTGAACCGCACGCGGGTCACCGTAGTTGTCCAGATGGTCCGGCTCGACGTTGGTCACCACGGCGATGTCGGGGGCCAGCATGAGGAAGGAGCCGTCGCTCTCGTCGGCCTCGGCGACGAACACCCCGCCCGAGCCCTCGTCGGCGCCCAGCCCCGTCGTCACCAGCTGCCCGCCCACGCAGTACGAGGGGTCGGCGCCGCACTTCTGCAGCGCCACGGTGAGCATCGAGGTCGTGGTGGTCTTGCCGTGGGTGCCGGCCAGCGCGACGCCGGTCCTGCCCGCCATGACGGAGGCCAGCGCGGCGGCCCTGGGGATGACCCGCAGGCCCTGGCGGAGCGCCTCGCCCAGCTCGGGGTTGGAGTCGCGGATCGCGGTGGAGACCACGACGGTGTCGACCTGCTTGATGTGCGAGGCGGCGTGGCCGATGTGAACCCTGGCCCCCAGCTCCCGCAGCTCGGTCGCCATGTCCGACCCCCGCGCGTCACTGCCGGAGACCTGCACGCCCCGTTTAAGCAGGATGCGCGCGATTCCGGACATCCCAGAACCGCCGATCCCGATGAAGTGGACCCGCCCCAGGTCTCCGGCCGCAACCGGATCCACCAGCTTGACCAGGCTCATCGGCCGCTCACCCCTCCTCGTTCGCCGCGTGGACGGCCTCGTCCCGCCCGGCCCTCTCGCCGGAGGCGAGCGCGGGCAGCCCCACGCTCACCGCGTCGAATCCGCTCCGCGCCCATTCAGCCTCTCCCTCGCACCGCGATCTGCAGCACCCTGCGCGCCAGCGTCACGTCGGCGTCCTTCCTGCCCATCCTGGATGCCGCCTCGGACATGGTGACCACACGTTCGGGGTCGGACAGGATGGGCAGCACGTTCTGAATGATCCACTCCGCTGACAGCTCGGCGTCGTCGATCATCAGACCGCCGCCGCCCTGCACGATCGGCGTGGCGTTGAGCCGCTGCTCGCCGTTGCCGTGCGGCAGCGGGATGTACGCGGCCGGCAGGCCCACCGCCGTCAGCTCGGCGCAGGTCATCGCGCCGCTGCGGCACAGGGCGAAGTCGGCGGCGGCGTAGGCCAGGTCCATCCGGTCGACGTACTGCAGCACGACGTACTGCGGGTCGCCTGGCGGCGGTTCCTCCTCCAGCGTGTTCTTCGGGCCGATGACGTGCAGCACCTGCACTCCGGCCCGGCGCAGCGCGGGGGCGGCGGCCAGGGCCGCCTGGTTGAGCGAGCGGGCCCCCTGGGAGCCGCCGGTGACCAGCAGCGTGGGCAGGTCGGCCTCCAGGCCGAACCAGGACCTGGCCTTGTCGCCCATGGACAGCCGGTCGAGGTTGACGATCTCACGGCGCAGCGGGATGCCGACGTACTCGGCGTGGTTCAGCGGCGTGTCCGGGTGACCGGTGAACACGTGGTCGGTGAGGCGCGCGCCCAGCCGGTTGGCCAGGCCGGGGCGCGGGTTGGCCTCGTGGACCACGATCGGCACGCCGCGCCGCCGCGCCGCCAGGTAGGCGGGAGTCGCCACATAGCCGCCGAAGCCGACCAGGACGTCGGCCTGGACCCGGTCCATGATGGCGGCGGCCGTGTTGATGGCACCCGCCAGACGGCCCGGCACGCTCAGCAGCTGGGGCGTCAGTGTCCGGGGCAGCGGCACCGCGGGCACCAGTTGCAGTTCATACCCCCTGGCCGGAACCAGCCTGGTCTCCAGACCTCGCTCGGTGCCGAGGCAGGTGATCCCGATGTTGGGGTCGAGTTGGCGCAGCGCGTCGGCCAGAGCCAGCGCCGGTTCGATATGACCGGCCGTCCCGCCGCCGGCGAGGACCACCCTCATGTCGGTCCTTTCGCTTATCGTCTTCCACGGCCCGGCCGTCGTTTCCTGGCCGGACCACCCAGGCCAAGCCAGCTTAGGCCCCGCGCCACCGGTCCGGGGCCATGGGCCGCGAGAGCCTCGCGGGCGCCGGGTTCGTGCTTGGCGAACGACAGGAGCATGCCGAGGGCGGCCAGGGTGGGCAACAGGGCCGACCCACCGTAGGAGACCAGCGGCAACGGGATACCGGTGATGGGCAGCACGCCGATGACGGCGCCGATGTTGACGATCGCCTGGCCGGCGATCCAGGCGACCGCGGCGGCGGAGGCGAGCCGGACGAACGGGTCCTTGACCCGGGTCGCCACCCGCAGCCCCGCGTAGCCCAGCAGCCCGAACAGGGCCACCACCACGAGCGTGCCCATCAGTCCGAGCTCCTCACCGAGGATGGAGAAGATGAAGTCGCTCTCCGCGTGCGGGATCCAGCTCCACTTCTGCCTGCTGGACCCCAGGCCCAGCCCGAACCAGCCGCCGCTGCCCATCGCGATCTGCCCCTGCACGGCCTGGAAGCCGGAACCCTGGGCGTTGCCCCACGGGTCGAGCCATCCCGCGATCCGTGCCGAACGGTAGCCCTCGGTGCTGATCATGACGATGGTCGCGAGCACCGCCACCGCGAGGATCCCGCCGAACAGCCTCAGCGGCGCGCCCACCACCCAGAGCAGCGACAGGAAGATCATCATCAGCACCAGCGTGGTGCCGAGGTCGCGCCCCAGCATGACCATGACGGCCAGGATCGCGGTGCCCGGCATCAGCGGGATGAACAGGCTGCGCCACTCGATCAGGCCGTTGCGCGCCCTGCGGGCCAGCAGGTCGGCCCCCCAGATCGTCAGCCCGAGCTTGGCGGGCTCGGACGGCTGCAGGTAGATGGGGCCGAGATCGATCCAGCGCTGGGCACCGAGCTGGGAGGTGCCGACGAACAGCACCAGCACCAGCCCGAGGATCGACAGCGCCATCAGCGGGTAGCCGGCGAGCCTGAAGAACCGGGGCGGCAGCTGGGCGCAGATCCACATCAGCGGGAGGGCGATCCCGGCCGAGATCGACTGCTTGAAGAACCAGTAGAAGGGATCCCCCTTCTCCTGCAGTGCCTCGATGCTGGATGCCGACAGCACCATCATCAGGCCGAGGACGAGCAGCAGGGCGCTGCACCCCAGGATCAGGTAGTACGAGGTCAACGGCCGGTTGAGCAGCTCACGGAAGGCGAGCAGGTGCTCGCGGAAGCCGTCCTGACCCCGGGGGGCGCTCTCCTGCGCCGTCGCGCTCACGCCCGTCCCCCGTCGTGCCCTGCGGCGAGACGGTGCACGGCTCGGGCGAACGCCTCCCCTCGTGCGGGATAACCGGAGAACATGTCCCAGGAGGCGCCGGCCGGGGCCAGCAGCACGGTGTCTCCGGGGGCGGCGAGCCTGGCGGCTTCGGTGACGACACGGTCCATGACCCCAGTGTCTTGCCCGGCCACCTCCACCACCGGAACATTCCCGGCGTGTCGCGCCAGAGCCTCGCGAATTCGTTCGCGGTCGGCGCCCAGCAGGACCGCGCCGCGCAGGCGGGGCGCGGCGCGGCGTACCAGCTCGCCGACGTCCGCGCCCTTGAGCAGCCCGCCCGCCACCCAGACGACCGACGGGTAGGCGGCCAGTGAGGCGGCGGCGGCGTGCGGGTTGGTGGCCTTGGAGTCGTCCACGTAGTCGACCTCGGCGACCCTGGCCACGTGCGCGATCCGGTGGGGGTCGGGCACGAAGTCCAGCAGGCCCTCGCGCACCGCGGCGGCGCTCACCCCGTAGGCTCTGGCCAGCGCCGCGGCGGCGAGCGCGTTGGCCACGTTGTGCGGCGCGAACGGGCGGACGTCGTCGAACGAGGCGAGTTCCTCCGCGTTACCCGTGGGATCGGCCACGAACGCCCGGTCCACCAGCAGGTCCTCGACCACGCCGAGCCGGCCCGGTGCGGGCACGCCGAGGGTGAAGCCCACGCTGCGTACCGCCGTGCCCTCGTACGGCGCGGCGAGACGGGTCGCCCACTCGTCATCGGCGTTGTACACGACGATCCCGGCCCTGGCGAAGATCTCCCCCTTGGCCCGGGCGTACTCCTCCATGGAGCCGTGCCAGTCGAGGTGGTCCGGCGCCACGTTGAGCACCGCGGCCGCGTACGGGACGATGCTGGGCGAGCGGTGCAGCTGGAAGCTGGACAGCTCCACCGCCAGCACGTCGCCGGCTCCGGCGACCGCCTCCACCACCGGGGTGCCGACGTTGCCGACGGCGAGCGCCCGGTGCCCGGCGGCCAGGAGCATCGAGGTGAGCATCCGGACCACGGTGGTCTTGCCGTTGGTGCCGGTCAGCGCCAGCCAGGGAGCGGCTTCGCCCGAGCGGAGCCGCCAGGCCAGCTCGACCTCGCCGATCACCTCGATCCCCGCCGCCGCGGCGGCGGCGAGCAGCGGGTGGTACGGCGGCCAGCCCGTGGTGACGATCAGCGAGGTGCCCGCCGGGGGCTCCACGGGCTCACCGAAGCGAACCTCGACACCGAGCTCGGCGAGCTCGCCCGCGAGCGCCCTGGCCCGCTCGCCGTCCCTGCCCTCCAGGACGACCACCTTCTCGCCCCTCGCGGCCATCGTGCGGGCCACGGCCGTGCCCGAGACCCCCAGCCCGGCGACGCAGATCACACGGCCTTTCCCACTCACAGCCTGGGCATCCATTCCACGTAGAAGATCCCCAGCCCGGCGGCCGCGCACAGGGCGGCGATCAGCCAGAAGCGGACCACGATGGTCGTCTCGGCCCAGCCCTTCAGCTCGAAGTGGTGCTGGAGCGGGGCCATCCTGAAGACCCGTTTACCGGTCATCTTGAAGGAGCCGACCTGGATGATCACCGACATGGTGATGAGCACGCACATCCCGGCGAGGATGATCAGCAGGAGCTGGGTCCTGGTGGTGATGGCCAACCCGGCGAGCACGCCGCCCAGGGCCAGCGAGCCGGTGTCACCCATGAAGATCTTCGCGGGCGGGGCGTTCCACCACAGGAAGCCGACCAGCGCGCCGAGCACCGCCGCGGCGACCACGGCCAGGTCCAGCGGGTCGCGGACCCAGTAGCAGTTGGGCCCGAGCTGGGTGGTGCAGCTGTTACGCAGCTGCCAGTTGCCGATCAGCACGTACGAGGCCAGCACCACGCCGGTGGCACCGCTGGCCAGGCCGTCCAGACCGTCGGTGAGGTTCACCGCGTTGGAGAAGCCCACGATCATGATCAGCACCCAGATGATGAACCCGATGAGCCCGATGGAGGGGCCGAAGTCCCTCAGGAACGACAGGCGCGTCTCGGCCGGGGTGATCAGGTATGCGTTGGGGAAGCGGGTCACCAGGACCGCGAAGACCGCGCCGACGATGAGCTGACCCAGCGCCTTGGCACCGCTGCGCAGGCCCAGGCTGCGCTGCTTGTAGATCTTGATGAAGTCGTCCAGGAAGCCGACCGCGCCCAGGCCCGTCATCAGGAACAGCACCAGGACCGCGGAGATCGTGGGCGGCGTGAAGCTGTAGAGGTGGGCACAGGCGAAGCCGACCAGCGCGGCGATCACGATCACGGTGCCGCCCATGGTGGGGGTGCCGCGTTTGTCGTGGTGGCCGGAGGGTCCCTCCTCCCTGATGCTCTGCCCGTAGCCACGCCGGGAGAACAGCCGGATCGCCAGTGGCGTGCCCAGCATGGACAGCAGCAGGCTGACCGCCGCCGCGACGAGGATCTCCCTCATCGGCGATCACCCCCGAGCAGCGCCGCGGCCACGCGCTCGAGAGCCGCGGCGCGCGGTCCCTTGACGAGCACGACGTCACCGGGGGCCAGCAGCGCCGACAGCTCCGCGCCCGCCTGTGCCGCGTCGGCGGCGTGCGAGACCCGGGTGGCGCCCTGGACCCCGGCCGCCGGGGCGTCACCGAAGGCGGCGAGGGGCGAGAGGCGGGCCGCCGAGCCGGTGCCCGGTGGCTCTCCCGCGCCCGGCGGGCCGCCCGCGGCGCGCGAGGCCTCCGCGTGCGAGGCCGGTCCGGCATACGCGGCGGGGGCGCCGGCCACCGGTACGCGGCCGGCGGCCTCCCGTACGGCGGCCTCCGCCCCGGCCAGGATCGGGCCGGCGTCGGGGCCGACGACGAACAGGCCGGCGAGACCCGCGCCCCCGGCCAGCCGGCCCAGCTCCTCGTTGAGCGCTGGACCGTCCTCGCCCAGTTCGCGCAGGGCGGCGATGACCGCGAAGCGGCGGCGATCGCCCGCGAGCGCGTCCAGGGCGCCGAAGGCGGCGCGCATGGAGTCGGGGTTGGCGTTGTAGGCGTCGTTGATCACGGTCACCCCGTCCTCGCGGTCGGTGACCTCCATCCGCCAGCGGCTGCGGGGCTCGGCCTCCGACAGCTCCTCGGCGATGGTGGCGACCGGCAGGCCGAGCTCGTAGGCGGCCGCCGCGGCCGCCAGCGCGTTCTCCACCGCGTGCTCGCCGTACAGGCGGAGGCCGACCGGGGCGGCGCCGGACGGGGTGCGCAGCGTGAAGGAGGCGCGCCCCCGGTCGTCGACGGTCACGTTCTCGGCCCGTACGTCGGCGCCGGAGGCCCGGCCGTACCAGGTGACGCGGGCACCGGTGCGTCCGGCCATGGCGGCCACCAGCGGGTCGTCGATGTTGAGCACGGCCACGCCGTCGGCGGGCAGCGCCTCGACCAGTTCGCCCTTGGCCCTGGCGATCTCCTCCTTGCCCCCGAAGACGCCCAGGTGGGCGGTGCCGACGTTGAGGACCACGCCGATCCTCGGCGGGGCGATACGGGTCAGGTGGGCGATGTGCCCGACTTCGCGCGCACTGAGCTCGAGCACCAGGTAGCGGGTGTCCTCGTCGGCCTTCAGCACGGTCAGCGGGTGGCCGATCTCGTTGTTGAACGATTCGACGGGGGCGACCGTTGGACCGATCCTGGCGGTGAGCCTGGCCAGCAGGTCCTTGGTGGTGGTCTTGCCCGCCGAACCGGTGATGCCGATGACCGTGGTCGCCGGCAGTTCGGCGCAGACGGCGGTGGCCAGGCCGGTCATGGCCGTCACGGTGTCGCCGACGACGACGGCGGGGACGTCGACGGGCCGGGAGGCCAGCACGGCGACCGCCCCGGCCTCGATGGCCTGGGCGGCGAAGTCGTGCCCGTCGACCCGGTCACCCTTGATCGCGACGAACAGCGACCCCGGTTCGACGGCGCGGGAGTCGATGACGACCGGGCCGCGCACCACCGCGCGTGGGTCGGCCATGCCCGCGAGGGCCCCCGAGGTGATCTCGGCGATTCTGGCCAGCGGCAACGGGATCATGATGCGTCTTCCCTACTCTCCATACGTGCTTCGGCGCCCGGTGCGGTTCCGGCGCCTGACGATCGCGTCGGCCACGACCTGCCTGTCATCGAAAGGAAGCACCTGGTCGCCGATGTACTGGCCCTGCTCGTGACCCTTGCCGGCCACGACGACGACGTCACCGAAACCCGCCCGGCCGATGGCCAGGTCGATGGCCGCGGCACGATCAGGCTCAATGATCACATGTGCGCGTCCGTCCTGGGACACACCGAGAACTCCGTCCATCATCTCCGCGAGGATCCGCAGGGGATCCTCAGAGCGGGGGTTGTCGCTGGTGAGAATAGCCACATCTGCCAGCCTTGCGGCGGCTTCTCCCATCATTGGGCGTTTACCACGGTCACGGTCGCCCCCGCAGCCAAGGACCACGATGAGCCTGCCCGCGGTGACCTCGCGCAGCGAGCACAGGACCGACTCGACCGCGCCGGGCTTGTGCGAGTAGTCGACGATGGCCTGGAAGTCCTCCCCGCCGGGAACCCGCTCCATCCGGCCCGGAACTCCTGCCAGCGTACCTATGCCCGCCACCGCGGTTCGCAGCGGCACACCGGCCTCCACCAGTGCGACGACGGCGCCCAGGGCGTTGGCCACGTTGAAGGGGCCGGGCAGGGCGATCGTCGCGGCCTCCTCGACGCCGCCGGGGCCCACGATCTTGAAGCTGCTGCCCTCGGGTCCCAGCCGCACGTCCACGGCCCGCCAGTCGGCCTCCACGGCGCCCTCGGCGGAGAAGGTGGTCATCGGGATCTTCGCGATGCCGAGGAGTTCCCGCCCGTGGGCGTCGTCGATGTTGACGACGCCCACCCTGCTCATCTCGGGGGTGAACAACCGGGCCTTCGTCGCGAAGTAGTCGTCGAGATCCCGGTGGAAGTCGAGGTGGTCCTGCGACAGGTTGGTGAACAGCGCCACGTCGTAGGACACCTCGTCGACCCGGCCCAGCGCCAGCGCGTGGCTGGAGACCTCCATGGCCGCGGCGGTGACGCCCTGCTCGCGCATCAGGGCGAACAGGCCCTGCAGGTCGCTGGCCTCCGGCGTGGTGAGCTTCGGCGCGAAACGCAGCTCACCGACGTGGATCTCCACGCCCCCGATCAGCCCCGGCCGGTGTCCTGCGGCCCGTAGTCCGGCCTCCAGCAGGAAGGTGGTGGTGGACTTGCCACTGGTGCCGGTGACGCCGATGACCATCACGTCCGCCGCGGGATTGCCGTACACCCAGGCGGAGACCTGTCCCAGCAGGCGGCGCGGGTTGGGCACGACGAGGACCGGCAGGCCGGTCGCGACCGCGGCCTGCCTGCCCGCCTCGTCGGTCAGGATCGCGGCGGCACCCGAGGCGAGGGCCTGCGCGGAGAAGTCGGCCCCGTGGGCCGTGGCCCCCGGCAGCGCGACGTAGAGATCTCCACGACACACCTGGCGCGAGTCGATGGTGATCCCGGACACCGCGGCCAGCGGCGCTCGTGACGTGCCCGAGGGCGCGCCGATGAGGCTCGCCAGCCCGGAGAGCGGACGGGGTGAACTGGTTGAGGGTCGCATGGACGACGGGGGATGCACGGCGAGAGCGTACCTTCACTCGTCACCTCCCTGCGCGTATCCGCACCGGGGAGGGCCGGGTTCCGGTCGGGGGAATCTTCCCGCTCTTCAACGCGAACGTCATCAGCTGCTTGAAGACCGGGGCGGCGATCTCCCCACCGTAGTGGCCCTGCTGGGGGTCCTGGAGCACCGCCAGGACGACCAGGCGGGGCTTGTCCACGGGAGCAAAACCAACGAACGTCGCGGTGTATCCGCAGTAGCCCTGACATCTGGTGTCATAGCGCATCGCGGTGCCCGTCTTGCCCGCCACCCGGTAGCCGTCGATCGCGGCGAGGTTGCCGGTGCCCTCCTCGCTCACGGCGGCCTCCAGCATGGCGGCGATCTCCCGCGCCGTACGGTCACTGACCACCCGGGTCCGCTCACCCGGCGCGGACGGCGTGAACGCGCCGTTCTCGCCGGTCGTACCGGCCACGATCTGCGGGGTGACGCGCACCCCGCCGTTGGCGATGGTCTGGTAGACGCTCGCCGTCTGGATCGCGGTCACCGAGATGCCCTGGCCGTAGGCGATCGTGCAGCGCTGGCTGCCCGACCAGTCCTTCCAGTCGGGCAGCAGCCCCGCCTCCTCCCCCGGCAGCCCGGTGCCGGGTTTCGCGCCGAAACCGAAGCGCTGGAGCATCGAGTGGAGCCTCTCGTCGCCGATCTTCTGGGTGGCCAGGATCGTGCCCACGTTGCTGGAGGTCGCCACGACGCCCGAGAAGGTCAGGCGCTCGGTGGCGTGCGGGTGGGAGTCCTTCAGCACCCGGTCGGCACACCTGATCTGGTCGGGGACGGTGAACAGGGTGTCCGGCCGCACGGCCCCCGACTCCAGCGCCGCCGCGGCGGTGATGACCTTGTTGGTGCTGCCCGGTTCGAACACCTCCGTGACCGACCGGTTGCCCCGGTCCTCCACCGGGGAGTCCTTCCAGTTCCTCAGGTCGAGCTCCGGCGCGTT
This sequence comes from Streptosporangium sp. CA-115845, assembly GCF_050943795.1. Lineage (NCBI taxonomy): Bacteria > Bacillati > Actinomycetota > Actinomycetes > Streptosporangiales > Streptosporangiaceae > Streptosporangium > Streptosporangium sp. CA-115845. The sequence continues at coordinate 3,137,057 of NZ_CP191988.1, read as the reverse complement.
CGCCATGGCGATCAACTGACCGGTCTGCACGTCCATCACGATGGCGCTGCCGGTGCGCGACCCGGTGGCCTTGACCTGCTCGCTGATCGCCTTCTGCGCGGCCCACTGGACGTCGCGGTCGATGGTCAGCCGTACGTCCCTGCCCTCGACGGGCGCCCGCAGGGTGCTGCGGGTCATCGGGATGCGCTGCCCCCTGGCGCCCGTCTCGATGATCTGCTCGCCGTCCCGGCCCGCGAGCAGCTTGTCGTAGGTGCTCTCCAGCCCGGCCAGTCCCGTGCCGTCGGTGCCGACGAAACCCAGCAGGCTGCCCGCCAGGTCACCGCCCGGGTAGTCACGCCGGTAGCGGTGCTTGCTGCCGACGCCCTTGAACTCGTACGCCATGATCCGCTGGGCGAGCGCGGGGTCGACGGCAGCGGCGATCTGCTCGTAGTGGCTGGTGCCGTCGGCCAGCTTGGCGGCGATCGGATCCTTGGCCTCGTTCAACTCCTTGGCCAGGACCGTGGCCACCCGGTCGCGCTGCGCGGCGACGACCTGCGAGGGGTCCACGAAGATCTCGCGCGCCTCCAGGGTCAGCGCGAGCTCGTGCCCGTTGACGTCGGTGATCGAGCCCCTTCTCGCGGGCAGCTTCTCACCCTGTACGCGCTGCTTGGCCGCCTCGGCGGTGTAGACCTTCGAGTCGAGGCCCTGAAGCTGGATGAGCCGCCCCGCGAAGATGGACAGCACGAAGGTCATCGCCATCAGGCCGATACCGATACGCCTGCGGGGGTTGCCCAGCCGCAGCACCGCGGACGGGCGCGCCGGAGGCCGCGGTGGCCTGCCGCCGCCGCGTCCCATCGTGCGCGTGTACTCCTGCTCCTGCGGCCGCTCGTCCCCGCGCCTCGGCGTGGGCCTCGCCCGGCCCGGCGGGCCCGGTGACTCCTGGGGTCGTGCGGACCGCACCGGTCCACGCGTGGTCTCGGAACCGGTGGGCCTGCGCGGCGCCGAGGGGCCGCCGGGCCCGCCGGAGCCACTCGTCGCCCGGAGTGCGGAGGGGACGTCCGGCGCCCCGGAGGCGCCCCTGCCCGGACGCGCGCCCGCCCGGCCGGGTACGTCGGGGGCGGGCGGCCTCGCGCCGGACCCCTGCCTGCCGGTGGAACCCTGCCGCCCCGGAGAGCCGGATCTACCGGACGTACCCGCGGCCGACGGCCTCACCGGAGAGCCGGACCTGGCGGGCCTATCGGATTTATCGGATTTATCGGATCTGCCAGGTCTGCCGGTGCCCTCCGAGGCCGCCGGCCTGCCGGGCGAGCCCGTCCTGCCGGGACCGCCGGAGGTGGACGCCCGGCCGGAGCCGCCCGAAGCGGACGGCCTCGCGGCGGAGCCCGACCTGCCGGTCCGCCCTGCCCCCTGGCCCTTACCTGGTCCTTCGGCGGAGGATCTCCCCCTGGCCGCACCGGACGCCTTCTCGTCCCCCTGCCCCCTGGCCGGAGAACCCGCCCGGCCGGAGCCCGTGGTGGACGGCCTGCCCGAAGAGCCCGCGCGACCGGAACCGGACGACCTGCCCGAGGAACCGGACCTGCCCGGCCCGTCGACGCCCTGCGCCCGGTCGGCGGAACCCGCACGGCCGGCACCAGAGGACCCAGACGATCTCGACGAACCGGACCTGCCGGGCGCCGGGGGCCTGCCCGGGGAGGCGGGCCCGCCGGGGCTGTCGGGAACACCGGGAGCACCGGAAGGCCCGGTGCCGTCGGAACCGGGCTTGCCGGGGACGTCCGAGGCTCCGCCGGGTCTGCCCGTCCGGCCGGGGCCACCGGGAGACCGGCGGCCGGAGCCTCCGGCCGATCCGCCCGAGGAGCCGCCGCGCCCTTGTCCCGGTCCCCGCCCGCCGTTCTCCCTCACCGGCCCGTGCCCGGCGCTCGCTCCTGCCCTGCGGGCGTCTGGCCGTCACTGGCGGCCCTGCTGGCGGGTTTGTCGGGGGTGATGACGCGTGCGGTGCCCCAGTCGGGCTGCTGCCCCTGGTACTCGTTGTTCTTCGCGACCGCGGCGGGCATCTCCAGCCCCATGATGGTGCTCTCCTTGCTCTCCTTCGCGATGCGCAGCCCGCTGATCTCATTGCGCAGTCCGTTGGCCCTGAAGGAGTCCTTGGCGAGCACGGCGTTCAGCAGCAGCAGACTGACCAGGCCGCCGCAGAGCAGGCCGACCACGAGCAGCAGGAAGGGAGCCCTCGGCGCCCGCGCGCGACGGGCCGCGGGAGCCGCCTGGGCCGGGGCTGCCGGACCGGAGACGGGCACGGGCCTGGCCGGAGGACCGCCGCGGCGCCCCTGCGGCACAGCGCGGGGGACACGCACGGGACGCGCGCCGCGACCGGGCACGGCACGGCTGGGCGCGGCACGTCGGACGTCTGTCTCACTCCTCGTCAACTGCCTCACGGATCCTCTCTGCCGCCCGACACCGGGCAGAGGCCGCCCGCGGGTTGCGGGCCACCTCCTCTTCGCTCGGAAGCTCGGCTCCCCTCGTCAGGAGCGCGAACCGCGGCTGGTGAGCCGGCAGCGGGACAGGGAGGCCAACAGGGCCGGTGTCCCTGGTCCGCGCGGTGATGACCTGCTTTGTCAGCCGGTCCTCGAGGGAGTGGTACGCGAGCACGACGACGCGCCCGCCCAGCGTCAATGCGTCGAGCGCGGCTGGGAGCGCGCGTTCCAGCGCCGTCAACTCCGCGTTCACCTCGATCCGCAACGCCTGAAAAGTCCTTTTAGCGGGGTTGCCCCCGGTCCTGCGCGTAGCGGCGGGGATCGCCGTCCGGACGATCTCCGCAAGCCGCTTGGTAGACGTTATGGCCTCCCTGGCCCTTTCCTTGAGAATTAGATGCGCGACACGCGGGGCGAATCGTTCTTCTCCGTAATCCCGCAGGATCCGGATCAGCTCGGCGACCGGATAGGTGTTGACCACGATCTCGGCCGTGAGCTCCTCGTCACGGTCCATCCGCATGTCCAGCGGCGCGTCGTAGGAGTAGGCGAAACCGCGCTCGGCCTCGTCCAGTTGCGGGGAGGAGACGCCCAGGTCGAACAGGGCTGCGTCGACCCTGGGGTGGCCGGCGCCGGCCAGCACCTCGGAGAGCTCGTCGGAGACCGCGCGCACCAGCGTGATCCGGTTCGCGTACGGCGCGAGCCTGGCCGTGGAGCGCTCGATGGCGGTGGGGTCGCGGTCGATCCCGATCAGATGGAGCGAGGGGTGCGCGGCGAGCAGCGCCTCGGCATGGCCGCCGAGTCCGAGGTTGGCGTCGACGAGCACCGGAGCGGGGCGGGCCAGCGCCGGAGCGAGCAACTCCAGCACCCGGTCGAGCATGACGGGGACGTGCCCCCCCGGCGCCTGAAGATCATGGCTGTGGTTTTCGGCGCGCATGAGGCGCAGCCCTCCTTATTTCCCGCCCCGTCCCACGGACGCGCGGCGGACGCTCACCGGTGTCTTGAAACTGGCCCCCACCCCCGGGGCCGTCCGGCCAGGTCCCCATCCGCACCCGCGTATCCGTCCGTCACCTGACACCGGGGAAGGTGCATCAGCTGACGGGCAGGTGGTTGCGGGTGGAGACCTCGCCGAACGACGTTTTACCGATGAGTCGACCGTGGAGTCACAAAATCCCTGGCAGCACCTCCTCCGACAGATCGGCGAAAGCCTGCTCTTGGTCGGCCAGATAGGCGCTCCAGGCGTGCGCGTCCCAGATCTCCAGCCGGGTGTTGGCTCCGATGACCACGCAGTCACGGCGCAGGCTGGCGTATTCGCGCAGAGCCTGCGGAACGGTGATCCGTCCCTGCTTGTCGGCGACCTCGTCGGATGCGCTGGCGAAGAGGACACGACTGTAGTCACGGACCGCCTTGGCGGTCACCGGCGCGTTGCGCAGAGCCTCGGTTATGCGCTGGAACTCCTCTACGGGAAAGACGTAGAGGCAACGCTCCTGGCCTTTGGTGATCACCAGACCCTCCGCCAGCTCCTCACGGTACTTCGCCGGCAGGAACAGCCGTCCCTTCTCATCGAGACGCGGGTGGTGAGTGCCGAGGAACATCGGCTCCACCTCCCGTGCCCAGCGGCGAACCAGGCGTCGCGGCCTTGCCCTCCACTGCGCACCACCATACTCCACTTCTCTCCACCGTCAACTGATTCCGCGCCTCTTCGCGGCAGGTTTCGTCGACATTTCCCCAGTTCAAATGGGGTGGTGCGGAGTGGAGGGGGTAAGCGGCCCGGCATACGTCACGGGCGTGTCGGGAAGATTACCGAATAGTCCAAAGATCATGAAATGGACTGTAAGGCGGTGAAGAATGATGGAAGGTGAAACAGCACCATGCCCGTCACAGGATCGACACGTCACTCGCACAGGAACGCGACGATCATGGCGCACACTGTGGCTGATCACCCGAAATCATCCTTGATGACCACGTAAGGTCGCCGCTGAAACGCGCGGCGCCGTAGGGTCGTAAACAGAATGAGTAACGGGATCGCAAAGATTCCGCAACGGCAACCCCCGGCGCACAACCGCCGCATCCTCATGGAGGCCTGGTGGCAGTAACTCATGACGTCTCACCTCAGCTTGATGATCTTGTTGTCACCGCGCACCGGATCCGCCAGTCGATCGAATCGGTGATCGAAGGCAAAAGTGACGTCATCCGCCTGACCTTGACCGTACTACTCGCCGAGGGCCACCTGCTCATCGAGGACGTGCCCGGAGTCGGCAAGACCATGCTCGCCAAGGCCTTGGCGCGCTCCATCGACTGCCCGGTGCGCCGCGTGCAGTTCACCCCCGACCTGTTGCCGAGCGACATCACCGGGGTGAGCGCCTACAACCAGCAGACCAGGGAGTTCGAGTTCAAGCCGGGCCCGGTCTTCGCCAACATCGTGGTGGGTGACGAGATCAACCGTGCCTCACCGAAGACCCAGTCGGCGCTGCTGGAGTGCATGGAGGAGCAGCAGGTCACGGTCGACGGGGCGACCTACCGGCTGGACTCCCCCTTCATGGTGATCGCGACACAGAACCCGATCGAGATGGAGGGCACCTACCCCCTGCCCGAGGCTCAGCGCGACCGGTTCACCGCCAGGATCGCGATGGGCTACCCGGCCCCCGCCGCGGAGCTGGAGATGCTCGACGTGCACGGCGCGGCCTCCCCGCTGGACAAGCTGGAGCCGGTGGCCACCACCGAGGAGGTGCGGGCGCTGATCGAGGCGGTGCGCGGGGTCTACGTCTCCCAGCCGATCAAGAAGTACGCGATCGACCTGGTGACCGCCACCCGCCAGTCCCCCGACCTGAGGCTGGGCGCCTCTCCTCGCTCGACCCTGCAACTGGTCAGGGCCGCGCGGGCGCACGCGGCGCTCGCCGGCCGCGACTACGTCATCCCCGACGACCTGCAGGAGCTGTCCATCCCCGTGCTGGCGCACCGGCTGCTGCCCAGCATCGAGGCTCAGGGACAGCGCCGCCCGCCCGAGCAGGTGATCGCCGACCTGGTCCGCCGGGTTCCCGTTCCCGAGGCCCAGGCCCGGTGACCTCCGGCCTCAAGGCGCTCACCGCCCGCGGCCGGTCCTTCATCGCGTCCGGCGTCGCGGCGCTGCTGTGCGCCTTCCTCCTCGGCGAGCACGACCTGCTCAGGATCGGCGTGCTGATCGTCTCGCTGCCGCTGCTGGCGGCCATGGTGGTCGCCCGCACCCGCTACCGGCTGAGCTGCGCGCGGCGTCTGGATCCGCCCAGGACCGAGGTGGGCAGCGAGGCCACCGTGACGCTGCGGCTGGAGAACGTCACCCGGCTGCCGACCGGTCTGCTGATGGTCGAGGACACCGTTCCCTACGCCCTCGGCGCCCGGCCCAGGTTCGTGCTGGACCGGGTGGAGCCGCAGGGTGTCCGGGAGATCGACTACCGGGTCCGCTCCGACCTGCGCGGCCGCTTCACCATCGGCCCGCTCTCCATCCGGATCAGCGATCCCTTCGGCCTGGTCGAGCTGACCAGGTCGTTCACCATCAGCGACACGCTGATGGTGACGCCCCAGGTGGTGGCGCTGCCCCACGTCCGTCTGGCCGGCGAGTGGACGGGCGGCGGTGACAGCCGTACCAGAAGCGTCGCGGCGTCGGGGGACGACGACGTCGCCCCGCGCGAGTACCGGCAGGGCGACGACCTGCGGCGGGTGCACTGGCGCTCGACCGCCAGGCACGGCGAGCTGATGGTCCGGCGCGAGGAGCAGCAGTGGCAGAGCAGAGGTGCGCTGCTGCTGGACACTCGGCGGTACGCCCACCGAGGTGAGGGCCCGCGCTCGTCGTTCGAGACCGCGGTCGCGGCCGCCGCCTCCATCGGCGTGCACCTGGCCCATGAGGGTCTCGGCCTGCGCCTGGTCACCGACCAGGGGGCCGAGCACCTCACCGACGGCGGACTGAGCCTGTCGCTGCTGGACACCCTGGCCGTGGTAAGGGCCAGCCCGGCACGGTCGCTGGAGTACGGCGTCGGCGCGCTGCGTCAGGGCGGCGGCGACGGGCTGATCGTGGCCGTGCTCGGCAAGATGGACCTCGACCAGGCCCAGGAGCTGGCCAGGGTCAGGCACGGCAACATGACCGGCGTGGCCGTGATGCTGGACGTGGCGGGATGGGAGCATCCCGAACTCGGCGAGGACGAGGACTTCCAGGCGGCGCGGGCGGTGTTGACGGGGACGGGCTGGCGCGTCGTGCGACTGGCCGCCGGCGTCTCCATCGCGAGCGTGTGGCAGGACGCCGCGCGGCGCGGGCGATCCTTGGCGAGCAGGGGCAACGCATGAGACTTCCCATCGCGTCGGGCGTGGCCACGGGAGCGGTCGCGATCGCGCTCTATCCCCTCTTCCAGGGCGGCGCCTGGTTCTGGACCAGCCTCGGCGCGATCCTGGTCGTGACCGGGATCGGCGTGCTGGCCGGCCACTACAGGCTGCCCGGCTGGCTGGTGCCGCCCGCCCAGGTGCTCGCGGTCTGGATCTACCTGACCGCGGTCTTCGCCGGCGACGAGGCGTGGGCGAGGGTGGTGCCCACCAAGGAGTCGATCCTGGTACTGGCCGAGCTGCTGGCGACGGGCTTCGCCGACATCCAGCGGTTCGCCGCCCCCGTGCCGGACAGCGCCGGAATCGTCCTGCTCACCTGCGGCGGCGTCGGCCTGATCGCGGTCACCGTCGACCTGCTGGCCGCGCGGCTGCGCAGGGCGGCCCTCACCGGGCTGCCGCTGCTGGCGCTGTTCACCGTCCCGGCGGCGGTGGTCGCCGAGCCGATCAGCTGGCCGGCGTTCATCATCGGCGCCCTGGGCTATCTCGGCGTGCTCGTCGCCGACGGGCGGGAGCGGGTCAGCCACTGGGGCCGGGCGGTGCTGGTGCGCCGGACGTCCTCCTTCACCGTCACGCGCCCCTCCTCCGATGCCGGGACGCTACGGCTGTCCGGCAGGCGCATCGGTTTCACCGCGATCGTGCTGGCCGTCCTGCTGCCCTTGCTGCTCCCTCCGCTGGAGCCCAACCCGCTGTTCTCGTTCGGGGTGGGCAACGGCAAGGGTGGCGGCAACTCGATCAGCATCCCGAACCCCATCGTCAACCTGCGCGGCCAGCTGTCGCTGCCGGAGAACTCCACGGTGCTGACCTACACGGTCAGCGACGGCTCGGCACGCTACCTGCGGATGTACTCCCTCGACGTCTTCGACGGCGAGCAGTGGACGATGTCGGAGCCCAGAGGCCGCCCCGAGGACCGGACCTCCGACTCACCGATGCCGGTGCCCCCCGGCCAGGACGCGGACGTGCCCGTCACGCCGGCGACCCTCGACATCACGGTGAGCGAGCAGGTCAGGAGGCTGAGTTTCCTGCCACTGCCCTACCCCGCGTCCAGGGTCACGGTGGAGGGCGACTGGCGGCCCGACCGCGACACGCTCATGGTCTTCTCCACCAGGAACACCGCCGAGGGCCTGACCTACCAGGTGGTCACCGCCGAGCCCGAGCCCACGGCGGAGAAGCTCAGGGCGGCGGGTCCGGCGGCCCCGGCGATCAAGGAACGGTACCTGGGACTGCCGGAGAGCCTTCCCGGGGAGATCAGGGAACTGGCCACCCGGGTGACCAAGCGCGAATCCAGCCAGTACGAGCAGGCGATCCAGCTGCAGGAGTTCTTCACGAAAAAGGGCGGGTTCACCTACGACCTGTCCACTCAGGGGCACGACGGCCCGGCGCTGACGGATTTCCTGATCCGCAACAGGACCGGCTACTGCGAGCAGTTCGCCGCCTCCATGGCGGTGCTGGCGCGCGTCCTGGGCATCCCCTCCCGGGTCGCCATCGGCTACACCGGCGGCGGCAACCTGTCCGGGCAGTGGCAGGTGCGCACCCATGACTCGCACGCCTGGCCCGAGCTGTACTTCGAGGGGACCGGGTGGCTCCGTTTCGAACCCACGCCGACGGGCGGGGCGGGCCAGGGCAGCGCGACGGTGCCCTCCTACACCCGGCCCGAGGCGACGTCGGCCACCCCCGACGAGCCGATCACGGCCCCGTCGGCGGACCCCGGCGACTCCGACCCCACCGGCGGGGCGGCGGCCGGCCGTCGTGACCGGACGCTCGGCCTCGACTCCGGCGGCCTGCCGATCGCACTGGACGAGGGCATGCCGCCGGCCGCGCGAATCGGCATCGGAGTCGTGATCGCGCTGCTGGTCGCGCTGATTCCGGCGATGATCCGCTGGCAGCTGCGGGCCCGCCGCAGCAGATACTACTCCCGGCGGTTCAAGGATCCCGACGACGAGGATCCGTCCGACGTCACGGCGGTCAGGGGCGTCCGGCGGGAGTCGGCGGTGCGGGCGTCCTGGGCCGAACTCGACGAGGATCCGTCCGACGCCACGGCGGTCAGGGGCGTCCGGCGGGAGTCGGCGGTGCGGGCGTCCTGGGCCGAACTCGACGACGCTCTGTACGACTACGGGATGTCACGGCAGGCGAGTGAGAGCCCGCGCGCGCTGGCCAGGCGGCTGACGGAGCAGTACGGGTTCGAACCGGAGGTCGCCACCGCGCTGGGGAGGATCACCTCGGCGGTGGAGCGGATGCTCTACGCCAGGACCCCGGGTGAGACCGGCACGCTCCGTGCGGACCTGCGGAGTGTGCGGCGGGCGCTGGCCGCCACCGTGACCCGTGGCAGGCGGATCAGGGCTGTGCTGCTGCCGCCCTCCACGCTCCTGCGGATGCGGGGGCTCGGCGGGCGGGTGCTGGACGGCTTCGACCGGCTGGAGAACATCCGGCTCCGCAGGCCGGCCAGGAAGGGCGCCTGAGCAGGGCGGGTTCACCGGATGGCAGGGGCCGCTTCCAATCGGGAGCGGCCCTCGTCGTCAGGGGGTCGGGGAGGAGATCCGCCGCCGCGAACGGCGGCGAGCCCGGCGGCTAGTGCTCGTCGTTACGACGGCGCCAGCGCTCCTCCATGCGTTCCATGAAGCTCTGGCGAGAGCCACTGCGGCGTCCCCCCTTGCCTCGCGGCTGATCGGACGGTACGGCCGCGCCGGCCTCACCGAACCCGTTCATCCGCTTCCAGCTGGACAGACCCCACAGACACGCGGCGAGCATGACCACGAAACCGCCGACGCCGAGCGGGATGTTGATGATCACAACGCCGACCATCAGCAGGACGACACCCAGGATGAAGCCGATGGAGGCCTTCACCAGGCGGCGCCTGTAGTGGCTGCGGGGATCACTGATCCTGACGGTATTGGCCCACTTCGGGTCCTCGGCGTAGAGTGCCTGCTCGATCTGGTCGAGCAAGCGCTGCTCGTGCTCAGAGAGCGGCACGGCGCCTCCCAAGGACAGCCCCAGGACGGGGAAGACGGTGACGGACGACACGGGGTGTCCGAACCTCGCGGTCGGTTATCCCCAGAATACGAGGCTGTAGACGTAGACGAAAGAAAACGTCCAACGTAGTCCAAACCGGAGGCCGCGTCATGGATCTATTCCATCAAACGGCGGGCGAACAAGGGAGGCCGGGAGCACCGCGTTGTGACCGAATCTGCGGGCGGCCCTGTCCATCGCCTGCTCGGCTTCCCGCCAGCCCGTCTCACGCTCTCCGAGGCCGAGCTGCCTGCTCGCCCCGTCGGCCGGGCTGAGGTTCTCCACCCGTACTCCGACCAGCCTCAGCTGGACGTTCTCCAGACCGGAGGCGGTGTAGAGGGCGCAGGCGACGTCGTACAGGATCTTGGCTACGTCTGTGGGCTCACGCAGGCTCCGGGAGCGGGACAGGGTGGTGAAGTCGGCGCGGCGGAGCTTGACGCTGACCGTGCGGCCGACGCTGCCCCCCTGCCTGAGTCTGGCCGCGACCCGCTCGGAGAGCCGGAGAAGCTCCCTGCGGATCTCCACGGGGTCTGCGACGTCTGTGGCGAATGTCTCTTCCGCGCCGATGCTCTTGTCGGGAACGTGCGGGGTCACGGGACGCTCGTCACGCCCCCAGGCGAGCGCCGCGAGGTGCTCGCCCGCCGCCTGCCCCAGCTCGCGCCGGAGCGTGTCCACCGGGACCCTGGCGAGATCGCCGACCGTCTTGACACCGAGCCGGGCCAGCGATCGCTCGGTGCGCTCCCCGACACCCCACAGCGCCGCCACCGGGAGCGGGTGCAGGAAGTCGACCACCCTGTCGGCGGGAACCACGAACAGCCCGTCCGGCTTGCAGTGGCGCGAGGCGAGCTTTGCCACGAACTTACTGTTGGCGACTCCCACGGAGCAGGTGACGCCCTGCTCGCGCACGACCTGTTCACGGATCATCCTGGCGATCTCCGCCGGGGGACCCAGGCGCTTGCGTGCCCCGCCGACGTCCAGGAACGCCTCATCGGAGGCTATCGGCTCGACCTCGGGGGTGAAGGTTTGGAATATCTCCATGACACGCCGGGAGACCTCCGCGTACTTGCTGCGGCTCGGCGGGATGATCACCGCGTGAGGGCAGAGCCGTCGGGCCCGGGTCATGGGCATGGCCGAGTGCACCCCGAACCTCCGGGCCTCGTAGGTGGCGCTGAGCACCACTCCGCGCGCGCCGGGCGCGCCGATGATGACGGGGGTTCCGCTGAGCTCGGGGCGCTCGCGCAGCTCGACACCGGCGTAGAAGGCGTCCATGTCGACATGGAGGATCGGGCAGCCGGTGTCGTCCGTCCCCAGATCCGATTCCGGGCGTGGCATCTGCTGCTTTCTCGACACGACGCCATCCTACGGGAACACGCGTTCGATGTGGTGCTCACCGGTGGCCAAGCACATGCAGTTGGGTCGCGATGTCGCGGAGAACCGGGTGCGCCGCCGCCGCCTGCTCCAGGTCGAGCAGGGCGCGTGCGGCTCCGGGTTCGCCGTCGAGCAGCCTGCTGGGCACCAGGTCGGTGAAGATTCGCACACCGTGCACCTCGCCGGGCGCGAGGCCGGTCACGGCGAGAAGCCGCTCCAGTGCCTCACGGGTGAAGCGCCTGGGGGTGGGGTCGCGGTCGCCCCAGCGGCCCTCGGGGTCGTCCAGGACCTGGCGGGCCTCGTCGAAGCGTCCGGCGAAGGCCCGATGCAGCGCGGCGGCGAGCGGGTTCGCGGCGAGCACGCTGATCACGCCGCCCTCGCGCAGCAGGCCGGCCATGGCCGTCACCGCGCCGACCGGATCCTCCACGTACTCCAGCACGCTGTGGCAGAGCACCAGGTCGGTGCCACCGCTCGGGAGCAGCTCCCCCAGGTCCGCGGCGTCACCCTGCAGGGCGCGCACCTTCACCCCCGCCTCCGCCGCGCGGCGCTCCAGCGCGGCGAGCGAGTCGGGACTGGGATCGACGACCGTCACAGCGTGGCCCAGGTCGGCCAGGGGAACGGCGAAACCACCCGTGCCGCCCCCGGCGTCGACGATGTCGAGCCGATCACGGCCCGTCGCGGCCACCCGTTCGGCCAGCACGGCGCTCAGGACGTCCCATACGACCGCGGTGCGGACCGCCGGGGTGCCTGCGTGCCGTGAGATGCCTACGGCGTGCAACTTCAGATCGCCTCCTCATACGTGACGAGCCCAGCCTACGCCGCGCGTCCCCCGGCGCGGCCCAAGGACTATCCATACTCGTAATTGATCGAGTCTTTTTCCCCGTGCGGACAGACCTGGCCGGCGTGCCCGGAGGAAGGCGGTCGGATCCGCGGGAAAAGGGGGCGTCCGGGGGAGGTGCCTGACGAGTGCCCGTCCAGGCCGCGGGGGTGTGCGAGTGGATGAGGAGCCGTGGGGATGTGCGCCGAGGCGGGGAGACGGAGATCGGCTCCCCGCGGGGCGCGGCTAGAGCGTCAGCGACGGCTTGAGCTGCTTGAACCTGGCCATCAGGCCGTTGACGAACTGCGGCGACTCGTCGGTCGACAGCTCGGAGGCCAGGCTGACCCACTCACTGATGACGACGCCCTCGGGGACGTCGGGCATCCACAGCAGCTCGTAGGTGCCGCCACGCAGGAGGTTGCGGTCGACCGCGGGCATGCGGTCGAGCGTCCAGCCGTCGGCGTAGGCGGTGATCAGCTCGTCGATGCGCGTCCGGTGCCTGCACACGCCTTCGACGATCGTCGTGGTGTATTCGTTCACGGGCGGCTCGGCCCGCTCCAGGCGCTCGGCGAGAACGCTGAGCGGGTCCTCGCTCCGTGCCTCCGCCTCGAAGAGGATGTCCAGCGCGCGCCTGCGCGCCTTACCCCGTGCCGACATCAGGCGCGGCCGAGATAATCGCCGGTGCGGGTGTCGACCTTGACCTTCTCGCCGGTGGTGATGAACAGCGGCACCTTGATCTCGGCACCGGTCTCCAGCTTGGCGGGCTTGGTGCCGCCGGTGGAGCGGTCGCCCTGGAGGCCGGGCTCGGTCTCGGCGACGATCAGCTCGACGGCCGCGGGCAGGTCGACGTAGAGGACGTTGCCCTCGTTGATCGCCACGGTGGCCAGCATGTTCTCCAGCAGGTAGTTGGCGGAGTCGCCGACCGCGACCCTGGAGACATGGAGCATGTCGTAGGTCTCGGTGTCCATGAAGACGTAGTCGTCACCGTCCATGTACGAGAACTGCATCTCGCGCTTGTCGACGTTGGCCACCTCGACCTTGACGCCCGCGTTGAAGGTCTTGTCGACGACCTTGCCCGATAGCACGTTCTTGAGCTTGGTGCGGACGAACGCGCCGCCCTTGCCGGGCTTGACGTGCTGGAACTCCACGACAGCCCAGAGCTCACCGCCGTCGAGCTTGAGCACCAGGCCGTTCTTGAGGTCGTTCGTCGTCGCCACTAGTTCTCTCCTGCGTACGGCCGCTCTTAGAGGACGAGCAGCTCTTTGGTCGTCCGGGTGAGAAGTTCCGGCCCGCCATCACGCGCCACGAGCGTGTCCTCGATGCGGACACCGCCCCTGCCGGGAAGATATACCCCAGGTTCAACCGTGACCGGAACTCGGTCCTCTATTCTAGCGTGCTCACGGTCAGGCTCTGGCTTTCGCGGAGACAGGAACGGCATCTCGTGGATCTCCAGCCCGACTCCGTGGCCGAGCCCGTGCTTGAAGAACTCCCCGTATCCCGCCTCGGCGATCAGGTCGCGGGCCGCGGCGTCCACCTCGTGGAACGCCGCACCGGTCCGCACGGCCCGGCGGCCGGCCCGTTGGGAGGCGCGGACCAGGTCGTACAGCTCGCGCTGCCAGCCGGCGGGCTCGCCGATCGCCACGGTTCTGGTCATGTCGGCGTGGTAGCCCCGGTACAGCGCCCCGAAGTCCATGGTGACCAGGTCTCCGCGCTCCAGCGGCCGGTCCGAGGGCGAGTGGTGCGGGATCGCACCGTTGGGCCCGCTCGCGACGATCGTGTCGAAGGCGAGCCCGTCCGCGCCCAGTTCGACCATCCGGCGCTCCAGCGCCCTGGCCACCTCCTTCTCGGTCAGCCCCGGACGCAGTTCGGGCAGGACCTCGGCGAAGGCCCGGTCGGTGAGCTCGCACGCGGTGCGGATGAGATCGATCTCGGCGTCGTCCTTGACCATGCGCACCGACTCCACCAGTCCCGACAGGCGGAGCCGGTCGCCGCCCAGCCGGAAGTAGGTGGCGACGGACATGTGGTCGGCCTCGATGCCCGTCCGGCCGCTCTCCGGTAGCAGCGCCGCGGCGACGTCGAGTTCCTCGACCACCTCGATGTCGGCGCACAGCCGCCGGGCGGCCCCGATGTAGCGGGAGTCGGTGGCCAGCGTGGCGCCGGCGTCGGCCCGGACCAGGACCGCCGCGTTGGAGCTGGCCAGGCCGGTCAGGTAGCGCACGTTCACGCCGCCGGTGACCAGGATCGCATCCGTCTCGTGAGCGGGGAGCAGGGCCGTCAGGCGCTCGCGGCGCCGGGCATGGATGAGGCTCATGTCCCACATGCTATTGACCCTCGTACTCCGGTGTCGTTACCTTCCCAAGGAACGTTAGGAAGCTTTCCTAACTTTCCCCTACCAGGAGCGCCGATGCGACGCATTCTCGCCGCCGTAGCCCTCTTCGCACTCGTGTCAGCCGGGAGTCCCGCCACGGCCGACAGCACCGCCGGATTCATCAGGGTGGACCAGGTCGGGTTCGCCCCCTCGGAGACCAAGCAGGCCTACCTCATGACCACCGGTCCGGCCGCGGGCGCCCGCTTCACCGTGGTCGATCGCAGGGGGCGGGAGGTGATGAGCGGCCGGGCCGGAGCGGATCTCGGCACCTGGAACGCCCGGTACAAGCACGTCTACTCCATAGACGTCAGCAGGCTCCGCACCCCGGGCGAGTACCGGATCAAGACCTCCACCTCCACCTCGGCGAGGTTCCTGGTGGCCCCCGCCGCACAGTTCGCCCGGCCGGCGTCCAAGGTCGTCACCTTCTTCGGTTCCCAGCGCGACGGCGCGGACGTGATCCGCGGCGAGCTGGGGCGCAAGCCCAGCCACCTGACCGACCGCGACGCCACCGTCTACGAGTGGCCCACCTTCACCGGCCCCGGTACCGACCAGATCCAGGGCGAGCTGACCAGGATCGGCGGGGGTGTCGACGTCGAGGGCGGCTGGTTCGACGCGGGCGACTACCTGAAGTTCACCCACATCCAGTCCTACGTCGACACGCTGCTCTGGGCGGCCAGCCGCGACGCGGGGCCGGTGGTGGACCCCCGCCTGCGCGCGGAGGCCGCGCACGGCCTGAAGTGGCTGGACAAGATGTGGGACGAGGAGTCCAGGACCCTCTACATCCAGGTCGGCATCGGCGCGGGCAACGCGGAGGGCACGTTCTTCGGCGACCACGACATCTGGCGCCTGCCCGAGGCCGACGATCTGGACACCGGTGAGGGGCGCCAGTACATCCGCAACCGCCCGGTCTTCCGCGCGGCCCCTCCCGGCCGGCCGATCAGCCCCAACCTCGCCGGCCGTACCGCTGCCGCCTTCGCCCTGGCCGCCCAGGTCGAACCCAGCCGCGCGCGGGCCAGAAAGCTGCTGGACAAGGCCGCCTCGATCTACGCGCTGGCCAAGACCGAGGACGTGGGACAGCTCGTCACCTCGCTGCCGTGGGCGTTCTACCCCGAGAGCGTGTGGCGCGACGACATGGAGCTCGGCGGCGCCGAGCTCGCGCTGGCCGCGCAGCGGCTGGGCGACCCCAGGGCCGGGGAATGGCTGAAGCAGGCCGCGCACTGGGCCGGCCAGTACCTGCGGCACGACGCCGGCGGTGACACGCTCAACCTCTACGACGTCAGCGCCCTCGGTCACGCCGACCTGGTCCGCGCGCTGCGCGCCGCCCGGGAGACCGGCCTGGCCGTGGACGAGTCACGCCTGATCGGCGACCTGAAGGCCCAGCTGGAGATCGGCGCCGGGCGCGCCGCCGCGGACCCGTTCCGGGCCGGGGCGGTCTACAACGGGTTCGACGCGGTGCCGCACGCCTTCGGCCTGGCCGCCACCTCCCGGCTGTACCGGTCGGTGAGCGGCGACCGCTCCTACGACGCCTTCGGCACCCAGCAGCGCAACTGGACCTTCGGTGCCAACGCCTGGGGTGTGTCGTTCATGGTCGGCGTGGGCGAGAACTTCGAGCGCTGCCCGCACCACCAGATCGCCAACCTCAACGGCCGCGTGGACGGCCGCCCGCCTTACGCCACCGGCGCGGTGGTGAACGGCCCCAACAGCGAGGACCTTTTCAAGGATGGCCTGGGCGGGCACTTCGAGGAGATGAAGCGCTGCCCGGGTGACGGCGTGGACCGCTACGAGGAGTTCACCGGGCGCGGCTCCCGCTACGTCGACGACGTGCGCTCCTGGCAGGCGTCGGAGCCCGCCGACGACTTCGCGGCGATCGCGCTGTACGCCCTCACGTTGATGTCGAACGATCGGTGACCCGCGGACAGCGCGGATAGCTCTGTACCGCCTGGCACCCGCCGGTTGCCGGAACCGGCGGGTGCCAGGCCAAGCCGATCGCGATGTCCGAGAAGGTCAGGAGGCGAGTTCCCTGACCTTCTCGATGAGCCGGAGGCGCTCTGCGTGGGTGCGTCCCAGCGGGGCGACGTTGATGGTCGTGACCCCCGACTCGCGCATCGCCTGCAGCCGCTCCCTGACATGCCCCTCCGAGCCGATCAGCGACATCTTCTCCAGCATCTCCCCCGGAACGAGCGCGGCGGCCTCGTCCTTCTTTCCCTCCAGGTAGAGGTTCTGGATCTGCTCGGCCTCCTTCTCGTAGCCGTACCTGCGGGCGAGGTCGTTGTAGAAGTTCCTGCCCTTGGCCCCCATCCCGCCGATGTAGAGGGCGGCCATCGGGCGGCCCAGCTCCAGCCAGCCCGAGACGTCGTCGCCGATGGCCAGCGACGCCTGGGCGATCACGTCCAGCTCTCCCAGCGCCGGGTCCCGCTTGGCCCGGCCCGCCGCCAGGGAGGCTCCCCACACCTCGGCCGCCTTCTCCGGCATGTAGAAGATCGGCTCCCAGCCCTCGGCCAGCTCGGCGGCCAGCTCGACGTTCTTGGGACCGATGGCGGCGATCACGACGGGGATGCGGTCGCGGAGCGGGTGGTTGATGAGCTTCAGCGGCTTGCCGAGACCGGTCCCCTGGTCCGCGGGGAGCGGGACGGTGTAGTGC
The DNA here is from genome assembly GCF_050943795.1 of Streptosporangium sp. CA-115845. Taxonomy (NCBI): domain Bacteria; kingdom Bacillati; phylum Actinomycetota; class Actinomycetes; order Streptosporangiales; family Streptosporangiaceae; genus Streptosporangium; species Streptosporangium sp. CA-115845. The sequence continues at coordinate 3,120,069 of NZ_CP191988.1, read as the reverse complement.
CTGCCCTCGTAGTTCAGCCGCTCACGCCGCCACACCTGGCGGCAGATCTCGATGACCTCGCGGGTACGTCCGAGCGGGGCGTTGTACGGGACACCGTGGAAGCCCTCGATGACCTGCGGCCCCGAGGCCCCCAGGCCGAGGGTGAAGCGGCCGTCGGAGACGTAGTCCAGGCCCGCCGCGGTCATGGCCAGCAGGGCGGGGGTGCGGGAGTAGATCGGCAGGATGCCGGAGGCGATCTGCAGCCTCTCGGTCTTGGCCGCGATGTAGCCCATCTGGCTGACCGCGTCGAAACTGTATGCCTCGGCGACGAAGACGATGTCGAGACCGGCCTTCTCGTAGTCGGCCAGTTCGGCCACCGTCTCCTTGAAGCCCCCCGAGTAGCTCAGGGCCATACCGATACGCATCGTGAGATCGTCCTTCCGCAGCGCCGACGAAACCGAATGTTGTTCCGTTGCCTTGGCTGTAAAGGCTATCGACTCACCGCCGAAGCACCAAGCCCCGCCCGCCGGGCCGGTAGCCTACGCATTCCGGGGTAGGGGATCTTTGACGGCGACAAGGAGGGGTGTGCTGAGGCGGTCGATCATCGTGGTGGCGGGAGCCCTGGCCTTGACTCTTGGCGGGCACCGGCTCCTGCCGGAACTGGGCGGGTTCACTCCCGTGCTGGAGAGCCTCCTTCCCTGGCTCGGCGTCGCGATACCTGTCCTGCTGATCTGCGCGCTGGCCACCCGCTCATGGCGGGTGATCCTCGCGGCGCTGCTCCCGGCGATCGTCTGGGGCCTCATGTTCGGCCCGACGCTGCTGCGCAGCCCGCCCGGCGGCCCCAGCGACCTGTCGGTCGCCACGCTCAACGTGGGCGCGGCCAACGCCGACTCGGCCGAGGCCGTACGGTCGGTCGCCAAGGGCCGTGACCTGGTCGCGGTGCAGGAGCTGACCGCAGGAGGCCCGGCGGCGGAGATCCTCAGCGAACGCTTTCCCCATCACTACCGGATCGCCACGGTCGGCCTGTGGAGCCGGTTCCCGATCGTCGAGGCCCGCAAGGCCGACATCGGCCTCGACTGGGCGCGGGCGCTGCGAGCGGTGGTCGCCACCCCCAAGGGGAGACTGACCGTGTACGTCATGCACCTCGCCTCCGCCCGGCCGGGCCAGACCGCGCAGCGTGACGAGACCCTCGCCCACGCCCGCAGGATGATCGACAAGGACGACAGCGCGCGCCTGCTGCTGCTCGGCGACCTCAACACCGCCACCACCGACCGCAAGCGCTCCGGCCTGGTGCCGCCGCTGTCGGACGCCCAGCAGGAGGCCGGTACGGGGTTCGGCTTCACCTGGCCCGCGGCCTTCCCCGTCACCCGTCCCGACCACATCCTCTACCGCGGCCTGACCGCCACCGGGGCGGGCGTCGAGCGGGCCGCGGGCAGCGACCACCGCGCCGCCTTCGCCTCGCTGCGCCTGACCTCCCAGAAACCGGGCTGACCGGACTGACCGCCGGGCCTGAGGGTCCGGAGGGCTCGGAGGGCTCGGAGGGCTCGGAAGGCTCGGAAGGCGAGGCCGGAACGGGCCCCTGGCTCCGGCGGGTCCGCCCAGGTTGGGCTCAGGGGGTTCGGACGGCGACTCGGGCGGCGAGGCCGGAACGGGCCCGTAAAGCCGCCGGGCTCAGCCGGGGCGGGCGGCTCGGGCGGCGGCCTCGGAGCGGGCCCGCAGCGCCGACAGGTCCGCCGGGGTGTCGATGTCGGCGGGGTCCGCCACGTCGTCGCAGGGGACCGCGACGACCAGTTCGGGATGGGCCTTCAGAAACGGGCGTGCTCCGGCGTCACCGGTCGCGAGCCGGGAGACCTCCGCGAAGTGCTCCCTGGCGATCAGCACCGGGTTCCGCCGCGCCCCGCCGTAGGTGGCGACGGCGACCGAGGCACCCCGCTCCGCGGCCCGGATGAGCCGTTCCACCGCCGCCGGGCCGACGAACGGCTGGTCCACCAGGCTGATCACCACCTGCTCGGCGGTGGCGGGGATCGCGTCCAGACCGGCCCTGAGCGAGGAGCCCATCCCCGAACTCCAGTCCGGGTTGTGGACGGTCACCGCCCCCGGCACCCGGACGGCGGCCGCCCCGAGCACCACGACCACGGGCCGGCAGCCACCGTCCTGGAGCACCCTGACCCCCCGGTCCACCAGCCGCTCCCCGCCGAACTCCACCAGCGCCTTCGGCGTGCCGAGCCGCGAGCCGGACCCGGCGGCCAGCAGCAGCCCCGCGCTCACCGTTCCCGCCGGTTCCGCTCCGGCCGTACTCACGCGCCGGGCCCGTCGCCGTGAACCGGGTCATCGCCATGAACCGAGCCGTTGCCATGAACCGGGCCGTCGCCGTGGATCCGGCCGGAGCCGTCGGTCAGCGGCCTGCCCGAGCCGCCCCAGCGCAGCTGGATCAGCTCGGCGGCGATGGAGACCGCGGTCTCCTCGGGGGTGCGCGCACCCAGATCCAGGCCGATCGGCGAGCGGAGCCGCTTCAGCTCGGCCTCCCCCAGCCCTGCCCGCGCGAGCCTGGCCAGCCGGTCCTCGTGGGTACGGCGCGATCCCATGGCACCGACGTAGCCCGCCGGGGTGCGCAGGGCCACCTCCAGCAGCGGGACGTCGAACTTGGGATCGTGGGTGAGTACGCAGATCGCGGTCCGCTCGTCCACGGTGACCGAGGTGAGGTAGTCGTGCGGCCACTTGACGATCACCTCGTCGGCCTCGGGGAAGCGCTTGGCCGTGGTGAAGACCGGCCGGGCGTCGCACACGACCACGTGGTAACCGAGGAACTTGCCGATCCTGGCGACCGCGGCGGCGAAGTCGATCGCGCCGAAGACCAGCATCCGGGGCGGCGGCGCGAAGGACTGCACGAAGACCGACAACTCGTCGAGCCGCCGCTCCCCCCGGGCCCCGTACCTGCGGGCGCCCGTCAGCCCCTGCGCCAGCATGCCCCGTACGTCGTCGTCCACCGCCTCGTTCAGCCGGTCCACCCCCAGGGAGCCCGAGGAGCGGTCCGGCCAGATCACCCGGCGGCTGCCCGCCGCGCCCGGCCCGGACAGGATCGTCGCCACCGCCACCGGCTCGTGCCCGAGCACCGAGGCGGCGACCGCCCCCAGCTCGGGGAAGGTCTCCTCAGAGACCGGCTCGACGAACACGTCCAGGATGCCGCCGCAGGTCAGGCCGACGGAGAAGGCGTCGTCGTCGCTCACGCCGTACCGCTGCAGGACGGGCCTGCCCGAGGAGACCACCTCCTGGGCCAGCTCGTAGACGGCCCCCTCGACGCAGCCACCCGAGACGCTGCCCGCCGCCTCGTCGCCGAGCACCGCCATGGACGCCCCAGGCGGCCGGGGGGCGCTGCGGAAGGTGTCGACCACGGTGGCCAGGCCGAACGTCTCCCCCGCCTCCCACCAGCGCAGGACCTGCGACAGAACATCACGCACGAGTGCCTCCCAGCAGCATTGCCAGTTCTTCGAAGGCGGCCAGACTGTGCCCGGCCACGAAGTCGTCGATATGGGGAAGGGCGGCCCGCATGCCGGCGGTGAGCGGCTGGTAGCCCTCCTGCCCCTTGTGCGGGTTCACCCAGATCACCCGGTGGGCCGTCCGCGACAGCCTGGCCATCTCCGCCCCCAGCAGCGAGACGTCGCCGCGCTCCCACCCGTCGGACGCGATCACCACCGTCGCGCCGGCCGCGTCGTTCAGCGCCAGGAGCCGCCGGAGTTCCGCACCCAGCCGGGTGCCGCCGCTCCAGTCGGGAATGGCGCGGGAGACGGCGTTCATCGCGGTGGCCGGGTCGCGGTGGCTCAGCTCGGCGGTGAGCCGCGTCAGCCGGGTGCCCGCGCTGAACACCTCGGTGGCCCCGGGCTCCGACCTGACCAGCGCGTGGGCCAGGCGGAGCAGCGTGTCCGCGTACGGGGTCATGGAGCCGCTGACGTCGACCAGCAGCACGACCCTGCGGGGTCTGGTCCGGTGCGCGCGGTAGCGGAGCCCGGCGATCTCCCCGCCCCTGCGCAGGGTCTCGCGAATCGTCGCCCTGCCGTCCAGCCGCCCCCGGCGCGAGGGCCTGAAACGTCGCGACCGGCGCCGTTCCCGGCCCACCCGCAACAGGGCGAGCAGCCGGTGTACCTCGGCCAGCTCCGGTCCCGTCATCCTGGCCACGTCACGGGTGCGCAGCACCTCCGTCGCGCTCGCGGTCGCCGCGAGCGCGGGGGAGTCACCGCTCTCCTCCCGATCGGGCCGGGTCTGCGGCAGCGCCGCGGTGTGCCGGGTGACGGTGATCGCCGCCGGTCTCGCACGGCCCGCGCGCCGCCCTTCGAAGTAGGCCGCGAAGACCCGGTCGTAGCGGGGCAGGTCATCGGCCGAGGCGCACAGCGTGAGCCTGCCCGCCCAGTAGACGTCGGTGGGCTCCGCGGCGTCCAGGTGGGACAGGGCGCGGAGCAGGCCCTGGGTTCGCTCGTGATCGGCGGGCACCCCCGCGGCACGCAGGGTCCTGGCGAAACCGGTCATGACCGCGACCAGGTCCTCGCCGTTCCCGGCGGGAAGGGCGGCGCCGTCATCCGTGGCGGGCGGGCCGCCGGTGTCCCGATCCGCCGGGGCACCGGTCGCGCCGGTGGGGAAACCGGGGCCGTCAACGCCGGGCCACACCGAAGAATCCGTTCCCGAGCACGGTCTCGTGGTCCTCCCTGTGCTTGAGCAGGGCGCCCAGGGTGGCTGCCGCCACGTCGGGGTCGAGCTCGCGGGATCCGAGAGCCAGGAGTGCCTCGGTCCAGTCGAGGGTCTCGGCGATCCCCGGCGGCTTGATCAGGTCGGCCTCGCGGAGCCGTCCCGTCGCGTGAGCGACCTGCTCGGCCAGGATCGCGGAACAGCCGGGGAGCCGCCTGCGCAGGATCGCCACCTCCCGCTCGAAGGAGGGGTGCTCCAGCCAGTGGTAGAGGCAGCGCCGTTTCAGGGCGTCGTGTACCTCGCGGGTGCGGTTGGAGGTCAGCACGACCACCGGCGGCCGCGCGGCGCGGACCGTGCCGAGCTCGGGGATGGAGATCGCGAAGTCCGAGAGCACCTCCAGCAGGATCGCCTCGAACTCCACGTCTGCGCGGTCGACCTCGTCGATGAGCAGCACCGAGGGCTGGGTCTCGATCGCCTTCAGCAGCGGCCTGGCGATCAGGAACCTCCGATCGTAGACCTCCCCCTCCAGCCGGGCGGCGTCGGTGATCCCACCCGCCTCCGCCGCCTTCAGGTGCAGGAGCTGGCGGGCGAAGTCCCAGTCGTAGAGCGCCTGGGCGGCGTCCAGCCCCTCGTAGCACTGCAGGCGGATCAGCGGCGCCCCGAGCAGCGCGGCCAGGGTCCTGGCCAGCTCGGTCTTGCCGACGCCGGCCTCGCCTTCGAGGAGCAGCGGGCGCCCCATCCGCAGTGCGAGAAAGGCGGCCGTGGCGAGCCCGGTATCGGCCAGATACGACCGCTCGTCGAGCAGCTCCGCCAGCTGCGCGGGTGACTGCACGTTGGATGCCTCAATTGTCCGCCTGACCACCACCTCAGGTTACGCCCGGTGGCCGCGTTCTCGCGTTGTCACGCCGCACCCGTGGCACCGGGAGGAACCGGCCCGGCGAGGCGGCGCCGGGTATCGGGGGCGGACAGGTCTACCGCCGCCCCTCGAAGAGGTATCCTCACCCCCTGTCAGCTTCTCGGCCCTGAAGGGACCGAGCTTGCAGCTCCTCGCCGTACCTGGCGGGTACGGTTCAGGCCGCGTCATCGGCAGCGTGACTCACTGCCCTGCGACCGATGTTGATCGCGGCGTTGTGGTCGGCGGGGCCGGCGAACCCGCAGCCGAGGCACGTGAAGTCGTCCCGGCTGGGACGGTTGCGTTTGTCGCAGTGCCCGCACCGATGGCAGGTGCGGGAGGTGTTGCGGGGGTCGACCAGACGCACGGGCACGCCGGCGATGGCGGCCTTGTAGGTCACGAACGTGCGGAGCTGGTAGAGCGCCCACGAGTGCAGGTCGGCACGCTGAGCCTTACGAACCGTTACCCGGTCGCGGATGCCTTCGAGGTCTTCGAGGGCGATCCCGGTCTGGGTGTCTTTGGCTTTACCGACCAGATGCTTGGAGATGACGTGATTGGTGTTACGGGCGAACCGGGACTCCTTGCGGCGACGCGCCTTGAGAAGCCGCTTGGCGGACTTGGTGCCCTTGGCCTGGAGCCGGGCGCGCAAGCGGGCGTTGCGCCGCCGGACGGCGCGTACGCCCTTGCCGGTGTGGGTTTCGCCGGTGGAGTCGGTGGCCAGGTTCACGATGCCGAGATCCACGCCCAGCCACTCGTCCGGCTCATCACCCCGCGGCGGTTCGGGAACGTCGATCACCACGGCGAGGTAGAACGCCCCGCCGCGGTAGACGAGATCGGCTTGGCCGCGCATGATCGCCCCGGTAGTGGCCGGCCAGCGGCCCTGGTAGATCACGGGGATGACGATCCGGCCCGCGAGGGTGAGGATGCTGACGCGGTCGCGGCCCTTCCACGACAGAATGCGCTGGTCGTAGGCGACCGCCCCCAGCTTCTGGAAGGTCGGCTTGATGGTCTTGTCCCGCTTGTACGCCTCGCACGCTTTGGCGATCGACCGGATGGCCATCTGCGCCGACAGGCCGAACTCGTGCCGCAAGTCGGCGTAGACGAGTTTTTGCACCGCCATCTTGTTCGCGGTGTGGTGAGCGGACGCCACCTCGGCGGCCCGGTTGGCGGCGGCGTTGCAGACGCGCATCGTCGCCAGCAGGCTCTCGGCCTGCTCGGCGCTCGGGGCGAGCTTCAACATTTCCGTCACCAACACATCGTTGATGATGTCACTCAATGCTCATGGAAGGATCACATTCGTGCAGGACCGTTCCGCGCTTCCTACCGGCCCTGAAGGACCGGGCTTCCACGCTGTAGGTGTTTGGTGAAGAACCTCCTCGGCCAGATCAACACCCCGTCCAGAGTCGTCGTGGTGGCGTTCCTTGCCGTGGTCCTCACCGGTACGGGGCTGCTGTCGCTGCCGGTGGCGGTCGAGGGTGGCCAGCAGGCCTCGTGGACGTCGGCCCTGTTCACCGCCACCTCCGCGGTCTGCGTGACCGGTCTGGCCATGCACGACACCGCGGCGCACTGGTCGCTCTTCGGCGAGATCGTGCTCATGGTGCTGATGCAGATCGGCGGCTTCGGGATCATGACGCTCTCCTCGATCCTGGCGGTGCTCGTCTCCGGCAAGCTCGGCCTGCGCGCCCGCCTGAACACCCAGACCGAGACCAAGACCCTCGGGGCCGGCGACGTGCGGCGGCTGATCGTGGGAGTCGCCAAGGTCACGGTGATCGCCGAGGTGCTGACCGCCACCGTGCTCGCCATCCGGTTCGTGATCGGGTACGGGGAGCCGGTCGGCCGTGCCATCTATTACGGGATTTTTCATGCGATCTCGGCATTCACCAATGCCGGGTTCGCCCTCTGGTCGGACAGCATCATGGGGTTCGTCACCGACCCGTGGATCTGCCTCCCACTCGCGCTGGCGGTGATCGCCGGAGGTCTCGGCTTCCCGGTCTACGCCGTCCTGCGGGAGAACTGGCGCCGCCCGTCGCGCTGGACGCTGCACGCCAAGATCACGCTGTGGATGACCGCCGTCCTGCTGCTCGGCGGGACGCTGGCCATCACCATCATCGAATGGAACAACCCCGGCACGATGGGCGGCCTCTCCCCGGGCCTGCGGATCATGGCCGGGTTCTTCCACAGCACGATGACCCGCAGCGGCGGCCTGAACTCCGTCGACACCTCCCAGATGAGCGAGAACTCCTGGCTGGTCAGCGACGTGCTGATGTTCATCGGCGCGGGTAGCGCGGGCACCGCGGGCGGCATCAAGGTGACGACGTTCGCGCTCCTGGGCTTCGTGATCCTCGCCGAGCTGCGCGGCGAGCCCGACGTCTCGGCGGGCCGCCGCCGCGTCCCCGAGCAGCTGCAGCGCCAGGCCCTGACGATCGCGCTGCTGAGTGTGGCGTCGGTCGCGGCGGGAACGTTCGCGTTGATGACGGTGACCCCCTTCAAGCTCGACCGCGTACTGTTCGAGGTGATCTCCGCCTTCGGCACGGTCGGGCTGTCGACGGGGATCACCGCCGACGTCGGCACCGCGGGGCACCTGATCCTGACCGTCCTGATGTTCGTCGGGCGGCTCGGCCCGGTGACCCTGGGCGCCGCGCTGGCGCTGCACGTCCAGACCCGTCGGTTCCGATATCCGGAGGAGCGTCCCCTCGTTGGTTGACAAGAAGAACCGCGGCGACTCGGTCGTGGTCATCGGTCTCGGGCGGTTCGGCGGCGCTCTGGCGGCGGAGCTGGTGAGCCGCGACGTCGAGGTGCTCGGCGTGGACAGCGACCCCAAGAACGTCCAGCACTTCTCCGGCAGGCTCACCCACGTGGTGTGCGCGGACTCCACGGACCCGGACGCCCTCCGGCAGCTCGGCATCGCGGAGTTCGGCCGGGCCGTGGTCGGCATCGGCACCGACATCGAGGCGAGCATCCTGACCACCTCGATCCTGACCGACCTGGGGGTGGCGGACATCTGGGCCAAGTCGATCAGCCTGCAGCACAGCCGGATCCTGCAGCGGGTCGGCGCGCACCGCGTGGTGCAGCCGGAACACGACATGGGCGAGCGGGTCGCGCACCTGGTCATCGGTCGGATGCTCGACTATCTGGAGGTCGACGAGGGCTACGCCCTGATCAAGACCATGGCGCCCGGGTGGGCGGACGGCAAGAGCCTGGGCCGGCTGGGCATCCGCAGCGAGTACGGGGTCACCGTGGTCGGCATCAAGAAGCCCGGCGGCGGGTTCACCTACGCCACCTCGGAGACGGTCGTGCAGAGCGGCGACATCCTGCTCGTGGCGGGCGACACCGACAAGACCGAGCGGTTCGCCGAGGAGACCTGAGCGCCGAAGTGGCCCCACGGGGCTCGCCGGATCCGGCGCGTTCGGACGGTGGCGGCGGCGTCGAGGTGACGGCCCGCCGGTGGTTCAGCGGGCCTCGTCCGCCTCGCCGCGCTCCCTGATGAGAGCGGCGAGCTCGTGGACCTGGCGCATCGTGCGTTTCTTCTCCGACCCCTGCATGCCCATGGCGCCGACCGTGACCCCGTCGGCGAAGTCGATCTTCGCCCAGGGCTCGTTGTCGGTCAGGGTGACCCCGAGCACCTCGGCCCACTCGTAACGGCGCACCCTCAGCGGGTTGACGACGGTGATCCCCTGCTCGTCGGCCTCCACCCGGCACCGCCCCAGCAGGTGGAGGGCCCCGGCGATCACGAGGCCCAGCACGAGCATCCCGATCCTGTCGACCAGCGTGAACGGCGCCGGCAGGAAGATCGCCATCAGAACGGCGCCGAGCGTGATCACGCCCGCGAAGCCGTAGGCCACGATCCGCCCGTTCTTCGGCCGCCAGACGACGGGCAACGGGGGCGGGGAGACGCTCTCCGGGCTCACTCTCAGATCACGATCCTTCGGGAAACCACCGATCAAAACGGCTGCGACGGCTGGTCACGGTGCCGATGGCAACCTATCGCACGTCCCCGCCGCACCGATCACACGGCGCGGCGGGGTGCGTCGGCGATGCTCTAGGAGCGGAGTTCGCGCAGCAGCAGCGCCGCCTCCAGCGCCGCGACGGTGGCCTCGTAGCCCTTGTCCTCGTGACTGCCCGGCACCCCCGACCTGTCCACGGCCTGGTCGAGGGATTCGCAGGTCAGCACTCCGTTGCCGACCGGGACCTGCTCGTCGAGGGAGATCCGGGTCAGGCCCGCGGTGACGGAGTCGCAGACGTAGTCGAAGTGGGCGGTCTCCCCGCGGATCACGGCTCCGAGGGCGACGACCGCGTCGCAGCGCCTGGCCAGGGCCTGCACCACGACCGGGATCTCCAGCGATCCGGCCACCCGGACCACGGTCACCGCCGCGCCGCTGTCCTCCCCCGCCCGTACGGCCCGCGCCACGAGCTGATCGGTGATCTCCTCGTGCCACCGGGCGGCCACGATGCCGACGGTCAGCCCCCGCGCGTCCACGGCCGACACCACCGGCCGTCCTGTCCCACTCATCTGATCAACTCACTCCGCTCGCGGTTCGCGTTCGCGAACACCCCGTCCACACCGGCTCTCTCGCCACGCTCACTCATTCGCGCTCCCGGGGAATGTCGTGGCCAAGGCGGTCGCGCTTGGCCGACAGGTACTTCTCGTTGTACGGGTTCATCGCCACCGGCATGGGCTCACGGCCGACCACCTTGATGCCGTAGCCGTCCATGCCGCGCAGCTTGGCCGGGTTGTTGGTCAGCAGCCGGATCGACTTCACCCCCAGGTCCGCGAGGATCTGCCCGGCGTTGGAGAACTCCCGCGCGTCCACCGGCAGTCCGAGCTCCAGGTTGGCGTCGACCGTGTCGCTGCCGGCGTCCTGGAGGCTGTACGCCCGCAGCTTGGCCAGCAGCCCGATGCCGCGCCCCTCGTGCCCGCGCAGGTAGACGATCACGCCTCGGCCCTCGGCGGCGATCCGGGACATCGCGTGTTCCAGCTGCACCCCGCAGTCGCACCGCAGCGACCCGAGCACGTCGCCGGTCAGGCACTCGGAGTGCGCCCGGACCATGACGTTCTCGCCGTCCTCGATGTCGCCGAAGACCAGGGCCAGGTGCTCGCCGCCGTCCACCGAACTCGCGAAGCCGTAGGCCCGCCACACGCCGAACCTGTTCGGCAGCAGGGTCTCGGCGACCCTGGTCACCATCCGCTCGGTCCTGCGCCGGAACTCCACCAGCTGCTCGATCGAGACGAGCGCCAGATCGTGCTCGTCGCAGAAGCGGCGCAGCTCCGGCAGCCGCATCATGGTCCCGTCGTCGTTGACGACCTCGGCGAGCACGCCGGACTCGCTCAGCCCGGCGAGCCTGGCCAGGTCCACGGCCGCCTCGGTGTGGCCGCGCCTGACCAGGACACCGCCCTCCCGGTAGCGGAGCGGGAAGACGTGACCCGGCCGTACCAGCTCGGACGGGTCGGTCGCGGAGTCGGCCAGGAGACGGATCGTGCGGGCCCGGTCGGCGGCGGAGATCCCGGTGCTCACCCCGTCCCTGGCGTCCACGCTGATCGTGTACGCGGTGCGCAGGCGCTCCCTGTTGTCGTGCACCATCAGCGGCAGGCCGAGCCGGTCGAGGTCCTCACCGCGCATCGGCACGCAGACCACGCCGCTGCTGTGCCGGATGGTGAAGGCCAGCAGTTCCGGCGTGGCCCTGGACGCGGCGAAGATGATGTCGCCCTCGTTCTCCCGGTTCTCGTCGTCGACGACCACGACCGCCTTGCCCTCGCGGGTGTCGGCGATCGCGCGTTCGATCGGGTCCAGCTTGATCACACGGCCTCCTCGGGGACGAGCACGGTCCGCGACCTGTGCTCCTTGAGCCAGCTGACGAATCCGACCGGGACCGGTACGGGGGCCTCGAATCCCGCTTCCGCCCGGTTCACCGCTCGTCCCCCCTGCCGGCCTGGCCGTCCGTGCTCGCGGGGGCGTACGCGCCGATGAGCTTCTCGACGTGCTTGGCGATCACGTCGACCTCGAGGTTCACCGGGTCTCCGGGCTGCTTGGCACCGAGGGTGGTCAGGCGCAGGGTGGTGGGGATGAGGCTGACGGCGAAGCCGCCGGAGCCGACGCTCACCACGGTCAGGCTGATGCCGTCGACCGTGATCGACCCCTTCTCGACCACGTAGCGGTCGAGGTCGGACGGAAGGGAGATGCGGACGACCTCCCAGTGCTCGCCGGGCTCCCGCGACAGCAGGACGCCCGTCCCGTCCACGTGACCCTGCACGATGTGGCCGCCCAGTCGCTGGTCGGCGCGGACCGCGCGCTCCAGGTTGACCGGGGAGCCGGGCCTCAGCGCGCCGAGGGAGCTGCGGTCGAGGGTCTCCTTCATCACGTCGGCGGTGAACACCTCACCGGCCACGTCCACCACGGTCAGGCAGACGCCGTTGACGGCGATCGAGTCGCCGTGCCCGGCGTCCGAGGTGACCGTCCTGCCCCGGATGGACAGCCGGGCCGCGTCGCTCAGCTGCTCGATCCCGGCGATCTCACCCAGTTCTTCGACGATTCCGGTGAACATTCACAGCTCCTTGCGGGGGATCGCGCGAAGGCGGGCGGCCGAGGTGTCGCGGGGCCGGAGGCGGGACGTCGCCGGAGGGCGGGAAGCCGCGTGGGGGCTGACGGGGCATGCGCTCGGAGAGCGGGACAAGCCGGTGTGCCCGGTCAGGGAATGGTGGGGGCCGGCGGCGCCATGCCCGTGGGGGGCGGGCCCGGCCACTGGGCGCGTCCGCGTCCGATCAGTCACCCGAGGTCTCCTACTCGCCAGTAGCTGTCTGCCACGGCGGGCCCCGGGGAATTCGATGGGTGCGTACACCCGGTCAGCGGAGGGCGCCAAAGGGCACTCTCCGCTCGCGCGCTTCCTCCCATCCGGACTCTAACCGTCGGTCCTGGAGTTTCACCAGGTCAACCGGTCGATGGATTCGACCGGGTCGCGGACTGTAACCGCCGGCTCGGAATTTCACCGACCCCGGAGCACGCTGCTCTGTCTTGCTTCGGGAAGCGCGCCACAGGCGGCCCGCTTCCCGTACACCAGTGTGCCATGTCCGGCAAACCGCACCGCACACCCCTCCATCATATGGACCAAGCGAGCGCTTGGTCAAGTCATGCGGCGCGCTCGGCGATCACCTTCCGAGCCCGCCGCGCGTCCGGGGAGTACCGCACCGGGGCGGGCACCAGACCGATGCCGGTGTGCAGCGCCCGCAGGGAGGCCGTCGCCCACAGGTCTCCCAGCGGGGTCGCGGGCAGCCCGTAGAGCCTGCGGGCCCAGCGCGGCAGGGTCGCGAAGGCGAGCAGGGTGACCATGGGGAACACCGGCTTGAGCGGGGTCAGGCGCGCCGGGAGCGGCGCGTTGAGCGACTGCCTGAGCGGATGGGGCACCTCGGGCGCGAGGTAGAGACCCGGACGGCAGGCCCGGATGTAGTCGTCCAGCTCGCCGACCGAGCCGGGCACGTCCTCGGGGCGCAGGCCGACGACCTCGGCCGCGCGGCGCCACTCCGCGACGAACCTGTCGGCCTCCTCGCCGCTCAGGCGCACTCCGGCCCGCCGGGCGACCGACAGGTAGGAGTCGACCTCGCCCACATGGACCCAGAGCAGCGCGGCGGGGTCGTCGAGGCGGAACCGCTCGCCGGTGTCGGGGTCGAGGGCGGTGAGGCTCGCGTGGATCTTCCTGACCCTGGCCCCCGCGCGGGCGACCTCCCCGGTCGTACCGTAGGTGCGCACCCGGACGAACTCGGTGGTGCGCACGAAGCGGGACCAGGCCTCCGCGGGGTCCATGAGCGCCGAGTTCTGCGCGACCCCGCGCATCGCCCGAGGGTGCAGGCCCTGCATGAGCAGCGCCCTGAAGCCTCCGACGAGCAGGATCGGCTCGCCCATCACCTTCCAGGTCACCGAATCCGGTCCGAACAACCCGTGATCCATGCGCCGCCTCCCTCGTAAGTGGTCAATTACGCTACCGGAGGGGGGCTGGGCACACATGTCCCGGGTCTGTGACACAAGCGGAACGAGATCCGGACGGGGGTGTCACGGCCAGGTCATCAAAGTGTCACAGATCCGTGAAAAGCGACTTTTAAGTGGTCCGATTCTTTCACCTCACCCCCCCACCGCGTCAACGGAATTGAAGCTACGAACAGGTGGAAATTACACAACAATAAAATGAGTAAGGAGTAGACCATTGATTTGACCTTGACTGTTTTGCGATGGTTCCAAGGATCAGGCTCAGCCATGCTCGTTGGGAGCGCCCGCACGATGACCATCCCTGCACCAGCCGCGTCCACCACCGGGGAACCCCCCGCGGTGAAGACACCGGAGACGGTGGGCCGTTCCCCCGGCCAGTTGATGTGGCTGCGCTTCCGCCGCGACCCCACCGGCATCGCCTCGGCCGGCGTGGTGATCTTCTTCTTCCTCGTCGCGATCCTCGCGCCGGTCATCTCCTGGCTCTACGGCAAGGACCCCTACACCCTCTACGGCCAGGACACCCCGGGGCTGCTGAACGACTTCGGCTACCCGGTGCTGCCCAACGGCGGCATGAGCTCGGACTTCTGGTTCGGCATCGAGCCGAACCTGGGCCGGGACGTGTTCATGCAGCTCGTCTACGGGATCAGGACCTCGCTGCTGATCGCGATGGTCTCGACGCTGCTCATCTCGATGATCGGCATCGTCATGGGCATCGTCGCCGGGTACGCCGGGGGCAGAACCGACTACTTCATCGGCCGCCTGATCGACATCGTCCTGTCGTTCCCCTCCACCCTGTTCATCATCGCGTTCATGCCGGTGGTGGAGAACCTCTTCGTCAGCCCCGACGAGGAGACTCCGGTCTGGTTGCGGGCGGTGACGCTCATCACCCTGCTGACGGCCTTCGGCTGGGCCGGCATCGCCCGGCTGCTGCGCGGCCAGGTGCTCTCCATGCGCGAGCGGGAGTTCGTCGAGGCCGCCAAGGTGACCGGTGCCTCCCCCGCCCGGATCATCTTCAAGGAGCTGCTGCCCAATCTGTGGACGCCGATCCTGATCCAGTCGACCTTGCTGCTGCCCGCGATGGTGACCGCCGAGGCGGCCCTGTCCTTCCTGGGCGTCGGGATGATCGAGCCCATCCCCGACTGGGGCCGGATGTTCCTGCGGGGCACCCAGGTCTACCAGAACGACATCACCTTCCTGATCTTCCCCGGCGCGGCTTTGCTGATCTTCGTCATCGCGTTCAACCTGCTCGGTGACTCGGTCCGCGACGCCTTCGATCCCAAGCTCAAGCGTTAGACCTGAATAGGAGAGAGATGAAAGTCCGTACGCGGTCAGCGATGGCCGTACTCGCCATAGGCGCGCTCGCACTCACCAGCGCGTGCGCCGAGGGCAACCAGGGCGCTCCCGCCGCTCCCAGCGGTTCCGCCGCTTCGTCCGCCCCCGCCGCGGAACCCTTCAAGGCGCCGACCATCACGATCGGCACCGCGGAGGACTCCAAGGGCCCGGCCATCGAGCCGGAGGGCGTCGTCAAGGGCGGCACCGTCACGATGATCGACCGGGACGACTTCTCCCACCTCGACCCGGCCCAGCTCTACGTCAACACCGAGACGAACTTCTCCCTCCTGATCGCGCGTACCCTGACCGGCTACAAGCGCACGGCCAAGAGCGAGTACAAGCTGGTCGGCGACCTGGCCACCGACACCGGCACTCCTTCCGACGGCGGCAAGACCTGGACCTTCACCCTCAAGGACGGGGTGAAGTGGGAGGACGGCACGCCCATCACGTCCGAGGACGTGAAGTGGAGCATGGAGCGGACGTTCGCCTCCTTCGTCACCCAGGGCCCGACCTACATCCAGCAGTGGCTGACCGAGGTCGACCACAAGAAGGCCTACCAGGGCCCCTATGACGGCAAGCGCCTGGACAGCATCGAGACGCCGGACGACAAGACGATCGTCTACAAGTTCAAGACGCCGCACGCCGACGCCAGCTACGCCTTCGCCATGGGCGGCTACGGCATCGTGCCCAAGGCCAAGGACACCAAGGAGAAGTACGACAAGGCCCCCGTCTCCAGCGGCCCGTACATCATCAAGAACCACGTGGTCGACAAGTCCATCGACCTGGAGCGCAACCCGAACTGGGACGCGGCCACCGACCCGATCCGCGGCGCCTACCCCGACAAGTGGCGTCTGGAGTTCGGCCAGGAGGCCCTGCAGATCACCGACCGCCTGATGGCGGACGCGGGCCCGGACCAGACCGCCTTCACCTTCTACGCGACCGTTCCCCCGGAGCGGCTGCAGCAGGTGCTCGGCGACCCCGCGCTGGCGCCCCGCCTGATGAAGAGCCCCTCGCCGTACGGGAACTACTACTACTTCAACCTTGACCGGATGAAGGACGCCAAGATCCGCCAGGCCATCAACTACGCGTGGCCCTCCAAGCAGATCCAGCAGACCATGGGCGGCCCGGCCGCCGCGGCGCTGCCGACCACCATCCTCAACGAGAACACCACGGTCGGCTACCAGCCCTACGACCTGTTCAACAAGACGACCAAGCCCGAGGGTGACATCGAGAAGGCCAAGCAGCTGCTGGCCGAGTCGAGCAACCCGACGCCGACCATCGTCTACGCCTACAACCAGACGCCGGTCCAGGAGCAGGTCACCGTCGTGATCAAGAGCGCCCTGGAGAAGGCGGGCATCAAGGTCGTGGCCAAGCCGCTGGACCGCAAGACCTACTACGACTCCATCGGCCTGACGAAGAACGAGTTCGACCTGTACTGGGGCGGCTGGGGCGCCGACTGGCCGTCCGGCTCGACGGTCCTGCCCGTCATCTTCGGCCCGATCGCCGACGGTGCGCCGAACTACTCGCACCTGAAGGACGAGGCGCTCACCAAGAAGATGGACGAGATCACCGCGATGACCGACATCGACGCGCAGAACGCCGCGTGGATGGCGCTGGACAAGGAGATCCAGGAGACGATCACCCCGCTGGTCGTCGCCGAGAACCGGATCGCCAACACCCTGCACGGCTCCAAGGTCGGCGGCGCGGAGATCGACCCGCAGTCGTGGACCGTCCAGCCGAACAGAATCTTCGTGAAGCAGTAACGCCCACGAAGCCTTAGGAGACACCGGCGGCCGTGGCCTCGCGGAGAACGACACCGTTCCCCGCGAGGTCACGGCCAAGGGGCCGTCAGGCCCCAGCAGCGGTCCCAGCCACCTCGGGAAACAGGCAATGCTTCCATTCATCACTCGCCGCACGCTCGGCGCCGCGGTCACGCTTCTGATCATCGCCGCGGTCACGTTCTTCCTCTTCTTCGCCGTGCCCGCCGACCCGGCGAGGCTCGCCTGCGGCAAGGTCTGCCCGCCCGACCTCCTGGAGCAGGCGCGGCACAACCTGGGACTGGACCAGCCCCTGTTCGCCCAGTTCGTGGCCTGGCTGGCCGGCATCTTCGTCGGCCGCGACTACGAGAACCTGGACTACTGCCCGGCCCCCTGCCTCGGCTACTCGTTCGTCAACCGCGAGCCGGTGTTCGAGACGATCCTGGACCGGCTGCCGGTCACCGTCTCCCTCACCATCGGCGCGGCGATCGTCTTCCTCATCTTCGGCATGGCGACCGGCATCATCGCGGCCCTGCGCCAGGGCAAGCCACTGGACAAGATCGCCAGCGTGGCGTCCCTGATCGGCGCCTCCGTGCAGATCTACTTCATCGGCACGCTCGCGCTCTACGTCTTCGTCTACAAGGGCCAGCTCCTTCAGCGGCCCCAGTACCTGCCGTTCACCGAGAACCCCATCGCCTGGGCGAGCGGGCTGGCGCTGCCCTGGGTGGTGCTGGCGATCATCTTCACCGCCAACTACACCCGTATGACGCGCTCGACGATGGTGGAGCAGCTCAGTGAGGACTACGTCCGCACCGCGCGGGCCAAGGGCATGTCCGGCCGGACCGTCGTGATGAGGTTCGCCCTGCGCGGCACCCTGACACCCATCATCACGATCTTCGGCGTGGACCTCGGCACGCTGATCGGTGGCGCGATCATCACCGAGACCACCTTCGGGCTGCAGGGGCTCGGACGGCTCTCCATCAAGGCCGTCGAGGATTCCGACCTGCCCATGCTGATGGGCACGGTGCTCGTGGCGGCCGGGGCGATCGTCTTCTTCAACATCGTCGTCGACGTCCTGTACGCCTTCATCGACCCCCGCGTGCGGCTGGGTTAGGAGTCCTGAAGAAAGTGTCAACGTTCCTCTCGGTCCGCGACCTGACCGTCGACTTCCACACCGAGGACGGCGTCGTCCACGCGGTGGACGGGCTCTCCTTCGACGTGGAGAAGGGCACCACGCTGGGCATCGTCGGCGAGTCCGGGTCCGGCAAGTCGGTGACCAACCTGACGGTGCTCGGCCTGCACAACCCGGAGACCACCACGATCAACGGGGAGATCCGGCTGGACGGCGAGGAGCTGATCGGCGCCTCCCGCTCCACCATGGAGAGGCTGCGCGGCAACAAGGTCGCGATGATCTTCCAGGACCCGCTGACCTCGCTCTCCCCGTACCACACCATCGGCAAGCAGATCTCCGAGGTCTACCGCAAGCACACCGGCGCGAGCCGCGCCGAGGCCAGGGCCCGTGCGATCGAGATGCTGACCCGGGTCGGCATCCCGCAGCCGAAGACCAGGGTGGACGACTATCCCCACCAGTTCTCCGGCGGCATGCGGCAGCGCGCGATGATCGCGATGGCCCTGGTCTGCGACCCCGACCTGCTGATCGCCGACGAGCCCACCACCGCGCTGGACGTGACGGTGCAGGCCCAGATCCTGGACCTGCTCAAGGAGCTCCAGGACCAGATGGGCACCTCGATCATCCTGATCACCCACGACCTCGGCGTGGTCGCCAACACCGCGCACGAGGTGCTGGTGATGTACGCCGGGCGCGCGGTGGAGCGCGGGACCGTCAAGGAGGTCCTCCGCGAACCCCGCCACCCCTACACCTGGGGCCTGCTGGCCTCCATGCCCAAGCTGAGCGCATCGGTGGACGTGCAGCTCCAGCCGGTCCGCGGCACCCCGCCGAGCCTGATCAACGTCCCGCCCGGCTGCCCCTTCCACCCTCGGTGCGACTTCATGGAGGTGGCGGGGCCCGAGCTGTGCCGCTCGGAGCGGCCCGAGCTGTCCCCGCACCGCGGCCACGGCGACGCGTGCTACCTGACCCTGGCCCAGAAGCGGGAGATCCACAAGTGAGCGAGACGACCTCCGAGCCGCTGCTGGAGCTGTCCGGTCTGAAGAAGCACTTCCCGGTGATGGGCGGCCTCATCTTCAAACGGCAGGTCGGCCGGGTCCACGCGGTGGACGGCATCGACCTGACCGTGCACGCCGGTGAGACGCTCGGCCTGGTCGGCGAGTCCGGCTGCGGCAAGTCCACCGCCGGGCGGCTGGCGGCCCGGCTGCTCGAACCCACCGCGGGCGGCATCCGCTACGCCGGACGCGAGATCGGCCACGCCGGTCGCAGGGAACTGAAGCCGATCCGGGCCGAGATCCAGATGATCTTCCAGGACCCGTACTCGTCGCTCAACCCCCGGCACACCGTGGGCACCATCATCGGCGGCCCGATGGAGATCAACGGGATCGACCCGCCGGGCGGCAGGACCAAGCGGGTCCAGGAGCTCCTGGAGATCGTCGGGCTCAACCCCGAGCACTACAACCGCTTCCCGCACGAGTTCTCCGGCGGCCAGCGGCAGCGGATCGGGGTGGCCCGCGCGCTCTCCCTCAACCCCAAGCTGATCGTCGCGGACGAGCCGGTCTCGGCCCTCGACGTCTCCATCCAGGCGCAGGTGGTCAACCTGCTCCAGCAGCTCCAGCGGGACATGGGGATCGCGTTCCTGTTCATCGCGCACGACCTGGCGATCGTCAGGCACTTCTCCCAGCGGGTCGCGGTCATGTACCTCGGCAAGATCGTCGAGGTCGCCGACCGCGCCTCCCTGTACGAGCGCCCCCGCCACCCCTACACCCACGCGCTGCTGTCGGCGGTGCCCGAGGTGCAGGAGGACGACGAGCCGCGCGAGCGCATCCGCCTGGCGGGGGACGTGCCCTCCCCCATCAACCCGCCGTCCGGCTGCCGCTTCCGCACCCGTTGCTGGAAGGCCCAGGACAAGTGCGCCACCGAGGAGCCTCCGCTGCTCAGGCTGGAGGGCAACAGGGAAGGTCACCTGACCGCCTGCCACTTCCCCGAGGAGCCGACCGTGCACGGCCAGGACGTGGTGCTCGACCCGGCGCTGCAGACCTGACACCGGCCGTCACCGGTCCTCGCGACCGGTGATCCCCGGTGAGC
The DNA here is from genome assembly GCF_050943795.1 of Streptosporangium sp. CA-115845. NCBI lineage: Bacteria > Bacillati > Actinomycetota > Actinomycetes > Streptosporangiales > Streptosporangiaceae > Streptosporangium > Streptosporangium sp. CA-115845. The sequence continues at coordinate 3,100,245 of NZ_CP191988.1, read as the reverse complement.
GAACGGCGGAGGGCGGACCCGTCCCGGGTCCGCCCTCCGCCGTTCGGCTGTCCGCCTGACGGTCCGGTCCTCCCGGACGCCCCCTGGACCGGGCCGGTCAGTCGCGGGTGGCCAGGGCGCGCAGACCGTCGACCGCGCGGGCCGGGTCCTCGGCGCCGTAGACGGCGTTGCCCGCCACGAAGACGTCGGCGCCCGCCTCCGCGCAGCGCTCGATCGTCGTGTCGGAGACGCCGCCATCCACCTGGAGCCAGACCTGCCCGCCACAGCGGTCGATCAGCTCGCGGGCCCGGCGGATCTTGGGCAGCACCACGTCGAGGAACTTCTGCCCGCCGAAACCGGGATCGACGGTCATCAGCAGCAGCATGTCGAGTTCGTCGAGCAGGTCCTCGTACGGCTCGACGGGGGTGGCGGGGTTCAGCGCCAGGCCGGCGCGGGCACCGGCGCCGCGGATCTGGCGCAGCGTGCGCACCGGGGCCTTGGCCGCCTCCACGTGGATGGTCACGCTCTGGGCCCCGGCCTCGGCGTAGGACGGGGCCCAGCGGTCCGGGTCCTCGATCATGAGGTGGCAGTCGAGCGGCAGCGAGGTCGCCTTGAGCAGGGACTCGACCACCGGCAGCCCGAGGGTCAGGTTGGGGACGAAGTGGTTGTCCATGACATCCACGTGCAGCCAGTCGGCGTTGGAGACCGCCTTGGCCGCCTCGGCGAGGCGGGCGAAGTCAGCGGACAGGATGCTGGGCGAGATCTGTACGGCCATAATTGGCCGATTCTATGAGGCGGCGCCCTGCCCTCCGTCACCCGCCGTCCACCGCGTGACCCACGTCACACGTCATCCGACGCTCGACACCCGCCGCACATCGCATGACATATCAGGAATATAGCTATATCTCCGCTTTTTTCGCCATTCACACCGTCGCATCTCCGGCACCGAACTCGCAGATGGCCGGGGATTTCGCAGGACGCGAATTCATAACTATCCCGGCGAGCGGGAGATCCCCCGAGTAATTTCCTTCAGGAATCATCCGAATTCTCGAATGAGACGGTACGCGAGAACCGAAAAGCTCCACTTTGACCGACTTTCAGCCTTCATCGGAGCCGGATAGCGATGTCCTTTCGCCGCAACCTCCCACGCTCGGTTCTCATTCCGATGATCGTCGCCGTCGCTCTCCTCACCGTACCCACCGCGACCCCTGCGCCCCCCTCCAACACCACCGAACCCTCGCCGATCGTCGGGACCCACATTTCCGGAGACGGCAGAACCCTCACCGCGAGGGCCTCCGGCCGGGTGCTCTGGAAGAGCACCCGGAGCAGTCCGTTCTTTGGCAGAACCGACCTGTGGATGGACGAGCCGGAGAGTGCGGCGAGGATGTGGGGGGATTTCGAGGACGCGGAGCGAAAGGCCGCCACCTTCACCGGCCGCCACGTCGCGATCGAAACCGAGATCGAGTCAGGCACCCCGGGCGATCCGGGCAACCGGCGGCGCATCACCGTGCTCGACGCCCTGACCGGCCTGCCGACCTGGAGCATCCTGTCCGGCCACCCCGCCGACGGCCGGGCGCGGCCGTTCTTCTACCTGATGGGCGCGGCGGCGGGAAGGTTCGTCATCGACGTTCCCGCGCTCCGCGTGATCCGCGCGCTGGACCCGCGGGACGGAACGATCGGGTGGGAGAGGAAACTGCCCGGCGACTGCGTGAGCGCCGCCCTGCCATCCACCGACCCACGGACCTATGACGACGATCCCATCCAGACCTACTCGCTGGCGGACAGGAACCTGGTGGTCGCCATGACCCGCTGCGCGGGCCGCCGCACCGCACTCACCGGCATCGACCCCACCACCGGGCGCGTTCGCTGGGAACAGCGGCTCCCCCCGTCCGACCTCCCGCGACTGAGTCTGGAGCAGGGCATCTCCGTCCTGACATCCCCCCACGCGATCACGATCTTCGACGAGAACGGTCTGATCCTCACCGACGACCTCATCTACCACTCCCCCTCCTGGAGGATCACAGCCGGAGCCGTGATCGTCTCTGACGGCGACTGGAGGGGTCCCGGATCGGGAGTCAGATCGATCAGCCGGTCGTCGGGACGGATCATGTGGTCCCGGCCCGACCTGTCAGGGAAGGTCGGCACCGGCGCGGGGAAGATCTACCTGAGGTCGGCGGAGGGAGACATGCTGAACGTCCTCGATCCGGTCGACGGGCACACACTCAGAACGCTCTCGGCGCCGCTGACCGAGAAGGACATCGGGGCCGCCCTCGCCGCCCCGCCCGACTGGAGCAGACGGGGAGGGGTGCCCGCGGCCGACTGGCCGGACCCCTGCGCACTGCTGCCCGCCACCGAACTCGCCTCCCTCTCCGGCACCGGCGGGTACCCGGTCACCCCGATCCCCGCACCCCCCGAGCTGGGCCTGACCACGCCCCTCGCCTGCGAGTTCGCCACCAAAGGAAAGGGAACGGCCGTCACCGTCTCCGTCATCTGGGTGTACCCGTCAATCGAGAAGGCCGCGGAGAGGATGAAGAAGCTGACCGGCGAAGAGGACCCCCCGAACGCGGCGCGACACCTCGGCTACTTCTCCGAGGAAAAGGATGCGGTCGCCATCAGAGAGGGCCGCGTCGTCGTCACGGTGGAGGCCTTCGGCGACCGCGCCCTGCTCCGGCACGCCCTGCGGATCACAAGGGAGCGGCTGCGGGCCCGGAAAGGGACCTCATGACCGCGCAGACGTCCCCCGAGCAGCCGGCCGGGGAGAACACCCGGGAGGACACGGAGGAGACCCCCCTGGCGAAGGCCACCCGGCCGGTCAGGTGGCTGGGGGTCACCGTGGCCGGAGGACTCGCGACGGTCATCGCGGGCATCGTGGTGACCGGCTGGTCGTGGGTCCAGGATCAGTGGCGCGACTTCCACCGGGAGCCCCGGATCAGCGCGATCGTCTACTCTCCGGAGACCGCGGGGATATCGTTCGCCTTCCCCGACGCCATCACCTCGGGCCCCGACCGCCGCCTCCTGCTCAACGGCGGCTACGAGCCGCTGGTCAGATCCCGGGGCTCACGGATCGGTGAGATCAAGGTCCTCCTCGTGCTGCGGGGCCGGCGCAACGACCCGGTCCGCGTCCTGGACGTCCGGCCCCGGATCCTGTCCTCGGGACCCGTCGCGGCCGGCACGTGTTTCCATCTTCCCAATGCCGGCGAATCGCCCGTCTTCCCGGTGAAGGCCGACCTCGACCGGCTCGCCTCCTCGGGCAGGTCCGCCGGACGGCTCCTGGAGAAGAACATCGACCTCGTCTACGGGGAGAGGACGTCGGTGGAGCTGACCGTGACGGCGCGAAAGCGCCGCTACGAATGGGACATCGAGGTCTCCTACGCCTACGGTGACTCGGCCGAGGTCCAGCGTGCCTACTTCACCGCCGAGGGCGACCGGCCTTTCCGGCTCACCGGCCCCGCCCGCAGGTACACCATCGGCTACAGCTCCATGATCAGCTATTTCCGCGAAACAGGCAGGAACGTCAAGAGATGCTGAGGAGGCCGGCGGCGATCCTCACCCTCCTCCTCGGCGGCGGGCAGGCGGTCGTCGTACGGACCGGCCGTGACCTGGCCCGGATCCGATCTCCCCACCTCGGCGTGCGCGACAGGCCGGTCCCGGTCGCCCGCGAGCCGGCCGGACGGCTCGGCTCACTGAGATGGGCGGTCCCGGCGAGCCGGTCCCCCTCGGTGGAGCAGGCCCGGGATCAGACGTTGACCCGGACGTGGTACCCCTCCAGCCAGGCGTTGAGCTGCAGCAACCCCTCCAGCGCCGCCCGGCCTCCCGCCGGGCCGCCGTCCGTCTCCGGCCGGTCGATCACCGCCCGTACCTTCTCCCTGTCGATCAGCGGCTCGGCCGCGATGTCCCCGCGGCCGAGCAGCCGGGCCACCTCCGCGCGGACGGCCTCGGTGTAGGAGGGGTCCTGCGTCGAGGGGTAGGGGCTCTTGTGGCGGTGGACGACCGAGGGCGGCAGGATGTCCGCCGTGGCGGCGCGGAGCAGGCTCTTCTCCCGTCCGTCGAAGGTCTTCATCGACCAGGGGGCGTTGAAGACGTACTCCACCAGCCGGTGGTCGCAGAACGGCACCCGGACCTCCAGCCCGACGGCCATGCTCATCCGGTCCTTGCGGTCCAGCAGGGTCTGCACGAACCGGGTGAGGTTCAGGTAGGAGATCTCCCGCATCCGCCGTTCCAGCCCCTCCTCACCCGGTAGCCGGGGCACCTCGTCCAGCGCGTGCCGGTAGCTGTCCGCGCGGTAGGCGGGGATGTCCAGCTTGCGCATCAGGTCCTCGTCGAGGAGCGCCCCCAGCCCGCCGAACCGCGCCATCCCCGGGGAGACCAGCCAGGGGAAGGTGTCTGCGGCGACCGCCTCCGGATCGTGGAACCACCGGTAGCCGCCGAAGACCTCGTCGGCCGACTCCCCGGACAGCGCCACGGTGGAGTGCTCCCGGATGGCGCGGAACAGCAGGTAGAGGGAGGTGTCCATGTCACCGATGCCGATCGGCAGATCCCGTGCCCGCAGGACCGCGCCGCGCACCGCCGGGTCCATGAGGTCGGCGGAGTCCAGGACGATGTCGGTGTGGTCGGCGTCGACGTGCCGCACGACCTCGTGCGCGTACGGCGTGTCGGGGGTGTCGCGCATCTCGTCGGGCTGGAAGTTCTCGGTGTATCCGGCGAAGTCGACGGAGAACGACCGGATCCTCCCCTCTCCCCGCTCCCGAAGCCCCAGCGCGGCGAGTGCCGTGACGGCGCTGGAGTCGAGGCCGCCGGAGAGCAGCGCGCAGAGCGGCACGTCGGCGACGAGCTGGCGGCCGACGATGTCGTCCAGCAGGTCGCGTACGCCCGCGACCGTGGTGGCGAGGTCGTCGACGTGCTCGTGGGAGTTCAGCTGCCAGTAGCGGCGCCGGCACAGGAACTCGCGGGTCACCCGGATCGCCTGGCCGGGGCGAACCTCGTACATGCCCTGGTAGACGGCGTGCTCGGGGGTCTTGACGAAGGCGATCAGCTCGCGCAGCCCGTCGGCGTCGACGGTGGGCGTCCCGGCGAGCGGGTTGGCGAGGATCGCCTTGGGCTCGGAGCCGAACAGCACGCCGTGCGCGGTGGGGTAGTAGTACAGCGGCTTGACACCCATCCGGTCGCGGACGAGCAGCAGCTCCTCGCGGCGGGTGTCCCAGATCGCGAAGGCGAACATGCCGTTCAGCCGGTCGGCGAGGTCCTCACCCCATTCGAGGTAGGCCCGCAGCACGACCTCGGTGTCGCTCCGGGTCTGGAAGCGGTGGCCGTGGGTGGCCAGTTCGGCACGTAACTCGACGAAGTTGTAGATCTCGCCGCTGTAGGTGAGGACGGCAAGCGGCAGCCCCTCCTCCGCGACGACCATCGGCTGGCGGCCGCCCTCGATGTCGATGACGGCCAGGCGCCGATGGCCTATCGCGACGTGCGGGGCGAGCCAGATCCCCGCGTCGTCGGGCCCTCGGCAGGCCATGGTGTCGGTCATGGCCTTCGCGATGTCCGATGACTGCCGGACATCGCCCTCGAAGTCCACCCATCCACAGATTCCACACATTTCGCCACCCCCGCGTCCTCTTGGAAGCAGTTATGCCCAGTCGAACGGCGTGCGGCATCCATATATGCCCTGACCTGCGATGACGGTCCCGGGGCCGATCAGCGGCGGCGCAGCAGGGCCAGGAACATGGCGTCGGTGCCGTGCCGGTGCGGCCAGAACCGCGCGTACGGCCCCTCGCCCAGCCCCTCGACCTCGGGGAGGTAGGCACGGGCGTCCAGCGCCTCGACGTCGTCGCGGCGGCGCAGGGCGTCGCCGACCACGACGTCGGTCTCGGCCAGGTGCGGCGAGCAGGTCACGTACCCGACGACGCCGCCGGGACGGACCGCCTCGATCGCCGAGGCGAGCAGGTCACGCTGGAGCCTGCCCAACTCGGGAAGACTCCGGGGATCACGGCGCCAGCGGGCCTCGGGGCGGCGGCGCAGCGCGCCCAGGCCGGTGCAGGGGGCATCCAGCATGACCCGGTCGAAGACTCCGGGCCGCCAGGCGGGCACGGTGCCGTTCGCGGTGATCACCGCGGCCTGCCGGGTCGTCTGCCACACCAGTCGCGCCCGGTGGTACTGCAGCTCGGCGGCGAGCAGGCGCGCCCCACCGGGGAAGGCCTCCGGCCCCGCGCCCGCCGCGAGGCCCGCCTCGTCACCGTGGGTCGCGATGGCGTCGAGCAGGCCGGCCTTGCCGCCGGGGCCCGCGCACAGGTCGAGCCAGCGCGAGTCGGCGCCCTCCACCGGGACCCGGGTCAGGGCCAGCGCGACGAGCTGGCTGGCCTCGTCCTGGACGGCGGCCCGCGACTCGGCCACGGCGAGGATCGCCCCGGGGTCGCCCTCGGGCAGATGGGCCGCGTACGGGGAGTATCCGGCGGGCTCGGCGCCCGCGTCGAGGAGCTCCGCGACCGACGAGCGGCCCGGACGGGCGACCAGGGTCACCCGGGGACGCTCGTTGTCGGCGGCGAGCAGGGCGGCCGTCTCGTCGAAGTCGCCGCCCACGGCGTCGCGCAGCGCCTCGACGATCCACCTCGGGTGGCTGTGGGCCACCGCCAGATGGCCGACGGGGTCGTCGGCGGGGTCCGGCGCCACGATCGGGATCCACTGCTCCAGCGACCGGGTGGAGACCTTGCGCAGCACGGCGTTGGCGTACTTCGAGGCACCGATGCCCACGCGCAGCCGCACCAGATCGACCGTGGTGCCGACGGCGGCGTGCGGGGGCACCCGCGTCTTGAGCAACTGGTGCACGCCCAGCCGTACGGCGTCGAGCAGCGGCGGGTCGACGTCCTCCGGCGCCCGGTCGCTGCAGGCTGCGATGATCTCGTCGTAGGTGCCGAGACCGCGCAGGGTGCCGTAGGCCAGTTCGGTGGCCAGTCCCGCGTCGCGCCCCGACAGGCGGCGCTCGCGCAGCAGCGCGGGCATCAGCAGGTTGGCGTAGGCGTCCCGCTCGTCGACGGCACGCATCAGGTCGTACGCGGTGTTGCGCGCCTCGTCGCGGACCGGCTTGGGCGGACGCCCGGCCCCGGCCGTGCCCCTGCCTCGGTTCCCGCCCGCTCCATGGCCGCGCGGAGTCGCCCCCCGGCCGCGCCCGCCTCGTGCGGCGTTACGGCCGTCACCACCAGCACTGCTCATGATCTCTAGGCCAGCCGATCCTCGTCCGTGGGCCGCACACCGCGGGCCCACTCCCCCGCCCTCATCAGACGCTTGCCCTGCGGCTGCACCTCGCCCAGCTCGACCGGGTAGGTGGCGGTGCCGACCAGGACGGTGTTCTTGGACGCCGCGATCTGGCCGGGGGCCAGGCCCGAGGCGTCGGGAACCGGTCGCAGGGGGCCGAGCTTGACCCGCTGGCCGCGGAACTCGGTCCACGCGCCCGGGGCGGGGGTACAGGCACGGACCAGCCGGTCGACGCGCATGGCGGGTGCGGACCAGTCGACCCTGGCGTCGTCGACGCTGATCTTCGGGGCGAGGCTGACCCCCTCCGCGGGCTGCGGAACGGCCTCCAGCTTGCCGTCCTCGATCCCGTCGAGGGTGGCCGTCAGCAGCCCGGCACCGGACTCGGCGAGCCGGGCGAGCAGCTCCCCGCTGGTGTCCGCGGGGCGGATCTCCTCGGTGACCACGCCGTAGACCGGGCCCGCGTCCAGCTCCTTGACGATCCGGAAGGTGGCCGCGCCGGTGATCGCGTCACCGTGCAGCACGGCGTGCTGCACCGGCGCCGCGCCGCGCCAGGCAGGCAGCAGCGAGAAGTGCAGGTTGACCCAGCCGTGCCGGGGAATGTCCAGGGCGGCCTGGGGCAGGAGCGCACCGTAGGCGACCACCGGGCAGCAGTCGGGGGCGAGCTCGGTGAGCCGGTCGAGGAAGGCCGGGTCACCCGCCTTCCGCGGCCTGAGCACCTCGATGCCCGCCTCCTCGGCGAGCTCGGCGACAGGGCTCGGATGGACCCTGCGGCCCCGGCCCGACTGGGCGTCCGGCCGGGTGACGACGGCGACGACGTCATGGCGGGGCGAGTCGATCAGAGCCCGCAGCGCGGGCAGGGCTGTGTCCGGGGTTCCGGCGAAGACCAGGCGCAAGGTTCCTACAGAGCCTTCCCGTGGGTGGCGTGCGGGGAGAACTTGAACGCGGGGGCCGACAGACCGTTCCAGTCGGCCTCCCGGATCGCCTTCATGGCGAGTTTGCGCTGTTTGGCGTCCATCCGGTCGATGAACAGCACGCCGTCGAGGTGGTCGGTCTCGTGCTGGAAGCAACGGGCCATCAGGTCGGTGCCCTCAAGCGTCACCGGCTCGCCGTGCATGTTGAAACCGGTCGCCACGGCCCGCAGCGCCCTGGGCGTGGGGAACGAGAGGCCGGGGAAGGACAGGCAGCCCTCCTCGCCCTCCTCGTCCGCCTCGTCCGACAGGTCGAGGTTGGGGTTGATCAGGTGCCCGAGCTGGTCGTCCACGTAGTAGGTGAAGACCCGGAGCCCGACCCCGATCTGGGGTGCCGCCAGCCCGGCCCCCGGTGCGTCCATCATCGTGTCGGTGAGGTCCTTGACGAGCTTGCGCAGCTCCTTGTCGAAGTCCTTGACCGGATCGGCCGGAGTGCGCAACACCGGGTCGCCGAAAAGGCGGATCGGCTGAATGGCCAACAGGGGTCTCCTCACGCTTCAGGGGATCGCCCCAGTCTAAGGGCGCCGGCCGCCTCCCCCGGGCCTTCCTCCGCACCTCAGCGGGAGCGGGCCTTCATGGCGGCCTTGCGGGCCGACTTGGCCACCGCGGCGGTGCCGTGCCTGGAGCCGAGCAGGTCGAGGACGGCGAACGTGTCGGGGTGCTCCACCAGGGCCATCTCCTCGACCACGCGTACCAGGTCCGCTCCGGGTTCGAGCGCGTCGAACTCGCAGATCGCCTCGGAGGCCTCGCCCCGCTCCAGCAGCGAGGCGAGCGAGTCGACCGCGAGCCAGGTGTTGTCCGCGGGGGTGAGCGCGGGCGCGGGCAGATCGCGGATGTGCAGCCAGGAGGCGGCATAGCGCCACATGGCGGGCTCGGAGAGCGCCTCCCTGAGCGGGGCCTCGGCCTCGGGGCCGAGCTCCTCCAGGATCGTGCCCGCGACACCGCGCCGGCCTGCCGTGCCCGAGGCTGCGACCTTGACCAGCTCGCGCGCGGCGGCCTCGGGGTGGCGGGACTCCAGCCACACGGTGACGGCGCTGGGCGCGGCGGAACCCTTCACGATCGCCTCGACCAGCTCGGGCGCGCCGAGGTCGGTGAAGACGGCGACCTCGGCGCCCGTCGGCGCGTCGTGGCCCTCCCTGATGAGGTCCTGGCGGACGGCCCACATGCCGAGCGGGGTCAGCCGGGGCCTGCCCGACCGCGAGGTCTCGACCAGCCCGCAGTAGCCCAGGAGCGACAGTGCCGACTCCAGCTGGGCGGGCAGCGTGCCGGTCAGCGTCCTCATCTCGGCGGGACCGGCCCCGCAGGCCACCTGGTGCGACTGCAGGATGCCCTTGACCAGGGTCGTGGTGGACAGTCCTTCGCGCACGGCGTACAGCGTGGCGAGCATCTCGGCCAGGTGATCGTCGATCACGGGAGACCCGGTCAGGTCGTCGTCCGCACGGTCGAGGACGTCCATGACCACGCCGTCCCAGAACCCCAGCACGGCCCGGTGCGGCAGGTCGGCGGAGAGCGCCAGCGGGCCGGGGCCCACCCGGCCGCGGGAGATGCGCAGCATGCCGGTGTTGACCGCGACCACCCAGAGCAGGTGCAGCCGCGCCGGGCCCGGCAGGCCGAGCTCCGCGCACGGCGCGAACGGGTCGGGCAGCAGTCCCTCGGGGGTCACCGCGCGGGTGCCGGTCCAGGCGGCCAGCCGCTGGGCGTCGAGCACCAGCGGCACCAGCGGCACCAACGCGGCCAGCTCGGCGTCCGGGGCGAGGTCGACCGGCGGGAAGCTCAGCGCGTCGCCGCGCGGGGGGCAGTCACGGCCCGCGGCTGTGACCGACTCCTCCAGAACGGCTGTTCGCAGCTCGCGGGGTGCCGCTCCCAGCTCGTCCACAAGCCTGCGCAGCTCGCCGATGTCGAAGACGTTCCCACTGTTCCCGCTCTTTGCCACCCGTGAAACTTACTGCACTCGCGCCTCACGCATACACGGCTCAGCCGATGGCGCGGGAACGTGCCTTGAAAGCCGCCTTGCGGGCCGCCTTGGCCGCGTTGTGGTCCCTCAGCGAGCGTCCGAGCAGCTCAAGAACCTCGACGACCTCGGGATGATCGACCCGCCACATCTCCTCGATCACGCTCTGCGGCGGCCCGGAGGCGGACATGTTCTCGGCGAACGCCTCCGGATCCTCCTCGGCGGAGGGCATGGCCAGGACGAGCATGTCCACGCTCATCCAGAGCACCTCCTCCGAGGTGAGCGCGGGGGCCGCCAGACCGCGCGCGGTCAGCCAGTGGATGGCGTGCGGGCGCAGCTCCGGCTCCTCCAGGAAGGCCCGTACCGCCTCCTCCGCGTCGGCGCCGAGGCGGTCGACGATCGTCACCGCGACGCCCCTGGCGACCGAGGGCGCCCCCGAGACGGAGCCGAGCAGCTCGGTGACCGCCCGCGCCGGGCTCCTGTGCCGCAGCCAGCCCTCGATGTCGGCCTCGGCCATCTCGGCGGGCATCCCCGACAGCAGCCCCTCGATGAGCTCGGGTGCGTCGGCGAGGGCCAGGTCGGCCGCCTGGGGCGCCTCGATGCCCAGGTCGGTGTAGAGCCTGTGCAGCCCCCACAGGGCCAGCGGGGTGAGCTCCAGGAGTTCGTCGCCCGGCTCGGCCATCCCGCAGTAGGCGAGCCGCCGCGCGACCTCGGGGACGTCGATCTCCCCCTCCTCCACCAGGCCGATCTCGTCCAGGTACTCCCTGACCAGTGGGATCGGCACGGGTGCCTGGAGCCGGTAGAGCATGTCGCACAGGCCGTAGAGCTCCTCGTCCAGGGAGACCTCACCCGTCACGGCACCGCCGGTCTCCTTCTCGACGACGAACTCGACGGTCGCGGCCCAGATGTCGAGCGGGTCGAAGTCCTCGCCGTCGAAGATGGCGGTGCCCTCGACGGTGACCAGGCCGGTGTGGACCGCGAGTTCCCAGAGCAGGCCGGGGTCGGTCACCGAGAGCTGGGCGATCGCCTCGGTGGCGTCACGGACCCTGAGCCTGCCCTTGACGGTGGGGGTGCGCCCCCCCGCGAGCATCCACTGGACCAGCCTGCGCGCGTCGGTCAGCAGCGGCACCCGCAGGCTGCTCTGGGCGAGCGTCTCACGGGGCGCCAGGCGCACCGGGGGAAGCGGCGAGCAGCCGGGGCAGTCGCAGTGCTCGACGGCGGGCTCCTCCTGCACCGCCGAGACGGAGAGGATCGCGCTCCCAGCGTCCCCGGTGGCCCGCTCCAGCGAGTCGGCGCCCATCGCGCTGAAGAGGCTCTTGGCCATGCCGAACCTGGAGGTGTCGGCGAGGGCGATGGGCATCTCGGGCTCGATCCGGTCGAGGACGCTCCTCATCCGGACGGCCATCTTGCCGCCGATCTCCTCGGTCGAGAGCAGGAAGTCGACCAGGGTGCGGGCGGCGGCGACGGTCTCGGGGGCGCTCTCCGGCGGGGCGATGACCTTGCGTGGATAGATGTTGAGCAGCAGCTCCTCGAAGGCGACAGGGGTGAAATCACCCAGCTCGTTCACGTCCAGATAGTCACTCGCGTAGTCGCAGAGCAGCCGCACCTCGTCCACATCAACGTCCAGGCCGCGCGCACGCCCCCACGCGCGCAGGTCGTCTACGGCCCGATTCACCCATTCGATCGACACAGGGGAAAATTAACGGCTTACTGCCAGCACCGCGAATCGGGGAAACAACTCAAATCACATCTAGAGGGTCAATGCATACCTTGACCACCTCCGCGGCCTTGCGTGCGGAGCGCACTCCCACGGCTCCTTTCAGAGCCGCGGCCAGCGTGGAGCCGGAGCCTCGCGCGATCCGCACCATGGCACGTTCCCGCACTTGATCCCCCCTGGGCGAGGCCACCGGGACCGGGCCGAGCACCTGTGCCTCGGGGGGCAGCGCCAGCTCACCGAGCATTTCCCTGACCCCCGCCGGGGATCCGGTGAGCGTCGCCATTTTCACCGCCGGGGGGAAACCGAGTTCTGTCCTGTCGGCCAGTTCTCTCTCGGCATGTGTCACCGGATCCCAGCGCAGCAACGCCTGCACGACGGGCAACGAGGAATCGGCCAGCACGACCAACTCGGCGGCGGGCCGCAGCAGCGCCGCCGCGTTCATCCACCGGCGCAGCGTCTCCTCGGCGGCGCGCAGGTCCGGTCTGCCGAGCAGCGCCCAGCCGTCCAGCAGCACCGCCGCCGCGTATCCGCCCTCGGGCACCGGCTCGGCTCCCGGGGTGGCCACCACCAGTGCCCGGGCCGCGCCGACCGTGGCCAGCACCCCGTCCCTGCCCGACGTCTTGACCCGTACCGAGGGGAAGGCCCGCCCCAGTTCCTCGGCGGTGCGGCGGGCACCGACCACCTGGGCCCGCACCCGCGCCCCGCCGCAGGAGGGGCAGCGCCACTCGCCGGCGATCCGGCCGCACCAGCGGCAGTACGGGGCCACGTGGCCACCGCGTAGCGCGAAGGGCCCGCCGCAGTGCCCGCAGCGGGCCGGCGCCCGGCAGCCCTGGCAGGCCAGCGCGGGCAGGTAGCCCCGCCGGGGGACCTGCACCAGCACCGGGCCGCTCTCCAGCCCCGTGCGCAGGATCCGCCAGGCGAGGCTGGGCAGCCGGGCGGCCCTGGCCGCCTCGTCCCTGGCCAGCTCCGAGTCCTCCCCCGCCGGACGGATCCTCGGCGCCCTGGCCCTGACCGCCTGGCGGGCCGCGACGATGGGCCCCGCCCAGCCCGTGGCGATGAGCTGGGTGGCCTCCGCCGTACGGGCGTACCCGCCGATGAGCAGGCCCGCGCGGGCCCGGTGGGCACGCAGTGCGAGGACCTCCCTGGCGTGCGGGTAGGGGGCGAGCCGCTCGGAGTGCAGGTCGTCACCGTCGTCCCAGATCACCGCCAGCCCGAGGTCGGCGACCGGGGCGAACGCCGCCCCCCTGGTACCGACGGCGACCCGGACCTGGCCCCTGGACAGGCGCAGCCACCGCCGGTAGCGCTCCGCGGGCCCGAGGTCCGCCGTCAGCGCCACATGCGCGCCGGGCCCCAGGACGGCGCTCAGCGCCGCGTCGGCCAGGGCCACGTCCTTGCCGTCGGGAAGCACCACGAGGGCTCCCCTGCCACCGTGCAGGGTCTCCCGTACGGCAACCGCGACCGCCCGCGGCCACCCGGGCCCGTCCTGGCCGGTACCCGGCAGGGCGGTCCACACGGCTCGGGGGGAGCCCCCCTTCGCCAGCGCCGCCAGGAACGCCGCCCCCTCCCGGTAGTCCGCCCACGGCCCCGGTTCCCGCTCCGGCTCGCCCCCCGGATGATCGCCCGGCCCGCTCTCGCCTCCCTGTCCCCGCCCCGGCACGGTCGTCCCCGGCCCCTCGCCCAGCCCGCTCTCGTCTCTTTGTCCCGGCCCCGGCACAGTCCCCCGTTCCTCGCCCGGTCCGTGTTCCCCTCCCGGTTCCGTCCGCCTCGGCCCCGCCTCCCCTGTCTCCGGCTCTCCCGCCGTCCGTTCGGATCCGGGCTCTCCGGAGGTCTCAGCCGCGTCGCTCCCCGCCCGCGAGTCCGTACCGGTCTCGGAAACGGGATCGGCGGAGGCGGCGACGGTCTCGGCCTCGACCCTGGCGTGGCGGGGCGGGACCGCCAGGCGCAGCACGTCGGCCATGGTCCCGGCGTAGTGGTCGGCCACCACCCGGGCCAGCGCGGCGATCTCCGGGGTGAGCACGGGCTCGGCGGAGACGACCCGCTCCAGGCGGGTCAGCCTGCCCTGGTGCTCGGTGGTCTCCACCCGTTCCAGCAGGAACCCGTCGACGAGCTTGCCCGCGAACCTGATCCGGACCCGGCATCCCGGCACCGCGGCGGTGTCCAGGGGGGCGGGGACGAGGTAGTCGAACAACCGGTCGAGGTGCGGCAGCGGGGTGTCGACGACCACCCGCGCGACCGGCAGCTCCGCGGCCGGCTCCGGCACCCCTCTGACCTGCTCGGCCACCCCTTGCGCCCGGGCCACCCCCGCCGCCCTGACGGCCCCCGCCCGCGCCCTGGCGGCCTTGCCGGGCACGGGCCGTTCGCGTACGGCGTCGAGCGGCAGGAGGGCGTCATCGTCCGGCGAGGGGTTGGCGTGGGTCACCCGCCTGTCCTACCAGACACCGGCGCCCGGTCCAGCCCCTCGGCCCGTCGGCGGCATGGCACCGGGCCGCTTTCCTGCCCGGCCGCCGGGTCAGATGGCGCGGCGGTGGGTCCAGCGGCCACCGAGCAGGGTGCCGAGGATCGGCATGTGACGGAGACCGTCCCCGTCCAGCCCCGCCGGGTCGTACTCGGTGATCACCAGGTCCGCGGGGTCGCCCGGGCGCACCCCGGCGCGGCCCCGGCCGGCCGCCGCCAGCGCCGCCGGCAGCGAGATCGCCTGTTCCGGGTGCCACGGCGGCCGCTCGTCGTCGGTCCTGGCCACGGCGGAGGCGATGCCGTCCCACGGGTCGAGCGGCGCCACCGGGGCGTCGGAGCCCAGCTCCAGGGTCGCCCCCGCGGCCAGCAGGTCCGCGTAGGCGAAGGCCCGCCCGGTCCGCCCCCGCCAGTGCAGATCGGCCACCTCCCGGTCGTCGGGCGCGTGGGCGGGCTGCACACCCGCCACCAGACCGGGCCTCGCGAACCTCCCGAAGTCCTCCGGGCGGACCAGTTGCGCGTGCTCGATCCTCCCCGGGCAGCCGACCCGCTCGAAGGCGTCCAGCGCGATGCCCACCGCCAGGTCGCCGATGGCGTGCACCGCCGGGGCGATCCCGTGCCTCGCGGCCAGCTCCATCACCCCGTACAGCTCCTGTGGCGGTGTCTCCAGCAGCCCGCGCGCGTCGCCACCGGGATACGGGTCCGTGCAGTAGGCGGTCCTGGTGTTCAGCGAACCGTCCACGAACGTCTTCACCGGCCCGACCTCCAGCAGGCCCCCCGAGCCCGCGATCGGCTCCCCGGTGCGCAGGCCGCGATCGATCGCCTCCCGGAGCCGGTTCACCGGGATCGAGCAGCTGACCCGGACGTCGACCGCCCCCCGCGAGATCCGCCGGGTCCAGTCGGTGACGTTGTCTGCGAACTCGAAGTCCAGCACGCCGACGACGCCCCTGGCCGCGGCGGCGGTGGCGGCCTCGGCCACCCAGCGGTCCAGCTCGTCCTCGGGCGGCGGGGGCATCTGGGCCATCGCGTCGTAGCAGTCGCGCTCGCGCAGCACCCCCGTCGGATGCCCGCCCCTGCCGATCGCCGCCAGCGCGGCCGGGCTGAACCAGGCGGTGTGCAGGTCGTTGCTCACCAGCACGATCGGGCAGCCCGGCGCCGCCGCCTCCAGCAGCGACTTGTCCGGTGTGTCCGGCCACAGGCCGTCGCGGAAACCGTAGCCGACCGTGAACCCGGCCGTACCCGCCTGCGGGGCGACGAGGTCGACCGCCTCCCGCGCCGACCGCGCCGAGGTCAGATCGATCCTGCGCCGGGCCTGCGCCCACTGCACGGAGTGCACGTGCGCGTCCCACAGCCCCGGCAGCAGGGTGGCGCCCCCGACGTCCACCGACTCGTCGCAGGGGGGAGACTCGGCGGCCACCTCCGCGACCCGGCCGTCGACGATCAGGACATGGCGCAGCGGACCACCGGGACCGATCCGCGCGTTACGCAGCAGCAGGCGAGAAGAGGTAGAGGACATAAAGCAGACTTTAGGCGGATAGCCGCTGGTCACTCACCCCGGCTCCCCACCCCGCTTCCGTGACCTCCCTGCCGATCGAACTCCTATCTGACGGCAATCCAGCTGTCTAAGGTAAAACTGGGGATTGCCTTCGGTAGGAGACTTTCGATATGGGGCCGACGCCGCCTGCGTCATCGGGAAACGGGTCATCTCCGGATGAATACTCAGGAATTCATCCGGAGTTGATGGAGCAATTCATCGCGTCGCTGGAGCAGGCGCGGAAAGTGATCGGTGAGGAGACCGCGAAAATCCTGAACGTGCTTTCCTCGGTGGGCGCCGACCGGTCCGCGGCGCTGCGGATCCGCGAGATCGAAGGCTGGCTGGAACAGGAGATCCCGCGACTGCGCAAGCGTAGCCAGCTGATCCAGGAGGCTGACTCCCTGGCGGACTGGGCCCCGGCCCTGACGGGTCTGGGCCTGCTGGGACTCGCGCCGTCGCCGGAGGGCGGAGGGCTCATGGCGTTCGACGAGAAGGACCTCGCGACGCGCACCCTCGCCAACGACGAGGGCAGGAAGCTGGCGGAGACCCTCGCCGGGCTGTCGAGGACGGGTCCGCACTCCTCCAGAAACGACTACGACCGGGCCTTCGAGCAGCTCGCAGACCGGGGCAGGGACGCCGACTTCACCGCCGGGTTCTTCGCCGTCCTCGGCCCGAAGGGAGCGGCGGCCGTGCTCCGGGAGCTGAATCACTACCGTGGCGAGTCCGCCAGGAAGCACTGGAAGACCATGGGCGAGGCTCTCGCCACCGCGGTGGCCCGGCGGCCGAAGACGCTCGGCCCGGCTTGGGAGCCGGAGAGCCTCGGAAAGGTGCGGGCGGCCGAGCTGGGCCTGCTGCTCGGGCATGGCAGGTTCCCGTCCAGATGGCTTACCGAGGTGGTCCGCCCGCGCGTGCAGAAATCCCCCGGGGACGAGGTCCTCGCACGCTGGACCGCCGACCTGAGCCACTTCCTGTCCGCCCTGGCCAACAATCCGGAGACGGCCAGGGCCCTGTTCAACGACCTGCCGCGCGAGGATCTGCGGGATCTGTTCTCCGAACTCAACAAGGAGGTCTCGCTGTATCCCAACGAACACGACGCGATCGCCTTCGACCTGGAGGCGGAGTTCGGCCGGATGCTCGCCGCCGGGGCCGGTGTCTTCGAGAAGCATTCCCCGGGTCCGGGGGCGGTGCGATTCGCCTTCAACGCCATGACGACCATGGGAGACCTCCGGACCGGGGCGGACTTCCGCAATCCGGAGGGGCAGCCGATGGAGGTGGCGGAGGGCGCGAGAATCTTCATGTCGATGCTCGCGGGCGCCTACGCCGCCGAAATAATAGAGGGAGCCAGCTTCCGGGACGCCAACCGAACTGGAAACAGTGTTTTCGAGAAGACGGACACGCTCATCCTCGGGCTCAACCCAAAGTTTGTCCTCAGCCCCGGGGACACTTATCGGTTCATGAAGACATTCGCTGACTCTGCGGAGCACATGAAGCCATTCGAGGAGGGGATGGGGAGGTTCTCCAGGCATCTCATGGACTCGGCCGCCGCGAAGGACCAAGGGAAGAACACTGAATACCTTGGACGCGCTTTCACGGGATTGGGTTATGTGGCAGGAATGCAGATCGCCGCCACGAACGCGGTCCAGAAGGAGATGGATGAGTACGACCAGAAAATGAGGGATCGACTCTTCTTCATCCTGGGTCTGGGGGTCGATGCCGCAGGGTTCGCCGCCTCTGGGTTGAAACTCGTGGAAACCTCGTTCGACGACTTCATCTGGTTTCTGATCAGCAAGCCCAGCAGCGAGACCATCGACTCGTACAAGGACATCGACGAGACTCGTCTGGACAAGCTCAAGGAGGGCAATCGCCTGGCCACCCTGGGCAGTGAGTACTGGATCTTCCACGAACTGAAGCGCTACGGGTTCTCGTACAAGGTGCCTCCCACCGACCCCGCCTTCAGCCATCCACCCATCACTGGGGCCAATGGGAACCTCCTCCCCTTCGGCACATTGGCTAAGGATCCGAAGGCGCTGAAGAACCTTGCAGACTGGCTGATCAGCAACGGTTCGGGGAGTGGAGACAAAAGCACAGCCGGGGAAGCCGCAGCAGAGATCGACCTTCTCTTCACCGGAGCAAAAGGAAAAACCAGAGATAATCCCGCCCCGTGGGGATGACAGAGGTATCAGGAAGTTCTTAGGCATTCGGTTTCTCCGGAGAGAACGAAGTTCTTGTCCTTTGGGGACGTAGTGACCACTTTGACGTATGACTCCTTTTTGACCAGCTCATCACGCGGCGCTACCGGATCGGCGGATGCGACTTTATAGCCCCGCTTGATCAGGCCACCAGCCAATATGTTGAGCGTACTCATCGGATCGTGCGAGCTGGAGGTACTTATTCCGGTAATTCCATACGTCCGCCTGGATTTACCTTCCCCACAAGGAATGTTCTTGCCGCCTTCATTTGTTACTTTAACGCTCTCAGCCTGAATTAGATTCATCAGCCAGTCGATGTCGGCCTTCAACGTCGCCTCGGCCTGGGCGGCCGTCGGCTCCGGAGGGGTGGAGGAGCACGCTCCCAGAGCCAGCGCCCCCACGACGGCGATCACTGCTGAGCTAATACGGGCGGAAGCAAGGTGTGCCACAGAACTCTCCGTTCATACCGGCCAACATCACCTAGCTTCAATGATGTCTGATAATCGAGCATTTTCCAGGAAGAGCACCCAAACATGTCAGACTGGGATGGTCAGCGAACGCAACCGTTCGTCCAGGTCCTGGACATACTTGTTGCCCTCCCACGGCGTGAGCCGAGCACGAGTCTGCCGTACGGAGTGAACCAGACGAGTGGAACTGTGCCCCACGACGGCCTGCGCGGCCTTGTCAATCATGGTGGCGGCCGCCGGAATCTCCTGCTTCTTGATCAGCACAGTCGCGTATTCGAGTTGAAGGATGCTTTTAACCCGGACAGAACCGGCCCCCATCTTCGCGAGCCTTTGCTCTACTTCGGCCATCGCCCGGTCGAACTGCCCTGCCTTGATGAGGCAGAACACGGCATGGCGAGCAATGCGGTCCGGTTCAAGCCAGAAAAGGTGCCGGAGTTCCGCTCCATTCCGACTGCTATCTGCCAATCTGACAGCACGATCGAGCATCCGAAGCCCTTCCCCGTCGCGCCGCGTATTCGAGAGCACCCTGGCAACTATGGAGAAGGTCGCTGCCTGTTGCAGAGCGTTGCCGCTGTTCTTGGCCCACCCCTCGGCTGCGAAGGCATGATCTATGGCCATGGTTGGCTTCCCTTGAAAAATCGCCATGTCAGCCATCAGCCCGTGCAGATGAGCCAGGAGAGCAGGAGCACCCAGCTCGTAACCCGCGGCCAGCCCTTCCTGATAGCGACGCGTGGCACTCATGTAGTCTGTCAGGTCGTAGTAGCACCAGCCCGTCATGTGGCAGAGACTCCAGTAGACCCTCAGCAGGCGCTCGCGGAGGGCCGGGGTGAGGGAGCCCCGTTTGAGGATGTCGTCGACCATGGCGCGCTTGGCCTCGGCGACCGGGAGGACCTGCCGGGGGCCGGACGCCTCGTCCATGGCCCACAGCCGGGCGGTGAGCCGCTCCAGCACGTCGATGGTGGCCGCGTCGATCGGGCCCCGGTGGCGGGCTGCGGCTGCCAGGCGTTCCCGTTCCGGTGGGGTGAGGTGGCGCAGCAGGCCCAGAGCGGGCGTCCCGCCTAAGACCAGGGCCAACTCGAAGAGCAGTTCGCGGCGTTTCACGTCGGCCTCCTCTGCGCCGACCGCGCGCAGCAGGTCGGCGCAGAGGGTGGGCGCGGGAACGAGTGGGGGAAGTGCCTTCGTTCCCTTGGTGCCCGCGATGGCCGGTGCGGACACCTCCCGGCGGTAGTGCGGATCGAGGTGACGGTGGTCGGCCCGGTCGATCAGGTCGCGGTCCCGTACCCCGTATGAGGCGTAGACCTCGTCGGTGACCAGGCGGCGGGCGGTGGTCTGGTAGACGCGGGCGAAGATGGCGACCGCGCCCGCGCCGGGACGCCGCCCGGCCTGTGGCCAGGCCTCGTAGTCGTAGAACCGCGCGGCACGCAGGGTCGCGGTGCCCGCCGGGTCGAGGTCGTTGTAGGCCGCCACCACGTCGCCCGCCGTACGGCCATGGGCGTAGCGGTACAACCGCAGCGGGCTGACCTGGTGATCGAGGGCGAACACGCCGGCGATCTGGTCGAACGTGAGGCGACAGGCCCGCAGCGCCTCACTACGCCGCCTGCACCCCAGCAGGATCCGGTATCCCTCTCCGGGCATCCGCACTCCCTTCCCCGAACACACACGGATCGTATGGCTTCGGTCACGGAGAATGACAGCCCGGCGGGGAAGTGGGGATCCTCGACCGCGGAACAAGATGTTCTCGCAGGTCATCGGCGCTGTGCGCGGAGTATCTCGCCGACGGTGTCCCGGAGGGCTACCGCGCGGGAGGGCCGGACCACTGTTCTGCCAACGATTTTTCCCTGACCAGGAGACCAGGAGAGCGCGCATGACCGCTACCCACGACGGCGTGGCCCCGGAGTTGATCGACGCGATGGTACGACTCCGCCCTGGCGGCCTGACCTGGCGGCGGACCTTCCCCGGCCGCCCCGCCCAGGTGCCCGAGGCCCGGCGTTTCGTCAGGTTCCTGCTGGCGGACTCGTCCTTTCAGCGGGACGCGGAGCAGATCGTCGCCGAACTCGCCGCCAACGCCGTCCGCCACACCGCCAGCGGGCGCCCGTACGGCACGTTCGTCGTCGAGGTCGTCCGCAGACCCGAGGTCACCCGGGTGACGGTCTACGACTCCGGCCAGGGCTCCGTCCCCGCCATCGTCCACCCCACCCTCCTCGGCGAGGGCGGCCGGGGACTCCCCCTGGTCACCGCCCTGGCCTCCCAGGTCGGCTGCCGAGGCAGTCAATCCCACGGCCACGCCGTCTGGGCCCAGCTCACCGGCGAGAGGTTCCCCGAGTGCCCATGACGAGCGGGCCGTCATGACACTAGACGGGAGTGAAACCAAGTGCCGCAGCTGCCTCGCTCTGGGCGTTGTCACGGCTGGCGAAGCCGAGTTTGTCTCCCGGAGCTTCCAGTAGCGAGACGGCTGCCAACTCCGCGACAGCGAGGTGGATCGCGTCGAGCGCGCGAAGGGCATGGGTGTAGACGATCTCCGTAGCCCGTTGCTCCACGGTGTTGCGAGGAGCGGTCAGCAACGTGACGGGGCCGTCCTCTCCAAGATCTGCCGCCAGTACGGCAAGCCTGGTGTCCAGTTCCAGCAGCCGCCTGGCACGAGAGGCGCGCACCAGCACGCCGGTCACCTCCACCACCGTCAAGGTGCCGGTGACAAGCAGGTGCTCGGGGTTTTCGAGAAGTTCCCTGGCGCGGCCGTGACCCGGTTCGTCGTGGAGGTAAGCACAGGCCAGAACCGAGGAGTCGACGTAGGTGAGCACGATGGTCAGCGGCCCTCGGCCCAGAGGTCGTCGAGAAGCGGGCCTATGCCCCTGGTGGCGGCAAGTGCGCGTTCACGGTCGGCTTCGGTCACCGGAGGAGCGGGGGGACGCTCGGCGAGCACGCCGAGCCGACGAGCACGTGCACGAAGCTCCGCCCGGGCATCCAGCACCTCGTCGGACACACCGTGGGCGAGGATCTCCCCGGCGGTGGCGTTGATGGAACGGCCGGTACGGCGAGCCCTCCGGGTTATCCGCCGATGCAGATCGTCATCGATTCGAAGAAGTAGTTGCTTCATACTCCAACGATATCAATCGAATCCCTAAAAGTGATATCATTTTCCGCCGGGCATGCGACGGCCCCCGTGAATGAGTTCTCACGGGGGCCGTCTGGAGGGTGCGGGTCGTCAGAGACCGGCGGCGGCGCGCAGGGAGTCGGCGCGGTCGGTGGACTCCCAGGAGAAGCCCTCGCGACCGAAGTGACCGTAGGCGGAGGTGCCCGAGTAGATCGGGCGGAGCAGGTCGAGGTCGCGGATGATCGCGGCCGGGCGCAGGTCGAAGACCTTGACCACGGCTTCCTGGATCTTGCTGATCTCGATCTTCTCGGTGCCGAAGGTCTCGACGAACACGCCGACCGGGTGCGCCTTGCCGATGGCGTAGGCGACCTGGACCTCGGCGCGGTCGGCCAGACCGGCGGCCACGATGTTCTTCGCGACCCAGCGCATGGCGTAGGCGGCCGAGCGGTCGACCTTGGACGGGTCCTTGCCGGAGAAGGCGCCGCCACCGTGGCGGGACATGCCGCCGTAGGTGTCAACGATGATCTTGCGGCCGGTCAGGCCGGCGTCGCCCATCGGGCCGCCGATCTCGAAGCGGCCGGTCGGGTTGACCAGGAGGCGGTAGCCCTCGGTCTCGATCTCCAGGCCGGCCAGGACCGGGTCGACCACGTGCTCCTTGATGTCGGGAGCGAGCATCTCCTTGAGGTCGATCTCGGCCGCGTGCTGGGTGGAGACGACCACGGTGTCGAGCCGGACCGGCTTGTCGCCGTCGTACTCGACGGTGACCTGGGTCTTGCCGTCGGGGCGCAGGTAGGGCACTGTGCCGTCCTTGCGGACCTGCGACAGGCGCTCGGCCAGGCGGTGCGCCAGCTGGATCGGCAGCGGCATCAGCTCAGGGGTCTCGCGGCAGGCGTAGCCGAACATCAGGCCCTGGTCACCGGCGCCCTGGCGGTCGAGTTCGTCGCCCGCCTCGCCCTCGCGGTTCTCGTAGGCGTCGTCGACGCCCTGGGCGATGTCGGGCGACTGCGCACCGATGGACACCGACACGCCACAGGAGGCGCCGTCGAAGCCCTTGTGCGAGGCGTCGTAACCGATCTCGAGGATCTTCTCCCGGATGAGACCGGGGATGTCGACGTAGGTCTCCGTCGTCACCTCTCCGGCGACGTGGACCTGACCGGTGGTGATCAGCGTCTCGACCGCGACGCGGCTCTTGGGGTCACCCTTGAGCATGGCGTCGAGAATCGCGTCACTGATCTGGTCGGCGATCTTGTCCGGGTGGCCCTCTGTGACCGACTCGGAGGTGAACAGGCGACGGGACAAGTCAGTGGCTCCTCATGCAGCGGCTGCTGGCGTCTGGGGCTCTGGCATCGGCAGGACACCAGTAGCGCTCCGGCGAATTCTAGCCCCACCTGATGCGGGGCCGCGAAACCGTCTCAGATCGTGTCACCCTAAATGTTCAGTTCATGTAGTGGAAGAGCTGCGGGTTCACCGGCATCCACCGCGGGGAAAGCCGGCTGCCTCACGACGTGAGGCGGGACACACCCCGCAAGGACCCGGAGCCCGCGAAACCCCCGGCTCGCCTCACTCACCCGGGCCTCGAAAGCTCCGGCACCCCGGGCTCACCCACGTCCCGCGCGGCGGGATGCGCAGCCCCGCCCGGATCCTCAGGGGCTCACAGCCCGGTTCACAGATCGGGCAGCGGGTCGGGCGGCAGCGTCTCCGGGGCGAAGACCTCGGCGTCGGCGGCGGAGATCACCGCGGCGTACTCCTCCTCGATCTCGAACACCATGCCGCCGAGCTCGATGGCCGCGCCCGCGGAGAACTCCAGCGGGCCGAGCCGGGTGCGCCGGGTGTGGGTGGCGTACACCGAGGTCGGCGCGTCGCGGTCGAAGAACTTGGTGGAGAGCAGGTAGATGGTGCGGTCAGTGATCACGATGAGGAAGGTCGCCATGCCCGGGGTGCCCACCGACAGAGCCGGCAGGACATAGTGGATCTCCTCCCCCGGAGGAAGCAGCGCTCGGCATCGTGCCCTGACCGCGGCGGCGACCGGCATGATCCAAACCCCTCCCGGCTGCGATGTGGCAGGGCTCTGGGAGGCAGTATCCGCCGGGAGTCGGGCTACGGCAAGTGGTCAGGCCAGGCGCGCGGCGACGAGGTCCCAGACCACGTCGGCAAGGGCCTCCTTGGGACCGCGCGGGATGTCGACCTGCTCCCCGTCCGCGAGGAGGACCACCGCCGCGTTGTCGGGGGTGCCGAAGGCGAGGTTGTCGCCGACCTGGTTGACGACGAGCAGATCACAGCCCTTGCGGGTGAGTTTGGCCCGCCCGTTGGCGAGGACGTCGTCGGTCTCGGCCGCGAATCCCGCGATCACCCGAGGGTACGGCTTGAGCCCCGCACGGCGCCGTTCCCCCAGCTCCGCAAGAATGTCCGGATTTTTCACCAGATGAATGGCGTCAGGCTCATTGGCGGTCTTCTTGATCTTCGACCCGCTCCGCGCCGAGGGCCGGAAGTCGGCGACGGCGGCGGCCATGACCACGGCGTCGGCACCCTCCACCGCCTCCAGCACGGCGTCGCGCAACTCCAGGGCCGAGGTGACCCGGACCACCTTGACCCCCGCGGGGTCGGGCAGGGCGACGTTGGCCGCCACCAGGGTGACCTCCGCCCCTCGGGCGACGGCCGTGCGGGCCAGGGCGTAACCCTGCAGCCCCGAGGAACGGTTGCCGATGAAACGGACCGGGTCGATGGCCTCGCGGGTGCCGCCCGCGGAGATCACCAGGCGACGGCCCGCCAGGTCCGCGGGGCGCCCGGAGAGGACGCCGCGGCAGACCTCGAAGATCTCCTTCGGGTCCGGCAGACGGCCGGGGCCGGTGTCGGCCCCGGTCAGGCGGCCCACCGCGGGATCGACGACGATCGAGCCGCGCTCGCGGAGCGTGGCCACGTTCGCGCGGGTCGCGGGGTGCTCCCACATCTCGGTGTGCATCGCGGGGGCGAACACCACCGGGCAGCGCGCGGTGAGCAGGGTGTTGGTCAGCAGGTCGCCCGCCAGCCCGTGGGCGGCCTTGGCGAGCACGTCGGCGGTGGCCGGCGCGACGACCACCAGGTCGGCGTCCTGCCCGATGCGGACGTGCGGCACCTCGTGCACCGACTCCCAGACGTCGGTCGTGACCGGGTTGCCGGACAGCGCGGCCCAGGTCGGCTCACCGACGAAGCGGAGCGCCTCCCTGGTCGGGACCACGCGCACCTCGTGGCCGGACTCGGTGAACAGGCGCAGCAGCTCACACGCCTTGTAGGCGGCGATGCCCGCGCTCACACCGAGGACGACCCTCGGCCTGCGGGGAACCACGGAGGTCGGCATCGAGGTGGGTCAGCCCTCGATCGGCTCGGAGGTGAGCAGGCCCTCGCTGACCTCGCGCAGCGCGATGGAGAGCGGCTTCTCCTGCGCGTGGGTCTCGACGAGCGGGCCGACGTACTCGAGCAGGCCCTCGCCGAGCTGGGAGTAGTAGGCGTTGATCTGACGCGCCCGCTTGGAGCCGAAGATCACGAGACTGTACTTGCTGTCGACGATGTCGAGCAGGGCGTCGATCGACGGGTTGGTGATGCCTTCGGAGTAGGCGGCGCTGGTTGCCACGTGTGATTTCCCCTAGCTAGGTGAACGTCCGAGGCGTGAACCCTCGGGAGCATCAGCCAACAAGGCTATCAGCCGATGGCATACATCCTGGACTGACGTGTTGACGAGCGTCAGGTCGAACTCCCGCTCGGCCGCCATCTCGATCCGGCCGGCCGCCAGGCGGCGGGCGATGACGTCCTCGGGCTCGGTACCTCTGCCGCGCAGGCGCTTCTCCAGCTCCTCCCAGGTCGGGGGGGCCAGGAAGACCAGCAGTGCCTCGGGCATGGTCGCCCGGACCTGCCTGGCGCCCTGGAGGTCGATCTCCAGCAGCGTGGGCACCCCGGCGGCGAGTTTCTCAAGCACCGGGCCGCGCGGCGTTCCGTACCGGTTCCCGGCGAACTCGGCCCACTCGAGCAGCTCGCCGGAGGCGGCGAGGCGGTCGAACTCCTCGTCGTCGGCGAAGAAGTACTCGACCCCGTGGGTCTCCCCGGGACGGGGTTTCCTGGTGGTCACCGAGACCGACAGCCACACCTCCGGGTGTGCCCGCCGAAGCTCGGCGACGACCGTGGACTTGCCGACGCCGGACGGCCCGGACAGGACCGTCAGACGCCTACCGGCCGGGAGTCCGGCGAGGGCTCGCGCCCCCTTCGGACCTCCGGCCGAGGATGTGGAGCGACCGGCTCCGCCCTCGGCGGTTGCCTCCGGAGCCCGACTCTCGCCGGACCGCGACGTTCCGGTCACTCCAAACCCCCCGTGATGCTGTCCCCATATGGGGTGAACGTGGTCGTATGAACCGAGATTAGCTCTCGGCCCCGCCGAACTCACGCTCGAGCGAAGCCCGCTGGTTCGTACCCAGGCCCCGCACGCGGCGGGACTCGGCGATGCCAAGCCGCTCCATGAGCTGCTTGGCGCGAACCTTGCCCACGCCGGGGAGCGACTCAAGAAGGGCCGAAACCTTCATCTTGCCGATGACGTCGTCGGCCTGCCCGTCTTTGAGCACCTCAGCCAGAGAGACCGCACCGTGCTTCAGGCGGTTCTTCACCTCGGCACGCTCTCGGCGGGCCTTGGCAGCCTTCTCTAGGGCTGCGGCGCGCTGCTCAGGGGTTAGGGGAGGAAGAGCCACGCCGGGTCACCTCGAATTTCCTGTCGATGTACTCGGACGGGAAGGGAAACTAGCTGGTCATGGCGCTTCAAGCAACGTCAAGACCACTTTATCCCCCTAGAAAATCTACTTCGTGACTTTCCGTGCTCACGACATCGCTCTGTGTGGACAAAACTACGCTCAACGCCGAGTTTTCCGGGGTTGTGTCATGCGCCGTGTCCGGCGGCCGCGGAGGTGCGCCGGAGGGCCGCGGCGATGCCCGCGGCCGTCGCGCCGGGGTCGGCGGAGCCGGTGATCGGGCGGCCGATCACGAGAAGGTCCGCCCCGTCGGCGAAAGCCTGCTCGGGAGTCGCTACTCTTGCCTGATCCTGACTCTCGGCACCGGCGGGGCGGACGCCGGGGGTGATGAGCGTGATGTCGGGCCCGACCTCGGCACGCACCGCGGCCACCTCGCGCGGCGAGCAGACGAGGGCCTGGGCGCCCGCGGCGACGGCCATGGCCGACAGGCGGCGCACGGCGTCCTCGGACGGGCCCCTGACGCCCATCTGCTCCAGATCGGCCTCCGAGAGCGAGGTGAGCAACGTCACCGCCGCGATCTGGGTGTTGGGCACGGCCTCCACCGCCGCCCGGATCATCGCGGGGCCGCCGGTGGCATGGACCGTCAGGATGGCGGGCTTGAGCCTGGCCACGGCCCTGGCGGCGCCCGCGACGGTGTTGGGGATGTCGTGGAGTTTAAGATCGAGAAAGACCCGCACCCCGCTCGCCCCCCGGACCGAGGCGATCACGTCGGGGCCGTAGCGGAGGTAGAGTTCCAGCCCGACCTTGACCGTGGTGACGTGTGGAGTGACCAGGCTGGCCCAGTGAGCCGCGGTCTCGAGGTCTGGCGCGTCCAGGGCGACGGCGATGGGTGCGGGCGTCACAGGGAACTCTCCTCAAGGTCTATCCGGTGCCGGGTGGACGCCCCCGGCGGGCGGTGTGCCAGCCCGACCGCGTCGGCCAGCCGGTGGAACCCCCGGGCCGCCAGGATCTCCTCAAGCTCGCGGAGGATGCGCAGGCAGGCGTAGGGGTCGTGGAACAGTGCGGTCCCCACGGCGACGACGCAGGCTCCGGCGAGAATGAACTCGAAGGCGTCCCTGCCGGTCAGCACGCCGCCCATGCCGATGATGGGCACGCTGGGCAGGGCCGCGTGGACCTGCCATACGCAGCGTACGGCCAGTGGCCTGACCGCGGGGCCCGACAGGCCGCCGGTGACCGCCGCGAGCACGGGCCGCATGGCCTCGGTGTCGATGCTCATGCCGAGCGGATTGTTGATCATAGACAGGGCGTCGGCGCCGCCGTCCACGCACGCGCGGGCCACGCTCACGATGTCCATGACGTCCGGGGAGAGCTTGGCCACCACGGGCACGTCGTAGCGCATCACCGAGCGCACCGAGGCGATCACCTCGGCGGAGGCCGCGCCGTCGCGGGCGAAGACCCGGCCCCGGTCCTCGATGTTGGGGCACGACAGGTTGACCTCCACGGCGGTGACGCCGGGCGCGTCGGTGAGCCTGCGGGCCAGCGCGGTGTACTCGGCCACGGTGCCGCCGCCGATGGACACCACGGTCCGCACGCCCCGCTGGGCCAGCCAGGGCAGCTCACGCTCCAGGAAGGCGTCCACACCCGGCCCCTGGAGCCCGACAGCGTTGAGCATGCCCGAGGGCGTCTCGGCCATCCTGGGGGTCGGGCGGCCCGCCCTGGGGGCCATCGTGATCGACCGGGTGGTCAGCGCGCCGATCCGGGCGAGGTCGAAGAACTGGGCGAGTTCGGAGCCGGACGCCGCGCACCCGGCGGCCGTGGTGACGGGGTTGACCAGTTCCACGTGCCCCAGGTACGTCCGCATGTCAACCGGCATTCCGTATTCCTCCACCGGGCGCTCCCAGCGCGTCGAACGGGATCGTCCCGACGTCGTCGAAGCGGACGCGCTCACCCCTGAAGACCGGTCCTTCGACGCACGAGCGCACCATCCGGGTCACCCCGTCGTCCCCGATGACCGGCAGCACGCACGTCATGCACACGCCGATCCCGCACGCCATCCGCTCCTCGACCGCCACCTGGACGGGGATGTCGAACTCGACGGCCACCGTGGTGACGCCGTGCAGCGTCGGCATCGGACCGCAGGCGTAGACCGCGTCGGCCCGTACGTCGGCGATCACGCCGGGCAGCACGTCGGTCACCCGGCCGCGCATGCCCAGGGAGCCGTCCTCGGTGGTCAGCGTGGTCGTCTCCCCCATCCTCCTGGCGCGCAGGGCGCCGAACACCCGGTCGGCCGAGGCCGCGCCGAGCACGAAGTCGACGCGGCAACCACGCCGCTGGAGGGCGTCGGCCACGGTGAACAGCGTCGCCGAACCGTGCTCGGCGCCAACCAGGACGCAGGTCACCGGGTCTCTGGGCAGCGGGAACGGGCGGCCGAGCGGGCCCACCAGGTCGAGGGTGTCGCGGGCGCGCCGGTCGGCCAGCCAGGCCGTGCCCGGCCCGCTCACCGAGAAGACGAACTCGACGGTACCGCCGTAGTCGGGCTTGACGTCGTGGACGAAGAAGGCACGGCGCGTCAGCATCGACGTCTGCGCCCCGCCCACGGCCACCCCGACGAAGTGGCCGGGACGGAAGCGCTCGGCGATGCCGGGCGCCACCACGGTGAGCGCATGGTAGGCGTCGACGCGGCGCGTCGTCAGCACCGTGCCCGTCACCTGCACCGGAGTAACAGGCGTCTTCCTCACCTCCGCTGGGGCGCCGGCCTCACTCCTCAACCGCTCCGCAACCGCTTCGCGTGCTCCTGGAGGGACCGTACGCCGATGTCGCCGCGGACGATCGCCTGGATGCCCTGCACCGCCGCGGCCAGGCCCTGAACCGTGGTGATGCAGGGGATGGCGCGCAGCACGGCGGCGGTGCGGATCTCGTAGCCGTCCAGGCGGGGTCCCGACTGGCCGGGGCTACCGAAGGGGGTGTTGACGATGAGATCCACCTCCCCGTCCAGGATGCGCCGGACGATGGTCTGCTCACCCGCGGGACCGGCTCCCTCGCTGTGCTTGCGCACGATCTTGGCACGGACACCGTTGCGGCGCAGGACTTCGGCGGTGCCCTCGGTGGCGAGGATCTCGAAGCCGAGGTCGGCGAGGGCCTTGACCGGGAAGATCATGGCGCGTTTGTCGCGGTTGGCGACCGAGACGAACGCCCGCCCCTTGGTGGGCAGCGAGCCGTAGGCGGCGGCCTGCGACTTGGCATAGGCGGTGCCGAAGAACTCGTCGATGCCCATGACCTCGCCGGTGGAGCGCATCTCCGGGCTGAGCACGATGTCCACGCCGCGGAACCGGTTGAAGGGCAGCACGGCCTCCTTGACCGCGATGGGCGCGTCCAGCGGCATGGTGCCGCCGTCGCCGCTCTCCGGCAGCAGGCCCTCGGCGCGCAGTTCGGCCACCGTGGCGCCCATCATCACCCGGGCCGCCGCCTTGGCCAGCGGCACCGCCGTGGCCTTGGAGACGAACGGTACGGTACGGCTGGCGCGGGGGTTGGCCTCCAGCACGTACAGGATGTTGGCCGACATGGCGTACTGCACGTTGAGCAGGCCGCGCACGCCCACGCCTCTGGCGATGGCCTCGGTGGCGGTGCGGATGCGCTTGATGTCGTAGCTTCCCAGCGTCATCGGCGGCAGCGAGCACGCCGAGTCGCCGGAGTGGATGCCGGCCTCCTCGATGTGCTCCATCACGCCGCCGAGGTAGAGCTCCTCGCCGTCGAAGAGCGCGTCGACGTCGATCTCCACGGCCTCGTCGAGGAACTTGTCCACCAGCACCGGGTGGTCGCTGGCCGCGCCCGCCTTGGCCATGTAGGCGATCAGCGTCTCGTCGTCGTAGACGATGGCCATGCCCGCGCCGCCCAGCACGTAGGAGGGGCGCACCAGCACCGGGTAGCCGATCTCCGCGGCGATGGCCAGCGCCTCGTCGGAGGTCACCGCCACGCCGTGCTTGGGGGCGGGCAGGCCCGCCTCGGCGAGGACCCGGCCGAACGCGCCGCGCTCCTCGGCGAGGTGGATCGACTCGGGCGAGGTGCCGACGATCGGGACACCGGCGTCCTTGAGCGCCTGGGCCAGGCCGAGCGGGGTTTGGCCGCCGAGCTGGACGATGACGCCCGCGACGGGGCCGGTCTGCTGCTCTGCGTGGACGACCTCCAGGACGTCCTCCAGGGTGAGCGGCTCGAAGTAGAGGCGGTCGGAGGTGTCGTAGTCGGTGGAGACCGTCTCGGGGTTGCAGTTGACCATGACGGTCTCGTAGCCGGCCGCCGACAGCTCGAAGGAGGCGTGCACGCACGCGTAGTCGAACTCGATGCCCTGGCCGATCCTGTTGGGCCCCGAACCGAGGATGAGGACCTTGGGGCGCTCCCCGTAGGGGACCTCGCTCTCCTCGTCGTAGGTGGAGTACAGGTAGGGGGTCTGGGCGGCGAACTCGGCGGCGCAGGTGTCGACGGTGTTGTAGACCGGTCGGACGCCGAGCGCGTGGCGCAGGTCGCGCACCCGCGACTCGGTCATGCCGCGCAGCTCGGCGATCTGCGCGTCGCTGAAGCCGTACCGCTTGACCCTGGTCAGCACCTCGGCGGTCAGTTGCGGCACCTCGCGCAGCTCGGTGGCCATCTCGTCGATCGCGATCAGCTGGTCGACGAACCACGGATCGACACGGGTGGCCTCGAACAGCTCCTCGGCGCCTGCCCCGGCGCGGATGGCCTGCTGCATGGTGAACAGGCGCCCGTCGTGCGGGATGCGGCAGGCGGCCAGGAGCTCGTCCCTGTCGCCCGGATCGCCCGCCCAGGTGAAGGAGGCGCCCTTCTTCTCCAGTGAGCGCAGCGCCTTCTGCAGGGCCTCGGGGAAGGACCGGCCGATCGCCATGGCCTCACCGACCGACTTCATGTGGGTGGTCAGGGTCGCGTCGGCCCCGGAGAACTTCTCGAACGCGAACCGGGGCACCTTGACCACGATGTAGTCCAGCGAGGGCTCGAACGACGCCGGGGTCTCCCTCGTGATGTCGTTGGGGATCTCGTCCAGCGTGTAGCCGATGGCGAGCTTCGCGGCGATCTTCGCGATCGGGAAGCCGGTGGCCTTGGAGGCGAGCGCCGAGGAGCGCGAGACACGCGGGTTCATCTCGATGACGACCATGCGGCCGGTGCGCGGCTCGACGGCGAACTGGATGTTGCAGCCGCCGGTGTCGACGCCGACCTCGCGGATGACCGCGATGGCCACGTCGCGCATGTTCTGGTACTCGCGGTCGGTCAGGGTCAGCGCGGGGGCCACGGTGACGCTGTCACCGGTGTGCACGCCCATCGGATCGATGTTCTCGATCGAGCAGACGATCACCACGTTGTCCGCCCGGTCGCGCATGACCTCCAGCTCGTACTCCTTCCAGCCGAGGATGGACTCCTCAAGGAGCACCTCGGTGGTCGGCGAGGCGTCGAGGCCCGCCCCGGCGATGCGGCGCAGCCCCTCCTCGTCGTGCGCGAAACCGGAGCCGACCCCGCCCATGGTGAAGGAGGGCCGCACCACCAGCGGGTAACCCAGCCGGTCCGCGGCGGCCAGGCACTCGTCCATGGTGTGGCAGACGAACGAGCGGGCCGACTCGGCGTTGAGGCCGTATTCCTCGGCGACCTTGGCCACGATGCCCTTGAACAGCTCGCGGTTCTCGCCCGCCTGGATGGCGTCGACGTCGGCGCCGATCAGTTCGACCTCGTAGCGCTCCAGGACGCCGGCCTCGTACAGGGAGATCGCGGTGTTCAGCGCGGTCTGCCCGCCCAGAGTGGGCAGCAGCGCGTCGGGCCGCTCCTTGGCGATGATCTTCTCGACGATCTCGGGAGTGATGGGCTCGACGTAGGTGGCGTCGGCGAACTCGGGGTCGGTCATGATGGTCGCCGGGTTGCTGTTGACGAGGATCACGCGGAAACCCTCGGCACGCAGCACGCGGCAGGCCTGGGTACCCGAGTAGTCGAACTCGCATGCCTGGCCGATCACGATCGGTCCTGAGCCGATCACCATGATCGACTGGATGTCCGTGCGCTTAGGCACCCTTGCTTCCCTCCGTACCCATGGTCGCGTCCGGCTCCTCGCCGGCTCCGCGGAAGACTCGTCCCCCGGACCGCTCCGTACCCGTGGTCGCGCCCGTGTCAGTGCTCTCCCCGTTGCCCGTTCCCCGCTTCCCCGCCATCAACGCGCAGAAGTCGTCGAACAGGCTTGCGGAGTCGTGCGGGCCGGCCGCGGCCTCCGGGTGGTACTGGACGCTGAAAGCCGGGCGGTCCAGCAGCCGCAGCCCCTCGACGCAGTCGTCGTTGAGGTTGACGTGGCTGACCTCCGCCGGGCCGTACGGCGTGTCGAACACGCCCTCCAGCGGTGCCCGCACCGCGAAACCGTGGTTGTGCGCGGAGATCTCCACCTTGCCGGTTCCCCGGTGCTGTACCGGCTGGTTGACACCTCGATGGCCGTAACGCAGCTTGTAGGTGCCCAGCCCCAGGGCACGCCCG
The DNA here is from genome assembly GCF_050943795.1 of Streptosporangium sp. CA-115845. Taxonomy (NCBI): domain Bacteria; kingdom Bacillati; phylum Actinomycetota; class Actinomycetes; order Streptosporangiales; family Streptosporangiaceae; genus Streptosporangium; species Streptosporangium sp. CA-115845. Next base: position 3,067,437 of record NZ_CP191988.1, on the reverse strand, counting down.
AAGAGCTGGTTTCCGAAGCAGATGCCGAAGAACGGGACACCCGCGTCGAGGACCCCGCGAAGCGCCTTGACCGGTCCGTCGGCGGTGGCGGGGTCGCCGGGGCCGTTGGAGAAGAACACCCCGTCCGGACCGAGCGCGAGGATCTCCTCCGCGGTGGCCGAGGCCGGCAGCACGTGCACCTCGCAGCCGCGCTCGGCCATCCGGTGCGGCGTCATCGCCTTGATCCCGAGGTCGACCGCGGCCACGGTGAACCGCCGCGTGCCGATCGCGGGCACCACGTACGGCTTGGCGGTGGAGACCTCCCCCGCCAGGTCCGCGCCCTCCATCGGGGGGCTGCCCAGCACCCGCTCCAGCAGCTCCTCGACCGGCGCCAGAGCCTTGCCGGAGAAGACCCCGGCCCGCATCGCTCCCCGCTCCCGCAGGTGACGGGTCAGCGCGCGGGTGCCGGGAATGGCGATGCCGACGACGCCCTGCTCCCTGAGGTAGTCGTCCAGGGAACGGTTGGAGCGCCAGTTGGAGGCCACCCGGGCCGGCTCACGGACCACGTAACCGGCCACCCACACCCGCGAGGACTCCGGATCCTCGTCGTTGACCCCGGTGTTCCCGATGTGCGGCGCGGTCATCGCGACGATCTGGCGGTGGTAGGACGGATCGGTCAGCGTCTCCTGGTAGCCGGTCATCCCCGTGTTGAAGACCATCTCGCCGAAGGTCTCGCCCTCGGCTCCGTAGGGGGTCCCGTGGAAGACACGTCCATCTTCCAGCACTAGCACTGCGGTCACTCACACACCCCGATCATCTCGGCTCCAGCTCCGCAAAGTATGAAATATCTGGCACATCGATTCGCCGTCGCCGCACCGAGCGGGACGCCCCCACGTCCCGGTGCGGGAAGGCGGGGAGTCCTCACGTGAGCTTCCCCTCCAGGACCGTCGGCCTGCCGCGCAGGAAGGTCGCCACGACGCGGCCGGGCAGGGTAAGGCCCTGGTAGGGGGTGTTGCGGCTCTTGGAAGCGTAGCCCGCCGGGTCGACCGCGGCTCGCACCGCCGGGTCGTAGAGGGTGAGGTTGGCCGGCGCGCCGACCTCGATCGGCTGCCCGTGCCCCCGAAGCCTGCCGATCCTGGCCGGGGCGCAGGACATGCGCTCGGCGACACCGGCCCAGTCGAGCAGCCCCGTCTCCACCATCGCCTCCTGGACCACCGCGAGCGCCGTCTCCAAGCCGATCATGCCCATGGCGGCGGCGGCCCACTCGGTCTCCTTGTCCTCGACCGGGTGCGGGGCGTGGTCGGTGGCCACGCAGTCGATCGTGCCGTCGGCCAGAGCCGCGCGCAGCGCCTCGACGTCGGCGCGGGTGCGCAGCGGCGGGTTCACCTTGTAGATCGGGTTGTAGGAGCCGACCGGGGAGTCCTCGACGAGGTCGTCGGTCAGCAGCAGGTGGTGCGGGGTCACCTCGGCGGTGACATCCCAGCCTTTGGACTTGGCCCAGCGGATGAGCTCCACCGAGCCCGCGGTGGAGACATGGCAGATGTGCAGGCGCGAGCCGACGTGCGCGGCCAGCAGGCAGTCGCGGGAGATGATCGCCTCCTCGGCGACCGCGGGCCATCCGGTCAGGCCCAGCCTGCCGGAGACCGCGCCCTCGTTCATCTGCGCGCCCTCGGTCAGCCGCGGCTCCTGGGCGTGCTGGGCCACGACGCCGTCAAAGGCCTTGACGTACTCCAGCGCGCGGCGCATGAGCACCGCGTCGGAGACGCACTTGCCGTCGTCGGAGAAGACCCGGACCCGGGCCGCCGAGTCGGCCATCGCGCCGAGTTCGGCCAGGCGCTCGCCGCCCAGGCCGACCGTGACGGCTCCGACGGGCTGCACGTCGCAGTAGCCCGCCTCCTGGCCCAGGCGCCAGACCTGCTCGACGACGCCGGCGGTGTCGGCGACCGGGTCGGTGTTGGCCATGGCGTGCACGGCGGTGTAACCGCCGAGGGCGGCGGCGCGGGTGCCCGTGGTGACGGTCTCCGCGTCCTCACGTCCCGGCTCGCGCAGGTGGGTGTGGAGGTCCACCAGGCCGGGCAGGGCGATCAAGCCCTCGGCCTCGACGGTCTCGACGGCCTCGCCGCCGCTCAGCCCCTTGCCGATCTCCACCAGGAGACCGTCACGGATCAGGATGTCGACGGGCTCTCCGCCGAGGATCCTGGCGCCCCTGATGACGATGCCGTCACGCGTGGCCCCGATGCGGTCGTTCATCAGATCTCTCCCCCGAGGTCGGCGCCGCCAAGCAGCAGGTACAGAACGGCCATGCGTGCGGTCACCCCGTTGGCGACCTGCTCGACGATCGTCGAGCGCGGCGAGTCGGCCACCTCGGCCGCGATCTCCATCCCCCGGTTCATCGGGCCGGGGTGCATCACGATGGCCTGGTCGGGCATCCTGGCGACGCGCTCGCGGTCGAGCCCGTAGCGGCGGCTGTACTCCCGCTCGGTGGGGAAGAACGCCGCGTTCATCCGCTCGCGCTGCACGCGCAGCATCATCACCACGTCGGACTTGGGCAGCATCGCGTCGAGGTCGTAGGAGACCTCGCACGGCCAGGAGCCGACGTTGACCGGGAACAGGGTCGGCGGGGCGACCAGGGTCACCTCGGCGCCGAGGGTGGCCAGCAGCAGCACGTTGGAGCGGGCCACCCTGCTGTGCAGCACGTCGCCGACGATGGTGACCTTCCTGCCGTCCAGCGAGCCCAGGCGGCGGCGCATGGTGAAGGCGTCGAGCAGGGCCTGGGTGGGGTGCTCGTGGGTGCCGTCGCCGGCGTTGACGACGCTGCCGCGCACCCAGCCGGCCAGCCGGTACGGGGCGCCCGAGGCGCCGTGCCGGATGACGACGGCGTCGGCGCCCATCGCCTCCAGGGTGAGCGCGGTGTCCTTGAGCGACTCGCCCTTGGAGACGCTGGAGCCCTTGGCGGAGAAGTTGATGACGTCCGCCGACAGGCGCTTGGCCGCGGCCTCGAAGGAGATCCTGGTCCGGGTGGAGTCCTCGAAGAAGAGGTTCACCACGGTGCGGCCCCGCAGGGTGGGGAGCTTCTTGATGGAACGTTCCGAGATCTTCGCCAGCTCGTCCGCGGTGTCCAGGATGAGCAGGGCGTCGTCACGGGTCAGATCGGCCGCCGAGATCAGGTGCCGCTTCACCGGCCGTCCTCCTTCAGCAGCAGGACCGCGTCGCGGCCGTCGTTCTCCTCCAGGTAGACCTTGACGCTCTCGGACTTGGAGGTCGGCAGGTTCTTGCCCACGTAGTCGGGGCGGATGGGCAGCTCGCGGTGGCCCCGGTCGACCAGGGTGGCGAGTTGCACGGCCTGCGGGCGGCCCAGGTCGTTGAGCGCGTCGAGCGCGGCACGGACCGTGCGGCCGGAGTAGAGGACGTCGTCGACGAGGACGACGGTCCTGCCGTCGATGCCGTCGGCAGGCAGTTCGGTGCGGCCCAGCGCGCGGGCGGGACGCAGGCGCAGGTCGTCTCGGTACATCGTGACGTCGAGGGAGCCGACGGGCACGGAACGGCCCTCGAACTGCTTGATGTGGGCGGCCAGGCGGCGGGCCAGGTGGACACCGCGCGTGGGGATGCCCAGCAGGACGACGTTCTCGCCGCCCTTGGTCCGTTCAAGAATCTCGTGGGAGATGCGGACCAGAGCCCGGTTGATGTCGGGCTGCTCAAGAACGGCGCGCGCACCGCTCAGCGCATGCGAAATGGCATCGGTCAAGGAGTAACACCACCTTTCCCGCCTCACGGGACGGGTCTTAAAGGAAGTCAGCGCTCTTACGTTACCAGCCGCTCGACGGCTCCCCCTGACCGGCCTCACCTCGGCGGACGCCGGACACCCGCCCCAGCGATCTTCCTAAAAGTGAATAAATATCGTGATCTTCACTGACTTCCCATGGTTCTGGCGGGTATGCGCTTTAGATCCGTACCAACGCGAGGTATGGCGAGCGCGCCCACGGGGTCCGGGGCGCCGCCCTCCCGACTCTCTCGTCACCAGCCGCGAAGGAAGAGAAATGGCCTTTCACGTCGACTCCGAGGTCGGCCGGCTCCACCAGGTCCTGCTTCATCGGCCCGAACTCGCCCTGAAACGGCTCACGCCGTCGAACAAGGACGACTTCCTCTTCGACGACGTGCTGTGGGTACAGCGCGCCGTGGAGGAGCACGAGGAGTGGCAGAGACTCCTGGTCGACCAGGGAGTCACCGTCCACATGCTCTCCGACCTGCTCCATGAGACCGTCGAGATCCCCCAGGCGCGCAAGCACATCCTGGACGGCATCGCCGACGAGCGCTACTTCGGCCCGATGGCCGTCGACGCCATCCGCAACGCGCTGGACTCGATGGACTCCACGATGCTTCAGCGCTATCTCACCGGCGGCATCACCAAGCGCGAACTGGTGGACATGGGCACCGATCCCAAAAGCCTGGCCTTCCACACGCTCAGGCCGGACGACTTCGTCCTGCCCCCGCTGCCCAACCACCTGTTCACCCGTGACACCTCCTGCTGGATCTACGGCGGCGTCTCGATCAACGCGATGAGAAAGAAGGCCCGCCGCCGCGAGACGGTCAACATGGAGGCGATCTACCGCTACCACCCCGCCTTCGCCTCCGGCTACGACCGGCCCGAGGAGGGCGGCTACCACGTCTGGATGCCCGGCATCCCGGCGGCTCCGGCCACCATCGAGGGCGGCGACGTGCTCGTCATCGGCCGGGGCGCGGTGCTGGTGGGGATCAGCGAGCGCACCCAGCCGCAGGCTGTCGAGATGCTCGCGCGGAGCCTGTTCGCGAAGGGCGCCGCGACGAGGATCGTCGCGCTGGACATGCCGAAGGCGCGGGCCTTCATGCATCTGGACACGGTCATGACCAACGTGGACGTCGGGGTGTTCACCAAGTTCGCGGGGCTGGGCATGCTGCCCTCCTACACCGTCGAGCCCGGCGACAACGAGAAGGAACTCAAGATCACCGACCATCCTCCCGAGGACATGCACGGAGCCATCGCGCGGGCGATCGGCCTGGACGACATCAAGGTCCTCAGCGCGACACAGGACGTGTACGCCTCCGAACGGGAACAGTGGGACGACGGCTGCAACGTGCTGGCCCTGCGACCCGGTGTGGTCGTGGCCTACGAGCGCAACACCACCACCAACAACCACCTGCGCCGCAACGGGATCGAGGTCATCACGATCCGGGGCAGCGAGCTCGGCAGGGGCCGGGGCGGCCCGCGCTGCATGAGTTGCCCGCTGGAACGCGACGGCATCTGAGCCCTCCCGGGGGCGGGCGATCGCCACCACGAAAGGCACGGTCGAGGGGAGGAACCCGGCTCGCCCGCTTCCGCTACGGCCACCGCCACCCGCGTCTCGACCGGAGCCGGCGCCTGCGGCACTCCTGCCGGGAGACGACCGGCGGGGGCCGCCGCGGAGACGGCACCGGCGAGCCCCGATCGGCATGTGGGCACACCGCCGATCCACACCGTCCGGCCGGACGGGACCGTCGCATCGGGTATTCCTCCCGGACCACCTTGTCGAAGATCATACTCTTGTCGCCGCACCCGAAGATGATGTTGCCCCGAACCCCCAGGAGAAGCCAGAATCTGGCGAAAATCCCATAAAAACTAGAGGTTTCGCGATGCGAGGTAGGACAACTACCGCGTTTGAGGCGGACCACATCGGACCGGATTCGACATCTTTTTTCCAATCAGCTTGACCTTGGGCGCCCACAGCTTTACCGTCACTGTCCGTAACCACACCTCGTGGCGTTATCGGGTGAACCCTGACGCACCGGTCATCGAAGACGCCTACCCCAGGCGCCAACCCGGTGGCCGGGGCATAAGTTGCGAGGTAGCACAATCAAGTTGAGAGCAGTACATACAGAGCCGGGGGGCCACACCATGCCGTCTGAGTACGCCAAGTCGCTGGGTGCACGACTCCGCGCCATTCGCACCCAGCAGGGCCTGTCCCTGCACGGAGTCGAAGAGAAGTCCCGCGGGCGCTGGAAGGCGGTCGTCGTGGGCTCCTATGAGCGTGGCGACCGTGCCGTCACCGTGCAGAAGCTTGCCGAACTGGCTGATTTCTACGGGGTACCGGTCTCGGAGTTGCTGCCCGGAGGGGCTGCTCCCAGCCCTCTGGGCCCGACACCGAAACTTGTGATCGACCTTGAGCGCCTTGCCCAGCTCCCCAAGGAGAAGGCCGGCGCGCTTGCCCGCTACGCGGCCACCATCCAGAGCCAGCGCGGCGACTACAACGGCAAAGTGCTGTCCATCCGCCAGGAGGACCTCCGCTCCCTTGCCGTGATCTACGACAAGTCCCCCAGCGAACTCACCGAGGAGCTCATCGGCTGGGGAGTCCTGGACCCCGAGGCGCGCCGCGCCGTCGAGTCCTTCTGACCGGTCGTGGGTGCGCCGGAACCGGCGTGCCCACCCCGCTCCAAAAAAATCTTGCTCTCAGCAGAACGTTAGCTTCATTCCGCCCCGGCCGTCGGCCACTGTGGTAGGAAAAGGCAAACATTCGATTGGCGAGATACGGTGGACATGACTTCGGGAGATGATCGGCTCGATCACTCTCGACCGCGCTCAAAAAGCCGTCTCCACTCGGTCATGGTGTCGCTGGGATCGACCAGGACCCGCACCTTCCTGCGGTTGCTGGCATCGATCGGCACCACCAGGACCCAGGACACCCTGAAGCTGCTGCCGTTCGTGGTCATGGCCGTGGTGGCCGTGATCGACTTCGGCTCGGGCCCCACGTCCGGCCTCCTCCCGCTGCTCGCCCTCGGCCCGGCCTTCGCCAGTGTGGCCTGCGGCCTGGCCCGCACCACCGTGATCGGCGTCGTCGCCCTGATGCTGTGCGTCGCGCTCGGCCTCTACAACGACATCCTCTGGACGCCGCGTACCAACATCACCATGTTCGCCATCCTCGGCGTCACCGTGGCCAGCGTGCTGGCCAGCGCCGGGCGGCTGCGCCACGAGCGCCAGCTCGCCGACGTGCGCTCGGTGGCCGAGGCGGCCCAGCGGGTGCTGCTGCGCCCGGTGCCCCGCCGCGCCGGTCCCGGCATAGGCGTGGCCGTCTCGTACACCTCCGCCACGGCCGAGGCCAGGATCGGCGGTGACCTGTACGAGGTCGTCACCACCCCGCACGGGGTCCGGATCATCGTGGGAGACGTGCAGGGCAAGGGCCTGGAGGCCGTGGAGACCGCGGCCGTGGTGCTCGGCGCCTTCCGCGAGGCGGCCCACGACGAGAAGAAGCTCCAGGGCGTCGTGGCACGGCTGGAGAAGGCGCTGACCCGCGAGTTGTCCGGCGAGCAGTTCGTGACCGCCGTACTGGCCGAGATCCGCGGCGGTTCCACCATCGCCGTCATCAACTGCGGCCACCCCCCGCCCATGGTGCTGGACGCCGAGGGCACGATCTGGTTCGCCGACCCGCCGGACGAGGCCCTGCCGCTGGGCATGAGCGCACTACAGGCCAGCAAGCCGCAGCCGCACCACATCCCTTTCGAGCCGGGGGATCAGGTCCTCTTCTACACCGACGGGGTCATCGAGGCGCGCAACGGGTTCGGCGAGTTCTACCCGCTGCCGGAGCGGGCGCACCTGCTGGACGGCGAGGACGACCCTCAGGGGTCGCTGGACGCTCTGCGCGCGGACCTGCTCCACCACGTGGGCAGACCGCTGGGCGACGACGCCGCCATGCTCCTGCTGCGCCACCGCGCCGTCCAGGAGAACTCCTCCGCGGCGTAGACCGCCTCGGGTCTTGCCCGCCACCGCCGGTCGGACGGCGCCCCGCCGCGTCGTCGACGGTCACCGCCGCCGGTCACCGAGGCACGCCGCGGCGCCCTCCGCCGGCCTCGCGACACCGTCTGATCAACCTCGCCACGGCGAGATCCGCCGGAGGGGACCTAACCCGCCAGCGGGACGTGGCCCGGGAGCACGGGTTGTGCCGGCACCCCGAGCAGGTTCTCGACCTCGATGACGAAGCGCTCCGCCTCGGAGATGAGCTCCTCGGCGTCTCGCGACGACACCGTGCGGGTCAGCCCCGCCTCGGCGGCGGCCCGCTTGGCCGCGCTCGTCTCGAAGTAGGGCGCCCACTCGGCCAGCCGGGGCTCGGCCTCGGGGAGCAGCTCCCAGGCACTGCGCAGCCTGCGCCTGCGGCCCTGCATGGGACGGGGGCGCGCGGCCAGCACGGCGGCGGCCGCCCTGAGCGCCGCGAGGTGGGCCGCGACGTAACGAGCGGCGGAGGTCCGGGCGGCGGCGGCCTCTTCGAGGCAGTCACGCGCGTCTGTGAGGTGCGCCCGCACCGTGGGGGACAGTCGGGGCCCACCGGAATCGCCGAGCCGAGGGGTCATGTGCGTCAGCCTCCTTGGTCGCAAGCGGCTCCCGGCGTTTTCACCGGCGGTGTCAACATTCGCAGACCCCACCGACAAATCCACCGGGCGGCCGGACGAGGAGCTTCCCCTCTCCCCGCCCGCCCCGACCTGGGCCCGATCGTCTCCTCCGACGACGTGGATCCGGCCGACCACCCTGGACACGGGCTGCGAGCCCCGCGTCATTACATCGAACATAAATTCGACCACTAATACTGTCAAGTAGAACAGCGAACAAAAGTTCGATCTTCCAATATGACAGGAATGACGGAGGCCCCGGGAGATCTCCGTCTCCCGGGGCCTCCGCTCGCCGAGCGCCGATCCCCCCGCAGGTTCGCCCGCTCCGCCACGTTACCGGGCGAACCTGCCTCGGACATGCACCGGCACCCCGGTGCCGAGCAGACCGGGAAGGACCTCCGCCACGTGCATCGGCAGCCGGACGCAGCCGTGCGAGGCGGGTGCCAGCGGCACCGACAGCGCGCCGTGGAAGGCGATGCCGCCGTTGAAGAAGATCGGGTTGTAGAGCTGGCCCAGGTAGGACTTGTGCCAGCCGTCCCTGCGCCAGGTGGTCTTGTAGTCGCCCGTCGGCGTGCGGGCGTCGCCGCAGAACCGCTGGGTCTTGCCCTCCCAGGTGGCCGTCTCGCAGTAGGCGATCCCACTGCCCGAGGAGGTGTGGCTGATCAGCCGCACCGCGCCGTTGACGTAGAGGACCATCACCTGGGTGGCGAGGTTCACCTCCACCCGGGTCGGCTTACCCCTGGGGACGAGCACCTTCGGCGCCAGCGGACTCTCCAGGGCCTGCCAGGTCCTGCGCGCCACGGTGCTGGTCGGCGAGATGCCGTTGACCTTCTGGAAGGCCCAGATCGCGGTCAGGGTCGCACCGCCGTAGCGGCCGTCGATCCTGCCCGGGGCGTAGCCGAGCTCGGCCAGTCTCGCCTGGAGCACCTTCACCGTGGCGCCCTTCGCGCCGAGCCTGAGCGTCTTGCCCGGTGCGACGAACCGGGACGCCTCGGTCCTCGTCGCGACGGCCGGCGCGGCCGAGACCGCGGCCTGGGCCTCGGCGACGCCCGCGGAAAGGGTGACGCCCGCGGAAGAGAGGAGCACGGCCCCCGCCGTCATCAGCGCGGCCGCTCCCAGCCGCTGTCCAACCCCCACTTTCCATCAACTCCTCATATCACTATGGATCAGGTCAAGGGACCATAGCGCACGGGCTCCCCGTGCAAGTGACCGGTTATGAAGCGGAAATCAACGGTCAACCCGTTTAGAGTGGCCAGGTGCCAGAAAAGTTGCATCCGAACGTTGAGAAAGTCGCCGCCGTGCTCCGTGAGCACGCCGTCCCCGGCGAGATCGTCACCTTCGCCGAGGCCACCCCGACCGCCGCCAGCGCCGCCGCGCAGCTCGGCTGCGAGGTCGGCGCCATCGCCAACAGCCTGATATTCGACGCCGACGGCGAGCCGCTCCTGGTTCTGACCAGCGGCGCCCACCGGGTCGACACCGACCTGATCGCCAGGACGGCCGGTGTGGCGAAGGTGAAGCGCGCCGATCCCGCCTTCGTGCGGGCGGCCACCGGCCAGGTCATCGGCGGCGTCGCCCCGGTCGGCCACCCCGCCCCGGTCAGGACGCTGGTCGACACCTGGCTGGACAAGTACGACGTCGTCTGGGCCGCCGCCGGCCACCCGCACACCGTCTTCCCGACCTCCTTCGACGAGCTCGTCCGCATCACCGGCGGGATCCCCGTCGAGGTCGAATGACCGCGATCCGGCGGTGAGCACGGCATGGCGCTCCCGCCACCGGCGATGACCCGCGTCATGTCCTCCCTGCTAGGGTGCGACGCGTGATCGGACTGCGACGGATCGGCCCCGACGAGTTCACGCTCCGGTTGGACGCGGTCCTTGACGTCTACACCAAGGCGATGGACCCGCCCGCCGACCAGATCGCCGGTCGCAAGGCGATCATGGGAAACCACGCCGCCAACCCCGCCTTCACCTGCCTGTTCGCCGAACTCTCCGACGGCACCCCGGTGGGGATCGCCTACGGTTTCCACGGGGTTTCCGGCCAGTGGTGGCACGACGTGGTCCGGCGGGCCCTCGCCGAGAGGCACGGCGAGGGCAGCGCCCGCGGCTGGCTGGGCGACGCGCTGGAGCTCGCCGAGATCCACGTCCACCCCGACTACCAGGGCAAGGGCATCGGACGGTCGATGATCATGGGCATCTGCGCGGGCCGCCTGGAGCGCACCGCCGTGCTGTCCACCCGCGACCGGCCCACCGCGGCCCGGCACCTCTACCGGAGCATCGGCTTCGTGGACCTGCTCACGCAGTTCGTCTTCCCCGGCGGGCACGAGCGCTACGCGATCCTCGGGGCGGTCCTCCCGCTGGACGGCTGAGCCGCCCAGCGGGAGACTCTCTCGCTCAGCCCCCCAGCGAAGGGGCCTTCGGCGTGTGGTCGAGCGCCTGGAAGACCTCGCGGGTCGCGCTGGAGCGGTTGAAGGTGATGAAGTGGATGCCGGGCGCGCCCTCGTCGAGCAGGGTCTGGCAGAGCTCGGCGGCCAGCTCGATGCCCAGGCTGCGCACGGCGGCCGGATCGTCGGCGACGGCCGCGAACCTCTCGGCCACCTCGGGCGGGAACGGCGCGCCGGAGAGCTGCTCCGACCTGGCGATGGTGCTCATCTGCGTGACGGGCATGATGCCGGGGATGATCGGCGTGTCACAGCCGCTGGCCGCCACCCGGTCACGGAGCCGCAGGTAGTCGTCCGCGCGGAAGAACATCTGGGTGATCGCGTAGTCGGCGCCCGCCCGGCACTTGCGTACAAAGTACTCGGTGTCGGACTCGATTGAGCGCGACCTGGGGTGCTTGTAGGGGAAGGCGGCCACCCCCACGCAGAAGTCGCCGGACTGGCGGATGAGCCTGACCAGTTCCTCGGCGTACAGGACGCCCTCGGGGTGGCGCACCCACTCGCCCGTCACGTCGCCCGGCGGGTCGCCCCGCACGGCGAGGATGTTGCGAACGCCCGCCCCGGCGAACCGGCCGACCAGGTGGCGCAGCTCGCGGACGGAGTGGTTGACGGCCGTGAAGTGGGCGACCGGGGTCAGCGTGGTCTCGTGGGCGATCCGCTCGACGATGTCGACGGTGCGGTCGCGGGTGCTGCCTCCGGCACCGTAGGTGACGGAGACGAAGGTGGGGTGCAGCGCCTCCAGCTCGCGGACGGCACGCCAGAGGTGGCGCTCTCCCTCGTCGGTCTTCGGAGGGGAGAACTCGAAGGAGAACGAGTGGGCACCGGCGGCGAGGAGTTCGCGGACGGTGGCGACACGATCTGGAAGAACGGACGGGCGACCCAGAGCCATGGGGCAAGGATACTGGCCCGGCCGCTCGGATGACCGATCAGGTCACGGCCGCCCACGGGGCGATCGTCACGCGAAACAGCCGTTCTTCTAGATCGAAATATCCCTTTGGACCGTTAATCTCATTACTTGACCTCCTGCTGCCGCCGAAGCCGGGGGATCCCAACTTTCATAGATTGGGTTTCCTGCCTCATGACCAGTCGCGAGAAACCCGGAGGTGTCGTGTCTCGCACCGGCCCCACGACCGTTCCGCCTCTCCGCCGCCCCGGCGGGAAGGCCCGTGCCGACCATGCGTACGGTGGTCGGGGTGTCATCACCGCCGGACACGGTGCCAGGGCGTGCTGCACCGTACCGCGTTTCCTCCCCAGAGCTGAAGCCCGGGGTCTCCATACCGGAGGTATTCGATGATCACTTCTGCAACCGCGCTGGACATGATCCGGTCCGAGGTGGACCACGCTCTCCGGCGGTTCGTCGAACAGCAGCGTCCGCAGGTCAGTGCTCCAGAGCTGGCCCCTCTTGTCGCCGCTGCCGAGGACTTCCTCGCTGGTGGCAAGCGGCTGCGCCCCGCCTTCTGCTACTGGGGCTGGCATGGTGCGGGCGGAGGCGACGACCCCGCGCTCTTCTCCGCGGCCGCCTCCCTCGAACTGCTCCAGGCAAGCGCCCTGGTGCACGATGACGTGATGGACGCCAGCGACCTGCGCCGGGGCATGCCCTCGGCACACCGCAGGTTCGAGGAACTGCACAGAAAGGCGGGCTGGCACGGCTCCGCCGAGCAGTTCGGCGAGGGTGCGGCCATTCTGCTGGGCAACCTGATGCTCATCTGGTCCGGTGAGATGTGGCGCAACAGCGGTCTGCCCGCCGCCTCGCTGGCGGCGGCGCAGAAGGTGCACGACGACATGCGCACCGAACTGATGTGCGGCCAGTATCTCGACCTGCTGGAGCAGGCGCACGGCGAGGGCACCTTCGACAGCGCGCTGCGGGTCGCCCTCTTCAAGAGCGGTAAGTACTCCGTGGAGCAGCCGCTCCGGCTCGGGCTGGTGCTGGCCGCCCAGGGCAGGGAGCCCTGGATCGACCGGCTCTGCGAGGAGTACGGGCGGTCCGTGGGCATCGCCTTCCAGCTTCGCGACGACATCCTCGGCGTGTTCGGCGACCCGGACGAGACCGGTAAACCGGCCGGCGACGATCTTCGCGAGGGCAAGCGGACGATGCTCATCGCCCGCACGCTCGCCGCCGCCTCGGCCTCCCAGGCCCAGGTGGTACGCGCCACGCTCGGCGACCCGGATCTGGACGAGGCCGGGGTGGACCGGCTGCGCCGGATCATCGAGGAGACGGGGGCTCTCGTGGCGTGTGAGGACCTGATCAAGGGGTACCTGGAGAACGCCCTCGGTTCGCTGGAGGGCGCCCCGATCCGCCCCGACGCCCGGGCGGCCCTGGCCGACCTCGCGGTGGCCGCCACCTCCCGGCGCACCTGAACCGCGCACCCGAATCGCACACCTGGCCCGCGCACCGGTCCGGTGCACGGGCCGGCGCCGTGCTCAGCGTCCCGTCCGCCCGGCCGGAGACACGCTCCCGCCGGGCGGAAGGACTTCAGACGGAGGCCGCCAGCCTCCGCTTGAACTCCTCCGCCGCCGCCTTGGGATCGTCGGCCTCGGTGATCGCCCGCACCACCACGACCCGGCGCACCCCATGGGAGACGACCTCGTCCAGGTTGGTGAGGTCGATGCCGCCGATGCCGAACCAGGGCCGTTCGGTCTGCAGGGCCGCGGCATGCCTGAGCAGGCCGGGGCCCGGAGCGTGCCTGCCGGGCTTGGTGGGCGTCGGCCAGATCGGGCCACAGCAGAAGTAGTCGACGCCGGGCTCGACCGCCGCGGCGGACGCCTCCTCGGGGGCGTGAGTGGAACGCCCGATGAGGATGTCGTCGCCGAGCATGTCGCGCACGATCGGCACCGGCAGATCGCCCTGGCCGAGGTGGAGCACGTCGGGGCGGATCGCGTAGGCGATGTCGGCCCTGTCGTTCACGGCCAGGAGCTTGCCATGCCGGTCGCAGGCCTCACGGAAGACGGCGAGGAGGTCGAGCTCCTCGCGCGCCTCAAGACCCTTCTCGCGGAGCTGCACGATGTCGACCCCGCCCGCCAGGGCCGCGTCGAGGAAGTCCGCGAGATCTCCCCGGTCACGCCGTCCGTCGGTGCACAGATACAGACGGGCGTCAGAAACCGAGGGCTTGGGCACGTCTCTTCACTTCCGTGTGGCGGCCCGCCACGATCGCGTCGACCGGCGAGCCCGGCAGCGTGTCGTCGGGGGTGAAAAGCCAGCGGAGCGACTCGACGTCGTCGTATCCGGCGTCGAGGAGCACCGTGAGAGTGCCCGGCAGCCCCTTGACGACGTCCGCGCCGACGAGGAAGGCCGCGGGGACCTGTGGCTCGCCACCGCCCCTGCGCACTCCGATGAGCTTGCGGTCCTTGAGAAGTTGCTTGGCGCGACCGGCGCTCAGGTTGAGCCTTCTGGCAACCTCGGTCAGGGTGAGCCACTCGCCCACCAACTGGTCGGTCTCCCGGTCGATCTGCGCAACAGAAAGCGTCACGAATCCACCACTACCACATCGAGCCCTTCGCCAAACACCTGGCGGCGAGGTTACGCCACCGTACAGTCGCGCAACGCTATCGCAGGGTCGGCGAGGCGATTGACGTCGAGGCGCCGTCCGCCCTCGATGAGGCGGCGCCCCTGGACGAGGTCGCGGGGGCGGTTGACCGAGAGGACCGCGGCGAGCCGGTCGTCCTCGGTCACCCAGCACACCGCCCACCTGGGATTTCCCTCGGCCTCCGGGTCGCCGCGCCGGATCAGGCGGGCGCCGTCGTGGTACCCGGCGTACTGGACCATGTGGCCGAACTGCTCGGACCAGAAGTAGGGGACCGGATCGTAGACGGCGACGTCGCCGACGAGCGTGGCCGCGGCCACGTCCGGGGCGCCCAGGGCGGTGTCCCAGTGCTCGACGCGAAGGCGCACGCCGTAGCGGCGCGACCACCAGGCCGCGCAGTCGCCCACGGCGACCACTCCGGGCAGCGAGGTGCGCAGGTGCTCGTCGGTGACCACGCCGTTGTCGAGCCTGATGCCGGAGCCGACCAGCCACTCGGTCGCGGGCCGCACGCCGACGCCCGTGACGACCACGTCGGCCTCGACCGCGGAGCCGTCGGCCAGGGTGAGCCCCCCCTGGTCGACCGAGGCGACCATGGTGCCCAGGCGCAGGTCGACGCCGGCCTCCGCGTACCAGGCGGCGGTGTACGCGCCGACCTGGCCGAGCGCGGCGGACAGCGGGACGTCGGCGGCCTCGATCACGGTCACGGCGCATCCCGCCTTGCGTGCGGCGGTGGCCACCTCGGCGCCGATCCAGCCCGCGCCGATCACGGCGACCCTCGTCCCCCTGCCGAGCAGGGAACGCAACCGGAGCGCGTCGTCGATGGTGCGCACCACGTGCTGTGAACCGTCCCCGCGCAGCCGGATCGGACGCGCGCCGGTGGCGATGACCAGGCCCTCGTAGGCCAGCTCGCCCTCGGTGGTCTCGACCACGCCGGGGTGGAGCCCCTTGGCGGAGACGCCCGCGCGAAAGTCGACCTCAAGCGCGTCAAGGTCGGAGTCGACGACGGTGGAGTCGGTCTCGCCGAGCAGCACCCCCTTGGACAGGGGTGGACGGTCGTACGGTCTGTGCCGCTCCTCCCCGATCAGCGTGATCCTGCCGCCGAACCCGCGGGCCCGTAACGCCTCGACGCTGCGTACGCCGGCCAGACCGGCGCCTACCACCACGACATGATTCACACTTCCCGACCATAAGCGTCAGCACCGTACTCCTACCAACGGTCGTTGATAACGAAAACGGTATTTACCTCACATCTGACGCTCTAAGCGTGTTGCCGGACCCCTTAGGGTGGAGGGGAAGACGCGCGGGAGCCCGGAACGCACCGGGCTGAGAGGAGGGCTGCGGAGCGGCGAAGGACCCGGCGCGAGCCAGGTGGTGTGCGAGGAGCGGATCCGCACGGCACGGGCGAGCGAGGTCTGGAGGCGACCGCGAGCGGGCCCTCGACCGCCACGAACCTGATCCGGGTCATGCCGGCGAAGGGAGCGGAGTACGTATGGCGGACCAGTTTCACCTCCTCGTCGTCGGCGGGGGGGTGATCGGACTGTCGGTGGCCTGGCGTGCCGCCGGCCGGGGCCTGAGGGTGGCGGTGGCCGACCCCGCGCCCGCCTCCGGCGCCTCGCACGCGGCGGCGGGCATGCTGGCCCCGGTCAGCGAGGTCACCTACACCGAGGAGCCGCTCCTGCGGCTGGGCCTGGCCTCCCTGGAACGCTGGCCCGCCTTCGCCGCCGAACTGGCGGACGCGAGCGGGCACGACCTCGACTACCGCACCGACGGCACCCTCGACGTCGCCTTCGGCTCGGACGATCTGGCCGCGCTGGACGAGCTCGCCGCCTTCGTCGCCACGCTGGGATTGCCCGCCGAGCGGCTCACCGGCCGCGAGTGCCGCCGCCTGGAACCCATGCTGGCCCCCGCGGTCCGCGGCGGCCTGCTGGCGGGCGGCGACGCCTGGGTGGACCCCAGGAAGGTCACCGCCGCGCTCCTCACCGCCCTGGAGCGGGCGGGCGGCACCCTGGTGCGCACCCGCGTGGCCGGGCTGCTCACGGCCGCCGGAGCGGTCACCGGGGTACGGCTGGCGACCGGCGAGAGTGTCGGGGCCGAGCGGGTGATCCTCGCCGCCGGTGCCTGGTCGGGCTCCCTGCGGGGGATGCCGCCCGAGGCGCTGCCACCGGTGCGGCCGGTCAAGGGCCAGATCATGCGGCTGCGCTCCCCCGAGCCGATCCTGCGGCGATGCGTGCGCGGGGTCGTGCACGGCTCGAACGTCTACCTGGTGCCACGCGGCGACGGCGAGGTCGTCCTCGGCGCCACGCAGGAGGAGATGGGCTTCGACACCCGGGTCACCGCCGGTGGACTGTGGGAACTGCTGCGCGACGCGCGGGAACTCGTCCCCGGCGTGACCGAGCTGGAGGTGGCCGAGGTCGCCGCGGGACTGCGTCCCGGTACCCCGGACAACCTGCCGCTGGTCGGCCCCACGATCGTGCCCGGTCTGCACATGGCCACCGGACACCACCGGGGCGGGGTGCTGCTCGCCCCGCTCACCGCCGACCTCTGCTCGGGAGAGACCGACCCGGAGCTCTCCCCGATCTGCTCACCCCTCCGCTTCCAGGAGCACCCACCGCAGGAGCTGTCATGAACGTGACCATCAACGGCGCCGCGCACGAGTTGCCCGCGGGGGCGACCGTCGCGCAGGCCGTGCAGCGGCTGACCGGCATGCGGAGCGGGGTGGCCGTCGCGGTGAACGACGAGGTCGTCTCGCGCGGCGCTTGGGAGGCCACCGCGCTCACGGAGGCCGACAGGGTCGAGGTGCTCACCGCGGTTCAGGGAGGGTGAGGGGCGTGCTGGACGATCTGATCATCGGCGGCGAGAAGTTCTCCTCTCGTCTCATCATGGGCACCGGTGGCGCCCCGTCCCTGGAGATCCTGGATGCGGCGCTCGCCGCCTCGGGGACCGAGCTGACCACCGTCGCGATGCGGCGGCTCGATCCGGCCGCGCGGGGCTCGGTGCTCGACGTGCTGCGCCGGCGCGACATCAGGGTGCTGCCGAACACCGCGGGCTGCTTCACCGCCGGGGAGGCGGTGCTGACCGCCAGGCTGGCCAGGGAGGCACTGGAGACGAACTGGGTGAAGCTTGAGGTCATCGCCGACGAGCGCACCCTGCTGCCCGACCCCATCGAGACCTTCGACGCCGCCGAACGGCTGGTCGCCGACGGGTTCGTGGTGCTGCCCTACATCGGCGACGACCCCGTGCTGGCACGCAGGCTGGAGCAGGCGGGCTGCGCGGCGGTGATGCCGCTGGGGGCGCCCATCGGTTCCGGCCTCGGCATCCGCAACCCGCACAACATCGAGCTGATCGTGGAGTTCGCGAGCGTGCCGGTGATCCTGGACGCGGGGATCGGCACGGCCAGCGACGCGGCACTGGCCATGGAGCTGGGCTGCGACGCGGTTCTGCTGGCCACCGCGGTCACCCGGGCGCAGCGCCCGGAGCTGATGGCGCAGGCCATGCGCTCGGCCGTCGCGGCGGGCCGGACCGCGCGCCTGGCCGGGCGGATACCCCGGCGTCGCTACGCGGAGGCCTCCTCCCCTCTTCATCGATAGAAAACGACCACGTCTCGGCATCGGTTTGGGATTCAGGCATCCTGTCGGCGTCAAATCGCCCGTAAACTCGGCCACGTGGACACGACGCTTACGGACCCCCTGGTCGGGAAACTCCTCGACGGGCGTTACCGCGTCGAGTCCCGGATTGCCCGGGGCGGAATGGCGACCGTCTATCTGGCCCTGGACATCCGGCTCGACCGCACCGTCGCCGTGAAGGTGATGCACCGCTCGCTCGCCGAGGACCCAGCCTTCGTACGGCGGTTCATCGGCGAGGCCAAGTCGGTGGCGAGCCTGTCGCACCCCAACGTGGTGCACGTCTTCGACCAGGGCACGGACGGCGACAACGTCTACCTCTCGATGGAGTACGTGCCGGGCCGGACCCTGCGCGACGTGCTCCGCGACCGTGGCAGGCTGCCCGCCCGCGAGGCACTGGAAGTCATGATCCCGGTGCTCGCCGCGCTGGGCGCCGCCCACCAGTCGGGCCTGGTCCACCGGGACGTCAAACCGGAGAACGTGCTGCTCGCCGACGACGGCCGGGTCAAGGTGGTGGACTTCGGCCTGGCCCGCGCGATCGAGGCGACCAACCAGACGCGCACCGGCGTCATGATCGGCACCATCGGCTACATGTCCCCCGAGCAGGTCACCTCGGGGGCCGCCGACGCCCGCAGCGACGTCTACGCGGCCGGCATCATGCTGTTCGAGCTCCTGACCGGCCGCCAGCCGTACGAGGGCGACACCCCGATGTCGGTGGCCTACCGGCACGTACACGACACGGTGCCCGTGCCCTCCGCGCTGCTCCCCGGCTCTTCCCCGCTGCTCGACACCCTGGTGGCCAGGGCGACGGCCCGCGATCCCGCGAACCGTCCCGCGGACGCCACCGCGCTGCTGGTCGCCGCCGTCGACGCGCACCGGATGCTGCCCAGGGAGAGCGGCCCGGTGCCGTCCGTCCCCGTCGGGCCGCCGCACGCCCACGAGACCGTCGCGTCCGCACCGCCCGTACCGCCCGCACCGGCCAACCACACGCTGATCCAGCCCCGCGTCGAGTTGCCCACCGGCCCGGTGGGCGACCAGCCACCGCCCGCCTCCACGACGCGCAAGATGTCCGGAGCCCGCTGGTTCCTGCTCGCGCTGGCCGTGGTCATGGTGATCGCGGTGGGGGTGACCGGCTGGCTGTTCTCGCAGAACACCACCATCGTGGTGCCCTCCACCCTGGTGGGCAAGAACATCACGGTCGCCACCAGCGAGGCCAGGCAGCGCGGCTTCACCGTCGAGGAGGGCGAGGCCGAGCACGACGAGAAGGTGCCCAAGGGCAGCGTGCTCCGCACCGACCCCGTGGCGGGCACCGAGGCCGAGCCGGGGAGCAAACTGATCCTGATCGCCTCGGCCGGCCCCAAGCGGGTCGCGGTGCCCAACGTGGTGGGCATGACCGAGCCCCAGGCCAGGAGCAGGCTCGCGGAGGACTCACTGGTCGTCGGCAAGGTCAGGAGGCAGCCCAGCGAGACCGTGCCGCGTGACCAGGTGATGCGGACCGTCCCCGCCGTGGGAAACCCGGTCAAGGAGGGCAGCAAGATCGATCTGGTCGTGAGCGCGGGCCTGCTCATGCCGGACGTCATGGGCATGCCCCGTGACCAGGCGGACGGGGTGCTGCGCGGGGCGGGATTCGCTCCCGAGTTCGTCGAGCAGACCGACGCCGCCCAGCCGTGCACGGTCATCGCCCAGGACCCCCAGCCCAAGGCCGAGACCGACAAGGGCGCCGTGGTCCGGCTGACCCTTTCGCAGTGCGCCGGCGAGTGGCACTGGCCCTGGGAGAACAACGGCGAGCAGCCTCCCGGCGACGGCGGCAACGTCGTGCAGATTCCGAACATCATGTTCAAGGACTTCAGGGCGGCGCGCGACGAACTGCGCGCCGCGGGGGTCACGGTGAAGCTGAGGCGGACCCTGGGCAAGGGCAGGGTGCTGGCCCAGATCCCGCCGGGCGGCCAGACGGTCCCGGCCGGCACCGAGGTCACCATCTGGTACTGACGGCCGGGCCTGGCGGCCTCGGCGCCGGGTCTCGCCGAGACGGATCTCCGGGCTCCGGCCGGTACCGGCAGCCGGGCGCGGGACGAACCTCCGGGTGCTCAGCCCTCGGCCAGGAAGCCGTGCAGGCGGATCCTGGCGAGACCACCGTCGGGGTGGATGTCCACCCTGACGTACGCGGCCTCGGGCGCGTCGGTGATGCGGAAGCGGTGCCGGGTGTCGGGCAGCAGGCGGGTCCTGGGCAGCAGCGGGAACCAGGTGGCGCCGTCCGCGCTGCCGGTGACGGAGACCTCGGCGGGGGCGTTGAACACCAGGTTGGTGGTGTCGATCTCGGCGAGCCTGACGATCCCGGGCCCCGCCAGACGGATGACCAGCCAGTCGTTGCCGCCGTCGCGGCGGCGGGCGGTCTCCCAGCCCTCGGCCTGGTGGCGGGCGAGGCCCGGGGAGATGGCGTTGTTGGGCGAGGAGTAGAACTCGTTGGAGCAGGCGGTGACAAGCGCGCCGTTCTCCAGCGCGGCCAGGTCCAGGCCGAGTCCCTCGTACACCGACAGGTCGGGCCTGATCTCGCCGTGCACCCGCAGCCTGGCGATGCCCCCGTCGGGGAACATGTTCAGCCGCACATGGGTGTAGCGGCGCTCTCCGGACACCTCGAAGAAGTGCTCGGCGTCCCCCTTGAGGTCGCTCATGGGCACGATCTCCACCCAGTCGGCCGCCTCCAGTTCGGCGACCGTCGGATAGCCCTCGGCCTCGCACGCCTCGACGGAGGCGTGCGGCGGGTAGTTTCCCTTGAACCAGGCGGTGTCGATCACGACACCCCGGACCACCCCGGGCATGCCGAGCCTGACCAGGGCCCAGTCGTGGCCGGGTTCGCGCCGCCTGCGGGTCTCCCAGCCGTCGTAGACCTGGCCCTTGGCGCCGAAGGTGTGCGGGCGGAAGCCGGGGCGCCCCGGCCTGATGAGGCTCTCCTTCTCCGCGAAGGACTCGTCGTTGGCCGCGATCACCGAGCCACCGAGGGCACGCAGGGCGAGGTCGGGCAGTGCGGTGAACTCGATCAAGGAGAGAACCTTTCTCACGGGGAGCGGAATCCTGGCCGCCGGATCGTTCCGCGGGAGCGCTAAAGCAGGACGCCCCTGAAGTCCTTCCCCACGGCCCGGCCGCGCAGCCAGGTCGTGCGGACCGTGCCGGTGAGCGTCCTGCCGTGATAGGGCGTGACCGGGTTCCTGTGGTGCAGCCTGGTGACGTCCACGGTGTGGACGGCGTCGGCGTCGAAGGCGACCAGGTCCGCGTCTGCGCCCTCGACGATGGCGCCCTTGCCACGCAGCCCGGCCAGTTCGGCCGGGCGGGTGGCCATCCAGCGCACGACGTCGCCCAGACCGTGCCCGCGCCGCGCCGCCTCGGTCCAGACCGCGGTCAGGCCGATCTGGAGGGAGGAGATACCACCCCAGGCGGCGGCGAAGTCGGGCACCTTCAGGTCGGGGGTGGAGGGCGAGTGGTCGGAGACGACGCAGCCGAGCACCCCGTCGGCGAGCCCGCGCCAGAGCTCGTCGCGGTTGGCCGAGGCACGGATCGGCGGGCAGCACTTGAACTGGGTGGCGCCCTCGGGCACCTCCTCGGCCACCAGCGTGAGGTAGTGCGGGCAGGTCTCCGCGGTGAGCCTGATCCCCTCCTGCCTGGCCCTGGCCAGCGGTTCCAGGCAGAGCGCGGACGACACGTGCAGGATGTGCGCCCGCACCCCGGTCTCCGCGGCCAGCGCGGCGACCCGCTCGACGGCACGGCGCTCGGCCTCCCCGGGGCGGGAGTCGAGGAACTCTGGATACCGCGGTCCCACCGGGTCCGCGAGCAGCGCGGGGTCCTCGGCGTGCACGACCAGCAGGCCGTCAAAGGAGGCGATCTCCACCATGGCCGCCCGCAGCCCGTCCGTGTCCAGCGGCGGGAACTCCTCCACCCCCGACGGGGACAGGAAGCACTTGAACCCGCGCACACCCGCCTCGTGCAGCGCCCTCAGGTCCGCGACGTTGCCGGGGATCGCGCCGCCCCAGAAGGCGACGTCCACCGCGCACTGCCCGTCCGCGGCGCTCCTCTTCACCGCCAGGGCGTCCGCGTTCACGGTCGGCGGCAGCGAGTTGAGCGGCATGTCCACGATGGTGGTCACCCCGCCCGCCGCGGCGGCCCGGGTGGCGGAGGCGAACCCCTCCCAGTGGGTCCTGCCGGGCTCGTTGACGTGCACGTGGGTGTCGACGAGGCCCGGCAGCAGCGCGACGCCGCCGAGGTCGACCTGCTCGGCGGCGTTCAGCTCGGTGTCGTGGGCGTGCACCCCGACGATCCTCCCGTCCCTTACCGCGACGGCCGCCGGTCCCTCTGTCCCGGGCAGCACGGCCCGGCGGGACCGGATGACCAGATCCAGCACGTCCTCAGCCCTCGCACTCATCGGCTCTCCGTTCCTGCCCGCTTCTCGCCGCGGAACGCGCCGGTCCGGGCACCCGTGCCCCGCCCACGTTCATCGGCCCCGCGTCCCCTTCCCGCTCCCTCCGCGCCCGCTCCCGCCGCGCCCGGACTGCGCCGGGACGGCGCTCAAAGGTGCCTCTCGGCGACCGTGCGCGCGAGCCGTTCGAGCAGCGGGCCCGCCTGCGACATGCACACGGCCGGGTCGGGCTCGATGTCGGTGAGCGCGTAGGCGGCCGTGATGCCTGCCGCGCTCAGTTCCTCGTCGCCGAGAGCCCGGCGCCCGCAGACCACGACGACGGGGACTCCCGCCTTGGCCGCGGCGCTCGCGACCCCCGCGGGTGCCTTGCCGCGCAGCGTCTGCTCGTCGAGCGAGCCCTCACCGGTGACGACGAGGCGCGCGCGCTCCAGGCTGTCGTGGAATCCGAGCAGGTCGAGGAGGTATTCGATGCCGGGCCGGAACTCGGCGGACAGGAAGGCCAGTGCGGCGAAGCCCACTCCCCCGGCGGCACCGGCGCCCGGCCGCCCGGCCACGCCCATCGAACGGACGACGCCGTCGTGCTCGGCGGCCCCGACCAGGCCGTGGGTGTGCGCGGCGACGGCGGCCAGCCGGGCGAGGGCGGCGTCGAGCAGCCTCACCTCGTCGGGGCTCGCGCCCTTCTGCGGCCCGTACACGGCGGCGGCCCCGTGCGGACCGAGCAACGGGTTGTCCACGTCGCCCGCGACAACGAACTCGACATCACCAATCTCGATAAGGCCAGATTTATCGATTTTTACCAGGTTGCCGAGGGCGGCTCCACCAAACGGGAGCTCCCGCCCTTCGGCGTCCAGGAAGCGGACGCCGAGCGCCCGCATCATGCCCGCACCCCCGTCGGTGCAGGCGCTGCCGCCGAGACCGAGCACGATCCGCCGGGCCCCGCGCCGTACGGCGTGGGCGATCAGCTCGCCGGTACCGTGGCTGGTCGCGGTGAGGGGGGCCGTCTCGACGCCCTCGTGCGCGAGCGAGCCCGCCGCCGGGGCGACCGGCCCCGAGGCGGCCGGCAACCGCCGCAGCCCCGACGCCTCGGCCAGCTCGACGACCGCGGTGGCCACATCTCCTTCCCCGAGGGCGTCGCGCCAGGCGTAGGAGGCGAGAACCGGCTCACCGACGGGGCCGGTGACCTCGACCTCGACCCGGGTGAACCCGCAGGCCACGACCGCGTCCACGGTGCCGTCACCGCCGTCGGCCACCGGCAGCGCGACCGTCGCGACACCGGGCCCGAGACCCGCGGCGATCCGCGCGGCGACCTCGGCACCGGTCAGCGAACCCTTGAACTTGTCCGGGGCGATCACTACATGTCCTGACAACTCAGACAACCCTGCTCCCTAATGGCGGATGAGCGGCACGCGCCCCCCGCCTGTGCGAGCCGGCGGGGAGCGAATACCTGACCTCGGTGAAACGGAGAACAATCATCACATCCACCGCTGAGCGCCCCCGACGCCCGGTCCTCATCCGCCGACCTTCTGGCCCGCGGTGAAGCCCTGCTCGGCGGCCAGCCGCATGAGGCGGCGGTGGGCCTCGCCACCGGCGCGGCCGAGTTCGTCCTGGGCGACGGTGCGCAGCTCGTCGTCCTCGACGACGGTCTCGCCGCCCACCAGCAGCCGGGCCAGCGGTGGCTGCCGGGTGCCGAAGACCAGGGCGCAGACCGGGTCGGCGACCGCGGAGGCGAAGGCCCCGGTACGCCAGAGGGCGATGTCGGCGAGCTTTCCCACCTCCAGCGAGCCGAGCTCCTCCTGCCGGCCCAGGTTCCTCGCCCCGCCCAGGGTGGCGATCTCCAGGGCCTGGCGGGCGGTGAGCGCGGTGGGCCCGTACCTGGCCCGCTGGAACAGCAGGGCCTGGCGCATCTCGCCGGAGAGCGAGGTGAGCTCAGCCGAGGCGCTGCCGTCCACCCCCAGGCCGACGTTCGCGCCCCTGCGCAGCATCTCGGAGACGCGGGCGATGCCGGCGCCGAGGCGGCCGTTGGAGCTAGGGCAGTGCGCGGAGCCGGTACCGGTCTGGGCGAAGACGTCGATGTCACCGTCGCTCAGGTGGACGGCGTGGGCGAACCACACGTCCGGGCCGAGCCAGCCGAGCTTCTCCATGTAGTCGACCGGGCGCTGCCCGACCTGCCGCAGGCAGTGCTCCTCCTCGTCGAGAGTCTCGGCGAGGTGCGTGTGCAGCCGTACCCCCTTGGACCTGGCCAGCGCGGCGGCCTCGGTCATCAGGTCGGCACTGACGGAGAACGGCGAGCAGGGGGCGACCGCGACGCGGAGCCTGGAGGAGAAGGACGGGTCGTGGTAGGTGTCGACGGCCTCGGCCGTGGCGTCGAGGATCTCGTCGAGCCGTTCGACCACCACGTCCGGCGGCAGGCCGCCCTGCGACCTCCCCCGGTCCATCGAGCCCCGGGCGGGGTGGAAGCGGAGCCCGACCTCCCGGGCCGCCTCGATCTCCGCGGCGAACAGATCCCCGCGCCCGGACGGGAAGATGTAGTGATGGTCGCTGGAGGTGGTGCAGCCGGACAGGGCCAGATAGCCCAGCCCCGCGCCCGCCGCGCCCTTCACCACCTCGGCGTCCATGGCGGCCCACACCTGGTAGAGCGCCGTCAGCCACTCGAACAGCGTGGCGTCCTGGGCGAGTCCCTGGGAGGCCCACTGGTAGAGGTGGTGGTGGGTGTTGACCAGGCCGGGGGTGGCCAGGCAGCCGGTGCCGTCGATCCTGACCGCACCCGGTACCGCCGGGGCGGGGCCCGCGCCGAGGGCCACGATCCGGTCACCCTCGACGTGGATGTGTCCCGAGGGGATCTCCGGGCCCACGACCGGGGCGATGTGCACGTTCTCGATCAGGATGGCGCTCAACGAGACTCCATCTCCTCGCCGCGCGGCCCCGGATTCGCACCGGCCTTGCGGGCCGCGGCGAGGCGTACGGCGTCGAGGATCTTCTCGTAGCCGGTGCACCGGCACAGGTTGCCCGCCAGGGCCTCGCGGATCTCGGTGTCGGACGGGCGTGGGATCCGCTCGATCAGGTCGTGGGCCTGGACGACGAGGCCGGGGGTGCAGAACCCGCACTGGACGGCTCCGCACTCGACGAACGCCTCCTGGACCGGGTCGAGCCGGTCGCCGTCGGCGAGTCCCTCGACGGTGCGGACCACGCGGCCCTCGGCCTGCCCTGCCGCGACCAGGCACGCGCAGACGGGCACCCCGTCGAGGTAGACGGTGCAGGAGCCGCACTCGCCCTGCTCGCACGCGTTCTTGGAACCCGGCAGGCCCACCCGTTCGCGCAGGACGTACAGGAGGCTCTCGCCCTCCCAGACGTCGTCGGCGGTCTCGCTGCGGCCGTTGACCGTGAAGGTGACGCGCATCAGCCTGCCCTCCTCTCGAAGCGCCCGGAGCGCAGCTCGTTCCACGCCCAGGTCAGGGTGCGCCGCGCCATCACCGCGATGGCGTGACGCCGGTAGTCGGCGGTGCCGCGCACGTCGTCGATCGGTGAGGCGGCCTCGGCGGCCAGCTCACCAAAGCGCCCGAGCAGCGCGGGGTCGAGCCGCGCCTCCCAGTCGAGTTCGGCGGCCAGGAACTCCTCGGCCGCGACGGCGCGCCGGGGGGTCGGGGCGGCCGAGCCGATGCCGGTACCGACCCGGCGCTCCGCGGGATGGAGCGCGATCGCGAACGAGCAGACCGCGATCACCATGGCGTTGCGGGTACCGACCTTGGAGAAGTACTGCGGGCCGCTCGCCGGGCTCATCCAGAACGCCCTGATCAGCTCGTCGGGTTCCAGCGCGCTGCGCTTGACCCCGAGGTAGAAGGCCGCGGCCGGGATCATCCGCACGCCCCGGGCGGCGGAGGCGACCTCGATGACCGCGTCCGCCGCGAGCAGCGGCGGGTGACTGTCCCCCGCGGGCGAGGCTGCGCCGAGATTGCCTCCCACCGTGCCCCGGTTGCGGATCTGCGGCGAGCCGACGGTACGGGAGGCCTGGGCGAGACCCGGCAGCCGGTCGCCCAGCTCGGCGATCAGCCGGGCGTACGACACGCCCGCACCGACCCTGAGCCTGCCGTCCGCCTCCTCGCTCCAGGTCGCGAGCTCGGCGATCCGGTTCAGATCGAGCAGCCCGGCGGGCCTTCGCACGTCGAAGTTGAGCTCGACCATCATGTCGGTGCCGCCCTGTATGGGCGCCACCTCCGGCCGGTCCGCCTTGGCGGCCAGTGCCTCCGCCCAGGTGGCGGGTCGCAGGAAATCCACGGTCATCACTCCCAGGCGAAGCGGGCGTCGGGGGTGTCGTCGCGGAGCACGCTGCCCTCGATCAGCCCGTAGGGACGGTCGGCGGCGTAGAACACCTCATTAGGGTTGTCCAGCCCGAAGGGGGTGAGGTCCACCAGGAAGTGGTGCTTGTTCGGCATCGCCAGGCGCACCTCGCAGACCTCTTTCCGGGTGTTCAGCACCCGCTCGCCCATCGCGTAGAGCGTCTGCTGCAGCGACAGGCTGTAGGTCTCGGCGAACGCGCCGAGCAGGCAGCGGCGCACCTCGTCGTAGGACTCCCCGTAGGGGGAGTCCCCCGAGGAGTCCCCGTGCGGGGGCACGCCTGGCAGGTGCCGCCAGCGGGCCGAGACCTCGGTGGCCAGGACGCGGTCCCTGGTGGGTTTCAGGGTGGTGTACTCGTCCTGGGCGAAGCCGGAGAACTCCGACCCCGTCGAGTTGAGCACCACCAGGTCCCTCAGCCCGGAGACCACGGTGGTGGTACCGTCCCGGTCGTGGTGGACGACGCAGGTGCGCGTCTCCCTGCCGGAGCGAACGAAGGAGTGCTCGGCTCCCGGGGCGGAGTCGCCGTTCACCGGTATCCGGTCCCAGAAGTGCTCCTCGATCTCCACCCGGGCGTGATGGACCGTGGGCTGGGAGTCCACGTAGTGACGGGCCAGCAGGATCGCGAAGTCCTCGATCTGGGCGACACCGTGCTTCCTGGCGAAGGCGTACACGGTGTTCTTCTGCGTGTCGGTCGGCAGGACCGCGGCGTTGTCGCCGGTGAGGTGGACCGCCTCCATGTCGCCGGAGAGTGCCGAGCCGACGGTGACGTCCTTGATGTGGTGGACGTCACCGTCCCTGACGACACGGACCAGGCGGGTCTCCGCCTTGCCGTAGCGGTTGGGTCCGAGAACGACGGGCATGCTAGCTCCCTCGATACGTCGAGTAGGCGAACGGGCTGAGCAGCAGGGGCACGTGGTGGTGCTCCCCCGGGTCCGTCACCGTGAAGTCGATCGAGACCCGCGGGTAGAAGGCGTCCACCGCGCGGGCGGCGAAGTAGTCCCCGGTCTCGAAGACCAGCCGGTGGGCGCCCGCCCCGCACGTCCATCCCGCGATCCGCCCGTCGGCGTCGGTGACGCCCTCGGCGAGCACCTCGCCGTCCCGTTCCAGGCGTACGGCGACACCCGCCGCCGGCCTGCCCAGGGCGGCGTCGAGCACATGCGTGGACAGGCTCATGTGGCCGCCCCCAGGAGCTTCGCCAGCCGCAGACGGATGATCTTCGCGAGCTCGGCCCTGACCACGTCCCGCTCGGTCTCCTCGTCGTTGCCGAGTCGCTCGGTGAGGCGGGCCAGCAACTCCTCGGCCGACAGGCCCGTGGCGCAGATCAGGTAGACGTGGCCGAACCGCCGCTCGTAGGCGCGGTTGCCCTCCGCCAGCCGGTCCAGGACCTCCCGCCCCGCCGCCGCGACCCCCGACTGCTCGCGGCGGGACCAGGCCGCCTCCCTTCCGGAATGACCGGCCACCGGGCCGCCCTCGCGTGGCGGCTCGCCGATCCTGGGGTGGGCCGCCAGCGCCTCGCGTACGCCGGACCAGTCCAGGCTCCGCACGGTGGCCTCCGCGACCTCGGCCAGCCTGTCGAGGTCGCGGTAGGGGCGCGACGCAGCCACCCGCGCGGTGAAGTCCCGGCAGGCGCAGCAGGCCAGCAGTTCGGCCTCGGCCTCCTCGGTGCTCAGCGCGTTGAAGGCGGCCAGCCCCGCGACCTGCGGCGCGGAGTGCACGTTAGACATGGGAGCAGTACACACACCAGCGGCGCGTACAGTCCAGCGACAAGCGCCCCAAACTGTGCCAAGGGTTTGCCGCAGATTTCCGCAACATACTCCAAACCTGCTGGTCTCCTTGGAGGACGTGGCCGAGCACACCGCCGGCGCCCCTCACCGATCACCTCGCCCCCGGAGTGCGGAAGGGCAGGTGAGCGGCCTGTCGGCTGGGAAGCGCCGGGGGCGACGCCTAGACTGGGGTCACCATGACTTCACTCTCCCCTATCGGCGGACACGTCTCCGTCACCGGTGGCCTCGCCAAGGGCGGGCTGCGCTACGCCTCCGACATCGGTGCCGAGATGATCCAGGTGTTCGTCACCAACCCTCGCGGCTGGGCGCTCGCCGTGGGCGACCCCGCCCAGGACGCCAAGCTCCTCGAATCGGGCGTGCTCTCCTTCGTGCACGCGCCCTACCTGGTCAACATGGGCTCGCCCAGCGCGGAGACGCTGGAGAAGTCGGTGGCCACCGTGCGGCACAACCTGCTGCGCGGCCACGCGATCGGCGCGAAGGGAGTGGTCGTCCACACGGGGTCGGCGGTGAGCCAGTCCCGCGACGAGGCGCTGCGCCAGCTGCGTGAACATCTCCTGCCGCTCCTGGATGAGATCCCCGACGACGGGCCCGACCTGCTGCTGGAGCCGATGGCCGGGCAGGGCGCGGTGCTCTGTGCGACGGTCCAGGACCTGGAGCCCTACCTGGCGGCCCTCGACTGGCACCCCAAGGCGGGGGTCTGCTTCGACACCTGCCACGCCTTCGCCGCCGGGCACGACCTGTCGACCTCCGAGGGCGTCAAGGAGACTCTGGAGGCCCTGCACGCGATCGCCCCCGGACGGCTCAAGCTGGTCCACGCCAACGATTCCAAGGACGTGTGCGACTCCAGGAAGGACCGGCACGAGAACATCGGCTCCGGCCACATCGGCGCCGAGCCCTTCGCCGACATGCTGAGCCATCCCGTGATGGCCGGGGTGCCGTTCTGCATCGAGACACCGGGCGGCGCCGAGAAGCACCGCGAGGACATCGAGGCGCTCAAGAGGCTCCGCGACCGGGTGAGTTCCTGACCTGCCGGAGGGTCGGACGGGACGCCCGTCCTCGTGATCCGGCCGCCCCCGTGTGGCCGGATCACGGTCCGGCCCGCTGGCTAACGCGGGCGTCCCGTCGTATCGGAGAGCGGCGACCCCTCCCCCTTCCGGTCAAGGACCCGGTGGCCGGATGCCGGCGGTCACCCCGTGTCCGCGCACCAGGTCCTGTGCGAGCCTTACGGCCCTGTCCCCCCTGATCCGGCGGGTCTCGCTCTCCGATGAGGGAACACTAGAGGCGCGTCCAGACGAGCGAGCGGCGCTTTCCCGCCAGCGCGATTAACGGTCAGTAGTTGTCGATGTGCGGAGAGTGCCGACACGACGAACGGCTCACGGCGGGCGACGAACGGTCGATCGGGGGCTCGTGGGACCCCTGGGACCCGCCCGTGCCGGGGAAACGCCGATGAGCCGTACGACCGTGGAACGGCGCACGGAAGGCGCGAGGTCGGTCGGCGCGCGGAGACACACGAAGGAGACGGCGACCGTGAAACGGTCGACCGGAAGCCCGCACGGGTGCGAATCACCGTGCGGGGGCCCGTGGAGAGCGTGCCGCGGTTACCGCAGGGCGGCCGCGGAGGGCAGGGGCCTGGCCCGGACCACACCGGGGACGGCCGGGCGGTCACGGAACTGGCGGACCAGCCGTTCGCGGACCTCGCGGGCGTGCCGGCGGCTGACCGGAAGCGTCTCGTTGCCCACCCGGAGCATCACCCTGCCGCCGTCGAAGCGCAGCTCGCTCACGTGCCGCACCGAGACCAGCGTGCTGCGGTGCACCCGGATGAACCCCGACCCCGCCCAGCGCCGCTCCAGGGCGGCCAGCGACATGCGGACCAGGTAGCTGCCCTCGTCGGTGTGGAGCCGGACGTAGTCGCCCTGCGCCTCGGCGAACCAGACGGCCTGCTGGGGCACGAACCGCGTCCGTCCCGCGAGCTCGACCGGGATGACGTCCTCCGGCACGGGGTCGGCCGCGGCCGGAATCATGGACTCCAGGCGCCGTACCGCCTCAGCCAGCCGGTCGGCCCTGACCGGCTTGAGCAGGTAGTCGACCGCCTCCAGCTCGAAGGCCTGCACCGCGCACTCCTCGTGGGCGGTGACGAAGACCAGCCGGGGCGGATTGGGAAACCCCGCGATGAGCCTGGCCAGGTCGAGGCCGTCCAGGCCCGGCATCCGGATGTCGAGGAACACCCCGTCCAGCCGCTCGCCCGCGCCGATCATCTGGACCATGTCCTGGAGCGCGGTGACCCCGCCCGCGGCCGTGGAGACGTGCTCGATACGGGGGTCCTGGCGGAGGAGATAGGCGATCTCCTCAAGGGCGGGGACCTCGTCGTCAACGGCCAGGACTCGCAACATGACCCCACGCTGCCCTCTGAACCACACCCGCCGCAAGCCTCATGGCAACTTCAGGTAATAGTTTGACTACAAATAGCTATTGGTGGGGTGGAGCTTGGGAACGCGGAGCCGCACCGTCGTGCCCGCGTCCGGGGCGCTCTCCACGACCAGACCGTAGTCCTCGCCGTAGATCTGGCGGAAGCGCACGTCGACGCCCGCCAGCCCGATTCCGCCCTCCTCTCCCTGCGGCGCGGAACCGTCGAGGAGCCCTCTGGCACGCTCGGAGGACATGCCCAGGCCGTCGTCCTCCACGCTGATGTGAGCCTCGGCCCCGGCGTCACTGACCACCACCCGCACCTCTCCACGACGTCCCGCGGCGGCCACGCCGTGCTTGACCGCGTTCTCCACCAGCGGCTGCAGGCAGAGGAACGGGACGGAGACCGACAGCACCTCCGGCGCGACCCTGAGAGTGAAACGGAGCCGGTCGCCGAACCTGGCACGTTCCAGGAGCAGGTAGCGGTCCACGCAGTGCAGTTCCTCGGCGAGGGTGGTGAAGTCGCGTGCCCGGCGCAGCGCGTACCGGTTGAAGTCGGCGAACTCCACCAGCAGTTCCCGCGCCCGCTCGGGGTCGGTGCGGACGAACGAGGCGATGGTGGTCAGCGCGTTGTAGACGAAGTGCGGAGACATCTGGGCGCGCAGCGCCCGCATCTCCGCCTCCATCGTCCGCCGCCGCGAGGAGTCGACCTCCGCCAGCTCCAGCTGCCCCGAGACCCACCTGGCGACCTCGGTGACGGTCCGCACCAGTGCCACGCTCACCACGGCGTCATACGCGGCGAGCGTCCCGACCACCCGCCCGTCGACGGTGAGCGGTACGACGACCCCGCCCCTGGTGGCACAGCCCGGCGTGTCGCAGGCCGGTTCGTCCCCGGTCACCACGTGCGGGCGCGCCGAGGCCAGTACGGTCCTGGCGTGCTCGGGCGCGTGGTCGCGGTGGCAGCCCGCCGCGCCGTCCCAGGCGAGCAGGCCGCCGCCGTCGGCGACCGCGACGGCACTGGTGCCCAGCAGGGTACGCAGGTGGCGGACCGCCTTACGGGCGGACTCGTGGGTGAGCCCGGACCGTAGCGAGGGAGCCGCCATCGCCGCGATGTGCAGTGTCAGGAAGGTGGCCTCGTCCGTCGGGCCGCCCTGCCGGTCCGGGGGCCGCCGGCGCGGGCGGGGAAGGGCGAGTCCGAGAAGGGCGCTGAAGGCGCAGAGCAGCACCCAGCCCATGGTCGACATGCGGAAAACCGTAGTCAACCCACCCCGGAGATCGGGGGCGAACGCCGATCACGAGCCGATCAGGGCGGGCCTTCGCCCGCTTCCTCCTGATAGGAGTAGCGCTGCTCACGCCAGGGGTCGGCGATGTTGTGATAGCCGCGCTCCTCCCAGAAGCCGCGCCTGTCCTCCAGCAGGTACTCCACGGCGCGCACCCACTTGACGCTCTTCCACGCGTACAGGTGCGGGACGATCATCCGCACCGGGAACCCGCGTTCCAGGGCGATGGGCTTCTCGTCCAGCTCCAGCGCGAGCATCGTCTGTGCGCGGTCGAAGTCGCCCATCCGCACGTTGGCGCTGTAGCCGTACTCGCCCCAGATCATCACGTGCTTCACACCGGGCGCGGGCGGGGCGACCTCCATCAGCGTCGCCGCGGCCACCCCGCCCCACTCGTTACCCATGATCGAGAACTTGGTGACGCAGTGGAAGTCGGCCACCACCGTGGTACGCGGCAGCGCGGAGAACTCGGGCCAGGTGAAACGGTGCTGCTCACCCGAGGCCGTCGCCCCCATGACGTGCAGTTGCCAGGTCTCCGGGCGGAACCGGGGCACCCGGCCGTAATGGATCACCGGTCGGCCCCGGGGGACGTACTGGCCCGGAGGCAGGCGAGGCTCCTCCCACGAAGGTTCGGACTGCTCCACCATCACTCCCTCCGCCGTTTCCCCTACGGCACGTGGTAATCCTGCCATCGCGGACTTTCCGCCGCCTCAGCGGCTACCGAATAGCGTTCTTCCGCCTGGTTGGACGGGAGTGCTCTGACCGTGCGCTATCATTTCCCACTATGCGTGCAGCGTTCTGGTTTTTTTATGGCGACGGACCCGTGAGTCGGACCGTTCGCCACCAGATGCTGCGCTGACAGCCTGGCGAACAGAAGGCCCCGGGTCCGGTTTCGGACTCGGGGCCTTCTGCTTTTCCCGGCCTTCATCGAACACACCACAGACCTCGGAGCCGGCCGGAACCGGCCGGAGCCGTCGAAGAGGGAGAGACATGGTCATCGTCATGGGACCCGGCGCCACGGAGCAGAACGTCGAGGCGATCGTGGAGGTCATCGGCGCGGCGGGCGGCGAGGCGTTCGTCAGCCGGGGCGTGAGCCGCACGATCATCGGCCTGGTCGGCGATGTCGCCCAGTTCGCCACCCTCGATCTGCGGAGCATGACCGGAGTGGCCGACGTGATACGGGTGAGCGCGCCGTACAAGCTGGTGAGCCGCGACAACCACCCCGAGCGGTCCACGGTCCGCGTCGGCGGTGTGCCGATCGGTCCCGGCACGGTCACCCTGATCGCCGGCCCGTGCGCGGTGGAGACCCCCGATCAGACCCTTCAGGCCGCCCGGATGGCCGCGGCGGCCGGAGCCACCCTGCTGCGCGGCGGCGCCTACAAGCCCCGCACCTCCCCGTACGCCTTCCAGGGGCTCGGCGAGGCCGGCCTGCGCATCCTCGCCGACGTGCGCGAGCAGACCGGGCTCCCGGTCGTCACCGAGGTCGTCGACGCGGCCGACGTGGAACTGGTGGCCTCCTACGCCGACATGCTCCAGGTCGGCACCCGCAACGCGCAGAACTTCGCGCTGCTCCAGGCCGTCGGCGCCGCAGGCAAGCCGGTGATGCTCAAGCGCGGGATGAGCGCCACCATCGAGGAGTGGCTGATGGCCGCCGAGTACATCGCCCAGCGCGGCAACCTCGACATCGTGCTGTGCGAGCGTGGCATCCGCACCTTCGAGACCGCCACCCGCAACACCCTGGACGTCTCCGCGGTGCCGCTCGCCCAGCGGCTGTCGCACCTGCCGGTCATCGTCGACCCGTCCCACTCCGGTGGCCACCGCGACCTGGTCCTGCCGCTCACCCGCGCCGCCATCGCGGTCGGCGCCGACGGCGTGATCATCGATGTCCACCCGCGCCCCGACCAGGCCCTCTGCGACGGCCCCCAGGCGCTGGTCGACAGCGACCTGGACGAGCTGGCCCGGGTGATGGAGCGGTTCCCGCCGCTGCTGGGCAAGGTCGCGGCCGTCGACGCCCTGGCCCCCGCCTGACCCACCCGCTCGCCACGGCCCCCCGGCCCCGGGTACGCCCTCGGGGCCGGGTGATCCGATCTCAGGCGTCGAGCCGGTACTCCTGCAGGGATCCGGCGAGCTGGACGGCGAGCTCCTCGGCGTCCAGACGACGCTCGATCTTCTTCAGGTCGGCGACCTTCGCGGCGGTCTCGGCGCGGCGGGGGGCCAGCAGCGAGCAGCAGTCCTCGTCCGGCAGTTCGGAGATCGCCAGGGTTCCGATGCGGCGGGCCTCGGCCATGATCTCGGTCTTGTCGAGGCCGATGAGCGGACGCAGGATCGGCATGTCGACCGCGTCGTCCTGGGCGGTGATGTTCTGCAGGGTCTGCGAGGAGACCTGGCCCAGGGAGTCGCCGGTGACCAGGGCGCCGGCGCGCAGGCGTCGGGCGACCTCCTCACCGGTCTTCAGCATCAGACGGCGCTGGGTGATCACCGCCAGGCGGTCCTGGCCGGAGGCCTTGATGGACTGCTGGGCCTTGCCGAAGGGGACGACCCACAGCCGGGACCCGCCCTGGAACCTGTCGAGTGCCCTGACCAGCGCGTACGCCTTGTAGATGGACTCGGAGGTGGTGAAGGGGATGCCGGAGAAGTGCAGGAAGTCGACGCGCAGGCCGCGGCGCATCATCCGGTAGGCGGCCACCGGGGAGTCGATGCCACCGGACATCAGGACCAGGCCCCGGCCGCTGGTGCCGACCGGCAGCCCGCCCTGGCCCGGCAGCCCGCCGGTGAAGACGAACGCCTCGTCGCGGTCGACCTCGATGGAGACCACCAGCTCGGGGCGCTTCAGGTCGACCGGCAGTCCGTAGATGTCGTTGAGCTCGCCGCCGACCGAGCGGTCCAGCTGCATCGAGGTGAGCGGGAAGCGCTTGTCGCGGCGGCGGGAGCGGACCGCGAAGGAGACGCCGCGCCTGACGTCGTCGCGGTCGGCCAGCAGCTCGATGGCGGCCTTGGTGATCGCCGAGGGATCCTTGGCCACCCGCCAGGCACGGTGGATCCAGACCAGCCCGGGAACGTACGAGACGCGCTCGGCGACCGTGTCCGCGACCTCGACCTCGGTGCCGTCCGGCAGGAAGAGCGCGATGACGCCGTGGCGCTGCCGGACGTCGACCTTGACGCCGACATCCTTCAGCGCGGCCTTGATGTTGGCCTGCAACCTCCGCTCGAAGAGCTCACGGTTGTTGCCCTTGAGGACGACCTCGCCCAGTTTGAGCAGAACGCAGGGCTCGCCCAAGGCGGACATGGTCATGGTGCAACCTCCGGTGGAGCTTCGAGGGGATATGCGGGGCTTCGTGGTAGGGCTTCGTCAAGTCTCTCGCGCGTTCGCGCAAAGACAACCTCTCGACCTTGTTACTTTAGTCGGCACTACGACTCGTCGAGGCCCTGCTCGATGGCGTAGCGGGCCAGTTCCACCCGATTGTGGAGCTGGAGCTTGTTCAGCGTGTTCTGGACGTGGTTCTGCACGGTCCGGTGGGAGAGCACGAGACGCTCGGCGATCTGCTTGTAGGACAACCCCTTGGCGACCAGGCGGAGCACCTCGGTCTCCCGCTCGGTCAGGCGGGGTGTCGCCTCGGGCGCGGGTCTGACCGCCAGCCTCCGATACTCCCCCAGCACGAGCCCGGCCAGCCCGGGGGTGAAAACCGCGTCGCCCTCCGCGGTGCGCCGGACCGCGTCGAGGAACTCCTCCTTGCTCGCGGATTTCAGCAGATATCCGGAGGCTCCCGCCTTGATGGCCTCCAGCACGTCCTCCTGCTCGCCGCTGGCCGACAGCACCAGCACCCTGGGCGGCGGCTCCGAGGTGGCCAGCCTCCTGGCCACCTCGACTCCCGGCAGGTCGGGCAGTCGCAGGTCCAGCACCACCAGCTCGGGCCGGACCGCCGCGGCCACCCGGACCGCCTGCCGCCCCTCCCCGACCGCGGCCACCACCTCGTATCCGGCCTCGGCCAGGTCCCTGGCCACCCCGTCCCTCCACATCGGGTGGTCGTCCACCACCATCACGCGCATTGGCCTACCTTAGGTCCGTTCCTCCGGAGGTGTCCGTCCGTCGGTCAGCCCGGCCCGCCCACCGTCGCGTCTAGCCGGCCGGCACCGACATCTCGATCTCGGTGCCCCGGCCGGGAGCGGAGATCACACTGACCGTGCCGCCGAGGTCCGCGACACGGCCCCGGATGGACTGCACGACGCCGAGCCGCCCGTCGGCGGCGGCCTCCTCCAGGCGTCCGGGGGCCATACCCGGCCCCTCGTCCCTGACGGTCACGGTGACCAGTCCGCCGTCACTCTCGGCGAAGACCCACGCGGGCGCCCGCGCCCCGCAGTGGCGGGCGACGTTGTCCAGGGCGGCCCCGACCGCGGCGGCCATCTCCGCCGCGGTGGCCGCGGG
This sequence comes from Streptosporangium sp. CA-115845, assembly GCF_050943795.1. NCBI lineage: Bacteria > Bacillati > Actinomycetota > Actinomycetes > Streptosporangiales > Streptosporangiaceae > Streptosporangium > Streptosporangium sp. CA-115845. Next base: position 3,030,868 of record NZ_CP191988.1, on the reverse strand, counting down.
CAGGATCAACGGGGTCGCCGGGGCCGAGACGGTGACCGTGGCCGAGCCGTACCTGTGCAGCAGGGCGCACAGGTCCGCGGTGCCCGCGGCGGGTGCCTCGGGCCTGAGCCTGACCAACTCGCGCAGGGCGGCCTCCTGCTCGCCCGCGAGCCTGCCCAGTTCGGCCGCCTCACCGCCGATCTCCTGCCCGCGCCGCTGAACCAGCGCGAGCACCTGGAGCACCGAGTCGTGGATTCCCCGGGCGAGCCGCTCCCGCTCCCGCCCTGCGACCTCAAGTTCGATCGCCTGCTCCATGCGCTCCTCGGCCTTCTTGGCCAGCCGGGCGACGTGCCCGACGACGGTCCCGGCGAGGAAGAGCAGGACGGTGCCGTTGATCGGCAGCGTCTCGAAGCCGCCTCCGGGGACACCGTGCAGCCACAGGTCGGCCAGCGAGACGATCAACGCGGCCACGGCCCCCAGCCGCCGCCCGCCGTACACGCCCCAGGCGAGCACCGCGCCGCCCATCCAGGTGCCGGTGATCGGCAGGCTGCCCTCCTGGTAGGCGCCCTGTACCGCCGGGGTGGCGAGCAGGCAGCCCACGGTCACGAGCATGTCGGCGGCGAGCAGCGGCCGGCCGCGGAGTTCCTCGACGGAGTAGGCGAAGATCGCCCCCGCGGTCCACAGCGCCATGACGCCGATCACCAGCCAGCCGATCGCCGGGTGGGCGTACCCCCCGGCGCGGATGAGCAGAACCGCCGCGTATCCAAGGGATGCGACGCGGAACACCGCGACCGCCCGCCAGAACGGCCCCTCGATTCCCGTCACACGCCAGCCCTACCTCTCAACAAGAAAGCGGCGTACTGCAATAATCCACCGATTTCTCTCTCACGAAAAACTGGAACATGTCCCACATAGATCACTTTTCTTACGGCCTGCTCACCCCCGTGCTGGCCTACGTCATGTCGAGCGTCGGATGCATGCTCGGCCTCCTGCTCACCGCCAGAGCCCGCGAGGCGGCGGGGGCGGCACGGGTCCGCTGGCTGATGGGCGGGGCACTGTCCATCGGCGGCACCGGCATCTGGGTCATGCACTTCGTCGCCATGATGGGCTTCTCCATCGGCGGTGGCCAGATCCGCTACGACGTGCCGCTGACGATCGGCTCGGCGGCCCTGGCCGTCGTCATCGTGGGCGCGGGCCTGTTCCTGGTCTCCTACCAGGGCGAGAGGTTCGTGCCACTCGTCTCCGGCGGCGTGCTCACCGGTCTCGGCGTGGCGGGCATGCACTACATCGGCATGTTCGCGATGAGAATGCCGGCCCACCTCTCCTTCGATCCGGTGCTGGTCGGGGTCTCGGTCGCGATCGCGATCGCCGCGTCCATCGTGGCGCTCTGGTTCAGCCTGCGGATCAGCGGCGTGCTCGCCACCGGCGGCGCCGCGATGATCATGGCCCTGGCGGTCTGCGGCATGCACTACACCGGCATGTTCGCGCTCGAGGTGCACCCCCGGCTCTCATCCGCGCCGCTCGGAGGGGCCAAGGGCATCGACTTCATGCTGCCCACGCTGGCCGTGCTGGGCCTGCTGACCCTCGGCCTGCTGCTCACCGTCATCCTGTCACCGTCGCAGCCGGAACTGGACCACGACGCCACCCTGCTGGCCAGGCTGGAGAACCGCCGCGCCGAGGCCCGGCTGCACGAGCCGGTCACCCCGCCCGCCGCTCAGGGGCCGAAGGGCCCGTCTCTGTTCGACTCCCAAGAGCGATGATGTACGGCCTGCGCCCGCTGGGCCGCTTGGACAGGGCGCAAGCCGTACATGGAGGGGAATCGCAGGCGGCCGGCCGCCCAGTCAGGAGGCTAGGACCGGACACTTGCAGAACGCTTGCAAACGGCCACCCTCCGCGAGCGGCCGCGGTGACGGCTCAGCCGAAGAAGACCTCGGCCTCCTCGTAGCGGCCGGCCGGCACGGTCTTCAGTTCCTTGGTGGCCTCGTCGAGACCCACCCGCACGATCTCGGTGCCCTGGAGGGCGACCATCTTGCCGAAGTCGCCGTCCTGCACCGCGTCGATGGCCTGCAGGCCGAACCTGGTGGCCAGCACCCGGTCGAAGGCCGTGGGGGTGCCGCCACGCTGGATGTGGCCGAGCACCGTGGTGCGGGCCTCCTTGCCGGTGCGCTTCTCGATCTCGCTGGCAAGGTTCTCGCCGATGCCGCCGAGCCTCACGTGGCCGAAGGCGTCGAGCTCGCCCGCCTGCAGCGTCATCTGGCCCTCGACCGGGTGCGCGCCCTCCGCGACCACGATTATCGGCGCGTACTTCGTCTTGAAGCGGGACTCGACGTAGGCGCAGACCCGGTCGATGTCGAAGGGCTTCTCCGGGATGAGGATGACGTTGGCGCCGCCCGCCATGCCGGCGTGCAGGGCGATCCAGCCCGCGTGTCGGCCCATGACCTCGCAGATCAGCGCGCGGTGGTGGGACTCGGCGGTGGTGTGCAGGCGGTCGATCGCCTCGACGGCGATGTTGACCGCCGTGTCGAAGCCGAAGGTGTAGTCGGTGGCGTTGAGGTCGTTGTCGATCGTCTTGGGCACGCCGACGACCTTCACCCCCTTGTCGAAGAGCTGCTTGGCCACACCGAGGGTGTCCTCGCCGCCGATCGCGATCAGCGCGTCGATCCCGCCCTTCGCGAGGTTCTCCTTGATCTTCTCAACGCCGCCGTCGATCTTGATCGGGTTGGTCCGCGACGAGCCCAGGATCGTCCCGCCGCGCGGCAGGATGCCGCGCACGGCCTCGATGTCCAACGGCATGGTCTCGCCCTCAAGGGGACCCCGCCAGCCGTCGCGGAACCCGACGAACTCATGCCCGTGGACGCCCACTCCCTTACGCACGACAGCGCGGATAACGGCGTTCAGGCCGGGGCAGTCGCCGCCCCCGGTGAGCACTCCGATACGCATGACATCCTCCGGTTATGAGTCCGAGCCAAGATGATCAGACTAAAGGGCATGGGTCGATCGGCGACGGATTTCCGCCACCGACGGAACGCATTCTGCCGTCAGATGCGCCAGTGGTCTAGACCAAATAGAACTAGTCACCATATGTCACCTCCCCGCGATCGACGGAGAAACAGCATTTGAGTGCCTCCACCGGGCACGAGGTCCGGCTCCGAGCGGGTCGCGCACGTCACGGGCAGATGCAGGAGAGGACACCGCGGCCTGGCCATCGCATGAGTCGTACCCGCCCGGAACCACCGGCTCCCTTCTCATCGGCGGCTCAGGGCAGCGGCAGCACGCAGGACGGGGTGCCGACGGCGAAGACCTCCCCCGCAGGTCGCGGGACGCCGTCCTTCAGCGGGAGCACGGCGACGGTGTCCGAGTGCTGGTTGGCCACGTACATACGGCCGTCGGCGATGGCGAAGTGCCTCGGCCAGGCGCCGCCGCAGGCGACCTCCGCGACCGGCTTCAACTCGGGGCCGGCGAAGACCGAGATCGTGTCGGGACCCCGGTTGGCGACGTAGACGAGCCCGCCCAGGACCTCCAGGTGTGAGGGCTGGTTCCGTCCCCCGCTCCCGCTGGCCGGGGCGACATGGATCTCACGCCATTCGGCGTCGTAGGCGCGCACGGTGCCGTCCAGCTCTCCCGCCACGTACCAGTGGCCGTTCGCCATGGCCATGTGCCGGGGGCCCATGCCGGGGGCGAGCCTGACCGGTCCTTCCGGGTGCGGGACCACCTCGTCGCCGACCAGGTAGCGACGGATCTCGTCGGTACCCAGGTCGCTCACGTACAGCACGCCGTCGGGGCCGAAGACCGCCTGGTGGGCGTGGGCACCCTCGCGGTAGGGGAAGATCCACGTGTCGGTCAGCAGGCCGGATCCGTCGATGCCGTGCACGCTGAGGGTGCCGTCGCCGTAGTTGGCCACCGCCAGGCGCGTGCCGGTGGCGTCCACCGCCAGGTGGCAGGGGGCCGACCCCTCGCTGGGCCGCTGCGCGAGCGGGCTCAGCGTGCCGTCACCGGCGCGGGCGAAGACGCCGACCGTGCCGCGCTCGCCCTCCCCCACCGCGTACAGAACCGGGAGGACGGGGTGAACGGCGAGGAACGACGGCCCGGAGGCGGGCGTCGCGCCGAGCCGGGCGAGGCTTCCCAGCTCCACCAGGGTGATCCCCGGCCCGGCCCCTTCGGTGTCCGGGGTGTACCCACCGATGTACGCGACCTCAGCCATCATGCTCCCGCCATGGGCACGGCACGCGCCGCCCCTGCTCATCGTCCGTTCTAAGGCAAAATGCGAAGTTAGCGCAGTTAGCCGGTGATCTCACAGTTACCCACCCGCAAAGATCTCTCACCATTTTGTTGACCCGGTCAATGAATTCGTTGATGCTGTCAAGCATGGAGAGACACGTGGCGAGGGTCCGGGCCTTCAACCGCTTCTACACCCGGCTCATCGGCGTGCTCCACCAGGGCATCCTGGACACTCCCTACTCGCTCACCGAGATGAGGGTGCTGTTCGAGCTGGACCGGGCGGACCGCATGGAGACCGGCGACCTGCGGCGGCTGCTCGGGCTCGACGCCGGATATCTCAGCCGGATGCTCGCCGGGTTCGAGGGCGACGGGCTGGTCGTCCGGAAGCGGTCCGCCACCGACGCGCGGCGGCAGGTGGTCGAGCTGACCGACGAGGGCCGGACCAGGTTCGCGCTCTTCGACGGGCGCGCGGCCGAAGAGGTGCGCGAACTGCTGGCCGGGGTGACCGACGAGGACCGCGGGCGGCTGGTCGCGAGCATGGCGGCCATCGAGGAGATCCTCGGCCGGAAGCCGAGGACGGACTCTCCTTACGTCCTGCGCCCGCTGCGTCCGGGCGATCTCGGCTGGGTGATCTACCGGCACGGCACGCTCTACAGCTCCGAGCAGGGCTGGGGCATGGACTTCGAGGCGCTGGTGGCCAAGGTCGCGGCCGGCTACGTGGACCACCACGACCCGGCGCGCGAGGCGGGCTGGATCGCCGAGGTGGACGGCGAGCGGGCCGGCTGCGTCTTCTGCGTGCGCAAGGACGACGAGACGGCCCAGTTGCGGTTGCTGCTGGTCGAGCCGTCCGCGCGGGGCATGGGCATCGGCAGCCTGCTCGTGGGGGAGTGTGTGCGCTTCGCCAGGGCCGCGGGCTACCGGCGGATGAGGCTGTGGACCAGGGACGTGCTGCTGGGCGCCAGGCGCATCTACCGGGCGGCGGGCTTCGAACTCGTCGAGAAGGAGCAGCACGGCGACATCGTCGACGAGATCTGGGTCCGCGACCTCTGATCTCGCCCCGGACCCCGCGCCGCTCCTGATGGGCGAGCCGTTCGCCGCTTCACAGGGAGCGCGTGCAGGAGGAGGTCCGCGAGCTGTGGCGGCGGGCCGGCACGACCGTGGTCTTCATCACCCACAGCGTGGACGAGGCCGTCCGCCTCGGCACCCGGGTGCTCGCGCTGAGCGGCGGGCCCGGCCGGGTGCTCTCCGGCCATACCGTCGGGGAAGCACGCGCCGCCGTCCGGCGCCGGGTGCCAGCGCAGCCCGCCGATCCGGCTGCCGGTACGGGCGACGATCCGGCTGGTGAACCCCTCGGGCAGCGCGACCCCGTTGGCGTCGGGCTCGCCGAGCGGACCGTAGGGGCTCTTGAGGCTCGGGGCGACGGCACCCGCGCCCCCTGCCAGAGCGAGCCCGCGAGAACCGCACCGGCGGTCAGACCTCCGGTGCGCACAAACGTTCGGCGAAGCATGGCCCCTCCTCGTCGTCCCTCACGGTACGCCGCAAGCCGATCGAGCTCACATGAACGCCGAGACTCCTTGAGCGCAAACTTTGCGCGAACCGAAGGACAAACATCCGCCAAACCAGGTCGGTCTATCACCAAGATCGCCATCTGTCCCGCCGGACGCGTCCACAGTGGAGTCTTCACCGTCGTCGGATCGGGAGGACCGTTGAGCGAGGGACTCGCGTTCGCGAATCCAGTCTTCGAGACCACGCCCCGGGTGGGCACCCGCCGAGCTCTCGTCTTCCTCGACTCCCCGCCGGACACGCTCCCGCCCTCGGCCCCCGATCCGCTCCAGGCCCCTGTCCCGCACCCGGCCCGGCCACACGACCGGGCCACGACGCCGTCCCCCGGCACCCCCACCACCGGGCCGCACACCACCGATCCGCACGCCGCGGGGCCGGGTGCCGGGCGGCCGGACGCACGGCTGGCGAGCGCGCTGCGCGCCGAGGGGTTCACCGTCGACGCCGAGACCAGCGGCGGGGCGAACGCGGACGGCGAGCGGGTGTGGAGCCTGCTGCGCTCGGCGCGGGAGGGGGACCTGCTGCTGATCCGGCTGCCCGCCGACGGCGGCTGGACCTCGGGACAGCTGGGATCGATGATCGGCACGTTCGGACGGCAGGTCGGCGAGTCGCTGGCGGCCGCCGTGCTGCTGATCGTGGACTTCGGCTGGAGCGCCCTTGACGGCTCCGCCGAACCGGTCAGGCAGCTCGCCGTAGCCGGGGAGCCGAGGGTGGCGGCGGCGGCGCTGACCCTCACCCTGAGGCTCGACGAGACGGTGCCCGGACCGGTGCGCACGCTGACCGACGTCATCGCGGAGGGCCTGCTGACGCGGGCCGCCGACCTCGACGGGGACGGGACGATCAGCGTCGGGGACCTGCATGCCTACGCGCTCGCCCGCTACATGGCGGTCTCGGCCGCCCGCACCCCCATCCTGATCGCCTACGGAGCCGTCGCCGGTGTCGCCCTGACCCCGGCGAGGGACGCCGCCGCCCCACACGCCGCCTTCACCCACGCGCTGGCGCGACTCGGCGATCACGCCCCGCCCAGCTGCGGAATCGAGATCGTCCGGCGGGTCTACGAACTCCACCTGAGCGAGCCGGCCAGGGAGTTGCTGCGCAGGGCCGCCCTGCTCGACGAGGGCGAGCCGATCGACGAGATCCTCGGCGACGCCGCCGAGCTCAGGCAGTGGGGCCTGCTGGGCGAGACGACCACGTTCGTCCATCCGGACGTGCGGAGCTTCGGCCACTCGCGGCTCTCGGCGGCCGAGCGGGCGCAGACCTCGGCGCTGCTCCGCCGCCACCGGGCCGGGCTCCGTACGGTACGGCCCCGGGCCAGGCTCACCGCCGACCGGTGGACCACCGAGGACCAGCTCGGGCACCGGGTCTACGCCGAGGCCATCGCCGCGTTCGTCCGCCACCCCGAGACCCGGCCCCCGCTGACGATCGGCGTCAAGGGGCCGTGGGGCACCGGCAAGACCTCCCTGATGCGGATGATCCAGGACCTGCTGGACCCCGGGGCCGCCGGGGACGATCCCGCCCCGATCCATCTGCCCGGCTCCCGCGCGGAGCGGGCGCTGACCAACGCCGAGGTGCTGGCCAGGACCGGCCGGCGCCCCAGGGGGAGCGCCGGGCGGGCGGAGCCGGACCCGCTCCCGCTCCCGCTGCGGCGGGCGGACTGGCGGCCCACGGTCTGGTTCAACCCGTGGATGTACCAGAACGGTGAGCAGGTCTGGGCCGGACTGGCACACGAGATCATCAGTCAGGTCACCCGGCGGCTGCCCCGCGCCGAGCGGGAGCGGTTCTGGCTGGAGCTGAATCTGTCCAGGATCGACCGGGAGGCGGTCCGCAGCCGCGCCTACCACCTGGCGCTGACCCGCCTGGCGCCGGTGGCCCTCGGCCTGGTCGCCACCCTCGTCCTCACCGGGGCGCTGCTGGCCGCCGCCGCGCTGCTGCCCGCCTTCGGCTCCCTGCTGGGGAACGCCGCGGCGGCCGTCGGCGCGGCGGGCGCGGCGGCCGTGGTGGGGGCGGGCGCGCTGCGGCTGGCCCGGTTCTTCGGGGAGTCGGCGGACAACGCGTTCCGCGGCCTGGTCACCCAGCCCGACCTGCTCGGCCCGGGTGCGGCCGACGGGGCGGGCGGCGAGGGCGCGACCACCCCCGGATACCGGTCCAAGACCGGCTTCCTGCACCTGGTGCAGACCGACATGCGGCAGGTTCTCGACCTGGTCGCCACCGAGGAGCGCCCGCTGACGGTGTTCGTGGACGACCTGGACCGCTGCTCGTCCGGAACGGTGGCGCAGGTCATCGAGGCGATCAACCTGTTCCTCGCCGGCGAGTTCCCCAACTGCGTGTTCGTGCTGGCCATGGAGCCGGAGATGGTCGTCGCGCACGTCGAGGCCGCCTACCCGGAACTGGCCGGGACGCTGCCCACCGGCGGGCGGTCCGGCCTGGGCTGGCGGTTCCTGGAGAAGATCGTGCAGCTACCGCTGAGCGTGCCACTGCTGGACGACGCCGACCGGCTGCCCGCCTTCGTACGGGCGCTGCTCGGCGTCTCGGAGGCCACCCGCCTCCCCGGCCCGGAGACCGTACGACCAGGTGACCCGGGCGCCACACGGACACCGAATCCGGCCGGACCGCGTCCGGCGGGTCCCCCAGCCGCCCTGGAACGGCTCGACCCGCCCCCGGATCCGGCCGGACCGCGTTCGCGCGGTCCCCTGCCTCCCGCACGGCCCTTCCCGCACGACGCGGCCACGCCGGGCTCGCCCGGCACCGCCACGCGGTCGGGAGCGGCCGTGCAGGGGCGGCAGATGCCGGGCGCGCGAAGACTGGAACTGTGGGCGCCGGTGGAGGCGCTGGGACCGCCCCCACCGACGGACCTGACGGGATCGCACCCGGCACCGGGCTCGTGGGCGGCCGAGCCGCCGGACCCGGTCCAGGTGAGCCGGTTGCAGGACGCCATCTGGGCACTGCGCCCGACCACGACGACGCTCGACGAGGCGGCCCGGCTGGCCCAGGACGCCCTGGGCATCGAGTGCTCGGACGCCGTCGGCGGCCTGTGCGCGGCGACCCGCGAGGCCGCCGACCGGGTCTTCGACGACCTCTACAGCGACGAGAACGCCTACCTGGCGATCGAGTTCGTGCTCCCCGCGCTGACCTTCTTCAACCCGCGTGAGATCAAGCGGTACGTGAACGTCTTCCGCTTCTACTCGTTCCTGACCTACCGCCGCGCCCTCGCCGGGGCGGCCCCCGCCTCGGACGGCGAGGTCGCCAAGCTCGCCGCGCTGGCCGTCCAGTGGCCGCACCTGCTGACCCTGCTGGCCAGGGAGATCGACGGGGTGAGCATCCTGCGCCGTCTGGAAGCCGCCGCGAGCGACGATCCGGCCTGGGAGCGGATCGTCCACGAGACCGGCCTCACCACCCACGACTCCCCCCACCTGGACTCCCTCCGCGACCTGCTCTCCCGCCCCCACCCCATCGCCGATCTGGCCCGCTATCTCCTTTGATCGCCGAATATCCGATAACGGTCTGATGATGTTGGCGATGGGCTGCGGCCGACCTACCTAGCGTTGCGGGCGTAGCCGATCCGGGCCGCTCTGCCGCGTCCGGCGAGGGGCGGTGGGTGATGGCGAGAAAGAAGAAGGCGACCCGGAATCGCACGAAAAGCCCGGCAGCCCCAACAGGGGAGAATCCCCCCAAAGAGGAAACAGGGGAAAAGTGGTACGCCAAGCCGGCGGTCTGGATCGGCGGCGTGGTCGCCACGGTCGTCGGCGGTGTGGCGCTGGCCGGCCTGGGGTGGTTGTGGCCCGAACTGGTCGATGACGCCGCCCTGAAGGACGGGGTCCGTACGGAGATCAGAGGGGACGACGACCTCGACTATCACGTGGAGACGATCTACGGAGAGGACGAGGGCAGATCCATGGCCTTCGCCGACGTCGTGCTACCGGACGCCTCGCTGCTGAAAATCATGAATCGGCAGAACGGTGCGGTGTCCTCCGAACTGAACGATCGGCTGCGGGCGATGGGGGGCGTCAATCTCGGCAAGCTCACCCTGCGGATCAATTTCGAGGGGCGGCGGAAAAGAGAGATCCGGATCGTCGACATCCGGCCGGTGATCCTCAAAAGATCGGCCGGGCTGGGTGGCACCTTGTTCAGCGTGCCGTCGCAGGCGGGCACGCCGATAGCCCGCATGGTGATCAACCTCCACGAGCCCGTCCCGGTGGCCCGGGAGGTGGTGGACGGGAACCCGTTCGGTGACGGAACCGAGGGCGAGCCGTACTTCGAGAAGCAGGTGATCTCGCTCCCCGACGGCAAACAGAAAACGCTGATCGTCCGGCTGAACGAGAAACGTCACCACTCCACCTTCTACCTCCAGGTGGACTACCTCATCGCCAACGAGAAGAAACGCATCCTGATCAAGGACCGGGGAAGGCCGTTCCAGCTCACCGGGCTGCACTGCGGCACGAAACCCGGCATGCTCTCGTACAGGCGCGCCTTCGTCCTGGCCAATGGCCATAGGCTCCGGCCCGAAACCCATCCGGACCGGCTACAGGACGGCGACTGCTCCTGAATTCGGAAACACCCGGGCCCGGCGCTTCTATGAGCGTTTCGGCTTCGTCCCGTCCGGTCATGTCCAACTCCCGTCGGCTCCCCTTCCACCGACAGAGGAGGTCTACTGCCGGCTGTCCTTGCCCGAGCCTGCCTCTTGAGTCCCCCGCATCGGCCGACGTTCGCCCGGTGGGCAGGCGCTTGCGCTGACCTCCAAGTAAGGCACAAGTACCTTCTGCGACTTTTGGCCATCGGTACCGAGATCGCAGGAGATTTTCCATGGGGGTTCGCAACTTCTTCCCGGCCGACCGGATGCGCAGGTGGACGACACCGTTCCTGCCGCAGGCGCCCGGACCGGAAGAGGTCCTGGCGACCGCGCGGCTCGATCAGCAGGCCATCGGGGACACGAGGGAGATCTCGCCGGGAGGCAGGACGCACCTGAAGGGGCCCATCGAGGCCACACCGGATCCGGAGACCCGGGTGGAGCCGTCGCGGCCCCCGCGGATCGCCCATGTGGCGTACCCGGGTGCCTTCGGCAAGGACGACGAGAAGACGGCCTTCCTCTCGCCGACGAGCGGGAACGACGAGACCACCGCGACGGACGTCTGGCGGGGCCTCAGGAGCCGCGCACCCGCCCGGCCGAAGACGGCGGCCATCGCCGTCTTCACCGCGGGCGCCACGATCGCCCTGGTCACCCTGGTCGCGTTCGGTACCGTGCTGGACCAGGTCTGGCTGATACCCCCGCTCGTCGCCAGCGCCGCCCTGGTCTTCGGCGCACCGACCCTGCCGCTGGCGCAACCGCGAAGCGTGATCGGCGGTCAGCTGCTGGCGGCGCTCACCGGATTCGCCGTACTGGCCGTCGCCGGCTCTTCCATCTGGGCCGCCGCCGTCGCCGGCGGCCTGGCCCTCGGGGTCACGGCCCTGACGCGTACGCCGCACTCGCCCGCCGCCGCCACCGCGACGGTCGTGGTCGCCCAGCAGCAGCCCCTGGTGCCGTTCCTGCCGATACTCATCGCCGCGACCGTCATCCTGGTGCTCGTCGGCATGATCGTCGGACGTAGCGGAGTGACACCGCGCTACCCCACCTACTGGTGGTGACGACCACCGGCTCCGCCCTTTCGCCCGGGAGGCCACGGTGACCGGTTGCCATGCCCGGCTCGCGTTCACCCCGTTGGTACGCGGCAGACGGCAGCACGGCAGCCGCACCGCCTGTGCCCACACCGAGCAGGGGCCCGCGGCCGTCGACCGGCCACCGAGGCCGAGTTCATCGGCTCCCGAGACGACCTCTACCCTGGCGGTGCCCTGCCGACCACGCCTGATCGCGAGGCCGGCCACCTGTGCAAGGCCGTCGCCGTTCTGCGAAGCCACCGGGTCGCCCAAGATCGCCGACCTCACCCTCTCCCTGAGCTCAGGACGACGGGTAGTCGCGGTAGATCCTGGACCGCTTCTCCTTCCCGGGGAACACCATGATCATCAGTTGGACCGTGCCGTCAGGGGACTCGATGTTCTCCGTCACGGCCTTGCGTCCCCGGACGTGGACCCGGACCCGATAGTTTCCCGGGCCTCCGGCCGCGAGGTCGGGAAGCCGCTCGCCCTCACCGTCCACGATGGACAGGACCCCGTCCCCGCTCTGGTAACCGACCTCGACGACCTGCTCCCAGCCCCGGGTCTCCACCGGCGGACGGCGCCGGTAGGACTCCCCCGTCACGCACGCGTGGCCGATCTCGTCCGCCGCCCAGATGCGCAACGCGCCGGGTCCGCTTCCCACCAGGTCGGCGACCCGGCCGTCGACCTCGTCACCCTCGTTCTCCTCGTCCCAGGCGTGGATGTCCCAGAACTCCGTCCACATGGTCTCGCGGACCTGCCGCACCGGCTTGATCCTCGGCCGGTGCCGGGGATGGGCGGCGCAATTCCTCTCCGCCGCCGCGTAATAGGCGTCGATCTCCGCCTGCTTCTGCCACCCTCTCTCCTTCTGCACCTCGGCCACCTTGGGGCAGGACCTCTCCAGTGCCCCCACCAGCGGGTGACTGTCCACCTCACCCATCGCTTCCGACACGGCGGGCGCGTAGGCGTCACCTCCGTTCCTTACGGCCAGGTCACACAGATGCCGGCCGTACGCGAGGAGTTCGCGATCCGGCATGTTCGCCAGCTGGGGCACTCCCCTACCGAACGAGTCGTCCCGTATCCCGCAGAGGAATCCCTTCTCGTCTTCGTCGAGCCCCGACACGGTGCCGTTGCCGAACCCTGCGCAGTCGAGCGCCGACTCGTCACTAACCCTCCCTCGCGCGGCGTCGGCCCCGGCGGTGAGAAGCATCACGATCACGAGCGACACCGCGATCGCCGTACGGGCGAGGGCGCCTCTCCGGGAGAGTCCCGGGGTGCGCACCGCGAGGAGCACGAGAACCGCGGGGACGAGATGGTAGAGGTCCATCGCGATACCCCAACCGGTCAGTTCCAGTGGCTCCCAGCTGTCCGCGCATCCGGCACCGGCGGACATGTCGAGCACGAACAGCAGCGGGGACGGGAGGTGACTGACGATCATCACCGCGGCGGCGGAGCGCCCCAGGATCCGGCCGAGCCCGGGGTGTCCGGCCCGTTCACTCAGAACCACGCCTCCCCAGGCAAGGACAATCAGCGGCACGGACCCGAACCACAGGAGCGGAAAGTCCCGCAGCGGGCCGAGTATCCGGTTCAGTGCGAAGTCGGCCTCGCGACCCGCACAAAACCCGAACGACGCCCAGATGCCACCGCCGTCGCCCTCCGGGCCGAACAGCATCTCTGTGATCCAGAAACAGATGCTGGGGGTCGCGGCGGTAAGGATCGCCGCCGCCCAGAGAATCAATGATCGTTTGGGCACAAAACGGGAGACTACCGGGCGTTAACCACTGGCATCCGGCCACGATCGCGATCGGCGCACTACCCGATCCATGCACGAGCGGCGTTTTCCACGGCTGCGCCAACCGTGCACCACCTCCCGGCTGCCAGCCGGTCGATGAGCACCGGCCGATAGGTCAGAGGAACTACTCCAGGTCGTAGTCGGCCGAGAGCTCGCGCTCAGGGGCGAGGAAGTCCACGGCGTACTCGGTCACGTCGCCCTGCTGGTCCCAATAGAAGTTGGTCATGGTCAGCGTCGGCAGGCCGTTCCGCATGCCGAGCACCGAGGCGATGTCCTCGGGAACCGGCTTGATGGCGACGACGTCGCGGCGCCGGACGGCCCTTCGGCCGGTCCGCTCCTCGACCAGCCCGAAGGTCATCTGAGGGAGCGGCTCCGCGACCAGCAGTTCGGCTGCCGCCTCGCCCAGCTCACCGGGAAGCCACGAGGTGGACACCACGACGACACCCCTGTCGTCGTGGTACGCACGGCGCCGCCGAACGACAAAGGCCCCGGTCTCGACTCCCAGCGCATCCGCGATCTCCTCGGGTGCCGGGACGAATCCGGCGCTCAGCATCTCGGCCCGCTCGCCTGAGCGATATCCGCTCCCGGTCGCCCTCAGCATTCGCAGGCGATCGGAACCCGCCGTGATCTTCTTCGGCAGGCCGGCCAGGGTTCCGACTCCCGGCACCGACTCCGCGTAGCCCTCCGCCCTCAGCACGGCCGCGACCCGGGTGGCGGTCGCGGTGGACACTCCCTCATCGCGCATGATCTCTCGTACCGACGGAATCCGGTCACCTGGCCGGATCTCCCCGCTCTCGATCCTGGCCCTGATCTGAGCGGCGATCCGCCGGTACGGAGCCATTGCCCGCGGGTTGTCAGCCATCGCGACCCTCCTGTTCTAGTGCACTCTAAATCAGCCGTTGACTTCACTGGTGCTCTAGAACACTATAGAGCTGAGGCGGGCCGGAGAACAGAAGGAGCAATTCGTCTTTTGGCGCCGAGGGGCGGTCGTCCCAGCGAGCCGACACGAGACCGGCCGAAATCGCCTTTCAGCGGCATCAGCAGGAAGAGAGAACCCGTCATGGAACACCGCTCCGACCTCGGTCAACCATCCGCCTGCCACGACCCGGACTTCGGCGAGCACCATCCGCAGGAGGTGGCTCTGGAGCGTGCCTACACGCTGACCGGCGACCTCCCCCGGATGTTCGTCCTGGTCCAGGACTTCACCGAGAACGAGGGGAGCCACCCGGAGGTGGTGGCCTACGGGCTGGCACTGCCGGGCGGCACCGCGACGACCGTCGGCACGAACGGCCGCGGCTTCGGCCTGTGGACCAGCCCCCGCAGCGCCGCCCGCCGCCTCCACTCCGACCTCGTCTGGTTCGGCAACGGCGGCACACAGCAGCCCACCTCGTAGTTCTCAGGCCGGTCGCGTCCCCGAACCTGGCGCACGAGCATCCGGCTCCCGGCGCCATGCCGGGAGCCGGTCGCCACTTCCCTCAAGCTCAGAACCACAGGGAGCCGCGGTAGTCGGCCAACACCTGGGCGCCGACCACATCACCGTGCTGAACAAACTGTGCGAACGCGGCATCCCACCCGAGACACCCACGGGCGTCCGTACATCGAAGCGGGTGACCTTCGATGACCCGGTCTCCAGCTATGTCAGCTCGATCAGGTTCGGACGGGGCTGTCAGCGTGATCACGGGCGTCGTCGGCCGTGATCACGATGGAGATGGAGAGTGGCGCAAAGTTGGCGCATCTTGGCGTTGCCGCCACTGGCCGGGCATCACCCACGCGTTGATGCTGGCTCCGTCCCGCAGTTGCCAGTCGAACGATGAATGAGATGCCACATGCCCGACGTCGCGTTTCAGACGGATGCATCCGCCTTGTCCAGGTTGGATCGACGTGGCCCATTGGATGTGGGTGCCGAGGAGGGGGCCCGGCTGCTCGCCGCGGCGTCCAGTCTGCTTGTCGAGCACGCCGAGAAGGTCGTTGACGGGCCGGTGGCTCCGCGAGAGCCCGCCGATGGACCTATCCGCGACTGGTTGGCCGGGTTCGACTTCCGAACTGCGCGGCCGGCTGCCGAGGTGCTGTCCGAGGTGATGGCCGGGCTGCGGAACTGGACGGTGCACACCACGCATCCGCGCTACTTCGGCCTGTTCAACCCGACCCCCACCTGGTGGGGAGTGGTCGGTGAACTCCTCGCCGCCGGCGTCAACCCGCAACTCGCGGCGCGCAGCCACGCTCCGGCCGCCGTGGAGATGGAGCGGCACGTGTTGCGCTTCTTTGGTGCCCGGCTCGGGATGCCGGTGACCGCGGAGGGAAGCTTCACAGTGGGTGGCGCGGAGGCGAACCTGACCGCAGTGATCGTCGCGTTGACCCGCCGCTTCAAGTCCTATCCGGACACCGGCCTCGTCGGGCTACCTGGCCGACCGGTGTTCTATGCCTCGGCGGAAAGCCACCTGGCGTGGCTGAAGATCGCGCACCTGGCCGGTCTCGGACGGCAGGCGGTCCGGTTGGTCCCGGTCGATGCGTCGCACCGGATGGACCTCGACCGGTTCCGCCGGTTACACGACGAGGATCTGGCCGCGGGCAAGGTGCCCTTCCTGCTGGTCGGTACCGCCGGCACGACGGGCGGTGGCGCGCTGGACCCGCTGGCGGAACTGGCTGACGTGGCATCGGAGCGGGGTCTGCATTTCCATGTGGACGCAGCGTGGGGCGGCGCGATCGCGCTGTCCGATCGGCTGCGCCCGCTACTGGCCGGGGTGCATGCCGCTGACAGCGTCACTGTTGACGCGCACAAATGGCTGTCCGCGCCGATGGGGGCCGGCATGTTCCTCACCCCTCATGTGGAAGCCTTGGCGAACAGCTTCCGGGTGGCCACCGCGTACATGCCCGCCGGCACGGAAGGAGTTGCCGACCCGTACACCACGAGCGTGCAATGGTCCCGCCGACACATCGGCTTGAAGGTCTTCCTGGCCCTGGCCGCCGCGGGGCAACCGGCGTTCGCCGAGCAACTGGAACGCGATGTCGCACTGGGAGTTCTGCTCGCGCGGCGACTCGACGAGAACGGTTGGCATCGGATCAACGACACCCCGCTGCCCGTGGTCTGTGTCGTGGACCGCGAAGTGGATGCCTTGGGACAGGAAACCAGCAGGGCGTGGCACACCGCGGTCGCCGACCATGTCGTGCGAAGCGGGCTGGCCTGGGTCAGTCCGGTACTTCTCGACGGCCGCGCCGCCGTGCGACTCTGCGTGACGAGCCATCGTACGACCGCCCGGGACATCGAATCGGTGGTGTCCGCCCTCAACGCGGCGCGGACCGCGATGACATCTCGCGATGACGAGACGTCACGATGACGGCGAATTATGATGACCTGCCACTGCTGCGCAGGGTGGCCATGCTGCCGCGCGCGGTATGGGTGATCTGCGGCGGCATGTTCATCAACAAGCTCGGCAACTTTCTGAACGTGTTCCTGGTTCTGTATCTCACCAGTAAGGGCCACTCGGCGTTCCTTGCCGGTGTGGCCCTTGGCGCAACGGGCCTGGGCGGTTTCATCGGCAATGTCGTGGGGGGCTCGATTGCTGACCGGTTCGGTCGACGGAGCGCCATGGCCGTGTCGATGTTCGGCGCGGCTCTGTTCACTGTTCTGTTGCCGGCGAGCTCGAATGTCCACCTGACGATCGCGCTGGCGGTGCTGGTCGGCTTCTTCGCTCAGCTCTACCGGCCCGCGGCCGGAGCTGTCCTGGTCGATGCTGTCCCGGCCGCGCAGCGCCTGACCGCGTTCGCCTTGCTGAGACTGGCGATCAACCTCGGCATGGCGATCGGCCCCGCGATCGGCGGTGTTCTCAGCGCACTGTCCTACTGGTACCTGTTCGCAGGAGACGCGATCGCTTGCGTGCTGTTCGGCGTGCTGGTGCTGGTCATGCTGCCCGACGTCAAGCCCGAACCGGTAGCACCCGTGGCGGATGCTCCGGCGACCAAGGCCGGCTACCGCGCGGTGTTCGCCGATCCCGCGCTGCGCCTGTATGTGCTGTCAATGATCGCTGCGACGTTCGTCTACGTGCAGACCACCATGACACTGCCTTTGCACATCAAGGATGCGCACTTGAGCAACTCCTTCTACGGTCTGCTGCTCGGGCTCAACGCGGCCCTCTGTATATTGTTCGAACTTCCCCTGACGAAGTTCGTCGAACGCCGATCGGCTCGTCACGTCATCGCATTCGGCATACTCGTGACCGGCATCGGTGTCGCCGGCACCGGGCTGGCCAGCACCGAACTGCCGCTGGTACTCACCGTCGTCGTGTGGACATTCGGCGAGATCATCTACACCCCGGTCGCCACCACCTACCCTGGAACGCTCGCACCCGCGCACCTGCGCGGCAGGTACCAGGGTGCCGAGGGCATGGCCGTTACCATCGCCCAGACCGCCGGGCCCGCGGCAGGCGGGTTGCTCTACGCGGCCACCCCTGCTGGGCACTGGACGGTGTGCGTCGCGATCTCGATCGTGGCCGCCCTGCTGATCCTGGGCGCACGGGCAAGACCGGCGGTACCCGCCGAGCTCACGCATTCGCCGGGGCTGTGACCGGGCGGAAGGCGCGCCGGTACGCCGACGGTGAGGTGCGCGTCGTCCGTCCGAAGTGGTGCCGATAGGTCACCACGCTCTCAAAGCCGACGGTGGCCGCGATCGCCTCCACCGGGAGGTCGGTTTTCTCCAGCAATGACAGGCTGGCGTGCACCCGCTGGGTGATCAGCCACCGGATCGGGCTGCTGCCGGTGGACCGAGCGAAATGACGCAGATAGGTTCGTGCGGACATGTGGGCATGTCTCGCGAGCGACGCGACGGTGATCGGCTCGGCGAGGTGGGCCAGCGCCCACTGCATGCTCTGCGTGACGCGGTCGTCCTCCGAGTCGCCTACCACCGGCGCTTCGATGAACTGGGCCTGGCCACCTTCCCGATGCGGGGCGATGACCAGGCGCCGGGCCACCGCGTTAGCGATGGTGGGCCCGAAGTCCTTGCGCACCAGGTGAATGCACAGGTCCAGACCGGCGGCGCTGCCGGCGCTGGTCAACACGTCGGTGCCGTCGATGTAGAGCACATCGGCATCGACCTCGACCAAAGGGAAGCGTTGTGCCAGCAGCCCGGCGTACTGCCAGTGTGTGGTGGCCCGGCGGCCGTCGAGCAGGCCGGCCGCCGCCAGCGCGAAAGCGCCCGAGCAGATCGAGACCACTCGAGAGCCTCGTTGCCGCGCCAGGCGCAGCGCGGCGATCACATCCGGCGAGCAGTCGGTGTGGACGTCACTGACCCCTGGCACGATGACGGTCTGGGCGGAGGCGAAGACGTCGAGTCCACCGTTGGCGTGGATGGTGGCGCCGCCGACGATCGGCACCGGGCCGGGGCGCTCGGAACAGATCGCCAACCGGTACCAGTCGACGTCGAGTTCCGGGCGGGGCAACCCGAAGACCTCGGTGACGATGCCCATCTCGAAGGCGGACATTCCCTCGTAGAGCAGCACGGACACCCGGGGACCGAGAGGTGTGCGCAACGACAGTGAGGTCATGGCGAGATATTATCGGACGATGGCGTTTACGCCACTGGTTCCGATGGGCCGCCACCAGCACCATTGATCACATGAGCGCTGTTCTCTCCACTGCCCCGGCCGCATCTGTCGACGCGGTCTCCCATTTCACCGCCCGCCTCACCTTCGAAGCCGATGTCAGTGACGTGCACGCCGACCTGCATGCCGCGGTCGAAGGCCTGATCGTGGTCGATTCGCGGAGCGAGGTGTCCTGGAACCAAGGACACGTTCCTGGCGCTGTGCACCTGCCCACCGACCAGATCGCCGATCGCGCCCTCGGGCTGATCAGGACGGACGCGATGGTGGTCACCTATTGCTGGGGACCGGGCTGCAACGGCGCGACCCGCGCGGCCCTCGCGTTCGCCCGCCTCGGATACCGGGTCAAGGAAATGATCGGCGGCTACGAATACTGGGTACGTGAGGGCTTTACCGTGCAAACCGCGACCGGTCTGCTCGCCCAGCCCGCGGATCCACTGACCGCACCGGTCTCCACCGTCGACTGTGGCTGCTGACAGGCCTCCGACCGCGACCGAGGCATACTCGATCCGTCCGGTCCAGCCGGAAGACCTCGCGCAGTTGGCTCTGCTGTGTGCGGCACACGCCGAGTTCGAGCACGCGCCGCCGCCGCCCCACGACCTTGCCGACCGCCTGCGGCCGGCATTGTTCGCGCCGCACGCCCGGCTGTGGTGCCTGGTCGTATGCGTGGCGGACGAACTCGTGGGCTACCTTTCCTACACGCTCGAATTTTCCACGTGGCAGGCAGCGGAATTCGTCCACCTGGACTGCGTGTTCCTCACCGATGACTACCGTGGGCGCGGTCTCGGAACCGAATTGCTGGCACACCTGTGTGGCATCGCGCGACAAATCGGCGTGCAACAGATCCAGTGGCAAACTCCCTTCTGGAACACCGATGCCATCCGGTTCTACGACAGATCCGGCGCACGCGGCGCGCACAAGATCCGCTATACCCTCGAAACCTGATATCCGCCGCTTCGGCAATCTGGTGCACATCCCGGGCCGGGCGGGAATTCGGTGGGGCTGATCGTCCGATTCCGGTGGACAGTGATCACCAGATGATGAAAGGGGCCGTTCATGCGGCCGCCGAGCGCTCCACCATCCGCGCCGAGGCCTGCGGCTTCCAACTCCTGCCCCCTCACCTCGACCAGGTGCGCTTACAGCGCCACCTGCTGCTTCGAAGTCACCGAGATCACCTCGGTGATGGAGAGAGTGGCTACCCCAGGTCGTAGTCGGCCGAGAGTTCGCGCCCGGGAGCGAGGAAATCCACCGCGTACTCGGTCACGTCACCGTGCTGGTCCCAATAGAAGTTGGTCATGGTCAGCGTCGGCAGGCCGTTCCGCATGCCGAGCACCGAGGCGATGTCCTCGGGAACCGGCTTGATGGCGACGACGTCGCGGCGCCGGACGGCCCTTCGGCCGGTCCGCTCCTCGACCAGCCCGAAGGTCATCTGAGGGAGCGGCTCCGCGACCAGCAGTTCGGCTGCCGCCTCGCCCAGCTCACCGGGAAGCCACGAGGTGGACACCACGACGACACCCCTGTCGTCGTGGTACGCACGGCGCCGCCGAACGACAAAGGCCCCGGTCTCGACTCCCAGCGCATCCGCGATCTCCTCGGGTGCCGGGACGAATCCGGCGCTCAGCATCTCGGCCCGCTCGCCTGAGCGATATCCGCTCCCGGTCGCCCTCAGCATTCGCAGGCGATCGGAACCCGCCGTGATCTTCTTCGGCAGGCCGGCCAGGGTTCCGACTCCCGGCACCGACTCCGCGTAGCCCTCCGCCCTCAGCACGGCCGCGACCCGGGTGGCGGTCGCGGTGGACACTCCCTCATCGCGCATGATCTCTCGTACCGACGGAATCCGGTCACCTGGCCGGATCTCCCCGCTCTCGATCCTGGCCCTGATCTGAGCGGCGATCCGCCGGTACGGAGCCATTGCCCGCGGGTTGTCAGCCATCGCGACCCTCCTGTTCTAGTGCACTCTAAATCAGCCGTTGACTTCACTGGTGCTCTAGAACACTATAGAGCTGAGGTGGGCCGGAGAACAGAAGGAGCAATTCGTCTTTTGGCGCCGAGGGGCGGTCGTCCCAGCGAGCCGACACGAGACCGGCCGAAATCGCCTTTCAGCGGCATCAGCAGGAAGAGAGAACCCGTCATGGAACACCGCTCCGACCTCGGTCAACCATCCGCCTGCCACGACCCGGACTTCGGCGAGCACCATCCGCAGGAGGTGGCTCTGGAGCGTGCCTACACGCTGACCGGCGACCTCCCCCGGATGTTCGTCCTGGTCCAGGACTTCACCGAGAACGAGGGGAGCCACCCGGAGGTGGTGGCCTACGGGCTGGCACTGCCGGGCGGCACCGCGACGACCGTCGGCACGAACGGCCGCGGCTTCGGCCTGTGGACCAGCCCCCGCAGCGCCGCCCGCCGCCTCCACTCCGACCTGGTCTGGTTCGAAAACGACGCCTCGTAGATCCTCAGGTCGGTCTCGTCCCCGAACCTGGTGCACGAGCATCCGGCTCCCGGCGCCATGCCGAGAGCCGGTCGCCACCTGTCCCAAGCTCAGGACGACAGCGAGTCCCGGTAGATCCTGGGCTCCTTCTCCTTTCCGGGGAACACCATGATCAGCAGTTGGACCGTGCCGTCGGGGACCTCGATGTTCTCCCGTACGGCCTTGCGCCCGCGGACATGAACACGGACCCGATAGTTTCCCGGGCCTCCGGCCGCGAGGTCGGGAAGCCGCTCGCCCTCACCGTCCACGATGGACAGGACCCCGTCCCCGCTCTGGTAACCGACCTCGACGACCTGCTCCCAGCCCCGGGTCTCCACCGGCGGACGGCGCCGGTAGGACTCCCCCGTCACGCAGGCGTGGCCGATCTCGTCCGCCGCCCAGATGCGCAACGCGCCGGGTCCGCTTCCCACCAGGTCGGCGACCCGGCCGTCGACCTCGTCACCCTCGTTCTCCTCGTCCCAGGCGTGGATGTCCCAGAACTCCGTCCACATGGTCTCGCGGACCTGCCGCACCGGCTTGATCCTCGGCCGGTGCCGGGGATGGGCGGCGCAATTCCTCTCCGCCGCCGCGAAATAGGCGTCACTCTCCTCCTTCGCCCGCCGCGCCTTCTCACGCTCCACCTCGTCCACCTTGGGACACAGCGACCTCAGCACCGCCGCCAGCAAGTGGCTGTGCACCTCACCGATCGCCTCTGGCACGGCGGGCGCGTCGACGTCACCCCCTCCAACGCGCACCACCAGATCGCACAGCCTTCGGCCGTACCCGAGAAGATCACGGTCGGGCATGTCCTCCAGCTCCGATATGCCCCTGTCGTAGTCCCGGACCCGGCACAGGAATTCCCTCTCGCTCTCGTCCAGCCCAGAAACGGTGCCGTCGCCGAATCCGGCACAGTCGAGCGCCGACACGCTGCTCACCTTCCCCCGCGCGGCGTCGGCGCCCACCCCGAGGAGCGTCACGATCACGAGCGGCACCGCGATCACCGTACGGGCGAGACCGCCTCTCGGAGCACCTGGGGCACGGACCGCGAGGAGCACCAGGATCGCGGGGATCAGACGGTAGAAGTCCATCGCGATGCCCCGGCCGGTCAGCTCCAGGGGCCCCCAGTTGTCCACGCATCCGGGATCGGCGGACATGTCGAACACGAACAGCAGCGGGGTCGGGAGGTGGCGAACGATCATCACCGTGGCGGCGGAGCGACCCAGGATCCGGCCGAGCCGGGGGTGTCCGGCCCGCCGGCTCAGAATCTCGCCTCCCCAGGCGAGGGCGATCAGCGGCACGGACCCGAACCACAGGAGCGGAAAACCCCACAGCGGGCCGAGCAGCAGGTTCAACTCGAAGTCGGTCTCGTGCCCCGCGCAGTACCTGGACGTCATCCAGACAACACCGCTGCCGCCCTTCGTACCGGACAGCATCGCCGTGATCCAGAAATAGATGCCAGGGGTCGCGGCGGTAAGGATCGCCGCCGCCCAGAGAATCGATGATCGTTTGGGCACGAAACGGAAGACTATAGGGCACCAGCCGATACCGTGCCGGAAGTGGATCACATCAATGAAATGGACACAATGAGGAGTTGGGTATGCGGCCGGAAACCTATCTGTATGACCTTCTGGTATCGACCGTATTCACCGAAGGTCTCGATGCCGAGATGGACCTCTGGGCGTTGGGATTCAGCGCCCTATGGATCCACGGAACGGACATCACAACCCTCGCATCGGATTTCTCACTGGATCCCGGCACCCGCGCACCCTGCTACCTGAGTGAAATTCTTGATCACAACATCTCCGACGGTTCCCGCTGGGTGGCCGAGGTCGGAGGATGGATCTGCGTCGTACCCGGACCTTCCGACGACGACCAATTCATGAAGTCCTTCACCGTCGACGGCCGACAGGCCCTCAGCCTCAGCATGTACATCACCGGCAACGACTGGTTCAAGTACGCCCGCGATGGACGCATGGTCGTCGCCTTCAATCCCACGTGGCCCGACCGGGCGTTCGGCGACGATCCACGCGCACTCGATCGCATGATGGAGGGACTGCGCTTTGAGGTCAGCGGTCCGGAGGTCCACGAGAATCACGTGGAACCGCCGGAGAGTATCAGTTCGGCATTGGCGCTCATCGGACGGGTCACGGAAACGAACATGGCCGCCGACTGGTTCGAGGCGTTGCATTCTCGCCTCAGCCCCATCTCTCCCTGATGGTTTCCCGACCATCCGGCTCTACAGCGAGATGATCATGGAGAGAGTGGCCACTCCAGGTCGCGGTCGGCCGAGAGCTCTCGACTGGGCGTGAGGAAATCCACGGCGTACCTCGGCTCCCGGCACAGGACACCGTGCCGGGAGCCGTCCTACCGCACTGGAGCGGATCACGGCGTCCAGGCCGGATCCCGGCCGATGACGCCGAGCAGGCGGTCGAATCGCGGGGCGTCGTCCGGCACCGCCACCGGCGGCCCGAAGGCACCTTGCTGCCTGCCCATCTCCGCCATCTGGCCGGTGAAGTCCAGCGCCCGCGAGACGGCCTCGGGGTCCGGCTCGTACTCCTGACCGGTGGCCCTGGCCAGGTCCCAGCCGTGCACGACCATGTCGACGAGGTACATGTGGGCCAGCGTGGTCATCGGCAGGCCCATGCCGGGGCTGGTCCCCTCCCAGGCCTCGGGCCGCGACCAGGCGGCCAGCATGCGCTCCGCCCGCTCGGGGAAGTCGCCCGCGTAGGGTCCCTGCTCGACGTTCGGCCCCTTGCGCCCCAGTGACTCGAACATCTCCGCCACCCACTCAAGGTGGTTGATCAGGTCCTTGACGTCGAACTTCGCGCACGGCGTCGAGGACCCGAGCTGTTCCTGCCGTACCGCGCGCACCAATCCCGCGGTCCGTTCGGTGGCGTGCGTCATCAGCGGCATCATGTCGTCCATGGCAGCCATCATGCCCCGCCCACCCGAGGCGCGGCTTGTAGAAACGCGACAGCGCGGCTGGGTCGACCCGTACGCGGGACTCAACGCCTTCAATTTCGTCCGTCAGGCGCCATCGCCCGAAATTTCGGCGTATGTGAGTCATTTTTGGGTCGTCACCTGGACCGACCTCGCCGAACCGTACGAACAGCGCATCGTCTCGCACCCCACCGTGAACATGACGATCACCTCGGACTTCCGCCGGATCGCGGGGGTGATCAGGGGCGGGTTCTCCTACACGATGCGGGGCAGCGGCCGCGTGCTCGGCACGTGCTTCCGGCCCGGCGGCTTCCGGCCGTTCCTCGGCGGCCCGGTGTCCCAGCTGACCGGCCGCTTCGTGGAGATCGACGAGATGTACGGCGCGGCGGGCGCGACCCTGGTCGAGCAGGTCCTGGCCGAGCCCGACGTCCGGGCCGCCATCGCGCTCATCGAGACGTTCCTGCTGGGGCTGGGGCCGGATCGGGATCCGCTGGCGGAGGAGGTCGCGGCGCTGGTGACGATGGTGGAGAGCGACGTGTCCGTGACCAGGGTCGACGAGCTGGCCGCCAGATCGGGGCGGTCGGTGCGCTCGCTGCAGCGGCTGTTCCGGGACCATGTCGGCATCGGCCCCAAGTGGGTGATCCGCCGCTTCCGGCTGCACGAGGCCGCGGAGCGGGTCTACCAGGGCCTCGACCTCGCCACGCTGGCCGCCGAGCTCGGCTACACCGATCAGGCCCACCTGACCCGCGACTTCACCGCCGCGGTCGGCATGCCACCCGCCGCCTACGCCCGGCTCAGCAGCCGGGCCTGATCCTGACTTCGGCAAGACTGCGGTAACAGGTGAGAGGTACGGGGCCGCTCATCGGCATCGACCTCGCACAGGGCGACCCGCTCGCGCCGACGGTCAGACCGGCCAGTGCCGTGGCTGGAGTCACAACCAAAGCCCAACTGGTTCACAAGTGGAGACCTTGATCATGGAAACCTTTCACAAAGAGGAAAGGGATCCTGATGAAGAGGACAGCGTTGCTGCTGAGCACGGTGGTGCTCGGCGGGCTGCTGGCCGCCGCCCCCTCGTACGCCGCCACATCGTCCGCCCCGGCGCTCAAGACCGCCGTGGCCCAGGTGAAGGCGAGCCCCGCCAAGCAGTCGGGCGCGTGTCCGACCACGGTGGGGTTCTCCGCGGTGGTGGCGGCCAAGGGCAAGGGCACCGTCCGTTACAGGTGGGTGCGCGGCGACGGCGGCAAGAGCGTCGTCAAGAGTTTCCGCGCCAACGGCTCGCGCAAGGTGGTCGTGCGAGACCGGCAGACCTTCGACCGCGACACCACCGGCTGGCAGGCCATCGAAATCCTGGGCAGGAAGGGGCTCTCGGGCAAGGCGCGGTTCAGCGTCGCCTGTGCCGGTCCGGTACAGGTGTGGGACGTCTCCCACCCGCTGCCCGCCCAGCCCGGCCGGGCGCTGGAGTCGGCGGCGGACGTGGACGTCAGCCCGCCCGGCTACCACGGCGTTTGCCCGACGACGGTGCGGTTCACCGCGACCATCCAGGTCTCGCGCACCCCGGCCACCGTCGACTACCAGTGGATCGACAGCATCACCGGGGAAGGACGGCCTGAGTCGCTGTACTTCGCCGCCGGCGGGCCGCGCATCCGCCAGGTCACGCTGCCGATGAGTGTGGGCAGCTCCACCGGCGGCTGGAAGGCCGTCCGCATCCTCATCCCCGGCGGGCACGACTCCGGCCGCGCCGACTACTCGGTGACCTGCAAGAGCGGCCCGGCACCCACCCCGACGTCCACTCCGACGTCGACGCCGACGTCCACTCCGACCTCCACGCCCACGCAGCCTCCGGTGACGCCGGGACGGCAGATCGTGGAGCTCACCCCGGGCGACTACACGGGCACCTGCGTGGAGCCGGTCGCCTACCGGGCCGCCGGGCGGGTCACGCTCCCTGCCGGAGCCGCGCAGCAGGTCACGTACTGGTGGCTCGTGGACGGCGCCGCCTGGCAGAGGCAGGTGCTGGACTTCCCCGCCTCCACCCAGGCCCGCGCCCAGGACGTCTCCGCCTCCTGGACCCTCGACACCTCCGGGAACGGCCCGCACAAGGTCGGCCTCATGGTCGAGGGCGGCCCCGCGCAGCCTGACGAGCGCTCGTACACCTTCACCTGCGACGAAGGGCCCAACGACGCCAACGTGACCTTCCGCTACACGCTCGTGCCGCGCTACGCGGGCGACTGCGACCGTTCCTTCGGCCTGCGCATGGACGGGCTGTTCACAACGGACCGCGAGACCGAGGTCAGGTACCGTCTGGTGGCCGACGGCAAGCCGGGGCCGGTCAGGAGCCAGGTGCTCAAGCCCGGCGTCGTCCAGACGATCGGCGACTTCTGGTACAAGTCCGCGCAGAGCAGCGGAAGCGGCACCGTACGGCTTGAGGTGCTCAACCACAACAAGCCGTTCACCCAGCAGACCTACTCCTGGACGTGCGTGCCGGAGGACCCGACACCGGGCACGGTCCGCATCAGCGGGCTGACCTCGGTGGCCTACTACGGCGACTGCGACGCCGCGCCGTACCCCACCGCGTGGGCGAGCTTCCAGGCGGCTCCGGACACGGAGATCAGCTACCGGTGGGTCATCGACGGGAAGCCGGATGACCCCCTCACGCACAAGGTCGGGTCCAGCGGATTCCTCGAGGTCCAGGCCTTCCACTGGTACCGGGATTCGAAGACCAGCGGAACAGTCGCCATCGAGGTACTGAGCCACAACAAGCCGACCAAGCAGGCCGAATATCCGGTTAACTGCACCTGATCGGCATCATCCCGCCCGTGGTTCCCCTGCCCCGGCAGGGGAACCACGGGCTTTCACGTTCTCCAGCGTGCTTTATCGCCCAGATCCGCTTCCCGTCCCTTGGGCAGACCGCCCCGAACCCTCCCCGCGCCCCTGGGCAGGATCGTCGCACTCCCGAAGAGCCTCTCGGCCAGGAAGACACCAAAGGCGCTCCGGCGGGCCGGAGCGCCTTGGCGAGACGATCTAGCGCTGGGCCTCGATCATCCAGTGGTGCTTCTCCAGGTCCCGGGTGATCTCGATCAGGAGATCCTGGGTCACCAGGTCGGGCTTCTCGGTGGCGACGATCCGCTCGCGCATCCGGCGGATGATGGACCCGAGGATGTCCGTCATGGCGGCGACGACCTTGCCATCGTTGATGTAACCCGCCTCCAGTTGCGGCACCTCGGTGTGGTTCGCGACCGTGGTGGACCGGCCGTCGGGATTGCACCCCATGGCGACCGCGCGCTCTGCGACGGTGTCCGCGTGCTTCCTGGCCGACGAGACGATCTTGTCGAGCTGCAGGTGCAGTGTGCGGAAGTTATGGCCGATCACGTTCCAGTGGGCCTGCTTGGTCAGGAGCGACAGGTCGAGCAGGTCGACGAGCGCGCCCTGGAGCACCTGGCCGACGACCTTCTTGTCTTCTGGCTTGAGTGGACTGGTGATCGAGGACATGGAATTTTCCCCCTGTTTCGAGCTCTGTTTCCCGTTTGCTACGGAATGTCCGTACCCATCTATCCGCATCCCTATCCAGCCCTCCACATTGACAGTGTCATGATGACAGTGTCACTATCGACATATGGAATGGACCGTCGGTGAACTGGCTGAGCGGGCGTCCGCGGCGCTGGCCCCCACCGCCCAGCTCAACGGGCGGGTCAGGGATGTGCCCAACGAGCGACTCATCCGGTGGTACGCCACGATCGGACTACTCGATCCCCCCTTGGCCCGACGCGGCCGGGTGGCCCTGTACGGCAGGCGCCACCTGCTCCAGCTCATCGCGGTCAAGCGGCGCCAGGCCGACGGCCGGACCATCGCCGAGATCCAGGCCGAGCTGACCGGAGCCACCGACCAGACCCTGGAGTCGATCGCCCGCATCCCCGGGCGGTCACCGGAGCACGCCACCGAGACGGTCTCCCCCAGGACGGCGCGCCCGCGCTTCTGGGCCGAGCCGTCCTCGGCCCCGGCGGAGACCGGCCTCACACCACCACCGAAACCCGCCCCCTCCGACACCCCGCCCCTTCCGGCCTCCTCCGGCGGGGCCACGCCTCCACTCGGCCGGGCAGAGCCCCGCTCCGCCCCGTTCGGCCAGGCCGTGTCCCACCCGGCACCCTCCTGCCAAGCCTCACCCGATCAGGCCGCGCACGACTCGGCCCCGTCCCACCGGCCCACGCCCGGGGCGGGCGTACCCACAGCGGCCCCACCCCGTTCGGCGGCCCCCCGTCCGGCCGCGGAAACCCGGCCACCCGCCGTGATCGTGCACGGCGTACGCCTGGCGGACGGCGTGACGCTGCTGCTCGACGGCGGCGGCGACGGACGCACCCCCTCACCCGACGACCTCGCCGAGATCGCCGCCGCGTCACGGGAGCTCCTGTCGCTCCTGCGCGAACGCGGCCTCACACCTCCGGAAGGAACGCAACCATGATTACCTCGATCGCAACACTGTCACCGGAGGAGTGCTCGCCCGTCCCGGACGCCGGGCTGGGGACGCTCACCACCGAGCGCGGCAACCTGCCGCTGGAGAGCGTGGACGTGACCGCCGCCGTGACCGGCCTGATGGCCGATCTTGAGGTGGTCCAGGGCTTCCACAACCCGCACGACGTGGCGCTGGAGGCGACGTACGTCTTCCCGCTGCCCGACCGCGCCGCCGTGACCGCCTTCAGGATGGAGGCCGACGGGCGGGTCATCGAGGGCGTGCTCAAGGAGCGCGGCCAGGCCAGGGCCGACTACGACCAGGCGATCGCCCAGGGCAAGCGGGCCGCGATCGCCGAGGAGGACCGCCCCGACGTCTTCACCATCAGGGTCGGCAACATCGTGCCCGGCGAACGGGTCACCGTCCATCTCACGCTGAACCAGTCGCTCCCGTACGAGGACGGCGCGGCCACCTTCCGCTTCCCGCTGGTCGTCGCCCCCCGCTACATCCCCGGCACCCCGCTGGACGGCGAGCGGGCGGGCGACGGGTGGACCCCGGACACCGACGCGGTCCCCGACGCCTCCCGGATCACCCCGCCGGTGCTGCTGCCCGGCTTCCCCAACCCGGTACGGCTCTCACTGGCCGTCTCCATCGACCCGGCGGGGCTGGAGTTGCACGAGATCCGCTCCAGCCTGCACGTGGTTCTCCAGGAGGGCGGCACGATCCGCCTCCAACCGGGCGAGCGGCTGGACCGTGACTTCATCCTGCGTCTGGCCACAGGCGCCTCCACCTCCCTGGCTCTGGTCCCCGACAACGAGAACGGCGAGGGCACGTTCACGCTGACCGTCGTCCCCGAGGCGGCACCCGCCGGAGCGAGGGCCAAGGACGTGGTGCTGGTGCTCGACCGCTCGGGCAGCATGACCGGCTGGAAGATGGTGGCCGCCCGGCGCGCCGCCGCCCGCATCGTCGACACGCTCACCTCCCGCGACCGGTTCGCGGTGCTCTCCTTCGACACCGTCGTGGAACAGCCGGACGGGCTCGGCGAGGGGCTCTGTGCGGCGTCCGACCGCAACCGCTACCGGGCCGTGGAGCATCTGGCCAGGCTGGAGGCGCGCGGCGGCACCGAGATGCTGGCCCCGCTTGAACAGGCCGCCGCGCTGCTCGCCGACTCCGCCAGGGACCGGGTGCTGGTGCTGGTCACCGACGGGCAGGTGGGCAACGAGGACCAGATCCTGAAGCGGACCGGATCCCGGCTGGCCGGTGTGCGGGTGCACACGGTCGGCATCGACAGGGCGGTCAACGCCGGGTTCCTGGGCAGGCTCGCCGGGCTGGGCGGGGGCCGGTGCGAGCTGGTCGAGTCCGAGGACCGGCTTGACGAGGCGATGGAGCACATCCATCGCAGGATCGGCGCCCCGCTGGTCACCGACCTGGCCCTGCACTCCGACGGGCTCGACCTGATCACCGAGACGGTCGGCCACGTCGGCTCGATCTACCCCGGCGTCCCGCTCACCGTCCTCGGCCGCTACCGTGGCGCCGCCACCGGGGCGCTGACCGTACGGGGCCTGGACGCCGCGGGCCTGCCGTGGGAGCGGCGGGTCGCCTCGGCGACGGTGGACACCCCGGCGGTACGGGCGATCTGGGCGCGGGGGCGGCTGCGGACCCTGGAGGACCGCTACGCGATCGGCGACCGGTCGCTGGAGGCCGAGATCGTGGAGACCTCGCTCAGGTACGGGGTGCTCTGCCGGTTCACCGCCTTCGTCGCGGTCGACACCCAGGTGGTCGCCGAGGGCGGTCCCGGGCACCGGGTGATCCAGCCGGTGGAGCTGCCCAGCGGCTGGCAGAACCCCGTCGTCGCGGCGGCGCCGATGATGCTGACCTCGATGGCCGCCGACGCGAGCGCGACCCCGAGCTCGCCCATGAGGCCGCCCGGGATAGCCGCTCCCGGCTCCATGCCGAAGTTCGCGGCAAGCCCGATCGGCGCTGGTCTGCCGCAGGAGGCGGCGGCCGGCGGCTTCGACGACCGCGCCCGGATGCTGCCCCGCCCGGTGCCGGCCCCCGAGCCGCAGGGCAGCCCGCAGGAGCCGCCGAGGGAGCTGCTCGCCGAGGAGCTGAGGCGGCTGCGCGCCGCGGCGTCCCTGCCCGCCGCCGAGCGGCTGCGCGTGCTGGAGGACCTGGGAAGCCGCCTCGCGGCCCTGGTGGTCTACCTCGGCGGCCACCCGCAGCTGGCGGCCCTGGCCGAGGAGCTACGGGCCGGTGGGGACGTGGACACCCTGTGGCAGCGGGCCGTGGAGGTCCTGGAGGCCCTGGTGGGCAACGGCGGGCGCCGCCCGTTCTGGAAGCGATGACCTCCTCCGGGCCCGGACGGACCACCGGACGACCGGGCCCGGAGAAGGCGTCCGCCGAGTTCCGTCGCCCGTGGCCTTCTCCGGCGCGGGACACCCGGGTCCGCGACGCCCGGCATTACGGGCACGACCCGGCGGGGCCGGTACGGGACAGCGGGCTCCCCGGCCTCGCGGCTCCACATAAAGTAGCGGAATGGTGATTCTGGACGGCGGCCTGGCCACCCATTTGGAGGAGCTGGGCGCGGACCTGCGAGACGACCTCTGGTCGGCGAAGCTCCTGCTGGAGAACCCCTCCGTGATCCGGCAGGCGCATCTCGACTACTTCACCGCCGGTGCCGAGGTGGCGATAACGGCGAGTTATCAGGCGAGCATCCCGGCGTTCCTGCGGCGGGGACTGAGCGCCGCCGAGGCCGAGGATCTGATCCTGCTCTCCGTGCACCTCGCCGCCCAGGCCAGGGACACCCACGGCTCCGGCACCGTGGCCGCCAGCGTCGGGCCGTACGGCGCCTACCTGGCCAACGGCGCCGAGTACACCGGAAAGTACGACCTCGACGAGGACGGCCTGACCGACTGGCACCGCGACCGCTGGCACATCCTGGCCGACAGCGAGGCCGACCTGCTGGCCTGCGAGACCATCCCCTCCTACCCCGAGGCGAGGGCACTCCGGCGGCTGCTGGCCGAGACGCCGGGGATGCGGGCGTGGGTGAGCTTCTCCTGCCGCGACGGCGAGCACATCAACGACGGCACCCCGCTGCGGACCGCGGCCCGCCTGTTCGCCGGCAACCCCCAGGTGATCGCGATCGGCGTCAACTGCACGGCACCGCGCCACGTGCTCAACCTGATCTCCCAGATCAAGGGCAAGCCCACCATGGTCTATCCCAACTCCGGCGAGGTCTGGGACTCGGCGAACCACCGCTGGCTCGGGCTGGCCGACCCGGTGGAGTTCGGCGAGGCGGCGGCCGGGTGGAACGCGGCGGGGTCCGCCTTCGTCGGCGGCTGCTGCCGCACCACGCCGGAGCACATCCGCCAGATCCGCGCCCACCTGACCTGACCGGTGAGGTCCCGCCGTCACCTCGCCGGCGGGACCTCGGCGGCCGGATCGGGGTCGTGGCGCTCCAGATGCCGGGTCCACCGGGTTGTGAACGGTCAATTTAAAACGTTTTAGTAATGACGAAAGGCTAAGCGACAGGTGCGAGCAGCGTCAACGCCACGTCAACACCACGCCAACACCACTAGGCCGACCACCGAATTGATACGTTTTCACCAGCCGGGACCGCGCACTACCCCCGGGCACCGCGACGGCCTACGGTAGTGATCGGCCGGCGCCCAGGGCGTCGGAGCGCGTTCCGCCCCGGGAGGTCTCTTGTTCATCGACATGCCCCTCGACCGGCTCAGGGAGTACCGGCCCGAGCGCCGGGAACCCGCCGGGTTCGACGCCTTCTGGGCGAGGACGCTTGCCGAGACCCGCGAGCACGACCTGAACTCCGTCTTCACCGAGGTGGAGACGGACCTGGCCCTGGTCCGCTGCTTCGACGTCGGCTACGCGGGCTTCGGCGGTCAGGAGATCAAGGGCTGGCTGCTGCTGCCCACCGCGGCCGAGGAGCCGCTGCCGTGTGTGGTGCAGTACATCGGCTACAACGGCGGCCGGGGCCTGCCGCACGACTGGCTCACCTGGCCCGCGGCCGGATGGGCGGTCCTCGTCATGGACTCCCGCGGGCAGGGCGGCGGCTGGCGGCCCGGCGACACCCCCGACCCGGTGGGAGGCACCGGGGCGCAGAGCAGCGGCAAGCTCACCCAGGGCGTGTCCGACCCCGACGACTACTACTTCCGGCGCCTCTACACCGACGGGGTCAGGGCGGTCGAGGCCGCCCGCGCGCACCCACTGGTGGACGCCTCGCGCATCGTCGTCTCCGGCGGCAGCCAGGGCGGTGGCCTCGCGATGGCGGTGAGCGCGCTGGTACCCGGCCTGCTGTTCGCCTTCATCGACGTGCCGTTCATGTCGCACATCCGCCGCGCCGCCGAGATCACCGACGAGGACCCCTACGCCGAACTCGGCCGG
The DNA here is from genome assembly GCF_050943795.1 of Streptosporangium sp. CA-115845. Classification (NCBI taxonomy): domain Bacteria; kingdom Bacillati; phylum Actinomycetota; class Actinomycetes; order Streptosporangiales; family Streptosporangiaceae; genus Streptosporangium; species Streptosporangium sp. CA-115845. The sequence continues at coordinate 2,997,854 of NZ_CP191988.1, read as the reverse complement.
TTCCTCAAGTCCAACCGCCACCGGGTCGACCAGGTCTTCGCCACCCTCGACCACTTCGACGGCATGAACTTCGCCGCCCGCAACACCACGCCCGCGCTCTTCTCCGTCGGCCTGCGCGACGGCATCACCCCCGCCTCCACGGTCTTCGCCGCCTACAACCACTACGCTGGCGACAAGGACATCCGGGTGTGGGCCTTCAACGGCCACGAGGGGGGCGAGTCCGACCAGATCACCGAGCAGCTCAGGATCGCCAGGAAACTGCTGACAGGCTGACCGCCCGCTATGCTGATCAAAACGTTTTACTTAAAAGCCGGAGGTGAGCGGTAAATGGTGACTTCACTGGCACCTGCACGGTTGTTACGTTTTAATCGGTGCACATGAGTTCGGTGAGCATCAAGGAAGTGGCCGCGCGGGCCGGAGTCTCCCCGGGAACGGTCTCCAACGTGCTCAACCGCCCGGAGAAGGTCGCCGAGCACACCCGCTCCCGGGTCGAGGAGGCCATTCGTGAGCTGGAGTTCGTCCGGCACGGCTCCGCCTCCAGCCTGCGGGCCGGGCACAGCCGCACCGTCGGCCTCTCGGTCATCGACATCGGCAACCCCTTCTTCACTGATGTGGCCGCCGGGGTCGAGGAGGTGGCCAGCGAACGCGGGTACGCGGTGATCCTGGGCAACTCCTCGGGCGACAGGCTCAAGGAGGAGCGCAACCTCCTGGTCTTCGCCGAGCAGCGGGTCCGCGGGGTGCTCATCACCCCCGCCGGGGGGAACCTGGCCAAGCTCGACCAGCTCAGGGAGCGCGGCATCAACGTGGTCCTGGTGGATCATCCCGCCGAGCGCGCCGACCAGTGCTCGGTGGCGGTCAACGACATCACCGGCGGCTTCCTCGCGGTCTCCCACCTGCTGGCCGCCGGGGCCGACCGGATCGCCTACGTCACCGGCCCCCTCACCATCCGCCAGTGCTCCGACCGCCTGACCGGCGCCGAGCGGGCGCTGGCCGCGGCGGGCCGCGACCCCGGGCAGATGCTGGAGGAGGTCGCGATGAACGCGATGAACGCCAGGTCCGGACAGCAGGCCGCGGAGAAGCTCATCGCCGAGGGGCGGCTGCCGGACGCCGTGTTCTGCGCGAACGATCTGCTGGCCCTCGGCATGCTGCGGGGGCTGCTCCACGCGGGCGTGCGGGTCCCCCAGGACGTCCTGCTCATCGGTTACGACGACATCGACTTCGCCTCGGCGTCGACGGTCTCGCTCAGCTCGATCCGGCAGCCGACCCACCGGCTCGGCAGGGCGGCCACCGAACTGCTGCTCGACGAGTGCGACAACCCGGAGTCCCACGCCCACCAGCAGGTCATGTTCCAGCCCGAACTGATCGTCCGCGAGTCGACCCGCTGATCTCCGCCTGGCCGGCCGTGCGGGACGTTCAGGTGCGCTCACGCGCCTGAACGACGGTCTCCTTGGCGGCGCGGGCGGCCTCGGCCTTGGCGCTCGCGGCGTACCTGTCGACGTACTCCTGGCCGGAGAGCTCCATCAGCGCGTACATGATCTCGTCGGTGACGGCGCGCAGCACGAGGCGGTCCTCCTCCATTCCGTAGTAGCGGGTGAAGTCCAGCGGCTTGCCGAACTTCACACCGGGACGGATGCCCAGCCTGGGCAGGATGCGGCCGGGAGGCATCATCTCGAAGGTGTTGACCATCGCCCACGGGATGACCGGCACGCGCGACTCCAGCGCCAGGCGGGCCACCCCGGTCTTGCCCTTGTAGAGACGGCCGTCGTGGGAGCGGGTGCCCTCGGGATAGATGGCGAGCACATGGCCCTCGTCAAGGATGCGCCTGCCGGTGCGGAGCGCCGCCTCACTGGCCTTGCCCCCTGAGCGGTCGATCGGGACGGTGCCGACACCACTGAAGAAGGCTCTGCTCAGCATGCCCTTGAGGCCGCGGCCGGTGAAGTAGTCGGACTTGCCGAGAGAGATCACCTTACGCCGCAGAAAGAGCGCACCGAAGAAATGGTCGGCGAACGACAGGTGGTTTCCGGCCAGGATCACCGGCCCCTGCCTCGGCACGTTGTCCACGCCCTCCACCCACGGGCGGAAAATCACGTGGAGTAGGGGTCCGAGGATCGCCTTCACCACCCAGTAGAACACTCCATGCTCCTTCAGTTGACAGGCGAGGACCTGGAGTTATCCTCCCACTTCCGGCCTCGGTCACCTACACCACCGAACCACCCAAATCGACCTCTCGCAAAACACGCCCCAGTCGTGCGACGATCGGGCGAACCTTACAAGGAGCCGCGATGCCAGTCATGCCCGGTGCGGAGGCGTACCACCATGCGGGAGGACAGATCGGCGTCCTGCTCTGTCATGGATTCACCGGATCGCCGCAGTCCCTGCGTCCGTGGGGCGAGTACCTGGCGGCGGCGGGCATCACCGTGTCACTGCCACGACTGCCCGGCCACGGCACCACCTGGCAGGAGATGAGCCACACCCGCTGGGAGGACTGGTACGCCGAACTGGACAAGTCCCTGGCGGACCTGCGTGGCAACTGCGCCGAGATCTTCGTCATGGGCCTGTCGCTCGGCGGCTGCATGGCGCTGCGGCTGGCCGAGGTGCACGGCGACCGGATCAGGGGGCTGGTGATCGTCAATCCGTCGGTGACCAACGACGTGCCGCTGCTCAGGCTGGCCCCCCTGCTCAGGTTCGTGATCGCGTCGGTGCCCGGCGTGGCAGGAGACATCAAGAAGGAGGGGGCGACCGAGCTCGGCTACCCGCGCACACCGGTCAAGGCCGCGGCAACCCTCCCCCGGCTCTGGTCGCTGACGCAGTCGGAGCTGAGCAAGATCACCCAGCCCGTACTGGTTTTCCATAGTCCACAGGATCATGTTGTGAAACCGGCGAGTGTGCGTATTCTGCGTGAGAGGCTGACCGGGGGGAATCTGAATGTGGTGGAGCTCGCCGACAGCTACCACGTCGCGACTCTTGACAACGATGCGGATCAGATCTTTGCGGGGAGCCTGGAGTTCATCAAGACGAACGCGTCTGTACCCTTGCAGAGAGACTGATCCCGAGCGGAGGATGCGCGGTCTCCGGGAGAAAGTGATCGGCCGATGAACAATGGGCCCAGCTAAGTGACACCTCAAAGTGACGAGGACGAGGTCTGGCGTCAGATCGTCGCGTCCTTCAACGACCCCGCCGAGCATGACTCGGCACATCAGCCGTGGCCGGACAGCGAGAACCTTCCGGCCGAACCTCCGCGACGGGTGATCAAGCAGTCGGACGAGGAAGACCTCCTGCGTGAGGACGACCTGGCCGACGGTGACTCCGGCAGCGAACGGAGTGACGGCGAGGAGGAGGAGCACTACGTGCCTCCGCCACCACCCCCGCTGCCCAAGACCGACGCCACCACCAAGATCGCATGGTTGGCCCTGTTCGGCGGGCCCGCCTATCTACTGCTCAGCGCCGCGCTCAGCTGGAACCTGCAGGGCTGGATGCTGTTCACCGCGGTCGCCGCGTTCATCGGCGGTTTCGTGGCGCTGGTGGTCCGCATGGGCGACGGTCCGCCCAACGACTCCGGCTGGGACGACGGCGCGGTCATCTGAGCGGGGTCCGTCCCTACGGCTTGGCGCGCACCGGGGTGCCGAAGCGCTCGATCACGTCCGTGTACTTGCCGGAGGCGTCGACCACGTGGCCGACCGACCACACGGTGCCGGTGCCCGGCAGACAGGTCACGGCCTGGAGCCTCACCGTCCGGGAGCCGGTGGTCTCGGGACCGCGCAACGCCTTGACCTTGTGCCCGTCGTAGCGGAGCAGGAACGCCTCGCCGGGCCGGTCCAGGTCGACCCCGGAGATCCAGAAGCGGCCCTTGCGGTCACCGGTCACCCCGTACAGGCGGATGTCACCGGCGGGCGGGGACACCCGGGACCACTTCTTGCCGTTCCACGACAGAATCAACGGGACGGTCTCGCCGGCCCCCCGGTAGAGGCCGCCCACGGCGAGTGCCCGCTTCGGCCCGTCGAGGTGGACGTCACGCAGGTAGCCGCCGGGAATCTCGGGGGTCTTGAAAGGCTTCCAGCGCCCGCCGGACTGCCTCATGATCAACGGCTTGCCCGCGGCGTCGCCCACCGCCCACCCGTCGCTCTTGCCCGACAGCGCCACCCCGTACAGCGTGCCCCTGCCGGAAAGCGGGGTGAGCCTCCACTTCGAACCGGTGCCGGTCACGAGCAGGGGCTGCTTGTCCCGGCGGCCGACGGCGACCACCCTGCCGGGGACGGTCGCCACCCCGCCCAGCCAGTCACCCGCGTGCAGCTTGTCGACGACGACCCTGTCGAAGGCCGCCCCGTCTCCCTTCGCCAGGTAGGGAAGACCGTCATGTCCCTCACCGACGGCCCACAGCTCCGACGCCGAGGCCGCCGCGACGGAACGCAGGGGCCCCGCGCCCGTCGGGTCGTTACGGATGCCGACCTCTTTCCAGGAGGAACCGTTCCAGTGGGTGATCGCGCCACGGCTCTGCCAGACGTCCCAGACGCTCTGCTGGCCCACCGCCCACACACTCGTGGCCGAGACGCCCACCACGTCGGAGAGTGATCCGTCACTGCTCAGGCCCGCGCTGGCCGGAGCCTGCCAGGCCTCGGCCACGGACGGGCTGACGGGATCGGCATGTGCTGGAAAGGTGTGCGAGGACAGCAGGACTAGGCCTCCCGCGCAGAGAGCCAGCGCACGCCGCGGAAGGCGACGGGTCATGTTTCAAATGGTACGGGGCTCGTCCCCTCCCCGTGTCCTGGTCTCTCCAGTTGACGGGTGCGATCCGGAAAGACGCCCTACCGTTCGTCACGAAAACCCTGATCCCACCGGTCTTCTCAGCTCCCCGGGAAGGCGGGCTCCTCAGAGGTGCGGTCCGGGGTACCGATGATCCAGTTCAGCGACCACCGGCAGGTGGTCGGTGGCGGCCACCAGGTCTGCCGGATCGGCCTCGGCACCCCCGCAGGAGACCACGGAGAGGCCGGCCACCGCGAAGATCGCGTCAATCCGCTTGTGCGGCCCCCTGGCCGGGAAGGTGAAGCCGTCACCGCGCGGTGAGACCGGGTAGCAGTCGGTCAGCCGCTCGGCGAGGTGCTGCCAGCTCGGCTGCCCGGACTGCTCGTTGATGTCTCCGGCCAGCACCGGCAACGCGCCGAACCGGCCGGCCACCCCTCCCAGGAGCCTCACCGCCTCGCCCGCGTGCCGGTGCCTGGCCGTCTCGTCGAGGTCCAGGTGGATGGAGCCGACGGCGACCCGCCGCCCCTCCGCCTCCACCACGGCGATCGCGATGGCCCGCCGCTCCAGGGGGAAGAAGGGCTCCAGTAGATGCCCCTCCCCGTGCAGCAGCCGCACGCCGGGACCGGTCAGCACGGCGACACCGCCCCTGCGGCGGCCGGCCGCCACGGACAGTCCGCCGAAGGCGGCCAGCCGTCTGCGCCTGCGGCGCCAGCAGAGGAACCGGGGCGCCTCCTGCACACAGAGCACGTCCGCGCGAAGCGCGGCGACCACCCGCTCCAGCGCCGGGATGTCGTCCCTCATCGAACGCACGTTGTAGCTGGCGATCCTGAGCACCACGGCTGCCTCACTTCGCGACGCGTGACGCGAGGGTAACCGCGAACCGCCGGGCATACCAGCCATCCGTCCCTAATCGGTATACGGGCCGTCGGCGGGCGGGCGGCGGTGCGTGCCGACGGCCCAAGCTCTCCGGCAGAGGTCTACGGCGGGCGCGGCCGGCCGGGCAGGGCCGAGCGGTGCTCCTGCCGGACGCGCTGAGGACGGCCCGGCGGGGCCTTCCTCAGCGCGTCTTTTCGAGGGGACCCCGGTCAGCGCCTGCGGGCGAGATCCGCGGCCCCCACCAGGCCCGCGGAGGCGCCCAGCTCGGCCGGCCGGATGTCGGCCAGCGGGCGGTGCCCCCGGCCACTCAGGTGCGTGGCGAAGAACTCGCGGGTCTCGTCGATCCACAGATCCGCGGCGCGCGAGACACCGCCGCCGAGCACGAAGCAGCCGGGGTCGAGGACGGCGACGAGGTCGGCCAGCCCCTGACCGATCCAGCGGGCCATCGAGGAGAACGCGGCCAGCGCGGCCGGGTCGCCCTGCCTGGCGGCCTCGGTGACCTCGTGGCCCTCGATCTGTTCCGGCGTACCGCCGGCGATCTTCAAGAGCGTGACGGCCCTGTCCGGCTCGGCCTCGGCGATCTTCCTGGCCTCGTGGACCAGGGCACTGCCGCTGGCGTACTGCTCCCAGCAGCCCAGGTTGCCGCATCCGCACTGACGCCCCTGGGGGACCGCCTGCATGTGGCCGAACTCGGCGCCCATGCCCCAGCGCCCCCGGTAGAGGGAGCCGTCGAGCACGATGCCGCCGCCGATGCCGGTGCCGACGGTCACGCACACCAGGTGGCTCTCCCCTCGGCCGGCGCCGAACCTGGCCTCACCCCACGCCATCGCGTTGGCGTCGTTCTCCACCACGACGGGCAGGCCGACCAGGTCGGAGACCTTCTTCTGCAGGGGCTCCTCGCGCCAGGCGAGGTTGGGGGCGAACCGGACGATGGACCGGGTCTCGTCCACGAACCCGGCGGCGCCGAGACCGACGGCCTCGATCTCACGGCCCCTGGCGAGTTCCAGGATCGCGTCACCGATGGTGTGGGCGACCTGCTCGGGGTTCTCGGCCGGGGTGGGCCGCAGCAGGTGCGCGATGATCTGGCCGTCCTCGTCGACGACTCCCGCCGCGACCTTCGTACCGCCGATGTCCACGCCGATGGTCAGCGCCATTGTCCGTTTCTTCCTCTCCCCCTGGGCTCACCCCAGGTCGATGTGCTCCACGGGGGTGTCCTCGCGCTCCCGTGTCCGCTGGCCGGGCGTGGGTTTGCCGAGCCCCTCGACCGCCGACTTGAAGGCGGCGAACAACTCGGTGCCGGCCTGCATGAGGTGGTCGGTGACGGCGGCTCCCGACTCACGCTGCGCGGCCATCGCGCGGCAGACGGGGCAGGCCCGGCAGATGTACTCCTCGGGCTCGGAGACCGCCTCCTCCCACACGTCCCGCTCTCTTCCTCGACCGCCACCGGAGAACGCGCTGCCGAAACCGGTCATCGTGCCCTTGATCAGATTCTTGCGCAGTTCCCTGGCCGCCTTCTGCTGCAGCGTGTCGAAGAGTTTGAACGCCTCCTCGGCGGCGGTGCCCAGTGGGTCCCTACCTGCTTCGGCCCGCTCCTCACGCACCCGCTCGTCTCGCCCGGCGCGCTCGTCTCGCCCGCGCTCCTCGCTCCCGCTCTGCTCCTCGCTCCCGCCGGGGCGGCCCCACGGGGTCCAGCCGGTCCGCTCCTCGCGCCGGACCCGATCGGCGCGCTCGAACCACTCGGCGCGCGCGTCGCGCTCAGCCTGCTCCGAGGCCGGAGGCCGCCCGGAATCCGAAGTCTCGGACACGACCTCGATCCGCTCGACGGGCTCGGTCCTCGCCTCAGCCGACTCGACCGGCTCGGCCGATCCGGTGCGCCCGGACGTCGCGGCTCCCCCGGCAGGCTTCGCGCGGCGGCTCTTCTGGACCTTCCCGGCGCCTCCGGTGTCGACGGCCTCCGCGACGACCTCCGGCGTCACGACGTCGGCGGCCTTACCCGGCTTCCTGGGCGCACGCGGCTTCGCGGCCTTCCCGGCGCCTCCGGTGTCGACGGCCTCCGCGACGACCTCCGGCGTCACGACGTCGGCGGCCTTACCCGGCTTCCTGGGCGCGCGCGGCTTCGGGGTCTTCTCTGCGTCATTCGTGTTATCGGTCATCAGGCCCTCCCGCTTCGAACCGTACCCGGAGAAATCCATCTCGGAGCGCGGCTTCCCGCACCGACCTGCGAGCCAGCGCGGCGGGCAGGGCCAGGACCCGGCGGTAGGAACCGGCGTTGACGATCAGTTCGTCGCCCTTGCGCGCCAGATCCACCTCGTTCTTGTCCGCGAGCGGCAGCGCCAGGATCAGCTCGCCCTCGGCGGTGATCCGCAGCGGTGGGTCGACGGAGGGCGGGGCGAAGGGATCGCTCCCGCGGTACATGGCCTCGGCGACACCGGCGAGGGCGTCGAGGCCGACGGGCTCGGCCTCGAGGTAGGGCACGGTGTGCACGGGCAGCGGCGCGAAGGACTCCTCGACCTCGGCCAGGTGCAGGGCCTGGGCCCGCACCCACCGCTGCCGCCACTCGTCGGCGCCCTCCGAGGGGAAGACCCGGTTGGCGATCACCGCGTCGACGCGGTAGCCGTACAGGCTGAGGGAGGTGAGCGTGCGGCGGGCCTCGGCCAGCACGACGGCCTCCGGGGTGAGCACCAGCCGGACACTCGCGCCGGGCCCGGTGAGCAGCTCGCGCACCTCCAGCAGCCCCCGGTGGAGCCGCTCCCCCGCGCCCACCACATGGTCTTCCGGCACGCTGACCTGCGCCAGGCGGCGGATCAGCGGGGAGAGGGTGCGCAGCAGCCGCCTGCCTACGGGCAGCAGCCGGTTCACGTGCCAGTCGAGGGCCTCGGGCAGGGCCAGCAGCCTGAGCGTCTCGGCGGTCGGGGCGCAGTCGATGACGATGACGTCCCACAGCCCGGTGCGCGCCTGCTCGCGCAGCTCCAGCAGCGCGATGACCTCCTCGGCGCCGGGCAGCACCGTGATCTCCTCGGCGGTCACCTCGTCGAGGCCGAGTTCGGCGAAGACGCCCCTGGCATAGTCGCGCAGCTCGCCCCACTGACGCTCCAGCGCCCGCTGGGTGTCGACCTGGTACAGGGAGAGGCCCGGAGCGATCTCGGTGGGTTCCTCCCCCGCGTGCACGCCGAGGGCGTCGGCCAGCGAGTGGGCGGTGTCCGTGGAGACCACCAGGGTCTTGAGGCCGGACCGGGCGGCGAGGGTGGCGGTGGCCGCGGCGGCGGTCGTCTTGCCGACGCCGCCCTTGCCGGTGAAGAGCAGAACCCGGCTCACGTCATCCTCCAGAGGGACGGTTCCGCGACCTCATCGGGTCTCGACGCGCTTCTTCAGCCCCTTCAGGGCGGTGTCGACGATGACCTTCTCCGCCTTCCGCTTGATCATGCCGATCATCGGCACCTTGAGGTCGACGGCGAGCTCGTACGTCACCTCGGTGCCGCCGCCCGCGTCGGTGAGACGGTAGCTCCCGGTGAGCCCGGAGAGCATCTTCCCCGCCTCGGCGATGCTCCAGTCGACGGACTCGTCACCGTTCCAGGTGTAGCGGAGGGTGTACTCGTCGCTGATCACACCCGCGTCGAGGACGAACCTGACCGTGGCCGGGCGGCCGTCCTCCCCGGTGGAGAGGATCCGCGCGGACTTCACCTGGCCCGCCCACTGGGGGTAGGAGGGGAAGTCGGCGATGACCGCCATGATGGTCGACCGGTCCGCGCCGATCGTGATACTGGAGGTGGTGCGATCAGCCATGGGCCAACCGTACTGCTTCACGATCGTCAACGTACGCCCGGCGGGGCCGGAGGTGGCTACCACTCCAACGCGAAGGGAACGCCCCTGTTCCTGAAGTGCCCCACGTTGAGGCACTCGGTCCTGCCGACCCGGGTGCGGGCGACGAGGGGCTGGTGCACGTGACCGAAGAGGGCGTAGCGCGGCTGGGTCCGCCGGATCGCCTCCAGAGTGGCCTCGCTGCCCCGCTCGAACCGCCGGGCCACCACGTCGTAGAGCAGCTCGGGGATCGCCGGCGGGATGTGGCAGCAGAGCACGTCGACCTCGCCGACGGCCTCCACCTTGCGGGCGAACTCCTCCTCGTCGATCTCGTACGGGGTCCGGTACGGGGTGCGCAGCCCGCCCCCGACGAAGCCGAAGCGCAGCCCGCCGATCTCCACGGTCTCGCCGTCGAGCACGTGGTGGCCCTCGCGCACGTAGTCGGGCCAGTAGTGCGGCAGGTCCACGTTGCCGTAGGTGAGGTAGGCAGGGGTCGGCATCGCGGCGAAGATCTCACCGTACTGCCGCCTGACGGAGCGCTCGATGTGCTCGCGCGGGCCGCCCTCCAGCGACGCCCAGAGCGCCGAGGACATCGCCCGCGCCTCCTCGAACCGCTTGGCCGTCCGCAGCGCGATGAACTCCGCCGCCTGCTCCGCCCCGAAGAGCTCGGCGAAGATGCCCTGGGAGTGATCGTCGTAGTCGACGAACAGGATCAGGTCCCCCAGGCAGATCAGGGCGTCGGCGCCGTCTCCCGCGCGGGCCAGCGCGTCGGCTCTCCCGTGTACGTCGCTGACGACATGAACCCGCATGCCGGACATCCTAACCACCCACAAATACCGGCATAAGTAACAAACTTCACACGGCGGCGCGGCCAATGACTCCAGGCGAGAGCAGTTGGTACGGTGAAATCGCCTTTGATAACGCCTGGGTGACGAATTTACTCATGCGTAACTTATCGCGATAGCTTCCAGGCAGCCCATCGATCCGTGCGTCTCCAGGAGTGATCCGTGCGCGAGTACAGCGTCCCCGTGCTGGTGGATGTCCCCGCCTCCGCCAACCTGACCGACACGGTGTTCCGGCGTGCCGAAGAGGAGCCGGGCGCCGTCGCCCTGCGCCGCAAGGTCGGCGACGACTGGGCCGCCGTCACCGCCCGCGAGTTCCGCGACCAGGTCGCGGGAGTGGCCAAGGGCCTGATCTCGGCCGGCGTCGAACCCGGCGACCGGGTGGCGCTGATGTCGCGCACCCGCTACGAGTGGACCGTGATCGACTACGCGATCTGGGCCGCCGGCGCGGTCAGCGTGCCGATCTACGAGTCCTCCTCGGCCGACCAGGCCTCCTGGATCATCTCCGACAGCGGCGCGAAGGCCGTCTTCGTCGAGCTGGACTCGAATGAGGAGACGGTCCGCGAGAGCGTCTCGGAGCTGTCCGGCCTCAAGAACGTCTGGCGCATCGAGGGCGGCGCCCTGGACGAGCTGACCGCGCTCGGCGCCGAGGTCGGCGACGACACGCTCGCCGAGCGCAGGTCCAGCCGCGGCATCGCCGACCTGGCCACCATCGTCTACACCTCGGGCACCACCGGCAGGCCCAAGGGCTGCCGGCTGACCCATGACAACCTGCTGTTCACCGCCAGGAACGTCGCGGACGGCCCGCTGGAGCGCCTCTTCACCGTGGACGACAGGGCGGCGCTGCTCTTCCTGCCGCTCGCGCACGTCTTCGCCCGCATCATCGAGATCGTGCTGATCGAGACCGGCACGGTCCTCGCGCACACCCCCAACATGAAGAACGTCGGCCCCGACCTGCAGGCTTTCAAGCCCACGTTCCTGCTGGGCGTGCCCCGCGTGTTCGAGAAGGTCTACAACGCCGCCGAGCAGAAGGCCACCGCCGACGGCAAGGGGAAGATCTTCCACGCCGCGGCGGAGACCGCCGTCGCCTGGAGCAGGGCGGAGTCCACCGGCGGCGCGGGGCTGGGCCTGAGGCTCAAGCACGCCCTGTTCGACAGGCTCGTCTACGGCAAACTGCGCGCCGCGACCGGCGGCAGGCTGACTGCGGCCGTGTCCGGCGGCTCCGCCCTGGGCGAGCGGCTCGGCCACTTCTTCCGCGGCGTGGGCATCGAGGTGCTTGAGGGCTGGGGCCTCACCGAGACCTCGGCGCCCTCCTCGGTCAACCTGCCGGGGGCCAACAAGATCGGCACTGTCGGCAAGCCGTTCCCCGGCGTCACCATCGGCATCGGCGAGCACGGCGAGGTGCTCGTCAAGGGCCGCCATGTCTTCGAGGGCTACTGGAACAACGACGAGGCCACTACCGTGGCGATCGACAAGGACGGCTGGTTCCACACCGGCGACATCGGCGAACTGGACGGGGACGGCTACCTGCGCATCACCGGCCGCCAGAAGGAGATCCTCGTCACCGCCGCGGGCAAGAACGTCGCCCCGGCCCCGATGGAGGACCACATCCGCGCCCACCCGCTGATCAGCCAGGCGATGGTGGTCGGCGACGACAGGCCGTTCATCGCGGCGCTCATCACGCTCGACGTCGAGGCTCTGGAGCAGTGGAAGGCCGCCAACGGCAGGACGGACGCGGACCTCGCCACCCTCAGCTCCGACCCGGCCATCGTCGCCGAGGTGCAGAAGGCCGTGGACAACGCCAACACATTCGTCTCCAGGGCCGAGCAGATCAAGAAGTTCACGGTGCTCGACGTCGACATCAGCGAGGAGAGCGGACACCTCACCCCGACCCTCAAGGTCAAGCGCGCCGTCGTGATGCGCGACTTCGCCAAGCAGGTCGAGTCCCTCTACGGCTAGTCAGGGGTCTCCACGGACTCCAGAACGCGGGCGAAGCGGGAGGCGGCGAGATCCCAGCTCCACTCGCGCGCGACCCACTCGCGCCCGCGTTCACCCATGGCACGTGCCCCGGCAGGGTCCTTGAGCAGGTCGACCAGGGTCGCCGTGACCTCGTCCGGACGGGTGCCGTCGACGACCAGGCCGGTCTGCCCGCGTAGCACGGCGTCGGGGGCGCCGCCCGAGGAGCCCGCCACCACGGGCAGCCCGCTGGCGGACGCCTCCAGATAGACGATGCCGAGCCCCTCCACGTCGACACCGCCCAGGCGGGTACGGCACGGCATGGCGAACACGTCGCCCGCTGCCAGGTAGCCGGGCAGCGCGGTCTCCGGCACGGGGCCGGTGATCTGGACCGAGCCGCCCATCGGCCTGGCCAGCCGCTCCAGGGTCCTGCGGTACGGGCCACCTCCGACGATCAGGAGCATCGCGTCGGGAACGTCCCGCAGCACGCCGGGCCAGGCTCGCAGCAGCGTGTCCTGGCCCTTGCGCGGCACCAGCCTGGACAGGCAGAGCACCACCGGCCGCTCTCCCAGTCCGAGCGCCGCGCGCGCCTGCTCTCTCCCGGCCTCGGGCGCGAACACCTCGGTGTCGACGCCGGGCGCGAGCCGCACCAGCTTGTCCTCGGGTATCACCCTGGCCAGCCGCTGCCGGGTGTACTCCCCCAGGTAGGTGACCACGTCGGCGTGCGCGCCGATCCTGGCGAGCACCTGGCGGCCGATCGGGAGCGCCGTCCAGCCCGCCTCGTGGCCGTGGGTGACCATGACGACGCGGCGGACCCCGGCCTCACGCATCCTGGGCGCGAGCAGCCCGAGCGGTGCCGCCGCCCCGAAGACCACGGTCTCGCAGCCGAACTCGGCGATCAGTGCGGCCGCCCGGCGGGCGACGGCGGGGGTGGGCAGCATCAGCGAGGTGGGGTGCCGCACCACGGGGTAGGGCTGCCGCAGGTCGAAGTCCTCGCTGCCGGGCCACTGGGGGGCGTAGACGACGACCGAGCCGGGCGGGCGGCGGGCGATGAGACCGTACACGAACGACTGGATCCCCCCGGCGCGGGGCGGGAAGTCGTTCGTGACCACCAGCGTGCGCCTCATGGCTCGGAGAGACCGTTCAGCCGGGCCCAGGATCGCGCCAGCGCGATGCGCTGCGGCGCGGTGGGATGCGAGGCGTAGAGCACGTACTCCACGAGGTCGGGCGACAGATCCGAGATGTTGGTGACCGCCAGCCGTTTCTGCATGGCGACGAACGTCGCCGGATCCCTGGTCAGGTCCAGCGCGTGGACGTCCGCACGAGCCTCGATGTGCCGGCTGACCAGGTTCTGTGCCGGTCCTGACAGCACCGCGGCCAGACTGAGCAACCCCATGACCAGGCCCACCGCCCTCGGGTCGCCGATGGAGGAGATCCCCGCGCGGCGCCGCACGGCCCCCGCCGAGGTCACCAGGTAGAGCAGGACCGCCCCGAACGCCGCGCCCAGAGCTCCGACGAGCGTACCGGAGAGCACGTCGCCCGCCTTGGCGTGACCGAGCTCGTGCGCGACCACCAGCTCGACCTCGTCGGCGGGCGCCCGGAGCAGCGTGTCGTAGACGACGATCCTGCGGGTCGCGCCGAATCCGGAGACGTAGGCGTTGAGCGCGGTGGTCCGCCGGGAGGCGTCGGCGACGAGCACGTCCTCCACCGGCACACCGTCCCTGGCGGCCATGGCGAGCAGGTCGTCGCGGAGTTGTCCGGCCTCCATCGGCCTGAAGTCATTGAAGATCGGCTCAATGAGCACCGGATAGGCGAAGGAGGCCGCCACGGTCAGCGCGAACGCGCCGGCCGCCGCCGGGATCCACCAGCGCCGGTAGCGCCGCGCCAGCGCGACCACCGCCAGAACCATGATCGCGGTCAGCGCGGTGCCGACACCGATGCTCTTGATCCGGTCGGCGGTCCAGGCCGGCCAGGTCTGGGTGGACAGCCCGAAGTCGCGCAGGTAGGTCTCCGACCACATCCCCAGCGGCCAGCGCAGCATCGCGACGGCCACCGACAGCGCCAGCACGCCGAGCAGCGCCCGCAACCACCACGGCCCCCGCAGCCGGCCGACGAGCCGCGCGCCCAGCGGGGTGCCCACCAGCACCCCCGCCACCACCAGCGTCAGGCCCAGGGAGAGGTAACCCGGTACGCTGACCAGCTTGTCGAACGCCTCGGACCTGGCGATCTGCTCGGCCGTGAAGTCGCGGGCCGGATCGGGGACGACCGCCGGGGCCCCCTCGGGCAGCTCCTGCCAGGGCGTGGTGAACGCCACGACCGCCAGCGTGACCACCCCCAGCGCGGCCAGCGCCCACCCCGCCGGCCGCACCCCCGAGGGCGCGTCCGTCGTGCTCAGCGTCATCAAACACCTCCAGCGTGGAGCCCGAACCCTGGGCCCCGTCCTTTGGATCTTCTGCCTGCCGCGGTCGGCCGGACGGCGCCTCGCCGAGTCGTCACCGGTCACCGCGGCACGCCGCGGCTCCCTCCCGTGCCTTGCGAGGCACCCGCCGACCGCTCCTCGCCGCGGCGAGATCCGCCAGGTGAGGCCTGGACCGGGAAAGGACACAAGGATGTCAGGCGAGTTCCTTTCCGAGGTAGTCACGCCACGCCACGGTGAGTTGGGCGGGCGACAGGCCGAGCGTGCCGGTGACATCGCCACCGTAGAGCCTCACCAGGGCCTTCTCGCCGAAGCGCTCCGCGATGAACCGGCAGGCGAGCCAGGCCTCCTCGTACGCCTGCGCGAGCCGCGGGGCGCCGGGGGCGAAGTCGGCGGGACCGGGGAGACGGGCGGGCAGGACTCCGGCGCGTACCTCGGCGACCAGCTCGGCGGCGGCCGTCCGCACCGGGATCCCGGCATCGCGGTAGCCCACGTAGTCGGCGAAGCCCTCCGACAGCCACATCGGCACCCGGCCGCCACGGGTCGCGCCGGTGGCCACGTGCACGAGCTCGTGCGTGATCACCACGTCCCTGCCGGTCGTGCTGAGCCTCGCGTAGCCCGAGGGCAGGACGATCACCCGGTCCGCGGCCGCCATCGCGGCCAGGCCCCGGGTGCTCTCCGCTCCGGCGAGTGCCGCGGCCTCGGCATCGGTGGCGGGGAACAGGATCACCGCTCGGACCGGCCCCCAGATCGCCGCGACCGCGCGGCGGGCCCGGTCGGCCCCGGCGGCCAGGTCCCGCAGGACGGCGGGCGCGACGTGGTGGCCGATCACGAGGGAGTGCTCGCCCCGGACGACGACGGCGGCACCGGGCCACAGGTCGCGAAGGCCGGCGGGGAGTTCTCCGGCGTCGCGGCGAGGGTCGTGCGGCAGGGGGTGGTCGGGGAGCTCTCGGGGAGTGCGCGGGAGCGGCCCGGCTCCGGCCAGGAGAGGTCCCGTCCCGGCCGACGGGCCCACGCTCATCAGCGCCAGCATCCCGGCGAGCACGGTGCGGCGCCCCTTCGGGACGGACATAACGAGTCGATGCTACTCGACCGGCATCGTGACGTTCCTTGCCGGAAGCGTGGATCCGCACCGGCCCGGGCCGCCGGCCACGCGCTCGCGGCCTCCGCCGGAAACGGAGCGGCCCCGTCCCCGCACATGTGAGGAACGGGGCCGGCGTCCCTGCCCGGGCTCAGGCTCCGGGCCGGACCGCTCCGGCGAAGGAGGACCTGTAGTACCCCTCCAGCTTCACGATCCGGACCGTCTTGCCGCTGCTCGGCGAGTGGACCATCCTGCCCTTGCCGACGTACATGCCGACGTGGCCCTTTCCACTGAAGAACATCAGGTCACCGGGGCGCAGGTGGCTCCACGAGACCTTCTTCCTGATCGCCCGGAACTGGCTGTGCGTGATCCGGGGGATGGACACGCCCGCCTTGCGCCAGGCGTATTTGACGAGCCCCGAGCAGTCGAACGCGCCGGGACCGGAGGCACCCCACCGGTACGGATCGCCGACCTGCCGCCTGGCCGCCGAGACGGCCTTGCGAGCCCGGACCTTCTGCAGGGCCGCCCTGCTCATCCTGGTCTTGACCTTGGTATCGGCCTTGGCCTTGTGCACGGTTCTCTTCGTGCCCTCGGCCTGCTCGGAGACTCCGGCCGCGGTGTTGACCAGGATCTCAGGGGTACTGTCCGTCGTCGCCCTCGCCGCCGTCGACCCCAGGGTGACCGCTCCGGCTGAGGCGGTCAGGGTGAGGGCGATGCCGCCGAGGGAAAGGCGGAAAAGGCGCGACAGACGGGTGTTACACGGGGTGGTAGACAGGATTTCTCCTTGGTGCTTCCACTGATGCCTACCGGGTTAGCTGACGGGTTCGGGCTTGGAAGATGCCCTACGGCGCAAATGCGCTGATTCACCCCCGGCCACGCTGTATCGGGCCTTTTGGGTCCCCGGTTCCATGCCTCCTGGCTGCATGGATTCGGCGGGCCGCCGTGATGAGGTCCGTCCCCGGCAGGGGAACGGCGGCCGGCTGGATTTCTATAGGGACACCGGCCCGAAGACCGACATTCACCGCGACGGCATGGCTTGCACGTCGCGAGGCCAGAAGTTACCCCGATCTCCAACCTTCGGCAAAGCATTCGCCAAACAAGAAGATCAATAAGCCTTCGTGATCTTCCCGTTACCCCTGCTTAATGGCCATTTATGCTATTAAGATATGATCCTCGTCACACCCTCGGAATCACACCCGACAAATCGCAATTTCTGTAATGTTCATCACATTTGCCGTAATTCATGGTTGAAGCCGCGAGGGTGCCCTCTCCCGCCGCGGAGCACGGATCAGCGCCGTCGCCGACGGCGCACCAGGTTTTACCACCGGAGGGCGGGCCTCCGCTCCTCAGGGGCGGACGGCTCCGACGAGGCGACGGCCGTAGGCCGAGAGCGGGACGACCTTGACGACGTCGCCGGTCTGCGGGGCGTGCACGATCTGGCCATTGCCCGCGTACATGCTGACGTGGCCCAGGCCCTCACTGAAGATGAGGTCGCCCGGCTGGAGGTCGTTCAGCGAGACCTTGCGGCTGGTGCCCCAGCTCCACTGCTCCCAGGTGGTACGGGGGAGGCTGACTCCCCCCCTGCGCCAGGCGGCCTGGAGGAGGCCCGAGCAGTCCCAGCCGCCGGGCCCCGTGCCGCCGTACTGGTAGGGCTTGCCGACCTGCGCGAAGGCGAACTGCAGGGCGGCGCGGGCGTTGCCCGAGGCGGGGCCGCTGTACTGGATCCCGGTGCTCTCGGGGTTGCCCGTCTTGAAAACGTTGAGTTCGCGCAGGAGCTTCGTCTGAGCCCTGACCATCTTGTCGGCCTTGGCCTTCTCCCTGGCCAGTTCGTCGCGCGTCTCGTCGGCCTCGCTCAGCGCGCCCTTGGCCAGATTCCTGTTGAGCCGCAGCGCCTTGGTGGCCTCGTCGAAGGCGCTCAGCGACTGGGCCCGGGAAGCCGACATCTGGTCGACCGAGGCCAGGCCGCTCAGCAGCGCGCCGGGGTCGGCCTGGTAGATCATGCCTTCCCAGCTGTTGACCGCGCCGAACTGGTAGGTGCTGACCGCCATCGCGACGAGCTCCTTGCGCAGCCCGGCGACCTGCTCGCTCTGCCGGGCGAGCTCGCCGTTCAGCGTCGCGTACTTCTTCCTGGCCCGCTTCCACTTCTCCGAGGCCTGGTTGTACTTCTCGACGATCTGGTCGGCCTGCTCGTTGAGCTTCTCCAGTTTCTTCTTGGCCTGGGCGAGTGTCGGCTTCGGCTCCGCGGAGGCCCCGCTCACCGGCACCATCAGCAGCGCGAGGGCGAGCCCGGCCGCCACCGGTATCCGCATGAGTCCAACCGGCATACCCGCCACGGTCACGTCAACGCCTCCAGACTGCACAGACCTGCGGCGAATAGTACAGAACAAGTAAGGTTTAGATCACCTTTTCCTGTGTTCAGCCCTATAGCTGCAGGTAGCAGTCCCGGTCTCCCGGGGGAGCGTCAGCAGGCGGCGATATCGCAGATCTTCGCGGTCATCTTCCTGGCGTCGCTCAGCTGCCTGGTCCAGTCGCTCTTCGCCGGCTTGGAGTACTCGCCGCCCCAGAGGTAGACCAGGACCGCGTTGCCCTTCCTGACCAGCACGCCGCGCTCACCGCCCACGCCGGCCTTCCCGCCGTAGTAGACCTGCCCGGAGATCCTCAGCGCCTCGTCTCCGAGCCCGGTCAGGCGCGAGGAGACGTAACGGTAGGTGGAGCCCGCGTTGGTGTTGGAACCACAGGTGGTCAGGGCGGAGCGCAGCCGGGCCACGGCTCCGGCGGCGGCGGCCTTCGAGCGGTACAGGATCACCTGTTCGACCTTCAGGAAATCCGGGACGCCGGTGAAGGTCACCGTCCGCGCGGCCGTCCTGCCGGTCGCGGCCGGCGCGGCCTTGTCACACGGGTCGACGGCCAGCCGGGCCTTCGCCGAGTTGCTGACCGTCCAGTTGGTCTCGGGGTCGTTGTCCTTCTTCGCGGCGTCCTTCTCGTACAGCAGGAAGCCCTTGGGAATGCCGGCCACCGCAGCCGCGGCGGCGGGTGTGGCAACGGTCGCCCCGATGGCCAGAACGACGACGGCGAGCGTTATGATCTTCTTCATCGAGTGCCCCTGGGGAGATCGAAATACCTTCCGGTAGTTCGATGCGCCATCACCGGGAAAGGTTCACGCCCGCCCCAGACGTCTGAGAAGAAGCAGCGAGGGGACCGGCCGGGCGCCCATCCTGCGGACCGACTCGGCCACCTCCCGATCCGAGGAGACCACCGCGACCGCGCGTCCCGTGGGCTCGGCGCGGACCAGCTGGCGGATCAGGTCGTCGGCGATCTGCCCGGGGGCGCTGAACATCACCCGCACCCCCCTGGGTGCCGAGACCGGGACCGGCCCGTTCAACTCGGCGCCGTCGAAAACACAGGTCAGCTCGGTGCGGGTCTGCGCGTAGAGCGCGCCGAGGCCGGTGAGGAGGCGATTGCGCTGGTCGGCGAGGGTGAACGTACCGTAACCGGTCTTGGTCACGTTGTAGCCGTCGACGATCAGGTGGATCTGCGGCAGCGCGAGCAGCTGGTCGAGCAGGGCGGGGTCGTCGTCGGCGAGCGCCCGCGCGGGAACCGCCTGGACCCCCTGCCTGCCCGGCGCCACCGAGGCCACCGAGTCGGCGGGACGGTGGATGCCGGAGGGCAGGGCGAGCTCCCTGCGGAGCCCCGCGGCGGCGTCCTGCAGGGCGTCGAGCAGCATGCGGACCTTGGTGTCCTCCACGCTGCGGCCCTCACGGGCCGCCCTGCGCGTCGACTCCAGCTGACGCTCGGCGTCGGCCAGCCGCTCGCGCAGACGGCGCAGCTCGCTCTCCACGCTGCTCCCCGCCGAGACCGCGGCGGCCTTCGCCTCCTCCGCCGCCTCCCAGGCGTCGGCGGCACGCGCCTCGGCCGCCTTGGCCCGCTCCCGGGCCTCGTGCAGCCTGCGGCGCAGGTCGGAGACCTCCGAGCGTGAGGCCTTGAGCTGCTCGCGCAGCCGTTCGGACTCCTCCTTGGCCGCGCTCTTCTGGCCGGCCAACTGCTCACGCAGCCGGGAGAGCGTCTGCTCCTGCGCGGAGCCCTCGGCGACGGCGACCGACCGCTCCAGGTCCTCGCGGGCCGCCTCCACCATGGCCGCCCAGCCGGGCGGGCGGGTCAGGTAGGCGGCGGCGGCCACCATGACGGGCTCGGCGGCCGGCGGGACCGCGCCCTCGGCGAGACTCGCGACCAGCTCCGGCCAGCCCGCGGTCAGCGTCTCCGCGACCAGCTCGCGAAACTTCTTGTCGGTCTCCAGTTGCGCGGCGATGGGCGCGCCACCCAGCCTGGCGCGCTTGCGGGGATCGAATTTGGCGATCCCCTTCAGCGGCGGCGGCACCGAGGCGGCGGGCATCGAGCCGAGGATCTGGGACGCCAGTTCCACGACGTGCAAGCGAACCTGCTCGGGTAACGGACGAGACAGGCCCTCTCCGGCTGAACTCATCACGGCCCCTACTCGGATCGGTCTTCACGTCAAGGGTACGGCTACCGCACCCTGACCCCGACCTGACCGTAAGGCGGACGGCAGCCGACCCGGCCGTGAACTCTTTGTGACTCCTCCGCTCCCTGAAGGGAGCGGCTTCTCGCTAGGCCGCTTGCGCAGCCTCACGAAGGGCAAGCCCTGCCCTCAGAATGTTGATCGCCGCGTTCACATCGGCATGCGCCACATGAGCACACCGCTGACAGCGGAACCCGGCTTGGCTGAGGCGGTTCTCCTTCGCACAGTGCCCACAGCGGGCACAGGTGCGGGAAGTATTGGCGGGGTTCACCGCGATCAGCTCTCGACCGGCACTTTCAGCCTTGTCCGCGAGGATACGCAGGAACACCCCCCAACCCGCGTCCAGAATGCTGCGATTGAGGCCGGACTTGGCGGCGACGTTGCGGCCGGGAGCCTCCACGGTGCCGGACGCCGAGCGGGTCATGTTCGTGATCCGCAGGTCCTCGTGGGCGATGACGTCGTAATCGCGAACCAGGTGCAGGGCGGCCTTGTGAGCACCGTCGAGACGCCGGCGGCGGACCTTGGCGTGCAGGGCGGCGACGCGGGCGACGGCCTTGCGGCGGCGCTTGGAGCCGCGCTGGGTGCGGGCGAGGTCTTGTTGCGCGGCCGCGAGGCGGTCGGCGGACGCGGCCAGGTGGCGCGGGTTGTCCAGGTGCTCGCCGTCGCTGGTGGTGACCAGCGATGCCACTCCCATGTCGATCCCGACGACCGCGCCGGTGGCGGGCAGGGTCTCAGCGGGCACGTCGTCGCACGACAGGATCACGTACCAGCGGGTGCCTTCCCGTTTCGCACTGATCGTCTTGACGGTGCCGTGTACGGGGCGGTGCCGGTGGACGCGGACATGCCCGATGCCCTGCAACCGGACGAACGTCGCACTCGGATGCTCGGGCTGGGAATCCCACCGGCAGCCGTCGCCGTCCTTGGGCCACTCCACCGTGTCGAACCACCCCTTGCCCTTGAAACGCGGGAAGCCCGGTGTGCGCCCGGCCTTGACGCGGGCGAAGAACGCGGCGAACGCCTTGTCCAGGCGGCGCAGGGTGGCCTGCTGGGAGGAGAACGACCAGCGGCCCTGACCGTCCGCGTCATCGGCGCGGATGTACTTGAGATCGGCCGACTGGTCACCGTAGCGGACGCTCACGCCCGCCTTGCGGTAGGCGGTGCGGCGGTGCTCCAGCGCGGCGTTGTACAGGACGCGGTGATCATCCAGGCACGCGGCCAGCCAGGCGACCTGGCGGGCGGTGGGGCGCAACGGGAACTTATAGGACCTACGCACCACACCACCCCCCTGGCTCGAACCTTTGTTCTCACCGTATCGAATTTCAGAAAGAGGCGACGCGGAATGCGCGGACCTGTCGGGTCACTACACGCTCGGGCCTTGACGGCCCTCCCGCTCCCGATTCCCCCGTCGCCTGAAGGCGACGGTCCCCTCGGGAGAGTCTGATGGACAAGCGCTTGCTCTTAGGTTACGACTGTGCGGATCGCCTTGTGACGTACGCCACCCGGGAGAGCGCGATGGATCAGCAGCGCCGGCAAGCCGAGGATATGCGGACATCCACCCGCGACCTCGATGAGTTACACGAACGGATGCGCTCGTGGCTCTCCGGCAGGGTGGGATCCCCCGTCACGCTCTCCCGGCTGTCGGCGCCCTCGGGCAACGGCATGTCCAGCGAGACCCTGCTCTTCGACGCCTCCTGGACGGCGGCGGAGGGCAGGCGGGAGGTCGGCTGCGTCGCCCGGATGGCCCCGGCGAGCGAGGCCGTGCCGGTCTTCCCGAGCTACGACCTCGGCAGGCAGTTCGAGGTCATGCGGATGGCCAGGGAGCGCGCCGGCGTGCTCGCGCCGCGGACCCTGTGGTACGAGCCCGACCCCGCACCGATGGGCACCCCGTTCTTCGTGATGGAGCGGCTCACCGGTGACGTGCCGCCGGACGTCCCGCCCTACACCTTCGAGGGCTGGCTGCTGGACGCCTCCCCCGCCGACCGGATGCGGCTGCAGCGGCAGAGCGTCGAGATCCTGGCCAGACTGCACGACGCCCCGTTCACCGCGGCGGAGCTGCGCCCGCTGGAGATCGCGGGGACGGGCGAGTCCGCGCTGCGCAGGCACGTCGACGACCAGCGGTCCTACTACGAGTGGGCACACGGCTCGATGCGCATCCCGCTGCTGGAGCGGGCGTTCGACTGGCTGCGGGAGCACTGGCCGAACGATCCGGGACCCGACGTGCTGAGCTGGGGCGACGCCCGCATCGGGAACGTGATGTACCGCGACTTCACCCCGGTGGCGGTGCTGGACTGGGAGATGGCCGCGATCGCCCCCCGCGAGCTGGACATCGCCTGGATGATCTTCCTGCACCGGTTCTTCCAGGAGATCGCCGAGATCATGGAACTGCCCGGCCTGCCCGACTTCATGCGACGCGAGGACGTATGCAAGACGTATCACGAAATAACGGGATACAAGCCACGCGACATGGAGTTCTACGAGATGTACGCCGCGCTCAGGCACGGCGTCATCATGGCCCGCGTCTGGCACCGCCGCATCCACTTCGGCGAGCAGCCCATGCCGGCCGACCCCGACGACCTGGTGCTGCACCGGGCCGCCCTCGAACGGATGCTGGACGGGAGCTACTGGAGCTGACGCCTTTCCCCCGCGCGGACCACGGGTGTTCTGGGCGTCCGGCGCCGAAAGAACCCGGTGCGGTGAATGTCGGTCGGGGCTTCTATGGTCGTGAATCGTGAACTACGCCGTGCAGGGAACACTCGACGAGCTGGGCACCCCGCTCAGCCAGATCACCTTCGTCGTGTTCGACCTGGAGACCACCGGCGTCTCGGCGGGCGAGCACGCGATCACCGAGATCGGCGCGGTCAAGGTCAGGGGCGGTGAGGTGCTCGGTGAGTTCGGCACCCTGGTCGACCCCGGTTCACCGATCCCGCCGTTCATCTCGGTGCTGACCGGCATCACCGACGGCATGGTCGTGGCGGCGCCGCGGATCGAGTCGGTGCTGCCGTCCTTCCTGGAGTTCGCCGCGGGCTCCACCCTGGTGGCGCACAACGCCGGGTTCGACCTGGGGTTCATCAGGGCGGCCTGCGCGGCGCACGGGTATCCGCCGCCCGCCCACCAGGTGGTCGACACCGTCGACCTGGCCCGCAAGCTGCTGACCCGCGACGAGGCGCCCAACTGCAAGCTGTCCACGCTGGCCGCGATCTTCAGCCACACCGAGCCCTGCCATCGGGCGCTCGCCGACGCTCGGGCCACGGTCGACGTGCTGCACGCCCTGCTGGAGCGGGCCGGCTCCTTCGGGGTGCAGACGCTGGAGGAGCTCAAGGGCTTCGTCCGCGCACCCACCCCCGAGCAGCGCCGCAAGCGGCACCTGGCCGACTCGGTGCCGACGGGACCCGGCGTCTACGTCTTCGAGGACTCCGGCGGCGACCCGCTCTACGTCGGTAAGAGCACCAACCTGCGCAACCGCGTGCGCGGTTACTTCACCGCGAGCGAGACCCGGCCCCGCGTCCGCGAGATGATCGGCATCGCCGCGCGGGTCAGATCCATCGCCTGCGCGACCCCGCTGGAGGCGGAGGTCAGGGAACTCAGGCTGATCGGCTCGGCCAAGCCCCGTTACAACCGCAGGTCGCGCCACCCGGAGAAGATGTTCTGGCTCAAGCTGACCGACGAGCTCTTCCCCCGCCTGTCGGTGGTCCGCGAGGTCAAGGACGACGAGGCGTCCTACCTGGGCCCGTTCACCAGCACCCGCGCCGCCGAGGACGCCCGCACCACGTTGCACGAGACGATCCCGCTGCGGCAGTGCACCGAGCGGATCACTCCGCGTACCAGGCGCTCCGCCTGCGCGCTCGCCGAGATCGGCAGGTGCGGCGCACCGTGTGAGGGGCGCGAGACCCCCGACGAGTACGCGGTGCACGTCGTGGCGGCGCGCCGGGCGCTGGAGCTGGACGCGGCCGAGGTCTTCTCCGCCATGGAGGCCAGGATGGAGCGCCTGGCCCTCGACCAGCGCTACGAGGAGGCCGCGGCCGACCGCGACCGGCTCGCCTGCTACGTCCGCACCTCGGCCCGCATGCAGCGGCTGCGGTCGCTGACCGCCATCTCCCAGATGGTCGCGGCCGCCCCCGTGGCGGGCGGCCGTTGGGAGATCCATGTCATCCGGTACGGACGGCTCGCCTCGGCGGGGGTGATGCCCAAGGGCGCCCACCCCACCCCGTTCGTCGAGGCGCTGACGGCCACCGCCGAGACGGTGCCGCCCGGCCCCGGGCCGGTCCACGCCGCCAGCGCCGAGGAGACCGAGTGTGTCCTGCGCTGGCTGGAGTCCCCGGGGGTGCGGCTGGTGCAGGTGGAGGGCACCTGGAGCCTGCCGGTCTCGGGTGCCGGCCGGCTCAAGGCCCGCATCGACCGCGCCTACCAGACGGCCGAGCCACGCCGGGCGCGCGAGGGCCGTCCGCTGCGCTGATAGCGTCAAAGACGGCAGGCAACACTCAACGAGGAGGAAGCTCGTGGTCACCGCGATCGTTCACATCAACGCCGAGGTGGACCGGATCCCCGAGGTCGCCCAGACGATCGCCGAGATCGACGGGGTGAGCGAGGTCTACTCCATAACCGGGGAGTACGATCTGATGGCCATGGTCCGCGTCACCGCCTACGAGGAGATCGCCGAGGTCATCCCCGGCCGGATCAACAAGGTGGCGGGGGTGCTGCACACCGAGACCAACATCGCCTTCCGCGCCTACTCCCGGCACGATCTGGACGCCGCCTTCTCGATCGGCCTCGGCGAGTCCGACTGACCCGCACCGGCGGGACGGAGGAGAGGGCGGGTCGGTTCGAGGTCGGTGACGTCTCCCATCCCCTTGCGGGCGGCGTCCGGGGCCGCCTCACCCGAGATGGGCAGCCGCGCCCGCACCTCGAACCCCCCTCCGGGCAGGATCCCGGCCGCCAGCGTCCCGCCGAACAGGGCGGCCCGCTCCCGCATGCCGAACAGGCCGTGCCCCGCGGTCGCCGCGGGGTCGGCCTGGCCGTCATCCCGTACCAGCACGTCGAGGAAGCCCGGCCGCCAGCGCAGCGTGACGCGGGCCGAGCGGGCGCCGGCGTGTCGCAGGGTGTTGGCGAGCGCCTCCTGGACGATGCGGTAGGCCACCAGTTCGAGGGTGAGCGCGACCTCGGCGGGCCTGCCGTCCTCGACCAGGTCCACGCCCAGGCCCGCCGCACGGGCCTCGGTGAACAGGTCCCGCAGGTCGGACAGCCTGGGCTGGGGCGTCCTGCCCGCCGAGGAGCCGTCGAGATCGAGGAGTGACAGGGTGCGCTGGAGCTCGACGAGCGCCTGACGCCCCGACTCCTCGGCCACCCGCAAGGTCCGCCTGGCTCGGTCGGGATCCTTGTCCATGATCATCCGCCCGGCGCCCACGCCGAGCGTCATCATGCTGACACCGTGCGCGACCACGTCGTTCAGCTCACGGGCGATGCGCACCCGCCTCTCGGCGAACTGGGCGCGGACCAGTTCCTCCTGCTGACCGACGAACCTGTCCTCCGCGGACTTGAGCCTCAGCAGCAGGAGCCGGCGATCCCACACCAGGCTCACGACGGCCACGCACAGTCCGAGCACCAGGGACGCCAGCAGGACGGGGAACATCTGCTCGGTCAGGGGGTCAGCACGCCACATGGTCGCAACCTAGAACGGCACGCCGAGGTGACACATCCGCTCTCGGGTGGATCTCCCATCCCCCCGGGGTCGGAGACATCCGGCCCTGGAACGGCCCTGAACGGCCCTGAACGGCCCTGGAACGGCCCTGGGACGGCCCGGCGGTGCCGGGACCGCTCCTTGGACAGGGCCTTCCGGCACCCGGCAAGATCCGGCGACACCGTCAGGAGGGCACACGACGACGGCCCGTGGCCCTGGACCTGGCCCCTGGTGACGAGGCGAGAACTCCCGCGAGAGAGCAGGCTCATCTCGTAGGGCGTGGGCCGCTCGGGAGCGCGCTCACCAAAGCGCGCTCACCGGTAACGGCCCGTACGGCTCAGGACGGCTTCGACGACCGGCTGACCGCGATCCAGCGGTCGAGGGTCTCGCCGGCGGCACCGGAGTCGACGGCCCGCGTGGCGCGCTCGTAGCCCGTGGCCATCGCGGCGTTCAGGTCGCCGCCGGCACCGTCGAGGGCGACCAGCGCGGCCGCGGCGTTCAGCAACGCCGCGTCGCGGACCGGGCCGGTCTTGCCGCCGACCAGGTCGTGCACGGCCCTGGCGTTGAACGCCACGTCTCCGCCGCGCAGCGCGTCGGGCGCCGCCCTGGGGATGTCGAGGACCGCCGGGTCGAAGACGGTCTGCTCGGCGCCGCCCTCGCGCACCACCCAGACCGAGGAGGTCGTGGCGATGGTGAGCTCGTCCAACCCGTCGTCGCCCCGGAAGACCAGGGCGGAGGCCCCGCGCTCGGCGAAGACGCCCGCGACGACGGGGAGCATGCCCGCGTCGAAGATGCCGATCGCCTGGGCGGCGGGCCTGGCCGGGTTGGTCAGTGGTCCCAGGAAGTTGAAGACGGTGGGCACGCCGAGTTCCTTGCGCGGCGGTCCCGCGAAGCGGAACGCCGGGTGGTAGACCGGCGCGAAGCAGAAGGCGATGCCGGCCTCCGCCGCGACCCTGGCGGTGTCCGCGGGAGGCAGGTCGAGCACGATCCCCAGGTGTTCCAGGACGTCGGCGGCGCCGCATGAGGAGGAGGCGGCCCGGTTGCCGTGCTTGACGACCCTGGCCCCCGCCGCGGCGGCCACGATCGCGGCCATGGTGGAGACGTTGACCGTGTGCGCCCGGTCACCGCCGGTGCCGACGACGTCGACGACGGGCCCCTCGACCGACAGCGGGGTGGCCAGCTCCAGCATCGTGCGCGCCAGGCCGGTCACCTCCGCGACGGTCTCGCCCTTCGCCCGCAGCGCCACCGCGAAGCCCGCGATCTGGGCGGGGGTGGCGGAGCCGGACATGATCTGCTTCATCGCCCAGGCGGTCTCGTCAGCCGTCAGGTGCTCGCCCGCGAGCAGGGCGGACAACAGCGCCGGCCAGGTGGTGCGCACGTCCATGCGGTTCTCCAGGAGGTTTTACCGGGCGGTCAGACGAGTGGACAGGCGGCGGCGCATCAGGTCGGCGACGGTCTCCGCGAGGACGACCGGGTCGATCGGCTGCGGCACGACGGCCTCGGCGCGCGACCACTCGGCCAGCCAGCGGTCGTCGCGGCGGGCGATCAGCAGGCAGATCGGCGGGCAGTCGTGGACCTCGTCCTTGGCCTGACGGGCCACCCCCATGCCCCCTGCGGGCTTGGCCTCGGCGTCGAGCACGGCGACGTCGATCTCACCGGAGTCGAAGTGCTGAACGACCTTGGCGTGGGTGGCGCACTCCACGATCTCCACGAGGGGCACGTCGGCGGCGGGGCGGCGGCCGAGTGCCTGCCGCACCTTCTCGCGGGTGCTCGCGTCGTCGCTGTAGACGAGGACCCTCATCTTGTCGTCGGTGCTCACGGTCGCGCTCACTATCCCTCGTCGATGTATGGTCACCTGGGATGCTACCGGTCAGCCGGCCTGGAGACCCAGGCCGGAGCCACAGCTGAGCAAATTGCCCCATACGTCCCCTTTTTAGGGACGTATGCACCCCCTATCGGGGGGTCGTGCGGCGACCCGAGCAGGAGAGCCGCAATAATGCTGCCCGTGGCGACAGCATCCGCAATTTCAACGACGACGACAGCACACTCGTCCCGCAGACCCGATCTGGTCAGCGTCGGGACGATTGTCTGGCTGTCCTCCGAGCTCATGTTCTTCGCGGCGCTGTTCGCGATGTACTTCACCATCCGGTCGGTGAGCCTCAGCCAGGGAATGCCCTGGCCGGAGGCCCACCTGAACGTCCCCTTCGCCCTGGCCAACACGACCATCCTGGTCCTGTCGAGTGTGACCTGCCAGCTGGGCGTGTGGGCGGCTGAGAAGGGCCAGGTCGCCAAGCTGCGTTTCTGGTACGTCATCAGCTTCCTGATGGGCTCCGTGTTCGTGGCCGGCCAGCTGTACGAGTACAACGAGCTGGTCCACGAAGGACACACCCTGTCGCACACCGCGTACGACTCGGTGTTCTACCTGACCACGGGCTTTCACGGCCTCCACGTGACCGGTGGACTGATCGCGTTCCTCTTCATGCTGGGACGCACGTACGCCGCGAAGCGCTTCACCCGTGAGCAGGCGACCAGCGCGATCGTCGTGTCCTACTACTGGCACTTCGTCGACGTGGTCTGGATCGGCCTTTTCGTAACCATCTATGGAATTCAATAAGGAATCGGGGATCTCTGTGAATAGGATCACCGCTGGGCGGCGGCATCCCCTCGCGAGATACGCCGTCCTGCTCATGGCCCTGGCCTTGATCGGCGGGGTCTACACCGTTGCCCTGACGGCCTCCTCCAGCCAGCAGGCCGACGCCGCCGTCGCGTCCGGCAGGGCCGACGACGTGGCCGAGGGCAAGAAGCTCTTCGAGCAGAGCTGCTCCAGCTGCCACGGGCTCAACGCCGAGGGCACCGCCTCGGGTCCGACCCTGATCGGCGTCGGCGCCGCCTCGGTGGACTTCCAGGTCAGCAGCGGCCGCATGCCCATGGCCAACCCCGGCGCGCAGGCACCTCGCAAGCCCCCGGCGCCGTGGGTCAACGAGGACACCATCCGGCAGCTCGGCGCCTACATCCAGTCACTCGGCGGCGGTCCGGCCGTGCCGAGCGCCGAGCAGGTCGACGCCTCCAAGGGCGACAAGGCCAAGGGCGGCGAGCTGTTCCGTGCGAACTGCATCCAGTGCCACAACTTCGTCGGCTCCGGCGGCGCCCTGACCCAGGGCAAGTACGCCCCGCCGCTCCACGAGGCCACCGAGAAGCAGATCTACGAGGCCATGGTCACCGGCCCCCAGGCGATGCCGGTGTTCAACGACAGCATCATCACTCCCGAGCAGAAGCGGGACATGATCGCCTACATCGTGGGCGTGCGTGAGGAGCCCAACCCGGGCGGCGCCGGTCTGGGCCGCATCGGCCCGGTCACCGAGGGTCTGGTGGCCTGGGTCGTCGGACTCAGCCTCCTCTCCCTGGCCGCCATCTGGATCACCGCGAAGAGGCGACAGGCCAAATGACTGAGAACAATCACGGCATCGAACAGCCGGAGGAACGCGTGCCAAGGCGCGTCATCGGCACCCCCCCACCTGCGGCGAGCACCTCCCTGCTCGGCACCGAGGAGCACCCGTCGACCGAGGTCGTCCAGGTTCCCGGCGTGACCCCGCAGGACGAGGCGACCGCGAAGAAGGGCGAGAGGTACGCCGCCCTCTGCTTCCTCGTCGCCTTCCTGGCCGGCATCGGCTTCGTGGTGTCGTACGTCGTCTTCCAGGTCGGCGACATCGAGAAGACGCAGGTCTCCAACCTCGCGCTGGGCGGCACGCTCACGCTGGCCCTGCTCGGGCTGGCCGCGGGCATGGTGACCTGGGTCCGCATGGTCATGCCCAAGTACAACCTGGTCCAGGAGCGCCACCCGATGGCCTCCGACACCGAGACCCGGTCCTACGTCGGTGAGACCTTCATGCAGGGCGCGGCCGAGAGCGGCATCACCAAGCGCCCGCTGCTGCGCCGCACCCTGCTGATGGCCGCCGCCCCGCTCGGCCTGGCCCCGCTGGTCCTGCTGCGCGACCTCGGCCCGAGCTACAAGGACTTCCCCGCCAAGCTGCGGCACACCGTCTGGGGTGACAAGACCAAGGAGGGCAAGCTCCGCAAGCTCCTCGTCGAGGGCAGCGGCGCGCCCATCCGGGCGGCCGACTTCAACTCCCCCGGCGGCATCCTCTCCGTGGTGCCCGAGGGATACGAGCACGACCTGAACGAGCTGGCCAAGGCCACCCTGATCCTGATCAAGTTCCGCCCCGAGGAGCTCAAGTCCGGGACGAACCTGAACTGGACCCACGACGGGATCGTGGCGTACTCCAAGATCTGCACGCACGTCGGCTGCCCCGCGGCCCTGTACGAGCAGACCACGCACCACATCCTGTGCCCGTGTCACCAGTCGACCTTCGACGCCGCCGACGGCGCCAAGGTCGTCTTCGGTCCGGCGGCCCGGCCTCTTCCCCAGCTGCCGATCGACGTGGACGACGAGGGATACCTCGTGGCGACGGCGGACTTCCCCGTCCCCGTCGGGCCCAGCTTCTGGGAACGTGGCGACGCCGAGGCCGAGTTCCGTGAGGCCGAGGCCAAGAAGGGAGCCCAATCATGAGCACCCAGACCGTTCCCAAGCCCATCGCGGGCGCGAGCGGCTTCATCGACGACCGCATCGGGGCGGGGAACTTCCTGCGGCGGAACCTGCGGAAGATCTTCCCCGACCACTGGTCGTTCCTGCTCGGTGAGATCGCGCTCTACTCGTTCATCGTCCTGCTGCTGACCGGCACGTTCCTGACGTTCTTCTTCAAGCCCAGCATGGCCCACACGGAGTACCTGGGCTCCTACGGTCCGCTGTACGGCGTCGGGATGTCCGAGGCGTACGCGTCGTCGCTGGAGATCAGCTTCGACGTGCGCGGCGGCCTGCTGATGCGGCAGATGCACCACTGGGCCGCCCTGCTGTTCATCGGCGGCATGATGGTGCACGCGCTGCGGGTGTTCTTCACCGGCGCCTACCGCAAGCCGCGCGAGCTGAACTGGCTGATCGGCGTGCTGCTGCTGACGCTGGCGCTGGCCGCGGGACTGACCGGCTACTCCCTCCCCGACGACCTGCTCTCCGGCGCCGGTCTGCGGATCACCGAGGGTGTGGCGATCTCGCTGCCGCTGGTCGGCACCTGGATCACCTTCTTCCTCTTCGGCGGCGAGTACCCGGGCGTGGACGTCGTCTCCCGGTTCTACTCGCTGCACATCCTGCTCATCCCGGGCATCCTGCTGGCGCTCATCTCGGCTCACATGATCCTGATGTGGGTCCAGAAGCACACGCAGATGCCGGGCAAGGGCCGCACCAACGAGAACGTGGTGGGCGCGCCGTTCTACCCGGCCTTCATGGTCAAGGCCGGCGCCTACTTCATGTTCACCTTCGGCGTCATCGCGCTGCTGGGCACCTTCGCCCAGATCAACCCGATCTGGCTGTACGGTCCCTACACCCCGGCCGACATCTCGGCGGGCTCTCAGCCCGACTTCTACATGGGCTTCCTGGAGGGTTCGCTCCGTCTGATGCCCGCCTGGGAGATCAACGTCCTGGGCTTCACACTGCCGATGAGCGTGCTGATCCCGGCGCTGGTGCCGATGGGCATCATCATGACGGGGCTGGCGCTGTACCCGTTCATCGAGCAGTGGGTCACCGGAGACCGCCGCGAGCACCACGTCGTGGACCGTCCCCGCAACAACCCGCACCGCACCTCGATCGGCATCTCCGCGATGACCTTCTACGGGGTCCTGTGGCTGCTCGGCGCCAACGACGAGATCGCCGCGTTCTTCCAGGTGTCGCTGAACTGGACGACCTACGTCGGCCGGGTTCTGATCTTCGCCGGTCCCGCGCTCGCCTACTACGTCACCTACCGGGTCTGCCTGGGCCTGCAGCGCGCCGACGCGGCCATCATCGGCCACGGCGTGGAGTCCGGTGTGATCAAGCGACTGCCGCACGGCGAGTACATCGAGGTCCACGTCCCGCCCAACGAGGCCATCGAGGCCCACATGCGGGGCAAGGAGCCGGTCCCGGTCATCACCGGGGGCGGCGGTGGAGACGACGACGGCATCCCGTCCAGGGCGACGCGCGGTCCGCTCGGCAAGCTCCGCACCAAGATGAGCGCGGCCTACGGCGGCGAGAAGATCCCGCTCGACGACGGCCACGGCCACGGTGAGGGCCACGAGGAGCACACGGCGGTCGGCCAGGGTGGAGACGACAAGTCCCTGACCCACTGATCCGCCACGGCTGACGCCACACGAGGGGCCCGGACACCGCACGGTGTCCGGGCCTCGACGTCTTTCCGCACCTTTTCCCACCGCCCCGCCGGATCTTCCCGACGCCCCCGCCGGAGGGCCGGCCTGAGCCCCGGACCTCGGGAGGGCCACCGGAGACGACCTCCGCCTCCCCGCGACGGCCGACGCCCCCCTTCAGGGGCCTCCGCGGGCACCTCCGGTCAGACGTCGTCGGTGGTGAAGTGCTTGAGGCTGCTCCACTTGAGCCATTCCCGCCAGCTCTCCTGCCAGTGCCCCCAGCCGTTGGTGGGTTCCAGGACGCGGGGCGAGCCGGTGATGATGATCGGGTCCCCGATCAGGGTGTTGTCGAGGAACCACTTGGCGTTGCTCGGGCTGACGTTGACGCAGCCGTGGCTGACGTTGGAGTAGCCCTGGGAGCCGACCGACCACGGGGCGCTGTGGATGTACTCGCCGCTGTTGGAGATGCGGACCGTGTCGTAGACGGTCAGCTGGTAGTAGCCGGCCGAGCCGGGCCCGATGCCCGGAGAGGTCATCACCGTGACGTTCTCCCTGGACATGGCCAGGTGCACGCCGCTGGTCGTGTGGTACTTCCAGACGCCGCCCTGGCCCGCGCTCATCGGGATCTCCCTGACGACCCTGCCGTTGCGCCGCACGGTGAGGTGGTGGGAGGGGATGCTGCCCCGGGTGATCTGCGAGCGGCCGACCTTGAAGTTGACCGTCCGGTTCGCCGCGCCGTACAGACCGGCGCCACCGCGCACCCCGGCCAGCCGGGCCTCGACCCTGACCTTGGTGCCCGAGGGCCAGAAGTTCTTCGGGCGGAAGTGCACGTTGCGGTCGTCGAACCAGTGCCACGCCCCCAGGACCGGCCTGGAGGTACGGACGAACAGGTTGCGCTCGACGGAGACGCGGTCGGTGACGGGGTGGTCGAAGGTGATCATCACCGGCATGCCGACACCGACGGTCAGCCCGGTCATGTCCCGGTCCGGCATGAAGCTCTCGATCGCGAAGGTCTCGCGGCTCTTCACCGTGGAGAAGGACGAGGTCGTCTGGGTGACGGCGCCCGCCGGATTGACCGCCGTCACCGAGACCTCGTAGGAGGCTCCTGGAGCCGCCGTACCACGACTGCGCCACTGTGTGCCGTCGGCGCTGAGAACGCCCGGCAGAGAGCCTTTGGCGCCCTTCACGGCCCTGACGGTGACCGACTTCAGGGTGCCGCCCTGCGCCGCGACCAGGACCGGAGTATCCGTCGGCACTCCCCTGGCCCCCTTGAACGGCGCCACGGTGACCACGGCGGCGGCGGACTCCACCTGCTGGGACGCCTGCGGCGTCTGGTCCTGGCGTACGGCGGTGCTTGTCGAGCAGGAGGTCGTCACCAGCACGAGGGCCAGCAGTCCCGCTCCCTGGCTCGAACCACGGATCGCGTGCCCCACATGAACTCCCCTGTCCCGGACTGAACCACTGATTCAGTTATTACCCGGAGTAAGCGGTCCACCACATAAGACATCCACCCTGAGCCCCAAATAAACGCCAAAAAGCGGGCCACGGAAGTTTTTCCGTGGCCCGCTTTTCGCGGTGGGACGCGGGGTCAGTGCGAGAAGTTGCCCCGGTAGTACTCGAAAACGAAACCGATCATGCTCATGATGATCGCGAACACCCCGATCAGGAACAGCCACCAGCCGATGACCAGGCCGACCGCGGCGAGCGAGACGGCCAGGCAGACGAAGAGCGGCCACCAGCTGTGCGGGCTGAAGAAGCCGAGCTCTCCGGCACCGTCGCTGATCTCGCCCTGCTTGTCGTCCTCCGGCTGGTCGCCGATGCGGCGGGCCGTGTACATCAGGTAGTAGCCGATCATGAGCGCGAAGCCCACCGAGATGGCCATCGCCGTCGTGCCGACGGGCTCCTTCGACCAGTACCAGTAGACGACGGCCACGGCGGCGAAGAAGAAGCCGCAGAGGATGAACAACCAGCCTTGGACCTTCATCGGACCTCCTCCAGCTCACGGGGGGCCGGGGTGTGCGGGTACTTGAGGTCGAACGCCGGGCGCTCGGACCTGATGCGAGGCAGCGAGGTGAAGTTGTGCCTCGGCGGCGGGCAGGAGGTCGCCCACTCCAGGGAGTTGCCGTAGCCCCACGGGTCGTCCACGGTGACCTGCGGCGCGGTCTTGTGGGTCTTCCACACGTTGTAGAGGAACGGCAGCGTGGAGGCGCCCAGCAGGAACGCGCCCACCGAGGAGACCATGTTGAGGTCGGTGAACCCGTCGATCGGGCTGTAGTCGGCGTAGCGGCGCGGGAAGCCCTGCGCGCCCAGCCAGTGCTGGACCAGGAAGGTCGCGTGGAAGCCGATGAACAGCGTCCAGAAGTGGATCTTGCCCAGCCTGTCGTTCAGCATCTTGCCGGTGAACTTGGGCCACCAGAAGTAGAAGCCGGCGAACATCGCGAACACCACGGTGCCGAACACCACGTAGTGGAAGTGCGCCACCACGAAGTAGGAGTCGGACACCTGGAAGTCCAGCGGCGGGGAGGCCAGGATGACACCGGTCAGACCGCCGAACAGGAAGGTCACCAGGAAGCCGATCGAGAACAGCATCGGCGACTCGAACGACAGGTGACCGCGCCACATGGTGCCGATCCAGTTGAAGAACTTCACCCCGGTGGGCACCGCGATGAGGAACGTCATGAAGGAGAAGAACGGCAGCAGCACCTGGCCGGTGGCGAACATGTGGTGCGCCCACACCGTGATCGACAGACCCGCGATGGCGATGGTCGCGCCCACCAGGCCGATGTAGCCGAACAGCGGCTTGCGGCTGAAGACGGGCAGGATCTCGGTCACGATGCCGAAGAACGGCAGCGCGATGATGTAGACCTCGGGATGGCCGAAGAACCAGAACAGGTGCTGCCAGAGCAGCGCCCCGCCGGTGGCGGGGTCGAAGATGTGCGTGCCGAGCTTGCGGTCGGACTCCAGCGCCAGCAGCGCGGCGGCCAGCACCGGGAAGGCCATCAGCACCAGGATCGAGGTGAGCAGCACGTTCCAGGTGAACATCGGCAGCCGGAACATGGTCATGCCGGGCGCGCGCATGCCGACGATCGTGGTGATGAAGTTCACCGAGCCGAGGATCGTGCCCAGACCGCTGATGGTCAGGCCGACGATCCACAGGTCGCCGCCGATGCCCGGGGAGCTGATCGCGTTCGACAGCGGGGTGTAGGCGAACCAGCCGAAGCTGGCCGCGCCGCCCGGGGTGAGGAAGCCCGACAGGGCGATGGTGCTGCCGAAGGTGAAGAGCCAGTAGCTGACCATGTTCAGCCGCGGGAAGGCGACGTCGGGCGCGCCGATCTGCAGCGGCATCAGCTCGTTGGCGAACCCGGCGAACAGCGGGGTCGCGAACATCAGCAGCATGACGGTGCCGTGCATGGTGAACAGCTGGTTGAACTGCTCGTTCGTGGTCAGCTGGAGGCCCGGCTGGGCCAGCTCCGCCCGCATGATCAGCGCCATGACGCCGCCGATCAGGAAGAAGACGAACGAGGTGATCAGGTAGAGATGTCCGATGATCTTGTGATCGGTGGACGTCATCCACTTGACGACGACCGAGCCCTTGCGGGTCGGCACCGGGGGAAGGGGGACTGCTGCGTTATGTGCGGTCACTGGGCACCCGCCTGGCTAGCGATGTACTGGTCGAAGTCGGCCTGGGACACGAGCTTCACCGAGAAGAGCATCCGGCTGTGGTCCACGCCGCAGAGCTCGGCGCAGCGACCGGCGTAGACGCCTTCCTTGTTCAGCGTCTGGACCTCGAACTTGTTGGTCACACCCGGGATCACGTCGCGCTTGAAGTGGAACGCCGGGACCCAGAAGGAGTGGATGACGTCCGGCGAGTGGAGATCGAACTCGATGTTCTTCCCCATCGGCAGCACCAGCTGCGGCCCCTGCTTGTAGTCGGCCGCGGGCAGGCCCACGACCTGCTTGGTCTTGCCGTTGTACTCCGTCGTGAAGCGCCAGCTCCACTGGAAGCCCTCGACCTTGACCTTCACGTCGGGCTTGCCGGACAGGGTGTTGATGTAGTTCTGGTCCCGCGCGGTGAAGAAGAAGAACACGCCGACCATGACGATCGGCACCACCGTGTAGAGGATCTCGATCGGCAGGTTGTACCGCACCTGAGGCGGCAGCTCCTCCTTGGAGTTCTTCTTCTTACGGTGGAAGGCGACGGACCAGAGGATCAGACCCCACACGACCACACCGGTGGCGAGGGCGGCGATCCACGATCCGTTCCACAGACTCTGGACGGACTCGGACTGCTTGGTGATGCCCTCGGGCAGGCCGCCTCGGGACCATTCTTCGGCACTGCACGCCGTCAGGGAAACCAGCAGCAGCGCCAGAGCGGCAGCGCGTGGCACCCGGCGGCGGGCCAACGGACGCCGTGCGGAACGGCGGGTCGGACTCACGGATCGCCTACCCCACAGATGAAGCCCAGGAGTCACTCCTGGGCGGTCGTTTGTTCATGTTCAAGATTTGTAGTTCACAGCTTCACGCTGGGGGACACACTAGCGCGGACAACCGTCGCCCCCCCGCGCAGCCCCCGCCCGCACCGTGCGTGGTGCGACGATTGGAGCGTGGCGTACTTCGACGCGGCCTCCACTGAGCCGCTGCACCCCCAGGCTCGGGAGGCTCTCATCGCGGCCCTCGACGTCGGCTGGGCCGACCCCGCGAGGCTGTACGGTTCCGCTCGCCGGGCAAGGATGTTACTGGAACAGGCGAGGACCGAGGTCGCCGAGGCCCTGGGCGCCAGAGCCGACGAGGTCTCGTTCACCTCGTCGGGCACCCAGGCGGTGCACCTGGGCGTGCTCGGCACCCTGCACGGGCGCCGCAGGAGCGGCCGCCGCCTGGTGACCTCGGCCGTGGAGCACTCCAGCGTGCTACACGCGGCCGGCATCCACGAGCGTGACGGCGGCTCGGTCGAGACGGTCGGCGTCGGCATCACCGGCGCCGTCGAGATCGGCGCCTTCCGCGAGGCGGTTCTCGCCGAGGGCACCGCCCTGGCCTGCCTGCAGAGCGCCAACCACGAGGTCGGGACCGTCCAGCCGGTCGCCGAGGTGGCGGCGGCGTGCGCCGAGGCGGGGGTGCCGCTGCTGGTGGACGCCGCCCAGACCGCGGGCCGGATGCCGCTGCCCGGCGGCTGGTCGGTGCTGGCCGCGAGCGCGCACAAGTGGGGCGGTCCCGCGGGGGTCGGCGTGCTGGTGGTCCGCAAGGGCACCCGGTGGCGCAGCCCGCTGCCCGAGGACGACCGCGAGCGCCGCCGGGTGCCCGGTTTCGAGAACGTGCCGGCGATCGTCGCGGCGGCCGCCGCGCTGCGTGCCACGGTGGCCGAGTCGGCCGTGGAGTCGGCCAGGCTCTCCGCGCTCGTGGACCGCGTCAGGAGCGAGGTGCCCCGGCTGGTCCCCGATGTCGAGGTCATCGGTGATCCGGTCGTGCGGGCGCCGCACATCGTCACCTTTTCGTGTCTTTACGTGGAAGGTGAGGCATTGCTCACCGAACTCGACAAGGCCGGATTCTCGGTATCGTCCGGCAGTTCCTGCACGGCGAGTACGCTTCGTCCATCACATGTTCTGGAGGCCATGGGCGTGCTCACCCACGGGAACGTGCGGGTGTCGCTGCCCAGGGGCACCTCGACGACGGATGTCGACCGTTTCCTCGCCGTCCTGCCCGGCACGGTACGCAGGATCCGCGAGGAGGCGGGGGTTAAACTGTGATCAACACTTGGGAAGTGAAAACTGCATGACGTCCAGCCAGGCCGACCCGGCGGGATCGGCCCAGAGCCCGGCACTGACCATCGACGCGCTGGGCAAGAAGTGCCCGATCCCCATCATCATGCTGGCCGAGCAGATCAACTACGTGCCGCTCAACGCGATCGTCGCGGTCCTGGCCGACGACCCCGCCGCCTTCACCGACATCCCGGCCTGGTGCCGGCTGAAGTCGCACCACCACGTGGCCAGCCACGAGCTCCCCGAGCGCGGCTGGTCCATCCATGTGCGCCGCAATTACTGATTTGTCCTGAAACTGGGTAGGACCCTCCCCGAAAATCCATCAAACGGTTCGGGGGGACAGTATGAGCGGCGAGACCGCCAGGAGTCTGATGAATGCCGGGGTCCGGTGCGTGGAGGCGCACGAGACGCTCGACCGGGCCGCACAGATGATGCGCGACATGAACGTGGGCGCACTACCCATCTGCGGCAGCGACGACCGGCTGAAGGGGATCATCACCGACCGCGACATCGTGGTCAAGTGCGTGGCCCATGGCATGGACCCGTCCAAGGTCACCGCCGGCGAGCTGGCGACCGGCCTGGTCTGGGTGTCGTCGGACGCCAGCGTCGACGAGACGCTGGCCAAGATGGAGCAGAACCAGATACGGCGGCTGCCGGTGATCGAGGACGGCCGCATCATCGGCATGATCAGCGAGGCCGACCTGGCCAGGCACCTGCCCGACGACAAGCTCGCCGAGTTCGTGCACCGCGTCTACGCGAGCGCCTGACACCTTCCGGGACGGCGTCCCGCCCGGCTGAGTGCCCTATGTCGGGTGATCTCAGCCGGGCGTGGCTCAGCCGCCGGTGATCCCGGCGGTGCCCGGCGCCGACCGGCCGGTGTCCGAGCGGCGGCTCAGGCGTGGTGGCACTTCACGAAGCCGGCCACCTCGGCCGCGGCGTCGGTGCCGTAGGCGTCGGCGAAGCGCTCCAGGAAGATCTTCTGGCCGAGTTCGTACTCCTGTCCGCCGACGCGCTCCAGAACGTGGGTGGCGGTGAGATTGCCGACCTGGCCGCAGCGCTCCAGGGACAGCCCCCAGGCCAGCGCCGCCAGGAAACCGGACCTGAAGGCGTCTCCCACGCCTGTGGGGTCCGCCTTGCCGAGCTCGGGCGCCGGGGGGACATGCAGCGGCGGCTCGTCCTTGCGGTCGATGACGACGCCCTTGGGGCCGAGCGTGGTGACCCGGACGCCGACCCGGTCGAGGATCTCCTCGTCGGTCCAGCCGGTCTTCTGCTCGATCATGCCCTTCTCGTAGTCGTTGCCGAACAGATAGGCGGCGCCGTCGACCAGTTCGCGGATCTCCTCGCCGGGCATCCGCGCGAGCTGCTGGGAGGGGTCGGCGGCGAACGGGATCGTGCGCTGGCGCGCCTCGGCGGTGTGCCTGAGCATCGCCTCGGGGTCGTTGGGGCTGATCAGCACCAGGTCCAGGCCACCGAGCCGCCGGCTGACCGGGCCGAGTTCGATGAGACGGGCCTCGGCCATCGCACCGGTGTAGAACGACGCGATCTGGTTGTGGTCGTCGTCGGTCGTGCACAGGAAGCGGGCGGTGTGGTGCAGCTCCGAGACATGGACGGAGTCGCAGTCGACGCCGTGGCGCTCCAGCCAGGAGCGGTAGTCGGCGAAGTCCGCGCCGACCGCGCCGACCAGGACGGGCCGAAGACCCAGGCAGCCCATGCCGAAGGCGATGTTGGCCGCGCAGCCGCCGCGGCGGATCTGCAGGTCGTCCACGAGGAACGACAGGGAAATCCGGTGGAGCTGATCGGCGATGAGCTGGTCGCCGAAGCGGCCCGGGAAGGTCATCAGGTGATCTGTCGCGATTGAGCCGGTGACGGCGATGCGCACGGGGTTCTTCTCCTCGTTGTCAGCATCTCTGGGAACGTGGGCGATCGAGCCACGCAAGAATACGCGACCTTGTGAACGCGCGAAGGCCCCGCGGGGTGACACATGTCACCCCGCGGGGCCTTCGGGGACTCGCCCTACCGGGCGAAACAAGTCCTTAGTTGAACGAGTCTCCGCAGGCGCACGAACCCGTGGCGTTCGGGTTGTCGATCGTGAAGCCCTGCTTCTCGATCGTGTCGACGAAGTCGACGGTGGCACCCACGAGGTAGGGCGCGCTCATCCGGTCGGTGACCACGCTCACACCGTCGAAGTCGGAGACGACGTCACCGTCCATCGAACGGTCGTCGAAGAAGAGCTGGTAGCGCAGGCCGGAACAGCCACCGGGCTGCACGGCCACGCGCAGCTGGAGGCCCTCCTCGCCCTGCTGCTCCAGCAGGCTCTTGACCTTCGCGGCGGCCGCGGAACTGAGGATCAGGCCCTGCGCCGTGGTCTCGCTGCTCTCAACCGACATGTGGTGACTCCCGCGTCTGCGTCAGCCGCTCCCCGGGAACGGCTGTCTGTTTCTGACGTCCTTCTTAGACGCTACCAACACCCGTCCCCCCTTACACATTCCTGGGACGACGCACACCTCCTCCTTCGGACAAAACTCCCTCCCACGGAATAAAGCCCCAACTGCGTGTGTCATCATTAGTCGTCACTTCGACGATAAGGGGGTGTGGCCATGACGACCACCGAGATCGGGCTTCCGCTCTTCGTCCTGGGCAGGGGCGTGGACCCGCACAGCGAGCGCGGTGTCGACTGTCCCGGCGAGCTGCCGGCCGCGTCCGACCCGGCGCTGGTGGAACGCGCCAGGAAGGCGAAGGCGGCGCTCGGCGACAGGGTCTTCGTACTGGGCCACCACTACCAGCGT
This sequence comes from Streptosporangium sp. CA-115845, assembly GCF_050943795.1. Lineage (NCBI taxonomy): Bacteria > Bacillati > Actinomycetota > Actinomycetes > Streptosporangiales > Streptosporangiaceae > Streptosporangium > Streptosporangium sp. CA-115845. The sequence goes on along the minus strand of NZ_CP191988.1, from coordinate 2,957,170 downwards.
GACGAGGTCATCCAGTTCGCCGACGTGACCGGTGACTCGTTCAAGCTCGCCAAGGAGGCCGCGGCCCGGCCCGACGCCGAGTACATCGTCTTCTGCGGCGTGCACTTCATGGCCGAGTCCGCCGACATCCTCACCTCCAACTCCCAGAAGGTGGTGCTGCCCGACCTCGCCGCCGGGTGCTCGATGGCCGACATGGCCACCTTCGACCAGGTCGAGGAGTGCTGGGAGGCACTGGAGGACGCCGGGATCGCCGGGGTCACCGTGCCTGTCACCTACATGAACTCCAGCGCCGACATCAAGGCCTTCTGCGGGCGCAACGGCGGCACCGTCTGCACCTCCTCCAACGCCAGGCGCGCCCTGGAGTGGGCCTTCTCCCGCGGGGAGAAGGTGCTCTTCCTCCCCGACCAGCACCTGGGACGCAACACCGCGGTGCTGGAGATGGGCCTGTCCCTGGAAGAGTGCGTCGTCTACAACCCGCACCGGCCGAACGGCGGCCTGACCGCCGAGCAGCTCGCGAGCGCCAAGATGATCCTGTGGAAGGGGCACTGCTCGGTACACGGCCGCTTCAGCGCCGAGTGCGTGGACGACGTCCGCGCGCGCATCCCCGGCGTCAACGTGCTGGTCCACCCCGAGTGCAGGCACGAGGTCGTCACCAAGGCCGATCATGTCGGTTCGACCGAGTACATCATCAAGAAGATCGAGGCCGCCCCCGCCGGGTCCTCCTGGGCGGTGGGCACCGAGCTGAACCTGGTCAAGCGGCTCGGCGCCATGTTCCCCGACAAGGACGTGACGTTCCTGGACCGGACCGTCTGCTACTGCTCGACGATGAACCGGATCGACCTGCCGCACCTGGTGTGGGCGCTGGAGTCGCTCGCCGCCGGCCAGGTCGTCAACCAGATCACCGTGGACGACGACACCGCCCACTGGGCCGGGGTCGCCCTGGACAGGATGCTGGCGCTGCCCTGACCACGAGGTGGACGGGCCCCGGTGGGTGGTGACCCGCCGGGGCCCGTCGTGTGCCGGGAACCTGTCGCGTACCCGGGATCGGGGGAGCACCGCGTGAGCGGGGCCTAATCCAGCTCGTAGACCACCCTGACGCTGACCGACACATCCTGGCGGCCGGGGCTGATCGACGCCTTGTCCGCGATCGCGCCGGCGGCGAAGAACGGCCGCGGCGGGGTGACGTTCTCCTCGCTGATCTCCAGCGCGCGGCCGAGGCTACGCCCCGCGAGCTTGGCGTACTGCGCGGCGCGGGTCCTGGCGTCCCTGAAGGCGGCCTCGCGCGCCAGCCTGAGCGGCTCGCGGTTGTCGGAGACCTCGAAGGAGACGCTGTCCAGCCGGACCGCCTCGCCGACCGCGACCGCCGCGTCGATCACGTCGTCCGCGCTGTCCAGGTCACGCACCACCGCCTCGACCCCCTGCGCGGCCCGGTAACCGGAGATCGTGGGGTAGTCCTTGTACTGGGGCCCCAGGGACAGCTCGTTGGTCCGCAGGTCCTTGGCCGCGATACCGGCCGCCAGCAACGCCTTCGTCAGCGCGGCGGCGGCGGCGCGGGCGGCGGTGAACGCCTCTCCCGCGGTGGAACGGACCACCTCGACACCGGTGTCCAGCTTCATGACATCGGGGGTGACCGACAGACGTCCCTCGCCCACGATCGTGATCTGCGGCCGGTCCTCCCTCACCGTCACCGTGGAGGGTGCGGAGTCCGCGACCGCCGTGCCACCGAACAGGCCCACCGAGACGAGCGCGGCCGAGACCACCGCCTGAGACATCTTGATCATAGGGGCATGGCACCACGGGGCGGCCGCCCCGGCGGCGAGCCCTCCTGGGGATCTGCCGTGTCTTGGCCGAATCCCGGGGCGGGTATTTATCTTCCGCCGGTCAGATCCTGGCGAGCTCCCGCCACCAGCCCAGCAGTCCCGCGTCGCCCTCGACGGCGTAATCGTCGACGCTGCGCCGCCCCCACACGACCTGGAGCAGGTCGGCCGACGTGGCGGTGCGCACGGTCACGCTCCCCGGCTGCAGGGACCGCCGGTGGTGGAAGCGGTCGGGGTCGAGGGTGATCACCCACCCGGCTCCGGTGTCGGCCTGCAGGGAGATCGTCTCGCCTCCGCCCCTCAGCTCGGCCACCCCCGGGTTCCACAGCGCGTACGGCAGGATGTCGAGGAACTCCTCGACCCCGTCGGCCGCCACGTCCTCGGGGACCAAGACCGGGACACCCAGCGCGAGCTCGGCGTCCATCCGGTGCACCAGGGTCTCGTGGAGCATGCGCCTGGACCAGAATCCCACCCGCCGCTCGGCGCCCCAGGACCACATCGGCGCCTGCGGATCCTGCGACAGCAGCGCCTCGGACAGCAAGGGGGCCCCCGCACCGAGCCAGTCGGGATAACCGCTCGCGTCGGCGGGCAGGCCCATGTCCATCCCGCGGCGGTCGTAGCGCCGCTCGGCCAGGTCGGCGACCATGGTGGCCGACCACCGGTGTACGCCACCGGTGTGGGTGACGAGCCTGGCCAGGTCCCAGCCTGGACAGGTCAGCACGGGAACGGACATGTCGCGCCCCCTCAGGACGTCGGCCATCCGGGCGACCTCCGCGGTGGCCGCCGAGACATGCTCGGCGTGGGTCCATTCCCTCATGTCAGCCCTCCCGGGTGAAACGCATGAACTGCTTCTCGTACTCCTTGGCATTGGTGGTGGTGATCAGCACCCGCTGCGACCGCCCCTCGAAGTCGAACACCACGGCCTCGTAGCCGGAACCCTTGCGCCGCCAGCCCGCGATGTGCTCGTCGTCGTACCAGCCGATGAGCCGCTCTGTCTCGAACGGGATCCGGACCTTCGCCGGGGCGTCGGAGGCGGTGGACCAGACGCAGATCTCCTTCTCGTTCTCCTTGCAGTACGTGAGCAGTGACGATCCCGACGGGGAGATGTCGTCGCCCTCGACGGTGATCGGGGTTCCCACGTCCAGCAGGGTCTGCAGCACGGTGCCCCGCAGGTCGTAGAAGCGGATGCGCTGGGTCTTGCCGGTGAGCGCCCAGGTGCCGACGGCTCGGCCGTCACCCCGCCAGAAGTAGCTCCACTTGCCCGCGTCCTTCTCCTTCACCCGGACGATCCTGGCCTTCTTCGTGGCGACGTCGATGATCGCGAAGCCGTACTCCTTGCTGGTGTTGTCCACGGCCTCGTACAGCGTCACCAGGCCACGTTTGCCGTCCGGCGACCACTGCGGCAGCGTCGGGTAGACCGGCGCCTTGGTGATCCTGATCTTGCTCGCCGAGCCGGTGCGCTGGTCGACGACCGACACCATCGAGTAGTTCTGCGCGTCGTAGATCCGGTCGGTACCCAGCGCCTGGGTGCCCGCGGCGTTGAGCGTGTAATGGAAGTACTTGTCGTTCTTGGCGAACCGGTTGGTGCCGTACTTCCTGACGTAGAGGATCTCCTCCCAGTCGAGGCTGTAGGAAGTCAGCTTGATCGGGTCCTGGGGACTCTCATGGAGCGTGATCGAACTACCGGGCAGCTTGATCCTGCTGGTCGCCTGCGGCACCGTCGACGCGTCGGGGATCGGGGACGCGGAGGTGGGAGGGCTCGCCTTCTCCGTACCGCCGGTCTGCGGGCTGCCGCTCCGGGTGATGCCCGCCTGGGGGTCGCCCGGCGTCTCGGTGCCGCCGCCGCGCACCGCCAGCACGACGCCCCCGGCCACCAGGGCGGTGGCCAGCAGGCCGCCCGCGACCGCGAACCACACCCCGCGCCCGCTCCTGGCGGGAGCGGGCTGTCCCGGATATCCAGGTTGGTACGGGGCGCCGTCATGGGCGAGACGGGGCACGGGACCGCCGTGGGGCTGTGGACCCGGAGGCCCCTGATATCCCTGCTGCGGGTATCCCGGCCCCTGCTGCGGATACTGGGCGTAGCCGTGGGAGTCGAACGGCTGGGTGTAGCCGTGGGACGCGGACGGCTGGGTGTGGCCACGGGGCTCGGAGTGCTGGAGATAGCCCTGCGGGCCCTGCGCGGGGTATCCCCCGCCCGGACCGCCCTGCTGGGGATACGACTGCGGCTCCGGGTGGTGGGGATAGCCCTGCTGCCCGCGGTCGTCGCCTGCCGGATGCCGCACTCCGTAAGCGGTGGCGGTGGGGGCGGGTTCGCTCCCGGCGGGGTAGCCGCCGGGGCCGGGGCCGGTCCGCTGCGCCGCGGCCGCCGAGCCCTCGGCGAGGATGCCACGGGGCGCGGTGGGCGGTGCGGCACCGGCCGGCCCGCCCGCGTGGCCGAGCAGCCGCAGCAGCGCCTCGCCCGCCGTGGGCCGCTGGGTGGCGTCCTTGGACAGGCACTGCCCGACCAGGTCGCGCAGCGCCGGATCGGCGATCGCCCCCAGATCGGGTTCCAGGTTCATGATCCGGTTGAAGATCGCAGGCAGGCTGTCCGTACCGAACGGCGGCTGCCCGGTGGCCGCGAAGACCATCGTGCAGCCCCAGGCGAACATGTCGGCGGGTGAGCCCGCGTTCTCCCCCGCCAACTGCTCGGGGGTCATGTAGGAGGGGGTGCCGATCGCCATCGCGGTCAGCGTGGAGGTGCGGTCGAGCGCCTTGGCGATACCGAAGTCGATCACTCGGGGGCCGTCGGGGGCCAGCAGCACGTTGGAGGGCTTGAAATCGCGATGAACGATTCCCGCCTGGTGGATCGCGACGAGCGCGGTGACCGTGCCGATCGCCAGGCGGTGCAGGGCCGCGCCGTGCCGGGGGCCTTCGGTGGCCACGACCGCGTCGAGCGTCGGGCCGTCGATGTACTCGCTGACGATGTACGGGCGATGCTGGTCGACCCCGGTGTCGATCACCGCGGCGGTGCAGAAGGGAGCGACCCGCTGGGTCGTGCTGACCTCACGGACGAAACGCTCCATCGCCTCCTCGTCCTGCGCGAGGTCGGCGCGGAGCAGCTTGACCGCGACACGGGCACCGGTCGGGGAGACTCCCAGGTAGACCGTTCCCTGGCCACCCTCGCCGAGCCGGGCGGTGAGCCGGTACTCCCGCACGTGCTCGGGATCCCCGGGCCGCAAGGACGCGAGGTCCGCCATGGTCACACCCTTCTTCCGTGATGAACTTCCGGACCCATTGTGGGGGCAAAGGGTCACAGGACGTGCATCAAACCGCAAGTCGGACGGACCTCAATAGCGCGTTCCAGACGGCCTTTCAGAATCCCCGGAAGGGGCGGAACGCCCTGCCCGAGAGCCGGAGACGATCTTGGGGAGGACCGGACCGGACCGGGCCGCCCGGCCGGCGGAACGGCTCAGAGGCCGGGCGCGCCCCAGAGGGGGAACCAGCGGCCGAGATCCGGCTCGATCTCCAGCTCACCGCCGATCGCACCGCGTACCTGCAGCTCCAGCGCGTTGTCCCGGCGCCCCGCCGGCCCGGACAGCGGGGCGAACGGGTAGAAGGTGCCCTGCTTGTAGAGGTAGACCATGGCGAGCCCGCGGCCGTCGGGGGCGGCGAAGGAGACCAGTGAGCAGAGCAGCGAGGGGCCGAAACCCGCCGCCTCCAGGGAGGAGTTGACCGCGTGCAGGTCGGTGACCAGATCGCCGAGCAGGTCGGGCGTGCGGCGGACCAGCAGCCACGTGTAGCCGTAGGAGTCCTTCGACACCTCCACCGGAGGGCCGCCTCCGGCGTCCAGCAGCTGGGTGATGTCGCGCTCGAGCGCGGCGAACGCCCCGCCCTCGGCCGAGCGGAAGCAGACCGCCCCCAGCCCGGTCGGCGCCAGATCGGTGGCCGCCTGCAGGGTCACCGCGGCCGAGGGCAGCGCGAACAGCGCGTCCAGGTCGGCCTTGGCCGGCTTACCTCGGCCCAGCAGAGCATCCCACCAGCGCATCCGGTCTCTTCCCCTTCACCGCTTCCACGGAACGGCGCTCCCGCCGCCCACCGGTAGTCCTGTCACCCGCCCTGCCCGAGCTGGGCGGAGATCCTGCCGAGCTGGTCAAGGCGCTGCTCCAGCGGCGGGTGGGTCGCCAGCAGCGCGCTCAGGCTCGCCTTGCCGGACAGGGCCGGCACGAAGAAGAAGGCGTTGAACGGCTCGGCCTCGCGCAGGTCCCTCGTCGGGATGCGCGCCATCTCGCCACTGATCTTGACGAGGGCGCTGGACAGGGCCGACGGGCGCTGGGTGAGCAGCGCTCCCGCGCGGTCGGCGGCCAGCTCCCGGTAGCGCGACAGGGCCCGGGTGAGCAGGAAACTGACCGCGTACACCAGGACTGAGGCGAGCATGATGATCAGACCGATCGGCAGTCCGCCCCGGTCGTCGCGCCCGCGTCCCAGGCCGCTGTAGAGCGCGACCCTGGTCATGAGCCCGGCGACTATGCCGAGGAAGGAGGCGATCGTCATGACCGCGACGTCCCGGTGCGCCACGTGGGACATCTCGTGGGCCAGCACGCCCTCCAGCTCACCGGCGTCGAGCCGGCGCAGCAACCCCGTGGTCACGCAGACCACGGAGTTCTTCTGGTTGCGACCGGTGGCGAACGCGTTCGGAACATCCGAATCGGCGATCGCCACCCGCGGCTTGGGCATGTCGGCCAGAGCGCACAACCGGTCGATCATGCCGTGCAGCTCCGGCGCCTCCTGCGGGGACACGACACGTCCGTGCATCGCGAACAGCGCGATGCGGTCGGACATGAAGTACTGCACGAGGAGCATGACGCCGGCGATGAGCAGTACCGCGACCGCGCGGACGCCCAACGCGATCAGTACGGCCACGAAGACGACATAGAGCAGTCCGAGCAGGAACATGGTGACCACCATGCGCCTGGTCAGGCCCCGGTCCGGGGCGAACCGGGTTTGTACCATATGCCCAGGCTATCCGGGAATCAGGCCCTCATTGCCGAGCATCTCCCGAACTTCTTCCATGGAAGCGTCAGCCGGGGGCAAAATCAGCTCCGAGGACTCCAGGCTGTCGTCGGGCAGCGCCTTGCCGACATGGCGGACCTTGTCCAGCAGGGCGTGCAACCGGGTACGGAAGACCTCTTCCTCACCCGCCTCGATGGCGGCCTCCAGCTCGGCGTCCAGGGTGTTGAGCACGTCGAGATCGGCGGGGGCGATGTCGATCTGCCCCTCCCCCATGATGCGGACGATCACAGGCCCTCCCCGGGCTGGCGCAGCTGCTGCGTCTGGTTGGACTGCGGCTGCTGCTGGGGCTGCTGCTGGGGCTGCTGCTGGGCGGGACCGGACGTGATCGCGCCCTGGGGCCCGGTGCCCTGGCCGAGTTCGGCCTTCATCCGGGCGATCTCCAGCTCCACGTCCTGGCCACCGCCCATGCGGTCGAGCTCGGCCTGGATGTCGTCGCCACGCTGCCCGCTGAAGTCGTCGAGCGCGCCGCTGGCCAGCAGCTCGTCGATGGCACCCGCGCGGGCCTGCATGGAGGCCGTCTTGTCCTCGGCACGCTGGATCGCCAGACCGACGTCGCCCATCTCCTCGGAGATGCCGGAGAAGGCCTCGTTGATCCGCGTCTGCGCCTCGGCCGCGGTGTAGGTCGCCTTGATCGTCTCCTTCCTGGTGCGGAAGGAATCGACCTTGGCCTGCAGCCGGTGGGAGGCCGTGGTGAGCTTCTCCTCCTCGGCCTGCAGGTTGTCGTGCTGCACACGAAGGTCCGCGATCTGGGTCTGCAGGCTGCCGCGGCGGGTCAGCGCCTCGCGGGCCAGGTCCTCGCGACCGACCCCGAGCGCCTTGCGGCCCTGCTCCTCAAGCTTGCGCGCCTGCGCCTCGATCTGGTTGATCTGAAGCTCCACGCGCTTGCGCGAGGTGGCGACGTCCGCCACGCCCCGGCGTACCTTCTGCAACAACTCCAGCTGGCGCTGATATGAGTAGTCCAGGGTTTCGCGAGGATCCTCCATCTTGTCCAACGCGTTGTTCGCCTTGGACCTGAAGATCAGCGAAAGTCTCTTCATCACGCTCATGCGCGTCGGCCGTCCCCTTCTTCAAGTGCGCTTCGGGTCACCCCAAGTGATTCCAGCCCCCCGAAAAGCACCGGAGCCACCATAGGGTTCACCCTACGCATAACGCGCGGGGGCGTCACTAAGTTGCACTCCCGGTAGGCTGACGTTGTGTTCCGACGTACCCAGACCACCGCGGACGACTCCCCCGCCTCCGCTAACGATCCTAAGCCTGCGGGCAAGGGGCGTCCCACACCCAAGCGACGGGACGCCGAAGGCCGTCGCCGGCAGCCGGTGAACGCCCCCAACAACCGCAAAGAGGCCTACAAGCAGCTCCGCGAGCGCCAGGCGAACGACCGCGCCAAGGCGCGCGAGGGGATGCTACGCGGCGACGAACGCTACTACCCCGCCCGCGACAAGGGGCCTGTCAGGAAGTTCGCGCGCGACTGGGTCGACTCCCGCCGCATCGTCAGCCAGTACTTCCTGCCGTTCTCCCTGCTGATCCTGCTGCTCACCTGGATCCCCTTCCCGACCGACGTCCGCGGTTACGTCTACGTCGCGGTGATCACGATCGGCTGGCCGATCATGATGGTCGGCGTGCTGCTCACCTCGATCTGGGTGTCCTGGAAGGTGAAGAAACTCGCCGCCGAGAAGTTCCCCGGCGAGAACCTCAAGGGTGTCGGCTTCTACGCCGCCATGCGCGCGCTGCAGATCCGCAAGCTGCGCTTCCCCCCGCCCACCGTCCTGCCCGGCGGCAGGCCGGTCCCGCCGAAGAAGTAGTTCACGGCACACCGGCTTTCGAACCCCGTTCCTCCTTCGGAGGGACGGGGTTCTTCGTGTCCCCCCCGGCCTCGGGAGGTGCCCGCCGGGGCTCGCGGGCCAGAGGGATCTCGTGCTTCTCCCCGGCCGGGATCGGCGACCGCCCGGCCTGCCGTGATCACGACTCGACGACGTCCCAGTCCAGCTCGCCGTCGGTCACCACCGGCTTCCAGTGGCCGACGGATCCGCCGCTCTCCAGGGCGTTCGCGGTCGCCTTCAGCAGACCGTAGTACGAGCGGATCCGGATGCCGCCGGGGGTGAAGCTCAGCTGGCCCTCGTGATCGGTACGCCCGACGTCGCGCGCCACGGAGTCGATCACCAGGTGGTCGCCGCTTCCGTTGGCGCCGAACGGGATCATCCGCCCGTCCCACCATTCCGCCCGCGAGCCGATGCCGGTCGCGCCGATGTCCTCCCCGTCCGTCCCGCAGAGCCGCCGCCAGGTGTCACGGATCCCGCGCACCCCCTGGTTCCGGTTACCGATGAAGCCGAACGGCCAGGTGTCGCCCACCACGCGGGCCCCGTCGTGCCGTAGCAGGGAGGCACGCAGGTCGTCGGGGAAACGCAGGCCCATCTGCGCCTCGGCGACGGCGATCGTACGGGCCCTGGCGGGCCTGCCCAGCGTGCGAAGACTCTCGGGGGCGTTGGCCGCCAGCCACCTCTCGATGCGGCGCCACTGGTGGTTCACCGCCCTGGTCACCCCGGGACTGACCGCCCGCACCCTCGGAGCCCTCACCTGCGGCCGGCAGTCCGCGTCGGGAACCGCCACAGGGGACTCGTCCGGCGGCGGGGCGGGGTCGGCCGCGTCGGAGTCCGGAACGACCGCGACGTCGACCAGGCACGGGCCGGTGGACCGGATCATCGGCCCCTCTTCCGCCGGGTAGCGGATCCCCGGCTCCAGCGCCTGCCCCGTCCCCGGCCCGCACCCGTCCTTCGCGTCCGGCGGACTCCACAGGGCGATTCCCTCGACGGCCCGCGTCCCCTCCGAGAAGACCGAGTTCCCCAGGACCTGGGTGCCGAAGGCGAGCAGGCAGAGCCCGATCCCGACGGCGCCCCAGCGGACCAAGCGGCTCCTGACCGCCCGGTCCAGCGGTTCGCGCGACGGCCTGGGCGCGAACGCCCGCAGGGCGGCGTACCGCCTGGGGTCCTCCTCGGTGGGGACGCCGAGGAGCGGCGCGGGAGGCCGGCGCGGCGCGTTCCCGGTTCCGGAGGCCGGCTTCTCTGCCGGTGAGCCGATCGCCCCCTTGACCGGGGAGTCGTCCCGGGGGCCGTCCTCCGGTCTCCGCCACCGGCGGACGACCACCACGACGACCGCCGCCAGCGCCCCGGCGACCAGCGCCAGCCATACCCTCCGCGAAGTGATCAACCGCAACACGCCCGGCAGGGTATCCCGAATCGGGCACCTACTAATGTCAGAGCATGGAATTCCGCCACCTTGGCCGGAGTGGTCTCATGGTCAGTGAGATCAGCTACGGCAACTGGATCACCCACGGTTCCCAGGTAGAGGAGGACGCCGCCAAGCAGTGCGTGCGAGCGGCGCTCGACGAGGGGATCACCACCTTCGACACCGCCGACGTGTACGCGGGCACCAAGGCGGAGGAGGTTCTCGGCCGCGCCCTCGCGGGCGTCCGCCGCGAGTCCCTGGAGATCTTCACCAAGGTCTACTGGCCGACCGGTCAGGGCCCCAACGACCGCGGCCTGTCGCGCAAGCACATCACCGAGTCCCTGCACGGCTCGCTACGCCGTCTGCAGACCGACTACGTCGACCTTTACCAGGCACACCGCTTCGACTACGAGACGCCGCTCGAGGAGACCCTCAAGACCTTCGACGACCTCGTACGCCAGGGCAAGGTCCTCTACGTCGGCGTCAGCGAGTGGACCGCCGAGCAGATCGGCCGGGCCCTGAAGATCGCCGACGAGATGGGCTTCGACCGCCTGGTCTCCAACCAGCCCCAGTACTCCATGCTGTGGCGGGTCATCGAGGCAGAGGTCGTGCCGCTGAGCGAGAAGGAGGGCGTCGGCCAGATCGTCTTCTCTCCCATCGCCCAGGGCGTGCTCACCGGCAAGTACCTGCCGGGGCAGCCGCCCCCCGCCGGTTCCCGGGCCACCGACCCCACCGGGGGCGACTTCATCTCCCGGATGCTCAACGACGACGTGCTCACCCGCGTCCAGCGGTTGGAGCCGATCGCCGCCGATCTCGGGCTGAGCATGGCCCAGCTCGCGGTGGCCTGGGTGCTGCAGAACCCGAACGTGTCCTCGGCCATCGTCGGCGCCAGCAGGCCCGAACAGGTCCGCGACAACGTCAGGGCCTCCGGGGTGAGGCTGGACGCCGAGGTGCTCAAGAAGATCGACGACGTCCTCGGCCCGATCGTCGAGCGCGACCCCGCCAAGACCGTCAGCCCCGAGCGGCGCCCCTAGAGCCTGTCCCGGTCACCACCGGACGGGGAGATCCCCTCGCTCCTTTTCACCGAGGGGCGAGGGACCGGTGCACCACTCGCCGTTCCTCAGTGATCGCCGGTTCGCGCCCACCCCTCTGCCGGACGGCCCGCCCGGTGATCCAGCGGGCTCCTCCCTCACTCCGGGCGCAGGGACATTCCCTCGTACTCGATCTTCTCGTCCTCAAGCAGGGTGACCTTCTCGACCCCCGCCTCCAGCAGCTCACGCCAGCTCTCACCGAGCCACGACTCGGCGTCGGCCTGGCTCGGGAACGTGTCGGAGGGCGCGACACCCTCGACTACCTCGCCGCCATTCGCGTTTTCATAACGCCAGCGCCACGTCATGCCATAGCTCCTTCTCGCGGATCCTGCCAGTGCCGTTCGGCGGCTCAGCGAACCCTACCTCTCCAGGATGCCCCCGAGCGTGAAGGCAGGATCATGGTCTCGCACCCCGTCGCCCGGCTGTTCCCGGCCCCCCGTACGCTGCGTAGGTCATCCGCTTCCGCCGGAAGCTCGAACCCGATGGGAGGCCGGGTGTGAAGGTCCTGATCTCCGGTACCGCGGCTGCGGCGGGCTGGCCGGCCTCGGACTGCGGGTGCGCCTCCTGCGCCCGGGTCGCCCCCGGCCGCCGCCCCACGTCCGTGCTGCTCGGCGACTCCGTGCGGCTGCCGCCCACCGGCCCGCTCCCGCCCGGCTACCGCGCCTCGCCCGGTCCGGACGGCCTCACCGTCACCACCCCCGGCGGCCGGCGCGTCCTTTACGCCCCCGCCTCTCCCCCGTACGAGGAGCGAGAGCCCGCCGGTCCGGGAGCGGCGCTGGACCTGGTGCTGCTGGACGTGCTCGACCGGCCGGAACGGCTGGGGGACCTGCGCCGGCGGGGCCTGGTCGGCGAGCGAACGCACGTGCTGGCCGTCGACCTCGACCACCGGGTACCGACGGAGGCGGAGCTGGCCCGGCGGGCAGACCTGTGGGGGGTGCGTACCGTACCGGACGGCACGGTCCTCGACATCGGCGAGCCCCCGCCACCTCCGGCTTCCCCGCCCCGAAGGACCCTGCTGCTCGGCGGGACCCGGTCGGGCAAGTCCGTGGAGGCCGAACTGCGACTGGCGGCCGAACCCGAGGTCCGCTACGTCGCGACCGGGCCGTCCGGCGACGGCGATCCCGAATGGCTGCGCCGGGTCCGGGCACACCGTGACCGCAGGCCCGCCCACTGGGAGACCACCGAGACCACGGACCTGGCCGGACTGCTGCGGTCCGCCGGAACCCCGCTGCTGATCGACGGGCTCGGCACCTGGGTCGCCTCCGTCTTCGACGAGTGCGACGCCTGGTCGGGCGGGGACGACCTGGACGCGGTCCCGGCCCGGTGCGACGAGCTGGTGGCGGCCTGGCGGCAGACCCGGGCCCGGGTCGTGGCGGTCTCCGACGAGGTCGGCCTCGGCGTGGTGCCGGCCACCGCCAGCGGCCGGATGTTCCGTGACGTCCTCGGCCGCCTGAACCAGCGCCTCGCCGCGGAGTCCGAGGACGTCACCCTCGTCGTCGCCGGCCGTCTCCTTCCGTTACGTGTGGGTGTGCCTTGGTAAGCGCACTCGCAAGCAGCCCATGCCTTACGACATGAGCGTTCTCCCTGGCGGGGGTTCTCGCTTCACCGCCCATCGCCCGGCCTGACGACCTGGTCTCGCATCGGCTCCACGAGCGTTCAACGCCTCCCCGCGACTCCGGGCGACGTGACCGTGAGCACGATCAACTCTCCAGGGAAGCGACTTCCTTGCCGGCCACGACCAGGTGGCCGCACCGCCACCCTGAGCACCCCAGGGCATAACAGGCGGTTACCGGCCCCGAGAGTCCGGGTCGAAGGACGTCACCGGGCATCCGGGAGGAGGAGGGCTATGATCTGCGGTCATGCCCGCGCCCCCGCCTCCCGACAGGTCGTCGACGTTCGCCGACGGGGTGCGTCTCGCGATCGGCACGCTGAGTGTGCTCCCGGTCCGGCCCGGGGTGGTCGACCGCCGGGCGGGGGGTGTCGCGATGGCGATGGCCCCACTGGTGGGGGCACTGCTCGGGGCCGTCGCGGGGCTGGTGCTGGCGGTGGCGCTCTGGCTGGGTATGACGCCGCTTCCGGCCTCGGTGCTGGCCGTGGCGGCCCTCGCACTGCTCACCCGGGGGCTGCACCTGGACGGGCTTGCCGATCTCGCCGACGGGCTGGGCAGCGGGAAGCCCGCCGAACGGGCACTGGAGATCATGAAACGGTCCGACATCGGCCCGTTCGGGGTGGTGACCCTGGTCTGCACCCTGCTACTCCAGGTGGCGGCTCTGTCGGAACTCGCCTCCCCGGGGCTGGGGCCGATCATCCTGGTCACCGCCTGCGCGGCCGGGCGGCTGGCCCTCACCTGGGCCTGCCAAGCGGGTATCCCCTCGGCCCGCCCCGACGGGCTCGGTGCGATGGTCGCGGGCACCGTGCGACGGAGCGTCGCGGTGGGCATGACCGTGCTGGTGCTCGCGGGGTCGGCCGCGTTGCTCTTCCTGCGTGACGCCGGCGCCCTCGACGTCCGGTCGCCCTCTTCTCCGCTCCTCGGCGCCTATCAGGACAACCACGGGCTCACCTCGGGGATCGGCTCGCTCTCCGGCTCCGGGGGAACCGCACTGGCCGGCCTCGGCGACCTTGTTCCCGGGTTGGGGAGCCTCGTCGCCTCCTGGGGGCTCCCGGCGGCCGTACTCCTCGGGCTGCTGGCGGCCTGGGTGGTGCGGCGCAGAGCGGTGCGCCGGCTTGGCGGCATCACCGGAGACGTGCTGGGAGCCCTGGTCGAGATCACCACCGTCACGGCACTGCTGGTGAGCACGGTACTCGTGCGCTGACCTTCCAGCCTCGTCCGACCGTGCCGGACCCTACGAACCTGCCGGACTCCACGGACCTGCCTGACCCAACGGACCTGACGCTTGACGGACCCGACGGGCTTGATCGGAGCAGCCGGATTCGGTGAATAGGGCGGACCTGACAGAGGCGACTCATCGGGGAGGGCGGGCAGGAGCATTCCTCTCCTCAGATCTCAGTCGGCGGCCTGGGGCTGTGGCCCGATCGGCCAGCGTTTGATCACCAGCACGGAGATCGCGGCCAGCAGGGCCGAGCCGACCAGCCCGGTGATCCCCGCGACAGCCAGATTGGGCGGGTCAGCCGCGTTACCGACGAGCAGGGTCAGGCTGCCGGAGGCGTTCAGGGATCCGTGCCCGATGACCGCAGGCCAGACACTCCCGGAGTAGAGCCGGAACCAGCCGAGCAGTGCCCCGAAGACCACGCAGAAGACGACGAACATCGGTGCCGCCCACGCGCCCAGCTCTGGGTAGTTGTATCCGCGCAGGGTGAGCGGGAAATGCCAGACTCCCCAGATCAGCCCGGAGACCAGGAGCGCACGCCAGATGCCGAGCGTCATCAGACGGGGCAGCAGCCAGCCCCGCCACCCCCACTCCTCCCCGAATGCCGCGATCGAGTTGATCAGCGGAGCGATCAGGAAGGCCGACGCGACCTGCACGGCCGCCAGGACTCCTGGCTCCATCGGGAGCGATTGGCCCGGGGAGGCCGCCGCCAGGTTCTCGCGGAACAGGCTGAGCCCCCACAGGTCGACGGAGAGCAGGCCGAGGGCGGCGCTGAGCGCGATCGCGACGACCACCAGCAGAGGGGTCCCGAACCAGGCCAGCGCGATGAGCGCGAGCGTGCGCCCGCGACGCTCTCCCATCCACAGGCCGGTCCCCTCGCCCCACTCACGCCAGGTGGTGGCGGGTTCCCCCGGTTGTCTGCCACGTAGCCGGACGGCGAGAACACCAAGGGTCGGGGTGAACATCATCGCCACCCCGATCGCCATGAACGCGAACGCGCCGACCGACGCACCCGTCAGCCAGAGGGGCAGGGCGAACAGCCAGGACAGGCCGAACGCGACGAGCAGGAACAACCACAGGTCAGTGGATCGGCGGAGCATGAGATCACCTTCGAATGCTCGGTCTTCGGGGGATGGGGAGGCTCGCGAAGGTGGAGATCAGCGGGTGCCGGCAGCGGTGGACGTACTGGCCACGAGGGTGTTCAGCAAGGCGGCGCCATTCTCGGCGTCGTCGATCGAGACGGCGAGGCGACCGCCGGAGACGTAGCCGATCACAAGGCACTCCCCGCCGCGGAGCATGACCGTCGCGGCACCCGGCAGCCCCCGAATGCCCCAGCCTCCGACATCGGACGGGAACAACTCCTCCGTCCAGGCCCGCTCCACTCGCGCGACAGGGATGTGCCTGCGGGGCAGGCGGAACGGCCCGTAGGAGAGGGCGACGCCCTCCTCGGTGATCTGCACCCGCACCGAACTGAAGGTCACGGCCACCAGGCCAACAAGGAGCGTGATCACCGCTGGGGTCCAGAGCGTCCCGTCGCCGCCGACCAGGGCGACCACCGCGAGCCCTGCCCCCAGCGCCAGGACGGAGCCGCCGGTCACGGCGAGCAGTCCGCTGCGCACGGAGGAGACCCACACGGCGCGCTGGCCAGGGCGGAGCGGGAACCGCCGGGAGGTGGCCGCGGCCCGCTCCGGCTGGTCGTCGGGTCCCGGACGGGCTGCGAGAGCACCGAGCCAGCCGCCGAGCACCAGCCCCACGACCGCGAGCAGCGCGGTCCACCCCAGGTGACCGGCCTGCCGCCAGTCGGGGGCGTCGAGGTTGGCCGCCAGCGTGACCGCCTGCAGCCCCAGGAAGAACAGGCCGGTGCCGCCCAGCAGGGCGCCGAGCGCCACGCGGCTCGTCCTGCGCCTGAGCATCGCGGCGTTGACAAGCGCGACCACGCAGGCCCCGCCCCCGATCAGCACCCACATGCCCACCACGAACAGCAGTGCGGCGGTGAACGACATCGAGCGGTCGGGGGCACCGGACGGGCCCCAGTGCATGGCCATGGGGTTGGGCAGCCGCTCCCGGAACATCAGCGGCGCGACGACCAGGGCGGCGGCCACCAGCGCGAACCAGGCTGCGGCCGTGGAAAGGAAACGGACTCGCAGGCCCATGTCGATCACTCCTTCGAAGGACCGGGTCCCGGACCCGGTCGTCTGACTCTTTTCAGCGGGGAGACCCCGGGCTTCGGCTCCGGGGAGTGAAGTCAGGACAGTTCCCTGATGAGCTCGATGACGTCGTCGTGGCGGTAGCCGTACTGGACCGCCTCGGCGAGCAGGGAACGCAGCTTCTCCTCGATGACACTGCGCGGGTTGGGGCGGCTGAGCACGCTCACGCCGCGGCCACGACGGAACTCCAGCACCCCCTCGTCACGCAGATCCCGCAGGGCACGCAGCACCGTGTTGGCGTTGATGCCCAGCGCGGCGGCCAGATCGCGCGCCGGCGGGAGCCGGTCTCCCTGGGCGTAGGAGCCCTCGGCGACGGCACGTCTGATCGCCTCGGCGACCTGCTCGTGCAGTGGCCGAGGATCGTTCATATCCAAGGTGAGCAACATAGTGCTAGCGACATTAGCACCATCTCTCTCGATGATGCCACTCCGGATAGCACCATCGGACGACACTATTTGTAGGATGAACCCTCGTTTATGAGTACTGCGCAAGCCCGACTAGCATCGGCTTGTGTGACCACTGTGCGGCTGACCCCAACTGACAATGCTGTCTCGTTCGACACCGACGCACTGGTCGTCGGCGTCCATACCGGACCGGACGGCCTGCTCCCCGCTCCCGGGGCCGACGGCCTCGATCAGGCTCTCGGCGGCAGACTCACCGCCACGCTCGGCAGTGTGGGCGCCAAGGGGAAGCCGGGCGAGATCTCCAAGATCCCCACTTTCGGCGCGCTGACCGCACCCCTGCTGGTCGTCGTCGGCCTGGGCGACGTCCCCGAGAACGGCTACGACGCCGAGGCCCTGCGCCGTGCCGCGGGCACCGCGGTCCGTGCCCTGGCCGGCACCGGCCGGGTGGCGCTGGCCCTGCCCACCGCGAGCGCCGAGCACGCCGGCGCCGTCGCCCTGGGCGGCCTGCTCGGCGCGTACTCCTTCACCAGGTACCGGACCGCCGACGAGCCGAGCGCCCCGGTGGCCGAGCTGGCCGTGCTGACCGACGCCGAGGGCGCCGAGGCCGCGGTCGGGCGCGCCGGCACGCTGGCCGAGTCGGTCTCACTCGTCCGTGACCTGGTCAACACCCCGCCTTCCGACCTGTGGCCCGCGCGCTTCGCCGAGATCGCCGAGCAGGTGGGCGGCGAGGCCGGCCTGTCGGTCGAGGTCCTGGACGAGAAGGCGCTCAAGGAGGGCGGCTACGGCGGCATCGTCGCCGTCGGCCAGGGATCGGCGAACCCGCCCCGCCTGGTACGCCTCGCCTACAGCCACCCCGAGGCCGAGAAGAAGCTCGCCTACGTCGGCAAGGGCATCACCTTCGACTCGGGCGGCCTGTCGCTCAAGCCGTCGGCCGCGATGGACTGGATGAAGTCCGACATGGGCGGCGCGGGCGCCGTCCTCGGCGCGATGCTCGCGATCGCGAGGCTGGGCCTGAAGGTCAACGCGGTCGGCTACCTCTGCCTGGCCGAGAACATGCCGAGCGGTACCGCGCAGCGTCCCTCCGACGTGTTCACCAGCTTCGCGGGCAAGACGGTCGAGGTGCTCGACACCGACGCCGAGGGCCGTCTGGTCCTGATCGACGGTATCGCCCGCGCCGGTCAGGACGACCCCGACGTGATCGTCGACGTCGCCACGCTCACCGGCGCGCAGATCGTCGCACTGGGCTGGCGGACGGCGGGCGTCATGGCCAACGACGACGACCTCCGGGCCGAGATCGTCGCGACGGCGGGCGCGCAGGGCGAGGCCGCGTGGCCCATGCCCCTGCCCGACGAGCTCCGCAAGGGGCTCGACTCGCCCGTGGCCGACATCGCCAACCTGCACCCCGAGCGTTTCGGCGGGATGCTCACGGCGGCGATCTTCCTGCGGGAATTCGTGCCGGACGGTGTCCGTTGGGCACACATTGACATGGCCGGTCCCGCCTTCAACAAGGGAGAGCCGCACGGCTACACGCCGAAGGGCGGTACCGGGGCGGTCACCCGGACGCTCGTCGGCCTGGCCGAGCGCTACGCGACCGGGTCCGCCCAGGCGTCGGCGTAGCCGCGCATGCGGGTCACAAGCAACACAGACAGATGAAAAGATGCGGTTGTCGGTGCCGGGCCAAGGGCGGGCACCGACTGGGCGCCGAGCCGGGTCAGGCGGCGGCGTGGATGCGATCGAGGATCCGCGCGGCCGGCCAGGGCACGGAAGGGGCGCGACCGTGAACACGGTATTCCAATCCGACAAGGAGCTTTCCTGTGGCTGATGGCAGCGGCCCCTACGACATCGTCGTCCTGGGTGGCGGTAGCGGCGGGTATGCCTGCGCTCTGCGGGCGGCCGAGCTGGGCAAGACGGTCGCGCTGATCGAGAGAGACAAGATCGGCGGCACCTGCCTGCACCGGGGGTGCATTCCCACCAAGGCGCTTCTGCACTCCGCGGAGGTCGCCGACGAGACGCGGGAAAGCGCGACCTACGGCGTCAAGGCCCGTTTCGAGGGCATCGACGTGCCCGCGGTCCACGCGTTCAAGGACAAGATCGTCAATCGCGCCTGGAAGGGCGTGCAGGGCCTTCTCAAGAGCAAGGGCATCACGATCATCGAGGGTGAGGGCCGTCTCGCGGGCCCGAACCGGGTGTCCGTGGGCTCCGAGATCTACGAGGGCCGCAACATCGTGCTGGCGACCGGCTCCGCGCCCAGGTCCCTTCCCGGCCTGGAGATCGACGGCGAGCGTGTCATCACCAGCGAGCACGCGCTCAAGCTCGACCGGGTGCCCACTTCCGTGGTCGTCCTGGGCGGCGGCGTCATCGGCGTGGAGTTCGCCAGCGTCTGGCGCTCCTTCGGCGCCGAGGTGACGATCGTCGAGGGCCTGCCGCACCTGCTGCCGCTGGAGGAGGAGTCGAGCTCCAAGCTGCTCGAGCGCTCCTTCCGCCGCCGCGGCATCAAGCAGGAGCTGGGCGTCTTCTTCGAGGGCGTCAAGACCACCGACACCGGCGTGGTCGTCAGCCTGGCCAACGGCAAGACCCTGGACGCCGAGCTGCTGCTCGTCGCGGTCGGCCGCGGCGCGGTCTCCGCGGGCATGGGCTTCGAGGAGGCGGGTGTCGCCATCGAGCGCGGCACCGTCACCGTGAACGAGTTCTGCCAGACCAGCGTGCCCGGCGTGTACGCGGTCGGCGACCTCATCCCGACCCTGCAGCTCGCCCACGCGGGCTTCGCCGAGGGCATCCTGGTGGCCGAGCACATCGCGGGGCTGAACCCCGTGCCGATCGACTACGACGGCGTGCCGCGGATCACCTACTCCGACCCCGAGGTCGCCTCGGTGGGCATCACCTCCGCCCAGGCCAGGGAGCGCGGCCACGAGGTCGTCGAGTTCACCTACGACCTCGCGGGCAACCCCAAGAGCCAGATCCTGCAGACGCAGGGCGCCGTCAAGATCATCTCAGCGAAGGACGGCCCGGTGCTCGGCGTGCACATGGTCGGCCGTCGCATCGGCGAGCTCGTGACCGAGGGGCAGCTGATCTACAACTGGGAGGCCCTGCCCTCCGAGGTCGCCCAGCTCATCCACGCCCACCCGACCCAGTCCGAGGCCGTCGGCGAGGCGATGCTGGCGCTGGCCGGCAAGCCGCTCCACGTCCACAACTAACGTAAGCCCTCACTCGGAACGCGAGAGAAGACACCAATGCCGAAGTCCGTACAGATGCCCCAGCTCGGTGAGAGCGTCACGGAGGGCACCGTCACCCGTTGGCTGAAGAAGGAGGGCGAGCGCGTCGAGGCCGACGAGCCGCTTCTCGAAGTCTCCACCGACAAGGTCGACACCGAGATCCCGTCTCCGGCCGCGGGCATCCTCACGAAGATCGTGGTGGCCGAGGACGAGACAGTCGAGGTCGGCGCCGAGCTCGCCGTCATCGACGAGAGCGGCACCGAGGGCGCCGCCCCGGCGCAGGAGGCGGCCCCCGAGCCCGAGCCCGAGCCGGTCCCCCAGCAGCAGGCACAGCCGGTCTCCTCGATCCCGCAGCCCGCCCCGCAGGCCCCCGCTCCCGCCCCCGCTCCCGCCCCCGCTCCCGCCCCGGCTCCCGCCCCGGCACCCGCGCAGGCCCCGGCACCGCCCCTCCAGGCCGTCCAGACCTCCCCGGCCGCGCCGCCGTCCCCGATCGCGACGGCACCGGCCGCCGAGCCCGCCGCCCAGCCCTCCGGTGAGAGCCCGTACGTCACCCCGCTGGTGCGCAAGCTCGCCGGCGAGCACGGCGTCGACCTCGACTCGCTGAACGGCACCGGCGTCGGCGGTCGCATCCGCAAGCAGGACGTGCTGGAAGCGGCCCGCGACCAGCGCGAGCGGGCCGCGGCGACCCAGGCCCAGGCTCCGGCTCCGCAGGCCGCCGTCCAGGCTCCGGCGGCCGCCCCCGCGCAGGCTCCCGAGCCGGTCGTGGTGGACACCACGCTGCGTGGACGCACCGAGAAGATGTCGCGGCTGCGCCAGACCATCGCCAAGCGCATGGTCGAGTCGCTGCAGGTCTCGGCCCAGCTCACCACCGTGGTCGAGGTCGACGTCACCAAGGTCGCGCAGCTGCGTGACCGCGCGAAGGCCGAGTTCCAGCGGCGTGAGGGCGTCAAGCTCTCGTTCATGCCGTTCTTCGCCCTCGCCACGATCGAGGCGCTCAAGCAGCACCCGAAGCTGAACGCCACGATCAACAGCGAGACCAACGAGGTCACCTACTTCGACGCCGAGCACCTGGCCTTCGCGACGGACACCGAGCGCGGCCTGATCGTCCCGGTGATCAAGAGCGCGGGCGACCTCAACATCGCCGGGCTGGCCCGTAAGATCGCCGATCTGGCCGAGCGCACCCGCACCAACAAGGTGAGCCCGGACGAGCTCGGCGGCGGCACGTTCACGCTGACCAACACCGGCAGCCGGGGCGCGCTGTTCGACACGCCGATACTCAACCAGCCGCAGGTCGGCATGCTGGGCACCGGCGCGGTCGTCAAGCGCCCGGTCGTCCTGGACACCGCCGAGGGCGAGGTCATCGCCGTCCGCTCGATGGTCTACCTCGCGCTCAGCTACGACCACCGCCTGGTCGACGGCGCCGACGCCGCCCGCTTCCTGACGACGATCAAGCGTCGCCTGGAGGAGGGCCGTTTCGAGAACCAGCTGGGCCTCAACGCCTAGTCGCCGTTCCGCCTCCCCCGGGCCGGTCCGCTCTCCGCGGACCGGCCCGGTCCGTTCTCGTCATCTTCACGGGTGTCCTTTGGGTATGAGCGGAATACGCCCGGCCAGCGGCGGACAGGCTGTTGACGGCCGCCGCGCGGCACGGTTTCCAGCCGCCGCCACCGAGCAGCGGGAGAGAGGCTCATGGCGAGGGCGGCGGCGAGCGGCAGTACCGCGACGGGCGAGAGCGCCCCAGCCGACTCCGCCGCCGAGGAAGAAGACGACATGACCCCGCCGTGACGGCGACCAGCCGCTTCCCGCCGTCGCCGGAGGCGAGCCGACCCCCGTCTTCCGCTCCCGACGCATCCGGTGACTCCTGCTTCCCGGAAATCGCAGGGGAGGTCGACTAGATTGGACAACATGGCGATCATCGTGACCGGGTCCTCTGGACTGCTTGGATCGGCTCTGGTCAAGGCTCTGCGGGCCGACGACACCCGGGTGGTCAGGTTGGTACGGCGGGCGCCGCAGGGCGTCGACGAGGCGTTCTGGAACCCGGGCAAAGGGCTCATCGACCCGGCGGCCCTGCAGGGGGCGCGGGCCGTGGTCCATCTCGCCGGAGCGGGGATCGGCGACCGGCGCTGGAGCGACGACGTCAAGCGCGAACTGGTCCGCAGCCGGGTCGAGGGGACCAGGACGCTGGTGAAAGCGCTGGCGGAGCTGCCGGACAGGCCTCCGACGCTGCTGTCGGCGTCCGCGATCGGCTACTACGGGGACACCGGGGACCACGAGGTGGACGAGACGGCCCCACCGGGCGAGGGATTCCTCGCGCGGGAGGTGGTGGTGCCCTGGGAGGCCGAGACGGTACCCGCCGAGGAGGCGGGCATCCGGGTGGCCCGGCTCCGTACCGGCCTGGTGCTGAGCGGCGCGGGCGGCATGCTGGCGAAGATCCTGCCGATCTTCAAGCTGGGGCTGGGAGCGCCCCTGGGCTCGGGAGAACAGTACTGGTCCTGGATATCGATCGACGACTGGGTGCACGCCGTACTGCACATCCTGGGCGACCCGGAGATATCGGGCCCGGTCAACCTCACCGCGCCGCAGCCGGTCACCAACGCGGAGTTCACCAGAGCGCTCGGGAAGGCCCTGCACCGGCCCACCATGCCACTCGCCGTACCCGGATTCGCGCTGCGCACGGCCATCGGGGGGTTCGCGGAGGAGGGGGTGCTGGCCGGGCAGCGGGTGCTGCCCCGGCGCCTTCTGGAGTCTGGTTACACGTTCCGGCATACGCGCCTCAGTGAGGCGCTGGCCGCCGTACTCTAGGGTCCCTGTTTCCGCCAAAGCCGTCGAAGAGGTCATGTATGCGTAGTTCTGGGCAGTCTCACATCCTTGCCATCGGAGGCGGCTCGTTCCGCCCGTCCGAGCGCTACGGGTTCATAGAGGCGAGCGCGCTGCTGCGGTACGCCCTCGACCTGACCGGCCAGGACCGGCCGAGGCTGGGCCTGCTCGCCACCGCCACCGGCGACGACGCCGACTGGCTGCTGAAGATGTACGGCGCCTTCCGCGATTGGGACGTCGAGGTCAGCCACCTGACCGTGTTCCCGATGCCCAACGTCGAGGATCCGCGCGAGTGGGTGCTCAGCCAGGACCTCATCTACGTCAGCGGCGGCAGCGTGGCCAACCTGGCGGCCCTGTGGCGGCTGCACGGCCTGGACGAGATCTTCGAGGAGGCCTGGCGGGCCGGTGTGGTGCTGAGCGGCCAGAGCGCCGGGGCGCTCTGCTGGCACGTGGGCGGCAACACCGACTCCTTCGGCCCGACGCTGCGGGTGTGGTCCGACGGCCTGGGCCTGCTGCCCCACTCGTGCGGCGTCCACTACGACTCCGACCCGCAGCGCCGCGCGCTGCTGCACGAGGCGGTGGCCTCGGGCGAGCTGCCGGGGGGCTACGCGGCGGACGAGGGTGTGGCGCTGCACTACGTGGGCACCGAGTTCATCCAGGCCGTCAGCGTGCAGCCGGACGCCTACGCCTACAAGGTCGAGCACGACGGGGCGGGCGGGGCCAAGGAGTTCCGCATCGAGCCTCGGCTTCTCACGTCGTGACCACGAACGGGTCAACTACTCTTGAGACGTGAGTGACCTGGCAATCGTCCGTCTTGGCGTTGACTTCCCCTATGAGCAGGCCTGGGATCTTCAGCGGCGCATCCACGCACGCCGCGTGGCCGAGGAGATTCCCGACACCTGCCTGATGCTTGAGCACGCGCCGGTCTATACGGCGGGAAAACGAACCGCGCCGCACGAGCGGCCCTCCGACGGCACCCCCGTCGTCGAGGTCGACCGGGGCGGCCGGATCACCTGGCACGGTCCCGGCCAGCTGGTCGGCTACCCGATCGTCAGGCTCGGCGGCCCGCTCGACGTGAACGCCTACGTGAAGCTCCTGGAGGAGACCCTGGTGGCCGTCTGCGCCGACTTCGGGGTGCAGGCCGGCCGAGTCCAGGGGCGTGGCGGTGTCTGGGTGGCCGGAGACCCCTCGCACGGCCTGCCGGACAGGAAGGTCGGGGCCATCGGCATCCGGGTCTCGAGCGGCGTCACGATGCACGGGTTCGCGCTCAACTGCTCCAACGACCCGAGCTGGTACAACCGGATCGTCCCGTGCGGCATCAGCGACGCCGGGGTCTCCTCGCTGTCCGCCGAGACCGGCCGGCGGATCGTGGTCGACGAGGTCCTGCCGTACGCCGAGAAGCACCTGGCGGAGGCGCTCGGCGCGCGGGCCTTCGAGCTGCCCGAGGAAGACCTGTTCCGGCGCTGAACCCCCGGGGCCTCGCGGCTCACGGTGGGACATAGGCTGGACAGGTGAGCGAGCGTGATGACACTTACCCCACCTCGACGTGTAACACCTCGGTCCCTCGACCGACGAAGGAGCTGGCATGACCGTCGCACCTGAAGGGCGCAAGCTCCTCCGGCTGGAGGTCCGCAACGCCGAGACCCCCATCGAGAAGAAGCCCGAATGGATCAAGACCAAATTCAGGGCGGGCCCGAACCACACCGAGCTGCGTGCGCTGGTCAAACGCGAAGGGCTGCACACGGTCTGTCAGGAGGCCGGATGCCCCAACATCTCCGAGTGCTGGGAGGACCGCGAGGCCACCTTCCTCATCGGCGGTGACCAGTGCACCCGGCGGTGTGACTTCTGCCAGATCGACACCGGCAAGCCCAAGGCGTACGACACCGACGAGCCGCGCCGCGTGGCCGACTCGGTGCGGCAGATGGGCCTCAACTACGCGACCGTGACCGGTGTCGCCCGCGACGACCTGCCCGACGGCGGCGCGTGGCTGTACGCGGAGACCGCGCGGCAGATCCACGCGCTGCTGCCCGGCTGTGGCGTCGAGCTGCTGGTGCCCGACTTCAACGGCGACCAGGCCCAGCTGGAGGAGGTCTTCTCCGCCAGGCCCGAGGTGTTCGCGCACAACGTCGAGACCGTGCCGCGGATCTTCAAGCGCATCCGGCCCGCCTTCCGTTACGAGCGCTCCCTGGAAGTGATCACCAAGGCCCGCCAGGCCGGCCTGGTGACCAAGTCCAACCTGATCCTCGGCATGGGCGAGGAGCGCGAGGAGGTCGTCCAGGCCATGCGCGACCTGCACGAGGCCGGGTGCGACCTGCTCACCGTGACCCAGTACCTGCGGCCCACCCCGCGCCACCACCCCGTCGACCGCTGGGTGAAGCCGGAGGAGTTCGTGGAGCTGGGCAAGGAGGCGGAGGCCATCGGTTTCGCCGGGGTCCTGTCGGGGCCGCTGGTTCGCTCCTCCTACCGGGCGGGCCGCCTGTACAAGCAGGCCGTCGAGGCCCGCCAGCACGCCTGAGCGGCCCGGCCTCACCGGCTGTGGAAACCGGAGGAACCCCGCTCGCGAGCGGGGTTCCTCCGGTTGGGGCGTCGGAGGTGCCCGCCTTCTTCAACGGTGTCGCCGCCAGACCTACCGAGCCGCCGGTTGCCGTTCGCCCCACCAGGCGTAGGAGACCGGGACGGCGCGGGGTTCTCCGTCGTCGACGCGGCCCCGGGCGAGACCGTGGTCACCACGGTCCACCTGCCCGAGCGCGCCTTCCAGGTGTGGACGGACCGGGGCTGGTCGACGGTGCCGGGGGACCACACGGTCGAGGTGAGCCGCAGCGTCGCCGACCGCCGCCTGAGCGCGACCGTGACCGGATAATCCAGGTAAAGCAGTCGGCAGGGGCGTTTCTCCCAGCGGTACCGGCCTTTCCGGCGCTCCGCGGCCTTCGGCCCCGGCGCCGGAACCGGCACCCGGCAGGTCACGTTTTCACTTCTTGAGCCATGGATTTGTATCCTTCAGAACATGGCCAAGAAGCCCGAAGACTCAGAGCGCCCGGGGCGCATCAAGCAACTCCGTATGATCACGAAGATCATCAAGGAGGCCAACCCCAAGGGGATGCCGATCGTCTACGCCTCGGCGCTGGGCACGCTCGCGCTGTTCGTGGTGATCGGCCTGGTCACGGGCTGGTTCTGGTATCTGCTTTTCATCGGGATACTGCTGGCCCTGACCGTCGGGCTGGTGGTGTTCGGCCAGCTCGCCCAGAAGGCGCAGTACTCCATGCTGCACGGGCAGGTCGGCGCCGCCGCCGCGATCCTGCAGGGCATGCGCGGCAACTGGGAGGTCACCCCGACCGTCGCGGCCACCCGCGACCAGGACATCGTGCACCGCGTGGTCGGCTACCCAGGCATCATCCTGGTCTCGGAGGGGCCGGGCAACCGGGTGCAGAAGATGCTGGTCGCCGAGAAGAAGCGGGTCCAGCGGATCGCGCTGGACGTGCCCGTCTACGACATCCAGTCCGGTGACGGCGAGGGGCAGATCCCGCTGGCCAAGCTGCAGCGGCACCTGATGAAGCTGCCCCGCAACCTCAAGAAGCCCGCCCTGTACGAGATCAACAACCGGCTGAAGGCCCTGCCTCAGACGCTGCCGATGCCCAAGGGCCCGCTGCCGCGCGGCGCGAAGATGCCCCGCCCGAAGATGCGCTGATGGGCTCCGCCGGGGTGGGCCGCCACCGGGTGGACGCCACGGCCACCTCCCGGGCCAACCGCGGCTGGTGGGACGGCGCCGCCGACGAGTACCAGGCCGAGCACGGGGAGTTCCTGCGCGACTCCGGATTCGTCTGGTGTCCCGAGGGGTTGGACGAGGCCGACGCCCGTCTGCTGGGCGATGTCGCGGGCAGGGACGTGCTGGAGATCGGCTGCGGCGCCGGGCAGTGCGGGCGCTGGCTGGCCGGCCAGGGCGCCAGGGTCGCCGCCTTCGATCTGTCCTTCCGCCAGCTTCAGCATTCGCGCCGGATCGACCTGGACGCGGGCGCCGCGCTCCCCGTGGTCCAGGCGGACGCCGAGGTCCTGCCCTTCGCCGACGGGGCGTTCGACCTGGCCTGCTCGGCCTTCGGCGCGCTGCCGTTCGTGGCCGACGCCGGGGCCGTCCTCGCCGAGGTCCGCCGGGTGCTGCGCCCCGGGGGCCGCCTGGTCTTCTCGGTAAGCCACCCCGTCCGCTGGGCCTTCCCCGACGACCCCGGCCCCGCCGGGCTGACCTCCGACCGCTCCTACTTCGATCGCTCCGCGTACGTGGAGATCGGCGAGGACGGGCGTCCGTGCTACGTCGAGCACCATCGCACGATGGCCGACTGGGTCCACCTCATCACCGCCTCCGGGCTGGTGCTGCGGCACCTGACCGAGCCCGAGTGGCCGCCGGGCCACGACCGCGAGTGGGGCGGCTGGAGCCCGCTGCGCGGCCGCCACCTGCCCGGCACCGCGATCTTCACCTGCGCCCGGTAGACGCGCACCCGGCGGCCGGGGCGGCACCCGTGTGCCCGCCATGCGACACGGATGGCACCCCGGCCTCCTTTCCCGCACGCCGGAGATCGTCACAGGTCGGCTGCCGGCTGAGATCCGATGCTGCGGGAGGTCGTCCCGGACCGGCCGGGAACGCGGGTCTAGCGGCCGGCGTTCATGACGATCCGGCCGATCTCATCGAAGGTGCCGAAGTCTCCGCCGGAGACCAGGTTCTTGGTCATGGCGATCGCGATCCCGGTGGCCGTGTCGGCGTAGGCGGCCGAGCCGCCGCTGCCCGCCATCCCGAACAGGGTGGGGGCGTCGAGCAGTTCGGTGGCGCCGACGGCGTACCCGAGGGATCTGGTGACCGGGGTGCCGGTGACCTCGTCCACGCCGGTCACCACCACCTCGGTGATCTCTCGCAGCCGTGCCGGCGAGACGAGCCTGACGCCGTCCACCTCGCCCAGCAGGGCGGCGTACATGCGGGCCACGGCACGGGCGGACATGGTGCCGCCCGCCGGGATGTCGGAGGTCAGCACGTCGGCGCGGTTGCCGAAAGCGGCATCCGGCATCGCCGCCATCGGCGCCGCCGTGTAGCCGTCCACCACCCTGAAGAACGGTATGTCGGCGAACATCTCCGCGGGCATCTCCGCGGGCATCTCCGCGGGCATCTCGAAATCGCTCGGCGCGTCCTCCAGCCGGGCCAGCCGGGCCAGCTCGGATTCCGGGACGCCGAAGAACAGCTCACCGGCCACCCCGAGCGGCCCGGCGACCTCCTCCCGCAGGATCTGCGAGATCGGCCTGCCGGTGCTCCGGCGGACGATCTCCCCGATGAGGTAACCGAACGACTGGGGGTGGTAGCCGGTCCTGGTGCCCGGCTCCCACCAGGGCTTGGCACCGGCGATCGCCGCGCACATCCCGTCCCAGTCGCACAGGTCCTCGGGCGTGGTCCCGGCGGGCAAGCCGGGCACGCCCGTCGAGTGGGTCAGGGCGTGCCGCACCGTCGCGCGTTCCTTGCCGTGGGCGCCGAACTCCGGCCACAGCTCGGCGATCGGCGTGTCGTAGCCGAGCACGCCCCGCTCCACGAGCACGTGCACCACGGTCGAGGTGACGCCCTTGCCGGTCGAGGTGCTGTAGAACGGCGTGTCCGGCGTGACCAGGCGCCCGGTGGCCGGGTCGGCGACACCCGCGACGACGTCGACCACCGGTTCGCCGTGCCGGTACACGGCGACCTGCAGGCCCCGCTCGGTCCCGGACTCCACGAGCCTGTCGGCCGCCTCCTGGACCCGCTTCTGCATATCGTTCATGATCATCCCTTCCGTGACGCGGTGTGTGACCGTTACGACGGCCGGGGGCCGCAAAAGGAATCGCCCCGGGGGTTTGGTTCTCGGAAGCCAGGGACTCAGCGGCGCCCGGGCCTGCGTGAGATCGCGAGCAGGACGGCGGGTTCCCGCCCCGGATTGTGCAGGGCTCGCACCGGCAGCCCGTCCAGCCACAGCACGTCGCCGCACCGGAAGGCCAGGCGATCACCGTCGGAGCAGACGAGCTCGATCCGTCCGCGCTCAAGCAGGACGATCGCGTCCCGCCATTCGGCTCCGGCCCGGTCCAGCGAGCCGCCGGGCTCGACGACGACCGTCCGTATCCGGAACGACGGCCCGAACCGCCCGGGGTCCTCGCCGATGCCCGTCACAGCGCCGTGGGGAGGCCGAACGCCGGGAAGATCTCGGCGCCGAAGGTGGTGATCTGGGTCACCAGCTCGTCCTCGACCCGCAGCACGCCGAGCCACGAACCCTGGTACCCGGACTCGCCCGGACGCCTGAGGTAGGCCGCCGCGGCGGGTTGCCGGTTGGCGCGGGTGGGCAGGACGCGCCAGTCACCCCACGCCTCGGGACCGATCATCGCCGGGCGCCACGCCTCGACGATCGCCTCCCCACCCAGGATCCAGATCGGGGCCGGCGGCATCGCCTGCCAGGCGTCCGCGCGCAGCACCCCGGCCAGGACCTCGGGATCCGCCTGCTCGACGGCGTCCATGTAGCGTCGCAGCGCCGCGCGTTCCTCCCCGGTCGGATCCGAGGAGGGCGCCCACTCCATCCGCTGTGCGGGCAGGTGCTCCCGCATCGTCGACCGGGCCCGCTGCAGGGCGCTCTTCACCGCCGCGACGCTCACCTCCAGCAGCGCGGCGGCCTCCTGCGCCGACCAGCCGAGCACGTCGCGCAGAATCAGCACCACCCGCTGCCGGGGAGGCAGGTGCTGGATGGCGACCAGGAACGCCAGCTCGATCGTCTCCTTGGCGACCACCTCGGCGTCCGGCTCGGCGCCGGCGGGGGCGGGCGGCTCCAGGAGCCGGTCCGGGTACGGACGCAACCAGAAGACCTCGGTCGGTGCCGGCGAGGGGACGCCGGAGGTGGCCAGCACCGGCGCTTCACGCGGGCGTGGGCGGCGCGGGTGGCGGTCGAGGAAGTCCAGGCAGGCGTTGGTCGCGATCCGGTACAGCCAGGCCCTGAAGGTCGAGCGCCCCTGGAAGCTCTCCCGCCTGCGCCAGGCGCGCAGGAACGTCTCCTGCACCAGGTCCTCCGACTCCTCGAAGGAGCCGAGCATCCGGTAGCAGTGCACCCGCAGCTCCCGCCGGTACCGCTCGACGAGCGTGCCGAACGCCGGCTCGTCACCCGCCAGCGCGGCGGCCAGGACCGCGCTCTCCTCCGGACCCGCCTCTTCCTTGATCACGAAGTCGTTCCTCCCTCGCGGCGGACCGCCCGGCGCGGCCGCCCGCCGTTGTGACGTCCGCCGGAGGGAAAAGGAATCGGCTGCGGGCGCGGGGACGCCTCAGAGGCGTACGACCACGGTGTTCGCCGCGCGGTCGTGCAGGCCCCGCTGGTCACGGTCCCAGATGAGGGCGGGCAGGGCCAGGCAGAGCAGGACGGTCCGGGTCAGCACGGAGAGGAACCCGGGGCGGCCGCCGCCGAGCGCGGCGACCCTGATGCCGAACAGCCGCATCCCGAAGGTCATCCCCATGGTGCCCACCAGCAGGAGGTATTCGGCGGCCAGGACCAGGATCGGGACCCAGGCCGCATGAGTGGGGTCGATCCGCAGGAGCCCCTGGGTGATGGCCCAGGTGCAGATCAGCCAGTCGACCACGATGGCGCCGAGTCTGCGGCCGAATCCGGCCACCGAGCCGCTGCCCTCCGCGGGCAGCCCGAGCCGCTCCCCCGGAGAACCGAGGTCGACTCCGGCCGACCTGACGCCGCCGAGCCAGGTCTGGGTCCAACGCGGCTGCTTGCTGCTCATGCCCCAACGGTAGCCGCCCCGGGCACCGCCCCCGTACTCGCCCGGACCGGCTGGCGAGACAGGGCGAAAACCATAGATCATATGTGTCGGCATCTCAACCAGCACATTCCCCCCGGAGCCCCCGTGCCTGACAACGACGACATCGACGAGCGGTTCGAGACGCTCACGGCTCAGATCAGCGTGCGGGAACGCAAGCGGATGACCAGGATCGCCGAACAGGAGTGGGCGCGGCAGCCCCGCCTCAGGCGTCGCCGCAGGCGGCGGTGGGCCGCGGTCGCGGTGGCCGTCCTGGTGGCGGCGGCCGGGGGATTCGTCGTCTACCGGCCCGAGACCGTCGAACAGGTCCGCGCCGCCGTCCTCGCGGACTTCGGCATCGACCCGTCCACCGAGCCGACGGCCGGGCGGAGCGCCGAGCCGACCCCGGTGGAGTCGGCGAAGGTCTCCCCCTTCGACGGCTCACCCGCCCAGAAGTACGCCAACGGCGCCAAGGGGCTGGTCATGCCGGAAGCCAGGGCGATCGGCGGGCTGAGCCGTAAGGAGGTGTCCGCGGCACTGCGGCACGCGAGAAAACTCCTGACGGCCTCGAACCTGGACCGGAAGGTGCTGCTGGGCGGCAGGCCGAACGCGCTGATCCGGTTGCTGGACCCCGAGCAGCGCACGCCGTTCGTCAAGGACCTCAGGCGCCCCGGCAGGAAGGGCGGGTACGAAAGCCGGAGGTGGGTGACCAGCCTGGCTCCGAAGAGCGCCGAACTGGTCAGCGAGACCTTCAAGGTCCATGGCAGAACCCGGCTGACGACCTTCGAGGAGAACGGACTCGGCGGCGTTCGGATCAAGGTCAACTACCTGTTCGTGTACGCGATCCAGCGGCCGGGCCGGCCGGACACCCTGATCAGGCTCGTCGCGCACAACACCGGCAGGCTGGACGTGTGGCGGGAGGGCGGCCGACTGCGCTTCTGGGTCGGTCAGTGGAACGGCGGGGGGACCGCTCCGGCACGGTGTGACATCGATGACGGCTTCGTCCATCCGTTCTATCCGGACTCCCCTCCCGACCGGAAACTGAAGGTCGACGGCCCGGCCGTGGATCCCTACTCGCTTGAGGAGGAGACGCCGGAGGGCTGCAGAGCGCTGAAGTCCGACACGTGAAAATCCAGCAAAACCAGGCAAAGGAAGGCCCGATATACCCGTTCAGACGGGGCAGGAGAACTAGCGTGAAGGCGACTTCCGCTTAACACGAGTGAAACAGACGAGACACGGGGCGGTAACGGCGCAGGCATACTTTCGCCCTGATAGCCCGTGCCCCATGGGAGGTTCGCGTGTTCAACTCCGCCGACGACGTCCTGAAGTTCATCAAGGACGAGGGGGTGCAGTTCGTCGATGTCAGGTTCACCGACCTGCCGGGGACGACGCACCACTTCACGTTCCCTTCGGAGAACTTCGGAGCCGGCGTCTTCACCGACGGTCTCATGTTCGACGGCTCGTCGATCCGCGGTTTCCAGGCCATCCACGAGTCGGACATGCTGCTGCTGCCCGACCCGTCCACGGCCGTGCTCGACCCGTTCCGCCAGCACAAGACGCTCAACATCAACTTCTTCGTGCACGACCCGCTGACGGGCGAGGCCTACAGCCGCGACCCGCGCAACGTCGCCCGCAAGGCGGAGGAGTATCTCAAGGGCACCGGCATCGCCGACACGGTCTACTTCGGCCCCGAGGCCGAGTTCTACATCTTCGACGACGTGCGGTTCGAGACCAACGCGCACGCGAGTTACTACTACATCGACTCGATCGAGGGTGCCTGGAACAGCGGCAAGGCCCAGGACGGCGGCAACCTCGGTTACAAGCCGCGCTTCAAGGGCGGCTACTTCCCGGTCCCGCCGATGGACCACTTCACCGACCTGCGCTCGGAGATGGTGCGCCGCCTCATCGACGCGGGCATCGACGTCGAGATGCAGCACCACGAGGTGGGCACGGCCGGCCAGGCGGAGATCGACTTCCGGTTCAACACGCTGCTCAAGGCCGCCGACACCCTGATGCTGTACAAGTACATCGTCAAGAGCACGGCCCTGGAGCACGGCCACACGGTCACCTTCATGCCCAAGCCGATCTTCGGTGACAACGGCTCCGGCATGCACTGCCACCAGTCGCTCTGGAAGGACGGCGCGCCGCTCTTCTACGACGAGGTCGGCTACGCGGGTCTGTCCGACACCGCCCGCTACTACATCGGCGGACTGCTCAAGCACGCTCCGTCACTGCTGGCCTTCACCAACCCGACGGTCAACTCCTACCACCGCCTGGTGCCCGGCTACGAGGCCCCGGTGAACCTGGTCTACTCCCAGCGCAACCGCTCGGCGTGCATCCGCATCCCGATCACGGGCTCCAACCCGAAGGCCAAGCGCATCGAGTTCCGCGTCCCGGACCCGTCGTGCAACCCGTACTTCGCCTTCGCCGCCCAGCTGATGGCCGGCATCGACGGCATCCGCAACAAGATCGAGCCGGTCGAGCCGGTCGACAAGGACCTCTACGAGCTTCCCCCCGAGGAGGCCCGCAACATCCCGCAGGTCCCCGGCTCGCTGACGGACGTGCTCGCGGCCCTGGAGGCCGACCACGAGTACCTGCTGGAGGGCGGCGTGTTCACGCCGGACCTGATCGAGACCTGGATCTCCTACAAGCGGGAGAACGAGATCGACCCGATCCGGCTGCGCCCGCACCCGCACGAGTTCGAGCTCTACTACGACGTCTGAGCCCCTGAGCTTCTGACCTGCGTAAACAAGGCGGTTGAGCCGCCAGGGCACACACAGGGCACTCAGGCCTCCTGCGAAAGGCCGTCGACCGTCCTGCCATTGAGGGCACGCTCGACGGCCTTTCGCAATGGACGACCCCTGACACGAAGTCGACGTCGTCCACCGGAGCGTTCGACCAGCGACGCAGGGCCGGATCCCGCCACGCCACCACCAGCCCGGCGGCATCCGTCTCGCGCCAAGGGCGGAGCACGAGGGCGGGAGCCGACTACGTCGCGGCCACTTGCAAGACCACCCCCATCTCGGTCACTATCGGCGCTCCTGGGCCCGCATGGTGCGCAGGCACCACTCCAGCGCCGGTGTCACCATCTCCGGGGCGGGCCGGCCGTTGATCGCCGCGAGCAGCGTGAGATACCGCTCCCGGCGAGGGTCGTTCATGCGCTTCAGCCGGGTCAGCATCAAGTGCCGGAGCTCAAGGTTGTCGGGGTGGTCAATCAGGTCTGCGTAGCGGGCCGTGAGGGCCGCGAGGAGGTGAGCGGCCTCACCCGAGGCCGGGTCCATGCCGTCGGCCGCTGCGGGAGCGACCTGGTCGCGCACGATCGCAGCAAGATCGCGCCGCACGACGGTGTCTGCGCCCTGCCCGCGTTCGGCCGCATGATCTTCGGCCATGTGGCGCATGCTCGTGCGAAAGCCCAGGTCCTGGAACAGGTCCGCCAGCTCCACCCACGCCTCGACCTGCTCGGGCTCGGGGTTGTCGGGCAGCTCAGGGGTCATCGAGCGCCTGATTCCGGCGAAAGCGTGGTCGACGTCCAGGCCGCCGAAGACTGTGTCGAAAAAGTCGTCGATCAGCGTCCGGCGCTCGTGTTCCGACAGCTTGGCCAGCTTGTGCATCAGATCCATCTCCTCCAAAGTCGAGCCGCGCCGGGCCACCGCCGTCAGCACCGCGCGGCGCAGGTGCAGCGTGCGGATCTGCACGTCCAGGGCTTCGGCGTGCGCTGCGACGACCTGAGCCAGGCACCTCCTGGTCCACAACCTTGCCGATCGTGAGCAGGTCCAGACCCAGGTCGCGCAGCGTTCTTACAAGGTCCAGGCGGGCAACGGCGTCGATGCCGTAGAGGCGGTGGCCGGTTGGGCTGCGGTCGGTGGGCGGCACGATCCCGCGATCGGAGTAGAACCGGATGGTCTTGACGCTCAGCCCGGTCCGCCGGGCCAGGTCACCGATCGAGTAGAGCATGTCCCCGTCCATGCGCCTTACCTTCGCATCTCCCCCTACTGGAGGTTCAAATCCGGCAAGCAGGATTATTAAGGCCTGATCAGGTGGCGGTCGGCCCGGTGAGTCGCCCGGCGGCAGGGCCTTGAGTGGGGCGGCGGTTGGACGTGATCCGTCCCATCTGGAGTTCTGTGTCTCTTCCGCCTCGTCTTCAAGGGGCCGACACGCCGTCGCGTCCGAAGCCGGCCAGGCCCTACTGGTTGGCCTTTTTCGACGGCTCAGCGGATCGGGCGACATCGGCGATGTCTTGCAAAGGGATCCGCCGGGCGTCACCACCTGACAGAGCGGTCACGAGCACGGCTCGGTCGACGCCTTCCTGGGTTCGCTCGCCGCCGCCCGCGACCACAGTTCCAGCTTCGGTGACGGCGAGGCTCGACAGCGTCCCGGGAATACGACCGAGATCATCACTCTTGGACCACGACTTTCCGTTCGCGCTGCGATAGAGGGCGTACTGCTGTTCCTTCGTCGGCGCGATCGCGATCGCACCTCCCGGAGCGGAGACGACACCGTACACCCCCTGTGGGCCGAGCCCCTTGATGACTCCGCAGCGCACCCAGTTGGCTCCCGCCTCCGAGCAGAAGACCCGAGCCTCGCCCGTCCCCGCCCGCTGAGTTGAGACGAGAAGCAGACCCTCATCGGTTGTGGCGAGTGCAGCCGTTTCCGGCCGCACGCCGGGGAGCGCGGCGCCGGTGCGCAGCCAGCTCCGGCCGCCGTCATTGGAACGCACGATCACTGTGGTCGCCTCCCCGAGGCCGTCCGCCAGAGCCACGACGACGTCCTCCCGTGTCACCACTGTCCGGAACTCGCCCACTTTTCCAGGCGAGGCGGCCTCCGTCCGGTTCCAGACACGGCCGTCCGCAGAATGCCATGCCCTTGGATTTTTCCCCGGCTGTGTACTGCCCACGGCCACGAATCCGGAGCCGGTCACCGCCACGTCATTGATCACGTCTCCCCTTTGGAAGGCACTCCCCGGATCTGCCTCCGCCCATGTCCGGCCGTCGGCCGAGGTCCACATGTTCGGAACCGCACCGGCCGGCCCCGGCCCCACGGCGAGCCAGCGCCCAGGAACCCCCGCTACCTGGTTGACGGACCTCCCCCTCTGCGACGGATTGGAGACCTCTCCGTAGGACCATCGCCCGCCACCGTCGTCGGAGTACAGGAACAGCGGATCAGGTCTGGCGGGGCCGCCGCCGGCTGCGACCACGGTCGATCCCGCCACGGCCACCGCGTTGATCGTCTGACCGGAGCCGTCATTCGGAGTGGCGGAATCCTCGGTGCCGCCGTCCCATAGCACCGTGAGACCGAGCACGGTGGCCATGACGGCCAGACCGGCGCCCACGCTGACGCCGACTTTCAACGCGCGGCCGCTCCTCCGCCGAGACTCCGGGTGCTGTTCGCCACGCGCCAGGACGACCGATCCCATATCGGTCTCGGACCCGCCAAGCCGGGTAAGGGCCTCGAGCAGGGAACGGGCCGTGGGCCTCTTTCCCGGACGTTTGTCCAGACAGGAGACAAGGAGGTCGTGCAGCTCAGCGGGCACACCGTCCAGCTCTGGCCTGCCCTTGGTGATCCGGTTGAACATCACCGCCAGATGCCCGTGGCCGAAGGGCGGAGACCCGGTGGCGGCGTACACCATCGTGCTCCCCCAGCTGAACACGTCTGATGGTGTGTCCACCTCTCCCTCGCCGAACTGTTCGGGAGACATGTACGGGGGGGTGCCCAGCACGCTCGACGTCGTTGTGGTCATATCCAGCGCGCGGGCGATACCGAAGTCCACCACCCGGGGACCATCCGAACCGATGATCACGTTGCTGGGTTTGAAATCCCGGTGCACGATTCCCACCCGATGGATGGCCAGGAGGGCGGCGGCCGTACCAACCGCCAGCCGTCTGAGATCATCTGCGCCAAGTGGCCCCCGAGATTGGACGAGACGATTCAGTGGCTCCCCATCGATGTATTCACTGACCACATACGGCTGATCCGCGGTGAGCGCGGCCTCCAACACCCGCGCGGTACAGAAAGGAGCCACCTTCATCGCCGCCTCCACCTCCCGCAGGAAGCGCCGCCGCGCACTGGGGTCGTCGACGAGGCGGGCATGCAGGACCTTGATCGCCACCCGTGTGGCGTCCCCGGTCTCTCCCAGATAGACGACGCCCTGCCCGCCCTCGCCGAGCCGTGCGATCAGACGGTAAGAGCCGATACGTACAGGTTCTCCGGATCGCAATGGATCAAGTTCCGACACACGAACCGCCTATATCCAGCCTACGGAGATATCGTTGAATAGTCTCACAGGAAGGAAACCTCTTCGCCACGACCGCTAAGCGGGTTACAGAGCGGCCCTTCGTCCGCGTTGGTCTCCGCAATAATCTCGCTGCGGGCTGACGGCCGTCCTGGCCGACGTCCATCCGGCCGGGGGCATCGAAAGAAAGCTGTCCGTTCGTCTTTCAACCAGACGTCTCCGGCCGAATGGCCATCCGACGCTCCGGTGAAACCGCAGGTCTCGGCAGGGGCACTGGACGCCGTCCGGCCAGGCCGGACCCGGTATAAAAAGATTTACCGATGTGCGACCCCAGAGCGGACTTCACCCAGACATTCCAGTATGGCATCGACGGACATCAGGAATGGATCGGACCGCAGAATTCGAGTGTGCGTCCTGCCCATTTCCGGGCCCGGCAGAACTCCCAGTTCCCGGTCGAGCAGCACAAGGGTTTCCTGAAATATCCCCAGCGCAAGCCACCGACAGGTCTCCGTTTCATGCGAGAGGCTCACTCTCATAGGGCCCGTTCCTCCTGCGTCGCCGAGGGTGAGCGGCGGAAAAGCTGTTTGTCATTTTCAGCTGCCGGGCTACGCTGCTGACCACGCTCTCGTTGACCTTCCTGGAAGAGGTGCTTTTGGCAGGCGAGATGTCACCCCCCGGATGGCACGGCTGATGACCCTTTTCGTACATCTCACCGCGGCCAAGAAGGTCCGTTCGGTGCGGCGGGCCGGCATCCGCGCGCAGAGCCGAAACCATGACGGCCTGCCGGGAGTGTTCTGCCTGCCAATCCTCCCCTCCTACCAGCTCACTCACCAGTGGGTTCGCGAACTGAAACGCGGTGGCCAACGCACCATGATGGTGGCCGTCGACTTTCGGGTACCCGATGACGAGCCGGTGTTCGTGGGTTACTTCTCAGAGGAACACGAGCAGCTTCCCAGCGCCGAGGCCGCGGCCCTGATCGCCGGATGCGAGGACGCCCGAGGTTACGAGGTCTTCATCCCACGGGCGATCACCGCCAAGGAGGTCCACCGCGTTCGCGGCATGAACCAGGTGACCGGCTGGAGATACATGCCCAACGCCCACGGCAGGTTCCCCTGTCCGTGTCCCGGATGCATCCCGCGCGGTCAGTACGGTGGAGCGAAGATCCGCCAAGCGGCCGAGAGTCGCGGTTACTGAACGACCGTCTCGTCCACGCGTCCGGTAGGGGCGGCGTCGCCACTGACGACCAGGACGGCCGACGCACGGTCGTGAACGTTCGCCGGAGGCCGTGCCCTTTTACCTGGCGGGGAAGTCGAATTCGCCGTTCTTGACGCCGTCGACGAATGCCTGCCACTCGGCGCGGGTATAGACGATCACCTCGGCATCGGGGCGACGGCTGTGCCGTACGGCGACACGTCCACTGCCGTCGGCCAGCGGACCGGCCTCGACGCACTGCCCACCACCGTCAGGGCTCCGGGTGCTGATGTGCCAGGCGACGCCCGCCAGTTCCTCGGGGCTGATCATCACGTACTCCTCCCTTTCGCGCGTTTAGCACGACCGATCGCGGAGCGGATGACGGTCGCGGACTCATCCGGGGTGAGCGCGGTGCTACGTAGGGAATCGTACGCTTGCGCGAAGTTCTCTACACCCTCTGCTTCGGTGTAGACAGCACCTCCCCGAGTCTCTACACAGGTCACGTCAGAGTAGGGCTCCGGCATGTCAAAGATCATGAAGGCACCCTCCGGACTGGCGTGCGCCCCGGCGGCGAACGGCAGGACCCGGATGGTCACGTTTGACCCGGTCATGACCTCGGACAGGTGCTCCAATTGAGCGCACATCACCTTCGGGCCGCCGGTCATGCGGTGCAGCACAGCCTCATCAAGAACGATCTCCAGGTGCGGAGATGATTCGCCGTCAAGCACGCGCTGGCGGTCCATTCGGAACTCCACCCAGCGCTCGATCTGCTCGCCGGGAGTATCCATACCGCTCGCCGTAATGACCGCTTGAGCGTAGTCCCGAATTTGGAGGAGCCCGGGGACGACCATCGCCGTATAGCAGCGGATCCCCTCCGCACGGTTTTCAAGCCAGGCATGGTCGAACATCACACCAAGGGAATCGGCGGCATAACCGTCGTCCCACCAGCCCCTGCGCCAGATGTCGCGAC
This sequence comes from Streptosporangium sp. CA-115845, assembly GCF_050943795.1. Lineage (NCBI taxonomy): Bacteria > Bacillati > Actinomycetota > Actinomycetes > Streptosporangiales > Streptosporangiaceae > Streptosporangium > Streptosporangium sp. CA-115845. The sequence goes on along the minus strand of NZ_CP191988.1, from coordinate 2,918,360 downwards.
TGAGCCGCTCCAGCCCGTCGCGGATCTTCTCGTCGCCGATGCCGTACAGATTGAGCAGTGCGAACACATCGGACACCCTTGCCGGGATGATGCCGGCCTCCAGCCTGCTGATGGTCGCGGCGTCGCGCTGCAGGTAGTCACCGGCCTGCCTGAGCGTCAGCTTGGCCGACTCGCGGAACTCCTTGAGGTATTTGCCGAGCCACTGCGCCCGCAGTGTCGGTCCTCGTTTCGCGCCCATCGTCGTCTCCTCCGAGCTCGCGCCACCCGCATTGCCGATTCAATGTGGGGTAAATCAGGACAATCTCAACAAGCTCGTCAAGCAAGCTTGCGTCACTGTGAATTAGATGTCACGCTACCGAGCTACCGGTGGTCACGTTACGCGTTTGGTCAAATACGCAAAGGGATCAGCGTGGAGCGGAGCCGTCCGGCAGATCTCCACTCAGGTTCAGCACCGGAAGGGAGTACCAACATGGAGCACCACGCTGGTTCCGACCAGCCACCCGTCCGCCATGACCCGGACTTCGACGAGCGTCGCCCACAGACCACGGGCCCGGAGAGTACGTACCCGAGTACGCGCGTGCCGACCGACGATCTCCCGCGCATGTTCGCCCTGGTCCAGGAGTTCGACGAGGACGACGAAAGGGACGGGCGGGGTTCGCCGGAGGTGGTGGCGTACGGGCTGGCGCTGCCGGATGGGACGGCGGCGACCGTCACCAGGAACGGCTATGGGTTCGGCCGCTGGACGAACGCCCACCGGGCCGCGCGTCGGCTGGGCTCCGACCTGGTCTGGCTCGGTGAGAGCGCCGTCTGACCGGGCAGGGAAAGGTGCCCCGGACCGCGCCTCCGGGGTATCGCGGTCGAGTACCCGAAGGTGACGCGCAACGACCGCGTACGACAACGCCGTCCCATGACCGGCGCGAGACACCGCCGGGAGGCTTCACATCCTGCTCGGAGACAGGTACGTGACTCCTTCGCTCCCCGAGGGGAACGGCTTCTCGCCTCTCTCGGCCGAGTGAGGCGACGGCCAAGCCCTGACCGCTTCACAACAGGGAGGCGATTCACCTGCCGGGCAGGCCCGGCAGTCCCCTCGCCAAACATGACTGGCCACCTGGCCCACGCCGGCACCCTGGGGAAACCTCCGATGCAAGCCAGATACCAGTGGGATCTCAGTGACCATGGATACCTTGCGCCCTTCCTACTAAGAAGCCATTGGAAAGGCGTAATCTCATGAAGAGGACAGCATTACTGCTGGGTACCCTCTTGCTCAGTGGGCTGCTGGTCACTCCCCCGGCCGCCGCGGCGCCCGCCGCGGCGCCCGCCGTCAAGGTAGCGGTCGCCAAGGTCGGCGCCTCTCCCGCCAAGCAGTCCGGCGCGTGCCCCACCACCGTCGGTTTCTCCGCGACCGTGTCCGCCAAGGGCAAGGGCACCGTTCGCTATCGCTGGGTGCGCGGTGACGGCAGCAAGGGAGCGATCAAGAGCTTCAAGGTCAGCGGCAACCGGAAAGTCATCGTCCGCGACAGGCAGACCTTCGAGGCGTCCGTGAAGGGCTGGCAGGCCGTCGAGATCCTCGGTGACAAGAAGCTGTCGCGCAAGGCGCACTTCACCGTCAACTGCGCGGGCCCGGTCAAGGTGTACGACGTCGCCCACCCGCTTCCGGCCCATCCCACCAGGCCGCTCGTCGCCGCCGCGGACGTGGACGTCACGCCGCCGTCCTACAGCGGCGCCTGCCCCACGGCCGTGCGCTTCACCGGCACCATCCAGGTGTCCAGGCTCCCGGCCCGCGTGGCCTACCGGTGGGTCGACAGCTCCCAGGGCGACGGCCCCGTCGAGTATCTCGACTTCCCCGCCGGAGGCCCCCGCCTCAGGCAGGTCACCCTGCCGCTCAGCGTGGGCAGCTCCACCGGTGGCTGGAAGGCCATCCGGGTGACACACGGACACGATTCGGGCCGTGCCGCCTACCAGGTGACCTGCACCGGCACGCCCACCCCCACTCCCAGCCCCACACAGACCACTCCCACTCCCAGCCCGACGGGCCCGTCGGCGCCGAAGCCCGTGGTCACCATCCCCGACCTGTTCCCCGGTGACTACGAGGGCAACTGCACGGTTCCTGTCGAGTACAACGGCTGGGGCGACATCCGACTGCCCGCGGGGGCGGCCACCACCGTCACCTACTGGTGGATCCTGGACGGTTCGCCATGGCAGAAGGAGCAGATCGACTTCGCCGCCAGCGACAATTACCGTTCCCGCTACGTGCCTGCCAGGTTCTCGCTGACCGACCAGCAGAACGGTACTCACACCCTCGGCCTCATGGCCGAAGGCGGCTCTTCCGAGCCCGTCGAGCGGACGTTCGTGCTCAACTGCCTGACCGAGCCGCAGGACGTGACCGTGACCATCGACAAGATCGGCCACAACGTCGACTACCCCGACCCCACCTGCACCATGCCGAGAGTCGGGCTGGACGTCACACTGACCCTGAGCCGCGCGGGAGAGGTGGAGTACACCTGGACGGTGAACGGACGCACCGGCTATTCGGGCAAGAGAGCCTTCTCCGCTGGGACGACCAAGATCTCGGGCGGCGTGTATCCGACGGCCACCAGTGGCATCGCCCGCTTCGAGGTGCTCAACCACAACAAGCCGGTGAAGGAGATCTCCTACACCGTGAACTGCCCTAAGAAGTAGTGACATGCCAGGCGCCCCCGCCGGAAGACGGGGGCGCCTTCGTCATGCTCCGCGGCCCGGAGACGGAACTCGATGACCCGTGCCCGCGAGCGGAGCCACACATGAGCGGCAGGTGACGTCAACGAGTGGCCCGGTCCAGGACCGTCGGCATGTAACGCGCGGCGCCGGGTTGTTGGGCAGACTGGTCGTGACTTATGCGAATAAATCAGGCGAGGTGACGTGACAGAGGCCGGCCCTCACCGACTTCGCGTTCTTCTCGGACACCGGCGGCAGGCCATCGCGGCCGTGCTGCTGGGAATGCTCCTGCTGCTGAGCGCCTCGGTGCCGACCCTGCCGGTCGCCCTCAACCGGATCACCGCCATCGCGTACGCGATCGAGGCCGGATGGCACCAACCCGGCTGGAAGGGCGGCGGGATCCCGTACTCCTGGGGCGGCGGTCACGGTGAGGACCCGGGCCCCTCCCTCGGCACCTGCCAGGGCTACACCGGGGCGATCCGGCCCTGCCCGGCCACCCGGACCCTCGGCCTGGACTGCTCCGGTCTCACCCGCTGGGTCTACCACCTCGCCTACGGGCGCGACGTGCTGGGACCCGGCAACACCGACGACCACGTGAAGCGGCTCAAGAGGATCCCCGCCGCCGCGGCCAGGCCGGGAGACCTCGTCTTCTACGGCAAGATCGGCAAGCGTAGGATCAGGACTCATCACGTCGGCGTCTACGTCGGCCAGGGCAAGATGATCAATGCACGGAGGACCGGGACCGAGGTGCGGATCGATCGCGTCGCGGCCCTCGACGACCTCGCCGGCTACTTCCGCTACGCGGGGGGCCTCTGAGCCGCCCCGAAAACGGGATGCCACGAGAACTGCACAGCGGGAATCCCCGGCCTCCCGCACCGGGAAAGAGATCAACTGTAGGAGAGACATGCGTCTGGGCGTCATGTTCGATCGCGACCTTCCCCCCGAGTCGCTCATCCCCTTCTGCCGCCACCTGGACGCGGCCGAGGTGGACGACGTCTGGGTGGTGGAGGATCTCGGCTGGACCGGGGCGATCTCGTCGGCGGCCACCGCGCTCGCCGTCACCGAGCACCTGCGGGTGGGCATCGGGATCACCCCGGCGCCGCTGCGCAACCCCGCCCTGCTGGCCATGGAGCTGGGCAACCTGGCCCGGCTGCACCCGGGGCGGCTCGCGGCCGGCATCGGGCACGGCGTCCAGGACTGGATGCGCCAGGTGGGCGCACTCGCGCCCTCGCCGCTGACGCTGCTGGCGGAGACGATCACGGCGGTAGGCGAGCTGCTGCGCGGCGAGACGGTCACCCTGGAGGGCAAGGCCGTACGGCTCGACGGGGTGCGCCTGGCGCATCCCCCCGCCGTCGTGCCGCCGCTGCTGGCCGGGGTGCTGCGGCCCCGCTCGCTGGAACTGTCGGGACGCCTGGCGCAGGGCACGATCCTGCCCGACGGGGTCGGTTCGGGGAAGATCGAGGAGGCCCTCGCGCTGACCGGCGGGGGCGATCACGAGCTGGTGGTCTTCGTCAACCTCTACGTCGGCGACGACGCCGCGACGGTCACCGCTCTGGCCGCGGGTTCCGCCGAGTTCCTGAAGATCGCCCCGGACGAGGTGGTGATGGCGGTGGGTTCCGCCGAGGAGGCCGCCGACCAGGTCAGGTCACTGTGGGAGGCGGGTGCCCACACCGTCGTGGTCCGCCCGTTCGGCCCCGACCCGCTCCCCCAGGTCGACCTGCTGCTGGCCGAGCTCCGCTAGGCCCGTTTTCCGCACATGCCACGTCATCGCAGGTCAGCAGCTATATCTGATCCAGTACTGCCGTAGCACCCCGGGCGGCACAGGTCCGGTTTTCCTGACCGCGATGTCGTCGGCTCGCGCCCATCGGCGTGCCGCCTGTCCATCCACGTTCCGTGGGCACTGCCTGGCCCCCGGGTTCTGCCGGATCATGCTGCTCGACGAGCCGTCGGACTGGGCTGGGAGCAGGTGCGCGAGATCGAGTGCGGGCACACGCTGCGGATGGCCCCGGCCGTCGGCAACCTCGCCCCGGGCAATCCCCGGCCAGGGCGCGGCACATGTCCGGCGCGTGTGTGCGAGCGTGCCGGGGCCGAGGCGCTAGAGGGGCATAGCGTGACATTTCACCCGGCAGGCGCTTCAATGGCTTCGATCATGGACGATGCCGATGTGACCACGGAGCGGGTGATCTCGCCGATCCTCGTGGGCCGGGACATGGAGCTGCGGCGGCTGCTGGCGGCGGTGCGGCGTCCTCCGGCCGTCGTCATGATCGAGGGCGAGGCGGGCATCGGAAAGACACGGCTGGTCGGCGAGCTGGCCGCCGAGGACGAGCTGCGCGACCGGCCACCGCTCGTCGGCGGGTGCGCGCAGATCCGCGAGCCGTTCCCGCTCGGCCCCGTCGTCGAAGCGCTGCGCGGCGCCGCCGGCCGGTTTCCCGCGGTGGGTCTGTCGCCGGTGACCGGTGCTCTGCATCCGCTGTTGCCCGAACTCGCCGCCGTCCTCCCGGCGGCGCCCAGCCCACTGGACGCCCCCGCCGGGCTGCGGCATCGCGTGTTCCGCGGGCTCACGGAGCTGCTCGGCGCGCTCGGCCAGGTCGTGCTGGTACTGGAAGACCTGCACTGGGCCGACGAGCAGACGATCGAGTTCCTCGGCTACCTGCTCGCCGACCCGCCGCCCGGACTCGGACTCGTGCTCACTTTCCGAGGTGAGGAGGCCGGTCCCGGTCTGCGGGCGCTCACCGCGCGGTTACGGCCGGAGCTGACCCACACCCACCTCGTCCTGGCCCCGCTGGACGCCGCGCACACGAACGAGCTGACGGCCTCGATCCTGGGGACCGCGCAGGTGTCGGAGGAGTTCGCCGCCTATCTGTGCGAGCGGACGTCCGGCCTGCCGTACGCCATCCAGGAGCTTGTCGCGCTGCTGCGTGCCCGCGGCACGCTGGTCCAGCGCGGCGCCAGGTGGGCGCGCAAGACGCTCGACGATCTCGGTGCCCGGCCGGGGTGCGCGACTCGGTGCTGGAGCGGGTGCGCGGCCTGAGCGCGAACGCGCAGGCGGTGGCGGAGGCCGCGGCGGTGCTGCAGATGGGCGTGCCGGTGCCGGTGCTCGTGGCCACCTGCCGCGTGCCGAAGCAGGACGCCCACGAGGGCCTGGACGAGCTGCTCGACCGCGGCTTGTTCGTCGAGCGGGGCGGCACGGCGGGGTTCAGGCACGCGCTGGCCGTCCAGGCGGTGCACGGGAGCATCCCACTGTCCAGGCGGCAGGACCTGCACGCCCGCGCGGCCACGGCGGTGGCGGGGCAGCGTCCCACGCCGCTGGGCCAGATCGCACACCACCGTCGCCACGCCGGTCACCACGACGCCTGGGTGGACGCAGCGGAGAAAGCGGCCGACCAGGCCGTGGCGCTGGCCAACGACGCGGAGGCCGAGCGCCTGCTGGAGGCGGTGCTGCGGCACGTGCCGCGGCAGCCGGCGGAGGAAGGCGGGGACGCGCCTCTTGACCCGGCGCGGGAGGGCAGGCTCGCGGCGAAGCTGGGGTGGGCGGGTGGCTACGCGCTGGCCGCCGACGAGCTCGTCGGCCTGCTGCGCGGCGCCGCTGATCGCCAGCCGCCCGGACCGGTGCGCGGCGAGCTGAAGTACCTCATCGGGCTGAAGCTGGAGGCCGCGGGCGCACCGCGCAGGCCCTGCCCGCCAGCACCACCACCCGGTCGCTGCCCAGCATCGACGGCGCCGCGCTGGCGGTCGACAAGGCCGAGGCGGACGACTTCTGGGCCACCCTGCGCGGGCAGACGACCCAGGCGAAGGCGTCGCTGTCCGGCGGCGTCGGCAAGGTCTGGCTGGACGCCAGGGTCAAGGCCGACCTTGCCGAGAGCGTGCCGCTGATCGGCGCCCCCGAGGCGTGGAAGGCGGGCTTCGACGGCTCGGGCACCACGGTCGCCGTCCTGGACACCGGCGTCGACGCCACCCACCCCGACCTGGCCGGCAGGATCGCCGACAGCCGTAGCTTCGTCGACGGCCAGGAGGTGACCGACGGCCACGGCCACGGCACCCACGTCGCCGCCACCGTGGCGGGCTCGGGCGCGGCCTCCGGCGGTTCGCGCAAGGGCGTCGCCCCCGGCGCCCGGCTGGTCATCGGCAAGGTGCTCGGCGACTCGGGATCGGGCAACTTCTCCGGCATCATCGCCGGCATGGAGTGGGCCGCCACCGAGGCCAAGGCGAAGATCATCTCGATGAGCCTCGGCGGCACGCCCACCGCCGGCACCGACCCGATGTCCCAGGCCGTCGAGGACCTCAGCGCCTCGACGGGCACGCTGTTCGTGATCGCCGCGGGCAACACCGGGCCGGGCAGGGAGACCATCGGCACGCCCGGCGCGGCCGCGTCCGCGCTGACGGTGGCCGCCACCGACAAGTCCGACAAGCTCGCGGGCTTCTCCAGCCGAGGGCCGCGGGCCGGTGACGGCGCGCTCAAGCCGGACATCGCCGCCCCGGGCGTGGGCATCGTCGCCGCCCGTGCCGCGGGCACCGCGCTGGGCAGCCCGGTCGACGACCGCCACACCAGCCTGAACGGCACCTCGATGGCCACGCCGCACGTGGCGGGCGCCGCCGCGCTCCTGGCCCAGAAGCATCCCGGCTGGAACGGGCAGCGGCTCAAGGCGGCGCTGATGTCGACCGTCAAGGACGCCGGGTACACCGCCTACGAGCAGGGCGCGGACCGGGTCGACGTGGCCAGGGCCACCTCCCAGGAGGTCGTCTCCACCACGCCGAACCTGGACTACGGCGCCATCCCGGTCGGCACGGACGGCGCCGTGGAGCGGACCGTCACCTACGCCAACGACGGCGCCGCGGAGGTGACGCTGCCCCTCGGCGCCACCCTGGGCGAGGCCAAGGACGCGCTGACGCCGAGCGCCCCGTCGGTGACCGTCCCCGCCGGCGGCACCGCCTCCGTCACCGTCACCCTGCACCCGGACGGCCTGGCCAAGGGCGACCACACCGGCGCCGTGGTGGCCACCGGACCCTCCGGCGCGCACATCACGACCCCGGTGGGCCTGCGCCGCGGGCCCAAGAAGGTGCCGCTGACCGTCCACGTCGTCAACAGGCACGGCGACCTGCCGCTGGTGCAGGAATTCTGGGTGGCCGCGGGCGCGGTCGATGTCCCCGACACCTACGGCGCCGGTAAGCGCGAGTTCGTCGGCGACGGCACCTACTGCTACACCAACGGCCGGCTGGCGGCCGTGGACACCGCCTACCAGGCGCCGAAGGACCTCGACCATCAGTTCGAGGCATGGCACAGCTTCAAGCCGTTGGAGCGGATCTCGTTCTCGATGGCCTTCGGCTTCGCCACGCCCGCCAGGCGGACCGAGTACTTCAGCGGGTTCGCTACGGACACGCTGCGCAAGGGAACCGTCAGCGCTACCGACAGAGGGAGCTGGGAGCTGGAGACGACGATCGAGAAGCCCGGCAGGGACACCAGGCGCTGGGGCGCCGTCCCAGCCACCCCGGGCAGTCTGGTGCTCCCCGAGGTCCCCGGCGTCCAGTACGAAGTGATGTGCTCCATGTGCCGCATCGGCGACACGTTCCTGCCCGCCTACACCTTCGTGACCGGCAGCGGCCGACAGGCCGCCGAGGGCGGGAGTGTCAACACCAACGCGAAGCTGTTCAGGGACGGCAAGGAGATCCCGCGCGCCGGCGGCAGCGCGATCCCGGCGTTCACGCTGCCCAACGAGGAAGGCGTCTACCGGCTCGAACAGAGCGGCCCCGGCACCGTCAACGCCTGGACCTTCCACTCCAGGGGCCGCGACAAGGACACCGACCCGCCCACGCACGCCTGCTACCCGCTGGCCGGCTCGTCCGGCCCGTGCAACCCGCAACCGCTCGTGTTCGTCGGTTACGACCTGCGTGACACCCAGGCCCTGGACAACACCGTGCCGGCCGGCGGCAGGCACACCTTCGAGATCGACGTGACCCATTCCGCGTCCACCGAGCGGATGCCGGCCATCGCGGGGCTGAAGCTCGCCTACAGCACCGACGACGGCCGGACCTGGCAGGACGCCAGGGTGCACAAGATCCGCGACGGTGTCTACACCACCACGCTCACCTACCCCGCCCTCGCCAACACCAAGGGCGCCGTCTCCCTCAAGGCCGAGGCCTGGGACGCCGAAGGCAACAAGGCCGAACAGACCACCACCCGTGCCTTCCCCCTGCGCTGACCCCTGCAGGTGACCCGTGCCCGCCGCCCGCCGAGGGCGGCGGGTTTCGGCCTGGGCGGGCCCGTTATCCGATCCGCGACCGCGACCGGGACCGGGACCGGGACCGGGACCGGGACCGGGACCGGTCGGAGCGGATCAGGCCGTGTCGGCGCAGGATCGGTATGACCGCCTCGCACAGCGCGCTGGGCTAGGAACGGTTGCCCCGGACGCCGGTCAGGCGGCGCAGCACATCCCACCAGAACGAGGCGCCGAACAGCAGCGCCACCATGGTGAGCAGGTAGCCCGGCCAGTGGCCGGGGGTGATGAGCCGGTCCCACCAGGCTCCGCCGTTCCAGTGGAACGACGGATCGGCGGAGCCGTCGGGCGGGATCGTGATGCTCACGATCGCGTGGTCGAAGATCTTGACCAGCGCCGGGGAGCTGAGGGACTCGGTCACGCACCGGTAGGGCTCGGCGAGGCCGGCCTCGGCTCCCGCGCACTTGTCCTTCAGCGCGGCGTACCCCTCCCCGCCGCCGCCCGCGATGGCGGCCACCCCGGCGCGGTAGGCATTGTCGCGCAGCAGGGTCTTGCCGTACTCCAGCGCGTCCATGCTGAACAGCAGGGTCAGCACCAGACCCAGCGCGAACACCACCCACCTGACGTAGCGGGCGTAGAGGGTGGACAGGCGCTGCATCTCCCCGTTGAACCAGTCCTCGACGCCCTTCCGGAACTTCTGCGCGTCCCGCTGGGCCCCCTCCCAGACGCCCTTGAGATGGCCCGCGAGCGGGCTGCGGATGGCCTCCAGCTTGGCGAGCAGAGCGTCGACCCCACCCTCCTCCGCGGCGACCAGCTCCATCACGGCACCGGAGAACCGCTCGGGCGGGATGTTCGCGATGCTGGTGCGGGTGCCCTTGGGGTGGTCGATCTCCTGGAGCCGTTCGTACAGCCGCGCGGTCATGTCGACCGGTGGCGTGGGCGGCTCCGCACGGTCCTCGGCCGCGGGCCCGCCGACGCCCGCCTCGTCGGGTCCGGTCTCCTCGGCGGTCTTTCCCGCGGTGCCCTCCGGGGCGATTTCTTCGGCGATCTCCTCCGAGACCCTCTCCTCGGCGTTCTCGGTGGCCAGGACCGTGGCGGAGTCGACCCGTATCGGCTCGACCACGGCGGGCGCGGGATCGGGACTGTGCGCCGGGCGCGGATCGTCACCGGAGAAGGGCAGCTTCGCGAAGACGTCGGCTATCTTCGACGGGATCCACGACCTGCCGTCCTCTGGTGAGCCGTCCAGGGTGTCCCTGAGATAGGCCCAGAGGAACTTGCTGCGGATCCCGAGCAGCCGGACGATGGCCTCGTTGATCCCGCTCACCAGGAGCGACAGGAGCAGGAAGGCCAGGATCAGGCCGATGGCCAGATCAATGTAAACCGATATCAAAAGGATCACCCGGACCGTTGATACACGCCCGCCCCAGGCGGCGCAACGCGATCACCGAAAACGGGTCGGCTTTCGTGACGATCCGGGTCGGGTGGCAGGCGTCCACTCCGCCCCGAGGAGCGGAGATCCTTACCCACCGCGCGGGCCTCGTCCTCTCACGTGGCCGGAGCAAGGCCCCGAGAACGGTCAGCCCTCGTAGAAGACGCGCTCCACGACCCGGCGGGCCCGGCGGGTGACGCGGCGGTAGTCGTCCACGAAGTCCTCCGTACCGTCGGGCGGGTAGCCGAGGGCGCAGGCGACGAGCATGCGCTCGCGGACGTCCACCGGGATCGTGTCCGAGGCCCGGCCCCGGACCACCACGATGGCGTCGCGGATGCGGGAGGCGAACCGCCATGCCTCGGCGAGCATCGCCTCGTCGGCCTCCGCGAGCAGGCCCTCGGCGACCGCCGCGCCCAGGGCCTCCAGGGTGCGGGTGGTCCGCAGCGACGGGAGGCGCCCGGCGTGGCGGAGCTGGATGAGCTGGGCAACCCACTCCACGTCGGACAGCCCACCGGGGCCGAGCTTGGTGTGCAGGGCGGGATCGGTGCCGCGCGGGAGCCGTTCGGCCTCCATCCGGGCCTTGAGCCTGCGGATCTCCAGCACCGCCGCCTCGGAGATGCCCCCGGGCGGATAGCGCAGCGGGTCGGCCAGGTGCAGCAGGCCGACCCCGAGCTCGGCGTCCCCGGCGGAGAAGCGGGCGCGCAGCAACGCCTGCGACTCCCAGGGCGAGGACCACCGCTCGTAGTAGGCCGCGTACGAGGCCAGGGTGCGGACCAGCGGCCCGGCCTTGCCCTCGGGACGCAAGGAGGGGTCGATGAGCAGCGGCGGGTCGGGGGCGGGCAGGGCCAGCAGCCGGCGCAGCTCGTTGGCCACCTCGAACGCCATCTCGGTGGCCGCGCGCTCGGCCATCCCCTCCAGCGGAGAGTGCACGAACATCACGTCGGCGTCACTGCCGTAGGAGGACTCGATCCCGCCCAGGCGCCCCATCGCGATCACCGCGAACCTGGTGCCCAGCGGGGTGCGGCGTTCCATCTCGACCTTATGGATCGCGGCGTCGAGCGCGGCCTGGATCGTCACGTCGTTGAGCCCGGACAGCGTCTGGCCGACCTCCTCGATGTCGATGAGCCCGGAGAGGTCGGCGACGGCGGTGCGGAGCAGTTCCCTGCGGCGCAGCCCCCGGACCGCGGCCACCGCGCCCTCGGCGTCCCCCGGATGGCGGGCGACCACGGTCCGCGCCTCCGACAGCAGCGCCTCGGCGGGCCTGGGGGCCAGCTCGGTGTCCGAGCCGAGCATCGCGACCGACTCCGGTGCGTTCATCAGCAGCCCCGTCACGTAGCGGCTGGTACCGAGCATCCGGGCCAGCTGCGAGGCCACCGCGGTCTCGTCGCGCAGCAGTCGCAGGTACCACGGGGTGGAGCCGAGCTTGTCGGAGACCTGACGGAAGCCGAGCAGACCGGCGTCGGGGTCGGGGGCGTCGGCGAACCAGCCGAGCATGACCGGAAGGAGGGTGCGCTGGATCGCGGCACGGCGGGAGACACCCGTGGTCAGCGCGCTGATGTGGCGTAGCGCCCCGGCCGGGTCGGTGTAGCCGAGCGCCTCCAGGCGGGCCTTGGCCGCGGCGGTGGAGAGCCGGTCCTCGGACTCGGGCAGCCGGGCCACCGCCTGCAACAACGGCCGGTAGAACAGCTTCTCGTGCAGGCGCCGTACCTCCATGGCGTGCCGCCGCCACCTGGTGGTGAACTCTCCCACCGGATCGGCGGTCATACCCAGACTCCTGCCGAGGCGGCGCAGGTCGGCGTTGCCATCGGGCACCACATGCGTGCGGCGGAGCCGGTGCAGCTGGATGAGGTGCTCGACCTGGCGCAGGAAGGTGTACGCCTCGGCGAGGGCCTTGGCGTCGTCCCTGCCCACGTAGCCGCCGCGGGAGAGGGCGGCGAGCGCGGGAAGCGTGGCACGGCGGCGCAGCAGCGGGTCGAGCCGGCCGTGAACGAGCTGGAGCAGCTGCACCGCGAACTCGATGTCGCGCAACCCGCCCGGCCCCAGCTTGAGCTGGCGCTCGGCCTCGCCGCCGCGGACGTGCTCCTCCACCCGGCGGCGCATGGCCTGCACGTCCTCGACGAACTTGTCCCGGGTGGCGGCCTGCCAGACCATCTCGTTCACCGCGGCGACGTACTGCTCTCCGAGTTCGGTGTCACCCGCGACCGGCCGTGCCTTCAGCAGTGCCTGGAACTCCCACGTCTTGGCCCAGCGCCGGTAGTAGGCCAGGTGACTGGCGAGGGTGCGGACCAGCGGCCCGGCCTTGCCCTCGGGGCGCAGCGCCGCGTCGACCTCCCACAGCGCCCCTTCCGGGGTACTGGTCGAACAGGCGCGCATCATGCCCTGGGCCAGCCGGGTGGCGAGCTTGATGGCCCCGTGCTCGTCGAGGGAGCCGTCGGCCCCCTCTCTCGGCTCGGCCACGAAGACGACGTCGACGTCGCTGATGTAGTTGAGCTCGCGCGCCCCGCACTTGCCCATGCCGATGACGGCCAGCCGCACCGCCCCCGCCTCCGGGTGCTCCGACCTGGCGACGGCGAGCCCCGCCTCCAGCGCGGCCCCGGCCAGGGCGGACAGCTCGGCGGTCACCTCCGACAGCGAGACGGCCCCGGTGACGTCGCGCGCGGCGAGGTGGAGCAGGCGGCCCCGGTAGGCGACGCGCAGCGCCGAGAGGGTGGCGGTGGAGGCGTCGGCGGCCCTCGGCTCGGGGTCGTCGGGCTCGGCGCCGACCGCGAGCAGCAGCTCCGCGCGGAGCTCCCCCTCGCCCGGGCGCTCCATCGCCGACACCCCGCAGAGCAGGCGCCAGTGCTCCGGGTGCCTGACGACATGGTCGCCGAGCGCGGCGCTGACGCCGAAGACGCCGAGCAACCGGTCACGCAGCCCGGAATCCGACCGGAGCGCTCCAAGAACACTGGGATCCTGCTCGGCCAGCCGGTTCAGCGAGATGAGCGCCAGGTCGGGATCGGCCGCGGCGACCAGCGAGGTCAGCAGGTCGATGTCTCCGAAGGCCTCCGGTCCCAGTTCGTCGAGCAGCCGCTCGGCCCTGGCCCCGTCGGCGAAGCCGAGCCTGGCCAGACGCCCGGCAGTCGTCTGCATCCGGGGCACGGTCTCCACCGACCCTCCATGGTCCTCGATCACAGGCACGGGTGCCCTTCCTCAATCCTTACCCCGAGCGATCAAAGGTGCACGCCCCTCGCGGTCGCGTCGGCCTCGGCGCGCACCTCGGGCATTCGGAGCGTCGCCGCACAGGCTAATCCTGAAACTGTGCGGCGTCGTTAGCGGATTCGGAACGTAATCGCTCAGTCACGCGGTTTGGACGACGGTGGCGAATCGCTCGGCGAGCGGCCTCCAAGCGGCGACGAGCCGCTCTCTGGCCTCCTTCACCTGCGTGTTGAGCTCCTCGACCGGGTGGCCCAGGTCGGTCAGGCGGTCGGCCGAGCCGGCCGTCCAGCCGGCGAAGATCTCCGGGGTGGCCTCGGGGTGGAACTGCACCGCCCAGGCGTTCTCCCCCAGCCGGTAGGCCTGGTTGGGGTAGGGGTCGCCGGTGGCCAGCGGCACCGCGCCCGCGGGGAGCCGCGTGATCGCGTCGCGGTGGTACTGGACGGCGGGGGAGGAGGCAAGGCCGGTGAACAGCGGGTCCGCCCCGGCCGCCGGCAGCGGGACGACCTCGGTCGCGCCCACCTCCAGCCCGTGCTCTCCGCGCTCGACGGCGCCACCGCAGGCGAGCGTCATGAGCTGGGCGCCCAGGCAGATCCCCAGGGTGGGCACGCCCGCCTCGACACAGCCGCGGATCAGGTCTCGGGTGGCGGGCAGCCAGGGGTACTGCTCGTCCTCCCAGGCCGCCGCCTCGCCGCCGAGGACGATCAGCCCGTCGGCGGCCCGCTCGGGCACGGCCTCACCCAGGTAGGGCCGGACGATCTCGCAGGCGACCCCGGCTCCGGACAGCCATTCGGTGAGGAACCCGAGGCCCGCGTCCGCCTCGTGCTCGATGACGGTAATTCTCATACGGCAATTATGGGCTCAAACGGGCACAAGGGCGGACGCAAAAAACCGGAGAGCCGCCGCCGTCACGCTCTCGGCGACCTGACCGGATCCAGATACATTGCCGAAGGGCCGCGTTCCCCCCTTCGCCGGAGGAAGGCGGAGGTCTCCAGTTCCAAGGAGTACCGATTGAATCCCGTCCTGAGTGATGTCGAGGTCCCCGGCGGTGCGCTGCGTGTCGCCAGGTTCGGAACCGGGCCGCGCGTGATCGTGGCCGTGCACGGCATCACCGCCTCGCTCATGTCCTGGACCGGCGTCGCCCGCAGGCTGCCCGCCGAGTGGTCGCTGGTCGCGATGGACCTGCGCGGCCGTGGCCACAGCGCCGGGCTCCCCGGCCCGTACGGCCTGGCCAGGCACGCCGAGGACGTGAACCTCGTCGCCCGGTCCGTGGACGCGGAGTCCGGCATCGTGCTCACCGGCCACTCGATGGGCGCCTACGTCACCGCGCTCGCCGCGGCGGGCCACGACTACGCCAAGGTGGTGCTGGTCGACGGCGGGCTCCCGCTGCCGATGCCTCCCGGCGCGGCCCCCGACGCGGTGATCGAGGCCACGCTCGGGCCCGCCGTCGCCCGGCTGGCCCAGACCTTCCCGAGCGTCGGCGCGTACGTGGACTTCTTCAAGGCCCACCCGGCCTTCGTCGACGCGTGGACCGAGGAGGCGGAGGAGTACGTCCGCTACGACGCCTCGGGGCCGGAAGGCGCGGTGCGCTCGCGGGCGCGGCAGGAGCCGGTCCGCGAGGACGGCCGGTGGATGCTCACCGAGGGTGAGGCGATCGGTGCCGCGCTGCGGGCGATCACCTCACCCCTGTCGCTGCTGCGCGCCCCGAGGGGGCTGCTGAACCAGCCGGTCGGCATGTTGCCCGACGAGCTCGCCGCCGTGTGGACCGCACAGGTGCCCTCGCTGAAGGACGAGGTGGTCGAGGACTGCAACCACTACACAATCCTCTTCGACGACCGCTGTGCCTCGCTGATCGCCGATCATCTCACCCGTTGACCGTAGGGAACGGCAGGGCAGGCACCCGTACCGGGCCCCGCCCGGCCGATCCCGCCGTGGCGAGGATCGGCCGGGCGGGTCTCGTAGGGCGGCCGCGGGCAAGGGATTCCAGGGGGCAGGACCTAGGCGGGCACGATCCAGACGGCCTTGGCGGCGGCGACCAGGGTGCCGTCGACCTCGTAGATGGCGCTCTCCCCAAAGAGCTTGCGGCCCTCGCGGCCACTGGCGCGGGCGACGACGGAGTAGGTGCCGCCGGGATAGATCCGGCGGTGCAGCCGCGCGGTCAGCCGGCCGAGCAGGGCGAAGTCGCCCGGCTGGAAGTGCGTCCAGCCGGTGGGGCAGTCGAGGGCGGCCCAGACGATCGCGTCGGGGACGGCGCCGTCCTCGTCGGTGACGGTCATCGGGACCCGCCAGCCGGCGGCGATCAGGCCGGTGCCGGACACCGGGCCGGGGAAGATCCGCAGGCCGTCGCCGGGATCGCGCAGACCGCACGCGAAGCAGCCGGGGCAGGCGTGTCCGACGAGACCGGCGAAGCCGCCCTCGGCCCGCGCCGCCTCGTTGAAGGGCACGAAGGCCGGTACGTCGAACTCTTCGGTGACCGTGATGGCCTCGACGAGGAGCCTCTCACCGTCGGTGAGGGTCGCGGTGTTGGCGAGGTGGCGCAGGGACAGCTCGGTATCCAGTGGCGTGGGCGCGTGGAGCGTGACCTCGACGGCCGAGTCGTGCCGGGCGCCGTGCAACGCCTCGGAGACCGTGCCCGCGATCCATCCGCCGTTCGCGGAGCCCTCGGGGCCGCGGAAACGCGCCGGAACGGTCAGCACGGTCTGCAGCTCGGCAGCCGTCGTCATGCCGCACCTCCTGTCGCCTTTATGGCGATTAATCATCAAAAATAATGGTATTCGGACTAACCGATTTTACCGGACTGCTTGTACATACAGCCAACTCGGGGTCGATGACGCCTCGATGAGCAGCGGGTAACACCGGTATGACGTTCGGCGGGCGGCGTCGGATTACCCGCCTCCGCGGCGTGTCGGCACACCGCCGGCAACGGCCGCGCGGCACGGTCCGCGCGGTCGTTGCCGGCACGACGGGAGCCCTCGGCACCCGCCGTGCCGGCGACGCGGAAGCGGCTAGAGAACCGGCAGGTAGCGGCCGAGTTCGAATTCGGTGACCTGGCGGCGGTAATCATTCCATTCGGCACGCTTGTTACGCAGGAAGTAGTCGAAGACATGCTCACCGAGGGTCTCGGCGACGAGCTCGCTGCGCTCCATGACCGCGATGGCCTCGTCCAGCGACTGGGGCAGCGGCTGGATGCCCAGCGCCCTGCGCTCGGCCGGGGTCAGCGCCCAGACGTCGTCCTCGGCTCCGGGGGGCATCTCGTACCCCTCCTCGATTCCCTTCAGACCGGCCGCCAGGATCACGGCGAAGGCCAGGTAGGGGTTGCAGGCGGAGTCGAGCGAGCGGAACTCGATGCGGGTCGAGCCGCCCTTGTGCGGCTTGTACATCGGCACCCGGACCAGGGCCGAGCGGTTGTTGTGGCCCCAGGAGATGTAGCTCGGGGCCTCGCCACCGGCTCCGGCGATCGCCTCGGCGCCGCCCCAGAGCCGCTTGTAGGAGTTGACCCACTGGTTGCAGACCGCGGTGATCTCGGCGGCGTGCGCCAGCAGACCGCCTATGAAGGAGCGGCCGATCTTGGAGAGCTGGTAGTCGGCGCCCGGCTCGTAGAAGGCGTTACGGTCGCCCTCGAAGAGCGACATGTGGGTGTGCATGCCGGAGCCGGGATGCTCGGTGAAGGGCTTGGGCATGAAGCTCGCCCAGATGCCCTGCTCCAGCGCGACCTCCTTCATGACCAGGCGGAAGGTCATGATGTTGTCGGCGGTGGTGAGCGCGTCGGCGTAGCGCAGGTCGATCTCCTGCTGGCCCGGACCGCCCTCGTGGTGGCTGTACTCGACGGAGATGCCCATCGACTCCAGCATCATGATCGCGTTACGCCGGAAGTCGTGGCCCGAGCTGTGCGGGGTGTGGTCGAAGTAGCCGCCGCCGTCGATCGGCTCGGGCCGCTCGATGCCCTCCGGCCGGTTCTTCAGCAGGAAGAACTCGATCTCCGGGTGGGTGTAGAAACTGAAGCCCATGTCGGAGGCCTTCGACAGGGTGCGCTTGAGCACCCAGCGCGGGTCCGCGTGCGAAGGCGAGCCGTCCGGCATGAGGATGTCGCAGAACATCCGGGCCGCCCCCGGCGTCTCGCTGCGCCACGGAAGGATCTGGAAGGTCGACGGGTCGGGCTTGGCGAGCATGTCCGACTCGTAGACCCGGGCGAAGCCCTCGATCGCCGAGCCGTCGAAGCCGATGCCCTCGGCGAAGGCTCCCTCAAGTTCGGCCGGGGCGATGGCCACCGACTTCAGGAACCCGAGCACATCGGTGAACCACAGCCGGATGAACCGGATGTCGCGCTCCTCAAGGGTGCGGAGAACGAACTCCTGCTGGCGGTCCAAGGCTTCTCCTTCATTGCCGACGTGCTGCGACACGCCTGGTGGTCTATCAGTTTGCCCGCTAAGTGTTTCGCACACGTTACGAGGAAGAACAGTGAGATGCGCGTCGCGCCTCCGCTCGACAGACCCCGTCTCCTCTTACAGTGTGCGACCGGAGCCGCTGGAAGTTCGATCCGGGGGGGAAACGATGATGCGCGCTGAAGTTCCCGAATCACCGTACGCGGTCTCGTCGCCGGTCAGGCTCACCGAACGCCTCGCGGCATTGACGATGCCCTGCCCCGTCCACCCGTCGATACACCTGGTCGAGGCCGCCGCGTCCGACTGGGCCCACACGGCCGGGCTGACCCCCGATCCCACCGCCTCCTGGCTGGCCGGGCGGGCGTTCGCCCGCTGCGAAACCCGCGCGGTCACGCTGCTCGCCCGCTGGCTGACCTGGGAGGCGCGCCTGCGCGAGGAACCCGCGGCGCTCACCCCGGTCCTCGCCGTGGCCGCGGGCGGCGAGCCGGGCACGGCACCGCTGACGCGGGCCTTCGCCGATCTCTGGGGAGCGTGCGCCCCCCGGATGAGTGACGCCTGGCGCGAGCGCTTCACCGCCGGACTGGCCACCGGCGCGCATCCGGCCGGCGAGCACGCGAACACCTTCGGCCGCCGGCTGCTGGACCTGGTGGAGCCCTGCTACGGGGTGGAGGTGCCCGCCCCGGTACGGCGGAGCCCGCGCTGGCGGACGCTCGTCGAGGCGAGCGGCGACGTGACCACCTGGTGCGCGGAGGCGGCGGCCGAACACGACGGCGCGAGAGGCGCCTTCCTGGAACGCTCCGACCGGATGACGGAGGAGCGGGTGATCGACCGCGTGGCCACCCGGATGGAGGAGCTGTGGACGGCGGCCCGCGCGATCCCGGCGCTCACCGAGCGGCACGATCTCGGCTTCGCCGCCTCCCGGGAGGTGACACGGGTGGCATGTGCTTTCTTGACCATCCCGAGGGCTTATCTGGAGTGGCTCCTGGAAACACCCCGCTATCGTCACTTAGGGTAACAGTTCGAGTTCATCAAGTGACGACGGAGTAAACGATGAGCACCAGGCTCCTCAATCGCAAGCTTGACCGTGCCTTCGAGCACATGGACGCCGACGGCAGCGGATCGATCGAGCGCGAGGACCTTCTCGGCCTCGAAGCCCGGATCCTCGTCGGCTTCGGCGAGTCGCCGACCTCCCCGGCCGGCAGCAGGCTCATCCAGGGCTTCGAGGGGATCTGGCGGACGCTGGCCGCGGAGATCGACACCGACGGCGACCGTGCGATCTCCCCGGAGGAGTTCCGCGCCGGCATGACCTCCGCGTTCGTCGAGGGCGACCGGTTCGACGCGGTCTTCGGACCCGCGGCCGAGGCGGTGGCCTGGCTGTGCGACACCGACGGCGACGGCGCCGTCGGGCCGGACGAGTTCTGGGTCATGATGGCCGCGTTCGGCACCTCCCGCGAGGACGTGACGGCCGCCTTCGAGCGGCTCGACGGCGACGGCGACGGCGCGGTGTCCGTGGGCGAGCTGGTCGAGGCGACCCGGCAGTTCTACACGGGCACCGATCCGGACGTGGCCGGCAACTGGCTGTTCGGTCCGCTGTAGTGGCTCTCACCCCAACGTTCGGCGATCCCCTGACCTTTCCCCGACCCCACTCACAGCCCTTGCCACACTCCCTGCACACCCCCCTCTCACCCGTCGCGCGTCCCTTCGCCGCCCCGCCCCCCGAGAGCGCGGGATATCCGGGCGGGGTGGCCGCGGCTTCGCTGCTCCCCCTCGCCGAGCTCGTACCGGCGATGTCGGCACCGTGCCGGATGCATCCCTCGGTCGACCTGATCGGCGCCGAGCTCGCCGGCTGGGCCCGCGAGGCCGGGCTGGAGGCTCCCCCGCGCGCCGGGTTCGAGCGGATGGCGGGCCGGGCCTTCGCCGGGTTCGGCGTGGAGGCGGCGCTGTTGTTCGCCAAATGGCTGACCTGGCTGTTCCATTTCGACGACGAGTGGGATGAGAAGCCCGCCGGGCGCGCGGCCGAGATCGTGGAGGCCACCTTCGCCAGACTCGACCTCGTCGCGCGCGCTCCCGTCCACGCCTCCTCGCCCGTCGAGACCGCCTTCGCCGGCCTCTGGGAGATCACCGCGGGGCGGATGAGCACCCGGTGGCGGCACCGGTTCCTGGCGGGGCTGGCGGCGCAGGGCGAGGCATGCCGCACCGAGGCCGAGAACCGGTGCGCGGGCCGGGTGCCCTCCCCCGCGGAGTATCCGCGGCTGCGGCGGGGCACCGCGGGCCCCTACCTGTTCGACCTGGTGGAGCCCTGCCTGGGAGTGGAGGTGCCCGCGGGGCTGCGCGAGAGCACGACCTGGCGGACGCTGGTGGACGCCTGCAACGACGTCACCGCGTGGTGCAACGACGTCGCCTCGCACCACAAGGAGCGGGCCAACGGCGACGTGCACAACTACGTGACGGTCGCCGCGACCGCGTTCGGGCTCTCCGACGGCGCCGCCGTCACCTGGGTGAACGATCGGATCGCCGCCCGCGCCGAGGACCTGCGGATCTCCGCGCGCCGGCTGCCGGCGCTGTTCGACCGGTTCGAGCTGTCGATCGGCCAGGCCAGGGAGGTCAGCAAGGTCGCGTGCGCGTTCCTCGCGGCGCCGAGAGCACAGTTGGAATGGCTCCTGGAGTCCAGCCGGTACGACGTGCCGTGACCGGCCCGCTCCCATCCGGGCGAGTCCGCCCGGGTGGGAGCGGTGTCCTGCCCCAAGCCCCGCCGGCGATCGGGCCGACTCTGGGGCTCCGTACGAGATACACCCTGCTTTGATCGCTTATTGATTGGATTGCGCTTCAAGCCGGTTAAGGTCCTTCCAAGTACCAGATGAAGGGCCTGAACCACCATGCGCGGGCTGAACCTGTTGATCCAAAGGGTGACGCCTGTCCGGGGGCGGGTCGCGGCGGTGCTGATCACCAGCGCGTCCGGCGCGATGGTGTGTGTGAACATCTGGGTCACGGCGTTGCTCCCACAGCCCCGCTACACGCCGCTGCCGTTCGCGCCGGAGGACGTGGCCGGCACCGCGTTTCCCATCCTCGGAGCGCTGCTGGTGTTCCAGCGGCCCCGGCTGGTCATCGGCTGGCTGCTCTGCCTGGGCGGGCTGTTCTCCGCGCTGAACAGTCTCACCATGAACCTCACCCTCCTGGGCATGGCACGGGAGTGGACGGTTCCGCCCGAGGCCACCTGGACGCTCGCGGGGGTGAACTGGAGACTGACCATCCTGTTCCTGGTCGTGCTGCTGCCGCTGCTCTACCCGGACGGAAGGCTGCCCTCCCCGCGCTGGCGGCCACTGATCTGGGCCTCGGTCGCCGTCCTGGCGGTCGACGTACTCGTCACGGACTTCATGTCCTTGCCGGGGAGAGGGGACACCTACCCCCTCAGGTTCTCCCTGGACATGCTCACCAACGCGGTGATCCTCCTGGCCTTCGCCTCGCTGGCCATGCGGTTTCGGCGGGCGGACGCCGAAGAGCGCAGGC
Source organism: Streptosporangium sp. CA-115845 (assembly GCF_050943795.1). Taxonomy (NCBI): domain Bacteria; kingdom Bacillati; phylum Actinomycetota; class Actinomycetes; order Streptosporangiales; family Streptosporangiaceae; genus Streptosporangium; species Streptosporangium sp. CA-115845. Next base: position 2,896,944 of record NZ_CP191988.1, on the reverse strand, counting down.
AGATCCTGTGGCCGCTGGTCGCGATCGCCACGGTCGTCGTCCCCTGGGTGCTCGGCAACCCGGTGTGGTGGCTGGCGTCGTTCACGATCCCGCTGGTCCCGCTCGCGATCACCTTCTCGGTACTGCGGTACCGCCTCTACGGGATCGACACGCTGATCACCAGGGCTCTGGTCGGCGCGGGCCTGGTCGGCGTGATCGGCGGGGTGTACGTGGCGGTGGGCACCGCCTCCAGCCTGTTCCTGTCGGACGTGGACCGGATCGGCGGCCTGGTCGCCGCGCTCTGCGCGGGGGCGTTCTTCCACCCGATACGGCGGGTGCTCCAGCGCGGCGCCGACCGCCTGCTCTACGGCAGCAAGGGCGACCCGGTGACGCTGGCCGCCGAACTCGGGCGCAGGCTGCAGCACACCGATCCGGCGGGCGGGCTGACCGCCGCCTTGGAGGTGCTGCGCGACGGTCTGGCCGTCACCGGTACGGGCGTGCGCTTTTCCGGCGGCTGGCCCGAGGAGGCGACTGCGGGGACACTGGAGGAGGTGGCGCGCGACATCCGGCTGGTGTGGCACGGCGAACCCGTCGGCCGCCTGCTCATCGGCCCGCCGGGGGCCAGGCGCCTGCCGGCCACGCACAACGAGCGGGTCATCGCCGCGCTCACGCCGTACGTGGCGGACGCGGCCCACGCGGTCCGGCTGGTCGGCGCGCTGCGGCGTTCCCGGGAGCGGATCGTCACCACCCGAGAGGAGGAACGCCGCCGCCTCCGCCGTGACCTGCACGACGGCCTCGGCCAGTCACTCAGCGGGATGGCGATGTCCATCAACGCGGCCAGGCACTCCCTGCGCGTCTCCCCCGAGACGGCCGAGCGGATGCTCAGCGAGCTGCGATCCGGCATGGACGGCGTCACCAGCGACATCAGGCACCTGGTGTACGGCCTGCGACCGCCCACCCTCGACGAGCTGGGCCTGGCCGGCGCGCTGGCGGAGATGGCGGGCCCCGGCGTCACCGTGGAGGTCAGGGGCGAGCTGCCGGGGCTGCCTGCCGCCACCGAGGTGGCCGCGTACCGGATCGCGCAGGAGGCACTGACCAACGCCCGCAAGCACGCCGGTGCCACGACGGTGCGACTGTCGCTGGAACGCGGTGCGGACTCCTTGGGCATCCGGGTGCACGACGACGGGATCGGCATCCCCGCGGAGCGTCGTGCGGGGATCGGGCTGGCCTCGATGCGCGAGCGGGCCGCCGAACTCGGCGGGACATGCATGATCACGGCACCGCCCGAGGGAGGTACCACGGTCGAAGCCGTTCTTCCGGTGAACTTGAATGTGGAGATATGACCACCGATGATTTCTTACAGCCTGCGAACGATGGTGAGTATTGCCCTATGACGTTGGTCCAGGTAGCTCTAACCTTGCGCCTGCAATGCTGACATTTCGTGCTCTCGGACCGTTCCAGGCGCGCCACGACGGCACGCTGCTCGATCTCGGCGGCCAGCGCCAGATGGCGGTGCTGGCCCGGCTCCTCGTAGCCGGTGGCCGCGCCGTCCCGGTGACCATGCTGATCGACGAGCTGTGGCCGGGTGAGCCTCCGACCCAGGCCCTGTCGACCATCCAGGGATACGTGTCGCGGCTGCGGCGCGCCCTGGAACCAGGCCGCGCGCCGCGGGAGGAGGCCGAGGTACTGGTCTCCGCCCCGCCGGGCTACGCGCTGCGCGCCTCAGCAGACCAGGTGGACTCCTGGATGTTCGAGAACGCGGTCAAGGCCGGTGGTGAACCCGCCGAGGTGTGGTCTCGCCTGGAGACCGCCCTCGCGCTCTGGCGGGGCCCGGCCCTGGCCGAGTTCTCCGACCTGCCGTGGGCGGTGACCGAGGCGGGCCGGTTGGAGGAGCTGCGGCTGATCGCGGTCGAACGCCGCGCCGACGCGGGACTCCTCCTCGGTCACTCCGGCGCCCTGGTCGCCGACCTGGAGGCGCACGCCTCGGCGCACCCGCTGCGGGAGGAGGCCTGGCGGCTGCTCGCACTGGCCCTGTACCGCAACGGCAGGCAGGGGGACGCGTTGGGAGCGCTCCGACGGGCCAGGGGGATGCTCCGCGACGAGCTCGGCCTCGACCTCGGCGCCGCCCTGCAGCGCCTGGAGTCCGACATGCTGGCCCAGGCCGTTCACCTCGACCCGCCCGCGGAGCCGGTCGCCGCGCGCACGGCGGAACCGGCGGCACCGCGCCCGACGGCCACCGAGGAGCGGGCGCGGGCACTGCCCGGGCTGCGCATCGTGGTGGTGGACGACCAGGCACTGGTCCGCACCGGCCTGCGCGTGGTGCTGGACAGCGAGCCCGGCTTCGAGCTCGTCGGGGAGGCGGAGAACGGCGAGCAGGCGATCGCCGTGGTCCGGGAGACCGCTCCGGACCTGGTGCTGATGGACATCCAGATGCCCAGGCTGGACGGGCTGACCGCCGCGCGACGGATTCTGGCCGATGAGGCACCGCCGAAGGTCGTCATGATGACCACCTTCGGCACGGACGACAACCTCTACGCGGCGCTGCGCGCGGGGGTGAGCGGGTTCGTCCTCAAGACGTCGGCGCCCGAGCAGCTCATCACCGCGATACGGGCCGCGCAGGCGGGGGACGCGTTGATCGATCCCGCCGTCACCACCCGCCTGATCGCGGCCTTCGCCGGGCGCACCAACCCGTCCGCGCCACCCGGCCTGGCCGGTCTCGGGGACGCGGACCTCGATTTGATGAAGCTGGTCGCCAGGGGGCTGACCAACCGGCAGATCGCGGCGACCCTCGCGGTCTCCGAGCGGTCGGTCTCCCAGTCGGTGGTCAAGCTGCTGGACCACCTCGGGCTGTTCGACCGGGCCCAGCTCGTCGTCACCGCGTACGAGTCCGGACTGGTCAACCCCGGCGACGTGGGCAGATAGCGATGCACCTGCGGGCACGGGAGCACGGCCGGGTGCTCGACGGCGTCGGCGGCGTGCCCAGACGGGCCGTCGACGCGCTCACGGTGCCCGCGGGCCTCCCCATCGAGCCCGCCGTGCCGCTCTCGCGCGCTCTGCTGCACTCGCCACGGCGGCTCGCCGCCGTGGCGATGGCCGCCTTCTCCGTGGGACTCATCGTGGGCGGGGTCGTGATCTACCTCGGCCTGCCGCCCGACTGGCAGCCTGAGCCGTCCATCGTGTTCCAGTTGACAACGGGGCTGATGTTCCCCGTGGTGGGCGCCTTCCTGCTGGCCCATCGCTCGCGTCCGGCCACGGCATGGCTGATGTGCGTGGGCGGCCTGATATGCGCTGCCACCTTCTTCTTCTGGTTGGCGATGTTCGCCCTCGCGGCGGCGGGCGACCTGGCCGGCGCCGGCTACCTCCGCTGGTTCATGATCGTGGGACGGGCAGGTGCGTTCATGCTGGCGGTCCTGCTCCCGCTCTACTTCCCCGACGGCCGGCTGTCCTCACGGCGCTGGCGGCCGGTGGCGGTGGCCACCATGGTCGTGTTGGTGACGGACACACTGCTCAACCTCACCCGTCCGGCACCGAACCCGGCGCTCTACCCCTGGCCGCGGATCATCCCCAACCCGCTCACAGTGGATGTCCTGGCTCCCTACAACCTGGCGGCACGCCAGGTGACCTTTTTCCTGTTCTCTGCCCTCGTGGTCCTGGCGCTGGCCTCCCTGGTGCTGCGTTTCCGGCGGGCCGATTCCGTGCTGCGCCGCCAGATCGCCTGGCCGCTGTTCGCGTTCGCCATCCACGTCGCCTTCCTGCTCGCCGGACCCGGCTGGTGGATAGCCGCCGCGGTCTGGGCCGGGCTGGTCCCCGTGGCCATCGCCTTCTCGGTGCTGCGCTACCGGCTCTACGGCATCGACACCGTGATCAGCCGCGCCTTCGTCGCCGCCGGGCTGATCGCCGCGATCAGCGTCATCTACGCGGTCGGCGCGGTCGCCGGACTGGCCCTGTCGGGATATGACCGGATCGGCGGTCTGATCGCGGCCCTGCTCGCCGGAGTGATCTTCCACCCGCTCCGGCACCGGCTCAGGGGCCTGGTGGACCGGCTCATGTACGGCACGCACGGCGACCCGCGGGCGTTCGCCGCGCGCCTGGCCAGGGAGGTCCGCGAGACCGAGCCGACCAACGCGCTCGCCGCCGTCGCCGCGGTGGTCAAGGACGGGCTGAGCGTCACCGGGGTCGCGGTCGAGGTGTACGAGCCCGGCACCAGGCAGGTACAGGTCGGCCTGCTGGGCCCGGCGCCACGCGGCGTGCCGCTGGTCTGGCACGGCGAGCCGGTCGGGCTGCTGCTGCTGGGCTCCCCCGGCCCCCGCAGGTTCGCCGCGGCGCACAACGACCGCCTGGTCGCGGTGGCCACGCCGTACGTCGCCGACGTGGTGCACGCGGTGCGGATGACCGCCGACCTGCAGCACTCCCGGGAGCGCATCCTCAGCGCCCGTGAGGAGGAACGCCGCCGCCTGCGCAGGGACCTGCACGACGGGCTCGGCCACGCGCTGACCGACATGGCGATGGCGATCAACATGGCCAGGATCAGCCTGCGCACCGCCCCCGACTCCGCCGACCGGCTCCTGGCGGAGCTGCGCGGCGGCATGGACGCGGTCGGCGAGGAGATCAGGGAACTGGTCTACGGCCTGCGACCGCCCACCCTCGACGAGCTGGGCCTGGCGGGGGCCGTGCTGGCCCTCGCCCAGGAGGGCACCCCGAGGGTCGCCGTGGAGACCGAGGGCAACCTGTCGGACCTGCCCGCGGCGGCCGAGGTGGCCGCCTATCGCATCGCGCAGGAGGGGCTCACCAACGTCCGCAAGCACGCGAGGGCCAGCTCCGCGGTCATCTCGCTGCGGCGCGGGGAGTCGCTGGTGGTGCGTGTCCAGGACGACGGGCACGGGCTGCCCGCCGGACCCCGCTCGGGAGTCGGGCTGCTCTCCATGCGCGAGCGCGCCGCCGAGCTGGGCGGGACCTGCGTGATCGGGGCGGCCCCTGGCGGCGGCACGGTCGTGGAGGCCGTGCTGCCGATCGCGGCCGACCACCGGTAAACCTTCTGCCCCTTTCGGGACTCTAACTCCGTTAAGGAATTGACCCGAGGAGATCTCCTTGAAGTACTGGGCACTGGCCGCCGGCGCCGCACTCGCCGTGTCTGCCACCGCCACCCCCGCGGTGGCCTCCCCCCGGACCGCCTCACCCCGGACGGCTCCCGTAGCGGGCGCCGTCTACTTCCGCTACGCCGGCAGCGGGGTCGAGGCGCTGACCCACCGGGGAGGCTGGAGCCGCCTGACCGCCGGGGACGGGGCCTTCGCCGGTCAGTTCGCGGTCGCGCCCGACGGCGGCAAGGTCGCCTGGATCGACGACAAGAGCAGGCTACACGTCAAGTCGGCCGCCGGGGACAGGGTGATCGCCAAGAACGCCGCCTACGGCGGCCCCTGCCTGACCCCCGCCTGGACCGTCGACGGCAGGCGGATCGCCTACCCGGTGCGGGGCACGGCCACGGCCACCACCGTGGCCGTGGTCGGCGCCGACGGCAAGGGCTCGTCCAATGCCGGCAAGACCCTCGGCCCCTGTCACCTGACCTGGTCGGCCGACGGCAGGACCCTCGCCGGATACGCGGGCGACGTCAACGGCGTCTACCTCCTGGACACCAGGCGGCGTGTCTCCAACCGCAACCCCGGCATCAAGCTCGCCAACCATGTGGAGAGCCTGTCGCCCGACAGCCGCAGGGTGGTGGTCAACGCCATCGGCCCGAACGCCCCGGGCGGTGACGGTTCCTGGCCGCTGTCGTTCTCCCCGTCGATCTACGACACCAAGACCGGGGCGAAGATCGCCATCCCGGTCAAGGGGCGGCTGCTCGGCGCGCGTTACCTGCGCGACGGCCGCCTGGCGGTCCGCGTCAAAGGCACGACCGCCAACACGATCGTGATCCTCTCCCGCGCGGGCAAGGAGCTCCAGCGGATGGCCGAGCCCCCGGGGGCGAGGAACCTCGGACTGGTCGGGGTCCTCGACTGACAGTGATGATGTTCATGGTGACGCTGCGGCGGGTTACTTTACGATCTTGATGACCCGCGCGTTGCCCGTCGGACGACATCGGACGCCGACGGGCAACCGGCCGACAGAGCCCGGAACGTGCCGTTCTCGTCGCACCTCACCGGCTTCCCGAGCGGCCGCCGGACCTGGATCGCACCTTTCATCCTGATATAGCAGGAGGTATGGGTAAAACGCGCCCGGAGGGATCACCTGAACGGTGATCCCGTGGTACGTCCCAATAGGATGGGCACGTGGCTCAACTCCGTATCGCCCTGGCCCAGAGCAATCCCGCCGTCGGCGACCTGGCCGCCAACACCGACAGGCTCATCGAGTGGACCCGGCGCGCCGCGGACCGCGGCGCGCACCTGGTCGTCTTCACCGAGATGTTCCTGACCGGCTATCCCGTCGAGGACCTGGTACTGCGCACCTCGTTCGTGGAGGCGTCGATCTCCGCGATCGAGAAGGCCGCGCGACGACTGGACGAGGCGGGACTCGGCGAGATCCCGGTCGTCGTCGGCTACGTGGACCGCGCGAATCTCGCCCCGCGCGTCGGCCAGCCCAAGGGCGCCCCGCTCGACGCGGCGGCGCTGCTCCACCGGGGCCGGGTGGTCGTCAAGACCGCCAAGCACCACCTGCCCAACTACGGCGTCTTCGACGAGTACCGCTACTTCGTCCGCGGCGACCGGCTGCCGATCTTCCGGCTGCACGGCGTCGACGTGGCGATCGCGGTCTGCGAGGACCTCTGGCAGGAGGGCGGCCCCGTCGCCGTGGCGGCCGAGGCCGGAGCCGGGCTGCTGGTGGTGCCGAACGCCTCGCCGTACGAGAAGGAGAAGGACGACGTACGGCTGGCGCTGGTGGCCAGGCGCGCCCGCGAGGCCGGTTGCACCCTCGCCTACGTCAACCAGGTCGGCGGCCAGGACGAGCTGGTCTTCGACGGTGACTCGCTCATCGTCTCCGCCTCCGGCGAGCTCATCGCGCGTGCGGCGCGCTTCTCCGAGGAACTGCTGGTCACGGACCTGGAGCTGCCCGAGGCCGGGTACGAAGGACTCGGGGGGTTCCAGGTGGACGCCGGGGACAACAGCGTGATCACGGTGCAGCGGCTGGAGCTGTCGCCCCGCCCCCTGGAGCCGTACGAGCCGGAGCCCCCCACGATCGCCGAGCAGCTCGACGACACCGCCGAGATCTACTCGGCGCTGGTCCTCGCGGTCCGCGACTACGTCGCCAAGAACGGCTTCGGGTCGGTCATCCTGGGCCTGTCCGGCGGCATCGACTCGGCGTTGACCGCCACGATCGCCTCCGACGCCCTCGGCCCCGACCGGGTGCACGCGGTGCTGATGCCCTCCCGCTACTCCTCCGACCACTCGCTGAGCGACGCCCAGGAGCTGGTCGACCGGCAGGGGATCAACGCCGGCACCGTGCCGATCGCCGACATCGTCAGCGGCTTCGAGAAGGAGATCGAGCTCTCCGGCCTGGCCGCGGAGAACCTCCAGGCCCGGGTGCGCGGCATGCTCCTGATGAGCCTGTCCAACCAGCACGGCCACCTCGTCCTCACCACCGGCAACAAGAGCGAACTGGCCACCGGCTACTCCACCCTCTACGGCGACTCCGCGGGCGGTTTCGCGCCCATCAAGGACGTGCTCAAGACCATGGTCTGGGAGCTGTCGCGCTGGCGCAACGCCCAGGCGGGCCGCTCGGGCGAGTTCCTGCACCCCTTCGCGGTGCCGCCGATCCCGGAGAACTCGATCGAGAAGGAGCCCAGCGCGGAACTCCGCCCCGACCAGCGCGACACCGACTCCCTTCCCGAGTACGAGGTCCTGGACCGGTTGCTGGGCGACTACGTCGAGAAGGACATGGGCTCGGCCGAGCTGATCGCCGCCGGACACGACCCCGCGCTGGTCGCCCGGGTGATCCGCCTGGTCGACCTGTCCGAGTACAAGCGCCGCCAGTATCCCCCGGGCCCCAAGATCACCCCCAAGAACTTCGGCCGCGACCGCCGCCTCCCCATCACCAACCACTGGCGCGAGACGATCGCCTGACGGTCCGGCCGGGGAGGTGAGCGGTTGTGGTTTCCACGGCCGTCATCCTCGGCTACCGGCCGGTCGGCGCCGATGACCGCCGGGTTTCCCGGTCAGCGCGAGAGAACGCGTTCCAGATAGGCGCGGAGGAGCTGCTTGGTCTCGGCGATGTAGCCGGGGTCGCCGTCGGGAGACTCGCGGAAGGCGAGTTTGAGGAGCGCGTCGGCGGCCTCGACCGCGACGAGCAGGGGGCGGTGCAGACCGGCCGTGTCCACCGGGCGGTGGTCCGGGCCGGCCGGGGCGATCCGCCGGGCCAGGTGATCGGCGAGCGATTCGGCCACCGCCCGGTTCCCGCTGAAGTCGACGACCGCGAAGCCCGGGACGGTGCGTTTCATCTCGACGTATTCGTCCACGATCAGGTCGGCCATGTCCGGCCAGTGCGCCACTCCCGCCAGCCGCCGCTCGATCCGGGCGAGGAAACGCTCCAGGTTGCGCTGGGCCAAGGCGTCGGCCAGGCCGCGCTTGTCGCGGAAGAAGCGGTAGATCGAGCCGATCGGCACCTCGGCGCGGGCCGCCACCGCCCGGGTGCTCAGCGCGTCGTAGCCGCCTTCGTCGAGCAGGGCCGCCGCCGCGTCGAGCATCTGGTTCACCCGCTCCACGCTGCGCTGCTGGACCGGATTTCTGCGTACGGAGGATCCCACGGCCCCATCATGCCGCGAAGAGAAGGGTGAGCCCGCCGACGGTGTAGCAGACCATCAGGACCAGCAGCGGGATCTGCCCGGCGACCGCCTTCTCCGGCGGGAAGAGCCGTACGGAGCGGTCGTGGGCCGCGACCACGCCGAGCACGTGGCCGGTCACGATGGCCAGCACCTGGACGGAGGCGATCACGCCGGCGCTCACCGCCTCCTGGTCCACGGTCCGGTCCAGCCCCAGGGAGAGGATGACCGCCCGCTGGCCCTCGATGACGAGGAGCGAGAAGTAGTGGGCGATCAGGTAGCCGACCGCGACGGGGACCAGCGAGTGGACGAACCGCGGGGCCATGCCGTGACCACGGCTGATCACTCCGGCGGCGGCGGTGCAGGCCAGGTAGAGGATCGCCACAAGGCCGATCGCGACCAGCAGGCCCAGGGTTCCGGTGGCGGTACGGCCCAGTGGCCCGGTCTGCAGGGCGTCCACCCACCACGGGGAGGTGGAGAACCCGTCGTATCCGGTCGTGCCGAGCAGCACGCACACCACGGCGACCAGCCCCGGGGCCGGGGGGAGGGCGTCGAGCCCGTCGAAGGGGTTGCGCAGCACGAGCCTGCCGTCGTCTCTGCGGCCCAGCGGGGACAGGCGGCCGATCAGGGCGGAGTAGACCTCGAAGGCGTCGGCCCGGTCGAACCACCGCGTCCCGTACCGGAAGGCACCGGCCAACTGTACGGCGCCGTACAGGATGAAGAAGGCCAGCAGCGTGGTCGTCGAGGCGGGGGCCGGTGAGACCAGCTCCATCCAGGCGAAGGCGGCCAGGCCGAACGCGGCCGGCCGGTAGCCGAACGGGGCCGGCCCCTTGTCCCGGCCGCCGAGCAGCAGGTGGATGGTACGCAGCGGGTTGACGAGCCGCCAGACCGGGCCGGCCAGCAACGACGCCGGGACCAGGCCCACCCAGAGGACCACGTAGACCAGGTGGGCCGCCGGGTTCCGGTCCGGGTCGTCGGGCCCGAGGAGCATCCACGCCCCGGTGAAGGCGGCCCCGGCCAGCCCGAGGACCCGCAGGGCCCACCGGATCCGCGGGCCCTCGGGGAGCCTCACCGGCCGCCCCGCCGCACCGCCCCGGAACCGCGAGTCCGCCCAGAGCAGGGCCAGTCCCAGGAACGACGCGAACAGCGCCGCGAACGCCCCGGCGAAGGCGTAGAACAGCGGGATCGGCAGGTCGTGCCGGCTGCCCAGGCCGTGGGCGAGCAGGCCGGTCACCCCCTGGGAACCGGTCACGCCGTTCAGAGGACCGGTCAGGCCGTACAGAGGATCCACGCCGTACAGGGGACCGGTCACCGGACGGCGAGCTGGGTCAGGACGAGCCCGGAGTCGTGGGTCTCGACCTCGAACAGCCCGGTGCGGTCGGCGAGGACGTCGACGGTGACGGGCCGGCCGGGTTCCAGGCGGCAGGTGAGGTCGAAGCCGTGGATGTGGATCTCGTCGGCGACATCGGAGGTGACGACCAGGCGGACCGCCTGTCCCCTGGCGACCTCGACGCGTCCGGGAGGCGGCACCACCTTCCGGCCGGTGATCGCGATCTCGACCGTCGGCCCCTTGGGGGCACCGTAGCTGTCGTAGGCGGGGGGTGCGGTGGCCACGCTGTGGTCGGTGCCGGGGTTGTGGTGGCCGGTGGAGACGTTACAGGCGGCCAGCAGCAGGCAGGCACCCACGACGCACAGCATCCGCCGTCCCTTCGGGAACCGCGTTCGCCCTGTTTCCGGGGCCCCTGGGAACCATGACCGTCTCACGCGGGCACTTCCCCGACGCGCGCGGCGGCGGCCGTACGGCGCGGCTTCGGGGCGAGCAGGACGATCGCCCAGAGGGTCCAGACGCCGGCGAGCAGGCCCCGGATCCAGCCGGGACCGAGCGGCAGCAGCGGGATCATCATGACCACCTTGTCGAACGCGTCGGCCAGGGCGAGGGCGCCGAGCACGACCGTGAACCAGCCGAACGCCTGACCGCCCGCCGGTCCCCCGGCGAGTCCTCCCCTCCCGCGCCACAGCCATCCGGCCCCGATCCACCACACGCCCATCAGCGCCAGGGCGGCGGCGGGCAGCGGGGTGTAGGTGTGGGCTGCGCCGAAGACGTCCAGGGTCAGACCCGCGAGACCGGCGAACGTGACGGCGAGACCCGCGCGCGAGCGGAGCCTGCGGAGCTGGAGCAGGATCGCGATCAGGCCGAGGACGAGGGAGGTGGCGAGGGCCAGCTGGACCTCGACCCTGGCCAGGCCGGTCGAGCCATACCACTCGCATCCGGCCGGCAGTCGCCTCTCGCCGATGCTGTAGTCGTTGCACAGGTAGCTCTTGGCCAGCTTGACCGGCTCTCCAAGGATCCTGGACGGCCCGGCCGAGCCGCAGGCGGGCAGGGCCCACGGGGTGGAGGGGCCGGTGCCGCGCTGCCAGCAGTTGCCCGTTCCCTGGCCGTCCCAGGAGACGCCGGCCCCGTTGGGGCGGTCGGCCCCCTCGGGCGTCACCCCGAGGTGGTTGCCCTCGTAGAGGTTGTGGTGGGAGGTGTCGAACTGCTTGTCCCAGGAGTCCTCGCCCCGGATGAAGGCGGGCACCGCGAGTAGGTCGAACGCGGCCGACTCGTGACCCCAGATCCAGTTGTCGCGGAAGACGTTCCAGTTGCCGCCCGCCGTGACGATCCCGGTGCCCCGGGGCATGCCGATCTGCGGGCAGACGACACCTCGCTCGTAGCCGCGTTCGGCCGTGGGTTTGGCGCAGGTGCCGTCGGCGACGTGGCGGTAGTAGTCCTGGTTGTTGTCGTGGATCCGGTTGCGCTCGAACCGCGCGTGGTTCTGCGGCAGGCCCGGATGCCCGGCGAACGCGCTGTCCATCGAGGCGCCGCCCATGTTGTCGTAGAACTCGTTGTCGTGGACGTAGACCGAGTCGCCCGCCGTACCGGAGTAGCCCACCATGTTCTGGTGGCTCTTGCAGCGCCGGATCTCGATGGAGTAGCGCGGCACATCGTGGCCACGGCCGTCGTTGATGTCAGAGGCGCTCCCCGGATAGATGCCCGAGTCGCCGTTGCCGTGCGACTCACAGTCGGTGTAGAGGCCGTGGTCGCTGGCGAAGGTCAGGAAGCCGTACTCGTCGTTCCAGCGGGTGAGCATCGTGTCGATGACGAAGCCGTCGGTGGCCAGGATGTAGATCGAGTTGAACGTGGTCCGCTGAGCGGTGAAGTTGCGGAAATAGATCCCGTTGGAGGTGTCGGCCCGGATCGCGTTCAGCTTCTTGTACTGCGCGTCGATGATCACATCCGTCGGTTCCGCTCCGGTGCCCTCGATCTGCAGGTTCTCGATCCCGAGGATGGCGACCAGGTTCTGGTTGTGCGGGCACTGCTTCTGCTGCTCGTAGGAGAGGATCTGATAGCCCCACGATGACCAGCGGGCTTTCAGGTTGGCGCAGGCGCCGGTGGGTCCCGGCTGACTGGGCTCCTCCAGGTAGACGCCGGGCAGGATCGCGATGGTCGTCTCGGGCCGGTCGACCCGGTCCACCGCCTCCTGCAGGTGGCGGTACCCCTTCTCCTGGCAGCGCTCGAACAGCTCCAGGTTGCGCTTCTTGAGATCGGGCGGGAAGCTCGCGATCCGCCTGCCGAAGTCGGCGCGGTCGTTCTTGCAGACCAGCAGGTCGGGTTCCCCGGTACGGCGCACCGGGACGCTGCCCGACCCGTCGGGGAAGGTCACGGGGCGCTCTTCGTGGGCGAAGGCGGCGGAGGCGGGCAGCAATAGGCCGAGGGTCAGCGCGACGGCGGTCGCGACCCCGCGCAGGGAACGCATGACCGCGAGAGTAGAACGATGTTCATGTTTTGCCTAGGCCTGCCCTGCGGATTCCCGCCACGGCGAAGGCCCGGGAAAGGAGCCCGGGGCCGTCCGCGGAATCCGGGACGTCTCCGAGAGCGCCGCAGGAGAGAGCCGAGCCGCTGGAGTCGCCCGTGACTCGACCCGCCGCATCAGGTGAACGGATCCGGGACGCGCGTCCCGCCGGCTCCGGGTCCCGCTCGCGACGCTACGGACCCGCCCGGAAGCGGCCCGGCGGAACCGGGTCGCCCGGCTGCCCGGTTAGGCGCGGCTCAGCGGGGGGCGAGGCCGGCGAGGAGCTGGTCGACGATCCGTTCGGCCAGGTCGGGGGGGAGCTCGCCGTTCTCTTCCGGGCCCTCGGTGCGGATGTACCACATGACGGTGCCGACCACCGTCGCCATCGCGATACGAACGTCGAGGTCGGCCCGGAGCTCGCCGGTGGCGATGCCGCGCCGCAGCAGGGCGGCCATCGCCGCCCTGCGCGGCTCGATGGTCGCCTGACGGATGCGTTCCACCAGGCGCGGATGCCGCTCGGTCTCGTTCATCGCGATGTTCATCACGCAGCGGTTGCGCGCGTCGCACGCGTCCTGCTGGAAGACCCGTATGTAGGTGATCAGATCCTCACGGACCGAGACGCCCCCCGGCGCGGGAAACGGCCTCTTGAGGGTCGCCAGCGCGTCAACGAGCAGGTCCTCCTTGCTGGACCAGCGCCGGTAGATGGTGGTCTTGCCGACCCCCGCGCGAGCGGCGATGCCCTCGATCGACAGTTCGGAGAGGCCGCTGCTCTCCCCGACCAGATCCAGGGTCGCCTCGATGATGGCCTTCTCCGCCCTGGCGCTGCGGGGACGGCCCGCGGGGCGGGTCGTCTGAGCCTGGGCTGCCCGGGTCTCGGCCATCTGGGTCTCGTCGGTGGTCGTCATCGCACACCTACACTACTGCCGGTTCCGTCTCGCGATCGACGCCCCGCGGGGCGGAGGTCCCGGAGAACCTGCCGGGCAGCCACCTGAGCACCACCAGGGCTCCCACCAGCGCGATGGCCGCGGAGACGAGGGCGGTGATGTGCATGCCCTCGACGAAGGCGAGCTTCGCCGGTTCGATCAGCGCCGCACCCCGCTCACCGAGGCCCTGGGCCACGCCGAGCGTTCCGGTCAGCGACTCCCCGGCGACGTGCCTGAGCCCCTCGGGCAGGCCGGTCAGCGCGGGGGCGATCTGGTCGCGGTAGGTGGCCGAGAGCAGCGAGCCGAGGAGCGCGACCCCGAGCGCGCCGGCCACCTGGCGGACGGTGTTGCTCATGGCCGACCCGACGCCCGCCTTCTCCCTGGGGAGCGCCTCCATGATCGCGGTCGTCGCCGGGGGCATGATGTTGGCCATCGCCGCACCCTGGACGAAGAACACGATCTCCAGTACGAGGATCGGGGTGTGCTGGTCCATCAGCGAGTAGGCGGCCAGCGCGCCGGCCACGATGACCATGCTGACGGTGGCGGTCAGCCTGCCACCGAAGCGCGCGGCCATCTGCTGGCTGAGCGGGGCGAAGATCAGCTGAGCGGCGGCGAAGGGGATCATCAGGGCGCCCGCCTGCAGCGCGCTGAAGCCCAGCACGATCTGCAGGTAGAAGACCAGGAAGAACATCGCGCCCATCATCGCGAAGAACACGATGCCGACCATGCCGACCGCGGTGGCGAAGCGTGGATCGCGGAAGTAGCGGACGTCGAAGGCCGGATGGTCGATGCGGTGCTCGTACCAGACGAAGACGCCGAGCACGACGACGCCGAGGATCGTCGGGACGAGCACCTCCGCGTCGGCGATCGTGGCCAGCTCGCCGCCCCGGATGATGCCGTAGGTGACGGCGACCAGACCGACGATGGAGAGGATCACACCGACCGGGTCGAGCCTGGACGGGTGCGGGTCACGCGACTCGGGCACGACCAGGCCGATCAGCACCATGCTGACCAGCACGATCGGCAGGTTGATCAGGAAGACCGACCCCCACCAGAAGTGCTCGATGAGCAGGCCCCCGGTGATCGGCCCGATCGCCACGGCCAGGCCCACGCCGCCGGCCCAGACGCCGATCGCCTTGCCGCGCTCCTGCGGGGGGAAGACGTTGGAGATGATGGCCAGCGTGGCCGGCATGATCGCGGCACCGCCGATGCCCATGAACGCCCGGGCGACGATCAGCTGCATGGGGTCCTGGGCGTAGGCGCTGGCCAGCGAGGCCAGGCCGAACAGGACCATGCCCACCATGAGCATGCGCCTGCGGCCGGTACGGTCGCCGATCACCCCGAAGGTGAACAGCAGGCCCGCGAAGACGAGCGTGTACGAGTTGATCGCCCATTCCAGCTGGCTCTGGCTGGCTCCCAGGCCTTCCCCCGGATCGGCGATCGTCTTCAGCGCGACGTTGAGGATGGTGTTGTCGAGCACGACCGCCAGGAGGCTGAAGACCAGCACTCCCAGGATCTGCCACCGTCTCGGGTGGCCAAGCTGTTGTTCCACGAAGGCCCCGTGTTTCGATACGTATGAGTTTCGAAACACCACCGTAGCGCTGCCTTTTTCGATACGCAACCGTGTCGTTTCGTATTTATCAGGACATATCGCGATACACGCACCATTGGGAGCGCGCCGAGGTTCAGGCTGCGAGCGGGAGCGACTCCTCGACCGAACTCTCGGTGCGCCGCCAGAACGGCAGGGCGACTCCGACCATCAGCACGCAGCCCAGCCCGGCGGCGGCGAAGGCCCAAGCGGGACCGGGGCCGTCGATGATCACACCCGCGATGGGCGCCGCCGAGGCACCACCGATCAGCAGCGCCGTGCCGTGCAGGCCCATCGCCTCACCACGGGCCTCCGCGGGAACCCAGCGGCTCACGGTGTCGAGCGAGGAGGACAGCGCGGGGGCGCACAGCACGCCCGCCGGCAGCAGGGCCATGACCAGCCAGCGCCAGTCACCGCCGACCAGCCCGACCGGAATGGTCAGCACCCCCATGGCGCCGATGAGAACCAGCGGCGACAGGCCGCGAGGCAGCATGCCGTACACGAAACCGCCGATCAACGAGTAGGCGCACCACAGGGCGATCGCCAGCCCGATCCACTCGGTGTGGCCGCCCTGTTTCATGGTCGCCACCAGGGACAGCTCGGTGGCGGCCAGCACGAACATCGCCGCGACGACGGTGCCGAGCAGTCCGAACATACCCGGGTTCAGCCACTGGCGACGTGCCACCTTCGCCACCGGCTCGCGGAGCTCCTCGACCGAGCGGACAGGCGGGTTCAGCACGATCAGTGCCGCCCCCGAGCCGACCAGACCCGCCGCGACGACGCCCATGGTGGGAACGCTGCCGAGGGAGGTCACCCCCGCGATCGCCAGGGCGGGGCCGGCCATGTAGGAGAGCTCCACGATTATGGAGTCGAGAGAGAAACCCATCCTGCGCTGCTCGACCGGGACCAGCGCGGTGAGACACTGCCTGATCACGCTGAACACCGGGAGTGCGAGGATGCCCGCGGGCACCGCGGCGACGAGCAGCACCGGGAACGGCATCGCCCACGCGAAGGACCAGAAGACGAGCTGGGCGAGCGTGGTCACCGCCAGCACCGGGCGCAGGCCATGCCTGTCGACGAACCTGCCCGCCAGCGGTGAGCCGACGGCCATGCCCACGGTGCTCGCCATGGTCACCAGGCCGGCCGCGCCGAAGCCCATCCCGAGTCCGCCGGGGTCGACGACATGCATCGTCAGCGTGATGGCGACCGCGGTCGAGGGAATGCGGGCGAGCAGCCCCACCAGCAACAACGACCGCACGCCCGGGAGTGCCAGCAGGCGGCGGTAAGGTTCTACAGCCATTGTGATTACTTACCTCCGTCAGCATTGTGCCTTACCCCCCCGACATTTCCGCCACCGGATTAACCGTGCGGCTGTGTGGTATGCCACCCACACCCCCGCCATCGGATTACCAGGCCGGCCGGGGCTGTTGAACCTGCCGAACGCGTGCAATCATCGGAACCGTCCGGGGACGCCATCAGGGGCGCCTCGAGACTTCACTGGAGGTCCCATGTCCTCTTCCTCCCCCAGCCGGCCGACCTCGCTCTACGGCGGCCAGGCCGGCCGAAGGATCACCGTACGCGACGTCGCCGCCGCCAAGGAGCGCGGCGAGCGGTGGCCGATGGTCACCGCGTACGACGCGATGACCGCCAGGGTCTTCGACGAGGCCGGCATCCCCGTGCTGCTCGTCGGCGACTCGGCGGCCATGGTCGTGTACGGCTACGACTCGACGCTGCCCGTATCGGTGGACGATCTCATGCCGCTGACCGCGGCCGTGGTGCGCGGCTCCTCCCGCGCGATGGTCGTGGCCGACCTGCCGTTCGGCTCCTACCAGGCATCTCCCCAGCAGGCCCTGGAGACGGCCGCCAGATTCATGAAGGAGGCCGGTGCCCACGCGATCAAGCTTGAGGGTGGGCGGCGGGTGCTCCCCCAGGTCGAGGCGCTGGTCTCGGCGGGCATTCCGGTGATGGCCCACCTGGGTCTGACCCCCCAGTCGGTCAACGCGCTCGGCGGCTACCGGGTGCAGGGCCGCGGCCAGTCGGGTGACGAGCTGATGGCCGACGCCAAGGACCTGGAGTACGCCGGAGCGTTCGCCGTGGTCCTGGAGTGCGTTCCCGCCGAGCTGGCCGGGCGGGTCACCTCGTCCCTGTCGATCCCGACGATCGGCATCGGTGCCGGGCCCGGCACCGACGCGCAGGTCCTCGTCTGGCAGGACCTGATGGGCCTGACCGCCAGCCCGGCCAGGTTCGTCAAGAAGTACTTCGACCTGGCCCACGAGATGGACCGGGCGGTGCGCAGCTTCGCCGACGAGGTGTCGACCGGCGCCTTCCCCGCTCCCGAGCACAGCTACAGCTGACGACTCCGGGCCTCGGCGTCCCAGGAAACCCTGGCGGCGCCGGGGCGTTCAGGCGCGAGATCAGGCGAGCGTGGCGGGGTCGGTGTTGGCGCCGCACACGACCACGGCCACCCGCTCCCCTTCGGCCGGGGTGTAGAGGTCGGACAGCAGAGCCGCGTACGCGGTGGCGCCCGCGTGCTCGGCGGCGATCCGGTGCTCCCGCCACATCTCGCGCCGTGCCTCGACGATGGCCTCCTCGGAGACCAGCAGGCTCCGTATCCCCGCCGCGCCCGTGATCTCACAGGCGATCTCGCCCGCCCGGCTCGCGCCCAGGGCGTCGGCCCCCACCCCCGCGACCTCGACCCCGACCGGCCTGCCGGCCTCCAGCGCCCGGTGCAGGGTCGGGATGAGCTCGGGCTCGACGGCGACCACGCGGGCGTGGCCGTCGAGCGCGACGGTGATCCCGGCGACGAGCCCGCCGCCGCCGACCGCGACGAGGACCGTGTCGACCCCCCCGGTCTGCTCCAGGATCTCCAGGCCGACCGTGCCCTGCCCCGCGACCACCTCCGCCTGGTCGTAGGCGTGCACGTCCAGGGCGCCGGTCTCGGCCGCGCGCTTGACAGACGCCTCGTAGGCGTCGGCGTAGACGGCACCGACCTGGGTCACCCGCGCGCCCAGCGCGCGCAGCCCGGCCACCTTCACCGGGCTGGACACCGTGGGCACGAAGATCTCCGCCGGGACACCGAGACCGCGTGCCACGTACGCCACCGCCAGGCCGTGGTTGCCCCCGCTCGCCGCGATCAACCCGGCCTCGGGAACCTCTCCAACGGACAGGGCGCGGTTGAAACCTCCTCGCGCCTTGAACGACCCCGAGTGCTGCAACCCCTCCAGCTTGAAGAACAGCCCCGGCGACACCTCGACCACCGGTGTGCGCCGGACGTACCCCGCGATGCGCTCGGCGGCCTGCCGCACGTCCCCGATCGACACGCTCACGCGCGCCCCCTCCCCACACAGCGGCTCGGAAAGTGGCCGCCCCGCCCTTCCGGCGGCCCCGTGCCGCAGTCTAGGAGACGCCGTGCGTCCTTCAGGCGAGCGCCTGCTCGAAATCGGCCCACAGGTCCTCGATGTGCTCGATGCCGACCGCCACCCGTACGGTGCCCTCACCGACCCCGTGCCGGGCGAGCTCCTCGGCCGTCAGGGAGTGGTGGGAGGTGGTCGCGGGGTGCAGGATGAGCGTCTCGACACCGCCCAGGGACGGGGCCAGCAGGGCCAGCCGCACCGAGCTCATGAACCGCTCGCCCGCCGCCCGGCCGCCGACCAGGTCGAACGAGAAGACACCCCCGAAGTCCGGCAGGAGCTTGGCCGCCAGCTCGTACGAGGGATGCGAGGGCAGGCCCGGCCAGTGCACGACGGAGACCGCGGGGTGGTCGTTCAGCCGGGTGGCCAGCTCGCGGGTGTTGAAGCAGTGGCGCTCCATCCGCAGCGGCAGTGTCTGGATGCCGCGCAGGGTGAGCCAGGCGGCGAACGGATCCGCGGTGGCACCCAGCTTGACGTTGAAGGCCCACACCCTGCGGTACATCTCCTCCGCGGCGAAGACGGCGATCCCGCCGAGCACGTCGGTGTGCCCGCTCAGGTACTTGGTCGTGGAGTGCACCACGATGTCGGCCCCGTGCTCCAGCGGCCGGCACAGGATCGGTGAGGCGAAGGTGTTGTCGACCACGGAGACGAGTCCGGCCTCGCGGGCCGCCGCGCACATGCCCGGCAGGTCGGCGACCTGGGTCACCGGGTTGGCGATGGTCTCCAGGTAGACCAGCTTCGTCTCCGGCCGCACGGCCGCGCGCAGCGCCGCCGGGTCGTCCTCGGGGACGTAGGAGACCGAGATCCGGAAGCGCCGCTCCAGGTCGTTGATCATCGAGGCGGTGCCGCCGTAGAGCGCCTGCTGCGCGATCAGGTGATCACCGGGCTCCAGCAGCGCGAGCAGCACCGAGTTGATGGCCCCCATTCCGGAACCGGTGGCCACGGCCCCGACACCGCCCTCCAGGCCGGCGACGGCCTCCTCCAGGGAGCGGACCGTCGGGTTCGACAGGCGCCCGTAGACGAAGGCCCCGTCCGGGCGGCCCATCCCGTCGGCGAAGACGGCCGGGTCGTCGAAGACGAAGCCGGAGGTCTGGTAGAGCGGCACCGCGATGGAGCGGCTGCCGTTCAGCTGCGGCTGGGGAAGGTGGACGGTACGGGTCTCCGGGCGAAAATCAGTCATGAGATAAGAATGTCCGGTTAACAGGCTGTTTGTCAGATCTGGTCGGTGCGATGTTCGTTATCAAAAGCACAGATCACCCTGCCCCAGGCGCCGGGAAGAGCACCGTGACAGCCCCAGGCTCCCGGCCGCGCGTTCGCGATCTCCGTCGGGTAACCCGGCGTCGGGCATCGAGGCGTTCCTCGTCAAGGACGCCCCGGGCGACCGCCCGGCCGACGCGATCCGGTGCACCGCACCGGGGCTACGGGCGCTGGATCCCGAACCGGTCGCCACGGCCGCCGAGTCCGGCGCGAGCCCGCTGCCCCGGCTTACGGAGCGGCCGAGATCGTCATATATCCGGCTGTCGCGCTAGATGTCGGTGACGCGCAGGCCGGCGTGAGCCTTGTAACGGCGATTGATCGAGATGAAGTTGGCGGTCATCGCCTCGACCTGGTGGGCGTTGCGCAGGCGACCGCCGTACACGCCGCGCATGCCGGGGATGCGGCCCGCCAGCGCCTGGACGGTGTCGGTGGCCTCGCGGTCGTCGCCCAGCACGAGCACGTCCAGGTCGATCTTGTCGACCTCGGGGTCCAGCAGCAGGACGGCGGAGACGTGGTGGAAGGCGGCGACCACCCGGCTCTCGGCCAGGACCGCGGCCGCCTGCTGGGCGGCGCTGCCCTCCTCGACCGCGAGTGCGTACGCGCCCTGCTTGTCGAAGCCGAGCGGGTTGACGCAGTCGATGACGATCTTTCCGGCCAGCTCGGCACGGAGGGACTCCAGCGTGGAGCGGTGCCCGTCCCAGGGAATGGCCACGATCACCACGTCGGCCTCGGCCGCCACGGTCGGGTTGTCGGCGCCGCGCACCGATCCGCCGATGCTCGCCGCCGCCTGCTGAGCACGCTCGGCGCTGCGTGAACCGATCAGCACGTTGTGCCCGGCGAGGGCGAACCGCCGCGCCAACCCCTTGCCCTGGTCCCCGGTCCCGCCCAGGATCCCGATCGAGATTCCCCCCACGTCCGGAATATCAGTGCTCACTCACCGCTCCTCATCATCCGCGACCCTCAAGATCAGAGTTCATCGACCATATCGTCTGCCCCGAATCCTCTCAGGGGCGCATTCCCAGGATCATTGCGGGGGGGCTGGTGCACCATGGTGCCCATGGACGCTGGGTCGGTGACACTGCTGCGCGAGATCCTGGCTTCGACGGGCTGGATCGAGCGGACCCGCGAGCTGGGCCTCGCCCTGCGCTCGACCCGCTCGGCCGGCGGCCTGCTGGTGGTCGGCACGCCCAACGAGGAGCCCTGGCACCTGACCGCGCACCTGAGCGACGAGGCCAGGCTCTCCGGACTGTCCCAGCTCTCCCCGACGCTGGTCCGCTGGGCGCCCGCCCCCGATGCGCCCGCGCACCTGCGGGTCGGGCTGGAACGGATCCGGCAGGCCGGACGGGGCGAGACCCTGTTCGTGGTCGCCGAGGAGCGCGCTCCCGAGGCACTGCTGGAGCGGGTGAGCGACGCCCGCAGGACCGGAACGACGATCCTGGCCCTGGACGGCGGTGACACGGACCTTACGGGCCTGGCCCACGACGCGCTGACGATCCCCGAACGGGCGCCGTTCTCCTTCGACGGGGCACAGCATCTGGTGAGCATGGCCGCGGGCGAGGTCGAACGGCGCCCCACCCTGCGTGACCGCCTGGCCAGGCTGCTGGAGCGGGTCAGCGGCCCGCAGGTCACCGACTAGGCGTCCCGGCCACGCCCCGCCCTCAGTCGTCGTCCTCCCAGGCCTGGTCCTCCTTCTTCCAGTCCTCGTTCCGATCGGCCGCGGTCTTCAGCGCGTTGGCCGCGGCCTCGCGCGTCGGGTACGGTCCCATCCGGTCCTTGTTCGGGCAACCCTCGTCGGGTTCGACGGCCATGTGCTTCAGGCAGAACCACCATTGGTCACTCATGCGGCAATCCTGCCCAGTGGGAAGCGCAACTAGACTGTGGAACCATGACGACACTGCTCCAGCCCGGGCGGATCTCTCCCCTCCGCAGGGTTCCCTCTCACATCCAGCGGCCGGAGTACGTCGGGAAGAAATCCCCGAAGACCGGAGAGGCCGACGTCAAGACCCCCGAGATCATCGAGCGGATGCGGATCGCGGGCAAGCTGGCGGCTCAGGCACTCGAAGAGGTCGGCAAGCACGTGGCGCCCGGCGTCACCACCGACGAACTCGACCGGATCGGCCACGAGTTCCTCTGCGAGCGGGGAGCGTATCCCAGCACGCTCGGCTACCGGGGATATCCCAAGTCACTGTGCACCTCGATCAACGAGGTGATCTGCCACGGCATCCCTGACGACACCGTGCTGCGCGACGGCGACATCGTCAACGTCGACATCACCGCCTTCATCGGGGGCGTGCACGGCGACACCGACGCCACCTTCCTGGTCGGCGACGTCGACGAGGAGTCACGACTGCTGGTCGAGCGCACCCGTGAGGCCACCAACCGCGCCATCAAGGCCATCGCCCCCGGCCGGCAGCTCAACGTGGCCGGTCGCGTGATCGAGGCCTACGCCAAGCGGTTCGGTTACGGCGTGGTCCGTGACTTCACCGGCCACGGCATCGGCACCACGTTCCACTCGGGCCTGATCGTCCCCCACTACGACGACCCGTCACTGGCGGTCACGCTGGAGCCGGGCATGACGTTCACGATCGAGCCCATGCTGACGCTCGGCACCATCGACTACGACGTCTGGCCCGACGGCTGGACCGCCGTCACCAAGGATCGCAAGCGGACCGCCCAGTTCGAGCACACCATTCTGGTGACCGAGACCGGCCACGAGGTCCTGACACTGCCCTAGGGGCGCTCGCCTGGCGCCGCGCCCGTTCTCGTGCCGCCTAGTCCTGGCGGGGCACCACTCCGGTGACCGTGGTTCCCGCGCCGGGAACACCGTTGACGCTGAGCGTGCCGCCGACCTGGTCGAAGTGGGCGTGCATTGCGGTGATACCCCGGCCCTCGGCCGGACCGAAGAAGCCGACGCCGTCGTCACTGACCGTCATGCGCAGGCCACCGCGGCCGAGGGTGACGGCGACGGCCACGACCCGCGCGCCGCTGTGCCGCTCGACGTTGGCGAGCGCCTCCTCCAGCGTGGCCATCACGGCCCTGGTGATCCCGGCCGGAACCTCGCCGGCGGGCAGCGCCCAGATCTCGACGGTGGTCCCGGTGCGCTCGGACCATTCGGTGAGATGCCCCTCAAGGGCCTGGGCCAGGCTACGACTCCGGCCCTCACGTACCCGCAGTTCCTCGGACACTGCTCAACCTTCCTGATGCACATTGCAGCCACCGGCCCCCCGACCGAATATGTGACTGGGCGTGGCGCGCGATGACGAAGCGCTGCGCCCGCTGCGGTGAGCACGAGCCCCCTGAAACACCAGGCTACCGGGAGGCGTCCGGGAGAGGGCTGGAAGATAGCAGGCCGTGGCCGTCCGGCTATTTCACGCCGTCGCGCTTATTGAGTTTGGCCAGGTATTCATTGTAGGCATCGAGCTGGGCGTCGCCGCTGCCACCGGTCCGGGCCGCGGCGGCATCGGCTCGGCGGTCGGCCCGGCGGGCTCTGCGGTCGTCGGCGCGCCACCACTGGAAGGCCAGCGCGAGGAGCACGACGAGCGTCGGGATCTCGCCGAACCCCCAGGCGATGGCCCCGCCGGTCTGCTGGTCCTCGACCGCGGAGGCACCCCACGTCCTGCCCAGCTGGTCGTACCAGTCGGAGGCCAGCACGGTGGTCATGCTCATCAGCGCGATGCCGAAGAAGGCGTGGAACGGCATGGTCACGAACAGCAGGAGGAGCCGGGCCACGTGCGGCAGCCGGTAGGGAGCCGGGTCGACACCGATGATCACCCAGAAGAACAGGGAGCCGCTGATCAGGAAGTGCACGGTCATCACGATGTGGCCGAGGTGCTCCTCCATCGCGGCGGCGAACAGCGGCGTGAAGTACAGCGCGTAGGTGGAGGCGATGAAGATCGTGGTAGCGATCGCCGGGTGGGTGACGAAGCGGGCGAACCTACTGTGCAGGATCGTGGTCAGCCACTCGCGGGGCCCTCGGTCGCCCCTGCGGGCGGCGGGCTTGAGCGCACGCAGGGCCAGGGTGACGGGCGCGCCGAGCACCAGGAAGATCGGCACCATCATCGACAGCGTCATGTGCTCGGCCATGTGCGCGCTGAACAGCACCTTGGCGTAGCGGGCGACGCCACTCTGGGTGGCGATCAGCAGGATCAGCACACCGGTGAACCAGGCGGCCGTACGCCCCTTGGGCCAGAAGTCGCCACGCCGGGTGAGCCGTACGACACCGGCGAGGTAGAGGCCGGCCAGCAGCGCGATGACCGTGCCGGAGAACAGGTCGAACCACCACAGCGAGGCCAGGTTGGCCAGCGAGATCTCCGGCGGCATGGTGTAGCCGAGCACCTCGAAGGCCCTGTCGACGGGCAGCACCACCGGGGGCGGCGCGGTGCGGGAGAGCGCGACGGCCAGCCCGATGGCCGCGAACATGACGACGAGCTCACCGGTGGCGAAGCGGACGAAGGTGCCGGGGCCGCCCGCGGCGAGCAACGGCAGGGTCCGCCTGCGGTGCCACCAGCCGACGGCGCCGAGCAGCGCGAACGCGACGGTCTTGGCCAGCAGCAGCAGGCCGTAGGCGGAGGTGAAGAGCTCGGAGACCGAGGTGAGCCTGGCCAGGACGCTGAACAGGCCGGACAGCCCCACTCCGACGAAGCACCACAGCGCCAGGGTCGAGAAGCGGGCGGCGGCGATCTCCAGGTACGGCTGCCGGCGCAGCGCGTGCGCGCAGAGCACGCCGAGGCCGCCCACCCAGAGTGCGAGGACGACGAGGTGGAGCGCGACACCGGTGGTGGCCAGGTCATGGTTGGGCGAGGAGGCGGAGTGGCCGGTCAGCGCGGGCGGGAGCAGGGTGACCAGCGCGAGGATGAGCAGGCCGCCGGCCGCGCCTGCGGTGATCGCCCCTCGGGCGAAGAGCGCGATCGCGACCGAGAAGAGCACGACCAGGGTCAGCGCGATGCCCTGGGCGACCTGGCTGGCGAAGCTGGTCAGCTCGTTGCCGCCGAGCACGTCGGCCACCGGCAGCCCGAGCGCCTCGGAGAGGCTGAACACCATCGTGGCGGCGGCGGCCCCGGCCCAGACGAGGGCGATCCAGGAGGCGGCCTTGACGTAACCGAGCGCGGGTTTGCCCAGCAGGCCCTTGTCGTTGGGGAGCAGGATCGTGGCGGCCAGGAGCACACCGACGGTGAGCACGCCCGCCGCGTCCATCGCCAGCTTCGCCAGCGGCAGCCCCCAGCGGGTGAAGGCCCCCTGGTCGGGCAGGCCGGGAATGATGCGCGGGGTCGCCGCGCCTCCGGCGATCATGGCGATCACCAGGGCGGCGGCGGCCGCCACCGCGGCCGCCAGGGCGAGCCGCACGGCCCGGCTGTTCCCCGGCGTCTCGCTCTGTGCCGTCTGCGCGGCCCGCGCGGGCCCGCTCATGGCCGCTTCTTGTTGCGCATGCTGAAGAACATGCCGATGCCGACTCCGGTCACGCCTCCAACGATGATCCACATCCAGCCGGGCACGCCCTGCGAGGAGCCGGGCTCCTCGCCGCCGACCGCGGCGGCCGGCGCGTTCCCGGCCGGGGTCTCCGCGGTGACCGGGCTTTCGGCCGCCACCGGGGACTCGGCGGCGGCGGACGGCGACGCTGATTCCGACGCTGATTCCGACGGGGAGGCGGAGCCGAGCAGGGTGAAGGGAATCTCACCCTCTATCGGATGGCCGTCGGAGGAGACGACGCGATAGGCGATGACGTAGTCACCTGGAGGGAGATCTTCCTTGACCTTCTGGGTCACCACCGCGCCGTCGACGACGGGTTTGCCGTCCTGGTGGTTCTCGTCCCCGGAACGTACGACGACGTTCGGGAAGCGCACCGAGGCGGTGAACGTCAGCTTCACCTCCTCCAGGCTCTCGACCTTGGCGCCCTTGGCGGGGTCACTGCTCTTGAGCCGGTCATGGGCGAGGGCCGGCGAGGCGAAGGCCGTGCCGAGCACGAGGGCGGCGAGAAGCGCGAGGGCGACCGCGACAGGGGAAGTCTTCATGGCAACCACAAGGCTACCCAGGTGACCGCGCGGTCTCGACCCCCCTGTCCGATCTACCTTCGGCTCGGGTTCTCTGCCCCGTCCTACAGCCCGACGCCGGCCAGCGCCCGCCGGTAGGCGTCGACGCTCCGGTCCGGCTCGTCGATACGTTCCAGGACCCGGGCCGCGGTCAGCCAGGCATGGGCGGTGAATCGGGTCTCCGGCGCCTGCTCCAGGCACTCCGTCCCGGCGAGCAGCTCCTGCGAGGCCTGCTCCCGCAGGCCCAGCTCCGCGAGGGTCTCACCGTGCAGCAGGCGGGCCTCCGCCTGCATGACCTTCGGCATGCCGTCGAGCAGATCGCAGACGAAGCGCATGCGCTCCTCGGCCCGTTCGGGCTGGGCGAGCAGCAGCTCCGCCCGGACGAGGTTCATCGCGCAGCGCATCTTGTCTATCGAGCTGGCAGAGCTCTCCGCCAGTTCCCTCTCCACCTTCAACAGCACATCACGCCAGGCCTCGGCCTCCATGGGCCGCACGATCAGCAGGACCTGGGCGTAGTCGCCGCGCAGCCGGGCCAGCCTTCGGGCGTCGCCGTACTCGGACTGGATGGCCAGGGCACGCTCGGCCTGGGTGACCGCCTCGTCGGCGTGGCCGCTCTCGACGGCGACGATCGCGGCGCCCCAGTGCGCCAGGGTGAGCGCCTGCGGGCTGGCGAGGAGCTCGGCGGCGGCGATCATCTCGGCGGAGAAGTGACGTGCCCGGAGCAGGTCGCCGCGCTCGATGTAGGCCGCGAGCAGCTGGCCGCCCAACCGCATCAGGCCGTCCGTCCAGGCCGGCCGGACCGCGCCGGTGAGGATCTCCTCGGGGACGCGCACCGCCCGGGCCAGGTCCCCGCTCTCCCGGTAACAGCGCGAGAGCGCGACCGCGACCGCGACCTGGCGTTCGGGACTCAGCGCCGCCTCGTCACTCTCGCGCAGCCCGTTGAGCAGGACGATCGCCTGCTCCAGGTCGCCGCAGGCCTCGGTCGAGAGGGCCAGGCCGTACTCGGCGTCCTGCCGCATCTGGGGCAGGCCCGCCAGTCCGCTGTCGGCGAGAAGTTCGGCGTAACGGGTGCGGGCCTCGACGACCTCGCCGTTGTCCATGGCCAGCTGCGCATAGCTGAGTGCGAGCTCGATCTCCTGCATCTGCTCGGCCGTGACACCATTGATCAGATACGTAAGGGAACAGTCGAGTTTTTCGGCCAGAAGCTCCAGCACCGCGGGGGTCGGAGTACGCTTGCCACTCTCGATGAGAGATACGTAACTGTCCGACAGTTCTGGATGGGCGAGCTGAGCCTGGGAAAAACCACGTTGCCGGCGGACGGTTTTGATGCGCTGCCCCACCAAGTCTTGACCAGTCACGTTACCCCTTGAAAGATATCATTTGAGCAGCAGAACCTACGACAGGAGTCTCCCCGTGCGCCGACGTCTTGCCTTGTCTGCCCTCGCCATGCTATTTACGGCTGCTTTTGCCGTCACTGGCAATGCTACGACCGCGAGTGCTGATTCGTCTGCCCCCCTGAACGACACCGGTAAGTATTCTTTGCAGACGAGCGCCGCCCAGTCCCACCTGGGCTGGGGCTACCCGGACTGAGCGACGGCTCAGCCCGCCGCAAGGCCAGGGAACGGAAAGAACCCCTCCCGCCCTCGTGGAGAGCTTCCAGCCAGCGAGCCACTCCACCCTGGCGGAGCCGGTGCGGCCCGCACCGGTGTGAGCGTGCAGGCCTCCGGCGTGCGCGCTCCGCGAGACGGGATCCGCAGGTAGCGGCGGAGCCGGGATCCGGAACCTCTCCGTGGCAGACCGTCACCCTTCACGGAGGATCCCGGCCGCAGGCAACACCTACATATAGATCTCATTACATCCGTATAGATTTTATTGCAGGTCACGGCTCGAACCGAGAGGGGCAGCGGCACCCATCCGCCCCCTCTCATCGACCATGCCTTTCCGCCCGCCTTTCATCGCCGACCGGCCCGCGGGCCGGTCGGCTCGCGGAATTCGAGCCGCCTCCCCGTGCCGCCAACCGGTCCGCGGGCCTGTCGACTCACCGAACCCATGTCGCCGGAACCCGTGTCGCCGACCACGCCTACTCGACACCCCGCTTTTAAACCAACCATTACTCTAGAAATACATTGAACTAATCCGCTATCAAGTCAATGTCCTAAACCGGTCAGCCGACTTCCCCGAAGACGGAGCGGCCTGTCCACTTCAGGCAGGGAAAAGCCCCCCCGGATGAGGCCGCGAGCGTGGCCTGCCCGGAGAGAGGTCGCGGGACGGCCCCCGTGCCCGCCCTCGCCGCGTTCCCCTCGGATCCCGGCCTCCTGCTCGGCCCGTCCCCGGGCATCTCTAGATGATCTCTAGGACCGCCTGCGACAGTCGGATGGCGGGAATTCCAGAGGACCGCCGGCCGGGATTCTGTTGCTCCGGGCCTTCGGTCCGAGAATCCCTTTCCTGGCGGCTCTCTCGTCATCGCGGACCGGAACGACAGGACGGAGGGACGATCGATGGACGACTCTCCTTCACGCGCGTACGACAGTGGATCCATCACACGTGCCACGCGCCTCCCCTTCCGCATCGCGAATCACCTCGGAAATTCATCGGAGTCCGATCCGAGAGCGGCGTCACCTGCCGGGAGGAACACCGGGTGTTCGGTCAAGCGCAGTTCGCGAGGGGCACATGACCCATTCTTTCCTGACCTCTCCCTCAGCCGGGGGAAGAGACCAGATCCGACCCGACATCAACACCCTCTGCTCGTCCGCGAGGCGTAGCGTGGCCGTTCTCCTGCCCAATCCCAGAACCGGCGTCGCGTTTTCCCGCGTCTTCAATTCGGCTGTCATTCCACCCGGCGTGCGGACGAGGGTCGTCGTCGGCTCGTCGTCCGGAGCGGCCGGTTTCCCCGAGTCGGTGGAGCTGAGGGTAGATCCGCTGATCTCCGAGAGATTCCTGATGATCGACGGCCTCGTCGCCATGACCGGCCACACCTCCCGGATGGCGATGGTGCGCACCCCCGCACTGGTCACGTTGCTGGGAGAGCTGTTCGAGCGCGTCTGGTCACAGGCCGCACCACGCCTCCGCGAGCGGGAGCCGCTGTCCTCGCTGACGGACCAGGAAAAGACCGTTCTAAGGATGTCCGCGGAGGGCCTGACGGACGAGGTGATCGCCCGCCATCTCGGCCTGACCTCCCGCACCGTACGCCGCCACATGGCCACCGCGATGGAGCGGGTCGGAGCGCAGAGCAGATTCCAGGCGGGAGTCCGTATCGCCAAGGCGGGGATCGTCTAGGCGGTCAGCGGGGAACTCCGCGCCGCGAACTTGTCAGATAAGGTCGTTCTCCTCGACTTCGCTGTGTCATGCCCAACCGCGTGTGGAGGCCTGGTGGACGAGACGGAAGCCATTACCACCACTGGCGAAGACCTTCCCGCGGAAAGACTCGGCGTCGACGTACTGGGACCGGTGACCGGCCGGAGGGGTTCACTCGAGCTCGACCTGGGAGAGCCCAGGCAGCAGGCCGTCCTCTGCATCCTGGCGATCAACGCGGGACAGCCGGTCACCAGGGACCGGCTGATCGACGGAGTATGGGGAGAGAGGCCGCCGAAGACGGCGGAACAGAGCGTCTACACGTACGTGTCCAGGCTGAGACGGGCACTGGACCCGGACCGGGATCCGCGGAGACCTTCGAGGCCACTGGTCTCCGTCCCTGGCGGATACTCGCTGCGGCTCGCGCCGGAGCAGGTGGACGCCCTGGTCTTCGAGCGCTGCCTTGACCTGGCCAGGAAGTCGCACGCGAAGGACTCGTACGAGACCGCCCTGCACTCCCTGAACAGGGCCTCGGAACTGTGGCGGGGCACCTGCCTGGGTGGGATTCCCGGTCCGTTCGCCGAGTTCGAGCGGCACAGGTTGGACGAACTACGCCTGACCTCGCTGGAGCTGCACGCGGACCTGCTGCTCCTGCTCCGGCGTCCCCAGGAGGCCGCGGCCCGGCTGGCCCCCCTGATCCGCGAGCACCCGCTGCGCGAAAGGCTCCGCGAGCTGCACATGGTCGCGCTTTACCGCTGCGGCCGGCAGGTGGAGGCGCTGAAGGTCTATCAGGAGATCCGGCACCTGCTGGCCGAGGAGTTCGGCATCCAGCCGCACGAGAGTCTCCGCAGGTGCCATGAGCTGATCTTACGCGCCGACCCCCTGCTCGATCTGCCCTCGGCGACGCTCCCCACGCTCCCGGAGCGGGTTCCCCCCGTCCGGGAGCCCCCGCATTCGCGGCACCGCGCCACCGCCCGGGGAAAGGTGGCGCACCAGTTGCCGCGCGACCCCACCGACTTCGTCGGACGCGCGGAGGAGCTCGTGCGGCTGAGAACGCTGCTCTCTCCCTGGGACGGCCGCCCGCCCCGGCACGTCGTCGCGATCACCGGGGCACCCGGATCCGGCAAGTCGACCCTGGCGCTCCGGGCCGCGCACCTGGTCCGCGACCGTTTCCCCGACGGGCAACTGTACGTGAACCTGCGCGGGGCGACGCCGGGCATGAGGCGGCTGGAACCGATCGAGGTGATCAGCAGGTTCCTGCGTGATCTCGGCATGCCCCAGCGTGACATTCCCGCCGACCTCGATGAGGCCGCCGCCCTGTGGCGCGGCGAACTCGACGGCCGCGAGACCCTCGTCGTGCTGGACGACGCCACCGATGAGGCCCAGATCCGCCCGCTGCTGTCGGTGCCGATGGGCAACACGATCCTGACGACCAGCCGGGAGAGCTTCACGCTGCTCGACGACTGTGCCCGTATACCGATCTCCAGGATGCGGCGCGCCGAGTCCTCCACGATGCTCGCGAGACTGATCGGGGAGGAGCGGGTCGCCGAGGACGTTCAGGCGACGGCGCGCCTGATCGACCTCTGCGGGGGCCTGCCACTGGCCGTCGGCATCGCGGGAGCCCGGCTGGCGAACCGGCCGCGCTGGGGCGTCGTCGATCTGGTGAGCCGGCTGGAGGACGAACGGGGGCGGCTGCGAGAGCTGGCGGCGGGCGATCTCGCGGTCCGATCCAGCCTCGCGGTCAGTCACGACATGCTCGCCGGCAGCGACCATCACCTTGACCGGACGGCCGCCCGCGCGCTGCGTGCGCTCGGCGTGCTGCAGACGGCCGACGTGACGGCACATGTCGTCGGCGCCCTGCTGGACGTCCCCGCGGACACCGCGGAGCGCGCGATGGAACGGCTGGTCGACGCGCACCTGCTGGAGGAGGACGAGCCGGGAAGGTACCGGCCGCACGACCTGATCCGGCTGTTCGCCAACGAGCAGGTCGCCCGCGAGGAGACGGAGACGGATCGCGACGCCATGCTGGACCGGGCGCTGAGCTTCTATGTCGGGACCACCCGGCTGGCCGTGAAGCTGGCCCGCTACCCTCGCGCGGAGTCGGCGGACGTCGATCTCGGCGCCGATCCCCTCCCGCTCGGCTCGTACCAGGAGGCCCACGAGTGGCTGAACCGGGAACAGGCCAATCTCCTGTCCGCCGCCTTCCAGGCGATGTCCGCTCCCCGGGAGCGGACCTCGCGTCTGGGCGTCGCCCTGGTCTTCGCGCTCTTCTGGCACCTCCACCACGCCGGCCTCCCCGCTCGTCTCCTCACCATCAGCCGGCGGACCCTCGCGGCCGGGCAGCGGCTGGAGGATCGCCGGCTTGAGGCGGGGGCGCACAGCCTCGTGGGCCTCGCACTGAACATGGTCGGCCGTCTCGAAGAGGCCCTGCGCCACTTCCGGCAGCACCTGATCCTGTGCCGCCGGCTCTCCGAGCGGCACGGTGAGCAGAAGGCGCTGGGCAATCTCGCCATGAACTACCTCGCACTCGGCTGCTACGAGAAGTGCATCGACTGCGCCGAGAAGCAGCGGGAGGTCGCGGACGCGATCGGGTACAGGTCGGGCGAGCACTACGCGCTCACCATGATCGGTTCGGGATACCACGGCCTGCGCCGGTTCGAGCAGGCACTGGCCATGCTGGACGAGGCCCTGTTCAAGTGCCGCAGGGACGGCAACCTGTATCAGGAGACGGCCGTGCACGAAAGGCTCGGCGGCGTTCACCTCGATCTGGGGGACGCCGCGGCGGCCAGGGCCTCCTTCGAGGCCGGCCTCGACTGCGCACGCGCCGCGCAGGTGGTCGTCGCCGAACCGTACCTGCTGCTCGGCCTGGCCCGCTCCCTGCGGCTCCTCGGCGAGACCGAGCAGGCCGTGACCTACCTGGGGCGTTCCGTCGCGTCCGCCAGGGCGACGGGGAACGATGAGGTGGAGAAGGAGGCGTCGACGGAGCGGGCGTCCATCGGGGCCACCCGCGAGAAACCGTCCACCTCCCCGGGCCGGATGATGGCTCGCTGAGGACCACGAGCCCGGCGGGCCGATCACGCGCACCCGGCCGGGCACAACCGTAAGAATCGCTAACGACCGCCTCCCGCGTTTCCCCGTGTCTGCCATGTCCGGCCCCGTGCCCGGCTGATGTACTACCGGAGTGAGCGGCATCAAAACGCGGCAGAGCCTGGGCATCGGCGAGAGCGTCCTGCGTCCCGACGGGACGCTGAAGGTCACCGGCGAGTTCGCCTACTCCTCCGACCTGTATCTGGCGGACATGATCTGGGGGGTCACCCTGCGCAGCCCGCACCCGTCGGCGTGGATCCGCTCGATCGACGTCGGCCCCGCGCTGGCCATGCCCGGCGTGTACGCGGTGCTCACCCACGAGGATGTTCCCGGCGAGAAGTTCTACGGGCTGGACCACAGGGACCAGCCGGTGCTCGCCGTCGACCAGGTCCGCTACCAGGGTGAGCCGGTCGCGCTGATCGCCGCCGACCACCCCGAGCGCGCCAGGAGGGCGGCCGAGGCCGTCATCGTGGAGTACGAGGTCCGCGAGGCCGTCACCGACCCGCGCCGGGCCGCCTTCGACACCTCCTGTCCCGCGGTCCACGAGCGCGGCAACGTGCTGCGCCACCAGCCGATCCGGGTCGGCTCCACGTTCGAGGCCCCGGTGGTGGTCACCGGCGAGTACGAGGTCGGCATGCAGGACCAGGCCTTCCTCGGCCCGGAGTCCGGGCTGGCCGTACCCGCCGAGGACGGCGGGGTGGACCTGTACATCGCCACGCAGTGGCTGCACGCCGACCGGGGCCAGATCGCACCGTGCCTGGGACTGCCAGAGGAGAAGGTGCGGCTCTCGCTGGCCGGGGTGGGCGGCGCGTTCGGCGCCCGTGAGGATCTGTCCATGCAGGTCCACGCGTGCATGCTGGCCCTGCGCACGGGCCGCCCCGTGAAGATCGTCTACAACCGCGAGGAGTCCTTCTACGGCCACGTCCACCGGCATCCGGCCCGGATGCGCTACGAGCACGGCGCCACCCGCGAGGGCAGGCTGCTGTACGTCAGGGCGGAGATCCTGCTGGACGGCGGCGCCTACTGCTCCACCTCCCCGGCCGTGGTCGGCAACGCGGCCTCGCTGGGGGTCGGCCCCTACGAGGTGGACAACGTGTGGATCGACGCCTACGGCGTCTACACCAACAACCCGCCCTGCGGGGCGATGCGCGGTTTCGGCGCGGTGCAGGCCTGCTACGCCTACGAGTCGCAGATGGACAGGCTGGCCGAGGCGTGCGAGATCTCCCCCGTCGAGGTCAGAATCCGCAACGCGGTCTCCCAGGGATCGAGGCTGGCCACCGGGCAGGTGATCGACTCGCCCGCGCCGCTGGCCGAGATGCTCGCCGAACTCGCCGCGATGCCGCTGCCCGCCGCCCCCGCCGTCTCGGACGACGCCTCGGACGACGCGGGCGGGACGGACCTGCTGAACATGCCGGGCGGCATCTCACAGACCACCCACGGCGAGGGCGTGCGGCGCGGGGTCGGCTACGGCGTGGGTATCAAGAACATCTGCTTCTCCGAGGGCTTCGACGACCACTCGACCGCCAGGGTGCGGGTGGAGCTGATCGGCGGGGAGCCGCACGTCCTGGTGCACACGGCGGCGGCCGAGGTGGGACAGGGGCTGCTGATGGTCCAGGAGCAGATCGCCAGGACCGAGCTGGGGATCGACACGGTGACGGTCGCGCGGGCGGACACCTCCGTCGGGTCGGCCGGGTCCTCGTCGGCGTCCCGCCAGTCCTACGTCACCGGCGGCGCGGTCAGGGCGGCCTGCCAGGCCGTGCGGGAGCGGCTGGACAAGCTGCGGGCCGACGGATCGTCGCTGGTGCGGGCTCTGGAGCTGGCCGGGGCCGTGGAGGAGACCAGGGAGTACCGGCACCGGCCCACCTTCCCGCTGGACCCCCTCACCGGGCAGGGCGACTCCCACACCCAGCTCGCGCTGTGCGTGCACCGCGCGGTCGTGGACGTGGACGTGGAGCTCGGCCTGGTCAAGGTGGTGGAACTGGCCGCGGTCCAGGACGTGGGCCGGATCATGAACCCGCTCGCGCTGGAGGGCCAGATCCACGGCGGTTCGGCCCAGGGGCTGGGGTTGGCGCTCATGGAGGAGATCCAGGTCCGGGACGGGGTGGTGCGAAACCCCTCGTTCACCGACTACCTGATCCCCACCATCCTCGACATGCCGCCGATGCGGGTGTCGATCCTGGAGAACCCGGACCCGCACGCCCCCTACGGCCTGCGTGGCGCGGGCGAGCCGCCCACCCTCTCGTCCACCCCCGCGGTGGCCGCCGCCGTACGGGCCGCGACCGGCCTGCCGCTGCCCCGGGTGCCCATTCGCCCCCATGACATCGCCTTGAACGGGTAGGAACCCGCCCATCCCCTCCACGTCCGGAGGGGAGACCATGGATCGCTTCTTCGAGCTTTCGGCCAGGGGGACGACGGTCGGCCGCGAGCTTCGGGGCGGGATAACCACCTTCATGGCGATGGCGTACATCATCCTGCTGAACCCGATCATCCTGGGCGGGGCGACGGACGTCACGGGGGCCAGGCTGTCGATCCAGCAGCTGACCACGTCGACGATCCTCGCGGCGGCGGTGAGCACGCTGCTCATGGGAGTGATCGGCAACGCACCGCTCGGGGTCGCGGCCGGGCTCGGGCTGAACGCGGTGGTCGCCTACCAGGCCGCGCCGCACATGACGTGGGCTCAGGCGATGGGGCTGGTCGTGCTGGAGGGGCTGGTGATCGTGCTGCTGGCCGTGTCCGGGCTGCGGCAGCTCATCATGAACTCCATCCCGCTGGCGCTGAAACACGCGATCAGCGTGGGTATCGGGATGTTCATCGCGCTGATCGGGCTGGTGGACGCGGGTTTCGTCGGCAGGGGTACGGGGTCGCCGGTCCAGCTCGGCACCACCGGGCGCCTGACGGGCTGGCCGGTGGCGCTGTTCTGCCTGGGGCTGCTGGTGATGATCGCCCTTTTCGTGCGCAAGACCCGGGGCGCCATCCTGATCGGCATCGTGATCACCGCCGTGCTCGCCGTCGTGGTCGACACGTTCACCACGGTCCCGCCGGAGCTCTGGGGTGTGGTGATCCCCCGGATGCCGGAAGCGGTGGTCGGGGCGCCCGACTTCGGGCTGGTCGGCCAGGTGGACCTGTTCGGCGGATTCGCCCGCGCCGGTGCGCTGACCGCCACCATCGTGCTGTTCACGCTCGTACTGTCGGGGTTCTTCGACGCGATGGGCACCATCATCGGGGTGAGCGACGAGGCGGGCCTGGTGGACGAGCAGGGCCGGGTGCCCCGGCTGGGGGCGATCCTCAGCGTGGACGGCGTGTCCGCGGTGATCGGGGGGCTCACGAGCTCCTCGTCGAACACGGTGTTCGTGGAGTCGGCGGCCGGGGTCGGCGAGGGGGCCAGGACCGGCCTGGCGTCCGTCGTCACCGGTGCCCTGCTCTCGCTGACCCTGCTCTTCACCCCGGTCGCCACCGTCGTCCCCGCCGCCGCGGCGGCGCCCGCGCTGGTCCTGGTGGGCGCGCTGATGATGACCCAGGTCAGGAAGGTGCCCTGGGAGGACCTGGCCATCGCGATCCCGGCGTTCCTGACGATCGTGCTGATGCCGTTCACCTACAGCATCACCAACGGGGTGGGCGCGGGCGTGATCTCCTACACCGTCATCCAGGCGGCCCTCGGCCGGGCCGGGAGGATCCCGTGGCTGCTCTGGGCGGTCAGCCTGATCTTCGCGATCTACTTCGGCGTCGACGGCATCGGAACGCTGTTCTTCTGAGCCGGCCCGGATCGCACGGGGCCGCTCTCACGACCTGTCATTCAGCTCGCAGGCGATGCCGTTCTTGTTCCCGTCGATGTACCAGTCGTACTCCTCGTGGATCCCCTTGTGGTAGGGGCCGTATCCGTTGTCGTTCGCTTCCTTGCAGGTGGCGTACTTGGGGTCGGGGTTTCCATCGCCCGATGTGGCCGGAGAGGTGTTCCGGGTGGCGGGGTTGGTCCCTGCCCCATCGTTCCCTGTTCCGTTGGTCCCTGTTCCGTTGGTCCCTGTTCCGTTGGTCCCTGTTCCGTTGGTCCCTGGCGGGTTCGTCCCCGCCGGGTCCGGCCCTGCCGGGTTCGTCGCGGTCGTGTCCGGGACGCCGTTGTTCGACGGGTTCACCGGCTGGTCGGGCTGCGGGTCCGTGGCCGGATCGGCCGACGGGGTGAAGACCGACGTGCCGTTCGGCTGGGGGTCGGTGGTCGGCTCCGTGCCGGTCGAGCCGAGCAGCCGGACGACCATCGCGTCCGCCTGCTCCTTGGTGAAGGAGCCGGCGATGCTCAGGCTGTCGGCGGTGATCGCCTGGGCGACCCGGGGGGCCGCCACCACCTTCTCCCCCACCACGATCGCGATCTGCTGCCTGACCGGGTCGTCCTCCTTGACCACCTCCTCGGTCAGGTCGGTGATCTGCTCGCGGAAGGTGGGCGCGAACGCGATCCTGACCGAGTAGGTGCCGTTCTTCTCCCTGATCGCCTCGATCTTCCGCACGGCGTTCACGGTGACCCCGGCGGCGACCGAGTAGCAGTTCTGCCCGAGGTCGTCGGGGTAGGTCTCC
The DNA here is from genome assembly GCF_050943795.1 of Streptosporangium sp. CA-115845. NCBI lineage: Bacteria > Bacillati > Actinomycetota > Actinomycetes > Streptosporangiales > Streptosporangiaceae > Streptosporangium > Streptosporangium sp. CA-115845. The sequence goes on along the minus strand of NZ_CP191988.1, from coordinate 2,860,247 downwards.
GGAAGCGTGCAGGCTCCGGCCTTCGCCTCGGTCACCGGGGCGAAGTGGATGGGAATCGCCAGCCGGCTGGGCGGCTTGGCGCCGAGCGGCATGTCGGGGTTGCGGGTCATGAGCACCGCGATGGTGCCGAGCACGCCGGTGATCAGCACGACGACGACCAGGGTGGTCAACAGGATCGCGGTCGTGATCCGGCTCGCCTGGGGCACCCCCGGCGCCCCGTTCGGCGGACCTCCGGCCCGCCTGCCACCGGCCTCCGGACCGCCCGCCCCCGGGCCACCCAGCCCCTGACCGCCCGGACCTTGACCACTCGGCCCCGGCACGCCCTGCCCCTGACCACCCTGACCTTGACCACTCGGCCCCGGCACGCCCTGCCCCTGACCACCCTGACCTGGGCCATCCGGTCCGTGATCGCCGAAACCCGGGCCGGCGAACCTCGTGTCATCGGGGTCCGGACCACCGGGACCCGGACCTTCGGAGCCGGGATCGCCGGGCCTCGGACCAGCGGGGCCGGAACCACCGGAATCAGGGCCACCGGAATCAGGGCCACCGGGACCCGGTTCGCCGGGGGGCTCAACGCCCGGTGCCCAGGGGCCACGGGCGTGGCGTCCGGTTGGGGCGCCGGGACGCTCGGGCGGCGTGAAGGCGTCACGGCGCGCCGGCGGTGTGAAGGCGTCGTAGGAGGATGAGGGTCCCCATGACGCGCCGGCGGGCTCGTCAGACCCTGCTGGAGGTCCCTGCGGTACGGGCGGCCCACCCTGCCCCGCGTGCATCCCCATCGTCATATCCCCGTATTCCTCGCAGCTGTTCGCGGCGAGCCTATCGATCAGCGCGGGAAGCCGGTAACCCCGCAAGTCAGGATGGACGCCGACAGGCCGGGCATCGACGAACCGCTGACGGCATGCCGCCGACGCCGCCCCTTTCCTGTCACCTTGCGCGTGATTACTCCCCTTCGGGGAACGCAACGTGAAGAAGAGGACACGTGCCCACCCTGGAGGAGCCGTGAAGATCTCTGTTCCCCGCGAGGTCAAGACTCGCGAGTACCGTGTGGCCCTGACTCCCTCTGGAGCCCATGAGCTCATCCGGCACGGCCACCAGGTCTTCGTCGAGAAGGGCGCCGGGGTGGGGTCCGCCATTCCCGACGCCGACTTCCAACGCGTGGGCGCGATCATTCTGGACTCCGTGGACGACGTGTGGGCCGAGGGCGACCTGGTCCTGAAGGTCAAGGAGCCCATCGCCGAGGAGTACCACCGGATGCGCAAGGGCCAGGTGCTCTTCACCTACCTGCACCTGGCCGCGTCGCCGGCCTGCACCCGGGCCATGCTCGAATCGGGGATCACCGGCATCGCCTACGAGACGGTGCAGAACGCGGACGGCTTCCTGCCTCTGCTGGCCCCCATGTCGGAGGTGGCCGGACGGCTCGCCCCGCAGGTGGGCGCCTATCACCTGATGCGCCAGGGCGGCGGGCGAGGCGTGCTGATGGGCGGGGTGTCCGGCGTGCACGCGGCCGGCGTGGTCGTGATCGGTGCCGGGGTCTCCGGTATGAACGCCGCGGTCATCGCGCTGGGCATGCAGGCGGAGGTGCTGCTGCTGGACCGTGACATCGACAGGCTCCGCCAGGCGGACATGATCTACAGGGGCCACTGCAGGACCGTCGCCTCCACCGCTTACGAGATCGAACGGGCGGTGCTGAACGCGGACCTGGTCATCGGCGCGGTGCTGGTCGCGGGCGCGAGAACCCCCACGCTGGTCGACAACGACCTGGTCTCGCGGATGAGGCCCGGTTCGGTCCTGGTGGACATCTCCATCGACCAGGGCGGCTGCTTCGAGGACTCCCGGCCCACCACCCACGACGATCCGACGTACCGGGTGCACGACTCGCTGTTCTACTGCGTGGCCAACATGCCGGGCGCGGTCCCGCACACCTCGACGTACGCGCTGACCAACGTGACGGTCCCCTACGCCCTCGCGATCGCCGACCTGGGCTGGCGGGAGGCCCTCCTGGGCGACCCCGCGCTGGCACGGGGCCTGAACACGCACGAGGGGCACCTGACCAACCGGCCCGTGGCCGAGGCTCACGGGCTGGAGGCGGTGCCCCTGGAGTGGGCGTTGCGGGCCTAGATCAGGACCTGGTCAGGGCGCCGGGGTGGCGCTGGGAACCGGGGCGTCCGTGGCCGGAGCGTCACTGGCCGGGGCGCTCTGGCTGGGATCCGCGGACGGCGCGGTCGCCGGGACGGGCGCCTCGGCGGTGGTGCTGCCCACGCCGCCGCTGCAGGAGGCGCCGAGCTCGGGGGTCTCCGGGCCGTTCTTGTACTTGATGATGAACTTGGGCAGACGCGGGTCCTCCGCGCTGTCCAGCTTGAGCTGCTTGTTCCAGGAACTGGCCACGACCTTGGAGGGCAGCTCCGGGTACGGGCTCAGCAGCATGTAGTCCTTGGACGCCAGCTCCTTCAGCGTGTCCAGCTCGGCCTTGGGCAGGTCGGGCCGGTAAGTGATCCACACGGCGCCGTGCTCCATGGAGTGGACGGCGGTCTCGTTGTTGATCGGCTGGTCGTAGATACCGCAGTTCTGCCAGGCCGGGTTGTGCTCACCGCCGAGCGGAGGGCTCTCCTTGTACGTCACCTTGGTCTGGGTGTGCTGGCTGCCGGTGTACTTCGCACTGGTGACGTTGTCCAGCGAGGTCGCGGCCCGCTCGTTGACCATGTAGAAGGCGACGAGCCCGACGAGCAGAACGATGACGAGGCCTCCGGCACCCCACATCAGGAAGGCCGTCCTGCGCTCCTTGCGCTGCTGATCCGCACGCATCCGGGCAAGGTGCTCTCGCCTTGCCTGCGCCTTTTCCTTGGTCATCAACCCTCCAGCCAGCAAACAACTTCGGTCACCCTATGCCCTACCGGCGTATGCGGAGAATAAAGGGCTCATAACACGTGATAGAGCGACGATTCGCGGCAGTGGGTACGCTGGGCAGGCAATGGAAACTCCAGTGAAAAACAGTGCAAAGTCCAGGCGCGGCGTCCTGTTCGGCGCCCTGCTCGGTGTCCTGGCCGTGGCGGTCACGCTGCTCTTCGTCGTGGGCAGGACGGCCTCCCCGACCGACGCCTCGGCAGAGGCGGGATTCGCCCGCGACATGTCCGTCCACCATGCTCAGGCCGTCGAGATGTCCTTCGTCGCCAGGGACGGGAGCGAGGACGAGGCGCTCCGGCGGCTGGCCTACGACATCATCGTCACCCAGACGGCCCAGCGCGGCATCTTCACGGGCTGGCTGCAGCAGTGGGGGTTGAACCAGTCGACGGAGCGGCCGATCATGGCGTGGATGGCCGGTCACGGCGGCCACTCTGTAACGCCGGGAACCTCCGCCGCGATGCCCGGTATGGCCACCGACGACGAGCTCAAAAGGCTCGGTGGGGCCACAGGCAAGGACCAGGAGATCCTCTTCCTGCAGCTCATGATCCGCCATCACGAGGGCGGCGTGCAGATGGGCCGAGGGCTGCTGAAACTGTCCGACCGCGACGAGGTTGCCACCATGGCGCAGCACATCGTCGACGGCCAGGCAGGCGAGATCGAGTTGATGACCGACATGTTGCGGCAGCGCGGCGCCCAGCGGCTGCCTTCCATCCTTTAATAGTGTCGGCGCGTCCCTGTGTGGCCGGTCTCCGGCCAGGGCAGCATGGAGTCAACCTGGCCGGAGGAAAGAGAATGGTGAACGACGAGCCGGAGAACCGCCTGGAGGTGAGCATCTCCGCCGAGGTAGAAATGGGGCAGTACGCCAATTTCGCCTCCGTGTGGCACACCCAGGATGGGTTCGTCCTGGACTTCGCGGTGATCACCAGGCCGCCCCAACTGGCCAACGACCCCTCCTCGGGGCATCACTTCGTGAGCGTGCCGACCCGGATCGTCAGCCGGATCCGTATCCCCCCGAGCCAGGTCTTCGAGCTGATGAAGGCCCTCGAACAGCAGCTGACCGCGTACGAGCACGAGACGGGCCAGAAGAACTGAGCCCGGCCCGCCGGGGTGGCGGATCCGGTCCACCGTGCCCCGCGCCCGGCGAGTCCCACCCGCCGAGACCTGGGACGCGGCCGAACCCGGCAGGCGAGACCCGGTTTCAGGCCGCCTTCATGGCAGGCCGATGGCCTGCCGGGCCTCGGCCAGCAGGCCGGCGGTGCGCCGGATGGCCAACTCCGCCCCGCCCGACAGGAGCCGCGACAGCTCGGCCTGGTCCGCCGAAAGCTCGGTGTAGCGCTCCTGGACAGGCCGCAGCCTCTCCACCACCGCCTCGGCCACATCCCGCTTGAGCGCGCCGTACGACCCGTACGACAACGACTCGATCGGCCGGTCCGAGCAGGCGGCGAGCAAGGCGAGCAGGTTGGAGACGCCGGGCTTGCCCACCGGATCGTGGCGGACCTCGGTGCCGGAGTCGGTCACCGCACGCATGACCTTGCGCCGGATGTCGCCGGGCTGATCGAGCAGATAGACGGTCCCCGCGGCCGAGCCATCCGATTTGCCCATTTTCGAGGTGGGATCGCTCAGGTCCATGACCCTGGCGGCGACCCGCTGGTGCACCGCCTCGGGCACCGTGAAGACCTCGCCGTACAGGCGGTTGAACCGCAGGGCCAGGTCCCTGGTCAGCTCCACGTGCTGGCGCTGGTCCTCCCCCACCGGCACGACGTCCACCCGGTGCAGCAGGATGTCGGCGGCCATCAGCGCGGGGTAGGTGAGCAACGAGAGCCGGACCTCCTCCTGCCCGGCCGACTTCTCCCTGAACTGGATCATCCGCCGCATCTCGCCGAAGTGGGCGGTGCTCTCCAGCAGGTAGGCCAGTTCGGTGTGCGCGGGCACCTGGGACTGGATGTAGACGAGAGAGCGGTCAAGACCGCAGGCGAGCAGCAGGGTCGCCGCCTCGCGGGTGCGGGCGCGGAGCCGCTCCGGGTCGTGCTTGATCGTCAGAGCGTGCAGGTCCGCGACGGCGTAGACGCAGTCGGCCTCGTCCTGGAGCCGTACCGCGGGCATGATCGCGCCCAGCAGGTTGCCCAGCGTGAGGTGGCCGGTCGGTTTGAAAGCGGTGAAGACGCGCTTTGTCATGGTCACTCCTCGTGGAAGGGGGACCGTCGCGCACCGGCCGTACGGGAAAACAAGAACGACCGCCGGTGAACGGCGGCCGTTTCTTTGCGCAGTCGGGACTGGCTAGCGGATCCGCCTCTCAGCGGCCCGCCACAGACCCAGACTGTGCTTGCTCATACCCGCGAGTATAAGCGCTCCCCTTGTTCCTTGCCCACCGTGGTCAGGCGGTGCCCATCTCCTGTGCCACCGCGGCGGCGAACGCGTCCACGTCGGCCTCGGTGGTGTCGAACGCGGTCATCCAGCGGACCTCGCCGGTGGCCTCGTTCCAGGTGTAGAACCGGAATCGCTTCTGCAGGCGCTCGGTCACGTCCCTGGGCAGGATCGCGAAGACCGCGTTGGCCTGCACCGGACGCGGGATCTCCACGCCGGGCACGTCCCGCACCGCCTCGGCGAGCCGCCGGGCCATGGCGTTGGCGTTGCGGGCGTTGCGCAGCCACAGATCGCCCGCGAGCAGCGCCTCGAACTGCACCGAGACGAACCGCATCTTGGAGGTGAGCTGCATGGCGCTCTTGCGCAGGTAGCGCAGGCCGCGGACGGCGTCGGGGTTGAGCACCACGACCGCCTCGCCGAACATCAGGCCGGCCTTGGTACCTCCAAAAGAGAGCACGTCCACACCCGCGTCGGTGGTGAACGCGCGCAGCGGCACGTCCAGCGCGGCGGCGGCGTTGGTGGCGCGGGCGCCGTCGAGGTGGACGACCATGCCGAGATCATGGGCGTGGTCGCAGATCGCCCTGATCTCCTCCGGCGTGTAGAGCGTGCCCAGCTCGGTGGTCTGCGTGATCGACACGACCCTGGGCTGGGCCCGGTGCTCGTCGCCGAAGCCCCACGCCTGCCTGTCGATCAGCTCGGGCGTGAGCTTGCCGTCGGGGGTGGCGACCGGCAGCAGCTTGAGCCCCGCCGACCGCTCGGGGGCGCCGCCCTCGTCGGTGTGGATGTGCGCCGACTCCGCGCAGACCACCGCCTCCCAGTGGGCGGTCATCGAGCGGAGCGCGACCACGTTGGCACCGGTGCCGTTGAACATCGGCCAGGCCTCGGCCGCGGGGCCGAAGTGCCTCTTGAAGATCTCCTGCAGCGCCTCGGTGTAGACGTCGTCGCCGTACGCGGTCTGGTGTCCCCCGTTGGCGAGCGCGATCGCCTGGAGGATCTCCGGGTGTACCCCGGCGTAGTTGTCGCTGGCGAAACCCTTCACCAGCGGGTCGTGCCTGCGAATGGCGTCCGTCACGTGCTCTTTCCCCCTCGTTCGACGCCCGGCCGCTTCGTGGCCGGGCGTCGCCTTGCTTCTTCGTGGCCGCGGTACCGGTACGGGCGCGGCACCGGCCGTGGCCGCCGTACGGGTCCCGGCAGCCGGTTCACGGCCGCCTCAGCCTGTGGTGAGGTCGATCCGGGTGCCGTTGGCGTCGGTCTCCCAGAGCCTGTCGATCGCCTCGGCGAGGTCGTCGACGTCGGTGAAGCCGGGGAACCTCCGCTCCGGGGCGGCCGCGCGCATGCCGTCGTGCACAAGCGCCTTGACCACCAGGATGTTCGCGGTGGAGGCGGTGTCCTTCAGCGCGTCGGCGAAGGCCAGGGTCCATGCCTCGGCGGCGGCCTTGGCCGTGCCGTACACCGCGTCGCCCTGACCCGGGTGCTCGGCCGTCTTGGCCGAGACGATGGCGAACCGGCCGCGCTCACTGGCCTTGAGCAGCGGTTCGAAGGCCAGCGTGACGTGCTGCAGGGTGCGGATCAGCAGGTCGTGCAGGAGCGCCCAGTCATCCAGCGACGTCTCGGCGAAGGTCTTGGACCCGCGCCAGCCGCCGACCAGGTGAACGATCCCGTCCAGGTGGCCGTGCTCGGCCGCCACCTCCCGCGCCAGCCCCTTGACCGCGTCGAAATCGAGCAGGTCGACCGCCAGGGTTCCGTCGGCACCGCTCCTGTCGACACCGATCACCGTGTGGCCCTGGCCGGTGAACCTGCGGACGACGGCCTGACCGGCGGGGCCGGCCGCGCCGGCGACAAGGATGATCATGCTCGGATGCCCTTCGTGGAGTCGATGACATCGGTGAGCTTACGGCGCAGGGCCTCGTAGAACATGCTCAGCGGGAACTCGTCGGGCAAAACCGCGTCGACCACGGCCTTGGGGAACCCCTCAACGGGGAGGGCCTCCACCCCCCGGGCCCAGACCGAGGCGGGGTGCGGCTCGACGTAGGTGGCGACCAGCTGGTGGGCGGCCAGCCAGTGGGCCAGCTTGGAGCGGTCGATGCCGTCCCGGTAGAGCTTCTCCACCTCGCCCCGCAGATCGGCCACGCCTCCGGCGAGCCGGTCCCAGTCGACGCTCAGCCGGTTGTCGGTCCACCTGACGATGTCGTTGCGGTGCAGGTACGCGAAGAGCAGCTGCCCGCCCAGGCCGTCGTAGTTGCGGACCCGGTCACCGGTGATCGGGAAGCGGAACAGCCGGTCGAAGAGCACCCCGAGCTGGACGTAGCGGGCGTGCGGCACGCCCTCCTGCTCCAGCTTCACCGCCTCGCCGAACGCGGTCAGGTCGCAGCGGAGCTCCTCCAGGGAGTACAGCCAGTACGGCATCCGCTGCTTGATCATGAACGGGTCGAACGGCAGGTCGCCGTGGCTGTGCGTGCGGTCGTGGATCAGGTCCCAGAGCACGAAGGTGTCCTGGGCCAGCTCCTGCGAGGCGATCAGCCTGGCCGCGTCCGGCGGCAGCGCCAGTTTGAGCGTGTCCGCCGCCGCCCCGCTCACCGCGCGGAATCTGGCGGCCTCACGGTCGGCGAAGATGCCGCCCCAGGTGAAGCACGCCGGGGTCGCTCGGACCGCGACGGTCTCCGGGAAGAGCACCGCGGAGTTGGTGTCGTAGCCGGAGGTGAAGTCCTCGAAGGCGATCGGCACGAACATCGGGTTGTCGTAGCGGGTCCGCTCCAGCTCGGCCAGCCACTCCGGCCAGATCGTCCGGATCCACACGGCCTCGATGAGCCGGGAGGTGCTGCCGTTCTGGGTGTACATCGGGAAGAGCACGAGGTGCTCCAGACCGTCCACCCGCTGGGCGTCGGGGTGGAAGGCGTCCAGCGAGTCGAGGAAGTCCGGCACGCCCAGGCCCTGGTCCACCCACTTGCGCAGGTCGGCGACCACGGCGGCCAGGTAGCCGGCGTCGTGCGGAAAACGCGGCGCGAGCCGCTCGACGTGCCCGGCGATCTCGGCGACCAGCTCGGCGGCCCTGGCGTGGTCCCCTTCGACCGAGCCGTCCTTGGCCTGCATCGGCCGCAGCTCCTCGATCGCCCGCTTCAGGTCCTCGAAGGCGGCGCGAGCCTCGGACTCCCTCGTCGCGGCCGGGGCGGGGACCCGGGCGACCCAGGTGACCAGGTTGCCCCAGAGCGCGGCGTGGTCGTGGTCGCCGATCGAGTCGTCACCGAACAGGTCGGAGTCGGCGACGACCACCACGCGGCCCTCGCCGTGCCGTACGGCCACCGCCAGCGGGCGGCCCGCGGGGGTCGCGGTGGGCGAGGTCTCGAACAGCACCGCCGCGTCCTCGGGGGCGGTGAGCACCCCGGCCCGGTAGAAGCAGGCGCTCCGCACCCCGGCCAGCAGGTCCTGGCCCGCGACGTCGATCTTTCGCGGGGCACCCATGACCCAGGCGGCCACGCCGTTGTGGGCGCTCTGCGGATCGTGGACGAGGGTGTGCTCGACCCCGACGCCGAAGCGCGCGAGCAGCTCGACGAGGTTGCTGCCGTACTTCTCCTGCTCGTACTCGGCCAGCACGACCAGCCCGCCGCCGCCCGCGACGTACTCCTCGATCGCGTCCAGCTCCTCGACCGGCAGAACCGGGCTGCCCAGCCCGGTGGTCCGCTCCCAGCGCCCGTCGGCGGGGTGCGCGATCACCAGCACGTCCCGCGCGCTCAGCAGGGCCGGGGTGAGCGGCCCGGTGGTGTGCGCGTCCACGGTGTGCCCCAGCCGGCGCAGCAGCTGCGCGGCGCGCGCGTAGCTGCTGTCGTCGGGATGGCCGGGATTCATCGTCTCGGCCACGTCCCGCCGGATGGTCCACGACTCGCTGTGAGCCTCATCGAACAGTACCCGCGGAAGAGCCGCCACGATAAATCCTCCTTCAAGTAAGAGCTAGCAACGGAAAATATACACAATCCATCCCATTTTTGACACATCCCTTACGGGGCGGACAGCTTGGAAGATCGAAATCTCGGGGAGCGGGACCCTCGGGCCGTTCCGAGCGGGCCGGCGAGTGATCCCCGCCGAACCGACGAGGCCGGGCCGGTCCCGGCTCGGGACGGTGTCAGGTCGGTGCCACCGCCCATTGCGGTGGGGTGCGCGCGGGCCGGTAGTCCTCGTCGAGGCGGACCTCACGACCGTGGACGACCGTCCAGCACTCCAGCTCGTGCAGCCAGAGCCGGTGCAGGTGCGCGTGGGCCACCACCTCCTCCGTGAACACGTACGCGACTCCGGCGATCGGCGGGTCACCGGAGTCTTCGAGTACGGCCAGGCGGGCGTCGCGCATCTCGGCGTCGTGCACGGCGCGGCCGTGCACGACGATCCGCAGGGTCCGCGTGTCGGCGTCGTACCGGCCGGGCGACCCGCTCCGGCGTCTCGGCCACAGCCGGTCCCGCGCTCCACCGGGCAGGGGCGATATGTAGCCGACCCCCGCCGTGAGGAGTTCGTGTCCCGGCCAGGCCTGCCGCCGCGCGGTCTCGGAGTCGGCGGCCAGATCGTGGAACTGCACCAGCGTGATGTCCCCACGGGTGAGGAGCCGCCACGGGCCGTGCTCCAGCCACCGCCGCGACAACAGGCGGTCGTGGCCCGCTCCGCTGAACGCGCACGCCCACCCGTGGCTGTAGTGGAGATCGGCGAAGCCCCCGTTGCCGGTCCAGTGATGGATGCCTCCGGTGGAGGCGACGGTGAAGGGCAGCTCCTCCAGAACCTCCAGCAGCGACTCGGCGGTCCAGTCTCCGTCGCGGCCCGCCTTCACGATGGCGTTACCTATGTTGAACGCGAAGGGCTCCCCGTCACCGTTCCACCCGACGGCGCTCTCCGCCCCTCTCTCCTGGCGGGCGGCGAAGCGCTCCAGCCAGTCCGCACCGGGCACCTCGTCCGCGAAGCCCACGGAGAACTTCGAGTCGGGCGGCCAACCTGGCCCGAACGCGCCCACGGCGGCCCGTGCCAGCGCGGACAGATCCGGCCCGTCGAGCCCCAGCAACAACCTCATGTCCACCCGTCCCGCTCCCGCAAGGCTCGATCACTCTTACGGGACGGACGCTAGGAATCCGCCCTTGCGAGCCACTGGGAGCCGGGTTGGGGCCGGCGACAGAACCACCCGACCGGGCGGAGAACGGCAGGCATGACTGAGAAACACGCGGTGACAGGCTCCAGCCCGAGGCGCCGACGCGATCGCTCACCCGGGCGCGGCGGATCCGGCGGATCCGGCGGATCCGGCCTCCGGCAACGCGGAAGGGGCCTTGCTAGACGGTGTCGTCGGTGCGGACCCAGCGGGTGAACGCCGACCACTCGGCCGGCGTGAACACCGACGCCGGACCAGACCGGTCCTTACTGTCCCGAACACCGACCCGGCCACCGGACAACTGCGCGACCTCCACGCAGTTACCGCCGTTGCCACCGGAGAACGACGACTTCACCCACACGGCCTCGCTCAGTTCCTGGTCCATCGAGCCCTCATCTCCCTGATCAGCTCCAGCGACGCACGCTGCGGAAGTGCCTCGGCGCGAATCGCCTCGTACTTGATGATGATGTCCGCCACGTCAACGGGGCGATCGGTGACCTGGCCCTGGCCGGCCGACTCCATGTAGACAGTATTGGCGAGCCCTCGGACCTGTGCAATGACGAAACCGCCCAGCAGCCCGACGGTGCTGCCCGCGTCGGAGGGCACGATCTGGATGGTGACGTGCGGCAGGCGCGCGACATCGAGAAGATGGTCCAGTTGGGCCGCCATGATCGCCTCGTCGCCGATGCGGCGGCCGAGCACGCCCTCGTCGAGGACGACCCAGAACATGGGCGGATCCTCCCGCTCCAGGATGCGCTGCCGCTCCAGCCGGGCGGCCACGTCCAGCTCCGCCTTCTCCACCGTGGCCCGGGGCTCCCCGATGAAGAGCACCCGTGCGTAGTCAGCCGTCTGAAGCAGACCCGGGACGATGAGCGGTTCCCAGGTCCGTAGCGTCTCGGCGGCCTGTTCTATCTCGGCCCAGGGGCGGAACCAGGCCGGTAGCCGGGCTGCGACGTTGTCGATCATCTCCTTGATCCGGATGAGCGCCCCTCCGGCGCCGAGGGCCTCGTCGCACCGCCTGACGAAGTCCTCGGTCGGTGGGCGGCGGCCGGTCTCGACATCGTCGACGAGATCTCCCGGCAGCGCTGGGGAGTCCGCGACCAGGGAGACCTCGGCCGTACCGTGTGGTGCGCGATCGACCAGGTGCCCACATGCGAGTGATCGTCACCATCACCCGCGAAGGGGTCAGGATCAGCGCACCGGGACAGCCGGGCATCCTGCTCGGCTTCGACGCCTGGGACGCGTTCCTGCACCGGGCCAGGAAAGGCTGGTTCGACCAGGAGACGGATGACAGGAGAACACCCGGCGACCGGATCGGCTGCGCATCCCATCGCGCTTTTTCACAAGAGGGCGGCTGACCCGGCCCGCGACCGAGCAGTGGTCACCGGGACGATATCCGGACTCATCGACGTCGCCCCCGTGTTCTTCGGACTGAAAAACCAGGCGACGTCAGCTTCTCGGCCCTGAAAGGGACCGAGCTTGCAGCTCCTCGCCATACCTGGCAGATACGGTTCAGGCCGCGTCGTCGGCAGCGTGACACACTGCCCGGCGACCGATATTGATCGCCGCGAAGTAATCCGCCGGGCCAGCGAGCCCGCACAAAACACAACAGAACTCATCCCTGGTGGGACGGTTCCGTTTGTCGAGGTGACCGCACCCGGGGCAGGTGCGGGAGGTGTTGCGCGGATCCACCAACCGCACCGGTACCCCGGCCAGGGCGGCCTTGTACGTCACGAACGTCCGCAACTGATGGAAACCCCACGAGTGCAGGTCGGCACGCTGAGCCTTACGAACCGTGACCCGCTCCCGAATGCCCTGAAGATCTTCCAGGGCGATCCCGGAGCGGGTGTCCTTGGCCTTGCCGACCAGCTTCTTGGCGATGACATGGTTGACGTCACGGGCGAACCGCGACTCCTTACGGCGGCGCCTCTTTAACAACCGCTTGGCGGACTTGGTGCCCTTGGCCTGGAGGCGGGCCCGCAGCCGGGCGTTACGCCGCCGCACGGCCCGCACCCCTTTGCCGCTGTAGGGCTCACCGGTGGAGTCGGTGGCGAGGTTGACGATGCCCAGATCCACCCCCAGCCACCTCACCGGCTCGCCACCGGCTGACGGTTCGGGGACCTCGACGACCACGGCCAGGAAGAACACCCCGTCGCGGTAGACGAGATCCACCTGCCCCCGCAACGTCGCCCCCTCACTCTGGAGCCACCGGCCCCGGTAGAGAACGGGCACGATGACCCGGCCACTCAGGGTGAGGAGGCTGACCGCCTCAGAGCCTTTCCAGGTGAGGATGCGCTGGTCATAGGCGACCGCCCCCAACGGGCGGAAGACCGGTTTGACGGTCTTGTCGCGTTTGTAGGCCTCGCAGGCCTTGGCGATGGAACGAACAGCCATCTGCGCCGACAGCCCGAACTCCTGGCGCAGCTCGGTGTAGACGAGCTTCTGCAAGGCGATCTTGTTCGCGGTGCGGTGGGCGAACGCGACCTCGGCGGCCCTGGTCGCGGCGGCGTTGCAGGCGCGCATCGTCGCCAGCAGAGCCTGCCCCTCCTCGGGCGAGGGCGCGAGTTTCAGCATCTCCGTCACCAGCACGCACCGATCCTGTCACTCACCGCTACCGGACAGCACCGTTTTCCGCGTTTCCTCCCCGCCGTGAACGACGGGGCCTCCACGCTGCAATTCCGGTGAATCTCGTCTCGCGCCGTCACCCCCGGCTCCGCCCTCGGTGAACGACATGGCCCCGTTTCCCCGATCGCGTTCACCCGGCAACGCCGTCGCGAGCGTGGCCGGCCCCCGCCCTCGGCGTGTTCGACACCGACCGTTCTCGCACCGTCGAGTCGTTTCGCGGGCTCGCCGAACTCCACGTCGAGACGATCCGTTTCGGGCACGGTGACCCGCTCACCGACGAGGCGTCGAAGGCAGGGCGCGCGGCGGTGGCCCCTCTCCCGGCCTGAACGGCAGCCGGAATAGGGACACCCTCGCCCCTTCTCCTGTCGCGCCGTCGGCTCGGGACACCCCGGAGAGCCACACTGTTCACTTAAAGTAATGAAGCAGCTACAGCGAGTAGAGTGCGGAGGAAGGTGCGAACCACGGCACCGTGACGTTCTCCAGGGGGGAAAATGCTTGCACGGGGGACCCGATCCCTTGCCATCCCGGCAGCGGTGCTACTGGCCGTGGCCTTGGTGGGTGGCTGCGGCGACAACACGCCGGCCGACCTGAGGCCCGGTGCCATGGTGGCCACGACCTCGGCACCCGCCGCCGCCCCACCGGCCGCCACGACCGCCCCACCGGCGGCGGACGCCGACCAGGAGTACCCCTCCGAGGAGTGCCCGCCCGCCGGCAACGCCAAGAAGTTCGCCAAGACCCGCTTCGCGCTGCACGCGGGCCTCGCGCTGGGGGCTTTCTACCGCTACATCTACCGACCACTGCGGAGCGGGGGCTTCAAGACGGGGGCGGAGAAGCGGAAGCGGACCTTCGCGAAGGCGGCCGTGGCCGGTCTCTTCACCGTTCACGAGTTGAAGGTCGCCAAGCGCTTCGCCGTGGCCAACCCGACGTTGTGCAAGGGTGTCACAGCGGTCGCCGCCGGCTTCAACAACCTGACCTCCAAGCTGAAGAGCGGCACCGCCACCGAGGCCGACCTCGCCGCCAGCAAGAACGCCTTCAACGGCCTGCAGCAGAAGGCGACACAGAACGGCTACGGCTTCAAGGAGAAGAACGTCACCGTCCCCGGCGCGAGCTGAGAGCACCGCCGAGACCGAAAGGCCATCGCGGGTGACAGCGGAGACAGGCGGCCGTGCCGGAGTCGGTCTGCCGATTCGCACGCCGGGCGGCCATGGTCACCCGGCGTTGCCACGGGGATCTCGTTGGTTCGAGAGGATCCCCTTGTCGTCACGGCGCCCTGGCAGGCCGGAGCCGCTCCAGCCCGGCCCTGTGATCGGTAGGGTCACGGCATGCAGAGCCGTGGCCGCGCCCAGGACGCCCACGACGCGGTGGCCGCGCAGCTGCCCGGCTACCGGGTCGAGACCGTCACACCGCTCGGTGAGGGCCAGGACAACATCGCCTACGAGGTCAACGGCGAGTTGATCGTGCGCTTCAGCAAGGAGCCGGATCCGGCACGGCGGGCCGCGCTCGTGGAGCGCGAGGCCCGTCTCCTGGCCGCCGTCGCGAGCTTCTCCCCGGTGCCCGTCCCCGAACCGCGGTTCACGGTCGCGGAGCAGGGCTGCCTGGCCTATGTCAAGCTCCCGGGCCGGCCGCTGCTCGGCCTGCCCCCGACGGAGCGGCTGGCCCACGGCCCTTCGGTCGCCGCCACGCTCGGCGGCCTGCTGGCCGCCGCGCACGCCGTTCCGGTGGATCGGATGGCCGGCCTGGTGGAGGTGGACGACCCAGCACCGTCCGAATGGCTGGACGAGGCGGCGGAGACCTACCCGACGCTCGCCGACGAGATCCCGGCGGCTCAGCGGCGGGCGGTGCAGGCGTTCCTGGACACCCCGCCCCCGGACGGGGGACACACCCCGGTCTTCTCGCACAACGACCTGGGGATCGAGCACGTTCTCGTCGACCCTGCCACGGGTGCGGTGACCGGCGTGATCGACTGGAGCGACGCCGCGATCGTCGACCCGGCCTACGACTTCGGCCTGCTGTATCGCGACCTGGGCCCCACCGCCCTGGACGCCGCCCTCGGCGGCTACCGGCCCGGCGATGTCACCGCCCTGCGCGAGCGCGCCGTCTTCTACGGCAGATGCGGTCTCTTCGAGGACCTGGCCTACGGTCTCGAAACCGGCCAGGACGCCTACGTCGGCAAATGCCGAACCGCGATGGAGTGGCTCTTCCAGTCCTAGGAGCTCCGGCGATCAGAACGGCGTATTCGCGGTTTCGCTGGAGAACGCCGGCTCAGGACGCTGCCGGCATCCCGGTGTGCGGGGAGCGGGCTCGGCGTCCGGGACCACGATGGGAGCGGCGCCCGGTCGTGGAAGGTGTGCCGGTGACCGACGCCATTGGCGGTCACGGCGAACACTTCAGATCAGATCAGGCCGAGGGAGAGCATCGCGTCGGCGACGCGCTTGAAGCCGTCGATGTTGGCGCCGGCCACGTAGTTGCCCGGCATGCCGTACTCCCTGGCGGTCTCCAGGCAGCGGCTGTGGATGTCCTGCATGATCTCCTGGAGGCGGCGCTCGGAGAACTCGAAGGTCCACGAGTCACGGCTGGCGTTCTGCTGCATCTCCAGCGCGCTGGTGGCCACACCGCCCGCGTTGGCGGCCTTGCCGGGCCCGAAGGCGACACCCGCCTCCTGGAATACCCGGATGCCCTCCGGTGTGGTGGGCATGTTGGCGCCCTCGCCGATCGCGATGCACCCGCCGCGCACCAGCGACTCGGCGTCCTTGCCGGTGATCTCGTTCTGGGTGGCCGACGGCATCGCCACCTCGCACGGCAGCTCCCAGATGCTCCGCCCCGCCACGAAGGACACGTTGCCGCCGTGACGCTTGGCGTAGGCGTCCATCCGGAGGTGCTCGACCTGCTTGACCTGCTTGAGCAGGTCCAGGTCGATGCCCTTCTCGTCGACGACGTACCCCGAGGAGTCGGAGCAGGCGATCACCGTGCCGCCGAGCTGCTGCACCTTCTCGATCGTGTAGACGGCGACGTTGCCGGAGCCGGACACGATGACGCGCTTCCCCTCGAAGGAGGTGCCGCGTGCCTTCAGCATCTCGTCGACGAAGAACGCGCAGCCGTAACCGGTCGCCTCGGTGCGGACCTGGGCGCCGCCGTAGCTGAGCCCCTTACCGGTGATCACCGCGGACTCGTACCGGTTGGTGATGCGCTTGTACTGGCCGAACAGGTAGCCGACCTCGCGCTGGCCGACGCCGATGTCCCCAGCGGGGACGTCGGTGTACTCACCGATGTGCCGGTAGAGCTCGGTCATGAAGCTCTGGCAGAAGCGCATGATCTCGCGCTGGGAACGGCCCTTCGGGTCGAAGTCCGAGCCACCCTTGCCCCCGCCGATCGGCAGGCCGGTCAGTCCGTTCTTGAAGATCTGCTCGAAGCCGAGGAACTTGACGATGCCCAGGTACACCGAGGGGTGGAAACGCAGTCCGCCCTTGTAGGGCCCGAGCGCGCTGTTGAACTCGACCCGGAAGCCACGGTTGATGTGGACCTCACCCTGGTCGTCCTCCCACGGCACCCGGAAGATGATCTGCCGCTCCGGCTCGCAGATCCGTTCAATGATCTTGGATTCGGCATACTCGGGATGCTTGCCGAGGACCGGTCCGATGCTCTCCAACACCTCGCGAACGGCCTGGTGGAACTCGGTCTCACCCGGGTTGCGGCGCAGGACACTGTCGTAGATCGAGTCCAGTTTTTCGTGCAACATCACTTGTCTTTCTGATCGCCGGCCACACACTGTGGTCTAGACCTTACGAGACGCACTTCTCACACCTTTCACCGGCCCACGGTGAGAACTTCTTACCCCGCGAGAGGGACCCCGGATCAGCCCGGCGACGGACGCCCCGGCGGGGACCCGCCGCCTACCTTCCTGGTTAAAGGCCGGACCGCCCCCCACGGGAAGAAGAGACCATGTTCAAGGATTCAGCCGACTTCCGGCGCATCGCATCAGGCCTACTGCTGATCGTCGCCCCACTGCTCCAGGCCATCGCTGTCATCCTCGACCCCGGCACCTGGGGCGACGAGCGCGAAGCGGTCAGTTTCGCGGAAAATCCCGCCCTCGCCCAGGTCCAGTCGGTGATGTACCACTGGTCCTGGGTGCTGATGGCCGTCGCGGCCTTCGGCCTGCTGCACGTGATGCGCCGCCGCGCGGTGGTCTTCGGCCACATCGCCGGCCCGCTCACCATCCTCGGCTACATCAACGTGTCGGGCCTGCTCATGATCGACCCGATGGAGTGGTGGCTCGGGCAGCGGAACAGCCCTGAACAGGCGCAGCGGATCGTCGACGAGATGCTGAACCTGCCCGGCGTCGTCTTCGGGTTCCAGATGCCCTGGCTGTTCTTCGCCATCTTCGGCCTGCCCGTCCTGGTGATCGGCGTCTGGCGGGCGGGATTCGCGCACTGGTGGGTGCCGCTCGTCGTCGGCATCGGCTACGGCGGCTCGATGCTGTTCTCGTACGGCCCGGTGATCGTCCCGCTGTGGGCCGCCCCCGCGGTCGCGCTGGGCTGGCTCGGCGTCAAGATGATCCGGATGAGCCGCGAGGAGTGGATCTCCTACTATCCGACCGCCGCCCCCGGCCGCACCACGCCCGACTCGTACGCGAACACCACCGCCTGAGCGCGGTCCCGCAGATGGAGCTTCATCAGTACCCGTGCCACATGGGTCTTGACCGTGGCCTCACCGACGAAGAGCTTCCCCGCGATCTCGGAGTTGGTCAGGCCACGGGCCAGGGAGCGCAACACCTCCAGCTCGCGCGGGGTGAGGTCGGCCAGCTGCGGCGGAGGCGCGGGAGCATGATGGCCCGCGAAGGAGGCGATGACGCGAGTGGTGACGGCCGGGTCGAGCAGGGCGTCCCCGGCGACGACGACACGGATGGCGTCCACCAGTTGCTCAGGCGGCGAGACCTTGAGCAGGAACCCGCTGGTCCCCGCGCGGAGCGCGGCGTAGAGGTTCTCGTCGGTGTCGAAGGTGGTCAACATGACGATCTTCGGCGGTTTCGGCTGCCCCAGGAGCTGCCTGGCGGCGGTGAGGCCGTCCATCCGGGGCATCGAGATGTCCATCAGCACGATGTCGGGCTTGGTGCGGCGGACCACCACGATGGCCTCGACCCCGTCGGGGGCCTCGCCGACCACCTCCATGCCGGGTTCACTCTCCACGACGAGCTTCAGCCCGGCGCGGACCATAGCCTGGTCGTCGACGATCACGATACGAATGCTCACTTCTCCTCCTTCTTGCCAGGCGGCTCGGCGCCTCGTTCATGGTTCCGTCCGTCAACCGGCTCATCCGACCGGTTCCACTCATCCGAGAGGGCCTCCTGGGCGATGCGGGTTCTCTCTCCCGCGCGGCGGCCTCGCGCTCCCTGTCACGTTCCAGGCGGCGTACCCGAGCGCCTGGCCGGCCCACCACAGGTCGGGCGTCTCGGTCGCGCCGTACTCGGTGGCGACGGTGAACGCCTCCAGCGTGCCGAGAGCGACGATCGCGGCGCCGATCAGCACGCCGGACTTCGGCACCGCGCGCAGGTGCCGAAGGGGGGAGAGGAGAACCGCCATGCGGGGAGACTAAAGCTTGGTGACCGTCTTGCCCATAGGACAAAACACCCGGACAAGTCGCTCGCAAGTGGGACGCAAGTCAATGGTTCAGAACATTGGGAATGAAACACTCCCCACGAATCGATTGGCGGTCGCGTTGTCGCACCTGCCGGACGCGCAGAAATAGATGATGAGGGCCGGTTCGTCCGGCCGCTCGACGACCCAGCCGGTGAATTCGAGCTGGCCACCGCGCTGCGGGTCGGCGATCGTCCCCTGCAACCGGATGGCCGGCTGCCCGCCCACGCTCACCTGGACGACCTGGGAGAAGACGCTGACCGTGCCGGGGAGCGAGGACTGCATCGTCTCCTGCAGTTGCTTGGCGCCGCTGCGCGGGTCGAGGGTGTCGAGCGTCTGCGCGTAAAGGCCGCCGGCGTCCTGGGGGTCGTCCTTGATGATCTCGTTCACGGCCGCCCAGTCGGCGGTGACGGGCGTGGCGAACAGCGCCCGGAACTGCTCCACCCTCGGCGAGGCCACCACGAACACGTCGGCGTGCGGTTGGAGGGTCCAGGTGCCGGGATACTGGAAGGCCACCGGCACCGCGGCCGAACCTTGGTACGCCACCCAGGTGTCGCCACCGCGCAGGAACGTCGCGAGCATCGCCACCAGTGCGACGATCGCCGTGATCGCCACTGCGGCGCCGACGAGGATGCCCTTCCCGCCGGATCTGGGCCTGCTCGGCTCCTGTCGTCTCGTGGGCACCGTCGGTGCGGCGGGGGAAGTCTGGGTGAGCTGGTACGACTGGCCGGCACCGCTGATCGCGTCACGCAGCTCGGTGACGAACTGGCCGCAGGTCTCGTAGCGCTGCTCGGGCGACTTGGCCAGGGCCCGCATCATGACGCCGTCGACCTCAAGCGGCAGCTCGGGGCGGAGTGTGGTGAGCGGGGTGGGGGTCTCGGCGAGGTGTGCCCAGAGCAGGGCGATCTCGTTGTCGCGCTGGAAGGGCAACCTCCCGGACAGCGCCTCGTAGACCACGCAGGCCAGGCCGTACTGGTCGCAGCGGCCGTCGATGTGCTCCTTGTTGATCTGCTCGGGCGACATGTAGCGAGGGGTGCCGATGAACTGGTTGGTCTGGGTCAGCCCGGAGATCGAGGTGCGGTGCTTGGTGATGCCGAAGTCGGTGAGGTAGGCGTGGTCGCCCTCGGTGTGGGCGGCGATCAGGATGTTGGCCGGCTTGACATCGCGGTGAACCAGGTCGTGGGCGTGCGCGGTGTCGAGCGCTGCGGCCACCTGGGCGAAGGTCCGGTTGACCTGGCTGACCGGCATCGGGCCCCGGTCGTAGAAGAGCTTGCGCAGGTCGGGGCCGTTGACGTAGCGCATCGCGATGTAGAGGGTTCCGTCGTCGGCGGTGTCGGCCTCGTAGATCGGGATGATGTTGGGGTGGTCGATGCTCGCGACGGTGCGCGACTCCAGCACGAAGCGCTGGCGGAACCGCTCGTCCTCGCCGAGGAGCGGGTTGAGGATCTTCAGTGCCACCCGGCGGTTGAGCCTGGGGTCGACCGCGAGGTAGACCACGGCCATGCCGCCCTTGCCGATGATGTCCTCGATCTGGTAGCCGGCCACCTCCCGGCCGATCAGCGCCCTGTCGTTGACTGACATCACGTCTTCGCCGGCTGGCCGCAGTAGGCGCAGAAGCTGTGCGCGGGGCCCAGCCGCATCCCGCAGCCCGTGCAGTACTTCTGCGCCGTCGTCTCGGTGGGTCTGGGGTCCGGAGCGGTGCTGGACCCCGGATCGCGCGCCACCAGCACCGGCTGGCCGGGCGAGGTCGAGGAGATCTTGGGCAGTGCGGGGAAGGAGCGGCCGACCACGATCGTGGAGTCGACCTGCTCGCCGAAGACCGATCTCGCCTGCACGGGTGGCGGGTTCAGAGTGGGTGGCGGGCTCGGTTCCGGTTCGGGGTCGGGGCCGGGGTCCGGTTCGGAGTCGGGGAGTCTGCGGCGCCAGAGCAGGATCGCGGCGGCCAGCACCACCAGCACCAGCAGGCCGCCTCCGACCAGGAACGGCCACAGGGGCGCGCCGCCGGGCGCGTCGGTGGAGGCGGCCGCCCTCTTGGTGCCCTCGTCCTCCGCGGTGCCGCGCTTGGCCTGGGACGTCTTCAGGTGCGCGGCGGCCACGGTGTGGCCCGGGTAGAGGTCCAGCACCCGCTGGAAGGCGGGGACGGCGTCACCGTAGTAGTGGGTGTGGAAGCGGGTCAGCGCCTGCTCGAAGGCGGCGTCGATCGGGCCTCGGGCGGGCGCGACGTCCGCCTCGGCCAGGGCCTTGGTGACCTCGCGGATGCCGATCATCCTGGCGTCCTTGCCGCCGCCGAGCAGCAGGCCGACGACCTCGCCCTTCTTGTCCTCGATCACCGGGCCGCCGAGCAGCCCCTTGTCGACGAGCGCGCCCAGCTTCTCCGGCTCGTTGACCTTGTTCTCCGGGTCCTTGAACTGCCGGCCGCCCTCACCCGCGCCGCCCGCCCGGAGGTGGGCGATGTCGACGGTCTCCGGCAGGTTCGCGGCGGGCCGCCCGGTGAACCCGGCGACCGCCACCGGCGAGTTGTCCTTGGCGGGCACCTCGGCGGCGAGCGGGGCGGTGGGCAGGCCCGCGCTCCCGTCGGCGCGGCCGACGGGCTTCAGCACCGCCGGGCTGTCGGGCTTGTCACCGGGGCGGACGATCTCGGCCCTGAACCCCTCCGTGTCGGCGGGGTTGATGTTGGGGAAGACCTTGATCTCTGTGGTGACGTCGATGATGCAGGTGGCGGTGGGCTGCTTGGGCGGGTAGCACTCCTGCAGGTGATGGTTGAGCAGGTCGTCCTTGAGCTTGTGCCGCTCGAAGTCCGCGGGGATCTTCACTTTGAAGTGCTCGGAGAAGATCTTGTTGGCGGCGTAGATCCGGACGTCCCTGTCGTTCTTGACCACCCGGGTGAGGGTGACCATGCCCCCGTCGGGGTTGATCACCGTGCCGGTGCCGCTGCCGATCGGCACCTCGTAGGAACGCTCCACGTGGACCAGCTCGCCGATGTGGTCAAGGAGCGTGATGTCCACGTGTGCCGTGGCCTCGATCCTGACCACCGCGGGAGTCACCAGATCGGTGATCCCGCTGGGGTGCTCGTGAGCCAGGGCGGGCGCCACCCCGGCGACCGCCAACAGGAGGCCGCCGAACACCGCCACCGCCGAACCGAACCGCCGCATCGCCACTCCCTACAGGGGATAGGACAAGGGTCGCAAACCAGAGTGAATAAGTGAACCGCTCAGGCCCGATGGCTTGACTTTCTTTCCGCCGTTACCTGAGCCTGGTCACGAGACGGATATCTCCATCCCGTCTTCACCGCCACCACCCAGGCACCGACCATGCCTTTCACCATGCCCACCCCCCGGTGCGGACAGTCACGCAAAGTCTAATCCCGACCGGGCCCCGGCGCGACAATGTATACCGCGCGAGGACCGGTTCCCTCATCTCGCCCAACGGCCCGCAGCCGCCCCCAATCCAATGGGACGGAAACCCCGCATTTCGATATTTCCATCTAATACGCGATGAAGGGGATAAAGCTCTCATTGCTTCTCATGCACCCGAGGAGGCTCCTCCCGTACGCGGGCAGACGGCCCGCGAATTCGACGGGCACCGCACGGAAGACGAGGGCCACCGGACCACGGGCGGGCCGATCACCCGGGGTCGGCCCCCGGCAGACCCCATGGACAAGCGCTTGCTAGGGAAATAGCCTGCCCTTCGTGGGCGGGCGAACGGGCGCGGGGCCTGCCCCCGCGCCGCGACGGGCCACCCGCCCGGAGTACCGGACGATCAGACGGGGAGAGCCGTTGAGCCACTCGATCGGGGTCGACGTCGGAGGGACGTTCACGGACGTGGTGCTCCGCGGGCCGGATGGTGAGATCAGCGTCGCCAAGTGCCTGAGCACCCACGACGACCCGGCCGACGGCATCGTCACGGGCATCACCACCGCGCTCGGCCGCGGGGACCCCTCCCTGGTGACCAGGGTCGTGCACGCGACCACGCTGGCCACCAACGCCGTGCTCGAACGCAGGGGCGTTCGCGTCGCCTATGTCACGACCAGGGGTTTTCGCTCGGCGATCCCCCTGGGCCGCTACGCGCGGGTCGAGGAGGACCGCTACGACCTCCGCTTCGACCCTCCCGCGCCGCCGGTCGCCGCCGGTGACTGCTTCGAGGTGCCCGAGCGGGTGAACGACCGGGGCGAGGTGCTCGAACCGCTCGACGAGGCGGCCGTGGCCCGCGTCGGCGAGGAGATCGCGCGGCGGGGTGTCACCGCGGCCGCCGTCTGCCTGCTGCACTCGTACGCGAACCCCTCGCACGAACGGCGGGTCGCCGAGATCCTCCGGCGCGTCGTGCCGACCGTGGTGATCTCCTCGGAGGTCTGGCCGGAACTGCGCGAGTACGAGCGGGCGACCACCACGATCATGTCCGCGTACGTCGGGCCCGTCATGGCGGGATACCTGCGGCGGCTGACCACGCGGCTGGCCGGCATCGGAATCACCGCGCCGGTGCACGTCATGGACTCCGGCGGCGGCGTGATGTCCGCCGAGCTGGCGGCCCGGCGGGCCGTGGCCACCATCGAGTCCGGGCCCGCGGCCGGGGTGCTGGCCGCCGCCGCGTCCGGCCATCCGGACGTCATCTCCTTCGACATGGGCGGGACCACCGCCAAGACCTGCGTGATCAGGAACGGCGAGCCGGAGATCACCCACGAGTTCCACGTGGGCGGCAGGGGCAGCTTCGGCGGGCGCAGGGCCGGGACCGGGGTGCCGGTCAAGACCCCGGCCATCGACCTGGCGGAGGTGGGGGCCGGCGGGGGCAGCATCGCGTGGGTGGACCCGGCCGGCACCCTGCGGGCAGGCCCGCGCTCGGCCGGTTCGGAACCCGGCCCGGCCTGCTACGGCCTGGGCGGCGACGAGCCGACGGTGACGGACGCCAACCTGGTGCTCGGCTACCTCGACGCCGCCTCGTTCGCCGCCGGGACGATGTCGCTCTCCCTCGACCTCGCGGAGAAGGCGGTCGACCGCCGCCTGGCCGGTCCGCTCGGGGTCTCCCGCGCCGAGGCCGCGCACGCCGTCCACGAGATCGCCAACGCCTCGATGGGGTCGGCGGTCCACGTGGTGACGGTGCAGCGGGGCATCGATCCCCGGGGGTTCGTCATGGTCGCCTTCGGCGGCGCGGGCCCGATGCACGCGGCCAGGGTCGCCTCCCGCTTCGGCATCTCCACGGTGGTCGTCCCCGCGCACTGCGGGGTCGGCTCCGCGGCCGGCCTGCTGGCCGGCGACCTGTCCACCGACCGCGTCCTGTCCGCCCCGGGTGCCGATCCGGTACGGGTCTTCGCCATCCTGGCCGAGGCCGCCGCCGCCGACCTGAACGTGACCCTCGGCTCCCCAGGTGTCTCGGTCACCCGCTCGGCCGACGTCCGCTTCACCGGACAGGCCCACGACCTGACCGTGCGGTGGAGCGACTCCCCCGCCGAACTGGCCGACCGCTTCTTCGCGAGATACCGGCAGGTGTACGGCATCGAGCAGCGGGGCCCCATTGAGGTCGTCAGCTACCGCGTCCGCGTCACCCAGACCGCCCGGCACCCCCCTGCCGACGCCGCGCCCGGAGCCCGGGAGCCGGGTGCGCCCCCGAAGCGCCCGGAGGCTCACGCTGCCTCCGATGTTTCCGAGGTGCGGCGGGCCGCGTACTTCCCCGAGCTGGGCGGGTACGTACAGGTGCCGGTGCTCACCAGGGCGACCCTGCGCGAGACGGAGGGGCCGGCGATCGTCGAGGACACCGAGGCGACGATCGTGGTGCCACCGGGCTGGACGGCCAGGCTCGCGGACGACATGGCGGTAATCCTCACCGAGGGCGGAACACCATGACACCGGAACCCTCGACGGCGCACGAGCGGTCCTCACGAGGGGTCCTCACGAGGGTCCTCACGAGGGGGCGAGTCGGTTGACGGCGGAGCCGCTGACCGCGGAGGTGCTGCGGAACGCGCTGGTGGTGGCGGCCGAGGAGGCGAGCATCGTGGTGGTGCGCTCGGCCTACTCGACGTTCATCGTCGAGGGGTCCGACGCCTCGGCGGCGATCCTCGACGCGAGTGGGCGCCTGGTCGCGCAGTCGATGGCGACCACGCTCATGAACAGCATGGCGCTGAAGGTCGCACTGCCCGAACTACTGAAGGACATCCCGGCTCCCACCATGCGGCCCGGTGACGTGTTCGTGCTCAACGACGCCTACCGGGGTGGGGTGCACACCAACGACCTGCTCGTCTACCGGCCGGTCTTCGTCGCCGGCGAGCCCGCCTACTTCACCGCGACGATGATCCACGTCTCGGACCTCGGCGGCCTGTCCGCGGGCGGCATGGCCCCGCTCGCCACCGACGTCTTCCTTGAGGGCCTGCAACTCCCCCCGGTCCTGCTGGCCACCGCGCGCGGCGTGGAACCGGCGATCGAGGCGATCCTGCGGGCCAACAGCCGCACCCCTGACAAGGTCATGGGCGATGTGCGCGCGCTCGTCGCGGGCACCGCGGTCGCCGCGGCCAGGGTCGAGGCGCTGGTCGGCGAGTACGGCCCGGCCGGACTCGCCCGGGGGATCGACGACTATCTCGACCACACCGAGACACTGACCCGCGCGGCCCTTCTCGCCCTGCCCGCCGGGCGCTACGAGGCGTCCTACCCGATCGACGACGACGGCATCGACCTCACCGTCTCGCACACCGTCAGGGTCGCGGTCACCCTGGCCCCCGGTGCGGGAGCCGTGCTCGACTTCGACGGCACCGACCCCCAGGTCCCCGCGGCGATCAACTCCTCCTCGTCGCAGTCGCTGGCCGCCGCCGTGTTCGCGATGCGCTGCTTCCTGGACCCGTCCATCGCGATGAACGACGGCTGCCTGCGGGCGATCGAGGTGCGGCTGCCACCCGGCTCGCTGCTCAACGCCCGCTCGCCCTATCCGTGCGGTGGCCGGTTCGTACCCATCTACGCGGCGATGGAGGCCGTCTTCCAGGCGCTGTCGGACGCGATGCCCGAACGCGCCATCGCGGCGAGCGGCATCCTGCAGCCCTTCTCCATCGCGGCCGTCGGGGCGCCGTACTGGATCCACCTGTCGTACGACTTCGGCGGGGTCGGCGCCCGGCAGGGCAAGGACGGCCCGGATGCGACCGGCGTGCACTTCGGCATCGGCCGCAACTCGGTACCCCAGGTCGAGCCGGTCGAGACCCGCTGCCCGCTCATCGTGGAGTCGGTGGAGACCGTCCCCGACTCCGGCGGCCCCGGCAGGCATCGGGGCGGCCTCGGCTCCCGCACGGTGATCCGCTTCCTGGCCGACGCCCACGTCACCACCCGGGGCGACCGGCTGCGCAACGCCCCGCCCGGACGCTCCGGCGGCCTGCCCGGCCGGCTCGGCGGCTTCTACCTGCGGCGCGCGGACGGCTCGCTGGAACGCCTCGACTCCAAGGTGAACAACGTCCGGTTCAGCACGGGCGAGGCGTTCGTGATCGAGACGACCGGCGGCGGCGGCATCGGCTCCCCGTATGAACGTCCCGTCGAGGAGGTCCTCGCCGACCTCGACACCGGCCGCGTCACCCCGCACGGCGCCCTCGCCGACTACGGCGTCACCCTGCCCCCAGACGGCGGGGCTACCCGCGTGGCCGGGTGAGCACGATGGGGTCGAAGGAGACCTCGAACGGCGCGAGCAGGTTCGCGACCTCTCCCGCCTCGTGTCTTTCGGCGGGTTTGTACTCGTCACCGGCGAGCTCGTGGACATGGACGGACGGGCCTTTGGACAACTCGATCCGCCAATACAGGGGAATGCCCGCGGCGGCGTAGGCGGCCCTTTTGAGGTGGCGGTCTCGCGCCTGGGTGCTCGGACTGACCACCTCGACGGCGAGGAGGATGTCGCGTGGCGCGAACATCAACTGCGTCTCGTCGACGGTCTTTGTCCGCACCACGACGAGGTCGGGGATGAAGAAATCGCGGTCACTCGCCCGGAGGTTGACATCCGGCAGTGGCTCGAACTCAGGTGGTGCGACGCCTTCGAGAATTACGAGAAGGCGAGCGATCGCACGCTGATGCAGGGGGATAGGAGAGGGACTCACCAACAGGCTCCCGTTGAAGAGCTCATAGCGGTTCCCGTCGTCGGGAAACTTGAGCAGGTCGTCGACAGTGAACGGCGGCTCTCCTTGGAGAACCGTCCGCTTGGTCGTCGGCTCCGTTGTTGCCATCGTGGTCACCTGCTCAGTATCGGGAGTCTCGCCCTCGCTCACATGCTACTTCCCGTAGTTCCATTACTTTAGGTAGTCAACACATCACGATTTGCCCACTGCTGGGCGCCCGCGCGGACGGCGGTGTGGACGGCGCGGGCGATGCGGGCGCCCCAGGTGGAGCGGGGGCCGCCGAAGAGTTCCTCCGGGCCGTGCTCGGGGACCGCCACGCAGACGGCGTCGGAGGCGGTCCCGGTGCCGGGGAAACCGACCTCCAGCAGGGCCTGGGTCTTGGCCTCGGTCACCGTCATGACCGTGTTGACCAGGGCGGCGTCGCTCATCGCGACCGGTACGGCGACGACGATGTTGATCGTTCCCGGCAGGTACATGGGGGCCAACTCGGGGTCCGGGACGCCTTCGGGGGCGGCGGCCCAGGTGGGGACGCGCAGGCCGACGGTGGCCATGACCTCCACTCCCCCGTCGGCGGCCCGGGTGAAGTGGTCGACGGAGGCGGCGGTGAGCATGCCGACCCCGGGGCCGGGCGGGGCGAGTTCCAGCAGGTGCTCCACCGGGTCCATCCGCGAGTATCCACCGACCACCTGCGCGTTGAGCGCCCAGGCGACCGGGCCGATGCCGCCGCCGACCATGGCCGAGGAGATCGCCCGCCACCCGGGACCGAACTCCCAGAGCAGCGAGGCCAGCCGGGCCCCGTCCTCCTGGCGATGGCTCAGCCTCAGGGAGACCCCGTGCGAACCTCGGAGCCGATCGAATGCGTCCGCCTGAACCTCGGACCCACTCACCCGCCCTCCGGACGAACCTCGGACCTGCCCGGGAACATCCGAAGCGCCCAGAAACTCTTCGGACGAACTCCGCACCCGCTCGGGAACACCTGGAGGAACCTCGGCTCCACGCAAAAGCCCTCCGGACGAACCTCGCGGAATCTCGGGCCCGGTCAAGGACGCTCCAGGTGGACCTCGGGCCTGCCACCGGGGCCGGTGGCGACGCGGACGCGGGCCTCGAAGTGCTCGCCGATCAGCTCTCCGGTCAGCACCTCGGCCGGGGTGCCGGAGGCGGCCACCCGGCCGCCCGAGAGCAACATCATCGAGTCAGCGTACTGGCCGGCCAGGCTCAAATCATGCAATGTCGTGATGACGGTTAGTCCGTCGGCCAGCCGGAGCCGGTCCACGAGCTCCAGCACCTGCTGCTGATGTCCCAGGTCGAGGGCGGTGGTGGGCTCGTCGAGCAGGAGCACCGGGGCCTGCTGGGTCAGCGCCCTGGCGAGCACCACGCGCTGGCGCTCGCCGCCGGACAGATGGCCGAGCCGCCGGCCGGCGAGGGGCGACAGGTCCAGCCGCTCCAGCACCGACGCGGTCACCTCGCGGTCGCGACGGCCCTCGCGGCCCAGGTAGGGGATGTACGGGGTACGCCCGAGCAGGGCGTAGTCGAACACCGTCATGTCGACCGGCAGCGCTGGAGACTGCGGGGCGTAGGCCAGCAGCCTGGCCCGGCCCCTGGGCCGCAGCCGTCTGATCGGCACGTCGTCGACGAGCACCTCGCCCTCGCAGGGCAGCACCCCGGCCAGGGCGCGCAGCAGTGTGGACTTGCCCGCGCCGTTGGCGCCGATGACGGCCAGCCAGCCGCCGTTCCTGACGTCGAGCCCGACGCCGGACAGCACGGTCCGCCGGTCCAGCACCACCGACAGGTCGTTCACCGTGAGACGGCTCACCGGACCTCCCCACCGCGCGGCACGCAGGCCGCGGTCACGTGCTCTCCATCCGCGCGGGCCGCGGTCTCGTGCTCACCGGCCGGCTGGCACGGGGCGGTCGCGTACCTCCCAGACGCGCGTACCGGTGCGGTCGCGCGCTCTCCATCCGCGCCGTACACGCGGGCCGGGGTGCTCACGTCTCCACCCGGCGGGTCATCCGCAGCACCGCCACGAAGAACGGCGCGCCGAAGAAGGCGGTCACCACTCCGATGGGCAGCTCGGCCGGGGCGAGCACGGTCCTGGCGATCAGGTCGGCGAGGACCAGGAAGGCGGCCCCGGCGATCAGCGAGATCGGCAGCACGACCCGGTACGAGGAACCGGTCAGGCGGCGGACCACGTGCGGCACGACGATGCCGACAAAGCCGATCAGCCCGCTGACCGCGACGGCCGCCGCAGTGGCCAGGGAGGCGGCGAACAGCACGACGAGGCGGACCCTGGCGGCGTTCAGGCCGAGGGTGACCGCCTCGTCGTCACCGACCGAGAGCACGTCGAGCAGCCTGCCGTGCAGCAGCATGACCGTCACCGAGACGACCGCGTACGGGGCCACCAGCGTGACCTGACTCCAGCCGCCGCCGACGTTGCCGAGGATCCAGGCGTAGATGCGCTGGAGCTCCTCCACCCTGAGCTGCTGCAGGAACGTCTGGATGGCGGTGAGGAAGGAGGTGACCGCCACGCCCGCGAGGACCAGCGTGGCGGTGCCGCCGCCCCGGCCCGCCGCGTTGCCCAGCGCGTAGGCGAGCAGGACGCCGCCGACGGCGCCGACGAAGGCCGCGGCGGGGATGCCGATCGCCTCGCCGTCGCCCTTGGTGAGGACGATCGCCGCCGTGGTCGCCAGACCGGCGCCCGCCGCGGCTCCCAGCAGGTAGGGGTCGGCCAGCGGGTTGCGGAAGACTCCCTGGTAGCCGGCTCCCGCGACGGCCAGCAGGCCGCCGACGATCGCGGCGAGCAGGACCCTGGGCAGCCGTATCTCGGCCAGCAGGCTCAGTTCGACCGGGGCCAGCCCGGAGTCGGCCGAGACGAACGGCAGCCAGTCGAGCAGTTGGAGCAGCACACTGCGCGGCGCGATGTCCGCGGCACCGACCAGCAGCCCGGCGAGCATGCTCGCCAGGAGCAGGGCCACGGCCGCGACCGTCACCGCCGGGCTGAGCCGGGCCGCCTGCCCGCCCGCGACACCGGCCTTCCGAGCCGCACCGGCGCCGGGCGGGAACGGCTCCTTCCCGGCCCCCAGGCGGGACGGCCCCGAGGTACCGGTACCGGAGACGGCACCGGCAGGAGACGGTTCCGGCATGTCGGTGCCCGGACGGGGCGGCCCCGACGTACCCGTGGCCGGAGTGGCCGCGTCAGGAGGAGACGGTTCCGGCCGGGTACGGGACGGTGCCGAGGTGGCGTTGCCCGCCTTCGGGGTGCCGGAGTCGCGGGGCGGCCCGTCCGTGCCGCCGCCGGGGACGCCCAAGGAGCGGGGGAGATCTGTCAACTAGCTGGCCGCGGCCTTCTGAACGGCCTCGCCGACCTGCTTGGCGAGGTCCACGACGCGCGGCCCCCAGCGGGAGGCGATGTCGTCGTCGAGGAGGATGACCTGGTCGTTCTTGATGGCCGACAGCTTGGACCAGCCCGGACGCTTGGCGAGGGTGTCCTTCGACTGGCCGCAGCACTTGGTGTCGGCCAGGAAGACGAGGTCGGGGTCGGCCTGCGCGACGAACTCGGCGGAGAGCTTGGGGTAGCCACCCGCCGCGTCGGGGGCCTTGTCGGCGATGTTGGTCAGGCCGAACAGCCCGTAGATCTGGCCGATGAAGGTGGTGGAGGTCGCCGCGTAGGGGGTGACGTCCAGCTCGTGGTAGTAGGTGAGCTTCGCGTCCTTCGGTGCGGCGGCGGCGAGCTCGTCGATCTGCTTCTTCATCTGCGCGGCGAGTTCGGTGGCCCGCTCGCCGTTGCCGGTGGCGGCACCGAGGTCGGTGATCTGGTCGTAGGTCTCGTCGAGTTCGGTGGCGGCGGGCTCCAGCAGCACCGGTACGCCGACCTTGCCCAGCGCGGCCACGATGCCGTCGATGTCATTGGAGAGCACGACCAGGTCCGGCTTCTGGGCGATGATCGCCTCAACGTTCGGCTTGAAACCGGAAAGCTCGCTCTTCGGCGCTTCCGCGGGGTGGTTGGACTGGTCGTCCACCGCGATGACCTGTGCTCCCGCGCCGATCGCGAACAGGCTCTCGGTGGCGGCGGGCGAGAGCGAGACGACCCGCTCGGGCCTGCTCTCGATGGTGACGGAGCCGTTGCCCGCCTCGACGGTGACGGGGAAGCCCGCCGCCGAGGGAGTCGCGGCGGCGCTCGCGGAGGCGGTGGTAGGCGAGGTCGCGGGGGAGGTCTGGCCGCATCCGGCGAGGGTCAGTGCGGCGAGCAGGGCACCGGCGAGGGCGCTGCGTACGGGCCTCAAGGGAGGTCCTTTCAGTTACCGGAACCGAGGGACCCAGACAAGGACGGGTCACCCTTTTCCACGAGGGTCGGCGTCGACGACGCGGCGGAGGCGACCTGGCTCGACCCACGAGGGGCCATGACAGTTGCGGGACAGCGCCGGACTCACACCGGACTTCGCTCACACCACGCGTTGGACGAACGCTATCAACTCCCCCGAACAGCCTCCATGCCGCCTCTCAGCCGAGCTGCTCCTCGGCGGCGGCGATGATCTCCTGCAGGCGCAGGCCGTGCGCGGCGTCCAGGGGGTGGCCGCCACCGCGCCGCACGGTCCGCTCGAACTCCATGAGCATGAGGGAGAAGACGTCGGAGCCCAGCCGGGTGTCGTCCATGGTCTCCCGGCCGAGGCGGCCGTAGATCTCGACGTCGGAGGGCGGGCTCTCACCCGGCACGCTCATGCACAGCGACGCCTCGCTGACCGCGCCGGTCTCGTGCTCCAGCAGCAGGCCGACCCAGCCCAGCGGGTTGCCGTGGGCGCGGACCCCGACGACCCTGCCGAGCGCGGCGTCCAACATGTCGATCATGTGCGGGCCGACGTCGAGGATCGCGCCGCGCTCCAGTCGCCAGGAGGTGGCGAAGGCCCCGCCGAGCATCGCCCCCGAGATGTTGGCCGCCCGGCCGCCGAACGGCTCGATGGCCGAGACCCTGGCCAGGAAGGCCCGGGTGGCGGGCGAGTAACGCCAGGTGAGGACCATCTGCGAGGCCACGCCCGCCTCGGCGACCGCCTCGGCCAGCCGCCGTGCGCCGTCCAGATCGGCGGCGAGCGGTTTCTCCAGCAGCAGTGCCTTGCCCGCCTTGGCGGCGAGCACGCCGAGCTCCGCCTGGACGGCGGGCGGCACCGAGAACGCGACCGCCTCGCAGTTGTCGAAGAGTTCATCGATCCGCTCGAAGACCGGAGCACCGAACCTGGCCGCGGCCTCGGGGCGACGGGCCCACACCCCCGCCAGACGTGTGTTCGGACCAGCCGCCAACATTGGCGCGTGCACCATCTCGGCCCACGGTCCGGCACCTACCAGACCCACAGATAACGTCACGGATCCAGTTTCGCACGCTCCCAGGCCCTGATCGCGTGCTCCGGACGGTGCGCCGTCGTCCCGCTGTAGGCCACGATCGTCTGGCCGGTCACGCACCGCGCCTCATCCGAGGCGAGGAACGCGACCGGCGCCGCCACGTCGTCCGGCTCCGCCGCCCGAGGTCGAAGCGCGTCACCATTCCACGTTCAGCGCGGTCAGGCCCCGCCCGACCAGCGACGTGCGGTAGGTGACCGGCGGTCCGCCGGATGCCAGGCGGAGCCCCGGGAGACGGCGCCCCAGCACCTTCAGCGCGGTACGGAGCTGCAGGCGGCCGAGCGCGGCCCCCACGCAGAAATGGATGCCGTAGCCGAGCGTCATGTGCGCGTCGGCGTTGCCACGGTCGATCCGGAACTCGTCCGGCTCGTCGAATACGCGCTCGTCGTGGGCCGCGGAGTCGGTGGAGAGCAGGCAGAGCGAGCCCTTCGG
Source organism: Streptosporangium sp. CA-115845 (assembly GCF_050943795.1). Taxonomy (NCBI): domain Bacteria; kingdom Bacillati; phylum Actinomycetota; class Actinomycetes; order Streptosporangiales; family Streptosporangiaceae; genus Streptosporangium; species Streptosporangium sp. CA-115845. The sequence continues at coordinate 2,827,726 of NZ_CP191988.1, read as the reverse complement.
GATGGTCACGCCGTGCATCTCCACATCGACGGCGGCGTACCGGAAGGAGCCGAGGCTGGCACCGTCGATGCGCATGCACTCCTCCACCGCGTTCTGCACCAGCTCGGGCGGCACCGGCCAGATCTCCTCGCGCAGCAGCCTGAACACGCTGTTGCCAAGCTGGTTGGGTACGGTGTCGTTGCCGCCGAGCAGGATCGTGGAGATCAGCTCGACGACCTCGCGGTGCGACAGCTCGGTGCCGATCAGCGAGGTCATCAGCGAGACGAAGTCGTCGCGCGGCGCGGCGGCGCGGGAGGCGACCAGCTTGTCGACGTAGTCGAGGTAGGTCAGGAAGCTCGTCGCCAGCACCAGCTGGCGCTCGGGCGGCTGCGGCGACAGGAAGAGCTGGAACCAGTCCTTCACGTGCTCCTTGACGAAGGCCTCGCCCTCCTCGGGGACGCCGATGAAGCGGGCGGTGAGCTTGACCGAGGGCACGTGCGCGATCTCCGCGACCAGATCTCCCCCGCCACTCGGGATCACCCGGTCGAGCACCTCCTCGTTCAGGTCGCGGAAGCGCTGTTCCATCGCGGCGACGGCGCGCGGGGTGAAGGCGCGCGAGACCGAGCGGCGCAGCCGGGTGTGGGTGGGCGGGTCGACGTTGGCCACGAAGCTGGACAGGAACGAGCCGTGCTCGCCCAGCACCCGCCTGGTCTCGTCGGCGAGGCTGCGGGAGATCGTCAGCGAGCCCTCGGAGGAGAAGCGCCGGGGATCGCCGTAGGCGGCGCGCACGTCCTCGTGCCGGCTGATGACGTAGGCGCCCAGGTGCTCGCTGTAGAACACCGGACGCTCGTCGCGGAGTCTGCGCAGGAAGTCGTAGGGCGCGGCGACGTGCCAGGCCGCGCTGACGTCGAAGTCCTCAGCGGTAATCATGACCTGCCTCTCGGTACGGCTCGCGCCGGGCGAGGATCCGACGGGGGTTGGCGATGAGCATCAGGTCGATCTGCTCGGAGGTGACGCCTCGCCTGCGGAGCTCGGGCAGTACCTCCCTGGAGATGTGCAGCAGGTGGTAGTTGGGGTGTCGTCGCCGTACGACGTCGGCGTCGAAGCGGTCGTTGAAGCAGTAGGAGTCATGGGACAGCACCATCCGGTCCGCGTGGCCGCGCGCGGCGAGTTCGGCGACGATCGCCACCCGGTTCTCGAACGAGCTGATCGTCTCGATACCGAACCTGTCCATGCCCAGGTATGAGCCGTTCGCGATGAGTTCTTCCAGGTAGGTGACGTCTGTTGTGTCTCCGGCATGCCCGATGACGACCCTGGAGAGGTCCACGCCCAGCCGGGCCAGCAGCCTCTGCTGCGCCAGGCCGCCGCCCGAGGCGCTGTGCGAGTGGGTGGAGATCGGCACCCCGGTCTCCAGGTGCGCCTCGGCGACCGCGCGGAAGACCCGCTCACAGTTGGCGGTCATGCCGAGGTGGTCGGTGGCGCACTTGAGGACGCCGGCCTTCACCCCGGTACGGCCGATCCCCTCGGTGATGTCCCTGACGAAGAACTCGGCCAGCCGGTCGGCGCCGCCGAACAGCGAGCCCGGCCCGCGGTTGCCGAAGTAGGGCGGGAGCGCGTCGTAGGTGTAGAGGCCGGTGGCGACCACGATGTTGACCTCGGTCAGCTCGGCCACCCGTTGCACCGCGGGCACGTAGCGGCCCAGGCCGACCACGGTCAGGTCGACCACCGTGTCGATGCCGTGCCGTTTCAGGTCGTTCAGCTTGGCCGCGGCCTCCTGGGCACGCGCTTCGAGGTCCCAGCCCTCGGGGATGTCCGGCCAGTTCCACAGGATCTCCGGGCTGAGCCCGAAGACGTGCTCGTGCATGAGCGTCGCGCCCGGGTCCTCGATGGGGCCGGCGACCGTCTCGACACTCCGGACAGATCCGTCACTCATACCTGGTCACCACTCCTCGCTCGTCGCCGCCCCGTTCACGCGTGCGCGACGACCGGGAACCTCGGGTGTTCGAACGGCTGGTTGACGACCAGCCCCAGGCCGTCGGTCTGCCCGTACGGCGTCCCGGTGTAGAGCGCGTCCGCGTCGAAGTAGGTGACCGTGAACGACAACCTGGCGCCGTCCCTGCGGTTGGCGGCCGCCCCGTGGACGGTCAGCGCGTGGTGCACCGTCGCGTCCCCGGCCGCGAGGTCCAGCGGCGGTGAGATCTCCAGCTCCTTCAGCCACGGGTGCTGGCTGAGCTGGTCGTCACCGTCCCTGGCGAAGGAGCGGCCCAGCAGGCCGTACCGGTGGGAACCGCACAGGAACCGGAGCGAGCCCATGTCCGCGGGCACGTCCACCAGGGCCAGCCAGACGGTGAGCATGGCCGAGCGGTCCATCGGCATCCACGGGAAGTCCTGGTGGAACTCGGTGGCGCCGTGCCCGCCGTCCGGCTCCTTGATCAGCAGGTTGGTCACCTGGATCCGTACCCCGGCCACCCTGTGCAGCAGCCGGGTGGCGCCGCGGCCGAGAGCCGGGGCGAAGGCCAGGTCCCGGAAGTGCTCGTCGGTCTCGGCGATGTCCCTGGACTGGCCGAACGCCTGGTCGACCTTGGAGGTGACCACCCGCGAGCGCTCGGCGAGGTGTTCCCGGGCACGGTCCCGGAGCAGGGCCACGTAGCCGCCTTCGACCAGGCGTGGCAGCCTTACCCAGCCGTTGTCCGCGAAGAAGGCGACCTCGTCGTCGGTCACCTCGCGGACCAGGTTGTCGTCAGCCATTGCCTCAGTGTCGAACCTCACACTCACTAAAGCAAGCGCTTGGTAATAACAGCCGCCTTTCCGGGCCCGGACGGCACATCTATGCTTAGCAAGCGCTTGGTCGAACAGAGGGGATGCCGATGGATCGCCCGTTCCGGTTCGCCGCCGTGATCCGCGAAGCCGGCTCGGCCAGGGCCTGGGCCGACAAAGCACGCCGCCTGGAGGGCTCGGGCTTCGACGTGCTGCTCGTCCCCGACCATCTGGTCGGTCCCCGCTTCGCGCCGGTCGCGGCGATGACCGCGGCGGCGTGCGCCACCAGCCGCCTGCGGGTCGGCACGCTGGTGTTCGCCAACGACTTCCGCCACCCCGCGGTGCTCGCCAAGGAGGCCGCCACCGTCGACCTGCTCTCCGAGGGCCGCCTGGAGCTGGGCCTCGGCACCGGCTGGCTGGCCGCCGACTACGCCGGTGCCGGGCTGGCGTTCGAGCCGCCGGGGGTCAGGGTGGACCGGCTGGCCGAGGCGATCACCGTGCTCAAGGGCCTGTGGGCGGACGGCCCCTTCACCTTCCACGGCAGGCACTACCGGATCACCGCCCTGGACCAGACCCCCAAGCCCCTGAGCCGCCCCCATCCTCGGCTGTTGCTCGGCGGCGGCGGCCCGCGCATGCTCGGGCTGGCCGCCCGCGAGGCCGACGTGATCAACCTCGGCATGCGGGTACGCGCCGACGGCACCGGCCCCGACGGCGCGGACGGCGGTCTGGACGCCTTCCTCGCCAAGATCGACCTGGTACGGCGGGCCGCGGTCGGCCGCTACGACCGGATCGAGCTCGGCACCAGCGTGCAGCAGCTCGGCGTCCGCAAGCGGGACGAGCCGTGGAGCGCCGCCGACTCCTCCCGGCAGGACGAGACTCCGCAGGTGCTGCTCGGCACCCGCCAGGACATCGTCGACAAGCTCCGCCACTGGCGCGACACCCACGACCTGTCCTATTTCGTACTCCACCACGAACGTGACCTGGACGCCTTCGTCCCGGTCGCCGAGGAGCTCGCGGGGCGCTGACCCGCGACGCTTCGGGGTCCCGGAGCTCCGGGGCGTGCGCGACGGACAGCCGGCGGCATGATTGGGCATCATGGACCAGATGATTCTGCTGCGGCACGGCGAGACCGAGTGGAGCCGAGACGGCCGGCACACCGGGCGCACCGATCTACGACTGACCGTCAGAGGCGAGGACCAGGCGCGGGCACTGGCCCCGCTGATCTCGGACCGGGCGTTCGGCCTCGTCCTGGTCAGTCCGGCCCGGCGCGCCGGGGACACCGCCGAGCTCGCCGGAATCAAGGACTACGAGACAGATCCCGACCTGTGGGAATGGGACTACGGCGGCTACGAGGGCATCACCACCCTGGAGATCCGCGAGAGGCGCCCCGGCTGGTACCTGTGGCGCGACGGCGTCGTCCCCGGCGACGCCGAGCACCCCGGCGAGAGCGCGGAGCAGGTCGGCGCCCGCGCCGACCGGGTGATCGCCCGAGCCCTGGCCGCGGACGGCGACGTGGTCCTGGTCGCCCACGGGCACTACCTGCGGGTGCTGTGCGCCCGCTGGCTCGGCCTGCCGCCGACCGACGGCCGCCTGTTCCGCCTGGACACCGGCACCTACTCCCGGCTCGGCTTCGAGCGCGACGAGCCGGTCGTCCTCACCTGGAACGCGCCCGTCTGACCCCTTGGATCCCCCTTTCCACCGTGACAGCCCCTCCTCCTCACCGGAGGTCGGCCTGGATCGGGGCAAGGCGGGAGCCGGGGAAGGGCGCCAGCAGGGTCTCCCGCCACGGGCCCGCCAGAAACTCCCTGGCCCGGCTGCTCCAGTCGAGCAGCCGGGCGTCCGGCTCCACCTCGTCGTCCAGGCCGAGCGCCGCGTCCCTGGACCGCTGGAGCGCCAGGTGGTCGTCCAGCGTCATGCCCCAGACGGTGACGACCTCGGTGTCGCAGAACAGGACCTCGTACAGACCGATCGGGCGGTGGCCGTGGTCGGCGAGAACGGGCGCGCGCTCCTCACGGACGGCGTCGAGGTAGTCCAGCGCGGCCCCGGGCCGCACCTGGGCGCTCTCGAACAGGTAGAACGGGGCCGCGTAGCCCTCGGCGGTGATGTCGGCGAGGGCCGGGCTGCCGCGCACGGCGCCCAGTGGCCGGGAGAAGGCGGAAAAACGCAGGTCGTCGATGTCGGAGAGGAAAAGCCTGCCGTCGACGCCGTCGTAGATGTTCATCATCTGCCGCCAGCCGCCGTCCCAGCCGCCGTGGCAGTCCCAGAGCGTGACCGCCTTGAACTGAGGGTGGCCGGTGATGCCGACGGCGTAGAAGGCGCCCACCAGGTCGATGTCCCTGGATCTGATCGACAGTCCCCGGGTCAGTTCCGGGGTGTCGAGGGCCTCGTCTTCCTTCTTGTAGCGGGTGAGCCAGGTGAGGTACTCCAGCGGCCTGCGGGAGTTCATCGGCCGGAAGTCGACCTCTTCGATCAGGTAGATGCCTCGCCGCACGGTAAGCGCCTCCTCAACCCAAGCGAATGCTTGGTTGAACACTAGTTGAGGAGGATCACGCCGTACAACGTGAGGACCTCGGTCAGGCGGCCGCCGCGGCGGGCTGCGGACCTCGCCCCGTCAGCCATTCGAGGACCCGGCGGTGCCCCTGGCAGGCGTCCTCGAAGTGACCCCAGCGCCAGTAACGTGGCTGGTCGCGCACTCCGGTGACCCATGTGCGGTAGGACACCGGAGTGGACGCACCCTCCCCCGTTGCCGCCGAGGCGACGCCGTAAGTGCGGATTACGACGCGCCCGCCTGGCGCGAACAGCACGTCGTCGGCCACCGGGTACAAGGTCATCTGGTCGAGCACGGCTTGAGCCCCCAATCACTGTGATCTCAAACTCTTCCGTGCCGTTCCACTCTCCCGGTTACACGACCGGCGCGGCTCGGTTAACCCGGCGGCCTTGAGGTAAAAACGGTGTTACACCGTTAAACCGTCGAACTCCCCATCCTTCACCCCGAGCACCAGGGCACGGATCTCGTCCCTGGTGTAGATCAGGGCAGGCCCCTCGGGAAAACGCGAGTTTCGGACCGCGATGCTGCCATCCGAAAGTTCGGCAAGCTCGACGCAGTTACCCGTCGAGTTGCTGTAGCGGCTCTTGCGCCAGCTGGCCCCGGCAAGGTCAGTGGCCGGCATGCCGTTGTAGGTCTGCTCCATTTACATCTCTCTGAGAAGGTCGCCGAGGATCTCGGCGGTGCCCCCGGGCGTGGTGCTTTCCACGCACAACTGCTCCATGGCCGTGAGGTATGGATCGATGTCCTCACGTTTGTCCAGGTAGAGGGCACCCCAGAGCTGCTCGACATAGACGACGTCCGACAGGTCGGACTCGGGAAACCGCAAGATGCTGAACGCACCACCCTCGGCCGCGTGCATGCCGAATCGGAAGGGCATCACCTGGAGGGTGATGTTGGGAAGCGTGGCCACTTCCAGCAGGTGCTGGATCTGCTCACGCATCGTCTCCTTACCTCCGATGGGACGCCTCAGGGCCGCCTCGTCGATGACCGCCCACAACCGAGGGCCGTCCTTCTTCGTTAAGCGATCCTGCCGCTGCATGCGCATATGCACACGACGCTCGATCTCCGCCTCCGGCACGTCCGGGTAGCCCAACCGGATCACGGTGCGCGCGTAGGCGGATGTCTGCAGCAGGCCGGGAATGAACTGCACCTCGTAGGTGCGGATCATGTTCGTCGCCTCCTCCAGCCCCACGTAGGTGGTGAACCAGTTCGGCAACAGGTCGCCGTACTTGTGCCACCAGCCGGGGGTGTTCGCCTCGCGGACCATCTCCAGCAGGCCGCGCCGTTCTGCGTCGTCGAGCACGCCGTACAGGGTGAGCAGGTCTTCCACGTCACGCGTCTTGAAGCCGACGCGGCCGAGTTCCATACGGCTGATCTTGGACTCTGAGGCACGGATGTGAAATCCCGCCACCTCACGGGCGAGCCCCTTCTCCTCACGCAGCCGGCGCAGACTCGCGCCGAGCATGATGCGCCGGACAGTGGAACCGGTACCGGGCGGATCCATGGACACGTGATGCTCCTCGCTCGCTTTCCTGATCGACAGTCTGTCACTTCGCGGCCGAAGAATCCCTGGCCACGATCAAGATCCCCTTTCGTCCAAAATTACCCAATCACCGGTAACGGTAGCGGTTGCACACACCTTATGCACGTGCATTCGCTCTTGCACCTGCACGGGAGTTTGCACCATGATTGCGACTGTGCAGTCCGCCCAAACCGCGCCCCCCCGAGCGTCAACGTCATGGACGGCCCTCGACTGGTGGCCCCCCGCAGGCTGGTGGCCCGACTCCGCGCGCGATCTTCTCCCCGGATCCCCGGCAGTCATGGCCAGCGCCACCTTCGTGCTCCCGCCACACGCCGAGTCCGTCCACTCCGCCCGCAGCTTCGCGACGGGCACCCTCACCGGCTGGAACCTCGGCGAGCTGGGCGAGAACATGGAGCTGGTCGTCTCGGAACTGGCGACCAACGCCCTCAGACACGGCCTCCGGCTCGCCGAGTCACGCGCCAGGGAGCCGATCCGGCTCTCCCTGATCCGGCGGGGCAATCTGGTCACCTGCACGCTCAACGACCCGGGAGCCGGCTTCCCCGCGCTCCGCGATCCTTCGCCACTCGACATCGGCGGCCTCGGACTGCACATCGTCGAGTCACTGAGCCTCCGCTGGGGCTGGGCACCGCTGGCCCCGTACGGCAAGATTGTCTGGGCCGTCCTGCGGACCGGCCTTCGTGAGGATCCCGCCCCCCTCGACCGCCCGTAGACCCACGAACGCCCACCCGCGCGTCCGTTCCCCACCCCGCTCCTTCACCACCTCCACCGACCTCTTCCGGACGGCGCCGCCTCTTCCCCTCAAGGGCGCCAATCGGTCCCGGGGCCACCGCTCCTCCCTCTCGGTGGCCCCGGGACCGGTTAGAACCGGATGGAGACCTCATATAACGCGTCGCATTCTGCGCGGTAGATGCCGTCAGCGATGCCCTCTGCATTACCGTGGATGTTTATGGCTCACGGAGAGTCCCCGCGCGAGATTCCTGAGAGAGCTGCGAGATGGACGATCACCTGCTCGGCTGGTTGAAAACCCTCGACGAAGAACGGCTCGCCCGAGTTCTGGCCAACCGGCCGGACGCCATCGCCCCGCCGTGGCCGCGCCGCCTGGACACCCTGGCGCAGCGACTGGGCAACGGGTTCGCGGTGATGGAGGTCATGCGCGGCCTGCCGCTGCCCTCCCTGGAGGTGGCGCAGGCCGCACTGACCCTCGGCGAGCAGGCCGGGCCGGAGACGGTGGCCCGGTTCATGGACGTGCCCGAGGCCGAGGTGGCGCCCTGGCTCGACCTGCTGTTCGACCACGCTCTGGCGTGGCCGGACAGTGAGGGCCGTATCCGGGTGGCCGAGGGGCTCGCCCGGTGGTGGACCGCCCCCTGCGGGCTCGGTGAACCGCTCCCCGACTACCTGAACTCCTGGACGGTCAGCGCCGACGCGCTACGCGCGCTGGCCAGGACCCTGGGCCTGCCGCACGGCCCGAAGCGGCGTACGGTCGCCAGGGTCACCGAGATCCTCTCCGACTCCCACCGGGTGACCGCGCTGCTGGAGAAGGCTCCCGAGGGCGCGCGGCGGCTGCTTGAGGAGTTCGCCTGGGACGGTCCTGTCCGCGACGTGGACGGCGGCGAGTTCGTGGTGCCGGGGTCTCCCGAGAAGTGGGCCGCCGATCACGGGCTGCTCTTCCGCCCCAGCTGGAATGTGGCCGAGATGCCCCGTGAGGTGGCGCTCGCGCTGCGCGGCCCCGACTACCACCCGCCCTTCACCCCCGTCCCGCCCGACCTCGCCACGCTCCCCGTCGACCCCGAGGCCGTCGACCACCTGATGACCCTGGCCGCGCCACACGTGGTGGAGCGCTGCGCCGCCATGCTGGAGAACACCGCGAAGTTCCCGCTGCCGCTGCTCAAGGCCGGCGGGGTGGGTGTGCGCGAGGTCCGGCGGGTGGCCAAGGACACCGGCTGCGACGAGGACGAGACCCGGCTGCTGCTGGAGGTCTGCGCGGTGGCCCGGCTGCTGGCCTGGGACGACTCCGCCGGCGGGCTGGTGCCCACCGAGAAGTTCGACCGCTGGCGGCTGGACGACGCGGCCGCCAGGCTCAGGGTGCTGCTGTCGGCGTGGTGGCGGATGGAGCGCTCGTCGCTCCGGAAGGTCGACGGCAAGTACGGCACGGTGCTCGGCGACGATCCCGCCGGGGCCATGGTCGCCCGCGCCCGGCGGGCGGTGCTCGGCGTGCTGGCCCGCCTGCCCGCCAGCACCGCGTGCGTCGACCTGGCCGGGCTGGTCGAGTCCGCGTACTGGCACGCCCCGCTGCTGGACCGGTCGCTGCTGGCCGAGTGCGCTCCCGCCGTGCTGGCGGAGGCCCGGATGCTCGGGCTGGTCGCCCTCGACACGATCACCGACCTCGGCCGCGCGATGGCCGGGCTGGACGCCTTCCCCGGCGACGAGATCGACGACTCCGCGCCCCTGGTGGAGAACGACCCCGTGCTGGTCGAGTGCTCCACCAGGGCGCTGGCCAGCGTGCGGCGGAGCGCGCTCTTCGGCGCCGACCTCACCGCGGTGGTCACCGGCCCGCCCGCCGGCGAGCTCGCCGAACTGCTCGACCGGGCCGCCGAGCGCGAGTCGCGCGGCGCGGCCTCGGTCTGGCGGTTCACCCCGGCCAGCGTGCGCCGGGCCATGGACACCGGCTACACCGCCGAGGGTCTGCTGACGGACCTCGCCGAGGTGGGCAGGGTGCCGCAGCCCCTCGAGTACCTGATTCACGACGTGGCCAGGCGGCACGGCGAGGTCACGGTGACCACCGTCGCCTGCATCGTGCAGGCCTCCGACCCGGTGCTGCTGGCCGAGATCGCCGGGCACCGGCGGCTGGGCAGGCTGGGCCTGCGGCTGCTCGCCCCGACCGTGCTGGCCAGCGCGATGCCCGCCGACAGGACCCTGGCGGCGCTGCGGGAGAACGGCTACGCGCCGGTGCCCATCGAGGACACCGGGGAGATCACCATCCGCAGGGCCCGTGTCGAGGAGCCGCGGAACGGGCGGCTGATCCTGCTGCCCGGGGGCAGGGTGGCCGAGTTCGAACAGCCCCCGTACCCGCTGGTGGAGCCACCGCCGGACCCTCGCGAGCACGCCCAGCGCCTGCTCGTCGCCGAGGGCCAGGCCGCCCAGTCCGGCGGCAGGACCTGGGCGGTCATCGGCCGCATGGCCTCCCGCCTGCCGACCGCCCAGCAGTCGCTGCTCGGCTTCGTCGTCGATCGGGGCGTGCGGGCGGCGATCACGCTGACCGACGGCCTGACCGCCACCGTCAGCCACGGCGAGCTGCGCAGCGGCGTGCTCGACGCGTGGTGCGAGGAGGCGGGCGACTACCTGGAGTTCCCGCTGGCCGACATCATCGAGGTCCGCGGCGCCTACGCCTGATCCCCGGCCGCTCCACCTCGTAGGCCTACCAGGTCTGCCGTCTCGGCTCCGCTCCCGCACGCGGCGAGGGCGAACACGAGGCCGAGGCCGGCGACCATGAATTCCCGCCAGGGACATTTCCCTTTCTAAAGGATAGGCTTACCTAAATGGCTAATCTATTAGATTAGCCTTACCTTAGTTGTGTCGACGGGAAGGGGCACTCGGTGAGTAGGGACGTCGTGGCCACGGCCGAGAGGAAACGACGTTGAGACTGTACGGCACCGGCCTGACCCTCTGCTACGACAAGCGCGTGGTGGCCAGAGACCTGGACGTCACGATCCCCGACGGGTCGTTCACCGTGATCATCGGCCCCAACGCGTGCGGCAAGTCCACGATGCTGCGCGCCCTGGCCCGGATGCTCAAGCCCCGCGCGGGGGCGGTCCACCTGGACGGATCCGTGATCACCTCGCTGCCCTCCAAGGAGGTGGCGCGCAGGCTGGGCCTGCTGCCGCAGAGTTCGATCGTGCCCGACGGCATCACGGTCGCCGACCTGGTGGGCCGGGGCCGCTACCCGCACCAGCGGATGATGCGCCAGTGGTCCCGCGAGGACGAGGCCGCGGTGGCGGCGGCCATGGAGTCGACGGACGTGACCGAGCTGGCCGACCGCTGCGTGGACGAGCTCTCCGGCGGCCAGCGCCAGCGCGTCTGGCTGGCCATGGCGCTGGCCCAGGAGACCCCGATCCTGCTGCTCGACGAGCCGACCACCTTCCTGGACATCGCCCACCAGATCGAGGTGCTCGACCTCTGCGCCGACCTGCACGAGCGGGGCAGGACCCTGGTCGCCGTGCTGCACGACCTGAACCAGGCCTGCCGCTACGCCACCCACCTGATCGTGATGCGCGACGGCCGGATCGTCGCCGAGGGCGACCCCTCCACGATCGTCACGGCCGACCTGGTACGGGAGGTCTTCGAGCTACGCTGCGAGATCATCGAGGACCCGCAGAGCGGCACCCCGCTGATCGTCCCCGAGACCCGCCGCCGCGCTCCCGCCAGGACATAGGCGCGGGACCGCACCCTGGAGGCGGCGGACTCCCTCCCAGGGCTAGGACTCCAGCGCGACCCGGCGGGCCAGGCCCAGCGGGAGACCGCCGGAACCCGCCAGCGTGTCGTGGAAGGCGCGCAGGTCACCGCGGCCCGCGGCCAGGTAGTCGTCACGGATGCGGTCGATCTCCAGGGCCCCCGTCAGGTAGGAGGGTGCCTGGGTGGGCCACGCGCAGTAGCGGTCGACCTCCCCCTTGGCCGTGCCGGGGGTGAGCGAGGACCTCGTGGTCATGAACTCCTCGGCCTGCTCGATCGTCATGTCACCGCAGTGCAGTGAGGTGTCCACGACGATGCGGGCCGCCCGGAAGAGCCGGAAGTCCAGGTGGGCGAGCTCCTGGGCGGGAGTGGTGAAGTAGCCCTGCTCGTGCATGAGCTTCTCGACGTACAGACCCCAGCCCTCGGCGAAGTACGGGGTGCGGAACAGCCTGCGGGCCCGGCGCGGGTTGCCCGCCATCCAGGACAGGTGCCAGTGGTGACCGGGGTACGCCTCGTGGACCGCGATGGAGGGCATCTGGGCCCTGGCGTTGGTGCGCAGCCGCTGGCGGACCTGCTCCTCGGTGAAGGAGGACGGAGTGAAGGGCACGAAGAAGTGCCCGATCCTGGAGGTCGACAGCGGCGGCGGCGACAGGTAGGAGGCGACCGCGAGGATGGGCCGCTGGAACTCGGGCGACGGGACGACCAGGCACTCCTCGCCCTCGGCGAAGGTCACCAGGCCGCGCTCGCGGACGAACCTCCTGGCCCGCTCCGTCTCGGCCTCGTACTCGGCCCGCATGTCCTCCAGCGTCGGCGCGTGGTCGTCCTGAAGCTCGGTGATGACCGCGTGCCAGTCGCCCGAGCCGCCGTCCAGCCGGGCGGCGACCTCGCGCATCCGCGCGTCCAGCTCGTCGTAGGCGGCCTGTCCCCGCCTGAGCAGCTCGTCGGCGCCGTAGCCGAGCATCTCCCGCTCGCGCAACAGCGTGGAGTAGAGCTCCTCCCCCATCCGCCAGGTGCCCTCCGCCCGGAAACCTTCGAGGAACTCCACCAGCTCGTCGAAGGCCGCCGCCGCGGGCTCGGCCGCCGCGGCCAGCCGGGCCCGCAGCGCCTCGTCGGACACCTGGCCGGGGACCGTCCCGGTGAGGAGGCGGCGAGCGGTCCGTGCCTGGCCCAGCCCCCGCTCGACCAGCAGCGGGGCCGCCAGCGCGGGGTCGAGGTTGGCTCGGCAGGCGGCGAGGACGTCCGGCACCTCGGCCAGCCGCGCGACGGCCGCGTCCACCAGCTCGGCCTCACCGGAGAGCCGCTGCAGGAACGGGCTGAACATCGAGGAGAAGATCGGGCCCACGTAGGCGGCCGGATCACGCCGCCAGAGCGGCCACGACTCGTACGCGATCCCGCCGCGCAGCGTGGACATGACGAGTTCCCGGTCGATCTCGTCCTCGAAGTCTCCGGCGTCCTGGGCCTCCTGGAGTCGTTCCAGCCGGCGGCGCGCCTCCCGCTCCCTGGCCAGGATGCCGGCCTCGGTGAAGTCGCCGAGGGTCCTGTCGTACCCCGGCGCGCCCGCGAGGGCGGCATGGATGGGATTCTCCGCCAGGTACCAGTCGAGAAATTCGCTTACCAGCTGGGGGGACGTCATACCGCGAGATCCTACTTCGCAGGCGATTTCAGCACCGATATGGTCACCGGCCGGCCTTCGCCCCCCGCCGAGTCCACGGACACGCAGGCGCGGCTCCGCCGTTCCCATAAACTTCATGACGTGGGTGACCCGAAGTTCGAGATCCAGATGCTCCACGACCGCGTCATGGTCAAGGTCGAGCAGGAGTCAGAGGAACGACGCAGCACGGCCGGCATCGTCATCCCGGCGACGGTGAAGATGGCCAACCGCCTTGTCTGGGGTGAGGTCTGCGGCGCGGGCCAGAACGTCCGGGCGGTCAAGGTCGGCGACAAGGTCCTGTTCAACCCCGAGGACCAGTACGAGGTCGAGGTCCACAGCCAGATCTATCTGGTCATGCGCGAGCGCGACCTGCACGCCATCGCCACCCCGCAGACCGACAACGGCACCGGCCTCTACCTCTGAGCTCCACTGAGCTCTACTGAGGACGGCACCGGCGCCCGGTTTCCGCCGCGGGATCCCGAGGCCCGTGAGACGTCCCACCGCGCGGATCGCCTCCTCGCCCAGGGGCGGCCGTCCCGGAAGAACCCGGCACCCGACCAGCCCGCCCTCGGGCCGCACGGGTCATTTCCGGGTGTATCCGAGATAGAGCTTGTTGTTCCAGTCCTCGGCGGAGAAGGCGGCCAGCACCCGCGTGGTCTTGCCCTTGAGGGTCGACAGGACCACCTGGTAGTGGTTCCCGGAGGGGATGACCGCGATGAAGTGCTTCTCGTCCCACCATCCCCACAGGGCCTTCGGCCGGATGCCGGGCACCTTGGCCGCGAGCCTGCCCGAGGTGCGATCCCAGACACAGACGTGCTCGGTGTAGCTGGACGGGCACCAGGTCATCAGGCCCTTGCCCGAGGGGGTGAAGGCGTCCTCACCACCGGCGGGCCTGCCGGTCTTGGCCAGGGTGCGGCGGATCGTGCCGTCCGGCCCGTAGAAGCGGGCCCCGCCCTGGTACTCGGCCACCACCTCGGTGCCGTCGGAGCTCCAGCGGAACCGCGCGGCCTTGTCGACATCGGCCACGGTCACCGTCTTGGCGCTCTTCGCGGACACGTCGACGACCACGAACCCGGAGGTCACCCACGCCGAGCCGCTCTTCCGCTCGGTGGTCAGCACCGCCTTGCCGCCGTCGCGGCTCCAGTGCACGTAGTGCGCGACGAGCGGTTTCCGCACCGTACGGATCCTGGTGCCCTTGGAGGTCGCCAGGTCGAGCAGGACGACCGAGTCGTAGCCGCTCTTGTAGGAGGTGGGCACCGCCAGCGCGCTGCCCCCCTTCGGCGCGACCGTGATCTCCTGGTAGGCGGCCTGCCGGGTGAACCCGTCACCCCTGCGCAGGTAGGTCGTCTTTCCGAAGGAGTACGAGGTCACCCTGAGCGGGTCCGTGGCGTCCTCCCGTACGGTGACCCTGGTGCCGGGCAGCACGGTATCGACGGGCGCGGCCGCGGCGTGCGCGGGGAGCGGCACGATCGCCGAGGCCAGAACGACAAGGCAGCCGAGGAACCGGTAAATCCCAGGAGTCACGGACACGCCGGAATCCTAAGCTGGAAATCTCTCAAGATCCCGATCTAGACCGAATCGGTTAGAACAGGTGTAAGAGAGGCCGGCGGTGGTGAAGGGTCCTCCTCCCCTCGGGCCATGCCGCGTCATGCCCCCTCACCCGTCGCGGCCCCGCACCTCAGACACTCCCTGCCCGCGGGGAGGCGATGGCGCCGGTGTTCGTAGAACCGGTGACCGAGCGCCGCCGTGACGAGCACCCCGCCGAGCAGCAGGAGCATGAACGGCCCGTACTTCTCATGTCCGATCAGGCCCATGACGAGATGGGCTATGCCGGCGGCGACGATGATCGCGCCGACGTTGAGCAGTTCCCTGTTGAGCGTCCACCCCGAGGCGGATCGTTCCCGTTCCGTCTCACTCATGCCCCCAGGTTCACTACGGTCAGTTACAGGCTCCGACGGATTCCGTCACCGCGATGTAAAACGCGGAGCGGTGATGTAAAAGGCGGAGCATCTTCTCGCGGTGGCAGACGTTGTGATCCATCGGGAAACAGGACCTCCCCCGGCCGCGCAAAGACCTGAAGACTCCGTCAGCCGCCGAGCCGGCGGAACCTGTGCGCCGACAACGGCAGGAAGACGGCGATCAGCAGCAGCGGCCAGAGGAGCGCCATGAGGGTGGCGTTCTGCACGATCCACGACTCTCCCGCCCAGCCGGGGTTGTCGAAGAGCCTCCTGGTGGCCGTGGCGGTGGCCGAGAGCGGGTTCCACTGCGCGATCGCACCAAGCCAGCCGGGCATGGTGGCGGGATCGACGAACACGCTGGACAGGAAGCCGACCGGCCAGACCAGGATCTGCACCGACGTCACCACCTCCGGCCCTCCCGAGACCAGGCCGATGTAGATCCCCACCCAGAGCAGGGCGAAGCGCAGCAGCAGGAGCAGGCCCACCGCGGCCAGCGCCTCGGTCAGGCCGCCCTCGGCACGCCAGCCGAGCAGCAGCCCGGCCCCGATCATGACGGCCAGCCCGACCACCGAGTTGAGCATGTCGGCGATCCCGCGGCCCATGACGACCGCCGAGGCGCTCATCGGCATCGAGCGGAACCTGTCTGTCACCCCCTTGGCCGCGTCGGTGGTGACCGCCATCATCGTGCTCTCCAGGCCGAAGAGCATGGTCATCGCGAACATGCCGGGGATCAGGAAGTCGAAGTAGCCGCCCCCGCCGGGGACGCCGATGGCGCCGCCGAACAGGCCGCCGAACATCAGCACCATCATGACCGGGAAGAGCCATCCGACGGCGACCGTTCCCGGGCGGCGGGCCCAGTGGCCCAGGTCGCGCAGGGTGATGGTCCAGGAGTCGGCCAGCGCCCAGCCGAACCGGGAGAGCGGGGAGGTGGCGGGCGGGGTCGAGGTCGTCGTGCTCACGCGGATGCCTCCGTGTCGGGGGTCGGGATCGTCGTACTCACCGGGGCGCGCGGCGGCGATGTCCATGCCGGAGGTGCCCATACCGAGCCCCTGCCGGAGAGCGCGGTCGCGGCGTTCACGCGGACGCCCCGGTACGGGCGGCCGTGTGCTCGGCACCGCCCGTCAGGTGCAGGAAGACCTCGTCGAGCGTGGGGCGGCGCAGCGTGACGTCGACCGGCTCGATCCCGGCGTCGCCGAGCGCGGTGGCCATGGTGACGAGCGCCCGGGTGCGCTCGGCGACCGGGATGCTGACCCGGCGCGACTCGGCGTCCACCAGGATCCCGCCGGAGGCGACCCGCGCCGCGAGCGCCTCCGCCCCGGCCACGTCCCCCGGATCGGCGAGGACGAGGTCGAGCCAGTCGCCGCCGATGGCCGACTTCAGCTCCTCGGGAGTGCCCTCGGCGACGACCCGGCCCGCCCCGAGCATGGTGATCCGGTCGGCCAGCCGGTCCGCCTCCTCCAGATACTGGGTGGTGAGCAGCACGGTCGTGCCGGAGCCGACCAGGTCGCGGATGGCCGACCACACCTCCTGGCGGGCGGCCGGGTCGAGGCCGGTGGTGGGCTCGTCCACGAAGAGCACCTGGGGTGCCACGATGAGGCTCGCCGCCAGGTCGAGCCGCCTGCGCATGCCGCCGGAGTACGCGCCGACCGGCCTGGCCCCGGCATCCGCCAGTGAGAAGCGCTTCAGCAGCTCGTCGGCCCGCCTCCGCGCCCCGGCGGCCGGCAGGTGGTTCAGCCTGCCGAACATCACCAGGTTCTGCCGCCCGCTGAGGATCTCGTCGACCGCCGCGTACTGACCGACCAGCCCGATCCGCTCGCGTACCCGCCGCGCCTGCGTGCGGACGTCGAATCCCGCGACGCTCGCCCGGCCCGAGTCCGGGCGCAGCAGCGTGGACAGGATCCTGATCGCCGTGGTCTTGCCCGCGCCGTTGGGCCCGAGCAGGCCGCAGACCGTTCCGGCCGCCACCTCCAGGTCGAACCCGTTGAGCCCCGCCCCCTCGGAGGCGCCCGCGTAGTTCTTGCGCACGTCGTGCGCGGCGATCGCGAACTCCGTCGCTCGCACAGCCACCTGTCTCACCCCTGTTTCGCCTGTCTTCCCACCCGGCGCCGTCGCGCCTCCGTGGCGTAGACCGTACCGTACATCGTACGGCTCGGCTACGGTGGTCCCAACGACGAAAATCTGGAGACTGTTCCCTTGAGTGCGAAGAAAGCTTCCGACGCCGACCCGGCACGCAGCCTGGCGCTCCTGTGGGGCTCGCACAGCAAACCGGGGCGTTCCGGGCTCACCGTGCGCTCGATCGTCCTGGCGGCCATCGAACTGGCCAACGCCGAGGGGCTCGAAGCGGTCTCGATGCGCCAGGTCGCCGAGCGACTGGGGGCCGGGACCATGTCCCTCTACACCCACGTCCCCGGCAAGGGCGAGCTGACCGACCTCATGGTCGACACCGCGTACGGGGAGCTGTACGCCGATGTGGACGCCCCGTCCCGGCAGCCCGGCGGCTGGCGGGGCGCGCTGGAGTTCGTCGCCGCCCGCAACTGGGACCTCTACCGGCGCAACCCGTGGCTGCTGCAGGTCATCGACGCCCGCTCCACGCTGGGGCCGAACGCGTCGCTCAAGTACGAGGCCGAGCTACGCCCGCTGGACGGCGTCGGCCTGACGGACGTCGAGATGGACTCCGTGCTGGCCCTGGTCCTCAGCCACGTGCAGAGCACCGCCAGGGCCGCGGCCAACCAGGCACGGGTCCAGCAGGAGAGCGGGATGACCGACGTCGAGTGGTGGCTGTCCAACGCCCCGCTGCTCGACAAGATCATGGACGACACCCGCTTCCCGGTCGCCTCCCGCGTCGGCCAGGCCGCGGGCCAGGCCCATCATGCGATCTCCGACCCCGCACACGCCCTGGCCTTCGGCCTGGACCGCATCCTGGACGGCGTCACCGACCTGATCGCGAGCCGGAACCCGGCGAACGGGAGACAGGACCGCTGATCGGGAGCCGGGTCAGCCCGCGGCCGGGGTGAGACCGGCGGCGCGGGCACGGAGGACGACTTCCGGCTCGAAGCGGTCGCCGGAGGTGCCGAGCCGGCCGGCGAAGAGTCCGGCGGCCCGGCGGAGGCGGTGGTGGACGGTCCGCGGGTGGATGCACAGGATCTCGTGGCGCCGGTGAGTGACCGCAACGCGTTAACCGAGAGGATCGGCAGGCGCATGGTCACGCTGTGACGGACGTGAGACGGCCCTTGTGAATCAGGTGGGCTCCTCCGCCGGTGCGACCATGTCGGTTCCGGGCTCCCGGGGCGGTCCGGCCGTGCCGGTTCCGGGCTCCTCCGCCGGTCCGGCCATGTCGGTTCCGGGCTCCCGGGGCGGGTCGCTGAGCTGTTCGCGCAGGTACTTCCAGACCACGGCGATCAGGGCGGCGGCCGGTACGGCGAGCAGGCTGCCCACGATGCCGGCCAGGCTGCCGCCCAGCGTCACCGCGAGCAGGATCACCGCCGCGTGCAGGCCCAGGCCGTGGCTCTGCACCATCGGCTGGAACACGTTGCCCTCAAGCTGCTGGACCGCGATGATGATGGCCAGCACGATCAGCGCGTCCGTCGGGCCGTTCGACACCAGCGTGACGAGCACGGCGACGAGGCCGGCGAACAGGGCACCGATGATGGGCACGAACGCCGTCACGAAGGTCAGGACCGCCAGTGGGAACACCAGCGGCACGCCCACGATCCACAGGCCGAGGCCGATGAAGACGGCGTCGAGCAGGCCGACGAACGCCTGGGAGCGGACGAACGCGCCGAGGGTGTCCCAGCCGCGTGCGGCCACGGCCGGCACGTCCACGGCGAGGCGGCCGGGGAGCTGGCGGGTCAGCCACGGCAGGAACCGCGGACCGTCCTTGAGGAAGAAGAACATCAGGAAGAGCGCGAGGACGGTGGTGATCAAACCGTTGGCGACGGCGCCCACCCCGGTCACGGTCGCGTTGACGATGCTGCCGACGCTGTCCTGGATGCGGGCGATCGCGGTGTCGAGCACGCTGGCGACCTGGTCGTTGCCGATGTTCAGCGGCGGCCCGGCGGCCCATTCGCGCACCTGCTTGATGCCGTTGACCACGCCGGTGGCCAGCTCTCCGGACTGGGACGCGACGGGCACGACGATCAGGACCACGATGCCCGCGGCGACCAGGAGGAACAGCAGGGTCACGGCCGACGCGGCCAGGGCGGGGGGCCAGCCGTGCCGGCGCAGGAAACGGGTCACCGGCCAGGTCAGTGTGGTGAGCAGCAGGGCGACCATGAGCGGCCAGACCACGGACCACATCTGGCCCACGACCCACAGGACCACCGCGCCCATCAGCAGGACCAGCAGCATCTCCGCGGAGATGCGCGCCGAGGTGCGCAGTGCGGCCTTGGTCTTCGTGGTACTCAGCGTGGCAGGCATGTGATCACCCTATGCATCTTCATGATCAGGCCCGCATCAACGCACAGGATTCAGGCGGACTCATACTGACATGGCACCGCTTGCCCTGTTTCACCCTGTCAAAACGGCGCCCTACTTCATAGTAAAAGGAGTCATGCGTCCGTTTCTCCTGGAAGTCCGGCACGATCCGGGGTCTCAGGCCGACGAACGCCCCTCTCGACGAGGAGAGAAGCCGGACAGGAGCAGCCCCACCGCGACACACGGCATCGCGCCGAACACCACGAAGAGCGAGGCCGCAAGAAACGAACGACCCCGCTCGACGCGGAAAGAAGCCAGGCAGGAGCGGCGTCGCCACGTACACGCCCGTTCTCGCCCGGTATACTCCCGGCTGGTTTAGAAGTAGCCGGTGCCCGTGATGGCGGCCGCTGTGTCACCCATGTTCTTCACCCGGTAGCGGATGCACTGGGCGGGCTGGGGAGTGCTGGCGGCGACGTGCGCGGCGTGGTCGTCGGCGGCGATCGGCACCGACCCGATGTACCGGCCGCGGCAGTTGCCGACCTTGACCTTGACGGGCACGCTGTTGTTGTCCAGCTTGACCAGCACGTTTCCGTTGTACTGCTTCCCGGGGACGAGCTCGGGCGTGAGGAACACCTCCTCGCCGGGCTGCACCCTCGCGGACAGGTTGACGTCATCGGCGTGGGCGGGGGTGCCGGTCAGGGCGACGGCTCCGGCGGCCGCCAGGGCCAACATCGAGGACAGGGCGCGCATCGAACGTCACTCTCCTTATTCGTCTCTGCCGATCCGTCCCTGCGGATCGGACGTGGAGACACTACGGAGAGTCACATCCAGGGATGATAACGAGGTGGCCGAGTCCGGGTAAAACTCCCGGGAGTGCGGTTCCGCTGCCCGTACGTACCGCGTCATTACCGGTCGGAATGGCCGCCGTCGCCGTCACCGAAGGGGCCTCGGGGCCGGGCGGGTCAGGTACGGGTGACCCGCCCCTCCTCGCAGGCCTGTGCGCATGAGCGGGGTCCGGCGCCGGGAGGCTATCGGGTGAGGAGCCTCTGGGCCTCGACGATCAGGTCGAGGTTGAGGCTGAGCTTGAGGCCGTAGTAGACGATGGCGGTGGCGGTCGCCGCGGCGACGAGGACGACCAGGATCTTGACGCTCCAGCCCTGGCGGCCCAGCCAGGCCGTCCAGGCCGACAGGGTCCGCTTGCCGAACTCCAGTAGCCGGTGTGCCCAGTGGAACTCGGTGGCCAGCACCGCCAGCCCCGCGAAGACGACCAGCCAGCCGGGGCCGGGGAAGGGCACCATGACGAGACCACCGATGACCAGCACCGCGCCGATGGTGCCGATGACGACCTTCAGGGTGAGACGTCCGGTGCGAGTGGACCTGATCCCGTCGAGCCAGCCGTGGATACCGGACCGCTCGGCGGCCTCGTCCTTCAGCACGTCGGCGTCGCCGGTCTCGCTCCGCCTGTCAACGATCTCGTTTGGAGCGCCGGTTTCCGACGGGCGCCCCGTCTCGTCCTGAGGGCTGCACACCCCGTCTGAGACCGCCATACTCTCCCCCGGACAATCGGTTTTCTTCACAATAGGGTCTGCCGAGCGGCCTGGCCGCCGTTGACGCCTTACATCATCCTTAAGGCTGAGGCCATGGGGTTCTCCAGGCGGAGGCCGCGATACCCGACCTCCCTCGTTCGGCTGGATATACCCGCGAACAACGTATAGGACGACAGGTAGCACTTACATCGCGAATCATCACCGGAGCGGCGGAAGCGAAACGGCCCCGCCGGGGCCCGTTCGGGGCGTGGGCGGGGCCGTACGGACTCCCGGTGCCCCGCGGTTCCACACGGGGCACCGGAAGCGCCGGTGCGTCCGACAGCCTGGACCCCCCGGCCTCGGCGACGGGTCACCCCGGCAGGTCTCCCTTACCGGTCACCCTTCCGGGGTGACCAGGCCGTCAAGAAAGCACCGTTCGGGGGCGCGGAAAGCGCCGTCAGGGGGCGGTGCAGGTGACGTTGGAGGGAACGCCGTTGGTACCGGTCCAGGAGGCGCCGAAGCCGAACGACGTGGCGGCTCCGGCGGCCAGGACGCCGTTCCAGCTCGCGTTCTTCACGGTGACGTCGGCGCCGGTCTGGGTGTGCACGCCGCTCCAGAGCTGGGTGATCGTCTGACCGTTCGGGAACGACCACTTGACGGTCCAGCCGGTGGTCGCCGAGGTGCCGGTGTTCTTTACGGTCACCTCGCCCTGGAAGCCGCCAGGCCAGGAGTTGGACACCGTGTAGGTCGCGGTGCAGCCGCCGCCGACCGGCCCGGTGAGGGTCCTGAAGGTCACCGGGCCGGAGGCGGTCGAGCTGTTCCCCGCGGCGTCCCGGGCGATCACGTAGAAGGTGTACGAGGTGTCGGAGGTCAGCCCGGTCAGCGCGAACGACGCCGAGGCCGGCGAACCCACCTTGACATCCGTCGCCCCCGCCTCACGGTAGACGTCATAACCGCTCACCCCGACGGCGTCCGTCGAAGCCGTCCAGGACAGCGCCGCACCCGAGGAGGTGATCGCCGAGGCGACCGGGGTGCCCGGCTTGGTCGGCGGGACGGTGTCGACCGGCGGGACGACCCCGCCGTTGTCGGCGTACAGGATGCCGCGGCCGTTGGTGCCGAGATAGACGCGGCCGTAGACGCGCGGGTCGCCGGTGATCGCCTCGCCCGCGTTGCCGTACTGGTGCTGGTCGTCGTTGATCCTGACCCAGCTCGCGCCGGCGTCGTCGGAGCGGAACACGCCGTTGACGCCGCCGACCGTGGCGACCGCGTACAGCGCCTGGTAGCCGGAGGCGGTGGCGGACTTGCCGAAGCCGATGTTGACGGCGCTCGTGACATTGGAGAGCTTGGTGAACGACGTGCCGCCGTTGGTGGAGTGCCAGATGCCCGAACCGGTCGTCGACCCCCCGGCCAGCCAGATGTCGCCCTCGCGGCCGGGTACCGCCTTGAACTTGACGTTGCCCTCGGTGGGCAGCCCGGTCGCGGCGGTGGCCGCGAAGGAGGCGCCGCCGTTGGTGCTGGCGTAGAACTTTCCGGCGCTGAAGCCGTAGAACGTGTTGGAGTTCACCCGGTCGGACTCGACCACGGCATTGGCCGGGAGCCCGGTGGAGGCGGTCCACGAGTTGCCGTAGCCGACCGAGTAGTGCACGCCCACGTCCTTGGGCGCCCAGACGAACCTGGACCCGTTGGCCGCGGCCGCGATCGTGCCGCCCTCGTTGATCCCGCTCGGCTCGGCGCCCTGGAACCAGTTGGCGCCGCCGTCGGTGGAGAACGCGGCGTGGCTGTCGTTCGGCCGGTCGGAGTCGGTGAAGTTGCCCGCGCGGACCATGATCGACGGGTTGGTCTCGGCGTAGTCGAGGCTGGTCGTCGAGGTGAAGTTGGGCGAGGTGAACATCATGGGCGGTACGGCGTCGAGGTTGGTGTGGCGGAAGCCGCCGATGTCGCCGAGACCGCTGACCAGCGGAGCTCCTGAGGGCGGGCTGATCAGGTCGAGGACCGCGGTCTCCTCAAGTCCCCTCACCATCGGCTTGATGGTGAACTGGCCGCCGGTGTCCCACTTCTTCAGGTCCTCGGTGCCGTAGAGCGTGGCGCCGGTGCCGTACATCATGCGGTTGCCGTCGAACGGGTCGATCTCCAGCGATTCGGTCATCCAGCCGAGCTTGGGCGTCGTCTCCGGCGGCTGCGGATTGGCCCCGAAGGTGAGCCACGGCGAGGAGGAGACGTCCATCGTGTAGCGGAAGCTACGGTTCGGGTAGGAGGTGAAGTCCCAGACGCGGGTCCAGGTCGCCCCGGAGTCGGTGGAGCGGAAGAAGATGACGTCCGGCCACCAGGAGATCTGGGTGGCGACCATGATCGTGCCGGGGTTCTGCCGGTCGATGGTGAGGCCGCTGTAGCCGAAGTAGTCGTCGGCCGAACTGGAGGGGACCGGGCTGATCTGGGTCCAGGCGCCGGTGGTCGTGTTGAGCTTCCACACGTCGCCCTTGGCGCCGTCGTACGGGCCGCCGGTGTCGCTGGTGGCGATGTAGA
The DNA here is from genome assembly GCF_050943795.1 of Streptosporangium sp. CA-115845. Lineage (NCBI taxonomy): Bacteria > Bacillati > Actinomycetota > Actinomycetes > Streptosporangiales > Streptosporangiaceae > Streptosporangium > Streptosporangium sp. CA-115845. Next base: position 2,804,382 of record NZ_CP191988.1, on the reverse strand, counting down.
GCGTGTGGTTGACGTGGTCGAGCACGCCCTTGTGCGCGATGTAGCCGGTGGGCTGGCCGGCCACCCTGGTCCAGGTGGTCCCGCCGTCGGCGGAGCTGTAGACGGTGTTCGCCTTGTCCGCGACGCCGACGTAGATCTTCTGCGTGGTGTTGCCCGCGGTCGCCGAGGACGGGTCGAAGGTCACCCAGACCACGCCGGGACGGTGGCTGAGGTAGCCGTTGGGGTCGGCGGGGTCGGCGGCGTAGTTGCCCGCGTTGGGGAAGGAGGCGACCTTGGCCCAGGTCACGCCCTTGTCGGTGCTGCGCCACAGGCCGTTGCCGTCGGGCGCGCCGAGGTAGACGATGCTGTTCCTGTTGGGGTCGACGGCCAGCCGCTCACCCATGCCCCGGCCGGGCATGTTGCCGCCGAGCTTGAACGGCAGCGCCGTGGCCTGCCAGGTCGCGCCCTTGTCGGCGGAGCGCAGGATGGCGCCGTTGTTGGGATCCCAGCTGTTGGTGTACATCCCGGCGGCGACGTAGACCCGGTTGGTCTCCACCGGGTCGGTGGCCAGGCTGACCACGCCGTTGTAGCCCCACTTGTCCCAGCCCACCCAGTCGAGCAGCGGAGTCCAGGTCTTGCTCGCCTGCTCCCAGCGGTAGGCGCCGCCGATGTCGGTGCGGGCGTAGATCAGGTTCTTCTCCTTCTGGTTGAACACGATCCCCGGCACGAACCCGCCACCGTCGATCCTGACGTTCTTCCAGGTGTACGTCTCGGCGGCGGCAGCGGCGGCAGCGGTCCCGGACGCGGACGCCGGAGCGACCCCGCCCGCGACGGCCACGCCGACCGACGCGCACGCCACCGCCGCGGCGGTGAGCATGCTGAACAGCCTTCTTCGCATGTACGGCTTCCCTTCGCAATGCAACGGACAAACCGCCATGCACGATCAGGTGACGGGACCCTGACCTTCGACCGCCCATGATGCGCGTGCATGAACGCCCAGAGGTTCACACGCCGGACCCCGCCCCGTCAATAGTTTGAACAGGCAACTAACAAATAAGTGTCCGGCCGCAGCGTGCCGCGCGGGGAGGGCGCGGCGTACGCGGGCGTCCCGCACGTGGCGCCTTCCGGGACCTACTCCGGATCACAGTCGGTGGCGCACTCCCGGCGGGAAGCGATCATCAGCCGCGAACCCGGCCCTCTCGCCGCGGCCACGTCGTCGGGGTTGGCCAGCGCACAGCGGTCCAGCGAGAGGCAGCCGCAGGCTATGCACTCGGTCAGTCCGTGCCGGAGACGTTCGAGCTGCCTGATCCGGTCGTCGAGCTCGTCCTGCCACATCGCCGAGAGCCTCGCCCAGTCCTCCCTGGTGGGGGTCCGCCCGTCGGGGAGCGCGGACAGCGCCTCCTGGATCGTCCGAAGCGGGATCCCGACCCGCTGGGAGACCCGGATGAAGGCGATCCTGCGCAGCGTGTCACGGGAGAAGCGGCGCTGGTTGCCCGTGGTGCGGCGGCTGCGGATCAGGCCCTTGGACTCGTAGAAGTGCAGGGCGGAGACGGCGACCCCGCTGCGCGAGGAGAGCTGACCGACGGTTATCTCCGGATTGTTGGGCATGCCGCAGTCTACCCTGACCTCAACTTACATCGAGGTTATCGGGTGGCACACCGTTCACGGGAGCTCGCCCGTCTCGAAGCCCGGAGCGTCAAAACGTCCCCCCTCGGCTCCAGAGGGATGTTCGGGTAAGAATAGGCCGCATGACGAGAACACTGGTGCTGGGTGGCGGAGGCGTGGCGGGCATCGCCTGGGAGGCGGGGATCATCACGGGTCTTCGCAAGGCGGGACTGGAGCTGGGCGAGGCCGACCTGGTGGTCGGCACCTCGGCCGGCTCGGTGGTCGGGACGCTGGTCGCCACCGAGGTCGACCTGGAGAGCTCGGTCGGCGTCCAGGCGGACACCGAGACCGCGACCGTCTCCGCGGTGGACATGGAGGCGGTCATGGCCGCCTTCGGCGTGCTGTACGACCCGTCCCTGGAACCGCGGGAGGCCCGGCGCAGGGTCGGCGAGCTGGCCCTGGCCGTGCGGGACACCGGCGCCAGGATCGAGACGATCGGCGACCGGCTGCCCGTCAAGGAGTGGCCGGAGCGCCGCCTGCTGATCACCGCGGTCGACGCGGCGACCGGCGAGTTCGTGGTCTGGGAACGCGACTCGGGGGCGCCGCTGGTGTCGGCGGTCGCCTCCAGCTGCGCGGTCCCCTGCGTGTTCCCGCCGGTGGAGATCGGCGGGCGCCGCTACATGGACGGCGGGGTGCGCTCGGCGACCAACGCCGACCTGGCGGCGGGCAGCTCGGCCGTGGTCATCCTGGAACCGCTGGCGCACGTCTCACCGAGGGCGCGCTTCGAGGCCGAGCTGGCCGAACTGGGGGACGCGGCGGTCGCGCACATCGTCCCCGACGAGGCCTCGGTCGCCGTGTTCGGCGCCAACGTCCTCGACCCGGCCCTGTGGCGCCCCGCCTTCCAGGCCGGCCTCGCCCAGGCGCCCGCCGTCGCGGAGAGCGTGGCCAGGGCCTGGAAGGACTGAGAACGACGTGGGCGCGGACGGGGCGGCGCCGCTCTGGGTGGTGAGCGGCCCGCCGGGAGCGGGGAAGTCGACGGTCGCGGCGGCGCTGCTGGCGCTGCTCGACCCACCTCCCGCGCTGCTCGACAAGGACACCGTCTACGGCGGCTTCGTCGCCGCCACCCTCCGCGCCCACGGCCGCGACGACGGGGAACGCGAAGGCCCCTGGTACGACCAGCACATCAAGCGCTACGAATACAACGGGCTGACCGAGGTCGCCCGGCAGATCCGCTCGCACGGCTGCCCGGTGATGCTGGAAGGCCCCTTCACCACCCAGGTACACGACGCGGCGGTGTGGGAGCGCTGGGTCGGGCGGCTGGGCGGGCCGCCCGTACACCTCCTCTGGGTCCGCTCGGACGGTGCGGCGCTGCGCTCCCGGCTGGAGGCCAGAGGGCTCGCCAGGGACGCGGGCAAGCTGGGCCGCTTCGAGGACTACCTGCGGGCCATCAGGGTGGACGAACCACCCGTCGTGCCGCACGACGAGATCGACAACCGTCCGGGGGCGCCCTCCCCGGTGGCACAGCTGGAGAGGCTCGTCGCCTCCTGGCGGGCCGCTCCCCGGGGCGGCTCCGGCCCCTGACCGGTTTCACCGCCGAGGATCTCCCCGGCGACGGGCGGGGCCATCGGCCCCCGGGGCGCCGGGAGGCGGAGCGGCCCCGGCCGCCGCCGGACCCGCGTGCCCCCGGTGAGCCCGTGGCGCGCATCGGCGCGTCCGCCTCCTTCTCCCGCGCCCGTACGGGAGTCCCGGCCGCCGGATATCGGTGGGCCCGGCGTCCGAAATGCGGGTGAAATCCGAATCGCGGGAATCTCGGATGCCGGACACCGGCACCGGCTTCTCGACCATGGAAATCGTGACCTTCCGGATTCGGCCCCGGCAGGCGTCAACGGTCACCCCAAGTCACCCCGTATTTCCGGACCAGAACCCTATTTGGAACGATTCGACAAAATTGAGTCATATTTCATGACAAGTTTGCATTGCAGGCATAACGTGGCGGCCTTACGTTCCCGGTATGGATCTCGAGCTCCGACATCTCAAGATCGTGCGCGCGGTGGCACAGGCCGGTAGTGTCACCAAGGCCGCCACCCACCTCGGACTGGCCCAACCCGCACTGACAGCACAGCTCAAACGGATAGAGCGGGTTCTCGGGGGAGCTCTTTTCGAACGCGATCACAACGGCGCGCGGCCCACGCCCCTGGGGGAGCTGGTCCTGTCACGCGCGCTGGTACTACTGCCCGCGGCCCGCGAACTCCAGGAGGAGGCGCTTCGATTCGCCAACGCGAACGCCGACGTCCCCAGCTACCGGCTGGGCGCCACCAACGGCCCGATACTCGGCGGCCTGATGGACCGCCTCGCCACCGCCTGGCCGTCCACTCCGGTGAGCACCCACACCTCCTGGTCCGCCAAGGAGCTCACCACCATGGTGATGCTGGGCCGGATCGACTTCGCGTTCATCGGCGCCTGCGGGGAGAGCCCACCACCGGTGGAGGGACCGGTGGTGTGGTCGACCGTGGGCACCGACCCGGTCTTCGTACTGCTCAACGAGGACCATCCGCTGGTCGACAGAGAGGAGGTGGAACTGGCCGAACTGGCCGACGAGCAGTGGACCGTCACCCCCGGCGACAGCTGCTTCGGCGACTGCTTCGCCACGGCCTGCGCCCGCGCCGGCTTCACCCCCAAGACCATCTACGAGACCGACGTGGCCACCTGCATGCACCTGGCCAAGGTCGGCCGCGCCGCCGCGCTCTGCCAGGCGACCTTCCAGCCCGCCGAGGGGTTGAAGCTGGTGCCGCTCGCCGGTACCCCGCTGCGCTGGCGGCAGCTGTTCGGCTGGCACCCGGAGGCGGCCACCGCCGGAGCCGCCACGGCGATCCTCGAACACGCGAAGGCCGCGCACTCCGACGCGGTCGGGCGGAGCAGACGATATGCCGCGTGGCTGACGGAGAACCCCGGGTTGGGCACCTGTCCATAACGTGACGATAGGGGACATTCGGTAGAGGCGCGCCTCATGTGTACACCGTTACCTTGACGGCACCCCCCACATGAGGAGAGAACCCATGCTCCGCAGAAGTGCCGTGACAGCGGGCTTCGCGCTCGCTGTCGCCATGGTGGCCACCCCCGCCATCGCCCACCAGGGACCCGGCGAGACCGCCACCGCCCCCTACACCCTCGCCGAGGCCCGGACGCTGGTGGAGGCCACTGCCAAGCCGGCTCCGGGCCTGGTCGACGCCATCCGGCGCGACCTCGGCGGCACCAGCGAGCAGGCCTCGGCTCGACTGATCAACGAGGCCGCCGCCGCCAAGGTCGAGCCCGCCCTCCGCGGACGGCTCGGCACCTCCTTCGCCGGAGCCTGGGTGACCGGCCCCACCTCCAACCTCGTGATCGCCACCAGCGACTCCACCAAGATCGCCTCGCTCGCCACGTCGGGCGCGGAGGTCAAGCTCTTCAGGAACTCCCTGGCCACGCTCGACACGGCCAAGGAGCGCCTCGACCAGCTCGTGGCCTCCGCGCCGAAGTCGATCCCGTCCTGGTACGTCGACGTGCGGAGCAACAGCGTCGTCGTGCTGGCCGGTGACGTCGCCGAGGCGCAGGCGTTCGTGGACGGCAGCGGCGTGGACAGGTCGCTCGTCCGCGTCGAGGCCTCGCAGGAGAAGCCCAAGCCGCTCTACGACGTCCGCGGCGGCGACGCCTTCTACATGGGAGGCCGCTGCTCGGTCGGCTTCTCGGTCACCCGCGGCAGCCAGGGCGGCTTCGCCACCGCCGGCCACTGCGGCACGGCCGGCACCGCCACCCAGGGCTACAACCAGGTCGCCCAGGGCACCTTCCAGGGCTCGTCCTTCCCCGGTAACGACTACGCGTGGGTCGCGGTCAACTCCAACTGGACCCCGACCGGCGTGGTGAACGGCTACAGCGCGGGCATCCTTCCGGTGGCCGGCTCCACCCAGCAGGTCGTGGGCAGCTCCATCTGCCGCTCCGGCTCCACCACCCAGTACCGCTGCGGCACCATCAGCCAGCACAACACGAGCGTCACCTACCCCGAGGGCACCATCACCGGCCTGACCCGCACCACCGTGTGCGCCGAGCCCGGCGACTCCGGCGGCTCCTACATCTCCGGCAGCCAGGCCCAGGGCGTCACCTCCGGCGGCTCCGGCAACTGCACCGTCGGCGGCACCACCTACCACCAGCCGATCAACGAGATCCTGTCGGCGTACGGGCTCACCCTGGTGACCAACGGAACCCCGCCGCCCACCGGGTGCACCGGTTACCAGAGCTCCTACACCGGCTCGCTGACGTCCAACGCCAACGCCTACCAGCCCGGCACCGCCGGCTACAGCGCCGCCGCGGGCGTCCACCGCGTCTGCCTGGACGGGCCCAACGGCACCGACTACGACGCCTACCTGCAGAAGCTGAGCGGCTCCACCTGGACGACCGTGGCCAGCGGGACCTCTCCCAACCCCGATGAGGCCTTCACCTACAGCGGCACCGCGGGCACCTACCGCGTACGGGTGCACGCCTACAGCGGCTCCGGCTCCTACACCCTCGGCCTGACCAGGCCGTAAGGGCCTTCCCCGCCGGACCCGATCGAGTCCGGCGGGGAACACACCGGGCACACGAGCCCCGGGGATCCCCCGCCCCAAACAGCCCCCGGGAGGTGTACCGGAAGCCCTCCCCGCCACGAGCACGTACGACCTCGTGGCGGGGAGGGCGGCGTCGCCATGTCCGGACGTCGAGAACAATGGGGTGATGAGCGACCTTCTGAGGCTGAGCGAGGGCGCGGTGCTGACGCACCTCGTCACCCGGGCCGAGCTGGCGAGCGGGGTGCTGCCGGCCTCCGACGACCTGCGGCTGTGGGCGCGGCTGGCCGACGGCGACGGGGTGCCGCTGGCCGGGGGCGGCCGGGTGCTGACCTCCCTCGACACCGGAGAGCCCGTCCTGACCGGCCCCGAGGGTTGGCTGGCCCACCTGGAACCCGAGCAGGTGATCGCGCTGCGCCTGCGCGACGGCGTCCTGGAGCTGTCGGCCGTCGAGCTGGACGACGTTCCGGCGGAGCGGGTGATGCGGGTGGTCCAGGAGTTCGGGGAGCAGGCCCTCGACGCGCTGCGCGCCTTCGCGGAAGGGCTGGAGCCCAGTCCGGGCGTGCCGGTCGACGTGGTGGTCCTGGAGCTGCTGATGAAGGCTCCGGAGACCTTCGCCGACCCGCTGCCGCCGCTCTCCCCGCTGCTGCGCAACGCCTCGCTGGAGGTGCACGGCGGCAGGGTGGGCATCGTGGGCGCGCCGTGGGACACGGCGTCGGTCGCCGACCTGGCGCCGCTGGACATCATCAGGCTGGCCCTGGTGCGCAGCGCGCTGCGCACCTACAGCGAGGGCGCCGACCTCTCCAAGGCCGTCACCTACCTGTCCCGCTCCGAGACGGTGCTGGCGAGGATCGCCGACGAGGTGGAGCGCGAGCCGCTCGGCCCGGCGCCGGCCTCGGCACTGCCCCGCACCGAACCGGCCGCGCTGCTGCTGATCGCCAGGTCGGCCGAGGGCGAGGGCCGCTCGTTCGAGGCGTCCGGGCTGATCTCCGAGGTGCTCTCCCTCTCCCCCGGCCTGGCTCCGGCCGTGCGCGACGCGGCCGAGTACGCCGCGTGCCGCACCGATCCGGGCGCCCCGCTGCCCGAGCGCGCCGCGCACCTGTACCGGCAGCTGCTCGCGTACGCCTATCGCCCGGCCCGCAGGCGGCTGATCGAGGACCTGGTCGCGCTGAGCGTCCGGGTGGCCGAGCCCGCCCTGGCGGACCTGGCCCTGTTCGAGAACGACGTGGTCGGCGAGTTCCTGGACGCGCGCGCCGAGTGGCTGCGCGACGACGAGGTGAGGCTGCTGGAGTCGTGGCGGCGGACGCCGCTGCGCCTGTGGGAGGTCCTCGACGTCTCCGGGGACGAGATCACCGTGGCCGCCGCCGGAGGCGGGGACGGCGACGGGGGGCGGGTGACGCTGGCCGACGAGCTGCTCTCCGGGCAGGCACTGCCGGGAGACCTGATGCTGACCCGGCTGCTGAGCGACGGGGCGGGCCCGCACGTGTTCGGCCACCCGTTCAAGGTCGCCCCGGAGCGGCGGCAGGAGATGCTGGACCTGCTCACCGACCCCATCGACCCCTACGCGGTGGCCGCCTTCTTCAGGCGCCTAGGCCGGGCCTCCGGCGCGACGGGCGGGGACACGGGCGGGGACTCCGGGCGCTGAGAGGCCGGCCCTCCCCCGGCGGGCACGTAGGCTCCCTTATGCCGATGACTAAGCAAAAGAAAATCACCGATAGGCATAATGGGGCAGGCTTAGGGCGTAAGCCGCTTTGACGTGGCGGAAACAAGGAGTGTTGACTGTGCGCATGCTTAGCGAAGCGAACGGCTCGATCGCCGGCGCGGGGGCGCTTCTGAACATCATGCGCGACGGTCGGGCCAGGACACGGGCCGAGCTGATCCAGCTGACCGGGCTGGCCAGGTCCACGCTGGCCCAGCGTCTCGACGCGCTGCTGAGCCGGCAGTGGATCGTGCCGACCGAGGAGGCCATCTCCTCGGGAGGCCGGCCCGCCGTCGCCTTCGCGTTCAACCGCACCGCCCGCGTCGTCCTCGCCGCCGACCTCGGCGCCACCCACGCCCGGGTGGCGGTCACCGACCTCGGCACCACGGTTCTGGCGGAGCGCACGGCCGAGGTGCCGATAGACCGCGGCCCCGAGGAGACGCTCGGCTGGCTCCAGCGCACCTTCGAGGAGATGCTCGCCGAGACCGGCCACCGCCCGGACGAGATCTGCGGCATCGGCGTCGGCCTCCCCGGCCCGGTCGAGCACAGCTCGGGACGCCCGGTCAACCCGCCGATAATGCCGGGCTGGGACGGTTTCCCCGTTCCGGAATGGCTCGGCTCGCGCCTCGGCGCGCCCGTCCTCGTCGACAACGACGTGAACATCATGGCGCTGGGCGAGCACTGGGCCGCCCGCCCCGAGGCCGACCACCTCATCTTCATCAAGATCGGCACCGGCATCGGCTGCGGCATCATCAGCGACCGCCGCCTGCACCGGGGCGCCCAGGGCGCGGCGGGCGACATCGGCCACATCCAGGTGGCCTCGGCCCTCGACACCGTCTGCCGCTGCGGCAACGTCGGCTGCCTGGAGGCCGTCGCCAGCGGCGCCGCCATCTCGGCCAAACTCTGCGCGGCCGGGGTGACCGCCGAGGACAGCCGCGACGTGGTCCGTCTGGTGCGTGGCGGCAACACCCAGGCCGTCCAGCTCATCCGGCAGGCGGGCCGCGAGGTCGGCGACGTGCTCGCCTCGATCGTCAACTTCTTCAACCCCTCGGTGATCGTGGTCGGCGGCGACATCTCCGAAGCCGGGGAGCAGGTGCTCGCCGGCCTTCGCGAGGTCATCTACAGCCGGTCGCTGCCGCTGGCCACCCAGCATCTGACGATCACCGGCAGCGAGCTGGGCGACCGCGCGGGCGTGATCGGCGCCGCCGTCATGGTCATCGAACACGTCCTGGCCCCCGGCAGCGTCGACCGCTCCGTCAGCCCCGCCTGACCGCGAGCGGTTCCGGCGCCGCGGTTCCGCCGAGGAGGCCCGCGCACCGTCGACCCCGGACCGATCGGCGGCCGTGGGACACTCGTCCGGCCATGGACACCGAAACCATCAGGACCGCCCGGCTCAGGCTCGAACCGCTGGCGGTGCGCCACGCGGCCGAGATGGCCGAGGTGCTCGGCGATCCGGCCCTGCACACCTTCATCGGCGGCTCTCCGGAGACCCCCGAACGACTCCGCGACCGCTACGCCCGCCTGGTCGCCGGGCCGCCACCGGGCCGGGACGAGTCGTGGCTCAACTGGGTGATCCACCTCGACGGCCCGGATCGGCTGGTCGGTTACGTCCAGGCGACGGTGACCCGTGACCACGCGGCCGTGGCCTGGGTGGTGGGCACCCGCTGGCAGGGCCGGGGCATCGCCGGGGAGGCCGCGGTCGCCCTCGTCGACTGGCTCAGGGCACGCGGCACGGCCGTCGTCGCCACCATCCATCCCGACCACGCCGCCTCGTCGGCCGTGGCCCGCGGGGCAGGGCTGGTACCGACCGGCGACCGGGTGGACAGGGAGATCGTCTGGAGATACGGCGGGCGCGAACCTGAGTAGGAGTGCTCAGCCGCCGCTGAGTGCGTACGCTCTCCCCCGGCTTGGCGATCTTCGAGATCCTCGGGTCTTGAAATAGTGGATCTTCCTGGTCGCGCTCGTCAGCACGGTGGTCGCGGCGTGGTCGGCGCACACGTCTCGCATGATCTGCTTCATGCGTTCCAGGTGGCCGCCTGTGAATACCCGATGCCGGAACTTCGTCACGAAAACCAAATGATCATGCAGGACGAAAATGCAGTACCTGCCTGTTCTGATATCCCCATACTCGGTCATAGACGCAGGGCTAGGATCGCGGCGTGCAGCTCAGGTACAACTTCCGCCTCCACCCGACCGCCGCTCAGCGCCAGTCGCTGGCGCGGGCGTTCGGGTGCGCGCGGACGGTGTTCAACGACGGGTTGCGCGCGCACCAGGACGCCCACCGGCAGAACCTGGCCTATGTCTCCGATACGGAGTTGTCCCAACGCCTCACCGCCGCGAAGCGGACCCCGCAGCGGGCATGGCTGCGAGGTATCGGCGGTGGTGCTTCAGCAGGCCCTCGCCGACCTGAACACCGCCTACCGCAACTTCTTCGCCTCCCTGACCGGTAAGCGCAAGGGCCGCAAGGTCGGCCCGCCCCGGTTCCGGTCGCGTAAGGATTCGCGGCAGGCGATCCGGTTCACGAAGAACGCCAAGTTCAAGGTCACGGCGGGCGGGAAGCTGTGCCTGCCGAAGATCGGCGACGTTGCGGTGCGCTGGTCGCGTTCGCTGCCGTCGGAGCCGTCGTCGGTGACGGTGGTCAAGGACGCGGCGGGCCGGTACTTCGCCTCGTTCGCCGTCGAGACCTCAGACGAGCCGTTGCCCGAGACGCCGGGCGAGGTCGGCATCGACCTGGGGTTGACACACTTCGCGGTCCTGTCGAACGGCCGGAAGATCGACAATCCGCGCATTCTGCGGCGGGCAGCCAAGAAGCTCCGCAAGGCACAGAAAGCGCTGAGCCGCAAGGAGAAGGGGTCGGCCAACCGGGCCAAGGCCAAGCTGAGGGTCGCCAAGGCACACGCCCGCGTGGCCGACACCCGCCGCGACTGGGCACACAAGCTCTCCACTCAGATCATTCGCGATAGCCAAGCGGTGTATGTGGAGAACCTCGCCGTGTCGGGTCTGGCGCGTACGAGGCTGGCCAAGTCGGTGCACGACGCGGGCTGGTCACAGTTCGTGAACATGCTGGAGTACAAGGCGAAGCGGTACGGCCGCCACTTCGCGAAGATCGACCGATGGTTTCCGTCCGGCCGGCGCCTACCTGTCCCACCTGCGCGAGCGGGTCACCACGCTGATGAGCGAGGCCCACCACCCCCGCGAGGACATCGTCTCGCTCGCCGCCAGGGTGGACGACCCGGCCGCCGAGGTGACCGCGCTGACCAGGTCAGCCGAGCGGCTCCGGGACGACGTCGAGACGCTAGGCGCCGCCCTGCGCAACGGCGACGAGGCCCTGGAGCGCCGGATCACCGGGCTCAAGGCCTTTCTGCGCCTGGTCCGTGCCGACGCCCACGGCCAGGCCTGACCCGCGCCACGCCGGGGGTGCCGCCTCCAGCAGCCGCGCCACGGCGCCGAGGACGTCCCGGACGCCGATTTCCAGCAGACCCGGATCGGGCCGGTAGGCGTAGGGGTCGCCGTGGCCGCCCGCCCACAAAACGACGTGCGGTCCCGTCTCCGGAGGTCCCCACACGGCGGGTGCGACGGGGCCGAACAGCGCCACGGAGGGCGTGGCGAACGCGGCCGCCAGGTGGGTCACCCCGGTGTCCCCGCAGACCACCAGCCTGGCCCTGGCCACCAGCGCGGCCAGCTCGCGCAGCCCGGCGCGCCCGGCGAGCACGCACGAAGGCGGCAGCCCGGCGAGCATGGCCACCCGCTCGGCGAGGTCCCGCTCCCCCGCGCTCCCGGTGACCACCACCTCGTGCCCGTTCCTCCGCAGGTCCGCGGCCACCAGCGCGAACCGCTCCGGCGGCCAGCGCCTGGCCGGGTACCCGGCCCCGGGGTGGATGACGACGGGCCGGGACTCCTCCTCGCGAGAGGCCAGGCGCCGGAGCCCCAGCTCGGTGGGGTCGGCCGTGATGCCGTACCAGGCGAGCAGGTCGCACCAGCGCCGCACCTCGTGCACGCCGTCCCGCCAGGCCGGTCCGCGCGCGCCGGGGAAGGCCGGGTGGGAGTGGGTCAGCAGCCGGGCCGGGCCGGTGCGGTGCAGCGCGGCGATGCCGCGCGGGCCGGCGCCGTGCAGGTTGACCGCGACGTCGACGCGCCGGCCGAGCGGCGGTACGTGACCGGGCCCCGACACGTCGCACACCTCGTCCACCGCGCCGATCAGCGACACCAGGGGCGCCAGCGTGGAAGGCGCGGCCAGCACGATCCGGTGGCCGGGGTGGGAGCGGCGCAGGGCACGCAGGGCGGGGACCGCGGTGAGCAGGTCACCGAGTCCCAACCCGCGCAGCACCACCATGACCGGGCGGTCCGCCTCAGGCCCGGCGGGGGCGCCCCGTTCTCCGTCGCCGGCACCGTCAACGCCCCCGCGGAGACTCACGCAGGCCGGAGTGGTCCTCATCTGAATACCTCCAGCGTGGAGACCCCGGGCTTTGGCCCCGGGGCGGAAACGAAGCAGGAGACCCGACCCGTGAGGATGGGAATCCCCCGGCTCAGCCGTGAGAAGGATGTCAAGTGACCGTCTCCTTGATGGAGGTCAGGTGGTCGACCGCCTCGACGACCCGCGCGCTCGGCACCGACGACAGGCAGGGATGACCGGCGACGGCGCAGGTCCCTTCCCTGGTCACCCGGCAGGGGGCCCGCTGGTCACCGAGGATCACGACCGGCACGCCGTACGGCGCCCAGCGGCCGGCGGGGGCCAGGGGGGCGAACAGGCTGACGACCGGCGTGCCGACCGCCGCCGCGAGGTGGGCGGGCCCCGCGTCCGCGACGACCATGGCGCACGCCCCGGCGAGCACCGCGGCGAGTTCGGGAAAGGTGGTCCTGCCGCCCAGGTCGACGACGGACCTTCCCCGCTGCCCGCCGTACCCGGCCGGGGGACCGTTCCAGTTCCGGCCGCCCGTCGCGGCACACGTCCCGTCGATCCAGCCGGCGGTGAAGGCGGGCTCGTCCACCCTCCAGCCGCGTAGCCGGGCGGGCCCGCCGCCCATCCAGCCGCCCGCGAAGACGGGTCCCGGCGACAGACCGTGCTGCCCGGCACCCGCGGCGATCCGCGCGGTGAGCCCGTGCTCGTCCTGGCCACCGGTCACGACGACCCTGCGGCCCGAGCGGACGAGGTCCTGAACCGTGCGCGCCCACCTCTCCGCGGGCCATGCCCTGGCGGGGACCGAGGTGCCGGGGTGCACGACCACGTAGCCCGGCGGCCCGGTGAGGTGGCGGACCTCGGGCAACGGGTGCCGTACGGCGAGCCCCCCCGAATCTCCGCGCGGGAGCTCGAACCCCGCCGCCCTGGCCAGTCCGAGCATGCGCTCGCTCTCCGGCACGTCCACCTCCTCGTCGACGACATGTCGTACGTCGAGCAGCGAGCCCGGGTCGTCGGTGGAGACGGCGGCGATCCTCGGTGTACCCGCCAGCCTGAGGATCAGGGCCAGCGGCAGCGCGGACTGGTGGCGCGAGGTGAGGATCAGCGCCTGCTCGGGAGCGGTGTCCCGGATGGTCCGCAGCAGTCTCAGCGCGTGCGGGCCGGTCACCGGCGGCGCGGTGGGGTCGATCCACGGCGCGCGCCACTCCACCACCCGCGACACCCCCGGCAGCAGCTCGCCCGCGGGCCGGCCCCGCGGCCCGGTGAGCAGCACGACCTGCCGCGCCTCCGCGGCCACCGCGCGGATCGCGGGCCCCGCCAGCAGGACGTCGCCCGCGTTGTCCAGGCGGGCGACGAGAACGGTGCCGGTCACCGCCGGCCTCCGGCGCGCCCTGGATGCGGTACGTGAGCCGCCAACAGCACGGTCGTTAAGTCATGAAATATCGCGCTTTTTCCAAGAAACCTCATGGAGCCGGGCCTCTCATTCGATATCTAGTGACTACCGAGAGTGGCGCCCCTTAAACCGAAAAATCGGATATAGAGGTAGTTAAGAGCGTTGGCCGACTGCTTTTATCACTACAAGTAATTGTTTTGAGGATTATCAGCCCTCTCCGCCGGGCAGCGAGCGGGGCGTCGGCCGGGTCGAAGCCCCCGCGCGAGACAGGGGATGAGGGCGACCGGCTCGCGCAGCCCGGTGGGCGCCTGCCGAGGCCGCCCCGCGACCGCGGCCCCCGCCCACCGCGAGAGGCGAAGGGACGGGGCAGGAAGCCGGTCAGCCGGTCAGCCGGGGATACCGGGGACGTCGGGGGCATCGGGGGCATCGGGGAGGAGGTGCGCGTTGGGCTCGCGGGCGCGGTCCGCCAACTCGGGGATCTCCACCACGGTCACCCCCGCCTCCGCGAGTTCCTCGGCCCCGTGGCAGTCGACGAAGAGCAGCGGCTCCCGCCACGCCAGCACCACTCGCCGGACGCCGCTGTCCAGGATCAGGCGGGTACAGGTCCTGGGGCGCGACCTGCGCGCGCTGCACGGCTCCAGGCTGCTGTAGACCGTGGCCCCGGCCAGCCTGGGATCGTCCGGGGAGATCTTGCCGAGCGCCGACTCCTCCGCGTGGACGTGGGGGTCGTCCTCCCGCGAATAGCCGCGGGAGATCTCCTCGCCGTCCTCGGAGACGACCACGGCGCCGACGGAGAAGGCCGTCTCGGAGGGCGGGCACAGCCTCGCCAGGTCGCACGCCAGCCCCAGCCAGTCGTGGTCGTTCATCCGGACCTCCCGGTAGACGGTGCCTGTCAGGCCAGCAGGTAGCGCAGCAGGGTGACGTCGCCCATCCTGCGGACCTCCGCCAGGTCCATTCTGCGGTGGCGGTCCCGGGGGAAGTCCCCGTCCAGGACGAAACGCGGGGCGGCGGAGTCCCCGACGAAGAACGGGGCGACGACGAGGTGGAGCTCGTCCACGAGGTCCTGGCGCAGGAAACGGGTGTGGACGGAGGTGCCGCCCTCGACCATCAGACGGCGCACTCCCCGCCCGTACAGGTCGGCGAGGACCCGGCCGAGATCGATCGGCTCTCCCGCGTCGACCACCTCCGCGGCCCCCGCGAGGCGGATGGCGAGTTCCGCCACGGCGGGCGACGCCGCGTACACGATCTTCTCCGGGTCACCGGCGGTGAAGAAGGCGGCGGCCGGGTCGAGGTCCCCGGTGGCGGTCAGCGTCACCTTCGCGGGGGACGGCGGCAGGCCGCGCGCGACCCGCTCCCGCCCGCGCTCCGGCGACCTGACCAGGAGCCGGGGGTTGTCGCGGCGGACGGTGCCCGCCCCGACCAGGATCGCGTCGCAGCCGGCGCGGACCTCGTCGACCCGGTCGAAGTCCTCGTCGTTGGAGAGCAGCAGCCGCTGCGGCGTGCGGTCGTCGATGTAGCCGTCGACGGACATCGCGCAGCTCAGCAGCACGTACGGGCGCTCGCCCACTCCCCGCCTCCCCTGGTCAGGCACCGGCCGATCGTAACAACCTCCCGCCCGGCCCGCTCGCGGCGGCGCCCACCTTCCCCCCGTCCCGCGCGCTGTCGCCCGCCTTCCTGATATCCCCTGGTGAACCGCTACGACAGGTCGTCCTGTTAGCGATGAATGCCGCTATTTGTTTACCTTCTGTTAACCTGAAACTGAAGCTTCCCGGGGTGAGGAGTTCATCATGCGTGCGGTTCTGCCGGACCTTGGTCACAAAGGCGCCTTCTCCGCTCCTGTCGAGGAGCCGATCGGCCGCCACCTCCACGACCCCGGTGTGCCGCCGGGAACCGCCGTCCGCGCGACCGACACCGACCGGGGCGAGGAAGGAACATGACGGCGGGCCATCCGGTACGCGAGTGTCCAGCAGGCGCCGAGCACGACCGGCGGCACCGCCTCTGATGGGATGGACTCTGGCGTTCGCCGCCGTGGCGATCCTTTTCGTGCTGGTCAGCGGCGCCAACGACGGCGCCACTCTCATCGGTCTCGGGCTCAGGTTCCCCCGCTTCCCCGGATGGGCCGCCGCCACGATCCTGGTGGTCGTGCTCTTCGCCGTCCCCTACCTGCTGGGGGTGACCGTCGCGCGCACCTTCACCGAGCGGCTGGCCGGGCTCGGCACGAGCGACGGCGCGGCGGCGTTCCTGGTGGGAGTGGTGATCGCGGTGGCGGTGGTCGCGGTGCTGACCGGCAGAGGGCTGCCGACCAGCCTGACGCTCGCGGTGATCGGAGGCATCGGCGGCGCGGGGCTCGGTGCCGGACTACCGGTCTCCTGGACCGGCCTGGGCACCGTCCTGGCGATCGGGGCCTGCGCGCCCGTGGTCGGGCTGATCCTGGGCTACCTGCTGGGGGCCGTCTCGCGCCGGGTGCCCTCCTACCGCCGCATGTCGCGGCTGGTGTCCGGCACCCACCTGCTGGCCTACACGGCCCAGTGCGTGGCGTACGCGCTGAACGACGGGCAGAAGATGATCGCGGTGGTGAGCGTGGCGGTCGGGGTGAGCCGCGGCGGGCTCGGCGGGGTCGGCCCCATCGAGGTCCCGCCGGCGTGGATGGCGGTCCTGGTGGCGCTCTTCCTCGCCGGTGCGCTGACCAGCCTGATCCGTGTCGGAGGGCGGCTGGGCCGCGGGCTGGTCATCACCCGCCCGCTGCACATCGTCTCCGCGGAGGCGGCGGCCACCGGCGCCGTCCTCGGCAGCTCGGCTCTGGGAAGCCCGGTGAGCATGACTCAGTCGATCACCGCAGGGGTGGTCGGCTCGGCGGCAAGTGAGGGAATGAGGAGAGTGCGATGGCAGGGCGTCGTGAACGTGGGTACGGCATGGCTGGTCACGCTGCCGTCGTCGATGGCGCTGGGCGGCCTCGGCGGTCTCGCGCTGAGACTGATGTGAGCGGCAAGGACGGCCGTACCCGGAGGTTCGCGCGCGCCTGGGACGACCTGCGCGGCCGGTCGGGGCTGCGGATCGTCGGACTGGTGAGGAGCCAGGTCGCCGTCGCGCGGGCGGGAGCCGAACTGGCCCGCTCGACCGCGGCCGGCGAGGTCGAGCGGTCGGCCGCGCGCGCCCGGATGGCCGAGATCGAGCATGAGGGCGACGAGGCGCGGGCCGCGCTGGTACGGATACTGCGGCGGGTGCTGGCGACCCCCATCGACAGGGAGGACCTGTTCCGGCTCTCGCGCTCGATCGACGACGTGCTGGACCAGCTCCGCGACTACGTGCGCGAACTCGACCTGTTCGGTCCGGAGGACCTGCGGTTCGCGGTCGAGCCGCTGCAGGCGGTGATAGACGGTCTCGACGAGCTGGAGGGGGCCGTGTTGAAGATGATCGACGCCCCGGGCTCGGTCACCATGGCCGTGCTGGACACGCGCAAGGCGTGCAGCCGGGTCCGCCAGCTCTACCAGGCCCGGCTCGCCGAGCTGTTCGCCGAGCCGCTGGACATGGACACCCTGCGCAGGCGCGAGCTGCTGTCACGGCTCGACGCGGTGGGCCGCCGGCTCGGCGAGGCCGCCGACGCGCTCGCGGACGCGATGCTCAAGCGGAGCCACTGAAACCGCGCCGCCTTACCCATCACCGTCTGCCATTCCCCACTCCCTTTTGACGAAGGACGACTCTTGTTATGAAATATGTTTAGCTAGAGCGAACAGGCGGCCACGCCGCTTGACGGAGGGAGCCGCGGGTGGGCACATCGGAGCGTCATGGCGGTGAGGAGCCGGACCGCCAGGACGCCGTCGGAGCCCGGATGCGGCAGTTCCGCAAGGAGCGCGGCCTGACGTTGCGCGGTCTCGCCACCCACTCCGGGCTCTCCATCGGGTTCCTCTCCCAGGTCGAGCGGGGCATCTCCTCCATCGGCCTGACCGCGCTCAACAGCGTGGCCACGGCGCTCGACCGGAGCGTGGCGGAGTTCTTCAACGACGCGCCGCCGGAGGGGGAGACCGAGGAGAGGCAGCCATCGGTCTCCCCGCTGCCGAGCCACTTCACGCTCACCCGCTCCGCGACGGCCACCACCGAGTACATCTCGGGCCAGCAGACCTACCGCATGCTCTCGGCCAGGGGGCCGAACCTGGTGCTCGAACCGCTGCTGGTGCACATCGCGCCCGGCGGCAGGCGGGAGAACTCCTACGGGCACGCCGGTGAGGAGTTCGCCTTCGTGCTGGAGGGCGAGCTGCTGTACGAGGTCGACGGCGTCGAGCACCGGCTGCACCCGGGCGACAGCGTCCACCTGAGGTCGACGGTCCCGCACAGCATGTTCAACGACACCGACCGGGTCACCACCGTCGTGTCCGTGGTGACCCCCCGGCTGTTCTGACCTGCTGCACCGCTCGCGCCCTCGCCTCGCGAGTACGGAGTGACCGCCGATGGCCTACGGGCCCCTCCCCGCCCGCACGACCAGGACTCGCGACGGCGGGGGCGGAGCCGCGGTCAGTGACGGCTCAGGGCGCGGATCGCCGACGCGGCCAGCCCGGCCGCGGCCAGCGCGCCGAGCGCCCCGGCGGCGACCACCCGGCGCTGGCGGGAGATGCGCGGCTGGATCTCGGCGTACGGCACGGTGCTGAACGAGACGAGCTCGTAGCGCGAGGTATAGCGGCCGGGCAGCAGCCGCTCCAGGCCGTGCTCGACGCGCTTGCCCAGCAGGAACGTCCGGGAGGCGACCTTGTCGCGCATCTCGACGAAGTTCGCGAGCGCGAGTTCGGCGATGGTGTCGGCGTGCTCCTTGCGGCGGGCGCCGTACCGGGCGAGGGCCTCGGGGAAGTCGTCGCCGGTCTCCTGCAGGCAGCGGTCGAGCTCCACGCAGTCCTCGAAACCGCAGTTGGCGCCCTGGCCGTAGAAGGGGACGATGGCGTGGGCGGCGTCGCCGATCAGGCCGACCACGGCACCGGTGCCGCGCACCTGCCAGGGGTGCGCCCGCACGGTGACCAGGTGCCCGATCGGGTTGTGGGCGTAGTCTCCGGCGAGGTCGGGCATGAGCGCGCGGGCGTCGGCGTAGTTGGCGGCGAAGAACTCCTCGAACCGCTCCGCGGTGTCCAGTTCCTCGAAACTGCCGGGCCCCGACTTGGGCCAGAACAGCGTGCAGGTGAAGGACCTGTCCGGGTTGGGCAGCGCGATCATCATCGCCTTGCCGCGCGGCCAGATGTGCAGCGCGCCGGGATCGAGGGCGAACCCGCCGTCGCGCGCCGGGATCGTCAGTTCCTTGTAGCCGTAGTCGAGGTAGTCCTGGCTGAAGTCGAAGCCGGGCAGCAGTTGCAGCCGCCCGCGTACCGCGCTGTAGGCGCCGTCGGCGCCGAGCACGACCGGGGCGCCGTGGGTGACGGGCCCGGTGGGCGTGTCGAAGTCCATCCGCCCCGAGTCGACGTCGAGCCCGGTCAGCCGGTGCTCGAAGAGGGCGCGGACCCCGGGCATGGCGAGGGCCGCCTCCAGCAGCGTGCGGTTGAGCTCGGAGCGGCTGATGGAGTTGATCGCCCGCTGCCCTCCGGCGCTGTACGGCTGGAAGTTGAGCGTGCCGTCCGGGGCGTGCACCATCCGGCCCGGCATCGGCAGCGCGGCCTTCAGCACCGCCTCGTCAAGGCCGATCCGGCGCAGCGCGTCGATACCCCGCTCGGAGATCGCCAGGTTGATCGAGCGCCCGCGCTCCGGCATGGCCTGGCGCGGGTCGGGCCTGCGCTCGTACAGGGTGACCTCGTAGCCCCGGCGGGCCAGGTAACAGGCCGTCAGGCAGCCGACCAGCCCGGCGCCGACCACGGCGACCTCTCTCGCGGAGCTCATACCGGGTTCACCTCCTCGGCGAGCGCGGCGGCCGCCCGCCAGCAGTCGTGGAACGTGGAGTACATCGGCACCGGGGCCAGCCGGATGACGTCCGGCCGCCGCACGTCGGCGAGGACGCCGTGCGTCTCGTGCAGCCGGGCGGCAACGGCAGCCGCGTCGGCGGCGTCCGCGACGTCCGTGCCCCCGATCACCCGCAGGGAGAGCTGCGCTCCGCGCCTGGCCGGGTCGGCGGGCGTGACGATCTCCAGCGGGCGGTCGCGGACGACCTCGGCGAGCAGCCGCTCCAGGTAGCCGGTGAGCGCCAGGCTCCGCTCCCGCAGCGCCGCCATCCCGGTCTCGGCGAACATCCGCAGCGAGACCCTGACCGGGGCCATGGCCAGGATCGGCGGGTTGGAGATCTGCCAGGCGTCGGCGGTGGGCACGGGGACGAGCTCGGGCCGCATCTCGAAGCGGGTCGCCTGCTCGGTGCTCCACCACCCGGCCAGCCGGGGCAGCTCGGGGTCGGTCACGTGGCGCCGGTGCACGAAGCAGCCCGCGACGGCGCCGGGGCCGGCGTTGAGGTACTTGTACGAGCACCAGGCCGCGAAGTCCACGTCCCAGTCGTGCAGCGCCAGCGGCACGTTCCCCGCGGCGTGCGCGAGGTCCCAGCCGACGACGCACCCGGCCGCGTGCCCGGCGGCGGTGACGGCGGGGATGTCGAGGAACTCTCCGGTCAGGTAGTTGACCCCGCCGAGGAGCACGAGCGCCACCCGGTGCCCCTCGCGGGCCAGGTAGTCCACGATGTCCTCGGTGCGCAGGCAGTCCTCGCCGGGGCGGGGGCGCAGCCGGACCACCGTCTCGTCGGGGTCGAGGCCGTGGTGGACCGCCTGGCTGCGCACCGCGTAGCTGTCCGAGGAGAAGGCGTGGTCCTCGATGACGATGCGGGTGCGCTCGCCCGCCGGGCGGTAGAAGGTGGCCATCATCAGGTGCAGGTTGACCGTGAGGGAGTTCATCACCACGGTCTCCTCGGGGGCCGCGCCCACCAGCGCGGCGGCGTCCTCACGCAACTCGGCGTGGTAGGGCAGCCAGGGGTGTGCCGCCCGGTGGTGCCCCTCGACCGCGTGCAGCGCCCAGTCGTCCAGCTCGGCGGCGAGCGCGGCGCGGACGGCACGGGGCTGCAGGCCGAGCGAGTTGCCCGCGAAGTAGGCGACCTCGGGGTATCGGCAGGAGCCGGGGGCGGGCGGCAGCAGGAACTCCTCGCGACGGCAGACCGAGTCCTCGGCGTCGGCCGCCAGCGCCGCCCGCTCGCCGAACTCGCCGTCCTCGCCGAACACGCCGGGAGCGCGCGACGCGCCGAGCCCGGCGGAACCGTCGGATCCGCCCTGGCCAGGTCCACCCCGGCCGGCTCCCGCCGAGCCGGGTCCGCTCGGATCACGGAGGTCCTCGGCCCGCGTGGCCATCACGCCGACGTCCTGATCGCCGGACCTCCGGCACGCTCGCTCGTCACATCGTCTCCTTCTTCCCCGCCAATGTTCACTCATGCTGAACTCAAGTGAAATTGAGAGTACGAGATGATTCGGGCAGTGCGCTTTGCGGACGAAAGGTTCTATGGGGATCTGGTTTCAGGATGACGGAGCGTCACCCGTGGGCACCGCCGCCCCCCTCGGTGCGCGGTTCAGCAACGGCAGCACCTCGGTGCCCAGCAACTCCACGCCACGGTCGTCGGTGAGGCCGTGCGGCGTGCCGAACTCCACCCGGTGCGCGCCCGCGTCGATGAGGGCCTGTGCCTGCGCGGCGACCTGCTCCGGGTCACCGGAGAAGGCGAACAGGTCGAGCAGGTCGTCGGGGATCAGCCGCCCGGCGGCCTCGTCCCTGCCGTCGTCGACCAGTTCCTTGACCCGGCCGAGCAGGTCGGCGGGGATCTCCACGGTCGGGTCGAGGTCGGCGACCACCGCGAGGTACATGGCGACCTCGCTGCGTGCCCTGGCTCTGGCCGCGGCGCCGTCGACGTCCACGACCGTCACCGCGCCCAGGACGACGCCCACCTCGCCCGGGTCACGTCCGGCCGCCGTCGCCCCGGCCGCGACCCGCTCACGGATCACCCCGACCATCGCCGGGTTCGCACTGCCGCCCACCTTGATCTCGTCGGCGATCCGCCCGGCCAGCGCCGCGCCCTTCGGCCCCCACGCGCCGAGCAGCAGCGGCGGCCGGGTGCGGTGTACGGGGTAGCGCAGCCGGGTGCCCGGCGCCAGGCGGAACATCTCCCCCTCGAACCCTCCGGCGTCGCCGGCCAGCAGCCGGTAGACCACCTCGACGGCCTCGGCCAGCGCGGTCAGCGGCCGGGGCTGGTCGATGCCCACGGCGCCGAGCCAGGTACCGCGTGCCAGGCCCAGGTAGGCGCGTCCGTGCGAGGCCAGGTCGAGGGCGGCGAGCTGCCCGGCGATCTCGTACGGCGCCGCCGAGTACGGGTTGAGGCAGGCCGCGCCGAGCCGCACCCGCTCGGTCGCGGCGGCCATCTCCAGCAGCGGGAAGATCGGGGGCTGGTACATCAGGTCGCCGAACACGCTCAGCACGTCGAAGCCGTGCTCCTCGGCGCGGCGCGCGAGCCGCGCGTAGTCACCGGCCCGCTTGTCGCTCTGCAGGCCCAGACCGATCTCGGTAGTGCTCATCGGGGGATCACCTCAGGTCAGGTCTGCGGAGTTCATCCGGCGGCGACGGGTCCGCTCGACCCGCATCACCAGCCGCTCCTCCGGGTCGGGGCAGCTGAAATGGGAGTCCTGCGCCAGCCAGTCGCCCTGGGCGAGGTCACGCTGCTTGGCGGCGAGGAACGGCAGGACCGAGGCGAGCGCGTAGACGCAGAAGTGCCCGCCGTCGGGGAGGCGCAGGTGCGCGCTCCGCTCCAGCGTGAAGCAGTCGCCCACCTCCATGCCGCAGACGGATCTGCCCTCGATGCGGTCGACCACGACCCGCAGGTCGTACAGTTCCATGTCGCCGTCGTCTTCCATGCCCACCCCTCGCTCGCCCGTGCTCTCGCCGATGTCCTCGCCGATGTCCTCGCCCGTGCCCTCGCTCATGGCACGAGCAGTTCGGAGTGGTGGTGCACGATGAGCCAGTCGCCGCCGGTCCTGCGCAGCACGTCGGTCACCCGGCTGTACTGCGCGGGTTCACCCGGCGCCTCGGCGACGAGCAGGTAGCGCGCCACCCCGGCGTCGCCCCACACGTCGATCCGCTTGTCCTCGGCCGCCAGCCTGCCGAGTTCGGGACGGGCACCCGAGCCGTCCCTCTCGTCGCGGTAGGCGTCGAGTTCCGACCGGGTACGCAGCGGTCCCGGCAGGTGCGTCTCCCAGGTGGTCACCTCGGCGTGCAGGTGGCTGTCGAACCGGCGACGGTCCGCCGCGAGGAAGGCGTCGTACATGTCGTCGATACCCGCCGCGATCACGGCGGCCTCCGCGTCGTTCACAGAGCCGTTCATCGGGCCGTTCACCGGACCGTTCACCGGTACCTCACCCAGATGCCCAGGTCTTCAGACCCCGGGAAAACCGCGTTCACTGCTTCTCCCATCCCGACCGGTCGTCGCGGACGACCCGGCCGCCCTTCATCACCCAGCGGACCCCCCGGAAGGCCGAGGTGTCCGCGAGCGGGTCCGCGTCCATGGCGATGAGGTCCGCGTACTTGCCGACCTCGACGGTGCCGAGGTCGGCGTCGGCGCCGAGCCAGCGCACCGGGCCGAGCGTGCCCGCGTAGAGCGCTCCCGCCGGGCCGAGACCTCCCTCGGACATGCACTCCAGCTCGCGTACCGAGGCGTTGGTCCCCTCGAAGTCCCAGAACGGCGGCATGTCGCTGCCCAGCAGGACGTCCACCCCGGCGTCGAGGGCCATCGCGTAGCTCTCCAGATGCCGGGGACCCGCGCCGAGCGAGCGGCACTGCATCCACTCCGGCACCCCGAGCTCGTCGAAGAAATCCTTGCAGCGGGTGACGAGCAGAGTCGGCACCAGGGCCGTGCCGCGCTCGGCCATTCTCTTCGCGACCTCGGGGGTGAGCTGGTAGCCGTGCTCCACGCAGTCGAGGCCCAGCTCGACGGCCTCGGCGATCACCGCCGCCGGCCCCGCGTGCGCGGTGACCTTCCGGCCCCAGGCGTGCGCGGTCTGCAGCGCCGCCGCCATCTCGTCGGAGAACAGCTGCGGGGTGTCGATGCTCTCGTGCTCCCCGGCGATGCCACCGGAGATCATGATCTTGATGAGGTCGGCACCCGCCTTGACCTGGGTGCGCACCCCGCGCCGGAACCCGTCGACTCCGTCGCACTCCATGGTGTCGCTCGCCTCGTGGCCGTGGCCGCCGGTGCAGACCAGTGCCTGGCCCGCCGTGAAGATGCGCGGCCCGGTCGCCCGGCCCGACTCGATGGCCCGGCGCAGCGCGAAGTCGGCGTGCTCCTTCTCGGCCACGCACCGCACCGTGGTGACCCCGCAGTGCAGAGTACGGCGGGCACCGTCGGCCATGTAGAGAGCGAGTTCGTGCGCCGTCATGTTCTTGACGCTGTCGCCTCCCTGGCCCGGCAGCGACAGGGACAGGTGGGTGTGCATGTTGACCAGGCCGGGGGTGACGTACGCGCCGTCGAGATCGAGCCGCGGGGCCTCCCCCACCCGCTCCAGGACCTGCTCGCGGGGACCCACGGCCGCGATCCGGTCGTCCCGGATCCACACCGCCGCGTCCGCGATCCGCCCCTCGGCGCTCTTCGGAGCCTCGGCCGACGCCTTGGCTGACGGAACACCCGACGGTGCACCCGACGGTGCACCGCCAGCGCGGGCGTCGGTGACCGTGCAGTTGACAATGACCACGTCGTTCATCGGACGGCCTCAATCCCGTAGATCCTGCGGGCGGCGTCGGGAGAGACGTAGCCCTCGGCGACGTCGCGGCGGACCAGCTCGGGGTCGCGCTCGCACGGATCCCCGTGCCCGCCACCTCCGGCGGTCAGCAACCTGATCCGGTCACCGGCCCGCACCCTGGTCCGCTTGGTACTGACCCGATGCTCACGCTCGGTGTCGGGGAAGATCACCACCTGGTTGGGCTCGGGCTCCAGCCCGCCCTCCAGCGCCCACGGCCGCGACCGCGTCTTCTTGATGACCGACAGGAACTCCCCTGGAGTGACGAACCGGATGTCCCTTCGCAGCCCCACCCCACCGCGGAACCGCCCGGCGCCGCTCGAGTCCTCGCGCATCTCGACGCGCTCGAAGAACATCCCGGTCCTGGCCTCCAGGACCTCGACGGGGGTGTTGCGGGCCTGGGTCTGGCACAGGTGGTTGGCGGCGTTCATACCGTCGTGGGAGGGGGTGGCGCCCCAGCCGACCGGGTCGTTGTTGCTGACCGCGAACATCTGCCCGGTCTCCGGGTGGATCCCGACCATCATGAACCCCGGCACGTCCCCTCCGGAGGAGGCGGGCAGCTTCTCCGGCATGCCCTGCGCCAGCGCCTTGTAGATCAGTTCCAGGGCGACGGTCCCCGTCCACTGGGTGAAGGTCGCCGCCGGGTAGACGGCGTGGAAGAGCGTTCCAGGCTCGGCCCGCACCCGCAGGGGGGCGAAGTGCCCGGCGTTGGTCTGCTCCCCCGGGGTGGTGATCGCCTTGAACGCGACCCGGCAGGTCGCGATGGTCGCGCCGAACGGGAGGTTGACCGGCCCGGCGGTCGCGCCGGACGATCCGGCGAAGTCGACGGTGAAGGTGCCGTCGGCGACGGTGACGGTGACCTGCATCCGGATCGGGTCCTCGGTGATGCCGTCGTCGTCCAGCCAGTCGACCGCGGTCCACGAGCCCTGCGGGAGGCGGGCGACGGCCTCGGCCGCCGCCTCGGCGGCGGCCTCGACCACGGTCTCGATGACGGACTCGACGACCGCCCTGCCGTAGCGGGCGTACAGCTCCTGAACCCGGCGCTCGCCGGTGCGCAACGCGGCGACCTGCGCGTTCAGATCACCGATCACCAGATCCGGCATCCGCGAGTTGAACCGGATCAACTCGATGATCTCCCGGTTCGGCTCACCCCCCGAGAACACCTTCGTCCCGGGAAAGATGATCCCCTCCTGATGCATGTCCGTGGAATCCAGCACATACCCCGGATCCTTGGCCCCCAGATCCATCCAGTGAGCCCGCACACACAGAAAACCCACCAGCTCAGAGGCCAGGAACACCGGCGAGAACAACGTCGCGTCATAGGCGTGCGCCGCGTTCCAGTACGGATAGTTCAGCAGCACCACATCACCCGGACGCAGGTTCTCCCGCCCCACGTACTCCACACCCTTGCGGATGGAGTAGTCGTTGGCGCCGAGGAAGCGGCTCAGCCCCGTCGACTCGGCGACCAGGCGCAGGCCGGAGTCGTAGACGGAGATGCCGAAGTCGAAGACCTCGTAGATGACCGGATTGAAAGCGGTACGTACGAGCGTGGCCCGCATCTCCTCGGCGGCCGAGGCGAGATGGCTGCGCACCACCTCGACCGTCGCGCCGTCCACCCGTGGCGGAGCCGTGCCGGACCGATCGGCGACCGTCTCAGGCACCGTCTCAGACATCGTCGATCCCGTAGATCCTGCGGGCGGCGTCGGGAGAGACGTAGCCCTCGGCGACGTCGCGGCGGACCAGTTCCGGATCGCGCTCACACGGATCCCCGTGCCCGCCACCCCCGGCGGTCAGCAACCTGATCCGGTCACCGACCCGCACCCTGGTCCGCTTGGTACTGACCCGATGCTCACGCTCGGTGTCGGGGAAGACCACCACCTGGTTGGGCTCGGGCTCCAGCCCGCCCTCCAGCGCCCACGGCCGCGACCGCGTCTTCTTGATGACCGACAGGAACTCCCCCTCCGTGACGAACCGGATGTCCCTCCGCAAACCCACCCCACCGCGGAACCGCCCGGCACCACCGGAGTCCTCGCGCATCTCCATCCGCTCGAAGAACATCCCGGTCCGCGCCTCCAGGACCTCGATCGGGGTGATCCTCCCGGTGCTGCCCGAGACGTGGGTGGCGGCGTTCATGCCGTCGTGGGAGGGGGTGGCGCCCCAGCCGACCGGGTCGTTGTTGCTGACCGCGAACATCTGCCCGGTCTCCGGGTGGATCCCGACCATCATGAACCCCGGCACGTCCCCTCCGGAGGAGGCGGGCAGCTTCTCCGGCATGCCCTGCGCCAGCGCCTTCAGGATGAGCTCGACCGCGACGATGCCGGTCCACAGGGTGAACGTCGGCTGCGGGTAGACGGCGTGGAAGAGCGTTCCAGGCTCGGCCCGCACTCGCAGGGGCACGGTGGTGCCGAAGTTGGACGGCTCGTCGGGCGAGGTGAGCGACTTGAGGACCACCTTGCAGATCGCCTCGGTGGCGCCGAACGGCATGTTGATGGGACCGGGCGTGGCCGGCGCGGAACCGTCGAAGTCCACGGTGAAGGTGCCGTCGGCGATGGTGACGGTGACCTGCATGCGGACCGGGTCCTCGGTGATGCCGTCGTCGTCGACCCAGTCGACCGCGGTCCACGAGCCCTGCGGCAGCTCGGCGAGGGCGGCGCGGGTGCGCGCCTCGCCGTCCTCGATCATCCGCCCGACGGCGGCCTCCACCGTCGGGCGGCCGAACTTCTCCAGGATCTCCAGGAACCGGCGCTCGCCGGTGCGCAACGCGGCGACCTGCGCGTTCAGATCACCGATCACCAGATCCGGCATCCGCGAGTTGAACCGGATCAACTCGATGATCTCCCGGTTCGGCTCACCCCCCGAGAACACCTTCGTCCCGGGAAAGATGATCCCCTCCTGATGCATGTCCGTGGAATCCAGCACATACCCCGGATCCTTGGCCCCCAGATCCATCCAGTGAGCCCGCACACACAGAAAACCCACCAGCTCAGAGGCCAGGAACACCGGCGAGAACAACGTCGCGTCATAGGCGTGCGCCGCGTTCCAGTACGGATAGTTCAGCAGCACCACATCACCCGGACGCAGGTTCTCCCGCCCCACGTACTCCACACCCTTGCGCAGGGAGAAGTCGTTGGCACCGAGGAAGAAGGTGAGCCCGGTGGCCTCGGCGATCAGCCTCAGGTCGGCGTCGTACATCGACATGCCGAAGTCGTGGACCTCGTAGATGACCGGGTTGAACGACGTGCGGATCAGCGTGGCCCGCATCTCCTCCGCCGCGGCGAGCAGGTAGCTGCGCACCACCTCGGCGGTCGCCCCGTCCAGTTGCTCGGTCAAGATGCCACCTCCACAAGCCTGACCAGCAGGTAACCGTGCTGGTCGACCTCGACCCGCTGCCCCGAGGGGACCACGGTGGTCGAGGTGCCCTCGTCGATGAGGGCGGGTCCGTCGAACGCGTCGCCCGGCTCCAGCAGCGCGCGGTCGTAGACGGCGAACGACGCCGTGGCGCGGGTGCCGAAGTCGTAGGCGTCCCTGCGGGCGAACAGTGCCCGGCCCGCGTCGCCGTCGCCCTGCGGGCGCACCACCAACTCCGGCCGGTCGGTGCGGCCGATGCCGCGCACCCGCAGGTTGAGGATCTGCAGCCGGTTGTCCATGGCATGGCCGTAGCGCGCCACGTGGGTCTCCTCGAACGCCCGCCTGATCGCGTCCCGGTCGAGGTCGCGGCCCGCGGTGACGATGAGCGAGTGCTCCTGCCCCAGGTAGCGCAGCTCGAACTGGCGCTCAAGGACCATGCGCTCGGCCGCGACCCGCTGCGCCTCCAAGGAGTCGACGGCCTCGGCCTCGATGCCCTTGAAGATCGTCTCCAGCTCGTCGAGGTCGGCGTCGTCCAGGGTGGCCATCACCGTCCGGGAGAAGTCGTCGACGATGTCGGCGCTGAGCATGCCCCAGGCGGAGAAACCGGACGGCGCGAACGGCACGATGACCTCGCCGATGCCCATCTCCGCCGCGAGCAACGGGGCGAGCAGCGGTCCGGCCCCGCCGAACGCGAGCAGCGAGAAGCCCCGGGGGTCGTGCCCCCGCTCGACGGTGATCTGCCGGACCGCGCCGACGGTCTTGGCCAGCAGCACGTCGAAGACGCCCGCCGCGGCGGCCTCCGTGCTCAGTCCCAGGGGCCGGGCCACCTGCTCGTCGAGCGCCGCGCGAGCGGCGTCGGCGTGCAGGTCCATGGTCCCGGCCAGGAAACGGCCCGGGTCCACGTAGCCGAGGACCACCGCCGCGTCGGTGACAGTGGGGCGGGTGCCGCCCCGGCCGTAACACACCGGGCCGGGGTCGGCACCCGCGCTGTGCGGACCCACCTTGAGCAATCCCCTCTCCAACCACGCGATCGAGCCCCCTCCGGCCCCTATCGTGCGGATGTCGTAAGTGGGGATCAGCAGCGGGAAGTGCTCCAGCTGCGCCTCGTAGGCGGCCACCGGGGACCCGTGCTCGATCACGCACGCGTCCAGCGAGGTGCCGCCGATGTCGAAGGTGAGCAGGTCCCGGCGGCCGAGGGCGGCGGCGAGGTGCGCCGCGCCGACGATGCCGCCCGCCGGGCCCGACAGCACCGTGTGCGTCGGGGAGGTCTTGGCCACCGACGACGTCATGGAACCGCCGCCGGACCTCATGATCAGGAACTGCCCGCCGAACCCGCGCTCGGCCAGCCCGTGCTCCAGCCTGTCGACGTACCTCTCGAAGATCGGCCGGATGTAGGCGTCGAGGACCGTCGTGCTGGTCCGCTCGTACTCGCGGTACTCCCTGACGATGTCGGTGGAGAGCGAGACCGTCACGTCCGGGTACGCCTCGCGGATGATCCGGGCGGCCTGGCGCTCGTGGGAGGGGTCGAGGAAGGAGTGCAGGAAGCAGACGGCGATCGACACCACGCCCTCCTCCTCGACCAGGACCCGGGCCGCCTCCCTGACGCCCTCGGCGTCGAGTTCCTCGACCACGCGGCCCCGGTGGTCGAGCCGCCCCCGCACCCCCGCGGTGTGACGGCGCCGCACCAGGCTCTCGGGGCGCTCGTACTGGAAGTCGTACATGTGGTCGGCGGGCACGTTGCCCCGGCCGATCAGGAAGATGTCGCGGAAGCCGTCGTTGGTGATGATCCCCGTCGGCTCACCGCGCCGTTCCAGGACCGCGTTGAGGCCCAGGGTGGTGCCGTGGATGAACAGCTCCACCTCCGACAGGTCGGTACCGAGCGCGGTGACCGCGTCGAGCACGCCTTCCCAGGGACGGGCCGGGGTGGTCGAGGCCTTCCTGAAACGCACCTCATGAGTGCGGGTGTTCAGCTCCATCGCGTCGACGAAGGTGCCGCCGATGTCGACGGCCAGACGGATGTGCTTCGGGTCGGGCATTTCGGGTGTCACCTTTCGATCAGCGCGGGGATCTCGGCGGCGCGGTGGCAGGCGACCAGGCTCGCGCCGTACGGGCGGAGCTCCTGCTCCCGCTCTCCGCATTCGTCTGTCGCGAAGGGGCAGCGCGGCGCGAGGGCGCAGCCCCCGGCGGCGTCCGCCTCCTCCAGATCCTTGGTCAACTCGACCTGCGGGCCGCGGTAACCGGCGCCGAGGCTGGGGGCACTGGACAGCAGCGCCCTGGTGTAGGGGTGCCCGGGGTTGCCGAAGACCTCTTCCACCGGCCCCTCCTCGACGATCCGTCCCAGGTAGAGCACCACGACGCGGTCGCAGAACCCCCGCACGGTGGCCAGGTCGTGGGAGATGAAGACCGAGCCACGCGAGCTGTCGCCGCTCACCTCGGCGATCACCTTCAGGATCTGCGCCTGTACCGTGACGTCAAGCGCCGAGGTCGGCTCATCGAAGACGATCAGGTCGGGTTCGCCGACGAGCGCGCGGGCGATGCCGACGCGCTGCGCCTGCCCGCCGGACAGCTCGTGCGGGCGCCGCTCCAGGATCGACGGGTCCAGTTCCATCCGCTCCAGGGCGCGGGCGACGCGCGCGGCGCGCTCCGCGGCGGGCACCCCGGCGGCGCGCAACGGCTCGCCGATCGCGTCCCGCACGGTCCGCCGGGGACTGAGCGACCCGATCGGGTCCTGGAAGACCAGCTGGGCGCGGGTACGCAGCCGGCGCAGCCGCCTGCCGCGCAGCTCGGACAGGGCGTGACCGGCCACCTCGACCCTGCCCCGCGAGGGCTGCACCAGGCCGAGCATCAGCCTGGCCAGGGTGCTCTTACCGCAGCCGCTCTCCCCGACGACGCCCAGCCGCTCGCCCGCGGCGACGCTGAGGCTGACCCCGCGCAGGGCGTGGTGCCCCCCGCCGCCGAAGCGGCTGCGGTAGACGACGTGCGCGTCCTCGATGCGCAGCACGCTCTCCTTCGCACCGGGCGAGGTGGCCGTACCGGCGGGCGGGACCGTTCCCGCGGGCGGGGTCTTCGCGGGGGCCGGCGGCTCGGCGCGATCGTCGAGTGGGCCCGAGCGGGGGTGGAAGCAGGCGGCGCTCCAGTCCTGGGCCAGGGGCCCGGCGACGGGCAGGTCCGCCGTGCACAGCTGCGTCGCGTGCGCGCAGCGCGGCGCGAACGGGCAGGATGACGGCGCCTCGGTCAGCAGCAGCATCGCGCCGGGGGTCGCGGTCACCGGGCGCCCGTCGAGGTCGGGCACCGAGCGCAGCAGCGCCCGCGTGTAGGGGTGGGCGGGCTCGTGGAGCACCTGCGGGCCGGGACCGCTCTCCACCACCGTCCCCGCGTAGAGCACCACGACGCGGTCGCAGACCTCCGCGATCGACGCCAGGTCGTGGGAGATCAGCAGGACACCGCGCCGCTCCGCGTTCGCGGCGAGCCGGAACCGGTTGAGGATCTCCCTGGTGAGCGTGACGTCCAGCCCGGTGGTGGGCTCGTCGGCGATCAGCAGGCCGGGCGCGCACCCGGTGGCCAGCGAGATCATGACGCGCTGCGCCATGCCGCCGGAGAGCTCGTGCGGGTAGGCGTCCAGGCGGCGCCTCGGGCTGCGGATGCCGACCGACTCGAACAGCTCGGCGGCGACCTCCCTGGCCGGAGCCGGGGCCAGCGACCGGTGGGTGACCAGCCGGTCGACGAGCTGGCGGCCGACGGTACGGGTGGGGCTGAGCGCGCCGCGCGGGTTCTGGAAGCAGATCGCGGCGCCGTGCCCGCGGAAGGCCTCCAGCTCGGCGGCGTCCATCGTCAGCACGTCGGCGCCGTCGAACATGACCCGTCCGGTCGTCTGGGAGCCGCCGGGCAGCAGGCCCACGATCGAGCGGGCCACCATGCTCTTGCCGCCGCCGCTCTCACCGACCAGGCCGACCACCTCGCCCGGCTCGACGCTCAGGTTCACCCCGCTCAGCGCGGCGACCCGGCGTCCCGGCCGCCGGATCACGACGGAGAGGCCCTCGATCGACAGGAGTGTCATCGTCTGTCACCTCTTGTGGAGTCGGCGCGTTCCTGCAGGCCCTCACCGAGGAGGCTGAAGCCCAGGACGCAGATCAGCAGGAAGAGGCCGGGCGGGACCGAGGTCCACCATCGGCCCGCGACGACGTCACCGGAACCGAGGCTGATCATGGCGCCCCACTCCGCGGTGGGCAGCGGCACGCCGAGTCCCAGGAAGGACAGCCCGGCCAGCGTGAGCATGGCCCAGCCGCAGTTCAGCGGGGCGATGACCCGCACCGGCGTCAGGCTGTTGGGCAGTACGTGCCGCCAGAGCACCCCCCAGAAGGAGGAGCCGGAGGTGCGGGACGCCTCCACGAAGGGCAGTTCCCTGATGGAGCGCACCTCGGCGCGGACCAGCCGGGCGTAGGCGGGTGCGTTCACCAGGGCGATGACCGCGATCAGGTTAGCCGTGCCGCCACCGAGCAGCGCGGCCACCGCCAGGGCCAGGATGAAGGTGGGGAACGCCTGGAAGACGTCGAGCACCCGCATCAGCACGTCGTCGGCCCAGCCTCCCCGGTATCCGGCGACCAGGCCGACGAGGCTGCCCGCGACCACGGCCAGGGCGACCGCGGCGACGGCGATGCCGACGTCGAGCCGGGCGGCGTGCAGGACCCGGCTCCACACGTCCATGCCGTTGAGGTCGGTGCCCAGCAGGTGCGCGCCGCCCGGCGGGGCGAGGGAGGCGAGGGGGTCGATCTCCTCGGGACCCCAGGAGCTCAGCAGCGGCGCGAACAGGACGGCCACCGCGACCACGGCCAGGATGGCGGAGCCCACCGTGATCAGGGACGACGCGAAGCGACGGTCCGCGCCCGCCTCCCGGGCTCGTGGCGCTTCGGCCATCAGATCCTCACTCTCGGGTCGAGGATCGCGTGGACCACGTCGGCGATGAGGAAGACCACCACGTAGAACAGCGCGATCACGAGCACCGACGCCTGAACCACCGGGTAGTCCCGGTAGAGCAGGCCGCGCAGCGCCCACTGCCCGAAGCCCTGCCAGGAGAAGACGTACTCCACGAGGACCGTCGAGCCGATGGAGAAGCCGAACACCAGGGCCGCCAGCGCGGGGAGCCGCACCAGCGTGGCCCGCACCAGGTAGCCGCGGAGCAGCAGCCGGCCCTTCAGGCCGTGCGCGGCGGCGGCCGTGTACGCCTCGGAGGCCAGTACCTCAAGCGCGGAGGCCCGGACGCTGCGCAGCAGCGGCGCGACGATGACGATGACCAGCGTGGCCACCGGCAGCGCGAGGTGCTCCAGCGCGGAGACGAACGCGGGGCCGTTGGCGGTCAGCGCCGCGTCGAGCAGGTCGGCACCGGTGATCAGGTTCAGCTCGGTGTCGGGATCCACCCGGCCGCTGGGTGCCGGGAACCAGCCCAGCACGCTGTAGCCCACCAGGACCAGCACCAGCCCGAGCCAGAACTCCGGTACCGAGTTGCCGATGAGCGCCGCGACGCGGACCGTGTGGTCGCCGAACCGGCCCGCGTGCCTGGCCGACCAGATGCCGAGCACCACCGCCAGCACCAGCGCCACGGCCAGCGCGATCACCACGAGTTCCATGGTCGGCCCCACCCGCAGGGCCATCTCCGAGCCCACCGGGGCACCGCTCTGGATGGAGGTGCCGAAGTCACCGGTGAACAGTCCCCCGACGTAGTCGAGGAACTGCTGCCACAGGGGCCGGTCCAGCCCGAACCTGGCCCGCGCCGCGGCGGCGTCCGCCTCCGTGGCGTTGGGGCCGAGGATGGTACGGATCGGGTCACCCGGCAGGACCCTGACGAGCAGGAAGGTCAGCACGACCACCCCGAGGAGCACCGGGACGAGCTGGAACAGCCGCCTGAGGACAAATCGGAGGATACGCATGGGTCAGGAGGAGGTGCTCAGGTAGCGCAGCCGGGCCAGGCCGTCCATCGGCTGGACCCATCCCGCCACCTCTTCCCGGACCGGGAGGTTGAAGTTGGGCTGGCAGATGACGACCCATGGCACGTCCTCGGCCAGGACCTCCTGCACGCGCAGCCAGAGCTTGGCGCGCTCGGCCGCGTCGACGACGGTGTGGGACTCCTCGAAGATCTTCTCGATCTCGGGGCTGACGTAGTTGGAGTAGTTGAGGCTGGCGCCCTTGGTGAAGCTGGTGCCGAGCATGTACTCCACGTCGTTGACCCAGAGCTGGCCCAGGGTGATCTGCAGGGGGATGTTCTTCTTCGCCCTGCGCTCGCCGAGCGTGGCGGGGTCGAGCGGGGTGAGCTTCAGCTCGATGCCGGCCTTCCTGGCCTCGCTCTGCACCAGCACGGCGATCTGCTGCTGCTCCTCGCTGTCGGTCTGGAAGACCAGCTCGGAGGTGATCGAGGTCTTGCCCGCCGCGGCCAGCGCCTCCTTGGCCTTGGCGACGTCGTAGGCGTAGGGGTAGCCGGTCTCGGAGTAGCCGGGCATGTCCAGCGGGACGACGCTCTTGGCCGCCCGCGCGTCGCCGCCGTAGACGTTGGCGATGATCTGCTCGTACGGCACCGCGTGGGCGAGTGCCCTGCGCACCGCGGGGTCGTCGAAGGGGGCGGTAGTCACCGACATCTGGATGGCGAGCTGGTTGTTGCTCGGCGCGGAGATGACCTTGATGCCCTTCGTGGACTTGAGGTCCTTGATGTCGCGCTGGCCGATGCCGAAGGCGACGTCGATGTCGCCGTTCTGCAGCTGCAGGCGCTGGTTGGCGGCCGCGGGCACCACGCTCAGCCTGATCTCGGAGCTCTTGGCGCCGTCGGTGCCCGGGTAGCCGGCGTTGGCGGTGAGCACGATCTCCTGGCCCTGGACCGCCTTCTCCACGTTGAAGTAGCCGCCGGTCGGGGGGTTCTTGGCGAACCACTCCTTGGCCCAGGGGTCGGCGTCGGTGGCGTGCTTCTTCGCCTCCTCGGAGTCGAAGACGTACAGCGAGATGGCCTGGATCTGCCGGGTCAGCGCGCTGGGGAAGGCCTGGGTGAACGTCACCGTGTAGTCGTCGACCACCTCGATCTGGTCGGCCTTGGCGAGCCCGATCAGCCGGTAGACGCCGGCCACGTTGGCCTTCGCGGCGAACGCGCGGTCCTTGGACCACTTGACGTCCTTGGCGGTCATCTCGTTGCCGCTGGCGAACGTGACGCCCTTGCGCAGCTTGAGGGTCCAGACCTTGTTGTCGGCGTCGGGCTCGAAGGACTCGGCGAAGGTGGGGGCGATGGCCTCGGTGTCGAGGATCTGGCCGTCGCCGACCGAGGTGACCCCGTAGTCGACCATGTAGGGGAAGACGTTCTTGTAGAGCATCAGGGCGGTCAGGTCGAACCCGACGAAGTCCTGGTCCCAGCTGCTCAGGTAGCTGCTCACCGCGATCCGCAGCTTCGAGGCGGCGGGGGTTCCGCCGGGGGCGGTGCTCGCCGCGGGCGCGGTGGATCCGCCGCCCGCCGTGGTGCCGGCGGCGCACCCGGTCGCCAGGAGGAGGGCGACCCCGCTGCCGAGCTGCAGGACCGAGCGGCGGGACAGCGCCGGGGATCCCGGACCGTTGGGACGAGAGAAGCCGGGCACGGCAGTCCTCCAGGGGCCATGAGGGATAGGCCGCGAGGTGAACGGATTGCTCCGCTGAGGACCCACCCGACCTACATGTGGCATTTGTTCTATCAGACCTGAGTTTGGTGAACAAGTGACCAATGTCTGTTCATGAACGAGGCCAATGCCCGGAGAAGCACCAGGACAGCATAAAGATCATGCCCAACGGGCATGTTCACTGAATTTCACAAGGCCGTCACCCACATGTGACCGGTATCCCGTACCGTATCGGCAGAATCGCCTCCGCCCGGCGGCCCGGCCCGGAGCGGCGACAGGACCACTTTCCGCCAGACACCTCGGCCGGCGGAAAAGATCTTAGTGCGGTACTACCGTGTCACCATGGCCGCGCAGGAGACCATCAGCGTAACCCTCGATCGCAATCTGCTCGATCACGCCAGGCGACGGGTCGGCACCGGCCCACCGTCCGCCTACGTCAACGAGGCCCTCACCCTGGAAGTCCGGCGGGAGCGCCATCGCCGCGCACTCTGGAACACGAAGGCCGCTGACGCCGACCCCGATCGCGTGGCCCGCATGATGGCCCATGTCGAGAGCCAGGGCGAGCGCGACCGGTGACCGGACACGAGCCTCCTGACGGACAGCCCTGTCGCTCTCCTGCGACACCGAAGCCCCCAGGTCCGCCCGGCGGCCTCGGCCACCCTCCCGGCACTCACCCGGTGCGCATTTTTTGGGCGGATTTAAGCGTATTTGTATGGAAATAAAGCATTTGACCGCCTATGGCTTGACAGTTAATCCCCACGGGCATGACTACCTGGGTGAAGACTGAGCCGGTCCATGGGCGGCTGGCCGATCATCTGTCGATCGGGATCCTCACCTCCGCCTTCCCCGTACCGCTCCTCGACGAGGTCGTGCTGGCCAGCGGCTGCGCCGACCAGCGGCGGCGGGCACTGCCCGCCCGCCTGACGATCTACTATGTGCTGGCCCTGTGCATGTTCCCGGACCGGAACTATGACGAGATCATGCGCCTGCTGCTGAACGGCCTGTCGTGGCGTTCGCACTGGGCCAGGAGCTGGGAGCCGCCCAGCGTGTCGGCGATCAGCCGGGCCCGCGCGCGGCTCGGCGCGGAGCCGCTGCGGGTGCTGTTCCGCCGGGTGGCCGGGCCGCTGCCGGAGCCCGGGGCCGCCGGGTCGCGGCTGGCCGGACTGCGGCCGGTGTCGCTGGACGGCACCGCGCTGACCGTCCCCGAGACCCGCGACAACGCTGCGTTCGGCTACCCGGACGAGAGTGCCCGCCTCCCCTGCGTGCGGGTGGTCGCCATGGCCGACGGCGGGACGCACTCGCTGATCGACGCGACCATCGGCGGTTCCGGAGCCCAGCAGGCACTCGCACCGAGGCTGCTGCGCCGCCTGGGGCCGGGCGTGCTGCTGCTCGCCGGTCCGGGGGCGAGGGGTGCCGAGCTGTGGCGGCAGGCGGCGGGCACCGGCACGCACCTGCTGTGGCGGACCGGTGGAGCGGGCGGATTCCCGGTGGCGCGCCGTCTCGGCGACGGGTCGTTCCTGTCCAGACCGTCCGGCTGGGCGGGCGTGCCGGTGCG
Source organism: Streptosporangium sp. CA-115845 (assembly GCF_050943795.1). NCBI lineage: Bacteria > Bacillati > Actinomycetota > Actinomycetes > Streptosporangiales > Streptosporangiaceae > Streptosporangium > Streptosporangium sp. CA-115845. The sequence continues at coordinate 2,767,502 of NZ_CP191988.1, read as the reverse complement.
GGTCATCCCCCTGCCGGGCGCGGGACGGCTGGTCACCACGCTGGTCGACCCGGGAGGGGCCCCGGCGCCGGAGCTGGTGGCACGGTACGCGGAGCGCTGGGTCATGGACCGCGCGCTGGCCTGGCTGCGATCCGACCGGAGCGGCGCGGTGCTCGCGCTGCGCTCCCGGACCCCCGAGACGGTGGCCCAGGAGATCTGGGCGCTGCTCTGCGTCTACCAGGCGGTACGGGCCCTGACCTGCCGGGGGGCCGGCCGCGCATGGGTGCGGCCCGCCTCCCGGGTGCGTACCGGAAGGCGGGCCGAGGGTGTTCTCAGGGGGTGGTGAGGTACAGCTTCTGGTCGAAGACACCGGAGTTGGCGACGGTCTCCCCCATGAGCTGGAAGGTGGCGGTGTAGTTGGCCGTTCCGGGGCACAGGATGCTGCCGCTGTCCTTGGTGAGGGCGTAGTTGGTGGCCTTGGCCTGGGCCTGGGCGATCGCTATTTTCGGACGGCTGGCGTTGTCGGGGTTGAAGGCGTCCAGGGCGATGCTGTTACCGGCGCCGGAGCCCCGGTAAACACAGCTGATGGTGCCGAACCAGCCGGTGGACACCGAGGAGACCTTGACGCCCTGCAGGGTCACGATGCCGTCCCGCCCGGGGGTCACCTTGTTGTAGACGACGGTGCCACCAAGCCAGGAGAGCCCTACCGGGGACACGGTGGAGGAGCCTCCGGCACTGTTCGGGCAGGCCGGGCCGGGAGTGTTGCTGAAGTTGAAGACCGAGACGTTCAGCGCGGTGCCGTCCGACTGGACCGTCCCGTCGATGTTGCCCGTGTTGCAGGTGGCGGTGGCGAGCGTGGTCGAGACCGACACCGGATCGATGAGCGTGGCCCGGATCTTGCCCGAATAGGCGGCGCCCAGGGCGGTGTCCCGGTGGATCGTGGTGCCGGCCGCCGAGGCGGGAAGCGGGGCGAGCACGAGTGCCGTCATGGCGACGGCGGCGGCGGCGAGGTTTCGGATACGTTTCATCGGCCACTCCCTTGTAATGTGCTGGACATCGTGAGGGTAGATAGCCGAATATTCACCGTCAATATCAATCCCCTAAACACCGCAATCGAAGTTCGATGTCACCTCCTAAGTCAATTGAAGCGCTGTTGACATAAGCGCTTCGCTATTGCGTGAATTGACCGGCGAGTCGGCCGGAGTTCCCGCGAAGGAAGCACCCCCAATAGACCGCCGGACTCCTGCGCCGCCGCCCGCCGCCTCTCGCACCCCATCTGAGCAGCACGGGAGCCTTCGGACAGCGGAACCGGTGGGAGTTCGGGCGCCCAAGCGCTTCTCTCAACCGTTCTCCCGATCGAGCGTGCCGCGACGACCAGAGACGAAATACAGGAGAAAACGGTTCGCCCCGCCGGCCGCGCTTGAATCGGACGCCCCATTGCCCGTTCCCCGCAGTTTCCGTCATCCGAAAACAAACGCGACGGCCCCGCGTCTGGAAATACGCAGTCGCCTACAGTTCCGTCGAGCGTTTTGTGTGTTCGGATGACAAGTGAAGTCCGCGAGTCGCGGGGCGTGTCTCCGCACGGCGGCACGAGGGCCCCGCCGATCGGCGGGGCCCGTCGGGTCAGAAGCCCTGGGCCAGGCGGTAGTAGGCCTGGTTCCAGCGGATCTCCTTGGCGAACTGGCGGGGGGTGGTGTCGGCGTCGATGACCAGCAGTTCGACGCCGAGCATGTCGGCGAGGTCGGTGAGCTCCTCACTGGTCAGCGCGGACGACAGGACCGTGTGGTGCGGTCCTCCGGCGGTGAGCCACGCCTCAGCGGAGGTGCTCAGGTTCGGGCGGGGCCGCCACACCGCGCGGGCGACGGGCAGGTTGGGCAGCGGCTCGGCCGGGGTGACCACGTCGATCTCGTTGGCCACCAGCCGGAACCGCTCCCCCATGTCCGACAGACCGATCACCACCGCCGGTCCGGGTTCGGCGTCGAAGACCAGCCGGACGGGGTCCTCGCGCCCGCCGATGCCCAGCGGGTGGATCTCGCACGAGGGCACCCCGGCGGCGATCGTCGGGCAGACCTCCAGCATGTGCGCACCCAGGATGACCTCCTGGCCCGGGGCCAGGTGGTAGGTGTAGTCCTCCATGAAGGAGGTGCCGCCGGCAAGGCCGGCCGCCATCGTCTTCAGGGTGCGCAACAGCACCGAGGTCTTCCAGTCGCCCTCCCCGCCGAAGCCGTAGCCGTCGCCCATCAGCCGCTGCACCGCCAGCCCCGGCAACTGCCGCAGGCCCCCGAGGTCCTCGAAGTTGGTGGTGAACGCGCCGAAGCCCCCCTCGGTGAGGAAGTGGCGCAGGCCCAGCTCGATGCGGGCGGCATACCGCAGGGACTCGTGGCGCTCGCCCCCGGCCCGCAGCTCGGGGGCGACCTTGTAGGTGTCCTCGTACTCGGCGACCAGGGTGTCCACCTCGGAGTCCGCCGCCGCGTCGACCACGGCGACCAGGTCGTTGACGCCGTAGGTGTTGACCGAGACGCCGAAGCGCAGCTGCGCCTCCACCTTGTCGCCCTCGGTGACCGCCACGTCGCGCATGTTGTCGCCGAAGCGGGCCAGCCGCAGCGAGCCGACCTCCGCGCGCCCGGCCGCGGCCCGCGCCCACGCGCCGATGCGCGCGGCCACCGCCGGGTCGCTCACGTGCCCGGCGACGGTCTTGCGCGCCACGCCCAGCCGGGACTGGATGTAGCCGAACTCGCGGTCGCCGTGGGCCGCCTGGTTGAGGTTCATGAAGTCCATGTCGATGGAGCTCCACGGCAGCGCCACGTTGGCCTGGGTGTGCAGGTGCAGCAGCGGCGTACGTAGCGCGTCCAGCCCGGCGATCCACATCTTGGCCGGGGAGAAGGTGTGCATCCAGGCGATCACCCCGATGCAGGCGTCCGAGGCGTTCGCCTCCAGGCAGACCCTGCGGATCGACGCGGCGTCGGTGAGCACCGGCTTCCACACCAGCCGGAACGCCGGCGACTCGCCGAGTCGCTCGGCGATCCGCCGGGACTGCCCGGCCACCTGGGCCAGCGTCTCCTCTCCGTACAGGCCCTGGCTTCCGGTGAGGAACCAGATCTCACGCTCGTGGAGGATCAACGCGGACTCCTTTGCCCGTAGACGTTCTGGTAGCGGTCGTACAAACTGTCGACGGCGGGTCGCGGGATCGGCAACGGGTCGCCCAGCTGGCGGGCCACGTGCACGGTGCGCGCGACGTCCTCGCACATCACCGCGGCCTTGACCGCGGCGCGGGCGTCCGCGCCGATGGTGAAGACGCCGTGGTTGCGCATCAGGATCGCCGGGGAGCGGTGCCCCTCCAGGGTGGCGACGACTCCCCTGCCGATGTCGTCCCCGCCGATCAGCGCGAACGGCCCCACCGGGATCTCCCCGCCGAACTCGTCCGCCATGGCCGTCAGCACGCACGGGATCGCCTCGCCCCGCGCCGCCCAGGCGGAGGCGTAGGTGGAGTGGGTGTGCACCACCCCGCCGACCCGCGGCATCGCCCGGTAGACGTACGCGTGCGCGGCGGTGTCGCTGGACGGCGACAGCTCGCCCTCGACCGGCTCGCCGTCCAGGTCGCAGACCACCATCGACTCCGGGCTCAGCTCGTCGTACGAGACCCCGGACGGCTTGATGACGAACAGGTCCTCGCCCGGCACCCGCCCCGAGATGTTGCCCGCGGTCCAGGCGACGAGGTCGTAGCGGACCAGCTCGTCGTGGAGCCGGCAGACCGTCTCGCGCAGCTTCCTGACGACGGCGCTCATCCGGCCGCCCCCGTCGTTCGTGGTAGTCCGGTCACACGTCCTCCTTGTTCGGTGGTGTGCTCGCCTCGTTACGCAGGGCCCGCAGGCCGTGCAGCATCTCCCCGTCGGCGAAGTGGTCGTGCAGGCGGCGGTAGTCGGCGTACAGCCGGTCGTAGGCGTCGGCGCGCCCGGCGTCGGGCAGGTGGACGGCCTCAGCGCGATTGCCCATCGCGGCCGAGGCGGCGGTGATGTCCGGGTAGGCCCCGGCGGCGACCGCGGCGTGGATGGCCGACCCCAGGGCGCAGCCCTGCTCCGAGCCGATCACCGAGATCGGGCGGCGCAGCACGTCGGCGTAGACCTGCATCAGGAACCGGTTCTTGATCAGACCGCCCGCCGCGACGAACTCGGTCACCGGCACCCCGGAGTCCTCGAAGGTCTCCACGATCACGCGGGCGCCGAACGCGGTGGCCTCGATCAGCGCCCGGTAGGTGTCCTCGGGTCTCGTCGCGAGGGTCTGGCCGACGAGTACGGCCGAGAGGTCGTGGTCGACCAGCACCGAGCGGTTGCCGTTGTGCCAGTCGAGCGCCACCAGGCCGTGCTGCCCGACGCTCTGCGCGGCGGCGAGTTCGGTGAGGTACTCGTGCGCGGTGAGCCCGCGCCGTTCGGCCTCCCGCTCGTAGGAGCCGGGCACCGAGGTCTCCACGAACCAGCCGAAGATGTCGCCGACACCCGACTGGCCCGCCTCGTATCCCCACAGTCCTGGCACGATCCCGTCGCGCACCACACCGCACATGCCGGGCACCTCCGCCAGCGTGTCGGACGGCATGATGTGGCAGGTGGAGGTGCCCATGATGGCGACCATCTGACCGGGCCGCACGGCGTCGGCGGCGGCGGCCGTGACGTGGGCGTCCACGTTGCCGACCGAGATCGCCACCCCCTCGGGCAGCCCGGTCCAGGCCGCGGCGCGGGCGTCCAGCCGGCCCGCGAGACCGCCGAGGGGCGACAGTTCCTGGCCGAGCTTGGCGGTGAAACCGGCGAAGGCCGGGTTGAGCTCGGCCAGGAACTCCGCCGAGGGGTAGCCGTCGCCGGTGTGGACGGCCTTGTACCCGGCGGTGCACACGTTGCGGGTCTCCACGCCGGTGAGCTGCCAGACGATCCAGTCGGCGGCCTCGATCCAGCGCTCGGCGCGGCCGTAGACCTCCGGGTCCTCCTCCAGTACCTGCAGGCCCTTGGCGAACGCCCACTCCGCGGAGATCTTCCCGCCGTAGCGGGGCAGCCACGCCTCCTTCCTGCGGGCGGCGACGGCGTTGATCCGGTCGGCGTGCGGCTGCGCGGCGTGGTGCTTCCACAGCTTCGGCCACGCGTGTGGGCGCTCCGCGAGCCCGTCGACCTCGCAGAGCGGGGTGCCGTCCGCGGTGGCGGGCAGTACGGTGCAGGCGGTGAAGTCGGTGCCCAGGCCGATGACCCGTGACGGGGAGATCCCGGCCGCCGCCACCGCCCCGGGCACCGCCACGCGCAGCACCTGCCGCCAGTCCTCGGGCGACTGCAACGCCCAGTCGGGGCCCAGCCGCACGGCACTGCCGGGCAGCCGTTCCTCGATCACCCGGTGTGCGTACTCGTGCACGGCCGTGCCGACCTCGGCACCGTCGCTCACCCGCACCACCACGGCGCGGCCGGACAGCGTGCCGAAGTCGACACCGACCACGTAGCGGTCATTGTTAGCGTTCACACAATCTCCAGGACCTCGACGGGGAGGGCTCCCGCGCGGGAGCCGGGGGGTCAGGTGCGCCGCGCCGCACCGAGGCGTTGCAGCAGGATGAAGGCGAAGAGCAGCAGGCCGATGAAGATCTTGGTCCACCAGGAGCTGAGGGTCCCCTCGAAGCTGATGATCGTCTGGATCAGCCCGAGGACGAGCACGCCGAGCACGGTGCCGAGCAGGTAGCCGTATCCCCCGGTCAGCAGCGTGCCGCCGATCACGACCGCGGCGATCGCGTCCAGCTCCATGCCGACCGCGTGCAGCCCGTAGCCCGACAGCATGTAGAAGGAGAGCAGCACGCCGCCCAGCGCGGAGCAGAATCCGCTGATCGTGTAGACCGCGATCTTCGTCCTGGCCACCGGCAGGCCCATGAGCAGCGCCGACTGCTCGCTGCCGCCGGTCGCGTAGACGTTGCGTCCCAGCCGGGTGTAGTGCAGCACGTACGCCCCGGCGAGGATCACCACGACGGCGACGAGCACGCTCGGCGAGACGAACGCGCCGCCCGGCAGGTCGATCCTGGCCTGGGCGAGGCCGGTGTACGTCGGGTCGGTGATCGAGATCGAGTCGGTGCCGATGGTGTAGCAGAGCCCCCTGGCCAGGAACATGCCGGCCAGCGTCACGATGAAGGGCTGGATGTCGAAGTAGTGGATCACGCAGCCCATGGCGAGGCCGAGCACCGCGCCGACCGCCAGCACCAGCGGGATCACCAGCGCGGGCGGCCAGCCCCCGTCCGTCACCAGGCTCGCCGAGATCATCGTGGCGAGCGCGACCACCGCCCCCACCGACAGGTCTATGCCGCCGGTGAGGATCACGAACGTCATGCCGACCGCCACGACCAGCAGGAACGCGTTGTCTATGAAGACGTTGAGCACCACCTGCCCGGACGCGAAGCCCTGGTAGCGGATACCGCCGGCCACGAACATCGCGAGGAACAGCCCGCCGGTCACCAGGACCGGCAGATATTTGCGGGGGATCGACCGGTTCGGCGAAAGCACGCCCAGGCTGGTCATCAGGCTGGTCATGCGGAGACCCTCACCTTCGTGTCGGCGCCCGAGGCGGCGGGTGGAGCACCGCGTCGTGGGCGGTGGAACACCTTCTCCCTGAAGGTCGGTGACTGCAGCAGGCAGACCAGGGTGACGACGAGCGCCTTGAAGAGCAGCGTCGTCTCCGGCGGCACGCCGATCGAGTAGATCGTGGTGGTCAGCGTCTGGATGATGAGCGCGCCGAGCACGGTGCCGCCGAGCGAGAACCGGCCGCCCGCGAGCGAGGTGCCGCCGATCACGACCGCGAGGATCGCGTCGAGCTCGATCCAGAGCCCGGCGTTGTTGCCGTCGGCGCTGGACACGTTGGAGCTGATCATCAGCCCCGCGATGCCGGCGCACAGGCCGCAGAACGCGTAGACCACGATGATCAGGCCCCGGGAGCGGATCCCCGCCAGGCGGCTGGCCTCGGCGTTCCCGCCGACCGACTCGATGAGCAGGCCGAGGGCGAGGCGCCGGGTGAGGAAGGCGGTCACCGCGAGCACGACCAGCACGAGCAGGATGCAGAAGGGCACGGTGAGCCAGTAGCCGCCGCCCACCAGCTTGTACGGCACGCTGTTGACGGTGATGATCTGGCCGTCGGTGACCAGCTGGGCCAGCCCCCGCCCGGCGACCATCAGGATCAGCGTCGCGATGATCGGCTGGATGCCGATCCCGGCGACCAGGAACCCGTTCCACACCCCCAGCACCAGGGAGAGCACCAGCGCCAGGCCGATCGCCGCGAGGACGCCGCCCACCGCGTTCTGGTCGTCCAGCTCGCTGATCCGCAGGCAGGCGAGCGCCCCGGAGATGGCCACCATCGATCCCACGGACAGGTCGATGCCGCCGGTGGCGATGACCAGTGTCATGCCGATCGCCACCAGGATCAGCGGCGCGCCGAAGCGGATGATGTCGATGAGGCTGCCGTAGAGGTGGCCGTCCTTCATCTGCACCGACAGGAAGCCGTCGGTGAACGCGACGTTGGTCGCCAGCAGCAGGACGAGAACGAGCACCGGCCACAGCAGGCGGTGCCTGGCAAGACGGTTCATGGGCGGGCTCCGCTGGCGATCGTCTCCATCAGGACGTCGACCGTGAGGTCGTCGTCGTTGGGCAGCTGCGCCACCAGGTGCCGGTCGCGCAGCACGCCGACCCGGTGGCTGAGCCGGAGCACCTCCTCCAGCTCGGCGGAGATGAACAGCACGGCCATGCCCCCGTCGGACAGGGAGACGACCAGGCGCTGGATCTCGGCCTTGGCCCCGACGTCGATGCCGCGGGTCGGCTCGTCCAGGATGAGCAGCCGCGGCTCGACGATGAGCCAGCGGGCCAGCAGCACCTTCTGCTGGTTGCCGCCGCTGAGGTTGCGTACAAGCTGTTCGGGGTTGGGAGGGTTGATCCGCAGCGCGCCGATGTACTTCTCCACCAGCTCGTCCTGGCGGCGGCGCGGTATGGGCCTGGCCCAGCCGCGCGCCGCCGCCAGGGCCAGCACGATGTTCTCCCGTACGGTGAGGTCGGCGATCAGGCCCTCGGTCCGCCGGTTCTCCGGGCAGAAGGCGATGCCCCTGGCGGTCGCGGCGCGCGGGGTGCGCAGCGAGACCGGCGTACCGTCGATCGCCACCTCCCCGGTTCCCGCGTGGTCCGCGCCGAAGAGCAGGCGGGCGATCTCGGTGCGGCCGGAGCCGAGCAGCCCGGCCAGGCCCACCACCTCGCCCTGGTGGATGGAGAGCGTGAACGGCCGCACGGCCCCCGCCCTGCCGAGCTCCCTCGCCTCGATGACCACGTCGCCGGTCCGCGCCAGGTCCTTGGGCTTCTCGTCGAGCCGCTCCAGGTCGGCGAGCTCATTGCCGATCATCTTGCCGACCAGCTCGACCTGGCTCAGCTCGGCGGTGAGGTACTCGCCGACCAGCCGGCCGTTGCGCAGGATCGTCATCCGGTCGGCGATCTCGTAGACCTGGTCGAGGAAATGCGAGACGAACATGATGGCGATCCCCTCGTCCTTGAGCCGCCGCATCACCTCGAACAGCTGCGCGACCTCCCCCGCGTCCAGGCTGGAGGTCGGCTCGTCGAGGATGAGCACGTTCGCGGAGATGTCGACGGCCCGCGCGATCGCCACCATCTGCTGCACGGCCGGCGAGTACGAGGACAGCGGCGCCGAGACGTCCAGGTCGAGGTCGAGCCTGGCGAGCAGCTCGGCCGCGCGCCTGCGCGTCTCACCCCACCGGATGCGGCCGAAGCGGCGCGGCTCGCGCCCGATGAAGATGTTCTCGGCCACCGAGAGGTTCGCGCAGAGGTTGAGCTCCTGGTAGACCGTGCTGATCCCGGCCCGCTGCGCCGCCAGGGGCCCGGCGAAGGCGACCGGCGCGCCGGCCAGCTCGATCTCGCCCGCGTCGACGTCGTACACGCCGGTGAGCACCTTGACGAGCGTCGACTTCCCCGCGCCGTTCTCTCCCATCAGCGCGTGCACCTCCCCCGGCAGGAGTCTGAAGTCCACGCCGGTCAGCGCCTTGACGCCGGGGAACTCCTTGCTTATCCCGATCATCCGCAGGATCGGGTCGGGTGCGGCCATGCGACTCCCTTTCCTCCCAGGAGACGGGCCGCCCGCGAGGCGGCCCGCCGGGTCAGTTGCGGCGGGTGGGCGGCGCCGTTCCGGCCCGCTCCCGCGTGAGGATCGTCTTCGTACGGGCCTTCTCGGCCGGGTCCGCCGGCCGGGCGTCCGGTGTCGGTGGGGTTCGCTGGGACTCGTCTGCCCGTTAACGCTAACATCAACAGGCGGGCTGGTGCGTGTCACGTGTGGACCGGTGCGGTGCTGGCCCTGGCCACGAACCTCGGCGGGACGACGTGTCGCTCGTGGGACCATTCCGCGCCCGCCTCCATCTGCCTGAGCAGCAGTTCGATGCTCCATCTCCCGACCGCCCCGAAGTCCTGCCTGACCGTGGTGAGCGGCGGGGTGAAGAACTCCGACTCGGGGATGTCGTCGAACCCCACGACGCTGATCTGCTCGGGCACCCGCACTCCCAGCTCGCCGAAGGCGCGCAGCGCACCGAGCGCCATCTGGTCGTTGGCGACGAACACCGCGGTGACACCCGGCACCGCCGCCAGGCGCAGACCCGCCTGGTAGCCGGAGCGCGGGCTCCAGTCACCGGGCAGCGGTTCGGGGATCGGACGGCCCGCGGCGACCAGCACGTCACGCCAGCCCTCGATCCGCCCCTCGACCTCCAGCCAGTCCGGCGGGCCGCCGATGTGCCAGACGGTCTCGTGGCCGAGGTCGAGCAGGTGCCTGGTGGCCAGCCGGGCACCGTGGACCTGGTCGACGCTGACCACCGACACGTCACCGGAGTGGCCGCCCTCGACGGCCACCACGGGGATGTCGGTGGGCACGTCGGCCAGCGCGGGGGCGGCCGAGCGCTGCGGCGCGACCACCACGATGCCGTCGACGCCCTGCTCGGCCAGGTAGCCGAGCGCGTCGCGCACCCCCGCGGTGTCGATGGTTTTGAGGCTGACCATGCTGACGAAGTAACCCGCCGCCCTGGCGGCCTGCTCGATGCCGTACACGGTGCTCGCCGGCCCGTACAGGGTCGTGTCGAAGCTGACCACGCCGAGGGTGCGGGTATGCCTCGTGACCAGGGCGCGGGCCACCATGTTGCGCCGGTAGCCGAGCTCGCGGATCGCCGCCAGCACCCGGGCGCGGGTCTCGGCACGGACGTTGGGGTGATCGTTGAGCACGCGCGAGACCGTCTGGTGCGACACGCCGGCCTTCGTGGCGACATCCGCCATCACCGGCGGGCGGCGCTCGTGGCTCGGGCTCACGGTCGGCTCCTTCTGGTGGCTTGGCACAGACTGTGAGCGCTAACAACACCTCGCGTCAAGCACCCGCCACATTGCAGTCCGGTTACCCGGGAACCATTCGTCAGGGAGATCCAGCTCCGCACGGTCGGCGAGGCGATCGGCCACGGGCTCGCGTACGCCACCGAGGACCGCAAGCGGTACGGCCTCAACCTGATCGACGACATCAAGCGGAACGTGTCGGCCGCCGCGCGGGACGGTGACCACCGGGTGTGGACCCCCTTACCTGAGGGTAAGCGAGGGTTCTCAGCCGGCTGGAGGGAACACGGATGGCGATCGATTCGATAGGCGTGTGGATCGCGGTCGTCGTTCTGGTGATGGCGCTGCTCGTCCTCGACTTCCTGGTGGCGGCGCGCCGGCCGCACGCCGTGGGCATGCGCGAGGCCACCGTCTGGAGCGTCTTCTACATCGGCGTGGCCATAGCCTTCGGCCTGGTCCTGTGGTGGCTGGCCGGGTCGGCGCTCGCCGCCGAGTACTTCGCCGGGTGGCTGGTGGAGAAGAGCCTCTCCGTCGACAACCTCTTCGTCTTCGTCATCATCATGGCGCGCTTCTCCGTGCCCCCGGAGAACCAGCAGAAGGTGCTGCTCTTCGGGATCGCCACCGCCCTCGTGCTGCGCGCCGTCCTCATCGCGGTCGGCGCGGCGGCCATCAGCCTCTTCTCCTTCACGTTCCTGCTCTTCGGCCTGCTGCTGATCTGGACGGCGATCCAGCTGGTCCGGCACCGGAACGAGGAGCCCGACATCGAGAGCAACCCCCTGATCCGCTTCGTCTCGAAGGCGCTCCCGGTCACCGAGAACCTGCATGACGGCAAGCTCGTCGTCCGCGAGGACGGAAAGCGGATGGTCACCCCGCTGTTCGTGGTCTTCCTCGCCATCGGAAGCACCGACCTGCTGTTCGCCCTCGACTCCATTCCGGCGGTCTTCGGCGTCACCACGCACCCGCTCATCGTCTTCGCCGCCAACGCCTTCGCGCTGCTGGGGCTGCGTGCCCTGTACTTCCTGATCGAGGGCCTGCTGGAGCGTCTGGTCTACCTGTCGATCGGCCTGGCGGTCATCCTCGGCTTCATCGGCCTGAAGCTCATCCTGGCCTTCCTGCACGAGGACGTCTCCACGTCCTTCCCTGAGATCCCGACCCCGCTCTCGCTGGTAGTGATCTTCCTGGTGCTACTGGTCACCGTCGTCTTCAGCCTGCGCAGGGTGCGCGCCCACCCCGAGGAGCGCGCGCGGGCGGGCACCCTGTACCGGATGCGCCGCAAGGACGGGAACGGGGGCCAGGACGAGGGGCGACAGGGGCAGGACGACCGCTGAGGCCCCGGCTCAGGCCAGACAGCGCAGGGCGGCCCTGAGTCTGCGGTCGAGGGGATGGTCGACGGGGTGGTCGTCCGGCAGGCGGCCGACGGTCGCCGCCACGAACGCCGGGGGCCCCAGCTGCTCGCTCATGTCGTAGGCGTGCACCCAGATCCCGTCGGCGGTCAGCTCGACCTGGACCTTCGACCCCTGCTCCGCGAGCGCGAACGCGCCCACCCTCGCCCGCCACCAGACCCGCTCGTCCTCCTCGTCCTCCGCGACGGGCGCGCCGACGTCGTCGGCGTGGGTGGCGTACTCCGAGTCGTAGTGGAAGGTCTGCGACCCCACCGGGTACGGTCCCGCGAGGGTCGGTAGCAAGGCGTCGCGGCCGAGTGCGCGCATCCGCTCGCGCGTCTCCCCGTTCTCGCGCCGCCACTCCTGGAGCACCTCCTCGACCGGAACGTCACGGCGGCGCTCCACGCACCAGGCGTTGAAGGCGTTGAAACCGCCCGCCACGCCCTCGCTCCCGAGCATCGCGACGAACCCGTCGATGTCGTCGTCCAGACAGGCGTGGTTGTACAGCTCCTCCCCCGCCAGGTGCCCGAGCACGTCGCGGACCGACCAGCCCGCCGCCCGCGAGGGACGCCGCCAGCCCTCCGCGTCGAGCCCGGAGAAGAAGCGGTCGAGGCGGAGGGCCTCGGTGTCGAATATGTCGAACGGGTTGAGATCCGCCAGCGGATCCTTCGATTCTGCGGTCATTCCTCATCAGTACCCGGGGCTCCGGGGCGTCGCACCAGTCGTCATCGCGGTCCAGAGGTTCTGCACGGGTTGCGGGATGCGGCCGGGTCCCGCCCACGGTTCCTGCGGCTGCCGCGGGCACCCGAGCAAGTAGTGAGAGAGCCTTGACCTGGCAGGGCATGGCCGGCCGCTCCGTTGGGAGTGTCATCGGCGGCCGTTCGGCTGCTCGTCAGTGTCCGCCGTGTCCGTGGCCGACGAAGGTCCCGGACGACTTGCCCGGCGGCACCAGACCGAGTGCGATCGCGGCCGCGGCCACGGCGATGATCGCGCACATCGTGAACCCGGAGATGAAGCCACCGATATCCGCGGCTCCGGGTGTGAAACTCGCCGCGGCGACCGTGGAGACGACGGCGACGCCGATCGACCCGCCGAGTTCGTGGAAGGTGTTGATGACGCCGGAGGCCACGCCCGTCTCGGCATGAGGAATGTTGGCCAGGGTCGTGGTGGTGGCGGTGACGAACGCCGGACCGATGCCCAGGGCGGCGATGACGAATCCGGGCAGAAGGGTGGTGTAGGCGTTGCCCTGGAGGGAGATGCGGGTCATCAGGAGCACGCCGGCGGCGGTGATCAGGAACGCGACCACGGCGACGGGCCGGCCGCCGACCTTGCCGATGAGGTGGCCGCCCAGTTGCGCACCGATGGTGATGGCGATCGCGACCGGCAGGAACATCAGGCCCGTTTCCAGCGCGCTGAACGTGAGGACGTGCTGAAGGTAGAGGGAGCTGAGGAAGAACAGGGCGAGCATCAGCCCGGTCGCGACGAGCATCACGAATGTTCCTGAGATCACCGGGCGGCGGGCGAGTGTCTCGGCGCGCATCAAAGGTGCTCGGACGCTGCGTTCGATGAGGACGAACACCACGTAGAAGATCACCGCCCCGGCCAGGGGCAGCAGGGTGTCGGCTGCGCCCCAGCCGGCGTCACCCGCGTTGACGAGGCCGTAGATGAGCAGCGCGGTCGCGGCGGTGACGGCGAGCGCACCGGGGACGTCTATCTGCTGGCGCGCCGGACGCGGGCCGTCGGCGGGAACGACCGCGGGAAGGGTGAACAGCACCAGCAGCCCGATGGGCACGTTGACGAAGAACACCCATTCCCAGCCTGGACCGGTGGTCAAGAGGCCGCCGAGCAGTACGCCCAGTGCGGCTCCGGTGCCGCCGATCGCCGCCCACACGCCCAAGGCGCGGTTGCGCCGCCGGCCGTGGAAGGTACTCATGATGATCGCCAGCGCCGACGGTGACAGCAGCGCGGCGCCGACTCCCTGGGCTGCGCGGCCCACGATGAGCACGATGCCGTTCGGGGCCAGACCGCAGGCCAGCGAGGCAAGGGTGAAGAGGGCAAGGCCTGCCAGCAGCGTGCGTCGCGCTCCGAGCGCGTCGGAGAGCCGTCCGCCGAGCACCATCAGACCGCCGAAGCACAGCGTGTACGTCGTCACCACCCAGGTGAGTGCCTCACGGTCGAGGGCGAGGTCACCGCCGATGGTGGGCAGGGCGACCTGGACGACGGTGATGTCGACGATCAGTATGAATTGAGCCAGGCAGAGCAGGAGCAGTGTGGTCCACCGCCGGGAATCGGGAGGTGTTTCCTCGGGTGCCGGTGGGGTGTGCACGGAGTGACCATGACTCATAACGTGATCTCCCTGGAATTTCGCAGGCTCGATGCCGAGGTTTCATAACCCGAACACCAGTGTTCGGATTATGAAACCATGCCGGGGTAGGGCATGTCGACCGCGAGGTCATGGATCAGGGCCATGCGGGGCGAAGACGCGTCGCCTACGCTTCCGTCATGCCCACCACGCATAAGGACGCAGGCGCCGACTCTCCAGCGCGCAACCCTGCGCCGGGAAGCCGGCGCCGGGCCGATGCCGAACGGAGCGTCGCGGCCATCCTGGACGCCGCGTTGACGGCCTTCGGTGAGAACCCCGAGGTCAGCATGACCGACATCGCTCGCGCCGCCGGTGTCGGCCGGGTCACCCTCTACAGCCACTTCCCCTCGCGGGAGGACCTCCTCGACGCGGTCATGACACATGCCGTCCAGGAGGCCAACGCCGCACTCGGCGCCGAGTCCTCACAGGAGACTCCCGCACGGGAAGCCCTGGAGATGCTGATCGGCTCGTCCTGGCGGATCCTGAGCCGATACGACCGCCTGCAGCCGGCCACCCTTCGAATCCTGGGCCCCGAACGCATGCGAGAGCATCACGACCAGCCGCTGGTTCGCGTCCGCGACATCATCGTCCGAGGCCGACGCGAGGGCGTGATTCGCGATGATCTGCCCGAGGACTGGCTTGTCACCGTTTTCTACAGCCTGTTGCACGCGGCCGCCCTTGAAGTGGATGCGGGCCGCCTGCCGGCGGATGCCGCCGCCGACACGCTGACGACGACTCTCCTTTCCACCCTGGGCGTCCCCGCCTGACCTGCCGACGCGATACCCCCGCACTGACCCGAACACCACTGTTCGGATCAGTGCGGCATTGGTGGCCGGTAAGAGTTATGTGGACACGCCGTCGGTCCGGTTCCACTACTCGCGGGCCGGCAGCGGCCCTCCGGTGTTGCTCCTGCCGGGAAGCGGCGGCCGGCGGCTCAACTTCCGGGCCGTGATTCCCACCCTGACCAAGAGGCACACGGTCTACGCGCTAGTCATCGTCGTCGTCATCGCTGCTGTGATGAAGCGGTCCGGACTGGTAACCGTCCACCTGGAAGGCGAGCCCCGAGGTTCGCAGGAAGTCGACGAGCGGCCCCTCCGAGGCGATCCTGCCCTTCCGCTGCGCCTCGCTCAGCTCACGGCCGAGCTTGCGCAGTTCGTCACGGGCCTTCCCGTTGTCGCCCTCCTGGAGTTCCCCGGCGAGTTTGACGATCCTCTCGCGGACCTTGCGGGCCGTCTTGGGATCGATTCCGCCCTGCAGCTCCTGCGCGGTGACCGCCTGTGCCAGGGCCGCCAGGCGCGCCTGCCATCCGCCCGCCGCCGGCGCGGTCCGGCTGGGCGCGGGGGACGGCGCCGCGGACGCGCTCGGTGAGACGGCCGGTGTGGGCGACGCGGACCGCTCCGGGGGCGCCGCCGACGTGATCGCGGGTGGCACCGCCGCGGTGCCCTGTCCCGCCGGGTCCGGCGAGGCCGACGCCCACAGGGCCACCAGCACCGGCAGGGCCACCACGCCCAGCAGGATCGCGACGAACATGCCGGGTGGGCTCTCCCGCAGGAACCTCGTCGCACGCCCCGCCCATGCCTCGCCCTTCCCTGCGGGGACGGGAGGCACCGAGGGCAGGACGGAGGTCGGCGCCGGGGGCCCGGACGCGTGCGGCGTCCTGCGGGGCGCCGCGGCCAGGAGTCCGCGGACGACTTCTCCCCCGGTGGGCCGCGCGGCGGGATCCTTCTCCAGCAGGGCCAGGACGAGCCTCTCCAGCTCCGCGGGGATGCCGGGCCGGTGGCGGCCGGGCGGGTCCGGCCGGGCTCCGACGTGCTGGGAGATCACCTCCGTCGCCGTGCCGACGAACGGGGGCCGCCCGCAGAGCAGCTCGTAGCAGACGCAGCCGAGCGCGTACAGATCGGCGGTCGCGGCTCCGGCCTCGCCGCGGATCTGCTCGGGCGACAGGTAGGCGGCCGTGCCGATGACGGTGCCCACCGAGGTCAGTCGCATCGCGGCCTCGGTCGCGACCCTGGCCGTACCGAAGTCGACGACCTTGAGCGCACCGCCCGCGCCCAGGTGCAGGTTCGCCGGTTTGACGTCGCGGTGCACGACCCCGGCCTGGTGCGCGGCGTCCAGCCCGAGCGCGATCTGCCCCGCCAGGCGGCACGTCTCGGCCACGCTCAGCGGTCCGCGCTCGGCCAGCTCGGCGGCGAGATCCCGACCGGTCAGCAACTCCATCACCAGGTACGGGCGGCCCTCGTGCTCGCCCATGTCGAGCACGGTCACCACGTTGGGGTGAACGATGCGCGCGGCGGTCCTGGCCTCCCTGGCGAACCTCTCGCGCACCGCGGCGTCGGCCACCTGCGGTGCCAGGATCTTGACCGCCACCGGCCAGCCGGGGCGCAGGTCGTAACCGCGCCAGACCTCGCCCGTGCCGCCGCGGCCGATCAGCTCGTCCAGCCGGTACCGCCCCGCGAGCACCACGGCCGCCCCCTCCCAAACCCCCATGATCTCCCGCCATCAACTCCGAACCCGGCAATTGGCACACCACTGTACGGGTGCCTCACCGGGCCACAGGACAAGATCATGACCCTATATCCCAATGCGCATCGTCCCGTCCCGGTGTGGCGGGCCCGTCCGAACAGCCAACGGGCACGATCCCGGCTATCCGACACAGCGAGATGCCGTCTGATCGACGGATCCGCTGGAGAGGCACCGAATCACCCGGCTGACCGAAGTCCAGGACCCGCCACCAGCAGCCCGCGCCTTCGCGGGGTGGGTGAGATGCCCTATCGCTGGGATGGAGGGCGGCGCAGGAGCAAAGTGAGGGTGGCGCGGGCATCCCGGCGGCGGGTGGGAGTACGGGCGAACACCGACACCGCGGCCAGGACCGCAAGGACGATGCCATACAGCAGGCCGCCGGCGCCGAGGATGGCTGCGGCGGCAGGCAGGATAGTGACAAGACCGCTCATGAACTCGCATTCCCTTCCGGAGTTCTCTGGCCCGCCAGGTCGCCGACCACGTGGCAAGCGGGATGTAGGTCCCAGTGAGCCAGGTGACGTGTGAATCCGGCGATTCCGGTTCGGCCACGACCTGCCCGGGATAGCTGATTGGCGCAGGTGGCTGCTTTAGCGTGGAAATCTTCCGGGAAGCTCCGGTCCGGACCGGACCGGGAACGACACCGGATGTCCGCTCTCGTTCTCTGGGGAGGGATCGTGGCGCGCAGCGCCCCTGATGGCGCGCGGGCGTGGTTTGCCGCCCGGCTGGCCGAACTCCTGAAGGCCGGAACGGGCCCAACCCAAGACGAGGTGGCCAAGACCGCTACGGCATGGTTACAACGACGGGCCCCGGACAGCTCCCCCGCTGCCCCGGGTACCACACGGGGGCGGTCTGCGCGTCCGGTCCGGGCTGTGACGGGAAACCAGATCAGCGCCTGGCGCAACGGTGACAATCTGCCCGGCTCCGTCGATCGTCTGAACGCCGTGGTGCGGGTGCTGATCGGCCAGGCACGCCATAACGGCGTCGTACCCGACCAGGTGAGCGCGGGGTTACTGGATGAGCGGGTTTGGTTGCGCTGGTGGCAGGTGGCGCGCGACCAACCGCACCACCCCGGCGTCCAGCCGCAGGCAGCAGCGGACGGCCCGGCCCCCAAAAGGGAGCGAGAGCTGGTGGGACGTCCAATCGAGGAGTTGAACGCGCTGGATCTGGAGGTGCACCCGGCGATCGACGCGGGCGCGGCCGCCGCCGGTCTCACCGAGTTGCCCGCGTACCTGCATCGCCCTCATGATGACGAGCTGGCCAAAGCCGTTGACCGCGCCCGTCACCGCAGCCTGATGGCGGTGCTGGTAGGCGGGTCCTCCACCGGTAAGACCCGCGCCTGCTGGGAGGCGATCCAGACATTGGGGAAGCCATGGCGGATCTGGCACCCGATCGACCCGGGACGCCCGGCCGCCGTGCTGGCGGAGTTGGCGAGGGTCAGCCCACAGACCGTGCTGTGGCTGAACGAAATCCAGCACTACCTGCTCACCCCAGGTAGTCAGATCGGCGAACAGGTCGCCGCGGGGCTGCGCGAACTACTGCGCGACCCACGCCGGGGTCCGGTGCTCATCCTGGGCACGATGTGGCCAATGTACTGGGCCACACTAACCGCGGTGCCCGACCCCAGCAGCGCACAAGACCCGTACGCGCAGGCGCGGGCGTTGCTGGGCGGCACCGCCATTGAAGTGCCGCCCGTCTTCAGCGCGCAGCAGTTGAACCTCGCCACCACGGCTGCGGTCCGTAGCGGGGATCCGCGTTTGCGTGAGGCCTTGAGACGGGCACCAGCCGGGCAGCTAACCCAGTACCTGGCCGGCGCGCCCGCTCTGCTGGAGCGCTACCGTACCGCGAGCATCGAGGCCAAAGCGGTGCTGCACACCGCGATCGACGCCCGCCGACTCGGGCACGGAGCGGCACTGCCGCGGCCGCTGCTGGAACAGGCCTCCACCGGCTACCTGACCGACGAGCAGTGGGAGATACTGACCGATGACTGGCTGGAGCAGGTGTTCGTCTATCTGACCGACCACAGACCATGCCGCGGAGCCCGCGCGCCCCTGACACGCATCCGCTCTCGCCCAGGAGATGTTCCCTCCGGCCGCCAGAAGATGGAACCGTCCTATCGACTGGCCGACTATCTGGAACAGTACGGTGGCCGAACCCGCCATGTACTGTGCCCCGCGGCACAGTTCTGGCAGGCTGCGGTCGACCACGCCGCCAGCGCTCAAGATTATGACCGCCTGGCTCGTTCCGCCGCAGCACGAGGCCGTTACCGCCACGCCGCACTGCTGTGGCAGCGCGCCGCTGACATCGGTGACAACGCCGCCCTGTGGAACCTGGTCTATCTGCACGAACAGGCCGGGAACAGCGAAAAGGTCGAGCGGCTGCTGACCCTGGCCGCCGACACCGGAGACACCAGCGCGCTGTGGGAACTGGCCGAGCGACGAGAGCAGGCCGGAAAGCACCGAGAGGCCGAGCGGTGGGCCCGTACTGCCGCTGACAACGGAGACACGCGTGCGCTGCGGGATCTGGCCAAACGGCGTGAGCACGCCGGAGACCAGGAGGGTGCCGAGCGGCTGCTGACCCTGGCCGCCAACGCCGGAGACACCGACGCGTTACATCGCCTGTCATACCTGCGCGAACGCGCCGGAGACCAGAAAGAGGCCGAACGGCTGCTGACCCTGGCCGCCAACGCCGGAGACACCGACGCGTTACATCGCCTGTCATACCTGCGCGAACGCGCCGGAGACCAGAAAGAGGCCGAACGTTGGGCTCGGGCAGCCGCCAAGGCCGGAAACACCAGCATGTTGCGGGAACTCTCGGAGCGGCGGGAACGGGCCGGAAAGCAGCAGGACGCCGAGCGGCTGGCCCAAGCCGCCGCTGACGCCGGAGACACCGACGCGTTACATCGCCTGTCATACCTGCGCGAACGCGCCGGAGAGCAGCAGGAAGCCGAACGGCTGCTGACCCTGGCCGCCCACGCCGGAGACACCGCTGTGCTACGCACGCTGACAAGGCAGCAGGAGGTGGCCGGGGACCACCAGGGGGCGGAACGGCTGGCCCAAGCCGCCGCCGACGCCGGAGACACCAGCGCACTACGAAAGCTGGCCTACCTCCGCGAACGAGCAGGACAGACAGAAGACGCCGAACGCCTGGCCCAAGCCGCCGCCGACACCGGAGACACCAGCGCACTACGGGAACTGGCCTACCTCCGCGAACGAGCAGGACAGACAGAAGACGCCGAACGCCTGGCCCAAGCCGCCGCCGACACCGGAGACACCAGCGCACTACAGGGCCTGGCCTCCCTGCGGGTGCGCGCTGGGGATGACGCGGGAGCCGAGCGGCTGTTGATCCTGGCCGTTCATGTCGGAGACACCAGCGTGCTGCGGGAGCTGGCAAAGCGACGGGCGGTGGCCGGGGACCACCAGGGGGCGGAACGATGGGCCCGGACGGCCGCCGAGGCCGGAGACACCGACGCACTGCAGGAACTGGCCTCCCTGCGGGAGGTGGCCGGGGACCACCAGGGGGCGGAACGGCTGGCCCAAGCCGCCGCCGACGCCGGAGACACCAGCGCACTACGGGAACTGGCCTACCTCCGCGAACGAGCAGGACAGACAGAAGACGCCGAACGCCTGGCCCAAGCCGCCGCCGACACCGGAGACACCAGCGCACTACAGGGCCTGGCCTCCCTGCGACATCAAGCCGGGGATGATGAAGTCGAGCGGCTGCTGCTCCTGGCCGCCGACGCCGGAGACACCGGGATGTTGCGAGAACTGGCGGAACGACGAGAGGCAGCCGGAGACCACCAAGGAGCAGAACGATGGGCCCGCGCCATCGCCGACGCCGGAGACACCGGGATGTTGCGAGAACTGGCGGAACGACGAGAGGCAGCCGGAGACCACCAAGGAGCAGAACGGCTGGCCCGCGCCATCGCCGACGCCGGAGACACCGGGATGTTGCGAGAACTGGCGGAACGACGAGAGGCAGCCGGAGACCACCAAGGAGCAGAACGGCTGGCCCGCGCCGCCGCCGACGCCGGAGACACCGACGCACTGCAGTATCTGGCCCGACGATGGGAGGTGACCGGGGATCGTCAGGGGGCGGAGCGGCTGGCCCGCGCCGCCGCCGACGCCGGAGACACCCACGCGCTGCAGTATCTGGCCCGACGGCGTGTGAACGCTGGAGACGCGAACCAGTGGGCGAACCTGCTGCAGTTCGGGCTGGAACCGGACGGCAGCATCGCCGAACCATGGTGAGACAGGACCGCTCGTATCTCGCCGTGACGACCTGGCTGAACTCCAGCGGGAGGTGAGATCCCGGCGGTTCAGCCAGGTCGCCACGGCGGCCGCCCCGGTGAGCACCCCGGCGGCGCGGAGCACCGCGGCGTAGTCGTCGAGCCCCTCCCAGGATTCGCGTCGTCCGCGCAGCGTCTTCAGGTATCCCGGAAGTCGTTCGGCGACCTCCTTGCATCCCTCCTCGTCCAACTCGACGATCCGGGCCGCGACGGCGTGGGCGTCCCGGCGGTCGACGAGTCCGCGGATCTCCTCCCAGGCGGTCATGCGCCGGCCTCTTCGCGGCAGGTGATCCGAGAGAGTTCGCCGGGTGCGGAGACCCTCGTCCCGGCAGTCGACAGAGCAGCCTGCTGCTGCGAACCGAACGTGCCGGGAACGACAGTGATCCACTCCGACGATTCGGCCGTGGGCCCGTTACCGGGCCGTGGCGGAACCGGTCTGCAGTCGTCTCCCCGTGCGTCGCCAGCGGGTGAGCCCGCCGTCCAGCGGGCGCGCTGGAAAGCCGTGGTCGCGGAGCAGACGCACCGCCTCCGGGGAGACCACGCAGTAGGGGCCGCCGCAGTAGGCCACGATCTCGATGTCCCTGGGCAGCTCGTCGAGACGGTCCCGCAGCTCGGCCAGGGGAATCGACACCGACCCCGGCACATGGCCGCGGGCGTGGTCGGCGGCCGAACGGACATCGACGATCACGATGCCGGGGTCGTCGAGACGTCCGGCGAGCTCGTCGGCGGTCACCGCCTCCAGGACCGCGACCTCGCCGAGATGCTCGGACACCGCCTCCCGCAGATCGGCGAGCCTTTCCGCGGCGAAGTCCTGCAGCTCGCCCAGAAAGCGCGAGACCCGCTCGTCGGCCAGCCGGTAGTGGACCCGGGTACCCGCCTTGCGGCTCGTCACCAGGTGAGCCGCGCGGAGTTGCTGCAGCTGGGCCGAGGTGTTCTTCAGCGGGATGTCCGCCTCCTCGGACAGCTGCTCGACGGTGCGCTCTCCCTGGTCGAGCACGTCGAGCAGCCTCAGCCGCACCGGACTGGCCAGCGTCCTGCCGATCCGGGCCAGCTGCCGGTAGATCGGTTCCTCGGGAAACTCCGCCATGGCCGTCAGACCATGTACTGGTCGTGGCGGAGGTAGACGTCCGCCCATTCCTCGTCGCTGAGCCGGCGCCCGCTGCTCGCGATCTCGGCGAGCTCCTCGAAGTAGCCCTCGCGAGGTGCCCCCGGCGCGAAGAGCAGAAGCATCGAGGCCGGTTCGCCGGACTCGTTGCGGAAGCTGTGCACCCCGCCCTCCGGGACGTACAGGAAGTCTCCCGCCGTCGCGTCGGTCCAGGTCTTCCCGTTGAACAGCCGCACGGTCCCGGAGAGCACGAAGAAGGACTCGGAGATCGTCCGGTGGAAGTGCGGGTCCGGGCCGGACGGCTTCGCTCCCATGTCCCAGCGGTACAGACCGAACTGCCCGTTCGTCGAGGCGCCGGTGCCCAGATAGTGCACCTCCGTCCCGCCCTCGCCCATCACCAGGTCCGGCCCCGCGCTCGCCGGCCGGAAGAACCCACTGCTCTCGCCCGCCTCGCCCAGGTAACGAGGCTCCGGGTACGACATCGCGCCCTCCGTCCGATCCACTGCGGCTTATACTCCAAAGAACTATAGAGTATGGGAAAGACGGAGAACACGAGGGCGACGACCAGCCCCGCCGGCGAACCCGCCATCTTGACGGCCGGAATGTCTCGTACGACCGGAACCGTGCATCCCCGCCGCACTCCCGGATCCAGGGGGCGGCGGGAACCCGGTCCGCCTAATCCAGCGACTCCCCGATCGCGGGCACGCTGCGGTAGGCCACCCAGCGGCTGATCCGGCCTTCGCCGTCGAACGTCCCCGATCCCGCGAACGAGGACCTGATCGGGCCGTCCTCGAACTCACGGACGATGCCCTCGATGAGGCAGCGGTCGTCGGCGACGAAGAGCGACTGGATCTCGTGATGCCATCTGCGACTGCCGCGCCGCCCCTTGAGCAGGGCGCGCAGCGCCTCGCGCCCCTTGACCTCAGCCCGCTTGGGGCTGTCCGGGTCATAGGGCGGGTGGGAGTAGAAGGCGTCGTCGGTGAACAGGTCCGCGACGGCGTCGAAGTCCGAGTTCTCCAGGCCCTTGATGTAGTCGAGCACCGTCTGGCGGATGATCTCGCGGTCAGGACAGGTACCGGGTTCCGTCATGATTCTCCTTCGTGGTTTACCGACACGAGACACCTCGTGCTCATTGCCTGTCTCCAGCCGGAGCGACGCCCCCTCCGTTGGAGGAAGTGCGGCGTCGGCGAGGTCCTGGTCGGTGGGGATCGCCGAATTCGGCCGCGACGACCGAGACAGGCGGGGCGCCGGGCACGGAAGGCGGGATCAGTTGACGGCCACGTCCAGTGCCGTCAGCATCTCCACCGGGAGCGGTTGCCAAAGCTCGGAACGGTCCGGGCGGCCGACCGGGAAACCTCCGGCGGAGAAGCGGCGCGACAACTGCTCGGCGAGGTCCAGCACGGCATCCACCATGGTGTCTCCCTGGCAGGTGAGATCGCACACCCCCAGGCATCGGGCCGAGTACCGGCCTTCCTCCCAGGTGATGGCCACCACGACCTCCACGTGGACGGACTCGTCGTCCTGCTTGCCCATCATCCTCCTCTCTCCTCGACGGTGGCCTACGGGCAGCTGCGTTCGATGTGCCCGTAGGCCACCTCGCCGTCCCAGGTGTACCGGGCCCGCCCCTCGTGCTCGTCTCCGGCGGCCTTCTTGTGGTCCGTCCCTCAGCCCCCGAAGGTCAGCACGGGCTTGATCACCTTGCCGCTCTCGGCATCGGCCATGGCCTGTTCGATCCGGTCGAAGGGGTAGGTCTGCACGAGCCGGTCGACGGGGAACTTCCCGTCCCGGTGGAGCTGCATCAGTGCCTGCAGGAACGGCGGGGTGCCGTCCCCCATGACGATGCCCTCGATGCGCATCGCGCCCATGATCAGCTGCACCACGGGCAGGGACACCTGCTCAGTGGCGGCCGGAGCCCCGATCAGGCCCATGACCCCGCCTCGGGCCAGCGCCGGCAGGGCCGACCGCAGCACCTTGGTGCTGGCGGTCGTCTCAACGATGACGTGCGCACCACCCCCGGTGGCGTCCTTGATGGCCGCCGTCAGGTCGTCGGTCTCGGCACCGTTGATCGTGTCCGTGGCACCGAGTTCCCGCGCCAGGGCCAGCCGCTCGGGCACCACGTCCACCGCGATCAGCCGTGCCGCCGGGGTCAGGGCCGCGGCCATGATCGCGGACATGCCGACCGCGCCCGCCCCCAGCACGACCACGCTCTGGTTCGACTGCGGCTTCAGCACGTTGAGAACGCCACCCGCTCCGGTCACCACCCCGCAGCCGAAGGGCGCCAGGATCTCGTCGGAGATGTCGTCCGGCGCCTTGAGGACGGTGCGCTCCTCGACCAGCGCGTACGTACTGAAGGAGGACTGCCCCAGGAACCTCGACGCGACCGGCTTGCCGTCCATCGTCAGGACCGGGGAGCCGTCGAGCCGGCCGCCTCCCCACCGCAGAGCCGGGACCTCGCACAGCGCCGGATGTCCGATGAGGCAGGGCCGGCAGTGTCCGCAGGAGGGCGAGATGAGCAGTACCTTGTCACCAGGACGCACGGTGGTCACACCGGAGCCGACCTCCTCCACCACACCCGCGCCCTCATGTCCCACCACGCCGGGCATGCCGAAGGGGATCTTTCCCTGAATGATCGAGATGTCGGTGTGGCAGATGCCGGTGGCGGTGACGCGCACCAGCACCTCGGTGGGCCGCGGCTCGGCGACCTCGACCTCACAGACCCGGAGCGGCCGGCTGGGCGCCTCGCACACCACCGCTGTTGCTTTCATCTAAATCCCTTCAGTGTGGAGACCCCCGCCTTTAGGCGTGGGAAGGAAACGCGGTACGGCGCCGCATGGGTTAACATGCTCGAACGGTGGCGATAACCAAGCCACCGCACGCATGACCCGCACCACCCTCGCCGCCGGGCCGGTGGAGAGGAAAAACGCCTGTGGAGCCGGTGTAAGACCTCAAAGGGGAATTTTCCTGGCGGGCGACTGGCAGTGAAGCAGGAAACCCGACCTGTGAGGGTTGGAATCCCCCGGCTTCAGCCGTGGGGAGGAGGTCAACCTTGCTCCTCGTCACTTGGCATCGGTCGTCGTTCGCAGGGGGCGAGCCGTCCCTGGCCCCCCAGCGGAGCCCGCGTCCACACGTCCGTCGGCGTGGAGCCAGCTCGACCCGGCTCACTGCGCGGCCTCGGCTCGGTCGGCGGTGAATGCGGCCTGCAGTTGCCGGGCGAGGACCGCTTCCATCCGGGAGAAGGTGTCCACCGAGGTCACGAACATGTCGAAGGTCGTGATCCGGCCGGCCACGACGTTGTCCATCACCTGCGCGCACAGGGACGCGTTGCGCAGCTGACAGAACACGCCGAAGAAGTTCAGCTCCCGCTCGGACACCTCCCGGCCACCGCACTCGCGATAGCGCCGCAGGAACGCGTCCCAGTCGGCCACCCGCTCGACCGCGGGCCGGCAGTAGGCCAGGTCCTCGGCTGGATGGCCGACGTGGGCGAACTCCCAGTCGAGCAGCCCGGTCAGCCGGCCCCGGTCGACGAGGATGTTGTGCAGGCTCGCGTCGCCGTGCACCATGACGGGCTGCTGCCCGGCGAGCTCGTGGGCGTGTTCCCGAATCCACAGGTGCCCCAGCTCGACCGCGACCGACTCGGTCAGGGTCGTGTCGCGCCACAGCTCCTCGATCTTCCGGCGCGACTCCTCCACCACCTGGAGCAGATCGGTCGGCGGCGAGTCGACGAGCCGGTCGAGCGGAACCGAGTGCAGCCGTCCGAGCCCGGCGGCGAGGGCGAAGGCCTCCGCCGAGGAGGCGCCGGCCGCGTCGAGGATCATGCCGGCGGCCTTGCCGTCCAGACGGCGGCTGACCATGAACGGCCGGCCGAAGGCCGCCTTGTCCGCCTCCAGCAGCAGCGGCTCCGCCACCGGGACACCGGCCTGGAAGAGCCTGCTCGTCAGGGCGTACTCGTCGAGCACGCTGTTGTCGAAGTAGCCCGTGTCCATCCGCACCACGACGCCGCCGCGCCAGGCCTCGGGCCCTTCCCGCGGATCGACGTTGACGAGGTAGGTGTGCTTGGACTGTCCGCCGACCACCATCTCCACCTCGGCGGCGCGGGGCCGGGGGACCGCCCAGTCCCGGCCGGCGAGGTAGGTGTCGAAGCCGTCCACGTCCAGTGGCCGCGCCTCGGCCTTCGCCGCCTCGCCCGCGGAGTCATGAGGCCCGGCGACCCCACTGTCGCGGGTCTCCGCGATGGCCTGTTCCAGCGCCTGCCGACCGGCGTGGTCGGTGCCGGCGATGTCCCGCAGCAGTCCCCAGATCTCGTCGGCGGTGTCGGGGGAGGCGTCCTTCAGGCGCTCCCCCAGCACGCGGGCCTTTTCGGCCAGCACGTCCAGTGGATGGGAGTTTCGCACGTCCGAGGCACCGAGCAGCGCGTCCGCACGTTCTATATGGGACTCGTGCTCGGGGGCGAGGCCCGCCTCGACCTCGAGCAGCCGGGTCTCGGTCGTGATCAGCCGGACGATGGCCTGGTCGAGCCGCATCGCCAGACGCCTGCGGCCGGCGTCGGCCGCCTCGTCGTCGTACACGGCCGCCACGGCCTGGCGTATCAGGCGCAGTGCGAGCCCCCTGGGCATGGCCCGGGCCTTGGCCCAGGACGAGCCCGGAACGGTTCTCACAGTCGTTCCTTCAGCCCGTAGACCTGGTTCGGGCCGACCACCATCATCGGAGCGTGGCCGTTGCCCTGCTCACCGCGTACGGTGACCCGGACCGGCTGCTCCCGGTGGATCGGACGGATCATCTCGCCGTTGGGAAGCACCACGTTCTCGGGATGCGACACGTCGTAGACGTCGGTCTCCACGGTGAGGCTGTCATGGCGCCAGGCGCCGAGGCCCTTGCCGTCGTTCCAGCCGTGGTCGTAGCCGGTGCCCCGGTACGCCCAGGGCCGCCCGATCGCCTCGACGTCGAGATCCCACACCTCACCGTCGGCGGTCTGGGCCTGGATCCTCATCGAGTCGAACACGTTGGTGCCCGGGTGGAACGTGATCTTGTGGGCCCCGTCGACCAGCTCCGACGGTTCGCCGTCGTTCACGCGGATGGCCCCGTCGATGTAGAGCCGTTTGCCGACCTCGTCTTCGATGGTGAAGAAGAAGCCGGAGTAGCTGTCGGTGGCGAAGCCGCAGTAGACGAGCAGGATGCCCATCCCGCCGGCCCTGGCCGCGGAGGGGATCCCACCGCGGTTCCGGGTGCCGGTGTAGGGCTCGAAGCCGCCGACCCCCGGGCGGACGCCCCAGGAGTGGTCCCGCCAGCCGAACCAGCGGTCGAAGGTGTGCTCCTGGCCGTCGACGACGAGCGTGCCGCTGGTCCACCCGACCTGGCTGAAGCGCCGGTAGTCGGTGTGCACCCGGCCGTCGGCCTCGCCGTAGTGCGGAGACTCCAGCCGGGTGAAGACCGGGCGGAAGGAGAGGTCGAACGCGTCGCCGAACTCGTTGGGCTCCGCGATCATCCTGGTGACCTTGAACGCCTCGGGGAACTCCGTACGCATCGGACCGAGGGTGAGCGGTTCCACGATCGGCCGGAGCGGCCGGGACAGCCGGACGTTGCGCTGGACCGCCGCCCCCGCCTGCGTGCAGATGAAGCCGTCGTGGACGTTGAGGTTCTTGTAGACCGCCATGCCGGTCAGCAGGGCCGCGGCCCCGTCGGGGGCCATCAAGGTGTAGGAGTACCGGTCGTAGAACCGGTGGTCGCTCACCGCGGCCTCCGCGAACACGCGGGACGATTGGTGATAGAGCGACTCATCGAGACTGGTCAGCATTGGTATCTCCCGCTAGTGCCGAATCGATGGATGGGCCTCCGGCCGATCAGGCGGAGTACACGCGAGGACCGGGGGTGAACGTGACGGGGATCGTCTTGGGACCGCGGTTCAGGGGGATGTTGGTGCCGATCTCGATCTCGCCGTCCAGCTCGAAGTCGGGCATGCGGGCGAGGACCTGCTCGATGGCGACGCGCATCTCAAGACGGGCGAGGTGCTCCCCGATGCAGCGGTGGATGCCGTGCCCGAAGGCCACGTGGGGGTTACTCGGCCGGTCGATGTCGAACTTCTCGGGGTTCTCGAACTTCGCGGGGTCGAGGTTCGCCGCGCCCCACACCAGCCCCACCCGGTCGCCCTTGGAGATCGGCACACCCTCGAGCTCGAAGTCGGCGGTGGCGGTCCGGCCCATCATCTGCACCGGAGAATCCAGGCGCAGGCTCTCCTCCACGGCGGCGGAGATCAGCGAGGGGTCCTCAAGCAGGCGCTTCTTGACGTCCTGGTGAGCGCCCAGGCGCCACAGGGCGCTGCCGATCCCGTTCACCGTCGTCTCCTGGCCGGCGACGACCACGGTGACGGTCATCGCCATCGCCTTGTCGTGCCCGATGGGCACGCCGTCGATCTCAGCGTTGACGATCATCGTGAGCAGATCCTCACGGTCCTGGTCCTGCTCCGCCTCGGTCACGATCTTCTCGACGAACCGCATCAGCGCGATGTTGGCGTTCTTCTTCCCCTCCGCGTCATTCCTCGTCGCCGCGCGGTTGATGTCGTCGGTGAGCTTGACCATGATCGAGCCGTCCTCGGGCACTCCGAGAATTGCGGCGATCACCGCCGGCGGCACGTACCGCGAGATGGCGTTCAGGTCGCCCTTGCCGCTCTCGATGAAGGTGTCAATCGCCTCGTCGACCTTCCGGCGGGTGAGCTCCTCCCAGTCCGCCATCCGGTCCGGACGCAGCTCCGGCACGAGGATCCGGCGGTAGTTTCGGTGCTCCGGGGGGTCCACCTCCACCGGGATGGGGCGGAACGGCATGCCCAGAGCCGGGATCGTCGAACCCAGCCCCGAGCACAGGCGCCCGGTGTCGTTTGCGGCCTCACGTACCTGCGAATAGCCGAGGAGGGCCCAGTAGCCGCCCAGGTCCTCACTTCTGGCGACCGGTCCCCCCGCGCGCACCTCGGCATAGGCCTCCGCATGCCCATGCGCGTTGTTCACCGTGGCGATATCCAGCACCGGACACTTCTTCTCCGACATCAGAACCCTCCGCTCGTCGTCACCCGACGGCTACCATTGCGGGATTTCGCGTAAAGCTACGATTCATCGTGGTTTTAGTCAATGGGGTGAAATGAGATTTCCGCGCACCCGACTCCTTCGGACGCCCGGGAGGCACGGCAGGAGGAACGAGGGACCCCGACACGGCCGACCGAGGCGGCGACCAGGCCGTCCGCCTGCGACCGACGAATACCGCCGCGGGCGGCCTGATCGGATCCGGCACGCTCCTGTGGCACTCCGGCACCTGGCCGGACCGAACAGGGGCACCGGTGAAGTCCGAGCGGTCCAGCACGTCGGCCACAGAGCGCACTCCGAGGCACCCGGCTCGATCAATGACGCCGACCACCACCATGGTGGCGGTGGAGCCCGTCAGCCTGGAGAGATCACTTGGTGCTCGCACACACACTTCCTCGAGCGTCACGGTTCACCCTGACGAGGGATCCATGTAACTTCGTGGAAATATACGATATTTCGTAGGTTTGATGCAAGGGTTTCCGGCAGCCGTCCTCACCCACGAAGGGAGTCGACGCGACCCGGCACGCCCTCTCACCCCCCGCCCATCCGGCGAACCCGGAAAGAGCACCCTGGACCAGGCCTCCGGAATGGCGGCACAGGTGCGCCGCTTCCCCCCGTCCGAAGTCACGGGCCACCGGAGATCCCACGCGCCCGCGACAGTGTCCAACCCTTGCCCTGGCCAACGTTCAACCGTAATATCTCGCGAGATATCGTAATCCTGGCGAAACAATGCGGGGTGACAGGAGGAACGAGCGCATGGATCCGGCAGAACAGGAGCCGAGATCGGCGGAGGTCGGTCCCGCCCGGCGTGACGGCACGACCCTTGTCTCGACCCCCCGCATGGAGCCTCGCAATCTTGCCGTCAACCGCGAAACTCTGTCTAATACGCCGAAATACCGTACTAAATGTGGCTCGTAACCTAACTGTGGCGAAGGGATGTCGGACATGGACCTGATCAGTCAGAAGAAGCTGCTCATGGAGGTCGGTTCGGGCACACCGATGAATGCGTGCCTGAAGCGGTTCTGGTTGCCTATCGCGCTCTCCACGGATGTGGCCGAGAACGACGGCGACCCGATGCGCGTCCGCACACTGGGCCAGGACTATGTGCTCTTCCGGGACAGCGAGGGCCGCCTGGGCCTGCTCGACGAGCTGTGCACCCACCGCAGCGCCTCGCTGTGCCTCGGCCGTAACGAAGAGGGCGGGCTGCGCTGCCTCTACCACGGCTGGAAGTACGCCGTCGACGGCACCATCCTCGACACCCCCAACGTCCGGGACCCGCGGTTCAAGGAGCGGGTGCGTCAACCCGCCTACGCCGTGCGCGAGGCCGGCGGCATCGTCTGGGGCTACTTCGGCCCGCAGGACAAGGAGCCGCCCTTCCAGCACTACCCGTTCTTCGACCTGCCCGACGAGAACGTCGTCGTCGAACTCCTCGTCTGCTCCGCCAACTACACCCGTCTTGTCGAGGGCCTGATCGACACGACCCACACCGGTTCACTGCACCAGGACGCCCTGCGTCAACTCGCCGCCGGCGAGGGACCGGCGCCCAGCTTCGGCGGGAAGTCCCGCGTCGCGTCCGCGGGCGTGCTGGCGCAGGACCTCGCACCGGACATCGAGGTGCAGGAGACCGACTTCGGCCTCCGTTACGCCGCCATAAGCCAGCACCCGCAACCCGATGGCACGGTGCGCCGCCGGGCCAGAGTGACCGGCTTCAAGCACCCCACCTCGATCCTCATCCAGTCCGGCCACCTCGCCCAGCTGGTGCTCCCCGTGGACGACGACCGGTCCTACCTCTTCATGGTGTTCTGGGACCCTACCCGCAACATCAGGGACGGGGAGGCCCGCCAGGAGATCCGCACCTACTACGGCATCGACGACATCGCCAAGGACTTCTACGGAGCCGGGCGCGAGTTCCACGACCTGCCGGACCGTCCGAACACGTCGAACAACTGGCGGCAGGACCGCGAGGCGATGAGGAACGACAGCTTCACCGGCCTTTACCGCTTCATCCCCGAGGACTTCGCCGTCAGCGCCTCAATGGGTCCCGTGGGGCGCTTCCCAACAGAGCACCTCGTCCCCTCCGACCTTGCCATCGCCCGCTTCAGACGGCAGATGATCGACAATGCCCAACGGGTCCAGAAGGGCGAGGATCCCAGGGGTCTCGCCCCCAAGGAACAGCCGCGACCGGCGCAGTACGACATTCCCGAGGGTGAGGACTGGCGCGATCACTACACCCGCACCGACTGACCGACGCCCCCGCTCGCGCTTCGAAGGCCATCGCACCGCCCGTGCCAACGCCCGCGAGCGAGCCTGGGGCATGGCCGGACCGGCGCCCGGAAACGTTTCGGGACCGGGCTCGACGGCGGTTCGATCGTGCCGGGGAACGGGCCGGTCAGGAGGTGCGTCCGAAGACGGTGTCCCTGACCTCGAAAAGGATCTGGCGTAACTCGTCCTGGTTGGACTGCACCCGGTCGGTGGGGCCGATGATGCCCAGACCGACGACGTCGTCTCCGACCCGGTCTGAAACGGCGAACGAACTGACACCGACCGTGCCCTCGTCGAGGGCCTGATACCAGCCGAGTTCCCGGTGCTTGCGAATCTCGTCCTCAAGCTCTCGCGGCTCGGTCTTCGTCCGGTCCGTGAGCCTGGTCAACGCCTTCAGCCTCAGCATCCGACTCATCTCATGGTCGTCGAGGCCGCCCAGCAGCGCCTTGCCGATCGCGGTGCCGTGGATGGTGAAGGTGTCCCCCACACCGATCACATAGCGCAGGCGGTGCCCTCCCTCCGAGACCGCGATCACCTTGATGCGGTTGCCGGCGAGCACCGCGCAACACGCGGTCTCGCCCGACCGCTGTGCGAGCAGCCCGCTCGCCTCGGCCCCGAACGCCGAGAGGGGATCATTCTCGGCGATCACCGTGGCGACGGCCAACAGCCGGCCGGTCGGGTAGAAGCGGCGCGTCGTCGCGGTACGGCTCACGTAACCGAGCTCGTGCAGCGTATTGAGCAGATCGGAACTGCTGCTCTCCGGAATGTCGAGCAGCCGGGCCACTTCGGATTTGGTGAGCTCGCGCCGTTCACGCCCGAAGACCTCGAAAAGCGCCATCGCCCGGGCGGCGGCGGGCACAGTCGCGCTATTGGCCTCCACCGGACCGCCACGTGGCCGCCGCCCGCGCCGTGCCAGCGAGGCGGTCTCTGCCGACGGGGCCGGTTCCACAGCCTTCGCCATCGGAATCCCTTCCATGTGTCGCAACCGCGGACCGCTGTGCGACATCCATATACAAGGCCTTGCCAGTCGGAAACACACCGATCGATCACTCAATGTCGCGCGTGGCGCGGGTGGTCGGCCGAGCCCCGGAAACACCCGCCCGACACCGGTCGATCAGCGGAAACATTCAGCGGGTCATCATCGGATATGAGGAGACGACAAGATCGCGCACCGGCCATACCCAGGATGATGGAATCCAGATCAAGAATACCGTGGCAAAGGCCTTGCCCGTCGGGAGTCCGTCGATCAAAACGCTCCCAACGCTTGACCTTCGGCCGGTGGACCCCCTCCCCACCGGCGCCGACCGCGAGCGGCTTTCCTGCCTCGACAACCGCGATTCAGGTCATCGCCGCTACGAGCGATGCCGACGAAACCGCGTCGACCCGGCCTGGCGGGTTGACGCCGGACACACTCCCCTGACGCGTCTCCGCGGCGTCGATCGGTTACGTGCCGGATCACGGCCCCCCGACGCGTCGGCAGGGCATCGTCGCCACCGTACCCGGAGTGCACTCCCGCGGGCAGGTCAGGCCCGCACCGTGAGAGCGGCGACGAACTTCTCCAGGTTCTTCAGCCGTTCCAGTTCGTTGCCGAGCGCGAGGGCCCGCTCGCTCCGTTCCTCGCCGAGGGCGTCGATGGTGTAACGGCGAAACTTGTCGGCGATGTCCGCGTCGGTGATCCGGGTCTCCGGTGTGTAGGAATCCCCGCGGGCATAGTCGGCGCTGCGGGTGAAGCGCCGCCCCCCGGCCTCGACCGTGACCGTCGTGCACATCCTGACGCTGTGACCGTACCGGGTGAGGTCCTCCTTCGCCGCCTGCGCGGCCCGGGGCTCCACCCCGACGTCAACCTTGGCCGAGAAGCGCCGGATGGCGGGGGCGGAGCGGGTTTCGGGCCTGTGCCACCCCGGACCGGGAGGGCCGGCCAGCGCCGCGCACGCGAGCAGGTACGGCAGGCTGAAGCAGCCGTCGACCATGGACTCGACGGTCGGGTCGTTCATGTGCTTGGCGATCGCGCTGCCGGGCACCAGCGCCTCGACACGCTCGATTTCGTCGGCGGTCAGGCCCTCGTCGCGGAGGATGTCCAGGAAGACGTCGATGGCCGGGTTGAGGAATCGACAGCCGGGATAGTCCTTGTAGGACGCCTCATCGACCAGCCAGCGAGTGCCGATCCCGTCGGTGAGCGCCGTCCAGTCGCAGTCCGGCGAGCCGGCCATGCGCCAGAGCCCGCGCTCGCCGTCGAGCACCGTCGTATCCGCGGTGAACCCCCGCTGGGCCAGGAGTGCCGCCATGAGTCCCCCCTGGGCCATCTCGCCGTACAGGCCGTACTTGGTCATCGGGCGGGGAAGGTCGAGGCCGAACTTCCCCGACGTCGGCAATGGTGCGGCGGCGGCGGCGAGACCGAAGGCGTGCCGCATCCCCATGGTGTCGAGGCCCAGCAGCCGGCCGCTCGCGACCGCGGCGGCGAAGCCGGTCCAGCCGTACCCGGTGACGGGGGCGAACGTGAACGACCCGGCGGGGGTGACGACCAGGCCGCGCAGGGAGAGTCCGATGCGTCCGGCCACTTCGTAGCCGAGGGCGATCGCGGCGAGGGTGTCCAAGCCCGAGCTGCCGACGCGCTCGGCGACCGCCAGCGCCGGTGCGACGGTGGAGGCGGCGATGTGGGCGCTGTAGTTGAGCGTGTCGTCGGCATCGATCGCGTTGGACAGGTGCGCGTTGACGTACGCCGCCGCCGGGGCCGGCAGTCTGGCACCACCGACCAGGACCGTCGCCTCCTGCCGACCTCCCTGTTCCTCCACGAGCTCACGAATGATCCGGCTCGACGGCAGATCCCATCCGGCGACGGCGCACGCGACGGTGTCCAGCAGGAGGCGTCGAGCTCCTTCGAGCGCGACCGGCGGCAGGTCCGCGGCGCTGGTTTCTGCGGCGAAACGGGCGAGTTGCACGGTCGGTCCGCTCGGGTCCCCGGCGGCGGCTTGCGGCTTTAGTTCCGACATACCGTTATACATTACGGCCAGCCGTATTATTTGGCTAGGCTGCACTTGTGCGACCGACACCCCGGGGCACCCCGGTCTCGCGCGCGGACGACGACGGCGCAGGCGAGCGACCTTTCGCCCCCGGCCGGACTTTCACGCCTACCGTGCCACCCCGCACGCTCGCGACGGACCGAGGGCGACGGGCATTCACCGAAGGCGCGACCGCTCGCCGCGCCGGACGGCAGCCCCTCGCAGAGCATCCTTGACATTGGCCACATTAACGAAATGCCGCACATTACTGCGGAGATTCGCAATATTTGCCTAGCCGCCGCTGGCGGCTCCCCGCTGTGGATGAGTACGACTTCCACCGCGACGCCGGCGGCGGCCCGATCCTTGACCCGTTCCCGTTGAGGCGTTCCCGCAAGGGCCGTGGCGCGAATGCGCACCGCGACCCGATGGATCCGCCTCGCTTCGAGCGAGTCAACGCCGGGGCGAAAGGGAAGATCGTGATTCTCTCGGCTCGCCTCGGGGCCAGGAACTGGCGCGGCCTTGTCGGCCAGTGCTTACTTGTGCCTGCGGTTGTGCCTGGATGTGCCCGGCCCGCGTTGCTTGCATAGGTCACGTAACTCCAAGCCTCCCGGAAGTGATCATGAACAAACCCGTTCTGGAGCCGAACGCTCACACGCACGACCGACTGGTGCGCGAGTTGGCGGTCGGAGCCGGGGCGGCCGTGGTGTTCCCCGAGTACGACCTGTCGCCCGAGCACCGCTACCCGGTGGCGATCGAGCAGAACCGGACGATCGCGCAATGGGTCGTGGCCGCGGGCCGGGCCAAGGGACTGGCCCCTGAGCTGATCGCGGTGGCGGGCGACTCGGTCGGCGGCAATATGAGCGCGGCGCTGACGCTGATGGTCAGGGAGCGCGGCGGGATCGCCCTGCGCCGGCAGGTGCTGTTTTACCCGGTGACCGACGCGGCAGTTCGCCACCGGCTACTTCCTGCGCCGCGACGCACCTGGCCGGCCTGGGCGACGACGGCGGCAACGATCTGATCGTCTCCACCGTGATCCGCACCGGCGAGGCGCGGACCTGGTTCCTCACCGAGTACCCGCAGACGAGCACGCGTGCTCCGCGTCCTCGGCCGGCGGGAGGTTGTTCAGCGGCTGGGCGATCCGCAGCAACCGACCGGCACGCAGGTTGTCGTGAATCCGCCTGGGACAGGTGTGCCACCTCCGGCGCACTGCGAAACACCTCGTGTCGCTCGCGGGCGGATTCGGCGATGGCCAGGCAGGTCCGGACGGTCTCCCGCCCGAACTCGCCGTCATGGAACGCGGCATTGAAAAGTGCCTTCGATCCGATCGGATCGAAGGCACTTTTCACATTCGGGCCCTGCCGCGCCCCACCCCCGGGTCTCGGTATGGCGGACGGTGCCGGCCCGTCCGTCACCGCCGTTCTCATCGAGAGATCGAGGCGGCAGGGAGTGTCCTGTGCGTCCTGCGCCTACCACGGTCGTCACCGCGATCCACAGGACACGCCCTGACGTCTGCCTAACGCGCGGAGCCGGGCAGAGTGATCGCGTGTCCTTCGGTGAAGCCCTCAAGCCCCGCCCGGTTGGCGCCACCACGCCCCACGCTGCTCCGCTTCACGCCGCCCCACGGCGCCCGGCCGTCGATGCCGGGGCCGCCGTGCATGTTGATCCAGGTCATGCCCGCCTCTATCCGGCGCGCCAGCGCGACCGCCCGGTCCACGTCACTCGACCACACCGAACTGCCCAGCCCGAACTCGGAGTCGTTGGCCATCGCGACCGCCTCGTCCAGGGAGTCGTAGCCGATCACCGGCAGGGTGGGGCCGAACTGCTCCTCACGGACCACCGCGGCCGCGTTGGTCACCCCGGACACCAGCGTGGGAAGCAGGAAGTGGCCCCTCTCCGGGTCGTCGACGAGCGTGCCGTACTCGTCCACCCGGAAGCCGGCCGCCCGCGACTCCTCCACCAGGCGCGCCACCCGGGCGCGGATGGCCGCGGTGTGCAGCGGGCCCATGGTCACCTCGGGCCGCATGCCGTCGCCGACGACCGTGGAGCCCAGCACCGCGCCCAGCCCTTCGACGACCTCGCCGACACGGGCGGCGGGGACGTACAGCCGCTTCAGCGCGATGCACGCCTGCCCGCCGAACGGGAACGCCGCGGTGACGAGCCGCTGGTAGATCGACGCGTCGTCCAGGGCGTCGTCCAGCACGATGGCGGGGTCGTTGCCCCCGAGTTCGAGAGTGATCGTCGTGTTCGTCGCCGCCGCCTCCTGTGCGACGAGTGCGCCGATTGCCGGGCTTCCGGTGAAGTGGACGTGACGCACCAGCGGATGTTCGACGAGCGCCTGGGCCACCTTCGTGTCGGGCGAGGAGATCAGCGACAGCACTCCGTCGGGAAGCGCGGCGGCGAGCTGGCCGAAGAGCTTCATGACCGTCAGCGGCGCGGTCACCGGCACGTGGGCGACCACCGAGTTGCCGGCCAGCAGCGCCGGGGCGATGGTGATGACGCTCATGCCGATGGGCACGTTCCACGGGGCGAGGATACCGACCACACCGAACGGGTCACGGTAGATCCGCGTGCGATGCATCCCCGAGTCGCCCAGATCCTCACCTTCTGCCAGCCAGGTCAGGTGCTCCCCGAGAAATTTGACCGGGTAGTCGAGGTACTTCAGCTCCCGGGTGGAGTCCACCAGCACCTTGCCGTGCTCGCGGGTGAGCAGCCGATCCGTGTCCGCGATGTCGAGAGTGGTCACCACGCCTTCGATCATTTCGAAACGCCGCGCGGGCGTCAGCGCGGCCCAGGCGCGCTGCGCGTCGTGCGCCGCGCGAACCACGGCGTCGACGTCGGCCACCGACATCCGGGGAATCGTCCCGACCACCTCATCGGTGCACGCGGGGTTGTACACGTTGACGACCCCGTCGGTCGACAGCTTCACGGGGGTGACAAGCTCTACGTTCACCGGGTCCACGTTGGCTACTCCCTAACACCCAATAATTTCCGCTGAAGACCAGGCTCCACCCGCGACCCGGCTCACCGACCCGCGATGCCCGGGAGCCTCCGTCGGCCGAGCAACCGGGGGGCACACCGCATGCCGAGCCCGCGTGGGGGATCCGGCACTCGCACAATCGCCTCCATGACCGGGGGCTCCAGCCTAAACAGCATTTCATCGCTATTTCGGCACATATTACGGTAGGCCGTGATTCAAGGCAAGAGTCCACAGCAGGCCCCGGCGGTCCGCCTCTCCGGGTACGACCGCGGAACCACCTTCGCCAATTGACTTATCATTACGACCTTCCGCATACTTTTACGAAACCTCGTAGCAAAAGATGAGCCGGGCCGCATCGTTCGCCGGGCTGACGAACTACGGCCCCGCCACGGTCCGGGACTTCGTGCCCGATCTGTTCCCGATGCCCTGACCGGCACGGCCGATCCGGCGACGGCGTCGCACTACCGGCGGGGCGCCGTCGACCCCACCGCCACACCTGCCGAAGCGACAGGGTCAGGGCCGCCGGGAACGCCCTATACCCCCGAGAAAGGTACGTTCGTCATGTTGCTCAGCACTTCGCTCCGTCTGAGGGGCAGAGCCGACGTCGGCCAAAGCCGCTCTCACAGGATGCCCAGGGCGGTCACGTCGCGTAGATCGTTGGCTGCGGCCGCGATGTCGATGACCGTGGCGTTGCTCTCCGCCGCATGCGGCGGAGGCGGCGACACGGGTGACGGCGGGACAGCCGCCGCGTTCCCGTCCGTGAACGCGGCCGACCCGCTGGCACCTGTGCCGATGAAAGTGCCCAAGACCGTCCGGGTGGCAGTGACCAGCGGCGCCCTGTCCTATGGTGCGCTGTTCGCCGCCAACGGCCTCGGCGAGTTCAAGAAGGAGAATCTCACGGTCGACGTCCAGGTCCTCCCCGCCCAGGACGCTCACGTGCTGCTCGACCAGGGGCGCATCGACGTGGCCGTCACCATTCCGACCCCCGGTGTTCTCAACCTGACCTCCGGGGGCGCCGGGGCGCGCGTGGTCTTTTCCGGCGGTGGACGCCAGGAGAGCAGTACCCAAGGCTGGTACATCAACAAGAAGTCCCTCGGTTCCAACGGCACGTTCGAGGCGGCCG
Source organism: Streptosporangium sp. CA-115845 (assembly GCF_050943795.1). NCBI lineage: Bacteria > Bacillati > Actinomycetota > Actinomycetes > Streptosporangiales > Streptosporangiaceae > Streptosporangium > Streptosporangium sp. CA-115845. The sequence continues at coordinate 2,729,083 of NZ_CP191988.1, read as the reverse complement.
ACGTGAAGGGCGTTTCCCTGGGAGTGCCCACCGGAAGGGCCTCCGGCGCGCTGGGCCTGTTCTTCGCGAAGATCCGCGCTGCGGGCGTGGACCTCAAGCCGGACGACATCAAGTTCGAGAACCTCGCCGGCCCGGACATCGCCGGCGCGCTGGAGCGGGGCGCCGTCGACGTCGGCTATGCCTCGAATCCGTTCAACGACGTCATCGTCAAAAGCGGATGCTGCGAGATCATGCCCGGCCTGATCTCCAGCAGGGCGAGCGTCCACTACTGGTTCTCCGACGGATTGCGCACGCAGAACCCCGATGTCGGCCTGGCCTTCGTCCGGGCCCTGGCCCGCACCACGCGGACCTATCTGCAGGGTGATTTCCGGGCCGAGGACAAGGTCGTGAGCGCGTTGGCGGCGGGTTCCGGCACCGATGCCGACGTCGTCCGCAAGCTCGAACCGAACAAGTTCGGGACAGACCTCGACGGAGTGCCCGAGGAGATCGCCTCCTACCAGAGCTGGTACCTCGAAACGGACGCGTTGTCCTACAGCAGTCCTCTAACGGCAGACCAGATCATCGACCGGCGCTTCGTCGACGCGCTCAAGCTGAAGTAGAAATCCGAGTCACGCGTACCAAGAGGAACGGCGCGATGCCCACGCAACGCCGGCGCGTGAGCGGGACCAGCGGCGGTGGGCCGTGGCGCGCTCACCCGCCCGCCTGCGATATCCCCGGGACCGCCGCGCACGAGCCTCCCCGCGCGAACCGTCGCATCCCCGGTGCGACATCGCCCTGCCGGTTCCCCAACGGGACCGGCAGGGCGATCGATCTGTTCCGTCAGGAGACCGCAAGCACGGCGCGGAATCGGCGAAGATCCTCGGCGAAGGTCTCCGGCTGCTCGAATGCGGCGAAATGCCCGCCGTGCGGCGCCTCGTACCAGTGCGCGACAGGGAAGCGGCGTTCCATCCACGCCCGCGGCGACTTGACGATCTCGCCGGGATAGATCGCCACTCCGGTCGGGACTGCGACCGGCCCGGCCGCACCCTCGCCGCGGCCCTGCGCGAGCGTCTGCTCCCGGTAGAGCCGGGCCGCCGAGGCGATCGTGCCGGTGAACCAGTACAGCGACAGGTTCGTGAGGAAGGCGTCCCACGACACCGCGTTCCTGATGTCCCGGCGCCCGTCTCGCTCGCAGTCGGTCCACACGTGGAACTTGTCGAGCACCCACGCGCACCATCCCGTCGGCGAATCGGTGAGCGCGTACGCCGCGGTCTGCGGCCGCGTGCTCTGGATCGCGTGGTAGCCCAGACCGTTCGCGGCGTGGTCGGCGTTGGCCTCCATCCACGGCTTCTCGTGCTCGGCCACGAGCGACATCGGGTCGGCCTCGCCCGGCGGGGGGAACGGCTGGGCGATGCTCAGATGCAGCCCGACGACGTGGTCGGGATGGCCGGCGGCGAGGTGACAGGCGATGAGGCTGCCCCAGTCCCCGCCCTGCACGATGTAGCGGTCGTAGCCCAGCTCGGCCATCAGTCTCGCGAAGCGGCCGGCCATCGCGCGCGGGGACATCCCGGGAGCCGTCGCCGGGGCAGACCCGCCGTACCCCTGCAATGACGGCGCGACGACGTGGAAGGCGTCCTCCTTCCGGCCGCCGAAGCGTTCCGGCTCGCTCAGGCGGGGGATGGTGTCCAGGAACTCCACGATCGACCCCGGCCAGCCGTGCAGCAGGAGCAGCGGCATCGCGTCGTCATTCGCCGCGCGGGCATGCAGGTGGTGCACGTCGAGGCCGTCGACGTCGGTCAGGAACTGCGGAATCTCGTTGAGGCGCCGCTCGGCGGCGGCGAAGTCGAACCCGTCGCGCCAGTAGTCGACGAGTTCGCGCAGGTAGCCGAGGTCGGTCCCGTAGGACCAGCCCGGCGCGTCCAGTTCGTCGGGCCAGCGGGTGAGCTCCAGCCGCCGTCGGAGGTCCTCGACGGCCTCCTTGGCGAACGTGAAGCGGAACGGCCGGGCCACCGGTGATGTTGTCATCGGCATCTCTGTTTCTTTCGCGCTGAAGTGTGATCGCAGACGTGTGTTTCGTATCGATGCCAGGCAGGATCGGGGCGCTCGGCGGTGAGCCACGGATGCGGCCAGAACAGCGCTGAGCCCTGCCGCGGAGACACCCGCACCACCCGGCCGCGCCCGGTGCGACGGCGCTGGCGCAGGGCGGCGCCGTACAGCGGCGGGGCGAACGCCACCTGGGTCGGCCGGTCGCCGACCTACTCGAAGACGAAGCCGGTGCGGGCCCGGACCAGCAGGTCGGTGGCCGGGGTGGGGTCGTCCGTTGTTGGAAGCCCGTTCCCGGCGTCCGGGATCCGGAGCCGTGAAATCGGCAGGGCGCGTCTTTCGACGACGGTCACACCCCGCTCCAGCCTGTCTCCGCGAAGTGGTCCTGCCATGACCGGCCGTCCTCGAGCACCAGGTAGTCCCCTCGGGGTTGCTGCTTGGCGTTCAGGCCGAGCGGCGCCTCTCGCCTGGCGACGCGCTGCGCGTTGTCGATCAGCCGGCGACGGAATCTTGCGATCGCCAGGTCGGCGGGGACCAGGTGCTCGATCGGGTACAGCTCCATCGGGCCCATCGACGCGGACACACCGAAGTCCTCGGGGATGAACCGCTGCATGCCCGTGAAGCTCCCGTTGCGCATCGCCTCCCGGTCCTGGCCCCAGTTGTTCTCCCTGGAGGGCCGGCCGGGCAGATCGTGGAACTCACGGCCGAGACCCCACTTGTCCATGCCGACATCGTCGATGCCGTAGTAGGCCCGCACCTCGTCGCGCGCCTCGCCGACGCCGATCTGCCGTACCGGGTCCCAGAAGATCATGAAGAAGTGCGACCGGTCGTTGTCGACCGGCAGCGTGATCTGCATGAGGTGGTCCGGCGGGACGAAGATGGTCGTCGGGAAGGCGTAGCTGGTGATCCGGGCCGCGCGCGTCTCGGTGCCGTCCTCGTTGTTGACGGTGCGGATCGCCGCGTACCGCAGGCCGAAGTCGGTCTCCTGCACCTCGATGTCCGGTGCGAGGTTCTTGGCGAGGACGGCGCCCGTCGACGCACGCGTCCGGCCGCCGAGCATCGGCGCCGGACCGTTGCCGGTGTCGAGCTTCTTCAGCGCGTCCTGGTGCAGCACGCCGGTGTGCGAGGAGTCGAGCAGGCCTTCGACCACGCGGGTGTAGTTCGCCGACGCGACGACGAGCTCGACGACGACGTTTTCCGCAGGGAGATCGAAGAACGGGTAGTGCGGCAGCGTGGGCTCGGCCTCCGGGGGACCGAAGTATCCCCAGACGATGCCGCCGGCCTCGCGCACGCCGTAGGCGGGCTGGCGGACGCGCTGCTTGAACCGCTCGTCCCGGACGTTGGGCGTGTCAAGAACGGTGCCGTCGACCGCGAACTTCCAGCCGTGATAGAGGCACCGCAGGCCGCCCTCCTCGTTGCGGCCAAGGCACAGCGAGGCGCTCCGGTGTGTGCACAGCTCGTCCAGGATGCCGAGGCGGCCCTCGGAGTCGCGGAAGACGACGTAGTCGTTTCCGAGCACCCGGATCCGCATGGGATCGCCGTCCGCGGCCACATCGCGCGTCAGGCACACAGGGAGCCAGAAGCGGCGCATCAGCTCGTGCATCGCCGATCCAGGCGACACGTCCATGAGCAACTTCTTCTGCTCGATCGGGTTCATACGACCCCTTTCGCGCATCGCATTATTCCGGTATTTCGTCAAAACCTACGGCATACCGCCCAGCAGGACAAGAGGATCATCTCGACCCCGCCCAAGCGGACGCCTCCATGGCCATTGACCACCAATTCCGACACTCCGCATAGTTATGCGAAATCTCGCAATGACGAGCCTATGAAACTTCTCCACGTTCGAGGGCACACCCGAGGAGATCCGGGCACCGGCCGAGGGCCGGGCCTGGTTCTCCTCGGAGAGCGACGGGCTGTTCCGCAACCTCGGACCCGCCCCGGAGGGCGCCCACCTGGCCGAGCCGACCGTGGAGGACGGTTACCTACTGCTCGGCGGGGGCACCGTCGTCAGGGCACCCGACCTCGACTCCGGCCTGCGCGACGGCGAGTGATCCGGAGCACGGGAGGGACATGACCGCGGTGGCCGTGGACGGTCCGCTATCCACGCATCCCGAACAGGAACCGGGTCACCCGCGTGCGGCGCACCAGCAGGTCGTAGGCGGCCACGGTCAGGGCGAGCGAGGTCGCGACGATCACAAGGTACTTGACCACGATCGGCGCGTCCCAGCCGACCACGCCGTACGCGACCGCGACGACGACCGGCTGGTGCAGGACGTACAGCGGCAACGCGGCGACGGCCAGATAGCCGTACAGCCGCCGTCCGGCACCGTCCGGGGTGCTCCGCGCCGCGGCCGGTGCCGGACGGCGGCGGTCGAGAAGTCCCAGGATCGCGACCAGCCAACACCACCCCGCCATGCCGTACAGCGTGCGGACGCCGATCGCGAGCACGGTCAGGTCCGTGAAGGGATCGGCGCCGGGGGTGTCGCCCGCGACCAGGAAACCCGGCATGCCGCTCAGGAACAGGACCAGGCCGAGCACGGCGGCCGGCACCGCGTCGCGGCGCATCGCCGCCCGGAACCGCTCGTCGGCGGCGAGCACGAACCCGTACAGGAAGAACAGCAGGTACGCCCAGCGGCTCCACGCGGCGAACCCCTCCTCCAGGCCGGCCAGCGCGCTGACCACCGCGACCGGGACACCCGGCAGCAGCACCGCTCCGCGCCGCCGCACCGACGTGGCCAGCCGGTCACGGATCCGCCGGCCGAGGTCGCGGGGAAACCAGCGGACCAGCGGCGCCAGCAGCAGCGAGAACGCGAGCAGCATCAGCACGAACCACAGGTGCCCCACCTCGAAGTGCTCGCCCTGGATGACGAAGGGGAACTCCGCCAGGTCCAGGCGCACGTCGAAGAAGCGCGGCAGGAACCGCAGGTACGACTCGTGGTACGCAGGGTCGGCCCGCAGCCGCAGCCACTGCGGCACCGGGATGATGGTGAGCGTCGCGAACACCAGCGGCACGCCGAGCCGCAGCAGCCGCTCCGCGGCGAATCCGGCGGGATCGCGCCGGCGCAGTGAGTGCCACGAGCCGAGACCGGCGATGAGGAAGAGCATCGGCATCGCCCACACCACGCCGAGACCGGCGGCGATCGTGGTCACGCCGGTGGTCTCGGCGTTCTTCACGTAGTAGTCGTCGCGGGTGTCGAACACCAGCGCCGAGTGGAAGAACACCAGCCCGACCACCACCAGGGTGCGGATCGCGTCCAACTCCGGCCGCCGCCCCGGTCGCGCCCCCTCGGAGCCTTCGATACGTGCCGTCGTCATCCCGCCTCCGCCGCTGTGCGCGCCAGAACCAGTCTCGTTCCTGCCCGCCGACCGCGCCACCCCGTTCAGGCCCGGGAGAACGGCGACCGGTGGTCGGGAGTAACCTCGTGAAACCTCCGCGCCGACCCGTCTCCTTGATCTTGGCCAGCACGCGGGGCCGCATCCTGCGCCGATAGGTCGCCACGTAGCGCAGCACCCCCCAGTGGATGCGGTTGTAGATCCCGCTGTCCCGGTCCTGGCCGTGGCCGTGCCTGAGCTGACGGGAGAAGACTCCCCACAGCGCCACGACGGTGGGCACGTCCATCAGGATCACGGTGTCGCAGGCCTCCAGCCGCACCTGGAGCGTGGAGTTGTAGTTGCCGTCGATCACCCAGCGCTCGCCGCGGACCAGGTCGCGCTGGAGCGCCTCGAACTTCTCGGGTGGCAGCGGATTCCACGCGTCGTCGTAGTAGACGACGTCTAGATGAGTCACCGGCGCGTTCACGACCTTGCCCAGCTCGCGGGCGAGGTGGGACTTGCCGCTGCCTCCGCAACCCACGATGGCGACCCTCTGCATCTGCATGATGCTCCACGATAGTCAGGGCGGTGACCTGCGACCGGACATCGGCGCGGGCTCGTTCGGGTACGGCGGACCCACTGCCCGAGGCAAGCGAAGGGATCATCTGACTTCCCTTCCTGAACTGACCGCCTCGATACGGGCCCGCGGTCCGGCGAGGTCGGCCAGCACCGCTTCGAGGGCCCGGATCTGGGTGCTCAGCCGGAACAGTTCCAGGTGGTGCAGGGTCGGCCCCGCGCCTGCGGGGATGGTCCCCGCTACGACACACGCGAAGAACGCGACGCCGAGTCGGCCCCGCGCCTGCGGGGATGGTCCTGGGGACGCGCAGACGGCGGGAGATGACGAGGCGTCGGCCCCGCGCCTGTGGGGATGGTCCGGTGTGGGTACTCACCACGTACGGCTGGCTCATCGGCGAGCGGCTCGGCGTCCGGCACACGCAGATCGCCCAGGGCGGCGCCTGCCTGGTGGCGACCTCCGACGGATGCGTGGGCCGTGGAGCGAGGGCCCGGCGACCGTGTGCGCCCTGCGGACCGCGGGCAGCGCCGCCGGCGACATCGACTACCCGGCACTCGGCGGCCCGGTCGAGCCGATCCGCGTGACGTAGAGGTCCCAGAACCGGTCCGGGTCCACCTCCAGCACGGTGCGGCCGTCGGAGTCCGAGACGATCTCGGGGCGGAGGAAGGCCGCCGCGGCCACGGCGTCCCAGACGAACGCCCGATGTCCGGGATCTCCGGCGAAGAGCGGCCCCTGGAGTTCCTTGAAGAGCTTCCTGACCGGGGTCTCCGGGCCCGCGACCACCCGCTCGTAGGTCGGCCTGTCCAGGGTGAGCCGCTGCGCCGCCTCCAGCGTGACGACCAGCTCGCGCCTGAACGGAGCGGCGAAGGCGACCCGGGACGCCTCGGGGTCGAACCAGCGGTTGAACTCCTCGCCCTCCGTGTCGGCTCCCAGATAGACGACCTCCTTGACCAGGGGGACCATCTCGGGATGCTCCCGTACGGCGCGTGCCAGATTGGTGGCCGGGCCGAGCGCGAAGACGGTCACCTCGCCGGGGTGGCGTCTCACCTGGTCGGCGATGAAGTCCGAGGCGCTGCCCGCCGTGGGCCGGGTCGTCGCGTAGCCGCCGTGCGGCTCGGTGGCCAGCGCGCGGTGGGATGCCGGTCGCGGCCGGTCCAGGGCCCCGTCGTAGTCGTCCCTCGGCGCAGGCACGTTGGTCTCGCCGGTCACCACCGGGACGTCGGTCCTGCCGATGAGCTCCAGCTGGCGCAGCGCGTACGCGGTGCCCTCCTCCGGCCAGGTGTTGCCGCCCACGGTCGTCACCCCGAGCACCTCCACCCCTTCGGCGGCGGCCAGCAGGAACATGGCCTGCGCGTCGTCGTTCAGCTCGCCCATGTCCGCGTCGATGATGATCTTCCCGGTGCCCGGGGGGCCGTCCAGCGGCACTCCCCGCGAGCACGACGCCACGGCGCACGCCGTTGACAGGGCCACCAGCGAGGCCAGTATTTTCCTTCTCATACCTCAGTTGTCGGGCGAAACATCGCATTCGGTTCTTCTCATACCGTGAACCGCTGGAGCCCTCCGGTGCGACAGAGGGGCATGACAGCATTGGACGGGCTCCCTTGAACGAGCACGAGACATGGACGGACGCCCGGCTTCTCGACGCCGTCGCAGGCGAGGACCGCCGGGCCCTTGAGGTCCTCTACGCCCGGCACGCGCCCTGGCTCGTCATCCGGCTCACCCGCCGGTGCGCCGACCCGGCGCTGGTGGACGAGGCGGTCCAGGACACCTTCGTGGCCGTCTGGCGTACGGCGCGCACCTGGAAGGGCAAGGGAGAGGTCGCGGCCTGGATCTGGGGCATCGGCATCCGCCGCCTGCTGGACCAGCTCCGCCGCCGTCCGGCGGTGCCACTGCCCGCCTACGAGCAGGTCATGGTCTCGGCCGAGGAGCAGGTGCTGCTCGGCATCGAGTACGGCGAGCTCGGCCAGGCGATGGGCCGGCTCTCCCCGGAACTGCGCGCGGTGGTCCAGGCGACGGTGCTGGACGGGCTGACTACCCGGGAGGCCGGGCGGCTGCTCGGCATCCCGACGGGGACGGTCAAGACCCGGATGATGCGCGCGAAGGCGCTGTTGAGGGAGGAGCTGGTATGAGCGCCTGGCACATGGACGACGGCCTGGCCGTCAGGTATGCCGACGGAGAACTGAACCCGACGCTGGCCGCTTCGGTCGAGGCCCACCTGCTGGCCTGCGGCCGGTGCCGGAGCCTGCTCGCGCCCCGGGTACCGCGCTCCCGGCTGGACCGGGTCTGGGCGGAGGTGGCCGACGCGGTGGACACGCCCGTGCCGGGACCGTTCGAACGGCTGCTGCGGGCGATCGGCGTCCGCGACCACACGGCCCGGCTGCTGGGCGCCACCCACTCGCTGCGCCTGCCGTGGATCGCGGCCGGCACCGTGGCGCTCCTGTTCGCCGCGCTGGCCTCGGGAGAGACGACCCGGTGGGGACTGCTCGTCTATCTCACGCTGGCCCCGATCCTGCCGGTCGCCGGAGTCGCCGTGGCCTTCGGCCGGGACGGCGATCCGGCCCACGAGATCGGCCTGGCCGCGCCGTACTCGATGTTCCGGCTGATGCTGATGCGCGCCGCCGCGGTGCTGACGTCCTCGGCCGCGCTGGCGCTGGTGATGGGCCTCGCCCTGCTGGGCAACGACTGGACCGTGGCCGCGTGGCTGCTGCCCTCGCTCGCGCTGACCTCGCTGACCCTCGTCCTTTCCAGCCGGTTCGACCCGCGCCACTGCGGGGCCGCCGTGGCGGCGGCCTGGCTGGTCGTGGTCGTCGCCACGAACCTCCGCGAGCCGAGCCTGGCGATGTTCGGCGGCGCCGGGCAGGTGGGTTACCTGGCCATCACCTTCGTATCCGTCGTCCTTCTCATCGCGCGCCGCAGGGAGTTCTCATGATCGAGGCAGCGGGTCTGGTGAAGGCCTACGGCCGCAGCCGGGCCCTGGACGGGCTCACCTTCACCGCGGGGAAGGGGGTGACCGGTCTGCTGGGGCCGAACGGCGCGGGTAAGACCACGCTGATCAGGATGCTGGCGACCGTACTCGCCCCGGACGAGGGCGAGCTGAGACTGCTCGGCCGGGACCCGGCCGGGGACCGGCTGGAGATCCGGCGGCGGCTGGGATACCTGCCGCAGGAACCGGGCTACCAGCGGGGGTTCACGGTCTTCGAGTTCATCGACTACGTGGCGATCCTGAAGGAGATGGTGGAGCGGCGGGCCCGGCACGACGAGGTGCGCCGGGTGATCGAGGAGGTCGGGCTGACCTCCGTGAGCGGGAAGCGGATCCGGACGCTGTCCGGCGGCATGCGGCGGCGGCTGGGCATCGCGCAGACGCTGCTCGGCGACCCCGAGCTGATCCTGCTGGACGAGCCGACCGTCGGTCTGGACCCCGAGCAGCGGCTCCGGTTCCGCGAGCTGATCTCGCACATCGGGCAGGACCGGGCCGTCGTGCTCTCCACCCACCAGACCGAGGACGTCGCCGCCCTCTGCAACCGGGTGGTCGTGCTCAAGGCGGGACGGTGCGAGTTCGAGGGCACGCCCGAGGAGATCCGGGCGCTGGCCGAGGGCCGGGTCTGGTTCTCCTCGGAGAAGTCGGGAGTGCTCTCCTGGCGCACCGGCGACGGACTGTTCCGCAACATCGGGCCCGCTCCGGAGGGCGCCCACCTGGCCGAGCCGACCGTGGAGGACGGCTACCTGCTGCTGCTCGGCGGCACGGCCGCGGAGGCGGCGGCATGACGTACGACCACGGCGCCCCGTCCCGGGCGGCGGAGACCGGGCCGGGCACGGGGATCGGCACGAACATCGCCACGGACACGCCGACCGACGACCACGCGCCCCTGACCGGGTCGTCACGGGTGGCGGAGCGGTTGCCCGTGACGACGCTGCACGCGGTACCCGCGCTGGCCCGTGCCGAAGCCCGGCTGCTGCTCCGCCACCCGCTCAACCTGCTCGGGCTCGCGCTGCTGACGCTGGTGCTCCTCACCCAACCCTGGCAGTGGCCGCAGGACTCCTTCAGAGTGATCACCGCTCAGATGGTCATGGAGTGGGGCGTGCTCATCTTCTTCGCCGCGAACCTCATCGGCACCGCCGCGCGCCGGGCCGGTACCCGGGAGCTGCTGTCCACCGCACCGCTCGACCGTACGCACCGTACGGCCGCCGCCTGCCTGGCCGCCCTCGTGCCGTTCGTCCTGGCGTGCCTGTTCCAGGCGGTGCTGCTGGGCCTCTGCCTGGCCTTCCGCGTGGACCTTGGGCATACCCCCACAGTGTGGGAAATGGCCGCCGGGCCGCTGTGCGTGCTCGGGGCCGCCCTGCTGGGAACGGCGACCGCCCGCTGGGCGCCCTGGCCGGGCGTGCCGTTCGCGGTGATGGTGGTACTGGTCGCCTTCAACTACGTCGTCTACTCGACCTCCGAGCGGTTCCTCGGTTTCTTCGTGGAGTTCGTCCTGTGGACCTCGCCGATGTCGACGTTCGAGAAGGCCCCGGGGTCGGCGTTCTGGCACGTGCTCTACCTGCTGGCGCTGAGCCTGGGAGCGGGAGCGCTGGCGATGCTGCGCGACTCGACCCGGCGCGGGCCCTGGCTGGGGGTCTGCGCGGCGCTGGTCCTGGCCGCGGTGTTCTCGGGCGTCTGGCAACTGCCGTGACCGCCGTCATCGAGCCGGGCGACGCGCTGGCGGCCGTGGTGGCCGGCGTCCGCGAGGAGGAGCGCCGTCGCCTGTGCCGGGATCTGCACGACGGGCTCGGCCACGCGCTGACCGACATGGCGATGGCCATCAACATGGCCAGGATCAGCCTGCGCACCGCCCCCGACTCCGCCGACCGGCACCTGACGGAGTTGCGCCGCGGCATGGACGCGGTCAGCGAGGAGGTCAGGGAGCTGCTGTACGGCCTGTGCCCGCCCACCCTGGACACGCTCGGCCTGGCCGGAGCCGTACGGGCGCTGGCGACCGGCGGCCCCACGGTGACCGTCGAGATCGAGGGCGATCTGTCCGGCCTGCCCACGGCCGTCGAGACGGCCGCCTACCGCATCGTGCAGGAGGGGCTCACCAACGTCCGCAGGCACGCCGGAGCCCGGTCGGTGACGATCTCGCTCCGGCGCGGGGACTCCTTCCTCACCGTCCGCGTCCAGGACGACGGCGACGGCCTGCCCGCCGCTCCTCGCCCCGGGATCGGCCTCGCCTCGATGCGCGAGCGCGCCGCCGAGCTCGGCGGGACGTGCTCGATCGGCCCGGCCTCGGGCGGCGGCACGGTCGTGGAGGCCGTCCTCCCGGTCACCGTCCGCGGGGAGACGTGGCCGGCTCGGGGTAACACGTTCAGGATGGAAAACCGTATCTTCCATGAAGGCGGACGAAGCTGGCCAGCGTGAGGACCTGCCGGCGCTCAAGTCCGGTCACGGTGCGCTGGAACAGGACGACCTCCTCCCGCCCGCCCGGCCCGATGGGCTGCACCAGGCGACCGCCGAGCCGGAGCTGTTCGACCAGCGGCGGGGGCACCTCGGGGAACGCGGCCGACACCACGATGCCGTCGTACGGGGCGCGGTCCGGCACGCCGCCGCCGCCGTCTCCGACGAGCAGCTCGACATTGCCGATCCCCTGCCGGGCGAGGTTCCGGCGCGCCTGCCGGACCAGGTCCGCCCACAGGTCGACGGTCACCACGTCGGCGGCCAGGCGAGCGAGCAGCGCGGTCTGGAAACCGAGGCCGGTGCCGATCTCAAGCACGTGTTCCGTCCCGCCGAGACCGAGACCTTCGATCATCCTTGCCGACAGCGAGGGCTGCGTGGTCACCAGCCCGTGCCCGATCGGGATGGGCTCGTCGTGGTAGGCGATGGCGATACGGTCCGCGGGGACGAATCCCGCTCGCGGCGTCGCGCGTACGGCCTCCAGCAGACGCTCGTCGCGGACGCCCATCGCCCGGACGGCCCGGATGAGATCTTCTGGAGAGGCGCCTGCGGTCATGTCCGGCCCCGCCTACGTCCGCCGGAGCGCGAGGGCGCCGTCCGGCTCGGTGTCGACTCGTGACCCGAGGTCACGGCCGACCCGGTCGAGAACCGCCCGCAGCCATTCGGAGTCCTCGCCCGAGGCGTGCTGGAGGCGCATCCGACGGGCCCGCATGGGCACCATCCGCAGACCGGCCGTCCTGCCCGACTCCGGTTCCACCGACACGAAGTACAGCAGCCGAAGATCGTCCCGGTACTCCTCATAGCCGGTGATGCCCTCGTAGTCGTCGACGAGGTCACCGCAGCCGTACAGGATGAGCTTGTCTCGGTAGACCTCGACGGGCCGGGGATGGTGCGAGGAGTGCCCGTGCACCACGTCGACACCGCCGTCGACCAGGCGGTGCGCGAAGCGCCGCTGCTCTCGGGAGACGTGGTAACCCCAGTTGGAGCCCCAATGGATGGAGACGACCGCGACGTCACCGGGGCGCTTCACCCGCCGCACCCGGCCGGCCACCTCGGCCGCGGCGGCCTCCGACAGCTCCGGGACGAAGTCGACACCCCCGCGATCCGGGGCCGCCGCCCATTCCGGCGGAATGCCGCTGGACTCCGTCCCGCAGGAGAGGATCAGGACCCGCCCGCCACCCTCGACGGTGACGATCACGGGTCGCCGCGCCTCGTCCGTCTCCCGGCCCGCCCCCACCGCTCGCAGTCCCGCGCCGGCCAGGGCGTCGAGCGTTTCCTCCAGACCTCGTCGGCCGAAGTCCATGACGTGGTTGTTCGCCAGCACGCAGGCGTCGGGCCGGGCGACCAGCAGACAGGGCAGGTTGGCTGGATTCATCCGGTAGTTCACGGCCTTCCCCACCGCGAAATCATCGCTCCGGGTGACGCTCGTCTCCAGGTTCACCACCCGGACATCGGGCGCGACCTCCGCCAGCACCCCCAGGGCATCCCCCCACGGCCAGGAGAAGCCGACCGGCCGGGGAATTCGGCCGTTCACCGCCTCCGCGAGATCGACATATGTCCGAGCGTCACGGACATGGCTCTCCTGCAGCGTCGGGTCACCGGGGTACGGAAGGATCTGATCGACGCCGCGGCCGAGCATGACGTCCCCGCAGAGGAACAACGTCACCGGATCGGTGCGCATACCTCCATGCTAGGCGTACCCCGGTCGCCTGACACGGGTACCCGAGCGGGCGCCGCCTCCAGATCGATCTTCCTTGCCCACTGACGAGACGCGGACGGCGACGCCGGTCAGATCTCGGGCCAGCGGCGGGTTGCACTCCAGAAGCTCAAGTGGCTCCATCGCTCCCCCTTTCAACATAGACAAATGCCTATGTCAATCTTGATCTATATAGAGGCCTCCAGCACCCGGACCAGGTAGCGCCCCTCCTCCGTCACGGATCCGGCGCGGCCGATCAGCTCGCGGAGCCCGTGGTCGTCGATGTAACCCATCCGGTAGGCCACCTCCTCCAGGCAGGCGATCTGCACGCCCTGCCGTTTCTCCAGCACCTGCACGAAGACCCCGGCCTCCAGCAGGCTGTCCGGCGTGCCGGTGTCCAGCCAGGCCGTACCCCGGCCCAGGTTGACCAGCCGGGCGCGGCCCTCGGCGAGGAAGCGCCGGTTGAGGTCGGTGATCTCCAACTCACCCCTCGCCGAAGGGGTCAGCTCGGCGGCATAGCGCAGCGCGACGTTGTCGTAGAGGTAGAGGCCGGTGACGGCGAGGTTGCTCCGGGGCCGGTCCGGTTTCTCCTCGATGTCGACCAGCCGGCCCTCCTCGCCGAGAACCGCCACCCCGTACCGTTCGGGGTCGGCGACCGGGTAGCCGAAGACCGTGCAGCCGTCGAGCTTGCCGACCTCGTCGCGGAGCACCGAGGGGAGTTCGTGGCCGTAGAAGATGTTGTCGCCGAGGATGAGGGCCAGCCGGTCGTCGCCCACGAACTCCCCGCCGACCACCAGGGCGTCGGCCAGCCCGCGGGGCGCGGTCTGGACGGCATAGCTCAGGCGCAGGCCCAGCCGGGAGCCGTCACCGAGCAGCGTCCGAAAGCCCGGCAGGTGCTCGGGGGTGCTGATCAGCAGGATCTCCCGGATTCCGGCCAGCATCAGCACCGAGAGCGGGTAGTAGACCATCGGCTTGTTGTAGACCGGCAGCAGGTGCTTGGAGGTGATCGTGGTCAGCGGCCGGAGCCGGGTGCCCGAGCCCCCGGCCAGCACGATGCCCTTCATGTGCGGGTCGCCGGGTCCGTGACGCGGGCCCGGCCGTCCCGGCGCCGGCGCGCGGTCATGGTCTCCGGCACGGCCGCCGACGCGGCCATCGAGGCACCGCGCGCGAGCGCGCACACCTGACGGGAGCCGGTGAGACCGGCCCCGCCGGTCACCAGGATGCGCATTCGCCGCCCCTTTTCCCCAGTGCCGCGTTCGGTCAGTTGGACGTGCGCATGCGCTTGCGGAACACCACGAGCGAGATGCCCAGCAGGAGCGCCGCCATCCCGAGCAGTACGGCCACCTCGACCAGGACCGAGCCCAGCCCCTTGCCCGGTTTGGTCAGCGTGATCAGCGCGTCCATCCCCCAGCCGTGCGGGACCAGGTAGCCGATCATGTTCAGGGTCTCGCCCGCGACCTCTCGCGGCCACAGGCAGCCGCCCAGCATGCCGAGCACGATGCCCAGCGGAGGCCCGATCGCGGGGGCCTGGGAGGGCGACCGCACCAGGCTGCCGACCAGCACCGCGGCGCCGGTGGACACCAGGCAGAACGAGCCGACGACCGCGGCGACGCCCAGCGGGTCTCCCCATGACACGTCGAACATCAGCGTGCTCACCACCATGATCAGGCAGGCCTGCACGACGGCGATGATGAGCCTGCTCAGCACCTCTCCGAGCAGCACCGCGCGCTCCCGCACCGGCCCGGCGAGGGAACGGCGGATCATGCCCAGCCTGCGGCTCTCGGCCAGGGCCGCGGCGACCGCCATGGAGTTGACGAAGGTGAACAGCAGCACGTTGGCGGGTGCGGTGTAGGCGAATCCGCGGGGCGTGGAGCTCTCCGCGGCGCCGCTGGTGCTCACCGCCACCTGGGCCGACTCGGTCTGGGCCTTGCGCACCAGGGCCTCGGCCTCGGCCGGGGACGCACCCGCCGACTGGGCCGCCCGCACGGCCTCCAGCACCGCGGCCACCTTGCCTACCGCGACGTCGATGATGCTCCGTGCCGCCAGGCCGCTGCCGTTGGTCTGGGTCATGACCAGCTCCAGCTCGGTGGACCCCGGCGGGATCAGCAGACCGGCCGCGAGGGCGCCGGTCCGCACCCCGGAGCGCACCCGCTCCTCGGTCTCCATCCGCTCGATCGCGAGGTCGGGGCTGGTCTCCAGCTGGCGCAGCACGGCCGTCGCGACCGGGTCGGAGTCCTGCGCGACCACCCCGACCGGTATCCGGTCCTGTCCGGACGCGCTTCCGCCCAGGGCCATCCCGACGAAGAGGATGGTCACGAACGGCATGACCACCATGAAGAACAGGCCCACCTTGTCGCGGGAGTGACGGCGCAGGTTGGCCGCCACCAGGGCTCTGACCGGGCTCGGGCTCATCTGGCTCTTTTCAGCGTGGAGACCCCGGGCTTCAGCTCTGTGGAGGAAACACAGCACGGAGCCGCGCGGGTGAGTAACGTGTGCGCATCGGCGGCGATAACCAAGCCGCCGCCCGCACGACTGGCAACACCCTCGCCGCCGGGCTGGCGGAGAGGTGAAACGCCTGTGGAGGCGACGTAGGACCCAAGCGGAACAAGCCGGGCGGGCGGTTGCCGGTGAAGCAGGAAACCCAACCCGTGAGGGCTGGAATCTCCCGGCTTCAGCCGTGGGGAGGAAGTCAACCGAGTAGTCCTCTCCGGAAGCCGAAGGCGGCGATGCCGCCGGCCACGAGTGCCATCCCGCAGAGTGCGGCGATCGGGCCGGCGACCGTCGCCAGGCCCCCGCCGCCACCGGCGAGCTCGGTCAGTCCCGTCGACGTCCAGCCGTTCGGGGTGAACAGCGCCACCTTCTGCAGGAAGTCCGGCAGGTTGTACATCGGCACCAGGCTGCCGCCCAGGAACGCGAAGACGAAGGAGACGCCCATGATCAGCCCGTCGGCCTGGGAGTCGGTCCTCGCCCTGCTGGCCACCAGCATGGTGATCGCGGCGGCGGCCAGCACGTGCGCGGTCCAGAGCGCGAACACCGCGAGCGGATCACCCCAGGTGGACCCGAACAGCAGCACCGAGGAGGCCCAGACGGCGCAGACGCTGACCAGTGCCAGCAGGAAGCCGACCACCCCCTTGCCCACGATCGGGATCCACGGCCGGATGGGCGCGGCACGCATCCGGTTGAGCGTGCCGAGGTTGCGCTCGGTGAGCAGGCTTCTGACCGAGGTGCCCACCACGAAGAAGGCGAAGAGCGCGGCCATGCCGGAGCCGTAGTAGACCGACAGGTCGACCTTTCCGCCCGCCATGGGGTCGCTCTCCAGGGTCAGCGCCGGGCCGCTCGCGCCGTTGCGCTCGACGAACTCCTTGACCTTGTCCGCGGAGACGCCGGCGTCCAGGGACGCCTTGACCGCGAGGGTGCGGGCGTCCACCAGGGCGGAGATCCGGTCGACGATGCTGCTCGCGACCACTCCGGCCAGCGGCGTCTCCGGGGAGGTGAGCACGGTGACCTTCCCCCCTCGTCCGGCGCCGACGTGTCGGCTGAACCCCGGGGGGAACACGATCGCCGCGCCGATGTCCCCGTCGTCGAGGGTCTGTTGCGCGTCCTTCTCCGTCGTGAAGTCGCGCAGGGTCAGCATGCCGTCGAGTTCCTTGGCCGACAGCACCTCCCGGCGCACGCTGGAGGGGAACTCCCCGCCGTCGAGATCGACGAAGCCCACCGTGGCGCGCAAGGGCGGATCGTCTCCGCCGAGGGCGAACCCGAACAGCGAGGCCAGCACGATGGGGGCGAGCAGGGCGGTCAGCACCGCCGTACCGTCCATGAACCTGGCGCGCAGTTCGAGACGGCTCACCACGAAAAGAGCTCTCAGCATCGTCAGTCCCGCAGCTTGTTGCCGGTGAGGTGCAGGAACGCGGCCTCAAGGTCGGGTTCGATGACCTCGACGGCCGTCACGACGGCGATGCCCCGCACCGCGGCGATGAGGGTGGGCAGCAGGTGACTTCCCTCGTTGACGATCAGCCGGATGGACGAGGTACCCGTCCGCACCGCCTCGGTGACCCCCTCCACCGCGCGCAGCTTGTCGGTCGCGATATCCAGGTCGCCGTCGAGGACGAGCTCGACCCGGTCCGCGCTGCCGAGGGTGGAGACGAGTTCCTTGCGGGTGCCCTCGGCGATGACCTTGCCGTGGTCGATGATCCCGATGCGCTTGCAGACCCGCTCGACCTCCTCCATGTAGTGCGAGGTGTACAGCAGGCTCATGCCGTCGGCCACCAGTTGCTCGACCCCGTCCAGGATGGCCTTGCGGCTCTGCGGGTCCACCCCGACCGTCGGCTCGTCCAGGATGAGCACCTCCGGCCGGTGCAGCAGGGCCGCGCCGATGTTGATCCGGCGCTTCATCCCGCCCGAGTAGGTGTCGATCTTTCCGTCCGCCCGGTCCGACAGGCCGACGAAGTCGAGCACCTCGTCGATCCGCTTCGCCAGCTCCCGCCGGGGCAGCCCGTAGAGCCTGCCGAAGAAGCGCAGGTTCTCCCGGCCGGTCAGGTCGGGGTAGAGCGCGATCTCCTGCGGGACGTAACCGATCTTCGCCTTCGCCGCGAGCGGATCGGTCGCGAGATCGTGGCCACAGATCTGTACGCTTCCCGCGTCCGGCTGCAGCAGGCCCATCAGCATGGAGATCGCGGTGGTCTTGCCCGCCCCGTTGGGACCGAGCAGGCCGTAGGCCTCCCCCTTCTCGATGAAGAAGCCGACGTCCTGTACGGCGAGGATGTCGCCGTACCTCTTGCTCAGCCCCGTACAGCTCAGGGTGACCGTCATCGGCTTTCCTCGGCGGCGCAGCCCTCGATCGTGTCGGGCGCGGTGGCGTTCGCCACGTTGTTGGCGAAACCCTGCCGGGTGAAGTCGGCGTCGACCTGGACGTCGAGCGGGGTGTTGCCGGTGATCCGGTTCCAGGAGATGTGGTTGTCCAGGGACTCGTCGCCTCCCCAGTCCTTGGACGATCCCAGCACGAACGCCCCGCCCATGACCGAGGGGCCGCTCGGGTGGTTGTCGTGGATCCGGTTTCCCACCACGGTGACGCGGTGGGCACCGATCAGCGCGAGACCCACCCCGGAGATCGGCGGGCCCGCCTCACCCAGGCCGTTCGGGTTGCCCTCCCCGCTGAGCAGCCCGTTGCCCCGGAGCTCGTTCTCCGCCACCAGGCAGTCGTTCACCCCGCCCGGCAACTCGCCCTCGTAGGTCTGGTTGAGCAGCAGCAGCCCGGCGGAGTTGCCGTGGCAGGTGTTGCGCACCATCCGCGCCTTCGAGGAGTTGTCGACGAAGATCCCGAAGGCGTTGGCGGAGGTCTCGTTCTCCGCGACCAGCGCGTTCGCCTCGGGGCAGAAGCTCAGCGCGATGCCCGCGTACTGGCTTCCCGAGGCCCGGCAGCGCAGCACCTCGACGCCGCTGGACTCGCGGAGGTAGATGCCCCAGAAGTCGTTGTCCCGCGCCTCGACGTCCTCGACGACGAGTCCCTGGACCGTGTGCGCGTAGACGCCTGAGCCGGAGAAGCCGCTCACCGCCAGCCCGCGCACGGTGACGTCGCGGATGCCGTCACCGTGCACGCTGATGCCGCTGACCACGTCCTCCGACGCGTCGTGCAGCTGCGGGATGCCCACCTCCTCCGCCGCCGCACCGGGAACCAGCCTGGTCAGCTCCGGTCCCGCACCGACCAGGGTGACCCCGCTGTGCCTGATCCACAGGCTCTCGGCGTAGGTCCCCTCGGTCAGCTGGATGGTCGCTCCCGGCCCCGCCTCGTCGAGCGCTCGCTGGATCGACTCTCCGGGTTTGACGAAGGTCTCCCCCTCCGCCTGGACAAGCGACATCACAGTGCTCCCTTGGAATCGACGGTCACTATCGCCAGCGCGACGAGCAGTCCCGCGCGAAGGCCCCACCGGGCCGCGCCGGCCACCGGGGCGTCATTCTCCTGTGGCGCCAGCCGGGCCAGGGCGGCGCGGCGGCTGGCGCCCCTGACGGTGTACGACGCGCCCGTGGTCAGTGTCAGCCCGGTGGACGCGCCCAGCGCCGACGCCGCCTCGGCCAGCAGCGGGGTGGCCCACCGCTGCTCCTCACCCCGCTCCTCGAAGTCGTGCCAGTCGAACCCGGCCGGCCGGCCGCCCACCGCCTTGATGAAGCTCTCCTTGACCGCGAACGAGGCGGCGTCCGCGAGAGGCGAGCCGGCGTGCAGTTCCCGCTCGGCGGGCGTGGTGACCCGCCTGCCGTAGGCGGCGCCGCCGTCGGAGACGGTCCTGGCGATCCGGTCCGTCTCCACGATGTCCACGCCCACCAGGACCGCCGAGCGGGTCACGCGGACACCCCGGCCGTCCCGGCCGCCTCGGCGAAGGGGGCCAGGAACCGGTCGAGGCAGGCCGCGTACTCGTCGGCGCGCTCGACCATGGGGATGTGCCCGCACCCCCCGATCAGCACCATCTCGTGCTGCGGGTAGTCGGCGAGGGCCTTCACCCAGGCGGCGGCCGGGGTCATCCGGTCGTACTCCCCCCACACGTACATCGACGGGCAGGTCACCTTGTCCACGGCCGACAGCACCTTGTAGACGCGGGTGGCCTTGAGGCTGCGCGCCATGCTCACCATCGCGGGCGGGTGCCGCAGCAGGGTGGCGGTCTCCTCCAGCCGCTCCTCGCTGAAGAGCGGCTCGCCGTGGAACAGGGCGCCCAGCATGCGGTCGCGGAACTCCTCGCCCGCGGGCTGCACGCTGGCCCTGCGGTCGAAGCTCAGGCCGACGTCGGGGTCGGGGGTCAGCCCCGGGGCTCCGCTCACCACGATGCCGCGGACCCGCTCGGGAAAGCGGCCCGCCAGGTCGATCGCGACCAGGCCGCCGAGGGAGTTGGCGCAGATGATGATGTCCTTGACACCCGCGGCGTCACAGACCTCAAGCAGCACGTCGCCGAGCCGCTCGATCGAACCGACGATCTTGCTGTCCAGCGCGCAGATGGGCTCGTTGGTGCGGAGCACCGGCCAGCCGGCGCTCTCCAGCCGCCGGTAGGGGTGATCCCAGATCCAGCCGCCGGCGAACAGGGCGGACATGAACACCACGGTTGGCCGGTCACCGTCGTCAAGCCGGTGCTCGGCGGTGAAGGGGAACCAGGGGGAGGGGGTGGGCAAGATCGCACTCCAGTCACAATAGGGATTCACGCTCGGGAATCCAGCCACAACCGCAGGCCGCGCCCTCGTCCGTGGAGAAGACGGTCTCGCAGTCGGGACAGCGAGCGTATTCGCGGACCGTGGCCGGCAGCCAGATGCTGGTGAGTGCCCGGGTGCACAGTCCGCCCTTGAAGAAGCGCCGCATCGCCCGCTGGTGGGGCCGGCCGTGTACGGCGCGTACGGACTCGGGGCGGTCGAAGGCGCTCAGGGTGAACTTGCGCGTGCCGATGTCGAAGGTCGAGGCGCCGAGGAATCCCTTCGAGGCGCGCAGCGCCTTGACGACCTCCACGCTGAGCAGGTCGACCTCGGCCGCCTGCGCGCCGTCGCCGACCTCCAGCCAGGTCAGCGCCAGGGCGCCGGGACGCGCGGTACGCCCCAGGGTGGTCCGCGTGCTCACCCCGAACTCCCGCTCCTCGTCGGCCTCGGGCACGAACCTCGCCTCGAATCCCAGCGCGGCGGCGACGGCCAGCCGGTCGAAGCACCGCTGGACGCGCACCGTCTCACCATCCCTGACCAGCAGGTCGGTCCCGGTGACGCGGACGGACCCGCCGACGGCGGGCATGGCCAGGTAGGGGGCGCGGTGGTCGGCCTCCAGCGTCCAGGAGAGCACGGCGAGCTCCCCGGTGACGGCCAGGTGCTCGACGTGGAACCGCAGGTTGCCGAAGCGGGCGAACACCTCGCCCGCGTGGACGGCCAGCGCGTCCCCGCTCAGCGGGCCCGCCGTGTCCGGATCGTCGAAGGCGTCCACCGCCGCGGCCACGGCCTCGGCGTCCCCGCTCTGCCAGGCCTTCAGGTGGCTTTCCGCGATCTGTCGCATGTCCATGTCAGGCCTCACCGTCGAGCCTCATCGTCAAACCCATCGAGGTGGTCGTCTTCGGGGAGCCGCGCCGAGACCAGTGCGACCGCCAGCGCACAGGCGGCGGTGTGACTGATGGATATCCGGATCCGCTCCTTCTCCCCCGCCGCGTCGGCGAGGGCGCCGCTCAGCCGTACGTCGGGCGGGTGCCCGTGCAGGCAGACGGCGCTCCGGGAGCACATCGGGGTGGGCCGGGGCAGCACCTCCGCCTGGCCGAGATGCTCGGCGGTCTCCGCGACGTCCAGCAGGCGCAGCACCGCCCGCTTGGCCGCGAGGCGGCCCGCCCAGTGCTGGAGGGTGCGGCCCGCCCCCGACCGCAGACGCTCCGGGCGGGTGTAGACCTGCTCCAGCCGCATCCCGCCGAGGAGCTCCCCCGGCTGGGAGAGCCCGGCGAAGGAGACCATGGCGCAGCCCCACCGGCTCACGCGCCCCGCTCCTGGGCCAGCCGGCGCGGCGTGCCGGGGTCGGTCATGCTCAGGCAACGGGCACCGACGCCGCGCGACAGCCCGGTCAGCACCTTGCTGTCGCCCACCTCGACGCAGAGGGTGGTCTCGGTGGTCCGCGCCGCGGTCTCGGTCCACCGCACCCGCTCGGTGAGCTGGGTGATCAGCGCCTCCCTGATCACGTCCAGATCCATGGTGGGTTCGGCGGTGACGTTGGGCACGACCGGGACGCGGGGCGGCGCCATCGGCGCGGCGCGCACCGCCTCCCGCCAGCCGGGTACCGCGGGGGCCATCAGCGGGGAGTGGAAGGCGTTGCTGACCTGGAGCGGCACGATCTTGCGGGCGCCGGTCGCCAGCTTGCCCAGCCGCTCGATCGCGGGCAGCGCGCCGGAGACCACCGTGTGGCCCGGCGCGTTCTCCAGGCCCACGACGAGCGGCTCGTCCGCGGTGGCGGCCTCGGCGGCCAGCGCCTCGACCTCCTCGACCGCCGGCCCCATGACCGCGCTCATCCCGCCCGTCACCCCGACCTCGGCCATCAGCCGGGAACGGATCTCCACCAGCCGGAGCGTGCCCGCCAGGTCGAGCACGCCCGCCGCGTACAGCGCGCTGAGCTCGCCGACGCTGTGCCCCGCGACCAGGCCGGGTTCGTGCCCGTCGGCGCGCAGCACGGCCAGCGCCGCCAGGTTGCACACGGTCACCGCCGGCTGGGCGTGCTCGGTGGCGACCAGGCGGTCCAGCGGCCCCTTGGCGCAGAGCGGCGAGATCGGCTGCCCGAGCGACTCGTCCGCCTGGGCGAACACCTCCGCGGCCACCGGCTTGCGGCGCAGCCAGGCGCCCATGCCGACACGGACCGTGCCCTGTCCGGGAAACAGGAACCCGAGCATGAGACCCCCCATCCCTCGGCTAGAGCCGCCGCCTGCGGCGGTTGGCCGCCTCGGCCGGCTTCTCGGTGCCCAGGAAGCCGATCAGCAGCTTGTTGACCTGCTCGGGGGCGTCGAGGGGAATCCAGTGGCTGGCGTCCTCGATCCGCTCGTAGCGCCAGGGGCCCTTGACGTACTTGGCGGAGCCGGTCATACCCTCCTCCATCATGGCCTTGTCACCGGCCGACCAGATGCCCAGCGTGGGAGCGAGCACCGGCGGGAAGGGCCGCTCGGGACGGAGTTCGGACTCCGGCGAGCGGTTGGCCCGGTACCAGTTCAGACCGGCGGTCAGCGCGCCCGGGCGGGCCAGGTCGCGCAGGTAGCGGGTGTGGTCGCCCTCGCGGCCCATGATCTGCTTGAACAGCCGCCACCCGTTGCGGCGCAGCAGCGCCTCGCTCACCCCGGGGAACTGGTAGAAGAGCATGTACCAGGAGGCGGCCCGCTGCTCCAGCGTCGGGGTGGAGAACACCCCCGGGTGGCCGACCGACAGCACGGCCAGGTGGTCGACCCTGCGGGGCATCAGGAACGAGTACATCCACGCGATGGCGGCGCCCCAGTCGTGGCCGACCAGGTGCGTCTTGCGGATGCCCAGTGCCAGGGTCAGCTCGACGACGTCGTTGACGATCGTCTGCATGTCGTAGGCTTCGATCTCCTGCGGCTTGCCGGACTCGCCGAACCCTCTCAGGTCCGGGGCGATGACCCGGTAGCCCGCCTCGACCAGCGCCGGGATCTGGTGGCGCCACAGGTAGGAGGAGTCCGGGAATCCGTGCAGCAGGACCACCGGGTCGCCCTCGCCCTGGTCGACGAACGCGATGTCGACGCCGTTGACGTGCAGCGTCCTGTTGACCAACGATTCCATGCTCATACGGTCTCCCTAAACAAACGCTCGGCGAAGAACTCGCTGAAGCCGAACTCCGGCACATCCTCCGGGGGCACCATGTTCAGCAGCCCCGTCACCTGCAGTGCGACGTTCTGCGACATCAACCGGCGGGCGCGCCTGCGCCGCTCGGTGGCCTCGGGCCCGAACTCCGCGTACAGCTTGCTGATGATGGCCGCGCCGAAGTTCAGGCGGTCCATCCGTGCCTTGCGCTCCTTCAGGTAGGGGTCGAAGGCCCCCACCGACCAGTCGTCGCTCTCCAGCAGGATGTCGGCGACGGTCCTGGCGTCGCGCATGCTGCACGAGAGGCCGGTGCCCAGTACGGTGTCGCCGTTTCCCGCCTCGTCGCCGATCAGCACGACCCCATCGGTCAGCGGCGGCCCGTCGGGGATGAGCGTCATCGACGGCCAGACCGCCAGCGGCCCGGCGGGGATCGCCTGGGTCACCGCCTTACCCCGGTCGGGCAGGCAGTTGAGCTCGAAGGCGTTCAGGAAGTTCCGCACCGCGTCGGGTCCGCGGTAGCGGTGCTGGGTGCCGGTCGCGAGGTTGAGGT
Source organism: Streptosporangium sp. CA-115845 (assembly GCF_050943795.1). Classification (NCBI taxonomy): domain Bacteria; kingdom Bacillati; phylum Actinomycetota; class Actinomycetes; order Streptosporangiales; family Streptosporangiaceae; genus Streptosporangium; species Streptosporangium sp. CA-115845. The sequence continues at coordinate 2,705,211 of NZ_CP191988.1, read as the reverse complement.
AGAGCCGCGCCCGGCCGAAGCCCTGCGGGAACACCATGAACATGACGTCGCCCTCGGTGCCCATCGCCTGCACGTCGGAGGGCCAGTCGTCCAGCCCCTCGACCATCATGCCGCCGCCCCAGTGGTGCACGGAGCCGCTCATCGAGACACCGATCTGCCGGCCGACGTTGCCGACCCGGCCGGTGGCGCCGAGCACCATCCTGGTCCTGATCTCGTGCTCGGTGTCGTTGTCGAGGTAGCTGACCCTCGGCTCCGCGCCGGGGGTGACCTTGATCTTGGCCGCGTCCATCACCAGCCTGGCGCCGTACTCCGCCGCCTGCGCCGCCATCAGCTCGCACACCGCGTGGTGCGGGAACGACTGCGGGCCGCCGACCTCGGGCATCGACCGGGTCATGTCGATGGCCTCGACCTCGTCCGCGGGAATGGCCTCGTCCCAGGTCATCCACTCGCGGATCTCCCAGGCGCCGCCCGCCGCGAAGCAGTCGGCGACACCGAGCAGCTGTGCCTCCCGAACGCCCCAGGGCGCCAGCCACTCGCCGCGCACCAGATCCTGGTAGACCTTCTGCTTCTCCAGCAAGACGACCGACAGACCACCCGCGGCCAGCTTGCTGGCCGCGGACGCGCCCGCGATTCCGCCACCGACGACGACGACATCGGCGTACTCAACGGTCATGCCTGCCACCCTTCCCAATACGTGCGTTCTCTGGCTCGGTACCGCTTCGCCGGTCGGAAGTCGGTACCGATCGTGTAGGCGACCGGCACCATGCACACCTGGGTGACCCCGGACGGGATGTTGAGCAGTTCGCCCACCTGCCGCTCGAAGGGCACGTGCATGCAGGTGATCGTGCTGCCGAGACCCCGGCTGCGTAGTGCCAGCTGGAAGGACCAGATCGCCGGGAAGATCGAGCCGTAGAAGGTGCTCGCCCGCATGGCGCCGAGCCGCACCTCGTGTCCGGTGTCCTCCGCGGGCTTGGCCGCCATCTGCCGCTCCCAGGCGGCGTCGATGGCCGCGATGTCCGGCGGCCGGCCGAGCACACAGGGGATGACCAGGACGGGCACCCTCGCGATCCCCTCGGCCAGCGCGACCACCGAGGCGTTGTTCCGCCGTGCCGCCTCGCTGTTCCTTCTGCGACCGGCGCTGGTCCATACGTCGTTGCGATGGAAGTTCCAGGAGACCCGCATCAGCTCGGCGAGCTTCTCCTTGATGGCGGGCTCGGTGACCACCAGCCAGCGCCAGTGCTGCTGGTTGTTGGCGGTCGGGGCCTGGACGGCGACCTCCAGGGCCTCCTCCACGACCTCGCGCGGCACCGGCCGGTCAAGGTCGAGCCGCCGCCGGACGGACCGGGTGGTGGTCAGCAGCCGATCGGTCTCCGGGACGTCGAACGGCGGGCCCGCCTCATCGCGTGGCACAGACCGGTCAAGGTCGAGCCGCCGCCGGACGGACCGGGTGGTGGTCAGCAGCCGATCGGTCTCCGGGACGTCGAACGGCGGGCCCGCCTCATCGCGTGGCACAGACCGGTCAAGGTCGAGCCGCCGCCGGACGGACCGGGTGGTGGTCAGCAGCCGATCGGTCTCCGGGACGTCGAACGGCGGGCCCGCCTCATCGCGTGGCACAGACCGGTCAAGGTCGAGCCGCCGCCGGACGGACCGGGTGGTGGTCAGCAGCCGATCGGTCTCCGGGACGTCGAACGGCGGGCCCGCCTCCGGGGCCGGTTTCATGGCATCGCCCCCAGCAGGACGGCGCCGCGCACCGAGTCGGCCGCCGCGGTCAGCACCAGTGCCTGCTCCACCGCCTCCGACAGGTGCGGCTTCCTGACATAGGACTCCAGCTCACCGGCGTACGGGTGTTCCAGGCCGTGCAGCGCGGGGGCGATCCCATCGCGGATCGCCAGGGCGGCCACGGCGAGGTTCATCGCGCCCGAGGCCGCCTGGCAGTCGCCGGTCTGCCCGACCGAGGTGGTGAGCAGGCCGTCCGGCACCAGTTCGAGCAGGACCGCCGCCTCGTCGGCGTCGTACCGGCCGCCGGTACCCGCGCCGACGACCAGACCGGCCTTCCCCGCGGAGAGGCCTGCCAGGCTGCGCCTGATCGACTCCCGCTCGCCCTGCTCCCCGGTGCCGGCGTGGCCGCTGCCCAGGATCCGCGCGTACGCGCGTCCCCCGCGTGCGGCGCAGTGCTCGGCCGACTCCACCAGGATGGCCACCGCCGCGGATCCGGGAACGGACCCCGTGCGCTCCCGGTCGTAGGGAGTGACCACAGTGTCTCCGGCGGCCCCGGCGGCCCCGGCAGCCGTCGTCTCGTCCGCCGCCACCACCAGCACCACGTCCGCCTTGCCCGCCTTGATCATCTCAATGGCGCAGTCCAGCGCGATCGAGGCCGAGGCCTCGCCGTTGCAGATCGTGGTGGTCGGGCCGCGCAGGCCCAGGGTCTGGCAGACCGCGCCGCCGGTGGCGTTCAGCACGACGTTGGAGAAGCTCAGCACGGCCGGCTTGTTCGGGTCGACCGCGACGCTCTCGTCGAATCCGCCGGTGCTCTCCACCGAGCCCGCCGCGGTCGCGAAGATCAGTCCGACGTTGTCCAGCGCCGCCCTGGGCAGCTTGATCCCGGCGTCCTCCCAGGCCAGCCGGGAGGCCGCGATCGCCATCCTGGACAGGTGGTTCATGTGCCGCCAGAGCGAGCGGGGCGCGAACGTCCGTCCCTCCAGCGAGGGCGCCCGGCCGACGGCCTGGCGGCCCTCCGCGAGTGCCTCGGCCAGCTCGGCGATCCCGGTGCCCAGCCCGCTGACCGGGCCCAGCCCGGTGATCACGACCGGCCGGTCGGGCAACTCCTCGTACTCTCGCTCGCCACCCGGGGTGGTCAGCGCGAGCGCGACGTTGTTGCCGCCGAAGGCGTAGTTGTTGGAGACCACGGTCTCGATCGGCATCCGCCTGGCCACGTTGGGTACGAAGTCCAGGTCCGTCGTGGTGTCGGCGTCGAAGCCGATGGTCGGCGGCGCCATGCCGTGCCGGAGCGCCAGCACGCTGGCGACCGCCTCGACCGCGCCGGCCGCGCCCAGGGTGTGACCGACGAAGGACTTGATGCTGCTGGTGGGCACCCGCGGCGCGCGGTCACCGAAGACCGCCCGCATCACCTTGGCCTCCATCGCGTCGTTGGCCGGCGTGCCGGTGCCGTGACCGCTGACGTAGCTCACGTCGTCGGTGCTCATGCCCGCGTCGGCCAGCGCCCGGCGTACCGCGCTCGCGCCGCCCCGGCCGGTGGGGTCGGGGGCGGTCGCGTGGTAGGCGTCCGCGGACAGCCCGTACCCGGCGACCTCGGCCAGCGGGGTCGCCCCCCTGGCCAGCGCCCGGTCCAGCGGTTCGAGCAGCAGGAACGCCGCGCCCTCGCCGAGGTTGAGACCGTCTGAGCGGCTGTAGGGCGCGCAGGGTCCGGTGCTGAGCGCCTGCAGCCCGGCGAATCCGGCGTAGGTCCCGAACAGCAGCGGGTCGACGCCACCAGCCAGCACCACGTCCGCCTCGCCGGTGAGGATCTTGTCCTTGGCCAGGCCGACGGCGTTGCCGCCGGCCGCGCACGCGGTCGACACCAGGATGCGCGGCCCGCGCATGCCCAGCCGCCCGGCCACCACGTCGCCGGTGCGATGCATGGGCTGGTAGCGGCCCGCCGCGTCGGGGGTCGCCTGGCACTTGCCGAGTACCAGCCCGAACCGGTCGGCCTCGACGCCGTCGGCCGACAGCCCCGCCTGGCCGACGGCCTGACGTGCCGCGATGAGGGCCAGCTGGGCGGTGCGGTCCAGGGCGGCGTCGGAGTCCGGCAGCTGCCCGGTGATCCACTCGGTGGGGACCTGACCCGCGTACCGGGCGGTGAACACGGCGAACGCCTCGTCGTCGACCGGGGTGACACCACCCTGGCCGGCCATGAGCCGTAGCCAGAACTCTTCCGGGTCACGGCCGATGGCGCAGATGACACCCAGACCTGTGATGACGACGGGGCGCGACGCCATGCTCACTCCTTCTCCGACGATCAACCGATCAGATGATCGGGATGCTCCAGCTCTTGGGCGTGATGTAGGGGCTGGTCAGCGTGGTGACCTCGGCGTCGCCGACGGTGAACCGCAGCCCCGCCGCGGCGAACTCCGCATCCACCCGCGCCAGGCCGAGCGTGGCGCCCAGCCCGAGGCTGTGCACCGCGTACACCACCTCGCCGATGTCCTGACCGGCGGCCAGCACCCGGGTCCCGGGCTCGGGGACCGACCCGCCGCCGCTGAAGCCGAGGGTCCGGCGGCCGACGGAGCCGTTGAACGCCTCCAGCACCGCCTCCCTGCCGATGAACGACTCCTTGGTGATGTCGACGAGCCAGTTGGCGCCGCCCTCGATGATGTTGACCCCGCCGGTCGCCTCGTGCCGGATCACCGGCTGCCGGACCTCCAGCATGGCGATCTCCAGTGCCTCGTTGCCGGCGGGCACCGCCTGCTCCAGCGACTGCCGCCACAGCTCGGCGGCCGACTCGGTGGGCACGATCATCTGGTAGCCGTACTCGCTGGTGAACCCGGTCCGCCCGAACACGATGTCCACGCCGTTCCAGGTCGTGTCCACCACGGCCTCGAACGGCAGCGAGGCCAGCTCGCCGTCGATCAGCCGGCCCACCACGCCCCAGGCGTAGGGGCCCTCCAGTCCCAGGACGGTCAGTTCGCCGGAGCGGTCGACGATGTCGACACCCTCGTCGTTGTGCTTCTGCAGGTGTTCGAGCAGGCGCGGCCCGGCGCCGCAGGAGCTCTCCAGGAACATCCCGTTCTCCCGGCCCCACACGACCACCTGGTCGACGATCTGCCCCGACTCGTCCAGGACGAGGCTCATCATGCAGCGCTCGGAGGTCAGGTACTCGACGTCGCGGGCGAGGACCCGCTGGGCGAAGTCGACGGCGCCGTCACCGCTGATCTCGATCAGGCCGAGCCCGCTCAGGTCGAGCAGCGCGGCCCGCTCCCTGATGGCCTTGTACTCCTCGGCCGGCGTCGAAAAGCGCAGTGGGACGGTCGCGTCCAGCACCTCGCCGAAGACGGTCTCCTCCGGGTGCGCGTTCGCGAGCACGGAATCCATTTCTCACACCTCTCCATGAGTGCTGCCGGCCGCCGGGTCGGCGATCGTGATGATTCCTTCGGCGGCGATGTTCCCGTCCACCCGCGCCGAGACCCGGTACTCCCCGAAGCCTCTGCCGCCCGCGCTCCGCTCCGCGGTCAGGACCAGCTGGTCACCGGGGACGATCCGGCGGCGGAAGCGCATCGACCTGACCCCCGCCAAGTAACTGATCTTGCTTGTCCCGGTGAGCGAGAAGACCACTCCGGCGAGCTGGGCCATCGCCTCGATGACCACGACGCCCGGCAGGATCGCCTCGTCGGGGAAATGCCCCTGGAACCAGATCTCGGTCCCGGTGACGTTCTTGATCGCGGTGCCTTTGACGCCCGGCTCGACCTTGTCGACGCGGTCGAGCAGCAGCATCGGCCAGCGATGCGGGATCAGCTCCCTGATCTGGTCGTTGTTCAGGCTGAGCGATTCCCTGGACGACTGGGCAACGGTCATACTGCGGCTGCCGCTCGCAGTTCGGGCTTGATCGTCTCCGCGAGCCGGGACACCGAGCCGAAGACCGCCATCTCGCTGTCGTAGAGGGCCACCCCGAACTCCGCCTCGATCGCGACGTAGAGCTCAAGGATGTCCAGGCTGTCCAGCTCAAGGCCGCGGCCGAACAGGGGCTGGTCGTCGGTGATCCAGTTCGGCTCGATCTCCAGATCCAGCCGGTTCACGATCATCTTCTTGATCTGGTCACACGCCTGCTGACGCTGGGCAGCCCTGGCGCGCAGCTCGTCGATGGTCATCTTTCCTCCGTGCTCGTGCTGTCGAAGCTCGTGCTTTTGATGACAGACTCAGCCCAGGCCGCCGCCGTGGGCGACCATCACCTCTCCGGTGACGTACGAGGCCTTGTCCGAGGCGAGGAAGCTCACGATCGACGCGATCTCCTCGGGCCTGCCCATCCGGCCCAGCCGGATGCGGGACTCGTACTGCTTCCTGATCTGGGCGGGAACGCTGCGGGTCATGTCGGTGGCGACGAAGCCAGGGGCCACCACGTTGACCCGGACGCCGTGCGGCGCCGCCTCGTAGGACAGCGCCTTGCTGAAGGCGATGATCGCCCCCTTGGACGCCACATAGTTCGTCTGGCCGGGGAAGCCACCGTCGAGCCCGCTGACCGACGACAGCGTCACGATCGAGCCGCGCCGCTGGTGCTGCATGATCCGGAGAGCCTCCCGGCAGCTCAGGAAGGTGCCGGTGACGTTGACGTCCATCGGCTCGCGGAACTGCTCAAGGCTCATGGCGACGAGGTGCCGGTCGCGGGTGATGCCCGCGCTGGTCACCAGCACGTCCAGCCGGCCGAAGTCGGAGCGCAGACCGCGGAAGAGCTGCTGGACCTCCTCCTCCTTGGTGACGTCGGCCTGTACGGCCGTCGCGCCGCCCCCCTCCTGCTCGATCTGGGCGACGAGGTCCTTGGCGTCCTGCTCGGCGCGCAGGTAGTTGACCACGACGTGAGCGCCCTCCCTGGCCAGATCGAGCGCCACCGCCCGCCCGATTCCGCGCGACCCGCCTGTTACCAGGGCCACCGAGCCTTCGGTAAAGAGCATCCTCGTCTCCAGGGTGTCAGTGGTGAGGTGAAAGGGAGCCGACCTGATCGTCCGCCTACAAGGGGAGAGGCTACTGAAGCCGGTTTTCAGCCCGATATCATCCGGATATCCGGCTATTGACGCTGATGACAGCGGTACGAAACGCTGACGCCCATGGACGAGCTCGATGTCGAGGTGTTGATTGTCGGAGGCGGCCCGGTCGGCCTGTCCGCCTCGATCGAGCTTTCGAGGTACGGAATATCCTCGTTGCTCGTCGAAAGGCACCAGAAAACCTCTCTCTTTCCCAAGGCCCGGCTCATCTCGACCAGGACCATGGAACTGGTCAGGGCGTGGGGAATCCAGGACGAGGTCGAGCGCGCCGGACTGCCCCGCGAGGAGACCCTGGCGGTGGGCGTCGGAACGTCGCTGACCGATGACGACTTCCTGCGGGCGGTCGCGCCGCTGCACGAGGACGCCCCGCAGAGCCCGACCTACACCTACATCTGCGCCCAGGACCGTTTCGAGGTGATCCTGCGCGCGCTCGCCGAGGCGCAGCCGGGCGCCGACGTCCGTTTCGACACGACCATGACGGAGATGCGGAAGACACCGGACGGCGTCGAGGCGGTGATCGAGTCAGCGGGGGTCCGCCGCGGGGTTCGCGCCCGCTACCTGGTGGCCGCCGACGGCGGCCGGAGCACCACGAGGGACGCGCTCGGCATCGCCATGACCGGCCCTCCCCCGCTGGGCAACATGATCAGCGTCATGTTCGACGCCGACCTGGGACCGCTGCTCCGTGATCGCCAGGCCGCGCTGTACTTCCTGCTCAGCAACCCGCCGTGCGCGGTGGAGGCGGTGGACAACCAGCGCCGGTGGATGATCCAGACCGGGTACGACCCGGCGCACGGCGGCAGCCCCGACGACTTCACCGAGGAGGTCTGCGTCGCGGCGGCGCGGTCCGCGGCGGGCATCCCCGACCTGGCGGTGAACATCGTGGGCATCATGCCCTGGCTCCAGCAGGCCGTGGTCGCCGACGAGTTCCGCAGCGGCCCGGTCTTCCTCGCGGGGGACGCGGCGCACGTGGCCACCCCGCAGGGCGGGTTCGGCATGAACTGCGGCATCCAGGACGCGCACAACCTCGGCTGGAAGCTCGCCGCCGTGCTCCGGGGCACCGCGGGGGAGGGACTGCTCGACACCTACACGCCCGAGCGGCGCCCGATCTCCGACCGTACGGTCACCGAGAGCCTGAACAACGCGCTCATCACCTTCCAGATGATGGAGGGCCGCCTGACCATGCAGGAGTCGATCGACCAGCAGGCGGGCCGGCGCAGCTCGGAGGGCCTGGTGCTCGGCTTCCACTACGACTCCGCCGCCGTCGTCGCGGACGGGACGCCCGCCCCCGAACCCGCCGACCCCTACCGGACCTACCTGCCGACCGCACGCCCCGGCCACCGCATGCCGCACGTCTGGCTGTCGCGGCGGGGCGGTCAGGTCTCCACTCTGGACCTGCTGGGCGGCTCGTTCACCCTGATGACGCCGGCGGGCACCGGCTGGGCGCAGGCCGCCAAGCAGGCGGCCCAGGACACCGGGGTCGCCGTCACCCCCCTGGAGATCTCCGCCGACGGCTCGACGGAGCTCACCTCACCGACGTGGGCGGAGGAGTTCGGCGTGGGAACCGCCGGAGCCGTACTCATCCGCCCCGACGGTCACGTCGGCTGGCGCTCCCCCGGCGCGGAGGCGTCGGCGAACGCGCTGACCGACGCCCTGGGCACCATCCTGGCGAGGTCGTAGCCGTCGTAGCCGGCGAGCTCGCCGACCGATCCCCGGTAGGACCCCGAGCAGAGCCGCGCCGCCGCCATCCGCAGGGTCAGCGGGCATCCCGAGGAACTTGCCGCGAGCCTGGCCATCGCCTGCGGCTCGGCCTCCATCCTGGCGGCGCCGACCAGCATGACCGCCAGAGCCCTGGACTCCTCGAACCCCAGCGGCCGGACGAACTCCCGGTGCGCGCCCTGGCGGGCCACGAACTCGTCGAGCGGATCCCGGCTCGTGACGATCACCCGGCAGTGCGCGCCGCCCGGCAGCAGGGGGATGACCTGGGCGCTGTCGCGGGCGTTGTCCAGCACGACGAGCAGCCGCCGGCGCGCCGTCCTGCTGCGGTACAGGGCCAGCTTCTCGCTGAGATCCTCGGGGATGAGGTGACCTGCCACGCCGAGCGCGCGCAGGAAACGGTCGGCGACGACGCCGGGGGCCAGGGCCGTCGCGCCCTCGTCCCCCTGCAGGTCGGCGAAGAGCTGCCCGTCGGGGAACTGGGCGATCCCGCGGTGCGCCCACCGCAGGGCCAGCGCGGTCTTTCCGAAACCCCCCAGACCCGTCACGACCACCGTTCCCGGCCCGGTCGCCTCCGGGGAGAAGCGGAGCGCGTCGTCCAGGACGGCGAGCTCCGCGGCGCGCCCGGTGAACGGCAGGGCCTGCGGGGGGAGCTGGGAGGGGATGACGAACTCCTCGGCCCGCCGCACCCCCGACACCTCCATCAGCGCGGACTCGTCCCGCAGGATCTGGTCGTGCAGCCGCCTCAGTTCCGGGCCGGGTTCGAGCCCGACCTGTTCCACCAGGTGCCGCCGGCCCTCCTGGTAGGTCCGCAGTGACTCGGCGCGGCGCCCCGAGCGGTACTGGGCCACCATCAGCTGCGCCCGGGCGCGCTCCCTGAGCGGGTGCTCCTCCACCACGGGAACCAGTTCCGCGATCACCTTGAGGTGGTTGCCGAGCTCCAGCTCCAGCTCCAGGCAGGCCTCGATCGCCTCCAGCCGCGACTCCCGCAGCCGGGCCGCGTCGTAGCGCATGCTGTGGATGTCCTCGAACGGGGTTCCCCGCCACAGGGAGAGCGCGTCCCTCAGCATGGCGATCGCACCCTCCCGATCGCCCCCGGCGGCCTGCCGGCGCGCCCGCGCCACGAGGTCGTCGAAGCGGAGCCTGTCGATCTGCTCGGGGGCCGCCCTGAGCAGGTAGCCGGGGCTCGACGTCATGATGTCGTCCGCCCGGTCCCCCAGCGCCCTGCGCAGCCGCGACACGCAGATGGCGATCTGCCCGCGGGCGCTCTGCGGGGCGTGCCCGCCCCACACCGCCTCGATCAGCCGGTCCACCCCGACGACGCGGCCCGCGTTCAGTACCAGGCTGGCCAGGATCGCGCGCTCCCGGGGGCCGCCGATCCGAAGCTCCTCGCCCTTCCTGAACACCCCGAGCGGCCCCATGATCCGAAACTCGAGTGGTTCGTCCATCACTGGATCCGCATCAGGTACTTCTCAAGCTCGTCGGCGGCCCGAAGAGTGCCGCCCGAGGCATGCAGATCCTTCTGCATCTCCCCCGTGCACCGCTGGATGACCTCGCTGCCCGCCACCTCCAGCACCGCCTGGAGCAGCAGTTCCCCGGTGACCTCCTCCGGCGGGATGGACCGGCCGAGGTTCAGCTCCTCGATCCGCCGGGCGGCCACCGCGTCGATGGACGACGTCGGGACGACCACCATCGGGCAGCCGGAGTGCAGCGCCTCCATCACGGTGCCCATGCCCCCGTGGGTGACGGCCACCGAGGCGTGCTGGAGCACCTTGTAGTGCGGCATCCACCGATGCGCCTCGATGTTGGGGGGCAGCGGGCCCAGGTCCGCGGGGTCCATTCCGTCCGCGACCGTGATCACCACGTGCCACGGAACACCGGTGAAGGTCCGTACGCACATCTGGAAGAAGTCCGGATACTCGTTGAAGACCGCGCCGAACGAGACGAGCGCGACCGGAAGCCCGCTGGCCGGCGGCTGCCACTCGCCCAGGAAGTTCCGCTCGCCCAGGCACGGCCCCACGAACGCGAACCGCTCGTCGAAGCTGTCACCGACGTACTGGAAGGACCGCGGCATGTTGATGATGCTGAAGTCCTGGATCTCCCACCACAGCTCCGCGGGCGGGACGTCGACCCCGTGCGCACTGGACAGGGCGCTGATCCGGGCGAACATGTCGTCCACCCAGTTCGGCATGGACTGCTCGGCCCCATCGGAGTTGTAGATCGCGTTCAGGTACGAGAAGTTCGCGTTCGACGCGAACATCGGGATGAGCTGGGTCGCGGGCCGGTTCCACTTCCTGGCCAGGATGCGCCCCGCGTAGAGGATGGAGGTGTCGTAGACGATCATGTCGGGGAGGTCGTCGACCGGGTAGGACTCCAGGGCCGCCAGCATGTCCGCGCTCTCGTCGAGCAGGACCGAGAGCAGGTAGAGCGGGTCGCGCGCCAGGTTCAGGAAGTCCGAGTCCCGGTACTTCGAGTCGTAGCGCAGCGCGGTGGCGCCGGCCTCCTCCACGATGCCCACCATCATGTCTCCGGTCAGATAGGAGACGCGGTTTCCTCTGCGGACCAGCTCCGTCACCACGGCCAGGTTGGGGATCACGTGGCCATGGTCGGGATGAACCAGGAAGAGGAAATGTTTCGCCATCTGGGAGAATCCTGTCTCTCTGGGATTTCTGACCTGATAAGCACTGATTTCGCGACAAAAAAACTAGCCCATCGGCGACAAATCAGTCACTGCGATCTGTCGGCAATGCTAGTTAGGGCCCATTTGAGGCAACACCCCTAACCGTCTTCCACAGGCACGTGCGCCCGGGATCGAGTTCACAACGCGACAACGGAAAAAGAGCGCCACCCTAACCGGGCCGCCATTCGCCCGCAACGAACGGCGACGGAGACTGGGGTGCCGGGCGGGGTGTTAGGGGTTACCCCTAACACCCCGCCCGGCACCCCCCAGAGTGGCTGTTTCCGCCTGGATACAGGGGATCCCCCGATTCCCGCCGGTCATTATGCTGGGCCGAGCTTTCGAGAAAGGGACTGCCATGACCACGCGTGTCTGGGACTATCTGCGGGAATACGACAGCGAGCAGAAGGACATCATGGACGCCGTCGAGACGGTGTTCCGGTCAGGGCAACTGGTCCTCGGCGAGAGCGTCCGCTCCTTCGAGGCGGAGTTCGCCGGCTACCACGGGGTGGGGCACTGCGTCGGCGTCGACAACGGCACCAACGCGATCAAGCTGGGATTGCAGGCCCTGGGGGTCGGCCCCGGCGACGAGGTGATCACGGTCTCCAACACCGCGGCGCCGACGGTGGTCGCGATCGACGCGATCGGCGCGACCCCGGTCTTCGTGGACGTGCGCCGGGATGACTACCTGATGGACACCGCCCAGGTGGAGGCCGCCGTCACCGAGCGGACCCGGTGCCTGCTGCCGGTCCACCTGTACGGCCAGTGCGTCGAGATGGAGCCGCTGGAGCGGCTCGCGGCCAGGCACGACCTGACGATCTTCGAGGACTGCGCGCAGGCGCACGGTGCCCGCCACCACGGGCGCGTCGCGGGATCGATGGGCAAGGCGGCCGGGTTCTCCTTCTACCCGACCAAGGTGCTCGGCGCCTACGGGGACGGCGGCGCGACGCTCACCTCCGACGACGAGGTCGAGCGGAACCTGCGCAGGCTGCGCTACTACGGCATGGAGAAGACCTACTACGTCGTCGAGACCCCCGGCCACAACAGCAGGCTGGACGAGGTGCAGGCCGAGATCCTCCGGCGCAAGCTGCGCCGGCTCGATCGGTACATCGCCGACCGGCGAGCCGTGGCGGCCCGTTACGCCGACGGCCTCGGCGACACCGAACTCGTCCTTCCCGCGCTCGCCGAGGGCAACGACCACGTCTACTACGTCTACGTGGTGCGCCACCCCCGCCGCGACGACATCATCGAGGCGCTGAAGGCGTACGACATCCAGCTGAACATCAGCTACCCGTGGCCGGTCCACACCATGACCGGATTCGCCCACCTCGGCTACGACAGGGGCAGCCTGCCCGTCACCGAGGAGCTGGCCGGTGAGATCTTCTCGCTGCCGATGTACCCGTCGCTGCCCGGCGACGTCCAGGACCGGGTGATCAGCGCGCTGCGAGAGGTGCTGGCGGCGTTGTAGTCAGGGTGGTCAGGCAGAACAGCAGGCTGCGCGCCTGGATGTTGAGATAGAAGCTGTGCCGCAGCAGCTCTCCGAGCTGGGACACGCTCAGCCAGCGGTACTCGGGGTGGTCGATCCCGGCGGCCTCGTCGGTGTGCACGATGAGATAGCGGTTGCGGGCGCGGTGGAAGCGCCCGCCCTCCTCCGACAGGATCGTCTCGAACCGGACGCGCTCGGGGCCGGCCCCCAGCACCTCGTCCAGGAAGGGCGGGCGTGCCCCGGCGGGCAGATGGTCGTAGCTCTCCGGGGTGCACTGCACGGTCGGCCCCAGCTCCACCACATCGGCGTAGCCCGGCTCGACCCGCGCGTGCACCAGGGCGTGCAGCACCCCGCCGATCTCTCCGACCAGGAACGCGATGACCCCGGTCCCGGAAGGTTCGATCATGGGCTGGTCCCAGCGGCCGACCTCCCGCCCGCCCGCCTCCACGCTCACCCCGACGACGTCGAAGTAGCGGCCGGTCTCGTGGGAGATCAGCTCGTCCGTACGCCGCCATCCCCGCACCTCGTCGAGGGGGATCAGCCTGACCTGCGGGTCGGTCCTGGTGCGCATGTCGGTGATCCAGCTCAGCACCTCCCCCATGGTGTGCGGGCCGGCCTCGCCCGGATCGCAGGAGCGGACGAGCGCGGCGCGGAACCCGTCGCCCGGCTCCGCCGAAAGCGCCGCGGTCAGGGCCGACGTCAGCCCGGCTCCGGAGAACGGCATGCAGGCCAGCACGGTCCGCGCGTCCATGTTCACCAGATCCGGCACCGACATCAGGGTGTGCAACTGACCGAGGGTCAGCCAGCAGAAGCCGTCGGCGACCTCGATCTCCCCGGTGATCTCAACGATCATGTTCCGGTTGCGCTTCCGGTAGAACCAGGCGCCCTGCTCGGACTGGCGGATGTCCGCGATTACCTCGTGGCCCGAGGTGTCGAGGAAGTAGTCGAGATAGGGGACCGGCCTGCCCTGGTGCACCCGGGTGTAGTTGCTCCGGGTGGCCTGCACGGTGGGGGAGAGCTGCAGGCCGTTGTGGTTGCCCGGTTCGTGCTTGGCCTGCATCAGGCAGTGCGGGATCCCGTCGATCTCCTTGACCAGGATGCCCAGGATGCCGATCTCCGGCTGGTTGATGATCGGCTGGGACCAGTGGGAGACCATCCGGCCGGGAACGTGGACGTCCAGACCCTCGACGCTGAAGAACTTTCCGGTCCGATGCCGGATGTTCCCGGTGTGCCGCTCCACCTCCCAGCCGGACAGCCCGTTCAACGGCACCCTCCGCACGTTCATGTACGTACGGCTCGCCGTCTCGGACAGCCATCGGTGGAACTCGTCGAGTGTCGCGAACCAGCCTCCCGGGGAGAGCACGGATTCCGCGAGCCGCACCTGCAACGGTGAACGAGTCTGCCGCCGGGAGGATGCGGCCATGTTGGCTCCTTTGATACGAAATTTCATCTTCTGATGGCCGCCGCTCGGGACTCCCCCGAGCGGCGACCGGCTCCCGCACGCCGCCGTCACGCCTGCCGGAAGGTCTCCTCGATCCGCAGGCACTCCTGGTAGTCGGGCAGCATGTCCAGTGCCCGCGCCTTCGCCAGGGTGGGCGCCTCCCGGTCCCGCTCCGACCGGACCAGCGCCAGGTCCTCGGGCAGCCGCAGCCCGATCTCCGGGTCCAGGGCCGAGAGCGCGAGCTCGTTCTCCTTCCGGTACCGCTGCGAGAGCAGGTAGGACATCACGGTGTCGTCCTGGAGCGCGACGAAGGCGTGGCCGAGCCCCGGCGGGAAGTACACCGAGCGGAAGCTCTCACCGGTCAGCACCACCTGGTCCCACTCCCCGAACGTCGGGGAGCCGACCCGGAGGTCGACGACGATGTCCAGCGCGCTTCCCCGCGCGCAGTGCACGTACTTGGCGGTCCCCGGCGGGGCGAGGGTGAAGTGGATCCCGCGGAGCACGCCGCGCGCCGAGGCGCTCTGGCTGGTCTGCGCGACCGGGAAGAGCGGGTGCCCGACCGCCTCGACGAACGCCGCCTCCTGGAACGGGGAGACGAAGAGGCCCCGCTCGTCGGGAAACACCTCGGGGGTGAATTCGAAAGCGCCGGTGACGGCGAGCGCGCGGGATTTCATTACGGCTGCGCCGCCGGGAGGTGTTCGGTCACAACAGTCGCCAATCGGTCGAGGATGACGGACGGTCACGGAACGCGGTCCAGCATGCTCGGACCGCCGGTGCGGGGTCAACAAGGTAGGGGTCGCCCGCGAGCAAGATAGGGGTCGCCCAAAACCCGTCAGAGCGGCACCTCGTCACCGCGGGTCAACGAGGAGACGGTGCGCTCCAGCGCCTCGCGGAACGGCACCCGGGCCTGCCACCCGGTGACCGTGCGGAAGGCGACCGGGTCGGCGACGACGCTGTGGAAGTCCATCCCGGTGGCGTCCGGCGGCGCCGGCACCGAGACGACCGGGACCGCGGGCGCCCCCGTCCTGGCGGCCACGGTCTCCGCGACGTCCGTGAAGATGTCGCGCACGCTCCGGCCGCCGCCGGTACCGATGAGCCAGTGCCGGCCCGCGAGGGAGTCGGCGTGGTCGAGCGCGGCCAGGAAGGCGCCGGCCACGTCCTCGACGTAGAGCAGGTCGCGCTCGGCCGTCCCGTCGCCCCACACGGTCAGCGGCTCGCCCGCCAGCGCGCGGCGCACCATGGTGGTCACCACCCCCCGGTCGGTGGCGGTCGGGGAGACCCGGCCGCCGAACACCGTGCCGAGCCTGAGCGTGACCCCGCGCAGCAGGCCCTCCGCCGTGGCGGCCTTCAGCTCCCGCTCGGCGGCCAGCTTCTGCCGGTCGTAGGCGGTCACCGGGGCGTCCGGCTCGGTGCCGTCGATCCTGGCCTCCGCCCTCGGGCCGACCTGGGAGGTCGAGCCGGGAAAGAGGACCACGGGGGGTGGGCCGTCCCGGCGTTCCGCCCGGACGGCCGCGACGATGTCGCGTACCACGCCGACGTTCACCCGCTCGCCCGGCGCCTCGTCCTCCGCCGCCCGCCAGGTCCCGCCGCCGGTGTAGAGCAGCAGGTTGACCACCACGTCGGCGCCGGCGATCGCCTCGGCGACCTGGCCCGCGCCGGTGAGGTCCGCGGTACGAACCTCAATCTCGGCCTCGGCCTCGGCCGTGTGGCCCGGGGGGACCACGGCGGGCCTCCGTGCCACCAGCCTCAGCCGGACATCCCGCCCGGCCAGCTCCGCCACGAGGGCGGAGCCCACGAAACCGGAGGCGCCCAGGACCACGACCAGCGGCTGGTCAGACAACGCGCACCTCGGGAACGTAGAGGATCCACTTGCCGCCCGCCTCGCGGAACTCCTTCTCCTTCTCCATGATCTCCTGCGCGTGGTTCCAGGCGAAGAGCAGCGCGTACTCCGGGTAGGGGTCGGAGAACGCCTCGGGGCTCCGTACCGGGATGTGCGCCCCCGGCGTGAGCCTGCCCTGCTTGCCCGCGGTCGTGTCGCAGACGAAGGGGACCAGCTCGGGGCCGATGCCGCAGTAGTTCGTCACCGTCGCGCTCTTGGCGGTGGCGCCGTATCCGACGACCCGCTCCCCCCGCTCCCGCAGCTCGCCCAGCAGCGCCGGCAGCTGCTCGCGGATGAGCCCGACCCGGGAGGCGAAGCCTTCGAGCGTGGCCGGCTCGGTGACCCCGGCCGCGCTCTCCTCGGCCAGCAGGTCGGTCACGGCCTGACTCACCGGTCTCGCCCCCGGGCGCGCCAGGGTGTAGCGGACCTCGCCGCCGTGCACGGAGAGCCGCTCCGCGTCGACGAGTTCGAATCCGAATCTCCGCGCCATCTCACCGACCGAACGGACCGTGAAGAAGAAGAAGTGCTCGTCGTAGATCTGGTCGAACGAGGTGCGCTCCAGGATGTCGGCGAAGTACGGGTCCTCGAACACGAAGATCCCGCTGTGCGACAGCAGCCTGTCGACACCGCGCATGATCGACTCCATGTACGGGATGTGGCACAGCGTGTTGGCGGCGTAGATGACGTCGGCCGGTCCCTCGTCGGCGAGGATGTCGGCGGCGGTCGCCTCCTCGAAGAAATCCTTGCGCACCTGGATGCCCTTGGCCTCGGCCAGGTCCGCCACCCCGCCGGACGGCTCCACCCCCAGGTGACGGACGCCCGACTCGGCGATCACCTGGAGCATGGTGCCGTCGTTCGAGCCGAGCTCGACGATGAACGGGTCGGGGCCGGTGAACTCGGTGTCCAGAAAATGCTTGGCGATCGCCTGGAAGTGCTCGCGCATGACGGCCGACCCCGAGGAGAGGTACGGATAGCTCTCGTGGAACATGTGGTCACGCGGCACCTCCTCCATGAGCTGCACCATCGTGCACGATTCACAGATCCCGACGGCGAGGGTGAAGAAGAACTCCCCATCGAGGTCCTCCGGCCTCAGGAACGCGTCGGAGAGGGGCTGCCTGCCGAAATCGAGGAACTCGCGAACCGTGCCCGAACAGATCCGGCACGGCGAGGTGACTGACATATGTGGCTCCTGAGATTGGGCGAACTGTTCACTGTGCGATTCCCCGCATGCCCGACTTGGCTCCCGCTCCCGTCTCGGGCGGCCTGGCGGACCCCCGCCGGTCGGGGAGCGCGAGCTCCGGGGGCAGATCGGCCCGGCTCTTCACGCCCAGTTTCCGGTAGACGCGGGTCAGATGTTGCTCGACGGTGCTCACCGTGATGTGCAGCGTCCGGCTTATCTCCCGGTTGGTGTGCCCGAGCGCGGCCAGTTCCGCCACCCTGCACTCCGAGTCGCTGAGCGCCAGCGGGTTCGTCTCCTCGGCGGCCTCCCCCGGGTCCTGCAGGACGGGGCCGGTGCTCCAGCTCCGGCTGAGCCGCAGGGGCAGCACGCCGGAGTAGCAGATCGCGGCCTCCCGCATCGCCTGGCAGGTCAGCGGCTGGGCCTCGTCGCTCTCACCGAGTTGCTGCAGAGCGGCGCCCAGATCGGTCAGCGCCCGGGACAGCAGCAGCCGGTCGCCCACCGTCCGCAGGCACTCCACCGCCTCGCGCAGCAGCGCGGGACGCCGCGCGGGTGTGCTGGCGGCGGCCAGGATCAGCAGGGAGATGCCCCGGGTCCGCAGGTCGATGGGCTTGAGCCGCGCCATCTGCTCCGTCACCAGGTCGCGGGCCACCCCCCAGCGGCTGAGCCGGAGGTTCGCCTCGGCCAGGTTGCTGCGCCAGGGAACCAGCATCGGCCGGTCGAGTTCCCAGTCCTGCATGAGCCTGCCGCAGGTCTGGAAGTCGCTGATCGCGGCGAGCACCCGGTCGGTGGCCAGGTAGTAGTGACCGCGCGCGTGCAGGTACCGCAGGCCGATCAGGGTCGCGAACATCTCGTCGGGCACCCGCTGCTGCAGCAGCTCGGCCCCCTCCTCGTACTGCCCCATCGCCGTGTGGGCCAGCAGCAGCGTCGACCTCGGGTAGCCGATCAGGATGCCCCAGCTCTGCGCCTGCATCAGCTCCAGGGCGGCCTGCGCCCTGGCCGCGGCGACCACCACCTCCCCCTGCCGGAACGCGATCTCGGCCCGGACCGCACCGAGCACGGCCTGCCAGGTGAGCGCGCCGCTGCGGACCGCCTCGTCGATCAGCTCGTCACACCAGTGCGTGGCCCGCTCCGTCCTGCCCCCGTACATCAGGGTCAGTACCGCGATGGCCACCACCTCCAGGGTGGTCTCGCCGAGCCGGCAGCTCTGCAGGATGTTCTCGGCGCTCACCAGCGCCACCTCGCCGTCGCCGTGCGTCCAGATCGAGGTCATCCTGCGGGCCTCGTCGCCCCAGGCGGAGGCGGTGTCGAACCTCCCGTGCGGACCCCGCGACGTCCCGTAGAACCACTGGTAGGTGAGGTGCAGCTCGGCGGCGGTCTGCACGTTCAGCAGATCGGGGGTCGCGGTCAGCGCCTCCATCGCCCTCGACGCCGTCTGCACGTCGCCGTTCCACAGCGAGTGCCGCACCACGGCCGCCGCGTCCTGGCCGAACAGGCATCCCTTCTCCAGCGCCTCCCGCAGCAGCGGCAGGTGCAGCGCGGCCGCCGAGGGGTTGACCCGCCACAGCGCCCGGACCAGCACCTTCGTTATCGCCAGACGCTCACTCTCGTCGCGGACGGACCGCAGGGCCAGCTCCAGGCACTGCACGGCCACGGCCACCTCATTGCCGGCCAGCGCCTGCTCGGCCGCGTCCCGCAGCACCCCGGTGGCCCAGTCCTCCGGCGCCCGGTCCGCGGCGACGAAATGCCCCGCGATCTTCGTGGTGGACATGCCGCGCTGGTACAGCAGCCCGGCCGCGCGGACGTGCAGGCACGAACGCTCCTCGGCACCAATGCCGTCCAGCACCGCCGCGGCGGCCACCGGGTGCCGGAACCAGCCGTCGGCCAGCAGGCCCGCCTCGGTCAGGGACTCCACCACCCGCTCGGCGGCCTTCGGACTGATCTCCGCCAGACCGGCGGTCACCCCGGCCGAGCCCGGCTCCCCCAGGACCGCCAGGGCCCGGGCCACCCCGAGCAGCTCTGGTTCCCACCGGTGCAGGCACGCCATCACCGCCTGGGCGTACGCCGCCCCTGCGGCGATCGGGTCGCCGGGGCCGGCACGATGATCCTCGATCAGGGCGTTGACCAGCATCGGGTTCCCACCGCTCAGCCGCTGGAGCGCGACGGCGGCGGCCGGATCCAGCGTCGGGGGCAGCACCTCGGCGATGTCACCGATCGACAGCGGGGTCAGCCAGATCCTGTGGTGGAACCCTCGGGTGACCTCGGCGGAGAAGGACGGGATCGTGGACTGCGGCAGATCCCACTCGTTCATGATCAGCAGAATGCGGGCGGAGCTTATCCTGCGGCACAGATAGAGCAGCAGCCGGAGTGAGAGGCCGTCCACCAGATGGACGGCGTCGACGCCGACGACCACCGGGTGCTCCCTGGACAGCTCCAGCAGGACATCGCCGATCTCGCGGACGACCTCGGCCTCGGCGTGCCGGGTGGCGCCGGTCGTCACGGTGTGCCGCCGGATCAGCCGTGACACCTGGTCCGAGACCTCCGGCGGCAGCCCCGCGCCGTGGAACAACTGGTCGATCATGCCCGCCTGCAGGGTGTTCTCCCCCAGGGAGCCGGTGGCGCTGAGCAGCAACGCGCCGGAGGTGGCCGCGACCCGTGAGAACTCGTGCAGCAACTCGGTCTTCCCGCTTGCCAGTCCCCCGCTGACCAGCACCAAACGGCCGTTTCCCGCGCCGCTCTCGGCGAGCAGCCCCTTCAGGACATCAAGTACGCTGCGATGCTGCGATGCCAGCATTTACTACATCCTCGTTTAGTCTGGCGACCCGGGTCCTGCGCAGCGGCAGAGTGAACCACTCCCCACTTCGTGGAATTCTCAGACAGGGGTCGTTCTCGACGGGGCTGTGATGAGGGGGCGGAGCGGGCGGCCTGCTATTCGTGGAAAACTGGCGGTTTCATCGGGTCCGGCGCCACGGTGAATCCGTTTACCCAACGGCAAAAGCATCGACAATCCCGAATTCCTTCACGTTCCGAACCGGTCAGCGAGCGTCTCGTTCAGTGACATCATTCCTAGCTCACCGAGACCCACCGTGTCAGCGGGCAACCGCGGGTAACCTCCCGTCCGGCGCCGCGACGCCCGGAGCCCCACGCCACGGCCAAGCCGACGGTCCGTCCGGTACGGGGAGATTCGTGATCATGAAACGTGATCTTATAGTTGATATGTCACAATTGGATAAATTTTTTGACAACAACCTGTGGAACTGTGAGTACATCTTGCCGTCGCATGGGTAGCGCCCCCGTGCTGACCTGGACATTCGGCCGCGCCGCGATTAACCCTCTGTCACGATCATGCCCGCGATCAACGCCGGGACCGGGCGCCGCCCGCCCCGGAGGGCCTCCGCGTGCCGGGGTTCCGGGCCCCGGGAGAGCCGGAGAAGTGATCTAGGCGCGAGCCGGTTCGGTGCGCGATACTCGTGCGGACGTGGGTGCGGCGCCCTGCGGACCCTGAATCGCCGAGCTCCAGGAAAGAGCAGACAGATGACTCATAAATATGGCCAGAGTCCTCAGTGGGCGCACATTAACGAGAACAATCTCGCCCTGGGCGAGGCCCCCGATCTGAGCCGTTTCAAATCCAGCCGGGTGAACTACAAGCTCGCCCTCTGGAACCCCGAGGTCAACGGCCGGAGATATCTGAAGACGCTCATTCACAACCTTGGCCTCCAGTTGTCACCGGAGAACTGGGAGCGCATGCTCCGGATCAGGAACCGCCAGCTGGGAGAGCCCATCGCGGTCACCCTGGAGGGTGAGTCGATCTGCCTGGACTATCTGCAGGCGGTTCTTGAGCTCGATTTCATGGCACGGTCCGTGAAAATGGACGGCGCGCGGATCCTGGAGATCGGCGCCGGGTACGGCCGGTCCTGCCACGCCATCCTGTCGAACCACGATGTCGCGGAATACCACATCATCGACCTGGAGAACTGCCTGAGGCTCTCCCGCGAGTATCTGCGCGCCGTCCTGACCGGCGAGCAGTTCGAGAAGATCAGGTTCCTGGGGATCGACGAGGTGGAGGACCTCTCCGGCGGCGAGCCCTTCGACCTGTGCGTCAACATCGACTCGTTCGCCGAGATGCCCGCGGACACGGTCAGGAACTACCTCTCCCTCATCGACGGCATCGCCACGCACTTCTACACGAAGAACCCGGTCGGCAAGTACCTGGACCCGGACCTGGACGGACACTACGAGGGGCAGGCCGTGGTCCAGCAGGCCCTCCAATCCGGCCTGCTCCGCGAGATCATCGACGTGCACGACAGCGCGGTGGTCCAGGCGCAGTCCGAGCGTTTCGTCGAGGTGTACCAGCCCGGCGACGACTGGCGACTCATCGCGGACGGCTGGGGAACCCCGTGGAGCTACTACTGGCAGGCCCTGTACGCGAAGTCGTGACCGGCCTTCCCGGCGCCCTGGGCCGGCGGAGCGTCGGCATTCCAGACCAACTACTACAGACACTCCCATAACACTGGAATTATGGAAATCAGGACTACCACCGACAAAACATGATCGATAGCCTCCTTCGACACTTCATGTGTCAGAAGGAGACATATCAGTGCGCGCACTCCCCGCTCTCATGCTGGCGGTCCTCACCGCCGGCTCGATCGGCGTGGCCGGGGTCACCCCCGCCGCGGCGGCGGAACCCGGCCTCGCGTCCCTCGCCGCACCGGTCGAGGACGAACTCCTCGGCAAGCTCACCGCCATCCCCGGACTGACCGTGGTCTCGGAGACCCGGCCGACCGGCTACCGGTTCTTCGTCCTGCGGCTCACCCAGCCCATCGACCACCGCCATCCGGACAAGGGCACGTACGAGCAGCGATTCACCCTGCTGCACCGGTCCGCCGACGCGCCGGTCGTGCTCTTCACCGGCGGGTACGGCCTGCCGGTCAACCCCGGCGCCTCCCAGACCGAGCCGACCCGGCTGCTCGGCGCCAATCAGGTCTCGGTGGAGCACCGGTTCTTCCGGAACTCCCGCCCGGACCCGGCGGACTGGAGAAAACTCGACATCTGGCAGGAGGCCAGTGACGAGCACCGGATCGTCGAGGCGCTCAAGACGGTCTACTCGGGGAAGTGGATCCAGACCGGCGCGAGCAAGGGCGGCATGACCTCGGTCTACCACCGGCGGTTCTACCCCGGTGACGTGGACGGCGTGGTGGCCTACGTCGCGCCGAACGACCGGGCCAACCCGTCCGACCACGCCTACGACGACTTCTTCGCGAACGTGGCCGACCAGGCCTGCCGTACCGCGCTGGACAACGTGCAGATCGAGGCGCTCAAGCGGCGCGAGCGGCTGGTTCCGAAGCTGGTGGAGGCCGCCGCGCGCGACGGGGCCACCTTCGAGAAGACCCTGGGCACCGCCGACCGGTCGTTCGAGATGACGATCATCGACACGGTCTGGGCGTTCTGGCAGTACGCCAGGGTGTCCGACTGCGCGAAGGTGCCGGCCGCCACCGCCTCCGACGACGAGATCTACGCGTGGATCGACGACATCGCGGGCTTCTCCTTCTACACCGACCAGGGCATCAACTACTACGCCCCGTACTACTACCAGGCGGCGAGCCAGCTCGGCTGGCCCGACCTGAAGTTCGCGCACCTGCGCGGCCTGACCAGATACCCCAAGCTGTACCAGCCCAACTCGGTGCTCCCCGCCGAACTGCGCACCGGGCACGACCCGAAGCCGATGCTCGACGTGGACCACTGGGTGCGTACGGACGCGAGCCAGATGATGTTCATCTACGGCGAGAACGACCCGTGGAGCGCGGAGCGGTTCACGCCCAGCCGGAACGACTCCCATCTGTACGTCGCCCCCGGCGCCAACCACAACGCGAACATCGCCCAGCTGAGCCCCGCCGAGCGTGACGCGGCGACGGCGACGCTCAGGCGCTGGGCCGGGGTGTCCGACAACGTCACCGTCAACACCCGCGCCGTGCCGTCCCTCCCCGACGACGACATGCTCCCCTCGCGCGGGGAGCGCTGATCTCCCCTCCCGGTACGGCCCGCGGGCCGTACCGGGACCGAGGTCCGCGCCGGTCCCCGGGCGCCTTGGGTGAGCGCCCGCTGCTCCACCAAATGAGCCCATAAACCCTCGTTTGAGATGAATACCCGGGGCGCCGACGCACAGCCGTGCGGGGCCGCCCCGGCTGTCCCCTGGAGGTTCCCCCCACCATGCGTATCACCAGGCCGCTCACCGCCTTGGCGGCCGTCTCGATGACCGCCGCCCTGCTCACACCGGTAGCCCCCGCCAACGCCGCCGGCGCCGCCGTCGGCAGCGCCACCGTGGTGCCGCTCCAGGTCACCGGAGCCCCGGCCAAGCGGTTCAATCTGATCATCATGGGCGACGGCTACACCGAGAACGAGCAGTCCACGTTCGCCGCCGACACCGATCAGCAGCTCAACGTGATGTGGTCCATCGAGCCGTACAAGTCCTACCGCAACTACTTCAACGTCTACCGGGTGGACATCGTCTCCGGCGAGTCCGGCATCGGCTGTGACCCCGACCTGGCCTCCGGCAAGAAGAACACCCCGCTGAGCATGGCCTTCTGGGGCGGCTGCAACCCCGCCAGCGTCCAGCGGCTGATCACCATGAGCAACTCGGCGGCCAACACGTACGCCAACCTGGTGGCCGGGACCAGCAGCGCCAACCGGCAGATCCTGGCCCTGGGCAACAGCGGAACCTACGGCGGAGCGGGCGGCGCCTACGCCACCTCCTCCGGCCACAACTCGATGTCGGCCCTCATCGCGCCGCACGAGATCGGCCACTCGCTGGGCGGCCTGCAGGACGAGTACACCTACTACACGCGCGGCGTGGAGGGCGGCACCTACGCCGGGGCCGAGCCGAGCTCCGTACACCACACCCTGCTGACCGAGCAGCAGATCGCCGACCAGCGGAAGAAGTGGTGGCGCTGGCTGGGCGAGCCGAGCGAGGCGGGCGGCACCATCGGCCGCCACGAGGGCGGCCTGTACTTCGGCAAAGGCGTCTGGCGGCCCAGCGAGCACTCCATCATGAGGACACTCGGCTACTACTACGACCAGGTAAGCCGCGAGATCATGACCCAGAAGATCTCCGCCAAGACCGGCCTCATCCAGGACGGCACGCCCACCACGTCGCCGGTCGGCGCCGACCGGGTGCTCTGGGTGGAGCCGCTGCACCCCAACAGCCACTCGCTGACCACCACCTGGAGCGTCGACGGCACCGAACTGCCGGGCGGCCGGACCGCGCTCGACCTCCGCACGCTGAACCTGCCGGCCGGCACGCACACCGTCAAGGCGACCGTCACCGACCCGACCGGCTTCGTGCGGGACCCGGCCATCCGCTCCGGCGCCCTCACCGCGACCCGCACCTGGACCGTGGACACGACCGTGACCACCGTCCCCGCCGCGGTCGGCGCCGGTCTGCTCTCCTCCACACCCACCAACCAGGCCGTCGGCCACGACGAGGTGGTCTACGTCGAGACCACCCACCCCGACGACAGCGTCCCCGCCGTCACCTGGACGCTGGACGGCAAGCGACTCGACGACAGCGACGGGGACCTGGACCTGGGAGAGCTCACCCTCACCCCCGGCAACCACACCCTCACCGCCACCTCCGGCGGCGACACCCGGTCCTGGACCGTCGACAACACGCCGCCCACCACCGGCTACCGGCTCTCCGAGCCGCTGGTCGCCTCCGGCGACACCCACGTCTACAACGGCCCCTTCACCATGAGGCTCACCGGCGGCGACGACCAGGACGGGTACGTGGTGAGCGAGTCCCGGGTGGACGGCGACGGCTGGTTCAACTACTTCGGCTGGCCGACCTCCGCCGACCTGCCGTGGACCTTCAGCGAGAGCGGCACCGTCATCGACAGCCTCACCTTCGGCAAGCTGCCGCGCGGCAGGCACACCGTCGAGTACCGCTCGATCGACCCCAGCGGCAACCACGGCACGGCCAGGAGCTTCACGGTCACCACCCTCGCGCCGCCGCCCGCCTGCACCACCACGGTCACCGGCACCAGGAACGGGACGCTCGTTGCCCGCTCCGGCGTCACCTGCCTGAACGACGCCCGGATCAACGGCGGGGTGACCGTCTCCGCCGGCGCGTCCCTGGTGGTGACCGGCGGCACGATCAACGGAGCGGTCACCTCGTCCGCCGCCGCCGAGGTGCACCTGCTCAAGGCCCAGGTCAACGGCGCTGTCTCGATCTCCGGCACCACCGGCCAGCTGATCATCGCCGGCTCCGACCTCAGGGGCGCTGCGGTGCTGAACGACAACACCACTGTCGACGCCCTCGTGATGGCGGGCACCGGCGTCCGCGGCGCGCTCGCCTGCGGCGGCAACACGCCCGCACTGTCCAACGCCGGGGTGTCCAACCAGATCACCGGCGGCGGCCAGTGCGCCGGCCTCGTCGACCCCCGACCCAACCCCCGCGGCAAGTCCTACGAGGCCGTGGTCTCCAGCACCATCCCGGAAAAGGGCATGTACGAGCACAACCACAACTGACCCGCGTGACCGGCGGGGCCGTCCCCACCGGGACGTCCCCGCCCTCCCACCCCGTACAGGCTCCGTTGGATCCCACGCTGTCGGCGATGACGGCACGTGCGTGCCGAGGGGAAACGTGTCCTCGACGACCTCCTGACCGGCCTGGCCGCCGACCCGCGCACACCGTCCCTGCGGAAAGGAATGGCCGGGACATGACACGAACAGCGGGAGCGAGCGACTCGACCTGGTAGTACTGGGTTCATGGTGCGGACGCATTTCGATCCGGAGGAGGCCGAGGAGTTCGAGTCGGCGAAGGACCTGCTGATCCGCCGCTGCCTCGCCTGGGCGGATGAGCACGGCCTGCGGGCCGAGGAGGCGATGCTGGCAGCGGCCCTGGACGCACGGCACCTCAGCCGCGACGGACGGCTGGCCTGCTGGGACGCGCGACAGGTGCGGCGTTTCCTGCTGGAATGGATCCCCCGGCACCTCGCGGCCGAGCGGGATGTCCTCGCCACCGCGCCGGAAAACCTGCTGACGCTCCTGCGCTACCTCGCCGCGTCCGGCCTGCGCGACCCTCGGGGCGCCTCCCTCGCTGAGCTGGAGGCGGCCGTGGCCGAGGCCACGGCGGAGTATCCGGCCGCGCTGGCCGACCCGGCCCGGCAGGGCATCGGCAAGTTCTGGGCGCAGACCGCCCTCGACAACGGCATCGTCCTCGACGACGAAAGGGCCGTGGCCGGATTCCAGCGCGAGGTCGACGCGGGCCGGATACGGTTCGACGCCGACGTGCTCGACAAGCTTCTCTGGGCCGAGTTCGCCGGTTCCGGCCCCGACGACGAGCGGGCCTTCCCCCAGGCTCCCGTCGCCCTCCCTCCCACCGCCGAACTCGCCGCCGAGGCCGCCCAAAGCGAGGTCGTACGGCAGCTGATCGCCCTGACCGGCTGGGTGGGGACGGGCGGGCGGCCCCTCACCAAGACCGGAAACCTGCGGCTGGCCGACGCCCGCGAGCTGGCGGCGCTGCTGGGCACCGGGGAGCAGGATCTGCGGGTGCGCAGCTCCGCCGAGCTGCCCCGGGTGAGCCTCCTGCTGGCGTGGGCGAAGAAGACCGGCCTGGTGCGAGTGCGCAAGGGCCACCTGGTCCCGGTGGCCAAGGCCGCCCCCCTCCTGCGTGACCCGGAGGCGCTGTGGCGGCGCGCGTTCGAGGCGGTCTTCGAGCTGGGCACCGAGATCTGCGCGCCCACCTTCAGGGGGCCCGGCTCCTCGATGCTCGCCACGGCGTTCGACCTGCTGCTGCCCGACGTGCTGAACGCGATGTACGGCATGCCGATCCCGATGCCCGTGGCCCGGCTGCAGGAGACCGTCTGGCTGGCCTGCCAGGAGTACTTTGTGCTCGACCCCGAGGAGGACGGCTTCCGTCAGGACATCTGGCGCCGCCGGGCCGAGGGGGACCTGCTCGCGGTGTTCGACGCCCTTGCCGGCCTCGGTGCCGTCGAGCCGAGCCACGGCATGCCCGACGAGCTGTACTCCAGCGACCTGCGTCCCGGCGAGTTCGGCGAGTTCGGCGAGGACGACCTGCCGTTGCCGCCCGAGGCACGCGCCCGGCTCCTGCCGCGCCTGGCGGAGCCGGGCCCGCTGGTACGGCTGACGCCGCTGGGCACCCGAGCCGTACGGGAGCGGCTGCTCGCCGACGGGCGGGACGCCCCGCTGCTCGGGGAGCTGGCGGACGCCACGGCGGCCGAACTGCTGGGGGTGCTCGCCCAGCACTACACCCAGGAGACGGCGGCGGCCGAGCTCGAAGGCTGGCTGGCGGCGCACGGAGACGACGTCGAGCCGCTCCTGGACGCCGTACGCGCCTGCCCCTTCCGTACCCGCGCCTCCGCCATGCTCACCACCCTGGCGGAGACGCTCCCCGGCGGCCGGTCGATGCGGGCGGGGCTCCGGCATGATCCGACGCTGGGGCCCGTCGTCCTGACCGCCCTCCTGGAGACCGGAGAGCTGCGCCCCGAGGATCTCAGCCCCGATGAGTACTCACTGCTACTCGCCGAGGGGTTGATCAACCTGCTGGAGCTGGGCGGCCCCGAGGCCGTCATGGAGCAGCTCCGCGAGTCGGCGGGCAGGGACGCGCCCGAGTTCATGGCGGAGGTGCTGGATTCGGGGCATCCCACCCGGGCGGCCCTGGAAGAGCTGCGCACCCTGGTGTACGAGCCGATGCTGGCCCGGAGCCACCGGCTCCACCTCGTACCAAGCCCCGCGCCCGGCTCCCGTGGCCGCCCCAGTGGCCGCGGCAGGAAGCGCAGGCACTGACCCAGCGGGTTCCGTGAGGTGTCCGCCCCAACCATCGCGGCAATCTACAGCACAGGCCTCCCTCGGGAGGCGGCCAGGCAGAGCAGAAAAAGCCGCGTCGTATGCAGCCACTCGCGGCGAGAAGGGCGACACCATGACCGATGCCCGGGAAGTGCGCGACAGGTACACCGCCGCGTTCAACACCCATGACATGGACGCGCTGCTGCGCACCGTCAGTCCGATCGGGGTGACCGTCAGCCCAGAAGGCCTGTCCCAAGGGCACGAAGAACTCGCCTCATACCTAAGACAGTTCTGGGAAGCCTTTCCGGACGTTCACGCGGTGGTCGTGGAGTCGTTTGACGTCGATGATGTGGCGATCGACGAGCTGTTGATGGTGGGCACCCATATGGGGCCGTACATGTTGCCCGATGGGCAAGTGATCACGGCGACAGGTCGCCGCGTGTCGATACGCTGCTGCTACGTCTGCACGATTGAGGACGGGCTCATCGTGAGCCTGCGCCTCTACTTCGATCAGTCAGAGTTGCGCGCCCAACTCGGTCTCCCAGGTGAGTGACCTTTCCGTAAAGGTTGGCCGGATTCATATCCAGTGGGCCGACGGCGAGTGAGTTCGGCGTACAGCCGGTCATGACACCTTGATCCGATAGCGCGCCCCCGGCCGTGGGATGTCTGGCTTGTCGAAATTGACTGGACCCGGCCAGGCTCTCCTAATTAGGTTAGGCTAACCTATCTATTTCGGGCGAGCTATCCGCCCCATCCGTCCAGAACGGTGTGACGCACTCCGCCCGGCGGGTTGAAAGAGATGCCCTCGTCCAGGATGGCCACCTGGTCGCCTTTCCGGCAACTGACTCCGATGGCGGCGGGACGCCCACGTGTTTCAAGGGATCGTCCAGGACTCCCCGTGGTCGAGCAGGCGTTCCAGCCGCGCCGCGTGCGGCCGCCAGTCCAACCCCTTGCCCTCCGCCCAGCCGTCGTCATGGCAGGTCCGCAGGTGACGCGCGCCCGCGTCGCCGATCACGGTCACCACATCACCGCGGATGCCCTGGGCACGCATCCGCGTGACGAGTTCCAGCGCACCCCATAGGTTCGCGCCCGTGGCACCACCGACCGTCAGCCCGGTGTCCCGGCGCACCCGGCGGGCGGCGGCCACGCTGGCGGCGTCCGGCACCGGGACGACCAGGTCGACGAGATCGGGGACGAACCCCGGCTCCATCCGCGGCCGGCCGATCCCCTCGATCCGAGACGGCATCCCGGTGCTGTAGTCGGCGGCGCCGCTCACCCAGCCCGGGAAGTAGGCGGAGTTCTCCGGATCGACCACGGCCAGTCGGCCCGGCAGCTCATGGGTGCGCAGGCGACGGCCGACGGCGGCGGAGGTGGCGCCGGTGCCCGCGCCGACGACCACCCAGTGCGGGCACTCCCCCACCTGCCCGAACAGCTCTTCGGCCAGACTCCCCCCGTGCCAGTCGACGGCCGCAGCCGAGACGTAGTGGTCCAGGTAGTGGCCGCCGATCCGATCGGCAAGCTCCCTGGCCTCGCCGTAGATGGCCAGGGGCGGATCGACGTACCGGCATGTCCCGCCCAGCCGTTCGACGCCCTCCCCCGAGGACCTCCTGGGCATCACCGCGATGTACGGCAGGCCGAGCAACCGGGCGAAGTAGGCCTGGGCGACCGCCATCGCACCCCCGGTGGCCTCCACCACCGTGCTGCCCTCCGCGATCCGGCCCGAGGCGATCGCCTGGCGGAACAGGGCACGCGCCAGCCGGTGTTTGAGACTCCCCGTCGGCTGCGCCGACTCGTCCTTCATCCACAGCCGCACCTCCCACCCGGCGGGCAACGGGAACCGGCGCAACGGCGTGACAGGCGTCCGCTCCATCTCCGCGTCCAGCAGGGCGACCGCCTCCACCGCCCACGCACTGATCATGTGGACAATCTATGCCGCCGTCGGCACGCGCCGTTGGCACTCGCCCGACGTTCCGACGAGCGTCCCGGCTGACTCCCCCGCCCACGCGCCGAGCACGTGGGCGATCCAGCAAGAAGGCGGGCATCGGCCCTGTCCTGCGGTCAAACTTCCACACGCAGAACGTCAACGCCGCCCGGCTCCTCACTCCCGGGAGGCGACGGGACGGCGGGTGCTGGATTCCGGGCATCCCACGCGAGCGGCCCTGGAGGAACTGCGCGCACTGGTGTACGAGCCGATGCCGACCCGAAGCGGCCGGCTCCGCCTCATGCCAAACCCCGCACCCGGCTCACACTGTCGCCGCAGCGGCGAGGGCACGCAGCGCCTGCCATGCCGCGGGTATGTCGAGACTCCGGGCGGCGTAGGCTCTGGCCAGTAATTGCTCGCCGAGCAGGCCGTCGTACTTCTCCACCCTCTTGTCCGGAACCAGGCGCGCCAACGTGTCGATCTCCGGAGGCGCGTCGGCGGCCAGTTTCTCCAGCAGATCCCCTGTCTCCCCCAGCGAAACGCCCGCCAGCAGGAGGCCGACTCCTTGCCGTTCAACGGCCACGCCCTCAGCGAGGAGTGACAGAGCGATGGTGGTCATGATGACATCGCCGCCGAACGGGAAGAGCACAGTGTCGTTGCCCCAACGGACCAACGGAGTCTCGCGGAGCCGAAACCTCCGATAGGCGTCACGCCCTTCGCCGAGCAACGTCTGAGCGGTCGTATCGAGATAGACGGGGACGGCCGAATCCTCATAGATGCGGCGCATCTCGACCCTGACCCGGTCGTGCACGTCGGGGCCCGCGCCGGTGAACCGCGGCGGACGCCCGCCGGATGATCGTGCGACCTCGATGACCTTGGCCTGCGTGTCAATACGGACAACCTGCCAACGGCGGCCGGCGAAGATGAGGAGGGCGCCCTCGGGCAGGGGTTGCTCCATGGGGAGCGTGCCCAGAGTTCGGCCTGCCGTGACGACTCGATACTCGATGGGTGAGGCGAAGGCGGCGTAGAAGGTGTAGTGGTTCACCAGTCGCTCGCCGACCTGTCCGTGGATGAGCAGGCCGTCGGACTCCTGCCGTACGAGATCGCGGGAGCCGAGATCGCGCAGCAGGGCCGCGAAGGTAGGCGCGTCAACGGCCCGGAAGGGGCCCTCCACGCAGAGCGTGCGGTGGGCGTCCTTTGGGGTGACTCCCCCGTGCTGGGCGATAAGCGACAGTACCTGCTGGATGAGGGTCGACAGGTGCGGTGCGGCCGGACGGGGCGGCTCGTACCAGCGGGCGAGCAGCAGCTCGATGCTCGCGACGGCCTGGACGAGCTGGGCGCGGAGCTCCTCGGCAGGCGGCGTGGCGACGGTGACCTCGGGCTCGCTGACGTACAGCCGCAGTACGGCGGGGCCACCGCGGCGCCCGGAACGGCCGAGCCGCTGCCGGAGAGCGGCGACCCCGGGTGGCGCGCCGACCTGGGCGACGGAGGCCACCGAACCGATGTCGATGCCCATCTCCAAGGTGGAGGTACAGATCGCGATGGCGGGCCGGGAGCGGTCCTTGAGCCTGCTCTCGGTGTCCTCCCGAATGTCCTTGGAGAGGTTGCCGTGGTGCGGTACGAACTCGTTGGGCACGCCGGACTCCTGACAGCGGCGGGCCAGCAGGTCGGTGTAGTGCTCCACCGCGTTGCGAGAGTTGGTGAAGATCAGATTGTGGGATCCACGCAGCGTGGCGAACAGGTCCTCGGCGATCGCGAGCCGACCGCTGTCACCTGTTTCCTCGTCCTCTGGATCGGGTGCGGTCTCCACGTAACCGTGCACCCGAAGCCGGAGTTCCTGCCCGTCGGCCTCTGACACCACCAGCCGCACCCGCCGGCCCCCGCCTGGGCGGAGAAACTCCGCTGCCGCGTCCATGTCGCCGAGCGTCGCCGACAGCCCGACACGGGGCAGGTGACGATGTGCTGCCAGGTCGAGCCTGTGCATGAGGGACTGGAGCTGGGCGCCGCGCTCGGTGCCGATGAAGGAGTGCAGCTCGTCGATCACGACGTAGCGCAGCGCCTTGGCGATGTGGGACATCTTCCACCCGCGCGTGACGAACAGCGCTTCAAGGGACTCCGGGGTGATGAGCAGGATTCCCTCTGGATGGTCCACCAGTTTGCGCTTGCGGTCCCCGCCGACGTCGCCGTGCCACCTCGCGACGGGAATCTCCAAGTGCTCGCACAGCTGGTCCAGCCTGCCGTATTGATCATTGATCAACGCCTTGAGCGGGCTGATGTAGACCACCGAGAAGCCCGGCCTCTCCGGCGGGTTCCCGACGAGCGTGGAGCAGATGGGCAGGAAGGCGGCCTCGGTCTTGCCCGACGCCGTGGCGGCGGCGATGAGCACATCGATGTCGCCGCCCAGCAGCGGAGCCGTGGCCGCCTCCTGGGCATCACGGAGCTCCAGCCATTCCTGCTGCCAGATCCATCTCTGGACCTTCGGGTGCAGCAGCTCAAACGCCGTCGAGGCGGCAGGTTCAGAGCCGGAAGGAGGAGAGGTCGTCATCATTGTGCTCGTCGTATCCGGCTAAGGGTGCCAGGTCAGGGTTGTCCTCCTTGGGCAGCTCGACCGACGGCAGGATCTGCCGCCAATCGATGCCGCGGTTCTGATCGAGTACGGCGAGCAGATCACAGAACGCCTTGATCGTCATGCGGGGCGTTCTGAAGTAGGCCTCACCGAGCCGTTTGGCACAGTGCTGCATGAAGGCCAGCAGCGCGTCGTCCGAGAGCAGGTGTCCGATCGGGTCACCGAAGGCGTGGACATGCCGAAGCTTGGTCAGCAGGACGTAGAGATCCTCCTGCGACAGCGGGACGAGCCGCAACACCGGGCCCGAGTGGTCGATCAGGTCACCCGCGGCGAAAGCGTTCTCAGCCAGCCGCGACTGCAGGGCCGGGTAGCTGTAGAGGCCACGCCGGGTGTCGGTGAGGAACTCGGGGGTACCGCCGAACACGAAGCCCAGGTGGGCGGCCGTGCCCTGCAGGGTGTCGTTCAGGATGCGCAGGACCTGCTCGTAGTTGGAATTGCGGGCCTGAGTCGACGCCAGCTTGTACAGGTTGACCATCTCGTCCAGGCAGACCAGCAGACCGTCGTACCCGGCCAGCCGGACGAACCGGCTCATCAGCTTCAGATGATCGTGGAAAGTCGAGTCGTCGATGATCGTCCGCACCCCGAGCGCGGCCCTGGCCTCGGTCTTCGTGGAGTACTCGGCGCGCAGCCAGCGCACCGCCGCGACCTTGAGCTGCTCGTTCCCCGTGTCGTGGCCGCGCCAGTAGGCGCCGACGACCTCGGCGAAGTCGTAACCTCCGGTCAGCTCGGAAAGGTCGGCGAGCCTAGTCCTGATGACGTGTCCGGGGTCGGCACCGTTCTGCTGCGCCTCGGCCAGTGCGGTGGAGACGAAGCGCTCGACGACTCCAGAAAGGGCTCCCCCGTCGGGCTTGGCACGGGTGGCCATGTTGCGCATCAGCTCGGCGTACAGGCTGCGCGCCTGTCCTCCCGTGGAGTGCAGGCGACGGTCAGGATTGAGATCGGCATGCGTTGTGACCAGCTTCTTCTCCAACGCGATGGATCGCACCAGATGGAGGAAGAACGTCTTACCCGCGCCGAACTCTCCGACGACGAAGCGTACGGCGGAGCCGCCGTCGGCCACCCGCTCGACGTCGGCGACCAACGCCTGTACCTCGGCGATACGCCCCACCTGAACGTGCCGCTGCCCGACACGAGGAACTACTCCCGCCCGCAGCGCCTGCAACAGCGCGTCACGTTCACGAGGGCGGATCGGAACGGTCATGGTCACGTCAGCATCTCTCCCAGCACATCCGGATTCACCATGATCAGGTCGTCTCCTTCCAGCAACGGTTCGCCCGCCAGCTCGTAGGCGGCCTCGTTGAGGCGGTCGAGCGCACCGTCGGGAAGCAGGTTCCAGGCGCCCGCGAGCTGCTGGAAACGGCTCCGGGACAGCTCCTCCACTTCGGCAAGCGCCCGTAGGAGCCCCACATGGGCCTCGTCCAACCCAGGCACGACCTGCGGAGCAGGCGGCTCGTCCTCATCCGTAAAGATCGTTTTCAGCAGATCATCAACCTGGACCGTCTCGTCGATCTTCCGCTTGACCGCCTTCGGGTCGAGCCGGACCACCGGCTCAGGCTGCGGAGTGGGCGTGTCCTCTGGTGGCCGGGGAATGACGTAGCCCTGTCCGGACCGCGCCGGGCGGACCGTCACGGGATCGATGGGAGTCGCCGCCTTGAGGTAGCGCAGCACATGGGCCGGTTTCAGACCGAGCAGCAGGTAAATCTCGGTGAGAGCGACCACCTCCTCGGGCGTGGCAGGACCGTCAACGACCGCCACCCTGGCCAGGAAGGCGGCCACCGAGGGTCGCTCCCTCTTCGGGATCTTCTCGACATCGCCGCACAGGTCCTTCAACGTGACCTTTGTCTCCGCGAGCCAGCAAAGATGTGCATGCAGGCGCCGCCGTTCGCCCTCGGGGAGACCAGGCATCGAGTCGATGTGATCGCTCAGGTGGCTCCGCTCCTGCCTGTTGATGCTTCCGTCCGCGGAACCGATGAGGACGGCCAGGAAGAGACGCAGCCTGGCCATGTCGGAGATATTTGATGCCTCGACGTTCGACCATTCGCTCGCGAACAGCACGATGGACCCCGTAAAGGGAAGCTGCCCTCCGAAACGGGGGTCGGGTTCGACCCCCACTCCCGCCCGGTCGAGCACCGTCACCAGGCCAACGGAATCGTTCTTGAGATCCCCGCCGAGTTCGCCAACCGCCTCGGCGAACTCGGCGACGAGAACGGACGTGTTCTCGTTGCCGCCCAGACGCTGACGCGCCCAATCAGCAAGGGTGGCCACAGACCCGGAGGAGACGTCCACCAGGTCGATCGGCAGCAGGGCCTGACCACGCAACGTCCCACCGCCGCCCTGTACTCGCTTGACGAACCGGTGATACGGATCGAGCTCCGCAGCGCACTCATCCCCCAGCGCTGCGAGCTTCTTGGTGATCGCTGCCTGGTCGAATATGTCGGGAAGTCCGGTCAGCGACAGGCCCATGGGGCGTGGGAAGGACATGCCAACCGGGTCGTAGATCATCCCGACTGCACGATCGCCAGACTGTGCAATCAGCCCCTGGCCATATCGTGCGGCGTACCGTACCCGGAACAGAGTGGCGAACTCCTGAGCGCATGAGGTCGCGGCAGGCCACGGTCCGTGATCCTTGCGCGAACGGACCCAACTCAACGCCCAATCAGCGGGAATCGGCTGCCTCTCGGCTGCGAATCTCGCCAGTCTCACCTTGAGTCTCATCACGGCGCGCTCGGTGCGGGCCGGCGGCGGGGCAAGGTTCTCGAGCAGCGCCGAGAGGATATGGAGAAGCTTGTCCAGCTTCTGCAACCGTCCTCGAAGGTTCGGATAGATGGAGAGAAGTCGCTGCACCTCCCCACGAATGATCGGGATCTCGGCCATGTTGGACCGGCCCCTGGCCAGGTCAGTCACCACTCGCCGTTCCAATCCAGAGAGGTAGACCAACACGAACATGTTCGATACCCCTTGACGCTCGCGCCCTTCTGCCAGCCAGAGCAGGTAGGCCGCGCGTGACTGCGGGGACATCCACGAGTACGAGGGCCATCCGGTCACTACTGTGGTCCAGTCAGGGTGCTGCAGATCGACCGGAAAGTGTGGATCGATCGCTGATGGCTCGACACCGACCTCGAACAGGGGTTTCACACCGGGACCGAGATACAGCATCCCTCCGGGAATATCGACATCGGCGATATTCACCCCACCCCCTGGAGGCACCCACCGGAGAGAGGACTCCACGTATCTCACACCCCAACGCGCACGAAAACATGGCCGATAGGCATATGTGAGCCCTGGCCATCTCCCACCGAACCGACCTTAGCTCGCAAAAAGTGCCTTTCGTTACGAAATATGGGCAAATCCTCCATAAATCCCCTATTGAGCTTCGTTCGACAGGCAGTCGGAACACCCCAGCCGAAGGCTAATTGTGCACTATTCATTTGTTGTCGGGATCATCTTCCCGTTGCCCGCCGCCTTCATCCCAAGCAAGGGCTTTGCCTGCCATTCTGCCTATTCAGCCCTGCACACCGAGGTGCACGCGCCGGCCGCCCGGCCAGGACCTCCCCCACCCGTGCGGTCGCGGCATGATCTGGGCCGTAGAGCCTGGTCAGGTCATCGAGTGCGGCCTGCCGATAGTCGCCTCCGTCGAACAGGAGGCCGACGAGTTGCCCGAGCAGGCCCAGCACCTCGCGGTCATCGGCCCCGAGGATCCGGCTCGCGGGCTCGGCGACCGCGTCGTATCGGGAGTCGCGTACCAGTGACGCCGCCTGCCGGTGCCGCTGGTACGCCGGGTCGTTCCTCGACGGCGGTCGTCACGCCACCGCGGGAACCAGCGGGAGCGCGTAGTCGACTGTACGGTGCGCGATCTCGAACCCGGTGCGGGTGTAGATGCCCAGAGCCCCGGTCGGGTTGTCCGCGTCCACCCCCAGCCCTGCCTTGTCGTACCCCTGCGTACGGAACTCGGCCAGCGCGTGCGCGAGCAGCGCGCTCGCCACCCCGCGCCCGCGCCACTCGCGCAGGGTGCCGATGATCTGGATCCACGCCTCACGGACCCCGGTCGCCTCGGTGTCGGCCTCGAAATAGTGGGTGAGCAGCACGCCCACGCTCTCCCCCGACGCGTCCAGCGCGACGAAGGACCCATCCGGCCGGAACACCTTCACCCCGACGACGGTGTTCCGCCAGGACTCCGCGGTGTGCTGGACGCTCCCCCAGTGGTCGACGAACGAGCGGTTACGCACCTCCCGGACGGCGTCCTCCAGCTCGTCCCGGTAGGTGACGATCCGGAGCCCATCCGGCGGCGAGACCTCCGGCAGTTCGGCGCCCAGGTCGAGGGCCATCCCGTAGAACCACCGGGCCGGCTCCATCCCGGCCCCGGCGACCAGCGCCCGCAAGCCCTCGTTGCGAGTGTCCACCTCGACATGGAGTTCGAGCGGCCGCCCGGGAAAGTGGCGCTCGTGCAGCACCGGGGTGTTGCCGATCGCCCACTCCAGCAGGTGACCCCCCAGCCCCCGGCGCCGATACTCCGGACGCACCCCGCCCCACAGACTCATCCGATGCACCGGCTCGGCCGCGGCCCGAGCCATGGTCACCCCGTACGCGACCAGCCGGCCGGACTCCCACGCCCCCAACGTGCCCGCGACGGGATCGAGCAGCGGGTTGACGAGCTCCTCGGCGAGGTCGTCCGCGTCGCTTCTCCCCCCGACCTGGTCCACCTCATCGATCGCCGTCAGCAACTCCGCCCACGCCTCGACGTCACCCTTGCTCAGCGGGGCCCACTCGACGGTCATGGGTATTAAGCGTAGAAGCAGGCCCCCCTGACCGGCGACCGGTTTTCCCGCCACCGGCTCCCACGGTTGATCTGCCGGACGCCTCACCGCTTTCGAAGGAGCCTCCGACAGGAGAAGCGTCACGCCGCCCTCCCATCTCCCCTGATCGTTCTT
Source organism: Streptosporangium sp. CA-115845 (assembly GCF_050943795.1). Classification (NCBI taxonomy): domain Bacteria; kingdom Bacillati; phylum Actinomycetota; class Actinomycetes; order Streptosporangiales; family Streptosporangiaceae; genus Streptosporangium; species Streptosporangium sp. CA-115845. The sequence continues at coordinate 2,667,814 of NZ_CP191988.1, read as the reverse complement.
CTCAAGCTCCGCAGGGAGCCGGGTGCGTGGCGGCGGGACTTACGAACGGCATCTGACGTCCTCCAAGTTGCCAGGCAGACTTTTACCGGCGGGCTTGACGACCGGCCGGTTTCCGAGAAAGATCAAGATCGAGACCACCTGACGGGAACGCGCCGCGGCCTGTTCTGCTTGAGGACCTCTCTATCCGGCGACCGTGTCGATGGACGGACCAGGAGGACGCGACAGGAGGTGCTGGTGCCCGAATCGACTGATCTTTCGAGCGTGGACATTTCCAGGTCTCTTAATGGTGCGCTCTCCTGCCTGAGTAAAACGTACCGGTCGAACCCTGACGGCTCCGGCGGCTGGTATCACTATCTTGACGACTTGCAGCCGGGTGTCACCGCTTCTGCAGTGGGGCTGTTCACCTTCGATCTGGTCGGCAGCCATTTCGACTGCACCGCCGAAGTGTTGCGCTATCTGCTCAGCGAGCAAGAGCGGACGCCCGAGGGCGAACTGGGTGGCTGGTCGGTCCGCACCACCGAGGGATTCGCCGTTCTGGAGGCCACCGCGTGGGTGGTTCGAGCCCTGAGCCGGCGGGGGGTAGCCGACCTCAAGGTGGTTGACGCCTTACGCGGTGGAGTCGAATGGCTCAAGCGCAATCAGAATCCCGACCGTGGTTGGGGCTCTCATCTCAACGAGCCGTCGAGAGTCTTCCATACCGCACTCGCCACGCTCGCGATGCAGGAGTCCGGCGGCGACCCGGAGGTCATCGCGGGCGGTGTGAGCTGGTTGATCAAGGCACAGAATTCCCAACTGTCGGCCTGGGGACCACTGCCCGGCAAAGAGCCCACCCTGCTGCACACCAGCATCGCCCTATGGGCGCTGAGCCAGGTGCCGGGCGGACTGGAAGAGGAAAAGCGGGCGAAGTGCATGGACTGGATTCTCCAGCGACTTGCCACGTTCCAACACGTTGAGAGGTCAACTCAGGTCGAGGAGTTCAACGTCCCGTATATCCGAGACGGCGCCAACCTTGTCTTCCAGAACTCCCTTCCCCACTTCGCCGGCCCCGTGGCGGTCATCGCGTTGCTGTCCGCCGGTGTCGACCCGCTTAATCCCCGGATCTTCCAGGCGGCTGCCGTGATGATGAGAGATCAGCAGCGCGACGGGCACTGGGAATTGCCGCGCAGCCCCGAGCGGCAGTCGGTCTGGGCCATCTGGCCTTATGTGGCGGCGTTGTCAGCGCTGCGCTCCGCACTCTTCGTCACCGATAAGGGCAGTGTGAAGCTGATCTCGCCGGGCTGCGCCCTCGTCTTCTCCTCAGAACAGGGGCGGAAGGTCGGAGTACGAACGCTTTTCCGGACAAGGCTGCATGGATGGTGGCTCGCGATGCGACAGGCCAAGATTCTGCTCTGGGCCGTCAGCATCGTCGCTGTCACGATCTTCGCGCTGCTACTCAACATGGGGACGTTGACGCTGAATGAATTCCTGCTGGCGATGGCGTTGCCAGTACTCCTGATGGTCTTTCAGATCTCGTGGGACACCATCCGAAGGCGTCGGGAGCAGGATAAGAGTGGCTGAGAACCCTGTTGCGCTGGACTGCGAGCTATGTGTGGAGGTCCTGGCCGGAGTCGCGGTTACGGGAGGTTCGGCCACAGGGCCGACCAGCCCGTTCTTTTCCCGGCTGGTGCACCGAACCTCGGTGGTGGATGTGATAGCAGGACTTGGCGCGCTCGCGCCCGGCTATCTCCTGGTTCTGCCCAGGCAGCACGTCGAGAGCGTGGGGGAACTCGATCTGCAGGACCTCGCCCACGCCTACAGGGTGGCCCGGGAACTCGCCGTGATCGTGCGGCGGAGATTCGGTTGCCGCGTCGCACTGGTGGAGCACGGGTCGTCCGGGTTGGCGGGGTCATCGAAGGCGTGCATCGCCCACGCGCATATCCACCTCTTCCCGTATCCGCCTGGCCGGGAAGGGGCGGAGTTCGTGGCACCGGGGAGCGAGGCTGTCGAAGGGCTGGATGCCTTGCGTTCAGCTGCGGTCCGGGGGCAAAACTATTACTACTGCTCGCTCGCCGGTCAGGAAGGGAGAATTCTGGTGAACCCTGAACTGCCTTCGCAGTTCGCCCGGCAGAGATGGGCGAGCATGCTGGATGTCGCCGACAAGTGGGATTGGCTGATCTATCCGCAACTGGAGACGGTGACCAGCACCATGGACGTGCTTCGACGGGACTTGACGCACGAAGGGTCCCAGCTGCACGAGACCCTTCTCGGATATTCCGCGATGGCCTCGGACTACGTCCGGCGCACCAGTGTGTTTCCGAAGAACTCGGTGCTGAAGGATGAGATTGCCCGGCTCTCCGATCTGGCCGAGGGCAGCATTCTCGACGCTGGAGCGGGAGGAGGGCGTGACTCACTGCTCTTCGCCAAGCTCGGCCGAGATGTCATCGCGCTCGATGCCTGTCCCGACTTCGTGGCGGCCCTTCCCAAGAACGACCGGATCAGGCCGATGCTCGGCGACATCAGGGCGCTGCCGCTGGAAGCGGAGTCGGTGGGCGGAGTGTGGTGCTCAGCCGTACTTCTGCATTTGGATCAGTCGGATGTCGAGGTTGCCTTCGAGGAGTTCTTCCGGGTACTCAGGCCAGGGGGTGTGATGTACGCGTCTGTCAAGGAAGGGAGTGGACGCGACACCCGTGAGGCTTACGGCGCTTCGGAGCGACTGCTTCACTTCTTCTTCTATCGAGCGGAGACACTGACCGAGATCGCGATGGACGTCGGGTTTGAGGTGCTCGAGACCTGGACGGGCGATGAGCCTGACTCCTCCGGGGAGGTCACGAGCTGGGTGAAGGTGCTGCTGCGGAAGGCAGCTGAATGATTCCGCACCTGCACCTCCATCTGGAACCGTCGATCCGGAAACAGATGGAGGTAGGGCGCAAGCACACGTCGGTCAATGGCGACGAATTCTTCGCCTTCCGCCGGGTCGACAGGACGGATCGCCCGCGTACGAAGCTGACGGACCTGCGTGACTACCTGCTCGCATTGCACGCCGAACAGCGCGGTCAAGGCGTCGACTATGTGGAGATGCGGCTGTCTCCTGAGCGGTTCATCCGCGACGGGGCGAGCTGGGGGCGGTTGCTCGGTGAGCTTCAGGCGGTTCTTTGGCCGCTTTCCGAGCCGCGGATCCGGGTGGTTCTGGTCATCGTCCGCGGTTGCCCGGACAAGTTCATACGTGAGATTCACGACACCGTGCTGGGCACGCTGCCGCCAGTGGTCGTGGGATTGGACCTCGCCGGGGATGAGCGGCGGCCGTGGGATATCTCATCGGTACGCTCGCTGTTTTTCGCCGCCCGTGAGACTCTCGGCCTGGCCGTGCACGCCGGGGAGTTCGGCACCGCTACCGACGTGTGGCGTGCGGTGGACGAGCTCGGCGCTCAGCGCATCGGCCACGCGGTGGCCGCGGGGAAGAGTACAGCCCTGCTGCGCCGGCTCGCCGGGGACGGCATCATGGTCGAGGTCTCGCTCACCTCGAACCTCGCACTTGGCGCGGTGAAGTCGCCCGGTGAGCATCCGGTGACGGCATATGTGGAACACGGGGTGCCGATCTGCTTCAACACCGACATCCCTGTGGAGACCGGGTGCACGCTCGACGACGAACTCCAGCTGGCTTCCCGGATCTTAGGTCTCGGTTGGGACGAGATTCTGGAGATACAGCGGAACGCGATGCGCTTCCATTTCGGCCGCGATCAGGACTTCTGGAGAACCACCCGAACATAACGCCCGCGCCAGGCCCCGTTCGGTGAGTCGGCCGTTTCCCAGTGCACGATCCGGAAGCGTTCGTCCAGCGCTTTTCTGACGCCTTCGGAAGTGTCGAGCTCATAGTCGACCGCGTGTGCGGCGTACTCCTCGGCCAGCCGTGCGACGGTTGGGATCGGAATTCTCGTGTCCCGCTGGAACGGCTCCCACGAAGCGACCGCAGTCTGGACGAAGGAATCGACCAGTGTTTCCCGGCGGTCAACCGGGATATCGGGGTCGAGCACCCGGATCGTGGTGACGGCTCTACCGCCGGGGGCCAGTAACGCGTGCCAGGCGTCGAGGAGCGCCGACCGGCTCTCGCCGTTGGATCGGGACAGGAAGGAGTCGGAGCACACGAGGTCGAACTCGCCGTGCCGGAAGTCGCGCACGTCGGCGTGCTCCGTGGCGAGGGCGACACCCAGCCGTTCGGCCATCCACTCGCACGCGATCAGCGGAGTAGGGCACCTGTCCACGACGGTCACCGATCGCCTCGCCTCGCCCAGGGCATCCAGCACGTAGGCCGGCATCGTGTAGTCGGAGGTGCCAGAGACCAGAGCCCTTACCTCTGCCGGCGCCGTGGCGGGTGGCAGCCAGCGCTGGTAGAACTCCGCGTGCCAGTCTGGGTTGGAGACCAGATCGATGAGGCGGAAGCACTGCCAACTGCCGTGATACCAGGCGCAGGATCCGTTGCCGGTCTCGCCGCAGGTGCGCGGCGCGAGGGAGGCGAAATGCGCCGCGCTTTCCGCGAGCAACCCTGGAAGCGCGGGTACGGTCTGCGGAACCGTCGGTGAGTGGGAAGTGGACCTGGGCGAGCTCGAGTTGTCGTCCCTGGAAGAGGTCGTCACGGTAGCCCTCAGATTGGGGAAGTGAAGCCACGATAACTTGATCGCGACCATGTCGCCAGCCGCGGAATGGCTTGAACCAGACGGTTCGCGAGCCCGCCCGCGTCCAGAGACACCTCCGTACGATCCCGGTCATGAGGTCCGCCTACCACGGTGCCTGCGCGTAGTCCTTGAGGAAGACGCCGTGCACCGGGTCGCCCGCCTCGCCGCGCACGATCGGGTCGTAGACCCGCGCGGCACCGTCGATGACGTCCAGCGGCGTCCGGCGGTCGAGCCACTCCCGCACCGGCACCGGGTTCTCGTCGGTGATCCAGCCGGTGTCCACGCTGCACATGTACACACCCTGCCGTGCCAGATCGGCGGCGCTGGTACGGGTCAGCATGTTCAGCCCGGCCTTGGCCATGTTGGTGTGCGGGTGACGGCCGGTCTTGTTCGGCACCGCGAACTGTCCCTCCACCGCCGACACGTTCACGACGTACCGGCGCGAGAAGGGCGCGGCGAGCAGCAACGGCAGCAGCCGGTCGATCAGCAGGAACGGCGCGACCGCGTTGACCAGCTGGACCTCCAGCAGCTCGGCCGGGTTCACCTCACCGATCCGCACCGACCAGGAGTTACGCACCGACATATCCGGCAGCAGACCGGACGCGTCCGGCACTCCCAGATTCACATCCCCGGAAGGCGGGACCGACAGTCGCTTGGCCTCGTCCACGGAAGTCGAGAGGGTCTCATCCCCGAAAGGAGATACAGGAAGACCTGGCAGATCCCAAGCCCCGTCACCTGACGGCACCGGAAGACCCGACAGATCCCGGAGCCCGTCACTTGGCGACGACAGCGAAAGACCCGGCAGACCCCAGCCCTCATCATCGGAAGGCGGCATCGGAAGACCCGACGGACCCCGGTTCCCGGCACCGGAGAGTCGCACCGTAGGACCCGGCGTGAACCCCGGCACCGTCGACGCCCCCGGCGGAAGCCCGGCCCGCTCCCCCTCTAGCAGGGCGGTGTAGGCCGACGGCGGCCGACGCAGGGTCTGCGCGGCATTGTTGACCAGGATGTCCAGCGGATCCCCGGCCGCCAGGAACCGGTCAGCGAGCGCGATGACCTGGCGAGGGTCGCACAGATCGATCCCCACGACCTCCAGGCGCCCGCCCCAGTCACCGGCCGCCGCGAACCTGCTGACCGCGTCGGCCGGAAAACGGGTGGTCACCGTGACATGGGCGCCGTCACGGAGCATCTTCAGCGCGAGCTGATGCCCTATCTTCGTCCGCCCCCCGGTGACCAGCGCCCGCCGCCCCGACAGGTCGGTACGGGCCGTACGACGGGCCGCGTTGAAGGCCGCGCACGAGGGGCAGAGCAGGTGATACAGGCTGCCCACCCGGGTGAAGCGCTCCTTGCAAACGTAGCAGCGTCGCGCCCTGCACAGCTCTCCGGCCGGCTCTCCCACCGCTCTCTCCGAGAGGGGAACGTCGATCACCCGGTCCGGACTGCCCATCGCGGTGGCCGCCAGCACCGCGGCGTCGGCCTCCTTCGCGGCATGATCACGCTCCTGCCTGCGGCGCTGCTGCCCGTCACGGACCAGTGCGAGCGCCGCGTGCGCGATCCACCTGCGATCCGGATCGTCCAGCGGGAGCCGCCTGGCCTCGCCAAGCGCTCGCAGGACCGTCCAGACGGTCTCGGAGTCCACGTCATCCTCCCGGGGGTGGGGCCGGCTGGATTCTCTTTCCCTGTCAGAGAAAGCGCGACGGCCAACTGCGCTACGGCCCCCACGCAGAACGGCTCGGTTTCGAACCGGCACCTGCGTTCACCCTACCGAGAAGATCAACCCATTTTTGATCATTCGCCGGACTCCGAAGGGCCGCGTTAGAGATGGGAGGAAGGACCATAGGTTGCCCCGATCACCGTCATCCTTCGAGGTAGACACGTCCGAGGAACGCCCCCCGCGCGGCCCGCTTGGCCTCGGCGACCTTCTCGATGTCCGCCCACTCGTGCCCGTGCACCTTGGCGACGGCCCGCAGCACTTCGAGCACGTCGGCGATCTCCTCCGCCACTTCGGTCACCGAAGCCTCGCGCAGCTCCGCCGCCTCCTCGAACAGCTTCTCCAGCAGCGCCGCGCGGTAGTCGTCCTCGCCGAGCACGGTCACCACCGGCTCCCTGCCGTGCTCCCGAATGATCTCCGGAATCCTGTCCCGCACGAGTTTCCCCACCTCAGAGCACTCCTTCGCACACGTACGGCTTCCTTCGGAAAGCCCCGAGACTACCGGGCTCCTCCGCCGTGCGCGTTTCCCAGCACGAGCGGTGAAAATGGCCTGTATTTCGGCAAATACCCCCCAAGGATGGCGGATGGATTTCTCTCACTGGGAACAGAGCCCACGCTCCTCGTGGCGCATGGCCGTACTGATAGGGGCGAACACCCGCACCTACAAGTTCGCCCTCGGCTCCGCGCTCCTGGACGCCGCCGCCGAAGGCCGGTCGGAGATCCTGCTCCGCGACCTGGCGGTGCCGTACGCGATGGGACTGGTACGGCACATCGGCCAGGCACCGCAGATGCGCCTGCGCGCGGAGCGGGGAGAATCGGACTTCCTCTCGGTGGCCGAGCGAGAGGCTGCCGAGTCGCTCAGACTCGGCAGCCCCACCGAGAAACTGCTGGCAGCGGCCATCCGGAGCATGCCCGGGATGGTGATGCAGAAGTTCCACAACCTGCCCAGCGGAGGAGCGGAGGTGCCACATCGCTTCTACGAGGTGACCGGACGCTCCCCCGAACAGGTCGTCCGGCTGAGCAGGGAACTCCGCGACATCGCCCAGTCGGAGCAGGCCCCGACCCTACGAGGCGAGCTGGCAGCCCGCTGGAGCATCGTGGAGACGTCCTTCGCCATCGGGATCGGCCAGAGCCTGATCGATGAGGGTGTGGCCGTGGACATGACCACCCTGCAGATCACCGACAGGCAGCGCCGCCGATCGGTCACCGGCGTCACAGACGCGGTCATCGGCTTCCAGCGCGGCCTCTGCCTGATCTGCACGGAACCCATCACGCCGGGCGAGGACGACATCGCCGTCGACCATGTGTTCCCCTACTCGTTCATGAGACTTCTCCGCTCCGGAGAGCAGGACGCGCCTCTGGACCTGGACGCGGTCTGGAACCTGGCCCCCACCCACGCGCGCTGCAACGGCCCAAAGAGCAACCGGCCGCCCACGCGAGAGGAGATGACCAGGCTGGCACAGCGAAACGAAGCCATCATGCAGTCGCCGGTCCCCCTCAAGAAGACCCTGGAACTGACCCTGAAGCACAACAAGCACAGCAGCACCCGACCAGGCGAGTGGCCCAGGTTCATCCAGCACGTACGTGATCTACTTTGAGTCGCGCCGTCAACATGTGAGTGCTGGAGTCTGCTCCCAGGGCAGGGGATAGCGTTCGGTTCATGACCGAGAGTCGAACGGCTGTATCGCCCGCTGATCGCCCCGGATCTCCCTTCACCTCTGAGAGCACCAAGGCCACACTTCTGCGGGCATGCACCCGAGTCGGACTTGATCCGTCGAACGCCCGGTTGATCCGGCTCGGGGAGAACGCGGTCTACCGCCTGGCTTCATCCGTGATCGTACGCATCGGTCGGACGGTGGCGTACATACATGATGCTCAGAAGGAAGTCGCGGTAGCCGACTGGCTGACCACCGAGGGCTTCCCCGTTGTGCGCGCGCTCTCCCTCGATCAACCCCTCATCCTGGACGGACGTGTTGTCACGTTCTGGGAGTCCATCTCCGAGGTCGAGGACTACGCCTCGCCCGCTGAGCTGGGCACCCTGCTCGCCAGGCTCCACACGATGAGAACGCCAGCAGGGTTGCGGCTCCCCCGGCTGGAGCCCTTCGCGCGGGCGGAGCGCCGGATCGAGGACAACGACTGGTTCAGCCCCGGGGACGCCGCATTCCTACGCGAGCGACTCGCTCGACTACGCGATGAATACGCGGCGCTGAGTTTCGAGCTTCCCCAGGGTGTGATCCATGGGGATGCGAGCGTGGGCAACGTCATCCGCGACCGTACGGGGCGCCCGGTGCTGCTCGACCTGGACGGCTTCGCGCTGGGACCTCGCGAGTGGGATCTCGTCCTCACCGCGATCTACTACGAGCGCTTCGGCTGGCACACCGCCCAGGAGTACGACGCCTACACCCAGGCTTACGGCTTCGACGTGATGCGCTGGCCCGGCTACCGGGTCCTGGGCGATGTCCGGGAGTTCCTCATGGTCACCTGGCTCAGCCAGAAGGCAGGTCAGGACGAACGGGCCGCCGCAGAGGTGCGCAAGCGGATCCGAGCGTTGAGGACCGGCGCTGGGCGAGACGATTGGGAGCCCTACTGAGCCGTCGTCACCTGCTGCCACAAAGAGAAAGCCGCAGCCTGTTCGAAAAAGTCGCCGAGTTCCACGGAGGTGACCGTCGGCGTGAGCCGCACCGAGAACTCACGAAAATAGCTCGCACAGCGGGCAGAGCGTAGCTGCTCGCCAGCTTTCATTGCGACCAGGGCGGCCAGGCATGCCTGTCCGACTTCTCCCGCGCCGAGCTGTGCGTCCGCGAGAACCATCGCGGCGAAGAAGTCGCTTCGCAGATACTCGCCATCCCGGTCGGCCTTGACGCTCGGGGTCACGTACTGGCTGGCCGCCACCGGACGTCCCAGGTCACGAAAGCAATGGCCGAACTCGGCGGCGAGTTCGGCCTCGTCGAAGTAGCCGATCCAGTCCGGGTCGTCGTCGGGGTTTCGCCGCTCGAACTCCCGTACGGCCTGAGTCAGAGCACGATCACAGGCAGGGGCATCGCCCAGACGTGCCAGCGCTCGGGCCTCCATCGTGTGGAAGTGCGCTGTCAACGTCGGAGTGGCCACCCCTGCTGTTCCCTGGCGGGCTGCTCGGGCCAGGTTGACGGCTTCGCGATATCGGCCGACGAAGGTGGCCTGGTGGCTCATGGCATCGAGAACACCGGCGGCCAGCAGCCGGTCGTCTGCCGCCTGCGCCAGGCCGAGGGCTTGGATGAAGTAGCGCTGGGCCAGAGCATGCAGGCCGCTGTCGTATGACATCCAGGCTGCCAGAAGAGTGGCTTCGGCCACTACGGAGACGAGACGAGGGCTCGTCTTCTCCGAAGTCCGACCACGTAGAAGGCGGGTGGTGTCCGTATTCAGATAGTGGATGAAAGAACGTCTCGCATGCTCCCCGCCGAACCGATTGTCCAGCTGCGCAAACAGGTCAACCGTGGCGCGAAATCGCGCTATGTCTGCCTCGCCTATCCGAGATTCTCTTTCATCAGTGGACAGCGGCGTCGCGAGGAGCCAGGTCAGGGAAGCGTCGTTCCATGCTCGTGCGTTGATTTGTCCGTCGAGGACGACCGATGCCCCGTTGAGGTCGGCCTGCCACAGTCGCGTGACCGCCTCCACCCCCTCGGCTAGCGCTTCGGGGTAGGCCAATCCCAGGTCCACCGGCAGCTTGACTGAGGATGCCAGACCGGTGTCGGGGAGGGTGACCGTACGTCCCAGGGCTCGGCTCAACGTCGCGATGATCAGCCCTGTGGTGTCGCCGCGAGGCTGCATACCGTTCAGCCACCGACTCACCGACGTGTGATCACAGTTGATGGGAGTTCCGGCGTTCTCCGAGGCATCTCGGATCGCACGGGCAAACGATTTACGAGAAAACCCGGCTTCTTTGACAAGTCGGGCCAATCGGTCATTGGATATCCGCTCCGCCATTCCTCCTCCTCCCGAGTGCACATTTGCGCCCCCTTGAGCGCGCTGCGGCAGGCCCCCGAAAAGGCGCACTCTTGTGTTGTCCAGTCAAGCGGGGATTACCGGCCTGGTCTACGGCAACGAGAAAAGAAGGGGTGGCATGAACCAGTGAATTCTCCGAATTTCCGGCCGTCCATGGACGGATCTCTGAACAAAGATCCTCTTACCTCGATGGGACGCGTCAGCGCTCTTACCCAGCCCTTCGACGAATACGGTAAGCCGTTGGGACGCTTCCGGATGACCGCCTGGTGCCTACCCCCCGACAACGCCGCCCGGCGCGCCCGGGAGCTGTTCCGCGACCAGTTGGCCAAACAGCTCATGGACCCCGACGTGCTCGACGACCTGGAGATCGTCATCTCCGAACTCGTCACCAACGCCACCCGCTACGCCCCCGCCCCCTACGAACTACGCCTCCTGCACGACCACGGCCTCCCGGTCAGAGCAGAGGTCGTCGACGCCGGAGCGGGAACCACCCTCATCCACCACCTCCTACACCGCCCACCGACCATCCCCGAACACCTCGACGACCTCGAACCCGACGGCCGGGGCCTGCACATCGTCACGAACTCACCCACGGCCACTGCGGCACCCAATGGACCCGCCTGTGCGGCACCGGACAACTCGGCACCGCCGTCTGGTTCGACCTCACCACCCGGCCACACCAACCCTGAACTCCCCCGACCTCCGGGCAGACGGGATCGTCCCCCGATCCCCCTGACCCCGGAGCCGGTCCACGCCGACGGCTCCCCCGTGCCGAGCGTGGGCCGCACAAAAAGGCCGGCGTCCGCGGACCCGATCCCACCCCTGTCCGGGACGCCGGCCTTCCTACTTCCACCACGACGGAAAGCACCGGTTCTCATGGTCGTGCCAGCAAACGAACCCCTCCGCCCCCGAGGCCGCCGCCGTCGCGGAGCGGCCCCCGTACCCGACCTCCCCACCCCGGGACCTGCGACGAGCACGGACAACACCACCGACCTGGCCCACGACCTGGAAGCCCGCCACCTCGGCTGGGTCATCCTCTGGCGCCGCTGGGCCCGCCGCTACTGGGCCTTCCCGACCTGGCTCCCCAACGCCCCCGGCCCCATCGAAGCCAGAAATGTCCAGGACCTACTGGCCCAGATGAACGACGTGTATGACCAAGGGGGCAAAGGTCCCAGCTAGGAAAGGCCGAAGGGTCGGCACAGCACTTTCCCCGGAAGCGCTGACGTGGAAGCGGCCCCTCATCCAGACCGATAAGTTTCCGGGATCTGGTCCTCGGTGTCGCAGATCCGACACTAGACCCGAAGCTCTTCCTCGGTGGGAGTCTTGCCGCCGTGCTCCAAGCGGCTGGCGATGACTTCCGAGGCGGCGACATTCCCTGCTCCAGCAACCGCAAGCGCGAAGACCTTTTCCCTAAACGTCGCTCTACCATTTTTCTCATCTATATAGCCCAACAGACACCAATCGCCTTACTTTCGGACTTTTGACACAATTCGGGCCTCAACCCCTACTGTCCGAGCCGTATGATCTACACCCACAAAAGCGAACTCCCCGAGTCGGAGAGAAAATGCACTTCAAACCATGTAGGTTCATTCACCATCGATAGCCAAACGTAGGCAAAGGTGCATGCGTGCAGGACAGACCGAGGTCAACGTGGCAGTTCTATACCACAGCTTCTGGATCTGATGTGGTCAGCAAGGAGATCCACGAGGTCTTGCAGGGCAAGCCGCCGAGGCTGGAGCTAGGGAACCTCATGCGGCGCATCTCGGATGGCACGACGCTTCGACGCGACACCAAGCACCTGGGCAAAGGGCTACACGAGGCTCGGCTCACCTACGAGACGAACGAGTACCGCCTGTACTACGCCGTCAACCCCCGGGGAGAACATGTCCTTCTCGGTCTCAAGTTCCACATGAAGGGAAGCTCTGGAGCTCAAGACCGAGCCATGGAAGTCGCTCGGGATCGGCTAGCCGAGTGGCGAGGCAGGATATAAGGTGAACCCGATATGAGGAGGTCATGATGGATCAGCACATCGCCGATCTGCTGGGCATCGATCTAGACGACCCTGCCGTGCGCCGGGAGAGCGCCGCCATTGAGCGTGACATGCAGCTGATTGAAGCTCTTGTTACGACGCGCAAGCAGCTCGGCCTCTCTCAGTCGGATGTGGCGAGCCGCATGGGGCGCAGCCAGCCGTCCGTTTCCGACTTCGAGCGCATCGGGGGAGATCCACATCTTTCCACGATTCGCCGGTACGCCCTTGCCATCGGAGCCGAAGTTCGCCACACGGTCTGCATGACCACTGCCAAGGAACCCGCGACCCAGGCGCCTTCCTCACTCATAGTTCGCATGAAGGATGCCGGAGGAGAAACATCGACGGCGGCGGCGCAAAGTGGCACAACAGGCATCACGGCCATCATTACTCGAAGGAGCGCATAGTGCAGGCGTTCCTTCTACTATGCGATTCCGCTCAGCGCGACTCGGTTACCGGAAAAATCCATATGCTTGGCGCAGGATGGTCGGTAACCGGTCCCATTATTCCAGCTATGACGGTTGCCGTCTTTCTTCGACTGTCCTGGGATGAAGCAAGTTCGCCGCACGAATTCAGTCTTTTCCTGGTCGACGAGGACGGTAAATCAGTTACAACACCGTCCCCGGAAGGGGACAGGCCGATTCAGTTTGGTGGGAGTGTCGGCCTGGACAAGGCAGCACAGGCGGAAGTCGATGAAGTCCTACAGAAGACGGGCTTGCAAACCAGCTTCACGGTGAGCGTGCCGCCCCCGCCCTTGAATCCAGGCCATCACTACAAATGGATCTTCACCGCGAACGACGAAGAGCTATCCAGCATTCCTTTCAGCGTACGACCGCTTCCAGAAGACTGACATCGCATCACAGGCCTGCCTACCGCTGAGTACGACACCCTGGCATGTTGCGCTTTACCGGACATCGACGGCTAACCCGACTCGATTTGTGGTCAACGCCGTGGGAAGTAGGCGCTGAGCAACCTCGCGACGATCGGGCCACTTTGGCGGCCTGCCTTGGTTTCGCCACCTCAAAACCCAGGCCGCCGAGCACTCGAACAACGGTAGCGTTCCCCCCAGACGGCCTCAATAGCGCTCTTGCACAGCGCTATGTCGCCTGGATCGGTAGAAGTCCTTCGCTTCTCTCAGCCCGCTATGAGCGGCGCGTAGGGAGCGGTTGATCAGCGATGAGGCGTCGCAGTGCGGCGTGCGCGGGTGGGCCCCATGTGGCTTTGCCGCCTGGGCGGCCGCGGACGCCGGCTTCGCCGATGAGGATGCCGCTGAGGGCGCGTCCCACCGCCCATCCGCGGGCGCGGCGCAGGGTCGCGGCGTCCGGGGCCGGCCGGTAGGCGGCATGGAGGCGGTCGGCGGTGTCGTCCGGCAGCAGAATCCAAGCGGCGGCGAGGTCGCAGGCCGGGTCGCCCGCGCAGAGGTCGCCGAAGTCGATCACGCCACAGATCGTGCCGTCCGCGGTGAGGACGTTGGCCGGATGCAGGTCGCCGTGGAGCCATAGCGCCGGGCCGGTCCAGCCGGGCGCGGCGGCGGCGTCATCCCAGACCGCGCGGACGGCGTCCGGGTCGGGGATCAGCCCCAGCTCGGTGGCCGAGGCGAGCTGCTTGGCGAAACCCTCGGAGTGGTCGGCCAGCGGCCCCCCGCGTCCCCGGCCGGCGGGCGCCTCATCGGGGGCAGGTTGGTGAAGTGCCGTCAGGAAGGCGGCCAGGGCGGTGGCCGCCTCCGCGGCGCGCGTGACGGGGGCGCGGTCGGCAGGCTCGCCCGGCACCCAGGTGGTGACGATCCAGGGCCGCGGAAACCGCGCGGAGGGCTCGCCGAGGCGCTGCGGGACGGGAACCGGCAGTGGAAGGCGAGGGGCAAGAGCGGGCAGCCAGGTGTGCTCCTTGTGCAGCAACGCGTCCGCGGACTCCGTCGCCCAGGGCAACCTGACGGCGAGGTCGTCGCCGAGCCGCCATAGCTGGTTGTCCCAGCCACGCGCGCCGAGCCGCACAGGGTAATCGGCCAGGTCGGGGTGCTGGTCGTGCAGCAGGTCCCGCACCAGCTCCGCGGTGATCTCGATCTCGGCATGCGTCATGCGGAGCAACAGTAACCGAATGCCGGCCGCCCGTTCCGGCTGCTGGAGGCCGTGAAAGCCTCCGTTACGCCCATTGGCGTGATCACACGCTAGATTCACTCCACCCAAACTTGATCTTCACTCACCACCAGGATGTACGGCATGCACCCCCTCATCATCGCCTTAGCTCTCGTGACCGCCGCTCCCACCACCGCCCACGCCCAGACAGCCGAACCCGACCCGGTGGCGGGCCTGCGTTCGCTGCTCGCCCGCGGCGCCGGCGCGACGACCGAGTTCTACGGCCAGGCCTCCACAGACCTGTCCAAGGAGGTGCAACTGAGCAACGGCAGGCGCACCTTCATCGGGAGCGGTATGGGAGTGCGCGGAACCGGCAAGGTCAAGCTGGGGCAGGCCGGTGTGATCGCCTCGGAGCACGTTCGGCAGCTCAGTGTGAGCAACAAGGAGCTGATGGTGGAGGAGGCCCCCAACGACCCCTACTTCGCCGGTGTGCTCCGTACGGTGGGGACGCTGCGCACGATCAGCGTGGGCGGCTGGCAGTACCAGCTCGCGCCGGGGGCGAAGACCTGGGTGCGCACCGGCCGGGCCGGCGGCGCCGCCGCCGCGTACGGCGATCAGCTCATCAATGTCCTGGAGCCGGCCACGCTGCGCAGGCTGCTGTCCATCAAGAGCCGCAAGAGCGTCGCACCATGGCTCAAGGACCACACCACCGGCCGCAAGCAGCGGATTTACACCCTGACCGGGACGATCACGCTCAAGGAGCTCTATCGCGTCTCGCCCAGCTTCCGCGAGGCCGCGGGGACCTCGGCCCTCGGGACGTCCGAGGTGACATGGACGTACATGTACGACGACCGCGGATGGCCGTACCGGGTCGGCTGGCGGTTCTACGCGCACCCGCGGCCCGAGGTCCCGGGGCTCGGACACGACCGGATCCTGCGGGGGCACCTGGCCACGCAGTACCGGAACTGGGACAAGCCGATGACGATCACCGCGCCCAAGGCGAAGCCGGGCCAGGGACTGTCGGTGGACGACCTCGCCGACGTTCTCAGCGCCCCCGAACGCCGCGAATGAGGAGCGGCGACGGTGCCGCCCGGGCGGAGGGAGCGGAGCTCCCGTGGTGAGGACGCCTTGGAGTGACAGACCTCTTCTACGGCAGCTCCGCTGCTCTGCCTACCGGTGACTCTCGACTGACAGAACCCACACCTGACCGAACGGCGTTGGTTCTAGAAGACACGCTCCCTGACCGCGTTGGCCATGCCCGGGTCGTCGGCGAAAACGCCGTCGACGCCGAGGGAGTAGAGCTTCTCCAGCCAGCCCATCACGTTGCCGGTGGCTCGCGGGAAGGCCGGGCTCGCCGGGTTCCCGAACCGGAAGTCCACCGGGAGCTGCGAGTTCTCATTCCTGATGGTCCAGGTGTGGACTGCCAGGCCGGCCCGGTGAGCGTCCCGGATGAGCGGGGAGGGCTGCAGGAGGCGGCCGTCGGGGCCGACGGGCACGATCCGCCTGGTGTCGACACCGACGCCGTCCGCGTAGCTCGCCACATCGCGCGGCCCCGCAGGAGTGACCATGGTGTCGTAGGTACGCGGGTCTCCGGCCGCTGTCCAGTCGTACGGGGCACCGGCGGCGTTGATCAGCTGGACCAGCGGCAGCCTGGTCTTCTTGCTCAGCTCGCGTAGGTTGGCGGTCTCGAAGGACTGGATGAAGACCGGGTCCCGGCTCCCGCGCCAGCCGTGCCGGTCGAGCACCTCCAGCAGCGGCTCCTCCAGAGAGAGCCCGATGGAGTCGAAGTAGCTCGGGTGCTTGGTCTCGGGGTAGACCCCGACCCCGCTCCGCTTGGCGAGCGCGACGACCTCGTCGAAGGTCGGAATCTCCGCGAGGCCGTTGAAGGCGGTGTTGTCCGGACGCAGGTCGGAGATGCGCTCCTCGGCCCTGAGGGTCTTCAGCTCGGCGAGCGTGAAGTCCTCGGTGAACCAGCCGGTGATCGAGACGCCGTCGATGGTCTTGGTCGTACGGCGCCCCGCGAACTCGGGGTGGTTCTCGACGTCCGTGGTGCCGCCGATCTCGTTCTCGTGCCTGGCGACCAGCACGTGGTCCTTCGTCGAGACCAGGTCGGGCTCGATGTAGTCGGCGCCGAGCGCGATGGCGGTCTCGTAGGAGAGCAGGGTGTGCTCGGGCCGGTGCGCACTGGCGCCCCGGTGGCCGACGATGACGGGTTCGCGGCCTCGGGGCTCGGCGGTCGCGGGTTCGGGTTGTTGCAGCACAACGGCGACGGTGCCGGTCGCGAGGACCGCCAGCGCCGCGGCCAGAAGCCTACGGATCATGCCAGGACCGTAGGAGGCCCAGATGACCAGTGGAACAACGACTCACAAAGGAAGAGAGTCACGGAGGCAGCCAGTCACAAAGACCGATGATCCGGCTCGGGGAGAACGCGGTCTACCGCCTGGCTTCACCCGTGGTCGCGCGCATCGGTCGGACGGCGGCGTACATAGATGATGCTCAGAAGGAAGTCGCGGTAGCCCGCCGGCCGGCCATCGAGGGCTTCCCTTTCGACGTGATGCGCTGGCCCGGCTACCGGGTCCTGGGCGATGTCCGGGAGCTTCTCATGGTCACCTGGTCTTCTGGCGTCTTCCAGACTCTGCTGCCCTCGGTCACCGCGCGGGCGTACTCGGGGGTCTGGAGCAGTCCGTGAATGGCGAGGGGGTTGAAGACGAACAGGCCGCTGGCGCTCTCCACCTGGGAGAGGTAGTCGCCGAGCGGGTCGTCGACCACGCCTTCGTAGCGCTGCCACCAGTCGGCTTCGCCGGCCCGGCGTACGAGGTCGCGGAGTTCTTCCCGCAGGGCGGGGTCGGTGATGCCGAAGACCTCGAAGAAGTGGGGAAGCTGCTGGATCTTGAGTCCCTGCAGTCCGTTCTCGATCTTGCTGACCGTTGAAAGGGACTGGTATCCGAGGGCGAAACCCAAGCGAGCCCGCCGAGCATCTGCCGACCTGATCGCAGGGCCGCCCCCAGTCCCACCCGTTAGGAGCAACGATGCTCATCGAGCACGTTCCGGACCCCGGCGAGTACGGCAGACCCCACAACCGCTTCCGGATGACCGCCTGGTGCCTACCTTCAGGCAGTGCGGCCCGGCGGGCCCGGGAGCTGTTCCGTGACCAGCTGGCCAAGCTGCCCCTGGCCGCCGATGTGCTCGACGAGCTGGAGATCGTGGTCTCCGAACTGGTCACCAACGCCACCCGCTACGCCCCCGGCCCCTACGAACTTCGCCTGCTACACGACCACGGTCTGCCCATCCGCGCCGAGGTCGTCGACGCCGGAGCCGGAACCACCCTCATCGAACACCTCCTGCACCGCCCACTCCCCCTGCCCGAACGCCTCGACGACCTCGAACTCGGCGGCCGGGGCCTGCGCATCGTCACCGAACTCACCCACGGCCGCTGCGGCACCCAATGGACCCGCCTGTGCGGCACCGGACAACTCGGCACCGGCGTCTGGTTCGACCTCCCCACCCAGCCCTGACCTCCCCCGACCTCCGGGCGGACGGGATCCCCCCGATCCCGCTGACCCCGGAGCCGGTCCACGCCGACGACTCCCCCGTACCAGGCGTGGACCGTACCGGGGCCGGCGTCCACGGACCTGATCCCACCCTCGTCCGGGACGCCGGCCTCCCCACCCCAAGCCACCACGGAAAGCACCGGTTCCCGTGACCGCATCAGCAAACCCCAAAGGCCGCCACCGTCGCGGAGCAGACCTCGTACGTACCGACCTCCCTGCCACGAAACCCGCGGCGAACACGGACAATGCCACCGACCTGGCCCGCGACCTGGAGTCTCGCCACCCCGGCTGGGTCATCCTCTGGCGCCGCTGGGCCCGCCGCTACTGGGCCTTCCCCACCTGGCTCCCCAACGCCCCCGGCCCCCTCGAAGCCAGAAACGCCCAGGACCTGCTGACCCAGATGAACGACCTCGAAGTCCAGCACTCGCCACGAAGCAGCAACGCCTAACCCGCACATGGAAAATGAGGTAGGAGCTTCAATGGGTGCGGCTCTTCTGGAGGGACAGTGCGGATCAGGCCGTGAGGCCACATCGGGTCTGTTCCAGTCAGGAGAGCCGCAAGTCGATCCAGGGGATGGCGTCTCCGGGCAGCAGGTATCGATCGATCTCGACAAAGCCGTGCTTCAGCGCAAACCGCAGTCCGTCCTCGTTGGAGGACAGGACGACGGTCTCGATCACCTTGGCCCCCAGTTCCCGGGCCTGGTTGAGCCCGCGCGCATACAGTTCCTCGCCGAACCCCCGCCTGCGGTGAGCGGCGAGCACGCGGGCGATGACTGTGGCCGTCAGTGTTTCGTCCGTCGGCGGGCGCACCGTACTGCAGCCCACGAGATCGTCACCGAGGTACGCGATCTCCAGGTGGTTGCGCTGGGCACGTTCCCGTACCTCGTCCAGAGAGAGGGAGTGGGTAGGAATGATCACGTTGTGGGCGTACTGCCAGTCTTTGAGCGTGGCGTCGCCGTCCGGCTGCTGGATGCGAAGATCAGACATCGCAGCAGGAGACCCCAGGACGCCTCGGACGTCAACTCTGTTGGGTGTGGCGATATCTTCAGGGAAGTCCGTGATCAAGCCGTGAGGTCGTAGTCCTGCTGTTCAGGGGCGTGGTAGAGGCGCTGGTGAATTCCTGCTAGTTTCCGGCGGAATCGGACTTCATGATGAGCTGTGCGATCTCCGAAGCACCGGCCGAAACTTGTGTAGGTCAACCAGGCGGCAGCGCTCCGCGCCGCCGCCCAGGACGCGGACGGGTGGTCCCGGCCCTCTGTGTTTCCGGCGTGGCTGCCGATCAGTCCAGGGTGTCCTTAACTTTGATCATGCCGGCGTCGGTCACGAACCTCTGGTTGGTGTTGGTGTTCGCGCATCGCCACAGGTGCACCCGGGTGCCGTTGGCGCGGTGGTTGGTGGCGTCCAAGCACATCGGGGTAGCCGAGCCGAGAGTGTCCTTGACCTTGATCATGCCATCGTCGATCACGAACTTCTGGTTGGTGTGGTTCAGACATTGCCACAGGCGCACCTGGGTGCCGTTGGCGCGGCCGTTGGTGGCGTCCAAGCACATCGGGGTAGCCGAGCCGAGAGTGTCCTTGACCTTGATCATGCCATCGTCGATCACGAACTTCTGGTTGGTGTGGTTCAGACATTGCCACAGGCGCACCTGGGTGCCGTTGGCGCGGCCGTTGGTGGCGTCCAGACACACAGCATCTCCGACGACGGCAGCGTGGGCAGCGGGCTGCTGGACGGCGGCCTCGGCGGGCAGGGCGGTGACCGCACTCGCGGCGACGACGGCGATGGCGCCGGACAGCAGATGGCGGGCAAGCAACATGGTGCCTCCTGGGCAGGTTCGATCAGTACCCGAACACCATCCCGCAACCGAACGTACTTGATCAACTACCCGACGTCACGATCGGTTGCCCGTGTCGCTCTGCGGTCTGTCCCGACCTGGGAACTTACCGACATGGCCGTCGCATTGACGTACTGAATCCGAAAGCTCGGCGTGACGCGCGATCACGCCTCTGACCTGCGGCGACAGATAGCCTTCGAGTAACGTCCACCTTTGGCCGTCAGTACACCCGTGCAGTGATCCGGTTGTAGAGATCGAGCGAGTGTCGTACACCGCCTCCGCCGATATCGGCTGGTCATCGCCCGATGACGGTTTCCTCTACGCACGTGGCTTCATCGTCGCGCTGGGCCGCGACTTCTACGCCGCGGTGGCCGAGGATCCGAAGAAGGCGGTGCTGGATGCCGAGTGCGAGGAGATGTGTTACTTCTTCGCCCACCCGCACCACGAGCGCCATGGCACTTTCCCGGACACCGGATCGAAAATCTCACGCGAGTCGTGTTCCAACCCGGCCGGCTGGCCTGGCTGACCCACTCAGGCGGGGCCGGCTCCGGAGATCTGGTAGCGGACCACCTCGGCGTCGCGAATCATCACCGTCTGGTCGTCGCTCGGCCCGGAGCCTCGGAAGGCGTCGAGACTCTCCTCGGACTCCCAGCGCTCGTAGACGCTGATCCGATCGGCTTCGACGAGGTCGGCGCCGAGCGCGAAGTCGAGGCAGCCGGCCGAGGCACGCGCCTGCTCGACCACGCTGACACAGCCCCGCAGATAGGCGTCACGAGCACCGGGGTCAACCCTGATCCAACCCGAAATGATGATCACGCCGCCACCGTACGACTCGCCACCGACAGAACCGCCACCGCACAAGATCAAGCCTTGTCCTCGGTCACCGGACCACTGATCCTGCCGAGGAGGGCCACCCCTGGCCGGATGCCGGTCAGGAGCCGAGGCCGAACCGGATCGTGCGCGGTGTCGTGACGAACCTCCTCGGAACCGCGACCCGGCTCGGTGACCGATGGCCATCGACCCGAGGAACCGTGCAATCGGCTTGACTCTCCAGTGACTAGAGGGTTCATGCTGCTGCGGTGAACGACCGCGACCAACTGCTCACCATTGGACAGCTCGCTGACCGTACGGGCCTGTCGGTGCGTACCATCCGCTTCTGGTCCGACATCGATGTCATCCCGCCGACGCGCCGGTCGGTGGGCGGCTTCCGCCTGTACGACATGGAGGCGGTGGCCCGGCTTGACCTGGTGCGAACGCTACGCGAACTGGGGCTGGACCTCGACACCGTCCAGAAGGTCCTTACCAGGCAGTGCACGGTGGCCGATGTCGCGCGGGCACATGTGCGGGCGCTGGACACCCAGATCCGCTCCCTCCATCTGCGCCGGGCAGTGCTGCGGTCGATCGCCCAACAGGAGAGCACGACCGAGGAGATGATGCTCATGCACAAGTTGATCCGCCTGTCCGCTCAGGAACGGCAGCGAATGATCGACGACTTCGTCGACCGTACGTTCGACGGCATCGACCCACAGGCGCCAGGGGCCCACATCGCGGCCTCGATGCGCCAGATCCCGGCAGAGCTGCCGGACGAACCCACCCCAGAACAGGTGGAGGCCTGGCTGGAACTCGCCGAACTCGTGGGTGACGCCGGCTTCCAGGAACGTGTACGCCAGATGGCGGTGGCCGGCGCCACACCCGGCGACGAGTCCGGGCCGCAGCCGTACGACCCCACTCTGGTCCTCGAGCATGCCGGGAGAGCGGTGGCTACCGGCATCAGCCCCGAGTCGGCCGAGGGCAGGGCCGTCCTGGATCGGATCGTGGATCCGGCGCTGCCCGCCGGAGACCGCACCCGGGTGGCCGACCAGGTGGAGACGTTCACCGACCGCCGGGTGGAGCGGTACTGGCAGCTCGTGGGCGTGCTCAACGGCAGGCCGCCGTTTCCGCCCGGTGTCCCCGCCTTCGAATGGTTCATCGCCGCGCTGCGCGTATCCCCGATCTGACCCCGGCTTCAGCCGGGCCGCCCCAGGGGGAGGGCTCCGTCCCACCCCCGGGCGGTCGGCGCCGTGGCCACGTGGCCACGAGCATCCCGGCTCCGAGGTCCAATCCCGGGCCGGTTCGCCTTCGTAGTCGGCCTGCACTATTCCTCCAGGGGATGCCGGGTGGCGTCAGTGCGGTGCTCGGCGAGCTGATCGACAGCGTCCCTGTGGGGGCTCACAGCGCCCTGGCCTTTTTCGGTCCGCAGCGGACAATCCACACGAGAGGTTCTTTCTACATCGTGGAGGATGGAGCATGACCGCGATCAAATATGGCCTGCCGGCCATCGGCGCACTCGTCATGCTGGCTGCAGGATGCTCGGCGAGCGGTCCGGCGCCCAGAGCCGAAGGCGCCCGGCCGCCGGCCGGCGCGTGCGTTTCCACCGTCACCCGGGACGCGCTGCCCACCTGGGCGAGGAGCGGGTTCAGCGATGACGGCTCGGGCGTGGCCCACGTGTTCGGCGAGCACGGCGACATCATCGCCGTGCTGTTCAGCTATCCGCTGGTGGCCTCCACCGATCCTGAGGTCACGAACAAGATTCTCTGGGTCTCGCGGCTGCCGCAGCAGCCGATGCGGCCGCTGAGCATCAAGGCGACGCTGGACGGGACGACGACGTCGGTGGTCCGCGAGATCGACGGAGGTCCCGGGCCTTCGTCGGTCAACCTGCCCAAGGCTGGGTGCTGGCGTCTGACGTTGAACTGGTCCGGACACAGCGACGCCATCACGCTCAGGTTCACCTGACCGGCGAGTGGTGGTAACTTTTCGAAATCACCCACACACCCAAGGTAACGCCGTTTAGCCTTTACTTGTGATGGCTACAGTAAAGGTTATGGAGCACGGCAAGAGAACACGTGCCAGGCGTACGGGGCCGGCGCGCATCTCCAGCAAGAACCAGGTGACCCTGCCCGCGGCGGTGCTGCGCAAGCTCGGCCTGCACGCGGGGGATCCGGTTGACATCGCAGAAGAGGGTGGCCAGATCATCATCCGGCGACACCGCAGCCGTCTCGACGGAGTGATCGGCACCATCCCCGGCTTCACCGAGGCCGTGGACGTCGAGACGAGTCGCGAGAGCTGGAGCTGACCGGTGCCAACCGTGATGCTCGACACCAACGTCATCGCCGGCCTGCTCAATCCTGACGACGCGCTGCACGGCCACGCCGGTGACGCGGTCCGCCGCTGGGAGGGCAAGGCGGCCTCGTTCGCCGTCTCCGTGATCACCTGGAGCGAACTGCGGGTCGGTGCGGTCCGCAAGGGGGCCGCGGCCGAGAAGATGCTTGAGGCGTTCCGTGCCGCCGTCATCGACCGGATCGTCGAGGTGGACGAGGCGACGGCCGAGAGCGCGGCCCTGCTCAGAGCCGCGGACCTGACAATCCGGGTACCGGACGCCCTCATCATCGCGACCGCCCGTACGGTGGGGGCCGACGCACTGCTCACCGCGGACCGGAAATTCCCCGGCATCGCCCCGGAACTCGTCGAACTACTACGGCCGAGTTGAACCGTGGCGCGGAATCGCGCGATGTCGACCTCGCCCATCCGAGATCCCCTTTCATCGGTGGACAGCGGCGTACCTGCGACACGTCCCGGCCTGGTCGTGTCTCGCCGGCCTGCCTCCAGAGCACCGAGCAGGAGGGCGATAACCGGTCGCCGCCGCCCCCGGCCCCCTCTCCGGCAAAGAAGGTCCCCACCCCTTTCGTAGTCGACCACTTCTCGGTGAGACACCCGGCGGGTCATCGCCTCACCGGTCGGCGGTCGACGCTCATCATCGGGCAGTGACCGCGGCCACTACCCGTCAGCCTCAAAACTCTATATTCCGAAATTTCGAATTTATGGTTAAATCGAGGAATGCAATCCATCCTCGGCATGCTCCTGACCACAGCGCTGGTGGCCCCGATGACCGGTGCCGGCGCCGACCCCGCCGAACTCAAGGACGTTGAGGCCGTACTCGCCTACATCCAGGCCCACCCCGACGACGTCGCGCTGGTGACCCAGGGCATCAGCCACAACGCCGATCGCCTCACCCCGGTGGCGTCGACCATCAAGATCATCCATCTCGCCGCCTACGCCGACGCCGTCCGCAAGGGAAGGGTCAAGCCGGGCGAACGTGTCTCCATGGCCCTGTGGAACGCCTACCACCTGCCCGGCACCGATGGTGGTGCCCACGAAGCGGCGCTCGAACGGCTCAAGCCCGGTGCGAGCGTCACGCTCGACCAGGTCGTCTCCGCCATGATCGAGGAGAGTGACAACGCCGCCGCCGACCTGCTGCGTGACCGCCTCGGCCCCGGCGCGCTGCGCAAGATCGCACAGACCGGCGTCGGTACCATCAACGGCGAGATACTACGCGCCTTCGGCGGCTGCACGCTGCCCGCCGACGTCTGTCTGAAGAACTACGTCAAAGCCGGTACGCAGGTGCGGCCCACGCTCCCCGGCTTCGCCCAGCAGGCTGCCTGGGCCGAAACCGTGACCCGCGTCGAACCTGGCGTGCTGCGCGAAGTGCTCGCCGGACTCAGGAAGGACAGGACGGCGAGCAGGCACCTGGAGTGGCCGATGCGCCAGCCCGGCGCCGACCCCCGCACACTCCTCATCGGCACCAAGGGGGGCGCGCTGCCCGGCGTCATCAGCGAGGCCATGTACATCGTCCGGCCAGGTGAGAAGCCACGCGAGACCGTTTTCGCACTGCGGCGACTGCCTGAGGCGACCTGGTTCTCCGGGATGCGCAGCTATGCTCATCAGCAGTTCATTGTGCGGATGGCGACCGATCCCGTCTTCTTCGCGAAAGTCCGCGCAGCATTGAAGTGAGGCAACCCTGACCAGTGTCGACGACCGGCTCCAGGACCTCGAGGCGCGGGTCGCCGCCCTCGAGGCCGCACTCACCGTCCCCAAGCCACCGGCGGCCGGTGACGACACCGGCCTGATCACCTACGGCGGCCAGGCCAGACTCGGCGGCTACCAGTGGCTGTGGGAGGTGACCCGCAGCCCCGGCTGGTTGCTCCAGCAGCCGACCGGGCCGTTGGCCGCGGTGCTGGCCGCCGCCGGGCATCCGGCGCGCTTCGAGATCCTGCAGTCGCTGGTCGTCGGGCCCAAGCCGATCGCCGACCTGCAGGCCGAGCTGGCCCTCGCCTCCCCCGGCCAGCTGTACCACCACCTCAAGACGCTGGCCTCGGCCGGGCTGGTCGAGCAGCCCGAGCGGGGGGTCTACCGGGTACCGTCACATGCGATCTTTCCCGTGCTGGCCCTGGCCGCCGCCGCGATCGACGTGGCCGAGCGCTCCGGCGCTCCGGTGAAACCTCACGATCTTCCTGGCTGAGGTGCAACGGGTGCGCGAGATCCACCCCGCCGACACTCCGCTGTGACGGACACCCAGCGGAAGTGCCCCATCCGCGGACCTTTCCAGCCATGACGTCCGATGACCGGCATGCCGAGGCCTGTGGGCTCGCTGTGTCGGCGGGCGAACTGCCGCATGGTGATCCTCGAAGAGCGGTGGCTCCGACACGAAAAAAGAGAAAGGGCTACAACCATTCGCCCGGCGAGTCGCGTTAGGAACGGGCGAGAGGAGCTCACTTTGAATCACCACGACGGCTTCCGCGAGTTCGTGCTCGCCCGCCAGCAGGCGCTGATGCGGACCGCCTACCTGCTCACGGGAGACGCCCACCTCGCCGAGGACCTGCTGCAGAGCGTCCTGATCAAGGTCGCGGGGCAGTGGCCCAAGCTGTCCAGGGGCGGCAGTCCGGAGGCGTACACGCGCAAGGCGCTGGTCAACCAGTACATCTCCTGGCGGCGCCGGCCGCGCCTTGAGTCACCCAGCGCCGACCCGCCGGACCGCGGCGCCTCCTACGACGAGGCCGCACTCGACCGGATCGTGCTGCGCCGGGCGCTGGCCAAGCTGACCCCCAAGCAGCGTGCCGTGATCGTGCTGCGCTTCTGGGAGGACCTCACCGAGCCGCAGACCGCCGAGGCGCTCGGCTGCTCGGTGGGCACCGTCAAGAGCCAGGCCCATCACGCGCTGACCCGCCTGCGCACGCTCACGCCCGAGTTGACGCACCTGCTGTCCGATTCCGAGATCAGGGAGGTGGCCCAGTGAAGAGGCTGCGTGAAGCGCTGGACGGCATCGCCGATGAGGCCCCCCTGGTGGACCTGGCCGACCTGGTCGTCGCCGGCCACCGGCGCAGGCGGCGTACCACCCTGACGCTGGCCGCCGTCGCGGCGGTCGCGGTGCTCGGCGCGGCGACGGCGGCCGTGGCGCTGCCCGGGTCGCGCGGCGGCGACACGGCCACGTCGCGGAGCGTGGACGCGGTGCCCGATCTGCCCGACGGCAGGACAGGGGCGCTCAGCCACGCGTACCAGACGCAGTGCGAGGTCGACGCGGAGCGGCTGCTGCCACCCGACTGCAGCGCCATCGAGTGGCGGGTGGTCACCCGCACCGGCACGACCTACCGGGTGCCGCAGGCGCTCGTCAGGAACACCAAGGATCGACCGGTACCCGTCGCGATCAGCCGGGACGGGCGCATGTTCGCCTACTACAGCCGTCAGGCCCAGGCGCACGTGGTCCGCGACCTGGTGAGCGGCTCCGAGGTGACCTCCTCCGTCACGGTGAAGGAGGAACGGATCGGGCCGGGGTCCATGCTCGTCCTCTCCGACGACGGCCGCTATGTGATCTTCGACCCTCAGGAGGGGAGTAAGGATCCCGGGCTGCTGATCGACATGCGGACCGGCAGGACGGTGTCGGTGCCCGGCAAGTTCGAGGCGATCAGCATCAAGGACGGCGTCGCCGCGCTGGTCCGGTACGTCAAGACCGACCTGTGGCTGATGCCCGTCACCGGCGGAGGCACACCGGTGCGCTTCGACGGCGCGTTCATCATGTTCAGCGAGCTCTCCCCGGACGGCCGCACGGTGGCCGCCTTCAAGTGGCAGAAAGACGGGAGGCACACGTTCACCCTGCTCGACGCCAAGACCGGGCGGACCCTGCGGAAGGTCGCCATCCGCGGCCTGCCGAAGGACGGTGGCATCTCCAACACCACTCTCTGGCGGAGTGGATCCGAGGTCACGATCGTCTACCGGGACAGGAAGTCCCCAGGCACCTACGCGGTCGACGTCAACACCGGACAGGCTCGGCAACTGGCCCGCTACCCCGGCGACTTCGCGCACCTGACCCTGCCTGGAGTCGCGGACAACCAATAGCCACTCAGGATGGAGCGGTCGGCTTCGAGCAGTTCCGCACCGAGACCCGCGTCAAGCCGGTGGAATCGGCGCCGGAAATCGAGGTTCCGCTGGCAGACTCGACCTCGTGCAGGTAACGCTGGTCCAGGGGGACATCACCGCGCAGCAGGTCGACGCCGTCGTCAACGCCGCCAACTCCTCGCTGCTGGGAGGCGGCGGGGTCGACGGGGCCATCCACCGGCGCGGCGGCCCCGCGATCCTGGCCGCCTGCCGCGAGCTGCGCGCCTCGCACTACGGCAAGGGGCTGCCGACCGGCCAGGCCGTGGCCACCGTCGCGGGCGACCTGCCGGCCCGGTGGGTCATCCACACCGTCGGCCCCGTCTTCTCCCCCGCCGAGGACCGCTCGCACCTGCTGGCCTCCTGCTATCGCGAGTCGCTCCGGGTCGCCGACGAGCTGGGCGCGACCAGCGTCGCGTTCCCCGCGATATCCACCGGGATCTACCGCTGGCCCATCGACGACGCCGCCCGCATCGCGCTCGGCGCCATACGCAGCGCACCGACACAGGTCACGGACCTGCGGTTCGTCCTGTTCACCCCGGACGCCTACGGCGTCTTCGAAAGGACGCTCGGCACCGGGTGAGGGGTGGCGAACCACTGACACAAAGGCTGCCGTGCCTGCCTCTCCAGCCCTGACGAACCCTCAGGTGCCGTGAGGGTCCCGGGGCCGGGCGTCGAGCACGCGGACCATGAGCCGTTCGCGGACGCCGGGGTCGTTGGTGTGCGGCTCGGACTCGCCGGTGGCCTCGAAGCCCAGGCGCCGGTACAGCCGGGCCGCCCCGTCGTTGCCGTCCACGACCCACAGCTCGACCCTCCGATGCCCGCGCTCGGCGGCCCACGCGACGACCTCCTCGACCAGCAGGGCACCGACCCCGGCGCCTCGCGCGGCCGGATCGACCCACATGCCGTACACCTCGACCGCCCCACCCCGGCCTTCGGGCACCCAGCCGCCGGCGACCCCGGCCACCCGGCCCTCAACGACCGCGACCGCCTTCACTCCGCGCTCCGGCAGCATCCCGGCACGCCACCGCGCCTCGTCGTACGCCTGTTCCCGCCCGAGTGAGGAGGAGAAGGCCTCCGGTGCGTCCGCCAGTGCCGCGAGCCGGACATCACGGAACGTCCTCCAGTCCTCGGTCGTCAGGCGGCGGACCTCGGCCGGACCCATCCGGAATCCAGCTCGGTGCCCGGTCAGGGCCAGCTCGCCGATGACCTGGTTGTCCGCGGTGACCTTCTCTGGGCGAAGCGACGAAGACATGCTGACAACCTACAGATCGTCTCCGAGAACTCAACGGGATAAATGTCGCCCGGACCTGGCGACCACGACCACCGGAGGGAAGCGTCAACTCCTCCCCTGGACGCAAACGATCAAAAGGTGGCAGTGTTTGGGCAAAGGGGGGCGATGTGCGGGTTGAGGACTTGTCCGAGGCGGAGCGCCGGGTGTGGGAGGCGTTTCCGCTTGGCGAGGAGGTCGACTTCACCACCGGGAAACCGGAGGAGGACGACCCGGCGGCAGGGGCGGCCTGGGACGAGGGGCGGACGGTCCGGGCCAGGGTGATCGCCGTCCTGCTGATGAGCGAGGAGCCTCCTCGGTCGCATCGGATCCCGGTGCTCCGGATCAAGGGTGCCCGGATCACCGAGCGGGTGAATCTGGCCTACTCCACCCTCCGTCACTCCGCGCGGTTCCTGTCCTGCTTCTTCGAGGAGGAACCCAGCCTGTACTGGGCGCGGTGCCCGCAGCTGAGCTTCAACGGCTCCCACCTGCCGGGCCTGTTCGCCTCCAACGCGCAGATCGACGGGCATCTACGGCTGGAGAGGTGCGTGTTCACCGGCCCGGTGGAACTGCGCGGGACCCAGCTTGCCGGGAGCCTCACGCTGAGCCACGCGCGGAGCCTGGACATCGACTGCGAACGGCTCCAGGCGGGGCGGGGCATCTCCGCGATCGGGCTCGGCGCCACGGGTCAGGTCGGCTTCGCCAACGTCAAGGTGGGCGGCACCGTGATTCTGGATCATGCCCGCCTGACGGCCTCCGGCCGGAACGCGCTGGACATGGACGGGCTGATCGCCGACGGGAACGTCTTCTGCCGGTGGATGGCGGTCACCGGGATGATCAGCCTGCGCAACGCCCGGGTGGCCGGGCCGTTCGCCTTCACCGGGACCACGATCGACCGCCCCGGCCGGATGGCCTTCCTCGGTTCCAGGATCACCGCCGAGAACGGGCTCTACCTGGGCGTCGGGTTCAGCGCGACGGGCACCGTACGGCTGGCCAACTCGCGGATCGACCGGGAGCTCAGCCTGAGCGGCGCCCAGCTGAGCTGTCCCGGCGGCGACGCGCTCCAGGCCGCGGAGCTGCAGGTCGAGGGGAGCTTCGACGCGGACGAGCTCGGCGCCGAGGGGCGGGTGGACCTCTCCCAGGCGCGCGTCTCGGGGTCGCTGAACCTGACCGGCGCGAGCCTGTCCGCGTCCGGCGGGGTCGTGCTCGATGCCGACGGGGTGAGCGTCGGTGGCGGGCTGTCGTGCACCAAGGGGTTCCGGGCCGAGGGCGCGGTCCGCCTCGCCGACGCGCGCGTCGGGACGTTCGCCGACTTCAACGGTGCCCGGCTGAGCAACCCCGGTGGCCAGGCGCTCGATCTCGCCGGGGCGAGCGTCGGCGGCGGTCTGGAGTGCGGGCGCGGTTTCGTCGCCGAAGGCGAACTCACCCTGATCGGAACCCACGTCGGCGGGTACCTGTATCTCAACGACGCGACCCTGTCCGCGCCGGGCGGCCGTGCCCTGGCCGCCTGGCAGCTACAGGCCCGCGAGCTGCACCTACGCCCCACGCGGGCGCCCGAGGGCACCGTCGACCTGCGGCACGCCCGGATCGGGGTCATCCTCGACGACCCCGACACCTGGTCACCGCGTCGCCAGGACGGTCTCACCTACGAGGCCCTGGAACCGCGGCTGCCCGCCGCCCGGCGCCTGGCCTGGCTGCGGGACGACCCCGACGGATACGTGCCGCAGCCGTACGAGCAGCTCGCCGCCACCTACCGGCGACTGGGTCAGGACGTCGACGCCCGTACCGTACTGCTGGTCAAGCAGCGGCGGCAGCGCGCCGCGCTCCCGCGGCACGCGCGGGCCTGGGGATGGCTGCAGGACGTCACGGTCGGGTACGGCTACCGTCCGGTCCGTGCCGCCCTGTGGTTTCTGGCCCTGCTCGTCATCGGCGCCGTCGTGTTCGCCGTGCACAACCCGCCCCGCGCCGAAGCCGGCAAGGGTCCCGTTTTCAACGCGCTGTTCTACGCGCTGGATCTGCTGCTCCCGGTGATCGACTTCGGGCAGGAGAAGGCGTACCAGCCCGTCGGCGCCGGTCAGTGGGTCGCCTACGGGCTGGTGATCGCGGGCTGGGTGCTGGTCACCACCATCGCCACCGGCATCACCCGCACCCTGTCCCGCCACTGACCGCGAGGTGGACCGGCTCGGCTCAGGCCGAGGTCTCTCGCCCGCCATGGTGGCGATACCGCACGAGGACGAAGACGCAGGCCAGCCCGATGATCAGCTCCAGCGCGGCCGCGAGCACCAGCCCGCTCGCCGGCATCCCGTCCAGCGCGATGCTCAGCAGGCGGGACAGGCCGTAGGCGAGGTAGGTCGCGGCACCGACGACCGTGGCGGTGAAGGCCAGCCGTGCGACGAACGCGCCGAGCGCGATCAGCACACCGGCC
The DNA here is from genome assembly GCF_050943795.1 of Streptosporangium sp. CA-115845. Classification (NCBI taxonomy): domain Bacteria; kingdom Bacillati; phylum Actinomycetota; class Actinomycetes; order Streptosporangiales; family Streptosporangiaceae; genus Streptosporangium; species Streptosporangium sp. CA-115845. Next base: position 2,637,057 of record NZ_CP191988.1, on the reverse strand, counting down.
GCCAGCAGCGCGCCGCCCGCGGCCCGGGTCTCGCTGAGCAGGCCGGCGTCGCTCCCGAGCTCGATGCCGTTGGTACCGTGAAAGGCCGCGGGCGCGAACAGGATCGCCGCGCCGATCCCGATCGCCACCACACCGGACACGAGCAGGACGAGTCTCAGTGGTCTCGCGTTCCGCATCCTCACCGCTGCCTCCGGCGGGTACGGCGGGCTCGTCATCTCCACGCCCCGGAGGCGGCGGCCGTCCGGCAGAAGTCGGTGAAGTCGCGGGGTTCGCGGCCGAGTGCCTCGCGTACGCCATGGGCCGGCGAGGCGTTGCGTCCGTCGAACACCTCTTTGCACAGGTCCGTGAGCAGGTCGGCATAGCCGAGCCCGACGCTCTGCTCCAGGGTTGCGTGAAACACCTCCGACGAGATGGCGACGTACTCGACCTGCCGGTCCGCGGCCTTCGCGATCTCGGCCGCGGCCTCGTGGAAGGTCAGCAGGCGCGGCCCGGTGAGCTCGTAGAGCCGGCCGGAGTGACGGTCGTCGGTGAGGGCGGCGACCGCGACGTCGGCGATGTCGTCGACGTCGACGAACGGTTCCGCGACCTCGCCGGCCGGCAGCGCGATCACGCCGCCGAGCACCGAGTCCCGCAGGTGGCCCTCGCTGAAGTTCTGCGAGAACCAGCTCGTCCGGATGAGCGTGTGGCTCAGGCCGGACTCGCCGACGATCCGCTCGCAGCGCTGCGCGTTGAGCTCGCCCCGGCCGGAGAGCAGCACCAGCCGCTGGACGCCCGCGTCGGCCGCGCACACGGTCAGCTCCTCGATCGCGGCCGGTGCGCCGGGCGCGGCGAGGTCGGGGAAGTAGGAGATGTAGACGGATTCGGCGCCGTGCAGCGCCTGGGGCCAGGTGTCGGGCCGCTCCCAGTCGAAGGGCGGGTCGAGGTGGCGCGAGCCGCCCCTGACCGGGTGGCCGCGCTCGGCGAGCCGTTGCACGATTCGCCGGCCGGTCTTGCCGGTCGAGCCGATGACGAGGGTGTGGGGTCGCCGCATGCTCTGGATGCTCCTTTGGTCGCTGGCGAGTCCAGTCTCGCGCGGCGCCTCTGGACCAACAATAGAAAAAAGTCCGTACTTCTTTGCTGTTCGTCCAGTTTCGTGGACGGTTGGTCGAGAGCGGTGACACCATGACGGCTATGCCGAGTGCCCCTCGCCCGTTCCCCGCCCCGGCCGACCCGCTGGGTGAGACCCTGCACCTGCTCCGGCTGACCGGCACCCTCTACTGCCGTGCCGAGCTCACCGCGCCGTGGGGGGTCGACGTACCGGCGCTCGACGGGTCAATGACGTTGCTGGTCGTCACCGCGGGCCGTTGCCGGCTGGAGATCGACGGAGCCGAGCCGCGCCTGCTCCGGCAGGGCAGCCTCACCCTGATCCCGCACGGCACCCCGCACCGGCTGCGGAGCGGTCCCGACGCCGACACCGAACCGCTCTTCGACATACAGGTCGAGCAGGTCAGCGAGTGTTACGAGATCATGCGCCACGGTGGCGGCGGGGACGTCACGCACGCCACCTACGGTGTCGTGCGCTTCGACCATGTGGCGGCCCAGCGCCTCGTCGCGCAACTTCCCGAGGTGCTGCACATCGACGCCTGGGACGACGACGCCGCCAACTGGCTCAACAGCACGCTCCAGTTCATCTCCCGCGAGGCTCTCGCCCTGCGACCGGGCGGGGAGACCGTCATCACCCGGCTCGCCGACATCCTCGTCATCCAGGCGATCCGTTCCTGGCTCGACTCGGCGCCCGAGGCGAACCAGGGCTGGCTGGCCGCCCTGCGCGACGAGCAGGTGGGGCGGGCGCTCGCGTTGATCCACCGCGCGCCCGAACGGCAGTGGAGCGTCGCCTCGCTCGCGCAGGAGGTCGGCATGTCGCGCTCGGCCTTCTCGGCGCGCTTCACCGACCTGGTCGGCGAGTCCGCCATGCGCTATCTCGCACACTGGCGCATGCAGCTGGCCCGCATGCACCTTCGGCAGACACCGGAGCCGCTCTCGGTGGTCGCCCGCCGCTTCGGCTACCAGTCCGAGGCGGCGTTCTGCCGCGCGTTCAAACGGACCTTCGGCGTGCCACCGGGGAACGCCCGCCAGGCCGCGGACGAGGTGAGCTCGACGGCGCGAGGGTGGGACGGCGCCTCAACACGCTGATCGCTGCTCGCGCGGGCCGCGTGCGCAGCGAAGGCGCCGGGAGTTCTAAGCTGTCCGATCATGCGCCTCCTCCCGCCCCGCGCCGGTTTCCGGCGGCCTCTTCGACCTTGGGCCCTGCTGGCCGCCGTGTGTCTTGCCGTCCTGCCCGCCGGAGTCGCGCAGGCCTCCGCGCCCAAGCCCTCGTTGCTGAAGTCCGGCAGGCTGGCGGTCACCTCGTGCCCGGAGCCGCCACTCATCGACAGAGGCGTTCCACAGCCGGGCGAGTACCTCACCGCGGTCATGAAATGTCTGAACACCTCGTGGTCTGCCCACTTCGCTCGGGCCGGGCTGCGGTTCCGCACGCCCACGGTCCGCCTCTACTCCGAACCCGAACGGCGCGTCTGCGGGATGGACTGGCCCCAGAGCGCGGACGCCTTCTACTGCACGGAACGGGCCACACTGGTGTTCCCGCTCACCGGTGCCTGGATCGAGGACCGGACCGACCTGTACCCCCTCAAGGTGGCGGCCCACGAGTACGGCCACCACCTGCAGAGCCTCACCGGCATCAGGGACCACTTCAAGAGGCGCGCCCGCGCCGACCTCTCCCGCCAGTTCGAACTCCGCCGCCGCTACGAGCTCCAGGCCGACTGCCTATCGGGGGTGTTCCTGGGCAGCGTACGGGACTCCCTGCCACGTACCGAGCAGGACTGGAAGACGCTGTCCGGGACGCTCCACGCCAACGGCGACGAGGGCGACCACCGCACCCACGGCACCGGCGCCAACCGGGTCCGCTGGTTCGAACGCGGCTACCGCGCCCTCTCCCCCGCCGCCTGCGACACCTGGACCGCCAGACCGTCCCGGGTGTCCTGACCCACGGGTGCCGGCGGGGACCGGACAGCCGCTACGGCTTCAGCTCAAGCACCAGGTTGAACGGGGTGGCGGTGGCCTGGCGGGTCCGGGTGAAACCCGCCTGCCGGGCCACCTCGAAGAGCCGTTCCCGCCCGGCCTGCGCGCCCAGGGCCTCGGTGCCGCCCTGGGCGAGCGCGTTGGGTACGCAGATGGTGGCCGAGGCGTTGAAGAAGAGCCGGCCCACCGGGTTGAGGTCGTCCGGCAGCCGCCCGTGCGCGAACGGTTCGACCAGCAGCACGGTGCCGTCGGGTGCCAGGGTGGAGTGCACGTGCCGTAGCACGGCAACGGGGTCGCCCATGTCGTGCAGGCAGTCGAACAGGCAGACCAGGTCGTAGCCGCCCCCTGGGTAGTCGTCGGCGTAGGCCGTCTCGAAACTCACCCGGTCCGTGACCCCGGCCTGCAGCGCCAGCTCGCGGGCCCGCACGATCGAGGGCACGTGCGCGTCGAAGCCGGTGAATCGCGAGTTCGGGTACGCCTCCGCCAGCACGATGGTCGAGGCGCCGTGCCCGCAGCCGACATCCGCCACCAGGGCCCCGGCGGTCAGCTTCTCCTCAACGCCCGAGAGTGCGGGAATCCAGCTGTCTCGCAGGTGGGCGGCGTATCCGGGGCGGAAGAACCGCTCGGTGCCGTTGAACAGCGCCCGGTCGTGGTCGGACCAGGCCAGGTCACCGGCACCCCGGTAGGCCGCCGCGATCCTGGCCTCGTCGCGGTAGACGGAGGAGATCAGTTCGGCGAGCCCGGTCATGAACACCGGGCTGGTCTCGTCGGCGAACACCTTCGCCTGCTCGTCGGTCAGCGTGTAGGCGCCGTCCCGGTAGCGGACGTATCCGGCACATGCCTGGGCCGCGAGCCATTCGGCGACGAGCCGCTCGTTGGTGCCGGTGCGCCAGGCCAGGTCACCGGGGCTGAGCGGGCCCGCCCCCACCATCGCCTTCCACAGGCCCAGCCGGTCTCCGAGCACGACCGTCGCCGCTCCGAAGGCACCCCCCAGGTCGAGCACGACCTGGTCCACGAGCCTCTGCAGCCCGGCCTCGTCCATGGGAGCCTTCCCCGTCGGTCCGTGTGATCGCCCGCGGCACTCGGGGCGAACTCCGTACGGGCCCTTCGAGCCCGCCCACCACGCGGAAGAGCCCGCGCGACCACCGTTCCCATCGTAGTGCCGGCCTCTCGCGCCTCCCGGAAACGGATGTTCAACGTCGCGCAACGGCTCCTTCGGCCTCGGATCAAAACGTCCGTGATCAAAACGGGATCAAAAGCGTCTGCTGTGCTGGCCGCTGTCCGATGTCTGCGGGAGGTCGGCCAGGAAAGGACGGAAGTGATGTGGCTCAGCGGGCAGATTCTCCGCCGGCTGCCCGTGCCGGGGGGAAGGGCCGGCTCGGTGCCTGCCCGCAGGGGCGGCCGGACGGCGACCGTACCGGTTCTCGGGGTCGGAAACGTTCCGGCCCAGGCGCTCAAGCAGCGGCGACACCAGCCGCACCGCCGGCGGCGTGAGCGCGAGCAGCACCGCCGTCACCACGCCTGCGGCGAGGGTCGCACCGGCGAACACGTCGTGCGGGTAGTGGACCCCCACCATCACCCGGAGCAGCGCCGCCGCTGCGGCCAGCGGCAGGGTCACCGCGGCGAGGCGGGGACGGAGCAGCGCCAGCCCGACCGCGAGTCCGGCGGCCAGGGTGGCGTGGTTGCTGGGAAACGACCAGTCCCCCACCTCCGGGCACTCCGCGATCGCCGCCGCGGCTCCCGGTACCACCCGGCAGGGGCGTTCCTCGATCACCATCAGCTTCACCGTCTCGCTGATCGCATAGGCGGCGACGGTGCCCACGCCGATCATGACGGTCCCGGCGACACCTCGTACGTCCCTTCGGCGCAGGGCGGTCCACCACACCAGGACGAGGATCAGCCCGAGGAGCACGAGGGTGCCGTCGGTGGCCACCTCCATCGCCGTGCTCGCCCATGAGGGCGCGTTCGCCACCGCCTCGGTCACCGATCGGTACCCGGAGGCCGAGGCGCCTTCCACCACCTTCGCCGGACCGGCCCCGCCCGTTCCCTCCGGCGAAAGCCAGGCAACGACTCCGGCGCCCACGCCCAGCGACACGGCCGAGCCCAGCAGCCGGTTGCGGAGATTGTTCTCAGCGTCAGTCTTCATAGCGGTTGATCATAAGAAGGACCGTGAGATAACACCTAAATGAACAGTGATCGAACCTGAGATGAATCTCAGGCCGGCTCGAATACCCGTCCCAGGCGCGCGCCGTCCGCCAAGCGGCGGAGCCCGGGTCCGCCACACGGCGGACGGCCGGCCGGCCCGCGTCTCTTCCGGGGAGGGTCGCCGGTAGGCGGCCGGCCTCTGTAGTCTGCTGCGCATGCCTGGTAGGACAAACGGTCTCGCGAGGATCAGGCTGGTCATCGCGGACGACCAGGCCATGATCCGCACCGGGCTCCGGTTCGTCGCGGAGACCGCCCCGGACATCGAGGTCGTCGGGGAGGCCGCCGACGGCCTGGAGGCCCTCTCCGTGACCCGGCGACTGCGACCGGACGTGCTGCTGATGGACATCGCGATGCCCCGGCTGGACGGTCTGGGCGCCGCCCGGCTGCTGCTCGCGGACCCGCATCCGCCCAGGATCGTCATACTGACCACCTTCGACACCGACGAGAACCTGCACGCCTCGCTCCGTGCCGGAGTGAACGGCTTCCTGCTCAAGACCTCGCCTCCCGAGCAGCTCATCGAGGCGGTACGGGTGGTGGCGGCCGGTGACGCGCTCATCGATCCGGCGGCCACCACGCGGGTGATCGCCTCGTTCACCGCACACCACGAGCCGGTCGCGCCGCCCGAGCTGGCCACGCTCACCCCGCGTGAGCTGGAGGTGCTGCTCCTGCTCGCCAGAGGGCTCTCCAACCTCGAAATCGCGCGCGAGTTCCAGGTGGGCGACGCGACCATCAGGACCCACGTCGCCCGGCTGCTGCACAAGCTCGGCCTGCGCGACCGGACCCAGGCCGTCGTGTTCGCCTACGAGGCCGGGGTCGTGCGGCCCGGGCAGCGGAACCTGCCGTGCTGAGGAGACTGCTCGGCGACTGGCGGCCGACCTGGCTGGATCTCCTTCTCTCCCTCGCCGTGGGGATCACCGGCCTGGTCGAATCCTTCGGCCGCCAGGGTTCCCAGCCCGGCCAGATCAGCGACCCGGTGCCGCTGGCGGTGGGGGCGGTCGTCGCCGGGACGCTGCTGCTGCTCCGGCGCAGGTTCCCCATGACCCTGCTCCTCGCGCTGACCTCGAACGGCCTGGCCGTGCGGGTGGTGGCGGGCGACGACTACTACGCCGCCTGGCACTTCTACTCGACGCTCATCCTCGTCCACACCGTGGCCAGCGCCGCGGAGCTGCGGAGCCCCCGCAGGATCGCGGGGCTGGCGTGCGTGCTGGCGGCGTACGTCGGCCTGCAGATTCAGGTGTTCCAGAGCAACGACATCGCCGAAATCATGATCACCGCCGTCTTCATCGGCGTGGCGTACGGGAGCGGCATCCTGCTGCGTCGCCAGATAGACCGGACGTTGCGGCTGGCGGAACACGCCATCCGCCTTGAGATGGAGCGCGAGGAGCGAGCCCGGCTGGCGGTGGCGGAGGAACGGACCCGGATCGCCAGGGAGCTCCACGACATCGTCTCGCACAATGTGAGCGTGATGACCCTGCACACCGGCGGGGTGCGGATGCGGCTCGGTGAGGAGCACAAGCGGGAGCGCGACATGCTGCTCGGGGTCGAGCGGGCCGGCCGCGAGGCGGTCGAGGAGCTCCAGCTCATGCTGGGCGTGCTCCGCGGGACCGGCGATCCGGACCCCGGCGCCTCCCAGCCGGGCCTGGAGCGGCTGGACGAGCTGGTCACGCAGGTCGGGGAGGCCGGGTTGGACGTCCGCCTCCGAATCACCGGCGAGCCGCGCCCCCTGCCGCCGGGACTCGCGTTCTCCGCCTACCGGGTGATCCAGGAGGCTCTGACGAACGTGCTGAAGCACTCCCCCGCCGCCAGTGCCGACGTCGTCATCGCCCATGGCCTGACCTGGCTGGATGTGGAGATCACCGACGACGGCACCGGGGGCGGGCGTGGCCCGAACGGGCAGCGCCCGGGTGGGCACGGCCTGATCGGGATGCGCGAGCGGACCGCGCTGCACGGTGGCGAGCTGTCCACCGGTCCCGTCCCCGGCGGCGGTTACCGGGTGGCCGCCCGATTCCCGCTGGACGCCTCGGCGACGACCGGCTGAGCCGCCTCCCGCCCGGCCCACTCCGCGTCGCTCATCCGCAGCATCCGCAGCCCGATCCCCCCAGAACCGGCCAGGTAGAGCAGGCCGCCCACGACCGTGCCGATCGGGAAGATCAGGGTGCCGAAGACGCCCGCGATGATCGCGAAGGGTGCCCACCACGGCCCGTGGCCGGCGTAGGCCAGGGCCAGTCCGAGCAGGAACAGGCCGAGCAGCCCGAGGAAGCCCGGGATCTGGAACCCGAAGGTGGCGCCGGGATCGGAGAGCACCTGCTCGGCGATCATCTCGACCTGGGCGGGCGGCAGGGTGAGATGCTCGCCGAGCCGGGAGTAGATGAAGTCCCCGAGCATCAGTCCGGAGAAGTTCACCACGCCGAGCAGCGCGAGACCGCCGGCGAGGTGGCCGAAGACGACTCCCCGGTGCCTGATGAGGTGGATCATCCCGATGATTCCCGGGATCATCAGCACCCAACTCCAGTGCAGCAGCGAGGCGGCGACCGAGACCTGCTCCGGATACCTGCCGTAGACGCCGGTGGTGTCACCGCCCTGCCGCAGGGCCGGGTCGACGACGGCGGCCACGATGTAGAGGAGTGGCGCGACGATGAGACACACCCCCGCCGCCCATCTGCGGAAACCAAGTGGATCGGAGAGCGACGGCATGAGACCTTCCCTTGCGTTCCGGCCCGCACCTGGGCGGGCGGGGCGAGAACGGGAACGCTAGGCGGCGACGTGGCGCGCGTCGTCCTCCTCATGGCCTATCGTCGCTCCGCTGCCCGGCGGACCCCGTACCCCACCGATCGCGACACGGACGCGGCGTCCCGGACCGTGAAAGCGAATCGGCGGATCGGGCGATAGAGAGGGACCGCCGTTCGCGTTCGAAGGATTTGCACATGACGGGAAGACCATCGTGATCGGCGCACCGCCGACCGCCCCGGCAAAGAAGGCAGTGGGCGACACGCCATCCCGTGCAGACGACAAGATTTGGATTCCAGCACGGTGATATAAGCCGAACGATACGATCCGCCGGTGGAGTTGGTGAAACGTCATCGGGCGCACAAGGCTCGGCTTGATCTCAGCGCGGCCCAGGTGGCCGTGCTGGACGGCCAAGCCCATGCCGCCCGCGCGCTGTGGAACCTGCTGCACGAGTACGCCACCTTCCGCCCGGGCCGGCTGGCGTCGTTGAAGGACTGCGATGAGGCGATCCGGGTGGCCCGCCGGGAGATCGACTAGATGGGGCAACTGCCCGCCCAGGCCGCCCAAGCGGTGCTGAAGACCTACCGGCAGGCGTGGGTGAACTTCCTCAATCCCGGCCACCCCGCCCGGCGGCCCACCTTCAAAAGCCGGTCCCGGTCCCGGATGGCCGTGGACGTCCCCCAGGCTCAGCACTTGAACACCATCCGGCTGAACCGGCGGTGGGGACTGGTGAACCTGCCCAAGGCCGGGCGGGGCCGGTTCCGGTGGACCAAGGACCTGCCCGGCGTCACCAAAGGCGGCCCCGCCGGACGCATCACCGGGGCGCGACTGGTCAGGGAACCTGATGGCTGGCACCTCGTGTTCCGCACTGAGCCCCTGGTCGAACCCGCCGCCGCGCACCGGGGTCCGCAGGTCGGCATCGACCGGGGGATCACGGTCGCGCTGGCCCTGTCGGACGGCACCAACCGCGAACATCGCCCCTGGCTCACCTCCGGCCAAAAGGAACACCTGCGCCGCCTGGAGCGGAAAAGCGCCCGCCAACGCCGGATCCGCCCCCGGGCCGGACGACGTCCAAGCGACTGGCCCGTACCTACCACCAGATCGCCCGGCTCCGTGCGACAGCCAAGCGCCGAGCCGTCGACTGGCAGCACCAGACCACCACCGAACTCGCCGCCACCTTCAGCGTGATCAAGGTGGAAAACCTGCTCATCTCGAACATGGTCCGCTCCGCCAAGGGCACCGCCGAGGCGCCCGGTAGAAACGTCGCGCAAAAGGCCGGGCTGAACCGGTCGATCAGCGGGGAGGCCTGGGGCCGGACCGTCACCCTGCTGGAATACAAGACCACAGACCGGGTCGGGCGAGTCGTGAAGGTCCCCGCACCCGGCACCTCACAGACCTGCCACCGGTGCGGCCACCGTGATGCGGCCGTGCTACCGGTTCACCGACACCGCGTACGGCGTCAGCCGTACGCGGTCGGTCCTGGTCGGCCACGGTGCCGACCTGATGGCCGTGCTGGACTCGGTCCCGGCGGGGTCGGCGCTGCGCAACCTGTGGCACTTCGCCCCCTCGCTCACGGTGGTCTCCAACCGTGACGGCCAGGTGGTCCTGGCCGACGGGGAGTGGCGGGTGACGCTGCTCCAACTCACGATGCCCTCGGGCCGGCCGCTCGGCGGGCAGACCGTGCGGGCCGAGACGATCGCCCTCGGCTACCTCAGGCAGGCCGAGGCGACGACGGTCCTGTCCCCGCCCGCCGAGTCGGTACTCACCCTGATCGTGCCCGGCACCGGCGACCCCGAGGTCACCCGGTCCGGCGGACGGCTGAGCGTCCGCACTCCCGGCGGCCACGTCTCCCTACGCTGGGACCCCGACCTGGGTTTCGCCGACCGGGTTCCGGTGCACCCCGGCGACGGTCAGGTGAAGACGACCGTACGGTGACCGTTGAGCAGCACCCGCTGCTGCACATGCCACTGGACGGCCCTGGCCAGGGTGCGGCACTCGGTCTCCCTGCCCAGCGCGACCAGGTCCTCCACCGACGCCGAGTGGTCGACCCGGGCGACGTCCTGCTCGATGATCGGGCCCTCGTCGAGGTCCGAGGTCACGTAGTGCGCGGTCGCGCCGACCAGCTTGACACCGCGCTCGTGCGCCTGGCGGTAGGGGTTGGCCCCCTTGAAGCTCGGCAGGAACGAGTGCCGGGGTCAACTACAACAACGTGTGGGCGGCCCGCGGTTACCCCGTCGACGTCATCAGGATGCGCCAGCGCGCCGGTGAGCCCTACGACTTCCACATCGGCGGCTCCGACGCGTCCGGCATCGTCTACGCCGTGGGCTCCGAGGTCTCCAACGTGGCCGTCGGCGACGAGGTCATCGTGCATCCCGGCTACTGGGACGAGAACGACCCCTGGATCGCCCGGGGCAAGGACCAGATGGTGGCCCCGTCCGCCCGGATCTGGGGCTACGACACGAACTTCGGGTCCTTCGCGCAGTTCGCCCGGGCGCAGGCCCACCAGGTGCTGCCCAAGGCCGGCCACCTCTCCTGGGCCGAGGCCGCGGCGCCCACCCTGGTCGGCACGACCGCCTACCGGATGCTGCACGGGTTCGAGGGGAACACCGTGCAGGAGGGCGACGTGGTCCTGGTCTGGGGCGGCTCCGGCGGTCTCGGCACGCAGGCCATCCAGCTCGCCAACCTGGCCGGCGCCAAGCCGGTCGCGGTGGTCTCCGACGACGAGCGTGGCGAGTACGCGCTGGCCAAGGGCGCGCTCGGCTACATCAAGCGCGGCGACTACAGCCACTGGGGAATCCCGCCGCTGGTCGACGACAAGGCGGGTCAGAAGGAGTGGCTGGGCCAGGCACGCGCCTTCGGCAAGAGGATCTGGGAGATCGTCGGCGAGCGGAAGGACCCGGCGATCGTCTTCGAGCACCCGGGCGCCGCCACCGTGCCGACCAGCATCATGGTCTGCGAGCCCGGCGGCATGGTGGTGATCTGCGCCGGCACCACGGGCTTCGACGCCATGGTGGACCTGCGTTACCACTGGACCCGCCAGAAGCGTTTCCAGGGCAGCCACGGCACCAACGACGCGCAGGCGGTCGCCTACAACGACCTGGTCATCGCCGGAAAGATCGACCCGTGCCTGGGGCGCGTCGTGGCGTTCACCGACCTCCCCCGCGTGCACGCCGAGATGGGCCGCGGTGAGCAGGTCTTCGGCAACTCCGTCGCCCTGGTGGGTGCCAAGCCCGAGTAGCGGGCCGCGAGACTCCCCGCCCCTCCGGAGGACTCCGGAGGGGCGGGTGAGATCGCCCCGGCCGCCGGCCGGGGCGCCGTCGTCACGGGGCCGTGCGCCCCAGTGCCGGGGTGAGCGAGATCGGTCCGGCGGGCAGGTGCCTGCCGCGGGGGACGGGGTCGGCCAGGAGGCCGTCGTGGACCACGACCCGGCCGCCGACCAGGACGGTCCGCGGCCTGCCGGTCAGGGTCATGCCCTCATACGGCGTGTAGTCCGTCGCCATCTGCAGGTCGCCGGCGCTCACCCGCCACCGGGCGGCCGGATCCCAGATCGCGATGTCGGCGTCCGAGCCCGGCATCAGCGTGCCCTTACGCGGGTACAGGCCGTTGGTCCTGGCCGGGTTGGCGGCGGTCAGCTCGACGAACCGGGTGGCGGGCAGCCCGGCCCCGGCGACGTACTCGGAGAAGATCACCGGTAGCCGGGTCTCCACCCCGGGCAGACCGTTGGGCATGGCCCGCACGTCGGTGCGCCGCGACTCCTTCTGCGCCACGTCGTAGCAGCAGTGGTCGCTGCCGATCGTGGTGATCTCCCCGGTGAACATGTGGCGTCCCAGCGCGTCGACGGCCTGGCGGGAGCGGAGCGGCGGGCAGTAGACGAACCGCTCCGGAGTGGGGCCGTCGTAGTTACCGTCGTCCAGCACCAGGTGGTGGGCGACCGACTCGGTGAACGCCGGTACGCCGCGTCGGCGGGTGCCTGGCCGGGCCGTGGGATGGCGAATTCCACGATCGTGGTGGTGCCGCCGAACACCGCGGCCGTCGTGCACCTGGTGTAGTCGTCGAGCGAGGTGAAGTCGCCGGAGGTGAAGCCGACGTGGCAGTGCGGGTCCACCCCGCCCGGCATGACCAGCCACCCGGTCGCGTTGACCTCGGTCGCGGTGCCCGGCGCGGGCGTGCCCGGCTCGGCCAGGGCGACGACGACACCACCGGCCACGAACACGTCGGCGGGGGCGGACCAGCCCGCCTCGACCATCGTGCCGTCCCGCACCACCAGCTCGGCGTCTCTCATCCGATCGCGCCCTGCGTCCGGCCGGACGCGAGGTAGGCGCGCCAGCCGCCGGCCGTGCTGATGTCGGTGACCCCCGGCAGGGTCAGCGCCCCGTCGCGCATCCGCATGGACAGCGATCCGCTGCCGTCGGCGAGCTCGATCACGCTCAGCTCCAGCTCCTCGGGCTCGTTCGGCAGCAGGTGCTCTCGCAGGATGGTGCCGATGTCGGTGATCCGCATCAGCACCTCGTCGACGACCTTCCCGCCGAGGGCCGCGACCGTGCCGGCCACGGTCCCGATCAGCGCCGCGGCGGCGATCACGATCATCGTGGCGGGCAGGGTGACCCGCGCGCCGGACAGCACCCGGCTGAGCACGTCACGGCCGCCGCCGTCGCCGGCGGCCTCTCCTGACCTTCCAGACGTACAGGATCTCCCAGACGTACGGAATCTCTCAGACGTACAGGGCATGGACAGGGGTATCGGGGCGTCTTACAGTTCGGGGATGTGCTGATCGCGGGTTTCCCAGTGAGGCTGTGGCATGCCGAAACGGTTGCTCTACGTTCCCACGCACCGTCGCTGTCCCGAGGCCATCGTCTCGTATCTGGACGAGAGCCTGTTCCTCGCCCGCGAGTACGGGGAGGAGATCCCCTTCCTGCTCGTCGAGTCGTTTCCGGCCGCCTGGATCTCCGAACATGCCGAGTTGCTCGGGCGGCTCAGCGTCGAGCGGTCCGCGCGGGCCTTTCATCTGATACCGGAGGGGCGGCGAGCCTACGTACGGGCGCTGGTGGAAGCGGCGGCCGATGAACCGGCGGATCGGGATCGGCTGGAAAGGCTCCTGATCCCGGAGGGGGTCTCCTACGGGGCTGGGCCGAACATCGCGGCGTTGGTCGCGGTGGCACTCGACGCCCAGGTGCTGCTGCGCCGGGACTCCGACACGCGCCCGATGCCGCGCGGGGAGGTCCTCGCGTTTCCCGGAGAGCTGGAACTGCGCGCGCTGGCCGGACAGGGGGTGTATTTCGTCGCCAGCACCTACGTGGGAGATCCGCCGCTGGACCGGCGCGACCTGCTGTCGGCGGGACCGGAGTTCGTGCGCCGTATCGAGCGCGAGATCAAACCCGGCCTGAGCGATCGGGAGATCGACGAACTGCTCCGCGAGTACCTGGTCGACGAGCCGGCCCGCGGCTACGACTCCGATTTCGTCACCCCCGACCGGCCTGGAAGCGTGGAGATGGGCGTCTCCTGCGTCAAGGAGATCTTCCGTACGGTGCCGGAGATGCCGCTCACCGAGATGCTCGGATCGGACTTCATCCAGCGGAACCTGCTGCTGGCCGTCGGGTATCCGGTGTTGTTCCACTCCCGGAAGGTCTACCACCGCTACGACAAGACCCGGCGCGGGCGCTCCGACTTCTCGGCCGCGGTCCGCTACGCGGTACGGGACCTGCGTTACCTGCTGTTCTGGCGGATCTGGAGCGAGCTGGCCGCGCGGGTGGCCGCGCGTCCCGAGGATTTCTGGCGCCCGCCGGGAGAGATCGACGCGGAACGGTTCGGTACGGCGGCGCGGCAGGCGGTCGCCCGGCAGGCTCCGTCGCTCCCCGGCATCGCGGCGGAGTTCGGCGCGGCGCACCTGGACGCGGCGGCGGAGACCGGTGGCGACGTCGCGGCACGGCTGAACGCGATCGGTACCGCCGCGCTCGACGGCGCCGACCGTCATGTCGCGGAGGTCGTGGACGGGTTCGCCGACTACTGTTTCCTGCTGGAGCGCTGGCCCGCGCTGGTCGCCGCCGCGTCCCGGTCGGCCGGTCTGGTCCGGGCCCTGACCTTGGTGGGAGAGGACCGGCTCGGGTGACCGATGGCGGGCCGCGCGACAGCGGCCAGGAGGTGCCGCACTCGGCCGCCTTCCGGCGGCAGGTCGCCAACGCGGTCAGGGCGGCCGAGTTCGAGAGATCAGCTCCCTGAGATCAGCCCCCTGAGCTCCGCCTCGCGGGGCGAGCCCACCTCGTGGAACCGATCGGCGGCCAGCCGCCGGTGCTCGGCGGCGGCCCCGGTGTCGCCCGCCGCCGCCCAGGTGTCGCCAAGCAGGGTGAGAATCCGGGCCTGCGCCAGCGCGTCGTCGGCTTCGGCCGCGATCCGCAGCGCCTGGTCGAGCCGGGTGACCGCCTCGGTGAAGCGGCCCGCGTCGGCCGCCACGGCGCCGAGCCCCGCGGTGGCCTCCGCCTCGCCGCGCCGCTGCCCGTACTCGACGCACGGCGGCAGCGCCTGCGCGAACGCCGCCTCGGCCTCGTCGATCTCACCCCGGTCGCGGTGCGCCCAGCCAAGCCTGACCAGCGCGTCGGATTCGGACAGCTTCGCTCCCTGCTCTCGTGCGATCTCCAGCACCTGCCGGTAGAACCCGGCGGCCAGGTCAGCGTGTCCGCGTACCCGCTGGACCTCCCCGATCGCGATCAGCGCGTAGCTCTCCCCACTGCGGTCGTGGAACTCACGCTGCATGACCAGTGACCGCTCCGCCTGTGCCATGGCCTCGTCGAGCCGCCCCAGCTGGAGGTAGCTCATCGCGAGATGGGTGTGGGTGTACGCCACGCCGGTCAGGTCGTCGATCCCGGCCCAGGCCGGCAGTGCCCGCTCGAAGTAGGCGGTCGCCTCGACCATCCGGCCTCGATCCAGGCAGACCTCACCCATCCCGTTGAGCATGAAGGCGCTCAGCAGCGTGCTGTCCAGGTCCGTCGCGATGGCCAGGCCCGCCTCGTAGCAGGCGATGGCCTGGGCCGGGCGGCCCTGGTCCCGGTAGACGTTCCCGAGGTTGCGCAGGATGCACGCCTCGCCTCGCCGGTTGCCCGCCAGCCTCGCCGCCTCCAGCGCCAGTTCGTGGGTTGCCACCCATTCGGCCCAGCGGGCGAGCACCCGGAAATGATAGTGCAGCGGATCGGCGAGTTCCCAGGTCAGGTCCCACAGCCGGTGTTCGTAGGCCTGCCCGACGGCGACGACGATGCCCGCCTCCTCGGTCACGAACCAGTCCATCGGCCGGGGACCGACCAGGACGTCGGCGTCGAGGTCGCGGGGCAGCCAGAGCCTCGCCCGGGGAGCCAGGGCGTCTCGTTTGCTGTTCGGCGACATCAGGTAGAGGGCGCGTTTGGACAGCGCCAGATACCCGCCGAGGACACGTTCCATGGCCTCGTCCGCGGGACCGTGGTCACGCAGCCGTTCCTGGGCGAACGAGCGCAGCAGGTCGTGGAAGCGGAAGCGGAGCTGCCCCACCGCGTCCTCGCCGATCGCCTCCAGGAGCTGGACGTCGGCCAGCCGCTCGATGAGCTCCTCCGCGGCCGCCAGGTCGGAGTCGAGCGCCGCCGCCAGGACCCAGGGGGCGAAGTCGGGTGCTCTGACCAGGCCGAGCAGCCGGAACGCCGACTGCTCCTCCTCGGTCAGGGCCGCATAGCTCAGGGAGAACGAGGCGCGCACGCTGAGATCACCGACTTTCAACTCTTCGAGGCGGCGGTGCTCGTCCTCAAGCCGGATGAGCATCCGGGCCAGCCGCCAGTGCGGCCGGACCGCCAGTCTGGCCCCGGTGATCCGGACCGCGAGCGGGAGGTGGCCGCAGAGCCGTACCAGCCGCTCGGCGGCCTCCGCCTCGGCATCGACCCGAGCCGGACCGACGATCTTCCTCAGCAGTTCGAGCGCCGCCTCGTGCGTCAGCACGTCCAGGTCAAAGCCTCGGGCGCCCTCCAGCGTGGGAAGGCGCCCGCGGCTCGTGATCAGTGCCGCGCAGCCGGGCATGCCGGGCAGCAACGGCCGGAGCTGGGCGGCGGAGGCTGCGTTGTCGAGAACGACGAGCACCCGCCTGCCGTCCAGCAACCCCCGGTAGAAGGCGGCGCGTTCGGCCGCCTCCGGCGGGATCGCCGGGCCCTGCACGCCGAACGCGCGCAGGAACCCGGCGAGGACGTCCGAGGGGTCGAGGGATTCGGCTTCCGCGCCCCGGAGGTTCACGTACAACTGGCCGTCGGGGAAGGAGTCCCGGAGCCGGTGCGCCAGCCGTACCGCGAGGGTGGTCTTGCCGACCCCACCCATGCCCGAGATCGCACTCAGCACCACCGTGTCCTCGGCTCCGACGAGCCAGGAGCGCAGGGTCTCCAACGCCTCCTCACGTCCGGTGAAGTCCGCGAGGTCGGCGGGGAGCTGGTAGAGCCCCGCGGTGATGGTGAACGGCTGGTCCAGATGCTGATGGATGATCAGGTCTCGTCCGGCGACGTAGAGGTCGCGTCCGGCGTGCATCTCAGGCATCGCACCTGCCCCATCGGGAAGGAGTCCAGAGTGACACGAGGATTATCCCCGAGGGGAGCCCGATGATGAAGGCGATTGTCACCAACATTTCCCGCCACGACGGAGCGCATGTCCTCGAAGCGCGCTACGGCGACTGGCGGATCACCGTTCACCTGCGTCCGGACACCGGGCCGGGGACGGCCGCCGAGCTCGCGGAGCCGCTCGGGGCCGTGGCCGCGGCCCTGGCGGCGGCACCGGCGGCGGACCCGCCCTGGAGCGACGCCGAGGACGCGGCGCTGGTGCGTGCCTTCGACGCCTTCCACGACCTCGACGCGGTGGCCGCGCGCCTGGGACGGCCCGCCGGGAGCGTACGGCGGCGGCTGACGCTCTTCGGCAGGCTGCCCGCGATGGATCCGGTGACCGGCCGGCTCATCGAGCCGTCGGACGACCGCGCCACCCCCTGACCTCGGCACGGTCCGCGGTCAGTGCGGCCGGCGTTCGAACAGGGTCCCGTTCACCACCATGGCGTCGAGGCCGGCCTCCCGGAACACCGCCATCGCCTCGGCCGGGGTCTCGACGATCGGCTCGCCGCGGATGTTGAGGGAGGTGTTCAACAGCACCGGGGGCGCGCCGAGGCCGGCGAACTCCGCCAGCAGCCGGCCGAGCGACGGGTGGTCCTGCTGCTCCAGCGTCTGGACTCGGGCCGTGCCGTCCACATGGCATACGCCCGCGAGCGTCTTTCGGTGCTCCGGCCGGATGGGCCAGGCGAACTGCATCCAGGGTGAGGCGCAGTCGGCGTCGAAGTAGTCCCCGGCCGCCTCCGCGAGGACCACCGGGGCGAGCGGCCGGAACCACTCGCGGTGTTTGATGCGGCTGTTGATCCGCCGTGCGACGTCGGCGCGCCGAGGGTCGGCGAGAATGCTGCGGTGGCCGAGCGCTCGCGGTCCGAACTCCGAGCGCCCTTCGAACCAGCCGACCACCCCGCCCCGGTCGAGCAGTTCGGCCGTGCGACGCAGGACCCGGTCGTCGATCTCCTCCGTGCCGTAGGTTCGCCCCCGGTATGGACCGACGGGGAAGCGCGCGGTCGAGGTCGGCGGGTCGAGTTCGAGTGCGGCGAGGATCGCCGCGCCGAGCGCCGTTCCGTCGTCGCCGGGGGCATAGACCACGTGGACCCGTTCGAACGGGGTGTTCCTTATGATCTTTCCGTTGAACGCGCAGTTCAGCGCGACTCCCCCGGCCAGGCACAGGTTGGGGCAGCCGGTCACCCGCCAGGCGTGGGCCAGCACGTGCAGCAGGATCTGTTCCAGGACCCACTGACCGGCGAAGGCGATGCTCGCGTCGACCTCGAACCCGCCGGACACCCGGTCCGAGCGGATCCGGCGGATCCGCTCGACCACGCCGTACGGTCCCTCCAGCGTGATGGTGAAGCGTCCGTCCGGCAACAGCTCGACGGCCTCCATGAGCTCGCCGGTGAACCGGTCGTCACCGTAGGGTGCGAGGGCCATCGTCTTGCCGGCCTGCATGAAGGCGAAGCCGATCCCCTCGGTGACCGCCCGGTAGAGGTCGCCGAGCGAGTTGGACATCAGCGCCGTCAGGTCGTTGGACGACGTGGCGCCCCGCTTGGCCCCCACCACCTGGCCGAGCCGGGTGAGCTCGTTGCCCCGGCCCAGCATCCAGGTGGTCGTCTCCCGCTCGTGCCGGTCCGCGGCGCCCGGTCCGACGACGCTTCCCGCTCCGTCCACGACCAGCACCACGGCCTCCTCGAAAGGGCTGGTGAAGAAGGTGCTCGCGGCGTGCGACCGGTGGTGGTTGACCCAGCGGATCGAGATCTCGGGTTCCCAGCCGCGCAGCGGGGTGAGCATGTCGTTCGCGGCGAAGGCCCGGATGTCCTCGGCCTTCAGGCCTGCCGCGTCCAGGCAGTAGGCGAGGGAGGCCCGGCAGGGGTCGGGGTCCAGCAGCGCGTAGCGGACCCGGCTGAGCCGCTCGTCCTCGATCGCGACGCTGCCGCCGTCCTCGGTGATCAGCCAGGTGGCGAAGTCGTGAATGGACCCGCCGAACCCTACGACGCCCGTCATGTTCTCTCCTTCGTTAGGTCTCGGCGCTGCCAGCCCACGGGTTGCACAGGTGGACGAGGAGGATCGCGATCGCCCAGCGGTCGGGCATCACCGAGGCGGCGCCCAGCGCCACCGGCGGGGCCGCCCACTGGTACAGCCGTGCCGTGTCCGTGGCGACGAGGAGCTGGGCGTAGGCGAGGGTCACGGTGACGACGAGCATGGGCACGACACGCGCGTCGGTGACGAGCAGCGCGAGCAGCCCGGCCCCCCAGGGCGTCAGCGTCGCCAGCGGGTCGAACCACTTTCCCGCGTGGTAGAGGCTGCCCGCCCGCCAGGGATCTCGCATCAGCTCGGACTGCCCGAAGTGGTCCTCGCCGATGGTGCCGGTCAGCCGGCGGATCAACGGGGCGGCGAGAGCGGCCAGGGGCAGCCAGTGCCAGGCGAAACAGGCGGCGAACAGCGGAGCCGACTCCTTGACGCACCCGGCGACGAGGGCCGCCAGCAGGGCCGGGAGCCAGAGCCCGTGCTGGAGGAGGATCGCCGAGCCCAGAGCCCAGGCGAGGGCCGTCCCGTCGACGAGCACCGGCCAGCGGAGCTGGATCCGCCAGATTCCCGGCATGCCGCATATCAACAGGCCGCCGACCACCCGCAGGCGCGCGTCGGGGATCCAGGGTTCCATCCATACGGTGACCAGCGGCGGCAGCGCCACCAGGTGCGCGGTCGTGCACCAGCGCCATCGGCGTTGGGAGTCCCCGCACAGCGCAGGCAGCAGCCAGCGCAGCATGAACGGCAGCGCGACCGGCTGCCCGGCTCCCGCCCGCAGGTAGCGGCGGCCATCGGGACAGACGGCCCGCACCGGCCAGTTGATCAGGCTCAACCCGAGCAGTACCAGGGAGAGACCGAGCGACCACAGCGCCGCGCTCACGAATCACCGCACTGTTCGCACCACCAGCAACCGGTGGCGTACGGGGTGGGTCCCAGCGGCGCGGGACGGTCGCACCGGGATCTCAGCCGCACCGGAGAGGTCTCCGGGGTCTCGATGGCCAGCATGGTCTCCATGACGTGTCCGACGAACCCGCCGGTCAGCCGCTGTTCGGTCAGGCCCCGCAGGGCGTGCGCCATGTCGACGACTCCGATCCCGCGGCCACCCGGCGCGTCCGCCGGATAGGGCACGGTCGTCCATCCCGATGATCGGGCCGTCTTCAGCCGGACCTTGCCGGTGTAGAAATTCGGGTCGGGGATCGCGAGGGTCCCCTCCGTCCCGAAGATCTCCAGATGTGGGATCCGGGTCCCCCACACCTCGAAACTCGTCGTCAGGGTGGCGACGGCCCCGGTTTCGAACTCCAGGAGGGCCGCCAGGTGGGTCGGCACATCCGCGAGGAAGGTCTCCCCGGCGCGTGGTCCGGTGTCGATCGACCGCCGCGGTACGGGCCGGCGGTGCGCGCCGACGACGTCACGCACCGGGCCGAGCAGTCCGACCAGCATGCTCAGGTAGTAGACGCCCATGTCCAGCAGCGGTCCCGCACCGGGCTGGTAGAAGACCTCGGGCGTGGGACAGCTCCGTTCGTGTCCGGGGGTCAGGAGTGCCGCCGCCGCACCCAGCGGATGTCCGATCAGGCCCTGGTCGATCGCGCGGCGGGCGGCCTGGGCGGCGGCCCCGAGTGCGGTGTCGGGCGCGCCGCCCAGCATCGCGCCGGCCGCCGGGGCCGTGACCAGCAGTTCGTCCAGCTCCGCGGCCGAGGCGGCGAGCGGTTTCTCGGTGTAGACGGACTTGCCGGCTCCCAGCGCCTGACGGGTGATCCCGGCGTGCCACCGCGGCGGGGTCAGGTTGATCACCAGCTCGATCGAGGCGTCCCGCAGCGTCTCGGGCAGGGAGGCCGGCACGGCCCGCGCGCAGGACGCGGCCAGTTGCCGGGCTCGCTCGGGAATCGAATCGCAGCAGGCGACGACGTCGATGATCGGCGCCCTGGTCAGGGTCCTCAGATATTTGGCGGAGACGTTCCCGCAGCCGACGACGGCGCACCTGACAGGGGGAACCGGCATGTCTGCCTCGCGTGAGTGGGTCTGTACCGTCATGGCGAATATTCGAAGGCTCTGCTCTTATTAGAGGAGAAAGCCGAAAAATGACAAGGAGAAATCCGGTTTTGTGACCGGACGACATTTACGGAGATGCCGTGGCGGAAATTCGGCCATTCCGTTTCGGGGTGGAGGCGGATGGTGCCCCGAACGCGGCCCGCTGGCGGGACACCGCCCGCGCGGTCGAGGACCTCGGCTACCGGACGCTGCTCGTCATCGATCATCTCAGCGACCAGCTCGCACCGGTTCCGGCGATGCTGGCGGCGGCCGACGCCACGACGACGCTGAGGGTCGGCTCGCACGTGCTCGCCAACGAGTTCCGCCATCCGGCGTTGCTGGCGAAGGAGGCGGCCACCGTCGACCTGCTGTCGGAGGGACGGCTGGAGCTCGGCCTCGGGGCGGGGTGGAACCGCGCCGAGCACGACCGGATCGGGGTCGAGCTGCCCGCCCCGCCCATCCGGGTGGACCGGCTGGCCGAGGCGATCGCCGTCGTCAAGGGCCTGCTGGAGCACGAGTCGTTCAGCTTCTCCGGCCGCCACTACGCCCTCGACGAGGTGGCCGGACTGCCCCGGCCGGTGCAGCGGCCGAGGCCGCCGCTGATGGTGGGCGGCGGCGGGCGGGCGATCCTGTCGCTGGCCGCGCGTGAGGCCGACATCGTCGGCCTGAACGCCAACCTGGCGTCGAGCCGTTCGGACGCCTCCAGCGCGGCGACCATGACCGGGGCGGCCACCGCCGCCAAGGTGGAGTGGATCCGGGCCGCGGCCGGATCCCGGTTCGACGCGCTGGAGCTCAGCGTCCGGGTCTACTACACGGCGGTGACCTCGGACGCGGAAGCGGCGGCCGCGAGACTCGGCCCGCTCACCGGGTTGCCGGTCGCCGAAGCGCTGCGCTCGCCCCATCTGCTGCTGGGCGACACCGAGCGGCTGGTGGACTCCCTCCAGGAATATCGCGAAATATACGGTATTTCCTATTTTGTAATTACGGCCGATGCCTATGAGGCGTTCGCCGGGGTCGTCGCCAGACTGGGATAACCGAGGCGGATGCGGGTTTCGGGGATTCTGTTCCGGCCGGCTTCGCCCTAGTCTGATCCCACAGTCGTCGGCATAGGGACGGTTTCAAATGGACATAGCTGCGGTGTCGTCCGCCGTGGCCCTCATGGCCGCCGGCGGCGCGGTCACGACCATGGGCGAACAGGTGGCCCTGGAGCTGATCGAGCGGATCCGCGCGAGGGTCCGCTCGATCTTCGGCTCCGACGAGCGCTCGGCGGAGACGCTGGACCAGGCGATCGAGGAGCCCGGCGACGAGGGCCGGATCAGGTCGCTGGCCGAGGCACTGTCCTGGTACGCGCGGCGGGACGAGGAGTTCGCCGGCGAACTGGCGGGGTGGGCGCGCGACCATCCGGCTCCGGCGTCCCTCGTGCAGAACATGCACGCGGGCAGGGACGCCTACGCGGCCGGCCGGGACATGACGGTCAACCAGCGCCCCGACTCCTGAGCTCGCCGGCTCCGGATCGACCGGCGGCCCGACGTCCCGGCCACCCGGCGGGCGGCCACCCGCTGGAGTCGAGCGCGGAGGGCCGAACGGTCACGGCGGGGACCGGAGACGGGGCGCATCCGAGCCGCCGGACCCGCTGAACTCAGGCGGGGGTGACCGTGACCGGGAGTTCCTTGATGCCGTTGACAAAGTTCGAGCGGACCCGGCGCACGTCCCCGGCCAGTTCGATGCCCGAGATACGCGGCAGCAGCTCCTCAAACATGATCTTGATCTCCAGGCGGGCCAGCGCGTTGCCCAGGCAGAAGTGCGGGCTGCCCTTGCCGAAGGTGACATGGTCGTTGTCGGCGCGGGTGACGTCGAAGCGGTAGGGGTCGTCGAAGACCCGCTCGTCACGGTTGCCCGAGGCGAACCACATCACCACCTTGTCACCCTCGGCGATCTTCTGGCCGTGCATCTCGACGTCGCGGGTGGCCGTACGGCGGAAGTGATAGACCGGGGAGGCCCAGCGCAGGAACTCCTCGACGGCGCCCGGCATCAACGAGAGGTCCTGACGGAGTCTCTCCGCCTGGTCCGGGTTGTCGATGAGGCCCAGCATCGTGTGCGAGATCGCGTGCCTGGTGGTCTCGTTGCCCGCCACCACCAAGAGCAGGAAGTAGTTGTCGAAGTCGGTCGGCGAGAGCGGCACGCCGTCGGCGGTGGGCTGGTTGATCAGCCTGCTGACCAGGTCGGTGCCGTTGCCGCCCAGACGCTTGCGGGCCAGCTCCCTGCCGTACTCGAAGACCTCGAGGGAGGCCGGGCTGCGGAAGGGCAGGTCCCGGTATTTCTCGCTCTCCTCGCTGTGCAGCAGCACGTCCGCGTAGTCCGGGTCGGTGTTGCCGATGATCCGGTTGCCCCAGTCGATGAGCTGCTGGGTGTCGTCGGCGGGGACGTCCAGCATCTTGGCCAGCACGTTGATCGGAAAGTCCGCCGAGACCTCCTTCACGAAGTCGAACGTGCCCTTGGCCAGCGCCGCGTCCAGGGTCCTGGCGGTCAGGCCGCGCAGGAAGACCTCGTAGCCCGCGACGGCCCTGGGGGTGAACTCGCGCTGCAGGATGCGGCGGAGCACGCTGTGCCGGGGGCCGTCGGTCTCCAGCAGCGAGCGCCGGATGGTGGCCTGGCGGTCGTCCACCTCCTCCAGGTTGGTGAACCTGGAGGAGGTGAAGGTCTGCGCGTCCCTGTCGACGGCCACGATGTCGGAGTGCCGGGTGACCGACCAGAAACCACTGCCGTGCTCCCCCTCGTCCTGCCAGTGCACCGGAGCCTCGGCACGGAGCACGTCGAGCATGCGCCACGGCGTCTCGCCGTCCAGGAACTTGTCGTTATCCGCCAGGTTGACGTCTTCCAGGCGCATGGATCCTCCTCAGGGGTGGCGGTGAAGCCGTGAAACGGTCGGACTACAGGTGGTAGGCGTACTCGCGGAACTCCCAGTCGGTGACAAACCGGGAGAACCTTTCGATCTCATTGCGCTTGTAGGCGAGGTAGGCGACGGCGAACTCCTTGCCGAGCACGTCGGTGAGCTCGGCGTCAGCCTCGAAGGCGTCCAGCGCGACGGGTAGCGACATCGGCAGCATGGGGGCCTTGGCGGTGTCGTAGCCGTAGCCCTCCAGCGGTGCCGGCGGCTCGACGCGGTCGCGGATACCGAGGTAGACGGCGGCCAGCAGGCCGGCGATGCCCAGGTAGGGATTTGCCGAGGCGTCGCCCAGCCGGACCTCCATCCGGGTACCGGCACCACGCTCAGGCGGGATGCGAAGCATCGCACTGCGGTTGTCCAGGCCCCAGTCGTTGAGCCAGGGGGCCAGCGTGTCGGGGCCGAACCGCTTGTAGGAGTTGATCGTGGGGTTGAGCAGGGCCGCGAGTGCGGGCGCGTGCGCCAGCACGCCGCCGATGGCGTGCATCCCGGTCTCGGAGATCCCGTACGGCGCCGCCGGGTCGTCGAAGACATTGCGCCCGTCGCCGTCCACGCACGAGAGGTGGACGTGGAAGCCCGAGCCGCCCTCGTCGTTGAACGGCTTGGCCATGAAGGTCGCCATCAGGCCGTCCCGCCGGGCCAGCTCCTTGATCGCCGACTTGAAGCGGAAGGCCCGGTCCGCGGCGTCGGTCACCTCGGAGTGGTTCAGGTTGATCTCGAACTGACCGCCGGAGAACTCGTGGTTGCCCATGGTCACGCCGATGTCCATCAGGCGGAGCGCCCGCAGGCTGCGGAGCACGTGCGAGCCCCGGTCACCCTTGAGGCCGGCGACGTAGACGTTGCCGGGGGCGTCGTCGTAGCGCTTCCAGCCCTCGCCGTCCGGCTCCAGCAGGAAGTACTCCAGCTCGGGACCGACCACGCCGCTGAGACCGAGCTCGCCCAGCCGGGCGGCGGCGGCGCGCACCACGGAACGGGGGGCCTGAGCGAAGGGCAGGCCGTCGGCCGGATCGTAGGCGTCTCCCAGACAGTGCGCGACGCCCGGTTCCCAGGGCAGCTCGACCAGGGTGGAGAGGTCGGGGCGGATCGAGACGTCCGGAAGACCGTTGTCGAGACCACCGGGCACGGGCACCACGTCGCCCTGAGGGGAGGTGTAGTAGACCGCCCGGCAGAACGCCAGGCCGCTCTCCATCACTTCCGGAAGCCGCTCCACCAGGACGTCCTTGCCGCGCTCCGTGCCGATGAGGTCGACGTATCCGACCCGGACGATGTCGATGCCCTGTTCTTTCAGGCGCTCAACGGTCCGCTCCACGGATTCCGGGCTCACTGGACCTCCTCGGGAACAACACGACGATTCGTTTGGATGCAAACAATACGCGCCGAACGGATCGGGAACAAGACCCCCCAAAGAGGAAAACAACGGCCCTCCACCGTGACATCCCGCAGCTCAGGGCATATCGTATGGACCCAAACAATTCTAATGCCCCGCAAGCAAGGAGGCATCGTGGCAACGGTGCACGGCTTCTACACACCCAAGACCGCGACCGGCCGCTCCTCCCTGGTCCCCAGCCCTCCCTGGCACTACTCGGGCGACCTGCTCACCGTGGAGTACCGCACGGATCCGGCCAGGGTGGCCGAACTGCTGCCCGAACCGCTGGGTCTCGCCGAGGAGGACCCGGGCGCGGTCGCGGTTATCTGGGCGGACTGGCAGTCCTGCTCAGGGAGCAAGGACGAACTGCTCGACCCGGTACGCGCCCAGTACCGGGAGTGCTTCGTCGTGGTGCGCTGCTCCTACCAGGGACGGACCTACTCCCGGTGCGTCTACATCTGGGTCGACAAGGACTTCGCGATCGCCCGCGGCACGCACCAGGGCTACCCGAAGAAGCTCGGCTCGATCCACATGACCCGCCCGCACCCGTTCGGCGCCGCCGCGCCGAGGATCGGCGAGGGCGGTGTGTTCGGCGCCACCCTCGCCGCCGCCGATCGCCGGCTGGCCCAGGCGGTGGTGCGGCTGCGCGAGCCGAGCGAGACCAACGGCTTCGTCAACGGTCACCCGATGGCGCACAACCGCTGGCTGCCGTCGATCGAGCTCGGCGGGGCACTCGCGCTGGACGAGCTGGTCGTCACCGGCGCGGCCTCCTTCGAGGGCGGCCAGGCCTGGCAGGGCGACGCGGAGATCGAGCTGTTCGACGCGCCGACCGAGGAACTGGCCGGTCTGGCCGTGGACGAGATCATCGGCGGCTACTACCGCCAGGTCGGGGTCGTCTGGAACGGCGGCACCCTGCTGGAGTCCGGCACCTCCGGCGCGCGCTGACCCTTCGGTGCCGAGGGCCCGTACGGCATGCCGTACGGGCCCTCGGCACCTCAGGAAGGTCGAAGGAAGGGGTCAGTCCTGCGCCGGCGCCCCCTGCCCGATCCGTGCGTACGCCTGCGGGTCGGCGGACCTCAGGTAGGCGCCGTAACCGATGCCGACGACACCGACCAGCACCATCACCGCCGGGAGCACCCAGTTGAGCATCGAGTCCGGCGGGGTGCCGAGCAGCGCGGAGAAGTTGGTGAAGGCGACGTAGAGGACCACCAGCAGCGCGACTCCGGACAGCGCCGGGGCGATGACCCTGCTCCAGGCGCTCTCACCTCGCGCGTCACGGCCGAAGAAGCCGATCACCGCGACCGAGGTGGCCACCAGCAACATGATCACACCCAGCGCGCCCAGGTTGGTGAACCAGTTGAACAGCGTGCCCATCGGGTCCCCACCGAGCACGCCGAAGCCCAGCACGACGACGACGGCGAAGACGGTCTGACTGATCGATCCCATGTACGGCGAGGCGTGCCGGGGGTGCAGGCCGCCCAGCCTGGCCGGGAGCACACCCTCGCGGCCGAGCGCGAAGAAGTAGCGGGCGACCGCGTTGTGGAAGGCGAGGGTGGCGGCGAACACCGCGGTGATCAGGAAGACCTGGCCGAGGGTGGAGAAGCCCGAGCCGAGTGTCCTCTCCCCCAGTACGAAGACCAGATCCGGGCCGTGTTCCCGGGAGGCGGCGATCACGTTGTCCACCCCGGCGCCCACCGCGGTGGCCCAGGCGGTGAAGGCGTAGAAGACGCCGATCACAGCGACGGAGATGTAGGTGGCCCGGCTGACGGTCCTGCGCGGGTCACGGCACTCCTCGCTGTAGATCGCCCCGGATTCGAAGCCCATGAAGGCGGCCATCGTCCACAGGAACCCGGCACCCACCGCGCCCGTGGTCAGCGCGCTCCAGCTGAACGGCTCCAGCGACAGGCCCTGCGGAGCCGTGGCGATCTGGGAGACGTCGAAGACCAGCACGAGGAGGCTCTCGCAGACCAGCAGTACGGCGAGCACCTTGGCGTTCAGGTCGACCCGGCGGTAGCCGAGGAAGGCGATGACCGCCAGGAAGGCCAGCGAGACGACCCACCAGGGAAGATCCACCCCGAAGGCGGAGGACAGGAAGCCCGAGGTACTGAAGCCGAGCAGGCCGTACAGACCGACCTGCATGGCGTTGTAGGCGACCAGCGCGACGAACGAGGCGCCCACTCCCGGAATACGGCCGATGCCGTGGGTGATGTAGGCATAGAAGGCTCCGGCGTTGGAGATGTGCCTGCTCATCGCCGCGTACCCCGCGGAGAAGACCACGAGTACGACTGCGAGGATCAGGAACATCGCCGGCACGCCGAGAACACCGGTGGTGGCGAAGTTCTGCGGCGTGCCGCCCGCGGCAACGGTGAGAGGGGATGAGGCTGCGACCACGAAGAACACGATGTCCGGCACACCGATGCGACGGCGTGACGGCGTGGCCCTGGAAGCTGCCGTTTCGTTGACGGCCATGGAAACCTTCCGTTGTAGCGAGGGGAGGCCAGAGGTCGTTCGTACTCGTACGACCCGCGTGGCCGGGATCGTACGGGTACAAATGAAGATGGCGCAAGGGTCTGTTTTCGCAGGTCCGTGCCAGTAAGGGTTTTCGACAACCGAGATCGAAGGAGTACGGGTGCCCGCGCACTACTCACTGACAGAGACAGAGGAGGCGGTCAACCGTCGCCTCGGGCCGATCCCGATCGAGCGAGAGGCACTGGCCGCC
This sequence comes from Streptosporangium sp. CA-115845, assembly GCF_050943795.1. NCBI lineage: Bacteria > Bacillati > Actinomycetota > Actinomycetes > Streptosporangiales > Streptosporangiaceae > Streptosporangium > Streptosporangium sp. CA-115845. The sequence goes on along the minus strand of NZ_CP191988.1, from coordinate 2,609,401 downwards.
GTCTCCAACCTGTACCGGGCGGCCAGCACCGTCCGGCAACATCTGGAGAACTCGGCGCTGCGCGGGGCAGACCTGACCTGGAGCGCGTTCGTCGTGCTCTGGGTGGTGTGGATCTGGGAGAAGATCGAGACCCGGCACGTCGCGGCCGAGGCCGGCATCTCCAAGGGCACGCTCACCGGCATCATCAAGACCCTGGAGTCGCGCGGACTGGCCCTGCGCAGCCAGCACCCGGATGACGGCAGGCTGGCCCTGCTCAGCCTGACCCCCGAGGGAGTGGCGCTGATGGAACGACTCTTCCCCGCCTTCAACGCCGAGGAGTCCTTCGTGGTCGACATGCTCACCGGCGAGGAGTCCCTGCGCCTCGCGGACACCCTCCGGCGCATCGTCACGCACCTGGAGGAGCACGGCGAGGATCGCCGCGAGGAACTTCGCAGGCAGAGCCCCGTCCCCCCGCGCCGGGGCGGACGCCGCCGCGCGGGCTGACCTCCGCCCGCCCCTGACGCCGAGGCCCGGTGACGGCGGGCGACGACGTGGCCACCTACCCTCCGGCCTTCTCCACCAGGGCGTCGAAGAGCCGCCGGTTGGGGACGTCGGTGTGCGCGGTGTCCTCGGGGTGCCACTGGACACCGAGGAACCAGCCCCGGCCTTCGGCGAGTTCGACCGCCTCGACGGTGCCGTCGGCGGCATGGGCCGTGGCCACCAGCCCCTCCCCCAGCGCCGAGGCGCACTGGTGGTGGTAGCAGGACACCTCGATCTTCTCCGCCCCCACCGTCCGGGCCAGCAGGGAGCCGGCGCGCACCCCGACCGGGTGGACGAGGTGACGGTGGCCGGACTCCATGTGCTGGTCGAGCCGCCCGCCCAGGGCGACGTTGACCACCTGGAGGCCCCTGCAGATCGCCAGGGTGGGCAGCCCCTCGGCCAGCGCGTGCCGGGCCGCGGCCAGGTCGAAGGCGTCCTGGACGGCGTCCACGTCGTAGACGGCGTCGTGCGCCACGCTCTCGCCGTACGCGGCGGGATCGAGGTCGCCACCGCCGGGGAGCAGCAGCCCGTCGGCGAGCGCGAGCCGGGCCGCAGCCTCCTCCGCGCCGACCGGGTGCATCAGGAACGGCTCGCCGCCCGCCCGGTAGACCGCGTCGGCGAGCGTCCTGGCGGTGACCACGGCCGCGTAGCGGAGGGCCGAGGTGCTCGCGGCGAAGCGTGAGGGGATCGCGATGATCGGACGGCGGGACATCCAGAGGCCTCCAAGCTTGTTTGCATCCAAACGATAACCCAAACGCCCAGGTCATGTCTTGACCGGCCGTCAAACCACCCTTTAGATTGTTTGGACTCAAACGATTTGGAGGAGCGGATGGCCACTGTCGCCGGCGTCGCAGTCGAGGGCGGTCATTGGATCGGGGGCGAGCGCGTCTCCTCACCCACGACGTTCGATGACGTCTCGCCGATCGACGAGAAGGTGATCGCGGAGATCTCCAGGGGCGGGGAGAGGGAGGCCCGCGCCGCCGTCGAAGCCGCGGGCAAGGCGTTCCCCTCCTGGTCGCGGACCAGCCGGGAGGAGCGCGCGCGACTGCTGCACGCCATCGCCGACGGCGTGGAGAAGCGGCTCGACCAGCTCGCGATCGTGGAGACCACGGACAACGGCGCGCTGCTCCGCTCCCACCTGCGCGGCGTGATGCCGCGGGTCGCCCACAACTTCCGGTTCTTCGCCGACTGGCTGCTCACCCTGGGCCACGAGGACTTCGAGACCCGCGGTCACCGCAACCACGTGAGCTGGGACCCGGCCGGCGTCTGCGCGCTGATCACGCCGTGGAACGCCCCGCTCATGCTGGCCACCTGGAAGATCGCCCCGGCCCTGGCCGCGGGCAACACCGTGGTCCTCAAACCGGCGGAGTGGACCCCGCTGACCGCCTCGCTGCTGGCCGACATCACCGCCCAGGCCGGACTGCCGGACGGCGTGTTCAACGTGGTCCAGGGCTACGGCGCGGAGGCCGGCGCCGCCCTGGTCGCCGATCCCGGCGTCCGCCGGGTCAGCTTCACCGGCTCGGTCCCGACCGCGCGGCACATCTCCACCGCCGCCGCCGCCAACCTGACCCCGCTCTCCCTGGAGCTCGGCGGCAAGTCACCTCTCCTCGTCTTCGCCGACAGCGACCTGGACCTGGCCGTGGACCTCGCCGTCGAGCAGTACGACAACGCCGGGCAGGTCTGCCTGTCCGCGGTCCGGCTGCTGGTCGAGGAGTCGGTCGCCGAGGAGTTCACCGCCCGGTTCGTCGCGAAGGCGAGCGCTCTCAACCAGGGCGATCCGCGCGACCTGGCCACCGACATCGGCCCGCAGATCCACCGGCGGCAGTTCGAGCGGATCGACGGCTTCGTCCAGCGGGCCAGGGCCGAGGGCGCGACCGCCCTGATCGGCGGCGGCCCCAACACCGACCTGGGCGGGCTCTACTACCGGCCGACCCTGTTCACCGGTGTCGCCGCCGGCAGCGAGATCGTCAACGAGGAGGTCTTCGGACCTGTCCTCACCCTGCAGACCTTCCGCACCGAGGAGCAGGCCGTCGAGATGGCCAACTCCACCCGGTTCGGCCTCGCGGCCACCCTCGCGACCGGCTCCGAGGAGCGCGCCGCCAGGGTCTCCGAGCGGCTCGTCGCCGGGACCGTCTGGGTGAACTGCTTCTTCGTCCGCGACCTCAAGGCCCCGTTCGGCGGTTCCCGCCAGTCCGGCGTCGGGCGCGAGGGCGGCGACTGGAGCTTCGACTTCTACTGCGACCTCAAGAACACGGTGACCGCGCCATGGGAGAAGTAGTCGGGGCGGGCCTGCTGGCCCACGTGCCCACCATCGTCCTGCCTAAGGAGACCCGCTACGAGCTCAACGAGGGCAAGGAGATCACCCTCGTCACCGGGCTGGAGCGGCTCCGCGCGGAGGTCTTCGAGAAGGTCGACTACGACACCGTCGTCGTGCTCGACTCGCACTGGGCCACCACCGTGGAGTTCGTCGTCACCGCGCAGCAGCGCAGGGCCGGCCTGTTCACCTCCGAGGAGCTGCCCCGGGGCATGTGCCGCGTGCCCTACGACTTCCCCGGCGACCAGGAGCTGGCCCGCGCCGTCGCGGCCAAGGCCAGGGAGCACTCGACGTGGATCACCGCGATCGACGACCCCTACCTGCCGATCTACTACGCGACGATCAACCTGTGGAGGTACCTCGGCGTACCCGAGAAGCCGTGGGTGACGATCGGGGTCTGCCAGACCGGTGACAACGAGGACCACCTGCGGCTGGGCCGCGCGCTCGGCGACGCGATCCGCGAGTCCGGCCGCAAGGTCCTGCTGATCGCCTCCGGCGCGCTGTCGCACACCTTCTGGCCGCTCCGTGAGCTACGAGCGCACGAGGCCTCCGATCCGAGCCACATCTTCACTCCCGAGGCCCGGACGGCCGACCTGGAGCGGATCGAGTGGTTCAAGGCCGGAGACCACGCCCGGGTGCTGGAGACCATGCCGGAGTTCGCCCGGTTCAAACCAGAGGCGAGGTTCTTCCACTACCTGATGATGGCCGGCGCCATCGGCGAGGGTGCCTGCACCGCCCCCGGACGGCAGTACGGCGAGTACGAGAACTCGATCGGCACCGGCCAGGTGCACCTCTGGTTCGACCGGCCCGAGGCCGGCTTCCCCGCCCCGAGTGCGACCGACGCCTCCGGCGACCCCTACCCCTATCCCGGCTGAAGGAGCCCCGATGCCCGAGTACCGCAGGATCCTTCTCGACGGCTCCGCCACGCAGGTGCGCCGTGAAGGCGACGAACTGGTCAGCGCCGACGGCCGGGTGGTCGACGCCGCGGACGCCGTCCACCTGCCGCCGTCGGTACCCAGCAAGATCATTGCTGTGCACCTGAACCACCGCAGCCGGGTCGAGGAGTTCATGACCTCGCTGCCGCCCGCGCCGACCTACTTCCACAAGCCGACCTCGGCGCTCAACGGCCACCGGGGCGCCGTCGTGCGGCCAGAAAGGTGCAGGTACCTCAACTACGAGGGCGAGGTGGCCATCGTCATCGGCCGCACCGCGCGCAACATCTCCCCCGCCGAGGCCGGCGACCACATCGCCGGTTACACGGTCGGCAACGACTACGGCCTGCACGACTTCCGCGACACCGACGCCGGGTCGATGCTCCGGGTGAAGGGCTCGGACACGCTCTGCCCCCTCGGTCCCGGCCTCGTCACCGACTGGGACTTCCACGGCAAGCGGCTGCGGACCTACGTCAACGGCGAGGTCGTGCAGGACGGCTCCACCGATGAGATGGAGTGGGACATGCACTACCTCGTCGCCGACATCGCCCGCACGATCACCCTCTACCCGGGCGACGTGCTGCTGTCGGGAACCCCCGCCAACTCCCGCCCCGTCCAGCCCGGCGATGTGGTCGAGGTCGAGGTCGAAGGCCTCGGCAGGCTGACCAACCACATCGTCACCGGCCCCGCCCCGATCCGGGATGACTGCGGCGCCCAGCCCACCGAGTCCGAGGAGGTCATCTCGACCACCTTCGGTGGCGATTGGGAGTTCCGCGGCATCCGAGCACCCAAGCGCTGATTTTTCAGGAGAAATGCAATGAAGGTCATCGTCGATATGGACGTCTGCAAGGACCACGGGCAGTGCGTCTTCTCCGCGCCCGAGGTCTTCCAGCTCAGCGAGAACGGCCGGCTGGTCTATGTCTCCGACCCCGACGACGCACTGCGCGACGCCGTCGAGGAGGCCGCCGACGTGTGCCCGCTCCAGGCCATCACGGTCGAGGGCTAGCCCCTTCCCGATACGGTCCGCGCAGGCGGCACAGAGAGTGAGGGTGGCGATGAGCCAGCGCATCGTGATCGCGGGCGCGTCCATGGGCGGCCTGCGCGCCGCCGAGCGACTGCGGGCGGGCGGCTTCACCGGTGAGATCGTCGCGATCGGCGACGAGACGCACCTGCCGTACAACCGGCCGCCGCTGTCGAAGGAGGCCCTGGCCTCCGAGGTGACCCACGAGGCGGTCGCGTTCCGGCTCCGCCCGGCCGTCGCCGACGTGATCTGGCGGCTCGGCGTGACCGTGACCTCCGCCGACCTGACCGCCCGCGTACTGCGACTCGCCGACGGCACCGAGCTGACCTACGACGGGCTGGTGATCGCCACCGGGATGCGGCCCCGGCGGCTGCCCGTACCTGGCCCCACGACGGGAAGGCACGTGGTCCGGACCCTGGAGGACGCGAGCGCCCTGCGCGGGGAACTCCGGCCGGGAGCCCGGGTGCTGGTGATCGGCGCCGGGTTCATCGGCTGCGAGGTGGCCGCCACCGCCCGCGGGCTGGGCGCCTCGGTCACGGTCGTGGCACCGGAGGCCGTGCCGATGCTGCGCCCTCTGGGCACCGACCTCGGCGCCGCGCTGCGCCGCCGGCACGAGGCCGAGGGGGTGCGCTTCCTGCTCGGCCGTACGGTACACCGCTTCCTGGGCGACGCGGGGCGGGTGACCGGGGCGGAGTTGTCCGACGGCACCGCGGTCGAGGCCGACGTGGTGGTGGAGGCCGTCGGCTCGGCGGCCGCCACCGGATGGCTGGAGGGCAACGGCCTGGACCTGTCCGACGGCGTGCTCTGTGACAACGCGCTGCGCGTCGAGGGCCGGGCGGGTGTGGTGGCGGTGGGCGACGTGGCCCGCTTCCCCAACCCGCGCTACGACGAGGTGGCCCGGCGGGTGGAGCACTGGAGCATCCCCACCGACACCGCCAGGCGCGCGGCGGCCAGCCTGCTGGCCGATCTCGGGCAGGCCGATCACGACCCGGCCCCGTTCACGCCGCTGCCGACCTTCTGGAGCGACCAGTACGACCTGCGGATCCAGTCCTTCGGCGCCCCCGCGCTCGGTGGGGACGACATCCGCGTGCTGGAGGGCGACCTCGGCGGCGAGGCCGTGGTCGGCTACCACGAGGCCGGTCGGCTGGTCGGCGTGGTCATGATCGGCTTCTCCGCGGCGGCGGCGCGCTACCGCGCGCTGCTCATGCCGGTCCCCGTGACCACCTGACCTCCCCCGCCCCGCCGCCGAGACCCTCACCCGCCAAGGAGAATCCCCATGGACGTGCTGCGCAACGTGATCGCCGGTGAGAGCCGGGACCCGGCCTCCGGCGAGTGGATGGACCTGACCGACCCCGCCACCGGGAAGGTGTACGGCCGGGCGCCCCGTTCCTCCGTCGCCGACGTCGCCGACGCCGTCGCGGCGGCCACCGAGGCCGCGGCTCGCTGGCGCCGCACCACCCCGGCCGAGCGTCAGGGCCTGCTGCTGCGGCTCGCCGATCTGATGGAGGAGAACCTCGACGCGCTCGCCGACGCCGAGGTTCGCTCCACCGGCAAGCCGCGCGGCACCGCCCGCCGCGTCGACGTGGGCGGGTCCGTCGACGCGATCCGCTACTTCGCCGGAGCGGCCCGGGTGCTGGAGGGGCTGGGCGCGACCGAGTACGTCGAGGGCCACACCTCGTTCGTCCGGCGCGAGCCGATCGGCGTGGTCGCCCAGGTGACGCCGTGGAACTATCCGCTGATGATGGCCGCCTGGAAGATCGGCCCGGCCCTGGCCGCCGGGAACACGCTCGTCATCAAGCCCGCCGACACCACCCCCGGCTCGACCGTGCTCCTCGGCGAACTGTGCGCCCGGGTGTTCCCGCCGGGCGTCGTCAACGTCGTCTGCGGCGACCGCGACACCGGCCGCGCCCTCGTCGAACATCGAGGCGTGGAGATGGTGGCCATCACCGGATCGACCCGTGCGGGGGCCGAGGTGATGAGGTCCGCCGCCGACGACCTCAAGGACGTTCACCTGGAACTGGGTGGCAAGGCCCCGGCCGTCGTCTTCGGCGACGTGGACATCGCCGAGGTCGCGCGTTCGGTCGCCGAGGCCGCGTTCTTCAACACCGGGCAGGACTGCACGGCCGTCACCCGGGTGCTGGTCGAGGAGCGGATCCACGAGGAGTTCACCACGGCGCTGGCCAAGGCCGCCGCCGCGCTCACCGTCGGCGGTCCCGACGAGGAGGGCGTCTTCCTCGGCCCCTCCAACAACGCGGCCCAGGCCGAGCGGGTGGCCGGCTTCCTCGCGCGGCTCCCCGCCCACGCCAGGCTGGTCACCGGGGGCCGGATCGATCGGCCCGGTTACTTCTTCGCCCCCGCCGTGGTCGCCGGGGTCCGCCAGGACGACGAGATCGTCCAGCAGGAGATCTTCGGCCCGGTGGTGACCGTCCAGCCCTTCGCCGACGAGGACGAGGCGCTCCTGCTCGCCAACGGCACCGACTACGCCCTGGCGGCCAGCGTATGGACCCGCGACACCGGCCGCGCCATGCGGTTGACGGCCGCACTGGACTTCGGCGCGGTCTGGGTCAACTGCCATCAGGTGATCGTCCCCGAGCTGCCGCACGGTGGCTTCAAGCACTCCGGCACCGGCAAGGACCTGTCCAGGTACGGCTTCGACGCCTACACCCGGATCAAGCACGTGATGATCAGCCATTCCTGATCGCCGGGATCGAGACGCGGAGACCAGGCCGGCTGGTAACGCCCATTACCGGCTCTTCAATGTTGCTGGAAAGCGTCGAACGGTTCTGGCCCGAGCCGCTGGGGCTGCGACTCGTGGCTCTCACGTGTGTGGTGGGGTTATTGCTCGGACTCAGCGCGCTGACATGGCGTTTCATAGAGGCTCCGGCGCAACGGCTGGGCAGGCGCTTCGCGTCGGAGGTGGACCTGCAACAGAGCCGGATCGGACGTTAAGCCAGTTCAGGGAGGTCAGGAGGGGTGGCCGGAGCGGACGAGCGCGGCGAGGAGGCGAAAGACGTGACCGGCGGCAAGCATCGGCCCCCCTTCGGGCCGGGGGCGAGAGGGGGGCCCACCGCCCAGTTCCTCGCCCGCCCGCGGATAAGGGGCGTCGCGAAAGTCGCGAAATCGACGTCACCCGAGGACCGCCACGCCCTCCGCTGTCGTCCGATCAGCCCGCCTCCGCCGCGTCTTGCCGATGGCCCGGTGGGGGCTGTGTCGGCTGGCTGCGCCCAGGCGGACCCGTCCGGGACCGGCTCGGCCTGACGATCACTCCCGAGAGTTACCGTCTGTGGCTTGACGCACCCGACCGGCATCTGCCGCTTCCGGGTTGAGCGGCACACCGGGACTTTTACCACAGCTCGGCTGGAATCTTGCTACCCTCGCCGGAAGATCATGATCCCCACACGAAAGGGTGCCTATGCCATCCACGCGGATCGTCACCGCCGTAACGGCCGCCATCGGCGGGCTTTGTGTCGCGCTCGCCCCAGGCTTCACCCAACCCGCCTGGGCCGTGCCCGGCAATTGTTCGTCCTCCATCGTGGAGACAGGTACGGTCAGGGCGTCCTGTGTTTCCGGGACCGGTCAGTACCGGGCCGTCGCCACCTGCGTCACTGACACCAATCAGCGGCGCACCACTGCCTATGGCACGTGGAGGAGCCCCGCGACCTGGGTCTCCATCGCCACCTGCCCGAGTAGCTCCCCGTACGCGATCAACGCCTCCTATGAGACCAGATAGGCCCCCGCAGCCCTGACCTGGGGCTCCGCCCGCTCTTCGACATCCAGGCGAAGGGAAAGGCGGAGCTCCAGGTGGCGTCCCGGAAAGGAGCCCGGGAAGAACTCCCAGATCCTGCCCATCGCCACCTTGGACTGGCTCTCATGACCCGCAGGACAGGCCCTAGCCGGCGGCCTGCTGTGAGGCGGCGGCCTCCGGGCGCAGGTCGGCGAGGCTCAGCCGGTGCGCCGGCTCCTCCGGCAGCACGACCCGGCGGGTGGGGCTGAGGTCCGGTCCGATGTGGAACAGCTCGCCGGGCTCCATCAGGTGCCACCGGGGATGGTCGTCCATGCGCTCGCTGGCGACCACGGACGCGGAGGTGCCCGCCAGGTCCCGGGAACGGACCCGCATCCGGTCGTTACTGCCGCTGTGGTCGAGGTGCCGGACGCCGTGCTGCCCGCCGGCGGCACGCCGGAGTACGTACAGCTGGTGGGTATCGGGATAGCGCAGCGCCCACAGCTCCCGCGGCGTGGTGAGGACCAGGTTGAGGGCGTAGACGGGCAGGTTCCTGGCGACCCAGCGCGCGGCGCTCTCGATGCCGGCGGCGACGTCGCCGCCGTGCGCCCTGGTCTCCCGGGTGATCAGCGCGAAGAAGCGCTCCGAGTCGGTGTCCCCCTGGACCAGTTCCCGGTCCTTCCCCAGTTCCGCGTCGAGGTCGGCCAGGCCCTCGATCACCCCGTTGTGCGCGAAGAGCCGCCCGTCCTGCAGGAAGGGATGCGTGTTGCGCACCTCCAGGTCGCCGGTGGAGGCGAACCGGACGTGCGCCAGAAAGGTGGTGGACTCCACCTCCTTGGCCTCCTCGGCGAAGCACCGGTCCTCGTAGGCGGCGATGGGAGCCTTGTGCATGTGCGGGGTGCCGTCGGCGTCGAAGTAGCCCAGCCCGGTCCCGTCGGGGTCGCGGTGGCTCTGGTGACTCAGGCTGTCCGGGGCGTCCAGCAGCCAGAAGGTGGCACGGGTACGTTCAGGGGTGCTGCTCAGGCCGAACAGACGGCACATCTCAGGGTCTCCTTCTCTGTCACTTCTGCTCCGGCCGCACCGGCCCGCACCCGACCTGGCGCCGTCAGCCGTGGCGCCGGGGCCTCCTGGCCCCGGCGCCGTGCGCGAACCCACCGGCGTCCTCGGCGGTGTGACGTGGCCGGTCCTGGTCGGAAAGGCGAGGCAGGACCCGGTACAGGTCCTGCAGCAACAGGTCGGCCAGGTCGTTGCTGAAACCGTTACGGACGACGACGCGCAGCACCGCCAGATCCGTGCGGTTCTTCGGAAAGGTGTAGGCGGGCACCAGCCAGCCGCGCTCGCGCAGCGCGGCGGAGACGTCGAAGACCGTGAAGTTGTCGATCCCCTCCCGTACCCGGAAGGCGAACACCGGAGCCTGGCCGCCGTCGGTGATCAGCTCGAACCGGTCCAGCCTGGCGATCTCCCCGGACAGCCGGGTCGCCACGTCCCGGCAGGTCTGCTGGACCCGGCGGTAGCCGTCGAAACCCAGCCTCAGGAAGTTGTAGTACTGCGCGACCACCTGGGCGCCGGGGCGGGAGAAGTTCAGCGCGAAGGTCGGCATGTCCCCGCCGAGGTAGTTGACGTGAAAGACCAGGTCGTCGGGGAGCGCCTCGGAGTCGCGCCACAGCGCCCAGCCCACCCCCGGCATCACCAGCCCGAACTTGTGCCCGGAGGTGTTGATCGACGCCACCCTCGGCACCCGGAAATCCCAGTGCAGGTCGGGGTCGAGGAAGGGCGCGATCATCGCGCCGGAGGCGCCGTCCACGTGGATCGGCACGTCGAGTCCGGTACGGGCCTGCAGGTCGTCCAGGGCCGCGGCGATGTCGGCGACGGGCTCGTAGCTGCCGTCGTAGGTGGAGCCCAGGATGGCCACGACCCCGATGGTGTTCTCGTCACACAGCTCGACGGCCGTCTCCGGGCTCAGGTGGTACCGGTCGCCCTCCATCGGCACGTACCGGGGTTCCACGTCGAAGTAGTCGGCGAACTTCTCCCAGCAGATCTGCACGTTGACGCCCATCACCAGGTTGGGCCGTCCGGCCGGGCGTCCCTCGGCCTGGCGCCGGTGCCGCCAGCGCCGCTTGAGCGCCAGACCGCCCAGCATCGCCGCCTCACTCGAACCGGTCGTCGAGCAGCCCACCGCACGATGGGGCTCCTTCGCGTGCCAGAGCCGGGCGAGCATGTCCACGCACCGGATCTCCAGCTCCGCGGTCTGCGGATACTCATCCTTGTCGATCATGTTCTTCTCGGCGCACTCGGCCATCAGCCGCCGCGCCTGCGGCTCCGCCCAGGTGGTGACGAACGTCGCCAGGTTCAGCCGCGCGTTGCCGTCCAGCATCAGCTCGTCGTGTACCAGCTGGTAGGCCGTCTCCGGCTCCATCTCCCCGGCGGGCATGGCGTAGCGCGGAACCCGGATCGGCTCCCGGCTGAAGATCGGGTTGACCTCCAGATCGCGGCTTCCCCGCCCGGTGTGACCGGGCCGCCTCAGCGGCATCGCCCCACCCCTTCCCCAGCCGATCAACGCCCTCACCTGGGCTTTCCCCTTAGGCTGGGTACCCGTGCCGCCGCGCTGCGACACCAACCGCCGATGATCCGCCCGGCACCGTCACCGGTACGGCTGCCACCTGACCGTCTGGTCGCGGGCCTTGAAACTGCGCATGCGGTGTTCCCACTGCGACCGGATGCCCGGGTTGCTGCGCAGCACGGGCAGGACGCTGGTGACCAGCTTCAGCTCGCGGAGGCGGCGCAGCACCGGAAACCCGCGCCAGCGGGTGACGTCGAAGCCGTAGCCCTCGGCGAGCGACGTGTGCTCGTCGGCGGGGTAGTCCATCCGCAGGCGGCCGACCGCCACCGGGGCGAGGTCCCACTCACGCGGGCCCATCCCGGTGCTGTCGAAGTCGCACAGCACCGGCCCCCTGGACCCGGCGATGACGTTGCCCATGAACACGTCACCGTGGATGACCCCGGCGGGGAGCACGTAGTCGAGCGCGGCGAGCCGCTCCTCGACCTCGTCGCACTCGTCCAGCAGGAAGGCGTGGTCGCCCGCGGACAGATCCTCCGGTTCGGCGAGCCGCTGACGGACCTCGGTCATCGGGGCCCACTCCGGCAGGTCCACCGGCGGGTCCGGCAGCCTGTGCAGGCGTCTGAGCAGGGTGGCCAGCTCGCCGCCGCCGGGGCGCGGGCCCACCTCGGGGGTGTGCTTCCACAGCGTGACCAGATGGCCCTCCACCTGGAGCGGCTGCTCGCAGCCCGGCAGGAGCCGCACCGCGGGGAAGTCGTGGTCGGCCAGCCAGCGGGCGACCCGCACCACGGTCGGCACCCGCGAGCGGGCGGCCGAGGATCCGGCGATGCGCACCACGACGGGCGCCCGGCGCAGGCGGAAGACCGCGTTGTTCGTGAACTTGATCAGCTCGGCGTCACCGGGCACGAGCCCGGCCCGGTCACAGACCGATGCCAGCAGCGAGTGGAGCCGGTCGCGGGTGAGACCGCCGGCCTGACCGGCGGCGTGGTCTGCGGCGTGGTCGGTGGTCATCGTCATGCCGCACGCACCACCGAGATGCGCCGGGCGAGGTCCTGGGCGTCACCGACGTGCGCCCGCATCATGGCGACCGCCTGCAGCGGCGCGAGACGGTCGGTGATCCGCATCGAGCGGATCTCGGTCGCCAGGGTGACCGCCTCGTTGCCGTTGGCGATCCCGGCGGTCATGTCACCGGCTCTGAGCTGCACCGTCGCCAGAGCGGTCAGCTCGAAGGCCCTGCTCCTGGCCATGCTCGGCTCGCGCTGCCCGAGCGCGTCGGCGAGGAAACGCTCGGCGATGCCGAGGTGGCTGTCGAGGTGGGTCTCGGCGAGGTCGGCGTACACCATGCCGCTCGTGGCGTCGAGGTCGGCGGCGCCGAAGAAGCTCACCCAGGCCGGGGACTCGCGGTCATGGGCGCGGGCCAACTCGTCTGCCGCCCGGTTGATCGATTTGAGCGCGAGATCGCTGTCGCCCAGCAGGGCGTAGGCCCACGCCTCGTTGGCGAAGAGCATCGCCACGGTCCGCTCGCAGCTGGCGTCCTGCGCGCAGATCTGTCCGAGCTGGAAGAACCGCAGCGCGTCCAGGATGCGGTCGCAGTGCAGGTGGACGCGGCCCATCCGGTACAGGACGTTGGCCGCCAGCGAGGAGTTCCTCGCGTGCTTGGCCTGTTCGAGCGCGCGGGCCAGGTGGCTTCTGGCCGAACCGTACAGGCCGACGTCGAAGGAGGTCCAGCCCGCGAGGTTGTGCTGGTCGGCCAGCGCCTGGTGCAGGCGGAGGGTGACCGACTCCGGGCATGAGGCCCGCAGCAGCCGCTGTGACCAGGCCAGCTGTGCCACCACCGCGTCGCGGCAGACCCCGCCCCCGTGCCGGTAGTCCAGGGCGCGCAGCGTGCGGGTCACCGTCTCGATCTGCTCGACGTCGGCCATGCCGATGCGGTGCGGGACGGGGGTCTCGGTGGGCGTGACCGGCTCGGTCCACTCTTCCGCGTCCCCGGACGCCGCGCCGATGGTCACCTGCGCGGCGTGCGCGAGCAGGCGGCGCACCTGCTCGTCCTCGCTGGAGTCGTCGCGCTGGTCGGCCGCCGCCGCCGGGGCCAGTGTCGTGCAGGAGGCGTCGTAGGCCAGACCCATGTAGCCACGGGGAATCCCCAGACCGTCGGCGATCCGGCCCAGCACGTCGTACGCCATCACCTGGCGGCCCTTGAGGATCTCGGATATCTCCGACTGGGACTGCGCGGTGAGGGCGGCGATGTGACGCTGTGAGACGCCGATCCGCTGCAGTAACCGGTATACGGTGGCCATGTCGCGGGCGGCCAGGGCCTGTCGCATCTGCGGGCGTTCCCAGAGTGCGGGATCGACTTCCCGCGCGTTCGCGTTGCTGACGTTCATCCCGATCTTCCCACTGCGGAGTTCCCTTGCCGCCAAGGTAACCAGCGATGCGGCGTCGCCGGAGCCGTATCGGTGCGACCGATCACCCAAGGTGATCGGCTCGGCCTATCACCCGACCGATCTGCGGACAGTATTGGTCCTGCGACTCTCCGTATATCGGCCTTGTCCCTCAGGATGGGGGATTCAGACCAGCGAGCGCGATCCCGCGGCCCTGGTGTCCTACTCGATAGGAGCAACGATGCTCACCGAGCACGCTCCAGCTCTGGAGGTCGGCGTGCGCGGCAGGCACCGCGGACGCTTTCGAGTGACCGCCTGGTGTCTCCCCCCGGGCAACGCCGCCCGCCGGGCCCGCAAGCTGCTGCACGACCTGCTCTCCCGTCCGCCCTTCGCCCCCGACGACGTCGCCGACCTGGAGGTCGTGGTGACCGAGCTCGCCACGAACGCCGGCAGTTACGCCCCCGGCCCCTACGAGCTGCGCGTCCTGCACGACCGCGACCTGCCGATCAGGGCCGAGGTGGCCGACGCCGGCGGCGGGGTCCCGCTGATCGAACGTCTGCTGCGTCGCCCGTTCACGCTCCCCGGCCACGTGGACGAGCTGTCACTCGGCGGGCGGGGCCTGCGGATCGTCGAGGAGTTCACCTCCGGGCGCTGCGGGGCGCGCTGGACCCGGCTGTGCGGCACCGGGCAGATCGGAACCGGCGTCTGGTTCGACCTTCCGGCGCACCGCCCCCGGATGTGAACGCACCCGACGGGGCATGAGACCGGTTCACCGCTCGGACCTCGCCCTCAGCAGCGCGGACAGGCGCTCCACCTCGGGGTGATCGGGCCCGAGGGCGAGGTGCTTGACGCGCAGCGCGTCCCGGTAGCGTCGCCCCGCCTCCTCCGGGCGGCCCTGAAGATCGTCCAGGTGTGCCAGATTCACCTGGCACACCGCCACCTCGTAGTGATCGGCTCCCAGGCGCTCAACGAAGATGTCCAGGGCCCGGCTCAGCGTCTCCTCCGCCGCCGCGAGCCTGCCCTGGTTCGCGAGTACCGCGCCGAGCACCGCCAGGTCCGCCGCGACCTGGTCGTGGCGGGGACCGAGCACCCCGCGCCGGATCTCGATCGCGGCTCGCGCGTGGTGCTCTCCCGCGGGTCCGTCGTCACCTCGGGCATGCGCGAGCCCTGCGAGATTGTGCAGAACGTCGGCGCGGGCCAGGGGGTCGTCCACCCCATGCCGCTCCAGGCAGGCCAGCGCTCCGCGATAGTGGGTCTCGGCCTCGCCGTAGCGGCCGAGCTCCTTGCAGAGCACCCCCAGGGCCAGCCGCACCGCCGCGCCCCTCGGCCGGTCCGCCTCGTCCACCAGCTCGAACGCCCGGCGCAGGTGCGCCTCCGCGGTGGTGTGCCGGGCCTGCCTGCGCTCGATGTCACCCATCCGGATCAGCGCGTCGGCGAGTGATGCGTCGCGTCCGCCCCCGGCGGGCGCCGAGGCCAGCGACTCCACAGCCCGCCGGGCCCACTCGTGTGCCTGCGGGTAGCGGGTGAGCCCGTGCCAGAGTGACGCCAGATCCACCAGAAGCGTGGCATGTCCGGTGAGATCCACCTGGCCCGCCACCTCACCCGCCCGCCGCGCCCACCGCTCACCCTCGGCGTACCAGCCGCGCCTTCGGCAGTACGCACCGCGCAGCAGGCACCGGCGGACCACCTTGATCCGATGACGGCGGACGACTCGTTCGAACACCGTCAGGCGGACGGCTCACAGTGATTGGCGATGCGGATGGACTCCGCGGTGGCGCTGCCGGTCTGCAGCACCAGGAGGACGGGTACCGCCGCCGTGAGGATCAGCGTGTACAGGCGTGCGATCTTTCGCATTACCGCTCCTTCTTTCCGGAGAATCAGAACATCCTCATCGTGATCCCGGACGCTTGTGGCCCGGTTGGAAACGACTTGGCACACCCGGTGCCGGAGGAACCGTCGTGTCCGCACACCTGCCGGCCCATCTCGCCGGTTTTCCCGCGGACCGTCTCGGTGGGTTCGTTGTCGCACCGGACTCCGTGGGAGTGTTGCGGCTTATGAGTAGGTCGTTGAAGATGACACGCATCCTGCTGGTGGCCGCGTTCGCCGCCGGCCTTTCCGCCTGTTCCGCGGAGGACGGCTCGTCCGCCTCCTCCACCGCTCCGGCCGTCTCCGCCTCTCCCTCCGGCCCCGAGAGCACCCCTGCCCCTGCCCCTGCCGTCACCGTCACCGTCACCGCGGAGCCCTCGTCTTCGGCCGGCTCGACCGACTCCCCCGCCGAGCCCGCGGTGGACGAGCCGGGCGACGGCGCCGGGGACACCGGACCCGCCGTCTACCTGCTCGGACCACTCGGCACCAGTCCGGGACAGCCGGGCTGGATCACCGTGCGGACCGGCGACGGCGATGTGCAGCCGGTCATGCTCAGCCCGGACGCGGTGGTGCTCGACGCGCGGGGAACGATCTGCGACACGGGCAAGGTCCCGCACAGGTGCACCGCGGCACAACTGGAGAGGGCACTCAACGCGCGAAAGCCCCTGAACGCCAAGGTGATGCTCCAGGGCGGGGTGGCGGTAAGGATCGAGGCGACCACCGGGAAGTGACCCGGTCCGGCGGATCCACCCATTCGGCTGCGTGGATCCGCCGGTCGGCCGCGGTGAGGTGCGGGTCAGCCCACCGTGCAGGGTGTGCCGTTCAGGGTGAACTCGGTCGGCCTGGGGTTGGCGCCGGTGTAGGTGCCGTTGAACCCGATGCCGGTCGAGGCGTTGGGCGCGATGCTCGCGTTCCACGACAGGTTCATCGCGGCGACGGCGGCGCCCGACTGCGACCAGGTCGCCGACCAGGCGGGCAGGGTGACCTTCTGGTTGCCGGGGAAGGTGAACCGCAGCGTCCAGCCGTTGACGGCCGAGGTGCCGGTGTTGGCGACGGTCAGGTTGGCGCTGAAGCCACCTCCCCAGTCGTTGACCGTGTAGGTGACCTTGCAGGTGCCGCCCTCGCCACCACCGCCACCCGTGGTCGCGGTCACCGTGGCCGAGCGGGCCGAGCGGTTGCCCGCCGCGTCACGCGCGTACACCGCGAACGTGTAGGCGGTGCTCGCCGACAGCCCGGTGACGGATGCCGAGTTGGTCGTCGGCGTCGCCACCGTGGTCTCGGTCGTGCCCTGCACCCGTACCACGTCGTACCCCGTCACGCCGACGTTGTCGCTGGACGCCGTCCACGACAGGTTCACCGACGACGAGGTCACGTTCGACACCGTCGGGGTGCCCGGCGCCGTCGGCGGGCCGGTGTCCGCGGCGGACTCGTAGGTCAGCCCGTATCCGTAAGGGAAGAGCGGGGTCTTGCCGTCCCCGTCGTTGATCGGCTGCTGGCCGGCGCTGTTCATCCAGGTCACCGGGAGCTTGCCGGTGGGCTGGGTGAGGCCGAAGAGCACGTCGGCGACGCCCTGCCCCTCGGTGCCCGGCAGCCAGGAGGCCACCAGCGCGTTCCACCCGGAGAGCTGGGAGGAGATGTCCAGCGGGCGGCCGGAGACCAGGACCACGATCACCGGCACACCGGAGGCACGCAGCGTGTTGACGGTGTTCAGGTCCGCGCCGTCCAGCCCCATGGCTCCGGCGCGGTCTCCCTGACCTTCCGCGTACGGGGTCTCGCCCACCACCGCGATCGCCGCCCGGTAGGAGGAGTCGATGCCGCTGCCGGTCTGGTTGTAGGTCACCGTCGTGGAGGATCCGACGGTGTTGCGGATCCCCTGCAGGATGGTGGTGCCGGGAGTGATGTTCCCCGACGAGCCCTGCCAGGAGATCGTCCAGCCGCCGCTCTGGTAGCCGATGTTGTCGGCGCTCCTGCCCGCGACGAAGATCTTGCCGCCGCCGGTGGCCAGCGGCAGGATGTTCCCGCCGTTCTTCAGCACCACCTGCGACCTCGCCACCGCCTGGCGGGCCAGGGCGCGATGCGCGCCGCTGCCCACGGTCGAGGTGTAGGTCCGGTCGGCCAGTGGCTTCTCGAAGAGTCCCAGCTCGAACTTCTTGGTCAGGATGCGTCTCGTGGCGTCGTCGACGCGGGACAGCGGCACCCGGCCCGCCTGCACCTCGGCGCGGAGCAGGTCGATGAACTGCCGCCAGGCCTCGGGCTCCATCACCATGTCGATGCCGGCGTTGATCGCGGTTCGCACGTCGACGGCGGAGAGCCCGAGGGCGCCGTCGATCTGGTCGACGCCGTTCCAGTCGGAGACGACGAAGCCGGTGAAGCCCAGCTCGCCCTTGAGCACCGAGGTGACCAGATACCGGTTCCCGTGCAGCCTGCTGCCGTTCCAGCTGCTGAACGAGACCATCACCGAACCCACCCCGCGGTCCACCGCGGCCCTGAACGGCGGCAGGTGGACCGCCCGCAGCTCGGTCTCGGCCAGCTGCGTGTCGCCCTGGTCGACGCCGTTCGTGGTGCCTCCGTCGCCGACATAGTGCTTGGCGGTGGCCAGCACCGAGGCCGGCCCGTTCAGCGCCGCGCCCTGGGTGCCCGTGATGAAGCTCGTCATCGACGAAGGGATCTCCGGAAGTTCCCCGAAGGACTCGTAGGTGCGGCCCCACCGGTCGTTGCGCGCGACGCACACGCAGGGGGCGAAGTTCCAGTCGACGCCCGTCCCGGTGACCTCCTCGGCGACCGCCCTGCCGATCTGCTGCACCAGGGCGGGATCCCGGGTGGCACCGAGCCCGATGTTGTGCGGGAAGATCGTCGCGCCGGCCACGTTGTTGTGGCCGTGCACCGCGTCCACTCCGTAGATCATGGGGATGCCCAGCGGTGTCGCGAGGGCGGCGTTCTGGTAGCCGTCGTACATGTTCGCCCAGGAGGTGGCGTTGTTGGGCGAGGGCGCCGAACCGCCGCCGGACAGTACCGAGCCGAGCCGGTAGGTGGTGACGTCGGAGTTGCCGACCGAACCACGTTCCGCCTGGGTCATCTGGCCGATCTTCTCATCCAGCGTCATCCGCGAGAGGAGGTCGGCGACCCTGGTCGCCACCGGCAGGCCGGGATCCTGGTAGGGATTCACGGCCGCCGTCGCCGTCGCCGGGACGGATATCCCGGCCGCCAGCAGCAGCGCGGCGAGCCCGACGCGGAGACGGCGGCCCGGCCGGCCCGGCCGGTCGGTCAGGAGGGAGGTGCGCACATCAGGCCCCTTCGGGGAGGTCTTCCGGAAAAGCGGGTCGGACGGTGCAGGGCGGCAGGGCTTGCACAGGCCATTGTGGGAGCGCTCCCACATCTCGCACCATAGAATGCGGCCGCCCGGGGGCCAAGGGAGCTCCGCCTCCTCACCGGCCTGCCGACCCGACATTCACCGGGCCACCTGGCCGGACTCGCCCCGGCCCACCCACCACCCGGTGAAAATTTCACCGCCGGACCAGGCCGCACAGGTCTGCTGCCGGGCACCGGCGGACCCGGCCCTCGGCGGTCCCCGACGGATCGCCGTACCGCTGATCTGCTAGAACGGTGTTCATGCCACAAACCCGCCGGCAGGCGGGCACGGCAGAGGCACGCAGAGGTCGCGTAGATGTTGAAGCTGGACCGGTTGGTGAACGTTCTCGGTGGCTACGGGGCTCGGCTGTGCTGCGCTCCGGCATCGCGGGACGTCGAGCTGCGCAGCGTGGTGGTGCATGATCCGACCGACACCCGCCCCGCGACCGGTGACGTGTTCCTGGCGGTGGGCGTGGAGTCGGCGTCCGACGCCGTACGCCTGGCACGGGCGGCACGGGCCGTCACGGTGCTGGTGCACGGCAACCCTCCGCTCGACGAGAGCACGCTGGAACAGGCTCGTGCCGGTGGGATCGCCGTGCTGCTCGTCGAACCGGCGGTGTCCTGGAGCCAGCTCCTCGGCGTGGTGTACGGCCTGGTGCTCGAAGGCAGCCAGACCGGGCGGGGGCCGAACGATCTGCTGGCCTTCGCGGACACGCTCGCGACCGAACTCGGCTACGCGGTGACGATCGAGGACCAGATGTCGCGGGTCCTGGCCTACTCCGGCTCGCAGCAGACCGCCGATCCGGCACGGCTGGAGACGATCCTGGGCAGGCGGGTGCCGGACGCCATGCGCCGGCTGTTCGAGCGGGAGGGCGTCTTCGCCCATCTGGCGACCTCCGACGAGCCGCTGTTCGTCGACCCCTCACCGGCACACGGCCTCAGAGGCCGCATGGTGGTCGCGGTGCGGGCGGGGCGCGAGCTGCTGGGATCGATCTGGGTCGAGTGTGAGAGCCCGCTGTCCGACGCGCGGCGGACCATCCTGGAGGACGGGGCGCGGGCGGTCGCGCTGCACCTGCTGCGTTCCCGGGTCAGCGCGGACCTGGAGCGTCAGGTGGAGTCCGATCTCGTCATCCAGTTGCTGGAGGGGACCGCCGACGCGGCCGCGTTGATCAGCAGGCTCGGCCTGCCCCGGGAGCGGTTCCGGGTGATCGCGCTCCAGGCGCACATCGCCGAGGAGCGGCATGCCGCGATCCTGCTGGCCTTCGAACGCGCGACCACCGGTTTCGGCTGGTCGCGGCCGGGACGCAGTGCGCTGTTCGGCAACACCCTGTACACGGTGCTGCCCTGCGACAACGACGCCACGCCCACCCTGGACTGGCTCGCCGCGATCGCGAACGTCCTGCCGCGGCGGGTCAGCGTGCTCGCCGGTGTCGGCGGCCCGGCGGGGCCCACCCAGCTGGCCGCGAGCAGGCAGGAGGCCGACGAGAGCCTCGCCCTCCGGGCGGTGCGGCCCGCCGGCGCCCCGGCGGTCGTCTACGACGAGGCGTGGGACGAGATCCTGCTGCAACGCCTCCGGTCCGCCGCCTCGGCGGGGCGTACCCCCGCCCGCGGGCCGGTCGCCGAGCTGACCCGGCATGACGCCGAGCACGGCACCCAGTACATCGCGACGTTGCGCGCGTGGCTGGAGGCGCAGGGCGATCTGGCCGTCGCCGCCGGCCGCCTCAGTGTCCACCCGAACACCGTCCGCTACCGGCTGCGGAAGATGGCCGAGATCACGAACCTCCAGCTCGAACTGCCGGAGAAGCGGCTGGCGATGATCATCGCGCTGGCCGTCGGCCGGGCCTAGCCCCGCGGCGAGGACCGGCCGGCCGGTGCCTCCCGGGGCGGCGGAGGGAGCCGCGGTGGGCGCCGGATCCGGGGCCCGGCTCCCGGCGCTTGTCGCCGCACGACAAAACACACCATTGTGCTTGTCCGAAACGCACACACCATTCTCTGGCCACGCCAGCGATGCTCGAAACAGGCAACGAATGTCAGAGCGGAGAAAATGGTCATGGGCATCGACGGTGGGCCGCGTACGGCAGTGGTGATCGGCGCCGGCGTGGTGGGGTTGTCCACCGCGTGGTTCCTGCAGGAGCGCGGCGTGGAGGTCACGGTCGTCGACCGGGACGACGTGGCCGCGGGCGCGTCGTGGGGCAACGCGGGCTGGCTCTCCCCTGGGCTGGCCATCCCGCTGAACGAGCCCGGCGTCCTCCGCTACGGCCTGCGCTCCCTGCTCGACCCGAGCGCCCCGCTGCACATACCGGCCACTCCCAACCCGGCGCTGCTGTCGTTCCTCACCCGGTTCGCCATGAACTGCAGCTGGAAGTCCTGGAGCCGTGCCGTACGGGCCAACCTCCCGTTCAACGAGGAGTGCCTGGAGGCGTTCGACGTGCTCACCGCGAACGGCGTCGAGGCCCCCACGGTCGAGGCCCCGATCATGGCCGCCTTCGAGACCCCGCGGCAGGCGGTGGCGCTCCTGCACGAGCTCCAGCGCATCAACGAGTCCGGCCTGGAGATCAAGTACAGCGCGTTCGAGGGTGACGATCTCGGCAGGCAGGCGCCGCAGCTCTCCTCGCGCGCACGGGCCGGGATCCGGCTGGACGGGCAGCGCTACGTCGACCCCGGAGAGTTCACCCGCTCTCTCGCCCGCTCCGTCGTCGCCCGGGGCGCCACGATCCGGTCCGGCTTCCGGGTGATCGACGTCTACTCCCACTCCGGCGGGATCGCCGTCCGGTCGAGTGACGGGGACTCCGTCAGCGCCGACGCCGTCGTGCTGGCCACCGGCGCCTGGCTGAACCAGCTCGGCTCCTCCTGGGGCGTCCGGGTGCCGGTACGTGCCGGACGCGGTTACTCGTTCACCGTGCCGACGGACGAGCCCGTGCCCGGGCCGATCTACCTGCCCGCCGTGCGGGTGGCCTGCACGCCCTACCAGGGCAAGCTGCGCGTCGCCGGCACGATGGAGTTCCGGGACGCCGACGCCCCCCTGTACCAGAGGCGCGTCGACGCGATCATCGCGTCCGCCCGGCCGCTGCTCAGCGGCGTCTCCTGGGAGGAGCGCACCGACACCTGGGTCGGTCCGCGCCCCGTCACCCCCGACGGCAGGCCGCTGATCGGCGCCACCCGCGCCCCCGGCAGGTACGTCGCCGGTGGCCACGGCATGTGGGGATTCACCCACGGGCCGGTCACCGGTCGCATGCTGGCCGAGCAGATCACCACCGGAAAGCAGCCCGCGGCCCTACGGGACTTCGACCCCGTCCGCTGAGGCGGGACGGTTCGGCCCGCGGGCGGTGATCAGGACGCTGCCCGAGGGGATCGTGGCCCAGTCGGCGATGCCGTCGCGGATCCAGGCCACGGTCCCCGCACCGTACTCGGCCGCCAGCTCCGCGCGATGGGCGTCGAGCCGCTCCAGGATCCGCCGGTAGAACGGCTCGGTGTGCTCGGTGAGGTCCTCGACGGCGTCGACGCCGAGACCGGCGGCGCGCATGATCTCCAGGTACGCCCCGGCCTGCTCGATGGAGTGGACCTGGAACATCTCGAAGTACGTCGCCAGCCGAGGCCGCAGGTCGTCGGTGACGGGAACGTGCAGGCACGGGGCCTCCACCACCAACCGGCCACCGGGCCGCAGCACCCGGACGAGCTCGGCGAAGAGCGGCTCCGGCGCGAAGTGCGGCGTCGACTCGAAGACCAGTACCGCGTCGAACGCATCGTCGGGGTAGGGCATGGCCAGCGCGTCGCACCGCTCGAAGGAGACCAGCGGCTGCACGCCCCGCTCGCGCGCCCACGCCCTCCCCCGTTCCAGCGCCCGCTCGTCGACGTCGATCGCCGTCACCCGCGCCCCGGTGCGCTCCGCCACCATCACCGCGGGACGCCCGTTCCCACAGCCCACGTCCAGCACCAGCTCACCGGCCCGCGCGTCCAGGCGGTCGACCACGACCCCGGTCAACCGGCCGGTGGCCTCCTCGATCGGCGTGTCGTCGTCGGGTCCCGACCAGTAGCCGTAGTGCAGGTCGAGCCCGCCGACCTGCTCCGTCAACGAGGCCAGGTAGTCGTAGGAACTCGTCGTGGGATACGGCGTGCTGGGCATTTTTCCTCCGTACGCTTACCAGGACACCGGCAGTGATTCGAGGCTGTAGGCCGCGTTCATCGGGGTGAACCGGAGCTCCTCGAACGGGACGTCCAGCCGCAGGCCGGGGAAGCGGTTCAGCAGGCGGGGAACGCAGACCCGTAGTTCCAGCCTGGCCAGCTCGGCGCCCAGGCAGTAACGGGCGCCGTGCCCGAAGGCGAGATGGGGCAGCGGCTCGCGGGTGATGTCGAACCGGTCGGCGTCGGGCCCCAGGACGGCGTCCCGGTTGGCCGACGGCAGGGAGCACAGGACGTACTCCCCCGCCCGGATCTCCTGGCCGCCGACCGTGACGTCCTCCTCGGCGGTGAAGACCTTGCCGAAGGAGACCACCGACAGATGGCGGAGCATCTCCTCGACCGCGCGGTCCACGTCGGCCGAACCGTCGCGCAGCGCCGTGGCCTGGCCGGGGTGGCGCAGCAGGAGCAGGGCTCCCAGCCCGATCGTGCCGGCCGTCGTCGCGTACCCCGCGAGCAGCAACTGGGCGGCGATCCCGGCCAGCTCGGCGTCGGAGAGATCCGCGCCGTACGACGAGATCAGCCTGCCGACAAGGCCGCCGCCGTCGCCGGGATCGCGGCGGCACCGGGAGACGAACGCGCTCAGGTAGGTGTCCAGCTCGGCGAAGGCGACCGCCTGCTCCAGCGGCCTCGGGGTGAAGTCGAGAAGGACGTCGGCGTTGCGCCGCAGCCCCTCCCGGTCGGGCTCGGGGATCCCGAGGAGTTCGAGGAAGATCCGTGCCGGGACCGGGAGCGCGAAGTCCGCGATCAGATCGGCGCCAGGCCCGGAACGGCACATCGCCGCCATCCGCTCGTCGGCCACGGCCTCGACGCGCGGGCGCAGCGCCCGCAGCCGGCGGGCACCGAACTCCGCGTTGAGCATCCGCCGGAGGCGCGCGTGCTCGCGGGGGGCGTACGTCGAGAAGAAGCCGGGGCGCGGCAGCGGGAACCCTCCCGGAGGCTCCGGCGGCGGGATCGGGCCGTCGACCGCCGCCCTGGAGCTGAACCGCCACTGGTCCGCGACCACGCGGCGGGCGTCGGCGTAGCGGGTGACCAGCCACGCGCTCGCCCCGGTCGAGAGGGTGACCCGGACCACCGGCTCTTCGGCCCGCAACCGGGCGAACTCCTCGGCCGGGTCGAGGGGGCAGACGCTGGAGCGGCGGACGAAGAGCGGCACCGGCGGGCTGTCGTCGATCACGGCGGTCACGCGTGCGGGGAGGGGGAGAGCGGGTCGTCGCGGCGCCGCACACCGATGTCGCCGAGGCGGGTCACGATGTCGGTGACGAGTGCCGCCTCCGCGTCCACCGGGTAGAAGTGGCCCCCGGGGAAGGTCAGCAGCTCGAACCCCGCGGACGCGACGCGGTTCCAGGCGCGCATCTCGTCGTGGCTCACGCGCCGGTCGTCCGTCCCCAGGTAGGCGGTGATCGGAGCGGCGATCCTCGGGATGGCGGCGGGCCGGTAGGCGTGCAGCAGGTCGTGGTCCGCCCGCAACGCGATCATCGCCAGGTCCATCAGCTCGGGGAAGCGCAGCAGCGCCGGATCCGCGGCGGCGGCCTGCTCGGCGAGTTGCTCGTCACCGATGGGAATCCGCCGCGCGTCGCTCGCGCACAGGTGCGGCGCCGCGTGCGCGGACACCAGCAGCGACGCCGGGGAGATCCCGTGCTCCCCGGCGAGCCTGACCGCGACCTCGTACGCGACCACCGCGCCCATGCTGTGCCCGAACAGGGCGAGCGGGCGGTCGGCCAGGGGGAGGAGCACTCGGCAGAGATGGTCGACGAGGAGCTCCATCCGGTCGATCGGCCGCTCGTTGATGCGGTTCTGCCTGCCCGGGTAGCACACGGCGGACAGCTCGACGTCCTCGGGCAGGTGGTCCTGCCATCCCCGGTAGAAACTCGGCGACCCCCCGGCGTGGGGAAAGCAGACCAGCCGCAGCCGAGGCTCGGCGAGCATCTGCCGCCGGCGCAGCCACATGCACTGATCGGCCGGGATCGTCTCGGTCATGAAAGATCACTCCTTTCGAGAACCGGGCGCGGACCGCCCGCCCCGGTCTCTCCCTCGCCGTCCGCCCACGTCACGGCGAGTGCCTTCGCCAGGCCCTCGATCGTCGGAGCGACGAACAGTGCCTTGACCGGAAGCTGAACCCCGAATCGCTCCTTGCAGCGCTGGACCACCTGCAGCGCGCTCAGCGAGTGCCCGCCCAGGAGGAAGAAGTCGTCGCGCCTCCCGATCGTGTCGACACCGAGCACGTCCTGCCAGACGGCCAGCAGCTCCAGCTCGCGAGGGCTCCACTCGTCGGTGCCGCCGGCGGGTGGCGCGGCGGGGTGGCGCGGGCGAGGAGGTCGTGACCGGGCGGCGGGCACGGCGGGGCGCCGCGCGGCCTGCCCCGCACTCCCCGGCGGCTGGGAGGAGACGACCACCTGTCCCAGGGGAAGGGCCGCCAGGCACCTCTCGAAGGCCTCGACTCCCTCCTCGGGGCTCAACCCGCCGCTCAGCCCCTCACCGGTGAGCTCACGGTGGCGCCGTTCCATGTCACGGGCCATTCCCACCCCGTTCCAGCGGTCCCAGTTGATCGACAGCACCGGCAGGCCGTCGCGCCGCGCGCAGAGGGCGAACGTGTCGAGGAAGGCGTTGGCCGCCCCGTAGCAGGTGAGCCCGGGAACCCCGGAGAACGAGGCCAGCGAGGAGAACAGCGCGACGAAGTCGGGAACCGCGCCGACCTCCCGCAGGGCGGAGACCAGGGTGGAGGTCCCCTCGGTCTTGGCCCGCAACGCGGTGACGACGTCGTCCTCGGTCAGGAACTCCGCCATGCCGCCCCCCGGCACACCGGCGGCGTGGATCACTCCGTGGATCTCGCCGAACCGCGACCGCGTCTCGTCGAGAACCTCCCCGAGGCGCCGGGCGTCGGCGACGTCCGCGCCGCGCACCAGGACCTGCTCTCCCCGGCCGGCGAGGAGGGCCGTCACCGCCTCGCCCTCCCGGCTTCCGGGCCCGTGCGGCGGGAACTCCCCGGATACTCCGCGCCCGATCAGGACGAGCCGTGCCGAGTACGTGTCCGCGAGGTGCCCGGCCAGCCGCAGCCCGATCCCGCTCGTCCCCCCGGTGATCACGTAGGTTCCGCCCCGGCGTATCCGGGGGCCCGTTCCCGGTGTCACCCGCAGCGGCTCGAAGTGGCGCAGCCAGCGGTGTCCTGCCCGCAGGCCGATCGGGTCCTCGCCCGGATCCCCGCCCGGATCCTCGCGGGAAGGGCGGCAGAGCTCGGCGAGGAGCTCTACGGCTCGGGTTCCGTACTCCTTTCCGTCACCGGGATCCAGGTCCACGAGCCGGATGCGCGCGTCGGCCAGCTCGTGGCGGAGCGGCCCCGCGGCTCCGATCGTGAGGGCCGCGCGCGGGTCGAGCCGCTCGCCTCCGGTGATCTCCAGGGCACCCCTGGTGACCAGGGAGAGATCGGCCCGCGGCCGGCCGCTCAGGGCACGGGCCAGGCCGACGACGTGGCCCAGCGGCGGGCAGGTCCGCGAGAGCGGCGGCGCTCCCCAGAGGCAGACGATCCGCAGCGGTCCGGCCGCGTCGGCCTCCACCGTCTTCAGGAGCCTTTCGTAGTCCTCCCCGCACCCGGGGTCGATCGTGATCCGGTCCGGGGCCGCGCGCTGGAACGCGCGTCCCGGGGTGACGACGACCGTGGTGGCCCCGTACTCCGCCAGCTTCACGATGATCGCCTCGGCGAGGGGCGAGGAGTCGGAGAGCAGGATCCAGCGGTGCTCCCGCACCGCCGGCCCCGGATCCGCCGGCACCTCCACGGCCCTCCTCCAGGTGACCCCGTACAGGCCGTCGGGTGAGCGTTCCACACCGGGGAAGGCCGGCTCTGTGGCCCGCACCGGGTCCGGCGGGCGGGTGACGGTGGGCGCGAAGGGGTAGGGCACCGCGGGCAGCCGGAGCCGCCGTTCCGGCCAGAGCGAGGGCAGGTCGACCTCGACGCCCGCCTCCCACAACCGGCCCAGCGCGCGGAGCAGGACCTCCCTGTCGGCCCGCTCCTCCATCGGGTGGCGGGTGACGTTGACGACCACGGAGTCCGTGCCCGCCCGTACCCGGACCGGCGTGCTCAGCGTCGTGCCGGGACCCACCTCGACGAGGATCTTCGGCCCGTCGGCCAGGACGTGGTCGAGTGCGGCGTCGAACCTGACCGTCGCCCGCAGATGGGTCACCCAGTACTCGGGGTCGGCGAAGTCGGCGTCGTCGGTCCCCGTCACAGCCGAGATCAGGCGCATCGAGGGGGCACGCAGCGCGATCCCGGCGAGGAAGCCGCGAAACTCCCCGAGTACGGGGTCGACCAGGGCCGAATGCGCGGCGGTGCCGAGCGGCAGGAGGCGGCCGGTGATCCCGCGCCGGTCCAGCAGCTCCCTGACCTCGGCGATGTAGGCGGCGGGACCGGCGAGCACGCAGGACGCCGGGCCGTTGACCACCGACAGGCACACTCCCTCTCCGAGGAAGGGCTCGACCTCCCGCTCGGAGGCCGGAACCGCCAGCATCGCCCCGTCGTGCAGCGAGGCCAGCAGCTCGCCGCGTTTGGACACGACGGCGAGGGCGTCGCGCAGCGACATGACGCCCGCGACGCAGGCCGCCGCGTACTCACCGAGGCTGTGCCCCATCAGCAGGGAGGGGATCACCCCTTGGGACATGAGAAGCCGGGCGAGCGCGATCTCCATGACGAACACGGCGGGCAGTTCCAGGGCGGGGTCGCTCTCCCCGTCCGGGACGGTGTCCGAGACGGGGACCGGCATCGCGCCGGACCCGTCCGCCCACAGGGCACCCAACCGCCCGGCGGCGGAGCGGTCCGGCAGCAGGTCCAGGCACTCGTCCACGGCCGCGCGGAAGACCGGCTCCTCGTGGTAGAGCTCGCGCCCCATCCCGGGATACCGGGTTCCTCCACCGGGGAACATGAACACCACGTCGGCGTTGCCCGCCCGGACGGCGGAGGCGGTTCCGCCGGTCGCGCGCCCGCGCAGCTCCGCCACGGCGTGGGAGCGGTCGCGGAAGACTCCGGCATGGCGGAAGGGGAGATGGCGGCGGCCGACCGCGAGGGTACGGGCGAGGTCGGCGAACTCGGGATCGGAGACGTCACCGAGGGCGTCCGCGCAGGCTCCGGCCATCTCGGCGAGGGCCGTCTCGTCACGCGCGGACAGCGCGACGAGCTGCCACGGAGGGGCCGGGGCGGTGGGCGGGCGCGGCGGCGGCTCCTCAAGGATCACGTGGGCGTTGGTGCCACCGATACCGAAGGAGCTGACGGCCGCCCGGCGGGGGACATCCGTGAGCGGCCAGTCCTCCTCCTCCGCCGCGAGGCGGAACGGGCTCGTCTCGAAGTCGATCTCAGGGTTGGGGTGCGGTGAGACGACGGGGCTGGGCGGGATCCGGCCGTGCTGGACCATCAGCGCGGCCTTGATGAACCCGGCGACTCCGGCTGCCGCGTCGGTGTGCCCGATGTTCGATTTCACCGAGCCCAGCCGGCAGTATCCACGCCCGGTCGCCCCCGCCGCCCGGTAGGCCCGGGTCAGCGCGGTGACCTCCACCGCGTCTCCGAGCGCCGTGGCCGTTCCGTGGGCCTCGACGTAGCCGACGGTGTCCGGGTCGACGCCGGAGACCGCGAGCGCGGCCTCCACCGCGGCCTGCTGGCCGCGGACGCCGGGTGCCGCGTAGCTGAGCTTGTCCGAACCGTCGTTGGTGACCGCGCTTCCGGTGACCACCGCGTAGACGCGGTCGCCGTCGGCCAGGGCGTCCCCGAGCCTGCGCAGCACCACGATCCCGAGGCCGTCCGCGGGGACGAACCCCGACGCGTCCCGGTCGAAGGACCGGACATGGCCGTCGGCGGACCAGACGCCGCCCTCCTGGTGCAGGTAGCCCTGCCTGCGCAGCGGCGTCCAGGAGACCCCGCCGGCCAGGGCCATGTCACAGTCGTGGGTGATGAGCGCCCGGCAGGCGAGGTGGATCGCGACGAGCGAGGTGGAGCAGGCGGCCTGCACGGTGATGCTCGGCCCGGTCAGGCCGAGCTTGTAGGAGGCCCGGGTGGAGAGGAAGTCCTTGTCGTCGGCGGCCGCCAGGAGGTCCGCGGAGGTGCCGAGAAAGGCCCCGCGGTCCCTGTCCCGGTGCGTGCCGAGGGTCTGCCCCGCGTAGACGCCGATGGTGCCGGGGAAGTGGTCGGGCGCGTGGCCGGTGTCGTCCAGGGCGTGCCAGGCGGCTTCGAGGAACATGCGTTGCTGCGGGTCCATGAGGGCCGCCTCGCGCGCCGAGTAGCCGAAGAAGGAGGCGTCGAACCGGTCGGCGTCCCAGAGGATGCCACCGGCGGGAACGAGTTCGGGATCGGCGAGGCGCGCCTCGCTCGCCCCGCCCTCCCGCAGCTCGTCCGGGGTGAGCTCGGAGATGCCCCGGCGGCCCTCGGCGATGAGGCGCCGATATTCGGCGACGTCGCGCGCGCCGGGAAAGCGGCAGGCGATGCCGACGACCGCGATGTCGGCGCCCGAGACGCCGACACCCGCGATGTCGGCGCCGTCCGCGTTCGTCGGTTTCAACTCTGTCGTCCTTTCCAGCGGCGTTCCTCAAGTGACCGGCTTCCGGCGAGCAGGTTCCTCCTGCTCGCCGCGGCCGTCGCGAGGTCTCGCCCGGACCGGTCACGATCCCCGGCGCGCGTGTCGAGAAGTGCCGCGAGCGACCGCACGTCGGGGGCCGCGATGAGGTCGGCGACGGGGAGCAGGACCCCCCGGCGTTCGTGGATGTCGGCCTGGAGGGTGATGAGGTCGACCGAGGTCCCGCCCAGCTCGAAGAAGTTCTCCTCCGCGCCGACCTCGTCGAGTCCCAGGAGCAGCCCCACCATCTCGGCCACCTCCCGCTCCCCCGGGCGCGAGGACACCGCGTGGCCGTGCCTCGGCCGGCCGCCCGCCGGGCTCGGCAGCGCCGCGCGGTCGACCTTGCCGTGGGAGGTCAGCGGGAGCCGCTCCAGCGTCACGAAGAGCGACGGGATCATGTACGGGGGGAGCTGACCGGCGAGCAGCTCGCGCAACTCGCCGGCCGGAACCTCCGGCCCTCGCGAGAGCTGCGCGTACGCGGTGAGCCTGGCGGTTCCGGTCTCCTCACCGGTGGTGGTCACCGCCGCTCCGGTGACGCGCGGGTGGCGCATCAGGGCCGCCTCGACCTCGCCGGGTTCGATCCGGTATCCCCGGACGTTGAGCTGCTCGTCGATCCGCCCCACGAAGTCGATCTCTCCCCCTCCCAGCCGCCGGGCGAGGTCGCCGGTACGGTACAGGCGCGCGCCCGGGCGCCTCGCGAACCTGTCGGGGACAAACCTCTCGTGTGTCAGGTCGGGCCGCTTCAGGTATCCCCGCGCCACACCGCGCCCTCCGACGCACAGTTCGCCGGTCTCCCCCTCCGCGACCGGGTCGCCCGCCGCGTCGAGGATGTGGACCTCGACCCCGGCCAGCGGGCGTCCGACGGACGGCCTGCCCGCCCCCGGCCGGCAGCGCCCCGCCGTCGCGGACACGGTGGCCTCCGTCGGACCGTAGGCGTTGAACAGGCGCACCCTGGGTGCCCACCGCTCCACCAGGAACTCGGGCAGCGCCTCGCCGCCCGAGGTGAGGGTGGTGACCGGTACCGGGACGTCCTCGGGCAGGGTGGCCAGCAGCGACGGAGCGCCGGACAGGTGGGTGATGTCCAGCTCGCACAGGACGCGGCTCAGCTCGCGGCCGTACAGCGGCACCCCGGCCTCGGGGACGCAAAGGGTCGCGCCGTTGAGCAGGCTCATCGCGAACTCCCAGACCCAGGCGTCGAACGTGAACGGCGCGAACTGCAGGACGCGGGCCCCTTCGAGGTCGCCGAAGAGCAGCCGCAGCCCCTCCGCCAGGTTGGTCACGCCGCCGTGGTCCACCAGCACGCCCTTGGGGGTGCCGGTCGATCCGGAGGTGTAGAGCACGTAGGCGAGGCTGTCGGCCCGGGTCGCCGGTGCGGCACTCCCCTGCGCCGATCCCGTGACGGGATCCGGCCTTCCCAGGTCCGGCCGTACCGAGCGCAGGCCGTGTCCCGGCAGCAGTTCCTCCGGGTCCCGGTCGGCGACGACGATCCGGGCGCCCGTGTCGGACAGCACCAGCTCGTTCCGTTCCACCGGGTGCGACGGCGGCAGGGGCACGTAGGCGCCACCGGCCTTCCAGATGGCCAGGACCGTAGCGGGCAGCAGGAAGGAGCGCTCCATCAGCACCCCCACCGTGTCGCCCGCCCGCACCCCCGCCGCCACGAGCTCGCCGGCCAGGACCGTGGCGTGCTCGCGCAGCTCCGCGTACGTCATCCGCCCGCCCGGGTGGACGAGAGCGTCACGCTCGGGCGCGACCTCGGCCCATCTCTCGAAGAGATGGTCGGCACCCGCCTCTGCCCACCCCTCGCAGAGGCTGCCGGCACCGGCCGCGCCGCCGACCGGTTCAAACCCGTGCATGCTTCCCCTCAGCGGTTATGGACGGCCGCTCGGCGGCTGCGGAACTGTTCGGTGAGCACCGCCACGTGCTCGCGCCGGTAGCCCTGGTCCATCGCCCTCTGCACGCGCTCACGCATCACGCCCAGGTAGGACTGGTCGATCCCGGCCCGCTCCGCGATGCCGGTCAGGTTGTCGAGGACGTCCAGGTGCGAGGTCAGCGGAGCCTGCTCGAAGGTGTAGTCACGGCGCGCGATGAGACCGAGACCGACGCCGATCGTGTTCTGGAAACCGGGGTCGTAGAGCGGCACGGATTCGGCGAAGTCGTTGAGGGGGACGCCCAGGCTCTCCGCGATGGCCGAGCATTCCAGGAAGCCGTTGACGAACGCGTAGTAGAAGGCGCTGGACACGACGTGGTAGGCCTTCGCATAACCGGGATCGGAGCCCAGACGCACCTGCTTGCCGGAGAGCGCCTCGGTCACGCCCGCCAGTTCCTTGAAGTCCTCGGCCGCCCCGCCGTAGACGGTGAAGCAGTCCTCGGTGCCGATGGCGTCCGGGTAGTTGAGGATCGCCGCCTCCAGGTATCTGCCTCCCGCGGCCTCGACCCGCGCTCGCAGCGGGGGAACGTCGTCGGGGACGCCGCTGGCGTTCTGCACGACGAGCCTGCCGGAGAGATCGGCCGCGGCCCCGTCCAGGACCCGGTGGGTGACCTCGTAGTTGAGCAGGCAGAACAGCACGATCGGGGAGTCCTCGATCGCGGCGGCCGCCTTCTCGTGGATGCGGACGTTCCTTCCCGCGAGCCTCTCCGACCGTTCGGGCGTGCGGTTCCAGACCGAGACCTCAAGGCCGGAGTCGGCGCAGGCCCGCACCACCGCGGAACCGATCACGCCGGTTCCGATGACTGTCATGTCCGCCATGTCAGTGCTCCATCCTGTTGAAGGTCATGACCACTCCACCGACCTCGGTGGCGTCCGCCCAGGCCGCGAAGGTGTCGAGCAGCCGCTCGGTGCCGGCCCTGGCCTCAAGCCGCTCCCGGAGCGCCCATACGAGCCGGGGGAAGGAATCGCGCACGTTCTCCGTGATGTCGACGAGTTCGGTGATCGCCATCCCCGCCTCCCGCGCCGCCGACAGGTGGTCCTCGGGCGCGTCGAGCGACACGGCGTTCAGCATGGCCAGATAGGGGCCGATGCGCCCGCGGATCTCCTCCGTCATCGGAACCCGCAGGTAGGGCGTCTCGACCACCAGGCGCCCCTGCGGGCGCAGGACCCTGGCGATGTTCCGGTAGAGATCGGCGATGTCGAAGTGCGGGGTGACCTCGAAGGCCAGCACCGCGTCGAACGAGGCGGCGGCGAACGGCAGGTCCAGCGCGTCGACGCGCCGGAAGTCCACCATCTCCGCCATCCCGTGCGCCGCGGCGTGCTCCGCCCCGTTGCGCAGTGCCTGCCGGTCGATGTCGATCGCGACGACCCGCGCCCCGAATGTCCTGGCCAGGCGCACCGCCGGACGGCCGTTGCCGCAGCCCACGTCCAGCACCTGCGAGCCGGGGCCCACGTCCAGCCGGTCCAGCACGAAGTCGGTCATCCGCTCCGTGGCTTCGGAGATCGTGGTGTCGTCGTCGGGCCCCGCCCAGAAGCCGTAGTGCCGGTCGGGTCCCGCCGTCTCGCCCACCAGTGCGGCGAGCTCGTTGTAGGTTGACTCGATCTCCGAGGGAGCCGTTCTGACGTTTCCCGCGTCCACCCGGAGTTCGGAGTCCTCACCATCCAGACCAGAAATGAGAAACCTCCCGAACCGGCACCAATAATCTTAAATTGCCGATCGAATTAATTCCCCGGCCGAGCGAAACAGTAGCAGCGGGGGCCGACACAGTCGACGACCTCGAATATCGGTTTCCCACCCATTCGGGTCAACACTTCCACGAACGTCGGTACCGGTACACCACCCTTTCGCCATAAAACCATTTATCGACAAAAGGCGGATCTGTCTTTCTTGGTTTTGCCTTTCCCGCTTCACGGGTAATCCCGCTACGGAAGCCGGACCGCCTCCGCGGATGGTGAACCAAACGACTGTCGGCACCATTGCCCACAAAACGGATAGCCGACTCAGGCTGATGGGCGTCAACGGCGACGCCGAGGTCCGGCGCGGTGGCCGATTCCGGACTTGAACCCAGGCCAGCGAACCGAGTCATTCACCGGAGAGACCGTGGACATCATTCCCGAGCCCGTCGACTACCCTTTCGGTAAGCCCATCCGTCTCGACGTCGACTCCGAATACACGCGCTGCCGCGAGCGGCCGGGGCTGACCAGGGTCCACCCGCCCTACGGTGACGACGCCTGGCTGGTGACCCGCTACCACGACATGCGTTCGGTGCTGCGCGACCGCCGTTTCGTCCGGACGCCCCCCGCCGGCGGCGACGAGGCGCGCCTCACCGTCCTGCCGCTCCAGGACAGCATCCTCAACACCGACCCGCCGCAGCAGACCCGGCTGCGCCGGGTGCTGGCGAGCGGGCTCAGATTCAACACCGAGCGGATCCATCTGCTCCGATCGATCGCCGAGCAGCGTTCCCTTACGCTCATGGCCGGGTTCACGGACACGCCTCCCCCGTACGAGCTGGTCGGCGACTACATCAAGCCACTGGTCGTTGAGGTGCTGTGCCCGCTGATCGGGATCCCCGAGCAGGACCTCGCGATCTTCCTGAACTGGTTCGAGGGGTTCGCCGGCACCGAACTGGCCGCCGACGTCGTGGAGGCCAGGGTCGAGGAGATCTCCCGCTACACCGACCGGCTCATCGCCGCCCGGCGCGCGGAGCCAAGGGACGACCTCGTCAGCGTTCTCGCCAACGCCCTGGACGAGGAGGGTCCCGGCGGTGCCCCCGCCGAGGACGGGGGGCTCGCCGAGGCGGAGATCAAGGAACTGGTCAACGACATCCTGCTGGCGGTCGACAACGTCTCGACACAGCTGACGAACGCCTTCTATCTCCTGCTCACCTCACCCGGGAAGCTGGCGGAGCTGCGCGCGGATCCCGGGCTCATCCCGGCGGCCGTCGACGAACTCATCCGCTACGCGCCGTTCCCCTCGCACGTCACCTTCGCCCGTTACGCCACCGAGGACGTGGAGGTGGGTGGAACGCTGGTGCGCGCGGGAGAACAGGTGCTACCCGCCCTCCCCTCGGGCAACCACGATCCGTCGGTGTTCGCCGATCCCGGCGAGCTCGACTTCCACCGCGGTTCCAACCCGCACCTGTCCTTCGGGTACGGAACGCACCACTGCATGGGAGCGCCCCTGGTGCGCATGCTGATAGGGGTCGCGATCTCCTCGCTGTCGGAGTGCCCGCCGATGCGCCTCGCCGTCTCGGATGACGAGCTGCCATGGCGCTCGGATCTGCTGATCCGCCGCGTGGAGACACTGCCCGTCACCCGCTGACGCCGCGCCCGGCACTCGCCGGAGAAGGACCGCGTGAAAAGGTGGCGGTCGCCAACCGCACGACCGCCACCCCCATCCATCACCCCGGCTATTTCACCTGACCGAAGACCTGGCCGGTACGTGAGGTGAGCTCGCCGACGAAGAAGTCGCGGCAGGCCCTGAAGTATTCCTCGCTGCTGATCTGGCCGTCGCGGTTGGTGTCGATATTGCCCGCCCCCTTCTCCGCCTCGCTGCTGGACAGCCCCCAGGCCTGCAGCAGCTTCGCGTACTCGGATGGGGACAGGAGTCCGTCGTCGTCGATGTCGGCCGCCGCGAACTCGGCATCGGTCACCGGGCGAAGGAGCTTCTCGGCGTTCTCCTTCTTGGCGTTGTTCTCCATGTAGGAGCGGAACTCCTCCTTGGAGATCTCCTCGTTCCTGTCGGCGTCCATGGCCTCGGCCATGGCCACCCAGGCCCGGTCGTACGCCTCCGTGAGGCGGCGCCCCTTGGCGGATCCCTTGTCGCAACCGAAGTGCTTGAGGGTCCTGTCCGCCAGAGCCTGCAGGTCGCTGTGCTGGATCCGGCCGTCGCCGTTGACGTCGACCAGCTTGAACCAGTGGTCCGATTTGCGGGCAATAGCGTCTATAGCCATTATTTGCTCCATTCATATGACGGCCTACTTCTGTGACCGAAATACCCGTAGCGGAGCAACAAAAAAACCAAAGAACGAGAAATTCTTATAGCTTTCAGGAAAAGCCTAGCCGGACTATTCACGAAAAATCAGAGATATTCATACTCGAACGAGAGCCGTCATGATCGGTTCGCTCCGATCATGGATGTGGACAACCGGGGCCCCACGGACTCCAGGCACCCGCCGGCGCATCCGTGAACCACCGATGCCAGCCATATCGGCACATCCGGCCACTTCGATCAGGCAAAATATCCTGGTGATCGATCCGCCGCAGTCGAACCACCAAGATCCCCAGCCCTTCACTCACCTGAGCACACCGAACGCGCCGCTCTACCGTCAGGTGCTGCGTGCGTTCGCGCGGGCAAAGGAACGCTTCATCGTGCATCTGCGGCCCGAGGATGTCGCGGCCGAACTCGGCAGGGACAGTGACGATCAACTCGCACAGGCGCTGGGGAAGCTGACCGAATGGGGGAATCTGCGGGCGGACGCCGACACCGGCAGGGTCACCTCCGTCGAAGATTTCCACCGCAAGCGATTCCTTTTCCAGCTCACCGCGGCCGGCCAGGCGGCCGAGCAGGCCATCGCCTTCTACGAGGAGGCGGTCGGCCGCCGGGGCGCGCTGCAATCGGTGGCCCTCGGTGACATCGCCGAACAGCTCAGATCCCTGTCCGCGCTCGCGGAGCAGGCCGACCCCGATCCCGCCAAGACACATCTGCTGCTGCTCTCCCTGGCCGAGCGGTTCTCCTCGCTCGCCGACAACGCCCAGGCCTTCATGGCGTCGCTGCGCCGCGCCATCGACTTCTCCGACGGTGATGTGGAGGGGTTCATCGCCTACAAGGAACAACTGATCGACTACATCAACCGCTTCATCGCCGATCTCGCCAACTCCGGCGCCCGCATCGCCACGCTCCTGACCGAACTGGAGGCGGGTGACCACGAGAAGCTGCTGCGGCTGGCCGCGCGGCGAGAGGCCGCCGACGCCGTACCGGAGGGAACGGATGCGGCCGACGCCTACGACAGGGCCGAGGCCGCGGCGCTCGGCTCGTGGCGGAACCGCTGGCGTGGGCTGAAGGACTGGTTCGTCTCCCAGGGCACCGGCCACCCCTCGCAGGCCCGGCTGCTGAGGCAGGCGGCGATCACCGCGATCAAGCAGCTCATCGACGCGGTCGGCCTGATCAACGAACGTCGCTCGGGCCGCTCCGACCGCTCGGCCGACTTCCGTACCCTGGCCCGCTGGTTCGCCGAGGCACCGGACGAGGCGGCGACGCACCGGCTGTGGCGCGCGGCCTTCGGCCTGTCGTCCGCGCGGCACCTCACCGTCACCGCCGAGACCGAGAGCGCCTGGCGGCAGGAGGACCCGGCCCCGAACACACCGTGGCGCGCCGCCCCACCCGTCCGGATCTCCCCGCAGCTACGCAGGACCGGCTCCTACGAACGACGGGGGAAGCCGAACCGGGTGCAGGACCGCTCGCGGGCCCGCGCCTTCCTGCTGGAGCGGGTGGAGCGCGAAGCGACGGAGACCGCCGAGGCCCGCGCCATGCTCTGCGGCAAAGGACCGGCTCTCCTGTCCGAGCTCGGCGTCCTCGATCCGCGGGCGTTCCGGCTCTTCCTCGCTCTGCTCGGCGACGCACTGGCCGCCCGCCCGCCGGGCGAGACCGAGGTCAAGACCGTCACCGGCGACGGTTCGATGGAGGTACGGCTCTCGCTCGTCCCCGGCGGCGACCAGATCGAGATCCACACCGAGGACGGGACGCTCACCGGTCCCGAGCATCTCATCGAGATCATCGATCTGATGGCGGCCTCGTGATCCGCGACGAGGAGCGGGCGCAGCGGCGAACCGCGCTCCGCGCGCTGCTGGTCAAGCCGCTGCTCACCGCCGAGAACGACGCGGACAGGTTCGTGCTCGTCCGACGCCACCTGGCCGAGCTGCGTGACTGGCTGAGCCGGGAGACCGGCTGGCGGCTGCTGGCCGACGCGGAAACGGCACGGCTGTTCAAGACCGCTCCGACCCTCTCCGATGCCACCCATCCGGCTCGCGGCAGGGCCAAGGAGCCCTTCGGCCGCCGCCGCTACGTGCTGCTCTGCCTGGCCCTCGCCGTACTGGAGCGGGCGGACGCCCAGACCACGCTTGGACGGCTCGCGGAGGAGGTGCTCAACGCGGCGGCCGAACCCGGGCTCGACTTCGCCTTCACCCTGGAGAGCCGGGCCGAGCGAGCCGACCTGGTGGCCGTCGTGCGCACGTTGCTCGACTGGGGCGCGCTCCGCAGGGTCGCCGGTGACGAGGACGCCTACCTGTCGGCCACCGGCGACGTCCTGTACGACGTGCGCAGACCGGTGCTGGCCACGCTCCTCACTCCGGCGCGCGGCCCCTCCACCATCGATGCCACCGGCTTCGAGGACCGGCTGACCGAACTGACCGCCGAACCCGTCGCCGACACCGACGACCTGCGCAACCAGGCGATGCGCCGCAGGCTCACCCGCAGGCTCCTGGAAGACCCCGTCGTCTACTACGACGACCTCGACGAGGCAGAGCGTGCCTACCTCGTCTCCCAGCGCCAGGCGATCACCCGCAGGATCGAGGAGGCCACCGGGCTGCTCCCCGAGATCCGCGCCGAGGGCATCGCGATGGTCGACCCCGACGACGAGCTGACCGACGTGCGCATGCCCGAGCAGCGCACCGACGGGCACGTGACACTGCTGGTGGCCGAGCACCTGGCCGTCCATGGCGAGGCGGGCACCGAAGAGCTGCGCGCCTTCGTACGGGGGGCCGCGGCCACCCACGCCTCCTTCTGGCGCAAGGGAGTGACCGAACCCGGCGCCGAGGAAGAACTCCTGAGCATCGCGCTGGACAAACTGGTGGCGCTCCGGCTGGTCGAGGTCCGCCCAGATCACGTGCGCGGTCTCCCGGCCATCGTCCGTTACACCCTCGAAGAACCGACAGTCCGCGAAGCTGGAAAGGTCCGGCGATGACACATCCGACTCCGACCTCGGAGCGCTGGAAACCCCTCAGAGCCGGGCTCGTCGACATGTTCCATTACGACGTCGAGGAATTCCACTTCCACGACGGACGGCTGCTGTTGCGCGGCAACAACGGAACGGGCAAGTCGAAGGTCCTCGCCCTGACCCTGCCGTTCCTGCTCGACGGCGAGCTCGCGCCACACCGTGTGGAGCCCGATGGCGACCGCCAGAAGCGGATGGAGTGGAACCTGCTGCTGGGGGGCAGGCATCCGCATCCCGAGCGGCTCGGCTACACCTGGATGGAGTTCGGCCGGCGCGCCGCCGACGGCACCGTGGAGTTCCGGACGATCGGCTGCGGCCTGAAGGCGGTGCGGGACCGCGGCATCGTCAGGCACTGGTTCTTCGTCACCACTCAGCGGGTCGGCGCCGGGCTGGACCTGCTCTCCCCCACCGGCGTCTCGCTCACCAGGGACAAGCTGCGCGACGCCGTCGACGGGCACGGCATGGTCTACGACCGGGCCGTTGACTACCGCAGGGCCGTGGACGAGGCGCTGTTCGGGCTCGGTGAACACCGCTATGAGGCCCTGGTCAACCTCCTCATCCAACTCCGCCAGCCGCAGCTGTCCAAGAAGCCGGACGAGAGGCTGCTCTCCCGCGCACTCACCGAGGCGCTCCCTCCGCTGAGCCCTTCCCTGATCGGCACGGTGGCCGAGGCGTTCCGCGGGCTCGACGAGGAGCGCGACGCCTTGGGAGCGCTGGAGGAGGCCCGCGGCGCCGCGACCGACTTCCTGACCCACTACCGCAGATACGCGGGGATCGCCGCCAGACGCAAGGCCGCGGTGCCCCGCACGGCCCAGAGCCGCTACGAACATCTCGGCCGCGACCTCAACGAGGCCGAGAGCCGCCGTGCCATCGCCAAGGGCGCCCTGGAGGCGGCGCGAGAGTCATTGACCGGGCTGGCCGCGACGCGGGCGCGGCTGGAGGCCAGGAAGGAAACCCTGGAGAAAAGCCCCCGGATGCGCGACGCCGAACGGCTTACGCAGGTCAGCGAGGAGGCCGAGCGGCAGGCCGGACACTCACGTGTCCAGGAGAACGCCAGGGAGGACCTGGCCACCGAGGTGCGCCGCCGCCAGGTCCGGGCGGAGGCCACGGAGGCCAGGGCCGCCCAGGCCGCCCGCGAGCTTTCCGCCGTGCGGGAGTCGGCCGCGTCAGCCGCCCGTCAGGCCTTGTGCGAACGGGCCCACCTCGACATCGTGGCTCGCTGGGAGGAGGATCCGGCCGGGGCCCGCCGCGCCGCCGAGACCCTGGCCGACCGGCGATCGCAGGCGGTGGCCGAGCTTGACCGCCTGTTCGAGGCCGTCACCCGGGCCGGTGCCCGGCTCGATGCCGCCCGCGCCGAGACGGACCGGCTGACCCACGAGCTCCAGGCCGCCGCCGAACGCATCTTCACAGCCGGGCGGATCACGGAGGAGCAGACCGCCGAACTGGCCGGCTCCTATCTCGGCTACCTGGCGGGGGTGGTCGAGCTGCGGATCGACGACCCGGACGCGGTGCTCGGCACACTGGAGTCCTGGGCGGTCACCGCCGAGGGCCCCAACCCCGCGGCGACCGCCGTCGACGACGCCGCCCGGGCGGCTACCGCCGAGCTGAGCCGCGGGCAGGCGGGACTGGACGCCGAGCTGCGCGCCCGGCGGCAGGCCGCCGCGGACCTGGCAGAGGAGATCACCCGGCTGGAGTCCGGCGGTCACGACGCTCCACCCTCCCCGTACACCCGGCCCCCCGGCGCGCGCACCGACCGCCCGGGCGCGCCGCTGTGGAGAGTGGTCGACTTCGTCGGGGCGATCCCCGCCGACCAGCGGGCCGGGCTGGAGGCCGCGCTGGAGGCGGCGGGCATCCTGGACGCCTGGGTGACCCCGGCGGGTATCCTCGTGGCCGAGGACGACACGGTCCTGCTCGCGGGTACGGCTGTCGCCGGCCCCTCCTGCTCGGCCGTACTCCGTCCCGCCGTCGACCGCGCCGACCCTCAGGCGTCCGCGCTGCCGGACGCCGCCGTGCACGCGGTGCTCGCCGCCATCGGGCTCGGTCCCGGCACGACCACCTGGGTCGCGGCGGACGGCCGCTGGGCCAACGGGGTCCTGTCCGGGGCCTGGCACAAGGAGAGCGCCGAACACATCGGCGAAGGCACGCGGGAGGCGGCCAGGCGGGCACGTCTGGCCCGGCTCCGGGAGGAGCTGAACCGGCAGCGCGAGCGGCTGGAGGAGCTCCGGAGGGAGCTGGACGTCCTTGCCGCACGGCAGCGCGCGCTCGCCGAGGAGCACCGCGCGCTGCCGTCGGACGCACGGCTGCGCGAGGCGCACGTCAAGCTGGCGGGCGAGCATGAGCGGCGGCGCGAGCTGGACGGTGCGCACCGCGTGGCGCTCGGCGTGATGAGCGCGCGGCAGGCGGAGGTGGAGACGGCCCGGACCCTGGCAGGCGAGTTCGCCGAGGATGTCGGCCTGCCCACCGGGGCGGCGGAGCTCGCGTCGGTCAGGACCGGGGTGGCCGGCTACCGTCTCGCCCTGGCCGGGCTCTGGCCCGCGGCCGAGACGATGCTCGGTGCGCGCGAGGCCGCGGCGGAGACGGCCGAGGAGCTGTCCCTGACCCGCGAACGACACTCCGAGGCCGTTGAGCGGGCGGCGCGGGCCCGGGAGGGAGCGGAGGCCGCCGCGGAGGCGTACCGGGTGCTGCTGGAGACCGCCGGAGCGGGCGTCGAGGAACTCTACCGACACCTCGACGAGGTGCGGCAGGCCCTGCAGGAGCGGGACACCGCCGAACGCGCCGCGCGGCAACAGGAGCAGACCGCCCTGGTCGAGCAGGGTAAGGCGGAGGGCACACTCGACACCCTGCGTGGCGAGATCGAGCAGGCGGGGTTGGTACGCGACGCGGCGATCGCCGAGTTCCGCGCGTTCGCCGCCACCGGCCTGCTGCGTGTCGCCGTACCCTCACTGGAGATTCCCGATCCCGGCACCGAGTGGGCCGCGACCCCCGCGGTGCTCCTGGCCCGCGCGGTCAACGCCGAACTGGACGGTGTCGACGACGCGGACAGCCCGTGGGACAGGGTCCAGAAGCGGGTCACCGAGGAGCACAAATCGCTCTCCGACGCCATGTCCAGGCACGGGCACTCGGTCGGCCTGACCCTGCGCGACGGGGTCATGGTCGTCGACGTGCTGTTCCAGGGGCACACCAGGGACATCCCCGGTCTGGCGGAGGCGCTTTCCGAGGAGACCGAGCACCGCGCCCAGTTGCTGTCGGCCAAGGAGCGGGAGCTGCTGGAGAACCACCTTCTCAACGAGGTGGCCGGAACCCTCCATGAACTGATCGCCGCGGCCGAGACCGAGGTACGGGAGATGAACTCCGAGCTGGAGGCCCGTCCGACCTCCACCGGCATGCGGCTACGCCTGGTCTGGAAGATCGCCAGGAACGCCCCCGACGGGCTCGACCGGATCCGCGAGAAGCTCCGCCAGACGGTGGACGCCTGGTCTGTCGGAGACCGCGCCCTGGTGGGCGCCTTCCTGCAGGAACAGATCGCCAGGGAGTACGCCGACAACCCGGCCGCGGGCCGGACCGAGCAGCTCACCAGGGCGCTGGACTACCGGAACTGGCACGAGTTCGCGATTCAGCGTCTGCAGGACGGCCAGTGGCGCACCGCCGCCGGGCCGGCCTCGGGCGGCGAACGGGTGCTCGCCGCGTCCATGCCGCTGTTCGCCGCGGCGTCGGCCCACTACAAGTCGGCGGGCAACCCCCACGCGCCACGGTTGGTGGCGCTCGACGAGGCGTTCGCCGGGGTTGACGACGACTCGCGTGCCAAGTGCCTGGGGCTGCTGGCGACGTTCGACATGGACGTGGTGATGACCAGCGAGCGGGAATGGGGCTGCTACCCGCAGGTGCCGGGGCTGGCGATCTGCCAGCTGTCCAGACACGACGGCGTCGACGCCGTGCTGGTCACCACGTGGCGGTGGGACGGCAGGGAACGCCGCAGGATGGAGCGGCCAGATCCCCGCCCCACCGCGATCATCCCCGAGCAGGAGCCGGAAGGGCTGTTCACGTGACGTTGAGAATCCAGACGGCGACCACCCCTCGAAAGCGGACCCGGTGAGCGAAGGACCGTACGGCTGGGGGCCGGCCCCCCTATGAACGGCGAACTCCGCGTGGGCGAAGAGCCAGGGCGGCTGGAGCGGCTGCTCGGCGGCGGGGAGACCGGGTGGCTCGTCGAACGGATCCGCCGCCGCCTCGAACAGGGCAGGACGCCGACCGGGACGGTCACCCTCGGTGCGGCCTCGCCGGAGCAGCGCCGCGCGATAGAGGTGCTGCTGGGCCGCCGCGCGGGCACCGGTACCTCGCTGTCGGTCTCCCTCGACGAGGTCGACCGCGTCCTGCGCTCCAGTGGCGCCTGCCCCGACGGCCTGGCCGCCGCCGTCGTCCTGCTCCGCGGCCCCGTTCGCGACCTACCGCGCGAGAACACCGAACGGGAGACGGCCTGGCGCGGGGCCCTCGCGGAACTCGACACGGTCGTGGCCGGCCGCCCGGAGCTGCACGGCTGGCGTTCATGGCTGGACGCCACCGGTCAGGTGCGGCGGAGCGCCTCCGCCCCGGACGAGGCCCGCGTCCTGCTGGACAGGCTGGCCGAGGTGCTGCGCCGCCTGCCGCACCCGGGTATTCCGATCGGCCGTCTGGCGGCGGAGAGCTGCGACGACGCGCACGCCCTCGACGAGGGCCGGCCACTGGCCACACTGGCGATGTCGGCCGCCCGCGCCCTGGCCGGCCTGCCCTATGCCGGTGAGGGCACGGCCGACGCCCGCAGGAGGGCGTGGGCCGGGGTCGGAGTTCACCTCGACGACCTCTCATCGACCGTCGTCTGCCTGGGACTGCCCGGCGACGACCGTACCCCCACCGGGCGGATGCTCGCGGCCGCCCGCGAGGCGGGCGAGCCGTGCGTGCTCACCCTGCGCCAGC
Source organism: Streptosporangium sp. CA-115845 (assembly GCF_050943795.1). NCBI lineage: Bacteria > Bacillati > Actinomycetota > Actinomycetes > Streptosporangiales > Streptosporangiaceae > Streptosporangium > Streptosporangium sp. CA-115845. The sequence continues at coordinate 2,566,107 of NZ_CP191988.1, read as the reverse complement.
TACATCGCCACGAGACGCCCATCGCCGCGGGGCTGGTACGGATCTGTGAGAACCCGGTCGTGGTCACCGCAGCCGCGGACGAGCTCGGACCGCGCTGCCCTGGTCTGGTCTGCGTCAGCGGCAGGCCGTCGGCGGCCGTCTGGCGCCTGCTCGACCTGCTCTCCGCCGGAGAGACCGCCTTCGCCTACCACGGCGACTTCGACTGGGGCGGCGTGGGCATCGCCGCGGCCGTCCACGAACGGGTCGGCTGGCGGCCGTGGCGCTACGAAACCGCCTCCTACCAGGCGGTGGACTCCCGGAGCCCGCTCACCGGCCGCCCCCGGCCGACCCCCTGGGATCCGGGGCTCTCCGCGGCGATGGCGCGGCGGGCCGTGCGGGTGGAGGAGGAACTGGTGCTGAGCGACCTGCTCGCCGACCTGGCCGCCGACCGGCGGTGACGGTGCAGAGAGCGGACCGCGTGGCGTCACACCGCGAGGCCCGGGACGCACCTGGCATATTCGGCAGCGGCCGGAACGTCCCGTCAACCGGCGAGCAGATCACCGAGCCCGGAGGCGGAAACCCGACGGCGCGGCGTCGCCCCGCGGAGGCCCACCTGGCTTGTTCGGCGACCAGCCGATTCCAGCACGCGTCCCCGGCCTCCGGAAACGTCCCCGTCAGCCGGGAGCCGGACCGTCAAGCCGGGCGCGGTCGAAACGCTCCATGAGGCTGGGCTTGCGCAGGTGCTCCTGGCGCAGGCTCGCGAAGCGCCGCATGAAGTCGCCAAGACGGTCGGCACGCTCGGCCACCGCCCGCAGATCCTTCGGAATCTCGACCGCCTCGTCATACTCGGCCGCTTTCTTGACGCCGATCAACGTGTCGACACGCAGCCAGGCCCCCGCCTCGTCCTCGGCCAGCGTGTCCAACCGCTTCTCCCTGGCCAGAGCCTGCTCTCGTGCACGACGAGCTTCCTCCTGGGCGCGCCTGGCCACGGCAAGGAGTTCGCGTTCCTGGCGCCGCTCCGCCGCCGCGTCCAGCAGCTCGGCCACACTACGCCGGGGAAGACGACCACTGTCCGCCTTGGGTTCGCCGCGGAATCGGCGCAGCAGTTCCATCCGGACCTGAGCCCCCTGGTCCCGGACGACCCGCAGCAGCAGCCCGCTCTTCTCGGTCTCGGGCAGGTTCCCGATCCATGCGGCCAGCTCACGCTGATTGTCCCGTACCGCGGTCAGCTCGGGGCTCGCCTCGGCCGCGACCGCGAGCAGGTCGGCGTCAAGACGGAGGAAGTCGGCCAGGGCCTGCTGCCCCGCGCTCAATGATCCCAACCCCGCCGGAACCGGGGGCTCCATCTCGTCCTCGTCCGTGTAGTCGAAGGCGTCCTCGTCCCGCTCCCACCTGCCGAAGGCCGACAGCCAGACCAGGTAGAGGGGGCGCAGATCACCCGCGGCGAGCTCGGCCCGGACACCGACGATGGCCGACAGGGAGTCCTCGGCACCCTCATCCCATTCACCAGACTCGTCGTCGCTGGTCAGCTCAAGGACGAGATGCTTACCCGAAACCCACGCCGTCACCTGGTCCCCGACGCAGTACCGCTCCGCCACGTCCTGATCGAGCAGCGTTCGCGGCAGCCGGAGCATGATCCGGTGGGTGCCCCAGTTGGTCAGATACAGATGGGCGTCGTAGTAGTGCTCCATCATCCGGCGCGGATCGCCACGGAAGTTGCCCCAGCGATACTCGTTGGTAAAGCTGGTGGCGGTGACCCTGGCCCGGGTCGACAGCGCGCGGACCTCGGCCTGCTCGTGGGCGTCCAGGGGACGGTCCACCGCCAGGAACTCGTAGTACTGGTATTCGCTCATCGCCAGGACCCCCAGTGCCGATACGCCTCGATCCACTCCGAACCCTGGGGCGGCGGATCCGGCAGCGGAAGATCAAGGATGCCGATCGCCTGCCGGTACGCCCCCCCCGTGCGCAGATCGCGACGATCCCGCTCCCCGGGAGCAGATCGATCTTCTTGACCGTTACCTCGATCCCCAGGACAGTCGTCCGGAACGGCGTCGCCAGGTGCTCGTCGAGCATGACGTGGAACCCGGACAGCTGCTCATCATCGTCGTAGGCGTCGACGGTGGCCTCTTCGACCAGCGCGTCCAACTCCGCCTCGCTCAGTTCTGCCATGACCGGCCAGCGTAGCCAGAACGGCACGCCGCCATGGTCGTGATCTCGGCTTCCGAGGTTGTTTCCGTCTCACCGTGAGACGGTCGACATGCCGCCGTCACCGGTAGCGGAAGCCGTCGAGGAAACGGCGGAAGACACCGCCCACCCGGGGCAGGGGCTCGGCCGGTGGCGGAGCCACCGCGCGCTGCCTGGCGATGGGCTGGTCGTAGTCGGTCCGCGCGATGGCGTCGACGACCTGGGCCTCGTCGAAGTCCTCGGACCCCTCGATCACCGGCACGAAACCGACCAGCGTCCCGTTCCGCATCACCAGCGCTTCAAGCCCCGCCGTACCGTCGGTGTCCCAGTCCGCCTCACGCCCACCGGGCAGCAGGACCCGGACCCCGAACTGGTAGCCGCCTCTCGCCAGTTGAGCGTTGATGCCACGGTCACGCAACGCGTCGACCACCCGCCTGGCCCGATTCTCATCCACCCCTCCCACCGTAACCGGCCCCGGTTACCCATGAGCACCCGCGCGGGACCCGGCCGGATGGCCCGGCACGCGGATCGGTCCGGTGATGAACCGTGAGGATCGCCGCTCCGACGTCGAACGACTTGCCCGACAGGGGCCCCGGCGGTTCGAGGGATGCCGCGGGTGGTCCCTCAGCGACTCCGCAACGGCTGTTTCGAGCTTCTCCACCCTCCGTCCGGAGCCGATGCCTACAGCCTGTCCACCCTGCGCAGGAATCCGCGCACGTCCAGGAAGTCGGCGAGCGACCGGCGGTGCTCCGCACAGGCCGTCCAGATCTTCTCTCGCCCGGGCGGGTGAATCTTCGGGTTGTTCCAGATCACGGCGTACACCGCCGCCTCCTGGCAACCCTTCGCCGAGCAGATCGTCGGCTCGCTCATCCGCGGCACACCGCTGCCCACGAGATCCCGTGCCCGTCCTTGGCCCAGCCCACTGCGAGAGCGCTCAGCCGGAGCGTCGACTCATCCATGCGTTCAGCCTGTCATGCCACTGTGACTCCGGGGAGGGCGGTACCCGGATCACCCGGCCCCGCCCCGGAGAACATCGTGTGCGCGTGCACGACGGCCCGGAAAGGAGCGATCGGTCAGCCGAGGATGCCGCGTTCGTACGCGACCGCGACGGCCGCGGCCCGGTCCTTGACCCCCAGCTTGCCGTAGATATGGGTGAGATGGGTCTTGGCGGTCGCCTCGCTGATGAACAGCACGGCGGCGATCTCGCGGTTCGAGGTGCCCTTGGCGACGAGCACGAGCACCTCACGCTCCCTGGCGCTGAGCGTTTCGTTGCCCGGCGCCCTCATCCGTGAGACCAGGCGCGAGGCCACCGCGGGTGACAGCACCGTCCGGCCCTCGGCCGCCGCTCGTACGGCGGTGAAGAGCTCGTCGCGCGGCGCGTCCTTGAGCAGGTAGCCGGTGGCGCCGGCCTCGATCGCCGGCAGGGTGTCGGAGTCGGTGTCATAGGTGGTGAGGACGAGCACCCTGCTACGCAGCCCGCGGCGGGTCAGCTCGGCGATCGCCTCGACTCCGCCGCCGCCGGGCATCCGCAGGTCCATCAGGACCACGTCGGGGTCGAGGCGGGCGGTGAGCGCGACCGCTTCGGCTCCGTCGGAGGCCTCGCCGAGAACCTCGAAGTCAGCGGACGCGGCGAACATGCCGTGCAGCCCGTCGCGTACCACGGGATGGTCGTCGACGATCAGCAGGGTGATGATCCGCTCAGCCATGGCTCAGCAACGGTACGCGAGCCGAGACGGCTGTGCCGTGTCCCGGCTCGGACTCGATCTCGACCGTCCCCGCGATGCGTTCGGCACGGGCGCGCATGCCGCCGAGGCCGAAGCCGCGTGTGGTTTCGCGCCGGGGCAGCGTGTGCGGGTCGAAGCCGCAGCCGTTGTCGCGGACATCCAGCCTCACCTCGTCCTCCATGTACGAAAGGGTGACGCCGACCCGCGTGGCACGGGCGTGCCGACCCGCGTTGGCGAGTGTCTCCTGGGCGATGCGGAGCACGGTGGCCTCGATCTCACCGTGCAGTGCCTCGACGGTACCGGTGACGGTGAACTCGGCCCGCACGCCCGTCGAGACGGACCACGTCTCGACGATGTTCTTCAGCGCCTCGGGCAGCGTGTCGTGCTCCAGCGCTCCGGGACCGAGGTTCTGGACCGAGCGGCGGGCCTCTCCCAGGCTGTGGCGGGCAAGGGCCGCGGCGCGCTCGACGTGGTCGCCGGCGACCGCGGGGTCGGCGCTGTCGGCGGCCGCCTGGAGCTGGGTGACGATACCGGCCAGGCCCTGGGCGATGGTGTCGTGGATCTCGGCGGCCAGGCGCCTGCGTTCGTCGTTGACACCTGCCTCGCGGGCTTGGACGAGGAGTTGGGCCTGCAGTCCCGCGTTCTCCCTCAGTGCCTGCTCAAGACGGATGTTGGCGCCCTCCAGCTCCGCGATGGTGGCAGCCCTCGCCCTGCTGCGCTCGGCCTCCTTGACCCCGATGCTGCCGAAGACGAGGGTGAGCGAGGCGTTGAGCGCGAAGACCGCGCCGAAGGCGGCCCACTGCGTTCCGTCGGCGGGCGGCATACCGCCGGACTGCGAACCGGCCATGGTCACGGCGGTGGCGAGCAGTCCGGCGTACATCTGGCGGCGTGGCAGCAGCCGGTCGGCGTCGAAGTAGCCGATCACCGCGTAGATGGCGAAGAACGGGTTCAGCCAGGTGAGCACGGAGCCGAGCGCGAGGCGTGCGACGTAGTAGACCCGGCCCACCATGTCGTACTCGGGCAGGCCGGGACCGGTGCCGCTCCACCACAGCTGCAGGGCCAGCGCGGCCATGGCGAGCACCCAGGCCGCGTGCTTCTCGTCACGGGTCATCAGCATGTCGCCCGAGGCGATCGAGACCAGGCCGGCGAGACCGAGCAGAGCGTATGGCCCCCAGCGGAAGAACTGGTTCCCCCACTTCTCGGCAGTCATGTCGCCCGCCATCCGCGCGGTTCTCCTTATCTGCGCTACTCCCAACGGAACCAGCGTGACGCGGCACCGAGCAGAATCACAGTCCACAGTGCCGTGACACCGAGGTGCGACCAACCGGGCCAGTCACCCGCCGCCGCCTGGTTCAGCGCCTGCGAGGCCGCCCCGAACGGGGTGAACTCGACGATGCGCCGCAGGATATCCGGCATCGCCTGGACCGGAAACCAGACGCCCGCGGTGAACATGGCCGGGAAGAAGACCGCCGAGCCGAGGGCGGCGGAGATCTTCGTGGTGCGGGAGAACGCGGCGATCGTCGCTCCCATCGCGAGCGCGCCAAGCGTGGTGAGGACCAGTGCCAGCGCGTAGCCGAAGAGCTGCCCGGGGAGCGCCACGTCGAAGGCGAGGCGGCCCACGGTCATCGCGACGACCGCCGCGCACAGGGCGGCCGCGCCGTGCAGCACGATCTGCACCCCCAGCAGCGAGACGGGCCGCACCGGGGTGGTCGACATGCGACGCAGGATGCCACGCTCCCGGTAGCCGGTGAGGACGGGCGGCATGGCCTGCAGCCCGGCCATGATCATGGCGAGGAGCACGACCACGGGGACGTACAGATCGATGACCCGCAGGCCGCCGAGCGCCGGGTCGGCCTCCCGGAAGAACGGGATCAGGCCGAGGATCGTCAGCAGCAGGGTCGGGAAGCCGATTATCCAGAACAGGCTGCCGAGCTCGCGGCCGAAGAGCCTGGTCTCGGACTTCAGCACGGCGGTGGATGCGGACATGTCAGTCCTCCTGTTCTGTGAGGTCTGTCGTGAGGTCTGTCGTGAGGTCGAGGAACGCGTCGTCCAGCGTGGCGTCGGCGACGCGCAGTTGCCGGGCGGTGATCTGATGCCGGGCGAGCAGTGAGATCACCGCGTTGACCGTCTCGTCGGTCCCGTTGATGACCAGCCGGTCGCCCTTCCGCTCCACCGAGGTGACCGCGGGCAGCATGGTCAGTTCGCCGTCGTCCAGCGGCCGCGAGGGCGTGAACGAGATGACCGTCGAGTTCGCGGTGCGGCCGATGAGTCCCACCGGGGTGTCCAGGGCGGCGATCCTGCCCGCGTTGATCACGGCGACGCGGTCGCACAACTGCTGGGCCTCCTCCATGAAGTGGGTGACCAGCAGGACGGTCACCCCTCCGTCCCGGACCTCCTGGATGAGCTTCCAGGTGTCGCGGCGAGCGCGCGGGTCCAGGCCCGTGGTGAGCTCGTCGAGCACGACGACCCTGGGGTTGCCGATGAGGGCCAGGGCGATGAACAGCCGCTGCTTCTGACCGCCCGAGAGCTTGCCGAAGCGGGTGGCCAGCCGGTCGGCGAGACCGAGCCGGTCGGCGAGCGAGCGCCAGTCGGCCGGTCTCGGGTAGAAGGCGCTGTAGAGCTCCAGCGCCTCTCGCACGGTGAGCTTCGCCTGCAGCTCACTCTCCTGCAACTGCGCGCCGAGAAACCGGGTCACCTGTGCGTGGTCGGAGACCGGGTCGAGACCGGCGACCCGGACCGTGCCGGCGTCGGGCACCCGCAGTCCCTCGACGCATTCCACGGTCGTCGTCTTGCCCGCGCCGTTCGGGCCGAGGATTCCGAAGATCTCCCCCTCCTGCACGGCGAAGGACACCCCGTCCACGACGGGTCTGCCCCCGTACGCCTTGCGCAGCCCGCTGACTTCGATGATCGTCATACCTTGAGAATCCCGGTGGGCAGCGGTCCGGCACATCGCCCATCACGCTTGAAATCACCTCAACCGATCGGTTGACACTCGGGTACGACCTCTCATCCGCCGTCCGCGCCCGCGCCGCACGACTCGACCGCGTTCTCACCGACATGAGCGACGTGCGGGAGTTCCGCCGGCGTCGCCTGGCCCTCGCGACGTGAGCGGGGAACTCGACCGCGCCACTCCGGCGTGGAGGTCGCCGAGAGGACGGTTTTCCCTGCTCATGGCAGGTCGGCAGCCGATTCCCCGACCCGCGACCGGGTACAGAACCTGCTGCGCCCCGGTGACGGAGGCCGGGCCGCCGAGCCAGGCGACCTGGAGCTCTCCGCTCCGCGGCGCCCGGCGAACGTGGGGATCCTCCGCCGACCTTGGCAGGGGCTCGGAAAGAAGGTACGCGAAGATGGCCGAACGTACGGTGCCGCCCCCGGTGGATCTGCCCGCGCTCAAGCGGCGCCTCGGCGGCACAGGTGTGTGGCTGGGGTCGATCTCGGCGGCACCCGCGGCCGAGGCGCGGCGCGCGGCCACCACGATCGAACGACTCGGCTACTCCACGCTGTGGTTCGGTGAGACCCCGAACAGCAAGGAGGCCCTGGCCAACGCCGCGGTGCTGCTGTGCGCCACCGAGCGCCTGATCCTGGCCACCGGCATCGCCAACATCTACGGACGAGACGCGACCGCCGCCGCCAACGGGGCCAGAACCCTGGCCGACGCGTGGCCGGAGCGCTTCGTCCTGGGCCTGGGCGTGAGCCACGCCCCGCTGGTCACGAGTCGCGGGCACGACTACAGCAGACCGGTGTCCGCCATGCGCGCCTACCTGGACGCCATGGACACCACCGTCTTCAGCGCGCCCCTGGCGGAGGAGGCACCGAGGTTGCTGGCCGCGCTGCGCCCGAAGATGCTGGAACTGGCCGCGACCCGTGCCCAGGGAGCGCATCCCTACTTCGTCACCCCCGAACACACCGCCCAGGCCAGAAGGATCCTCGGCCCCGACCCCGTCCTCGCTCCAGAGCAGGCGGTGGTGGTCGACACCGACCCCGAGCGCGCCCGTGCCACCGCGCGCCACTACATGGCCCTGTACCTGGCCCTGCCCAACTATCTGAACAACCTGCGTGACCTGGGCTTCTCCGATGCGGACTTCGAGGAAGGCGGCAGCGACGCGCTCGTCGACGCGATCGTGCCCACGGGGGACGTGGAGACCGTCGCCGAACGTGTCCGCGCCCACCACACGGCCGGCGCCGACCACGTCGCCGTGCAACCCCTTGCCCGGACACTCGATCAGCAACTGGAACAGCTGCGACTGCTGGCTCCCCTCCTCATCGGCTGAGCACCACCCGTCCGCGGGAGGTGAGGGTGCCCGGATGGGCGGACTTGCGATACTGCTCCCATGTCCCCCACAACCTTCGTCCTCATCATCGTGTTCGTGGTGCTGGTCGTCACGAACCTGCCTCGCCGAGGCCGGGCCACGTCGTACCAGGACGCCGACCACCAGGGCGTGGTCGTCTACTGGCGGCCCGGTTGCACGTACTGCATGAGGCTGCGCACCCGCCTGCGTTTCACCCGGCTGCGCTACAGCGAGGTCAACATCTGGGGAGATCCCGAGGCGGCGGCGTTCGTCCGCTCGGTCGCGGACGGGAACGAGACGGTACCGACCGTGACCGTGGCCGGAAAGGCGATGGTGAACCCGTCGAAGAGCCAGGTGCTCGAAGCGGTCAGGACGCACCTGGACCCTCAGGTCTGACCCCGCTTCATGGACGCGCCCGGCCCCTCGGATCTGCCCCCGCTTCATGTCGGCGTGCCCCGATGGGAACGCAGCACCGACCACGCGTACCACGCGACCGTGTAGCCGACCAGTACCGCGCCGAACCCACCGACCCCGCCCAGAATCACACAGCGCACCAGGTCGTACAGGCTCACCGCGGCACGGTCGCCGCTCCCCAGCACGGCCGCGCCGAGAACCGCGGCGCCCACCCCGGCGACCAGGACCCATCCGCGCACCCGTCCCGGCACCCCGGGCCGTCCCTGTCGTACGGCGGCGCGCCGGTACCACAGCGCGAACCAACCGGCCAGGACCACCAGCCCGCCAAGCGAGCTGACGTACATCACCACGTTGAACACCCGGTGCGCCCCGACGACCGAGACGCGCATCGCCGGCCAGTGCACCACGGCGAAGCCGCCCACCTGGGTGAACCCGTCCCACACCAGGTGCGTGGCGATGCCGGTCAGTAGCGCGGCCGGCACCGCGATCCCGATCCCGGAGGGCGCCCGATCAGGTAGCCGGTCGCGTAACCCCTGCGGGGCCAGCGCCGTCAACGGCGCGCGGAGCAGCAGGTGGAACACGACGAGCACCGCGACTCCCACCGGCAGGGCCACCAGCAACCCGCCCGGCCAGCCATGGGTGGTGTTGGCGGAGAAGGGCAGCGGCAGGTAGTACGGCAGATCGGGCACCATCGCACCTACCGCCAGTGCCGAGGGGGGCAGCCGGCGCCGCAGCGGCAGGATCGCAACGGTATGGCTCAGCGTGAAAGGCATGTCCCATTGTCGATGTCGGCGACGGTGAGCCACGGCAGGAAGACACACCGAAGATTTCCGGAATCCGCGCGAAATGATGGGGCCGCCCGCGCCATGTAGGGAGTGTCCACTTTTCGTACCCGCGAAGGAGACCTGCCTTGGGAAGCGCCCGTGGATGACGACTGGCTGGCCAGGTTCGAGGCCGTCTACCGGGAGACATACCACCAGATCACGGCCTACGCCGTACGCCGCTGTGACTCGCCGCAGGACGCGGCCGACGTCGTGGCGGAGACCTTCACCATCGCCTGGCGCCGGGTGAGCGAGCTGCCACCGGGACCGGAGGCCAGGCTCTGGCTGTACGGCGTGGCGCGCAAGGTGCTGGCCGGCCACCGCAGGAGCGCGGCCCGGCACCGGCAGCGCAGCGTCGAGCTCGACACCGAGATGGCCGACCTCTACGGGAGTTCACCCGACAGCGGCGTCGAGCTGAGCGTGATCGCCCAGGTGTTCGGGAGCCTGTCCGATGACGACCGTGAGCTCCTCTCGCTGGTCGCCTGGGAGGGGCTGGGACGCGAGGAGATCGCCATGATGCTGGGTCTGTCACGCAACGCGGTACGTATCAGGCTGCACCGTGCCCGCAGGCGTTTCTCCCGCGCGCTCGACGAAGCCGGTGTCCGGTCCACCACGGAAAGCCGGATGGTTCCGGCGGGGAGGTCGCTGTGAGGAACGCCGATGAGATCAGTGAGCTGCTGAGGCCGCTGTCCCGGATCGAACCCGGGCAGCCGGAAGGCCACGCGTCCGGTGCGGGGGCACGAGCGCTGCTGACCTCGATCACAGCCCTGGAGCCGGAACGTGCCCGTCGACCAGGTCTCCTCCCGCGCGGCCCCCGCCGTCTCGCGCCGATCCTGGCCGCCGCGGTCGTGCTCGCGGCAGGCATCGTCGTGGGGCCGAGCCTGCTGGAGGACGGGGGTGGCGTGGCTACCTCCTACGCCAACTCCGCGGTGGAGATCCACCGGGAAGGTGACCAGTACGTCGCCCGCATCAAGGATCCGTTCGCCGACTACGGCAGGTACACCGAGGCGTTCCACGCGGTCGGCCTGAACGTCGATCTGCGCCCGGTGCCCGTCTCGCCGGGCGCGGTGGGAAAGACCCTGGGGATGGTCATCACCAGCAAGGACTCTCTCGCCCCCGACCCGCAGGGCACACCAGACCCCTCCGGCCCCCGATTCGGGGGTGTCGCCCTCTCGGTGGAGACGGCGCCCAGGGGATGCCATCCGGGACGGAGCAGCCACTGCGTCATGGTGATGCGGATCCCCACCGGTTTCGCCGGCGGGGTGAATGTCAGGCTGGGGCGCCAGGCGAAGCCGGGAGAGGAGTATGCGAATTTCGACGCGGCCCTGGCTCCGGGTGAGATGTTCGCCGGGGTCCGGCTGAGAGACGGCCGCTCCGTGGACGACATGCTGGCCGAGGCGCGCAGGCGCGAACTGACCGCGGTGTTCAGCCTCATCCGGACGGACGAGGAGACGGGCGGCCTGTCCTTCGAGCCGCTACCCGCGGACCGGGTCGGGCGCGGCTGGATCGTCTGGCACGCGTGGCAGGTGAAGGCCGGCGTGATCCGGTTGCTCGTCACGCCAGAGCGTCTGCCCGAGAACCCGTTCCACAACGGCAGCGCACCACCGCCCGCCTCCTGATCACGCAGGCGGAGATCGTGACTGTTCCTCCGGGGGCAAGGGTGTCCGCTGATCATGATGCCACCCGAGGCGACGGGCTTCAAAACCCCACCGCGTGATGTCGTTGCCGACCGGCGACCTGACCGGAGCAGACGGCCGGCCACCGCGCGACATCACGCGAAGATCATCAGCAGTCCCGCTTCGGCCGTGTTTCCCGGACTCATGAGAAGTCATCAGAGCCACCTCGCCGTCACGGCCAGAATGATTACCCACTGGCCGGACGGCGACCGACCATGACACGGTGTACCGGTGTCCGATCTCAGCAGACTCCCCCGCTCGGTCGCCGAGGCCATCGCCGCCGAACAGGACGGTGAGCGATTGCGTTACCTGTTCTTCTGGGGCCACCGGCCGGCGCGCGGCGGCGGGGTCGGCGCCGGATGCCTCAGCCAGTGGTGGGAGATCGGCTTCACCTCGGAAGGGCACCTCTTCCGGTCCGCCGAGCACTACATGATGGCGCACAAGGCGTGGCTGTTCGGCGACGACGAGACCGCTACGCGAGTCCTCGCCGCCGAGCACCCCGGTGAGGCGAAGAAACTCGGCCGCGAGGTCCGCGGCTTCGACGAGGCGATCTGGAACGAGCACCGCTACGGGATCGTGGTACGCGGCAACATCGCCAAGTTCGGCGAGCACCCCGAGCTGAAGGACTTCCTGCTCGGCACCCAGGCCCGCGTGCTGGTCGAGGCCAGCCCCGTCGACCGGATCTGGGGCATCGGCCTGGCCGCCGACGACGAACGCGCCGTCTCCGCCACCACCTGGCGAGGCCTTAACCTGCTCGGCTTCGCCCTGATGGACGCCCGCGACGCCCTGGAGGGCACGCCGTGAAACAGGGCCTGACACTCGCGGCGCTGTCACTGGTGGTTCGGTAGAATCCGGCCGCCTCACCCGCCTCACCCGCCTCACCCGCCTCACCCGCCTCACCCGCCTCACCCGCCTCACCCGGCTCACCCGGCTCCTCCGGCTCGCGCCGGATCCGGGCCTCGTCGGGACGTTCGAGCACCGTGTCACCGCCCATGTTGATCATCGCAGGGGCGGATCATGACATTCCACAGGGACTCACCGGAGGACGAGCGGCATGACTCACGGGCTGCCGCCATGGCCCTCCGGCCGCTGTAGTCGCCGAATCTGGCGGCGCAGTTCTTGCTCACGGTACTCATACTGCTGCTCACGCCGTAGTTCCAGTTCTTCGGCGGTCGCGTCGTCCCAGCGCGTCCGGGTCGCCTGGATGTGGTGCAGGGTGACGCGGGACAGCCACATGATGCCGATCGCGATGGCCATGAGCACGGTCATGTGACCGGCGAAGAGCAGCGCGAAACCGGCGACGAAACACATCCAGTACGCGGTCTTGACAGCGATTTCTATCGCGTCGATGTGCTTTTCGAACAGCGTCATCCCTTACTCCGATGGCGTTGGGTGGAGTAGTCGCTCCAACATGAGAGGGAATGACCGAAATATCGATTTCGCCCGCTCGGGTGGTCATGGCTCCACCAGCGGAAGCGCGATGCCGGCCGGGTACCGGACTTGCCGATTTAGACGATCAATACCTAATCTGGTATGCGACTTTTTCCTTCATCACGGGGTCATGAAAAGGACGGGGGTGGCGTGGCCGAGCGGATGGTGCCCAGTCCCCGGCACGAACGGCTGAGGCAATTGCTCGCCGAAGCCGAATACCGGGCTCACGAGGTGCGGCAGGCGTACCAGCACGCCTCCTCGGCGATGCGGTCGGGACAGGTGTGGACGGGGCCGACGGCCACCACCTGGACCACCGAGCTGGAAGACCGGCATCAACGGCTCGGACGGCTCGCCCAGAACGTGGTGGACGCGGTCGAGGAGGAGCTGCGCCGCTCTCCCCCGCTGGTGACCGAGGCAGAGGCGGACGCCATACGCCGGGAGATGGCCGGACGCACGTGACCGTCATGACCATGAGGGGGAACGTTCCATGGCACCGACCGCCGAGTTCTGCGGAATCGACCCCGAACAGATGGGTCAGCTCGCCACCTCCCTGCGCGGCGCCGCCGACCGGCTGACCGCGTACAGCAGGGAGTTCGAGGGAAAGCTCCGCCAGAACGGGGTCGAGGCCCCCGCACTCCGGGAGATCACCGACATCGCCGACTGGGGCGGGAGGCAGGTCTCCATGCTGCATGACCGGATCGACCTGATCAAAACCCTGGGCAACGGCGCCCCGGAGCTGGGCGGGGCGGGGGGCGCGGAGCTGGGCGGGGCCGGGGGCGCGGCCTCGATGGCGGCGGGCGGACAAGGGCTCATCCGGCTCCCCGACGAGCTGAAGGACTTTGATATCGCCCAAGGCCTGGCCAGGATGTACGGCGAGGACATCCTGGTGAACTTCCACGGCGAGTCGCAGGCCAAGCTCATCCACGAGCACATCGACGACGTCGCCAAACTCGCCGACAACCCCCAGGCCGCCGCCGCCTTCTTCGCCCTGCTGTCCCCGAAGGTCCGGGACGCGCTGCCCAGCATCATCGCGGTCACCGGCAGTAAGACCGCCAAGCAGGATCTGGCCGCCTTCAGCAAGGCCCTCGGCGCGGCCCTGAACGCTCCCGCCCTCGTCCCGGCCTTCGCTCAGGTCAGAGCCGACCTGGTGAAACCGGGCGAGGAGAAGGGGTCCGCGTGGAACCGGCTCGCGCTGCTCAAGGGCGCGAACGCCCCCTCGTCCATACGTAGCGCGGTGGCCCGTTCCCTGGTGCTGGACGACTTCGCGAAGGGGCGCAGCCGTGACTGGCGCGCCGGAGCCACCCAGACGCACGCGTACGACCTGCCCCCCGACCTGGTCGCGCTGAGTCTGGAGGTGCTCGCCGGGGACGGTGCGGCAGTACGGGACGCGTTCGCCAAAATGGGCGGGGCCGAGGTCACGCTGAGCCAGGTCGACAAGATGAAGCTGTTCATCGACTACGCCAAGAGCGTGGGCACCGGGGACGAGGTGGCCGACGCCTTCGGCCGGGCCGCGGAGGCGGGCACCGAGGCCACAACCGAGAAGCCCGGCCGGCACAGCCCGGAGGCCGCCGCCTTCGCCCTGGACCTGATCCGCGCCGCGGGCTCCTTCGGCGACGACCTGCCGCACCCGGCCAGGGATTCCATGGGTGTGATCGCCAACTCGTACGTCCACGAGTTGGTCTCGGGCGGACGCTTCGACAGGGCCTCCGACCGTGTCTCCAGCATGCAGATCCCCAAACATTGGGAAGCCTTTCCGGGGGTGACCCCCGCGTTCTACCTGAGTCCTGTCGATACCTATCAATTCATAAAAACCTTCGTCGGCGCTGAGGTTCCGGCCGACGAGTTCAACTCAACGGTGGCGAGGTTCCGCCACGACACCTTGCTGACTGCGGCCCGCTTGGACGCGCAGGGCAACACCGAGTACTTCGGCAAGGCTTCAGTGACGTTCGGTGACTTCGGCAGCGTCACGTTCAAGGCGGCGAAAGACACCCTCGGCGCGGAAGATGCCGTTGCCGATCTAGCCCTCGATTTCACTAAAAACACCGCTGGCCTCCTCCTCGGTGGAGTTGTCGTCGCGGGCCAGGTTGCCGAACTCGGATGGGAACTCACCCAGGCATATATCATCAGCTCCGCCTCGGATAAATGGGCCGACAGTTTTAAGACGCAGGTCGAAGCAGCCACCGAGAAGCGGGTCGATCTCGCCAAACGCATGAAGTACGAGATGGCATACCTTCTCCATAGCGGCGGTTACCCAGCGAGCGAACCCCCTAAGGAGCTAGTTAGCAAAGCCACGGGCGCTCTCAAGACCTATGACGAACTCGTAGCCGAGGCCAGGCGTGAGGCCAGCGGCGACAAGAAATGGGAAGAGGCGCTCCAAAAGAAGCTAGGCACTTACGAGGAATGGATGGACAGCAACGGTAAGCTCGATGAAAAGATTGAAAACTCGTCGCGATTCCAGACCAGCGACCTAGCCGAGAACCTATTGAAGATTCCAAACTGACACGATGGTTTCTCTCATCTCGGCAGGCAAGCAGTCTCCGCATGCAGACGCCAGGTTGGCGCCTCCGGCGCCACGTACACGTTCACCATGACCCCCACCTCTTTACTGCCATGGATGAACCGCCCCTCCGGGGCGTCTACCTGGCTGATGTCGTACGCCACTTTGTAATCCAAAATTTGAGAAAGGGTGTTCTCCATAAGCCTCTGAGCCTGGTCGAGATGAGAGTCCAGTGACTGGTCGGCGCGCGCATAGTCTGCCGTCATCCGCAGCACCCGCTTGACCTTCTCCCCACCACAGGGAAGATCCTTGTCCGGGCGCTGCAGGATGCGCAGTTTTTTGAGTGGGTTCTTGAAGACGTCGTCGGTTTCCAGGCGTTGGGTGTCTTTTTGTAGCTCCGCTGCCGCTTCTCCCAGGGAGGGCTCGGAAGTGCATCCCGAGGTCAGCATCACCAGCGCCAAGCTGGCGGCCAGCAACCGGGCGACGCGCATTCAGTACCTCCGGAGGGGTTGACGCCGAGACGTATCAATCTTCACTCACCCGGCTCACCTTCGCCACACCCTTCACATGCCCGTCCGGCAGCAAAGGGTGACTTCGAGGCGATCCACAGGTTCCGGCCACCGGCACCGGCCCCGGCCCCGGCGGAGGGATGTTCTCGCCGACCAAAGCTGCGGTCTGGCCAACCGAAAGGTCACCTGCCGTCGCGGGCCTCCTTTTCGGGTAATTTCCGATGTTCGCGGCCGGAGCGTGAAAGAGTGCTGTCTTATTCATGTGCGGCCCGACCTTTCTCTGATCAAGAAGGTGATTAACCACTTTCTTTCTTGTGCTTTCGTGAAGAGGATTTCTATGCCTAGACTTCCTTACCGGTAGTTGGCCTGCTACCGGATCGGCAGTCCAGGCTAGAGCGGATGATGACAGCCGTTGGTCTACCCGGACTGGATTCGACATCACCGGCTGGACATTAATTCCGTTTTTCCTAATTCGAGAGGAAATGTGATGGAAAACGCGCCGTCTCTCGACCCTGGATCCCCCCGAGTGCGGTTCGGCGCCGAGATGCGCCGCCTGCGGGAGGCCGCACAGCTCTCGCAGACCGCCGTGGCCAGACGCCTCGGCTGCACCCAGACCCAGATCAGCCGCCTGGAGAGCGCCAGCCGAACGCCGTCCAAGTCCGACGCCGAGAGACTAGACCTGCTCTACGGGAAGGCCAATGGCATCTCCTTCACGGGGATACGCGAGCACATCATCGCCCAACCCGGTGGACCGGCCTGGTTCTGGAACTGGGCCGAGGAGAT
This sequence comes from Streptosporangium sp. CA-115845, assembly GCF_050943795.1. Lineage (NCBI taxonomy): Bacteria > Bacillati > Actinomycetota > Actinomycetes > Streptosporangiales > Streptosporangiaceae > Streptosporangium > Streptosporangium sp. CA-115845. The sequence continues at coordinate 2,549,800 of NZ_CP191988.1, read as the reverse complement.
CGAACCCAGAGCCCTCGTCATACGTTCCTGGGATCCTCTCCTGGTGCCTGGCCTGCTCCAGACGGAGGCGTATGCCAGGTATCTCTTCAGCCGAGGACCACAAATCACGTCCGAGGAGTTGGAGCAACGTGTCGAAGCTCGCATGCAGCGGCAACGGATCCTTGATCGGGAAGATGCGCCCACGCTCCTCGCCCTTATCGATGAGGGCGTACTGCGTCGTCGGATCGGTAACCCCGAGTTGATGCGGGAGCAATTTGGTCATCTGCTGGAGGCCGCACAGCGGTCCGCCGTCTCCATCCAGGTCGTCGATTCGGAGTGCGTGGCGGGCCTGGCGGGAGCCTTCATGATCGCCGAGCTTCCGAACGGAGAGCCGGACGTTGTCCATTCAGACTCACCTGCTCAGGGACACATCACGAACAACCAAGATCTTGTGACTTCTATTTGGAAGCGCTATGAGGCGATACGGCTATGGGCTTATCCTGAGCACATATCCCTCAAAAAAATCGAGGAAGTGAAACGGGAATGGACCTGAGCGCTGCCATCTGGCGGAAATCATCACGCTCCTCGGACAACGGTGGCCAGTGTGTCGAGGTGGCCGCCAACCTGCCAGGGATTGTCGCGGTCAGGGACAGCAAAGACCCAGACGGCCCCAAACTGCTCCTCACCCCCACCGAGTGGGCCACCTTCGTCCACGGCATCAAGTCTGGAGGCTTCGACCGCGAATCCTGCCTCGGTCGGGGACCATCAGCACGCATCCCTCAAGAAGATCGAGGAAGTGAAGCGGGAATGGACCTGAGTGCCGCCGTGTGGCAGAAGTCATCACGTTCCGGATCGAACGGCGGCCAGTGCGTCGAAGTCGCTGCGAACCTGCCCGGGGTAGTCGCCGTCCGGGACAGCAAAGACCCAGACGGCCCCAAGCTACTCTTCACCCCCACCGAGTGGGGCACCTTCGTCCACGGTATCAAAACCGACCGGTTCGACCACTAAACCGGTTCCGGTCAGGAGAAAACAACCCTTCAGAATTTGGAAGCAACGTAAGGCAACACGACTCTGTTCCCATTCTGGGTCGTGTTGCCTCAAGAAGGTCGAGGAACTGAAGCAGAAATGGACCTGAGCACCGCCATCTGGCGGAAATCATCGCGTTCCTCAGGCAACGGTGGCCAGTGTGTCGAGGTGGCCGCCAACCTGCCCGAAGTCGTCGCGATCCGCGACAGCAAGGACCCGGACGGCCCCAAACTGCTCCTCACCTCCACCGAATGGGGCACCTTCGTCCACGGCATCAAGGCCGGCGAATTCGACCGCTGACAGTGGCGAACCATAGGTGCCACTCGTGTGGGGCCACGGCGTCGCCGCGTTTGGGGCTCACGGAGCGGCCACCTCACCGTGGTCCTCGTCCGGCAGCGCGCGGGTGAGCCGCGCGGTCAGCTCGGGATCAGCCAGGATGCGGGCGGTGGCGCGCCACTCGACGATGACCCGGTGCAGCGTGGAGTGGACGTCCAGATCAACCGAGTCCCGGGTGGCGTCCACGAGTTCCCGGACGAACTCCCGCGTCTCCGCCGCGGAGAGATGCCGTGCCCATGGGAAGACCTCGGGCAGCGCGTGCAAGACGGCTCGGGTGCCTTCATCGCTGGCCAGCAGCGCGGCGATCATGCGGGCCGCGACGTCCGCGGTCTCTTCTCGCTGATCGTCATGCCTGGCTACTGAGATGAACAGGTCCTCTCCGTCGCGGCGCGTGACGCGTACGCGATGGAAGCGGTCGATGATCTCGGCGACCCGTTTGGAGTGCCTCGACAGGTCGGAGAACGGCACGGTCGGCATGGCCATGCCCAACCATACTTCGGAACACGTTCCGAAGTAAACGCTGCCGTTCCTCCAGGCAGACCGGCAAGCTCACCAGGCTCCGCCTCCCGGTCGAGGACACCCTGGTGACCGAGGCACTTCCTGGCCTGCGGAGTGCCCATGAAGTCACGCACCGCGCCGGGGTCGACCACTTGCACTGGATCGTGTACGTCCGCCTGTCTGACGCAACACAATAGAGCGATAAATCCATTTAAATGATGACTGAATCTCCTTCCGGTAAGTGCCGTTTACAGTTTTCCGGTGACCGATACCAGACCGGCTACCGACAGCGAATCCCGCAGGATAACCGGTGTTCGCGAGCAGGAGGAAGTCCCATAGAGACACCCGAAACCGTCTGGACAATGCCAGCAGTTTCCTATTGCCTTCGGAGTTGGAAACGGGAAACACCGGAACAGGCCTTGTCTGTCCGACATCGGCTAACACAGTCTTGCAAGCGGTGATTCACGGCTGCTCGGACAGGCGGTGACGGAGGTTCATGTGGTCCAGCAGCCAATCTCCTTCGGAAGGGAACTTCGGCGGCGACGTCTCGCCTCCGATCTCACCCTTACTGATTTATCCAAGTTGGTGCATTACAGCAAAGGCCAGCTCAGCAAGGTCGAGCGCGGCATCAAAGCGCCGAGCCGCGAGTTGGGCCGCCTCTGCGACGTCGCGCTCGACGCCGGAGGCGAGCTCGCCGCTCTGGTCCGCGAACAGCCTCCCAAAGAAGAACTCGTACAGGAGAAGAGTGGTGACGAGGATGAGGTGTGGCTGATGCAGTTGTCCTCAGACGGGCAGAACCGGTTCCAGCCCATGAGCCGGAGACAGGCGCTGGCAGCGGGGGCGGCTTCGATCACGGGAATGAGCATCGGCGGCCCGGCAACCCCGTCCGGCGCCGAGGACACGACGCTCCTGGGGGTATCGCGATCTCTGTTCGACCAGTATCGGCAGTTCGGTCAGACAGTCAGTCCAGGACTCCTACTCCCCGCGCTCATCGCGCAGACCCATACGCTCCGGGAGCTGTCCGCCCATGCCGGTTCTCAGACACGTCAGGGGTTGCTGAGGCTCGGTTCCCGGTACGCCGAGTATGTCGGCTGGCTGGTGCAGGAGACGGGAAACGAGCAGGCGGCGCTGTGGTGGACACAACGCGCCGTTGATTTGGCAGCCGTCGGCGGTGATCATGATCTTGCCGCCTACGGACTGGTTCGCCGGGCACTGGTCACCCTCTATCGCGAGGATGCGTCCCAGACCGTTGAACTGGCCCAGCAAGCGCAGAACGGCAAGGTCCCACCGCGGATCCGCGGCCTGGCAGCACAACGGGAGGCACAGGGTCACGCGCTCGCGGGTGACTACAACGCCTGCATGCACAGTTTGGACCGGGCGCGTGCGCTGCTCGTCGGCCGCGCATCCGACTCTGACGCGCCCGTCATCGGCACCACCAACCTGTCCGACCCGGTCGCGATGATCACCGGCTGGTGCCTCTACGACCTGGGACGGCCGGCCGAAGCCGCCGAAATCATGGAAACACAGTTGGCGCAGGTGCCAACCCAGGCACTGCGCACGCAGGTCCGTTACGGAGTGCGCTGCGCCCTCGCCCACGCCGCGGCTGGGGAGATCGACCACGCATGCGACGTGATCAGCCGACTGCTCGGCAGCGCTGTCACGGTGAGTTCGGCCACCATCGCTGCGGACCTGCGCAATCTCGCCCGTGCTCTGGCTCGTCACCAACGAAACCGATCGGTGCGCGCTCTCACCCCTGAACTCAGCACGACCCTGCAGATCATCGTCCCGTAGAGAGGGAAGCCACCATGCCCGACGTGTTCATCAACTACCGCACCGGAGACGGAGAGAAGACCGCTCTTCTCCTCGAAAAAGAACTATCCGCAATTCTCGGGGGAGAGGAACAGATCTTCCGCGCCACCAGGTCTATCAAACCTGGCCAGCGCTTTCCCGAGGAACTGCTCGGCAACGTGCGGTGCAGTACCGTCCTCCTCGCCGTCATCGGCCCCAATTGGATCCAGTCCCCCAGACTTCATGACGAGGACGACTGGGTCCGTCGAGAGCTCCTTGAGGCGTTCGCCCTAGGCATACCGGTCGTGCCGGTTCTCGAAGGGCACAGGACAAAACGGCTGGACCGGGCGGAGTTGCCGGTGGAGCTGGCCTGGCTCACCGAGACCCAGTCGGTGCACGTGGATCTGGAAAACCTCCAGGCGGACCTCACCCGCCTCGTCGCCAGGCTCGCCGACTGGGTGCCGTCGTTCAGAACGACGAAACGCCCGGCCTCTCAGCCGTCGCCCCCCGACTCCATCGCCAACTCGGCGGGCGACGTTCATGGCACGGTCATCCAGGGCCGCGACATTACCGCCGGCGATGTCGGCACGGTCATCAAGGGCGACCACGGGATGTTCCACACCGGCAAGGGCAACATCCAGCACTTCTCCGGAGACAGGGCAGCATACGTCGCCGGAGACAACCGCGGAGGAATCGGTCACCAGTTCGGCGACTCCCGCAAGGATGAGGAGAACGGCCGTTGAGCGACCAGATCAGGTCCTCCGTCTTCATCGGCCGTGAAGCGGCGGTGCACACGGGTAACGGCAACCAGATCATCTCGCTGGGCGAAGCCACGGGCAAGGATCCCCGGCGCATTGCCGATGACCAGTTGTTATGGTTCCGGCAGCGTTTCCTTTCTCCCGGAGGCTTCACCAGGGCAGGTGCGGTCCTGGAATCCCACGGCACCGTATTCCTGGATGGAACGCCGGGCACTGGAAGAAGGACCGCCGCATGGATTCTCCTGGGTGAGCTGTACTCCGGAAGCGAGACGTTCCACGAGCTCCTGCTGAAGGACAAACCCCCCTATCTGAAAACCAGCCAGGTTGGCGAAGGCGCCTTGGTGCTGGTGGATCTGTCAGCGATCACCAGTGAGCAGGCCTGGACCGAGGTCCAAGGCGAGCTTCCCGACCTCCGCAAGGTCGTGCACGAGCGCGGTGCCCACCTGGTGGCGATACTCCCGACCAGGAGAGTTGAGCGGCTCGGGGCGGATCTCGGCGCCTACCGCGTCGAGATCACCCGCCCAGCAGGCATAGGGGTGCTCCAGCGCTATCTGCGCATGGCGGGTATCCCGGTAGCCGAAACCGATTCGGCACCTCAGGCCACCTCGGGCTTCTTGCTCAGGAGCCCCTCGATGCAGGAGATCGCCGACTTCGCCGCGCTCGTCGTCGAGGCACGGACCACGGCGGGATCAGCGGGCGGATTCGCCGCCTGGTGTGAGAGCGCCCTGGCCGCATTGGACAACCACCAGGGCAAGCTCGTCGCCGACGATCTCGTCAAACTGCGCAAGGGACCACAGCGAGCGCTGCTGCTGGCCACGGCCATGCTGCACGGAGCCCATATCGACGTCATCCACCGGGCCACCGCCGCGATGTTGGAAGGGGTGAAGTACCCGCAGGATGAACGCCCTCTGCTGGAGCGGGCGGATCTTGCCGCCCGTTTTCAGAAGATCGGGGCGACACCCGACGCCTCCGGCCAGGTGCGGTTCGACAAACTCGGATACGACTCGGCGGTCCGTACCCACTTCTGGACCCACCGACCGGAACTACGGGAGCCCATCCAGAAATGGGTCGGTGACGCCGTGGGCCTGACGGGCTTGGAGACAGACGACCGCGACAAACTGATCAAGCGGTTCGCCGAGCTGTGCCTGCACGACAGGTACCGGGACCTCCTGCTGACTCTCATATCGCAGTGCGCGAAGGACACCGGGAACGGCTTCCGGACGAGCGCGGCCGTCCAGGCACTGCGACGAGGACTTCAACACGAGCAACACAGCCGGTTCTTCCGAAAGAAAATCTACGAATGGTCGCGTGAGACGAACCTGCCCAAGGGGCTCACCGAGGTGCTCGTCGTGGCGTGCTGGCAGGTGATGGCCGTGCGCCACCCGGACCAGGCCATGGTCCGGCTCCATCACCTGGCGCGCAGGGAACGCGGAACCACACATGCCCGCGCCGCGCTCATGCAGTTGGTAGGCGCCGACGCCCAGCTTCGGGTCCGGATGCTGGAGCGGTTGGTTGAACGGCTCCAGCTGGAAGAATGGCCGATCGACGCCGACCTGTTCGTGGAGTTCGCCGATCCGGCACCGCTCACAGCCACCGGGCCACGCATGCGCGCACCCCTGTCCGACCCCGGCCTAAGAGAGCGGCTGATCACCGGCTGGAGCATCGCCTTCCACCGGTGTCCGTACGAGGTCTGGCGCACGCAGGTGGAACGCTGGATCCGGACAGCCTCCGACGATGAACCACATCGCGAGTATCTCCTCGACACGCTCGTCGCAGGGGGCGGGCAACGTGCGGACCTCCTGGCCCGCCTGCACGTCATCACCCGAGACCTGGACCGCCCTGGGACGGACGGCCAGGAACGCCACGCCTTTCTCATCGATCACGTCCTACGGAAGATCAACTTTTCCATGGGTATCGGGGCCGTGTGAGCCGCCATCGTGACAACAGACCAGGGAGACAACACCATGGGTTCTGGCCACAGGACGGTGACGGTTTACTTTGTCGCCTTCGCGGGATTGATTCTCGTCGGTCTCATTCTGTTCGCCCCACTACCGCCCTGGACGTGGGTGGTGGTCGCCGTGGTAGCCGGGATCGTCGTGGTCCTGGCCATGAGGGTAACCGGCCGCGTAACGGATTCCTCGCCATCGGTGGAGACGACCTACCTTCCACCGCCACCGATAGAGCCTCGGGAGCAGCGGGTCGTCGGAGTCGCGCTGCCGAGTCTGGAGGAGGACTACGACTTCCTCTTCTCGGCGACGGTGCGGTGGTCTCCGGATGGCAGGACAGTGGACGAGCCGGTCGCCAACCTCGGCGGCCTGGCGGTCGACACGATCCTGGAACGTGCCATGAACGTCACGAAGAACCGGCTCCCCGGCAGGGCTTCGCTCGTTCAGCACGAGTTGAACGGTGCACTGAGCAGAATGCAGTCGGACGCCGACGGATGCGTGCGGGCGATGGCCGAGTCGGTCACGCTCACTCTCTCCGATCATGATCGGCAACGACTGGGGAAGCTCGCCGAGGTGCGCAAGGACAAGGCGGTCTGGGAGCACGAGAGGAAGTACGAGCAGAGCAAGCGGGAGTACCTCGGAGAGGACGTACTGAAAGACCCGGGCAGCACCGTGGTCTGGTGGCTCGCCAGGAACGACGACCGGGTGGAGAAGGTGGTACAGGACCTGGGCATCCTCGCCCAGCTCTCCTCCGCCGCGAACAACGAGGACATACCCGAGTGCTTCCGGTATCTGCTGCCGTCCCCCTCACAACCGGTGGACGACGAGCCGTCCACACCTGATCCCGGGCACGGATCACCCGTCGTCGACCACTTCGAGGCGTTCTTGAAGGCGACCGACTTCCCGGACGGTGACCCGCAACGTGCCCTGTTCACTCGGCAGGTGGCCGACTGTCTCGTCAAGCACGGCAGGCAGGACGCGGCTGACGACCTGGTACGCCGGTTCGACGCGCCCAGTGCCTTCGCCCCCGAGGGTCCGATTCCTCCTTCTGACCAGCTCGACGAAGGGCCGTACACCGACGATCCCGGATGAGCGAGTCGTGATGTTCACCACGGTGATCCCGAATACCTTTCTTGAAGGCGGATCGAGGACACGGCAGATCTTTCTGTCCGCTACCGGACTACGCGGACACTCCTCAATTCCTGCTCAGCAAGGGTACGTTTCTGATCTGTACCGGCACGCCGATCTCCTTACCCCCAGAGGGAGCGCGATGACAGGCACGCAGCAGAGGCCCGTTCCCGTCGATAATCTCTTACGGGCCGTACGCCTGGAGATCATCGCCGAGCTTCGCAGTGACGGCGACGGGGAGAAGGTCTCGCTGACCGCCGGGCGCAGGGTCGGAGGCGACGGGGAGATCCAGGAGTACCTGTTCTCCTGCAAAAGCTGGAAGGACGCGTTCTCTGGCGAGAAACTACTCGTCCGGCTCTCACGTTCTCGTGCCCCGTGGGTGAGCGCCGAGGCCGTGCGGATGCCCGACGGCAAGGTCGCGGTTCGCACCACGGCCGATCTGGGCAGCCAGCCGGGCAACGCTCAGCTACGCAAGGACGAGTCGGCGGGCATGGAGACCCTCGCCGAGCGGCTGGAGTCCGCCGGTGGAAGCGACGGTCTGGTCAATCTCACCACGGCGGGCTGGATGCTCGGCCAGGGAAGTCCGCGCGTCGACCGCTGCGTCGACCCGGACCGTTTCATCCGGGGGTATCGCGAACGCGAACTCAATCCTCGGCAGCGACAGGCGATCGAGCAGGCTCTCGACAGCGAGCTCACCTTCATCTGGGGACCGCCGGGAACCGGCAAGACCGACGTTGTCGCCTCCATCGTCGAGGGCTGTTACCGGCAGGGGATGCGGGTGCTCTTCGTCGCCCCGACCAAGGTCGCCGTGGACCAGGCGCTGGAGCGGATCTGTGCCTTGCTCTCCGGTGAGGAGGGTTTCGACACGGGACTCGTGCAGCGTGCCGGAGACATCGAGCTCGCCTCCCTGGCCACCAGGTTCGGCGACCAGATCAACGCCGGGCGAATCGCCGGACGGATCGCCGCCGCCATCACCGCGCGGATCACCGAAACGCGCGAACTGTTGAACGCGGCACGTCAAGACCTCGCACTCCACACCGAGGCCGAGCGCGTCTCAGGCGAGCTGCGGGACCTGAACGCGCGACACGACGAGGCCGGGCGGCACGCCGCGGCCCTGCGTCGGCAGATCCAGGCCGGGCAGGCCGCCCTCGCCAGGACCGAGCAGCAGATCCACGAGATCGGCCCCCCTTCCGGGCTCTTCGCCAAGAAGAAGCAGGCCAAGCTCGCCGACCTCGGCCGCGTGCACTGGACGCAGCGGAACGCCGTCACCGCGCTCGATCAGCAGCTGCACGCCGCGCTGACCGTACAGCGAAACCGTGCCACCGAAATCGCCAAACGTGAGCCGGAGCTGGCCGTGCTGCATGGCCGGCTGCGAGGGGTTCCCCCGCCCGGTCCTCTTCGGGATGCCGTCGAGAGGCTTCAGCAGCAACTCACCGCGTTGGAACAGGAACAGCAGAAGATCACCGAAGTGGTCCGGGGCAGCTGCCGCGTGATGGGCACCACCGTCGCCAAGGTGGTACAGTCCCGCAGGTTGCTCGACTCGATCGACGTGGTGGTCATCGACGAGGCCGGAATGGTAAACACCCCTTCGGCCTGGTGCGTCGCCGGACTCGCCGCCCGGCGGGTCGTCGTCGCCGGTGACTTCCGGCAGTTGCCCGCCGTGACCAGGTCCTCCGGCGACCGGGACGCCTCCCCCGAGGACAGGCAGCACGCCGCGCTCTGGATGGACCGCGATGTCTTCGTCACGGCCGGGCTGGTGGACCCGGCGGGCTCGGCCCGTCAGGACCGGCGGATGGTCTGCCTGGACACGCAGTACCGTATGCGCCCGTCGATCTGCGAGGTGGTCAATGTCGTCGCCTACCCCGACGCGCCCTTGCGCACCGGGCGCGGTGACCGCAGCAGTCTCCCGCCCTCGCCGTTGATCGACGGCCCGCTGATCCTTGTCGACACCACCCCGCGCCGCCTGCCCAACCCGAAAGGCCGCCGCAACGGGCACAAGACCAACCCGGTGCACGAAGCGGTCATTCACGAGCTTGTCCGAGGCCTGCAGTACGACGAGGTCCTGCCCGCTCGCAAGTGGACGGGCCTGGCCACCGGAGAGCGACCGGCCGACCGGCTGGCTGTGATCGCTCCGTTCAGAGACCAGGTGAAGGCGCTGCGGAACAGCCTGACCTACCGGTTTGGCGAGAGCTACGAGGGGCTGGTGGACACCGTCCATCGATTCCAGGGCAGTCAGCGTCCCCTTGTGGTGATCGATACCGTGGCCGGGGCGGGCGACAAGCTCGGCTACTTCTACGAGGGCTCGGGCCTGTCATCCTCCACCTGCCGATTACTCAACGTGGCCCTCAGCCGGGCGCAGGATCACCTCGTCGTCGTCGCCGACACCCGGTTCCTGCACGACAACCTCAGTCCGGGAAGTGAGGCCGCACTGATGCTCGCCCACCTGGAGCGCCACGCGCGGTTGCTCTCGGTGGACGACCTCGTCCCGTTCCGTTCCGCGGCCGACCTGGCCGGGCTGGACAAGGACGAGCTGGCCCGGCCTGCGTTCTTTCCCGCCGACGAGGTGCCCCGCGCCATCGCATGGGACATCGGGCAAGCTCAGCGCAGCATCGAGATCTACTGTGCCTTCCTGGACCCTGCCCCCGTCGGCAGATGGCTGCGGCATCTCACCCCGCGCATCAACAGCGGAGTGCAGGTCACCGTCCACACCCGGGACCAGGCCGACGATCCACGCAGGCGTGCTCTGGTACGAGACCTTGAGGCCGCTGGTTGCCTGGTCGCGGTACGCGAGCGCATGCACGAGAAGGTCATGATCGTCGACGACACCGTGCTGTGGCACGGCTCGCTCAACCTCCTCGCCAACACCGGCGCCACCGACCTGATGATACGGATCACCGACCCGTTCTCCTGCCGGCAAGTTCGTCACATCGTCGACCGCGCACGAATGGAACGTCCTGCCCGTACCTGGAAGCAGACATCGCCGGAGCCGAATTCGGCCCCCGATGTCAGATCTGGCGATGTGCTGGACGGACGCCTTTACATACAGGTCTCTTTCGACAAGAAAGACGAGTTCAAACACGCGCTACAGACCGCCGGGATACGCCCCCAGTGGCACGGGTCGAGGAAGCTGTGGCATGTCGATGCCGCTGTCCCACGGCACCTGGTCCAGCGTTGGCTTCCTCCGGCTACGCGCTGACAGTGTTGACGAAGTCTGCCTATGCGGCGTTGTCCAGGCCTCGTTCACGGTCACGCCAAAGGACGAGGGCGTGGCGCCCCGTCGCAGGAACTCCAGCGCGAGCGGCGCCTCCTCTTCGTAGCCATCGCCCGAGCCTGCGGCACGCCGTACGTGTCACACAGCGACAGGGCGAGCGCATTCCTCGGCGGATGAGACGCACCCCGAAACCACCGGAAAGCATCTTTCGGGTTTGCTCGCATGGTGCGTCGAACACTCCCTCCAGCCCTTTTCATGCCGTCCATCGACCGAACCACGCATGGCCCGGCGGATCCCATTCAAAGATAGGTCGAGATACCGTGACACGGCTGCGTCAGTCATCCACCGCGACGACCCTGACCGCTCGCAACGAGCCACCTTTGAATTCATGGTGCTGCCCCACGGAGGCCGAGGTAAGGACCTGTCCGAGTTCGGTGAACGGAGACACTCGGTCGTAGCCGTCGAGGTCGACTGCGGAAACGACGACTGCCCCCTCTTCACCATCGGGGTAACGGATGCGAATGAGGCTGCCCGGTGTGACCAAGCCGCATCCGGAGGGACGGCTACTCAGGCGGGGCCAGGCGCGCATGGAGTACAGGTCACGACGCCGGCCGCCCAACTGATCCCGATAGGTCTCGACGTCCTCACCTCGAGTGCTCAGACCGACGGAACGAGTGCTTCTGAGCATGTCCTCGATCGCCTTGATCTCGGCCCGGACCCGCTCGACCGCGTTGACCGTTAGAAACGCCCCTGCACGAACGCATGCCTCGCCTCGGAAGGACAGGCCGTGACGTCGTGCGAATCCTCTCAGGCTTTCCCTCACCATAGAGTGCTCCAACTCGTCGGCGTTCATCCGGTAGCCGCCGAGCCGATAGTCGAATAGGACGCGACCACTGGTTATCCGTCGTAGCTCTCTGTTGAACTCAGGGTTCTTGGGAAAACGGATGACGAGACTGTTCCCTGCGAGCCGAATCGAACTGTCCGTTGTCACATACACCGTCCATACCGTAGGGATAAACAACATCATCGGTGTGTACGGCATCGCCCGCAATACGATTAGATAAGCATCCGCCGCCCCAAGGGATATCGACTGAAACATACGAGCAGGGACACATTTGCTCTTGGCAGCGTGCGAGGACTGGAAGCCGCGCTCACCCACTAGCACCACCAGGCGTTATTTCAGATCGCTCGCCCATGCGGCAACGCCCGAGTCAGGCCAGGGAACGGGAAGAAAACGAAAAACCTGGCGAGAGGGATCGACTCGATCATGATCGGACTCTCGACGCCCATCGGAACGCACGCCGAGAGCGGAACTCCGCCGGTGACGCTCGCCCCTACGATCATGCTTCATGATGATTCACACATTGGCGGCCACTGCCGGGGTGTTCGCCCTGTTGTTCACCGGTACGGCCACCGCGTCCGCCGGTCCCATCGTCGGGGCTCCCGAGCTGACCCACAACCCGCTCTACAAGCAGGGCAGCCTCCCCTCGGTCTCCTGCAAGGTGACCAAGGGCACCAGCAAGGCTTCCACCACGAAGTACCTCAACAAGGTCGTCGACTGCCTGAACTCCGCCTGGCGCAAGACCATCAAGGACTTCGTCCCGGCCGGAGTGGACATCGAGGCCAAGGTCAAGGACGGTCTCTGCCTCACCGGCCTGCAGGTGTCCGGCTCCTTCGCCGCCTACTGCCACCGCTCCATCCAGGTGCAGCTCGGTTCCGACTGGATCAAAGCCAAGTCCGACCAGGCCATCCTCGTCGAGGTCACCCGGGCGTACGGCGTGTTCATCCAGGCACAGACCGGAATCAGCGAGGCCTGGTGGGCACTGCCGGCCGGCGACGAGGAGGACGGTGGCGACGAGCAGATGCACCGCTACTACCTGCAGGCCGACTGCCTGGGCGGGATCTCCATGAGGAGCCTGGGACGCTCGGCCAGGAACTGGAAGCCCCTCCTCACCGCCGAGACCCCGAAGGAGTACGCCAGGTTCAATTGGTACGGCAAGCCCGCCAACCGTCTCCACTGGTTCGAGCAGGGCTACGCGTCGAAGAAGCCGGGCGCCTGCAACACCTGGAAGGCTCCCGCCTCGAAGGTCGCCTGACCCCTGCCTGCTCGTCTCGGCGACGAGCCATGGCCAGGGTGGTTCCACCCGGCGGGCGAGGTTCAGCGGTTGCCACCGGCCTGTGCGTACGCGGGTTCACGCCCGGGGAGAGGGAGTACGGACGCGCCCCCAGACGCGGATGCCGCCCTCCTGCTTGGCGACGCGAGCGAGCGGCCCGACGGGCGATGCCGTCCGCCTCTGCGGATGGAGGTCGGGTGAGGATGGTGGTTCACGTCAAGACTGGACGGGAGTGCAGGTCACGGTCGGGGCGGGGGCGGCGGAAGTCCCCCGCTGGATGAAGGCCAGCTGGACCGCGGCGTTCGGCTTCATGGGATTCCACGACCCGTTGCTGTGGACGGTGACATCGGCCCCCGACTGGTCCATCCGGCCGGCCAGGGAGACGGTCACCTTCTGGTTGCCCGGCCACGTCCAGTTCAGCTGCCACTCGTCGATGATCGAGGGGCTGGTGTTCTTGATCGATATCTCGACCATGTTGTCGGTCACCCAGGACCCGTTCTCCTGGTAGGACCAGGAGTTGACCTCCTGGTACGTCGCCGTGCACGTGGAGGCCCCGGCCGCCTCGACCCCGAGGATCGCAACGAGCACCGGCGCCAGAACCGCCACGCCCAGGGCGCCGACCAGTCGACTTCGCATGTTCGAACTCCTCCAATCCGGGTTTACTAGGATTTTCTACTAAACCCTTATGGTTTCGGTCAAGGAGTGCGCTGACCTGGCCATACAAACTCTTGACTTCTTTACTGACATTTGACTCTGGAGCCATCTGATCGCGTGGGATCACCCGCACCCCACTCCTCGACACCGGCCATCACCTTCCGTCTGGCACCCGCCGGGTCCCGATGAGCGCGGCCTCGAACCTTCCACCCGCCCTCGCCGCGCTTCTCACCATGCGCGGCGCCGCACCTTCAACAGCGGCCCACCCTCCGGCGTGGCGCCCCGCGTGCGGGTTCTGGATGCTCGTACGCCACGTCCACGGGCGTGACCACGGCCGCACACCGCCGAACGCGAAAAGCGCCCCCGACCGCGAACACGCAGGTCAGGGGCGCTTTTCGGGTGATCACAAGGGGTAGGGCGGGCGGGACTCGAACCCGCGACCCAGGGATTATGAGTCCCCTGCTCTAACCGGCTGAGCTACCGCCCCTCGTGCACGCCGTACTGCGGCATTCAACCAAACGTGGGCGCTGTTCGCACACTTGCCGGGCGGGACGGGTTCAAGATGTGACCTTTGGCGGAGCCTGGTCCCAGGGACTCGCTACCCTAACGGTGGGCCTTGTTGAGGAGTGTTGGATCATGCGCGTTGTTGAAGCTTTCCGGGAGTCGTACGGAACGGAGCCCGCCGGGGTGTGGCACGCGCCGGGGCGGGTCAACCTGATCGGGGAGCATACCGACTACAACGACGGATTCGTGCTGCCGTTCGCGGTGCCGTGGGGGGTGACCGCGGCGGTCTCGCCGCGCGAGGACGAGGTGATCCGGCTGCGGTCGTTGCAGGTGGACGAGCCGAACACGCTCGCGACGCCCGACCAGGCCGAGGGCTGGACCCGCTACGTGGCCGGGATGTTCTGGGTGCTCCGCGGGGCCGGGCACCCGGTCGGGGGCGCGGACGTGGTGATCGACGGGGACGTGCCCCAGGGAGCGGGGCTGTCGTCGAGCGCGGCGCTTGAGGTGGTCGTCGGTACGGCGCTGAACGAGCTGTACGAGCTCGGCCTCACCAAGATGGAGATCGCGCTGAACGCGCAGAAGGCCGAGAACGACTTCGTGGGCATGCCGTGCGGGATCATGGACCAGGCGGCCTCGGCCCTCGCGGAGGAGGGGAAGGCGCTGTTCATGGACTGCCGGAGCCTCAGCACCAGGAGTATCCCGTTCGACCTGGCGAGCCACGGCCTCCAGTTGCTCATCATCAACACCGGGGTGCGCCACGAGCTCGCCGACGGGAAGTACGCCCACCGCCGCCGTGACTGCGAGAACGCCGCGAAGCACCTGGGCCTCGACGCGCTGCGCGACGTCACCGACCTGGGTGGCGCCCTCGCCAGGTTGAGCGGCGACGAGCGCAGGCGCACCCAGCACGTGGTGACGGAGAACCACCGGGTCGAGGCGGTGATCGGGCTGCTGCGGGCCGGGGCGGTACGGGAGATCGGCGCCCTGCTGAACGCCTCCCACCTGTCGCTGCGCGACCAGTTCGAGGTGTCCTGCGCCGAGCTGGACGTGGCCGTGGAGTCGGCGGTCAGGGGCGGTGCCCGGGGGGCGCGGATGACCGGCGGCGGGTTCGGCGGCTCGGCGATCGCACTGGTCACCGACGAGCGGGTGGAGTCCGTACGGGAGGCCGTTACCCGGGCCTACGCCGAGCGTGGCTGGGCCGCACCGGAGATCTACCCGGCGACCCCGGCGGCGGGAGCACGGCGACTGGCCTGAGCGACCCGCCTGATGGTTTCCGACACCTGCTTCACCTGCCGGCTCTCCTCGCGGTGATGGGGCTCGGGTGGGATGAGGGTACGGATGGTGTCATCCGCTGTTCCGCACGGGCCGGGGCGGGGCCCCGAGGGCGGTGGTGCGGAAAGAGCGGGACCGGGTCGGCGAGCCGCTCTCCCCGGCACTGGCCGGCGATCCGCGCCGAGGCGTCCGGGAGGAAGGGGGCCAGCAGGTCCGCCAGTTCCCTGCAGGTGGCGACCAGGGTGCCGAGGACCGCATCGAGCCGGGGCGAGCCCTCGCGGGCGAGGCGCCACGGCTCGGTGCGGTTGACGTACCGGTTGGCCTCCTCGGCGACCGCGTAGACGGCGGCGGTGGCCGCGCGGAAGTCGAACGCCTCCAGGGCCTCGATCATCACGCCTCGGGCCTGACCTCTGACCTCGTCCAGAGCCGTCTCACGCTCTTCGGGCACGATCCCGTCCCGGTAGCGGTGGACCATGCTGACCACCCGGTTGACGAGGTTGCCCAGCCCGTCGGCCAGCTCGCCGTCGTGGCGGGCGATGAGCCGCCTCGCGGTGAAGTCGACGTCGCCGACCCTGGGCACCTCCCGCAGCAGCCACCACCTGACCGCGTCCACGCCGTACGCCTCGACGAGCCCGATCGGGTCGACGGCCGAGAGATCGGTTCCCGCGAAGCCGCCACCGGATCGGCCGAAGACGTCGAGGCCTCCCGAAGCACCGGGACCGCCGGAGGCGTCGAGGACTCCGGCGGAGGCGCCCGCACCGCCGGGGACACCGGAGAGGGTCGATTTGCTGATCTTCCGGCCGTCCACGGTCAGGTAGTCGTGAACCAGGATGTCCGTCGGCGGCAACTCCCCCGCCGACAGCAGCATCGCCGGCCAGTAGACCGCGTGGAAGCGCAGGACGCCCTTGCCGAGCACGTGGATCCGCCGGTCGGCGCCGGACCACCAGTGGCCGTGCTCTCCCTTCGCGTAGTCCAGCGCGGTCAGGTAGTTGCCGAGCGCGTCCCACCACACGTAGATCACCTGTCCGGGATCGCCCGGCACCGGGATGCCCCAGCCGCGCGCCCGCGCCTGGGAGCGGGAGACGCTGAAGTCGGACAGCCCCGCGGCGATGAAGGCCAGGATCTCGTTGCGGCGCTCGGCGGGCTCGACGCGAATGCGGCCGCCGTCGATCAGGCCGTACAGCTCGTCGCGGTAGCGGGACAGGCGGAAGAACCAGTTCTCCTCGGACACGCGCTGGAGCGGGGCGTCGTGCTCGGGGCACTGCTCGCCGGACGGGTAGAACTGCTCGCAGCCGACGCAGTAGAGGCCCTCGTAGTGCCTGCGGTACAGGTCGGCGGAGCAGGCCCGCCAGAACCGCTCGACACCGGGCCGGTGCCGGGGGTCGGCGCTGGTACGGATGAAGTCGTCATAGGAGAGCGAGAGCGGTCCCGCCAGCCGGGCGAACTCGGCGGCGTTGCGGTCGACGAGATCCCGTACGGCGATCCCCTCGGCCTCGGCGGCCCGCACGTTCTTGAGCGAGTTGTCGTCGGTGCCCGTCTGGAACCTGACCTCGTCGCCGAGCAGGCGGTGATGCCTGGCGAGCACGTCCGCCTGGACGAGCTCCAGGGCGAAGCCCAGGTGGGGACGGGCGTTGACGTACGGGATGGTCGTGGTGAGCAGGATTCGGGACATCGGAACCTCCGCTGGAGCCCGAAAACAGATCGAGGCCCCCGTTTCAGGGCCTCAAGAAGACGTCAGGTGACCCCGGCTGCGGGGGAGAGCATCACCAAGAAGGTCATGCTCTCATGCTAACCACCCGTTCTCCGGTTCGACATGCGGTTTTCCGCCACGGCCTCGGTCAGGGCACGGCGGAGACCGGTTTGGGCACCGCGCCGAGCAGCTCGCGGGTGTAGTCGTGCTCGGGCAGGAAGAACACCTCATCCACGTACCCCTCCTCCACGACCCGCCCGGCGCGCATGACCAGCACCCGGTCCGCGACGTGGTGGACCACCCCCAGGTCGTGCGAGATGAAGATCATCGCGGTCCCGTCCGATGCCTGGATCTCCGCGAGCAGGTCGAGCACCTGGGCCTGGATCGACACGTCCAGCGCGGAGACCGGCTCGTCGCAGACGAGCACGTCGGGACGGGTGGCCAGCGCCCTGGCGATGGCCACCCGTCCCGACAGGCGCCGGGGATGGTGTCCCGCGACGTCGGCCGGTAGCCCGACCCGGGCAAGCAGCTCGGCCACCCGGTCCTTCCGCCACGAGGCCGGGGCCCCGCGACGGGAAGCACTCCCGAAAGAGGCCCCGCAGGAGGCGCCGCGGAGCGGTTCGGCGACCAGGCGGCCCACCGGGTAGCGAGGGTCGAACGACCCGAGCGGGTTCTGGGAGATCACCTGGATCCGGGACCTGCGGGTGCGTCGTCCGCGCTCGGGGATGCCCGACCAGGGCTCACCTCCCAGCAGCACCTGTCCCGAGGCGGGTTCGAGCAGGCCGAGGACGAGCCGGGCCACCGTGGTCTTGCCGGAACCGGACTCCCCCACGATGCCGAGCGTCTCGCCGGGAAAGACCTCGAAGGACACGTCGTCGACCACGGTGCGCGAGCCGTACGCGGCGCAGAGCCCCGAGGCCTCCAGAATCGGCGCGGCGTGGTTCACGGTCCGCTCCGGCAGCGGGGTGCGCAGCGCGACGCCCCCGGCGGCGATGGCGGACAGCCGGGTGCCGCGCGAGATCGCGGAGGGTACGGCCGCGAGCAGCAGCCTGGTGTAGTCGTGCCGGGGCCGCGCCAGCACCCGCCCCGTCTCCCCCTCCTCGACGATCACCCCGTCCTTCATGACCACTACCCGGTCGGCGATGGCGGAGACCACGGCGAGGTCGTGGCTGATCATGAGCAGTGCGGTCCCGGTGGCCTTGCGGGCGGCGAGCAGCCGCAGGATCTGAGCCTGTACGGTGACGTCGAGCGCCGTCGTCGGCTCGTCGGCGATGATCAGTGGCGGGTCGGCGGCGATGGCGGAGGCGATCAGGGCCCGCTGGCGCAGCCCCCCGGACAGCTGGTGGGCGTACTGCCGGGCGCGCACCTCCGGCTCCGGCACCCCGACCGCGTCCAGCAGCTCGATCACCCTTTCCCGCCGGGCCGCACGGGGTACGACGTCGTGGGTGGCGAGCACCTCGGCGATCTCGTCGCCGACGGTGCGGAGCGGGTCCAGCGAGGTCAGCGCGTCCTGGAGCACCAACCCGGCGAACCGGCCGCGTAGCCGCCGCCAGTCGCGGGCGCCGAACCCGAGCGCGTCCCGGCCGTCGACCGTGAACCGGGAGGCGGTGACCGAGGCGCCGGGGCCGGTCAGCCCGACCAGGGTCCTGGCCGTGACGCTCTTGCCCGAACCCGACTCCCCGACGATCGCCACGCACTCGCCCGCCTCGATCGACAGGCTCACCCCCCGTACGGCCTCCACCCCGGCCCCGGGGAAGCCGGCCCGCAGGTCCTCGATGTCGATGAGGCTCACCGGTCTCTCCCTTCGAAACGGCGCTGCAGGCGGCGCCCGACGAGCGTCAGGCTGATGACGGTCAGGGTGACGGAGAGCCCGGGGAAGAGCACGGTCCACCAGGCGACGCGCAGGTAGTCACGGGCCTCCGACAGCATCGAGCCCCACTCGGGGCTGGGCGGCTGCGGCCCCATGCCGAGGAAGCTGAGACCTGAGGTGGCGATGACGGCGGTGCCCATGCCGATCGTGGCGAGCACCGGCAGCGGACCCAGCACGTTGGGCAGCACGTGGCGCGCGACGAGCACCGGCCTGGCCAGGCCGAAGGTGACCGCCTGCTCGACGTAGCCGGAGCGGCGCACCACGAACGTCTGGGCACGGACCACGCGGGCATGGTTGGGGATCTGTGCGATGCCGATCGCGAGGATCACGTTGCCGGTTCCCGGACCGGTGACGGCGATGACCAGCAGGGCGAGCAGCAGCTCCGGGAAGGTGGCCACCACGTCGAACAGGCGGCTGAGCAGCTCGTCGAGGTAGCGGGGGGACAGTCCGGCCAGGACACCCAGCAGGGCACCCGCCCCGGCTGCGAGGCCGACGGCGGCGGCGCCGATGCTCAACGAGTGCCCGGCGCCGTGGACGACGCGCGACAGCACGTCGCGGCCGAGGTGGTCGGTGCCGAACCAGTGCTCGGCGCTCGGCCCGGCGAGCGCGTGCAACGGGTCGGCGGCCAGCGGGTCGACGCCGGTCAGCAGGCCGGGCGCGACGGCGGCGACCGCGGCCACCGCCAGGACCAGCAGCGGCACCGCCGACGGCACCCTGAAGGCGTGGCTGCGCCGCGCCGGAGCGGGAGCCGCGGTCACGACACCGGGAACCTCGGCGACCGTCGTCATCGGCTCCTCCCCGGACGGTACGGCGACCGGGGCGCCATCGGCATCTTCATCTAATAACTCCCGTGGATACCCCGGCCTTCAGGCCGGGGAGGAAACGGGAGCGGGAAGGCGCTCTAGCGCCTGAGCGTGCCTGGACCCGCACGACCCACCCCACCCAACACTTAACTGATCTTGCAGTAGGGTGTGAAACATGGCGCAGATCGTGAAGCGGGCATTCAAGTTCCGCTTCTACCCGACGGACGAGCAGGCAGCGGAGCTGTCTCGCACGTTCGGCTGCGCCCGCCTCGTCTACAACAAAGCCCTCGAACACCGCACCCGCGCCTACACCCAGGAAGGCCGCCGCGTCTCCTACGTGGAGTCCTCGGCCGCGCTCACCGCGTGGAAGAAGACCGAGGACCTCGCGTTCCTGTCCGAGGTGTCCTCGGTCCCGCTCCAGCAGGCGCTTCGCCACCTGCAGGCCGCGTTCTCCAACTTCTTCGCCAAACGCGCGAAGTACCCCACGTTCAAGTCCCGTAAGAAGTCCCGGGCGAGCGCCGAGTACACCCGTAGCGCCTTCCGATGGAAGGACGGCCGGATCACCCTCGCGAAGATGAACGGGCCACTGGACATCGTGTGGTCGCGTCCGCTGCCCGAGGGGGCCGAGCCGTCCACGGTGACCGTGTCGAGGGACGCGGCCGGGCGCTGGTTCGTGTCCCTGCTGGTCGAGGAGCGCATCACCCCGCTCCCCCGGCCGCGAGTACGGTTGGGGTGGACGCGGGCCTCACCGCCCTGGTCACCCTCTCCACCGGGGAGAAGATCGTCAACCCCGGGCACGAGCGGGCCGACCGCAAGCGCCTGGCCAAGGCTCAGCGCAGCCTCGCCCGCACGGAGAAGGGGTCGAACAACCGGCGGAAGGCGAAACTCAAGGTCGCCCGCGTCCATGCCCGGATCGGTGATCGGCGCCGTGATCACCTGCACAAGGTCACCACTCGTCTCGTCCGTGAGAACCAAACGGTCGTGATCGAGGACCTCACCGTGCGCAACATGGTGAGGAACCACAGCCTGGCCCGCGCGATCTCGGATGCGAGCTGGCGTCGGATGCGGTCCATGCTGGAGTACAAGGCCGCCTGGTACGGGCGGGAACTCCTCGTCGTGGACCGCTGGTTCCCCTCCTCCAGGCTGTGCTCGGCGTGCGGGGCGATCCAGCGGTCCATGCCGTTGGGCGTCCGGGACTGGGTGTGTGCCTGCGGCGCCGCCCATGACCGGGACGTCAACGCCGCGAAGAACATCCTCGCCGCCGGGCTGGCGGAGAGGTAAAACGCCTGTGGAGCCGGTGTAAGACCTCAAAGGGGATTTCTCCTGGCGGGCGACTGGCGGTGAAGCAGGAACCCTCACGGGCGACCGTGGGAATCCCCCTCGTTTACGAGGGGGAGGATGTCAACTGCTCCTCCTCAGGCGGGGGTCGATCGCGAGGTAGGCGAGGTCGACGATCGTGCTGACCGTCACGTAGGCGAGGGCGGAGATCAGCACGACCGCCATCACCAGGAACAGGTCCTTGCTGTTCACCGCGCCGACGGTGACCTGGCCGAGCCCGGGGCGGCCGAACACGGCCTCCACGATGATCGCGCCGCCGAGCAGGACGCCGGTGAACCAGCCGGTGAGGGTGACGGCGGGGAGCAGCGCGTGGCGCAGGGCGTGCCGGGCGACGAGCCGCCGCTCGGCGATGCCGCGCGAGCGCGCGGTCACCGCGAACGGCTCCTCCAGCGCGCGTTCCAGGCCCTCGCGGAGCACCTGGCCGAGCACCCCGGCGATCTGCAGGCCGAGCGCCAGCCCCGGTAGTACGAGCGAGACGAACCCCCGGTCACCGGAGACGGGGAACCAGCCGAGGGTGAAGGAGAAGACGGCGAGCAGCAGGATGCCGACGAGGAACGGCGGGACCGAGACGACGGCCAGTTCCGAGAGTCCGACCAGGCCGCCGAGCCAGGGCCGGCGCCCGGCGGTGGCCAGGGCGAGCACCAGGGCGAGCAGCACCCCGAAGGTCGCGGCGGTGAGCGCGAGCTGGGCCGTCGGCCAGATCTGGGAGGCCAGGATCTCCCCCACACCGCGCTGCAGGACGTAGGAGCGGCCCAGGTCGCCCTGGAGGAGGCGGAGCAGGTAGTCGCCGTACTGCTGGAGCGGTGAGCGGTCCAGCCCCCACTCGGCGATGATCTGCGCCCGCCGCTCGGGGGTGTCGAGGCCGTCGCCGATCAGCACGTCGATCGTGTCGCCGGGGGCGAGCATCAGCGCGAGGTAGGCCGCGGTGGCGGCGGCCCAGAGCACGGCGACACCCGCTCCGAGCCGCCTGGCCACCGGGCCGAGCCACCCGGCGGCGGCCAGCCCCCGCCGCCGGGTGAGTATGAGGGGGCTCATGTCCCGATCCGGAGGTCATAAGCACTGCTGGGGGTGCCGGAGACCGGTTCGAAGGTGATGCCGGTGACGCCGGCGCCGTAGGCGATCTGGTCGGCGGGCACGTACAGCGGGAGCAGCAGCGCCTCGTCCGTGACCACTGTCTTCTGCACCTTGGCGTAGAGCCTCTTGCGCTCGGCGAGGTCGGAGGTCGCAGACGCCTCGGCGAGCAGCCTGTCCAGCTCCGCGCTCTCGAACCTCGTACGGTTGATCGCGGCGCCCTTCGGCAGGATCAGGTTGAGCGCCGCCCCGGCGTCGGTGTCGCCGCGCGAGTTCTCGAAGATCTCGTACTCGTTCTCGTCGGCGGCCTTCTGCGCGGTGCCCTGGTCCACGAGCCTGACCTGGAAGTCGATGCCCGCGCGTCGCCTGACCGCCGCCTGGACGGCCTGGGCGAGGACGTCACGGCGGTCGCGGACGAACGGCGCGGCGCTGACCGTGCGGACCGTCAGCCGCCTGCCGTCCTTGACCCGGTAGCCCTCGGCGTCGCGTCCGGTCCAGCCGGCCTCGTCGAGCAGCCTGTTGGCCCGCGCCGGGTCGTTGCCGAAGGTGTTCTCCAGCGAGGGGTCGTAGAACTGCGGGCTGCCCTGGCCGATGACGCTCCAGGCTTGCTTGGCGGTGCCCTGGTAGACGGAGTCGAGTACGGCGTCCACGTCGACGGCGTCGCGGAACGCCTCGCGGACCCGCTTGTCGTCGAACGGGGGGCGGGAGACGTTGAAGTAGTAGGAGAACGCGCTACCTGAGTTGAGGCTGGTCTTCAGCGTCAGCTCCGGGTTGCCCTTGATGAGGCCGATCTCGGTGGCGGGCACGCCCTCGATCACCTGTACCTGCCCGGAGGTGAGCGCGCCGACCCGCACCGCTGCCTCGGGCAGGAAGCGGTAGGTGATCTCGGCCAGGTGTGCCGGTCCCTGGTGGGCGGCGCCGGCGGGCGGCCAGTCGTAGTTCGGGTTGCGCCGGTAGTGGACCTCCTGACCGGGGGTGAACCGGTCGAGGATGAACGGCCCGGTGCCGACCACGTCGACGCCGCCCGCCTTGAGGTCCTTGGCGTTCCTCAGCGACTTCGGGGAGACCTGGCCGGCGAGTGGGGAGGCGAGGAAGTCCAGGAACAGTCCGTCCGGGGCCTTCAGCGTGACCTTCAGGGTGTGGGGGGCGCTCACCTCGGCGTGGTCGAAGTTGCGCAGCTGGATGGCGCTGACCGCGGCGTTGTAGCCGGGCGAGACGAGCCGGTCGAGGTTGGCCTTCACCGAGGCGGCGTCGAACCTCTCACCGTCGTGGAAGGTCACGTTGTCACGGAGCTCGAAGGTGTAGGTCAGACCGTCCTTGGAAACCTGCCAGGAGGTGGCCAGCCACGGCAGGAAATCACCGTTCCCGCCTCGGGCGATCAACGCGTCGAACTGGTTGTGGACCAGCAGGCGCGCCTTGTTCTGGCCCCACTGGTGCGGGTTGAAGGTGATCGGCTGCGTCTCGACGGCCCACACGAGCGACCCTCCGTCGCCACCGGCCGCCACGGTCGGGGCCTCACTCCCGGCTCCGCACGCCGCCAGCGCCAGCACCCCGGCGAGCGTCAGAGCGCCCCATCGCAACTTCACGTTCTTCTCCCTTGACACCTGGCGGTTCACGCGACGTGCCGCCTTATCCGGGTGCCGACGGCCTCGGACAGGACGATCCGGGCGAGGGCGTCGGCGTGGCGGAAGAGCGGGGCGTTGCGTCGGGGCCTGGCGAAGCCGCCGGTGACCTGGCCGCCGACGACCCAGGGGCCGAAGGCGAACCTGCGCGAGTGCGGGGTGCCGGACCTGTCGACCAGGCGGCGGTCCGCGGCCCGCACGTTCACCAGCCCCGACTTCTCGTCGAGCTCGCCCCGGTCGCGGAGCGCGCCGATGAGCGGGTCGGTGGCCCGGCTCACGCTGGGCGCGGGCAGCCTGGCCTCGACAAGGGTCGTGGCCGTCACGCCGCCGGGCACGGTGGGGCTCTGTGCCCGCCAGCGCCTTTCGTGGTGGTCGACCTTGAGGTCGGCGCCGAGGAAGGTGACCACCCCTGCCCTGGCCAGGGCGCGCAGCTCCGCAAGCCGGGGTCCCGGCGGGCCGCTGGCGAGGTAGCTGAAGAACCCGTGGAACCACGGATCGGAGATGCCCAGCTCGGCCAGGACCCCGTAGACGGAGAGCAGCCCGAGGATCAGGGCGTGGTCGGCGCTGTGCGCCGGGTCGGCGCGCCGCTCCAGGTCGACCGCGAGGTAGCCGTGCATCCACTTCTGCAGCCCCGCCCGGTCGCCGAACCTGATGCCCTCCAGCGGCCGGTCGAGCCGGTCGAAGTCGAGCCGGTCCAGATGCCGGGGCACGGCCGTACGGATCAGCTTGCGCATCCCCGGGCCGCGCCACTCCTGGTCGGCGAACGCCTCCGCGAACGCCGCCCAGTCCAGCCTGGCGCGCTTGGGGTGGGCGGTGATGAGCTCGTGGTAGTACGCGAGGGCGAGCTCCTTGGCGACCAGCGGCCACACGTCCCGGCGGAAGTTCCACGGGCCCTCGCCCAGCGCCTCGCGGGTGAGGAAGCGCGGCACCGGCGGGTGTGCGCCCCCGAAGGGGTAGCCGGTCTTGGAGTGGTACGGCACGCCGCGCCGCGATCCCACGTGCAGCAGGGGTTCCCGACCACCGGGCAGGTAGACCAGCTCCCCGTCGTACTCGCGGACGAACCGGCCGCCCCGGCCCGAGGTGAGCAGCACCATCAGGTCGACGAAGGCCAGCCCCATCCCCCGCACGATCACCGGCTCTCCGGCGGGGATGCCGTCCAGGTCGAGGTCGGCCGCGTATCCGGTGGGCAGGTAACGCAGCCCGCCGCGCGCGGCCAGGTCGGCCAGCGCCCGCTCCTCCCCGCTCGGGGTCACGTCGCCGTGTCCCTGGGCCAGGATCACCGCGTCGACCTCGATCGTCCGGCCGTCCTCCAGCCGTACCGCCTGGCCGCCGGGGATGTCGGCGAGATCGACGGCGCGGACCGGGTGCACGTGCACCCGGACCCCGCGCGGGGCGGTCGCCACCGCGTGCCGGAAGACGTGGGAGAGGTAGCCGTTCTGGGCCGGGCGGGAGGCGAAGGCGCCGGGGTCCCCGCCGAGCCACTCGGCCAGCGTGGGGCCTGGACGGATCGGCCCCTCACAGCGCACCGACTCGTCGGTGAAGAGCGTCACGTCGGCGGCGGCGGAGTTCATCCAGAGCAGTTCGGGCTGGTCACGGCGCCAGACGCGGCCGCCCCCCGGCGGGTGGGGGTCGATCACGTGGACGTCGAGCGAGGGCCAGCCGAGCAGGTCGGCGGCGTTGGCGCAGATGCGCTCCACCAGGCAGGTGCCCGTCGGGCCGGCGCCGACGACGGCGATCGAGGCGCTCATACGGCGGCTCTACGGTGCGGCCGGTAGTGACCGTGGGTGTCGTACTCGACGGGGCTCGCACAGTTCAGTGTGCTGGTCTTCGACATGTGGCACTCCCGGACATGTCTCGGTGACCCCGGTGAGGGGTCCGCGCTTGCGGCACGCCGACCGTGCCGCCAGGTCTCCCCGGGGGCACCCCGCCGCGGTGCGAGGGTTGCCGGTCAGCCGGCCGGGGCTTCGCACTGACACTCTTAACCTATTTAGAAGGTAGGAAATACATAAATCTCTGTCAAGGCTTAATGTTGGGGAATGTCCTATGAGATGGTGAAGGTGGTCTACCGCAAATACGACGGATCACTGCACTGGAACCACAGCGGCCTTCTGCTCGGCGAGGACGAACACGGGGTGTGGACCGGCTGCGCGGCCAACTCCGTCGGCCGCAAGGGCCACGGGCCCGAGGTGGCCTCCCCGCACGCCTTCGTGATGCTCTTCCCCCGCGACGCCTGGTGGACCGCCGCCTTCAACTCCGCCCCGCACAAGCACGAGATCTACTGCGACATCTCCACCGTGCCACGGTGGAGCGACGGCGAGGTCACCATGGTCGACCTCGACCTCGACGTGATCCGGACGCGCCGTGACCTGGCGAGGGGGCGCACGCGCCGGGTCTTCCTGGACGACGAGGACGAGTTCGAGGAGCACAGGGTCAGGTACGCCTACCCGCCCGACGTGATCGAGAGCGCCCGCGCCTCGGCCGCCTGGCTGATGGAGGCCGTCACCGCGGGCACCGCCCCCTTCGGGGCGGCGCCGCACTGGCTCTCCCTGGTCACCTGAACGCGCCCGTCATCGGACGAAACCCTCGGCGTTTCCAGCCCGGCGAACGCCGGGAGTGCTCACCGGCACCATCTTCTTGGCGGACGCCGAGGGTCTTCAACGGTGCCGCCTCGCTAACGAACGCCGGGCGTGTTCCCCAACGCCGCGTTGAGAGCTTCGGTACGGGTCGCCGTTCCCCAGAGCCACTCGATGGTGGCCTCCCTGCGCCGGTCAGCCAGCCATTCGCCGAAAAGCCGCTCCTCGATCAGGGCGCGGGTGGCGTCGTCGAGGACCGCGGGCCGGACCTGAAGCACACGCGCGACGGCGAAGCCGCCTTCGAGGGGGAAGGGGCCGAACACGTCCCCTGCCGTGAGCGCCACAGCGGGCAGGTCGCGACGATACGTTCCTTCCATCTGACAGAACGCCGCGTTGTCCAGCACCTCCCTCGCGGCCAGGGCCACCGGGTCGGCACTGTCGCGCAACCGCAGGAACGCATCCCGCGCGGCTTCCGCTCCCGCGTACCGCAGCCGCAGGACGTGCAGCCCGTCGAACTCGTCGCGGCAGGCGTCGAAGGCGGCTTCCACGCGCCCGGCCACGATCCGCCGACGTAGACGCCCCGCCGCGGCTTGCGCGGCGACCAGTTCCTCCAGAGCGGCGAGACCGAGCCCGCGCTGTGCCATCCACTCCTGGGTGGCCGGCACGGTCAGCAGACCCCTCGCACGACGGAAGGCATCCATCGCCTCCTGGAGCTCGTCGTCCGTGAACTCCGCCGGCTCACTGGAAACCTCCTCCTCCACCAGATAGGCGTTGACCAGTCGTTCTGCCAACCGGACGTCATCCCACAACACGTCCAGAATGGAGATCGCGTGTTCCATGTCCAGGTTGATCCCGTTGATCCGGACGACGACCTGGTCCCCCGACGGCTGGCCACCACGCAATGGCCAGGGGAGAGCCCGGTCCGAGGCGAGGGCCAACGAGATCGTGCCGTCGGCCGTCTTGATCAGCAGGTCGTAGTGACAGGACTCGTCGGCGGCTTCACGCCGCCACACCAGCCTTATCGGCACATCTGAATACCGATCGTGGATGGCGGCCAGCTGTTCTTTGGCCTCGCGGGGCTGGAGACCGGCTACGTCCCGCAGGTAGCCGAGGACATCGGCGAACAGAGCTTCGGGGAGCCGGCCGGACGGAACGGACATGCTTAGGCTCCTTCAAGCAGGAGGTCACAGATGGCCTCGCTGATCGGCAGGCCGGTGAGTCGCTCGATCCACAGCCACTGGCCGTTGGGGTTGATCTCCAGGAAGACATAGCGGCCGTCAGGGGTGACGATCAGGTCCATCGCCCCGTACCGCAGCCCCAGACGGTCCATCAGAACCAGGCAGCGAGCGGCGACCTCGTCGGGCAGATGGTGGATCAGGTGCGGGGTGACATGGGTGTCGTACCGCCTCCAGTCGAAGCGGGCGCGGTTCGCGACCTGGGAGTGGATCTCGGCGGCGAAGATCTGCCGCCCCACGACGGTGACGCGCAGTTCGACCCGCTTGGGAATCTGCTCCTGCACGATGACCGGGCAGAACCGCAGCGCGTCGGTGTGGGTCACGTCACGGGCGGCGACCGGCTCACAGGGCCGGGTCACCATGATCCCATCCCCGACGCCCTCCACCCACGGAATGTTCAGCGGTTTGGTGATGATGCGGCCGTCGTGACGGTCATGGAAGTCGAGGAACGCCTCCCCATTCGTGGTGATCACGGTTTCCGGGATCAGGAAGCCGAGCTCGGCGGCGAGGGCGAGCTGATAGGGCTTGTGCCCGGCCTTCCTGAAGACCGACTCGCGCGCCGGAAGTTGCGGACAGCGCAGATGCTCCCACAGGCCGGTGAGAAGGGCCTGACACTCCTTGACCGTGTACTCGGCGATCGCCTTGTCGGTGAGAGCGGGGTCGGGGACCATGGGCATCGGCCGACGCCACCACATGGCCGTGAAGTCCTCCAGGTCGACGACCTCACCACCGGTGTGCAGGTGTCGGCGAACCGCGCCCTCCAGGTAGAACAGGTCCACCCGTGACGTGCGCTGGAAGTTCTCCGGATTGAACATGGTGATCCGCGCCCCGCGCTCGGCGAGCAACTCACAGACGCGCGCAGCGTGCGGATCCTCCTCATGGTCGTAGGTGAGGACAAGAACATGAGGGAACGACAACGGGATTCCTTTTTCGCGAGTTCCACGACATCAGGTGCGGGAGCCCTGTCTGGACTCCCGCACCCGCTGTTCATCAGACGATGTCGTCTATTACCGATCCGCCGTCGGCGCTGGTCCAGGAGTGAGGCTCCGCCGTCCGCTGGCCCCCACTGATGCCGAGGAGCCGGCTCTCGTCCAGTTCCGCCCCGGCGATGGCGATGTCAGCGAGCACGGTGCGCGAAACGTTACCCATCACGACCCTTCCCTTCGAAGAGCTTGAGTTGCCTTCGAGCACACTGTGCAACAACGGACTTGTGCCTTACTTGCATAAATCAGACGTAACTCATATCTCACGCACAAACCCTCCTGTCTGGGCATTTATCAAAACAAAGCGAATACCACTTGCACCTCACTTGGACCTTCTTGTGGTTTTCGCGAGGTTCCAGCGCAGACTTTCCACAGAACGGCAGAGCGAGGGGCCGATCGGACACCCATACCCGTGTGCGCTCCGTGAGCGTTAGGCCACTCGGACAGCGGATGTCATCGAACGCGTTGGAATCGTCGGCGCCCCCCTGCGGAGAGCCGGCAAAACCCTTACCGTCACGCCGCGCGACGAGCCCGCGATCCCCAGACCGGGGTCAGTTCTGCGGCATGGGAGCGTTCTGCGCACGCGTCAGCCGGGCGTAGTGCCCCTGAGCTCCCAGGAGTTCCTCGTGGCTGCCCGCCTCGATGACGCGCCCCCCGTCCATCACAAGGATGAGGTCGGCGTCCCGTGATGCGTCGGCGGGTGGCCACCAGCAAGCCGATTGTCCAGTTCGTCGGCGATCGCGCGGACGGTGGCGTGGTGCCCGTGCGCCGCGAGGACCATGGCGAGACAGGCGGCTCCGCATTCGGTCAAGGTGTGCTGAAGCTTGACGGGGACCTTCGTACGATTGAACGTCACGAATTCCTCAGTGTTCTCCGGGCCACTTGCATCTGGCTTGGAAGTCGACCGCTTGGAGAACCGGCGAGAGGCATGAGGTCGTTCATGTGCCCCACGTCGTACCGGATGGCGGGCACAGTCCAGGCGAGTGGATCGGGCGGGGCCCACGAGTGAAGCCCGGTCTGCGGAACCGAACCTTACGACAGGGGCGGGAAGTCCGTGGCTCGGCGTTCGACGAAACCGGCGACGCCCTCCGCGAAGTCGGGCCGGCCGAACGATTCGATCATCAGGCGGACCGCCTCGGCCTCCGACCGCTCCAGGGTCTCGGTCCAGTCCCCCCAGACCTGGCGTTTGATCACGGCCATCGAGGCCGGGGAGCTGTACGTCGCCAGCTCGTGGGCGTAGGCCAGGGTCTCCTCCAGCAGCCTGTCTCCCGGCACCGCCCGGTTGGCCAGACCCAGCTCGCAGGCCTCGGCACCGGTGAAGGTGCGGCCGGACAGCAGCAGGTCCATGGCCCTGGCCTGCCCGGCCAGGCGGGGCAGGATCCACGACAGGCCGTACTCGGCGACCAGGCCGCGCCGGGCGAAGGCGGTGGTCCACTTGGCCTCGGCGGCGGTGAAGACCAGGTCGCAGACCAGGGCGTGGACCATGCCGAGCCCGGCGCAGGCGCCGTTGACCGCGGCGATGATCGGCTTGCGGATCGTGGTCGGGAAGGTGGTGGGACGCCGGTCGGGCTCCCCCGCGTACGAGCCGTCCTGGATGGCGGTGAGCATCTGGAAGTCCGCCCCGGCGCAGAAGCCCCTTCCCGCCCCGGTGACCACGATCACCCGGACCTCGGGGTTCTTCTCCGCCTCGGCCAGCTGGTCGAAGTAGCGGCGGCCCATCTCGTCGGTCCAGGCATTGAGCCGGTCCGGCCGGTTGAACGTCAGCGTCAGCACGCCCCGCTCGATCGACGGCAGCACCAGGTCGAGCATCGCCTCTCCCTCCCGGAAGCCCTCGGGGCGCTCCCGCACAAGAGCTCCCCGCCCGGAGAGCTACAGAATATCGTTCTACACCTTTTCCCTCCCCGGTGTCAGCAGGTGCGAGCGGACCAGGTCCTCGACGCCTGCGCGCAGGCCCAGGAAGAGGGAGGTCCGCTTGACGGCGAGGGCCCGGTAGGCGGGCAGGTCGATCGGGACCTCGGCGGCGACCCTGCCGGGTCCGCAGGCGAAGACGAGGACCCGCTGGGCGAGCAGGACCGCCTCCTCCACGTCGTGGGTGACCATCAGCACGGTCGTGCCCGTGTCGCGCCACACCTCGCGCAGGAAGAGCTGCATGTCCTCCTTGGTCTGCACGTCCAGCGCCCCGAACGGCTCGTCGAGCAGGAGCACGGCCGGCTCGCACGCCAGCGCCCTGGCGATCGCCACCCGCTGGCGCTGCCCGCCGGACAACTGCCGGGGCAGCGCGCCCGCCAGGGACGACAGCCCGACCTCGCCGAGATACCAGCGGACCCGCCGTTCCCGGTCGGCCCCGGAGATCGGCAGCAGCCGCAGTCCGAAGGCCACGTTCTCCGCGACGGTGAGGAAGGGGAACAGCGCTCCCGACTGGAAGACCAGCCCGCGCTCGGGACCGGGGCCGACGACGGGTGCCCCGCCGAGTGTGATGGAGCCCGCGCTGGCCGGGGAGAGCCCGGCGATCAGCGACAGCAGCGTTGACTTGCCCGAGCCGCTCGCCCCGACCACGCACACGAACTCGCCCGGCTCCATCGACAGGTCGATGCCGTCCAGGACGCGGGTGGTCCCGTAGTCCTTGGCCACACCGCGCAGCACGAGGGTCATGCCGTCCACCTTCCGAGACGGTCGCGCAGCACGCGCAGCACGACGTCGATCAGCAGGCCGACCGCCCCGATCACGATGAGCACCGCGAAGATCTTGTCGGTCTGCAGGAACCGCTGGGCCCGGACGATCCGGTAGCCGAGCCCGGACTCGGCGGCGATCAGCTCGGCCACCACCACGAAGTTCCACGCGGCGGCGGCGTTGATCCGCGCCGCGTCCACCACCGCCGGCAGCGCGTACGGCCAGATCACCTTCCGGAGGATCTCGCCGCGCCGGGCGCCCAGGGTGGCGGCCGCCTGGCCGAGCTCACCCGGCACCCGCCGTACGGCGTCGGCGACCATCAGCGTGTTGAAGAACACCACGCCCAGCAGCAGAATCGCGATCTTGGACGGCTCGCCGAGACCCAGCCAGATGATCAGCAGCGGGATGAACGCGGCGGCCGGCATGTAGCGGAGCAGGCCGACCGCCGGTTCCAGCAGGGCCAGCGCCACGGCCGAGGTGCCCATCGCGACGCCCACCGGCACCGAGATCGCCACCGCCAGCCCGAACCCGGCCCCGACCCGGCCGAGGCTGGCGAGGGTGTCGTCGAGCAGCAGGCCGGTGCCCAGCATCTCCGCGAACGCCTCTCCGACGGCCAGCGGGGACGGCAGGAAGGTCGGATCGACCAGCTCCGCCATGCCGACGACGGTCCAGAGGGCGAGCGGGATCAGCACCGAGGCCGCCCGCAGACCCCAGCGGGCACGGGCGGACATCCCGGAGCTCCGCTTCCAGGCCGGACCCGGCCGGCCCGCGCGCCGGGGCAGCGGCTCCCAGGCCCGCCGCCCCGCCTCGGGGGGCGCGACGGGCTCCGCGGTCCTCGCGCTCATGACTGCCGCGACCTTCCTGGTGGCGAGCAGGGCGAGCTGAACCCGCCCCGGCCGCAACCGGTCGCCCGGCATGCTCTCCATATCGGCACTCCCGCACTCACGGCTTGAGGCTCCTGACGAACCTCGGCTCGAAGAGACCGTCCAGTGACGGCTCGGTGTCGGCCAGGCCCGACGCGACGAGGAACTTCGCGATCAGGGCGGCCTGGTGGTCGAGGTGGTCGCCGGTGTCGCCGGGCTCGAAGGCGGCCAGGTTGTCGTCCAGGGAGAAGATCGTGGTTCCCGCGTCGTAGCTCGCGTAGTCGGCCTCGCTCACCCCCGCCCGCCTGGCCATGATCGCGGTGGCGTCCGCCCTGTTGGCCGCGATCCACTCCAGAGTCTCGAACCAGGTCTTCACCAGCGCCTGAACCTCCTGCGGCCGCTCGGCGACCAGCGAGGTGGCCACCGCCAGGTGGTCGGGGATCGCGCCGGGGAAGTCCCTGGAGGTGGCGACGGCCGTGGAACCCGGCAGCCCCAGGGCGGTGGTGGTGAAGGGCGCGAACACGCCGACCGCGTCCACCTGGCCCGCCTTGAAGGCCGCCGCGGCGGCGTCCGTCGGCAGCGGCTTGAAGGTGACGTCCTTCTCGGTCAGTCCCACCTTCCGCAGCGCGAGCAGCAGCAGGTAGTGGTCGACGGTGCCCTGCTCGGCCGCGACGGTTCTGCCCTTCAGGTCGGCCATCGTGGCGATGCCGGACCTGGCGATGATCTGGTCGTTGCCGGTGGAGTTGTCGTTGACCAGCACGATCGTCTGCTTCGCCCCGCCGGACACCGAGGCGAGGGTGTCGTTGAGCGTCTGGCTGTTGGCGTCGACGTTGCCGGTGGCCAGCGCGGTCAGGCTGTCGGTGTAGCTGTCGAAGTACTTCAGCTCGACCTCGATGCCGTTCTTGGCGAACAGCCCCCTCTCCTGGGCGACCTGCCAGGGGAACCAGCCGGGCCAGGCGGAGAAGCCCAGGGTGAGAACCTTCTTCCCGCCGGACGCGGCCGGCTCGGCGGCCCCACCCGGGGTGGACGCGCACGCCGCGCAGGCGGCGAGCAGGCAGAGCGAGACGAGCAGGCGGCGGAGCATCACGCGGCTCCCTTCCTCTTGGGCAGATGCCCGGAACGGACCAGGCAGCCGAGGGTGTCGCAGATGACGCGGGCGGCGATCAGCGAGGTGATCTCCGCGTTGTCGTAGGGTGGCGAGCACTCCACGACCTCGATCCCGGCCAGCGGCGCCGCGTCGGCGATGATCTGGATGAACTTCAGGACCTCGCGTGGCAGGAAGCCACCGGGTTCCGGCCAGCCGGTGCCGGGGACGAACGCGGCGTCCAGGCAGTCGACGTCGAAGGAGAGCCACACGGCCTCGGCGTCCTTCCAGGCGACCTCCAGCGCGCGCTCGGCCGCCGCCTCGATGCCCATCTCCACGCAGTCGGTGACCGTCATGATCGTGGTGCCGCGCTCACGACCGACCTTTACCCCAGGTCGGGGCGCCTGCCACCCGCCGATGCCGATCTGCACCAGGTTCTGCGGCGGCACGTTGGGAATGTCGGTGGCGTGGAACCACGGCGTGGTGTGCATACGCTCGTCGAGGTCGGTCTCCTGGGTGTCCACGTGCCGGTCGAAGTGGATGATCCCGAGGTTGCCCGACAGGTGTTCGGCCACGCCGCGCACGGTCGGGTAACCGATGGAGTGGTCGCCTCCCAGCACGACCGGGAACGCCCCGCTGGAGTAGACGTGCGAGACGGCCTTGGAGATCTGGTCGAAGGTCTTCTCGATGTTGCCGGGGATGGTGAACACGTCCCCGAGGTCGGCCATCGTGATCGACTCGCGCAGATCCACCCCCAGCTCGAAGCTGTAGGGGCCGTACAGGGCGGAGATCTTCCTGATGCCCTGCGGGCCGAAGCGGGTGCCCGAGCGGTAGGTCGTGCCGCCGTCGAACGGCGCGCCCAGGATCGCCACGTCGTACGCGCCACAACGCCGCACGTCCTCGACGTACGGAGCCTTGAGGAAGGTGTTGATCCCGGCGAAGTGCGGCAGCTCTCCGCGGGAGAAGGTCGGGATGCGCCGGTCGACGATGGAGTCGGCGCCCTGCAGGCCCACCTCCAGGGCCCAGGCGACCTCGCGCTCCCAGTTGGCGGTGGGCAGCTCGGCCTCGCGGTCGACGGCGAAACGGGCCTCGGGACCGTACCGGTCGGGGCCCGAGGTGGCCGCGCCGGAGGGGCCCTGGCGGGCGGGGTCGGAAGCGGACGGGTGCCAGTGCATGGAGCTCCGATCAGCTCGGACCCCGGCTGGAGGACAGCCGGGATCGGCCGGCCTCCCGGGCTTTTGTCCCGCCGTGGAACGGCCACGCGGCCGCCTGCACCTCTCGGACCAGTCCCGCGCCGTCGCCGTACGGCCTCACGGTCGTGACGCCCGGCGTCGGCGGCGGCGGAACCCTAGATGCGCCCCACCACTCGGTGGGTCACTGCAAGTGCAGCGCCGGTACGTTTCCCCTGAATTAACCTCCCGTTGCAGTCCGGTGACCGAGCGCGCGCTCCAGGGAGTCGGCGTGGTGGACGAAGTTCGGCGACAGCCGCCTGTCCTCGTAGTAGCGGTGGAAGACCGGCGTGGCCGAGGCCGACATGGGCGGCACGATCCAGGTCCAGTCCGCGGGGCAGACCCGTCCTGCCCGCTCCTCGCGCTCCAGATGGATCAGGAAGTGCCTGGCCTCGGTGTGGTGGTCCGTCATCGTCACCCCCGCCCGCTCGAAGGAGTGCAGGACCGCCAGGTTCAGCTCCACCAGCGCCTGGTCCCGCCAGAGCGAGCGGTCGGTGCCGGTGTTCAGGCCCAGACGCCGGGCGATCAGCGGCATCAGGTCGTAGCGGTCGGCGTCGGCCAGGTTGCGGGCGCCGATCTCGGTGCCCATGTACCAGCCGTTGAACGGCGCCGCCCGGTAGCAGACGCCGCCGATCTCCAGGCACATGTTCGAGATGACCGGTACCGCGTGCCAGCGCAGCCCCAGCTGCTCGAACCACGGGTGGTGGGGATGCGAGAGCGCGACCTCCAGCACGGCGTCGCCGGGAATCGTGGACAGCAGCGGCGGCCCGTTCCCGACCGAGATCGCCAGCGGGAGGACGTCGAAAGGGCTTCCGGGGCCGCCGGGCCAGCCCAGCTCGCGCAGCATCGCGGTGAAGCCGACGTAGCGGGGGTCCCCGACGACCGAACCGTCCGCCATCGCGTACCCGGCGTACCGGATGAGCTGCTCGTTCCAGATCCGCGGTCCCGGCGCCCCCGGCCGGTCCTGGGGGAACACGGTGATCGTCGGGCGGATCCGGCGGGCGGGCGCCGCG
The DNA here is from genome assembly GCF_050943795.1 of Streptosporangium sp. CA-115845. Lineage (NCBI taxonomy): Bacteria > Bacillati > Actinomycetota > Actinomycetes > Streptosporangiales > Streptosporangiaceae > Streptosporangium > Streptosporangium sp. CA-115845. The sequence continues at coordinate 2,514,545 of NZ_CP191988.1, read as the reverse complement.
TCCCGCAGGTGGTTCACGCACTCGACGGCGACGCCCTCGGCCGTGCTGACATGCCGCCGGTCGCGCACCCGCAGCGAGCGCCAGTACAGCCGCCCGATGCATCTGCCGCTGTTGCGCCAGGCCACCCTGGCGCCAAAGACCAGCTCACCGCTGGTGTGCGTGTACGTTCCCGTGTCGACGATCTCCTGCCGGACCTCGCGCAGGCGCTCCCGCAGGACCCCCGCACCGGGATTCTCCGCGTGAAACAGCCGCAGGTAGTCCTCGGCCGCCGCCATCACGTCGGCTGGAGGCACTTCGGGGACCTTGGGAACCTCGTGGAACGGATCCGGCGCACGCCGCCGGGACCTTCGCCAGGTCAGCACAGAAAAACCACCCATTGTGGCTCACGAGCACGACTGCCGTTCCGGGCGGCGTGGTGCCCTGAACGCGGCGGCCCTTCCCCGCTGCGATCACTGTTGGTCCGCGGCGACCGCGCACCGGCTCGCTCGCGGCGACACCGGGCATGGCCTCACTCATTTTCTGTGATTCACCGTGGTTTGTCCGCTGAATCGGGGCACGAGCAGGCCACCAAACCAGGGCATGAGACGCCAAAAGCCCCGGAAGCCGGGCTTCCGGGGCTCTGACACTGGCTCCCGCGATAGGACTCGAACCTATAACCTGCCGGTTAACAGCCGGCTGCTCTGCCGATTGAGCTACACGGGATTGCGCTTTGCGCTGGTCGGACCGGGTGTCCCCCGTTCCTTGCGGCGCAGGAATAGATTAGCGCACTCCATGGGTGTGTGTCGCATCGATAGTCCGGGGTAGGTGCGAGACGAACGGCCATCCGCGGGTGATCACAGGACAGGGACCGGCGGAACATGCTTGTGGAGGTGGACATGCGTTATCGGTTGATGTTCGGGATGGGCTTCGCGGCCGGCTACATCCTGGGGAGCCGCGCCGGTCGGGAGCGTTACGAGCAGATCAAGAGGATGGCCCAGCGGGTCTTCGACAACCCCACCGTGCAGGAGGCGGCCGGCCTGATGGGCGCCAAGGTCTCCAAGGCCACCGGCGTGGCGAGGACCAAGGTGAGCGACGCGGCCAGAAACCGGCTGCCCTTCCTGCAGTCGGCGAACGGCTGGCACGGCGACGAGCACGACGACACGGGCACCGGCTGGCCGGAGAACCAGCGGACCGACACGCCCCACTGATCTTGCCGGTGCCGCCCTGTCGGCGCCCGCGGGCCCCGTGGACGGCCCGCAGGCGCGAAAGGCCCCTCCAGGGGCCTTTCGCGTGTCCGGGCACCCTCAACCCCGGCTCAGACGCCGAAGCTCCTGCGGGTCTCCTCAAGCGCCTGCTCCGCGAGAGCACGCAGCCCGGCGTCGTCCGGGTCAAGACCCGCGTCGAAGACGAACTCCCAGACCAACCGGTCGGCGTCGGCCCTCCTCGCCACCAGCCGCACTCCCCCGCGCGCGTCCAGCGGGACGTAGTGGTTGACCACGATCGAGGCGGTCACCCGCTCCCGCACGGCCTCGGGGATCCGGCCGGGCTCGGGCAGCAGCGCCCGGTACGACCGCCCGTCGGTGGTGACGACGGTCAGTCCCTCCTCGTCCCAGGCGCCGCGGTCCACCTGGAACCAGGGCAGGCGCTCGCCGCCCAGGTAAAGTGCCCTGTCCGCGGCGATCACGTAACCGCCCGGGCCCTCGGCATAGGTGAGCACCCGGTCACCGGGATCGACGGTCCCGCGGATCTCGGCGGGCAGGCGACGGAAGAGCTTCATCTGAATCCTCACAGCGTGCGGAGGCGCGGCGCGGCCCCGCATGGTTCGGTGTCGTGTCCGGCGATGGCCGTACCTCAACACTCCACGGTATCCGCGAGCAGGTCGAGGGTGAGCGCGGCCGACCAGGAGAAGTCCCGGCTGCCTCGTCCGCTGCCGTCGAAGGGGTCGAAGCACTCGCGGAAACCCGCCTGCCGTACGAGGCGCAGGGTCTGCGAGCCCAGCACCCGCACCAGCCCCACCAGGCCGTGCGCCGCCGCCGCCCGCCGCAGCAGCCAGTTGGTGTTCACCCAGGACGGCCCGCGCCAGTAGCAGGACCGGTCGAACTGCGGAGCGCGGATCTCACAGCTCGGCACCGGGTACCCCGCGGCTCCCATGAAGCTCGCCGACTCCAACGTCCCCACCAGCTCCGCGATCCTGTCGGCCGGCAGTCCCGCGTCGAGCATCGGCCCGAAGGAGCCGACCGTGCGGATGGAACTGAGCCGCCCCGCGCGCAGGTCACGGGCGCGGAAGACGCCGTCGGCCCAGAGCCGGTCCAGCAGCGCGGCACGGATCCGCTCCACCGCCTCCCGGTGCGGGCCCGCGTCCGCTCCGGCCACCGGCGCCAGCTCGACGAGTGCCTGGCAGGAGGCGAGCCAGATCCCGTTGAACATCGGGTCCTCGACCGCGAACGGGTGCTCGTCTCTCAGGTACGCCGGGTCGTAGCCGGAGTCCCGGTAGCCCAGGACCAGCGCCATGTAGCGGTCGTGGTGGCTGTCGGGATGCCGCTGGGAGGGCTCCTCGCGCCGGTAGGGGTGACGGACCGGGGGCAGCGCCTCCAGCGGGGCGTCCCAGACGGGGCTGTCGTCCATCCCCGACTCCCATGGATGCACGATCGCGGCCAGCCCTCCCCCGCCCAGGTCCCTGGACGTGGCGAGGTAGTCGTGCTGGGCGACCAGCATCGGGTAGATCCGCCGGACGAGGGCCACGGCCGTGTCGCGATCGGCCGCGTGCCGCCACACCCACCACAGGGCCAGCGCCTGCAGCGGCGGCTGGGTCAGCCCGGAGGTACACAGGCCGTGGGGAGCGGCCCGGTGCTCCGTCGAGCGCCAGATGGCCGGGCCGGGGAAGTAGACCTCCTCGGGGGCGGGCTGGAAGACGATGTGCGGCACCATCCCGGTGTGCCACTGCCCCGCCAGCAGGCTGAGCAGTTCGGTCCCGGCCCTGCGGGTGTCCCAGCGGGCCAGACCGATCGCGATGAAGGTGGAGTCCCAGTTCCACTGGTGCGGATAGAGGCCCGGCGCGGGCACGGTCGCGGCACCCGTCGAGTTCGCGTCGAGCACGGACCACGCCTCGCGCCCGAGCGCGGCATCGTCGACCGCCGCTCGCGACTCCATTCGCCCAGTCTGCGCCTGTATCGGCCGGGAGAACAGCCCGCCTTTCCGGACGCGGGGAAAAGGCCCCCGTACGGCGCGGGCCCCGGGAACCTCGGTTCCCGGGGCCCGCGCCGTACGGCTCCTCAGTCGAGGTAGTCGCGGAGCATCTGCGCCCTCGTCGGGTGGCGTAGCTTGGCGAGGGTCTTCGACTCGATCTGACGGATGCGCTCGCGCGTCACGCCGAACTCCCGGCCGACCTCCTCCAGCGTCCGGGGATGGCCGTCCGCGAGCCCGAAGCGCAGCTGGATGATGCGCTGTTCCCGATCTGAGAGCGTCGCGAGGATGTCGTCGAGCTGGTCCTGCAACATGATGAAGGCCGCAGCCTCCATCGGGACCACCGCGTCCGCGTCCTCGATGAAGTCACCGAGGTCGGAGTCCTCCTCACCGATCGGCGACTGGAGCGAGACCGGCTCCTGGGCGATCCGCTGGATCTCGATCACCCTGTCGATCGGCAGGTCCATCTCCATGGCGATCTCCTCGGGCGCGGGCTCGCGGCCGAGATCCTGGTGGAGCTGGCGCTGGACACGCACCAGCTTGTTGATCGTCTCGACCATGTGCACCGGAATCCGAATGGTGCGCGCCTGGTCCGCGATGGCCCTGGTGATCGCCTGGCGAATCCACCAGGTGGCATATGTGGAGAACTTGTAGCCCTTGGTGTAGTCGAATTTCTCGACCGCCCGGATGAGCCCGAGGTTGCCCTCCTGGATGAGATCCAGGAACAGCATGCCGCGCCCCACATATCTTTTGGCGATTGACACGACCAGTCGCAGATTGGCCTCGATCAGCCGCTGCTTGGCCCGTGTGCCCTGCCAGGCGAGCTCCTTGAACTCCGGGAAGACCAGGCGTGAGACGACGCTGGTCAGCTTGTCCTCGGCGAACAGGCCCGCCTCGATGGACTTGGCGAGTTCCACCTCCTCCTCGGCCGTGAGCAGGGGCACCCGACCGATCTCCCGCAGGTAGATCCGGACGAGATCGCTGGTAGGAGCCCTTTTCCCGATATCCTCCTCATCGGACCGGGCGGGTTCCTCATCGCTCTGAGGCTCGAGGACCTCCACTCCGTGCTCGGCGAGCATGCGGACGACGCGTTCAAGCGCGTCGGACGGCAGCTCGGACTTGTCGAGAGCGGCGGCCACGTCATCGACCGTGACGCTTCCGCGCTCCCTTCCCTTCGTGACGAGGTCGGCCACCTGGTCTACCGATGGCGGCCCACTTGGCAGCACCGATGCACCCACGGAAGACAGTCTGCTGTATTGGGTCCCCTAAATGGCAGACCTATTTTTGTCACCGAAGGTAAGGCCGCGATCATTATCGAATTGAGACCTTATTCGGGTTTGGTGGAATCGCCTCGCGGATATTAAAGCCAATTACGCGATCAGCTCGCGGCGGCGCGTTCCCGCAGCACGCGCCGCTGCTGCTCAAGCGCGACCAGTTCCGCGTACAGCCGCTTGTACTCCTCTGGCTCCTCGACGGGATTGGTCCGCTCCATGCGTGATTTGAGCTGATCGAGCACGCGGGTGACGGCGATCAGTTCGAGTGCCACCAGCAGCCCCGCCGCGTACCGCTCCTCGCTCGTCAGGTCGGCGCGGATCTCCTCGACCGCGAAACGGGTCAGGAGCCCTCTCAGGGAGTCGCTCACGCCGTTCAGCAACCGGTCCACCCACTCTCGCCCACCGGCTCCGGCCGCCGCCGTGCCGCCCGCGTCGGCGATGAGCTTGTAGAGGGCGAGATGCTCGGGCAGGGTGAACGCCTCCCCGCCCATCACGTCGAACTCCGGGCCGAGCAGCGCGGGACGCTGCACCGCCAGTTTGAGAACCTCGGCCTCGGTCCTGACGGTGGGATCGGTCAGGTCCGCGACCTTCCTCGGCCTGGCCTTCTGACGGGGGCCCGGCTGTGCCCGCAGGGACACCTCCATGATCCGGTCCAGCACGAAGCTCTCGTCGTTGAAACCGAGCCAGCGGTCCAGGCTCACCGCGTACAGCTTGCGCAGCCCCTGATCCTTGATCCGGGCCACGATGGGTGCCGCGGCGTCGAGTCCGGCGAGCCGCCCCTCGTTGGTGCTCGCGTCGTAGCGGGAGATCACGCTGCGAATGGCGAAGGCGAACAGTGGCTCCCGGCCGGCGATCAGGTCGCGCACGGCCGCCTCGCCGTGCCTGATGCGCAGGTCACACGGGTCGAGCCCGTCCGCCTGCACCGCCACGAAGGTCTGGGTGGCGAACTTCTGCTCGTCGGCGAAGGCGCGCAGCGCCGCCTTCTGCCCGGCGGAGTCACCGTCGAAGGTGAAGACCACCTCGCCCTGGGAGCCCGTGTGGTCGAGCAGCAGCCGCCGGAGCACCTTGATGTGCTCCTCGCCGAACGCGGTGCCGCAGGTGGCCACCGCCGTCGGCACGCCCGACAGGTGGCAGGCCATCACATCGGTGTAGCCTTCGACGATCACGGCCTGAGAGCGCTTGGAGATCTCGCGTTTGGCCAGGTCGACACCGTAGAGAACCTCACTCTTCTTGTAGAGCGGGCTTTCCGGGGTGTTCAAGTACTTCGGCCCGTCTTCGGCGTCGTTCAACTTCCGCGCACCGAAACCAATGACATCGCCGGTTATATCGCGAATGGGCCAGACCAGCCGTCCCCGGAAGCGGTCGATCGGGCCGCGCCGCCCCTCCTTGGCCAGCCCTCCCTTGATCAGTTCCGCGCTGGTGAACCCTCTGGCCATCAGATGCCGCGAGAGCGCCTCCCACTCGGCCGGGGCGTACCCGACGCCGAAACGCTCGGCGTCGACCCGCTCGAACCCGCGCTCCGACAGGAACCTGCGCCCGATCGCGGCGTCGGGCGCGGACAGCTTCGAGGCGTAGAACTCGGCCGCCGCCCGATGGGCCTCGATCAGGCGGGTGCGCTCGCCCTGCTCGCGTCCCGGGACGTATCCGCCCTGCTCGTAGCGGAGCTGGATGCCCGCCCGGCCGGCCAGCCGCTCGACCGCCTCGCCGAACGACAGGTGCTCCAGACGCCGGACGAAGGTGATGACGTCACCGCCCTCGGCGCAGCCGAAGCAGTACCAGTAACCCCGGGTGGGGGTCACGTTGAACGACGGGCTCTTCTCCTCGTGGAAGGGGCAGAGCCCTTTCAGGTTGCCGCCGCCCGCGTTGCGGAGCTGGATGTGCTCGCCCACGATGTCGGCGATCGGTGAGCGCTCCCGTACGAGCGCGATGTCCTCGTCACTGATCCGGCCTGCCACGCCGCGAGTCTAGTCCGGCCCCCCGACAGGTCGGAGCAGCCGGCCCGGTCCGCCTCCGGACAGGTGGCGGCGGTGCCGCCGGGACGGGAGGAACGATGACTTTCCCGAAGCGGTCGTGACCAACCATGACGTCGGTTACAAAGGTAAAGGCGGATTCTCGATAATGTACGCGGGTGGAGATCATGCGATCGGGGCATATAGCACGATTGGCCGCTGTGACAGGTGCGGTGCTCGTCACCGGAGCCTGCGCGTCGCCGGGTGGGGTGGCGGGCATCGGCACGGCGGCTCCGAGCTTCGAGTCCGAGGCCGCCGCCGGGGCACCGGCCTCGGTCACCGCGACCATGCCCGAGGCGACGCCGACCCCCGCCCCGCAGACGGCGGTCGACCGTCCCAAGGCCGACCCCCCGGTGCGGGTTCCGCCGCCGAAGGTTTCCGAACACACCTATGCCTTCCCGGTGAAGGGCTGCTCGGTCAACTACCAGAGCAGGCTTCTGGTACTGCCCAAGACCACGATCTGGGCGGCCAAGGGCTGCTCCTTCGTCTCGCCGGTGAACGGCATGGTCGACGAGGTCAACGTCAAGAACCGCTGGAAGCCGTCCACCGATCGCGGCGCCGACCGTGAGGGGCGCTTCGTCACGGTCATCGGCGACGACGGCGTGCGCTACCTGGGCGGCCACCTGGACAAGGTGGCCCCGGAGGTCAGGCCGGGACTGCGCGTCAGCGCCGGCCAGGTCCTGGGCCAGATCGGCAACTCGGGCAATGCCCGCTCCACGGCCAGCAACCTCTATTTCGCGATCTCCTGGAAGGCCGATCCCTCGCTGTGGTGGGTCCGCCGGGGCATGGTCGAGCCGTGGGACTATCTGGACGCCTGGCTGAAGGGCAATCCCACGCTCTCTCCGGCCGACGAGATGCGGGCCGTGATGAACCGGACCGGGGCGGCTCCCAGGTGCGTCACCCTCTGCGCGTCGAAGCCGGTGCCGACGAAGAAGCCCACCAAGAAGCCGGAAGAGCCCGAGGAGCAGGAGCAGGTCACGCTGGGCGGCGGCGGCTGAGCGCGACAGCGGGTCAGTGACCCGCCAGGTGGCGGTGCCAGGCGACCGCGGAGGTATCGGTGAGCGAGGCGATCTGGTCGATGACCACGCGGAGCCGATCGGCGTTCCCCGCCGCCCTGGTGAAGGCGGGCCTGAAAGCCGGTTCCAGGGTGCCGGGGGCACCCAGCATGATCTGGTGGGCCAGGTCGTGGATCAGCTCGCGCTGCCTGGCCTGGTTGGCGTTGTGCGCGTCGCTGGCCATCACGTAGTGGGCGGTGACCCCCTTCAGCAGCGCGCACTCCAGCCGGGTGGCCCTGGGCACGATCAGGTCGGCGCTGTAGCGCCCGGCGGCCGGGCCGTACGCCTCGCGGGTGGCCACCTCGGCGGACCTGCAGAAGTGGCCGATGAGCGAGCTGGTGAGCCCCTTGATCGCGGCGAGGTCGGCGAGCGAGCGGTCGAAGTGACGGGGCCAGAGCGGCTGGGTGATCAGGCGCCCGAAGAGATCCTCCAGTTCGCCGGGCTCCGCGTCGGTGGCGTACCACTCGCGGGTGGTCGCGCAGACCTCGCGGCGCTCCGCCGGGTCGCGCATCGCCTCCAGCACCACGTTGCCCGAGTGGAGGGCGTCTTCCAGGTCGTGCACGGAGTAGGCGACGTCGTCGGCCCAGTCCATGATCTGGGCTTCGAAGCTGACCCGTCCCTCGGGTGCGCCCTCCCTGATCCACTCGAAGACCGGCAGGTCATCGTCGTAGACGCAGTACTTGGCACTTCTTTCCCTGGTCCACGGGTATTTGATCGCCGCGTCCAGAGCGGCGCGGGTGAGGTTGAGGCCGGCGCTACGGCCGTCCTCGGTGACCACCTTGGCCTCCAGCCGGGTCAGCAGGCGCAGGCTCTGCGCGTTGCCCTCGAAGCCGCCGCACCCGGCGGCGAGTTCGTTGAGCGCCGTCTCCCCGTTGTGGCCGAACGGCGGGTGGCCGAGGTCATGGGCCAGGCAGGCGGTCTCCACCAGGTCGGGGTTCCTGCCCAGCGCCTCCCCCATCTCCCGGCCGATCTGCGCGCACTCCAGGGAGTGGGTAAGGCGGGTGCGAGGGATGTGCTGGCCGCTGCCGAAGGTCTCTCCCGGGCCGACGACCTGGGTCTTGGCGGCGAGCCGCCGCAGCCCGGCGCTGTGCAGCACGCGTGCCCGATCACGCCCGAACGGATTTCTGCCGGGGTTGCCGGGAGGTTCCGGCACCCACCTGACCTGGTCGTGTTCGTCATAGCCATGCATAAGTGCAGTGATTTTATCCGCGAAAGGAGAGCACTATGCGGAACGGCGAGAAAACACCTGGTTACCGGGACCCGTGACCTTCGCCCCGGCTCGTGCCGGACCCCGAGGCCGCCCCGGTGAGGTGGGACGGCCGCGGGGCCCGACTTCGCGGGTGTCGCCTCCCGCGGTACCGGAGGCGACACACCCGCGAAGTCCGGATGGGATCCGAAGGTCAGCGAGTGTCGGATCCGGTGCGGGCCAGGGTGGCGCGAGCGGCCTCCAGCCGGGCGACCGGGACACGGAACGGCGAGCAGGACACGTAGTCCAGACCCACCTGGTGGCAGAAGTGGATCGAGTCAGGGTCTCCGCCGTGCTCGCCGCAGATGCCCAGCTTCAGGTCGGGCCGGACCTTGCGGCCCTCCTCCACGGCGAGGCCGACGAGCCTGCCGACGCCGTCACGGTCCAGGGTCTCGAACGGGGAGACACCGAAGACGCCAAGCTCGAAGTACTTGGAGAAGAACGCGGCCTCGACGTCGTCGCGAGAGAAACCCCAGGTCATCTGGGTCAGGTCGTTGGTACCGAAGGAGAAGAACTGGGCGGCCTCGGCGATCTGGCCGGCGGTCAGCGCCGCGCGCGGCACCTCGATCATCGTGCCGATCAGCGCCTCGACCCCGGCCTCGGCAAGGATCTTCCGCGCCTCGTCCTTGACGTGCTCCAACTCCTGGACCGCGGCCACGAGCGGAATCATGATCTCCGCGCGGCTGCCGGGCACGGCCTTGGCCGCCGCCGCGATCGCCCGGACCTGCATGGCGAACACGCCGGGGATGACCAGGCCGAGCCGGACACCGCGCAGGCCCAGCATCGGGTTCTGCTCGTGGAGCCGCTTGAGCGCGGCCAGCAGCTCGCGGTCCTTCTCCTCCGCCCCGTCGCCCGCGAGGGCGACCTTCACCGACAGTTCGGTGAAGTCGGGCAGGAACTCGTGAAGCGGCGGGTCGATCAGGCGGATCGTGACGGGCAGCCCCTCCATCGCCTGGAAGATCCCCGTGAAGTCCGCCCTCTGCAGCGGCTCCAGCGCGGCCAGTGCCCGCTCACGCTCCGCCTCGGAGGTGGCCAGCACCAGGTCCTCGACCAGGCTGCGACGCTCGCCGAGGAACATGTGCTCGGTACGGCAGAGCCCGATGCCCTGGGCACCGAACCTGCGCGCCCTGGCGGAGTCCTCGGCGTTGTCGGCGTTGGCGCGCACGGCCATCCGGCGTACCTCGTCGGCGTGGGACATGATCCGGTGCACGGCGCTGACGAGCTCGTCGTCCGCCTCGCCCACACCCTCGAAGTACTCCACGATCGGGGAGGGGACCACGGGCACCTCACCGAGGTAGACGGTCCCGCTGGTGCCGTCGATGGAGATGACGTCACCCTCGGAGACCACGACGCCGGAAGGCGTGGTGAACCTGCGGTCCTTGACCGAGACCTCCAGTTCCTCGGCCCCGCAGACGCAGGTCTTGCCCATGCCCCTGGCGACCACGGCGGCGTGCGAGGTCTTGCCGCCGCGGCTCGTCAGGACGCCCTGGGCGGCGATCATTCCGGCCAGGTCGTCGGGGTTGGTCTCCCTGCGGACCAGGATGACCGCCTCTCCCCGCGCGGCGAGCTCGACGGCCCGCTCGGTGGAGAAGACGGCCTTGCCGACGGCCGCGCCCGGCGAGGCGTTCATCCCCTTGGCGATCACCTCGCCGCCGGAGTCGGCGGCGAAACAGGGGAACATGAGCTGGGCGAGCTGGTGGCCGGTCACCCGGGTCACGGCCTCGTCGAGGTTGATCAGCCCCTGGTCGGCGAGCTGCACGGCGATGCGGAAGGCCGCGCCCGCGGTCCGCTTGCCCACCCTGGTCTGGAGCATCCAGAGCCTGCCGCGCTCGACGGTGAACTCGATGTCGCACAGATCCCGGTAGTGGTTCTCCAGCGTCTCCATGATCCGCATGAGCTCGTCGTAGACGGCCTTGTCGAGGCTCTCCAGCTCCTGCAGCGGCATGGTGTTGCGGATGCCCGCGACCACGTCCTCCCCCTGGGCGTTCTGCAGGTAGTCGCCGTAGACGCCCTGCTGTCCCGAGCCGGGGTCGCGGGTGAAGGCCACACCGGTTCCGGAGTCCATGCCGCAGTTGCCGAAGACCATCGAACAGACGCTGACCGCCGTGCCCAGATCGGCCGGGATGCGTTCCTGGCGGCGGTAGAGGACGGCTCGCGGGGCGTTCCACGACTTGAACACGGCCTCCACCGCCATGCTCATCTGCCGGTGGGGGTCCGCGGGGAAGTCCTCGCCGGTCTGGGCCCGGACGATGTCCTTGTAGGTCGCGACCAGGCGCCGGAAGTCGGCCGCCTCCAGCTCCAGGTCGTGGCGGCCGGCCTTGAGCTCCTCCAGTGCCTCGTCGAAGAGCTCACCGTCGATGCCCTGGACGGTCTTGCCGAACATCTGGATGAGGCGCCGGTAGGAGTCCCAGGCGAACCGCTCGTTGCCGCTCGCCTGCTTGGCCAGTCCGTGGACCGATTCGTCGTTCAGACCGATGTTGAGAACGGTCTCCATCATGCCGGGCATGGAGAACGCGGCCCCCGAGCGCACGCTCACCAGGAGTGGGTCGTCGGCCTGGCCCAGTCGGCGCCCCATCTTGGCCTCCAGCGCGGCCAGATGCGCGGAGACCTCCTCCCGCATTCCCTCGGGAATGACCCCGTCCCGCAGGAAGTTCTGGCAGGCCTCGGTGGTGATGGTGAAGCCGGGGGGAACCGGCAATCCGAGATTGGTCATCTCCGCGAGGTTTGCCCCCTTACCTCCGAGCAGACCTTTGAGATCTTTGTTGCCCTCGGTGAAGTCGTAAACGTACTTGGGCACGGTTGCTCCTTCTTCGACTTCAAAACCGGCGTCTGATTCCGCCTCCCTGCGGACTCTACCGACGAACAAGACGACGAAACGGCACCCATCAGACAACACTGCATTGTCCCAGCTCAGAGCAGGTGAACCGGTCTAATCCAATTCAAATCTGGACCAAATGCGCGAGGATATTGATCACTTCGGAAATTGGTTTACACCAATTGGTGTAAACCAATCTCTCCGGCTTCAACGCCGTTCACGGCGAGCTCGGCGACCGGCCGGACACCAACCACACCGCCGCATGACTCGGGTTTTTCTCACAGAACTGTGGTAGCGCGGAACCGCCTCAGGAGCCCTCTCACAGCTACACCGCCAGATAAATCGGGCTTTTCACACAGGGCCGCGGGGAACGGCCTCAGGAGCCCTCCCGCAGCCGGTACCCCCTACTGATCACGGTCTCGATCACGCCCTCGGCGCCGAGCTTGCGCCGCAGATTGCCCACCGTCACCCGCACGGTGTTGGTGAAGGGGTCGGCGTGCTCGCCCCAGACGTGCTCGAGCAGTTCCTCCGCCGAGACCACGTGCCCGCAGCGGGCCATCAGGTAGCGCAGCACGCCGAACTCCTTCGGGGTGAGCCCCAGCTCCCGTCCCCGCGCCCGGGCCTCGGCCCTGGGGATGTCCAGCCGCAGGTCCCCCACCTGCAAGATCACGGTGTCGTCACCCTGCTTCCGGTGCGGCAGCGCGCGCACCCTGGCCAGCAGTTCGGGAAAGGCGAACGGTTTGACCAGGTAGTCGTCGGGCCCCTCGTCCAGCCCGAGAAGCCGCTCGTCCAGCCGGTCCCGCGCGGTCACCATGATGATCCGCGCGGTCCGGCCGTTGGCGGTCCGCCGCAGCGCGCGGCACGACTCGAAGCCGTCACGGCCGGACAGGTCGAGGTCGAGCAGGACCACGTCGTACGGGTCGGCCTGCAGCCTCTCGGCGGCCTGCGCCGTGTCCCGGGCGACGCAGACCGCGTAACCAGCCCGGACGAACCCCACCCGCAGGGCTTCGACCAGGTCTTCCTCATCCTCGACAACGAGCAGTCGCATGGTACGAACCTAGATCGTGCACGGCCCGAAACCCGGCTGCCACCACCGTCCCCGCCCCCGTCGCTCCCGTGTCGTCGCGGGGCGGGCCTTTCCTCAGTCGTTGAGGTGCTGGCGGAGGTAGGACTCGACCTGGTCGAGGGCCACCCGCTTCTGGGCCATCGAGTCACGCTCGCGGACGGTCACCGCCTGGTCGTCGAGAGTGTCGAAGTCGACGGTGATGCAGAACGGCGTGCCGATCTCGTCCTGGCGGCGGTAGCGGCGGCCGATCGCGCCCGCGTCGTCGAACTCGACGTTCCACCGGCGGCGGAGCTGGGCGGCCAGGTCCTTGGCCTTGGGCGACAGGTCGGCGTTGCGCGACAGCGGGAGCACCGCGACCTTGACCGGCGCGAGCCGGTGGTCGAGCCGCATGACCGTGCGCTTCTCCATGACGCCCTTGGCGTTGGGCGCCTCGTCCTCGGTGTAGGCGTCGATCATGAAGGTGAGCGTGGCGCGGTCGACACCGGCGGCCGGCTCGATCACGTACGGGACGTAGCGCTCGCCGGTGTCCTGCTCGAAGAAGCTGAGGTCGGTGCCGGAGGCCTTGCCGTGCGCGGTCAGGTCGAAGTCCGTGCGGTTGGCGACGCCCTCGAGCTCGCCCCACTCACCGCCGGTGAAGTTGAAGCGGTACTCGATGTCGACGGTCCGCTTGGAGTAGTGCGACAGCTTCTCCTGCGGGTGCTCGTAGATGCGCAGGTTGTCGGGGTTGATACCCAGGTCGGTGTACCAGCGGAAGCGCTCGTCGATCCAGTACTGGTGCCACTCCTCGTCGCTGCCCGGCTTGACGAAGAACTCCATCTCCATCTGCTCGAACTCACGGGTACGGAAGATGAAGTTGCCCGGGGTGATCTCGTTACGGAACGACTTGCCGATCTGGCCGATACCGAACGGGATCTTCCTGCGCGCCGACTGCTGCACGTTGAGGTAGTTGATGAAGATGCCCTGGGCGGTCTCCGGCCGCAGGTAGGCGAGGCCCGACTCGTCCTCGACCGCGCCGAGGTAGGTCTTCAGCAGGCCGCTGAACTGCTTGGGCTGGGTGAAGGAGCCCTTGTTACCGCAGTTGGGGCAGGTGATGTCGGCCAGGCCGTTGACGGGCTCCTTCCCGTGTTTCTCGCTGTACGCCTCTTCGAGGTGGTCGGCGCGGTAGCGCTTGTGACACGCCTGGCACTCGGTCAGCGGGTCGGTGAAGGTGTCCACGTGGCCGCTGGCCTGCCACACCTCGCGGGCCAGAATCACACAGGAGTCGAGACCGACCACGTCGTCACGGCCCTGCACCACGGTCTTCCACCACTGCCGCTTCACGTTGTTCTTGAGCTCCACGCCCAGTGGACCGTAGTCCCACGACGCGCGCAGGCCGCCGTAGATCTCGCTGGAGGGATACACAAGACCGCGCCGCTTGGCGAGGCTGACGATGGTGTCCATGATGTCCGTACGGCGTGCCATAAGGGAAAATCTCCATCCGGCTGGAGGTCGGCGAGGAATTGATTGAACATCCAGCTTAGGGGAGACGGAGCCTCGGGACGTGCGGATAAACCATGACGCCCGCCTCACTCCGGCAAAGCTTCCGTGGAATCTCAGGGACGGTCGACGTCCTCGAACGCGCTCGGCTCGTTGATCATGAGCGTCATCAGCGGATACATCGCCATCCGCGCCGCGCCCAGCGCCCTGCGGTAGAACCCGGCGCCCTCCCACTCGCTGACCAGCGCCCACAGCTCCGGCTCGTCCACCGATCTCGACACCCTGCCGCGCAGGTAACCCGGCTGCCCGGCCAGCGTGTCGACGATCTCGTGGGCCCGGGCCAGGAACTCCTCGGTCTGGCCGGGCGGCACCGAATAACGGATGAGAGCGAGCATCCGCCCAGCATGCCAGAGCCCGGCTCCGTACGGGGCGGGGTGAGAGCCGCGGTGTCGTACCGGGCATCGGGGCGTGTCGCGGCGGGGGCTGTGGCGTTAGGCTCGGCCTGTGGCCGACAAGCACGGGAAACGCCCCGCACATCCGCTGGCACAACCCCGACGCCCGCGAGGCGGGCGTCCGCTGCCCGCGGGCGAGCAGTTCTTCACGCCGGGGGCGACCGGGCTGCGGCGCGGGGCCGAGCGGCGCAGCGCGGCCCCGCTGGTCTTCCTGTTCCAGCTCCCCCGCTGGATCGCCCCGGTGGTGCTGGTGATCCTCCTGTTGACCGGCTTCGCGGTGTCCTCCTTCTGGGGTGGCGTCGCCGTGCTTCCGGTGATCGGGTTCGTCGGCTGGCTCGCCTACATGTCGTGGCCGTCCCTGGGGGCCGGGGGCCGTCTGCTGCGCGTCGCACTGCTCACCTTCCTGATCCTGCTCGCCGCCGACCGCTTCGGCGCCTTCTGACGTCGCCCGGCCCTCGCCGCGCGCACCGCGCTCCCGGGCTCCGCGGTGCCCGTAGGTCGCGGGCACCCGGCGCGTGAAGCCGTCGCACCGGGGGCGACCGGGCTGACCTGGAGACCACACCCGTCCGCCGTGCCGGCGATCGTCGAGCCCGCTGATGACTTTGACAACCATTTTCATTTGCGCGCATACTGGATGACATGATGTCCGAGTCCTCCCGACGTATCCGCATACGTAACGCGAGCCTGGTCGTGGCCGCCGCCCTTGTCGCCACCACCGCCTGCGGCGCCGAAATCGGCTCGGCCAGTGAATCGTCCGGGGGGGCGTCAGGCGTCTCAGCGACGGGGAGGCCCGTCATCACCGCGGCCATGTATCCCCTGCAGTGGCTCGCCGAGCAGGTCGGCGGCCCCGACGTGACGGTCACCGGCCTGACCAAGCCCGGCGTCGAACCACACGACCTGGAACTGTCCCCACTCCAGGTGGCCGGGTTGCAGGAGACGAGGCTCGTCGTCTACATCAAGGGCATCCAGCCCGCCGTGGACGAGGCGGTCGAACAGCACGCCGCCGACCGGAGCTTCGAGGTGGCCTCCTCGGTCCCGACCCTGCCCGCGGCCGGGGAGGAGGGCCACGAAGGCGAGGAGGAGCACGGCCACGAGGAGATCGGCTACGACCCCCACCTCTGGCTCGACCCGGCCCGCTTCGCGACGGTCGCCACCCGGCTCGGCGAGAGGCTCGCCGCCGTCGACCCCGCGCACGCGCAGGACTACCGGGAGCGGTCCGCCGGAACCGCGGCCGGCCTCACCGCCCTGGGCGACGAGCTGGCCAGGGGCCTGACCACCTGCTCCTCACGCGCGATCGTCACCAGCCACGCCGCGTTCGGCTATCTCGCCAACCGCTACGGGCTCCACCAGGTCGGCATCAGCGGAATCGACCCCGAGGCCGAGCCCTCTCCCGCCCGCCTCGCCGAAGTGGCAAAAGTGGCCAAGCAGGAGAAAGTGACTACGATTTTCACCGAGACCCTCGTCAGCCCCAAGGTCGCCGAGGTTCTCGCCCAGGAGGTCGGTGCGAAGACCGCGGTCCTCGACCCGGTCGAAAGCCAGCCGGCGAACGGCGACTACCCGTCTGCCATGCGCCGGAACCTTGAAGTCCTCCAATCTGCGCTCAGCTGCTCGTAAGGGCCACACGTGACATCCAGCAAAACGGTTTTCACCATGAGCGGCGGCCGGGTCGACCTGGACCGCCGCCCGGTGCTCCGCGGGATCGACCTGTCCGTCGGGCCCGGCGAGGCGGTGGCCGTGCTCGGCGCGAACGGGTCGGGGAAGTCCACCCTCATCCGCGCCCTGCTCGGCCTCATCCCCCTGTCCGGCGGCGAGACCCTCCTGTACGGCAGGCCCCCCGCCCGGTTCCGCGAGTGGTGGCGGATCGGCTACGTACCCCAGCGGCTCTCGGTGGGCGGCGGCGTGCCGACCACGATCCGCGAGGTCGTCGCCTCGGGACGGATCGCCAGGCAGCGGCGCCTGCGGCCGACCAGCGCGGCCGACCGGGAGGCGACAGGCCGGGCGCTGGCCGCCGTCGGCCTGGCCCATCGCGCCTCCGATCCGGTGCAGACCCTGTCCGGCGGCCAGCAGCAGCGGGTGCTGATCGCCCGCGCCCTCGCCGGGGAGCCCGACACCTTCGTCATGGACGAACCCACCGCCGGCGTCGACTCCGAGAGCCAGAAGCTCCTCGCCGAGACCCTGTCCGTGCTCGTGGAGCAGGGCAAGACGGTCCTGCTGGTCGCGCACGAGCTCGGCCCGCTGGAACCTCTGATCACCCGCGCGGTGGTCCTGCGGGACGGGTACGTCTGCCACGACGGCCCGCCGCCCCACGCCGTCGGCGCCCACGCGCTGCCCGGCCACGACCACGTGCACCCGCACGCCGAGGAGGAGCCGGTGAGCCCGCTCGACTGGAGACCCACGTCGTGATCGAGCTTCTGCAGTTCGACTTCATGCGGCGGGCGCTGATCGCCGCCCTCCTCGTCGGCCTGGTCGCGCCCGCCATCGGCACGTTCATGGTCCAGCGCCGCCTGGCCCTGCTGGGCGACGGCATCGGGCACGTCGCGCTGACCGGCGTGGCCCTGGGCTTCCTGACCGGGACCGCCCCGGTGCTGACCGCCGTGCTGGTCTCCGTGCTCGGCGCCGTGGCCATCGAACTGGTCCGCGCGCGCGGCAGGACCAGCGGCGACGTGGCACTCGCGCTGCTGTTCTACGGCGGCATCGCCGGGGGCGTGTTGCTCATCTCGCTGGCCCCGGGCGGCAGCAACGCCACCCTGACGTCCTACCTGTTCGGCTCGATCAGCAGCGTTCCCGTCGAGGACGTGTGGGTGATCGGCCTGCTGGCGGCGGCGGTCCTCGGCGTGCTGGCCGTCTTCGGGCGGGAGCTCTACGTGCTCTGCCAGGACGAGGAGGTCGCCAAGGCCAGCGGCCTGCCGGTCCGCTTCCTCAGCCTGCTGATCGCCGTGACCGCCGCGCTGACCGTGGTCATCGCCATGCGCGTGGTGGGACTGCTTCTGGTCAGCGCGCTGATGGTGGTGCCGGTGGCGACCAGCCAGCAGCTCACCCGAGGTTTCACGAGCACGATGCTGCTTTCCATGCTTTTCGGGATGATCTCTACGGTCGGCGGCCTGACCTCCTCCTTCTACGTCGAGGTCCCGCCGGGCGCGGTCATCGTGATCGTTGCTCTCACGGGGTTCGTCCTCGCCCTCGGGCTCGGTAGATTCATACGCCGAAGTCGACCTCAGGAGTCCAGCCCATGAGCAACAGGCGTGATGCCGTCCACGCGGTCCTCCGTCAGAGCGAGGGTTTCCGCAGCGCGCAGGACGTCTACGCGGAGATGCGCGCGGAAGGCGCCAAGATCGGACTGACCACCGTCTACCGGGCGCTCCAGGCGCTCGCCGACACCGGTCACGTCGACGTGCTGAGAACCGACGACGGCGAGTCGGTCTACCGGGCGTGCGCCAGCGGCGACCACCACCACCACCTGGTCTGCCGCACCTGCGGCCGTACGGTGGAGGTGGCCGGACCCGCGGTGGAGCGCTGGGCCGAGGCCATCGGCTCCGAGCACGGGTTCACCGAGATCACCCACACCGTGGAGATCTTCGGGACCTGCGCCGTCTGCTCCACAGCCGCCAAACCGGCCCGTACGCCGAGCCGTGCCTGAGCCCGCCGGGATCCCCTGGCGGGCCGGGTCCCCGGCGGCCGATCCGCGCCCGGAACACCGCACCGGGCGACCCGGCGCACGCGGCGGGTCGCCCCGGACGCGGCGCCGCTGAAGATCACGCCCGCCGGGCGCTCACATGGCGCGCCATCGCGATGTGAGCGCGAGAGAGCAGGCACGAAGGTCCACCGGAGAGATACGCTTCCGACACGGCAAGCCACCGCTTTCTACAGGAGTCAACATGCCATTCGGACATGACATGGTGCACTCACTCGCCACCGCGGTCGACCTGGTCAACACCTCCCCCTCCACCGGAGGCGAGGACACCCTTACCGACCTGCGGGAGCTCGGCGACTTCGTGGCACGCTGGGAGATCAGCGGGATCGGTGCCCTGGACGCCGCCGACCTGGCCCAGGTGCGCGCCCTGCGCGAGGCCTTCCACAAGGTCTTCACCGCCCCGGACCAGCCCACCGCGGTCATCCGGCTGAACACCTTGCTGAGCGGGACCCGCATCACCCCGCACCTGGCGGAGCACGACGGCCACCCCCTGCACGTCCACTACTTCGCGCCGGACGCCTCACTCCACGAGCACCTGGCGGCCGACATCGGGGTCGCCCTGGCCCACCTGCTCGTCGAGGACGAGTGGGAGCGCCTGCGCACCTGCTCGGCACCGGACTGCGACCACGTCTTCGTGGACGAGTCCCGCAACCGCTCGCGGGTCTACTGTGACAGCCGCACCTGCGGGAACCGGATGCACGTGGCCGCCTATCGCGCGCGCCGCCGGGCCTGACGTCACTCTCCGCGTTCGGCCGGGCGCACCTGGCGGCGCGTCGAGGGCGCCCGGGACACGCCGTTATTCCGCGACCACGTTCGGCACGGCTCCGCCGTACCTCCTGTCGCGCTTGGCGTACGTCTCGCAGGCCTCCCACAGATCACGGCGGTCGAAGTCGGGCCAGAGGCGGTTGAGGAAGACCATCTCGGCGTACGCCGTCTGCCAGATCAGGAAGTTGGAGATGCGCTGCTCGCCGGAGGAGCGCACGAACAGGTCGACGTCGGGGATCTGCGGCTCGTCCAGGTAGCGGGCGAAGGTCTCCTCCTTCACCCTGCCCGGCTTGACCTTCCCCTCGGCGATGTCCTGCGCCAGGCGCAGGGCGGCGTCCACGATCTCGGCACGGCCGCCGTAGTTGACGCAGAACTGCAGGGTCAGTGTGGAATTGCCCTCGGTCATCCGCTCGGCGTCGCGCAGCTCCTGGATGACGCTCCGCCACAGCCGTCCGGGGCGGCCCGCCCAGCGGACCCGCACGCCCATCGCGTGGAGCTGATCCCTGCGGCGGCGGATGACGTCGCGGTTGAAACCCATCAGGAAGCGGACCTCGTCAGGGGAGCGCTTCCAGTTCTCCGTGGAGAAGGCGTAGGCCGACAGGTAGGGGATACCGAGCTCGATCGCGCCCTCGATCACGTCGAAGAGCGACGCCTCGCCCGCCTTGTGCCCCTCGGTACGGGGCAGGCCCCGCTGCTTGGCCCACCGGCCGTTGCCGTCCATCACGATCGCCACGTGCCGCGGCATGAGGTCGCGCGGGATCGCGGGCGGGGTTGCGCCGGAGGGGTGCGGGACGGGCGGGCGGACGTTCACGTGGCGAGCTCCCTTTCTACGTGTCGAAGAGAGCGTATGCCGTGTTCGAGGTGCCACTGGAGGTACGCGGCGACCAGACCGCTGCACTCGGCCCGGTGCCTGGGCCCCGAGGCGTCGGCGGTGGGCCAGTCCCCCTTGAGGAGCGCGACCATCAGGGCCAGGGTCTCCCCCTCGGGCACCGCCGCGCCCGCGGGACGGCAGGCCCCGCACACCACGCCACCGGCCACGATGGCGAAGGCCCGCACCGAGACCGCCTTGCAGCGGGCGCAGGCCTCCAGGGCGGGGGCGTAACCGGCGACCGCGAGAGAGCGCAGGAAGTAGGCGTCCAGGACGAGCCTGGCCTCGTGGGCGCCGGAACCGAGCGTGCGCAGGCCGCCGACCAGCAGCAGGAACTGGCGGAGGGCCGGCTCCTTCTCTCCCATGATCAGACGGTCGGCGGTCTCCAGCATCGCGGTTCCCGCCGTGTAGCGCGGGTAGTCCGCGACGAGCGGCCGGCCGTACGGCTGGATGGTCTCGGCCTGGGTGATCACGTCGAGGGTGCGGCCGGTGTGCAGCTGGAGATCGACATGGGTGAACGGTTCGAGCCGGCTGCCAAATCGTGATGTCGTGCGCCGGACGCCCTTGGCGACCCCCCGGATCTTGCCCATCCGCCGGGTCAGGACCGTGACGATGCGATCGGCCTCGCCCAGCTTGTGGGTGCGCAGCACGATGCCGTCATCACGGTACAGACTCACCCGCACAGTGTAGTGGGGGCGCGGGACGGTTCACTTGGCAGAGGTGCAACCATGATCAAACGACACGGATAGATCACTGGTGCGTGTTGTTCGCCCAAAACTCACTAAACTTTGGCCTCTGACGCAACGTATCCTCCGCTACACCGCCTCACACCCGTCTCCGCACGAAAGGGTGCCATGCCCCGCGTGGTCCTGCTGGGCTCATCGCCCGGCCCCGATGCCGCTACCGGCCAGGCGACGCCGCCCGCCGCGTTGACCCTGCCCGCGCTCGCCGGCTGCCCCACGGTGATCGGCAAGCTGCACGGCCAGCTCGCCTCGCTCGACTCCGAGCCGGTGACGATCGCCCGATCGAACGAGGCCGCCGCCTACCGTGGCTTCCCCGGCAGGCTCGTCGAGACCTCCGACCTGGCCGGCGACCTGCGCGCCCTGGCCGACGTGGTCGAGGACGCCACCGAGAACCTGCTCATCCTGCCCGCCAACTCGCTGATCCACGACGAGCTGATCTACCAGATCACCAAGTCGAAGCGCGGGGCGCTCGCGCTGATCGTCAGGGAGCCGCGGGAGGAGGACGAGAACGGTGACGCCGTCGTCCCCGACGTCCCGATCGACGAGGCACAGCCGGAGATCGGCGACCGGAGGCTGGAGGACCTGCCCGTCCGGGTACGCGCCCGCAGGTCCCGCATCATCTCGGTGGGCTCGGCCTTCCATGCGGTGACCAGGCCCAACGCGGTCCTGCTCGGCCCGCTGCACCTGCACCACAAGTACGCGCCCGTCCTCGCCGAGGCCGCCCGCGAGCTGGCCGACATGGCCCACCTGCTGGGCCCCGACGACGACCTGGCCCAGCTGCTGGTCCTGGGCCTGGTCCGCAAGGGCGTCTCGGTCGGCGTCCGCGGCCGCCGGGACCTGTTCTACCGCCGGGTGTCCACTCCCGAGCAGGCCACCGAGGCGCCGGCGGAGATGGCCACGTTCAACGAGGACCGGGCCAGGCTGAACAACGCGGTGAAGGGCGCCGATGGTTTCTTCACCACCTATTTCGTCAGCACCTACTCCCGGTTCATCGCCCGCTGGGCGGCCAGGCGGGGGCTGACCCCCAACCAGGTCACGCTGATCTCGATCGCGCTGGGTGTGGCCGCGGCGCTCTGCTTCGCCACCGGCGAGCGGGCCGGGATGGTCGCGGGCGGTGTGCTGATCTACTTCGCGTTCGTGTTCGACTGCGTGGACGGCCAGGTGGCGCGGTACGCCCGCAAGTTCGGCGTGCTCGGGGCGTGGCTGGACGCGACCTTCGACCGGTTCAAGGAGTACGTGGTCTTCGCCGGTCTGGCGGTCGGCGCGGCGGTCTCAGGTGTGGGCGACGTGTGGACGCTGGCGCTGATCGCGCTCGGTGTGCAGTCCATCAAGCACCTGCTCGACTTCTCCTACGGTGCGGCGAACCGGCGCAAGCCCCCGTCGCCGCTGCCCTCGGTGCCGCTGTCGGTCAGCGCCGACACCGGCCTTCGCCAGGCGCTGGAGCAGCGCAGGGTCGCCCAGACCGGCGGGATCCGCAACCTGCTGAGGATGTGGGGCAGGGCCGGCAGGTTCCGGGCCGTGCACTGGGCCCGCAAGATGATCGTGTTCCCCATCGGTGAGCGCTTCGCCGCCATCGCGATCGTCAGCGCCCTGTTCGACGCCAGGATCACCTTCCTGACACTGATCATCTGGGGTGGCATCGGCGCCGCCTACTCGCTCACCGGACGCCTGATGAGGTCTCTCGCATGATCACCCAGCCACAGACCATCCCTGCTCCGGACCCGTACGAGGAGCGGCTGCGCGTCCAGACCGCGCGGCTGCTCGCCTACCGCGACGACGGCCCGCTGGTGACGCTGCTGCGTGACCGGGTCGGACCCGGGCTGCCCCCGGTGCCCGCCACGCTCGCCGCGCTGCTGGCGATCATCGCGATGGCGGTGACCGGGATGCTGGTGGACGGGCCGATCCTGCTCGTCCCGGTGCTGATCATGATCGTCCTGGTGCTGCCCACCGCGGCCCGCGACCATCTCGGCAAGCTCGACTGGCTGGCGCCGCCGCTGATCCGCGGGGCCGAGTTCCTCGCGATCATCCTGATCGGCCTGGCGGCCGACGCGCCCAAGTGGCTGCTGTACGTGCTGATCTACGTGATCGGCTACCACACCTACGACACGGTGTACCGGACGCGGCAGAGCATCTGGCCGGCCCCCTGGGTCTTCCGTGCCGGCCTGGGCTGGGAGCTCAGGCTGCTGCTGATCGGCGCCGGCGCCGCGCTGGGCGTGCTGACCTGGGTGCTGGCCGCGCTCACCGTCTACCTCGGTGTGCTGTTCGCCGTCGAGAGCGTGACGAGCTGGGTCGGCCTGGACAAGCAGACGGCGCTCGCCCAGGCGGGCGACGACCTGGAGGCCTCCCCCGAGGAGGCCCAGGAGCAGGCCACCGGCGAGGCCGAGCGGACCTGACCGGAAACCTGGCGGATGCCGCCGGACAGGTCACCTGTCCGGCGGCATTTCCATTCATCAGCAGCACCGGGCACGCGGCGGCACGGATTCGGGTGACCGGGCGCCGCCGCTCGCCGTGAGCCCGGACGGACCCGAAGCGATATACAGGTCAGCGTGGAACTGGACAGGCTGGATCGCGACATCATCGGGGCGCTCGTCGAGGACGCCCGAGCCACGTACGCGGAGATCGGACAGCGGGTGGGCCTGTCGGCGTCGGCGGTGAAACGCCGGGTGGACCGGCTGCGCGAGACCGGCGCCATCACCGGGTTCACCGCCAGGGTGGAGCCCGCGGCGCTCGGCTGGACCACCGAGGCCTACGTGGAGCTGTTCTGCGCGGGGAAGACCTCGCCGTCGGAGATCGGGGTGGCCATCGGCCGCCATCCCGAGGTGGTCTCGGCGTGCACCATCACCGGCGAGGCCGACGCGCTGCTGCACGTCAGGGCCACCGATGTGCGGCACGTGGAGAGGGTGATCGAGCGCATCGCCTCGGAGCCGTTCGTGGTGCGGACCAAGAGCTCCATCGTGCTCTCCAGGCTGATCGAGGCACCGCTCATGACCTCGCGCGGCGAACCGTTCGTCGCCCCGCACAACGAATCACCGTTCATCGCCTGAAGCGCGCAAAAAACCCGCGTCAGAACGCAAGCGCAAGCTCTTGGCCTGCGAGAACACCGTTTCCTAGGCTGATGTCGCCGCCACTGGGCCGGCATTTCACCACGACCTTCGATACGGGGTTATTCATGACGAGGCACTACCTCATGTGTCGGCCCGACCATTTCGCGGTTGAGTACGCGATCAACCCGTGGATGCATCCCGAGGCCGGCGCCGACCGCGAGGTGGCGATCAGGCAGTGGGAGACGCTCAGGAGCGCCTATGAGGAGCTCGGTCACCGAGTCAGCCTCATCGACCCGGTGGAGGGCCTGCCGGACATGGTCTTCGCCGCCAACGGGGCGCTGGTGGTCGGCGGCCGCGTGTACGGCGCGCGGTTCACCCACCCGCAGCGAGCGGCCGAGGGCCCCGCCTACCGGGACTGGTTCGTCGACAACGGCTACCAGCAGGTCCGCGAGGCGACCTTCACCAACGAGGGCGAGGGGGACTTCCTCACCCTCGACCACCTGGTGCTGGCCGGCACCGGCTTCCGCACCGACATCACCGCTCACAAGGAAGCCCAGGAGTTCCTCGGCCGGCCGGTGGTCACCCTGCAACTGGTGGATCCGCGGTTCTACCACCTGGACACCGCCCTGTTCCCGCTAAACGGACACAACGTGGCATACTTCCCAGGGGCTTTCTCGCCTGGAAGCCAGGAGGTGCTCCGCGGCCTCTTCCCCGACGCCATCATCGCGAATGAGGACGACGCCTCCGTGCTGGGCCTCAACGCGGTCAGCGACGGCACCAACGTGGTGATCAACGTCGAGGCCGCCAACCTCCAGCTGGAGCTCAAGCGCCAGGGCTTCGAGATCGTCCCCGTGGACCTGTCGGAGCTCCGCAAGGCCGGGGGCGGTCCGAAGTGCTGCACGCTGGAGATCAGGGGATAGTGCCGGGCGAAACGGCCACGGACCAAGGAGGGGCGGATATCGAATGACCAGCACGGACGACTTCATCGAACTGAGCGAGCGCCGCAGCGCTCACAACTACCACCCCCTGCCCGTCGTGATATCCGAGGCGCAGGGCGCCTGGGTGGTCGACGTGGAGGGCAGGCGGTTCCTTGACTGCCTGTCCGGCTACTCCTCGCTGAACTTCGGGCACGGCAACCCGAAGATCATCGCAGCGGCCCAGGAGCAGCTGTCCAGGCTCACCCTGACCAGCCGGGCCTTCTTTCACGACCAGTTCGCCACCTTCGCCGCCGGGCTGGGCGACCTCACCGGCAAGGACATGGTCCTGCCGATGAACACCGGCGCCGAGGCCGTGGAGACCGCGATCAAGGTGGCCCGCAAGTGGGGCTACGAGGTCAAGGGGGTGGCCGCCGAGCAGGCCAACATCATCGTGATGGAGGACAACTTCCACGGTCGCACCACCACGATCGTCAGCTTCTCCACCGACCCCGACGCCCACGACGGCTTCGGCCCGTACACCCCCGGCTTCAAGATCGTAAAATACGGTTCCATCGAGGCGATCCACGAGGCCATCGACGCCAACACCGTCGCGGTGCTGCTGGAGCCCATCCAGGGCGAGGCCGGCGTGCTGGTCCCGCCGGACGGGTACCTCACCCAGGTCCGCGAGCTGTGCACCGCGGAGAACATCCTGATGATCGCCGACGAGATCCAGTCGGGTCTGGGCCGCACCGGCGACACCTTCGCCTGCGACCACGAGGGCGTCGTTCCCGACATCTACGTGCTGGGCAAGGCCCTGGGCGGCGGCGTCGTCCCGGTCTCGGCGATCACCGCGAACGAGGACGTGCTCGGCGTGATCAGGCCGGGGCAGCACGGCTCCACCTTCGGCGGCAACCCCCTCGCCTGCGCGGTCGCGAACGCGGTCATCGAGATGCTCGGCACCGGCGAGTACCAGGCACGGGCCAGGGAGCTCGGCGAGGTCATGCACGAGAGGCTACGCGGCCTGATCGGCCAGGGCGTGGTCACCGTCCGCGGGCGCGGCCTGTGGGCGGGCGTCGACATCGACCCGTCCCTGGCCAGCGGGCGTGAGGTCTCCAAGGCGCTCATGGCCCATGGCGTCCTGGCCAAGGACACTCACGGCTCGACCGTCCGTCTCGCCCCGCCGATCGTCATCTCCGAGGAGGACCTCGTCTGGGCGATCGACCAGCTCGGCGCCGTCCTCGCCGAACTGGCGGAGTGAGCCACCGGCTCGGACGGGCCGGCGGAACCTCGACATGACGGAGCCGGTGCGGCTCTCGCGTCCATGACGCGAGAGCCGCACCGGCTCCGCTGCGTTTCCGTCCCCCGGTCCCCGGGCGGGGACCGGGGGACGGCTGCTACGTCGTCCAGCCGTCGCGGGTGGTCAGGCCCAGCCGCTCGCGCCGTTCCTCCTCGGCCACCAGCCAGGCCGGCCTGGCCTTGGCCGGAGGCCGGTAGAGCCGCTTGACGGCGACCCCGCCGAAGACGAAGGACCCGAAGAAGGCGAGCCCGACGAGCGCGTCGAGGAGTTCCTGCCCGGACACCCAGGTGTAGGCCAGCATCACCGCCCAGAGGGAGAACATGATCGCCCCCGGGAGCTGGGCGAAGGGCAGGTTGCGCCACTCCTTCGGCTTGGCCTCGTCGAAGTAGCGCTCGGCCCACGCGCTCTGCGCGTCCGCCCTGCGGAACCGGCGATGGTTGACGAACCCGAGGACCGCCATGAGGGCGGCGGCGAGCACCGCCCACACCGGCGCGTGCGGGTAACCCGTCAGCACGGCTGTCTCATCCAAAGAGCTTGTTCCATCCCTTCTTGATCCCGGAACCGACGGACTTGACGGTGTTCACCACAGGATCTCGCATCTTGTCGTAGGCGGCGATGGCGGTGTCACCGACGACTCCGCCGACCATACCCCCGATGTAGGCACCGGCCGCACCGCAGACCGCCGCGAGGACCACTCCGGGGCTGCACGCCGCGGCCCCGATGGTGGCACCCGCATAGGCGCCGCCGGCCACCGCGGCACCGCGGATACCGGCTCTCAGGGCCTTCTCGCCCTTGTTGATGTCCTTTCCGCTGTCGGACTTCCACTGGGTCAGCGCGCCGTCGGCGAAGGTGGCCACCAGTCCGAACCGGCCCACGAACTTGCCGGCCTTGGCCAGGCGGCCGCCCCACTTGATGCCGCGCGCCTCCACCCTGACCGACTTGGCGTCGTACCACTTGCGCAGCCCGTTCCAGTACCAGCTGGTCTTCCAGTTGCCCTGCGGGTAGCTCGCCGCCTTGAGGGCGTAGACGCCGCCCATCACGCGCCCGTTCTCGGCGACGTTGGCTCCCCAGGTGTTGAGCATGTCGGACGGGCCGCCGAAGCCGTAGGCGAGCCAGCCCAGCGCCGTGAACTTGCGGGGATCGACGCTGCTGAGGGTGTTGTTCTTGACGGTGCTGCCGTAGGAGGTGGTCACGCCGCCGCTCGGCGCCGGGCGGTGCGGTGCGCCGCCACCACCGCCACCACCTCCGCCGCCGCCCTTGTTACCGCCACCGCCGCCGCTGTTGAGCAGCGCCATCAGTGCCCGGATGATCGCCAGCAGGGCGGCGATCCAGCTTCCCCAGAACTTGCCGTCCGGGTCGGTGAAGGTGACCGGGTTGTTGTTCGCGTAGGCGTACCCGTTCATCTGCTGCGGGTCCTGCGGGTCGATGATCGGGTCGACGCTGATGAAACGGCCGGTCGCCGGGTCGTACTCGCGGGCGCCCAGATGTGTCAGGCCCGTGGAGGAGTCGACGGTGCCACCGACGAACCCCTTCTCCGAGGGCCATGTCCCCGGTGGCGCCCCCCGCAGCTGGCCGAAGGGCTTGAAGCGGCGCTGAGAGACCGCCTGGGTGGTGGCGTTGATCGCGAGCTCGCCGGTGCCGTTGTGGTCGTTGGCCAGGAAGGTCACGCCCGCCGTGGTCCTGACCGCGACCGCGACCGTGTCGTGGACGTAGTACCTGGTGGCCTCGACCTTCGTGGTGGCGTTGGCCAGCCGGAGTTCCATGCCCGGCAGGTACAGGGTCGTGGCGGCCGGCTCCCTGCGGATCAGCCGGTTGCCGTCGGCGTCGTAGAGGTAGGAGGTGACCTTGGCCCCGTCGGTGACCTTGCTCAGCCGCCCCTCGACGTCCCAGTCGAGCTTCTGGTCGACGGCGCCGATCTTGCGGCTGGTCGTGTTGCCGGTGGCGTCGTAGCCGTAGCTCTCGACGCGCGCGCCCGCGCCCCCGGTCTGGGTGACCGAGGCCAGCGCGTGCGGTTGCGGTGCCCCGGGGGCAGGGTAGCCGTAGAGGCGCTGGGTGTCGGCGGTCCCGCCGATGCCGTGCTCGACCTCCCTGGTCCTGTTGCCCGTCGCGTCATAGCCGAACGACTGCCAGTACGGTGCCACACCTCCGACGAGGTTCGCCGCCGGTGCGGTGGCGCAGCTCTGGGTGCCCTGCGTCCACGCCTCGGTCATCCTGCGCAGGTAGTCGTAGGAGAAGCACTGGGTGTCCGTGCCCGGCCGGGAGACGTCGGAGACCGCGGTGACGTTGCCCGCCGCGTCGTAGCCGTAGGTGGCGTTGCGGTCCACCCCGGCGACGTCCTCGCGGTCGACCCGGGCCGACTTCAGCCGCTGCGTGCCGTACTCGTAGGAGTTGGTCAGCCAGACCTTCTTGCCTCCGGTGGAGAGCTCGTACTGCTCGGGCTTGCCGGTGAGGCTGTGGATCGACCTGGTCACATAGGAGGTGAGCCCGGAGGTGACGGTGGGCCGCCGCAGCTCGTCGTAGGAGTAGACGACGGTCTCGGCCGCCAGGCCGCCCGAGGCCGGGAAGGTGGCGGACTGTACCGTGCCGTCCAGCTTGTAGCGGGTGTCGAACTGGTAGCTGCCCGCCAGCTCCTTCTCGGTGCCGGGGATGGTGACCGTGGTCCGGATCGCCCGGTCCAGGTTGTCGTAGGCGTTGACGGTCGTGGTGTACGCCTGGCCGCCCACGTTCCTGGTGGAGCTGGAGAGCTGCCCCTTGCGGACCGTGTCGTAGGTCCACGCCGTCAGGACGGTGCCGGTCTCCGACCCCTCACGGACCTCGGTCTTGCGGCCGAGCGCGTCGTAGGTCGTGAACAGCTTGGCGCCCCTGGCGTCCTCGGTGGAGGTCACCCGGTCCAGGTCGTCGTAGCCGGACCTGGTCGTGCCCTTGTCCGGGTCGTCCACCCGGATCTCCCTGCCACGCAGGTCGTAGTGGTGGGTCCAGGTGTTGTTCGCCGCGTCCTTGACCGTGGCGAGCTTGCCCAGCGGGGTGTAGGTGTAGAGGGTCCGGTCGAAGTCGCCGGTCGGCGAGTCTCCCCGGTACTGGCGCAGCTCGACGATGTGGTCGCGCGCGTCGGTGAAGGTGGTGACCGGCGTGTCCCCGGTCGGCGGGTCCACCGTGACCCGGCCCCCGGCGTAGGAGGTGGTCGTGCGCCATTTCTCCTGGGTCTCGCCGTTGCCGACGAGGAACCGCTCGACGGTCACCCGGTTGCGGCCGTCGAAGTCGAAGACCTTCTGCGACTCGACGTTGCCGTCGAAGGCTCCGAAGAGGGTCGTCGAGGGCGCCCCGGTCGAGTAGTACTGCCCGTACTCGCGGGCGACGTTGCCCCGGGAGTCGTAGAGCTTGTCGGAGATCAGCCGCCCGCCGTCCGGACCCGGGTCCTGGGTCTGGCGCAGCCGCAGCCTGCCGTCGTACAGCTCGTAGGTGGGCTCGGTCTGGCCGCCCTCGGCGGTCAGCCGCTTCGTGCCGATCGCGATGATCTGACCGTCGGTCACCCGGTAGCTGAACTCCAGGTTCGGTGTCTGCCCGGACGCCTTGGAGCGGTCTGCCATCCACACCTTGAGCAGGCGGCCCAGCGCGTCGTACTCCAGGTCGGTCCGCTTGCCGTTGGCGTCCAGTTTGACCGTCTCGAAGCCGAAGGCCGGATCGCGCTCCTCGCTCGTGACGTGGGCCGTGCCGGCGTCACCGGGCTGCACCGGCGGTCCGCTGGTCTTCACCAGCGTGGCCAGGCCCGCGGTGTCGGTGTAGGCGACGGTCGTGACGTTGCTCGCGGCGTCCTTCGTGGTGAGTTCGCGGCCGTAGGAGTCGTAGGTGGAGATCTCGGTGGGGACGTACGTCGCGGTGCTGCCGTTGTGGCTCGCGATCTTCTCGACCCTGGTGACCTCTCCCCTGGTCGGCGCCGCGCCGAAGGCGCCGTTGTCGTAGAAGGAGCGCCCGTCCTCGATCACGTGTTTGGACCGGTCGGGCGTGACCGAGCAGGCCACCGAGAGGCTCTCCACCCGCGAGGGGAACTTCAGCATCCAGGCGGTCTTGTCCTGCGCGTACGTGGTCCTGACACACCGGTCGTCGGCCGCCGTGGCCAGGTCGCCCTTGTCGTCGACCTGGGTGGCGAGGCCCGTGGCGGGGTCGTAGGAGGTCACGGTCTCGGTCTCCCGCCACTTCCCTTCGTCCATCGCGGTCCAGGTGTGGCTCTTGGCGACGTCCGTCAGGTTGGCGGTGACCGTCCCCCAGCTCCTGGTACGGCTGGCGGTCTGCTGCCGCCACGGGGTGTTGACCGTCTTGACGGCCACCGCGCCGCCGACCCCCTCGTACTCCGTCCTCTTCAGCTCGAAGCCCTGCAGCGCCTCGTGGTCGACGTGCTCGCCACCCTCGCCGTCGGCGACGGAGACCTTCCTGGTCCCGCCGTCGGCGTTGAGCCGGTCACCGTCCATGCCCCTCAGGAACAGGCGCTCGTTCTGGGAGCGCAGGTCGTTCCACCCTCCCGTCTTGACCCGCACCCGGCCGTAGCCGCGCCACTGCGACCAGGTCTTGTACTTCTCCTTGGTCATGCCGTCGTCATCGTCGTAGTGCCAGGCCGCACCGTCGAGATACTCGTAGGCGGTGAGCATGTCCGGTGCCTTGCCGGTCCTGTCACTCTGCACGACCTGGGTGACCACGTACTTGTGGAACCAGTCCCGGATCGGGTCGGCATAGCCGGCCGGTGTCCACTTGACCGGGAAGCAGCGCCGGGTGTTGGTCTCCGGCGTCGGCAGCGAGGACAGTGTGCAGTCGGCGTCGGAGTAGTTGACGTCGATCTGGCCGCCGGACTCGTCGTAGATCGCCCCGATCCTGTACTTGATGAACGGCGCGATGTCATCGCCCAGTTTGTCCACCCGGTTAGGCAGCTGGACGTGGTTGAACGTCACCGGGGGCAGCGTGACGGCCGGGGACGCCGCGTGGCCGGTGTGCTGGATCGACTTGACCAGCAGGGCCCTGTCGATGTCGGCGTCGCCCCACAGGTGGTCCAGTTTCCAGGAGTCGATGTCCCGGTAGGCTCCGTCGGCCTTCAGCACCTGGGTGGTGACCTTGGTCAGCCGCTTGCGCGACCAGAAGGTGGGCGCCAGCGTGCCGTGGGTGCCCTTGCACTCGGTGTCGGCGGCGCAGTTCAGGTCCCAGGGCACGTCCGGCCACCTGGTCGGGTTGTCACCGATCTTGTCCGTCGCGCAGTCGGCGGCGGTCTCCGACAGGCAGCGCTCCGAGACGCCGAAGACCACCCGGGCCGACGGCTTCGCCGAGAACAGGGTGCCGGCGCGCTGGCCGTAGTCGATCCGGTCCAGCCAGCCGCCCCGCACGTAGGGGGTGTCGTCGGCGGGCTTGAGGTTGCGGCCGTAGCGGTTGCCCTCCTGCGTGTAGAAGTAGGAGATGGCGTTGCCCCGCGGGTCCACGACGTAGTCGAGGTTCCACCGGTAGGCCTGCTGGCACCAGGAGGTGGCGAACGTGGAGCCGTGGCAGGGCTCGTTGTCGTCGTCGCCGAAGACCGGGTGGGTCCACGTCGACTTCGTCTCCTCCTTGCCGGTGCTCCAGCCAGGCAGCCGGTTCAGGCCGAAGAAGTACTGCACGCCCTCGGTGGTGGTCAGCTTCCAGTACTCGCCGTCGTTGTCGCCGTTGGCCTTCCCGGTGTCCTTGACCCGCTCGATGCGCGTGCCGTCGTCGTTCTTCATCCGCCAGGTGCCGTCCGCGGCCTGGACCAGCTCGCCGCCCTTACCGTTCCAGCTGAGCGTGGCGTTCTCGTAGGCCCAGCACTGGTCGCCCGGCGGAGTGCCCCACTCGTCCTTGGGAGCGCCGTCGTCGGCGCACGGCTTGTAACCGCGCTGGATGTAGCCGGGCCAGTAGTCGAAGCCCTCTCCCACCCAGGACGGCTGGTTGTTGGTGTTGGACGTGCGGCCGTCCATCGCGCCCGAGGAGTAGCCGATCTCCACCTTGGGCGCGAGCTCGCCGGGGACGGGGGGCACCCGCATCGGGTACGACCAGGCGAAGTCGCCCGACTGCTCGGAGACCGCCCAGGTCGACGAGGCCGACAGCGCCGTCGCCTTGTAGTCGCCCTTGTCACTGGACTCCCCCGCCACCGCGGCGAGCACCGTCGCCTGCGGCGCGGCCGTCACCTCGGCCGACAGCGTTCTCGCCTCGGTGTCGTTGCGCGAGGGGACCTCGGTGCCGGTACGGCACTCCGGCGCGTCAGGGGTGGTCAGCGCGCAGGCCGGCAGCCGGACCAGGCGCAGGCGGCTGCCGTAGGACCCGCCGAAACTCCCGGCGAACCCGGAGTAGTCCAGTTCGACGCCGACCCGGCCGGTTTCGGGGCCGGTCCCGGGGCCGCCCACGGTCAGCACGACCCCGTCCACGCCAGCGCGCCGCGCCGCCGCCCGTTCCAGGACCTGGACCTTCACCTCTTCCACGGGGGGCGCCGCCCCCCTGGCCCGTGACTGGGGAGCGCGCACCCGGACCGGCAGGTTCCCGGCGCGGACCGCCTCCCCGCTCGCCGGTACCCTCGCCTCGGTCATGCCCGGCTCCGGCCAGCCCTTCGGGGCCGGGTCGGGCTCGGCCGCCGCGGGGTCGGGCTTGCGCGGTCTCACCGTCTCCGCCCTGCCGGGTACCACGCGCTCGGCGCTCTCGACCTCGGGACGCTCTCCGTCCGGTCCGACCGCGGCGTGCGCCGGCGGCGCCACCAGCAGGCCCGCGGCGGTGACCAGTGCCGTGAACACGGCCAGCCATCGCCGGGTACCCGATTCGGATAACCCCTTCATAAACATCCTCCGCACAGGCGCAGGCCACCGGCCGCCGCACACGGCGGCCGGGGCACCTCAGGAAATGGGGGTGGAAGGGGGATCGCGGGCCGCGATCCCCCTCCTCGGGTCAGGGGCCGGTCTCGGTGTCGAGCTCGTTGCCCGCGGCCAGCATCTGGATCTGCTCCTGTGTGGCGACCCCCTGGAAGGCCCACACGTCGTCGATCACGCCGGGCCAGTACTCGCCCCAGGCGCCGTCGCCCTTGGTCCGGCCGAGCTGCAACCCCTTCGTGGCGTTGAAACCCAGCACGTTGAACCGCCAGGACACCTGCTCCTCGGTCTGCTCCAGCTCCCCGTTGACGTAGAGCCGCATCTCGTCCTGGAGGGCGTCGTAGGCGATCGCCACGTGGTCCCACTCGAAGCTGGACTGGAAGGCCGAGTGCTCCGTGGTGGGGCGCGCGGCTCCGGTGGCGTCGGAGTCCGGCATCTCGATCTGGTAGCCGCCCGCGTTGGCCGGATCCGCCGGGTCCGGCCGGTAGCGGAGGGTGAAGGCGCTGTTGACCGCGCCCTCCTGGCTGAAGACCGCCGCCGTCCGGCCGGGACGGCCCGCGCTGGTCACCCAGCCGGCGACGGTGAAGCTGTCGTCCGTGCGCACCACGGGACCGGCGCTGGCCGCGTAGTCGCCGTCGCCGTCCAGGACCAGTGCGCCCGGCGGGGTGCCGACCCAGCCCGCGCCCTGGTCGATGCGGGCGTTGCCGTACAGGGTGACGTGACGGCCCGCGGTGCCGTCGTCGGCCGCGATGGTCAGCGGGGACCCCGAGGCCAGCGTGGCGATCTCGGAGTCGGTGACGACCTGGTCGAAGATCCGCAGGTCGTCGATCTCACCGGGGAAGAACGATCCCGCCGCGCCGTCGTAGGAACCCGCGCCGAGCTGCACCGGCCCGGTGGCGTTCCACGGCGTGGTGAACGCCGTGGTCGAGGCCAGCTTGCCGTTGACGTAGAGCCTGATCTGCTTGGCGGCCGCGTCGTAGGTTCCGGTCAGGTGCGTCCACACCCCACCCTGTGGCACCGAGGTGGACTGCGCCCGGGTGATCGTGGCGGAGGCGTTGTTCGCGCTGAACCGGTTGAAGATCCACCGATCGTAGGAGGAGGAGTAGTACAGCTCGAACGCGGGTTTCACCGTCGCGGTCTGGGTGGCGATGATCCCCGCATGGGTGGGTTTGGTGGCGGGGAGCCTCGCCCAGGCCGACACCGAGAAGCTCTTGGTGGTGTCGAGCACGGCTCCGGTGGTCTTCAGGTACCCGGTCGTGCCGTTGAGGGTGACGGCCTTGCCGACCTTCCCGGTCGTGCCGAAGGTGACGGTGCCGACCTTGCTCGCCGGGTGGACGCCGCCCACCTCCTCGGCCCGGGTCGCGCCCGCCGCCTCGTCCAGCTTCCAGTACGCCTTGCTCGCCCGGACCGCCGAGGCCGAGTCGTTCAGCTTCCAGCGGGCGTTCACCACCGGGTGCTGGGTGAAGAGGTTACCGACCTCCTCCGGGGTGATGATCCGGTCGAAGATCCGCAGGTCGTCGATCTCACCGGGGAAGAACGCGTCCGGGACCGTGCTGTACAGGCTCGCGCCGAGCTGCACCGCCCCCGTGGCGTTCCACGGCGTGGTGAACGCCGTGGTCGAGGCCAGCTTGCCGTTGACGTAGAGCCTGATGTGCTTGGCGACCGAGTCGTACACGCCGACCAGGTGTGCCCACTCCCCGCCCTGCGGCGCGGAGGTCCCGATGGCCCGCACGATCGTGGCGCTCGTGCTGTCGGTGCTGAACCGGTTGAAGATCCACCGATCGTAGGAGGAGGAGTAGTACAGCTCGAAGCCCGGTCTCGCCGTTCCCGCCTGAGTGGCGATCACTCCGGCATGGGTGGGTTTGACCTCCGGGAGCCGCGCCCACGCCGACACCGAGAAGCTCGTGGTGGTGTTCACCACCGGAGCGGTGGTCCTGGCGTACCCGTTGACGCCGTTGAACTGCGCGGCGCTCTTCGAGACGCCGTCCACGCCCAGGGTGACACCGCCGGTGACGGTGGCGGGGAAGGTTCCCCCGATATCCGTGACCTGCGGGGAGTCGATGGGCTCGTCCAGCGGCCATTCGGCCTTCGCCGGTGCTCCGGCCTTGACCCTGAAGGCGTGGCGGCCGATCTCGCTGGCGTTGCCGGCCGCGTCGAAGGCCTGGACCGTGATGTAGTTCGGCCCCGCGTGCTCGGGCGCGATGTCGATCGTCACCGGCCCGCCGTTGGTGCTGGGCTTGCGCTCGTTGGCCTGCGTGGGGTTGCCGTTGATCCCGAACCAGTACTTGACGACGTCGGTGGAGGCGGAGTCGGCGGTGAAGGCTCCGTAGCGGCCCACCCCGTCGTACCACGGGTCGAGCTCGTTCTCCGGGTCCGACGCGGGGTAGGCGGTCGAGGTCAGTGCCGGAGCGGCCGGCACGCTCTTGTCATAGGTGTAGTAGCAGCCGGTCGCGTCGCCCGCGTAGCTCCACGGGCTGTACTGGTAGCCGTCCCAGGTGCGTACGGACCAGCCGATCGTCTTCTTCTCGGGGATCGTCGAGGGCATCTTGACCTGGAACGTCGATCCCGTGGTCTTGGGGCCGATCCTGCCGGAGGTCCACTTCGTCGCGCCGTCCCAGCTGGCCTGGAACTCGGCGTACACCTTCTTGGCGTCGGCGGAGTCGGAGTCGTGCAGCACCGCCGACAGCGTCGGGGGCACCCGCACCGCCGGGGCCGGGGAGTAGACGCACTTGCCTCCCGGGTCCATCGTCAGGTCGGCCATCTTCGGCTGGGGCGGCGGGGTGTTGTAGTTGACCCGGAGCCAGGCGTCGTCGGCGAACCGCTTCCATCCGTACGGGTCGGTCTCGTACCCGGCCTGGAGGCCGAACGTGGTGGTCGACCACTTGCCCGCCGCAGCGTCCTTGACCGCCTTGGTCGCGTTGAACTCCACGTCGCCACCCGGGCAGCTGGAGGACCAGCCCTTCGCCACGTCCCGGGTGTCGAGGTGTTCGAGCCAGTTGTCCTTGGTGGAGTTCCAGGTCGAGCCCTCGACGAACCCCTTGGTCCGCCAGAGCTGCACGGTGCGGCCGTCGCAGGAGTAGGACCAGGTCTCCTTGGCGACGAACTCCGCGGAGATGATGTACTTGCCCGCGTAGGCACTGGTGGGCATCCGGTAGAAGATGCGCTTCACGTCCGAGGGCGCGCACTTGGAGTCGCCCGAGCAGTAGCCCATGCCGGAGTCGGCCTTGCCGCCGAACTTGTAGTACGACGTGCTCGGGTAGGTGCGGGAGACGTATCCCCAGGCAGAGGCCTTGACCGTCTTCCACACCGGGTCGATGTAAACGGGAAAGCGCGTGTCGGGAGCCGTCAGCAGCGCGGCCTCGGGAGTGAGGGTGAGTGATCCGCCCTCGACGGCGGCTCCGACGTCGGCCACCTTCGAGGTCGGTGCGGGGCCCCTGGCGAGGTCCTCCTGTGGCTCGGCCGCCGCGCGCCGCTCCGTCCCTGCCGACGGGGTCCCGGCCGACGGGGTCCCGGCCGACGCGGTCCCGGCCTGCGTGCCGGAGTCCCACATGGTCGCCGACGGGGCCTCGAAGACCGCGCCTCCTCCCCCGGTGTCGACGGCTCGCAGTTGCCCGTCCGTCTCCGTGCGCACCGCCAGGTCGGTCCCGCCCAGGTCGAAGCCGAGCCGGGCGAGGGCCCCGCTCTCCGCCGCCTCCCTGGTTTTGACGACGAGCGTGTGCGCGAACCCGTCGGTGTCGGCCCGGACGACCAGGTCGACGTCCTTGAGCACCGACCGGTAGACGGCCGAGTCGCCCTGCAGTTCAGGTTCCGGCAGTTTCCCCGGCCACTTCAGCGACATCTCCCGGCCGGCGCGAGCCATCCGCACCATGGGCTCGTCCCCTCCGCCGGAGAGGGTCAGATCGACGGTGGAGGCCCTGGGCCCGATGGACCCGTCGGGCCTGCGGATCAGGGTGACGTCCGGCGCCACCCAGGAGCTGTCCTGCCGGACCCTGACAGGGCGCAGGTGCTCCACCGCGGTGAAGGAACCGTCGGGGTTGGCGAAGACCTCCCTGCTCTCACCCCGCTTGGCGAGGATCTCCGTGCTGCGACCCGTCTCGCGGGCGATCCTGCCGGCCTGCTCATCTGTCGGAGCCACCGGCTCCACCGAGGACGCGACCGCCCTCGGAGCCCCTTCACGGACGTCGATCGCGACCGTTAACCCCGTAGCGATAACCCCGACGGCCACCACGGCCGCCAGGCCCCGTAACGTTGACATGCGCCTCACCAGAAAAAGGGATGACGGCAGCCTAAAGCCGCGTCACCTGGTAGAAAAGGGGCAAATCAGCGCTGATGATCACCATGTAAAACCGGGTGACGCTCGTTGTCAATGATCTTTTTGCGATCGAAACGAACGGGCTTGCGACTCTCGGTAAGCGATTTCCGCAACTTCCCAGGTGGATGCGTTCCACAACGTCCCGGTCGCACGAGAAGAATATTCCGGTTCTCTGGCCGGACGTCGGCCGGAAAACCACGGCATGCCCCGGACCTCTCGGCACGGGGAACAGAGGCGCTTCGCTAGATCCCCTTCAGCTCCACCGTGGTGATCTCCGAGACGTCGGTTCCGGTGGCGGTGTCCCAGCGGACCGAGGTGGGGGCGGTGTCCAGGGACAGCACCGCCACCGCGTTGGAGAACCACGGGCCGTTGGTGATCCGCCAACTGAAGGGCGCCTTGGGGATCTTGGCCAGGCGGGAGAGCGAGCGTCCGATCAGGCCGGCGACGCCGAACTGGGCGACGATGTTGGCCAGGCGGAGCGTGCGGCTCAGCGGGTTGCGGATCGGCGAGCAGACCAGTTGATAGATGGGGAGCCCATGCGCCTTCGAGACATAGGAGTAGTGCACGTCTCCGGAGAGTATGATCACCGGCCTGCCCAGCCCGGCCAGCAGCCTGGACAGGTCCTCGAAGGAGCGCCGGAAGGCCGCCCAGTGCTCCAGGTCCAGCCCTTGGCGCAGCGCCTCCGACCAGCGGGCCACCCTGACGCCCCAGGCCCCCTGCGCCAGCGCCTCGTTCCAGTTCTGGATGTGGTGGATGCCCGCGGGAAGCAGGAACGGCACCGAGGAGCCGATCACGTAGCGCTTCGCGCCGCCCCG
Organism: Streptosporangium sp. CA-115845; assembly: GCF_050943795.1. Taxonomy (NCBI): domain Bacteria; kingdom Bacillati; phylum Actinomycetota; class Actinomycetes; order Streptosporangiales; family Streptosporangiaceae; genus Streptosporangium; species Streptosporangium sp. CA-115845. The sequence continues at coordinate 2,476,693 of NZ_CP191988.1, read as the reverse complement.
CTGGAGTTGCTCGGTGAGCCACTCCCACTCCACCGGGTCGATCATGCGCCGGTCTTTCGGGGTGAGCCGGCGGGAGCAGCGGGAGTCCAGCATGATCAGGCGGGTGTCGCCGAGGTCGCGGGCGTAGCTCCACCGGCTGTCGGCGGGTACGTCGTAGGCGTGCTCGGCGAACGCGTCGAGGACCTCCCCGCCGTCCCCCTCGGCCGCGCACACCTTGCTGAGCAGTTCGTCGGCGGCGCGCTCCGCCGGCGACAGGTTGCCCAGATGCTGGTAGACCCAGTAGGCGCCGATCCCGGAGATCACCCGGTGCCGCCACCACGGGACGTGCTCCATCTGCTCGCGCCAGGTGCTGGAGGTGTTGAAATCGTCGCGCAGGTCGTGGTCATCGAAGATCATCGCGGTGGGCACCGTGGAGAGGATCCAGCGGATCTCCGGGTCGGTCCACGCCAGACGATACAGCTCGGCGTACTCCTCGAAGTCGGCGATCTCCTTCTTCGGCTCGCTGTCCCTGCGGTTTCCGATGAACTCCAGCATCTCGGCGGAGGGCTCGTCGGCGTAGACCTGATCGCCGAGGAGCAGCAGCAGGTCGGGCCAGCGGTCCTCGGGCGCCTCCATCAGGGTGCAGCCGTACGCGCGCAGCATGTCCACCCCGTGGGAGATCGTGTGCAGGGGGTCGTGCGGCACGCTGGTCCGGCAGGAGCCGAACATCACCCGGTCCGGCCCGTCGGGGCCGAGCAGGCGGATGCGACTGGGCGGCTGGTCGGGCAGCGGCCACACGGTCTCGGTGCCCAGGCGCACCTGGTAGGTCCCGCCGCCCGCCACGTCCACGATCGCGTAGTGGTGACCGTGGACCGTGAACGTCCTGGCCTGCGAGCTCACGCCACCGACCTCGACCGTCACCTCACACGGCTCGCTCGTCTCCAGCCATACCGACGCGCTCGTCTCGTCGACGTAACGCAACATCGGGCCGACCACAAGTTCCGGCACGTTCATCCCCTCAGTCACCGCACGACGGCAGGAATCCTTTACCGGAGCCCACCAGATCCGTACCTTCCTCCCAGATTGCCCAGAGACGCGGACAGATAACAACGCACCATCCGGTCGCGGTGGCGCGACCAGGCCTCGGAGCGGTCACGAGAACGAAACACGGCCCGTCCCCGCAGGCAAAAAAGCGCACCTACTCTGATCGTGACCAGCTGCCCCGGGCGGAGCAAAGGCGCCCCGCTCACCGTACGGAGGTTTCCCTTGAGGACGCTCACGGTGCCGTCGACGACGCCGGCCACCACCGCTCCCGTCAGCCCTGGCCGGCAGGCCCTCGACACCGCGCTCTTCCAGCTCGACCAGGCAGCCGACCGGCTGGACCTGGACGACAACCTGCGCGCCGTGCTCGCCACTCCCCGCCGCTCACTCACCGTGTCGGTTCCGGTCCGCCGCGAGGACGGCCGGATGGACGTCGTGCAGGGGTTCCGGGTGCAGCACAACATCACCCGTGGCCCGGCGAAGGGCGGCATCCGCTTCCACCCCCGCACCGACGTCCACGAGGTCACCGCGCTGGCCATGGGGATGACGTGGAAGTGCGCGCTGGCCGGCATCCCGTACGGGGGCGCCCAGGGCGGCGTCTCGGTGGACCCCGCCTCGCTGAGCACCCGGGAGCTGGAGCGGGTCACCCGCCGCTACGTCAACGAGGTCCTGCCGATCGTCGGCCCCGAGCGGGACGTCCCGGCCCCCGAGGTCGGCGCCGACAGGCGGACCATGGCCTGGATCATGGACACCTACTCGGTGAACGCCGGCTACCCGGTGCCCGGCGTGATGACCGGCGGATCGGCGACCTCCGGCGGCGCGCCGGAGCGGGCGGAGGCCACCGCACGCGGCGTGCGGTTCGCCGCGCTCAGGGCCATGTGCGGCTCCCCCGAGGGCCGTACCGTCGCGATCCAGGGCTTCGGCAAGGTCGGCGCCCCCGCCGCGCGCCACCTCGCCGACGCGGGCGCTCTCGTGGTCGCGGTCTCCGACAGCACCGGGGCCGTGGTCAACCGTTCGGGCCTGGACGTCGACGGCCTGCGGGCGTGGTCGAAGGAGACCGGTGGCGTGCGCGGCTACCGCGAGGCGGACCCGCTGTCCCACGACGACCTGCTGGAACTCGATGTGGACCTGCTCGTTCCCGCGGCCCTGGAGGGGGCGATCACCGAGGAGAACGCCCCCCGGATCAGGGCCGGCCTGATCGTGGAGGGCGCCAGCTGCCCCACCACGCCCGGGGCGGACCGCGTCCTCGCCGACGCGGGCATCACGGTGGTCCCCGACATCCTGGCCAACGCGGGCGGTGTGATCGTCTCCTACCTGGAGTGGCTACAGCAGGCGCAGGCTCGTTCCTGGAGCGCGCGCGAGGTGGACGCGAGACTCCGCGGCCTCGTGGAGAACGCGTTCGACACGGTCACGGCGGTCTCGGCCGAATGCGGGATCACCCTGCGCCAGGCCGCCCACGTGATCGGCGTCGGCCGGGTCGCCGAGGCGCACCGGGGGCGCGAGCTCTGATCCCGAAGCCGCCGGCGCTCCCGGCCGAACATGGGAACGTCCTCCCCGTCACGCGTTACCGTGTCGCGGCGTTGACGATGTCCTCGCAGACGGCGTGGGTGGCCAGGGCGTCGCCGGCGTCGACGACGGTGCCGGAGCGGACCGCGTCAAGGAACTCCAGGCAGACCTGCTCGATGCCCCGCTGCCGGGGGACCGGGGTCCAGTCGCCCCGCCTGGTCAGGGTCTCGGCACCGGCGTGGTCGGTCACATCGGCCATGTTGACCACCCGGCGCCTGGCGCCGCCGCCCATGACCTCCACGCTCTCCTCCGCCAGGCCGCCCACCCTGTTCATGATCCCGAAGGCGGTGAAGCCGTCCCCGGAGAGTTCCAGCGTCACGTGCTCCAGCAGCCCCTCCCTGACCCGGGTGCGAACGACGGTGTGCTCGACCTCGCCCGGCACCAGGAACCTGAGCGTGTCCACGACGTGAATGAAATCGTCGTAGACGGCGGCCCGCGGGTTCTCCGGATGGCGCGCACGATGCTTCTGCATCACCACCAGATCGCGGGGAAGATCGCGCAGAGCGGCGTAGGACGGCGCCCTGCGGCGGTTGAAACCGACGAGCAGCGACCGCTCGCTCTCCCGCGCCAGCCGCACCAGGCGCTCGGCCTCGGCGAGGGTGTAGGCGATCGGCTTGTCCAGGTAGACGTGGACGCCGGCCCGCAGCAGCGGTTCGACGACCTTCACGTGCGCCTCCGTCGCGACGTGTACGAAGGCCGCCTCGACCCCCGCGCCGAGCACCTCGTCCACCGAGGAGAGCCGGCGTTCGACCCGGTAGGCGTCACCGAGGCGGTCGAGCGTGGCCCGGTCGCGGGTGCACAGGTGCAGGTCGAGGCCGGGAGTCGCGCCGAGGACGGGCAGGTAGGCCTTCTGCGCGATGTCCCCGAGGCCGATGACAGCGATCTTCATGCTGAGAGCCTACGACGCGCGCTTTTCCGGCGCGTACGTCGCGCCCCGGGCCGGCGCACCCGCCGTACGGGGTCCGACCGGCCCCTACGCCGCCGCGGCCAGACGGTCGCGCCACCACGCGATCGTCGCGGCCAGCGCCTCGTCCATCGGGGTCGGCGCGATGCCGAAGGCGGCCTGGAAGTCACCCGAGTCCAGGACGAAGGGCCGGACGAACTGGTAGCGCAGCTCCTCCAGCTCGCCGAGCATCGGAGAGAAGGTCCCGGCGGCGCGCAGCAGCCAGTGCGGCATGGCCTTGACCCCCGGGTCGGGGATTCCGGCGAGCGCGCACAGCCGCGCGGCGACCTCGCGCACCGTCATCGGCTCGTTCGTCGGGATGTGCCAGGGGCGGCCCCAGGCGCGCTCGCCCTCTCCTGCCGCGACCAGGGCGCGGGCGACATCGGGCACGTAGGTCCAGCTGTGCGGCTGTGCGGGGTCGCCGACGACGCGAACGGTCCTGCCCGCCAGCAGCTTGGGCACGAGCCTCTCCCCCAGGTGCGACTGGTCCAGGCAGCCGGGACCGAAGAAGTCGGATCCGCGTACCTCGGTCACCCGGACCCGGCCCGCCTCGTGCGCGGCCAGGGCCTCCTGCCACAGCCGGACCCGTATCTCGCCCTTGGCGCTGGGCGGGGTCAACGGGTCACTCTCCCGCATCGGCCTGGTGGGAGCGGCGTAGACGTAGAGGTTGCCGAGGATGACGTATCCGGCGCCGGTGTCCTCGGCGGCGCCCAGCAGCGACGCGGCGAGCGGCGGCCAGTCCCGCGCCCACCGGTGGTAGGGCGGGTTGACGCAGTTGTAGAGGACGGCGGCGCCCTCGGTCAGGGCGGTCAGTCCCGCACGGTCGCCCGCGTCGGCGGCGACCCTGCGGATACCCGGCAGCTCGGGTCCTGAGCCCGAGCGGCTGACCAGGACCACCTCGTGTCCCTGCCCGGCCAGCAACCGGGCGACCTCGGAGCCGACCTGACCGGCTCCCGCGATGACGTGCTTGACCATGATGGTTCTTCCTTACTGGTTCCAGAGGAGCCGCAGCGCGGCATTGACGACGAAGAGCGCGGCGAAGGCGATCCCGGGGACGATGCGGCCGGCCATGACCAGCGCCGCGGCGCCGCCGCCGAACCAGAGCACCTCCAGGACGGCACGGGCGAGACCGGTGAGCGGGATCGTCGCGCCGTTGGCCGCGCCGAAGATCGCCCAGGCCACGACGAACAGCGCGGGGCCGCCGAGGCCGAGGAGCAGCTTCACCGGCCAGTTCGAGCCGGTGCCGAAACCCCAGTAGCCGACCGAGGCCAGCACGCCCAGCTCCAGCAGGAACATGACGAGCAGGTTGGTGTTCTTGGCCAGGGAGATCATGGGGGCTCCTAAGAGATTGCCGCTCCGCTCTGAGAGCAATGCTCTCGCCAAAGAGCGTTGTTCGTCAAGAGCAGTGCTCTCGTTTCTTTCCAGTGCTCTGGTATGGTCGGGGCATGAGTTCGAGCCTCACCGCACGCGAAAGGGTCAGGGCCGAGCTGACCCGCGAGATCGCCGACGTCGCCCGCAGGCAGCTGGCCGTCGACGGTGCGAGCGGCCTGTCCCTGCGCGCGGTCGCCCGCGAGATGGGCATGGCCTCCTCGGCGATCTACCGCTACTTCCCCTCCAAGGACGACCTGCTCACGGCCCTGATCATCGACGGCTACAACGCCCTCGGCGAGGCCGTGGAGAACGCCGACGCGACCGTCCCGCACACCGACCACGCGGGCAGGTGGATGGCGGTCTGCCACGCCGTACGGGACTGGGCACTGGCCCACCCGCACGAGTACGCCCTGCTGTACGGCTCCCCCGTCCCCGGCTACCAGGCTCCGCAGGACACCGTCCCCGCCGCGATCCGCGACACTGTCGTCTACGGCCGGATCGTCTCCGACGCCCACCGGGCCGGAACCCTGAGCCCGCCCGGTGACCACCCACCCGCCCCGCCGTCCTTCCGCGAGGACGCCGCACGCCTGCGCGAGCTGATACCCGACGTCCCCGACGACGTGATCGTCCGCGGCCTGATCACCTGGACCGGCCTGTTCGGCTGGATCAGCTTCGAGTTGTTCGGCCAGTTCAACAACGCGATCCTGGACCGCACCGCGGCCTTCGACCACACCATGCGCTGCCAGGCCCGCACCCTCGGCCTGCCCGCCTGACATCTAGCGACAGGACTTGAGGGGGAGAGGCGGAGCGGTTGACCGCCGGCCTCCGCGCGGCTCGCGGGGAGCCGTGTTCGTCTCCCTATTCGGAGACCGGTTCGGGAGTCGACGGGTCGTCAGGGGGCGGAGTGGCCCGGATGGCGCACCAGACCGTACGGCCCAGGCCGCGACCGTGCTCGCGGGTTCCCCACTCAAGGGAGATCTCACCGACGATCAGCAGTCCTCGGCCGTCTTCGGCATCTGGTTCTTTTCGGACATGAGGTCCCAAAAATATTGAACCAGGGTCATTAACCTCCACGTAGACGATTTCCATCGTCGCACTGAGGGTCAGGCCAATGAAGTCACCGGCGCTGGAATCGGAATGCTTGATCGAGTTTGTTACCAGCTCGGAAGTCGCCAGTACGATGTCGTCGACCATCGGATGATCGACACCGAGCCATTCGCGCACTTCAGAGCGGGCTCGTGAGACGGATTCACGAACGCTGGGCAGATCGACGCTGCCGAGAATCCTCGGCTCCGGAGTCGTCGCTTTCATGGTTTCACCCGCTTAGAAGAATCATCTCCGATCGGCCTTCCGACCATCCCAGCTTCCGGCTACAGCCGGTAGTTACTTGACTTCAATCAGCTATCAACGGTTTCAATGAAAGGTCCCTTGAAACTGTTGGCTCTCCCCGGGAGGTCAGATGCCAAAGGAAAGCGAGCTTCGTCCCACCGATTCGCCGACCGCTCTCTTCGGCTTCGAACTGCGACGGCTCCGCAAGGCCAAAGGCTGGTCCCAGATCCGGCTGTCCAAGGCCATCCCCTACTCGGTCGGAACGATCAGCATGATCGAGACCGCCAAACGATCACCGACGGAGGAGTTCGCCCGCTACTGCGACGAGGCCCTGGAGGCCGAGGGCGCCCTGATGCGGCTCTGGCCGATGGTCAGCCACGCCTCGGCTCCGCCCTGGTTCCGGCCATGGCTCGATGTGGAGGCCACCGCGGAGTCGCTCCGCACCTGGGAACCACTGATCGTGCCCGGCCTGCTCCAGACGGAGGACTACGCCAGAGCCATCCTGAGCGGCGACATCGGCGTGACGTCCGAGCAGATCGAGGAACAGGTGACCACTCGAATGGAGCGACAATCCATTCTCAGACGCCCCAAACCCCCCTTGTTCTGGGTGGTCATCGACGAAGCGGCCCTTAACCGCCCGATCGGCAGCCACGCTGTGATGGCAGCGCAACTCTCTCACCTTCTTGAAGCTGGTCAGGCCCCCCGGATCACCATTCAGGTTCTTCCCTTCAAGGCATACTCAACGACCGGCCTCGCCGGTGGGTTCGCCATCGCACAGGCTCGGGGAACCTTCGACACCGCATACGTCGAGTCTGCTGGGGTCATGAGCCGAGTAACAGAGCGACCAGAGGACGTGAGCGTTTTAACATACAGATACGAGGGGATTCGTTCCGAAGCACTGCCCCAGCGCGAGTCCCTAGAATTGATCAAGGAGACGACGCAGCGATGGACGAGTTGACCCAGGAACTCAACACTGCCGTCTGGCGCAAGTCCTCCCTGTCAGGACCCGACGGCGGCAACTGCGTTGAAGTCGCCGAGTTGTCCGGCGGCCGTAAAGGCGTCCGAGACAGCAAAAATCCAACCGGCCCCGCACTGGTCTTCACCCCCGGCGAATGGGGCGCGTTCGTCAAAGGCGTGAAGGGCTGCGAATTCGACTGACCGCTCCCCCTGTTTCCGAGGTTTCACCGGCGTGAACTCGACACGGGCACCGGGTCTTCCCCCTCTCCCGGTGACGAGGCAGCCCACCCCCCTGAGCGGAAACCGACATGCCCTTCCCTGCATCTATGCGCACTCAGGAGGGAGAATCACCCGCGAAGAGGTGGTCGTTCACGAACGGGTTGCGGAACTTGCCCGTGGGGTCGAGGTCGGCGGCCAGCCGCCGGAAGTCCGGTAGCCGGTCGTACCGGGACGCCAGGCGCTCGGGGCCCATCAGAAAGAGCTTGCCCCAGTGGGGGCGAGACTCGAAGGGCTCCAGTAGATCCTCGATCACGGTGAGCACCCGGCGCACCGCGGGCCAGTCCTTCTTCCAGGTGAAGTGGACCGCGACGACGTCCTGGCGGTAGGAGGGGCTCAGCCACAGCTCGTCCGCCGCGACGGTGCGGATCTCCGACACCTGCAGGACGGGGGAGACGACGTCCCTGACCCCGTCCAGCGCGCGGAGCGCGGCCAGGGCGTGGCGGCGCGGGAGCAGATACTCCGACTGGAGCTCCTCCCCGCTGCTCGGGGTGAAGTCCAGGCGAAAGTGCGGCAGCCGGTCGTACCAGGGACCGGGCACCCCCAGTTGCGCGGTGCAGTTGACGGCGGACAGCCCCGGCAGCGGGTGCCGGTCGGCCGGCGCGGCCGTGGCGTCCAGCCAGCGCGACACCGGCTCCCACGGGCCGGGCTCGCCGTCACGCCGCTTCACCCACACCTGGTCGATCACCGGGCCGTCCCATCCGGTGAACATGCTCACGCTGTATCCGGCCGAGGTGATCTCCTCGAAGTGCTCCTCAAGGCGCGCCCAGGGCAGGTTCTCGTAGACGTGCTGTCGCACCTCGAAGGCCGGGACGACGTCGAGGACGACCCTGGTGACGACTCCCAGCGCGCCGAGCCCGACGACCGCCCCCGCGAAGCGGTCGCCGTCCCGCTCCCGGCTGAGGAAGGTGACCTCACCGTCGGCGGTGACCAGTTCGAGGCCAGAGACCGCGGTCGCCAGGTTGCCGTTGGCGTCGCCCGAGCCGTGCGTGGCCGTGGCGCAGGCACCGGCGACCGAGATGTGCGGCAGCGAGCCGAGATTGTGCAGCGCGTAGCCCGCATCGTGCAGATAGCGGCTCAGCTCGCCGTAGCGCACCCCGGCGCCGACCGTGACCGTGCCGCGCGCCGGGTCGAGCTCGGGCCCACCCGGCAGATCCTCCAGCGAGACGAGGTCACCGCCGGGACGGTCGGCGATCTCGTTGAAGGAGTGCCGGGTGCCGAGTGCCCGGACGGCGTCGCTGCCGGCGACCAGTTCCTGGAGCTGCTCCATGCTGCCGGGGCGGTGGAACCGCGCGGCGCCGTAGGTGATGTTGCCCGCCCAGTTCAGCAGCCGTCCGGTCAAGTCGTGCCCTCTCTACGCCTCGCGCCAGGCCGTGCACGGCGGATGCGCGCCGCACACGGGTGGCCGGGCGGGGGCACGGCCCACGGCCGGCGGCCCCGCGAGGGCGCGACGACGGCATCGCCGCCCCAAGGGTATTTCAGACGCCTACGGTGGCGGAATGCCCCGCCACCGTAGGAGCCGATGTGCCGGGGACCGGTGAGCACCCTCACCGGCGATCAGACCGCCGTTTCATGAGAGGCGCCGACGGGGGATGCTCACCGCCCCCGGCCCCGCGAGGGTCAGGACCTAGAAATCGAAGACCGCACCTGTCGCGGCGTGCATGTCGCACTCGTTGCTGAAGGTCCGCCGGTACTGGATGTACTGGCCGTCCCACGTGCCGGTCGCACTCGCCGTCGTGGGGTCGTACACCTGCGCGCACCCCATCCACGTCGGCCTGACCATGGCCGGGTCGCCCTGCGCCGGGTAGAGCGCCGCGCACGCGTCCGCCGCGCGCGGGTGCGTCCCGAAGACCGGCGAGCAACTGAGCTGGACGCTACGGGTGCCCAACCTGCCCGCGACGGTCAGCGAGAGATCCCTGCCCAGTGGTACGCCCACCGTCACGGGCCACTGCGGAACCGGGCGCGGCGGCCACGGAGTCGGCCACGGCGGAAGCGGCCATCCGGTCGGCCTTGGCGGGAACGGGCGCGGCGGCCACGGGGTCGGCCACGGCGGAATCGGGGTCGGACGAGGCGGGATCGGCTGGCCCCAGGTGCCGGGTGGCCACGGCAGCGGAGGCCGCGGCGGCCACGGAGGTCGTGGGGGCGGGATCATCGACCCGGGCCCCGGAGGCAGCGGCCCCGGTCCCGGAGGCATCGGCGGTCGCGGGGGCAGCATGATCGATCCGGGTCCCGGGGGCATCGGCCGCGGCGGCCACGGAGGCGGATCGGCGATCGGCCGGCCCACGGCCGGGTCGGGCCCGCGGCCCGGCGGCTGCGGCAGCGCGTCCGCGGCGGCCGTCGTACCGCTGAGAAGGACGAGCCCGGCGGTGGCCAGGCCAAAGATACATCGCATGAATTCCCCCGATGAATACGAATTTCGTACATAGCCGAAAATGTCGCTTTCGGTGTGTTCGGGGGGAGCGAATTACGCCCTGAGCTGGAAAGATGCTATGTCGCTAACGATGGGGCACCTCGGAGCGACTCGCCGTGGAATGCCATGAATTCACCAGTTTGGAAAGGCCTCGGCCGAACCCGCTTCGTACCGCCGGTCGCCGCTACGGAAGGGTGAAACGACTCGACCGCGCGTCCGCGGGTTACGCGGGAGGCGCGGTCGAACAGGCGACAGATGACCTTGTGGGTCGTTGTCGGGCGCGTTGCCCCGGCGGGTCGTGCCGGGGACTAGCGGTTGGCGCGGTTGACCGCGGAGATGACGGCCTTGAGCGCGGCGGCGGTGGTGTTGGCGTCGATGCCGACACCCCACAGGGCCTGGCCGGCGATCTCGCACTCGATGTAGGAGGCGGCCTTGGCGTCGGTGCCGGCGCTCAGGGCGTGCTCGGCGTAGTCCAGGACGCGAACCTCGATGCCGACCCTGGCCAGGGCCTCACAGAAGGCGGAGATGGGACCGTTGCCGACACCCTCGACCTCCCGGATCTCCCCGTCGATCCGCAGGTCGGCGCTGATCGCGTCCTTCTCGTCGCCCTGGGAGGCGGTGCGGTGGGCCAGCAGGCCCAGCCGGCCCCACGGGCCGGCCTCGTTCGGCAGGTACTCGTCGGTGAAGATCTCGAACATCTGGGCCGGGCTCACCTCGCCGCCGAGGGCGTCGGTGCGGCCCTGGACGACGCGGGAGAACTCGATCTGCAGGCGGCGCGGCAGGTCCAGCTGGTGGTCGGCCTTCATGATGTAGGCGACCCCGCCCTTGCCCGACTGGCTGTTGACCCTGATGACCGCCTCGTACGTACGGCCGATGTCCTTGGGGTCGATCGGCAGGTAGGGGACCGCCCAGGTGAACTCCTCGACCGGGACGCCCGCGGCGGCCGCGTCGCGCTCCAGGTGCTCGAAGCCCTTCTTGATGGCGTCCTGGTGGGATCCGGAGAAGGCGGTGTAGACCAGCTCGCCGCCCCACGGGTGGCGCGGGTGGACGGGGAGCTGGGTGCAGTACTCGGTGATCCGGCGGATCTCATCGATGTCGGAGAAATCGACCTCCGGGTCGACGCCCTGCGAGAACAGGTTCATGCCCAGCGTGACCAGGCAGACGTTGCCGGTGCGCTCGCCGTTGCCGAACAGGCAGCCTTCGATCCGGTCGGCCCCTGCCAGGTAGCCCAGCTCGGCGGCGGCGACGGCGGTGCCCCGGTCGTTGTGGGGGTGCAGGGAGAGCACGATCGAGTCGCGATAGGCCAGGTTGCGGTGCATCCACTCGATCTGGTCGGCGTAGATGTTGGGCGTGGCCATCTCGACGGTGGCGGGCAGGTTGATGATGACCTTGCGGTCGGGGGTGGGCTGCCACACGTCGTTGACGGCGTCGCAGACCTCCACCGCGTACTCCAGTTCGGTGCCGGTGAAGGACTCCGGGGAGTACTGGAAGTAGATCTCCGTGCCGTCCATCTCTGCGGCCAGCTTCTTGCAGAGCTTGGCGCCCTCGACCGCGATCGCGGTGATGCCCTCGCGGTCCTGGCCGAAGACGACCCTGCGCTGGAGGGTGGAGGTGGAGTTGTACAGGTGGATGATCGCCTGCTTGGCCCCGCGCACCGATTCGAAGGTCCGCTCGATCAGCTCGGGTCTGGCCTGGGTCAGGACCTGGATCACCACGTCGTCAGGGATCAGATCCTCTTCGATGATCTGCCGTACGAAGTCGAAGTCGGTCTGGGAGGCGGCGGGGAAGCCCACCTCGATCTCCTTGTAGCCCACCTTCACCAGCAGCTCGAACATCTTGAGCTTGCGGTGGGGGTCCATGGGGTCGATCAGCGCCTGGTTGCCGTCACGCAGGTCGACGGCACACCACCGGGGTGCCCGCTCGATGACCTTGTCCGGCCAGGTCCGGTCGGCCAGCCGGATCGGCGCGAAGGACTCGTAGCGCTTGAACGGCATGGGGCTGGGTTGCTGCTGCGGATACATGCAAAGGCTCCTCGACTGGGAAAACAATCGTGGCCGACACGCATGGCTCGCTCCGCGACGAGGGAGCCGGCCCTTACAGGCCCTCGTCGCGGCAGCTAAGAAGCAGCCCGCGCAGCATGCATAGCACGCTATCAGACGGGTCCGAATGCCCGAGCCCCGGTCTCACATGGCGGAACTCGAAGATCTCCGGGATTCCGTCCGAGGATGGGCACGCGACGCGAACCACACCGCCGCCACCGACGCGGCTTCCGACGGTACGGTCACCAGAGGAGAACTCTGACAGGGGGAGAACCGCCATGAGGGACGTCGACATCCTCGCCCACATCAACGAACTCATCGCCGAGGAGCGGGAGCTCCGAAAGAGACTGACTTCACACTCGATCTCCTCGCATGAGGAGAACAACCGGATCCAGCAACTGGAGGAGGCTCTCGACCAGGCATGGGACCTGCTCAGGCAGCGCCGGGCCCGCCGCGAGTTCGGTGAGGACCCCGACTCCGCCGCGCCCCGCCCGATCGACGAGGTCGAGGACTACCGTCAGTGACCGCCCGCCCCGAAGGCCCCTGCCGGAGTCGGGGACGGGGACGGGGACGGGGAGACGGGAGCGGGTTCCGCGGCCGGGCGGCCCTCGCAGCGTGAATCGGCCGGGGTCCGCTGCGAGATCGGGGCGAGCCAGGAGATCACGCTCTGTTCGACGTACCAGCCGTGCAGGTTCGCCCATGTCCTGGGCACCTCGCCGGGGTCGGGGCAGAGCACCTTCGACCGCAGCCGCTCGTTGGAGATGAAGCTCACCGCACCGTCGCGGTGCAGGACCGTGGTCATCAGGTCGTCACTGGCGACCATGTAGCCCACGAGCACCTCGGAGGACTCCTCCCCGGTGATCTCCAGGGCGATCAGCGGGAGGATCGGCGCCCTCATCACGACCACGCCGACCAGGAACGGAGTGAACACCGCCATCGCGATCGCGATGCCGTGGGTCAGCACCCTGGCCGGCGCCTCGGGCACCGGGCCGGTCAGCAGCGCCGCGAACACCGGGGGAAGCGTCAGCAGGATCGCGGTCGCCACGTCCCGCGCGGCGAACGCGGAGACGATGGCCGGCCACAGCACGACGTACGACAGCACAGCGGCGATCACCGGCAGCGCGTAGCAGAACGTGGTCCGCAGTTCCTCGTGGGCCGGGAATCGTTCACGTACGGCCAGGCCCACCAGGGCCAGCGACAGCATCGCCAGCGTCGGCAGGAAGCGCAGCTGCCAGGTGCACACGCCCGCCACGACGGCCAGGACCACCACCCAGCCGGGCAGCCGCTGAGCGGTGCGCACCAGCCACGAGGAGCGGCCCGTGCTGATCCAGTAGAGGGTGCCGAGAAGCCTGCCGCCGACCACGACGACGGGCAGCACCCACACCGTGGTCAGCAGGACCGCGCTCAGCAGACCCAGCGGGCTGATGGTCTGCACGAGCAGGAGCAGCGTCTGGGTGTCCTGCCGGCTGGCGTACCACAGCCGCATCACCAGCAGGACGATCGGGAACACCGGCAGCAGCGTGAGGAACCACTCCTGGTTCCTCGGCGCGTCCCTGACCCGCCTGTCGGTCTTCAAGGTGCGGAGGGACAATCCTGGACGGGGAGGGTCCGCTCCCACGGCCAGCGGCGCACGTCCGGGGGAAGCGCGCACGGCTGCTGCGCCTGGGCCACGTTCACCCCGGGGTTGGCCGCCAGCAGCGGCCGGATGTGCTTGTCGTAGGCCTCCTCCCACCGCTGGTTCTGCGGATCGGCGTAGGAGCGGTAGAGCGCGAGGTCGACCAGAACGCGCAGCGCGGCGTTGGAACCCGCGTTGACCGCCCACATCTCAGTCTTCTCCAGCGCGATGTCGTGGTGGCGCAGCTTCCTTTCCGGCTCCGCGACGAACCCGGCCAGCAGGGCCGCGTCGGTGGTCACCGCGTCGGCCGCCCTGGCGGCCGGGAGGCCGTCCGCGAGACGGTCCACGCATTTGCTGATCAGCAGCTCGGCGATGGGGTCGACCTTGATCGCCTTTTTCAGCTCGGCCAGCGAGGTCGAGGTGCCGAGCGAACACACCTTCTTGTTCTCGAGTTGCCCCAGGGAGGCGACGTCGCGATCGGGATAGTCGGACCTGGTCACCACCGACTGCTCGGTATAGAGATAGGGCGTGGAGAAGCCGACGGAGGGATCCGCCCTGCGTTCGGGCGTCACGCTGAAGGTCGCCACCACGAGGTCGACCTTGACGAACTTGCCGTCCGTGTCGCGGGCCTGCATGCGCGCCCTGTCCTCGGTCTCGATGGACAGGAAGTCGACCTGGTCGGGCCGGAAGCCCAGATCCGCCGCGATCATGTAGGCGATGTCGATGTCGAAGCCCGTGAAACCGGTCTCTCCCGGCTTCCGCAGGGCGATGCCCGGGGTGTCCTCCTTCACGCCGATCAGGAGCCTGTCCTTGTTGAGAAGCCCCGCCTTCTCCCGCAGCTCGGCCTCGGTGGGAGGCCCGTTCACCCACGCGATGGACACCCCGACCACGACCGCGGCGACGACCAGCGTGATCCAGGCGGTCAGCCGGAAGCGGCGGAACCGGCGCCGACGGGGCGGTCCGGGCGGGCTGGTCGGTGGCCTGGAGTACGCGCCCTCGGCGGCCTCCACGCCCTCGGACCGCGGATCACGGTCGTATCGGCCGTCGCCCCAGCGGTCGCGCTCATACCGGTCATCGGACCTCTGGTCCCGGTCGTACCGATCGTCGTTCCAGCGGCCGCGCTCGTACGGTCCGTGGGACCGCCGCCCCTGCCCGTACCGATCGTCGTCCCACCGGTCGCGCTCATCATCGGCCCCCCGGTCAGGCGCGTCACCCGGCCGCCGATCACGCTCGCCAACGGCCCGGTCCCGACGCTCGCCGCCGGTCTCCCCGCCGGTTCGCCGGCCAGGCTCGGCATCGGCCGACTCGCCGCTCGGCCGGCTGGGCCGTGTCTCACGCTCGTCACCGGCCGGGCCGCCGGTCTCCCTGCGGGAAGACCGGCCCTGCTTCTCGGGAGGGGACGGCACCCCCTCCGATCGCGTTCCCCCGTCCGCAGGTTCCTCCGCCATGACACCCCTCGGACTCCCTTTTTGCTGGGTAGGTTATGTCGCCATCGCCCGCAGCGGGAGGTTCTTCATCAAGAAGAGATCAAATACGATCTTCTTGATATGAAATAGTGCGGTTCACACGGCGAGAAGGCGGTGAATTTCCTCCCCGTGTAATTCCTCCACCGCCCCCGAATGAGCGACGTGCCCGGCGTCGAGGATGAGAAAACGGTCGGCGAGGCGGAGCGCCAGGTCCAGATACTGTTCGACCAGCAGGAGCGACAGGCCGGAGGCGTGCAGCCGCTCGATCGCCTCCTCGATCTCGATGATGATCGAGGGCTGGATGCCCTCGGTGGGCTCGTCCAGGATGAGCAGCCTGGGCCGGGTGACGAGCGCGCGGGCGATCGCGAGCTGCTGCTGCTGTCCGCCGGACAGGAATCCGGCACGCCGCTTGAGCAGTGGCTTCAGGCGGGGAAAGGTCTCCAGCGCCTCCTCCAGCGCCTCCTGCGGGCCGCCGGAGGCCTCCAGCGTGACCTGAAGGTTGGCGAGCACGCTGAGCTGAGGGAAGGTCTCGTGCCCCTGGGGGACGTACGCCATGCCGAGCCGTACCCGCTCGTGCGGTGGCAGGCGCGTCACGTCCCGGTCCTCGAAGGTGACCGAACCCGCGGTGGCGGGCAACACGCCCATCACGGTGTTGAGCAGGGTGGTCTTGCCCACCCCGTTGCGCCCCATCACGCACACCAGTTGCCCTGGCTCCACCCGCAGGGAGACTCCGAACAGCACCCGGGCCCTGCCGTACCCGGCGTCAAGATCCTGTACTGACAGCATCTCCGCGCTTCCTTCCGAGATAGACCTCCTGCACGCGCGGGTCGTCGCGGACCTGGTCCACCGAGCCCTCGATCAGCACCTTGCCCTCGTGCAGGACGGTGACCTGCGAGGCGTACCTGCGCAGGAACTCCATGTCATGTTCGATCACGATCACCGTGTGGTCGTTGGCCACGGACGTCAGCAGCTCGCCGGTCCGTTCCCGCTCGTCCTTCGACATGCCGGCCACCGGCTCGTCCAGCAGGAGCAGCTTGGGGCTCTGGGTGAGCAGCATGCCGATCTCCAGCCACTGCCGCTGCCCGTGGGAGAGCACTCCCGCGGGCCGGTCCGCCAGCTCCCGCAGACCCGTGGTCTCCAGCGCGTCGGCGACGGCCGCGGAGATCCCGCGCCTGCGCCGGGTCAGCGACCAGAGCGAGCGCCGGAAGGAGGCCGCCAGGTCGAGGTTCTCTGAGACCGTGAGCTGCTCGAAGACCACCGAGGTCTGGAAGGTACGCCCGACGCCGAGCCTGACGATGCTGTGCTCGCGCAGGCCGACCAGGCTGCGGCCGTCGAAGACGACCTCGCCGGTGGTGGGGCGGGTGAGGCCGGTGATGACGTCGATGAGCGTGGTCTTCCCCGCGCCGTTGGGGCCGATCAGAAAGCGCAGTTCCCCCTCCTCGACGGTCAGGTCGATGCCGTCGATGGCGCGGAAGCCGTCGAAGACCACCGACAGCCCGCGTACCTCGATGATCGGGCTCATCCGACCTCCTCCATGACTCTCCTGCCGGGGGCGTCGTCCGCGGGCGGGGGTTCCGCGGCCGTGGGGCGCTTCGACCGCCGGGCCAGGGCGTCGCGGGCCGACGCCGCCAGGCCGAGGATCCCTCTGGGGGCCAGGGTCATCACCAGGATGAACAGCGCGCCCTGCAGGTAGAGCCAGCCGTCCGCGAACTGCTCGCTGAAGGAGGTCTTGGCGTACCCCATGACGACCGCGCCGAGGATGGCCCCGGCGAGGGCGAACCTGCCGCCCACCGCGACCGCGACGACGAGTTCGAGCGAGGGGACCACCCCCAGCAGCGCGGGCGAGATGATGCCGACCACCGGCACGAACAGGGCACCCGCCAGCCCGGCCATGCCCGCGGAGATCGCGAAGACGACGGTCTTCACCCTGGCCGGGTCGTAGCCGAGGAACCTGACCCGGTCCTCGCCGTCCCTGATCGCGACGAGCAGCCGCCCGAAGCGGCTGCCCACCAGCCGGCGGGCACCGAGGTAGAGCAGCCCGGTGACGATCGCGACCACGAAGTAGAGCCCGCGCTGGGTGGAGTCCGCCGCCAGGTCCTGGCCGAACAGGTCGAAGAAGTTGGTCAGACCGTTGGTGCCTCCGGTCAGGCCCTGCTGGCCGACGAGCAGGATGACGAACGCGGCGGCCAGAGCCTGGGTGAGGATCGCGAAGTACGCGCCGCGCACCCGCTGGCGGAACACCAGCAGGCCCAGCACGGTGGCGATCAGCATCGGCCCGAGTACGACCATGGCCAGCGCGAACACCGGGTTGGCGAACGGTTTCCAGAGCGCGGGCAACTGCTCGACCCCGCTCCAGACCATGAAGTCGGGCAGGTCTCCCTGGGCGTCCACCAGCTTCAGGTGCATGCCCATCGCGTAGCCGCCGAGCCCGAAGAACACGCCCTGGCCGAGGACGAGCATGCCGCCCTGCCCCCAGGCCAGGCCGATGCCCAGGGCGATGATCGCGAAGCAGAGGTACTTGGCCAGCAGGCCGAGGCGGAAGGGTTCCAGCAGCAGCGGTGCGACGACCAGGGCGAGCACGGCCACCGCCGCGAAGAGCCCCGGCCCTCTGAGGCGGGTGAGATTCATGTGAGCGCCCTCGAGCGGAGTACGAACAGGCCCTGCGGGCGGAACTGGAGGAAGGCGATGATCGCGGCGAACACGATGACCTTCGCCAGGCTGGCGTCGCTCCAGAACTCGGCGTAGGAGTTGAGCAGGCCGAGGCCGGCGGCGGCGATGACGGCGCCGCGCAGCTGGCCGAGCCCCCCGGCGACGACCACCAGGAAGGCGTCGACGATGTAGTAGGTGCCCAGCGCCGGGCCGACGGGGCCGATGAGGGTGAGCGCCACCCCGGCGACCCCGGCCAGCCCCGAGCCGATGAAGAAGGTCCGCTGGTCCACCCGGGCGGTGTCGATGCCGCTGACCGCGGCCAGCTGCCGGTTCTGCATCACGGCCTGCATCCGGCGGCCGGCGCCGGTGCGGTTCATGTAGGCCCAGATGCCGATGACCGTGGCGACGGCCAGGCCGAAGATGAACAGCCGGTTGTACGGCAGGGACGCGATGCCGCCCTGCAGCCAGGTGGGTGCCTGGACCTGCACGTTGGGCGCCCCGAACAGATCACGGGCGAGTTGCTGGAGCACGAGGCTGACGCCCCAGGTGAGCAGCAGGGTGTCGAGCGGGCGGCCGTAGAAGTGCCGGATCGCGGCCCGTTCCAGGATGAGCCCCATCAGCCCGGCGACCAGGAAGGCGACGGGCAGGGCCACGAGCACCGCCATCCGGCCGGTGAGGTCCTGGAGCAGGTAGGCGGTGTACGCCCCGGCCATGATGAATTCACCGTGGGCCATGTTGATCACGCCCATCTGGCCGAACGTGAACGTCAGCCCGAGGGCGATGAGGAGCAGCACGGCGCCGATGGACAGGCCGATCGGGAGCTGGTTGAGAAAGGCCTCCACCGAAGGTCCCCTTCCTACGAGTGTGTGGCTCCGGAGCCGGGCCGCGCCGCGTTGTGGGCGCGCCACGGTACTTTCCGTGATCTGGTCACGGCCCGGTCCGAAGCCGGTCTTGAGGGGGGTCAGCCGGTGGCCAGGCCACTCGCCCAGGGATAGCCCTTGAGGTAGGGGTCGGGCTTGATCGGCTGGCCGGAGTTCCAGACCTCCTTGATGAGACCATCGGGCTGGATCACCCCGATCCTGGCCGTCTTGTACATGTGCTGGTTCTCACCGTCGATGGTGACGAGGCCCTCGGGACGGTCCAGCGCGATGCCGCCCGCCGCCTTCCTGACCGCCTCGACCTCGACGCTGCCGGCCTTCTTGACGGCCTCGGCCCAGAGGTAGACGGCGTTGTATCCGGCCTCCATCGGATCGGAGGTCACCTTGTCCGCGCCGTACTTGGCCTTGAACGCGGCGACGAACTTCTCGTTGGCCGCGTTCCCGGTGGTCTGGTAGTAGTTCCAGGCGACGGGGTGGCCGGCGATGTTGTCGACGCCGATGCCCTTGACCTCCTCCTCGGCGACGCTCACCGACAGCACGGGCATCTTCTCCGCGGTGACCCCGGCGCTGTTGAGCTGCTTGAAGAAGGCGACGTTGCTGTCGCCGTTGAGGGTGTTGAAGACGGCGTCCGGCTTGGCCTGGAGGACCTTGTTGGTCAGCGTGCTGTACTCGGTGTGGCCGAGCGGGGTGTACTCCTCACCGAGGATCTCCATGTCGTTCGCCGCCGCGTACGCCTTGATGATCTTGTTGGCGGTCCGGGGGAAGACGTAGTCGCTGCCGACCAGGAAGATCTTCTTCTTGCCCTGTTCCCTGAGGTAGTCGAGGCCGGGGATGATCTGCTGGTTGGTGGTGGCGCCGGTGTAGAAGATGTACGGCGAGCTCTCCAGGCCCTCGTACTGCACCGGGTACCACAGCAGGGCCTTGCTCCGCTCGAAGACCGGCAGCATCGCCTTGCGGCTGGCGGAGGTCCACCCGCCGAAGGTGGTGGCGACCTTGTCCTGGCGGATGAGCTTGGTGGCCTTCTCCGCGAAGGTGGGCCAGTCGGACGCGCCGTCCTCCACCACGGGGACCAGCTTCTTGCCGAGCACTCCCCCGGCGGCGTTGATCTCCTCGATGGCGAGCAGTTCGGCGTCCCTGACGGTCACCTCGCTGATGGCCATGGTGCCGCTCAGCGAGTGCAGGATGCCGACCTTGATGTCTCCGTCACCGCCACTCGCGGCGGCTGTGTCCTTGCTCGCAGGGGCTTCACCGCCGCAGGCGGTCAGCGTCGCGGCCAGCGCCGCGACGGCCACCACGGAGCACCATGCTGTCTTCCTCAATGACTTTCCTCCTTGCCGGTACGGCCCCCGCACCGATCTATCTGCCGCCAAGGTGACTGAGTGAGGTTTCCCGCCTAGTTCGCGGTTGTTAATTGCGGTTTACCGGCATATCACCGCCGTGACAGGAGGCGGCACCGCGAACAACCCCCGGACTTTTATCCCGATAAGTCAAAAAATTTCGTGATATTAACCTTGAAATGCCTCGGCAGACCCACAGAAAAGGGAGCGCCGATGGACGGTTCTTCCTCTTTCGCGCAGCTCACGTCCCCTGGAAACCGGCACGACATCGGCGCGCAACGTCACCGAAACCGCCGGTTCCTATGGTCCGGGAATGCGGCTCACACCACACGAGCAGGAACGCCTGCTCATCCACGTCGCCGCCGGTCTCGCCCGCGACCGCAGGTCACGTGGCCTCCGGCTCAACCACCCCGAGGCCACCGCGATCATCGCGTCCTTCCTCATGGAGGGGGCCAGGGACGGGCGGACCGTCGCCGAACTGATGGAGGCGGGACGCAGGGTGCTCTCCCGCGACGACGTCATGGAGGGGGTGCCCGAGATGCTGTCGTCCGTGCAGATCGAGGCCACCTTCCCCGACGGCACCAAGCTCGTCACCGTCCACCAGCCGATCCCGTGACCCCAAGGAGCGGTGAGCGCCGATGACACCCGGTGAGATCCTGTACGGCGACACGCCCATCCCGCTCAACCCGGGCCGCGAGCGCGTCACCGTCCGCGTCGTCAACACCGCGGACCGGCCGATCCAGGTCGGCTCGCACTACCACTTCTCCGCGTGCAACCCCGGCCTGGAGTTCGACCGCCAGGCGGCCTGGGGCACCCGGCTCGACGTCCCCGCGGGTACGGCGGTGCGGTTCGAACCCGGTGTGGAGCGCGACGTGACCCTCGTGCCGATCGGCGGGCTGCGGATCGTCCCCGGTCTCCGTCCCGAATGGGCCGGACCTCTCGATGGGAGTCCCAGTGTTCATTGAACGATCCCGCTACGCCGCGCTCTACGGCCCCACCGCCGGTGATCGGATCAGGCTGGCGGACACCGACCTGCTCATCGAGGTCACCGAGGACCTGTCGACGGGCCCCGCCGGAGCGGGCGACGAGGCGGTCTTCGGCGGCGGCAAGGTCATCAGGGAGTCGATGGGCCAGGCCAGGACCACCAGGGCCGAGGGCGCACCCGACCTGGTGATCACCGGCGCGGTGATCCTCGACCACTGGGGCGTGGTCAAGGCGGACATCGGAGTCAGGGACGGCCGCATCGTGGCGATCGGCAAGGCCGGAAACCCCGACACCATGGACGGTGTCCATCCGGACCTGGTGATCGGCCCCTCGACCGAGATCCTCGCGGGCAACGGGAAGATCCTGACCGCCGGGGCGATCGACTCCCACGTCCACCTGATCTGCCCGCAGATCCTCGACGAGGCCCTCGCCGCGGGAGTGACGACCATCGTGGGCGGCGGCACCGGGCCCGCCGAGGGCACCAAGGCCACCACCGTAACCGGCACCTGGTATCTCGCCCGGATGCTGGAGTCTCTCGACTCCTACCCGATCAACGTCGCGCTGCTCGGCAAGGGCAACACGGTCAGCCGCGAGGGGCTGCTGGAACAGCTCCGCGCCGGGGCCTCCGGATTCAAGCTGCACGAGGACTGGGGCACCACCCCGGCCGCCATCGACGCCTGCCTGTCGGTGGCCGATGCCACCGGCACCCAGGTCACGATCCACACCGACACCCTCAACGAGGCCGGGTTCGTGGAGTCGACGCTGGCGGCGATCGGCGACCGGATGATCCACGCCTACCACACCGAGGGAGCCGGCGGCGGGCACGCGCCCGACATCATCCGGGTCGCCTCCTACCGCAACATCCTGCCGTCCTCGACCAACCCGACCCGCCCGCACACCGTCAACACGCTCGACGAGCACCTCGACATGCTGATGGTCTGCCACCACCTCAACCCGTCCATCCCCGAGGACCTGGCGTTCGCCGAGTCCCGGATCCGGCCGTCCACGATGGCGGCCGAGGACATCCTGCACGACATGGGCGCGATCTCGATGATCGGTTCGGACTCGCAGGCGATGGGCCGGGTGGGCGAGACGATCATCCGGACCTGGCAGACCGCGCACTTGATGAAGCGCCGTCGGGGGGCTCTGCCGGGTGACGGCCCCGCCGACAACCTCCGGGCTCGGCGCTACGTCGCCAAGTACACGATCTGCCCGGCCGTGGCCCACGGCCTGGACGGCGAGGTCGGCTCGGTGGAGACCGGCAAGCTGGCCGACCTGGTCCTGTGGGACCCGGCCTTCTTCGGCGTCAAACCGAACCTGGTGGTCAAGGGCGGTGTGATCGCCTACGCCCAGATGGGCGACGCGAACGCCTCCATCCCGACCCCGCAGCCGGTCATGCCGCGCCCGATGTTCGGTGCCGCCCCGGTCACCGCCGCCGCCACGTCCGTCCACTTCGTCGCCCCGCCGGCGATCGAGGACGGCCTCGCCGACCGGCTGGCCGTACGCAGGCGCCTGCTGCCGGTGGCCGACGTCCGCCGCAGGGGCAAGGAGAGCATGCCGCTGAACGACGCCATGCCCAGGATCGACGTCGACCCCGACACCTTCGCGGTCAGCGTCGACGGCGACCTGATCGAACCCGCCCCCGCCGAGACCCTGCCCATGACCCAGCGCTACTTCCTGTTCTGATCTCCTGCCCGGCCGAAGGGAGCCCCGATGAACGCAGCGCTGCTGCTGCTGGCCGATTCCCGGCTGCCCGCCGGGGGGCACGGTCACTCCGGTGGCGCCGAGGAGGCGGCCAGGATCGGCGCGATCCACGACCTCGCCGGCCTCGCCGCCTTCCTGCGGGGCCGGCTGGCCACCGCGGGCCTGGTGACGGCCGCCCTCGCCGCCGCGGCCTGCGGTCTCGGCGCGTCTCCCCCCGCGGCGACCGGCCGCCCGGAGTGGACGCGGCTGGACGCGGAGGCAGACGCCAGGATCTCCTCGCCCGCCCAGCGGGCGGCGAGCCGCACCCAGGGCAGGCTGCTGCTGCGGACCTCGCGGAGGATCTGGCCCTCCCCGGTGCTCGACACGCTGGCCGGGGCCCTGCCCCAGGGCGCCCACCACCCCCTCGCGCTCGGCGCGGTGGCGGCCGTGGCGGGATGCTCCCCCGCCGAGGCCGCCCTCGCGGCGGCCTACACCTCCGTCACCGGCCCCGCCACGGCGGCGGTACGGCTGCTCGGCCTCGACCCCGTCGCCGTCCACCGACTGCTCGCCGATCTCGCCCCGGCCTTGGAAAGGGTCGCGGCCACCGTCCCCACCGGCTGGGAGGCGCTGCCCGCGCATGCCTCTCCCGCGCTCGACCTGCTCGCCGAACACCACATTCGCGCGGATCTACGGCTTTTCGTGTCCTGACCACCATCTGGAAGGACGGTGACCCATATGGGCGCCAACCACGACGACCACCACCCCGCGGCCGACCCGCACGGCCGGGCGTTACGCCTGGGCATCGGAGGCCCTGTCGGCAGCGGCAAGACCGCGCTGACCGCGGCGCTGTGCCGGACGCTCGGCCCGTTCATGCACCTGGGCGTGGTCACCAACGACATCTACACCACCGAGGACGCCGACTTCCTGCGCAGGGCGGGCGTGCTCGACCCGGAGCGGATCGTCGCCGTGCAGACCGGGTGCTGCCCGCACACCGCCATCCGGGACGACATCGCAGCCAACCTCGACGCGGTGGAGACCCTGGAGGAGCGGTTCGGCCCGCTCGACCTGGTGATCGTGGAGAGCGGCGGGGACAACCTCACCGCCACCTTCAGCAGGGGCCTGGCCGATCGGCAGATCTTCGTGCTGGACGTGTCCGGCGGCGACAAGGTCCCGCGCAAGGGCGGCCCCGGCGTGACGACGGCCGACCTGCTCGTGATCAACAAGACCGATCTGGCCCCGATGGTCGGCGCGGACCTCACGGTCATGTCACACGACGCGGCAGCCGTACGGGATGGCAAACCCGTGCTTTTCACCTCGATCAGGGAGGATCCACGAGCGTACGCGGTCTCCGAATGGGTCACCGGCCTCGTCGAGTCCTGGGCCCACGAGCACTCCCACGCCTGACCCATGCCCCTCACCAACCCGGTCCCCGCACCCGTCCTGCCCGCTCCGGCGCCGGCGGAGTCCGTACCACGGCCGGAGCAGGCAGGACGGCGGGCGATGAGGGCGCGGGCGGCGATCGCCACCCGGCGGGACGCGGCCGGCCGGACCGTCCTCGCCACGATGCGTTCCGGCCCACCTCTCACGCTGCGGGCGACCGCGCCCGGCCGGGTGCACCTGGTGTCCACCGCGGCAGGTCCGCTGGGCGGTGACGATCTGGCCCTCGACATCGAGGTGGCACCGGGAACCGAACTGGAGGTGCGGTCGGTCGCGAGCACTCTGGTGCTGCCCGGCCCCGCGGGGGCCGAGTCACTGATGACGATCACGGCCCGGGTCGGCGCGGGCGCCTCGCTCAGGTTCGCGCCGGAACCGACGGTGCTCGCGGCGGGCTGCCTGCACCGCATGGTCGTCCGGCTCGACCTGGCCGAGGACGCGCGGGTGCTCTGGCGCGAGGAGATCGTCTTCGGCCGGTACAGCGAGCGCCCCGGACGCTGCCACTCACGCTTCGACGCCATTCTCGGAGGGGTCCCGCTGCTCCGGCAGGAGTTCGTGGTGGGCGACCCGGAGATCGACGGCAGTCCCGCCGTCTACGGCGACGCCCGCTGCGTGGGCAGCATCTTGATCACCGGCCGGGCACCGGAGACGGTGGTCGGCCAGGGCTGGGCCGCCCTGCCCCTGGCCGGACCGGCCACCCTGGTCTCCGCGCTCGGCCGGGACGCGGTCGAGCTGCGGCGACGGCTCGGGCACGGAGAGCAGGCCATCACCGACCGCCGCTGAGGGCCCCGCCACGGTCCCCGGGAGCCGGGCCCGCAGCCGCGGCTCGCTCCGTCGCGCCGGGAGCCGTCAGTCGTAGAAACCCAGGCGGCGGAGCTGCTTGGGGTCGCGTTGCCAGTCCTTGGCGACGCTGATGCGCAGATCGAGATAGACGCGGGTGCCGAGGAGTGCCTCGATCTGCAGGCGGGCGCGGCTGCCGACATCCTTCAGCCGGGAGCCCTTGTGCCCGATCACGATGGCCTTCTGGGACGGACGCTCGACGAACATGTGAGCGTAGATGTCGAGGAGGTCGTCACGCCCGTCTCTGGGAAGCATCTCGTCGACGACCACCGCGATCGAGTGCGGCAACTCGTCGCGCACCCCCTCCAGGGCCGCCTCCCGGATCAGCTCGCCGACCAGCACCTGCTCGGGCTCGTCGGTGAGCTGTCCTCCCTCGTACAGCGGCGGGCTCTGGGGCAGGCGCTGGACCAGCACGTCGGCCAGCACGTCGAGCTGCTCACCCGACTGCGCGGAGACCGGCACGATGTCGCCGAACTCGGCGAGCTGGGAGACCGCGAGCAGCTGCGCGGCGATCTGCTCGCGGGTCGCCAGATCGCACTTGGTCACCACGGCGACCACCGGGGTCTTCTTGACGCCTGCGAGCTTCTCGGCGATGAACCGGTCGCCCTTGCCGATGGGCTCGTTGGCGGGCACGCAGAAGCCGATCACGTCGACCTCGGTGAGGGTGGAGAGCACCAGGCTGTCCAGCCGCTCACCCAGAAGCGTGCGGGGCCGGTGCAGGCCCGGCGTGTCGACGATGACGAGCTGGGAGTCGGGACGGTGCACGATGCCGCGGATGGCCCGGCGGGTCGTCTGGGGCTTGGAGGAGGTGATCGCCACCTTCGTGCCGACCAACGCGTTCATCAGCGTGGACTTGCCGACGTTGGGCCGACCGACGAAGCAGGCGAAACCGGCATGGAAATCAGCAGCTGAGGAACTCACGTCAACCATTGTCGCCGATGCCGGACTCAGCTCTGACGCGGTGTCCCATCAGGACCGGCCACGAGCAGGGTCTCGGCACCCAGGTCGCGGACCGCCCGCGTGTCCTCGTCGGAGGGTCCCTCACCCGCGGTGACCAGCACGGCCGCCTCCAGCGACTCCGCTCCGCCGGACACCGCCATCGCCACGGCGACCTGGATCGCCGACAGGGTCAGCGACGGCAGCGCCACATTGGTCGCCGAGTAGGTCCGGCCTGTCTCGTCCCGTACCGCCGCGCCCTCGGCGGCTCCGTTGCGTGCACGGGCGGAACGGGCCAGCACGATGATCTTCTTGTCCTCGGGGTCGAGGGTCGCGTCACTCACAGCACAAGGGTATTCAGCTTCCGGCGCCAAGGACGACACGGGTGCGGTCCCGGCACCAAACGACACGGCTGCCGCCTCGCTCAGGCGGCGACCTCGTCGACCAGCAGGCGGGCGAGCTCCCGGGTGCGCTCGGCGTCGACGTCCCTGACACCGGCGTGCACCAGCGAGATCAGGGTGTGGCCGCTGAGAGCGAACACCAGGTGCATCTCGTACGGATATCCGTTCAGCCTGCCGTTCAGCCGCCTGGCCTGCACCTCGTCACCGACCCCTGCCAGGTTCAGGGGGGAGACCCGAAGAGCGGTGCCGCGGCCCGCCACTTGGGCGCGTGCGACCGGACAGCCGCTCAGCGCCTCCGTGAGCTCGTTGAAGTGAAGCTCGGCGTCGTCACCGCGGTAGGAGGCCAGACCGAACCCGGCCAGCTCCCCGACCCCGTCCCCCTGGTAGGTCACGGCCGCCCGCGCCCCCAGTGCCCGCTGCGGCGGCCTGCCTCCCGCGGTGTCGAGAACGAGCCGGCAGTCCTCGTTCACCGGCTGGAACGGAGCACGCCAGCCGTCACGCGGACGGGCCGAGAACCCGCTGGGCAGCGCTCGCGCCTCGTCGAGCACTCCCCGCAGCCGGTTCAGCTCCGCGGCACCGTCCATCGCGTCGCCGGCCCCCGCTCCGCCGGCGCATCCGGCCGCCCCGCCCACGATAAATCCACATAACACTACAAAAGCGACAATATTCATCCCCCGCGTCATGACCATCCCCCCAATGTCATGTGCGAGGCGTCTCGTCCTCGCCGACTCGCTTTCTTCCCCGTCGACAAAAGCGGCAATCATTAAGAAACGCCTAAGGGTGCCCTCAACCGTATTTCACGGTCGAGAACACCCCTAAGCGAGTGACGCAGGACAGCCACGAAGCCCTACGTGAACTCTTCCCCCATGGGCCGATCCGCGCGCCACGAACCCCTCCGGACGCGTGGATCTCCCACCGACTCCCGCGCGACCAGGTGCCGTGAGAGAAGCATCACTCGTGCCGCTTGCAGAGCACTTGCGGACGACTTGGGGCGAATCCACCACCCCGGCCCGTCACTGGTCGGGGGAGGCCGAGACCGAGTCGGGCTCCGCGGGGGCGATCCTGGTGACGAGGACCGTGCCGATCCGGTTGCGACGCCCGGCGAGGCTCTCTGCCGTGAGGCTGAGACCCTCCACCACCGCCTGGGAACCGGCGATCGGCACCCGGCCCAGCGCGTGGGCCAGCAGCCCTCCGACGGTCTCGACGTCGTCGACGTCCAGTTCGATGCCGAACAGGTCTTCCAGATCGTCCACCGGGAGCCTGGCGGTCACCCGCACCGCGCCGCCCTCAAGCGGCTCCACCCTGGGGACCTCCTGGTCGTACTCGTCGGTGATCTCACCGACGATCTCCTCCAGGATGTCCTCGATGGTGACCAGACCGGCCGTACCACCGTACTCGTCGATGACGATGGCCTGGTGGATCTGGCGGGCCTGCATCTCGCGCAGCAGCTGGTCGATCGGCTTGCTCTCCGGCACGTAGGTGGCCGGGCGCATGATGGACTCCACCGGCTCGGCGCGCCCGTCGTCACCGGTGTCCTGCACCCGGCGTGCGATGTCCTTGAGGTAGGCGATGCCGATGACGTCGTCCTCGTTCTCACCGACCACGGGAATCCGGGAGAAACCGCTGCGCAGCGCGAGGGACATGGCCTGGCTCAGCGTCTTGCCGCGCTCGATGAACACCATGTCGGTGCGGGGCACCATGACCTCGCGGACCAGGGTGTCGCCGAGCTCGAAGACCGAATGGATCATCTCCCGCTCGTCTGGCTCGATGACCCTGCGCTCCTCGGCCAGATCGACCAGGTCCCGCAGCTCCGCCTCGGAGGTGAAGGGGCCCTCGCGAAAGCCCTTGCCCGGCGTCACCGCGTTGCCGAGCAGGATGAGCAGCTTGGGCAGGGGGCCGAAGATCCGGGTCAGGCCGTACACCACGGGGGCGCTGGCGAGCGCGATAGGCTCGGCGTGCTGGCGGCCCAGCGTGCGCGGGGAGACCCCGACGATCACGTAGCTGATGACGATCATGACCGCCGCCGCCGAGGCGTAGGCCCAGCCCTGGTCCCCGAGCCAGTCGATGAAGAGCAGCGTGCCGATCACCGTGGCGACCAGCTCGCAGCTCAGCCGGAGCAGGAGCAGGAGGTTCAGGTAGCGCGGCGGGTCGGCGACGATGGCCTGCAGACGCACCGCGCCCCGGCGGCCGTCACGGACGAACTCCTCCGCGCGAACCCTTGAGATGCGAGTCAGAGCCGTCTCCGCGCTGGCGATCAACCCGCCGACCACGACGAGGACGACGGCGGAGAACAACCACCCGTTGGCGAGGTTCACCGCTGGGGGCGCACCTCCTGCCACGACTCCAGAAGCTCGCCCTGAAGGCCGAACATCTCCTTGTGCTCCTCGGGCTCGGCGTGGTCGTAGCCGAGCAGGTGGAGGATGCCGTGCGTGCACAGCAGCTCCAGCTCGGCCTCGGTACCGTGCCCGGCCTCGGCCCCCTGCTTGGCGGCCACCTGCGGGCAGAGCACCACGTCACCGAGGAGCGCCGGATCGGTGGGCGAGTCACCCTCCTGCCGCGCCCCCGTGCCCGGTCCCGGTCGCAGCTCGTCCATCGGGAAGGCGAGCACGTCCGTGGGGCCCGGCTCCCCCATCCACCGTTCGTGCAGAACCGACATGGTCTCTTCGTCGACGACCAGGATCGACAGCTCGGCTAGCGGGTTGATGCCCATCCGCTCCAGCACATGCCCGGCCAGTGAGACGATGAGCCCCTCGTCGATCTCGACACCGGACTCGTTGTTGACCTCGACGCTCACAGGTCCCCCCCTGCTTCCCACGTGCCGCGCGACCCGCCCCGGAATCGTTCCGCGCTCATGTCCTCTCCCGAGGACGCTGCTTGACCACGCCCTTGATCTGCTGCGGCGCGCGTTGGCGCTGCGTCTCGTCATAGCGCCCGTACGCGTCCACGATGTCGCCCACCAGCTTGTGGCGAACCACGTCGTCGCTGGTCAGACGGCTGAAATGGATGTCAGAGATGCCTTCGAGGATGTCCTGGACGACCCGCAGACCGCTCTGTGTGCCGTTCGGCAGGTCGACCTGGGTGACGTCCCCGGTGACGACGATCTTCGAGTTGAACCCCAGCCGCGTCAGGAACATCTTCATCTGCTCTGGCGAGGTGTTCTGCGCCTCGTCCAGGATGATGTAGGCGTCGTTGAGCGTGCGGCCCCGCATGTAGGCGAGGGGGGCCACCTCGATCGTGCCCGCGGCCATCAGCCGGGGGATCGACTCGGGATCGAGCATGTCGTGCAGCGCGTCGTAGAGCGGGCGCAGGTAGGGGTCGATCTTCTCGTAGAGCGTTCCCGGCAGGAAGCCCAGCCGCTCGCCCGCCTCGACCGCGGGGCGAGTGAGGATGATCCGGTTGACCTTCTTCTCCTGGAGGGCCTTCACGGCCTTCGCCATCGCGAGGTAGGTCTTGCCCGTACCGGCCGGGCCGATGCCGAAGACGACGGTGAACTTGTCGATCGCGTCGACGTACCGCTTCTGGTTCACGGTCTTCGGGCGGATGGTCCGGCCCCGCGAGGAGATGATGTCCAGCGAGAGCACCTCGGCGGGACGGTCGGAGGTCATCCGCAACATGGCGATGCTGCGCTCGACCTCGTCGACCGTGAGCTGCGCGCCTCCGCGGACGAGTTCGGACATCTCCTCGAAGAGCCGCACCACGGTGCTGCTCTCCTCCGGGCTGCCGGTGACGGTGATCTCGTTGCCCCGGACGTGGATGTCGGCGCGAAAGGCGCCCTCGATGACGCGCAACAGCTCATCGCGCGAGCCCAGCAGGCTGACCATCGACTGATCGTCCGGAATCACCACCTTTGCCTGAGTCCGGCTGGAACCCCTGGATCTCGGCGACGTTCTGCTGGAATCGTGTGTCTCGGACATGAGCTGGCCCTACGGCCTGTTCGCCTCCAGATATAGGCGTGGAACTTCAACGCCATCGTATCCGTGATCGCCAGGATCGCGCTTGCCGGTTTTCAGCCGGGCGGCCACTTCAGACCCCGCCCCCCGATCACGTGTCCGTGCACGTGGAAGACGGTCTGACCGGCCTCGGGTCCGGTGTTGAACACCAGCCGGTAGCCCGATTCCGCGACTCCCTCCTGACTGGCGACCGCGTGCGCGGTCTTGAGCACGTCGTCGGCCAGCCCCTGGTCGGCGGCCGCCAGCGCCGCGGCGTCCCGATGATGCTCCCTGGGGACCACCAGCACATGGGTCGGCGCCTGGGGGTTGACGTCGCGGAAGGCCAGCGTGCGATCGGTCTCATAGACGATCTCCGCGGGGATCTCCCCGGCCACGATCTTGCAGAACAGGCAGTCGGCTTCGCTCACCATGCAGGCACCTTACCGCCGAGGACGTTGTGAATCGGTGATGGTTCCCGCCAGCAAACAAAGATCCGCCCGGATATGGTGGTTGTGCAAAACTTCAACCAAGACAGCCTTTGCGCACAGCACCATATGGCCGCCTGGCGAGGACACGACTGGGTCATGCCCCTTAATGAACCGGAAGAGCGTAAACCCTCTGGGAAGGCCGAGCGTCCCACTGATGTGACCACCGAGACCCTCGTGGCAGACAGATCGCTCGGGGCGGCGCCCGTCGGGTGGGATGCCGACATGGCCGTTACCGCGCTCTACAGCGCGCACTATCGGTCTCTTGTCCGTCTCGCCGTACTGCTCGTTCGTGACATGGCGACCGCGGAGGAGGTCGTGCAGGACGCGTTCGTCGCCATCCATGGCGCCTGGCGTCGCCTGCGCGACACCGACAAGGCACTGGCCTACCTGCGACAGTCGGTCGTGAACCGATCACGTTCGGTGCTTCGGCACCGGGCGGTCGTCGAGAAGTACGCGCCCAAGGGCATGCCCGACGCGCCGAGCGCCGAGAACGGGGCGATCGGCGAGTTCGAGCGCTCCGCCGTCATCGAGGCGCTCCGCGGGCTGCCCACGCGCCAGCGGGAGGCCCTGGTCCTGCGCTACTACGGAGACCTGTCCGAGGCGCAGATCGCCCACGCGATGGGCATCAGCAAAGGCGCGGTCAAGAGCCACACCGCTCGCGGCATGGCCGCCCTACGAACCTCACTGGAGCAACTGTCATGACCGACTCCCCGGATGAGTACGGCGAGCTGCTCCGCCGTGCGCTCAGCGCGGAGGCGAACTCGGTCGTTCCCTCCCCTGACGGGCTGGAGATAATTCGCGCCCGTATCGAGCGACGTGGGCTCCGCTGGCTGACGTGGTGGCGGACCGGAGCCTCCGTCGCCGGTGCGCTCCTCGTCGCGGCGACCATCGTCATGGTGGTTCCCCAGTTCCGCGAACAGGTGATCCCCCAGGTGAGCACCGGCACGGTCAACTTCACCGAGTCCACTCCCCCGCCGGACGGATCAGCCACCTCAAGGCCCCCGGCTCCGTCCCAGCCGTCGTCCGGCCCCGCCCAGCTCCCCGCCGTCGGCAAGTCGGGGGCGGGCAACGGCACTCTCCCGCCGACGCCCACGCCGTCCAGGAGCACGACGCCCAGCACGAGGCCGACCTCCAGGGCGACCCCGGCACCGCCGACTCCCAGGCCGACGCCGACGCCCACCTGCCCCACCACCTCCCTCGACGAACCGCCGGTCGACCCCAGCGGGATCTCCAAGCAGTGCGAGGAGGCCGAGGCGACCCCCACGCCGACGAAGACGAGACCGCCGGCTCCCTCGGAGAGCCCGTGCTCGGCCGATGAGTGCGGGCCGTCCGATGACGCGTCACCCCCGATGCCGACGGAGGCGAGCATCCCCGCGCCGACCCCGGTCAGCAGCTAGGCCCTGTCCGGCGGATCCCGGCGTGCCGAGGATCGGTCAGACGGCCTCTCCCGGAGCGGAGGAGGGCGCCGCGGCGTGCCACGGCGCCCGACGCGGAAGGCACCGGGCGCAGGGCTCAGGACCGCCGGCCGGGGATCACCAGCGGCCGCTGCGTGTCTGGAGCACCGCCGCCGCGACGACCCCGGCCGTCGAGGTACGCAGCACCGTCGGCCCGAGCAGCGCCGGCACCGCCTTGGCCTCGCGGAAGACGGTGATCTCCTCCTGCGACACCCCGCCCTCCGGGCCGACCACCACGACGATGTCGCCGCCCGCGGGGAGCGGCAGGCCGGACAGCGGGGAGGCGGCCTCCTCGTGCAGCACGACGCCGAGCGCCGCCGCCGACAGCAGGGCGGCGACCCCGGCGGTGGACGCGAGTTCGGTCACCTCGGGCAGGCGGAAGCGACGTGACTGCTTGCCCGCCTCACGCGCCGTGGAGCGCCAGCGGGCCAGCGCCTTGGCCGCGCGCTCGCCCTTCCACTGGGTGACACACCTGGCCGCGGCCCAGGGGACGATCACGTCCACCCCCGCCTCGGTCATCATCTCCACGGCCAGCTCGCCCCGGTCGCCCTTGGGCAGCCCCTGGACCACGACCAGACGCGGGGACGGCACGGGCACCTCGTGACGGCGCAGTACCTGGACCCGGAGCGAATCCCTGCCCGCCTCGATCACCACGCACTCGGCGACGGAGCCCGCCCCATCCGTCAGGTCAAGCCGCTCCCCGGCCCGCAGCCGCCGTACGGCCGCCGCGTGGCGCCCTTCGGGGCCGCCGAAGACGAACTCCGGCCTGGCCAGGTCGGCGGGTTCGGCCAGGAAGACCGGAACGGTCATGAGCCGTCGGGGCGGCACGCCCCGGAACGGACCTTGCCGCCGCGACGTGAGCGGGGGCGGTCCGGGTCAGCGGCCATTGAAGGCGTCCCGCAGCCGGGAGAAGAAACTCTGCTGCCCGGGGGCGAACTTGCCGGGCGGACGCTCCTCGCCGCGAAGCTTGGCGAGCTCCCTCAGCAGCTCCTCCTGTGCCGTATCGAGACGGGCGGGGGTCTCCACGTTCACGTGGATCAGCAGATCGCCACGGCCGGTCTCGTTCAGGCGCTGCACACCGCGGCCGTAGAGCGGGATCGTCTGCCCCGACTGCGTACCGGGACGGATGTCCAGCTCCTCGGCTCCGTCGAGCGTCTCCATGGTCAGGATGGTGCCGAGCGCGGCCGCGGTCATCGGGATCTGCACCGTGCAGTGCAGGTCGTCGCCGCGTCGCTCGAAGATCTCGTGGGGACGCTCGACGATCTCCAGGAACAGGTCGCCGGGCGGGCCGCCGCCTGGGCCGATCTCGCCCTCTCCGGCGAGCTGGATGTGGGTGCCGTCCTCCACCCCGGCCGGGATGCGGACCTTGATGGTCCGCCGGGTACGGACCCGGCCGTCGCCGGAGCACTCCTGGCAGGGGTTGCGGATGATCGACCCGAAGCCGCCGCACTGGGGACAGGGCCGTGAGGTCATGACCTGGCCGAGGAAGGAGCGGGTGACCTGGGAGACCTCGCCCCGGCCGTGACACATGTCACAGGTGTCGGGGTGGGTGCCTGCGGCGGCGCCCGAACCCGTGCAGACCTCGCAGACCACCGCGGTGTCGACGACCAGCTCGCGGGTCGTGCCGAAGCCCGACTCGCGCAGGTCGAGCTCGACCCGGATGGTGGCGTTGCGTCCGCGACGGGCACGCGAGCGGGGGCCGCGACCGCCGCCGCCACCGGCCGCGCCGAAGAAGGCGTCCATGATGTCGCTGAACGGGAAACCGGCACCGAAGCCCCCGGCCCCCGCACCGCCCGAGGCGAACGGGTCGGCCCCCATGTCGTACATCTGCCGCTTGCTGGAGTCGGACAGGACCTCGTAGGCCTGTGTGATCTCCTTGAAGCGCTCCTGAGTCTCGGGGTCGGGGTTGACGTCAGGATGCAGTTCGCGCGCCAGACGTCGGTACGCCTTCTTGATCTCTTCCGCACTGGCGTCACGGCGCACCCCGAGGGTGCCGTAGTAGTCGCTCTTAGCCACTTTTCGTTGACCTCTTATGATGCAGCCAGGATCTGGCTGACGTAGCGTGCCACCGCGCGCACCGCGCCCATCGTGACCGGATAGTCCATCCGCGTTGGGCCCAGCACACCTAGCCGGGCCAGTTGCTTGTCCCCGGAACCGTATCCGGCGGCGACGATCGACGTGCCCTGGAGTCCGGTGTAGGGGTTCTCCGAGCCGATCCGCACAGTCAGCGCCGACAGGTCGGAGGTCTCACCGAGCAGTCGCATGAGCACGACCTGCTCTTCCAGCGCCTCCAGCACATCGCGGAGCCCGACCGTGAAGTCGGCTCCCGCGAGGTTGGCGGCCCCGGCAAAAACAATCTTTTCATCGTGCCTGTCCACCAGGGACTCCAGCAGCACAGACAGGATCGTGGCCGCGAGCGGCCGGTCCTCGGCGGGCAACCGCTCCGGCAGGTCGGCGACCTTGTCCGGGACGCCGGTGAGCCCGCACCCGTCGAGGGAGGTGTTGAGCATCGCTCGCAGATGGGCCACCCGCTGCTCGTCCACGACGTCGGGCAGCTCGATCACGCGCTGCTCCACCCGGCCGGTGTTGGTGATGAGCACGAACATCAGCCGGCGCTCGCTCAGCGGCACCAGCTCGACGTGCCGGACCGTCGAGTTGGTCAGCGTCGGATACTGCACCACGGCGACCTGCCGGGTGAGCTGGGCAAGCAGCCGCACCGTCCGCATGACGACGTCGTCGATGTCCACCGCACCCGCGAGAAAGCTCTCGATGGCCTTGCGTTCCGCGCTCGACAGGGGTTTCACCTGCGAGAGCCGGTCAACGAAGAGCCGATAGCCCTTGTCCGTGGGCACCCGGCCGGCGCTGGTGTGGGGCTGGGCGATGTAGCCCTGCTCCTCCAGCACCGCCATGTCGTTACGGATCGTCGCCGGGGACACCCCCAGACCGTGCCGATCCGCGAGAGCCTTGGAACCCACCGGCTCATTGGTGGACACGTAGTCCTCGACGATGGCGCGAAGCACGGCGAGCTTCCGGTCGTCGACCAACGTGGTCACCTCCCTGCCTGCGTTCAAATGGGAAACACGAGGTCTGGCACTCTGTGTTCCCGAGTGCCAAGTGTACGGCCCCTGTGCGGAAGGCGCGATAAGCAAGAGGTGCGGATGATGACGCCAAGCCATTGGCAAGTCAACTGCTATCGCGCTTCAACCGGCTCCCGTCACAATTCGTACATGTCCAACGATTTTGGTTCTTTTCCGGGCGACGCCTCCCGCAGCCCCGGTTACGGCTCCCCCCAGCAGCCGTATGGCCAGCAGCCCCACCAGAACGACCCCTCCTACGGTTACGCACCTCCCGGCTACGGCGCCCCGCAGAGCCCGCCCCCCACAGGGAAGATCAAGCCCGGTATCGGATGGATCGTCGGGGTATGGCTGCTCGCCCTGGTCAGCATCATCGTCGGCATCGGCGGCTTCGCCGGTGGCGTGCTGGGCGCGGTCACCAGCGCGGCACCGACGAAGACGTTCGCCCCCGGCGAAAACACGACGGTCACGCTCGACCCGGCCGACAAACCCGCCATCTATGTCTCCACCAGTGGACCCACCAATTTCGAGTGCACGCTGACCGGCGGCACCGGCACGCCCAGCCTGCAGAAGCCGCTCGTCCAGCAGACCGTGGCGGGCTCCGACGGCGTCGTCTGGGAGATGGGCCTGCAGATCGGCGTGGAGCAGGCAGGCGACTACCAGGTCACCTGTACCGCCGACCCCGTGGAGGGCACCACGTTCGGCGTGGGCCGGGAACTCTCCGCCGGATCACTGGTCGGCGGGGTGATCGCCCTGTTCGCGGTGCCCGGCATCGGGATCCTGCTGGCCATCATCGTGACGATCGTCGTATTGGTGAAGCGGGGCAACGTCCGCAAGCGCAGGGCCGCCGCGTCGGCGGGGCAGTGGGGAGCGCCGGGACCCTACGGCAGGTGACCCTGGCGTTTGCTAGCGTCCCACGTGATCCCTTGCGAGAGACGGTGGGCGGTCGGTGATGTACGAGCGTGACGTTCTGGCAGGAGACTGGCGGCGCCCCCGCAGAGGGGGGATTCCCCAGGTTCCCGCCGAACTCGATCTGGTCGTCGAGGACGCCGACGGCGGCTTCTGCGGTGCCGTGGTGGCCTGCGACAAGGAGGCCGTCACCCTGGAGGACCGCTTCGGCCGCCGGCGGGTCTTCCCACTGGAGCCTGCCGCGTTCCTCCTGGAGGGCAAGGCGGTGACGCTCGTGCGCCCGGCCGCCGCGCCACGTGGTCCCAGGCGGAGCGCGTCGGGCTCCATCGCGGTGGAGGGCCTGCGGGCCCAGGTGGCCAGGGAGAGCCGGATATACGTGGAGGGCGTGCACGACGCCGCGCTCGTGGAGAAGGTCTGGGGCCACGACCTGAGGGTCGAGGGTGTGGTCGTGGAGTATCTGGAGGGGGTCGATCACCTGCCCGCCATCGTCGGGGAGTTCCGCCCGGGCCCTGGCCGCCGCCTGGGTGTGCTCGTCGATCACCTGGTCCCCGGTTCCAAGGAGAGCCGGATCGCCGCGCGGATCTCCTCCCCACACGTGCTGATCGTCGGGCACCCGTTCGTGGACGTCTGGCAGGCGGTCAAGCCGCACACGCTCAAGATCTCCTCCTGGCCGTCGGTGCCGCGCGGCGTGCCCTGGAAGGAGGGCGTCATCGCCGCGCTGGGCTGGAAGACGGAACCCGGCGACGCGTGGCGCCGCATCCTCGGATCGGTTACGACATATGCCGATCTGGAGCCCGAGCTGCTCGGTCCGGTCGAAGAGCTGATCGACTTCGTCACGGTTCCCGGCGAGGATGGCTAGGCCGTCAACCCATCAGGAGGGGCCATGAGCGAGAACCTTGGGGATGCACCGGGCGAGGACCGGACGGAGCGGCGCATCGGCGATCCCCCGCCCGGACACACGACGCCGGGCCACACGACGCCGGGCCACACGGCGCCCGGATACACGGCGCCCGGACACACCATGCCCGGCCAGAGCGCCCCGCCGCCGGGCCAGGGCTACGGGCAACCGGGCCAGGGCTACCCCTCCCCCCCGTACGACCCGAGCGGTTACGGCTACCAGGATGGATACGCCCAGTACGGCGGGTACGGCCGGCCGGTGGGTTACGGCTACCAGGCGCCGCCGGGGACCTACGGCCCGCGGCCCGGCAGTGACGACACCACCATGGCGATGCTCGCCCACCTGCTGGGCCTGCTGACCAGCTTCGTCGGCCCGCTGGTGCTCTACCTCGCCAAGAAGGACGAGTCACCCTACGTGCGGGACCAGGCCGCCGAGGCCCTCAACTTCCAGCTCACGGTGATGATCGCCTATTTCGTCTGCATGATCCTGGTGTTCGTGCTCATCGGCTTCGTGCTGATGTTCCTCGTCTGGATCGGGTCGATCATCATGATGGTCATCGCCGCGGTGGCGGCCAACCGGGGGGAGAACCACCGCTATCCGATGAGCATCCGCTTCGTCAGCTGACCGGGGCCGGAACTCAGGTGAGGTCGCGGACTAGGGCGTCGGCCAGCAGGCGGCCGCGCAGGGTGAGCACCGCCCGGCCCGCCTTGAACGGCTCCGTCTCCAGCAGGCCGTCGGCCAGCGCGCGGGCGACCACCCGGGGGCGGTCGAGCTCCCCGAGCGGGAAACCCTGAACGAGCCGCAACTCCAGCATCAACCGCTCCACCGCCCTGTCCCCGGGCCCCAGCACCTCTCGCGCCTGGGCGGGCGAGGTGCCCGCGGCCAGTCGCCGGGCGTAGGCGGCGGGGTGCTTGACGTTCCACCAGCGGGTGCCGCCGACGTGGCTGTGCGCCCCCGGACCGACGCCCCACCAGTCTCCGCCGGTCCAGTAGAGCAGGTTGTGCCGGCATCGCCCGGCCTCGGAGGTCGCCCAGTTGGACACCTCGTACCATTCGAACCCCGCCTCGGCCAGCATGGCGTCGGCGATCAGGTAACGGTCGGCGGCCACGTCGTCGTCGGGCATCGGGAGCTCGCCCCGCCTGATCCTGGCGGCCAGCCTCGTCCCGTCCTCGACGATCAGCGAGTACGCGGAGACATGGTCGGGTCCCGCCTCGATCGCCGCGGCCAGCGAAGCACGCCAGTCGTCGTCGCTCTCCCCCGGCGTGCTGTAGATCAGGTCAAGGTTGACGTGCTCGAACCCCGCCTGCCTCGCCTCCCGTACGGCCCGCGCCGGGCGGCCGGGGGTGTGGCGACGGTCCAGCACCGCGAGCACGTGCTCACGGGCACTCTGCATCCCGAAGCTCATCCGGTTGAACCCACCCTCGCGAAGCTCCGCCAGGTAGGCGGGGTCCACCGACTCTGGGTTGGCCTCGGTGGTCACCTCGGCGCCGGGAGCGAGCCCGAACTCCTCCTCGATCGCCCCCAGGATCCGTACCAGGTCTCCGGCCGGGAGCAGGGTCGGGGTGCCCCCGCCGAAGAACACGGTCTCGACCGGGAGGCGCGCGGCGCCGAGGTTGGCCCGCGCCCGCCGCACCTCGTCGACGGCGGTGTCCGCGTAGTCCCGCTGCGCGGCGCCGGGACCGAGTTCCGAGGCCGTGTAGGTGTTGAAATCGCAGTAACCGCACCGGGTCACGCAGAAGGGCACGTGGACGTAGAAACCGAAGGGCCGCTCGCCGAGTCCGGCGAGCGCGCTCTCGGGGAGTTCGCCCGAGGCGGGTACGGGATCCCCGTCGGGAAGTGTGGATGGCACGCCCCAAGTCTGCCGCTCCCCACGCGATGCCCGGGACGTCGCCCCGGCTGTGGAACGCCCGCCGCCGGCCGTTCACCGGTCAAACCACCGCGGGCCGTTGACGGCCGGATCGCACAGGTCTACGATCCGGGAAAACTTAAAGGAAAGTTTCCTATAAGTTACTATTCCGAGCAGTGGAGAAGCCCGTGCAGAGACTCCTCCGGAACATGATCGCGGCAGCCCTCGCCGCCGGTCTCGCGGCGGTGGCCTTACCGGCCCCGGCCCAGGCCCAGACCCCCTCAGGAAACGGTGACCGCTTCAAGCGGGTCGCCTACTTCATCCAGTGGGGCGTCTACGGCCGCGACTACCACGTCAAGGACATGGAGAGCAGCGGCGCCGCCGCCAAGCTGACTCACATCAACTACGCCTTCGGCTTCGTCAACGCCGAGGGCGACTGCTACTCCGCCGACCCGTGGGCCGACTGGCAACGCCCGGTGGCCGCCGAGCAGAGCGTGGACGGCGTCGGCGACGCCGAGGGCCAGGCGCTGAACGGCAACCTGAACCAGCTGAAGAAGCTCAAGGCCAAGCACCCCGGCCTCAAGACGATGATCTCCCTCGGCGGCTGGACCGGCTCGAAGTACTTCTCCGACGCGGTGCTGACCCCCTCCGGACGCGCCAGGCTGGCCTCCTCCTGCATCGATCTGTGGCTCAGGGGCAACCTGCCCGGCACCGCCCCCGGTACCGGAGCGGGCGTGTTCGACGGCATCGACCTCGACTGGGAGTGGCCGGGCTCCTCCGGCAACGAGGGCAACATCATCCGCCCCGAGGACAAGCGGAACTTCACCCTGTTCGTCACCGAACTGCGCCGCCAGATGAACGAGTTCGACCGGCGCGCCGAACTGACCGCCTTCCTGCCCGCCGCCGCCGCGAAGATCGACGCGGGCTTCGAGGTCCGCGACGTCTTCAAGCAGCTCACCTTCGCCACGGTCCAGGGCTATGACCTGCACGGCTCGTGGGAGAACGTCACCGGCCACAACGGCAACCTGTTCACCGACCGGCGCGACCCCAACCCGGTGAAGTACAGCGTGGACCAGACGGTCCGCGACTACCTGAACCGCGGCGCCCCGGCCAAGAAGATCGTGGTGGGCGTGCCCGCGTACGGTCAGGGCTGGACCGGCGTCACCGGCGGCAGGAACGGCCTGTACGGCACCGCCACCGGTCCCGCGCCGGGCGTCTTCGCCGCCGGGGCCGAGGACTACAAGATCCTGGTGAACAAGCCGGGCAAGCGCTACCGCGACCTGCTGACCGGAACCGTGTGGCTCTACGACGGCAACGAGTTCTGGTCCTACGACGACCCGGCCTCGCTGGCCCAGAAGGCGGCCTACATCCGCCTGAAGGGCCTCGGCGGCTCGATGATGTGGTCCATCGACCAGGACGACACCTCGGCGTCGCTCACCTCGGCGCTCTACAGAGTCCTGCGCTGAGCGACCCTCTCATACCGGGCGGGGCCGCAGAGTCTGGGTCACCTGCGGCCCCGCCCGCACCTTCGTCCCCGGACGCCTAACCGCGCTCGCGGCCCAGCACCCGCTCGGCGACCCTGTCCCACTTCTCCGGGTGGCCCGGGTGGGCGAGCAGGCGGCGCAGCAGGTCCCTGTCACCGTGGTAGGCGCGGAAGGACTCGGTGACCGTGACGCTGCCCTCGGGGCACGAGACGATCTCGACGGCGTCGCCCCGGCCCAGCTCGCCCGGCTCGACCACCCGCAGGTAGGCGCCGACCCGCCCGGCCCGGGTGAAGCTCTTGAGCCAGCCCCGCTCCCCGATCCAGCCGCGGAACACCGAGCACGGCACCCTCGGGCCGGTCACCTCGGCCAGAACCGTGCCCATCCGCCAGCGCTCCCCGATCTTGGCCCCGTTGACGTCGAGCCCCGCTGTCGTGAGGTTCTCCCCGAACATGCCGTCGCGCAGCTCCCGGCCCAGCTCGGCCTGCCACCAGTCGTAGTCCTCCCGCGCGTAGGCGTAGAGCGCCTGATCGGAAGAGCCGTGGTGCTCCAGGTCGGCCCTCTCGTCCTGGGCCAGACCGCTCTCCGAGACCCCGACCCGGCCGCCCACGGAGGTCTTGTCTATCGCGGTGCGCTTGAGACGACCGGCCCACTCCGCATCGACCGCGCGACCCACGTTCACCGAGACGATGTGCATGACCGGACGGTACCGGAGCCCTCGATCGGAAGGCGAACCGATATCCACCGCTTCTCCATGCCCGGTTCCACGCCTGGCCGAGCCCCCGGTGTCCTTTACTTCTTTGACTTGTCCACGGAGGACTCGGTGGACAGCGCGGCGACGAACGCCTCCTGGGGCACCTCGACGCGGCCGACCATCTTCATCCGCTTCTTGCCCTCCTTCTGCTTCTCCAGCAGCTTGCGCTTGCGGGAGATGTCGCCGCCGTAGCACTTGGCGAGGACGTCCTTGCGGATGGCACGGATGTTCTCACGGGCGATGACCCTGGCGCCGATGGCCGCCTGGATCGGCACCTCGAACTGCTGCCTGGGGATGAGCTCGCGCAGTTTCTTGGCCATCTCGACGCCGTAGGCGTAGGACTTCTCCCGGTGAACGATGGCGCTGAAGGCGTCCACGGCCTCGCCCTGGAGCAGGATGTCGACCTTGACCAGGTCCGACTCCTGCTCGCCCGAGGGCTCGTAGTCCAGCGAGGCGTAGCCACGCGTACGGGACTTGAGCTGGTCGAAGAAGTCGAAGATGATCTCGCCGAGCGGCATCGTGTAGCGGATCTCGACGCGGTCCTCGGACAGGTAGTCCATGCCCTGCAGGTTGCCCCGGCGGTTCTGGCAGAGCTCCATGATGGCGCCGATGAACTCCGATGGGACGAGCACCGTCGACTTCACCATCGGCTCGAAGACCTTGTCCACCTTGCCGGTGGGGAACTCCGAGGGGTTGGTGACGACGACCTCCTTACCGTCCTCCATGATCACTTGATAGACCACGTTGGGTGCGGTGGAGATGAGCGAGAGGTTGAACTCGCGCTCCAGCCGCTCGCGGACGATCTCCATGTGGAGCAGGCCGAGGAAGCCGCAGCGGAAGCCGAAGCCCAGGGCGGCGGAGGTCTCCGGCTCGTAGACCAGGGCCGCGTCGTTGAGCTGGAGCTTGTCCAGCGCCTCGCGGAGCTCGGGGTAGTCGTCACCG
Source organism: Streptosporangium sp. CA-115845 (assembly GCF_050943795.1). Taxonomy (NCBI): domain Bacteria; kingdom Bacillati; phylum Actinomycetota; class Actinomycetes; order Streptosporangiales; family Streptosporangiaceae; genus Streptosporangium; species Streptosporangium sp. CA-115845. The sequence goes on along the minus strand of NZ_CP191988.1, from coordinate 2,434,784 downwards.
TCGATGGGGTACAGACCCGAGAAGACCATGGGCTTGGGGTGCTGGTATCCGCTGAGCGCCTCGGCGGCCGGCCTCGACACGGAGGTCACCGTGTCACCGACCCGCGACTGGCGGACGTCCTTCACACCGGTGATCAGGTAGCCCACCTCACCGACGCCCAGCCCCTGGTCCGCGATCTTCGGTTCGGGCGAGATGACGCCGATCTCCAGCGTCTCGTGGGCCGCGCCGGTGGACATCATCAGGATGCGCTCACGCTTGCCCAGGTGCCCGTCCATGACCCGGACGTACGTGATCACGCCTCGGTAGGTGTCGTAGACCGAGTCGAAGATCAGCGCGCGGGCGGGCGCGTCGGCGTCGCCGACCGGGGCCGGGATGTTCTCGACCACGTGGTCCAGGAGCTCGCGAACGCCCACACCGGTCTTGCCGGAGACCCTCAGCACGTCCTCCGGGTCGCAGCCGATGAGGTGGGCGATCTCCGCGGCGTACTTCTCCGGCTGGGCGGCGGGCAGGTCGATCTTGTTGAGCACCGGGATGATCGTCATGTCGTTGTTCATCGCCAGGTAGAGGTTGGCCAGGGTCTGCGCCTCGATCCCCTGCGCGGCGTCGACCAGCAGGATCGCGCCCTCACACGCCTGGAGCGACCGGGAGACCTCATAGGTGAAGTCGACGTGCCCGGGAGTGTCGATCATGTTGAGGACGTAGTCGGTCTCGCCGACCTGCCACGGCAGCCTGACCGCCTGCGACTTGATCGTGATGCCGCGCTCACGCTCGATGTCCATCCGATCGAGATACTGAGCGCGCATGGAACGGTCGTCGACCACTCCGGTGATCTGCAGCATGCGGTCGGCTAGCGTCGACTTGCCATGGTCGATATGCGCGATGATGCAGAAGTTGCGAAGCACCGCGGGGTCGGTCTGGCCAGGCTGAATGCGCACCGGGGTCCGTTTCAACAGATTGATGACGATCATACGGCTGGCATGCCAGCCGCCTTCCATGGTGACATGTCCGGGTGATTGCCCGGACCAGAGCACGGCTCGGCCTGCGTTTTCTCGCTGTGGTGGCGGCCCTGCTCCTTGCGCTTCCAGGGTTGGCCGTGGCCACCCTCACCCTGCAGTTTACCGGGACACCCGCCCCGTGGGCGAAGACGACCGGCCACGACGCCCTGTGGCTCGGCCACGCATGGGTCGACGGCAGGAAGACCCACGACGACGTGCGGACGCTCGCCGCCAGGCTCCGCAAGACCGGTATCAAGGACGTCTATCTCCACTCGGGACCGTTCGACCGCGACGGGACGTTGCCCATCGAGAGATATCCCAGGGCCGTCGACCTTCTGAAATGGTGGCGCGAGGAGTTGCCGAAGGTCAGGATCTCAGCCTGGCTCGGCCAGAAGGTCGACGGCACCCTGGACCTCGACGACGCGGCCTCCAGGCAGCGTGTGCTGGACGGCGCGCGCGCGATCATGGCACTCGGCTTCGACGGCGTGCACTACAACTTCGAGCCGATCGGCGACGGCGACACCGAGTTCCTCGACCTGCTGACCCGGACCCGCGCGATCGTGGGCGACGGTCTGCTCTCCACCGCGACCCCGCAGATCGAGCCGTTCCCGCTCACCCGCCCGGCCGTACGCGCCGTCCTCGGCCACGACAAGTACTGGTCGCCCGACTACTTCCGCCAGGTGGCGAACCTTACCGACCAGGTAGCGATCATGACCTACGACTCGTATCTCCCCTTCCCCTCGGTCTACGGCGGCTACGTCGTGCGGCAGAGCACGCTGGCGCTGGAGCTCGTCCCCGAGGAGAAGACGGTGCTGATCGGCGCCCCGGCCTATCACGACCACGACGTCTCCTGGGCCGACGAGGCCGAGAGCGTCGAGAAGGCGGCCAGGGGCGCCCGGCTGGCGCTGACCTCGTACGGCAGGCCCCGTGAGCGGTTCGGGCTGGCGATCTACGTCGACTTCGCCGCCACCAAGGAGGACTGGGCCGAGTACGACAGGTTCTGGTTCAAGCCGTGAGGATCACGGTCCGAGCGATCAAAATCACACGCTAGACTGATCAGGCATCCCTCTGCCCGGCCTGTCGATTTGAGCGACGACCTCGGCAGTTGGTAGCCTAGTCAACTGCGTGTGGCGCGCCCTCTCTGCCCGCGCGCCCCATCCAACGACATTCACCGAGGCTTCTTCGTGGCGAACATCAAGTCCCAGATCAAGCGCAACCGGCAGAACGAGAAGGCCCGGCTGCGCAACAAGGCTGTCAAGTCTTCCCTGAAGACGGCCATCCGCAAGTTCCGCGAGGCCGCCGACCAGGGTGACGTCGAGCAGGCCGCTGTGCTCCAGCGCGCCGCCGCCCGCCAGCTGGACAAGGCTGCCAGCAAGGGCGTCATCCACAAGAACCAGGCCGCCAACCGCAAGTCGGCGATCGCCCAGCGCGCCGCCGCCCTGTCGACGGCCGCCAAGTAGTTTCAGGTTTCGCGGACGCCGCCCCCTCACGGGGTGCGGCGTTCTTGCGTTTCATCCGCCCGTGACGGCTCGGCGCACCGAGTTTCTCGCCCCTGGTGACCTCGTGACGCCTCGCCGGCGGCGTGCCTCTGCGGGCCCCGTGCCCCTGCCCGGCTGCTGCGTTCCTCAACGGAGATCGCGAACGCGTGAGGCCTCCGGGGCGGCCTTCCCGGTTCTCCTGGTCAGCGTGGATCTGTGCTTCCGATGAGGAACGTCGCAATCATTGCGGATCAGCAGCCATACCTGATCCAGTGCAGCGGGTGATCACCCCAGGTCGATCGGGGTCATCTGCGGAACGCAGGCTAGCGTCCGGTGCGGCTGGCGACCACGGTCTGGACCATGTGCTCCAGCGCGTACGCGGGGTCGGCGCCGCCGCCCTTCACCTGAGCGTCGGCGGTGGCGACGGCCTGGATCGCGCGGGCGAGGCCCTCGGGCCCCCAGCCGTTCAGCTGCCGCTGGACCCGTTCGATCTTCCAGGGCGGCATGCCGAGCCGGCCGGCGAGTTGACCGCCCCTCAGGTTGCGGGGAGCACCGCCCACCTTCGCCAGCGAGCGCAGGCCCCCGGCGAGCGCGCTGACCAGCAGGACCGGTGCCGTACCGGTCGCCAGGGCCCAGCGCAGTTGCTCCAGGGCGTCGCCCAGGCGCCCCTCGACTGCCGAGTCGGCCACGGTGAACCCACTGACCTCGGCCCGGCCCCGGTGGTAGCGCGCCACGGCGGCCTCATCGATCGCCTTGCCGGGGGTGTCGAAGGCGAGCTGGCTGCAGGCGGCGGCGAGCTCGCGCAGGTCGTTGCCCACGGCGTCGAGGAGCGCGGCGGCGGCGTCCGCCCCGATGGTGCGCCCGGCCCGTTTCAGCTCCGCCTTGACGAACGCCAGCCGCTCGGCCGGTTTGGTCACCTTGGTGACCGAGACCACCTGTGCCCCGGCTTTCTTGACCCCGTCGACCAGTGCCTTCCCCTTGACGCCCCCCGGATGGACGAGGATCAGCACGGTCTCCTCGGCCGGGTGAGCCGCGTAGGAGACGACTTCGGCGATGACGTCCTTGCCGAGGTCCTGGGCCGAGCGGACGACCACCACGGACCTGTCGCCGAACAGCGAGGGCGACGTCAGACGGGTGAGCTCCCCGAGCTCCATCTTCGCGCCGGGGAGATCGTGCACCTCGGCGGTCGGATCGGCCGCCTTGGCCGCCGAGGTCACCTCGCTCACCGCGCGGTCGGCCAGCAGTTCCTCGTCGCCGAGTATCAGGATCACGGGTGCCGGATCGGTTGCCGCCATGCCGAGCAGCATGCCACGTCCCGGTGGCGGGAGGGGCATCGGCAAGTCGTTCGCAATTGGAATGCAGGTGCCGTGAGACACCCTGGGAACACCACAGGAGGTGAAAAACATGACGAACTCCACCATTCGCCGCCACGCCTGCCCGCGCTGCGGAACATCCCTCGACGAGGGCCCGATCATGTACCGCTGCGCGCGCTGCAGCCGGTCGGTCTACGCCGCCGACGTGGACACCGAGTTCCGCCGCCCGGCCAAGGTCACGTCCTAGACCCCGTACCGTAGCCCCTACGGCCGGAGCGCTCCTTCGGGGGATGACGGACAGGGCTCCCCCGCTGTCCACCACGGCGATGTCCCCCGACAGGTCCGTCCGGTGGACGCGCACACCGAGCCGGTACAGCGTGGCCAGGGTCGACGGGGCGGGATGGCCGTACTCGTTGTCCGCCCCCACGCTGATGAGGGCGGTACGAGCACCGATGGCGGCGAAGAAGGCCGGGTCGTACCTGCTGGATCCGTGATGCGGAACCTTGAGGATCTCGGCGGGCGGCAGGCCCCTGCGGAGCAGCTCCGACTGAGCCTCGGTCTCGATGTCGCCGCTGAGCAGAGCCGACCCCGCGGCCCAGCGAACATGCACCACGACGCTGGCGTTGTTGACGGCCGCCCCCTTCCCCGCGCCGGTCAGGGACGCCTCGGCCACCGGGCCGATGACCGTCAGCTCGGAGGGCCCGAACCGCCAGCTCGCCCCCGGACTCGCCGCCCACTCGACCACCCGGCGGCGGGCGAGATCCTCGCTCAGCCTCGCCCCCTCGTGCTCCCCGGCATCGCCTCCGGTGCCGCGCGGGGTCACCAGCACCGCTCCCACCGCACGCCCGCGGAAGACACCATCGAGCCCTCCCACATGGTCGAGGTGCGGATGGGTGAGGATGACCAGCGGCACCTCCTCGATTCCCATGGCACGCAGACAGCGGTCCACCCGGACGGGATCGGGCCCCGCGTCCACCACCACGGCTCGCCCAGGCCCTGCCGCGACCAGCAACGCGTCCCCCTGACCAACATCGCAGGCCAGCAGCAACCATCCGCGAGGCGGCCAGCGAGTCACGATCGGCGCGGCCACCGTCACGGCGAGAACCAGGCCGACGACGGTCGCCAGGGCGATCAGGCGTATCCCCCGGTGCCGCAGTACCAGCACGGCGAGCGGGACGGCAGCGGCCAGCAGGAGCAGCCCGGTGACACCGCCCGGCCACGGGAGCACGCCCAATGGGAGCCCCGCGGTGTGCCCGGCCACCTCGATGATCCATCCGGTGGCCAGACCCGCCGGCCGGACCAGCAGCTGGGCGAGCCCCATGTGCAGGGGGGCGACCAGCGCCACCACGAAGCCGAGCAGAGTGGCCGGGGCCACGGCCGGGCCCGCGAGCAGGTTGGCCGGGATCGCCACCGGTGCGAGCTGCCCGGACATGAGGACCAGGACGGGGGTGACGGCGGCCTGGGCCGCGGCGGCCACGGCGATCGCCTCCGCCGCCCATCGGGGCATCCGGGTCGAGAGCCGGTCGCGCCAGCGCGGTGCGAGGACCAGAATGCCCGCGGTGGCGAAGACCGACAGGGCGAAGCCGTAGGAGCGGGCGAGGTCGGGGACAAAGAAGATCAGCCCCAGAACCGTCGCCGACAGGGCCGCGACACCGTCGCGCGAGCGGCCCGTGCCGAGTGCCACGGCGGCGACCCCGCCCATCAGGAGAGCCCTGAGCACACTGGGCGAGGGCCGGGCGACGACCGAGAAGGCGACCATGGCCGAGATCGCCAGCACCGCCCGCACTGCGAGTGGCAGACCGGCCATCCTGGCCATCGCGACCGCCGCACCGGCCACGACGGCGAGGTTCGCGCCGGAGACGGCGAGCAGATGGCTGAGGCCGGCCGCCTTGAAGTCGGCTCTGACCTGGTCGTCCATCCGGGACACGTCACCGACCACCAGGCCGGGCAGCAGCCCGCGCTGCGCCGGCGGCAACACCTCGGCCGCCTTCCTCAGCCCCGATCTGAGCACCCCGGCCGCGCGTTGCTCCCAGGAGGGCCCGCTCAGGACTCGCGGTGCCCCCCTGACCAGCACCACCGCCGCGAGCAGCTCACCGGGGTCCGCCGGGCCGAAGCGCCCGCTGACCTCGACCCGCTGGCTGGGCAGCAGCGAGCGCCACTCCGCGCCGGAGACGAAAAGCAGCACCGGAGCCCGCAGCGTCACCCTGTCCGCTCCCGCCCCGACCGACTCGACCCGGGCGGGCACCACGAAGCTCTCCCGTCGGAACAGCCCGCCACGCCGGGCCACCTCCCGGGGGTCGTCGGTCACCACCGCCTCCGCCACCGCAGAGGTGTGCCTGCCGGCCAGCTCGGCGACCGGTCCCGTACCGGCCGCGTGCACCCGGAAGGCCACCGACCCGGCCACCGCGGCCGTGCACCCCAGGACCGCGATCACCGCGTTACGCCAGCCCGCCGTCCTTCCTGTCCGGACCAGAACGGCCACGGCCAGGGCACCCACGGCCGTGAGACCGGCCACCACGGCACCCGTCGCCGCAGGACGGCCCAGCAGGACGAGGGCGGTCACCCACGATGCCGCCGCGGGCAGGAGCAGATGCGCGGCATGCGCACCCCATCCCTTTCCGGAACTCCTGAAACCGTCGGCCTGCCCGGAAGCACCGGAACCATCAGGGCTCTCGGTATCCCCGGCGCACGCGACCTCGACGGCCGGGCCGGCTCGCATCGCGACCGCCCTCCCCGGCCGGCGGATCACACGCGGACCTTGTCGCGCATCTCGGCATACTTACGGTCACCGATGCCGCTCACGTCGCGGAGTTGCTCAACAGTGCGGAAACCGCCATGGGCGGCGCGGTACTCGGTGATGCGCCGGGCGAGCACCTCGCCCACGCCCGGTAGCCGCTCGAGCTGCTCGGCCGTGGCCGTGTTGAGGTCGACGACGGCGGTGGCGGGGTCCGCCGGATCCACGGAGGCGGGTGCCACCGCGACGGCGGGGCCGGCCGAGCCGACGACGATCTGCTCGCCGTCGACGAGTCTGCGCGCGAGGTTGAGAGAGCCCGTGGCGGCTGCCCCGCGAACGCCCCCGGCCGCCTGGACCGCGTCGGCGACCCGGGAACCTCCGGGCAACGTGATCACCCCGGGGCGACGGACCTTGCCGGTCACGTGAACTGTCAGCTCGGTGGCCGGCGCGGGCCGGGACCGTGCGGCGTTGACAGGCTCCGACAGCGGAGCCCCGGAGATCGGTGCCGGCGGGGCCAGCGGCTCGGGCTCCGGCTGGGACCTCCAGGCATACACGCCGCCGGCGACGGCGGCCGTCAGGGCGACGAGCAGCAGGAGGCGTAACCCCGGCCTGCCCGGACCGAGAGCCTGTCCCTGTGCGGCCACGACCTTGCGCAGTGCCTCGAAGGCCGGGGGAGGCGGCATGGAACGCATGCGCGCGGCGGGACCGTCGAGGGAGACGACATCCTGCGGCCGACCCTGCCCACCGGACCACACATCCCCGGCCGGACAGGGCAGGCCGGCCCCGGCCTCCCCATGAGAGAGCGAATCTCCCGAATCGGCGGGGCCTGCCGGCCGGAACCGATCGTCGGGCAGCGGCAGGGCACGCAGGTCGGTCGGCCTGCGTGGGAGGGGCACGGCGGTAGGTGATCCACGCCCTGTCAGGATCCGCAGCCGCGACTCGGCTCGGAACCGCTCGATGTTCTGGCCTGTGGTCCGCACCCGCAGGACGCTACGGCGGCGGCACCGGGAACATCCTCGCCGAACTCCGTTCTGTGGATATCCGGCCGACCGCACGGCCAGGCTGTGGACGGCGATCCGGCGGACGGGCGCCCGGGCCGGGCATGAGCGCCCGCAGGTGTCACGAGGGCGGGAAGGAGACGGTGATGCCGAGCATCCCGGGGCCGACGTGGGCGCCGATGACCGAACCGACCTCGACGACTGTGACCTCGACGAGTGCGGGGATGCGCCGGGGCAGGCGCGCCGCCAGTGCCTCGGCACGGGCCGCGGCGCCGAGATGCTGGACGGCGACCTCCACCGGCGCGGTGCCCGCGGCCTCGACCGCGAGATCCTCGAGCCGGGCGATGGCCCGGCTCGCCGTACGGACCTTCTCCAGGGGAACGATCGCGCCGTCACGGATGTGCAGGATCGGTTTGATCATCAGTGCCGAGCCGAGGAGGGTCGCCGCCGCACCGATCCGGCCTCCCCTGCGCAGGTATTCCAGGGTGTCGACATAGAAGAAGCTGCGGATCGACTCCGCGCGGCGGCGGGCGGCATCCGCCACCTCCGTCCGGGTCGCGCCCGCGGCGGCGGCACCCGCGGCGGCGAGGACGGGGAATCCCAGGCCCATGGCGATGGACCCGCTGTCGATGACGTCGACCGGAACCGGTGAATCCTCGGCTCCCGCGCGGGCGGCCTCGACCGTGCCGGACATCTCCGCCGACAGATGGACGGAGACGATGCCGGTCGCGCCTTGGGCCGCCGCCTGGTCGTAGGCGTCCGCGAAACGCCGTGGGGCGGGCCTGGAGGTCGTCACCGTAGCCCGCTTCCCGAGTGCGTCGTCCATGCTCGCGCCGTCAAGCCGCGCCATGTCGTCGAGCGACCTGCCTCCCACGACCACCTGGAGCGGTACCACGATGATTCCCAGGCGGGAGACCTGCTCTCGCGGGAGGTAGGCGGTGGAGTCGGTGACGACGGCGACCGATGGCGACATGTCCAGAGGTTACTCGGAGGAGATCAGACGAAGAAGGCCGGAGTCACGGACGTTGGACCTACTGGACGGGGGTGCCGCCACGCCAGACCCGGCGGGGCTTGAGACCGAAGGCCCAGGCGAAGGCGCCCTCGTGGTCGGCGTCCCACTGGACGATGTCGGCCAGGCGACCTGGGGCGAGAACACCGCGGTCGGAAGCTCCGAGGACCGTGGCACCGCCGAGGGTGGCGGCGCGAAGGGCGTCGCCGACGCTCATGCCGAAGGCCGCCACCGCGAGGCTGATGACCAGTGACATCGAGGTGATGCCGCAGTGGCCCGGGTTGTGATCACTGCCGAGGGCCACGGTGACCCCCTGGGCAAGCATCCGGCGGACGGGAGGCAGACTGCCACGCTGGAGGGCGGTTCCCGGGCAGACCACGGCGGGGACTCCGTAGCGGGCCAGGATCGCGATGTCCTCGTCGGTGGTGTGATGGAGCAGGTCGGCGGAGGCGCAGCCGAGCTCGGCGGCGAGCTGGACGGCGCCCCGGCGGGTGTACGCGCCGGCGTGCACGCGGGGCTGCAGGCCGACGTTGCGCCCGGAGGCCAGGACCCAGCGGGCCTCTTCCGCGGTGAAGTGACCCTCGTCGCAGTAGACGTCGACGCTGTCGGCTCCCGCCGCCGCGGCGTCGGCGCACCAGGAGCCCACGGCCTCGACGTAGTCGCGCTGGCGGCCGAAGTATTCGGGCGGGACGACGTGCGCGGCCATGAAGGTCACGTGCACCCGCGGCATCATCGGCTCCTTCTCCAGCTCGCGCAGGAGCCGCACGTCGGCGAGTTCGCCGTCGCGGGTGAGGTGGTAGCCGGTTTTGGCCTCGATGGTGGTGGTGCCGCTGAGCAGCCAGTCTCGGAGCCGCTCACGGACACCGTTGCAGAGCGTCCAGGGATCGGTGCCCCGGGTGACCGTCACGGTGGAACCGATGCCGCCGCCCGCCGCGGTGATCGCGGAGGGGGTGGAACCACCGGAGCGCATCGCCATCTCGGCGTAGCGGTTGCCCGCGTAGACCGGATGGGTGTGCGCGTCGATCAGGCCCGGGGTGACCAGCGCGCCGCCCAGGTTCTCGACGTGGTCGACGTCGACGATGTCGTCGACGACGCCGGGCACGCTCTGCGGTAGATCCGCGGCTCGGCCGACCCAGGCGATCCTGTCGTTGTGAACGAGGATCGCCGCGTTGCTGAACACATCGTTTCCGGTCCAGAGCCGGCCGATGTTGGTCAGAAGGCGGACCGTCATCGCATCACCGCCTTGTGTTCAGGGGAAGACGCTTGGAGGAGGACCACACCCGGACGGGACGAGTCGCCCCTGACACTGCCGGGCACCGTGCCCTTCAAGCCCGCTGTGACTCCGGACGGCATCGGGGGTCTCCTGCTCTCATCCGCGTATCTGTTGTGCGGCGACAGTATCGCCGAGATCATGATCGGGCGATTTCAGTTCAGTTACGTTATTTCACAAGTCAGCCCGCTGTACAGGCTAATTGGGAAGAACGCCGCCTCACCGCGACCGCACCTCGCCCGCCGGCTCGACGATCACGCGTGGCGTTGAGCACCTTTCCACAGCTCAGACTACTTCTTCATCGTCCGTAACAGTAGTCACCAGAGCAACTTGCGTCATAACATCTCGCTAGATTTGCCTTATGGTAGCAATCTAAACCCCGGCCGACCACTGCGGCTTTCGTGGCTTTTGTACGTTTTCACGACCACAGTGCATCCCGCAGAGCCGCCCAGCACAAGCCCCGTCATTGAAACGCGATTCACGATCGATCTAAGCTGTTATTCCGGAGGCTTGGGCCATGATCCTTGCCCCCTCCACATCGGCGGCGGGCGGTTGCGTCGCCGTGCGGGCCCCCGGGACGAGCGGCGACATCGCCCCCGGACACCTGCCGACCGAATCCCCATAAAAGGCCGCAAGCAGGGCGCTCCATGTAGCCTTTCGTACGAGTTGTCTGCAGGTCACACGCATAGGAGTTGCCTTGTCCGTCCACGCGGACGCCGGTCGGCGTCGCATTGAAGAACTTCTCCAGGGGCACGAGGAACGCGTCTTCAAGCGCTGGCTCGAGGTCGCCGGTTCCTCCGCCGGAGGCCAGGTGGATCGCGGAGGGTTGGCCGAGCAGTTACGCGAGCTGTACCAGGCACTGCGTCGGTCGTTCGGCGACTCCGGCGACCTCAGCGACCTGCGTGGCCTCCTCGCCGAACTCTCCCGCGACCGCGCCCGCCAGGGATTCACCCCGACCGAGACCGCGATCGTGGTGTTCGGCCTGAAGGAGGCGCTCTACGAGAGCGTCGAGGAGGACGCCTCCCCCGAGGCCCTGCGAGGTTTCATCTGGTTCTCCCGGGTAATCGACGACCTCGGGCTCTTCACCGTGGAGAGCTACGCGGCGGCCAGGGAGAAGATCATCATTGACCAGGCGGAGCAGTTGCTGGAGCTGTCCACCCCGGTGGTCAAGCTCTGGGACGGCATCGTCGCGGTGCCGCTGGTCGGCACACTCGACTCGGCCAGGACCCAGGTCGTCATGGAGAAACTGCTGCAGACGCTCGTCGACACCGGCTCCGAGCACGCGGTCATCGACATCACCGGAGTGCCGGCCGTGGACACCGAGGTCGCGCAGCACCTGCTCAAGACCGTGGTGGCGGCCCGGCTGATGGGCGCCGAGTGCGTGATCTCCGGCATCCGCCCGCAGATCGCCCACACCATCGTCACCCTCGGCATCGAGTTCGGCGACATCGTGACCAAGGCCACGCTCGCCGACGCGCTGGCCCACACGCTGCGGGCGAGCGGCGTCAGGGTCGTCAAGGGCGGGGAGTCCCGAATCGCCGTGAGAACGGTTGAGGGCTGATGGAGCGCGTACCCATCCTCAAGCTCGGCGACATTCTGATCGTCTCCATCCAGATCGACCTGCAGGACATGAGCGTGCTCGCGCTCCAGGAGGACCTGTCGGAGAAGGTGGTCGCGACCGGCGCCCGAGGGGTGATCATCGACATCACCGCCGTGGAGATCGTCGACTCCTTCATCGGCCGGATGCTGGCCACCATCGCGGCGATCTCCCGCATGCTCGACGCCGAGACGATCGTCGTCGGCATGCGACCGGCGGTGGCGATCACCCTCGTCGAGCTCGGCCTCTCCCTCGGTGGCGTGCGCACCGCGCTCAATCTCGAGAAGGGTGTCGCGCTGCTGAACCAGCTCGAAAACTCCCGGACCTCTACGGCCACCTGGTGACAACCGCCGAGGAGCTGCCCATCAACGTCAACGGCGACGTCGTGCTGGTCCGCCAGCGCGTCAGGACCGTCGCCGTGAACGTGGGCCTGTCCCTGGTCGACCAGACCAAGGTGGTGACCGCGGCCAGCGAGCTGGCCCGCAACGCCCTGGTCTACGCGGGAGGGGGGCAGGTACGGGTCGAGGTCGTGCACAAGGGGGTACGGCGCGGCCTACGGATGATCTTCAGCGACAACGGGCCCGGCATCCCGGACATCGAGCAGGCGCTGACCGACGGATGGACCACGGGCAACGGCCTCGGTCTCGGCCTCAGCGGCTCCCGCCGTCTGGTCGACGAATTCGCCCTGGAATCGACTCCCGGTGAGGGCACGCTGATCACGGTGACGAAATGGGCACGTTGATCCGCTCGCGGCACGACGTCTGGGTGCCCGCCGAGGACGCCAGTGCGATCGGTGCGCTCCGCCGTACCGCCGTGGCGCTCGCCGAGACCCGGGGATTCGGCGAGGAGGACACCGGGCGGGTCGCCGTGGCGGTGAGCGAGGCCGCGTCGAACCTGGTGAAACACGCGATCGAGGGGGTCATGCTGATCCGGCCGCATCCCGAACTGGACTCGGCGGTCGAGGTTCTCGCGATCGATCGGGGGCCGGGGATGCAGGACGTCTCCCGTGCCCTGCGCGACGGCTACTCCACGGCGGGCACGCTCGGCATCGGGCTGGGGGGCATCGCCCGGATGGCCAGCGGATACGAGGTTCACTCCATGCCCGGCCGGGGAACCGTGCTCGGCATGTACTTCGTCGCGCAGGGCGCCCCGCGGCCCTCGTCCCAGGTGAGCGGCCTGACGCGCCCGATCGGCGAGGAAACCGTCTGCGGCGACGCCTTCGTGGTCACCGAGACCGGCACCGCGATGACCGTGATGCTCTGCGACGGGCTCGGCCACGGCCCCGCCGCCGCCCATGCCTCCCAGGAGGCGGTGCGCCTGTTCCTGCGGCACCCGGACCTCGCACCGGTCACCGCCCTGGAACGCATCCACACCGGCCTGGGCCACACCAGGGGCGGCGCGGTCGCGGTGGCCCGCGTCGACGGCGCCGCGGGCACGGTGAGCTTCGCCGGCCTCGGCAACATCTCCGCGTGGATCGCCCACGGCGACGGCCGTCAGGGGATGATCTCGGTACCAGGCATCGCCGGCCACAAGGCCAGGACCCTGCGCCAGTACGAGTACACCGTGCCGCGGCACGGTGTCGTCCTGTTCCACTCCGACGGCCTGTCCGAGCGCTGGGACATCACCTCCTACCCCGGGCTCGTCACGCGCCTCCCCTCCGTCGTCGCCGGCACGTTGCTGCGCGAGGCCGGCACCCGCAGGGACGACGCCTGCGTGGTCGCCGTCAGGCCGGGCGCATGACCGGGGACGAGCTGATCAGGGTCGGCGTCCGGGACGACCAGGACGTCTTCGCCATGCGCAGGCTCGGCCGTGAGGTGGCGGAGAGCGTCGGGTTGGAAGCCCAGGACCAGATCCGGGTGGCCACCGCGCTGAGCGAGATCGGCAGGGAACTCCTCGAAGCCGAGATCGAAGCCTCCGTCGCCTTCTGGCTGGAGCGGGACGCCCTGCTCGTCACCGTCGACTTCTCGGCGGAGACCGGTTTTCGTCCCTCGGACGGTGTGACGCTGGCGGGGCGTCTCGTCGACCTCATCGAGGTCGATTCCGCAGAGGGAAGAATCAACATGGTCAAACGGCTCCCGCAGGGCCGCAAGCCGAGGCTCTCGGCAGAGGAGATACGCGACAGACTCGCCAGCGTGGCACCCACCACCGCCCTCGACGAGCTGCGCCTGCAGAACCGCGAGCTCGCCGAGACCCTGGAGGAGGTCCTGCAGCTCAACACCGAGTTACAGGAGACCAACCAGGGAGTGCTGGCGCTCTACAACCAGCTCTCCGAGGAACTGGAGGAGACCAACCGCGGCGTCGTGGCGCTCTACGCCGAGCTGGACGAGAAGTCCGCGCAGCTCCGGACGGCGAGCGACGCGAAGAACAGTTTCTGGGCCACGGTCAGCCACGAGCTGCGCACCCCGCTCAACTCGATCATCGGCCTGGTCCGCCTCCTGGTGGGTCCCGGCGGGGAGCCCCTGGCCGCCGAGCAGCTCCACCAGGTGAACCTCATCGGCTCCTCGGCGGAGACGCTGCTGGCACTGGTGAGCGAGCTGCTCGACATGGCGAAGGCCGAGGCCGGGCGACTCGATCCCCAGCCCTCCATGGTCGACCTGGTGGCGCTGGCGGAACGGCTGCGTATGACACTCCACCCCACCAGCGGCAACGACGAGGTGGCGCTCACGGTGGAGATCCCGCAGGCACCGTTGGAGATGATGGTGGACGAGGTGATGCTCACCCGGATCCTGCGGAACCTGCTCTCCAACGGGCTGAAGTTCACCGAGCGGGGCGAGGTCAGGCTGGAGGTGCGCATCGACGCCGCCACCCACGACCTGGTCTTCACCGTGACCGACACGGGGGTAGGCGTGCCCGAGGAGTATCTGGAACGCGTCTTCGAGGAGTTCTTCCAGGTGCCGGGGGTGATCCAGGCACGGACCAAGGGGACCGGGCTCGGCCTGCCGTACGCCCGCCGGCTGGCCGAGGCTCTGGGCGGCGGACTGCAGCTGGCCAGCACGGTGGGATCCGGGACCACGGCCACCCTGAGGCTGCCCTACCGGCACAACGAGGCCCCGATGGTCGGCCGGTTGCTCGTCGTGGACGACGACGCGGAGTTCCGCGCCACGGTACGGCGGATGCTCACCGGTTTCGCCGCGCACATCGACGAGGCCTCCGACGGGCTGGGGGCGCTGGAGACGATGGCGAAGAACCCGCCCGACCTCGCGCTGGTGGACCTGCTGATGCCCCGTCTCGACGGCACCGCGCTGATGTTGCGGATGTCCGACGACGAGCGACTGTGCGGGATACCGGTGATCATCGTGACCGTCGCCACGTCCCGGCAGGCCCCGGAGGGAGCACACATGGTGATCTCCAAGCAGGGGCTCCGCCGTGACACCCTGCTGGAGGCGATCGGAAGCGCTCTGGGACACGCCCATGGGTAGCGGCGGAGCGACGGTGCTGGTCGTGGACGACACCCCGACCAAGCTGTACATCCTGTCGAGCTGGCTGCGCCGCTCGGGACACCAGGTCGTGCAGGCCACCGGCGGCTTGGAGGCGCTCGCCAAGGTCAGGGAGCTCCAGCCGGACCTGGTCGTCCTCGACGTACGACTGCCCGACATCAGCGGCTACGAGGTCTGCGAGCGGATCAAGGCCGACGCGGCGACGTCGTCGATACCGGTCATCCAGATCTCCGGAGCGGCGATCACCCCGGCCGACCGCGCCCAGGGGCTCGAACGCGGAGCCGACGCCTATCTGGCGGAGCCGGTCGAGCCTGACGAGTTCGCCGCGACGGTCGAGGCCACGCTGCGCTACTACCGCGCCCGGCAACGGGCCGAGCTGATGGCCCGGCGGCTGGCCGCCCTCACCGAGGTCACGCTCTCGATGAACTCCGCCGAGACGTTCGACGAGCTCCTCAGCACGGCCGTCGAGGGGACCTCCAGGATCCTGGAGCGGCAGGCGGGCACGCTCGCCCTGCCTCCCGACGGCCGGACCCGCAGGTTCTCCGCCATACCCCCGGAGAACGTCGCCGTCGCCAAGGTCGCGGCGCCGGACACGCTGAACAGGTTGAGCGCGATGTCCCTGGGCGACTCCGCGGGCACCCAGGTTTTCACGGTCCCCACCGCCGAGTGGATGGGGCTGGTGCCCGACTCGAAGATCAGCGGCGACGTCTCGGCCGTGATCTGCCGCACCAAGCTGGGCAGGCCCCCCGTCTACCTCGGGGTGGACGGGGTCCCGCCACTCGACGTCGACGAGTCCAACGTGCTGCGCCAGCTCGGCCAGGCCCTCGCCCTCGCCGTGGACGCGCTCCGGGCGTACGCCGAGGAGCACGCGATCGCCCTCACCCTGCAGCGCAGCCTGCTGCCGGCGCGGATCCCCGAGACCCCCGGGCTCACGATCAGCTGGCGGTACCAGCCCGCGGTCGACAACGTCGAGGTCGGCGGCGACTTCTACGAGGTCCTACGGCTGGGCCACCGGGTGCTCATCGCCATCGGCGACGTCCAGGGACACTCGCTGCTGGCCGCCACCGTCATGGCGGAGCTGCGCCACGCACTGCGGGCCTCCGTCATCGGCGCCTCGGATCTCGGCACGTCGATGGCCCTGCTCAACGATGTGCTGCGGCGCTACCACCCCGGTATGACCGCCACCGTCTGCCTGCTCCTGCTCGACCCGGTGACCGGGGAGATGGAGATCGCCAACGCCGGGCACATCCCGCCCCTGCTCATCGCCGGCGGCCAGGCCCGCTACCACCGCCTGGGCAATCTCCTACTGGGCGTGGCCGAGGAGAGCTACCGGGTCGACCGGGTGAACGTGCCGCGGGGAGCCGCGGTGCTGATGTTCACCGACGGACTCATCGAGGACCGCGACAAGCTGCTCGACGAGAGTCTGGAGATCGTACGGCACCTGGCCGAGGAGACGGAGGAGGACCTGGAGATCTTCTGCGACCGGCTGATCAAGAGGTTCGGCGCCAGGGAGGACGACGTGGCACTGGTCATGTTCCGCCGCGAGAGGTAGGGGAAGGCTTCGCCGTCCCGCCGTACCGCCTTCAGGAAGGCGGTACGGCGGAAGGAGCCGATCAGACGGTCTCGACCGGCTTGGCGGTCTTCTCCAGCTCGGCGAAGAGGCCGGGCAGAACCCTGGCGTGCAACACCGTGCCGTCCTCGGTGTGCTCGATGCCGAGAACCTCGCCCTCCCCGTGCGCCCTGGAGATCAGGTCGCCGCGCTCGTACGGCACGAGAAGCCTGACCTCCTGGTCGAACCGGGGCAGCTCCCGCTCGATCACGGCCCTCAGCTCGTCGATCCCGGCGCCCGTGCGGGCCGAGACCACGACCGTGTGCTTCTCCCGCGCGGTCAGCTGGGCCAGCACCACCGGGTCGGCGGCGTCGGCCTTGTTGATGACCACGATCTCCGGGATGTCGCGGGCGCCCTCGATATCGGCGAACACCTCACGCACCGCGGCGAGCTGCGACTCGGGGTCGGGGTGCGAGCCGTCGACCACGTGCAGGATCAGGTCGGCATCGCCGACCTCCTCAAGCGTGGAGCGGAACGCCTCGACGAGCTGGTGTGGCAGGTGCCGGACGAACCCGACCGTGTCGGCCAGCGTGAACAGGCGGCCGTCAGGCGTGTGCGCCCTGCGGACCGTCGGGTCGAGCGTGGCGAACAGGGCGTCCTCGACCAGCACTCCGGCACCGGTCAGCCGGTTCAGCAGCGAGGACTTGCCCGCGTTGGTGTATCCGGCGATGGCCACGGCGGGGACCTCGCGCTGCAGACGTCGCGCCCGCTTGGTCTCGCGGGCGGTGGTCATCTCGCCGATCTGGCGGCGCAGCTTGGCCATCCGCTCGCGGATCCGGCGGCGGTCCAGCTCGATCTTGGTCTCACCGGGACCGCGACCGCCCATACCGACGCCGCCCGCGGCGCGCCCGCCGACCTGGCGGGACAGGTTGCCACCCCAGCCTCGCAGGCGCGGCAGGAGGTAGTTGAGCTGCGCGAGCTCGACCTGGGCCTTGCCCTCGCGGCTCTTGG
This sequence comes from Streptosporangium sp. CA-115845, assembly GCF_050943795.1. Lineage (NCBI taxonomy): Bacteria > Bacillati > Actinomycetota > Actinomycetes > Streptosporangiales > Streptosporangiaceae > Streptosporangium > Streptosporangium sp. CA-115845. Next base: position 2,417,393 of record NZ_CP191988.1, on the reverse strand, counting down.
CGTGCTGGGCGAAGATGTCGAGGATCAGCATGGTCCGGTCGATGACCTTGACCTTGACCGTCTCCTCCAGCTGGCGGAGCTGGCCGGGGCTCAGCTCACCGTCGCACACCACGGTGTCGGCGCCGGTGGCGGAGACGATGTCGGCAAGCTCCTGCGCCTTGCCCGAACCGATGTAGGTCGCCGTGTCAGGCTTCTGGCGGCGCTGGATCAGCCCCTCCAGCACCTGTGACCCCGCGGTCTCGGCGAGGAGCTTGAGCTCCAGGAGGGAGTTCTCGGCGTCGGTCGCCGTACCGGAGGTCCAGACACCGACCAGGACGACCCGCTCAAGTCGCAGCTGGCGGTATTCGACCTCGGTGACGTCTTCCAGCTCCGTGGAGAGGCCCGCCACCCGGCGGAGCGCCTGGCGCTCGGCCAGATCCATCTCACCGGTGTCGAGCAGGTCGTCGAATCGATCGATGTCCATGTCCAGCGGCTCACGAGTGTCTATGTCGTCGCTCCATTCAGATGGTGGGTCCGTATGCGTTCTTCTCATCTGAGTGAACGCCCGAACACCCCGGGTCTCTTCCCCTCGATGGTGCCATGGGAACCGCTCCGCCATCACCTGGTTATCACCGCTCCGTCTGCCGGTCGGCACGGTGCCGGTGCCGGTGCCGGTGCCGGGTTCAGGAAAGCAGGACCCGGGCGTCGCCGGAACCGGTCTGCAGCGTGATCTTGCGCGGCGCCGAGGGGTCCCTGACGACCTCCACGGTCTCGTCGCCGGAGCCGGTCTCGGTGGTCACGTCGTAGCTGCCCTTGGGAAGGTACGCGGCCACGTCGCCGGAACCGGTCTGGATCTCCACCCTGTCGGGCATGACCACGAACCTCGCCTCGACCTCGCCGGAGCCGGTGTCGGCGGTGAACTGCCTGGCACCCAGGTTTCCCGCCTCGATGTCGCCGGAGCCGCTCTCGGCGCTCACTCCCCCGGTCAGCCCACGCAGTGTGATGGTCCCGGAACCGGTGTCGAGCTTGGCCGTCAGGCCCGGCGGGACCTCGACCTTGTAGTCGACCGAGCAGCTCATCCCGTCGCAGCGGTGCCGCAGGGTGAGCGTGCCGCCGTCCACCGGGTGCTCGGTGGTGGGCCTGTCGCCGCCGCGCCAGTGGATGGTCTCGGTCACCTGGACGGCCTGCCGGTCCGACTCGGTGATCACGATGTCGCCCGAGCCCGTGGCGACGTCCAGGGCCGTCACCCTGCCGGTGACGTCGTAGGAGACGACGTCCTGCTGCCGGTCACGGAAGTCCAGGGCGAACTCGCATCCCGAGAGCATGAAAACCGCCCCCAACAGCCCACCGGCGACGAGCGTGTTCCTCTTCATGCGCTCAATCCTCGACTTTCCGGGAAGTCTCCGCTTCCCATTCGCGACGTGTCCGTCCTCTCCCTCGGCCGGGAGGCGCTGATCCAACTGTCTCCCGGTTACATCCCCCGGCTCATCGGGGAATTCCCCGAGCGAGCCCTGAGGGGGACCCTGCCTTTGACCGGGAACTGGCCGTCAAGTAGCGTCTATTCCACAATTCAGAAGCTATTTTCCACGATACGGAAAGAGGGCTCATGGACGGTGTTGAGATCAGTGGCCCCGGTCAGGACCGCTTTGACGAGATCCTCACGCCGGAGGCGCTGACCTTCGTGGCCACCCTCCAGCGCGAGTTCAACGACCGGCGTCTGGAGCTGCTCCAGGCCCGCCAGGACCGTCAGGCGGAGCTGTCGGCGGGCGGCACCCTCGACTTCCTGTCCGAGACCAGGCAGGTGCGCGAGTCCGAGTGGCACGTCGCCCCGCCCGCGCCCGGCCTGGAGGACCGCCGCGTGGAGATCACCGGCCCGGTCGACCGGAAGATGACGATCAACGCACTGAACTCCGGCGCCAAGGTCTGGCTGGCCGACTTCGAAGACGCCAACGCTCCCACCTGGGAAAACACCATCAACGGCCAGCTCAACCTCCGCGACGCGCTCGACCGGACCATCGACTTCTCCGCCGGGGAGAAGAGCTACGCCCTCAAGCCCGACTCCGAACTTGCCACCATCGTGGTCCGCCCCCGCGGATGGCACCTGGACGAGAAGCACCTCACCCTCGACGGGGTGCCGTTCTCCGCCTCCCTCGTCGACTTCGGGCTCTACTTCTTCCACTCGGCGCAGCGGCAGATCGCCAAGGGTAAGGGCCCCTACTTCTACCTGCCGAAGATGGAGTCACACCTGGAGGCCCGCCTCTGGAACGACGTCTTCGTCAGGGCCCAGGAACTGCTCGACATCACCCGGGGCACGATCCGGGCGACGGTGCTCATCGAGACCTATCCGGCCGCGTTCGAGATGGAGGAGATCCTCTACGAGCTCCGCGACCACTCCGCCGGCCTCAACGCGGGCCGCTGGGACTACCTCTTCAGCGTGATCAAGAAGTTCCGCACCCGCGGCCGCGAGTTCCTGCTGCCCGAGCGGAACGCGGTGACGATGACCGCCCCGTTCATGCGCGCCTACACCGAACTCCTGGTCAGCACCTGCCACCGGCGCGGGGCCCACGCCATCGGCGGGATGGCCGCGTTCATCCCCTCCCGCCGCGACCCCGAGGTCAACAAGATCGCTCTGGAGAAGGTCACCGCCGACAAGACCCGCGAGTCCGGCGACGGCTTCGACGGTTCGTGGGTCGCCCACCCCGACCTGGTGCCGATCTGCCGCGACGTCTTCGACGCCGTCCTCGGGTCGCGGCCGAACCAGCTCGACCGCCTGCGCGAGGACGTCTCCGTCTCCGCCGCCGACCTGCTCGCGGTCGCCAAGACTCCCGGCGACATCACCGAGGCGGGGCTGCGCAACAACGTGGACGTGGCACTGCGCTACCTGGCCGCCTGGATGGGCGGGCTGGGCGCGGTCGCGATCCACAACCTGATGGAGGACGCGGCGACCGCCGAGATCTCCCGTTCCCAGATCTGGCAGTGGATTCACAACGACATCAAGCTCGCCGACACCGGCGCCGTGGTGACCAGGGAGCTGGTCGAGCAGATCATCGACGAGGAGCTCGCCAAGATCAAGGAAGAGCCCGGATACGACGAGGCCCTTTACGACCAGGCGACCGCGCTGTTCAAGGAGGTCGCCCTGGACGACGACTTCGTGGAGTTCCTTACTCTCCCTGCCTATGCGCGTATGCCATGACATGACCGGCTCGACGGTGAGGAATCCTCATCCCCTGACGAGGATTCCTCACTCCAGGCGGTCACCGGCGGCGGATGCGGAGGCCGAGCCGAGTGGATACTTTGCGTGCATGAGTGATGACAGGAACGGCGAGGAAGCCGGTCGGGGCGACTACGGGTCGCTGCTCGACGCCGTCAAGCGCGAGATCACCGGCAGCCGGGGGCGGGTGGCCCTGCTCACCACCGATGCCGAGCTGATCCGGCAGTACTGGCGGATCGGCCGCCACATCCTCGAACGGCAGACGGACGACGACTGGGGCAGGAGAGCGGTGCCCCGGCTCTCGATCGACCTGCGCGGCGCGTTCCCCGAGGCCATGGGCTACTCACGGACCAATCTCCTCTACATGAGGGCATTCGCGGCGGCCTGGCCGGACTCCGTCCCGCAGACCGGGCGGCCGATCCCGTGGGGCCACCACATCGTCCTGCTGGACATGCTGGACAGCCGGGCGACGAGGGAGTTCTACGCGCGCAAGACCGCGGACGAGGGGTGGGCCAGGGGCGTCCTGATCACAATGATCAAAGGTCGGCTCCACCTCCGCATCCGTCACTCCCCGCCAGGCCCCGCCCGTACCTCGCCGGTCCCCGACTGCCGGTCCGCCCAGCGGGAGTTCGCCGGCCTGCTGGACGAGGGCCCCAGGCACGGCAGGAACGCCGGTGCCCCCGTACTGAGCGAGAATGCGAGATGAGGGTTATGTCGTTAATCGGCCGATGCAGGCCGGTGGGCGACAGCGACGGCGTCCCCGTCGTCGCCGGGCCCTCGGTCACATCGCAGGAGGAACGATGTCGACGAAGACGCTGGACGAGTCGGCCCGCAGGTTCGAGGAGCTCCTCGGCCCCGGGTCGGTGATCACCGACCCCGTGCGGCTGCGCACCTACGAATGTGACGGGCTGACCCACCACCGGGCCACTCCCGGCGTCGTGGTGCTTCCGGAGAGCGCCGAGCAGATCGCGGCCGTGGTGAGGATCTGCAACGAGTACGGCCTGCCGTTCGTGGCCAGGGGCGCCGGGACGGGTCTGTCCGGCGGGGCTCTGCCGAGGACCGACGGGGTGCTGGTGGTGACCTCGAAGATGCGGCGGATCCTCTCCGTCGACGTGCCGAACCGGCGGGCGACCGTGGAGCCGGGGGTCACCAATCTGGCGATCACCGAGGCCGTCCGCGACCTGGGCTACTACTACGCGCCCGACCCCTCCAGCCAGCAGGTCTGCACGATCGGCGGCAACGTGGCGGAGAACTCGGGCGGCGCGCACTGCCTGAAGTACGGCTTCACGGTCAACCACGTGGTCGGCCTGGAGATCGTCACCCCCGACGGTGACATCGTCGAACTCGCCGACGTCGACCCCGGCTACGACCTGCTGGGCGCGTTCGTCGGCTCGGAGGGCACACTCGGCATCGCGACCAAGGTCGTCGTACGGCTGAGCCGGCTTCCGGAGGCCGTGACGACGCTGCTCGCGGCGTTCGAGGACATCGAGCGGGGCGGCCGGGCGGTCTCGGCGATCATCGGCGGCGGCATCGTACCGGCCGCGATCGAGATGATGGACGCCCTGGCCGTCGAGGCGGCCGAGGCGGCCGTGGCGTGCGCCTACCCCGAAGGGGCCGGCGCGGTGCTCATCGTGGAGCTGGACGGCCCGGCCGAGGAGGTCGCGCACCAGTTCGGCGAGGTGACGCGGATCTGCCGGGAGAACGGCGCGTTCGAGATACGGGTCGCCGACGACCCGGTGGAGCGGGCGGCCATCTGGCGGGGCCGCAAGTCGGCGTTCGCCGCGGTGGGCCGGATCAGCCCCGCCTACATCGTCCAGGACGGCGTCGTACCGCGGACCGCGCTGTCCGAGGTGCTGGCGAGGATCGACGGGCTCTCCCGCGAGTACGGGATCAGGGTCGCGAACGTCTTCCACGCCGGTGACGGCAACCTGCACCCACTGGTGCTGTTCGACGACGCGGAGCCAGGTGCGGGCGAGCGGGCGGAGATCGTCTCGGGAAGGATCCTCGACCTGTGCATCGAGCACGGCGGTTCCATCACCGGTGAGCACGGCGTCGGCGTGGACAAATCCCGATATATGCCGAAAATGTTCTCCGACGACGACCTCGACACCATGCAGCTGGTGCGCTGCGCCTTCGACCCCCGCGGCCTGTCGAACCCGGGCAAGATCTTCCCGACCCCGCGGCTGTGCGGCGAGGTCCCCGGGGTCCGCAAGGGCGTGCACCCGCTGGTCGAGTCCGGACAGGCGGAGCACTTCTGATGGAAGCACTGCACGAGACGGGTGTGCCGGTCCGCCCGGCGACCCCCGACGAGACGGTGGGTGGAGTCCTCCCCCGCTGGGTGGCCCTGCCCGAGAGCACCGATGAGGTCGCCGCGCTGATGCGTGTCTCGGCCGCGCACGACCTGGCCGTGGTCCCGACAGGAGGCGGCACGAAGCTCGGCTGGGGAAATCCCCCCGAGCGGTGTGACCTGCTGATCGACACCCGCCGCCTGCTCCTCGGCAACGGATCGACGGTCGAGCACTCCGCCGGCGACCTCGTGGCGCGAGTCGGCGCCGGGCTTCCCCTCGACGTCCTCGACTCCGCACTCTCGCGGTTCGGGCAGGAACTGGCCCTGGACGCCGCCCCGCGCGCCGGCACGGTCGGCGGCACGCTCGCCACCGCGGTCGCCGGCCCCCGCAGGTTCCGCTACGGCACCGCCCGCGACCTGCTGATCGGCATCACGGTCGTGCTGGCCGACGGCACGACCGCCTCCTCTGGCGGCAACGTCGTCAAGAACGTCGCGGGCTACGACCTGGGCAAGCTCTTCACCGGCTCGTACGGCACGCTCGGCGTCATCACGGAGGCCACCTTCCGCCTCCATCCGATCCCGGCCGACCGCCGCTGGATCACCGTGGAACCGGCTTCCCGGGCCGGAGCCGGCCACGGAACGGCCGCGCTGGTCACCGAGCTCGCGGCCGCCCTGGCCGAGCCGAGCGCGATCGAGCTGGACTGGCCGGACCACCCGCTGGGCGCGCCCACCGTGTCCGCGCTCGTCGAGGGGGTGGCGGCCGGCGCCCGGGCGGAGGCCGTGCGCCGGCTCATGGACGGGTACGGGAGCGCGCTGATCACCACGGGGGCGCCCGCCTGGTGGGCGGTACCGCCCGGTGCGGACGTGCTGCTGGAGTTGCGGGTCCCGCCCGCCGCCGCGCACCTGGCGCTGCGGGCGGTCGCCGCGCGCGGGCTGCCCGCGCGGGTGCGCGGTTCGGTGGCCTCGGCGGTCCTGCGGGTCGCCCTGCCCGCGGACGTCGACGAGGCGGCCTTCGCCGGGTTCGTGACGGGCCTGCGCGACGACCTCCGCAAGCTCGGCGGTGGGCTGACCGTGCTCACCGCGCCTCCCGGGACCGCCCGCGGGGTGGATCGCTGGGGGCCGTCGGGCGCGCTGCCGCTGATGCGGCGGATCAAGGAACGGTTCGACCCCGACCGGAGGATGTCCCCCGGCCGGTTCGCGGGAGGGATCTGACATGGACCCGAAGCTGATCAATGACTGTGTGCACTGCGGTTTCTGCCTGCCCTCGTGCCCGACGTACGTCCTGTGGGGAGAGGAGATGGACTCCCCACGCGGCCGGATCCACCTGATGAAGCAGCACGTCGAGGGCACACCGCTGACACCGGAGATGGCCGGGCACTTCGACGCGTGCCTGGGGTGCATGGCGTGCGTGTCCGCCTGCCCGTCCGGGGTGAGGTACGACCGGCTGATCGAGCAGACCCGCGCCGAGGTGGAGCGGGTGCACGTGCGCAAGCCCGACGACCGGGCGCTGCGGGCGCTGGTCTTCCAGTTGTTCCCCTACCCCCGGCGACTGCGGGCGATGCGGCTGCCGCTGCGGCTCAGTGCCGGACTGCGCCGCGCGATCGCCCCGAGGCTGGAGCGGATCAACCCGTCCCTGGCCGCGATGGCCGACCTCGCTCCCCCGGCCGCCGCCAGGGAGGAGTTGCCGCGCGTGCTCCCGGCGCGGGGTCCGCGCAGGGCGACGGTCGGGATGCTCACCGGTTGCGTGCAGGGCGAGTTCTTCCCGCAGGTGAACGCGGCCACGGCCCGGGTGCTCGCGATGGAGGGCTGCGACGTGGTGATCCCGCCGTCGCAGGGCTGCTGCGGGGCGTTGTCACTGCACTCGGGCCAGGAGAGGCAGGCCCTGCGATTCGCGAAGCGGACGATCTCCGTCTTCGAGCGGGCGGGCGTCGACACGATCGTGGTCAACGCCGCCGGCTGCGGATCGACGATGAAGGACTACGCGGAGATCCTCGAAGCCGAGGAAGGCGAGTGGGCCGGCAGAGCACGGGCGATCAGAGTCGTCGACCTGGCCGAGTATCTCGTCGCGCTCGGGCCGGTGGCCGAACGGCACCCGCTGCCGCTCACCGTGGCCTACCACGATGCCTGCCACCTGGCCCACGCACAGGGGATAAGGTCCGAACCTCGCAGGCTCCTGGAAGGCGTGCCCGGCCTGGTACTGAGGGAGATCGCCGAGTCGGCGATCTGCTGCGGCTCCGCGGGAACCTATAACCTGTTCCAGCCCCAGGCCGCCAGGGATCTCGGTGCCCGCAAGGCGGAACGGGTGCTGGCCACCGGCGCCGACCTGCTGGTCTCGGCCAATCCCGGCTGCACCATGCAGATCGCCTCGGCGATCCGCCGCCGGGGGGACGCGCCCATCCCCGTGGCGCACACCGCCCAGGTCCTCGACGCCTCGCTGCGCGGGCTCACGGAGGTGCCGTGAACGAGCCGTCCGACGGCCATGGGGCAGGTAGGGATCCGGGGTCGCCCGGCGAGGAGGTCAGATGAGCGCCGTGCAGTCGGTCGACCGGGCACTGGACGTGCTGGAGGCGCTGGCCGAGCAGGGTGGGGAGGCGGGGCTCTCCGAGATCGCGGCCAGGACCGGCCTGCCCTACGGGACGATCCACCGGCTGCTGCGCACGCTGCTCGCACGGGGCTACGTGCGCCAGGAGTCCGACCGCCGCTACGCCCTGGGCGGCGCGCTGGTACGGCTCGGCGGGGTGGCCGAGCGCATGGTCGGCGTGTGGGCGCAGCCCCACCTGACGAAGATGGTCGAGTTGTGGGGCGAGACGGCCAATCTGGCGGTGCTGGAGGGGGACTTCGTGGTCTACGTCGCCCAGGTGCTCTCGCCGCGGCGGCTGCGGATGTTCGCCGAGGTCGGAAAGCGGGTGCTGCCGCACAGCACGGCGGTGGGAAAGGTGCTGATGGCCGACCGTCCGGACACCGAGGTGGCGTCGCTGGTCAAGCGCACCGGCATGCCCCGGCGAACCGCCAACACGATCACCGACCTGCAGGGGATGCTCACCGAGCTCGACCGGGTGCGCGAGCACGGGTACGCGATGGACCTGGGCGAGGAGGAGATCGGCGTGCACTGCCTGGCGGTGGGCGTACACGACGGGGCGCGGACCGTCGCCGCGCTGTCGGTCTCCGGGCCCGCCGAGCGGATCTCCGCGCTCGACCGGCGGGACCTCACCGAGGGGATGCGCAGGATCGCGCGCGACTTCGGCGCCGAGCTGGGTCCGGCCATGTCCGCCCAGGAGGACGGCACGGCATGAACCGGTCACCCGTGACGGTTCCGGCCACCGGGGTCGGCGGCCGGGAGGGGTGATGCCGAGGTTGCCGCCCTGCGGCACCGGGACCACGCCGACCTGCCCCTTCTGGATGGCCTGCCGGAGCACGGCGCCCTGCGGGCCGAGGGCTTCGGCAAGGTCCTTGATCGATTCGATCTCGGTGCGGACCTTGGTGTTGCGCTGAGTCTGCGCGACGTTCTCCGCCTTGGCCGCCCGCTCCGAGGCCAGGGCGTTGACCAGGGCCTCCGGCGGCTCGGGCTTCTGGGCGGCACCCGCATTTAGGTGTTGAGCATCCACCGCCAGCCGTCGGACGCCCCCCAAGGGAGACATGTCCATCTATGGAACCCGATGGAGCCGGTCGGCGGAGTAGGTAGTGAGAGTGCGTACGCGCTCCGGAAGGATTCCCTCTTGATGACGACTGGACGAAACAGGTGGTGACACTGGGTCTCCCCCAACGGACCGGGGCGTTCCCGCTGTCCCCGCCCGCCGACGACGCGACCGACGCGACGCTGATCGGGGAGTCCCTGACGGACCCCGACAGGTTCGCCGGGCTCTTCGACCGGCACGCCGACGAGATCCACCGGTACGTGGCGCGGCGGCTGGACGACGTGACCACGGCCGACGACATGACGGCCGAGACGTTCCTCGTAGCCTTCCGCAAGCGGGCCCGGTACGACCTCGGCCGCGCCGACGCCAGACCCTGGCTGTACGGGATCGCCTCCAACCTGATCTCCGGCCACCGCAGGTCGGAGACCCGCAGGTTGAAGACGCTCGCCCGGCAGGTTCCCGAGCCCGCGGCCGAATTCGAGGACCGCAGCGCCGAGCGCGTCACCGCCGACCGGCTCAGACCCGCCCTCGCCGCCGCGCTGGCCGGGCTCGGCTCCGCGGAGCGGGACCTGCTCCTGCTGGTGGCCTGGGCCGACCTGACCTACGAGGAGGCCGCGCAGGCGCTCGGCATCCCGATCGGGACCGTCAGGTCCCGCCTCTCCCGCACCCGGACCAAGATCCGCCGCTCCCTGGAGTCACACAGATGAACAAGGACGAGATCGAGCTGGTGGCCGCCATCCGGCCTGAGGCGCCCCCGTACTCCGACGAGGCCAGGCAGGCGGCCAGGCGGGGGCTGGCCGCGACCGCCGCGTCGCGGGCACGGGGACGGAACCCGCTGCGGAACGGGCCGCGGTGGCGCGGGCCGTACGCGATGGCGCTGGCCGGGGCGCTCGCGGTGACGGTGGGGGCGACCGCGATCACCCTGGCGCGGGCTCCGGGCGGCGGCCCCTCCGGAGACGTCGAGGAGGTCGTGGTGACGATGCCCAAGATCGTCGCCGTCTCGGCGAGCGAGGTACTGGACAGGGCGGCGCGAGCGGCCGTGAAGAAGGACCTCGCCCCGCGTGACGACCAGTTCGTCAAGGTCGAGTCGGAGACGATGTACGGCTCCTTCGGCTTCGAGGCGATGAACCCGGAGACGGGCGAGCCAGAGGAGGAGACCCGCTACCTCTACCGGACCAGGCGGGCCATCTGGCTGTCCGCCGACGGGACGAGGAACGGCGTGCTGCGGATCGAACACCTGGAGCCCAGGGCCTACCCGGGCTGGCCGATCCCCGAGACGGCGTACAAGGAGTCCGGAGTCGAGACGATGCCGCTGGTGAACTGCGGGAAGATCCCCGAATACATGCGTACCGACCACGCGGCGCTCAGGAGGCTCCCCACGGACGCCGACGGGATGCGCGCCCACCTCTACACCGGCGACCGGGGCGGCGACTCCAAGGACGAGGCGGCCTTCACCGCGGCGGGCGACATGCTCAGGGAGACCTACATGCCCCCGGCGCAGCGGGCGGCGCTGTTCAAGGCGGTGGGCACCATCCCCGGGGTCGACGTCACCGAGCGGGCCGAGGACGCGGCGGGACGCGAGGGGATCGGCGTCGGCAGGGTCGGCCTCGACGGCGTCAGACAGGATCTGATCTTCGACGCGAAGACGTACGATCTGCTCGGCGAGCGCGGGATCGTGGTCGACGAGAAGGCCGCCAAGTCCCCCAGAGGCAGCCTGGTCGCCTCGACCGCCCAGCTCTCGGTCACGGTGGCCGACGAGGCTCCCGAGGTGGAGGTCGGGGACGCGGACCGCTGCGGCTGACAACCGCTCCTGCCTGCCCCCCCCCCGCCCGCCGCGGCGCCGTGGACCCGACTTCGCGGACGGGGAGCCCCGGCCACGGCCGATCAGCTGTGGACGCGGTGGACGGGTGATCCGTCGGCCGCGCAGGTGACCTCGACCTTGACCTCGGTCTCCTCGGACTCGAACTCGACGCGGGCCCGGTCGGCGGGTCCGCGCTCGACGTCGTCGGTCTGGAATCCCTGGGCCGGGCTCCACGACCGGAGGGTGACCAGGCCGTCCTTGCAGCGGGCGATGACCCTGCCGCCCGCCGTGGTGATCACCCGGCTCTCGCCGGGCTCCGCGACGGGCGCGGCGGTGGTGGTGACGGTAACGGTCGGCTGGGGAGCGGACTCGGCGACGGTCGATTCGGAAGCGGACTCGGCGGGATCCGAGGTGACCCCGGCCGTGGGAACGGCGGTGGGAGGACCGCCGGGAAGGGACGAGGCCAGGGCGAGCGCCTCGTCGACCTCGGCGGCGGAGAGCGGCTGGAGCCCGGTGTCCGTCAGCGGCTCGCTGATCCGGTCGATCACCGCCACCCCCGCCGCGGTCGCGAGGAGTCCGGTGACCAGCCAACCGGCCACGACCAGGGGAAGGCGCTTACGCATGCGTTCACTGTGCCACCTGAAACGATAAGACGAGGTTAAGGGGCCGATAACCCGCTTTTGACGTGGTGTGGAAGGAGGCTAACGTGGCGGCAAATGTCGAACGTACTGCTCATCGAGGACGACGCCGCGATCCGCACCTCCCTCACCCGGGGCCTGCGCGACCGCGGTCACGCCGTGTCATCCGCTCCCACCGCTCTCGACGGCCTCCGGCTGGCCGTTGAGGAACACCCCGACCTGGTGGTACTCGATCTCGGCCTGCCCGACATGGATGGGCTGGACCTCCTTCGGATGCTCCGGGCGGTGAGCCGGGTCCCGGTGATCGTGGCGACCGCGCGGGACGGGGACACGGAGATGGTCAGGTTGCTGGACGCGGGCGCCGACGACTACGTGGTCAAGCCGTTCAGCGCGACCCAGCTCGACGCCCGGATCCGGGCGGTGCTCCGGCGGGTGGCCGGCGAGAACCGCGCCGACAGCTCGGTCACCGTCGGAGGCCTGCGGATCGACCCGCGTACCCGGGAGGCGACCCTGGACGGGACGCCGCTGGATCTGAGCCCGCGGGAGTTCGACCTGCTCCACTACCTGGCCGCCCGCCCCGGCGAGGTGGTCACCAAGCGGGAGCTGCTCACCCACGTCTGGCAGATCCCCTACGGCGGAGCCGACAAGACCGTGGACGTCCATCTGTCGTGGCTCCGCCGCAAGCTGGGCGAGACCTCCCAGGAGCCCCGCTACCTGCAGACCGTCCGGGGCGTCGGCGTGCGACTGGCCGCCCCGGCATGAGGCGCTGGCTGACCCTGCTGGTCGCGGCGACCACCTCCCTGGTGCTGATCGCGCTGATGGTCCCGCTGGCGCTCCTGGTCCGCACGGTGGCGGTGAGCGGGGCGGTCAGCGAGGCCGAGAGCGAGGCCGAGTCGGTGGCCGTCGCGGTCGGCGCCGTGGACACCGAGACCCTGCGGCTCACCACGGAACAGACCTCGCACCCGGTCACCGTCTTCCTCCCCGACGGCCAGGTGATCGGCGCCCCGGCCCCGCGCTCCACCGCCGTGGAGCTGGCCCTCCTCGGTCGCAGCGTCACCGCCGCCGCCCCCGGCGGGAGGGAGATCCTGGTCTCGGTCCAGGGGGCGCCCGGGGGTACCGCGGTGGTCCGGGTGTTCCTGGACGACGACCGGCTGACCAGGGGGGTGCCCCAGGTCTGGGCCGGGCTGGCGGCGCTCGGCCTGGCCCTGGTCGGGCTGGGCGTGCTGGTCGGCGACCGGCTGGCCCGCGCGGTGATCAGGCCGATCACCGCGCTGGCGGGGGTCTCGCACCGGCTCGCCGCGGGCGACCTGTCCGCCAGAACCGTGCCCGACGGCCCCGTCGAGGTGCACGCGGTCGGCCTCGCCCTCAACCACCTGGCCGAGCGCATCACCGGCCTGCTGGCGGAGGAACGGGAGAGCGCCGCCGACCTGTCACACCGGCTGCGCACCCCGCTGACCGGGCTGAGGCTGGAGGCCGAGTCCCTGACCGACCCGGAGGAGTCGGCCAGGATCGAGGCCCGGGTGGACGCCCTGGAACGCGCCGTCACCTCGGTGATCAACGAGGCCAGACGGCGGGTGCGGGACCGGGCCGAGTGCGACGCGGCGGCGGTGACCGCGGCCCGGGTCGCGTTCTGGTCGGTGCTCGCCGAGGATCAGGCGCGGCACTTCACCCTCGACCTGGCTCCCGGCCCGTTGCCGGTCGCCGTCCCCGTGGACGAACTGGCCGCCTGCGTGGACGCGCTGCTCGGCAACGTGTTCGCGCACACGCCCGAGGGGGTCTCGTTCTCCGTACGGTTGGAACCGGCCGAGGGCGGCGCGCTGCTGACCGTCGCCGACGCCGGTCCCGGCTTCGCCACCTCCGACCCGCCGCAGCGTGGGGAGAGCGGGGCCGGGTCGACCGGCCTCGGCCTCGACATCGCCCGTCGCACCGCCGAGTCGGCGGGCGGCTCGCTGTCCCTGCGGACCTCTGCCGCGGGCGGGGCGGGCGTGATCCTGTTCCTGCCCGCCGCCACGTCCTGAGGATCGGCGGCCGTTCGCCGATCCCCGGCCTCCGGCTGAGAGGCTCAGCGGGTTGCCGCGGCGGCGCCCCCTTTCGCACCGGTACTCGTCGCGAACGAGCACCGGGCCCTCCCGTCCCCCACGGTCCTCCACGGGCGTCCGGCCGGATGACGGACCGTGTTCGGGTGGCACTGCCCTGACAGCCGGGAAGCCCGATCCGGCCCGCCCGGGGGTGCGATCCGAAACCGGATTCCCTCGCTTAACGATCTCTTAGCGTGCCCCTATCAAAATCTCGGCAAATCTTGACCCATGAAGCGAATCACCAGAATCACCGTCGGAACCCTCGCAACCGCCGCCCTGCTGACCGCTGGGGGCGGCGTCGCCCTCGCCGCGCACCAGACGGACAGCACGGCGATCACCTCCACCACCACCGCCGGCACGACCGCGGCGGACATCTCCTCCCGCAAGGCCGTACAGATCGCCAAGAAGCGCGTCCCCGGCGCGCGGGTGACCAAGGTCGAGCGCGAGTGGGAGCACGGCCAGCGCGCCTGGAAGATCGAGCTGCGCAAGGGCGCCTGGGAGTACGACGTCTACGTGTCGGCGCGGACAGGGAAGATCATCAAGTTGAAGCGCGAGTACGACGACTGATCAGCAGGCCTCGAGTACGGCCTGCATGGCGTTCTTCTCCGCGGGCGTCACCCACAGGCCGTACTTGACCTTCACCTTGATCTGGCGCTCGACGTAGGGGCACCGGTAGGCGTGGCGCGGCGGGAGCCAGGTCGCCGCGTCACCGGCGCCCTTCTGGCTGTTCAGCGGCCCGTCGACGGCCAGCAGGTTCAGCGGGTCGTTGGCCAGTTCCTTGCGCTTGGTCTCGGTCCACGCCTGGGCGCCCTTCTGCCAGGCGTCGGCGAGTGCGATCACATGGTCGATCTGCACCGCCGAACTGGTCCGCGTCCCGCGCTTGAACTCGATGGTCTTGCCGCTGTAGGGGTCGTCGAGAACGCCGGACTGCACGATGCAGTTCTTGCCGCCCTCCTTGAAGGTCACATCCTTCAGGTCGCGGATGAGAATGTCGTTGCGGGTGTCGCAGCCGTTCTTGTCGACGTCCGACCACGCGGGCCCGAACTCGTCACGGTCGAAACCGGTCATCGAGGCGCGGCCCTTGACCTCAAGCCTCTTCAGGTCCTGGAGCGCCTCGGACGCGGACTGCCCGCCGCCGGAGGACTTCGTACCGTCGTCCAGATCGCCCGGGATCGGGCCGCAGCCCACCACCGTGAACGCGATCGTCGCGATGACCATCCCTCGTGCCAGCGCAGCCCGCACTATGCCACCTCTCTCGCGCGTTCACTACCTCTGAAGCGGCAAATTATTCCAGACACCTCCTTCAATCCTAAAAGCCTCAAGCAGGCTGCGGGAGACCGGGAGGCTTTTCGGGGCGTCAATCCGCACCTTAACCATGTCTCACATCCGACCTGCACAAATGCATTGCGAACACCGCCCTGCCGGAAGCACGTCTCGGAATTTTTACTCAACGCGACTATCGACTACGTAAAGTAACAATGCTCTAATGGCCAAGAGCGCTCACAATCAGTGAGGGAACAACTACGAAGAGGATTCGCATGGGTAAGATCTCATCGCGTCATCCCCACCTCGCACGGACCGCGACAGGACTGTTCAGCACCGCGGCCGCCCTGCTCCTGGCCTCCGCCGGCTCCACCGCGGCGGCCGCGCAGCAGGCCTCCAGCCTGCCACCGAGAGTGGTCCAGCTCGCGGAGAACGCGAGCTGCCCCTTCAACAGCCTCTGTCTCTACCGCGACCACGGCTTCAACGGACCGGGATACAGCATCCCCGCGGGTTACCCGACCGATCTGAACAACGTGCCGATGCCGGGCGGGGTGGGCGGCTCCTCCACCGCCGCGAACAACGTCTCGTCATGGATCAACAACACCGGTTACTACGTCCTGCTGATCGACTACGAGGGCGAGGAGCGCACACTGTACCCCGGCTACTCCTTCGAAGAGCCCCCCGAGACCAACGACAGCGTCGACGCCGTCGACTGGCGCTACTGACCCCCGCCCCCCTTTCTTCTCCCCGCGTGCCCGCCCGTCCGGGCCTCGGGGAGAAGGCCGCCGCGACCGCCCAGGTCAGGTGATCAGGATCCCGCCGTCGACCGGGATCACCGCACCGGTGACGTACGAGGCGGCGTCCGAGGCGAGAAAGATCGCCGCCGCGACGAGTTCGGCCGGATCTCCCGGGCGCTTCATCAGCACCCGGTGCTCAAGCTGCCAGGCCAGATAGCCCTCCGCGTACTGGTCGGTCATCTCCGAGGCGAAGAAACCCGGCTCGACGCAGTTGACCCGGATGCCGCGCCGTCCCGTCCACTGCTGGGCGAGGTCACGGGTGAGACCGACGACCCCCGCCTTGGACGCGCTGTAGGCGGCCTGCGGCAGCCCGGCGGTCGTCTCGCCCAGGATGCTGCCGACGTTGACGATCGAGGAGCCGGGCTTCATGACCCTGGCGCAGGCCTGCGCCATCCAGTAGGTGCCGTACAGGTTGATCTCCACCACCTGCCGGAACTGCTCGGGCGTCTCCCTCAACGCCGGGACCGCGGTGCCCACACCCGCGTTGTTGATCAGGATGTCCACCGCACCCAGTTCGGCAACCGCCGCTTCGGCCAGGGCCTGGCAGTCCTCGGGCCTGGCCACGTCGGTGACGAGGGTCACGCATCGCCTGCCGGTCTCCTCGATCAGGGCGCGGGTCTCCTCAAGACGGTCCTTCCTGCGAGCGCCGATCACGATGTCCGCACCCGCCTCGGCCAGGCCCCTGGCGAACGCGACGCCGAGCCCCGAGGACGCGCCGGTGACGATCGCGACCTTGCCGTCCAGCCGGAATCGGTCCAGCATTTGATTCTCCCCAGTCCGCCGCACATGCCGGACAAGATTCTAACGACCAAGAAAAGCACCGCCCGCGAGGGGCCTCCTCACGGGCGGTGCGGTTTTCCGGGCTCAAGGCTCCGAGCGGTGCCGCGAGCCTCGGGAGCGGCCCGCGGCGATCCGTCCTACAGGCCGTACTCCTTGGTGATCCGCTCGTGCCGCTCCACCTCGACATCGACGGCCTTGGCCAGATCGAGCCAGGCCAGCGGGTGCACCCAGCGCTCGGTGGCGTCGTCCAGGAGCGCGTCGACCTCGACCGGGCTGATGTCCGGCGGGACCGCGATCCAGCCAAACACGCCGGGCAGCGGCTCGCCCGTGGTCGGGTGGGTCACGGTGTAGTTGTCGTCGCTGTAGACCCACATCGGCCAGCCACGCTCGGCCATGACCTCGTTGAACTCCGTCCAGTCGGCCTGGCTGGGCGCGGCACCGTCGAAGAACCAGCTGGTGTAGCCACCGGGGCGGAGCATGCTCACCGCGGCGAAGGGCGGGACGAACTTCTCCTGCTCCTCGGCGCTCTCCGGAATCGGCTCCAGCAACTGCGGCTCGAAGACGACCAGGTCACCGGCGTTGTACTCCATGCCGGGAGGCTGGGGAATGGCCAGGCGCGCCGTCGCGGGGCCCGTGCGCACGCTCAGGACCTGACGCTGACTGCCGTCGGGGGCGGGGAGGATGATGCGCACCAGGCCCATCTCCTCCTCGATCGGTCCCTCGCTCGACTGCAGCGGAATCCCGATCCTGGCGGCGCCCAGGCGGACGGTCTCCCAGTCTTCGGCGGCCGTCGCCATGACGACCATCCTCCACAGGTCCTGCTGCTCGATCTCCTCGGAGTCGAGGAGATCGCGCAGGATGCCCGCGCCCTTGGCGTTGTCGCCGAGCTGCTGCGCCGCGGCCGACCACAGCCTGGCCGCGTCGACACCGCCGCCGGCGGCGACCGCGGCCTCTCCCTCGGCCGCCGCCTGCTCCCAGCGCTCCCGCGCGGTATGCAGGCGCCCCAGGGCCATGTGGCGCTGCGCGGCGGGCAGCCGCTCGGCCAGCTGCTCCAGGCGCTCGTCCTGACGGGCCTCGATCAGCAGGCTGCTGAGGTACGCGGAGTCCTGCGGGTCGGCGTTCTCGATGTCGCCGGACTCGACCAGCATGGTCCAGTAGATGTCGGCACCCCTCGCCGGGTAGCCGAGAAAGCCCAGCGTGGTGGTGTGGCGCCGGGTGCCCTCCACGTCGCGGCCGGACAGCGGGGCCAGCCAGCCCACCCAGCGCTCCGGGTCGGCGTTGAAGCCGTCGGCGGCGTCGAAGGAGCCGACCAGCTCGTCCTCGGGGACCGAGGCAGGAAGCGCGGTGGCCTCGGCGGCTGCGGTGCGCAGCGCGGCGATCCGCTCGGCGACGTCACCGGAGTTCCTGAGCTCTCCCGCCGCCGACTCCGCCAGGTCGGCCAGGAGGTGCGCCTGCCAGATTCCCTGGCGGGCGACCGCCAGGTGCCCGGCGACGAGCGCCAGCTCGACCCGGGCGCGGTAGCCGCCCATCATCGCGAAGTAGTCGATCCACTGCTTGAGCACCCGGCCCAGCTGCCAGGTGTTGGTGATCTGCGCCGACCCGGCGAGCGCGCGGATGGCGTACGACCACTCGACCCAGGCGCGGGGGTGCTCGCCGACCACGTCGAGATCGGGCAGGGCGTCGACGGACTCCTGCACGCGATCGAGGGTCGCGAGCACGAGCGCACGGAGCACTCCCTCGCGATACCCCTTGGCCACCGGGTCGTCCGGCTTGAGACCGGCCGCGGCGTCGAGCGCGGTGAGCGCGTCCTCCGCGCGGCCCGCGGCGAGCAGCGCGCGGGCCGAGGCGGCCCCCAGCTCCCAGCTCGCCTCGCGGCCCGCGCCGCCCAGCGCCGCCACGGCGGTCTCGGCGTGGGAGACGGCCTCCTCGGCGCGCCCCGCGTCGAGAAGCGCCGCGACATAGTGCTCGGCGACGGAGGCGAAGGCCAGCGAGCCGGGCTCGACCTCCAGTGCCGAGAGCGCGGCCAGCCGCTCGGCGGCGTAACCGGGGCCGTCGGCGTTCGCCTGGGCGAGGGCCAGCGCCACGACGGCACCGGGCGCGGCCGGGCATTCGCGGACGTCCTCGCGCCTGGTGAACTCGACCAGTGCCTCGGCGTCGGCGATCGCGACCGCCCCCTGCGCGCGGTCGCCGATACGGCCGATCAGATGCCAGTAGCGGGCGTAGAACTCCAGCCAGGGCATCTGCAGGTTCTCCGCCTGCTGCGCGATCGCGGGCGCGAGCACGTCGAGCTGCGCGTATCGGCCTTCCAGCGCCTGCGCGGGCACATCTCCGATCGCCATAGCCAGACCGGTGTTACCTGCTTCGTGCAGTTGCCGCTGGGTGTCGCCCACCCAGGCCCAGATGTCCACGTCCATGAGACGTCAGTCTGCCAGGTCGGGAAGCATGCCCCAAACGACTTGGCGATCCCGCACGGTCCAGAGGGGCGGTGTTACGGCTCCCGCCCGCACGACTTGGCGCGTGACCTCACCGGACCCGACGCGCCCGCGACGGTGCCGCGCGGGTCAGAGCGTGATCTCACCGGACGCGACGAGGACGGCGGGCCCCGCCAGGTAGCTGGTCCGCTCGTCCAGGGTGACGGTGACGGTGCCGCCGAGCACCTCGACCGCCCAGGTGCCACTGGTCTCACCGGCCAGTCGCGCGGCGGCCACGGCCGAGGCGACCGCGCCGGTGCCGCAGGAGCGCGTCTCACCGGAACCGCGCTCGAAGACCCGCATGACGACCCGGCGCGGCCCCACCGGATTGAGCAGCTCGATGTTGACTCCGGAGGGGAACACCTCGGGATCGAACGCGGGCTGGTGGCTCAGGTCGAGCTGGGCCACCGGGTCGCCGATGACACAGGCCAGGTGGGGGTTTCCCATGTCGACGTGGATGCCTTCGTACTCGTGGCCCGCGACGATCGCGCGGCTCGACCCCAGCACCCGGGGCGGGCCCATGTCGACGGTCACGTCCCCCGTCTCCGCCAGCCGTACCCGCCTGACCCCCGTGCGTGTCGCGACGCCGAACTCCCCGGGCGCGGCGAGCCCCTCGTCGACCAGGTAACGGGCGAAGACCCGCACCCCGTTGCCGCACATCTCGGCGATGCCGCCGTCGGCATTGCGGTAGTCCATGAACCACTCGGCCTCGCCGGCCTGACCGGACACCTCCGGGCTGAGCTTCGTCCGCGTCACCCGTAGCACGCCGTCCGCGCCGATCCCGGCGCGCCGGTCGCACATCGCCACCACGAGTCTCGCGGGCAGCTCCAGCTCACCGTCCGGGTCGGGAAGGATGACGAAGTCGTTCTCGGTGCCGTGCCCCTTCGCGAATCGCATGCCCCAACTCTATCCAGGCCCGCGTCCGCCCCCGTCGCCCCGGGGAACGGCCCATCCTCCGGCACGTCGGCCGGGGAACCGCCGGATCGCCGGCCGGCGCGTCAGGGCGGGTCAGGCCGGTTCGGTGCGGTTCCCGGTCCCGCCCGGCCGGGGTGGCCGGAGCGGTCAGCCGCGAATCGCGGCGAGCGCCCGTCCCAGCAGGTCGGGTTCCTGCTGGGGGAGCCAGATCACCCGGGGGTCGCGACGGAACCACGACTCCTGACGGCGGACGAACCTGCGCGTCGCCCGTACCGTCTCCTCCTTCGCCTCCTCCTCGGTGCACTCACCGCCGAGGAAGCGCAGCACCTGCGCGTATCCGAGGGCGCGACTGGCCGTGCGGCCTCCGGCGAGCCCATGTGCGGCGAGTTCCCTGACCTCGTCCACCAGCCCGGCCCGCCACATGCGCTCGACCCGCGCCTCGACCCGGGCGTCCAGCACCGCCCTCGGCACCTCCACCCCCAGCTGAACGCTGTCGTAGACGGCGTCGTACGACGGCATCGTGGCCGAGAACGGCCGCCCGGAGATCTCGATGACCTCCAGTGCGCGAACGATCCTGCGGCCATTGCTCGGCAGGATCGTCTCGGCCGCCCTGGGGTCGCGCTCGCGGAGCCGCTCGTACAGCGGGGCGGGGCCGTGCAGGTCGAGTTCGGCCTCCAGCAGGGCGCGGACCCGCGGGTCGGTACCGGGGAACTCCAGGTCGTCCAGGGCGGCCCGCACGTACAGCCCGGACCCGCCCACCAGGATCGGCACCACCTCCTTGGCCCGCAGATTGTCGATCAGCGGCCGGACCAGCGACTGGTACTCGGCCACGCTGGCGGTTCTGGTCACGTCCCAGACGTCCAGCAGGTGGTGGGGAACCCCCCGCCGCTCCCCCAGGGAGAGTTTCGCCGTCCCGATGTCCATACCTTGGTAAAGCTGCATCGAGTCGGTGTTTATCACCTCGCCCCCCAGTTCGAGGGCGAGATCCACGGCCAGATCGGACTTTCCGCCGGCGGTCGGGCCGACGACGGCTATGACGGGTAGCTGAGGCACGGGGTAATTCTGCCAACTCGCTGGGTATGGGGGAGAGGCGATGCATTCCGTGCATCGGGATTGGGGGACACATCATGTCCATCTTCGACAAGGTCAAGAACATGCTGGGCGGCGATGCCAAGACCGAGGAACTCGTCAAGAAGGGCATCGACAAGGCGGAGCAGATCGCCAGGGAGAAGACCGGAGGGAAGCACGACCAGCAGATCAGCACCGCCGCGCAGAAAGCGAGGGAGATGGCTGACAAGATCGACGATCAGCCGGGCACGACACCCGGCACCGACCAGAGCGGCGCCGCGCCCGATCCCGGTCAGACCGGCCGGCCCGACGCACCTCCGCCCTACGGCCCGTAGGCGCCGGCCACCCGATGGAGCGGATCCCGATCCCGGTCAGTCCCAGTCGAGCGTCGGCTGCAGATAGCCCTCCAGGGTCAGCAGCCACCGCTTCGACTCCACGCCTTCGCCCCCGCTGAATCCGCCGAGGCCGTTTCCGGCGACCACCCGGTGGCACGGCACGATGACAGGGATCGGGTTGGCTCCCATGATCGACCCGATGGCCCGCGCCGGAACGCCCGTCCCGCTCCGGGCCGCCAGTTCCCCGTAGGTCACCGCCTTGCCATACGGCACCGTTTCGTACAGCGTGCCGAGCACCCTGCGCTGCACCGGCGAGGTCAGCCGCCAGTCCACCGGCACGCCGAAGACCTTCAGCCTGCCCGCGTAGTAGTCGCCCAACTCGGCGACCACCCCGGCGGTCCTGCCGGGATCGTCCACCTCGTCCAGCCTCAGCCGCTCAAGCGCGCGGGTCCTGAACGCCGCCGGGTCACCCCAGCCCACGCTCACCACCCCCTCCTCGGTCACCGCGACGACCATGTCCCCCAGCTGCGTCGCGACACTCCCGAACGCCACGGTTCCCACCATCGACCTCGCATCCCCGTCACCTCGGGCACGGCGCCCATCCGTCACCGTGACCACTGCGGCCTACCTGTTCGTTGCCATCTCGCGCGTCAGTCCGTCGGCGGGGCCGTCCGTTCCGTCCAGCGGGCGGCGAAGTAGCCGACGCCGTAGGGCGCGTCGTCGTAGAGGAGCTCTCCGCGCAGGGCGCTGCCGCAGCCGCCCAGGACCTGCAGGGCCGCACGGCCGGCAACCCACAGTTCGGCGGCCTCTCCGGGGTCGAGCGGCGGGATCTCGGCGCGGGCCAGCGCCAGGGCGATCGCCCTGTTGTACGACTCGGCACGCGAGTCCAGATAACCGGGGGACTTCTCGGTGAGGCAGGCCGAGCCGTCGGCCATGACGAGCATCGCCACGCGATCGGCTGTGGCCGCCAGCCGCTCGCCCAGGGCCGCGCACTCCGCCGGGGGCGCGTCGAAGGAGACCGCATGAAACGCCGAGGCGGTCAGGTGCTCCCTGTCGAGGAGCCGGCGGCCGACCGACAGCGACAGCGGCAGGACGGGTTCCCCCTCGCCGCTTCGCACGTCGACGCCCCAGGGAGCGAGGCTTCCCGCGGCGTCCGCACCGTACGTGACGGTCCGGTCCGCGCCGCCGACCACCACGATCGTGTCGGCTCCGGCATCACGCAACGCGCCGAGCGCGGCCGCGCAGGCCGCCCTGAGATCGTCGAGTTCCACAGCCGCCGCTCCGGCCAGTTCGGGGAGCAGCAGCGGGGGGTGCGGGCACACAGCCGCGGCGACAAGCACCCGGCCAGACTAACCGAGTCCTCCCGGGGAACCGCCCCGGGAAAGCGCGCCGGGGCACGGTGATTCTCTCAGCGCGCCCTGGCGTCCCGCTCATGGCCGAAAGCCGCTCAGCGGCGGAAGGCACGGCTGTCAGCGGCCGATCGGGCCCTGGGGGTGCACGTAGCCGGTGGCGCCGTCGGCACGGGGGTCGTCCGGAACCTCCGTTGGCTTCTGGGGACTGCTCTGCTGCTGCGGCGGCTTGTCCGCCGTGGGTTTCCCCGCGGCCGAATCGGCTCCCGACTCGCTCTGGCTCATCCGGTCGGCGCCCGTGCCCGCGTCGGTACCCGCGCCTCCGGTGGAGGTGTCATCGTCGCCGGAGGCGGTGTTCGACTCCTTCTCCGGCCTCTGCTTCTCCTCCTGCGGCGCGTTCTGGTCAGGCTCGGGGTTCTGAGCGGCCTCCTGGGCGCTCTCCGGCGCTCTTGGCGGCGGCGCTCCGGGGCCGTCCCGGTCACCGTTCACGACGGCGAAGACGACGCCCCCGCTCAGGAGGACGGCGGCGAGGACGGAGAAGACGGCTATGGCCGGGCCGCTTCTCCGCTGGGACCTGCGGGACCTGCGTGGCTTGCCGGGCTCACCGGCGGGACCGGTGAGGATCTCTGTTTCTCCGGGACTGCCCGGAGACGGAGGGACATGCATGGGGAAAACTCCCTGCGGTTCTCGGGGGGAAACCTCCTCGGTTTCCGAAGGGTGCCGAACCACAGTAACCACAGCGGGGAAATGCTCACACACCAATCACAAATGAATCACGAAATATCGTCCCTTAGAGGGATCATGGTGTCATTGTGCGCGTATGCCCTGGCAGGGAAGGTGACAGCGCCGGAATCCCCGCTCCCGCAGGGGATTCCAACTATTCGATCATGAGCGCACGCCCCCCCGGAACGGCCACCTCCGCAGGGGACGTCCTGGGAAGATCCGCCCGGAAAAATCTCAGCGGAGGCGTACCCGAAGCCTCGCGTGGGACCTCAGGTGACGGAGCAGCCCGAGATGTCCGGGAGCGGAGCCGGGCGGCCGATCGAGGGCATGCCGAGCATGACACCGGAGCCGGAGCCCGCCGGGGCGCCCTGGCGGGCCTCCCAGGCATCGCCCGCACGGGTACGACGGAGCCTCAGGGCGGGGCCGTCGGCCACCAGGTGGTGCGGCGCCGCGTAGGTGACCTCGGCGCTCACCACGTCACCGGGGCGCGGGACCTCGGCCCCCGGGGCGAAGTGCACCAGGCGGTTGTCGACGGCCCGCCCCGACATGCGGCGGGTCGCCTCGTCCTTGCGGCCCTCGCCCTCGGCCACCAACACGTCGAGGGTCCGGCCGACCTGCTTCCTGTTCTCCGCCCAGGAGATCTCGGTCTGCAGGGCGACGAGTCGCTCGTAGCGCTCCTGCACGACCTCCTTGGGGATCTGGTGGTCCATGGTGGCGGCGGGGGTGCCCGGCCTGATGGAGTACTGGAAGGTGAAGGCGTTGGCGAACCGCGACTCGCGCACCACGTCGAGGGTGCCCTGGAAGTCCTCCTCGGTCTCGCCGGGGAAGCCCACGATGATGTCCGTGGAGATGGCCGCGTCGGGCATGGCGGCGCGGACCCGCTCGATGATGCCGAGGTAGCGCTCGGCCCGGTAGGAGCGGCGCATCGCCTTGAGGATCCGGTCGGAGCCCGACTGCAGCGGCATGTGGAGCTGGTGCATCACATTGGGCGTCTCGGCCATGGCCGCGATGACGTCGTCGGTGAACGCCGCCGGGTGCGGGCTGGTGAAGCGGACCCGCTCCAGCCCCTCGATCTCGCCGCAGGCCCGCAGCAGCTTGCCGAAGGCCAGTCTGTCTCCGAACTCCACCCCGTAGGTGTTGACGTTCTGGCCGAGCAGGGTGATCTCCAGCACGCCCTGGTCGACCAGGGTGCGGACCTCGTTGAGGATGTCGCCGGGGCGGCGGTCCTTCTCCTTGCCGCGCAGGGCGGGCACGATACAGAACGTGCAGGTGTTGTTGCAGCCCACCGAGACCGACACCCAGGCGGCGTAGGCGGACTCGCGCTTGGTCGGCAACGTGCTCGGGAAGGTCT
Organism: Streptosporangium sp. CA-115845; assembly: GCF_050943795.1. Lineage (NCBI taxonomy): Bacteria > Bacillati > Actinomycetota > Actinomycetes > Streptosporangiales > Streptosporangiaceae > Streptosporangium > Streptosporangium sp. CA-115845. Next base: position 2,392,712 of record NZ_CP191988.1, on the reverse strand, counting down.
CCAGGGATTCCTTGATCTCGACCTGGGCCTCCTGCTGGACGCGCGCGCGTTCGAGCAGCACCGGCAGCGAGCCGATGTTGTGGGTGCCGAACACCACGTCCACCCAGGGCGCCCTGCGGACGATCTCTCCCTGGTCCTTCTGCGCCAGGCAGCCGCCCACGGCGATCTGCATGCCGGGATTGCCGATCTTCGAGGGGCGCAGGTGCCCGAGGTTGCCGTAGAGCTTGTTGTCGGCGTTCTCCCGTACGGCACAGGTGTTGAACACGACCACGTCGGCCGTCTCCCCCTGGGCTGCCGGAACGTATCCGGCGTCTTCCAGCAGACCCGACAGGCGCTCGGAGTCGTGCACGTTCATCTGGCACCCATAGGTACGGACCTCGTACGTGCGGGCGCTCTCCACGGTGGCAGTCATCTCACGACAAGGGTAGGCGCTCCGCCGAACCTTCGGGTACGACCAACCATCGGCCGAACCCAGAGTAACGGGCACCTCACCGTCCGCTGGCGGCCAAGAGGTAAGTAGGCCGTGATCTGATCGGTACCGCAGGGTTAGCACGGGGTGCCCTTTACAGAATTACGTTGTCCACCATGACGGAGAACGGGGACAAGACTCCTCTGGTGGTGCTCGAAGGCGTCAACAAGCACTTCGGCAGCCTGCACGTCCTGCGGGACATCAACCTGACGATCTCCCGTGGTGAGGTCCTCGTCGTCATCGGCCCCTCAGGGGGCGGCAAGTCGACCCTCTGCCGGACGGTCAACCGGCTGGAGACGATCGACCAGGGGACGATCACCTTCGACTCCCAGCCGCTCGCCGTCGAGGGCAAGGCGCTGGCCAGGCTCAGGTCCGAGGTCGGGATGGTGTTCCAGTCCTTCAACCTGTTCGCGCACAAGACGATCCTGGAGAACGTCACGCTCGGGCCGATCAAGGTCCGCGGCATCGCCAGGGCCGACGCCGAGCGGCGGGGCATGGAACTGCTGGAGCGGGTGGGCATCGGCGCGCAGGCGTCGAAATACCCCGCGCAGCTCTCCGGAGGCCAGCAGCAGCGCGTGGCCATCGCCCGCGCCCTGGCCATGGACCCGAAGATGATCCTGTTCGACGAGCCGACCTCGGCGCTGGATCCCGAGATGGTCCAGGAGGTGCTCGACGTCATGATCAGCCTTGCCCAGGAGGGCATGACGATGATGGTCGTCACCCACGAGATGGGCTTCGCCCGCCGCGCGGCCGACCGCGTGGTCTTCATGGCCGAAGGTCAGATCGTGGAGGAGAACACCCCCGAGGAGTTCTTCACCAACGCCCGGACCGACCGGGCCAAGGATTTCCTTTCCAAGATCCTCACTCACTGAGACTCTTCAGACCATCGGCTCTCCCCCTAAAAAAAAGAAGAGGTAACCGGAAGATGCGAGTACTACGTGTCGGTGTGGCACTGGCGGCTGTGAGCGCGCTCACGATGGGTCTCGCGGCCTGTGGCGGTGACACGACCTACGCGTCGGTCGTCGAGAAGGCCAAGGACAGTAAGAAGCTTGTCGTCGGCACCAAGTGGGACCAGCCGGGTCTCGGCCTGAAGAAGGGCGCAGAGCCGGAGGGCTTCGATGTCGACGTGGCCAAGTACGTGGTGAAGGAACTGGCCGGCGGCGCGGACGTCGCCATCGAATGGAAGGAGTCCGCCTCCTCCAACCGCGAGGCCTTCCTCGCCAACGGCACCGTGGACATCATTTTCGCGACCTACTCCATCACCGACAGCCGCAAGGAGAAGGTGTCGTTCGGCGGCCCGTACATCGTGGCTCACCAGGACACCATGGTCCGCGGCGACGACGCCAGCATCACCAAGGCCACGGACCTGGCGGGTAAGCGGATCTGCCAGGCCGCCGGCTCCAACTCCTACAAGCGGATCACCGACCCGCCGCCGGACGGCAAGCTCGACCTCGACGCCCAGCTCGTCGGCGCCGCCAACTACTCGGAGTGCATGGCCAAGCTGGGCGGCAGCAATCTGGACGCGGTCACCACCGACGACCTCATTCTCGCCGGCTTCGCCGCCCAGGCGGCCGAGTCCGGCGGAAACTTCAAGGTCCTCGGCGACCCCTTCACCGACGAGAAGTACGGCGTCGGCCTGAAGAAGGGCGACACCGCGACCTGTGAGGCCGTCAACGCGGCGATCACCAAGATGTACCAGGACGGCACCGCCAAGCAGTTGCTGGACAAGTGGTTCGGCAAGACCCAGGGCCTGACGCTGCCCACCGAGGCACCCGCTTTCGAGCCCTGCGCCTAGTCCTCCCAGTACGCAGCTCACACGCAGTGGCCGACGCCCCGGTCCCCGGGCCGTCGGCCGCTACCGTCCCCTTGGTGGAGCACGATGGATGATCTGATCAAATACGCGCCGGCTCTGCTGGAGGGCTTTTTAAGGAACGTTCAGCTCTCGGCTATCTGCGCGGTCCTGTCGCTGGTTCTCGGCACGATCCTGGTGTCCATGCGCGTCTCGCCGACACCCGTCCTGCGAGCGACGGGGGCGGTCTATGTCAACATCGTGCGGAACACGCCGCTGACGCTGGTCCTGGCCTTCTCCGCGCTCGGCCTCAGCGACACGCTCGGGCTCAGCTTCTCCGAGGAGCCCAGCAGCAACGCCTTCTGGCTGGTGGTGCTGGGGTTGTCGATCTACACGGCGACCTTCGTCTGCGAGGCGCTGCGCTCGGGCATCAACACGGTCCCCCTGGGCCAGGCCGAGGCGGCCCGCGCGATCGGGCTCACCTTCTTCCAGTCCCTGCGGATGATCATTCTTCCGCAGGCATTCCGGGTGGTCGTCGCACCGTTGGGGAGCGTGATGATCGCCATGATCAAGAACACCACCGTCGCGATGGCGGGAGGCTACCTGGCGGAGTCCGCGTTCGTCATGAAGGACACCTTCGACGACACCGGCGCCTCGATCCCCATCTTCCTGGGGCTTGTCATCGCGTTCATGGCGATAACCCTGCCGATCGGCTTCTTCACCGGCTGGCTGGCCAACCGACTGGCGGTGGTCCGATGAGCTCCCAGGCGAATGTCCTGTTCGACACGCCGGGGCCGCGCGCGCGTCTCCGTAACAACACCCTGACCCTGCTCACGACGGTCGGGCTGGCGGCGATCGTCTACTTCGTCTATGCGAGGTTCGACGCGAAAGGCCAGTGGGACGGCAAGATCTGGAAGCCGTTCCTGGAAGGCACCACCTGGGTCGACTACATCATTCCCGGCCTGCTCGGCACCCTCAAGGCCGCCGGGCTCAGCGCGATACTCGCCCTGATCTTCGGCGCGATCTTCGGTGTGGCCAGACTCTCCGACCACCGATGGATCAGGGTTCCCGCCGGCGCGGTCGTCGAGGTCTTCCGCGCGATCCCGCTCCTGCTGCTGATCTTCTTCATCTTCTACCTCTCTCCCAGCCTCCTCGGGGGCGGCGACTACACCCTGATCGCGCTCGTGGCCGGGTTGACCCTCTACAACGGCTCGGTCCTGGCCGAGATCGTCCGGGCCGGCATCCGGGCCGTGCCTCGGGGGCAGTCCGAGGCCGCCTACGCGATCGGACTCCGCAAGGCCAGTGTGATGCGGCTGGTCCTGCTCCCCCAGGCCGTCACCGCGATGATGCCGGCGATCGTGAGTCAGCTCGTCGTACTGCTCAAGGACACGGCGCTGGGCTACATCATCGCCTACGTCGACCTGCTCAACATGGGCTTCAAGATCATCCCTGCGGTCAACTTCGGATCCCTCATCCCCGCCGCGATCGTCATCGGAATCATCTACGTCGGTCTCAACATGGCGCTCAGCACCGTGGCGAACTGGCTGGAGAAGCGCAGCCGTCGCAGCCGAAAGACCTCCGCCCGGCCGATCGTCCCGCCAGGAGCCGTGGCACTCGGCGGCGCCGGGGGCGGCGTGTCCGCAGTGGACTAGCGCGCTTTCATTCCGGCAGGTCCACCGGTCGCAGTGGACCTGTCCTGGTTCCAACTGATAGCGGCCCCTTTCCTAGGGTGGATTGCCAGAGTTCCTCCTAAGGGCGGTCACCGGTCGGGTGGCCGCCCTTCCGGCATCCCGAAGAGCCAGGTCATCGCGATCGCCCTTGATACGCGCCATATCGACGACAGGTCACGGGTTATCAGGCAGGATTGCGCCATGTCCCTCGAGCAGGTCGTTCTGCCGTACGCCACCTGGCCCTCGCCGATCTCCACTTCCGACGTCGCCCGCTCCGGGCTGCGCCTCGGGTTCCCGACGGTGCTCGGCGAGGAGGTCTGGTGGACCGAGGACCGTCCCGCCGAGGGCGGACGGACCACCATCGTGCACCAGAGCGCGGACGGCACGCGGCGCGAGTTGCTGAGCGCGCCGTGGAGCGCCAGGACCAGGGTCCACGAGTACGGCGGGCGGTCGTACGCGGTGCTGCCCGGCGAGGGCCTGGTGTTCACGAACTTCACAGACCAGCGGCTCTACCTGCTGCCCACCGGTGGTGAGCCCCGGCCGCTCACACCCGAGCCCGAGCACCCCGCCGCCCTGCGCTACGCGGACCTCCTCGTCCACGACGGTCAGGTCTGGTGCGTCAGGGAGCGGCACGACGACGGCGAGGTGAGCCGGTCGATCGTGTCGATTCCCCTCTCCGGCGAGGTCGAGCCCCGCGAGCGGATCAGCGGGCACGACTTCTACGCCTCCCCCACCGTCTCCCCCGACGGCGAGCACCTGGCCTTCATCTGCTGGAACCATCCCCAGATGCCGTGGAACGGTACCGAACTGCGGGTCTGCCGGCTGGCCGACGGCACCTCCTGGAAGGTCAAGGGCGGCATCTCCGAGTCGGTGCTCGCCCCGCAGTGGCGTGACGACCGGCACCTCTACGCGATCTCCGACTGGTCGGGCTGGTGGAACCTCTACCTGGTCGGGATATACGGCACCGGGACCCGGGCGCTCTACCCGGCGGAGGAGGAGTTCGCGGGCCCGCTGTGGCAGCTCGGCGCGACACCGTACGCGCCGATGGCCGACGGCAGCCTCGCGGTCCTGCACGGGCTGGGCGGTCTGCGGCTGGGCGTCTTCGACCCGGGCAGCGGCCTGCTGAGCGACCTGGAGGTGCCCTACGGCGGCTGGGATCCGGCGCTGGCCACCGACGGGCACGCCCTGGTCGGTATCGGGTACGGCCCGGCGCTGTCCCGCTCGATCGTCCGGGTCGACACGGTGACCGGCGGCGTACAGGAGCTGCGCAGGGACATCAACGAGCTGCCCGACCCCGCCTACCTGCCGCTCCCCAGAACCGTGGAGTTCGAGAGCCGGTTCGGGCGCGAGGTGCACGCGTTCCTCTACCCGCCGTCCAACCCCTCGGCGCGCGGCGAGGGCCCCCCACCGTACGTCGTGTTCGTGCATGGCGGGCCGACCGGGCACAGCGTCGGAGCGCTCGACCTGGAGAAGGCGTTCTTCACCAGCAGGGGCATCGGGGTGATCGACGTCAACTACGGCGGTTCCACCGGCTACGGCCGCGCCTACCGCGAGCGGCTGCGTGGCCAGTGGGGCGTGGTCGACGTCGAGGACTCGATCACCGCGGCCGAATGGCTGGCCGCAGAGGGACTGGCCGACCCGGCGCGGATCGCGATCCGGGGCGGCAGCGCGGGCGGCTGGACGGTCATGGCGGCCTGCTGCACGTCCGACGCGTTCGCCGGAGGCGTCTCCTACTACGGCATAAGCTCACTCGCCACGTTCAGCGCGACCACCCACGACTTCGAGTCACGCTACATCGAATGGCTGATCGGCCCGGAAGATCCCGTTCTGTACGCCTCGCGCGAGCCTCTCGGCCAGGTGGCGGGGGTGAGCTGCCCAATGCTGCTCCTGCAGGGCCTTTCCGACCCCGTGGTCCCCCCTGAGCAGTCGCAGGCCTTCGTCGACGCCCTCGCCGAGCGTGGCATTCCCTGCACCTACCTCACGTTCGAGGGCGAGGCCCACGGCTTCCGCCGCGCCGAGACCCGCAGCGCGGCGCTGGCCACCGAGCTCGCCTTCTACCAGCAGATCTTCCACGTCTGAACGCTCACCTGCGGCCTCCCGCCCCCGGCGCGAGTCTCCGTCCGGCGGGCGGCCTTTCGAGTGCCGGGCCGGTCAGCGGGCGAACTCGGTGGCCCGGGACTCACGGACGACCGTGATGCGGATCTGACCGGGGTAGGTGAGCTCCTCCTCGACCTGCTTGGCGACGTCGCGGGCGATCACCTGAGCCTGGATGTCGTCGACCGAGCCCGGCTTGACCATGACCCTGATCTCACGGCCCGCCTGCATGGCGAAGACCTTCTCGACCCCCTCGTAGGAGGCGGCGATCTCCTCCAGGCGCTCCAGTCGCTTGACGTAGGCCTCCAGCGACTCCCGGCGGGCGCCCGGACGGCCGCCGCTGATCGCGTCGGCGGCCTGGGTGAGGACGGCCTCGACGGTCTTGACCTCGACCTCGTTGTGGTGGGCCTCGATGGCGTGGACCACGTCCTCGTGCTCGCCGTACCGCCTGGCGATCTCGGCGCCGATGAGCGCGTGGCTGCCCTCGACCTCGTGGGTGAGTGCCTTGCCGATGTCGTGCAGGAGCGTGCAGCGCTTGAGCAGCGTCGTGTCGAGCCGCAACTCGGCCGCCATGATGCCGGCGATGTGGGCGGACTCGACGAGATGGCCGAGCACGTTCTGACCGTAGGAGGTGCGGTAGCGGAGCTGGCCGAGGAGGGTGACCAGTTCGGGGTGCATGTCGGTGATGGCGAGTTCCACCAGGGCGTCCTCACCCGCCCGCACGCACAGCTCCTGGACCTCGGCCTTGCTGCGCTCGTGGGCCTCCTCGATGCGCTGCGGATGGATGCGGCCGTCGAGGACGAGTTTCTCCAGGGTCAGCCGCGCGGTCTCGCGGCGGACCGGGTCGAAGCACGACAGCAACACGGCTTCCGGCGTGTCGTCGATGATCAGGTTGACTCCGGTGGTCGACTCGAAGGCACGGATGTTGCGGCCCTCGCGGCCGATGATGCGCCCCTTCATCTCGTCACCCGGCAGGTGCAGGACGCTCACGACGGACTCGGCGGTCTGCTCGGTGGCCACCCGCTGGACCGCCAATGTAACGATCTTGGTGGCGCGCTTCTCGCCCTCCTTGCGTGCCTCGCTCTCGATCTCCCTGACGATCAGGGCCGCCTCGCGCTTGGCCTGGTTCTCGATCTCCCGGACCAGCTCGGCTCTGGCCTGGTCACCGGTGAGCCCGGACACCCGCTCCAGGATGGCCTTGCGCTCCTCGGCCACCCGTTCGAGGTCCTCGCGGCGATCGGCCAGCTCGGTCTCCGTCTCGGCGAGCTTGCGGGCCCGGTCGGCCTGACGCCTGGCCTCATCGTCGAGGCGCTGCTCCCGCTCGGCCAGCCGGTTCTCCCTGCGTTCGAGGTCTGCCCGGAGTTCCTTGAGCTCGTATTTCAGCACCTTGCCCTCGGCGTCGACCTCCTTGCGTATCTCGGCCGCCGCCTCGACCGCCGCCTCCGATTTGCGCAGGAGCTCTCCGGCGTCGTCCTGGGCCTTCGCCCGGATACCGGCGGCCTCGCGCCTGGCCTCCTCCAGCTGGGCCGAGACCTCGGCCTCCTGCTCCGAGGTGAGGCCCCTCGGCCCGGCTCCTCCGATGCGACGCAGCAACACGACCAGCACGGCTGTCATCATGGCAAGAGCCACAACCGCCACTGCCAATATGACGACCACGACCGGATCCATGCGCGTCTCACCTTCCTCGCGTCGCAAATATCAAGCACACGAGGGGTCACACGCACGGCACGGAAAGCTCAAGAGACGGCGCTGTCGGGACAGAAGTGAGCCCAGAGGGATCACTCACCGGCTTTTCCCACCGGCCCGCTCTCTCGCCCTCATCCGCCAAGCCTGCTTGTCCGTATTACACCGCTATGACAATCCGCACTGCGCGGAGTAACTCCTCACTGCCGTTGAGATTAAGCGTCAGAGAGGTAACGAGCAAGCAAAGACCTAGCGTCAGGCTGCTTTGAGCTAGTCGAGGGGATAGCCCGAATCTTCCGTGAATGGCGCTGTTTCTGCCTCATCATCCTCCAGCACTTCGCGGATAACGCGAAACGCCAGGCCAGGACCGTATCCCTTCCGAGCGAGCATGCCGGCCAGCCTGCGGGTCCTGACCGCGGGGTCCAGGCCACGGGTCGAGGAGAGCTTGCGCCGTACGAGGCCACGGGCGGTCTCCGCCTCCTGCTCGGGGTCGAGCTGTTCCATCGCGTCCTTCACGGTCTCCTCGTCCACCCCCCGGTGCCGGAGCTCGGAGGCAAGGGCCTTTCTGGCAAGCCCCCGCCCGGCATGGCGAGAGCTCACCCATGCCTCGGCGAACGCCTCATCGTCGATGAGCCCGACCTCGGAGAAGCGCTCCAGCACGGCGTCCGCCGCCTCCTGGGGCACCTCACGCTTGCGCAGCGCCTCCGCGAGCTGAGCTCGGGTGCGCGGCGCCATCGTCAACAGCCGCAGGCAGATCGCCCGCGCCACCGCCTGCGGATCGGCTCCCCTGCTCGCGGGAGATTCCTTGACCGGTCTGTCAGGAAGGAGGCCGTCAGGAAGGGCGCCCGAGGAACCACCCCCGGACCGTCGCTCACCACGCCGGGAGCCACGTCCCTTCCGGCTTCGCGGCTCGCCGTCGGCAGGACCTGCGGTCTCCCCCTCGGAAGCGGGAAGACCGTCGCCCCGCCCCCGCCCGCTGCTGCCCGGCGAGCCGATCCGGGGCTCGTCGGGCCAGGCACCCCAGTCTCTCGGCCCGACCTCACCGGGCGGACCGAGGTTGGCTCCCATCATCATCGGTCAGCCCGAATCAGGCGTCACCCGGCTTGGGAGTGGCCGCCTTGGAACCGCGACCGGACGCGGCGGCCGCCGGAGCCGGACCGGAACCACGGCCGGACGCGGCGGTCGCCGGAGCGGCAGGCGGCGGGGCGGCCGGGCTGTCGACGCGCGGGCCGACGCCGAGCTTCTCCTTGATCTTCTTCTCGATCTCGTTCGCCATGTCCGGGTGGTTCTTGAGGAAGTTTCGCGCGTTCTCCTTGCCCTGACCGAGCTGGTCGCCCTCGTAGGTGTACCAGGCTCCGGACTTGCGGACGAAGCCGTGCTCCACCCCCATGTCGATCAGGCCGCCCTCGCGGGAGATGCCGACGCCGTAGAGGATGTCGAAGTCGGCCACCCGGAAGGGCGGGGCCATCTTGTTCTTGACGACCTTCACCCGGGTGCGGTTGCCGACCGCCTCGGTGCCGTCCTTCAGCGTCTCGATACGGCGGATGTCGAGACGGACCGAGGCGTAGAACTTCAGCGCCTTTCCACCGGTCGTGGTCTCGGGCGAGCCGAACATGACGCCGATCTTCTCGCGGAGCTGGTTGATGAAGATCGCGGTGGTGCCGGTGTTGTTGAGCGCGCCCGCGACCTTGCGCAGCGCCTGGGACATCAGGCGTGCCTGGAGGCCGACGTGGCTGTCGCCCATCTCCCCCTCGATCTCGGCCTTGGGCACTAGGGCCGCGACCGAGTCGATGACCAGCAGGTCGACGGCGCCGGACCGGATCAGCATGTCGGCGATCTCCAGCGCCTGCTCGCCGGTGTCCGGCTGGGAGACGAGCAGCGCGTCGGTGTCGACACCCAGCTTCTGGGCGTACTCGGGGTCGAGCGCGTGCTCGGCGTCGATGAACGCGGCGATGCCGCCGCCACGCTGGGCGTTGGCCACCGCGTGCAGGGCGATCGTGGTCTTTCCCGAGGACTCGGGACCGTAGACCTCAATGATGCGGCCGCGCGGGAAGCCCCCGATGCCGAGCGCCACGTCGAGCGCGATGGAGCCGGTGGGGACCACCTCGATGGGCGCCCGGGTCTCGTCGCCCAGGCGCATGATGGAGCCCTTGCCGAACTGCCGCTCGATCTGAGCGAGCGCGGTCTCGAGCGCCTTCTCGCGGTCGTTAGCTGCCATGGGAGCCCCCCTGGAGGGTCGCGGGTTGGATCGGTTGCCAGAAAGCTACGGGGTGCCGCCGACAATTTCGGGAGGGCACGCCAGGAGTGACGGCCCGTTCAATATAGCCGAACGACTGTTCGATCGCGGCCCGTTGGCATCACGTGTTCCGGGAACCGTGATCCACCGCGGGACTCTCCCGCACGAGGCCCGCACAGGATCCACACGGGGCCCGCACGGGGCCGGTCACAGGCCTGAGGGCGTGGCAGCGAGGAGCGCGACCCCATCCGGGAGGCGACATTTCCGAGAATTGTCCTGAGCCTGTTGTAACCAGGCTGACCTGGGGTGATCCTAAGGGAAACGACCCGAGGTGCCCGACGTGCCCAACACGTTCACGCAGCAACGCCTAGCCCATCTCGACTCCCTGGCCGCCGAACTGCGACAACGGGGGCTGGTGAGCCGCCCCCTCGGAGGTGCCGCTCCGGTGCTGTGGGTATGGCATCCGGACAGCGGCCGGCAGACCATCGTCTTCGCCACCCCCGTCAGGGACGGCTGGCTGTTTCTGTGGTCGCCGGACGGCGAGGAGAGTGCCGACGACCCCGTGCACGCGGCCGGTTCGGTGGAGAGACTTCTCGCTCCGCCCGCGGAGCCCTCCTGACCGCCCCCGGCCACTCCTCAGCGAAGCCTGGGAGAGACGTCGGTCACCCCGCACACGGCGTGCCAGACCTCCTTCGCCCCGACCCCCTCGGCCAGCGCCTGGATCACGGTCCGGCCGCCGAGGTCGGCGATGACGTAGTCATGGGCCCACGACTCGGCGTACTGGTCGCCGAAGTGCAGCTTCATCCGCTTCCAGAAATCCGACAGGCGCATGCCCCAAGTATGAGACCACACCGGCGTGCCGCGGCCCGCGCCCGGCATGCCGCACCTCGGCGGCGTCCCGGTCGCCCGGTCCCGGTGAAAGGGAGACCTGGGGACGGGGACCGGCAGGGGCGGGGTCCGCGCGTCGGCGGGAGTACGGCCCGCCAAGGGGGCAGGACGGACCGTCGGAGCACGCGGGGACCGTATCCGAGGGCGACCGGCTCGCGGCTGAGGGGCGGCGCGGATCGTCAGAGCACGCGGGAGCCGTACATCTCGCCGAGGGGGTCGGCGAGCAGTTCCACGCGCGCCCCGTCCGGGTCGGTGAAGTAGATGGAGGTACCGCTCTCCACCTGGTGCGGCACGCCCGCCGTCGCCAGCTTGCCTCGCAGGCGCTCCCAGGTGGAGGGGTCCACGGAGATGGCGACGTGGTGGAGCCCGCCGAGGACCTCCCGGTAGGGGCCGAGGTCCAGCCCCGGGAAGTCGAAGAAGGCGAGGAGGTTGCCGTTGCCGATGTCGAAGAAGAAGTGGTTCGACCCCTGGTAGTCGCGGTTCTCGAAGATCTCCGTGAGGGGGAACTCCAGAAGGTCCTGGTAGAACCCGATCGTCGTCTCGACGTCTGAGGAGATCAGCGCGAAGTGGTGCAGCCCTCTCGCGCTGCTCGGCGGACGGTTCTCCCTGAGATGCTCCGCCTTGATCCGCTCGCGTTTCGCCTCGATGGCCTGGTAGTCGATACTCACCGTTAGCTCACCACTCAATGCGTTCTGTGTTCGCCAAAGCATGTCAGTGGCGACAGGAGCCAACCTACTCCTGGGGCGGGCCGTGCCGGCGAGGCCCCGCCGAGGTCCCGCCGAGGTCCCGCCGAACGCCTCCGGCGTACAGATCCGGTGATCCGGCGGTGGCACCGGTGGATCACGTGTCCGCAGGTGAGGAGCCGGCCACCGGGTCCTCCCCGGCCCCCGGCAGGCGGTGGCGGGTTCTGTCGGTGGCGCCGTGCAGTATGGGCGGTGGCCCGGTTGGTCGGCCGAGCCGGGAGGCAGGGGGCGCGATGAACGAGACGGCGGGCGCGGACGGGGCGCTGGGGCACTTCACCCGGATGACCAGGGACTGGTTCACCGGGGCCTTCGCCGCGCCGACCGCGGCACAGGAGGGGGCGTGGGCGGCGATCGCCCGGGGTGACAACACCCTGGTGGTCGCCCCCACGGGCTCCGGCAAGACGCTGGCCGCTTTTCTGTGGTCGCTCGACCGGCTGGCGGCCGGGCACTCGGCCACCGGGTCTCCCCCGTCCGGCGAGGACGCCGGGTTCCCCGGAAGCTCCGGAGACGCCACCACGACCATGGACGCCCCGGCGGGCGCCACCGCCCCGGACATGACGGGCGGCACGGGCGCCGGGAGGAGGCGGAACCGTTCCCGACGGGACGAGGAGCCGCCGAGGCTGTGCCGGGTCCTTTACGTGTCGCCGCTCAAGGCGCTGGCCGTCGACATCGAGCGCAACCTCCGGGCACCGCTGGCCGGGCTGAGACAGACCGCGAGCAGGCTCGGCCTCCCGGTGCCGGAGATCTCGGTGGCGATCCGCTCGGGCGACACCTCAGCCGGGGAGCGGCGCCGGTTCGCGACCAGGCCGTCCGACATTCTGATCACCACCCCCGAGTCGCTGTTCCTGCTGCTCACCAGCCAGGCCCGCGAGGCACTGCGCGGTGTGGAGACGGTCATCGTCGACGAGGTGCACGCGGTGGCCGCCACCAAGCGCGGCGCGCACCTGGCACTCAGCCTGGAGCGGCTCGACGCCCTCCTGCCCCGGCCCGCGCAGCGCGTCGGCCTGTCCGCGACCGTACGGCCGGTGAGCGAGGTTGCCGCCTTCCTGGGCGGGCCCCGTCCGGCGACCGTGGTCCAGCCGCCCGCGGGTAAGGAGATCGAGGTCGAGGTGGTCGTCCCGATCGAGGACATGACAGAGCTCGACACGCCGCCCGCCTCCTCCGCCTCCGACGACGACCGGTGGCTGACCGAGAGCCCGGCCAAGCGGTCGATCTGGCCGCATGTGGAGGAGCGGCTGTTCGACCTGATCGGGGGGCACAGTTCCACGATCGTGTTCGCCAACTCACGGCGGCTGGCCGAACGGCTCTGCACCCGCCTCAACGAGCTGGCGTGGGAGCGGCGGGCCGCCGAGGCGGAGCGGTCCGAGGGGGGCACGGAGGCGGATCCCGCGCACTGGGCCGAGAGCTTCCCCGAGCTCCCCGCCTCCCTCTCCACCCCGGCGGCCATGATGGCGCAGGCCGGTTCGGCCAAGGGGGTCGTCCCGGAGATCGTGCGGGCCCACCACGGGTCGGTGTCGAAGGAGGAGCGTTCCCAGATCGAGGAGGCGCTCAAGTCCGGGCGACTGCCCGCCGTGGTCGCGACCTCCAGCCTGGAACTCGGCATCGACATGGGTGCGGTGGACCTGGTGGCCTGCGTGGGGGCACCGCCGAGCGTGGCGAGCGGCCTGCAGCGGATCGGCAGGGCCGGGCACCAGGTGGGAGCCGTCTCACGTGGTGTGATCTTTCCCAAGTACCGGGGTGACCTGGTCCAGACGGCCGTGGTGGCCGAACGGATGAGAAGTGGGGAGATCGAGGAACTGCGCTATCCGCGCAATCCTCTCGACGTCCTCGCCCAGCAGATCGTGGCGATGACCGCGCTGGACGAGTGGACCGTCGACGAGCTGGAGGAGGTCGTACGGCGAGCCGCCCCCTACCGGACGCTGCCCAGAAGCGCGCTGGAGGCGACCCTCGACATGCTCGCCGGGCGCTACCCGAGCGAGGAGTTCGCCGAGCTGCGACCGCGCATCGTCTGGGATCGGGGGGCCGGCACCCTGCGGGGCCGTCCCGGAGCCCAGCGGCTGGCGGTCACCAACGGCGGCACGATCCCCGACCGGGGGTTGTTCGGCGTGTTCCTGGTCGGGGAGAAGTCCTCCCGGGTGGGCGAGCTGGACGAGGAGATGGTCTACGAGTCGCGGACCGGTGACGTGTTCGTGCTGGGCGCGACCTCCTGGCGGATCGAGGAGATCACGGCTGACCGGGTGCTGGTCACTCCCGCGCCCGGACAACCGGGGAAGCTCCCGTTCTGGTACGGCGACACCGCGGGGCGCCCGGCGGAGCTGGGGAAGGCCATCGGCGCGTTCCTCCGCCAGATGTCCTCGGCGGGCGCGGACGCCGAGGCGGGAGACGGTGGTACGGAGAGCGCGCGGCCAAGGGACGCGGGGGCGGGGAACGCAGGGACGAGAAGCACCGGGACAGGGCACCCGGAAACACCGGGCTCAGGAACGGGAAACCCGGAGACGGGAAGGGCGAAGGCAGGAGCGGGAAGCTCGGGGACGGGAAACGCCGAGGCCGGAAACACGGCACGGGACGGGGCGTTGGAGAGGATCAGGGCGGCGGGGCTGGACGGGTTCGCCGCGGCCAACCTGCTCGCCTACCTGGCCGAGCAGCGGCAGGCGACCGGTTATGTGCCGGACGACCGGACGTTGCTGGTCGAGCGGTTCCACGACGAGTTGGGCGACTGGCGGGTGGTGCTGCACTCCCCGTACGGAGCACGGGTACACGCGCCGTGGGCGCTGGCGATCGGGCGGCGGCTGCGGGAGCGTTACGGCGTCGACGTGCAGGCCGTGCACTCCGACGACGGGATCGTGCTGCGCATCCCCGACACTCTCGCGGAACCTCCGTCCGACGTCGCCGCCTTCGACCCGGATGAGATCGAGCGGATCGTCACCGAGGAACTCGGCGGCTCTGCGCTGTTCGCGGCGCGGTTCCGCGAGTGCGCGGGGCGGTCCCTGCTGCTGCCGCGCCGCGTGCCGGGCAGGCGGTCGCCGCTCTGGCAGCAGCGGCAGCGCGCGTCGCACCTGCTGAACGTGGCCGGCCGCTACGCGTCGTTCCCCGTGGTGCTGGAGACGATGCGCGAGTGTCTTCAGGACGTGTTCGACGTTCCGGGGCTGGTCCGGCTGATGCGCGACATCGAGGCGCGGCGGGTCCGGCTGGTGGAGGTGGAGACCGGGAAGGCGTCGCCGTTCGCCGCGTCGCTGCTGTTCAACTACATCGGCGCGTTCATGTACGAGGGGGATGCTCCGCTGGCCGAGCGCCGCGCCCAGGCGCTCGCGCTCGACACGAGCCTGCTGGCCGAGTTGCTGGGCCAGGCCGACCTGCGCGAGCTGCTCGACCCCGATGTGATCGCCGACACCGAGCGGGAGCTGGCCCGGCTGGACCGGCCGCTGCGCGACGCCGAGGACCTGGCCGACCTGCTCCGCTCCCACGGCCCCCTGGTGGCCGAGGACGTGAGCGTGCGCGAGGGTGACCCGGCGTGGCTGGCCATGCTGGAGGGTTCCCGGCGGGCGATCAGGGTTCGGGTGGCCGGGCAGGAGCGGTGGGCGGCGATCGAGGACGCCGCCCGGCTGCGCGACGCGCTCGGCGTGCCGCTGCCGGTGGGAGTGCCGCACGCGTTCCTGGAACCGGTGGACGATCCGCTGGGCGACCTGCTCGCCAGGCACGCCCGCACGCGCACCCCCTTCCCCCCGAGCACGGCCGCGGCCAGGTTCGGCCTCGGCACCGCGGTCGTCACCGACGCGTTGCGCCGCCTGGCGGCCTCCGGGCGGGTGGTGAGCGGGGAGTTCAGGCCGGGTGGCCGAGGCGAGGAGTGGTGTGACGCCGGGGTGCTGCGGATGCTGCGCCGCAGGTCCCTGGCCAGGCTCCGCAAGGAGGTGGAACCGGTCTCCGCGGAGACTCTGGCCGTCTTCGCCCCCGCCTGGCACGGCATCACCGACTCCCCGCGGCGGGGCAGGCCGCCGATCGACGCGCTGGTGAGCGCGATCGAGCAGTTGCAGGGCTCGGCGGTGCCCGCTTCGGCGCTGGAGACGCTGATCCTGCCCTCGCGGGTGCCCGGATACGACCCGTCGCTGCTGGACGAGCTGACGGCCTCCGGCGAGGTGATCTGGGCAGGGCAGGGGTCTCTGCCGGGTGGCGACGGCTGGGTGTCGCTCTACTTCGCCGACACCGCGCCGCTGCTGATGCCCGATCCCGCCGACATCACGCTGACCCCGGTGCACGGGGCGGTGCTGGAGGTGCTGGGCGGTGGGGGCGCGCTCTTCTTCCGCGAGCTGGCGAGTCGGGCCGGCGTTCTGCTGGCCGGTTCGGTCCCGGACGACCGTGCCCTGTCGGCCGCCGTGTGGGACCTGGTGTGGTCGGGCCGGATCACCGGCGACACGCTGGCGCCGCTGCGGGCCACACTCGGGACGGGGCGCCCCGCGCATCGCCCTGCTCCGACCCGGCGTCGGCGGGCGGTGCTGCCGAGCCGGAGCGGCCCGCCCACGGTGGGCGGGCGCTGGTGGACGCTGCCCGCCCCCGCCGAGGACGCCACCCAGCGCGCCCACGCCCAGGCCGAGGCGCTGCTGGAGCGGTACGGCGTGGTGACCAGGGGCGCGGTGACCGCCGAGCGGCTGCCGGGCGGGTTCGCCGCCGTCTACCAGGTGCTTCGCGCCTTCGAGGAGAGCGGCCGGTGCCGCAGGGGCTACTTCGTGGAGGGGCTGGGCGGCGCCCAGTTCGCCCTTCCCGGTGCCGTCGACCGGATGCGCGCCATGTCCGTCTCACTCACCGCACCGCCGAGCGCGGCACCGGTACCCGACCCGTGGAGCTCCCGGAAGCCCGAGGGCGCGGGGGAGGGCGGCCGGCGAGCGGTGGTGCTGGCGGCGACCGACCCGGCCAACCCGTACGGGGCGGCCCTGCCGTGGCCCGCCCATCCTGGCGAGGTGTCCCACAAGCCGGGCAGGAAGGCCGGATCCCTGGTCGTGCTCGTCGACGGGCACCTGATCCTCTATGTCGAGCGCGGCGGTAGGACCCTGCTCTCCTTCTCCGGAGACGACCGCCTCCGGCCCGCCGTCGACACCCTCGCGCTCGCCGTACGCGACGGCGCCCTCGGCAAGCTGACCGTCGAGCGCGCGGACGGCACCGCCATCAACGACTCCCCCCTGGCCGCCGCCCTGGAGTCCGCGGGCTTCCACCCGACCCCAAGGGGGCTGCGCCTGCGAGCCTGAAGTGCCGCACGCCTTCCAGCCGGTCGACGATGCTCAAGCCGATCGCCAGTAATTCTCAAAAGGTTTCCAAGCGCCGTCGCGATGCTGGTCATGCAAGTCAATCGAAGGGGGAACAAATGGCGACCAACGGCAAGTCGGAGCTCTCCGCTCTGTCCGCGCTCGGCCGCGAACTGGACGAGGACCAGCTCGCGCAGGTCAACGGTGGCTACTACTGGGCGTGCTACCACTGGGAGGACTTCGCTCCCGGCGGCCCGGGTTACTGATCCGACCAGGCGTCAGCCAGGCCATCGCGTTGAACGGACGCGGGTAGCCATATAACGCAGGGGGACGGGGCGCGGCCGGTGGCCGCGCCCCGTCGGCGTTCCCCCACGATGATCACCGTGCGCGTGGGTCATCTTCGGCGGGAGGCCGCCTCCGCGACCGGCCGGCTTTCCTGCCGCATGTGACGCCTCTGGATGCTCTGGAAGCCGACCAGGTCGTCCGGGAGCGCGTCGGGCACGTCCAGGTCGAACCTGGACAGCGTGCGGGTCCGCATCGCGACCAGCGCCGTGACCGCGATGGCGACTGCGAACAGCACGTACATCAGGCCGACGCCGCGGCCCTCGCCGGTACCGAGCACAAGGCCGACCGTGCCGGCGAGCGGCCCTCCCGGCGTGAGCAGCGGCTCGAACAGGGCGCTGCCGTACGGCGCGACCAGGCCGAACCCGATCGGCAGGGTGGACCAGGCGATGAGCGTGTTGAGCGCGATGACCCGGCCGTGGAACCGCTGCGGCACCTTGACCTGGATGATCGTGGCGTAGACGCCGTTGAGCATGGTCAGCCAGAACGACATCCCGAAGGCGCCCACCGCGATCAGGGGCAGGTCCTGCCGCAAACCGGTGACCAGGCAGAAGAGGCTCAGCACGAGGGTGGAGAGCATGACGCCGCGCAGCCGCCGCCGCCTCGGTCCTCCCCAGACGGTCATGGTCAGGCCGCCGAGGAAGACCCCGAGGCCGCCGGCGAAGGAGATCCGGCCGACGTCCTCCAGCGTGGCGAAGCCAAGGACCAGCGGCGAGATGAGCAGGAAGAGCGGGGACAGGAAGACGTTGAGCACCGCGAAGAAGAACAGCATGCCGCGGAAGCCCCGGTTACCCCAGGAGAACCTCCAGCCCTCGACCATCTCGGCGACCAGCGACTCCCTGCGCTTCCACGCCATGGTCCTCGGGAAGCGGACGAAGAGCAGCACCCCGATCGCGAAGACGTAGGAGACGACGTCCAGGACGAGGATGCCCTCCAGGCCGATCACCGCCATCAGGCCGACCGCGAGCAGCGGGACGACCAGTTGCGCGGTGCCGGTGACCATCTGGACCACCCCGTTGGCGTGGCCGAGGAAGCGCTTGGGGACCAGTTGCGGTACCGCCGAGTTGTACGCGAGGCGCTGGAAGGTCAGCGCCACGGAGAGCAGTACCAGGAGCGGGTAGATGTGCCAGACCTGAAGGTTGCCGGTCCACAGCAGGACGCCGAGTGCCAGCTGGGTGCCGAACGCGCCGACGTCTCCGGCGAGCATGACCCGGCGCCGGTCATAACGGTCGACGAGGGCACCGGCGAGGGGGGAGACCAGCATGCCCGGGACCAGTGCGAGGACCGAGAACAGGGCGAACCTGGCGAGCGAGCCGGTGGTGATGTAGATCCACAGCGGTACGGCGAACTCGGTCAGCGACGACCCGACGATCGAGACGAGTTGTCCCGCGGCCACGGTGGCGAACCGCCTCATGCTCGGCTGGGGGCCGGGACTCGCCGAGGAGACCGCCGCTCCGGAGTGCCCGGTCGCCGGTGGCGCGCCGTCCGTGCCGAAACCGGCGGGAGCGGGCACGTCCGGGGGCCGCCCGGCCTGGACGACGGCTCCGGCGGGTACGGTCTGCTCACCGGGGTCCTGACCGGTTCCGGCCCCCGCGTCCTTTACCGGCCCGCCCGGAGGCGTGACGGCTCGGGTGAGGGCCGGGTCGGCGAAGGCGGCCCGGGCCGATGTGTCCTGAACGGAGACGCCCCGAGCAGAGGCGTCCTGGATGGAGACGCCGTCGAGCCACCAGGTGGACCTGTCGGTGCGGCCCAGCTTCGCCGTGTCGCCGGAGGCGATGGCCCGGTGGGTGCCGGTGACGATGGCCGCGAGCTCCTCCGCCCGATATTTCAGGAAAAAGTGCCCGGCCTCGTCGAGGACGACCACGGCCGTGGAGCCGGTCAGCAGGTGCCACTCGCGATAGCGCTCCTGGTAGAACTCGGTGGCCGGATCGCGGTCGCCCGCCACGGAGATGATCGGCGCCCTGAGCGGTTCGACGCCGTCGGCGAAGAGGCGGGTGAAGTAGCGCTCCGCCTCCCTGGTGCCCTTGCGGCGGTTGTCGATCATCAGTTTGAGCTGGTCGCGCTCCAGGTCCTCCACGTCGAGACCGGCGGCCTGCAGGGCGTTGGCCCAGACCTGGTCGCTGCGGAGGCGGTCGGTCAGGTTCGACAGCCGGGCCAGCAGCGAGTCGGGGCGCGCGAAGGGGAAGATGCCGCCGAGGTAGATCGCCTCGACCTGGCGGCCCGCCGCCTCCAGGTGGCGGGCGATCTCCACGGTCAGCATGACACCGAGTCCGCAGTGCCCGTACAGCGCGAGCGGTCCCCGGACGTCCCGGAGGATCTCCGCCACGCAGCCCCGCGCGACCTCCTCCACCGGCCGGGTCTCCTCGATCAGCCCCATCTCCTGGCCGGGGACGGCGACCGCGTGCAGTGCCCAGTTCGCCGGCAGCGCGTCGGCCAGCGGCTGGTAGATGGCCGCGCTGCCGCCGCCGTACGGCACGCAGACCAGGGTCGAGGTGGCCGCGCGGGCCGGGGTGAGCCGGTGCAGGAGCATGCGCGGGCCGTCGTCGGCCGTCTCGACGAGCCGGGCGAGCTCACGGACCGTCCGGTTCTTGAACAGGTCCAGGATGGTGACCTGGCGCCCGCCCTCCGGGATGGCCTTTCTGAGGCGGGCGACCACCTGCGCGGCGAGCAGCGAGTGCCCGCCCAGGTCGAAGAAGTCGTCCAGCACACCGACCTGGACGAGTCCCAGCACCTTCGCCCATACCGCTGCGATCGCCTCTTCGAGCGGCGTTCCCGGCGGGACGAACCCGGCCTCCTGGTCAGGCCGTGCCTCGTCGGGTTCCGGCAGCCTCGCCCGGTCTACCTTGCCGTGCGACTTCAGCGGCAGCTCGTCCAACCAGACGAACCGACCGGGGATCATGTACTCGGGAAGCCGCTCGCCGAGCCTCGCCCGCAGCTCGCTGACGCTGCTCCGGTCGCCGGCGGTCTCCGCGACGACGTACCCGACCAGCCGGTCCGCGCGCAGTTCGACGACGGCGTGGGCGATCCCCGGCTGGCCGGCGAGTACCGACTCGATCTCCGGCAGCTCCACCCGGTAGCCCCTGACCTTGACCTGCAGGTCGCGGCGGCCGAGGAAGCACAGGTCACCCGAGGGCAGCCAGCGGCCCAGATCACCCGTCCGGTACATCCGGGCACCGGATTCGCCGTACGGGTCGGGCAGGAACCTGTCGGCCGTCAGCCCGGGGCGGCCGAGGTATCCGCGGGCGAGCCGGTCACCGCCGAGGTAGATCTCGCCGGTCATACCCGGCGGAACCGGCCGCAGGTGCTCGTCCAGCACGTAGACCCGGGCGCCGGGCAGTGGTCTGCCGATCGGCAGGTTCAGCGCCCGCTCCTCCTCGCCGGTGACGGCGTGGGTGGAGATGCCGACCGTGGCCTCGGTGGGGCCGTAGTGGTTGACCACCGTGGTGTGCGCGGCCAGCTCGCGGGCCCAGTTCCACCCGGAGGCCTCACCACCGAGGATGAGGAGCCTGCGCGGGAGCAGTTCGGCGGGGTCGTCCACCGCGGCGAGCAGCGAGGCGAGGTGGGAGGGGGTCATCTTCAGGTAGTCGGTGCGGCTCAGCTGCCCGGCGAGCTCCTCGGCCGGGGCCTGCGGGTCGGCCAGGTGCAGCTCACCGCCGGTCATGATCGACAGGTAGAGGATCGTCACCCCGAAGTCGAACGAGAGCGACTGCAGCAGCGTGTGGACCGAGGCGGGCTCGACCTCGAAGCGCTCCCTGACCCCGGTGAGGTAGTTGAGCACCTGCCGGTGCTGCACCCCGACGCCCTTCGGCCGCCCGGTGGTCCCCGAGGTGTAGATCACGTACGCCAGGTGGTCCGGCGAGACCCCGGGAGGTTCGAACCCGGTCTCGTCCAGCGCCTCGGAGTCCAGGCGGATCACCGGCGCCTCGGGGAGATCGGGGACCAGGTCGCACAGGGCGGAGGCGGTGAGGACGGCGACGACCCCGGCGTCGGCGAGCATGTACGCCAGGCGGTCGCGGGGCTGCTTGGGGTCGAGGGGCAGGTACGCGCCACCGGCCTTCAGCACGCCGATGACCGCCGCCGCGAGGTCCGTGGACTGTTCGAGAAGGACACCGACCCTGCTGTCCGGCCCCACGCCGTGGCGGTTCCTCAGCAGGGCGGCGATCCGAGTGGAACGCCCGTCGAGCTCGGCGTAGGTCAGCGAGCCGCCGCGAACCCCGGACGTCACAGACGCCGCGGACGCCGTGCCCGAGGCCGGCGAGCAGGCGTGGACCACCGCTGTCGCGCCGGGGGTCAGCGCGGCCTGCGCGGTGAGGAGGTCGTGGAGCAGGTCATGACCGGACGGCCGGAGCGCGGGTCCGGCCCCGAAGCCCAGGACCCGGTCCCGCTCGTCATCACTGAGCAGCGAGAGCTCGCCCACCCGCGCACCGGGGTCCGCCACGATCGAGCGCAGTAGCGTCTCGAACCGCGCCGCCAGCAGCTCCACGGTCTCGGGGTCGAACAGTGCGGTGCTGTAGGAGAGGTGACCGACCAGCCCGTCCGGGCTCTCGAACAGGTAGAGGCCGAGGTCGAACCGGGTCGTCCTGGCCGGGAGGGTGAGGTAGGAGACGCGCCCGTCCTCCTGGCCCGCCTTGAAGTTCTGCAGCGCGAACGTGACCTGCGCGAGCGGCGAGCGGCTGACGTCGCGGACCACGTTCAGCTCGCTGACCAGCTGGTCGAACGGGAGCTCCTGGTGCGCGAAGGCGTCCAGCGCGCTCTCCCGGGTACGGGCCAGGAAGGTGGTGAACGGCGGATCGTCCGCCAGGTCGGCGCGGAGGACCAGGGTGTTGACGAACATGCCGACGACACCGTCCAGCTCGGGCAGCCCGCGTCCGGCGACCGGGGAGCCGACGGCGAAGTCCGCCTGCCCCGAGTAGCGGGCCAGCAGCACCTGGAAGGCGGCCAGCAACGTCATGTACGGCGTGGCGCCGGACGCGGCGCCCAGCTCGGCCAGCCGCCGGGTGAGGTCGGCGTCCACCCGGACGTCGAGCGCGGCTCCCTCGTGACGCTGCTCGGCGGGGCGCGGCCGGTCGGTGGGCAGTTCGAGGGCGGGCAGCCCGGCGAGCCGGTCGCGCCAGTGACCGAGCTCGCGGCGGTGGTCCCGGCCCCGCTGCCAGAGGGCGTAGTCGCCGTAGCCGACCGGCGCGGGCGGCGGGGTCTCGCCGTCGTGCAGGGCGAGCAGCTCGCGGATGAGCAGGTCGCTTGACCAGCCGTCGATGACCGTGTGGTGGGCGGCGAGCAGGAGCACGTGGTCGTCGGGCGCCACCCGGACCAGCACCGCGCGGAAGAGCGGGCCACGCTCCAGGTCGAACGGGACGGCGAGATCGGCGTCGAGCAGCTCGATCGCGGCGGCCACGTCGGCCGCCTCGGTGACGCGCAGCTCGGCGGGTCCCGGCTCGTCGACGACGAGCTCGGGGGTGCCGTCCTCGGTGGTGAGGAACCGCATCCGCAGGGCCTCGTGGCGCGCGACGATCTCGTCCAGCGCCCGGCGCAGCGCGTCGGCGTCCAGCTCCCCGCACAGGCGCACCGCGACGGGGACCGTGTAGGTGGTGGTGCCGGGGCGGTACTGCTCCAGGAACCACAGGCGCTCCTGCGCGTGGGACAGGGGCGGGGCGGTTCCCTGAGCTCGGGCGACGACGGCCCGCGACTCCTCCCGATTCCGGAGCCTTCTCGCGAGCAGTGCCTTCTTCGCGTCTGACAGCGTTGTCTCGCTCAAGCCCGCAGCTCCGTTCTGAGGGCCGCGAGGAAGAGCGCGGCGTCCCGGCCGTTGATCAGTCGATGGTCATAGGCGAGGCCGATGTTGGCGACGGTTCGCACGGTCACCGTGCCGTCCTCGGCGAGTACCGGCTCGGACTGCGGCGAGGTGATCGCGAGGGCGCAGACGGTGCCGGGGAAGATGAGCGGGATCGCGAGGACGACGTCGGCGTCGGTGTGCAGGGTGACGGCGATGTTGGCGCCGGTGAGGTCCTTCTCGCGGAAGTCTCCCTCGGCCGCGGCGAGCCGGTAACGCATGAGCGCCTCGGCGATCTTCCTGAGCGACCCGGTGTCGCGGACGACCGGCACGTACAGGCCCTCGCCCAGGTCGAACGTGACGCCGACGCGCGGGGCGTCGGCCAGCCGTGCCTCGTCCCCGTCGATCGAGGCGAAGAAGAGCGGAAAGGCGGGGTGCAGCGCCGCCACGGCCTGTACGAACAGCTCCGCCAGGCCGACCGGCCTGCGGACCTGTCTGCTCAGCTCCCCGGTCCGCGCCAGCAGCGGACCCACCTCGAACCGCACGACCGTGTACGCGGCGGGGATCGCGGCGTGCGAGGTGGTGACGGCGCGCGCGACGGCGCGCTGCACCCGCGACAGGCGGTGGGTGCCCGCCTGTCGCCCGTCGGCTTTCTCCGGGTCCGTTCCGGATTCCGGCGCGTCTGCCCGCACGGTGGCGGTCGCCTCCCCGGTACGGCGGGCGACCAGGGCCTCCACATCGGCCCGGCGGATGACGGCCAGGCCCAGGGACGCGACATCGGAGTCGGAGACCCCGGACTCCTCCATGGCGGCGCGGGCGGGATCGGTGACGACCGGCTGGAGAGCCGGCGCGTTCCCCTGTCCCGCCATGCCCTCGCCTGCCACCGGCTCGGAACCGGAAAGAACGGAGCCGGACGGAGCCGGGGCGGGACTTTCCAGGACGGGGGAGGCGGGCGGCGGGGTGGCCTCGGCGGTGACGCGGGCGAGGAGCGCGCCGGGAGCGATCCAGGTGTTGAGGGCGGCGGCGTGGTGCAGGTGGCCGGACACCCCCGCCTCCAGCTCGTCGGCGGCCTTGGAGGTCTCCAGCACGGCGACCGCCTCCCCCGCGACGACGGAACGGCCGTCCTCGACGAGCCACTCGACGATCAGGTACTCGGTGTCGTTGTTGTTGAGCTTGGGGACGCGGATGTCAGCCACGCAGGGCCTCCAGTACGGCACGGTGAATCGTGGACTCCCCGGCCAGGACCTCGTTCTCCAGGTGCGCGGCGGTGGGGATCACGGCGGCCCGCGAGTGGACGAGGCGGACGGGACCGCGCAGGCGCTCCCAGACGCGGGCGTGCAGCAGGTGGGCCACCTCGCTGCCCCAGGTGCCCCCGGCGGTGCTCTCCTCCGCGACCACGACGACGTCTGCGAGGTGCGGCAGGAGCGCGTCGGCGTCCAGCGGATAGAGGCGGGAGGGCACCAGCAGCCGGGTGGAGATCTCCGCTTCCACCAGCAGGGAGCGCATCGCGGCCAGCACCCGGTGGGCCATCCCGCCGGGGGCGATGACAACACAGTCGGGGCGCCCCGTGGAGTCGCGGATGTCCACCACGGCCAGGTCCCCGTCGCGGCGGAGGAGGAACAGCGGATCCACCCGGCCCATCGGCCGGGTATAGAGGATCTTGTCCTCGAAGAACACGCACGGCTCGCCCCGTTCCAGCATCGCCGCGAACACCTCGCGGTTGTCGTGGAAGGGGGACATCTCGTACAGCGACAGCCCCGGCATGCCGACGAAGTGCTTCTGCAGGCTCTGGCTGTGCGTGGGGCCGTAGCCCCGGCCGCCGCCGGTCGGGCAGCGCACCACCATCCGCAGCGGCAGCCGCTCGCCGTACATCGACACCGACTTGGCGGCGAAGTTGCAGAGCTGGTCGAAGGCGAGCGACACGAAGTCGCCGAACATGATCTCGGCCACGGCCGTGTTGCCGGTCAGCGCCAGACCCGCCGCGACGCCGGTCAGCGCGCCCTCGCTGATCGGAGTGCCGATCACGCGTCCGGGAAAGCGGCTGGACAGGCCCTTGGTGACCTTGAAGGCGCCTCCGTACGGATCGAGGATGTCCTCGCCGAGGACGTAGGCGGTGGGGTCGTCGTCCAGCAGCCCGTGCAGTGCCGCGTTGAGGTTCTCCGCTACGCGCACGGTGCCTCCCAGCGGGAGAGCGGACGCGCCGCGACCTCGTCGGCGACGGCCCGGACCTCGGCCCTGACCGCGTCGTCGATCCGGTGGAACTGCCCGGGATGGTGGTGGGCGTAGCGGCCGTACCAGTCGTTGTCCCTGGCGGCCCGTACGGCGTCGGCCGGGCGCACGTCGTCGCCCTTGCTGTGCGGCCCGAGGCGGTGGGTGACGAACTCGACCACCAGCGGCCCCGCCTCGCGCACCCGCGCCACCTCCTCCTCCAGCGCGAGGCGGATCTCGTTGACGTCCGTGGAGACGACCAGCAGGTGCGGGATGCCGAAGGCCGCCGCCCGACCGGCCACCGTGCCCGCCATCTGCGACGCGGTCGGGGTGGACTGGGCGATGCCGTTGTTCTCCACCACGACGAGCAGCGGGAGCCGCCAGAGCGCGGCGAGGTTCAATGCCTCGTAGACCGCTCCCTCGCCCCAGGTGCCGTCGCCGATGTGGACGCAGGCCAGGGCCCCTGGCTCGGCGCGCTTGAGATGGAGCGCGGCACCGGCGGCGACCGGCATGCTCTCGCCCTGCACCCCGGTGGACAGGTAGCGGTCGCGGTGGATGTGCTGGCTGCCACCGACGCCTCCGCAGACCGCACCCTGCCTGCCCATGATCTCGGCGAGCAGGCCGTGCGGGTCGCGGAACCTGGCCAGGTAGTGGCCGTGGCCCCGGTGGTTGCTGAAGACGTGGTCGGCCGGGCCGAGCAGGGGGCGGAGCGCGACCGGGACGTACTCCTGGCCGAGGCAGGTGTGGGTGGTGCCGTTGAGCTCGCCCCTGCCGTACAGCTCCAGGAGTTTGAGCTCGAAGTGCCTGACCAGCAGCAGGAGCTCCAGGTCCTCGTCGGCAAGGCGGGAGAGACGGAGCCCGTCGAGGGTCTCAGTCATCGCCGAGGGAGCTCGCGATCCCGGCGATCGTCGGGTTGTCGAAGAAGTCGTCCAGGGAGACCTCGATGTCCAGGCGCTTGCGCATCCGGGCGATGATCTGGGTGATGGTCAGCGAATGACCGCCCAGGTCGAAGATGTCGTCGTCGTCCTCGATCGGCGAGATGCCCAGGACCTCCTCCCAGATCTCGCGCACCTGGTCGGTCAGCGTGGTGACGGAACCCATTCGTTCTCCAGAAGTTCGTGCAGTGGCAGGTCTGGGTCTTCGGTGGCGCGTTCCAGCAGGAGACGCAGGTCCTCGGCCACCCCGGCGGCGTCGGGCACCGTCTCGGGGTCGTGGCGCAGGCTGATCTCCAGTCCGCCGGGGCCGTCCACGCACTGCAGGTGCAGCGCGCCGCGTACCCCGTGGTTGAAGACCGTCCACTCCACGGACGCGTCGAGGCCGGCGAAGACCGGGTCGGCGACGCGGCGGGTGCGGTAGCTGACGGAGACGGGCACCAGCGCGGCGTGCGGCCGGATGCGGGGCAGCGCCCGGGAGAGCGGCACCTGACGGAACCGGTAGACCTCGCGCAGCTCGGCGCGGAGCGCGGTGGCGAACTCGCGGAAGGTCTCCCGTCCGGACGGGGTGGAGGCGACCGGAAGCTCGTTGACGAACAGGCCGATGTGGCCGGTGGCCTGTTCGGGCCGGGTGGACAGGTCGACGGCGGTGGTCACCGAGGCGTTGCCGTAGCCGAGGAGCCGCGTGTGCAGCGCGGCCAGCAGCACCTCGAACCGGGTCAGGCCGGGAACCGAGGGGACCTGTGGGTCGAGGGTGAACCGGAGCACCCGTCCCTCGCCCGCCCGCCGGGACCTCAGCACCCGGCCGAGCACGACGGTCTCGCCCGGATCTCGCCAGCGGGGCTTCCAGAACTCGCGCGCGGCGGGAAGCACGGCGGCCACCCGGTCGCGCTCGGCCCTGCCGTGGTCGATCCCGGGCAGCGGGGGCGGCGGCTCGCCGTTGTAGAAGGCGGCCAGGTCGCGCACCAGGATGTCCTTGGACTGCCCGTCGAAGATCAGGTGATGGGCGACGAAGAGCAGCAGGTGCCGCCCGGGGCCGGTCTCGAACAGGGTGAAGCGGGCCAGCGGCCCCTTCTCCAGGTCGAAGGCGCGAAGGATCTCCTCCCGCACGCCCGGCCCGTGGTCCGGGAAGTCCGGGGCGCCGGCCGGGAGATCGGCGAGGAAGGCCGCCGCCCGGCGTACCGGAACCTCGGCGCCGGGCACGAGCCGCAGCTCGTCGCCCACCTCCGTCACCACGCCGCCCAGCGCCGGGTGCCGGTCGACCACCGCGGCGCAGGCCGCCAGCAGCGCGCCGGTGTCCAGGTCGCCGCGGAGGTGAACGACCAACGGCATGTGGTAGGCGGTGCCACCGCCCGCGGCCTGCTCGGTCACCCACATCCCCTGCTGGGTGAACGTGACCTCGGACCCGGACATCACACGCTCCCCATCGTCCGGCGCAGTGCCTTCTTGTCGACCTTGCCGCCGTCGTTGCGCGGCAGGGCGCCGACGGTGACGACGTGCGCGGGCAGCTCGTGCGGGGCCAACCGGCCCTTGAGGAAGATCCTCAGTTCCTCCGGCGTGAGGGGCTCCGAGGTGGCCAGGGCGACGGTGACGACGGTTCCGAGCACCGGGTGGGGAACCCCGAACGCGGCCGCCTCGATCACCGCCGGGTGCCGGTAGACGGCCTCCTCGACGTGGATCGTGGAGACCTTGAAGGCCCCGGACTTCACCACGTCGCTCTCCCGGTCGACGAGGTAGAGGTAACCGTCGGCGTCGAGGTAGCCGAGGTCGCCCATCCGCACCCAGCCATCGCGGAAGGTCTCGCTGCCGGGGTCGCCGTAGTAGGCGCGCGGTACCGCGGGGGATCGCATCCAGACCTCCCCGGTCTCCCCCCGCGCCAGCGGCTCGCCCGTCGCGGTGGCGATCCTGACCCGTCCCCCGGCGATGGCGCGGCCGACGCTTCCCGGCCGCTCCGGGTCGAACATCATGATCGTCTGAGCCGGGGCCGCCTCGGTCGAGGTGTAGTAGTTGGCGATCGTCGCGCTGGGGAAGGCCGTGGTCAGCGTCTGGGCGACGGCCGAGGGCAGCGGTGCGGCGGCCGAGCCGAGCAGCAGCACGCTGGACAGGTCGTGCCGCTCGGCCACTCCCGCGTTGATCAGCTCGATGGCCATCGCGGGGACCAGGAAGACCGTCCCCGCCCGGTAGGACTCGATCAGCGACGCGAAGCGGCCGGGGGTGAAGCGCGGCAGCGTCACGACGGTCGGCTGGGCGTCGAGCGCGTTGATCAGCATCGTCTGCCCGGCGTTGGTGCCGATCGGGAAGGCGTGGACGAGATGCCGGGAGTGCGCGAACGGGCGGCGTCTGGAACCGCAGCCAAAGGTCAGGTTGGCATGGGTGGCCGAGACTCCCTTGGGGCGGCCCGTGGTGCCGGAGGTGTAGAGGATCTGGGCGAGATCTCCCGGCTCCGGTGCCGCGAGGTCGGCCTTCTCATAGGACGTTTCGGCGCTCAGGCGGTCGACGGTCGCGCTCCAGCCGACCTCGGGCACGGCGAGGTCGGCGGTGCGGCCGGCCGCGTGGACGATCCCGGTCGCACGGCAGTTGGTCAGCATGAGACGCAGGTCATCGGGGGCGAGGCGGTCGGAGAGCGGTACGGCCACCGCTCCGGCCGCCAGAACCCCGCAGAACGCCACGGCGTAGTCCGCCCAGTCGGCGGCCCCGAACACCAGGCCCACCCGGTCACCCGAGGTGACACCGCGCGCGAGCAGGCCGTTCGCGAGCGTGAGGGACCGCTCGTGCCACTGCTGGTAGGTGAGCCGAGCAGAGCCGTGCACGATCAGCGCGACCCCGTCGGGGTCGGCGAGTGCCCGGTCTCCGAGCAGTTGGGGGACGGTCAGGTTCACCGGGTGAACCTCCCACTAAAGATCGGATGTATATGCGATCAAGGCATGTGGCCATTGAGGACACTACAGGAAAGAATCTTTACTATTCAAAATCGAGCGCCAGTCTTACATGATCGCCACAGCCTTGCAAGGCCTTTGGCGGAGGTTCACCGAGAGGACGAAACCTTCGCGAGAGTGGGCCTTGCGCCCTTGGAGTGAAGGTGTAACACTGACCACCCGGAACTAACTGAAAGGTTTCTTTCCAGAAAGCGACCTTTCCTGAGGCCCGTCCAACTGGGCAAATATGCGCGGAGTGGGCCTTTTGCGTACCAATTTCCAGCGCGATTGTGCGAGTTACCGGACCCGCGGCCGAAAAAGGAGCCCTGCGTGTTCCAGTCAGAGACCGTTCCAACCGACCGGCCGGCGACGGAGTACCCCCTGTCACCCGGCCAGCAGCGGCTCTGGTTTCTGCACCGGCTCGACCCGGGCGACTCGACCTACAACACATCCTATGTTTACAGGTTGAAAGGTCGCCTTGACAGGGCCGCTCTGGAGGCCGCGTTCACCGCCGCGGCCACCCGGCACGAGAGCCTGCGGACCAGGTTCCGCGAAGTGGACGGGAAGCCCCTGGCGATCGTCGACCCGCCCTCGCCGGTACCGGTCGAGCGGCTGGCGGCCCGGGACGCGCGGGAGGCCACCGCCCTGGTCGCCGCGCTCACCAACACGGCCTTCGACCTGTCCGCGGCGCCGCCGTTCCGGGTCTCGCTGATCGAACTCGGCCCCGAGGAGCACGTGCTCTGCGTCGTCCTGCACCACATCAACGGCGACGGCTGGTCGCTGAACGTGCTCCGCTCCGAGGTCGCCGTCCACTACGGCAGCCGGGGCGGCGCGGCGCTGCCCGAGCTTCCCCTGCAGTACGGCGAGTACGCGCGCGACCTGAGCCCCGCGGACTCCGAGCTCCGCTGGTGGACCGAGCGGCTCGCCGGGGTGCCCGTCCTGGAGCTCCCGACCGACCGGCCGCGCCCCGCCCGGCGGACCGGCGAGGGCGCCGAGGTCGGCTTCCGGATCGAGGCCGGCGTGGCCGCCTCGATCGGCGCCCTCGCCCGGCGTGCCCGATGCACGCCGTTCATGGTGCTGCTGGCGGCCTACCAGGTCCTGCTCCACCGGCACACCGGCCAGCGCGACTTCTGCGTGGGCACCCCCTCGGCCGGTCGCGGCAGCACCGAACTGGAGACCATGATCGGTTTCCTCTCGACCACGCTGGCCCTCCGCTGCGACCTGTCCGGCGACCCCACCTTCGACGACCTGCTCAGGCGCACCCGCAGGATGGTGCTGGACGGGCTCTCGCGGCAGGAGGTCCACTTCGAGCGCCTGGTGGCGGACCTCGACATGGAACGTGATCTCAGCCGCACGCCGCTGTTCCAGACCATGTTCGCCTTCCACACCCACGGCGAGTGGGCCGAACCCCTGCCCGGCCTCGCCGCCACGCCCTTCCCCAGCGGCTGGTCCCGTGCCCGGCTCGACCTGTCCATGGACCTCTCCCCCGGCGACGACGGCCACCTGTACGGCACCGTCATCTACAGCACCGAGCTGTTCGACCGCGAGAGCGTGGAACGGCTGGTCGCCCGCTTCCAGGAACTGCTCGCGACCGTGGTGACCGACCCCGGCTCGCCGGTGAGCTCACTGCGGATGCTGCCGGACGCCGAGCTCGCCCTGCTGGAGGAGTGGAACGACACCGGGACCGAACCGCCCGAGATCACCCTGGTCGACCTGCTGCTCGAACAGGCCGCGGCGACCCCGGGCGTGATCGCGGTACGGGCCGCGCCCGCCGGCACCGCGCCGGCGGGCGGATCCGGAGCGGAGGAACTCACGTACGCGGAACTGGCCGGGCGGGCGGCGGAGCTCGCCGGGCGGCTGGGCGCGGCGGGGATCGGGCGCGGCTCGCTGGTCGCGGTCCGGATGGAGCGCGGCGCCGACATGCTCGTCGCCCTGCTGGGCGTGGCGATGAGCGGCGCGGCCTACCTTCCCGTCGACCCCGACTACCCCGAGGCCCGCGTCGCGTACGTGATCGAGGACTCCGCGGCGGCGCTGGTCCTGACCGGCCTCGACGACCTTCCCCCGGCGACCGCGGCCCCCGCCGTGACCCCTGCCGTGACCAAGCGGCCACGCCCCGGCGACACCGCGTACGTGCTCTACACCTCCGGGTCCACCGGGCGGCCGAAGGGAGTGGTGGTGCCCCACCGGGCGCTGACCAACTTCCTGCTGGCGATGCGCGAGCTGCTGCGCTCCGCACCCCGGGACGTGTGGCTGGCGCTGACCTCGCTGTCGTTCGACATCTCCGCCCTGGAGCTCTACCTGCCGCTGGTGACCGGTGGCCGGGTGGTCGTCGCCGACGCGGAGACGGCCCGTGACGGCGCGCGGCTCGCGCGCCTGATCAGGGACGAGGGCGTGACCCACGTACAGGCCACCCCCTCGGGCTGGCGGGTCCTGCTCACCGGGGACCTGCCGCGCGTGGTGGGCCTGACCGGCGGTGAGCCGCTCGCGCCCCGGCTCGCCCGCGAGCTCCGCCCGCACCTCGACCGGCTCGTCAACGTCTACGGCCCGACCGAGACCACCGTCTGGTCCACGGCCTGGGACGTCCCGGAGAACCCCGGCGAGATCGTCATCGGCCGCCCGATCGCCAACACCGTCGTCCACGTCACCGACCCCGCCGGCGGACCGTGCCCGATCGGGGTGGCCGGAGAGCTGCTCATCGGCGGCGCGGGGGTGGCCACCGGCTATCTGGGCCGCCCGGCCCTGACCGCGGAGCGCTTCGTCCCCGGCCCCGGCGGCTCGCGGCACTACCGGACGGGAGATCGCGTCCGCCTCCGCAACGACGGCACCCTGGAGTTCCTCGGCCGTACCGACAACCAGGTCAAGCTACGGGGTCACCGCATCGAGCTCGGCGAGATCGAGGCGGTGCTCGACACCCACCCCGGTGTGCGGCAGGCGGTCGTCGCGGTGCGCGGGGACCGGCTGGTGGCCTTCGCGGTACCCGCCGCGCCACCGCCCGCGCGGCCAGGACCGGACGGCCACCCGGACCGCCACGGAACGCTCGACGGTCTCGGGGAGCACGCCGCACGCGAGCTGCCCGGCTACATGGTGCCCAGCGTGTTCGTCGAGGTGGAGGCGTTGCCGCTGACCCCCAACGGGAAGGTCGACCGCAACGCGCTTCCCGAGGTGGACGGGACGCCCGCCCGGGACGCGACCGCCCCCCGCACCCCCGCCGAGCGGATGGTCGCCCGGGTTTTCGCCGAGGTGCTCGGGACGGCGGAGGTCGGGGCGCACGACGACTTCTTCACCCTGGGCGGGCACTCGCTGCTGGCCACCATGGTCACCTCACGGCTGGCGGCGCTGTCCGGAACGGAGGTTCCCGTCCGCGAGGTGTTCACCCGGCCGACGGTCGCCGGGCTGGCGGAACTGCTGCCCGACCCCGGCGTCCAGATCTCGGGAGCGGGGTCCGGCTTCGGCGTCCTGGCCCGCGAGGGCGACGGACCGCGCCCGAGGCCCGAGGGAACCGCCCCGCCGCTCTCCTTCGGCCAGGAGCGGCTCTGGTTCCTCAACCGGCTCGACCGAGACGACGCGTCGTACAACATGTGCCTGGTCAGGCGACTGCGCGGGCCACTGGACCGGGACGCCCTGGCCCGCGCCCTGGCGGGCACGGCCGCCCGCCACGAGAGCCTGCGCACCCGCTTCCCCGAGGTGGACGGCGCGCCGGTCGTGGTCATCGACCCACCGGGTCCCGTGGCCCTCGACGAGATGAGCGCCGCAGCGGAGGCCGAGGCACTGGAGCTGGTCTCGGCTCTGACCAACGCGCCCTTCGAGCTGGGTGCCGAACCGCCTCTGCGCGTCGCACTGATCCGGATCGCCGAGGACGACCACGTCCTGTGCGTCGTGCTCCACCACATCCTCGGCGACGGCTGGTCGCTCAACCTCGTCTTCGACGAGGTGTCACGCCTGTACTCCGGCGACACCGCCCTGCCCCCGGTCCCGCTCCAGTTCGGCGACATCGCCCGCTGGCAGCGTGAGCGCGACCTCGGCGGCCTGCTCGGCTACTGGCGGGACAGACTCGCCGGCCCCACCCCGCTGGACCTGCCGGTCGACCGGCCGCGCACCGCCGGGACCGCCAGGCGCGGTGAGGTGGTCACCGTCCGGCTGGCGGAGACCGAGGCCGCCGCCCTGGCCTGGCTGGGCAGGGAGCACGGTGCCACCATGTTCATGGTCCTGCTCGCCGCCTACCAGGTTCTCCTGTCCCGGCACAGCGGCCGGAGCGACATCCTCGTCGGTACGGCCACCGCCGGCCGGGACCGGGTCGAGCTCGAACCGGTCGTCGGCTATCTCAGCGACACCCTGGTCATGCGCGGCGACCTGTCTGCCGACCCCACCTTCTCGGACCTGCTCCGCGAGACCAGGACCGGTGTCCTGGACGCCTTCTCCCACCGTGGCGTGCCGTTCGAGGAGCTGGTGCGGGCCCTGGAGGTCGAGCGCGACCTCACCCGCACACCGCTGTTCCAGACCATGCTCATCCTGCACACGCAGGACTCCGGGCAGGCCCGAGACGCCTTCGCCGGGCTGACCGCCACGGCGTTCGAGCACGGCATGCGGCAGGCCAAGCTGGAGCTGATGCTGGAGGCGTGGCAGGACGAGCACGAGCTCATGCTCACCTTCGGCTACGACGCCGAACTCTTCGACCGGGCCACGGTCGAGGCCATGGCCGCGCGGTTCCGCCTGCTGCTCACCGCGCTGCCCGGCGCGTCCGGCGACCG
Organism: Streptosporangium sp. CA-115845; assembly: GCF_050943795.1. Lineage (NCBI taxonomy): Bacteria > Bacillati > Actinomycetota > Actinomycetes > Streptosporangiales > Streptosporangiaceae > Streptosporangium > Streptosporangium sp. CA-115845. The sequence goes on along the minus strand of NZ_CP191988.1, from coordinate 2,358,994 downwards.
CGTCTCGGAGCTGCCGCTGCGCACCGGGGACGACGACGCCCTGCTCCTGCGCCTCTCCCGTGGCCCGGTACGGCCCACCGCCGCCCTGGTGCCCGGCCTGTTCGCGGCGACCGTACGCGACACGCCGGGCGCGGTCGCGATCGGATGCGGGGACGCCACGCTCACCTACGCCGGGCTGGACGCCCGCGCCGACGAGCTGGCCGCGCTCCTGCGGGGGCACGGCGTCGCCGGGGGCGACGTGGTCGGCGTCTGCCTGGACAGGTCACCCGACGCCGTCGCGGCCCTGCTCGCGGTCTGGCTGGCGGGGGCGGCCTATCTGCCGCTCGACCCGGACCACCCCGCCGAGCGGCTCGCCTTCATGCTGGACGACAGCGCCACCCGCCTCGTCCTCACCTCGGCGGCCCTGCGCGACCGGCTGCCCTCCACCACCCCGGTCGTCCAGGTGGACGACCTGCCTCCCGTTCCGGAGACCGGCCGGCCCGCCGATCCGGCGGCGCCGGACGGCGGGGCCGCCTACGTGATCTACACCTCCGGGTCCACCGGAACACCGAAGGGCGTCGTGGTCTCGCATCGCAACCTGGCCGCCCGCGTCGCGTGGATGCGCGAGGCGTACGGGCTGGGTCCGGGCGACCGGCTGGTCCAGTTCGCCTCGCTGAGCTTCGACACCCACGCCGAGGAGATCTACCCGGCACTGGCCGCCGGAGCCCGGCTGGAGCTGCTGCCCGAGGGCGGCGTCACCCTGCCCGACCACCTCGACCAGGTCACCGTGCTCGACCTGCCCACGGCCTACTGGCACGCGCTGGTCGACGACATCGACGAGATCCCCTGGCCGCCGACCCTGCGTCTGGTCATCCTCGGCGGCGAGCAGGTACACGAGGCGGCCGTGGCCCGCTGGCGCGAGCGTTTCGGCGACCGGGTGCGGCTGGTCAACACCTACGGCCCGACCGAGGCGACGATCATCGCCACCGCCGCCGAGCTGGACGACTCCTCGGGACGGCCGCCCATCGGCGTCCCGATCGCCGACACCTCGGTCCTGCTGCTGGACGGCACCGGCCAGGAGGTCCCGCCGGGAGCCCCCGGTGAACTCTGCGTCGGCGGGGCCGGGGTGGCCACCGGCTACCTCGCCAGGCCGGCCCTCACCGCCGAGCGCTTCCCCGTCCTACGTGGAGAACGGATCTACCGGACCGGCGACCTGGCGCGCTGGCGGTCCGACGGGCGGCTGGAGTTCCTCGGCCGCCTCGACGACCAGGTCAAGGTCCGCGGCTTCCGGATCGAGCCCGGCGAGATCGAGGCATGGCTGCTGACCCACCCCGGTGTCGGCCAGGCCGCGGTGGCGGTGCGCCGGGAGACCCTGGTCGGCTACGTCGTCGGCACGGCCACCGGCGAGGAACTGGCCGGATACCTGGCCGGGGCGCTGCCCGCCCACATGGTCCCCACGCTCTGGGTGAACCTCACGACCCTGCCGCTGACCGGGAACGGCAAACTCGACCGGGCCGCGCTGCCCGCCCCCGAGGCCGGCCCCCGGACGAGAACCGCCCCGCGTGGCGACGCCGAGGAGCTGGTGGCCGAGATCTTCGGCGAGGTGCTGGGGATCGAGGAGGTCGGCGCCTTCGACGACTTCTTCGCGCTGGGCGGCCACTCGCTGCTGGCCACCCGCGCCGTCGCCAGGCTCCGCGCCGCCGTCGAGGTGGACGTGCCGATCCGCACCCTGTTCGTGCGGAGCACCGTGGCCGACCTCGCGGCGGCGGTGGAGGAACTGCTCGTCGCCGAACTGTCCGAACTGTCCGACGAGGAGGCCGCGCGCCTCATGGAGACCGGGAGCTGAGTTGGACTACCACGTCGTGGTCAACCACGAGGAGCAGTACTCGATCTGGCCGGACGGCCGGGACCTGCCGGACGGCTGGCGGCACGAGGGCGCCCGCGGTACCAGGGAGGACTGCCTCGCCCACATCGACCGCGTCTGGACCGACCTGCGCCCGCTCAGCGCGAGGAGGTCCTGAAGATGTCCGACCGAATGGTCAGGGAACGGCTGGCGGCGATGGTGGCCTCGGCGTCCGACGGCGCGGTCACGGCCGGGGAGGCACTGACCGCCACGGTCCCGTTGTCCGCGCTGGGGGTCACCTCCCTGGCGCAGATGCGGCTGATCGACGCGGTGGAGACCGAGTTCGGGGTGGAGATCGATCTGTCGGGCGACGGGCTCGACCTGCTGGACGACCTGGACGCGCTGGAGCGCCACATCGACGAGGCACGGCGCTCGCGCTCCTGACCTCCGACTCCTACGACAGGGGGAGCACATGGACATCCGGTTCTCGGGGAGCCGATCGGGGACGGCACCGCTGACCTGGGGGCAGCGCGCCATCTGGGACACGATCCGAAGGACGGCGCCGGACGACCACTACTTCAACTTCGGCCGGGTGCTCGCCGTGCCCCGGCGGGCCGGACCGCTCACCGTGGCGCGGGCCGCCGAGGTGCTGCGCGCGCTGGTGGAACGGCACGAGTCGCTGCGCACCAGGCTGGGCGAGCCCCCGTACGGAACCGCGGACGGCGGCACGCGACCGTACCCTCGGCTCCCCGCGAAGGCTCACGGGTACGGAGACGGCGGCGGCACGGAGCCGTGGCAGGTGCTGGAGACCACCGGGGCCGTCCCGGTCACCGTCTCCGAGGGCGACCCCGAGCGGCTGCGGGACGCGCTGGCACAGACCGCCTTCGATTACCGGAACGAGTGGCCGCTGCGGATCGGGCTCGTCGTCGAGCGCGGCGAGGTCACCCACATCGTGCTCGTCTTCTGCCATCTGGCCGCCGACGGCCTCGGGGCCGAGGTGGCGGTCACGGACCTGCGGCTGCTCCTGCTGCGCGGCTCCCTGCCGGGCCCGCCCCCGCCCTCACCGCTGGATCTGGCCCGCTGGCAGGGCTCCGAGCGAGGTCTGAAGGTCGCGAGGATCGCCGCCGAGCACTGGGAGGGCGAGTACCGGCGCATCCCGCCGACCATGTTCGACCGGCGCGAGGACGCACCCGCGGATCCGCCGATCTGGCGGGCGCGACTCGTCTCGCGGGCGATGGACCTGGCGGTGCGGCGGATCGCCGCCGTGCGCGGCACGAGCACCTCGACGGTCCTGCTGGCCGCCGCGTCCGTACTGGCCGGAAAGGTGGGCGGCCACGACGTGTGCGCGTTGCTGCCGATCGTGGGCAACCGCTTCCGCGGCGACACGGCCGGCGCCGTCACCACGCTCTCCCAGGAGGGCCTGTTCGTGCTGGACCTGCGCCGGGGCGACTTCACCGAACTGCTGCGCGCGGCCAAGCCCGCCGCGCTGCGCGCCTACCGATCCGCCTATCACGACCCCGCCGAGCGGGACCGGATCACCGAGCGGATCAGCCGGGAGCGGGGCACGCCGATCCACCCGTACTGCTGTTTCAACGACATGCGCTTCGCCGACCAGGTGGACGCCTCCCCCGACGAGCGGACCGTGCGGGACGCGCTGGCGGAGACGACCCTCGGCTGGCCGCTCAGCCAGGAGAGGCTCAACTGCCGGTTCTGCCTGCACGTGACCGGCGAGCCCGGCGGGCTGGGCGTCTCGCTCACCGCCGACACCCGCCACCTGTCCCGCCCCGCGATGGAACGCTATCTCCTCGATCTGGAGTCCCTGCTGGTCGAGGCCGCGTTCCGTGAGGTACTGGAGCCGGTCGGTTGACCTCCCGCTTGGCGCCGAGGCCCGCCGGAGGTGCCCGATGACGGCCCACACCCACCCCGGCCGGCGCCCACCGCCCGGCCTCCTGCCCGGAACCGGAGCCCGATGACGGTCCACGCCTACGCCGAGTCGACGTCCTGCGTTCAGGGCGGCTCACTCCGCTTCCACCTCGCCCGCGCCTCCCGGGCCCCGCTGCGCGGCTCGGTGCTGATCGAGGACGTGGCCACGGACCTGGCGGTGCTCGAAGGGGAGTTCACCGGCCCGTCCTGGACGCTCGACGTCTCCGCCGGCTGGCCCAGCTCGCTCTACCGCGCGATCTTCACCGCCGACGAGGGTGTCTGCGAGGTCTACTTCGTCGTACGGGCCGCCAGGGCCGGCTCGCCGATCCTGCTGTCGATCCCGTTCCCGACCTGGCAGGCGTACAACCGGGCGGGCATTCCCGGCGAGTCCATCTACTGGACCGAGCAGGCCACCCGGGCCTCGCGCGTCTCCTTCGACCGGCCGGGCGGCGGGCCGCCGCCCGAGCGCTGGGAGGAGGGCATGATCCGCTGGCTGGGTCCCGCCGGATACGACGTCGACTACTGCTCCGCCCTGGACCTGCACTCCGGGCGCGAACTGCTGGCCGGCTACCGGCTGCTGATGATCAACGGGCACGACGAGTACTGGTCGGCGGGGATGCGCGACAGCGTCGAGGAGTTCATCCGCCGGGGTGGCAACATGGCCGTCTTCTCCGGCAACACCTGCTGGTGGCAGTTCCGGCTGGAGGACGAGGGGCGCACCATGGTCTGCTACCGCGACGCGGTCGCCGACCCGATGGCCGCGATGGATCCCGGCCTCACCACGGTCGAGTGGTCGAGCGCGCCGGTGAACCGCCCGGAGAACGGCCTGACCGGGGTGAGCTTCCGGCGCGGCGCCGGGACGTGGGGCCCGTACATGCGGCTCATGCACGAGGAGTCCTACACCGTCCGCTTCCCCGAACACTGGGTGTTCGAGGGCACCAAGCTGGGCGAGGGCGACACGTTCGGCAAGGGCGCCATCGGCTACGAGACGGACGCCTGCGACTTCGTCGAGGAGGACGGCGTGCCGGTGGCCACCGGACGCGACGGCACCCCGCCGTCCTTCGTCATCCTCGCCACCGCTGACCTGCGCCACTGGCACCGGTACGGCCAGGGCGGTATGGCGACGATGGGCGTCTTCGGCCTCGGCGCCGGGACGGTCTTCACCGCCTCCACCGTGAACTGGGGCAACACCCTGCACGACCCGGTCGTGGACCGGATCACCCGCAACGTGCTGGACCGGCTCTCGGTGCGCGCGGACGGCTGGGAGACCATCGGCGCCGCGGACGAGATCCGGGCGCTGACCGTGTTCGACTCCCTGCTGTACGGTGCCACCTCCGGCGGCTCGCTGCTCACCCGCGAGGTCTCGGGCCAGAACCTGCGCTGGCGTCCCGCGGGCACCGCCCCCGCCCTCGTCGCCCTCGCCACCCCCAGGGAGGCCACCGCCGTCCACCCGATCGGCCTGTACGGTCTCACCGCCGACGACCGGCTCGTCTACCGTGACCCCGAGCGCGGCTGGATCACTCTCGCCGACGGGCCCGGTGGCGGGATCGGCCTGGGCATGGTGAACGGCGAGCTGTTCGCCGCCGCCGCGGACGGCCTGTGGCTGCTCGACCCGGAGACCTCGGCCTGGAGCCTGGTCGAGGCCGGTTCCGGCGCCGTGGCCCTGACCGCGATGAACGGCCGGCTGTACGTGGCGGACGCGGACGGCAGGATCCGCACGCGGCTGCCGGTGGCGACCCCGGCCGGCTGGACCGACCTGTGCGACGCGGGCGGCTGCACCGTGCTGACCGGGCACGCGGGCACCCTGATCGGCACCGCCCGCGACCGCGCCCTGCTCCGCCGCGCGCACCTCCTGGAGCCGACCCTCACGCCGTGACCGTCTCCCCTTGTCCGGGACGGCCTCCGGGGCAGACCTGGGGGACCGCGCCTCGAACAGGCCCACGCCGAGTACACCGTCCCCACGAAGGGCTTTGACGTCACCGGCCCGCTCCGAACGGCTCAGCCGTTCATGCCCGGCCTGAAATTCTGCCGTCGCCCGCGGACACGTAGGAGGTGAAAGCCCTCAGTGTTCGAAAGGTCTGACGAGGATGACGCGTGAGTGAACACGACGACCGGTCCCGGTTCGAGGAGGTGTACCGGCGAACCCATGAGCGGATCCTCGGATACGCCGTGCGGCGGTGTTCCTCTCCCGAGGACGCCGCCGACGTTGTGGCCGAGACCTATGTGATCGCCTGGCGGCGGATAGCCGAGTTCCCCGACGGTGAGGCCGGCAAGCTGTGGCTGTACGGGGTGGCTCGGCGGGTCCTGGCCAACCATCGCCGGAGCGAGCGGCGCAGGCTCACCCGGCACACCGAACTCACCGCCGAGATCGAACGCCTCTACACCGCCCCCTCCCAGCACGGTGAGCAGGACGGTGTGGATGAGGCCATGGGCATGCTTTCCGATAGCGATCGTGAGCTGCTGGCCCTGACCCTCTGGGAGGGGCTCGACCCCGGCGAGATCGCCACGGTGCTGGACTGCTCCCGCAACGCCGCCCGTATTCGCCTGCATCGGGCCCGCAGGCGCTTCGCCAAGGCTCTGGAGAAGACCCGCCCCTCGGCCGCTCGGTTCGTGTCCCGGCCGCTCATCGAGAAGGAGTCACGGTGAACAACGACGAGATCTTCAAAAACCGGGCGCGGGTGCTGGATGAGGACCTGGCCGGCCGGGCGTCCACCGCAGGAGCGGACGCGCTGCTGGCGGAGATCGTCCTGCTGGAACAACCCCCGGCCCGGCGGCGGTTCATGACCTTTCCTGGCCGCGCTCTGCTCGGCCTGGCCGCGGCCTCCGTCGCGGTAGCGGTTGTCGCCCCCACGATGCTCTCCGACAGCACGATCTCCGTCGTGTCTCAACCCGACACGTCGGTGTCCGCGACGGCCGAGCCGACCGCCAGGCAGATCCTGCTCGCCGCCGCCGCCGCCATGGAGCGGACCCGTGCGGACGGCGACTATTGGCGTATCGCGACGATCCACCAGTCGATGGTGATCGACCCCACCCGCAGCTACGTGATCGAGACCAGGAGGTCTGGAGAACAATGGCTGACGGAGCGGCCGGATCTGCAGAGTTGGCGCATCGGCCAGGATCTCGGTGCCAGGCCCGCGACCGCGCAGGATGAGGCGACCTGGCGGGCCGTGGGCGCGCCCAGCAGCTGGCGATACCCCGAGGACTGGCGAGACCCGAAGAACAAGTGGGAGCAACAGTTCGGCATCGGGCCGCTGGAGGCCGCGCCAGGCGAGCGGACCGCCGAGCGGCTTCACGGCCGTTGGAAGGGCTCGGCCGGTGACCTGACGACGGAGCTGATCACCTGGAAGGAGGTGCGCACGATCCCCGGCGAGCCTGAGAAGCTCAGGACCTACCTGGAAGAGCGCATCACCCGGCAGCTGACGGGGGCTCATTACGCCGAGACAGACGTGGAGAAGGTGATGGGGCGGCATCTTCGGGCAGCCTGCATGCGGATCATCAGTAGCCTGCCGGTGTCCCCCGAGGCTCGTGCGTCCGCGTATCGGATTCTCGCGTCTCTTCCCGGTATACAGGCCGAGGGGAAGGTCACAGATCCGCTGGGCAGGCACGGGCAGGCGCTCGGCTATCGGATGGAGGATGACGAGGAGCCGGGTCTGGTCACCGACATCCGTTTCGTGGTCGATTCCCGCACCGGCCTGCCTCTCGCCGAGGTATGGACGATCGCGGGCAGGCTCGCGAACGGACGGCCGGTGGAGATCCGCCACTCCACCTCGTACCAGGCGATCGGCTGGACCGACGAACGACCGAAACTGCCCGCGCAGCGGAACTGAGCCGTTCACCGATCCGTGCGAGACCGGCAGAGCGATCGGTGGCGCGTCCCCTTCTTAGTGATCACCCGCCGCCGACGCTCGCGGGGTCGGGCGGCGGGCAAATGAGTGGGACGGGCCGGCGAGCCGGTACCGGTAGGTTCCGGGGTTGACGAACACCCGGGCAGGCACCGGTTTCCGGTCCGATGTTCCTTCCTGCGGACACTCTCAGGTCTGTACACCTAACGACAGGGGATGCTGATGCCGAGCATGCGCGCTCCGGTCTCCGTGCGCGGGCGGTGGGTGCTGCCCGGGGCGAACACCACGTAGCTGCCCGGCCCGAGCCGATGACCCCTGTCGATGAACTCGCCGGACACGACGTAGTAGCGCTCCTCCCCGTCGTGCACGTCGACCTCCGGCCATTCACTGCCCGGTGCGAAGTCGTAGACCCAGCCACGAGCCGACTCGGTGGTGGGCAGCCGCCGCCGGAAGATACCGGAGGCGACCTCGACGGGTTCAACCTCATCGACATTCAGAATCTGTACATCGTCGTGTGCTTCGGTCATGAGCCCATCGTGGCCGGACACGGTCAGGCCGCCCAGTGTCCCGAATGACATTCTCAGGTACTTTCCTGCCATGACCGTTCATCGCGTCGTCGCCCTGGTCCTGCCGCCGCAGTCCACCTTCGAACTCGCATGCGCCGCCGAGGTCTTCGGCGTGCGCCGTCCCGGCCTGCCCGTCCGCTACGAGTTCGAGGTCTGCGCCGAGTACCCGGGCCGGATGCCCACCCTGGCCGGGTACGACATGGCGGTGACCGCGGGCCTGACAGCGCTCGACGCCGCGGACACGGTCGTGATCCCCGGCTGGCAACGACCGGATACGCCCGCCTCACCCGCCGTCGTGCGCGCGCTGCGGCTGACCCATCGGCGCGGGGCCCGGATCGTCGCGATCTGCTCCGGAACCTTCCTGCTGGCCCAAGCCGGTCTGCTCAGCCACCGCCGGGCCACCACGCACTGGCGAATGGCCGCCGAGTTGGCGGCGCGCTTCCCCGACCTCCAGGTCGACCCCGACACCCTGTACATCGACCACGGCGACGTCGCCACCAGCGCCGGCACAGCCGCCGGTATCGACCTGTGCCTGCATCTGGTCCGTGCCGACCAGGGCGCCGCCTACGCCGCGCAGGTCGCCCGGCACATGGTCATGCCGCCACACCGTGAAGGCGGGCAGCTTCAGTACGCCGCGCCCCCTCCCGCCGACCACCCGCCCGGCTCCCTGGCCCCCATGCTCGACTGGGTGACCGAACGACTCCACGAGCCCCTTTCAGCAAATGATCTTGCCTCCCGGGCCGGGGTCTCCACTCGCACCCTCGCCCGCCGGTTCGCCGAACAGCTCGGCGTCAGTCCCGGCCAGTGGCTGCTCGGCCAGCGGATCGCGGCCGCCCGAGCCCTGCTGGAGGAGACCGACCTGCCCGTCGAGGCGATCGCCGTCAGGGTCGGCCTCTCCTCGGCCACCAACCTCCGCAGGCGTTTCCACCGCGCCCTGCGCACCACCCCCACCGCCTACCGGCGCGCCTTCCGCCGCGGTGAGCCCTCCTCCCCGTGATACGGACCCGCCGGAGCGGGTCGACGCCGTACTCGCCGACCAGCACGGTCCGGTGACCGCGGAGCAGCGCCGCCCGACCGGCCGTACGAGGGTCAGACGGAGACCGGACCGTAGAGGGCGGCCGGGGTGCCGGTGGTCATGGCCCAGTAGCGGTCGCCGTAGGACCAGTGCCACCACTCGGTGGGATAGTTGACCAGGCCGACCGCCTCCAGGGCCGCGCCGAGGATCTCGCGGTGGTACCGGGCCTCGGCCGACAGGCCGGGGGCCTCGGTGTAGCAGGCGCCGCCGCTCTGCTCGGGGGTGGCGTTGAGCGGGGTGCCCATGTCGAGCTCGGTCCCGTCCTCGGCGGACAGGGTCAGATCGACCGCCGCTCCCGCGGTGTGCGGGGCGATCTCGACGGGCGAGACGTAGCGACTCGCCGCACTCCGGAGCTCCGCAGGCGACATTTCTGGAAATGTCGCCCGCAACTCCGCCGAGTAGTCATCGAAGATCTTTTTCTGGGCCGCCAGTGGCCGGTAGCCCTCCACGACCAGCAGCCGGTATCCCCCGGGAAGCTGTGCCTGCGCCTTCTCCAGCCGGTCCAGCAGCCCGAGCCGCAGGTGGGCGAAGGCCCCCTCGGCGTCGGCGAGCCGCCCGTCCGTCTCCAACCGCCCCCGCACGTCGATCAAGGGCTCACCGGACTCCTCGACGGGGATCGAGGCGACTCGGGCGTCGGAGATCAGCACGATGTCACGCATGACGGCAATTCTTCACCAAATACCTGCCGGTTGGAGACCCAGTCCTCCAGAAGGGGTCACGGGCCGGTCGGCGGATCGCCGGCTTCGGCCTCCCCGGCAGAGCGGCGCTCCGGAACTTCGCCGGCCGTCGTCGTCCGGTGCCGTCGTCCGGTGCCGTCGTCCGGTAAGGAACCCGCGAGGATCGAGAACGGATCGGCCGCCGGCGTCCTCCGGGCGGAGGAACGTCAGACGGTAACGTCAGACAGTGTCGGAGAACACCTGCTCCCGAGCCTGCTGCAGCGCCGAGACCAGCGCGCCGCGCAGCACGGGGTTGCCCCTGACCCGCGAGACCACGACCCTGGGCTGGCTCGGGCAGACCCGGGCCACGGCATCCTGCACCCTGGCGGCGAGCGCGTCCCCGCCCGCCCTGCCGACGTCGCCGCTGAGCACGATCAGCCCGGGGTCAAGGACCACGGCGACCGCGGCGACGCCGACCGCCAGCCGCCCGGCCAACTCGTCCAGAAAGGCCTCGGCACCCTCCGCGACGGCCGTACGGACCCGCTCCCCCACCGGAGTCGCGTCGGCGGCGGAACCGATGCCGTAGGCGCTCGCCAGCCCGGCCACGGCGTCGCCGCCGACCAGGCGCTGGAACGAGCCCGACTGGGGTTCGCTCACGTCGGTGGGGAGCGGCTCGCCCGGGACGGGAAGCCAGCCGATCTCACCGGCGCCGCCGGTGAAACCGCGGTGCAGCCGCCCGCCCAGCATGACGCCGAGCCCCTGGCCGACCCCGGCCCAGACGAGCACGAAGTCGTCGACGCCCAGCGCCGCGCCGTGCGCGCGCTCGGCCAGCGCGGCCAGGTTCACGTCGTTCTCGATCGTCACCGGGACGCCGAGGTCGCGACGGAGCTCGGCGAGCACGCCGTTGTGCCAGGAGGGCAGGTCGAAGGAGAACCGCACGTCGCCGGTGCCGGGGTCGACGACGCCCCGGGTGCCGATCACGAAGGCGCGGAGCCGGTCCGCGCCGATGCCCGCGGCCCTGCACGCCTGGCCGACCGCACCGCGCACCAGCCGTACCGGGTCGTCGTGCCCGCTGGGGTCGGCCGAGACCTCGGCGACGAGTGTGCCGGTGATGTCGGCGATCCCGGCGCTGATCCGGTCGGGGAGCACGTCAAGCCCGACCACGTACGCGCAGGAGGGCACCACCCCGTAGAGCGCGGCGTTGGGGCCGCGCCCGCCGGCCTGCTCGCCGACCACCGCGACAAGGTCTCGCTCCTGGAGCCTGGCGAGCAGCTGACCCGCGGTCACCTTGGAGAGCCCGGTGTATTCTCCCAGTTCAGCCCGGGTTAGCGGGCCACTGGACAGCAGGAGCTCCAGCGCCGCGCGGTCGTTGAGCTGGCGCAGCAGCCGGGGAGTCCCCGGGCGTGTGGACAAGGCCGTCCTCCCGTCACGATCCGCTAACGATCGTTTCTTTTAAGAAAGTTTCTTGTTAGTTTAACCCTAGCCAGCCCGCAGGCAAGTGATCGGAACCGCGGGTTGTGACAGCTCCCAGTGAGTGCAACGGGTCGCGGGGGCCCCGGCCATAACAGATGAGTGCAAACTCCGGCGAAAGCCTGAAAGGGAGAACTCCAGTGAAGTTCGCGAGAATCGCCACCACGACGGCCACCACGGCCGCCCTCGCCCTGGGTCTCGCCGCGTGTGGCAGCAGTGAGCCCGCCACCCCGGCCGCCGGCTCCGACGCGTCGGCACCCGCCGCGTCCGGACCCAAGTTCGCAGGTCAGACCCTGACCGTCTGGCGCCTCGGCGCTCCGGACGAGAAGCAGGACAAGCTCATGGGCGACCTGAACGCCAAGTTCAAGGAGACCACCGGCGCCGAGGTCAAGCTCCAGTGGGTGCCGTGGCCCGACGCGCAGGCCAAGTGGACCGCCGCGCTCGCCGGCGGCGAGGGCCCCGACGTCACCGAGTTCGGCAACGACCAGGTCGCCGCCTGGGTGGCGCAGGACGCGCTGACCGACATCACCGACATCGTCAAGGCCGCCCCCGACTTCCAGCAGATCCCGCAGAACCTGTGGGGCTACGAGACGGTGGACGGCAAGATCTACGCCGCCCCGTGGGGTGGCGGCACCCGCGCCGTCCTCTACCGCAAGGACTGGTTCGAGGACCTGAAGATCGAGGTGCCCAAGACCTGGGAGGAGCTCGTCGAGGCGGGCAAGAAGATCGTCGCCAAGAAGGGCAAGGACGTCGACGGCTTCGCCTTCAACGGCGGCTCCGACGCCAACATGTCGCTCTCCCCGTTCGTCTGGTCGGCCGGCGGCGACTTCGCCGCGTTCGAGGGCGGCAAGTGGGTCGGCAAGCTGACCGAGCCCGGGTTCAAGGAGGGCTTCCAGTACTACACCGACCTGGTGACCAAGCACGGCGTCTCGCGCAAGTCCGCGCTGACCCAGAACTCGGTGGACATCGCGACCCGCTTCGCCAACGGCAAGGTCGGCATGTACGTGACCGGCGGCTGGGACATCACCACGATCAAGGAGCAGAGCGGCGGCAAGATCGACGATGCGAAGATGTCCTTCTTCTCGCTCCCGGCCAAGGACGGCAGCGGCCCGGCCCCGGCCTTCCAGGGCGGCAACGACATCGCCATCTGGAAGGACACCAAGAACCTCGAACTGTCCGCCGAGTACGTCAAGCTGGCCGCCGGCAAGGAGTTCGGCACCCGCTACGCCAAGGAGGGTGGCCTGCTGCCGCTCTACCCGGAGGCTCTGACCGAGTACGCGTCCGACCCGGTGCAGGCGCCGTTCGCCGAGACCTTCAAGGTCGCCAAGGGCTTCCCGAACGACACCAACTGGGCCGAGGCCAACGACACCAAGGCGGTCCTGCAGAGCGCGGCCCGCTCGGTCATCGAGGGTAAGAAGGACGTCGACACCGCGCTGACCGACGCCAACAAGGAACTCGAAGAGATCCTGAACCAGTAGTCATGGCAGACACCTCAACCATCGCCCGGGACGGGGGCTCCCCCTCCGTCCCGGCGCGGGGGCACCGAGGCGCCCCGCGCAGGTCCAGTGGACTGCCCGTCCGGGTGGTCCCCTACGCGCTTCTCGTCCCCGGCCTGATCGTCATCGCGGGCCTGCTGCTCTACCCGCTCTTCCAGATGGTCGTCATGTCCTTCCAGAACGTGGGACTGCGGCAGATCCGGGGAGTACCGGCCGAGTCCGTCGGCCTGGAGAACTACCAGAAGCTCATCGAGTCCGAGCTGTTCTGGACCTCGCTGCGTAACACGGTGGTCTTCGCCGTCGTCACGGTGGCGCTCACCCTGACGCTCGGCACGCTGGTCGGCCTGCTCCTGCACAAGCTGGGCAAGAAGATGTCGACCTTCCTGATCGTCGGCATCATGGCCGCCTGGGCCACCCCGCAGATCGCCACCGCGATCATCTGGCGCTGGCTGTTCGACGCGGAGTCCGGGGTCATCAACTGGGCGCTCAACGCGCTGCCCGACTGGCTCTCCTCCCTGCTGTTCGGCCGCTCCGACTGGACCGGCGAACCGTGGCTGAACGACGCGTTCACCATCTACCTGGTGCTGATCATCGCGGTGGTCTGGGCGTCGTTCCCGTTCATCGCGGTCTCGGTGCTGGCCGGGCTGAAAAGCATCTCCAAGGAGCTGTACGAGGCGGCCAGGGTGGACGGCGCCGCCCCGTGGCGGATCTTCTGGAAGATCACCTTCCCGCTGCTGAAGCCGGTCTTCGCGGTGCTCACCGTGCTCTCGGTGATCTGGGACTTCAAGGTCTTCACCCAGCTGTTCGTGCTGGCGGGCGGCACCTCCAACCGGGAGGCGTTCAACCTGTCGCTGTTCGCCTTCACCCAGGCCTTCAGCGCGCCGCCCAAGATGGGCATGGGCGCGGCCATCGCGGTGGTGCTGACGCTGATCCTGCTCTTCATCACCTTCTTCTACGTCCGCCAGATCGTGAAAACGGAGGACGTGCGATGACGACGTACGGCAGGCGCGGGCCGCGGGGGAATCTCCGGCAGCGTAAGCGACTCGGCACCATCGGCCTGAACACCGCGGCCGTCGTGGTGTTCCTGTTCGCGGTCTTCCCCGTCTACTGGATGGTGAGCACCGCCTTCAAGAGCAGCGAGCAGATCTTCACGACGGACTTCATCCCCTTCCCCACCGATCCCACGCTCGAACACGTGCGGCGAGTCTTCACCGAGGGCGTCGCCGGCCACTCCATCTGGCGCTACCTGCTCAACAGCTCCATCGTGGCCCTCGGCACCGTGCTCATCGGCGCGGTCTTCTCGCTGCTGGCGGCGACCGCGGTGGCCCGCTTCCGCTTCCGCGGGCGCACCTCGTTCCTGATCCTGCTGCTCATCGTGCAGATGGTCCCCGGCGAGGCACTGCTCATCCCGCTGTTCATGATGGTCAGGCGGGCCGGGCTGTACGACCAGCTCCTCGGTCTCATCGTGGTGAACGTCGCGATGACGCTGCCGTTCGCCATCTGGATGCTGCGCACCTTCGTCGCGGCGGTTCCCAAGGAACTGGAAGAGGCGGCCTGGATCGACGGCGCGAGCCGGTTCGCCACCTTCTGGCGGGTGCTGTTCCCGCTGGTGGCCCCCGGCCTCGTCGCGACGAGCATCTTCTCGTTCATCACCGCGTGGAACGAGTTCGTGTTCGCGCTGACGCTCATCGGCGACCAGGGCAGCTACACCATGCCCGTGGCGCTGCGCTACTTCGTCAGCCAGCGGTCGGTGGACTGGGGCGGCATCATGGCCGCCTCCACCCTGATGACCATCCCGGTCATCGTCTTCTTTCTCCTGGTGCAGCGGCGGATGGTCTCCGGACTCGTCGCGGGCGCCGTCAAGGGCTGATCCCCCATCGGTGCTGGTACGGCTCGCACCCACAAGGCGCGAGCCGTACCAGCCCTGCCTGTTCCATGTCCGCTCCCCCTACATCTCAGGTAAGGAACACCTACCGCCATGTCTGAGCTCATCGCGGATCGCGGCGATCAGGGGCTGCGTCGTCTCGCGGCCGGCACTCTGCTCGCCGCGTTCCAGGGCACCGAGGCACCCGAGTGGGTCCTGCGGGAGCTGGAGGACGGTCTCGGCGGCGTCACGCTCTTCGGCTTCAACGTCGCCGACGCCGCGCAGCTGTCCGCCCTCACCTCTCGTCTGCGTGAGACAAGCGACCCGGTCATCTCACTGGACGAGGAGGGGGGTGACGTCACCAGGCTCGCCTACCACGTCGGCAGCCCGTATCCCGGCAACGCCGCCCTCGGCGCCGTGGACGACGTCGAGCTCACCCGGCGGGTCTACCGGTCCATCGGCGACGACCTGGCCCGGTGCGGCGTCAACCTGGACATGGCCCCGTCCGCGGACGTCAACACCGCCGAGGACAACCCGGTGATCGGCACCCGCTCGTTCGGGGCTCAGGCCGTGCTCGTCGCCCGGCACACCGTCGCCGCCGTCCACGGCCTGCAGTCGGCGGGCGTGGCCGCCTGTGTCAAGCACTTCCCGGGCCACGGCGCGACCCGGCAGGACTCCCATCTGGAGGTCCCGCTCGTCGACGCCTCCGCCGAACTGCTGCGCGAGCGCGAACTCGTGCCCTTCCGCGCCGCGATCGAGGCCGGAACCAGGTCCATCATGACCGCGCACGTGCGTGTCCCCGCCGTCACCGGCGGGCTCCCCGCGACACTCTCCCCCGCCACCCTGACCGGCCTGCTCCGCGGCGAGCTGGGCTACGACGGTGTGATCGTCACCGACGCCCTCGACATGCGGGCCGTCACCGACACCTACGGCCTGGCAGGCGGCTCGGTGCTCTCCCTCGCCGCCGGAGCCGATCTGCTCTGCCTCGGCCCGATCCCCACCGAGGACGACGTCCACCGGATCCTGGACGAGATCGTCGCCGCCGTACTGGACGGGCGGCTGCCCGCGACCCGCCTGGAGGAGGCCGCCGAGCGGGTGTCCGCCCTGCGCGCCTGGTTCGGCACGCCCCGCACGGGCGAGGCCGAGCGGGACGTGATCGGCCTCACCGCCGCCCGCCGCGCGGTCAGCCTCACCGGCTCGGCGCCTCCCCCGGTCGACCCGCTGGTGGTGGAGGTGGACACCCCGCCGACCATCGCGGTCGGCGACGTGCCGTGGGGTTTCACGCCGCTGCTGCCGCGGGCGGAGGTGCTGCGGGTCAAGCCGGAGGCCGCCGACGTGCCGGGCATCCTGGAACGCGCCGCGGGCCGCTCCCTGATCGTCGTTGTCAAGGACGCCCATCGCTACGAGGCCAGCAAGTCGGTGATCTCCGCGCTGCTGGCCGCCCGCCCCGACACCACGGTGGTCGAGATGGGCCTGCCCATCTGGCGCCCCGAGGGCGTGACCTACGTGGCCACCTACGGCGCCGCCCGCGCCAACGCGCAGGCCGCCGCCGAACTCCTCGGCGTCTGAGCGCCCGTGCCCCTGTCCCCGCCCCGAGCCTAGGAAGGCTCGGGGCGGGATGGCTCCAGCAGTTCCGAGACCTTCGCGCCGGGTTCCGCGGCGAGGGCGCGCAGCAGCGCGCGCAGGTGACCCGCGATCTGGGACACGTCGTCGTGACCGATCACGGCGGGGTTGAAACGGAGGCCGAGGGTGAGACTCCGCTCCGCGTCCACGGCCTGGACGTGCAGCGCGCCGTGGGCCACCCCGTTGAAGACGGTCCACTCCACCCCCGCCCCGATACCGGGGAACTCCGGGACGGCCGCCCTCCTGCGGTAGCTGAACAGCACCGGCGAGGCGGATGGCTCCGGCGGCGCGTGCCGGAACCGGTACATGGCGTGGAGCTCGGCCCGGACCGCGCGCAGGTAGGCGGGGAACTCCTCGTCAGGGCCGGGGTGCGGGACGAACGGCACCCGCGCGACGAACGACCCGATGCGCTCGCGCGTCCGGCAGGTGCGGGTCCCGAAGTCGAGGGCGAGCGGCGAGGCGGCGGTGCCGTAGCCCCGTAGCAGCACGCCCACGGCCGCCAGGAGCAACTCGAACCTGGTCGCGCCGAGAGTCGCGGCGGCCTCGGTGAGGGCGCCGGACTCCGCGGCGCCGAGCACCATCTCGACGATCTCGCCGGAGCCGGTGCCGTGCGGGACGGCGCGCAGGCCGGGCAGGACCGGTTCTGCGGGCTCGCGCTCGCGCTCCCTCCAGAACTCCTCGGCACCGTCGGGCCGTGCCGGGTCGCACGTCGCGGACGGCGCACCGTCCGGCGGCGGGAGGGGCGCACGCGAGAAGTAGGCGTCGGCCAGGTCGCGGACCAGGAGGTCCTTGGAGCCGGCGTCGAACACCCGCCCGTGCGCGGTGAAGAGCAGCCGGACGCGCTCGGGCCCCACCCGGACGAGAGTGAACCGGGCGAGCGGGCCGCGCTCCAGGTCGAACGGGCGGGTGGCCTCGACCGCCGCGACCCCGGGATAGCCCTCGGGGGTCGACTCCGTACGGGTGACCCTGACCCGGCCGAGCACCGGGTGCCGACCGGCCACGGCGGCGCACGCGCCCAGTAGTGCCGGAGTGTCGACGGGACCGTTCAGGTGCAGCGCCAGCGGGATTCCCCGCAGGTCGAAGGGGGTGTGCGCCATCCTGTCCTGCTCCCTCGTGGGTGACCTCTCCTCGGATGGGCGCCGAGGCTCGGGCCTCGGCAGGCAATTATTAGGAAAGTTTCTTGTTTATTTATGCACCCCGAATGCTACACATGTGGTACGCCTGAGACAAGCAGACGTGTGACGAACCGAGCCGGAGGCGTTGATGATCGTTCGTGGCGGCCGGACAGGCGGGCCAAATGGCGCGAGCCCCGAACTGGCCGAGCTTGCCGACACCGTGCTGCAACCCGGATTCGTGGGCGTGGAGGCGCCCGACTGGCTGCGGAGGCGGCTCGCCGGAGGGCTCGGCGGGGTCGCGCTCTACTCCCGGAACCTCGTGGACGGCGAGCAGGTCAGAACGCTGACCGCCGCCCTGCGCGCGGAGAACCCCGACGTGGTGATCGCCACCGACGAGGAGGCGGGCGACGTCACCCGGCTGGAGGCGCTCACCGGCAGCTCGCGCCCCGGCAACCTCGCACTCGGCGCGGTGGACGACCCCGAGCTGACCGAACTGATCGCCCGAGAGGTCGGGCTGGACATGGCCGCCGCGGGCATCAACCTCAACTACGCCCCCGTGGTCGACGTCAACTCCGACCTGGACAACCCCGTCGTCGGCACCCGCGCGTTCGGCACCGACCCCTGGCTGGTCGCCCGGCACGCCCGCGCCTGGGTCACCGGCCTCCAGTCCGCCGGGGTGGCCGGCTGTGCCAAGCACTTCCCCGGCCACGGCGCCACCGCCGTCGACTCGCACGACAACCTGCCGACCGTCGCCTATTCGGCCGAGGAACTCGCGGCCACCACGCTCCCGCCCTACCGGGCCGTCATCGAGGCCGGGGTGCGGGCCGTGATGACCGGCCACCTGCTCGTCCCCGCCTACGACCCCGACTCTCCCGCCACCATGAGCGGCCGCATCCTGGTCGGGCTACTCAGGGAGGAACTCGGCTTCGACGGGCTGATCGTGACGGACGGCGTGGAGATGCCCTCGGTCGCCGGGCGGTACGGCGTGACCGGGGCGGCGGTCCGCGCCCTCGCCGCCGGGGCCGACGCGATCTGCGTGGGCGGCGAGCGCAAGGGTCCCGGAGTGGTCGGCTTCATCCGCAACGCCATCATGGCCGCGGTGGCCGACGGCACCCTTCCCGAGGAACGCCTGGCCGAGGCCGCCTCCCGGGTCCGCCGCCTGGCCGCCTGGTCCGCCGCGCGGCGCCGGACGGCCGGGGCGGCGACCCCGGGAGGCGGACCCGCCGGTCTCGCCGCGGCCAGGCGGGCCCTGCGGGTCCGCGGCGACGGGCTCCCGCTGCCCTCGGCGCCGCAGGTGATCGAGCTCGTCTCCGAGACGAACATCGCCGTCGACCGTGCCACCCCGTGGGGCGTCGCCTCGCCGCTGGCCGCGCTGCTGCCGGGCACGACGGCTCTCCGGCTCGGCGCCGAGGACGCGCTCCCGCCGCCCGCCGCCGGGCGCCCGCTGGTGATCGTGGTCCGCGACGCCCACCGGCACGCCTGGGTCGCGGACCGCCTGGGGGCCCTGCTGTCACGCCGCCCCGACGCGATCGTGGTGGAGATGGGTCTGCCCGGTCCGGCCACCCCCGGTGCCGCGCACATCACCACCCACGGCGCGACCGCCGCCTCAGGCCGGGCCGCCGCCGAACTCCTGGCGGGCCACCACCGGCCGCGGAACTAGGAGGCTGGTGTTTTTCGCGCGAAGTAATCTTGGTCCCTCCACCAAGCCGTCAAAAACGGTGAGGATCGGGAGCACACACTCCACTTGGAGGCCGAATCTGCCTCCGGAATGGACGCTCTGTGGGTGTGACGCTCCACCATGATCGCTAAGCGGCCGTTTAACACCAGCCTCCTAGAGCGTGTTTTGTGGATCTTTCCGCCTACCGCGGCCGGTCCGCAGCACAGGCGAAGATCCACAAAACACGCCTCAGGAGGCGAAGATCTCCTCCCGGGCCTGCTCCAGAGCCGCTATGACGGCCCCGCGCAGCACCGGGTTGCCGGTCACCTCACTGGCCACCACCTGCGGCCGGACCGGGCAGCTCCTGGCCACCGCCTCCTCGATCCTGAAGGTGAGCGCGTCACCTCCGGCCCTGCTGACCTCGCCGGCGAGCACCACGAGCCCGGGGTCGAGCACGACGCACACCGACGCCACGCCCAGCGCCAGCCGCCCGGCGATGTCGTTGATCAGAGGCTCTCCCCGCTCCCCCGCCGCGACCGCCGCCGCGACACACTCGGCGGCGCTCTCCCCCTCGAAGCCGTACGTCGCGGCGAGTTCGGCGACCGCCTCGGCGCTGACCAGGGACTGCAGGCCACCGGCGAGCGACGGCAGCCTGCCGGGCACGGCCCGCACATCCTCGGCCAGCGGCACGCCGGGCACCGGCAGGTAGCCGATCTCACCCGCGCTGCCGGACCGGCCGCGGTGCAGCCGCCCGCCGAGCACGACACCGAGGCCGATGCCGCGGCCCACCCACAGGAGCACGAAGTCATCGACCTCGCGGGCGGCACCCAGGGTGCGCTCGGCGATGGCGACGAGGTTCACGTCGTTCTCTATCCTGACGTCGCGGCGCAGGTCGCGGGCGAGCGCCTCGTGGATGCCCTCGTGCCAGCCCGGCAGGTCGAAGGAGAACCGCACGTCGCCGGTACGGGGATCGACCACGCCCGGAGTTCCGATGACGACCGCGCGCAGCTTGGAGAGCGCGACCTTGGCGGACCGGCAGGCCTTGACCACCCCGCTGTGCACCAGAGCGACCGGATCCTCATGCCCGTTCGGCGCCACCCGCACTTCGGCGACGATCTCCCCATGGATATCCGCGATGGCGGTCGTGACGAATTCCGGGCCGACATCCAGGCCCGCCACATAGGCCGAGGAGGAAATAATCCCATAAAGCGCGGCATTAGGCCCGCGGCCCCCCGCCTGCTCCCCCGCCACCTCTACCAGGCCGCGCCCTTCCAGACGGGCGAGCGTCTGGGACGCCGTCACCTTGGAAAGACCCGTGAGCTCCCCGATCTGTCCCCGTGTCAGCGGCCCGGAGGCGAGCAACAACTCCAGGGCGGCCCTGTCGTTGATCTCCCTCAATAGCCTGGGCACGCCAGGACGTCGCTCCATACGCATGCTCTCTTGTTCGCCGTTTCCCCGTCGCAATTACATTCAAGCAAGAATAACGGTTCTAATCATTAATAAGACTTCCTGATAGCTTAGCCCGGCGGAGGCCCGGCGGAGGTGCGCGAGGGTCCCCCGCCACGCCGCGTCCCCGCCTGCCGCCCCGTCCCCCAGGATGGGCCCCTCCGGTTCTCGCGCGCCGCCCGCACCCCGTCGCCCAGGAGTCGGCGAACCACCGCGCATCCAGAAAATCAAGGGCTTGCGACGTCGACACGGCGCATGGAACACTCCCGGAAATGGTAAAGATTCTTTTCAGTAAGCCCCTGGCCGACCGGTGACGAGGCAGGTCTCGACATGGATACCGTCATGAGGATCGCGGCCGACTACACGGGGCCACAGGCCCGGCAGGGGCCCGTGACCATGGGCCAGGCCAACATGGCGCGTTGCGTGCTCCGCGACCCGCCGCTGCACATGAACTTCCGCGTCACCAGGCGCCTCCCCGGGAGAAGCTCCCTGCCCGCCGTCGCCGAGGCGATCGGGCGGCTGCTCTCCCGGTACGAGGGACTGCGGGCCACCATCCACTCAGGCGTCCAGGTCGTGGCCGGTTCCGGCTCGCTGCCCGTCGGGGTGCACAGTGCCGGGACCGGCCTTGCGGACGAGGTCGCCGAGGATGTGGGCCTGCGGATGCAGGGCACCCGGTTCGATCTGGAGGGCGAGCTTCCGATCCGGGTCGCCGTGATCACCGAGGGCGAGGACCCCCGCCTGGTGGTGTTCGTCCTACCCCACACCTCGGTCGACGCCATCGGCCTGGCCACCCTCATGAGGGAGTGGGAGCGTCTGATCCGGGGAGTCGCCGTACCGGCGCCGTACCCGATGCAACCGCTGGACCTCGCGACCGCCGAGAGCACCCCTGCGGCCCTGCGCCGGACCGAGGCGGCGCTGCGGCACTGGGAGAGCGGCCTGCGGCGGGCACCGCAGTCGATGTTCGCGGTCGACGAGAGCTCCGACGCCGACGCGATCCGCCCCCGGTTGCGGGTCCGCTCGGCGCCGGCGGCCAAGGCGCTGGAAGCCGTCGCGAGCCGCACGGGGGCCAGCCGCTCGGCGATCACACTCGCCGCGCTGGGCGTCCTGCTCGGCCTGTGGAACACGCAGCGAACCTGCGTGATCGCGTCGCTGGCGAGCAACCGGGTACGGCCCGAGCTGCGCGACTACGTCGGGCCGCTGGCCCAGGACGCGCTGATCACCGCGGAACTGGACGCCCCCACCTTCGACGAGGCCGTCCACCGCTTCCGCGGTGCCTCCCTCTCCGCGTACCAGCACAGCCGTTTCGACTCCGCAGCGCTCTGGGAGGTGATCGAGGGGGTCAACGCCGAGCGGGGGGTGAACTTCGCCCGTGACTGCGTCTTCAACGACATGAGCGGTGTCACCGTCTCCGGGCCGGAACCGGCACCCGCCGCCGAGGTCGAGTGCGACTGGCTGCCGGAGGCCTCGCTTCCCGCACACCTCGCGCTCTGGGCCAACCGGCTGGAGGAGGTGGTGGATCTGACGCTCTGGATCGATCCGCGAGTGATGAGCCGGGAGCAGGCGGAGGGCTTCGGGACCGGGCTCGCCCGGCTCCTGATCGCGGCCGGAGACGGGGATGTCCACGCTTGCGACATTACGAATATATCGGGAATTTCGCCTATAGAGCGTGATGCGGACTGGATCTACACCGACTCCTGCTGGGTGAGCCTCCGCGCGGTGGAGCGGCTCGTCGGTGCGGCGGTCCAGGGAAGGCCCCATCGCGTGGTACGCACTCCGGACGGGCTCCTGACCTGCCACGTCACCTCAGGAACCGCCGAGGAGATCCGCGCGGCCTGCCTCGCCCTGCTGCCGGGCCGCACCTCCGCGATGGCCCCCCACCGTTACGTCGTGCACGCGCCGGAACCCACCGGCGCGTCGCCCTACGGCCCCGTCCTCAGCGAGGGCGACGGACGCCGTTCGACGTCTCAGTGGCCCTGGCGCGTAAGTAACCAATAGCAGGCGGGATAATCGGTTACATGCGCCTATCCGCTCGTGTCGACTATGCCCTCCGTGCCGCCGCCGAACTCGCCGCCGCAGGTGATGGCCCCACCACGGTAGGGGAGCTGGCCAAAGAGCAGGACATGCCTCCCAAGTATCTTGAGAACATCCTGCTCCAAATGCGCCGCGCCGGGCTGGTCCGCGGCCAGCGTGGCCCCGAGGGGGGCTACGTGCTGGCCCGCCCGCCCGCCGAGATCAGCCTGGCCGATGTGATCCGTGCCGTTGACGGCCCACTTGCCAACGTCAGAGGGGAGCGGCCCGAGCACGTCGGCTACCGGGGTCCCGCCGAGTCGCTGCAGCAGGTCTGGATCGCGCTGCGCGCCAGTGAGCGGGCGATCCTGGAAGAGGTCACGCTTGAGAACGTGGCCACCGGGGCCCTTCCCGAGCGGGTTCGCAGCCTGTCCGCCGACCCCGCGGCCTGGGACTGACCGTGCCGCCCGCGACGTCCCCCGTGATCGTGCCGGTACCGCCCGCCCGCGGCCGGCACGTGTCTCCCTGCGGCTGCCATGCCCGAGGGTGACGTCGTCCACCAGGCCGCACTGCGGCTCTGCCGGGCACTCGACGGGCGGACGCTGACCCGCTCGGACTTCCGTGTGCCGCGCCACTCCACGGCCGATCTCACCGGGCGTGCGGTGCTGGAGACCGTCTCACGCGGCAAACATCTGCTCACCCGCGTCGAGGGTGGCCTGACCGTCCACACCCATCTGAGGATGGACGGGAGCTGGCAGATCTCGCCCTCGGGGCGGGGACTGCCCCGAGGCGACGTCGTCCGCCTGGTGCTGGCCAACGCGGAGTGGCAGGCGGTGGGAGTCCGGCTGGGCATGGTCGACCTCGTCCGAGCCGAGGAGGAGGGGCGACTCGTCGGGCATCTCGGACCCGACCTGCTCGGAGAGGACTGGGACGAGACCGAGGCCGTACGGCGGCTGGCGCGGCGGCCTGAGACGAGCATCGGGGTCGCGCTGCTCGATCAGCGCAACCTGGCGGGAATCGGCACCATCTATCGCGCCGAGACGCTTTTTCTCACCGGGGTGTGGCCGTGGCGACCGGTGGGTGCGGTAAAGGATCTGGAGGCGATCGTTTCGCTCGCGCGACGGTTGATGGACGCGAACAAGGAGCGCCCGAACAGGACCACGACGGGCGACCCCCGTCCGGGACGGGGCGCCTGGGTCTACGGCAGGGCCGGGCGGCCTTGCCTGCGCTGCGGGCATCGGATCAGTCGCGGGGAGATGGGTGCACAGCCGCAGGAACGGCTGATCGTCTGGTGCCGTCACTGCCAGCCGGAAGAATCGACCGGCTAGGCGGCGACCATGTCGTTGACCTCGGGGAAGACGGAATCGGGCACGGTCTCGGGAATCGGCAGGCGCTCCCGCTCGGGGACATCGCCCGCCAGCACCGGAGCGTGCTGGAGCTCGGCCAACGCGAACTGGTCGGAGACCTCACGAAGAACCTGTGAAAGCGGCACGCCCAGGGCACCGCAAATCGACGCGAGCAGCTCTGAAGAGGCCTCCTTCTGGCCACGCTCCACCTCGGACAAGTAGCCAAGAGAAACCCGAGCCAGTGTGGACACCTCACGCAGGGTGCGACTCTGCCGCACCCTCAGCCGCCGCAGCACGTCACCGAGCAGCTGACGCAGCAGGACCATCTGTCGCTCCCTCCCCGGCGCGGATGCCTTCACGACACTCCGCGCTATCGGTTCGTGCCGCTCGTTCTTCGAACGCGACCCTTGGTACATACTCCTCGCCGTCATCATCGCTTGACCTTTACCTCACTCACAGTTCCACCGTACCTGTATCCACCGACGCCGCGGCAGACCATGGGGAGCATGTTCGCTGGGGACGTAACGCGGTAATCACCCGGAATGTTCCCCCACGTTCGCCTCCAGCACACCTCGGAGAAGGTCTACGGCCTCATTCACCGTCGATTCCCGGATCTGCTCACGAGTCCCCGCGAGTTGCGGATCCCGGTGCCATACCCGTCCGTCCGGACCGCTAACGGCGAGATGAACCGTACCGACCGGTTTACCATCCTGTGGTTCGGGACCGGCCACACCGGTGACGGCCAGACCGTAGGTGGAGCCGGCCAGGAGGCGCACCCCGGTCGCCATGGCGGCGGCGACCTGCGGGTGCACGGCGCCCTCCCGGTCGAGCAGGTCCGCGGGGACGTTCAGCAGCCGCTGCTTGAGCTCACTGGAGTAGGAGATGACCCCTCCCAGGAAGGCCGCGGAGGCTCCCGGCGGCTCTGTGAGGGCCGCTCCGATCAGCCCGGC
Organism: Streptosporangium sp. CA-115845; assembly: GCF_050943795.1. Classification (NCBI taxonomy): domain Bacteria; kingdom Bacillati; phylum Actinomycetota; class Actinomycetes; order Streptosporangiales; family Streptosporangiaceae; genus Streptosporangium; species Streptosporangium sp. CA-115845. The sequence continues at coordinate 2,334,136 of NZ_CP191988.1, read as the reverse complement.
GGTCAGTGACTCGGCCACCGCCACCGTCTCGCCACCGCGGACGAGAAGGGAGAGGACCGTGGTGGTCGCGAGCAGGCGGTGGCTCATACGGCCCGTGCCCGCTTCGCGACCTGCCTGAGCTTGATCGCCCGGACCACGTAGTCAAGGCCGGTGCCGACGGTGACGACGGTCGCCGCTCCCATGACGACCCAGCGGATCGGATCGGGCACATCCGGCCAGATGTAGGAGACGATCGCAGCGATCTGCAGGACGGTCTTCACCTTCCCACCGTAACTGGCCGGGATGACGCCGTGCCGGATGACCGCGAACCTCAGCGCGGTGACGCCCAGCTCCCTGCCCAGGATCACCACGGTGACCCACCAGGGCAACTCCCCCAGCACCGACAGGCTGATCAGTGCGGCACCGATGAGGGCCTTGTCGGCGATCGGATCGGCGATCTTCCCGAAATCGGTGATCAGGCCGTAGCGGCGGGCCAGCTCGCCGTCGAGCAGGTCGGTGAGCGAGGCCACCATGAAGACCACCAGCGCGGTCACCCTCCAGCCGGATCCCGGCAGGAAGAGGCAGGCCACGAAGAACGGAACCATCGCCAGTCGTATCACCGTCACGACATTGGCGATGTTCCAGGCGCTCACCGTGGGGCGCGCGGGTACCGCTGTCGGGTCGGTGCCGGTCTCTGGCGTGTTGGTCATACGCTCTCCCGGCCCGGTGGCGCGTTCATGGGGCCGCCTTGATGCGGGCGATCAGGTCGACCCCCTCCGAGTCGACCACGACGGCCCGGACGATCTGGCCGGGGACCAGTCCGATGCCCTGGACCGTCACTGAGCCGTCGACCTCGGGCCCCTGGTGGGCGGCGCGGCCCTCGTAGCCGCCGTCGCCCAGGTCCTCCTCGATCAGGACGTCGACCTCGGTGCCGATCCGCTCCTCGGCCCGCTGGGCCATGAGCTCCTCGGCCAGCTCGGTGAGCGTGGACACCCTGGCGTCGACGATCTCCTGGTCGAGCTTGCCCGGGAGCGAGGCCGCCTCGGTGCCCTCCTCGTCGGAGTAACCGAAGATGCCGATCACGTCGAGCCTGGCCTTCTCCAGGAAGCCCACCAGCTCACCGAACTCCTCCTCGGTCTCGCCGGGGAAGCCCACGATGAAGTTGGAGCGCACGCCCGCCTCGGGGGCGTGGGCGCGGATCGACTCCAGGAGGTCGAGGAAGCGCGCGGGGTCACCGAAGCGGCGCATCCGGCGGAGCACGGGACCGCTGGCGTGCTGGAAGGACAGGTCGAAGTAGGGGGCCACCCCCTCCGTCGAGGAGATGATCTCCAGCAGCCCCGGGCGGAGCTCGGCGGGTTGCAGGTAGCTGACGCGTACCCGTTCGACGCCCTCGGTCGCGGCGAGCGAGGGCAGCAGCTTCTCCAGCGCCCGCAGGTCGCCCAGGTCCTTGCCGTAGGAGGTGGAGTTCTCGCTGACCAGCACCAGCTCCTTGACACCCTGCTCGGCCAGCCAGGCGGCCTCACCGAGGAGTTCCTCGGAGCGGCGCGAGACGTACGCCCCGCGGAAGGCGGGGATGGCGCAGAACGTGCAGCGCCGGTCGCAGCCGGAGGCCAGCTTCAGCGAGGCCACCGGCCCTTCGCCCAGGCGCTTGCGGAGCGGCCGGGGACCACTGGCGGGTGCCAGGCCCTCGGGCAGCTCGCCGTGGCCGGGAATGGCGGTCTTGGGGGCGGCGGCACGCTCCACCGGCGAGATGGGCAGCAGGGTCCTGCGGTCACGGGGGCTGTGCGGGACGAGCGGCCTGCCCGCCAGCACGTCGTCGAGGCGGGTGCCGATCTCGGTGTAGTCGTCGAAGGAGATGACCGCCGCGGCCTCGGGCAGCGCCTCGGCGAGCTGGTCACCGTACCGCTCCGCCATGCAACCCGCGGCGACCACCTTGGCCCCGGAGTCGGCCGCGGCGAGCAGCGTGTCGATGGAGTCCTTTTTCGCTGAGTCGATGAAGCCACACGTGTTGACGACGACGACGTCGGGGTCGTCGTCGCCCAGCTGCCAGCCGGCAGCCTCAAGACGAGCGGCGAGCTCTTCGGAGTCGACCTCGTTGCGTGCGCAACCGAGTGTGATCAGCGATGCGGTTCGGCGGGATGACATGGTGAACACTACGGTATCGGGAGTTGGCCACTACCCGATGCACCTCCCCCACTCCAGCACCGCCGCATCCCCGTCCGCCCCGGACATCCCGCCGCGAAGACGGGAGTCCGGAAGGTGAGACCCACCGCGCCGACCAGGGACGTTCACCCGACCGGGTGATCCACGAGCCCGGCCGGAGCCGTTGCCCCGGCCCCGGCAGAACTCCCGGTCGCCGCGTCAGCGCTGCTTGGCGGCGGGGGCGTCGTAGGAGCGGTTGACGATCTGCCCCGGGCTCCCCGGGGCCCCCAGGTTCTTGCCGTTCACCTTCAGGGTGAACGCCCCTCCGTCGCCGAAGGTGACCCGCATCCTGTCCTTCGCCTTCCAGGTCGAGGTCTTGCCCTCCTTGAGCGTTCCGGAGAAGAGCCTCTTGCCGCCCGCGTCCTCCACGTCCAGCCAGGAGGTGCGCTCCGCCCTGACCTGGAGGACGACCATGTCCTTGCGCTTCTTCTCGGCCAGGGACGCCGTCCGGCCCGGTGAGCCGGGAGCGCCGCCGGCCGGCGGCGGCAGTGCGGCGGGCACCGGCACGGGGTGGACGTCCGCTATGGGCGTGTCGCCCCCGCCCATGGTCCGCACCACTCCGAAGATGACCACGATGCCCAGCGCCACCGCCATGGCCGTCGTCCAGTTGGGCGAGCGGCGCTCACGGATCTTCAGTGGCATGTCGGCCTGGAAGACGCTGGACGCCCGCACCGGCAGCGGGACACCCCCGTGCTGCTCGTCGTAGCGGTGCACCAGCGTCTCCGGATCGAGCCCGACGACCTTGGCGATGTTTCTTATATGGCCCCGTGCGTAGAAATCACCCCCGCACTGGGAGAAGTCGTTCCTCTCGATCGCCTGGATGAGCACCTCGCGGATGCGTGTCCGCGCGCTCAACTGCCCAACGGTCATCCCCATCGACCGCCTGGCATCCGCCAGATCGCTTCCAATGCCCATGGCGCACGCCCCCCAGCCCCCGACGTTGCGTAGCGATCCCCATTCAATCAGTAACCGGACGGGAGGTGTGCGGCGGGGGGTCCGTTCCCTCCCGGTGTGTCATCCTCCACGCAGGTCGGTCAGCAGGCCGGGAAGCTCGTCGGGCTTGACCATGACCTCCCGGGCCTTCGAACCCTCGCTGGGCCCGACAACGTTCCTGCTCTCCAGCAGGTCCATCAGACGGCCCGCCTTGGCGAAGCCGACCCTTAGCTTGCGCTGGAGCATCGAGGTCGAACCGAACTGGGTGGTCACGATGAGCTCGGCCGCCTGGATCAGCAGGTCGAGGTCGTCGCCGATGTCCTCGTCGATCTCCTTCTTGGAGGTCGTCACGGCGGCCACGTCGTCGCGGTACTCGACAGCCATCTGGGCCTTGCAGTGCCCGACGATCTCGCCGATCTCCTTCTCGGAGACGAACGCGTTCTGCAGCCGCATGGGCTTGCTGGCGCCCATCGGCAGGAAGAGCGAGTCGCCCTGGCCGACGAGCTTCTCCGCGCCCGGCTGGTCCAGGATGACCCGGGAGTCGGCCAGCGAGGAGGTGGCGAAGGCCAGCCGGGAGGGGACATTGGCCTTGATCAGCCCGGTGACCACGTCCACCGAGGGGCGCTGGGTCGCGATGACCAGGTGGATGCCGGCCGCGCGGGCGAGCTGGGTGATGCGGACGATGGAGTCCTCGACGTCGCGCGGGGCGACCATCATCAGGTCGGCGAGCTCGTCGACGATCACCAGCAGGTAGGGGTAGGGCTGGTAGACCCGCTCGCTGCCCGGTGGCGGCACCAGCTTGCCCGTACGCACCGCCTTGTTGAAGTCGTCGACGTGCCGGAAGCCGCTGGCGGCCAGGTCGTCGTAGCGGCGGTCCATCTCTCCGACGACCCATTCCAGGGCCTCGGCGGCCTTCTTGGGGTTGGTGATGATCGGCGTGATGAGGTGCGGAATGCCCTCGTAGACGCTGAGCTCGACCCGCTTGGGGTCGACCAGGACCATGCGGACCTCGTCGGGGGTGGCCCGCATCAGGATCGAGGTGATCAGACCGTTGACGCAGACCGACTTTCCGGCGCCGGTGGCACCCGCGATGAGCAGGTGCGGCATCTTGGCGAGGTTGGCCACTATCGTGCGCCCCTCGACGTCCTTGCCCAGCCCGACGATCATCGGGTGGTGGTCCGCCTGGGCCACCGGGGAGCGCAGGATGTCGCCCAGTGAGACGAGGTCCTTGTCGGTGTTGGGGATCTCGACGCCGATCGCCGACTTGCCGGGGATCGGGGACAGGATCCGGACGTCGGCCGACTTGACCGCGTAGGCGATGTTCTTGGTGAGCGCGGTGACCTTCTCGACCTTGACCGCCGGGCCGAGTTCGATCTCGTAGCGCGTCACCGTCGGCCCCCGGGTGAAGCCGATCACCTGGGCGTCGATGGCGAACTGCTCCATCACGCTGGTCAGCGCGTTGACGACCACCGTGTTGGCCTTCGTCTGCGGCTTGGGGGCGGTGCCAGGGCGCAGGAGCTGCGGCTCGGGCAGGGTGTAGGGGCCGGCCTGCGGGGACAGGACGAGCTGCTCGACCTTGCGCGGTGCCGGGGTCGGGTCGGGAGGCTCGGACGCGTCGGCCCTGACCTGCGCGGGTTCGGCCTCGTCCACCAGGCCGGGCACGATCTCCGGGGAGTGGCCTCCGAGCCCTCCCGGCGACTCGGCGACCACGGGCGTGTCGTAGGGCTTGACGTGGTCGCCCAGCTCGGTCCCGTCGGAGTCCGGCTTCTTGCGGGTGGGGGACCGCTTCCTGGACGCCCGCGGTGCGGTGGGCAGGTCGCGGTTGAAGAGCATGTGCCTGATCTCGGCCAGCCGCTCGGGAACCCGGTGCACCGGGGTGGCGGTGATCACCAGAATGCCGAAGCCCGACAGGATCAGCAGCAGCGGGATGGTGATGAAGGGGGGCAGGATGCTCGCCGGGGGCGCCGAGACAATGAAGCCGATCATGCCTCCGGCGGCCGCCACCTTGTCCATGCCGTCCGAGCCGCCCCCCGAGGGGTACGGCGTGTCGTGAACGATGTGCACGACGCCGAGCACACCGATGGTGAGGGCGGACCACCCGATGATCATCCGGCCGGTGTCGGCGTTCTGGTCGGGGTGCCGCAGCAGCCGCCAGGCCAGCAGCACGAGCAGGATCGGGACCAGCCAGGTCAGCGATCCGAAGACGGCGCGCATGACCTCGTCGACCACCGTGGAGACCGTGCCGGTGTTCTCCCGCCAGGTCATGGCCGCCAGCACGATCGCCCCGGCGAACACCGCCAGGCCGAGCCCGTCGCGGCGGTGGACGGGGTCGAGTTCGCGCGCGTTCTGCCCCAGGGCCCGCGCGGCGCTGCCGATGCCTCCCGCGAGGAGCATCCAGATGCCCATGAACAGCTTGCCGATCATGGTGAGCACCCAGCTGATCGGGTCGTGCTGCGGCGAGGCCGGCCTGCGGGCCGCACCCGCCCCCCTCCCCCGGTTGGCGGACGCCCGCCGAGTGGGGGCCGTACGGGCCTGGGAGGCGCCCGAGCGACCGGGGGAGCCCTTGCCGGGGGGCTTTCCTGAGGAGCCTTTAGACGTACGGGTGGCCATGCTAGGGAGGTTAACGAGACGGGTGGTGGATTGCTCGCCGACTCGCCGCACGACCAATCCGCCTTTACCACCGAATTCATGTCATAGGTTTCCTCAATACAGTAAAAGAGAAGATCAATGATGATTGGTATGACACGGACGATGACCCGGCTGACAGCGGCGGGCACGGTCGCGGGCACGATCCTCGCGGCCGCCCTCACCGGCGGCACCGCCCTCGCCGGGACGGGTGAGGGCGGAAGTGTCATCCCGAGAGGCTTCCTCCTGTACGAGTCCCAGGCCCGCAAACCGGTGAAACACGCCGACGAGTGGTGGACCATCAGCGACAAGCTGGGAGAGTCCCTGGCCCCCCAACCGTGTGACCTGACCCGCGCCGCCGACCGTGACCGGGTGACCATGCGGAGCGTCTACTACCAGAGCCCCTGGGCAGGCTCCGGCGAGCAGTTGGTGATCTACCGCTCCACGGCCGCCGCACGCAGGGCGCTGGCCGGGATCCGCGGGCATGTCGAGAGGTGCGCGCGTTTCGCGACCAAGAGCCAGCCGATCGTGGTCAGCAGAGCCCGGGCCAAGCCCGTCCGCATCGGGGACGAGGCCATGCAGATCGTCAACTGGCGCCAGATCTACGACGGCAGGACCCCACGCCCCGGCTCCGGCCACAGTTCGCGGACCGTCGTCGTGCGCAAGGGCCGGGCCGTGGCGGTCTACAACGTGACAAATATGGGCGCGGAGGCGGCGCACGGAGCCGGCTTCATCCCTCTGCTGAAGGATGCCAGGAGGATGGCCGCCAAAATCTGCTCCCTGCGCGGCGTCTGCCAACCGGCACGATGAGGCCCGCCCCTGGCTACGGGGAGATCCCCGAAGGCAGGTCCCCTGAGGATCGCGGGCAAGCCCGCCGGCCCTTCGAGAGAAAAACCCGGGCCACCGGCACCCTCGTACGACGGAAGCGACGAGGAAAAGCAGCCGGGCCGATGTTCCGTACGGCGGCCGGTGAGGCCGCCGTACGGAACAGGGGTCAGACCTCGATGACGACCGGAACGATCATCGGGCGGCGGCGATAGGTGTCGCTCACCCAGCGCCCCACGGTCCTACGGACCACGCGGCGGACCTGCTGGATGTCCACCACCCCGTCGGCCGCGTTCTCCTGCAGCGCCCGCTCCACCTGCGGCAGGATGTCGTCGAACATGGCCGGGTCGATGCCGGACCCCCTGGCGTGGATCTCCGGGCCTCCGGCGAGCTTGCCGGTGGCGGTGTCCACCACGATGACGATGGAGATGAAGCCCTCCTCGCCCAGGATGCGGCGGTCCTTCAACGCGAAGTCGGTGACGTCGCCCACCGAGGTGCCGTCCACGTAGACGTAACCGGCGGGAACCGCGCCCACGATCTTGGCCCGGCCGTCGACCAGGTCCACCACGACGCCGTCCTCGGCGATCACGACGTGGTCGTCCGGCACCCCGGTCAGCGCGGCGAGCTTGGCGTGCGCCCGCAGGTGGCGCCACTCGCCGTGCACCGGCATGAAGTTGGACGGTCGCGTCAGGTTGAGCACGTACAGCAGCTCGCCCGCGGCGGCGTGCCCCGAGACGTGCACCTTCGCGTTGCCCTTGTGCACCACGCGGGCGCCCCAGCGGGACAGTCCGTTGATCACGTTGTTGACCGCGGTCTCGTTACCCGGCACCAGCGAGGAGGCCAGGAGAACCGTGTCGCCCTCGGCGATCCGGATCGGGTGATCGCGGTTGGCCATCCGCGACAGCGCCGCCATCGGCTCGCCCTGGGACCCGGTGCAGATCAGCACCACGTCCTCCGGCGGCCAGCCCTCGATCTCCTTGGAGTCGACGATCAGCCCCGGCGAGACCCTCAGATAGCCCAGGTCGCGGGCGACGCCCATGTTGCGCACCATCGAGCGACCGACCAGCGCGACCTTGCGACCGTGCTTCTCAGCCGCGTCGATGACCTGCTGGACGCGGTGGATGTGGGAGGCGAAGCTCGCCACGATCACGCGCTTGCCCGCCGTGCGGATGACCTCGTCGATGACCGGCGCGATCTCCCGCTCACTGGTGACGAAGCCCGGCACCTCGGCGTTGGTCGAGTCGGACATCAGCAGGTCGACGCCCTCCGCGCCGAGCCTGGCGAACCCCCCCAGGTCGGTCAGCCGCCCGTCACTGGGCAACTGGTCCATCCTGAAGTCACCGGTGTGCAGGACGATGCCCGCGGGTGTCCTGATCGCGACGGCCAGCGCGTCCGGGATGGAGTGGTTGACGGCGAGGAACTCGCACTCGAACGGCCCGAACCGGTGCCGCTCTCCCTCCACGACCTCGCGCTTGACCGGCTGGATGCGGTGCTCGGTGAGCTTGGCCTCGATCAGCGCCAGCGTCAGCTTGGACCCCACGACCGGGATGTCGCGACGCTCGCGCAGCAGGTACGGCACGGCACCGATGTGGTCCTCGTGCGCGTGGGTCAGGATCACGGCCTCGACGTCGTCCAGGCGGCCCCGGATGTACTCGAAGTCGGGCAGGATCAGGTCGATGCCGGGCTGGTCGGGCTCGGGGAACAGCACCCCGCAGTCGACGATCAGCAGACGGCCCTCGTACTCGAACACGGCCATGTTGCGGCCGATCTCACCGAGGCCGCCCAGAGCGACAATGCGCAGGGCGCCTTCGGGCAGCGTGGGCGGCGGCCCGAGTTCAGGGTGGGGGTGACTCATCAGGCCACACCTCTCTCAGCGGTCTCACATGCGACAAAGGCCCCCGTGGGCAGCAGGACCACTCCCTCGCCGAGCACCCCGTCCCCTAGCGGACCAGTGTGTCTTCTTTCTCGCAAACTCTCGTTCCTCCCGGATGCGGCCGGTGAGGGCCGCGGTCGTCGCTCTCATGTCACAACTTCGTCGGGCAGCTTCACACCGCCCGTGATCAAGTCTTCGCGCAGCCTGGCGAGCTGCTCATCGGTTGCCTCCACCAGAGGCGACCGCATCGGGCCCGCGGGCTGCCCCACCAGGTTCAACGCCGCCTTCGCCATGATCGCGCCACCGGCCTGCGTCATGATCCCGGAGACCACGGGGAGCAGCCGGCGGTGGATGGCGAGCGCACCCGCCACGTCCCCGGAGCGGTACGCCTCGATCATCGCGGCGATCTCCGCGCCCGCGACGTGGCCGATCACGCTGACACACCCCACGGCCCCCACCGACAGCCACGGCAGGTTGAGCGTGTCGTCACCCGAGTAGTAGGCGAGGCCGGTGGACGCGATGACCTGCGACCCCTCGAACAGGTCGGCCTTGGCGTCCTTCACCGCGACGATCCGCTCGTGCCCGGCGAGCCGCGTCAGCGTCTCCCTCTGGATCGGCACACCGCTGCGACCTGGGATGTCGTAGAGCATGGCCGGCAGGGCCGTGGCGTCTGCCACTGTACAGAAGTGACGGTAGATCCCCTCCTGGGGGGGCTTGCTGTAGTACGGCGTCACCAGCAGGAGACCGTGGGCCCCGGCGCGCTCGGCGGCTCGGGCCACCTCGACACTGTGGTGCGTGTCGTTGGTGCCGGCTCCGGCGACGACCGTGGCGCGGTCCCCGACCGCCTCGACGACGGCGCGCAGCAGGCGCTCCTTCTCCTCGTCCGTGGTCGTCGGAGACTCTCCCGTCGTGCCGCTCACGACGAGGCCGTCGTTGCGCTGCTCGTCCACCAGATAGGTGGCCAGACGACGCGCTCTCTCGTAGTCGACCGCTCCGTCACTCGTGAACGGCGTGACCATGGCGGTCAGCATGCGGCCGAAGGGGGCGTCGTAGGTTCCAGTTGGCGCTGCCATAGACCGAACGCTACCTGGATCCGCTGAAACGGTGGACCCCGCCACCCCGCCTAACCTCCGTCCACCGATGGGCCCAAGAGTGAACATCCCCCCGAGGTGCCCGCTGCACACCGTACACGCGGATATACGACACCGTGGCGAGGGACTCCGATCCGCACTCGTCACGGGGCTCCGGGCCCGCCACGCGACCGGAATCGTCCGCATCGATCCAGGCAGAGGCGAGATGACCTGGGGCGATCAGGGGCCGGAAACGACATCCAGAGCTTCGCGCCCGATTACATGGTTAACGATACTTTTGTCCGCTTCGATGGCGACAAGGAATTCCTTGAAGAAAAAAGAGGCCGCCGATATGTGCTCGGGGGTACACACATCGACGACCTCTACCGTTGAATCGGCGCTCCTTACGCGGGCGTTACACGGTCCCTGAGATATTTTTGGGCACTTCTGGGAGCGGCACGCAAAGTTGGAGTTCCAAATCTCCACCATCACCCTGCGTCGCGCATCGAATACGACAGGATGGGACAACGCCCCAGAACCCAGGGATGGACACGTGGCAAGCTCCGATCCTGTCTACCTGCGCGTCGTCGCCGACATCCGGCGCCAGATCGTCGACGGCTCCCTTCTCCCCGGCTCCCCGATCCCCTCTCGCGCCCAGCTGACCAGGAAGTACGGCGTGGGCGAGACCGCCGCCAGGCACGCGCTGCGCGTGCTCACCGCCGAAGGCCTGATCGTCGGCCGCGTCGGCTCGGGCCACTACGTGCGGGAACAGCCGGCGCTGCTCCCGCTGCACCGCTGGCGCTTCCATGACCACCACGCCCCCTTCGCGGCCGACATCCAGTCACAGGGCACCCGGGCCACCTGGGACTGGCGGGCCGAGCCCGCCGACGCCACCCCCGACATCGCCCACCGTCTCCGGCTGGACGAATCCGCCCCGCTGACCCGCACCCGCTACGTCTTCCGCGGCGACGGCAAGCCGATCCAGCTGACCACCTCCTACGAGCCCGCCGAGTTCAGCGAGCCCGTCACCGAGGAGAACCCGCGCAGCCTGATCGCCCGCCTGTCCGCCTTCGGCGTCAAGATCACCGAGGTCGTCGAGCAGATCCACACCCGCGTCCCGCAGCCCGCGGAGAGCGACGCCCTCGCCCTGCCCGCGGGCGTCAACGTCCTGCACGTCGAGCGCACCCACTGGGCCGGAGACCGCCCGGTGGAGACCAGTGACATCATCATTCCCGGCGATCGCTTCCGCCTGGTCTACTCCCACCCCCTGCACCCCTGAGAGACCTCGGCTACCGCCCTGCCCACGCCTTTCGCCCGGACGGACGAGAGGTCAGGGGTGCGGGCGGGCACGCAGCACCTCCAGGGCGCGGTCCGCGTGGGCCTCCATGTGGGTCTCACTGTGGATCACTTCCAGGAGGCGGTGGTCCTCGTCGACAACGAAGGTCATCCGGCGGGTGAGGAAGGGCCCCACCGCGACGGTACGGCGGGCGCCGAGGCGCCGGGCGACCGCGCCGTCCGGGTCGGACAGCAGCGGAAAGCCCAGCTGGTTGGCCCGGGCGAACCTCGCCTGCCGCTCGACCCCGTCACGGCTGATTCCGATCCTGGTCGCCCCCACGGCGGCGAAGTCCGCCGCCAGGTCGCGGAAGTGACAGCTCTCGGCCGTACATCCCGACGTCATGGCCGCCGGATAGAAGAAGAGCACCACCGGCCCCTTGGCCAGAAACTCACTGAGCCGCCTTCGCGTACCCGTCTCGTCGAGAAGCTCGAAGTCCTCGACCATGTCTCCCACCGCGAGGTTCATGCCCACGGGTCGTCTCCCTACGCCGTCAGAGGGCCTCCGCTCGTACCGCCGGGATCCTCGTACCCGGCCAGAGCGGAAGCCGATGTTCCGCCCCCATTCTCCGGCGAATCACCGACGGCACAACAGGGCCCCGCCCACCTCGGTTCTCAGGAGCGGGATCGCTGCGTCAGGGCCACGCACGCGAGGACCACCAGTGCCGCCGCGATCGTGGCCGGGCCGAACGACTCGCCGAGCAGCGACCAGGCCCACAGCAGCGTCAGCAGCGGCTGGGCAAGCTGGGTCTGCCCCGCACGGGCGATCCCGCCCATGGCCAGGCCCGCGTACCAGGGGATGAAGCCGAGGAACATCGAGACCAGGCCGACGTACGCGAAGCCGGCCAGCGACGCGGCGCCGGGCCGCACGTCGGTGGTCAGCGCCAGCACCACCGTGATCGGCACGGTCAGCGGGGCGGCGAGGACGAGGGTGTGGGAGATGACCCGCCAGCCGGAGGTCTCCCGGGCCAGTCGCCCGCCCTCGGTGTAGCCGACGGCGGCCGACAGCAGCGCACCGACGAGCAGCACGTCGGCGCCGGTGATGTGACCGCCCCCCATGCTGAGGGTGAAGACCGTGATCGCCACGGCACCGAGGCCGCAGGAGATCCAGAACAGCGCCCTGGGCCGCTCCCCCGCCCTCAGCACGGCGCAGGCCGCGGTGGCCGCCGGCAGCAACCCGATCACCACGGCGGCGTGCGAGGTGGAGGCCCCGGTGTCGAGGGCCAGGCCGCTGAAGACGGGGAATCCGAACACCACACCCACCACGATGACGAGGTAGGACCGGAGCTGGGACCTGGGTGGCAGCAGCGGCACCCTGGCGGCGAGCAGGAACGCGGCCGCCGCGACCGCCGCGATGGCGGCCCGTCCGACCGCCACCAGGTAGGGGTCGAAGCCCTCCATCGCGAAGACCGTCGCCGGGAACGACCCGGAGAACGCCAGCACCCCCAGCCCCGCCAGCAGGGTCCCCCGCCACGCCGTGCCCCGCGATTCGGACGGCACCGCCGTCAAGGCCCCGGCCGCTCCGCCGACGCCGTCGACCGCTACTCGATCCGAGACGATAGCGCTACTATTATCCCTCATGAATGACGATAGCAGTATTGCCCGATTGGCCGCCACACTCCGCGAGGAGATCGGGCGGCTCCGTCCTGGCGACAGGCTGCCGTCGAGCCGCGAGCTGGTCCGGCTGCACAACGTGAGTCCGGTGACCGTGTCGCGCGCGATCGGCAGGCTCTCCGCCGAGGGACGGGTGATCACGAAGCCCGGCAGCGGCGCCTACGTCGCCCCGGCGGTCACCCACGGCGCCGACAGCACCGACATGTCCTGGCAGACGGTGGCGCTCGGCGACCGGGTGGTGGACGACAGCGAGGTCACCGGCCTGCTGACCCCTCCGCCGGACGGGGTCATCCCGCTCACCGGCGGCTACCTCAACCCGGCTCTGCGCCCCTCCAGGGCCCTGTCAGCCGCCGCCTCCCGCGCGCTCCGCCGCCCCGACATCTGGGAGATGCCACCGCTGACCGGCTCCGCCGAGCTGCGCAGATGGTTCGCCCAGGAGCTGGGCGGCGACGTCACCCCTTCGGACGTCCTCGTCGTCAGCGGCGGGCAGGCGGCGCTCACCCACGCCTTCCGCTCCCTCGCCGCCCCCCAGACCCCCGTCCTCGTCGAGACCCCCACCTATCCGGGCGCGCTGGCCGCGGCACGGGCGGCCGGGCTCCGCGCGACGGCCGTTCCCATGGACCGCGGCGGGGTCCGGCCCGAACTCCTCGCGGAGGCGTTCGCCGTGACCGGCGCTCGGGTCTTCCTCTGCCAGCCGACCCTGCACAACCCCACCGGCGCGACCCTGACCCTCGAACGGCGCGAGCAGGTGCTGGCGATCGCCCGCGCCGCCGGAGCGTTCGTGATCGAGGACGACTACGCCCGCTACTTCACCACGGCCCCCGTACCGCCCCCGCTGGTCGCGCTGGACGCCCACGGCACGGTCGTGCACATCAACTCCCTGACCAAGGTCCTGTCTCCCAGCATGCGCCTCGCCGGGGTCGTCGCCCGCGGCCCCGCCGCCCGGCGCCTGAGGGCGAGCCAGCTCGTGGAGTCGTTCTTCGTGGCCAGGCCGCTCCAGGAGACCGCCCTGGAGTTCGTCGGCTCGTCCGCCTGGCGGCGCCACCTGGCCACGCTGGGCACCGAGCTGACGCTCCGCAGGGACACCCTCAGCGCCGCCCTGACCGCCCGGATGCCCGCAGCCGAGATTCACCTGGTTCCCCGTGGCGGCCTGCACCTGTGGGTACGGCTGCCCGCCGAGGAGGACGAGGACGCCGTGGTGGAGGCCGCCAGGAGGGCGGGCGCCCTGGTGAGCCCCGGGCGCATCTACTACCCGGCCGAGCCTCCCGGCCCCCGCATCAGGGTGACCCACTCGGCGGCCGTCCACCCGGCCGAGCTGGTCGAGGGCGTCCGCAGACTGGCCACCGCCCTGGACGCCCCCTGACCTCTCGCTCCCGCGGGAGAGGTCAGGGGGCGGCGAAGACCCCTTCCGGCCTCTCCACACCCTCATGATCATGACTGCCCCTCCGGTACGGCTCACGCCTGCGGCTCCCCCTGAACGCGAGGTAGACCAGGGACCACATGACACCCCCCTTGAAACACCATCTATAACCTTATGGCGGTGTCTACGGGAATTACAACCCTCTAACGGCGTACAGTGGTTGCGGAGAGGTGAGTGAAGACATGGACAATCCCGCCGACCTGGTGATCGACTTCGTCAACACGTACGACGTCGAGAGCGACGCCGACTCGATCCCCACCCCCGCGGCGCTGGCCACCTGGCTCGGCGAGCGGGGCCTGATCCGGCCGGGAGAGGTGGCCGGCGAGACGGATCTGGCGACGGCCGTCGGCCTTCGCGATGGTCTCCGCGCGGCGCTCCGGCACGACCATGACCGTCCCGGCGGTGCGGACGGCCACGGAGTCGGCCACGGGGCCGGGCTGCCGCGGGCGTTTGCCGCTCTCCCGCTCAGGGTCACCCTGACCGCCGACGGGCCGGTGCTCGAACCGGTCGTGACGGGAGTGCTCGGCGGGCTGGCCGAGATCGCCGCCGCCGTGATGGGCACCCACGCGGACGGGATGTGGCCGCGCCTGAAGGTCTGCGCCGAGAACACCTGCCAGTGGGCGTTCGTCGACTCCTCCAAGAACCGTTCACGCTCGTGGTGCTCCATGAGGGTCTGCGGCAACCGCGCAAAGACAAGGGCATATCGGGCCCGTCGGCAGACGGAGCCGGGTTCACGTCATCTCTGAGTCGGATTCCCCGATACGGTGTAAGAGCCTGACTCACGGATCCACCCGCCTGATGCCCGCTCGCGTGGCACGAGATCCGCGAGACAGCGCGTTCCGAGGCGACGGCAGACGGCAGAGAAGGAGCGGGCCGAGATGGCAGACGTAGGCGTGCGGGCGGCTCGGCACGAGGATGTCGCCGCGGTGACGAGCACCCAGATCCGCGCCTGGAAGTACGGCTACCGGGATTTCCTTCCCGAAGGACCGCTGGAGCAGATGACCGGCCCGGCGGCCGAGAACATGTGGCGGCAGCAGTGGGACGACGCGATCACCTCGCCGCCCAGCTCCCGGCACCGCGTGCTGGTGGCCGTGGAGCAGGTGGTCCTCGACACCGATGCCTTCCCCGCGCTCGGCCCCGGCGGCATCGAGGCCATGGCGGCGATGCAGGGCGCCGAGAAGGTCGCGGGCCTGGCCTCGCACGCCCCGGCGGAGGACCCCGACCTCGACCCGACCACCGCCGGCGAGATGCTCACCTTCCTCATCGACCCCGACCACGTCCGGCGCGGTCACGGCAGCCGGCTGCTCAACGCCACCGTCGACTACCTCCGTGACGACGGCTACCACACCATCGTGACCTGGGTGTTCGCCGACAACTACGCGGTGCTCGGCTTCCTGGAGTCCGCCGGCTGGGGTGCCGACGGGGCCGAACGGGTCATCGACATGGGCCGTACGGTGCGGATGATCCGCCTGGCAACCGACATCAGCTAGGGCCTGTCCTGTGGATCTTGCCGTGGCGAGGATCGGTCAGGTGGTGTCTCGCAAGGCGGAGGAGGGAGCCGCAGCGTGCTGCGGTGACCGACGACAACGCGGCGAGGCGCCGCCTGACCGACCGCAGTAGGCAAAAGATCCGCAGGACAAGGCCCTAGAGCCGGAGAGGAACACCGCACCCCTATGGCCACCCCGAGCCAGTGGATCGCCGGAGCACGTCCACGCACCCTTCCCGCCGCCGTCGTCCCCGTCGCCATCGGCACCGGAGTCGCGATCGGATACGGCGGAGGGGTGTGGTGGCGGGCCCTGCTGGCCCTGTTCGTGGCTCTCGCCCTCCAGGTGGGCGTCAACTACGCCAACGACTACAGCGACGGGGTGCGCGGCACCGACGAGGGCCGGGTCGGCCCGATGCGCCTGGTCGGCTCGGGTGCCGCGCCGCCCCGCCAGGTCCTCGCCGCGGCCCTCGCGTGCTTCCTCGCCGCCGCGGTGGCGGGACTGGTGCTCGTCGTGGCCACCGGGGCGTGGTGGCTGCTGCTGGTCGGCGCCGTGGCCATCGCCGCCGCCTGGTTCTACACCGGTGGCTCCAGCCCGTACGGCTACCGCGCGCTCGGCGAGATCTCGGTGTTCGTCTTCTTCGGTCTGGTGGCCGTGACGGGCACCACGTACGTCCAGCTCGAATACCTGCCCCCGCTCGCGGTGGCGGCGGCCGTCCCGGCGGGCCTGCTGGCCTGCGCGATGCTCGTGGTCAACAACCTGCGCGACATCGTGACCGACGGCCCGGCGGGCAAGCGCACCATGGCCGTGGTGCTCGGCGATCACCGCACCCGCGTCCTCTACGCCCTCTGCCTGGTCCTGCCCCTGCTGATCGCCCCCGCACTGGCGCCCTGGCAGCCGTTCGCGGCGCTGGCGCTGCTCGCCGCCCCGCTCGCCGTCGCCCCGGTGAAGGCGGTCCGGGCGGGCGCCACGGGCCCGGCGCTGATCGCGACGCTCCAGCAGACGGGCCGCTTCCAGCTCGGGTACGGCCTGCTGCTGACCATCGGCCTGGCGCTCTGACCCGCCCTTCCCCGCGCCTGCAGGAGCGACAGCGGACGGCTCAGAGGACGCGGCGCATCACGACCCGGGGGGCGATCTCGATGCCCAGCTCCCGCTCGTGGCGCACCAGCTCCGCCATCTCCGGACCCCACTCGGCGAGGTCGAGCACGGCGAAGCCGTGCCGGGCGTACCAGGGGGCGTTCCAGGACACGTCGCGGTAGGTCGTCAGCGTCACGGCGGCCAGGCCGGTCGAGGCCGCGTGGTCGCAGACGGCCTCCAGCAGGCGCCCGCCGACTCCCCGGCGCCCGTGGTCGGGATGGACCGCGAGCTGGTCGAGGTGGAGCTGCCCATCGACCAGGCCGACCATGGCGAACCCGATCGGCGGGTCACCCGCGACGAGCACCCGGCCGGGGTCCTCGGTCTCCTCGATCATCGTGCTCCCCGGCGGGAAGGTGATCCCGACCTCGGCGAAGACCCCGTCGGCCGCGACCTCCAGCGCCACCAGCCCGGCCAGCTCCTCCGGCCGCGCCCAGCGGACCTCAGTCGAAGTCGAAGATCGAGTGCTTGTCATAGAACTGCAGGATATAGCGGCACCGCGCGCAGATCATAAGGGTTATCCGGTGGGAGGTGACGCCCCAGCGGCTGTCGAGCCTGCCCACCTCCTTCTGGAACTCGGTGCCATGACAGAGCGGGCAGGCAAGCTCGGATCCCATCATGGTGGCGCAACGAACGGCCCCCCGCCGGGGTTCCTGGGAGCCCCGGCGGCCGAGGACCGTGTCCACCGGCCCGCCACCTGTCAGAGGTCGAGAAGGGGCTCCAGGCCGACGGTCAGGCCGGGAAGCTCGCGGACCCGGCGCACGCCCAGGAGCACGCCGGGGGTGAACGACGAGCGGTTCATCGTGTCGTGGCGGATGGTCAGGATCTCGCCGGCGCCGCCCAGGATGACCTCCTGGTGGGCGATGAGCCCGGCCAGCCGTACCGCGTGCACCCGCACCCCGTCGACGTCTGCGCCGCGGGCTCCGTCCAGCTCCGTACTGGTGGCGTCGGGCATCGGCGCGGAACCCGCCTTGCGCCGGGCCTCGGCGATCAGCTCGGCGGTGTGACGGGCGGTGCCCGAGGGCGCGTCCGCCTTGTTGGGATGGTGCAGCTCGACGATCTCGGCGGACTCGAAGTAGCGGGCGGCCTGCTGGGCGAAGTGCATCATGAGCACCGCCGCGATGCCGAAGTTGGGGGCGATCAGCGCGTTGACGCCCGGGTTGGCGGCCAGCCAGCCCCTGACCGTCGCCAGCCGCCCGGCGTCGAAGCCCGTGGTGCCGACCACCGGGTGGACGCCGTGGGAGATGCACCATTCGAGGTTGCCCATGACGACGTCGGGGTGGGTGAAGTCGACCACCACCTCGGCGCGCTCCAGCTCCTCGATCGAGTCGCCCTGGTCGACCGCCGCGACCAGCTCCAGATCGTCCGCCGCCTCGACGGCCTTGCACACTTCGACACCGACACGCCCTCGGGCGCCGAGAACTCCAACCCTGATCACGACCCCAAGGCTATACCGTGCGGGCCCGCCGGACTGTCGCGGACCACCGGGTCCGGCCCCGTACCGGACGGGCCGTCCGCGTCTCCGGGGCCGCTCTCCGGCCCCGGAGACGCGGACGGCCCCGGCGCGGGAACGCCGGGGCCGCTCGCAGACGGGGTCGTCAGCCGGCCAGAGTCGCGCTGAAGTCCCTGTCCTCGTCGTAGGGGCCGATGACCGCGAGGGACATCGGGCGGTTGAGGACGTCCGCGGCGACCGCGGTGATCTCCTCAGGGGTCACCGCGTCGATCCTGCCGAGCAGGTCGTCGACCGAGAGCAGCTCGTCGAAGACCAGCTCGCCCTTGCCGATCCTGGACATCCGGGAGCCGGTGTCCTCCAGGCCGAGCACGAGACCGCCGCGCATCTGACCCTTGCCCCGGACGATCTCCTCCTCGGTGATGCCGTCGGCGATCACGCGCAGCACCTCCTCGCGGCAGATCTTCAGCACGTCGTCGATCTTCGACGGCAGGCAGCCGACGTAGATGCCGAACTGGCCGGTGTCGGCGAGGGCGGAGGTGTAGGAGTAGGCCGAGTAGGCGAGGCCCCTCTTCTCCCTGATCTCCTGGAACAGCCGCGACGACATGCCGCCGCCGAGCGCCGCGTTGAGCACGCCGAGCGCGAAGCGGCGATCGTCGGTGCGGGTCAGCGCGGTCGTACCGAGGACCAGGTTGGCCTGCTCGGTCGGCCGGTGCACCACCCGGGTACCCGAGCGGGCCTCGACACCGGGCCCCGACACGCGCGGGGGAACCGGCGAGGCGTCCCCGCCCAGTGCCCCCGCCCGCTCGTAGGCCGCGGCGACCAGGGCCACGACCCGCTCGTGGTCGATGTTGCCCGCCACCGACACCACGGTGTGGGTGGGCAGGTAGTAGCGCCGGTAGTACTCGGCGATCCGGTCGCGGGTGACCTCGGTGATCGAGTCGACGGTGCCGAGGATCGGCCTGCCGACGGGCGTGTCGCCGTACAGCTCGGCGGAGAACTGCTCGTGCACCACGTCGGAGGGGTCGTCGTCGTGCATGGCGATCTCCTCCAGGATCACGCCACGCTCGGCCTCGACGTCCTCGGGGGTGATGAGCGAGGAGGTCACCACATCGGCGAGCACGTCGATCGCCACCCGCAGGTCGGAGTCGAGGACCCGCGCGTAGTAGCAGGTGTACTCCTTGGCGGTGAAGGCGTTGATCTCGCCGCCGATGCCCTCGATGGCCGCGGAGATCTCCAGCGCGTCCCGCGTGGGGGTCCCCTTGAACAGCAGGTGCTCAAGAAAGTGGGAGGAGCCCATGTGCTGGGGGGACTCGTCTCTCGATCCGATGCCGACCCACATGCCGACCGCGACGGAACGCACGGTCGGCATGGACTCGGTCACCACCCGGAGCCCACCGGGGAGGACGGTGCGCTTCACCACCCCGGCGCCGTCCTTACCGGGGTGCAGAGTGGTGGTGATCACGAGTTGCGGTCTTCCCCTCCGCCACGGTTGCCGCTGCTGCGGGTACGGGTGCGGCGGGGCCGCTCCTCGCGCGGCCGGTCGTCGGCGGGCGCCTCGGCCTGCGGGGCCGCCGAGGTGTCGGAGTCGCCGGCCTCGGCCTTGGCCGCGGCCTCCTTCTCGATGACCTCGACCGGCACCAGGGAGAGCTTGCCGCGCGAGTCGATCTCGGCGATCTCCACCTGGATCTTCTCACCGACGTTCATGACGTCCTCGACGTTCTCGATGCGCTTGCCGCCGTGCAGCTTGCGGATCTGGGAGACGTGCAGGAGGCCGTCCTTGCCCGGCATGAGGGAGATGAAGGCGCCGAAGGCGGCGATCTTGACGACCGTGCCCAGGTAGCGCTCGCCGACCTCCGGCATGTGCGGGTTCGCGATGGCGTTGATCGCCGACCTGGCCGCCTCGGCGGACGGGCCGTCGGTGGCGCCGATGTAGATGGTTCCGTCGTCCTCGAGGGTGATCTCGGCGCCGGTGTCGTCCTGGATCTGGTTGATCATCTTGCCCTTCGGGCCGATGACCTCTCCGATCTTGTCCACCGGGATCTTGATCGTGATGATGCGCGGAGCCGTGACGTTCATCTCCGCCGGGGAGTCGATGGCCTCCTGCATCACGTCGATGATGGCCAGGCGGGCGCCCTTGGCCTGCTTCAGCGCGGCCGCCAGCACGGAGGCCGGAATGCCGTCCAGCTTGGTGTCGAGCTGGAGCGCGGTGATGACGTCCTTGGTGCCGGCGACCTTGAAGTCCATGTCGCCCATGGCGTCCTCGGCCCCGAGGATGTCGGTCAGCGTGACGTACTGGTCGCCCTCGTTGATGAGCCCCATCGCGATGCCCGCGACGATGCCCTTGAGCGGGACACCCGCGTCGAGCAGCGCCATCGTCGAGGCGCAGACCGACCCCATGGAGGTCGAGCCGTTGGAACCCAGCGCCTCGGAGACCTGACGGATCGCGTACGGGAACTCCTCACGCAGCGGCAGGACGGGCAGCAGCGCCCGCTCGGCGAGCGCGCCGTGGCCGATCTCGCGCCGCTTGGGAGAGCCCACCCGGCCGGTCTCGCCGGTGGAGTAGGGCGGGAAGTTGTAGTTGTGCATGTAACGCTTGGTGCGCTCGGGGTTGAGCGTGTCGATCATCTGCTCCATGCGCAGCATGTTGAGGGTGGTGATGCCCAGGATCTGGGTCTCACCGCGCTCGAACAGGGCCGAACCGTGCACCCGGGGCACAACGTGGACCTCGGCACTGAGCTGCCTGATGTCCTTGACGCCGCGGCCGTCGATACGGACGCCCTCGGCGATGACGCGCTCGCGCATGAGCTTCTTGGTCAGCGACCTGAAGGCGGCGCTGATCTCCTTCTCGCGACCCTCGAAGTCGGGCCCGACCTTCTCCAGCGCCAGGGCCTTGACCCGGTCGAGCTCGGACTCGCGCTCCTGCTTGCCCGCGATGGTCAGCGCGGCGGCGAGCTCGCTCCTGACCGCGCCGGTCACGGCCTCCAGGACGTCGTCCTGGTAGTCGAGGAAGAGCGGGTACTCGGCGGTCTCCTTGGCGGCGACCTTCGCGACCTTGGCCTGCGCCTCGCAGAGCACCTTGATGAACGGCTTGGAAGCCTCCAGGCCCTGCGCCACGGTCTCCTCGGTCGGCGCCATGGCCCCCTCGGCGACGAGCTTGAGCGTGTCGCGGGTGGACTCGGCCTCGACCATCATGATCGCGACGTCGCCGTCGTCGAGCACGCGGCCCGCGACCACCATGTCGAAGGTGGCGTTCGCCAGCTCGGAGTTGGTCGGGAAGGCGACCCACTGGCCCTCGATCAGCGCGACGCGGACGCCGCCGATCGGGCCGGAGAACGGCAGTCCCGCCAGCTGGGTGGAGAGGGACGCGGCGTTGATCGCGATGACGTCGTACAGGTGCTCGGGGTGGAGCGCCATGATGGTGGCGACCACCTGGATCTCGTTGCGCAGGCCCTTGACGAACGAGGGGCGCAGCGGCCGGTCGATCAGGCGGCAGGTGAGGATGGCGTCCTCGGAGGGACGGCCCTCACGCCGGAAGAACGAGCCGGGAATGCGGCCCGCGGCGTACATCCGCTCCTCGACGTCCACCGTGAGGGGGAAGAAGTCGAGGTTCTCCTTGGGATTCTTGGACGCGGTGGTCGCGGAGAGGACCATCGTGTCGTCGTCGAGGTAGACGACGGCGGAACCCGCCGCCTGGCGCGCGAGCCGCCCGGTCTCGAACCGGATGGTACGCGTGCCGAATGAGCCGTTGTCTATAACGGCTTCGCTGCTGTGGACACCCTCCACGGGGGACCTCCTTGTGGGTCGGTCGCCCGCGTCCGGCCAGACGCACGTGTCGCGCCTGGTTCGTCGTGTTGCCGGCTCCCCGTAGGTGCAGCGCCGGTCTTCGATCGAAGCGCCCGGTTCCGTATGGCTTGTGCCAAGATGACCGGGGGCCACTACCGAGGACCGGCCCTCCGACGCCGTGGGGCGCGCTTGCTTGCGGACGCGGGGCACTGTCTCGGCTATTCAGTTTGCTCACTGGAACGGCGTCTTCATGGCGCGACGCGCCGACACCGAACCATATGAGATGAGGGAGTGGCACGCAGGCCACTCCCTCATGACTCTATCGGCGCAGGCCGAGCCGCTCGATGAGCGAACGGTAGCGCGCGATGTCCTTGCTCTGCAGGTACTTCAGCAGCCGGCGGCGGCGGCCGACGAGCAGCAGCAGACCGCGACGGCTGTGGTGGTCGTGCTTGTGCACCTTCAGGTGCTCGGTGAGCTCGCTGATGCGCTTGCTCAGCAGCGCGATCTGCACCTCGGGGGAACCGGTGTCGGTCTCACCCTTGGCGTAGTCACCGATGATCTGCTTCTTTGCGGCGGTGTCGAGCGACACTTCTCTCCTTGAACCTCTACGGGCACGCGCAATTCCGGCTCCCCGAACGACCGTGCGTGCCTACAGTCGCCGTGGCGAGATCAGCATCGGGATCACGAGAACACCGATTACAGAGCTGACATGCCAGGTTACCATCGGCCTCGCGGCCCCGCACATCGTGCGGAAGCCCCATGGATCCGGCCCCCGTGAACCGCCCCTCACAAGGGGCCCCGCGGGGACGGTGACGGCCCTTGTGGCACGAGGGGAGAGATCAGCCTGTCAGGCGCCGCACCTCGTCCACGTCCGCGTGGATCTGCTCGATGAGCGCCTCGATCGAGTCGAACCTGGTGTTGCCGCGGAGCCTCGGCCCGAAGTCGACGGCCACGTGCGCGCCGTAGAGGTCGAGGTCGTCACGGTCGAGCGCGTACGCCTCGACGGTGCGGGGCACGCCCTCGAAGGTCGGATTGGTACCCACGGAGATCGCCGCGGGCCAGCGCTCGCCGCCGTACACGGCGGGCAGGTTGCCGGTCTCGACGCCCTGCAGCCAGCCGGCGTAGACGCCGTCGGCGGGGATCGCGGTGAACTCCGGTGACTCCAGGTTGGCCGTCGGGAAACCGAGCTGCCGGCCGCGCTGGTAGCCGCGGACCACCACCCCCTCGACCCGGTGCGGGCGGCCGAGCGTCAGCCTGACCGCCTCCATGTCACCGGAGGTGATCTGCTGGCGGATCAGCGTGGAGGAGATCGTCTCACCGTCGCTGACCAGCGGGACCGCCTCGGCCACGAAGTCGTACTTCTCGCCGAGGGTGCGCAGTGTCTCCACGTCACCGGAGGCCTTGTGGCCGAAGCGGAAGTTCTCCCCCACCACGACCCCGGCGGCGTGCAGCCGGTCGACGAGCACGGTCTGCACGAACTCGTCGGGGCTCATCCGGGAGAACTCCAGGGTGAACGGCAGGACGCACACCGCGTCGACCCCCAGCCCGGCCAGCAGCTCGGTGCGGTGCCTGGCCGTCGTCAGCCTCGGAGGGTGCGTGCCGGGCCGCACCACCTCATCCGGATGCGGGTCGAAGGTCACCACCACCGAGGGCACTCCAAGATCCGCGGCCATCGCGACGGCTCTAGCCACCATCTGCTGATGCCCGCGGTGAACGCCGTCGAAGACGCCGATCGTGACGACGGACCTGCCCCAGTCTTCGGGCACGTCGTCCAATCCGTGCCAGCCTCGCACCGCAGCCTCTTCCCCTTGTAGCGGATCGACCCCTAAAGCCTGCCATGCTCTTGGACCTTCTCCCCAATCGGGGAGCCCCTTGACGCCCGTGTGCCCCTTGACGTCGGTCGAAGGCGCACCCACCACGGTACGACCGTCAGGGGACGAACACCGCCAGGGACTTGGCGATCTTGCCGTGCTCCTCCACCAGTGCCACCAGTGTGCCGTCGGGGCCGAACACCCCGATGGGCCCGTCCCCCATGCCCAGCGCGGGAAGCCGTCCGCCGTGCGCGACGGAGCCCGCCTCCGCCGCGGTCACGTCCCGGCGGGGAAAGGCCGCCGCGACGGCATCGGCCATCGGCAGGATCACGCACTCGGCGGCGAGTCCCTCCAGGGTGTGGGCCGCCGACAGCTCGTAGGGGCCCACCCGGGTACGGCGCAGGGCGGTCAGGTGGCCGCCGACGCCCAGGCCGGCGCCCAGGTCGCGGGCGAGCGCGCGGATGTAGGTGCCACTGGAGCAGGAGACCGAGGCGTCGACGTCGACGAGGTCACCGTGCCGTCGCACCGCGGTGATCTCGAAACCCGACACGGTCACCGGACGCGGCTTGAGCGTGACCTCCTCACCCGCCCTGGCTCGCTTGTAGGCCCGTTCGCCGTTCACCTTGATGGCGCTGACCTGTGGCGGGATCTGCATGATCGGACCGGTCAGTGCGGCGACCCCCTTGCGGACGTCCTCCTCGGTGACACCCACCGCCGACGCCGTAGCGATGATCTCCCCCTCGGCGTCGTCGGTGTTGGTGGCCTGGCCGAGGCGGATCGTGGCGTCGTAGCCCTTCTCGGTGAGCGCGAGGTGGCCGAGCAGGCGGGTGGCCTTCTCGACGCCGACCACCAGCACCCCGGTGGCCATCGGGTCGAGGGTGCCCGCGTGGCCGACCTTGCGGGTGCCCGCGATGCCGCGGAGCTTGGCCACGACATCGTGGGAGGTCCACTCGGCGGGCTTGTCGACGATGATCAGCCCGCTCGGCGGCGGGGTGCGCTTGGCGCGAGCCGTGCTCAATGGGATTCCTTTGACAGACGTGTCAGGAGAGTTCTACAGCAGTGCCCGGAGACTGGCGATCGTCTCCTCGACGGGCAGATGGGAGGTGAAAC
Organism: Streptosporangium sp. CA-115845; assembly: GCF_050943795.1. NCBI lineage: Bacteria > Bacillati > Actinomycetota > Actinomycetes > Streptosporangiales > Streptosporangiaceae > Streptosporangium > Streptosporangium sp. CA-115845. The sequence goes on along the minus strand of NZ_CP191988.1, from coordinate 2,309,488 downwards.
CCGCCGCCTTGGCGTGCCCGCCGCCGCCCAGTTCGGCACAGACGCGCGAGACGTCCACCCCGCCCTTGGAACGCGTCGAGACCTGCCAGGCGCCCTCGTCGTCCTCCTTGAGGACCGCGGCGACGTCCGCCTCGTCGGTGCGCCGGACCACGTCGATGATCCCCTCCACCTCGTCGTACGGCAGCCCGTGCGCGGCCCGGTCGGCCCGGGTGACGAACGTCCAGACCAGGCCGCCGCCCACCTCGGGCTCCAGCCGAACCCGCTCCAGCGCGGCACCGAGCACCTTCAGGTAGCCGAACGGGGAACGGTCCCACAGCTCACGGGCGATCTGCTCGGGGTCAAGCCCGCACGCCACCAGCCGGGCGGCCATGGCATGCGCCCGCGGGGTGGTGGAGGAGTGCCGGAACGAGCCGGTGTCGGTGACGAGCCCGACGTACAGGCAGGTCGCGATGGCCTCGTCGATCGGCAGGCCGAGCCTGCGGATCAACTCCTCGGCGAGCACGGCGGTGGCTGCGACGGCGGGGTCGATCAGGTTGAGCGTGCCGAACCCAATGTTGGACGGGTGATGGTCCAGCACGATCAGCTCTCGTGCCCTGACCGCGTTTCCGGCCAGCGTGCCAAGGCGCTCGGCGGTGGGGACGTCGAAGGTGACCATCACCTCGGGTACCGCGGGATAGTGCGCGGGGTCGGTCAGCAGGTCCTGCCCCGGCAGGAAGCGGAGCAGCCTGGGCACATGGAAACTCCGGTCACCGAAGGACGCGGTGACCCGCTTGCCCGCCGCGCGCAGCGCGAGCCCGACGGCCAGCGTGGAGCCGAGCGCGTCACCGTCGGGCGAGACATGACAGGCCAGCGCGACCTCGTCCGCGGCCGAGATGAGCTCGACGGCCCGGTCCCAGTCCTGGCCGGAGACCGGGCCGTCGGCACGCGGATCGGGCGTCACGTCGCGGAACGTCCCGCGCGCTCCGAGGATTCGTCCTCTTCGTCCCCGAAGTCGCTGTCCCTGTCCTCGGGCTTGCGGTAGGGGTCGGCGTCCCCCGCGTGCAGGGCCCCCTCGGCCCGCTTGGCGATCTCCACGTCCCTGGCCTTCGCCTCGGCGAGCAGGTCCTCCAGGTGACGGGCGGTGTCCGGGAGCGGGTCGTGGGTGAACGTCAGTGTCGGCGTGTGGCGCAGCCCCGTCTGGCGGCCCACCTCCGAACGGATGAGCCCCTTGGCGCTCTCCAGCGCCAGGGCGGAGTCGGCTCGCTCCGCCTCAGAGCCGAAAACGGTATAGAACACCGTGGCGTCGCTCAGGTCGTTGGTGATCCGCGTGTCCGTCACGGTCACGAACCCCAGCCTGGGGTCCTTGATCCGGCGCTCCAGCATCTCCGCCACGACCTGCTGGATCCGGTCGGCGATCTTGCGTGCTCGTGCGGCGTCCATAGCTCCCCCCTTCTTGTGGGAACGGCCGGAGCGGGAGGGGTGCCTCCGCCACCGGCCGTCTCCACACCTAGTCTTCGTCCTCGTTGTAGAGCCGGTGTCTGGCGGACAGCAACTCGATCTCCGGGCGGAACGCGATCAGCCGCTCGCAGTCGTCCAGCACCGCACCGCAGTTGGCCGCGGTGGCGGAGACGACCGCGATCCCGATCTCGGTACGGCGGTGCAGATCGAGATGACCGGTCTCCGCCACGGCCACACCCGGGAACCGTCGCTGCACCTCGGCGACGATAGGACGCACCACCGAGCGCTTCTGCTTCAGCGAGTGGACCTCGCCGAGCAGGATGTCCAATGTCAGGGCACCTACATACATAGTGGATCACCCGCCACGATCGTCACCGTGCCCCCTCTGGGGCGGGCCGCCCGCCGGCCGCCCCAGAGGGGGCCGGCCGACGGGACGGTCCTGCTGCCTGTCCGGGCATCAGACGCGCGGCTTCTCCCGCATCTCGAAGGTCTCGATGACGTCATCGATCTTGATGTCGCTGTAGCCGACACCGATACCGCACTCGAACCCTTCGCGTACCTCGGTCGCGTCGTCCTTGAAGCGACGCAGCGAGGAGACGGTGAGGTTGTCGGAGATGACGACCCCGCCGCGGATGAGACGGGCCTTGCTGTTGCGGACGATCGTGCCCGAACGGACCAGAGCACCGGCGATGTTGCCGATCTTCGGCACCTTGAAGACCTCGCGGACTTCCGCGGTGCCCATCTGGACCTCTTCGAACTCCGGCTTGAGCATGCCCTTGAGGGCCGCCTCGATCTCCTCGATCGCCTGGTAGATGACCGAGTAGTAGCGGATGTCGACGCCCTCGCGCTCGGCCAGATCGCGCGCCCTGACCTCGGGGCGCACGTTGAAGCCGATGATGACCGCGTTGTCGTCGGCGACCGCCAGGTTGACGTCGTACTCGGTGATCGCACCGACGGCGCGGTGGAGCACCCGCAGGCGCACCTCGTCACCGACGTCGATCTTGAGCAGCGCGTCTTCCAGAGCCTCGACGGAACCGGAGACGTCACCCTTGATGATGAGCTTGAGCTCGTCGACCTGGCCCTTCTCCATCTCGCTGAAGAGCTCTTCGAGGGTGCGGCGACGGCCGGACTTGGCCATGTCCGCGATGCGCTTGCGCGCCGCGCGCTGCTGGGCGATCTGGCGCGCCATCCGGTCGTCGGTGACGACGATGAAGTTGTCACCGGCGCCCGGCACCGCGGTCAGACCGAGGACCATCACCGGACGGGACGGGTCGGCCTCGGTGATCGCCTCGCCCTTGTCGTCGAGCATCGCCCGGACGCGGCCGAAGGCCTCGCCACAGACGATCGAGTCGCCGACACGGAGCGTGCCGCGCTGGACCAGCACGGTCGCGACCGGACCACGGCCCTTGTCGAGGTGGGCCTCGATGGCGACGCCCTGCGCGTCCATCGTGTCGTTGGCCCGCAGGTCGAGCTCGGCGTCCGCGGTGAGCAGGATGGCCTCGAGAAGGCTCTCGATGCCGGTCCCGTTCTTGGCGGAGATGTCGACGAACATCGTGGTGCCGCCGTACTCCTCGGCGACCAGGCCGTACTCGGTGAGCTGGGCGCGCACCTTGCTCGGGTCCGCCCCCTCCTTGTCGACCTTGTTGACCGCGACGACGATCGGCACGTCGGCCGCCTGGGCGTGGTTGAGCGCCTCGATGGTCTGCGGCTTCACACCGTCGTCGGCCGCGACGACCAGGACCGCGATGTCGGTCACCTTGGCACCTCGGGCACGCATGGCGGTGAACGCCTCGTGACCCGGGGTGTCGATGAAGGTGATCTTCCGGTCCTCGCCCTCGTGCTCGGTGGCGATCTGGTAGGCACCGATGTGCTGGGTGATGCCACCCGCCTCCTGCGCCGCGTCGTTGGTGTTCCGGATGGCGTCGAGCAGCTTGGTCTTACCGTGGTCGACGTGACCCATGACGGTCACCACCGGCGGGCGCGCGACCAGGTCGGACTCGTCGCCCTCGTCCTCGCCGAACTCGATGTCGAAGGTCTCCAGGAGCTCGCGGTCCTCCTCCTCCGGGCTGACCACAAGCAGGTTGTAGTCGAGCTCGGCGGCCAGAAGCTGGAGCGTCTCCTCGTTGACCGACTGCGTGGCGGTCACCATCTCGCCCAGGTGCAGCATGATCTGCACCAGGGACGCCGGGATCGCGCCGATCTTGTCGGCGAAGTCCGACAGGGAGGCGCCACGCGACAGGCGAATCGTCTGCCCGTTGCCGCGAGGAGCCTGCACGCCGCCGATCGCCGGGGCCTGCATGTTGTCGAACTCTTGACGCCGCTGGCGCTTGGACTTGCGACCGCGGGTCGGACGTCCGCCGGGACGGCCGAACGCGCCCGCGGTGCCTCCACCGCGGCCACGGCCACCGCCACCGGGACGGCCGGCGAAACCGCCGCCACCGCCACCGGGACCACCGGTTCCGGTGCCGGGACGGCCCGCGCCGCCACCGCCACCCGGACGGCCGGCGAAACCGCCGCCGCCACCGGGACGACCCGCACCGCCACCGGGACGACCCGCGCCGCCACCGGGACGACCGGCACCCGCACCGCCACCGGGACGGCCCGCGCCGCCACCGGGACCGGCGGGCCGGCCCTGCGGCATCATCATCGGGCTGGGACGCGGACCACCGGGGCGCGGACCACCGGGGCCACCCGCACCGCCGCCGGGACGCGGGCCACCCGCGCCGGGACCCGGACGCGGGCCGGCCGCACCGGGCGGACCGGAACGGGCGCCGGGCGGACGGGGACCGGCGTTGTCGCGACCCTCGCGGGGACCGCGATCCTCACGCGGACCAGGACGCGGCCCTCTGTCGCCGGGGCCGCCGTCGCGGCCGGGACCACCGGGGCCACCGGGACCGCCGGGACGCGGCGGACGGGCCTGGCCCATGCCGCTGGCGTTCGACGAGAACGGGTTGTTACCGGGGCGCGGACCGCGCGGGCCCGGACGCGGACCCGGCTTGGGCGCGCCCGCGCCGGACCTGGGACCCGAGGGCGCTCCGCCGGGACCACCCGAGGGACGACCCTCCGGACGCGCCTCGGGGCGCGCCGCCGGACCGGGGCGCGGAGCGGGCCGCGGACCCGGCTTGGGGCCGGAGGTCGCCGGACGGCCGCTGTCGCTGCGGGGCGCCTCGAAGCGCGGCGGCTGCACCTGCGGCGGCTGCTGCCGCGGCGGCTGCGGAGGCTGCGCCTGCTGGGGCTCCGGCTTGGGAACGACCGGCGGGGCCTGCGGCGCGGGCGCCGCAGGACGAGCCGGTACGGGACCCGGTCGCGGTCCCGGCCGAGGGGCCGGTCCCGGCTTGGGGATGGATGTCGGCGCCGAAGAGACGCCGTTTGGCTGGCCGTCACCCGGCCGAGGTGCCGCCTGAGGCGGCCTGGGGCCTCTGCCCCTGTCGGACGAACCCTTACTGGGGCCGCCTAGCGCTTCCGTGAGCCTGCGGACTACCGGTGCTTCGATAGTCGAGGACGCCGAACGCACGAACTCGCCCATCTCCTGGAGCTTGGCCATGACGACCTTGCTCTCCACACCGAACTCCTTGGCGAGCTCGTATACCCGGACCTTCGCCACTGCACTCCCTTGTCTCGGCCCGGGAGGCGGTGCCGCCGGACCGTCGTTACGTTGACGTACTCATCGCCGCATGCTCATCAGGCGCTCATAGCTATCTGACCAGCCCATCAAATCGGCGTCCTACATGACAGTCGGTAACCATTTCACCCGATCCTTTCAGCCTGTTGCTCTTCCAGGTGACCACGCAGCCGCGACAGGTCGAGCGGAACCGCAACGCGAAACGCACGCGGAAACGCTCGGCGACGCTCTGCGAGTTCGAGACAGCTCAGGGTGGGATGCAGTGAAGCACCACGCCCCTGGAGCCGTCTTCGCAGGTCGGGGACTATAACGCCCTCGACCATCACCAGGCGGAGCAGCTCGGAGGAAACCGTGCGAACCCGGCACCCCACACACGTTCTCAGTGGGGCAGCCTGGCCACCATATTCCAGCTTACCGTGTGGACGCATCTGCGGAACCTGCCGCGTCCCCCGGCTGGGTGTCGGGACGGATGTCGATGCGCCAGCCGGTGAGGCGGTTGGCCAGCCGGGCGTTCTGCCCCTCCTTGCCGATGGCGAGGGAGAGCTGGTAGTCCGGCACGGTCACCCGCGCGGCACGGCCGTCGAAGTCGATCACCTCTACGTGGGAAACGCGCGCCGGCGACAGGGCATTCCCCACGAACTCCGCGGGGTCCTCCGACCAGTCGATGATGTCGATCTTCTCACCGTGCAACTCGGTCATCACGTTGCGCACCCGCGAGCCCATCGGGCCGATGCAGGCACCCTTGGCGTTCACCCCCGGCCGCCGCGACCTGACCGCGAGCTTGGTGCGGTGACCGGCCTCGCGGGCGATGGCGGCGATCTCCACCGTACCGTCGGCGATCTCCGGCACCTCCAGCGCGAAAAGCTTCTTCACCAGCCCGGGGTGGGTGCGCGACAGGGTCACCGAGGGGCCCTTGTGCCCCTTCTTGACCTGGACCACGTAACAGCGGATCCGCTCGCCGTGGACGTACTCCTCACCCGGGACCTGCTCGCTGTGCGGCAGCACCGCCTCGATCTTGCCCAGGTCGACCAGGACCACCCTCGGGTCCTTGCCCTGCTGGATGACGCCGGCCACCAGCTCGCCCTCGCGGCTGGCGAACTCCCCGAAGTTGATCTCGTCCTCGGCGTCACGGAGCTGCTGCAGGATGACCTGCTTGGCGGTGGTCGCGGCGATGCGGCTGAAGTTGCCCGGGGTGTCGTCGAACTCCCTGAGCACCTCCCCGCTCTCGGCGTCGAGTTCGGCGGCGAAGATGGTCACGTGCCCGGACTTGCGGTCGAGCTCGGCGCGCGCCTTGGCCGCCGCGCCCTCGCTCCGGAAATATGCGATCAGCAGCGCGTCCTCGATCGCCTTGACGACCAGGTCGAAGGAGATGTCCTTCTCCCGCTCCAGGCTGCGCAGGACGCTCATGTCGATGTCCACGAGGCTCCCCCTTAGCCCTCGTCGCCGTCTTCGCCGTCGTCTTCGGCGTCGTCGAGCCGGCGGAATTCCACCTGAACCCGTCCTCGGGTCAGGTCCTCATAGTCGATGCGGCGCGGCGCGCCGTCGACGTCCAGCTCCACGCCGGTCTCGTCGGTGGCGACGATCCGGCCCTCCACGGCGGTGCCGTCCCTCAGGTCGGCCTTGACCAGCCTCCGCACCGCGCGGCGCCAGTGGCGCGGCTCGGTGAGCGGGCGGTCCACCCCCGGGGAGGAGACCTCCAGCACGTACGGGGTGCTTCCCATCGCGTCGTCGGCGTCCAGCGTCGCGGAGACCGCGTGGCTGACCTCCGCGACGTCGTCGAGGCTCACGCCGCCGTCACGGTCGACGACGACACGTAGCAACCGCCTCTTGCCCGCGGGGGTGACCGTGACGTCCTCCAAGTCGAGCCCCTCGGCTCCGACGACAGGTTCCAGAAGCTTCATCAGGCGGTCGCGGGATGTGGCGTTGCCCATGCCGACCTCCCATTGTCACGATCTCAGCCGGGCGGACCTCGCCCATGCGATTAACCAGCCTATCCACACCAGGGCGTGGAAACAGCGCCACTCGGTGTGGCGGAGCCGCCCGAGAAGCGAGGTGGGTGCCATTATTCCAAGCCCGTACGATGCTAGGTGCGTCAGCTGCCGACACAGAACCGGAGGTCGTCCGTGCGTTCCGTCTCCCGGCGCGCCCTGTTGCGGGGCGGCGCTCTCGGGGTGGCGGCCGTGGCCGCCGCAGGCTGCACCGCCGAGGAACGGGTGCCTCCGCCTGCCGAGCGTCCCGATCCCGAGACCGTGCTCCTGCGGGAGCTGATCGCGGGCAAGGAGCGGACAGTGGCCCTGTACGCCTCGGCCGCCTCGGCCAGGCTCGCGCCCTTCAGGCAGCGGCACGAGGCCCATCTGGCCGAACTCCGCCGCCGCCTCCCGCCCGCCGCCGCCTCCGTCTCCGCGACGCCCGCCTCCTCGCCCACCCCCTCGCCCTCCGGCGGCGCGTCCGCGGGCGGCAGGACGTCGGTGCGGGCCCTTCGCGATCTGGAGGGCAGGGCCGCCGCGCTCCGTACCCGGCAGGTCGAGGGGGCCTCGCCCCCGCTGGCCCAGCTGATCGCGTCCATCGGCGCCTGCGAGGCCGCGCACGCCCTGGCCCTGTCGAGATCGCTGTGAGGGCCGGCCAGGGGCTCGGCGCGGCGCTGGCGGCCGAGCACGCCGCCGTGTACGCGTACGGGGTCATCGGGGCCAGGAGCACGGGGAGGCTGCGCACCGAGATGACGGCGGCCTACAACGCCCACCGCGCCCGCCGTGACCAGCTCCGCGCCATGATCATCAAGATGGGCGGCACCCCGGCCGAGCCGGCGGCGGTCTACGAGCTCCCGATCACGCCGTCCACGGCGGCGCAGGCGGTGGAGCTGGCCGTGCTGGTCGAGCGGAGGGTGACCGGCGCCTACCTGGAGTTGGCGGCCTCCGCCGACACGGCGCTGCGCAAGATGGCCGCGCTGGCCATGCAGGAGTGCGTCACCCGCTCCTACAACCTGCGCCCGGAGATCGACACCTTTCCCGGCATGCCGTCCGCGCCCGCCGCCTCCCCCACCGCGACCCCCACCGAGTGACTTTCACCCATGGCCGCTTTCCCGGGGTAAGTATTTCCCTGGGTGGCGGGCTGGTCGGCGCGGTATCGATGCCTGACTACGGTCCCCGTGTTCATGAGATGAGATTCAAACCCGCTTTCGCGCATGTTTGTACGGCGCCTGCCGGGTAGCTGAATCTCCGTGAAACACGCCTGAGGAGGAGCAATGGGCTGGGGATACCGGAAATCCATGAAGTTCGGTCCGTTCCGTCTTAACCTTTCGCGGAGTGGAGTGGGTCACAGCTGGGGAAACCGTGCCTTCAGAGTCACCAAGACGGCAGATGGGCGCCGCACGCTGAGCGTCAACCTGCCCGGCGGTTTCCACTGGCGCAAGACGCTCGGCGGCGGTGCACGTCGCTGACGGGCGTTTCCCGGGAACCGTTCACGAACCCCGGTCGTTCTTCTGACACGGCACGAGGTTCGGGGAGAGAACAATGGGCTGGGGATACAGAAAGTCGATCAAAATCGGTCCCTTCCGGATCGACCTGTCTCCACGAGGGGTCGGCCACGGCTTCGGCAATCGCAGATTCCACGTCGCGAGAACTCCCGACGGCCGCAAACACGTCACCGTCAACCTGCCCGGCGGATTCCACGTGGGCAGGACGATCGGCCGGACGGTCGGCCGGAGTTCCCGTTACCGCCACTACTGAGACGGGGCCACAGACGTGAGGGAGCGGCCCACCCGGCGGGTGGGCCGCTCCCTCACGTGCGCGGTGGCGCGGGGCGGGATCGTCGCCTCCCGGCCCGCGGGTTCACTCCTCGCAGGCCGCCACGACGCGGTCGACCGCCTCGGCGAGCGGGATCTCCTCCTTGGCGCCGGTGGCGCGGTCGCGCAGCTCCACGACGCCCTGGGTGAGGCCTCGGCCGACGATCAGGATCGTCGGCATGCCGAGCAGTTCGGCGTCCTTGAACTTCACGCCCGGCGAGACCCCGGAGCGGTCGTCCACCAGGACGCGCAGACCGCGGCCCTCCAACTCCTCGGCGATCTTCACAGCGGCCTCGATCTGGCCGTCCTTGCCGGTGCCCACGATGTGGACGTCGGCCGGGGCGATCTCGCGGGGCCACAGCAGGCCGAGTTCGTCGTGCCGCTGCTCGGCCAGCACCGCCACGGCGCGGGAGACGCCGATGCCGTAGGAGCCCATGGTGATGCGGATCGGCTTGCCGTCGGGGCCGAGGGCGTCGAGCTTCGCGGCGTCGGCGTACTTTCGGCCGAGCTGGAAGATATGACCGATCTCGATACCGCGGTCGATGGAGAGGCCCGAGCCGCAGACCGGGCAGGCGTCGCCCGCGCGGACCTCGGCGGCCTCGATGGTGCCGTCGGCGACGAAGTCACGGCCCGCGACGACGTCCGCGGCGTGCTTGCCCGGCTCGTTGGCGCCGGTCACCCAGGCGGTGCCGTCGACCACGCGGGGGTCGACGAGGTAGCGGATGCCGAGATCCCGCAGGACCTGCGGGCCGATGTAGCCGCGGACCAGGCCGGGATGCCTGGCGAAGTCCTCGGCCTCGAAGATGGCGGGCTCGCCGGGGGCCAGGGACGCCTCCAGCCGCTTGAAGTCGACCTCGCGGTCTCCGGGCACGCCGACGATCAGGGTCTCGGTCTTGCCGGAGCCAGGGACGGTCACCTTGACCACGATGTTCTTGAGCGTCCGGGCGGCGGTGATGTCCAGGCCGTGGTGCTCGTTGACGTGGTTGACCAGCGACTCGATGGTCGGGGTGTCGGGGGTGTCGAGCACCCGCATGGCGGGCCGCTCACCGGTGCCGGTGTCCTCGGCGACCGGGGCGGGGGTGACGACGGCCTCCGCGTTGGCCGCGTAGCCACAGTCGTGGCAGGCCACGAAGGTGTCCTCACCGGTGGCCGCGGGGGCGAGGAACTCCTCGGAAGCCGACCCGCCCATCGCGCCGGACGTGGCGAAACAGATCTTGTAGGCGATGCCGAGCCGGTCGAAGGTCCTGATGTAGGTCTCGCGGTGGCGCTCGTAGGAGTGCTTGAGACCCTCGTCGTCGAGGTCGAAGGAGTAGGAGTCCTTCATGACGAACTCGCGCCCGCGCAGGATGCCGGCCCGGGGCCTGGCCTCGTCGCGATATTTCGTCTGGATCTGGTAAAGGGTCACCGGATAGTCCTTGTAGGAGGAGTACTCCCCCTTGACCATGTCGGTGAACATCTCCTCGTGGGTGGGACCGAGCAGGTAGTCGGCCCCCTTGCGGTCCTTGAGGCGGAAGAGCGTGTCCCCGTACTCGGTCCAGCGGCCGGTCGCCTCGTAGTACTCACGGGGCAGGAGCGCGGGGAAGAGCACCTCCTGGCCGCCCATGCGGTTCATCTCCTCGCGCACCACGCGCGCGACGTTCTCCAGGATCGTCTTGCCGAGGGGCAGCCAGGAGTAGACGCCGGGGGCGACACGGCGGACGTAACCGGCGCGGACGAGCAGCTTGTGGCTCGGGACTTCCGCGTCTGCCGGGTCGTCCCTCAGCGTTCGAAGAAACAGCGACGACATGCGCAGCAGCACGGCTACTCCTAGCTAGCAGGGATCGATGCCCTACAGGCTATCGAGTCCGGCAAGCCGATTGTCGGCCGTCGCCCCTTTCAGAGCCCGGCGAGGAAAACGAAGTAGAAGGCCCCGAGGGCCAGCGCGACCAGCGCGGAGCAGGCACGCTCCCTGCCGCGGGCCAGTGAGACCAGCATTCCCAGCGCGAACACGATCACGACCGCGGTTCCCCACGGCCAGAAGCCGGGGACGTGCTCGGGGCCGGGCATCATCTTGTCGATGCCTTCGAACAGGGCCAGCCCGACCGCCCCGCCGGCCGCGAGAGCTCCCCAGCGGCCGGGGCGCTTGGCGAGGTAGGCGAGAACCCCGAGCGTCACGAGATTGACGATCGTGAGGTTCATCGTGGCGCCGTTGCCGCCGAACCTGGTGAGCCAGTCTCCCGGCTCGAAGAGGGTGGCGGTCAGCAGCGAGAGCAACACTCCGAACGCGGCGAGCACGCTGGAGAGCACCGCCCAGCCGAAACCGGCCGCGGTCCGCCCGACGACCGTGGCGAGGAGGATGTAGGCGTACGGATCGTAGATCGCGTAAGGCAGGGTGGGGCCGTAGACCAGCAACGCTCCGACGCCACCCAGCAGTATCCCCACGAAGAGTGCGAGGAGCATGTGCCGGAGAATGGCGCGATCCCGTCGGTCCCCCGCGACGAAGTCAAGCGTGTAGTTGCGTTCTACCAAAGCCACCGATCCCCCGATCACATGTACTCGTGGCCATCGGCAGTATATCTGACCTGCACTAATACCCAGAGTGAGGCAAATTTTACGAGGCAAGCGAGCGCTTGGTTATGCTGTTGCCGTGAGTCTTTTCGCGAGCGTTTCCCCAAGCCTTTCCGAGGAGCGGCTGGAGCTCCGTGACGCCGTCCGCTCCTTCCTCGCCCGGCACCCGGACGCCCCCTGGGTCCGGTTCGCCGCCGAGCTGGGCGTGGCCGGCCTGGCGGTCCCCGAGGAGTACGGCGGCGCGGGCTGCGGCATGGCCGAGGCGGCCGTCGTGTGCGAGGAGGTCGGCCGCGCCCTGTCGCCCCACCCCTACCTGCAGACCGCGGTGCTGGCCGTGGAGGCGATCAAGGCCACCGGTGACCGGGCGGCCATGGCCAGGCTGCTTCCCGGCATCGCCGAAGGCGCCGTCACCGCGACCGTGCTGCTCCCCGGCGACGCCGAGCTGGTGCTGGACGGCGACCGGCTGACCGGGATCGCCCGGCACGCCCTGGACGGCGAGCTGGTGCTGGCCTACGCGGGCGGCGCGCTCCTTGAGGCCGCCCCCTCCTCCCGCACGCCGCTGCCCACCCTGGACCAGACCCGCCCGCTCACCGCGCTCGCCTTCGACGCCGTCCCCGTCGTCCGGATCGGCTCCGGCACGGCGCACGAGCGGGTCCGCGACCTGGCGGTCGCCGCGCTGGCCGCCGAGCAGGTGGGCGGGGCGGCCCGCTGCCTGGAGACCGCGGTGGCCCACGCGAGACAGCGCCACCAGTTCGGCCGCCCGATCGGCTCCTTCCAGGCGGTCAAGCACAAGCTCGCCGACGTGCTCCTGCTGGTCGAGTCGGCCCGCTCGGCCGCCCTGGCCGCCGCGTGCGCCCCGCTGGAGGAGCTTCCCGTCCGGGCCGCCGTCGCGGGCTCCTACTGCACGGAGGCCTACCTGGCCGCCGCGGGCGAGAGCATCCAGGTCCACGGCGGCACCGGCGTCACCTGGGAGCATCCGGCCCATCGCTACTTCAAGCGGGCCACCGCGGACGCCCAGCTCCTCGGCACCCCGCAGGCGCACCGCGCCCGCCTGGCCGCCGCCGCGGGCCTGTAGGGAGGGCGCCGCACCGGTCGGCTTGTTGACGTCCCGGCATGCTGGTAATCTCGCCAAGCGAGCGCTTGGTTAAGTGGAAGGCCTCGGCCGGGGGTCGGATGGACACAACGGAGGCGTGGATGACGTCCCTAAGGATCAGCTTGGGCTACGAGCTGGAGGTCCGCGGACGCTCCCGCGAGGTCGAACAGCAGACGTTCCGCAACGTGATCGACCAGGTGGTCCTCGGAGACCGGCTGGGCTTCGACACCGCGTGGTTCGTCGAGCACCACTTCACCCGGGGCTTCTCCCACTCATCGGCCCCCGACCTCGTGCTGGCCGCCATCTCCCAGCGCACCGAGCGGATCCACCTCGGCCTGGGCGTGGTGCTGCTGCCCTTCCAGTCGCCGATCAGGACCGCCGAGCGCGTCGCGACCCTCGACGTCATCTCCGGCGGCCGGGTGGAGTTCGGCACCGGACGGGGCGCGTCCCCGCTGGAGTACCAGGCGTTCCAGAAGCCCTTCGAGAAGTCGCGGCAGATCTGGGAGGACTCGCTGGAGGCCACCCTCGCCATCTGGAACGCCGACGGCGAGCCGATCAGCCGGTCCAACGAGTTCTTCGAGATCCCCGACGTCTCCGTCTACCCTCGGCCGGCCCAGGTGCCGCACCCTCCCGTGTGGGTGGCGTCCACCTCCCTGGAGGGCTACCTGGCCGCGGCCAGGCACGGTTACAACCTGCTGGGCATGACGATGCTCAAGGGCCTCGACGACGTCGCCGAGGACATCGCGAGCTACCGGCAGTGCCTGGCCGACAACGGCTTCGACCCCGACAGCCGGCGGGTCGCGCTGATGATCCCGTGGTTCGTCGGCGGTACCAGGGAGCGGGCGTTCGAGATCGCCTCCGACCCGGTCCTGTGGTACATCCGGCGCCAGGTCAACCTGGTCACCCCTCCCGACTACTACGACGCCCGGCACGCCACCCACAAGGTCCTGGGCCAGCTCGCGGCCGGCATGCCCCCCGAGGAGGCCATGGCCACGCTCCGCGAGCACCACATGGTCGTGGTGGACGACGTGGAGGGCTCCCGGAAGGCCACGGCCCGTATCGCCGAGGCCGGGGCCACCGACCTGATCCTGCAGGCACAGGTGGGCGGCCTCTCCCACGAGCACGTCTGCGAGTCGATGCGGCTTTTCATGACCGAGGTGATCAATTGACGACGAACCCGGCGCCCGCCGGAGCCATCCCGCTCGGTGCGCCCTCCGTATGGCTGACCAGGGACGACCTCGCCGCCGGGAGCCGTGGCGCGTCCGGGCTGCTGCTGGTCTCCGCCGACGCCGGCAGCGTGATCCCCGCGGGCGAGGTCGGCGAGCTGACCGCCGCCTACGCCGCCGCGCTGCGGGCGGTGGGCGTGGACGGGCGGGACCGGGTGGTGGCGGCGCTGTCGGGCGACGGCGAGCTGGCGGGCCCGCAGTGGGCGCGCGCCGCCGCCGAGGTCGCGGGGGCGGGTGCCTCCGTCGGCCCCCGGGGCAGGCTCAGGCTGCACCACGCGCTGGAGTCGCTGGGCGCGACCACCCTGGTGATCACGCCGACCGGCGCGATGGACCTGCTGGCCCGGCTACACCTGGAGTTCCTGCTGGACCCGCTGGACCTGGGCCTGCGGCACGTCGTGCTGACCGGGGAGATCGCCTCGCGCCACACGATGTCGCATCTGGCGACGGAGTTCGGGGCACGGGTGACGGAGGTCTACTGCTCGCCGTTCACCGCGACGCCGCTGGGCTGGCGCTCCTCGGAGTCTGCGCCGCTGACCCTGCTCGTACCCGGCTCGGTGGGCCTGGCCCCGCTGGAGAAGGACGAGCTGCAGGCATCGCCGTACGCCTCGGGGCCGGCCGAGCTGGTCGTCGCCGGCGCGCGGGCCGGGGAGGCGGTGCGCACCGGCCAGGTGGTCAGGGTCTCCGGCGGGGAGGCGATCCCCGCCCCCGAGCACACGGTCGGCGACCACGTGCTGGTGCGCGGGGTGTGGGTGTCGCTGAACCGGATCCAGCGGGCGCTCAACAAGATCGACGGAGTCTCCGGCTGGGAGCTGGGCGTCTCGCGGCAGGGCACGCTCGACGCCGCGGTCCTGACCGTGACCTTCAAACGGGAGGGCCTCGTCAGGAATCCCATGTGGAGGTCGCGCCTCCAGCAGTCGCTCAAGGCGCTCACCCCGGTCACGATCACCGTCGAGATCTCCGACCGGATCTCGGAGACGGTCTCCCCCGGCGTGGTGAACGACACGCGAGGTCACCACCTGGGCAGGGATCGCACAGCCATCGCCCGCTGACCCACGAAAGGCGCGACCGCTATGGAAGTACCCGGCTGGCGGACGATTCCCCGCATGCTCCGCGCCCTGTCCGGCGATCACCCCTCGGACGTCGTCGTGGACGACGGGACGGTCCGGCTGACCCTCGCCGAGCTGCGCGACCGGGCGGGCGAGGTCGCCAGGGGCCTGATCGCGCTGGGCGTGCTGCCGGGCGACCGGGTCGCCGTCTGGGGCCCGAACGACGCGCACTGGGTGATCAGCGCGTTCGGCGTCTGGGACGCCGGCGCGGTGCTCGTGCCGCTGTCGTCGCGCTACAAGGGCATCGAGGCCGCCGCGACGCTCCGCTCGACCGGGGCGAGCGTGCTGATCACCGGGTACGGTCACGACGGCGCCGTCCTGGCCGACCTGCTGGCCGAGGCCGCCGGCGAGACGGGCGGCGGCCTGCCCTTCGCCGGCCTGCCGGACCTGCGGCACTCGATCGTGCCCGAGGGGCTGGAGCGGCCCGGCTCGGCGCAGCCCTCGCAGGTGCTCGTCGCCGGCTCCCTCATCGGGCGCGCCGAGGCCGAGGAGCGCGCGCTGGCCGTACGATCTGACGACCTGTGCGAGATCATCTCCACCTCGGGCACCACGGGCACACCCAAGGGTGTGATGCTCGAACACGGCCGGATGCTGCGCGGTTACTGGGACTGGGCGGAGATCGTCACGCTCGGCCCCGGCGACCGCTACCCGGTGATCGCCCCGTTCGCGCACGGCTTCGGGCTCAATGCCGGGCTGCTGGCCTCGGTCATGCGCAGGGCCACGATGATGCCGATCGCCAGGTTCGGCCCCGACCTGCTGGCCGGCCTGATCCTCGACGGCGGGATCACGATCCTGGCCGGGCCCCCGACACTGTTCCACCGGCTGCTCGAGGAGACCGAGATCGGTGAGCACTCGGTGCGCGTGGCGATCTGCGGGGCGGCCTGCGTCCCCGCCGAGCTGGTACGCAGGCTGCTGGAGCGGATCGGCCTGGAACGCATGATCAACGCGTACGGGTTGATGGAGGGCACGGTCGTCTCCATGACCAGGGCCGACGACCCCGTCGAGGTCGTCGCGGGCAGCACGGGCCGCCCCGTGCCGGGTATGGAGGTGCGGATCGTCGACGACGACGGCCTGGAGGTGCCGCGCGGCGAGCGCGGCGAGGTCCTCGTCCGCGGGTACGGGGTCATGCGCGGCTACTGGGGCGAGCCGGAGAAAACGGCCGAGGTGATCAGGGACGGCTGGCTGCACACCGGCGACATCGGCGCCCTCGACACCCGCGGCGACCTCGCCATCGTGGACCGTAAGAAGGAGCTGTTCATCGCCGGAGGGTTCAACGTCTCCCCCGCCGAGGTGGAGGGGCTCCTGCTACGGGAGGGCTCCCTGGCCCAGGCCGCGGTGGTCGCGGTGCCCGACGAGCGGATGGGTGAGGTCGGCTGGGCGTTCGTGGTCCCGAGACCGGGGGCGGCCGTCGAGCCGGAGAAGGTCATCTCCTGGGCCCGCGACAACATGTCCAGCTACAAGGTGCCCAGGCGGGTGATCGTGGTCGACGCCCTTCCCGTCACCGGCAACGGGAAGCTGGACAAGCGCGCCCTGCGCGCGCGGACGACCCCGTAGGCAGCGTGACCGGGCGGGCGTCTCAGCGGCACGTCCTCGCTCGGGGTACCGGGCACACCTTGTTCGCGGGAAATGCAGAGAACCTCCGAGGCACGTGCTCCCACAGACTCCCACGGAGAACCAGGCCCGCCGGGAACACCGTGTTCGCAGGGAATGTTCGGAAATATTGGAAACGTATCCGCCGGACGCCCCGTGCCGGATGACCGGTTCGATCACAACGGACCGCCGAGACTGGCCCGGCGGGCACCGGTAATAGAGAATCGCGTCATGACAGCCAGCACCCTGGGAGGCGATGTGTCGCTGCGAGTCGCGATCGTGGGGTCGGGGCCCGCCGGGATCTACACGGCCGAGGCCCTGAGGAAACAGGCCACCGTGCCCCTGCGGGTGGACGTGCTGGAACGGCTGCCGACCCCGTACGGGCTGGTGCGCTACGGGGTCGCCCCCGACCACACCTCGATCAAGTCGATAGCGGGCTACCTGCGCGGCGTGCTGGAGCTTCCGGACGTGCGGTTCCTCGGCGGTGTCGAGTTCGGCAGGGACATCGGCGTCACCGATCTGCTCGACTGCTACGACGCCGTGGTCTACTGCACCGGCGCGATGGTGGACCGGCGGATGGGCATCCCCGGCGAGGACCTGCCGGGCAGCGTGGCCGCCACCGACTTCGTCAACTGGTACTGCGGCCATCCCGACATGCCCGGTGACCGCTTCGTCCTCGACAGCCCCGAGGTCGCGGTGATCGGCGTGGGGAACGTGGCGGTCGACGTGGTGCGCATCCTGGCCAAGACCGCCGACGAGCTGCGCGCCACCGACGTGCCGCAGGAGGCGCTCGACCGGCTGGCCGCCAGCGAGGTGAAGGCCATCCACATGATCGGCCGCCGGGGGCCCGAGCACGCCAAGTTCACCCTGAAGGAGCTCAGGGAGCTGGGCGAGCTGACCAACGCGGACGTGCGGGTGCGGCCCGAGGAGAGCGCCGCGGACGTCTCGACGGCGTCCCGGCAGATCAGGGGCAACGTCGAGGTCCTGCAGAGCTGGGCGGCCCGCGGCCTGACGGGCCGTCCCCGGCGGCTGGACGTGCGGTTCTGGATGCGTCCGGTGGAGATCCTCGGCGAGGGGCGGGTGGAGGCGCTCAAGCTGGAGCGGACCCGGCTGCTGGACGGCCGGGTGGTCGGCACCGGCGAGTTCGAGACCATCCCGGTCGGCATGGTGCTGCGCTCGGTCGGCTACCAGAGCGTGCCGCTACCCGGCGTTCCCTTCTCCGAGGCCACCATGACCGTGCCGAACGAGGCCGGCCGGGTCCGCGACCGCGAGTACGTGGCGGGCTGGCTCAAGCGCGGTCCCAGCGGTGTGATCGGCACCAACAAGTCCGACGCCGCCGAGACGGTCCGCACCCTCCTCGCCGATCTCGCCGGTCGCGATCCGGTACACCGCACGGACCCGGACGAGCTCCTCGCCTCCCGGGGCGTCTCGCCGATCACCTACGAGCACTGGCTGGCCATCGAGGCCGCCGAGGCGGCACTGGCCAGGTCCCTCGACCGGGGCGAGCGGGTGAAACTTCTCGGCATCGCCGCCATGCTCACCGCCTGCGGCCGTCAGTGACACGGCCGCGGCCGTGTCACTGACGGGGTGCTGTTCGCGCTACTCGCCGTTCTCGGTGCCGCCCTGCTCGCCACCCGGACCGTCGGGGCCCTGCCCCTCCGCCGGGCCCTGCGGGTCGACGCCACCGTCACCGCCGTTGTCACCGTTACCGCCGCCGCCCTGCGGCGCGCAGGAGATCGTGAAGGCCGCCTTCCTGGAGACGACCTCGCGCGGGCTCAGCACCTGGAGCGCCTGCCAGCCCTTCAGGTTGCCGCGGAAGGTGGCGCGATCCTTCAGGATCTTCGTCCTGTTCACCTTCACGGTCTTCACCGCGCTTTTGGAGCCGTCGCCCCTGAGCCAGCGGTAGGCCACCACGGTGGGCGCGCTCACCTTGATCTTCGCCGTGAAGCCGACGGTCACCGGGCACTTACCGGTGTGCTTGGCCGGACTCGCCTTCACCGCCACGGCCACCTTGGGCTTCGCGGGCGCGGCCGCCGCGGCGGCCGGAGCCGCCTGCGTCATCAGCAGTACGGCCAGCAGGGACCCGGCCAGCGCGGAGAGCCCCTTGAGTCTGTTCATGTCATCCCATCGCCGAGTGATCGAATTCCGATGGCAAAGTTTAGCCATGGTGACTTGTGATCCGGTTGGGACCGGCTGAGTCCACTGATCGGCGTGGGGCGACGGTGACAGGGGTGACCGGCGGCGGCGTGCGGCGGCTAAGGTGCGTTCAAAACGGCGCGTCCGGTCCGAACCGGCACGTCCATATCGGCACGTCCGCAGAGGAGCACCAGCATGCGCGTCACGCTCGCCGACCCGTCCGCCCTGATCCCGGGCTTCGAGCGGGTCCACCGCGAGCAGTCGGCGCTGTACCCGTACGGGCCGGCCGGGTGGCAGCCGGTGCACACGGTCTACGTCCCCGCGGACCGCCTCGACGCCGGGACGGTACGGGCGTGGGGTGACGCCGCGCTGGAGCTGATGCGGCGGCACCTGCCGCAGCGCGATCTGGCCGCGATCCTCGGCGTGGGCGGGGACCTCGCCGGAGCCGTCCACGACCGGGTGGCCGCCAAGCTCGGCGAGGAGCCCGTCGAGGACCTGCGCGTCGACTTCGAGGACGGGTACGGGCCGCGTCCCGCGGAGGAGGACGGTCACGCCTCCACCGCCGCCGAGGCGATCGCGGCCATGCACGCGGCCGGAACGCTACCCCGCCGCTGGGGTCTGCGGGTGAAGTCGTTCGCCGACGGCGACCCGGTCCGCTCCCTCAGGACGCTGGACGGCTTTCTCACCGGCGTGGTCGAGCGGGTCGGGCAGCTGCCCGGGGGATTCGTGGTCACCTTCCCGAAGGTGCTGATGCGGGCCTACCTCCACCAGTTCGCCGACTGCCTGCGGGCGCTGGAGGACGGGCTGGGTCTCGACGAGGGCGCGCTCCGGTTCGAGATCCAGGTCGAGGCGCCGCAGACGGTGCTGTTCCTCGACTCCGCTCTGGTCGCCTCCCTGCGGGGCAGGCTGGCCGCGGCGCACTTCGGCGTCTTCGACTACACGGCGAGCTGCGCGCTGCCCCCGCACGAGCAGCGGCTGGACCATCCCGTCTGCGATCACGCCAGGAACGTCATGCAGACGGTCTTCGCCGGGACCGGCGTGGAGTTGTCGGACGGTTCGCTGGCGGCCTCCCCCGCCTCGGACGACAGGCGGGCCGTGCAGGAGCTGTGGCGGCGCCACGCGGAGCTGGTCGGGCACTCCCTGGGCCACGGCTTCTACCAGGGCTGGGACATGCACCCGTCACACCTGGTCAGCCGGTACGCGACGGTCTACGCCTTCCACCTGTCCCGTTACCAGGAGTACGCCCACCGGGTGCGCGCCTGGCAGGAGCGACGCGAGGCGGGCGAGGGTGTGATGGACGAGCCCGCCACGATCAAGACCATGACCGCCGCCCTGCGCCGCGCCGACCTGGCCCTGGGCCCCGCCCCGGCTCCACCGGCCTGACCTCGATCGCCGGCCCCCCGGCCGATCACCGCGAGACCTGACGCGCCTCAGTCGATCAGGGCGCGCCACTGGCGGACCCGGCGCTCGTCGACCGGGTCCGACCAGGACGCCCGCACGGCGCTGCCGACGTGGAAGGCCCGCACGCCGTACTCCATCAGCACCCCGACATGGCCGGGCCTCAGCCTGCCCCCGGCCATGATCAGCGGGCCGTCGCCCGCCTCGCACCGGGTCTTGAGCAGCGGCAGCCCGTCCGCCACGCCACCGGGCGCACCCGAGGTGAGCACGGTGGCGAGGTTGGGCAGCAGGCGGACGGCACGCCAGCTCGCCTGGGTGTCGGCCGCGTGGTCCACCGCCCGGTGAAAGGTCCAGGGCAGCGGTGCGACCGCGTGGATGAGCGCCTCGGTGGCGGCCAGGTCGACCGCCCCCGCCCGATCGAGGAACCCGAACACGAACCCGGCCGCGCCCGCGTCGGCGAGTGCCCTGGCCTCGCGGCTCAGGGTCTTCAGCGACTCGGGCGTGGCCAGGAACGAGGCCTCGCCACGCAGCATCACCATCTGCGGCAGCGCGCACTCCTTGGAGATCGCTGCGACCGTCTCCGCAGCCGGGGTGAGCCCGCCCACGGCCATGTCGGTGACGACCTCCAGGCGATCGGCGCCACCGGCTTCGGCCGCGACGGCATCACGCACGTCAAGCGTGATCACCTCAAGCAAGGATCCGGTCATGAATGGAGGCTATCGGATGGGTTTGCCCTGGGATCGCCGTGGTTCAGACATGCTCGGGGACGGACGACCCGCGCCGGTCCGAGAAGGACGGCGCGAGGCCGGACGCGTGGGCGCGCAGGCCCCCCTGCCGCTGGAACAGGGCGCCGGAGGCGCGATGCGACAGGTCGACCGTGCGGAGGTGCGCGAAACGCTGTCCCCGATAGTAGTCCTGGAGCCGCGAGTTGTCCTTGGAGCAGTCAAGCCTGAGCCATCTTCTCCCCAGGGCCAGGACCCGCAGGCCCGCCCAGTCGAGCAGCGCCTCTCCCAGCCCCCGGCCGGCGTGGGCGCGCGCCACGGCCAGCTTGTGGACGTAGAGCGCCGAGCCGGGGTCGTCTCCCGGGGCCCAGAACTCGGGGTCGGCGTGAGCGTCCAGGGCGAGGGTCGCGGCGGGCCCGTCCTCCCCGTCCAGCAGGTACATGACGCCCTCGTCGATCAGCGGGGTGATGCGCCCGGCGGGGAAGCCGGCGGCGGGCCACTGCCGCACGCCGCGGCGGTTCAGCCACCCGGCGGTCTCGGCGAGGAGCGCGAGCACCCCGTCGAGATCACCGTCCGTGGCCCTGCGCAGCGTGAACGGGCGCACGGTGGTGGGACCGGCGGTGTTCGAGTGCATGGTTCATCCCTTCGTTGCGTTCGGTACGCGAGTTGACACGGAGCGTGGTCACCTGATGACGCACGACACCCATGTCGGGCTAGGCGGATGCCTAGGGGCTGGGGGCGAGCGGCGGGGAGGCGCCGGTCGGGGTGAGAGGCGCGGGCGGCGCGGGAGAGCCCGGCGGGAGGGCGACGGGCGGGGGGAGCTCGGGCGAGACGGCCGGGCCCGGGGAAGTCCCGGCCCGGAGTGCGCCGGCCGGAAGGAGAACGGCCGCCCCGCGGGCGCGGCCCGCCGGGCGCCCGCGGCGCGGACGGAGTGGAGGCCGGCCCGTCAGGGCGGTTACGAAGATGTCAACGGCTTTCCAGCTCGTACCTGATCAGGTGCTTGTCCGCGGGCAGTACCGACACCGCCACGCGCACGGGGGTGTCCTCCACGTCGTAACCGACTCGGACGTAGACGACGACCGGCGTGCCGAGCTGGAGCTGGAGCCGCTCGGTCTCCGCGCTGTTGGGCATCCGCGCCCAGATGTCGTCCACTATCCGCACCTGCCGGTGGCCGAGCTCCTCAAGGACCTTGTTGGCCCCGCGCCTGATGTCGCCGGGACGGGTGATCTCGGAGTCGGCGACCAGGGCCAGCGGGAAGTAGGAGTCGTTGGTGTTGTACGGCTGGCCGTCCACGAAGCGCAGCCTGCGGCGGACCACGGCGAGCTCGTCGTCCGAGAGCTCCAGCCTGCTGGCGATCTCCTCGGCCGGGTGCACGATCGAGACCTCGATCTCCTGGCTCGGCGCGCGCCCCTCCTGCGAGACCGCCCAGGCGAAGGCCTCCAGGGTCTCCTCGCCCCGCGGCTGCAGTTCGCGCTGGGGGTGCATGAGCAGCGGACGGCGCTCCCGCACGACGGTGCCCCTGCGGGGGGTGCGGGTGACCAGGCCCTCGTTCACCAGCTCGCCGAGAGCCAGCCGCACGGTGTTCCGGCTCACCTGGTGCACGAGCATGAGCTCCGCCTCGGTCGGCAGCTGATCCCCCGGTCCGAGCGCACCGGAGTAGATGGTCCTCCTCAGATCGGAGGCCACCAGTTGATACAGCGTTGACCGCGCCATTAAGTCCCCTTTGTGCCAACAAAACTAGACGATCTGGTTCTAGCGGGGAACAGCCCCTTGACCCAACCTCCCAAGACCCGCATCATCCAATCGTTGGTACAAATCCATCGAAAGGCCAGCGAGGGGGTGGAGGCCGGTGCTGTCGGTCCGCGTGGATGCGCCGTACCTGCCCTGGCACGACCCCCGCGAGGCAACGCGTCTACTGCGCTACGCGCTGCACCGCCAGGGATTCACCCACACCTACCAGAGCAACGGAAGCGGGATGTCCGTGCTCTCGGTACTGACCGATCTAACCGTTTGGTGCAATAACGGGCTCTTTGTCTGGAACGAGGATGGCGTTGAGTCCTCGCATCCGGCCGACGACCCGGTTGGGGCGGCCCGCCTCATCTCGCAGCACTACCGGCGGCCCACGCCTGACGACGACCTCGCGGAGGAGGAGGCGGACCACCAGGTCCGCGTCTTCGCCGACACAGACTCCGAGCGCGACTAGCCGGCGGAGGACCCCACCCCTCGCCGGGGTCCTCCGCCCATCGCGCCGGAGCGGAACGCGTCCTGGCGGGTCCCCCACGCCCGCCAGGGCGCGCTCCCCATCTCCGGAGCGCGATCGGCGGGAACGGGACCCGCCGGGACGCGCCCATGACACGGCCTTGATGACGAGCCCCCGCCGCGAGCGCGCCTCAGCCGGGCGGGCGCCAGTCGATCAGCGACAGTTCCTCGTCCACCTTCCTGAAGCACGCCCGGACGGGCAGGCCCGCGACCGGCGGCTCCGCACCGCGCCAGTTGCCGTACATGACGCATTCGGGTGCCTCGTCCAGCCGCACCATCACCACCGTGTACGGCTCGCTCACCCCGGCCAGGAAGGGCTGGTGGCTGACGATCCAGCTCTCGACGCGGCCGGCCGGGGCGATGGGCTCCCAGTGCCACTCGCGGGTCCTGCAGCGGTGGCAGTAGGCGCGGGCGGGAAAGCGTGGCGTGGCGCAGGAGTCGCACCGCTGGAGCACGAACTCCCCGCCGGCGGTCCGCCTCCACCACTCCGCCGAGTCGCGATCGGCAACCGGACGCACCCCTCACCCCTTCCGCAGGATCAGCGCCGAGGTGGCGGGCAGGATGTAGCCGGGCTGGGCCGTGGAGAGCGCCACCTCGGCCCCTTCCACCTGCCTGTCCCCCGCGTCCCCCCTCAGCTGTGAGACGGCCTCGGCGATGTGGTTGACGCCGTGCACGTACCCTTCCGACAGGAACCCGCCGTGCGTGTTCACCGGCAGCTCACCACCCGGCGCGACGGCACCCGAGGCGACGTACGGGCCGCCCTCGCCCTTGGCGCAGAAGCCGTAGTCCTCCAGTTGCACGATCACCGAGTAGGTGAAGCAGTCGTAGATCTCGGCCACGTCGACGTCGGCGGGCCCGATGCCCGCCTGGCGGTACAGGCGCGGGGCCAGTTCGGCCGCGCCGGTCACCGTGCTGTCCGCCCGGCCGCCGGACAGGAAGGAGTCGCCGCCTCCCCACGCGGCGGCGGAGATGAGCACCGGCGGCCTGCGCAGGTCGGCGGCCCGCTCGGCGCTCGTGACGACGAGCGCGCAGGCGCCGTCGGTCTCCAGGCAGCAGTCGAGCAGCCGGAACGGCTCGGCGATCCACCGGCTCGACAGGTAGTCGTCCAGGGTGATCGGGGTGCGCATGAGCGCCCGGGGGTTCTTGGCCGCGTTGGCGCGCTGGACGACCGCCAGCGCGCCGAAGTGCTCGGGGCGGGTGCCGTACCTCGACATGTGGGCGCGGGCGAACATCGCGTACTGCTGCGGCGGCGCGAAGTAGCCGTACGGCGCCTGGTACTGGACCTCGGGGCTGACCGGCAACCCTCGGCCGGTCCCGCCCATCCGGAACTCCGAGCGCGCGTTGATCGCCCGGTAGCAGACGACGGTCTCGGCGACGCCCGCCGCGACCGCGAGCGCCGCCTGGCCGACCACCGAGTGGGAGACGCTGCCGCCGCCGAACTGGTCGAGGTACCAGGAGGGCTCGTGGATGCCGAGCGCGGGACCGACCAGACAGGGCGCGGCGGAGTCGCCGACCCGGTGGGTGGCGATGCCGTCGACGTCGTCGGCGGTCAGGCCCGCGTCGTCCAGGGCCGCCAGCACGGCCTCGCAGGCCAGGGTGAGGGTGCTGACCCCGGAATCCTTGGAGAACCGGGTGTACCCGACGCCCGCGACGGCCGTGCGGTCCCGGAAACCACCCACGGACGAGCCTCCGATCTCAAGCAAGCGCTTGGCCAGAGGCTAGGCCGGGCGAATCGCGGATGTCAACGACGGGCGGTCGCCGTCGACGGCGAGTACGAGCCGGACGACGACCGGGGACTTTTTCCGGGACTCCCCCACAATCCAAGCAAGCGCTTGGTAAGATAGCGCCAGACGGTGGAGGACGCCGTCCGCCGCCGAACCCCTCGGAGGCCGACCGGGCGCGATTGAGGAGGCGAGTAGCACCATGAGCACTCACGCGGCCCGGCTGCTGGAGACCGCCGACCACCCCCGCGCCACCCTGGCCGGGCGCGGCATCATCGCCAACGGAGTCGCCATGCAGAGTGGCCTTTCGCAGGGCCCGTCCAACGGAGCCGAGAGACCTGAGATCAACGGGGCCACGCATCAGGGCGGCGCCGTGGACGGCCAGTGGTTCCGCTCTGTGCTCGGCCACTTCGCCACCGGTGTGGTGGCCATCACCGCCATCGACCCCGACACCGGCGAGCCGTGCGGCCTGGCGGCCAACTCCTTCACCTCGGTGTCGCTGGACCCGCCGCTGGTGGCCTTCTGCGTGGCCCACAGCAGCACGAGCTGGCCGCGCCTGCGCGCCGCCAGAACCCAGACGATCAACGTGCTCGCCGAGCACCAGCAACCGGTCTGCGCCGCGCTCGCCGGCCGGGGCGGCGACAAGTTCGCCGGGCTCGACTGGACGGTCTCCCCGGGCGGCAACCCGGTGATCGAGGAGAGCCTGGCCTGGATCGACTGTTCGATCGAGGCGGAGTATCCCGCGGGCGACCACGTCATCGTCGTCGCCAGGGTCCACCGGCTCGGTGTGCACGGCGACGGCGGCCCGCTGCTCTTCTTCAGGGGCGGCTACGGCCGTTTCCACGCCTGACGTCTGGAGGCACCCCATGACCCTGCGCGAGGAGGCACGCTCCTGGCTGGAGGAGAACCTCACCGGCGAGTTCGCGCACGCCCGGGGACTGGGCGGGCCCGGCCGTGAGCACGAGGGGCACGAGGTCCGGCTCGCCTGGGAGCGGCGGCTGGGCGAGGCCGGGTGGACCTGCCTGGGCTGGCCCGGGGAGTACGGCGGCCGGGACGCCACTCTGGAGGAGCAGGTCGCCTTCCACGAGGAGTACGCCCGTGCCGCCGCCCCGGCGAGGGTCGGGCACATCGGCGAGGGGCTGATCGGGCCGACCATCCTGGAGCACGGCACCGAGGAGCAGCGGCGGCGCTTCCTGCCGCCCATCCAGCGTGGCGAGGAGCTGTGGTGCCAGGGCTACTCGGAGCCGGAGGCGGGCTCCGACCTGGCAGGTGTCCAGACGCGGGCGCGCCTGGACACCGGCGAGTGGGTCATCACCGGCCAGAAGGTGTGGACCTCACTGGCCCACGTGGCCGACTGGTGCTTCGTGCTCGCCAGGACCGAGCCCGGCTCCACGCGCCACCGCGGCCTGTCCTACCTGCTGGTCCCGATGGACCAGCCGGGGATCGAGGTACGGCCCATCCTCCAGATGACCGGCACCAGCGAGTTCAATGAGGTCTTCCTCGACGGCGCCCGCACCGCGGCGGGAAACATCCTGGGCGCCCCCGGCGAGGGCTGGCGGATCGCGATGGCCACCCTCGGCTACGAGCGCGGCGCCTCCACCCTGGGCCAGCAGATCGGCTTCCAGCGGGAGTTCGCGGAGGTGGTGGCCACCGCCAGGCGCACCGGGGCCGCCGAGGACCCGGTGCTCCGCGACCGGCTGGTGCGCTCGTGGCTGGAGCTGGACATCATGCGGCTCAACGCGTTGCGCACCATGACCTCACTGTCGGCGGGCGAACCGGGACCCGAGGTGTCGATCGGCAAGCTGTACTGGTCGGAGTGGCACCGGCGGCTGGGCGAGCTGGCCCAGGCCGTCCAGGGGCGCGCGGGCCTGGTCGCCGACGCCCCGCCGTACGACCTCAACGCGCTGCAGCGGCTCTACCTGTTCAGCCGCGCCGACACCATCTACGCCGGGTCCAGCGAGATCCAGCGCAACATCATCGCCGAGCGCACCCTGGGCCTGCCCAAGGGCTGAGACACGACCACCGGAACGGAGCCCGTATGGCGACACCTCCCCCCTACCCCCGCGCCCACGGCCTGCTTGCGGGAAAGGTCGTCCTGGTCACGGCGGCGGCCGGGACGGGCATCGGGTACGCCACCGCCAGGCGCTGCGCCGAGGAGGGCGCGACCGTGGTCGTCTCCGACCGGCACGAGCGGCGCCTCGGCGAGGCCGCCGAGGCGCTGGCCGGGCTGAGTGGGGTCAAGCCGCTCGCGGTGCCCTGCGACGTCACCTCCGAGGCCGAGGTACGCGCCATGTTCGGCGCGGTGACCGAGGCGCACGGGCGGGTGGACGTGGTGGTCAACAACGCGGGCCTGGGCGGTACGGCGCGGCTGGTGGAGATGACCGACGAGCAGTGGGACGCCGTCCTGGGGGTGACCCTCACCGGCACGATGCGCTGTACCAGGGCCGCCCTGCGGCTGATGGTCCCCCAGGGTTCCGGGGTGATCGTCAACAACTCCTCGGTGATCGGCTGGCGCGCCCAGGAGGGCCAGTCGCACTACGCGGCCGCCAAGGCCGGGGTGATGGCTCTGACCAGGTGCGCCGCCCTGGAGGCCGCCCCACACGGCATCCGGGTCAACGCGGTGGCCCCCTCGCTGGTCATGCACCCCTTCCTGGCCAAGGTCACCACCGACGAACTGCTCACCGAGCTGACCTCCCGCGAGGCCTTCGGCCGCTCGGCGGAACCGTGGGAGGTGGCCAACGTGATCGTCTTCCTGGCGAGCGAGTACTCCACGTACATGACCGGCGAGGTCGTCTCGGTCTCCAACCGGCACCCGTAGGGAGACGCCGGGTTGTACGACGCACCCGGAAAGAGGCCCTCCGGATGCGTTTCCCCCTCCGTGAACGAAGGGGCCTGCACACCGCGCCTCCTACAGAAAGACGCAGAGAATCGCAAAAGATGACAATTACCCCTACCGACGCCCCCTCGAAGACCTACCGGCCATCCCCAGACCTCCGCTCAAGAAAATGGAATACAACGGGTTCTCCTGGGATATTCAGCATCGCATGAAGCTCGCTCTGTCCTACGTCAACCACGTGGAGGACTACTACCGGAGCAGGCTCGACCCCAACGAGAGGGACGAGGTCGCGGCGGGCTTTCGCGAGCACTACGAGATGATCGCCCAGACGTGTGAGGAGTCCGACGACATCCTCTGGCGGCTTGAGCGGCACGTTCTCGGCAATGCCGCGCAACAATCCCCTATGGAGCTGAACGCGCTTGTTGTCCTGATGTACTTCTTCGGTGAATGTGAGATCTTCAAGGTGCCGCCCACGGGTTGGGTCCCGGAGGCCGAGATGGGAGTGACCACGTGATCGTGCCGACCAAAGGGGTCGCTCCCCAGCGCGCCCTGCTGGCTGTGGGGGCTCAGATCGTGATGGCCACCGGGCGTCAGCCCGTGACCGTCACCCAGGCCTGGCGCCGCCTGTTGACCTGGCGCGAGGACAACGACCATCGGGCGCCCCTGACGTTCTGGTGGTTCGCTCTCGCGCTCGACCTGCTCTACGCCCTGGGCCTGGTCGAGCTTGAACAGGACATGTTGATTTTCCGGGCTCGTGACAATGCTGCGTAGCCTCACCTCTGACGACGACAGGTTCCGGACGATCCGCTTTGGGGCGGGGCTGAACCTCCTGGTCGCCGAACGCACCGACGCCTCCACCGACACCGACAGCCGCAACGGTGCCGGCAAGTCGAGCATGGTCGAGTTACTGCATTTTCTGCTGGGTGCCCGCAACGAACCCAAGGCGGTCTGGGCCGCTGAGAAGCTCCGCGACCACACATTCAGGTTGAAACTTGACTGGCCGGGCCAGCCGGAGCCCTTGACGGTGACGCGCTCGGCGACACGGCCGAACAGAGTGACACTCGATCCGGACATAACACGGAAGTCCCCCAGGGGCCTGTTCGAACACGCCGCCGAGGTGTCGACGAAAGACTGGCAGTGGGCGATGGAACGGGATCTCTACAGGGTCGACTCCGAAGGAGCGGAAGTCAGCGGCCGGACGCTGTTGTCATTCGCGATCCGCCGTGTCGATGCAGGAGGCTTTCTTGAGCCCACCAGGACATTCGCCCAGCAGTCGCCTCACGACGCGATGGTCAACCTGTGCCATCTCTTCGGCCTGGACGTCGGCCTGGCAGCACGGTATCGCCTCCTGTCCAATCAGGAGGCCACGAGAAAGAAGCTCGTCGAAGCCGCGAAAGATCCTGTCTGGGGGAAAATCGTCGGCCGTTCCGCCGAACTTCGAGGTGAAATCGGCGCCATAGAACAGCGGGTGAGTGAACTTGAGCGCCAGATCGCGAGTTTTCAGGTCGTCCCCGAATACGAGAACATTCGCCGGGAGGCCGACGAGCTCGATCGGCGCATCCGGTCACTCAGGGCGTCCGAAGCGGTAGACCGACGCAACCTTCAGGACATGGAACAGTCCGTCGACGAGGTAGCCGAACCGGATGACCGGTATCTGGAATCGGCCTACAAGCAGTTGAACCTGATTCTCGGCCAGGAGGTGCGCCGCCGGTTCGACGATGTGCGCGCCTTCCACGAGACCGTGGTCCGAAACCGTGAGAAGCAGTTACACGAGGAGATATCCCGGCTCCGTCGACTTCTGGAGGAGCGCACCCGGACGCGCACGCGACTCGGCGAGCGACAAGCCGCCCTCCTGCATACGCTGAACTCGGGTGGCGCGCTTGACGCGCTCAACTCCCTGCAATATGCCCTGGCTCGCGAACAGGCACATCTTGAGTCTCTCCGTCACCGGTTCCAGGCCGCGCAGGCACTCGAGGCGAGCCGACGGGAGATCGAGGCGAAACGCCTTGAGCTCGAACAGGAGATGGTGACCGACCTTGAGGACCGGGACACCATCACTTTCGAAGCGAGCAGCCTTTTCAACACGTACGCCCGGCGCCTGTACGGAGAGACGAACGTCAGGTGGCACGAGCCCTCCAGCTGGAGGCCGAGGTTACCGAGACCGAGCGGATGCAGTACATCGTCACCATGAACTCCGACGATCTGAACAAGGCGGTTTCAATGGGGTTCGACGCGAATCCTCACATCATCGAGCCTCATCTGACCGACCAGCCGGACGGCGGATTGTTCGGCTTCAGATTTTAACGGTCACTCCCGTTCTGGATCGGCCCCTATCCGTCATGTCGAATTCGTCGGGGCCGCCCTGGCGGCTCTGGCCTCCGACCGAGAGTCACTCCGGGGTGCTCCGCGACACAAGTTCGGGGCACCGGGGAAGACCGCCTTCGCGACATCGGACGCCGCGAAGACGGTCCTCCGGAACGGTGACCTTCAGGCCCAGGAGTGGTCACCCTGGGAACGCCGCCGAACGGTTACCTCAGGCCCGCGTCCAGGGCGGTGGTCAGGGTGCCGGGGTCTCCGGACATCTCCCAGATCATCGCGCCGAGCAGGTTCTTGCTCCGCAGCCACGCGGTCTTCTTACCGATGGACCAGGCGTCGTCGAAAGTCCACCACTGGCCACCGTTGCCGGTGAAGCAGTAGGTCGAGCCCGACTGCTCGTCGTGCTTGATGGTGCATCCCGGCACACTGGCCAGCAGGTTGCTGTACCCGCGGGTGCCGGCCTCGTCCGGGAACTGGCCCGGTGCCGCGCCGGTGGCCGACTGCCACTCGCCGGACTTGCCGCCGTCGGTGACACCCTGCCAGCCGCGCCCGTAGTAGGCGAAGCCGATGGTGAGCTTGCGCGGGTTCACCCCGGCCTGCAGGTAGACGTTGACCGCGTTCTCCACGCTGAACTTGAACGGGTACGGGTCCTCGGTGTCGGTGTACAGGTTGCCCTGGTGGCCCGCCCGGTTGGGCTCCCAGGAGTTGTCACTGCCCGCGCCGTGGAAGTCGTAGCCCTGGATGTTGAAGATGTCCAGGGACTTGGCGATCTCCGGCAGGTCCCAGCCCGCGGCGATCTTCGCCGGGTCGGCGGGGGTGAACGCGGTGAGCTGGTAGCGCTTGCCGGTCTCCTGGGTCAGGGCGTCGAGCTGCCTGCGGAACTCGGCGGTCAGCAGCGTGTTGTTCACCTTGTCGTTCGGGCCGATGTGGTTGCCCGCGTGGCCCTCCGCGCCCGGCCACTCCCAGTCGAGGTCGATGCCGTCGAAGACCCCGGCGGCGCTGCCGGGGCCACCCGCGGCGTTGTAGACCGGCAGGTTGCCCTTGATGTAGATGTCGATGCAGGAGCTCACGAACTTCTTCCTGGACGCGTCGGTGGCCGCCACGTCGGAGAAGTACTTGGAGTAGGTCCAGCCGCCGAGCGAGATCAGCACCTTGAGGTTCGGGTACTTGGCCTTGAGCTTGCGGAGCTGGTTGAAGTTGCCGCGCAGCTTCTCCCAGCCGGTGTCGGCGACGCCGTCCACCGACTGCGCCGCGCTCATCGGCCTGCCGTAGTCGGCGTCCGCGTCACCGGAGCCGTCGCCCTGGTTCGGATCCTGCGGGTTGCCGGTGGTGCCCTTGGTGACACCCTGCAGACAGGTCAGGTTCACCGGGTCGATGTTGCCGAAGGCGTAGTTGAGGTGGGTCAGCTTCGCGGCGACGCCGGTCGTGTCCAGGTTGCGCACGAAGTACTGGCGGCCGTAGATGCCCCACTGGACGAAGTAGCCGACCCTGGCGTAACCGCTGCCGATGATGTCGTCGGTGCTCACCTTCACCGCGGCGCTCGCCGCCGACATGTTGTCGTACACGTCGCGGGCCTTGACGGTGAAGGTGTACTCGGTGGACGGCGACAGCCCGCTCACCGTGGCGGAGGTACCGGTCACCGTCGCCGCCAGGGTGGCGCCGGTGTAGACCTCGTACCCGGCGATGCCCTTGTTGTCGGTCGAGGCGTCCCAGGCGAGCGAGACGCTGGAGGAGGTCTTGCCGGTGGTGCGCAGGTTCGCGGGCACGGTCGGTGGCTGGGTGTCGTCACCGGCGTTGTTGGTGGTCACCGTCAGCGCCGAACTCGCCGGGGAGAGCGTCCCCTTGCGGTCCTTGGTCTTCACCGTGAACGTGTACCCGGTGTTCGAGGTCAGGCCGGTGATGGTGGTGCTCGTCCCGGTGACCGTCGCGGCGAGGTCGGCGCCCCGGTAGACCTGGTAACCGGAGATCGGGAGGCTTCCGGGGGTCGCGGCGTCCCAGGCCAGTGAGACGGTCTTGGTGGTCTTGACGGGTGAGCGCAGGTTGCCGGGCGCGCCGGGCGGCGTGTCGGCCGCGCCGTCGCACCGCACGTCGTTGATCCGGCAGTTCTCCGGCTCGGCGGACGCGTTGCTGAGCGTGAAGGCGGGGCTGTACGGCTCGGTGGTCCCGCGTGCCGCCACCGTCGTGTTGTAGTGGGCCGGGGTCAGCGTGACCTGGCGCCCGCTCTGGCTCAGTGATCCGTTCTGCGCGGCGCTCGCGGTGACCCCGGCGGGCAGGTCGAAGGTGATCGACCAGCCGTTGAGCGCGGCGTCGGTGTTGTTGGCGACCACGAACTTGCCCTGGGTGCCACTCCCCGAGTAGGTCGCGGTGACGGGCGCGTCCGGGGGTGGCGGGTCGCCGCTGCCGTCGCAGTTGGCGCCGTTGATCGTGCAGCTCACCGGCTGGGCCGCCGCGCTGAGCGTGAAGGTGGGACTGTACGGCTCGGTGTTGCCGTTCGCCCGTACCGTGTTGATGTAGAAGGCGGGGGTCAGCTTGACCCGCGTCCCGTTCTGCGTGGTGGTGGCGTTCTGGGCGCCGCTGACCGTGATGCCCGCGGGCAGGTCGAAGGTGATCGACCAGCCGGTGACCGGGGTGGTGCCCGGGTTGCTCACCACGAACTTGCCCTGGGTGCCGGTGAGGGTGAAGGCCGCGGTGAGCCGGGCGGCGGCCGAGGCGGGAGACGAGAGAGCGGCGAAAGTGGCTGCCAGGGCGAGAACCAGCAGCATGGAGGCTAATCGGCGCACGTAAACACCTTTCCATTTAGGAAAGTTTCCTAATAATTAAGCGGATCGTAACCCCGGCGCCCCGCGCCTACAAGACCCAAAACAACGCCTCCCGCCCAGCTCGAACCGTACGGCCGCCCGCTCGAACGCCCAGGAGCGGAAGGCCGGTCAGGTCAGGCCACCGACAGCGGGCAGGGGCGGTCGGACGATCAGGCGAAGCGGCCGGCAGCAGGCGCGACGCCCGAC
Source organism: Streptosporangium sp. CA-115845 (assembly GCF_050943795.1). Taxonomy (NCBI): domain Bacteria; kingdom Bacillati; phylum Actinomycetota; class Actinomycetes; order Streptosporangiales; family Streptosporangiaceae; genus Streptosporangium; species Streptosporangium sp. CA-115845. The sequence goes on along the minus strand of NZ_CP191988.1, from coordinate 2,276,693 downwards.
CCGCACGGCACGGCACGGCACGGCAGAACACGACCGGGCGTGGCAGGCACGACCCTGCGTGGCAGGCACGACCCCGGCCGGACACAGCACTGCACGGCACAGGGCGGCACGGCCGGACGCGGCACAGGAAGGCCGGGCCGCCGGCAGTGGGCGACCGGGCGGGCGGCCGGAACCCGCCGGGAGACGCTCGCCTACATCCTCAGCCGAGGCCGCCGTTGGCGTGGAGGTTCTGGCCGGTGAGCCAGCGGCCGTCGGGGCCCGCCAGGAAGGCCACGACGTCGGCGATGTCCGAGGGCTCGCCGAGGCGGCCGAGCGAGGTCATGCCCGCGACCTGGGCCAGGGCCGCCGCGGGGTTGGTGCCGCGCAGCAGGTCGGTGTCCGTGGCACCGGGCGAGACCGTGTTGACGGTGATGCCCCGGCCGCCGAGCTCGCGGGCCGTGACGGCGGTCAGCTGTTCGAGCGCGCCCTTGCTCGCCGCGTAGGGGGCGATGCCGGGTGCCGGGCGGACGGTGTTGAGGGTGGAGATGTTGACGATGCGCCCGCCGTCACGCATGTGCCTGGCGGCGTACCGGATGGTCAGGAAGACCGCTCTGGCGTTGACCGCCATGACACGGTCGTACAGCTCCTCGGTGGTCTCCGCGACGGGGACCGGGGTGAAGGTCAGCGCGGCGTTGTTGACCAGGATGTCGAGGCCACCGAGAAACTCCTCCGCGGTCTCCATCAGCCACTCCGCGGCACCCGGCTTCCCGAGGTCGGCCTGGACGGCGCGGGCGCTCCCGCCCGCCTCCTTGACCACCCATTCCACCTCGCCCGCGGACGCGGCGGCGTTCGCGTAGCTGAAGAGCACGTCCGCCCCGTCGCGGGCGAGGCGCTCCACGATCGCCCGGCCGATGCCCCGCGACCCCCCGGTGACCACCGCCGCCTTGCCCGCCAGCACCGCCATGTCGATCTCCACTCCCCGTGCGGACCTCGTCTCACCGTCGAATCTATGATCCGTGCGGTGCGGCTGTCGACGCCCGCCACGCCGCGCGAGCCGGGCCCGGCCATTGGTGCGTTCCAGATCTGTAATCGTGGAGAACTGGCGGAGTTTCGGTCGTACGCCCTAACGTGCGGACCATGACCATCGATGGGCGCTCGGCGCACATTCTCGACGTCCTGATCACCGAGTTCGGCGACTCCATGAAGCGCGATCCCGCCGCCTTCCGGCGCAAGTTCCGGAAGATGGCCGCCTCGCCGTTCGCCTTCTACCGGGGCAGCGCCTGCCTGTTCTACGCGGACATGACCGGCGAGTTCGCCGACGACGCCTTCCTGGACGACCAGACCAGGCGGGTCTGGATCCACGGCGACCTGCACGCCGAGAACTTCGGCACCTACATGAACGCCTCCGGCGTGCTGGTCTTCAACGTCAACGACTTCGACGAGGCCTACGTCGGACCGTACATCTGGGACCTGCGGCGGTTCTCCGCCAGCATCGCGCTCATCGGGTACGCCAAGGCCCTGTCCGACGAGGTCATCAGCGCCTTGGTGACCGAGTTCGCCGGCGCCTACCTCGCCGAGCTGACCGGTATCTCCGAGGGCGGGGACGACGCGATCGGCTCGCTGACCCTGGAGACCACCACCGGCATGCTGCACCGGGTGCTGCAGCACGCCCGGCTGAACACCCGGGTGGCGCTGCTGGAGACGGAGACCACCGTCGAGAACTTCGACCGCAGGTTCGCCGTCATGGACGGCCGCTACCCAGTCGATACGGAGACCCGGCAGCTGGTGGAGGCGGCCTTCCAGGACTACCTGACGACCCTGCCCACCGTCTCGGCGGTCCAGCACAAGATCAAGGACTTCGCGCTCCGCACCGGCATCGGGATCGGCTCGGCCGGGCTGCCCTCGTACAACATGCTGCTTGAGGGCCACACCCAGGCCCTGGAGAACGACGTCATCCTCTACATGAAGCAGGCCCAGGTCCCGGCCGTGGCTCGGTACGTGACGGACGAGAAGGTGCACGGCTACTTCAAGCACCAGGGCCACCGCACCGCCGAATCGCAGCGGGCCCTGCAGGCGTACGCCGACCCGTGGCTCGGCTACACCACGCTGAACGGCGTCGGCCAGATGGTCGCCGAGGTCTCCCCCTACACCGCCGACCTGGACTGGGGCGACGTCAACGAACCGGACGAGCTCGCCTCGGTGATTCGCGACCTGGGCCGGGCGGTGGCCAGGATGCACTCGGTGGCCGACGACGAGTCCAGCCACGACCTGGTCGACTTCTCCACCGAGGACGCGATCGTGGCCGTGATCGACGGCGACACCGAGGGCTTCACCCGCACCCTGGTCGACTTCGCGCACGCCTACGGGGCGCGGGCCAGGGCCGACCACGGGCTCTTCGTCGACCTGTTCAGGAACGGCCTCCTCCCCGGTCTCTGAGTCCGGCCCCCGAGAGCGGCCCCTGTGATCGGCCCCCCTGATCGGCCCCTGTGATCGGACTCGGAGGCCGGGCTCAGAAACCGTCCTTCGGGAAGGACCGCGCCCGGGGCCGGTCCTGCCTCGCCTCACAGCCGCTCCGTTTCCGCCTCCGTTTCCGTCCTCGCCTCGCGCCGGGCGGAGCGGGCCTCGGCGTGGTGGCAGGCGACCTGGGCCCCGGCCGAGGACGGCAGGACCGGTAGTTCCCTGGACGCGCACAGCCCGTCGACCCCCGCCTCGGCCGCCGCGCCCGAGGCCAGCACCTGGCAGCGCGGGTGGAAGCGGCAGCCGGCCGGGATCCGGGTGGGGTCCGGCGGCTCGCCGCCCAGCACCACGGGCGACCGCGACTCCGGCAGGACCGACAGCAGTGCCTGGGTGTACGGGTGCGAGGGCGAGGTGAGGATCCGCTCCACCGGCCCCGACTCGACGATCCTGCCGAGATACATCACCGCGACCCGGTCGGCGATGTTCCAGGCCAGCCCGAGGTCGTGGGTGACGACCAGGGCCGACAGGCCCAGCTCGGCGCGGAGGCGGAGCAGCAGGGCGAGGATCTCGCCGCGTACCGACGCGTCCAGCGAGGCCACCGGCTCGTCGGCGACCAGCACCCTGGGCTCCAGCGCGAGGGCTCCGGCGATGACCACGCGCTGGCGCTGGCCGCCGGACAGCTCGTGCGGGTGTCGGTCGAAGAACCGTTCGGGAGGACGCAACCCGGCCCTCGACAGGGCGGCGGCGACCAGGTCGCCCTCGCCGGGCAGGCGGTGGATGCGCGGCCCCTCGGCCACCGCCTGGTAGACGGTGTGCCGGGGGTTGAGCGATCCGGTGGGGTCCTGGAGCACGAGCTGCACCTCGCGGCGGTGGGCCCGCAGGGCGCGCGAGGAGTAGGCCAGCGGGACGCCGCCGTAGTGGACCGACCCCGAGGTGGGCCGCTCCAGGCCGAGCAGGGTCCTGGCCAGCGTCGTCTTGCCGCAGCCGGACTCGCCGACCAGCGCGACGATCTCCCCCTCGCCCACGGCGAGGTTCACCCCGTCCACCGCGCGGGCGCGGCGCCCGCGCGAGGCGAACTCCACCCGCACCTCCCGTGCTTCGAGCAGGGTCATCGGCTCTCCTCGCTGACGTGAACGCACGCGGCGGTGTGCGGCGCTCCGGTACCGTCGCCCACGACCCGCAGCTCGACCGGCTCCGACGCGCACGAGACGAGCGAGACCGGGCAGCGAGGGTGGAACGAGCACCCCGCGGGCAGGTGCGCGGGGTCGGGCGGATCACCGCCCAGCCCCCTGGGCGCCATCCTGGAGGCGGGGTCCCCGACGGTGGGGAACGCCTCGGCCAGCGCCCTGCTGTAGGGGTGCCGCCCGCCTGCGAAGACCTCGCGCGAGGGGCCGGACTCGACCACCCGGCCCGCGTACATCACCGCCAGCCGGTCGCACGTCGACGCCAGAACCGACAGGTCGTGGGAGATCATGACGAGGCCGATCCCGTGCTCGGCGATGAGCGAGCGGATCAGCGAGAGCACCTGCGCCTGGATCATCACGTCCAGCGCGGTGGTCGGCTCGTCGGCGATGATCAGGCGAGGTGAGCAGGCGAGCGCCATCGCGATCATCACCCGCTGGCGCTGGCCGCCGGAGAGCTCGTGCGGGTAGCCACGCGCTCGCCAGGCGGGCAGGCCGACCTGCTCCAGCAGCTCCGCCACCCTGCGCCGCGCCTCGGCCCCGGTCGCCATGCCGTGCACCCGCAGCGGCTCGGCGATCTGGTCGCCGATCCGGCGCACCGGGTTCAGCGCGTGCTGGGCCCCCTGGAAGACCAGCGAGGCCGAGGCCCACCGGACCGCGCGCAACCGCCCCCAGCTCATCGTCAGGACGTCCTCGCCGTCCAGCAGGATCTCCCCGGACACCGATGCGTTCCTGGGCAGCAGCCGCAGCAGGGACATGGCCAGCGTCGACTTGCCCGACCCCGACTCCCCCGCCACGCCGAGGGCCTCACCGGCCGCCAGGCCGAGCGAGACGCCCCGCACGGCGGGCACGTCCCCGGCCGCGCCCCGGTAGGTCACCGCCAGGTCGCGCAGTTCGAGCAGGCTCACGAGACTCCCCTCAGCCGTGGGTTGAGCACGGTCTCCAGGGCGCGTCCGCACAGGGTGAACGCCAGGACCACCGCGATGATGCACAGGCCGGGCGGCAGCACGTACCACCAGGCCCCGGAGGTGGCCGCGCCCCAGTCGTATGAGGCCCGCAGCATGCTGCCCCAGGACACCTGACCGGAGCCCGCGCCGAGGAAGGCGAGGGTGGACTCGGTGACGATGGCACTGGCCACCATGAGCGTGGTGTTCGCCAGGACCAGCGGGGCGACGTTCGGCAGCACGTGCCGGGTCATGACGTGCCAGTGCCCCGCGCCCAGAGCCCTGGACCTCTCGATGTACGGCCTGGCCTCGACCGCCAGCGTCTGGGCCCGGATCAGCCTCGCCGTGGACGCCCAGGAGGTCACCCCGATCGCCAGGATGATCGTGGACGCGCTGCCGCCGAGGATGGCCGCGAGCACCATGGCCAGGACCAGCGCGGGCAGCACCAGGAACCAGTCGGTGACGCGCATCAGCACGGCGGCGGCCCAACCCCGGAAGTGCCCGGCCGCGATGCCGAACACCGTACCGATCACCATGCTGAGCAGGGCCGACATGAACCCGATGAGCAGCGAGACCCGCGCACCCCACAGCAACATGAGCGCCACCGAACGGCCGGACTCGTCGGTGCCGAGCGGGAAGTCCATGCTCGGCGGTGCCATCCTGGCGCCCGTCGCCTTCGTCACGTCCATCCCCGACGGGTCGGTGAGCAGCGGCGTGAGCAGGGCCGTCAGGACGGCGACCAGCAGGATCGCCGCCCCGTACAGCCCGGCCCGCTGCCTGGCGTACCGGCGGCAGAACCGTGCCAGAGCGGCGCGGCGGCGGGTACCGGCCATCGTGCTCATGCCGACCTCACCCTCGGGTCCAGGACGTGGTAGACCACGTCGGCCAGCGTGTTCATGACGATCACCGCGACACAGACGAGCATGAAGGTGCCCTGCATCACGGCGTAGTCGGGTCCCCTGATCGCCTCGACGAACAGCAGCCCGAGGCCGGGCCAGGAGTAGACGAACTCCACCGAGACCGCGCCGCCGACCACGAACCCGATCTGCATGAAGACCAGGGTCACCGTCGGCAGCAGCGCGTTCGGCACCGCGTGCCGACGCCGGACGTCGTCGTCGCGCAGGCCCTTGGCGCGGGCGGTGGTCACGTAGTCCTGGCCGATCTCCTCCAGCAGCGAGGAGCGCATCACCAGCAGGTACTGCGCGTAGACGACGGCGACCAGGGTGAGGCAGGGCAGCACCAGGTGGTGGGCGACGTGCAGCAGGTAGAGCGGCCCGCCGGGGGCGTCGACGTCCTCCATGCCCCGGGTGGGGAACAGGCCGGGTATCGGGCCGATCCCCGCGCCGAGGACCATGAGCAGCAGCAGTCCCAGCCAGAAGGTCGGCACCGACCACAGGGTCAGCGCGGTCCCGGTGGAGAGGCGGTCGAAGCGGCCGCCGTGGTGCCAGGCGGCCCTGGTGCCCTGCCACATGCCCAGGCCGACCGCGACGGCCAGCCCGGTGCCCGCCAGCAGCAGCGTCGGCCCCACCCGCTCGCCGATGAGCTCGGCGACCGGTCTGCGGTACTCGTACGAGGTGCCCAGGTCCAGCCGCAGGGTCCGGCCCACGAAGTCCAGGAACTGCGCGCCCAGCGGACGGTCCAGGCCCATCTGCCGTCTGAGCAGGGCGAGCTGTTCCGGGGTCACCGGCACGTCGCGGGTGTAGGCGATGGTGGGGTCACCGGGGATCAGACGGAACAGGAAGAACGTGGCGACGACCACCAGTCCGATGCTGAGCAGTGCCCCGCCGAGCTTGACCAGCGCGTAGCGCGCCACGGCCCGGCGGGCACCGCCCTCCTCGGTGTCGTCCCTCGCCTGTCGCGGCGATGTGAGCATCGGCCGCTACTCGCGGTCGTCGGCGGCGGCTCGGCGGCGGCGCAGCAGGAAGAAGCCCACGGCGCCGAGAACCAGCACGACGGCCACCGCGACGGCCACGAAGGTGCCGCTTCCCGAACCGCTCCCGGCCGGGGCGGCGGCGCGCTCAACGGCACGCAGCGAGTAGACCGGCCAGTAGCTGCTCCCGCCGTACAGGATGCCCTTGTCCTCGGGGATCGGGGTGATGGAGGCGATCCGGTCCTTGCGGTAGCCCTCCAGGTTGTTGGGGTAGTAGATCGCGACGACGGGGGCCTCGGTGTAGAGCCGCTCCTGCATCTGCTTGATCAGCTTGACCCGGGCGGCTCGATCGAGTTCGGCCAGCTGCGCCTGGTAGAGCCGTTCGAACTCCTTGTCACAGAAGAACGACTCGGTGCCACCGCCCTGCCCGCTCGCGGTGGGCCTGCGGCTGCACAGGTGGGTGGCCAGGATCTCCTCCGGGTCCGGGTTGACCGACCAGCCGCTGATCGCGATGTCGTAGAGCGCCGTGCTGCCCGTCTCCTCGGTGAACTTGTTGGAGTCGAGCCTGCGGGTGGTGAGCTGGATGCCGATGTCCTTCAGCCAGCCGGTGAGGAACTGGGCGAGCTTGTCCTCGACGGGCTCGTCGGTGTGGATGCTGAAGCGCATCTCCAGTTTGCGCTTGCCGTCGGGCATGGTGCGGACGCCGTCGGCGCCCTTGGCGTAACCGGCCTCGTCGAGGATGCGGTTGGCCTCCGCCAGGTCGAAGGTGACGGCCTTGTCGCCCTCGGCCTTCCAGAAGAACTCCTGATACATCGGCGGGATGATCGAGCCGTCGGCCGGTACGGCGAGGCCGTTCTGCGCCTGCTCGACGAGGGTCTTCTTGTCGATCGCGTGATGGATGGCCTGGCGCACCCTGACGTCCTTCAGCGCGGGGTGCCCGTCACCGATCGGTTCGCCGTCGGCCGTCGCGGCGCCCGGGTTGAACTGCAGGTAGGCGGCCCGGCGGCCCTGGGTGTTCCACTGGGTGATGTTCGCATCGCCCGCGAGGGCCTCGAACTGCGGGCCCTGCAGGCGGCCGATCCAGTCGATGTCGCCCTTCTTCAGGCCGGCGATCGCCGCCTCGGGGTTCTCGTAGAAGATGACGTGCAGCTCGTCGATGCCGGGGGCACCGCGCCAGTACGCCGGGTTGGCCTTGAGCCTCACATAGCCGTTCTTCTTGTGCTCGACGGCGATGTAGGGGCCGCTGCCGACGGCGGGGTAGGTCTCGTTCTCGTAGGTGCCGATGTCGGGGACGCTCTCCCAGACGTGCTTGGGCATGATCGGGATCGGCAGCTCCAGCATCGAGGCCTGGGGCTTCTTGGTCTTGATGACCAGGGTCCGGTCGTCGGAGGCGGTCACGGTGTCGAAGTTCTCGACGGCGGGGCCGTTGGCCGTCTTGGCCCCGTCATCCGTCATGATCTTGTTGAGGGTCCACGCGGCGTCCTGGGCGGTGACGGGCCTGCCATCCGACCAGGTGGCTCCGGCGCGCATCGTGAAGGTCCAGGTCAGCTTGTCCGGTGAGGTCTGCCACGACTCGGCGAGGTCGGGGCTGGGCTTCAGGGTCTTGGAATCGGGCACCGTGAGGAAGCCGTACATCCAGCGGTGGATCGACGTCGAGACCACCCGGACCGCCAGGAACGGGTTCATCGAGTCCACACTCTGCGTCGCGCCCAGCCGGACGATCCTCTTCTCGACCTGGGGTGAGGTCTGGGAGGTCTGGGCGACAGAGGGTGATGCGGGCGCCACGAGAAGTGTCGCCATCGACAGCGCCAGGCTCAGCGCCGCCAGGCGCGTCCCCGTTCTGACCATGGTGTGCCCCACCTTCGGATCGGTGACTTATTGACAATGAAGGCACACCATATAAACGGCGCGTGTCAACGAGCGGTGGAAGATTGTTTCACTCTCGTTTTATTTGCCGACATTATTTTTCAGGCTCTCCGCCACAAATCTATACAAAAGGGCTTATATGCCCCCAGGAGTCACCGCGGGGTGCTGGACCGACCGTCCGGTATGGACGGAGCGGCCAAGGGTGCGGCATGCTACAGAACATGACTCTGTTCTCGGTGGAAGGCAAGATCGTCGTCGTCACCGGCGGCTCCAGGGGAATCGGCCGGATGATCGCGGCCGGGTTCGTCGACGCGGGAGCCACGGTCTACATCTCCTCCCGCAAGGCGGCCGAGGTCGAGAAGACCGCCGCGGAGCTGGGATGCACGGCCATCCCGGCCGACCTGTCCACCGAGGACGGGGTCTCCACCCTGTTCGAGGCGGTCGCGGGGCGGGAGTCCCGGCTGGACGTGCTGGTCAACAACGCCGGGGCGACCTGGGGCGCGCCGCTGGAGGAGTACCCCGAGCAGGCGTTCGACAAGCTCTGGGGGATCAACGTCAAGGGCGTGTTCTACCTGACCCAGCGGTTCCTGCCGCTGCTCCGCGCCGCCGCGAGTCCCGAGTCCCCGGCCAGGGTGATCAACATCGGCTCGGTGGACGGCATCCGGGTGCCCTCGATGGAGAACTACGCCTACTCCGCGGCCAAGGCGGCGGTGCACATGCTCACCCGGCACCTGTCCCAGCGGCTCGCCAAGGAGTCGATCACGGTCAACGCGATCGCCCCCGGGCCGTTCGAGTCGAAGATGATGGCCTTCGCGCTGCAGGACGAGACGATGCGCGCGGCGGTCGCCTCCCACGTCCCGCTGGGCAGGATCGGCCACCCCGACGACATGGCGGGCACCGCGATCTTCCTGTCCTCGCGCGCCGGCGCCTACCTCACCGGGACCGTGATCCCGGTGGACGGCGGCATCTCCGGCCACGGGTAGTCCCCGGATCCTTCCCTCGCAGCCGGATCATCCGGACCTTGGATCATTTTTAGCCTCAAAAGCACCATTCGTAACGCAAGTGTGAAATTTTATCTCTTGCTGTCATTTCTCACAGATGACAGCTTTACCTCATGCTGAAGCGCTTCAAGGTGGTGGCGCCGGCCGTTCTGGCCGTCGCCATCGCCCTTCCCGCCGGTGCCGCTCAGGCGGACCCCACTCCGGCCGCACCCCCCGTGACCACCTGTGACGCCACCCAGACTCCCGCCGTCTACCACGGCAAGGTGCCGACGCCGAAGAGTGTCCTCGGCTTCGACCTTGGCGAGCGGGAGGTCACCTCGGCCGAGTCCGACACGCTGCTGACCTCGATCGACGCGGCCAGCGACCGGGTCGTCTCCGGCACCCTGGCCACCACCGCCCAGGGACGTCCGCTGAAGTACGCGATCGTCGGCAGCCCGCAGAACATCCGGAACCTGCGCGCGATCGAGAGCTCGATCAAGCTGCTGCGCAACCCCCTCACTCCCGCCCCCGCGGCGAAGACCCTCGCCAGGAACACGCCCGCGATCCTGTGGATCGCCGGAAACGTGCACGGCGGCGAGGAGAGCGGCACCGACGCGGCGCTGAAGACCCTCTACGACCTGGCCGGGCGGGACGACTGCGCGGCCAGGCGGATCCTGGACAACGCCGTCACGGTGATCCTGCCGACGCAGAACCCCGACGGCCGCGAGGCCGACACCAGGCGGAACGCCTACGCCTTCGACATGAACCGCGACTGGTTCGCGCGGACTCAGCCGGAGACCGACGGCAAGATCGAACTGATGCGGAAGTACCCGCCGCAGCTCTTCATCGACGCCCACGAGATGGGCGGCACCGAGTACTTCTTCCCGCCGAACCCCGACCCGATCTACCACGACATCCCCGAGCCGACGATCGACTGGATCAACAACACCTACGGCGCCGCGATGATCAGCGAGTTCACCAAGCGCGGCATCCCGTTCTTCAACCGCCGCGTTTATGACATGTTCTACATGGGCTACGGCGACACGGTCCCCACCACCGCGTTCCACGCGGCGGGCATGACCTTCGAGAAGGGCAACGCCTCGCCGGTCGCCACCCGGACCTTCGAGCAGTGGCTCACTCAGTGGGTCTCCCTCTCGGCCGCGGCAGCCAAGAAGACCGAGATCCTCACCACCTGGCACGGCATGTACGCCGACGCCTTCAAGCAGGGCCTCGAAGGCCGCCTGGAGCCGAACCAGGTCTACAACCCGGGCAACGAGGTCACCATGCCGGTGCCCGACCGCAAGGTGCGCCACTACTTCCTGCGCGCCGACGACCCGGCCAAGAAGGCCGAGACCGACCTCCTGGTGCGCCGTCTGCAGCGCATGGACGTCAAGGTGTTCAAGCTGGCCACCTCGCTGACGGTCAAGGATTTCAAGCCGTACGGAAACCCCGAGGCGAAGACCACCCTGCCCAAGGGCACCTACTGGATCCCGATGGCCCAGGGCCAGAAGCACTGGATCCAGGGCATGCTGAACGAGGACACCTACACCCCGTTCCCCTACTTCTACGACGTGACCGCCTGGAGCCTGCCGTTGCTGAGCAACGTCTCCGGCGGCTCCTCCGGCCAGGTGCTGCTGCCCGTCGCGACCCCGGTGCGGGAGGTGGACGCCCCCTCGGTCAAGATCACCACCTCCCGCAAGATCGGGGTCCTGCAGCTGTCCGGTGGCACCGCGCAGAACGCGGCCGAGTCCTCCGGCTGGCTCCGCCACCGCCTGGACCGCGACTGGAAGCTGTCCTACCAGGTGCTCACCCCGGCCGACGTCGCCGCGGGCAAGCTGAGCGGGCTGGACGTGCTGCTGGTGCCGGACGGCTCGGCCAACTCGGCGAACAACGCCCTCGGTGAGACCGGGCGCACGGCGCTGCGCGACTGGGTCGGTGGCGGCGGCCGGTATGTCGGCTGGGCCGGCGGCACCCAGCTGGCCGTCCTGGCCGGCGTCTCCACCGTGACCCTCACCGAGCCGACCTCGGACATCCCCGGCTCGCTCTTCCGCGCCAACGTGGCCCAGGGGCCGCTGAGCAAGGGCGTCGGGTCGAGCGTCATGCAGTTCACCGAGTACGACCTGGTCATGCGGGCCGCCAACCCGGCGCACGTGGTGTCCTCCTACCCGGCCGCCGACTCGCCCGACTGGTTCATGTCCGGTTTCGCACTGGGCGCCGAGGAGCTCGGCGGGACCGCCGCGACGGTCGACGAGCCGGTGGGCGCCGGCCACGCGGTGCTGTTCGCCGCCGACCCGAACTTCCGCGCCCTCACCGACGGCACGGCGAAGATCCTCGCCAACGCGATCACCGCCGACCTGCCGTCCTCCCGAGCGCGGGCACTCGCCCCGGCTCCCGACGCCTCCCGGGCCGCGGTGGCCATCCCGGACCGCGAGTCGCCGATCCGGATCACGGTTCCCGCCTCCGACCGTGACAAGGTCGTCGCGGCGCTGAACGGCTTCGGTGCCACCTGGACCGAGCAGGCCGCCACCGGCGGCGCGGTCCGGTTCGTCGTGGCCAACCCCGAGGGTCTCGACGCGCACGAGCACCCCTGGGCGCGGGATCTCCCCGACGCGCTCCGTAACGCGGGGGTCTCGCCGCTCGCGGTGGTACTTCCGCAGTAAACCGATGCGGCGCGCGTCCCTTCGCGGGGCGCGCGCCGTTTCCGTGTGCTTACGCGGTTCTCTGCGGCTTGTTTCTCCTCGGGCTTGTTCCCCGCGGCTCTGTTCCCTGCGGACTTGTTTCTCTTCGGGCCGGTTCTCCGCGAACCGTCAGATCGCCTTGGCCAGCGCGGTCGCCAGGTTGGCGGCGGCGCCGGGCGCGTAGCCCAGGAACAGGTAGGGCTCGGTCAGCTCGATCTCGATGAGAGCCGGGATGCCGTCGGCCAGCCGGACCAGGTCCACCCGGGCGCAGAGCAGCTCGGGGAACTCGCCGAGCACCTGCTCGGCCAGCGCGAACTGGTCGGGGTCGGGGGTGCGGAGCTCCCCGTGGTCGTTGCCCTGTCCCGGCTTGGTGGCGTTCTCGGTCAGCATCGGGTTGCGCCGGACGGCATGGCTGAACCTGCCGCCGAAGTAGAGCATCGAGGTCTCCCCCTCGCCCTCGACCATGTCCAGGTACGGCTGGATCATCGCGGTCCGCCCGTTGGCTGCCAGCTTGGCGGCGTGTTCCTCGGCCTGTCCGCGGTCCGCGGTCCTGATCGTGTCGCGGGCTCCGGCCGAGATCGACGGCTTGACCACGTACTCGTCGAGGACCGGAAGGTTCGCGGCCTCGCCCGGCGCGACCCACGAGGTGGGGATGATCGGCGCCTTCAGGTCACGCAGGTAGACCTTGTCGGTGTTGCGTTCCAGCACGGCGGCCGGGTTGAGCAGCCGGGTGACTGACTCGACATGCCGGGCCCAGTCGAGGAACTCCGCCCGCCTCGTCACATAGTCCCAGGCGGTGCGGACCACGACGGCGTCGAACGCGGCCCAGTCGACCTCGGGGTCGTCCCAGCGCACGATGTGGCCGGTGATTCCCGCCTCGGCCCAGGCCGCGACGGCGAGTCCCTTCTCGTCATCGAGCTTGTCCGGATCCGCGAAGGTCACGTACGCCGCAGAAGCACCCATAAGGAATCCCTTTATGTCAGCATCAATTAGACATAAGGCACCTTACCTAAAGCCGTGTTTTCGACCGCCGGCCGGTCTCCGCGGATCGTGCTCTCAGGGGTCGGCCCGGCTCATGCCGCACTCGGCCGCGTTCTCACGTCTTCACGGCGGATCCGAGGTACGCGCTCCGGTGGGTGGGTGCTCCGGCCGGCCGTCTCAGTCGCTCCCCGGTGATTCAGGCCTCCGGCCTGCTCGGGCGCGGTGGTCGCGGGCTTTCATACGCCGGCCGGAACACCCACCCACCTCCGCGCCTTCTGCCCCGCCGTACCGGGTGCGGACCGTAGTCGCTCACTCTCCGACCGCCCAGTGATCTCTCCGGCGCTGAAGCTCTCGCGACGACCTCTCAGGGCTGATCGCCGTAGCTGACGCGTATCTCTCCGACACAGCGCAGGGTCGATGCCGTAGGGATCGGAAGCCGGATCGCTCCCAGAAACCCGCAAGTCGGCCCCAAGACGATCTCCAGTGCCGCCCGCAACCTTGTCCCCAGACCCGATGGCGTGAGCCGTCGGCGCATGCGCTCTCAGTGCATATCAGACAAAGCGAACGCGAACCGGAGGACATGGAAATGTACAAGAAGGCCCTGACCGTCGCGATGGCGGCGGCCGTCCTGGCCATGTCGGCCCCGGCGTCCGCGTCTGCGGCTCCGACGATCGAGACCGTCTTCGGAGCCACCGTCACCCTCAGGGAGCCGGACAGCACCTTCGTCTGCTCAGCCGGAGAGGTGCTGATCGACCGCGCTCACTGGGGGGACGAGGACGGCTGGACCAGATACCGGTGCGGCCAGATCCTCATCGACGGTGAAGCGGTCACCGTGCAGACCGGAAATTGGAGCTACGGCATAAAGGAGAGCAACTCGTACTTCGCCACCCCTGCCGATCAGGTCCTCATCGGCAGGAGGCATAAGGGCGACGAGAACGGCCTGACGTGGTACCTCGCCGGCACGTTGCACTGGCGCGGAAGTCAGGTGCGGCTCACCTCCCGGCAGTGGACCGTGGCCATGACGGAGAGCAACCACTCCTCGCAGGCGTTCGCCCCTCTGGTCATGACCGGCCGCCAGCACCAGGGGGATGAGAACGGCCGCACCTTCTACGAGTACAGCAGGGTCACCGCCGGCTGATGCCTCCCGCCCGCGCAGGCCGCGTGACACACGAACCTCAGCCAGTCCTCCTGCGGGGAAACCCACCCACCCTGGAGGACTGGTGGTGCCACGGTCTACGCGCCGTTTTTCAGGCCTGCCACGAATGCCGCCCAGGTGTTACGGGCAAAGACGAGCCTGGGGCCTTCGGGGTCCTTGGAGTCCCGGACGGCTACGGCATCGTTCAGGTTCGCGACTTCTACGCAGTCTCCGTTGGCTCCGCTGAGCGAACTCTTTCGCCACACGGCTTTGGTCAGGTCTACCGGGTTGGACATCGCACGGCCCTTCCGCTGGACACTCACACCAGGTTGTCTGACGCGTTCATCAGCGTAACCGCAGTATCCGCCGGGTTGAGTACTGCTGCTCCGAGGTTGTCAAACTCGCCGCCCTTGATGCCGTTGACGAAAGTACGCCAATCGCCGGGCGAGAAGACCAACGCGGGGCCGTCTGAGTTCTTGCTGTCACGTACGCCGACACCCTCATGGGTCAACGTGGCAACTTCGATGCAGTTGTTTTGTCCGTCACTTAAGCTGCTCTTGCGCCAGATCGCATCCGGCAAATCAATCGTGTTCATAGCTCCCTGCTATTTGAGAGATCAGGTTTTTCGACTCCCGCTCATCAAGCGCGGCATCCCAGATCGCACCGAAGGCGACATCGTAGCGCTCGATCTCGCCTTCTTTATCCAGGTACAGTGCGCCCGTGAAACCGTCCACATATACGGTGGGCGGCTCTATCTCTTTTCCGTTGCTGTTCGCCGGGAAGCGCAATGTGACGAATGATCCCGACATGACGCCAGGATGCAGTCCGTGGCTGAAGGGCACCACCCTGATCGTGACATTGGGCAGTTCGCCGACTTCTACTAGATGAGTGAGTTGACGCGCCATCAGATTTTCACCACCGATCGGACGGCGCAAAACAGATTCACTCAATACCACGCGCAGCACCGCAGGATCAGTAACTCTGGCGAGAAGCGCTTGCCTCGCGATACGTACGTGTACACGACGCTCGATTTCACCCTCTGTTAGACCTGGGTTATCGGCACTGATCAGTGTATGAGCATAGTCAGCGGTTTGGAGCAGGCCGGGCACCAACTCCGACTGATACCAGGCTAGATGCGACGCCGCTTCCTCCAAGCCGATATACAGGTCGAAGCCTTCCGGAATCACATCGCCATAAGCGTGCCACCAACCACGCCCTTTGGTCTCCTTTGCTAGGCCCATCAACGCTTGCGTGAGATCTGCTGGTGCGCCGTAAATCTTGCACATTGTCTCTACGTCGAGGCTTCGTAGCGATGTCTGCCCTGTCTCGATGCGCCAGATCTTGGCCTCAGACCACTCCAACTTGGAAGCTGCCGACCTAACTGTCAACCGTGACTGCATACGCAAATCACGTAGATATCGCCCCAATTGTCGACGTGGCACTGTCGAGCCTGTCACACCCTCTGCCATCACTCACCCCCTCACCACGAAGCGCTTCCCACACCCGGAATGAAAGCACTCACGCTTCCGCCCCGCAACGCCAATCCTCACTTCAAGGATTCGAAGTGAAGTCTTGCATAACGAAACATCGAGATGCCTGACTTCGGTTACACACGGCAACGCTAGCGAACGCTCCGCATTCTTCTAGCTAGTGACGCTAAGTGTTCACTTCATCACCTTCCGGATCATTCGACCGAAAAGAGGGAGACACAGTGCGTGATCCACAGCAAGTGCAGTACATCCACCTCGTGCGGCTCGGCTGGGACCTGCGGGTTCTTGGGGTGGCCACTTCGGTGGTCATCCCCGCTGCCGGGGTGCCGGTGCTGGAGATCATGTCTCCCAGCGGGGTTCGGGTCCGGATCCAGGTCACCCGTCGCGCCTGCGGCTGGGTCTTCGTCTGGCGTCCCTGGTGGTCGGTGACCTGGCGGCGCGACTGGATCTGGGCCGAGGCCGACAACGCCGCCGACATGATCGCATCGGCGGTGACCGCGTGAGCACGCGGGAACAGGGCGGCCCCGGCGCGGCGGAGGTGGTGATCAAGCGCTGGGACGGGCTCCGGATCGTGGGGCAACGCGACTTTCCCGGCGTCGCGCAGTCGGCGGGGGCCGCCCGCAGGTGGGTGCTGGGCCTCCTGGACGGTCACCCGACCGCCACCGAGACGCTGGAGACGCTCGAACTGCTGGTCAGCGAGGTGGTCACCAACGCCGTCCTGCACAGCGACTCGGCCGGGCCGGGCGGGCTGATCGCGATCCGCGTGGGGTTGGGCGACGGCCTGATCCAGGTTGAGGTGATCGACGACGGCTCGGCGACCAGTGTTCCGGCGATCCGGACGACCGACGACGACAGTCTCAGCGGGCGCGGCCTGAGCTGGGTGGACCACCTGGCCTGCGCCTGGGGCACCGATCGCGACGACGAGGTGGGCGGGGTCGTATGGTTCCGGCTCGCGATCGGTCATCCGTCAGGACGCGATCCCCTTTCCTCCCAGTGGTTCAGACACCGTCATGAGTGAGTCGCCTCGTAGTCGGGGAGTGCGGCCGGGGTGGTCCGGGTCGCCGGGCGCATGGTCAGGATCAGTACGGCCAGCCCGGCGAAGATGACCGCGGCGACGACGCCGGTCACGTGCAGGCCGGCGGTGAACGCCTCCCGCGCGGTGTGCAGCAGTTCCGCGCTCTGGCCGGCGGGAAGGTCCTGGCTGGCGGCGACCGCACCGGCCAGCGAGTCGGACGTGCCGTCCATCCGGCTGCGGTAGACCACCGCGGCCACCACACCGAGCAGCGCGAGGCCGAGCGAGCCGCCGAGGTAGTTGCCGGTCTCCGACATCGACGCCGCCGAGCCGGCGCGCTCCGGCGGTACGGACCCGACGACCAGCCCGGTGCCCAGCGCGAACAGCGGGCCGACGCCCAGGGCCAGTACGGTGATGCCGATCATCACCAGCGGCAGAGCATACGCACCATCGACGCCTACCAGCAGCAGGCTGCCCAGCGCCGACCCCACCAGCCCGCCGGCGATCGCGGTCGTCTGCTTCATCCGCCGGCTCAGCGCCGGCGCGGCCATGGTGCCGACCGCCACCCCCAGGCCCATCGGCGCGAACAGCATCGCCGACGCGAACGGCGAGAAGCCCAGCACGCTCTGCAGGTACTGGGTCACCAGCAGGCCGGTACCGGCCATGGCGATGCCGGCGAAGGTCAGCCCGACGAGTACGGCCGTGAACGGGCGGTTGCGGAGCAGCCGCAGGTCCAGCAGCGGCGTCTCCAGCCGCAGTTGCCGGCGTACGAACAGGAACCCGATGACCACGCCGAGGACGAGGGCCACCGCCGGCACCACCGGCACGCTCTCGACGGTCAGCTGCTTGACGCCGTAGACCATCAGAAGCACCGTCGCGAGCGACAGCCCGACGCTGGCCAGGTCCAAGCGACCGGCCTGGTCGCTGCGGAACTCCGGCAGCAGGGCCGGCCCGGCGAGCAGCAGCAACGCCATCGCCGGCACGGCGACCAGGAACACCGATCCCCACCAGAAGTGCTGGAGCAGGAATCCGGCGAGCACGGGTCCGAGTGCGCCTCCGGTGAACTGGCAGGTCGCCCAGATCGCGATGGCCTGCCCGCGCTGCCGTTCGTCACGGAACATGTTGGTGATCAAGGCAAGTGTGGACGGCGCCAGGGTCGCGCCGGCGACACCCAGCAGCGTACGCGCGACGATCAGCATCAGCGGGCCGGTCGCGAAGGCGGCCACGACCGACAGCACCGCGAACGCCGCCCCGCCGATCATCAGCAGCCGTCGGCGGCCGATCCGGTCGCCGAGCGTGCCCATCGTGATGACGAAACCGGCCACCATGAATCCGTAGCTGTCACTGATCCACAGCTGCTGGACGTTGGTGGCCCCCAGGTCGGCGGCCAGCTGTGGGAGTGCGAGGAGCAACGCCGTCATGTCTATCGCGACAAGAAATGTCGGCAGTACGAGGACGATCAGTCCCAGCCAGGCCCGGTTGACTCGCATATCCGAAACTCCCTGTTCTCTCGATGTCTCACCGGTCAGTCGGAGCGGTCGGGAGCTTCTTGACATCGGTACGGGCGGACAGCTGCTATCGCTCCAGCTTTTCCGCCCTGTCTCGCAGGTAGCGCTGTTCGGGGAGGCTCGTGGTACGCCGGGCCGCCAGCCGGTAGTTCTCCCGTGCGGCGGCGTACTCGCCCGCCAGTTCCTGGAGGTGGGCGCGCACGGCGTGGAGGCGGTGGTGGCGGGCGATCCGGGGGTCGCCGTCCAGGCTTTCCAGCAGTTCGAGTCCGGCCTGGGGCCCGCGGGTCATCGCGACCGCGACGGCGTGATTGAGCGTGACCATCGGGTTCGGCGCGATCCGGCCGAGGATCGCGTACAGGATGCGGATCTGTTCCCAGTCGGTGTCCTCGGCTCGCGGCGCCTGGACGTGCAGCGCGGCGATCGCCGCCTGGAGATGGTAGGGGCCGAGGGGGGAGGAGGACATGGCGTCGGTGACCAGCTCGACGCCCTCTTCGATCAGGGCGGCGTCCCACCGGTTCCGGTCCTGCTCGGCCAGCGGTATGAGGACGCCGTCCGGGCCGGTGCGGGCCGCACGGCGGGCGTCGGTCAGCAGCATCAGTGCCAGCAGCCCGGCGACCTCACCGTCATCCGGCAAGGACCGGTGCACCACACGGGTGAGCCGGATCGCCTCCGTGGTGAGATCGGCGCGGTGCAGGTCGGGTCCGGAGCTGGCGGTGTAGCCCTCGTTGAAGATCAGGTAGAGCACATGCAGGACGGCGTCCAGCCGTTCGGCCCGCTCCTGGGCGCCCGGCATCTCAAACGACGCGTCGACGGTTTTGATCCGCTGCTTGGCGCGGCTGATCCGCGGCGCCATGGTGGCCTCCGGCACGAGGAACGCCCGCGCCACCTCGGCGGTGGTCAGGCCGCCGACGGCGCGCAGCGTGAGCGCCACCTGGGAGGCGGGCGTCAGCGCCGGATGACAGCACAGGAACAGCAGCGCGAGCGTGTCGTCCCGGTCGCCCGGACTTTCCTCGCCGGGCGCCGGCGCGACGGCGGCGTCCGGCGCCTCCCGCACCGCCGCGGTGACCTCCCGGCGGCGGCGTGCCTGCTCGCTGCGTACCTGGTCGACCAGGCGGCGGGAGGCGACCGTGATCAGCCAGGCACGCGGGCTGTCCGGAACCCCGCCGTCGGGCCACTGTCCGGGCCACTGCGTCGCCGCGGCGAGCAGCGCCTCCTGGACCGCGTCCTCGCACTCCTCGAACCCGCCGTAGCGGCGCAGGAGCACGCCGAGGACCTGCGGCGCGAGTTCGCGCAGCAGGTCCCCGAGGCGTTCGGTCGTGCTCACATCTCCATCCCGGCCGAGTCCATCAGCGGCCGCACCTCCACGCCGCCGACCTGACCACTCGGTATCAGGGTGGCCAGTTCCACGGCGCGTTCCCGGCTCTCGCAGTCGACCACGTACTGGCCGACGACATGATCGGGGGTCTGCAGGTACGGGCCCTCGGTCACGGTCACCACGCCCTCCCGGCCCCGTACGACGGCGCTGATGGACGGATCGGCGAACACGTGAGCACTGATCAGTTCCCCTGCCTGCCCTGCCGTGGCCAGGAACTCCTCATGGCCGAGCCCTCCCCGGGGTAGGGCCGTGGCGCTCAGGTAGAGACTCAGCAGGAACTTCACCGCGTGCTCAGTCGTCGGCCGTGCCCGCGTAGACCACCGGCCGCACCTCGATGCCGAGGCCCTCGACGCCGGCGTCCGGGATGAGCGCGGCCAGCTCCAGGGCGCGCTCCCGGCTGTCGCACTCCACCAGGTAGTAGCCGCCGAGGTACTCCTTGGCCTCAAGGTAGGGCCCGTCCGTCACCGCCGGGACGCCGCCCCGGACCCTGACCACGGCGCTCTGCGACGGGTCGGCCAGCGCGGTGGTGCTGATCATCTCTCCGGACTTCTTGATGGTCTCCATGAACGGGCCGTGGCCGCTCATCACCTCGTTGCGCTCCTCCTCGGTCAGCGCGTCCCAGATCCGCGGGTTGTTGTGCATGATCAACAAGAACTTCACGTGTCGTCTCCTTCAGTGGTCGGGCGGCCCCCGAAGGCGCCGTTCACCATGGAGTCGGAGCAGGTGCCACATTCTTGCGGTACCGAACCGCGAGATTTTCCCGCCCGCTCCGAACACCCGGCACGGCAACGGGGTGGTCGCCGCCGTCATTGAACACCTCGCCGCACCTCTCCGACGCCACCGACCAGTGGGAACACCCGGCCGCGGTGTCTTTTCTCCCGTACTCCGGCCGCCTCCGTAGGGATGGCCGCATCCGGTCACGCCAAGGTCATGGCCGCCGGTGTGGTGACGATGAAAGATTGAAGCGATCATTCGCTTCTGCTCCGCCCTGGAAGACATGCGCCCTGCCGGCGGAGTGCTGCCGGGCCGAAGGTGATGCGGGCCTTGACGGCCAGAGGGCGGAGCCGGACGGAAAGGACAGCTCGGCATGCCCCTGCCTGACGACCAGTTTCTTGCGATCGCCACCGACGCCTACGTCTTCGGTTATCCGCTGGTCTTGATGGACATCACCAAGGCCATCGATACCAACATGGATCCCAACAACGAGGACGAACACGCCCCAATCAACCAGTTCATCCACGCCCGCACCCTGCCCGACCCGGCAGACCGCACAGTGGTGCGCACCAACCAGGACACCCTCTACTCCTTCTCCTGGCTCGACCTGACCACCGAGCCGATCGTGCTGTCCCTGCCTGACATGCAAACCAAGGAGCCGGACGACGAGACGGAGCGTCCGCGGTACTGGCTGATGCAGATCATGGACGCCTGGTCCAACACCCTGCACCACCCCGGCCAGA
This sequence comes from Streptosporangium sp. CA-115845, assembly GCF_050943795.1. Classification (NCBI taxonomy): domain Bacteria; kingdom Bacillati; phylum Actinomycetota; class Actinomycetes; order Streptosporangiales; family Streptosporangiaceae; genus Streptosporangium; species Streptosporangium sp. CA-115845. The sequence continues at coordinate 2,255,780 of NZ_CP191988.1, read as the reverse complement.
CCACCACCGCCACCCCCTCCGCCTTCCTGCTGTATGGCCCCGGCTGGAACGGCGACGTCCCGGCCGACACCACACCGCTGCCGATGCCGACCAACACCGTCTGGATCGTGGGCCGCACCGAACTGATGGCCCTCGACGACGCAGATGAACTGGAGCACGTGCACGCGCTACAGGACGACATGCGGCTGATCCCGCTCAGTGCCTGGTCCTCACCCGGCACCTACGTCCCGCCCCCAGGCACCTTCGATCCCGGCATCAACATGATCGACCCGCCTCCCGCCCAGGTAACGGCCATGGACGCGGTGACGTTCTACAACCGGCTGTGTGCCCTGATGGTCCCCAACCCGGCCTCACCTGAGGATCCGGCCATGATGGAGCGCCTGGCCTCCATCGGGATCGTGCCCGGGGGCACCGTCAATGACCTGAACAGCGATCTGCTGGACCAGGCCAAGAAGGACGGCGAGACCCACGTCAGCACCTACACCAACCCCGCGAATAATGACCTCAACGGCTGGTTGTCGTCTCCCAACCTCGGCACCTACGGCACCGACTACGATCTGCGCGCCTCCACCGCGCTGCATGGACTGGGCGCCAACCGGCCAGAGGACTCCCTCTACCCCAGCACGGCCAGCCCCACCACCACCGACGCCACCCGCTTCCGGCTGCATTTCGAGCCCGGCGGGCTCCCTCCGGTCGATGCCTTCTGGTCGATCACCGCCTACGACACCGACGGCTACTTCATCCCCAACGACGCCAAGAAGTACGCCGTCGGCCACCAGGACCCCATCACCACCAACACCGACGGGTCCGCCGATATCGCCATTCAGCCCGACAATCCCGGCCCTGACATTCCGGCGAGTAACTGGCTGCCCGTCGACACCGCCCCGTTCACGCTGACCATGCGCCTGTACGCACCCGATAAGGACACCATCGCCGACTGGAAGCCTCCTCGGCTGACCCCCGAAAGCTGAGGTGGGATGGTGCTCGCAGGCAGGTGACGTCCGGCGCGGACGGCAGGGACTGTAAACCACCTGCACCGGGCACCGGCGACCTTGCCGCTTGCCAGGCGGGCCGCGGCGCGGTGCTGACCTTGCGATCAGCCCGTTTCCCCGGCCCGTCCGCCGAACCCGGCGTGCTCCTTCTCAGGTGAGGCGGTGCCCGTCCGGGTCGGTGATGCGGCCGGGGAAGTTGAACACCGTACGGATCTCGCGCGGGTCGCGGCCCACGGCGAGCTTGTCCATGATGGCGTGGCAACCGCAGCGTCGGCCTCGGCAGGGTGCTACGAGTGAGTCGCCTCGTAGTCGTCGAGGTAGCGCAGGATGGCCAGCACTCTGCGGCTGTAGCCGGGGTCGCGGGGTAGGTCGAGCTTGTCCATGATGGCGTTGATGTGCTTTTCGACGGTGCTGAGCGACACGTGCAGGCGTTCGGCGATCGCCGCGTTGACGTAGCCCTGCGCGAGGTGTCGCAGCACCTCCGTCTCGCGCCTGCTCAGCCTGCTCAGCGGGTCGGCGTGGGTGGTGCGGGCGAGCAGTTGGCGGACCACCTCCGGGTCGAAGACCGTGCCGCCGGCGCGTATCCGCTCCAGCGAGTCCAGGAAGTCGGCGACCTCCGAGACCCGGTCCTTGAGCAGGTAGCCCAGCCCTTCGGTGTTTCCCGCCAGGAGCGTGGCCGCGTACGTCTTCTCCACGTACTGGGACAGCACGAGGACCCCGACGTCCGGCCGGTGTTCGCGGATCTCCAGTGCCGCCCGCAGCCCCTCGTCGGTGTGCGTGGGGGGCATGCGTACGTCGATCACGGCCACGTCGGGCGGGTGCCGCCGGATGGCGTCGAGCAGCGCCCGCGCGTCGCCGACGGCGGCGAGGACCTCGTGCCCGGCGTCGTTGAGCAGCCGGATCAGGCCCTCGCGGAGCAGCACGGAGTCGTCGGCCAGGATCAGTCGCACGGCGTGTCCTTCGGCAGCGTCGCGACGATCTTGGTGGGGCCGCCTTCCGGACTGTCGACGGTGAACACTCCGTCGAGCGCCAGGACTCGCCTGGCCAGCCCGGAGAGCCCTCCCCCCGAGGGGTCCGCGCCGCCCCTGCCGTCGTCCGAGATCGCCACGCTCACCGTCCGCTCGTCCTCTGTCAGCAGGACCAGGATGTCACGGGCTCCCGCGTGCTTGATCGCGTTGGTGATCGCCTCGCGGGCGGTGAAGTACAGGGCGGTCTCGACCTCGGAGACGGGTCGGTCGGCCAGCCCATAGTGCACGGTCACCGGCATGCTCGACCGCTCGGCGATGCCCGCGAGCGCGGCGCGCAGGCCCAGCTCGTCGAGTGCGGTCGGATAGATCCGCCAGGCCACACTGCGTAGCTCGTCGAGAAGCCGGCGCGACTCGGCGTAGGCCTGGCCCACCAGCTCGGCGGTCCTGGCCTGGTCGGGGCTGTGCCGGGCGCGGCCGAGCAGCATGGCCAGCGCCACCCCCCGCTGCTGCACGCCGTCGTGCAGGTCGCGCTCGATCCTGCGCCGTTCGTCGTCGACGGCCCGGATGACGCCCGCGCGGGTCGCGGTCAGTTCGGCGATGCGCCTGCGCATCAGTTCCTGCCTGTCCGGTCCGAGGAAGTGGTCGGCCAGCCGCCGTTCTGCCACTCCCACGGCGAGGACCCCGAGCGTCACCAGGGCCAGTACTACCCCCGCACCGGCCAGCCCGAGGATCCCGCCGGTGGTGACCAGCTTCACGCCGGGCAGGTTCACCGGCACCGTCTCGGAGTCGCCCCAGAGCAGGTCCCACAGCCCTCCGAACAGGAGCAGACCACCAAGGAACAGACCCGCCGCGCAGCCGTACCCGCCCACCAGGCCCAGGGTGGCGCGGGCGGCGAGAAAGCCGTAGCCGCCGGCCGTTCGCGTCGTGTCGTGGCCCAGCCACCTGGCCAGCCGGGCCCGTTCGAGTGCCGTCAGCCGGGCCAGGCCCCGGTCGGCGGCGGGCCGGGTGGCCGCGACCAGGGAAGCCGGCCAGGCCAGGCAGAGGAAGGCCAGCTCGACGACCCCGAGGGCCATGCCCGCGAGCACCCCCACCAGGGTGCGCGCGGCGCGGTTACCTGACACGGCCCGAAGTCTAGGCATCACGCCGGCGCAGCACGACATGGCCGGCCGCCACCGCCGCCACCGTCCATGCCAGCAGCCAGGCCAGGCCTTCTCCCGCCCCGTAGGGCATCGGGCCGCCGGTCAGGTTGTCGGTACTGCCCATGAAGGCCAGGCCGGCGAACAGCGGCATGCGCAGGGACACCTCCATCGCCGCCGAAACACCCGTCATCAGCAGCATCAGCGGCAGGCCCATCAGCAGCATGAACACCACGGTCAGGGTGCCCGCCGCGCTGCGCACCGCGGTGCCCACGCCGAGCGTCATCACCGACACCAGGGCGAAGAAGACACCGACCCGCAGCAGGTCGAGCGCGACCTCGGCGGGCGGCAGCGCCACATAGCCGCCGAACAGGTCGGCGGACAGCACCGTGTAGACGACCGCGGTGGCCACGGCTCCGGACAGCACTCCGACGGCGAACATCACCGGCCCCACCACCAGCGCCTTCGCGGCGATCACCCGGCCGCGGATCGGCGTGGCCTGCAGCGTGCTCCGGATGCTGCCCGACGCGTATTCCGAGGTGATCGTCAGCATCGCCAGCGCGACCAGCGCGAACTGGGCGAACGAGGTCGCCGAGATCACCGGCTCGCTCGCCGGAAAGCGGGTTCCGCCGCCCTCGGCACGGAGCATGTCCGTGGCCGTCGCCCCGCCCAGCATCAGCGCGCTCAGCACCATGAGCAGCACCGCGCCGGCCAGGCACCACCAGGTGGAGCGGACCGACCACAGCTTCGCCCACTCCGCGCCGACCGCCTGGCCCAACTCTCTGGTCCCCATGTTCACGCTCCCGCTTCCTGTGTGCCGTACTCCACGCTGCTCGCGGTCAGCTCCTGATATGCCTGCTCCAGCGAGGCCTCGCGGGTACGCAGCTCGTGCAGCCGGATGCCCGCCTCGTACGCCAGGTCGCCGATGCGTTCGATCGTGGCGCCGGTGGCGACGAGTTCGTTCTCGCCGAGCCGTTCCACCGTGATCCCGGCACCGTTCAACCGTACGGACAGGTCGGCCGCGTGCGGGGTGCGGACGACCACGGCGGTCAGGGAGTTGCGCCCGATGACCTCCGCCAGCGGCGCGTCCATGATGAGCCGTCCCCTGCCGATCACCACCAGATGGTCGGCGGTGAGCTGCATCTCGCTCATCAGGTGGCTGGAGACGAACACCGTGCGGCCCTCCTCGGCCAGCGAGCGCATCAGGTGGCGCACCCAGCGCACGCCGTCGAGGTCCAGACCGTTGACCGGTTCGTCGAACATCAGCACCTCCGGATCGCCCAGTAGCGCACCCGCGATACCGAGCCGCTGGCTCATGCCCAGCGACAGCCCACCGGCCCGCTTACCCGCCGCATCCGCCATCCCGACCTGCTCCAGGACCTCCGTCACCCGGCTCCGCGTGATGCCGTTGCCGCGCGCCAGCGCCAGCAGATGCGCGTACCCGCTACGCCCGGGATGCAGCGCCCGTGCGTCCAGCATCGCGCCCACCGTCCGCAGCGGATTCCTGATCTCGTGGTACGGCACACCGCCGATCAGCGCCGTGCCCGCGGTGGGGCGGTCGAGCCCGAGGATCAGGCGCATCGTCGTCGACTTGCCTGCCCCGTTCGGCCCGAGGAAGCCGGTGACCGTGCCTGGCCTCACGTCCAACGACAGGTCGTCGACGACCATCCGGTCACCGTAGCGTTTGCCCAAACCTTGAAGACTGATCACGTCGGCCAACGCTAGGCAACCGGCGGCCACGGCCACCATGGAGGCGAACCTCCGACTTCAATGGCGGGAAACCGTAAAGGTCCGCGCTCCGATGTTCGCCAGGTTGTACCGGCACAGGATCGGATATCGGTTCTCCGGCCGGGAGTCGCAGCTGTGCGCTGCGACGGTGGTGACCTCACACCGCCCGCCGTATCCGGCGGCTAGCGAACCCCTCTGATCCTGAGCACTCCCGCCACGCCGAGCAGCGAGATCACGATACCCACCGTGAACAGCGTCGGGTAACCGCCCACCGTGACCACCAGCGCCGCGATGGACGGCGCGACGATCTGCGGCCCGGCGTTGGCGATGTTGATGACCCCCATGTCCTTACCGACCTCCTCCGGGTTCGGCAGCACCTTGGTCACCAGCGCCATGTCCACCGCCATGAAGATCCCGAACGCGATGCCGTGCACCACGTTGTAGATCACCATCCCCTGGAAGGTCGGCATGAGCAGCGGAATGCCCAGGCTGATCGCGGATACGACCCCGGCGATCAGCGCGAACAGCTTGAACCTGCCGATCCGGTCCGACAACGGCCCGATGACCAGCACCGCGAGCAGGGTGGCAACCTGCCCGATGAGCATGAGGATGCCCATCTGCGCGATGACCTGGTCCTTCGGGATCTTGATGAAGTCCTCAAGCAGAAACAGGTTGAACGTGAAGATGACGAAGTAGCCGAGCATGACGCCGAAACGCGAGACGAAGGCCCACCGGAAGTCGTGGGTCTTCAGCGGCCGCCAGAACCCGCCCAGGAAGAGGCCGAAGTCGAACGGCTCGCGCGGCAGATCCACCGATGACGTGTCGGGCGAGGCGAAGACGACGAGCACCGCGGCGACCAGCAGCAGCGCGATGACCACGTAGTAGGCGCCCCCCTGGGCGAGCTGCGGGAAGACGATGAACATGATCGAGGCGGCGATCACCGCGAGCGGCGTGCCCAGTCCGAAGAGTCCGGAGAAGGTGCCGTACCTGGCGGCGGGGACCCGGTCGGGCAGGATGGCCGTTATCGCCGCCTGGTAGCCGTTCATGATGGTCTGCACGGCGGCCCAGCTGATGCCCAGCATGAGCACGCTGCCCACGTTGGCCTGTGCCACCAGCGCGAGCGCGCCGAGCAGTACGCACCCGAGGATCCAGGGCGAGCGCCGGCCGAAGCGCGAGCGGGTCCTGTCGGAGATCTGGCCGAAGATCGGGTTGGCGAGGGTGGCCATGAGCGGCCCGATGGAGTTGGCCAGGCCGAGCGCGGTGACGTCGTTGGTCCCGGTGATCCGCTGTACGTGGACGGGCAGGACGAAGGCCCCCACCGCCAGCCACAGGAACATGACCGCGACATTGGCCAGCGGCAGCGTCAGGTAGAGCGGGCCGAGTTTGTGTCCGTTGTCGACTGTGGGGGCGGCGCCCTGAACTTGGGTCACGGGACCAGCACCTTTCCGGATCAAACGCCATGGTGATACGTATCACCAATGATTGATCTGGAGATTATGCGTCCCTTCGAGAGCCGACAAGGACCATGTTCAACTTGTTACGTCGTCTCTCTGACCACCAGGCGCGGCGTGTAGCGGCTGAGCACGGTCCGGGGCCCGGCCGCACGCTCCCCGCGGATGATCTCGTCAACCATGGCGATCAGCTCGCCGGGCGTCGTGGTCGGGTCCATGTGCACACTGGTCAGCCTGGGCCGCATCAGCCCGGCGATGACCAGGTCGTCCGCCCCGACGACCGCGACGTCCTCGGGCACCCGTACCCCGGCGTCTCGCAGCGCGCTGACGACGAGCATCGCGTACTCGTCGTTGTAGGCGAAAACACCGTCCGGCAGGTCGCCCCGCGCGGCGAAGCGCGCCGCCTCGTCCTCGGAGAGGGCCAGGTCGATCCGCTCGGCGCCGGGCACCACCTGGCACACGCCACGCCAGCGGCCGACGCCCATCTTGTCGATGCCCTGCTCACGCGGCACGACGGCGGCCAGCCGGGTACGGCCCCGCGAGACCAGATGCTCGGCCGCGCAGGCGCCGATGGCCTCCTGGTCGTACAGCGCGACCGGCACGAGCGGTGAAGGACGTTCGGCGCCGAACCCGATGACGGCCTTCACACCCGAGGCCTTGAGCAGTTCGACCGCCGCCTTGGTGAGCCTCTCCACCTCGACGAGCACGGCGACCGGCCGCAGCTCGGCCCACGACCGCGCGGCGGCGGTGCCCTTCAGCCGGCGCTCGCCGTACTGGATGAGGGTGTAACCGCGCTCACGCAGCTCGTCCTCCATCTCGTCGAGCAGGTCTTGCGCCAGTCTGCCGGTTCTGGCCAGGGAGAGCGGGAGCAGGACCAGGCCGCTGTGCCCGGTGCGCAGCGTTCTGGCGCTGGCGTGCGGGACGTAGCCGAGGCGTGCGGCGGCCTCCCTGACCCGTTCGCGGGTCTCGTCGCCGACCCGTGCGCCGGGGCTGTCGTTGAGCACGTAAGAGACCGTGGCCTGGGAGACTCCCGCAGCGCGCGCCACATCGACGCTGGTCGGCGGCTTCACATGGGAGGTCACGGGTCTCGCTCTCTTGCCTGGGCCTGTCCTCGCATGTTATCAACTGCTTATACGTATAACTTAACCCTGGAGAGAGTTGAATGCAGCTTCACACCCGTGAGTGGGGCCCGTCGGACGGCAAGGTCGCCGTCCTGATCCACGGCATCATGGCCGATTCCCAGTGCTGGTGGCGGGTCGGCCCGCACCTCGCCTCCCTGGGCTACCGCGTCATCGCCGTCGATCTGCCGGGACACGGTCAGTCGCCGCGCGCCGAGACGTACTCCCCCGAGCTGTACGCCTCCTCGGTGCTGGAATCCGTGCCCGCCCGTCCCGAACTGGCCATCGGCCACTCGCTCGGCGGGCTGACGCTGGCCGTGGCGGTCGAGCGGCTCAGGCCGGCTCGCGCGATCTACTCGGACCCGGGCTTCCGGCTGCCGCGCATGGAGGGCGACGCGCCGATGACCGACATGATGATGCAGCTCAAGCACGCCACCGTCGAGCAGGTCGCGGCGATGCACCCCGGCTGGACCGCCGAGGAGAACGCGGTCGAGATCGAGATGCTCAAGCTCTGGGACCCGCGGACCGTACTGTCCCTGAGCGAGATCGCCGGCTCCGACCACACCCCCGAGCCGGTCGTGCCCTCGCTGGTGCAGCTCGCCGACCCGAGCTTCCTCGTCTCCCCCGACCAGGCCGATGACCTCAAGGCCAGGGGCTTCGAGGTCCGCGTCGTCAAGGGCGCCGAGCACACCATCCACCGGCACCTCTTCGAGGACTTCCTGACCAGCCTCGACGGCTGGATCTGATCAGTAGTTCAGCCCGTGCCCGAACGGGTAGAGCGGGTCCTCACTGTCGTACGGCATGTCGGAACGGCTCGCCTCGACCGCGGCCATCGAGCGAGGCAGCTCGTATGGCAGGCGCCCGAGCGGCGACCTGCGTCCGAAGACCACGTCGAGAAAGGCCGCGTCGTTCGCGCCGAAGTCACCAAGCACGGCGACGGCCCCCTCGGCGATCTCGGGGAAGACGGCGGGCCGTTCCAGGTACACGTCCACGACCGTGTCGGCCCTGCTCTGCAACGCGCGCAGCCTGGCGATCTCCGCCTCGGGGAAGGCCAGGCTACCCGCGTGGAAGAACGACTCGAACGTGCCGGAACGCGGTTCGTACGGCGCCGCCAGTCGTACGAGCGCGATGTCCGCCTCCTCCGGAGTAGCCACGATCGTCCCGTAGCCTGCGGCGGTCTCGGCGTCGACGCCCTCGACGTACATCCTGAGCCCCTCCGCCAGCGGCAGCGGGCCGTTCTTGAGCAGGGTGAGCGACGCGCTCTGCGCCTCGATCCCCGCCTGGACGAAGTCGGCGCGGCCGACGATCTCCTCGGCTCGGTCCGGGTCTGCGAACGGGTCCTCGAACAGGCCGAGCACGAATTTCTCGCGCAGCAGGCGGCGTACCGAGACGTCGATGCGCTCCTCGGCGATCTGCCCGCTCCTGACCAGCTCGATGACCAGTTCCGGGCAGGCCTCCCCGCCGAACTGGTCGATCCCGGCGTTCAGTGCCTTCTTCGCCCGCTCCAGTGGGGTGAGGTGCTCCACGCCCCAGGCACGGGCGGCCACCGGCTGCCCCATGATCACGTCATCGGTGAGCAGGCCCCAGTCGGTGCAGACGATGCCGTCGAAGCCGTACCGCTCGCGCAGCAGGCCGGTGATGACATCCTTGTTGAATCCGAACCCGACCTCTTCGTACGGCGTGCCGACCGGCATGCCGTAGTAGGGCATGATCTGCGAGGTTCCGGCCTCGAAGGCGGCCTCGAACGGCTTGAGGTGGTAGTCGAAGTTGCCGCCCGGGTAGACCTGCTCGCGGCCGTACGCGAAGTGCGGGTCCTCGCCGTCCTTCTGCGGGCCGCCGCCAGGGAAGTGCTTGGTCATGCAGGCGACGCTGTCCTTACCGAGGCGTACCCCCTGGAAACCTCGGATATATGCCTTGACCAGCCGGGAGGTCAGCTCCGCGTCCTCGCCGAAGGTGGCGTTGGCGCGCGCCCAACGGGGTTCGGTGGCCAGGTCGATCTGCGGGTGCAGAGCGACCCGGATGCCGACGGCGAGGTACTCCTGCCGGGCGATGTCCGTGAACTTCTCGACCAGGGCCTCGTCGCCGATCGCGGCCAGCCCCGTCGTCTCCGGCCACTGTGAGAACACTCCCGCCATCATGGCCGCGCCCGGGTTGCTGGAGAAGGAGTGACGCGGGTCGGTGGAGATCGTCACGGGGATGCCGAGCCTGGTCGCTTTCGCCCGCTCCTGTACGGCGTTGTTCCACTCGGCCATCTCGCGCGCCGAGGCGCTGCCGAACAGGTTGAAGTGGTTCATGAGCCGACCGTCGATCATGTCGGTGGCCGAGGGGATGGGCATGATGTCACTCATCGTCACCATGGTTTGGAAGAGCAGTCCCGCCTTCTCCTCAAGTGTCATCCTGCCCACGAGGTCGTCGACACGCCGCTCGACGGATAGCTGAGGGTCCTGGTAGTCCACGATGCCACCTTTCATTGATTATACGTATAATCACTTGACTCAGGAATTGTTTCAACACTTCAGGCCGAAACGCAACAACACGGCCGGCCGCTTGCCGGAGAACTCCGGCGTAACCAGGGGGTTCCGGCCGCCGTGAGAACCGGCCGGGCGCGACCCGTAACGACCGGGTCTCGCGAAGCCGACCTTGACGGAACCCGGTCGCAGTCCCGCTGTCGGCAGCTATGGGGGTCGCGGGTACCGGTACGGAGTCGGATATCGGTGCTCCGGCCTGGAGTCGCAGCCGTACGCCGTGACGGCGGTGACCTCGTACCGCCCGGCTATGTGCCGTAGACCGGCTCAGGGCCGGGCGCCTCGGTGAGCAGTTCGGCGACGGCGTCACCGATGTCGGCGGGGTTCCAGCGGGCGCCCCGGTCGACGCGGGGGCCGTGGCGCCAGCCGTCGGCCAGCGAGACGACGCCGCCCTCCACCTCGAAGACCCTGCCGGTGACGTGCCCGGAGGCGGCCGAGCCGAGCCAGGTCACCAGGGGCGCGATGTTGGCCGGGTCCATGGCGTCGAAGCCGTCCTCGGGTCTGGCCATCATGGTGGCGAAGACCTCCTCGGTCATCCGGGTGCGGGCGGCCGGGGCGATCGCGTTCACCGTGACGCCGTAGCGGCCGAGCTCGGCGGCGGCGACCTGGGTGAGCGCGACGATGCCGGCCTTGGCCGCGGAGTAGTTGCCCTGGGCGACGCTGCCGAGCAGTCCGGCCCCCGAGGAGGTGTTGATCACCCGGGCGTCCACCGGCTCGCCCGCCTTCGAGCGTTCCCGCCAGTGCGCGCCCGCGTGCCGGAGCGGCAGGAAGTGGCCCTTGAGGTGGACCCGGATCACGTCATCCCACTCCTGCTCGGTCATCGAGACCAGCATCCGGTCACGGACGAATCCGGCGTTGTTCACCAGCGTGTCCAGCCGTCCGAAGGCGCTCAGCGCCGTCTTGACCAGCCGGTCGGCACCGCCCCAGTCGGTGACGTCGTCGTTGTTGGCGACAGCCCGGCCGCCCAGGGCGCGGATCTCCTCGACCACCCGCAGGGCCGGGTCGCCCGACCGCCCGTCGCCCTCGCGGCCGGTGCCGAGGTCGTTGACCACGACCCTGGCCCCCTGCCGGGCGAACTCCAGGGCGTGCTCCCTGCCGATGCCGCGCCCGGCACCGGTCACGATCACCACGCGCCCGTCACAGATCCCGCCCATGCCTGGGCCCCTTTCGTCGTGATCATGCAGAGTGATCATGCAGAGTTTCCCGGCTGTTCACCCGTCGTGTCCAGATGCGATCTCCCGCCAGGCGGGGATCTCGCCACCGCCGTGCACCGCGATCTCCGCACCGGTCACGTAGCCGGGGACCGCCAGCCACAGGCACACCTCGGCCACATCGGCGGGAAGGGCCATCCGGCCCGCGGGAACGGCGGCACCCATCCGCGCGACCCCGGCGGGGCCGCCGTAGTGGTCCGCCGAGTCCTCCGTCTCGGCGAGGCCGACGACCACCGCGTTGACCCGCACCCGCGGCGCCCACTCGGCGGCCAGGCAGGCGGCCAGGTGGTGCAGGCCCGCCTTGGCCGCGCCGTACGCGGAGGTGCCCGGGGAGGGCCGGGTACCGCTGGAACTACCGATCATGATGACCGAGCCGCCGGAGGCGGCGAGCAGGGGGTGGGTGCGCTGCGCGACCAGCAGCGGGGCGATCAGGTTGAGCTCCACGATCCGGGCGTGCAGCCGCGGGGAGGTTCCGGCCAGGAGCGCGTACGGCGAGCCGCCGGCGTTGTTGACCACCGTGTCGAGCCTGCCGTACCGCTCCTCGACCTCGGTGACCAGCCGGTCCACCTCCGCCGCGTCGCGCACGTCGGCCGCGACGAACACGAGGCCCTCGGGCAGGGTCTCCGGCTTCCTGCGGGCGCACACCACCACCTCGGCCCCTGCGGCCAGGAACGCACCGGCGATGCCCGCGCCGAGTCCCCTGGTTCCGCCGGTCACCAGCACGACCGATCCGGTGTGGTCGTAGCGGACCCGGCCGGGTGCTCCACCACTTCCACGAGCCCCGGCGTCCACACCGGCCGCGCGATCCGCGTCGCCCTCGGCGTTCACGGCGCTCGCCTCCTCACCCTCGTCCTCGCCTTCGAAACGGTCACCCGGGAGTCGCCCAGGAGACCAATCGCCGTTCCAGGCGGACCGGCCAGGTCTCGAACCGATCGCCCGGGGTCATCCGGTGGCCGCCGCCGGGCACCCTCCTGTTGTCCGGTCGTCGCGTGCTACCGTACCAAGCAAGCGTTAGGTGCGAACAGTGAGGCGCGATGGGAATCACCCTGCACGGCGGCGGAGCGGTCGCCGAGGTCGTAGTGGACGTGCCACCGGTCAACGCGTTACCCGTCTCCGGCTGGTTCGAGCTGGCCGAGGCCGTCCAGGAGGCCGGCCACGCGCCCGAGACCCGCGTCGTGGTGCTGCGCGCGGAGGGCCGGGGGTTCAACGCCGGGGTGGACGTCAAGGAGATGCAGGCCACCGCCGGGCACGCCGCGCTGGTCGGCGCCAACCGCGGATGCTTCGCGGCGTTCGCGGCGGTCTACGAGTGCGAGGTCCCGGTGATCGCCGCCGTGCACGGCTTCTGCCTCGGTGGCGGGGTCGGGCTGGCGGGCAACGCCGACATCGTGGTGGCCTCCGACGACGCCTACTTCGGCCTGCCCGAGGTGGACCGGGGGGCGCTCGGCGCGGCCACCCACCTGGCCAGGCTGGTCCCCCAGCATCTGATGCGGGCCATGGTCTACACGTGCCGCACCGTCACCGCCGCCGAGCTGCACGCCTTCGGCTCGGTACTGGAGGTCGTGCCCCGCGACCGGCTGCGCGGGACCGCCTTCGAGGTCGCCGCCCAGATCGCCGGAAAGGACCCCTACGTCATCCGGCGGGCCAAGGAGTCGCTGAACGGTATCGACCCGGTCGACGTCAGGCGCAGCTACCGGTTCGAACAGGGCTTCACCTTCGAACTCAACCTGATGGGCTCCGGTGACAGACACCGCGACGCGTTCATCGCGGGGAACAACGGCTCGGTGCGCCGGGAATCGGGTGCCTCCTCGACCTCCTCCACGGGCGAGGAGGCGGGTGGCCGGTGAGCGGGGAGCGAACCAGCGGCAGGCGGCCAAGAGACAGAGCGATCCGCGGAGCGAGAGAAGGGGTGGTGGGCGACCGGTGAGCAAAGTGATGTCGGTCGAGGAGGTCGTCGGGTCGTTGCACAGCGGCATGACGATCGGGATCGGCGGCTGGGGTTCGCGTCGCAAGCCGATGGCGCTGGTCCGGGCGATCTGCCGGTCCTCCCTGGAGGACCTGACGGTCGTCTCGTACGGCGGCCCCGACGTCGGCCTGCTGTGCGCGTACGGCAAGGTTTCCCGGGTGGTCGCCCCGTTCGTGACGATGGACTCGATCCCCCTCGAACCGCACTTCCGGGTCGCCCGGCAGACCGGGGCCGTGGAGTTCACCGAGTACGACGAGGGCATGTTCATGTTCGGCCTGCTCGCGGCGGCGCACCGGCTGCCGTTCCTGCCGACCCGCGCCGGGCTCGGCTCGGACGTGATGCGGGTCAACCCCGAGCTGCGGACCGTACGGTCGCCCTATGCCGGAGGCGAGGAACTCGTCGCCGTCCCCGCGCTGACCCTGGACGTCGCGCTCGTCCATCTCAACCGGGCCGACCAGCGCGGCAACGCCCAGTATCTCGGCCCCGACCCCTACTTCGACGACCTCTACGCCAAGGCGGCCGAGCGCTGCTACGTCTCCTGCGAGCGCGTGGTGGACACCGCCGACCTGCTCAAGGAGGGGCCGGTCCAGTCACTGCTGATCAGCCGGTTCATGGTGACCGGCGTGGTGGAGACCCCCGGCGGCGCCCACTTCACCACCTGCGAGCCCGACTACGGCCGCGACGAGGCGTTCCAGAAGGCCTACGCGAGCGCCGCCACCGGCCCCGAGACGTGGCGGGCCTTCACCGGCCGCTACCTGTCCGGAGACGAGGCCGCCTACCAGGAGGCCGTACGCCAGTTCCGGGAGGAGTCATGACCGTGACCGTCGCCACGCGGGCCGAGGTGTGCGTCGTCGCCTGCGCCGAGGCGTTCCGGGGGGACGGGGAGATCCTGGCCGCGGGCATCGGCGGCGCGATCACCGTGCTGGCCGCCCGGCTGGCCCGGCTCACCTTCGAGCCCGACCTCATCACGCACGACGGGCTGTGCCTGCTGACCGGCGACGTACCGCCGCTGGGACAGAGCCCACAGGTCGTCGAGGGATGGCTGCCGTTCAGGGACCACCTGTGGCTGGTGCTCAACGGCAGGCGGCACGTCATGCTGGGAGCAAGCCAGATCGACCGGTACGGCAACAGCAACATCTCCTGCATCGGTGACTGGTCCCGGCCGAAGTCCCAGCTCCTGGGCGTGCGCGGGGTGCCGGGCAACACCGTGTGCTGCCCGACCAGCTACTGGATCCCCCGGCACTCGCCCCGGGTGTTCGTACCGCGGGTGGACATGGTCAGCGGCGTCGGCCACGACCGCGCGGCCGAAGCCGGGCCGAGCGCCCACCGCCACCACGACCTGCGCCGGGTGGTCACCGACCTGGCGGTGCTGGACTTCCAGAGCCCCGACCACTCGATGCGCCTGGCCTCGGTCCACCCGGGCGTCACCGCGGACGAGGTCGTGGCGGCGACCGGCTTCCCGCTGGCCGTCACCGGCGACGTCCCCGAGACCCGGCAGCCGACCGGCGAGGAACTCCGCGTCCTGCGCGAGGTCCTCGACCCCGGCTCACTCCGCGACCGCGAGATCCCCGCCTGACCTCCTCCCCACCACCGGAACCGGATTCCATCTCTCGCGGACTCTGCCGGCCGATTCGTTCCCGATCCTCGCGACCTGGGTGCCCCGCCTCGGATGACGAGACCGGCAGAGTCCTCACCACCGGCCGCCCGTCAGGAGAACTCCCATGACCTCGTACTCCGGACCCGTCCCGGACCCGCCGGGACCCGCGACCGGCACGTCCGCACCGGAGGCGGAGCCGCCGGGGCTGGCGACCCGGCTCACCGAGATGGTCGGCTGCCGCCACCCTGTCGTGCAGACCGGCATGGGCTACGTGGCCGGGGCCCGGCTGGCCGCCGCCACCTCCGCCGCCGGAGGTCTGGGCATCATCGCGGCGGCCACCATGCCCGTCGAGCAGATGACCGCCGCGATCCGGTCGGTCAGGGAACGCACCGACGCGCCCTTCGGGGTGAACATCCGCTCCGACGCCGACGACGCCGGCGAGCGGATCGACGTCATGATCCGCGAAGGCGTACGGGTCGCGTCGTTCGCGCTGGCCCCCAAGCGCGAGCTGATCGCCCGGCTCAAGGACGCCGGGGTGCTGACGATCCCCTCGGTCGGTGCGCGTCGGCACGCCGAGAAGGTCGCCGCCTGGGGCGTGGACGCGGTGATCGTGCAGGGCGGTGAGGGCGGCGGGCACACCGGGGCCGTCCCCACCACGGTGCTGCTCCCCCAGGTCGTGGACGCGGTGGACATCCCGGTGATCGCGGCGGGCGGGTTCTGCGACGGGCGCGGGCTGGTCGCCGCCCTGTCGTACGGCGCCTGCGGGGTCGCGATGGGCACCCGCTTCCTGCTGACCTCGGACTCCACGGTCGGCGACGAGGTGAAGAGGGTCTACCTCGGCACCGCCGAGACGGTGGTCACCACGCGGGTGGACGGCGTTCCGCACCGCGTGCTGCGCACCCCGTTCGTCGACTCGCTCGAACGCTCGCGCCTGCGGCTGCTCCGCGCGGTCGCCAACGGGGCCAGGTTCAAGCGGCTGTCCGGCATGTCGTGGGCGGCGATGATCCGCGAAGGCCGCCGGATGCGGCACGGCCGGGACCTGACCTGGGCCCAGGTGCTCCAGGCGGCCAACACCCCGATGCTGCTGCGGGCCGCCATGGTGGACGGGCGCGCGGACCTCGGGGTGATGGCCTCCGGGCAGGTCGTCGGGCTGATCGACGACCTGCCGTCCTGCGCGGAGCTGATCGGCCGGATCATGTGGGAGGCGCACGCCGTGCTGGACCGGCTGCCCCGGCCCTGACGGCGCCGGACCCGGTGAGCCGGCCGGGTCAGTTGACGGTGAGACCTCGGGAGGCGAGGATCAGGGCGGCCTGGGACGGGCTGATGATCGCTCCACGCAGCGATCGGAGCCGGGTGTCGTCGACCTCGCCGAGATCCAGGCCGCGCAGGTCGGCCATGGTGAAGACCGTGTCGACGGTGCGGGCGCCGATCATGCGGCAGTCCTCGAACACGGCATTGGTGAAGTCGCAGCTCGACAGGTTGGCCTCGTCGAGGCGGGTGCCCCGCAGGTGGGCGCCTCGGAACGAGCAGCCGATCAGGTCGGCCAGCATCAGGTTGGAACCGTCGAACCGGTAGCCGATGCCCCGGCAGCCGGTCAGCACCGCGCCGATCATGCGGCAGCCGGTGAAGACGACGTCGGTGAGCAGTGCCCGCCCGAAGTTCGCACCCGACAGGTCGACGTCGGTGAAGGCCGCGTCGACGAGTTCGGCGTTCGCGAACCTGAGCCCCGCTCCCCCGCCGCCGGAGAAACGCGCCCCGTCCAGATCCGTACGGCGGAAGTCGGCCCGCTCCAGCACGCATCCCTCGAACGAGGCCCCCACCAGCGACGCCCCGCTGAAGTCGGCGCCGGTGAGGTCGCACTCCTTGAAGACGTAGGGTCCCTCGCCGGTCAGATGATCTCCGAGCGAGCGCCTCGCCAGATCGACCCCGTTGATCTCCCGCTGGCCCGCCAGCAACCGTGCCACATCCATCCGGCGATTCAAGCAGCCTGCCCCGACAGAATCAGCGGGAGGGTGACGCTCACGAATTCCCGCTGATCCCCGAGGCGTTCTGCACGCCTACGACACCGATCTGCTAGCCACCCTCCGGTCAGGTGGACCGCTTCCACGCGGTGACGGCGTGCAGGACGGCGCCGGTGTCGGCGAGATCCGGCAGCACGATGTCCGCGCCGGCCGCCTGTAGTTCCGCGACGCTGTTGGTTCCGGTCGCGACCGCGACGACCCTGGTGCCGGCTGCGTGCGCGGTGGCGATGTCGCGGAGGGTGTCGCCGACGATGACGGTGTCGGCGCCGCTGTGGCGGCGGCCGAGATGCTGCTCGGTCCGTTTGAAAGCGTGCGCCGGCAAGTCGGCGCGTTCGAAGGCGTCGCCTCCGTACGCGCCGAGACGGAAGTCGATGTGGCGGTCGAGGCCGAACACCGCCAACTTCAATACCGCGAGCGGATGCAGGTTCCCGGTCAGGACCGACTGACGCACTCCTGGGACGGCTCCCACAGCGATCAGCGCATCGGCGGCGCCTGGCAGCGCACGCCCGCCGGCGGCCAGGTCGCCCGCACGGTCCCGAAGTTCCATGATCAGCAGTTCGATGAAGCCGTCCAGCAGGCCGGCGTCGGGATTCAGGCCGTGAGCCCGCAACGCATCGGTGGCGGCGGCCAGCTCGGTGCGGCCGTCAAACTGCCAGGGCTGCTCCAGCGTCAGGCCTGTCGCCTTGCGGAACGCCTCGGCATAGGCCTGGCGCGCGACGGCGCCGGGATCGATCAGCGTGTGATCGATGTCCCAGAGCACCAGCAGAGGGGCTGGTGGGTCAGTCCGCATTGCAACCTCCATGATTGTCTCGCGTCCATACGATTCAGTCCAAAGATCATGAACACCGTGCCGACCACCGAGACCGCGGCCCATCCGCCGAGCCGATGGGCCGCCGTGCCCGCGACGGTGCCGGCCGCGCCCCCAAGGCTGTAGGTGATCATGTAGGCGGAGGCGAGCCGTAGCCCACGCTCATGTTCGGCAGATGTGTGCCCACCGCCGCCTCCATCGCCAGGAGACCGACGACGAGCCATGCCAGGCTCCGCGCTCCAAGTGCCACCGCCGCGAACGAGGCCACACCTAGAACGAGCAGCATGCCCGCGGTGGGTGCCGTGCCGACGGTCATGGTGATGACACTACGACGCGATTGGGCCGGGATTAAGATCCAGTAATATGTCAGATTCCTGGCCCACTTCTGGTGTCGATCTCCATCTGGAGCTCGATCCGGCCACCGGCCGCCGTGCCGGTCTTGAGCAGGCCCTGCGTGCCGCGATCCAGACCGGACGGCTCGCGCCCCAGGCCCGGCTGCCCGCCAGCCGCAAGCTCGCCGCCGAACTCGGACTGTCCCGTGGAACCGTCAGAGCGGCATACGACCAGCTCATCGCCGAGGGATATCTGACCGCCCGCCAGGGATCGGGCACGGCGGTGGCCAGGCTTTTCCAGCACCACACGGACAACTC
Organism: Streptosporangium sp. CA-115845; assembly: GCF_050943795.1. Taxonomy (NCBI): domain Bacteria; kingdom Bacillati; phylum Actinomycetota; class Actinomycetes; order Streptosporangiales; family Streptosporangiaceae; genus Streptosporangium; species Streptosporangium sp. CA-115845. The sequence continues at coordinate 2,237,612 of NZ_CP191988.1, read as the reverse complement.
GGCCGGACCGCACGACCGGATCTCGCCCCGTCCCCGGCACGATCTCCGCCCGGGCCGCCCGGATGCCTCCGCCTTTCCCACGGCGGCCTGGCTGCGGTCCACCCGCCGGGCGCTGGGCTCGGCCGCAGCCGACGCGTACACCTATGACGATCCGCGCGGCCGGATCGAACTGCGTACCGCACTGGCCGAATACCTTGGACGCACCCGGGGCGTGCTCGCCCGCCCGGACCTCATCATGATCACGAATGGATATGTTCAGGCCCTGGCTCTGCTCAGCCGCGTACTCAGCGAGACCGGCACGGCCACCATCGCGACGGAGGATCCGGGAGTCGCCTTCCACCGTGAGGTGATCCGCCGCAACGGCTCGGCGGTCGTCCCGCTCGCCGTGGATGAGCGGGGCGCTCGGACCGATCTGCTCGGCGCATCCGGTTTCCCGCCGGTGGACGCGGTGGAGGTGACCCCGGCCCATCAGTATCCGACAGGACAGACCCTCGACTCGGAACGCCGCCGGACCCTCGTCTGCTGGGCGCGCTCCAGCGGCGCTCTGATCATCGAGAACGACTATGACGGCGAGTTCCGCTACGATCGCCAGCCCGTCGGCGCGATCCAGGGCACGGCACCCGACCACGTCGCCTATATCGGAACCGTCTCCAAGACCCTGGGTCCCGCCCTGCGCCTGGGCTGGATCGTGCTACCGCGGCACCTCCTGGAGCCACTGGTCGAAGCCAAGCGCCACAATGATCATCACACCGAGACCATCGGCCAACTGACGCTGGCGGACCTCATCGCCTGCCATGCCTACGACCGGCACGTCCGCGCGTGCCGGTTGCGCTACCAACGCCGCCGCGATCTGCTGCTGACCCGCCTCCAGGCCCCGCCAGGCCGGCTGCCGCCCGGTTTCTCCGTTCACGGGATCGCCGCCGGCCTTCACATCCTGATCAGCCTGCCCGCAGGAGGCCCCACCGAGCAGCAGGTGCTCCATACCGCAGCCGCCGACGGAGTGGGAGTGGGGCACCTGGGCGATCGCTGGCACGCCCCCGGAGACCACCCGCAGGGCATCATCGTCGGCTACGGAACACCGAGCGAGCACGCCTACCCGGCCGCGGTCGACGCCCTCGCCCACGTCCTGCACACCACGTGTCGCACACTCTGAAACAGACTTGGTCAGGCGGTGCCCGGGTCCCCGGCGAGGAGTTCGGCGGCCGCCTGGCCGCAGACGCGGGCGGATCCGTGGGTGGCGATGTGCACGGCGCCGAGGTCGGAGCGGCCGGGCAGGCCCATCTCGACCACGACGGCGTCGGAGCGGGCGGCCAGCAGGTGCCGGAGCGCGTCGGTCTGCCAGGGGTGGCGGTGCGCGTCGCGGACGACGACGACCAGGGGGCGCCCGGCCGCGGCGGCGAGTACGGTCTCGATGGCGCTCCCGGTGGCGGTGGAGGCGTCCAGCCGGGTGACCGTGGTGCCGGGGAGGAGCTTGCCGAGCGGCTCGCCGACGCCCCAGGGGGTGTCCTTCTCGATGGCGAGGTTCATCTCGGGGGCGAGTTCGGCGACGTGCGGTGGGGCGGACAGGGGGAAGGCCGCGGTCGCGGAGCGGCGGGTGACCCGCAGCGCGCGCCGGGCCGCGACCAGGCCGATCGACGCGTCGCCGGAACCGCCGGAGGTGGCGCGCGCGGGCGTGCCCCGGCGGGTGGTCGCGGTCCAGAGGGCGAGCTCGCGGACGCGGCGGGCGGCGTCGGCCAGCCGTTCCTCGGAGAGCCTGCCCTCGATCACGGCATCCGCGATCGCGTCACGGACCGCGATCGCGGTCTCCTCTCCGGCGTGCTCGCCGCCCACGCAGATCGCGTCGGCGCCCGCGGCGACGGCGAGGGCCGAGGCGCCGCCGATGCCGTACGGGCCGGAGACCGCGGTCATCTCGATGCCGTCGGTGACGATGACACCTTCGAAGCCCAGCTCGACCCTGAGCAGGTCGTGCAGGACCCGGCGGCTGAGCGTGGCGGCCATCACCGGGTCCAGGGCGGAGACGAGCAGGTGACCGGTCATGACCGTGCGCACCCCCTGCTCGACGGCCGCGCGGAAGGGCCGCAGCGCCACGTCGCGCAACTCCCCCGCGGTGGCGGCGACGAGCGGCACGCCGTGGTGGGAGTCGACCGAGGTGTCGCCGTGGCCGGGGAAGTGCTTGGCGCAGGCCGCCACGCCCGCCGACTGCATGCCCCGGATCCAGGCCACGGTGTGCCTGGCGACGAGCTCGGGGTCCGCGCCGAAGGAGCGCAGGCCGATGACCGGGTTGTCGGGGTTGGAGTTCACATCCGCCGAGGGGGCGAAGTTGAGGTTGACGCCCGCCCGGGCCAGGTCACGGCCGAGGTCGGCGGCGATCTCCTCGGTGAGGCCGATGTCGTCGACCACGCCGAGGGCGTAGTTGCCCGGCCGGGTGCTCCCGCCGGCCGCCTCCAGGCGGGTGACCTCGCCCGACTCCTCGTCGATGCCGACGAGGACCTGGGGGTTCTCCGCGCGGAGCGCGGCGGTGAGGTCGGCGACCTGGGAGGGGGTGGCGACGTTCCTGGAGAAGAGCACCACCCCGGCCAGCCCTTCACCGAGTCTGCGCCGCACCCAGTCGGGCGGGGCCTTGCCCTCGAAACCGGGAAGGACGACAGTCTCCGCCAGACGGAGCAGCTCTGGGCCGCGCTTCATTCACCACTCCTCGCCTGACGACCGGTCGGCGTCCCATGCCGAAGGCGCGCAGACCCCACGTTGTCCAGAACCTCCGGGGAAAGCGCTCCCACGGCGGCTTGGCGCAAATCTAATAGGAAAGTTTCCTAATTGCTAGTGGGCTGACCATTGGCCTTCAAGTAAAGGTTTACCGGGCCTCGACGAGGATGAGTCAAAATCGGCCGGCACGGAGCCTGGTCGCGACGTCCACGGGTGCCCGGCGACACCTCCGGAGGTGTCGCCGGGCACCCGTGGACGAGGCACTTTCCCTGGCTCGATGATCCCGTGTGGTTCACCCGGACGCCGGCGGCCTTTCCTGGCTGATCGCGTCGAGCGGCGGCGTCGCGGCCACCGGCGCCCCGCCGGTACGGATCGTGCCGGCCACGGCCCTCGCCCGTACGCGGGTCTCGGGGGCCAGGACCGTCCTGAGCACGGCCGACAGGGACTCGATGGTGCGCCGGCGCCCAGAAAGGCCACCGACTCGGCCGGGAGCGGGCGTTCGTCCGGCCGGCGTCAGGAGCTCGTGAGGATGACGAGTTGCCGGGTCGCTCGGGTCATCGCGACATAGCGGTCGACCGCTCCTTCGACGCCGTCGCCGAACGTCTCCGGGTCGATGAGGACGACCAGGTCGAACTCGAGCCCCTTCGACAGCTCCGGGGTCAGCGACCGGACGCGGGACGTTCCCCGGAACGTGGGATCGCCGATGACGCAGGCGATCCCGTCGGCATGCGCGGCGAGCCAGGTGTCGAGGATCGAGCCCAGATCCGCAGCGGATCCGTGGACGACGGGGACGTCGCCGCTGCGGATGGAGGTCGGCACGTTGGCGTCCGGGAGCACGGCCCGGATGACCGGCTCGGCTTCCGCCATGATCTCTTCCGGCGTCCGGTAGTTGACGGTCAGGGAGGCCAGGTTGATCCGGTCGAGCCCGATCCGCTCCAGCCGTTCCTGCCACGACTCGGTGAACCCGTGCCTGGCCTGGGCGCGATCCCCGACGATGGTGAAGCTGCGAGACGGGCAGCGGAGCAGCAGCATCTGCCACTCCGCGTCGGTCAGTTCCTGAGCCTCGTCCACGACGATGTGCGCGAACGGGCCGGCGAGCAGGTCCGGGTCGAGGGTGGGCAGCTCGGACTCGTCGACCAGGTTTCGCTGGAGGTCCGCTCGGCGCAGCTGCGTCACGAGGCCTTCGCCGTCGTCATCGGCCTCGATCAGGGCGTCGACGACCTGGGCCATGCGCTCGCGCTGGGCGGCGAGAGCGGCTTCCTGCCGGCGCTTGCGTCGTGACGCCTCCGGGTCGCCGAGCCGCTGCCGCGCCGCGTCCAGGAGCGGCAGGTCGGACACCGTCCAGGCCTGGGCGTCCGCGCGCCGCAGTCGCCGGACCTCGTCGGGGCTGAGCCAGGGAGCGCACTTGCGCAGGTAGGCGGGTACCGACCACAGGTCTCCGACGAGGTCGGCCGCTTCGATCAGCGGCCACGCGCGGTTGAAGGTCGTGAGCAACTCCCCGTCCTGCATCAGCGACCTGCGGAGCAGGTCAGCCGAGACCTCGCCGTCGTGCTTGTCCATCAGGATCGTGAGCAGCTCCTCCCAGATCTGGTCGCGCGCCTCGTTGTGCGGGGTACCGGGATCCGGTGCCTGGAACGCCTCGGCCCAGTCGTCGGCGCTCAGCCAGATGTCGGCCCAGTGGGTGGTGACCGTCATCCCCTTGGTGGGCGGGTTCTCGTAGAACCTGACGGCCGGCTCGATCGCCTGCACCAGGTTCGCGGACGACTTCAGGCGGGCCACGTCCGGGTCGGCCTCGATCGCCGCCGCGGCTCCCTCGGCGACGAGGTCCCGCAGGGTGCAGGTCTGCACGCCCTCCTCTCCAAGGCTGGGCAGGACGTCTGCGACATAGGCCAGGTAAGGCTGGTGCGGACCGACGAACAGCACGCCGCCCCGGTGGTGACCGAGGCGAGGATCGGAGTAGAGGAGATAGGCGGAGCGGTGCAGAGCGACGACGGTCTTCCCCGTGCCCGGACCGCCGTCGACGACGAGAGCGCCGCGCGATCCCGCGCGGATGACGGCGTCCTGGTCGGCCTGGATGGTGCCGAGCACGTCTCGCATCCGGGCCGACCGGTTGCCACCCAGGCTGGCGATGAAGGCGGACTGGTCGTCGAGCGCGGCGTGCCCTTCAAACCCGTCGGAGGTGAACACCTCGTCCCAGTAGTCGCTGATCCGGCCGCGGGTCCAGCGATACCTGCGGCGGCTTGCCAGACCCATCGGGTTGCCGTGGGTGGCGCCGAAGAACGGCTCGGCCGCGGGGGAGCGCCAGTCGAGCAGCAGCCGACGGCCCGCGCTGTCGGTGAGGCCGAGTCGTCCGACGTACACGGGCTCGGGGCTGTCCGCGCCGACCATGTGTCCGAGGCACAGGTCCAAGCCGAAGCGACGCAGCGCGCGCAGCCGAGCGGTCAGCCGGTGGATCTCCAGGTCCCGGTCCACCGCCTGCCGGCCTTTGCCGCCGGGCGCCTTGCGCTCGGCGTCGAGGCGGTCGGACAGGTCGGCGATCGACTGCTCAAGACTCTCCGCGATAGCCGCGAAGTGCTGCTCGTCGCCGTCGATCAGCCTCGGGTCGGCCTTGGGTGCGAGGTGGTCGGGAAGGTCAAACGCGCTGGTGGTCAGCGGGTTCACGTCGTTGGCTCCGATCTGGGGTCGCTTGCGGCCATTGCGCGCGGCAAGGCGTCTGGACGAGCGTGACGAACCTGGTGGCCATGACGGGCAACGCTCCGCCTGACGTGGCCCCCGGCCGTTGCCGGTTCAGGTCGCCAGGGTTCGCAGGTTCTCGTGTTCCGGGTCCTGGATCGCCGATCCCGTGTGGTTCACGCGGACACCGGCGGCCTTTCCCGGCTGATCGCGTCGAGCAGCAGCGTCGCGGCCACCGTCGTCCCGCCGGTGCGGATCGTGCCGACCACGGCCCTCGCCCGTACGCGGGTCTCGGGGGCCAGGACCGTCCTGAGCGCGGCCGACAGGGACTCGACGGTCGGAGCCGGACCGTCGTGTGCCACACCGATGCCCAGGCCGGCCACCCGGGTGGCCCAGTACGGCTGATCCGTCGCCTGGGGTACCACCACCTGAGGCGCGCCGGCCCGGGTGGCCGTCGTCGTCGTGCCCGCGCCGCCGTGATGCACGACGGCGGCCACCCGGCCGAACAGTGCCTGCTGGTTGACCTCGCCGACGACGAAGCAGTCGTCCCGGTCGTCGATCAGGGCCAGGTCCGCCCAGCCGTGGGAGACCACTACACGGCGGCCCTGCGCGCGGATCGCCTCGATGGCCACCCGGGCGGCGTCCTTCGACGCGCGCATGGGCATGCTGCCGAAGCCCACGTACACCGGTGGTGTGCCGGCGTCCAGGAACGTCACCAACGCGGCCGGAAGCAGGCGTTCGTCCGGCAGAATCCACGCGCCGGTCTGCACAACGTCGAGGTCCGGCGTCTCCTGCCACGGGTCCAGCGTCGGGTCCGTCGCCAGCCACGGCTGGTCGCCGATGACGTAGTCGCGAACGTTGTCCACCGGTGGCAGGCCGATCGACGCCCGGTTCGTGTTGAGCGCCGTACCGAACAGCGCGTTGACGCTCTGGGCGTCCAGCTCCCACAGCACCCGGTTGTCGGTCACGTCCGGCGGGAACGGCCGACCCGGATACGCCAGCGGCGGGTGGTACGGCGACGGCAGGGTGATCTGCTGGAAGGCCACGAACACGGAGCGGATGCCCAGTTTCTCGGCCACCGACCGCGCGCCGGCCGCGGCCGGCATTACACCGGTCGCCACCAACGCGTCACATCCCTCGGCCGCCGCGGTGACCGCGTCGAACTGGCCGGCGATCAACTCGGCCGCGCGCCGGGGCAGGTCCGCCGCCGACGGCGGCGACGCCATAGTCGTCAGCGCGCGCGCCGACCGGCCGACCGGCACCAGCGGCACGTCGACACCGGCCAACCGCTGCGCGAAGTCCTCGTCCGGCGGCGCGCACACCCGCACCTCCGCGCCGAGTTCCCGCAACCGCACCGCGAGTCCCACCAGCGGTTCGACGTCCCCGCGTGACCCATACGTCGACAACAACACTCGCATTTCGTATCCCCCGTTTCCGCAGGTTCTGGCCTCGGCCGACGATTCTGCGGCACGACCCGGGGCTTGTGGCAAGCCCCCCGGTGCGCTATACGTTGAGAGTGGAAAGGAGCGGTTACTCCCCTTTCCACTCACCGACTGGGCAGGAGAACACCGGCGCCGACTGCGGCAGGTGAGCGAAGGCGACCCCGACCGCCCCCGGCATCCCACTCCCCGAACCGTCCCCGAGATCAGGAACACTCTCGAACGCCACATACGGAGCCACCTGGCGGCCGGGGACACGTTCGGGAGCAGATCCCGGTGGGGCGGCCTCGCCGGAGGCGGTCAGAGCCGTTCGATGATCGTCACATTGGCCTGGCCGCCGCCCTCGCACATCGTCTGCAGCCCGTACCGGCCGCCGGTCCGCTCCAGCTCGTGCAGGAGCGAGGTCATCAGCCGGGCGCCGGTCGCGCCGAGCGGGTGGCCGAGGGCGATGGCACCGCCGTTGGGATTGACCCGGCCGGGGTCGGCGCCGGTCTCCTTCAGCCAGGCCAGCACGACGGGGGCGAACGCCTCGTTGATCTCGACGGCGTCGATGTCGCCGATCGTCATACCCGCCCTGCGCAGGGCGTACGCGGTGGCGGGGATCGGCGCGGAGAGCATCATGACGGGGTCGTCGCCGCGGGCGGAGATGTGGTGGATCCGGGCGCGCGGGGTCAGCCCGTGGGCCTTGACCGCCCGCTCGGAGGCGACGAGAAGCGCGGCCGCGCCGTCGGAGATCTGCGAGGAAAGCGCGGCGGTGAGCCTTCCCCCCTCGACCAGGGTCTTGAGCCCGGCCATCCGCTCCAGACTGGTGTCACGGCGCGGGCCCTCGTCGGTGGAGACACCCTCGTAGGGGACGATCTCGGCGGCGAAGCGACCCTCGTCGATCGCGCTGAGCGCCCGCCGGTGGGACTCGTACGCGAACTCCTCCATCTCAAGTCGCGATATATCCCATTTTTCGGCGATCATTTCGGCGCCCCGGAACTGGGACACCTCCTGTCCGCCGTACCGGGCCTGCCAGCCCTTGGAGCCCGCGAACGGGCTGTCGAAGCCGAGCGCCTGCCCGGCGGTCATGGCATAGCCGATCGGGACCCGGCTCATGTTCTGCACGCCACCGGCGACGATCAGGTCGGCGGTGCCCGACAGTACCGCCTGGGCGGCGAAGTGGAGTGCCTGCTGGGAGGAGCCGCACTGGCGGTCGACGGTGACGCCGGGCACCCCCTCGGGCAGCCCGGCGGCCAGCCAGCAGGTACGGGCGATGTCGCCGGCCTGCGGGCCGACGGTGTCGACGCACCCGAACACGACGTCGTCCACGGCCTCGGGATCCACTCCGGTGCGTCCGACAAGCTCGCGGATGGCGTGGGCGCCCAGGTCGGCGGGGTGCGCGTCGGCGAGACCGCCGTTCCTGCGGCCCACCGGGGTACGGACCGCGCCGACGATGTATGCCTCGGTCATTGTCTGAATCCCTTCGGTCTTCACCTGACAACAAGCGTAGCAAGCGCTTGGTTAAAAACAGAGGCCGCGATGAGCTGGCGCGTTTCGGTGAACAAGCGATTGCGCAAGGGTTCATAATGGGGGTGTGAACACGCGAAAGAACTCCGGCGGCGCGACCACGACCCCGGTCAAGCGCCAGGGTGGGGCCAAGCGCGCGGCCGCATCCGGCCCGGCGTCAGAGCGCCGCGATCATCTCGTCAAACTCGCCGCCGAGCTCTTCGCCCGCAAGGGCTTCCAGGCGACCACCGTCCGGGAGATCGCCGAAGAGGCCGGCATCCTCTCCGGAAGCCTCTACCACCACTTCGACTCCAAGGAGACGATCGTCGACGAGGTGCTGACCACCTTCCTCGACGACCTCGTCGGCCGCTACCGCGTCGCCCTGGAACAGGACGGCGACTCCCGCACGATCCTCTCAGAGATGGTGCGCATCGGGTTCAGCACCCTGGAGCCCCACCGTGCGGCGATCACCGTCATGCAGAACGACTGGAACTATCTGCGCTCCCTCCCCGGTGACCGCTTCGACTACCTGGTCAAGGCCGAGGACGAGGTCGAGCGGATGTGGGTCGGGCAGATCAAGCTCGGCCAGGCCGCCGGCCTGTTCCGCGCCGACGTCGATCCCAAGCTCACCTACCGCATGATCCGCGACACCATCTGGGTGGCGGTGCGCTGGTTCCGCCCGGGAGGACGCCTCAACACCGCGGGTCTCGCCGAGCACTACATCACCGTCCTGTTCGACGGCCTGGCGACCGGCGAGCGGAGCAGCCAGAAGGCCTGACGCCGGTGAGCGGAACCCCGCGCGGAGAGCGGCGCGGCCTGTGAGAATCAAGCCGTCCGCGAAGCGAACGGGAAGTGGTGGGCGAGCGTGGAGATACTGCAGAAGGCCGTGCGCATGGCACTCACCGAGGTGGCCGACTCCACCAAGGCCCCGGCCATGCGGGCCTACATGAAGTCCGAGATGCCCTTCCTCGGGGTGCAGGCCGCACCTCGCCGCGCGGCGTTGAAGCGGGTGTTCACCGAGTACTACGTGGAGACGGCACCCGCCTGGCGGGAGGCGACGCTGGCCCTGTGGCACGGGGCCGAGTACCGCGAGGAGCGCTACGCGGCGATCGAACTGACCGGCTTCCGCCTCTACCGGGGCTTCCAGACACTCGACGCGCTGCCGATGTACGAGGAGATGATCGTCACCGGAGCCTGGTGGGACTATGTCGACGACATCGCCGTCCACCGTGTCGGCGGACTGCTCACGGCCTTCCCCGACACCATGCGCCCCCTCATGCTCCGCTGGGCCCGCGGCACCGACCTGTGGAAGCGCCGGACGGCCATCCTCTCCCAGAATCGTTTCAAGGCCGCCACCGACATCGGCCTGCTGTACGCCTGCATCGAGCCGAGCCTGTCGGACAACGACTTCTTCGCCCGCAAGGCGATCGGCTGGGCCCTGCGCGAGTACGCCAAGACCAACCCCGACGAGGTCGTCCGCTACGTCGACCACACCGGCATCAGCGGCCTGAGCCGCCGCGAGGCCCTGAAGAACCTCCCGGCGCGCTGATTGCAGGCGACCACGGGAAACAGCGACGAGGGGTCAGCCCCTATGGGAACAGATCCAGCTGCGGCACAAGGCGCTCGCAGAAGTCGATGATCTCTGCGGTCCACATGGTCGCCTCATCGAGTTCGTCGCCGGTGACCGCCTCACTGGGCCGGCCGGAGTATTCGAGAACGTTTCTTCTGCGCCGCATATGGTCGAGGCGACGCAGAGCGGCACCTTCTCTGGATCGACTCCGCCATGTGATCAGCCAGGGGGACCCGCTGAAATTCGGCTACTTGAGGGCGCCCGCGGTGAGACCCTTCTGGATCTGGCTCTGGAAGAGCGTGTAGACGATCATCATCGGCAGGATGGCCATGCTCAGCGCGGCGAACAGCGCCGACCAGTCGGCGTCGTAGCCGGCCGCCGTGGAGATGTCGGCGATGCCCTGGGTGAGCACCCATTTGTCCCTGTCCGAGGTGAGCAGCACCAGGGGCAGCTGGTACTGGTTCCACTGGCCGAGCACGTTGAAGATGGTCACGCTGATGATGCCCGGCTTGGCCATCGGGAGCATGATCCGGAAGAAGACCCGGGCGTGCGAGGCCCCGTCCACGAAGGCCGCCTCGGCCACCGCGCCCGGCAGCGTCCTGAAGAACGCGGCGAGGAAGAAGACCGTGAAGGGCAGCGAGTAGGCGATGTAGACCAGCACCAGCCCGCCGTGCGTGTTCAGGCCGATGAACTGGCCGATCACCGGAACCGTCCCCATGTTCTGCACGACGAAGAACAGCGGGGTCAGCGCCAGGTAGACCGGGAAGGCCAGGCCGGAGACGAACAGCAGATAGATCGCCCGGTTGCCGCGAAAGCGGTAGCGGGCCAGCACGTACGCGGCCATCGAACCGAACAGCATCGTGCCGAAGGTGCCGAAGGCCACCACCACGATGCTGTTGATCATGTACTGGCCGATGTGCGCCTGCTCCCAGGCACGAGCCCAGTTGTCGAAGCGGAGGGAGGCCGGCAGCGACCAGGCGTCGCCGAAGATCTCATCCTCGCTCTTCACCGAGGCGAGGAAGGTCCACACGATCGGCACGACGACCAGGACCGTCCAGACCAGCAGTGCGACGTGCGTCAGGGCCGACAGGGGGCCGAGCCGCCTCCTGCGCTCCTCGCGGGCCCAGGCCCGGCTCCGGGGAATCACGGCGTCCGCCACTAGAACTCGATCCGTTCACGTCGCGACAGGCGCAGGGCCAGTGTCGCGAACCCGATGGTGAAGAAGAACAGCACCACGCCCATCGCGGAGGCGTAGCCGAACTTGAAGTACTGGAAGGCGGTGCGGTAGATCTCCGCCGCCATCACGGTCGTGGAGTGGTCGGGCCCGCCGTGCTCCGCCGTCATCACCCACACGATGGCGAAGACGTCCAGCGCGGCGATGCCGAGGTAGACCCAGCCGACCTGGATGGTGTCCCAGAGCAGCGGCAGCGTGACCCGCAGGAACAGCTGCCCCCTTCCCGCGCCGTCGATCGCCGCCGCCTCGAACAGGTCACGGGGGATGGAGGCGATGCCGGCGGAGAAGAGCACGACGTAGAAGCCGACGGCCTGCCAGACCAGCACGGCGAGGATCGACCAGAACGCGACCCTGGTGTCCGACAGGAAGCCGACCGGCTCGAACCCCAGGGCGATGAGCGGCGCGTTGAGCATCCCGCTGCGGTCGGGCCTGAAGACCTGCTGGAACAGTACGGCGACCACGGCGACGGCCAGCACCTGGGGGAAGAAGAACACCACCCGGTAGAACTTCGACCCCCAGATGCCCCCGGTGCCGCCCCGCCCGCCCGCGTTGAGCAGGAAGGCGAAGAGGAGCGCGATCCCCAGGGTCAGGACCGGCATCAGGACCAGCAGGATGAGGTTGTGACTGACGGCCTTCCAGAACACGTTGTCGGCCAGGAGTCGCTGGAAGTTCTCCAGGCCCACCAGCCGCGGGCTCGCGTTCACCCCACGCCAGTCGGTGAACGCGATGTAGAAGGCCTGCGCGTAGGGCGCGATCACGTAGATCACGTAGAGGCCCACCGGGATCACCAGGAATCCCGCGACGAACCGTGTCCTGCCGTGGTTCATGAGCGACTCGCCGTTCGGTGATCGGCCCGTCGCCGGGTGGGCCGGTGAACCGTGGACCTCAACGCGATCTCCTGCCTAGGGGGTGGTCGGCACTGGCGTCCCCCGTTGTCGGACGGGGGCGGACGTCAGCGGTTGAACTTCTTCACCGAGGTGTCCTTCTTGATCGCGTCGGCCTTCCGCTGCGCCCGGTCCGCCCAGGCGTCGACGGTCAGCTTGCCGGCCATGAGCTGCCCGGTCGCGGCGGCCACCTCGTCGTGCAGTTCGACGTACCACTTGCGGAACAGGAACCAGACGGCGTTGTCGCCGGCCGCGTTCAGCGCGGCCGAGGCGCTCTTGAGACCGGGCTTGAGCGTCTTGCCCTCCCCCGCGCCCTTGACGACGGTGAGCGTGGAGACCAGCTCCATGAACTTGCCCGCGCCCTCCTTGGAGAGCATGGCGCGCATGTACTCCAGACCCGCGTTGGGGTTGGCCGACTTCGCCGAGACGACGTACTCCTCGCCGGGCCGGGCGTGCAGGGTGCCGTACGGCAGGGCGTCCGAGGAGCCGAAGTCGGGCAGCGCGAACATCGCGTAGCCGAAGTCGGCCGGGGTGGAGTCCTTCTGCTCGTTCTCCAGCCAGGATCCGCAGGGCAACATGGCGACCTGGCCCTTGTTGTGCGCCGTCTGGGTCTGCACGTGGTCGAGCCCCGCGGTGCCCTGGAGCAGGTACTTCGACCCGAGCTCGGCGAAGGCCGCCGCGGCCTGCTTGACCGGCTCGGCCTTCCAGGCGCCGTCCTGGAGGTTATCGATGTTCTTCAGCACGTCCTTGCCGCCGATCTTCGCGGCGAGCGTGAGGATGGTCTCGTAGATGTAGAAGGGGTGCTTGCCGGCGTAGGTGAAGGGCGCGATCTTGCCCGCCTTCTTGATGGTCTCGCACAGGGCCAGGAAGTCGGCCCAGGTCTTGGGGATCTGCCAGCCCTCGGCCTCGAAGAGCTTCTGCGAGTACCAGATGCCCCAGACGGTGGTGGCGTAGTTGAGGACGTAGGGCTTGCCGTCGTAGCTGCCCAGCTCGATCGCGTTCGGGTCGATCGTGTCGCGCACCTTGACCGCGGGGTCGTCCCAGCTGGGCGCGTCGTACAGCGGTGTGAGATCGGCGAGCTGACCGTCCTGGACCAGGGCGCCGAAGTCCATCGCGTTGGCGCCGGAGTTGTTGATGAACTCCGGCGGGTTCCCGCCGGCGAAGCGCGGCTGGAGGGTCTTGGCGATCTCCTTGGTCGCGTTGTGCTTGATCTCCAGTTTGGGGTGCTTGGCCTGGAGCAGCTTCTCGTGGACGTCCTTGGCGTAGCCGTCGCCGAAACCGCCGTCGAAGATCCAGATCTCCAGGGGCCTGTCCTCGGCGAAGCCGAGCGGGTTGGCCGCGCTGGTGGCCCCGGCGGCGGGTGCCGAGGACGCGGCACCACCGTTGCCCGCGGGGGTGGCGCACGCGGACAGGGCGGGCAGGGCGAGGCCGGCCAGGGCCGCGCTGCGCAGGAGCTCGCGCCTGGATAGCTGGGTCATGCTTCCTCCTGGGGGTGGCCTGGAAGTGGCAGGCAGTGGTCAGGCACCTCGCCGGATCCTTCCGGCGTAGCGGTTCTCGAGAACACGGTTGTGCTCGTCTCCGCCGGTCACGTTGGCGGAGCGGTAGATCGGCGGAGTGTGGCCCGCCTCGATCAGCGTGCGCACCACCTCGGCCACGACCATCTGGGCCAGCAGCGCCGAGGTGATCGTGGAGACCGCCCCGAACGTGCCGCCGTCCGGAAGCGGGAGTACCGCGTCGCCGTACGGGGCGCGGTTGTCGAGCACCACGTCGGCGAGGTCGAGCAGCTTGCGGCCCGAGGGGTGGCGTGAGGTCATCGCGGTGCTGTGCCGTACGGAGGTCAGGGCGATCAGGCCGTGCCCCCGCTCCTTGACGATCGAGGCCAGCTCGACCACCGAGCCGTTCACCCCGGAGCTGGAGATCAGCACGAACACGTCCTGCGGCCGGACGGGCGCCAGGTCGTAGATCCGCCGGGCGACCGACGGGTCGCGCTCCAGCTCGCCGGGGGCTCCGAGGAGGGTGCCGACCGGGGCGTCGCCGTACAGGACGACGTCACGCAGGGCCAGACGGTTGCTGGGCACCAGGCCACCCGCGCGCCCGGCGATCTCCATGGCGATCGCCTCGGAGTGCCCGGAGCCGAAGGCCTGGATCACGCCGCCGTCGAGCAGGGAGGTGACCGTCAACGCGGCCGCGTCCCGTACCGCGGCCTCCTGGGTCCGGGAGACCTCGTCCACCAGGGCCTTCACCTCATGGACGTACTCGACGGCCCCGATGTTGATGTCCACACTCAGTTCCTCTCCACGCGGTGGCTCTCAAGGGCCCGGATCGTCAGCTCGAACGCCTCGTTGGTCTGCTCGTAGGTGCGCTGCGCGACCGCGACGTAGACGGTGTCGAGGACGAAGAGCTGGGAGTGGACCGCGGCCAGGCCACCCAGCCGGAAGGTGGTCTCGCGGCTGGCGGTGGTCAGCACCAGCTCCGACAACTCCGCCAGCGGGGAACGGGCGAAGGAGGTGACCGCGACGGTCAGCGCGCCCCGGTCTCCGGCCTCGCCGAGGGACTCCAGCACCTCGCGGGTGCGGCCCTGGTGGGAGATGCCGATGGCGACGTCGCCCTCGCCGAGCAGCGCCGCGTCGGCGAGCGCCTCGTGCGCGTCGGCGTGGCTCCAGCAGGGGACCCGGATGCGGCGCAACCGCCCGCCCATCATCCCGGCCACCGCCCCGCTGGTGGAGACCCCGAAGATGAGGACGCGGCGGGCCGCGACGATGGCCTCGGCGACCTTGGCGACGGTGCCCACGTCGAGTTGGGCCGCGGTCTCCTGGATGAGCCGCGAGTCGGCGGCGGCCATCACGCCGATCGCCGCGTCGAGCGGGTCGGTGGGACCGATCTCGTGGCCCACCCCCATGTCCCAGTTGGCCTGCGCCGCGCGGCCGGTCTCGGTGGCCAGCGCGACCCGTAGCCCGGCGTATCCCGCGAAACCGAACACCCTGCAGAAACGGGTGACCGTGGCGGGCGAGCTGCCGCTCCGCTCGGCCAGCGTGATGATCGTGGATCGCGCCGCCTCCGCAGGGTCGGCCAGGATCGCCTCACCCACCCGGCGCAGCGCCTCCGGCAGCGCGGGCGTCTCGGTCTGGATGCGTCCGAGCGCACCTGCGGCCACAAGCATTCCTTTCATCAAAAATCATCTGGGTGAAAATTATTCTCAACTCGGGGCCGAGTCAAGACCATCGGGGGCATGGTGGCGGGTGTGACGCCGGTGACTCCGGAGTCCGCGGGGAAAGTTCCGACAACCTACGCCGCCCGTCGAGCGTCGTTCATGGCAGAGGTTCCAGAAAAGGAGCCGCCCGACGGAGGCGAACCCACGATGACTCGACGTCCGGCCGACACGCCGCCTCAGGTTTCCAGTGCGCACGTCCACGACGAGCTGGCCGCCCGGCGCGCCCGGCGCGCCCGGGACCAGAGACTGCGCAACGACCCGCACCTCCGGCTGCTCGAACGCGAGCACGGAGTCCGCTTCACGGCCGAGGAGCTCCAGGCCGTGGACCGGCAGGCCCAGGAGAGGCGGGCGGCACGCCACGAGGAGCCGACGCTGGACGAGGAGACGCGCTCCCTGCAGCTGCTCGTCTGGCGCCGCCTGGGCCCGAGGGGGTTCCAGGGGTTCATGCGGGATCTGGAGGAGATGGAGGCCGAGCTCGCCGGCTCTCGGGAGGACGACTGGGACGAGTCCAGCTGAGCCCGTCCGGCCCCGCGCCCGCCGCGCCCCGCCGAGTGGTCGACCCGGCGTGGTCGGCACTCGCCCACCCCCCGCGCGCGTCGCGGCCTCAGCCGGGGCGGACCAGCAGGGCCGCGCTGCCGTAGCTGCCGCCGAATCCGGTCACCAGCGCGGTCTCGCGACCCGCTCTGAGTTCCCTTACCGCCTGGGCCACGTTGTTCAGCCCGTGCACGTACCCCTCCGACAGCAGGCCGCCGTGCGGATTGACCCCGGCGTGGCGGCGGGCGAGGAGGAACTCGCCCAGTTCGGCCCGGCCGGCCAGGCCGAAGTCCTCCAGTTGCCTGGGCACCAGCCAGGAGTAGGCGTCGTAGAGCAGGGCGACGTCCACGTCCCGGGGCCGCATGCCCGACGTCTCCCACAGGGGAGCCGCGACATGGGCGGAGAAGACCGCTGTGACGTCGGGCGAACGGTCCATGGACGAGCAGCCCGGCCCCCCTCCCCTGATCACGGCGTGGATCCGGGGAGCCTCCGGGGCGAGCCGCACGTCGCGGATCACCAGCGCGCAGGCGCCGTCCGTCTCCTGGCAGCAGTCGACGGTCCGCAGCGGTGTGCAGACGTACGGCCTGGCCAGGTATTCCTCCAGCGAGAGCGGATCGCGCCGCAGGGCGCGCGGGTTGGCCGCGGCGTTGTCGCGTGACTGGGCGACGACCGCGTGCAGATGCTCCTCTCCCAGACCGGTCTCGTGCAGGTAGCGCTGTGCCGCCAGGGCGAACATCGGGATCGGTCCCGCCATGCCGTACGGGACCGTGAAGCGCTCCTGCGGACCGGTGGAGACGGTGTTCATGCGCCTGCCCGAGCGGCCGTTCAGCGCCCGGTAGACCAGCACGCTGCCCGCGACGCCGCAGGCGATGAGCATCGCCGCGTCACCGAGGATGGACGCCGCCTGGGTACCGCCGCCGGAGATGTCGTTGTGCCAGCCCAGCCTTTCGATTCCCAGCGCCCTCGCGACACCGACCACGGGGACCGAGTCGTTCATGTGGTAGCTGAGGACCGCGTCGACCTGCCCGGCCTCCATGCCGGCGTCGGCCAGCGCGGCGCGAGACGCCTCGACGGCGAGGTCCAGCTCGGTCCTGCCCGAGGCCCGTGTCAGGGCCGTCATCCCGAGGCCCGCGACGGCCGCCCTACCTCGCATCCGGCTCCTGACAGATCGGGTCGCCCGCCGAGACGGGGCGCGATCCGTCCCGGCGGACGACGTCCGTGGACCGCCGGGACGTCGTGGACGCGGGCGGATCTCGGCCATCGCCCGTCACGGTAACGCGACCACCTGTCTTAGGCAAGCGCTTGCTCGGTTAAGTGGGCGGCGGATTGGCCGGGAGCCCCAGAGGACCGCCCTCGACCTCCGCGACGGACGTCTACATCCCCGCAAAATGGCAGCTCACAGGGGCAGAGGCCGGCATGTGCGGTTTTCGGGGCGGCCGCTGCCTGCCCGGATGAGGCTGGGTAACACTCTGTTCACATACGGGCAACAGTTGCGAAATCGCGACTTGCGAATCTTTGGTGGCAGCAGACACCTCCACCCTCAAGGACTCCGCCGATGACCTTCAAAGCCGAATACATCTGGATCGACGGTACCGAGCCGACCGCCAAGCTCCGCTCAAAGACCAAGGTCATGGCGGACGGTGCCGAACTCCCGATCTGGGGCTTCGACGGGTCCAGCACCAACCAGGCCGACGGGTCCTCCTCCGACCGCGTGCTCAAGCCGGTGTTCATCTGCCCGGACCCGATCCGCGGCGGCAGCAACGTGCTGGTGCTGTGCGAGGTGCTCAACCCCGACATGACCCCGCACGCCAGCAACGCCCGCGCGGCCCTCGTCGAGGTCGCGGAGAAGTACGCCGACCAGGAGTCGTGGTTCGGCATCGAGCAGGAGTACACCTTCTTCAAGGAGGGCCGTCCGCTCGGCTTCCCGCTCGGCGGCTTCCCCGCCCCGCAGGGGGGTTACTACTGCGGCGTCGGCGCCGACGAGGTCTTCGGCCGCGAGATCGTCGAGAAGCACCTCGACTACTGCATCGAGGCGGGCCTGGCCATCTCCGGCATCAACGCCGAGGTCATGCCCGGGCAGTGGGAGTTCCAGATCGGCCCGGCCGGTCCCCTGGAGGTCTCCGACCACATGTGGATCGCCCGCTGGCTGCTCTACCGCACCGCCGAGGACTTCAACATCGCCGCCACCCTGGACGCCAAGCCGGTGAAGGGTGACTGGAACGGCGCGGGCGCGCACACCAACTTCTCCACCAAGGCGATGCGCGAGGGCTACGACCCGATCATCACCGCCTGCGAGGCCCTCGCGGCGAACGCCCTGGAGCACGTCAAGTACTACGGCGCAGGCATCGAGGACCGTCTCACCGGTCTCCACGAGACCGCCCCCTGGAACGAGTTCAGCTACGGCGTCTCCGACCGCGGCGCCTCGGTCCGCATCCCGTGGCAGGTCGAGGTGGAGAAGAAGGGCTACATCGAGGACCGGCGTCCGAACGCCAACATCGACCCCTACCAGGTGACCCGCCTCATCGTGAACACCTGCTGCTCCGCTCTGGAGAAGGCCGAACAGGTCTAATCCCGACCGAGAAGGCGAAGGCCGCGAACGTCCTGCCGGGGGCGTCCGCGGCCTTCCGCTTTCCCCGGTGGCGACCGCACAGCGGCCGGTGCCGGCCGGGCCGAAACAGCGCAGCCCACATAACAACAAAGTGCCGGCATACCGCCCGCCGGATCGGTCCGTTGCCCGGGTCCGTGACCCTGCCCCCGGTGGAGCGGCTTCTCGCCCACCCGGCCGAGATGGGCGGGCGCCGAGCCCGCGACCGTTTCGAACACAGGAACCATAAACGGGGAGGCGATTCATCGGCCGGGTAAACCCGGCAGGTCCCCTCCCGCCAAACGCGACGGCCTCCAACCCGGGTGCGTGACGAAAATCCCACGAAACAGCTGCTTTAGGACAGCGCTAAAGGGGTAGCTTGCGCCGTACCATAACTGCGATGCAGGATGTAGTGGAGCAATTACAGCGTTTGGGGATGTCGGGCTACGAGGCCAAGGCATACGTCACCCTGGTCGGTGCCGGCCAGCCTCTCAACGGCTATGAGGTCGCCAAACGCTCAGGCGTGCCACGCAGCATGGTCTACGCGACCCTGGGCAAGCTGGTGGCCAAGAGCGCGGCCTACGAGTTGCGTGGCGCCGACGACGCCGTCGACTACCTGCCGCTGCCACCGCGCTCCCTGCTGGAACGCATGCGCCGGGAGTTCGACGACTCGATCGAGTCGCTGGAGGTCTCGCTGCCCGTGATCGTGGCGTCCCCCAGGGCATATCTGATCCACAGCCTCAAGGACGCGGAGGCACTGCTCGCGCGGGCCGAGGACGTGGTGGCCGAGGCGCACACCGACCTGTTCCTGTCGATCTGGCCCGAGGAGATGGAGCGGCTCTCCCCACTGGTCGGGCGGGCCGTCGAGCGCGGGGTCGAAACCTCGGTGGTGCACTTCGGATCGGCGCGGAAGCCGGTCGGCGACTTCTACGAGCACCGCTTCCCCTCCCCGCGCGCGACCACGGAGGAGCAGGAGGGACGGGCAGGCCCGGACCACCGGCTGCTGGTCGTCACGGGCGACCGGCGGGAGACCCTGGTCGGCGGCTTCTCCGGCGGCATCGCGTGGGGCGTCTACACCGAGGACCCGGCCGTCGTCGCGATGGCCGTCCAGTACGTCAGGCAGGACATCGCCCTGCAGATCATCGCCGACCGGATCGGCCACGAGAACATGGGCGAACTCTGTGCCGGCGACCCCGAACTCAGGCGATTCCTCACCGGCCACGACTGCGCGACCGCCCTGCTACGCGCCGCCGGGATGCCCGGCCACCGTCCCGGCGCTCCCGATGGCCGATTGCTTTAACACGAATGTGGCATCCTTCGGAGAGGTTGTCCCCATATCGAGGGCCTCTATCTTGAGGGAAGACAGCGCATGGACAAACCGGTCATCATGACCGTCGACGACGATCCGGGTGTATCCCGCTCCGTCGCGCGCGACCTGCGGCGCCGCTATGGCCATTCCTACCGGATCGTCCGGGCCGAAACCGCTGTCCAGGGCATCGAGAGCGTCCGCGAACTTCGGCTCCGCGGCGACGACGTCGCGGCGATTCTCGCCGACTACCGAATGCCCCAGATGAACGGCGTGGAGTTCCTGGAACAGGCCATGGACCTGTATCCGTACGCCCGCCGCGTGCTGCTGACCGCCTACGCCGACACCGAGGCCGCGATCCAGGCGATCAACGTGGTCGACCTCGACCACTACCTGCTCAAACCGTGGGACCCGCCGGAGGAGAAGTTCTACCCGGTGCTGGACGCCCAGCTCGACGCCTGGCAGCGCACCGACCGGCGCGAGTCCGACGAGCTGCGGGTGGTGGGCGCGCGCTGGTCGGCTCCCTCGTACGAGGTCAGGGACTTCCTGTCGCGCAACCAGGTGCCCTACCGCTGGATGCTGGACGACTCCCCCGAGGGCGCCGAGCTGCTCGCGGCGGCCGGGGAGAAGGGCGGTACGGGTCCGGCCAGGGTGCCGCTGGTCGTCACCGGCGACGGTGCGAAGCTCACCGCGCCGAGCCTGTCCGAGCTGGCCCAGGCCGTCGGGCTGTCCACCGCCCCGGCCACCGACTTCTACGACCTGATCGTGATCGGGGGCGGCCCCGGCGGGCTGGGCGCCGCGGTCTACGGTGCCTCCGAGGGACTGCGCACGGTGATGGTCGAGCAGCACGCCTCGGGCGGGCAGGCGGGCCAGAGCTCCAGGATCGAGAACTACCTGGGCTTTCCCGACGGCGTCTCCGGCGCGCAACTCGCCGATCGGGCCAGGCGCCAGGCCTTGAAATTCGGCGCCGAGCTGCTCACCGCCCGCACGGTCACCAGCCTTGAGGTCAGGGGCCAGGCCCGGGTGGTCGGCTTCGCCGACGGCGGCACGATCGCGGCGCACACCGTCATCCTGGCCACCGGCGTCTCCTACCGGCGGCTGAACGCCCCCGGCCTCGACGAGTTCATCGGCTCCGGCTGCTACTACGGCGCGGCCATGACCGAGGCGCCCGAGTGCGGCAACCGCGAGGTCTACATCGTCGGCGCCGCCAACTCGGCGGGTCAGGGCGCGGTCTACCTGTCGGGGTACGCCAGCAGGGTCTACCTGGTCGTCAGGGGTGACGGGCTGGAGCGGACCATGTCGCACTACCTGATCGAGCAGATCTCGCAGATCCCGAACATCGAGGTGCTCACCGAGACCGAGGTGGTCGGCGCCGAGGGCGAGGGGCACCTGGAGCGGATCACGCTGAAGGGCCCGGACGGCGAGCGCACGGTCGGGGCCGAGTGGCTGTTCGTCTTCATCGGCGCCGAGCCGTTCACCGACTGGCTCGGCGAGACCGTCGAACGCGACGCCAGGGGCTTCGTCCTGACCGGCCCCGATCTGACCGCCGACGAGAACCGGCCGCGCAACTGGCCGCTCCGGCGGGAGCCGTACCACCTGGAGACGAACGTTCCCGGGGTGTTCGCCGCCGGTGACGTCCGGGCCGACTCGATCAAGCGGGTCGCCTCCGCGGTCGGCGAGGGCGCGATGGCCGTGGCCCTCGTCCACCGCTACCTGGAGAAGGCGTGACCAGGTCCCGCTCCGTGCTCGGCAAGGAGGTCACATGATCGACACGGATGTGCTCCGCGGGCTGTTCCTCTTCGAGCGGCTCGACGAGGACAAGCTCCGCTGGCTCGCCGAATACGGGACCGAGGAGGAGTACGAGGCGGGCGAGCCGATCATCAAGCAGGGTGATCCGGCCGACTGCTTCGCCGTGCTCATCGACGGCGAGGTGGTGATGATCACCGAGACCCCCGCCGGACCGGTCACGATGACCCCGACCTCGCAGCCCGGCGTCTACGGCGGGGCGGTCCTGGCCTACCTGGGCGACCGCGCCCCGGAGACCTACAGCCACTCGCTGCGCGCGACCAAGCCGACCCGCATGTTCATGCTCCCGGCCAGGAAGTACGGCAAGATCATGGCCGAGTGGTTCCCGATGGCGGTGCACCTGCTGGACGGAGCTCGCATCGGCGGGATGGCACAGCGGGAGCTCATCGACCGGCGGCAGCGGCTGACCGCGCTCGGCACGATCACCGCCGGGCTCACCCACGAGCTCAACAACCCGGCCGCGGCGGCGGTACGGGCCGTGGACGACCTGCGGGTGAAGGTACGGAGCTCGCGCAGGCGGCTGGCCGCGCTGGCGGAGGAGGGCATCGAGCCCGAGCGGCTGCGCGAACTGGTCGACCTGCAGGAGGCGTGCGCCGACAGCGCCTCGAAGGCGCCGCCCCGCTCGCCGCTGGAGACCTCCGACGCCGAGGACGAGCTGTCCGAGGCCCTGGAGGAGGCCGGGGTCTCGGACTCCTGGGAGATCGCGCCGGCGCTGGTGGCGGCCGGGTTCGAGGCCGGCAAGCTTGACGCCGTCCGCGAGACGATCGGCGACCGGCACCTGGACGCGGCGATGCACTGGCTGTCGGAGGCCACCGAGATCTCCCAGATGCTGAACGAGGTGACGGACGCGACCGAGCGGATCTCCTCGCTGATCGCCTCCGCCAAGCAGTACTCCCAGATGGACCGGGCGCCCTACCAGACGGTGGACGTGCGGGAGCTGCTCGACAGCACCCTCACCATGTTCCGCGGCAAGATCCCGCCGGGGATCACCATCGCCACCGACTACGACCCCGGGCTGCCGCCCATCCCCGCCTACGCGGGAGAACTCAACCAGGTGTGGACCAACCTGATCCACAACGCGCTGGACGCGATGGCCGGCAGCGGCGTCCTGACCGTCCGCACCCGCCTCGAACACGACACGATCGCGCTGATCGAGATCTGCGACACCGGCCCCGGCGTCCCCGAGGCCCTGCGCGAGCGGATCTTCGAGCCGTTCTTCACCACGAAGTCGGTGGGCGAGGGCACCGGGCTCGGCCTGGACATCTCCTTCCGCATCGTCGCCGGCCGCCACGGCGGCGACCTGCGCGTGGAGTCGAAGCCCGGCGACACCCGCTTCCAGGCACGCCTCCCCGTCACCGAGGCGTCCACCCCCACCTGAGCCCGTGCCGTCCGGAGCGGGCGCTTTGGACGGCACGGGCTCAGCAGGCCCCGAGACGTTCAGGAGCCGTGGGCGCCGCCCGCGATGTCCATCAGGCGGGCGAGGACCTTGCCGCCGGAGACCCGGACGCCGTCGTGCTCCCACTCGTTGGTCACCCAGGTCCGCACGTTGCCCACCGCGCGCGCGGTGCGCATGGACAGGCCCTCGTCGACGTACATGTCGTCGTAGTAGACGGCGGCGACCACCGGGACCCGGTTGGCGGCCAGCCGGGCCGGGTCGTAGAGGGCCGGCCAGCCGGAGACGGTGGCGAGGATCTCGGCGGCGCCCCTGAAGGGGCGGAGCGCGGCGATCTCGTCGAACATCCAGGGGTAGATCATCTCTCCGGTGGGGAGCGTCTGTCCCGCGTCCTCGCGGAACTCCTCGGGTAGCAGCCGGTGCGCGGCCCAGTCCGTGGCGGCGCCCTGGGCGTAGATCGACTCGTGCAGCACCGCGTAGAGCGGGTTGCCGACGAAACCGGTGGCCATCATGACCTCGTACCGGAAGAGGTCGGAGAGCCTGTCACCGGTCCATGCCTCCTCCAGCAACCAGTGCAGGTATTCGGCGCCGTCGCTCATCCCCAGGCACATGCCGAGGGTCTGCAGGCGGCGTACGGTCAGCACGTCACCGTCGGGGAGCGAGACCTCGTGCAGGCGCAGGTGGGCGGCTATCGCGTCCAGGCGGTCCGAGTCCTGCGGGTAACGGGCGAAGTAGCGGCGCACCTTGTCCAGGACCCGCGGGTAGGTGCGGGAGTAGACGTCGTCGGCGGTGGCGTCGAGCCCGGCCAGGCCACCGGTCACGTAGCAGGTCGCCAGGCCCTCGGGGGCCAGCGAGAGGTAGGTCAGCGTGATGAAGCCGCCGTAGCTCTGGCCGAGGGTCTCCCACGGCCGGTCGCCGGTGAGCTCGCGCCGGATCAGCTCGGCGTCGGCCACGATCGAGTCGGCCCGGAAGTGCCCGAGGCGGGCGGCGAGCTCGGCGTCCGTGCCGCGCACCGTCTTCGCGGTGACGGGAGTGCTGCGACCGGTCCCCCGCTGGTCGAGCAGGAGGACGCGATGGGTTTTCAGCGCCTGCCCCAGCCACCCCTCCGCGGCGGTCGGGCGCGGCGACTTGCCACCGGGACCCCCCTGCAGGAAGAGCAGCCACGGCAGGTCCTCCCGCTGCGTGGCCGGGTCGACCGCCTCCCGGGCGAAGACCTCGATCGTCTCGCCGCCGGGGTCGGCGTGGTCGAGGGGAACGGTGAACACGTGGTCGGTGAGCGCCACACCGGGCAGAAGGACAGTCACCCCGGAAAACTACCCGACCTCGCGCCATGATCCTCGTCCCTCCTGGGGAACGGCGCCCCTCCTGGGACATCGATACATTCCGTCCGGAAGCTTCGAGGTAAGGCGCGACTGACGACAGCAGCGGGGCTCTCAGTATGCACGCGTAATGCCATACAAAAACTGTTAACTCTTACGGGAGACGCTTCCGCCCGCATGCGGGACTTCCCCGGAGGCAGAGAACTGGTACGCTTCCCAAGCGAGCGCTTGGTTTCGTGCGGCCCGCCGCAACCGAGACCGCGGAACGGGACAGACGGAGACGACCGCCAGGGGACAAGCCGATGAAGTTCTCGACCTTCCACCTCTTCCACCGGTTCGACGGCCAGAGCTTCAAGGATGTCTACGACTACCATCTCGAACTGGTCGAGCTGGCCGAGGAGCTGGGTTTCCACGGCGTGCGGCTGGCCGAGCACCACTTCCGCGACTACGGAGTGGTCCCGAACCTGTTCACCATGCTGGCCGCCATGGCCGCGCGCACCGAGCGGCTCCGGCTGGGCACCGGCATCGTGGTGCTGCCGCTGCACAACCCGATCCACGTCGCCGAGGAGGCGGCCATGGTGGACGTGCTCTCCGGCGGGCGGCTGGAGCTGGGCATCGGGCGCGGCTACCAGAGCTTCGAGTTCGAGGGCTTCGGCATCGACCTGGCCGAGGCCCGCGACCGGTTCAACGAGGCGCTGGAGGTCATCCTCGGCCTCTGGGGCAGCCCCACCTTCCGGCACGAGGGCAAGTTCTACCGGACCGGCACCGAGGTCGAACTCGTACCCCGGCCGCTCCAGACCCCGTTCCCGCCGATCCATGTGGCCGCCGTGTCCCCGGAGACCGTGACCATGTACGCCGAGCGCGGCCTGCCCATCCTGGCCGACCCGGCGGCACCGTTCCGCAAGGTGGTCAAGGCGGCGGAGACCTGGCGGACGACCGCGGAACTGGCCGGGCACGACGTGACCGGACACGAGCTGGTGGTCGCGCGCAGCGTCTACGTCGCCGCCACGGCGGAGGCGGCCCGCGAGGACCAGGCCAGGTTCGAGGCGGGGTTCGACCGGAGCCGGATCTTCAACGAGAAGAGCGCCCCGATCGACCCCAGGACCGGCAAGGCCGCACAGGGCTTCGAGTACTACCAGGACCGCTACCTCAAGGGCGGCTCGGTCTCCAATGACTTCCGCTGGGAGCAGCTGGAGGTCATCGGCGACCCCGAGCGGGTGATCGGCCAGATCCGGCTGCTGCGGGACGCCGGATTCGCCAACCTGCTCTGCGACTTCGGCAGCACCAGGCCGATGCCGCTGGCGGAGATGAGGAAGGTCATGCGGTTCTTCGCCGCCGAGGTCATGCCGGCTTTCGAATGATCCGTCCCCGTACGGCTCGCACCGGCCGAGGCGGGAGGTCGCGGGCCGTACGCCACCCCCACCAGGAGGCGCGATGATCCACCAGTTGACCCTGTCCGACGTCCTCGCCGAACACGCCCGCAGCCGCCCCGGGGTGACCGCGGTGGTGGACGGCGAGTTGCGGCTCACCTACCCCGAACTGGACGCGCGGGTCACCCGCCTGGCGGGCGCGCTGGCCGCGCGGGGCGTGACGGCCGGGGAGCGGGTGCTCTGGCTGGGCAGAAACGACCACGCGGTGCTCGAACTGCTGCTCGCCTCGTCCAGGCTCGGCGCGATCCTCTGCCCGGCCAACTGGCGGCAGTCGGCCGAAGAGCTCTCCTTCGTCCTTTCGGACCTCGCCCCCAGGGTCGTCGTCTGGGAGGAGTCGGAGGTCGCCGCCCCGCTCAGCGGTGATGGCTGGGTCCGCGCGGGAGCGGAGTATGAGGCGTTCCTGGCGGACGGATCCGCCGGAGCCGTACCCGACCTGCCTTCCGAGGACACGGCGCCGGTGCTCGCGCTCTACACCGCCGCCTTCGACGGCCGTCCCAACGCGGCGCTGCTGAGCAGCGCCGCCCTGGTCGCGCACAGCGCCTCGCTGCTGGTGGTGCGGCAGATGGAGCCGGGCTTCACCTTCCTGAACAGCGGCCCGCTGTTCCACGTGGGCACGATGATGTTCTGCCTGGCCACGCTGCAGATCGGCGGGACGAACGTGTTCACGCCGGCTTTCGAACCCGAGGAGGTCTGCCGCCTCGTCGACGCGGAGAAGGTCACCCAGGCGTTCCTGTTCGGGCAGATGATCGACGCGGTGGTGACGGCCAACGAGGGCGGCAAGTACGACCTGACGTCGCTCCGCTTCGTCTCCCACTCGGCCGAGTGGGACGCCATGACGAGCGTGGACGACTCCCCCTGGTGCCGATCGGGGATGGGCGGCTACGGGCAGACGGAGGTGGCCGGGATGCTGACCTTCCTGGGGCTCGCCCCGGGTGCCGCGGGGTTCGCCGGACGGCCGTCACCGCTGGTACAGGTGCGCATCCTCGCCCCTGACGGCGACGAGGTGCCCGCGGGAGAGGTGGGCGAGATCTGCGCCCGCGGCAAGTCCCTTTTTTCTGGATATTTCAACAGACCTGAGCTCAACGAGGCGAAGACCCGCGGGGGCTGGCACCACACCGGCGACCTCGGCCGCCGCGAGGCCGACGGCACGATCACCTTCATCGGCCCCCGGCTCCGCATGATCAAGTCCGGCAACGAGAACATCTACCCGGCCGAGGTCGAGCGGGTGTTGAAGACCCATCCCGCCGTCGCCGACGCCGCGGTCATCGGCGTCCCCGACGAGCGGTGGCGGCAGGCGGTGAAGGCCGTCGTGGTCCTCGGGGACGGGGCCACGGCCTCCGCCGAGGAGATCGTCGAGCATGTGCGGGGCGGCCTCGCCTCATACAAGAGGCCACGGCACGTGGACTTCGTGGCGGCCATTCCCAAGAAGGGCTTCACCCCCGACTACGACGCCCTCGACGCCGCCCACGGCGGAGGCGGCTACCCCGGCACCTGACGGTCCATCCCGGTCCCGCACGGTCCGCGACGAGAGCCGGCTCCCGGGAGCCGGCTCTCGTCGGCCGTTCCGGCACGATCGGAATCGTCCACGGCCTGGGCACGACTCGGTAACTCCACCTTGACGCAGACGGAGTTTTTCCCCTTAAATTTCATTATGAATTAAGCCTCAAAGTTGAGCAGCCACCACTCCCCTCGGGCGCCCACAGAGCGCGGGAGGGTGGAACGGCGCCCCTGCCGCCGATCGTCGGCCTGGCGCCGCCCGGCAGGCGACCCATCCGCGTAACCACGCAAGGAGCGATCAAGGGATGACCCAGACCGACGACCGGACCGGCACCGGCCTGGCCCTGTTCCCCCCCGGTTTCCGCTGGGGGGTCGCCACCGCGGCCTACCAGATCGAGGGCGCCGCCGCGGAGGACGGACGCACCCCCTCCATCTGGGACACCTTCGCCAGGACCCCCGGCCGGGTGCACCTCGGGCAGACCGGCGACATCGCCTGCGACCACTACCACCGCTACGCCGACGACGTGGCCCTCATGCGGGACCTCGGCATCGACACCTACCGCTTCTCCGTCTCCTGGCCCCGGATCAGGCCCGACGGCACCGGACCGGTGAACCCCCTCGGGCTCGACTTCTACGACCGGCTGACAGACACCCTGCTGGCCGCCGGCATCGAGCCCATGACCACCCTGTACCACTGGGACCTGCCGCAGTGCCTGGAGGACCGGGGCGGCTGGACCGTGCGGGAGACCGCCCAGCACTTCGCCGAGTACGCCGGAGCGGTGTACGACCGGCTCGGAGACCGGATCAGGACCTGGACCACGCTCAACGAGCCGTGGTGCTCGGCCTTCCTCGGGTACGCCACCGGCGATCAGGCGCCCGGCAGGACCGAGCCGGACGCGGCCTTCCGCGCGGCGCACCACCTGCTGCTCGGCCACGGCCTGGCAGCCCGCGCCCTGCGCGCGGCGGGAGCCCGAGAGGTCTCGATCACGGTCAACCTCACCCCGGTGTCCCCCCGCGACCCGCAGGACCGGCACGACGTCGCGGCGGCCGGGCTCGTCGACGGCCTGCACAACCGGATCTTCCTCGACCCGATCCTCAACGGCCGCTACCCCGCCGACATGCTGGAGCACATGGCCCGCTTCACCACCCTGGAGCACATCGCCGACGGCGACGAGGAGCTGATCGGTGCCCCGATCGACCTGCTGGGAGTCAACTACTACGCGCCGACCCTCGTCGCGGCGAAGGTGGGCACGCCCTCCTCGAACCGCTTCCCCGGCACCGAGGGCGTCGAACACCTCGACCCCGACCTGCCGGTGACCGCCATGGGCTGGCCCGTCGAGGCCGACGGCCTGCGCAGGCTCCTCGTGCGGCTGGCGCGGGACTATCCCGCCACCCCGCTGATGATCACCGAGAACGGGGCGGCCTACCACGACTCCGCCGAGGACGGCCGGGTGGCCGACGCCGAGCGCGTCGACTACCTGCGCACCCATCTGCTCGCCGCCCACCAGGCGATCGGTGAGGGAGCCGACCTGCGCGGTTACCTGGCCTGGTCGCTGATGGACAACTTCGAGTGGGCGTACGGCTACGAGAAGCGGTTCGGGCTGGTCCACGTCGACTACGACACCCAACGGCGCATCCCCAAGGACAGCGCCCTGTGGTACAGCGGCGTCATCGGCAGGAACGGGATCTGAGTCGACGCTCCCCGGCCGGCCCGGATCAGGCCGCGCCGGATCAGGCCGCGCCGGATCAGGCCGCGCCGGATCAGGCCGCGCCGGATCAGGCCGCGCCGGATCAGGCCGCGCCGGATCAGGCCGCGCCGGATCAGGCCGCGCCGGATCAGGCCGCGCCGGGTGAGTTCGTACCCGGCGGGTCCAGGCGACCGGCATGACGGTCTCCGGTGCGGCGAACCGCGTGGTGGACGTCGGCGAGCATCCGAAGCCGCGGCGCTCGGCGCCGGAGACCGGTCAGCCGTGCGCGGGCCCGGCCGCCCGTGCCGGGGTCTCGTCCCGCCCCGCGGGGCGCACCGCGTGGCTGCGCAGCAGGAAGTCCTCGACGACCAGGGTGGCCGCGCCCAGGGCGACCGCCTCGGGGCCGAGCCGGCCCAGCTCGATCGACGCCTGCGAGAAGGGCAGGGGCAGGGCGTACCTGGCGGCGGCGGCACGGATCTCGGCAAGGAACTCCCGCCCGAGCAGGGACCCGGCCCAGCCGCCGAGGATGACACGCTCGGGGTTGAACAGGTTGATGAGGTTGGCCAGCCCCGCCCCGAGACAGCGGACGGCCTCCTCGAACGCGGGCCTGGCCAGCGGGTCGGCGAGAAGCGCGGCGAAGACGCTCTCCTCGTCGTCGTCCCCCAGGTCCCTGCCCGCGCCGGCGAGGATCGCCTCGGCGCCGACGTACGCCTCCAGGCAGCCCTGGCCGCCGCAGCGGCAGGGGCGCCCGTCGAGGACGATCTTCGTATGGCCCCACTCCCCCGCGCCGTTCGCCGTTCCCCGGTAGGTGACGCCGCCGTTGATGACGCTCGCCCCGGCGCCGGTGCCGATGAAGGTCATGACCAGGTGCTGGGCGCCCTTGCCCGCCCCGAACCAGAGCTCGGCCTGGCCGGTGGTCTTGACCCCGTTGTCGGCGAAGACCGGGATCGAGGTGCCCTCGCGCAGCAGCGCGCCCAGCGGTACGCCGTCCCAGCCGAACGCGCGGGCGTGGATGAGCAGGTCGGGCCCCTGCTCGGCGACACCCGGGACGCCCAGCCCCATGCCGAGCACCTCGGACTCGTCCGCCCCCGCCTCCGACAGGACCGCCTCCAGCCCGTCGAGGATGTGACGGGCCACCACGGCGGGCTCGTGGTGGCTCGGGTCGAGGGCGAACTCCTTCCTCGCCCGCTCCTGCATCGCCAGGTCGTACAGCTCGACGCGGACGCGGGTCTCCCCGACCCCCACCCCGACCACGTATCCGTACGAGGGGTCGACCCTGAGCATGATCCGCGGTCGCCCGCCGTCGGAGTCGACGGAACCGGTCTCGACCACGATGCCGTCCGCGATGAGGTCGCCGATCACGTTGCTGACCGTCGCGGCGCTGAGACCGGTCGTCTGGGCCAGGTCGTGCCTGCTCAGCTCGTTGGCGAAATACAACGTCCACAGGACCACGGACCGGTTGCCCTTCCGCACATCACGGAGGGTCCCCCGCTGTGGACGGCTCATGCTTCTCCCCCGGGGAAGTAATTTCAAATGTTAGTACAACTACTACTCTAGTCACTCGCGGCCAATGCTCATCGAGCACACTCCTGCCCGGCGAGGCGCGTCGCACCCGCGTCGGGTGCGAGGAGAGTTTCCCAGGTCGGGCGGGGAATCGCCATGTCCGGCACGGACCCTCGGAACGGTCTCGAAGGCGCCGATCCGCCCGGTGCGCTCCCGGGCGGACCGGGCGGACCGGGCGGATCCATCGGTACAGAACACGCCCGGTGCCCGGGAAACGGCCTTCTCAGAGGATCGCCAGCGGGTTGATCGGGCTTCCCGTGCCCCCCTCGATCCTCAGCGGGGCCGCGACGAAGACGAAGTCCCCGCCGCCGCGACCGGCGCAGGCCGCGCCCAGTTCCTCCAGCGAGAGCATCTCGGCCAGGTGGATGCCGTGCCGCCAGAGCAGGATCAGGTGCAGATCGTCCGTCAAGTCCTCGTCGGCGAGCTGGCGGGCGTTGAGACCCCCGATGGCGGCGTTGTCCGAGGCGACCACGGCGACGTCGCGGGCGGCGAGCCACCTGCCGCCGTCCGCGGACAGGCCCGGCTGGCCCGCCCAGTAGTCCTGCGGCGAGCCCTCCCAGACCAGGGGCCAGCCGGTGCGGACCACCGCCACGTCGCCGGGGCGCACATCGTCGTGGATCTCCGCCAGCAGGTCGCCGGAGACGCGGAAGTCCACCGGCAGGTGGTCAAGGCCGAGATGGCGGGGGACGTCGAAGAGCACCCCCCGGGCGACGACGCCGCCCGCGGTCTCGATGCCGCAGCGGGTGGCCCCGTAGGACCTGACCCTGGCGGCGGGGTGCCCGTTGTAGAGCTCCTCCCCCGCCCACATGTGGCAGAGCGCGTCCATATGAGTCGTGGTGCCGTGGTGGGTGACCATCAGGGCGTCGTCGGCCATCCGCAGCCCGGCCCCGATCGGGCGGGTGCCGGCCGCGTAGTCGCCGCCGTCCACGGACATGAAGTGCTGCGGCAGCGGGCGGCCCCGCAGGTGCGGAACCGTCGTGGGGGCGGGCGAGGAGGTGGCACCCCTGATGGGCATGGCCAGGCTGATCACCTGGCCGGTGACGGCGGAGGCGAGGGCGGCCAGGACCGTGCCGGGGGTCAGCAGGTTGAGGGTGCCACGCTGGTCTCCTGGGCCGAAGCGGCCCCAGTTGTTAGGCTCGGCTACCAAGCAAGTGCTCACTTTCTAAGGATGCGGGGACGGACGATGACTGCGGACGGTGTGATCGAGGGTCGGACGGACACGTACGGGCACTGCGACCCCCGGTTCTCCCGGGTGCGGGAGGTGTTCGAAGCGCACTTCACCGGCGGCGAGGAACTGGGCGCGGCGTTCGCGGTCTTCCTGGACGGCGAACCCGTCGTGGATCTGTGGGGCGGGGTCGCCGACCGCCACAGCGGGCGGCCCTGGGAGCGTGACACCCCCGTGCTGGCGTACTCGTGCACCAAGGCGGTGACCGCGACGGTCGCGCTGCTGCTGGCCGAGCGCGGCCTGCTCGACATCGCCGCCCCGGTCGCGGACGTCTGGCCGGAGTTCGCGCGGCACGGCAAGGAGCGCGTCACCGTCGAGCACCTGCTCACCCACCAGGCGGGGCTGCCCGTGATCGAGGAGCAGGTCCCGGTGGAGGAGTTCGGCGACCAGGCCGCCATCGCGGACCGGCTGGCCGGCCAGGCGCCGATCTGGGAGCCGGGCACCGCGCACGGCTACCACGCGCTGACGTACGGGTTCCTGGTCGGCGAGGTGGTCCGCAGGGTGTCGGGCGGCTCCGTGGGCGAACTGGTGGCCGCGGAGATCTCCGGGCCACTCGATCTGGAGCTCCAGGTCGGCGCCGGCGACGACGCGATCGAGCGGGCGGCCCGGCTGTCCGCCCGGGAGCGCGCGAGGCCCTCCGCCCCGGCACCCGCCGAATCCGCGCCGGCGGGCGCGGCGGACCAGGCCGGACAGATCACCGGCACCGCGCGGGCCGCGGAGGACGGGCGGGCCGGTAACGGCACGGCAGGCGGCCCCGCGACGGTCTCCACGGTGGCGGAGTTGCCGGGAGGCGGACCCGGGGACCCGGTCTACGAGATGGCCAGGGCCTCGCTCGACAGGAACAGCCTGATGAACCGGGCGCTGGGCAACCCGCCGATCCACCGGCTGCCCGGCGGTGCCAACAATCCGGTCGTCCTGCGGGCCGGCTGGCCCGCGATGGGCGCCGTCACCAGCGCCCGGGGACTGGCCGGGTTCTACCGCGACCTGGTGGCCGGGCGGATCGTGGGCCCGGAGACCCTGCGCGACGCGACGCGCAGGAGGGTGCACGGCCCGGACAGGGTGATGTTCATCGACAGCTCCTTCGGGCTGGGCTACATGCGTCCGGCGATGACCTTCCTCACCCCCGCCGGCGGCGCGGAGACCGCTTTCGGCCACACCGGTCTCGGCGGGTCGCTGGGCCTCGGCGACGCCGAGCACGGCCTGGGCATGGCGTACACGATGAACAGGATGGCGGGCGCCGTCTCCGGCAGCCTCCGCGCCTACCGCCTGACCGAGGCCGTCTACGAGTCGCTCCCCCAGGGGCGCCCCACGCGCTGAACCCCGCGGGGACGCCTCCGGAGAACCCGGGAAGGACACCGGGGAGGAGCGGGTCGACAGCCCCCGCCGACCGGCGGCACCGGTTCCCAGGCGCCGTCGTCGGCCACTCGTCCGAGGTGTCAATGCATCGTGACGCCGCCGCTGACCGACAGGGTCTGCCCCGTGACGTAGGCGGCCCTGTCGGTGCAGAGGTAGGCGACCATCCCGGCGACGTCCTCGGGGGCGCCGAGGCGGCGCAGCGGGATGCCCCTGGCGATCCTGTCGACCAGTCCGGGCTTCTCCGCGTCCACCCGGCGGAGCATCGGGGTGTCGGTGGGCCCCGGGCAGACCACGTTGGAGGTGACGTTCCCCCGGGCCGCCTCCCTGGCCAGCGTCTTGGCCAGGCCGAACAGTCCCGCCTTGGTCGCGGCGTACGCGCCCTCGCCGCCGGAGCCGGCCCGTGCCCCGTCCGAGGAGACGAAGACCAGGCGGCCCCAGCCGCGCTCGATCATCCCGGGCAGCAGAAGGCGGGTGAGCAGCATCGGGGCGCGCAGGTTGACCCGCCACATCAGCTCCCAGCCTTCGGGGTCGCCGGTGACGAACGGCTCGACGATCGACACCCCGGCGTTGTTGACCAGGATGTCCACCGGCCCGGCCCGCCCGCAGAAGTCCTCGATGGACGCCGGGTCCGCCAGGTCGACCCGCAGGGCCGTGGCCGGGGCCCGCGGCCCCCTCGGCACCCCGGCCCCGGGACCCAGGCCGATCGACTCCCTGTTCAGCTCGTCGGCGATCGCCACGGCGCCGGACTCGTCCACGTCGGCCACGACGACCCCGGCCCCGAGCGCGGCGAGGTCGCGGCAGACCGCGGCGCCGATCGCCCCGGCTCCCCCGGTCACCACCGCCGTGCGTCCGTCCAGCCTCAGGCCGTCGATCACTTCCAGACCTCCACGATGTCGGCGGCCCGCACCCGTGCGGCGAGCAGGCTCACGGTGTGCCTCAGCACCGCCTGCGCGTAGTCGTCGGGGACTCCCGCCACGGCGTCGGTCACCACCGCCACCCGGTAGCCGAGGTTGACCGCCTCCAGGGCGAGCCCGGGAATGCCGAGGTTGAGGGAGAGCCCCACGGCGACGACCGTCGAGACGCCGAGCGAGCGCAGGGTCATGTCCAGCGACGTCCCGGTGAAGGGCGAGAACCCGTGGTGGCGGCGCGACTCCAGGTCGCCGGGGTCGCGCAGGCCGGGCAGCACCTCGACCGCGCCGCTGCCCTCCAGCATGTGCGCGGGGTCCTTGAGCAGGGCCGCGATGAAGGGGCTGTTCGCGGTGTGCGACCCGGCGCGGTCGGCACGGAAGGCCGCGGTGCAGTGGATCACCGGCACCCCGGCCGCGCGGGCCGCGGCCAGCACCGCGGCGGCGTTGGCCACCACGTCGCGCCGGGCGCACACCTCCACCAGGTCCGGGAACTTCGCGAGATCTCCGGCGACGCCGCGCTGCATCTCCATCACCAGCACCGCGCTGCGGTCCGGCGCGGCGAGCGCGCCCAGATCGACGGCCATCCGACCTCCACTAACCCGAGCGCTTGCTTGGTTAACGATCGGAGCCTAACACGCGAGCGGATCGACCGCCGAGCACGATTTCGATCGTTACCCTTCGCAAAAGTTGACCAACCGTGACAACCAACCCCATGGGTGAGACCGTCGAACAAGTCGACGGCACTCGGAAGGGGGCTGGATGGTTCCGGGATACCGCGAGATTCGGGAACTCGGCGTCGGCGGGGGCGGGCGCGTGGTGCTGGCCACGTACGCCGCCACCGGTGCCTACGTGGCTATCAAATACCTCAACGCGACGCTCAAGGACAACCACCGCTTCCTGGCGCGCTTCCGTGCGGAGGCGCGTGTCATGGTGGAGTTGCAGGACCCGAACGTGGTCCAGCTGTACGAGTACTACGAGGACGTGCTCGAAGCCGCGATCGTGATGGAGCTGGTCGACGGGGTCGCGCTCAGGCGGATCCTGAGCGAGCACGGCAGCACCAGCCCGGAGGCGGCGCTGACCGTGCTCAAGGGCTCGCTGCTCGGCCTGGCCTTCGCGCACGCGGCCGGGGTCGTGCACCGCGACTACAAGCCGGAGAACGTGCTGATCCAGGCCGACGGCGGCAGCAAGCTGGCGGACTTCGGCATCGCCGCCCACGTCGGGGAGACCGGCATCACCGCCGGCACCCCCGCCTACATGGCTCCCGAGCAGTGGGAGGGAGCGGCGGCGAGTGCCGCGACCGACGTCTACGCGGCCACCTGCGTCTTCTTCGAGTGCCTCACCGGGCGCAGGCCGTACCTGGCCGATCACCGCGCGGCGCTGATGCACGGGCACCTGACCGCGCCGATCCCGGTGACGGAGGTGCCCGGCTCGGTCCGCGCCCTGGTCATGCGGGGCATGGCCAAGGACCCGAACGACCGGCCGCGGGACGCGCGGGCGTTCCTGGAGGAGCTGGAGGCCGCGGCGCTGTCGGCGTACGGGCCGGAGTGGGAGCAGCGCGGACGGCGGCACCTGGCCGAGCTCGCCACGCTGCTGGCACTGGCGTTCCCACTGGCCAGGCCCGCGCCGAGGGCGAGTTCCTCGGTGGCCCAGACCGTGCTCGGCCGGATGGGGCGGGTGCGCCGTCCCCGGCTGGGCCCCAGGACGCTGGCCGGGCTTGGGGTGGTCACCGTCGCGATGACCGCCGGTGTGATCGCGGCCAACCGGCCGCATGACCGGCTCTCCGCCGACACGATCTTCACCCCGCCGCCCGGCTCAGCGATCATCCAGGAGACACCGGCGGAACGGAGCCGGGTTCCGGAGCCGCCTGAGCCGTCCGTCGGGCCGAGCCCCTCGCGAAGCGCCGCCGTCGGGCGGCCCGTGCCCCCCGCGGAGAGCACGGCTCCCGCCCCCGTCACGTTCCCCTCGCCGATGCCGAGCCGGACCGTGGACCCCACCCCCTCCACCTCCCGGCCGAAGCCCACACCCACACCCACACCCACACCGAAGGCCACCCCCACACCCACACCGACACCCACACCGCGGCCGCCGACGCCCACCGCCACGCGCACCCCGACACCCGCGCCGACCGTGACGGTGACGCCGCCGGAGCCCGCGCACACGGTCAGCGGTCTGCGGATCGTGGGAATCGACGCGAACGGCACCACGGTCGCCTTCCGCGCCTCCACCGCGGCGGACGTCGCGGTGACCGTCACGTTCGCCGAGGGACCGGAGCGCGGCCGGCTCGTCCAGGCGCCCCCGCGCACCTCCGTCCTCGACGGGTCCGCGGCCTACTCGCACACCGTCCCGCACGCCTTCACGGTTCCGGCCTGCGGGCAGACCCTCTACCGCCGGGTCACGGTCGAAACCTCGCCCCGCTCCTCGGGCGGGACCGCCGTCCGCATCCAGGAGGTCCACGGCGAGCCGTGCTCGCCGCCCTCGGTCTCCATCACCGCCTTCGACGGCACCGCCGTCGGCTTCCTGGTCAGGACCTCGGGCACCGCGCCGGTGACCGTGCGGCTCGGGTTCGCTCAGCGGCTCGACGGCGCGGTGACCAGCGGCACCCGGGAGCTGGAGCTGTCCGGCGCCACCGAGTACGCGCGGGAGGTGAAGGGGGAGTTCGCCGAGCTGCCCCGGTGCGGGGAGCGCGTCACCCGGCTGGTGACGATCAGTACGGTCCCCGCGGGCGACATGCCCTCCCGGACCGTCCGGATCGATCTGCCCTCCTGCACTCCCACCGCCGGCCCGACCCCGGACCCGGCCTCGGAGAGACCACAGGACTCCGAACGGCCCACCGTGGACGAACCCGGCCCCGGGCGAACCGGCGTGGACGGCATCTTGTGAGGTAACCAAGCGTGCGCTAGCTTGGCGATCGATGACCGGATCGATGACCGGCGACACGCTCGCCTACTGGGATGCCTGCCGTCGCGGCGGGTTGGTCGTCCAACGCTGCGCCGGCTGCGCCCGGCGAGTGCACCTGCCCGCCCCCGAGTGCCCCGGCTGCGGCGGCACCGACCTCCCCTACGAACCCGTCTCCGGCGACGGCACGGTGCACACCTTCACGGTCGTGCACCGCTCGTTCGTGCCCGAGTTCCGGGGGCGGGAGCCGTACGTGCTGGCCTGGATCGACCTTCCCGAAGGGGTGCGGGCGTTCGGGCAGGTCGTGGAGTGCCCGCCGGATCTGGTGCGGATCGGCATGCCGGTGCGCGTGACCTTCGTCGACGACCTACCCCAGTGGAGGCCCGCGTGAGCAAGCTCGGCAACGTCCTGATCCCCGTGGACGACCTGGAGACGGCGATCGCCTTCTACTCGGGGACGCTCGGGCTGGCGGTCAGGTTCCGCGACGGCGACCGGTTCGCCGCCCTGGACGGCGGGGGCGCCACGGTCGCGCTGGTCACGGCCGAGGAGAGGGTGGCGGGCGAGGTCACCGCGCCCTCGTACAAGGTGGACGACGTAGCGCGGGCCACCAGGGAACTGGCGGGGGCCGGGGCCGAGCTCGTCCGGGAGCCGGAGACCGGACCGCACGAGATCAGAGCCGTACTGCGCGACCCGTCAGGAAACGTCTTCGTCCTCTACTCCTCGCACTGAAAGCCCGCACCGATCACCCCTCGCTCCGAACGGAGGCCAGAGATGGCGCGCCCGACCCCGGCAGGCACCCCGTACGGCAACTACGCCCACGCCATCCTCACCGCCAACGCCATGCGCACCCCCGACAGGGTCGCGCTGACCTACTGCGGTGAGCAGAGCTTCACCTACGCGGAACTCGACCGGCTCGTCAACAGGCGCGCCCACGCGCTGGCGGAGGCCGGCCTCGCCCCCGGGCAGCGGGTGGCCGCGCTGCTCAACGAGACCCTGCACGTGGCCGAGGTCTACCTGGCCGCGGCGAAGCTCGGCGCCGTCACCGCGGCGCTCAACCCGTACTGGCCCGCCGACACCCTGGCCGCGGTCGTCGCGCACTCCGGCGCCACCGCGTTCGTGTACGACTCCACGGTGGAGGCCGCCGTCGCGGAGATCCGCCCCCGGCTGCCGGAGATCACCCGCTGGATCAGGGTCGGCGGCCCCGGCGAGAACGCCGTGGACCTGGACGCGCTCACCTCGAACGCCGCCGAGGACGAACCCGCCCTCGGCGGCTGCTGGGACGACCCGCTGGCGCTCTACTACACCTCCGGGACGACGGGCCTGCCCAAGGCGGTGGTCCACACGCACGCCTCGTCGCTGGCCACCGCGCAGATCTGGCTCGACGTGCCGCGCACCGAGGACTCGGTGCTCGGCACCGGGGCGATCATCTGGGGCATCGGCTTCCCCGCCCTCGTCGGGCCGGCGCTCTACGCGGGCATGCGGCTGGTGCTCGAACAGGACTGGGGACCGGCGAACTTCCTGAGAGTGGTCCCCCGGGAGAAGGTCACCCACGTCTCGCAGATCCCCTCCTTCTACGCGGCGCTGCTGGGCTCCGACGACCACGCGGGCGCCGATCTGTCGTCCCTGCGGGTCATCATGCTGGGCGGCGAGCCGCTCCCCGCGGCGCTGCTGGCCAGGATGAGGGAGCGGCTGCCCGACGCCGGCGTCTACTGCTACTACGGCCAGACGGAGGCCCCCTACACCTGCTTCGGCCGGGTCGACGACGGCAGCACGCCGCTCGGCTCCTCGGGCAGGGCGCGGACCGGCAACGCCGTGCGGATCACCGGCCCCTCGGGCGCCCGGCCGGCCGGCGAGGTCGGTGAGATCAACCTCGCCGGGCCTCACCGGATGACCGGGTACGACGGCCTGCCGGAGAAGACCGCCGAGGTGCTGCGCGACGGGTGGTACGTCGGCGGCGACCTGGGCGTCCTGTCGGAGGACGGAAACCTCACGGTGCTCGGCCGCCGCGAGGAGTCCGTGCTCAAGGGCGGCGCCTGGTCCCAGCCCTCGGTGATCGAGGAGGCCGCGGTGGCCCTGGACGGCGTGGCGGAGGCCGGTGCGGTCGGCGTGCCCGCCCAGGCCGAGGGGCAGGAGGCGGTCGAGCAGCGGATCCTGCTCGCGGTGGTGGCCAAGACGGGACACCCGGCCGAGCCGGCCAAGATCGCCCTCGCCCTGGCCGAGACACTGCCCGCGCACCAGCGCCCCGACCACGTCGTCGTCGCCACCGAACTCCCGCACTTCCAGGACGCCTCCGGCGGACCCGGCAAGCTGCTGAGGCGGGAGATCCGGGAGAGGTACCAGAACCGGATGGACGAGACGTGACCGCGTCCACCGGCGGGCCGCCCGAGGCGTCCGGGACATCACGGTTCGCGGAGCACGAGGTCAAGGCCCTGCTGCGGGAGTGGGGGGTGGCGGTACCCCGAGGCGCCACGGCCGCCTCCCCCGCCGAGGTCACCGCGGCGGCCCGAGGACTGACTCCTCCCCTGGTGCTCAAGGCCCACGGCCCCGGCCTGGTGCACAAGTCGGACGCGGGGGCGGTACGGCTGGGGCTGTCCGGGCCGGCCGAGGCGGCGTCCGCCGCCGACGAGATGCTGGCCGGACTCGTCTCGCGGGGCATCACGCCCGACGGGTTCCTGGTGGAGGAGCAGGCCGCACCGGGGGTCGAGCTGATCGTCGGCGTGCTGCGCGACCCGGGTTTCGGCCCCGTCCTGCTCACCGGGCTCGGTGGCGTGTGGACCGAGGTCATGCGCGACACCGCGCTCTGTCTCTGTCCCGCCTCCGAGGCCGACGCCCGGCGGATGCTCGCCGCACTGCGCGGCGCGCCACTGCTGCACGGCCACCGCGGCCGGCCCGCCGTGGACTCGGAGGCCCTGGTCGGGCTGCTGCTCGCGATCGGCGGGGCCGGAGGACTGTGGGAACGGCTGGATCTCGGCGAGTTCGAACTCAACCCGGTGATCGCCACCGAGGAGGGCGTGGTCGCGGTGGACGCGCGCTACCTTCCCGGCATGGCGGAGCCCACCGGGCCGGGACCGGAGGAACCACGACAAGACAGGTCGCGGCGGGAAACCCCGGGGCAGGACTTCACCGCACTGTTCGAGCCCAGGGCGGTGGCCGTGGTGGGCGCGTCCGCGAGCAGACCGAACTTCGGGAACATGTTCCTGGAGTTCTACAAGGCCACCGGCGTGCCGCTGGTCGCGGTGCACCCGGAGGCGGACGAGATCAACGGGGTGCCCACGGTGCCGACCCTCGCGGAGGCGGACGCCGACTACGCGCTGGTCGCCGTACCGGCCGAGCGCTGCGCGGAGGTCATGCGCCAGGCGAAGGGCGTCTCGTTCGTCCAGGTGATGAGCGGCGGGTTCGGCGAGGCCGGGGCCGCCGGGCTGGAGGCCGAGCTGGTCAGGGCGGCGCGGGAGGCGGGGGTCCGGCTGCTCGGGCCGAACTGCATGGGCGTCTACAGCCCGCGCGGCGGGCAGACCTTCATCGGCGGCGAGCCGGGTCCTCCGGGTCACGTGGCGTTGATCTCGCAGAGCGGCGGCCTGGCCGGAGAGGTGGTCAGGGTGGGCGAGCGGCGCGGGCTGGCGTTCAGCCGGGTGGCCACGGTCGGCAACTCCGCCGACGTGACCCCCGCCGAGTTGCTCGGCTGGCTCGGCGGTGACGAGCACACCTCGGTCGTCGGCATGTA
The DNA here is from genome assembly GCF_050943795.1 of Streptosporangium sp. CA-115845. Classification (NCBI taxonomy): domain Bacteria; kingdom Bacillati; phylum Actinomycetota; class Actinomycetes; order Streptosporangiales; family Streptosporangiaceae; genus Streptosporangium; species Streptosporangium sp. CA-115845. The sequence continues at coordinate 2,197,185 of NZ_CP191988.1, read as the reverse complement.
CCTGGAGGACCCCCGGGACGGCCGTGCCCTCTTCGAGGCCCTGATGTCCGTGCGCGGACGGCTCCCGGTCGTCCTGCTGGTCGGCGGCCGGAGCGGCCAGGGGCGCAGGGCGGCCGCCTCGCACACCGGCGGCATGGTCGGCGACGGCCGCGTCTGGCGGGCCCTGGCCGACCAGACCGGCGCCGTCCTGGTCGGCAGCCAGGACGACCTGATCGGCGCCCTGTCCTTCTTCCAGTCCCACGCCTCCAGGATCGCTCCCCCCGCCGGGGCCGTCGCGAATACCGCGCGGGAGCCGTGGACGGGCCACGGCGAGGACGGCCTTCCCTCTGTACTGGTGATCGGCCCGAGCGGCGGGGCGAGCGTGCTGGCGGCGGACGTCCTCGACGCGGCGGGGCTGGCGCTGGCGGCGCTGCCCGACGAGACGCGGGACGTGCTGAAGGCCCTGGGCGCGGGGGCCGCCGGCACCTCTCCGGCCAATCCGCTGGAGGTCCCGGTGGGTCCGCGAGGCCGCCCTGAGCTGGTCAGGGAGGTCATCGGGGCGATCGTGGCGCGCCGGCCGTACCCCGACGTCGTGGCGCACGTGAACGTGCAGAGCTTCTTCACCTTCGGAACCTCCGCCGACCCCCTCTACGCGTACGCGCACAACCTCGCCCGGGCGCAACGGGACCTGCCGGGAGCCAGGATCACCCTGGTCACCAGGAACGGCGAGTGCGCGCCGCCCGGAGTCGAGGACGAGGTCCGCGCGATCGCCGCCGGTGCGGGAATCCCCGTCTACCGCTCGATGGAGGCGGCCGCCGTGGCCGTCGCCGCCGCCGCACGTTTCATCCGAGGAGCTTGACATGGGTCTTCTGGACGGCAAGGTCGCGCTGGTCACCGGTGGCGCCAGGGGCATGGGCGAGTCCCATGTACGGCTGTTCCTGCAGGAGGGGGCGCGGGTCGTCTTCGGCGACGTGCTCGACGAGGAGGGCAAGGCGCTCGCGGAGGAGACCGGGGCGCTCTTCGTCCACCAGGACGTGACCAGGCCCGAGGACTGGGAGCGCGCGGTCGGCGCCGCCGTCGATGCCTACGGCACGCTCGACGTCCTGGTCAACAACGCCGGAATCCTGAAATTTCGTCGGATCGAGGACATGACGCTGGAGGAGTTCGAACGCGTCCTCGACGTCAACCTCAAGGGCACCTGGCTCGGCGTCAAGTCCGTCATCGAGCCCATGAGGGCCGCCGGCCGGGGCTCGATCGTGAACATCTCCTCGGTCGAGGGCTTCATCGGCGCCGAGGGCATGTCCGCCTACTCCGCCTCCAAGTTCGGCGTACGCGGGGTGACCAAGGCCGCGGCCCGCGAGCTCGCCCAGTTCAAGATCCGGGTGAACTCCGTGCACCCCGGTGCGATCAACACCTCCATGGTGCTGGATCCGGAGATCATCGCCAAGGTGGACGCGGAGGCGTTCCTGAAGTCCATGGTCATCAAGCGTTTCGCCAAGCCTGTCGAGGTATCTCATGTGGTGGCCTTCCTCTCCTCCGACCGGGCGAGCTACTGCACCGGTAGCGAGTTCACGGTGGACGGCGGCCTGCTGACCGGCGCGGGCTACTGATCCACCGGCGCCCATCCGGTCACGGTCACGGCGCGTACGGGGGCGAACCACCCTGCGCATAGTGTGGATGGTGCCGGTCGGACCCGAACATGTGGCGGTTCGCCTGCCGAGGCCGGCGTGAGGCGCTGATGAACGTTGATGGATGAGGTGGCACCGGCCACCCAGAAACGGTGGCGGACAGCGGGGCTGCCACCCGAGGTGACCAGTTTCGTAGGACGTCGGCATGAGGTGGCCGAGGTCAGGCGCCTGCTGTCCGGAGCCCGCGTGGTGACCCTCACCGGCCCCGGCGGTGTCGGCAAGACCCGGCTGGCCCTGCGCGTCGCGGCCGACGTCCAGCGGGCCTTTCCCGACGGGGTGTGGCTGGTCGAGCTCGCCGGGCTGAAGGACCCCGAGCTGCTCGGCGCGTCGGTGAGCGAGGCCCTGACGATCAGGGACACCTCGCACCGCCCCCCGGTGGAGGTGGTCGTCGAGCACCTCAGGGAGAAGCGTGCGCTGCTGATCCTCGACAACTGCGAGCACCTCCTGCGGGACTGCGCCGTGCTGGTGGAGATCCTGGTGCGCTCGGCCCCCTGCCTGCGGATCCTCACCACCAGCCGGCAGCCGCTGGGCATCGCCGCCGAGCAGACGCTGGCCGTGCCGACGCTGCCGCTGCCGCCGCCGGCACCCGACTCCAACCGTCCGAGACTGCCCGCCGAGCCCGCCACGCAGTCCGAGGCGGTACGGCTGTTCGCCGAGCGGGCCTGCGCCGTCCTACCGGATTTCACGGTCACCGAGGCCAACCGGGCCGCCGTGGAGCAGATCTGCCGCAGGCTGGACGGCATCCCGCTCGCGATCGAGCTGGCGGCCGCACGGTTGCGCGCGCTCTCTCCCGAGGACCTGCTGGCCAGGCTGGACGACCGGTTCCGGCTGCTCACCGGTGGTTCGCCCACGACACTGCCCCGCCAGCAGACACTGCGCGCGCTGATCGACTGGAGCTACGCCCTCTGCACGGAGAAGGAGCAGCTGCTGTGGGCGCGCGTCTCGGTGTTCGCCGACGGCCTGGACCTCGAAGCGGCCGAGGCGGTCTGCGCGGGGGACGGCATCGATCGCGAGGAGGTGATCGACCTGGTGATCGGGCTGGTGGGCAAGTCCGTCCTGATCAAGGAGGATTCCCCCGCCACCCCCTCGGTGACCCGCTACCGGCTGCTGGAGACGATCCGGCAGTACGGCCGGGAGCGGCTCATGGACCTGGGGCAGGAGACCGCGCTCCGGCGGCTGCACCGCGACCACTACCGGCGGCTGTCCGCGGAGGCGTACGCACAGCGGTTCGGCCCGTTCCAGGTGGCCTGGTTCGGCAGGTTGAACCTCGAACACGCCAACCTGCGCACCGCGCTGGAGTACTGCTTCACCGACCCCGAGGAGACCCCCGCCGCCCTGGGCATGGCCACCGACCTGCTCTACCACTGGATCACGAGCCACTATCTCAGCGAGGGACGCCACTGGCTGGACCGGAGCCTGCCGGCCGTCACCGGGCCCGACGAGATCCGGGGCCGCGCGCTGTGGTCCAACAGCTGGCTGGCCATCATCCAGGCCGACATCACCGCCGCCACGGCGATGCTGGAGGAGGCCCGGGCGCTGGGGGACCGGCCTGGGCACGAGCCGACCCTGGGCTACGTCGCGCTCTACTCGGGGATGATCGCCATGTCCCGGGGAGACCTCGGAGCCGCGATCGAGCTCTACCAGGAGGCGGCGGCGCGTCACCGCGCCGACGACGACCCGACGGGCCTGGCACTGACGCTCATCCGGCTCTGCCTCGCCCACTCCTTCCTGGGTGACTGGGCGAGTTCCGTCTCCGCGGGCGAGGAGTGCCTCACACTCTGCGAAGCCCACGGGGAGGGCTGGCACCGGGCTTACGCGATGATGGCGCTCGGCATCGGGGTCTGGTCCCGGGGCGACGCCCGGCGCGCGACCGAGCTGGAGAAGGCGAGCCTGAGGTTCAACCGTTCGCTCGACGATCTGCTGGGCATCGGCGTCAACCTGGAGGTGCTGGCCTGGATCGCCGCCGCGGAGGGGGACCACCGGCGGGCGGCCGTACTACTGGGGATCCTGGAGACGATCTGGCAGGCGATCGGGGCACCGATGTCCGGGTTCGGACACCTCATGCACTACCACGACGAGTGCGAGGCCCGTACGCGTGAGGCCCTCGGGAAAGCGGCCTTCGACGCCACCGTCAGGCGGGGCGCGAAGCTGCCCTGCGACGAGGCGCTGGCCTTCGCCCTCGACGAGGGCGCCCGCTCCGGCAGGCATCCCGGCAGGGCCGAGCCGTCGCCGTCGCCGTCCCCGCTGACCCGCAGGGAGACCGAGATCGCCCAGCTCGTCGCCCAGGGGCTGAGCAACAAGGAGATCGCGGCCTCGCTGACGATCGCCCAGCGCACCGCGGAGGGTCACATCGAGCACATCATGACCAAACTGGGCTTCCACTCCCGAGCCCAGATCGCCGTCTGGATCGGCGAGCGCAACCGGGACACGGACGGGAGTCACCCATCCGGCACCTGATGGGAGAAGGGGGCGCCGGAGCCGACGAGTGCGGCGATCTCGTCGGCTCCGGCGGGCGGCGGACGGCGAGTCGGGGAACTCGGCCTCCGCTCTTCGGAGGTGGTACGTGGGTTCGGCTCCCGGCGGGGGTGGGGGTGACCGGCGCGTATGGCGGACCCGCGGTCAGCACTCGGCGGCGGCGTACGCGGGGAGCTCGAACCAGACGGCCTTGCCGCCACAGGTACGGTCGCTACCCCAGCAGCAGGAGAGCAGGTCGAGCAGGTGCAGCCCGCGCCCCCGCTCGTCGTCCGCGCATGCCTGGTACACGCGGATCGGGGAGGGGTCCGTGTCCGCGTCCTCGACCTCGCAGCGCAGCAGGCCGTCCTCGAAGGAGAGGGCGAGCCTGATGGTCCCCCGCGAGTGGTGCAGCGCGTTGGTGACCAGCTCGCTGACGAGCAGCTCGGCGACCGTGCTGTGCTCCTCCCGCAACCCCCAGTCCGCCAGACAGGCGCGGGTCATCCGGCGCGCCCGGGGCACGGATGCCGACTCGGGCGTGAGGGAGAACGACGTTTCCTTCACATCCGGCTCCTCGGGGAAGAGGGTCATGGGCGCCACCTCGACCGGGTGCGGCTCGCGCACGCGGCCGTCGCCGACGGCGACCGGCCACGGCTGGGCGACCTGCTGGAGCGGCGTGCTCGGCCCCTGGCCGGTGGGAACGCGAACCGGACTCATGCCGCCTGCCTCATCGGAACGCGGTGAGTGGGCATGTCGTGGACGGGAGTGCTCCGCCCGTCCGGCAGGAGCGCTCCGGTGTCATCGAAGACCACGACGCCGTTGCAGAGCAGACCCCACCCCTGCTCGGGGTGGAAGGCCACGAGGGACGCGGCTTCGTGATCGGGGGCGCTTGCGAGAGGGCATCGCGGCTGGTGCTGACACATGGCTCGTACCTTTGATCCTTCATTGGTTGCAGTTGAGCCTTCGATGTGACAAGCATCTCTCAGCATCAATCCCGACATACGGGGATAAATACCCATATCCATACCCATTTCGCCGATGGTAAAGAGGTCGACCCTCGGCAGGGGGGATGGTCAACAGGGTCGATCCGCGCGGAAACAGCGCTCCTGGCTCCGATCGCGGAAGCCCCGTAGATCTTTTCGCCAAATGCTCTACTCACGAAAGATCACGCGAAAGCCCCCTGACGTCGCCTTTTGTCTAGGTATATGACGCCGAGTGACTTTGCACACACTTTAGACTGTTGTGACCTATCCTTGCCGCCGGGTAGCCACCCTCGTCACCGAGTAACCGGAGGATGCCCCGGCCTTCAGGCCAGAGAGGAATCCGGCTTCCCGCGTAGCGGGGCAGGGATCGCCGATTCGCCGGAATCGGCGACCAGGGCATCCTCCAGCAGGCAAAGTATTTCGGAGTTCAGGGAGCGACGCTCGCGCCGAGCGCGAACAACGAGCCGGGCGTGAAGGTCGCCGGGGACTCTGAGGGTGATGCGGGTCTCGGATTCCATAACACCAGCATAACGTTAAAGAAGTGGTAACATGACACCATGGTGACACTAGAGGCGGCGGAGGAGACCAGGCTCGCCCGCTACACCTACCGGCTTCGCGTGTCGTCCACCGCCTCGGCGGCACTGCTGTCGGAATGGGACCGGTGCCGCTGGGTGTGGAACCAATGTGTCGCCGAATCACGCGCCGCGCACCAAGCCAACGACACCTGCGGACCCGCCCGGCTCGACAAGATGCTGACCGGGTGGCGTGGTGAGCACGAGTGGCTGCGCCAGGGCGGGTCGGTGCCGCAACAGCAGATCATCCGGGACTTCGCGAAGTCCCGCGCCAAGGCCCTCAAGGACATCAAGGCCAAGCTGCCGATACGGCGGCGCGCGGGCATGCCCCGGTTCAAGAGGAAGAACCTTTCGGCTCCCACGCTCAACTACACCCGGCGGGGTTTTCGCCTCAAAGACGGCCGCCTGCACCTGGCCGGAAAAATCGCCCTGACGGTGGTGTGGTCGCGCCCCCTGCCCGCCGCCCCCACCAGCGTCCGCCTTTATCGCGACGGCCTCGGCCACTGGTATGCGGTCCGTCGGGCAGCGTGAGCCAGGAATCCCCTTGCCCTTAAGGCAGGGGAGGATGTCAAGGAAGACAACCGGCCAGTGGTGCCGCCGCACGCGTCTCACCCGTTCCCCGGGAGGCTCGCGTGAACGTGCCGTCGCTCGCCCCCGTCTCCCGGTGGCCCGGAGCGGTCGGGGCGGTAGGGCCGGTTCCCTCACCTCACCCGCCGAACCAGGCGACGTCCTGGTGCACAGCGGCTACCGGGGACACCGTCGCAGGACAGGGGTTCCGGCCTAGTAGGGCCTGGTCAGGTGGAGGTCGACCCGGCGAGTCGCCCGGCGGCAGGGCCTTGAGTGGGGCGACGGTTGGAAGTCATCCGTCCCATCTGGAGCTCTGTGTCTCTTCCGCCTCGTCTTCAAAGGACCGACACGCCGCCGCGTCCAAAGCCGACCAGACCCTACTAGGGACCCGTTGACATCCTCCCCCTCGTAAACGAGGGGGATTCCCACGGTCGCCCGTGAGGGTTCCTGCTTCACCGCCGGTTGCCCGCCCGAGAGGACTCTCGTTGAGGTCTTACACCAGCTCCACAGGCGTTTTACCTCTCCGCCAGCCCGGCGGCGAGGATGTTCTTCGCGGCGTTGACATCCCGGTCATGGGCGGCACCGCAGGCACACACCCACTCGCGAACCCCCAACGGCATGGACCGCTGGATCGCGCCGCACGCCGAGCACAGCTTCGAACTGGGAAACCAGCGGTCCACCGCTACCAGCGTGCGCCCGTACCACCGGGCCTTGTACTCCAGCATGGAGCGCAACTCCCGCCAGGACGCATCCGAGACGGCGCGGGCCAGCGAGCGGTTCTTGACCAGGTTGCGGACGGTCAGGTCTTCCACGGCGATCACTTGGTTCTCGCGAACAAGCCGTGTCGTGACCTGGTGCAGGTGATCCCTTCTGCGGTCGGTGATCCGGGCGTACACCCCGGCGACCTTCAGCCTCGCCTTGGCCCGGTTGTTCGACCCCTTCTCCTTACGGGCCAGCGCCCGCTGGGCCTTGGCCAGCTTGCGCCGGTCACGGCGTTCGTGACGCGGGTTGACGATCTTCTCCCCGGTCGACAGCGTCGCCAGTGCGGTGATGCCCGCGTCCACCCCCACGCTCTGCTCGACCGGCGGCAGAGGGCTGATCTTCTCCTCGACCAGCAGGGACACGAACCAGCGGCCCGCCGCGTCCCTGCTCACAGTGACGGTGGACGGCTGTGCGCCCTCGGGAAGGGGACGCGACCACACGATGGCCAGCGGCGCGTCCATCTTCGCCAGCGTCAGTGCGCCCTCACGCCGGCGAAACGCCGAGCGGGTGTACTCGGCCGACGCCCGCGCCTTCTTCCTGCTCTTGAACGTGGGGTACTTAGCGCGTTTGGCGAAGAAGTTGGAGAACGCCGCCTGCAGGTGGCGCAGCGCCTGCTGGAGCGGGACCGACGACACCTCGGACAGGAAGTCGTAGGCACCGCTGCGTTTCCACTCGGTCAGCCGGGCGGAGGACTCCACGTAGGAGACGCGACGCCCTTGGAGGGTGTAGGCGCGGGTGCGTTCTTCCAGGGCCTTGTTGTAGACCAGGCGCACACAGCCGAACGTCCGGGCCAGCTCGCCGGCCTGCTCGGGGGTCGGGTGGAAGCGGTACTTGTAGGCCCGCTTCACGATCTGCGCCACGCCTCGCACCATACCGTGCGATCAGCTGAGGATCGTGCGTGTGTTCGGTACGGCGGTCCGCCTGGCGGCGAATCGCCTGCCCCTGTCCTGCTCCGCAGGAGCCCGATTCCTCCCCCGCCTGAAGGCGGGGGTCTCCTCGGAGGGACCCGATGAAGCTAGAGATGATCGGCGGCGAAGGCGGCCAGCGCGGCCACCGCGTCGCGGCTGCGCCGCCAGGGGCGGACGATCATGCGGTCCACGCCGAGCCCCTCCCAGCGCGGGATCTCGGCGGGGCCGCCGAGCTCGTAGGCGTGCGCGGTGACCGAGAAGGGGCGGTCGTCGCGGAGCGCGGCGAGCCTGTCGAGCTGCGGGCGGATCGTCTCCAGGGAGTGCGGCATGCTGATCCAGCCGTCGCAGAGCCGGGCGGCCCGCCGCAGGGCCGCGCCCGACTCGCCCCCGGCGAGGATCGGCAGCCGGTCCTGGACCGGTTTGGGCTCGAACGCGACCTCGGGGAAGTCGTAGAAGCGTCCCGCGTGCGCGACGACCGGCTCGGACCAGAGCCGCCGGGTCACCTCGATCGCCTCGTCCAGGCGTGGGCCCCGGGTCGCGAAGTCCACCCCGGCCGCCAGCCACTCCCCCTCGTACCAACCGGCGCCGACCCCGCAGATCGCCCGCCCTCCCGAGACCCTGTCCAGGGTGGCGAAGGCGCGGGCGGAGACGAAGGGATGCCGTAGCGCGTAGAGGTGCACGGCGGTGCCGAGCCGTACCCGCGAGGTCAGCCCGGCCAGCCAGCACAGGTAGGCGGGGGCGTCGAAGAGCGGGGTGACCGGGGAGATACCCGGCCTGTCGGTTCCCGGATAGACGGCCAGCGACAGGTCGGTGGTGAACACCAGGTGCTCGGGCAGCCAGACCGACTCGAACCCCAGCTCGTCGGCGGCGACCGCGACGTCCCGCCACGCGTCCGGATGGATCAGCCCCAGCGGGACCCCGAACCTCACGGCGCCTCCCTCGGTGACCGTGGGGAAACCGCGCCCCCGCGCGGGCGGCCCCGCTCTTGGCCGGCCGGGACCTCCCGGCTCACGGCCACCTCACCGGTCCGGCGGAACCGAGGATCTCGGCTCTCAGCCGGGACCGGTGCAGGGCGGTGCCGCCGTAGGCGGCGGAGAGGGACCACACCCGGGCGAGCCACAGGTGCAGATCGAGCTCCTCGGTGTAGCCGATCGCGCCGTGCACCTGAAGCGCGGTCCTGGCGGCCAGCTCGGCGGCCTCTCCCGCGGCGGCCTTGGCCGCGGCGACGTCCCGGCCGGCGGTCGGCAGCTCCCTGTCCACCGCGAAGGCCGCGGCGTAGACCAGCGGCGCGGCGAACTCGACGGCCACCGCCATGTCGGCGAGCAGGTGCTTGACCGCCTGGAAGGACCCGATCTGGACACCGAACTGCCTGCGGGCCAGCGCGTGGCCGACGCTCGTCTCCAGCAGATGCCTGGCCGCCCCGACCAGCTGGGCGGCGACCGCCACGGTGACCGCGCGGACCGCGGGGGCCACCGGGGCCGTGAGCCGGGTCACACCGTCGGTCACACCGTCGGACACACCGTCGGACCCCGCGTCGAAGTCCACCGCGAACAGCCTCCTGGTCCGATCGACCCCGGACTGGGGCGTGAGCCGCGCCCGCCCCGGCCGCACCGCGTACGGGACGCCGTCACGCTCGACGACCAGCAGGTCCGCCAGGTCCGCGTCGGGAGAGTAGACCTGGTCGCCGATGCGCACGCTCACCCGCAGCGAGCCCGCGGCGAGCTTGCCCAGCCCCGGGTCGCCGGCGAGCAGCAGGGGGGCCGCCACCGCCGTCTCGGCCACCGGACCGGGGAGCGCGGCCCTGCCCGTCTCCTCGAAGGCGAGCACCGCGTCGAGGAGCCCCAGCCCGAGGCCGTCGTGTTCCTCGGGGACCAGCAGCCCGAACAGTCCGATCTCGGCGAGCCGGGACCAGGCGGGAGTCCGCTCCGTCCGCGCGGCCCAAGCCGGGCAGTGCGCGGCGAGTACCTCCCTGACCGTGGCGGCCAGTGCGAGCTGGTCATCGGTGAAGGCGAAGTTCATCGTGGAAGCCCCAGGACGCGTTCGGCGATGATGTTGCGCTGGATCTCGTTGGTGCCCGCGTAGATCGGTCCGGCCAGGGAGAACAGGAAGCCGTCCAGCCAGCGCCCGTCGTCCTCGGCCTCGGGGGCACCTCCGTCCAGGAGGCCGCGCTCGCCGAGGAGCCGCAGGGCGAGGGTGTGCATGCGCACGTCCAGCTCGGACCAGAAGACCTTGCCCATGCTGGAGGCGGAGCCGATCTCCTCCCCCGCCGCCAGACGGCGGGCGGTGCCGAAGGTGTGCAGGCGGTAGGCCTCGGCGTCCAGCCAGGCGCGGGCGACCTGGTCGGCCAGGGCGGGATCGGTGCCCTCGGTGCCACCCGAGCGGGCCAGCCGGACCAGCCGGTCGGCCGTGGCCGTGAACCGGCCGGGGCTGCGCAGGGTGAGGCCCCGCTCCGAGGAGGTGGTCGCCATCGCGATCCGCCAGCCCTCACCGGGGGCGCCGAGCACCAGGTCGTCGGGAACCTCGACGCCGTCGAAGAACAGTTCGGCGAACCCGTGCTCGCCGTCGAGCTGGGCGATGGGCCGTACGGCGACGTCGGCCAGCGGGAACATGAAGTAGGTCAGGCCCCGGTGCCTGGCCGAGGCCGGTCCGGTCCGGAACAGGCCGAAGCCCCAGCCCGCGTAGCAGGCCCGGGAGCTCCAGGTCTTCTGCCCGTACAGCCGCCAGCCGCCCTCCACCCGCTCCGCGCGGGACCGCAGGGCGGCCAGGTCACTGCCCGCCTCGGGCTCGGACCAGGCCTGCGCCCAGACCTCGTCGGCCCTGGCCATCGCGGGCAGGAAGCGCTCCCGCTGCTCCGCCGTGCCGTACGAGAAGATCGTGGGGGCCAGCAGGAAGATGCCGTTCTGGCCGACCCTGCCGGGGGCGCCCGCCGCCCAGTACTCCTCCTCGAAGATCAGCCACTCGACGAGGCTCGCCCCCCGGCCGCCGTACTCGACGGGCCAGGAGACCACCGACAACCTGTCGGCCGCGAGCAGGCGCTCCCACTCGCGATGCGCCTCGAAGCCCTCCCTCGTGTCCATCGAGGGCAGCGGGGCTGCCGGGACATGCCGGGCCAGCCAGTCCCGCACCTCGGCCCGGAATTCCCGCTCCGCGGGAGTGAAGTCCAGATCCACTACACCAACCTAGCGCACGCTTGGGTAAGCGTACAGCGGGCCGTACCGCGAAAGGCCCGGAGCGATGGTTCCGCTCCGGACCTCGACCACCCGGGTGGTGCCCCTCGCCCGAGGGGCACCACCCGGGTGTTTGCCCGGCGTCACCCGTCCGAACGCCGCTGCGCGGACGACCGTCCGGCCGATTCGGACGGGTGACGCCGATTCCGCTCGGGCGAGCGCCGCCGGCGCTCCCCCAGGAGTGGGCACCCACCCGAGCGGACGTGATCAGCGCTGCTCGGGCGGGCGCCGCCCCATGTTCCGGCGCAGTTGCTCCAGCTCCGCCTCCAGACCTGCGATCCGGGTGTTCGCCCCGGGTCCGCCCGACCCCTGCCGGGGCTGCGGCGGGCCGTACGGCGACTGCGGGCGGACCGCCCGGGTCTCGGGCCCCGCCGGGAGCGGGTAAGGCGGCCGCTGCTGGTACTGCTGCGGCGGTGCGCCGTACGGCTGCCCCTGCTGGCCGTACTGCGGCTGTCCGTACTGTGGCTGGCCGTACTGTGGCTGGCCGCCCTGCAACTGCGCCGGGTAGCCGGGCTGCGCCCCGTACGGAGCGGGCGGGAAGGAGGCCGGTCCCTTGGCGCGGCGCTTGCCCCTGGCGACCGCGACGATCGTGCCGATCACGAACGCGGCGACCAGGCCGCCGCCGCCCCAGAGCAGCCACGGCAGGAGCGGGGTGCCGCTCTCGTCCTTGCCCGCGGTGATGGCCTGCTGGGAGTCGCTGATGTACTTGGCGACGTACGGGTGGTTCGGCTGCAGCGCCTGCACCTCGCGGAACTTGGGCAGCGCGTCGGAGTACCTGTTCTGGAAGAACAGGTCGAGCGCCTCGTTGTAGGCCGTCGTCGTCGTCGACTCGGCCGGCTTGATGTTCTTCTCGTTCAGCTTCTCCTTGACGACGCTGACCGGCAGCACGAAGCTCTCACCCTCGGTGGAACCGCCGTCCTGCTGGATCAGGCCGCCGACCAGGATGCCGATGACCTTGCCGTCCTTGCTGAACACCGGACCGCCGGAGTTACCCGGGTAGGAGGGCGCCTGGGTCTGGATGTACGGCACCCCCTCGGGGGTCTGGCGGCTGGCGTTGTAGGGACCCTCGGTGAACGCCGGGTTGAGCTTGGACTCAAGGTTGAAGATCGAGGTCTGCGTCACGGTGCCGGGGAACCCGCTGATGTAGAGGGTGTCGCCGACGCGCACGTCCGAGTCCTCGCCCAGCGGCACGGTCGGCAGGTTGCTCTGCCCGTTGGCCTTGAGGATCGCGACGTCCTTGCCCGGGTAGACCGTGCCCTTGGCGACCAGCTCGATCGGCACCGTCTTGGTGCTCTTGTCGACGCCGCCGCCCGGCAGGCTCTGCAGCAGCGAGAGCGAGCTCTGGACATTGCGGATCTTGATGTTCTCCGCGTTCCAGATCTGGAAGATCTTCACCGCGTTCCGGAGGATCTCCTCGTCGGAGGCGATGTCGCCGAGCTCGGCGACCAGGTCCGCGGCGTCCTTCTCATTGATCTTCGTGAGCGCCTGGGTCGCGAAGGTCTGGGCCAGCTCGGTGTCCTCCTGGCCGACGCAGTGCGCCGCGGTCACCATGTAGCCGTCCGGCGTGATCCACCAGCCGGTGCACAGCCCGCCCGCCGTCGCCTCGACGACCCGCTCCTGCCCGCCGGGTGAGAAGTAGCGGCCCGGGTTCTTGACCATCTGCTGCACGATCCAGCGATAGATGCTGTTCTCGTCGGAGGAGATCTTGCCGCTCTGTACGGCGTCGACCCCCTGCTGCGTCAGGACCTTGAACGCCTCCTCGTTCGTCACCGGCGTCGGCACGGCCACGTCCGCCGTGTAGGACACAGAGGTCAGCTGGACGGACGGGTGCGTCCTGGCGGCCAGCCACGTCCCGACGGGGACGTCGACTTCTTTGGGTTTGGCCACCGCTGTACCCGGCAGTGCCAGCGTGCTCGCCAGCACCAGGCCCGCGACGGCGCTGATTCTTCCCCACATCTTCGTACTCTCCCCAAAACTTGCTTCCCGAGGCGAGAGCATGACGGGAACCACTTGGGGAGTACTTGGAAGCGACTGGTAGGCCGCCGGGAGCGTCCGGCGACGTGCTGGAACCCTCCCGGCGCTCAGGGGACGGGACGGGCCCCGCGCCGGTAAGCGATCAAGGTATGGGCGAGTATATGCCCACAACGGCGAGCGTCGAATCCGTACCCCACCCGCGCGGAGAACGAGGTCAGCCGAGATAGGCGGCACGGACCACGGGATCCTCGCGGATCTCGGCGGGAGCGCCCGAGGCGATGACGTGGCCGAGGTCGAGGACGACGAGACGGTCACAGGTGTCCATCACGAATCCCATGTCATGTTCGACCAGCAGGATCGTCGTCTCCAACGCCCCGATGACCTCCTCGATGCGAGCGGTCTGGTCGGCGTCCAGACCGGACGTGGGCTCGTCGAGCAGCAGGAGCGACGGCGCGTCCGCGAGGGCGCGGGCCAGCTCGACCAGGCGTCGCGACCCGGCGGGAAGTGCCGCCGCGTAGGCGTCGCGCAGCCCGTTCAGCCCGCAGAGCTCCAGCACCTCGTCCACCCGCTCCCCGCGGGCCCGCTCCAGGTTCCGGCGTCCCCGCCAGCCGACCAGGTCGGCCGGGAGCCCACCTCCCCCGCCTCTCCACTCCATCGCGGCCAGCACGTTGTCCGCCACGGTCAGCCGGCCGAACACCTGGGTCCGCTGGAAGGTACGGCGCAGTCCGGCACGCGCCCGCCGCACCGCCGGGATGCCCGTGCTCTCGCGGCCCATCACCGAGACGGAACCCGAGGTCGGCCGGCGCAGTCCGGAGATCACGTCGAACAGCGTGGTCTTACCCGCCCCGTTGGGCCCGATCACCCCGCAGACCTGGCCCGCCGGCACCTCGAAGGAGACGTCGGTGAGCGCGTGGACGCCCCCGAAGGAGACCGACACGGCCTCGACCCGCAGCGCCGCGCTCATCGCCACCCCGTCTCTCATGTCACGACACCCCCAGATAGGCGGCGGTGAGCCTGGCGCCGTCCACCTCGGCCCGGGGGCCGGTCCAGGTGACCCTGCCCAGGCGCATGAACGCGACGGTGTCGGCGAGTTCGAGCACCGAGGTGGCCTTCTCCTCCACCAGGAGCAGCGCGACGCCGCGCTCGCGCAGCTCGGCGAAGACCTCGAAGACCTGCTCGACGACGAGCGGTGCCAGGCCGAGCGAGGGCTCGTCGGCGACCAGTACCCGAGGTGGCCTGACCAGAGCGGGAGCCAGGGTGAGCAGCTGCTGCTCACCGCCGGAGAGTGCCCCGGCGGCGAGCCCCCGGCGCCTGGCGAGTTGCGGCAGCCGCTCGTAGACGGGATCGGGATCGGCGAGCCAGGTCCGCAGATTCTCGTCCACGGTCAGCCCGGGGAAGACACCGCGCCCCTCGGGTGCGAGCAGCACACCTTCCCGCGCGCGGCGGTGGGCGGGCCAGGAGGTCACGTCGGCCCCGTCCAGGACCACCCGCCCCGCCGTCACCCGGAGATCCCCCGCGGCGACCGCGCAGGTGGTGGACTTGCCCGCGCCGTTCGCGCCGAGCAGCGCCACCACCTCTCCCGGCCGTACCGCGAGGTCCACCCCGCGCAGCACCGTGACGTCCCCGTACCCGGCGACCACGCCCTCCAGCCGGAACAGCGCGTCCTCGACGGCGGGTGCCCGCGGCGGTGCGGTGACCGGGCGGTGGCCGGTCCCGTTCGTCACCTTCACCGCCGGAGCGGCCTCCTCGCGCGGGGGTGTCCCGCGTTGGAGGGCCGCGGCGCGGTCACCGCGCGTGCGGCGGCGGTGGCGGGCCTCGCCCAGCTGGGCGAGCACCCCGTCCGGATGCCTGGCCAGGATCATCCCGCCGGCCCCGAAGAGGATCGCCCCGACGTGCGCGGAGACGTGCCACCCGGCCAGCAGCTCGGGGAAGATCGCGGCGATCAGCCCGCCGAGCACCGCGCCACCGATCCTGCGGACGCCCTGCAGGACGACCACGGCCAGCCAGACGAAACCCGAGAAGGCCGGCAGGTCGGTGGCCGTCACCGAGCCCTTGGAGATCGCGAACAGCACTCCGCCCAGCCCCGCGATCCCGGAGGCCAGGGCAAAGAGCATGATCTTGGTGCGGGGTGCCGAGATGCCGGAGGTGGTCGCGGCGGCGGGCGCGGAGCGGACCGCCAGGACCGCCCGGCCCGAGGCCGACCGTTCCAGGTTCCGCACCAGGAGCCCGACCAGCCCGATCAGGGCCAGCAGCAGCAGGACCCGTACCCGGGGGTCGGTGGTGTCGGCGAACCCCAGTCCGAGGGCGGGCAGCGGCCAGCCGATCGTGCCGTTGCTGAACTCGTCGATCTGGAAGAGCACCTGGTCGGCGAGGAGGGCGAGGGCGAGCGTGGCCAGGGTGAGAATCCGGCCGCCCAGCCGGAGGGCGGGCAGCGCGACGAGCACGCCGACCGCTGTCGCGCCGAGCACCCCCAGCAGGATCGCCACCGGTAGGGGCAGGCCGGAGGAGAACGCCCAGCCGCAGGTGAGCGCGGCCATCGAGGCGAAGGACGCCTGCGCGAGGTTGACCATGCCGCCGATGCCGGTGACGACCACGAACGAGCAGAAGATCAGCGCGAGGACGAGCCCCTGGGCCACCACGCTCACGGAGAAGTCGTCGGCCGGGCGGGTGAGGGTCCAGGCCAGCAGCGCGACCAGGCCGAGCGCCCACGGCAGGCGCCGCCGCCACGGCGGCAGGTCGGCCAGGTGATCGGGCGGCGGCGCGTCCTCGGCGGCTGACCCCGCGATGCGGTCTTTGGACCGGTTGAGCAGGATCAGCCCGACGAACAGCAGGATCACCGGTACCGCCGTGCGCAGTCCCGTGACGTTCTCGGCGAAGTCCGCGTACCCCGCGACCAGGTTCTGCACCACGCCGAGCCCGAGCCCTGCCGCGAACGTCCAGGGGATCGACCGGAGCCGGCCGAACACCGCGGCCGTCGCCGAGACGAACAGCATCACGGTGAACGCGGTGGAATCCAGGCCCAGGGTCGAGACCGCCAGCACCCCGGCGAGCCCGGCGAGTGTCGAGCTGAGCGTCCAGGCCATGGCCGAGGAGGCGTCGACGTCGATCCCGCGCAGGGTGGCCAGCCCGCGGCGGTCCACCGAGGCGCGCATTCTCAGGCCGTACGGCGTGTGCCGCATGAAGGCCCACAGCCCCGCGGCGGCCAGCACCGCGAAGGCGAAGGTGATGAGCTGGTCGGAGTCGAGGTGAACGCCGCCGAAGGCGTAGGTGGCCGCCGGGTAGGGGCCCAGGCCGCGCGGCAGCGAGGTCGCGTCGGCACGTGGCAGCCCGAGCGGCTCGGCGACCAGGTCGACGACCAGCAGCCCGAGTGCCGGGAGCGCGATCGTCAGGCCGATGGTCCCGACGATCTGCGCCGTCTCCCCCGCCCGGGCGAGGCCGCGGAACATGACCCTGTGCAGCAGGTATCCGAGCAGCGGTGCGAAGAGCGCCACCGCGACCACCCCGGCCGCCCAGGCGGGCAGCCCGAGACCCACGTTGAGTTCGAAGTACAGCAGCGCGGCCAGGAACCCGATGGCCCCGTGAGCGAAGTTGAACACGCCCGTCGCCGCGTAGGACAGGGTCAGCCCCGAGGCCATGACCGCGAAGACGGCTCCGGTGACGAGACCGCTGAGAATGTAACCAACAAGCTCGGACATAAGGGCCTTCACCCCGGAATTTCGCGCCTGGTTGCTGACTGTTCACGGGTGTGACCGGTACGACCGGCCTACGACCGGCCTTCGAGCGGGCCGGGGCCGCTCCCCGAAGAGGACGACGGTCGGATGGTGGGGTTGACGGGTGAGGGCCGGCAGGGTGGCCGGAGGTGCCCCCGGCTCGCCGCTCACGTGGCCCGCCAGACGCGTGAGCGGCAAGCCCGCGCCCGCTATCTCAGCGGGACGTTGTCGAAGCACTTCATGTTCTTGGCCACCTTGAAGGCGCCCCCCTCAAGCTTGACCAGGGCGCCGCAGCCGTTGGGCTCGGTGTGGTCCTTGGGATAGCGGATCCGGCCGAAGCCGGGATTCTCGTAGTCGAAGGAGCCGTTGGCCGCGGCCAGGAACCTCTCCCTGGTCAGCTCCTTGCCGGTCTGCTCCAGGATCTTGAGGAAGATGTCGGCCGCCCAGTAGCCGATGGCCAGATGCTGGGTGAGCCGAGTCCCCGGTGCGGCCTTCTCCACGTCCGCCCTGAGCTGCGCGATCTCCGGGGCCTGCGACTCGAAGGGCTCGAACATGGGGGCCGCGATCACGCCTTCGAGCGCCTGGGCGATCGCCGGGTCCGCCAGGATCGCGGCGTCGTAGCTGGTCGCGTCGGAGATCAGGCCCTGGTAGCCGGCCTTCTTCAGCGCGCCGTACAGGCCGACGTTGAACTTGGTGCCGGCGATGATCGAGACCACCAGGTCCGGCGGCCCGCCACCGTCGGAGGTCATGATCTTGTTGACGTACGGGAGCCAGTCGGGCGGCGGGGCCGCGGCGGGCAGACCCGAGTTGAGGCCGACCAGCTTGAAGCCCGCGGCCTCGAAGGACTGTGAGATGGTCTTGCCCCCGTACTTGCTGCCGCTGGAGTCACTCGTCTGGATGTAGACGCTCTTGCCCGCCGAGCCGCCGATGAGCTCGGCCATCTGGTTGCCCCACCAGGTCTGCGAGCCCGCGCCCGGCTGCGGCGCCAGGCAGCCGTTGTAGCCGAAGCCCGTCTTCGTGCCACACCACTGCGGCCCGGTGGCCCAGCCGAACCACGGCACGCCCTGCTGCTCCAGGAAGGTCGCGCCACCGAAGTTGGGCGCGTGCACGGGGACCAGCGCGAACACCCTGTCCTTCTGGACCAGCTTCTTGGCCGCCGCATCCCCCTTGGCCGCGTCCTGGTTGTCGTCCTCGGCCCCGATGAACTCGACGGTGCGTCCGTGCACGCCACCGGCCTCGTTCGCGCGCTGGAACCTGGCCCTGGCCCCGATCTCCGCGTCCTTGGTGGAGTAGCCGCTCGCGCTGGTCTTGGTGAGCACGCCGCCCACCTTGACCGTTGTGGCGGTCACCCCCGCCGCCGCCTCGGAGCCACCGCCCCCCGCGGCCTTCTGCTCGGCCGCGCAGCCGCCTGCGGCGAGTGCCGCCGCGGCCACCAGGCCGATGAGTCGCACTGCCTGCCGTCTCATAGGTCGCTCCCTGCCGTGCCGTGCCGTGCGGCGCGCGCCCGGCACAATTTGGCCTAGCGCTCGCTTGGTTTCGTCAGCGTAGATTTGGCATCCGGGGGTGTCAATGGAAGATCACCACACCCCCCACACGGGCCACCCGACCACCCGGAAGGCGGGGAGGGGCGGGCGGCGACACCCCCGGCACGGTAGATAACCAAGCAATTGCTTGCTTATAATGCCGATCCGGGCCGGCGTGCGGAGCGCACGGGGCCCTCGGCTCGACGGGAGCGGACATGTTGATGCGTGCGGCCGTACTCACCGGGTTCGGCACGGCGCTGGAGGTGCGCGAGGTCGAGATCGCCGACCCGGGGCCCGGCGAGGTGCGGGTGCGGATCAAGGCGTCCGGCGTCTGCGGGTCCGACATCAAGGCGCTGGACGGCAAGAGCCCGGTGGTCCGCCGGCTCCCCTTCGTACTCGGCCACGAGAGCGCCGGGATCGTGGAGAGCACCGGAGCCGGGGTGACCGGCGTCAGACCCGGTGACCATGTGATCATCGCGATGAACGGCGCCTGCGGGCGCTGCCGCAACTGCGGCGCCGGCCGGTTCCACCTGTGTGGCGGCCCCGCCAGGATGGCGGCCATCATGGGCACGATGCGCGACGGCGGTACCCGGATCACCGTGGACGGCGACGGCGCCAGGACGATGATCGGCATCGGCTCGTTCGCCGAGTACGCCGTGGTCAACGAGGCGATGTGCGTGAAGATCGCAAAAGACGCGCCGTTCGACACCATGTGCCTGCTGGCCTGCGGGGTGATCACCGGCGTCGGCGCGGTGCTGAACGTCGCGCGGGTCACCCCCGGCTCCAGCGTGCTGGTGGTCGGCTGCGGCGGGGTCGGGCTGAACGTCGTCCAGGGCGCCGCGCTGGCCGGAGCCACCACCATCGTCGCCGCGGACGTGGCCGAACAGAAGCTGAAGCTGGCCGAGGAGTTCGGCGCCACCCACACGATCCTCGTCACCGACCTGCCCGAGCAGGTGGGCGAGATCGTCAGGGGCGGCGTGGACTACGCCTTCGACGTGACCGGCGTGGCCGGCGTGCTCGGCGCCGCCCTCGCCTCCACCCAGCCCGGCGGCACGACGGTGATGGTCGGCAGCCCGCCGCAGGGCGAGCCGCTCAGTGTCGAGCCGGGCCTGCTGTTCGCCTCCAGACGCCTGATGGGCACCCAGGGCGGCGACGCCGCCCCGATCAGGGACCTGCCCATGCTCGCCGAGCAGTACCTGCGCGGCCGCCTCGACCTCGACCGCC
Organism: Streptosporangium sp. CA-115845; assembly: GCF_050943795.1. Lineage (NCBI taxonomy): Bacteria > Bacillati > Actinomycetota > Actinomycetes > Streptosporangiales > Streptosporangiaceae > Streptosporangium > Streptosporangium sp. CA-115845. The sequence continues at coordinate 2,177,617 of NZ_CP191988.1, read as the reverse complement.
TCGTCAGCGAGCGCCTCCCGCTGGAGGAGATCAACGAGGCGATCCGGCACGTCCGCGAGGGGGCGGTGGCCCGCAGCGTCATCGTCTTCGCCTGACCGCCGCCCTCGTGCACGACCTCCCCGGTCGCCGTTTCGGCTCAGCCGCGACCCGCGCCGACGAGCTCCCTGCTCGGCTCCTCGATCTCCTCGTCCTCCTCCTGCCCCTCGATGGAGAGGTTGGGCAGGAGACGGTCCAGCCAGGCGGGGCACCACCAGTTGAACCTGCCGAGCAGGACCATGGTCGCCGGGACCAGCAGGCCCCTGATGATCGTGGCGTCCACCGCGATGGCCACCGCCAGGCCGACACCGAAGATCTTGACCATCGGGTCGGGGTAGGCGATGAACGCGACGAAGACCGAGACCATGATCAGGGCGGCGGAAGTGATCACCCGGCCGGTCGTCCCCAGCCCCTCGGCCACCGCCCTGCGGTTGTCGCCGTGCCTCAGGTACGCCTGCCGTACGGCGGTGAGCAGGAAGACCTCGTAGTCCATCGACAGGCCGAACAGGATCGCGAACAGCATCAGCGGGATGTAGCTGTCGATCGGCACCGTGAAGAACAGCGTGCTCAGATAGGAGGCGTCCACATTGACCGGCGGGTCCATGCCGACCAGGCCGCTGCCAAGGCCCAGGGAGAAGACCAGCGAGAGCGCACCGAACGCGGCGCCGAGCGAGATCAGGTTCATCACCGCGGCCTTGATCGCGACGACCGGCGAGCGGAACGCCAGGAGCAGCAGCAGCGCGCTCAGCAGGACCACGACGCCGACGACCAGCGGGGTGCGTGCGGCGATCTTGGAGTTGGCGTCGGCCATGCCCGCGACCTCACCGCCCACGTGCACCTTGGCTCCGTTGAGTTCGATCGCGCGGACCGCCTCGACCACCTCCAGCGCCCGGGGGTCACTGGGGGCGTAGTCGGGGATCGCCTGAACCAGGGCCGCCGTGCCGCGCTCGTTGAGCACCGGGTCGCCGACATGGGCCACCCCTTCGACGTCCGCGACGCGATCCTTCAGGTTCCGCAATATGGCCGGGGCGGGCTTCCGGTCGACGACCGGGGTCTCCAGATCCGCCACCACGACGAGCGGGCCGTTCATGCCGGGCCCGAACCCGGCCTGCAACAACTCGTAGGAGCGCCGCGCGTCGGTGCCGCGATCGCCGTAGCCGTTGTCGAGCGTGCCCAGCTTGAGTCCCAGGGCGGGGGCGGCGAGCGCTCCCAGGAGCACGAGGCTGAGCGCGAGCACGCTCCAGGGCCGCCTGGCCACCCAGTTGCCCAGCGAGCCCCAGCCGGAGGAGCCGTGGCTGCCCCGGCGCCCCATGAACGGCAGGCGGAACGCGTTGACCCGCTGTCCGAGCATCCCGAGCAGCGCGGGGACCAGCGTGACGGCGGTGAGCACCGCGCAGACCACCGAGATGCCGGTGATCCAGCCGAGCGTCTGCAGCATGGGGAAGTCGGCGAGCATCAGCGCGCTGAGCGCGATGATCACCGTGCCGCCGGCGAACACCACCGCGCCGCCGGAACTCGCGACCACCCGGCGGATCGCCTCTTGGACGGGCACACCGTCGGCCAGCAGCTTGCGGTACCTGCTGAGCAGGAAGAGCGCGTAGTCGATGCCGACACCAAGGCCGATCATCGTCGCCAGGATCGGCGCCTGCTTGGGCACGTCCACCAGGTGGCCGAGCAGGCCGATCGTGCCGAGCCCGGTCGCGATGCTGACCAGTGCGACGAAGATCGGAATCATCGCGGCGACCAGGGTGCCGAACGCGAACAGCAGGACCAGCAACGCGCAGATCACTCCGATGATCTCGCTCGTCCCGGTCTTGATCTCTTTGTTCGCCGGGCTCGACGAGCCGGCGGGCACGACCTCCAGGCCCGCCGCCCGCGCGGGCTCGGCCGCCTCGACGAGGAGCTTGGCGGTCTCGGCCGTCTTGGTGGCGTCGTGCCCCTCAAGCTTGACCGCGATGAAACCGATCTCCAGGCTGGGCGCGATCCCGCCCGTCCGGGAGGGAGGGGTCACCTCCACCACGTGCGGGACCTTGCGGATCCGCTCCGCGGCACGTTCCACCGCGCTCTTCCTCGGCTCGGCGAGGAGGGAGCCGTCAGGAGAGTAGAGGATGAGCTGGACCGAACCACCCATCTCGTAACCGGGGCCGAAACCGTCCTTCAGCAGGTCCATCGCCCGCTGGGTGTCGGTGCCGGGGAGGCTGGTGTCGTTGGTGGCCGGTCCGGGGAACAGCACCGATCCCGCCATCAGCAGTGCCGCGGCGACGGCCCACAGTGCCAGCACCGCCTTGCCGCGCCGCGCGCACCAACTCCCCAGCCGCCCCAGCAAACCAGACATTCAGTGACCGCCCTATTAAAGTCTGAAATGTGCCTGAAACGCCGTACTGTACGGCCGTACAGAACCTACGATATGAGAGTAGGCGCGCAAATTGGGTAATACTCCCAATAGCGTGGGATTGAGACGATGACCACACTTGAGCATGGACACGACACGCGCGGCCGGATCCTCGACGCCGCCTGCCGGCTGTTCGCCGAGCGCGGCTATGCGGCGACCTCGCTGGCCGACATCGCCGCGGCCGTCGGCCTGACGAAGACCGCCGTCGCCTACCACTTCCATCCCAAGGACCGGCTGGCCACCGAGCTGCTCGCCCCCGCCGCCGAGGACATCGTGGTCCTGCTCGAGAGCGACTTCGACGACGACCGCGCCTTCGTCGAGGCCCTGGTGACCTTCGTGGTCAGGTACCGGGCGATCATCCGGCTGATCATGGAGGACATCGGCGGCGCCGACGACGCGCCCCCCGGCTCCCCCGGCGAGGTCATCCGCGCCTTCCGTGACGAGATCTACCACCGGCTGGCCGGAGAAGACCCCGATCCCGACCGCCGGGTCTGGGCCTGGGCGCTGCTGGGGTCGCTCCAGTACGGGGTGGTCAAGACGATCGACCTCCCCCAGGAGGACGTCAGGAGGACCCTGCTGACCACCGCCCTGGCCGCCATCTGACCGCTACCCCGCCGCACGAACACCGCACCCGGGTTCCGCGCTCCCCCGCGGGCGCCCATCGCCCCGGCCCGCCGCCGTACCGGGATGCCGTCATCCCGACGGAGCCGCCTCCCCGGGTACCGGATCCGGCGGGTCGGGAGGATCGGGAGGCGCGGTGGTCTCCCCCGGGCCATGGCTCGGACCCGGCCCCGGACCGGGCCCGCTCTGGCCCGCCACCCCGACCGTGATCACGACCGTCGCGCCCGGCCGGGCACAGGTGCCCGGCGCCACGCTCTGCGCCAGCACCACACCGTCCTGAGCGTCGTCGGTGACCAGCCGCGCCCGGGTCCGTACCGCGAAACCCGCCCCGCCGAGCGTGTTCGAGGCATCGGCGGCGCTCTGGCCGGTGATCGACGGCACCGGAACGCCGTGCCTGGAGATGACGAGCGCCACCGCGCTGCCCGGCGAGACGTGCTTGCCCGCGCCGGGGGTGCTCGCCAGCACCCGCCCGGCCGGCTGGTCCGAGCAGCGCGTACTCACCCCTCCGGCGACCAGCCCGGCCTGGGTAAGCGCCGCCTGGGCGGCAGTCCTGGCGAGGCCGACCAGCGTGGGCACCTGGATCCCCGCGGAGACCTCCAGGTTGACCTTGCCCTTCCTCGGCAGCGTGGTCCCCGCCGCCGGGTCACTCGCGAGCACCTCCCCGACCGGACGGTCGGAGTTGACCGCCTGGACGGTCCCGGCGACCAGTCCGGCCTGTTTGATCAGGCGTGCCGCCCCGGAACGGTCCAGCCCGACGAGGGCCGGCACGACCGTCGTGACCTCGGACGGCGGCAGCGGGGAGGACCTGACTCCCTCCGCGCGCGGAGGCTTGGCCGGGTTCGCCGGGAGAGGCCTGACCGGCGGGCTCGTCCTGCTCGGCCGCGCCGTCTCGGCCTGGGGACTGGTCTCCACCACCGGCGCCGCCGGCGGTGCCGCCGGCGGTGCCGCCGCGCCTTTCGGGGTGACCCCGCTCAGTGCCGGGACCAGCACCCCCACCAGCACCGCGGCGCTCACCAGCAGCGCCCCGGAGACCGCCATCGACGCCCTGGTGGCCGCCCGCCCCGGGTGAGTGCGAGGCTCGTCGAAGTCCTCGCCTTCGGTGAAGTGCCCGCGCCCACCGGACATCGCCCGCCAGGCGGACCCGGAGGTGCGCGACCTCCCCGCGAGGCCCGGCACGTCGAAGGAACCGGGCGTATCCGAGGAATCAGCGGGACCGGACACGCCGGACGGGCCCGAGGCGTCAGGCTCACCGGAGCCGGCCCGCAGGGCGAGACCGCCGGGCACCGGAGGGGTCCGGGAGTCGAGCACCGACCTGTGCCCGTCGTTGCCGAGCAGCGCGAGCAGCAACTCCCGGCTGCTGGGGCGGTTACCGGGATTCTTGTCCAGGCAGTCGACCACCAGCGCGCCGAGCAGCCCGTCGAGGCGCCCCAACTGCGGGGCCGCGGTGAGGATCCGGTTCAGCACCGCCGCGATCGAGTCCTGACCGAAGGGCGCCTGGGCGTTGGCCGCGAAACATATCGTGGCGCCCCAGGCGAAGACGTCGGCCGCCGGGTTGATCTCGGCGCCCTCCACCTGCTCGGGCGCCATGTAAGCCGGAGTGCCCGCACCGCGCCCGCTCTGGGTGGCCGCCGCGTCCAGCGCCCTGGCCAGCCCGAAGTCGATGACCCTCGGCCCGTCCGGACCGAGCAGCACGTTCTGCGGCTTGAAGTCGCGGTGCACGATCCCGGCCCGGTGGATGGCCGCGAGCGCGGTGGCCGTGCCGATGGCCAGACGCTCCAGCCTGCCTCCCTCGCGGGGCCCGCTGACCGCGACCTCGCGGTGGAGCGACGGGCCGTCGACGTACTCGCTGACGATGTAGGGCCGGTCGCCGTCCAGCCCGGCGTCGATCACCTGGGCCGTGCAGAACCGGGCCACCTGCTTCGCCAGCTCGACCTCGCGCAGGAAGATCTCAGGGTTCTCCCCCACCGAGCCGTGCAGAAGCTTGACCGCGTAGGGCTCTGATCCGGTGCCGGGGCGCACCCCGACATAGACCACTCCCTGGCCTCCCTCTCCGAGCCGCCCGATGATCTCGTACTCACCGAGCGCCGCCGGATCCCCCGTTCTGAGCGGCTGCGCATACGGCACGCGAGCCTCCCCTCGCCGCCACCCTTCTCACTCAAGAAGAAGCATCGCCGACAGTCAACGGGCAGACAGGGCTTCTCTCCCTCACCGTGATATTCATGTGATGCTCAGGTCAGGGCAAGTCCCAACACACCTCCCGAATCGCCGGCGCCCAGCACAGCGCCGATGCCGGGTCGGCCATCCCGTACGGCCGATGGGGCGACCCGCAGGACCGGGCACACCCGGCGCGTCATTCCGGAGTCGGCGACTTGAACAGGTCCACCACCCCGTGCCCACCGGGAATGCCCGGACCGCGGCCGGTCAGCGGAGGAAGGCCGTGTACTCGTCGAGGATGGGGAGGATCCGGTCGGCCTCGGCGCTGGGGAGGCTGAGTACGACCTCCTCGATGCCCAGCTCGGAGTAGTAGTCGAGTTTCTCCGCGTTGGGCAGCGTGCCGAAGGGGACGACCTTGGCCATCTCGCGTCCCGCCTTGTCGCAGGCTTCGCGCAGGGCGGGGAGGGCGGCCCTGATGCCCCGGCCGCCGATCGGCAGCCAGCCGTCGGCGTACTCGGCGACGTGGGCGAAGAGCTTGGGGCCCGCGGCCCCGCCCACGTAGACGGGGGGACCGGAGATCGGCTTGGGCCAGGACCAGGAGGGCTCGAAGCCGACGTGGCGGCCGTCGAAACCGGCCTCCTCCCGGCTCCACAGGGCCTTCATCGCCAGCATGTGCTCGCGGGCCACGTCACGGCGGGAGCGGAAACCCTGCGGGCCGAGGTGATCCTCGACCTCCTCGACGTTCCAGCCGAACCCGATGCCGAGCACCACCCGGCCGCCGGAGAGGTGGTCGAGGGTGGCGACGGCCTTGGCGGTGACCAGGGGTTCGCGCTGGGCGACGAGCATGATGCCGGTGCCGAGGGCGATCTCGCTCGTCACGGCGGCGGCGTGGGAGAGCGCGACGAGCGGGTCGAGCGTGCGCCGGTACTCCTCGGGGAGCACCGCCTGTCCCGCGGCCGGGGGCGTACGGCGGGAGATGGGGATGTGCGTGTGCTCCGGCAGGTAGAGGGAGGCGAACCCGCGCTCCTCGGCCGCCCTGGCCAGTTCGGAGACCGGCATGGACCGGTCGGTGGCGAACATCGTGACACCCAGCCGCATCAGCGCCTCCGTCTTCACGTCCGGACCTTCGACGGGTGTCTCGTCTCTCGGCCGGACACCCGTCTTCGCCGGACATTCTGTCCCGTATCCCAGACGTCCGCCCAGGTTGCCGGGGGAACGTCCCAGCCAAGCGGACCCGCTTGGTTAACCAAGCGATTGCTCGTTTATCATCCCTAGGGTAGCTTGCTCACGTCACCAAAGACGAGGCGTTCACCGGGCACGGCCGAGCACCGCGGCCGGCGGACACGGCAATCCTCACGGGAGGACGCTGATGGCGTTCACGGAGCTGGGCGACGTCCGGCTGTTCCACACCGACGACGGCTCCGGCGACACGACGTTGCTGCTCGTCCACGGTCTGGGCGCCGACTCCCACGAGTGGGTGCACCACATCCCCACCCTCGCCAGGGACCATCGGGTGATCGCGGTGGACATGCGCGGGCACGGCTACTCCTCCGCGCCCGAGGAGGGCAACACCCCCCGGCGGATGGCGGACGACCTCGCCGGGCTCTGCGCGGCCCTGGGCGTGGAGTCCTGTGTCGCCGTCGGCCACTCGATGGGCGGCCAGATCGTCTCCCACCTCGCCGTGGAGTATCCCTCGCTGGTCAGGGCGCTGGTCACGGTCGATCCCGGCTACGGCTTCGCGGGCGCGGTCGGCGACTACTTTCCCACCCTGATCGAGCAGATGCGCGAGGACGTGGTGGGGGTCTCAGTGCGCAACGACGAGTGGACCCACACCCCCGCCACCCCGGAGTGGCTGCGCGAGTGGCACCGGCGCCGGATCCTCGCCACTCCTCCGCACGTACTGCTCCAGGCGTTCGAGGCGATGTTCGGCGGTCCGGACGCGCTCGGCCTGCGCCCCAACTCCGACGAATACCTCGCGCGCCGGACCTGTCCGGTGCTCACCTTCTGGTTCGACCCCTCCCAGGCGACCTGGGAGGCCGGACTGTTCAAGAACCCGCACTCCAAGGCGGTCACCTGGGAGGGCAGCGGTCACCGGCTGCACGAGGAACGTCCGGGCGAGTTCCTCATCGTCGTCACCAACTGGCTAAGGAGCCTGCCGTGAAGTTCTCGTTGATGCTCAACCCGCAGATCCCCGGCTCGGGCTACAGCCAGGAGGAGAACGCGAAGGCCAGGAGGCCGATCGGGCGCGACACCGAGTCGTACCAGAGGCTGCTGGACGAGGTGCGCGAGATCGCCGTGCACGCCGACCGGATCGGTTTCGACGCGTTGATGATGACCGAGCACCACTTCCACTCCGAGGGTTTCGAGTTCTCGGTCAACCCGCTGATGTTCCTCACCGACCTGGCGGCCAGGACCGAGCGCATCCTGCTCGCCCCGCTCGGCCTGGTGCTGCCCGCCTGGGACCCGATCAGGGCGGCCGAGGACGTGGCCCTGCTCGACCAGTTCAGCAAGGGCCGGCTCCGGCTCGGCGTGGCCCGCGGCTACCAGAACCGCTGGATGAACGTGCTGGGACAGCGCTGGCACGCCTCGGCCGCCAGATCCGACGGGTCGAACTCCGACAACCGCAACTTCGACGTGTTCGGCGAGGTGCTGAACATCATGAAGATGGCGTGGACCCAGGAGACGCTCCGCTACAAGTCCGACGTGCTCGACTACGAGGTCCCCTCGCCCTTCGACGGGATCGAGGGCTGGCCCGCGCAGGAGTGGACCAGGGCCTTCGGCGCCCCGGGTGAGCTCGACGACGACGGGAAGATCCAGGCGATCTCGGTCTGCCCCCGGCCGTACCAGAACCCCTACCCGGAACTGTGGCAGCCGTTCACCGTCTCCGACCGCTCGGTGGTCAGGGCGGCGCAGGAGGACATCCTGCCGTGGATGTTCACCCCGAACCCCGACGATCACGCCGCCAAGGCCAGGCTCTACCAGGAGGAGTCGGCCAAGTGCGGCCGTGACTACAAGCTGGGCGAGCACACCGGCATCCTCAAGATCGTCGGAATGGCCGACACCAAGGAGGAGGCCATCGCCACCTACGGCAAGAGCATGCAGAAGGACTTCGCCGCCTTCTTCGGGCCGTTCGGCTACCTGGAGGTCCTGCGTAAGAAGGAGGACGACAGGCACCAGCCGATCAGCCCCGAGAAGGGCGACTTCAAACGCATGAACGAGGTCGAGATGGCCCTGCTCGGCGGCCCCGACGACGTCAAGCGCGGCATCCAGCGCATGCTCGACCGGATGCCGGACCTGGAGTGGTTCGGCCTGTTCATGCAGGGTCAGCAGGGCGTCCTGCCCCTCGACACCGTCAAGCGCAACCTGGAGCTGTTCGCCACCAAGGTCATCCCCGAGTTCTCCGACTGACCTTTCGCTGATCCGGCCCTCGGGAATCCCCGTGGGAGGAAGGACAGGGACGGCACCCGCAGATGTCCCCCGGCTGCGCCGGGGGACATCTATCGAAATTTCAGCATTTCGGAGCCCGGGAGGATCCGTGCAGTTCTGGCTTGGAGCATCGTTCGTCGAGACCGGCCAGTTCGTCGAACTGGCCGGGGCCGCGGAGCGGTGCGGCATTCACACGCTCACCCTGTCGGACCACATCTTCTATGCCGACTTCGAGTCGCCCTATCCCTATTCCAGAACCGGCGCCCCCCGCTGGAACGCCGGGACGCACTGGCCGGACGTGTGGGTGACGATCGGCGCGATGGCCGCCGTCACCACCACCCTGCGTTTCGCGCCCAACGTCTACATCGCCCCGGCCCGTGACCTGTTCACCGTCGCCAAACAGGTCTCCACGGCCGCGGTCCTGTCCGGGAACCGGGTGACCTTCGGCGTCGGCGTCGGCTGGTGCAAGGAGGAGTTCGTCCAGACAGGCCAGGACTTCCACACCCGGGGACGCAGGCTGGACGAGATGATCCCGGCCCTGCGTGAACTCTGGGCCGGCGGCACCGTCACCCACCACGGCACCCACTACGACTACGGCCCGCTCTCGATCTCCCCCGTGCCCTCCGCGCCCGTGCCGTTCTTCGTCGGCGGCGACAGCGAGGCGGCGCTGCGCCGCGCGGCCAGGACGGGCGACGGCTGGATGGGCAACCGGATCTACACCGAGGAACAACTCGACCCGGTCCTCGCCGACCTGCGGCGCTACCTCAAGGAGTACGGCAGGGCGGAGGACGCCCTGCAGATCATCGCGCCACTCGCGGTCGTGCCCGACGTCGCCACCTACCGCCGCTTCGCCGACAAAGGGGTGACCGGAACGATGGCCGCACCCTGGTGGCTCGCCACCCCCGAGGAGAAGGCCAGGTACGGCGAGGGCATCGAGCTCAAGGTCGCCACCATGGAGCGCTTCGCCGAGGAGGTCGTCTCGAAAATATGACGCCTCGCCCGGCACGGCGCGGCCGGGCCCCGTGTCGGGCCCCGGTAGATCCCGGCGGTGATCACCGCACCGAACCGGCACAGCCTGCCCCGGCCGGGCCCGTGTGCCGGGTGGCCGGTCGCCCGGCGGCCCGAGCCGATAGCCTGGCCGGGTGCTCGAAAAGATCAAAGCCACCCGTTACGTGACGCCCCTGCGGGAGGGCGGCTCGCTCCCCGGGGTCATGGAGGCGGACGACCTCGGCACCTACGTCGTGAAGTTCCGCGGCGCCGGCCAGGGCCGCCGGGTCCTGGTGGCGGAGATCGTGTCCGCCGGGCTGGCCCGGCGTCTCGGCTTCCGCACGCCCGAGCTGAAGGTGATCGACGTCGATCCACAGCTCGGCGCCCGCGAGCCGGACGAGGAGATCCAGGACCTGCTCAAGGCCAGCGAGGGCAACAACCTGGCCGTCGACTTCCTGCCGGGCGCGCTGGGCTTCGAGCCGCTGGCCTGGCCCCCAGAGCCCGGTTTCGCCTCCCGGCTGCTCTGGTTCGACGCGCTGATCCACAACGTCGACCGGAGCTGGCGCAACCCGAACCTGCTCCTGTGGCACGGCGACACCTGGCTGATCGACCACGGCGCCGCGCTCTGGTTCCACCACAACTGGCCCTCGGCCGACCCGCTGCGCGGCTTCGACGCGCGCGACCACGTGATGGCCCCCTTCGCCACCCGGATGTCCGAGGCCGACGCCGAGTTCAGCGAGAAGATCACCAGGGACCTGCTCGACGGGGTGGTGGACGAGGTTCCCGACGAGTGGCTGGAGGACGAGCCGGGGTTCGACGGGGCGCAGGCCGTGCGGCAGGCGTACGTCGAGCACCTGCTGGCCCGCGCCCAGGGCCCGCGCGCCTGGCTGCCGGCTCCCTCGGCCGCCTCCGGCCAGGACTCGGCGGCTCAGCAGGGAAAGCCCGGCTCGGTGGGCGCGTTCTGGAAGGACAGCCGGTGAAGGACGTCTACGAGTACGCGATCATCCGGGTCATCCCCCGGGTGGAGCGCGGCGAGCTGATCAACGCCGGCGTGCTGCTCTACTGCCAGCCACGCGGCTACCTGTGCGCCCGCGTGGAACTGGACGAGGCACGCCTGCGCGCCCTCGACCCCCAGGTGGATCTCGACGGCGTACGACACGCGCTCGACGTCTACCGGCGCTCCTGCGGCGGCGACGAGGGACCGCTGACCGAGGAGCCGCTGGGCAGCCGGTTCCGCTGGCTGACCGCCCCGCGCAGCACGATCGTGCAGACGGGCCCGGTCCACGCCGGTCTCACCGCCGACCCGGAGGCGGAGCTGGAGCACCTCGTGGCCTGCCTGGTCCGCACCCCCTGAGCCGAGACCGGAAAGCGGCTCGTGCATGCGGACACGAGTGAGCGTCCGGTCGTCGGGGTGCCCGGTGTCGACCTCGATCCGCCGGTAGCCGAGTCGCCCGAAGACCGGCGCCCCGAGGTCGTGGGGGAACGTCGCGCGGAGCGGCGGGGCTCCGGTCAGAAGAGCACGGACATGAAGGTGCCGACCTCGACGAAGCCGGCCCTGCGGTAGGCGGCCCTGGCCGGGGCGTTGTAGTCGTTGACGTACAGCGAGACCACCGGCGCGAAGTAGTCGAGCGCGTGCTTGACCACCGCGGCCATCCCTGACACCGCGTGGCCGCGGCCACGCAGGTCGGGGTGGACCCAGACGCCCTGGATCTGGCAGGCGTGCGGCGTCACCGCGCCGATCTCGGCCTTGAAGACGACCCTGCCCGCCTCGATGCGGGCGTACGACCTGCCGATCCTGATCAGCTCGGCGACCCGGGACCGGTAGAGGGCTCCGCCGTCCCCCAGTTCGGGGGAGACACCCACCTCCTCGGTGAACATCGCCACGCAGGCCGGCAGCAGGATGTCGAACTCGTCGGGCCGGACCCGCCGCACCAGCGGGTCGGCCGGGAGCGGCGACGGCTCCGTGGTCACCATGAGCGGCTGCGCCCAGCGGATCGCACGGGCGGCTCCCCAGTGCGGCTCCAGCCGCTCCCAGAGCACCTCGACCGCGTCGGCCGGGCCGACGATCGAGGAACAGCGGCGGCCCTGCTTGCGCGCGCGTTCGGCGAAGGCGTAGACGGCGTCGGTACCGGCGTTGACCGGAACCAGGTTCGCCCCGGCGTAACAGAGGGAGGTCAGGCCACCGCGCGGCCCGAACCCCCACATCTGGCCACCGAGCCTGGCCGGATTGAGCCCGACCGAACGGACCCTGGAGGCGACGAAAACGTTACCGACGGGGTCGATGTCGAGAAGCGCCAGGACCTCGTCTCGATCGTTGTCGTCGAGCACGCGCGACGCCGTTGTACGCAGCATCACATGCTCAGCCTACGCGACCCCCTCGATTTTGGCAGGAACCAACACAGAGCATCTCATCTACCTGCTAGGCCCTGTCCCTTGGATCTTTTGCCCACTACGGTCAGGCGGCGCCTCGCCGCGTTGCCGTCGGTCACCGCGGCTCCCTCCTCCGCCTCGCGAGACACCACCTGACCGATCCTCGCCACGGCGAGACCCGCGGGGCAGGACCTAGATCGCCCCTCCCCCCGGGTGCCCGGCGGGCACCCGGACGGGCGAGGGCCCGATCACCGGCACGGGCACCGGCAGCGGCAGGCCGGGGCAACGGGCGTCCGGGCCGCCGGAGTCCCGCCGTGCTCCACCGGGGAGGGTGCCGTCCCGCAGGTAGGCGGCCAGGCGACGGTCGACGCAGGCGTTCCCGTTGAGCGAGATCCCGTGATTGCCGCCGGGTACGACCAGCAGCCGGGAGCCGCGGAGCAGGGTACGCATCCGCAGCGCCCCCGCGTACGGGGTGGCGGCGTCGCGCTCACCCTGGATCAGCATGACCGGTGGCAGGCTGGTGCTGTCGTGCACTCGCACGGGGGTGCCTCCCTGCACGGGCCAGAACGCACACGGCGCGTTGTACCAGGCATTGGGCCAGGTGAGGAAGGGCGCCCTGACGTTGGCTCTGGTCATGTCCGTCCGCCAGCGTGTCCAGTCGCGCGGCCAGACGGCGTCGCTGCACTGCACCGCCAGGTAGACGGCGTAGCTGTTCTCGTCCTTGGCGTCGTTCTCCACGTGCTTGCGGTAGGCGCTGAGCAGGAGTGCCGTCTCCCCCCTCTTGACGTAGGCGGAGAAGGCCTTGGCCAGCTGCGGCCAGACGGCGTCGGAGTAGCCGCCGACGGTGTAGAGGTCGTCGAGCTCGCTCGGGCCGATCACTCCCGCCGCGGGGTGGTCGCCCAACCGGGTACGCATGGCGTCCCAGGCGAAGGAGACGGCCCTCTCGGTGGCGCCCAGCCGGTAGACCGGACTGTGACGGGCGGCCCATCTGAGGAATTCCCGGTGCCTGCTCTGGAAGGCGATGCTCTGGCTCAGGTTCGAGCGGTACCAGATACCGCGCGGATCCACCACGCTGTCCAGGACGAGCCGCCTGAGCCGGCCGGGAAAGAGCGTCGCGTAGACCGCGCCCAGGTAGGTCCCGTACGAGTAGCCCAGGAAGCTTATCTTCGACTCGCCGAGCGCCTCCCTGATCAGGTCCATGTCCCTGGCGGAGTTCTCCGTGGTCATGTGGGGCAGCATCCAGCCCCACCGGACGCCGCACGCCTGGGCGTACTCGCGGGCCCGATCGATGAGGATGCTCTCGTCACGCCTGGTGACCGGCACCTGGTCGGGACGGGGCGGCTTGTAGTACTCCACCGGATCGACACAGCTCAGCGCCGGCTCGCTGGCCCCCACCCCGCGCGGGTCGAAACCGATCACGTCGAACCGGTCGGCCAGGCCGCCGGGAAGCCCTGCCACGACGCTCTTGACCAGATCGCGACCGGACGCCCCGGGACCGCCTGGATTGACCAGCAGCGCGCCGAGACGGCCGTGGGTGGCCCTCCCTCTGATCCGGTTCAGGGCGATGTTGATGGTCTGGTATGGATTGTCGTAGTCGAGCGGCACACTCAGCGTGGCGCACTCCATCCGGCTGTCCGCCCGCTGCACGGGAGCGGACGGCGTCACCCCGGGCACCGAGGTCCCGCCCTCGCAGGGCCCCCAGACCAGCCCCTCCCTGCCCTGGGCCACCGCCCCCTGCGGCACTCCCACCGCGGCTGCCAGCATCACGATGCTCGCGGCGATCCCGACGACCCTCTTCTTCACTGTGCGGTCCCCCTACTCGTACGGCAGAGGCGATGGTCTCCCGGAGGTGGCGCGATTCACCCGGGACACAACCGGATATCTAGCAAAGTGTAGTCAGATGATTGCTAAGTGTAATGATCCCAGGTCGGACGGCACCACCAGGCGGGCCGGCGGAACACCACAAACGGCCACGGAGGCTACGGAGACCGGAAAACGGAAATCCCCGGCGGAGAGCACCTCGCAAAAGGTGCGCCCCCGGCGGCGGGAGAGCGACCGGGGGCGGACACGTGCGGGAAGCGGGACGGCGCCTAGCCGACGACGACCTGGGGACCCGTGACGTCGTCGTCGAGGTCGACCTCCACGCCCATCTCCTCGGCGAGGCGCAGCGCCTCCTCGATCAGGGTCTCCACGATCTGCGACTCGGAAACGGTCTTGATGACCTTGCCCTTGACGAAGATCTGGCCCTTGCCGTTGCCGGAGGCGACACCGAGGTCGGCCTCGCGGGCCTCACCGGGGCCGTTGACGACGCACCCCATCACCGCGACGCGGAGCGGGACCTTCAGCCCCTCCAACCCCGCCTGAACCTGCTCGGCCAGGGTGTAGACGTCGACCTGGGCGCGCCCGCAGGAGGGGCAGGAGACGATCTCCAGGCCGCGCTCGCGCAGGTTGAGCGACTCCAGGATCTGGTTGCCGACCTTGACCTCCTCGACCGGCGGGGCGGACAGCGACACCCGGATGGTGTCGCCGATCCCCTCGGCGAGCAGGGCCCCGAAGGCGACGGCGGACTTGACCGTGCCCTGGAAGGCCGGGCCCGCCTCGGTGACACCGAGGTGGAGCGGATAGTCGCACCGGGCGGCGAGCAGGCGGTATGCCTGGACCATCACGACCGGGTCGTTGTGCTTGACGGAGATCTTGATGTCGCGGAAGCCGTGCTCCTCGAAGAGCGAGCACTCCCAGAGCGCCGACTCCACCAGCGCCTCGGGGGTGGCCTTGCCGTACTTCTGGAGCAGGCGGGGGTCGAGCGAGCCGGCGTTGACGCCGATCCTGATCGGCACGCCGCGGTCGGCGGCGGCCCGCGCGATCTCACCGACCTTGTCGTCGAACTTCTTGATGTTGCCGGGGTTGACCCGGACCGCCGCGCAGCCCGCCTCGATCGCGGCGAAGACGTACTTCGGCTGGAAGTGGATGTCGGCGATCACCGGGATCTGCGACTTCCTGGCGATGGTCGGCAGCGCGTCGGCGTCGTCCTGCGAGGGGACGGCGACCCGGACGATCTGGCAGCCCGAGGCGGTCAGCTCGGCGATCTGCTGGAGCGTCGCGTTGACGTCGGCGGTGACCGTGGTGGTCATCGACTGGACGGAAACCGGCGCATCCCCGCCCACGGGGACGGAACCGACCATGATCTGACGAGATATGCGTCGCTCGGCGATCGGCCTGGTCCTTACGGACGGGATTCCGAGAGCAACAGAAGTCATTTTCAGCCCTTGAAGAGTCGACGACGCTCACCAGTCTAGGCAGTCCCGGTGAGCTCCCGTGCCCTTATCCGTGCCCAGGAGTCGGCATCGAGCACCTCGGCCACCGATCCGGCCTCGGTGACGGTGTGCTCGGAGACCACCGAGGCCACGGTGTCGACGATGCCGAGGAAGGGCAGCCGACCGGCCAGGAACGCCTCGACGCAGACCTCGTTGGCGGCGTTGTAGACGGCCGGTGCCGTGCCGCCGGCCGCGCCGACGTGGCGGGCCAGCGCGACGGCGGGGAAGGCTCCGTCGTCGAGCGGCTCGAACGTCCAGGTGTGGGCGGCGGTCCAGTCGACGCCGGGCGCGGCGTCGGCGACCCGCTCGGGCCAGCCGAGGGCCAGCGCGATGGGCAGGCGCATGTCGGGCGGGCTGGCCTGGGCGATGGTCGAGCCGTCGACGAACTCGACCATCGAGTGGATGACCGACTGCGGGTGGACCACGACGTCGATGCGCTCGAAGCCGATGTCGAAGAGCAGGTGCGCCTCGATGACCTCCAGCCCCTTGTTGACGAGCGTGGCGGAGTTCACCGTGATCACCGGTCCCATCGACCAGGTGGGGTGGGCGAGTGCCTGCTCGGGGGTCACCTCCGCGAGATCCGCGCGCGACCTGCCGCGGAAGGGCCCGCCGCTCGCGGTGACGACCAGGCGCCGCACGGCGGAGGCGTCGGGGCCGGTGGGACCCGCCGCCCACAGGCACTGGGCCAGCGCGGCGTGCTCGGAGTCGACCGGGATCAGCTGGCCCGGCTTGGCCAGGCGCTTGACCAGCGGCCCTCCGACGATCAGTGACTCCTTGTTGGCGAGCGCGAGCGTCCGGCCGGCCTCCAGCGCGGCCAGCGTGGAGGTCAGCCCCAGCGCTCCGGTGATGCCGTTGAGCACGACGTCGGCGGGCCAGGAGGCGGCCTCCGCCACCCCTTCGCGACCGGCCAGCACCCGCGCGTCCACCCCGCGCGCGGCCAGGGCCTCGCGCAGTTCCGGCACCGCGGCGGGATCGGCGACGGCGACCACGTCGGGCCTGAACTCGGCCGCCTGCCTGGCCAGCAGGTCGATCCGGCCACCGTAGGCGGCCAGCGCGACCACCCGGAACCGGCCGGGGTTGCGGGCGATGACGTCAAGGGACTGGGTCCCGATGGACCCGGTCGAGCCGAGCAGGACGACGGAGCGGACGGTGTCTGACTGCACCGTCCCATTCTCCCGGCTCGGGCCGCGCTGTCGAATCGGCCTCATCCACCCGGAAATCTGTTAGACGTGGAACACGCGATAAAAGGCGATATTTAAGTCCGAATTTCGTCATATCAATAGCTGTAAATCCTGAGAAATGCGTACGTACGGCGCACTAGCTTCCCGGAACAGCAACGGGCCTCCGGAGGTACATATGCGACGCAC
Source organism: Streptosporangium sp. CA-115845 (assembly GCF_050943795.1). Classification (NCBI taxonomy): domain Bacteria; kingdom Bacillati; phylum Actinomycetota; class Actinomycetes; order Streptosporangiales; family Streptosporangiaceae; genus Streptosporangium; species Streptosporangium sp. CA-115845. Next base: position 2,160,950 of record NZ_CP191988.1, on the reverse strand, counting down.
AGCACGACTCATCCCCCTTCTCACCGCGGTCGCGGGAAGCACTCTGCTCACCGCGACGATCGCGCACGGCGCCACGGGCACGGGTGCGGGCGGGGGCGTCACCGCGACGCGGGCCGTCCCCCAGCCGGTCGAGAAGGAGGCGGCCGACACCAAGGCGGAGCAGCGGACCGTCCAGCGCTACTGGACGGAGGCGAAGATGGAGGCGGCACAGCCGCTCGCCACCCTCATCCCGGAGAAGGAGAGTGCCCGCCTCACCTCGGCGGCGATCGCGGCGCAGGCCGCGGCCGACCCCGTCTCCATCCCCGCGACCACGCCGGACGGCGAGGCCGTCCCGGCCACCGGCATGGCCGCCAAGGGCACGGCGGCCGTCCGCGCCTCCACCGGCGCGCCGTGGACCCGCGGCGGGGCGATCGCCAAGACCACCGGCCGCGTCTTCTTCACCTACCAGGGCCGCAACGCCTCGTGCTCGGCGAACGCGGTGACGAGTGAGAACAGGAGCACCGTGATCACCGCGGGGCACTGCGTGCGGATGGGCGGGGCCTTCCACCGCAACTGGGTGTTCGTACCGGGATACGAGAACGGCGACCGGCCCTACGGCACGTGGGTGGCGACCACGCTCTACACCACCCCGCAGTGGAACAACACCGAGGACATCAACTACGACGTGGCCTCGGCCGTGGTGGCCCCGCTGAACGGCAGGTCGCTGACCGACGTGGTCGGCGGCCAGGGCGTCTCCTTCAACCGGTCGCGCCGGGCGCAGATGCACTCCTTCGGCTACCCGGCGGCCGGCCCCTACGACGGTTCCAGGCTGGTCTACTGCGCCGGACGGGCCTTCGACGACTTCCTGATGTCCCGCGACATCGGGTTGAACTGCAACATGACCGGCGGATCGAGCGGCGGCCCCTGGTTCCTCGGCTTCAACGAGAGCACCGGCCTGGGCACCCTGAACTCGGTGAACAGCTTCAAGTACGACTTCGCCTCCGGCTGGATGTTCGGCCCGTACTTCGGCACCGACGCGCAGGCCGTCTACGAGGCCGCCCAGACAACCGGCGCCCCCTGAGACTCGCCGGGCGCCCGACGAACCCGAATGCCCTAAAAGTAATCACAAAAATACTCTCCGTAGTGCAAACTCGGGTGTCATGACCTCAAGCCTCCCCCTGCTTGCGGCCGCCTCGCTCCTCGCCGGGCTGCTGAGCGCCCCGATGACCGGCGTGACGGCCACCTGGCAGACGGCCGCCGAGTCCGGGCAGCGGGCCCTGAACATCCCCGTCCGCCCTCTCACCGCGAAAGTCGCGACGCCCGGCATGCCGGACGTCGTCGAGCGCACGATCGCTCCCACCGCGTCGGAGCGAAAGCGCGTGCTCGGCTACTGGACCCCCCGCCGGATGGCCTCGGCGCTCCCCGTCGACCGGCTCTCGAAGGCCACCGGGTTGCTCGGGCGGCTCTTCGCCCGAGCCGGCCGGGGGGTCGCCCCCCAGCGGAGCCCGAACGGCGCCGCCGCACGCACCTCCGGCGCCCGCTGGACCTCCGGCGGGATGGTCGAACGCACCACGGGGCGGGTGTTCCTGACCATCAAGGGCAGTGACTTCGTGTGCTCGGCGAGTTCGGTCAGGAGTGCCAACAGGGATCTGGTCGTGACCGCCGGTCACTGCGTCAAGGACGGCGCCGGCGCCTGGGCCGACAACTGGACCTTCGTCCCCGGCTACTCCCAGGGCCGCCGCCCGTACGGGCAGTACACCGCGCGCCGCATGTTCGTCGCGGGTCCCTGGTCGCGTGGCGGCGACGACAGCCACGACATCGGCATGGTCGCGGTCAACACCGGTGACGGCAAGCACCTCGGCGACGCCGTCGGCGGTCAACAGATCGCTTTCGGCACCCCCAGAGGGCGCCCCAGCAGCGGTTTCGGCTTCCCCGCCGACTCGCCCTACGACGGCGAGCACCTGGTCTACTGCGCGGGCACGCTCCGCGACGACCCGAACGGGCAGACCGGCGACCAGGGGATGCGCTGCGACATGACCGCCGGATCCAGCGGGGGCCCGTGGCTGAGCGGCTTCGACCCCTCCACCGGCCGCGGCACGATCGTCTCGGTCAGCAGTTTCAAATACAGCGACGACCACGGCACCATGTACGGCCCCTACTTCGGCGACTCGGCCAGGGAGCTCTACGCCGTGGCCGCAACGTCATGACACCGGCGGAAGGAGCACGGGGCGAGACGGCCGAGGCGCCCGCGTCTCCGGTGGGAGGAGCGCGGGTCTCGTCGACGCCGGAAGCCGTGACCGGTTCGGAGGGCCGTCACCGGCGAACCGGCCGCGGGACACCGCGACCGGGGCACCGGGGCGGGCTCAGAGGGTCAGGCCGGTGAGGACCATGACCTTCTCGTAGGTGAGGTCGGCGATGGCCGAGCGGATGCCCTCGCGGCCGACGCCCGAGTCCTTGACCCCGCCGTAGGGCATCTGGTCGGCGCGGTACGACGGCACGTCACCGATGATCACTCCGCCGACCTCAAGCTCCCGGTTGGCCCGGAAGGCGACATCGAGACTGCGGGTGAACACCCCGGCCTGCAGGCCGTACTTGGAATCGTTGACCGCGGCGAACGCCTCGTCCACGCCGGACACCGTCTGGACGGTCAGCACGGGGCCGAAGACCTCCTCGCAGGAGACCTTGGCGTCGGCAGGCACATCGGCGAGAACCGTCGGTGCGACGGTCGCGCCGTCGCGGGTGCCGCCGGTCAGCAGGCTGGCACCGGCCGCGACGGCCTCGCCGACCCACTGTTCCACGCGCTCCGCGGCCTCGACCGACACCAGCGGGCCCACCTGCGTCTTCTCGTCGGCGGGGTCACCGACGACCAGGGCCTCGACGGCCGGGACGAGCCTGGCCACGAAGTCGTCGTGCACCGACGCCTCGACGATCACCCTCTGCACGGCGATGCAGCTCTGACCGGCCTGGTAGTTGGAGAACAGGGCGATCCGCGAGGCGGCCCAGTCGAGGTCGGCGTCGGCGAGGACCACCGCGGCGGCGTTGCCGCCGAGTTCCAGGGTCACGTGCTTGCGCGGGACCGCCTCCAGGATCGCGTACCCCACGGGAGCCGACCCGGTGAAGGAGACGACGGGCAGGCGCGGGTCCTCGACCAGTCCTCCGGCGCGGTCGTTGGGCACCGGAAGCACCGAGAACATCCCCTCCGGCAGGTCGGTCTCGGCCAGGATCTCGCCCAGGACCAGCGAGGAGACCGGCGTCGCCGGGGCGGGCTTGACGATGATCGGGGCGCCGACCGCGATCGCCGGGGCCACCTTGTGCGCCACCAGGTTGAGCGGGAAGTTGAACGGGGTGATGCCCAGGACCGGGCCGTGCGGGACACGCGAGATGTAGGCGAGGCGGCCCGCGGAGGCGGCCTCGGTGTCCAGGCGCATGGTCTCGCCGCCGAGGCGACGGGTCTCCTCGGCCGCGAACCTGAAGGTGGAGATCGCACGGCCGACCTCGCCACGGGCCCAGAAGATCGGCTTGCCGTTCTCCTCGCTGATGAGGCGGGCGATCTCGTCGGCGCGCTCGGCCAGGCGGCGCGAGACGTGCGCCAGGGCGTCGGCGCGCACGTGGATCGGGAGCGCGGCCGCCTCCTTCCGCACGGCCGCCGCGGCGGCTACGGCCTCCTCGACCTGGTCGGCCGTCGGCACGGAGCAGACGGCGACGACTCGGCCGTCATGCGGATTGGTCACGGTGAGCTCGGCGTCGCCTGTGGCGGGGCGGCCGGCGAGCCAGAAGGGGCGCACGTCCATACCTCGACGCTATGTCACCTGCGCCGATGTGGTCTTACTCCACTCCGCACAAGATCCCGGTACCGCTACACCTTTCCGGCCAATAGTCCGTTCACTCCAGCCCTGTAACGAAAAGAGGGGCAATCGGGGATATTCCTTACATGGCGCCGGTTTAAATGATCTTCATCATGGCTAAGTCACCGAATGAACACTCAGAGCGGAAGGGCGTGGGCGCATGACCTCCTCGGCGCCGCGCGGCCTTCAGGGCGCGTATCTCCTCGGTGAACGGGCCTCACACGACGAACTGCGCGCCAGGCTGCTCGACGTCGCCAGCCAGTTGCTGGTCACCATCGGTCCCGAGAGCCTGTCGATGCGCCGCATCGCCACCGAGGCGGAATGCTCGACAACGGTCATCTACACCATGTTCGGCAGCAAGGAGGGCCTCGCCGAGGCTCTGTACCTGGAAGGCTTCGAGCGCTTCCGGCGGCGCCTGGAGGCCGTGCCCCCGCGCAGGGACGCCCTGGAGCACCTCACGGCGCTCGGCCCCGCCTACCGGGAGGCCGCGCTGGACGAGCCCGGCTACTACGCCCTGATGTTCGAGCGCGCGATTCCCGGCTTCGTACCGAGTGAGCGGGCCAGGACCCTGGCCCGCGCGGCGCTGAACATCGTCGACCGGGTGATCGCCGACTGCATCTCGGCCGGGTACATCGTCCCCACCCAGCCCAGGAAGATCGCCGATGCCGTGTGGGCCGCCGCCCAGGGCGCGATCAGCCTGGAACGTGCCGGGCACCTGCGCGACAGCAGCACCTACGACACGGTCATCCAGGCCGTCATCTCCCGCTACCTGGTCGCCGACGTCTCCCGGGCGTGACCGGCTCCCCGGCCTCCCCGGCCTCCCCGTGGGCGGAGCCCCGCCCCGGCTCGCCGAGCGGACCCGTCACCCGGCGACGGCCAGGGCGATCCAGAGTTCGGCACGGGCCGCCGGGTCGTCGAGGTCACGGCCAACGAGTTCGGCGACCCGGCGCATGCGGTAGCGCAGGGTGTGACGGTGCACCCCGAGCCGCTGCGCCGCCGCGTCCCAGTGGCCGTTGCAGTCCAGGTAGACCCGGAGGGACTCCAGCAGATCCGCGCGCGAGCCGTACTTCCTGAGCGGGGCGAGCAGCGCCGCGGAGAACGCCGCCGCCGCCTCGGAGTCGAGCAGGCAGAGCAGTCCCCGGCCCGCCAGATCGGCGAAGCGCATCACCGGCACGGCACCGCGCCTGGCCGCGGCGAGCGCCTGGTCGGCCTGGTCGAGTCCGGTACGCAGATCGTCGAGACCGGCGGGATCGCCGACCCCGACGGGGCCGTGCTCGCCGAGTGCCGCCGCCACGGCATCGGCCCGCGAGGCAGGGACGAGCAGGACCACCCTGTCACCGCCGGTGTCGCCGCCGGTGTCACCGTCGGCCGCCGCGAACTCGTCACCCGCGGCCTCCAGCACCGCCTCCCGCTCACCGGCGCAGGCGATGGCCACCAGCGGCCCGGCGGGAAGCCGCTCCCCCAGCCGCTCCAGCGTCTCGCACCCGGCGTCCAGCTGCCCGGCCAGCAGCAGCCGCAGCACCGCCGAGCGGACCCGGCGCTCGGCGGCCAGGTACTCCCTGCCGTGCTCGGCGGCGAGCGTCAGCAGGGAGCCGGCGGCGTTGACCACGGTGTGCGCGACCGGGGTGAAGGGCCGGCCGAGGCCGACGGCGAGGAATCCCCTGACCCGGCGGGCCCCGAACGGTTGCACGATGACGTGCTCCCTGGGCGAGGAGAGGGCCACGCTCGCGGGCGCGCCACGTTTGGTGATCTTTCTCAACCGCTCCAGCTCGGGGCCGAGGTCGTCGGCGGCGCCGGCCGAACCCCGGCCCGCCGCGTGCCGCACGGCCCCCGCCTCGTCGAGCAGGACCGCCCAGCCGCCCAGCTCGCGGGCCAGGCGGTCGATCACCGCGCGAGGCCCCTCCGGGCGCAGGGCGGCGCGGGTGAGACGGCCCTGGGCGGCGAAGGCGCGGCTGAGCTCGTCATACTGCTCCGCGGCGAGCAGTTCGCTGACCACCTTGCCGATGGCGACGAACGGGGTGTCGCGCGGCACCTCGAGCAGCGGCAGCCCCGCCCGGGTGGCGGCCTCGACCAGTTCCCCGGGGATCGTCTCGTGCCCGAGCCCGACGCCGAATCCGAGACCGGCGACCTCCCTGCCGACCAGGCGCTCGACGTAGGACGCGGCGTTGCCGGCGTCCAGGCGCATGCCCGTGGTGAGGACCAGTTCCCCGCCCTCAAGGAACGGGGTGGGATCCTCCAGTTCGCTGACCGCCACCCAGCGCACCGGCCGGTCGAGCGCGTCTCCACCGGCGAGCACGCCGAGCCCGAGCGGCGACCGCCGTACGACGGTGCGCAGCGTCGGCGCCACAGCCACCCCCGTTTTGTACGTTACGTCCACTGTTCCCCGTCAATTTTGACATAGTGCATCATCGGCACACCGACATCCACCACATACCTTCACATCATGAGCACCGTCACCGAGGGCGGCCCCTCGCTTCCGCAGGAACGCCGCATCGTCACCGAGATCCCAGGCCCGAAGTCCCGTGAGCTGTTCGCGCGCAAACAGGCCTCCGTACCACCGGGCATCGGCACCACACTGCCCGTCTTCGTGACGCACGCCGGAGGTGGTGTGGTCGTCGACGCCGACGGCAACTCCCTGATCGACTTCGGTTCCGGCATCGCGGTGACCAACGCCGGCAACGCCGCTCCGCGCGTCGTCGAGCGGGTGCGCAAGCAGGTCGCCGACTTCACGCACACCTGCTTCATGATCACGCCGTACGAGTCGTACGTGCAGGTCGCCGAGAAGCTCAACGAGATCACCCCCGGCGACCACGAGAAGCGCACCTTCCTGCTCAACAGCGGCGCCGAGGCCGTGGAGAACGCGGTCAAGGTCGCCCGCCAGGCCACCGGCCGCCAGGCGGTCGTCGTCTTCGACCACGGCTACCACGGCCGGACCCTGCTGACGATGACGCTGACCGCCAAGAACATGCCGTACAAGCACGGCTTCGGCCCGTTCGCCCCCGAGGTCTACCGGGTGCCGCTGGCCTACCCGTTCCGCTGGCCCTCGGGCCCGGAGAACTGCGCCGAGGAGGCCGCCGCCCAGGCGATCGACCAGATCACCAAGCAGATCGGCGCGGAGAACGTCGCCGCCGTGGTGATCGAGCCGATCGCGGGTGAGGGCGGCTTCATCGAGCCCGCCAAGGGCTTCCTGCCGAGGATCGCGGAGTTCTGCCGGGAGAACGGCATCGTCTTCATCGCCGACGAGGTGCAGACCGGTTTCTCCCGTACCGGCGACCTGTTCGCCTGCGAGGACGAGGGCATCGTGCCCGACATCATCGTCACCGCCAAGGGCATCGCGGGCGGCCTCCCGCTGTCCGCGGTCACCGGCCGGGCCGATCTCCTCGACAGGGTTCACGTGGGCGGTCTGGGCGGCACCTACGGCGGTAACCCGCTCGCCTGTGAGGCGGCACTGGGCGTGCTGGAGACCATCGAGGCCGACGACCTGACCGGAAAGGCCCGCCGCATCGGCGAGACCATGCTCCCCCGGCTGCGCGCCATGGCGGAGCGGAACCCGGTGATCGGCGACGTACGCGGCCGAGGGGCCATGATCGCCATCGAACTGGTGGTTCCCGGCACCAAGGACCCGCACCCCACGGCGGCGGGCGAGATCGCCAGGAGGTGCCACGCCGAGGGCCTGCTCGTGCTGACCGCGGGCACCTACGGCAACGTGCTGCGCTTCCTGCCGCCGCTGGTCATCCCCGACCACCTGCTGGAGGAGGGGCTCACCATCCTGGAGAAAGCCATAAGCGAGGTCTGACGGTTTAGATACCACCAAATAGGGCACCCGGCTTGATGCTGAGTGCCCTATTTGCCGTTATACGGCCTGCAGGTAGGCCGTGATTTAACCACCGCTTGACACCTACCACAACGGTCACGGGCCGTGATCGCGTTATAACAGTTCCGATATGAAAGTGCTCGATCGCCACAGGAAACGTGTCGACATCCTCCCCACGGCCGAGCCGCGGGAGAGAACCAGGGGTCTCCACGCTGGAGGAATTCAAGATGAGTTGGCGGCCGGCCAGAACGGCACACGGCACGATGACCTTCGACCCCGAGGGGCTGACCCGCACCCAGCGTGAGGGCGACGCCTGCGTGGCATGTCACAAGAAGTGGCCCCGCCCGCGCATCAGGATCGGCCGCCTTCCGGACGGCAACGCCCTCTTCGCCTGCCCCGAGTGCGCGGAGGCACTGCTGCCGCAGCAGGACGACGCCCACTCCCTCCCTCGCCACGTGGCCTTCTCCTAGCCCTCCGACGACCTCCGACCCCGCGCCGTCCCGAGGAGTGGACCGTTCGGGTAGCTTCTCCAGCATCGGCGCGCTCGTCCGGCGCCACGGTCACTTCGACGCGTGCGAGGACGCGGTGCAGGAGGCGTTGCCGGCCGCCACCCTGCAGTGGCCCGGCGAGAGCGTACCGGACAATCCCCGCGGCTGGCTGATCACGGCCGCCTCCCGCCGGCTGACCGACGAGCTGCGCAGCGAGTACGCGCGCACCCGCAGGGAGACCCTGGTCGCGACGCGGACGCCCGCGGACGAGTTCCGGTCGCCCGCCGCCCGCGCCGGCTACCGGGAGGCCGCGCGCCGTACCACCAGCCTTCCCGAGCAGCGCTATCTGGAGACCCGGGCCGCCCGGCTGGCGCAGGCGGAACGGTAACGGCTCGCAGGAGGGCGCGGCGCGTCAGGCCGACAGGAGAGCCGGGGTGGTCTGGTCGCGCATGCCCCACGGCGAGCCGTAGGCGTTGAGCAGTTCCAGGAAGGGCACCGCGTCGAACGCCTCGGGGCCGAGCACCCCGGTGCCCGACCAGGCACCGGTGGCCAGCAACTCCAGGGCGACCACCGGGTGCACCGCCGTCTGCCAGACCACGGCCTGGCAGCCGTACTCCCGCATCGACCACTCGTTGTCGACCACGTGGTAGAGGTAGACCTCGCGCGGCCGCCCGTCCTTGCCCACGCCCTTCACCCAGGTTCCGGCGCAGGTCTTGCCCCGCATCCGGTCACCGAGCGTGGCCGGGTCGGGGAGGCTGGCCGCGACCACATCGCGCGGCGAGGTCTCGACACCACCCACCTTGATCTTGCCCACCTTGTCCAGGCCCAGCTTGTGCAGGGTCTTCAGGACTCCGATGAACTCCTCGCCGAGACCGTACTTGAACGTCACCCGCCTGGCGTCGATGTAGCGCGGCACGAGGAGCACCTCCTCGTGCTCGACATTGACGCACTCGACGGGCCCGATCCCCTCGGGGAAGTCGAAGACCTCGGGCTCACTGAACGGCTCGGTGGTGTGCCAGTCACCGTCCTCCCAGACCACCGGCGGGTTGAGGCACTCCTCGATGGTCGTCCAGATGGAGAAGGTCGGCGCGAAGTCATAGCCCTCGACCACCAGGTTGGAGCCGTCGCGGATACCGATCTCCTCGATGCTCTCGAAGAGGTGCTCGGCGGCGTAGCGCGCGAAAACGTCGGCCAGCCCAGGTTCCACACCCATACCGACCAGCGCCAGCCCGCCCCGCTCCCGCCATGCCTCGCCGAGGGCGAACTGCTCGTCGCCGAGCTTCACCCCGGTCAGCTCGTACGGTCTGCGGGGATGGGGGCGTGACAGCGACATCGCCATGTCGAGGTAGTGGGCTCCGGCGTTGAGCGCCGCCTCGAACAGGGACATGGTGAAGCGGGGGTCCACCGCGTTGAAGAGCACGTCGCAGCGGTGCTCGGCGAGGGCGGCCTCGACCGCCACCCGGTCGGAGGCGTCCAGCCCGATGGCACTGAAACGCGGGTCCGCGATCCTGGCCACCACGGCGGCGGCCCGGTCCTGTTGAGAGTCGGCGACCACGATGTGTTCGAAGAAATCTCGGCGTGCGGCGATCGGGACGACGGCGGAGCCAACGCCGCCCGCTCCAACAAGAAGGATTCTCATGGCGACTAGCCTACCCACTGACTGGTCGACCAGTCGATATTAGGAGCATGATTTTCCCACTGAATCCATCGTCAAAAACGATCAGAGCAACGAAAAACGCAGCTTGTCGCCGAGAGCGCAGACATAGCAGGGTAGAGGGAACATCGCGGAGCCTCCTCCCGCGGCGAGGAGGCGACCAGGTGTGGCCTCAGTCGGAGATTCGGGGCTTTCCAGGTTCCGGGGACGCTCGGAGGCTCTTCCAGCGCTCCGCCCAGTCTGCGTAGCCGGTGCACTCCCCGCCCTGGCCGCCGCAGTCCCTCGCCGGGCGGGCGGCGAAGAGGACGTCGCGCAGCCGGCGGTCGTCACGCACGTGGTAGGCCTCGCACATCCGGCGGGCGCGCCCGCCGCAGGCCTCCGGATTGGCCGGGGCGAGGCCGGTCCAGGCCGCGGCGGGGCGCTGCGCCCGCGCCGAGCTCATCCAGTTCAGCCACCGGTAGGCGCAGTTCGGGCTGGCCGGCTTGGCCGCGAGCATCCACGAGTCGACCCACCCTGTCGCCGGGCCCCCCTTCAGCACCTTCATCGGCCGGCCCGCGCGCTGGAAGAGGTCGAGGTGGTAGGGCAGGACCTGGGCGATCCGCACCCGCTCCGCCGACAGTGCCCTGACCAGGTCGAGCGAGCCGTCCCAGTAAACCCGGCCGGGGCCGTCGCCCTCGGCGAGGAGCTTCATCGCGGCGTCGAGCTGGGCGGGGGTGAGCTGGAACGGATCCTTGATCTTCAACTCGGGGCGCGTCCCCTTGAGGGCGAGCGCGGCGTCGGCGATGCTCAGCGGGCTGTTCCTGATCGCCGCCGGAGCCGCCCCGTAGAGGGCAAGGGGTCCCCGCGGCCCGTCCCCTGCGCGGACCACCTGGTTCACCCCCCACAGGTAGGGAATGCCGTAGACCTTGCCGTCCTCACGCAGACCGGGCAGCTCGCGCAGGCGCTTGGGGATCCGCCTGTAGTCAGCGACCAGCGCGGTGTCGAGCGGCGCGACCTTCCCCTGCTCCACCAGCAGACCGGCCAGGTCGGGGGCGGCCGAGAGCACGTCGTAGCCGCCCCTGGCGAACCTGGCGGCCATCTCCTCGCTCGTCCTGACCCGGTCGAGCTTGACGACGCAGCCGCTCTCCCGCTCGAAGGGCGTCAGCCAGTTGACCCGCGAGCTGACCCCGCCGTACTCGACGTACCCCTGGAACGTGAGCACCTGGAGCATGCCCTCGCCCTTGCCGATGGACGCCGACGGCGCCGGGCTGGAGGTGGCTCCGGACGCGGAGCCGGACGTCGCGACGGGCGTGGCGGAGGGCGTTGGACTCCACACCGACTGGGCCGCGCTCGCGGCCCCCGCCTGGGCCAGGGTGGCGAGCGCCAGGCCGCCCGCCCCCAGCACCGCCCCGAGACGCGCGCGACGGAGCCTGTCCCTGCCCACGAGGTTTCCTCCCGACGTCGCCACCGACCTGCCCGGGAGCCTACCGGCCATCCCCGGCCTCCCGCGGTCCGTTGGGGGGTGTGCCCGGTTCCCACAGGCCAGGCGTGGGCGAGCCCCGCCCCGCGGCAGAGGTGTCAGAGCGCGCGTGAGGCCCGCGTCCCGGCAGGAGGGACACGGGCCTCACGGTTCAGGGGCCAGTGGCGGGGCGCCTGCTCCCTACCGGGAACCTCCCGCTCGATGTTCGATATGGGACCACTAGCCGTTGGTGGGGAAGCCGAGGTTGACGCCGCCGTGGCTCGGGTCGAGCCAGCGGGAGGTGACGACCTTGCCCCGGGTGTAGAAGTGCACGCCCTCGGTCCCGTGGACATGGGTGTCGCCGAAGAGCGAGGACTTCCAGCCACCGAAGCTGTAGAAGGCCATCGGCACCGGGATCGGCACGTTGATGCCGATCATGCCGACCTCGACCTCGTTCTGGAAGCGCCGGGCCGCGCCGCCGTCGTTGGTGAAGACCGCGGTGCCGTTGCCGAACTCGCCGCCGTTGATCAGCTCCAGGCCCTCCTCGTAGGAGGAGACCCGGACGATCGCCAGGACCGGGCCGAAGATCTCCTCGGCGTGCACCCGCGAACCCGCGGGCACGTGGTCGAGGACCGTGGGCCCCAGCCAGAAACCAGGGCTCTCCTCGGCGGCGCCGCCGCCCAGGATCGGGGTCCGGCGGCCGTCCACGACGAGCTTCGCCCCCTCCGCGACGCCCAGCTCCACATAGGAGGCGACCTTGTCGCGGTGGACCTCGGTGACCAGGGGCCCCATCTGGGAGGCGGGGTCGTCGCCGGGGCCGACGGTCAGCGCCGCGACCCTGGAGACGATCCTGTCGACCAGGTCGTCCCCGACCGGGTCCACGGCCAGCACGACGGAGATCGCCATGCAGCGCTCGCCGGCCGAGCCGAAGCCCGCCGAGACCGCGGCGTCGGCGACCAGGTCCAGGTCGGCGTCGGGCAGCACCAGCATGTGGTTCTTGGCGCCGCCGAGCGCCTGGACCCGCTTGCCGTGACGGGTGGCGGTCTCATAGACGTACCGGGCGATGGGCGTGGATCCGACGAACGAGACCGCGCGCACGTCCGGGTGCTCCAGCAACCGGTCCACCGCCGTCTTGTCGCCCTGGACGACGCCGAAGACGCCGTCCGGCAGCCCGGCCTCCGTCCAGAGCCGGGCCATCAGCAGCGAGGCCGAGGGGTCCTTCTCCGACGGTTTGAGGATGAAGGCGTTACCCGCGGCGATCGCGATCGGGAACATCCACATCGGCACCATGGCCGGGAAGTTGAACGGGGTGATCCCGGCGACCACGCCCAGCGGCTGCCGGATCGAGTAGGAGTCGACCCGGGTGGAGACGCCCTCGGAGAAGCCGCCCTTGAGCAGGTGCGGGATGCCACAGGCGAACTCCACGACCTCCAGGCCGCGGGCGACCTCGCCCAGCGCGTCGGAGTGGACCTTGCCGTGCTCGGCGCTGATCAGCGCGGCGAGCTCGTCGCGGTGGGCGTACATCAGCTCGCGGAAGCGGAACAGCACCTGTGAGCGCTTGACCAGCGAGGCGTCCCGCCAGGCGGGCCAGGCCGCGACGGCGGCGGCCACGGCCGTGTCCACCTCCTCCACCGAGGCGAGGTGGACCCGCCCCGTGACCTCTCCGGTCGCCGGGTTGAAGATCTCGGAGGTGCGGCCGGAGCCCTCGACGAGGGCTCCGTTGATCCAGTGGGTGACGTTCTTCACGAGGCGACCTCGGCGTTGACGGTTTCGAGCACACCGAGGATGATTCCGAGGCCCTCGGCGGCCTCCTCCATGGTCAGGGTGAGCGGCGGGGCCATGCGGAGCACGTTGCCCCGCAGCCCGCCCTTGCCCGCCAGCAGGCCGGCCTTCCTGCTCTCCTCCATGAACCGGTTGGCGAGCGCCGGGGAGGGCTCGCCCGTCGCCGGGTCGACCAGCTCGACGGCGAACATCAGGCCCCTGCCGCGGACGTCGCCGACGATCGGCAGGCGCGGCGCGGCCTCGCGGAGCCCGTCGATGATCAGGGCGCCGGTCCTGGCGGCGCTGGCCTGCAGGTCGTGGTCGAGGACGTAGTCCAGGGTGGCGTTGGCCGCGGCCATGGAGATCGGGTTGCCGCCGAAGGTGGCCAGCCCGACGGCGTGGAGGTTGTCCATCAGGTCACCCCGGGCGACGACGCCGCCCACCGCGAAGCCGTTGCCCAGCCCCTTGGCGAAGGTCATCATGTCGGGCGTGACACCGTGGTTCTGGATGCCGAAGAAGGCCGAGCCGGTACGGCCCCAGCCGGTCTGCACCTCGTCGGAGATGAACAGGATCCCCTCGGAGTCGAGGACCTCCTGGTAGGCGGCGAACAGCCCGTCGGGGGCCATGGTGAAGCCGCCCACGCCCTGGATCGGCTCGGCGATCAGCGCCGCCACGTCGCTGGAGACGGCGGTGGAGAGCACGTGGCGCAGGTCGTCGACGCAGGCCTCGATGTAGCCGGCGTCGGACAGGCCGCGGAACTGGGCGAGGTGCCGGTCGGCTCCGTGCAGGAAGTGCACGTTCAGCGGCGACAGCGAGTTGTTCTTCCAGGAGCGGTTGCTCGTGACGCCGACCGTGCCGAAGGAGCGGCCGTGGTAGCTCTGCCGCATGGCGAGCACCTGGTCGGACTTGCGCGCGTAGGTCGCCAGCAGCAGCGCGGCCTCGTTGGCCTCGGTGCCGGAGTTGGTGAAGAAGACCTTCGCGTCCTGGATGCCGGATAGCCTGGCGATCTTCTCGGCCAGCTCGATCTGACCGCGCAGCAGGTAGACCGTGGAGGTGTGCACGACACCGGTGGCGAGCTGCCGCTCCACGGCCTCCCGCACCTCGGGCACGTTGTACCCGATCATGTTGGTCAGAATGCCCGCGAAGAAGTCGAGGTAGCTCCTGCCCGACGCGTCGACTACCCGGTTGCCCTTGCCTGAGACGATCTCGATGGGCTCGTCGTAGTAGAGAGCCAGCCAGTTGGGCATTACCGCGCGATGGCGCGCAAGGAGGTCCGACATACATCGAGTATCGCCGCTCAAGGCCACCACCTCATACCGACAACATGTCGGCACATAGCCGATAAACCCATCAGACTGTAAGGTCGGTACGCCCATGCCGGCGGCCGACCCGCCCAGCCCGCCGGGGCGGCGGCCGGAGAGCCCCTCAGCCCTCGGTCTTCACCAGATCGGCGTCCGAGGCGGCCGTGACCACCGGCGCGGGCCGCAGCACCAGGAACGCCAGCGTGGCGGCGGCCAGCGTGAAGGCGACTCCCACCCAGGAGCCGAACGACATGGCGGAGACGAACGCCTCGCGCGCGGTCTCGATCACCCCCGGATCCCCCAGCCGCAGCGCCTCTCCGATCGACTCCCTGGCGACGGCCGGGGCGTCCGCGGGCATCGACGAGGTGTAAACCCCGGCCAGCACGCTGCCCAGCACGGCGATGCTCAGCGCCATGCCGACCTGCTGAACCGTGTCGTTGAGCGCCGACCCGACACCGGCGTGCGCGGGCGGCACCGCGCCCATCAGTGTCGCATAGGCCGCGGGACCCGCCAGGCCGCCGCCGATCCCCATGAGCATGAGACCGGAGATCAACATGCCGTACCCGGTGTCGGCGGTCATGAAGGCGAGCACCCCGAAGCCGGACGCCATCACGGCGAGGCCGACGGCGACCAGCACCCGGTTGCCGACCTTCTGCCCCAACCCGGCACCGACCCCGTTGAACAGCGCGGCGGCCACGGCGTACGGCAGCAGCGCGAGACCGGCCCGCATGGGACCGTAGCCCAGCACGAACTGCAGGTACTGGGTCAGCATCAGCAGCAGCGCGCCCGTGCCGAACGACATCAGCACGATCGAGAACGAGGCGCCGCTGAAGTTCCGGTTGCGAAACAACTCCAGCGGGAGCATCGGATGGTCCGACCTGAGCTCCCAGATCACGAACGCCCCCAGCGCGACCACCGCCACGCCGGCGGCGACCAGCGACTCCGCCGAGGTCCAGCCCGCCGTCGGGGCGGAGACGACCACGTAGACCAGGGCGCTCATGCCGGCCGTGGACAGCACCACGCCGAGCGGGTCGAGCCTTCTCGCCGGACCACGCGACTCGGGCATCAGCAGCACCGCCGCGACGACGGCGACGATCGCGACGGGCACGTTGAGCAGGAAGATCGATCCCCACCAGTAGTGTTCCAGCAGGAAACCACCCAGCGTGGGACCGGCGATCACACCGACCATGGCCACCGCGCTCCACGCGGCGATCGCCTTGCGGCGCTCCTCCTCGTCGAAGACGGTGATCAGGATCGACAGGGTGCTCGGCATCAGGATGGAGCCGCCGACGCCCATCAGCGCGCGGGCACCGATCAGGTGCCAGGGCTCGGTGACCAGCACGGCGACCAGCGAGGCACCGCCGAACAGCAGCAGACCGATGATCAGGAAACGCTTACGGCCGTAACGGTCCGACAGGCTGCCCGAGGTGAGCAGCAACCCGGCGAAGACCAGGACATAGGCGTCGATGATCCACTGGATGTCCGCGGGGGTGGCTCCCAGGTCGACCATCAACGCCGGGATGGCCAGGTTCAGGACCGTGTTGTCCACCACCAGGACCAGCAGGCTCAGACAGAGCACTCCGAGGATCCACCAGCGCCTCGGATCGCGTTCGGCTCGTACAGTGTTCGATTTCACTCGCACACTGTATGACAAGCTCGCACGGTGTACTACCGGATTTATGCTTGGAGCGTGAAACAGCACTTCAGCTCCGTCTGGACGCGCGAGCCGCGCGCCGCCAAGAGCCCGGGGCTCGATCGCGCGCAGATCGTGCGCGAGGCGATGGCACTGCTCGACGCCGAGGGGCTGGACGCACTGAGCATGCGCCGCCTGGGCGCCAGGCTCGGCTCGGGGGCCACCAGCATCTACTGGCACGTGGCCAACAAGGACGAACTGCTGGAGTTGGTCCTCGACGAGGTCTACGGCGAGCTGACGGTCCCGAACACCCAGGAGAGCACCTGGCGCGACTCCGCCTCCTCCTTCGCGTACAGCATGCGCCAGGTGCTCTTCAGGCACCCCTGGGCGATCAACCTCATCGGGACCATCCCCGGCATCGGCCCCAACGCGATACTGCTGATGACCCGGCTCGTCGCCACCTTCGACCACGCCGGGTTCCGTGGCCTCGACCAGGACTACGCCGCCTCGACGCTCATAGCCTACGTGGCCGGGGTCACCATGCCCGAAATCTCCTGGCGGACCATGATGGAGCAGACGGGTCTTGAGTCCAACGAGCTGAACGCGGCCCTCCATCCGCTGGTGGAGAAGGCCGCGGCGGACCACCCCGGACTTGCCGCCCGCTACGCCGAGTTCCGGGAGGTCGACGTCGAGACCACCAAGGCGCTCAACTTCGAGTTCGGCCTGACCTGCCTCCTCGACGGCCTGGAGGCCCGCCTGAACCGCGCGGCCTCGGCGGACCCCGGCACACCGCCCCTGCGGCCGGGCATCCATTAGCGATCTCCTATCCTGTGAAGACGGCGCCGCGGGCCCGATACCGCAGGGACGCGGATGGCAGGTAAACAGCATGTAAAAGAGGGGCCGCGCGTACTTACATTCTGATCAGATACTCTCTGTGCGTGCTCCCTACAGTCGCCGACGTCCTCGCCCTGGACACCGTTCGCCGGGGCAATCCACAGGTCGTAGCGGGGGCTGACCGACTGGACAGCCGGGTGCGCTGGGTGCATGTGGGCGAGGTCACCGATATCGCCCACCTGCTACGCGGAGGCGAGCTCGTGCTCACCACCGGCATAGCCTTGCCCGACGCCCCCGAGAAGCTCGCCAACTATGTCGCCGAGCTGGCCACCGTGGGTGCGTCGGGGCTGATCGTGGAGCTGGGCCGCAAGTTCGTCAAAGAGCTGCCCCGTGCCGTGATCAACGCCGCCGAAATGCACGGCCTGCCCCTGGTGACCCTGGCGATGGAGACGCCGTTCGTGCAGATCACCGAGTCGGTGCACGCCCGGATCATCGACATCCAGCTGGAGGAACTCCGCGCCTCCAAGCAGTTGCACGAGGTCTTCACCGAGCTGTCGGTCGAGGGCGCCTCCCCCGCGAGGGTGCTCGGCCAGGTCACCCGGCTGTCCGGACGCCCCGCGCTGCTGGAGAACCTCGCCCACCAGGTCCTGGCGTGCGACACCGCCGGACGTGACACGGGTACGCTCCTGGCCGGCTGGGAGACGCGCTCCCGCTCGGTGGCACCCCACCCGCGGACCGCCTACGACGCGGCCTCAGGCTGGCTGGTCACCATGGTCGGCGCCCGGGGCCAGGACTGGGGCCGGCTGATCCTGCTCTGTGACACCGAGCCAGGACCGCACGACATCGTGCTCGCCGAACGCGCCGCGACCACCCTCGCTCTGGGCCGCCTGCTGGAACGTCACCAGGAGTCACTGGAGCGTCAGGCACATGGCACGATCATCACCGGAATCCTGACCCACGCGTACGCCGACCCCGAGGAGGCCGCGGCCCGCGCCCGTGCGGTCGGCGTGCCGCTCACCGGTCGCAGGCTCATGAGCGTGGTGCTGCGCCTGGCCGAGTCGGCGGAGAAGCCGATGGACAGCCAGGAGCAACTCGCCCAGCTCGCCGAACTGGGCGACGCGGCCGCCGCCGCCTGCCGGGAGGCCCGCCTTCCCGCCCTGATCGGCGCCCTGGACCAGAACCGGGTCGGCGTCCTGCTCCCCCTGCCACCGCGCGTCCTCCCCGAATCCGCGCTGACCATGCTCGCCGACCACCTGCGCACGGCCTTCACGACCCCCTTCGTCCTCGCCGCGGGTTCCGTGGTCGAGTCGGTCCGCGACGTGCGGCGGAGCTTCCTGGAGGCCGAGCAGGTCGCCGACGTGGCCGTCAGGCAGCCCGACGGCCGCGCCTTCTACCGGCTCCCCGACCTCCGTCTGCGGGGCCTGCTCCACCTCCTGCGTGACGACGCCCGGCTGCAGACCTTCGCCGAGCGCGAGCTCGGCCCGCTGCTCGCCCACGACGCCCAACGTGGCGGCGATCTCACCAGGATCCTCCGGGTCTACCTCAACGCGGGCCGCAACAAGGCCCTCGCCGCTCAGCGGGCGCATCTGTCACGCCCCGCCTTCTACGACCGTCTCCACAGGTTGGAACGCGTCCTCGACACCGATCTGGACGATGTCGAGTCCTGTCTCTCCCTCCATGTCGCCCTGCTGGCGCTGGAGTCCTTCCGGAGAGACAATCCCCGCCCCTGAAAGGTCCCCATGCCCGACATTCTCATCCCAGAGCCCGCCGACCTGGCCCGGATGATCACCGCTGCCGGGGCGTTCTCCGTCCCCACCGGTGATGTGCAGCTCTCACCGGACGAGCTGGAACCCGACCAGATCCTGGCGGGTTCCCCACGCGTTTCGTCCATCGAGCTGTGGTCCTCGCCGGATGGCAGGCAGAGCCGGGGCATCTGGGAGATCACGCCGGGCACCGTGGCCGATGTGGAACGTGACGAGATGTTCGTGGTCCTGTCCGGCCGCGCCACACTGGAGGTCGACGGAGGTGCCACCCTCGAACTCGTCCCGGGCTCGGTCTGCCTGCTCGCCGAGGGGGCCAAGACCGTCTGGATCGTCCACGAGACCCTGCGCAAGGTGTATCACTGCATGGGCTGACCAGATCACGGTCGTGGGTTGTACGGAACCGAGGTTCCGTACAACCCACGACCGTCCGTTTACCCCGATCACCGCTTTCCCCGACGACCGAGTGCGGCGATCTGTCCCGCGGTAACTCCTGCGGACTTTTCCGGGTCTTCCTGAACCGACTTCGTACGCGAACCGCACTAACCGTGTCTGTCGGATGCGGCGTCCATGTGAACGGGGTCATCCGCGCAGATGTGGAGATCCCAGCGGCGCGGACGCGTCAGGATCGCCCCGAGGATGACACCGAGGATCACGCTTGCGATGATCACGATGAGAATGTTCAGCCCCATGACGGCTGCCTCTCGGAAAGATGTGCCGCTTGATCTGAGGAAATGCGGCCTACTGCACCGTAGCGTCGCATTCTCGCTGTCGCAACGAAACGGCCAGGGACTAATCCTTATTGACCAGGACCGTTGACCCGGTCGGGACCGTCACGGGCATGTGAATTCTCCCGCGGGTGACATGACCCTGCGTGAGCAGCAACACTTTCTTGGGATGTTTCGCGTGTTTCGCTCCCCTCGCCCCGTAGATCTCGGCACGATGGTGCACGAACTCTGAAACCAACGGGGAGAGATATACATGTCGCGACGCCTTGTCGCCGGATTCACGGCCCTAGCGCTCACCGCCACAGCGATTCCCGCTGAGGCCGAGCAGGCGAGTTCGGGGTTTCCCTCCTCCGCGTTCCCACTGGGCGTGAGCATGGCCACGGTGAAAAACCAGCAGAGCGTGGCACCGGGAATTGATCTTTTCAGCGTGAAGCACGGCAAGTCCACACAGGGCTGGACAGTCTCCGCCCTCATGCCCAACGGCCACGACGACGGCCGCCTGGACACCGCTCAGACGGTCGCCGAGACCGTGGAGGCGGCGGGGTTCACCCCCAGCATCCTGCGGATCGTGCAGCCCGCCGCAGCGGACGCCCCGGCCGTGGAGCGATACATGGTCAGGATCGGCCTGTGGTCATTCGGCAAGCGGGCCGAGGCCGACAAGGTCGTGAAGGAACTCAAGGAGCAGGGCATCCGGGCCAAGACCGACTATCTCGGTGACGACGGCACCGAGACCACCGGCCCCTGGAACATGCGCGTGCTGATGGTCGACCCGAAGGTGTTCAAGGGATCCTTCAAGACGAGCGTCGGCAAGAGCGTGGCCAAGCGCGAGACCACCAGCTCGATGTCGAAACTGACCGGCGCCATCGCCGGGGTCAACGGCGGCTTCTTCAACATCCACACCGCCAAGGCCCTTCAGGGCGACCCGGTCGGTGTCTCCGTGGTGGGCGGCAGGCTGCTCAGCGAGGCCGTGCCCGGCCGCAGCGGTCTCGTCATCACCCAGGGCCGCAAGGCCCGGATCACCGAGCTGCGGACCCAGGTCACCGCGATCTCCTCGGACGGCACGAAGGCCGAGGTCAACGGCATCAACCGGGCCGCCGGAAGCGACGAGCTCGTCCTCTACACCGAGGAATTCGGCGGCAAGACGGCCACCGACGGTGGCATCGAGGCCGTCATCGACGCCCAGGGCCAGGTCGTCAAGGTCCGCCAGGCCGGCGGCATCGTCGCCCGGGGCACCTACGTGCTTCACGGCACCGGCCTGGCGGCCGTCTGGCTCCAGGAACACACGCAGGGCACTCGGATGAAGCTGGACACCAAGGTCATCGACCTGCGGACGCAGCGGGCGATACCGCTCACCCCTGACACATACATCATGGGCGGCGGGGTCGGGCTGGTCAGGAACGGCCGGGTGCGCATCACCGCGGCGGCCGACGGACACGCCTCGATCAACATGATGCTCCGGCGCCACCCGCGCACGATGGTCGGTGTCGACAAGTCAGGCGGGCTGATCCTGGCCACGGTCGACGGGCGCGACCCGGGTATCTCCGTGGGCGCCTCGATGGTGGAGGCCGCTCAGCTGATGCGGTGGCTGGGCGCCAAGCAGGCCATCAACTTCGACGGTGGTGGCTCCAGCGTGATGGTCGTCGGCCACAAGCCCGTCAACCGGCCCTCGGACGGCGCGGAGCGGACCGTGGGCGACGCCCTCTTCATCACGCCCTGACGAGCGGCGCCCAACGCGAGAAGCCCCGGTCCTCATCGGGCCGGGGCTTCTGGTTCTCCGTAGGCGTACGGCGGCTCTCTCAGCCTCCGGTTCCGAGGCATCGTCCCTAAACCCGGGGGAGCCTGCACAGGGCCTCTGGATCCCTCAGTTCAGATTCCAGGGTAGGAGACCCGCCAGCCAGTGCAAGGCCGGCCTCCCGTTCGGAACCCTCCCAGGAAAACCCGCAAGCCCCTTCCGGAACCCCCTCGGAAAACACGAAGGCCCCCACCAAAAGGTGAGGGCCCTCAATAAAGATTGTCCGGCGGCGACCTACTCTCCCACACCGTCCCCGGTGCAGTACCATCGGCGCTGAAGAGCTTAACTTCCGGGTTCGGAATGTAACCGGGTGTTTCCCCTTCGCCATAACCGCCGTAACACTATGAAACACACAAACCACTGTTTGCTGTCTCAGAATTGCCTAGTGGACGCGAGCAAGAATTGCTTTGAGGTCAAGTCCTCGGCCTATTAGTACTGGTCAGCTCCACACATTACTGCGCTTCCACCTCCAGCCTATCAACCCGGTCGTCTACCGGGAGCCTTACCCACTCTCGTGGTGGGAGACCTCATCTCAAGGCGAGCTTCCCGCTTAGATGCTTTCAGCGGTTATCCCTTCCGAACGTAGCCAACCAGCCGTGCTCCTGGCGGAACAACTGGCACACCAGAGGTTCGTCCGTCCCGGTCCTCTCGTACTAGGGACAGCTCCTTTCAAGTCTCCTGCGCGCGCAGCGGATAGGGACCGAACTGTCTCGCGACGTTCTAAACCCAGCTCGCGTGCCGCTTTAATGGGCGAACAGCCCAACCCTTGGGACCTACTCCAGCCCCAGGATGCGACGAGCCGACATCGAGGTGCCAAACCATCCCGTCGATATGGACTCTTGGGGAAGATCAGCCTGTTATCCCCGGGGTACCTTTTAGCCGTTGAGCGACGGCGCTTCCACATGCCACCGCCGGATCACTAGTCCCAGCTTTCGCTCCTGCTCGACCCGTCGGTCTCACAGTCAAGCTCCCTTGTGCACTTACACTCGACACCTGATTGCCAACCAGGCTGAGGGAACCTTTGGGCGCCTCCGTTACTCTTTAGGAGGCAACCGCCCCAGTTAAACTACCCACCAGACACTGTCCCTGATCCGGATCACGGACCGAAGTTAGACGTTCAAAACGACCAGAGTGGTATTTCACCAATGACTCCACCACCACTAGCGTGATAGCTTCACCGTCTCCCACCTATCCTACACAAGACGTTCCAAACGCCAATGTCAAGCTATAGTGAAGGTCCCGGGGTCTTTCCGTCCTGCTGCGCGTAACGAGCATCTTTACTCGTAGTGCAATTTCGCCGGGTCTGCGGTTGAGACAGCGGGGAAGTCGTTACGCCATTCGTGCAGGTCGGAACTTACCCGACAAGGAATTTCGCTACCTTAGGATGGTTATAGTTACCACCGCCGTTTACTGGCGCTTAAGTTCTCAGCTTCGCGGAGTAAACCCCACTAACCGGTCCCCTTAACGTTCCAGCACCGGGCAGGCGTCAGTCCGTATACATCGTCTTACGACTTCGCACGGACCTGTGTTTTTAGTAAACAGTCGCTTCCCCCTGGCCTCTGCGACCCCCACCAGCTCAGAACGCAAAGGTTCGTCACCAGCGAAGGCCCCCCTTCTCCCGAAGTTACGGGGGCAATTTGCCGAGTTCCTTAACCACAGTTCACCCGATCGCCTTAGTATTCTCTACCTGACCACCTGAGTCGGTTTAGGGTACGGGCCGCCACGACACTCACTAGAGGCTTTTCTCGGCAGCATAGGATCACCCACTTCGCCACAATCGGCTCGGCATCACATCTCAGGATACATAAGAGGCGGATTTGCCTACCTCTCTCCCTACATGCTTACCCCAGGACTACCATCGCCTGGGCTGGGCTACCTTCCTGCGTCACCCCATCGCTTACCTACTACCAGTTCAGGCCAGGCGTTCACCCTCACCCCAAGCCCGAAGGCTCGGAGGGGTTAAGGACCCTTAGTATCACTGGATTCAGTATTGGCGCATCGTAGCGGGTACGGGAATATCAACCCGTTGTCCATCGACTACGCCTGTCGGCCTCGCCTTAGGTCCCGACTTACCCTGGGCGGATTAGCCTGCCCCAGGAACCCTTGGTCATCCGGCGCAGAAGTTTCTCACTTCTGATTCGCTACTCATGCCTGCATTCTCACTCGCACAGCCTCCACAGCTGGATCACTCCGCTGCTTCACCGGCCGCACGACGCTCCCCTACCCATCCACACACCTAAACCACAAAGGCTCAGTTATACGTGTGAATGCCACGACTTCGGCGGTGTACTTGAGCCCCGCTACATTGTCGGCGCAGAATCACTTGACCAGTGAGCTATTACGCACTCTTTCAAGGGTGGCTGCTTCTAAGCCAACCTCCTGGTTGTCACTGCGACTCCACATCCTTTCCCACTTAGCACACGCTTAGGGGCCTTAGTCGGTGGTCTGGGCTGTTTCCCTCTCGACTACGGAGCTTATCCCCCGCAGTCTCACTGCTGCGCTCTCACTTACCGGCATTCGGAGTTTGGCTGACGTCAGTAACCTTGTCGGGCCCATTAGCCATCCAGTGCTCTACCTCCGGCAAGAAACACGCAACGCTGCACCTAAATGCATTTCGGGGAGAACCAGCTATCACGGAGTTTGATTGGCCTTTCACCCCTAAACACAGGTCATCCCCCAGGTTTTCAACCCTGGTGGGTTCGGTCCTCCACGCGGTCTTACCCGCGCTTCAACCTGCCCATGCCTAGATCACTCCGCTTCGGGTCTACAGCATGCGACTCAAACGCCCTATTCAGACTCGCTTTCGCTACGGCTCCCCCACACGGGTTAACCTCGCCACACACCATAACTCGCAGGCTCATTCTTCAAAAGGCACGCAGTCACATCACAAACAAGGCAAGCCTCGTTTACGCTCCTACGGCTTGTAGGCACACGGTTTCAGGTACTATTTCACGACCCCTCACCGGGGCGCTTTTCACCTTTCCCTCACGGTACTTGTTCACTATCGGTCATCAGGGAGTATTTAGGCTTACCAGGTGGTCCTGGCAGATTCACACAGGATTTCTCGGGCCCCGTGCTACTTGGGATCCCCTCCAACAGTCCAACCAATTTCGCCTACCCGACTCTCACGGTCTACGGCGCCACTTCCCAGAAGCTTCGGCTATCGGAAGGATTTCTTACTGTCTACGGTCTCGGCAGAAACCGTCAGAGGGTCCCACAACCCCGTAAACGCAACGCCTGCCGGCTATCACACGCCTACGGTTTAGCCTGATCCGCTTTCGCTCACCACTACTCACGGAATCACTAATTTGTTTTCTCTTCCTACGGGTACTGAGATGTTTCACTTCCCCGCGTTACCACCAACCGCCCTATACATTCAGGCGGAGGCAACACCACATGACTGGTGCTAGGTTTCCCCATTCGGACATCCCCGGATCAAAGTCTGGTTGGCGACTCCCCGGGGCTTAACGCAGCCTCCCACGTCCTTCATCGGCTCCTGATGCCAAGGCATCCACCGTGTGCCCTAAAAAACTTGGCCACAAAGATGCTCGCGTCCACTATGCAAATCTCAAACAACAAACAGCGACCAAACCCGCCCCGCCATCGATCGCCCGAACCCTCAACAGGTCGAGCTGGTATGACAGGAGGCCGGTCCCGCATGAGGCTCCAACAGACAGCAAGCCCGCCACAGGCGGGCCCGCCATGATGTCCGTTTCCTCAGGACCCAACAGTGTGTCCAGACCCATCCGCGTCTCCCAGCCGACGTTCCCACTCCCCGGCTCCGAAGAACCAAGGCGGTACCAGCCGACCCGGGCAGACCCGAATCATCCGATTAGCCAGTGCTCCACTAATGAGCGCGCCGAGCGTGGAACGTTCGCCCACGAACACGGCATGGACCCTCGCGGCCATAGCCACTCAGGTTCGATGCTCCTTAGAAAGGAGGTGATCCAGCCGCACCTTCCGGTACGGCTACCTTGTTACGACTTCGTCCCAATCGCCAGCCCCACCTTCGACCGCTCCCCCCAGACAAGCTGGTTGGGCCACGGGCTTCGGGTGTTGCCGACTTTCGTGACGTGACGGGCGGTGTGTACAAGGCCCGGGAACGTATTCACCGCAGCGTTGCTGATCTGCGATTACTAGCGACTCCGACTTCATGGGGTCGAGTTGCAGACCCCAATCCGAACTGAGACCGGCTTTTAGGGATTCGCTCCACCTCACGGTATCGCAACCCTCTGTACCGGCCATTGTAGCATGTTTGCAGCCCAAGACATAAGGGGCATGATGACTTGACGTCATCCCCACCTTCCTCCGAGTTGACCCCGGCAGTCTCCAATGAGTCCCCACCACCCCCGAAGGAGCGTGCTGGCAACATTGAACAAGGGTTGCGCTCGTTGCGGGACTTAACCCAACATCTCACGACACGAGCTGACGACAGCCATGCACCACCTGTCACCCAGTCCGAAGAGGCACCCATCTCTGAGTGTTTCCGGGCGATGTCAAGCCTTGGTAAGGTTCTTCGCGTTGCGTCGAATTAAGCAACATGCTCCGCCGCTTGTGCGGGCCCCCGTCAATTCCTTTGAGTTTTAGCCTTGCGGCCGTACTCCCCAGGCGGGGCGCTTAATGCGTTAGCTACGGCGCGGAAACCGTGGAAGGTCCCCACACCTAGCGCCCAACGTTTACAGCGTGGACTACCAGGGTATCTAATCCTGTTCGCTCCCCACGCTTTCGCTCCTCAGCGTCAGGTAAGGCCCAGAGAACCGCCTTCGCCACCGGTGTTCCTCCTGATATCTGCGCATTTCACCGCTACACCAGGAATTCCGTTCTCCCCTACCTACCTCTAGCCAGCCCGTATCGAATGCAGACCTGGAGTTAAGCCCCAAGCTTTCACACCCGACGTGACAAGCCACCTACGAGCTCTTTACGCCCAATAATTCCGGACAACGCTTGCGCCCTACGTATTACCGCGGCTGCTGGCACGTAGTTAGCCGGCGCTTCTTCTGCAGGTACACGTCAACTTCGTCCCTGCTGAAAGAGGTTTACAACCCGAAGGCCGTCATCCCCCACGCGGCGTCGCTGCGTCAGGCTTTCGCCCATTGCGCAATATTCCCCACTGCTGCCTCCCGTAGGAGTCTGGGCCGTGTCTCAGTCCCAGTGTGGCCGGTCGCCCTCTCAGGCCGGCTACCCGTCGTCGCCTTGGTAGGCCGTTACCCCACCAACAAGCTGATAGGCCGCGAGTCCATCCCCAACCGAAAAGACTTTCCACACCCACCCGATGCCGGGAGGTGTCGTATCCGGTATTAGACCCAGTTTCCCGGGCTTATCCCAGAGTCAGGGGCAGGTTACTCACGTGTTACTCACCCGTTCGCCGCTCGAGTACCCCGAAGGGCCTTTCCGCTCGACTTGCATGTGTTAAGCACGCCGCCAGCGTTCGTCCTGAGCCAGGATCAAACTCTCCAAACAATGTCTGAACAGTTGCTCCCGGCTGAAAGCACCCATCTCACATGATGGATGTTCAACCAAAGGAATCCGTCCCCCACCCCGATGAAAGGGCAGGTTGGACAGGGTTGTGCTTCATGCACTGGCTTTTAACACACTGTTGAGTTCTCAAGAAACGGACGCGTACACCGTTGTCCGAAGGCCCGCGTTCGCGGTGTCCCGGACTTCGGGGCGTTCCATTCCGTGTCACCATCTTATCGGATCTGCCGGACTTGTGTCAACTTGTCGGCTTTCCGACCATCGACCCAGACCCGCCGAACCCGCTAGGATTGCGACCACCCTGTCTCCAGGGCAACCCCTCTAACTTACTCCAACATCCGGTTGTTGTCCAATCGGATCTCGTCGCGACGCATGCGTCCCGACGAGGGAACTGATCAAAAGGGTGGTCCCGAGGCTCTGGCGATCTCCGCCGACCTCCTCGGGCCTGTGAACTCTATGTACGCCGCCGGGTCCCGTCAAATCAAAGCGCGTGCCCTATGGAGACGTGTTTCCCGCTCGCTGGGTAGAGATCGAATATGACGGATCAGCGAGTCTTGCCCAGGGCGCTCGTCGTGCTTCTCTGCGCCGCGAGCGCGGTGATCGTCCTGGGAGGGATCAGGCAAGTCGACTCGATCGTTGGACCGACACTGCTGGCGCTGGTCCTGGTCCTGGCGGTCTCCCCGGTCAGGACCTGGCTTCACCGGCACGGTGCTCCCGGGTGGGTACTGGTGGCCATCCCCCTGGTGATCGTGCTGCTGATGCTTCTGGGCATGGTGGCGATCCTGACCCTTGCCGTCGCGCAACTGGCCGCTCTCATACCCACCTATGACAAGCAGTTCCAGCAACTCGTTCTGCAGGCACAGCAGCTGGCGGCCAGCCTCGGCATCGGCACGCAGCAGATAAACCAGGCGATCAGCTCCTTCTATCCCGGCAAGGTCTTCACGATCGCGCAGGAATTCCTCAGCGGGCTGGTGGGCGCGTTCTCCGGCATCGTTCTCGTCATCGTCCTGCTCCTGGCCATGTGCCTGGACGCGCAGGCCTTCTCCCGGATTCTCGCCATGGGGGCGGCGCGCAGGCCCCTGCTCATCGGCGCGCTCCACGACTTTGCCCACCGGACCCGTCGTTATCTTGTGGTGTCGACGGCGTTCGGGCTGGTCTGCTCCGTGTTGGACGTGGCCGCGCTCTGGTTTCTCGACGTACCGCTCCCCCTCCTCTGGGGCATGCTGGCACTGATCACCAACTACATCCCCAACATCGGCTTCCTCCTGGGACTGGTACCGCCCGCCCTGCTCGGTCTCCTGTCGGGCGGCCCCAAGACCATGCTCTTCGTGATCGTCGCCTATGTGTTGATCAATTTCGTGGTGCAGTCGCTGATCCAGCCCAAGTACCTCGGTGACGCCGTCGGGCTGTCCACGACCCTGACCTTCATCTCGCTCATCCTGTGGACGTTCCTGCTCGGCCCGCTGGGCGCGCTGCTGGCCATCCCGCTCAGCCTGCTGACCCGCACATTGCTGATCGACAGCGATCCCGACGGCGAGTGGGCCGCCGCCCTCGTCTCGGGGAATATGCCCGACGAGGGGCGGCCGGTGGCGGAAGACTCGACGACGGGCGACCGGCAGGAGAAGAACGGAGGAGACAGCCGCCCGTAACCTGAGGCCATGTATCGCGAGTGGGCTCCGGACTCCCGCGTCGCCGGGCGGGTGGCCTGCGTGTGGAGCAACGAGGCGACCGTCACGACCACTGTCACGACCACTGTCACGACCACGGGCACGACGCCCCAGCTGGTCGTGCCCGACGGCTGTGTGGATCTGATCTGGGGTCCGGGCGGAGCACAGGTCGCGGGTCCCGACACCGGCCCGAAAACCGTGTGGATGTCGCCGGGCGACCGCTACCTCGGGATCCGGTTCAGACCCGGCGCGGCGGGTGGGGTGTTCGGCGTGCCGCTCGACAGCCTGCGCGACCTGCGGGTACCGCTGTCCGAGCTGGAACCGCTCAGGGAACTGTCCGAGCTGGCCCCTTTCACGGGAGGGCCACCGGAGCCGGTCACCGACGCCGTACAACGGGTTCTGGCCGTACGAATGCGCACGACGTCCGAGCCCGATCCCGCCGCGTCGGCGATCGCCGAGGCACTGCTGGCGGGGCGGAGCGTCAGGGAGGTGGCCTGGGATCTGGGGCTCGGCGAGCGGCAGCTTCTGCGCCGGTCCCTGCGAGCCTTCGGGTACGGCCCGAAGACGTTGCAGCGGGTGGTCAGGTTCCAGCGGGCGCTGCGGCTGGCCAGGCGCGGTATCGCGGCGGCCGAGGTCGCCGTGGCCAGCGGATACGCCGACCAGGCCCACATGGCGAACGAGGTACGGCGACTGGCGGGAATTCCCCTGGGCCGGCTGGTCGGACAGTCCGGCGACGGGTACTGACGGGTACTAGGGAAGCAGCCGGGCGCGGCCGAAGTCGACGAACCTGGCGCGCAGTGCCGAGCATGCCTCCTCGGTCAGCGGGACGTAGGCGAGGTCGCGTCCCGGCCGCCACCACACCGGGTCGGCGCACTCCCACAGCTGGCGCCGCAGACCGCTCTTGTCCACCTTGTTGGTGGCGGTGAGCGGCATCTCCGGTGTCAGCCGTACGAAGCGGGGAGCCCACTTGGTGCCGAGGTCGGGCTGGGCGTTGAGGAACGCGGCGAATCCGGCAGGTTCGAAGTCGCCGTCGAGTTCCAGCGCGGCCATGACCTGGTCACCGGTGCGCGGGTCGGGCACCGCGTAGACGGCGCACATGACCGTGCCCGGGTAGCGGGCGAGGATGCGCTCGACGGGGGCGGCGGCGAAGTTCTCGCTGTCCACCCGGAGCCGGTCGGCGTCCCTGCCCGCGAAGTAGAAGTATCCGGCGCTGTCGCGGTAGGCGAGGTCGCCGCTCCAGTACCAGCCGTCGCGGAGCCGCTGGGCGTCCGCCTCGGCGTTGTTGTAGTAGCCCTCGAAGGAGGCGTCGCGCCGGACGATCTCGCCGATCGCCTCGTGCCCGTTGACCAGCCCGCCACTGTCGTCGAAGCGGGCCCGCGGACACTCACGGCCGGTGGCGGGGTCGTGGACGGCGACGTCCGTCCCCTGCTGCGGCAGGCCGAGCGCGTCGGCCGGGGTTCCGGGAACCTTGCTGATCGCGATCGCCCCCTCGGAGGAGCCGTACCCCTCGATGATCTGGGCGCCGAACCGCCTGGCGAACTCGGTCAGGTCGCGGGAGGAGGCCTCGGTCCCGAAAGCGGCCCGCAGCGGGTTGCGGGAGTCGTCGTCGCGTTCGGGGGTGGCCAGGATGTACGCGAGGGCGCGGCCGACATAGTTGAAGTAGGTGACGCCGTACCTGCGGATGTCGGCGAGGAACTCCGAGGCGCTGAAGCGGCGGCGCATCGCCACCGTCGCGCCCACGCCGGTGGCCATCGCCAGGTTGGCCATGACGGCGTTGCCGTGGAAGAGCGGCATCGCGAGGTAGGTCACCGACTCCCGGTCGATCCCGAACCGGCCGCCCCGCCCCGCGATGGCCGCCAGCCGCCCCTGACCGCAGATCACCGCCTTCGGTGATCCGGTCGAGCCCGAGGTGAACAGCAGCAGCAACGCCTCCTCGGGCCGCGGCGGCTTCTCGGCGTCGAGGACCGCCCTCGCCTCGGTGCCGGTGCGGCGGGCCAGCAGCGCGCGGTAGCCGTCGGTGTCGGCGAGCAGGACCCGGCCGGGTGGCGGCCCGAGGTCGAGGCCGTCGAGCAGGGCGGAGCGCGGGGTGTCGGTGACGACGAGGTGGCAGTCGGTGTGCCGGATGTCCGCGGCGAGTTCCGCGCCGCGCCTGGTGGGGTTGACGCCGACCAGGGTCGCGCCCGAGAGGGCCGCGGCGAAGATCCAGAAGACGTACTCGGGGACGTTCTCCAGCAGGACGCCGAGGTGGAACGGGCGGCCCGGCTCCCGCATGTCCAGTGCCAGTGCCGCCCGCAGCTCCGCCTCATGGACGATCCGCGCCCAGCTGTAGCTCTCGTCCTCGAAGCGCAGGCCGGGATGTTCGTCACCGGCCCGTGCCCGGATCAGGTCCGCGAATGTCACCACACCCGGATCTTGAGCAAGTGCTTGGTCAAAGTCAAGCCATGCCGGGGATTCAGACGATCTCCAGCGCCACCGCTCCACCGCTCACCCTGCTCCGGCCGTCGGCCGAGGCGATCGAGACCTTCAGCGTGCTGGGCCGTCCCATGTCCACCCCCTGGATGACGGTGAACTCCGAGCAGCCGGAGCCGAGAGTGCGCAGGTAGCCGCCGAAGGCGGCGGCCGCGGCCCCGGTGGCCGGATCCTCCACGACGCCCCCGACCGGGAAAGGGTTGCGGGTGTGGAACCGCTCGTCGCTCTCCCGCCAGAACAGGTTCACCGTCGTCCAGTCCTCGCGGATCATCAGTGCCTTCAGCCGCTCGTAGTCGTAGTCGAGGTCGGCCAGGCGCTCGCGCGAGGCCGCGGCGATCACGAGGTGCCGCACGCCGCCGAACGCGACGTGTGGCGGAAAGGCCGGGTCGAGTTCGTCGCGGGACCAGCCGAGGGCGGCGAGGGCCTCCTCCAGCGTCTCCTCCGCGACGGGCCGGGAGTAGGTGGGGACGCTGGTGAGCGTGGCGCGGAGCGCGTCGTCGGCGATCTCGGTGTCGATGACGATCTCACCGGCGTTCGTGTCGAAGACCAGCCGGCCGATCCCGAGGCGCTCGGCCAGGGCCACCGAGGTGGCGATCGTGGCGTGCCCGCAGAACGCCACCTCCGTCGAGGGCGCGAAGTACCGGACCCGGAAGGCGCGCCGCCCGTCGTCGCGAGCGGTCACGAACGCCGTCTCGGAGTATCCGACCTCGGCGGCGATGGCGAGCATCTCCTCGTCGGAGAGCCCGGCCGCGTCGAGGACGATCCCGGCGGGGTTTCCCCCTTCGGGATCATGGGTGAAGGCCGTGTAGCGCAGGATTTCCACAGTGTTCGTCACACCTGCCTACACTAACCAGCTAACCCATCACGGCGGTGACAGGCTAGGCGGAGGCCGGGACGGGCCGCAGGGATGGCGGTTCCTCGGGAGCGTCGGGCGTTTTGAAGACGCGGCGCGCCCATGGCATCGCGAGCACCAGGATCGGCAGGAGCACGATGGAGCCCTGGGACCAGAAGACATGGAGGCTGCGCCAGGTGGCGGAGTCGAACTGGGTCATGTAGAGGTAACCGTACGCGGCCCAGAAGGACACGCCGATGATGGCCGGCCAGGCGAAACGGGTCGGACGGGCGACCAGGAACGGCATGAACCACAGGAGGTACTGCGCACCGAGCCTGGGAGTGGCGACCATGAAGGCGATCAGCAGCGCCGTGGTGAGGTCGACCGGGTCGGCGCGGCGCCACAGGAAGGCGGTCACCAGCAGGGTGACGTAGACCAGACGGGTGCCGAAGGTGGCGATCCCCTGGTGCAGATCGTTGACACCGTGCATGAGGATGGCGCTCCAGCCCCACTGGCCGACGATCGGGCGGACGTCCTGGATCACCCGGATGACCTCGGGGATCTGGCTCAGCGAGGTGCCGGCGAAGATCGGCAGAGTGACCAGGAAGAAGATCGGCGCGATGCCGGTGGCCACGAACGCCACGACGCGGGCGCGGAAGGTGGGCAGCAGCAGGAGCATGCCCGGGATGAGCCAGATCGGCCAGCTCTTGGCACAGAGCGCCAGGCCCATCAGCAGCCCCGCGAACAGGGCTCGGCGTAGGGACTGCCGGTCGCCTGGACGCGGGGTGAGCGCCCTGCGGACCACGCCGGTGGGACCCGTGGCATGCCGTACGGCACCGGGGAGGCCTCGGAACGCGACGCTGCCCCGCACCAGCGCGACCACGTCGGTTCGGATGCCCGGCCGGTCGGGGTCGCCGGGCCCCCGGGCGACGACGAAGGCGGCGACACCGAAGACCAGGGCGACCGGCTCGACCTGGCCGTGCA
The DNA here is from genome assembly GCF_050943795.1 of Streptosporangium sp. CA-115845. NCBI lineage: Bacteria > Bacillati > Actinomycetota > Actinomycetes > Streptosporangiales > Streptosporangiaceae > Streptosporangium > Streptosporangium sp. CA-115845. Next base: position 2,128,496 of record NZ_CP191988.1, on the reverse strand, counting down.
CGGAGGCGACCAGGATGGCCAGCGGGTTGCAGGCGTACTGGAAGGCGCGCAACGACGCCCTGGAGCCTCCGGCGAGCTTGCCGACCAGCGGGATCAGCGCGATGTCGGCGACCACGGTGACCAGGCGCCCGCCGATCTCCCAGGGGATGCCCAGCCAGAGCAGGAAGCCGTAGACGTAGGGGATGGTCGGCAGGAAGTGCCAGCCGCCATTGCTCCCCAGGACGGGATCCTCACGGTTCAGGACCGCCTCACCCGCGGGTTTGAAGCTGTTGACGAAGTCGACCGGCTGCCAGGTGTCCATCGCCGAGGTGGTCATGATGAGCACCCTGAAGACGATTCCGACCCCCAGCACGACCAGCAGTGAGGGCCGCCAGCCCTTCCACTGTGCGACCAGGGCGAGCACGACACCTGTGACGAGGACGAACCCCGTGAGAATTGCGTAGTCCATGACGGCCCCTAGCCTGCCGGACCTCACCACCGACCGGCCACCCGGTCTCTAAACCGAGACCTCTCTGCCAGTTTTGGCGCCCCTGGGAATCCGGACCGTCACGATGAGCGACCATCGTGCGCCGCGAACCGCTCCGTGAGACCCGCGGACGCGGGGAGGAACCTCGCCGCCGGAAGTCCGTCTCTCCCGGCGGCGAGGAGTTCTCAGCCCAGACCGTCGAGATAGGCCCGGTGGTTGCGGGAGAACTCGAAGGCGTTGTACCTGTCCCAGTTGATGGACCAGGTCATCAGGCCGCGGAGGTTCGGGTAGACCCCCCTGGGCCGGTACGGACCGCAGTTGGTCCCCTTCGCCAGGCAGTCGAAGGCCTTCTGGACCTCCGCCACCGTGGTGAAGCCGTTGCCCGCGTACGCGGCGGCGGGCAGGCCGATGGCGACCTGGTCCTGGCGTAGCGCGGGGAAGACGTTGGCCGGGTTGCCGGCGATCGGGAAGCCCGCGAGCAGCATGTCGGTCATGGCGACGTGGAAGTCGTGGGTGCCCATGGTGTGGTACTGGTTGTCCAGCCCGGTGATCGGCCCGGAGTTGTAGTCCTGGACGTGCAGCAGGGTCAGGTCGTTACGCATCGCGTGGATGACCGGGAGGTAGGAGGCGGCCCGCCGGTCGGCGGAGCCGTTCGGTCCCGGGCCGTAGAACTGGTAGCCCAGCTGGACGAAGAACGTCTCGGGGGCCATGGTCAGTACGAACCGGGCTCCGTACCTGGCCTTGAGGATCTTCAGCGCGGAGATCAGGTTGACGATGACCGGGGTGGTGGGTGCGGACAGGTTGGTGTCGCCGCTGTCGAGGTAGAGGGAGTGGCCTTCGAAGTCGATGTCCAGCCCGTCCAGGCCGTACCTGTCGATGATGGCGCTCACCGACTGGACGAACTTGTCGCGCGCGGCCGTGGTGCTCAGCTGGACCTGGCCGTTCTGGCCACCGATCGAGATCAGCACCTTCTTGCCGAGTGCCTGCTTGGCCCGGATTCCGGCGATGAACTCCGCCTCGGACTCGACGTTGGGGCACTCGGCGACCGGGCACTGGGTGAAGCGGATGTCCCCCGAGGTCACCGAGGTGGGCTCGCCGAAGGACAGGTTGATGACGTTCCACTCATTGGGGACGTCGGCCATCCGGATGTAGCCGGAGCCGTTGGCGAAGGAGGCGTGCAGGTAGCCGACCAGCACCCGCTTGGGCAGGTCGCCGGGGGGCGGCATGTTGGTGACGGTCGCGGAGACCGCGCCGGACTTCGCCGACTCACCCGAGGGGTTGGTCGCGCTCACCTGGTAGCTGTGGGTGCCCGCGCCGGGGGTGTCGGAGAAGGTGGTCCCGGTGGCTGTGCCGACCTTGGTGCCGTTGCGGTAGACGTTGTAGCCGGTCGCATTCGAGGAGATGTTCCAGCCCAGCGCCACGTTCGCGCCGTTGACCGTGGCGGTCAGGCCGGTGGGCACGGCGGGCGGCGGCGGGATGTCGTTGCCGATCACCACCGAGACCTGGTTGGACTTGGCCGACTCGCCCACCGCGTTGACGGCGGTCACCTGGTAGGTGTAGTTGCCGGCCGGCTGGACCTGCTCGCTGTAGGTGGTCGTCGTGGAAGACCCCACCTTGGTGCCGTTGCGATAGACGTTGTAGCCGGTCGCCCCGGCCGAGGCGGTCCAGTTCAGCATGGCGGTGGTGGTGGTGCCCGCGCCGGTCAGGCCGGTGGGTGCGGCGGGGGGCTGGCCCTGGCCCGGCTGGCCGTCGAGGACGAAGTCGTCGGCCTGGTAGGTGCCCTGGCCGTACCAGCCGTTGACGTAGATCGTCACCGAGGTGGTCGAGGCGCCGGTGGTGAACGAGGTGGACAGCTGGGCGTAGGACGACGGCGAGGACGTCCACGTGCTGGGGTCGGTCCCGCCGGTGCCGGTCGCGCCGAGGAAGACGTAGCCGCCCCTGACCCAGGCCGACAGGGTGTAGGCCGAGGACGGTCTGACGCTGACCGTCTGCTGGCACCGGGCGGTGTCGTTCCCGGCCGGTGTGGCCTGCAGTGCCCTGGTACCGCCGTGCACCGGCGAGGACACCGCCGTGGCCCCGGAGGACGCCGTGCAGGTCCATCCGGTCAGCCCGTCCTCGAAGCCGGGGTTGACCGCGATGTTGGCGGCGTGGGCGGGTGACGCGGCGAGCATCGTCCCGCCCAGCGCCAGTACGGCGATCGCCGCGAGTTTTCTGAGGTGCATCCGATTTACCCCGCAAAGATCTTTAGGAGGGTGTCGTGGGGGTACGGCCCGCACCCGGGCAGGGTGCGGGCCGTACGCGTCGTGTCGGCCGTACGGATCGTGCGCGGCGTGTCTCCGCCCTGGGCGGGCCCGCGTCAGCCGTTTTCGTGCTGGGCGGGCCCGCTCCGTGCGGTTTAGAAGCCGGCGGTGACGCGGGTGAAGTCCCAGTCGGACTGGGCGATGCCGCTGCAGTTGGAGACCACGCCGCCACCGGGGCAGGGGCGGTCGCGGTTGACCGCCCAGTAGGCGAGACGGTTCAGGCCCTTGGACTTGGCCCAGTCACGGATCTGGGTCCAGGTCGCCACCGTGGTCAGCTCCTGCTGGTCGGACAGGCCGTTCATGCCGGAGATGCCCATCCGGGCGTACGCCTGCGCGTCGGTCCAGCCGTTGGCCGCCTTCAGCGCGTTCTTCAGGCCCTCGGAGGCGTTGACGGTGTCGGTGTAGATGTTGGAGCCGCCGAAGTCGAACGGCATGATCGTGTAGTTGTCGATCGGCACGGCCAGCGCCTTGGCCTGGTTGATCAGGCGGATGCCGTGGGAGTTCGGGCCGGTGGTGGTGGTGCCGAAGGTGACGGCGATCTTGACGCTGGGGTTGTTCTGCTTGACGATCTTCAGGCCGTTGAGGATGCGGTCCTGGACGGTGTAGTTCTCGAACTCGTCGGTGTTCTCGATGTCGAAGTCGACGACCGCCGGGCCGACCGCGTTGATGACCTGCTGCACCGCTCCGGCGAAGGCGGCCGGGGTGGCGCAGTTCGGGCCGAGCTTGTTGCCCGACCAGCCGCCGAAGGAGATCTGGACGCTGCCGCCCGCGGCCTTGATCTGGTTGATCGCGGTCTGGTCGGCGCCGCCGGCCAGCGGCCGGTTACCGTCCCAGGCGGGGGTGCAGCCGCCGCTGGACAGGATGAACGCCATGGTGAAGGACTTCACGCCGGTGGCGCTCATGACCGTCGCGGGGTTCGGCGGGTTGCCCCAGCCCATGTAGAGGTACGGGGCTCCGGGCATCCTGCCGGCCGGGTCGGGGTCGACGCAGCCGGTGGTGGTGGCGCTCACCGCGCCGCTGGCGGCCGACTCACCCTGGGCGTTGTATGCCTTGACGGTGTAGGTGTGCGGGGTGCAGGTGCCGAGCGAGCCGATGGTGGCGCTGGTCCCGGTGACCTGGGCCCGCTGGGTGCCGCCCTCGTAGACGCGGTAGCCGGTGACGGTACCGGTGGAGGCGCCCCAGGACAGGGCGATCGAGGAGTTGGTGGTGGCGGTGACCGACGGGGTACCGGGCGTGCCCGGGGTGCCGGGGTTGGTGCCGCCGCCGCAGGCCACGCCGTTGAGCGTGCAGTTGGACGGGGTGACGCCGCCGGGGCTGCCGTTGAAGCCGAAGCTCGCGGTCGCGCCGGGCGCCAGGGTGCCGTTCCAGCCGACGTTGGTGAAGGTGAAGCGCTGCCCGCTCCGGCTCAGCGACGCGTCCCAGAAGGAGCCGACGTTGGCACCGGAGGGCAGGTCGAAGGCGACCGACCAGCCGTTGATCGTGGTGGTGCCGCCGTTGGTGATCGTGTACTTGCCCTCAAAACCGCTCCCCCAGTCGGAGACCTTGGTGAAGACGGCGGTGGGGGAGGCCGCGAAGGCCGGGGCCGCGACCGTTGACAGGCAGAGTGACATGCCGAGCGCGGCCAGAACCGCGGTCAGCGTTCGTCGAATTCTCATGCTTCTTCCTCGGTTGGGGGGTGTCCGAAGGCTTAGGGCAGGGTCGCGAGGTGCGGCTTGACGGTCCTGGAGAAGTTCCAGCCGTTACTGGCGTCCCAGTTGATGGACCAGGTCATCGCGCCGCGGATCTCGGGGTAGGCGCGCGGTGGCACGAAGCCGCCGCAGTTGGTCCTGGTGGCCAGGCAGGTCAGGGCCTGGTTGACCAGTGCGGGTGCGACGATCCCGCCGCCCGCCGCGCCCGGTCCCGCGGGCAGGCCGAGCGCCACCTGGTCGGGGCGGAGGCCGTTCTCCAGCTGGATGCAGGCCAGCGCGGTCATGAAGTTGACGGTGCCCTGGGAGTAGGCGGCCATCTGGTCGCAGCCGAGCATGGAGCCGGAGTTGTAGTACTGGGTGTGGACGACGGTGAGGATGTCCTTGATGTTCAGCGCCAGCTTGAAGTACTCACCGCCGGTGGACTGCATGTCGATGGTCTGCGGCGCCATCGTGATGATCAGGTTCGCGCCGGCCTTGGCCCGCAGCGCACGCAGCGCCTGGCCCATGTAGGTGGCGTTGAGGCCGTTCTCCAGGTCGATGTCGACGCCGTCGAAGCCGTAGTTCTGCATCAGGGCGTAGACGGTGTCGGCGAACTTGGTCGCCGCCGTGGCGCTGGCCACCTGCACGCGGCCGAGTTCGCCGCCGACCGAGAGGATGACCTTCTTGCCGCGGGAGTGGAGGGTCTGCACATCGGCCTTGAACTGGGCGTCGGTGTAGCCGCCGAGGGAGGCCGACAGGCCCGGGTCCACGCCGAAGACGACCTCGCCCGGGGTGGCGGTGGCCTCGCCGAAGGAGACCGCGACCAGGTCGTACTCGTTGGGCACCGCCGACAGCCGCAGCTCGACCGCCAGGTTGTCGAAGTTGTGCCAGTACCCGGTGAGGAAGTGCTTGGGCAGCGGGCCTGTGGTGCAGCCCGTGGTGGTGGCACTGGCCGGGTCGCTCTTCGGACCCTCACCCACGGAGTTGTACGCCGCCACCGTGTAGGTGTGCGCCTCGCACACCCCCAACCCCGACACCGTCGCACTCGTCCCGGTCACCGTCGCCTTGACGACCGAACCCTCGTACACCCGGTAACCGGTCACCGAACCCGACGACGCCCCCCACGACAACGCCACACTGTTCGCACCACCCGTCGCCGACACCGCACCCGGCTTACCCGGAGCGCCTGTGGTGCAGCCCGTGGTGGTGGCACTGGCCGGGTCGCTCTTCGGACCCTCACCCACGGAGTTGTACGCCGCCACCGTGTAGGTGTGCGCCTCGCACACCCCCAACCCCGACACCGTCGCACTCGTCCCGGTCACCGTCGCCTTGACAGCCGAACCCTCGTACACCCGGTAACCGGTCACCGAACCCGACGACGCCCCCCACGACAACGCCACACTGTTCGCACCACCCGTCGCCGACACCGCACCCGGCTTACCCGGGACGGTGGTACCGGTGTCGCCGCCGCAGGCCACGCCGTTGAGCGTGCAGTTGGACGGGGTGACGCCGCCGGGGCTGCCGTTGAAGCCGAAGCTCGCGGTCGCGCCGGGCGCCAGGGTGCCGTTCCAGCCGACGTTGGTGAAGGTGAAGCGCTGCCCGCTCCGGCTCAGCGACGCGTCCCAGAAGGAGCCGATGTTGGCGCCGGAGGGCAGGTCGAAGGCGACCGACCAGCCGTTGATCGTGGTGGTGCCGCCGTTGGTGATCGTGTACTTGCCCTCGAAACCGCTCCCCCAGTCGGAGGCCTTGGTGAAGACGGCGGTGGGGGATGCCGCCTGTGCGGGTAGTGCGACCGTCATCGCCAGGACGAGGGCCGCCAGGGCGACGAGAGAACGAGCGATGGCGCGTAATTTCACGTTAACCTCATGCGTTCTGTGGGGGGGGGTGTGACCGTACGGCCCGCGCCGCACGGGGAGGTGCGCGGGCGCGAACGTGGGCGTGAGCCGTACGGCGAGGTGGGTACGGTCTCGCCGTGGTGAGACCGTTCCGTTGATCAGCGCGGTACGCCGAGGGCCGCCGGGCTCATCGAGTCGCGGGTGCCGTCACCGTCGGATGCTCCGGGCATCGCCGATCGGCGGGTGAGAGTGCGGCGACGGCGGCGCCGAGAGCGGCCGGGACGGGAGCGCCGGGCAGGACCGGGGCGAGGGCACCGGGCGCGGGCAGGGCACGACGAGGGTTTGCAACCGCAGTCAGGACGAGGAGGGGAAAGGTGCGCCGCATGATCGCTCCCATGGATATGGAACCTGGGGGGTGAGGCGTCCGGACGGTCGGACCTTCGGTTGCGGCGGCTCGCGCCGCCGGGTTTTCGCAGCTCATGATCTGTTCACAGGGGGCGCACGAGCCAAGGGCACCCCCATTCGGCACTTCTTTTAGGAAAGTTTCCTAAGAGTTGTCGTGATCGTAGCCTTGACAGGGTCCTGCCACAAGGCCCAAAAACGGTAGTCTCCGCCCTGCTGGACAGGAACGTTCCAAAACCGTGTCGACCGTTCCCCGGCACGACGCAGGCATCCGGTGCGGCGAACCGCACCGGACGCGCGCTCACCCGACGTCGAAACCACTGAGGAGCAGAAGCGCCGCCCCGAGGGCGACCACCACGTTGACCAGGGTCACATGGCAGGGTCGTGGCGGCGAATACCCCGGCCTCCCCGAGCGAGGCCACCCGGAACTCCAGGCCGACGGCGAGCTCGCCCGTTGACCATCGGACCTGTGAGCCGGTGAGCACGCTTCCGGCGGTACGGTAACGATGCATCCCGTAACGCCCCCTGGAGCACCACCATGTTCTTTGGCATCACCGACATCTGGACCTACGTGGCCGGCGCCTTCTTCATCATCCTGCTGCCCGGCCCGAACTCGCTGTACGTACTGAGCACCGCCGCCCAGCGCGGGGTACGCCAGGGGTACCGAGGGGTCATGGGGGTCTTCCTCGGCGACACCGTCCTGATGGTGCTCGCCGCGGCGGGGGTCGCGTCGCTGCTGAAGTCGACGCCGATCCTGTTCAACGTCGTCAAGTACGCCGGGGCGGGTTACCTGGCCTGGATCGGGTTCCAGATGCTGCGGGGGGCCTGGCGCTCGTGGCACTCTCCCGAGGCCGCGCGGGCCACGGCCCCCGTGGCGGAGCGGATCGCGGAGAGCCCCTTTCGCAAGGCCCTGGTCATCAGCCTGATGAACCCGAAGGCGATCCTGTTCTTCATCTCGTTCTTCATCCAGTTCGTGGACCCCGCCTACGGCACCCCCGCGCTGTCGTTTCTGATCCTGGGCGCGATCTGCCAGTTGTTCAGCGTGCTCTACCTGTCGGCGCTGATCTTCGGTGGCACGTTCCTGGCCGGCCAGTTCCGGGCCCGCCGCGGCGTGTCGACGGCGCTGCGGACGGGCGTGGGCGCGCTCTTCATCGGCTTCGGCGTGCGGCTGGCTACCGCGACCCTTGGTTGACCTTGATCGCGACGCTGACCAGCGAGAGGAACAACTCGGCGTCGGCCCGCCCCTCGATGGTCATGGCCACCCACCCGGCGTCCGCGCCGGGAGTGACCCGCCGGCAGTCGGTGAGCACCCGGGCCCACCGGTCGATCACGTCGGTGGTGAGGAGCAGTTCCGCGGTGTGATCGCCGGACATTCTGACGATCTCCCGGCCGCCGGAGCGAAATCCCAGCCCCCTGCGGGTGCGTTTCAGCGCCAGGTCGGGCCAGCCGATGAGCTGGGCCGCCACATTCGCAACGCCCTCGGTGGAACGGCTGGACGCGCGCGTGCTCAGCACTGCCATGTCTCCCATGGTCGCGGACCGGACCCAATCGGGAAAGCTTCCGTTTCTCAACCGTTACCGGGTAAGTGATCCTCTTCATTAATCGTAATAATTCACACCTCCCTCGCACCCGATTGAGATGGTAAGAAGCGGTTTTCGCGAGATGGTGGACCTCGGTCAGATACGGTGAGTGGCCGGTGAACAGCCGGAGACGGCAGTCTCCGCGATCGCCCTCGACATGGCCGGCATGCATACGGCGTGCCGGGGTAGGCGCGAACATCCAGCGCCCACCACCGCACCAGCCCGTGGAGCGTCATGAGCCATCAGCCCATCGTCCTCCCCCGCCTCGCCGCCCTGGCCAGACAGGCGGCGCCGAGACTGCTTGAGGGCGTCGTCGCCCCCCTGGCCGTCTTCTACGCCGCGCTGGCCGTCCTCGGCCTGCGGGGCGCGCTGGTCGCGGCGGTCACCTGGGTGTACGCGGGAGTGGGGTGGCGGCTGGTCCGGCGGATTCCGGTGCCCGGGACGATGATCCTCGCCGTCATCGCGATCACCGTCCGGGCGCTGCTGGGGTTCTGGACCGGGAGCGCGGTGCTCTACTTCCTCCAGCCCGAACTGGGGACGATCTGCATCAGCATGGTCTTCCTCGCCTCGGTCCGGCTCAACCGCCCACTGGTGCAACGGCTGACCCTCGACTACATCCACCTGCCGTCGGCGGTGCTGAAACACGAGCGGGTCCGCCGGTTCTTCGCCCGTATCACCCTGCTGTGGGCCTTCGTGCTGCTGGCCAACTCCGCGGTGAGCATCTGGCTGCTGCTTCACGAGTCGATCGGTACCTACCTGCTGGTCCGTACCTCGACCGTGGCCGTGATCAGCGGCCTGGCCGTGGCCTTCTCGCTGTACGCCTTCCGCCGGGTGCTACGCCGCCTGCACTACGACCCCCTCGCCGTCCCGCCCGCCTAGCGGGGCAACCGCCGTGCGGTGGACGCACGAAAAGAGGACGGGGAGGTTCGCCATCTGGCAGCTCAACTGCGCATCCCCCTCCGTACACGGAGCCCCCTCCCTGACGGAAGTCGGAGGTGGTGGGGGCCGTTCGGAGGATGTGGCGGGCCCCGCCCGGTTCCTAGGGTCGGTGGGACGGATCTCGTGGTGATCTCAGGGACATGACCGGAGACCTCGGGGGTTCTCCCGGATACCCGGGGATCACCAGGGGTGTCAGCGTTCCGTGCGAGACACCCCCACCCCCGACTGGAGCCCGGTGTGACACAGGCGATCCTTGACACCCTGCACGACGCGATGGCATCTCCCTGGATCTATCCGGCGCTGTTCGCGCTGGCGTTACTCGACGGGTTCTTCCCCGTGGTGCCGGCGGAGACGTCGGTCATCACCGCCGGGGTGTTCGCCGCCGCCACCGGCGCGCCCGACCTGCCGCTGGTCATCGCGGCGGCCGTGCTGGGCGCGTTCGCGGGCGACCACGTCTCGTACGCCATCGGGCGCGGCGCCGACGACCGGCTGCGCAACGGCAGGCGCAGCCGCAAGACGTTCGCCTGGGCGGAACGGGCGCTGGCGGAACGGGGCGGGCTGATCCTCGTGGTGGCCCGCTACATCCCGGGTGGCCGGACCGCCTGCACCCTCACGATGGGCGCGGTCGCCTACCCGCGGCGCTCGTTCGCCCTCTTCGACGCGGTGGCCGCGCTGTCCTGGGCGCTCTACTCGGGACTGATCGGCTACGTGGGCGGCGCGGCCTTCGAGAACGACCCGGTCAAGGGCCTGCTGCTCGGTCTCGGGATCGCCGTGACGATCACCGCCGTGGTCGAGGCCGTCCGTTACCTGCGCCGGCGCCGGGTCCCGGCGGCACCGCAGGCGAGCCTGGTCACCTCCGGCGACTGACGGCGAAGGGAGCGGCGGCGTTCATGATCGCTTCCAGATCAGGGTGTGCCACCGGCCGTCCTCCTCCGCCGCCAGCACCAGACGGTCGCCGTCGGCGTTCAGCTCGCGGATCTGGACGGTGCCGACGAAGGCCGGGTTGAGCGACAGCTCGACGTCGTGGGCGACATGCCCGTCGCGGATCTCGTAGCGGCCCGCGTAGGCGAAGAACGAGGTGAACGCCCCGGCCAGCGCCTCCGGGGGCGCCTTCCGCGGGCTGGCACCGGGTAGCGGGGATCGCCCGGCGCGCGCGATGGTCGCGCTCATGTGGCCGTCGGGGGTGTAGCAGAGCAGCCCCACCGCGTCGGTGCCGAAGGGGTGCGAAACCCTTCCCCCGGCGCTGACGATCCGCCACTCGACCAGGCGCCAGGCGCCCACGAGATCCATGCCCGCGAAACTATGATAAGAGAAGCCAGTCAGTCAACAGCCCCGATGTGAATCTCGGGGAATTCCCTGTGAAGTCAGGGTCAACCCCGATGGCTCCGGCACCTCCCGCCAGGGGACGCTTCCACTGTTCATCGCGAGACCCCCACCGGACGCCTTCCCGAGGCGATCCGGTCATCTCGCCATGGCTTCATCTGGTTGGGAGGAGTGCGCATGACCGTGCTGGCGGCAGGCCTGGCGTTGCTGGGCTCCCTGTTCTTCGCACTCGGCGCCGCGCTGCAGCAGTTCGAGGCGTCGAGCACCTCCCGCGCCGTGCTGAGGCGCCTTGTCCGGCGCCCCAGGTGGCTGCTCGGCGGCCTGGCCATCGCGGCGGGCACGGCCCTGCACGTCGTCGCGCTGAAGTACGGCCCGCTCACCGTGGTGCAGCCGATGGGCGTGGCCAGCCTGCTGTTCGCTCTGCCCTGCGCCGCCGCGCTGCGACGTCGCAGACCGCGGCCGGGCGAGCTGGCCGCCGCCGCGGTGATCTCGATCGGGCTGATCGGCCTGGTGCTGGTCGTGCCCGACCAGAGCGGCGACCCACACCTTGGCGCCGGGGAGGCGGTGGCCCTGCTCGCGGGGGCGGCCACCGCCTCCCTGGCACTGTGGACCGCCGCCAGGCACGCCTCCCCCGCCGCGAGAGCCTGCCTGCTCGCCATGGGCGCGGGCGTGCTGTACGGCGCGACCGCCACGCTCACCCGGGTCCTGGTCGACGGGGACGGGGAGTTCTGGTTCCTGCTCGCCGTCCCGGTGCCCGCTCTGATCGCACTGGCCCTGCTCCAGCGCGCCTACGCCGTCGGCCACTTCGGCGTCGCCTTCGCCGCCCTCCAGGTGTCCGACCCCCTCACCGCCGTCGTCTTCGGCGCTCTCCTGCTCGGTGAACCGCTGCCGACCGGCGTGCCGGCGGTGCTCACCGCGCTGGCGGCGGCGGCGCTCACCGCCGCCGGAACCGTCTCGCTGGCCCGTACCACCCCGATGTCCCCGTCGCCCGACGCGACAGCACGATGAACAGCACGATGAACGGAGTCCTGATGGCCATGCCGTCCGCCACCGCCCTGCCGATCCCCGCGCGGGCCCCCGCCATCCTTCCCACCCGGCCTCGCCGGGTGCTGATCGCCACCGACACCTACCCCCCGGACGTGAACGGCGCCGCCTACTTCACGCACCGGCTGGCCCAGGGCCTGGCCGAGCGGGACAACGAGGTCCACGTGGTGTGCGCCTCGGACACCGGCCCGGCCAGGACCGAGCAGGTGGAGGGAGTGACCGTGCACCGGCTGCGCTCGGCGCCGGTGCTGGTCCACCCGACCATGCGCGTCTCGGTGCCGACCCGGCTGGACCGGCTCGTCGATGAGATCTCCCCTGACGTGGTCCACACCCAGGGGCACTTCGTCGTCGGCCGCGCGGCGATCTCCGCCTCCCGGCGTGCCGGCATCCCCGTCGTGGCGACCAACCACTTCATGCCGGACAACCTCTTCCAGTTCGCGCACATCCCCGAACGGCTCCGCACCAGGGCGGGCACGCTGGCCTGGAAGGACTTCAACCGGGTCTTCTCCCGGGCGGACCGGGTCACCACGCCCACCAGAATCGCGGCGGGACTGCTCACCGCGAAGGGCTTCGGCCCGCCGGTGGAGCCCGTCTCCTGCGGCATCGACCTGGCGAGGTTCCAGCCGCGCGCCGAGCCGAAGGCGTGGGCGCGCGGGGCCTTCGGCCTGCCCGACCGGGACACGATCCTGTTCGTCGGCCGGCTGGACGAGGAGAAGCGGCTGGACGAGCTCATCCGCGCCCTGCCGCACGTGCTCAACAACGCCGACGCGCAGATCGCGCTGGTCGGCACCGGCGGGCAACGGGCCGCACTGGCCAGGCTGGCCGACCGGATCGGAGTCGGCGACAGGGTGACCTTCCTCGGATTCGTACCGGACGAGACTCTGCCCCAGGCGTACGCCGCCGCCGATGTCTTCGCCATGCCGGGCGTCGCGGAGCTGCAGAGCATCGCCACGCTGGAGGCCATGGCCACCGGCCTGCCGGTCGTCGCCGCCGACGCGATGGCCCTGCCGCACCTGGTACGGCCCGGCGAGAACGGCGCCCTGTTCTCACCGGGCGATGTCCAGGAGCTGGCGTGGCACCTGAGTGCCCTGCTCGCCTCCCCCGGGCTGCGTGCCTCGATGGGCACCGCGAGCCGCGCCATCGCGCTGACCCACGACCACCAGGCCTCCCTGACCAGGTTCGAGGCGATCTACCGGGAGGTGGCGCGGTGACCCCGCGGGGCGGAGCGCCGGACTCCACGGTGATCTACCAGGACATGGCGCGGGGAACTCCGGGGCGAAGCGCCGGAGGCGATGCAATGAACCCCGAGACGATTCACCGGGAGGCGGGGCGATGAACTCCACAGCGATTCACCGGAAGGCGGCGTGATGACCAAGGACCTGCCGTCCCGGCTGCCGGGAGTGGCCGGGCCGCTGCTCGCCCTGGCCGCGATGGGCTACGCGCACCTGACCTCGGCGGGCGCGGTGAGCCCCTTGAACGGCCTGGTCAGCGAGTACGCGCTGCGCGGTGACAGCGCCTGGGCGATGACCGGCGGCACGATCGCCCTGGCCATGGGCTGCCTCTGGGTCGCGTACCTGCTGGCCAGGGTGGACCCGGTGCGCGGCGCCGCGGCGCGCGCGCTGTTCGTCGCCTCGGCACTGGGACTCCTGCTCACCGCCACCTTCCCCACCGACGCGGCGCCCGGTGTCACCTCGATCGGCGGGGAGATCCACCGCTGGTCGGCGGCCGTTGTCTTCACCGCGCTGCCCTGCGCGGGGTGGCTGCTCGGCCGCCGGTCCGGGAGCCGGGCACTGGCGGGGTCAGCCGTCCTGTCCGTGGCCCTGCTGGCCTGGTTCCTGGCCGCCCACCCGGGCTCGCTGATCTCGGACCTGATCGGCGGCCCCGACCACTACGGCCTGGCGCAGCGTCTGCTGCTGCTCTCCGAGATGACACTGGTCCTCCTCGCCGCCCTGTGGTCAGGCCACCGGGACGGCGACGGCGCGACCGGTCGTCTCGGGAACGACCGGGGGGTGACGGTCCCCATCCAGCCCGGCCCAGACCACGCCCGACGCCCTCACCAGCCGATAGGTCTCGGCTGACAACGAGGCCATCCCCTCCGCTCGCTTACCGGCGAGCAAATGAGACGTGTCACACGTACCAGGCAAGGTCTTACCTACGCTAACGTAGGTTACGGTTGCGTAGTCTTTGAGGGAGAGGCCTGATGCGAAAGTTCAGTGAGACCGAGCTGCTGCTCGAGCTTGAGCCCGTCGTCGCGGGAGAGCTGGACCGACACCACAAGATGGCCAAGGAGTGGTTCCCACACGAGTACGTCCCCTGGTCGGAAGGCCGGAACTACGACGGCCTCTTCGACGGGGACGCCTGGGACGAGTCCGACACCAAGATCCCCGAAGAGGCCCGGATCTCCCTCATCGTCAACCTGCTGACCGAGGACAACCTCCCCAGCTACCACCATGAGATCGCCACAACCCTGGGCCGCGACGCGGCGTGGGGCACCTGGGTGCACCGCTGGACCGCCGAGGAGGGCCGCCACGGCACCGCCATCCGCGACTACCTGACGGTCACCCGCGCGGTCGACCCGGTCGCGCTGGAGCGGGCCCGGATGACGCACATGAGCGAGGGCTTCACCAACTCCTACGAGGGCGTGCTCGCCTCGGTCGCCTACGTCTCCTTCCAGGAACTGGCCACCCGCATCTCGCACCGCAACACCGGCAAGGCCTCCCTGGACCCGAACTGCGAGCGCCTGCTCGCCAGGATCGCCGCCGACGAGAACCTGCACATGCTCTTCTACCGGAACCTGCTCAACGCGGCCTTCCAGCTCGCCCCCGACCAGACCATGCGCGCCGTGACCGACGTCGTCACCACCTTCCAGATGCCCGGCACCGGCATCGAGGGCTTCACCCGCAAGGCCATGACCATCGCCAACGCCGGGATCTACGACCTGCGCCTGCACATGGACGACGTGCTGCAGCCGGTCCTGCGTCAGTGGGACGTGTTCAACATGAAGGACTTCGGCGCCGAGGGTGAGAAGGCCCGCGAGGAGCTCGCCGAGTTCCTCGACCGTCTGGAGACCACCGCCTCCCGCTTCGTCGAGCGCCGTGAGGCCCGCCGCGCCCGCCAGGCCGCAAGCGCCTGACCCGCCTCATCGCCGGAGGGACCGTCCCGACACGGTCCCTCTCCGCGATTCGCATCGGAGCCGCAGTCGCTCCGAGCGGGTTGACCGGCTCGGACATACTCCGATCAGGCCGCCCATGACTGATCGGACGATCATCGCGTGTCCGCTTGGACGTGTCCTCCCTGGCGCGAGGACAGGGTGATCGCCGTCCATCCCGGGCCCTCGCAGTAGGCGGAGAGCCGGGTATGCCTCAGGCGGCCGGGGCCAGCTCGCAGGGCTGTGAGTGTTGAACGGTGGGCCTCAGGGTCCGGAGGAAGATCAAAACCAGCACGGCCGCCAGGCCGGTGGTGATCGGCGGGACCAGGAAGGCCAGGGTCTCGCCGAAGCGGTCCACGAGCTGACCGGCCACGGCGGCACCGGACGCGATGCCCAGGCCGATCGCGCCGGTGAGCCAGGTGAACGCCTCGGTCCTGACCTCGCCGGGCACCAGCGTCTCGACCAGCGTGTAGCCGGTGATCAGCGCGGGGGCGATGACGAACCCGGCCAGGGCCGCCCCGCCGTACAGCATGGGGATGGACGTGGCGAACGTCAGGACGGCGGTGGCGGCGGAGAGCAGTCCGACGCCCGCCACGAGACGGATCGGGGCACCCGCCCGCCAGCGGACGACGCCGTAGAGAATGCCGCCGACGAAGCTGGCCCCCGAGAAGGTCGCGTAGATCGCCCCCGCCGTTCCGGCCTGGCCGAGTGCGGCGGTGTAGGAGGTGATGCCGACCTGGAGGCTGCCGAAGACGGTACCGATGGCGACGAAGGCACCCGCGAGCACGGCCACCCCCCGCAGCCGGAGCACCCCGCGCCGGGCCCGGACCCGGACCGGCATCGGCTCGGGAGCGCCCTTGCCGACCAGGGCGAACAGCAGCGTCCCGGCCACGATCATGACCAGTGCCAGCAGCAGCGCCCAGACCGGCGAGAACCCGGTCGAGATGGCCACCAGCAGCACCGGGGCGAGGGTGAAGGTCAGCTCGTCGGTGATGGACTCCAGGGCGAAGGCCACGTCGAGCCTGCCGGAGCCACCGAGCAGGTGCGCCCAGCGGGCCCGGACCATCGAACCGATCTGCGGCACCGTGGCACCGGCCAGTGCCGCGACGACCACCAGCGCCGGGGCTGGGGCACCGGCGGAGGCGAGCACGAGCAGCGTGCCCAGCGCGGCCGCATGCAGGGCGACCTGCGGGAACAGTACCTTCGGCTGACCGTACCTGTCGGCCAGCCGCCCGCTCTGCGGGCCGGCCAGCGCCGCCGCCACCGCGGCGGCGGCAGCGGCGACACCCGCCACGCCGTACGAGCCGGTGGACCACTGCACGAGCAGCAGGACGCCGAGCTGGAGCATCGCGTACGGCAGGCGCGCGGCGAACGCGGGGACGAGGAACCGCCAGGCTCCGGGCGTACCGAGCACGGCGAGGTACGACTTCAACAGATCTCCGTCCAACATCCAGACGGAGACTCCGCCCGGCTCGGGAGCCCACCGGGGGTGGTGGGCTTCGACCGGGGTGATACCGCTCTCGCGGCCGCCGAGCGGTCATTGCATGCGCCCCTGTGGAACGCAACAGCCATCCACCTTATGCCACGAACCGCCCCACTCCCCGCTCGGCCGAGCACCACGAGCCCTCGCCGCACCCTCCAGTCCGTCATCCGACCTCGACCGCTCCGCAGCCGAGATCGCGGGTCGCTCAGCCGCCCACCTGGTGACGACGCCGGGGCGGAGTCTGGTCGGGGAACGAGCGACCAGGCTCCGGCAGACAGACAACCGAATGCGATCTCATGCCGTCGAATGCCCAGATGGCAGGGCCGGAGTGGAGTTCCCGAGCGTCATCCGGCCGCCTCAAAATCTCGGCAGATCGAAAGCCTGCCGTTCGGCAGATTGAAAGTCTGAGGCTCGGCAGATCAGAAGGCGGGGCACGGCGGCCGGGCTGTCATGAGGTGCGGCCGGTGATCTTCTCCGCATGGTGGAGGTCACCGGGGTCCCACGAGGAGCCGGTGCGGACGACCGATCGCAGGGCGGGCCAGGACAGGCCCGCGAGGGCGGCGGCCAGGGCGGCTACGGCCACCATCGCACCTGACAGGCCGGTGGCCTCGGCCCAGCGCCCGACATAGACGGGACCGGCGAGGAAGCCCAGGTAGGCCACGGTGGCCACCACGGATGTCGCCCTCCCCCTGGTGGCCTCGCCGACCTGGGCGGCGACGACGCCCATCAGCGTGGGGAAGAGCACCGCCGTACCGGCCGCGGCCAGGGCCAGCCCGAGCAGGACCACCGGGACGGACTGCGCGCCGGACACCAGCAGGGTTCCGGCGGCGGCCGTCACGGCGCCGGAGACCAGCACGGTCGTGGCGTACCGGGAGCCGAACGCGCCGGCGGCGAAGCGGGTGAGGGCGACGACCGCGGCGAAGACCGCCGGACCGGCCGAGGCGAGCGCGGGACCGGCGTCGGCCACGTCCGCCAGGTAGACCGCGCCCCAGCTCTGATGGGCGTTCTCCACCGCGAAGGCCAGCGCGCCCAGAGCGCCGACCACGAGCAGCGGGAACAGCCGCACCCCTCCCCCGCCTGATCGGCTTACCTCCACCTCCGCCCGGCCACTGCCCTTTCTCTCACCTACCTGGCTCACCGCGTACTTCGGCCGACCAGGCCCCCTGCGCCGCTCGCCGCCCCGGACGGCCCCCGCCGCGACCGGGGCGACCCGCGCATCGGCGACGACGCTGAGCGCCGCGCCGGTCGTGGCGACCGTGACCAGCAGGAACGGTACGACGACCGGCGCTCCCAGGGCGCCGAGCAGCCCGGTGGAGAGGCTGCCGACCACCACCAGAGCGGAGAAGGTACCGTGCGCGCGGGTGATGACCGGCCTGCCGGACGCCCGTTCCGCCGAGCCCGCCGCCGCGTTGATCGCGACGTCCGCCGCGCCCGAGGAGGCGCCGAGCAGCGCCAGACCCGCCGACAGACTCCAGAAGTCGCGTCCGGCCACGGCCACCAGCGTCCCCACCGCGCCGAGCGTCACCAGCAGCAGCGCGGCTACCCGGAGCCCCCAGCGGTCGACCGCCCTGCCGGTGACCGGCATCGCGGGCAGCGCCCCCGCCCCGATGAAGAGCAGCGCCGTACCGAGCTCCCCGTCGCTGAGCTCCGCCTGGGCACGGATAGCGGGCACCGAGGCACCCCACACTCCCCAGAAAGCACCGAACGCGGCAAAGCCCGCATAGGCCGTACGCGGCCGGACACCGCCCCACTTCACTGACACGTGTGTAACGATACACAAACCTCTTGTGTATCGATACACAGATATCCTCGGCCCATGAGCGGACGGACGGCGCGACGCCGGGTGACCATGGCGGAGGTCGCCCGCGCGGCAGGAGTGTCCGTGATGACCGTCTCGTACGCCTACGGCCAGCCGGGACGGGTCTCCGACGAGGCGCGGGCCAGGGTCCGCGAAGCCGCCGAACGCCTCGGCTACCCGGGGCCGCACCCCGGCGCGCGGTCACTGCGCCGAGGTCGCACCGGCAACCTGGGCGTCGTCCTCGGCGAGCACCTCACCTACGCCTTCGACGACCCCCAGGCGACCCGCTTCCTGTCCGGCGTCGCCCAGGTCTGCGCCGACCACGGCATGGCGCTGACGCTCGTCCCGGTCACCGGAGCCCCCTCCGATGTCAACCGGGTCACCGAGGCCGCCGTCGACGCCTTCGTGGTCTGGACGACCACCGACGACGATCCCGTCATCGACGCCATCACCGCCACCGGCCTGCCCACCGTGATCCACGGCGGCCCCCACCGCGACGGCCTGTTCTTCGTGGCCGCGGACGACCGCGCCGCCGCCGCTACCGTGGGCCGCGAGGTCTTCGCGGGGGCACGGCGCCCGGGAGTGCTGAGCTTCCCCCTCGACCGCGGCCGGATCTCCCAGGTCGCCTTCGGTACGGCCGGTCCCGGCCCGCTCCCCGGGAGCATCACCCCCGCCCCGGACCTCCCCGATCTCGGGCGTGCTCCTACTCCAGATCACGGTCGCGTTCCCGCCACCGCGCCCTCCGATCCTGTCCGTGCTTCCGTCCCCGCGGCCCTCGACCCGAACGCCGAGCCACCCGACACCACTCCGGGCAGCGCGTCTCCGGGAATCGACCCCGACGCCTCGACCTTCCGGGTCACCCGGCAGCGCCTGCGCGGCTACCGCGACGCCTGGACCGAGACCGGCGGCGACTGGTCACAGGTCCTGGTCGCCGTCTGCTCCACCAACAGCGCGCACGAGGCCGAGGCCCTCGCGGCCGAACTGCTCACCGGCCCGTACGCCTGCGACGCGATCGCCGCGATGAGCGACGAATTGGCCCTCGGCGCACTGCGCACCGCCACCCGGCTGGGCCGGACCGTCCCCGGCGACCTCACCCTCAGCGGCTGGGACGACTCCGACGCGGCCACCCCCGCCGGGCTCACCACGATCGCCCAGTCCCTCCGCGACCAGGGCGCCCGCTGCGCCCGCACCGCCCTTGGCCACCCCGCCCCCGCCGGCCAGGGCGCCGACGTCTCCTGGCACCTGATCAGCCGCGCCTCCACCCGGCGGCCCTGAAAGACGGACATGGCACGGCGTCACCGAGCCACCGGGGTGAGGAGCCGTTTCAGCAGGGGTGCCAGCGGGCGTTCGACCGCGATGTTGATGGCGTAGGCCGCCAGGCACATCAGCGCCACCATGCCGACCAGCAGCACGTGCCGCTGCACGCTGCCGCCGAGCCGGTCGAAGATGATGAAGCCGACGTGCGCGTGGATCAGGTACAGCGGGTAGGTCAGGGCTCCGGCGACGGCGAACCAGGGACGGCCGAGCCGCTGGGTGACGCGGAGCGAGACAAGGAACAGCACGATGAAGATCGCGGCGATGATCGCGACGACGACGACGCTCTCGATCTCGGTGTGGTAGCGGGTGCCCACCTTGCCGGCGAACTCGATCCCCCGGTAGACGGCGTTGCCGAAAGAGATCAGCACGATCACGGCGAGCTGCGCCGACAGGCCGAACCGGTAGACCATGCACAGGGCCATGCCCGCGATGAAGTAGTGCGAGAACTGCGACTGCACCACCAGGTCGGCCACTGAGTGGACCGAGGCGGGAAGCACCCCGCTCTGCAGCAGGAAGGTCAGCGCCAGCCAGCCCCACAGCACCCCGATGACCCGGCCTCGGGTGATGCCGATCCAGGCGAGCACGAAGATGAGCGCGTAGAACCTGATCTCGGCCCACAGCGTCCAGTAGACGACGTCGACGTTGGGGATGTCGGGCAACGAGTTGAACATCGTCAGGTTGGCGAGGTACTGCACGAGCGTGACGGGGTACTCGCCCATACCCAGCGTGACGGAGACCAGCGCCGTAATCGTCACCGCGACCCAGAAGGCCGGATAGAGACGGACGATCCGGGATACCAGAAAGGCTCCCGGACGACGGTCCCAGGCGCTGAGCAGCACGACAAAACCGCTGATCATGAAGAACATGTCCACGCCCAGGTAACCGAACCTGGCGATCTCATCCGCGACGGGGAATCCGACCTTGCTCACGCCGCCCGCGTACGCGGAGAAGACGTAGTGGTACACCACCACCGAGACGGCCGCGGTGATACGGAGTGCGTCGATTTCGTAGAGCCGGTCACGCCGCGGGGTGCGATGCCGCCCGGTCTCCGAAACCGGGCCGGAGGAACTGTCACTCTCCACAGCCGCGCTTCGAAAGGGGGAATGATTCACTTTACCTCGGTCGCTAAACGTTGACTCCCCGTACAGGTAATCGAGGGGCAACCCCGGACCCGACACGTTCCGGACAGTTCCCCCACGCCTACCGATATCGATAAAACACTTTGCCATATCCGTCAGGGATGCGCCGACAATCGACAGGTTTCAAGGATTTGGCCATCATTAACGACGATTATCGGATGGACACAAAATCCGAAACTAGATCATTGTCCGGGGGCGCTACGATCCCCGCCTCGTACGCCGGTTGATCATTCTCAATATTCGGATATCCGTTATACGCAGATGACGGGACCGAAATAAACCGAAAGGGTATAGCCCATCCGGTGAACCGGCTGGGCTCGATGCCCTCCCGCACAAGCCGGCTGTTCGACTTCATAGCCACCGACATCACAGGCGGGTCCGATTCCGTCGGTCCCGCCTGCCACTCTCTCCAATCGATTTCTCACCGTCAGGCAACACAAGGAGGTGTTCGCGGTGAGCATGAGTCTTTCGGCGCGTCTACTGGACGCGCCCGGCGATGACAGGAAGCACACGGCGCTGGTGGTGCAGGCCAGATATCAACCGGTCGGCGGTGCGGGCAACATCGCGATGCCCCGCATACAGCTCGGACCGCTCCGGCTCTCCGACCTTCCGCGCCAATCCGGCCTCAGGGCCGGTCTCATTCCCTCCAGGCCGGTCTCATTGCAGCGGCGAGGAGTGACCACTCAAGTTGTCAAGCAAGGTCCGCGAGGTGGCCGCCCTTGATACTTGCGAGGAAAGCGCCCCACTCCCTGGGGGGGAAGGACAGCACTGGACCGTCGGGGTTCTTGGAGTCGCGGACCAGGAGAAGACGCTCGGTACCTGCCATACGTTCGACCTTGGATTGGGGGTTGTCGGCGAGCATGACTTCCACACAGCTACCGCCGTTTCCTCCGCCTAGGGTGCTCTTGATCCAGACACCAACCTCGACACAATCCTGGCCGGCACCGCTGAGCGAGCTCTTGCGCCACGCAATGCCGGATGGATCCGGAGTGGACATCTGCGAACCTCCTCCTCTGGCGATCATTCAAACCCGACGACCGTCTTCGCGATGAGACACCGGGAATCATCCGGATCTATCGCTTTGGCGCGAAGATGATCAAATGCCACTGTATAACGGTAAACCTCCGCCTCCCGTTCTACATAGAGACTGTCCGTTAGGTTTTCCAAGAACACCACATCCGGGTCGCTGGCTTCGGGAAACTCCATGATCTGAAACGCGCCACTCGTGCCTGAGTGCGCTCCGGCCGCGAACGGCAGAACCTGGATCGTGACGTTGGGCAGATCTGCCAGTTCAAGAAGCCGTCTGAGCTGTGCTCGCATCACCTCAGGTCCGCCGATGCTGCGGTGGACGGCGGCTTCGTCGAGGATCGCCCAGAGTCGAAGAGGTTCGGCCTGGGTGAGAAGCGATTGCCTGGCCATACGGACTTCAATGCGCCGTTCGACCACCGGACAGCGACCCCGGATCTGCCCGGACGCCGACCCCGACAGCGGCGGTGGACGCGGCCTCTGGCTGGTTCAGCAACTGTCCTCGGACTGGGGCTGGTACGAGACCTCGGCCGGGCGGGTGGTCTGGTTCCAGTGCGCCGCGAGGCGCTCCGTTATATCCCCGGCTAAGCCGGGATGAACTTGGAGGAATGTTCATGGGTCGATGACTTTACCTGGACCCGAAAGGCGAAGGGAAAAATAGCATGTCAACGAAAGCAGCGGACACAGCGTAGGCGTCAAATGTGGGCCGCCGCGAGACCCGCGTGATATGGCGAAAGCTGGATTGCCTGAAGCCTAATCTCCAGTCGATGAAAAGACGCATCCGCCGGAAAGACGCCTGAAACCGGCGCCGCATCCTGCGCTGGCATCTTGGAACGGCCAGCGCAACCTCCAGGGTGCAGGGGCGATGCCCAGTGAGGGCATTCAAGGATCTGAAAACCAGACCCACGCTCCTCGCGAAGATCCTCAAACAGGCGAAAGCACCGCTGCGCGACGCCGCCGCCGTCAACACCACCCGCTGGGCACTGTGGCAGGCACTGAAAGCCACCGGCCTGCCCGTTCACACCGCCTCCGGCGGGCGCACCACATGGAAGCGCTCCCGCACCGGCGCACCGAAGTCCCACACGTTGGACGCGCTGCACGTCGGCCACCTCGACACCGTGACCACCTGGCCGTCCACGGTCCTGGTGGTCACGGCGACCGGTCGCGGCACCTACGCCCGCACCACCCCCGACCGATACGGATTCCCCCGCCTTGTCCGGCCACGGATCAAACTGCATCACGGCTTCCAAACCGGCGACCTGGTCCGGGCAAACGTCCCGGCGGGCAAGAAGGCCGGGGTTCACCTCGGGCGAGTCGTGGTCCGCTCCTCCGGCTCGTTCGACATCACCACCCGGCACGGTCGCGTCGCCGGAATCAACCACCGGCACGTCCGTCACCTTCAACGCGCGGACGGCTACGGCTACACGACCCAGAAAGAAGCCGATCGACATGACCGGACCGGTCAGGGCACGCTCAGGCCTTGGCGGCCCTCCCGCTCCGAATTCCTCCCCTCCTGAAGGCCGGGGCATCCTCGGGAGATCCTGGTGACTGCGGCCTGACCCTCTACGAGCTGTGCCAGGTGGGCGAGCTGAGACTCATCCGCCGCACGGAGCGCGTACCGGAAAAATCGTCCATCAGCGAGAGTGACCGGTGGCGGGCCCCCGAGGCGGACGCGATGTGGATCACACTGCTGCACGGACTCGTGCGACAGCGACGGGAGGTGGTCTGCGCGCCACCTCACCCGCGATGCCCGGCCCCAGTCGAGCGCCTCGTCCCATGTGGGAAGAAGCGCGCCGGTTTCGGGGCCGAGGTAACCAGCACCGTCTTCACCTTCCAGGAAGCAGCCGTCACTACGACCCCGGCAACACTCACCACGGCGTGCTGCTGGTCAACAACGACGACCATGTGCTCCCCGGCACCGGCTTCGACACCCATCCGCACCAGGACATGGAGATCGTCACCTGGGTCATGGAGGGGTCCCTGGTCCACCAGGACTCGACCGGCCACTCCGGCGTGATCTACCCCGGCCTGGCGCAGCGGATGAGCGCGGGCACCGGCATCCTGCACTCGGAGAAGAACGACTCCTGGCGGCTGCGTGGCGGCGCCGCCCACGACGAGCCGGTGCACTTCGTCCAGATGTGGGTGGTCCCCGACGAGCCCGGGATCACCCCCGGCTACGAGCAACTCGAAATCGAGAACGAGCTGCTGTCCGGCGGCCTGGTGCCGGTGGCGTCCGGGATGGACAAGCACGACGGTGCCTCTGCCATCCGGATCAAGAACCGGTACGCCGCGCTCTACGCCGCTCGGCTGCGGCCAGAGCAGAGCGTCAATCTGCCCGAGGCTCCGTTCCTGCACCTGTTCGTGCCGCGCGGCACGGTCACCCTCGAAGGCGCGGGCACCCTCGGCACCGGCGACGCCGTACGGTTCACCGCGACCGGCGGGCAGCGGGTGACCGCCGTCGAGCCCGCTGAGATCCTGGTGTGGGAGATGCACGCCGCGATCGCCGACTGACCGTCACGTCGCAGAGAGTCCGTCCGTACGGCCCGGGTTGCCGCGGGGCGACCCGGTGCCCTCGATGACCGAGGTCGGGCCTTCCAGTCCGACCGAAGGGCTCCTGGGGCGCTCGGAGGGGCATCACACCTGCCCGGGAGGCATCACGTACGCGCCGTACGGATCCTGGAGTACGCGGACGACTGCCGGGGCACCGCCTCCATGCCGTGCCGGGCGAACGGCAGGGCCCAGCGGCCGAAGACGACCTTCCCCCCGGCCGGTGACCGGTAGTGGCCCCACTCGTCGGTGCAGACGCCGACGAGCTGCAGGCCCCGGCCGCTCTCGTCGTCCTCCCCCGCCTCGGTGATCTGAGGCTCGCCGTCGCTGCTGTCCCAGACCTCCGCGAACAGGCCCACGGTGGTGAGGCGCAGCCGCAGCACGATCGGGTACGGGCCGACGAGCTGCGAACAGGCGCAGGGGGCCGAAGGGTGCGGGCAGGCGTAGCCGTCCGAGGCATGCGGGACTGCGGTGGCCTTGATCGCGTTGGTGGTCATCTCCGAGACGACCAGCACGCAGACGTCGGAAAGCTCCCGCAGGCCCCACCTGCGTAGCTGCGTACAGGTGAAGTCGCGGGCCTGGGACGCGGCGGTCGGCTGCGCCGCCAGCCGCAGCTCGGCGGCGTCCAGGGACAGCTCGTCGGGGGCGCCCAGATCGGGGTGAAACGGTGAGTACATCGGTCCCGGCCGTTCGACGGGGAGCACGGTCATGTGATGGCTCCAGGGAGGTTCAACGGAGATTCGGTCGTACGTCCCCGGCGCAGATGGGGACGCCCCGCCCGAGCCATGAGATCAAGTGAATCCGGCGGCTCCGGCGTTGTCTCAACCCTCCTGTGCGGAGCGTGCCGGAAACAGGCGACGAGACCACGTCTGTTCGTCGCTGTCGGATGTCAATTCGCCCCGCACGACGATGACGCGGCAGGGATCGGTGATCTGGTCGCTGATTTCTGCACTCTGCCGTCACCGAACGTGATCGACCAGTAACGTTCGGCCCGAAGAATCACCACCGGAGGACCCGCCGGGAGAGGCCGAGCCGATGCCACGTGCACCGCGCAGCGTCAAACAGCAGATGGACATCTTCAGCGCTGAACTCCGCGAGCGTGGTTGCACGTGGGCGGAGGTCGCAGCGGAGTTCCAGCGACGTTGGCACCTGAACTCCCGTCAGGGCTTCCGGGAGGCGCATCGACTCACACAAGCCAAGGTCTGCCATCTATGGAACGAGTACTGGCCGAACGAGCCACTGACGACCCGCAAGCTCGGGTCGTGGGAGGCTTGGCCTGGCCCCACCGGCAACGAGCCGCCGATCGCCGGTCTGAACCGGCTGGCCCGTATCTATCACTGCCGCACCGCCGATCTGGTCGACGGTGAAGACCACCGCGATGCCGACGAGCACAACGCCCCGGCCGCCCGGCTCCGGGGACGAGAACTGGTGGCCGCGGGAGCCGCGGGCAGCCTCTGCCACGAGGATATCCAGGGGGTGCTGGCGACCCTGCCGGCCCTGCCCGCCGGACCCGCGCCGGTCGGGTCGACCCGCGAGGAGGAGTACGACGCCCTCGTACGGGCTCTCGCCCAGTGGGCGGCGTCCATGAACCGGCGCGACGTGCTGGCCCTGGTCAGGGCCGCGGCGGCCGCGGCGGCGGCCTCTCCGCTGCTGGACCGGCTGAACGACGACGAGCTCGACCGGCTCGCCCTGATCGCCGCCGAGCCGTCCCGGGTGGACCAGGCGACGGTCGACCACATCGACGCGGTGCTGCATCACTGCATGCGCCAGGAGGACAGTCTCGGCCCCCAGTCGGTGCTGGGGACCGTGCTGGCCCAGCAGCACCTGGTGCGATCGCTGATCCCGGCCGCGTCGACGGACGAGGTGCGCGAGAGGTTGCTGTACCTGCTGGCCAACATCTGCAGGTTCACCGCCTGGGTGCTGTTCAACCTCAACGACTTCAACGGGGCGAACTACTACTACGAGCAGGCCAAGTCGGCCGCGCACCGGGCCGACAACGACGCGATGAACAGCTTCGTCCTGGCCAACTGGTCGCAGCTGGCGACCTGGCAGGGCGATCCCCGCCAGGGTGTCGAGCACGCGCTGGGGGCGCTGGCCTGGGGGCAGCGGGCCGGTAGCAAGCTGCTGGTGTCGTACGCGTGCGACGTCGGTGCCCGCGCCTACTCCGCGGTGTTGCGCCGCTCGGCCAAGACCGATCGCCAGAAGGACTACACCCGGTGCATGAGGAGCCTGGACCGGGCCCTCCGCGAGCTCGGCCACGCGGGCACGGAGGACGTGGGCGGTAAGCTGCTCTACTTCTACGGCGACGGGCAGTATCTGTCGACCAAGACCAAGTGTCTGCTGGACATGGGCGACGCCCAGGCCGCCGTCGAGATGGCCGCCCGCTCCCTGGCCCGGATCGACCCGACGTTCGTCCGCAACCTGGCGTTCAGCCGGCTGGATCTGGCGCGCGCGCATCTGCGGCTGCGCGCCATCGACGAGGCGTGCGAGCATATCGGCGAGGCCGCCCGCCTCACCTGCCGGAACACCTCGCCGCGGCTGGCCCGCTCGGTGGTGGAGATCCGCGAGGCGCTGAACCCGTGGGCGAGAACCCGCCAGGTGGCCGCTCTGGACGAGAAGCTGCATGCCCTCCAGCTCATCGCCTGACGAATCACCTCGCGAGCCGGCTCGCGAGCCGGCTCACCGGCGGCGTGCCGTGGGTATTTTCTCCAGCACCAGGATGTCGAAGACCGGGGCGGGGATCGGCGGGTCCAGCAGCTTGTGGGACACCTTCCGCCACCCCCACCGCCGGTAGATCGCCTGGGTCCGTGCGGCCCTGGGCTGCACCGACAGTGTCGCCCGCTCGGCACCGGATCCGGCGATCAGCTCGTTGTGGATCCGGTGCCCGACCCCGAGGCCACGCCAGCCGGGCAGCACCCCGTAGTCGATGATGGCGAACGTCCTGGTCCCGTTCTCGGTCGCGAACTCCTCATCGACCGGTTCGGCCAGCCCGGTCCACCAGCGGGCGTCGGCGGGCAGCAGGTACCCGTACCCGAATCCGACGAACTCGGGGCCGGAGCGCGCGGTGGTCAGCCGGAATCCGGGCCGGTCCGTCAGGCGGGGAAAGTAGGAGCGCTGGTTGGCGAACTCCGTGCCGTTTCCGTTGAACGGGGGCAGCGAGAACACCGCCTGGTAGAGGCCACAGATCGTCCCGGCCAGCGCGAGCGACTCCCGGCGGCCGCATGTCTCGATGGTCACGTTTTCGGTGGGGGTCATGCCCGCCTCCTCGCCTCCCTGGGACCGCCTTCCCTTGGTGCGGTTACTTACCCGTGGACGGGCGGGCGGCCGCTCCGGTTCCCGTACCGGGGGCGAGGCCGTGCGTCAGCCTTTCGTGACGTCGCCCAGCGGTACGGAGAGGTCGGCGAGCCGCTCCGGGCGGACGGTCGCACCGCTGCGGATCAGATCCTGGGCCGGTGCGATGCCCTCGTCCCACTGGTTGACGTGCATCCCCGCCACGACGCGCCCGCCGGCGAGCCAGAAGGCGTGGAAGGCGCCCGACTCCAGATCTCCGCGGATGACCACGGAGTCGTACCCGCCGGGCGCGAACCACCCGGAGAACTCCATGCCGACGTCGTACTGGTCGGTAAAGAAGTAGGGCGGCCGATCGTAGACGACCGGCCGGCCGAGCATGGCCTTACCCGCGGTCAGTCCTCCGTTGAGCGCGTTGGCCCAGTGCTCGACGCGGATGCGGGTGCCGTACCGGGGGTTGAACGCGTTCGCCACGTCACCGGCGGCGTAGACGTCGGGGTCGTCGGTGCGGAGCGACTCGTCGACGACGATCCCGTTCTCCACCGCCAGTCCGGCCCGCTCGGCGAGCTCGGTGTTGGGGTTCACGCCGACACCGACGATCACCACGTCGGCCGCGACCTCCTGCCCGTCGTCGGTGGCGACCGCGTGGACGCGTCCGGAGCCCAGCAGCCCGGTCACCTCGCGGCCGAGCCGCAGGTCGACGCCGTGCCGCCGGTGCACGTCGGCGAAGAAGGCGCCCAGTTCGGGGCCGAGCGCGGCGTGCAGCGGCACCGCCCTCGGCTCGATGACCGTCACCTCACAGCCGTACCCCCTGGCGGCCGCGGCGGTCTCCAGCCCGATCCAGCCCGCGCCCACGACGGCCACCCTGCCCCCGCCGCGGATCGCCTCGCGCAGCCGCTCCGAGTCGTCGAGACTGCGGAGGTAGTGCACGCCGTCCAGGTCGGCGCCGGGCACGTCGAGGCGGCGCGGTGAGGCGCCGGGCACGAGGAGCAGCTTGTCGTAGCGGATGCGCCGCCCGTCGTGCAGTTCCACCTGGTGCGCGGCCCGGTCGAGGTCCGTCACACGGCGCCCGAGCAGCGGTTCCACGGAGTTGTCCGCGTACCAGCCCTCGTCGTGGACATAGACCTTGGCCTTCTCCTCCTTGCCGAGCAGGTAGCCCTTCGAGAGCGGGGGCCGCTCGTACGGGAGCTCGGTCTCGGCGCCGATCAGCGTGATCCGGCCCGAGAAGCCCTCCTCGCGCAGGGACTCCGCCGCCTTGGCCCCGGCCAGCCCCGCTCCGACGATGACGAACGTCTGCTCGGTAGTCATGCTCTCCTTCCTATCCGATTCCCAGGCCGGTTCCAACGATCGCGAGAGGCCCGGATCCGGTGCGCCGGGTTGGCGGACGCCGGGCCCGCCCGGGGATCGGCGACTGATCGGCCTCGCGGCGGGACACCGGAGTGACGGGCACCGGGCGATCCTCCCGGGAAACGAACAACCGGATTGAGCACGCTTGTCGCAACACATCCCTCAAACGGGCGGTAAATCAGCGAAAGAAGTCCGGCCGGGGCACGATCCGCTTACTCTCGGGAATTCTCAGGAAAGGCACCCGAGCCGCCTGCCGGAAAAACACACCGGTCCTTCGTAATCCCTTTCGTACACGTCCCAGCGGGTTCTCCGCCGCCTGGTCAGGCCCGTGAAATCACAGGCGGCGAGGTCATGCAAGACCTCCAGCCGATTACCCGGGGAAATTTTCGTTTACCCTGCCGGAAACCAGATTCCGCACTCCAGGAAAGGCGGGCTTATATATTTCCTACGCCATCAAGCTCGCCCCGTGGACGGGAATGCCTACGCCCCTGCCCGCGGCGCGCCGTTTTGATAAGGAGCATGCCGCATGCCATTGAATCGACGATTCGCCCGAGTCACGGTCAGCTGCGCGTTCGCGGCGATCGCCGTCCTGAGCCTCGGAGCCTTCTCACCCGTACCGCCGGCCTCCCCGGGCGGCTCGCCGGCCTCCCCGGTCCAGCGGGTCGACCCGCCCCCCAGGCCCACGGCGCGCGCCCTGACCGCCGACGAGATCCGCAGGAGGGGGCTGGACAAGTACATCGACATGTCCCGCCAGCAGGAAACCCCTCCCAGGATCGTCGACACCAACCAGGGCAAGTTCGCCAGCGGCATCCTGTCGCCCGCCAGGCAGTTCTCCAACACCTCCGGTAACTTCACGTCGGGCTGCTGGTATCTGACGACCACGTACGGAGCTCCGGGCCTCAGCGGAGTCGGCTACCACACGTGGTGCGGCAACGGCGCCCAGGTCACGTACACCTCGGCGAGCTGCACGGGAAGCACCAACCTGCCCACCTACATGTACGAGGGCTGCCAGAACATCCAGGCGTACGGGGTCGGCTGGAACGTCTGGGACGTCACGGACGGATGGCGTTTCTGCACCTCCTACAACCCCTACACGGGCGTGTGCTCCTCCCGGTCGTACCCGTGGCAGAAAAACCGCTACGGGGCCAACGGCCAGGTCTGGCTCCTCGGCTGGGGCAACTAGACACTGACTCGCGTTTCGCGGCGGCGGCGCCGGCCTCACCAGGCCGGCGCCGTCGCCGTTCCGTTTCCCGGACCCGGCCGGTGGCGGGACAGGCATGACGAGCCCTGGCCGGGCGGACGCGACAGATAATTCACCACTTGTTGATTTATTGGCCTCTCCGGCCTAACGTTGCAGCACGCATCAGATGCAGCGACACAGGGAGCGGCCCGATGGACGGCGTGGAGCGTGACCGGCCGGCCGGCGACATCCCACCCCCGACGCTTCCGGCGGGGTCCCAGCAGGAGGCGCCCCCGCCTCTCATCCTGAGATTCGAGGACATCGGGGCGGAGATGCTGCCCCTGGTCGGCGGCAAGGCGGCCAATCTCGGCGTGCTCACCACCGCCGGATTCCCCGTTCCCCCGGGCCTGTGCGTCACCACCGAGGCCTACCGCAGGGTCACCGAACGGACCGCGCTGAAGGATCTGCTCACCGCGCTCGCCACCACGCCCGCCGAGGACGTCGCCGCCCTGAACGCACTGGCCGCCAAGGCCCGCGAGACCGTGCTCGCCGCGCCGGTCCCCGACGACATCGCGGACGCCGCGAGGAGCGGCGCGAACGGCCCCGTCGCGGTCCGCTCCTCCGCGACCGCCGAGGACCTGCCACACGCCAGCTTCGCCGGGCAGCAGGACACCTACCTCAACGTGGTCGGCGCCGACGCCGTGCTGGACGCGGTCCGGCGGTGCTGGGCCTCGCTCTGGACCGACCGGGCCGTCGCCTACCGGGCCGCGAACGGCATCGACCACGGCGCGGTGCGCCTGGCGGTGGTCATCCAGGAGATGGTCTCCTCCGAGGTGGCCGGGGTGATGTTCACCGCCAACCCGGTCACCGGGCGGCGGCGCGAGGCGGTGATCGACGCCAGTCCCGGTCTCGGCGAGGCCGTGGTCTCCGGCGCGGTCAACCCCGACCACTTCGTGCTCGACACCGCCACCGGCCGGATCACCGAGCGCCGCCTGGGAGACAAGCAGGTGGCCGTACGGTCGCTGGCGGGCGGCGGCGTCGAGCACGTCGAGACCCCCGCGAACCCTGTGGAGAGTGCCTGCGTCACCGACGCGCGACTGGCGGCGCTGGCCGAGCTCGGCGACCGGGTCGAGCGGCACTACGGGACACCCCAGGACATCGAGTGGGCCATCGACGCCGCCGGTGTGCTCTGGCTGACCCAGGCGCGTCCCATCACCACCCTCTACCCGATCCCCCACCACGCGGAGCCGTCCGCGACCCCGGCGGGCGGCGCTCCCGGGCCGGGCGGCACCCGGATCTACTTCTGCTTCAGCCTGGCCCAGGGTCTCCACCGGCCGATCACCCCCATGGGCATCTCGGCCTTCAGGCTGCTCTCGTCATCGGTGTCCGAGATGCTGGGGACGCCGGTGGCCGACCGGCCGGCCGGGGCCCCGCCCGTCGCCGAGGCGGGCGGGCGGCTGTTCTTCGACGTCACCGGCCTCATCCGCAGCCGGGTGGGCCGGGTGCTCTTCCCGAAGGTGCTCGACGTGATGGAGGCCAGGTCCGCGCGGGTGCTGCGCGGACTGTTCGACGACCCCCGGTTCGGCGTCACCCAGCCCTCGCTCCGGCCGCCGCTGCGCCGGGCGGTGCGGATCGCGGCCCGCTTCCACATCCCGCGACGTGCCGTACGGGCCCTGCGCGACCCCGCCTCGGCGCACCGGGACGTGGAGCTGCTCCGGGAGCGTCTGCGGGGACGGCTCCCGGCACCGCGGGGCGCCACCCCGGCCGAACGTCTCGACCATGTCGAGCGGATGCTGGGCGGCCAGGTCTTCCCGCTGCTGCCGGCCATCGCCCCGGCCGCGGCCGCCGGGTTCGCGATGCTCGGCCTGGCCGCCCTGGTGCTGGGCGACCGGGCCCGGCCCGGTGAGCTGGAGACGGTGCTGCGCGGGCTCCCGCACAACGTGACCACCGAGATGGACCTGGCGCTGTGGCGGCTGGCCGCCCGCATCCGCGAGGACGGTGAGGCCACCGCCCTGCTGCTCGGCACCCCCGCCGCCGAGCTGGCCGAACGCTTCCACGCCGGGACGCTGCCCGGCGTGCTGGGCGACGGCCTGGCGGACTTCCTCTCCGGCTACGGCGTCAGGGCGGTCGCCGAGATCGACCTCGGGCTGCCGCGCTGGTCGGAGGAGCCGACCCACATCCTCGGCGTCCTCGCCAACTACCTGCGGCTGGAGGACACGGCCCTGGCCCCCGACGCGCTGTTCGCCAGGGGCGCCGCCGAGGCCACTGTCATGATCAAGACCTTGGGCGGGCGCGCCGGGGGGCTGCGCGGGCGGTTCGTTCGCTTCGCGCTCGGCCGGACCCGCGCGCTGGCGGGCCTGCGTGAGATGCCCAAGTACGTCGTGGTGACCGCCCTGGCCGCGATGCGGGCCGAGCTGCTGGCCGTCGGTGCCGAGCTGGCCTCCCGTGGCCTGCTCTCCCGCGCCGACGACGTCTTCTTCCTGACCTTCCAGGAGGCCAGGGCGGCCCTCGGTGCCCCATCCGGACCGGAGGCCGCCGCGCCCGCGGCCGACGGCGACGGGCCGGTGCCCTCCCCCGCCCCGCCGGAGGCCGCCGCGCACCCGTCCGACGTGGCCGTACGACCCGCGCTGGGGGACCTCGTGACGCGGCGGCGTGAGGAGGCCGCCCGCGAGCTGCGCCGCAGGCACGTCCCCCGCGTCCTGCTGTCCGACGGCACCGAACCGGAGGCCGTCGCCGTACCGGCACCGGTGGACGGCGCGCTGACCGGTACCCCGGCCTCGGCGGGCACCGTCACCGGCGCCGCCAGGGTCGTCCTCGACCCGGTCGGCGCGCACCTGGAACCCGGGGAGATCCTGGTCTGCCCCTCCACCGACCCCGGCTGGACCCCGCTGTTCCTGACGGCGGGCGGCCTGGTGATGGAGATGGGCGGCGCCAACTCGCACGGCGCCGTGGTGGCCCGCGAGTACG
The DNA here is from genome assembly GCF_050943795.1 of Streptosporangium sp. CA-115845. Classification (NCBI taxonomy): domain Bacteria; kingdom Bacillati; phylum Actinomycetota; class Actinomycetes; order Streptosporangiales; family Streptosporangiaceae; genus Streptosporangium; species Streptosporangium sp. CA-115845. The sequence continues at coordinate 2,095,700 of NZ_CP191988.1, read as the reverse complement.
GCATCCCGGCCGTGGTGGGCGTGAGCGGGGCGACCGAGCACATCGTCACCGGCCAGGAGATCACCGTCGACGGTGCCTCCGGTGTCGTCACCACCGCCTGACCACCGGCACGAGATGTCCGGCCGCCGTCTCCGCCCCGTTCCCCGGACATCTCGCGGCGAGGAGGCCGGTTCCGCTGTATGAGAGGCACCGTTCTGTCGCAACGTTGTGGAGGATCGGTACCACCGATGATGTTGTACGAACCCCTGCCGCACGTGTGGGCGTGGACACTGCCGCCGGAATCGCTGTCCGGACACAGTCCCATCAGGTAGTCGATGAACCGAGTTTTCCCAGCACTATTGGGCTCTGTATACCGCTTTTGGCAGATGATCTGCTGCATGCCCTGAGGGATTGCCCGCTGACGTCAACGCGGCTGTTTCCTGGGCCGCGTGCGGAAAATTCCGACAGGACGCCCTGATCACCTTAGTACATGCATATCGTTTCCCCTTCTTGCCTCCTGGCCGGTACGCGAACCGTCCCGACTTCAGGTGGCGCCGAATTCTGCCAAGGCCAGCGGGGCCAAGCCCTAATATGCCGCAGATCCGCCCCTGTGTCGTTGACTCGTAGCGCCAAGGACTTGATATTCCGTGCCAAGCCGGACGCGGTCCGCGCACTCGGCGCCGGCTCGAACCGCTCAGCGGTCCACTGCGGGGCGTCAACGACCCCAACCGGCGCGGCCCTGCTTGGGCGGTGGGCCAGGAGAAAGGCACCGACACCGTCGGCCCGGGGCCTCGGCGAAATGGCGTTGAGCAAGGTGATGTCCGGCTCCGCCGTACCACCCGCGGGGAGGAGCCGAAGGCCGCCCAGAAGGTTGCGGTCCGGTGAGAACTACGCCAGGATCCCAATTGCCGCCTTCCGCGAGTGATGGGTGATCTCCGACCCTCCTGGCGTATTCCCCTGACCCACTTCAAAGGGCGCGGGATTGCCCGTATAAAGCAGCATGAAATTGTTCATGGAGATTTAACTCGGGCGCGGAAGAGATGGGCTGCGGCTGACTCTTCATCAGCCGGTCCGGGATTCGGGTCTCTGACGCACCGTGATCCATACCGGTGGTCGGGCACTCTCCGGGCGATGAGCCCTCAGGCAGGACGGATCACCGAAGCAGGGAAGGGACGCCATGCAGACAGTGCCCAAGGTCCTCGCTCTGTGGAGCGCGCCGCGGTGCCGGTCCACCGCTTTCTTCCGCATGATGTGCGAGCGCGGAGACTTCCATGTGCTGCACGAGCCGTTCTCCTACCTGGCCGAGTTCGGCGAGGTAGAGGTCGACGGGAGGACCAAGGCGTCGGAACACGAGCTGATCGCCGCCATCCGTGGTCTGGCTGAGCGCGGGCCGTTGTTCTTCAAGGACACGACCGACGAACGCTATCCCGGCGTGATCGCCGATCCGGGTTTCCTGTCCCACGACGGCGTACACACGTTCCTGATCAGGAGTCCGGTGGCGACCATCGCCTCGTATCAGGCGATCAATCCGGACGTCGGGTTGCATCAGATCGGTTTCGAGGCACTGTACGAGATCTTCTCCGCGACCTGGGAGCGCACCGGCACCAAACCGGTGGTCATGGACGCGGATGATCTTGTTGCGGATCCGGTGACGATGACCCGCGCCTACTGTGCCCGGGTCGACATCGACTTCGTGGAAAGCTCTCTCACCTGGCGTCCGGAGTCCCGCCCGGAATGGCGGCCCAGCCGGCGCTGGCACGTCGACGTCAGCGAGAGCAGCGGCTTTCGCGCGGCACGGCGTGACTACCGCGTGGATGTGGCGACGCATCCGGTGTTCGGCGCCTACCTGCGGCACCACCTGCCGTTCTACGAGGAGCTTTACGCCCACCGCCTGCTTGCCTGACCGCGCGGGCCGTGGACGACGGCGCTCCGTTCGGGGCGGCACATGGTCGCCGGCCGGTCGGCCGGCGGTACGGGAGGATCTTGCTTCGGCTGCTGCCGAAGCCGCCCTTGGCAGATGGTGTGGCCGCGGGCGTTCGGTTTCGGGAACCAGAGACGGGGTGAAGGCGCGAGTGCGTCCCAGCGCTGAGGACAAGGACCTGATGCTGCGCGAGTGGAATGCGCCGGCGGTGCGGCGCCAGGGGAGTCCACTTCTCCACCAACTGGTGGAGAAGTGGGCCGAGACGGACCCCTCCGCGGTCGCGATGCGGTTCGACGGCGAGGAGATGTCCTACGCCGCGCTCGTGGCCGCCGCCGACCGGGTGGCCGGCGAGCTGCGTACCTCTTTCGGGGTGAAGCCGGACGCCGTCGTCGGGCTGCTGCTCGAACGTGGCCTGGAGCTGCCGGTCGCGATGCTGGCCGTGCTCAAGGCCGGCGGGGCCTGGCTGCCGCTGGATCCGCTCCATCCGCCGGAGCGGATCGCCGGACAGCTGGCCGACGCCGGGGCGATCGGGGTCGTGACCACCGCGGAGCTGGCCGGGTCGCTGCCCCCGTCGACACCCACACTGTGCCTGGACAAGAACTCCGGCCGGCCGAGCACGCCTGTTCCGCCGGTAGCCGAGGAGCGGCATCCGGACGATCTCGCCTACGTCATCTACACCTCTGGCTCCACGGGGCGGCCGAAGGGTGTCATGATTTCGCATCGATCGGCCGCCGAATTCGTGCTGAACGCGCGCGAACTCTTCCGGCTTCGCCCCACTGACCGAGTGCTTCAGTTCGCCAACCCGGCGTTCGACGTCAGCGTCTTTGATTTCTTCGCCACCCTCGGTTCGGGGGCGACGGTGGTGGGCGCACCCCGCGAGCTGCTCCTCGACATCGACGCGTTGCAGGAGCTCATGGAGAAGGAACACATCACGGTGGCGGACCTACCGCCTGCCGTGCTCCGGTTGCTCGACCCGGAACCGCTCACCGATCTGCGGGCGTTGTTCGTGGGCCTGGAGGCGTTTCCCGCCTCGCTGGTCAACCGCTGGCGCACGTCAGAACGGGAGTTCCACAACGGTTACGGCCCCACCGAGGCGACGGTGGCCTGCGTGGACTACACCTGCCCGTCCGAGCCCCTGGACGCGTCACCGCCCATCGGGCGCGCCATGCCCAACCATCGCTGCTACGTCCTCGACGAGACCTTCGAGCTGGTGCCGATCGGCGTCCCAGGTGAGCTTTTCCTGGCCGGCACCGGCCTGGCCCGAGGCTATCTGGGACGCCCGGACCTCACCGCCGAGCGCTTCCTGCCCGATCCCTTCTCCACGGCCGGCGAGCGCATGTACCGCACCGGCGATGTGGTGCGCTGGCGCCCGGACGGCCAGCTTGAGTTTCTCGGGCGGACCGATCGGCAGGTGAAGATCCGCGGCCATCGGGTGGAGCTGGGTGAGGTCGAGCATGCGCTGAGGGAGTGCGCCGGTGTGAGCGAGGGCGCGGCGGTCGTACAGGACCTCGGGAGCCCGCGCGCCGTACTCGTCGCGTACGTGATCGCCGCGCCCGGCGCGGCACCCGGCAGTGCCGCGATACGAGCCCAGCTCACGGATCGCCTGCCCCCGTACATGGTCCCGTCGACGGTGCTCTTCCTGGACAGGTTTCCGCTGACCGCCAGCGGCAAGATCGACCATGCCCGCCTGCCGAAGCCGACCCCAGCCGGTAGGTGACGCCTGACCGGCGGGACGGTCGACACTCACCCGCCGAAAGCCTCCAGCCATTCGCCGGCCGCGATCTCGGCGGCCCGTTCCCACGGCGGCCGGTACGGCATCTCGATCGCGTAGGCGCGGATCACCTCCCGATGCCTCCACACCTTCTCGAACGCGTCCGCGTACCGATCCAGCAGTGGACCGGCGTCGGGATGCAGGTGCGCCTTCTGGATCGTGAAGGAGTCCTCGATGACCCGTGTCGTGTGCGGGAAGTCCTCCTCCCGGTAGCCGACGCCTGTGATGGGCCACCGGTGATCACCGTACCCGCGCCGCTCCCGGAAGAAGGGTTGCGCGGGCAACGGCATCAGCTGGTAGGGGGACGCGGGCACGCCCTCCGCGCGCAACGCGCGCTGGACGGCCGCGCGCAACGGGCCCGCCATCCCGTCCTCCAGCCCGAAGGCGGAGGGCAGAACGCGGAACCGCAGGATGTGCCAGCTGTGCGTGCGGTCAGCCGGGGATGCCGGCGTGAGGTAGCCGGGCAGCTCGGTGATCCGTGACAGCATTCGCCGGATGTTGTGGTCGCGTTGCTCGAGTTCCGCCGGGAAACGGGCCAGCAGGCTTCGGGTGAAGGCGGCCTGAAGCGCGTTCGGTTTGTTGTTCCATCCCAGCATGTGGGAGACGTAGCTGCGTTCCCCACCTGTGGTCGCGGACTCGCCGAACTGCCGGAGCATGCGGGCGCGGGCGGCGTAGGAGGCGTCGTCCGTCGTAATGAGCCCGCCCTCGCCGCAGGTGGCGAGGTTCTTGCTCACGTTCAGGCTGAAGGTGCCGATGTCGCCCAGTGACCCGACCGGGCTCCCCCGGTAGCGCGCGCCCTGCGCCTGCGCGGCATCCTCCACGACCACGACGCCGTGCCTGGCCGCGATCGCTCTCACCTCGTCCATGTCGGCGGGCAGTCCGTGGAGATGGACCACGATGATCGCCCGAGTCCGGGCGGTCATCGCGGCCTGGATCGCCGCCGGGCTCATGTTGAAGCCGTCTGGATCGATGTCCACGAAGACCGGCGTGGCCAGCACGTGCAGCGGGGCCATCGCGGTGGCGACGAAGCTCAGCGCCGGGACGATGACCTCGTCTCCTGGACGGACCCCGGCGGCGGCGAGCGCGATGGCGATGGCGGCGGTGCCGTTGCTCACCGCCACACAGTGGTTGCTGCCGACGTGGGCCGCCCATTCCGCCTCCAGGGCGGGGATCTCCTGTTCGCCGGAGGAGGCGCAGGTGAAACGGCCGGAATCGAGCACCCTGCGCACCGCCTCCCGCTCCTCGCCGGTTACGATCGGCCAGGCGGGGATGCGCACGTCCCTCGGCACGGACCGGCCGCCGCCCAGCATCGCCAGGCGGTCGCCCACTCGTTCGGCTCGCTGCGTCGTCATAGTCGTGACATCTCCTGTTCCAGGTTCACCAGTACGGCCTCGTGGTCCTTCCGCAGGGCGTGTGCCCTGCGGGCCAGACGCTCGGGGGTCATTCCGCCGTCGCGCGTCAGAGCGGCCATGATGCGCACCGCCGACCAGTGGTGTGCGACGCGTTCCACCTCTCGGGCTCGTTCGACCAGGCCGCGTGCATCGACCGCACGGCCGGCGAGGGCAAGCCAGTCCGCGTGCAGAGCCGTGCAGGCGAGTACCGCGCCCGCTACCACGAACAGTTCGTCGGTGACGTCCTCGCCTGCGGCGAGTCGCTCCACCGCGCCCTGCAGGAATGCCTCCTGGCCGAGTAGTCCCAGATAGGCGCCACCGCTCGGCGGCGTGGCGAAGCCCGCAAGATTGCCGGTGATGATCTTCTTGATCCTGGCCCGGTCGAGTGGCGGCAGTTCGGCGGGGTCGATGCCCAGTTCCACCGACAACCACCGATTACCGATGTGGATCCCGGTGAAGAACATGTCCCTGTCGTGCACCGCGGGATTCCCGGAGTCACGCGCGGCGGTCAGCTCGTCGAGGCCGATCTCGCCGTGGAAGGCGGGTGGTACGGCGTCGAGCACGGTCGCCGTCCCCCGCTCCTCATCGAATCCGTGCACGACGATCAGGTGGTTCGAGTGCACGTCCTGGTAGGCCGGCCGGAACGGAAGGTGATAGTTGTCGACCGCCACCGCGACCGGGACGCCCGCTTCGACCGCATCGCGAACCTCACGTCGCCCGCCGGCGGCGTCCGCGGGCTCGTGCCAGCGGGAGCGCACCGGATGGTAGGGGGCGATCGCCTCCAGCAGGGACTCCCCCGGCGCGCAGGGGTAGTAGTACTCCTCACGGCGCACTCCTGCTGGAAAGTGGCGGAACGTCCACGCCGCGCCCAGCACGGGCAGCGCGGGCACGCCTCGCTGCTCAAGCAGGGTGGCCAGGCAGCCGTGCAGGCAGCCGGCCAGGTCGTGGCGCCATGGCCGGACGTTCGCGACGAGTGCCCTCACGAGATCACCGCCGGAGCGGGGGTGTGGAGCAGTGTGACGGCGAACAGATGGATGGCCGGGTTGTCGGGCAGTCTCACGGCCGAGAGCTCGCCCGGGCGCGGCACCGGCAATCGTTGCCGCCAGATGACGGGCGCCATCCGCCGCTCGACATGGCGCGGGTAGTGCATCCGGCCGAGACGGAAGGCTGCGATCTCCCCGAAGCGGGGCTCGGTCTGCGGCCAGAAATCGGACACCCTAAGCCATTCGGATTCGACGGTGCCGTCCTCGTAGTACAGCCAGATGGGATCTTCGGTGCGGCGCTCGGCGGCACAGAGGAGCTGTATCCAGTCGTAGCGGCCGACCGGCAGGTCGACCAGCTGTGCTTCGCAGCGGACGTTGTCGGGGCCGCCGGTCGCGTGCGCGGGGAACAGGAAGGGGATTCCATCGATCATCACCGATGGGCCGGCCGGCAGCTCGTCGGCGGGAAAGGTGTTCCCCCAGATGTTGAAGGCTCCGGCGAGCAGATGCTCCGGGTGCGTGATGCCGGTGTTGTTCAGGTACGGGATCAGCGATACCTCGGTCGCTTGGCGATGGTCGTTCCGTGGCGGAAGCCGGGTCACGAGGAAACCTCCTACGGCAGCGGGGAGGATCGGCCGGCACGCGTGCCGGCCGGTCAAAAGCGATACAACGGTGGCTCGGCGCCCGGCGGCAGCCGGCACCAGGCGTGCAGGAGAGGATGCACGCCCCGAGGCATGACGTGACTCCGCACAGCGTCGCGTTCGGCCGGGAAGACGAGGAAGCCGCCACTCCCCCGGGGCCGGCCCGGGGCCAGGCGGCGGAAGAGCATGTCCGCCGCACCGGCCGGGGTGCCGCGCCACAGATCCAGCCCGGCCACCGCGGCGCCGGGGAACGCGGCGGCTCCCCGGCGAACCTCTTCGTGATCTCCGATCAACGCGAGCAGGGCGTCGCGGGTCAGCAGCCACAGCAGCAGCAGGTCGCTCCGCGGAGGTGGGAGCGCCATTCCGCACGGTTCCGCCGAGGCGAAGGCGGTGCCGGGCCGGCGTTCCATGGTGACCTCGGTCAGCGGTTTGTCACCGCTCGGCCAGTGCCTGACGGCGCGGAAGCCGAGCCGCGCGTACAGGGACGGCAGGCAACGCTCCACCACCGCGTCCAGGCGGAGCACCGGAATCCGCCGGTCCACGGCCAGCCGGTCGACGGCGGTGACCAGGGTTCGGGCCAGGCCCCGGCCGCGGGTGGACGGGGCCACCGCCAGCCTGCTGAGCCGCCAGCTCCCCTGGGACGTCGTCCGGACGCGGAGCGCACCGAGCGGCCGCCCGGCGGCGTCTTCGGCCAGCCAGACGGTGGTGCCCCCGGCGACGTCCGACATGACCTCGGCCGGGGTCTCCCTCGCTCCGTCCGGCATGGGCAACCCGGACAGCGGATCCGATCCGCGGTACGCCGCCCGGGTGAGCGCCGCGATCTCGACCGCGCGGTCGCCGGCCTCCCGCGCGGACAGCTTCCGCACCCGCCGAGGGGACGCGCCGGCGGCCCGTGCGGTCAGAGCAGCAGGCAGCGGGCCCGAGGTCACCTCGTGCCGTCAGCCGCTTGGCGCGGCGACAGGGGCCGCCGGTTCGTCCGGACCTCGGAGATGTGGGCCGGGCATTCGGCCCTGCCACCGCGCGGGCCCACCTTCAGCCCTCCGCTGGGGAGTGCCTTCCCCACCGGCCGGATGGAGTGCCGAGCTTCCACGTCGCGTACGGCGGTGTACTCCGCACCGTCGTCCGATAGTGCAGGCATGATCGCCTCCTGACTAGTTGGGATGCAGTCCCATGAATTCGAGCCCGGTCTCCTCCGGCCATCCGAAGCGGATGTTCAGGCACTGCACGGCATTGCCGGCACCGCCTTTGACCAGGTTGTCCAGTGCACCGATCAGCACCACGTCGGTTCCGTCCGCGCTCACGGCGAAACCCACGTCGCAGAAGTTCGATCCGCTGAGGATCTTCGGATCGGGCAGGCGGTGAATTCCCCGCCGCTGGGCCACCACACGGACAAACGGCTCGTCCGCGTAGGCGGCACGGAACGCCTGGCGCAGGTCCAGCTCACCGGCTCCGGGCGAGAGCCTGGCCCGGCACAGCACCTGGACACCCCGCACCGCTTCCACCCCGGTCGCCGTCATGCGGATCGGCAGGCCGGTGGCCTGGGTGATCTCCGCCTCGTGCCGGTGGCCCGCGGGCGCGTAGACCCGCATCGCGCCGCTGCGTTCCGCGTGGAGACCGGCGGCACCGGACGACAGGCCCGATCCGCTGGAACCGGTGCGGGCGTCCACCGTGACCGTTCCCCCGATCAACCCGGCCGCGGCCGGCGGGCGGAGCGCGAGAATCGCGGCCACCGCCATGCAGCCTGGCATCGAGACGCGGTCGGCGTGCCCGAGCTCCGCACGACCGTATTCGGGCAGGCCGGCAACGAACGCGTCGATCAGCTCGGGCGCCGCGTGCGCGGTCCGGTAGTAGCGTGCGTAGATCTCAGGGTCGCGGAGCCGGAAATCGCCCGACAGGTCGATCACGACGGCGGTCCGCTCTCGCAGGCTCGCCACCATGTTCATGCTCGTGGTGTGCGGCATGGCGATGAACAGCACATCGTGGTCGCATGACGTGGTGGTCAGCAGGTCATGGTCACTGAACGTCAGATCCGTCCGCCCACGCAGGTTCGGGTGCGGCCCGTCCACGCGGCGCCCGGCCAGCGAGCGCGACGTGGCGGTGACGACCTCGACGTACGGATGGCCAAGGAGCAGCCGGAGCAGTTCGCCGCCGATGTATCCGGCGGCGCCGGCGACGGCTACCCGGAGCAAGACCGGTGTCTCGTCACGAGATGGTCCACGATGCGCTCGGCCACCGAGACCCGGTCCCCGAGCGACTCCTGGAACCCGCTGAACTCGACGCCGTGGTTGACCTCCAGCACATGGAGCCGGCCGTCGGAGTCCTCGATGAGATCCACGCCGGCGATGTCCGCGCCGACTGCGCGTGTGGCCATGACCGCCAGGTCGGCGAGCTCGGGCGACGGAGGGAAGGCGGTCATGTCGGCACCGCGCGCGACATTGTGCCGCCAGCCGGGACCGCGCCGGTACGCCGCGCCGATCGGCTCGTCACCGATCACGATGGCGCGGATGTCGCGGTCCGGTCCGGAGATGTATTTCTGGAGATACACGATATGGGCGGCCGGAGAGGGGAGCGCGGCGATGTGCTCCAGCACCGCCTCCGCGCCTTCCCTGTCGCGTAGTCGCGCCACCCGGCGTCCCCAGGAACCGACGAGGGGTTTGACCACGGCCGGATAGCCGATCGATTCAAGTGCGTCGAGTGCGGCATCCGGCGTGAGGGCCAGGACCGTGACAGGGGTGGGGAGGCCGGCATCGCGAAGCGCCACCGAGCTGCGATATTTGTCACCGCAGGTCTCGATGGCCTGGGCGGAGTTGACCACGAGAGCGGCTGCCGCCTCAAGAGCACGGGCCGCGGCGGCGGCACGTGCCTGACCGATCTCGCGATTGAGAACGATCTGCTTCCGCTCGGGGCGGTGCTGCTGGAGCGTGTGCCACAAGGTCCGGCTGTCGAGGTAGGCGTAGGCGACGCCCCGGCGGTCCATCGCCTCAAGGATGCGCTTCTCGTCGGTTCGCAGGCGCGATGCCACGATGCCGAACGGTTCCGAGCCCAAGGCAGGCGTCACTCGCCCCAATCCTCTTCGACCTCGGGGGCCAGTGCGAGTTGCGGTGGTCCGACGGCGATGAGTTCCAGCTCGACCGCGCATTCGCCGCACACGAAAATCTCGCTCGGTTTTGGTGCGTTACCAAGGGCGACAGAGGCGCCACATTCAGGACATTTCCCCATTACATCATCCTCGCAAGGAGAGCGACACAAAACGTGTCGACGATGTTTCGATGAATGGTGTGATGGCTTGCCGGCAGGGAGCAGGAAAAACAGACTCCGCACACCGGCACATGCCGCACAGCCCCCGCTGAAAGGCCCTGCAGGTCGCCGATCATGACGCAAGATGCGGGCGGCTGGCAACCCCCCAAGTGCCGCGTCGCTGTGGGCGGAATCCCGATCCCGCCCGGCCTGCCGAATTTTGTTCACCGAAATCAAGGCGCTGACCTGCCAATATGCAAGATTTTTAAGGCTCGGTTCAGCGGAAGACCAGTGGCTGAATATTGATCAGCCCGCTCGGGCCGGTCTACAGTGAGCCGGACTCACGCCGCCTGGGGCACATGGCGGCGTCAACGGGGATGTGCGGGTAGAGCCATGCCGTCTGCTGGGCGAGAAGCCCGCGGTGATCGGCCGAAAATGTCTCCGAGCCGCCAAAACAGGGGATGTCAATGCAGAAAACCGTCATTGTCAAATGTGGTGGGAATGCCGCTGTCGACGTCGTAACCGTCTGCCGGAATATCGCCGAACTTCGAGGCGAAGGCGCTGCTGTAGTCGTCGTGCACGGAGGTTCCGCGGACATCGATCGGCTGGCCGCCCGCCTGGGTGTGGCCACTCGCCGCATGTACGCGACGGACGGGATGTCCGCGCGCTACACGGACCCCGCCACGCTCGAGGTCGTCCAGCTCGCCCTGGCCGGTGCCGTCAAGCCAAGGCTGGTCACCGCCCTTCTCAAAGCCGGTGTGTCGGCGATCGGGCTGACCGGGGTGGACGGCGGATTGGTCCGAGCACACCGCAGGACGGCGCAACGCGCGACCGTGAACGGAAAAAGGGTCGTGGTCCGCGACGATCACAGCGGCCGCGTCACCGGGGTCGATGCCCGGCTGCTGACCATGTTGCTCGCCGCCGACCACACCCCGGTGATCTCGCCACCGGTCCTGGCCGCCGACGGCCGCCCGGTCAACGCGGACGCCGACCGGGTGGCGGCGGCCGTCGCCGTCGCGCTCGGAGCGAGCGCGCTGGTGCTGCTGACCGGCGTGCCCGGCGTCCTGGCGGACCCGGCGGACGAGGCAGCGGTACTCGACGTGTGCGAGGTACCCGCTTCCGGACCACCGCCCTACGTCGGTGGAGGTATCGGCACGAAACTGGTGGCGGCCCGCGAGGCGCTGGTCGGAGGCGTCCCTCAGGTGATGATCGCCCAGGGTGCGCGCCCTCGTCCGGTTCACCGCGCGCTGGCCGGGGAGGGCACCCGCGTCATTCTTCGCGCACCGGAGCCGACCACCGGGCCGGACGCTCGCACCCCGACGAGTGCCCGATGATGACCGGCGAGAGCGCGGTCCACCTGCTGCACGGCATGCTGCGGATCCCCTCCCCATCCGGCTACGAGGCGGAGCTGGCGGACTACGTGGTCGGCGCCATGCGGAGGCTCGGTTACACCGCCCACGTGGACCAGGCGGGCAACGCCGTCGGTGAGATCGTCCGAGGCCCGGGACCGACCGTGATGCTGGTCGGCCACCTCGACACCGTGCCTGGCGATCTGCCGGTACGCGTCGACGGGGACCGACTGTACGGACGCGGCGCGGTGGACGCCAAAGGCCCCCTGGCGGCGATGATCCGCGCGGCGGCCGGGGCGGAGTTCCACGGCACGCTCGTGGTGGTGGGCGCGGTGGGCGAGGAGACCTCCATGTCACCCGGCGCCAGGCACCTGCGTGCGACGCGTCCGCAGCCGGACATGCTCATCGTCGGCGAGCCGAGCGGCTGGGATTCGGTGGTCCTCGGGTACAAGGGCAAGCTCGATCTCAGGTTCCGGGTGGAACGCGCCGCGACCCACGACACCAACCCGGCACCCAAGGCAGCCGAACTGGCGGCCTCGGCGTGGTCGCTTCTTTTGGAGATCCTCGGTCCGGACGTGGGACACGACGGCTTCGACACGCCGGGTCCCACGCTCGTCTCGATACGCGGCGACGGTGTCTCGGCCGAAGCGGACTTCAGCATCCGCCTCCCGCCGGGGTTCGATGTGCCGAGTCTGGTGACGACGCTGCGCGCGTGCCTGCCGGACGGCACCCTCCAACTGGTCAACTCGGTACCGGCGTGCAGGGTCGACCGCCGCAACCCGGTGGTGCGCGCCCTGGTCGTCGGCATCCGGGCGCAGGACGGCCGGCCACGTATGAAGGTCAAGACCGGCACCTCGGACATGAACACGCTGACCGAAGTCTGGCGAGTACCCGCGGCGACATACGGCCCCGGGGACGGCAGGCTCTGCCATGCCGGCGACGAGCACATCCTGGTGCCGGACTACCTGAGGAGCATCGACGTCCTGACCCGTGCCCTGCACGAACTCGGATGTCATCCCGCCCACCGGCCCAGCCCCCTGGCCGAGGCCGCACCGCACGGAGGGGTGTCGTGGTGACCCCCACGGAGGACGACCTGGCGGCGCACGCGCACCGGGTGCGGGAGCTGATCGTGCGGATGTGCGCGACCCCGGAGGGCGGCCACCTGGGCGGATCCATGTCGCTGGCCGAGATCCTGGTGACGCTGTACTTCCGCGTCCTGCGCATCGATCCGCGGCGACCGGACGACGCAGGACGGGACATGTTCGTGCTCAGCAAGGGGCACGGCGCCATCGCGCTGTACGCCACCCTGGCGACCCGGGGGTTCTTCGACGTGAGCCGGATCGCCGAGTACGGCCGACCGGACAGCGCGCTGACCGCTCACCCCAACCCCGCCGTACCCGGCGTGGAGATGCCGACCGGGTCGCTGGGACACGGGCTGGCCATCGGGGTCGGCGTCGCGCTCGACTCGCGGCTGTCCGGCAGTGACCGCCGGTGCTTCGTCGTCATGGGGGACGGTGAACTACAGGAAGGCTCGGTATGGGAGGCCGCGATGGCGGCCGGCTCGCTCGCCCTTGACGGGCTGACGGCCGTCATCGACCGCAACGGCCTGCAGATCACCGGGCCGACCGAGGACACGGTGGGTCTGGAACCCCTGGCCGACCGCTGGCGCAGCTTCGGCTGGTCGGTCGTGGAGGTCGACGGGCACGACCCACGGCAGCTCCAGGAGGCGTTCGCCCCCGCGCGGCGGCTCGCCGGCCGGCCGACCGTCGTGCTGGCGCGCACGATCAAGGGCCGCGGGCTGGCGTACGTCGAGGGGCAGACCCGGAGCCACTACGCGCGCCTCGGTGGAAGGCAGCAGCAGCGCGCCCTCGCCGCGCTCTCCGCCCGGCGAGCCGGGAAGGAGCAGAAAGGATGACGGTGGCATCGACACCGCCGCACCAGGCGGCGAATCCTCCGGATCGGGCCGCCGACCGCGCGAGCCGTGACGTCTATCGCGACGTCCTGGTGGAACTCATGCGTGCGGACGAGCGGATGATCTGCCTGGACAGCGACACCGGACTCTTCTCGGCGGTCGACTGGGGTGCGGCCGCGGAGCGCTACATCAACCTCGGCATCGCCGAGCAGAACCTCATGGGAGTGGCCGCCGGGATGGCCAAGATGGGACGCGTCCCCTTCGTCAACACCATGGCGACGTTCGCCGCCACCCGCGCCCTGGAAGCGGTCAAGATCGACATCGCCCTGAACAACCTGCCCGTGCGGATAGCGGCGACCCACGGCGGCCTGTCCGCCGGCCATCTCGGCCCCACCCACCACGCGCTGGAAGACCTCGCGGTGATGCGGCTCCTGCCGAACATGACCGTGCTGTCCCCGGCAGACGCGACGAGCACGGCACAGCTCACGCGGGCCTGCGCCCATCTGCCTGGGCCGGTGTACCTGCGGCTTGGTCGCAACGCCACGCCCGATCTCGCGTCCGGCCTGCCGCCGGTCCGCATCGGCCGGGCACGGCGGCTGCGGTCAGGCGACGACGTCACCCTGGTGGCCACCGGCCCCTATCCCGTCCTGGCGGCGCTGTCCGCAGCGGACGAGCTGAGCGGCGACGGCGTCGAGGCGACCGTACTCGACATGCACACCGTCAAGCCGCTGGACCAGGCGGCACTGGTCGATGCCGCGCGCACGACACGCGGCATCGTCACCGTGGAGGAACACTGGGCCGCCGGCGGCCTGGGGTCGGCCGCGGCGGAAGTGCTCTGCAGGCTCGACGTCCGCTGCCCGGTCCTGCCGGTCGCGGTCCAGGACACGTTCGCGGTGGGCACGGGCGGCCAGCGTCACCTGCTGGAGCGTAACGGTCTCACGCCGGAGGCGGTTGTCGCCCACGTACGGCACCTACTCGGTCCGGCCTTGACCCGATCAGGCCGACAGCGATTGGAAAGTCCTTGACCTCCCCGGCGGAACCTCGTGAAACGCTCGTCTTCTCCGCGCCGGCGGGCGATGTCGAAGTAGACCCGGGTGCTGTGGCACTGGTGGACGGCGGGCGGGTCTGGACGTACCGGGAGGTCGACACGACGGTCGACCGACTCGTCACCGCCCTCGCGGACGTCCACCCCGGTGAGATCGTCGCGGTGGTCGCGCCGCGGACGGCCGCCGGTGTGATCGGCATCCTGGCGGTCGCGCGCGCCGGCGCCGCGTTCCTGGCCCTGGATCCGGCCCTGCCGCCCGCCCGGATCGCCGAGCTGATCGCCCACTCCGGGGCCCGGACAGTGCTCGCCGCTCCCGAGGCCGGGCTTTCGCCGCCACCGGAGACCAGGCGCCTCGACCTGCCGGCCGAGCCCGCCCACAGCGTTCCCGGCCGGCGGATCCGCGCAGGACGCGGGGATGACGACGTGGCGTACCTGGTCTACACGTCAGGTACCACCGGCGTGCCCAAAGGAGTGGTCGTCCGGTACGGCGGCCTGCGGATCGTCGCCGCCGAGCAGCAGCGGATCCTCGGACTCGGCCCGGATGCCCGCGTGTACCAGATGGCCAACGTCAGCTTCGACGCGTACGTGTTCGAGTTGCTGATGGCGTTCCAGTCCGGTGGCGCCCTGGTGTTCCCGGGAGAGCAGGGGGCTTATCCGGGAAGCGGGCTCGTGCGGCGATTGCACGAGCAGCGGGTGACCCACCTGGTGGCCACGCCGACCGCGCTCGCCGCCCTGCCGCCGTCCGACCTACCCGATCTGCGGGTCGTGTGCTCAGTGGGCGAACGGTGCACTCCGGCCGTGCGTGACCGCTGGTCCGCGGGCCGCCGGCTGCTCAACCTCTACGGGCCCGCCGAGGCGACGATCTGGTCGACGTGGACGGAGCTGACACCCGACACCGACCCCGCGACGATCGGCCGGCCGATCCGCGGCACCGGCGTGCTGGTGCTCGACGAGCGGCGCGAACCCGTGGCGGCCGGTGCCACCGGAGAGCTGTGCGTCGTCGGCCCCACCGTGGCGCTCGGTTACCACCGCCTGCCGGAGCCGACCGCGGAAAGATTCGAAGTGGTGCCCGCCCCGCTGGTGCGCTCGGTCATCACCGACGGGCCCGACCGGCCGATCTCCGCCTCGGGCGAGGTCACCATGTATGTGACCGGCGACCGGGTGCGGCTCGGCGAAGACGGCACGTTACATTTCCTCGGCCGGTTCGACGACCAAGTGAAGATCAACGGTGTCCGGCTGGAGCCTGGCGAGTCCCAGCACGTTCTCGCCGGCCTTCCCGGCGTGACGGAAGCCGTGGTCGTCGCCGTGCCCGCGGACGGCGACGCCGTGACGCTCGCCGCCGCGTACACCGGCGGCCCGTCGCCGGCGTCGGTCTCGGCCCGCCTGCGGGCTCGGTTGCCGCGCTGGGCGGTGCCCACGCGCGTGGTACGCCTGGACGCGATGCCGGCCACCGGCAACGGCAAGCTCGATATCCCGGCGGTCAGGGATCTGCTGATCGCCGCCGGTGACCCGGTCGGTCCGGCGATGAGCCCCGAAGAGGAGAGCGGTGGTACGGAGACGTCGAGTGACGCCGCCGACCCACTCGCGGAACTGATCCTGCAGGAGACCCGTACCGCACTGGGAACACCGGCACTCCGGCTCGGCGACAACTTCTTCGACGCGGGCGGCCAGTCCATGCTGGCCGTCCGAATCGTCGACCGGGTCGCCGCGGCCCTCGGAGACTTCCTCGACCTGAGCGAACTGCTACAGGCGCCCACGCTCGCCGACTGGGTGGAAGCCGTACGGTCGCGCTCGTCCGCCGGTTCGGCGTCGCCCGTCGGCGGGGACCACGTCCACCCCGCACAGCATCCGGCGGTCGGTCAGACCGAGATCCTGGTGGCGGAACAGTACCTGCTGGTCTCGGCGGCCTATGTCGCCGCGTGGTGCGAGAAGGTCGACGGGGCCTTCGACCCCGACCGATTCGCCCGCGCGCTACGCGACGCGGCGCAGCGGCACGAGGTGCTGCGAACCCGGTACCTCATGACCGCGCACCGTGCCGAAACGGTGGTGGACGACCGGGTGACGATCGCCGAGGAACGGCCGGCCTGCCCGGCGGCCGGGTTGCCGGAGGCGGTCTCGCTCGTCGAGCGGGCCTGTGCCCGGCCCTACGACCTGGCCACGGAGCAACCGGTGCGGCTGCACATCGTGGAGTTCGGCCAATCGGAGCGGGACGCTACGGCCGGTCGGCGCCATCTCGTCACCATCATGATCCACCACGTCGCCTGCGATGCGGCCGCCATCCAGTTGCTGCTGGACGAGGTGTGGCTGCGTTATCGAGGTGGCGTCGTGGAAACCCCGGACCCGCCGCCCTACTCGGAGTTCGTCGCCCGGCAACGGGCCTTCCTCTCGAGCGCCGCCGCCGCCGAGCAACGTCGCTGGTGGCACGAGAACCTCGCCGGACTGAGCCCGTTGCGGATGCGGAGCACGCCCACCGGTCATGACCTCGGGGGAGCGCGGCCGCGGCAGGGCAGGCGCGTGCCCTTCGAACTGGACGGGGCCGTGGTTCGCGCGGTGGAGGCGGTGAGCCGCAGGATGCGCATCGGGACCTTCCCGGTGCTGTCGGCAGCGTATGCGGCGGCACTGCAGGACTACGCCACCGACACCGACTGCGTGATCGGCAGTCCGTGCACCGTCCGTGGCGAGCCGTTCCTGACGACCGTGGGCCTGTTCGTCAACACCCTGCTGTTCCCGTTACGGCTGCCGGCGGAAGGCTCGCTGACCGGCTGGCTCAGAAACTGGGCGGCGTACTGTTCGGCGGCGTTCGCCCGCCGCGACCTTCCTCTGTCGGACGTCACCCGGGAGTGGCGGGCCGACGGGCGGCCCTCGGTTCTCTTCGCGCTCGACTACACCACGGTGGCCCCGGCCCGGATCTCCGGCCGGGTGCGACTCGACCCCGGGCCGGTCAAGAACGAACTGCTCCTGACGATCAGCAGAGGCGGGAGCACCTGGACCGGAGAACTGGTGCACGACCTCGATGCGGTCGCGGAGGACGAGGCGACCGAGATCCTCGAGTCCTTCCTTGGGGCGCTCGACACCATCTGCGAGGTATCCGATACCGGCGATTCCGTCGCGGGCGTCGAGGTCCTGCGCCGAGTGAGACCCGGCTCCTTCACCACGGCCGCGGAGTTCGACTTCGGCGCCACGACGAGATGACGGCACGACCGTCATCGCCACATCCGATTCGAGCGAGGTTGATGCAGATGAGCACCACGCTGTCCGCACGGCGGCGCGCCGCGCGCCGCCACTGGTCACGAATCCTGCCCCACGTGGTCGTCGAAGATTACTGGCCGGCGGATGTCCACTCCCCCGATGAGGGGCGACACTCCGCGCCGAAGGCCGAGCGGCGCACCATCGACGAGAGTCTCGCCGCGCGCATCAGAGCAGTGAGCTCCGGTGACCTCATACTTGTCCACACGCTGCTGACAGCCGCTCTCGCGGTGTGTTTCGCCGCACGGCGCGGTGCCCGCACGGTCTGGTTGGCGGTGCCCCCGACCCGGTCCACCACCCCGGACGAGGAGATCGGCGGCGTGATGGCGGTCCTGCCGACACCCGTGCCGGTCGACCCGGACGCCACCGGGGCGGATCTGCTGTCCGTGACACGTCGGGCGCTGCTGGACGCCTACGATGCCCAGTACGGTGACCCACCGTCACCGAGCGGGGAGGCCGGTGAGCCAGAGGGGCAGGATCCCAGCCCTCCGGTCCTCTCCTGGCTGGTTGAGCACGGCTCGCTGCACCGGCCGGTGCGGTTGGACCCCGGCTTCGACGGCGTGGTGCGAATCGACGAGGGACCCGATCCCGCGCTCTCGGTGACCGGGGCCGCGCACCTGTTCACCAGCGCGTCGCTGGGCAGACTCGCCGACCAGATCATCGACGTGCTGGCCGTACTGGTCGCCGAGCCCGGCACGCGACTGGCGGCGATACCTCGCTGGCGGGCGGCGGACCGGGAATCGGCGCTGGCCGCGGCGCGCTCCGAGCCCGGCCCCCCTGGCCGGGTGCCGGCCGTCGAGGAACTCGTCGGGCGTACCGTGCCGGGGCGGGCGGCGGTCGTCGCCGAGGACGGCGCACTCAGCCACGAGGAGCTGGCAGAGCGTGCCGCCGCCGCGGCCAGGGGACTGCACGAACTGATGGCCTCGGCGGACCGCTCCCAGGCCGGGCCGAAGGGCACTCTCCACTCCGTCGCCCTGCTGACCGGACAGGGCGCTGCCACGGTGGTGGGCGCCTGTGCCGCGCTGCGAGCCGGCATCCCTTACGTAGTGGTTCCGCCCGATCACACGGATGATTGGGCGTTGCTGCGCGAGCGCGGCGTGACCGTGGCGATCACGGCGTCGCCGCTCCCCGATCCCGCACCGCCGGGCATCGCCGTGTGCGATCTCGACGAGCTGATCCGGCGAGGGCGTGAGTCCACCGTGGCTCTGCCGGACGCGCCGCCTCCGGACACCCCCGCCTATCTCATCTTCACCTCGGGTAGCACCGGGATGGCCAAGACCGTCGTGGTGACCCGGGGGAACCTCGCGGTGTCCAACGCCGCACGGCAGGCCGTGTACGGCACCGAACCCGCCGACTTCCTGCTGCTGTCACCGCTGCACTTCGACAGCTCGGTGGCCGGCCTCTACTGGACGCTCGGTTGCGGGGGCACCCTGCACATCGCGCCGCCGTCCACCCTGCGAGACCCGGCCCTGCTCGTCGAACTGATCGCCCGGCACGGCATCACCGCCACCCTCGGACTGCCCCGGGTGCTCGGCGGCATCACCCGCGCGGCGACCGGTGACCAACTGCGGAGTCTGCGCGTGGTCGTGGGCGCGGGCGAGTCGTTCCCCGCCGGCCTGGCCGCGACACTCCGCCTCCGGGCCCCGGGCGTCCGGGTGGTCAACGAGTACGGGCCCAGCGAGGCCACCGTCTGGGCCACCTACCACGACGTCGCGGACGACGAGACCGACGTGCCCATCGGCCGGCCGGTGCCCGGCACACGGGTCCATGTGCTGGACGGCTGGGGCGAGGTCGTACCACCCGGCTTCGTCGGCCAGTTGGCCATCGGCGGCCCCCAGGTCTCCGCGGGCTACGCGAACGCCGCCGAGCTGACCCGCGAGCGTTTCGTCACGGACCGCTTCGACGGGGATCCCGGCGACCGGCTCTATCTCACCGGTGACGAGGGGTACGTCGGGCCGGATGGCGCGCTGCGTTTCGTGGGCCGGGCCGACGACGAGGTGAAGGTCCGCGGCGTCCGGCTGCGACTCGCCGACGTCGCGGCCGCCTTCCGCGCCCACGACGCGGTGGAGGACGCCGAGGCACTGCTCGTCCAGGGGCTGCTGGTCATCTTCCTGGCAGGCGGGAAAAAACTGGACGGCGACGCGGTACTGACGGCGGTGCGTCCGTCGCTCGGCGCGCACGCGGTGCCCGGCCGCGTGATCGTGGTGTCCCGGCTGCCGCAGCTCAGCAGTGGCAAGTGCGACAGGGAGGAACTGCTCGCCCTGGCCCATCGCGCACCCTCGTCGCCGCACGGCCGCCGGCCCCCCGCCGATGAACTGGAGCGTCACGTACTGGCGCTGTTCCACGAAGTCCTCGGCGCGGACGACGTCGGGGTGGATGACAACTTCTTCACAGCCGGTGGAGACTCCATCAAGGCGGCGCTGCTCACCGCCCAGCTTTCCCGCGAGATGTCCACGTACCTCTATGTGGTCGCTCTTCTGGACAACCCGACCCCCGCCGAACTGACCACATACCTGCGGCGGGAGTACGGCAAGGCCCTGGCGGCCAGCGGCATGGGCGGACGCGGGCCGCGAGAGACCGCACCGGAACGGGAGGCGGCGCCGCACGCGGTCTCCCGCGCGGACACCGAGGCCGGCGAACGGCTCCGGCGGCTGATCTCGGCCGCCCACGGCGGCGGGGGAACGCCCGGCGAGCGGTTGCCGTCCCCGGTGTTCGTGCTCGGCCCACCGCGCTCGGGAACCACCCTGATGCGGATCATCCTGAGCGGGCATCCGGAGCTGTTCGCCCCGCCGGAGTTGGAACTCCTTCAGTACGGCACGCTCGCCGAGCGTCGTGCCGCCCTGTCAGGGCGGTACACGTTCAACCGGGAAGGGCTGGTCCGGGCGGTCATGTCGCTGCAGGACGACACGGTTCAGCAGGCCGAGGCGTTCCTCGACCAGGTCACCGACGAGGGCTGGAGCGTCGCGGACGCCTACCATTGGCTGACCGAGCGCGCCGGAGGCCGGACGCTGGTCGACAAGACCACGGCCTACGCGCTTGACGCGGGCACGCTGCGGCGGGCGGAAGAACTGTTCGACGGGCCCAGGTACATCCATCTGACCCGGCATCCGCAGGCGTGCATCGCGTCCTTCCTGGAGGCCCGACTCGACCAGACCTACCTGCGCGCCGACCACGGCTTCACCCCGGAGGAATCGGCCGAGCTCGTCTGGCGGCTGGCCCACGAGCAGGCGTCCGCCTTCCTCGACGGCATCGATCCCGCGCGGGTGATGCGGGTGTCGTTCGAGGAACTCGTCGCCGACCCCGGCGATCTGGCGAGGCGCCTCTGTGCCTTCCTCGGCATCACCTACGACCCGCGGATCCTGCAGGTATACGACGACCAGCGAACCCGTATGACCGACGGCCTGCGGCCCGGCGGCCGCATGCTCGGTGACATCAAGTTCTACGAGCACCACTCGATCGACGCCTCGGCCGCCGACAGGTGGCGAACCGGGGATACCGCCCGTCCCCTGCATCCCCGCACGGCGGCGGTCGCGCGCGAGCTCGGCTACGGCCCCGAGGGGAGGATCACCGAGACGGGGCTCACGTCCCAGCAGCGCTTCATGTGGTTCCTGGAATTCATGCGTCCCGATACGGCGATGTACAACGTGCCCATGCTGCTCGCCGGTGAGGGAGCCGTCGACGATCAGGCGTTGCGCCGGGCGGTGCGCACCGTCGCCCGCCGTCATCACGCGTTCCGCTCGGTGGTCGTCACCCCCGACCAGGAACCGGTCCTGAGATTCGTGCCCGACCTGAGCCCGGCGGTCACCATTCAGGAGGTGCCCGCGGACCTGCAGCGGGAACGGGCCGAACATCTCGCCAGGAGACCGTTCGACGTCGAGCGGGAAAGCCTGCTGCGCGTGCACCTGCTACGCGACGGTGACCGGTTCACGCTGCTCCTGCTCATGCACCACATCGTCGCGGACGCCTGGAGCCTGAGGTTCGTCGTCGGTGACCTGCTGGAGGCATACGAGCAGTGGCGCGCCGGGAGCGTCCCGTCCCAGGCCGCGCTGCCCAGGCAGATCGCCGACGCGAGCTTCGAGGAGGCGGAGCTGGACCTGGCGTCGGTCGACGAACTGACCGAACGCGTGCGCAGGAGGCTCACCGGCGCCGCCTGGCCGCTCAACCTGCCTCCGGCGAGCGGGGGCGGCGACGGCGAGTTGTCACCGGTGGTTGAGGTACGGCTGCCGATCGACCCGGCGACGGCGGCGGCGGTGCGGCGGTACGCCGCCGCGCGTGGCTGCTCGCTGTATCGGGTACTGCTGGTCGCCTTCGGGTGGACTCTGGCGACACTGACCGGGGATCGGGACATCTGCGTCGGCACGCCGGTCCTGCGCCGTGGGCCCCAGGACGAGAGGACCGTGGGCCTCTTCGTGAACACCGCGCTGGTCCGGCTCGACCTGACCGGCTCGGTGAGCTTCGACGACCTCGTCGGCCGGGCCGAGGCGGCGGTACGGGACGCCATCGCCGACGCCGAACTGCCGTACGAGGAGGTGGTCGCCGCGCTGGCGGACCAGGTGGGCGCGGGCGGCACGCTCCTGCAGGCGGTGTTCTCCGTGCAGAGGGTCGACGTACCGCTGGATCTCAGTCCGTCACTACGGCTGCGGCGGCTGGTGATGTCGCCGCAGTACGCCAAGTTCGACATCGCGGTGAGCGTCGCGGACGAGGACGGGCGGCTGGCGGTGACCGCCGAACTGGCGGCCACCAGGTTCGACGAGTCCGCCGCCCGGCGATTCGTCACCGGCTTCGTCGGCTGCGTCCAGCGGCTGGTCTCCGCCCCGGCGGCAGCCATGCGGGCGGGCGGATGACCACCGCACCCATGTCCCGGCCCCCCGCCGGCCCGCAGGGCGCGGTGCTGCTTGCGCTGAGCGCCGTCGACGCGGTGGCCACCGGTGTCATCCTGCCCGCGCTCCCCTTCTTCGCACTGGACATGGGCGCCGGCCCGGTGGCGGTCGGCGCGCTGTTCGCCGCGTCCGCGGTCACTCAGCTCCTGCTGGCACCGATGTGGGGCGGTTTGGCCGACCGGATCGGCACTCGCCGCCTTCTCATGGTTGCCCCACTGGTCGCCGCGGCGGGTCACTTGACTCTTGCCCTGTCGCAGGACTACCCCACGATGTTCGTCGCCCGGGTGCTGGCGGGTACAGGCGGCGCCGTACCCGTTCTGCTGCAGACGCACATGGTCGGCCGCATCGCCGGCGACGCGCGCACGGTGATGATCGGCCGCCTGACCGCGGTGCAGGGCGCGGGAACGATCGTGGGGCCCGCGCTCGGCGCGCTGGCGGTCCCGTACGGCATCGGGCCGGTCGGTACCGTCGCGGCCGCCGCCGCGTTCGCCGCCGCGGTGCTGGCCACCCGCGTCAGTACGGGCGAGCCTGCTGCCGGAACGGTCCGCAAGCCGGTGCTCGGCGCGATCGGATCGCTACTCCGCAGCCGTCGGCTGCGCCCCTTGGCGGCCATCGCCTTCGTGGGCTGGTTTGGCTTCACCGGATATGCCACGGTGTTGCCGCTCTTCCTGCACGAAGAGTTCCGTATTTCGTCCACCGCCTACGGCGGGCTGATGGCGATCAGCGGCATAGTGGCGTTGCTGGTCCGCGGCCTGCTGCTCAGCAGGCTGGTCAGCCGGTTCGGCGAGCCTGGGCTCATGGTGGCCGGCGCGCTCCTGCTGGCCACGTCCATGGCTCTGGTGCCACTGCTGCCCACGGTGTGGTGGACACCGCTACTGCCCCTGACCTACGCCATAGGCGCCGGTCTGCTGTTCCCGTGCCAGGTGACGCGGATGAGTCGCAGCGCTCCCAACGGCGCCGCGGGCCTGGCACTCGGCGGCAACGCCACCGTCGGGGGCATCGGAACGGTGCTCGGCCCGCTGGCCGTCGGGGGCCTGTTCGTATCGCTGTCCGGCGGCCTGTTCGCTCTGGGAGCCGTCCTGTTCACCGTTGTCGCGATGATCGCGCTGGTCACCCAGTTCATCCCTACCCGAAAGGCTCATGTCGCGCCATGACCATCATCCACCGCATCGATGACGTCATCGCCCGTCACGCCGTCGGCACCTTCGACGAGGCGACACCACTGGTGCACGCCGGGATCGAGTCACTGTCGATCCTGCGGATCATCTCCGAGGCCGTCCCGGATCCGGCCACGGAAATCGATCTCGCACGGCTCGTCGATGTCCACACCATCGGCGACCTCCGCGGTTGGCTACGGGAGATGGCGAGTCGCAGCGCCGGGGCACCGGAAGCGGCCGAGGCTCGGGACGGTGTCCGATGACCGCGCCGACTGCCAACCGGCTGCCTTTGACACAGTCGCAAAAGTCGTTGTTGCTACTGCGCGAGATGCTGCCGGTGGCCCATCTGTACAACACGTTGACCGAGGTGGAGCTGGACCCGTCGTACACCGACGACGAGGTGCGCACGGCGCTGGCCGCCGTCGTCGCCGCGCAGCCCGCTTTGCGAACGGTCATGGTCGACGCCCCGGAACCGCACGCGGTGCTCACCGAGCCGCCGACCGCGGGGGAACTGCCGTTCCACAGCGCCCCCCACGGCGGCGACGATCCAGTCGGCGCGGCCGCCGATCGGCTCGCGACCTGGCCATTCGATCTGCACGGCGGACCGCTGTACAGGTTCTGCCTGGTACGGGCGGACCGGTGGGCCGTGCTGCTGGTCTCCATCCATCACATCGTGTTCGACGGCCTCTCGATCCGGCCGCTGGCCGATGACCTGTCCGCCGCGCTCAGGGGCGCCGACGTCGCCGTGCTGCGCGAGGCCCGGGAGAAGGCGCTGGCGACGGAACTGGCCGGCCAGCACCGTGCCGCCCAGAACGCGGCCACGCTCGCCCAGGCCAGAGACTGGGCGGCCGAGTTCCGCGACCTGCCCGAGGCCACGCTGTATCCGCACTCGGACCGGCCCGCCGACGCCACATTCCACGGCGCGCACATCCGATGGACCGTCGACGGCGACACCGCTCGCGCGCTGGCCGCGTTGTGCCGCGGTCGCGGCGTCTCGACGTTCGAGTTCTTCAGCGCCATCTACGCCGCGGTGGTCGCCCGCCATTCGGCTGTGTCGGCGGTGGTGCTCGGCACGCCCCTGATGTCACGTTCTACGCCGGGGGCGTTCGGCCTGTGTGGTTTCTTCGTCAACACGCTGCCGTTGACGGTGCCCGTCGAGTGGTCGGCGCCGTTCGACGAGTTCGTCCGCTCGACGGTACGGGAGGCCGTCAGGAGGACACGATCCCGGGCCGCGGTCGGCTTCAACCAGATTGTGGAGCATCTGCGGCAGGTCCGGACCGGTAACCGGAACCCGGTCTTCTCCTGTGTGATCGCCATGCAGGAGGGACACCCACCGCGTCCGGACGAACCGGTGCGTGCGGTGGGGGAACGGGCGAACGGCACGGCGAAGTTCGACTGCGGGCTGAACGTGACGGCGTTCGACGGCGGCTGGACGCTCGACATCGAATATGACCGCGGAATCCTGCCGGCCGAAGTGGCCGGGGCCGTGGGCGAATCCCTGCGCACCGCGCTGGACCGTGCCCTGAGCATGCCGGACCGGCCTGTCGCGGACCTGTTCGTCGACGCGGACCCGGAGGGCGGTGATCCCTCCGGAGGCATGACACAGATCATCGACGCCTCCGGCCACCTGGCTCCGGTCGGAGTCCCCGGACGGCGGCACCGGGTCGGAGAAGCACCGCCCGAAGGCGACTGGCCGGACCTGAGCGACCTGGTCCTGCGGAACGTGGACGGCGAGATCGCCCGGATCGGCGACGCCTCCGTGACCGGGACCACCGCGCCCGGCGGGAGACCACCGGACACGCCGTCGCCGCGGGAGGACGGATACGCCGATGATCTGGAACGCGAGGTCGCCGAGCTCTGGATGGAACTCCTCGAACTGCCGGCGATCGATCCTTCCCATTCCCTGCTGGAATACGGCGCCCATTCGTTGCTGGTGTTCACCGCCCTATCACGGGTGCGCCGGAAGTACCAGGTGGCGGTGCCCATCATCGAGTTCTTCAAAGAGCCGACGGTCACCGCGACGGCCGAGGCCGTGCGCCGGAGGAGGCGACCATGAGCGTGGCCGGGAATGGTCCGGGTAAGCCGTTGCACGGGTTCTTCGCCGACGGTGCCCTGCGCCATCCGGACCGGACGGCGCTGGAGGTGGCCGGTCTCAAGCTGAGCTATCGACAGCTGGACGACTGCGCGCGGAACGTGACGGCGCGGCTGCTCGCCGACCCGGCATTCCGCCCACGGCGTGTCGGCCTGCTCGCCTCCCGCCACCCCGCCGCCTATGCCGGCTATCTGGGGGCGCTGTTCGCCGGTGCCGCCGTCGTCCCGCTGAACCCCTCGCATCCGCTGTCGCGCACACTCGCCATCACCCGGGCGGCGGGCATCGACACACTGATCGCCGACGACGCGGGATCGGCCGGTTCGGCGGTGATCGCCGCGAGCACGGGCGCACGCCGTCTCGATCTTTCCGGCGACGGCTGGGAGGCGGGCCCCACGGAGGAGGTGGCCGCGTTCGTGTCCGACGGCCTCCCCGGTCCGTCCGCGGACGAACTCGCCTACATCATGTTCACCTCGGGTTCGACGGGAACGCCGAAGGGGGTCCCCGTCCGCCACCGCAACATCACGCCGTTCATCGAGCATCACATCACCCGTTACGAGGCCGGCCCCGAATGCCGGTGGACCCAGAACGGCGACCTCACGTTCGACGCCTCCGTTACAGCGATGTTCGTGGCCTGGGGGTGCGGAGGGACATTGGTCGTACCGCGCCACCGGGAACTGCTGGCGCCGGTCCGGTTCCTCAACGACAGGGAGATCACCCACTGCGTGCTCGTGCCGTCGGTCGTCTCGTTCGCCGGTCGGATGGGAGCCCTGCCCGCGGGAAGCCTGCCGGACGTGCGCTGCACCGTGTTCGGCGGAGAGCAACTGACGCTGTCCCAGGCGCGGGCGTGGCGGGCGGCGGCGCCGAACTCCCGGATCGAGAACGCGTACGGACCGACGGAGCTGACGGTCTGCTGCAGCGCGTACTGGCTGCCCGAGGATGAGGCGCGCTGGCCGCGGACTTCCAACGGCGGTGTTCCCATCGGCACGGTGTACCCGTACCTGGAGAGCCTCATCCTGGCAGCGGACGGCAGGCCGGCCGACGAGGGCGAGTTGTGCGTCAAGGGGGTGCAGCGGTTCGACGGCTACCTCGACCCGGCCGACGACATCGGCCGGTTCGTGTCCGTGGACGGCGAGGAGACGTCACTCCACGACGGCACGGCACCGCTCACGGAGCGGCACTGGTATCGCACCGGTGACCGGGTGCGGTTGGAAGGCGGCCAGATGGTCTGCCTGGGACGGCTCGACCACCAGGTCAAACTGGGCGGGCACCGGATCGAGCCCGGAGAGGTGGAGGCGGTCCTGTCCCGGCATCCCGCGGTCGCCGACGTGCTGGTCGTGCCGCTGACCGCTCCCGACGGCGACGTGGACCTGGTGGCGGTCTACACCGGATCGCAGGTACACACGGACGAGCTGGCGGAACTCGTCAGGACCGCGTTGCCGTCCTACATGCTGCCGCGCCGGTTCCGCTGGGTGTCCCGGTTCCCGCTCACCGAGAACGGCAAGGTGGACCGCCGGGCGCTGGCCGACCTGCTGACCCAGGCCGGTTGATCGAGGAGATGGAGACGAACAGCGGGCAGGACCGGGTACTGGTGCAGATCACCCGGCCGCGACAGGTGGACCTGGACATCGTCATCTTCCCCGGCGCCGGTGGTGGACCCGGTGCGTTCACCGGCTGGAGCCGGCTCCTGCCCGAGGGCTGGCGGCTCGCCGCGGTGTGCCTGCCGGCGAGGGAGCACCGGGCCGACGAGGACTTCGCCGACTCGATCCCGGCGGCTTCCCGGGAGACCGTTCCGGCCATCGCGTCCTGGCGGGCGGAGGCTGTGCCGGTCGTCTACATCGGGCACAGCATGGGGACATGGCTGGCACTCGAAACGGCACTCGCGTGCACGCCCGACCTGCTGGTGCCGGTCGCGTGCGCACCTCGCGCAGGACCGCTGGAGTACGACGCGCCGAACATGCGGGCGTTGCGGGAGATCACCTACGAGCACGGGCGAGGTCTGGGGATCGACGCCGAGATCCTGGAGGAGATCGTCGCCCGGACCGCGACCGTCATGATCGGGGACATCGGCATGGCCGCCGGGTACGTCCCCTCGCCGGGCCGGCTCAGCTGCGACATCGTCGCGTACTACGCCACGCGTGACACCGTCCCCTGCGAGCCGTGGTCGGCCTACACCTCGGGCAGGGCGGAGTCCGTCAAGGTCGAGGGCGATCACCATTTTGTGAAACGGGAACCACAGGCGGTCATCGAGGACCTCCGGGGGAAAGTGCGGGAGCGGTTTGGCGCGGAGCCGCCGGCGCGACGGCGGCCAAGGACGGGAGGACCGGGTGGAACCCATGGATGAAAGACGTCGACGCGTGGCCGTCACGAGTGCCGGAGAGCCGGAGTCCCGGGCCGGTCAGGAAGGCCGGGACATCGATCCGGAGTCCATCGACCTGGTGGATCCGGAGCTGTACGCCCATGGTGATCCGTACCCCGTATGGGCCTGGTTACGGTTACACGAACCGGTCTACCGGCACCGGGCCACCACGATGCCGAGCTTCTGGGCAATCACCCGGTACGACGATGTGAAGGCGGTCTATCGCGACCACGAGACGTTCAGCTCGGCACAGGGAATCCTGCTGCGCCCGGCCTCCCAGGGGTCGGATCCGGGCGGCGGACGCACCATGGCGCTCACCGACCCGCCGCGCCATCACCAGCTGCGATCGCTCGTCGACCGCTGGTTCACCACCCGGGCCGTGCGCGGGATGGACGGCGGCATGCGGTCCGTCGCCGGCGAGGTGGTGGAGCGCGCGTTGCGGCTGGAGGAGTGCGACTTCGTCGCCGACATTGCCGCCCGGCTGCCGCTCTACGTCATCTGCCGCCTCATGGGCATACCGGCCGAGGACAGGGAGTTCCTGTTCCAGCTCACCAGTCAGGCCTTCGGCGCCGGGGACGCCAACGCCCGGAGCATCGCCCACCAGGAGATCATCCGCTATTTCATCGGACTCATCGAGAAGCGGCGTCGGGCACCGGCCAACGATCTGGTCAGCATGCTGGTCCACGGCCGGGTCGAAGGGCGCCCGCTGACCATCGAGGACATCCTGCTCAACTGCGACAACCTGCTGGTCGGTGGCACTGAGAACGTGCGGCTCGCCACCGCCGGAGGGATGCAGGCGTTCATCGAACATCCCGAACAATGGCGCTCGCTCGGCACGTCCCCGGATCTCATGGCATCCGCCGTTGAGGAGATACTGCGGTGGACGTCCAGCGCCACGCACATCATGCGGACGGCGACCCGGCGGGTGCGGCTGCACGGCCGCACCATTGAGGAAGGTGACCGCGTGGTGCTGTGGAACCCCTCGGCGAACCGTGACAGTCAGATCTTCCAGCGGCCGGACCGCTTCGACATCACCCGGCAGCCGAACCGCCATCTCGCCCTCGGTGCCGGACGCCACTTCTGCATCGGTTCCGTCCTGGCTCGTGCCGAGATGAGCGCGCTCTTCTCCGAACTGCGCCGCCAGGTGGGACGCGTCGAACCGACCGGTCCCGCGGTCCGGCTCAGCTCGATCGTCGTGAACGGCCTGGAGAAACTGCCGGTCCGGCTGCACCCGGCCGTGGCGTGACGCCGGTCGGCGGTGAGGGTGCCACAGTGAATTGAGAAGCTGGACCGGCATGTCGAGGCGGGCCACGGCGACCGTCTCGCGCTGATCTACGACCGCCGGACTCGTAGCCCATTCGAAGGTGAGGGCGGCTTTGCGGCGGTCGGTCCAGCGTTTGCGGGCGTTGCCCGTGGAATCCAGGACGCACGTGAGCGCGGCCCGCTCATCCGGAAAACGCCCGCGAGGGCCGATCCAGGATCCTGCGACCGGAACCGGCCCCTTCGTGGAGCAACGTGGCTCCGAGCGGCGCCAGGGAATGCAGGACGGCACCGCCGATCCGGGTGGTCGAAACGAGTCCGGCGTTGCGCAGTACGGTGGTGTGCTGGCTGATGGAGGCCGGGGAGACACCGACCCGTTCCGCCAGCGCCGTGGTGCTGGCCGGATCACGCAACGCGGCCAGGACAGCCGCGCGGGTGTGTCCGAGAAGAGGTCCCAGGGCGTCCGCCGCCGAATCGGCCGGCCTGTCCACGCGGGCCACCGGGTAGACCAGTATCGTCGACTGGCCCGGCCGGTACGTCAGCAGGGGCCCGGGTGCGAGGTACGACGGGACCAGCAGCAGCCCACGCCCACACAGCCCGACGTCGTAGGCGACCGGCGACGGTATGTGCAGGGTGGGGGCCTCCCAGCGCCATCCGGGATGGAGCGTGGCGAGCAGGGCGTCGACTCCGCCCCGCAGCAGCGTCTCGGCGCGGAACGAGCGATCGGCGACCACGCTTCTTTGGATCTGTCCCCACCTCGGGGCGAGCGACGAGGTGAAGCAGGCACCCAGCTCTCTTGCCAGAGTCCGCCGCGCCTTCACGGAACCGGCGGCGAGTTCCTCGGCCCAGGGATCCGCCCGCTGAAAAGCGCTCAGCGGGCGGAGGCCGTCCTCGAACTGTTCCGCGGTCGTCTGCATGACCGACTCGATGCCGTCGGCGAGATCACTGATGGACGGCTGCAGTAGAAAGTCGGGAAGGTAACCTTCCTGAGCGACCAGCCCGTTGAGTACGCCGGTGGCGGACGCGGTGCCGGAGAGTCCGTCTGGAGAGCGCCCGCGGCCCCAACTTCGCGAACGCCGTACGGCGGTGGGCCCGATATGACGTCGGCGTGCTGCGAGAACGGTTTCCATCAACGCGTTCGCGGTAGGGGCCAGCGTGATCTGAGCCAGATCGGCCGCGGTGAAATGCAGGCGCATCATGACTGCCGGCCCTCGTGCGCGCGGCGTCCGTCGTCGCCATGCCCGGACACGCCGTCCGCGCGACCGCGTCCATCCATGTCGCTCCTCATCCAGTTCGTCGTCGTACCGGCGGATCCGTAACCGGCGCTCAGCGCGCCCGGACACGCCGGCAGGGGTCACAACCGGGCAGGCAAAACAATAAGGAAGGACGTGCCGGCGACGTGGTGGTCATCGCGTGGATCCCCGCGTCGTGGCGGCATGGCACGAGCGGCCGGGGGTCCCCCCGCCAAGCTGGGACGAGACCGAAAATCAGCACTGACAGGTGCCGCCGCCAACCCCGGACCGGCAGAAATCGGTGGAACCAGCGGCAGATTACGGCGTGGCAACACCGCGATCATGATAGTTCTGGACCCGTGACTCCTCCGCTCCCTGAAGGGAGCGGCTTCTCGCTAAGCCGCTTGCGCGACGTCGCGAAGGGCAAGCCCTGCCCGCAGGATGTTGATCGCCGCGTTGACGTCGGCGTGCGCCGCATGAGCGCACCGCTGACAGACGAACGTGGCCTGGGCGAGGCGGTTCTCCTTCGCGACATGCCCGCAGCGGGCGCACGTGCGGGAGGTGTGGGCGGGGTTCACCGCGATCAGCTCTCGACCGGCGCTTTCAGCCTTGTGCGACAGGATCGTCAAGAACACCCCCCAACCCGCGTCGAGAATCGAACGGTTGAGGCCGGACTTCTGGGCAACATTGCGGCCGGGCACCTCGACGGTGCCGGACGCCGAGCGGGTCATGTTCGCGATCCGCAGGTCCTCGCAGGCGATGACGTCGTAGTCGCGGACCAGCGCGAGTGCGGCCTTGTGTGCGCCGTCGAGGCGTTGACGGCGGACCTTGCCGTGCAGGGCCGCGACCCGCGCCACCGCTTTACAGCGCCGCGTGGAGCCGCGTTTCCTGCGGGCGAGGTTCCGCTGGGCGACGGCGAGGCGCTCGGCGGAGGCGGCCAGGTGGCGCGGGTTGTCCAGGTGCTCGCCGTCGCTGGTGGTGACCAGCCAGGCCACGCCCAGGTCGATCCCGACGACCGCGCCGGTGGCGGGCAAGGGTTCGGCAGGTACGTCGTCGCACGACAGCACGACGTACCAGCGGGAGCCTTCCCGCTTGACACTGATCGTCTTGACGGTGCCGCGCACCGGCCGGTGCCGGTGGGCGCGGATATGCCCGACACCCTGGAGACGCACGTAGGTGGCGGTAGGGTGTTCGGGCTGGGAGTCCCACCGGCAGCCGTCGCCGTCTTTGGGCCAGGTCACCGTGTCGAAGCACCCCTTGCCCTTGAAGCGGGGAAACCCCGGGGTGCGCCCGGCCTTGACGCGGGCGAAGAACGCGGCGAACGCCTTGTCCAGGCGGCGCAGGGTGGCCTGCTGGGAGGAGAACGACCACCGGCCCTGACCGCCGGTGTCATCGGCGCGGATGTGTTTCAGGTCGGCGGACTGCTCGCCGTAGCGGATGCTCACGCCCGCTTTGGCGTAGGCGGTGCGGCGGTGCTCCAGCGCGGCGTTGTAGAGGGCGCGGTGGTCGTCCAGGCAGGCGGTCAGCGCGGCGGCCTGCCTGCTGGTGGGGCGGAGCAGGAACTTGAACGACCTACGCACGAGCACCACCACTTTTGGAGGTGCGCTCGTACTGAGTGTTGATGTAGCGCCGCACCGTCTCGGCCGACACCGCGCCGACCGTGGCCACGAAGTACGACCGCGACCACAGCGTGGGCAGCTGGGAGCGCAGGTGCGGGAACTCGGCGCGCAGGTGGTGGGAGGTGAAGCCCTTGAACTGGTTGGCCACGTACGACGGCGAGTTCTTCGGGTTGGGCTTGACGAACAGATGCACGTGGTCGGGCATCACCTCAAGCGCCACGATCTCCCACCCGTGCTCGTCGGCCTTGGTGCGGATCAGCTCCTCCAGGCGGTCCTTCACCCGCCCGCCAAGGACCGGGCGGCGGTACTTCGGGCACCACACCACGTGGTACCCGAGGTCATACGCCGCACCGGGAGAAGTGCGTATCCGACGAGTCACATGATGTTTATAACAGCGCCGCTCATCTAATGCACGACGAACGGAGATCTCTGATGCGCAGACCAGACAGGTCAGGGCACGCTCGGGCCTTGGCGGCCCTCCCGCTCCCGATTCCCCCGTCGCCTAAAGGCGACGGTCCCCTCGGGAGGATCTGATGGAGCTGGGCCGGGACACAGCGAGGGCCTTGATCCGTGACCGCCGCCTGAGCATGGGCCTCGGTCAACGTGAACTGGCGGCTGTCTCCGGGGTGAGTGAGCGTTCGCTGCGCGACATCGAGGCGGGCCGGGTGAAACGACCACGCGCGACCACGCTGCAGCGACTGGCGAGGGCACTGTCGTTCTCGGACGACGACCTCGGCGCGCTGCTCGCGACCGCTCGGCCGGGTTCCAGGACAAAAGACCCCCTTCGCATCGGCGTGCTCGGGCCCCTGTCCGTCAGCCGGGACGACGCTCGCATCGACATCACGTCGACCGTGCGGCGGAGCTTGCTCGGCCTGCTGGCGATACAGCCAGGACAGTGTGTGTCACGAGAGGAGATCGTCGACGTACTGTGGGGAGATCGGCCGCCGAAAACCTGGCGGCGTCTGCTCCAAGGATACGTCGGCTCTCTGTGCGGGCTGCTCGCCTCCGGGCGGCAGGGGATGCCCGTCCCCATCACATCGGTCTCCGGCGGCTACACCCTGGATCCGGAGGCCGCCTATCTCGACCTCGTACGATTCGACGAGTTGCTTGGACAGGCGCAGGCCGCGCGGACCGGGGGACGGGCGCTGCCCGCGTGGGAGTTGTTCGACGCTGCTCTGCGATGCTGGCGAGGCAGTGTGCTGGCCGATGCCGATTCCCGGCTGCGTCACCATCCTGTCGCCGTCGCGCTCAACCGGCGCCGGACAGCCGCCGGCCTGGCATTCGCCGATCTGGGGCTCGCCTCCGGCCGGTACGAGGAGACCTGTGTCCGGCTGCGCGAACTCGTCACCGCCGAACCACTGCACGAGGGGTTGCACGCTCGCCTCATCACGGCGATGGCCGGCTGCGGAGAACAGGCGGCCGCACTGCGGCTGTACGCCGAGGTCCGCGCCGGACTCGTCGACGACCTGGGCGTCGACCCCGGCCCCGAGCTGGCCGCCGCGCACCTGAGGGTGCTCCGCCAGGAGACCGCTGATCGCCACGTCGTGCCGGCGGACACGGTCCCGGCGCAGCTCCCCCTCAGCGCGCGGGGATTCGCAGGCCGTACCGGCGAGATCGAACAGCTCGACACCTTCTTGGCCGCCGCAGGCGTACAACCCGCCGCTCTGCCGATCCTGGTCGTATCGGGCACCGCCGGGGTGGGCAAGACCACCCTGGCGGTGCACTGGGCGCACCGGGTTCGCGACCGGTTTCCCGACGGGCAGCTCTACCTGAACCTCCGTGGGTTCGACGCGACCGCCGGACCTGTCGAGCCCGCGGAGGCGATCCGTACGTTTCTGGATGCACTGCATGTGCCCATGCAGCGGATCCCCCAGGACGTCGACGCCCAGATCGGGCTCTACCGCAGTCTGCTGGCCGGTCGCCGAATGCTGCTGCTCCTGGACAACGCCAGGGACGTCGAACAGGTCCGCCCTCTGCTGCCCGGTACGGCAGGCTGCCTCGTCGTGGTGACGAGCCGCGACCAGCTGTCCGGCCTGGTCGCCGTCGAAGGCGCCCATCCACTGTCGCTCGGCCTGTTGCCGGCCGCCGAGGGGCGTGAATTCCTGGCGCGCCGGATCGGCGCCGAACGCGTCGCCGCCGAACCGGAGGCGGTGGACGCGATCGTCGCCGACTGCGCCCGCCTGCCCCTGGCACTCGCCATCGTCGCCACCCGCGCCGTGACCAACCCGCACTTCGCCCTGACCGCCCTCGCCGGGGAGTTACGCCACAGCCGCGGCGACCTGGACATCTTCCACGGCGGCGATTCCGCCACTCATGTGCGAGCGGTCTTCTCCTGGTCCTACCGCACCCTCGGCGACGAGGCGGCGCGGCTGTTCCGGCTGCTGTCGCTCCACCCAGGACCTGACATCGGCGCCCCGACCGCGGCGCGTCTGGCCAACGTGCCCGAGGAGCGGGTACGACGGCTTCTGGCGGAACTGGTCCGTTCTCATCTGGTCAGCGAGCACGAGCCCGGCAGGTACTCCTTTCACGACCTGCTGCGCGTGTACGCCGCGGAACGCGACCGGGACGAGGACTGCGACGAGGAGCGGGCCGCCGCCGTCCAGCGGCTGTACGACCACTACCTGCACAGCACGGACGCGGCGGTGCGGATGCTGTACCCGCAGCTGATACTGCTGCCGGCGAGCGCGCCCCCGCCGGGCACGCCGCCGGCCGGTTTCGACGCGCCGGAGCGGGCGCTGGCGTGGTTGCGGGCCGAGC
This sequence comes from Streptosporangium sp. CA-115845, assembly GCF_050943795.1. Lineage (NCBI taxonomy): Bacteria > Bacillati > Actinomycetota > Actinomycetes > Streptosporangiales > Streptosporangiaceae > Streptosporangium > Streptosporangium sp. CA-115845. The sequence continues at coordinate 2,060,875 of NZ_CP191988.1, read as the reverse complement.
ATGTCAACCTCGTCGCGGCCATCACCTACGCCGCGGAGCACGGGCCCCGGCCGGCCGCGTGGTTGCTCGCCGGCCTCCTGCGCGGCTACCTCGCCCGCAGCCGGCACTCCGTCCAGCGGCTGGCCGTCACCGGCGCCGGGCTGGACGCCGCACGCGCGACGGGTGATCTGTACGGGCAGGCGTCGCTTCACCTCGGCACCGCGCACGCCCACTACTCCATGAGCCGGCCTCTACAGGCGATCGCGCATCTCGAACGCACCCTCGATCTGAGCCGGCGGGTGGACTGGGCGAAGGGCCAGATCGCGGCGCTCATCAATCTCGGAGCCGTGTACGGAGAGCTCGGACGGCTGGACGACGCCAGCGGCAGACTCCTCGACGCACTCGACGTTCTGCGGCGGACCGGTTCACAACAGCACTCCGAGATCATCGTCCTCAACAACCTGGGAAACATTGAACGGAACCGCGGGCGGCTGCGGGAGGCCATCGACTACCTGACCCTCGCGTACGGCATCTGGCGAGAATCGGAACTCCCGGGGGGGTCGTATGCGGCTCTGTGCACGATAGGCCAGGTCTACCATGACCTCGGAATGCTCTCCCGCAGTGCCGAACACCTGCGTGAGGCGATCAGCCTGACCCGCCGGATCGGGGACTACCTCAACGAGGTCGACTCGCTGGCCGCCCTCAGCAGGGTCCGTCATGACACCGGCCACTTCGCCGAGGCCCTCGAACTCGCGCGGACCGCCCTGCGGCTGAGCGAGGACTCCTCCTGCGAGTCCGTCGCACGGAACGCCCTCGCCGCCGCCTGCCACAGCCTCGGACATCACGATGAGGCCGTGGAGCACTACCTGCGAGGTCTCCGGCTGGCGCGGAAGTCCGGCGTCGGCTACCTCGAAAGCGAGGCCCTCATCGGGTTGTCCCGCGTGTACGTGCTCCTCGGTGACGACGGCGAAGCCGATGCCTCCGCCCGTGCGGCCCTTCATATCGCCAGGAAGGCGACTTTCCGTATCAGGGAAGGGCAGGCCCGCGCGGCACTGGCGGAGATCCACCTCAACCGGGACGAGATCGAGGAGGCGGCGGCCCAGGCCAGGCAGGCGATCGACCTTCATCGCCAGAGCGGTCATCGGCTGGGACTGGCCGACGCCCTGGCACAGCTCGGCTCCGCGACGTGCCGGAGCCGGGGAGTGGAGGCGGCTCTCCCCTTCTGGCGGGAAGCACTCGCGCTCTTCACCGACATCGGTTCGCCCGGCGCCGGCCGGGTCCGGGCTCTCTTGAAGGCCGCGTCCACGAAGGCGGTCTAGAAACTCCTGACCGGAGGATCGAACGGTCAACTGTCCTCCATGATCGACTTGATCTCGTACGAGGTCGTCATGGCGCCGGCGTACACGCGGACGTCGTCGACGGCACCGGGGAAGGTGCCGCTGTAGTTGTCAAGATACTTGTAACGCCCGATGGTGAACGCGCCGTTCGCACTGACCCCCGTGGCGGTCTTGGCGCTGACGAGCGCACCGTTGACGAAGAGCATCATCTTGGATGTCGCCTTGTCCCATGCTCCGCAAAGGTGGGTCCAGACGTTGGGAGCGGCGGGGCCGGTGTCCATGACGGTGGTGTAGGAGCTGTCGCTCACCCCGAGGACGAACTCCCAGTGGCCGGCGGAGTTGGTGCGTAGCCAGAACCCGCTGGACCTCGCGGCGTCCTGACTGAAGACGGCGCGGTAGTTGAGGTCGGCCACATCGTCCAGCTTGGCCCATGCGCAGACCGTGTAGCCCTCGGCGGTGGTGACGACCTTGCCGGTGGAGGCGAAGGCGGCGGCCCCGTCGAACCTCAGCGCCTGGCCGTACCTTCCCGCGGTGCCGGTGGCGGAGCCGTTGAGCGTCAGCGTGTGCTGCCTGCCCGAGGAGTCGGCGGTGAGGCCGGTGGCGGCGTCGAACTTCCACTGCCCCATGCGGGGATGCCGGGGAACGTCCGCTCCGAGCTGGGTCGCGGTCAGGGCGCTTTTCCAGATCTGGACGTTGCTCACCTGGCCGGTGAAGTAGGCGGCGGGCGCGCTGTTGTACCGGTAGCGGCCGACGACGAAGCCACCCGTCGAGGGCCAGGTGACGTTCGGGTTGTGGCTCGCGGTGGCCGCGAGTGATCCGTTGACGTAGAGGGCCATCGTGCGGCTGTCGGCGTCGAACACCGCCACCAGATGAGTCCATACGCCGAGTTGCACGCCGGCGGGCGCGACGGCCTGGTCATAGGGCCAGCCCGTGGTGTCGCCGGTGGCCATGCCGAAGCGCCACGTGTTGTCGCTCTCGTTGGGCCACAGGATGAACCGTGAGGAGTGGGCGCCATCCTCCGAGAGGATGACTCCTCCGGTCTTGGCGGGCTTCACCCAGACGGCCACGCTGAAGGACTTCGTGGTGTCGATCAGGGGCCTGTCGCCGACCAGGCTGCCGGTGCCGAGCGGATCCGCACCGGCACCGGTGGCGTCGGTGTTCAGCATCAGGCTCGGACTGAACAGATCGCCGTCGTGCCACACCGCGTTGCCGGACGCCGTCAGCGTGCCGGTGCCGGTGACGTCCTTGGCTGTGGTGACCGGGACGTTGCCTGAGGCGTCGTTCAACGGCCAGGTGTGAGCCGAGGTGACCAGGGGCCGCGCCGGTCGGGTGGTGATGTCGCCGGTGCCGTCGGCGAGGTCGGTGACGAGGGAGGCCGTCGTCACGCCGCCGGGGCCGACGGTCCACAGGTCGGCATTGCCGTCACCGTCGATGTCGGCGGCCCGCAGGCTCAGCGTCGCGTTCTTGTTCCAGTCGCGGGCCAGCGCGTGGGATGTGTGGGCCAGTGTGCCGTCCATGTCGTAACGCAGGTTCGTCCACAGGTGCAGCGCGCCGGTGCCGCGGTTCCACAGGAACATGGCGGTACCGCTGCCGAGCTGGGCGGTGGCGATGGTCCAGTCGTTCCACGCCATGTCGCCGGCGGGGGTCGGGGTGGTCAGCCGGTCGGTCCAGAAGTAGCCACCGGTCAGGTCCATGTTTGGGTAATAGGTCAGGTAATACCCGTCGTCGCCGCTGCCGCCGACGCCGATGAGGTCGGGATAGATCAGCCCTCGGCCGGTGCTGTCACCGGCGTTCGCGAGTCGCAGGGGCTTGTTCCCGAGGTCGTCCACCAGCGTGTTCGAGGTGATGGTGTACTGGTTGCCACTCAGCTGGGACTGGATGACCGAGCCGTCGCCGTTCGCGTGCAGGATCGAGCCACCGCCGGCGTTGCCCCCGCTGGGATAGTAGACCAGCACGTCCTGCAGGCCGCTGCCGGTGAAGCGGCCGCTGATGACCTGACCACCGTCGAAATCGGCGGGTGAGTTGTCGCCGATGCCGTTGCCGTTGGCTCCGATGTCGGTGGCATAGGTGTTGACGTCGTCGAGACTTCTGCCGGCGCTCAGCCACAGTCCTGATGGGAGCCCGTTGCTGGCGCCAACGGTGAGCAGGTCGGCGACGCCGTCGCCGGTGAGGTCCGCGTCGGCGGCCGTGGCGGCGGGGTCGGAGTTGAACGTCACGGTCGCGGTCTCACCGAAGTTTCCGCCGGGGGAGAGGCTGGTCACAGTGAGGGTGTTGGTGAAGCGGGTCGGCGTGACGTTGATGACGACATCGCCGGAAGCCGCGCTGACGGTCGCGGGAGCGGCACCGTTGAGCTGGTAGCTGTAACCGGTCGGGGTGGGTCCGCCCGCCGGTGCGGAGACGGTGAACACCGCCGGTTGCCCGATCGTGGTCCGGCCCGAGGGCGCTGTGACGCCGGGTGCGCCGGGGTAGGACGGGTCGTACAGGAAACGGCAGGTGACCGACCAGTCGCCGGTCAGATTGAAGTCGGTGACCTGCACCTTCCAGGAGAACCCGGTCGGCGTGCCACCGGCGGCGCCGGTCAGGGTGGCGGCCGGCACCACCAGCACGGCCGTGCCGCCGGAAGCATAGGTCAGCAGGCTGGGGTCCGACGAGGCCACGGGGGTCTCGGTCGTGTCGGCGGTCTTCCACAGTTTGAACGACACACCGAGCGTCCCGCCGTTGCGGTCCGACACCGGCGCGTACAGCGACACCGGCCCGGCACCGACCGTGGTCGGCGTGGCCGCGGCGCATGACGTCGCAGGGGACGTGGTCATCCCGGTCGGCGTGTTGGGCCGGTGGTTGTACCTGATGGTCAGCGTGGGACTGGTCTCAAGGAACTTCTTCCAGCTGTTGTGGTCGCTCGCCTCGTTGTGACCGGTGAGGACGAAGGTCTGGGTCTTCTTGCCGGCGTTGACGTCGGACCTGATCTCGGCCAGCACGTCGAAGGCCACACCACGTGCGGGGCAGGAGGGGCCGTACCCGTGGGCCACGCTCTTGTAGTCGGCCACGCTGCCGAGGTTGACCCCCTTCCAGTAGTTCCAGGTGGCATTGGAGGAGGTCAGGGTGGTGCTGGGAGCGTAGAGGTTCACCCTGCTGGGAGTGCACGAGTAAGACCAGATCCCGGTGATGTCGAGGGTCGCGGAGGCGATGGTCGCGCCTGCCAGGGCACCGGTGTCGACCGGAAAATTGATCAGGGTGTGGGACCACTGGCTGCCCGAGTTGCCGACCTGCATGCGGCCCTGCGGGTCGGGAGTCTTCTTCCAGAAGTTGGAGGACGGGTGGTCATATGAGACGGTGGCCCACCCGTTGTTCTTGGTCCCCGTCGCGGACCAGGTGAAGGTGGGGTCGATGTAGACGGGATACACGGTGTCGGCACCGGTCAGCAGTTCCTGGCTCGGCACCAGATCGATTCTGCCGGTGGTCACGGTGGTCCTGATCGGCATCACCTTCGCTGCCTCACCCGGGCCACGGATCGTGGAGGCCAGGCGCTGCTCCAGAGCATCCGATGCCACGCCCTTGGCTACGGCGGCCGGGCGCGCCGAGTCCCAGGCCATCGGCGCGGGGGCGGTCAGCACGACCTGGCCGACGCTGTCCTTGCCGGTGATGTTGCCCGCGCCGTCGGCGGAGAGGTCGACTCCCTTGGCCTGAGTGGCCACGGTGAGCCTCCTCAGCGCCGGGTTGGCCGCCGCGGCGGCGTCGCGCACCACGAGCACGTGGGAGAAGCCGCCTTGGGCGTCGGCGACGATCCGCAGATCGACCCCCTGCAGCACGTCGGAGTAGGTGGCGGTGTCGCCCGTCAGCGTGGGCGCGGGCAGCGGGATCGGCAGAGTGAACGTCACCGACCTGTCCGCGCTCGCCATGGTCGCCATCGGTCCCGTGCCGCCGCCGGAGAGCGTCAAGGGACTCGTCGTCGTGGTGGTCGACAGGGACCCGTCCGCGTTCCGGCGCAACGTCGCGTCGAGCTTCACCCAGGATCCGTCGACGAGCTTGCGGGTCGGCATGACCGATCGGCTCAGGGTCAGGGTGCCGTCAGGATTGGCCGTCACGGTGTCCGTGGGCGTCGCGGCACCGGTGACCTCGATCGGTTCGCCGGCGTGCCTGGCCTGCGCCAGTGACCGCTCCACCGACATGACTCCCGTTCGGGGCGTGGCGGGAGACGGAGACGGCGCGGCGGCGGCCGACGAAGTCGGCAGGGCGCTGAGGGTGGTGGCGAATACCGCCGCGACCGTGGCCGCGCGTTTCACTCGTGACCAGCGCGGACGGTGAACGATTGAACGCATTGGGGACTACTCTCCGTTGGTTTGCGACGCGCCTGCCCGCCGCCGGTCGGCTGACCGACCGGCACCGGTTCGCCCGTACCGCGACGGCCGCGTCACCGACTCGCGCGGTGGTGGGCACCGCGAACGACCGGGCCGGCGTCCGGCTGGAAGAAGCCATTGATGAAAAACTCTCCGAGTGGCCGGGCATCCGGTTCGAAAAGGAACAACACGCCTCGCTGACAGCCGTTTGCGATTGCGGCATGCGGCGAACACCGATAACGGTTCCCGGTTAATGGCGTGACATTCTCTTCCTTAGCACAGATAACGCGTTCCACGGGAAGTATCGACGACCATCCTCAGGGGTGTCGATACCTTTAAGCGGTGACTTAAAGGTATCGACACCCCTGGATCACCTGACGATACTTCCCACGCAAAGCGTCTTGTATTCAGCTCGGAAACTTGCCGAGCCATTCACGAAGAACCGCGGCCGGCACAGTCTTGTTTCTCCCTGTGCGCCTCACCGAAAACGACTGTCATGAACGGCTCTTTTCCTCTCGTGGGCGCAGGTTTCCTTCTTTAATCAATGGACGTGTTTCGCTCACTTGGCTGAGTAGGTGGTCATGGTTTGCTCGAAGCAGAGGACCGGTCTCGCACGGCGGCTCTCCACCGCTGTGGTCTGGGTCGGGGTCGCGTCACTGACGGCGACGATGGCGGTCGCGGATCCGGCCGTCGCACGTCAGGAAGAGCGCGAAGCGGTGGCACCGCCTCGCCCCTCTCCGGGGGCGGCGGTCAGCGGAGCCACCTCGGTGCCGTCCGGGTTCGTCACACCCCGGGATCAGGCCAAGGCGACGTTCGTCGCCGACAAGACCGCGTGGCCGGCCGCGGCGACGGCGGCCATCACGCTCGCACCGCCGGCCGCCGGTACGCGACAGAACCAGAAGTACCGTGCGCCAGGCGTCCCGCTCTGGGCACAGGCGGTCGGCGCGGAGAGACAGTCCGCCGGCTCGGCACGCCTTGACGTGCGGGTCCTCGACCGGTCCACCGCGAAGACAGCCGGGATCAACGGTGTGCTCTTCTCGGTCGCCCCGGGCGCGCCGGTGGGAAGCGCGACAGGCGGCGCCGTGCGGGTGGGCCTGGACTACGGCGGGTTCGCCCAGGCGTTCGGCGGGAACTACGGGTCGCGCCTGCGGCTCGTGCGCCTGCCCGCCTGCGTGCTGACCACTCCTGAGGACCCGAAGTGTCAGAAGGCCGAACCGCTGGATTCCGCCAATGACGGCGCGAGCCAGAGCGTCTCCGCGCGAGTCGGCCTCGACGCGACGGACACCGCCGGTGGCGCCGTGGTGCTGGCCGCGGTGGCGGACGCGGGAGAGGAGGGGGGCAAGGGCGGCACGTACGCGGCCACCGACCTCAAGCCGTCCGGTTCGTGGGCCGGAGGCGGTAACACGGGCTCGTTCAGGTACTCCTACCCGATCACGGTACCGCCGGCGACCTCCAAGCTCGTGCCCGAGGCGGCGCTGTCCTATGACTCGGGCAGCGTGGACGGGCAGACCTCGTCCACCGCGGCGCAGGCGTCGTGGGCCGGGGACGGGTGGGGCACACCGCAGTCGTTCATCGAGCAGACCTTCGTGTCGTGCAAGGACAATCCCGGAGGTAAGCCGTCACCGGTGGCCACGTCCGACCGGTGCTACGGCGGGCCGCTCCTCACCATGTCGCTGAACGGGGCGTCCTCCTCGCTGGTCTGGAATGCCACCAAGAAGGTGTGGAAGCCGACGCACGACGACGGCTCGGTCGTGACGCGGATCTCCAACTCGAACAATGGAAGCGGCACCTACAACACCGACTACTGGCAGGTCGTCCTGCGCGACGGCACGGTGTACGAGTTCGGGCGCAACCACCTGCCGGGCTGGTCGTCGGGCAAGGCCGCGACGAACTCGGTGGATCACATCCCGGTGTACTCGCCGCACTCCGGCGACCCCTGTTACAACTCGTCGGGCTTCTCCTCCTCGGTGTGCACGATGGCCTACCGGTGGAACCTCGACTACGTCAAGGACGTCCACGGCAACGCGATGGCCTACTACTACAAGCAGGACGTCAACTACTACGGCCGTAACAAGGGCGCGACGGATGTCGCCTACATCCGTGACAGCCACCTCGATCACATCGACTACGGCTTCACCGACGGCGGCGCCTACCGGACGCCTCCCAACCGGATCGTGTTCGGCACAGGTGACCGCTGCCTGTCCGGCTCCTGCCAGCCGCTCAACGATTCGACCAAGGCCAACTGGCCCGACGTGCCCTACGACCTTGTCTGTGGCCAGGGGAAGAACTGTGAGGCGTGGGGCCCATCCTTCTTCTCCACAGTCCGGCTCACCTCGATCAGCACACAGCAGTACTCCACGGCCACGTCGCAGTACGCGCAGGTCGACTCCTACGCGCTGAGCCACACCGTCCCGCCCACCGGTGACGGCAACTCCCCGACGTTGTGGCTGGCCTCGATCACACGCACCGGTCACGACACCGGCGCGGGCGGATCCAGCGCACCGATCGCGCTGCCCTCGGTCTCCTTTTCCTCGATCAAGCTGCAGAACCGGGTCGACGCGCTGTCGGACGGTCTGAACCCGTTCTACCGGCACCGGATCGAGACGATCACAACCGAGACCGGTTCGCAGATCACCGCCGAATACGAGCGTCCGGTGCCCTGCACCGCCCCGGTGACCCTGAATCCGGCGACGAACACGTCATCGTGTTATCCGGTGCACTGGACCCCGGACGGCTACACCGCTCCGATCCGGGACTGGTTCAACAAGTACGCCGTCACCCGGGTAGTCGTCACCGACCCCACCGGTGGCGCGCCGGCCTCCACGACCGGCTACCGGTACCAGAACGGCGCCGCATGGCACTACGACGACAACGAGGTGGTCAAGGCCAAGTACCGCGGCTACGGGCAGTTCCGCGGGTACGGGAAGGTGCAGACCTTTGTCGGCGACGGTGTGAACGACCCACGGACGCTGACGGAGAGCACCTACTACCGCGGCATGTCGAAGAACAACAACAGCACGGTGGTCAACCTCACCGACTCCGCCGGCGGCGTCCACGAGGATGTCAACGAGCTGGCGGGCAGCGAGCTGGAGACCACGTCGTACCGGGGTGAGGGCGGGGCGGTCGACAACTCCACCATCACCTCGTACTGGGTGTCATCACCCACCGCGACACGTACCCGTACCGGCCTGCCCGCGCTGACGGCGAACTGGGTGGCACCGGTGAAGACCTACACCCGGCAGGCGGTCACCGGCGGCGAGACGACGACGTGGCGGCTGACGGAGACCGACCACTCCTACGACGCGAACCTCGACAGCGCCACCGTCGGCCTGCTCAAGCACACCTACACCCACACCGTGCCCGCCGAACCCGCCTACGACCAGTGCACGACCTACACCTACGCACCGGTCAACACCACCAAGAACCTGGTCGGCCTGATCAGCGAGCAGGAGACGGTCTCGGTGGCCTGCGGTGGTTTCACCCAGGGGACGCCGGCCTCGGTGCCCGGGAGCGTCAACACGCTGACGGCCCCGGCGAACGTCGACCGCCCGGAGAAAGTGGTGTCGAACGAGCGGTCGTACTATGACGATCCCACCTTCTCCACGACGTTCCCGCAGACCACCGCGCCCAGCAAGGGTGATGTCACGATGACGCGGCGGGCCTCGGGCTGGACATCCGGCTCCTTCGGCTACCAGACCGGCGACCGATCCGTCTATGACTCCTACGGCCGGGTGACCACGAGCTACGCGGGCGAGGACGACGAGGCCAAGACCGTCACCGCCTACACGATGAACAGCGTCGGCCTGACAACCGGCCTGACGGTCACGAACCCGCTCGGCCATGTCACCTCGACGGTCGTGAACCCGGTACGCGGGCAGAAGCAGGCCACCACCGACCCCAACGGGGTGGTCACCAACCTGCGATACGACGCGCTCGGCCGCGGCGTCGCGGTGTGGCTGCGTTCCCGCCCGCTGAGTTCACCGGCGAACTACAAGTTCGGCTACTCGGTATCGAAGACCGGGATCAACGCCACCACCACCCAGGAGCTCACCGAATCGCAGAGCTACCGGACCTCCACCATCATCTACGACAGCCTGCTGCGTACCCGCCAGAACCAGTCCATGACCCCGCAGGGCGGGCGAATGGTGACCGATACCTTCTATGACAGCCGTGGCTGGGTCCGTGCCACGTACAACGGCTGGTGGGATGCGACCACCACGCCGAACACCACCCTGGTGTCCGCCCCCGACCTCAGAACGGTGGTGACCGATCAAAATCTCTACACCTACGACGGGCTGGGCAGGACGATCATCGACGCCCGCGCCTCCAGGGGGGTGGTGATCTCCAGCACCACGACGGTGTACAGCGGTGACCGCACCACCGTCATCCCACCGACCGGCGGCGTGGCCAAGACGACCGTGATCGACCCGCTGGGCCGCACCTCCCGGGTGCTGGAGTACACCGCGCCTCCCACACTGCGCACCCCCGAGAACACCTTCACCGAGATCTTCGGCGTAACCGGCGGCGAGACGACGTCCAGCGCCTACGGATACGACGGACACGGCAACCAGGCGACCGTCACCGACGCGGGGTCCAACACCTGGGCCTCCACCTACGACCTGCTCGGCCAGGTGGTGAAGAAGTCGGACCCCGACGCCGGCACCAGCACCATGAAGTACGACGACGGCCATCTCGTCGAGGTCACCGACTCGCGGGGCAAGACGGTCTCCTACACCTACGACAGGCTCGGCCGCAGAACCGGCTCCTACGCCGCGCCGGTCGGCTCGCAGTCCGCGTCCAACCGGCTGTCCTCGATGGTGTACGACAACACCGACGGCGCCGTATCCGGCATGTCCCACCCGATCGGGCGGCTGACCACCTCCACCGCCTACTGGGAGGGTGCCGCCTACACCAGGCAGATGAAGGGTTTCGACGTCTTCGGCAACTCCCTCGGCGAGACGATCGTCATCCCGTCGGGGGAAGGGCCGCTGGCCGGTTCCTACGACGTCGCGCGGATCTACACCCCCAACTCCGGCATGCCCTCCAAGGTCACCTACCGCGGCCAGGGCGGGCTCCCCGCGGAGACCCTGGTGTACGGGTACACCGGTCAGCTGGACCTGCCCAAGAACCTTGGCGGCAGCCTCGCCGGCTACGTACAGAACCTCAGCTATGACGCGTGGGGCCGGGTCAACCAGCAGACCATCGGCGGCTCCGCCGGCCTCGCGTACGTGACGAGGACCTTCGACACGCACACCGGCCGGCTCGCCGAACAGCGCCTCACCCGCGCGACGGGTACGCCGAGTGAGGTCGACAAGCAGGTCTACGACTACGACCTCGCCGGGAACGTCACCCGGCAGGTCAGCGCCCGCTGGGGCTCCTCGGCCACCTCGGAGACCCAGTGCTACGGCTATGACGCCCTGGCCCGTCTCACCAAGGCGTGGACCGCGACCGACGGCTGCTCGTCCACGCCGACGGCCAACGCTCACGGCATGGTCGGCGACAACCTCGGCGAGGCCAGTGCCTACTGGATCGAATGGGAGATCGACCCGCTCGGCAACCAGACCAAGCAGATCCAGCACGACCCCTCCGGCGGCCCCGACACGACCACCACCCACACCTACGGCGGCAGCGGCGGAGCACAGCCCCACATCCTCACCGGCACCAGCACCACCGGAGGCGCCACCGCTCGGACCTCCTACTCCTACGACAGCGCCGGCAACATGACCCGCCGCAGTGCCGGCCAGGGTGAACAGACCCTTGTCCGCAACGAGGCGAGCCAGCTCGTGTCCGTCACCGGTAGCACCTCCGGCGACAGCACCTTCGTCTACGACGCGGACGGCAACCTGCTCCTGCAGAAGGATCCAGGCGCCACCACCCTGTACCTCCCGCACCAGCAGCACACCCTCGACACCACCACCCGCACCGTCAGCGGGATCCGGCACTACCCGCTGCCCGGCGGCGGTAACGCCATCCGCACCGGCGGCGGCAACGCCTACGGCTTCGCCGTCGACGACCGTCACGGCACGCCGGTCCTCTATCTCAACAGCACCGCCCAGACGCCCCTCTGGCGCCAGTACACCCCCTACGGGGCGCCCCGCGGCACCGCCGGCTCCTACCCTGACAACCGAGGCTTTCTCAACAAACCGATGAACGAGGCGACCGGACTCACCAGGGTGGGAGCCCGTGACTACGATCCCTCGATCGGCCGGTTCGTCTCGCTCGACCCGATCCAGGACACCTCCCAACCTCAGCAGTGGAACGGCTATTCCTATGCCAACAACTCACCGGTCACGCTGAGCGACCCCACCGGCCTGATCCCTGCCGACTGCAGGGAGTTCGACTGCTACGGATACTCTCCCAAAACCGGCTGCCCGCACGGCTGCGGCTCCGTCAAGAACATCAAGTGGGGCAAGCGAAACAATAAGTCGACGACAAAATCCCGGAGGTATTCCGGCACGGCGAAAAAGCCGGTCAGGCCCAGGCCGCTGGGTCCGGTGGCTCCCGGCGTGACATGCGACCCGTCCGCCTGGCAATGCCCTGGCGACCGCATCGCCGCGGCCAGGCCGAGACCCTTGGGGCCGGTGGCTCCGGGCGTGAAGTGCGACCCGTCCGCCTGGCAGTGCCCGACAACCCCGGCTCCAGGAAAGACAGAAAAAGAGCCCCTCGAATTGGCGAGGCCCACGCCACCTATCATCGACATCGGACTCGGTTGCGATATCGACGCCATGTGCTGGTTCAATTGGTACTACGAGAGAAGCGAAACGTTCCGGAAAGCGGTCTATGGCGCCGCGGTCGTGGGAACGACTGTTTACGTTATCGCCAAAGTTCAACACAGCATTTACTGCGATATGGATCCACGCGCCAAGCTGCTATATGGTGCCATGACTCTTATTCCCTCAGGCGGCGAAACTGGCGTAGCGCTACTTGCGATGGAAGCGACGTGTGCATTCAGATGAGTCGAGCTTGAATCGCGACGTGGCGCCAGGCGGTCACGCCCAAGGCACCACCGGCTGAACACCGGTGGTTCCCCGACGGGGAGCTGAACACCTGCCACAACGCGCTGGACCGGCACGTCGAGGCGGTGGTCAGCGGAGCCACTTCGGTGCCGTCCAGGTTCGTCACGACCCGGGATCAGGCCAAGGCGACGTTCGTCGCCGACAAGACCGCGTGGCCGGCCGCGGCGACGGCGGCCATCACGCTCGCGCCGCCGGCCGCCGGTACGCGACAGAACCAGAAGTACCGTGCGCCAGGCGTCCCGCTCTGGGCACAGGCGGTCGGCACGGAGAGACAGTCCGCCGGCTCGGCACACCTTCAATGCCACAGCACCTCAGCCATTAAGCGGGGTATGGCGTGGCGGTGACGCCCTTGTTGCCGGGCCGGCGGCGCCGCGGCAACCGGCCGATCGTTCGGTCGCTCGAATCCCGTACGACCAACTCCGGATCGAAGACAACCTGGCGGTGCTGGTGGCTGCTGTCCTCGGTCACCTCCTCGATGAGCAGCTCCGCCGCGGTCCGGCCGAGTAACTGCCGGGGCTGGCGGACCGAGGTGAGCGGCACCGCGGCGGCGGCCGCGAAGTCGATGTCGTCGTAGCCGACGATCGCGAACTCCTTCGGAATCCGCACACCCCGGCGGGTCATCTCCTGAAGCACGCCGAGAGCGAGCAGGTCGTTGGCGCAGAAAACGGCGGTCGGTCTGGGCCTCGTTCCGAGAAGGCGTGCGGCCGCGTCCCGGCCGGCGGCGACATTGAGCGCGCTGCTCTCGACGGTGCGCAGCTCGCCGGCGTCCTGGCCTGCTGCCCGCATCGCCTGGACGGCGCCCTGGTGTCGATCCTGGACCTGGCGGATGGTGAACGGTCCGCCGACGAACGCGAGGTACTCGTGTCCTTGTGAGAGTAGGTGCCCGATGGCAAGCTCGCCACCGAGCACGTCGTTCACGGCGACCGAGCACTGCGTGTCGTCGGTCGCCATGCGGTCGAGCAGCACGATCGGGGTTCCGCGCCTACGCACGTGTTCCAACCGATCGTTGATCGCGGTGACCGGAGTGATCAGGATTCCCTGCACCCGTTGCTCTTCCAGCAGGTCGAGGTAACGAGACTCCTTGGCGGGGTCGTCGTCACTGTTGCAGAGGATGACCGCGAGACCCGCGTCGCTGGCGGCGTCCTCCACACCTCGCGCGACATCGGTGAAGAACGGATTGGCCACATCGAGGACGACCAGCCCGACGGTGCGGCTGTGGCCGACGCGCAGGTGCCGTGCCGACTCGTTACGGACGAAACCGAGGTCGCGGATCGCGTCGAGGACCCGCCGACGGGTCGATTCGGCGACGATGTCGGGGCGGTTGAGAACGTTGGAGACCGTGCCGACGGACACGCCGGCCTTGCTGGCAACGTCGCGGATGCTCACCGGGGGTCGGCTCACGTCTCCCTCATCTCGTCTGTGCCTGCCGATATCTGGGCCTGCCACTACGGTCCGGCCCCCTTATTGAGTCAGATTCGCCTGTCAGGCGGCGCCCATGTTTCCGGCCGTTATCAGACCGATGACGATATGACTCTTGACGCGGGCTGGAGGTCAGACCTAACTTCGCAGTCTAGTTGACCTTGAAACGATTCAAAACATCCGAAGTTGATACTTGGAGCCCGCCCAAATGAGCCCTACAGTCGACACCGCCACGACGCGCGTCCTGGAGGTTACCGGCCTCACGGTCGAGTTTCCTGGGGTTCGCGCGCTCGACGGCGTCGATCTCGATGTGCAGGCCGGTGAGGTGCACGCCCTGATCGGGGAGAACGGTGCCGGCAAGTCGACCTTGCTGAAGGTACTCGGCGGCGTCCACAGCCCCAGCGCCGGTACGGTCCTGCTGCACGGCAAGGCATACGCGCCACGCCGGCCCAGCGATGCGCTCGCCCACGGCATCGCCGTGATCTATCAGGAGTTCACCCTCTTTCCCGCCCTGACGGTCGCCGAGAACGTTTACGCCGGACGCGAGCCGCACTCCCGGTGGTCCCGCGGCATCCGCTACGGCGAGATGCGTGCCGGCTGCCGAGAGCTGTTCAACATTCTGGGCGTCGACATCGACCCTGACGCGCAGGTCGCCGATCTCAGCGTCTCCGAGCAGCAGCTCGTCGAGATCGCCAAGGCCCTCGGCACCAACGGCCGAGTCATCGTCATGGACGAGCCGACCGCGGCGCTGTCCAACGAGGAAGTCGAGCGGTTGCTCGATGTGGTCCGCCGGCTCCGCGACGAGGGCCGCTCGGTGGTCTACGTGAGTCATCGTCTCGAGGAGGTCTTCGCGGTTGCCGACCGCGCGACCGTGCTGCGCGACGGCCGCCTCGTCCGCACGCTCGACATCGCCGACACCGACGAGGACGAGTTGGTCCGGCTCATGGTCGGGCGCGACGTCGGCGCTGTCTTCCACCGCGAGGCAGTCGCCGAGGGCAAGGTCGCCCTGCGCCTCGTCGGAGTGAGCGCCGGCCGACTCCTGCGCGACGTCGACCTCGACGTCCGCGCGGGCGAGATCGTCGGCATCGGGGGTGTGGCGGGTGCCGGTCAGGCCGAACTCACACAGGCGGTCTTCGGCGCACTGCCGCTGCGCGCGGGGCACATGGAGCTCGACGGCCGGCGCTACGCCCCGGCGACGCCGGCCGACGCGCTCGCCGCGGGTGTCGGCTTCCTGCACGAAGACCGCAAGCGTGCGGGCATCCTGCCCGACCTGTCGATCCGCCAGAACCTCACGGTGACCGTGCTGGAGCGGCTGCGCCACGGGTTGGCCCGCCTGCTCTCCCGGCGTGCCGAGGAGCGCACCTATGCCGAGTACGCCGGCCGGTTGCGCGTACGGGCCACCGGTCCTGAGCAGCTCATCAGCGAGCTCTCCGGTGGCAACCAGCAGAAGGTGCTGCTCGGCCGGGCGCTCGCGCCAGGGGGGCGGGTCCTGGTCCTCAACGAGCCGACCCGTGGCGTCGACATCGGCGCCAAGGCCGAGATCCACGCGCTCGTCAACGAACTCACCGCCGCCGGTGCGGCGGTCCTCATGGTGAGCAGTGACCTGCCGGAACTGCTCGGCGCGAGCGATCGGATCGTCGTGCTCTCCAGAGGTCGCGTGGTCGGCGTCCTGGAGGGAGAAGACCGCACCGAGGAGAACGTAATCGCCTGCGCGACCACCGGTCGCCGGATCGGAGTCGCCGCATGACCGCTGCCGCCCCGACGCGAGGCCCCCGCACAGCCGACCTATGGGTCCGCATCAGCCGGGCGATCGAGAGGGCACCGCTGGCGGTACCGCTCGTCCTGCTCGCTGTCGTGCTCACGGTCGTGACCGATCGGTTCCTCAGCGTCGACAACCTCACCAACGTCATCGTCGCCGCCGGGATCGTCGCGATCCCGGGGCTGGCGATGACGCTGTGCATCGCGATGGGAGAGTTCGACCTGTCGGTCGGCTCCACCGTGTCTCTGACCGGAGCGGTCGCGTGCACCTGGATCGTGGGTGGGCACCCCGCCGGTGTCGCCATGCTGATCGGCCTGCTCGTCGGCGCGGCGGTCGGGCTGTTCAACGGCCTCGTCGTGACGAAGCTTGGGGTGACCCCGTTCATCGCCACCATGGCGATGCTGGTCATCGTCCGCGGCGTCTCACTTGCCTACACCGGCGGCCGGGACGCCATCGTCAGTTCGCCCACCCTGAAGTTTCTCGCCGCCGGACGCGTCTTCGGCGTCCCGATGCCGGTAGTGCTCGCCGTAGCGGCGGCGCTCGCCGCATGGTGGGTGGTCAACCGCACCCGCTTCGGGCGGTCGGTCTGCGCGATCGGCTCGAACCGTGAGGCCGCGCGCATGTCCGGTCTCCCCGTCGACCGCGTACGGACCGCCGTCTACGTCATTGTCGGCGCCGCGGGGGGAGTTTGGGGCCTGCTCATCTCGAGCCAGCTGCAGAAGGGCTCAGGGCAGCTCGGGCTCGGCTTCGAACTCGACGCGATCACGGTCGTGGTGATCGGCGGCACCAGCCTGCTCGGCGGCCGAGCGTCGGTCATCGGCACACTGCTCGGGGCATTGCTCATCGAGACGATCCGCAACGGTCTCAACCTGCTCAACACCCCGCCCGCCTACCAGCGCATCAGCATCGGACTGCTGCTTGTCGTCGCCCTGACGATCCAGGCCATGCGGCGCAACACCCCCCGCGGAGGCCCTCGATGACATCCGACCTCGCCCTGCCGCCGGCGCCCGACGCCCAGACGCCCGCCCCGGCCACGAGGACCCGGCGCCGCTGGGCCCGGCAGCACAGCATCGGCGCGCTCTGGGAGACCTGGGGCATCACCGCGGTCCTCTTCCTCCTGCTCGCCGTCTCGCCGCTGCTGTCGTCGGACTTCCTCACCGTCGCCAATCTCCAGTCGGTGTTGCGCGAAAGCGCCTACCTGGGGATCGTCGCCGCGGCGATGACCCTCGCCGTGATGAACGGCACCTTCGATCTGTCGGTCGGTGGGCAACTCGCGCTGGTCTCGGTGACGACCTTGATGGGCTACGCGGCCGGCGGCACCTGGCTGGCGCTAACAGTCGCGGTGGTCACCGGCGTGGCGTGCGGCGCGGTGAACGGCACGCTGGTCACGGTACTGCGGGTGCCGCCGTTCGTCGCCACGCTCGGGATGCTCTTCGTCTTCCGCGGCATCGCCTACGTCCTCACCCAGGACGGTCCCAAGACGTTGCCCTACAGCGAGATCGGCTCGCCATTCGTGAAGATCGGCGGGCTGAATATCGCCGGTATCCCGTTGCCATTCCTCATCATGGTGGTCTTCTACGGCGCGATCTGGGTGCTTCTGCGGCGTACGGCAACGGGGCGCCGGATCGTGGCTTTCGGTTCTTCCCCGGAGGCGGCACGATTCTGCGGCATCTCGGTGAACCGCATCCGGATGCTCATCTTCGCCGTCATAGGATTCAGCGTCGCCATCGGGGCACTGACCTACATCAGCCGGGTGTGGACGGCCGACGGTTCGGCCCAGGACGGGTTCGAGCTCCGTGTCATCGCCGCTGTCGTCCTCGGAGGCAGCAGCCTCAAGGGCGGCAAGGGCACACTGATCGGCACGTTCTCCGCGGTGCTGCTGGTCGGCGTCCTCAACGACCTACTGGTCAGCGGCGGTGTCGACGCCTCCTACCAGCGGGTGGTGCTCGGCTGCGTACTCATCACCGCACTTGCCATCGACGGACTGCGCGGCCAGTTCGCCATGCCCGGTTCGTTCGCCCGATTGCTGCCATTCCGACGCCGGAAGGCGCCCGCCGCCTGACCGAGCCACCTCCGGATCGGAAGGCCACCGACAACCGATTGAAACGTCTCATTTCCTACTACCCACCGACCACGACGCCGATTGATCCACCTCCTGAGGAGCAACCATGAAACGCACCACCATATCCACACTGGCCATTGCCGGCGCGCTCGCCCTTGGCCTGAGCGCGTGTTCGGACTCCACCACGGCCGAGGGCGGCAAGCCGTCCGGCAACGCGAACGGCGACGTCACCATCGGCTTCTCCGTGTACGACATGCAGTACGAGTTCTTCCAGAAGATGGAGAAGGGCACCCGCGAGGCCGTCGAGGCAAAGGGGTGGAAGTTCAAGCTCCACGACGAGAAGAGCGACGAGAACGAGATGGTGACCGGCGCCCAGGCGCTGCTCGACCAGGGTGTCGACGTCCTCATCATCAGCCCGTTCAAGCCTGACGCACTCGGTCCGATCGTCGCGAAGGCCAAGCAGAAGAACATTCCGGTGATCATCGACGACATCGGCGGGGGCGGCACCCCCTACGACGCCATCGTGATCTCCGACAACGCGGACGGCGGTAAGCAGGCCGCGGACTACATGGCCCAGCAGATCACCGCCAATGGCACCAAGAGCAAGAAGGTCGTCTCGATCACGTGTGAGCCGTCGGCCGTCTACGCGGCCCGGCGTAACCAGGCCTTCGTGCAGCAGATCAAGGACAAGGGCTACCAGGTGGTCACCGAACTCTCCGGCAACTCCAAGGCGGAAGAGGCGTACAAGATCATGAAGGACGCCCTTGCCAAGGATCCTGACGTCGCCGGCGTCTTCGCCTGCAACGACCCGATGGGCGTCGCCGCGGCCAACGCGATCAAGGACGCCGACAAGGATCCGGCCAAGGACATCGTGACCATTGGCTTCAACGCCGACCCGGAGGCGATCACCGCGATCGGCAATGGCGGACTGTCGGCCACGGTCGCCCAGGACCCGGCGGGCATGGGCGCGAAGACCGTGGAACTCGCGGCGCAGACCCTCAACGGCGAGAAGCTGACGTACGACGACGAGAGCGCGCGCGAGGTCTTCCAGAAGATCACCCTCGTGACGAAGGACAACGTGGCGCAGTTCGCGGGCTGAGCCGGCGGTGTGTCATCCCCGGGCGGCCCCAATGCGACGTTCCTCATCGGAAGCACAGATCCACACCGGCCCGTAAGCCAGGGAAGGCCACCCTGACAGCCTCAGGTTCTCGGCCGCGCGTCGCGCCCTCCTTCGCGGAACAGAGCACTGACCGCCGGCGCCCCGGGGAGGGCACTCCGGAACACATGCACCATCTCGCCCCTGCCGCCCTGACCTCACCCCAGGACGCCGCGGCGCCATACGGCAGCACCGTCAACCTGTCAACCCCCATCACTCCCAGATAGGGCCCGCATGAACAACTTGATCGTCCGCGACGACCATCACCGGCAGGCCCGCGTGAATGCCTGCGCCGTCGACGGCCTGGCAGGCAGCCCCTACGACTGGCCGGCCACCACCACGGGGTCGCTCGGCCTGGCCACGACGCCGTGGCCGGCGGACTTCGGCAACGATCACGCCGACCGGGCCGACGCCCTGGTGAGCTACGAGGAGCGACCGTGAACAGGCGGCGAACGCTTCTCCTCAGCCTGGTCGCCACCCTGGCGGTCCTGGTCGGCACCGCCCCACCTGCCGCGGCCGGCTCGCCGCAACCGGTGACGACCATCGTGAACGGTGACGCCTCCGGGTCCACGATCCGGTTCGCCACGGACGGGGACGCGGTCGACGCGCACGACGGCGAGATCCGCCGCTTCGGCAACCGTTACTACCTCTACGGCACCAGCTACGGCTGCGGCTACGAGTGGAATCGTCCCGGCACGCCGTTCTGCGGTTTCCGGTCCTACAGCTCCACGGATCTGGTGAACTGGCGCAACGAGGGCCTCCTCTTCGACGGCTCGACCGCGCAGTGGCAGCAGCGCTGCAGCGGCGACACCTACGGTTGCTACCGCCCGCACGTCGCGTACAACGAGGCGACCCGTAAGTACGTCCTCTGGATCAACTCCTACGACATCGGCGTCGGCTTCCACGTCTTCACCTCCGACCAGCCGACCGGCCCGTTCGTCGAGCAGCGATTCCCGACGCTCGCCGTGACCGCCGGCGTCCCGGCGGGCCTGAACAACGGCGACCACGACCTGTTCGTCGACCGCGACGGCACGGCGTACCTGGTGTTCACCGACTGGCGCCGGGGCGGCGACATCGTCGTGGAGAAGCTCGACCCCGACTACCTCACCGGGACCGGCGAGCACGTCCGGCTGGGCCTCACCCGGGTCGAAGCGCCGTCGATGTTCGAGCGCGACGGTCGCTACTACCTCACGCTCTCCGACCCGAACTGCGGCTACTGCACCACCGGCACCTCCTACCTCACCGCGCCGTCCCCGCTCGGCCCCTGGACCGGCGCGCCCGTCCAGGACACCTGGCGGATCACCGACGGCGCCCTGCTCGTCGACGGCGGCGGCATCGGGTTGTCCAAGGCGGGTGCGCAGTGGACCGACTACGACCTGACCTTCACCGCCACGCCGCTGCAGACCGGCGGCCAGGGCGGCAACAGCTACGCGCAGGCCGGGTGGTTGTTCCGGGCCTCCGACCCCGGCACCGGCTACTCCTGGCTGCTCGGCAACTACCCGCACGCCGGCGCCGTGGGCGGCAACCTCACCAAGATTGTCTGGCGGAACGGTGGGATCGCGAGTGTGAAGACGGTGAAGACCCCGATGGACATCGAGGGCGGGCGGTCCTATGCCGTGCGCACCCAGGTGGCCGGTAGCACGATCCGCACCTGGGTCGACGGCGTGCTCATCGACGAGACCACCGACGCCACGTACGGCTCAGGACGGGTGGGCTTCCGAGAGAGCGGGGGCTCGGACCACGAGAGCGCACGCTTCGACGACGTCAAGGTGACCGCGCCGGACGGTACCGTGCTGCTCGCCGACGACTTCTCCGGCGACCTCGCGGCCTGGGACCGGCCCAGCCTGCCGGTCGCGGGCATCAAGATCAGTGACGACTCGTGCGGCGGACAGCCGGCCGACGTCGTCGAACTACCCGCACGTGGGGGCAAGGTCTACCTCTACCAGAGCGACCTGTGGGCGAACGGGGCGCCGAACGAGGCTCTGGCCCGGCACCACTGGGAGCCACTGCGCTTCCGGGCCGACGGGTCGATCGAGCGGCTCACCTGCGGGCGCAGCTTCGACCTGCCGCTCGCCGGGCTGAAGGTGACGTCCGGTCCGCCGCTACCCGCCGGTACCGACGTGACGACCGGCGACCTGGGCTTCCGGGCACACTCCGACGTGGCCAGGCAGATCCAGCGGGCGCAGACGTTCACCGTCGGGCGCGACGGCCGGCTGGAGCAGGTGGCCTACACCACCTTCCAGACCGGACACCCCGACAAGCCGCTGGTGGTGGAGGTCACCGAGCTGGGCGCGGATGGCCGGCCCGGCGCGGTGATCGCCCGGAGGGAGATCCCCCGGGCCGAGGTGAGCTGGTCGCCGTCGCGGGTCGTCGTCGAGGTCGGCCATGACGTGGCGAAGGGGGACCGCTTCGCGCTCGTGGTCCGTTCGGCCACCGAACGCGGGTCCTACGGCATGGTCTACAACGACGCCGACCCCTACCCCGCCGCCGGTGCTGGCCTCTACAGCAACGACGGTGGCGCGACCTGGCGCGAGGAGTCCGGCCGGGATCTGCGCATCGACACGACCGTCAGGCCGAACCGTGATCAGGACGGGGGCCGGTGATGACCGGCTAAGGCACGGATCGTGGCTGCCGGCGACCCGGTCGTCGGCAGCCACGACGTAAGAGCCACACGACGAGAGTAAATGGATCAGGAGCACGACTCAATGACTGACACAGCGACGGTTAAGGCCGCTCTGAGGGCGCAGCGGATCGAGACACCGTCGTGGGCCTTCGGCAATTCCGGCACCCGCTTCAAGGTCTTCGCTCAGGAAGGGGTGCCGCGCAACGCGTACGAGAAGGTCGACGACGCCGCGACCGTGCACCGCTTCACCGGCATCGCGCCCAGCGTCGCCCTGCACATCCCATGGGACCATGTCGACGACTACGCCGACCTGGCCAAGCACGCCGGCGACGCCGGGATCCGGCTCGGCGCGATCAACCCGAACGTCTTCCAGGACGACGACTACCGTCTCGGCAGTGTCTGCAACCCCGATCCGACAGTGCGCCGCAAAGCGCTGAACCATCTGCTGGAGTGCGTGGAGATCGGCGTTACGACCGGCTCGACGATCCTCAGCCTGTGGTTCGCCGACGGCACCAACTATCCCGGCCAGGACAGCGTCCGGGTCCGCCAGGACCGCCTCGCCGAGGCGCTGGAGGCGACCTACTCCGCGATGCCCGAGGGCATGCGGATGCTGCTGGAGTACAAGCTCTTCGAACCGTCGTTCTACACCATGGACGTTCCCGACTGGGGCACCTCGTACGCGCACTGCCTGACGCTCGGAGACCGGGCCCAGGTGCTGGTCGACACCGGCCATCACGCGCCGGGCACCAACATCGAGTTCATCGTGGCGCTCCTGCTGCGCACCGGCCGGCTCGGCGGCTTCCACTTCAACAGCCGCTTCTACGCCGACGACGACCTCATGGTCGGCGCCGCGGACCCGTTCCAGCTGTTCCGGATCATGCACGAGATCGTGCAGGCCGGCGCCCTGGACGCCGCCGCGGACGTGGCGTTCATGCTCGACCAGTGCCACAACATCGAGCCGAAGATCCTCGCGATGATCCGGTCGGTGCTCAACGTCCAGGAGGCCACGGCCAAGGCGCTGCTGGTCGACTCCGACGCGCTGCGCGCCGCCCAGGAAAACGGTGACGTCCTCGGCGCCAACGCCGTGCTCATGGACGCGTTCAACACCGACGTCCGGCCGGTCCTCGCGGAGCTGCGCGAGGAGATGGGCATCGACCCCGACCCGATCGCCGCCTACCGCCGGTCGGGTCACCACGAGCGGCTCGTCGCCGAGCGGCAGGGCGGAGGCTCGCAGGCCGGCTGGGGCGCCTGACGGTAGTCCGACGCCACCAACCAGGCAACTGCCGCAAGAAAAACCCATAGAAGGACAGATCTCCTCCGCTGACCATGCCTGAGCGGAGTCATCGAGACAAGACCAACCCCACTCGGGAGGATCACGAAATGACCATCACGAGCGAGCCGGTCGCCTCCGGCCCCACGCTGGCCCGAATCCCGCAGCGTCGAGTCAAGGTGGGGCTCGTGGCGGGCGGCCTCGGCACGTACTGGCCGCAGTTTCCCGACCTGCTGCCGCAGCTGCAGCGGTCGGCCGCCCGGGTGAGCGAGAAGATGCACGCCCTCGGCGCGGACGTCGTCGACGTCGGTTTCATCTCCGACGCGCAGGAGGGCGCGGCGGCGGCGGAGAAGCTACGGGTCGCCGGCTGCGACATCATCGTCGGCTTCCTCACCACCTACATGACCGCGACGATGCTCCTGCCGATCGCCCAGCGCAGCGACGCACCGGTGCTGCTCATCAACCTGCAGCCGACCGAGGCGATGGACCACGCGACCTTCGACACCGGACAGTGGCTGGCCTACTGCGGCGCCTGCCCACTGCCGGAAATGGCCAACACGTTCATCCGCTGCGGCATCCCGTTCCGCTCCGTCTCCGGCTACCTGGAGGACGATCGGGCCTGGGCGCGGATCGCCCGCTGGGTGAAGGCGGCCGGCGTACGAGCTGCTCTGCGGCACGGGCGGCACGGCCTGATGGGGCACCTCTACCCCGGCATGCTGGACGTCTCCACCGACCTGACCATGGTGCCGGCCAACTTCGGCGGGCACATGGAGGTTGTGGAGTTCGACGACCTGCGCGTACGGGTCAACGCCGTGACCGACGAGGAGGTGCGAGCGAAGATGGAGCAGGCGCGGGAAGTCTTCGCCGTCACCGACTCGGTGGTGGACGAGGACTTCCAGTGGGCGGCGCGCGTCTCGGTCGGGCTCGATCGACTGGTCGAGGAGTTCGAGCTGGACAGCCTCGCCTACTACCACCGGGGGTTGGAGGGCGAGCTGCACGAGCGGCTCGGCGCCGGCATGATCCTCGGGGCCTCCCTGTTGACCGCGCGGGGCATCCCGGTGGTCGGCGAGTACGAGTTGCGTACGTCTCTGGCGATGCTCGTCATGGACCGGCTCGGCGCCGGCGGGTCGTTCACCGAGCTGCAGTCCCTGAACTTCTTGGACGACGTGGTGGAGATGGGCCACGACGGCCCCGCGCACCTGGCGATCAGCGACGGCAGGCCGCTGTTGCGCGGGCTGGGCGTGTACCACGGCAAGCGGGGCTGGGGCGTGTCGGTCGAGTTCGACGTGAAGCACGGCCCGGTGACCGCCTTCGGCGTCGGGCAGACCCGCGACGGGCGATACACGTTCGTGGCTTCCGAAGGAACCGTCGCCGCCGGACCGCTGCTCCAGATCGGAAACACCACGTCGCGCGTGGACTTCGGCTGCGACCCGGGCGAGTGGACCGATGCCTGGAGCGCGAGCGGTGTGGGGCATCACTGGGCGCTCGGGACCGGGAACCGGGTGGCCGAGCTGAGGGCGGTCGCGGAGCTGCTCGACATCGAGTTCCGCGAGCTGCGGGTATGACCTGAAGGCCGACCCGCGGGGACCGGAGAGGGGCCTCGACCGGGCGCCCCTCGGGAGAGCCTGAAGGCCGACCCCCGGGGACCGGAGAGGGGCCTCGACCGGGCGCCCCCCGAAAGAGCATGATGGCCTGATGTCGTACGCTGACGCGTTTGCCCGCAGTATCACCGACCCGGAGGACTTCTGGGCCGAGGCCGCCGAGGCGGTCACCTGGAGCAGGCCCCCGCGCGAGGTGCTGGACTCCGGGGCGCCGCCCTTCTACCGGTGGTTCCCCGACGGGGAGCTGAACACCTGCCACAACGCGCTGGACCGGCACGTCGAGGCGGGCCACGGCGACCGTCTCGCGCTGATCTACGACAGCCCGGTGACCGGCACCGGCAGGCGCTACACCTACGCCGAGCTGCGCGACGAGGTCGCCGGGTTCGCCGGGGTGCTGCGCCGCCTCGGGGTGGAGCAGGGCGACCGGGTGGTGATCTACATGCCGATGGTGCCCGAGGCGGTGATCGCCATGCTGGCGTGCGCGCGGCTGGGAGCCGTGCACTCGGTGGTGTTCGGCGGGTTCGCGCCCAAGGAGCTGGCGGCCAGGATCGACGACGCGCGCCCCAAGGTGGTCGTCTCGGCCTCCTGCGGGATCGAGCCTGCCCGCGTGGTGCCGTACAAGCCGATGCTCGACGCCGCGCTCGACCTGGCCGGGCACCGGCCCGCGCAGTGCGTGATCCTCCAGCGCGAGCAGGCTCCGGCGGAACTGGTGCCTGGGCGAGACGTCGACTGGGCGAGCGCTGTGGCCGAACCCGCCGGGTGCGTGCCGGTGAAGGCGACCGACCCGCTCTACATCCTCTACACCAGCGGCACCACCGGGCTGCCGAAGGGCGTCGTACGCGACAACGGCGGGCACGCGGCGGCGCTGCTGTGGAGCATGGCCAACGTCTACGACATCGCGCCCGGCGATGTGTTCTGGGCGGCATCCGACATCGGCTGGGTGGTCGGGCACTCCTACATCGTGTACGGGCCGCTGCTGCGGGGCGCCACCACGGTGCTGTACGAGGGCAAGCCGGTCGGCACCCCCGACGCGGGCGCGTTCTGGCGGGTGATCGCCGAGCACCGGGTGAACGCGCTGTTCACCGCGCCGACCGCGTTCCGCGCGATCAGGAAGACCGACCCGGAGGCGGCCCTGCTGCGCGGCCGTGACATCTCGTCGCTGCGGACGCTCTTCCTCGCCGGGGAGCGTCTGGACCCCGACACCTACCACTGGGCGGCGGAGAAGCTCGGCGTCCCGGTCGTCGACAACTGGTGGCAGACCGAGACCGGCTGGCCCGTCGCGGCCAACCTGCGCGGCCTGGAACCCATGCCGATCAAGCCGGGCTCCCCCACCGTGCCCGTCCCCGGCTACGACGTGCGCGTGCTGCGGTCCTCGGGCGCCGAGTGCGCCCCCGGCGAGGAGGGGGCGATCTGCATCCGGCTCCCGCTCCCGCCCGGCACCCTCCCCACGCTCTGGCAGGACGACGAGCGCTATGTGAGGTCCTACCTGTCGGCCTTTCCCGGCTACTACCTGACCGGCGACGGCGGCTACCTCGACGAGGACGGCTACCTCTTCGTGATGGGCCGCACCGACGACGTGATCAACGTGGCCGGGCACCGGCTGTCGACGGGGTCCATGGAGGCGGTGCTGGCCGCGCACCCGGCGGTGGCCGAGTGCGCGGTGATCGGGGTCGCCGACGAGCTGAAGGGGCAGGTCCCGCGTGGCTTCGTGGTGCTGAAGAGCGGGGCGACGATCGAGGTCGAGACCCTGCGGGCCGAGCTGATCCTGGCCGTCCGCGAGCAGGTGGGCGCGGTGGCGGCGCTGAAACAGGTGGACGTGGTCCCGGCGCTGCCGAAGACCAGGTCGGGGAAGATCCTGCGCAAGACCATGCGCGGCATCGCCGAGGGCGCCGACGAACCCGTCCCCTCGACCATCGAGGACCCGACGGTGCTGGACGTGCTGCGACCCATCGTCGGGCGCGGCGCCACCGCCCCGGACGCCGATCCGCTCCGCTCGGGTTCCGGCGACGGCTGAGGGGCCTGCCCTGGTTCTCAGGCCGGTCCGGTTCGTTCCGGAAACGAGCCGGCCTCCTCTCCGGTGGCGAGGGGCGACCCGGCTGAGAGCGCGCTCGCTCCCGGCCGACCGCCGGGATCAGTCGCCGGAGACGATGCGGGCGTGCAGCCGCGCGGCGGTCGCCGGGTCCCAGCCGAACGCCTCCCGCCCGGCCAGCCACGCCGCCGCGCCCGCGCCGTCGCCCGCCAGGACCGTCGCGGTCCCCAGCCTCTCCCGTACCGCGGGGCCGACAGGTCCCTCGCCGGTCAGCACGCTCCCGGCCAGCACGATCGGGCTCGCCTCGCCCGCCGGGCGGACCTCGGCCACCGTCTCGCAGAGCAGCCGGGCAGCGGTGGAGGCGATCTCCAGGGCGACCGGGTCGCCCTCGGCCGCCGCCCGGCTGACGAGCGGGGCGAGCCTGGCCAGCTCCAGCGGGGGCCGCGACTGGGCGCGGACCACCAGCTTGATCGCCGGCGCCCGCATCTCCTCCGTCGCCTCCGCCGCCCTTCCGCCCAGCTCGTCGATCCTCGCCTCCGCCGCCGTCCCCCCGGGCCCGCCGCCCCGCGGGAGCGGCTCGTCCTCCAGCAGGGCGTCGACGACAAGGCGGGTCAACGTCCCGCCCGCCTCCCCCCGGCTGAGGGCGTGGGCGGCGGCGCGGGCCGCCTGCCTGCCCAGCCAGAAGCCGGAGCCCTGGTCGCCCAGCAGCCAGCCGAGCCCGTCGGCGATCAGCACGGGCTCGCCGTCCTCGATCCTGGCGGCGATCGCCCCGGTCCCGGCGATGAGCACGGTGCCGCGCGGCTCCGCCGTACCGGCGGCGAAGGCGATGCCCAGGTCACCGGTGAGCCGGGGCCGGACGCGCAGGCCGGCCGAGGCCCACATGGGGTCGAACACCAGGCGGTCCAGCGCCCCGGCGCCCGCCATCCCGATGACCGCCCCCGCCACCAGGCCCGGGTCGATCCCGTGCAGGGCCTGCCGCAGGGCCAGGCCGATGTTGGCGACGGCGACGGCGTTGCCGTGGGCCGCCGGGTTGCCGCCCCCGGCCACGCCGTATCCGGCCCGCCGGCCGTCGGCGTCGATCAGGAGCGCCCGTGAGGACGTACCGCCGACGTCCAGTCCGAGGACGTACATCGCGTTCAGAGGTGCTCTCCGAAGAACGCGGCGACCGCCTCGACCGCCCGGGTGATATGTGGCTCGGTGTCGTAGAGGTCGATATGGAGCCGGGTGTCCAGCCAGACGAGCCTCTTGGGGGCGTCCATCCGCCGGTAGGCCTCCTCGGCGCCCTCGGGCGAACAGAAGCGGTCGACCACGCCGTGCACGACAAGGCCCGGCTTGGGTGACAGGAAGTCGGCGCCCGTCATGTTGTCCAGGATGATCAGCTCTCGGACCGAGGCCCGGGTCACCGTGTTGCTCCAGTGCGCCGAGGCGCCTCGGGAGGTGCCGTAGTAGGCGAACGGCTCGTCGCCCGGCATGGCCGCCTCGCCCTCCTCGGCCACCGCGGGCAGGTACTCCACCTCACCGCTCCTGTCCTGCCGCTCCAGCACCTCCGTGCAGGAGGCCAGCGCCCGCTGGTATCCGTCGGGCGACATCCCCGCGCGCATGCCGTAGGGATTGTGGTACGCCCCCGCGACGCCCGCGAACGCCTTCACCCGGGGGTCGAACGCGGTGAACCTGAGCGCGTAGCCCGCGCCGAGGCAGATCCCGACCGCGCCGATCCTGCCGACGTCCACCTCGGGCCGCGAGCGCAGCAGCGAGACCGCGGCCCGCAGGTCCTCCAGCTTGCCCTGCGGGTCCTCGTGGTTGCGCGGCTCGCCACCCGACTCGCCCCAGTTGCGGTGGTCGAACGCCAGCGTCACATATCCCGCTCCGGCCAGCCGGGACGCGTACAGGCCGGTGACCTGGTCCCGGGTTCCGGTGAACGGGCCGGTGAGGACCAGGGCGGGGTGCGGGCCCGGTGCCACCGGGACCCGCAGGTCGCCGGCGAGGGTGACCCCGCCGGCGGTGAACTTCACCTTTTCCGACATGGTGCAAGTCTGTACGGCCCGCGTGCCGGAAGCCAACGACTGTCCCCGGCCGGGGCCGGGGACAGTCCCTAGGAATCGAACCCGAGACCCATCCGGTCCAGGGTGCGCAACCAGAGGTTACGGCGGCCCTGGTGCAGGTCGGCCTGGGCGATCGACCAGCGGGTCATCTGGATCCCGACCGAGCGGACCGGCTCGGGCGGGAACGGCACGGGCTTCTCCTTGACCATCCGCAGCTCGGTCCGCTCGGTCCGCTCGCCGGCGAGCAGGTCGAGCATGACGTTCGCCCCGAACCGGGTCGCACCGACGCCCATACCGGTGTACCCGGCGGCGTAGGCCAGGCGCCCGCCGTGCGACCGGCCGTAGAAGGCGCTGAACCGGCTGCAGGTGTCGATGACCCCGCCCCACCTGTGGGTGAAGCGCAGCCCGGACAGCTGGGGGAAGGTGGTGGAGAAGTGTTCGGCCAGCTTGACGAAGGTCTCGTCGCGCTGCTCGTACTCGGGCTTGATCATGCCGCCGTTGTAGTAGACCGCGTCGTAGCCACCCCAGAGGATCCGGTTGTCCTCGGTCAGCCGGTAGTAGTGGAACTGGTTGGCCGCGTCCCCCACGCCCTGCCGGTTCTGCCAGCCCACCGAGGCCAGCTGGTCGGCGGAGAGCGGCTCGGTCATCAGCGCGTAGTCGTAGACCGGCACGAGGAGGTGCCTCAGCCGCCGCAGCAGCGGCTGGAACACCCCGGTGCCGAGCGCGACGTTACGCGCCCTGACCAGGCCGTGCGGGGTGAGCAGGTCCAGGCTCGCCGGGGTGTCCTTCATGGTGCGTACCGGCGTGCGCTCGTAGATGCGCACGCCCACCGAGAGGCAGGCCTCCCGAAGCCCCCAGGCCAGCCGGGCGGGGTCGAGCATGGCGCAGCCGTCGCGCTCCCAGTGGCCGCCGATGTAGGTGGGCGAGTTCACCTCCGCCCGGATCTCCTCCGCGTCGAGGACGTCGAAGCGGGCGCCCAGCTCGCGGGCGATGTCGAGACTCCGGTTCATCTCCTCCAGCTGCCACGGCTCGGTGGCCACGTGCAGTTCGCCGGTACGCTCGTAACCGCAGTCGATGCCGTACCTGGCGACGGCCTCGCCGAGTTCGTCGAGGTTGTCGACGCCGAGGCGTTCCAGCGTGGAGATCTCCTCGGGCCAGCGCTCCAGCCCGTTGGCGATGCCGTGGGTGAGGGTGGCCATCGCGAAACCGCCGTTGCGACCGGAGGCCGCCCAGCCGACCCTCCGTCCCTCAAGCAGGACGACGTCGAGCGACGGGTCGCGTTCCTTTGCCATCAGGGCGGTCCAGAGCCCTGAGAATCCTCCGCCGACCACTGCCAGGTCGGCGCTCGTCTCACCGAAGAGCCGCGTCAGCGGCTCGGGTTTCGCCGGACTGTCGAGCCAGTACGGCTTGCGCTCCGCATCAGCAAGAGCCTTCAGCGGATCCACAAATCTCACTTCCCTACGTGAGTCAGGTTTTCTCTGTGTGTATCGCGTGGTCGTGAAGATCACGCGCGGGTTCCCCCCGCCTGAATCCGATCTCGCCTCCCTGTTCTGTGCCGTGGATGTTCTGTCATGGATGTCCTTGACGGCATCCGGATACACCGAAGCCCCGCGCCACCCGGTGAGGGCACGGGGCTTGACGGCGGCTAGGTGCGGCGGCGCGCGTTGACCGTGTTGACCACGGCGATGGCGACGCCTACCGCGAATATAAGCGTCCCGAGGATGTTGACCTGAGGCGGCACCCCGATACGGGTGGCACCCCAGATCCACAGCGGGAACGTCTGGGTGGCACCACTGGTGAACTGGGTGATCACGAAGTCGTCGATGGAGAGCGCGAAGGCCAGCAGCGCGCCGGAGACGACACCGGGCAGGATCATCGGGAAGGTGACCCGCCAGAACGTCGTCCAGGTGGACGCGCCCAGGTCGCGCGCCGCCTCCTCGATCGACCGGTCGAGCCCGATCACCCGGGCGCGCACGGTGATCGCCACGAAGGAGAGCGAGAAGAGCACGTGCGCGATGACCACCGTCGCGAAGCCGGTCTGCACGCCGACGCTGATGAACAGCGAGAGCAGCGAGGCGCCCATGACGAGTTCGGGCGAGGCGATCGCGGCGAACATCACCAGGTTGGTCGCACCCTGCCCGCGGAAGCGGTAGCGGCCCAGGGCCAGGCCCATGAGCGTGCCGATCAGCGTCGTGATCACCGTGGCCAGCACGGCGATCTTGAGCGAGTTGAGCACCGCTGTGACCAGCTCGGGATACTCGTCCAGGCGGCCCCACCACTTGAGGGTGAAGCCCTGCCAGGTCACGTTCGACTTGCTCTGGGTGTCGTTGAAGCCGAACACGATCATGACGGCGATCGGCAGGAACAGCCAGGCGATGATCAGCCAGACGTAGACCCGGAGCAGCCGGTCACCCAGCCGCCTCGTGTTCAACGGGGACCTCCGCCCGGCGGGCGCCCCGTTCAGGACATCGGTTTCGCTGGTGCTCACGGTCGCTCACCGTTCCTGGTCCCGCGGAGGGTGTCAGGGCTCATCGGGCCGCCGCCTCCAGGACGTTCTCGGTGCCGAGCGCCTTGGCGTAGGCGAAGATGCCGATCAGCATCGCCGCCATCAGCGTGAACGACAGCGCGGCGGCGGTCGGGTAGTCGTTGTTGACCAGATACTCGGTCTGGATGATGTTGCCGATCATCGTGTTCTCCGGGCCGCCGAGGATGCCGGCGTTGACGTAGTCCGCGGTCATCGGGACGAACGTCATCAGCACCCCGGCGAACACGCCGGGCAGCGAGAGCGGCAGCACGATCCTGGTGAACGCCTCGCGCTTGGCCGCGTACAGGTCCTGGGCGGCCTCGATCACCTTGGGGTCCACCCGCTCCAGCGCGACGTAGATCGGCAGGATCATGAACGGCAGGTAGTTGTAGACCAGGCCGCCGATCACCGCGAACGTCGTCTGCAGCACGTGGAAGTCCTCGGGCAGCAGCCCTGCCGACTTGAGCGGCGAGAGCAGCATGCCGTCGTCGGCGAGCAGGAACCGCCAGGACACCGTGCGCAGCACGAACGAGACGAAGAACGGCAGCAGCACCAGCAGCAGGTAGGTGGACTTGCGGTTGCCGCCCTTGAACGCGATCCAGTAGGCCATCGGGTAGGCCAGCGCGATGGAGACGACGGTCGCGACCAGACCGTACCCGGCCGAGCGCAGGAACTGGGTCCTGTACTGCGCCAGGACGTCGCCGTACACCGAGAGGTTGAACGTCTGGGCGAACCCGTTGACCACGTCGCCCTCCTGGGTGGAGACCGAGGCCATGAAGACCATCGGTACCACCAGGAAGATCGCCAGCCAGAGTCCGCCGGGCAGGATGAGCAGGTAGGGGGCGAGGCGCTTCACCGGCCGCTCGCCCCTTTCCGTCTGGTTCGCTCTCTCATCGGCCTAGCCCTGCGTGATCGGTTGGAAGATGTCCTCGAAGATCTTCTCCTCCGCCGGGTCCAGCTTCTTGTACGACCGCAGCTTGGCCATGTCCGCCTCCGAGGGGAAGATCATCGAGCTCTCGGCGATCTGCTCCAGCGCCGCCTTCTCCTTGCCGGTGGCCTTGGCGGCGTCGGCGAGGACCAGGTCCTTGGCGGAGGAGACCGGCGTGATGTAGTTGATGGACTCGACCAGCATCGTGGCGATCTTCGGCTGGTAGACGTAGTCCATGAAGGTCAGCGCGTCGACCGGGTTCTGCGAGGTCTTCGGGATGCACAGGTTGTCCGTCCAGATCGTGCCGCCCTCCTCGGGCACCACGAACCTCAGATCCTTGCCCTCGGCGACCTGCTGGAAGATGTCACCCGACCAGGCCATGGTGATCCAGATGTCTCCCCTGGCGAGGGCGTCGACGTAGTCGTTCTCGTAGTACTTGCGCACCAGGCCCGCGTCGCGCTGCTGCTTGAGCTTCTCCCCCGCCTTCCTCCAGTCGGCCTCGGTCGACTTGTCGGGGTCGATGCCCAGGGCGAACATGCCGAAGTTGGCGACCTCCTGGGTGTCGAGCATCATGCCGACCTTGCCCTTGTACTTGGGGTTCCAGAGGTCGGCGATGCTCTTGACATCGTCCACGTACTTGGGGTTGTAGGCGATGCCGGTCAGGCCGCCCGCCCACGGGATCGTGTGGGCGTTGTTCGGGTCCCAGGTGGGGTTCTTGACCACGGAGCTGGCGTTGGCGGCGAAGTTCGGCAGCTTGGAGTGATCCAGCGGGACGAGGTAGCCCAGCGCGATGGCCTTGGACAGCTGCAGGCCGTTGGTCAGGACCATCAGGTCGTAGCCGATGTCGTTGTTGGCGGCGAGCAGCGGCTGGATCTTGCCGAAGAACGTGGGGATGTCCTGGATGGCCTCGGTGTAGGTCACCTTGATGCCGGTGTCGGCCTCGAACATCTCCAGGGACGGGTACCGCTTGCCGTCCTTGTCGATGTAGAGCGGCCAGTTGGCGAAGCGCAGCGTGCCGTTCTTCTTCTTGGAGCCCCAGTACTCGGCGACGGCGTCCTTCTGGGGCGCCTCCACCTTCTTGCCCTGCACGCCGCAGGCGGTGAGGGCGAGAGCGGCGGCCGACATCCCACCCAGGCGGAGGGCGTCACGGCGGGTGACGGAGCGGCTCTGCGTCATGCCACGCAGGAAGGCGGGGTTCGTGTGGGGGTCCATAGCGTGCTCAACTTCCGATCGCGTACGAGTGGTGCGGCTGCCACGACAACCACACGGCGTCGCCACGCTCCGCCGTACTCGTGCTGTCGAGTGCGTTCTGCTGGAAAACGGTCACCTCTGCCCCCTGGGCCAGACTGACCGTGTAGGAGTTGTAGAGCCCCAGGTAGACCACCTCGGAGACGACGCCTCGTACGACGCTGAGGTCTCCGGTGGGCTCCTCGGTGGAAATACCGATCTTCTCCGGGCGCACCGTGATCGCGATCGGTTCCCCTGCGGTGAACGATCCGCCTTCGGCGAGCACCCGGTCCTCATCGCCCAGCCTAAGCACCGCGAAACCGGACTGGAGACGGTCGACGGTGCCGCTGAGCAGGTTGGACGTGCCGATGAATCCGGCCACGAAGGCGGTTGCCGGCCGCTCGTAGATCTCTCTCGGGGTGCCCAGCTGCTCGACCATGCCGTCGTTCATGACCGCGATGCGGTCACTCATGGTGAGCGCCTCACTCTGGTCGTGGGTGACGTACACGAAGGTGATGCCGACCTCGCGCTGGATGCGCTTGAGCTCGATCTGCATGGCCTGGCGGAGCTTGAGGTCGAGGGCGCCGAGCGGCTCGTCCAGCAGGAGCGCGCGGGGGTTGTTGACCAGGGCCCGGGCCAGGGCCACCCGCTGCTGCTGGCCTCCGGACATCTCACGGG
This sequence comes from Streptosporangium sp. CA-115845, assembly GCF_050943795.1. Lineage (NCBI taxonomy): Bacteria > Bacillati > Actinomycetota > Actinomycetes > Streptosporangiales > Streptosporangiaceae > Streptosporangium > Streptosporangium sp. CA-115845. The sequence continues at coordinate 2,026,888 of NZ_CP191988.1, read as the reverse complement.
GGCGGCGCTTCTCGCGTCCGGTGAGGTCGACGATCTCCAGGATCTCGCCGACACGGCGCTTGATCTCGGCCTCGGCCACCTTCTTGCGCCGCAGGCCGAAGGCGACGTTCTCCCAGACGTTCATGTGCGGGAAGAGGGCGTACGACTGGAAGACCATGTTGACGTCGCGCTTGTTGGGGGGGACGTTGGTGACGTCCTGGCCGTGCAGCCGCACGTTGCCCCGCGACGGATCCTCAAACCCGGCGATCATGCGCATGGTGGTGGTCTTGCCGCAGCCCGAGGGGCCGAGGAGGGAGAAGAACTCCCCCTCGGCGATCGTCAGGGTGACACCCTTGACCGCCTGGACGACCTCGCCGTGGGAGACGTACTCCTTGACGACCCCGTCGAGTTCGATCGCGGGCATGTGGGGCGAGCGGGAGGCGGCGTCGGCCGCCTCCGCACCCACCTGGATTTCGGTCATGCCAGGCTTATCCCTCTGCTCGCGGCTATTCGCCGATGTAGTGCATGACGTGCTTGACGCGAAGGTAGTCGTGCAGCCCAAAAACGGACAAATCCTTGCCGTAACCGGAGTGCTTGAAGCCTCCGTGTGGCATCTCTGAGACGAATGGGATGTGAGTGTTGACCCAGACGACACCAAAGTCGAGACGGTTCGACACTCGCATCGCCCGGCCGTGGTCGGAGGTCCACACCGAGCCCGACAGGCCGTACCTGACGTCGTTGGCCTTGGCCACCGCGTCCGCCTCGTCGGAGAAGGTCTGGACCGTGATGACCGGCCCGAACACCTCGTTCTGCACCATCTCGTCGTCCTGCCTCAGGCCGTCGACGAGCGTGGGGGCGAAGAAGTAGCCCCGCTCGCCGACCCGGTTCCCGCCGGTCAGGACCTTGGCGTGGCCGGGGACCCGGTCGAGGAAGCCGGTGACGCGGGCCAGCTGCTCGGCGTTGTTGAGCGGGCCGTACAGGGCCTCCGTGTCGGAGAGGTCGCCCGTCACGGTGCTCGCCACCGCCTCGGTGAGCGCGGCGACGAACTCGTCGTGGGCGTCCTCGTGGACCAGCACGCGGCAGGCCGCGGTGCAGTCCTGGCCGGCGTTGTACAGACCCGCGGTGGCGATCGACTCGGCGGCGGCCTTGAGGTCCTTGACGTCGTCGAACACGATGACGGGCGCCTTGCCGCCCAGCTCCAGGTGGACCCGCTTGAGGTCCTCGGCGGCGCTCTTGGCCACGGCCATGCCGGCGCCGACGGAACCGGTGATCGCGACCATCGACGCGGCCGGGTGGCCGACGACCAGCGCGCCGGTCTCCCGGTCGCCGACGACGACGTTGAAGACGCCCTTCGGCAGGACCTCGCCGAGGATCTCGGCCAGCTTGACCGTGGAGACGGGGGTGGTGTCGGAGGGCTTGAGCACCACGGTGTTACCCGCGGCGAGCGCCGGGGCGATCTTCCAGACCGCCATCATCATCGGGTAGTTCCACGGCGTCACCTGACCCACCACGCCGATCGGCTCGTGCCTGATGACCGAGGTGTGCTCGGCCAGGAACTCACCGGAGGTCGGACCCTCCAGCGTGCGGGCGGCACCGGCGAAGAAGCGGAAGTGGTCGGCGGCGACCGGGGTCTCGTCCTCCGCCATCCGGGCGCGCGGCTTGCCGGTGTTGAGGCACTCGGCCTCGTTCAGCTCCTCGGCCCGCGCCTCGATCGCGTCGGCCACCTTCAGGAGCAGGTTGGCGCGCTCGCCGGGAGTGGCCTGACTCCACGACTCGAACGCGGCGGCAGCGGCGGCGTAGGCGGCGTCGACGTCCTCCTGTCCGGAGATGGGAGCACTAAGGTAGATCTCTCCGGTGCAGGGGTCGATGACGTCGGAGAACCGGCCGCTCCGGGCCTCCACGAGCTCACCGTTGACGTAGTTTCTCAGGCGGGGGAGCTCACGGGTCTCAACCGGGGTGGTCACCGTCGGCCTCCTATGGATCGGGGCTGAGTTGTCGCGACTCTTACAGAGCAAGAACCGTTCGACAAGGGATTTCGTTGTTAAGATACCAAATTGCTACGAAATCGCTTGACAGACGGCCCGAAACTGACAGCATGTCGCATCGGAGCCGCAACATGCCGGACACAGCCCCGCAATATGACGCCAGGGAGCGCGGATGACGACGCCGCCCAAGGTACGCCGCGACAACGACGCCAGGTCAGGCCCCGTCGTCCTTGACGAGATCTCCAAGCAGATCATCGAACAGCTGCAGGCGGACGGGCGCAAGCCCTATGCCGCCATCGGCAAGGCCGTGGGGTTGTCCGAGGCCGCGGTACGCCAGCGGGTCCAGCGCCTGATCGACGCGGGGGTCATGCAGATCGTGGCGGTGACCGACCCGTTGACCCTGGGCTTCTCCCGCCAGGCCATGATCGGCATCAAGTGCGAGGGTGACCTGGAGATCGTGGCCGGCGAGCTGTCGGCCATAAAGGAGATCGACTACGTGGTGCTGACCGCCGGGTCGCTCGACATCATGGTCGAGGTCGTCTGCGAGAGCGACCAGCACCTCCTGGAGATCCTCGGCAAGATCCGGGCCATCCCCACGGTCCGCGCCACCGAGACCTTCGTCTACCTCAAGCTCCACAAGCAGACCTACTCCTGGGGTACCCGCTGACACACCTCAACGGCCGAGGTGGACCTCAAGGACGCCCGCCAGGTCGGCGAGGAACCCGTCGACCTCTCCGACCGCGTAGCCCGGCCTCAGCAGCACCGTGGCGAACCTCGCCCCGCGCACGTCATCGGGGGTGAGGGGCTGGTCGGTGGTGCCGCGCAGGGTGGCCACGATCCGGTCGAGGAAGCTGTCGACCTGGTCCTCGTTGTAGCCCATACCGAGCCGCCCGGGTCTGAAGGCGGCCCGCTCGACCCGAACGGCGTGCTCCTCGATCTCATCGGCGCCGAGCGGTTCCGGCAGCCCGCCGGCCACCGGCTCCCAAGCGGCCCGGGCGACCGCCGCCGGTTCCCGCTCGGCGGCCCCCGGATCCCGGAGAGGCGGTTCAGCGCGCTGTGCCCACTCCTGTTCCCGGGGCGCGGCCGGCCAGGGCACGGGCTGCCGGCGCGCGGAAACGATCGGACGCCCGTCCGCCCCGGTGGGCCGAGTCTCGATCGCCACGATGAAGGCCTCCAGCGCGAAGTCGACGGCGATCTCGTGGTAGCCGCCGAGCTTCGTGCGGAAACGGGCCTCGCGGATCTCGTCCGCGGTGATCGGCTCCCCCTCCGGGGCGCCCCTGCCGAGGGTGCCCTCGATCCGGCGGACCAGCAGATCCACCTGATCGGGGTCATATCCCGTACGCACCCCGAGAACCCGTGGAAAGCGGTTCAACCCCGCGTCCTTTCGCCTCTCGCCCATCGGCCTTCCAGCCGATGACCTCCATTCTGCGGGGAATTACCGGGTAAAAGCGAGCAATCGGGACAGTGTCCCGAACGGGCTTGAGGGCCGCGGCGGGCGCTGAGACCGTACGGGAGCGGAGCGTTCCGGTGGCGCGGTCGACGTGACGCCGGAGGTTCCCCCGATATGGTGGCCGGTCATGCGGCTCTCCCAGGTGTCCTTCCGATACTCCCGCCGAGGCCCCTGGATCCTGAGGGACGTCGAACTCTCGCTCCACCCGGGTTCCGTCACCGAGGTCACCGGCCACAACGGCGCCGGGAAGTCGACGCTACTGCGGCTGCTCGCGGGATTCGTCCCCCCTTCCCACGGCGCGATCTCCGACCGGCCCGGCACCGTGGGCTACGCCCCCGACGTGTTCCCCACCGACCAGCCGTTCACCGTCGCCGCCTACCTGGCCCACATGTCCAGGATCCGGGGCGGCTCCCCCGCCTCCGCCATGGAACTGACCGGACGTCTGAACGCCTCCCACCTGCTGGAGCAACCGCTGGGCGACCTGTCCAAGGGCAGCGCGCAGAAGATCGGGCTCATCCAGGCGCTCCTGGCCCCGCCGGACCTGCTGATCCTGGACGAGCCCTTCGCCGGGCTGGACGAGCAGACCCGCGCCGAACTCCCCCTGATCATCGACGAGATCTCCTCGGCCGGCGGCATGGTCGTGGTCAGCGACCACCAGAACCAGCTCCGGGCCTTCCCCGGCGCCACCCACTGGCTCGTCGCGGACGCCACGGTCACCCCGCACACGCCCGAGCCTCAGGCACGCCCGGCCGGCACCCGTCTCGACCACCCACGGGATGTCGACCACCTGCCGCCTCACGGGTCCGAGCCCTCGGCACGCCAGGTGGTCATCGAGGTGATCGTGGACGCCGGCGACGCCGACGAGGTGGAACAGAAGCTCCGCGCCGACGGCTATCTCACCAGGCGGTCATCATGATCCATCTCGTGCGTTTCAAGCTCTCCGCCTACGCCCGGTCGCACCGGCTGTTCCAGCCGATGATCGGGCTCCTGATGATGCTGGTCATCTTCTACTCCACGCTGACCCCGCCCGGCAAGGAGCTGTCCGCCTACGCCGACTCGGCCGGACTGCTGATCCTCGTCTTCGCCTGGGCCGCCCGGGGACTGCTCGACACCGAGCCCCCGACGCAACGGCTGATCTCCATGACGGCGGCCGGGCGGCCGGGCCGCGAGATCGGGGCCGGGCTGCTCGCCGCGCTGACGGTCAACCTCGGCATGGCGACGATCGCGATCGGGCTCCCGCTGATCCACGGCTTCGCCGCCATGCCCGCACCCGCCGACCTGGCGAGTGGTATCGCGCTGCACGTGCTCGGCCTGAGCGCCGGGACCGCGCTGGGCGCGCTGACCAGCCGGCTGATCCTGACCTCTCCCGCGGTCTCGATGCTCGTCCTGTTCGGCGGCTACCTCGCCCTGCTGCTGATCAGCCTGACTCCCGTGGGCCGCCTCTCGGTGCCGATCATGCCCTGGATGCGCGCCGCCAACGACGGCCTGCTCGACGAGGTCCTGCTCCCCGTCTCCGCCGCCACCCTCTTCTGGACCGCCGCGGGCCTCACCCTCTACGTGCGCCTCCGCCGCCTGAGCCCCTGAACGACCCGGCTCCCACCGGCGTTTGGTCGCTGTTCTCCTGGATGCCGGCGGTGGTGGAGGTGGTCACGCCGGGTCGGCGATGAAAGCGGTCCGCGAAGACAGGTGCGGCGCGCTACGGCCTCGGCAGCAAATGCTCGCGGTCGTGCTTGACGAACTCCTCCCGCAGCGCGGACCGGTCCGCGTCGGTCAGCGACATGTACGTGGTGCTTCGGGCGGGCGTCCGCCAAACCGGGTCGGCGGTCTCCCAGGCCGTCCGGCGAAGCGGCGCCTTGTTGACCTTGTTGGTGCCCGTCTGGGCGATCGATTCCGTGACCCGGACGAACCGGGGACGCCACTTGGTGCCGAGGTCCTTCTGGTCGTCGAGGAACCGCTCGAACGCCTTCGGGTCGAATGCCCGCCCCTTCGGGAGCTGGATCGCGCACATGACGTTGTCGCCGGTGTGGGGATCGGGGACAGCGTAGACCACCGCGGACGAGATGCCGTCGTACCGGCTCAGGATGCGTTCGATCGGGGCCGCCGCGAAGTTCTCCCCGTCGACCCTCAGCCAGTCCGAGGTGCGGCCGGCGAAGAAGAAGTAGCCGCGCTCGTCGCGGAAGGCCAGATCCCCCGACCAGTAGTCGTCGCCGCGGACGCGGTCCGCCACGGCCTCGGGGTTGCGGTAGTAGCCCTCGAAGACCTTGACTCGATCGATGCCGACGATCTCGCCGATTGCCTCGTCGGCGTTGAGCAGGCGGCCGTTCTCGTCGAACTTCGCCGGCGGGCACTCCTCGCCCGATTCGTTCAGTGCCTTGATGACCTGGCCGGCAGCGGGCAGGCCGAGTGAGTTGGGCGGCGCGTCCGGACCGGGAAAGATGCTGAGCACCCCTTCCGTGGAGCCGTAGGACTCCCAGATCCGGCATTGGAACCGATCACTGAACTTGACCATGTCGGCCGGAGAGGCTTCGCTTCCGTAGGCCACCTGGAGCGTGCTCAGCCGATCCCTGGGGTCCTCCGCCGTGGCCAGCACGTAGTTGATCGCACGGCCCACGTAGTTCGTGAACGTGATCCCGTGCTCGTGGATGTCGGGTGCGAATCCCGACGCGGAGAACTTGCGGCGCATGACGATCGTCGCCCCGGATCGGACCGAGGGCGCCAGATTGGTGAAGATCGAGTTGCCGTGGAAGAGCGGCATGCACAAATAGGTGATGGTGTCACGATGCACCCCGATCCGGTCGCCCAGCACGTGGGCGCGCCTGGTCATCGCGTGCTGCGAGGAGATGACCGCCTTCGGCGCACCGGTCGAGCCGGAGCTGAAGAGCAGGAGAAGCATGTCCTCGGCGGCCGGTGACCCGGCGGGCAGCGGTGCGCCTCGGTAGGGGCGGAGGTAGTCCGCGTACTCGGCGGTGTCGACGTTCAGGACCCGCCGCACGGACGGCAGCTCGGCCCCGGCGATGAGCGAGAGATGCTCGTTCTCGGTGACCAGGAGGTCGCAGTCGGTGTGGCGAATGTCCTGTGCGAGCTCCTCGCCGCGCCGGGTCGGGTTGATACCGACGATGACAAAGCCACCCAGCCCGCCGGCGAGCAGCCAGAAGACGAAGTCGGGCAGGTTCTGCAGCAGCACCCCGACGTGCACCTGCCGGCGGTCGCCGGCGGGGCGGACGTCGCGGATCGCCGCCGCGCGGTCCGCCGCCTCCTGCACCGTCTCCCGCCAGGTCCAGGCCCGGCCCTCAAAGCGGAGTGCCACACGGTCGTCGCTCGAGCGAGCCCGTACCAATTCCGAAAATGGACCCACAAGAACTCTCCTCGTACCAACGCACCGGGCAGGAACGTCACCGGTAGAACTATCAGATGAGTGTTTGTCGGTAAATCAGGAGGCGGTCGGCGCCACCTGCCACTGCGACGAACGTCGGCCCCGGCGGGGCGGAGACCGCGGCGTGCGGTCGGCCGGGGCGCGTTCCGGATACCGCTACCGCCGCTACCGCCGCTACGGCCGCGCGGCGCCCTCGGGCCGCCCAGCCGCCGATCCCGCGGCCTGGTCGGCGGGCGGGACATCCATGGCACGCCGGAGTGCCATCTTGTCGATCTTCTCGTTCGGCGTACGGGGAAGCCGGTCGAGGACTCGGACGTCGTCGGGCAGCCAGAACTTGGGTACGGAGCCGACGAGCGCGCTTCGGATCCGCGCACCCAGCGAGTCCACATCGGCGCATTCCCGTGCCACCACGTACGCGACCGGCCGTTCGCCCCATTCGGGATGGGGGATGCCGACGACGGCGCACTCCACCACGCCGTCCACCTGAAGGATCGCCTCTTCGAGCCGGCGCGTCGCGATCCATTCGCCGCCGGACTTCACGAGGTCCTTGAGCCGATCGACGATCCGCATGTATCCAGACTCGTCGATCGAGGCGACGTCGCCCGTGCCGAGCCAGTCATGCGACTCCCCCTGCCAGTCCCCCCACAGATAGTCGTTGATGATCCATGGGCCGCGGCAGTTCAGTTCGCCCGTCGAGCGGCCGTTCCACTCGACCGGTTCCTGGGTCTCCAGATCCCGGAGCTCGAACTCGACACCGGCCACCGGAACGCCCTGAGCGCTCTGGGAGTGGCGGCTGGACTCGGGGTCGAGCCAGCCGCGCGGACGGGAGACCGCGGCGATCGGGGAGGTCTCGGTCATGCCCCAGACCTGGATCATCTGCCCGCCGAGGTCGGCGACGCGATCCACCAGAGCGCGATCCACCGCGGAACCGCCTGAGATCATCCGAGTGCCGGCCAGCGGAGTCGGCGTCCCGGCGGACCTCAGCACCTCGGCGACCCGGTGAACCACCGTGGGGACCGCGCCGAAGCAGGTGACCTTGTAGGACTCCACGAGCTCCGCGAGGAACGGTCCGTCGCCCGCTCTGCGCCCGGGCAGGACCATCGAGGCGCCGGCGAGCAGTGCGGCGTACGGCAGCCCCTGGCTGTTGGCGTGGAAGAACGCGGCGGCGGGCAGGACGACGTCGGCCTCGCACACACCGAGGGTGTCCACCCCCAACGCCATCATCGCGTGCAGCATCTGGGAACGGTGGCTGTAGACCACCCCCTTCGGCATGCCCGTCGTTCCGGAGGTGTAGGAGACGAGCATCGGCCGGTTCTCGTCCAGCATCGGCCAGTCGAAGGAGGTCGGCTGGGACGTGGCGAGCTCGTCGAGCCCGGGACAGTCGCAGTCCGGTGCCGCGGCGCCCGACCGGAGCAGCGTCATCTCGCCGCCGGCGTGTGCTCGCAGCGAGTGCGCGAGGTCGGCCAGGTCGGCGTCGAACACCAGCACGCTGATCGGAACCTTCGCGAGCACATGGTGCAGGTGCTCCACGGAGGAGCGGGGATTCAACGGGACGACGACGTCGCCGACGGCCGACGTGGCGAGAATGACGCCCAAGTGGCGATCGTGGTTCCAGGCGAGGGTGGCGATACAGGCACCCGGCTGCGGTGCCGCCTGAGTAAGCACGGCGGCGTACTGTGCGCTCATCGCGAGCAGGTCACCGTAGGTCCGGCAGACCATGTTCCGGCTGTCGTCGGCCGTCCAGTACTTCTTTCCGGAAAAGAGGTGACCCATTCGCCACAGAAGATGACCGACCGTCAGACCGCCGCGCCCGATCTCTGGCCGCATGTGAGCTCCTCGAATATCACGATCTCGCGCCGTGTTGACAACACCGGATCGCCTTTGGTTGCTGGGAATTCGTGAGTTGACCGTTCCCGATGGGCACAGCGTAGATGCGGGCTGGCGGGCCAGGCAACGCAGACTCCCGGAATCCATTTCCGCCACACGGAACGGCCCCGGTGCGCGGCGGATCCTTGATGCGACCAGGCAATGCAGGTTCCCGGAATTCATTTCCGCCACACGGAACGACCGGTGCACGGCGGGCCTTGTAATCTGGCGAGCCGGAGTGAAACCTTTATCCCGGCGTCTTCTTTGAAGGCGAAGACGGAGAGGAATGCGGAATGGCCGACTTTGAGTTCTTGGACGTGACGTGCCGGGAGGAGGTGGCCACCGTCCTGATGCGGCGACCGCCGGTCAACGCTGTGAACGGGGAGATGTACCGCGAGATCAAGGAGGTGTTCTCCCGGATCGAGGAGTACGCGCCGGAGGCTCGCGTCGTCATCCTGACGGGTGAGGGCCGGCACTTCTGCGGCGGCAACGATCTCGAAGAGTTCCGCACCATGACGCCGCAGAACTCACGGCCCCGGATGCAGACCGTGCGGGAGGCGTTCTGGGCCATCTACGACTCGACGCTCCCGGTCATCGCCGCCGTCCAGGGCGTAGCCGTCGGAACCGGTGTCGCGCTCGCGGCCTCGGCCGATCTCGTGGTGGCCGCGCAGGGCGCGAAGTTCAGCCTGCCGGAGATCCAGGTTGGTGCGATGGGCGGCGCGAAGCACCTGTCCCGGCTGGTCCCGCAGGGTGTCGTGCGCCGGATGCACTTCACCGCGGACATGGTGCCCGCCGAGGAGTTGGTGCAGTACGGCGGCATCGTGAGCGTGGTGCCGGCGGATCGGTTGCAGGAGGAGGCCTTCGACCTCGCCCAGCGGATCGCACGGCACAGCCCGGTCGCGATCCGGGCCGCCAAGCGGAGCCTCAACCAGATCGAGTACATGGACCTCAAGTCCGGGTACCAGTTCGAGCAGGGGCTCACCGGTGAGCTGGCCGGGACCCACGACGCGAAGGAGGCGGTCGCAGCGTTCTTCGAGCGCCGCGAGCCCCGATACATCGGCGGGTGACCGTCGTCGGGTGGAATCCGTCGGCCGCATTCGACCCACGTGTCATACCCGGCGGAGCCGCGCGATCGGGCGGGGGTGAGCGGTCATGACGGGAGCGTTCCACACCGGTCATGACGTGGGGCATCTTCCAATGCTTCAGAGGACATCTGTAGCATGCAGCCATGAGCGGCACCAACCAGCCTATCGAGGCGCTCGCCCGCGGACTCCGGGTGCTTGAAGCCCTCTCCAGGTCTTCCGGAAGCATGGGCAACGGCCAAATCGCCCGTGTGACCAATCTGCCGCCCTCAACGGTGTCCCGCTTGACCGACAGTCTCGTGCGCCTCGGTTACCTGCAGATGGATTCCACCTCCGGGGCCTACAGTCTGACCGCAAAGAATCTCCGGCTGGGATATCCGGTTCTCGCGAACATCTCGATTCTCGGCCGGAGCCAGCGGGTCCTCAACACGCTCAGCGCGGACACCGGTCTCACCTCCGCGTTGGCGATCAGGGACGGCCTGCACGTCGCGACCGTCGCCACGGTACGTGGCAGACACCCGCACTCGGTCAGCCTGGCGGTCGGTGGACGACTCCCGCTCGCTGTCTCCGCGTCCGGCGTCGCTCTCATATCCGGGCTGGAGGAGCCGCACAAGAGCAGGCTGGTGAAGGAGATCTGCGCCGGCCTCCAGGCACGCGGCAGGAGCGTGGGCGACTTCGAGAGCCAGCTCAAGGCGTGTGAGGAGACGACGGTGGCCGTCAGCCGGGGTGCCTGGCACGACGACATCGGCGGCATGGCGACGCCGATACGCAGCGGCGGCCAACTGTTCGCGTTGGGAGTCGTCTTCAAGTCCAACGGCACTTCCGCCGAGCTCGGAAAGCTTCCCGTGCAAGCCCTCCGACGAGCCGCGGAGGAGCTTGCCGACTGAGTGCACGGTCGGTTGACGCGCAGTGCCTCTGTCTTCTCCGGTGACCCCGTGTCGCCGCACAGCGGGTCGGTGAGGTCGTCCCCGACCGACGGCCGATCATGCGATCACCACGAGGCCGGCCCTGGCCGGCTGTCCGCACCGCCACTGGAGTGTGGAGCCTTCCACCATGTCCGCGACCTCGCACGCCCCTTGACCGCGACCGCCCTCGGCGTTCAACGCGGCTAAATCAGATATCGCACTACTTTCCCGGGCCCAGCGGTTCCCAGTCGACGGGGAACCACGTTTCATTCCACAGAGCGGAAATGGATTCCAGGCGGGCTATTGTGCGCCAAGCAGCGGCGCCCTACGGTTACGGCATCGAAAGTAAGGCGACTTGATTTTCGGCTTCGCGATAGGGCGCCGGTGGCCCGATGAACGCGACCGAACGGGTTCGATACCGGGCAAGAGGATCTCCCCCAGAAAAGATCAGTACGCCTGAGCCACTTCAGAGAACGTCGATGCGAATAATTCGTCCTACTCCGTGAGGAAGGAACACGAGGAAATGAAAAGAAGGACTCTTCTTGGAGTGGTTCCGGCGTTGAGCGCCATGCTGGTGCTCAGTGCGTGTGGCGGTGGCAGCCAGGCCAAGGGCGGTGCCGGCGAAACCATCACGCTTAAGCTGGGCACCCCCACCGCCGGGTCGCACCACTGGTCGAAGAACGCCCTGCTGCCGTGGCAGAAGCTCGTTGAGGAGAAGACCAACGGCCGGGTCAAGGTGCAGCTGTACGAGGGCGGCACGCTTGGAACGTTCAACTCGGTCCTGACCGACCTGCAGGGCGGTCTCTACGACGTCGGCATGGTGATTCCCAGCTACTTCATGAACTCGAAGCTGTACCCGCTGAGCATCGTGACACTCGCGTTCGCGTACCCCGATCCGGCCACGGGCGGAAAGATCGGCGACGAGTTCTTCCAGAAGAACGCCGACCAGGTCAAGATCGACGGTGTCCGTAACCTGGGCGTCGCGGTCTCCGACAGCTACGTGTTCTTCTCGACGAAGCCGATCAAGACCCTCGCCGACATCAAGGGCATGAAGATCAGGGCCCAGAGCGCGGCGGACGCCGAGATCGTCAAGGCGTGGGGGGGCGTGCCGGTCAACATCCCCGTCCAGGAGAGCTACGAGGCGCTGCAGAAGGGTGTCATCGACGTCTCCCCGTACAGCGTCGTCGGTGCACTCGGTCTCAAGATCCATGAGGTGGCGCCGTATCTGCTCGACACGAGGGCGTGGGGCAGCGTCACCGTGCCGGCGATGAGCGAGAAGTTCCACTCCTCGCTGCCGGATGACCTGAAGAAGGCATTCGACCAGGAGCTCGGTCCGAAGCTCGCCGAGCTGATGCAGCAGTCCTACGTCAAGGAGGAGAACGCCGTACGGCAGCAGCTCCCCGAACTGCTGAAGAAGAACGGTGGCGACTGGATGAGCGTCAGCAGCACCGACCTGGCCCAGTTCAAGGCGGGATCCCAGAGTCAGTGGGACGTCTGGATCAAGGACGCCAACAGCAAGGGCTACGACGGTCAAGGTCTTGTGCGCTCATACCTCGAGCTGATGTCGGCAGCGGGCGTCGAGCCGCCCGTCAAGGGCTGACAGGCAGGACGGAGTGGACGGCTCGACTCCTCCGGGCGGCCGCCGGACGGGCGTCAACGAGTCGATCTCAACGGCGCCAGGTCCGGTGGCCTCGGCCACCGGCGGGTCATCCGGTCCCCATAGAAGAGATGGAATGAGGTGAAACATGCTCCGGACAAGTATCGAGGCATTGAATCGAATTATGGGGTGGATCGCCTTCGCCGCGGCGGTCCTCCTGATGGTGATCACGGTCGTCGGCGTGGTCTCCCGCTGGGTTGGGCTTCCGGTGCTCGGGGTCGACGAACTCATCGCGCACACCATGGTCGTCCTGATCGCGTTCTCGCTGGCCTACACCCAGTCCAAGCGCTCCCACATCTCGGTCGATCTCATCGTGGAACGCCTGCCGGCCCGGGTGCAGGCCGTTTTCAACGCGGTTGGCAGTCTGCTCATCACGGGCATGGCGTTCACCATCGCCTGGATCTATGTGCAGGAGAACCTGGTCAAGGACGGCTCGGCCTCCATCTCCACGGGCCTGCTGAACATCCCGGCACTGCCGTTCAAGGTCGTTCTCGCGCTGGGATTCGCGTCGTGGAGCCTGACCGCGCTGGTCCAATTGCTTGACCTACGGGCGGTGCCGGCGCATGGCGCGGAACGCGGGCCCGACGCTGACGTGGAGGCGAGTCACTGATGCCGTTGGAAATGATCGGCGCCGTGGTCCTGATCGCGATGCTGCTGCTGATGCTGGCGCGCGTACCGGTGGCCGTCTCCATGGCGATTCCCGCCATGATCGGGATCTACTATCTCTCCGGTTGGGAGGTGTTGTCGGCCGCGGTCAACTCCATCGTCTGGCAACACACCCTCAGCTACTCGCTGGTGACCATTCCCATGTTCCTGCTCATGGGCGAGGTACTGCACGTCTCCGGCATCACCGGCGAGCTCTACCAGGCATTTCGGGTCTGGGCCGGGCGCATGCGGGGTGGACTGGCGGTGGCATCGATCGCGGCGTCCGCCGGGCTCGCCGCCGCCTCGGGATCGAGCATCGCCACGACCGCGACCATGGGCACCGTCTCCTCTAAGGAGATGCTCAACGCCGGTTACGACAAGGGCCTCGCCGGTGGGGCCATCGTCGCCGGGGGCGGCCTGGGGATCCTCATTCCCCCGAGCACGGTGCTGGTCATCTACGCGACGCTCACCGAGCAGTCCATCGGCAAGCTTCTCATCGCGGGCATCCTCCCCGGCATCATGCTGACCTTGCTCTTCATTCTCACGGTGATGGTCAGTGTCGGGTTCAACCCGCGGCTCGCGCCTGCCGGCCGGCCTAGTTCGTGGTCGGAGCGCCTGAGCTCGCTGAAGTACGTCATCTGGGTGCTGGTTCTCTTCGCCGTGGTGACCGGTGGAATGTACTTTGGCCTGTTCAGCCCGACCGAAGCCGCGTCGTTCGGGGCGCTCGCGGCGACCGTGATCGTTGCCCTGCGCAGGTCGATCGGCTGGGAGAAGTTTCTGACCGCGGTCAGGAGCACCGTCAAGACGGTCGGGTTCGTCTTCGCGATCATCATCGCCGGCTTCATCCTGAACTACTTCCTCGCCATCACCAGGCTGCCCATCACGATCTCGGAGTACATCGGCGGCCAGGAATTTCCGCCGTTGCTGCTCGCGGCCGCGCTGCTGCTCATGTACATGTTGCTGGGGTGCGTGATGGACGCCCTCGCCATGCTGGTCGTCACCCTCCCCATCGTCTTCCCGATCGTGCTCGCGATGGGATGGGACCCGATCTGGTTCGGCATCGTGATGGTCATCGTGATCGAGATGGGGATGATCACACCGCCGATCGGAATGAACTGCTTCGTCCTTCATGGTGTGGCCCCCGAGCTGGGTCTGAATCGGATCTTCGCCGGCGCGATTCGGTTCGTCATCCCGATGTTGATCGCACTGATTCTGCTCTACGCCTTCCCCCAGATCGCCCTGTTCCTGCCAGGAAAGATGTAGCGGTGCCGCGAGCGGGTGAATGGGACCGGATCGCTGAAAGGACGCCGCGCCGCGGGTGCGGCGCATCGCTAGGAGACGATTGATGGATGTCGAAGACGTGAGCAGCCGCCTCCTCGCGGCGGCGGCTCCGCACCTGAACAACCCCGGCCCTCGTCGCTGGTCCCCCCGGCCGATCGAAGTGTCGGCGGTGTGGAACTTCTGCGAGGCGGTGGAGGACGGGAATCCGGTCTACTGGGACCAAGAGCGCGCGACCAGCTCGCGGTTCGGGCGGATGATCGCCCCGCCACAGGCGCTCTGGGCGCTGAGCATGCGCAACTGGTGGCTGCCGGAGTACTTCCGTGACCGGGATGACCTCGTCGGACTGGGAAACGACAGCATCCCCTCAATGATCGCACGGCGGATTGTCGAGGACTTCGGCTTCAACACGGCGACGAACGTGACGCGCAGTGAGGAGTACCTCGAGCCGTTCGGCCCCGGAGACGGTCGGCTCGGGCAGTCCGAGACTCTCGTCGGCCTGAGCGGGGTGAAACGCACCCGGGTGGGCATGGGCGTCTTTCTCAACACGGAGATCGAGTTCGTCACGGAGAAGGACGACCGCCTGGTGGCCCGCGCCCACAACACCTTGTTGATGTACCAGCCGTTCGCCACTGAGGAGGCCTGAGTGATGGTGCGAGCCGGAGCGGTTTCCCGCGCGGAGATACCGGATGGGATGGAGCTTGCTCCACTGCGAATCGCGGTGACCGCCACCACGTTGGCGAAGGATGTGGCCGGGACCCGGGACCTGTACCCGATCCATCATGACCACGAGTTCGCCAAGGCGGCGGGCGCTCGAAACATCTTCCTCAACACGATGTGGTACCAAGGCGTCCTCGGCCGCTACGCGACCGACTGGGGCGGCCCCGAGTCGTTCGTCCGGCGGTTGTCGTTCGAGATGCGGGCCACGAACTGCCCGGGTGACACCCTCACCGTGCGCGGGACGGTCGTAGGCACCTCGGTCACCGATGACGAGACGCTGGTGGACCTCGACGTCCGCATCGACAACCAGTCGCAGCAGGACACGGTGACGGCGCGGCTGACGCTTGGGCTGCCTCGGCCCGCGCTGTGACCCGATCGCCTCTGTCCACCAATCCCCGACCGCGCCGACGCGGTGGTCAACGTCAAGGAAATACCCCGTGTTTCTCAGCTATACCGACGAGCAACTGGAGCTTCAACGCGAGCTGGACCGCTACTTCGGCGACCTGCTCACCCCGCAGGTGCGGACCGGCCTGCGGGCCGAGCCACGATGCGGACCGACGACTCGGCGGCTACGGCGGCGGCTGGGGCAGGACGGCTGGCTGGGCGTGAGCTGGCCACCCGAGTTCGGCGGGCGCGGCATGTCCGTCCTCGCCGAGCAGATCGTCTTCGACGCGGGCTACCGGGCGGGCGTCCCGCTGCCGTTCCTCGGGCTGAAGACGGTCGGCCCCACCCTGATGGCGTTCGGCTCCGCCGACCAGAAGGCGTTCCACCTTCCGGCGATCGTCGCCGGGGAGGTCGAATGGGCGATCGGGTACTCCGAACCCGAGGCCGGCAGCGATCTCGCCGCGCTGACGACCCGAGCGGTGCGCGACGGCGACGAGTACGTCATCAACGGCAGCAAGATCTTCACGACGGGTGCGGACACGGCGGACTACATCTGGCTGGCGGCTCGGACCGGGCCGGTCGAGGCGCGGCATCGCAATCTCTCGGTGTTCATCGTGCCCACCGGTAGTCCGGGTTTCAGCGCCACGCCGCTGCCGGTCATGACCGACAAGCACACCGCGTTCAGCTTCTACGAGAACGTGCGGGTGCCGGCGGCGAACCTGGTCGGCGCCGAGAACGACGGATGGAAGATCATTACGAGCCAGCTCAACCGAGAGCGGGCCGGCATCGCGGCCCGATCCGGGAGCTGGTCGCAGCAGGCGTTCGACGATGTCGTCACCTGGGCACGCGAGCACACCACACCCTCGGGTCGCCGGATCATCGATCTGCCGTCGGCTCGGATGCCGCTGGCTCGGGCCTGGACCCTCGTCGAGGCGATGAGGCTGTCGAACTGGCGGGTCACCGCCGCCCTGGCCGCGGGAACGCTGACGGCGGCCGAGTCATCCGCCGCGAAGGTCCTCACGACGGAGGCGCATCAGGAGGTCGCCCGGCTGCTGCTGGAGGTCATGGGGCCGGCGGGCGCGCTCAAGGCCGGGTCACCCGGGGCCGAGCTGCAGGGGCGGATCGAGCAGGAGTACCGCACGGCTGTCCTGTACACCTTCGGCGGCGGGAACAACGAGATTCAACGAGAGATCATCGCATGGACCGGGCTCAACCTACCTCGGGGGACGAGATGAGCGTCCCCACGCCGCCTGCACCTCGGCGGCCACAGCCGTTGATCGATCAGGAGAACGAGTTCTTCTGGGAAGGTGTCAAGCTGGGCGAGCTGCGCGTGCAGCAGTGCGACTCATGCCGGTGCCTCATCCACCCGCCCCTTCCGCACTGCGCCTCGTGCGGGTCGTTCGAGCTGGGATACCGCAGCGTCTCGGGGCGCGGAACCGTTTACAGCCATGCGACCGTTCACCGGCCGCTGGTACCACCGTTCACCGAACCATATTCGGTCGTCGTGGTCGAGCTGGCGGAGGGAATCCGGCTGGTGTCCCAGCTCGTCGGCGTCCCGCCCGGCGACGTCGCCATCGGGCTTCCGGTGGAGGTCGAGTTCACGGAGGTGGAAGAGGGGCTCACGCTGCCGCTCTTCCGCCCGATTCACGGTGAGAGCGGTTGAGTAGATGGACTTCAGTCTGAGTGAGGAACAGCGGGCGATCCATTCGGCCGCGGAGAGCGTCTTCGGTCCCCGCTCCGCCGCCTCGGTCGGCCACCAGGCGCCTCCCGGCTCGGCCGAGTCGTTCGACTCCGAGGCATGGGCCGACATGGCGAGGGCCGACCTGCTCGGTATCGCGGTCGGCGAGGAGTTCGGCGGATCCGGCCTCGGCCTTCTCGAGGTGTGCGCCCTGCTGTGGGCTCAGGGCAGGCACCTGATCCGGGTTCCCGCCGGTCCGGCCCTGGCCGTCGCGGCGCCCGCGATCGAACGGTTCGGGTCCGGCGCCCTGCGCGAGTCGGTCCTGGCCCGAGTGGTGACGGGTGACTGCGTCCTGTCCACCGCACTGATCGAGGCCGGGGCGCACGATCCGGCCGACGTCGGAGTGTCGGCGCGGCCCGGCCCGGCGGGGACCTGGCTGGTCACCGGTGAAAAGATCTGCGTGCCGTACGCCGGGCTCGCGGAGCGCATCCTGACCCCGGTCCGCATCCCGGATTCCGGAATCGCCGTCGCCGCCATAGATCCCGGCTCGGCCGGCGTCCGGTTGACGCCGCAGCAGGCGACCCACGGCGAGCCGGTGTACCAGGTCGGCTTCGACGACGCGGTGATCGATGAGGGCGACCTGCTCGGTCGCGGGGCGGAGGAACGCGCAGAGGCGTTCAGCTGGGTGCTCCAGCGATCCACGGTCACGGTCTGCGCGCTACAGCTCGGAGTGGCGGAGCAGATCCTGGCGATGACCACGTCCCACGTCCGCGAGCGGCGACAGTTCGGACGCCCGCTCGGAGCCTTCCAAGGGGTCGCGCTGCGCCTTGCCGACGCCTATCTCGCGGTGGAGTGCATCCGGAACAGCATGTGGCAGGCCGCGTGGGCGTTGTCGGACGGGCGCGATGCCGCGCAGGCCGTCAGGCTGGCCAAGTACTGGGCCGCCGAGTCCGGCCAGAGGCTCGCGGTGATCGGGCAGCACCTGCACGGTGGGATCGGTGTCGACACCGAGTATCCGCTGCATCGCTACACCCTCTGGGCGAAGTCGCAGGAACTCAGCCTCGGCTCGGCCCACCCGATGTTGGACCAGATCGGACGCCACCTGGCCGACGCCGGCACAGCGGCGGTGGGGCCGCCCCCCGGCGACCCGTACCGGCCGAGCGGTGTCGAACCGGCGGAGATGAGCTGACGATGGAACAGTTGAGAGACAAGGCCGCGATCGTCGGCATCGGACAGACGGAGTTCTCCAAGAACTCGGGACGCAGCGAACTACGGCTGGCGATCGAGGCCGTGAAGGCGGCGATCGCGGACGCCGGGCTTCGACCCGAGGACGTCGACGGGCTGACCACGTACACGAGTGACTCAAGCCAGGAGATCGACCTCGCCAGAGCGCTCGGCCTGGGGCCGCTGACCTTCTTCTCACGGGTGGGTTACGGCGGCGGTGCCGCCTGCGCCGTGGTGCAGCAGGCGGCGCTCGCGGTGGCCGCAGGCGTGGCCAAGACCGTGGTGATCTACCGTGCGATCAACGCGCGCTCCGGCCGGCGATACGGGGCCGGGCGGCGTTCGCACTCCGCCTCGGCGGACGGATTCGACTCGGTGATGAGCTGGATCGCCCCGTACGGGCTGTTCACGCCGGCCGGTTGGGTGGCGCCGTTCGCCCGGCGGTACATGCACGAGTTCGGCGCGACGAGCGAGGACTTCGGGCGGGTGAGCGTCGTGGGGCGCAAACACGCCGCGCGTAATCCGGATGCCTGGTTCTACGACAGGCCCATCACCCTGGCCGAGCACCAGGCCTCGCCGTGGATCGTGGAGCCGCTCCACCTGCTGGACTGCTGCCAGGAGAGCGACGGCGGCGTCGCCATCGTGGTCACCGGTGCCGAGCGGGCGCGAGAACTCACCGACCGGCCCGTCATGATCAGGGCGGTGGCCCAGGGCGCCGCGGCCGACCAGCACATGATGACCAGCTACTACCGGCCGGACGAGCAGATGGTGGAGCTGCCCGAGATGGCGCTCGTGGCGCGCCAGCTCTATGCGGCCGCTTCCCTGGGCCCGGAGGACATCCAGGCCGCGATCATCTACGATCACTTCACCCCCCTTGTCCTACCGCAACTGGAGGCTTTCGGCTTCTGCGGCAGGGGAGAGGCGAAGGACTTCATCCGTGACGGCCACCTGGAACTGGACGGCCGGCTTCCGACCAACACGAACGGCGGCCAACTCGGTGAGGCCTACATTCACGGCATGAACGGAGTGCTCGAAGCCGTGCGGCAGATCCGCGGATCCTCCTGCAACCAACTCGCCGAGGTGGAGCATGTCCTGGTCACCGCCGGCACCGGGGTGCCGACGAGCGGCCTCATCGTGGGGCGGGACGGATGAGCCGAAGGGTGCCCGCGTGACCGCCATATCCCTCGTCCACGGACCGTCCTCGGAGGAACACCATGCCGATTGACCCGAACGCCTTCGGAACAAAGAAGACCCTCACCGTCCACGGCAGCCGCATGGCGTACGTGGAGGAGGGCGAGGGTGACGCGATCGTGTTCCAGCACGGCAACCCGACCTCGTCGTATCTCTGGCGCAACATCATGCCGCACTGCCGGGGGCTCGGGCGGCTCATCGCGTGCGACCTCATCGGCATGGGCGACTCGGACAAACTTTCCCCGTCCGGGCCCGACCGGTATCGCTACGCGGAGCAACGTGACTACCTCTTCGCTCTCTGGGACGCCTTGAATCTGGGGGACCGGGTCGTGTTCGTCCTGCACGACTGGGGATCGGCTCTGGGCTTCGACTGGGCGAACCAGCACCGGGACCGCGTCCAGGGCCTCGCGTACATGGAAGGCGTCGTCACACCGGTCACCTGGGACGACTGGCCCGAGAACGCGCGTCGGGTCTTCCAGGGCTTCCGCTCCCCGGCCGGCGAGGAGATGGTGCTCGAGAAGAACACCTTCGTCGAGCGGGTGTTGCCGGCATCGGTCATCAGACCGCTCACCGAGGCGGAGATGACCGAGTACCGGCGGCCGTTCGCCCGGTCAGGCGAAGATCGCCGTGCCACGCTGACCTGGCCGCGACAGCTCCCGATCGACGGCGAGCCGAGCGACGTGACCGAGGTGGTGCGGGACTACTCCGCGTGGCTGAGCACGAATGACGTGCCGAAGCTGTTCGTCAACGCCGAGCCCGGTTCGATCCTGACCGGGCGGCAGCGCGAGTTCTGCCGAAGCTGGCCGAACCAGCGCGAGGTGACCGTGCGGGGAAGTCACTTCATCCAGGAGGACAGCCCCGACGAGATCGGCCGGGCCGTGGCCGACTTCATCCGCGAACTACGGCGGTGAGCACGGCACGCGCGTCCGCATGATCACCCACGAGGTGCCGACGACAACGCCGGACACGCCGGCCATGCCGGCGTGTCCGGCCACCCACCGTGAGAAGACGCCGATGCTCTTCTTCCCGTCGATCAGACGCGAAACGCAGCCCACCTGCCGACGTACTCGTTGAAGCAGGTCGGCCGGTGTTCACCGGCCTCGTATGGGCGGCTACTCGGCGGCGGCGAGCTGGCCGCAGGCGCCGTCGATCTCGCGGCCGCGGGTGTCACGGACCGTCACCGGCACACCGTGAAACTCCAGGCGCCGGACGAAGGCCCGCTCGTCCTGGGGCCGGGAGGCGGTCCACTTGGAACCCGGGGTCGGGTTGAGCGGGATCAGGTTGACGTGCACGAGCTTGTTCTTGATCAGCTTGCCGAGCAGGTCGGCCCGCCACTCCTGGTCGTTGATGTCCTTGATCAGCGCGTACTCGATGGAGACCCGGCGCTTGGTCCTGGCCGCGTAGTCCCAGGCCGCGTCGAGGACCTCGGCGACCTTCCACCGGGTGTTGATCGGCACCAGGGTGTCGCGGAGCTCGTCGTCGGGAGCGTGCAGCGAGAGCGCCAGCGTCACCGGCAGCCCCTCCCCGGCGAGCTTGCCGATCGCCGGAACCAGGCCGACCGTGGAGACGGTGATGCCCCGGGCGGAGATGCCCAGCCCTTCGGGCGCGGGCTCGACCATCCGGCGGACGGCGCCGACCACGGCCTTGTAGTTGGCCAGCGGCTCGCCCATGCCCATGAAGACCACGTTGCTGACCCGCCCGGGACCGCCGGGAACCTCACCGGCGGCCAGTGCCCGCGCTCCGGCGACGACCTGCTCGACGATCTCGGCGGTGGTCATGTTGCGGGTCAGGCCCGCCTGTCCGGTGGCGCAGAACGGGCAGTTCATGCCACAGCCCGCCTGCGAGGACACGCACATGGTCGTGCGGTCGGTGTAGCGCATCAGGACCGACTCGACCAGCGCGCCGTCGAAGAGTCGCCACAGCGTCTTACGGGTGGTGCCGGCGTCGGTGGTCATCTCCCGGACCGTGGTCAGCAGGCTGGGGAAGAACGCGGCGGCGAACTTCTCCCTGGCAGCGGCCGGAAGATCCGTCATCAGCGCGGGGTCGCCGTTGAGCTTCTCGAAGTAGTGCCGGGAGAGCTGGTCGGCACGGAACGGCTTCTCGCCCAGCTCGGCGACCGCCGCCCGGCGCTCGGCCATGGTCAGGTCGGCCAGGTGGCGGGCGGGCTTGGCCCGGCGCGGCGCCACGAAGGTGAGCTGGCCGGGTACGGGGGCAGTCGACACGTCCAATGCCTTCTCTCGACGGTTACGCGAATACTCGAAGCGGCGCCCGACCGTAATCTAGAGTCCGGAGGTATGGCGACAAACCGCCCCACAGGAGAGCGGGGAGACGGCGTCGAGGTCGTGCTCACCGACGTCAATCCCTACCGGAGCCGCACCCTGGTGGTCGAACGCGACGAGACTTCCTCGGTAGCTTACCTGTGCGGATCGCAGGGGGAGGTGCACGGAGCCGTCTGGCTGGCCAATCACGGCCCCGCTCCCGAGGGGCTCGACCAGGACCGCCTGGACTCCGCACTCCCGCCGACCGCCCCCCGGGCGAACACCCGGCACCCCGACGGCAGAGGCCCCCTGGGCACGCTGCGGGCGCTGTGGTTCGAGGAGGGCGACGGCGTCGCCCTGTATGAGAACGAGGAGCTGCTCGCGGTCATTCCCGGCTGGGCGGACATGCACCGGGGAATGCCCGGCTACTGCCGCGATGCGCTGGGCGAGTCCCCGCTCGCCTGGTCACTGGAGGAGGCCCAGGACGGCCTGGCCTCCCGGATCGCCAAGGCCCGCGCCTACTGGGAGTGGCGGGGCGGCGACGGCGCCTGGGCGTCGTTCCAGCAGTTCGTGATGGGCCATCTGGACCGCAGGGTCGGCACCGCGGGCCGGTTCTGGGACGCCGGGGGCGAGCGGATGCCCACGGTGGGCATCACCGAGCGACCGCCGGAGCGGGACAGGGAGTACACGATCCTGTCCACCGTCGGGATGAGCTGCCAGCGGATGCCCACCGTCGAGCAGTACATCGACCGGCCCGATGCCTACGCCCGGGTGGAGCTCGCCGTCGCCTCCCCCGGCGACGCCCGTGACGCGGCCCGGCTCTTCCTGTGGCTGGGACAGTACCCCTGGCACTCGGTCACCTGGCTGGGCCACGGCCACACCGCCAGGTGGTATCACCGGCCGGAGACCTTCCCGCTCGGCTCCGCCTACGGCGGGGTCATGATGCTGACCGGGCTGCCGGGGCTGCCCGACCTGTCGAGTTTCTCCTTCGGCGGGGACTCCGTCCAGTGGCTCTGGCTCATCCCGATCACCCCGGACGAGCTGAACCTGGTCTCGGCCGAGGGCTACCGGGCGGTGCTTCCGCGCCTGTCGGCGACCCGGCTCACCGGGACGAGATGAGCCTCTTCACAGCAGCAGGGTGAACAGCACCCAGACCGGAATCAGCGCCACGACGAGGGAGTCGAGGCGGTCCATCATGCCGCCGTGGCCGGGGAGCACGCTGCTCATGTCCTTGACGCCGAGGTCGCGCTTGATCACCGACTCGACCAGGTCACCGAGGGTGGCGAAGACCACCACGACCGCGCCGATGAGGACACCCTTCCAGACGTCGTCCTTCAGCAGCCACGCCACCAGCCAGCCGCCCACGGCCATGCAGGCCAGTGCCGACCCGGCGAAGCCCTCCCAGGTCTTCTTCGGGCTGATCATCGGGGACATCTTGTGCCTGCCAAGGGATATCCCAGCGAAATATCCACCGATGTCGCTCGCGACCGTGGTCGCGATGAAGACGAGCACCAGGTCCGCGCCCTTGGTCGGGTGGGCGAGAAGCAGCGCCACAAACCCGGCGAGCAGCGAGGGATAGACGACGACCAGGATGGTCGCGGTGATGTCGCGGACGTAGTTCTCGGTGCCCAGGAACATCCGCCAGATCATCAGCACGAGCACGGTCATCGCGAAGACGCCGACCAGCCAGGCGGTCCCGCCCCAGTAGGCGCCGGTCAGCATGGCGGCCATGCCGACCAGAACCGGGATCAGCGGGATTCTGATGTCTCTGGCCTCGAACGACCTGACCAGCTCCGTCACTCCGACGCCCACCGCCGCGATCACCACGACGAGGAAGAGCACCTTTACGAAGTAGAGGGAGGCTATGGTGACCGCCGCCAGGGCGAGACCTACCGCCACCGCAGCGGGAAGATTCCGGCCGGTACGGCTACTGCCCGCCACGGGTTCCACAGGGGGTCCTACTTTCATACATACACAAAATCCTTGTCCCGCACGGAGCGCCCGCGCGGGACAAGGATCATGGATCAAACCTCAAGCAGCTCGGATTCCTTGTGCTTGAGCAGCTCGTCAATCTTGGCGACATGCTTCTGGGTGAGGTCGTCAAGCTCCTTCTCCGCCCGGCGCACCTCATCCTCACCGGCCTCGCTATCCTTGACCAGCTTGTCCAGGATCTCCTTGGCATTACGACGAATGTTACGGATGGAGATCCTGGAGTGCTCCGCCTTGTTCCTGGCGACCTTGATGTACTCCTTGCGGCGCTCCTCCGACAGCTCGGGGAAGGCCACCCGAATCACCGCTCCGTCGTTACCAGGGTTCACACCGAGGTCCGAGTTGCGGATCGCCTTTTCGATCGCGGCCATCGAGCTCTTGTCAAAAGGCTGGATGATGACCATGCGTGCCTCGGGTACGTGGAACGAGGCAAGCTGCTGAATGGGGGTGGGCGTCCCGTAGTACTCAGCGCTGATCTTGTTGAACATCGACGGGGTGACCCGACCGGTGCGGATGCCTGCGAAGTCTTCCTTCGCCACCGACACGGCCTTGTCCATCTTTTCCTCGGCTTCGAGGAGAGTATCGTCGATCACAGCGGCTCCCTGTCTTCTCGGTCACTCACCATCCTCGCTCACTTCGCGGCACGCTCCTACCTCACGCACCACTCCGCTCGCTACGTCGGGCTCGCTCCCTGTCTCCTGGTCGCTCCCCACTCCTCACTCACTTCGCGGCACGCTCCTACCTCACGCACCACTCCGCTCGCTACGTCGGGCTCGCTCCCTGTCTCCTGGTCGCTCCCCACTCCTCACTCACTTCGCGGCACGCTCCTACCTCACGCACCACTCCGCTCGCTACGTCGGGCTCGCTCCCTGTCTCCTGGTCGCTCCCCACTCCTCACTCACTTCGCGGCACGCTCCTACCTCACGCACCACTCCGCTCGCTACGTCGGGCTCGCTCCCTAACGTGCCGGACTTACCAGCGTGCCGATCTTCTCACCGCGCACGGCCCGCAGGATGTTGCCCTCACCCATGAGGTCGAAGACCACGATGGGAAGGTTGTTGTCCATGCACAGACTGATGGCAGTGGCGTCCATGACCCCCAGACCGCGGGTCAGCACCTCACCATATTCGAGGTGGTCGAACCGGACGGCATCGGGGTTCTTCCGAGGGTCGGCGTCGTAGACGCCGTCCACCTGGGTGCCCTTGAGCAGAGCCTCGGCGCCGATCTCCAGCGCTCGCTGCGCGGCGCAAGTGTCGGTGGAGAAGAACGGCGAGCCGAGCCCCGCCCCGAAAATGACCACTCGGCCCTTCTCCAGGTGACGGATGGCACGGCGGGGCAGGAACGGCTCGGCGACCTGCTGCATGGTGATGGCCGTCTGGACGCGGGTGTCGACCCCCCGCTTCTCCAGGAAGTCCTGGAGGGCCAGGCAGTTGATGACCGTGCCGAGCATGCCCATGTAGTCGGCCCTCGCCCGGTCCATGCCGCGCTCGGAGAGGGCGGCACCCCGGAACATGTTGCCGCCGCCCACGACCACCGAGACCTGGACGCCACCTCGGACGGCCTCGGCGATCGAGTCCGCGAGGTGACCCACGACCGCCGGGTCGATGCCCAGCGGCTCGCCGCCGGCGAACGCCTCACCGGACAGCTTCAACATCACCCGCTTCCAGCGAAGCGGATCCGAGTACGAAGAAACCGCCGACGTGGCGGGTCCTGGATTCTCCTGCACGGCGGCGGCCTCCTCGTTTGGTGCTCTGTGTAAAGAGCGGGCGTCTGGAATTAGGCCTGGCCAACCTTGAAGCGGACGAAGGCCTGGACCTTGACACCATTCTCGTCCGCGAACTTCGCGACGGACTTCTTGTTGTCCTTGACGAAGGACTGCTCAAGAAGGGTGAAGTCCTTGTACCAGCCGTTGATACGACCATCGACGATCTTGCCGATGGCCGCCTCGGGCTTGCCCTCCTCGCGGGTCATCTCCTCGAAGAGCGCGCGCTCCTTCTCGATGACGTCGGCCGGGACCTCGGCGGAGCTGAGGTACTTCGGGGCCATCGCGGCGGCGTGCTGCGCGATGTCCTTGGCGACACCGGCGTTCGGGGTGTCGAGCTGCACGAGCACGCCGACCGCCGGGGGCAGCTGGGGGTCGGTCTTGTGCATGTAGGAGCCGATGAAACCGCCCTCAAGCACGGCGAACCGGCGGATCTCGATCTTCTCGCCGAGCGCGGCGTTGGCCTCGTCGAGGTGCGTCTTGACGCTCTTGCCGTCGAGTTCGGACTCGAGCAGCGAGGGCACGTCGCTCGGCCTGGAGGCCAGGACGTGCTTGACCACCTGGGCCGCGAGCTCCTGGAAACGCTCACCCTTGGCGACGAAGTCGGTCTCGCAGTTGAGCTCCAGCAGCGCGGCGGCGGAGTCGCTGTCCTGCTCCAGAGCGACCAGGCCGTTGGAGGCGGTACGAGCCTCACGCTTGCCGACGTCCTTGGCACCCTTGAGGCGGAGGAGCTCGACCGCGCGGTCGAAGTCGCCCTCGGACTCCTCAAGAGCCTTCTTGCAGTCCATCATGCCGGCGGCGGTCAGCTCACGAAGCCGCTTGACGTCGGCCATGTTCACGGAAGCCATTGTCTTTTCCTCGTGGGAATCGTCGTGGATCGGGTGGGTGCCCCCGACTGAGCGGCACCCACCCGGAAGGGTCTTGCGGGTCGTACGGCCAGGCCGTACGGAGATGACCTAGGCCTGCTTCTCGGCGGTCTCGGTCTCGGTCTCGGCCTCGGCAGGGGCCTCCACGACCTCGGCCTCGGCAGGAGCCTCGGCGACCTCGGCCTCGGCAGGAGCCTCGGCGACCTCGGCCTCGGCAGGGGCCTCGGCGGCCGGGGCGCTCTCGGCGCCACCGGCCAGCAGCTCCTGCTCCCACTCGGCCAACGGCTCGGCGCCACCGGCGACGGCCGGCTTGTCGTCGCCGCCACGACCCGCACCAGCGCGGGCCATGAGACCGGCGGCGACGGCGTCGGCGACGACGCGGGTCAGCAGGCCGACGGCGCGGATGGCGTCGTCGTTACCCGGGATCGGGTAGTCGACCTCGTCGGGGTCACAGTTGGTGTCGAGGATGGCCACGACCGGGATGTGAAGCTTGCGAGCCTCGCTGATCCCGATGTGCTCCTTCTTGGTGTCGACGACCCACACGGCGCTGGGAATCCGGGACATGTCCCGGATGCCGCCGAGGGTGCGCTCAAGCTTCTCCTTCTCGCGACGGCGCATGAGGAGCTCCTTCTTCGTGAGCCCCGAGGCGGCCACGTTGTCGAAGTCGAGCTCCTCCAGCTCCTTCAGGCGCTGGAGCCTCTTGTGCACGGTGGAGAAGTTGGTGAGCATGCCGCCCAGCCAGCGCTGGTTGACGTACGGCATGCCGACGCGGGCGGCCTGCTCGGCGATGGCCTCCTGGGCCTGCTTCTTCGTGCCGATGAACATGATCGTGCCGCCGTGCGCGACGGTCTCCTTGACGAAGTCGTAGGCCCTGTCGATGAAGGCCAGCGACTTTTGCAGGTCGATGATGTAGATGCCGTTGCGCTCGGTGAAGATGAAGCGCTTCATCTTCGGGTTCCAGCGACGGGTCTGGTGGCCGAAGTGCACGCCGCTTTCGAGCAGCTGTCGCATGGTGACGACGGGGGTGGACATTGATTGTCCTCCAGATCGGGGCGCCCATCTCTGGGCGCTGTTCTCGGTTGGCCGCGACAACCTGTGGATGTCGCCCTGATGCCCCGAACCGGATCCAGCCGGGCTCTCACCCGGACCGAGGGATCTTGGCTCTTGACGGGGCATGCGAAGTCGGCCCATGACGAATGGGCCACCAAAAATTGTACCCGTACCCGGGCCTCTCCCTGACCTTCGGTCGTCAAGCACCCCTTACGCGTCACTGGGCAGGCCGTGTGGCCGGCGCCGGGCCCGAGGAAAGAGACTGACCTGCGCCTCGGCGATCCGGGCTCCGGACGGAGCGTCCGCCCGGTCCCTGACGGTGGTCAGGTAGGGGGCGAGCAGCTCGTCGATCCGCTCGTTCAGCCGTTTCAGCTCATCGGCGTCGACCAGCAGGACGGCGCGGTTGAACATCATGGCCTCGCGCCACTCCCGGGACTCCCGCTCCATGCTCTGCATGGCCCGGGTCACCTCGTCCGCCGCCTGGTCCCGCACGGCCTTGATCAGGAACTCCTTGGCGCTGCGCACGTCCGGGCCGTCGTCCGGATCGGGAGTGACGCTCAGGCCCACGGGGCTGGAGCGCCACAGCCGCTCCCTGCCGTCGCCGCGCGCGGGCGCGTCCTCGACGAAGCCGTACTTGGCGAGCATGCGCAGGTGGTAGCTGGCCGCGCTCGGCGTGACCCCGACGACCTCGGCGACCTCGGTCGCGGTGCAGGGCCCCTCGGCGTGGAGCCGGTTCAGGATCGCGAGCCGCGCGGGGTGGGCCAGCGCACGCATCGCCGTGGGATCGCTGAGGGACCTGTGCTTCCGTACCTCGGTCATGTGCAGACCGTACCCACTCCAAATATGAAACATTGCCTTCATAACTGTGAAGGGCTACCTTCACAGTTATGAAGTGTTCCTTTCACAGTTTCCGGAGGGTGACGTGACCTCCGTGTTCCAGCCGGTGCCGCTCAGGAGGCAGCGCGACTACCGGCTGCTGCTCTCCGCCCGTGCCGTCACCGAGACCGGCGCCGAGGTCTCCCGGCTGGCGGTGCCGCTGACCGCCGCCGTCCTGCTCGGCGCCTCCCCCGTCCAGATGGGCGTGCTCACCGCCGCGACCTCGCTGCCCTACCTGCTGATCGGGCTCCAGGCGGGTGCCCTCGCCGACCGGCTGAGGCGGCACCGGCCGGTCATGATCGCCTGCGACCTGGTCTCGGCCGCCGCCATGGCCACCATCCCGGCGGCCTGGATCACCGGCCTGCTGACCGTGCCCTGGCTGATCGCGGTGGCCTTCGTGGTCGGCACCTGCTCAGTGATCTTCAGGTCGGTCAACTTCCCGCACCTGGTCACCGTGGTCCACGAGAGCCAGCGGACCGAGGCGCTCGCGGGCTTCCAGTCGGCCTTCGCCGTGGCAAGCGTCGGCGGCCCCAGCCTCGCCGGGCTGCTCGTCCAGCTGATCACCGCGCCGTTCGCGATCCTGGTCGACGCGCTGTCCTTCCTGCTCTCCGCGTTCCTGATCCGGGGGATCCGCGCGCCGGAAACCCACACCCCCGCACCCCCGCGCGGCATGTGGACCGAGATCCGCGAGGGCCTGGGCACCGTGGTCCGGCACCCGGCGCTCCGCGCGCTCTGCGGCGGCGGGACGACGATCAACTTCTTCGGCGGCGTCTACATGGCGCTGTTCGTGATCTACGCGCTCAACGTGCTCGACCTGCCCGGGGGCCTGGTCGGCGCGCTCACCGCCTGCTTCGGCATCGGCGGCCTGCTCGGTGCCGCCGTGGTGCCCCGCCTGACCAGACGGTTCGGTGAGAACCGGATGCTGGTCTACGCCACCCTGCTCTTCCCGATCGACTACGCGGTCGCGGCGCTCTCCGGCGGCCCGGTGTGGCGCAGCTTCCTGCTCATGTCCGCCAGCGCGGTGACCTCCGGCATGGCCGTCGTGGCCTTCGCCGTCTGCATGGGCGCCATCACCCTGCGCGAGACCCCCGCCGAACTGCGCGGCCGGGTCAACGCCACGATGTCCTTCATGATCCAGGGCGTCCTCACCCTCGGCAGCCTGGCCGGTGGCCTGTTCGGCGAGCTACTGGGGCTCCGCCCGGTGCTGTGGATCTCCGCGGCCGGGGTGCTGACCACCCTCGCCTGGATCGGCCTCTCCCCCCTCCGCCACTCCTCCGCAACTCCGACATGATGATCGTTTGTGATGCCCCGCGCGACCACCTCACCACCAGGCGGGCGGGTGCTCACCGTTCTCCGGAGGCGGGCTCGACCAGTACGGCGACACGCCGCCGACGGTGCCGGGGGGCCGGAGATAGGTCAGGCGGCCGAAGGCGCTGTCCATCTCCTCGATCAGATCGGTGACGTCCGGCTCCGGCGTGGCCGCGCCGTCGACCCGGCCGAGGCCGTCCAGCCATCGCGCGGTCCCCGCCAGGGAGAGTTCGACCCGCCAGGAGCCTCCCTCCGCGGACCGGCGGAGCAGGGCGGCCATCGCCCCGAAAGCGGCCAGGTAGCCGGTGGCGTGGTCGAGGACCTGGGCGGGAAGCGGGTGTGGCCGCGATCCGCCACCGCCCTCGTGCGCGATGCCACACGCCATCTGCACCAGGCTGTCGAACCCGCGCCGGAGCGCCCACGGCCCGCGCCCCCCGTACGCCGAGACGTCCACGCAGACGATCCCCGGCCTGATCGCCGCCAGTTCCCCGGGGCCGAACCCCAGCGATCGGAGAGCCCCCGGCCGGTAGGACTGCACGAGCACGTCCGCCCCGGCCACCAGGTCGCGCAGCGCGGCGCGCCCGGCCGTCGTCCTCAGGTCCAGGTGACAGGACCGCTTGCCGAACGCGGTGCCGATCACCAGCCCCGGTACCTCGGGAAGGTGCCCCGCGCCCACCCTGAGCACCTGGGCGCCGTGGGCCGCCAGCGTGCGGGTCGCCACCGGCCCCGCGATCACCCTGGTCAGATCGAGCACCCGAACCCCGTCCAGCGGCCGCCCTTCTCCCCTCCTCGGGGCACGGGTCCGCCCACCGCCGGAGTCTCCGAACCGGGTCAGGCCGACGAGCGGCGACCTGGCGACCTGGCGGGCCTGGGGGTGCTCGCGCCATTCGGCACGGCTGCGCATGGCCGCGGCGCATCCTCCCTCGGCCGTCACCGACTCCTCGACCTCGACGGCGGCCCGGCCGGCGCAGGCGCGCACGACGGCGTCCCGGCCCGCGGCCGGGGGAAGTCCCAGCGCCGCGAGAGCCGCGTCCCGGTGGTGGTCGAAGTTGCAGTGCAACCGGACCCAGCCATCGGCGGCGCGGTAGTCACCCGAGAGAGGGGCCCACAGTTCCCCGGCGACTCCGTCGATCCTGAAGTGACGCTCGTCCCTGAAGGCCGCTGCCGCCTCCCGCAGGTCCACCGCCGCCTCCCGCCCGCCTCCCCCGAGCGCGGCGGCCGCCGCGGTGGCGACTCCAACGGCGACCGCGGCGGCGGCGCCCACCCGGAAGACGGAAGGCAGCACCGGATCATCCCCGGTCACCCGTACCGGCGGCAGCTCGACCCCCGCCTCGGCCGCCAGCTCGCGAATACGTTCTTCGACCACGCGATCCCTCCACACCCTCGGCCGCCTATCCACAGAATCCAGTTCGGCCCATATCCGCCGCGCCGCTGTTCCGCATGCTCGCAGGCATGAGACCCTTCTCCGCCATCGGGCTGCGAGCCGTGCTCTGCTCCCTGATCCTGGCCACTCCGGCAGCCGGCTCCCAGCACGCGACCCCCCTCGCATCCCCCGGCGGAGAAACCGGCGGAGAAACCGGCGGAGAAACCGGCCGCGAGGCCGCACTCGACATGGCCGGGGCGACGCGTCCGGGCGAGGCGCCCGCCCCCTCTCCACGCTGGGGATGGCCGCTCGCCGGGCGACCACGGGTGCTCAGGGGGTTCGCGCCACCGGCGCAGCCGTGGCTGGCCGGTCACAGGGGCACCGACCTCGCCGCGTCACCCGGAGCCGAGGTGCGTGCCGCGGGAGCCGGAACGGTCGGCTACGCGGGCCCGCTCGCGGACCGTGGAGTGGTGACCGTGCTCCACTCCGGCGGCCTGCGGACGACCTACCTGCCCGTCCAGCCCTCGGTGGGACGCGGGCGGGCGGTGGCCACCGGCGAGGTGATCGGCGTCCTCCAGGACGTCCCCGGGCACTGCCCCACCGCCTGCCTGCACTGGGGGCTGCTCCGCGACCGCGCCTATCTCGACCCCCTGCTCCTCCTCGGTCACGGCCAGGTCCGCCTGCTCCCCCTGTGGCCCGGCCTGGATCTCGCCGGCCGTCCCGCACAGCGGTGATCACCGATGGGCACGCCGGTGCCCGTCCCTGACCGATGCCAAGGCGACCGCTTCCCCGGGCACGCCCTGCCCGGGGAGAAGGCTATCCACCGAAAGGACGATCGGCGCGGAGACGCCAGCCCCGAGAGACACGCTCGACGTAGCCCGCGGCGGCCAGGCCGCCGAGGCAGGAGAGCACGGTCTCCAGGTCGACGCCCGCGGCGACGGCTATCGTCGCCGGCCCCATGCCGATCCGGGTGGGCATCGCCTCGACGACCTTCCTGCTCTCCGGGTCGAGCCGGTCACGGGGGAGCACCGGCCCGCGCGCCTCTGGGGCCAGGTCGGTGCCCATCGTTCCGGCGAGCTCGATCACCTCCTCGGCACCGGTGACGCAGACGGCCCTGCCCTGGCGGATCAGCCGATGGCACCCTGCCGAAGCCTCCGAGGTCACCGGGCCCGGCACCGCGGCCAGCTGCCGGTTGAGCGCGACCGCGTGCCCGGCGGTGTTGAGCGCCCCGCTGCGCACGGCGGCCTCGACGACCACGGTGCTCCGTGACAGGGCCGCGATGAGACGGTTCCTGACCAGAAACCTCGGCCGGGTCGGGTGCGCGCCCATGGGACATTCGCTGACCAGCACCCCCTGCGCCCGGACGGCCGCGAACAGTTGCTGGTGCGCGCTGGGATAGGCGACGTCGGCGCCACAGGCGAGCACGACGACCGTCGGTGCCTCACCGGCGAGCGCACCGCGGTGGGCGGCACCGTCGATGCCGTAGGCGCCGCCGGAGACGACCCCCCATCCCCTCTCGCTCAGCCCCGCCCCGAGCTCCGCCGCCACGTGCGTGCCGTATGGCGTGGCGGCCCGGGAACCGACGACCGCGACGGATCTGAGGCAGGAGAATCGCAGGTCGGCGTCGCCGTGCAGCCAGAGCGCATGGGGCCGGGAGCCGCCCAGGTCGTCCAGCTGACTCGGCCACTCGGCGTCGCCGGGAATCACCAGCCTGGCGCCTATCCGCTCGCCCTCGGCCAGATCACGCTCGGGGTCGGCCGTCTTCAGCCGGGCCGCCCAGGATGCGACCATCCGGTCGAACCTGGCCGCGAGCCGTCCGTCCCACCCGGCCCTCCTGCCACCGCCCGCCCCCGAGTCGCCATCTGAGGCGCCTGCCCCTCCCCCACCTCGGTCCGAGCCCCTGTCGTACAGATTCCCGCCGTACGGACCGGAGCCCCCGTCGCGGGGACCGGGACCTCCAGCCGGGCGATCGTGGGTGTCGGCGAACCATCGGGTGAGATCCGCGTCCACGGCGCCCTCCCGGACCAGGGCCACGGCGGCCTGTGGGCCGCGTAGGGCGACGAGCGCGCCCATCGCGGTGTCACCCGGTTCGGCCAGGCGCATCAGGGTGAGCCGCGCGAGCCTGTCGTTCAACGTTCCTCCCCCAGCCACAGCCCGAGGGCGGAATTGGTCTCGTGCGGCTCCGGCCGGTCCTTGCCGGCGAGGTCGGCCAGGGTCCAGGCCAGTTTGATGATCCGGTCAAGACCCCGGGCGCTCAGCAGGCCGCTGTCGAGATGCCGGAGCAGCGGTGACATCGCCGCGGCCGGCGGCCGGTATTCGGCGTGGAGGGCGCGGGCGGGCATCTCCGCGTTGCAGCGCCACGGCATGTTCGCGAACCGCTTGGCGGCGCGCTCACGGGCGAGCAGCACCCGTTCTGCCACCACCCTGCTGGGCTCGATGAAGCGGCGGTCGGCGAGGAGTTCGCGCCTGGTCGACCTGAAGAGGCTGACCTTGACGTCCACCCGGTCGAGCAGCGGGCCGGAGAGCCTGGCGAGATAGCGGCGGCGGGCGGCGGGAGCGCACGCGCACGGATCCTTGGGGGTGGAGGGCCGCGCGCACGGGCACCTGTTGGCCGCCAGCACCAGCGCGAACCTGGCGGGAAAGGTCACCGCCCCCAGCGCCCTGGAGACCGTCACCCGGCCCGATTCGAGCGGTTGCCTGAGCGCGTCGAGAACGGTCGTCGAGAACTCGGGGGCCTCATCGAGAAAGAGCACTCCCCGGTGGGCCAGCGAGACCGCACCGGGACGGATCATCCCGCTGCCCCCACCGATGACGGACGCGACGGTCGCGGTGTGGTGTGGCGCCACGAACGGCGGACGGACCAGCAGCGGGCGATCCTTGGGCAGCACTCCGGCGACCGAGTGTATGGCGGTCACCTCCAGGGCCTGATCCCACTCCAGGGCCGGGAGCAGGGTCGGCAACCGCTCGGCGAGCATGGTCTTGCCGGTGCCGGGAGGACCGAGCATCCAGAGGTTGTGACCACCGGCGGCGCAGACCTCCAGCGCGCGGCGGGCGACGGGTTGCCCGGCGACGTCTCCCAGGTCGGGACCGTCCTCGATGCCACCGGCGGCACCGGCGGCACTGTCTCCCAGGTCGTGCCCGGGGACGGCCTCGCCGGGACATCCCGGCGGAAGCGGGCGCGCGGCCCGGTGATCGGGATCTCCGGCACCGTCCAGGACGCCTCCCGGCGGCTCACCGCTTCGCAGCCCGCTCACCAGCGCGCCCAGGGTGGTCGCGGGGATCACGGTCACGCCCGGCACGAGACCCGCCTCGGCGGCGTTGCGCGCGGGGACGACGACGGTGCGGGCACCCGCGGCGACGGCCGCCAGCACCGCGGGGAGAACGCCCCTCACCGGCCGCACCGAGCCGTCGAGACCCAGCTCACCCAGGAAGAGCGGCTCGGCGACCCTGGCCGCGGGCACGAATCCGGCCGCCGCGAGCAGGGCCATCGCGATCGCCAGGTCGAAGAGGCTTCCCCGCTTGGGCAGGCTGGCGGGAAACAGGCTGACCGTGATCCGGGCGTCGGGCCACGCGTACCGGCTGTTGACCAGGGCGGAGCGGACCCGGTCGCGGGCTTCGCTCAGCGCGGTGTCCAGCATTCCGATCAGGTGCAGACCCGCGACACCGCTACCGATGTCGGCCTCGATCTCGACGAGACGGCCGGTCACCCCGACCAGGGCGACGCAGCGCGTGCGTGCGACGGCCACTCACCTCACCTCCCACGGGGTGGGATGTGGGGAGCGAATGATCCAGGACAGGCCAGGAGACATCAGCACACCCCCCGCTCGTGGCGGATGGCGAAATCCCCGGCGAACCGCTCAAGGGCGACGACGTCAACGCGGATCGCGTCGAACCCCTCCTGGTGCTCGGCGACCCATCTGGCCACGAGCACGCGCAGGCGCGCGATCTTCGCATCGGTGACCGCCTCGAAGGCGGTGCCGTGACGGCGGCCGGAGCGGGTCTTCACCTCCACCGCGACGAGCGTGCGCCCCTCTCGGGCGACGACATCGATCTCCCCGTCCGGGCATCGCCAGTTGCGATCCAGGATCTGCAGGTCGTGCGCGAGCAGATAGTCGACGGCGACCTGTTCGCCGTACCTGCCAAGCTCATCCTTCGCGGCCATGGAACCACCTCCGGTTCCCGACCTTCGCTCAGCTCACCGCGCCCCCGACGAGCCGAACGGGGCTCTGTGGACAACCGGCCGGAGACGAGGCGCGCCTGTGGACGACGCCCCGGCCCGCGGACAGCGTTCCCGCAGCTCAGCAATGGTCAAAAAGCCGCAAAACCCCTCAAGAGGAGAAGCCCTCCTTCGGCATCTCCAGATCGGGTTTGGCGAGCTCCTCGACGTTCACGTCCTTGAAGGTCACCACGCGGACGTTCTTGACGAACCTCGCGGGCCGGTACATGTCCCAGACCCAGGCGTCCTGCATCTTCACGTCGAAGAACACGTCGCCGTTCTCGGCGGTCCGCACGTCGAGATCGACGGAGTTGGTGAGATAGAAGCGCCGCTCAGTCTCCACGACGTATGTGAACAGGCCGACAACGTCGCGGTACTCACGGTAAAGCTGCAGCTCCATCTCGGTTTCGTACTTCTCGAGATCCTCTGCGCTCATACCGGTCCTCCTGTTAAACGCACACCCCGGCCCGCCCGATCAGACGGCACCGGCCCCCAGTTCATTCTCACCCATCACCTCGCCCGCTCCTGACCGTGCCACCGTCGAGAACGAGAAGCGGTGGTCCGGACACGGACCGTAGGTTCTGAGAGCCCTGCGATGATCGACGGTGCCATACCCCTTGTGCACGGCGAATCCGTACCGGGGATGACGTTCGTGCAACGCGACCATCATCTCGTCCCGCGTCACCTTGGCCACGATCGAGGCCGCGGCGATACAGGCCGCGACCTGATCTCCCTTCCACACCCCCAATGACGGCATGGGCAGCCCGGGAACGGGAAACCCGTCGGTGAGAACGTAGCCGGGCTGACGGGGAAGCCGTGCCACGGCCCTGCGCATTCCATCGATGTTGGATCTGTGCAGACCGCGGGTGTCGATCTCACCCGGCGGGATCACCATCACGCTCACCGCCTCCGCGGTCGCCGTGATCCGCTCATACAACGACTCACGGCGGGAGGCCGTCAGCTGCTTGGAATCACCCAGGCCGTCGATCCGGCCGCCCAGCACCACGGCGGCGACCACCAGAGGCCCGGCACAGGCGCCACGGCCCGCCTCGTCGACCCCCGCCACGGGACCGAGCCCGCGGCGGTCAAGGGCCCGCTCGTAGCCGTACAGCCCTAGATCGCGCCGGACCACACTGGGCCTGGGGCGAAACGCAACCGTCATGACACCTCGGGTGACACAGCGACCATGACCAGAGAGTACGCCCCCTCCGGTGCATTCGGTACCGCTATCTCACCTTGAGAAAACTCTCCGGCCTCGAAAGGATCGTGGCCCTGGAGAACGGCCAGTAGATCGCCACCGCACGGCCGACGACGTCGTCCTCGGAGATCGTGCCCTCCCCCTTCCGCTCCTCGTGGGCGCGCGAGTCGGCGGAGGCGGTGCGGTGGTCGCCCATGACCCACAGTCTCCCGGCGGGGACCACCTTCTCGAACGCGTCCCCCGAGGGGAAGTCGCCGGGGTACAGGTAGGAGCCCTCTTCGAGCGGCACTCCGTTGACCGTGATCCGCTTCTGGGCGTCGCAGCACTTCACCGTGTCACCACCGACCGCGATGACCCGCTTGATGGTGTCCTCGTCGTTCCAGCCCTTGAAAACCACGATGTCGCCACGCTCGGCGTCGCCGTGCAGCTTGTTGACGACCACCCGGTCACCCACCTGAAGGGTGTTCTCCATCGACTCCGACGGGATCCAGAACGACTGGAAGACGAAGGCCTGCAACAGCAGCGCCACCACCACCCCGCACACCAGCAGGAACAGCGACTCGCGCAGGTTGCCGCCCTTACCGGACTTCTTGTTCTTGTCAGCCTCGGGTTCCACGGTCATGAGGTTCGGCTACCGCCTTGAAAGTCTGCGACGACGCCACAGCACCAGCGGCACGGCGCCTGCGAAGCCCGCGAGGAACGGGGCCGCGCCTCCCACGGCCGCGGCGGCTTTGAGAGCCGGTTGACCGAAGGTGTCGGGAATGGGAATGGTCGTGGCCCTGGAGAACGGCCACACGATCACGAAGGCCCGGCCGATCACCTTGTCCACCGAGATCGTCCCGCCGCCGGGGTCGCCCAGGTGGGAGCGGGAGTCGAGGGAGACCATCCGGTGGTCGCCCATCACCCACAGGCGGCCCTCGGGGACCTTGGCCTCGAAGAACTTCTGGGACGGCACGTCACCCGGGTAGAGGTAGTCCTCGTCGAGGGGGACCCCGTTGACCGTCACCCGGCCCTGGGCGTCGCAGCACTTCACCGTGTCGCCGCCGACGCCGATGACCCGCTTGATGTAGTCCTTCTCGCCGGGGACCACGCCGAAGGCGGTTCCGACCCAGTGGAAGAACCCCGCGACCGGGTTGGACGGCTCCTCAAGGTCGATCTCGGGATCCCAGGAGTCGACCCCGGAGAACACCACCACGTCGCCGCGTTCGATGTCCCGGACGCGGTAGACGAGCTTGTTGACCAGGACCCGGTCGTTCGTGAGGAGGGTGTTCTCCATCGACTCCGAAGGAATGTAGAACGCCTGGATCACGAAGGTCTTGATTATGAGAGCGAGCACCACCGCCACGACGATCAGAACAGGCAGCTCCTTCCAGAAGGAGCCCTTCTTCTTGCCCTTGTCGCTCTTGGCGTTCTTCTGGGTGTCTTCGGCGACCACGTCCACCTCGTCCTCGACAGGTCGACGCGAGACTGCGCCGTACTCCCGGTCTTCGCTAGTCATCGCTGACGAGCCTAGATGATGGGCGGCACCAAGTGGTCGAGTGACGGGGTACCGCATAGCCATGCGTATTGCCATAGGAGGTCAAACCTCCTTACATGCGACTGGCCCGCTCCCCGGAAAAGAGGGCGCGGGCCAGGGCGGCGACTACCGCGCGCGCCTAGCGGGCCTCGCGCTTCTCGCGGATACGGGCGGCCTTGCCGCGCAGGTCACGCATGTAGTAGAGCTTGGCCCGGCGGACGTCGCCACGGGTCACGAGGACGATCTTCTCGATGACCGGGCTGTGCACCGGGAAGGTACGCTCGACGCCGACGCTGTAGCTGACCTTGCGAACCGTGAAGGTCTCGCGGGCGCCACCGCCCTGGCGGCGAAGGACGAAGCCCTTGAAGACCTGGACACGGGACCTGCTGCCCTCAATGACCCGGACGTGGACCTCGAGCGTGTCACCGGGCCGGAAGCTCGGGATGTCGGTGCGGAGCGCGGACGTCTCGAGCTCGCTGATCAGCGTGTGCATGGCAGTGGTACCTCGTTTTTAAACGCACCCGGAGGTCCATCCGGCCGCGACGGAGCGGCGTCGTGATGGACACGCGTGCTGAAATGGATTGTGTCTTGGAGCCGGCCGCAATGAGACCGGCCCGGAGGCCGGGAAGGCAGTCGACGGCAACGCTTCAGTCTGCCATATTTTCCCGACCGACCGGAAATCAACCGGTCAGGGCCCCGTATCGGCCCCGCCGGTCAGGGGACGGAACCGGTCAGGGAGCCGGGCCGACGGGTCCGGTCCCGGGCTGGTCGAGCTCGGACAGGAGCCGCCTGTCGTGCTTGTCCAGGCTCTGCGGGGCGAGCGCCGCCAGCAGTTCGGGCCGGTTCCTCGCGGTACGGCGCAGTGCCTGATCCCGCCGCCACCGGGCGATCTTTCCGTGATGCCCGGAGAGCAGGATCTCCGGCACCTCGTGCCCCCGCCACTCGGGCGGCTTGGTGTAGACGGGACCTTCGAGAAGGTTCTCCATCGCGCCGGGCGCGAAGGAGTCGTCCACGGCCGAGTGGACGTTGCCGAGCACACCCGGCAGCAGCCGCCCGATGGCCTCGATCATCACCAGCACGGCCACCTCGCCTCCGGCGAGCACGTAGTCCCCGATGCTGACCTCGTCCACCCGCATGCGCGCGCCGTACTCGGCCATCACCCTGGAGTCGATGCCCTCGTAGCGGGCCGGGGTGAACAGCAGCCAGGGCTCGGCGGCGTACTCCATCGCCAGCTTCTGGGTGAAGGGCACACCGCTGGGGGTCGGCACGATCATCCGCGGCAGGGCCACGGGGTCCGCGGCGAGGACCTCGTCGAGGGCCTCGCCCCAGGGTTCGGGCTTCATGACCATGCCGGGCCCCCCCCCGTAGGGTGTGTCGTCCACCGTGCGGTGCACGTCGTGGGCGTGGTCGCGGAGCTGGTGGAGACGGACGTCGAGGATGCCGCGCTCGCGGGCCTTGCCGATGAGGGAGACGTCGAGGGGGGCGAAGTACTCGGGGAAGATCGAGATGACGTCGACGCGCATGTCAGACGATCTCGTCCGGATCGAGCAGTCCCGCCGGACCGTCCACGACGAGGATGCCCTTCTCAAGGTCGATCACCGGGACCAGCGCCTTGACGAACGGCACGTAGACCTCCGCCTTCCCACGCCGTACGACGAGCAGGTCCTGGCCATGGTGGAGCACGTCGGACACCTCGCCCACCCGCTCGCCGTCGGGCTTGACCACGGCGAGGCCGATGAGCTGGTGATCGTAGAACTCGTCGGGATCGTCGGACGGCGGGATGTCCGCCGAGTCGATGACGAGCATGGTGCCGCGGAGATCCTCGGCCTGGTCACGGTCGCTCACGCCCTCGAACCTGACCAGCAGGATGCCCGAATGCCAGCGACGGGACTCGACGACCAGCGGGCCGGCCGAGGCGGGGTCGGTGGCCAGGGCGGTGCCCGGGGCGAAGCGCCTGTCAGGCTCGTCGGTGCGCACCTCCACGGACACGTCTCCGCGGAGTCCGTGCGGGCGACCGATCCGCCCTACGACGAGCTGCACGCCCGCCTCCTCACATAGTGATGCCGGTGGAAAGCAGACGGGCCACCCGCGCTGGGCGGGTGGCCCGTTCGCTCGATTGGACGCGTCCGGCGGCTTGGGCCTGTCCTGCGGATCTTTTGCCTACTGCGGTCGGTCAGGCGGCGCCTCGCCGCGTTGTCGTCGGTCACCGCAGCACGCTGCGGCTCCCTCCTCCGCCTTGCGAGACACCACCTGACCGATCCTCGCGACGGCAAGATCCACAGGACAGGCCCTAGCGGGCCTCGTTCAGGTCGAGCAGATCGACCCGGACGTACTTGCCGTCGCCGAGGGCGTTCACGACCGTGCGAAGCGCCTTGGCCGTACGGCCACCGCGGCCGATGACCTTACCGAGGTCCTCGGGATGCACCCGGACCTCAAGCACACGCCCGCTGCGGATGCGGCGAGCGTGCACCTGGACGTCGTCGGGGTATTCGACGATGCCCTTCACCAGGTGCTCGAGGGCCTCCTCAAGCACCTCAGGCCTCGCCTTCCGGCTTCTCCTCGGCGGCCGCGGTGGGCTCAGCCGGGGCCTCGGCGGGGGCCTCTTCAGCCTTGGGAGCCGCCTTGCGGGTCGACTTCTTCGGCGTGGTGGCGGCTTCCAGAGACAGCGCCTCCTTGGCCGCGGCCTCGTAGACGGCGTGGCGGTCGGCCTTGGGCTCGGCGACCAGGAGCGGAGCCGGAGCCGACTCGCCCTTGAACTTCTGCCAGTCGCCGGTGAGCTTGAGGAGCTTGAGGACGGGCTCGGTCGGCTGCGCGCCGACACCCAGCCAGTAGGCCGCCCGCTCGGAGTCGACCTCGATGCGCGAGGGGTTCTCCTTCGGGTGGTAGAGGCCGATCTCCTCGATCGCCCGGCCGTCACGCTTGGTGCGGCTGTCGGCGATGACGATGCGGTACTGCGGGTTGCGGATCATGCCGAGCCGCTTGAGCTTGATCTTGACTGCCACTGGTGTGGTCTCTCCTGCATTAGAGCGTGGGTGAGCGGTGTCTCATCGAGTGGGGCACGAGGAGAGGACCGATCGAGGGACAGGCATGGCACGTGGGAGTGAGAGGGCAACCACGTGTCACGATGTTCCAACATGTCATTGTGCCAGACGCGCGGGGGTGCCCGGCCAATCCACGGCCATCCCCCGTGGCGGCCGGAGGGCAAATCTCGGTAATCCACGTGTGTCCGGGCCCCCTGCGGGTCCGGCCTGCTGCGCTAAATGGCCGCCGTGGCAACCACCCTCAGATCTCTGCTGCTGACCGCGACCGGATCCATCACCGTGCTGGGAGCGGTGCTGACCATCAGGGCGACCCCTGCCGGTCAGGCCGACGCGCCTCCGGCGTCCGCCCCTTCCCCTGCCGTAAACCCGGGAACCGGCCACGACAGTGTCCCCTGGCCGTCTCACGTCCCACGAGGAACGTCCGTGCCTCCTTGGGGCCCGCTCCTGCCCGGGGCTCCGGTGCGGCCGGGAGCACCCGCCCCGCCGGAGACCCTCGAACCGCCGGGGACCGCCTCGCGGCTCAAAGCCCCCGTCCTGCCCGAGGCGCCGATCCTGCCGGGAGCCGCCCAGGCGCCGGAGACTCCCGCACCCCCGGGAGCACCCGCGCGGCCCGCGTACCCGCCGTACGATCCGTCGGCCAGGATGGCGTGGTGGGAGCACTACTTCGGACGTACCCCGAGCAGTTCGAGCACGGCCACCAGGATGAACCCCGCGACGATGATCACCCAGATCCATCTGGCACGCGCGTGGAAGGGGCCATCGCTCATTTCTGACCGGGGAGCTTGAACTTCGAGGGGTCGAAGCCCGGCGGCAGCTCCAGGCCAGGAGGCAGCTGCTGCCCGGAACCGAGCCTGCCGAGGAGGCCGTTCCCCGCCGGGGCCGCAGGCTCGCCGGACTTGTCGGGGGCGGCCTTGCCGAGGGCGGCCTTGCGCGGGTCACCGCTGACCCTGCGTCCCTTGGCCGCCTTCTTCTGCGCGGCCTTGGCTCCCTTACGACCACCGGGCATCCCGGGGATGCCCATGCCGCCGGCCATCCGCTTCATCATCTTCTGAGCGTCGAAGAAGCGGGTGACCAGGCCGCTCACCTCGGTCACCGTCACACCGGAGCCCCTCGCGATACGGGCACGGCGTGAGCCGTCGATCATCTTCGGATTGTGACGCTCGGCGGGGGTCATGGAGCGGATGATGGCGGCGATGCGGTCGAGGTCGCGGTCGTCCACCTGGTTGAGCTGGTCACGCATCTGCCCCATGCCGGGCATCATGCCGAGCAGGTTCTTGATGGGGCCCATCTTCTGGACCATCATCATCTGCTCGAGGAAGTCCTCCAGGGTGAAGCCCTCGCCCGAGGTGAGCTTGCTCGCCATCTTGGCGGCCTCGGCCTCGTCGAAGGTCTTCTGGGCCTGCTCGATCAGGGTGAGGATGTCACCCATGTCGAGGATGCGGGAGGCCATCCGGTCCGGGTGGAAGGCGTCGAAGTCCTCGAGCTTCTCACCGGTGGACGCGAACATGATCGGCCTGCCGGTGATGTGGCGGACCGACAGTGCGGCACCGCCGCGGGCGTCGCCGTCGAGCTTGGTCAGCACGACACCGTCGAAACCGACGCCCTCCATGAACGCCTGGGCCGTGC
Organism: Streptosporangium sp. CA-115845; assembly: GCF_050943795.1. Taxonomy (NCBI): domain Bacteria; kingdom Bacillati; phylum Actinomycetota; class Actinomycetes; order Streptosporangiales; family Streptosporangiaceae; genus Streptosporangium; species Streptosporangium sp. CA-115845. Next base: position 1,984,405 of record NZ_CP191988.1, on the reverse strand, counting down.
TGACGGCGTCCTGGCCGATCATCGCGTCGACGACGAAGAGGACCTCGTCGGGCGAGACCGCGTCGCGGATGTCCGCCGCCTGCTTCATCAGCTCCTGGTCGATGCCCAGGCGGCCCGCGGTGTCGATGATGACGATGTCGTGCTGTTGCCGCTTGGCGTGGTCGATCGACTGGCGGGCCACCGCGACCGGGTCGCCGACGCCGTTTCCCGGCTCGGGCGCGTAGACCGCGACGCCCGCGCGCTCGGCCACGACCGAGAGCTGTTGTACCGCGTTGGGCCGCTGGAGGTCGGCGGCGACCAGCAGCGGCGTGTGGTTCTGCTCACGCAGCCAGCGGGCGAGCTTGCCGGCCAGGGTCGTCTTGCCCGCGCCCTGCAGGCCCGCGAGCATGACGACGGTCGGCGGGTTCTTGGCATAGCGGAGCCGCCGGGTCTCGCCGCCGAGGATCTCGATGAGCTCGTCATTGACGATCTTGACGACCTGCTGCGCCGGATTCAGCGCCTGGGAGACCTCGGCGCCGCGGGCGCGCTCCTTGACCTGGGCGACGAACGCCTTGACCACGGGCAGCGCGACATCGGCCTCGAGGAGCGCGATGCGGATCTCGCGGCAGGTCGCGTCGATGTCGGCCTCGGAGAGCCGACCCTTGGATCGAAGGGAGGAGAAGACCGATGTCAGCCGGTCGGAAAGCGTCTCGAACACGTGATTGGCCAGCCTCTGCGCTACAGGTCTGCGACTCGACCTCCCAGCCTATCCGCTGGGAGGTGCGACTGACGCCCTCCCGCGGTCAGCGGCCCCAGCCGGGAACGGCCATCCGCATGGTGAGCGCGTGCTCCACAAGCGTGATGAGCGTGGCCTTCACCGCGTCGCGCGAGCGGGCGTCGGTCTTGGAGATGGGGATGTGAGGCGCCAGCGTCAGCGCCTCGCGTACCTCCTCCTCACCGTGCAGGTAGGTGCCGTCCCACCCGTTGACCGCGACGACGAAGGGGAGCTTGGCCTCCTCGAAGTAGTCGATCGCCGGGAAGCTGTCGGCCAGCCGCCGGGTGTCGACGAGCACGATCGCGCCGATCGCGCCGCGGACCAGGTCGTCCCACATGAACCAGAACCGGTGCTGGCCGGGCGTGCCGAACAGGTAAAGGATCAGGTCGCGGTCCAGCGAGACGCGGCCGAAGTCCATCGCGACCGTGGTGGTGGTCTTGTTCGGAGTGAGGCCGAGATCGTCGATCCCGGCGCTGGCGTCGGTCATCACCGCCTCCGTGGTCAGCGGCAGGATTTCCGACACCGCCCCCACGAACGTGGTCTTACCGACACCGAATCCCCCGGCGACGACGATTTTCGTCGATGTCAGGCCGCCGCCGCGGCTAGAGCCTGCGAAGTCCACTGAGCACCCTTTCCAGCAGGTTGAGATCCGGCTTGCCCGCGTCCAGCTGAGGCTGATGCAGCTGGATCAGACCCTCGGCGGCCATGTCGGCGACCAGGATCCGGGTCACGCCGAGCGGGATGCGGAGCATCGCGGAGATCTCAGCGACCGAACGCACTTGCCGGCACAGGGAACTGATCGCCTGATACTCCGGGGTGCGGGTGGATAAATCGTGATGTATGGAGGTCGCCGAGGAGACCAGGGCCTCCAGGGCGAGCTGGGTCCGGGGGGCGGTGCGCCCCCCGGTCACGGCATACGGACGGACGAGGGAGCTCTGCTCCGACGGCGCCGGCTGCATGAGATGCGAAGGACTCCCCTGTTGCCGGTGGGGGTCGTCCATCGATTGATAGGGAAACCCGCTGTGCGGGTCACCCTCACCGGTCCAGCCGCGGCCTGCCACGACAGCCTCCTAGCATCATCGCCGTCACCGTGTGTGGGAAGACTGCAGTTCCGCGCGGACGGCCGGGGTCAGCACCTGGCCTGCCCGCTCGACGAGCATCGTCATCTGGTAGGCCACCAGTCCCATGTCACAGTCGGCGGCGGCCAGCACCGCCAGACAGGAACCGTCACTGATGGACATGATGAGGAGCAGCCCTCGTTGCATCTCCACCACGGTCTGGGTGACCGCACCGCCTTCGAAAACCCGTGAGGCGCCCTGGGTCAGGCTGATCAGGCCGGCCGCGACCGCGGCCAGCTGGTCCGCCCTGTCCCTGGGAAATCCGTCGGAATACGCCAACGGCAGACCGTCCGCCGACACGACGACTGTGTGCGCCACACCTGGGACGTTGTTCACAAAGTCAGTGATCAGCCAATTGACCCCCCGGGCGGCCTGGCTCATTTCGCGCACGTGTCATCCTCCTTGGCGACCATGATGAGCTCGCTCACCGGTCCTCCTTGTTTCCTTCAACGTCCCGGCCGAAGTCGGGATACGGCCGTCCGTCCGCGGCTCCGCCCCTGGCGGCCGCGCGGCCCTGCCGTACGCCCTGCTGGAAGCTGGCCAGCCTGCTGCGCACCGCCTCCGGGGAGACTGTCGGCCGGAGCACGGGAGTTTGGGGAGCCGCGCCCAGGTCAGGCGCGGCCGTGCCGGGCACCAGGTTCGCCTTGGGCACCCGCTTGGGCAGCCCTGAACCGGTGATCCCGCCGCGTGAGGGCTCGCTGGCGGCCTTGGCCGCCTGCCAGCCCACGTCGGCGGGTGACGACCAGCCGGTCCCCTGTGTGGGGGCGGCCTGCTGTGAGAGCTGGACGGTCTCCTGAACGGCCTGGGCCGGCCGGGCCGGTTCGACCTCCTCGTCCCGTTCCTCGACGGCCTGGACCGGATCGACCTTCTTGAACCAGTCGGACTCGACGGCCGCGAAGATCGGCAGGAACTCCTCCTTCGCCTCTTCCATGGGCGAGGAGTCGGGGATCACCGGCAGCGGGCCGGTGTTGTCCGCCGCGTCGAACGGGCGCCGCCCGAACGGGCCGGAGTTGCCGGTGGACGGCCAGCCTCCGGAGTCGCCGCCGCGGAGCGAGGAGCTCGACCAGACGTCGGAGCCACTGTCCCTGCTCTGCCCGCCGGGCCAGACGGGGGCGTCACCGCGCGCGGGCGCGCTCGGTCCCCCGGACCACGTTCCGGCGTCGCCTCTGGACGGGCCGCCCTGGCCCTGATGCCACGCGGTGGGGTCGGACTGGGAGGCGTCCGGCCAGCCGGGGGTGGCGCCGGGCGGCGGAAGCTGTCCCGGCCACGGGGTGTCTACGGGTGCCTGCCCGAACTGGCCGCCTCCGAAAGGAGGCTGCGAGGCCTCGAAGGAGTTGAACTGCTGCCCCAGGTCGAAGGAGGCGAACGAGTTCTGGTGGGCGGCCTCGAACGAGGCGAAGGACGGCATCTGGGGAGCCGGGGGGCTGGCCAGCACGGGCGGGCGGTCCATGGAGGGCATGGACCCGGCCCAGTCCCCGCCCTGCGACATGGCACCTGGCGCGCCTCCCGGGCGGGCGGTGACGGCGAGCAGGTTCTCCGGGAGCAGGACCATGGCGGTCAGGCCGCCGCTGTCCTGCTGCCTGAGCTGGACTCGGACACCGTGCCGCAGGGCAAGGCGGCCGACCACGAACAGGCCCATCCGGCGGGAGACCGAGACGTCCACCACCGGCGGGTTGGCCAGTCGCCAGTTGGCCTGGGTGAGTTCCTCGGCGGTCATGCCGATGCCGATGTCGGTCACCGAGACCATCACGCCACCGCCGTCGATGCGATTGCTGGAGACGATGACCTTGGTCTCCCGGGGGGAGAAGGAGATCGCGTTCTCCACGAGCTCCGCGATCAGGTGGACGACGTCGTTGACGGAGGTTCCGGCCACGGCCACACCCGCGGACAGCTGCAGGTCGACCCGCTCGTAGTTCTCGACCTCCGACAGCGAGGCGCGGACCACGTCGATGAGCGGGACCGGCTGGCTCCACCGGCGGGCGGGCTCCTGACCGGCGAGGACCAGGAGGTTCTCCGAGTTGCGGCGCATGCGGGTGGCGAGGTGGTCGAGGCGGAAGAGGCTGCCGAGCCGGTCCTCGTCCTGCTCGCCCTGCTCCAGGCTCTCGATGAGGGAGAGCTGGCGCTCCACCAGGGTCTGGCTGCGCCGGGAGAGGTTGACGAACATCGAGTTGACGTTGCTCCGCAGCGTGGCCTCCTGGCCCGCCAGCCGCACGGCCTCGCGGTGGACCTCGTCGAAGGCCCGGGCCACCTCACCGATCTCGTCGTCGGAGGCGACACCGATCGGGGTGATGTCGGTGGTCGAGACCTCGCCGCTCTCACGCATGCTCTGGACGGTCTCGGGGAGACGCTGGCCGGCGATGGACAGCGCCTCGGTACGGAGCCTGCGCAGCGGCCTGACCAGCGACCGCGCCATGACCGCGGTGACGATCAGGACGAGGATGAGCAGCAGCGCGCTCAGCCCGGCGGCGATCAGCGCTCCGCGCTGCTCCGACTCCTGCAGGACCCGGCTCTGCGTGATGAGGGTGTCGGCGACCTGCTCCTCCACGGTGCGCATGCGCTCGACGATGTCGCTGGAGGCGTCGAACCAGGTCGTCTGGTCACCGACTCCGGCCCTGGAGACGTCGACGTTCCTCAGCGGCTGACCGTTGAGGGCCAGCACGATGGCGCGGGCGCGCAGCGCCGCCGCGCGGTCCTTCTTCTGGCTGCTGACCTTGTCGTCGTAGAGCTGACGCTGGGCGACCGAGGCCTCGGAGCGGAAGGTCGCGAGCTCGCTGTCGAACTGCGCCCGGGCGGCCTGCATGGCGTTCAGGCCTTCCGCGCTGAACCCCCTGACGGCGAGGGCGATGGCGAGGTTCGCCCGCTCCCTGGACGCCTGTTCCTTGGCCCTGGTCAGCGCGGCGAACGCGGCCGCACTGCTGGTGATCTCCTGGTCCGCGACACCCTGAATGATCTCGTCGTGCAGGGCGAGCAGGTCCGCGATGGTGGCGGAGTACACGCGGATCGTGGGCTGGGCCGGCAACTGGGTGGCCGTCGCCGCGTCACGCAGGCTCTTGATCTCGTCGATGCGGGCGAGGATCCGCGTGAGCTCGTCCCTGCTCCGGGTGCTGAACGCCTCGACGACGCCGCTGTCGTTGATGACGCCGTCGATGCGGGTGCGTACCTCGCGGGCGACGCCGTCGACTTTTTCGTACTGCTTGCGTAGATTCGACTTGCCGGTGCTCAGCCGCCCCTGTGCCACGTACCGGGCCGACAGGTCCCGCTCAAGCTGTAGTTCGTCGACCAGGTGGCTCAGGCCCGCGGTGAGTTCGGCGGTGGTGCGCACGCGCTCGTACTCGGCGGCGCTGCTGATCGAGGTGGTGACCCGCAGGCCGCCCAGCACGATCGCGGCGGCCGTGGGGATGACGATGAGCGCGATCAGTCGCGACCTCACCCGCCAGTTCTTGAGCGCGAGCCTGCCGCCGTTCCTCGCAGACCTCTCGGAGCCGGAGCCGTCTGGGCCCTGACCCGGGCCGCTCTGCGGCTGCCCCCCCTGACTGTCGAATCCCAGGGCAGGTGCCAGCCCGGATTCGCGTTCGCTGGGGATTGACGCTGTCCTCACTGGCCTCCGCTGCCTCTCCTCGGATCGTCTGCTTGGAGGGGATCGCGTCACGCAACGATGTGCAGGTGACGCCGACGCATCCATGGGGTAGGGGTTATTGGAGCACAGCCGGATGAGTTCGGCCAACAGCACATAACTCACATTTCCCACCGAACGGGCACACCGCACCCGTAACCGGGCGACGACTCTCCGCCCTGTAGCCACAAACTTCCCCAAAGTTGCGAAACAGATTCATTGACATTTCCGCTTATGCCCGCTAAGTAGATCTATCTGTTGATTGTTATGGATGTGGCAACTGGGTGGCGTATGCCCGCTTTGTAGCTTCGGGACAACAGGGGCGAAAGGGGTGATATTTGTAATTTGACTGATCTACTCCGCTACTCTGATCCGCGGTCGGCAAACCCCCCCTTGACCAACATGCCTCCCGGGACCCCCTCCATGTCGCCCGATGAGTTACCACGAGTTCCGGCAGGGGCGGTCAAATGCAGCTAATGCAGCTAAGGAGACCCATGAGGTTCACACTTGCGAGCCGGGCCGTCATCGCAGGAGTCGCAGCCGCCCTGGTGCTGAGCGCCTGCGGAGGTTCCGACAAGTCCACTGACACCGCCGCCGCCGCGAACGCGGGTGGCCTGGAGAAGACCCAGATCAAGATCGGCGCGCTGCCGATCCCCGACTCCGCCGCGCTCTACATCGCCAACAAGCGGGGCTTCTTCAAGGCGGAGGGGCTCACCGTCACCATCGAGCCGGTGCCCGGCGGAGCCCAGGCCCAGCAGTCCCTCATCGGCGGATCCCTGGACGCCACCCAGACGAACTACGTCTCGGCCTTCCTCGCCGTCGCTGCCGGCAACAAGATGAAGATCATCTCGGACCTCTACCAGGCCGCTCCGAACTCGTTCAACCTCATGGTGCCCAAGGACTCCTCGATCAAGACGCCCGCCGACCTCAAGGGCAAGAAGATCGCGGTCAACAGCCTCAAGAACATCGGCACCCTGGCGGTCACCTCGGTGCTCAAGACGCACGGCCTCACCGAGAACGACGTGCAGTTCATGGAGTTCCCCTTCCCCGAGATGGGTGCCCAGCTGGCCAGCAAGGTCGTCGACGCGGCCTGGATGACCGAGCCCGCCCTGACCGCGGTGCAGAAGAACCTCGGCGCCCAGAAGCTCGCCGACACGATGGTCGACTCCACGGCGGACTTCCCCATCGCCGGCGTGATCGTCATGGAGAACTTCGCCACCGAGAACCCCAAGACCGTCGCCGCCTTCCAGCGGGCGATCGCCAGGGCCCAGCAGATCTCCGCCACCGACCGCAAGGCCGTCGAGGAGATCCTGCCGACCTACACCAAGATCGACGCCGCGACCGCCGCCGTCATCACCCTCGGGTCCTTCCCGACCAGCCTTGACGAGACCCGCCTGCAGCGCGTCGCCGACCTGATGGTCGAGCAGGGCTACCTGAAGAGCGCGATCCAGGCCAAGACCCTCCTTCCTGGAAACCTCGGGTGACACGCCGCAACCCGCTCGACAACAGACTGCTCTGCGGCGCCCTCGGCGTCGCGGGGCTGTTCTGCGTTCTGGAGGTCGTGGGCCGGACCGGATTGATCGATCCACTCGTCTTCCCACTGGCCTCCACGGTGCTGGGTCGAGCAGGCGCACTCGTGACCGACGGGGAGTTCCTCTCCGACGTCGCCTCGACCCTCGGCGCCTGGGCTCTTGGACTGCTGTTCACGGTCGCGCTCGCGGTACCCGCCGGGTTCCTGCTCGGCGGCCTGCCCCGGGTGGAGAACGCGCTCCGGCCGATCCTTGAGTTCCTGCGCCCGATCCCGTCGATCGCGCTGATCCCGCTGGCGCTCGCCGTGTTCTCCGACCGGTTCGACATGAAGGTCACCCTGATCGTCTACGCGGCGACCTGGCCCGTCCTGATCAACACGATGTACGGCCTCAAGGACGTCGACCCGCTCGCCAAGGAGACACTCCGCAGCTTCGGGTTCGGGAAGTCGGCCGTGCTGTGGCGCGTCTCCCTGCCGAGCACGGCGCCCTTCATCGCCACCGGTGTCCGGCTGGCGTCGGCGATCGCGCTCATCGTGGCGATCAGCGCGGAACTGCTCGGCGGCGGCGCCCAGGGCATCGGCAGTTACGTCCTGGAGAGCGGCGGCAGCGCGGACGCGACGGAGTACATCATCGCCGCCGCCATCTGGGCCGGGATCATCGGCGTGATCACCAACGGCCTGTTCGTGCTCGCGGAACGGCGGATCTTCCGCTGGCACACCGCCCGTACGGAGGTGGTCTGATGAACGGCCTGCTGCGCGGCGTGGTCCGGCTGTGGCCGGTGCCCGTCGTGCTGCTGCTGTGGGAGTTGCTCACCCGCGGCATCGAGATGCTGAGCTTCCCGCCGCCGTCGCAGATCGCGACCAGCATGTACACGATGTGGCTGACCGGCCCCGCGGAGCGGCTCTGGTTGACCGAGGCGGCGCTGACGAACATCCCCGCGAGCATCGGCCGGCTGCTGGCCGGGTGGGTGCTGGCCGGGGTCGTCGGGATCGTCCTCGGGGTCGCCCTGGGCCGTTCCCCGCTGCTCTTCCGCTTCATCGACCCCCTGGTCCAGTTCGCCCGCGCCATCCCGCCGCCCATGTTGCTGGCGTTCTTCATGGCGTTGTTCTCCATCGGCCCCCGGATGCAGATCAGCTTCATCGCGTTCGGCATCGTCTGGCCGGTCCTGATCAACGCCTCCGAGGGGGCACGGCAGGTCGACCGCCAGCACCTGGACACCGCCAGGGTCTTCGGGCTGTCGGGCGGTGAGCGGCTGTTCCGGATCATCCTGCCCTCGGCCATGCCGAAGATCTTCGCCGGACTCCGGGTCAGCCTGTCACTGGCGCTGATCCTCATGGTGCTCTCCGAACTGGTCGGCAGCACCGACGGGATCGGCTTCCAGCTTCTGGACGCCCAGAGGTCATACGACTTCTCCGGCGTGTGGGGAACCATCGTGGTGCTCGGCGTCCTGGGATACGTGTTCAACTCGGCGTTTCTGGCGGCCGAGCGACGTGTCCTGTCCTGGCACCGCTCCGCCAAGCAGACGACCTGAGGACCTGCTGTGCTTGAGATCACGAATCTGTCCCACACCTACGGCAGCGGACCGACCGCCCACAACGCGCTGGGTGGCATCGACCTGGAGGTCGCCCAGGGTGAGCTGGTGTGCATCGTCGGCCCCTCCGGATGCGGCAAGTCCACCCTGCTGCGCTCCATCGCGGGGCTGCTCCGGCCCAGCGGCGGCCAGGTCACGCTCAACGGCGCCCAGGTCGAGCAGACCCCCGACGACCTGGCCGTGGTCTTCCAGGACTACAGCCGCTCCCTGTTCCCCTGGATGTCGGTGGTCGACAACGTCTCGCTCCCGCTGCGCCGCAAGGGAATGGACAAACGGCAGCGCGGGCAGGCGGCGATGGAGGCGCTGGAGGAGGTCGGCCTGGACGGCGCCGCGGCCAAGTACCCGTGGCAACTTTCCGGAGGCATGCAGCAGCGGGTGTCCATCGCCCGCGCCCTGGCCTACCGCCCGGCCCTGTTGCTGATGGACGAGCCCTTCGGCTCCGTGGACGCCCAGACCCGCGAGGACCTGGAAGACCTGACCCTGCGGGTCCGCAACCTGCACAACATGACCATCGTGCTGATCACCCACGACATCGACGAGAGCGTCTACGTCGGTGACCGCGTCGTGGTCCTGTCCAAGGCCCCTGCCGGGATCGTCGGTGACCTGCGCGTGGACCTGCCGGGACCGCGCGACCAGATCACCACCCGCGAGCACCCCGACTTCGTGCAGCTGCGCGCCGAGGTCGGCCGCCTGGTGCGCGGCATGCGGAGCCCGTCGGCCTCGACCCCCTGAGGACCGATCGTCGAAAACGCCTGCCGGAACCCGAACCGCTCCCCGCCCGGGCACGCGAGTCCGGCGGTGGTCCCCCTCAGGGCCGCACACCGCAGAGAGAGGATTTTCATGAGCGACCCACAGGCACCGGTATGGGATGCGATCGGCGGTGTCTCCCGTTTCGCCGCTCTGGCCACGATGGCCGAACTGGGCTGCGCCGACCACCTGCGAGACGGCGCCCTGAGCGTTGACGAGCTCGCACTGCGCTGCGGCGCCGACGCCTCCGCGCTCGGCAGGGTGCTCCGCCAGCTCGCCGCCATGGGCATGGTCGCCACCGCGGCGCCCGGCACCTACGAGCTGACCGAGGCGGGTGTCACCCTCCGCACCGACGTGCCCGGCTCGCTCCGCCCCGCCGTACGGATGATCGTCGAGGAGGGCTTCTGGTACGGCATGGGCATGGTCCCGCAGACCGTGCGCACCGGCAGGTCGGGCTTCGTCGAGCGGCACGGGCACCTCTACGGCTACCTGAAGGCCAACCCCGGGGCCGGTGCGCTGTTCAACGACTACATGGTGGTCAGGGCCCAGCCGTTCGCGAACGCCGTGGCCTCCCGCTACGACTTCTCCGGGGTGCGAACCCTGGTGGACGTGGCCGGCGGCAAGGGGCACATCCTGGCCGCCGTGCTGAAGGCCCACTCAGATCTGGACGGGGTGCTGTTCGACCAGGAACAGGTGGTCAGCGCGGCCAGGGAGTTCTTCGCCGAGGCCGGACTTGAAGGCCGGTGCAAATTCGCGGACGGTGACTTCTTCGCCTCGGTGCCCGCCGGGGCGGACGCCTACCTGCTGAGCAGTGTGATCCACAACTGGTCCGACGAGGACTCGGTGCGGATTCTGCGCAATGTCAGGGAGGCCGTCTCCGACGACGGCCGAGTGCTCCTGGTGGAGGCCGTGGTGCCGGACGACGACAGGTCGCACATCAGTAAGGACATCGACATGCGAATGCTCGCCCTTTTCGGCGAGGGCATGGAGCGCAGCACCTCCGAGTACGCCGAACTCCTGGGCAAGTCCGGTTTCCGGCTCAACCGGCAGGTGGAACTGCCCGGCGGCGCCTCAATTGTTGAGGCCCTGCCCATTTAAGGGCCGATACAGGGCCGGCGTAAAGGCCGGCGTCGGGCTCGCGAAACAGCGATGGCCGGTGACGTGAGGTTCACGTCACCGGCCGCCGCTGTTTCATCCACTTTCCATACGGAAAAGAAACGACCATCGTGAAATCGATGGTCACCGTGCGATTGAGCTCAGCGGGTGGCCCGCAGACCGGACCGTGAGGCCGCGTATTCACTCGGCCCCCGGCGCGTCCGCGGTCCGGGATTCATCGGCCGTCGCCTCCGGCCGGATCAGAGGGTCCGGAGCCGGCCTTACGAGATGTCCCCGGCGTGGCGGGCCGCCATGGGCCGCCATGGGCCGCCATGGGCCGCCGTCCGACGTCGTTGTCCGGTGCGGGACACCCGGGTCCCGAGGACGGGGCACGAGCCGGCCGGCAAAGGCGTGCAGATCGGGGATTCCGGAACCAGGACGTCGACCCCGCCGACCCGCGGCGAGTGATGGCGGCTCCGCGGGAGCTCGCACCGAGTCACAGGGGGGCGGAAGAGAGGCGGGTCTCGCCCCTTCGAAGGGGCGAGACCCGCGCCAGGAGATCAGACCCTGAGTGTGAGGACGTGCTCGACCAAGGTGATCAAGGTCGATTTCACCGCCTCCCTGGACCGGGCGTCGGTCCGGACGACGGGGATGTGCGGGGCGATCGTCAGAGCCTCCCGCACCTCCTCCTCACCGTGGACGTGCGATCCGCCGAACCCGTTGAGGGCCACGACGAACGGTAGTCCGGCCTCCTCGAAGTAGTCGATCGCCGGGAAGCTGTCGGCCAGCCGCCGGGTGTCGACGAGCACGATCGCACCGATCGCGCCTTTCACGAGGTCATCCCACATGAACCAGAACCGGTGCTGACCCGGCGTACCGAACAGGTACAGGATCAGGTCGCGGTCCAGCGAGACCCGGCCGAAGTCCATGGCGACCGTGGTGGTTCGCTTCGTCGGGATGTGCGAGAGGTCGTCGACGTCCGCGCTGGCCTCTGTCATCACCGCTTCCGTGGTCAGCGGCATGATCTCGGAGACCGCGCCGACAAAGGTCGTCTTGCCGACACCGAACCCGCCGGCGACGACGATCTTCGTCGACGTCATCCCGGCGTCAGAGCCTGCGAAGCCCACTGAGCACCCTTTCAAGCAAATTGAGATCCGGCTTACCCGCATCCAGCGACGGCTGATGGATCTGCACCAGGTCCTCGGCCGCCATGTCCGCGATCAGTACCCGGGTCACGCCAAGTGGCATGCGCAACAGGGCAGAGAGCTCGGCAACCGAGCGCACCTGCCGGGACAGCGAAATGATCGCCTGATATTCCGTGGAGAGCGTGGCGGGGTCCACCCCCACCAACGTCGCCGAGGAGACCAGTGCCTCGAGAGCTAGCTGCATCCGGGGGGCGGTCCTGCCCCCGGTCACAGCGTACGGGCGAATCAACCGGTCTCGCCCGCTCTTGGCCTGAGACGTGTGCTGGGGTTCCTCCCCCGGCCCACGCCAACCTGGTGCTTCCATATCACCCCCCCTATCGCTGAACCGACTGCAGTTCGGCCCGTAGCGCAGGCGTAAGCGCCTGCCCGGCACGCTCTGAGAGCAGCGTCATCTGGTAGGCCACCAGGCCCATGTCACAGTCCGGCGAGGCCAGTACGGCCAGCGCGGAACCATCACTGATCGACATGGTCAGCAGGAGGCCCCGCTGCATCTCGATCACTGTCTGTGCCACGGGACCACCCTCGAAGACTCGCGAGGCCCCCTGGGTGAGGCTGATCAGACCGGCCGTGATCGCGGCGAGCTGGTCCGCCCGGTCCTTGGGAAATCCCTGGGAGTAGGCCAGCGGGAGCCCATCCGCGGAGACGATCACCGCGTGCGCCACTCCGGGCATCTCCTTGACGAACTCGGTGATCAGCCAGTTGAAGCCGCGGGCGGCCTGGCTGAGTTGGTTGTTCACTGCTGGTTCTCTCCCTCGACGGCCTTGGCGCGCTCGCTCATCTCAGCGCGTCCCTGCCGTACGCCTTGCTGGAAACTGGACAGGCGGCTGCGCACCCGATCCGCCGATATCGGCGGCATCGAGGGGGCCGGCGCAGCCGGTGCCGCCGAGGCGGCTCCGGGAACGAGGTTCGCCTTGGGCACCCGCTTGGGAAGGCCCGCTCCGGTCACGCCGCCCTCCACCGGCTTCTTGGCGACCTCGGCGGCCGCCCAGCCCTGATCCGAGGGGGTGCTCCACGGTTGCCTGTCGGCCGCGGGCGCGGCCGGCCTGGGCGGCGGTGCCTGCTGCGGCTGCTGCTGAGGCTGCGGCGCGGAGTGCGAGATCTGCGGGAAGTCCTGGGTCTCCAGTCCCTGCGGACCTCGCCTGACCCGCTGCTCCAGCAGCCGGGGCCTGGCCTCGGCGACGGGCTCGGGCTCTGCCTCCTGCTCCTGTTCCGGCTCGGGTGCGCCGGACGCGCTGCTGCGGAACCAGTCGGACCCCACCGCCGCGAAGATCGGCAGGAACTCCTCGGACTCCGGTTCCGTCGGCGAGACCTCGACCGCGGGAAGGGCCTGGGTGTTCTCCACCGGTTCCAGCCGCTGCGGTGCCCACAGATCGGACGAGGAGGTCTCGGGCCAGGCGGAGGGGAACGACGGTGCCGGGGTCGACTCCAGCGGTGACGACCACAGGTCCTCCACCGCGGCGGCGGGTACCACCGGCCCCGACCAGAGATCTCCGGACATCGGCGCCGGCACCTGGGGAGGCTGTCCGAGGCCGGCCGGCGGTCGGCCACCGCGCCCGGTGCCGGTCCCGAACGGGTCCGGGTTCGGAACGGAGCCGAACGGGTCGGGGTTCACCGAGGAGAACGAGCTTGCGGGATCGCCGAAGGAACCGGACAGCATACCGCCCCCGGCCATCGCCATCTCGGGCATTACCGTGCCCTGGGCCACCACCTGCACCGGCAGGAGCACGACGGCGCTCAGGCCGCCGGCCTCCGGGCGCCTGAGCTGGACCCTGATCCCGTGGCGCATGGCCAGGCGGCCGACCACGAACAGGCCCATCCGGCGGGAGACCGACAGGTCCACCGCGGGAGGCTCGGCCAACCGGCGGTTGGCCTCGGCCAGTTCCTCGTCGCTCATGCCGATGCCCGCGTCGGTGACCGCCAGGATGACGGCGCCCATCTCGTTGGCGTTGCTGGTCACCGTGATCTTGGTGTCCTGCGGCGAGAAGAAGATCGCGTTCTCGACGAGCTCCGCGACCAGGTGGACGATGTCGTTGACAGCCTGGCCGATGATCGAGATACCCGACTCGACCCGGAGGTTCACCCGCTCGTAGTTCTCGACCTCCGACAGCGAGGCGCGGACGACGTCGCTGAGCGGAACCGGCTCACTCCACCGGCGGCTCTGCTCCTGACCGGCGAGGACCAGGAGGTTCTCGGAGTTCCGGCGCATGCGGGTGGCCAGGTGGTCCAGCTTGAAGAGGCTGCCGAGCCGGTCCTCGTCCTGCTCACCCTGCTCCAGGTCGTCGATGAGGTCGATCTGGCGTTCCACGAGCGACTGGGTGCGCCGGGAGAGGTTGACGAACATCGCGTTGATGTTGCTTCGCAGCCGGGCCTCGTCACCCGCCAGCCGGATGGCCTCGCGGTGGACCTCGTCGAAGGCCCTGGCCACTTCCCCGATCTCGTCGCGGGAGGCCACCCCGATGGAGGGCACCTCGATGTTCGGAGCGTGGTCTCCGGACTCCCGCAGCGCCCGGACGGTCTCGGGCAGCCGGGTGTCGGCCACCTCAAGCGCCTCGCTGCGCAGCTTGCGCAGCGGCCGGACGAGCGTGCCGGCCACCCAGGCGGTGATGAGCAGAATCAGGACCAGCAGGACCAGGAGCGAGATACCGGAGATCACGGCGCTGCGCTGCTCGGCGCTCTCCATCTCCTGGCTGCGGGCGACCACCGCGGCCGACAGGCCGCGCTCGACGGTCCGCATGTTGTCCACGATCGCGGAGGAGGCGGTGTACCAGGTGTCGGCGCTCCTGAGCCAGCCGCCGCCGATCCGCTCCAGCGGCTTGTTCTCCCGCATGAGGGACATGACCAGGGCCCGCATGGAGTCGGCCTGGTCGACCTTGGGGCCGTTGACCACGTCGCGGAAGCGCTTGATGTCGGCGGCCGAGGCGGTCGCCCGGAAGGCGTTCTCCTCGCTCAGCTGGCTCCGGTACGCGCCCAGCAGGTCGGCGGGGTCGTCGAAGTCGAACTTGCGGTCCAGGAAGCTGACCAGAAGGGTGCCCCGCTGCCTGGCGACCTGCTCCTTGGCCCGGGTCAGCGCGCCCAGCGCGAGCGCGTCACCGATGAGGCGCTCGTCGCCGCCGCCACGGCCCAGGTCGTCGTGGAGGGTGACGAAGTCGGCGATCATCCGCGAGTACATGCCGAGGGCCGCCCGGGGCAGCACGCTGCCGTCGGTCATCAGCCTGCGCAGGCCGGGGAGACCGTCGAGCCAGCGGCGGATCTGGGCGACCTCGGTACGGACACGGACCGCCTGCGACTCGTCGAGGCCCTCCATGGCGGTCAGCGTCTGCTTGCTGCTCCGGTCGACCACCCCACGCTGTTCCCTGACCTTGGTGAGCCGGGAGCGAGAGGCGCCGGCGATGTACCAGGCGGTGAGGTCGCGCTCCTCGGCCATCTCGTGGGCGAGCGTGCCGAGCGACTCGACCAGTGAGGCGACCTCGGTCATCCGGCGGTACTCACCGGCCGTGGCGAGGGCGGTGGTCAGCTGCAGTCCGGTGAGCAGGACGGCCGCAGCGGTCGGAAGCAGGATCAGCGCGACCAGACGGGGACGCACGCGCCAGTTCGCCGGCAGGAGTCGACTGCCCACCCCTGACGCGCGGTGGCTCCGGCGGTCTTGTGTCATCACTGGCCTACGTAACCCCTCGCCGGATTTGGAAACGGCGAAAGCAATTTGAGCACATCCTTTATGTCACTTCGAATGGAGTAAATGCCGATAAATCCCCACAAAAAGGACATACGGCTACAAAGTTTTTAGGCCGGCCGGAAGGAATCCCTCACCTCTGGAGCCTGGTGCTTGATCATCAGGTGGCGGGTCACGGAGTATTCACCAACCGCCTCCTGACTCATGTCCTTGCCGAAGCCGCTCCCCTTGACCCCGCCGTGCGGCGCCTCAGAGGCGATGGGCAGATGGTCGTTCACCCAGGTCACGCCCACATCAAGCCGATGCGACACGCGCAGCGCCCTGGCCACGTCCCTGGACCAGACCGATGAGGCCAGCCCGTAGACGGTGTCGTTGGCCAGCCGGACCGCCTCGTCCTCTCCGTCGAAGGGGAGGGCGACCAGTACCGGACCGAAAAGTTCACCCTGAACGATCTCACAGTCCTGGGTCGCGCCGGAAATCAGCGTGGGCGGGTAGTAGAATCCAGGCCCTTCGAGCGGGGCGCCACCGCAGAGCACGGAGGCGCCCGCGGCGACGGACCGCTCCACGAAGCCGTGCACGCGGTCGCGGTGCCCCGCGGAGATCAGCGGGCCGATGTCGGTGGCCGGATCCCAGGGGTCGCCCACCCTGATCCGCGCCAGCGTCGCGTGCAGCGCCTCGACCGCCTCGTCGTACACCTCCCGGGAGATGTAGACGCGAGTCGCGGCCGTGCAGTCCTGGCCGGTGTTGTAGGTGGCGCCCATCGCGACGCCCCTGGCCATCTCGGACAGGTCCGCGTCACCGAAGACCAGTGCCGGAGCCTTGCCGCCGAGCTCCAGGTGGACCCGCTTCAGGGAGCCCGTGGCGCCGCGCATGACCGCGCGGCCGGTCGCGGTGGAGCCCGTGACGCTCACCATGTCGACGCCCGGGTCGGTGACGAGGGCCTCGCCCACCTCGGCGCCGCCCAGCACCACCTGGAGCAGGCCGTCGGGCGCGCCGGCACGGGCGAACAGCTCGGCCATCCGCAGCGTGGTGCCCGGCGTCTGCGGTGCGGGCTTGATGACCACCGCGTTCCCCGCGGCGAGCGCGGGGCCGATCTTCCACACCGCCATGACCAGGGGGAAGTTCCACGGGGCGATCGATCCGACGACACCCACCGGACGACGCACCAGCACCGAGGTGTAGCCGGAGCTGAGCACCCCCGCACCGGTGCCGTCCAGCGAACGGGCCGCCCCGGCGAAGAAGCGGAGGTTGTCCGCCGCGAACGGCAGCTCACCGTCGCGGAAGACCGCCGCGGGCTTGCCCGTCTCGGCGACCTCCAGCCGGGTGAGCTCCTCGGCGTCGGCCTCGACGAGATCGGCGAAGCGCAGCAGCACCCTGGCCCGCTCGGCCGGGGTCGCGGCGCTCCATTCCTGGAACGCCACGCGGGCCCGCCGCACGGCGGCGGCCACCTCCTCGATCGGGGTGTCGGCGATCTCCCCCAGAAGCTCGCCGGTCGCCGGATTGATCAACTTACCCATGGAACTTCCCTCGTCGTGGTGGTGCGGAGAGCCGTCAGGCGCCGGCCCGCTCGATCAGGTCGGCCGCCCTGCGCAGGCCGTCCCGCCCGCGGACCTCCTCGCCCGCGGCTGCCAGGCGCTCGCGGAGCGCGCCGTCGCCCAGGAGCCTGTCCAGCGCGCCGGTCAGCTCCTCGGCGGAGAAGGTGTAGGTGGACAGGCGCACACCGTAGCCGAGTTCGTGGACGCGCTGCGCGTTGTCGTACTGGTCCCAGAACAGGGGCAGCAGGATCATCGGCTTGCCGAAGTGCAGCGCCTCGGTGGTGGTGTTGTTGCCGCCGTGCGTGATGACCAGGTCGGCCATCGGAATGATCTTGGTCTGCGGGACGAACTCGGCCCCCCACATGTTGGCGGCCAGCTTGATCTCCTCGTGCAGCGGACCCATCGAGACGATGAAGCGGTACGGGGTGGTGGCCAGCACGTCGATGACCCGCTGCATGAGCGAGACGTCCGCCGAGCCGAGCGAGCCCAGCGAGAAGTAGACCAGCGAGCCGTCCCGCCCGGCCAGCGACGCGGGGAGCTCGAAGCCGCCGTCCGTCTCGCGCACCGAGGAGTCCAGGCGGTGCCAGGAGTCGCCCAGCGGCCGGGCGTCGACGTAGTCCGCGGTCTCGGGGAAGACGTAGAGGTTGAGGTCACCCTCGTGGATGAAGTCCAGGTCCGGCAGCGGGTCGGCGCCCTGCTCGACGACCCACTCGTTGAAGGCGGTCCAGATCTCGCGGTGGGTGCGGTCGTACTCGGCGTTGAAGGCACCCCACTGCGACCGGTCGTCGGCGGGCAGCCCGGAGAAGACCGGGGCGACGCCCTCGCCGCGCACCTCCAGCGGGTTGCAGGAGACGATCCGGACGAACGGCTTGCCCGCCGTCAGCAGCGCCGGGAAGGTGATGACGTTGTCCTCGACGATGACGTCCGGCTGGACGCGCTCGATAATCTCCTTCAACTGAGGCTCGCAGTACTTGGCGCCGTCGATAAGCGCCTCCCAGATCGGCTTGGTGACCGTCTCCAGCTGCTCCAGAGTCGACTTCCGGTATTCCGGCGCGGTGTCCCTGATGAAGTCCTTCCAGAACTGCCCGGCGTCCTGCTCCTCTTCGGCCGGAGGCGCGAGATCGACCAGGTCCTCCTCGAATCCGAGGGCCTCCAATTTCCCCTTCCAGGAGGCCTCAGCTGCGAAAACGACTCTATGCCCACGCTTACGAAGAATGTCACCGATGCCGATGCAGTTGTTCGTCGGCCCGTAGGCACTCTCCGGCATGAACAGGATCGTGAGAGACATCACGCCCCCTTACGTCTAGAGGTTGCGGCTTTTGAAGAATGGTGGAATTCCCGGCTAGCAAAAATTCTAGAAAACGGTCACTATGGACCCCGGCACAGAGCGTGGTTTTCAACGAGCGGGGGAATATGACGCGCAAGGGACGGGCGGACCGGCGCCTGGATCTCATCGCGGCCGCACATCGGGCGATCATCCGGCATGGCACCGAGGGAGTGCACCTCAACCATGTCGCGGAGGAGGCCGGGCTCACCTCCGGGGCCGTCCTGTACCACTACCCGCGGCTCAGCGAACTGCTGGTCGACGCCCACCACGCCGGGATGGAGCGCTTCTACGAGCAGCGACTCAAGCGGATCAAAGGCATGCGCGACCCCGCGGAGAAGCTTGTCGTGACCGTCCACTCGGGGCTGCCGCACGGCCCGGACGACCCGGACGTCCGGCTGCTCAACGAGCTCGGCGGAGCCGCGCCCCGCAACAGGATGTACGCCCTGCTGCTGACCACCCTCTACGACCGCCAGGTCTCGCTCTACCAGAGCATCCTGGACACCGGGGCCGCGTTGGAGACCTTCACCCTGTCGGGCGACTCCCTGCTCATCGCCCGCAACCTGGTCGCGCTCGAGGATGCGTACGGCTATCGCATAACGGCCCGCCACCCGGTGATCGGCCCGCAGGAGGCGGCGGAACTCATCCTCGACTACGCCAGGGCCGCGACGAAGCACCCGCTCAACTCGTCTCATTGAGGGATCAGCACTCCGTCCCCCTCCGCCCAGGTGAGCGCCACCTCGGAACCCGTCTGGACCTGGGTGGCCCCCTGGGTGGCCACCAGCACGGGCTGCCGGCGCCCGCTCACCTGTACCGACACGTGCGAGACGCCGCCGTAGAAGCTCACGTCGACGACCTCGCCGCTCAGCACGCCCGTGCCCTCGTCGTCCAGCCTGATCCGCTCCGGCCGTACCGAGAGCAACGCGGGCGTGCCGTCGGGCAGGTCCGACGTCCCGGGAAGGACGCCGAGTTCCTCGCCGGCCAGGCCGACCGAGCAGGCCCTGCCCTCGAAGATGTTGCTGGCCCCCACGAAGCCGGCGACGAAAGGCGTGCGCGGGTGCTCGTACAGCTCCACCGGGGCGTCCACCTGCTCGACCCCACCGGCGTTGAAGACCGCGATCCGGTCGGCCAGCGACATGGCCTCCTCCTGGTCGTGGGTGACCACGACGAAGGTGATGCCGACCTCGTTCTGGAGCCGCTTGAGCTCCAGCTGCATCTCCGCGCGCACCTTCTTGTCCAGCGCGGACAGCGGCTCGTCCAGCAGCAGCAGGCGCGGCCGCTTGACGATCGCGCGGGCGAGCGCGACCCGCTGCCGCTGGCCGCCGGAGAGCTGATGCGGCCTGCGTCCGGCCATGGCCTCCAGCCCGACCTTCTCCAGGACCTCGTCGACCCGGCCGCGGACCTCCGCCTTGCCCAGCTTCTCCCTCTCCAGGCCGTACGCGACGTTCTTGGCCACGGTCATGTGCGGGAAGAGCGCGTACGACTGGAACATCAGGTTGACCGGGCGGCGGTGGGCCGCCTGGCCGAGCAGGTCGTCGCCGTCGAGCGTGACGGTGCCCTCGTCGGGCGACTCGAAGCCCGCCAGGATCCGCAGGAGTGTCGTCTTACCGCAGCCGCTGGGGCCGAGCAACGCGAAGAACTCGCCCTGCCGGATCTCCAGGGAGACGTCCGACAGCGCCGTGACGTCACCGAACCGGCGGCTGACACCCGTGATCTTCAGCATTAGGACAGTGACTCCGTCAGTCGGGTCATCCGCTGGGTCACGATCACCGCGGTGAAGCTCACGAGCAGCAGCAGCGTGGCCAGGGCGTTGATCTCGGGGGTGACCCCGAAGCGGACCATTGAGTAGATGACGATGGGCAGGGTCGGCGTGGTGGGCGCCGCCGTGAAGAACGCGATGACGAACTCGTCGATCGAGAGGGTGAACGCGAGCAGCGCGCCGGCCAGGATGCCCGGCGCCAGCTGCGGCAGCGTGATCCGGACGAACGTGGTGAACGGCGTCGCCCCCAGGTCCCTGGACGCCTCCTCCAGGGAGGTGTCGGCGTGGGTGAGCCGGGTGCGGACCACCGCGGTCACGAACGCCATGCCGAACACCGTGTGGGCCAGCAGCACCGAGTGCAGCCCGAGGGTCGACTTGATCGTGGCGTAGAACACCAGCAGGCCGATGCCCAGCACCAGGTCGGGCAGGACGGCCGGCAGCACGCCGAGCGCGTCGAGCGCCCGCGACCTGGTGTGGCGGGCCAGGCCCACGGCCAGCAGGGTGCCGAGCACCGTGGCCAGCACCGTGGAGCCCACCGCGACGATCAACGTGTTGACCAGGCCCTGGCGAATGTCGGCGTTCTCGGCGAGCGTGCCGTACCACTTCAGGCTGAAGCCCTCGTAGACGTAGGGGGACTCGCCGGCGTTGAAGGACATCACGACGAGCACGACGATCGGCGTGTAGAGGAAGACGTAGGTCGCCCAGAAGGGGACGTACAGCAGTCGGGGTCTACGCACGTCGGGCACTCCATGCCTGCGCGAGCAGCAGGACGATCAGCACGGCGATGAGCGCCAGTGCGAGGGTGGACCCGAACGGCCAGTCGCGTGCCTTGAGGAACTGGTCCCTGATCAGGTTGCCGACCATGATGGAACGGCCACCGCCGAGCAGCTCGGGGATGATGAAGTTGCCGAAGCTCGGGACGAACACGAACAGGCAACCGGTGAACACACCCGGCAGGGTCAGCGGCAGCGTCACCGAGGCGAACGTGCGGACGGGCCCGGCGCCGAGGTTGGCCGACGCCTCGCGGAGCTGCGGGTCCAGCTTCTCGATCGCCGCGTACAGCGGCAGGATCATCAGCGGCAGGTACGAGTACACCAGGCCGGTGACGATGGTGCCCTGGTTGTAGAGCAGCTCCAGCGGCTTGTCGATCAGTCCCAGGTCCATCAGGGTGCTGTTGACCAGCCCGGGACCGCTCAGCAGGATGATCCAGGCGTAGATCCGCACCAGGAAGTTGGTCCAGAACGGCAGCACGACCGCGACCAGCGCGATCGTCTTCCACTTCGACGGCAGCTGGGCGATCAGGTAGGCCGTCGGGTAGCCGACCAGCAGGGCGATCAGCGTGGCGATCGCGGCCAGCTTCAGCGAGCCGATCAGCACGTCGAGATAGAGGGGGTCGAGCAGGCGGGTGAAGTTCTCCCCCGTCGCCTCGTAGACCACGCCACCGAAGCGGCCCCTGCGAAACACCGTGAAGCTGATGAGCAGCGCCAGCGGGATCACCAGCAGGACGATCAGGTATGTCAGTCCGGGCCCCAGGAAGACGAGCCTTCCCAGGGCACGCGATCGGCGCGCCCGTGCTCGCACGGACGCGCCGGAGGTGGTGGAGCGCGTCACTGCTGGGCCGAGACCTCGGCCGCGAGCCTGGTGAACTTGGCCGAGTCCTCACCCAGGTCGATGATCGACTCACCCTTGAGCAGGTCGGACGGGCTCATCTGCAGCGGGGCGTTGGCGGCCTTGAGCTCGGGGTTCATCGCGTCCATCGCGGCCTTGTTCGGGACCTTGTAGAGGATGTTCTCCGCGGCCCAGCCGTGCACCTTCGGGTCCAGGATGTAGTTGATGAAGGCGTGTGCCGCCTCCTTGTTCTTGGAGGACTTCAGCACGACCATGGTGTCCACCCACAGGTCGCTGCCCTCCTTGGGCACCACGAACTTGATGTTCTTCTCGGTGGTCGGGCACCAGCCGTCCCACGCCTCGACCATCACGGCCTCGCCGCTCTTGAGCTTGTCGCCGAAGGTGGTGTCGTCGTAGGCGAGCAGCTTGGGCTTGGCCTTCAGCAGCTCCTCCTTGACCTTGGCGAGCTCCTCGTCGCTCTTGGTGTTGACCGAGTAGCCGAGTGCCTTGATGGCGGGCAGGGCCAGCCAGCGCTCGGTGGTCATCATGGTGACCTTCTTCACCGCTTCGGCCGGCGGGTTGAGGATGTCGTTCCAGCTGGTCGGAGCGGTCTTCACCAGGTCGGTGCGGTAGCAGATGCCGGTGGTGCCCCAGGTGTAGGGGACCGAGAAGACGTTGCCCTTGTCGTAGGAGAGCTCCTTGGCCTCGGGGTAGAGGTTCGCGAGGTTCGGGATGAGCTCGGGGTGGAGCGGCTCCAGCAGGCCGGCCTCGTTGAGCGCCTGGGCGTACTGACCGGAGACGAAGGCAACGTCGAGCCCGGTGTCGGCGCCGCTGGTGAGCTTCGCCACGATCACTTCGTTGGTGTCGTGGAACGTGACCTTGAGGTCGGTCTTGAGCTTCTCCTTGACCTCGGCGGCCAGTGCGTCGGGGGTGTAGCCCTTCCAGACGGAGATGGTGATGCTCTGCTTGGAAAGGTCGGCGTTCGGGTTGAGCTGCGCCGATGAGGCACCGGCAGCGGGCGCGGCGGTGTCCGCGGCCTCCCCGCCACATGCCGAGACTGCGAGCGCGAGGCCGACGGCCAGGGCGGCAGCCGGAAGATTACGGGGGTACCGGGTGCGGGACACGGCCGCTACTCCTTCAGAATTCAGTGTAAGTGGGGTAGACCGGCCGTTGGGGGACACGGCAGACCAAAGCAGGAGTGTTGCAGTCAACATTATCTTGAGCAAGACTTCCCACGACATCATCCCTGGAAAGTTGGGTCCGTTTGTTAAATCCAGCTTCAATCTGGAACCGGCTCGACACGGTTCCCCGAGCCGGCGACGGACGGAGCAGCGCCCTCCTTGACGCTCTGACCAGCGCTGCCCCCTCCCCCTTCAGCGTGCGCCGGTTCCATCCACTTCCCTCCCCGGCTGCCACAGTTTTCTCAACCGACACTCAATTGTCATGGATCGACGGAGCCTCTGGGACGGGTGAGCGCGGGTTCGACGTCGACCAGACCAACCACTCGGTGGTCGTCGGCGAGAGGGTGGTCGTCAAATGGCTCACCCCGCCCGTGCCGCTCCCGGCGCCCGCGCCCGACATGTTCGCGCACCTGACATCGGTCGGCTTCACCGCGACCGCCACGCCCTACGCGGCCCTCTCCCGGCGCGCGGACGACGGCTCCGAGACGTTGCTCGCCCTCGTCACCGCCTACCTCCCCGAGGCGAGGGACGGCTGGGAGTGGTGCGTGGACGAGGCCGTCTCCTTCGGCACCTCCTTCGCCGCCGACCTGGGCGCCCTCTCGGCCGACCTGCACGCGGCGATGGCGACCCCGTCGGCGACCTTCCCCGACCCGGTACGTACGGCGGAGGGCCCGTGGTCGCTCCGGGCCGGCGAGGCGCTGGAGGCGGCGCTGGCACTGACCGGCGGCGAGGACGGCGAGTGGCTCGCGGCCCACGCCGGCGCGCTCCGCGCCGGCCTGGCTCCGCTGGCCTCCGCTGGCGCCACCCCACTGATCCGCATCCACGGCGACCTGCACGTCGGCCAGATGCTCCGCTGGCGGGACGGGTACGCGGTGATCGACTTCGACGGCAACCCGACCGTCGCGGACGCCGCCCCCTTCCAGCCCGCCGCCCGCGACCTCGCCCAGCTCACCACGAGCCTCGAACACGTCGGCCAGGTCGCGGTCAGGCGCCGCGACGCCGATCCGGCGATGATCGCCGAGTGGGCCGTCGCGGCCCGTGCCACCCTGGAGTCGGCTTACTCAGGCCGCCTGGCCGAGCTGGGCCACGCCGGACTTTTGGACCGTTCCCTGCTGCGCCCGTTCGAGATCGAGCAGGAGTGCCGCGAGCTCGTCTACGCCGCCCGGCACCTCCCCCGCTGGCGCTACGCCCCGATGGGCGTACTGCGGTCCCGCTACCGGTGACCGTTGAAACCGATGAAGGAGAACACGTGATTCCCGAGCTGTACCTCGCCGATCTGGAGGCCAAGCCCGCCGCGCTGACCGGCCTGGCGAGCGCCCTGGAGGCCGACGACCTGTTCGCCGGAGTTCCCTCCGGGATCCGGCGGGTGGTCTTCCTCGGCATGGGCAGCTCCCGGTACGCCGCCCGGGTGGCCGCGCTGCGCCTGCGGGCCGCCGGGGTGGACGCGGTGGCCGAGTACGCCTCCGCCGCCCTGACCTACCCGCCGAGCCCGGACACCCTGGTGGTCGCCATCTCCGCCACCGGTGGCAGCAGGGAGACCCTCGACGCGGTCGCCCGCATGCGTGGCCGCTCCTTCGTCCTCGCACTGACCAACGCGCCGGGCTCGCCGGTCACCGAGGGCGCCGACCTGGTGGTTCCGATGCTGGCCGGCGAGGAGCGCGGCGGCGTGGCCTGCCGGACCTTCCAGCACACCCTCGCCCTGCTCCTGGCACTCGGAAACCGCCTCACCGCCTCCGGCGGGGACTCACCCGCACTGCTCCGCCGTACGGCCGAGGCCACCGCCGATCTGCTGGAGCGCCGCGACGAGTGGCTGGAGCCGGCGGCGGCACTGCTCGACGGCCCGCACGGCGTCTACACGATCGCCCCCGCCGAGCACCTGTCCTCCGCCGAGCAGTCGGCCCTGATGTTCCGGGAGGGGCCGCGCAGGGCGGCCGACGCGTGCGAGACCGGCGACTGGGCCCACGTGGACGTCTATCTCACCAAGACCCTGGACTACCGCGCCATCCTGTTCCCCGGTTCTCGCTACGACGAGCAGGCCATGGACTGGATCCGGCAGCGCGGCTCCACGGTCCTGGCCGTCGGCGGTGATCTTCCCGGCGCCAAGGCCGCCGTCCGCTACCTCCACGACGACGACCCCGACGTGGCGCTCCTGACCGAGACCCTGGTGGCCGAGCTCGTCGCCGCCAGGTGGTGGCTCACCCCGAGCTGACCCGCCCGCTGCGGGCCCACGACGGGCCTCAGATCTGGTCGAGGCCGCTGAGGACGCGTGCGAGGAGGGCGGGACCGTTCCGGGGGCGGACTCCACACGCTCGGCGCGCTCGCGTCCGGCCGCCCGTCCCAGGTGGGTGCGGGCCAGGTCTGCGCGGGAGGCACCGCGAGCATGGGAACCCTCGGGGGCGCTCCCTCGGCAACGGGCGGCCCCGCACCGGAAGCCTGCGGGAACGACGGGCGACCGAGGCGTCGGCGGCCTGCGGGTTGGCCAGCCGCCGGTTGGCCTGGGTGAGCTCGTCGAGCGTCATGCCGACGCCCTGGTCGGTCACCGAGATCATCACGCCTCCGCCCTCGATCCGGCTGCTGGACACCGTGACCTGGTTTTCGTCTGCGAGAACGAGACGGCGTTCTCCACCAACTCGGCCAGCAGGTGGACCACGTCGCTCACCGCGGGGCCCGCGACGGCGACCTCCGAACGAGCGCCAGCAGGGGTGTCGTCGGGTGGGGTGGTCGCGGACCACGGCCCCACCCGGACGCGACGAGGGCTACACGGACGTGCCGTAGGCCGCGCGGACCCGCAGAACGTGCTCGACCAGAGTGATCAGCGTGCCCTTGACCGAGTCCCGGGAGCGGGCGTCGGTCCGCACGATCGGAATGTGCGGGGCCAGTGTCAGCGCCTCGCGCACCTCGTTCTCGTTGTGCGGGAACTCTCCGTTCCAGCCGTTGATGCCGACCAGGAAGGGGAGCTTGGCCTCCTCGAAGTAGTCGATCGCCGGAAAGCCGTCGGCCAGCCGCCGGGTGTCGATCAGAACCACCGCGCCGATCGCGCCGCGGACCAGGTCGTCCCACATGAACCAGAACCGATGCTGGCCGGGCGTGCCGAACAGGTAAAGGATCAGGTCGCGGTCCAGCGAAAGACGGCCGAAGTCCATCGCGACCGTGGTGGTGGTCTTGTTCGGAGTCAGCCCCAGGTCGTCGATCCCGGCGCTGGCGTCGGTCATCACCGCCTCCGTGGTCAGCGGCAGGATCTCCGACACCGCCCCCACGAACGTGGTCTTACCGACACCGAACCCGCCGGCGACAACGATTTTCGTTGACGTCAGGCCACCCTGATTAGAGCCTGCGAAGTCCACTGAGAACCCTTTCGAGCATGTTGAGATCCGGTTGTCCCTCATCAAGACGCGGCTGATGGATGCGGACGAAGCCCTCGTCGACCATATCCGCCACCAGAACGCGGGCCACGCCGAGCGGAACCTTCAGCAGAGCCGAGATCTCAGCCACAGAGCGGTACGAGCGACAGAGCCTGATGATCGCATCCTGCTCGGGGGTGAGCAGAGCCAGGTCCTCCTCCATGATGAAGGAAGAGGAGACCAACGTCTCCATGGCCAGGTGGAAACGGGGCTCCGACCTGCCACCGGTGACGGTGTACGGACGGAACAGCGGCTCGTCGTCCTGGCTCCCGTCAATCCCCCGCACTGACCCCTCCCCTGAACAAACCCGACACGGCCCCGGCCACTACCGGCCCCGGAGGGACTGTAGCTCGGCACGGAGCGCGGGGGTGAGCACCTGGCCGGCCCGCTCGACGAGCAGGGTCATCTGGTACGCCACCAGACCCATGTCGCAGTCGGAGGAGGCCAGCACGGCGAGCGCGGAACCGTCGCTGATCGCCATGACCAGCAACAGGCCGCGCTCCATCTCGACCACGGTCTGGGTGACCGGTCCTCCGTCGAACACGCGGGAGGCCCCCACGGTCAGGCTGAGCAGACCCGCGGCGACCGCGGCGAGCTGGTCGGCCCTGTCGGCCGGAAATCCCTCCGAGCTGGCGACTCTCAGCCCGTCGGCGGAGACGCACACCGCGTGCGCGACACCGGGCGTGCCGCGGACGAACTCGGTGATCAGCCAGTCGAACCTGCGTGCCTCATGACTCAGGGTCGTCACGAGCCATCCTCCTTGTCGGTAAGGCTCCTGGTAGTGGCGTCGGCTACTTCGGCGCGACCTCGTCGCACCCCCTGCTGGAAACTCGTCAGGCGGTTGCGCACCCTGTCCGGGGACACGGACGGCGCCGGGCTGGACGGCGTGGGAGCGGCCGTGCCCGGTACGAGATTCGCCCGGGGAGTGCGCTTGGGCAGGCCCGCGGCGGTGATCCCACCGAGGGTGGGGTCGCTCACCGCCTGGGCGGCCCGCCAGCCGGCGTCGGATGAGGTGTTCCAGCCGTCCGGGTCGCCCGTCGCGGATCGCTCCGCCTCCGCTCCTACCGAGGGTGAGACCGGCTCGTGAGCCGCCTGGTGGACCGGTACACCCGCCGGTGGTGTGGACTGCTCGCCAGACGTGCTCGCCGGCGCGAGGGGCGCGGGCACCTCGTCTTCCGCCGGACCGTCCGCCCGGCGGAACCAGGCCGACTCGACCGAGGCGAAGATGGGCAGGTACTCCTCCTGCTCGGCTTCGAGCGGGGCGACGCCCACCGCGGGCATCGCCACCGTCGCCGGGTTCTCGTACCCGTACCCGTACTCGTACTCGTACGAGGACTCGCCCCATGAGGAGAATCCCTGGGTGGGGACACCCCCGCCGCCTTTCAGCTCGCCGACCTGGCGCTTGGGCAGTGGCGCGCCACCCGCCGGAGCACCGGACGAGTCCGCCTGACCCGCGGAGGCCTGCCGTTCCGCGGCGAGGTGGTCACCGGGCAGCGAGGTCGAGCCGAACGAGGGTGCGTCCGGGGGGGACGCCTGCCCGAACGAATCCTGCCCAAAGGAGCTGTGGCCGAAAGAACTCTGCCCGAACGAATCCTGCCCGAACGAGGGCTGCTGGACGGGCGGGCGACCGGTGGGCGCCTGGGCGGAGAAGTCCCCCGAGGCCGCCTGCTCCGCCCCCCAGGAGTCCGCCCCCCAGGAGGGGGTCCGTACCGGCTGGTCCTCCTGAGTGACGAGTTCCGGCGGGAGCAGCACCATGGCGACGAGGCCGCCGCCCTCCTGCGGGCGCAACTGCACCCGGATGCCGTGCCGCAGGGCCAGGCGGCCGACCACGAACAGGCCCATGCGCCGCGACACCGAGACGTCGACGACGGGCGGCTCCGCCAGCCTGCGGTTCGCCTCGACCAGTTCCTCGTGGGTCATGCCGATACCCGGGTCACTGACCGCGAGCAGCGCGCCGCCGCCCTCGATCGCACTGCTGGAGACCACGACCCGGCTGGCCCGGGGGGAGAACTGGATGGCGTTCTCCACCAGCTCGGCGACCAGGTGCACGACGTCGTTGGCGGCGCTGCCCGCGACCGAGATCGTACGGTGCACCCTGACCTGGACCCGCTCGTAGTCCTCGACCTCCGACAGGGAGGCGCGCACGACGTCGACGAGCTTGGCCGGCTTGCTGCGCCTGCGGGGCGGCTCGTGACCGGCGAGGACCAGGAGGTTCTCGGAGTTGCGCCGCATGCGGGTGGCCAGGTGGTCGAGCCTGAACAGGTCGGCCAGGCGGTTGCCGTCCTCCTCGCCCTTCTCCAGGCCGTCGATCAGCGAGATCTGCCGCTCGACCAGGGTCTGCGTGCGACGCGACAGGTTGACGAACATCGCGCTGACGTTGGAGCGGAGCTCGGACTCCTCGGCGGCCAGGCGAACGGCCTGCCGGTGGACCTCGTCGAAGGCCTTGGCCACCTCGCCGATCTCGTCGGTGCTCTCGACCGGGATGGGGGCGATCTCGGGCGTCCTGGTGTCGCCGGAGACCCGTAGCCGTTGCACCACCTCGGGAAGCCTGAAGCCCGCGACCTCCAGCGCCTCGGCTCGCAGGCGGCGCAACGGCGTCACCATCGAGCGGGCGATGACCACCGTGAGGCCGAGCACCAGCAACAGCAGCAGCAGGATCAGGGCGGACGTGATGATCGCGTTGCGCTGCTCGGTGTCCTCCAGCATCCGGGCCCTGGCGACCACGTCATCGGCGACCTTGGTCTCGACCTTCCGCATCAGGTCGAGGACCGCGGTGTTGTCCGAGAACCACTGCTTGACATCGTTGGACCCCGACAGCAGCCGGCCGGTGTGCCGAGGGTCGCCGGCGAGCACGATCGCTCTGGACTTGGTCAGCTCGGCCCGGTACACCCTCTCGTCGATCATGGCGCCGGCGAGGAGCCGGCCGTTGGCCGAGCTCGCCTCGACACTGAAGTCCGCCTCGAACTCGTTCATCCGGGAACGGGAGGCGATGAACTTCTCGATCTCCTGCGGGTTGATCAACGAGGGCGCGTAGTAGCCGGCCAGCAGGCGGGCGCGCTGCTTGGAGACCTCCTCCTTGGCGTACGCCAGGGCGCTGAGCGCGCGGGTGTTGCCGATGATCTCCGAATCGTCGCTGACCAGCGTGAACTCCTCGTGGAGCTTGAGCAACGGGGCGATCATGTGGCTGTAACGTTCCACCCGGGTCGTGCCCGGCAGGCGGCGCAGCTCGGCAAGGCCTTCCAGCTGGTAGGCGACGCTCCTGGCCGCCTCAACGGCTCGGGGGCCGTAGGAGTCGTCGATCGCCTGAACCTCCACCAGCACCTTCCTGGTCAGTGCGTCGACCACCTTCCGCTGGGCTTCCTCGCTCTCCTTCAACCCCTTGTCCGATGGCTGGAACGATGCCCAGGCACCTCTGTCACGTTCCAATCCAAGCGCCTGGGCCAGATCCCGAAGACCGCC
The DNA here is from genome assembly GCF_050943795.1 of Streptosporangium sp. CA-115845. NCBI lineage: Bacteria > Bacillati > Actinomycetota > Actinomycetes > Streptosporangiales > Streptosporangiaceae > Streptosporangium > Streptosporangium sp. CA-115845. The sequence goes on along the minus strand of NZ_CP191988.1, from coordinate 1,954,816 downwards.
GGAGTACTCCGCCGCGGCGGCGGTCCGCTGGTATCCGGCGACACTGTCGACGGAGGCCACCACGCGCGTGCCCGCGAGCACGACACCCACTGTGGTCGGCACCAGGATCAGAGCCGTCAGACGCGAGCGGACACGCCAGTTCTTCAGGCCGAACCGGGCGGCAGACCGCTTGCCACGGTCGGGTGCCGAAGCACTCCCGTTATCGGATGTCGCCGTCGCCACAGCTCTCGCTACCCCTCAATCACGACACAGATGCACAACATCAGACCACAAGGTCACGTGAAAGAATCGACAAAACCGACATATCGCCTTTAATCGTTACGAAGGCGACGAGGGGGCGGTCATCCGCGGCTACCGCAGGGCAGCCAGCACCTGGTCCCGTATCTGAGCTCGCTGGACCTCGTCGGTCAGCGGGCGGCCGGCTCTGTCGACCACGTAGAAGACGTCCACCGCCTCTGCGCCGAGAGTCTCCACACGGGCGGCCCGTACGTCAAGGCCACATTCACCAAACGCTCTACCAATCCGCCACAAAAGTCCCGGACGGTCATGGGCACGCACCTCGATGACCGTCGCGGTGTTCGACGCGTCATCCACCAGGTTCACCCTGGGCGGCGCCACCGGCACCCGGACCGGGCGCATCGACCTGCTCCTCCTGGCGAGGCGCTGCTCGATGTCGAGGCGGCCGGCCAGGACCAGCCGCAGGTCGGCCTCCAGCGTCGCGGGGTCGGGCGGCGAGCCGTACTCGGGAACGACCGAGAACTCGATCACGGCGGTCGCCCCCGCCGAGGCCGCCGACGCGGCACGGACCACCATCCGGTGCGCGGCCAGCACCCCGGCCGCACGCCAGAGCAGCCCGGCGCGGTCCGGCGCGACCACGGTGACCGCTCCCCCGTTGATCCGCACGGCGCCTCCGCCGTGTCGGGCCAGGGACGCCTGCTCCACCGAGAGCGAGGGCGCGGGCCGCAGCGGGGTGCCGGAGAGCGCCGAACGGACCCGGCGTACCAGATCGGTGACCAGTGAGGCCTTCCACGAGTTCCAGGCGGCGGGCCCGGTGGCGTGGCCGTCGGCCACGGCGAGGGCCGCCAGCAGTTCGAGGACCTCGCGCGTACCGACGGCCTCGGCCACCCGGGAGATGGTCACCGGGTCGTCCAGGTCGCGGCGGGTGGCCGTCTCGGGCAGCAGGAGGTGATGGCGGACCACGGTCTCCAGGGTGTCGACGTCCCCCGGGGGCAGGCCCATCCGGGTCCCGATGTCGCGGGCGACGACGGCGCCGGTGGTGGAGTGGTCGCCGGGGTATCCCTTACCGATGTCGTGCAGAAGCGCCGATATGAGCAGCAGGTCGGGCCGGGAGACCTCACGGGTGAACGAGGCGGCCCCGGCGGCGGCCTCGATCAGGTGCCGGTCGACCGTGTAGCGGTGCACCGGGTTGCGCTGCGGGCGGTGTCGCACCCGCTCCCAGTCGGGCAGCAGGCGGACCAGCATCCCCGCCTGGTCCAGCTCCTCCCAGACCGGCACGGCCGCACGCCCGGCGCCCAGCAGGGCCACCAGGGCATCGCGTGCCTCGTCCGGCCAGGGCACGGGGAGTGGCGGCGACTGGGCTGCCAGCGTGCTGACCGTGGCGGGTGCCAGCGGCAACCCCGCTTCGGCCGCCGCGGCGGCGGCACGCAGCACGAGGGTCGGATCCTTGCGGGGGTTGACCCCGCGGGCCAGCACGACCTCTCCGCCGTGCTCGACGACGCCGTCGGCGAGCGGGCGGCGGCCACGGGGGGTGGGACCGCTCAGCAGCCGGTCGACGGTCCGCCAGGTGGAGTCGAAGGCGTGCCCGATGGTCCTGGCGGCCTCGGCGAGCCTGCGCATCAGCGCCTCGGCGTCGAGCAGGCCGAGAATCCCGGCGACCGCGTCCTGCTCCTGGAGCACCAGCCGGTCGGCACCTCGGGCGGTCACCAGGTGCAGGCCGTGCCGGATGTCGAGCAGCAGCTCGTAGGCCTCGCGGACCCGCGGGCCGGGAGCCGAGGCGACCCAGGCCGCCGCCACGGCCTGCATCGCCTGCACGTCACGGATGCCGCCGCGGGAGTCCTTGAGGTCGGGTTCGAGCAGGAACGCCAGCTCCCCGCTCGCCTCCGCCCGCTTGTCCGCGGCATCGCGCAGCTCGCCCAGGCGGCGCCGGGAGTCGGCCCGCCACTCGGCGAGCACGACCTCGCGCGCCGACCGCGTCAGCTCCTGGTCTCCCGCCACGTGCCGGGCCTGGATCAGCCCGAGGACCGCCTTGAGGTCCTCCCCGGCCACCCTCGCCGCCTCGTCCACGGTCCGCACCGAGTGGTCGAGGCCGATCCCGGAGTCCCAGATCGGATACCAGATGCGGTCGGCGATACGCGCCACATCATCTCGCCCGTCGTGGAGCAGGACCAGGTCGAGGTCACTGCCCGGCGCGAGCTCCGAGCGGCCCAGGCTCCCAACCGCGACGAGCGCGACTCCGCTGAGGGCGCCGCGCTCGTCGTTTCTCGTCGTTCCCCCGTTGTGCCCGTACGGCGTGCCGCAGGCGGTCCTGACCAGGTCCGTCAGCCAGCGGTCGATGTCCGCGGCCCGTTCCTTACGGGCCGCGGCGTACGAGCGAGTGTCGCCTCTCACCGGTTAGAGCGCCTCAGGTCCGCGTTCCCCGGTGCGGACACGGATCACCGTGTCCACCGGAACGGACCAGACCTTGCCGTCGCCGATCTTGCCGGTCTGTGCGGCCTTGACGATGACGTCGATGACGTCCTCGGCGTCGTCCTCCTCGGTGAGCACTTCGAGGCGGACCTTGGGCACCAGGTCGACCTGGTACTCGGCACCCCGGTAGACCTCGGTGTGGCCGCGCTGGCGGCCGTAGCCGCTGGCCTCGCTGACCGTCATGCCCTGAACCCCGAACTGCTCCAGGGCCGCCTTCACATCGTCCAGTTTGAACGGTTTGATGATCGCGGTGATGAGTCTCATGCGTCCACCTTCTTAGACGCCGGGGTGGAAACCGGACCGTTGACGGCCGCGACACCCGAGGAGTGGATGGTGCCGAGGTCGTAACCGGTCTCGGCGTGGGTGGTGATGTCGACGCCGGCGATCTCCTGCTCCTGGGTGATGCGGAAGCCCATCGTCTTGTCGATGATCTTCGCGATGATCCAGGAGACGATGAAGGAGTAGGCGCCGACCGCGACGGGACCGAGCACCTGCACGCCGAGCTGGGAGATCGGACCGCCGTAGAAGAGGCCCTTCTCCTGACCGTCGGCGAACGGGTAGGCGGCGACGAAGCCCAGCGCCACCGCGCCCACGACACCGCCGACCAGGTGAACGCCGACCACGTCGAGGGAGTCGTCGTAGCCGAGCTTGTACTTCAGGCCGACCGCGTAGGCACAGGCGACACCGGCGAGCGCGCCGATCACGAACGCCGCCCAGGGGTCGACGAAACCACAGGCCGGGGTGATGGCGACCAGACCGGAGACCGCACCGGAGGCGACACCGAGGGTGGTGGAGTGGCCGTCGCGGAGCTTCTCGACGAGGATCCAGGCGCCGGCCGCGACCGCGGTGGCGATCTGGGTGTTCATGAACGCCAGGCCGGTCGTGCCGTCGACGGCGAGCTCGGATCCCGCGTTGAAGCCGAACCAGCCGAACCAGAGCAGACCCGCGCCGAGGAGGACGAGCGTGAGGTTGTGCGGCCGCATCGGGTCCTTGCGCCAGCCGACACGCTTGCCGATCACGAGCGCGACCGCCAGGGCCGCGGCACCGGCGTTGATGTGGACGACGGTGCCTCCGGCGAAGTCCTCGATGCCGAGGGTGCTCAGCCAGCCGCCGCCCCACACCCAGTGGGCCACGGGGAAGTAGACGACGGTCGCCCAGACGAGGGCGAAAACCACCCAGGCGCCGAACTTGACCCGGTCGGCGAGCGCGCCACTGATCAGCGCGACCGTAATGATCGCGAAAGTCATCTGGAACGTCGAGAAGACCAGACTCGGCATACCGGTGCCGTCATCCTTGGTCGCCGTCTCGACCAGGCCGCTCAACCCGATGTTGTCGAGCCCACCAATGATCTTGTTGAGGAATCCGGAGCCGTCCCCGACGGTGTCGAAGGCCAGCGAGTGACCGTAGAGAACCCAGGCGATCGTCACGACGATGATGCTGACCCACGACATCATCATCATGTTGAGAACGCTCTTCGCCCTGGTCATGCCCCCGTAGAAGAAAGCGAGACCTGGCGTCATGAGCAGGACGAGTGCGGTGCTCGCGAGCATCCAGGCTGTGGAGCCGCTATCGATCTCCATGCGAAGCGACCCTCCTTCCAATTGGCGTTTTGCCGGTTTCACATGCAGTGGACGCTTCCAGGGCTCCGTCGACCGGCCGCGCACTGACGTTGCGCCACAGCGTGTTCTTCCGCCGTTTCAAGGCGCGACCCTGCGTGTTTCACATCTGTGAATCTCGGCCACACGATGTTTCCATCGAGTTTCGGACCGGGCATGTCTCGACTCATCAATGCCCCAAAAGAGGCCCAGGTGGGCAACCACCGGAGCCTTCGGAGGGCCGCCGATGACCACGCGCATGACCGCCGCCACGCCCGTCATGTCCCCTCATCCGGGCGAATACGTTGAGCCGTACTCCCTACCCGGCGAAGGCACGAACCGATCGCTCCCAGCGCGATCCCAACCACCGTTCACGCCGCGCGGTCTCCTGCCGCCGTTCACGCCGCGGTGGGCGGGCGGTCCGGCCGGCCGGCCACCGCAGCGGGCACAGAGCCAGAACACACCCAGAAAAAACGATCCGGCACGCCCCCACAGGGAGCGTGCCGGATCGCAGACGGCTCAGGCCGCCGTGGCCATCTTCCGCAGCCGGGCCAGGGCGTCGCGCTCGATGCGGCGCGCGCGGTCCCTGCCGATGCCGTAGCGCTCGCCGACCTCGGTCAGCGTGTGCTCGCGACCGTCCATCAGGCCGTAGCGCCAGCGGAGCATCTCGCGGGTCTGCCCCTCCAGCCCCGTCAGCCACTCCTCCAGACGCTCGCGCTCAAGGACGTCCATCGCCTGCTGCTCGGGATCGGCCCACGTGTCGTCGGCGATCATGTCGCCGAGTTCGGTCTCGTCCTCGTCGCCCACGCCCAGCTGCAGGGAGACGGGGTCGGAGGCCCAGCGGCGGAGCTCGCGCACCCGCTCGATGGGCAGTTCGAGCACCGCCGCCAGGTCGGCGTCGGTCGGCTCGGCGTCGAACTCGGCCAGCATGTCCCGGCGGACCCGCATCAGCCTGGTCATCTGCTCACCCGCGTGGGTGGGCAGGCGGACCGGCCGGGCCTGCTCGTGGATGGCGCGCCCCACGGACTGCCGGATCCACCAGGTGGCATACGTCGAGAACTTGTAACCGCGCCGGTAGTCGAACTTCTCAACCGCGCGAACCAATCCCAGGTTTCCCTCTTGAACCAGATCGATCAGCGGCATTCCCCGCCCTGAATATTTGCGCGCGACAGCCACCACAAGACGTAGATTGGCCTGGATGAATTCATCCTTGGCCCTTCGTCCGGAAACGGCCAAACGCTCAAGCTCCTCATCGACGGCGTCCGCGATCCGCGGCTCCGTCAACCCGCCGTCCAGCAACTGCTCAGCGAAGAGACCCGCCTCGATCCGCTTGGCGAGTTCCACCTCTTCCTCCGCGGTGAGCAGGGGCACCCTGCCAATCTCTGCCAGGTAGGTTCCGAGCAGGTCCCTGTCAGAGACATGCTGATCCTGCGTCCGATTCCCCGTCGGCCTTGCCATCCGATGGCACCTCGCTCCGGCTGCTTATGACGTGTCCACCCGCTCGCTCAACGCCCCATGCGCGCGGACACGTCGCTTGACTTTTCAACGGCTGGATCAGGGCAAAGATTCCCTCAAGAAGTACGCCTGGAGAATGGTTCTGAACTCCTCCTCAGGGAGGATGCCTCCCGACGCCACGACAAGGCTCGCGGCTGCCCCCGGCAAAGAGGGCTAAACCAGACGGCGTCCCTCCTTCCACACCTGTGTCACCAGCGGCACCCCCGGCCGGTAGGCGAGATGGACGTACGTCGGGGCGTCCAGGATCACCAGATTCCCCCTGGTTCCCACGCGCAGCGTGCCGACGTCCCCGCGGCGCAACGCCCTGGCCCCGCCGTAGGTGGCCGCCCTGATCGCCTCCAGCGGTGTCATCCGCATCTCGCGGACCGCCAGCGCCACGCAGAAGGGCATCGAGGAGGTGAAGGAGGAGCCCGGGTTGCAGTCGGTGGCCAGCGCGACCGTCACCCCGGCGTCCAGCAGGCGGCGGGCGTCCGGGTAGGGCGAGCGGGTGGAGAACTCCGCGCCGGGCAGCAGGGTGGCCACCACTCCCGCCGACGACAGCGCCGAGACGTCGTCGTCACTCAGATGGGTGCAGTGGTCGGCGGAGGCCGCACCCACCTCGGCGGCGATCCGCGCCCCGGGGCCCGCGCCCAGCTGGTTGGCGTGGATCCTCGGCAGCAGTCCCGCCTTCATCCCGGCGAGGAGGATCTCCCGGCTCTGGTCGGCGTCGAAGGCGCCGCGCTCGCAGAACACGTCGACCCACCGGGCGTGCGGCGCGCAGGCCTCCAGCATCTCCCCGGTGACCGTGCGGACGTACTCGTCGGCCGAGGAGGCGTCGGGGGGCACCACGTGCGCGCCCAGGTAGGTGGTCTCCTCGGTGAACCCCCGCGCGATCTCCAGGGACCTGCGCTCGTCCTCGACCGTGAGGCCGTAACCACTCTTGATCTCCACCGTGGTCGTCCCCTGGGCGAGCATCTCCGAGACCAGGGCGGCGGTGAGCGTCACAAGTTCGGCGTCGGAGGCGGCGCGGGTGGCCGACACCGTGGTGCGGATGCCGCCGGCCGTGTAGGGCAGGCCCGCCATGCGGGCGGCGAACTCGGCCGTGCGGTCGCCCGCGAAGACGAGGTGGGCGTGGCTGTCGACGAACCCAGGGATCACGCAGCGCCCGTCCACGTCCACCCGCTCGTCGGCGCAGGGAGCCGCGCCGGCGGGCCCCGCCCACACCACCTCGCCGTCCTGCACCACCAGCGCCGCGTCCTCGATCTCCTCCCGCGCCGGATCGCCCGTGTAGAGCAGTCCGATGCGGTCGAAGAGGGTGCTCCTCACCTGCCGGTCCTCGCTCGTCATACCGACCTCCCCGCTCGTGCCTCGATGATCGCCTGAGTGAGCATGCCGCCCACGTCACCGAGTACGTGCCTGCCCTCGGTGACCACGCGGCGGCCCCCCGACACCACGGAGTGCACGTCGGCTGCCGTGGCGGCGAACACGACGGTCTCGGCCAGGTGCGCCGGGGAGGCGCCCGCCGTACGGACCGAGTCCAGGCGCACCGACACCAGGTCGGCCCACGCGCCGGGGACGAGCATGCCCGCGCAGGCGAAGCCGAGCGAGTCGTGTCCCGCCGCCGTGGCGGCGTGCAGGAGCTCGGCGGCCGACCAGTGACCGCGCCGCTCGGTGGCCAGCCGCTCGTCCAGTTCGACCGCGCGGGCCTCCTCGAACAGGTCGACGACCGCGTGACTGTCCGAGCCGAGCGTGACGGGCGCCCCCGCGTCGAACAGCGCCCTGGCCGGCCCGATGCCGTCGGCGAGGTCGCGCTCGGTCGTGGGGCACATGCACACGCGCGTGCCGGAGCCGCCGAGCAGCGCGACGTCCACGTCCGACAGGTGCGTGGCGTGCACGGCGGTCGAGCGGGGGCCGAGCGCGCCGTGCGCCTCCAGCAGCTGGACCGGGCTCGCGGAGTACGCCTCCACGCAGGCGGTGTTCTCCGCCCGTTGCTCGGAGACATGGGCGTGCAGCGGGGCCGCGTGGTGGCGGGAGAACTCGGCGACCACGGGGATCTGCTCGGGCCTGACCGCACGGACCGAGTGCACGGCCACACCGATCTCCACGTCCGGATCGCCCCGGTAGTGGGTCGTGAGCGCCTCCGCCCGTGCCGCCCACCCGTCGGCGTCGCCGTCGCCGAACCGCAGCTGGACACCGCTCAGCGGGGTGCCGACGCCACCGGTCAGGTAACAGGCGTCCAGCAGTGCGATGCGCAGCCCCGCCTCGCGCGCCGCCTGGACGAGCACGTGGCCCATGGCGTTCGGGTCGTCGTAGCGCCTGCCGCCCGGACCGTGGTGCAGGTAGTGGAACTCCCCGACGCAGGTGATGCCGGCCAGCGCCATCTCGGCGAACGCGGCCCTGGCGAGTCTGAGATAGGAGTCGGGGTCGAGGGTCCCCGCCACCTCGTACATCTGCTCGCGCCAGGTCCAGAAACTGCCCTTCTCCCGTTGCGTCACCCCGCGCAGGGCGCGGTGGAAGGCGTGGGAGTGCGCGTTGGCCAAGCCGGGGATGGTCAGCCCGGCCAGCCGGACGGCTCCGCCGGGCGGGGTCGCCACACCGGTGACGATCTCGGAGATCACCGTGTCGTGGACCCTGACGAGTACTCCCGCGACGGCCTCGCCCGGTGGCAGCCAGGCCAGCTCGCACCAGTAGTTCAGCTCGCGCACAGGTCCTCCAAGACCGCGGCGAGGACGGTGACCCCCGCGTGGCAGTCGGCCGTCTCCGCGTGTTCGTCCGGAGAGTGAGAGATGCCCGTCGGATTGCGGACGAACACCATCGCGCTGGGCACGCCCGCGGACGCGAGAATGCCCGCGTCGTGTCCGGCCCCGGTCGGCAGGACGGGTGCGCCTCCGGCGGCGGCGACGACCCGCTCGCGCAGGACCGCGTCGAAGTCGACGACCGGGGTCCACGACTCGACGGTGACCTCGGCACCGGAGAACTCGGTCAGCTCGGCGACCAGCGCCCTGACCGCCTCCTCGTCCCCGCCCCTGGCGTCCAGCCAGGCGCTGACCAGTCCGGGGATGGCGTTGGCGTTGTTGGGCGACACACGCGTCCTGCCGAAGGTGGCGACCACGCCGCCGCGCTCGGCGGCCTGGCGGGCGTGGAGCACGGTACGGGCGAAGGGCAGCATCGGGTCGTCGCGGTCGGCCAGCCTGGTGGTGCCGGCGTGGTTGGCCTGGCCGTGGAAGTCGAACCGCCAGCGGCCGTGCGGCCAGATGGCCGAGGCGACACCGACCGGCGCGTCCCGGTGGATCAGGTCCTTGCCCTGCTCGACATGGAGCTCGACGAAGACCCCGACATGCCGCAGGGTCTCCTCGTCCCGGCCCAGGGCGCCCGGGTCGCGTCCCGCCGCGCGCAGTACCTCGGCCAGCGAGTCGCCCTCGTCGTCGGTCAGCGCGCGCGCCCTGTCCGGGTCCAGGATTCCGGTCAGCAGGCGGGAGCCGACGCACGGGACACCGAACCTGGCGCCCTCCTCGTCGGTGAAGCAGGCGATCCCCAGGGGGCGTGCGGGTCGGAAGCCCCTGGCCCGCAGCAGGTCGAGGGCAGCGAAGGCCGACACGACTCCCAGGGGGCCGTCGAAGGCGCCGCCCTGCCGTACCGAGTCGAGGTGGCTGCCGGTGACCACGCCCGGCCGCACCGACGGGTCACCCCACCAGGCCCACAGATTGCCGTTGCGGTCCTCCCTCAGGTCGAGGCCGCGCCTGGCCGCCTCCTGTCCGAACCAGCGCCGAAGCTCCAGATCCGCCGGCGACCACGCGTCTCGCAGGTAGCCCCGGGTCCGGCCATCACGTCCGAGGTGCTCGATGGCACCCCACATCTCGTCGAACACCCTCCCATTATGTGAATGATCCCATTCATTGGCGAGTCCGCCGCACCTTCACCCGATTCCCTGTCCCACGGAGCCGCTCCGTCTCGCCGGGCGAGAAGCCGTACGGCCCCTTCAGTTCAGCGGGCCCGCGGCGGGACGGACGGTGATCTCGGTGACGTGGGCGTCGGGTGACGCGGTCAGGGCCGCCTGCACCACCCTGGCCACCGAGTCCGCGTTCAGGTACTTCTCCGGCTGGTAGGGACCGCCCTCCAGGACCCGGACCTCACGCTGCATGTCGGTGTCGACCCGTCCTGGGTAGATCGTCGTCACTCGGAGCTCCGGCTCCTCCAGGCGGAGCGTGTCGGCGAAGGCCCGCAGCGCGAACTTGCTCGCCGAGTAGGAGCCCCAACCAGCACCGGCCCGCTGTCCGGAGCCGGAGTTGATCAGCACCACGTGACCGCGCCCCGCGCGCAGGGCGGGCAGCAGCAGCCGGGTCAGCTCGACCACCGCGATCACGTTGACCTCCATGGTGTGACGCCACACCTCGGCCGGGGTCTCCTCCACCCGCCCCAGGTGCAGCACGCCCGCGCTGTGCACCAGCACGTCGAGCCGGTCGATGGCGGCGACGTCGGCCTCCGTGACGGCGGTGAGCTCCACCGGCCAGGGCCGCGCGCCGGGCAGGGCGGAGGCCGTCTCGGCCAGCGCCTCGGGGTCGCGGCCACCGAGCAGCAGGTCATGGGTGGGGGCCAGGGCGCGGGCGATCGCGGCACCGACCCCTCGCGAGGCGCCGGTGACCAGCGCGGTCGGACGTACGGGCATGCCGATCACCTTACTCGGGCTGGAAGACCTCCGGCCGGGGGCGCTCCAGCGTCACGGCGACGGTGTTCTCGCGCGGGTAGCGGAAGTCGTTCGGGCGGACCGTGACCGCGTCGACCGCGGCCTCCACGATCACGCAGCGGTACCACTCACCGCTCTCCAGGAACCGCCAGGGCCTCATCAGCACCTCCAGCCCGGACCGGTGCACCTCCTCCAGCGCCTCCTCCTCCGAGCGCGGCGCCCCGAGCGGGTAGCCGAACACGGTCAGCGGCTCCCAGCCCTCGCCATCGAAGCGGATGAAACCCATGAGGGCACCGTCGTCGTCACGCCTGATCTCTCGCACGTTTGACAGCATATACAAATTTTAATAAAAATTTGTATATGTCCTCCACTCGTGTTCTGCTGCTCGGCGTGTTGCTCGACACCCCACTGCACGGCTATGAGGTACGGCGCCGCCTCGAACTGTGGGGCGCCGACAGCTGGGCCAACGTGGCCTACGGCTCGATCTACCACGGCCTGGCCAAGATGGCGGAGGAGGGACTGCTGGAGATCATCGAGCAGGGCAGGGGAGGCAAGACGGTCTACGGCATCACCGAGGCCGGGCGGGCCGACTTCCAGCAACAACTGATGAACAGCTGGTGGTTGGTGAAGCCGATCGTCGACCCCTTCCAGGTCGCGCTCACCTTCATGGACCGGCTCTCCCCCGCCGAGCTGGTCAATGCCATGGAGGCGAGAGCCGAGCAGTTGCGGGCGTCCATCTCGATGATGCGGCGGGCCCTGGACGGCAAGCAGGGCTACGGAGCCCCCCGGCACATCGACGAGTGCCTCCGGCTCAACATCCACCAGTTCCAGGCGCAACTCAACTGGATCGAACAGTCGGTCGCGAAGGTCAGGGACGGCGACCTCCCCTGATCCCCGCCCCCTCACGCCAGGCCCTCTCACGGAGGGACCCGCTCTCCGCAAACCCCGTGACTCCTCCGCTCCCTGAAGGGAGCGGCTTCTCGCTAAGCCGCTTGCGCGACGTCGCGAAGGGCAAGCCCTGCCCGCAGGATGTTGATCGCCGCGTTGACGTCGGCGTGCGCCGCATGAGCGCACCGCTGACAGACGAACGTGGCCTGGGCGAGGCGGTTCTCCTTCGCGACATGCCCGCAGCGGGCGCACGTGCGGGAGGTGTGGGCGGGGTTCACCGCGATCAGCTCTCGACCGGCGCTTTCAGCCTTGTGCGACAGGATCGTCAAGAACACCCCCCAACCCGCGTCGAGAATCGAACGGTTGAGGCCGGACTTCTGGGCAACATTGCGGCCGGGCACCTCGACGGTGCCGGACGCCGAGCGGGTCATGTTCGCGATCCGCAGGTCCTCGCAGGCGATGACGTCGTAGTCGCGGACCAGCGCGAGTGCGGCCTTGTGTGCGCCGTCGAGGCGTTGACGGCGGACCTTGCCGTGCAGGGCCGCGACCCGCGCCACCGCTTTACAGCGCCGCGTGGAGCCGCGTTTCCTGCGGGCGAGGTTCCGCTGGGCGACGGCGAGGCGCTCGGCGGAGGCGGCCAGGTGGCGCGGGTTGTCCAGGTGCTCGCCGTCGCTGGTGGTGACCAGCCAGGCCACGCCCAGGTCGATCCCGACGACCGCGCCGGTGGCGGGCAAGGGTTCGGCAGGTACGTCGTCGCACGACAGCACGACGTACCAGCGGGAGCCTTCCCGCTTGACGCTGATCGTCTTGACGGTGCCGCGCACCGGCCGGTGCCGGTGGGCGCGGATATGCCCGACACCCTGGAGACGCACGTAGGTGGCGGTAGGGTGTTCGGGCTGGGAGTCCCACCGGCAGCCGTCGCCGTCTTTGGGCCAGGTCACCGTGTCGAAGCACCCCTTGCCCTTGAAGCGGGGAAACCCCGGGGTGCGCCCGGCCTTGACGCGGGCGAAGAACGCGGCGAACGCCTTGTCCAGGCGGCGCAGGGTGGCCTGCTGGGAGGAGAACGACCACCGGCCCTGACCGCCGGTGTCATCGGCGCGGATGTGTTTCAGGTCGGCGGACTGCTCGCCGTAGCGGATGCTCACGCCCGCTTTGGCGTAGGCGGTGCGGCGGTGCTCCAGCGCGGCGTTGTAGAGGGCGCGGTGGTCGTCCAGGCAGGCGGTCAGCGCGGCGGCCTGCCTGCTGGTGGGGCGGAGCAGGAACTTGAACGACCTACGCACGAGCACCACCACTTTTGGAGGTGCGCTCGTACTGAGTGTTGATGTAGCGCCGCACCGTCTCGGCCGACACCGCGCCGACCGTGGCCACGAAGTACGACCGCGACCACAGCGTGGGCAGCTGGGAGCGCAGGTGCGGGAACTCGGCGCGCAGGTGGTGGGAGGTGAAGCCCTTGAACTGGTTGGCCACGTACGACGGCGAGTTCTTCGGGTTGGGCTTGACGAACAGATGCACGTGGTCGGGCATCACCTCAAGCGCCACGATCTCCCACCCGTGCTCGTCGGCCTTGGTGCGGATCAGCTCCTCCAGGCGGTCCTTCACCCGCCCGCCAAGGACCGGGCGGCGGTACTTCGGGCACCACACCACGTGGTACCCGAGGTCATACGCCGCACCGGGAGAAGTGCGTATCCGACGAGTCACATGATGTTTATAACAGCGCCGCTCATCTAATGCACGACGAACGGAGATCTCTAATGCGCAGACCAGACAGGTCAGGGCACGCTCGGGCCTTGGCGGCCCTCCCGCTCCCGATTCCCCCGTCGCCTAAAGGCGACGGTCCCCTCGGGAGGATCTGATGGAGCCTTACCGGCACCCCCCGAAACGGAGAAAAACGATCATCGAAGCGCACGATCTACGCAAGACCTTCACCACCAGGCGAGGGCGCGGCAGGACCGAGCAGGTCGAGGCGGTGAGAGGGGTCGATCTGTCCGTCACCGAGGGCGAGATCTTCACCCTGCCCCTGTCCGCGATCAGCCTGCGCTGGTCGGTCGGCTCGATGAACCGGATCGCCGGTTGGCTCCGCGCTCCTCGCCGGCCTCGGCGGAACCGGTGGCTCTCGCCCGGGCGCGGTTGTCAGCCGAACCGCTCGGTGAAGACCCCCGCCTGGTCGGTCATCCGTTCGTACTCCTCCAGCCGGGCCTGCGTGCGCAGCGGCGCCGCGTCCGCCATGGCCTCCACCAGCACCATGGCCAGGGCCAGTGGCGCCGCGTGCGAGTCGAAGACCAGCCGTTCGCCGACGGGGGCGGCCAGGATCACGTCGGCCTCGAAGGGCACGTCCCGCCGGTCGGTGATCACCGCCGTACGCAGGCCCAGGTCCCGGGCGCCACGCAGCGCCTGCAGGGCCTCGGCCGGATAGCGGGGCAGGATCACCGCGACCAGCCAGCTCGCCCCCGCGCGGCGCGCGGCGTACAGGCCGTCGGCCAGTTCGGAACCGCCGTGGGTCAGCAGGCGGACGTCAGGGTGGATCCGGCGCGCGAAATAGGCGAACGTGGTGGCCAGCCCGCTCGACACCCGCAGGCCCACCACCGGCAGCGGCTCGCATCCCGCCAGCCTGGCACCCAGCTCCGAGATGTCGGAGGGGTCGCCCAGCGCGTCGCGTACGCTCCGCAGGTTGTCGATCTCCACGTCTATGGCCGCCTGCAGGTCGTTGGCCCGCGACGGCCTCCGCCCGCCCACCACGAGGGGCCGCAGCGCCTGTCTGAGCTCGGGATATCCCGCGAAACCGAGCACCATCGCGAACCTCGTCACCGACGGCTGGCTGACCCCCGCCCGCTCGGCCAGTTCCACGCTGGACAGGAAGATGGCCTCGGACAGGTGGTCGCCCAGGTAGCGCGCGATCCGCCGCTGCACCGGCGACAGCCGCCGCCCCTCCAGAAGCTGATCGAGTCCGTCCCCCACGCCCTCTCCAACCGCTCGACACTCCACGAGCATTCCCCTCCCCCACCCCGCCCCGCTGTAGTTCATACACCCGGGCGGGGTGGGAGTGAGCGGCACCGGCAGGATTCACCCCCCGGGATCGGGACACGGGGATCGGGACACGGTACGCGGATCGGTGCGCGTACCGAGTCCCGATCAGGCCCTTCCCGCCCGATCAGGGCCGGCGCGCCCCGGCCGGAGCCCGAGCGTCCGGCCGGGACCCGAACCTCCGGTCAGGACTCGCGCATCGGGATGCGGACGTCCCGTTCCTCGGCCACTGCGACGGCCTCGTCGTAGCCGGCGTCGACGTGACGGATGACCCCCATGCCCGGGTCGTTGGTGAGTACCCGGTTGAGCTTCTCGGCACCGAGCCTGGTGCCGTCGGCGACGGTGACCTGGCCGGCGTGGATGGAGCGGCCGATGCCGACGCCACCGCCGTGGTGGATGGAAACCCACGCGGCACCGGAGGCGACGTTGAGCATGGCGTTCAGCAGCGGCCAGTCGGCGATCGCGTCGGAGCCGTCGGCCATGCCCTCGGTCTCCCGGTACGGGCTCGCCACGCTGCCGCAGTCGAGGTGGTCGCGGCCGATCACCAGCGGAGCCTCGATCTCCCCCGAGGCCACCATGTCGTTGAACCGCTCTCCGGCCAGGTGGCGCTCCCCGTATCCGAGCCAGCAGATACGGGCGGGCAGGCCCTGGAAGTGGACCTTCTCCCCGGCCATCCGGATCCACCTGGCGAGCGGCTCGTTGTCAGGGAAGAGCTCCAGGATCGCGCGGTCGGTCTTGGCGATGTCGGAGGGGGAGCCGGAGAGCGCGGCCCAGCGGAACGGGCCCTTGCCCTCGCAGAACAGCGGCCGGATGTAGGCGGGCACGAAGCCGGGGAAGTCGAACGCGCGACCGTAACCCGCCAGCCGGGCCTCGCCCCGGATCGAGTTGCCGTAGTCGAAGACCTCGGCTCCGGCGTCCTGGAAGCCGACCATGGCCTCCACGTGCCTGGCCATGGCCTCACGGGCCCTGCGGGTGAAGCCCGCCGGGTCCTTCTCCCGTTCGTCGGCCATGTCCTCGAAGGCCACGCCGATCGGCAGGTACATCAGCGGGTCGTGGGCGGAGGTCTGGTCGGTGACGACGTCGATCTCGGCGCCCCTGCGGAGCAGCTCGGGCACGATCTCGGCCGCGTTGCCCTCGACCCCGATGCTCAACGGCCTGCGCTGGTCGCGGGCCTCGTACGCCAGGCGCAGCGCCTCGTCGAGGTCGGCGGCGCGGACGTCCAGGTAGCGGTGCTCGATCCGCCGGTCGATCGACCTGGGGTCGCAGTCGACGCAGATCACCACGCCGCCGTTCATGGTCACGGCCAGCGGCTGCGCGCCGCCCATGCCGCCGAGCCCGGCGGTCAGCGTGATCGTCCCCGCGAGGCTCCCGCCGAACCGCTTGGCGGCCACGGCGCCGAAGGTCTCGTAGGTGCCCTGCAGGATGCCCTGGGTGCCGATGTAGATCCAGGAGCCCGCCGTCATCTGCCCGTACATGGTCAGTCCGGCGGCCTCCAGGCGCCGGAACTCCTCCCAGTCGGCCCAGTCGGGCACCAGGTTGGAGTTGGCGATGAGCACCCGCGGGGCCCACTCGTGGGTGCGGAACACGCCGACGGGACGGCCGGACTGCACCAGCAGCGTCTCGTCGCCCTCCAAGGTGGTCAGGGTGCGGGTGATCGCGTCGAAGGAGCGCCAGTCGCGGGCGGCCTTGCCCGAGCCGCCGTAGACGACAAGCTGTTCCGGATGCTCGGCCACCTCGGGATCCAGGTTGTTCTGGATCATGCGAAGCGCCGCTTCCTGCGGCCATCCCTTTGCGGTGAGCGTGGTACCGCGCGGCGCGCGCACAACCCGGCTGCCGGTCATGCCCGGACCTCCCCATCAAGAATGAATGAATACATTCATATTTGTCACCTGGAGGCTACAGGTCAACCCGGGAAGGGGTGTCACAGCAGGGGTGTCACGGGCGGCACGCCCGCGACACCCCCCCGGTGGTGGCCGTAACGATCGTCGCGCCCCGATCTTCGTCCCGCACGGACGGGATCGGGAGATCGAATGCGGCGCGCGCCCGATGGGCACCCCGGTGCGAAGGAGAGGCTTCGCACAGGCGGGGATGCCCGGTTCGCCGGACAGCGAATCAGACCATCAGCCCGGTGTCCGAATTATTCCTTTGTGAACGATATGAATTTACACAACCGCACCAGAACCACCGCGCTGCCTTCACCATGCCGGACGGCCGCCGAGCGGCGGGACTAGCCGGGCAGCAGGAGTTGGGTGGCGGCCAGCTCTCGGTAGAGGGCGTCGTCGGTGAGCAGCTCGCCGTGGGTGCCCACGGCCCGCACCCGGCCCGCCTCCATCACCACGATCCGGTCGGCACCGGTCACCGTGGAGAGGCGGTGTGCGATCACCAGCACCGTCGTCTCCGCCGCCACCTCCGCGATCACCTCGCGGAGCCGCAACTCGTTGACCGTCACCGGGCTTGAGCCGGTCGACCTCGGAGGCGCGCAGCCGCAGCATCCGGTCGACCAGGCCGCGGCGGGCGGAGAAGACGATGCTCTCCCCCATCCGCTCCAGCACGTAACTGCCCAGCGCGCCGATTCCGGCGCCCACGAGCACGGCGGCGGTCAGCCCCAGCACGGGGCCGCGCAGGGAGCGCTGCTCGCCGAAAGCGTCGACGACCGTCTTGGCCAGGAGCGGCATCGCCAATCCGGCCAGCGAGCCGACGAGGCTGAGCACCCCGCCCAGCAGCAGGATTTTTTGGTAGGGCCTTATATAGGCCACCAATAACCGCCAGGACGCGGTCTCGGACAATGCGACCCCCTTTGAAGCGACGCGATCCACCTACGACCGCTTTTCCTGTCTACCTGGTATGGGGCCGCCCCGAGCGTCTTCGCCGTGTTTCACAATGAAAGTCGATTACATCACTATTTGGTCAACCAAAATTGACACCAGGGGTCGACGAAGGCCCCGCCGGTTCGGCGCCGTTTCACGGCGGGCCGGCGGGGCCGTACCGAATGTCAGGAATCCAGGGAGGGGGTGAGGACCAGGCAGGCGTTGCTGCCCCCGAAGCCGAAGGAGTTGGACAGGACGGGGGCGACGGCCACGGACCGGGGTTCACCGTGCACGATGTCGATGAGGTCGGCCTCGGGGCCGCCCGCGAAGTTGGCGGTCGGGGGAATCAGGCCCTCTCGGGCCGACAGCAGGGCGATGACCGCCTCCAGTGCGCCCGCGCCGCCGACGAGATGGCCGGTCACGCCCTTGGTCGAGGTCACCGGGGGCGTACGGCCGCCGAAGCACGCGTGCAGGGCGGTGGCCTCGGCGCTGTCGTTGTGCGGGGTCGAGGTCCCGTGGGCGTTGACGTGCCCGATGTCACCGGCGTCGAGTCCGGCGTCGAGCAGGGCGGCGCGCATGCACTCGGCCGCCACTGAGCCGTCCCTGAGCGGCGCCACGATGTGGTTGGCATCGCAGTTGGCCGCGTATCCGCTGACCTCGCCGTAGACACGGGCACCCCGCGCCTCGGCGAGGTCGGCGCGCTCCAGGACCAGAAAGGCCGCGCCCTCCCCCATGACGAAGCCGTCACGGTCGGCGTCGAACGGGCGGGACGCCTCCGAGGGAGAGTGCGTCCGCTCCGACAGGGCGCCGACCCGGGCGAAGGCCTCCATCGCGAGCGGGGAGAGCAGCGCGTCCAGGCCTCCGGCGACGGCGGAGCCGACCACGCCCGAGCGGATCGCGCGCAGCGCCTCGCCGATCGCGGTGGCCCCGCTGGCGCAGGCCGTGTTGAAGGTGAGGCATGGCCCCCTGAAGCCGTACCTGATGGCGACGCGTGAGGCGGTCGAGCTGGACATCAGCGTCGGAACCGCGTGGACCGGCACCTTCTCCCTGCCGAGCGTGTGCCCCACGATCAGGTTCTCCAGGGTGGCGAACCCGCCGCCGCCGGTGCCCACGTACACCCCGCAGCCCTCGGCGGGCAGGCCGTCCGCGTCGGCGACGGCGTCGATCGCCGCGGCGAGGCCGATCCGGGAGGTCCGGTCGAGGGTCCGGAGCTCGCGCCCGCCGAAGTAGTCATCCGGCTCGAACGGCGCCAGCGGGCACCCGATCGAGACCGGCACCCGGGCGTCGGCCAGTTCGGGGATGGCGGTCGCGAGCGACTTGCCCGCGAGCACCGTGGCGAAGACGTCCCCCGCCGTGTTACCCGCCGGACTCTTGACCCCCAGACCTGTGACAACGACGCGCGTCACCGGGCCGCCAGCGCGGCGTGCAGTACGCCCGCCATGTCGGCGACGGTCTGCGCCCCGGCGAAGTCGCTGGGGTCGAGCTGGATGCCCAGCCTCTCCTCGATGATGACGGAGATCTCCACCCATTCCAGGCTGTCGATCTGGTGGTCGGCGATGGTGGCCCCCGGCTTCACCTGATCGCTCGGTACGCTCAGCACCTCGGCGATCGCCGACCGGACCACGGATATCGCTGAATCGAGGCTTGTCATTCGCCCACCTTTAAAAGGATTGGTCCACTCGCGCCCCTGCAATGCCTTCGGACTATAGCGAAACAGACATATATTCTGTCTATGTACGGTCAGGCGGAATTCTTGAAATTTCTACTCATTAAGTGATGAGCGGCGCGGGGAAAAACCGCACCTCCCGGAGCCGGCCCGAGGATCGGCCGCGTGCCGGCGCCCCGCCGATCCGGAGCCGGCTCGGCAAGGAGCCCATCGGCGGAACACCGGCGAGCGGGGTCAGTGGCGGCGGACGCCGTACTCCCTGCGCATCTCCACGACGGTGTCCAGGATCTCGTCCTGGGTCTTCAGCAGCCTCGCCTCGGCCTCCTCGGTTCTGGCCTCGGCCACCAGCCGGCGGTTGCCCGTCCGGCCGGCCAGCCTCCGCTTGGTCCTGGCCTTCAGTTCGCGCAGGTTGAACTTCTCGATCAGACCCATGATCAGCACCCCTTCGGCAGGCAGGGCCGTCATCTGCCCGGCGGGCGGCCGGATATGCACGGGTTTGAAAGCTCACCACGACCGTGCCGCCGCTTTCCCCGCGTCCCTCAGTCGGGGTCGGGGACGTCGTCGTAGTCGATGTCGCCCTCCTCCGCGCGGCGCAGCCCGATGTCCTCCACCCAGGCGCCGGCGAACCGGCGGATCTCCCCGAGCTGCTCGCCCCGCACGCCGTGGGCCTCGAAGTCCTCGTCGGCGATCAGGGCGACGAACTCCAGCCGCATCACCAGCTCGGCGAGCGAGAACCCCACGTCGTGCAGGCGGGCGAGGTGTTCGAGTTCACGGAAGCCGTACGGCCCGGAGATCGAGGCGACGTCGATGACGTCGCGGGCGAGACCGCGCTCGTGCAGTGCCCACACCCGCGGGCCGACCTCGGCTCCCGGTCCACACGGCGAGGGCGACGGCGACGGCATCGGCGGCTCAGCGGCGGGAACGGCGGCGGGTGGAGGGAAGGTCATGACGGCCGGAGACGAACTCCTGGAAGGCGATCTTGCCGCGGATCACCGGGCGGCGCCAGCGCTCCTCGCGGCGCTCGGCCCTGGCCATCTTGCGGAGCCGCGGGTGCCGGGCGCCCGGGGCGAAGAACCAGTGCGCCCAGGGCGATCCCGGGCGGGCCAGCCGCACGGCCCCCGGCACCAGGAGGATCGGCACGAACAGTCCGACCAGGCCCGTCCAGATCTTGCCCTTGAGCAGCGTGACCACGGCGAGCCCGAGGTTGGTCACGATGAGGCCGGCGGTCAGCCAGGTGCCCCTGGGGGTGCCGTCGGAGTTCTCCCAGCCGAGCGGGCGCAAGCCGAGCAGGAGCAGGCCGGTGATCGCGACGGCGATGAACACCGCGTCGACGGAGGCTCGGCCCTCCTCCTCCCAGTAGACGTCGCGCAGGTGCAGGATCAGCGCGAACTCGTCGAGGACGAGGGCGGCGCCGATGCCGAAGATCACCGCCGTCACCGCGTACCAGCCCTCGGAGACCCCGGAGACGATGAGGCCGGACACCCCGCCGAGCAGGGTCAGCACCACGCCGAACACCACGTGGTGAATGTGCATCTCGCCGACGTTGACATTACGGAACCAGCCGATCTTGGCCCGGATGAGCCGGACGTTGATCCTGGTGAACACGAAGGCGACGATCAGCGCGACGAAGAAACAGAACAGCGGCAGCCGCCCTGTTTCCATGATCCGATCTCGGAACAAATCTCCCACCGTGTCATCAGGCTATGCGAGGAAGCCCCGTAGCAGCGCGGCGGTGCCCTCAAGATGCTCGGCCACGGCGCGGCGCGCGCCCTCGGGGTCGCCGGCCAGGATCGCCGTCACGATCGCCTCGTGCTGGATCACGGCGTGCTCGATGTTGCGCCGGAGCACCGGGATGGCGTTGAGCAGGTCGGTGACCCGCAGCCGGGCGTCGGCGCAGGCCGCGGCGAGCAGCGGGGAGCCGGTCAGCTCGGCGATGGCCAGGTGGAAGGCCGTGTCGAGACGGCGGTAGTCGTCGGGCCCCGCCGAGTTGACCTCGCGCAGCCGCTCCCGCAGGGTGTCGCGCCGCTCCTCGGTGAGCGCGGTGGTGGCGAGTACCTGGGCGGCGCCGCACTCCACGGCCATCCTGAAGGTGAGCGCGTCGCCCAGGTCGTCGGTGCCCATGTCGGCGACCGCCCTGCGCAGGTCGTCACGGCGCGGGCGCGGCGGGGTGTAGGTGAGAAAGGCGCCGCCGTACCTGCCACGGCGCACGGTGAGGTAGCCCGCCTCCGCCAGGGCGCGGATGGCCTCGCGCAGGGTGACCCTGCTGATCCCGAGCTGGGCGGCGAGTTCCCGCTCGGGCGGCAGCTTCTCGGCTACCAGCCCCAGCTTGATGACCTGGAGCAGGCGCTCCACGGTCTCCTCGAACGCGTTACCCGCGCGCACCGGCCGCAACACGGTCGCCAGTCGCGACACCTCGTCCAATTGATCTCCTCCGACCCTTGACAATGCTCCCCCCGCTACACGTCAATGGTCTGACACTAGCCCAATAAGACTCCGGCGAGGAGGGCGTGTGGACGTCCGCGAACTTCACGACGAGGTGCGGGCAGGACGGATCGACACCGTGCTGCTGGCGATCGTCGACATGCAGGGCCGCCTGCAGGGGAAACGCCTGTCGGCACGTTACTTCCTGCAGGAGGTGCTGGGACACGCCTCCGAGGGATGCAACTACCTGCTCGCGGTCGACGTCGACATGAACACGGTCGACGGCTACGCGATGTCCTCCTGGGAGCGGGGATACGGCGACTTCGTCATGAGACCCGATGTGTCCACCCTGCGCCGGGTGCCGTGGCAGGAGGGGACGGCCCTGGTGATGGCCGACCTGCTCTGGGAGGACGGCTCCGACGTGGCCGCCTCGCCGCGGCAGATCCTGCGCCGGCAACTCGCCCGGCTGGCCGAGCGGGGCTGGGGGGCGTTCGTCGGGACCGAGCTGGAGTTCGTGATCTTCAACGACAGCTACGAGGACGCCTGGCGCGGCGGTTACCGTGACCTGACGCCCGCCAACCTCTACAACGTCGACTACTCCCTCCTCGGCACCGCCAGGGTCGAGCCGCTGCTGCGCAGGATCAGGCTCGGCATGGAGGGCGCGGGCATGTACGTCGAGTCGGCCAAGGGCGAGTGCAACCTCGGCCAGCACGAGATCGCCTTCCGCTTCGGCGAGGCCCTGTCCAGCTGCGACGACCACGCCGTCTACAAGAACGGCGCCAAGGAGATCGCCGCCCAGGAGGGCATGTCGATCACCTTCATGGCCAAACCGAACCAGCGCGAGGGCAACTCCTGCCACATCCACATCTCGCTCAGGGACACCGCCGGAGAGCCGGTCATGGCGGGTTCCGAGGCGCACGGACTGTCCGCGACGGGACAGCACTTCATCGCCGGTCAGCTCGCCCTCATGCGCGAGCTGACCCTGCTGTACGCGCCGAACGTCAACTCCTACAAGCGGTACGTGCCGGGCAGCTTCGCCCCCACCGCCGTCAAGTGGGGCGTGGACAACAGGACGTGCGCGCTGCGCCTGGTCGGCCACGGCCCCTCGCTACGGATCGAGAACCGGGTGCCCGGCGGCGACGTCAACCCCTACCTGGCGGTCTCGGCACTGGTCGCGGCCGGGCTGCACGGCATCGAGAACGAACTGCCGCTTGAGGAGGCGGTCACGGGGAACGCCTACACCTCGGGCGCGGAGACCGTCCCGCACACCCTGCGGGACGCGCTGGAGCTCTGGGAGGGCTCCGCGTTCGCGGCCTCCGTCTTCGGCGAGGACGTGGTGGCGCACTACGCGAACAACGCCCGGACCGAGCTGGCCGCCTTCGACGCGGCGGTGACCGACTGGGAGCTGTTCCGAGGATTCGAACGGATGTGACGGTGAAGATCATAAATCCGGCGACAGCAGAGGTGATCGCCGAGATCGAGATGGCGGACGCCGCCGAGGTCGACAGGGCGGTGGAGCGCGCGAGAAGGGCCTTCGCCACCTGGCGGGGCGTCGGCCCCTCCGACCGGGCCCGGCTGCTGCGCCGGTTCGCCTCGCTGGTGCGCGAGCACGCCGAGGAACTGGCCCTGCTGGAGGTCGCGGGCGCCGGGCACACGATCGGCAACGCCCGCTGGGAGGCGGGCAACGTCGCCGACGTGCTCGACTTCTACGCCGGGGCGCCCGAGCGTGACCACGGCCTGCAGATCCCGGTGCCCGGCGGCCTGGACGTCACCTTCAGGGAACCGCTGGGCGTCGTCGGCGTGATCGTGCCGTGGAACTTCCCGATGGTCATCATGACCTGGGGGACGGCCCCGGCGCTGGCCGCGGGCAACACCGTGATCGTCAAGCCCGCCGAGTGGACACCGCTGACCGCCCTGCGCCTGGCCGAGCTGGCCCTGGCCGCCGGGCTGCCCGAGGGGGTGTTCCAGGTCCTGCCCGGCGCCGGAGAGGTCGCGGGCGCCCGGCTGGTCGAGCACCCGGAGGTGGCGAAGATCGTGTTCACCGGCTCCACCGAGGTGGGCAAGGAGATCGCCGCCGTCTGCGCCGGGCAGGTCAAGCGGCTCACCCTGGAGCTGGGCGGCAAGAGCGCCAACGTGGTCTTCGCCGACGCCGACCTGGAACGGGCGGCGGCGACCGCGCCGTACGCGGTCTTCGACAACGCGGGCCAGGACTGCTGCGCGCGCTCCCGGATCCTGGTCGAGCGCTCGGTGCACGACGAGTTCCTGGCCCGGTTCGGCGAGGCCGTGCTGAAGGTCAGGGTCGGCGACCCCCGCGACGAGAGCACCGAGATGGGCCCGCTGATCAGCGCCGAACACCGGGAGCGGGTGGCCTCCTACGTCACCGAGCCGCCCCACCTGCGGGGCACCTGCCCGTCGGGGCCGGGGTTCTGGTTCCCGGCGACGGTCCTGACCCCGAGTTCGGCCGACGACCGGGCGTTCACCGAGGAGATCTTCGGACCGGTGGTGTCGGTGCTGCCGTTCGACGACGAGGCGGACGCCGTGCGGATCGCCAACGACACCCCGTACGGCCTGAGCGGGTCCATCTGGACCCGTGACGTCGGCCGGGCGCTCCGGGTGGCCAGGGCCGTCGAGGCGGGCAACCTGAGCGTCAACTCGCATTCGAGCGTCCGCTACTGGACCCCGTTCGGCGGTTTCAAGCAGTCGGGCCTCGGCCGTGAGCTGGGACCGGACGCCCTGTCAGCGTTCACCGAGACCAAGAACGTCTTCATTTCCGAGGAGTAGAAGCGATGCTGCGTTTGCAGGACCGGGTGGCCGTCATCACCGGCGCCGGCAGCGGGATCGGCCTGGCCACCGCGCGCCGGTTCGCCGAGGAGGGCGCCCGCGTCGTGTGCGTGGACCTGGACGAGACGACCGGTGCGGCGGCCGCGGCCGAGGTCGGCGGCCTGTTCGTGAAGGCCGACGTGACCAGCGAGGACGACGTCGTCCGGATGTTCCAGACCGCGTTCGACAGCTACGGCAGCGTGGACATCGCGTTCAACAACGCGGGCATCTCACCGCCGGAGGACGACTCGATCCTGGAGACCGGCCTCGACGCCTGGCGCCGGGTCCAGGAGGTCAACCTCACCTCCGTCTACCTGTGCTGCAAGCACGCCATCCCGTACATGCGGCGGCAGGGCAAGGGGTCGATCATCAACACCGCGTCGTTCGTGGCCGTGATGGGCTCGGCGACCAGCCAGATCTCCTACACCGCCTCCAAGGGCGGGGTGCTGGCGATGTCGCGCGAACTGGGCGTGCAGTTCGCCCGCGAGGGCATCCGGGTCAACGCGCTCTGCCCCGGCCCGGTCAACACCCCGCTGCTGCAGGAGCTGTTCGCCAAGGACCCCGAGCGGGCACAGCGCCGCCTGGTGCACATCCCGATCGGCCGCTTCGCCGAGGCGACCGAGATCGCCGCCGCGGTGGCGTTCCTCGCCTCGGACGACGCGAGCTTCATCACCGGCTCGGAGTTCCTGGTGGACGGCGGCATCTCGGGCGCCTACGTCACGCCACTCTGACCGCTCCCCGCCATCTCCGCTCCCGCCACCTTCGCGACCGGCGGTGGCGGGATTTGCCCGGGCCATACCCTGGCCCCGATAACGTGCGAGGACGTGGGCGGATGTCCCATGTCCCCGGCGTCCGCGTGAGAAAGAGACCATGTCCCGTCCCGTCATCGGCATCACCTGCTACGTCGAGCCCGCGAGGTTCACCGTCTGGGAGACGACCACCGCGCTGCTGCCGTACGACTACGTCGACCACGTGGCCCGCGCGGGCGGGCAGCCGGTGATCCTGCCACCCGCGGGCGACCCCGCGGCGCTCGTGGAGCGCCTGGACGGGCTGATCCTGGCCGGCGGCGGGGACGTCGGCCCGGAGCGGTACGGGCAGGAGCCGCACGAGCGGACCGGCTACGTCCGGCCGTTCCGCGACGACGCCGAACTGGGACTGGTCCGGGCGACGCTGGAGCGGGACCTGCCCTTCCTCGGCATCTGCAGGGGCATGCAGATCCTGAACGTCGCCCTCGGCGGCGGCCTCCACCAGCACCTGCCCGACGTGGTGGGCCACCAGGGGCACGCCCCGGCCCCCGGCAGCTACGGCAGGATGCCGGTGCGGCTCGCCCCCGGCAGCCTGACCTCGAAGGTCTTCGGGACCGAGACCGTGGACGTGGCCCACTACCACCACCAGGCCGTCGACCTGCTCGCCGAGGGCCTGACCGTGACCGCCCACGCCGAGGACGGCACGGTGGAGGCCGTGGAGGTGGAGGATCACCCGTTCGCCCTCGCCGTCCAGTGGCATCCCGAGACCGACGACGAGCCGGCCCTGTTCGAGGCGCTGGTCCGGCACGCCCGCCGCTGAGCGGCCCGCTCACCGTGGGGCGGAGCACCGGAGCCGGGCTCATTCCCGCGTGAGGATCAGGGCCAGCGGGAGCCGCTGCACCAGCAGGGCGGGAACAGCGGAGGCCAGGGCCGCGAGCGTGACGGCCACCACCGCCGCGACCGCCGCTCCCACGACCACCGCACTCGGCAGGTCGCCCGCCAGCGCGAACGCGGCCGTCACCCCGCCCAGGACCCCGGCGAGGGCGCCGAGCAGGCCGATACCGGCCCCCTCCAGGACGATCAGCCGGGCCAGCGAGCCCCCCGACCAGCCCGAGGCGCGCAGCGCGGCCAGTTCGGTGTCGCGCTCCCGTACCCCCAGGTAGAGCACGTCGGCCACGGCCAGCACCGCCAGCCCGAACATCACCGCGACAGCCGCGTAGTCGGCCGGGCGGGCCTGCACCACTATGGCGTCGCCGAGCAGCGAGCCCACCACCCGGCCGCGGAAGCCGTAGGTGACGCCGAGCAGCACCGTCAGCCCGAAGACCGCGGCCGCGAGCGTCGCCGCGCCCAGCAGGGTCCGCCCGGGGGACCTGGTCAACCCGCTCACCGCGAGCCCGGCCACCCCGCGCGGCGAGCGCGCCCTGCGCGGCAGCCGCACGGCCGGCCGCACCGCCTCCGCGGGCGGCACCCGCGAGGCCCGCCAGGCAGGGACCAGGCCCGCCGACAGCGCCAGCATCACCGCCGCCGGGACCGCCAGCCACGCCCGCTGCCCCGGCGGCGCGACCCCTGACCACAGGGCGACAGGCCAGGCCAGCGCGACGGACAGCAGGCCCGCCAGCAGGCCGATGGCGCCGACCTCACAGAGCACGGTCCCGAACAGTTTCGGCCGCGACCAGCCCAGGCAGGCCAGCACGCCGAGCTCGGACCTCCTGGCCCGCACGGTCGCCGCCGCACCGTTGAGCACGAACAACCCGCAGACGGCCAGGACCAGTACGAACAACACGAGCGACTTGCGGTCGGCGGCGTTCAGGATCCGGTAGGCGACGTTCTTGTTCACCCAGTCCTCCCGGAGGGTCAGCGCGGGGCGCCCGAAGGACCCGGCGGGCAGGTCCACCGTCATCGGCGACGGCGACGAGCCGACCGTGATGTCCACCTTCAGTCCGGTGGCCGCCACGATGTCCCTGGCCACCTGACTGATCCGCTCCCGGCTGACCGGATCGGGCCCGGTGACACCGTCGACCCGCACCCGTATGACGCTCAGCGGCGC
Source organism: Streptosporangium sp. CA-115845 (assembly GCF_050943795.1). Lineage (NCBI taxonomy): Bacteria > Bacillati > Actinomycetota > Actinomycetes > Streptosporangiales > Streptosporangiaceae > Streptosporangium > Streptosporangium sp. CA-115845. Next base: position 1,927,921 of record NZ_CP191988.1, on the reverse strand, counting down.
CCGCGCCGCGGGCCGCCCCTCGGTCCTCTCCGCGATCTCCGCCAGCCACTGCAGGCTGGTGAGAAGCAGGGGCGGCGTCTGGAGGTATCCGGCGACGTTGTCGTTGGGCAGCAGAGCCCGGCCGCCGAGGAGCGCGGCGGTTCGGCCGTCGCCCGGCGTGGCGACCGGTGGGTTGTAGGTCTCCATGGGGAGCCGGGTCAGCTCGCTGAAACCGGGCAGCCTGGCCGGGTCGAACCGTCCGACGACGCGGGACTTGAGGTCCCCGGTGTAGCGTCTGGAGATCGCCCTGCGGTTCAGCGTGCGGAACTGGGTGTCGGATGCCCCGACCGTCGCGCCCGGGAAGTCCTTGGCCACGCCCGCCACCCCCGAGAACCACGGATCCTTCCAGACACCGGACCCGTTCCGCACCGGGAGCGCGGCGAGCTCACGCGCTCCCCGCTGCCGGTACTCGACGGGCCCGGATGCCCAGTACCTCGTCAACGGCACGTAGTGCCCGTCCGACAGGTCCGACCACCGGTCGAGCATCGACTCGTAGACCTGTCCGGCGTCGAGGGTGAGACGCCTGACCTCCTCGCCCCGGTTCGCGGCGAGATAGGGCAGAAGCCTCTTGGCCGGCACGCCCTCGGTGACCTTCTCGGCCGCCTCGGCGGGCAGCCGCCGGATCACGACCTCGTCCCGCTGGTCCGCGTAGGGCACCGAGGCCGCGATCAGCGGGATCTCGTTGGGATCGTCCCTGGCCGCCTTCGCCGTGAGGTAACGTCCCTCGACCATCGCCCCCGCCAACCCGGCCAGCCGGGCCTCGGCATCCGGGTCGACGGCCGCGAGCACGAACGGGAACTCCTGGTAGAGCGGCACGCCCGCCTGGCCGGGCTTCAATCCGTTCCAGAAGTATCCGCCACCGTCGCCCAGACCGGTCCGCGTGGACCAGTAGCCGCGGTCGGGGAGCATCCGCTCGGAGGGGAACGGGCTGGTCCTCGCCGGGTCCTGCGACCAGCCGAGCGAGGTCGCCAACCGGACCCGCCGGCCGCCGGGCAGTTCCTCCTCGGCCGCCTCGACGAACTCTCCCCCGTCCGCGACCTCTGTGAAGTCGAGCGTGACGGGGCGGCGGGTGACGTACTCGTACCGGGGCTGCAGGAACGGGATCCGGGTGAGGCCCCGGTCGGTGACCCGGGTGCGCTCCACGCGCAGCATCGTGCGGTCGCCCTCGTGCAGCAGGTCCGTCACGTCGACCCGGACACCTGCCGTGTGCACGACATGACCGATCATGCCGATCGGGGCGGCGACCTCGACGCCGTTGACCCGCTTGATCCGCTCGTACTGGTCGAAGGTGATCCCCCCGAAGATGCCCGACAGGTAGTTGGCGCGGACCAGCCCCTGCGACCGCTCGATGGCGGTGGCCGAGTTCTCCGGGCGGACCAGGATGTCGTACTGCGCCCGGAAGTTCTCCCCGACGGTGCCGATGATCTCCAGACGCTGGGTCTCGGCGGTGCCGGTCAGCACGGTGAACCCGGTGGCCGCGACCACGATGCCGAGCAGGAGCACCAGTGCCCGGACGAGCCGGTGGCGAAGCTGGGCCCAGACCAGGCGGGTCATCCGAGCCGCCCGATCCGGCCGAGCACGTCCTGGGCGGGCGTCACCCGGTCGTCGCCGGTGATCCGGCCGTCACGCATCCGAACCACCCGGTCGCACGCCGCCGCCACCTCGGGGTTGTGGGTGGCGACCAGCATGGTCATGCCGTACTCCTCCCGCAGGGAGAACAGCAGGTCCACGATCTCCTGGCCGGTGACGCTGTCGAGGTTGCCGGTGGGCTCGTCCGCCAGGAGCAGAGGCGGATGGGCGATCAGCGCCCGGGCGATCGCCACCCGCTGCTGCTGCCCGCCGGAGAGCTCGCCGGGCAGCGCCCGTTCCCGGTCGGCCAGCCCGACCGCGGCCAGCAGTTCCCTGGCGCGGGCCCGGCGGTCGAAGCCCACCCTGCGCGGCAGCACGGGGGCGAGCACGTTGTCCAGCAGGCTCAGCGCCGGGAGCAGGTGGAAGCGCTGGAAGACGAAGCCCACCGCGCGCCGGTGCCGGTCGAGACCCCGGCGCCCGAGATCGTCGACGTGCTTCCCTCCGACGTGGATCTCGCCCCCGTCGGGGAGATCCATCGCACCGACGAGATGGAGGAGCGTGGACTTGCCCGCTCCCGAGGGCCCGGTGAACGCGACCGCCTGACCTGCCTCGACCTCCAGGCCGACCTCGTCGAGCGCCCTGGTGGAGCCGTGGACACGGCTGACGCCTCGCAGGCTGACTTCAACGCTCATGACCGATACATTGTCACAATGTACGAGGGTCCGTGAAGTTCCTATCTTGTGACAATGTAGGAATCATGCCACTTAGCCATGCCGTGCTCACCCTGCTGGCCGACGGGCCCAGCCACGGCTACGAACTCAAGGCCCGGTTCGAGGCGGCGGTCGGCCCCCAGTGGGGCGGCCTCAACATCGGGCACCTGTACCAGATCCTGGACCGGCTGGTCAGGGACGGCCACGTGACCCGCAGCCACGTGACCCAGAGCGACCGCCCGGACAAGACGCTGTACCGGCTGACCGAGAGCGGCGCCGGTGAGCTGCGGGATTGGGCGGGCGCTCCCTGGGTCCGCTCGTCGGGGTTCCGGGACGAACTGTTCCTCAAGCTGCTCGCGGCCACCCGGCTGGGCACGGACGCACTCGGCTCGTTCGTGTCCGCTCAGCGCCAGGCCTACCTCTCGGACCTGGCGGCGCTGACACGCCTGCGCCGCGAACAGGACGACCCTCTGGTGTCCCTGCTCATCGACGCGGCCATCGCGCACACCAGAGCCGACCTGCAGATCGTCGACGGCGCCGAGGAGCGCCTGGCGGCGATGGCCACCGCCGGCGCGGACGTGCACGCCGTAAGGCCCGAGGGCGATGGTCTCCGGGCACTGGGCGAGGGGGCCTGATCCCGGCCGGCAGGCGCGAGGGGATTTCGCTCGGCCGGTGCGGGCGGTTAGGCTGGCCGACGACACCGATGAACCCCGCGCGGGAGAGTGTCCTGACATCCAGGCCAGGACCCCTGAAGGAGCAAGCCCTCCCCGCGAACCTCTCAAGGCAAAGGACCGTGCGGGTAGGTGCCTCTGGAAAGCAGGTCCCACGACCTCGCCGAAGGTGAAAGTCCGGTAAAACCCGGATGAAACTCTCAGGCACCAATGACAGAGGGGGAGGATGATCTCATCTGTCCCTTGTCTGAGGTGCGAACATGTCCCGACCTACGCCGCTGCGCGGCGTGCACGAGTCCCTCGGCGCGACGCTGACCGACTTCGCGGGCTGGCTGATGCCGCTCCGCTACGGCAGCGAGTCCGCCGAGCACAACGCGGTCCGCCAGGCGGCCGGCCTGTTCGACCTCTCCCACATGGGCGAGATCTTCGTGACCGGCCCGCAGGCCGCCGAGGCACTCGACTACGCGCTGGTCGGCCACCTCTCCGCGCTGGCGCCCGGCCGCGCCCGCTACACGATGATCGTCGACGCCGGGGGCCGCGTGCTGGACGACCTGATCGTCTACCGGCTGGCCCCCGAAGAGTTCATGGTCGTCGCCAACGCCTCCAACTACCCCCGGGTGGCCGCCGAGCTGACCGAGCGCGCCAGGGACTTCGACGCCGCGGTGCGGGACCGCTCCGAGGAGTACGCGCTGGTCGCCGTCCAGGGGCCGCGCTCGGTGGAGATCCTGAGCACTCTCACCGACGCCGACCTGGACGGGCTCGGGTACTACGCGGGCCTGCCCGCCGTGGTGGCCGGACACGAGGCCCTCATCGCCCGCACCGGATACACCGGTGAGGATGGCTTCGAGCTGTTCGTCGCGGCCTCGGCGGCGGAACCCCTCTGGACCGCCCTCACCGAGGCGGGCGCGCCGCACGGGCTGGTCCCCGCCGGCCTGTCCGCGCGCGACACCCTCCGCCTGGAGGCGGGCATGCCGCTCTACGGCAACGAACTCTCCGCGGACCTCACTCCGTTCGACGCCGGGCTCGGCCGTGTGGTGAGGTTTGACAAGCCGGGCGACTTCGTCGGCCGGGCCGCCCTCGAACCGCTCAGGGACGTCCCGCCGGCCCGTCGTCTGGTCGGCCTGGTCGCAAGCGGCCGCAGGGTGCCCCGGCACGGGTATCCGGTGGTGGTCGCCGATGACGGCACGGTCGCCGGGGAGGTCACCAGCGGGGCGCCCTCCCAGACACTGGGCAGGCCCATCGCCATGGCCTTCGTGGACAGCGGCCTGTCGTCGGGGCTGGCCGTCGACATCCGGGGCAGCCGCGAGCCGGTCGAAGTCGTCGAACTGCCTTTCTACAGGAGGAAAAAATGAGCAGCATTCCCGAGGACCTGCACTACACCAAGGAACACGAGTGGATCGGCGGCGTCGACGACGGCCTGACCCTCACCGTGGGCATCACCGCCTACGCCGCCGAGGCGCTGGGCGACGTGGTCTACGTGCAGGTACCCGAGGTCGGCGCGTCGGTCGCCACCGGTGACGCCGTCGGCGAGGTCGAGTCGACCAAGTCGGTGAGTGACATCTTCGCACCGGTCACCGGCGAGGTCGTGGAGGTCAACCAGGCGGTCGTGGACGACCCCTCGCTGGTCAACAGCGACTCCTACGGCGACGGCTGGCTGTTCCGGGTACGTCTTGAGGGCTCCGCCGACGACCTGCTGTCGCCGGAGGAGTACACCGCGCTCACCTCGGGTGAGTCATAAGTTCGACGCCTCGCGTCACGGTCACGCGCGTCCCCGGGCGCGCGTGACCGTCCACGCTGGAAGGATTCAGATGACGATCAGTGTCTTCGATCTCTTCAAGATCGGAATCGGCCCGTCCAGCTCGCACACCGGCGGCCCGATGGCCGCAGCCCACAGGTTCGCCCGGGGCCTGCACCGGGACGAGCTGCTGGAGAAGACCGCACGGGTGAGCGCCATCCTGTACGGCTCGCTCGGGCTGACCGGCAAGGGCCACGGCAGCGACAAGGCGGTGCTGCTCGGCCTGTCGGGCGAGAAACCCGAGCTGGTCGACGTCGACACGGTCGACGAGCGGCTGGCCGCCATGCGCGCCTCGGGCACCGTCCGCCTGTACGGCTCCCACGAGATCCCCTTCGTCGTCGGCGAGGACCTCGTCTTCGAACGCAGGATCTCGCTCCCCCACCACCCCAACGGCATGCGCTTCACCGCCCTGTCGGAGTCCGGCGAGACGCTGCGCGAGAAGGTCTACTACTCGGTGGGCGGCGGCTTCGTCGTCGACGAGAACGCCACCGGCGCCGACCGGATCAAACCCGACGACACGGTCCTGCCGCACCCCTTCACCACGGCCGCGGAGCTGCTCGCCCAGTGCGCGGAGACCGGGCTGTCGATCTCCGGGCTGATGCTGGAGAACGAGCGGGCGTTCGGCCGCACCGAAGCCGAGATCCGCGCCCAGCTGCTCGTCCTGTGGCAGGTCATGAGCGAGTGCGTGCGACGGGGTATCGGCAAGGAGGGCGTGCTGCCCGGCGGCCTGAAGGTCCGCCGCCGCGCCCACCAGCTCCACCGGCAGCTGCGGAGCGAGCCGGGAGAGAAGGACTCGCTGCAGACGATGGACTGGGTCTCGCTGTTCGCCCTCGCGGTCAACGAGGAGAACGCCGCCGGCGGCCGGATCGTCACCGCGCCCACCAACGGCGCCGCGGGCATCATCCCCGCCGTGCTCACCTACTACGACCGCTTCGTCCGCGAATCCGATGACGAGGGGGTGATCCGCTTCCTGCTGACCGCGGGGGCGATCGGCGTGCTGTTCAAGGAGAACGCCTCCATCTCCGGGGCCGAGGTGGGTTGCCAGGGTGAGGTCGGCTCCGCCTGCTCGATGGCCGCCGCCGGGCTCACCGAGGTGATGGGCGGCACCCCCGAGCAGGTCGAGAACGCCGCCGAGATCGGCATCGAGCACAACCTGGGGCTGACCTGCGACCCGATCGGCGGCCTGGTGCAGATCCCGTGCATCGAGCGCAACGCCGTCGCCTCGATCAAGGCCATCGCCGCGGCCAGGATCGCGCTGCGCGGCGACGGCCGCCACTTCGTCTCGCTGGACAAAGCCATCAAGACGATGCGCGACACCGGCCGCGACATGCTCGACAAGTACAAGGAGACCAGCCGCGGCGGGCTCGCGGTGAACGTCATCGAGTGCTGAACGCCTCCCCGGATCCGCGCTTCAGATGAGGAACGCCGCATAGAACTCGATCGCCACCAAATTTCGCATCACGTATGGGCCCCTCCCGTCCCGCGCCTATGCTGGGTGGCCATGTCCGCGGGACTCGGGAGGTCGTGGTGGTAACGGGAACGCACCCGGCGAACCGTGCCTCGCGGGTGCTCCGTTTCTTCGGGGCACACTGGCTCTTCATCGCCGCCCTGCTGGCCGGCGGCTGCCTGCGCGCCCTGGCCGTGCTCGGCTACCGGCCCGCCCTGTGGTTCTGGGCCGACTCCTTCGTCTATCTGAACGCCGGGCTCGCCCCTCGCCCCCTGGAGTCCCGTCCCGCGGGCTACTCGCTGTTCCTGTGGATCCTCAAGCCGCTGGCCAGCGTCCAGGCCGTGGTCGTCGTCCAGCACCTGCTCGGGCTGGCCGTGGCGCTCTGCGTCTACCTGCTGCTGCGCAGGCTGGGCCGCCTGCCGGGATGGGGCGCGACGCTCGCCGCGCTGCCGGTGCTGCTGGACGCCCACCAGATCCAGCTCGAACACCTCGTCATGGCGGACCTGCTCTTCCAGTTCCTGGCGGTGCTGGCGGTCACCCTGCTGCTGTGGCGGCAACGCCCGGCCGCCTGGGTCGCGGCGCTGGCCGGCCTGCTGCTGGCCGCCGCGACGGTCACCCGGACCATCGGGCTGCCGCTGATCGCCGTGGCGCTGGTCTGCCTGGTGATCCGCCGGGCCGGGTGGCGGGCGGTCGTCTCCGCGACCCTGACCGCCGCCATCGGCCTGGGCTCGTACGCCGCCTGGTTCGAATCCGAGCACGGCGGCTACGCGCTGACCCGGGGCAGCACCTTCCTGTGGGCGCGGACGATGACCTTCGCCGACTGCGCCAGGATCCAGCCGACCGGCCCCGAGGCGGCCCTGTGCCCCACAGAACCGGTGGGGCGGCGCGCGGCACCGCCGGTCTACATCTGGGACGGCGCCTCACCGCTGAACAAGGTCAAGGGCAGCTGGGCCGAGCGCGACGCGCTCGCCGGTGCCTTCGCCACCCAGGCCATCAAGGCCCAGCCGCTGGACTTCCTGCGGGCGGGCCTCGACGACGCGGTCCACATCTTCGACTGGACCCGGCGCGTCTACCCGACCCCCGGACCGCAGAGCGCCTACGTCTTCCCCGACACACTGCGCCCCTTCCCCACCGGGGCCGCCTCGCAGGGGAAGACCGCCGAGCAGCTGACCGTGGCCTACCAGGGCGCCTCGGGAGCGCCGACGATGGCCGAGCCGTACGCGGGCTGGTTGCGCGGCTACCAGGAGTACGGCTTCGTACGCGGCCCGTTCCTCGCGGTGATCTGCCTGGTCGGCCTGGTCGGCGTGCTGATGCGGCTGCGACGGCTCGGCGGCGCGGTACTGCTGCCCTGGGCCGCGGGGACCACGCTGCTGATCCTGCCGCCCTTCATCGCGGCCTTCGACCACCGCTACGTGGTGCCCGCGCTCCCGCTGCTCTGCCTGGCCGCCGGACTGGCCTTCGGCGTCCGGCACCGGGAGAGTGCCTCCGAGGAACCGGACTCCGAACCGGGCTTCGAACCGGCCTACGGCAGGACCGCCGAGCAACCGGTGTACGCGAGCCCCGTCGTGGAACCGGCGTACGACAGGTCAGCGGCGGCGGACGTGCAGACGAACCATCGTGCCGAGTTCTACCTCCCCGAGAGCCCGCCTGACCTTCCCCACCGCGTCCTTGTTCAGCCGCGCCACGAGCCTGCCGACATCGGTCCCCGGCGCGCAGCCCACACTGATTCGCAACCGCTCGTGCCTTACGTACCTGACCCGAATCCGGACGAGCCCTTCGACTTCTTTAAGGGCAACAGCGAGCATGGCGGTCCCCGTTCCGGTCCGCCTGCCCCACCGTCCCCAGCCCAGGGCGTGTAGCAGCCACCGCACCGCCAGCAGCGCGAGCACCACCAGCAGCAGCGCGACCAGCCAGCCCAGCCACGGATGCGCGGCCAGCCACCCGGGGAACCCCCCGCGCACGAGCCTGGCCCCGGGCGGCTGACCGGGCAGGTCGCCACGTCCCCGCAGGAAGGCGTAGAGACCGGCGCAGGCCAGCACCGCGCCGGTGACGGCCAGGCCGATCCGGTTGCCGAGATACGGTCTCATCTGACCCTCCGCCTGCGCAGCCGCACCACGACGTCGCCCGCGCACATCGCGCCCAGGCCCGCCATCCGGTCGCCCACCGCCGCGCCCACCCCGCGCAGCACCGGCCCGGTCCGCTCGGCCTCGGTGAACACGGTGACCTCGACGATCCTTGAGGCGAGCCGGACCCGTGCCCCGCTCACCTCCTCCACCGACGCCGCCGCCTCCCCCAGCGTGCGGCAGAGCCCGGACCTGGTGATCCCGATCACCAGGTGCGGATCTCCCGACTCCAGCGGCACCAGCCTGGGTCGTCCCGGCAGGGCCGCGAGCCCGAGCATCAGCAGGCCCGCCGCCATGGCGAGCACCGCCATGACGAACACGACGGGGTCCGACCAGCTCCACGAGCCGGCCCCGTCGACGAGCCGCCGGTAGGGCATTCGCGCGACGGGCGACTCCATCAGCAGGCCCACGGTCACCGAGGCCGAGACCGACAGCACGACGGACGCCACCAGCGCCGCCGGCACGCCCGCCGGGGTCCTCCCCGGCCGAAGCAGCCGCACCGACCTGCGGCGGACGTCCTGAAACTGCTCGGCCGCCCTGCCTGGAGCGCTCCCGGTGCTCCCCGAGCCCGCCAGGACGTCCTGGAGAGTAGTCGTCATTCGGTCAGGTGTACGCGTTCCGGCGGGGTCGAGGCCGGGATCAACCGCCCTCTTGCGCGATCTTGGGATCCTCCTGGCGGGAGCATTGAGCACCCCGCCAGCAATATGAACATTGCTCATATTCTCCCGAGCCGGGTTATCCTGCGAACATGGACGACCTCCAGCGCTACAACCGGGCCACCGCACACCTGGACCCCCCCTTCGCCGTCCTCGACCTGCCCGCCCTGCGCGCCAACGCCGAGGGAATGCTCCACCGGGCTCACGGCAAGCCGATCAGGGTCGCGAGCAAGTCCATCAGGTCCCGGGCGGTGCTCGAACGGATCCTCGCCATGGGCGGCTTCAGCGGGATCATGGCCTTCACCCTCCCCGAAGCCCTCTGGCTGGTCTCCACCGGAATGCGGAACGTGCTCGTCGCCTACCCCACGGTGGACCGTGCCGCGCTCGCCGAGCTGGCCGCCGAACCGCTCGCCGCACGGGAAATCACCATCATGGTGGACCGGATCGACCACCTCGACCTCGTCGACTCCGCCATCGCCGGCGTCCACGACCGCCAGGAGATCCGGGTCTGCCTCGACATCGACGCGGGCTACCTCGCCTTCGGCGGCCGGTTCCGGGCGGGCGTCCGCCGCTCCTCCATCCGCGAGAGCGACCAGGCCGCCGAGCTGGCCACCCAGATCGCCAAACGCCCCGGATTCCGCCTCGTGGGCGTGATGGCGTACGAGGCGCAGATCGCCGGGGTCGGCGACGACCCCCCCGGCAAGCCCGCCCTCACCCGGGCCATCCGCCTGATGCAGACCCGGTCCCAGCGCGAGCTGATCACCCGCAGGGGCCGGATCGTCCAGGCCGTCCGCCAGATCACCGACCTGGAGTTCGTCAACGGCGGCGGTACCGGCAGCATCGAGAAGACCGCCAGGGAGAAGGCCATCACCGAGATCGCCGCCGGCTCCGGCTTCTTCCACCCCCGCCTGTTCGACTTCTACCGGGGCTTCGGCGGCCACCCCGCCGCCCTCTTCGCCCTGCCCGTCGTACGCCGCCCCGCACCCGGCGTCGTCACGGTCCTCGGCGGCGGCTACCCGGCCTCCGGCCCCCCCGGCGCCGACCGCCTGCCCCAGCCCTACCTGCCGTGCGGGCTGCGGTACGACCCCAACGAGGGAGCCGGCGAGGTCCAGACCCCCCTGGTCGGACAGGCCGCCGAGGACCTGCGCACCGGCGACCGGGTCTGGTTCAGGCACGCCAAGGCCGGCGAGCTCTGCGAGCGCTTCGCCGGCCTGCACCTGATCGACGGGGACAGGGTCGTGGACGAGGTCCCCACCTACCGGGGCGAGGGCCGCACCTTCCTCTGACCCGCCACCCGTGCACGCGGAGCGGGCACCTCGCCCACCGGCGGGTGCCCGCTCGTGTCGCATCCTCCGCCCTCCGGCCCCGGAAGCCCGCGCTGCCCCCGCGCCCGGAGAGGCCCCCGTACCGGGGCTCAGCGGAAACCTCTAGAAGCCCAGGTCGAGCTCGTACCACCTGCTGCACTTGTAGGTGGACCAACCCCGGTAGCTGATCTGGCAGGTCTTCACCTGCACCTCGCTGACGTCATGCGCCGTGACGCGGAAGTACTTGGTGTCGTCATAGCCGCACTGCTTCACCCGCTTGATGACATTCCAGTCCTCGTCATCGGACGAGGCGGCCTGCACCTCGAAGTAGGCACACCGCCCACCCCGGGCCAGCGAACGCCGGTCACCGTCGTACAGCCCGCCCCGCAGCACGAACGTGTTCTCGTCCTCGTCGTCGCCCTCGACCGAGTATTCGGCCTCGACCGTGGCCAGCCCGTTCCTGGACTCCTGGTCGAAACTGTCGTCGAAGTCACGCGCGGCCGACACCGGCGCCGCCGCGAAGGCGGCCGGAGCCACCGTCAGCATGAGACCGGTGGCCGCCGCCACCGCGACCGCAGCGCGAATGATGCTTTTCACGGATTTACCCTCCCTTTTCCTTGCTCGCAATATTCCGCGAGCACGGAAAAGGGCACATGAGTAAACCCCTACTCAACTCCAGACCGCCGACCGCCGGCGCCCTGCACCGCGGTCAGGATCGGCGCCGGATCCGTGCGGCCGGAGGCATCGAAAGGACCACCCGGGACAGAACCGCCACCGGCGCGGCGAGATGGGACGCCGAACCCGCTCATCCGCTCACCCGACGGTCGGGATGATCGGGAGGAGGTGGGCAACGCAGGCCGCCGGTCAGGCTGTCCTCGGGAAGCAGCGCCAGGTTGGACTCCCTGACGTAGTAGACCCGCAGACCTCGCGAGTCGTACGCGAGCCTGTGGAGATAGCGTCCCACCAGAGCCACCGTGGCGAGCACCAGCCCGATGAGCAGGAGCTGGGCCGCGCCCATGACCGACCCGCCCGCCACCCCCAGATATCCGAGTATCGCCAGCACCAGCGAGAGAACCCCGCCCAGCACGGCCACCGCGTACACCGCGTTGAGCGGACGCCAGGAGAAGCCGAAGAACAGCTCGAAGCCGTGTGCGACCAGTCTCGCCAGGCGGAGCTTGGAGCGGCCCGCCGTGCGCGGTCTGTGCCTGACCGGGGTGACGGCGTGGCGGGCACCGACCAGGGGCACCGCCGGGATGAACCAGGGCAGCCTCAGATCGGTGATCGTGCGGGCCACGCCGGTGCGTACCACCCGGAAGGTGGAGGCGCCCCTCGGCATGTCGATCCCGAAGACCCGCCGGGCCGTCCAGTGCAGACCTGCCGACCCGAGCCTGCGAACCAGGGGGTCACGTCGCCCCAGCCGCTCGCCGAACACGACGTCGTACCCCTCGCCGGCTTTGGCGAGCAGTGCCCAGATCTCCTCGGGCGGCACCTGGAGGTCCGCGTCGCACTGGACCGTCCATGGCTGGCCGGCATAGCGGAACCCGGCCGCCATGACGGCATCGATACCGAAGTTACGGGTGAAGGACAGGTAACGCACTCGTGGATCCGACTCCGCCAGGCGGCGGACCCGGTCGAGGGAGTCGTCGGTACTGCCGTCGTCGACGAAGAGGATCTCCAGCTCGTCGATCCCCTTCAGGGCCTCGGTCAGCTCGCGGTGGGCGACCTCGACCTGCGCTCCCTCGTTGAAACACGGCACCAGCACGGTCAGCCCGGTCGTCACATTGCCCTCCTCAACATCAGGCCGAGCACGAACCCGTTCGCTCCCAGCGCGTACACCGCCCCGGCGGCCCCCGCGAGCGGTATCACCAGCGCGCCCAGCCCGATGACCGCGACCAGTGCCATGACAGCCGCCTTCGCGCTGTTTCGCAGGCCGGCCTCATCGGTGTTCTCCAGCATGAAGATCCCGAAGCTCGTCAGCAGGTAGACCGGGAGCGTGGACAGCAGAAGGCCGCCGAGCGCGACCAGGGACCGGGTGCCCGCCAGGCCGCCGATGAGCGCCGTTCCCGCCAGGACCAGCCAGGTGGCGCTCATCCAGACGGAGAGCCGGGCGACACGTCGACCGAGCGCTCGGGCTTCGGCGCCGCCCGAGGCCATTCGCAGCGACAGCCGGGGCTGGTAGATCCGCTGCAGCGTGTAGATCACGGACACGGTGAACCCCCATCCGAGGATCATCATGTAGAGGTCGCCGCTCTGGCTCGCGTGGGAGGTGAGCGCCAGTTCCACGAAGAGCGCGCCCACCATGGCGTTGCTCATCACGTCGGCCGTACCCATCAGCACCACGGTGCCGGCCAGGACGCGGCGCAACGCGCGGTGCGGTGGCCGGCCGGTGCGAGGCAGACCGCGCAGCAGGACGAGGTTGAGCATCGTGCTCAGGACGAGCAGTCCGGCCAGGTAGCCGGCAGGCCGGACGGGTACGGCGAAGGCAAGCCCGGCCATGGCCAGCGTCCCCAGGCCGAGCAGCGAGAAGTGGACGGTGTCGGGGGTGTAACGGCCAAGGGCCCGGTGCACGGCCACGCCGAGCATGCCACAGCCGAGTGAGATGTAGTAGGCGGTGCCGAGCAGGTAGACCGTGACCATGGCGTCAGGCGCGAGGACGAAAGCGGCCGAGGCGGCCACGGCGAAGGGGATCGGGACATGGGCGAGGATCGCGCGGAGCATGCCCGCGAGCTGCTCGCGGGTACGGCGGGCGCGGGGGATGAGCCTGAGCGCCGCCTTCTCAGGACCCGACTGCACCACCATGCACAGCCAGCCCGTCGCCCCCATCGCGGCCGCGTACCGGTTGAAGTCACCCCGGCTCCATGCGGCGACCAGGACACCCGCGGAGCCGTACAGCAGGAGGCGGAACGTGGCGCGACCGCCCAGCAGTGTCAACAGGCGGCGCGGGCCGACGCGGTGTGAGGCCGCGACCTCGGCGGTGACGGTCATCCGGCATCCAGTTCGTCCAGCACGGCCTCGCGCAGCGGGCGGGTGCCGTTCTCCAGGTAGGCGAGCAGGGCTCGCCGGATCCGCTCCTCGCCGAAGTGGTCACGCACCCCCGGGATGGACGGCCCCCGCTCCACGCCGAACAGCGCGGAGAAGAAGGTCCTGACCTGTTCCGCGGTGAACGAGCCGGGCAACGGCAGCAGTTCCTCGACCGCCTCGGGAGCGGGATCGCCGGCGGCAGCCGCCGCCAGCCAGGTCGTGGACCTTCCCGCCGTGGCGAGCCAGCGCCGCAGGTGGCCGACCCTCTCGGCCACGAAGTCCGGATCCTGCCCGGCCAGTCTCGACACGGCGAGCCCGCTGTCGTAGCAGGTGGCGTGCAGCGCGGCGCACACCTTGGAGAACGCGGGGGGCCTGGCGGGCAGCAGGTCGAGCGGAACCTCGCTCACCCGCTCGACGACGGCGCGCGCCTCAGCCGAGGACCGTGCCCCGGCGACAAGGGCGTCAAAATCCTTGTACCACCGCGTGAGCGCCGTCCGGTCCGGCGGGTCGGTGACCGGCTCCTGCCCTTCACGCACCCAGCGGACCATGCGGGCGGGCATGAACGCCATGAGCGGATCGCCGTCCGTCGACGCGTACCGTTCCGGCTCCCGGCCGTGGAACGGGTGGGTCCTGAACACCGCGCCGCACGACCGGCAGGAGTAGCGGGCCGGGCGCAGGCGCCTTCTGATCAGAGTGGGGTGCGGGTGCCCGCACTGCACGCAGGTCACAGGGGCACCGCGAGAACGGAGGAGGGGACGAGTTCCGCGCCGAGGTCCCTCTTGGCCTCGGCCTGGCCCTTGCCCAGGACCAGCCCGGCCTTGCCCGAGGCGATGGACCACTCCACCATGCGGACGTAGCCGTCGAAGTACAGGTGCTTGCGGCCACCGTCCTCCGGCAGGACGGCTCCCCAGCTGAAACAGATCGGCCACGTGGGGTGATCCAGGATCAGGGAGAGCCCGAGGAGCCGCCCGGCGGCGTCACGGTAGGCGAGCGCCATGACCTCGTCGCCGCCGACCAGCGCTTCGAGATAGGAGAACGGCAGTGGGGCGACGGGGAAGAGCCCGCCGCGGTGCTTGAGGTCGTTCTCGGCACGCAGCACGGCGGCCTCCGTTCCGGTCACCAGTTCGCGGGCCGGGCCGATCTCGATCGACAGCCCGCGATCGGCGGAGAAACTCCTGGCTCGCCGCCTGAGCGAGTCCCGACGGGCGCGGTCGAGCAGGGAGTACCACTGGTCGAGGTCACTCCAGGGGGTGGCCAGCCTGGCCAGCGGCTCGGTGGGACAGCGGACCTTGACCGCGCCGGGCAGCAGTGCGGGCTCGCCGGGTGACACCTCTCTCCACACCATGCTCCGCCAGCCGGCACCCAGCTCCGCACGGATGCCGCGCAGGTAGCCGCGTAGCAGTTCCCGCCGCCGCTCGGGTCCCGGCTCGCCGGTGAACCACCAGCCTTTCTGTGAACGGTTGCCCGGCGCGTGGACGTCCAGGAGACCCGCGGGGTCCCGATCGGTGACGTAGACGCCTCTGCGTGGCCGTACTCCGCGCAACGACGCCGACACGGCGCCCACCGCGGCACCTCCCGCCCTGAGCACGGTGAGCAGGACCGGCGCCTGAGCGGCCCAGGCGTAGGCCCGCAGGAGGTCGTAGCGCCAGGTCACGGTCTGGCCGGCGGCGGTGCGGAGCTCCTCCCAGTCCGAGGGCTCGGGATCGTGCCGGGGATCCAGCGTCTGCAGGGTAAGGCTCATCCCATCACCCATCGGGGGACGGCGACGAGCTTCATCGGGACGTACTCGTAGCCCAGCGACTTCTTGATCTCCACCCTGCCCCGGCCACCCAGGAGCTCCTTCTTCCCGTCCTCGATCACCTTCCGGACCAGACGCGCGTGGACGTCGAAGTAGAGGTCCTTGCGCCCGCCCTCCTCCGGCCGCAGCGCCGCCCAGGTGGCGGAGACGGGAGAGGTCTCGTGGTCGAACAGGACCGTGAAGGCCAGCAGCCGCCGCCCGGCGTGATACGAGATCACGCACACGTCCTCACGCTGGAGCAGTCCGCCGAAGTACGCCGCGGGCAGGGGCGCGCGCGGGTCGAGGCGGGTCGCCAGCCGTGCCGTGTGCGTGCGGTTCAGCTCGGCCATCTCCACCGGGTCGAGGTCGGACCGTGCCGTCCCTGCCGTCACGAGCAGGTCGCCTGCCTCGGCGATCCACCGGATCTGACGGCGCAGGGTCTTCCGCCGGTTCTTGCTGAGCGAGCCGAGCCACTCCTCCGTGGAGGTCCAGCGCAGGGGCATGACGGTGCTCCCCGGGGATTCCCACACGATCGCGCCCCGGCGGACGACCAAGGGCAGCTCGCCCTCTGTCACCATGCGGTAGACCACGCCCACGAGCCCCCAGCCGAGTCGGCGCGCGGCGGCCCGCTCGAACAGCCGCAGCATGGCCCGCCGCGCGTCGAACGACACCTCGCCGGAGAAATGCCATGTCGGCCCGTTGGAGTGGCCGGGCAGGCGGACATCGAGGGTGAGCGGCTCTCGGCGGGGCCGGGGCGCCCGGCTGGAACCCGGTGATCGCAGGCCGACGTACACCGCGCCGATCACCGCGGTGATGCGCCGGCCTTCGCGGAACACGGCCAGCAGGGGGCGGGCCCACGATCCCTCGCACGACGCGCCGATGACGTCGTACGCCCAGATGGCGGTCAGCCCTTCGGCCTGCCGGAACTCCTCCCAGCCGTCGGGTTCCGGATCACGGCATGGATCCAACACCTCTAGCCTCACTCGGCCCCCCGGCGACGACAATCATCACAACATGGAAACAGGTCATTATTCTGTCAAGCCAGTTGCAGCAGTATATGTTGACCTGATCATGGACGTGTTTGCTCACAAAAACGACATACACGCACATTTAGGACGCACGCGCACACCTATTGACGCGGAGTGTTCAACTCAACACAGAGGAAGACATGAAAGTCGGGGTAACCGGAGGAAACGGATTCATCGGCCGCTACGTTTGCGAAGAACTCGCATCCCGCGGCCACGTTCCGCTCGTGTTCGATCACAGAGGACGCGCCGAACCGCACATGCCCTGGGAAGTCATGCGGGGCGACATCCGGGACGCCACCGCGATGACGGAACTCGCGGCGCACTGTGACGCGATAGTGCACCTGGCCGCCGTTCTCGGCACCCAGGAGACCATCACCAATCCGCGGCCCGCGGCCGAGACCAACCTCATGGGCGGTCTCAACTTCCTCGAGGCCGTCGCCCAGTACGATCTGCCCGGCGTCTACATCTGCGTCGGCAACCACTGGATGGACAACAGCTACTCCATCTCCAAGACAGCCGTGGAACGCTTCGTCCGCATGTTCAACGCCCACCGCGGCACCAAGGTCAACAGCGTGCGAGTCGTCAACGCCTACGGCCCCCGCCAGCAGGCCGCTCCGCCGTTCGCCCCGGGCAAGGTCAGGAAGATCACCCCTGCCGTCGTCTGCCGCGCGCTGACCGGCATGCCTGTCGAGTTGTACGGCGGAGGCACCCAGATCTCCGACATGGTCTGGGTCGGAGACGTGGCACGGGCACTCGTCTCCTCCCTGGAGACCGCCGCCGCGGGCACGGTCCTCGACCACGTCGTGGAAGTCGGCCCGACCACCTCGTCCACCATCCACGAGGTCGCGGAACTCGTCATCGACCTCTGCGTGGCCCGCGGTTACGAACGGGTGCCCATCGTCGGCCTGCCCATGCGGCCGGGCGAGACGCCCGACACCGCGGTCACGGCACAGAACAAGACCCTCCTGTCGGTCGGGATCGATCCGGACTCACTCGTCTCCCTCCAGGAGGGAATGGCCCGGACCGTGGACTGGTTCATCGAAACCCGCGGCGTCAGCTGGAACGCCCCAGAGGCGGCCCACGCGTGAAGCACCTGGTCATCCTGGGCGGCTCGGACGGCACGATCAGCTCGTTCCGGGCCGCCCGGCGGCTCGGGCTGGGTACGATCTGCGTCGACATCCGCGCCGACGCCCCCGGAGTCCGGGAGGCCGACGAGTTCCTCCACCTCAGCACCCGTGACGTGGAGGCGGTGACGGCGGCACTGCGCGGCCGGGACGACGTGGCCGGAGTACTCGCCCCGGGAAGCGACATCAACCTGCCGGCCCTCGTCGAGGTGACGGAGCGGCTCGGACTACCCCGCGGGCTGTCCGTCCCCGCCCTGCGGGCCTCGGTGGACAAGGCCTACTTCCGCGAGGTGTGCAGGCGGCTCGGCATGGACGGACCCGCCTACGTCAGCGGCACCACCGACGAGATCCTCCGCGACACCGTACGACCGGCCTTCCCGCTCATCGTCAAACCCGTCGACTCGGGCAGTTCCCGCGGCATCACGATCTGCACCGGCCCGCAGGAACTGGGCGACGCCGTGCGGGCGGCGAGCGACGTCTCCCCCTCGGCGACCGTGATCGTCGAGGAACTCGTCACCGGCCGGGACCTCTGCGGTGAGGCGTTCCTCCAGGACGGCCAGGTGGCCCTGCTGGGACTGAGCGACCGCGTGGTGGCGGCGCCCCAGGTCGTCGCGATCGGGCACCACATGGCCCCTCGCGACGAGCCACTGACCCGGGAGGTCACCCGGCAGATCGAACTCGTCTGCGCCGACGTGGGCTACACCGACGGCCCGCTCAACATCGACCTGTTCGTCACCGGCGACGGTGTCGTACTGATCGAGATGGGCGCGAGAATCGGCGGCAACGGCATGGGCGAGGCGCTCGGCCTCATGTACGGGGTCGACACCGTGGCCGCCGCCGTCCTGCTCGCCATCGGCGAGCGCCCCGAGCTCTCTCCCCGCTGGACCAGGCACGCCGCCGTACGCATGCTCCGCTCGGACACCAAGGGAACACTGGTGGCCCTGAACGGCCTGCGGGACGCACTCGCCCTGCCCGGGGTGGACGACGTGCTGGTCACCACCCTGCCGGGCGAACCCGTCATGCCCTACACCGAATGCCGGGCGAAACTGGGTTACGTGCTGGCCTCGGCGACCTCGGCGGACGAACTCACCGAGGTGCTGGCCACCGTCGACGACCTGGTCCAGGTCAGCGTCGATGCCGGCTGACTTCTCGGCGACGCGCTGGGAGCGGGCCTACCGCAGGATCGTCAGGACGGCCTTCCTGCGGGTGCCCTTCTACCGCGACCAGTGGGTGTCCGCGGGCAGGGCCCTCGCCGAACCCGAACCCACACCCTCGGCGGCCCTGACCGGCCAGCTCCACCGCCTGTGCCCGTTCGCTCAGCCCTTCGACGCCTCCCGGGAGCCGTCCCTGTGGATCGACGAGGGACGGGAACTACGGGACGCGCTCAGCCTGGTGGGCGCGCCGAGCCGGACACCCGTCCTGGAAGTACGCGCCGCGACGCTCGACCGGCGTGTCCTTCCCCGTGGCGTTCTCCCCGCCTGGATCGGACCGCGCTACGGGGTGCTGCTCTCCCCCGGTGCGAAGGTCCTCGACGAGGGCCGCCGCCGAGCGCTGAACGCCGAAGCGCTCCGCATCGCGGCCGAGGCCGGACGGGCGACCCTGATAGGTGAACGGGCCGCCCTCGACGCGCTGCTACCGGAACTCGACGGCATCGAGGTGAACACCGTCGAACGGATGACCGCCGCACACGCCGTACTCTCCAAAAGAGCGGGAGTCGTGCACGACCCACATCTCGGCTACTTCGCGGCGTCGGCCACCACCTGCGGTCGGATCCACCTGCTGTGGCGACACTTCCACGCCCACCCCGCCGGACGGGCACTGACCGTGACGGCGCTGCGCCGGACACGGCCCACGCTGGTCAACGTGATCCCCGACGATTCGGGATCACTCATCACAGCTGTCTGCCCCGAGCACGGCGCACCGATCGTCTCAACGCACTGACAGGGATTCAATGCCGTCTTCATCGTCCACCCGGACGGGCACACCACCATCCGTCACGACCGGTTCGTTCTGGCTGGAGAACCGGGTAACGCTGCTGGTGGGGGCCCTCGCGATACTGCTGGCCGCCATGGTGCGCTTCGTCATCCCCTACGAGCGGGAGATCACCTCGGCGTGGATGCTGTTCGTCAAGCTGACACCCCAGATCGCCGCCTGCGTCGCCATCGCCTGGCTGAACATCGCGTGGGCGCGGCGGTTTCGGCTGCAC
This sequence comes from Streptosporangium sp. CA-115845, assembly GCF_050943795.1. Lineage (NCBI taxonomy): Bacteria > Bacillati > Actinomycetota > Actinomycetes > Streptosporangiales > Streptosporangiaceae > Streptosporangium > Streptosporangium sp. CA-115845. The sequence goes on along the minus strand of NZ_CP191988.1, from coordinate 1,908,451 downwards.
CTGGTCGCACTGCCCGCGATCTTCCTGGCCTTCCTCTGCTACTTCGTGCCCAAGACCTTCATGACCGCGATGGACATGGCGGACGGATCCGCCGTCTTCGAAGATCTCTACCTGCACGTGGTGGTGTTCGTACCGTTCCTCCTGGTAGCACTCACCCTCGCCTACCGGATCGGTGGCGGCTCACGCGAAGGCGTACTACGGACCGGTACGGCCATGACGATCCTGCAGATGTCCGGCCTCGAAGACCTGATGGCGGTCTCCATGAACCGCAGGCTGGACGGGATCCCGGAACTGTGGGACTGGGCCCATCACATGACGGTCCGGCTCGGCCACCCGGCGACACGGAACGAGGCATACGCCTTCATCGCGGTGCACGTCGTCCTCGCCGTACTGGCGCTGGCACTTCCCCGGCGGCTCTTCACCGCGATCGGCCGCCGACTGCGCCGCACCGGCTGACGTCCGGCACCGCTCACCCCGGGAGCGGTGCCGACACCCCGCACACCCACCGCCGCGCGACGGCGCCGTCCGCCGGTCACGGCCGACGGCGCCGCCACAACATGATCACCGCACTGACCGCCAGCAACGCCCCCACACCGATCAGAATCGGCGCCAGATCCGGCCGCTCGTCCGCCCACAGATCCTCGGGCTCGCCATCCAGCCTGACCGGCCTCGGCCCCGACGCACCGGTCACCAGGTCACCGACCTGGGCGACAAGATGCTCGGCATTCGCCCTGACCTTCGCCACGCCACGCTCCGCGACCCGCTTGGGGCTCACCCGGTCCGCGATGGCGTCCACCGTCTGGGCCAACTCCGCGCGCGTGCGCTCGATCTGCCGTTCCAACTCCGCGGGATCGGTGTCCGCCATGGCTCTCCTCCCCTACTTCTTGACATCGATCAGTCTGTCAGGTCCGGCCCACCTACGGCACTTCGGACAGGCCGGTAAGTTGACCTGGGAACCATTCCTCGGAGGGACATCATGAAACTCGAGCCGGGCGACGCCGCCCCGGACTTCACGCTTCCGGCCGCCGACGGCACCACCGTGTCGCTTGAGCAGTACCGCGGCAGGCGCGTCATCCTCTACTTCTACCCCGCCGCGATGACCCCGGGCTGCACCAAACAGGCCTGCGACTTCCGCGACAGCCTGGCCTCGCTCGGCTCGGCCGGCCTCACCGTGCTCGGCGTCTCGAAGGACACCCCCGCCAAGCTCGCCAAGTTCGTCGAGCGCGACGCCCTGACCTTCCCGCTGCTGTCCGACCCCGCGTTGGAGGTCCACAAGGCCTACGACGCCTACGGGGAGAAGATGATGTACGGCAAGACGACGGTCGGGGTCATCCGCTCCACCTTTGTCATCGACGCCGACGGCAAGATCGAGAAGGCTCTCTACAACGTGAAGGCGACCGGCCACGTAGCCCGGCTCCGCCGCGAACTCGGCATCGATTAAATCCCCTTTTTTAGCCATTTATCATGACGTGGGCACGCGTCGAGAATTGCCATACCCGTTACCTAGACTTGACGCGTGCCCATCAAATACAAATACACCCCCGAAATGCTGGTGGAGGCCGCGGCCGACTCCCTCAGCATCGCCGACGTCCTCCGCCGCCTCGGCATCACCATCGCGGGCGGCAACCACGCCCACATCAGCCGCCAGCTGAAGCGCTTCGGAATCGACACGTCGCACTTTCGCAGGGTCTCCCCCAACAGAGGGAAGCCCTCACCACGACGCAGTCGCCCGGAACAGGTTCTCGCCATACGATCGGAGGGCAGCCCTCGCCCAGACCCCGGGCAGCTCAGGCGCAGCTTGATCGAAATCGGGATGCCATACCGCTGCGCGGGCTGTAGGATCGAGGGCGCCTGGCAAGGTCAGGCATTGACACTGCACGTTGACCATATCAACGGCAACTGGCTGGACAACAGAAAAGAAAACCTGCGCTTTCTCTGCCCCAATTGCCATTCACAGACAGAGAATTTCGCAGGCAAGAATAGGGGTCGTAGCCCAACGGCAGAGGCCACGGTTTTAGGTACCGTCCAGAGCGGGTTCGAATCCCGTCGACCCCACAAAACAATTCAAAGCCAACCGGTCGACATGAAGTCGATAGACACCAGCATAACAATATCGGCCCAGGATTCATTCTTCATAGAAGATTGCCGGACCGAAAGGCGCTTCGCGTCGAGATCCGCGGTCATACGCAGAGCCATTCAATTACTGCGCGAATCCGTCCTCGCGGAAGACCGTGCCGCCGCGTCCGGTGTGGCGGGTGAGGCCGGGGATGCACGTTCGGATGGCTTCGCCGTGGGAGACGGCTTCGGTGAGTCACCCGGGTGAGCTCCGGCCGACCGCTCGTGGGACCGGCGTCGCCCGGAGCGGCACGATGTCCACCGCTGGACGGGAGAACCCAGTGGACCCGCGCGGGTAAGCGGGTGATTCGAGGGAGATCACCGAAGCATCCGAGCGGCATCCGGTGTGGCGGGGGGAACGGGGAAAAACGTCAGGTCGCGCGGCGTGGTCTAAATGCCGCGCGACCCAGCGTCGTTGTGACTGATCATCACAAACTGTCTCCCTTTACTCACCCCGGAGGGTGCTCCCATAAACCATGGTGCCGCAGGGGCCGTAAAGGCTCTGTAAGTCGTGCCGGATGTGCGACCTGGGTCGTACATCGGGCTCCCCCTTCCGGGGGAAGGGCGGTGATCTGCGGATACGTATCGTGGTGGTGTGTTCGGCAGATTACGCGCCTGGAGCAGGCGCCATCCCGGGATTACGGGCGCGCTGTGGCTGAGCCCGTTCCTGCTGGTCTCGGTGCTCAATGTCTGGGCCGTCGGGACGGGTGACCTGGTGGCACTGGGAGCTACGAGGCTGGGGTCGTGGGGGTTCGCGGGGCTGGGGTTGTTGCTGTTCGTGCCGCTGCTCTGGTTGCGGCAGCGTCCCGTCACGGTCTTCGTGATCATCTCGCTGACCTGTTTCCTGCAGTGGCTTCTCGGTGTGCAGCCCTTGTTCTTCAATGTCTCGGTGCTCGTCGCCATGTACGGTGTGGCGTCGCGGCGCCCGCTGCGCTGGGCGGTCGGCGCGGGTCTGGTGGTGGAGTTGGGGCTGGCTCTGGCGTTCGCGCGGTTGGCACCGGAACTCGACGTGAGTGCCTTCGCCACGGCCTCGGCGTTCACGATGGCGATCTGGATCGCGGGGATCTACGCGAACACCCGTCGCCGCTATCTGGAGGGGTTGGAGGAGCGGGCCGAGCGGGCCGAGCGGGAGCGTGATCAGCAGGCCCGGTTGGCGGCGGCGGCGGAGCGGGCTCGGATCGCCCGTGAGCTGCACGATGTGGTCGCGCACAATGTGAGCGTGATGATCGTTCAGGCGGACGGGGCGGGTTATGCGATCGAGCATGATCCGGAGCAGGCGCGTCAGGCGATGCGGGCGGTCTCGGCGACGGGGCGCGGGGCGCTGGCGGAGATGCGGCGGATGGTGGGTGTGTTGCGGGCCGATGGTGTGCAGGAGGAGTACGCTCCGCAGCCGAGCCTGTCGCAGTTGGACGATCTGGTGGCGCGGGTGCGTGCGTCCGGGCTGCCGGTGGAGTTTCGGGTGCTCGGGGTGCCGCGGAAGCTTCCTGAGGGGGAGCAGTTGACCGTCTATCGGATCGTGCAGGAGGCGCTCACCAATACTCTCAAGCACGGCGGTCCGGAGAGCAGGGCCGTGGTGGAGATGGAGTACGGCGTGCGGGAGTTGCTGTTGCGGGTGACCGACGACGGTCGTGGTGCCGCGGCGCCGCGGCGTGAGGGCGGGCACGGCCTGGTCGGCATGCGGGAGCGGGTCGCGCTGTTCGGTGGGAGTGTGGAGGCGAGGCCCGGTCCCGGTGGCGGTTTCCGGGTGCTGGCGCGGCTGCCGATCGGTGAGGCCGGGACGGGTCGGGCGGCTTGAGAGTGGGCGTCCGGGTCGGGTGTGGTGGTGATCGGGTGCGTTCCGTGGAGGGCAGGGCGGGGGTGCAGCGGTGGGTGACCAGGTGATTCGGGTGATGCTGGTCGACGATCAGGAGTTGCTGCGTACCGGGTTCCGGATGGTGCTCGGTGCCCATCCCGGTATCGAGGTCGTCGCGGAGGCGGGCAACGGGGCCGCTGCGGTGGAGGCGGTGCGGTCGGTCGAGGTCGACGTGGTGCTGATGGATGTGCGGATGCCGGTCATGGACGGGGTGGAGGCGACGCGGTTGATCTGTTCGGTGGCCGGGGGGCCTCGGGTGCTGATCCTGACCACGTTCGATCTGGACGAGTACGCGTTCGCGGCGTTGAAAGCGGGTGCGTCGGGGTTCCTGCTGAAGGATGTGCCGCCCGCCGATCTGGTGAGTGCGATCCATTCGGTGCACAGCGGGGACGCGGTGGTGGCGCCGAGCACGACGCGGCGGTTGCTGGAGCGGTTCGCGGTGCATCTTCCCTCGGCGGGGGTGGCCGAGCCGGCCGCGCTGTCGGGGTTGACGGCGCGGGAGCGTGAGGTGCTGGTGCTGGTGGCGAGGGGGTTGTCGAACATGGAGATCGCCGGTCGGCTGGAGTTGGCGGAGGCGACCGTCAAGACGCATCTGGGCCGGGTGCTGGCCAAGCTGGGCCTGCGGGATCGGGCGCAGGTCGTTGTGTATGCCTATGAATCCGGGCTCGTAACTCCACATTCGGCCGACTAGCATCGTCACATGACGGATCTCGATGGTCGGCTCCGCGCATCGCATGCCGACCGTGACGCGGTCATCGAGCAGCTACGCGTGGCCGCGGGAGACGGGCGGCTCACCCTGGAGGAGTTGGAGGAGCGGATCGAGCGGACGCAGTCCGCCAGGACGTACGACGACCTGAGGGCGCTGACCTCGGATCTGCCGGGAAACTCGTCGCCTGCCGTACCGGGTGGCAGCGGGGTTCTGGAACTGCGGACGAAGCACGGACTGGTGCAGCGGACGGGTCACTGGACGGTGCCCGCGCATATCGTGGCGAGTTGTGCTTCGGGCAGGGTGAAGATCGACTTCACCGAGGCGGTCTGCTCGCACCGTGAGGTGCTGCTGGAGGCGACCTGCGGGATGGGGGAGATCCGGGTGATCGTGCCGCGCGGGTGGACCGTGTGGATCGACACGCTGACGACGAACATGGGCACGATCCGCAACAAGGCCACCGATCCGGGCCTTCCGGATGCGCCGACGCTGCGCGTCACCGGCAAGGTCGGCCTGGGCAGCCTCAAGATCAGATACCCGCGGAAGTAACCGTCAACGGAAGTGGAGCTCGGGCACGCGTGAGGCCCCGGTCGTCTCGGCCGAATGGCCGAGGTCGTACTACGACGGAGGTGGCGCATGTCCCCCTCTGGACGCCCTCCACCGCACCGCAGGTCAGGCCTAAAGCCTGATGGATCCCCCTTTCCCCATCAATAGCGTTTGGTGCGTCATAACGCCATACGTTGTTGAGGAGAACTGCCGTGACCATCACCGGAGAGGTCGGCGCGTGGGGCGCGCGCGGAAAAGGCGCGGAGCCGGCCGTGACGGCCAGGGGTCTCACGAAGGTGTACGGCCGGGGGGACACCGCCGTGCACGCGTTGCGCGGTGTGGACGTCTCGTTCTCGTCCGGCGCCTTCACCGCGATCATGGGGCCCTCGGGGTCGGGTAAGTCCACGCTGATGCACTGCCTGGCCGGGCTGGACACGGTGAGCGGCGGGCAGGTGCGCATCGGGGACGTGGAGCTCACCGGTCTCAACGACAGGCAGCTCACCCTGCTCCGCCGCGAGCGGATCGGCTTCGTCTTCCAGGCGTTCAACCTGCTGCCGACGCTGACCGCCGAGCAGAACATCCGGCTCCCGCTGGAGATCGCCGGGCGGCTGGCCGACCCGGAGCTGTTCGACCTGGTCGTGGCGACCGTGGGGCTGCGCGACCGGCTGGGGCACAGGCCCGCCGAGCTGTCCGGCGGCCAGCAGCAGCGGGTCGCGGTCGCCCGTGCCCTGATCAGCGGGCCGCAGGTCATCTTCGCCGACGAGCCCACCGGCAACCTGGACTCGCGGAGCGGTGCCGAGGTGCTGTCGTTCCTGCGTACGTCGGTGCGTGAGCTCGACCAGACGATCGTGATGGTCACTCACGACCCGGTGGCTGCCTCCTACGCCGACCGGGTGGTCTTCCTCCGGGACGGCCTGCTGGTCAGCGAGTTGGTGGGGCCGACGCCGCAGTCGGTGCTGGACACGCTGATGAAGCTGGAGGCGTGAGGTGCTGAGGACGACGCTGGCCGGGTTGCGCGCGCACCGGCTGCGCCTGATGCTGACGTCGCTGGCGATCGCGCTGGGGGTGGGCTTCATCGCGGGGACGTTCGTACTGACCGACACCATCGAGGCGGGTTTCACCCAGAAGTTCGCGGCGGCGGCCGACCGGATCGACGTCGCGGTGCTCCCGCTGCCGGACAAGGACGGCGAGGCGCCGGTCGTCTCCGACGCGACCCTGGAGAAGATTCGCGCCACGGAAGGTGTCGCCGACGCCCAGGGGCTGGTGCGGGGCACGTCCGCCCTGATCGGCAAGGACGGCAAGGCGGCCGGTGACCATCCCACGGTGGGGATCTCCCTGCCCGAGGGCGCGCTGAACCGTACCTCGATCGTCAGCGGCGCGGCGCCGAGGACCGCGAAGGAGGCGGTGCTCGACGAGGGTACGGCCAGGACTCGCGGTTTCCAGGTCGGTGACACCGTCGCGGTGCTCGACTCGAAGAACGTCAGGCACGAGTTCACCCTGGTGGGCCTGTTCGACATCGGCCTGGATCAGGAGATCGGGTACAGCGGCGCGGTCGGCTACACCACCGGCACGGCCATGAGGATGACCGGGCAGCAGGGGTTCCGGGAGATCGACGTCGCCGCCGCCGAGGGTGTCTCCCAGGAGACGCTGCGCGCCTCGGTCGCGGCGGTCGTGGGGTCGGGTCACCAGGTCAAGACCGGTGAGCGGTACGCGGCGGACCTGGCCAAGGCCAACGGTGCCAGCAGCGAGTTCCTCACCCTGGGTCTGCTGCTGTTCGGCGTGGTGGCGATGTTCGTGGCCGCGCTGGTCATCTACAACACCTTCAACATCCTGGTGGCCCAGCGGACCCGTGAGATGGCGCTGCTGCGCTGTATCGGGGCGACGCGCGGGCAGGTCTTCGGCTCGATCGTGCTGGAGTCGGCGGTGGTCGGCCTGCTGTCGTCGGTGCTGGGCCTGCTGCTCGGCTACGGGATGGGGGCGGGAGCGCTGGCCGTGCTCACCGCGGTCGGCGCGCCGCTGCCGTCGGTCGCGGCCTCCCTGACGCCTCGTACGATCGTCCTGGGCCTGGTCATCGGCCTGACCGTCACGGTCGGTGCGGCGCTGCTGCCCGCCAGGTCGGCGACGCGGGTGGCGCCGATCGCGGCGCTGCGCTCGCAGGCCGAGGAGCAGACCTTCAGGGCCGGCCTGGTACGGATGATCTTCGCGGCGCTCTTCCTGGTCTCGGGCGCGGGGATCACCGCGGCGGGAATCGCCATGAAGCCCGGCGAGACCGCGCTCGTCGTGGTGATGGCCGGCTGCTCGCTCGTCTTCCTGGCGGTGCTGACCCTCGGCCCGGTGATCGTGAAGCCGCTGTCCGCCTTCGCGGGCTGGGTTCCGGCCAGGCTCTTCGGGGTGCCGGGCAGGCTGGCCGTGGACAACTCCCGGCGTAACCCGAAGCGGTCGGCGACCACCACGGTGGCGCTCACCGTGGGCGTGACGCTGATGACCGTCATCTCCGTCCTCACCGGCACCATCCGGGTGACCTACGCCCATCAGCTCGACGAGCAGTTCCCGATCGACTACCTGGTGCAGAGCCAGGATCGCAACTCGGAGCTGCCTCGGGCGATCGCCGAGGACCTGCGGACCAGACCGGAGCTGACCGCGGTCGTCGCGTTCCGGTCGAGCACCGCCAGGCTCGCGACCGGGGATGAGAAATACGAGGTGGGGACGTTCACCCCGGCTCCGGGTTTCGTCCCGAAGCTGGACGCGGGCTCGGTCGGCCGGCTCATGCCGGGTACGGCACTGGTCGCGGACCACGTCGCCGAGCGGCTCAAGGTCGGGGTCGGTGACCGGATCACCGTGCGGACGGCGAAGGCGGGTGCGGTCGAGCTGTCGATCGTGGGCGTCTCCAATCAGGAGTCGGGCCTTTCCGGTGTGACGGTGCCGGAGCGGGAGTTCGACCGCTACTTCGGCAAGGTGGGCGACAGCCGGGTGATCGTCAACCGCTCCGACGGCGTGGATCCCGACCGGGCGCTGCTGGCCGTCGAGGCGGCGACGCGACCGTACCCGACGGCGAAGGTCGCCAGCTCGACGGAGGTGCGGGGCGAGTTCGACGAGGCGCTCGACATGATGCTGATGATCATCACGGGGCTGCTCGGCCTGGCGGTGCTCATCTCCCTGCTGGGCATCGCCAACACGCTCTCGCTGTCGGTCCACGAGCGCACCCGCGAGTCGGCGCTGCTGCGGGCGCTCGGCCTGACCAGGCCCCAGCTGCGGCGGATGCTCTCGGTCGAGGCGCTGGTCCTGGGGCTCATCGGCGCGCTGGTCGGCGTGGTGCTGGGCATCGGGTTCGGCTGGGCCGCCGCGCGGACGATGACCGAGAACGTCATCTTCCAGCTGCCGGTGCCGCAGATCCTGTCGTTCGTGGCGCTGTCCGGCCTGGCCGGGGTGCTCGCCGCGGTCCTGCCCGCGCGGCGCGCGGCCCGCGCCTCGGTGGTGGGCTCGCTCGCGAGCGGCTGAGCATGGTGGCCGGGACGTCTTCGTTATCGGGGGCGGCGTCCCAGCCACTGCTCCGCCACCGTCTCGGGGTTGAGCAGCGGCCGGATGACGATCTCGCCGGTGGCCCTGTCGATGACCACGCACCCGGAGCCGACGGTGTCGGGCAGCACGCTGGGATCGTCGGAGTCGGGCTCATTCGACCAGGCGACATAGCCCTCTTGAAAGGCATAAATCCTGATTTCGACGGCGGCGCCCACGCTGCGGACGCCGTTGAAGTACTCCTCCGCCACCGCCCTGGCCTGGTCCGGGTTCACAGCCGCCGCCCCTCCCTGTCGATCACGACGCAGAACACGCCGGTCACCGACTCGTACGGCGGCTCCACCGCCATGTGCCCCCGCTGCCCGTCGATCCAGATCACCTCGCCGTCGAAGTTCACCGCGTTCCACGCGTGGCTGCCCCCGGCCGGCCAGCGGTTGACGACCATGGCCGAGGAGCCGTGCCCCCCGGCCAGCAGCGCCTGCGCGATCGGCAGATAGGCGTGGCGCCCCTGCCCCACGTACTGGAAGCGCTGTCCCAGCCACCGCTCCGCCCTGGCCACTCCCCCGGCCTCGCCGCTGAGCAACGGCCTGCCGACCCGGTCGTACTCGGGCCGCCGGGGCGCGGCCACCGCCGGGGCTCCGTACCAGGTGGAGAGCACCGACAGCGCGCAGTCGATCGCGTTGGTGGCCCGGAACGGGTCGTCGGCCGGCCCGGTCCCGTTGATCAGCCTGATCCACATGCCGCGCGGGTCGGGGAAGCGGCGCGGGGTGCCCTGCTCGGTGACCGGGACGGCCCGCAGCATGTCCTCCTCGGTCTGCGGGTCGGGCCTGGCCAGGCCGCCCGCCACCCCGTACGGCCGACACTGGTCCAGCCGGGCCGGCCCCCAGCGCATCCGCTCCCGCTCCCGGGGCACCGCCGCCGCCGGCATCTGAAACTCCAGCTCGAAGTCCCGCCACCGCTGCCCGTCCACGGTCACCACGGGGTTGTAGACCCCCGAGGCCAAACTCCACTCGCTCACCGGCTCCCCCGTCCCCCAACCCCTGGGAGCCAGATAGTAGGGCGGCTCCCAACGCGGCACGGCGGAGTTGACCATTTACGGAGGTGGTGACCAGGGACCTGCTGTTCCCTGGGGGATTTGGCAGGCCGACAGCGGGCAAAATCCCCCAGATCACGGAAACCACCGCTTTTGGCTTCTCCACCTCGCGCAACGCGACACCAACGAACGGCCCCCAGCCCCCTCGCCGCGCTCTTCGATCGTGACCGGCTCCCCCAGCGCCGCGTTTCGCGATCGAACGGGTCGGCCCACGGGACCGGCCCGGTAGATCGATAGGTTGGTTTGCCCGATGTTGCCGTGACACAGGCTGCAAGGCGGGAATGGGAGAATATGACACTCGATGACCGGATCAGTGCACTCGTTCTTCAGGCGGCTCGCCGGCTGAGCGACGCCTGTGACTCGGGCGAGGTGCCCGGAGCCGCGCTCGCCGTCGCGGCCGGGGGAAAGACGGTGCTCGAAGCCGCGTTCGGGCTGGCGTCGGTCGAGGACGGCGTCGCCGCCACGGTCGACACCCCCTTCAGCCTGGCCTCCGTCACCAAGCCCATGGTCGGCACCGCACTGGCTGTCCTGGCCGAACGTGGCGCGCTCGATCTGGACGCCCCGGTGTCGCGTTACCGGCCGCTGCCCGGCCACGCAGCGGTCCCCACCCTCCGGCAGGTCGCCAACCACACCGGTGGTTTCCCGACGTTTCTCAGGTTCTTCTACGGCGACGAGATCGATCGGGCGCCGAGCAAGAACGACCTGCTGCGAGCCTACGCCCGCGTCGTGTTCCCGCCGGGAGTCCGGCAGACGTACTCGAACGTCGGCTACGAGCTGCTCGGCGCGATCATCGAGGAGGTCACCGGCTCTCCGCTGGCGGACGCGCTGTCCGAGCTGGTCTTCGAACCGTTGGAGATGCGGTCGGCCCGGTTCGGTGAGCCGGACGGTGGCCTCGGCGCCGCCCGGCGCCACACCTCGTCGGGATCGGCGTACCCGCCCTACGTCACCGGGCACGGCGCGGCGGCGGAGGCCTGGTGCGGCGTCCGGGACCTGCTCCGTTTCGGGCTCGCGCACGCGGGCGGCATGAGCGCCCTGCCCGCCGAGGCGCTTGCCGCGAGCCACCGTCCCACCGCGCCGTGGCCCGGCGCCGACGGCTACGGGATCGGCTGGGGCGTGCGGCGCCACGGTGATCTGTCCCTCGCCTTCCACGGCGGCAGCATGGGCGGGGTGGCCGCCTACCTGGTCACGGTCCCCACCGCGGGGATCGTGGTCGCGGCCCTGGCCAACGTGCAGAGCGGCAGGGAACTGCTGATCTCGGTGACCAACGACATCCTGGCCGCCCTGCTGCCGGGTTTCACCCCGCTGACACGCGCCGACGGTTCACCCGACGGCGACCTGCTCTCCGCACCGGCCGCCGAGGTCGGCGGCGAGTGGTCGGGAAGCCTCGACCTGCCCTCGGGGGCGGTGCCGCTGTTCCTGTCGATCGCCCCGGACGCCTCCGGCACCACCAGGTGGAACTCCGCCGAACATGCGATCACCGGGCTGCGCGTCACCGGGTCCTCCGTCAGCGTGGAGCTCGACGGCCTGGTCGACGCCCCGGACCTGGCCGCGCGACCGCACGCCCCGGCCCTCTGGCTGCACCGTACGACGGCGACGGAACTCGTGGGCGGTCTCGCGGCCATCGGCGTCCAGAACGCCGACCAGCCCTGGCAGCCCGACATCATCGTCCGGCCCGCCTCGCTCCGACGGGCCTGACCCGACCCCTGTCCACCTGCGAGCGGAGGTACCCACCCGAGCCAGGGCAGGAGAGTTACAGCCCGCTCCGGGGTTGATCCTTGTCACCGGCCTGGGCAAGCGCTGTGCGCCAGTCGGCGAAATGGGATCGGAGCGTATGGACCTGCGGCTCGGTCAGGCCATAGGCGATGAACTCGCTGTCGGGGTAGAGATCGATAGCGGAGAGCATCTGGGCGAAGACTGCTCTGTCGAATCCGAGATCACGGGACGCGGCGAGGTCGAGTAGCCGCTCCCGGGAGAAACGACCACTGGTCAGCAGCGCGTCCACGTCGATGAAATCGCGGACCTCGGCCCGGGTGAACAAGGCTTCGACCTTGCCTCCGGCAACGTCGTCGAGATGTACGACCGGCCCGATCTCCATGGTGACCGGCGGATGCGCACGGAGATCGGCAGCCAGTTCTACTTTGGTGACCTGTCCCGTCGCGGCATCGGAGACGCTGAGCCGTACGAACTGAGGGCTTTCCACGTCGACATGGACGGCCAAGCCGTGCTCGGCGTAGGCATTGCAGACCTTGGTGACCCCGTCGGCGAAATCGTCCCGGACGCTGGAAGTGAACAGATCAATGTCCTCGCTGGGGCGTTGAAGCACGCCATGGGCCTGCACGGCATAGCCACCCGCCAGGGCAAACCCATGCTCACCGGCTGCTCCCAGAGCGATCCGTGCGAGACGGCGATGGTAGTCATCCATTAGGCGGCTTGGCGCTGGAGCTCAGGAAAGCGAGCGACCCAGAGAGCACGGACGGGCGGCGGCAGCACCAACTCCGGCCACAGTCTGCGCAACATCGCGGCGTTGAGAAATTGCCGTAGATCCGCAGGAGTCGCGCTTTCCCGGATCACCCGCATGTACAGCAGTCGCGCATCGGCGATCTGATCCAGGCGGTAACTGCGCTTCGGCCCCCAGTCGAGATGCCTGGGCAGCATGACCACACCGTCGACCGGCCCGGTGAGCTCCTCCAGAGTCTCGGGCACGACATATGGACGGAGCGCTCCATATCCCCTGGCATGCATAACCCCAGTGTGACCGATAGAAGCATGATCATGCCTAATCCCGGGGCGGCCATCCCGGGATATGGCCAATGGGCGCATGCTTGCCGCAGGGTCTGTCCGTTTCGGGAATCCGCTCGCTTGAGATAGGTGCGGCGGCGCGGGTGTAGGGGAAGGCCGCGCCGCCGCACCGGCTTCAGGGAGTGCGGCGGGGTGACCACCGCAGTTGGATCACCACAAGGGCATCGCTGAGCACGGTGATCGTGATGGAGTCGGCCGTTGGGAACTCGCAGTAGAGCGCGATGGGGTAGACGGGGGGTTTCCACCAGCGTTGGCCCCCGGCGAGCGGTTCAAGGTCGGCGACGCGGGCCCAAAGTAGGCCCATGAATCGGTGCCCCCGCCGTTGCCACTCCTCGCCCCGCACCGGAGTCGTCACGAAGGGGATGCTCGGATCGCGCTCGAACAGTAGGGCGTGGCCGTTGCGCAGGTCCGCTGCGGGCTGCACGGTAGGTCCTTGGTCATGGGTGCCCGCACGAGCGGCGATGTCCTCGATCTGGGCGGTCATGGCCGTGCGTCCGGCCTGGCCGCGAGGATCAGCTCCACCACCTGCTCGGGATGCTCGCTCCGCACGGTCTGCAGGTCGGACCCGTTGCGTAGGGAGACCAGGTAGCAGCCCGAACGTGGTCCGACGGTCACCACAGCCGCGCGCCGTCCTTCGGGACCGAGCACGGCCAACTCGGGCGGATACCGGTCCAGCCTCGACCGAGGGTAGGGCCGATCCGGACAGATGAGGGCGTCCAGGCGGTTGCCATAGAGCGAGAGGCAGATCGTCTGATGGCGGCGAGCACGGATCCCCCGCTCGATGAGCAGTAGCTGCACGACCGCCAGCGCCCTGTCATGACTTTCCGCCGTGGCCTCGTCGACCACCTCTTGAGATTCAGCCGGTGCCGTGCGCCGTATCACCCGTCCTCCAAAGGTCGAATCCGGAAAGCGATTAGTTGAACACTCGCTGTTACCGCGACCTTAGAAACAGTCAAGGGGGCCGCTGTGCACAGCTTGTGCACAGCGGCCCCCTTGACACACCGACCCTTCAGACGGTCATGCGTCCTTGCAGCGCCCGTAGCGGCTCCGGAATCTTGCGATGGACTCGTACGAGCTGGCGGACCGTCTCTCTTGCCGAGGGGTGGAAGCGCGTCATCTGCGGCGCGGTCCGCTCAGCGTTGATCATGCGCTTGAGCGCTCTGTCATTGTCGTTGACCCACAGGTGAGCCCTTGCCATGTCGATCTCGTGGTGCGCCCGGCGCTCGTCATTGTTGTCCGGCCCGGACAGGTCGACGCCTTGGTCCAGCCGGATGGCCTGATCGAAATCACCCAGTTCGACGGCCACCGCACACCCGTGAATTGCGGCATTCCCCGGGTTCATCTGCAGGCCGTAGGGGTCGCGACGATCTCTCGGGCTGATCCGTGCCGCCGCCTCGGTCGCGGTTCCGTGGTGCTCCCAGGCATTCGCTGCCTTCCCCGCTCTCGCGGCGGTGATGGCCGCGTTCAGATGCAGCGCCCCGAAAACCTCCGTTGACACCGGGTTATCCTGATCGACTTTACTCATGGCCTGCTGGACCATTTTGAGGGCAACATCCCAGGAACCCATGGTCATCAGCAACCGTGCCCGGCCCAGGGTGACTACATGCGGCAGATATGGATCTTCCGCACGCTGTGCGGAGACCGTCGTTCGTTCCACCACGACCTGTGCCAGGTCGTTGTAACCGAGGCGACGTACCAGGGATCCAGCGAGCGCTTGAGCGCGATTAAGCAGACGCCAGGCACGAACCGTATCCAGTTCCATGACCTGAACCGTCAACTCCTCCAGGAGCGCAGGCAGCAGAGCGCCGAGTTGGGCGTACGACACAGATTTCTGAAGCTTCTGAAGTGCGACCACCTCAGCGGCCAACTCGTCGAGCGTTCGGGGAGGCATGCCCAGTTCGGGTGCGACGTCCACGTAGGCCAAGGCCACCCGGATGGCGGGAATCGCCGCGTGCACGGCGTCACTGCGCTCGTCGGTGCCTCGGTACGGTTGCCCGTTGATCTCCGCCGGATCCACCGAGCAGGCCCGTGCGACAGCGGCGACGAGAGACGGGGTGGCGGGCCTGGCACCCGACTCAACCTTGGCGATCAAACTCCGAGAGACATGCGCGAGCCCGGCCAAGCCTTCCTGGGTGAGATTCCGGAGCTTCCGCGCCTTGGCTATCCGCTGCCCGGTGTACTCGCTACGCTCGGCGTACGCCAGGTCGGGGTTCCAGTCGTTCTCGGTCACCTCGGGGCCCTCCTCGCGACTGCGCGGCGTCTCCACGATAACGAGCCGCCCCTGTCAACGAGGGAAACATTCCCCTTCCGCCAGGTGGTAGCCGACCACATAGGCATCCAGCTCGGCTTCGGCGGCGGCCTGCCGCTCTGGGTCGGCCATCTCGGGATACAGCCGGTGGGCCTCGGCCTTGACCTCCTGCCAGCGGCGTGCAGGGCTCACCGGCGCACCGTCCTTATGTCGGTAGTCGAGAGACCACTGTTTGAGAACCACCGGGATGATTTGAATACAGCCTGAGTCAGCCGACCCGTACCTGGATGGTGTGCCAGCCGGTGGCGCCGTCCGGGGCCACCGGGACTCGGTCGGCGGTCTGGGTGTAGCCGGTGGCGTCGGTGGCGCGGACCTCGATGGTGTGGTCGCCGGGGGTGGCGTCCCAGTCGTCGAGGACCCACTGGCGCCAGGTGTCGGCGGTGGGGGCCTCGGCGAGGCGTGCCTGACGCCACTGGCCCCGGTCGACACGGACCTCGACCGCGTCCACGCCCTTGTGCTGTGCCCAGGCGACGCCCGCGACGACGGTGCGGCCTGCGGAGATGCTCGCGCCGTCCCTGGGCAGGTCGATGCGGGACTCGGTCTTGATCGGGCCCTTGGCGGACCAGCCCCTGGGCGTCCAGTAGGCCTCGTCCTCGTCGAAGCGGGTGACCCTGATGTCGGTGACCCACTTGGTGGCCGAGACGTAGCCGTACAGGCCGGGGACGACCTGGCGGACCGGGAAGCCGTGGTCGACGGGGAGCGCCTCGCCGTTCATGCCGAAGGCCAGCAGGGCGTCGCGGCCGTCGAGGACGACGTCGACCGGGGTTCCGGCGGTCCAGCCGTCGGCGGAGGTGCTGAGCAGCATGTCGGCGTTCTTGTGGACGCCCGCGTCGCGCAGCACGTCGGCCAGGCTGACGCCCAGCCAGCGGGCGTTGCCGATGTAGGGGCCGCCGACCTCGTTGGAGACGCAGCAGAGCGTGACGTCGGCCTCGACCACGGTGCGCTTCATCAGGTCGGCGAAGGTGAGCTCGACCGGGCGGTCCACCATTCCGTGGATCTTGAGAGTCCAACTGCTCGGGTCCACCTGGGGGACGACCAGGGCGGTGTCGACCCGGTAGAAGTCACTGTTCGGGGTGACGAACGGCGACAGACCCTTGATCCTGAGGTCGACCCCGGCGGGCAGCGGCGCGAGGGGGGTCGCGGGCCTGGGCAGCGTGATGCCGTTGCGCGCCACGCTCACCTCGGCCCGCCCGGACAGCATCCGCCCGGCGACCCCGGCCACTCCGGCGACGGCGACGCCGCCGAGCACACCGGTCAGCAAGCCCCGGCGGTCGAACGCGCGCAGATCCCTCCCGGCCCGCATGACCGGCGGCGTGGTCGGCTCGGGCCGTTCCCCAGACTCAGCCAGAGACTCCGGCGAGTCCTGCTGTGGTCCGGTGCCGTGCGCGACCCCCGCCGCGCCCACGGCGCCGCCCGGCATCCGCCCCCCGTACGCGTCGGCGGGCTCTTCGACGGGCACGAGGGAGCGGCGGATGATCCGTCGCAGCGCGAACATGCCCGCACCGACGCCGACCACGGTCGGCAGGACGTCCGCGAGCCCGGCCTCCGGCCGGGTCAGCACGGCGACGACGCCGACGAGGCCGAAGGCGGCCAGGCCCGCCAGGCCGTACCGGACGTCGCGGGCGGCGGCGATGCCCAGTGCGGCGGCGATCAGCGCCATGACCACGAAGATCCCGCCGAGCAGCACGACCTTGTCGTTCTCGCCGAAGGTGCGGATCGCCCACTCCTTGAGCACGGCCGGGGTGAGGTCGACCGCCGCGTTGCCCACCGCGACGATCGGGAAGGCGGAGGGGTTCACCAGACCCGCGACGAGCAGGGAGACCCCGACCGCCACCGCACCGGACACCAGGCCGATCAGCGCCGCGGCCCACGAGGGCATGCGCCTGTTGCTCTGCATGTCTCCGACGCTACGCCCATCGGCGAGCGGGGATCTTACGCCACGATTACAGGCCGTCAGGTGAGCACTTCGGCGAGGATGGGGGCCAGGGCGCGGAAGGCGCGGCCCCGGTGGCTGATGGCGTCCTTCTCCGCGGCGGACAGCTCGGCGGTGGTCCGGGTCTCGCCCTCGGGCAGCAGGATCGGGTCGTAGCCGAAGCCGTTGACGCCGCGCGGGGTGTCGATGATCACACCGTGCAGCGCCCCCTCGGTCACCCGCTCCTCCCCCGAGGGGAGCGCCAGCGCGGCGGCGCAGGCGAAGTGCGCGCCCCGGTGCTCGGCGGGCACGTCGGAGACCTGGGCGAGCAGCAGGTCGAGGTTGGCCAGGTCGTCGCCGTGCTTTCCGGACCAGCGGGCGGAGAAGATACCCGGCATGCCGTTCAGCGCGTCGACGCAGAGGCCGGAGTCGTCGGCGATCGCCGGCAGGCCGGACTGCCGGGCCACCGCGTGCGCCTTGAGCAGGGCGTTCTCCGCGAAGGTCAGGCCGGTCTCGGCGACATCGCCGATCTCGGGGAACTCCTCAAGCCCGACGATCTCCACCGGGACCTCGGCGTCGGCCAGGATCCGGCGCAGCTCGGCGATCTTCCCGGCGTTCCGGGTGGCGAGGACCACGCGGGGCCTGCCCGTATCGCTCTCGTGCACAACGGCCCCGCTCATGACCAATCCCCTTGCCTCGAATTCGGTCACACCCTACCCACCCAGGCGGAAAACGCTTATGCCAGGGCCTCTCGCTGCAGGCGAGTGAGCTCCGCGCAGCCGGCCGCGCCGAGGTCGAGCAACTCGTCGAGGGCGGCGCGGTTGAACGGCTTGCCCTCGGCGGTGCCCTGGACCTCGACGAACTCGCCGGAGCCGGTCATCACCACGTTCATGTCCGTCTCGGCGGCGACGTCCTCGGTGTAGCAGAGGTCGAGCAGCGGCGTCGAGCCGACGACACCGACGGAGACCGCCGCGACCGAGTCGATCAGCGGGTCGGCGCCGCACATCTTCCGCTTGCGCATCCAGGCGATCGCGTCGACCAGCGCCACGTACGCGCCGGTGATGGCGGCGGTGCGGGTGCCGCCGTCCGCCTGGAGCACGTCGCAGTCGATGACGATCGAGTTCTCGCCGAGGACCTTGTAGTCGACGCAGGCGCGCAGTGAGCGGCCGATCAGGCGGGAGATCTCGTGCGTACGGCCGCCGATCTTGCCACGTACCGACTCGCGGTCGTTGCGGGTGTTCGTGGCGCGCGGCAGCATGGCGTACTCGGCGGTGATCCAGCCCTGACCGCTGCCCCGGCGCCAGCGCGGCACGCTGTCCTGCACGGAGGCGGCACAGAGCACCCTGGTACCGCCGAACTCGACGAGCACCGAACCCTCGGCGTGCGTGATCCAGTCGCGGGTGATGGTGACGGGGCGGAGCTGATCGGGAGAACGTCCATCTGCACGAGCCATGCAGTTCACCCTAGGTCATACCGGACCCCGCTTCGTGCGAGTTCCATCCGCCCGCCGAACCCACCGCGAGCGGCATCCTCCCTGACCCGGTCGTGGTCGTTCCAGGGCACCAGGTGGGTCAGCACCAGGGTCTCCACGCCCGCCCTGGCCGCGTGCTCGGCCGCCTGGCGACCGCTCAGGTGCAGGCCTGTGGGGAGTCCTGGCCGGTCGAGGTATGACGCCTCACACAGGAACACGTCGGCCCCCGAGGCGAGCTTGACCAGTTCGGCGCTCTCACCGGTGTCGCCCGAGTAGGCCACCGAGCGCCCGCCGTAGGAGACCCTGAACCCGTAGGTCTCCACCGGATGGTTCATCAGCGCGGCCGTCACCTCGAACGGGCCGACCTCGAACGTTCCCGGCGTCAGCCCCACGAAGTCGAAGGCCGACTCGAGCAGCGGCTCGTCCGGCATCGCGTAGGCCGAGTTCAGGCGCCGGCGCGCGTCGGCGGGCGCGTACACCGGCACCCTGGGCAGCGGCCCCTCGGGCGAGTAGGTGCGGACCACGTGGTACGGGCACATGTCAAGACAGTGGTCGGCGTGCAGGTGCGACAGGCAGATCGCGTCCACGTCGTACAGGCCGATGTGCCTCTGGAGTGCGCCGAGCGCGCCGTTTCCGAAGTCCAGCAGCATCCGGAACCCCTCCGCCTCCAGCAGGTAGCAGGAGGAGGGGCTGTCAGGGCCGGGAAAACTCCCCGAGCACCCGATGATCGTCAGTTTCACGGCGGCCTCCACTGTTTTTTGCGGCGCTGCGCGTCGCGGGCGCCGGTGACCGGTGTCCGCCGCTCCCGGGCGCTCCCCCTACGGAGCGCCGGAGCACCGTCACGCGCGACGCCCGTTGCTTGAAACATCCCCCACCAACGCCGCCTCGACCGCCTCGATCTCCGGTCCGAGGAACCGTCGTCCGAGGTCGGCGAAGAGGTCCGCGTCTCCGGTGGCGCGGAAACGGTGTCTGGGCGCGCCCCCTACGGCGGCCAGACCCCGGTCGTGCAGGATGCGGTACACGTCCTTGGCCGTCTCGTCGGCGCTGGACACCAGCGTGACGCCGTCTCCCACCACGTAGGAGATCGGCCCGACGAGGAGCGGGTAGTGCGTGCATCCCAGGATCAACGTGTCGCACCGGTCGGCGAGCACCGGCTCCAGGTACTCGCGGATGACGGCGATGAGCTCCTCGCTCATGGTCTCCCCGCGCTCGACGAACTCCACCAGGCGCGGCGCCGCCACCCCGGTCAGCCGGACGTCGGGGGCCGCGGCGAACGCGTCGTGGTACGCCATCGACTCGATGGTGGCCCTGGTCCCGATCACCCCGACCCTGCCGTTGCGGGTGGCGCGTACGGCACGGCGGGTGGCCGGCTGGATCACCTCGACGACCGGCACGGCGTAGCGTTCGCGGGCGTCGCGGAGCACCGCGGCGCTGGCGCTGTTGCACGCGATCACCAGCATCTTCACGTCGTGCTCGACGAGGTGATCCATCACCTCCAGCGCGTAGGCGCGGACCTGCGCGATGGTCTTGGGGCCGTACGGCTGCCTCGCCGTGTCCGCCACGTAGAGAATCGACTCGCTGGGCAACTGATCGATGATCGCCCGAGCCACCGTGAGGCCGCCGACACCACTGTCAAAGATTCCAACGCTTGCTTGCGACACAGTTCCCAAGGCTAGGCGACCTGGGTCGATCGAACACGGTAAGAATCCTCACATCGCCGATTGCCGACTCGGCCTGTACTTTTCCGGCCCCGCGAGGGTCAGCCCCGCCCGACCCGGGCCAGCTGGCGGGACTGGGCGACCAGGCGTCCGGTGGAGTCCCAGACCTCGACGTCCTCGTCGAACCAGCCGTCGCTGATCAGCCTGCCTCCGCCGATGAGGGTCAGCCAGCCGGGAGCGGGCAGGGCGCGCAGGTGCCAGGTGAGGTCGACGGTGGGGGCCCAGCCGCGCTCTCCGGCGGAGAAGACCACCGGCGGCAGGCAGTCCACGGCCAGCGCCAGCACGTACGGGTCGGGATCCTGCGGCTCGGCCATCCGGAAGTAGGCGCGGGCCTCGGGGCGGCCGCTGGGCCTGCCGTCGAGCCAGCCGATGGTCGGAGGGTCGAACGCCAGGTCCATCTGGGCGTTGAGCGTCATGTTCGACTCGGTCTTGGGGGCGGGCAGCCGGAGGCACTGCTCCATCGGCGGCATCGCCACCGAGGGTCCGTCCGTCCAGTCGGGGGCGGCGCCGCCGAGGGTCGCGGTCGTGACGAGGCACTCGATGATGGAGTCGCCGTCCCTGACCAGGCTGGCCCGGGTCATCGTGGCGGTGCGGCCGGTCTTGATCTGCTCCAGGCGCACCTGCGCGGGGCCGGGGACGGCGGCGCGCAGAAACTGGGCACCGGTGGTCACCGGGTGCTCATGGGGGGAGGCGTCCACGACCGCGCGCAGCAGCACGGCCATCAGGTAGCCGCCGTTGAGGGGGCCGCCGATCGAGTATCCGGGGTCGAGACACACGTCGTAGGTGGTCTCGTCCACCCGGATGGCCTCTGTCGCCTCGTCGAACTTCGTCATCCACGCTCCCGAACCTTGTTCTAGACGGCTCACTTTACCTACTGCCCGCCGCCTTCGCCTTCCCGGCCCCCCGGACGCTCCCCCACCTGGGCCGAACCCGAGCCCGATCCGATTCCAAACCGAGCCCGAAATGAGGCCGAGGGCACCCGAGTCGCAAGATTCCCCGCGATTTCCCGAGCCTCCCGGGGCTACGGAAAGGCCGAAGCCCATAGGAAGAAGGACGCGAGGACCACCTGCGGAAATAACGTGGTAAGCCCTGGTGAATCCCCAGCGAGCGGGCTCGATCCCGCTTAGACGCATCAATCACATAGTTAGTTCAATGCAAGCGGGTTGCTAGCAAAGTGCACTAACTTCTCCATATCCACGAAGTCCACATTGTGAGTGATCATGCCTGCCAACAATCCCCCAGACCAGTCGCCCACGCCGGATCAGCACCCCGACAGGACGATCGCCTACCGTCGGAACGAGGGCGCGCAGCGAAGCGACCAACCACACACGCAGGTCTACCCCCAGAACGGCCAGCCCGGATACCCCCAGCCCCAGCAGGGCTACCAGCAGGGGCAGCCCTACCCGCAGCAGGGCCAGCCCCAGCAGAACCCCCAGCAGGCGTACGGCCAGCAGAACTACGGGCAGCAGAACTACGGCCAGCCGACCGCCCAGCCCTACGGCCAGCAGAACTACGGCCAGCCGACCGCCCAGCCCTACGGCCAGCAGAACTACGGCCAGCAGGCCGGCCAGCCCTACGGCCAGCAGCAGGCCGGGAACTGGCAGCAGGGCCCCGACTTCCTGGGCGCCGGACAACCGACCGGAACCCCGCCCCGCAAGGGCGGTAAGGGCTGGCTGCTCGCGGCGATCGCCGCGCTCGTGGTGGTCCTCATCGGCGGTGGCGGCGTCTTCGCGGTCAGCCTGCTCAGCGGCGGCGGCGCGCAGCCGCACGACGTGCTGCCCGCCAACGCCATCGGCTACGTACGCCTTGACCTCGACCCGGCCGCGAACCAGAAACTGGCGCTGTTCGGCATCGCCAGGAAGTTCACCGCCACCAAGGACTCCTTCACCGGCGACGACCCGCGCCAGGCCATCTTCGACCTGCTGAAGAAGGAGTCCGGCAGCCTCGGCAAGGTGAACTACGCCACCGACATCGAGCCGTGGCTCGGCGTCCGCGTCGGCGTGGCCGCGCTGACGCCGGCCAAGGGCGCCTCGGAGCCCGGTGTCGTGGTGGCCGTCCAGGTCACCGACCAGGACAAGGCCAAGGCCGGCATCGCCAAGCTGATGGGCAAGGAGAAGTACGGCATCGCGTTCCGCGACGACTACGCGCTGCTCAGCCCCACCCAGGCGGAGGCCGACCAGGCCGCGGCCGCCGCGCCGCTGTCGGAGAACGCCAACTTCTCCGACGACCTGAGCGCACTCGGCGAGACCGGCGTGCTCTCCTTCTGGGCGGACGCCGGAAAGATCGCCCAGCTGACTCCCGAGCTGGCGTCCCAGGACCCCGCCACCCTCGCCCAGATCAAGAACGTCCGGGTGGCCGGCGCCCTCCGTTTCGACAGCGGGTACGTCGAGCTCGCGGGCATCAGCCGCGGCGCCCAGGATCTGGACATGGGCACCCCCGAGCCCTCCAAGATCAGCACGCTCCCGGCCTCCACCGTCGGCGCGGTCTCGATCTCCGGTCTCGGTGAGATTGTCGGCAAGCAGTGGACGCAGCTCATGAAGTCGGCCGACACGGCCGGTGGCGGCGGCGTGCAGCAGCTCGTCGACCAGGCCCAGCAGCAGTCCGGGCTGTCGCTCCCCGACGATCTGGTGACGCTGCTCGGCAAGAACATCACCCTCGCGCTGGACGCCAATGGTCTCGACAGCGACCCGAAGTTCGGCGCGAAGGTCGTCACCGACCCGGCCAAGGCGCAGGAGGTCGTCGGCAAGATCGAGAAGTACCTTGCCGCCACCGGGACGGCCGTCCCGCAGCTCGCCAAGGTCCCCGGTGACGGCACCTTCGTGCTGGCCAGCTCGCAGGAGTACGCCGCCGAACTCGACAAGGACGGCGCCCTGGGCGACAGCGAGACCTTCCAGCTCGCGATCCCCAACGCCGACGAGGCGACCTTCGCCGTCTTCGTCGACCTGGACAAGGTGGAGAAGCTCTATCTCGAAGGCCTGCAGGGCGACGAGAAGGCCAACCTTCAGGTGCTGCGCGGCGTGGGCGTGAGCGGCACCCAGTCGGGCAGCGAGGCGACCTTCTCGATGCGGCTCCTGCTCAACGAGTAGCTCTCCCTCGGTCCCCGGCGGGCTCCCGCCGGGGACCGGTTCCCCTCGGGGACGATGAAGGGCGGGCGTCCCGATGGGACGCCCGCCCTTCATCGTTCACCTGTCATCCGGTGCCGTTCCCGCCACAGGCCTCACGGAACCCGCCGCCCCGCCTCCCGTCGCGGAAACCTCATATCAGGCCCAGAGCTGGCCTTCGAGCCGCTGCTCGGCCTCGTCCAGCGTCCCCTCGTAGGCACCGGTGGACAGGTACTTCCAGCCGCCGTCCGCGACCACGAAGACGATGTCGGCCCGTTCCCCCGCCTTGACGGCCTTGGCCGCCATACCGAGCGCGGCGTGCAACGCGGCCCCGGTGGAGACCCCGGCGAAGATGCCCTCCGAGGCCAGCAGCTCCCGGGTGCGCCGCAGCGCGTCGGCGGAGGAGACGGAGAAACGCGTGGTCAGGACCTCGGCGTCGTACAGCTCGGGGATGAAGCCCTCGTCGACGTTGCGCAGGCCGTACACCAGCTCGCCGTAACGCGGCTCGGCGGCGACGATCTTCACGTCGGGGACGTGCTCGCGCAGGAACCGGCCGACGCCCATCAGGGTGCCCGTGGTGCCCAGACCGGCCACGAAGTGGGTGACGGAGGGCAGGTCCGCCAGGATCTCCGGCCCGGTCGACTCATAGTGCGAGCGCCAGTTGGCCGGGTTGCCGTACTGGTAGAGCATCACCCAGTCGGGGTTCTCGGCGGCCAGCCCCTTGGCGACCCTGACCGCCTCGTTGGAGCCGCCCGCCGCGGGCGAGGAGATGATCTGCGCTCCCCACATGCGCAGCAGCTGGCGGCGCTCCTCGGAGGTGTTCTCCGGCATCACGCAGATCAGCCGGTAACCCTTGAGCCGGGCGGACATCGCCAGCGAGATGCCGGTGTTGCCGCTGGTGGGTTCGAGGATGGTGCAGCCCGGTGAGAGGAGCCCGTCCTTCTCCGCCTGCTCGATCATCCACAGCGCCGGACGGTCCTTGATCGAACCTGTCGGATTACGGTCTTCGAGCTTGGCCCAGATCCGCACCTCCCCTGAGGGCGAGAGCCTGGGCAGGCCGACCAGCGGGGTCCGGCCGACCGAGTCGATCAGTGAGTCAAAGCGCATGGTGTACGGCTTCCGCCTCTGTAGTCCTAACCAACGACAGCGAGGTGCGCCGTCCGTCTCGCGGGACCTCGCGAGGTCCCGCGAGACGGACGGTGCCGCGCACTAGCGGGAGCCGCCGGCCACGGCGGGCAGGACGGTGACCGTGTCGCCGTCGGCGACCGGGGTCTCCAGCCCGCCCAGGAACCGGACGTCCTCGTCGTTCAGGTAGACGTTCACGAAGCGGCGCAGCGCGCCCTTGTCGACCAGGCGCTCCTTCAGCCCGGGGTGCCGGGCCTCCAGGTCGCCGATCAGCTCCTCAAGCGTGGCGCCCTTGGCGTCGACGGCCTTGGCACCGTCGGTGTAGGTGCGCAGGATGGTCGGGATGCGAACCTCAATGGCCATCGCGGGTCAATCTCCTTGTGTCGTCATGGGAGTAATAGCCCACCGGTTTCGGAACGCCGGCGAGCACCGGAGGATTCCAGAAAAACCGGTCAGCGACAGTCGTAGACGACCACGAAGGGCGTGTGCGCGAACAGGAAGTTCTGCACGGGCGCGACGCCCGCGCGCCGTGCCCGTGGGCCGGGACGCGAGCGCACGACGTCCTCCTGGCTCGGGGCGGCGGTCAGCATGCCCACCAGCTTACCCAAAGGGACAATCCACCTCACGGCAGTACACCCGGGACGGTCACCCGGAGGTGATCGTCACCTTCTCCTCGCTCACCACACCGTCGAGGATCCGGTACGAGCGGAGCTCGACCTCCTCGCCCAGCTTCTCACGGGTGGAGACCAGCACGTAGTGGGCTCCTGGTTCGGCGGCGTAGGCGATGTCGGTGCGGGAGGGGTAGGCCTCGGTGGCGGTGTGGGAGTGGTAGATGATCACCGGCTCCTCGTCGCGGTCGTCCATCTCCCGCCAGACGCGCAACTGCTCCAGCGAGTCGAACCGGTAGAACGTCGGCGACCGCTCGGCGTTCTCCATCGGGATGAAGCGTTCGGGAGAGTCGGAACCGAGGGGCCCGGCGATCACACCACAGGCCTCGTCGGGGTGGTCCGCCCGAGCGTGCGCGATGATCTTGTCAACCAGTTCCCGGGAGATTGTGAGCATGCCTGAAAGCTACCAAAGGGCTCGGACCAGGGTGTCCTGGAGGTAGGTCAGCCAGTCATAGATGACGTACACCGGATAACGGGGGTCGTGCTCCGACATGTCGGCGATCTCGTCGTGCACCTCCTCGGTCACCTCCAGCCGGGTGCCGAGCGTGAGCCGCACGTCGTTCAGCGCGCGCATCCACGCCTCCGCCTGCTCCCTGGTCAGCTCGACCCGGCCGGGCTCGGCGCTGTCGAGCATCGCCTTGGCGTCGGCCCGCTTGCCCTCGCGCAGTGTCGCCTCGGTGTACCGGCGAAACTCCGCGGCCGCCTCGCCGTCCTCGTACGCCGAGGGGAACAGCCTGGCCAGCACCGGATCGTTGGACTGCTCGGACGCGCCGATGCCGAGCGCCCTCTCCAGCGGATCGTCGCCGGTCTCCCCCGGCTCTATCAGGCCCAGGGTCTGGGTGACCAGCGAGCGCAGGATCGACACCTCGGCGGCGTCGAAACCCGTGATCACACCGCCCTCGCGCCCCGGCTTGAACCCCGAACTCATCTCTCGCCCACCATTCCTCGCGGGCTCCGCCAGAGACCCGCCCGTCGTCTGGGATCGACCCGCCGCCGCACGGCGACGGATCGCGAAGGGCGGCACCGGACCGCCCGCCCGCTCACGAGTCCCGCTGGACCGTGGCCCACAGCCCGTAGGAGTGCATGATCTGCGCGTCGCGCTCCATCTCCTCACGGGTGCCGCTGGAGACCACCGCCTTACCCTTGTGGTGCACGTCGAGCATCAACTTCTCCGCCTTCTCCTTGGAGTACCCGAAGACGGTCCGGAAGACGTACGTCACATAGGACATCAGGTTGACCGGGTCGTTCCAGACGATCGTCAACCATGGCAGATCGGGTCTTACGTCGATTGACGGACGCTCGACCTCTGTTGGAGCGGTGCTACCCACATTCACCAGTCTGCCCTACCCCGGGATTAGTCTTCGACTCGTGACAGAGAGCATGAGCACCGCGTTGCTTACCGATCACTATGAGCTGACGATGCTGGAGGCGGCGCTGAGAAGCGGCGCCGCCTCCAGGCGGACGGTCTTCGAGGTGTTCGCGCGGCAGCTGCCCGGTGGACGGCGCTACGGGGTCGTCGCGGGTACCGGCCGGGTGCTGGAGGCGCTGGAGTCCTTCCGCTTCGACGAGGAGTCGCTGGCGTTCCTCGAAGACAACCGGGTTGTCGACGAGCCCACCCTGGCCTTCCTCGCCGGATACCGGTTCTCGGGGGACGTGGACGGCTACGCCGAGGGCGAGTGCTACTTCCCCGGTTCCCCGATCATGACGGTGGAGGGCACGTTCGCCGAGGCAGTGCTGCTGGAGACCGTGATCCTGTCGGTGCTCAACCACGACTGCGCGATCGCCGCCGCCGCCGCTCGCATGGTCGGCGCCGCCGGGACCAGGCCGATCATCGAGATGGGCTCGCGACGTACCCACGAGGCGGCGGCCGTGGCCGCCGCGCGGGCCGCCTACCTCTGCGGGTTCTCCTCCACCTCCAACCTCATGGCGGGCCGCGCGTACGGTGTGCCGACGGCCGGGACCGCGGCCCACGCGTTCACCCTGCTCCACGACTCCGAGGAGCAGGCTTTCCAGGCCCAGATCACCTCCCTCGGCACCGGCACCACGTTGCTGGTCGACACCTACGACGTGGCCCAGGCCGTACGGACCGCGGTGGAGCTGGCCGGCCCCTCCCTCGGCGCCGTCCGCCTCGATTCCGGCGACCTCGTCCAGGTGGCCCACGAGGTCCGCGAGCAGCTCGACGCGCTCGGCGCGCACCAGACCCGGATCATCGTCACCAGCGACCTCGACGAGTACGCCATCGCGGCGCTGTCGGCCGCGCCCGTGGACGGCTACGGCGTCGGCACGTCGCTGGTCACCGGATCGGGTTCGCCCACCGCCGCCCTGGTCTACAAGCTCGTCGCCCGCGCCGACGCCGACGGGATCATGCGGCCGGTGGCCAAGAGGTCGGTGGGCAAGCCCAGCAGGGGTGGCCGCAAGAACGCCTTCCGCAGGCTCGACCCGGCGGGCACGGCGGTCGCCGAGCTGGTCACCGCCTCCGCCGATCTTCCCGCGGACGCCCGTCCACTGCAGGTCCCGCTGGTCAGGAAGGGCGAGACCGTCGGCCGTGAGAAGCTGGACGCGGCCCGCGCGCGGCACCGAGAGGCCCTCGCCGAACTGCCGGTCAACGCCCACCAGCTCTCCCGGGGCTACGCCGCGCTGCCCACCGTGTTTGACTGACCGCATGCCAACCGCACTGATCATCGTCGATGTCCAGAACGACTTCTGCGAGGGCGGCAGCCTTCCGGTCGGCGGCGGCGCCGAGGTGGCCGCCGCCATCTCCCGGCACACCGCCTCCCACGGCTACGACCACGTCGTGGCCACCCGCGATCACCATGTGGACCCCGGCTCCCACTTCGCCGCCGACCCCGACTACGTGAACTCCTGGCCCGTCCACTGCGTCGTCGGGACGGCCGGCTCGGACTTCCATCCCGCCTTCGACACCGGACGGGTGGAGGAGGTGTTCAGCAAGGGGGCCCACGCCGCCGCCTACAGCGGCTTCGAGGGCGTCACCCCCGACGGTACGAGCCTGGCCGACTGGCTCGGCGAGCGCGGCGTGGACACGGTTGACGTCGTCGGCATCGCCACCGACCACTGTGTGCGGGCCACCGCCCTGGACGCGCTCGCGCACGGCCTCTCCGTCCGGGTGCTGCTGGATCTCACCGCGGGGGTGGCCGCCCTGACCACCGAGGCCGCCCTCGCCGAGCTCGGCTCCGCCGGAGCCCGTCTCACCGGCACCCCGGTGGTCCGCCCGGCCTGACGGTCGTACACCCCTTGGCACGGTTCCCCGTCCTGTCCGGGAGCCCGGCGGGGGAAGGCCGTCAGGAGTGCCCACTCCGGGCATTCGAACGACTACCGGATCGGCATGGGTGGGTAAATCCGACCACCACCCGCCGCGACAGGAGTATCACGGAGAGCTGAGACCTCTTACTACCGGTGGTGACCTCATATGTTCGTGCTCGGTGTCTCCTGGCTGGTGCTGACCCCGCTGTGCCTGTGGAACCTTTTTCACGGCGGGACGCTGGTGCGGCTGACGAGCGTGCTGGCGCTGGTCTCCCTGGAGGTGGCCACGATCTGGACCACCACCACGGTCCAGATCCCCCCGCGGACCCTCATCGTCGCGCCCCCGCCCTCGGCGGCCCGGATACCGGCACCGGCTCCGGCACCGGCACCGCAGGCGGCTCAGCAGGGCGCTCGGGGCGTGCAGAGCGCCTCCTGCCCCGGCAGGATGCCCGCTCCCGAGCGAGTACGGCTGGCCCGCCGCCAGGGCGCGCTGCGGGGCGTGACGCTCTTCTGGACGGCCAGGACCGACGAGTGCGACACCGCGACCGTGGTCCTGCGCCACCGGAACCGCACGATCAGGGTCTGGATGCGCGACGGTGAGGCGGAGAGTCGCGCCTCGGGCGCCACGACGCGACCGGTGAGCGTCACCGGCGGCGTGGCCTCCCTGCAGGTGCCGCTCGCGCAACCGGTGCGCGGCGAGGGCGGGTTCCGGGCGATCGACGGCCGGACCGGCAGGCCGATCGCCCTCGGCTGACCGGGCCGCGCCCGGCGCGAACGCCGGTGCGACCCGGTGGCCGGGTCAGTGGGAGCGCTGGGTGGCCCAGTGGCGGATCTTGTCGATCCGCTCCTGGATCTGCTCCGCGGAGGCCTGCGCGATGGCGGGGCCGCCACAGGACCTGCGGAGCTCGGCGTGGATGACGCCGTGCGGCTGGCCGGTGCGGTGATTCCAGGCGCCGACGAGGCCGTTGAGCTCCTTGCGGAGGTTGGCGATCAGCTCGTGCGGGGCGAGCTGCGGCTCCTTGGGCTCGGGCCTGTTCCGCCTGGCCTTCAGCTGATCGGACTGGCGCTTGCTCAGCAGGGTGCGGACCTGGTCGGGCTCCAGCAGACCCGGCAGGCCGAGGAAGTCCTCCTCCTCGGGGGAACCGGTCTCCGCGGCGCTGCCGAACTCGCCGCCGTCGAAGAGCACCCGATCGAAGGTGGCGACCGCCTCCAGGGTCTCGAACGGCAGCTCATCACCCAGGACGTCGGGATTGTCCTTTTTGCGCTGGGCGTCCTCCAACAGGAAGTCGTCCAGCCCCTCCTCCGGGGGCTTGCGGTCGAGCACGTGGTCGCGCTCGGCCTCCAGCTCCGCCGCCAGCCCCATCAGGGTCGGCACCGAGGGCACGAAGACGGACGCGGTCTCGCCTCGCTTGCGGGCGCGGACGAAGCGGCCGACCGCCTGCGCGAAGAAGAGCGGGGTCGAGATACTCGTGGCGTAGACACCGACGGCCAGGCGCGGGATGTCGACGCCCTCGGAGACCATCCGGACCGCGACCAGCCAGCGCTGCTCGGAGGCGGAGAACTCCTTGATCTTCTTGGAGGCCGCCGGGTCGTCGGAGAGCACGACCGTGGCGCCCTCGCCGGTGATGGTCCTGATGTGGCGGGCGTAGGCGCGGGCGGTCTCGTGGTCGGTGGCGATGACCAGGGCCCCGGCGTCGGGCACGCCCCTGCGCACCTCGGTCAGCCGCCGGTCGGCCGCCCGGAGGACCTGGCGAATCCACTCGCCCTTCGGGTCGAGCGCGGCCCGCCACGCCTGGCCGAGCTGATCCTTGGTGAGCGGGGTGCCGAGGGTCGCGGCGATCTCGTCGCCGGCGCGGGTCCGCCAGCGCATCTCACCGGCGTAGGCGAGGAAGATGACCGGGCGGACGACACCGTCGGCGAGCGCGGGACCGTAACCGTAGGAGTAGTCGGAGACACTGCGCCTGACCCCGTCGCCGTCTTCGGCGTAGGTGACGAAGGGGATCGGGTTGATGTCGGACCTGAAGGGGGTGCCGGTCAGGGCGAGGCGCCGGGCGGCGGGCTCGAACGCCTCCCGTACGCCGTCGCCCCAGGACTTCGCGTCGCCCGCGTGGTGGATCTCGTCGAAGATCACGAGCGTCTTGCGCGCCTCGGTGCGTGCGCGGTGCAGTGCCGGATGCATCGACACCTGGGCGTAGGTGATGGCCACCCCGACGTAGTCGCGGGAGGTCGCGCCCTGGCTGTTCTTGAACTCGGGGTCGATCGCGATGCCGACCCTGCCCGCGGCGTCCGCCCACTGCTGCTTGAGATGCTCCGTCGGTGTGACGATGGTCACAGCCCGGATCATCCCTCTGGACAGCAGGTCGCTGGCGATGCGGAGCGCGAAGGTCGTCTTGCCCGCGCCCGGCGTGGCGACCGCGAGGAAGTCGCGCGGCTCACGGCCGGAGTACAGGTCAAAGGCCTCCTGCTGCCACGCGCGAAGCTTCGGCGCGGTGCCCCAGGCGGCACGGTCCGGATATGAAGGCGAGAGGTGGGATGCGGCGAAAGTGCTCACAGTGTCACCAGAGTAATCTGCGTCGCCGACAAGACGTGCCGATCGGCCGAGATCCTCGCCAAGGTCGCCTCCACGTGCTAGGTGTTCCGTCCCCCGGATCCTTCGCCCGCCGCGTCGCCGCCGATCGACGGGGCACGCCGCGGCTCACGGAGGCCGGGCGTCAGCCCAGACCCGCGATCACCGTATCGATCTCGGCCCGCGACACGGGATCGTCCGGCTGGGCCATCCCGACCACGACCACCGGGCGCCCGCCGCCACCTGTGAGAAAGACCACGCGAAGGTAGGCCGGCCGGTTCACGATGTCCAGGTACTCGGCGCGCAGCGAGCGGGCGTGCCCGGTGCGCGCCCCCACGGCGATCTCCGTGTCGTCCACGACCTTCACCTTGTCGCCGTGGAGCAGGAGCCGCCCGTACAGGTCGCTGAGCTCGGCCGCGGTGGCGCGCACGTCGGCCGCGGGCTCCGCCGGCCTGACCATCACCGTTGTGTTGACCCCGTCGCCCGCGACCGAGGTGAACCCCGTGACGGGCGGCACCGTGCCCGCGAGCCAGCCCTCCGGCAGCCGGTAGCTGACCCCCGCGACCGGATCGGTCACCCGCCCCGGCGGCGGGTCCGGCACCGAGCGCAGCACCAGCACGACCGCGCCGGCGATGACGCCGCCGCCGACGACCAGGGTGAGCAGTACGAGCAGCAGGCCGCGCAGGCGCCCGGGGCGGGGCTGGGGTGGGGCGATGGGCGTGCCGTACCAGCGGGCCGAGGGCGGGAGGTCGTCGCCGGGCTCGGGTATCCGGGGAGGCCAGGTGAGGTGGGAGCGGCTGTCGGACGGCTCGGACTCCGGCGACGGCCAGGGACGGCGCTCGTCGTCGAGGTCCGGGTCGCCGGGCGGCCACCCCTGGTCCTCCGCCTTCCGGGCGGCCTTCTGCGCGGCCTTCCGGGCGGCCTTCCGGGCGGCCTTCTGGGCGGCCTTTCCGGCCCGCCGGGACCGGCGCCCCCCGTCACGACCGGGCTCGTCCAACGGGTCCGACCGGCGAGGTCGTTCGTGCACGGGGCCTCCTCCCGGCGGTCACGGTCCTACCGTCCTACCATGCATCCCACGGCGTGGTCCGGCTATGGGTGATCGCTGTTACAGGAGTGACCAATGAGTCATGAGATGTCCCGCATCCGCCGGGCCACGATCACCCCGAAGAGCCCCAGGGAGGCCATCAGGAAGACGATCATGGTGTAGCCGGTGGCGATGTCGTCGTGGCCGATCAGGTTGATCAGGACGCCGGCGAAACCGATGGTGAGAGCACCGCCCAGGGTGTCGATGACCTGTAGGGCGGCGGAGTTGGCGCCCTGCTCCGCGTCGGGTGACTGGCGCATCGCGGTGATGTTGACACTGGTGGTGCCGATGCCCATGCCGAACCCGGCGACGATCCAGGCGGGCACGGTGACCCAGCCGGTGATACCGGGTACGAGCGCGAGCAGGGTCAGCAGGATGCCCGCGGTGACCGCCGCGGAGCCGATCCCGACCAACAGGGGCCGATCATATGAACGGCGGCTCTGCAGGTAGGAGCCGACGGTCCAGCCCAGGGCGCCGGTGGTGAGCGCGACCCCCGCCTCGGTGACGGAAAAGCCTCGCACCTCGGTCAGGAACAGCGGGATGAAGGAGTTGACCGCGAAGAAGGCAGAGGCGAGCACCCCGCGCATCATGATCGTGGTGGGCAGGCCGCGGCCGAACCTGAGTGCCCTGGGGGGCAGCAACCTGGGCAACCCCACGGCGAGGAACACCATCCCGGCCACGACGGCGACCCCGCCGGGCACCGGGGTGCTCTGCAGATGGTCCACGCCGTACAGCAGCACCCCGCCGCCGCCCGCCGTGGCGATGGCGGCCAGGGTCATCGCCAGCGGCCTGGACCGGGGCCCGGTGGAGGGCTCGGGTGCCTGGTCCTGCCGGGCACGCAGCGCGGGCAGGAGCATCACGAGGGCGGGGACGACGAGTGGCACGATGCCGTAGAAGACCCACCGCCAGCCGACCGTCTCGGCGATGATCCCGCTGAGGGCCGGCCCGAGCAGGGCGGGGAGCACCCAGGCGGCCGACAGCGCGGCGAACACCCGGGGCCTGGTCTCGGGGACGTAGACCCGCGCGATCATCACGTAGATCGCCACGATGACGGCGCCGCCGCCGAGGCCCTGCACCGCCCGCGCCACGATGAACAGTTCCTTGGTCCCGGCGGCCCCGGCCAGGGCCATACCGGCGGTGAACAGCCCCACACCGAGCAGGAACGGCCAGGCGTGTCCCCGCCGGTCGGACCAGAGGCCGGCGACCACGTTGGCGAGCAGGCCGGAGATGAGGAAGGCCGAAAGACTCATCCCGTACAGGTCCAGGGCGTCGAGATCCTTGGAGACGGCGGGCATGACCGTGCTCACGGACATGCCCTCAAAACCGATCAGCGTGACGACGAGCAGGATGCCGAGAGAGGCGGTGCGGTACTCGGGGCCGAAGAGCCGGAGGGATTCGTAGGGAGCGTCAAGTGTCTTCGGTACTGTCACCTGTCAAGGGTAGTGGCCGCCCCGACTCTCGGTGGGCGACCCACATCTCCTGCATCCTGAGAGCCTGGCCCAAGGTGAACCCGGACATGCAGCGGTCGTCGGAGTAGTCCATGAAGTTGTGGATCGGGTCGAGCCCGCCCCCCTCACAGGTGTCCTTGACCAGCGGGCAGCCCTCGGTGGGCTTCCCCTCGGGCGCGGTGTCGGCAACGCCGTCGCCCGCGGCCTCGCAGCCCTTCTCGAAGGTGTGCAGCAGCCCGAGCCAGTGACCGATCTCGTGGACCCCGGTGAACCCCCGGTCGAAGCTGCGCATCGCCCCACCGGGCAGGCTGCGCCAGTCGACGACCACGCCGTCGAGAGCCGGCTCCTTCCGGTATCCGTAGGGGTAGGTGGAGTAGCCGAGCACCAGCTCGCTGAGCTGGGCGAGGTAGAGGTTGAGCGTCTCGGGACCGCCCCTGCGCATCCGCTTGATCGCCCGCTCGTGGGTGACGGGGTCGCGGAACCAGGCCGGGTTGACGGTGCGGGTGACGCCCTCCAGCCTGAACCGGATCCCGGTGTCCGCCCCGCCGAGCTGCCCGGAGTAGGCGGCGTTGAGCGTGGCGACCTGGTCGCGTACGGCGACGTCGGGGGCGCCGAGGCGACCGTCGGTGATGACGTGCACCCAGGTGGGCACGGTGACGGGGAGCACGCGCGGAAGTGATCTCGACCGGGACCGTCCGGCGGCGAACGGCGCGGGGGATGACACCGGGGACGGCATGGGCGGCTCGGGCCCACGCACCGGCGGCACCGGGCGGACCGCCCCCCGCCCCATGACATGAGCCGCTCCGGAGGCGAGGGCGCACCCGGACGCGGTGGGTTCCCGGCCGGGAACGGGCACCGTCAACAGGCATGCGGAAACAACGGCGATCGCACGCCGAAACATGAACTCCCCCGACAGATCCCAGCCACTGGTCGCTCGTCGCCCCCCGGCGACATCCTGACCGTAGCCTCATCGGTGGCGATCACCCACGAGCAACACTCACTCCTTGTTGCCGTCTTCACCCTTCGGCAGACCTGAGTAGATCTCCTTGCACTCCGGGCAGACCGGGAACTTCTGGGGGTCGCGGTTGGGCACCCAGACCTTCCCGCAGAGCGCGCGGACCGGTGTCCCGCTCAGCGCGCTCTCCATGATCTTGTTCTTCTCGACGTAGTGGGCGAAGCGCTCGTGGTCGCCGTCGCCGTGCGACAGGTCCGGCCGGACGTCGCTCTCAGGGAGAATCTTCGTACTCACCCTGGTGATTTTATGCCCGCACCGCCGCGCCCCGGTCACCGGCGCGACGCCCCAGGCCCGGCGATCGAGCGCCGGCCTGGGGTGGGAGCCGTGTTCGAGGGCTTTCAGCCCGCCCCACTTCGTGGTGGCGCTCTTCACCGCCGTCGCCCGGGTCGGCTTCGAGCTCTGCGAGCCCACCGGCATCGACGACGTCAAGACCCTCGCCCTGGCCGAACGCTCCCTGTGCCCCGGCTGGGACCGCCCCGGGCACCGGGTCTAGTTCATCGACGGGTCGTCGGGGCAGGTGGCCACGTAGGCCAGCTCGCCCCGCTGCCGGCGGAGCACGGCCCGCCAGAGCGACTCGGGATCGTGGTGGAAGGTGTCGCCGGGCTCCGAGTCCACGACGTACCAGGCGCCCTCGCCGATCTCGCTCTCCAGCTGCCCGGCCGACCACCCGGCGTACCCCGCGAAGATGCGCATCTGGGCGATCTCCCCGGCGAGGATCTCCGGCGGCGCGTCGAGGTCGACGGTACCGAGCCTGGATACCGCCGCGGTGCCCGCGTGCAGCCGCCGCCAGCCGAGCGGCTCCTGCCCGCTCGGCACAGCGGCCAGCGCCAAGGCGCTGTCGGTCTGTACGGGGCCTCCCTGGAACAGCACGGACGGGCCGGTGACCATGGTGTCCCAGGTCGGCAGCACCTGGGTCACCGAGATGTCACTCGGTCTGTTGAGCACCACGCCCAGGGTGCCGCCGTCGAGGTCGTGCTCCAGCACCAGGACCACGCTGCGCCGGAAGTTGGGATCCTCCAGCTGCGGGGTGGCCACCAGAAGCCCACCGACGTAGATCGCCTCCGCCATACCTCCATCATGAGGGGTGAACACCCCTTCGCGCTGCTCCCCCCGCCCTTCTGATGACCCGGACCTCATGTGCCCGTCACGTGACGCGCACATGAGGGAACTCCATGGAGCGAAGATCACGGAACGGGACGGTGACGACGGCCTGACGACGGCCCTCAGGCCTCCGTCATGCCCGTACGCGCACGGCCGCCGGCCGACTCGCGCACGGCCGCCGCGACGGCGCCCGACACGTCCGGGTGGAACACGCTGGGGACGATGTAGTTGGGGCCGAGCTCCTCGGTGGTCACCACGTCGGCCAGCGCCTTGGCCGCGGCCAGCAGCATCTCCTGACTGACCACGGTGGCCTGCGCGTCGAGCAGACCACGGAAGACGCCGGGGAAGGCCAGCACGTTGTTGATCTGGTTCGGATAGTCGGAGCGGCCGGTGGCGACCACGGCGGCGTGCTCGCGAGCGATGTCGGGCGAGACCTCGGGCTCGGGGTTGGCGAGCGCGAAGACCACGGCGTCCTTGGCCATCGTGGCGATGTCGTCGCCGTTGAGGATGCCGGGCGCGGACACGCCGATGAACACGTCGGCGCCCTTGACCGCGCCGCGCAGGTCGCCCGCGTAGCCATCGGCGTTGGTGTGGTCGGCGATCCACTGGAGCGAGTCGTCCAGGTCCTGGCGTCCGCGGTGCACCGCGCCCAGGTAGTCGCAGACGACCACGTTGCGGGCGCCCGCCGCGAGCAGCAGTCGCAGCACCGCCGTACCGGCCGCGCCCGCGCCCGCGAGGGTGATGCGGACCTCGCCTAGGTCCTTGCCGACCACGCGCAGCGCGTTGGTGAGCGCGGCCAGCACGCAGATCGCGGTGCCGTGCTGGTCGTCGTGGAAGACCGGGATGTCCAGCAGCTCGCGCAGCCGCCGCTCCACCTCGAAGCAGCGCGGCGCCGAGATGTCCTCCAGGTTGATGCCGCCGAAACCGGGAGCGATGATCTGCACGGTCCGCACGATCTCGTCGACGTCCTGGGTGTCCAGGCAGATCGGCCAGGCGTCGATGTCGGCGAACCGCTTGAACAGCGCGGCCTTGCCCTCCATGACGGGGAGTCCGGCGGCCGGGCCGATGTTGCCCAGGCCGAGCACCGCCGAGCCGTCGGTGACGACGGCGACGGTGTTGCGCTTGATGGTCAGGCGGCGGGCGTCCTCGGGGTTGCGTGCGATGGCCATCGAGACCCGGGCGACGCCGGGCGTGTACGCCATGGAGAGCTCGTCCCGGTTGCGCAGCGGCACCTTCGACCGCATCTCGATCTTTCCACCGAGGTGCATGAGGAAGGTCCGGTCGGAGACCTTGTGGATGACGACGCCCTCGACGCCCTCCAGCTTGTCGACGATCGCCTGCGCGTGATCGGTGTCACGGGCGGCGCAGGTGACGTCGATGCGCAGCGTCTCATGCCCGGCCGTGGTCACGTCGAGCGCGGTGACCACACCTCCGGCGGACTCTACCGCGTGGGTGAGCTGGCTGACGGCCTTGCCGCCCGCGGGCACCTCCAGGCGCACGGTGATGGAGTACGACACACTCGGCACGGTGGCCACAGCCGATCCGCTCCTTTGCGACTAACTTAAGTTGGGATGCCTCCATCGTGCCATCACCAGGGGAGTGGACGCACCGGGGGCGGCGGTCCTCGCACATGTAGATGCGGTCACGAAACACCTCGCCCCGGCCCGTCGTGACGCTCATCACCGAAGACGGCGCCGCGGGGTGGCGCCCGCCCCGCGGCGGGCAGGCCGCCCGGGCCGGGTACTCGGAGGCGGACTGCTCAGAACGGACTGCTCAGAACAGGGCGCTGGCCAGGTTCCTGCGGGCCCTGGCGATGGACGGGTCGTCTCCGGGGAGCGTGTCGAACAGGCCGAGCAGGTGCACCCTGGCCCCGTCCCGCTCGGCCCCCGAGGTGCGGCGCACCACGTCGACGAGCCGGTCGAAGGCCCTGTCCACCTCACCGGAGAGCATCTCGAAGTCGGCGGCCAGGAGCTGGGCCTCGATGTCCGCGGGATCGGCCAGCCTGCTCTGCAGGTCAGCCGGGTCGACATCCTGCGTTCTGCGGATCAGGCCGAGCCCGGCCAGGCCCAGCTTCGCGTCCTGGTTGTTCGGCGAGCGGGCCAGCAGCCGCTCGTACGCGGCCACCGCGCCGTCGAGGTCGCCGGCGTCGACGGCCTGCTCGGCGGCGAGCACGTCCGGGTCGACCGGGGGCTCCTGCGGCTGCTCCTGCTGATCCTGGCCCTCCTCGGTGGGGGGCGGGAGATACTGCGCCAGCGCCTCCATGAGCTGCGACAGCCAGTCACGGAGCTGCGGCTCGGTGGCGATGCCCGGGACCACGGCCACCGGCTGTCCCTGGAAGATGGCATACAGGGCGGGCACGTTCTGCACCCGTAGCGCCTGCGCGATCTGCTGGTTGATCTCAACGTCGACCCTGGCCAGGGTCCACCGGCCGGCGTTCTCGGCGGCCAGTTTCTCCAGCAGCAGGCTGTACTGTTTGGCCTGCTCTGCGCGGGTGACGGTGAGCTCCAGCAGCACGAGGCTGTTCATGGAGCGTTCTACGACCTCGGTCGCGAAGTTGGCGTCGTCGACATCGATGACCGGCGCCGGAACACCGCCGGTTTCCTGTGCGGCGCTCTCCCGCCGCGCCTGTGCCTCCAGTGCCTGCTTGCGAGCGCCGAGATCGACGGCGCCGTAGAGCGATCCGGGTCGAGTGAAGTCCGCTGGGCTCATGGTTCCAATCCTGCCGTATCCCGGCCGGTGCCCCGACGCGCCCTCACTGGAAACGCGCCGGTTCGGTGTAGACGCCCCACTCACCGCGCAACACGTCGCAGATCTCACCCAGCGTGGCCTCGGCCCTGGCCGCGTCGAGCATGGCGGGGATCATGTCGCCCGCCGCCCTGGCCGCCCGCCTCATCGCGGCCAGGGCGGCGTCCACGGCCGCCTGGTCACGGGCGGCGCGGCGCTCGGCGAGGACGCGGCTCTGCTCGCGCTCGACCTCGTGACCCACCCGGAGGATCTCCAGCGGCTCGTCGACGGACGCCGTGTGGCAGTTCACCCCGACGATCCTCTTCTCGCCCTTCTCCAGCTTGCACTGGTGGTCGAAGGCCGCCTCGGCGATCTCGGACGTGAACCAGCCGTCCTCGATGCCGCGCAGGATGCCCGAGGTCATCGTGCCGTCGCCGCCCATCTCCCGGATCCTCGTGAAGATCGCCTCGGCCTCGGCCTCCAGCCGGTCGGTCAGCGCCTCCACGTACCAGGATCCGCCGAGCGGGTCGGCGACGTTGACGACCCCGGTCTCCTCCAGGAGCACCTGCTGGGTGCGGAGCGCGATCTCCGCCGCCCTCGTGGAGGGCAGCGCGAGGACCTCGTCCAGCGCGTTGGTGTGCAGCGAGTTGGTGCCGCCGAGCACCGCCGCGAGCGCCTCGACCGCGGTACGCACCACGTTGTTGTACGGCTGCTGCGCGGTCAGTGACACACCCGCCGTCTGGGTGTGGAAGCGCAGCCACTGGGCCTTCTCCGTACCGGCCCCGTAGACGTCGCGCAGCCACCGCGCCCAGATCCGCCGGGCGGCCCTGAACTTGGCGATCTCCTCGAAGAAGTCGATGTGCGCGTCGAAGAAGAAGGACAGGCCGGGGGCGAAGACGTCGATGTCCAGGCCGCGCGACAGGCCGAGCTCCACGTAGCCGAACCCGTCGGCCAGGGTGAAGGCCAGCTCCTGGGCGGCCGTGGCCCCGGCCTCGCGGATGTGGTAGCCGGAGACGCTGAGCGGCTTGTACGCGGGGACCTCCGCCGCGCAGAACTCCATCAGGTCGCCGATCAGCCGCAGGTGCGGCTCGGGGGCGAACAGCCACTCCTTCTGCGCTATGTACTCCTTGAAGATGTCGGTCTGCAGGGTGCCGTTGAGCCTGGTGACCGGCACCCCCTGCCGCTCGGCGGCGACGACGTACATGCAGAAGATCGGGACGGCCGGACCGCTGATCGTCATCGAGGTGGTGATGTCGCCGAGCGGGATGCCCTCGAAGAGCAGGTCCATGTCCAGCACGGAGTCGATCGCCACGCCGCAGTGGCCCACCTCGCCGAGCGATCGCGGGTCGTCGGAGTCGCGGCCCATCAGCGTGGGCATGTCGAAGGCCACGCTCAACCCGTCACCGCCCGCGGCGAGGATCATCTTGTAGCGCTCGTTGGTCTGCCGCGCGTTGCCGAACCCGGCGAACTGCCGGATGGTCCATGCCTTGCCCCGGTAGCCGGTGGGGTGCAGACCGCGGGTGAAGGGAAACTCCCCCGGCCAGCCGATGCGCTCCATCCGCGGGTCACCGCCGTCCGGACCGTAGACCGGCTCGACGTCGAGCCCGGACAGGGTGCGGAACTCGGCCGCACGCCTGCGAGCCCCGTCGAACCGCGCCTGCCAGCGCGCACGCCCCGCCTCGACCTGCTCAGCGTCCATGGCCAACCCCCTGTACGGCATGCGGCTTGCGGCCTCCCCCAAATACTAGGACGTCCTACTAATCCCTGACCAGAATCCCGGCCGGCCACCCACGAGGCCGCGCCGACGTCGCCAAGGCCACCGGGACGTGTTTTGGCTCATGCCCCGGGGACTCCCCGTGAGGCCGCGCCGGGGACTGGACCGAGGAGAGCGTGGCCGTGAGGCCGCGCCGGGGACTGGACCGAGGAGAGCGTGGCCGTGAGGCCGCGCCGGGGACTGGACCGAGGAGAGCGTGGCCGTGAGGCCGCGCCGGGGACTGGACCGAGGAGAGCGTGGCCGTGAGGCCGCGCCGGGGACTGGACTGAGGAGAGCGGGGTTGCGAGGTACGAGCGGCCCTGGTCGACGAGGGAAGGAGCCGGACAAGAGCGGCCTCACCGCGACGCGTTAGCGTCGTCGGCGACTCGCCATCTAAAAGTCGCCGGCGGCGACGCGGAGGGTTCTGAGGAGGTCGAACATCTGGTCCAGCTCGTCCTCGCCGTACATGGGCATGGCGAAGTCGGCCTCCATCAGGTCGGCGGTCGCCCCGCGGACGACCTCCCGCCCCCGGTCGGTGATCTCGGCGAGCACCCCCCGGCCGTCGCGGGGATTGGGCATGCGACGTACCAGACCGGCATTTTCCAGGCGGCTCACGGTGTTGGTCACGCTCGTGGGATGGACCATCAGACGCTCACCGATCCTGGAGAGCGGCAGCGCTCCGGTCCTGCTGAAGGTCAGCAGCACCAGGGCCTCGTATCTGGCGAAGGTCAAGTCATGCGGTTTGAGCAGCGTGTCCAGTTGCGCCAGCAGGATCTGCTGCGCTCTCATGATCGATGTGACGGCGGCCATGGCCGAGGAGGGCCCGAAGTGAACGCGCCACGTCTTCGCGGCACGTTCGATGGGGTCAAACGGGAGATTCAGCTGACCTGTAACCACAGGGCTACGGTAGCGCGACCTCATCCCGATTCGCCCGTATACGTAGAGTCACCAGCCTGATGGCTTCACCAAGAACCCGGACGCCAAACGTCACGCTCCGTTATGGTTCCCACATCGAATGGTGAGGCCGTGGCCAAGTGGCCACGCTGACTCAGTCCGGCCTGCGGGGGAAGCGAGCCGGACCGGTGCCGAGGGGACCGGCATCCGCACATTCACGGCACGGGGGGTGCTTGATGAACGACAACTTGACGGCGTTCGAACGCCGGACACACTTCGGCTACACCGGCTCGGCGTGGGTTCTCACCACGCCCACCGGTGCGTGAGCACAGGGGCGTTTCACGCGAGGAACTCCAGCAGAGCGGGTTGATGGCGGTCGCCATCCTGCTCGTGCTCGGGGTGGTCGCGGCGTGGAGCGTCCTGGTTCCCGGTGTCAGCGCGTGGGAGAACATCATCGTCGCGGTGATCGGCTCGCTCCGGCTGACCGGCCCGGTGGCGGCCGCGTTCGCCGCGTGGGTGGCGGTGCGCAGGCGGCGCGGGACGGGTGGCCGATCGATGACCCCGTGGCAGGCGGTGCGGGCGCCGCTGGCGATCCTGGTGGTGACAGGTGGCGCGTTCACCGCCACCGTCATGGTCCTGGCGGTCAGGACCATGATCACCGAGCAGGCCGGGCGACTACTGCCCAGCGGCCTGGTGATGGGCGTGGCCGGGCTGGCACTGTACGTCGTCATCGGCTGGGTCACCGGCTGGCTGATGCCGTGGACGATCACGCCGGTCCTGGCCGGGCTCGGTTGCTACAGCCTGTTCACCTGGCTGTGTCACGGGCCGACCTGGGCTGACCGGCTCGCCCCCGCCACGCGGGAGCCGTACGACCCGTTCCAGGGGCTGAACTCGGCGGCGTTCACCGACCAGACGCTCTGGCTGGTGGGGATCAGCGCGGCGCTCCTGCTCGGCTGGGCCGCGGTCGTGACGCGCCAGGCCCTGGTGCTGGCCGCCGCGCTGATCGCGGTGCTGGCGGCGGGGACCGGCATGGCCCGCCTGTTCACCGAGGAGCAGCCGGTCTCGGCCCAGCAGATCGTCTACAGCTGCCAGGAGTGGCCGATCATGGTCTGCGTGCACCCGGGGATGCGCGCCGGACTACCCGAACTGGGCTCGGAGTTCATCAAGATCGCCTCCCGGCTGGCCGGGACACCCGGGGAGTTCTCCCGGGTGGAGCAGCACCCCAGGCGTGACGGTTCCACCCTCTCCGCGGGCGTGATCGCGATCCACGTGGACGATCTGGCCACGGGGTTCGCCGGGAAGGCGGCCGACGAGTTCGTCGACGGCCTGGCCGCGCGGTGTGACGCCACTCCCGCGGCGGGCTACCGAGACATCGTGGCCGCGTGGCTGCGGGGTGAGCCGCTTCCCGGCGGACCGCTCGCGGAGCACCGGTACGCGGCGGCGTGGTTCTCGGGGCTCACGGACGTCCAGCGGCGCGACTGGCTCCGGCTCTACTACGCGGACTTCACCGGCTGCCGGCTACAAAGCACTCACTTTGGCGGTCAGTCCAGGCAAACCGCCCAGACAGGACAGTACAGCCAGCCGGGGCAGGGTGCGGGAGGCACCTCTACCGGGCCCGAGCCCAGGCCAGGCCCCATCCACCAGGCACCCGGCGGGCCGCCGCCGTCCGGGACGGACATCCCGTCCGCCCCGTGGCGTGCCCCCTTCGCCGAAGGCGGCACGCCGCCGTCGCCACGGGGCTGACAAGATCGGCATAGGCTCGGCGTGAGAAGGTCGCCCCCCGGGGAAGGAGAGCTTCGTGAAAGCCTCCCAAGAAGCTCCGCCCGAGACCCCCCAGGCGGCGCCTCGCAGGCGCCGCTGGCGTTTCCTCGCCGGGCTGCTCGTCGTCATGATTCTTCTCGTCGTGGGTGCTCGCCTGACCTGGTCGTGGCTGAACCCGTTCGGCGAGGCCACGATCGACCGCAGCCAGCCCGTGCTGCTGGAGTCCATTCACAACCTCAGCCGTTTCGAGGCCGCCACCGGCAACTTCCAGGTCGTGGTCGACCTGGAGAAGGACGCCGCCTTCCTGCCCGACGCGGTCAAGGGCAGCCGGACGCTCTTCGTCGGTGCCGGTGGCGTCGACGCCTACGTCGACTTCGGCAGCATCGGCAACGGCGGGCTGACGGTCTCCCCCGACCGCACCGAGGTCACGGTCCGGCTGCCCCGCGCCCAGTTGGAGAAGCCGAACCTCGACAACAAGCGCTCCTATGTCTACGCCCAGCAGCGCGGTCTGCTGGACCGGGTCGAGGACTTCCTGTCCTCCTCCCCCTCAGACCAGCAGGAGCTCTACGTGCTGGCCGAGAAGAAGATCGCCGAAGCCGCGCTGGCCAGCGATCTGCGCAACCGCGCCGACCAGAACACCAAGATCATGCTTGAGGGCATGCTGAAGGGGCTCGGCTTCGAGAAGGTCGTCGTCACGTTCGCCGACGAGAGCTGACGCCCCCCGTGTCCCGGTCCTCGGCGCTCCGGCCGGTACGGGGCCGCCCGCGCTCACCGGGTTCGGCGGCGCGCCGCCGCGGAGCCGACCTCGCCCGCCCCCTTGGGACA
The DNA here is from genome assembly GCF_050943795.1 of Streptosporangium sp. CA-115845. Classification (NCBI taxonomy): domain Bacteria; kingdom Bacillati; phylum Actinomycetota; class Actinomycetes; order Streptosporangiales; family Streptosporangiaceae; genus Streptosporangium; species Streptosporangium sp. CA-115845. The sequence goes on along the minus strand of NZ_CP191988.1, from coordinate 1,865,089 downwards.
CCTTGGAAACCCTGGAGGCGCGGCGAGGATTCGCGGGCGCCGCGAACCCGAGCGCCGCTCGGTGCCGAGCGGGATCAACCCGGCCGCCCCACCGCCGTCAGAAGCTCGTCAGCCGCGGTGTAGGGGTCGAGTTCCGCGTCCAGAACGCGGGTGGCGAGGGCGTCGAGGCGCCGGTCTCCGTGCAGGTCGGCGAAGCGGGAGCGCAGGGTGGTGAGGGCGATCGCCTCGATCTCGTCCCGGGCCCTGGCGTGGCGGCGGCGGACGAGCTCGCCCGCCCCCTCCAGATAGGCCAGGTGGCCGTCGAGGGCCGCGACCACCTCCTCGCAGCCCTCCCCCCGCAGGGCCACGGTCGGCACGATCGGCGGCCTCCAGGGCCGGTCGACCAGGGCGATCATGTTGCGGAGCTCGCGGATCGCGGCCTGGGTGCCCTCTCGGTCGGCCTTGTTCACCACGAACACGTCGGCGATCTCCAGGATGCCCGCCTTGGCCACCTGGACGCCGTCGCCCATCCCCGGGGCGAGCAGCACGACCGTGGTGTCGGCCAGCGAGGCGATGTCGACCTCCGCCTGGCCGACACCGACGGTCTCGACGAGGATGACCTCGCAGCCGGCCGCCTCCAGGACGCGCAGCGCCTGGGGCGTGGCCCACGACAGCCCGCCCAGGTGACCCCTGCTCGCCATCGACCTGATGAACACGTCCGGATCGGTGGCGTGGTCCTGCATCCGGACCCGGTCGCCCAGCAGCGCCCCGCCGGTGAACGGCGAGGAAGGGTCGACGGCGAGCACGCCGACCCTCACGCCACGCCTGCGGAACGCGTGGACCAGCATCCCCGTGGAGGTCGACTTGCCGACACCGGGCGGGCCGGTCAGGCCGATGATCCGGGCCTGGTGTGGCCGGTCGGCGCAGAGCAGCGCGGCGATCTTTCTGAGTCCGGGGGAACCGTTCTCGACCATGGAGATCAACCGGGCCACGGCCCGGGGTCGGCCCTCCCTGGCCATCGCGACCAGGTCGGAGACCTCCAAGGTCATGCCGAAGGAACGCGGATGATCAGAGCGTCACCCTGCCCGCCGCCACCGCAGAGGCCGGCCGCGCCGAGGCCGCCGCCCCTGCGCTTGAGCTCGTAGGCGAGGGCGAGGACGATGCGGGCGCCGGAGGCGCCGATCGGGTGGCCGACCGCGATGCCGCCGCCGTTGACGTTGACCTTGTCGAGGGGGACGTCGAGCTCCTTGACCGACTGGAGGACCACCTGGGCGAAGGCCTCGTTGATCTCCACCAGGTCGAGGTCACCGGCGACGAGTCCCTGCTTGCCGAGGGCGTGCTTGATCGCGTTGGCCGGCTGGGACTGGAGCGAGTTGTCGGGCCCCGCGACGTTGCCGTGGGCGCCGATCTCGGCCAGCCACTCAAGACCGAGTTCCTCGGCCTTGGCCTTGGACATCACGACGACGGCGCAGGCGCCGTCGGAGATCTGCGAGGCGGACCCGGCGGTGATCGTGCCGTCCTTGGTGAACGCCGGTCGCAGTCGTGACAGGACCTCGACCGTGGTGTCCCCGCGCACGCCCTCGTCCGCGGAGAAGACCGTCGGCTCGCCCTTGCGCTGCGGGATCGCCACCGGCACGATCTCGTCGTCGATGGTCCCGTTCTTGATCGCGGCGGCGGCGAGCGCGTGGGAGCGGGCGGAGAACTCGTCCTGCTCCTCGCGGGTCAGCCCGAAGCGCGCGTTGTGCCGCTCGGTGGACTCGCCCATGGCCACCTGGTCGTAGACGTCGGTGAGGCCGTCGAAGGCCATCGAGTCGATGATGCCGGCGGCGCCGTACTTCACGCCCTTACGCAGGCCGGGCAGCAGGTGCGGGGCGTTCGACATGGACTCCATGCCGCCCGCGACCACGATGTCGAACTCACCGGCCCGGATGAGCTGGTCGGCCAGGGCGATGGAGTCCAGGCCGGAGAGGCAGACCTTGTTGATCGTCAGGGACGGCACGGACATCGGGATGCCCGCCTTGACGGCGGCCTGGCGGGAGGGCATCTGCCCCGCACCCGCCTGAAGCACCTGCCCCATGATCACGTACTGCACTGCCTCTGGAGCGACGCCGGAACGCTCCAGCGCGGCTTTGATCGCGATGCTGCCGAGCTCGACGGCCGACAGGCCGGACAGCGAGCCGAGCAGTCGGCCGATGGGGGTTCGAGCCCCGGAGACGATGACGGAAACGGACATAACAGGGGGCCTCCCTGACAGGGCTTGGAGCGACTTTGCCACCATACCCATGGGCACATCGGTGACCTTGAAGGAGGATGGCTCTATGTTCATGCGCATCGACCACGTGGGAATCGCCTGCCACGATCTTGAGGAGAAGATCGCTTTTTTCGAGCGGACCTTCGAGCTCACGGTGGTGGCCCGCGAGGTGAACGCCGAGCAGGGGGTGAAGGAGGCGATGCTGCACATCGCCGACGGGGAGGGCGGCGGATCGTATATCCAGCTCCTCGAACCGCTCGGTGCCGACACGCCGGTCGGTAAATTTCTCGCGAAGCGCGGGGAAGGCGTTCATCATGTCGCCTTCGGTGTGCCGGACGTCGTGCGCGCCCTGGACACGATCGGCGGCAGGGGCGTCCGGCTGCTCGACGAACGGCCGCGCCACGGCTCCATGGGTTCGTCCATCGCCTTTCTCCACCCCAAAGACGTGGGGGGAATGCTTACCGAACTCGTACAGGCTCCGGAAAGGCAAGCTGAGACCACGCCGAATGCAAGAAACGCCGATACGTAACAAGTCGCGCATAAAGTCGGACGAGACCGCCAACTCGGCAACGGCGGAGTACGCTGGCGTACCACCGGACGTGGATCCCGCCCCGGCTCCCGCTTCGGATGCCTGAAACCCCCGTCCGGCCCGTGTAGCCGTCTCGACAACCCAGGATCGAGCCTCCATGCAGTCCGACATCGACGCCCAGCTCAACAACTTCTTTGAGGACGCCCCCGCTCGGGAATTCGACGTGGTGCTCCGGGGCTATGACCGGCACCAGGTCCACGACCATCTGAAGCAAATCGACGGTGAGCTTCGGCAGTCCCGCGAGCAGGTTCAGAACCTGCAGCGGGATCTGTCCGACTCCCAGCGCCAACTTCAGGAGCAGGAGCGCCCGACCTACTCCGGCCTCGGCGCCCGGATCGAGCAACTGCTCCGTCTGGCCGAGGAACAGGCGACCGAGCTGGTCCAGGCAGCCAGGTCCGAGGCGAACGAGATCAAGGCGGCCTCCAAGGTCGAGGCCGCCGACCTGCGTGCCGCCGCGGAGAACGAGGCCGCGGAGAAGCGTGCCCTCGCCACCCGCGAGGTCGACGAGATGCGCACCACCGCGGAGCGCGAGGCGGAGGAGATCCGCTCGACCGCACGCCGCGAGGCCGACGAGCTGACCGCCACCACCGAGCGCGAGGTCTCCAAGCTGCGGGCCACCGCCGACCACGAGGTGGCCGAGAAGCGCGCCGACGCCGAACGCGAGATCGCCAAGCTGCGCACCACCACCGAGCGCGAGGTGGCCCAGCTGCGCGCCTCGACCAAGCGCGAGCGTGACGAGGTCCTCACCACCGCCAAGCGCCAGGCCGACGAGATGCGCGCCCAGGCCCAGCGAGTGCTTGAGGAGTCCGAGGCCAAGCGGGCCCAGGACGAGGCGGAGTTCGAGATCCAGCTCGCCGCCCGGCGCGAGGAGGCCGAGCGCCAGGAGGCCGAGCGCCACGCCACCGCGCAGGCCGCCACCCAGAAGCTGGTCGCCGAGGCCGAGCAGCGTGCGGCCACCGCCGAGCAGCGCGCCACCAAGGCCACCCAGCAGGCCGAGCAGACCCGCCGCGAGGCCGACACGCACGCCAAGCAGCTGCTGGCCAACGCGCGCAAGAACGCCGACCAGGTCGTGTCCGAGGCCAAGTCGAGCGCCGAGTCCATCGTCTCCGAGGCCAAGTCGGAGTCCGAGCGGAGCCGCTCTGTCGCCCAGCGCCAGGTCGACGAGCTGACCCGCCAGCGTGACAGCATCACCAGCCACCTCGCGCAGCTGCGCCAGCTGCTCGGTGGCGCGCCGCTCCCGGCCGCCGACCCGGAGCCCGCGATCACCGCGGCCCCGCCGAAGCCGGCCATCCCCGCCGCCACCAACGGTGCCGAGAAGCCGGTTCCGACTCCCGCCAGGGCGGAGAAGGACGACGACGCGGAGTGGTGGCAGGAATAGGCGGCCGCTGACTCCGGGGCGTTGACGACGGCTGACGAGAGAGCCTGGTGACCTTCACGGTCACCAGGCTCTCTCGGCGCCGTGGGACTCGACCCGGCCGTCGAGGCGCTGCGACGGCGCCGGTCGATCTCGATTGACCACGGCGATCGCCCTGCTCATCCGCGAGGTGGTGATCCCCCGGCAAGCTCGGCAACGAAGTCCGACACCGCCCGGTTGAACGCCTCGGGCTGCTCGATCGCGCTGAGATGGCCGGCCTTCTCGATGACGGCCAGCCGCCCGTCGGGCACCGCCTCGACCATCGCGCCCGCTTCCGCGGGCGGGGTGATCTCGTCCTCCTCGCCCACGATCACCAGGACCGGCGCCTTGATCGCCCGCAGCGTGTCAAAGGAGTCGGGACGGCCGGCCATGGCCCGTTGCGCCCAGGCCGCGGCCGTCGGCGGAGCCGACTGGACCAGCCCGCGCACCCGGCCGAACACCATCGCCCTGCTCCGCACCGTGGTCTGCCCGACCAGCCCCGGCAGCAACTCCTTCAGCAGGACGGAGGCGCCCTCCTGGAGCACCGCGGCGGCGATCCGCTCGCGGTTGGATCTCGCGGCCTCCGGGTCGGCGCCCGCCTTCGTGTCGGCGAGGATCACCCCCAGCAGCCGGTCGGGGTGGCGGCGGCACAGGGCCATCGTCACGTAGCCGCCCATGGACAGGCCGCCGACGACCGCGCGGTCGACGCCCTCGCTGTCCAGCAGGCGCACGACATCGTCGGCCATCACGTCGAGGGAGGGAACGTCCCCGCCCAGCACCGAGCCGCCGAAACCGCGCAGATCGGGGGTGATGACCTTGCAGACCTCGGCCAGGCCCTCACGCTGGGCCAGCCACATGGCCGATGACAGGGGGAACGCGTGAAGGAGGACGACCGGAAGCCCCTCTCCAGCCGATCGTGTGTACAGCCGCACGCCGTCCACCGTATTCCCGGAGCCCCCGTCTGGCACCCCCGGTTCCACAACCGTTTATGACGTTGTGGTAACTCCGCGGTCAACGAATGGGACCCGGCAGGCGATACGGCGACGAGGATTCCGGGACGGGCCCGAACCGGACAGGGTACCTACGAGTCGGCGACCTCGGTGGGGAGGGGGTGGGCGGCCGGATTGACCCGCAGGACGATCTCGTTGAGGACGATCCGCACGTACGGCTCGCCGACCCACAGGTGCTTGGCGTCGTCCACCCCGACGACCTCGGCCTGGGGCACCCTGGCGAAGCGCTCGCGGGCCTGCTCGGGACGGAGGTAGTCGTCGAACTCCGGAACCAGCGCGGTCAGCGGCCGCCCGAACTCCGCCCACCCGTCGAGGTCGGCGTCGGTAGCCCTGTGCAGCGGCGGGGAGAGCAGGATCGCCCCCTCCACCAGCGGGTCGCGGCCCCACTTGAGCGCCAGTTCGGTACCGAAGGACCAGCCGAGCAGCCAGACCCGGGGCAGGTCGTGGAAGTCGGCGTACTCCAGGGCCGCGGCGACGTCCAGGCGCTCGTCCTCACCCTTACCGAAGGCCCCCTGGGACGTGCCCCGCTCGGAGGTGGTGCCGCGCGTGTTGAACCGCAGCACCGCCAGGTCGGCGAGGGCGGGCAGCCGGTTCGCCGCCTTCTTGTAGACGTGGCTGTCCATCATGCCGCCGTGGGTGGGCAGCGGGTGCAGGCAGACCAGCGTGGCCACCGGAGGCCGCTCCGCGGGAAGGGCCAGCTCACCGACAAGTGTCAGCCCGTCACCGGTGTGCAGCTCGATCGGTTCCCTGCGCGCGGGCAGCACCGTAGAGGCCCGGATCTCCATGTCTCTCCTCACCACGACCGGCGATCCACGCCGGTCAGTATCTGCTTCTGCCAGGACCGCGCCTGACCCTGTTGCGCCAGCACGCGGTGTGCCAGTGCCTGCGCTCCTCCTCGCCGCCCTGCCAGGCGGGCCAGCTGACCAGGTGCGGCAGGCCCGGCCTGATCTCCTGGTCGCAGCCGGGGCAGCGGTAGACCTTGTCCGCCGCGCCGCCGGTGACCCGGCGCACCTGCCAGTCTCCGTCGGGCCACTCCTCCGTCCGGTCGACACCGGGCACCGAGCCGCCGAGGGGGCGGGCCGAACCCCGGTTGCCACCGCGGTCGAACGGATCGGCCCGACGGGCCCTGCGGGGGCTCACGGCAGGTCTCGGAAGCTCCGGACCCCCGCCGCGACGAGCTGCTCCAGCAGCGGCGCGGGCGCGAGGAACGGTTCGCGGTACTCCGCGTACAGGGCGCGCAGGCCGTCGCGGACGGTCTCCAGGCCCAACTCGTCGAGCATCTCGAACGGTCCCGCCTGGTAGCCGCAGCCGAGCCGCATCGCGGTGTCGATGTCGTCGCGGGTCGCATAGCCGGAGTCGTACATCCGGACGGCGTCGTTGAGGTACGGGTACAGGAGCGCGTCGACCACGAACTCGGCCCTGTCCCGGCACGGCACCGGAACCAGGCCGACGCGCCGGACCAGCCCCTCCACGGCCCGCGCGACCTCGGGCCCGGTGAGCGCGGTGGAGGCGACCTCGGCGACCTGGTCGCCCACCAGGTGCAGGCCGACCAGGCGCTCGGGGTGCGGGAGCCCGGGGGCCAGCTCGACGACGGGAACGCTGGACAGCGCGACGACCATCTCCGCGTCCTGCACGGGCACGGTCTTGAAGCCCGCGGCGGAGATCCTGGCGGCGAAGGCGTCGCCCCCCTCGCCCAGCACCGCGACCAAGTCACCGGCCGAGGGCTCGTCCGCCGTCGGTTCCGGTTCGGTGGCCCGGTGGAAGCCACCACCCGACTTGCGGCCGAGCAGGCCGGCCGTGACCCGCTCGCGCAGGATCGGCGCGGCGGCGTGACGGCGGTCGTGGCTCTCCCTGAAGAGCACGCTCAGCACCTCGTACGAGGTGTCCAGGCCGATCAGGTCGAGCAGGGCGAAGGGGCCCATCGGCAGCCCGGCACCGAGCCTCATCGCGGTGTCGATGCCGTCGCGGGTGGCCACACCGTTCTCCAGCAGGACCGCGGCGTGGTTGAGGTAGGGCAGTAGCAGCCGGTTGACCACGAACCCGGCGCGGTCGCCGACGGTCACCGGGGTCTTGCCGAGCCGGCGCGCGAGATCGGCGACCTCACCGGCCAGGCCGTCGTCGGTGAGCAGCGTGTGGATCACCTCGACCAGTCTCATGACCGGGGCCGGGTTGAAGAAGTGCATGCCGATCACCCGGCCGGGGCGGCCGGTGGTGGCCGCGATCTCGGTGACCGAGAGCGAGGAGGTGTTGGTGGCGAGCACCGCGGACGGCTTGCAGATCCGATCCAGGTCGGTGAAGAGCGCCCGCTTGAAATCCATGACCTCCGGAACGGCCTCGATCACCAGGTCGGCATCCGCGAGATCCTCCAGCGAGGTGGTGAGGGTCACCCTGCCGAGGATCTCCGACCTCTCGGTCTCGCTCAGCCTGCCCTTGGCGACCGCGCGGCCCGTGGAGTCCGCCAGATGACCCCGGCCTCGGGTCAACGCCTCCGGGCCGGCCTCCACGCCGATCACGGCGATGCCGGCACGGGCGAAGCACTCGGCGATCCCGGCGCCCATCGTGCCAAGGCCGACCACGCCGACCGTCTCGAAACTGCCCGTCATCGTTCTCTCCACCCTGTTCGCGGATCCCGCTCCGCGCGACAAACCGCCCGCTCCTTGAACCGCAACAGTCTCCCAGAGAGGGATCGGCTACCCAAAAGCCGGTCGGACACCCCGGGAGCCACAAGAAAGTACTTGAATGAGAGTTGAGTAGTAATTAGTATTTGAGTATGTGAAGATTGGAGAAGACGTGGGAGACGACCTGACCCCGGAGGAGGCTCTGCGGCAGATCGGCGAGGTCGACCGGCGCACCCGGCGACCGGCACGCGTCGCCGGCCTGCTCTACGCGGCCCTCGGCCTGGCCACGATCGCCCCGCCCTTCTACGCGGCGTGGCGCGTGCTGCGCGCGGAGCGGTGAGCGGCATGGACGGAGCCGCAGGTGGTACGGGCTCGCACCCCCGGCACGACCTTGACGACGTCATCCACGCACCCGTCCGGCTGTCGATCATGGCCGCTCTGGCGGCCACCGACAGGGCCGAGTTCCGCTTCCTCCGCGACACCATCGAGGTCAGCGACTCCCTGCTCTCCAAGCATGTCCTCACCCTGGAAGAGGCCGGCTACGTGCGCGTGGAGAAGGCCTTCGTGGGTAAACGCCCACGCACCTGGCTGGCCCTCACCGACGAGGGCCGCCGGGCGTTCCATGACTACGTCTCCGTGCTGAGACGCCTAACCGAGGGACCTCCCCCATGATCGAGATAAACGATCTACAGAAACGATACGGCGACAAGACCGCTCTGGCCGGGGTGACGTTCTCCGTGAAACCAGGCGAGATGTTCGGCTTCGTCGGAGCCAACGGCGCGGGCAAGACCACCACGATGCGCATCCTGATGGGCGTGCTGACCGCCGACTCGGGCTCGGTGCTCCGCGACGGCCGGCCCCTGACGTTCGAAGACCGGCGCCGGTTCGGTTACATGCCCGAAGAGCGTGGCCTCTACCAGAAGATGCGGGTCGCCGAGCAGGTCGAGTACTTCGGCAGGCTCAGCGGCCTGACCGCGAGCGGGGCGAAAAAGGCCACCGGCGACCTGCTCGAACAGCTCTCGCTCACCGAACGCGCGACCGACACGGTGGACGCGCTCTCCCTGGGCAACCAGCAGCGCGTGCAGCTCGCGGTGGCGCTGGTGCACACCCCCGAGGTGCTCGTGCTGGACGAGCCCTTCTCCGGGCTCGACCCGCTCGCCGTCGACGCGCTGGCCGGGGTGCTCGCCGCACGGTGCGAAGCGGGCGTGCCCGTGCTCTTCTCCAGCCACCAGCTGGACCTCGTCGAGCGGCTCTGCCACTCGGTCGGCATCATCTCCGCCGGCCGCATGGTGGCCAGCGGCACCGTCGACGACCTGCGCGACCGGGAGGGACGCGGCCGGCTCAAGGTGATCGTCAGGGACGCCTCCCCCGGCTGGACCGCGTCCCTGCCGGGAAATGTCGTCGCGAAGGGCGACGAGGTCCTCGTCACGGATGTGGACGGCGACGGCCAGGACATCCTGCGCCTCGCGGTCAAGGCCGGAAAGGTCGAGCACTTCGGCTGGCAGCGGCCCACACTCACCGAGATCTTCAGGGAGGCGGTCGCGTGAGCGGGCTGTGGTTGGTCGCGCAGCGGGAGATTGTCACGCGCGGCCGTACGAGGGCGTTCGTCATCGGGCTGGTGGTGAGCGCCGTGCTGGTCGCCGCGCTCGCGTTCCTGCCCAAGCTCTTCTCGGGGCCCGACTCCTACACCGTGGGCCTCGTCGGACCGCAGTCGCAGACGCTGCAGCCGGTCCTGATCGGCATGGCCAAGGACGTGACGATCGCCGTCAGGGAGTTCCCCGACGAGGCCGCCGCGAGCGACGCGGTCAACGCCGGCGACGTGGACGCCGCGGTGGTGGACGGCCGCAGGGTGCTCGCCGACGGCGAGGTCGACCGTGAGCTGGGCCTGCTGCTGGAGAACGCGCACCAGACCGTCCGGACCCGGGGTCAGCTGGCCGGCGCGGGCCTGGACGCGGCCAAGGTCGCCCAGGCGATGCAGGTCGCCCCCCTGGAGCAGGTCTCGGTCGGCGCCGACGCCCGCTACGCGAGCGTGCGGGTGGGCATCGCGTCCCTGCTGGTCATGGTCCTGTTCTTCCTGCTCATCTACTCCTCCATGTACGTCGCCATGGGAGTGATCGAGGAGAAGGGCAGCCGGATCGTGGAGATCCTGCTGACCTCGATCCGCCCATGGCAGCTGCTCGGCGGCAAGATCCTGGGGCTGGGCACCCTCGCGCTGGCCAATCTCCTCGTGATCATCGTGGCCGGTCTCGGCGCGGCGGTGGCGACCGGCTTCGTGGCCGAGCTGCCCCCGGGCATGACGGGCATCGTGATCAGCACCCTGTTCTGGTTCATCCTCGGTTACGCGTTCTTCGCCGCGCTGGCGGCGGCGCTCGGGTCGCTGGTGTCCAGGCAGGAGGACGCGAACAGTGTGCTGACACCGATGACGATGCTCATGACGATCGCCTACCTGGTGGCCTACTTCGCGGCGGTCCAGCCCAGCAGCGCGGTGGCCAGGATCCTGTCGATGGTGCCGCCGTTCTCCTCGATGGTCATGCCGGTCCGGATGGCCGGGGGCGAGGTGCTCGCCGGGGAGATCGCGACGGGTGCGGCCCTGATGCTCCTGGCCACGGTGGGCACGCTCCTGCTCGGCGCGCGCATCTACCAGCGCGCGGTGCTGCGCACGGGCGCCCGCGTCAAACTCTCCGAGGCGGTCCGCTGACCGCGCTCTCCAGGCCGTACGCGTGAGCCGGGGCGCGGCTCACGCGTACGGACGCGGGCGGTGCGGTGGAACCGCCGCCGTGGCCGGATCCCGGGGATCGGGACGCCGTCGGGCCGATAGGCTTCGGTAATGCGTCTGGTCATCGCGCGGTGCAGCGTGGATTACGTCGGGAAGCTCACCGCCCATCTTCCGATGGCGCCTCGGCTCATCCTCATCAAGGCCGACAGCAGCGTCTCCATCCATGCCGACGACCGGGCCTTCAAGCCGCTGAACTGGATGAACCCGCCGTGCAAGCTCCGCGAGGAGGAGGGCACCTGGACGGTGACCCACGGCAAGACCGGTGAGAAGCTCGTCCTCACCATGGAGGAGATCATCCACGACACCAGCCACGAGTTGGGCGTGGACCCGGGGCTCATCAAGGACGGGGTCGAGGCCCACCTGCAGGAGTTGCTCGCCGAGCACATCACCACCCTGGGCGCGGGCTGGACGCTCGTCCGCCGCGAGTACATGACGGCCATCGGCCCGGTGGACATCCTCTGCCGCGACCACACGGGCGCCTCCGTGGCCGTGGAGCTCAAGCGCCGCGCCGGCATCGACGCCGTGGAGCAGCTCACCCGCTACCTGGAGTTGATGAACCGCGACCCCCTGCTCGCCCCGGTGACCGGCATCCTGGCCGCCCAGAGCATCGCCCCGCAGGCCAAGACGCTGGCCGAGGATCGCGGAATCCGCTGCGTCACCCTCGACTACGACGAACTACGCGGCATCGAGCGCAACGACACGCTGTTCTAACAGGGCTTACGCGTGAGCCACGCCCGTATGGGCCCGGTGGGGTTTCCCATCGCCACCGGAAATCCCACCTTCGGCCTCATTTCAGCCTGCCCTAAAACAATATTGCGCCCAGACCTCATCCAGAGACGCGATTTCCGGCATCAAGAACAGGCGGTCTGTTCCCTCCGTACCGCACCCGCAGAAGAGAAGCGCTTGAACTGCTGAACTTCAGGGGATACCCCGCGGAGGCGGGGATGGTCCGGACACATCGAGCACAGAGCCGGTTCGATAACGAAACTCTGCGCATGGAACAGCCTCTCGCCGAGAAACAGAGCCCGAACCTCGGGCCTTTGCATAAGCGCCGACAGGGCGGCATGGTGTCGACAGACACGCCGGACCCCCGGGCCGGACGTCAGGGCCGGACGTCAGGGCCGGACGTCAGGGCCGGACGTCAGGGCGGCCGGTCGCGACTCCACAGTGACTCCACAGCGGAAGAGTGTCGATGACCGGCGGCACCGGGCGGCAGACGCCGCCCCGGCAGGTGGACAGCCCAGCTTGTAAGTAATGGTTTACTGTGCAACGACTTCCGGTCTATCGTGAGCGGAACATGCCCGTACCGCCCGCTGCCCGCAGCCGGGGCGGTGGGCGCCGATCTCCCCCGAGCGGCGTTTCGCCTTCCAGGGCATCTGTCACGGCACAGAGGAGACGACCTTGACCACGGCGACCGGACAGCGCACCTTCGACTCCCTCGACCCGGCCACCGGCGCCGTCGTCGGCACCCACCCGATCCAGGACGCCGCGGCGGTACACGCCGCCGTGGCGGAGGCCGGGATCGCCGCCGCGTGGTGGGCCGGGCTGGACCGGGCCGGGCGCAGGCGCCGACTGCTCGACTACAAGGCGATCCTCGCGCGCGATCTGACCAGGATCGCCCGCCTCGTCCATGAGGAGACGGGCAAGCCGGAGGCCGACGCCACCCTGGAGGTCGTCCTGGCCATCACCCACCTCGACTGGGCCGCCAGGAACGCGCACAAGGTGCTCGGGATGCGACGGGTCTCCCCCGGGCTGGTCGGCGCCAACATCGCGGCCACCCTGGAGTACCTGCCGCTGGGGGTGGTCGGGGTGATCGGGCCGTGGAACTACCCGGTGTTCACCCCGATGGGATCGATCGCCTACGCGCTGGCCGCGGGGAACGCCGTGGTGTTCAAGCCCAGCGAGCTGACCCCGGGCGTGGGCATGCTACTGGCCGCGCTGTTCACCGAGGCGGTGCCGGAGCACCAGGTCTTCCAGACCGTCACCGGGCTGGGCGAGACCGGCGCGGCCCTGGCGGGGGACCCCGGGGTGGCGAAGATCGCCTTCACCGGCTCGACCGCCACCGCCAAGCGGGTGATGGCCGCGTGCGCGACGAACCTGACGCCGCTGGTCGCCGAGTGCGGCGGCAAGGACGCGCTGATCGTGGACGCCGACGCCGACCTGCCCGCCGCCGCGGACGCGGCGCTGTGGGGCGCGCTGTCCAACGCGGGCCAGACCTGCGTCGGGGTGGAGCGGATCTATGTGGTGGACGCGGTCTACGACGCCTTCATGAAGGAACTCACCGATCGGGCCGGGCAGGTGCAGGCCGGGCGCGACTACGGCCCGATCACCATGCCCGCCCAGCTGGACATCATCCGGCGGCATATCGACGACGCGGTCGCGGGCGGCAGGGCCGTGCTGGGCGGGACCGGCTCGGTCCGGGCGCCCTTCGTCGACCCGGTGATCGTCGAGGACGTGCCGGAGGACTCCGCCGCGGTCCGCGAGGAGACGTTCGGCCCGACGGTGACGGTGAAGCGGGTCGCCGATGTGGAGGAGGCGCTGGAGAAGACCAATGCCACCGCGTACGGTCTGGCCGGGACCGTTTTCTCGGGAAACACCCGGCGGGCTCTGGAACTCGCTCGCCGGATGCGCGGCGGGATGACCGCCATCAATTCGATCATCTCCTTCGCGTCTATCCCCGCGCTGCCGTTCGGCGGGGTCGGAGACTCCGGATTCGGCCGTATTCACGGCGCGGACGGGCTGCGGGAGTTCGCCCGCCCCAAGGCCGTCTCCCGCCAGCGCTTCGCACTGCCCGGAATGAACATCACCTCGTTCACCCGTAGCCAGAAGGAACTTGACCGGCTAGTCAGGTTTGTTACCTTCTTACATGGACGACGTAGGTAATACCACAACGCCCCTTCCACAAAAAGGATCTTGTACCCATAATGGTTGATTCTGGGGGCCAGAGCCATGAGGTGGAAGTGATAAAGCGATTATCTGTCAACCCCATACCGACGTTCAGGGGCTTGACATGAACGGACGGTCATATCGGGGAATGTCAGCGGAGGAGCGACTGGCAGAACGCCGGGAACGTCTGATCTCCGCGGCGTACAACCTCTACTCCGATCCAGGATTCCCCGAAACCACGATCGAGAGGTTGTGCGCCGCGGCACGCATCTCCAACCGCGCCTTCTACGAATGCTTCTCCGGACGCAACGAGTTGATGCGGGCCGTGCACGGCCGATGCGTGCACGAGACGCTGCAGTCGGTGGCGAAGTCCATAGAGCAGGCCCCTGACACCCTGGCCACCCGGGTCGAGGCGGGAATCTCCGGATACATCAATTTCGTCACCGAAGACAGGCGCCGTGCCAGGATCATGCATCTGGAGGTGCGCAGAGCGGGTGACTGCCTCATCAGCTCACGGCAACTGGCCGTCACGGCCTTCACCGACATGATCGAACTGAACGTCGCGGATCTGCCGGAGGCGGTCAAGGCCAACCGGCACCTGCTCGCGCTGGGCATGATCGGAGCGATCCAGGAACTGCTCATCGAGTGGGTGCTGGCCGACGACCCGCCCTCGACCGAGAGCATGATCAGCACTGCCGTTCACATCTTCTACCGGTCTTTCACCGAATAACCCGGTCACCTCGGTACGACCTCGACGAGGCGGAGACGAGGACGGGCCTCAGCCGGCCCGTCCTCCGATATGTTCCGGTGCCGCCGGTGTCCCGAACTCCGGCGGGCGACCGGATCAGGCCACCGCGGCCATGGGGTGTTCGACGGTGAGGACCCGGTTGAGCCGGGTCACCGCCAGCACCCGCATGATCCTCGGCGGCACCCTCCTGAGAATGAGGCGGCGTTCCGCGCCCACAGCGCGGCGATGCGTGCCCACCAACACCCCCAACCCGGTGGCGTCGATCATTTCCAGCCCGGAAAGATCTACGATCAGGTCGCCGCGCCCGGAGTCGACCGCCTCATGCAGCCGCGGGCGCACTCCGGTGACGGTTCCCACGTCGAGACGGGCCCCGACGCTGACCACCTGTGCCTGGGGGTTACCAGGGACGCGCATGCCTCCTCCTCACACCCGGTCACAAAAGAGATGTGACCGGGCACAACGGCGGTGCGTCATCGCAGCCAGTCGATCACGCACCGCATCCATATGCTGTCACAGCGTGTAAGAAGGCGCGAACCTCACCCGCTTCGAAATTCCCCCTTCTTACCCACATGAGAACCCCTTGCCCGAATCAGCGGATAAAACTCGGACCAAAGCCAACCTTTTCGCTGGACCAACCGGATGGCGGCGATCCGGTTGGTCACGCCTGTCACCTACGGGCGGGGCGGCAGCGCGGGGCGGCGACGGGACGGCCGGGCGGAGGCGTCGGGCGGGGTCGCCGCCGGGCGCTCGTCCAGCGCGGCCAGCGCGAGCCGTACCGCCTCCTCGATCTGCGGATCCCTGCCCGCCGCCCAGTCGTCAGGGCTGATGTCGATCTCGACGTCCGGATCAACGCCGTGGTTCTCCACACCCCAGCCGAGCCCCTCGAACCAGAAGGAGTACCTGGGCACGGTGATGTGCGACCCGTCGACCAGCCGGTGGCTGCCCTCGATGCCGATGACACCACCCCAGGTACGGGTGCCCACCACCGGTCCGAGCTTGTAGATCTTGAAGGCCGCGGTGACGATGTCGCCGTCGGATCCGGCGTTCTGGTTGGCGATCGCGACCAGCGGTCCGCGCGGCGCGTCCTCGGGATAGGTGATCGGCGTCATGCCCCTGGGCAGGTCCCAGCCGATGACCCGGCGGATCAGCCTCTCGATGACCAGCTCGGAGGTGTGACCGCCTCGATTGTTCCGTACGTCCACCACCAGCCCCTCGAAGGTCATCTCCCTGCGCAGGTCGCGGTGGAACTGCGCCCAGCCCTCGGCCACCATGTCCGGGATGTGCAGATAGCCCAGGCGACCGCCGCCGAGCTCCCTGACCCGCGCCCGGCGCCCGGCCACCCAGTGCTGGTAGCGCAGGCGCCTGTCGTCGCCGAGCGGCGTGACGACCACCCTCCGGCCACCGCCCAGGGTCAGCTCGACCGGCTTGTCCGCGGCGCCGACCAGCAGCCTGGCCGGCCCCTCCGGCGGCACCGGGCGGCCGTCGACCGCGAGCAGCGCCTCTCCCTCCATGACCGTCGCCCCTGGCCCGGCCAGCGGCGAGCGGGCGTGCACGTCGGAGGACTCGGCGGGCAGCACCGTGTCCACCTGCCAGCGGCCGTCGGCTCCCCTGGAGAGATCGGCACCGAGCAGGCCGACCGGCTCCGAGGCCGGGTAACCCCAGGCTGCCGCGTCGACATAGGCGTGCGAGCTGCCCAACTCCCCCACGACCTCCCAGAGCAGGTCGGCGAAGTCGTCCGCGGTGGCGACGCGGTCCACCAGCGGCAGGTACTCCTCCAGCACGGCCTCCCACTCGACGTCGGCCATGTCCTCGACCCAGAAGTCCGCGCGCATCCGGCGGCCCGCCTGGGCGTAGGCATGACGTCGCAGCGCCCGAGGGTCGCCGGTGATCCGGATCCTGGACAGGTCGACGGTCGCCTCGTCGCCGTTCTTGGCGCCCGCCTTGCCGCTGACCGGCCGGACCGTGAGCGTGCCCTTGTCACTGACGACGAGCTGCGTGCCGTCACCGCTCACCCGGTACCAGTCGAGCTTGTCGACCACCTCCTCCCACTTGCGCTTGTCCAGGTCGTAACGGTCCAGCGCCGCCCGGGGCGCCTCGCTCGCCACCTCGTCCCTGTCCTCGCCGAGCTCCCCCGCCAGCGGCTCGCGCAGCCAGACGAACCCGCCCTTGACCGCCCGCAGGTCCGAATACCGCCCCTCGGGGACCGGCACCCGCACGACCCTGGCGGCGATGCCGTCCAGGTCCACGGTGATCGCGGCCTCGTCCCGCTTGTCGTCGTCACCGGAGTCGGCGACGGGTCGCCCCGCGGAGCTGGGCGCGAACGGGGACGGCGTGGAGGCGGCCAGCGGCACCAGATAGGGCCGGTAGCCGAGCGGGAAGGACATGTCGAAGGAGTGCGCGTCATAGATCGGGTCGAAGCCGCGCCGCGACAGGAACGCCAGGTGGTCCCCGGTGAACGCGGGCGAGATGTCGGCGAACCTGCCGTCGGTGACATCGGTCACCACTCGGTCGGCCACCCTGGCCAGCTTGATCCTGCGCAGATGCTCGCTGTCCGGGTGTGACCAGGCCAGCCAGCCCGAATCCGGCGACCAGGCGAGACCCCGGATCTCACTGTGGGCCCTCGCCAGCTCCACCACCTCGCCGGAGGCCACGTCCACCAGGAGCAGCCGACCGTCCCTGGCGCTCACCGCGATCACGTTCCCGTCGGGTGCGACGGCCAGGTCCCCGACCTCGCCCAGCTTGCCCGCGGCGATCCTGCGGCTCTCTCCGCCCCCTGCGGGGACGATCTCCAGCCCCTGGGTCTCGCCGTCGTCGGCAACCCACACCACCCGGTCGTCGCCGAGAAGGCGGGGCCGCCCCGCCGACAGGCCGGTGCTGAGCTGCCGCGCCGGGCCGTCCCGATGGGTCACCCAGTGCACCGTTCCCTGGACCTCCACCACGCTGGCCCGCCCGGTGGCGTCCACGGCCAGGTCGTGCAGCCGCCTGCCCGCGTTGACCTGGTAGGGCTGCCGCCCCCGCAGCGGGGAGCCGAGCGTGACGTCGAGCTTGCGGGCCTCGGCGTCAAGATCGTCCAGGAGGTAGAGGTCGCCGGCGTTCTGGTAGACGATCCGCCTCCCGTCGGTGGTGGCGTGCCTGGCGTAGAAGACCTCGTGGTCGGTGTGACGGCGCAGGCCGGTACCGTCCAGCTCGCAGGAGTAGAGGTTGCCGACGCCCTCGTGGTCGGAGAGGAAGGCGAGCCGTCCCCCGATGAGCATCGGATCGGCCAGCTGGCTGTTCAGATCGGTCAGGATCCGGGTGAAGTCACCCTCTCCCCGCCGCACCCACAGCCGGCCCGCCGTACCGCCCCGGTAGCGTTTCCAGGTCGCCGGGTCGCGAGAGAGCGCCGCGGTGAGAAGTGCCACCGCGTCTTCCGTGACCGAGAGGTCGTTGATCGGACCGTACGGCAGCCGCTCGGCTCCGTCGCCGAGCGCGTAGGCCCAGGTCTGCCAGAGGAACGGCTGGCCGGTCGCGCTGATCGCGAGGACCTCTCCCTCCGGTGTCCAGCCGCGCGTGCGGGTCCGCGCGTTCCCCCAGTAGGTCAGCCGCTCGGCGGATCCGGAGTCCAGATCCGCCAGGTAGATCTCGGGGGCGCCGTCGCGAACGCTGGTCCAGGCGACCTTGGTGCCGTCAGGTGAGAGGCGGGGATGGCTCGCGGGAGCCCGGTCGGCGGAGAGGCGCCACGCCCGGCCGCCGTCCGCCGGAGCCACCCAGACGTCGTCGTCCGCGACGAACGTCAGCGTCTCGTGGGAGAGGTGTGGGAATCGCAGGTAGAAACCAGAAACCATTAACAAATCATATTGTCGACTATCAGGTGAATCGGGGGTAATTTTCGTCCCCGATAAGCTGGACGGCATGACGCGAGCTGACAGAGACAACCCGGTGGTGCTCTCCAAGATCTACACCCGTACCGGGGACGACGGCACGACCGCGCTCGGCGACATGAGCCGCACCCGCAAGACCGACCCGCGCCTGGCCGCCTACGCGGACGTCGAGGAGGCCAACGCGGCGATCGGCGTGGCACTGGCCACGGGTTCCCTGGAGGCGGACGTCACCGCCGTTCTCACCCGGATCCAGAACGAGCTGTTCGACGTCGGGGCCGACCTCTGCACCCCGATCACGGAGAACCCCGAGTTCCCGCCGCTGCGGGTCGAGCCCTCCTACATCGAGTGGCTTGAGGCGCGCTGCGACGAGTTCAACGAGCGCCTCAAGCCGCTGCGCAGCTTCATCCTGCCCGGCGGCATCCCTGCCGTGTCCTGGCTGCACGTCGCCAGGACCGTGGTCCGGCGGGCCGAGCGGACCGTCTGGTCGGCGCTGGAGGCCCACGACGACGTCAACCCGTTGACCGCGAAGTACCTCAACCGGCTGAGCGACCTGATGTTCATCCTCTGCCGGGTGGCCGCAGGCGGCGACGAGATCCTCTGGAAGCCCGGCGGCACCCGCTGAGGGGCCCGCCACCCGGTAACGGACGCGGAGGATCAGGCGACGTCGAGATGGGCGCTGGGCGGGGCGGACTCCAGCCAGGCCACGAAACCGGTCAGTGCGCGGTATCCCATGGCGAGTTCGAAGGCGCTCTGCCCGTTGCGGCACTCAAGCGCCGTCACCCCCTCGATGAACCCGAAGAACTCACCGGAGCCGACCCTACGACGGCCGGAAACGACAAGGCCGCGCCTCACGATGACGTGGCGCGGCCTTGGCAGCAGACCTATGAGCGGGATCCAGTTGAGGTGGCCGTCGGCATAGCGGGCCACTCCGACCCGCCACCCCCGTTCCCTCGACATGGGGCGCAGGCAACACAGTACCGATCCTCGGAAGCGGGTCAGGATGAGCACCCTGAGCGCCAGGAGGGCGACGAGCAGCCCCACCACGATGAGTACGTCCAGCACCACCATGTCTGCCCGCCCCCCAACAAGCCCTTACCGCTAGGAAGCCGAATTTATCCGACTTCTTCTCCGGCCGCGCGCAGCCGGGCCCTGGCACGCTTGGCCTCGGCGGCAGCCTCGGCAGCCGCGTCCGCGTCTTCCTGGCCGGACTCGACCGAGGCCTGAGCCCGCTCCAGCGCGCTCCTGGCCCGGGCGATGTCGATCTCGGAACCAAGCTCGGCGATCTCGGCCAGGATTGACACCTCGTCGTCGGCCACCGAGAGGAATCCTCCGTGGACGGCGGCGACGAGGTCGGCCTCGCCGTCACCTCGCTTGATCTTCAGCAGCCCGCCCTCGACGAGAACGCCGAGCACGGGTGCGTGTTTAGGCATGATACCGATCTCGCCGTCGACGGTCTTGGCAATCACCATGTCGGCCTCGCCGGACCAGATCTCCCGCTCCGGGGAGACGACGCCTACTCGCAGCTTCGCCACTTTCTCTCCAGTTCCCTATCGAACCAGGTGCCGGTACGACCGCGTGACCGTACCGGCACCGAAGGCGACTAGCGGGCGAGTTCCTTGGCCTTGGCCACGGCCTGGTCGATGCCACCGACCATGAAGAACGCCTGCTCGGGCAGGTGGTCGTAGTCGCCGGCGCACAGGCCCTTGAACGAGGCGATGGTCTCGTCCAGCGGCACGTTCTCTCCGGGCTGACCGGTGAACGCCTCGGCGGCGTACATCGGGTGGGACAGGAAGCGCTCGATGCGACGGGCCCGGTTGACGGTGACCTTGTCCTCTTCGGAGAGCTCGTCGATACCGAGGATCGCGATGATGTCCTGCAGTTCCTTGTACTTCTGCAGGATCCGCTTGGTCTCCTGAGCCACCCGGTAGTGCTCCTCGCCCACGATCAGCGGGTCGAGGATCCGCGAGGTGGAGTCGAGCGGGTCCACCGCGGGGTAGATGCCCTTCTCCGAGATCGGCCGCGAGAGCACGGTCTGCGCGTCGAGGTGCGCGAACGCGTTGTGCGGGGCCGGGTCGGTGATGTCGTCCGCGGGGACGTAGATCGCCTGCATGGAGGTGATCGAGTGACCGCGGGTCGAGGTGATGCGCTCCTGCAGAACACCCATCTCGTCGGCCAGGGTCGGCTGGTAACCCACCGCGGACGGCATGCGGCCGAGCAGGGTGGACACCTCGGAGCCGGCCTGGGTGAACCGGAAGATGTTGTCGATGAAGAGCAGCACGTCCTGCTTCTGCACGTCACGGAAGTACTCCGCCATGGTCAGCGCGGAGAGCGCGACGCGCAGACGGGTGCCCGGGGGCTCGTCCATCTGGCCGAAGACGAGCGCGGTGTCCTTGAGGACGTTCGCCTCCTCCATCTCCAGCCAGAGGTCGTTGCCCTCACGGGTGCGCTCGCCGACACCGGCGAACACCGAGGTGCCACCGAAGTTGCGGGCGACCCGGCGGATCATCTCCTGGATCAGCACGGTCTTGCCCACGCCCGCGCCGCCGAACAGGCCGATCTTGCCACCCTGCACGTACGGGGTGAGCAGGTCGATGACCTTGATGCCGGTGGTCAGCATCTCGGTGCGCGACTCAAGGGTGTCGAAGGCGGGCGAGGGGCGGTGGATGCCCCAGCGCTCCTCGATCTTGAGCGACGCGGTGGGCACGTCCAGTGCCTCACCGAGCGTGCTCCACACGTGGCCCTTGACGACGTCGCCGACCGGTACGGAGATGGCCGCGCCGGTGTCGGTCACCGCCGCGCCACGGGTCACACCGTCGGTGGGCTGCATGGAGATGGCCCGGACCAGGTTGTCACCCAGGTGCTGGGCGACCTCCAGGGTCAGCAGCCTGGTCTCCCCGCCGAGGGTGACCTCGGTGGTGAGCGCGTTGTAGATCTCGGGCATCGCCTCGACGGGGAACTCCACGTCGACGACGGGACCGGTGACCCGCGCGACGCGGCCCACGCCGGTCTCAACAGTCTGTGCAGTCATTTCACTCTTTCCCCGCTGCGGAGTCAGCCAGCGCGCTCGCGCCACCGACGATCTCGCTGATTTCCTGGGTGATCTCGGCCTGGCGAGCTTGGTTCATCTGCTGGGTGAACGTTCGGATGAGCTCGTTGGCGTTGTCGGTCGCCGACTTCATCGCCCGGCGACGCGACGCCTCTTCCGAGGCCGCCGACTGGAGCAGCGCGCTGAAGATGCGCGACTCCACGTAGCGCGGCAGCAGCGTGTCGAGAACATCGGCCGCGCTGGGCTCGAACTCGAAGTACGGCAACGGCGTGCTGTCCACCGGCTCGACGGTCTCCTCGACCTCCAACGGCAGGATTCGCTTGATCACGACCTCCTGCGTCAGCATCGAGACGAACTGGGTCGAGACGATGTGGATCTCGTCCACCCCGTCCTCGGCCGAGAACGAGTCGATCAGCACGCCGGCGATCTCCTTGGCGTCCGAGTAGGAGGGCTTACGGGAGAACCCCGTCCACTGCCCGCTCATCTCGCGGCCACGGAAGCTGTGCCAGGCGACACCCTTGCGGCCGGTCACGAAGGGCACGGGCTCGATGCCCCTGTCCTTCAGCAGAACGCCGAGGGCCTCGGCCTCACGCAGGATGTTCGCGTTGAAGCCGCCGCAGAAGCCGCTGTCACTGGTGACGATGAGCACGGCGGCCCTGGCCGGCCGCTCCTTCTCCACGGTCAGCGGGTGGTCGACGCTGGCGGTGTTGCTGACGACGCCCGTCACGGCGCGAGTGATCTCGCGCTCGTACGGCACCGCCGCCTGCATCCGCAACTGCGCCTTCACGATGCGCGATGAAGCGATGAGCTCCTGGGCGCGCGTGATCTTCGCCGTTGACTTGACCGACTTGATCCGCCGCCGCAGCAGTCTTAGCTGGGCACCCATCGGCTACTTCTTCTCAGCCGTACGGACGCGCTTGGTGATCTTTTCCTGGCCGACCTCTTCGGCGCCGAGCGCCTCGACCGGCTCCTCGTTGACCAGCAGCTCGCCCGCGGAGGTCTCGAAGGTCTTCTTGAACGCGGTGACGGCGTCCTTGAGAGCGGTGACCGTGTCCTCGGACAGGTCCTTGGTCTCCCGGATGCTGTCGAAGATGCCCTTCTTCTCCCGGCCGATGTAGTCAAGGAAGTCCGCCTCGAAGCGGCGGATGTCCTCGACCGGGACCTCGTCGAGCTCACCGGTGGTGCCGGCCCAGATGGAGACGACCTCCCGCTCGACCGGGAAGGGGTTGTACTGCGGCTGCTTGAGCAGCTCGACCAGGCGCTGACCGCGCTCCAGCTGAGCCTTGGACGCCGCGTCCAGGTCGGAGGCGAAGGAGGCGAAGGCCTCCAGGTCGCGGTACTGGGAGAGCGACAGGCGCAGCGTGCCGGCGACCTTCCGCATCGCCTTGGTCTGGGCCGAGCCGCCGACTCGGGAAACCGAGACACCGACGTTGATGGCGGGACGGACACCGGCGTTGAACAGGTCCGTCTCCAGGAAGACCTGGCCGTCGGTGATGGAGATGACGTTGGTCGGGATGAACGCCGAGACGTCGTTGCCCTTCGTCTCGATGATCGGCAGGCCGGTCATCGAGCCGGAACCCATCTCCTTCGACAGCTTCGCGCAACGCTCCAGGAGGCGGGAGTGCAGGTAGAAGACGTCACCGGGGTAGGCCTCACGGCCCGGCGGACGACGGAGCAGCAGGGAGACCGCGCGGTAGGCGTCGGCCTGCTTGGTCAGGTCGTCGAAAACGATGAGAACGTGCTTGCCCTGGTACATCCAGTGCTGGCCGATGGCCGAACCGGTGTAGGGGGCGAGGTACTTGTAACCGGCCGGGTCGGACGCCGGAGAGGCGACGATGGTGGTGTACTCCAGCGCGCCCGCCTCCTCAAGGCGAGCCTTGACCTGGGCGATCGTGGAACCCTTCTGGCCAACCGCGACGTAGACGCAGCGGACCTGCTTGTCCGGGTCGCCGGAGAGCCAGTTCTCCCGCTGGTTGAGGATGGTGTCCACGGCGATCGCGGTCTTGCCGGTGCCACGGTCACCGATGATCAGCTGGCGCTGGCCACGGCCGATCGCGGTCATCGCGTCGATCGCCTTGATGCCGGTGGCGAGGGGCTCCTTCACCGGCTGGCGCTGCACGACGGAAGGCGCCTGAACCTCGAGGGGACGAACCCCCTCGGACTCGATGGCACCCTTGCCGTCCAGCGGGATGCCCAGCGGGTCGACCACTCGGCCGAGGAAGCCGTCGCCGACCGGCACGGACAGGACCTCGCCCGTCCGGCGGACCGACTGGCCCTCCTCGATCTTGCTGAAGTCGCCCAGAACAACGACACCGATCTCCCGGACGTCCAGGTTCAGTGCCAGGCCACGCGTGCCGTCCTCGAACTCAAGCAGCTCGTTCGCCATCGCCGAGGGAAGGCCGGAGACATGGGCGATACCGTCGCCGCAGTCGACGACGGTCCCGATCTCCTCACGCGCGGCGCCTTCCGGCTCGTACGCCTGGACGAAGCGCTCAAGTGCGTCCCGGATCTCGTCCGGCCGGATCGTAAGCTCCGCCATCTCTCTTCAGTCTCCCTATTCGCCTAGCCGGCCAACCGGCGGCGGACTTCTTCGATTCGTCCCGCGATGGTGGTGTCGA
Source organism: Streptosporangium sp. CA-115845 (assembly GCF_050943795.1). NCBI lineage: Bacteria > Bacillati > Actinomycetota > Actinomycetes > Streptosporangiales > Streptosporangiaceae > Streptosporangium > Streptosporangium sp. CA-115845. The sequence goes on along the minus strand of NZ_CP191988.1, from coordinate 1,841,315 downwards.
TGAGATCGTCCCCGATGTGCACCGAGAACCCTCCCAGCACCCGCGGATCCACCTCGACGTTCAGATGAACGTCGCGGCCGTACGAGGTGCGCAGCCACGTGGCGAGACGCTGCTTCTGCTCCTCTGAGAGCACGATGGCGCTGCGCACCACCGCGACGAGGCACTGCCGCTGGGCGGCGACCAGCCTGCCGAATTCCTCCAGCCCACTGTCCAGACTACGTCCTCGCGGGTGTACCACAAGCTGCGTGATCAGGCGGAGGGTGGTGGGGGCGACCTTGCCGGCGAGGAGGGAGCCCAGCAGCTCCCGCTTGGCCTGTTCCGGTGCCGTCGTGGAGGTCAGGGTCCGGTGTAGTTCCAGGTTCGAGGCGACGATGCGCCCGAACCTGAACAGCTCGTCCTCGACGTCGTCGAGCCTGCCCTGCGCCTCGGCCTCCGCGGAGGCGGCGATGACGCCGAGACGCTCAAGGCCGTCGGCCAGGTCGCCGGAGCGGGCCCACCGCGCGGACACGGCCGCGACGACCGTCTCCAGCGCGGCATCGCTGACCTTGCCCTCCAGCAGCACCCGTACGACCTGCGCCTTCTGGGCCGCGGGCCGGGCGGGGTCGGAGAGGTTGCGGCGGAGCCCGTGCTCACGGTCGAACAGGTCGGCGACCGAGAAGAGCTCGTCGGCCAGCGTGCCGAGGTCGGCGCTTCCCGCGACGGCGTTGAAGCGCTCTTCGACCTCGGCCAGCGAAGCCCTGCTCAGACCTCTCATCTGTCGCTCACCACTCCTCGTTCGCTGCGCGGCCCGCTCGTACCTCGCGAGCCACTCCGCTCACTGCGTCGGGTTCGCTCGGTCATCAGCGGACCGCCGCGCTGCTCGACTCGAGCTCCTCAAGGAACCGGTCCACGGTGCGGCGCTGGCGCGCCTCGTCCTCAAGGGACTCGCCGACGATACGGCCGGCCAGATCGATCGACAGACGACCGAGCTCCGCGCGGAGCTGGGCGAACGCCTGCTGACGGTCGGCCTCGATCTGCAGGTGCGCGGCCTCGACGAGACGACGGGCCTCGGCCTGCGCCTCCTCGCGGAGCTCGGCCTTGATCTGCGCACCCTGCTCGCGAGCCTCCTCACGCAGGCGGGAAGCCTCGTGACGAGCCTCGGCGAGCTGGTCCTTGTACTGCTTGAGCAGCGCCTGGGCCTCGGTCTGGGCGTCCTCGGCTCGCTTGATGCCGCCTTCGATCGCATCGGTCCGCTCGGCCAGGGTCTTCTGGATTCGCGGGGTGAGGATCTTACCGACGACGAAGAGGACGACGAAGAACGCGAAACCGCCGACGACCAGCTCGTAGAGGTGCGGCATGATCGGGCTGGTGCCGCCCTCGGCCGCCAGGAACTTAGCTGCGGTAGTCATCGATGCAGCCTTCCGTCAGAGGTGTTTTCGATCAGCCGTAGATGAACGGCGCGACAAGACCGATCAGCGCCAGCGCCTCGACGAGCACGAAGCCCAGCAGCATGTTCTGGCGGATCAGGCCGTAGGTCTCGGGCTGGCGGGCAATGGCCTGCAGACCGTTACCGAAGATGAGACCGACACCGATGCCGGGGCCGAGCGTGGCGAGTCCGTAACCGATGGAACCGATGTTGCCGGAGACCTCAGCGAGGATGCTCATTGCTGTTTCCTTTACAAGATGGCCGGTGAACGGGTCTCACCGGTCTGAACTGGAGAAGAAGGGTCTTAGTGCTCGGCGTGCAGCGAGCCGCCGATGTACATCGCGGCGAGCAGCGCGAACAGGAAGGCCTGCAGGAACTGGATGAACATCTCGAACCCGGTCATCGCGATCGTCATGATGACGCCGATGACACCGACCGGGGCGCCGAGCGGCGTGAGCTGCTCGAAGAGGAACCAGAAACCGACCGCGCTGAAGAAGGCCAGAATGATGTGGCCCGCGAACATGTTGGCGAAGAGTCGCACCGCGTGGGTGAACGGCGCCACGATCATGTTGGAGAGGAACTCGATCGGCGCGAGCAGCAGGTAGATCGGCTTGGGCAGGCCGGGAGGGAACATCATGTTCTTGAAGTAACCGAGCCCTCCCTGGTGCTTCATGCCCAGGTAGATCTTCAGCACGTAGACGCTGACCGCCAGCACGATCGGGAAGGCGATGTGCGAGGCGATCGGGAACTGCAGGAAGGGGATGACCCCCATCAGGTTCCAGATCCAGACCAGGAAGAACAGGCTCAGCAGCAGGCCCATCCAGCGGTCGGCGTCCTTGCCCAGGAAGGGACGGGCCACCTGGTCGCGGACGAACATGTAGCCGTACTCACCGATGTTCTGGATGCCCCGGGGCACCAGCTTCGGGTTGGCGAAGGCCGACCAGCAGAAGGCTATGACCACGATCGAGCTCAGCAGGGCGAGCAGCACCGGCTTGGTGAACCAGGTGACGCCGGGAATGATCGGGGGGAGATCGAACAGCTCAAGCCCCGGGGCCTTGAACTCGTCTGCGGCGAGGACCGTCAGCGCCTTCACGCGGCGTTCCCTTCAACGTGGTAGTGGATCAAGACTGCTTCCTCAGCGAAGCGACCGCCGCGCGAGGTCAGCGACCGTATTTCCGGTAGACCAGGTAGATGGCGAGAACGACACCGACGATCACTCCGATCGGTGTGAACACGGCCACGCCAGTCCAACGGCTCAGCAACCAACCGCCGCCGCCGTACAGGATGATCCCGGAGAGAATGTAGCTGGGAACCGACCAGGCTGCGTTGGCGAAGTCGCGGCCATCGTTCTCGGGCCTGCGTTCTTGTTCGCTCATTGCGGGCATGACAATAGCAGCCGGGGAGATGACTAGTCATATCGGGTTCCGCCGCCCGGTCATGATACGCCTCACCGGGGGCCGCCCTGTCCGGGAATCGCGGCACCCGGGTCGACGTAGAGCATCTTCGTCTTCACGAAGCCCCACATCTCGCCGGCCGTCCAGACGACGGTGCAGATTATCGCCGACCAGCCGAAGGCACGCGGCTCGAACGCCGTGGCGCTCTCGAACATCTTGAGGAGCGCCATGATGACCAGGACCTTCACCGCGTAGGTGGCGATCGCGGTGACCATCATCACAACGGGAGAGACCCGGCTCGCGGAGGAGACCGCGACCAGGCTGACCGTGAAGAAGACCGCGACCACCGCCAGGCCGATCGCGGCCCCCAGGGCCCCCTTGGCACCGGAGAGCAGAGCCGCCGCGAGGATGACGACCGCACCCGCGGCGGCGGTGGGTATCACGGCCCCTTTGAGGACGCGCACGTCATTGGCCTGCATCGGCACTCCCAGTGACTGTTATCAAGCGAGCGATTGCTACCTCGAAGATCCAGCTGAACCATGGATCCGTTAGTGAAAGCTATCACAAGCTCATGGAAGAGCGCCTTTACCTGCCGTTTCAAGTAAACGATCAATCAGCTGAGGTGGACCGCTCAACGCCGCGTCTCAGGGTTTGAGAAACCTTGCCGGGGAGCGGTGAGTGACAGGTCGGGCAGCGCCGAGCGCGTGGCGGTGCCGTCGCCGTCGTCGCCGCCGACGGCCGGACGGGGCCCCGGCGTCTCCGAGGGGTAGGGGTGGGGCCGGACCCGGGCCTGCGGCTCACCCGGTCGCACCTGCCTCCCCGGCCCCTCGGTGGGACCGCTGAATCCCGTGGGAGCCACCGGCCCGGCGGGCCCGGCGGTGCCGGTCGGGCCCCGCCCTCCGGACCCGCCGACGTCGCGGCGGGCCCGCCAGCGGGGCAGCGCCATCATCACCAGCACGCCGATGGCGAGCAGCACGGTCAGCGGGAACAGGATGAGCGGGACACCCTCGATGGACAGTGCCACGACCGCGAAGGCGAACAGGAAGGTCCAGGCGTACATGATCATGACGCTGCGGCGGTGTGAGTGTCCGATGTCCAGCAGGCGGTGGTGGAGATGCCCTCGGTCGGGCGCGAACGGCGACAGGCCGTTGGACGTGCGCCGGACCACCGCCATGATCAGATCGAGCAGCGGAAGCACCAGGATCGCGACCGGCACGAGCAGGGGAAGGATGACGGGGAAGCGGTTGATGCTGCTGGAGTCGAGCGGCGTCACCAGGATCATCGTGGAGGCGAGGACCAGGCCGATCAGCATCGCCCCGGTGTCCCCCATGAAGATCTTCGCCGGGTGGAAGTTGTGCGGCAGGAAGCCCAGGCAGATCCCGATGAGCACTGAGGCGATGACCGCCGTCGCGTTGATGCTGGTGTTGCCGTAGTCCTTCGACAGGGCCACCGAGTACGTCCAGGTGGCCATCGCCGCGATGCCCACGATCCCGGCGGCCAGCCCGTCGAGCCCGTCGACGAAGTTGACCGCGTTGATCATGACGACCACGATCAGGATCGTGATCAGCGGGCTCAGCGTGGAGTCGAGAATGGTCTGCCCGCCCAGCGCCGTGGGCAGCGGGAGCCACGGCAGGCTGACGCCGAAGGCGACGAGCACGCCCGCCGCGCCGATCTGCCCGGCGAGCTTGACGAGGGCGTCCATCCCCAGCCAGTCGTCCAGAAAGCCGGTCAGCGTGATCAGCCCGCCCGCGGCGATCAGCGCGATCACCGTCTTGCCCTGGCCCTCGGCCGCCAGCTTGCCCCCGGCGTAGGGCAGCTCGCCGGCGATCAGCAGGCCGGCGACGAGACCGCCGTACATCGCCAGGCCACCGAGTCTGGGCGTCGGCGTGGTGTGCACGTCACGGTCGCGGACCTCGGGCATGGCACCGATACGGACGGCGAAAACGCGGACCAGCGGGACCAGCAGGTACGTCACCGCGGCCGCGACGAGCGCCATGAGTAGGTATTCGCGCACGGAACCAGTTTCGCGGATAGTCCGGCCGCCTGTGACCGGAAAACGCCACAGAACAGCTCATAGTTCGCTGGGATATATCTGATGGAGGCTCGTCAGCGCCGCGACGCGCTCCCGTATCTCACCCACTGCGCCGGGGTTGCGGATGGCCTGTGCCACCATCGAGGCCACCGCCTTCATCTCCTCGGCCCCCATCCCCTGGGTCGTGACGCAGGGGGTGCCCACCCGGATCCCGGACGTCACCGTGGCCGGCTCCGGGTCGTAGGGGATCGCGTTGCGGTTCAGCGTGATCCCGGCCGCGCCACACCGCTGCTCGGCCACCGCGCCGGAGACCCCGACGTCACGCAGGTCGATCAGTGCCAGATGGCTGTCGGTGCCCCCGGAGACGGGCCGCATCCCCTCGGCGGCCAGGGCGTCGGCCAGTACCTGGGCGTTGGCGACCACCTGCCGTGCGTACCGCGCGAACTCGGGGCGCAGCGCCTCGCCGAACGCCACGGCCTTGGCCGCCACCGCGTGCATGAGCGGGCCACCCTGCACGAAGGGGAAGACCGCGCGGTCGACCCTGGGGGCCAGCTCCCGGGTACACATGATCCCGCCCCCTCTCGGGCCGCGCAGCGCCTTGTGCGTGGTGAAGGTCACCACGTCCGCGTACGGCACGGCGGACGGCAGGGCATTCCCGGCCATCAGCCCGATGGTGTGCGCGACGTCGGCGAGCAGCCAGGCGCCCACCTCATCGGCGACCCCCCGGAAGGCCGCGAAGTCGATCTTTCGGGAATAGGAGGTGGCACCACATATGATCATTTTGGGCTGATGCTGCAGCGCCAGCTCCCTGACCTCGTCATAGTCGATCAGCTCGGTGTCCCTGCGCACGCCGTACGCCACGACGTCGAACCAGCGGCCGGAGAAGTTGACCTTGGAACCGTGCGTGAGGTGGCCGCCGTGCGACAGCGCCATCGCCAGCACCGTGTCGCCCGGCTGGAGCAGTGCCGCGTAGGCCGCCAGATTCGCCGAGGCGCCGGAGTGGGGCTGCACGTTGACGTGATCGGCGCCGAACAGCCGCTTGGCCCGGTCGATCGCGAGCTGCTCGGCCCGGTCGACGACCTCGCATCCGGCGTAGTAGCGCCTGCCGGGGTAACCCTCCGCGTACTTGTTGGTGAGCGTCGAGCCGAGCGCGGCGAGCACGGCAGGCGAGGCGAAATTCTCACTCGCGATCAGCTGGACGCCGCCGCGGAGCCTGTCGAGCTCGTCGAGGAGTACACGGGCGATCTCCGGATCCTCGCGCTGCAGTAGGCCGAAATCTGGCCCGTAGTACGGCTCTGCGCCCATGGCTCACATCCCGAAGATGACAACTCACCCCCACTGTAAGCCCGGCTGCCCCGGTTATCCCAGGTCAGAGAGGTGTCGCCACGGGAAGACGGGTCTCCGTGCGGAAACGTACGCCCTGGGAAGGCCCCTGGCGTCGCCCTCCCGGGAGGCTTCGAAAACCGCCCGGCCCGCGTGCCTCGCGCCGAAGGACCCGGCCGGCGCCGCCGAGCCGGGAAGAACGTCAGGAGAAGGCGTGCGGGGCCCCGGCTCCCACCGGAACCCATCTCGGCGTGTCGGCCGCCTGGTCGCTGATCGAGGTCAGGATCGCCTGCCGGTAGAGGCCGAGACGGGTGCGCCACTCCGTCATGTCCTCGACGTAGCGGCCGGAGACCGGGGCGTCCCAGACATCCCTGCTCCTGGCGAGCTGGTAGGCCTTGTCCAGACTGGCGGTCAGCGTGTCGAGTGTGGGCAGCACCTGCCGCCACATCATGACCAGCCGCTGGTATTCGGGGTTGAACTCCCACGCCGTGGCGGCGTCCGAGGACGGCAGACCGCCACCGCCCGAGGCCGGTGGGGTCTCCCCCGGCTGCAGCGGCTGCGGTGCGGGTGGATCCACGAACATCACAGGCTCCTCACCCTCGCTGACACAGTCCCTGCCCCTCGCTCACTGCCCGGCGCCGTAGTGGTGCTGACCGGCTCGGGAGTCGAGCTCGCTGACCTGGTCCCCGCCATCGCTCACCGCCCGCCTCCCGGAGGCGGGATCGGCCGCAGCGGATTCCCCGGCTCCACGTCGCCCGCCGGCCCGTCGGGCCCGATGTCCATGGGCGCCCAGGCCCCCTCGCCCCAGGTCTCCCCTTCCGGCACCCGCACGCCGGGCATCTCCAGCGGCTCGATCTCCCGGGCGTTGTCGGCGAGCGTCCTGAGCGCGTCCAGATCGAGAGGGCTCGCCTCCGCGGTGACGACGTCGTCGCCGTCGCCGGCCCACCGGGCGACCGAACCGTCCGGTGCGGCGGCCACCCCCCCGGGAGCCGTCCCCGCCGGCTGTCCTGAGCCCCCAGCGGCATCCTCCGCCCCTCGCGCCTCACTGAAGACCGCGTCGCCGATGGACGGCGTGCCGGCGTCTCCCTGCGGCATCACAGCGGGCTGCGAGGCCGCACCCGCCGTCTGTGCGGCGGGTACGGCGGAGGTCGTGGCCTGCGGCTGAACAGCCGCCTCACCGGAGGTCGTACCGGCGGGTTCGGGGGTGGCGTCGCCCCCCGTGCCCGGCGGCTGGACGGTCTGGTCGGTGGTGGGTCCCGCGGTGTCGAGGAGTGGATAGTCGGGCTTGGCCGAATCGAGCGGGCCGTGCGGCTCGACCCAGCCCGGCTGCCCCGCCGTGGCGGAGACGTTGTCGATCGTGGGCATCTCCAGCGGCGGGATGTCCTCGATGTTCTTCAGCAACTCGTCGACCTCGGCCGCCGTGGGCGAGTCGAGCGGGATCTGGAGCACCTTCACGCCGTCGACCTCCACGACCCTCGCCCGGTGATCGCCGCTCTGGTCGATGTCGTCGGGATGGTCCTTCCGGTAACCGTCGAGGATGTCGTTGCCGGACGTGCCGCCCTCCTGCCTGGGCGAGCGCTCGTCGCCCTTGGAGCCGGAGTCGCCCTTGGCGTCGGAATCGTCCACCGGCGCGTCACCCACGGAGCCGTCCCCACGCGGCGTCGTCTCGTCGCCCTTGGAGCCGGAGTCGCCCTTGACGTCGGCATCCTCCCCGCCAGGCATCGTGTCGTTCACATTGACGATCTCCGGCCGCGCGTCCTCGGCTCTGGGCGCCTCCGGCACGGTGGTGGCATCCGGGCCGGGGGCCTCGGGCGTCTGGCGTGGCACGTCGTCAACCGGCCGCCCCCCGTCCTGAGGCCCCTCACCGGGCCCGGGAACCGCAGGTTTCAAATCCTCGGCCCTCGGCGTCTCCGGCCGCGCGTCCTCGGCTCTGGGCGCCTCCGGCGTGGGCGTGGCATCCGGCTTCGGGGTCTCACGCGGTGTGTCCTCGGCTCTGGGCGCCTCCGGTACGGCATCCGGCTTCGGGGTCTCACGCGGTGCGGTGTCAACCGGCTTGACGTTCTCCTTGGGGGAGTCTCCCTCGCGCGGAGAGGTCTCGTCACCCTTCGAACCCGTGTCCGGCTTCCGGTCGTCGGCCCCGGACGCCTCCGGCTTCGGCGTCTCCTTCGAACCGTCCCTCGGGGAGGTCTCGTCGCCCTTCGAGCCCGCCTCCGGCTTGGCCTCGTCGCCCTTCGAGCCCGTCTCGGGCTTGGTCTCGTCGCCCTTCGGAGGCTCCGGCTTGGGGGAGTCCTTCGGATCGTCACGCTGGGTGCTCCCGGCCGACTGGTCACCGACGCGGGGCTTGTCGTCCGCTCCGACCGCCGGTTTGAGGCCGTCGGCCTTCGGGGTCTCGGGCTTCGCGTCGTCGCCCGCCGCGCCGGTCTCGGGCTTCGTGTCCCCGGCCTTGGGCTCGGCGGGAGGTGCCGTCGCGTTCTGGTTGATCCTCTTCTCCAGCAACGCCACGCGAGCGGAGACGTCACGGACCATCACGTCACACGCGTCGGCGATCTGGACGGGTCTGTGGGTCGACTGCGAGGACAGGCCGGCCCCGCTCATCAGCTGGGTGACCTTGCCCTCGACGTTCCGCATCTGATCGGCCGCCCGCCGCACCTCGGACAACAGGTCGCGGACCAGCTTGGGGTCCATTCCTTCGAACTTGCCCATGGACGTCTCCCGGAAGTGTCGGCCCACTTCAAGGTACCGGGGAGAGCGCCCCGCGTCACGGTGATAATCAGATGGCATGGATCATGGGCATGGGCCGCGCGGCGCCGGGCGCGGAAACCCTCGGGAGATCACGTCCTGGAGTGAACGTGACGCCGGACGGGAAGCAGGATCCCGGTGATGCCCTCCAACCGTCCGATCAGGCGCTGCAGGTGCCAGCCCGCGTCCGCCCAACGTGCGCGGGCGACGCTCAGCAGCGCGCCGCCGAGCGGTCTGGCCAGCACCCTGAGCCGGGCCCGCCAGCCGTGGTGCCTGCGGTACACCCTGCCCGTCCCCCGCGCGACATGGCGTGCCCTGCGGCGGAACTCTCTGGTACCGGCCGCGGGAACGAAGGGGTTGTCCTCGTAGACGACGACGCGCGGGTGGTAGGCGATCGACCAGCCGTCCCGCAGCCCGCGCAGGAGCAGATCGGTGCCCTCTCCCGACTGCCAGGGCGTCGGGCAGCCCGCTCCGAGCCCCTCGTCGAAGGAGCCCACCGCACCCATGAAGGCCGCCGTGTAGAAACAGGTCGCCTCGATGGCCTGGGACCACACGGTGGCGCCGTCGAGGACGGCCGGCTCGGCGCCGAAGGCCAGCTGGGTCGGCTGCCCCGCCGCGTCGAGCAGCATGCCGGAGACGACCCCGTGCCCGCCGATCGCCTCGCACACCCTGGCCAGGGTGTCGGGGGCGTACCAGGTGTCGTCGTCGGGGAAGCCCACGATGTCGTAGTCCCCGAGCGCCGCCACCCCGGCGTTGCGCCCCGCGGACAGCCCTCGCGGCGTGGTCACCCGCCGGACCGGCAGCCGTTCCCGCCAGCGCTCGACGACCTCCGCGGTCCCCGTTCCGCCGCTCTGGTCGACGACGATCATCTCGGTGGCCTGGAGGCTCTGCTCAAGCACCGAGCGAAGCAGGCGGTCGAGGGTCTCGGGCCGACCGATCGTCGTGACGACCAGAGCGACCCGTGGAGTGGGATTCACGCCGATATGGTAGGCCAGCGCAAAGAGATGCGATTGGAGCCCCCCGGGATGATTCACGTGAACAAATCGCCGATGGTATGGGTTTATCATTCCGTGGCCGAATTCAGCCGGGACCCGCTCCGGATCACGGTCTCTCCGGCCAGCTTCCAGCGCCACATGCGCTGGCTGCGCGACCGCGGGCTGCGCGGGGTCACGATGCGTGAGCTGCGCGCCGCCGAGGCCAGGGGCCAGGCCGCCGGGCTGGTCGGGCTCACCTTCGACGACGGCTACGCCGACTTCGCCACGACCGTCGTGCCCACCCTGGCGGAGTACGGCTTCACCGCCACGGTGTTCGTCGTCGCGGGCCACGTGGGCGGCGACAGTTCCTGGGACCCCGGAGCCCCCCGGAACGTGATGACCCGCGAGCAGCTTCGCGAGGTGGCCGCCGCGGGCATGGAGATCGGCTCGCACTCGCTGACCCATCCCCGGCTGCCGACCGTGGACGGCGACCGGCGGCTGGCCGAGGAACTCGTGACGAGCAGGACGATGCTGGAGGACCTGACCGGTGAGGAGGTCGGTGGCTTCTGTTACCCGTACGGGCAGCACGGCGCCCGCGAGGTGGAGGCGGTCGCGGAGGCGGGGTTCGGCTACGCCTGCGCCCTCTGGCACACCGAGCACGCGGGGCTGTTCGCGATGCCGCGCATCGAGCCCTTCGACGAGACGAGATCCACGGGGTTGCACGGCCGGATGCTGGCGCATCGGATGAACAAGACCTACCCCAACATTCGAGGCATTCTCAAGGACCGCTTCGGTATCGATCTCCAGGCTCACCGCTAAAATAGACGAGGTGAGAGAGGACTTCCGGATTCTGATCGTCTGTACGGCGAACATCGTCCGCTCTCCGATGGCCGAGGCGATAGCCAGGGCGATGCTCCGGTTCTCCTCCTGCCCGATCCTCGTGTCGAGCGCGGGCACCCACGCCAGAGCGGGGCACCCCATGGCTCCGTACGCGCTCGACACGCTGAGAAACCTCGGCCTGGACGGCTCCGAGCACCTCTCGCGACCGCTGGACAGCGCCCTGGTCGGCGACGCGGATCTCATCCTCACCATGGAGACGGGGCAACGCGGCACGGCGGTGACGATGGATCCGACCGCGATCCACCGGACGTTCACCCTCCGCGAGTTCGCCCATCTGTCGGCGGGCCGGAAAATCCGCCACCGCTCCGACACCGTCGGGCGTGCGCACGCCGTGGTCCAGGCCGTCGCCAGGCGCCGGGGGGCCCCTGGCCGCCATCCATCGGTCGAGATCGCCGATCCGTACGGCGGGCCGCCAAGGGAGTACGAGGAGTGCTCCCGGGTGATCGGCGACTCGCTCAGCCGCGCCCTGGGGGAACTGCTCGGTCCCCGCTGAGCGGCGAGTCCCCCCTCCTCGGCCGCCGCGCCACGGCAGGCGGCTCCCGGTCCTGGAAGGTGTCCCCCACCAGCTGGGGCTTGGCGGTGTCGCGTACGTACGGGCCGTACCGGTCGGACCTGGTGACCGTCCCGCAGTTGAAGACCAGTCCCACGATGCGGCCCCTGGCCCCCTCCAGCACCGTCAGTGCCTCGCGCAGATCGTCGCGCCTGGTCTTCTTGGCCCGCGTCACCAGGATGGTTCCGTCCGCCTCCGGCGCGAGCACCGCCGCGTCGGTGACGGGCAGCAGCGGCGGGGCGTCCAGGATGACGTAGTCGAAGCCCTGGGCGAGCCGCCGCAGCAGGTCCCGCATGCGCTGGGTGCCCAGCAGCTCGCTGGGGTTGGGCGGCAGCGGACCGCTGGTGAGCACGGTGATCCGATGCGTCCCCGCCGTCGACTGGGCGACATCGGCCAGCTCGGCCCTCCCGGTCAGGACGCTGGTCAGACCCGCCTCGCCGACGAGTCCGAGCATGTCGGCGAGCATCGGCCTGCGCAGGTCGACCTCGACCAGGGCCACCTGGGCCCCCTCGGCCGCCAGGGCCGCCGCCAGGTTGACCGCGGTCGTCGACTTCCCGTCGCCGGGGAGCGGGCTGGTGACCAGGAAAACCTTGGCCGGCTGATCGACACCGACGAAGCGCAGGGTGGTGCGCAACTTGCGGTACGCCTCGGCACGCGAGCCGAAGCGATCGCCGACGAGCGGGGCGGCCTGGGTGTCGGGATCCTTGGGGACCATGGCCAGCAGGGGCTGGCCGCTCAGCCTCGCGAGATCGGCCTCGTTGTGGATCCGGGTGTCGAGCGCCTCGCGCAGGGCGCCCGCGCCGACGCCCCCGATGAGTCCCAGCGCGAATCCCAGCACCACGTCCAGGACGATCCTGGGGCTGCTCGGCCGCTCCGGCACCGCCGCGTCCCTGACCACCTTGACGCGGATCGCCGAGTCAAGGTCCGGGTCCGGTGCCTCCAGGTCCGCGACCACCGCGACGAGCCGGACGGTCACCGCGTTGGCGATCCTCGCCACGGTTTCGGCATCGCCGTACCGGGCGGTGATGTTGAGCAGGACGGTGTCGACCGGGACGTCCACCTCCAGCCGCTGCGCCAGTTCCTCGGGCTTCAGTGACAGCCCGAGGGTCTTGACCACCGACCTGGTCACCACCGGGGTGGTGACCAGCGCGGCGTAGGAGCGCACCCTCTCCTGGGTGAACAGGGTGCCCTGGTATCTCTGGTCGATGCTGGACTGGCCGCCCTGCGCGACGGAGACGAACAGCGTCGTCGTGGTCCTGTACTCCTTCGGCTGCAGCAGGCCGATCCCGAGTCCGGTCCCCGTGCCGAGGACGGCGAGCAGGATGACGAGCAGCAGGTTCCTGCGGGCTCCGGCGATCAGCTCTCTGGCGTTCACGGGTGCTCTCTCGACTGTTGGGGGGTCACGTGCGACGTTCGGAAAGGCGCGGCGGTGAGGACCGCCGCGAGAAGGGCCATGGCGACCAGGAACCCGGTGGCCTCGATCAGCGAGCTCGCCGTGGCCGCGCCGGCGGCGCCGGCCAGCGCCGCCCCCACGCTGACCGCGAGCACGCGTCCCGCCGCCACGGAAACCCTCAGGACGAACAGCGTCCGGACCCGTTCCATGGCGCGCAGCACACCGTAGGGTCCGAGACCGATCCCCTCGATCACGAGCAGGGCGGTGAAGGCGGGGACGAGCGGCCCCACGTCCGCCCAGGACTCGCCGAGCAGGGCCTGGCCGACGGAGTCCGGCAGGAAGGCGGCGATGGCACCGGCCGTCGCGCCCACGACCCCGCACAGCAGCCCGACCACGGCCGCCGAGCGGAGCATCCGGCCGGGGCCCGCGGTCTTGAGCCGGGAAAGCTCGCTGACGGCCGCGACCCGACCGGCCGCCATCACCACGTTCGCCGGGCCGAACAGCGTCAGCGCGGCCCGCCAGGCCCCCACCGCCGCCGGCCCCGCGATGTGCCCGAGGACGATCAGTACGGCATAGCCCGCCAGGGAGAGCGCCCCGGTCTCCACGAAGTAGGGCCGGACCAGCGTGCCGTACTCCCTCAACCAGCGGCGCGGCGCCCCGAGCCGGGGCAGCGTCCTGGCCTGGGCGGCCGCCAGACACGCGGCGACCAGGCCGCCGAACCCCCAGCCGGCGACCAGCCAGCCCAGGCTCGCCTCCACCTGGAGCGCGGCGAACGCCGCCGAGACCTGGACCACCCCGCCCACCACGTCCACCAGCACCGCACGACGCTGCCATCCGATCGCGATGAACGCCAGCCTGAGCGCGTCCCAGATCAGCAGCACCGGCAGCAACAGGGCGAGCGCCACGGCGGAGCGCCAGTGCGAGCCGATCAGGAAGGGCGACAGGGCGAGCAGCAGCAGCCCGGCGAGGGCACCGAACACGGCCGCGGAGCCTGAGCTGTCCGCCAGCGCCCGGCGCACCGCGGCGTCTCCCTCGGGCCGCCTGACCAAAAGCGGCTCGCTGACCGCCGCCCGCGACAGCTCCACGACCACCACGTAGAAGCCGTAGAGGAGTGCGAACTCTCCCAGGGTGACGACCGAGACGTTGCCGGCGACCAGGATCATGAGGGCGAAGTTGCTCCCGCTGCAGATCACATGGTCGGCGAGGGTCCACAGCCCCCGGCGCGCCGCGGTCACCTCTCCTCCCCGGGGTCCCGGCGGCGGTGCAGCAACATGGCCAGCACGGCGGCACCGAGCAGCGTGGGAAAGGCCCGGCCCTCACCCCAGTAGAAGTATCTGGCCAGGTCGACCAGGCCCACGTACAGCAGCGGGTAGAGGATCAGCCCCCGGATCTCCCCCGAGCGCATCCAGCGGTAGCAGAGGCCGACCGCCAGCCCCGTCCCGGCCCAGAAGAGCATGCCGCCCGCCAGCCCGTAGTCGGCGAGGGGGGCGAGCATGCCGCCCGTGTTGTTGTACTCGGGGTTGCCGAACTGCCACAGCAGGCCGGGCCAGACCCGGGCGGGGTGGAAACCCAGCACGGACTCTGGGGTCAGCAGCGCCGACAGGCCGGGGAAGTTCCACAGGAACCCCACCGTGTAGTACGGCCAGACGAGGCCGGGGCCGATCCGGTCGACCACGATGGCGGAGTTGTTGTACGCCGTGGCGTAGTAGCCGGTCAGCCTGCGCAGCACGAACTCGGAGTAGTCGATATGGACGACCGTGGAGTAGTGCGACCAGCTGCGCACGTACTCGAAGGTGCCGAAGAGCGTCACCAGGGCGAACGGGGCGAGCAGCGGCAACCCCGCCCACAGCCAGCGGTGGTGGCGCCGCCCGTCGCCGGGCCGCAGCGTCGAGATCAGCGCGAGGACCGGGAGCGCGATCTCCATCAGGGCGAGCCGCTCGGAGTTGAGCACCACCCGCGCCAGCGTCAACCCGGTGAGTATCACGAACATCGCGGTGTGCGAGCCACCGCCGAGCCGCCGCTCAAGCAGCAGGCAGACCATGGCCAGCGGTCCCAGCTGAGTCAGCGTGGTCACCCCGCCGATGGTGGCGAGTTCGTCCTTGACCGCGTCCGCGGAGCCCGGGCTCAGCGAGAAGACCTCCACGAGGTCGGCGAGGCTGAGCCCGCTCGAGACCGCCGAGGCCAGCCAGGCCGCGTATCCCACCACGGTGAGCGCGGCGGCCAGTCGACCGGCCAGGAGCAGGACCCGGCGCTGGCGCGCGTTGACCGGTATGTCGGTGGCCCGAACCGGCCTGGACAGCGACGGCAGCATGCAGCCCATGACGAAGACGCCGATGAACACCACGACGGTGAGCACCTTGCCGTCGTCGAAGATCTTCGGCGTCCGCCACCACTCCCGGAAGCTGTCGTCCCCGATCAGCCAGACGGCCAGCAGCCCGGGGATGGTGGCGAGCATCGCCGTCCAGGCCGGGTGGAGCCACCAGGCGCCCTCGCGCAGCGGCAACCGCGAGGTGCTCACGCCCGGGTACCTCCGCCCTCGACCAGGGCCGTGAACACCTCGGCGTGGCGCCGCGCGGACTCCTCCCAGGAGAACAGCGCGGCCCGGGTGATCCCCCGGGCCCGCAAATCCGCCGCGGCGCGGTCGTCGGACAGGACGGTCTCCAGACCCGCCGCGATGCCGCGCGCGTCAAGATCGGATACGAGTACGGCGGCGTCACCCGCGACCTCGGGCAGCGCCGCCCGGTCGGAGGTCACCACCGGGGTGCCGCAGGCCATGGCCTCCAGCACCGGCATCCCGAAACCCTCGTGACCCGAGGGGAAGGCGAACACCGTGGCCGCCCTCATCAGGGGCGCCACCACCTCGTGCGGTACCTGGCCGAGGTAGCGGGCGTGCGGCGCCCCGGCCAGTACCCGCTCGACCTGGCCCGACCCGAGGAACCCGCCTCCGGCGACCACGAGGGGGACGCCCAGGCGCGCGGTCGCCTCGACCAGGGTCGTGACATTCTTGCGGGGGTCCAGGTTCCCCAGGTACAGCACGAACCGGCCGGGCAGCCGCAGGGGTTCGAGGAGGGCGTCGTCGCCGACCTCCCGGGGGTGGAAACGACCGGCGTCCAGCCCGTGCGGGATCACGTGGACGCGGGCCGCGGGGACACGGAAGACCCTGCCGATCTCGCCGGCCGAGTGGCGCGAGACGGTGATGACCGCGCCGGCGACCTCGGTGAGCCTGCCGACCCTGGCCATCCAGGTGCGCTTCCAGAGCGCGCGGGCCAGCCCGGGAACGGGAGCGTCCTCGACGCCGTGCACCGTGGCCGCGATCGGTACCCGGGAGCCGATCAGCGCCCCGGTGTCGGCCGGGAAGTGCAGCAGATCGGCCCCTCCCGGGCGGGCCGGCCACAGCAGGCCGTCGGCGGCGGCGTAGGCGAGCTGCCTGACCGCCCCTCCGAGCCCGTCGCCCGGCGGAACGAGGGCCTCGCACTCGATCCCGAAAGGTGCCAGCGCGGTGTAGAGGGTCCGCGTGTAGGAGGTGTTTCCTCCCACGTTCCGGCGGAGCACCTTACCGCTCACCCCGATCCTCACGCCGCCCCCGTGACGAGCGTGTAGGCATGGGCGAGCCGGTCCGCCTGGAGCCCGGAGGTGTGCTGCCCCGCCAGCGCGCCGGCGAGCCGCCGTATCGCCTCCTCGCGCCGCGGGCGGTCCCCGAGGTCGGCCACCGCCCGCGCGCACCCGGCCGGTGTCGTCACCAGGTCCGGTACGCCCAGGCTGCGCAGCGCCGGGATGTCCCTCGCCACCACGGGCAGGCCGGCTCCGACCGCCTCCAGCACGGAGATCGGGGCGCCCTCCCAGCTCGCCGTGTGGACGTAGACGTCCGCGGTGCCGAGCAGGGCCAGCGCCTCCTCGCGGGCGAGCCAGCCCGTCACGACGACTCCGGCGTCCTGAAGGACCCGGCGCAGGGCGGGGTCTCCGTCGCCGATCCAGACCCACCTGATGGACTCGTCGCCCGCGCGGGCGGCGGCGGCGAGGAAGGCGGGGTCCTTCTGCGCGCAGACGCGGCCGACCGAGACCGCGACAAGGCCCGGCCGGTCCCCCGGCTCCCGCGGTTCCACCGCCGCCGGGGTCCCGGGGACGACGTTGGGGACGTAGACCACGCGCTGGCCGCCGCGGAGCCGGGCCGCGAGCTCGGCCTCCCTCGGGCTCACCGCCGCCACGACGCCGGTACGCGAGGCGAGCAGCGTCTCGGCCAGACGGAAGCCGTACCGGACGGGAAGCGCGACGTCGGTCCGCTCGAAGGCGTAGCAGTGCGGGCTGTAGACGATCCGCCCGGTGGGAACCGGCGGGCAGGAGCGGACGTAGAAGCCCGCGTAGGAGGAGTGGGCGTGCACGATGTCGGGACGGATCTCCCGGTAGGCGGCGGCCACGTCGCGGATCCTCGCCAGGTGCCCGTCGGAGAAGACCCTGACCCCCTTGAGCAGGCGGTCCTCGCCCAGCAGGGGGTCGGCCGCGTCGTGCGCCATCAGCAGCCAGTGCTCGTGGTCCGGTGTGGCCTCGACGTAGGCGTGGACGGCGCTGGCCACCCCGCTGCCCCAGCACTCGGTCACATGGAGCACCCGTACCGCCTGCCCGGGGCGGGTACCGCCGGGCGCGGGCCGCTTCACGGCGTCAAGCCCCACCAAGACCTCCGTGACGCGAGTGATAAACGAGTTGACCGTGCTAACTGCCACTAGCGCGACATAAGGTATCGCAGGTTGCATGGCACTTCTTTTGGTATGTCTGACTCGATAGGGGCACCCCCGATGCATCGCGCCCTCCGCCTCCTGCTGATCACCGGAACCGCCGGAATCCTGATGGGTGCCTGTACCGCTGGAACGCTCTACGCCTTCCAGAGCAGCCTCGACAGCGACATCGTGCGCATTCCCGACGCCATCCCCACCGCTGAGGCCGAGCGGCCCCCCGCCGAGCTGGGGGTGGGTGAGAACTGGCTGCTCGTCGGGACCGACACCCGTTCGGAGAGGACGACCACCGGCAAGGACGCGGGGGCCCGGCTGTGGCGCCCCGGCGAGCAGCGCACCGACACGATCATGCTGATCCACCTCGCCGACGCCGGGAACCGGATCAGCGTGATCTCGATCCCGCGGGACTCGTGGGTCTCCGTTCCCGGAAAGGGCAAAGCCAAGATCAATGCCGCCTTCTCCTGGGGCGGCCCCGCCCTGCTGATCAAGACGGTCGAGAAGCTCACCGGTGTCCGCGTCGACCACTACGCCGCGATCGACTTCCAGGGGTTCTCCGCGGCCACCGACGCGATCGGCGGGGTCGACGTCGAGGTGACGGAGACCGTCCGGGACCCGCTCAGCGGCGTCACCTGGAAGGCCGGCCGCCAGCACCTCGACGGCGAGAAGGCCCTGCAGTTCGTCCGCCAGCGCGTCAACCTCCCTGGCGGGGACCTCGACCGGATCAAGCGTCAGCAGGCGCTGCTGCACTCCATCGCCGGCAAGGTGCTCAGCGCCGAGACCCTCGCCAACCCCGTGAAGGTCAACAACCTGCTGCGCGCCCTGACCAAGGCGATCAGCGTCGACTCGGGGGTCACCCCGGGGATCATCAGGTCCCGGCTGTTCGATCTGGCCGGCGCCGACGGGTTCCAGTACACCACCATGCCGGTGCGGGGCAACGGCATGGAGGGCTCGCAGAGCGTCGTGTACCTGGACACACGGCAGGTACGGGCCCTCAGCCAGGCGATCCAGGACGACCGCGTCGACGACTACATCCGGGAAAGCGACAGTGCCAACGCCGTCGACGAGATCCGTTGAGCGCCCGTCGGTGTCAGTAGGCTCCCCGGGCACGCGCGACGGCCCCCCAGGTCTTCCAGAGCAGCTGCAGGTCCAGGATCAGTGACCAGTTCTCGACGTAGCGGAGATCCATCCGCATCCGCTCCTCCCAGGAGAGGTCCGAGCGTCCGCTGACCTGCCACAGGCCGGTCATCCCCGGCCGGACCACCAGCCTGCGGTGGATGTCCGCGCCGTACAGGGCGAACTCCGCGGGCACCAGCGGGCGCGGCCCGACCAGCGACATCTCCCCGCGGACCACGTTGACGAGCTGCGGGAGCTCGTCGAGGGAGTAGCGGCGCAGGAACGTTCCCACCCGGGTGACGCGCGGGTCGTCCCGCATCTTGAGCAGCGCCGCCTCGAGGTCGAGGCCGCCCAGCCGGTCGACGCCGTTCACCATCGTCCGGAACTTGAGGATCTGGAACTCGCGCCCGCCCTTCCCCACCCGGGTCTGCCTGAACAGCGCCGGCCCCTCGCTCGTGGCCCGGACCGCGACGAAGATCGCCAACATCGGGATCGCGAGAACGGCCAGCACCCCGGCGGCCACCACCCTGTCGAACACGTTCTTCACGAGCTGGTTGATCCCACCGAAAGAGGGGTGGTCCACGTGGAGCAGTGTCATGCCGGCGACCGGGCGGACGCTGACCCGCGGTCCGGCGACGTCCATCAGGGACGGGGCGACGAACAGATCGGTGTCGGTGACCTCCAGGCTCCAGGCCAGCCTGCGCAGAGCCACGCCGTCCAGCTCGGGACAGGCCAGGACCGCCACCGCGTCCGCCGACGTCCTGGCCACCACCTCGGCCACGTTGGTGAAGTCGCCGAGGATCGGAACCCCGTCGACGTCGGTGACGCGTCCGAGCTCCACCCCCTCGGGCAGGCAGGCGGCGACCACGCTCATGCCGTACCTGGGCTGGTGACGCAGCTGCATCACCAGGTCCAGCACCGCCACCTGGTGCCCGACCGCGACGACCCGCGCGACCGCCTCGCGGGGGTTCATCCTGTGCAGGTGCCGGCGCAGGAGGCGGCGGAAGGCGAGGGTGAGCAGGATCGCCATGGGCAGCATGGCCATGACGATGCTCCTGGCGATCATGAACTTGGTGACGTAGGCACCGATCGCGACGACCGCGGCCAGCCCCAGGCCACCGTTGAACACCAGGCGGACCTCCTCCAGGCCACCCGCCTGGACCCGCCCTCGGTACGCCCCCACGAACGACATCGCCACCGGCCAGGCGATCACCAGCCCCGCCGAGAACACCATCTCGAACCAGGGGACGTAGCCGCCCCACCACCATCTGGCTCCCAGCACCACGGCATAGGCCACCAGGGCACAGCAGAGGTCACCCGCGACGAGCACGCGTGTGATCGACCGCTTCCGCCCGTTCCCCGGAACGAGCGGAGCATCCGGGGGGCGCTCCGCTCTGCGCTCGGTCGACGTCGCACTCATACGCTCTCACCTTCTTGCTGGACAAGCACAAGAAGGACGTGCGATCCGCCTCAAGAGTTTACCTGTCTATCAAAAATAACAAAAATCACATCAAGTTCGGTTTTATAGCCGGTCACCTGGGAAAAAACGGTCGCTCCGAACCCTCCCCCCGTCCCCAGAGGAGAGCCACGGCCAGCAGCGCCTGCGGGATGGCCGGAAGGGCGTAGCGTCGATCGAACACCGAGGTCGCCGCGGGTATCAGCAGCAGCGCCACCGCGAAGGCCCAGGGGAGGGCGACCTCGGGCCGCCTCCACCTGACCGCTCCGACCGCGCCCGCCATCAGCAGCACGCCGAGGAGCAGGCCCGTCGCGTATCCCTCCACCTTCAGAAGACCCGCCGCCCTGGGCGCGGGCGGCTCCACCGCGTCGTGGCCCAGGGCCGTGGCGACCAGGAGGTCCCCTCCCTCGTACGCGCGAACGTCCCGCACCGGATCGGCTCCCGGCACGTAGGTCGCGTTGACCCCGGAGTCGTACCCCAGTTCCTCGGCCGTCGACGGCATCGGTATCCAGGGTTCGGCGAAGAAGGCGCCGGTGTCCCTGGCGACCGTCGCGGCGAAGTCGAGGGGCTGCTCACGGATCGCCCGCCAGGAGAAGCTCGACGCCAGGTTGTTGACGTCCTCGCTGAAGACGTCGACGCCCATGCTCTGCAGGGGGGTGCCCGGATACCAGATGTAGGTGTCCGACTTCGGGCGGGTTCCCGGCGGTGCCTGCGTGCAGAGTCCCCGCTCGGAAATCGGAGGGGCCATCCTCTCGCAGTCCGCGAAGTCCATGACCCTCCCGTAGAGGAAGATCCCGTTGCTCCGGGTGAACGCGACGCTGCCGTGCCACGCCTGGAACCACAGCCCGTAGCCGGCCAGCGGCAGGACGGCCGCGACCGTGAAGGCGATGACCGGGCGCGGGCCGACACGCCGGACGACCAGGTATCCCACCACCAGCAGAATCAGCGGCAACCCTGCCGCGCGGGCCAGCGTGGCGAGGGCGAGGAGCACCCCCGAGAGCGCGACGGCCCAGGCGGGGGGCGAGCGCCACCAGAGCGCCACCACCACGGCCCCGATGGTCAGCGGAACAAAAAGCGCCTCGCTCATGATGGCGCTCTCCATCTTGAGCTGCCACGCGCCGAACATCACGGGAAGGACGACGAGCGCCGCCACCCAGCCGGGGAGCGAGGTTCGCCGCCGCAGCAGCGCGTAGACACCGGTGACCGAGACGAGGGCCAGCAGGTGCTGGACCGTGACCACCAGCGTGAAGCTGTGGAACGGCTTGAGCAGCCAGAGGAACAGCGGGTAACCGCTGGGCCGTACCACATGCGGCTGGGGCCGCAGGGCCAGCGCGATATAGGCGTAACTGTCGTTCTTGGCCAGCACGGGAAGCTGGGTCACCGTGATGCCCGCGCGGACCACCGTCCCGGCCGCCAGGGCACCGGCGAAGAACGCGTTCCGCCTGATCAGATGGACGACGGCCGCCTGCGACGGACCGCTCGGTCGGGTACCCATTCCGCTGTCGTCCTCTCACCGCGCCGAACACCCGGTAGATGACGAATGACAGGGCCATCAGGGTCACATACGGACCAGAATTCCCATCAGGAACAGGGGATTATTTTCTTCACATGGATGACGGTTTCCGGCCGGAGAACCGTCCGATCACCCGCCGCGCGATCGGACGGGTGCTGCGGACGGCCGTGGCCAGCCCCGGGAGGGGATCGTCGGCGGCGAGCCAGGCGAACTCCCTCCCGCCTCCCTCGGGGATCTGGTAGGCGCGCGTCGCGCGTCGATAGGCGACCCGGGCGGGCACGTCCAGGTTCTCGACGATGATCCTGCGCCCTTCCACCTGTGTTCCCGGCGGGACCGCCTGGCCGGTCAGCGTCAGGTAATGGGCCCGGATCACGTCGATCCCCGCGTCGGTTTCGAAAAGCCGGAACTGCGCTCCCACCCGAGGGTTGAAATCAAGAAGCTTGTACTTTCCGTCACGGTGGTCGAGTCGCCAGTCGAGATCGGCGACGCCCGCGTAGCCGGTCTCCTTGCAGAGCCTGGCGGTCAGGCTCACCAGCTCCGGGTTCGCCACCGAGTAGGCGTACGTCGTCACCCCCACGTGCGGCGGCCACGACCGTACCTTCACCCCGGTGAAGGTGGCCACCGCGTTCCCCTGCTCGTCACAGCAGACGTGGGCGATCCAGTCCGTCGACTCCGAGCGCGGCAGGTACTCCTGGACGAGCGTGTACGGCGCGGCCGGCCACGTCGCGGCCAGCTCGCGCAGCTCCCCGGGTGTCTCCACCACCGTGGAACGGCTGACCGCCGGCGCGGCCAGCCGGAGCCACGGTTCGGAGTTCTTGAGCACGACAGGAAAGGTGAACTCCCCGGCGATCTCGTCGATCTGGTCGAGCGAGGTGATCAGCCGTGACTCCGGAACCGGTATGCCGTGGCGCCGGCACAGCCGGAACATGTCGTGCTTGCTGGCCAGCAGGCGCGGCAGGTCACGCGGGACCGGCGGTAGCAGAAGGTGCTCGGACAGCACCTCCGCGTGCTCGGCGAGCAGGATCGCCGCCTCGTCGTCCGTCGCCACGGCCACCGCCCTTCCCGGCAGCGACGCGGCGATCTCCCGCAGCCCCCGCACAAGATGCTCAGCGGGCTCGGCCCCGGTGGTCGGCCAGACGATCCGGCCGGCCCGGTAACGGGAGAGCGCCGCCGCGGTCAGGCGCCCCTCGGCGATGACGTGAACAGCGACCCCTAGCCGTCCCAGCGTCCGCACGACGCCGACCGCACCGTGGTGAAGCGGGTAGTGCCCGATCTTGACGAGAAGAACGGGAACGCTCGGGTCCATGTTCACCCGCCGGACTCTGTGCCACCGTCAGGCTCGGGACCGGCGTCGGTGGCGACGTAGCCGATCACGCCGCGCAGTTTCTCCACCGCGACCGCCCCGCGCCGCAGCAACCTGGGCACCGCGGTGGTCAGGTCCAGGATCGTCGAAGGGGTGTCGCTCTCACACGGCCCGGCGTCGAGATAGACCGACACCGAGTCGCCGAGCTGCTTCTCCGCGTCGGCGGCGCTGGTCGTGGCGGGGGCACCGGAGCGGTTGGCGCTGGAGACGGCCATCGGGCCGGTCTCCTTGAGCAGGTCGAGGGCGACCGCGTGCAGCGGCATCCGGATGGCGACGGTGCCCTTGGCGTCCCCCAGGTCCCACGAGAGCGACCGATTCGCGCGGCAGATCAGCGTGAGCGGCCCCGGCCAGAAGGCGTCGACGAGATCCTGGCCGTACGGACCGAGGTTCTCCACCAGGGCGTTGGCCGCCCGGACGGTCCCGACCAGCACCGGCACCGGCATGTCACGGCCGCGGCCCTTGGCCTCCAGCAGGGCGGTGACCGCGGCGGGGGTGAAGGCGTCGGCGCCGATACCGTAGACGGTGTCGGTCGGCAGTACCACGAGCTCCCCCCGCCGCAGGGCGGACGCGGCCTCTACCAGGCCCGCGGCGCGCTGCTCGGCATCGATGCAGTCAAAACGTCGGCTCACTGTGCCTCCTCAGGATCGCTCGCTACGCGCATTCGCGTACTTCCTCGCCCGCCGGCACGTCACCGACGGCCGGGATCCCCTCGCTCACGGCGTGCATCCTATTCCTGGCCGAAGCGGGCGGTGACGAAGCGGTCCCTGCGCGTCAGGTCCTGGCGGCTGCGGACGTCGCGCCAGCCGTTCTCCTCAGAGAAGATCAGATAGACCGGGGTGCCCTGCTGATCGGCGTGTTCCACGGCGACGAAGCCACCGGGGCGCAGCAGGCGCCTGGCGGTCCTTTCGACGGCCCTGACCTCGTCGAGGCCGTCGCTGCCCGACCCGTACAGCGCGCGGTGCGGGTCGTAGTCGCGGACCTCGGGGTCACGGGGGATCGCACCGGGCGGGATGTACGGCGGGTTGGAGACCACCAGGTCGACCTGGCCGTCCAGCTCGGAGAGGGCGTCGGTGAGATCCTCCGGATGCAGGTGGACGCGGCCCTGACCGTGCTCGATGATGTTGCGCTTGGCCCAGCCATAGGCGTCCGGGTCGACCTCGACCGCGTGCACGGTGGCCAGCGCGACCTCCTGGGCGATGGACAGCGCGATGGCACCGGACCCGGTGCCGAGATCCACGACCACCGGCGAGGCGACGTCCATCTCCCGCAGCCTGTCGATCGCCCAGCCCACCACGATCTCGGTCTCCGGGCGCGGCACGAACACCCCTGGCCCGACCTCCAGGGACAGGTAGCGGAAGTAGGCCCGCCCGGTGATGTGCTGGAGCGGCTCGCGGGACTCCCTGCGGGCGACGCCCTCCCAGAACAGGGCGTCGAAGTCGGAGTCCTTCACGGTGTGCAGCTCACTGCGCCGTACACCGTGCACACATGCGGCGATCTCCTCGGCGTCGGTGCGTGGCGACGGCACACCTGCCTCGGCGAGCCGGGCGGTGGCGAGGGCGATCTCGTCCAGCAGAAAGGTCATGGGCGCGTTCTATGAATGGTTGGCGAGCTTCTCCGCCATCTCAGCGTTGAGCAGGGATTGGATGACGGCCGTGAGATCCCCGTCGAGCACCTGGTCGAGGTTGTACGCCTTGAAACCGACGCGGTGATCGGAGATGCGGTTCTCGGGAAAGTTGTAGGTGCGGATGCGCTCGGAGCGGTCGACGGTGCGGATCTGGGACTTGCGCTCGGCCATGGCGGCGGCGTTGGCCTCCTCCTCGGCGATCGCCTGCAGGCGGGCCCGCAGGATGCGCATGGCCGACTCCTTGTTCTGGAGCTGGCTCTTCTCGTTCTGGCAGGAGGCGACCACCCCGGTCGGGAGGTGCGTGATCCGCACGGCCGAGTCGGTGGTGTTGACACTCTGACCACCCGGACCGCTGGAGCGGTAGACGTCGATGCGGAGGTCGTTCGGGTCGACCTGGACGTCGACGTCCTCGGCCTCCGGGTAGACGAGCACCCCGGCGGCGCTGGTGTGAATGCGCCCCTGGGACTCGGTGACCGGCACCCGCTGGACGCGGTGCACACCGCCCTCGAACTTGAGCCTCGACCAGACGCCCTCGTCGCCCCTGGCCTTCAGGGCGATCGTGACGTCCTTGTAACCGCCGAGGTCGGAGTGGGTGGCGTCGATGAACTCGGTCTTCCAGCCGATCCGCTCGGCATACCGCAGATACATCCGCAGGAGGTCCCCGGCGAACAGCGCGGACTCCTCGCCGCCCTCGCCCGCCTTGATCTCCATGATGATGTCCTTGTCATCGTTGGGATCACGCGGGACGAGCAGATGCCTGAGCTTCTCCTCCAGCTCGGGAACCCGCGCTTCGAGCTCCTTGGCCTCCTCCGCGAACGCCTCGTCCTCCGACGCCAGCTCCCTCGCCGTTCCGAGGTCCGCCTGGACGCCCTCGAGCTCGCGATAGGTGTTGATGATCGGGGTCAGCTCGGCGTAGCGCCTGCCGAAGGTGCGCGCCTGCTTCTGGTCGGCGTGCACGGAGGGGTCGGCGAGCTTGAGTTCCAGCTCGGCGTACTCACTGAGCAGCTCGTCGAGGTTCACCGTGCGTCCTTCCTTGAAAGCCCTTCTTAAGCCTGCCTCATCACCACGAACGCCGACCCGGGCACCCCCCTTTCGCAGGAGGGTTGTTCCGAGCCGGCGTCGGGATGGGGGCTACTGGCCCGTGGACTTCTTGCCGAAGCGCTTCTCGAAGCGCGCCACCCGGCCGCCGGTGTCCAGGATCTTCTGCTTGCCCGTGTAGAAGGGGTGGCAGGCGGAGCACACGTCGGCGTGGATCACGCCGTTCTTGGCGGTGCTGCGGGTGGTGAAGGAGTTACCACAGGTGCACGTCACCTGAGTGGCGACGTACTCCGGGTGGATGTCGGGCTTCATGTCGTCTTTTCCTCTCCAAAACGCGGTCGCCGGGTCGCCACTGTCTCTCGCCGATGAGGCTTGCGCGCTGGCACACCGAGGTGCGCGCGGGCGGGAACCGGAACCGCTGCGGTTCGGCTACCAGTGTGCCAGATCCTGCAACCATCCCAGGCCACAAGACATTCCCCGCCCGGGAGAGACCGGGGCTACGGGCGTTCACCTGCCCAGATACGCGAGCACGGCGAGAACCCGGCGGTGGTCGTCGGTGGCGGGCTCCAGGCCGAGCTTGCCGAAGATGCCGGAGATGTGTTTCTCCACGGCGCCCTCGGTGACGAGCATGCGCCCGGCGACCGCGGCGTTGGAACGGCCCTCCGCCATCAGGGCCAGCACCTCTCGCTCCTTCGCGGTCAGCGACTCCAGGGGATCTCCCCTGCGCTGGCGGCCCAGCAGCTGCCCGATCACCTCAGGATCGATGACCGTTCCCCCGGCGGCCACCCGGCGCACCGCGTCGAGGAACTCGGCCACGTCCGCTATCCGCTCCTTGAGCAGGTAGCCGACCGCCGCGGCGCCACCGCCGATCAACTCCGTGGCGTACTGCTCCTCGACGTACTGCGACAGCACGAGGATCGGCAGCCTCGGCCGCCGGCTCCTGGCCTCCAGGGCCGCGCGCAGTCCCTCGTCGGTGTGCGTCGGCGGCATCCTGACATCGACGATCGCCAGGTCCGGATCGTGCTCGATGACCGCGGCCACCAGCCCTGGGCCGTCGCCCACGACCCCGACGGTCTCGATGCCCCCGTCGGCCAGCAGCCTGGCCAGCCCCTCGCGCAACAGCACCGAGTCTTCGGCGATCACCACCCGCATGTGTTCAGGCCCTCACCATTCGCAAGGCAGCTCGGCCCTGATCATCGTGGGGCCGCCGAGCGGGCTGTCGACGCTCAGGGTGCCGTCGATGGTCGCCGCCCGGTCGGCCAGCCCGGCGAGACCGCCTCCGGGCCGCGGCACCGCGGCGCCGACCCCGTTGTCGTAGACCTCGACGATCACCCGCTGCTCCTGCCGGCTGACCCGGATGGACGCCTCGGTGGCCTCGGCGTGCTTGGCCAGGTTGGTCAGGCACTCGGCCACGACGAAGTACGCGATGCTCTCCACCGCCGGCGGGGGCCGGTGCGAGACCTCCACCGCCAGGTCCACCCGTACCGGCGCGCGCGCGGCGAGCGACGACAGGGCGGCGTTCAGCCCCCTGTCGGTGAGAATCGCCGGATGGATGCCCCTGGCGAGGTCACGCAGCTCGGCGATGGCGGCCTTGGTGCCCCTGTGCGCCTGGTCGAGGAGCTCCCGGGCCGCGGTCGGGTCGGAGTCCAGCTTGGCCCTGGCCCGGCCCAGGTCCATGGCCACCGACAGCAGCCGCTGCTGTGCGCCATCGTGCAGGTCACGCTCGATCCGGCGCCGCTCGGCCTCGGCCGCGTCCACCCCGCGGGCCCGGCTGGCCCGCAGGTGCGCGGCGCGGGCCGCCAGCCGGTTCTTCTCCCCCGTGCCCAGCAGGGCGGCGCCGAGCAGGCCGTGCAGCCAGGCCATCCCCCGGGTCGCGTACAGGGCCGCGAGCAGGAACCCGATCCCGATCAACGCGCACAGCAGCGCCTTCGGCCCGCTGTCGATCGGCAGTTCGCCGATGGGTGTCATCGGCTCCCCCACCAGCAGCAGCGGCAGTGGCGCCACGGTCAGGCCGAGCCCGAGCGTCCACAGGACCGCCGAGACCGTGAACTCCCCGATCCCGATCGGCAGCAGCAACAGCAGGTAGAGCAGATCCTTCCAGGTGGCGGGGTCGACGAACATGTCCTTCCAGCGCAGGAACAGGTTGTCGCCCTCCGATGGCCGGTAGGGGCTGGGGATGTCGACGCCGAAGGCCAGCCGGAGGAACCGGCGCTCCAGCATCGCCACCCCCCGCCAGGCCAGCATGGTCAGGGCGAGGAGCGGCAGCCCGATCCACACGATCACCAGCGCCAGGGAGAGCGGGATCACCGAGGCGAGGAACGCGAACCAGGCGAGGCCGTGGAACAGGCTCACCAGCAGGTAGGGAACGGCCCGCCAGGTCATCGGGTCGACGAACATGCCGAGGGGGCCGTTCGGCCCGAAGGGCACACGCCGCCGGAGCGGCGTCCTGACCACGGGCGTGCTCACCACTGTCTCGGCAGTCACGCGCCCCCCTGTCGTCCGCGAAAATGCGTCCTGAAGTAGGGATATCCCGAAGACCCGGGCCAGACAAGCGCTTTGGAAACGAACGCCCCGGCCTGAGGGGCCGGGGCGTTCAACGTGCGGTGAGCGGTCAGTCGCGCTCGGAGCTGACGGTCGTCTTCTGCACCTGGAGCAGGAATTCCGCGTTGGACTTGGTCTCCCTCATCTTCTCCAGGAGAAGCTCGAGAGCCTGCTGCATGTCAAGGGCGTGCAGCACCCGGCGGAGCTTCCAGATGATCTGGAGCTCGTCCTTGCCCATGAGGATCTCCTCCTTGCGGGTGCCGGACGCGTCGACGTCCACCGCGGGGAAGATCCGCTTGTCGGCAAGCTGCCGGTTGAGCTTGAGCTCCAGGTTGCCCGTGCCCTTGAACTCCTCGAAGATGACCTCGTCCATCTTGGAGCCGGTCTCGACCAGCGCGGTGGCGAGGATCGTCAGCGAGCCGCCGTTCTCGATGTTGCGGGCGGCACCGAAGAAACGCTTCGGCGGGTAGAGCGCGGTGGAGTCGACACCACCGGACAGGATCCGGCCGGAGGCCGGGGCCGCCAGGTTGTAGGCGCGGCCCAGACGGGTGATCGAGTCGAGCAGCACGACCACGTCGTGGCCAAGCTCCACCAGGCGCTTGGCGCGCTCGATGGCGAGCTCCGCGACCGTGGTGTGATCCTCGGCCGGGCGGTCGAAGGTCGAGTGGATGACCTCGCCCTTCACCGATCGCTGCATGTCGGTGACCTCTTCCGGACGCTCGTCCACCAGGACGACCATCAGGTGGCACTCGGGGTTGTTGTGGGTGATCGCGTTGGCGATCGCCTGAAGCACCATCGTCTTGCCCGCCTTGGGCGGGGAGACGATGAGACCACGCTGGCCCTTGCCGATCGGCGCCACCATGTCGATGATCCGGGTGGTCAGGATGTTCGGCTCGGTCTCCAGGCGCAGGCGCTCCTGCGGGTAGAGCGGGACGAGCTTATTGAAATCAGGGCGCTGCCGCGCCTGCTCCGGGTCCATGCCGTTGACCGTGTCCAGGCGGACGAGCGCGTTGAACTTCTCACGGCGCTCGCCGTCGCGGGGCTGGCGGACGGCGCCGGTGACGACGTCGCCCTTGCGCAGGCCGTTGCGGCGGATCTGGGCCAGCGAGACGTAGACGTCGTTGGAACCCGGCAGGTAACCGCTGGTCCTGACGAACGCGTAGTTGTCGAGGATGTCGAGGATTCCGGCGATCGGGATCAGCACATCGTCGTCGCCCACCACGGGCTCGTTGCTGTCGAAGCGGTCACGGCCACGGCGGTTGCGCTCGCGGAACCGGCCACGACGTCCGCGACGGTCGTCGTCGTCGCCCACGCCGTGCTGGTCGCCGCGGTCCTGCGGCCCCCGGTTCTGCGGGCCACGGTCGCCCCGGTCGCCACGGTCGCCCCGGTCGCCCCGGTCGCCACGGTCGTTGATCCGCTCGCCACGGCTCTGGCCGACGTCGGCGGCGCGGGAGTCGGTGCGCTGGTCTCCGCGGTTGTCGGTGCGCTGATCACCGCGGTTGTCGCCGCGCTGGTCGCCACGCTCGCGGCGGTCGTTGACGCGCTCACCGCGCTCACCGCGCTCACCGCGCTCACCGCGCTCGCCGCGCTCGCCGCCACGGCCACGACGCTCACCGCGCTCGCGACGGCTCTCACCACGCTCGCCGCGGCCCTCGGCCGGGACGGCGTCGATGGTCTGCTGCTCCACGACAGGCTCGGGAGCGACGACGGCGGCCACCGGCTCGGGAGCGGGCGGCGCCTGCTCCACAACGGGCTCGGCGGCCACGACGGGGCGGGAACGTTCCCTGCGGGTGCGTGCCGGACGCTCGACGACCGGCTCGGCCGCGGCTGCGGGGACGGCTACGGCCGGAGTCTCCTTGGCGGTGACGGGAGCCTGGGCACTCTCGGCGGAGACGCCCTGCTTCTCCTGGATGGCCGCGATGAGCTGGCTCTTGCGCATCCGCCCTGTCCCGCTGATGCCGAGACCGGAGGCCATGGCCTGCAGTTCGGGCAGCACCATGGCGGACAGGCCGGTGCCGGAGCGACGGCGCGGCTTGGCCGCGGGGCGGGTGGGGGTGTCGCCGGACGCCGGCGCCGTGCCGGTGACGTCGGAGAGGAGTTCGGTGGTGTCGCTCACTAATGGGTCCTTCCCAGGGGTCGGGCGTGGCCATGATCAGCCAATCGTCCCGGTGGTGCGATCGACCCGGTGGGACAGACCGGGTCGGGTTGCACGTTGCGATCCTCGGCGGCCCATGGAGAGCCGCCGCCACTGTCGGAGAAGGGCTGATCCAGGCCGTCACCATCGAGAATCGCCGACGGTGGGACTTGGAGGACACCCCCCCGGATTGCTACCGGCAACCAGATGTCGAGGTAGATCGAACGCGCATGTCCCCTAAAACGCCGCCTCTTCGTTGCCCAGCCGAATGTGGAGCATTCGGAGGCGACGGATTCGGGGAGGCCACTGCGGCGATCACGCCTCACGGAGTGAGACACGATGCAGCGATGTGTGGCTGACAAGCACGCACCCAACGCGGGGCACCTGGTGCGGCTATCAGCCTAACATCACCAGCGCACACAGCTATTCCCTGAAGGTCGAGAGATGTCAGCGTGTCTCGGGAGAAACAACACGGGCACCCCGGGTTTCGACATCCAGTGGCCGGATGTGCCAGTCATTACCCACTTCTGCTGCGATCAAATCCTGCGCATTCACGGTCGAAAACGCAAGAACCGTGGGCCCCGCTCCCGAAACGACCGCGGCGATGCCCGCCCCGCGCAGCCGCCGTACCAGGTCGGCGGTGAGCGGCATCACAGGCGCGCGGTAGTCCTGATGGAGGCGGTCCTCGGTGGCGGCCAGCAGGAGTTCCGGTTCCGGCCTGGCCGTCAACGCCGCGACCAGCAGCGCGGCCCGCCCCGCGTTCGCGACGGCGTCGGCGTGCGGGACCTCCTTGGGCAGCAGCCCCCGGGCGACCTCGGTGGACAGCCGGTACCCGGGGATGAGGACCACGGGCCTGACGTCGGCGTGCGGGAGCAGCCGCACCAGGTGCGGTGCGCCCGTTCCGTCCGTCCACGCGATGGTGAGCCCGCCCACCAGGCACGGCGCCACGTTGTCGGGATGGCCCTCGATCTCGGTGGCCAGCGCCAGGACCTCGTCGTCGGTGAGCCCGGGCCGCGCCCTCTGCCGGTGAGCGGGGGCGGAGCCGTCCTGATCCGGGGTGGTGGCCAGCGCGCGGGCGGCGATGATCCCGGCGCAGATCGCGGCGGAGGACGACCCGAGGCCGCGGGCATGCGGGATGCGGTTGAGACAGCGCAACCGGATCCCGGGCGGCTGCCCGAGCCCCATCCGGTCGAAGGTCGCGCGCATCGTGGTGACGATGAGGTGCTCCTCGCCCCCGTCAAGCTCGCCGGCGCCCTCTCCCTCGACCTCGATGACGACGCTCCGGGAGCCGGAGCCCTCCGAGGGCTCGAACAGCTCGACCTCGACCTCGTCGTGGAGGCCGAGTGCCAGACCCAGCGTGTCGAATCCCGGGCCGAGGTTCGCCGAGGTCGCGGGGACCTGGACGGTCACCTTGCCGCTGATCATAGATCCCCCGGGGTACGGCTCGATGGCGTGGCCATGGCGGACAAGTGGCTTCTCCTATCTGCCCGGTTCTGCGGGATTTCTGGGTGCGATACCGGGGCGGTCGCGGCGTGCCGGGTTCACTGGGCCGTGCCCCTTGGATCTTCCGCCCATCGTGGCCGGGCGGCACCCCGCCGCGTTGCCGCCGGCCACCGCGGAACGCCACGGCTTCCTCCGCCGTCCCGCGGGGCGCCGCCTGGACCGGCCCCTGCCACGGCGAGATCCGCGGCACAGGACCTAGGCGAGTTCGAGGGCGACGGCCGCGGCGTGCGCGTCGATCGGGATCGTCACCGGGGCGGGGGCGCCCGAGATGGCCCAGTCGGGGTCCTTGAGGCCGTTTCCGGTCACCGTGCACACGACGCGCTGTCCCGGCTCGACCAGGCCCTGGCTGTGGGCCTGGAGGAGGCCCGCCACGCCGGCGGCGGAGGCGAGCTCGACGAAGACGCCCTCCTCCTGGGCGAGCAGCTTGTACGCGGCGGCGATCTGACGGTCGGTGACGGCCTGGATCACGCCGCCGGACTCGTCGCGGGCGGCCTCGGCGAGCCGCCACGAGGCGGGGTTGCCGATGCGGATCGCGGTGGCGATCGTGTGCGGGTGGGTCACCGGCGCACCGTTGACGATCGGCGCGGAGCCGCTGGCCTGGAAGCCGAACATGCGGGGCGTCCTCGTCGCGATGCCGTCACTCGCGTACTCGGTGTAACCCATCCAGTACGCCGAGATGTTGCCCGCGTTACCGACCGGGATGCAGTGGATGTCGGGAGCGTCCCCGAGCGTGTCGACGATCTCGAAGGCGGCGGTCTTCTGGCCCTGGAGCCGGAACGGGTTCACCGAGTTGACCAGCGCGATCGGGTAGTTCTCGGAGAGCTTCCTGGTCATCTCCAGGCAGTCGTCGAAGGATCCCTCGACCTGGAGCAGCCGGGCCCCGTGGACCAGCGCCTGGGCCAGCTTGCCCATCGCGATCTTGCCCCGGGGTACCAGCACGGCGCAGGTCAGGCCCGCGCGGACCGCGTAGGCGGCGGCGGAGGCGCTGGTGTTGCCGGTGGAGGCGCAGATGACCGCCTTCGCCCCGTCCTCGACGGCCTTGCTGATGGCCATGGTCATGCCACGGTCCTTGAAACTTCCCGTCGGGTTGAGGCCCTCGACCTTCAGGTAGACCTCGCAGCCGGTCAGCGCCGACACCCGGTGCGCCGGGACGAGCGGGGTTCCGCCCTCCAGGAGCGTGACGACGGGCGTCGCCGTGGTCACCGGAAGTCGGTCACGGTACTCCTCGATGAGGCCACGCCACGCCCTGGTCATGATTGCTCCTCCCGCGCGCGGCCAATCCGTGCGCGTGCTACCTGCGGTGTTGGAAAAAGAGTCTACGGGCAACCTGTTCAGCCTTGGGATGCACTGTCCACCGAATGGACACCTGGGGCGTCCTGCCTACAGGAAACCCTAAGCATGGGCCGGTAGGGTCTGCGGAGCTTGACAGGCCTTGACAGGCGATGGGCCGAACACTTGACGGGCTACGAACCAGACAAGGGGTGCCACATCATGACGGGCGGCGCGGCGGCGGACCTGCCACCGATCCGGCACAACGACTACTCCCCCCTGGACCCGCCCGCGCTCGGCGCGTGGGATCCGGAACTCTCGGTCAGTGTGATCATCCCGGCCCGCGGCGGACAGCACAGGCTCGATCTGACCCTCGCC
Source organism: Streptosporangium sp. CA-115845 (assembly GCF_050943795.1). Taxonomy (NCBI): domain Bacteria; kingdom Bacillati; phylum Actinomycetota; class Actinomycetes; order Streptosporangiales; family Streptosporangiaceae; genus Streptosporangium; species Streptosporangium sp. CA-115845. Next base: position 1,807,946 of record NZ_CP191988.1, on the reverse strand, counting down.
TCCCTGGCGGCGCAGACCTACCCGGATCACCTCATGGAGGTGATCGTGGTCGACGACGGCAGCGAGCCTGCGCTGCGGCTGCCGGAGATCGTCCCGCGGGGCACCAGGCTGGTGACCACCGACCCCTCGGGCTGGGGCATCGCCCACGCGGTGAACACCGGCGCCGCCCTCGCCGACGGGCGGATCATCCAGCGCCTCGACGCCGACATGGTCGTCTGCCGCGAGCACATCGAGGCGCTGGCCCGATGGCACCATCTGGCCGGTTACCTGGTCACGATCGGTGCGAAGAAGTTCGTCGAGGAGCCGTCGCTGACGGCGGCCCAGGTGCACGACGGTGTGCGTGCGGGCCGGCTGGAGTCCGTCTTCGACCTGACGGACGCCCTGCCCAGCTCCACCGAGCAGACGATCTCCCGCACCAACGGCCTGCGGGCCAGTCGCAACCCCTACCACGTGTGCACGGGACCGACGGTTTCCATGCGGCGCGAGATCTTCCGCGCCGTGGGCGGGGTGGACGCGGAGGTGTTGCGGGGCGAGGACACCGAGTTCGCCTACCGGCTGGCCGCGCACGGCGTGGTCTTCATCCCCGACATGAAGGCCCAGGCCGTGCATATGGGACTTCCCGCCCAGCGCCGCAACCGGCAGCGGGCGGTACAGGTCGTCGCCCCCTACCTGGCCCACCGGGTGCCGCTCCGCCGCGACCTGCGCAAGGACCGTGGCCGCCACTGGCTGGTCCCGTACGTTGAGGTGGTTCTCGGTGCCGAAGGGCCGGGGGAACAGGTGCGCGAGGCGGTGAGCGCGGCACTCGGCGGGTCACTCGGCGACGTGGTCGTCACCCTGGTCGCCCCCTGGTCGAAGCTGTCCGCGGACCGCCGGCCGGTGCTGGACGACCCGCTGTTCGACCTGCGGCTGCTGCGTGAGCACTTCGCCCACGACGAGCGGGTGCGATTCGCCGACGAGGTCTCCGAAACCCCCGCCCCGATCCCGTTCCGCTATACCGGTCCGACCTCGGTCCCGCTGGGGCGTGACTCGCTGGAACGGATGATCGCCGCGATGCAGGACGACCGTTCCGGCATGCTCGTCGTCGACCTCGGCGCCGACGGCGAGGCGACGCTGGAGCGGACCGAGGCGCTGGGCCGGGCGAGGCTGCTCGGCGCGGAGGACGTCGCCGCCGTCGCCGCCTCGGTCAGGGCCACCCACGGTGTGCGGCGCGGGGCGCGGCCGGAGTTCTGGCCCGCCGAGACGGCGCCCCCCGCTCCGTCCTCGTCCCGGTCCCAGGCTCCGGCCCCCGAGCGGAAGAGCACGCCGCAGGCGGTGAGACAGGGCGCCGGGCAGGTCCGGCCGCACCAGGCCCAGGGCGGGTGGACCACGCTCCTCGGCAGGCTCCGTACCTCCCTCAGGAACTGAGCCGTACCGCCGGGCCAGGGGCCGGTCAGGGCGGATCAGGCCGGGACGCCCACGCTCTCGCGGCCTTCCGGCATCGTCAACCTGCCCGGGTGGTGCCCGGAACCCGGCACCACCGTGCCGTACCGGGACATCGGCTCCTACTTCCCGAGCTGCGTCGGCGCCGTCGGGAACGAACGCCGCCCGGCGCCGCGCGGGCGGGCGTCCGCGTGGGCAAGACCGGCGCGGCAAAACCGGGGCGGGAAGGTCAGCGGCGGCGGGTGATGGCCCGTTTGACGGAGGAGAGCAGCCCGTACTGGACGACCTTCCTGGCGGCGGCCAGTTCCTTGCGCAGGGTGCCGACCTCGCGCCGCAGCTCGACCGCGCTTTTTCGCCAGCGACCCGCCTCGTCACGCCATTTGGTCACCTGACCGCGGAGCCGCTCGTTCTCCCTGGTGAGACGGGCCGCCTGAGCCTCGGCCTCGATCCTGGCCCGGTGGGCACCCCGGCGGCCGACGATGGGGCGGGCCTCGGACGCGAACCCGTAGGTCTCGCCGTCCACCCAGACCACGCCGAAGGTGTCCGCCACGGCGTCGTCGAGGTCCTCTCCCTCCTCCAGCACGATCGCGGCACGCCCGAACGCGGCGGCGCGCTCCAGCCGCGCCGCGACGATCATCCGCTCCGAGCCCGCTCCGAGCCCGCCGGCCGCACCGCCGTCACCGTCCTGTCCCCCCTCGGCCAGCAGCACAGAGACCAGGCCGTAGCCGTCGTCCCCGGCCAGGTCGAGCAGGCGGGCCAGGGTGTCGTCACCGGGCACCCACCCGGCGGGCAGCCTGAGCCGGTAGGGGGTGGCGGTGCCACCGGTGCGGAGCCGCCGGGAGTCCTCGGAGGGGGCGGAGGTGACAGCGGAGGTGACAGCGGAGGTGACGGAAGCCTCGTCGACGAAGCGGACCCTGGCCTCGTGGGCGTAGTGGCCGCGGATCAGCACCAGGTCCAGGTCCGGATCCTTCAGCGGGGCGCGCCCCTCCGTGCCGATGCGGTCCCACGGGCCGGTGAGGGTGACCGCGACATCGGGCAGGGTACCCGCGAGGACGGCGTCGACCGTGGCGCGGACCTCGTCGTAGGAGTATCCGGGACCTTCCCGCCCCGTCCTCCTCCCGGGCTCGACGACCACCTCCAGGTACGGCACCTTCCACTGCCTGCTCGGATGGGAGCGGAGCCAGCGGTAGGAGGGGATCCGGTCGGCCACGAACGCGTGGCTGACCCGGTCGATCGGGGCCTTGCCGCGCATGCGCATGGTCGGGCCCAGGTGGAAGGCGCGCGACAGCGGCTCGGGGACGAAGACGGCACCCGCCTGGGCGAGCCGGTAGCCCATCTCGGTGTCCTGGCCGAGGATCAGGTCGGTGTCCATCGGCCCGGCGGCGGCGAGCAGCGCGGCGTTGACCGAGGTCGCGCCGCCGACGTGCAGGCTGAACGCGCGATGCGGGTTGGCGGTGAGGCCGTCGGTGCGCTCGACGAGGTCGACCAGCCAGGCATGCGGCTCGGCGGGCTCGAAGAGCTTGGCCAGGTCGTCGGCGGCGGCCACCGCCTCGGGAGCGGGCAGCCGGGCCGGAGTGAAGCGCAGGTAACCGGTGACCGCCAGGTACGGGGCGGCATGGTGCCAGCGCATGTGCGCCTCGACCGACCTGCGGTCGAGAACCACGTCGGAGTCGAGCCAGTGGATCACGTCCCCGGTGGCGGCCGACAGACCGGTGTTGCGGGCGTGGGCCCGGCCGGGGATCGGGCAGACGATCAGGCTGGTGCCCTCCGGGCGGAGTTCGGGCAGGCGCAGCGGCGGGCTGCTGCCGTTGTCGACCACGATGACCTCGGTCAGCGCGGCCGGATAGGTCTGCACGGCCAGCCCGGCGAGCGCCAGGTCGAGTTTCTCCTGGTCTCCGTAGGCGGGAATGACGACGCTTACCCGGAGCGAGGGCGTCCAGGCCCCCAGGGCGGGCGGCGTGAGGATCCGGTAGTCGTTACCGGCTATCCGTGCTGTCATCGCGCTTCCAGGATCAGACTCGGGCGAAAACCGCGCCACTGGTTCGACGCGACGCGCAGGAAGTGGGCCAGGGAGAGCCGCCAGGTGTGCTCGGTACCGACCGAACGCCGCAGCACGTAGCCCAGGCCGTGGGTGCGGTAGACGCGCGCCCCCGCGGCGTGCGCGGCCTTCAGCAGCCCGGCGTCGACGCCCCGGGGCAGCGGGGGGAAGCCGCCCGCGTCCCTGAAGGTGTCGGCGGGGAGCAGGATCGTGCCCCCGGCGACGTGCTCGGACCAGACCTCGCTGGTGTAGTCGGTACGGCGGACCGTGGCGTTCAGCGGCTCCAGGTAGAAGAACTCGGCCGCGGTGCCGACGATGTCCGCCCCGGAGTAGGCGCGGGCGAGCAGCAGGTCGGCCAGATGCTCGGGGCCGTACCAGTCATCGTCGTCCCACTTGGCCAGATAGTCGCCCTCCGCCCTGGAGGCGGCCAGGTTGAGCACCTCCCCGAAAGGGGTCTCCCCTTCGGCCTCGACCACCGTGACGGGCAGGGCGCACCCGCGCAGCGCCCGCCTGACCTCCTCGTGCGCGGCGGGGACGCCGTGCAGGCCGAGCAGGACCTCGACCCGTACCCGGCGCTGCCCGGCGATCTGGCCGAGCGCGGCGCCCAGCAGGTGCGGCCGCATGCTGGACATCACGACGCTGACCGTGGGCGGCGTCTCCGCCCGGCCTGTCCCCATCCGGTCGCGGAGCCCGTGGCGGCGTAGTCGCACGCTGTGCTCCTCCCTGCGCAGGGCGGTCACCGACCGGAGACCTGAGCCGTCGTCCTCCTCGGGCGCCCAGGCCGCGAGCAGGCGGGCCAGTTCGGGATCCACCCAGTCCGGCGAGACGGCGGCGTGCAGCGGCACCCCGGCCGCGGCCAGACCGGTGACCGCGCCGATCGGAACCTCGGAGGCGGGCCACCGGACGACCAGTCCCCGCAGCGGGCGCAGGCGGGCCGCCTCCTCGGCGTCCGGCCGGTCGCCGAGCGGCGAACCGGCCGCCAGCCAGCCCTCGCCGGTCCAGGACAGCTCGGCCGTATCCCCGGCCGCCGACCGCAGGAAGCCCGCCGGTGTGGCGAGAAGGGACGGGAGGGGGGAGATCGGCTGCGCGGGCACGACCGAAGGATAGCGAGGTAGAAAGATCCCTTCTCACCCCACTTCCCACTTGACCCAAGTGATCACCATTAATCACTCACAGCTGCCACACAGGTCACAGGAACCTTGGAATTTCACATTTCCAGCCATATTTGCACTTGAAGAGCGGATAACCTCATTTATCTCCCCGTCAATGAACAAGTAATGACATAGCGGTATGGAAGGTAAGCGCGGATGCCCACGCCCCGAAAACTGACGCTTCTGGCGGCGACCATCGGTCCGGTGGTACTGATCACGCTGACGCTGCTCGCGGGCACCGATGTCATCTCGGCCACGGCGGCCGTCGTGCTCGGCGCGATCGCGACGGTGTTCGCCGTCCAGATGCCGACGATCGCGACGGTGCGCAGGGTCGACGGCAAGGCCCTGCGGATCGACACCCGCATCAAGCGCTACGAAGCGGAGCTGGCCACGGTCAAGGCCGCCACCGAGCGGCTGGACCGGCGGCTGGACGAGATCGTCGAACTGCTCAGGGAGCACGAGCGGAAGCGGGACGAGGACCTGCAGACGATCCTGGTCTCGCTGGGCGAGGATCGGCTGGTCTCCATACCGCAGCGCCAGGAGATGGCGGAGATGGTCAACGACCTGCTGCCGCGACTGGCCGCCGTGGAGGCGCGGACCGAACAGGCCACTCCGGAGGGAGAGGCGTGAGCGGGGCCGGGCACAGTGATCTGGCCGATCTGGCCGATCTGGCCGGCGTCCCGCGCGCCAGGGTCAGGCAGAACGACTACGGGCCGCTGCTCCCGCCCGACCTGGGCCGGTGGGAGCCCCGGCTCAGGGTGAGCGTGGTGATCCCGGCGTACGACTGCCAGGACGCCCTGGACCGCACGCTCGCCTCCCTTGCCACACAGACCTACCCCGCGCATCTGACGGAGGTGGTCGTGGCCGACGACGGCAGCGACCCGCCGCTGCGCGTCCCCGAGATCACCCCGGCGGGCACCCGCCTCGTCCGGGTACCGGAAGGCCGCTGGGGGCGGGGCTGGGCCCGCCAGACCGGCGCCGAGGCGGCGGCCGGCGACATCCTGCACTGGGTCGACTCCGACATGATCCTCGACCGGGAGCACGTCGAGGCGCACATGCGCTGGCACCACCTCCTCCCCTACGCCGTCGTGATGGGCGACGTCCGCTTCGCCCCCGACGGGACCTGGCCCCGCGCCGGGGAGGTCCTCTCGGCCGTGCAGGCCGGGGACGCGGAGAGACTGTTCGACGGGTCCGCGCCACACGAGTGGCGGGCGGGCGTGCTCAAGGAGACCCGGTGGCTGCGGGACGCGGGCGCCGGGGCCTACCGGCTCCACTCGGGGGCCAGCACATCGGTCCCGGTGGCACTGCTCCGCTCGGCCGGCGGCGTGAACACCGCGTTGAACATGGGCGAGGACACCGACCTCGGCTTCCGCCTCGCGCAGGCGGGCGCGGTCTTCATCCCCGACCCGCAGGCCCGCGGCTGGCACCTCGGCCCGTCCACGGTCATGCTCAGGGAGAAGGAGGTGCACCGGCACAACTGGTCGGTGCTGCCCGACCTCATCCCCGATCTGCGCTGGCTGCGCACCCACCCGCGCAGGACCTGGCTGGTGCCGTACGTGCACGTCGTCGTCGACGTCGGCGGCGCCCGCTATGAGGACGTGCGGGCGAGCGTGGACAGCGCGCTCGCGGGCACCCTCATCGACGTCGCCGTCACCGTGGTCGGGCCCTGGGCCCGGCTCCCCGCCGGGCGCCACCCCTCCCTCGACGAGCCGCTGCTCGATCTGCGTCTGGTGCACAACCTGTACGTCCATGAGCCACGGGTCCTCTTCGCCGAGGAGGCGCCCTCCGGCTCGGCACCCGCGCCGTTCCGCCTCACCTTCCCCGCCGGGTGGGCACTCGGCGCCGACAGCCTGGCCGAGCTGGTGAAACTCGCCGAGAGCGAGGGGTACGGGCTGCTGAGCGTGGTGCTCGACGAGGAGGCCACCGGGGTCAGGGCGGCCAGGTTGGAGCGCACCGCCGCCTTCGCCAGGGCGGCGCTGGTGACCGGGGGCGCCCCGGACGGTGACCTCGGCAGTGACATCGACAGTGACATCGGCAGTGACATCGGCAGTGACATCGGCAGTGACATCGACGGTGCCGTCCACGAGCTTTTCGGCTCCCTGTGGGTGAGTGCCGCCGAGTTCGGCATGACGACCGCCGGGGAGGCGGAGCCCGTCGCCGGGGACCCCGCGAAGTGGCGGGCCGAGAGCACCCGCTGGAAGCGCGAGGCGGAACGGCTGCGGGGCGAGGTGGAGAGCCTGCGCGCCGAGACCGAGCGTCTGCGGACGGAGGCCGGGCACCCGCGGGACGAGCGGCGGCGCGGCCCTCTGGGGAGGATCATCCCGGCGGCCGGGCGGCAGACGGCTCCGCGGCGGGGGAAGAGCGGCTGATGTCCCTTCTGATCGATCTCGTCCGCACCGCCGGGGAGCGGAACGGCCGGCGGCGCGTCCTCGTCTACTGCGTGGGCTTCGAGACACTCGGCGAGCTGGAGTCGTACGGGGCGATGGACCTCGACGGCGACCTCGACGGCATCCCGCGCGCGGAGGAGGGTGCCGCGGAGATCCTGGTGCTCGCCCGCACCCCGGCGGACCTCCGCAGGGCCGCGAGCCTGCAGTCACTGCTGGCCATGGCCACCCGGGTGGTCGTCGCCGTGGAGGAGACACCGCACTGGTACACCGCGCCGGTGCCCTCGCCCACTCCCGCGCACCGCTGGCGGTCGCTCGTCGAGCTCCGGGTCCACCAGCCGGAAGCACCCGCCTGGGTGATCGAGGCACGGTTCTCCAAACCGGCACCCGCCGGGCGGACGCTCGCCGCGGCCGCCAGGGCGTTCGCGGGACACCGGATGGACGCCGTCGCCGCGCCCGTCGCCGGTCTGGCCGGCCCCGGAGCGGCCCACTGGCGGCCCGGTGACCCGAACGCGGCCCCGGCCTCACCGAGAGGGCCGGTCCCCGACCGGTTCGGGGCCCGCGGCGCCGACCTGGTCGTGCGCGCGACCGACGAGGAGCCGCCGCCCTGGTCCGGCGACGAGAGCCCGGTGGACCGCCCGGTCGCCGAGCTGATGAGCTGGGAGCGGCTCGGCCGCCCCGGCGGCGGCAGGATCCTCCAGGCCGGCCTCGGCGACCTGTCAGAACCCCGGACCGTCCCACCGGTCGACGACCGCTCGGTCAACCCGATGGGCTTCGTCACCGTACCGTCCCTCGGCACCGCCGAGCTGTCCGTGGAGTCCGGCCGCTGGGCGATCACCTGCGGTGGCCGGACCCTCACCGCCTTCGCGACCTCCGGCGCCGTCACGGACGTGGACGTCAACCGGATCAGGCAGGTCAGAGGGGTACGGGTGGACTGGCGGCGCGGCCACAGCGGCCCGGTCGCCGCGCTCCGCGTCGTCACCGGGCTGGCGGCGGCCGGGGTGCCGCTGGTCTCCGAGGCCGTACCGCGCTGGGCGGGCGCCCTCGGCCCCGAGCTGGCCAGGCTGATCACCTCGGTCGACGAGCCCGCGCTCAAGGACGACCTGGAGCGCGAGGAGCACAGCATCCGGCTGCGCCGCGAGGCGCTGCGCGGCCATGGCGTCCGCGCCCGCTGGGAACAGCTCGGCGTCCCCGCGAGGCCATCGCCGCCGGTCTCGGTGCTGCTCGCCACCCGCCGCCCGGAGATGGTGGGCTTCGCGCTGGAGCAGCTGGCCAGGCAGCGCGGCGCCGAGTTCGAGGTGATCCTCGCCCTGCACGGCATCCCGGCGACGCATCCCGGCGTGGCCGGGGCGCTGGCCTCCTTCGAGCGGCCGGTCACCGTGTTCGAGGCGAACGAGGAGAGCGTGTTCGGGGCCATGTTGAACGAGGCCGCGGCCAGGGCGTCGGGATCGTTCCTGTTGAAGATGGACGACGACGACTGGTACGGGCCCGACTTCATCTCCGACCTGCTGCTGGCCCACTCCTACTCGGGGGCCCAGGTGGTGGGCATGGTCCCGGAGTTCGTCTACCTCGCCTCGATCGGGGTGACCGTCCACCGCGAGCAGGTCACCGAGCAGATCACCAACTTCATCGCCGGAGGGACCATCTTCGCCGAACGCTCCGCCTTCGAGGCCGTGGGCGGCTTCCGTCCCCTGCCCGGCACGATCGACGCCCAGTTCCAGCACGCCGTACAGGCCGCGGGCGGGCAGATCTACCGCACCCAGGGGCTGGGCTACATCCTGCGGCGCGGCAACGTCGCCAACCACACCTGGCGCGAGCCGATCGGCACCTTCCTGCGACGGAACAAGCGCCAGTGGCGCGGCTTCCGGCCCAGCGCGCTCATGGAACTCCCCCCGGAGGCACCGTGAACGCGCCGCGCACACCGTGGGTCCCGGCCGGGGGAGGCGTGGACGCGCCGTACGCACCGCCGGTTCCGGTCGTCCATGCCGCCGCGCTGCGGATTCCCGGCAACGACTACGGGGTGCTGCCGGCGCCCGTCCTCGGCGCGTGGGAGCCGCGCCTGCCGGTGAGCGTGGTGATCCCCGCCAGGGGAGGGCAGGACAGACTCGATCTCACCCTGGCCGCGCTCGCCGCGCAGACCTACCCCGCGCACCTCCTGGAGGTGATCGTCGTCGACGACGGCAGCGCGCCCCCGCTCCGGCTCCCCGAGATCGCCCCCGAACGCACCCGGATCGTCCCCGGCGCCCCCGGCCGCCGGGGCATCGCCTGGGCCCTGGAGACCGGCACCGCCGTCGCGGACGGCGCGGTGATCCACCGGATGGACGCCGACATCGTCTCCTACCGGGAGCACGTCGAGGCGCACATGCGCTGGCACCACCTGGCCGGCTACCTGGTGGTGCTGGGGACGCTGCGCTTCACCGCCATGACGGGCACCCCGCCCACCCCCGCCGAGGTCCAGATCGCCGTCGCCAAGGACAGGGCGGACTCCCTCTTCACCGAGGACCCCGAGCACGGGCACGACTGGATCGTCGAGCTCGTCACCGCGCACCGCGGCTTCCGCGACGCCCCCAGCTCGCTGCTGCACCGCGTCCACGTGGGCGCGACGGTCTCACTGCCGGCCGCCCTGCTGAAGGAGACCGGAGGACTGGACACCTCCCTGCGGCTCGGCGAGGACACCGAGCTGGGCTACCGGCTCACCCAGACGGGCGCGGTGTTCGTCCCCGACGCCGAGGCGCTGAGCTGGCACCTGGGCACGACGACCGCCATGCGCAGGCCCGCGGACGTCAGGCGGCACAACGACCCGTTCATCGCCGACCGGGTCCCCTACCGACGCCACCTGCGCACCGACGCGGGCCGGCAGTGGCTGGTCCCCTATGTCGATGTCGTGGTGGACGCCCGAGGCGCCTCCTTCGAGGACGTCAGGGCGAGCGTCGACGGGGCACTGGCCGGCAGCCTGGCCGACGTGCACGTCACCCTGGCCGGGCCGTGGGCGTCGCCTGCGGGCGAGCGCCATGAACCGGTGGGCGGGCCGCTGGACGACCCGTTGCTCGACCTGCGGCTGCTGCGCGGCCAGTACGCCCACGACGGCCGCGTCTCCTTCGTCGAGCGGGTCCCGCCGACCTCGGCTCCCGCGCCGTTCCGGCTCGTCTGCCCGGCCGGGTGGGTGCCCGGGGCGGAGACGCTGGCCATGCTGGTCGAGCGGGCGGAGCAGGAGGACGAGGGCCTGCTGCTCGTGGCGCTGGACGAGGACGAGTCAGGCGTTCTGGCCGCCCGCCTGGAGCGGACCTCCGCCGTGGCGAGGGCGAGGCGGGTGGCCCGCGAGGGCGAGTCGCTCGACGACGTGATCGCCGAACTGCACGGCGCGACCTGGCTGGACGCGGAGTCCTGGCGGCTACGGCCGGCGGCACGCGCCTACCCCTCCTGGGCGACCGACCGCAACCGGGAGGCCGTGCGCTGGCGCGCGACGGCCGAGTCGCGGGCACGGGAGGTCGAACGGGCCCAGCGGCAGGTCGCCGCGCTCAAGGCCGAGCTCAAGGAGTTGCGCGCGGTGGCCGCCAAGGGCCGCCGCGACACCGTCAGGTGGAAGGAGAAGGCCGAACAGCGCCGCCTGGAGGCCGTCGCCCTGCGCCAGGCCCGGCAACGCTCCCTGCTCGGCCGCGCCGCCCGCGGCCTCCGCAGGCTCACCGAGGGCTCCTGACGGCCTTCCCCCGGCCTGGATCACCTGGACCGGACCTGTGGGGATCGCGGAGAGGTCCTGAAGGGGCCGTTCCTCAGCCGGGCACGGGGCGGTAGCGGGCGCCGACGGCACTCTGCAGCGTCTTCACGACGGTGCCGCGGGACTTGCGCGCCGCCAGCCAGTCGAGGAAGGGGTTCAGGCGCTCGGGAGCCACCGAGTAGAGTCCGCAACGGTCGCAGACCCGGTGGAACACCAGCGGAACCAGGCCGCCACCGCTCTTCTCCGCGTTGAGTACCTGCTGTTTCATGTGTCGCAGCAGGGTGTCCTCGCGGACGGAGCCTGGCGTGCGGATCTCGTAGCGGTCTCTCGGGCGCGTGGTCTCGCTCGCCGGGCAGCCGGAGCACTTCCACTCCCTGAGCCCGCCGACCGAGCGGGCCGCGTCGTAGCCGCACCGCCTCGCCACCGCCTTGGCGTCGGAGTCGACCGCGCCGAACGGGTAGGCGAGGGTGGCCGGCCGGTACCCCCACGCCACCAGCCTTCTGCGGTCGTCGCAGATCTGCCCCTCCTGCTCGCTCTGGGTGAGCTCGGTGAGGCGGACGTGGGTCAGCGTGTGACCGCCGATCTCGTGGCCCTTCCCGGCTATCGCGGCGAGGTGGCGACGGGTCAGCTTGAGCTCGCCGCCGATGGTGTCGGTGTTGATGTAGAACGTTCCGCGCATGCCACGTTTCTCCAGCATGCGGGCCACGGCCAGGTGCGTGGAGTCACCGTCGTCGAAGGTGAGCGAGACGACGGTCTCCACCTTCTTGGCGGGTTTCACGGTCTTCGCCTGACCGACCTGTCCCGGCGCCATCGCGACGGCCAGCGTCACCACCGGTGCCACCGCCCAGCGAACGATCTTCACAGTGAACTCTCCTTCCGGGAGGCGCGGGCGCCCCAGGAGGCTGGGAGTCGTACGGGCGTGGACGATCACCGCGAGAGGGCAGCGAAGTCATTCAGCGAACGAGGTACACAGGAAATCACTATATAAGCCCACATAGCTAACTAAACGATCTACCAGCAAACCCTCAGGAAGCCGATGCCGACCCGGCATGACCCGGCCCTCTTCCGGACGTCGGCCGAGTCCGCCGGTCGGATCAGCCCCAATGGCACGCGACGGCCGGCGCGCACCGTGGACCGGGATCCCGGCACGGTCCACAACGACCCGCGCGAGCACGTGACGAACCATCTCGCCGACCGTGACGGGATCCTGATCGTTGACGACACCGGGCTCCCGGGGAAGGCGCGTGCCGGGCCGGGGCACAGCCGCGTGAACCCGACGTCGTCACCTCGCGGGCATGGCACCCGCACGATCCGCTCCCGCCCCTGCCCACACCTGCCGTCTACACCCCCGGCGTCCTCACCACCGGCGAAATCATCGGTTCGGGATCGGGGCCCTGCCGGGGGTCGTCGAGGTCAGCGCCCGTTCTCCCGGGAAGGACGGCTGCGATAGACCTGGGTCTCGATGTTCAAACTCATCTCGCATTCCGCGCCGAAGTAGAAGTCCTGCGCCTCCTTGAAGACCTCCTCGACACCTCTCTGCGCACGCACAAAGGACAGGAGTCCCCAGGCGTCCGCCCGCCCGATACGGATCTCATCCGGGCCGAAGGCCGGTTGCGAGCCTCCCGTGTTGCGCACCGTCGTCGAGAAACGGCGGACAGGTTCGAAGCCGAACTGCTCGGCACGCCCCGGCAGGTCGGTCAGGAACGTGCGATCACCCGCGTAGTTGCGGTTGTGCGTCTCGATCATCCGACGGATCACGTCGGGACCGCGGAAGCTGTCATCGTTGACATCGACCACATAAAGGAGTCCGCCCGGCCGCAGCACCCGCCGCATCTCAAGCAGGGCCAGGTCCGGACTGCGAAGGTGAACGAACACGAAGTTCGCCGTTATCACGTCGTGTGACGAATCGGCTTCACCCGTGGCGTAAGCGGTGCCCTCGCGGAACGTGATCTCCGGAAAGCTCGACCGGGCCCTGGCGAGCAGCTGAGGTGAGGGCTCCACCCCCCGCACGCGATACCCGGCGAGCGGCTCCTCCTGTGCGACCGCCGCCAGGTATTCCCCGGGCCCGGTGCCGATGTCGAGCAACGAGGCAGGCGCGGGCGGGAACGGCGTCGACGCCAGACGCGGCCGCTGCTCGGTGGCCATCAGCCGGCCCTGCGCGGTCAGGCGCGGCATCTCGGCCTCAATGGACAGCGGCTCCAGGTAGTGGTTCTCGGCCCCGAGGCGGTCGGCCGCCAGCGCGTCGCCGCGTCCGCTCTCCACCAGAAAACGGACGAGTGACGGGACAGAGATCCGACTGCCGCCGGGTGCCGGTTTCTTGTCCAGGGCCCGGTTTTTGACATAGAAATCCTCTATGGCCTCCTTTCCTTCCACTGTCATCACCGTGATCGCATCGTCAGCGGAACCGATGTCGGCGTGCCTGACGAAATTCCGCCTGGTGTACCGGTCGATAAGGTAACGGTGCTGCCCCATGACGAGGAGGAAAAAGCGGTCCGGTCGCAGCGACTCGCAGATCTGGCGCAGCATCGAGGTGCCTATGCGTTCGCTGACATGATGCCCCCGATGCTCGGCGAGTTCCACTCGCTTGCCGATCTGAACCGTCAGCCCGTCCACTTTCGGCAACTCCAGAGTGGACAGCTCAGGCGCCCCCGGCTCATAAAGATAAGCCGATATCACGGCGATGATCTCTCCGTTGAGCATGGCGCCCAGGTGAAGGCCCTTCGGGTCCTTCTCGTGGTTCACCATCTCCTCTCCCCAGCCTTGTTCGGTCGCGAACACATGCCGTCGGAGCCCGAGAATCATCTCGCTGCAGTCATTCCAATTCAGCCAGCGCGCTTGGATCTCACTGCTGTTTCCGGTCATCGAACACCTCCCAGTGAATTCATAGCTGATTCCCGGAAATTCCATGGCCTTTTCGAAGCCGATCGGTCACGGCTTGGAGCCCGACCGGCGCGTTCGTCTCTTTCAATGGGGCCGGGCGTCCGGCCCCGGCGAGCACTCACTCAAACCGCCCCGTCCCGAACTTCGGATGGGCGTGGCCTATCCGGGCCGCCATGACCCGCCGCACCTCCAGCCGGCACTTGACCTCTTGGTCCGTGATCAGGCCGTTATGATCACGATAACAGCAATGATCGTGACATTACGAACAGCTACTTGCGGCTGACTTGTAACTCACCGGTCTGGCACTCAACACCCTGCCGGTCGTCCCGATCTCCCTGGACACGGCGAAAAAGCCAGGGGGAATATACGGACCTGTGTCGCGCCGGGGTTCACGATCCTGGCCGGAGAAAGGGCCGAGACCCACTCGGCATGTCGTATGAGGGCGCGAGGCGTCCGGCCGGCGCTGAACGCGCGCTACCCGCCGACGAACTTCGAGACGGCCTGGATCGCGGGCGAGGCGGAGACGGTGACCGGCTGCGGCCCGGCCTTTCCCCCGCCGGGTACGCCGTGTTCACGGCCTGGCACGTCTTTGTCGAACCGCCGGGCCGGGAGCCGTTTCCCACGGCACCCGCAACCGCTTTCAGCTCAGCGCGATGATCTGGGCTCTGCGGATCCAGCCGGCCGGAGCATGTCGCGCGCCGGCCGGTTTGCGGATCTCGCGTTCCTCAACCGTTTCGTGCGGTGTCCGCCAGAACGGAGGTTACGGCACTGCCCTATCGGGCCTTGACGGTACGTCTCAGCTGACCGCTCAAAAAGGAATGGAGCACTAAGGAGCGTCCTCGCCCTCCACCCGCATGACGCTCACCACGTCGCGGACGATGTCCAGCTCGCGCAGGCCCTCGATGGTGGCCGAGAGCGCGGCGTCGCTGGCCCGGTGGGTGACCAGCACGAGCTGAGCGTCCGCGCCGTGGCCCTCCTGACGGACGGTCTGGATGGAGACGTCCTGCTTGGCGAACATGTCGGCGACCCTGGCGAGCACGCCGGGCTTGTCGGCGACGTCCAGCGAGACGTGGTAGCGCGTGACGGTCTCGCCCATCGGGTGCACGGTCAGGTCCGCGTAGGTGGACTCCGCAGGGCCCCGGGTGCTCGCCAGCACGTTGCGGGCCACGGCCACGATGTCGCCCAGCACCGCGCTCGCGGTCGGTGCGCCGCCGGCGCCCGCGCCGTAGAACATGAGCTGGCCGGCGGACTGCGCCTCGACGAACACGGCGTTGTACGCCTCACGGACCCCCGCCAGCGGATGCGTCCTGGGGATCATCGCCGGATGCACCCGTACGCCGAACGACCTGCCGTCCTCCGAGCGGGCACAGATCGCCAGCAGCTTGATGACGTAGCCCATGGCCTTGGCGCTGGCCACGTCCGCCGCCGTGATCTCGGTGATGCCCTCGCGGTGCACGTCGGCGGCCGTCACCCGGCTGTGGAAGGCGATCCCGGCGAGGATCGCGGCCTTGGCCGCGGCGTCGAAGCCCTCCACGTCGGCGGTGGGGTCCGCCTCGGCGTAGCCCAGCGCCTGGGCCTCCCCCAGCGCGTCGGAGAACGAGGCCCCGGTGGAGTCCATCTTGTCGAGGATGTAGTTGGTGGTGCCGTTGACGATGCCGAGCACCCGGTGGACGTGATCCCCGGCGAGCGACTCGCGCAACGGGCGGACCAGCGGGATCGCGCCCGCGACGGCGGCCTCGAAGTAGAGGTCGGCGTTGCCGGCCCTGGCCGCGGCGTGGACCGTCGCGCCGTCCTCGGCGAGCAGCGCCTTGTTGGCCGTGACGACGGACTTGCCGCCGTTCAGCGCGGCCAGGATGAGCGCCCTGGCCGGCTCGATTCCGCCGATCACCTCGATGACGATGTCGATGTCGTCCCGGGTGACCAGGGCCTCGGCGTCGGTGGTGAGCAGGGCGGGGTCCACGTCGGCGTCTCGTCTGCGACCCAGGCGCCGCACGGCGACCCCGGCGAGCTCCAGCGGTGCCCCGATGCGTGCGGCGAGGTCGTCGGCCTGCTCGTGCAGCAGCCTGACCACCTGGGAGCCGACGACTCCGCATCCCAGAAGTGCGACTTTCAGCGCCATACGATCACGCCCCCTCTCGCCCACGCCACGCACGGGTTTCTCGTCCGCTCCTGGTCGTTTCACAGCTGTCCTCTCAGCAGGTCGTCCTCGGTCTCCCTGCGGACGATCACGCGGGACACCCCGTCCCTGACCGCGACCACGGCGGGCTTGGGGAGGTAGTTGTAGTTGTTGGCGAGCGAGCGGCAGTAGGCGCCGGTGCCCGCGACGGCGACCAGGTCGCCGGGGGCCAGGTCGCCGGGGAGCCACAGGTCGCGCACAACGATGTCGCCACTCTCGCAGTGCTTGCCGACCATCCGGGAGAGCATCGGCTCCGCGGCGCTCTCCCGGGAGGCCAGGCGCGCGGTGTACTCGGCCCCGTAGAGGGCGGTGCGGAGGTTGTCGCTCATGCCGCCGTCGACGCTGACGTAGGTGCGCAGCCCCTCGACGTCCTTGATCGTGCCGACCTCGTAGAGCGTCACCCCGGCGAGCCCGGCGATGCCCCTGCCGGGTTCGACGGTGAGCTTGGGCACCGGCAGTCCGGCGGTCCTGGCCACCTTGCTGACGATCTCCCGCAGACTGTCGGCGATCTCCTTGACGTCGAGCGCGATGTCACCGTCGACGTAGGGGATGCCGTAGCCGCCGCCGAGGTCGAGCTCGGGCAGCACGACGTCGTGCTCGTCCTTGATCTGCACCAGGAGCTTGGCCAGGCGGCCCGCGGCCACCTCGAACCCCGCGGTGTCGGTGATCTGGGAACCGATGTGGGAGTGCAGGCCGACGAGTTCCAGCTGGGGCAGGGCGAGGATCCGCCTGGCCGCCTCCGCCGCCGCGCCGGAGCTCAGCGAGAAGCCGAACTTCTGGTCGTCGTGGGCGGTCGCGATGAACTCGTGGGTGTGGGCCTCGACGCCCACGGTGACCCGGATCATCACCCGGGGACGCCTGCCGTGCTTGTCGGCGAGGAAACCCAGGCGGGCGATCTCCTCGAAGGAGTCGGCCACGATGTGCCCGACACCGGCCTCGACGGCCCGCTCCAGTTCGGCGGACGACTTGTTGTTGCCGTGCAGGGTGATCCGCTCGGGCGGGAAGCCGACGCTGAGCGCGACGGCGAGCTCACCGGCGCTGCACACGTCGAGGCCGAGGCCCTCCTGCATGATCCAGCGGGCGACCTCGCGGCACAGGAACGCCTTGCCCGCGTAGTGGACCTCGCCCCCGGAGAACGCGCCGGCGTAGTCGCGGCAGCGGGAGCGGAAATCCTCCTCGTCCACCACGTAGAGCGGGGTGCCGTGCTCGGCGACCAGATCCCTGACGTCCACGCCGCCGATCGTGATCGAGCCGTCGGCTCGGCCCGACGTTCGCGGCCAGATGGTCGGGTCAAGCGTGTTCAGGTCGGCGGGTGCGTGCGGAGGGCGCTCCTCGGGCAGCACTTCGGCATGCCGGTCACCGGCGGGATGGGCGAATCGACTCACCCGATCGAGGCTATCGGACCCGGTGATCCCCCTGAGACGATTGCCCACCTATCGAGACGCGATCGCCCTCGAACGCGCGAATTTTTTACGTTATTGACCACTTTGGCGACATATTTTAATGTCGCGCCGCGGCAGAATCCTCAGGAGACCCGCTCGTCGGGAGCGCCCCAGGTGTTGCAGGACGCCACCGTGCCGCCCTCCTGACCGCGCCGCATCCACTCGGCGCTGCTGGCGCCCGAGCCGTGCGACTGCCGGTAGCCCGCCTCCGCGTCGTCCTCGGCGCCGGAATCATGCCCGGCGAAGCCGCGCAGGCTCTCCAGCCGGCGCGGTGTGGCGACGCGCAGCGTCGCCGCCGCCAGGCAGTCCGCCTGGAGTTCGAGCCGCCGCGACCACGCCTCGTCGAAGGCCTCGGAACCTCTCTGGTCGGCGATCCCGCTGACCTCCTGAACGTGATGGGCGTACTCGTGGGCGAGCGTGAACATCATCGGGAAGGCCGGTTCGTCCTCGACCAGCACGTTGACGACGCGGGAGTCGGGACAGTAGATCCCGGCCCAGTCGTAGTCGTCGATCCCGCACGCGGCCGCCTCGGGGACGGCGATCAGCCGCACCTCCTCCGGCGGCGCGTAGTCGATGCCCGCCTTCGCCAGGGTGTCCGCCCACATCCGGTCCAGGCATCCGGCGAGGGCCTTCAGCGACGCGCGGGCGTCGGCGTCGAGGTTTCGCGGGAGCGTGCCGCAGCGGGCGTCGATCGGCCCCGTCTCCTCGTACAGGCGGTGCGTCGCCGCGGCCGAGCGGGGCGAGCCTGGCGCGGTTCCGAGGAGTTCGCGCAGGTCGCCTCCCAGATAGGCGAGCCCGCCGAGGATCACCGCGAAGGCGAGCAGCATCGGCAGCACCCGTCGGATCATCCCGGGGCGGCGTGGCTCGTACGCCTCCCAGTCGCGGGGACCGCCCATTCGCCGCTCTCCTGATCCTTTTGATCTTCTTTGAGAGGGTCTATCACAACCTGTCGGGAGCCGTCTCGCCAAGCGCCGCCAGCACCTCGGCCAGCACGTCCCGTACCGCCCGCGCCAGGCGTACCCGGGCGGTGTGCAGCTCCGACGGCTCCTCGTCACCGGCGGGGAGCGCGGCGGCCCCCTCGAAGGCGTCGTGGTAGGCCAGGGCCAGGTGTTCGGCGTAGGCGGCCCACCCGGGATCCCGGCTCACCCGCCTGCCGTGCACCTCGGCCAGCGACCTGAGCACCGCCCTGTCCCTACGGTCGTCGAGCAGTTCGGGCCTGAAGGCCCCGCCGACGCCCAGCTCCACCGCCCAGCGCTGCACGGCGACCGCCCGTGCGTGCGCGTACCTGACGACGAACCCGGGGTTGGCCCACGTCCTGGGGAGGTCGTCCCACGGGGACGTGCCCGTGACGGGTGGAACGGGCCCGCCGATCTCCGTGACGAGCTCGCCGGGCACGGACACCGTGATCTCCAGAAAACCGCCGGCCGACACCCGGACGGCCGCGACGCCCGGCAGCGCGCGGAGCCGGTCGGCTGTCCTCTCCGGATCCTCTCCCCGGCGCAGCGCGGCCGGGGAGACGTAGATCGCCTCCTCGGCCCACGTCCCCTTGGGGATCGGCGGCAGGCCGAGGACCTCACCGAGCACGCCTGGCCTCATCGGATCAGCCTAGACTCCGGACGTACGCGCTCAGATCAGCGCGTGCGGGTCGGCCGGACCGTAGTCGACGAGCTGGGCCGAGCCGAGCAGCCAGCGGTCGCGGTCACGGAGGCAGACATAGCCGAAGCGATCCGCGGAGAAGACCTTGATCCCGTCCGCGCGGCACTGGCGCATCAGCACGTCGGCCCAGTTCTCCGAGACGTCGGCGAAGCCGATGCCGCGCAGCACCGTACGGCGGGCCAGCAGGGTGGCCCCCGCGACGTCGGGGAGGTAGGAGTACTCCGCCGAGGGCTGGCGCAGCACCGTCGCCGCGACGTCACGCAGGTGGGCGTAGTAGGCCGCCTTGCCGACGATGTCGGCGCTCGCGAACAGGAACGCCCGGCTGAGATCGGTCAGGTAGTGCTCTCCGTACCGGTCACGGGCGTCCATGACCGCCACCAGGTCCCCCTGGCACAGGTCGAGGGCGCGGTTGAGCATGCCGCCCGTGGTGAGGCCGGGGTCGGGGCGGCGTACCGTGACGTGCACCTGGTCGGGCAGCGCGGCGCGGGCCCGCGCGGCGGCGTCGGGGACGTCCGAGAGCAGCACCAGCTGGACGACGCCCTTCTGTGGCGCGACCTGGGCCAGCGTGTAGTCCAGGTCGCCCCGGTCGATCATGATCACCGAGATGTTCAGGGTGGCCCGGCCGCTGGGCAGGCCGACCGCGTCCAGCAGATCGTCGACCTTGTTGGTCATCGTGCCCGAGGCGTACGCCTGGCGGAGCGCCAGGTGGGCCCGGCGCGGGTCGGGCTCGGTGCCGATGGAGGTTCCACAGGCGGCCAGCTCGGCCATCCGCCAGGGCTCGGTGCCCGGCGGGCAGTCGACCGCGACGGGCCAGCGGTAGGAGGTGAGCACGTCCGGATACGACAGGTGCCCGGGGAGCAGCTCCTCCAGCGAGAGCACCCGCTCGAACCGGTCTCCGGCCAGCGGCAGCGGGTTGTGCACGCGTGGCTGGATGGCGAAGGGCAGGATTCCCAGCGAGGGCGCCCGGCGGCCCGGCTCGGGCTCCTGGGCCGCCAGCGCGGCGCCCCAGGCCCCCACGGACTTGGGCAGCGCGGTCACCACGTGCTCGAACAGCCTGGCCGCGGCGACGAATCCGGCGGCCTCGCCCCCGGTGTGCCAGAAGACCGTGCGGATGCCCCGCTCCGCGCACCAGGACAGCAGGGCGCGCAGTCCCTGGCCCGGCCGGCGCAGCTCCGGTGCCCACGGCCCCTCGGTCACCGACTCGACCAGCAGCAGGTGCGGGACCTCCGCCGCCAGCACCCGGGCGAAGTCCTTGGGCGTGAAGCCGGTGCTCTGGCGCCACTCGTAGCGCAGCAGTGCCTCGCCGTGCGGTGAGGCGATCACCGCGGCGGTCAGGTGCGGGCGGGTGTTCGGCCCGGTCGGGACGCGAAACGGCTTGAGCTTGACCGACCTGCCGCCGACGGTTCTGACGGAACTGGTGGCCTGGAAGGACGCGCCGGGCAGCACCGCCTTGTCGCCGCTCTTGCGCGGCACCGGCTGGCGCTTGGGAGCGGTCGGGCGTTTGGCGGGCTTGGCCGCCCCGCGCAGGCCACGCGCCAGCCGCACCGGGTTGCTCTTGCCCGTCTTGATCGCGTCACCGAGCCGGGACCAGCGGGCCACCTGCACCGAGGAGAGCTTCCACCTGGCCACCTCGGCCTGGTAACGCTGCTCCGCCAGGTCCTTGCGGAGCTTCTCCTCGGCCGCGTTCGCCGCCTCCAGTCGCTCCTCGGTCTCGCTGAGAAGTTCTCGCACCCCACG
Organism: Streptosporangium sp. CA-115845; assembly: GCF_050943795.1. Classification (NCBI taxonomy): domain Bacteria; kingdom Bacillati; phylum Actinomycetota; class Actinomycetes; order Streptosporangiales; family Streptosporangiaceae; genus Streptosporangium; species Streptosporangium sp. CA-115845. The sequence goes on along the minus strand of NZ_CP191988.1, from coordinate 1,787,348 downwards.
CAGTTCTTCGGCCACCCGCTCCGCGTCAGCGATCTTGGCCTGTGCCGCGTCAAGCAGACGGGCCAGCTCGGAAGCCCTTTCCGCGTGTGCCACCGCCTCCCGTAACGCCTGCCGTGTGCTTTCGAGTTGGTCGCCCGCCACGCCGTCCTCCGTTTCCTCAGCCGGGCGAAAGGATACCCTTTGCTCAATCGCGACACAGAGGAGTCAGTACGGTGCAGTGGCCGACGTTCAATGTGAGGCCGTACGTCTGCGGCGGCATCGGGCACCTCGACGAGGCGGTCCTGGAGACGCTGCGCGGGGCGGGACCGCGGGTCAGACCCGCCCTCCAGAGCCAGGACGCGGCCCTGTTCAGCTCCTCCCCGCTGCCGCCCTACCGGCGGGACGAGCGCGGCTGGGCCTTCGCCTGGGGGGAGCGCAAGCCCGACGGGGCGGCCCCCTGGAACGCGCAGTGGATCACTGTGGCCGAGACCTACGAGACGCCCGGCCTGATCGACGACGGCGAGCGGATCACCCTGCACGCCGGCGGCCTCGGCCTCGTGGACGTCTACTACCTGTTCCGCGGCGGGGCGCTCTACTTCTCCTCGCTGCTCGAACCGCTGCTCTCCCTGGCGCGCACCCCGTACGAGATCAACTGGGACGCCTGGGCCTCGATCATCCAGCTCACCTTCCCGCTGCGCGACGACACCCCGTACACGCAGGTGAAGCGGCTGGCCGGGGCGAGCGCGCTGGTCTTCGACCGGGCGTCGGGCCGGATCTCCGTCGAGCGGATGCTGCCCCGATGGCTGCGCGAGGAGCCGTACGAGGCGGGCAGGACCGCCGGGGAGATCCTGGAGATCCTGCACGAGGTCTACAAGGAACTCGACGGGCGCCCGCTGCTCGTACCGGTCAGCGGCGGCTACGACTCGCGGCTGCTCTGCTCGGTGGCGGTGGCCCGCGGCGCCGACGTGGAGTCGTGGACGACCAGCCCCGACGACGGCACCGACACCGACATCGTCTTCGCCAAGGCGATAACCCACGAGCTGGGCGTGCGCCACCGGGTGATCCCCCAGGACGCCGCCGCCTATCCCGACGACGCGCTGGCCGCGGCGCGGCGGCTGGAGTTCCTCACCCCGCACCACGCCTGGTACACCCCTTTCGCCCGCGAGGTGCACCGGGCCGGGCGGACCCTGGTCGACGGGCTGGCCGGGGGGCCGCTGCTGAAGAACTTCATGGTCAGCGGGGCCGCACTGGAGGCCTCCGGCCAGGCCGAGCGCAAGGCCGCGCTGCTCGGCTCGCTGGCGCTGGGCTCCTCCTCCACGCCCTTCCTGTCGGAGCGGGCGGAAGAGTGGATCACCGACAGCGTCGGGCACGCCTTCACCCAGTCGACCTCCATGCTCAACGGCCACCGGGCGGAGCTGCCGCTGTCGGTCCTGCACACCAGGACGGCGCGGGGCATCGCCCGCTCCCCGGTCAACCTGGTCGGCCCCGAGGTCTCGTTCACGGCGCCGTTCATGCACCCCGACTTCTTCGACGCGGCGCTCTCCGTCGGGGTGAACCGCAAGGACCAGGGGCGCTTCTACCGCGAGCTGCTGTACGCGGCCAACCCGCGGGTGGCCGCGCTGCCCTCCACCAACGTGGTCAAGCAGCCACTGGCGCGGGTCCCGCTCCGCTCGGCCGCCGCGCCCGCCAGGGAGTACGGCCACCGGATGCTCACCCTCGTCGCCGGCGCCGTGCCCTCGCTGCTCTCCGAGCAGTTGCACACCGTGATCGCCGAGGGCCCCGACGGCCTGACGCGGTTCAACGGCTGGAACGACCGTTTCTGGGTGCGCGGCCTGGTGCTGTTCGGCGCCTGGCTCGGCGACTACCAGGACCGCCTCCCCGACCTCAGCCCGCCCTGGAACTGACCCCCTGACGCCCTCCGTCCGCCGGGGCCCTACCACACGGCCCCGCGGAGTTTTCGCGCGCCCCCGGAATCGGGCTCGGCCACCCCTTCGAGAAGGCCGGAGCGCGTCCCCGCCGCACCGCGCGCGCCCCGGCCGGGTCCGCGGGCATAAGCCGAGGTCACCTCGTTGGGGCGGGTCGTGTTTCAGGCAGGAAAACGGTAAGCGACGCGGCGATTACGCGGGCATGGCGCGATGCGCGCCGCGATTCCGTGGGGCGGGGGCGGCGTACCACGCCAAGGGGGCTTCGAGGGGTTCACTCGGCTGGTAGTGTTCGGCCCAGAAAGCGCCACAACGGATGGCCCCGAATCACAAATTCGGCCTGTCCGTGGCCATGGAGCTCGTGGGGATGACGGCTCCCGCCGGCGCGGTCACCAAACATCATCAGCCGGAGCATCCGGTGACTTCGTCCTGCCCTTTATCACCGTGAGCGAGAACACGATGAACCCATCCCCCCTCCCCTCCCCTTCCCCGGAGTCCGTCGCCGAGGACTTCGTCTCGGCCGACCCCCAGTGGTACAAGCGCGCGGTCTTCTACGAGGTGCTGGTCCGCGGGTTCAAGGACTCCAACGGCGACGGCACGGGTGACCTGCGCGGCCTCATCGAGAAGCTGGACTACGTCCAGTGGCTCGGCGTCGACTGCCTGTGGCTGCTCCCGCTGTACGAGTCCCCCCTGCGTGACGGCGGTTACGACATCTCCGACTACATGAAGATCCTTCCGGACTTCGGCGATCTCGGAGACTTCGTGGAGCTGATCGAGTCGGCGCACCGGCGGGGCCTGCGCATCATCACCGACCTGGTGATGAACCACACCAGTGACAAGCACCCCTGGTTCCAGGCGTCCCGGCACGACCCCGAGGGCCCGTACGGCGACTTCTACGTCTGGTCGGACAGCCCGACCGGCTACCCCGACGCGCCGATCATCTTCATCGGCGCCGAGGAGTCCAACTGGACCTACGACCCGATCCGCAAGCAGTACTACTGGCACCGCTTCTTCCACCACCAGCCGGACCTGAACTACGAGAACCCGGCGGTCCAGGAGGCCATGCTGGAGGTCCTGCGCTTCTGGCTGGACCTGGGCATCGACGGCTTCCGCCTCGACGCGGTGCCCTACCTCTTCGAGCGCGAGGGCACCGACTGCTCCGGCCTGCCGGAGACCCACGCCTACCTGAAGAAGGTCCGCGCCGAGGTCGACCGCCTCTACCCCGACCGGGTGCTGCTGGCCGAGGCCAACGGCTGGCCCGAGGACGTGGTCGAGTACTTCGGCGACCCCGCGGTCGGCGGTGACGAGTGCCACATGGCCTTCCACTTCCCGCTCATGCCGCGCATCTTCATGGGCGTGCGGCGGGGCAGCCGCGAGCCGATCTCCGAGATCATGTCGCGGACCCCGAAGCTCCCCGAGAGCGCCCAGTGGGGCATCTTCCTCCGTAACCACGACGAGCTGACGCTTGAGACGGTCACCGAGGAGGAGCGCGACTACATGCACTCCGAGTACGCCAAGGACCCGCGCATGCGGGCCTACCTCGGCATCCGGCGCCGCCTCGCCCCGCTGCTGGAGAACGACCGCGACCAGATCGAGCTGTTCACCGCGCTGCTGCTCTCGCTGCCCGGCTCCCCGGTCATGTACTACGGCGACGAGATCGGCATGGGTGACAACATCTGGCTGGAGGACCGCGACGCGGTCCGCACCCCGATGCAGTGGAGCCCCGACCGCAACGCGGGCTTCTCCACGGCCGATCCCGGACGCCTCTACCTGCCCGCCGTGATGGACCCGATCTACGGCTACCAGGCGGTCAACGTGGAGGCGCAGCAGCGGAACCCCGCCTCGCTGCTCCACTTCACCAGGAACATGCTGGCGATCCGCCGTGAACACCCGGTCTTCGGCACCGGCGTCTACAACGAGCTGTGGTCCAGCAACCCGGCGGTGCTCAGCTTCGTCCGTGAGGACGGGGACGACCTGATGCTCTGCGTCAACAACCTGTCGAAGTACCCGCAGCCGGTCGAGCTCGACCTGCGCCGCTTCGCGGGGATGACCCCCGTCGAGGCCAGGGGCGGGGTGCACTTCCCCGCGGTGGGCGCCCTGCCGTACCTGCTGACCCTGCCGGGTCACGGTTTCTACTGGTTCTCGCTCAAGCCCTGAGGACGGCTTTCGAGGGTGGCCCCGGGACGCGTGTCCCGGGGCTATCTGGCCGTTACCGGGACCTGGGCGCGGGCCGCGCGGCCCGCCGGGATCAGCGTCACCAGCAGGGCGGAACCGACCGCGACGAGCACCGCGACGGCGAGCGTCAGGGCCGAGGGCGTACGGCCGATGCCGGCGCCGACGCCGCTGGTGTGGCCCTGCAGGTCGATCAGCCCGCTGACCAGCGAGGCCCCGGCCGCGGTGCCCGCGACCACACCCAGCACGATCAGCAGGCCGGTCCCGGTGACCAGGGTGGCGGCCACCTGCCTGGGCGTGAGGCCCATGGCCTTGAGCACCGCGAGATCGAAGGCGTGGTCGCGCAGGCCCAGGGCACCGGCCGTGAGGAGGTTGGCCAGGCCCAGCAGGGCGAGCACGCCGATCAGCGCCACGATCACCACCCGGATGATCGCGAGCCGCTCCGCCGGGTTGACCACCCGGTGCACCTCAAGGGCCTCTCCCGAGGCGGCCAGCAGCCGCGCCCGGACCTCGGCCGGGTCCGCGCCCGGCCTGAGCACCAGGCTGTAGAACTGCGGCGGCACCGCGTCCTTGGCCGCGAGGCTGTCGATGCCGAAGGAGAGCACCTCCCCGTCCTGGTCCGGTTCCACCACCCGGCCCACCAGGTGCACGATCAGCGGGGTGCCGCCCACGGTCAGCCGGACCCGGTCGCCGATCCGCACCCCCAGCAGGTCGAGCAGCCCCTGTCCGGCGACCGCCTCTCCCCTGGCGGCGTACATCCGGCCCTCGACCACCGAGAACGGGTACGGCTCGGTCGAGGTGCCCGCGGCGCGGGCCAGCACGCTCCTGGTCTGCTCGGGCTCCAGGGCGAGCACCTCGGCACCGGGATAGGCGGCCAGCACCTCGGGGTCGGCCCTGGCGATCCTGAGTGCCTCGTCGGCCGGTAGCTTGTCCGGGCGCACCGTGAGCGCCGCCGCCTGGCCCACCTGCTCGGGGTGACGGAGGAAGTCGTCCAGGGTGGCCCAGCAGCCGAGCCCGATGGTGATCATCATCATCGGGATCGCGACGCCGAAGATGCTCAGGAACGCCGGGACCCGCCTGGTGAAGGCGTCGCGGGTGCCCAGGACCAGGGCGGGCGGCAGCCGCAGCAGCAGCGCCAGCCGCGCCAGGCGCGACAGGTGCCCCCGGAGCGGCGCCGCCGGAGCCGCGGGGAGGGGAGGGGTGCGCCCGCCACGCCAGGCCGGCAGGGCCACCGCCACACAGACCACCGCGGCGGTGCCGCCGACGATGGCGAGCAGCGGGCCCGGCGAGAGCGGCAGGATCGGCACCCCGTCCAGGACGAACGAGGCGGCGACCTGACCGCACAGAAGCCCGATGACGATGCCGAGCAAGCCGAGCGCGCCGTGCTCGGCCATGAGCACGGCGAAGACCTGGCCCCGGGTGTAGCCGAGGGACTTGAGGGTGGCGATGTCACGGGTCTGGGTCAGCACCCGGCCGCCCACCACGTTGGCGATGGCGAGCGCGGCGGCGACCAGCCCGGCGATGCCGAACAGCGCGAGCAGCAGGCCGAGCAACCGGTTGTCCAGCTCCATCGAGGCGCGGACCTCGCGCCAGGTGGACATCCGCTGGATCTGCCCCTCCAGGAGGGTGACGGCGCCGTGGACGGCGGGCAGCGTGGCCTCGCCGTCGGCCAGGCGCAGCCCGGTGACCGACTCGCTGCGGCCCAGCGCGGGCTCGACCCTGGCCAGGACCGGCGCGAGCGTCCAGGCCAGGCCGGGCGTCCACTCGGGGTAGAAGCCCTGGTCGGTGCTGTCGGCCAGGCCGACCACGATGAGCGGGTGGGTGGCGCCGTTGAGCCCCGTCACCGGGAAGGGGCCGCCCACCCTCAGGTCGAGCGCCCTGGCGAAGGAGCGCTCGACGACCACGCCGTCGGTGTCGCCGGGGCGGAGCGGGCGCCCCTCACGGATCAGCGGGACGGCGACCCTCGGTGGCGTCGCGGACATCTCCCGCAGCGCCACCGGCGACTTCTTCCCGTCCAGGGTGAGCGTGACCGGAGCCGACCGGTAGGGGCCGGCGACCTGGACCACGCCGGGGAGTCTCGCCAGCGCGGCCGCCTCGGGGGCGTCCCTGGTGTGTATCCACACATGCGCACCCCTGGACTCGGCGAACAGGCTCCGCCACGGGTTGGTACCGTCCTCCAGCAGGGTCGCGGAGGTGATCAGCGCCGTGACGATCCCCGCCACGGCCAGCACCGTCAGCAGCGCCTGCGCCCTGCGTGCCCTGAGGTCGGCCCGGATCCACCTGTAGGAGGCGCGGGCGGTGCTCACCGCGACACCCCCCGGATCCGGGTCCGCACGGCCCACCCGGCGGCGTTCGGGAGCACGGGTCGAAAGGTCCCCGGCGGCAGGGGCATCGGTCAGCCTCTCAGCTCGACGACGTCGCCCGCGTTGCCCCTGGGACGGCGGCGGACCAGGCCGGCACCGCCGTCGTCGACGATCTGCCCGTCCAGGAGGGAGACCACCCGGTCGGCCAGGCTCGCCACCCGGGCGTCATGGGTGACCATGATCACGGTCTGGCCCTCGCGATGGACCTCGCCGAGCAGGCGCAGGACGTCGCGGGTGTTGCGGCTGTCGAGGTTGCCGGTGGGCTCGTCCGCGAGCAGCAGGCTCGGCTTGTTGGCCAGCGCGCGGGCCAGCGCGACCCGCTGCTGCTCGCCCCCGGCGAGCTGGGCGGGGGCTGCGTCGGCGCGCGCGGTCAGGCCGAGCTCGCCGAGCAGGTACTCGCGGCGCCGGCGGGCCTCGCGCGCGCTGACCCCGGCCAGCAGCGCGGGCAGCTCGACGTTGTCGGCCACGGTCATGTTGGCGACGAGGTTGAAGAACTGGAAGACGAAGCCGATCTTCCGGCGGCGGAGCAGCGCCCAGGCGCTCTCGTTCAGCGTGTCGGCCCGCTGCCCGTCGAGCCAGATCTCGCCGCTGGTCCTGCTCTCCAGACCGCCGATCATGTGGACCAGCGTGGACTTGCCGGAACCCGACGGCCCCATGACCGCCACGAACTCCCCCGCGCTCACCCGCAGGTCGACCCCCCGCACGGCGGGCACCGGTACCCCACCGTCCTGGTAGATCTTGACAAGGTTGACTGTGTCGACCACGGGAGACGTCAACTCAGGTCCTCCTGGCAGCGTTCGAGCCAGTCGAGGTCGGCCTGGAGGTGCAGCATGGCCCCCTCGACCAGCAGGAGCGCGACACGATTGTTCGGGTCGGTCCGCTCCGCGAGTTCGTTGAGGTCGCGCATGAGTCCCAGGTAGTGACGACGCTGGCGGTTGATCATCGCCATCCTGTCGGCGATGCCGGTCATCGGGGCGAGCACGAGCTTCATGAAGAACTCGTCCCTGACCCTGGGCCCCTCGGTGGGTTCGTCCACCCAGGTGTCGAGGATCTCGCGGCCCCCGGCCGTCAGGTGGTAGACCTTCTTGTTCGGCCGGTTGGACTGCGCGACGTCCACGGCGCGCACCAGACCGTCCTTTTCCAGGCGGCCGAGCGTGACGTAGATCTGCCCGATGTTCGGTGAAGGGTAGGCGCTCCCGAAGATCTGTTCAAGCGCCTGTTTGAGCTCGTAGCCGTGGGCAGGTTCCTTCGCGAGGAGCGCCAGCAGCATCAGCCGCACGCCCCACCTCCTCGAAGAGCTCGTTACGTGAGCGTTACGGGTTTATCCGTTGACGGTGATGTTATCGCTATGCATAACATGCATGCATCTACCTAACATGTATGTAATCAACTGGAAATCGGGAGGTCACGGTGCGCCGACTCATCCCCGTCGTGCTCGCCATGCTTCTCGTGGCGGGGTGCTCGGCGGCCGGCACGCAGGAGAGCGAGCGGTTCGGCGGAACCGGCCCGTTCACCCTGGTGATCGGGCGCCCCGCGACCGCCTACCTGCAGCCGCTGCTCGACCGCTGGAACCAGGCCCACCCCGAGGAGCGGGCGACCCTGCTCGAACTCCCCGAGGCGGCCGACGAGCAGCGGGCACAGATGGTCGCCAACCTCCAGGCCAAAAGCGACCGATACGACGTGATCGGGCTGGACGTGATCTGGACCGCGGAGTTCGCCGACGCCGGCTGGATCCTGCCGCTGGAGCGCTCGATGTTCCCGCTCGACCGGTTCCTGCCGCCGGTCGTCGACACGGCGATCTATCGGGACAAGCTCTGGGCGGTGCCCTACACCAGCAACGCCGGGCTGCTCTACTACCGCAAGGACCTGCTGGCCAAGGAGGGGTTCAAACCACCGAAGACCTGGGACGAACTGCGCACGCAGGCGCGCACCCTGCACACCAGGTACGACATCGGCGGCTACGCGGGCCAGTTCCTGGCCTACGAGGGTCTGACCGTCAACTTCACCGAGGCCGTGCAGTCCGCGGGCGGGCAGATCCTCAACCAGGACGGCACCACGGTGACCATGGACGTGGCCAAGGCCAAGGCCGGCCTGGACTTCCTGGTGGACGGGTTCCGGGAGGGCTGGATCCCGCAGGAGTCGCTCTCCTTCAAGGAGGACGAGGCGCAGCTCGCCTTCGAGGAGGGACGGCTGGCCTTCGCCCGCAACTGGCCGCACGCCTACGGACCGGCCACCGCCTCGGCGGTCGCCGGAAAGTTCGGGGTGACCCGGCTGCCCGGCCTCGACGGCCCCGGCACCGGCTCGCTCGGCGGCTACAACCTCGCGGTGAGCGCCTTCTCCAAACGGCAGAAGTCGGCCACCGAGTTCATCCGCTACTTCACCGGCCTGGAGAACCAGCGGCGGGTGCTCGCCGACGGCTCGTTCCCGCCCGTATGGGCCGAACTGTACGACGACCCCGCTCTGATCAAGCGTTTCCCCTACCTGCCGGTCCTGAAGCAGAGCATCCTCTCCGCTCGCCCCAGGCCCACCAGTGCCAACTACAACCAGGTGAGCCTGGTGATCGCCAGTGCGGTCTCCAATGCGCTCACCCCGCCCTTCGAGGAGGTCGGCGACGACGTTGTCGCCTCCATGAAAGGCCAGCTCGACGAGATCATCCGGGCTCGTTGACGCCGGGGTGACCCCCTGGCAGAAGCCGTCATCCCCATCTCGGCTGTTTGTACGTCCCCACGTATCCCCCCATCCCATTCAGGAGATCTGTTCAGCATGCGTAGAACCATTGCAGCGGTGACCACGGCGGGGCTCGCCCTGGCACTCGCGGCGTGCAGCGGCGAGTCGGCCACTCCGGCACCGGCCGGGAGCGGTGGCGCGTCCGCCTCCGCGCCCGCCGCCAAGACCCTCGAAGGAGTGTCCATCGAGGTCGCCGCCAAGTGGACCGGCCCCGAGCAGGCCAACTTCCAGGAAGTGCTCAAGGCGTTCGAGGCGAAGACCGGCGCCAAGGTCACCTATGCCTCCACCGGTGAGGACACCGGCGCCTACCTCGGTCCCCGCATCCAGGGCGGCAACCCGCCGGACATCGCGATCCTGCCCCAGCCGGGCCTGGTCAAGCAGTACGCGGACCAGAAGGCGCTCAAGCCGCTCAGCGCCGGGGTCCTGAAGCAGATCGACGACAACTACACCCCGTACTGGAAGGAGCTCGGCTCCGCGGGCGGCCAGTCCTACGGCGTGCTGGTGAAGGCGGCTCACAAGTCGCTCATCTGGTACCGCGACAAGGCGTTCCAGGACGCGGGGGCGCAGCCCCCGGCCACCTGGGACGACCTGATCAAGACCGCCCAGACGATCGCCGACTCCGGCACCCCGCCGTTCTCCCTCTGCGGCGCCTCCGGCTGGACGCTGACCGACCTGTTCGAGAACGTCTACCTGTCCAGCGCGGGCCCGGAGAACTACACCAAGCTCTCCAACCACGAGATCCCGTGGACCGACCCCAGCGTGACAGTCGCGCTGGAGAAGATCGGGCAGCTCGCCGGCAAGAAGGAGTTCCTGCTCGGCGGCTCCTCCGGCGCCCTGCAGACCGACTTCCCGACCTGCGTGACCCAGGTCTACGGCCAGGACAAGTCCGCCATGGTCATCGAGGCCGACTTCGTGGGCACCACCGCCGAGGAGTCGGGCGCCAAGCTGGGCGAGGAGGCCAAGTACTTCCCGTTCCCGAAGGCCGGTGACACCGAGCCGGTCGTGCTGGGTGGCGACATCGCGGTGGCGCTGAAGGACTCCGAGGGCGCGATGGCCCTGCTGGAGTTCCTCGCCTCCGTCGAGGGCGGCGAGATCTGGGCGAAGCTTCCCGGATACCTCTCGCCCAACCGCAACGTCTCGCCCGACAACTACCCCGCCGAGCTGACCAAGCAGCTCGCCCAGACGATCATCTCCGCCGGCGACGCGGTCCGCTATGACATGTCCGACCTGGCGCCGAGCGCCTTCGGCGGCACGGACGGCAAGGGTCAGTGGAAGCTCCTGCAGGACTTCGTCCGCGACCCCTCGGACGTCAAGGGCATCCAGACCAAGCTTGAGGCCGAGGCCAAGAAGGCCTGGAAGTAAGGGAGAGCGGCCGTGACCAACCGGTTAAACGGCCCGCAGGGCCCGCACGGCGACACCGCCGGCGGGTCCTCCCCCGGACCGGACGACACCCGACGACCGGCGCCCGACGCCGGCACCGAGGTCCGCACCCCCCCGCCCGCCGCCCCCGCCGGGGGCACCGCGCCGGTGGAGGCGAAGAGGGCCACCCGGCTGGGACCGCCGCCGAGCATGGCGATCTGGTTCCTGCTGCCGGGGGCGCTCCTGCTCGGCGTGATGGTGATCTACCCGATCATCTACTCGATCTTCCGCAGCCTCTACGACGCCAACGGCGACGGTTTCGTCGGCGCGGGGAACTACGCCACGATCTTCAGCGACTCCGCCACCCTGGTCACGATCAGGAACAACCTGATCTGGGTGGTGGTGGCCCCGCTCCTGGTCACCGTGATGGGCCTGATCTTCGCGGTGCTCACCGAGCGGATCCGCTGGGCCACGGCTTTCAAACTGATCGTGTTCATGCCGATGGCCGTCTCCCTGATGGCCTCCGGCGTCATCTTCCGCCTGGTGTACGAGCAGGCCCCCGACCGGGGCGTGGCCAACGCCGTGATCACCTCGGTGACCGGCCTCTTCGGCTCCGGCCAGGGCTACCCGGACGCCCGTCCCAGGGAGAACGACCAGGCACCGGTCATCGCCGCGCAGGGCGCGGTGGTGAGCAGGGGGCCCGCCGCCCCCGGGCAGGCGGTGCTCGTCCCGCTGGTCGGTGTGAAGCCGGACTCCCTCGCCTCGGCCGCGCCGGCGAAGGCGGCCCAGCCGGGTCCCGGCGAGCTGGCCGGGACGGTGTGGGTGGACTTCACCCAGGGCGGCGGCGGAGCGGTCAACCAGGTGGATCCGACGGAGAAGGGGCTGGTCGGGGTGACCGTGGAGGCGGTACGGGACGGCGCCGTCAAGGCCACCGCCCGCACCGAGGCCGACGGCACCTTCCGCTTCACCGGCCTCGCTCCCGGCGACTACCAGGTGCGGCTGCCGCAGTCGAACTTCCAGGCGGCCTTCAACGGGATCCCCTGGCTGGGACCGACCCTGATCACCCCGGCGATCATCGGGGCGTTCGTCTGGGTGTGGGCCGGGTTCTCCATGGTGCTGATCGCGGCCGGCCTGTCGGCCATCCCGCGCGACGCGCTCGAGGCGGCCCGCATCGACGGCGCCACCGAGTGGCAGGTGTTCCGCAAGATCACTGTCCCGCTGCTCGCCCCGGTGCTGCTCGTCGTGTTCGTCACGATGATCATCAACACGTTGAAGGTCTTCGACCTGGTCTTCGTCATCGCGCCGGGATCGGTGCAGCCGCAGGCCAACGTGATCGCGCTGGAGATGTGGCGCGTCTCCTTCGGCGGCGGAGGCAACCAGGGGCTGGGCAGCGCGCTCTCCATCTTCCTGCTGGTCCTCGTGCTGCCCTTCATGATTCTCAACATCCGCCGGTTCAGGAGGGACAACCAGTGACCACCTCCACCACCCTCGGCGCTCCACCGCGCAGCGTGGCGGGCCGCGTCGTCGACCGGATCGGCGGCGGCCTGGTCCAGGCGGTGCTGGTGCTGATCGGCATCTTCTGGCTGGTCCCGACCCTCGGGCTGTTCGTGGTCTCGCTCCGCGAGGAGACGGCCAACAACTCCACCGGCTGGTGGACCGCCCTGGTCAAACCCGCCGAGTTCACCCTCAAGAGCTACTCCGACCTGCTGGCGAGCGGGTTCACCGCGTCGTTCTGGAACACCGTGTTCATCACGGTGCCCGCGACACTCCTGGTGATCGGCATCGCGGCCATGGCTGCGTACGCGTTCGCCTGGATGGAGTTCCCCGGCAGGGACGCGCTCTTCCTTGTGGTGGTCGGCCTGCTGGTGGTGCCGATCCAGATCGCGCTGATCCCGATCGCGAAGCTCTACGGCACGGTCGGCATCTTCGGCTCCATCGCGGGCGTGGTGCTCTTCCACGTCGCCTTCGGGCTTCCGTTCGCCATCTTCCTGCTCCGCAACTTCTTCGCGGGCATCCCCCGCTCGCTGCTCGAGGCGGCGCGGATGGACGGCGCCGGCGAGTGGAAGATCTTCTCGACCGTGGTGTTCCCGCTGGCCAAGCCCGCGGTCGCCTCGCTCGGCATCTTCCAGTTCCTCTGGGTCTGGAACGACCTGCTCGTCGCCCTGGTCTTCGCCAACACCGAGAACCAGCCGATGACCAAGGCCCTGCAATCCCAGATGCGGCAATTCGGGACCAACGTGGACATTCTTGCGCCAGGTGCTTTCCTGTCGCTGATCATCCCATTGATCCTCTTTTTCGCCTTCCAGAGGTATTTCGTCCAAGGGATGATGGCCGGCTCGGTGAAGTAGAGACAGAGGCAGGCCCGGTGCGGCGCGCGCTGATTTCCGGCACACGCCGTACCGGGCCTAAAACATCGATAGGGTCCTGCACATGGCCGCACGTCCCTTGAACGAAGTCGTGGAAGCCGGGTGGGCCAAGGCCCTGGAACCCGCTGCCGAGAAGATCGCCGAGATGGGCGAGTTCCTCCGGAGGGAAGTGGCGGAGGGCAGGCAGTACCTTCCGTCCGGGGCCAACGTGCTCCGCGCCTTCCAGCAGCCCTTTGACCAGGTCAAGGTGCTGATCGTGGGACAGGATCCGTATCCCACGCCAGGTCATCCCATCGGTCTGAGCTTCTCCGTCGCCGCGGACGTACGCCCGATCCCGGCCAGCCTGCGCAACATCTACAAGGAGCTCACCGAGGATCTCGGGCTGCCGATGCCGAGCAACGGCGACCTGACCCCCTGGACCGAACAGGGCGTGCTCCTGCTCAACCGGGTGCTCACCGTCATGCCGGGCAAGCCCGCCTCGCACCGGGGCAAGGGCTGGGAGGAGGTCACCGAGCAGGCCATCAAGGCCCTCGTCGCACGCGAGCAGCCGATGGTGGCGATCCTGTGGGGGCGCGACGCCCGCAACCTGCGCCCGATGCTCGGCAAGATCCCGGCCATCGAGTCGGCCCACCCCAGCCCCCTGTCGGCCCGCAGCGGCTTCTTCGGCTCCCGCCCGTTCAGCAAGACGAACGAGCTTCTCCAGCAGCAGGGCGCGACCCCGGTGGAGTGGAAGCTCCCCTAGCCCCGTCCCGCGGATCTTACGGCGAGGAGCAGCGGGCAAAAGATCCAACGGACAGGCCCCAGGCCCTGTCCGACCCACACCAGGCACTAGGATTTCCACCATGAGTGATGAATCGGGCACTGAACGCTATCTGCGTCTGACTGTTGAGCTGACCGTGGAGGTGCAGGACATCGCCTCCCTGCAGGCCGCCGCGTTGAAGGAGATCAACCACCCTGACGCCGACCTGGACGACGACGAGCGCAAGGAGCAGGCCGAACTGGTCTCGGCCGACGAGACCGGCGCCACGGCGCTGCAGTGGCTGATCGAGCCGGACCACGTCCTGGGGTTGATCGAGCACGTCGAGCAGATCGAGCCCCGCGAGGCCGTGCTGGGCGTCGAGCCCTCCGACGGCCCCTCGGACGAGGACGAGGACGAGGACGACCACGTGGGCCACGACCATGCCGGTCACAACCACCGGCACTGAGAACATCCCCGTAACCCCGCCGGTGGGCGGCCTTTCCGGCCAGAAAGGCCGCCCACCGGCGGGGTTTTCGGCACCGGAGCACTCACCTCAGTCCACGGAGACGAGCGGCGCGGGATAGCCGGGGACGCCCGAGGGCAGTTTCCACGGCTCGTGGACAACCCGCTTCGGCAGGGCGGCGAGCTCGGGGACGTAGCGGCGGACGTACTCGCCGTCCGGGTCGTACCTCTTGGCCTGCCGGATGTGGTTGACGGGCCGGTTGGGCCGGGTGTCGTTGCCGGTTCCCGCGACCCACTGCCAGTTGCCGTAGTTGTTGGCCACATCGCCGTCGAGCAGCCGCTCGAAGAAGTGGTCGGCCCCGACCCGCCAGTCGACCCGCAGCCGCCTGACGAGGAACGAGCCCACGATCAGGCGGGCCCGGTTGTGCATCCAGCCCTCGGCGAGCATCTGCCGGATCCCGGCGTCCACGATGGGGATTCCGGTCATGCCCTCCTTCCACGCCTGCGCCGCGTGGTCGTCGTCGCGCCACTCGTGCCCGCGCGGGCGGTAGTCGTCCCGGTTGATCCGCGGGAAGGCCCGTGTCACCTGGTGGAAGAAGTCCCGCCAGCACAGCTGCCTGACGAACTCGCCGGTGTCCCCGGCCTCCCTGGCCAGCGACTCCAGCTCCAGCGGCGAGACGCAGCCGAAGCGCAGGTAGGGGCTGAGCCTGGAGGTGCGGTTGCCCGCCATGTCGTCGTGGCCGTCGGCGTAGTCGTCCACGCAGTGTCTCAACCACTGCTCCATCCTCCGGCGCCCGACCGTCTCACCACCCCTGAACAGCTCGTACGTCTTGTGTCCGGGCTCGGGTAGCCGGCCGGGGCTCAGTGCCCGGGGGACACTGACCATGCCGGGTGCCTTGAGCACCTCCCTGCGTGGTCGCCGGCTCCAGGCCCGCCAGTAGGGGGTGAAGACCCGGTAGTGGTCACCGCCGCCCGACGGCCTGAGCGCGTCCGGCGGCACGATCGTCAGGCCGGGGAAGGTGCGGAACTCCACCCCCGCGCGCTCGCACTCCGCCGCCAGGCGCCGTTGCCTGCGGTGCGCGAGGGCGCTGACGTCCATGGCGGCGTGGACCGCCCCGGCCCCCGACTCCCCCGCCAGGCGCATCGTCTCCGCGACCGGATCACCCCTGCGCACGACCAGCTCACCACCCCGCTCACGGAGCGATCCGCGCAGGTCGGCGAGGCATTCGGCGAGAAATCCCAGGCGGTTGCCGGCGGGTATGTCGGGGTCGATGACGAAGAGTGGTATGACATGACGTGCGCGCTCGCACGCAGCGGCGAGCGCCGGGTGGTCGTGCACCCGGAGGTCACGGCTGAACAAAACGATCACAGTATCGGCCACGTTTTCCTTTCGCCGGGTCACGCTCCGCCGGTTGCATCCGCCGGGGGTTCGGAACTCGAAGGAATGTCCAGGGAGCGACCGCTCGTGTCGCCTGTCACGCTGGTACGGCGGTAGCGGGCCTGAAATGGGATGAGATGGAAAAGCAGCGACAGGTGACCGCTGATGAGGAGCCGGGATACGGCATCGGCGCCGTCTCACGACGCCTCGGCGTGCCCGCCCCCACGCTGCGGACCTGGAACCTACGCTACGGCGTGGGCCCGAGCCGCCGGAGCCCCGGGGGGCATCGACGCTACGACACCCGCGACCTGTGGCGCCTGGAGGAGATGAACCGGCTCATCAGGAGCGGGGTGCCCCCCTCCGACGCGGCACGGGAGGTCCTGAGGATCGAGACCGTCCCCCCGGCGGCTCCGGAGGTGGCCACCGAGGAGATCCCCTCCTTCCCCGTGGCGGAGCGGCCCGGCATCCCCACGGCGGCGATGCTGGCGCGGGCGGCGATGACGCTGGACAGCCGAACCGTCCACGACTGGATAGAGGCGTCGCTGGCCAGGCACGGCGTGCCGTGGACCTGGGAGCGACTGGTGCTGCCGGTCTTCGAGACGATCTGCGACCGCCAGGCCGAGAGCGGCGCGAGCGTCGAGATCGAGCACCTGTTCTCCGACCGGCTGCTGGCGGCGCTGATCCGGCTCACCACACGCCCCGCCCAGCCGGTCAACACCCGCCCCGTGCTGCTCGCCTGCGCCGAGGACGAGCAGCACAGCCTGCCGATCTACGCACTGGCCGCCACGCTGGCCACCGACCACCAGGTGGAGACCCGGGTGCTGGGCGCCAGGACCCCGTACCCGGCGCTGGCGGACGCGATGCGCCGGCTGGGCCCCTCGGTGGTCTTCGTCTGGTCCCAGCTGCCCACCACCGGTGACCCCGCCCCGCTCGCGTCGCTGCCCGTGCTCCGCCCGCCGAGCCTGGTCGTCGCGGGCGGTATGGGCTGGTGGGAGGGGCTGCCGGTGTCGGTCCCCCACGTCACGTCGTTCCAGGACGCGCTCACCCGCGTCCTCGCCGCCCTGGCCTGAGTCCCCCCAGCTCGCCCCGCTCCCTCCCGTTGACCGGCGTGCCGCCGTGCCCTGCTTGCGATCACGTCGACCGGCCGGGTATGAATAGGTTTTGAATAAGTTTTCTCGGTGAGCGGAGGCGTCATGACGGACACCCTGAACATCCGGTTCGCCGAGGGCGACGATGCGGCCCTGGCCGAGTGCTTCAACGCCCACGGCTCCCTCATCCGCTCCTACCTGCGGCGATTCGTACCGCAGCAGGAGATCGAGGACCTTCAGCAGATCGTGTTCGCCGAGGTCTGGCGGTCACGGCACCGCTTCGACCCGGCCCGCAGCCTCCCCGCCTGGATGCTCGGCATCGCGCACAAGCGTGCGGTCGACCAGCTTCGGACGCGCACCCTGCGGACGGTGCCGCTGGACGTGGTGGCGGATCCGGTCGGCGACGACGGCAGGGTCGACGGCGACGGCATGGCCGAGCGCGACCAGGTGCGCCGGGCGCTGGCCAAGCTGCCCGAGTCACAGCGCCAGGCGATCGAACTGGCCTACTACGGCGACCTGACCCAGCGGGAGATCGCCGAGAGGCTGAGCGTCCCGCTCGGCACGGTCAAGGCCCGTACCGCCCGCGGTCTGCGCCGCCTGTCCGACATCCTCACCCCGGCCGCGGCGTGAACGGCCGGGCGGACGGCACGGCCATCATGGAGCGGATCTTCGCCCACCTCCGGCTCCGCGCGCTGCTGGGGAGCGACCGGCGACCCCGGGACCTGGTGTCCTCCCACACCCGGCACAAGATGCGGTTGCCGGCCCACCACCCCGTGGCCTACCGGCAGGCGGGGCGTCAGGTGACCGCCTGAGCCTGTGGCCACGCGGCGGTCAGCCGGGCGGGTTCAGAGTCTCACCACCGCGAGGGAGCGGGCGGGCAGGGACAGCTCCTCTCCCCGCACCGTCGCCGACGGGTCCGAGGCGAGCATGATGTGGCCGGGCGCGGACCGTCCTGGCCCGAGCCTAACGGTGAGCGGGACCGGACCGAGGTTGGCCGCCACCCTGAGCCCTCCCCGGTGGACGACCAGCCAGGACTCGCCGTGGTCGACCCGGACCCGATCCAGTCTCGGGTCCGTCAGCTCGGGGTGTGCCCGGCGCAGCGCGATCAGGGCCCGGTACCAGTCGAGATGGGCCCGGTGGGCGTCGTCGTCCAGCTCGCTCCAGTCGAGCTTGGAACGCAGGAAGGTCAGCTCCTCACCGGGATCGGGGGCCTTCTCCGCCCAGTCGTCGTAGCCGAAGCCGACGAACTCCCGCCGCCGCCGGTCGGCCTCGCCCTCGCGCAGGTGCGGCTCGACGTGATCGGTGAAGAACAGGAACGGCGTGCGCGCGCCCCACTCCTCCCCCATGAACAGCATGGGGGTGAACGGCGAGGTCAGCAGGAGCCCGGCGGCCAGCCGGAGCGCCTCGGGCGCCAGCCGGTCGCCCTCCGCGCGGTTGCCGATCTGGTCGTGGTTCTGCGCGCAGCAGACGAAGCGGTAGCCGGGCAGGTGGGCCGCCGACCGGCCGTGGGACCGCCCCCGGAAGGACGAGTAGGTCCCGTCGTGGTAGTAGGCGCGGGTCAGCACCTTGGGCAGTGCCCCGTAGAAGTCGTCGTAGTAGCCGTGCCGCTCCCCGCTCACCGCCACGTGCAGGGCGTGGTGGACATCGTCGTTCCAGGCGGCCGCCAGACCGTACCCCCCGGCCTCGCGGGGGGTCATCAGCCGGGGGTCGTTGAGGTCGGACTCGGCGATGAGGGCCAGCGGCCGGCCCACGGCCGCCGACAGCGCCTCCGTCTCGGCGGCGATCTCCTCCAGCAGGTGGACGGCCCGGTCGTCGCGCAGGGCGTGCACGGCGTCCAGTCGCAGGCCGTCGATGTGGTAGTCGCGCAGCCACTGCGTCGCGTTGCCGACGAAGTAGGCGCGCACCTCGTCGGAGCCGGGGCCGTCCAGGTTGACCGCCTGCCCCCAGAAGGAGGAGGCGCTGGAGTGGAAGTAGGGGCCGAAGGGGGCGAGGAAGTTGCCCGAGGGACCGAGGTGGTTGTAGACGACGTCGAGGATCACCCCGAGCCCGCGCCGGTGGCAGGCGTCCACCAGGCGCTTGAGCCCGTCAGGGCCGCCGTAGTTGTCGGTGACGGCCCACAGGTCCACGCCGTCGTAACCCCAGTTGCGCCCGCCGGGCACCGGCGGCACCGGCATGATCTCCACGAAGTCGACGCCGAGCTCCGCCAGGTGTTCCAGCCTGCCGATCGCCGCGTCGAAGGTGCCCTCGGGGGTGAAGGTGCCGATGTGCAGCTCGTAGATGACCGAGCCCGGCAGGTCACGCCCCCGCCACAGGGCGTCTCCCCACTCGAAGCGGTCGTGGTCGTAGACCCGGCTCGGGCCGAAGATCCCCTCCGGCTGCCAGCGGGTACGGGGATCGGGCAGCGCCTCGCCCCCGTCCAGCCGGAACCGGTAGTCGGTGCCGTGCCCGGCACCGGGCACCTCCGCGGACCACCAGCCGCCGCCCGCGGACGACATCGGGTGGCGGACCTCTCCGATCTCCACGTCCACCGCCGTCGCCCGTGGCGCCCAGACCTCGAACATGGGTCAGTCCCTTTCCAGGAGTGCGACGGGGTGAACCGAGAGCAGGTGTGCGAGCGGGATCCTGCCGGTGTGCTCGGCACCGGAGAGCAGGTCCCGCCAGGTACCGTGCGGCAGGGTGAGCGTGCCGCTCCCCCAGCCGCCGCGCCGCTCCAGGCCGACCGGCAGCCGGGTGGCCACCGCCACCGCCCGCTCCCCCCTGGCGAAGGCGATCGCGTGCTCTCCGGCCTCGATCGGGACGTACGGTGCCGCGGGGTCCAGCCTCCGCCGCAGGTCCAGCGCCCGGCTGGTGATCGCCAGCTTGGCCTCGTCCCATGACAGGCCCTCGGTGGCGGGACTCGGGTGTGCCTGCTCCGGGTGGGCCTGGCTCGCATGGGCCTGGGCCGCCGAGAGCATCCGGCGGCGCAGCGGGAAGTCGACCGGGCGGCGGTTGTCCGGGTCGACCAGGGAGAAGTCGGTGATCTCGTTGCCCCAGTAGAGGTCGGGCACGCCGGGCAGCATGAGCTGGACGAGCTTCTGGCCCAGCGAGTTGGACCTGGCGTACGGCTCGATCCGCGCGGTGAACTCCTTGATCGAGGCGCCGCACTCCTCGACGGCCCGGGTGACGAAGTCGCGGATGCCGCGCTCGTAGGCCGGGTCGGGGGTGGCCCAGGAGATCGAGGTCTTGGCCTCGCGGGCCGCCTTGAACAGGTAGTCGAAGAACCTGTCGGGGCCGATCGGCCAGGAGGCCATCAGGTTCTGCCAGGCCAGGTAGTCCAGGGCCGGGTCGAAGGAGACCTTGGCGGACCACTCGCCGACCGCCGCCGCCCACTCCTCCGGAAGCTCGGACAGCACGGCCAGCCGGGCCCGCACGTCCTCCGAGCGCTTGGTGTCGTGGGTGGACAGCGTCGTCATCGTGCCCGGCGGCATCCGCCGGCAGAACGCGTGGAACTCCTCGATCGGCTCACCGAACCTGTCGGGCTCGCCGCCCACCTCGTTCAGGCAGGACAGCGGGTACCAGCGGTAGAGGGCGGTGTCCTCCACTCCCTTGGCCATCACCGGGCCGCAGGTCTGCTGGAAGCGGGCGACCGCCTCGGCGGGCCCGGCCAGCACCCGCTGGACGACCTCCGCCACCGGGGCGCCCTCGGGCAGCCGCCCCGCGGCGACCTGTCCGGCCTCCTCGACGATCTGGGCCGAGATCTCGGGCACCGGCTCGCCCGGCACCACGTAGGCCCGGTAGACCGGCATCGCGGCGAGCAGCTCCACCAGCGTCCGGCGGTCGGAGCCGACGACGGCGTGCAACCTGTCGATCTCCGAATCGAAGAACAGGCTCAGCACCTCCGCCTTGGACTCGCGGACCACCGCGGCGTAGCCGGCGGGCATGCCGGTCTGCCGGGTGAACAGCTCCACCAGCGGCTCTTTTCCCGCCGGGTCGACGAACAGCCCGGTGATCCGGTTGAGCACCTCGTAGCCGGTGGTCCCGTCGCACTCCCAGTCCGCGGGCAGCCGTTCGGAGCCGATCAGGATCTTCTCCGCCACGGTCCACACGCCCGAGGCGGCGCGCAGCCGCGACAGGTAGCCGCGCGGCTCGGCGAGCCCGTCGGGGTGATCCACCCGCAGCCCCTGGATGATCCCCTCCCGGACCAGCGAGAGGATGACGGCGTGCGTGGCGTCGAACACCTCCGGGTCCTCCACCCGCAGCCCGATCAGCGAGGACACGTCGAAGAACCGGCGGTAGCCGGGCCCGCGCCGCCAGTCGACCAGCCGGTAGTTGGTGTCCGGCAGCGGGAAGACGTGGTCGTGGTAGCGCAGCACGTCACCGTCGGCCACCACCTCCCCCGAGTCGCCGAGCACCGGCATGTTCACCCTGCCGTCGCCACCGGCCCAGTCGATGTCGAACCAGGACGCGTACGGCGACTTCCGCCCCTCGGCGAGCACCGACCACAGTTGCGCGTTGCCCGACTCCGGCACCGGGACCGTCATGTGGTTGGGCACGATGTCGACGACGACGCCGATCCCGTGCTGGGCGAGCGTCGCCGACATCGCCCGCAGTCCCTCGACCCCGCCGAACTCCTCGCGGACGCGCGAGTGGTCGGTCACGTCGTAGCCGTGCCGCGACTCCGGCACGGCCTGCAGGATCGGCGACAGGTAGACGTGGCTCACCCCCAGGTCCCGCAGGTACGGGGCCAGCTCGGCCACCTTGTCGAACCCGAAGTCGGGGGTCAGCTGGAGCCGGTAGGTCGAGACCGGCACCTCGTAGGAGCCGGGCGAGGGCGGGGGCTCGGGTACCTCCTCGGGGAGCTCCGCCGGCTCCGGCACGTCCTCGCCGAACAGTGCCGCCCCGGGTCCCGGCAGGACCTCGCCATGGGCGACCTGCGGCGGGACCACACCGGGCACCGGCTCTCGCGGTACGACAGTGGGCACCGGCTCGGGCGGGACCACACTGGGCGCGGGCTCCAGGGGAGCGGGCCCGGGGTCGGGCTCGGGGGCGGGGTGCGTGATGGGCTCAGACACGGCGCAACACCCTCACCGAGCGGCCGACCACCGGCACGCTCTCGCCGGCCCGGCAGAGCCGGGTGTCAACCGTGATCGGCATCGCCGTGTCGATCTCTGTCAGCCACATCTCACCGTAGTCCTTCGGAAGGGTGAACTTGATGACGTCGTGGTGGGCGTTGAACAGCAGCAGGAACGAGTCGTCGACGATCTGCCGCCCCCTGCGGTCGGGCTCGGTGATGGCCTCACCGTTCAGGAAGACGGCCAGCGACCTGGCGTAGCCAACGTTCCAGTCGGCATCGGTCATCTTCTCCCCTCTCGGAGTGAGCCAGGCGATGTCGCTGAGGTTCTCCTCGGAGCCTCGTACGGGCCGCCCGTAGAAGAACCTGCGCCGCCGGAAGACCGGGTGGTCGGCGCGGAGCTTGGCCAGCCGCCGGGTGAAATCGAGCAGCAGCCAGTTCTCCCTGACGTCGGACCAGTCGACCCAGCTCAGTTCGTTGTCCTGGCAGTACACGTTGTTGTTGCCCCGCTGGGTGCGGCCCAACTCGTCGCCGTGGGAAATCATCGGAACGCCCTGGGACAGGAAAAGAGTGGTCAGGAAGTTGCGCTTCTGCTGCTCGCGCAGGGACTCGACGGCCAGCGGGGCGGGCCCCTCCTCACCGCAGTTCCAGGAGCGGTTGTCGTCGGTGCCGTCCCGGTTGTCCTCACCGTTGGCCTCGTTGTGCTTGCCGTTGTAGGAGACGAGATCCTGCAGGGTGAACCCGTCGTGGCAGGTGACGAAGTTGATGGAGGCGGCGGGGCGGCGGCTGTCGTCCTGGTAGAGGTCGCTGGAGCCGGTCAGCCTGGAGGCGAACTCGGGCAGCGAGGCGGGCTCACCCCGCCACAGGTCACGGATCGTGTCACGGTACATGCCGTTCCACTCGGTCCACCTGGCGGGGAAGTTGCCCACCTGGTAGCCGCCGGGGCCGACGTCCCACGGCTCGGCGATCAGTTTGACCTGTGACAGCACCGGATCCTGCTGGACCAGGTCGAAGAAGGCGCTCAGCCGGTCGACCTCGTGCAACTCCCGCGCCAGCGTCGCGGCCAGGTCGAACCTGAAACCGTCCACGTGCATCTCGATGACCCAGTAGCGGAGCGAATCCATGATCATTTGAAGCACGTGCGGAGAGCGCATGAACAGGCTGTTGCCGGTGCCCGTGGTGTCCAGGTAGTACCGCCTGTCGTCGTCGACCAGACGGTAGTAGTCGGCGTTGTCGATGCCCCGCATGCTCAGCGTCGGGCCCAGGTGGTTGCCCTCGGCCGTGTGGTTGTAGACCACGTCGAGAATGACCTCGATGTTCGCCTCGTGCAGGGCCTTGACCATGGCCTTGAACTCCAGCACCTGCCCGCCGCGCTGCCCGGTGCTGGAGTAGGCGTTGTGCGGGGCGAAGAACCCGATGCTGTTGTAGCCCCAGTAGTTCGTCAGCCCCCGCTCGACGAGGACGTGGTCGGTGACGAACTGGTGCACCGGCATGAGCTCGATCGCCGTCACCCCGAGCGCGGTCAGGTGATCGATGATCTCCGGATGCCCGATCGCCGCGTAGCTGCCCCGAATCCGCTCGGGGATCTTCGGGTGGTTGATCGTCAGCCCCTTGACATGCGCCTCGTAGATCACCGTGTTGTGGTACGGAGTGCTCGGCGGCCGGTCGTGCCCCCAGCCGAAGAACGGGTTGATCACGATGGAGCGCGGTACGAACGCGGCCGAGTCCGCGTCGTTACGGCTCTCCTGATCACCGAAGCGGTAGTCGTACACCGCCTCGTCCCAGTTCACGTCCCCCTCGATCGCCTTGGCGTACGGGTCGAGCAGGAGCTTGGCCGGATTGCACCGCTGTCCCCTCCGCGGGTCGTACGGGCCGTGCACGCGATAGCCGTACCGCTGCCCGGGACCGACGCCGGGCAGGTAGCCGTGCCAGACGAAGCCCTCGCACTCGGTGAAGGTGACTCGTGTCTCCCGGTTCTCCTCGTCGAACAGGCACAGCTCGACGCGTTCGGCGGCCTCGGTGAAAAGCGCGAAGTTGGTCCCCGCGCCGTCGTAGGTGGCCCCGAGAGGATAGGGATCACCCGGCCAGATCTCGATCATTGCACCGCCCTTCAGCGGTGAACAGATATGCCCCGTCTCAGCCTGGACATGCGCACATCTCCATTCCTGCAAGAGTGATCTCGGAGTTGCCCGACGGCATGCCTGGACGGGCCGGGGTCAGGCCGGGCGGAGCTCATGGGCCAGCGCGCGGATCGCGGGTTCGTACACGCGCAGTCCCGCCCCGGCGGCGAACGCCTCCGCCGCCCGCAGGTGGGCCCCGGCCCGCTCCTCGTCACCGTCGAGCAGGGCCAGCCGGGCCAGGCACAGGTCGGCCGGCGACCAGCCGAGCAGCCGTCCCGCGTTCGGGGCGAGCCTGCGGTACAGGATCTTCCCCGCGACCCCGTCGCCGAGCGCCGCGCAGATCTCGCTGACGGCGTCCGGTACGAACCGGTAGGCCAGCTCGGGGCCGAGTCCCGCGAAGCCGTCGCGGGCGAGTTCGGCGAAGGCCTCCCGTGCCTCGTCCGTCCTGCCCAGGTCGATCAGGGCCAGGCAGCGCAGGATCCACCAGGGGATCTGCCCCGGACGGTGGGCGAGCATCTCGTCGGAGAGCGCGAGCGCCTCGCCCGCCGCCCCCTCCGCCCGCAGCTCCAGGAAGCGGAACGTCTCCCGCCGCAGCAGCGCGTCGCCCCTGCCCAGCGCGCCCTCCGGGTGAGCCGCGCCGGACGCGTCGGCCGCGGCGAGCGCGTCCGTGAACCGCCCGGCCAGGTAGGCGTGGACCGCGCTCTGCCAGGCGGCCAGGCTGACCGCCGAGGGCAGCCGGAGCCTCTCCGCGCTCTCCCGCAGCCAGGCCAGCAGCTCCGTGGCGGGGCCTGCGGCGCCCCGGGCGTTCAGCTCGACGTACTCGTTCTCCCTGCCGATCCACTCGGTGGCCAGGTCGCCGGTGCGGCGGCCGATGTCCACGATCTCGGCGACGACCGCCCGCCGGTGGTCGTGGTCGTGGCCGGACCGCAGCAGGATCTCCAGGGCGATCAGCGTCCTGGACAGGGTCCGGTCCTCCCCGGTGCGGCGGGCCAGCCGCACCGCCTCCTCCGCCATCGCCACGCTCCGCTCGACCGGCCGGCCGGTGGAGCCGGTCAGCGCGGCGGCGGCGAGCAACTGGGCCCGCCACGGCGAGCCCTCGGCGAGGTCGGAGGCGAGCACCCGGTCGATGCGCTCGGCCAGCCTGTCGATCCCGGTCATCTCCTCGTACATGGCCAGATGGATCGGGTTGGAGAATCCCAGCACCGCCCTGGCCAGCCGGTTGTCGTCGCCGAGCCCTTCGGCGGCCTGCGCGGCGGCCTCCAGCGAGGCGTGGGCCGCGCTGCTCATCCCCGAGGCCGCCTGTGCCTCGGCCAGGTCCAGCAGGAGGTCGCAGCGGAGCGCGCCGTCGGGTCCGGGCAGCCGGTCGATCATCGCGATCGCCCGTTCCAGGCCCTCCACCGCGTCCTCGTGGGCGAACTGCGCGGTCGCCTGGGCCGCCGCGCGCCGGGTGTAGCCGATGGCCCTGCCCGCCGTCGCGGGGGTCAGCAGACCCTCGCGACAGTGGTGGGCGATCTCGGTCAGCCGCGTCCCGCTCCGCTCCTGGAGCACCTCCGCGATCCGCGCGTGCAGCCTCCTGCGGCGTAGCGGCGGCAGCGCCTCGCGCAGCACGTCGCGGACGATGTCGTGGACGAACCGGCAACTCGGCCCCTCCCCCTCGACCAGCAGCCGGGCCCCCACCGCGGCGTCGACGATGTCCAGAACCCGCTCCTCGGGCAACTCCGCCACGCGCGTCAGGATGTCGGTCGCCGCCTCCCTGCCCAGCAGCGCCGCGACGGTCAGCACCTCCTCGGTGTCGGGCGGCAGGTGGGCCATCCGGCCGCGCACCACGTCCGAGAGCGCCTCGGGGGTCTCCCCCAGCTGTAGCACCTCGCCCAGGAAGAACGGGTTGCCCGCGGTCAGCCTGCCCATCTCCCCGGCCCGCCCCGGGTCGGCGCCCGCCCGTCCCAGATACTCGCGGATCTCCTCCTCCGCCAGGCCGCGCAGCAGGAGCCGCCGCACGTGCGGCAGCCGGAGCAGCACGCCGAGGGTGTGCTCCAGCGGCTCGCCGGGGCGCACGTCGGTGTCGCGGTACGTGGCCACGACCGTCAGCTCCGGGCAGAGCCGGGTGGAGGCCAGGAAGTCCAGCAGCCGCAGCGAGGAGGTGTCCGCCCATTGGAGGTCGTCGAGGACCACCAGCACCCGGCCGTGCGCGTTCAGCAGCCGGGCGAACGCCTCGTACAACGCGAACTGCCCCGCCGGCCCCTCTTGTCCGGCCTGCCCGTTCCCCGTCCCGGCTCCGGCTCCGGCTCCGGCTCCGGCTCCGGCGAGTTGCGCCAGTTCGCCGTCCCTGCCGACCAGGTCCTGCACCGCCTGCGTCCAGGGCCAGAAGGGCGGCGCGCCGGTGCCGTCCCAGCAGCGGCCCCACACCACCCGCCGGCCCCGCGCCCGCGCGACGCCGGCCGCATACTCGGCGAGGCTGGTCTTGCCGATGCCCGGCTCCCCGGCGAGCAGCACCACCCGGTGCCCGTCTCCGGTGACCGCCCGCTCCAGCACCCCGGCCTCCGCCTGCCGGCCCACCAGCCCGGTGCCGTTCTCCAGCCCGGCCGGCTCCGCCGCCCCTGCCGCCCTCTCGGCACCGGTCGCCTCCGCCACGACGGCTGTCTTTCCCGCGTCGACCGCATCCGCCGCTCTGCCCGGCTCCGCCGTGTGCCTGGGCCTCAGCGCGGGATCCTGACCGAGGATGCGCCGCTCCATCTCCCGCGACCGGGGGTCGGGGTCCAGGCCCAGGTCCTCCATCAGCGACCGGCGTCCCTCGGCGAGCAGGCCGAGCGCGTCCGCCTGCCGTCCCGCCTGGTAGAGCGCGTGGGCGGCGAGCGTCCGCAGCCGCTCCCTGAACGGATGGGCGGCGACCAGTTTGGCCAGCCTGCTCGTCACCGCCGCTCCCCGGCCGAGCGCGAGCTCCGCCTCGGCCAGGTCCTCCTCGATCGTCAGCCGCAGCTCGACCAGGTGCGCGCGCTCCTCCGCCGCCCAGGAGGACTCCGCGAGACCGCCGAGCGGTTCTCCGCCCCACTCGCCCAGGGCCAGCCGCAGCTCCCGCACCGCCCCCTCGTGATCTCCCGCCGCGCCCAGGCTCCTGCCCTCGGCCACCTGCCCCCGCACCCTGCCCAGGTCGATCGCGGCGGCGGGGACGTCCAGGACATAGCCTCCCGGCCTGCTGGCCAGGACCTTCGGGGGCACCTCCCGCGGCCTGCTCGGCTCGAAGACGCGGCGGAGTTTGGAGACGTACGCCTGCACGGTGTTGAGCGCCCCCGGAGGGGGGGCGTCCTCCCAGATGGCGTCGATCATCCGGTTCGGCCCGACCGGTCGCGGGGCCGCGAGGACGCATACCGCCAGCACCAGCCGCTGCTGGTAGGGGCCGATGTCCAGCACCGCCCCGCTGTCGGCGATCACCTCGACCGGGCCGAGCACACGAAAGTCCATCCGGCCACCTCGCTCGCGAACTGCGCTGATATTAACCTTTCGCGCCACCTGTCCCAGCCAGCCCGCGATGCTTCCGAGGCGTCCCTCTCCGCATATTCTCAACCGGACGCGTTAACCTCCGTCCAGACCACCCACCATGGGTTCCGGTGGGCTGCCGGAAGACAACGGAACTCTGGTCGCCGCCCTCCCCGGGCAGCGGCCCTTCTTTACGAGTGGAGGACATCAGGAAATGGGTGGATTCAAGAAGTTCCTGCTGAGAGGGAACCTCGTCGAGCTGGCCGTGGCGGTCGTGATCGGGGCGACCTTCAGCGGGCTGGTGCAGGCTCTGGTCAAGGACCTCATCACGCCGTTGATCGGGGCGGTCACCGGCGGCCGGGAGCCGGACTTCTCGGACTACGTGTTCACCGTCAACGGCGCCAAGTTCATGTACGGCGACTTCATCAACCACCTGCTGAGCTTCCTGATCATCGCCGCGGTCATCTACTGGCTCGTCGTGATGCCGATGACCCGGCTGATCGGCTACTTCGACCGGAACAAGGAGGCCACCGAGAAGGAATGCCCGGAGTGCCTCAGCGACATCCCGGTCGCCGCCAGGCGCTGCGCGTTCTGCACCGCGGTGCTGTCGCAGATCCCCATCGCCGGCAGGCCCCCGGCGTAGGCGTCTTCTCCTCCTGGGCGGTACGGCCCTCCGGTCGGCCGGGAGGATCCCGCGGAGGACAATGAGGGCGTGAGCTTCGAACTGGCCGTCTGGCACGAGCCCAAGCCGATCACCAGGGAACACGCTGAGAACGTCTTCCATACGTTCCGTCACGGAAAGCCGCATGGCGCGAGCCCCCACCCCGAAGGGCAGGAGCCCGAGGAGGGTCACCCCGGGGTGGCGGCGTTCGTCGAGCGGCTTCCCGAGGCCGAGCCGCTCTCCGCGGCCTTCGCCCTGGTGACCGTGGACCTGGAACGGGCCGACGAGGTGGCGCCCGAGGTCTTCGCCCTGGCCGCCGAGTGCGGACTGGTCTGCTACGACCCGCAGCGCGGCCTGGTGCACAACCTGTCTCCACGCGGCGTCTATCCCACCATGGAGATGCGTACGGGTGACGGAATGATCGTGGTCTCGCCGGACCTCCAGCTCATCCGTGACGCGCTCGCCACCATGTCACCGCAGAACCCGTTCACGGCGCTGGTCGTCTTCGGCGAGCACTTCGTGCAGAGTTCGCCGGAGATCTCGGGCTATGAGCTCGAATACAAGGACAGCGTCAGGGACCGGATGTTCCGCACTCATGTTCCCGACTTGGAGGCGGTTCAGAGCGCTTTCATTGAGTACGCCACTGGGGAGCGCGCTTTCCTGGAGCGGCACGACTGGCGTCTCGTCTGACTTTTCCGGGTGCGGTTTTCGCTGTGCGCTGCGGTGAGCGGGTGTTCCGGACCGGCATCTCGTCTGACTCGTTCGGGTACACGGCTTATTCACCGTGCCCGCTGCGCTGCCTGTTCACCGTGCCCGCTGCGGTGGGCGGGTGTTCCGGCCGGCCGTCTCAGTGGCCGTCTGGCGATTTCGGCCTCCGGCCTGCTCGGGCGTGGTGGTTGCGGGCTCTTTTTACGCCGGCCGGAACACCCGCCCACCTCCGCTGCACGCGCTCTGGCCGTATGTGGTGCGCGCCGTAGTCGCTCACTTTCGGTGGGCCGGGCTACGCACCGTCGCTGAAGCCTCCTTTGAGGTCGTTCAGGGAGAAGCACCGTAGCTGAAGCGCGACCGCATGACCCAGTCCAGGGCCAGGCGCCGTAGCCGGTCCGGGGCCGGGGCCGGGGCCGGGGCCGGGGTTCTAACGGTCCAGGGGTGGAGTCCGCGCTGGTCAGAAGTCACAGGCTCCACAGCCCCTTACCTATCGTGGTGAACCCGCCCACCAGCGCGAGCAGCAGCACCAGCACCCGGGCCCGTCGCTCCGGTACTCGTTCCGCGAGTGCCTTCCCCAGCACGGCGCCTGCCGCTATCCCAGCCGCGACCAGCAGCCAGAGCGGCACCGTGAGCTTCGGCACGCCCTTGGCCGTAACGGAGAGCGCGTTCACCACCACCCCGTAGAACTGCGCGTTCGGCACGAACTCCCGTACCGTCCAGCCCGCGTTCACCGCATACAGGGAAACCGCCGGACCGCCCACCCCCGCGGAGGAGTTCATGAACCCGCTCGCCGCACCGGCGACCACCGCACCTCCGGCGCCGCGCAGAGCGGGCACTCGGCTGCCCCACATCACGAGCAGTACGGCCACGCTCACCAGCACCCCCATGCCGACCAGCAGCATCGGTTCGGGCAACCAGGCGGCCACCCAGGCCCCGGCCGGCACGGTGCAGGCGGCCGCGGCGACCAACGGAACCATCGCGGTCAGGCGGACCTCCCGCCAGGTACCGACCAGCCCGATCGCGCTGATGGCACCGGCCGCGCAATTCGCCAGCACCACACCCTCGGCCGGGCCGAGAAGCAGCACCAGAGCGGGCACCGCCACAAGCGCGAACCCGATCCCCGCCAACCGCTGCACGGACGCGCCCAGCAGGACGATGCCCCCCAGCAGAAGACCGGCGGTCCAGTCATCCAGCACAGACGCTCCTCGCGGCTTCTCCCCATGAGCGATCCCGCACAACACTCACCCACGCGGCAGGCACAATCATGCAGGCCGACGGGAGAGCGGGCAGCAGGTCACACGAACGGAAAAGCCAGAATATGAACGCCTGCCCCCAAATCGACCCACCTGGCACCCAAAACCCGCCCCCCAACCCCAGACCATCACAACGCCCAACCCTGGACCGTAAGACCCCCGCCCCTGGACCGTCACGACGCCCAGCCCTGGACCGTGAAACCGCCGGCCCTGGACCGTCACGACACCCCCTGAAGCGACAGAACCCCAGACCGGCAGACCCCCAACCCTGGACCGGTTACGGCGCTCGGCCCTGGACTGGGTCATGCGGGGGCGCTTCAGCTACGGCGATCAGCTTTGAACGGCTTCCAAAGAAACGCTTCAGCGACGGCGCGTAGCCCGGCCCACCGAAAGTGAGCGACTACGGCGCGCACCACATACGGCCAGAGCGCGTGCAGCGGAGGTGGGCGGGTGTTCCGGCCGGCGTAAAAAGAGCCCGCAACCACCACGCCCGAGCAGGCCGGAGGCCGAAATCGCCAGACGGCCACTGAGACGGCCGGCCGGAACACCCGCCCACCGCAGCGGGCACAGCGCAAAACCCGCACAGCACACGACGAAAAACTCACCACGCAGGGCACAGCGAACAACCCGCACCTGGAGAACCGCACCGGAAAGCTCCAGATCAGTCATTCACCGGGAAACCGAACACCCACCTGCGCACGGACCTCATCCAGGATGCCCATCACGTCCAACGTCGCCTGCCACGGCACCAGCGGGCTCTCCAGCAGCCCCTCGCGCAGGCAGCGCATCGCCTCGGCCGCCTCGTGCAGCATGCCGGCTCCTTCGAAGGGGACGTGGAAGGTCTCCGGCTCACCGCCCACGCGGTGCAGGACGAAGGTGTCGGGACGGAAGAACGGGTTCGGCAGCTCGATCCGGCCGAGCGGACCGGAGATCGACGCGGTGACCGGGCTGCTCGCGGTGATACCGCAGGAGAGCAGGGCGACGGCTCCGCCGTCGTAGCCGAGCAGCACGCCGGTGTTCTCGTCCACGCCCTCGGGGGTCAGCCGCGCCCAGGACCGCACCCCGGCGGGGACACCGAGCACGAGGTGGGCGAAGGAGATCGGGTAGACGCCCAGGTCGAGCAGGGCGCCGCCGCCCAGCTTCGGGTCGCGGAGCCGATGGTCGGGCTCGACGGAGACGGAGATCGAGAAATCGGCGTGCACGGAGTCGACCGGGCCGACGGCCCCGCCCTCGACCAGCTCCACGAGCTTGCGGATGCCCGGGAGGCAGCGCATCCACATGGCCTCCATCAGGAACAGGCCCCGCTCCCGTGCGAGGTCGACCAGCTTGGCGGCCTCGGCCTGGTTCAGGGTGAACGCCTTCTCGCACAGTACGGCCTTGCCCGCCTCCAGACAGGTCCGTACCGCGGCGTAGTGGGCGTTCTGGGTGTTGGCCACGTAGACGATGTCCACGTCCGGGTCGGCGGCCAGCTCGGCCCAGCTGCCGTGGGCCCGGGGGATGCCGTACCGGCCGGCGAAGGCCCGTGCGGACTCCTCCGACCTCGATCCGACCGCGACCACCTCGGCGTCCGGCAGAAGCTTCAGGTCTTCGGTGAAGGTGGCGGCGATGCCACCGGTCGCCAGGATTCCCCACTTAATCGCACTCATGACGACATATCTCACCATGCACGGCACACAGACGGGCCGGGCACGGCTCTGCAGGAAAGGCCGTACCCGAGCCGGTCAGCCGCGAGTGTCCGCGAGCAGGGCGTCCAGCACCAGGTCAGGGTGGTCGCGCATGACGCCGCGCATCCGCCACTCGTCGGTGAACAGCGCCAGCAGGACCCCGTCCAGCGAGCGGGTGAAGACCTCCACCCCGCGCTGGCGGGCCAGGATCGGCGCCGACTCGGCGTCGGTGAGCCTGGCGATGCCGAAGTCGAGCCGGTCCATCAGGATCTCGGTGTTGAACTCGGTGGCCATCCGGTGCTTGACCACGTCGAACTGCATCGGACCCACCGCGGCGAGCACCGGCGACTGGTCGCCTCTGACATCGGAGCGGAGCACCTGGACCACGCCCTCGGCGTCGAGTTGCTCGATGCCCTTGCGGAACTGCTTGGACCGGCTGGAGTCGCGGACCCTGGCCGTGGAGAAGTGCTCGGGGGCGAAGCTCGGAATCCGAGGGAACTCGACGGGCGAGCCGTCGTACAGCGTGTCGCCGGGACGCAGGGCGCTGGCGTTCACCAGTCCGACCACGTCGCCGGGGTACGCCTCGTCGATCGTGGCGCGTTCCTGGCCGAAGACCGACTGGGCGTACTTGGTGGCGAACGGGCGGGCGGTGGCCGCGTGGACGAGCACCATGCCGCGCTCGAACCTGCCCGAGCAGACCCGGACGAAGGCGATCCGGTCGCGGTGCGAGGGGTCCATGTTGGCCTGCACCTTGAAGACCAGGCCGGAGAACGGCTCCTCCAGCGGGCGCGGATCGTCGTCGACGTCCGGCCGGGGCGCGGGAGCGGGAGCGATGTCGACCATGGCGTCCAGCAGGCGGCCGACACCGAAGTTGGACAGCGCGGCCCCGAACAGCACCGGGGTGGACTCGTGCGCCTCGAAGGTCTTCTGGTCGTGGTCGGCGCCGATCGCGGAGAGCAGGTCGATCTCGTCCTTGGCCCGCTCCCAGTCGCCGCCCAGCTCGATCAGGGCCTGCTCGGCGCTCAGGTCGGCCTCGATGGCCTTGGTGGCACCACCGGGGGTGCGGGTGTAGCGGACGATCCGGTCGGCGGCGCGGTCGGCCACCCCGTGGAAGAAGCCGCCGGTGCCGATCGGCCAGGTGATCGGCGTGGGCTTCAGACCGGTCTTCTCCTCGATCTCGTCCAGCAGTTCCAGGGCCTCGCGGCCCGGCCGGTCCCACTTGTTGACGAACGTGATGACCGGGATGCGGCGGTGCCGGCACACCTCGAACAGCTTGAGCGTCTGCGGCTCCATGCCCTTGGCCGCGTCGAGCAGCATGACCGCGCAGTCGACGGCGGCCAGCACCCGGTAGGTGTCCTCGGAGAAGTCCGCGTGGCCGGGAGTGTCGACCAGGTTGAACATGTGGCCGCGGTATTCGAACCTGAGCGCGGCGGAGGTGATGGAGATGCCTCGGGCCTTCTCCATCTCCATCCAGTCGGAGGTCACCCCGCGCCGTCCGGACTTGCCGTGCACCGCGCCCGCCTGGCTGATCGCGGAGGCGTGCAGCGCCAGCGCCTCGGTCATGGTCGACTTGCCCGCGTCGGGGTGGCTGATCACCGCGAACGTGCGGCGACGTGCCGCCTCCTGCATGATCGCGGTCATTCCTGATCTCCTAGCGGTGCGTAAAGTGGGGAACTCCGGGCACAGTGCGGGGGCACTGAGGAGGCACTGAGCGGCCACTGAAACAGCTTACGCGCCACCACCGGTGTCAACAGATGTGGCAACACTTCCCCAGGCCGCTTGCGCCACCATGGTGTTAAGTGGATCGTGGAACATCTCGGTTCGCCATAGGCCCATCCCAACTGTCCGAAAGCGGCTCAGCTCGTGCAACTCGACGATCTAG
Source organism: Streptosporangium sp. CA-115845 (assembly GCF_050943795.1). NCBI lineage: Bacteria > Bacillati > Actinomycetota > Actinomycetes > Streptosporangiales > Streptosporangiaceae > Streptosporangium > Streptosporangium sp. CA-115845. The sequence goes on along the minus strand of NZ_CP191988.1, from coordinate 1,753,981 downwards.
TGATGTGCAGATGATCACGCTGCGCTATACGGCAGGGTCCGACGTCGGCCGGATCCGGCAAGGCAACGAGGACGCCGCCTACGCGGGTGCGCGGCTCCTGGCCGTCGCCGACGGAATGGGCGGTCACGTGGGCGGTGAGGTCGCCAGCTCGGCGGCCATCGCCACCGTGGCGTCCCTGGACCAGGAGTGCCCGGGCGACCTCGCCGCCGCCGCCGAGGCCGGGGTTCGCAAGGCCAACCAGCGCCTGCGCGAGCTGGTCGCCGAAGACCCGTCACTCACCGGCATGGGGACCACTCTGACCCTGATGCTCTGGAACGGTTCGCGCGTCGCACTCGCCCACATCGGTGATTCCCGCGCCTACCTGCTCCGCAACGGCGATCTCTATCAGATCACCTACGACCACACCCTGGTCCAGACCCTGATGGACGACGGCCGGATCACCGCGGAGGAGGCCGCCCGCCACCCGCACCGGTCGATTCTGCTGCAGGTCCTCGACGGCAACGAGAACCTCGAACTCGACCTCTCCCTACGGGACGCCGAGGTCGGTGACCGCTACCTGCTCTGTTCCGACGGGCTGTCGGGGGTGGTCGAGGCCGAGCGGCTTCGCCAGGTGCTCGCCGAGGTCGACGATCTTCAGGAGGTCACCCGGCAGCTGATCGCGCTCGCCTGCGAGGCGGGAGGACCCGACAACATCACCTGCGTGGTCGCCGACGTGGTCGAGGGGGAGATCACCGACAATCCCGTGGTGGTCGGTTCGGCCGTCCCCTCATAAGCGCTCACAGAGGCTTACCGAGGCTCGCGGAAGCCGCCCGCCGGTGGCCGGCCACCGCTCATGCGGACGGGTCACGGCACGCCGGGACGCCCCGGTCGCCTTCCGCTGCCCGGTGAGCCCTGGTCACCGCCGGGGGACAGCGGTTATCGTCGGAAGCCCACGTTCCTCGCCACCCCCCTTCGGAGGGATGTCTCCCGTGTACAAGGAATTCGCCATCGAGGCCGTCGTGTGGCTCATCCCCGTCGTGATTCTCGTCGGTCTCGCCTACATGGTCACCCGGCCCGCCTGATCTCTCGGGATCACGCCGAGGACGCGAGGCCACGCCCGCGCTCCTCGGCTTCCTCATGCCCTCGGACGCCCCCGCGCCGCCGTGCGCACAGCCCCCGGGAACCCGCAGGTGGAGCGGTTAATACGGATATTTTTCCAATTTGGGAACTATTCCCTTTAACCAATCTTTACCTGTATATAGTCACCAACGCGCGCTCGGGGGAGCGCGATCCGGTACGCCAGCAGGGGGACCTCACACACCGATGGGCCAGTTCGTCGATGCCACGCTGTCTTTTCCGACCGTCCTGTTCACGTTCCTGCTCCTGGTGATCATCGCGTACTGGGTGCTCGTCGTGTTCGGCGTGTTCGGGTTCGAGGGTGACGGCGACGGCTCCGAAGCCTCGGGGGCCACCGGCTTCCTGAGCGGCCTGGGACTCGGCGGAGTCCCGGCCGCACTGGTCATCTCACTGCTGGTCGTCGTCGCCTGGTTCGCGAGCCTGGTGGGCGGCACTCTGTTCACCGGAACCCCCGCCCTGGTGGCGGTACTGGTCGCGGCACTGGTCTGCGCCTGGGCGTGCACGCGCCTCATCGTGCTGCCACTGCGCCGTCTCATCCCGAAGGAGCGCGTCCCCTCCCGCGCCGACTTCGTGGGCCGTGCGTGCGTCATCCGTACAAGTCGGGTCGGTAGTGACTTCGGCCAGGCCGAGGTCACCGCTCCGGACGGCTCCTCCGCTCTCGTTCAAGTGCGTCAGACCGGCGACGACGTCTTCGCCGCCGGAAGCACCGCCCTGATATTCGCCTACGACCCCCCTGGCGAGTTCTTCTGGGTGATGCCGTACGCCGCGGAACTCGACCCTGATCGTCCTATTTAACCGAGGGACCATTTTGGACGTCATCTCCACCGGACTCGGCATCCTCCTCGCCGTCGTCCTCCTCGTCGTCGTCGGCCTGCTCATCATGATCAGCCGTCTGTTCAACAAGGTCGAGCAGGGCAAGGCCCTGATCATCTCGAAGATCAACAAGGTGGACGTCACCTTCACCGGGGCCATCGTGCTGCCCATCTTCCACAAGTCGGAGCTGATGGACATCTCGGTGAAGACCATCGAGATCGCCCGGACCGGCCGCGAGGGCCTGATCTGCCGCGACAACATCCGGGCCGACATCCGCATCACCTTCTTCGTCCGGGTCAACAAGACCGTCGAGGACGTGGTGAAGGTCGCCCAGGCCATCGGCACCGCCCGCGCGAGCGACCAGGAGACGCTGCAGGAGCTGTTCAGCGCCAAGTTCTCCGAGGCGCTCAAGACGGTCGGCAAGCAGCTCGACTTCGTGGACCTCTACACCCAGCGTGACCAGTTCCGCGACCAGATCATCCAGGTCATCGGCACCGACCTCAACGGCTACAGCCTTGAGGACGCGGCCATCGACTACCTGGAGCAGACCTCGCTGCTGTCCCTCGACCGGAACAACATCCTCGACGCGCAGGGCATCAGGAAGATCACCGAGCTGACCGCCATCGAGCACGTGCGGACCAACGAGTTCCAGCGTCGCGAGGAGAAGGAGATCACCCGCCAGAACGTGGACGCCCGGGAGGCCATCCTGGAACTTGAGCGCCGCCAGGCCGACGCGGAGATCAAGCAGAAGCGCGAGGTCGAGACCATGCGTGCCCGCGAGGAGGCGGAGACCGCCAAGGTCCAGGCCGAGGAGCGGCTCAAGGCGCACGCCGCGAATCTCCGTACCGACGAGCAGCTCGGCGTCCAGCAGGAGAATCAGGCCCGCGAGATCGCGGTGGCGGCGAAGAACCGCGAGCGGGTCCTCGCCATCGAGACCGAGCGGATCGAGAAGGACCGTCTGCTGGAGGTCATCGCCCGCGAGCGCGAGACCGAGCTGTCGCGCATCTCCAAGGACAAGGAGCTGGAGGGCGAGAAGCGCTCCATCGCCGAGGTGATCCGCGAGCGGATCGTGGTGGAGAAGACCGTCGCCGAGCAGGAGGAGAGCATCAAGCGCCTGCGGGTGGTCGAGGAGGCCGAGCGGACCCGCCAGGCCGTGATCATCCAGGCCGAGGCCGAGGCACAGGAGAACCTGGTCAAGGACATCAAGGCGGCCGAGGCCTCCGAGGCCGCGTCCAAGCACAAGGCGCGCGAGGCGCTGGTGCTGGCCGAGTCCCGGCAGCAGGCCGCCGAGCTCGACGCCCGCGCCAAGATCCGCCTCGCCGAGGGCGTCCAGGCCGAGATGGCCGCCGTCGGCCTGGCCGAGGTGCAGGTACGCGAGCGGGACGCCGCGGCGATCGAGAAGGTCGGCCGCGCCGAGGCCGCCGTCGAGCGGGAGAGGGCGCTGGCGGTCGCCGAGGGCGAGCAGGCCAAGGCGCACGCCGTGGCCACCGCGGTACGCGAGAAGCTCAAGGCCGAGGCCGAGGGCGAGCAGGCCATGGCACTGGCCGCCGCCGCGACGGTCGGCGAGAAGCTCAAGGCCGAGGCCGAGGGTCTCACCGAGAAGGCCGCGGCGATGGCCGCGCTCACCGACGCGACCCGCGCCCACGAGGAGTACCGCCTGCGGCTGGAGGCCGAGAAGGAGATCCGCCTCGCCGGGGTGAACGTGCAGCTCAAGATCGCCGAGGCACAGGCCTCCGTGGTCTCCACCGGCCTGTCCAAGGCCAACATCGACATCGTCGGCGGCGACAGCGTGTTCTTCGACAAGCTGATGAGCTCGATCACCATGGGCAAGGCGGTGGACGGCTTCATGGAGCACTCCGACGTCGCCCAGAGCCTGGCCGGGCCGTACCTGAACGGCTCGGCGAGCCTCCCCGCCGACCTGGGCAGGATCCTCGGCTCGATCGACACCGCCGACGTGCGGAACCTCTCGCTGTCCGCGCTGCTGGTGAAACTGATCAAGGACGGCGGCCCCGACGCCGACCGGCTCCGCGGCCTGCTGAGCGAGGCCCAGGCCGCGGCCACCACCACCGAGGCCCCGGTCGCCGCACTCAACTCCGCCGGCAAGTGACGTCCTCCACGGCGGAGGCCGTCACCGACGCCCCCGGCGCGGAGGGGGCCGGGCTGGACGCGGGCACCTACGAGGTGCTCCGCACCCGGCTGGCCGAACAGGCCGCCGAGCTGGCCAGCCGGTCCGACGCGCTCAACGCCGAACGCCTGGCGGTGTTCGGCGGAGCCGAGCTGCGCCTGATCGGCACCGAGCGGATACGCACCGAGAACAACTGCGTGCCGCGCGACATCGTCTCGGTCGGCGGGCTCATGCTCTTCGGCTACAACGTGTTCATCGGGCTGAAGCCGGAGACCGCCGTCGCGGACGTCTTCTCCATGCACACGTTCGTACGGGACACGGCGGACGCGTTCCGGTTCGACCCGGCGCCGATGTTCCGTGACCCGCGCTTCGAGCGGGACTTCGCCGAGCTCTACCGGTACTACCGGGAGACCCGGCTGCTCCAGCTCCGCCGGGTCGAGGGCAAGCTGCTGGCCGTCTTCCAGACCGGCCCGCAGGACACCCGGGTGCTGCGCTGGCAGGTCGGGGTGGACGGCACGCTCACCTACGTCGACGACCGGGGGGAGCGCGATCACACGTTCCCGCCCGCGCACGACTTCGAGTGGACCCCCGCCACCCGCGACGACCACGTGCTCGGCCGCCACCCGCACATCTCGATCCAGGGCGAGGTGTTCGTCGAGACCGTCGGCGGCGACCTCACCATCAAGATCGAGAACAACACCGAGTCCGGCGAGGGCATCTACCGCGAGCCCGTCACCGAGCCGCTGCAGAGCCTCGCCGACGCGGAGGTCCAGCACGCCAGGATCGGCCCGCTGATCCTGCTCCGGATCCGGCCGTACAAGGAGCCCGAGTGGCGTTACCTGGTCTTCAACACCCGGACCAAGGGCGTGGTCCGCCTCGACGGCATCGGGCAGGCCTGCCAGCGCCTGCCCGAGGACCAGGGAATCATCTTCCCCGGCGGCTACTACCTGTCCACCGGGGTCAGCAAGACCTTCGACACCGACGTGTCCGAGCTGGAGTTCGAGCGGGTCATCCGCTCCCCCAACGGCGAGGACGTGCTGTACGTCTTCCACGCCCGCGCCGAGGGGCGCTCGCTGCTGCTGCCGTACAACGTGATCCGCAAGCAGGTGGCGAATCCGCTCTCCTGCCACGGCTACTCGCTGTTCGACGACGGCACGCTGGTCGTCTTCAGGGCCACCTCCGAAGAGCCCACCCGCGTCCACCCGATGCAGGTCTGGCAGACCGCGTACCAGTCGGACCTCTACGCCGCCGGCCGTCCGGTCGGCACCGGCCCGCTGGAGCGGATCGGCAACGCGGAGCTGGTCCGGGGCATCTCCGACTGCCTCTCGGTGGCCAGGATGGTCGACGAGATGGCGCCGTCGATCCCGGTCTTCGAGGCGCTGATCGCCTCCTGCGTCCGGGTCTTCGACCACTACCACTGGCTGGGCGAACACGGGTTGCGCGGCCCGCTCGCCGACGTGCGGGCCACCGCCGAACAGGTGCTGGACGAGTTCGAGAACGTCCAGTCGCTCACCCGGCAGGCCGCCGAGGCGCTGGAGGCCACCGCCGCCGACATCACCGCGCTGGTACGGCGCGCGCGGAGCGAGGCGCCCAGGTCCGCCCAGGGCTGGGTGGACCGGCTCTCGCAGCTGCGCCAGTCGCAGGGGCACCTGGTGACCCTGCGCGAGCTGCGCCACGTCGACGTCACCAGGATCGACGCGCTCGACGCGGAGCTGGCGGCCGAGCTGGACAGCACCGCGCAGCGCGCCGCGGGCTTCCTGCGCGGCGACGACGCCTTCGCCGGCTACCACGCGGAGGTCGAGTCGCTGGTCTCCGAGGCGGGCGCCATCGCGACCGTGGCCGAGGCCGGGCCGATCGGCGAGCGGCTGGAGCGGCAGGCCCGGGGCCTGGAGATCGTGGTCGAGGTGGTCGGCACGCTCGACATCGCCGACGCCACCGTGCGGACCGCCATCCTGGAACGGGTCGGCGAGGTGCTCGGCGGCGTCAACCGCGCCCGCGCCACGCTGGACGCCCGGCGCGGGGAGCTGCTGGCCGGTGAGGGCAGGGCCGCCTTCGCCGCCGAGTACGCCCTGCTGGGGCAGGCGATCACCGGGGCGCTGGCGATGTCCGACACCCCCGAGCGCTGCGACGAGCAGCTGGGCCGGCTGATGCTCCAGCTGGAGAACCTGGAGTCGCGCTTCGCCGAGTTCGACGACTTCCTGGGGCAGCTGTCCTCGAAACGGGAGGACGTCTACGAGGCGTTCTCCTCGCGCCGCCAGGCGCTGCTCGACGAACGGGCCCGCCGCGCCGACCGGCTGGCCGACTCCGCGACCCGGATCCTGTCGAGCGTACGGCGCCGGCTGGCCGGGCTGAAGTCGCTGGACGAGGTCAACACCTACTTCGGGTCCGACCCGATGGTGCTCAAGCTCAAGAGCGTGGCCGGGGAGCTGCGCGCGCTGGGCGACCAGGTCCGCGCCGAGGAGCTCGAAGGCCGGGTCAAGTCCGCCCGCCAGGAGGCGGGCCGCGCCCTGCGCGACCGGCTCGACCTCTACACCGACGGCGGCGAGACCATCCGGCTCGGCCGCCACCTGTTCGCGGTCAACACCCAGCCGGCCGACCTGACCCTGGTCCCGCACGAAGGCCGGATGGCGTTCGCCGTCACCGGGACCGACTACCGTTCCCCGGTGCTTGACGCGGCCTTCGAGGAGACCCGGCCGTTCTGGAACCAGCTGACGGTCTCGGAGTCGCCGGAGGTCTACCGGGGCGAGCACCTGGCCGCCGCCATCCTGGCCGCCGCCGAGTCCGGCACCCTGACCCTGGGTGAGCGACAGGTCTCCCTGGACGCGCTGCACGAGGCGGCGGTGGCCGACGGGGAGCTGCTGGAGATCGTCCGCCGGGTGGCGGAGACCCGCTACGACGAGGGCTACGAGCGGGGCGTCCACGACCACGACGCCACCGCGATCCTGCAGGCGGCGCTCCGCCTGCACGCGGGCGCGGGCCTGCTCCGCTACCCGCCGGCGGCGCGGGCCGCCGCCCAGCTCTTCTGGACCTACGGCACCGACGAGGCCGCCCGCGCGACCTGGACCACCCGGGCGACGTCGCTGGCCCGGGCCCGGACCCTGTTCGGCCAGGTGGAGGCGGTACGGGAGACCCGTGCCGCCCTCGGCTCGGCGATCGCGTCCTTCGGCCGGAGCCTGCACACCGGCGGCCCGGCGGGCGCGCTCGCCCTGGCCGCCGCGAGCACGACCGGGGCGACCGGGACCCGCGCACCGGAAGACGAAGGCGTCTTCGAACTGGCCGGGGAGTATCTCTTCGAGGAACTGGCGGGCAAGCCGTTCGGGTTCGTGACGAGCGCGGGGGCACGGTCGCTGCTCGACCGGTTCGACCGGGCGCTCGGCCCCGCGCGCCAGGAGTTCGAGGACGATCTGCGAGCGCTCGGCGACGACCTCTCCGGGCGGCACCGCCTGGCTGAGGCATGGCTGTCCGCCTTTGACATCTCGACGCCGGCCTCCGACCTGAGCTCCGGGCTGGACTCGGCATCGGCCTCCGGGTCGGCCTCCGGGTCGGCGGAACTGGTGGAGGCGGTTGCCGTACTGCTCTGCGAGGTGGCGCGGCACGACTCGTCGGCGGCGCTGACCGCCACGGTCGAGGGGCTGCTCGGCGCGCACCCCCGGATCTCCGGGCGCGCGATCCGGTTGCGGCTGGACGAGTTCCTGGCCAGGACCCGGCACTTCCGCGACCACCGCGTCCCCGCGTACCGCGTCTACCAGAAGCGGCGCAACGAGTTGGTCGCGGCCGAGCGTGAGCGGCTGCGGCTTGAGGAGTTCCAGCCGAAGGTGATGACCGCCTTCGTCCGCAACCAGCTGCTCGACGAGGTCTACCTGCCGCTGATCGGCGACAACCTGGCCAAGCAGCTCGGCGCGGCCGGGGATGCCAAGCGGACCGACCAGATGGGCATGCTGCTGCTCATCTCCCCGCCCGGCTACGGCAAGACCACCCTGATGGAGTACGTGGCCAACCGGCTGGGGCTGATCTTCGTCAAGGTCAACGGCCCGGCCCTGGGCCACCTGGTGACCTCGGTGGACCCGGCGCAGGCGCCCGACGCGACGGCACGGCAGGAGATCGAGAAGATCTCCTTCGCGCTGGAGATGGGCAACAACGTGCTGCTCTACCTGGACGACATCCAGCACACCTCCCCGGAGCTGCTGCAGAAGTTCATCTCGCTCTGCGACGGCCAGCGCCGGATGGAGGGCGTCTGGGAAGGCCGGACCCGCACCTACGACCTGCGCGGCAAGCGCTTCGCGGTCTGCATGGCGGGCAACCCGTACACCGAGTCGGGCAAGCGCTTCCGCATCCCGGACATGCTCGCCAACCGCGCCGACGTGTGGAACCTCGGTGACGTGCTGTCCGGCCGGGACGAGCTGTTCGCGCTGAGCTACATCGACAACGCGCTGACCTCCAACCCGGTGCTGTCCCCGCTCTCCACCCGCGACCGCGACGACATCCGCCTGCTGGTACGGCTGGCGCGCGGCGACTCCGGGGTCCGGGCCGACCAGCTCTCCCACCCGTACTCCTCGGTGGAGCTGGAACAGGTCCTCGCGGTGCTGCGCAAGCTGCTCCGGGTCCAGAAGGTGGTGCTGGCCAACAACCAGGCGTACATCGCCTCGGCCGCCCGGTCGGACGCCTCCCGGACCGAGCCGCCCTACCAGCTCCAGGGCTCGTACCGGAACATGAACAAGCTCGCGGCCCGGGTCGTCCCGGTGATGAACGACGCCGAACTGGAGGCGGTGATCGACGATCACTACCTCGGCGAGGCCCAGACCCTCACCTCCGGCGCCGAGGCGAACCTGCTCAAACTCGCCGAACTACGCGGCACCCTGACCGCCGAGCAGGCCGCCCGATGGGCCGAGGTGAAGACCGCCTACCTGCGCTCCCAGGCCCTCGGCGGCGCCGAGGACGACCCGATGACCCGCGCGGTCGGCGCGGTCGGCCTCCTCGCCGACCGGGTCAGCACCGCCATCGAACACGCCGCCGACCGCCTCTCCCCCGAACCGTAAAACCCGCTCACGTAACCAAGGCGGGAAGGGCCGCAAAAGTGTCCCTTCCCGCCTTACCCGCGCAGGCCGGCACCGGTCCCGTTACGGTCTCCCTCACCTCCGGCACCACCCAGGCTCAGCAGGTGGCGAACTTCTGGCTCGGCGACTCCAGGAAAAACCTGCTCCAGGCCACGCCGTACGGGGTGCAGACCGTGATCTCCGGAAGGAGGCAGACCACCGCGGCGAAAACCCCGGCCGCGGAGCCCACGGCGGTGGAGCCGATGGGCCGCGCGCGGAGGGCCGCCGGGCTTTCGGAGAACGTCAACCTGCCCACCACCACGGGCAAGGTGTTCTTCGTCGGCGCGGACGGCCGGCCGCACTGGTGCAGCGGCACGTCGCTGAACTCGGCCCAGCGCAACCTGGTCCTCACCGCCGCGCACTGCGTGTACGACACCGCCGGCGACGCCACCACGCTGGCCAACTGGGCTTTCGTCCCCGGCTACACCGACGACGCGCTGCCGTGGGGCCTCTACGTGGGCAAGAGCGCCGTCGCTCACCACGCGTTCGCCGTCGTCTACAACGGCGTGTCCCAGCCGCCCACCGGCGGGCTGGCCGACACGGGCAGGCTCGGCGACAACGTCGGCGGACAGGGCATCGCCTGGAACCAGCAGCCCGGCCGCACGGTCAACATCTTTGGCTATCCCGCCGGATCCCACCCGGACAACACCGCGCCCTACACCGGCAAAACCCTAGAAAACTCTCAGGGCCTGACGTTCCCCTTCCAACCCATCGATTTCTACGCCGACAACCTCGTCGGGGCCACCTCCCCCTTCACCGACAAAGGCTCCCTCGGCTCGCCCTGGCTGATGTCGTACCGGCCGGACCGCGGCCTCGGTTACATCATCGGCGTCACCATGAGCGTCTCCGACATCGACCTCGACAACCGCTACGACACCGCCGTGTCCGCCACCTTCGACGGCGATGTGTCATCCGTCTACTCCAGCGCCACGCAGCTGTGGTCCGGATCCATAGCCGGTTAGCCGATTCGGCCGGCCACTCGGCCCCGGACCGTCACCGGTCCGGGGCCGAGTGGCATACGAGATCAGCCGTTGGCGTTCCCACCGACCAAACAGTGCCAAGGTCAGCCTCTACGGATCCCTTGCCGTGCAGAAGATCTACTCAGATAGGCCCTCCGACCACCGGTTGTAGCCGGTTCCAAGCCGCCTCCAAGCCGGCTGGACGATCGTCGGCCAGGTCGGCAATGAGAGGAGACCCCCAATGGACAGAAAGCGTCCGGCCATCGCGCTCATGGCCATGCTCATCGCGCTCAGCGGCACACAAACGCTCACCACCGGTACCGCGTTCGCCATGCCCCCGGTGGAACCGCCGTGCGGTGACTGCGGTGAGAACCCCGGCGGCGGAGGCGGAGGCGGGAGCACGACGCCCCCTCCGGGGACCTCGATGGTCCGGGTCGCCCTGGACACGATCATCCCGTGGCGGACGCAGGAGGGCGGTGACGGTGATGAGATCTTCGTCAAGATCATCGGACCTTGGCCGACGGCGTCCGCCAACCAGACCGTGCGCGCCTGGCCGAGCGGCGGGTCGGTCATGCCGGTCCAGGCGAACTCCTGCTACAGCCCCGACCAGGTTCCGTGCCCGCCGGGTAGCACCATCTACCCGGACTGGGCGACTCCCTCCTCGATCAAGCCCTCGTTCGTCGCCCAGGGGGGCCAGGCCGTCATCGAGATCTGGGAGGAGGACGCCCTGGCCCCGGATGACCTCATCTTCCGCCAGACCGTCAAGCTCGACCCGCTGACCGGCAACATCCGCCACCACCTGCGGCAGGTCTCCGGCAGCGACGGCCCCGACTACGAGGTCAGCGTCACGCTGTCGCCCGGCTGATCGACAGACCGGCTCCACCCGGTGGCTGCCATTACCGCCATCTGGGAATGACCACGGCATGGCTACCGAACCAAAGGTACGAGTGCGCCGGGTCTACGAGGAGCCGGAGGCCTCCGATGGTGTCCGGGTGCTGGTCGATCGGATCTGGCCGCGCGGGCTGTCCAAGGAGAAGGCGCATCTGGACGAGTGGTGCAAGGCGGTGGCGCCCTCGACCGAGCTGCGCACGTGGTACGGCCACGATCCGGCTCGGTTCGAGGAGTTCGGCCGCCGCTACCGGGCCGAGCTGAAGGATCCCGAGCGGGCCACCGCGCTGGAGCACCTGCGGGAGCTGGCGAGGCGGCGAACGGTGACGCTCCTGACCGCGACCAGGCAGGCCGACATCAGCGAGGCCGTGGTCCTCGCCGACCTGCTGCGAGGCTGAGTGCGGTGTCCCAGTTGAGCTTGGCGCGGAGAGGGTCGCACCGCCATCGAACACACCGTCGGCCGCCTCTCCCCCGAACCGTGAAGCCCGGTCACCGGACCGGCAACGCCTTACCTCCGTGACCTGTCAGCCAGGAGCGAGCAGGGTGAAGTCGGTGCGGCCGGAGGCGACTCCGTTGACCTGGAGTTCGACCGCGTGTGTGCCGGGGTGGTAGCGCCTGGTGGTGATCTCGCGGAACGAGTGGTCGCGCGAGAGATCGACGGTCTCGCCGGGGGCGAGGGTCCTGGTGGTGAGTTTGAAGGTCTTGCCGCTCTGGCTCCCGTTCGCCTTCCTGTGGTGGACGATGTAGTCGATCGCGAGCCGCGCCGGCTCCGGTCCGGGGTTGGTGACGGAGACGGCGAACCTGAGCGTGCCACCGAACGGCACGGTGGTGCCGGCGAGCTTCGGACCCACGATCTCGACGACCGTGCCCGGAGTGAACCCCATCAGTTCCAGTGCGCCGGGGTGGCCTTTCTTGATCAGCGTCCGCAGCCCGTGCCGAACGAGTCTCCGCGTGTTGCCGTCCGGGTCGGCCAGCCAGGTGGCGGCGGTCTCGACCACCAGGTCGGGCCGCTCCCTGCTGAGGTCGTTGAGATGGTTGGCGACCGAGCGTCGTACGTACTCGCTCTCGTCCCGATACAGGGCGCTGATGATCGGCACGGTCGAGTGAGGGTTCGCGAGGATGGCCGGAACCCGCTTGGCCCAGGGCAGGAAGGCCCGGGTCCCCTCGGTCGCGAGGCGGCGGACGTGCTCATTGGGATGAACGGTCCAGCCGATGATCCGTGCCATCGCGCGGTCGAGATCGTGTGCGAGCAGCAGGCGGATGGCGAACTCGGAGGTCAGGCGTGGAGTGAGCTCCGCGAGCGCGTCAAGGGCGTCGTCAAACGCCTCGCCGCTCCCGTCCTCGATCGCCTTGGTGGCGACGGCATCGCTCACCGGCCAGATCAGCCAGCCGCTGAAGGGATGCTCCCCGTTCAGCGCGGCCCGGACGGTGCCCGCGAAGGACCCGTAGTCTCCGGGCAGGTCCCGCAGCAGGGCGTCCCGCAGCAGGTCGGCACGCTCGCGCAGGGACAGCGAGCCGAGTTCGGAGGGCGCCGCTCGAAGTGCCGCGAGCCGGGTATCCGGCGCGACCGCCCCGATCGCCTGGGCCAGTGTGCGGGCGGTGTCGGGTCCGATGAGCTCGTCGGCGAAGGGCACGCGTGTTCTCCGATAGGACGTCGCGATGGGTTGCGGAGGCCCCTCCTGCTCATCGTGCGGCCTGGCACGCGACAGGAGAGACCAGGTCTTCCAGGGGGCGGCGCGCCCGGGAACCGCCCCGGCCGAGAGGCCGCATGACGGCACGGCCGTCTTCGGAGCGGGCGCGACGCTGGGCGGCTCATCTGCTGGAGGGGCGGGCGCGGACGTGCAGGCGTTCGCCCTGGGGGCCGAACAGGCTGAGTGCCTCGGCGGGTTCCGGGCCGGGGTTGCTGAAGGCGTGCGGGATGTGGGTGTCGAACTCCGCCACCTCTCCGGGCATCAGGACGATCTCCTTCTCGCCGAGCGACAGGCGCAGCCGCCCGGACAGCACGTAGAGCCACTCGTAGCCCTCGTGGACCCGCTGTTCCGGCCCGCAGGCGGGCCGGCTCGCCGGAATGATCATCTTATACGCCTGGAGCCCGCCGGGCCGGCGGGTCAGCGGGATGAACGTCATGCCGTTGTGGGTGATCGGGCGCTGGTGGACGCGCGGGTCGCCGGTCTCCGGCGCGCCGACGAGCTCGTCCAGGGGAAGCTGGTGGGCTCGGGCCAGCAGGAGCAGGAGTTCCAGGGTGGGACGGCGCTGTCCGGACTCCAGGCGGGACAGGGTGCTGACCGAGATCCCGGTGGCCTCGGAGAGTTGCGCCAGGGTCGCGTCGCGCTGCCGGCGCAGTGCCCGCAGGCGCGGGCCTACCGCGTCGAGTGCCCTGTCGAGGGCTTCGTCTGGGGTGAGAACGTCGTCGTTCATGCCACCTATTTGCCATCCCGGCAAAGGAATTTGTCAAATCTGCCGCCAGGCGCGGATAGTTCAGCGACGAGACGGCCGCCGTGATCCCACTCCGGCCGTACGACGAGCGGAGGAGAGCACGCGGTGGAGGAGAAGTACGACGTGGTGGTCGTCGGTGGCGGTGCGGCCGGGCTCAGCGGGGCCCTGACCCTGAGCCGGGCACGCCGCTCGGTGCTGGTGGTCGACGCCGGCGCCCCGCGCAACGCCCCTGCCGGGCATGTGCACAACTACCTGGGCCGCGAGGGTACGCCTCCCGGCGAGCTGCTGGCCGTCGGCCGCGCCGAGGTGATCGGCTACGGCGGTGAGATCGTGACCGGCACCGTCACCTCGGCCCATCGCCTGGAGGACGGCGAGGGCTTTCGCGTACTGCTCGCCGACGGCCGGGAGGTTCGGGCCCGGCGACTGCTGGTGGCCACCGGCCTGGTGGACGAGCTGCCCGACGTTCCCGGACTGGCCGAGCGGTGGGGGCGCGACGTCCTGCACTGCCCGTACTGTCACGGCTGGGAGGTCCGGGACCAGGCGATCGGCGTGCTGGCCGACGGGCCGATGGCCGCGCACCAGGCCCTGCTGTTCCGGCAGTGGAGCGAGCGGGTGACCCTGTTCCTGCACACCGCCCCCAAACCCACCTATGAGGAGTACGAGCAGCTGGCCGCCCGGGGCGTCACCCTCGTGGAGGGCGAGGTCGCCGCCCTGGAGACGAGTGGCGACCGGCTCGGTGGCGTCCGGATGCGCTCGGGAGAGCTCGTCCCCTGCCAGGCCGTGGTGGTCGCGCCGCGCTTCACCGCCCGGGCCGACGCGCTCGCCTCCCTCGGGCTGGAGCCGGTCGAACAGCTGGTCGGCGGCCACGTCATCGGCAGCTACCTGCCCGCCGATCCCACCGGGGCCACCTCGGTGCCCGGGGTGTGGGTGGCCGGCAACGTCGCGGACCTGCGCGCCCAGGTGATCGTCTCCGCCGCCTCGGCACTGAACACCGCCGCGGCCATCAACGCCGACCTCATCGCCGAGGACACCCGCCACGCGGTCGCCGCCCATCGCGGCGGGCCCGAGCCCCGCTCCGACCGCGCCGAGCGGGTGCCCGGCGACCACCGCCACGGCCCCGCGACGCAGCCGGCTGCTCACCGGCACGCCGATCACGACGCCTCGACCGGGGACATGTTCGACGAGCAGGCGTGGGAGCAGCGCTACCGCTCCCGCGACGCGGTCTGGAGCGGCCGGCCCAATCCCCCGCTCGTGGCCGAGACCGTCGACCTGCCCCCCGGCACGGCGCTCGACGTCGGTTGCGGCGAGGGGGCCGACGCCCTCTGGCTGGCCGAACGTGGCTGGCGGGTCACCGCGGTGGACTTCTCCACCGTCGCCCTGCGGCGCGGTGCCGACCGCGCCGACACCCTCGGCGCCGAGGTGGCCGGGCGGCTCGACTGGGTGCACGCCGACCTGACCGCCTGGACACCCGAGCCGGACTCCTTCGACCTGGTAACCGCCCACTTCATGCACCTGCCGGGGCCCCAGCGTGAGGCGCTGTTCGCCCGGCTGGCCGCCTCGGTGGCCCCCGGCGGAACCCTGCTCATCGTCGGTCATCACATGCTGGACCTGGAGACCACGATGCCCCGCGCCCCGATCCCCGACATGTTCTTCACCGCCGAGGAGGTCGCGCACTCCCTCGACGCCGACCGCTGGGACATCCTCGTCACCGACACCAGACCGCGTCCCGCAGCCGACCCCGAAGGCAACGAGGTCATCATCCACGACGCCGTCCTGCGAGCCCGCAGGTACCGGTGACGACACTGGTCAACGGTGACATCGCCCTTACCTCGACCCCACCGAAGGACGGGAGCGGTGCCCGCGCGCAGGTCGTCCGGCGCCGGCCCGAGTTCGTCCCTCCCACTCGCTGAACCGCCCGCCGCGAGACGACGAGGCCTGGACGCCGAGCCGGTGCATCCGGCAGGGCGGGCGCAGCACGTCGCCGGATGTCGAATACGGTGAGCAGGTGTCGGTCAGCGACCGGGTCGAGCGAGAGCAAGGAAAGTAGTGAAGCTTCTTCATTCAGGGAAGGTCCGCGACGTCTACGAGGACCGCGGGGACATCATCCTCGTGGCGTCCGACCGGGTGTCGGTATACGACGTGATCCTGCCCACGCCCATCCCCGACAAGGGGAGGATCCTCACGCAGCTCTCGCTCTGGTGGTTCGAGCAACTCGCCGACATCGTGCCCAACCACGTGATCTCGGCGACCGACGTACCCGCCGAGTTCGCGGGCCGTGCGGTGCGGTGCAGGAAGCTGAGGATGGCGAAGGTCGAGTGCGTCGCGCGCGGCTACCTGACCGGCGGCGGGCTGAAGGAGTACCAGGCGCACGGGTCGGTCTCGGGCGTGCCGCTGCCGCCCGGCCTGCTGGACGGCTCCAAGCTCCCCGAGCCGATCTTCACCCCGTCCACCAAGGCACCGCTCGGGCAGCACGACGAGCCCATCTCCTTCGACGAGGTGGTCGCCCTGGAGGGTACCGAGGTCGCCGAGGAGTTCCGGCGGATCACGCTGGAGATCTACCTGCGAGGCTCCGAACTCGCCGCGGAGCGGGGCGTCATCATCGCCGACACCAAGATCGAGCTGGGCTGGGACTCCGAGGGCACGCTCGTGCTCGGCGACGAGGTGCTGACCTCCGACTCCTCCCGCTTCTGGCCCGCCGACCGGTGGGAGCCCGGCCACCCGCAGTTCTCCTTCGACAAGCAGTACGTGCGTGACTGGGCGACCAGCACGGGCTGGGACAAGAAGGAACCCGCCCCGGAGGTCCCCGCCGAGGTCGTGGAGGTCACCCGAGCGCGCTACATCGAGGCATACGAACGCATCACCGGCAGAACCTGGTAAGAACCCGACGCCCTGCTCCAACGAGGTCCCACCCAGGCCATGAAGGTCACCCGAGCGCGCTACATCAAGGCATACGAACGCATCACCGGCAGAACCTGGTAAGAACCCGACGCCCTGCTCCAACGAGGTCCCACCCAGGCCATGAAGGTCACCCGAGCGCGCTACATCAAGGCATACGAACGCATCACCGGCAGAACCTGGTAAGAACCCGACGCCCTGCTCCAACGAGGTCCCACCCAGGCCATGAAGGTCACCCGAGCGCGCTACATCAAGGCATACGAACGCATCACCGGCAGAACCTGGTAGGACACCTGGAGATTCCCGCCAAGGCCGTGGAGGCCACCCGGGCACGCCGGTGCTTCCCCGACGTTCGGGGAGGCGGCGGGTCCCTACAGGGAGAGTTTCCGCTCGACCGCGGCGCCCACGATGGTCGGTTCCACCGGGGCGGAACCGGCGGGCGCCCCGAAGTCGGCCACGATGCAGGTGATGTTGTCGGGGCCGCCGCCCCGGTTGGCGAGGTCGATGAGCCAGCGGGCCGCCTCGTCGGGGTCGGAGATCTCGGTCAGCGTGTTGAACAGGGTCTCGGGACCGACCACGGCGGTCAGGCCGTCGGAGCAGAGCAGGTAGCGGTCCTCCGGGTAGGCCTCGCGCAGTGACAGGTCCAGCTCACCGTCGCCGGTGCCCTCAAGGACCCGCAGCACCATTGACCGGCGCGGGTGCTCGGCGGCCTGCTCAGGGGTGATCCGCCCCTCGTCCACCAGCGACTGGACCAGGGTGTGGTCATGGGTGATCTGGTAGAGGGCGCCGTCGCGCAGCATGTAGGCCCGGGAGTCTCCGACATGGGCCAGGGCGAAGGTGGCGCCGTCCCAGAGCATCGCGGTCAGGGTGGTGCCCATGCCACGGAGCGTGGGGTCCTGCTCGCTCATGTCGCGCAGTGTGTGGTTGACGTCCCTGGCTGCGCCCTTGAGCGCGGCGAGCAGGTCGACACCGCCGGTGGGAAGGGTGTCGTCCAGCGCCGCCATGGCGGTGACGGCAAGTGAGCTGGCGACCTCTCCACCCGCATGACCACCCATGCCGTCCGCTATGGCGAGCAGGCGCGCGCTCGCGTAGCCCGAATCCTCGTTCGCCTCACGGCGGACCCCCACGTCGGAGCGGGCCGCGTAGCGCAGTGCCAGTGGTTGGTTCAGTGCCATGAAGGCAGTAAATCATTGGTTGAAGCACTTCACAAGCAAAGACGTTGTAGACCGTTGCGGCACAGTCAACTACTGTGGCCCAACATGGAGGAGCGCCAGGAGATCACCGTGAACGCGGGCGACATCGCCCGGCTTGCCGGGGTCGGCAGGGCAGCGGTGAGCAACTGGCGCCGCCGCCACGAGGACTTTCCCCAGCCGGTGGGCGGCACCACCTCCAGCCCGCTGTTCTCGCTGCCGGAGATCGCCGTGTGGCTGCGCGCGAACGGCAAATCCTTCGAGGTCTCGCTCGGAGACCTGGTCTGGCAGCGGATGCGCACCTCGGTCGACGACCTCAGGCTGGGCGAACTGGTGGCCAAGGTCGGCGCGTTCCTGCTGTTCCTGCGCCGCGAGCCCACCGCCTGGCGTGATCATGGAACGAAGTCTCTCACCCGCATGGCCGAGGTGACGACCGATCTCCCCGGCTCCGCCGATCTCCGCCTGGACGATCTGGCCCTCGTCCGGCTGGTCGCCGAGCTGGCCACCGAACGCGACCCGCTGGAGGTCTTCGAGTTCCTGTGCGAGCGCTACGTCGAGGCGCACTCCCGCCAGCTCTCGGTCACCAGGGACGATGTGGCCGAGCTCATGGTCCGGCTGGTGGTGCGGGAGGGGGACGTCGTCCTGGACCCGGCATGCGGTGTCGGAACGCTGCTGCTGGGCGCGGACACCTTGACGGCCCGGCGGGGAAGCGCTTCGACCGGTGGGAAGACCGTCCTGATGGGGCAGGAGGTCAGCGAGACGAACGCGCTGCTCAGCGCGGTTCGGGTGCTGCTGCGCGGGACCGAGGCGCGGATCGTCGCCGGTGACTCGCTCCGCGAGGACGGCCTGGCCGGTGACGTGGCCGACGCCGTGGTCTGCGACCCGCCGTTCAACGAGCGGGTCTGGGGTCACGAGGAGCTCGCCGGCGACCCGCGCTGGGAGTACGGCCTGCCGCCGCGCGGTGAGTCCGAGCTCGCCTGGGTGCAGCACTGCCTCGCCCGCGTGCGGCCGGGCGGCCTGGTGGCGATCCTGATGCCCACCGCCGCCGCCAGCCGGCGGCCGGGCAAGCGGATCCGCGGCAACCTGCTCCGGGCGGGAGCGCTGCGGGCCGTGGTGACGCTGGCGCCCGGCGGCCCCGACCTGTGGATACTCCGCAGGCCCGACGGCGTGCGCCCGCCTTCCCAGCTGCTGGTGGTGGACGCCGGCGAGGACCTGTCGGTCGTGGAGCCCGCCTGGCGCGCGTACCTGGAGAACCCCGAGGCCGAGCTGTCCGGCGAGAGCCGCACGGTGCGCATCATCGACCTGCTCGACGACGAGGTCGACCTCGCCCCGGCCAGGCACCGCCCGCAGCACAGCGGCCTCGACTTCCCGCGCGACTTCACCGAGGCCCTGGCCAGGTTCATGGAGACCTCGGCCACGCTGTCGGAGGCCACTCCCGCCCTGGAGCTGCTCGCCGAGCGGCAGGACCTGCCGACCACCACGGTCGGCGAGCTGGCCAAGGCGGGGCTGATCACGATCCTGCAGGCGCCGCCGAGGATGTCGGCGGACGAGGGCCCTCTCCCGGTGCTGACCGCCGACGACACCGCGGCGGGCGCCGCACCCTCCGGCCGTACCACCCTCGACCCGGCACTGATCATGATCAGGCCCGGCGACGTGGTGACCACGGTGCTCGGCGCGGTCAGGGTGATCACCCAGAGCGGAGCGGCGCTCGGCCCGCAGCTCACGCTGTACCGGGTCGACCCGCAGCGGCTCGACTCCGGGTTCCTGGCCGGTTTCCTGCGCTCGGCCGACGCGGCCAGGGTCCATCCCAGTTCCAGCCGCCTCGACGTGCGGCGGGCGAGGGTGCCCATGCTGCCCCTGTCCGACCAGCGGATGTACGGCACGGCCTTCCGCGAGCTGTTCGAACTGGAGGACAGACTGCGCGCGACGAGGGCGCTGGGGGAAACGCTGATCCGGCTAGGCTTTGACGGACTGGTCGACGGCCATCTCCGGCCATGCGACCAAGGGGCGTGATGCCCGCACGTCCAGGGGAGGGTCGATGGTCATCGGCGACCGATACGTGCTCGACGACCTCCCTCTTGGCCAGGGGGGCATGGGGGCCGTCTACGGCGGCCATGACAGGCATCTCGACCGCAGGGTGGCCGTCAAGTTCCTGAGGTTCCTCACCGGCCCCGACGAGGAGCTGAAGCGGCGTTTCCTGCGCGAGGCCCGCATCCTGGCCAGGCTGGAGCACCCCGGCGCACCGGTCCTGTACGACTTCGGCACCTTCGACCAGCGGCTGTTCCAGGTGATGCAGTTCATCGAGGGCGTCACCGTGGCCGACGTGGTCAGCGAGCACGGCCCGCTCCCGGTGCCCTGGGCCGCGGCGATCGCCGCCCAGGCCTGCGCGGTGCTGACCGCGGCCCACGCGCTGTCCGTCTGCCATCGCGACCTGAAGCCGACCAACCTGATGCTCTGCCCCGACGGGAGCGTCAAGGTCCTCGACTTCGGCCTGGCCGTGCTCCGCGAGGCCGACTCGACGCAGTTCACCCGGGTCGGCCAGATTCTCGGCACCCCGTCGTACATGGCACCCGAGCAGATCCAGCGCGGCCTGTCCGGTCCCCGCAGCGACCTCTACGCCCTCGGATGCGTGCTCCACGAGATGCTGACGGGCCGCCAGCTGTTCACCGGTCCCACCGAGTACGCCGTGTTCGAGCGCCAGGTGAAGGAGCGCCCGCCCGAGGTCCCGGGGGTTCCCGCCGAGCTGAACCGCCTCGTCGCCGACCTGCTGGAGAAGGATCCCGACAACCGTCCCGCGGGCGCCGACGTCCTCTACGAGCGGCTGCAGCCCTTCGCGGTGGACCTGCCGATGCTCCCTGGCTTCCTGCACCCGTCGTCGGTGCCGAGCCCGGGCCGGATGTACGCGCGAATGGTCGGCCGGGTCCTGGCCTGACGGTCCCTCGGAGAGCAGGCCGGGCAGTGCGTGCCAAGAGCTCACGTTCCTCTATTGACATGTCACCAACGGTACGGCTGCCGCGCCGGGTGCCCACCGGCTTCCACGGCTCCTGGTTCGCCGACGCCTGACCGCCTCCGCAGTGACCCACGACCCGCGATCGGAGAGAATACGCCCCGTGGAAGGTCGATGGGTCGAGGTGGCGGACCGGGTGCTGGTGCGGCGATACGCCGAGCTGGACCTGTCGGTGGGGCTGGTCGTGGGCGACGGCGGTTGCCTGGTGGTCGACACGCGGGGAGACGAGCGGCAGGGGGCCGAGCTGGCCTCGGAGGTCAGACGGGTGACATCCGCCCCGTGGGCGGTGGCGATCACCCACTCGCACTTCGACCACAGCTTCGGTACCCGGCCGTTCCTCGACTGCCCCGTCTGGGCGCACGAGGGCTGCCGGACCGACCTGGCCGAGAACGGCGGCCGGGCCAGGGACGAGTGGGCCCGCCACTACCGGGATCGGGGACGCGCGGACATCGCCGGTGACATCGCGAAGACCGGGATCGCGCTGCCGGACCACCTGGTGACCGGCCGGACGGAGCTGGCCGTCGGCGGTCGCCCGGTCGTCCTGGCCCACCTCGGTCGCGGCCACTCCGGCAACGACCTGGTCGTCCACGTGCCGGACGCCGGCGTGGTCTTCGCCGGGGACCTGGTGGAGAACGGTGCCCCACCTGCCTACGAGGACGCCTATCCCCTCGAATGGCCGGCCACCCTCGCCGGGCTGCTCGACCTCCTCGGCGACGGCGGCAGCGGCAGCGGCAGCGGCGTCGTCGTCCCCGGCCACGGCGACCCGGTCGACCGCGCGTTCGCCGCGGCCCAGCACGCGGAGATCACCGCCCTCGGCCGCCTGTGCGAGCGGGTGGCGACGGGTCTGCTCTCCCCCGCCGACGCCGTACGCCTGTCGCCGTACCCGGAGGAGACCACCAGGACCGCCCTCGGCCGTCCCTGTTGAGCGCGGCTCAGATCTCCTTCTGGAGCCCGGTCGCCGGGTCTAGCCGGCGCGGCCGGTCCCCGATCCTCGGGTGATGCAGGTCGAAGGCCGGCCGCTCCGAGCGGATGGTCGGGATCGAGGTGAAGTTGTGCCGGGGCGGCGGGCAGGTGGTGGCCCACTCCAGCGAGTTGCCGAAACCCCACGGGTCGTCCACGGTCACCCGCCGGGCGTGGCGCGCGGTGTGCCAGATGTTGTAGAGGAACGGCAGCGTGGAGGCGCCGAGCACGAACGCGCCGATCGAGGAGACCAGGTTGAGCGTGGTGAACCCGTCGATCTGGCTGTAGTCGCCGTAGCGGCGCGGCATGCCCTGCGCGCCCAGCCAGTGCTGGACCAGGAAGGTCGCCTGGAAACCGATGAACAGCAGCCAGAAGTGCAGCTTGCCCAGCTTCTCGTTCAGCATCTTGCCGGTCATCTTCGGCCACCAGAAGTAGAAGCCCGCGAACATCGCGAACACCACGGTGCCGAAGACCACGTAGTGGAAGTGCGCGACCACGAAGTACGAGTCGTGCACCTGGAAGTCGAGCGGCGGGGAGGCCAGGATAACCCCGGTCAGGCCGCCGAGCAGGAAGGTGACCAGGAATCCGACCGCGAACATCATCGGTGATTCCATCGATATGTGCCCGCGCCACATGGTGCCGGCCCAGTTGAAGAACTTCACCCCCGTCGGAACGGCGATCAGGAACGACATGAAGGAGAAGAACGGCAGTAACACATGACCGGTGGTGAACATGTGGTGCGCCCACACCGTCATCGACAGGCCCGCGATCGCGATGGTCGCGCCGACCAGGCCGATGTAGCCGAAGAGCGGCTTACGGCTGAAGACCGGGATCACCTCGCTGATGATGCCGAAGAACGGCAGCGCGATGATGTAGACCTCCGGATGGCCGAAGAACCAGAACAGGTGCTGCCAGAGCAGCGCTCCCCCGGTCTGCGGGTCATAGATGCGGGCGCCGTGCCTGCGGCCGGCCTCCAGGGCGAGCAGCGCGGCGGACAGTATCGGGAAGGCTATCAACACCATCAGGCCGGTCAGCAGCACGTTCCAGGTGAAGATCGGCATGCGGAACATCGTCATCCCGGGGGCCCGCATGCAGATGATCGTGGTGATGAAGTTGACCGAGCCGAGGATCGTGCCGAGACCCGCCATCACCAGGCCGACGATCCACAGGTCACCGCCGACCTGCGGGGAGTGAGGTGCCGTGGAGAGCGGCGCGTACGACGTCCAGCCGAAGTCGGCGGCACCACCGGTGGTGAGGAAGCCGAACAGGACGATGACGCCGCCGAAGAGGAAGAGCCAGTAGCTCACCATGTTGAGCCGGGGAAACGCCACGTCGGGCGATCCGATCTGCAGCGGCATGATCACGTTGGCGAACCCGGCGAACAGCGGGGTCGCGAACAGCAGCAGCATGGCCCCGCCGTGCATGGTGAACATCTGGTTGTAGCGCTCCAGGCTCACCACCTGCATGCCCGGCTGGATGAGCTCCGCCCGGATGATCATGGCCATGAGCCCGGCGAGTATGAAGAAGACGAATGCGGTGATCATGTACAGATAACCGATCACCTTGTGGTCGGTGCTGGTCATCCAGTTCACGACCAGTGAGCCCGGCACTCGGTTGGGCGGCGCCGGCGGTGAGGTCAGCGGCTCCTCACGTGACTGCTCGGAGGTCGTCACAGCCCACCCCCCTCGGAAACCGGCTCGCCTTCGAACCGGCCCGTCCTCGAACCGGCGCGGCATCCGATCCCCGCCGCCTTCCATCCCGCCATCCCCAGGAAAAGCCGCTCCCACTCGCCCCCTTCCGCCATCTTGCCCGCACGCTGACCTGGCGATTAATCCCCCTCATCCGGACCTCACCGGTCCGAATGGGCGACATCGGACGACCCGCCGTGCTTGACCCGGGAGCAGAGAGGGCACTCCGCTGGAGTACGGAGCGTCGAAAGGAACACCTCATGGCCCAGCGACAGCGAGTCGTCGTGATCGGAGGAGGGTTCGCGGGCTTCACGGCGGTTCGCACCCTTTCCAGGATCGCCAAGGGCGCGATCGAGATCGTCCTGATCAACCCGACCGACTACCTCCTCTACCTGCCGCTGCTGCCCGAGGTCGCGGCGGGAATCCTCGACCCACGCAAGGTGGCGATCCCGTTGGCGGGAAACCGCCCCGGCGTGCGGCATCTGCTCGCCACCGCGGACACCGTGGACATCGAGGCGCGCCACCTGAAGTGCACGGACGCCGAGGGCAACCCTCGCGAGCTGAGCTACGACCGTCTGGTGATCGCGGTCGGCAGCGTCAACAAGCTGCTTCCCATACCCGGCGTCGCCGAGCACGCCCACGGTTTCCGCAGCATCGCCGAGGCCCTCTACCTGCGCGACCACCTGATCCGCCAGATCGAGCTCGCCGCCATCTCCGACGACCCCGAGGAGCGCGGGGCCCGGTGCACCTTCGTGGTCGTGGGCGCCGGATACACCGGTACCGAGGTGGCGGCTCAGGGCCAGTCGCTCACCCTCGACACCCGCAGGAGGCTGCCGGAGCTGCGTGACCAGCCGGTGCGCTGGATCCTCGCCGACATCGCCCCGCGCATCCTCCCCGAGCTCGACGAGCGCCTGTCCCGGACCGCGCACCGGACGCTGTCGGAGCGGGGTATGGAGATCCGCACCGGTACGGGTGTGGCCGAGGCGACGGCGGACGGCGTCGAACTCTCCGACGGGGAGTTCATCGCGACCCGGTCACTGATCTGGTGCGTCGGCGTGCGCCCCGACCCCATGGTGGAGTCGCTGGGGCTGCCGACCGAGAAGGGGCGGCTGCTCGTCGACGAATACCTGCGGGTGCCGGGACACCCGGAGATCTACGCCTGCGGCGACGCGGCCGCGGTGCCGGACCTCACCCGCCCCGGCGAGTACACCGCGATGACCGCCCAGCACGCCGGCCGCCAGGGCAGACGTGCCGCCCACAACATCGCCGCCTCGTACGGGCGCGGACGGCTCCGGCCGTACCGGCACAACGACCTGGGGTTCGCCGTCGACCTGGGCGAGGCCGCCGCCGCCGCGAACCCGCTGGGCGTGCCGCTGTCGGGCATGGTCGCCAAGGCGGTGACCCGGGGTTACCACCTGCTGGCCGTCCCGCACGGCCGGGTGCGCATCGCCGGGAGCTGGCTGCTGGACCTCGTGCTGCCTCGCCAGACCGTCCAGCTGGGCATGGTCAGCGGCGCGGAGGTCCCGCTCACCTCCACCGTCCCCGAGCGCCCACCCGGCGTGAGCGCCCCGGAGCCCGAGCGGGTGAAACGGGCCTGAGCGGGTGACGCGCAAAGGACGGCGAGCCCTGCCTGCGGAGGGAGTGACGGCCAGGCGGTTCCGCGGGAACGTACAGGGAAGGTTCACCCAGGTGAACGACGTGTGGGACCTGGCGGTCGTCGGCGGTGGGCCCGCGGGGGCGGCGGCCGCGCTGCGCGCGAGGCAGCTCCGGCCTGACGCGCGGGTGCTCCTGCTCGATCGGGCCGACTTCCCCCGCGACAAGGCCTGTGGTGACGGCATCGCCGCCCACTGCCGTGACGAGCTCGCCCTGCTGGGCATCCCCGACCTCGTCGCCGACTACCGGCCGACGCGGCGCCTGGCGGTGGTCTCCCCCGGCGGCGCGCGCGTCTCGGCCACCTCCGCCCGGCCCAACCACGTCGTCCCCCGCAGGGTCTTCGACGCCCGCCTCATCGACGCCGCCCGTGCCCGCGGTGTCGAGGTCCGCCGCCACCACGTCCGCTCGCTCGCCGTCCTCGACGGCCACATCGTCCTCGACGGCACCGTCACCGCCCGCGCCGCCGTCGCCGCCGACGGGGCCAACTCGACGATGCGGCGCCTCATCGGCGTCTCCCCCGCCCCCGACAGGCACACCGCGATCGCCGTACGCGGCTACGCCGGCGTGCCCGCCGACGACGACGTGCAGTCCATCTTCATGCAGCAGGACGGGTGGCCCGCGTACGCCTGGTCGTTCCCCATCGGCGACGGCACCGCCAACGTCGGCTTCGGGATGCTCCTGCCCAGGCTGCGCGCCACCGGCCTGCCGGGCCGCGAGGTGCTGCACGGCCGGCTCGCCGAACTGCTGCCCCACCTGAGCGCCCACGACCTGCGCGCCCACCATCTGCCCCTGTCCCCGGGGCGGCCGAGGCCGGGCTCGGGGCGGGTGATGCTCGCCGGTGACGCCGCCGGTCTCATCAACCCGCTCACCGGCGAGGGCATCTACTACGCCCTGGTCTCCGGCCGCCTCGCCGGCGAGGCGGCCGTGCGGGCCACCGCCGACCCGCTGCCCGCCTACCGGCGCGAGCTGAGGAAGGCACTCGGGTGGCACCTGCGCACCACGGACGTGCTCGCCCTCGCCGCCCAGTCGCCCGGCTTCATCGACGCGGCGATCGACACGGCCGCTCGCCGCAAGGAGGTGTTCGACCTGCTGGTCGACGTGGGCCTCGGCGCGGGCACCGTACCGCTCCCGCTGGCGCTGGCCGTGGTCCGCCGCTGGATCGCGAGCGGCGTCCGACGGCGCTGAACACCACATGTGGATTACCGCATGCCGGTGAGGCCCCGGGGAAAGGGAGCGCGCGGAGGAACGGCGGGAGACCGGGAGCCGGGATCCCGCCGTTCCCCGCAGGATCATCCGCCGGCGATCACCTTGTCCGAGCCCAGCGCCTCGGTGCGGGTCTTGAGGGTGGTACGGAGCGACGTGGCGTCGGCCTCGACCTTGGCGGTGTCGGCGCCCTCGTTCAGCCGGTAGGACTTCACGATGTCGTCGAGCAGCGTGGCGGCGGCCCCGCCTCCCAGGAGCTTCTGGTACAGGTTCCGGTACTGCTCCTCGTAGATCTTCTTGAAGGCGGGTGTCTTCAGGAACCTGTCCTTCAGCGCGTGGCCCATCCGCGGCCCGCCCATCGGATCGTTCTGACGGGCGCCGCCCTCCTGACCGGCACCGCCCTGTGGCTGCCCGCTCCGCGTCGGCTGAACCTGCGGCTGCGGCCCCTGAGTCGGCTGAACCTGCGGCTGCCCGTTCCCGGTCGGCCGGGACTGGGACTGTGAGCCCTGTACCGGCTGAGCCTGGGAACCCGCCCCCCGCGCCGGGCCGCCCCCGCCGAACCCCATGCCGATCGTGTCGTTCGGCCCCGCCGTGGCGTTGCCGTTGAAGGCGAAGTTGAGGTCCCAGGCGATGACGGTGAACTTCTTGCCGTCCAGGTCGTACCACAGGTAGTAGTTACGCCCGGGACCGCTCATGTCGTCGAAGTTGACCATCAGGTTCTGCAGGACGAGATAGCGGGCGAAGGACTCCACGTCCACCCGGTCGGCCAGCCCGGCGGCGAACTCCTCGTCGGAGGCCTGCTCCACCCACTTGACCAGGTCGATGACCGGTTGCAGGTCCTTACCTCCCACCTTGTTGACCTGTTTGAAGTCGGTGCCGTAGGCGGTCTGGTCCTCCCCCTTGTAGCTGAAGCCACTTGAGGCGAGCGACTTGTACAGCACGCCGTCGCCGAGCCTCTCCGCGTATCCCTCGTCGAGATACTCCACCAGCAGACGTGGAGACGAGGAACGGCCGTTGACCGTGAACGAGCTGTAGGCGTACCGCTGGGTCGGCTCGCCGGCCGCGCCGACCAGCGAGATCGCCAGTGCCTCGTTCAGCAGGGTCGAGGACTGCCCGGTCGCGGGACGCACGGCCAGCTGCGAGTGCCCCTGGTAGCGGCGCCCCTCCACGAACTCGTCAAAGCTGATCAGCCAGGGCAGATTCTCGGGTTCCTCCGCCTTGAGCGCGGTCATCGGCCCCCCCGGACCCCGCCCGGGTCCTGCCCCGCCACCACCCGCACCGCCGTCCGGCGGCTGGAAACCCTCCGGAGGCTGGAAGTTCCCCGGGCGCCCGCCGCCGGGGACGCCGCCCCGCCCCCCGGTGCGGGACCTGCCGTTCCAGGTGAGCCCCATCAGCGTGGAGTTGCCCTTCAGCCGGATGCCCACACTCGGCAGGGTGGTCCCATCGATGACCAGGTCGGCCTCTACGTACTTCTTCTCCCCCTCCTTGAAGTACTCCTCCAGCATGTCCCGATAGGCCCCGTCCTTGAACGTGATCTGGACGCTGTGCGAGAGCGCGGTGTCGAAGACGTCCTGGGTGCCCGTGATGTCCTGGGTGACCGTCCGCGCCGCGGTGACCTGCCCGGTGGTCACGTAGGGCCGGATCGTCCCGGTGCCGAAGCCCGCACCCACCACCAGCAGGAACACGGCGAAGAGGGCGACCACCCTCCAGTGGTGCCGGAGCCTGACCGGAATCCGGTGCCGCAGCCGCGGCCGGTTCTTGGGAATGGTCACGGCGGCCTACAGGTCGGCCTGGTCGTACCCGGTCAGAACCGTGACCGGCTGGCCGCTGTTACGCTCCCGCAGGGCCGAGATCAGGTTCGCGGGCTCGCCGCCCTTCTTGATCTTGACCGTGTACATCAGCTCGGTCAGTGCGCCACCGCGGATCGACTCCATGCTCACCAGTTCGAACTCGTCGGTGTGCCGGATCAGCACGTCCTGGATCGTGTGGGTGTAATCCTCGTCCGAGGGCACCTGGACCTTGACCACCTGGCGCTGGACGTTCAGATGGAACCAGTTGAAACGACTCATCATCATGATGACCAGCGAGATCGCCACGGCGGCGACGGCGGCCAGCACGTAGAAGCGGGTGCCCACGGCCATGCCGACGGCCATCACCAGGAAGATGAAGCCGACATCCCGGGTCTCCTTGATCGCGTTGCGGAACCGGACCACGGAGAGCGCGCCGACCAGTGCGAACGCGCGCGCGATGTTGGAACCGACGACCAGCATGATCAGCGAGATGATCATGCCGAGGATGACCAGCGTCTGGACGTAGGACTGGCTGTAGGAGACGTTGCGGTGCGTCGCCCGGTACACCCAGCCGATCATCACGCTGAGCACGAACGACAGCGACATCGCGATGGCGATGTCCATCACGCTGAAGGTGCCGGACAGGTCCTGAAAATCAAAGTTCATGGGGGTTACGCCTCCATCAGGTGGAGTAGGGATCATGGTCGGGGACGTGGAAGACCGACCGAGGGGCCCGGCCGAAGGCCTCCACGCTCTGGCAGTACTTG
The DNA here is from genome assembly GCF_050943795.1 of Streptosporangium sp. CA-115845. Classification (NCBI taxonomy): domain Bacteria; kingdom Bacillati; phylum Actinomycetota; class Actinomycetes; order Streptosporangiales; family Streptosporangiaceae; genus Streptosporangium; species Streptosporangium sp. CA-115845. The sequence continues at coordinate 1,725,398 of NZ_CP191988.1, read as the reverse complement.
GAGACCCGTACCACCTGCAGGTTCCGTTTGGCGGTCAGATCGGTGAGCCAGTAGGGAACCCGTTCGTTCGCCTTGACCTCGATGATCGATTTGGTGGGCGGGACGATGAACCGGTTCTGGGCGTCGGCGCCGATGTGGAAGTCCCGGTCACGGCCCCGTACGCGCTGGTCGAAGGTGACCCGGAGGCCGACGTCGGCGTCCCTGCCCACATAGGCGTGCCGCTGGTAGCCGGTCATCGCGGTGGCCCGCAGATCGAGCCGGCAGACCAGGTCCAGAACCTCCTCGACGAAGGGCCGCTCCGCCTCGGTGTGCTCGACCGGCTCACGCCCGTCGCACAACCGCAGCGCGTCGGCGTACGGCAGGCGGACCCGGCGCTTCTGGGTGACGCGGTTGACCCGCTGCTTGATCTCGACGAACACCGGGGTGTCCGCGGTGACCGTGAAACGGTCGCCGTAGTGCCTGATCCGCAACTTGCGCCGGAACTTCAGGCCCTCGATCTTCTCCCAGTAGAAGCGGAGCCCGCGGGTGTCGTAGTAGACACTCCAGATGCCGTACCCCTCGTCCCCGCTGTGAGCGTCCCGGTCGAGTCGCCGCTCCATCTCGCCCCGGAGCTCGTCCACCAGAGCGGTGTCGACCAGATACTTGATCTCGTAGCGGTTGAACGCGTGCAGCCTGCTCGGCGCACGCAGTGCGCGCCCGGCATCGGACACCCGCCCCTCCCCGCCACCGTCCCCGGGATCTGCGGGGCTGTCTGCGATCGCGGACGACCTGCGGAGTCTGCGCAGCATGTTGCTCCATTCGAGAGAGCGTCGGCGGACATGTCATGGTGCGAACCCGGGAGCGACGTGTCCGAGCCCCCGGCGTGGGACATCCCGGACGCGTACCTCCCATGAGCGGCGGCCCGCATGGCGAGGCCGCCCGGCCGGAACGCCCGGGACGGCGGCTCACGGACGTCAGGCCCGTCACCGGCGACCAGCGCCTTCACGGCGGCCGAACCGTTCATGACGTCGTTCTACGTGCCCTCGATGAGAGTCGTCTGAGAAGCGGGTCGACTTCCGTTCATTCGGTGGACGAACAACGGTGGCCCGCCGTTAAGCACAGACCGCGAACAGGTCCGGATCTCTCCTCATGACGGATACCCGTCCGTCGCGTTTCATCTGTAAATTTCCGCCTATCACCCTAAAAAGTTGTGACTCTAGTTCACAATATGTTTCACTGTGTTGCAGCGCAGTAGCACCTCTGCTTCCCCCATACCGAGGAGAGTGCGTTGAGTCAGCCCCCCAGCACCGAGTTCACCGGAAATCCCGATGTCATCCGGCTGTCGGCGAGCCTGCTCGACCGCCGGGACGGCGACTGCGAGGACTTCGCCGCGGTCAAGGCCCGCCCGAAGCTGTGGCCGCGGGTCTCCGAGAGGCGCAGGTACGCGCCCTGGGAGACCTTTCCGCTCGGCCTGGTGATGAATGTGCTCAACGCCGTCGAGTTCGAGGCCGCCCCGATCGACGAGGCTCTGCTGAGGACCCTCGGAGACGCCCGCGACACCGTGCACCCGGGGGCCGCCAACTGGATCGAGCACGCCTGCCACACCTACCTGGAGGTCTCCGAGAGCCTGGCCGCCACACTCGCCGCCGAGGGGGTGGAGCTCAGGCCCGAGCACCACCCCCGGATCGTCCAGGGCGGCCGGTCCCCCGCGGAGATGCGCTCCCTCACCGTCTGGGGCCGGTGGTACGGCTCACCGGACGGCACGGTGGTCGAGTTCCGGCGGATGCGCCTGCGCCGCCCCCTGGGCGGCACGGATATTCCGTCCACCCAGGCGATGGCGTACGTGGCGGCGGCCGGCAAGCAGGTGGCGGACCCGTCGGAGCTTTACAGCGCCATCCCCGTCCCGGTGCGGCCCGTTCCCGTCCCGGTGCGGGTGCGGGTGGTCGAGGTCGGGTTGACCACCGGCACGGACCGGGTCCTGGTCGACACGACGGACCTGGAGGAGATCCGCGGCGCCTACACCTCGAACGTCAGACCCGCGACGGCCCGGCTGCTGGCCGGTGGCGGCCGGGCCCCGGGGCGGGACTGCGCCGACTGCAAGGCACGCGCCTCCTGCGGGCACCTCGCGCACGCTCCCGGCCTGCTCGGCCTCGACGACCGGGGCACGCACCGGCGGACGTGGTCGATCACGACGTCCCGGTACTACCAGGTCTGCCCGGCACAGGCTCACCTGCGAGAGCTCCGGCTGCCCGGCGACTGGGAGACGAGCCCGGCGGCCGAGCGCGGCCAGCACGTGCACGCGTGGCTTGAGGCCGCACACGGCCGGGGAAGAGCCTGCGTTCCCGCGGACCTGCCGGAGGTGGACGCCGATGACTGCGGCCTCGCCGACGAGCTGATGGAGCGCCAGGAGTACCACCGGGCCCGGCCGTACCTGCTCCGGCATCTGGCGGTATGCCCGCTGCGTGGTCCGGGCGAGGTCTCCGAGGTCAGGCCCGAGCCGAAGATCGCCGCGTACGACGCGCGGGCCGATGTGATGGTGCTCGCCCACCCGGATCTCCTCCGCCGGGTGGACGGACGCCTCGTCTACCGCGAGCAGAAGACGTCGGCCGTGCCGCGCGGCATCACCACCGAGAACGCGCTGGAGATGGTCCCCCAGCTCGCCCTGGCGGTCTGCCTGATCGCCGCCGGCGTCTTCGGGGACACCGACGGGCTGGTCGAGCTGGAGCAGCTCACCCCGGACTCCGCCGAGGTGCTCACCTTCGACGCGACCGACCCGGCGACCGCCTCGACCGCCCAGGCGGTCGTCCTCGACCGGGTCCGGCCCTGGCACCGCGACGTCGCCTTCCGTGCCACCCCGGGCGCCTGGTGCCGGTTCTGCCCGGTGTCCCGCTGGTGCCCGAGCGCCTCCGAGGCCACCGAACACGTCGCGGACGGTCTCGCCTTCGACCCCCGCACCGGGGAGATCCTGGCAAGCCCCGGCCGGTTGGACGGTCGCGTCGAGGCGATCGCGGCCACCCTCGCCGACCCCGAACCCGACGACGAACCTCCGTTCTGAGCACTCACCTGGAGCGCATCCGGCCATCCGTACGGTGACTCGCTGACTCTCATCGGATCGAGGCTAGGCAGGGCCTGATCACCGGTGTACAAATGAATCATGATCTTCAAGGGAGCGGCGCGTGCCCTGCTCGCGGTCATGGCGGCACTTCCGCTGGCCGCGTGCGGGGCCTCCTCGGCGCAGACGGGAGACAGTGCGGGGATGCGTACTCAGCCGGGCGAGGGCAGTCTGGAAGCGCCGCGGCTGCTCACCTGTTCCAACCGCAACGGCGACATCGGCGACGAGAGCAACCTGCTCGCCTCGATAGGGCCTGACGACCTGGTCGTGGGGCCGCTGGTCCTCCCTGGCCTGCTCGCCTGGGGTACGGCCAACCCGGAGGAGTACGGCAGCGACAACCGCTTCAAGGTCGGCGCGGTGGTGCGCAAGGGCGGCAAGGTCACCCTGTCGATCCCCAAGGAGTTCCACGAGAGCGCCGGCATGCTCTACGCCGAGGTGGCCAGGAGGGCCGCGGACCCGGCGGGCGCCGACCACTCGGTGACGTTCGTGGCCTGCGACGCTCACGACACGGTGTTCGTGGGCGGGTTCCACGTGCTGGCGCCCACGTGTGTGCCGTTCGACATCGCGGTCCCAGGCAAGCCGGTGGTCCGCAAGGAGATCTCCTTCTTCCACGGGAAGTGCTGAGACGCGGTGGGCGGGCGCGGGGCCCGCCCACCGCGCTCAACCGAGGAACACCGTCGCCAGTACGCCGGCGAACGTGAGAGACAGCAGGGCGAACGCGTAGGTCCGGACCGCCTTCTCTCTGTCCATGAGCCAGTCCATCAGCCAGATCGGCTCGGCCTTGGTGTCCTGGTCCTTCGACGAGGGCACGACGACCACCATCGCCATCGACGGAAGTACGAAGCCGAGCGCGTAACACAGACCGGCCCACCAGGGCACCAGTCCGAAAAGCGTTACGCCGAGCGCCGCCCACGTCAGCGACGTGACGCGGAAGGTGGTCACGACAAGCCCGGTGTCGAGCCCCCACAGGAGCGCGCCTCCGGCAGGGCCGAAGCGGGCGAAGTGTTGCCGAGGGGTCTGCCGCCGCAACATGGGCGTGCGGAGGCCGAACTTACCGGAATCGATGGCCATGCAGGCGAGCAGCACGGCACAGGCGGCGATCTTGGGGCCTGTTCCGCGTAGTCCGCTGCCGATGAGATGAACCAGCCCGTACGTGGAGACGGCGGAGATCACGAAGCCGATCGACAGATTGAGGATGGGCCAATACATGGCCTTCTCCCCAGTTGCTCTCCCCTGAACCAGGGGGCGGAGATATCCGACGAAGGATAGGCCTCAAAAACTGAAAAGCTGCGCGAAGCCCGCACTCATAATGAGCAGGAGCAACGCGATTGTCACCCACGTGTCAAGGGGCAAGGCATCTCCTGAAAGGGATTAGCAGCCGTTGGCGTTGACGGTCCAGCCAGCCGAGCAGATGAACGGCCCGGCATTGCAGTTCGCACCCTTCGTGCACTCTCCGCAGGCGTACCTGCGCTGCCAGGGAGCCGTCCCGCTGCAGCAGGTCCAGGTTTTCATGCTGTAGCCGGACGGACACACATACTGCGCGGAACTGTTCCTTCCGCAGAACTTGTTCGGCAGGGCGAGGGTGCAGCAGTTCCAGTTGGCCGCCTCGGCGGACTTGGACATCGCGGCCACGCCGGCGACAGCCCCGACGGCTGTGACGCCGATCTTGCCCATCCAGCCGAGGAAACCCCGGCGATTGGATCCCGGCAAGCCGGAGATCTTCTCCATGTGGTGCCTTTCTGTGCGGCGGGGAGAGGGATCAGTGCTGGACGGACGGCTTGCGGACCAGGTCGTACTTGTAGGAGATGGGAGCGGCCGCGTACATCTGCCTGACCGTCGGCACCGTGTGGGCCCGTGTCAGTTTTCCCTCGGCGATGTGGAGGGCGACGGGCGTCAGATCGAGCCCGATGCTGTTGACGATGAGCTCCCCCTCGTCGAGGAGGACACGCTCGCCACGCAGCTCGAACTCGTCGATGAACTCGTTGCCGTCCCCGCTCACCGGGACGACCACGACCCACATTGAAGGGGGCACCGCGCCACCGCGCAGTGCCGAGGCCAGGTTGCGGCAGGTCTCGCACTTGTTGGAGACGAACAGCACCACGGCCTGTTCAGCGTGATCGAGGACGGCGGGCAGGCCGAACCGGCTGGGGCTGGCCCCTTCCAGGGTGCCCAGGTCCACCGGGGTGGGCTTGTCCTCCATATCGAGATAGCCGCGGATCTGTCTGATCTGCTCAAAAAGCTCGACTTGGGCGCCGATCTGGATGAAAAGCACCACAGCCAGCAAGCAGACCACCACAAGCAGCACCGTCGTCATGCGGCGGACACCTCCGCGTCCTCGTGTTGTTTCGGTTCCGGGATGGCCATACGGTCGCCCCGCAGCACTCGCCAGAGCTTGACCTCAGCCAGGAGTTTCCATGCGACGAGCGCCAGCAGGAGGGTGGCCAGTCCGGCCAGCCCCTCGTCGGCGCTCCACGACGGCGGCGCGTATTCGGCCGCGACTGCCAGGCCCAGCCAGAGCGGCAGGTACACCACCTGCCGCCAGCCCAGTACGGCTTTACCGCCGCCGAAGCAACCGCACTTGATCTTCTCCTTGACCCCCAGCGCACGGATTCCCGCCCCGGCGAACGACAGGGCCAGGAGCACGACGAGCACCCTCGGCCAGGCCGCCGACGGCATGATCGTCAGCGCGGTGACGGCCAGGAGTTCCGCGCCGATCACGAGCAGGGTCGCCGGTCTGGCGACGGCGCCCAGGCCGAGCTTGGAGATGATCTGAGTGAGGTCACGGTTAGTGAGAATCTTCGACAGGGCCGCAACTAGAAAGATGGCGATGAGCGCACCCTGCCCGACAACTCCTGCGGCACTAATCGTCATGACCGAAAAATACGCAAATGACCGCAACTCGGCAATGGGTAATGGTGATCTTTCTTGCCGGACCTCTGACGTTTTTATTGTCAAGAAATAGTTTGAATCCGTCAGTTGACAGGGGTGCAGGTTCGTGATTCATTATCATGCCGCCTCGTATGACCCAGCCTGTCAAGCATTTCCAGCAGTGGCACCGCCACCCGCCGCGTGGTCTGCAGCGCGACCCGCGCCTGGCTCACGGTGAACGGGCCGGACAGCTCGCGCAGCCGCTTCGTCGCCTGGTCGGGGGCGTTGGGCAGCAGCACCACACCGTCGGTGACGACCAGCACGGCACCGGCGCGCTCGGCCTCGGCCAGCGCTCTGCCGGTCAGTCCGAGCTCGGCCAGCCGCCGCGCACTCGGCGCCTGGAAGGGCCGGTCGGCGAGCTCGGCACGGAGCCGGTCGATCGCACGCCGCAGCTGCGGCGGCAACGGCGAAGGGGCCAGGTCCCGCCTGCCGATGACTCCCGCCTCCATCGTGAGCGGCGGCGCGATCAGCGCCCTGGTCAGCCGTCGGTCGGGCAGACCGAGTAGGTGCGTCGCCGCCTCGACGGTCAGCCGCCTGTCCTTGGCCGCGGCCACGGCCTCGCCGAGCGCTTTTCTCAGTCCCGCCCAGTGCTCCGGGTCGGTGTGCCAGCCGCCCGGCAGAGGAGAGGGTGGCGCGGTGACGCCCATCGCGGTGAGGTCGGCGCCGCTGAGCAGCCCGTGCCAGCGCAGCAGATCAGCCGCTCCTGGCGCGGCTCTGGCCGCGGTGAGTGCCGCTCCGCGAGCCGCCGCCGCGCCTCTTCGGGTCAGTGCCGGGGGCCGCACGTCCAGGACGACCACCCCGGTGTGTACGTCCGAGCGGCTGGGATCACGCAGCAGCGCCCGATCGCCCACCCGCAGCGGCAACGCCCTGGCGAACGACAACCTCGCGGTGTCCGCGCCGAGCGGCCTGATTCTGGTGGGCACGGCGGCAGAACCGATGTGGAGGAGCAGATCGCCCTTCGGCGGTTCGCCCGGCGACAGCCGGACATCGGCCGAGGTCGTGAGGTGCCACCCGCCAGGGGTCAGCAGTGCGGCCCCCCGCGACAGGGAGACGGGCCCGCGCAGGTTGACCGCCACGCGGGCGGTGGCGGTGACCAGGTCGGCGCGGGTGTTGAGGGTCTGCAGACCACGCACCTGCACCGGCTCGCCGTCGAGGTGCAGTGTGTCGCCCGTACGCAGGGTTCCCGCCGCCAGAGTGCCGGTGACGACGACCCCCGCCCCCGTGATGGTGAACACCCGGTCGACCCACAGCCGCACAGGACCGTCGGCGTCGGGCGGCGGCAACTCGGCCGCGAGCCGGTCGAGCGCGGCGACCAGCTCGGGCAGGCCCTGCCCGGTGACCCCGCTGACGGCCAGCGCCGGTATCGCCGCCAGGCCCGTTCCCCGCAGCCGGGAGCGGGCTTCGGCGAGCGCGGGAGCCGGGTCGGCCAGATCGGCGCGGGTGATCACGAGCAGGCCATGGCGCACGCCGAGCCGGCCAAGGGCGGCCAGGTGCTCGCCCGACTGAACACGCCAGCCCTCGTCTGCGGCGACCACGATCATGGCGGCCGGGCACGACCCCGCCCCGGCCAGCATGGTGGTGACGAACCGCTCGTGGCCGGGCACGTCGACAAACGCCACCGTCCCTCCAGACGGCAGCGCCGTCCAGGCGAAGCCGAGGTCGATGGTCATGCCCCTGCGGCGCTCCTCGGCCCAGCGGTCGGGCTCCATCCCGGTCAGTGCCCGGACCAGCGTCGACTTACCGTGGTCGACGTGGCCCGCGGTGGCGATCACCAGCATGGCGCCAGGCGGGGGCTCGTGGGACGCTCCGGCCTGACGACCGGCAGGCCGGCCGCGAGCCAGGACTGGAAGCCGCCGACCACATCGGTGGCGCGCCCTAGGCCGAGCTGGTGCAGCGACCAGGCGGCCAGGCTGGAGGAGTATCCCTCGTCGCACAGCACGATCCATCGGATGCCCGCCGACGCCTCGGGGATGCGTGCGGGAGAGTGCGGGTCGAGCCGCCACTCCAGGTGGTTACGCTCGATGACGATGGCGCCGGGCACCTCCCCGCCTCGGCGGCGCTGGAACTCCGGACGGGTGTCGACGATGAAGGCGTCGGGAGCGCGAGCGGCCGCCTCCGCCTCTGCCGGATCGAGCCGACGCATGATCTTTCGAGCCTGAACCAGCAGGTCGTCGACGCTCATCACACTCCAGGGGAGGTTGGCGGAGACGGACGGGAATCGAACCCGCCGCGCCGAGATACTCGGCGCCACCGGTTTTGAAGACCGGGAGGGCCACCAGGCTCCTGGACGTCTCCGGGCGCGATCCTATCCGCGAAGATCGTTCAAGAGAAGAAGGAGATCGTCATCCTCCTCCGGCGGCACAGCCAGCAGGTCGAGGAGGCAGCGTCCGTCCTCGACCCGGCCGAGCACCGCCGGATCGCCCAGCCGCAACGGCCGCGCCAGCCGCTCAGGCACCGCGACCGCCACGCTCGGCAACCCGACCCCCGGTGCTCCGCCGCCACCGACCGTGCCCGTGGTGGCCACCGCCTCGGCGTCGATCCCCGCCTCCTCCAGGCGTACCACCAGCGCCTTGGCCCGCTGCCACAGCACGGCCCGGTCGGTGTGCAGCGCGGTCCACGTCGGCGTCTCCTCCAGGGCGGTCAGCGTGGCCTCGAGCGCGGCGAGCGTGAGCTTGTCCACTCGCAGTGCCCTGGACAGCGCGTGCCTGCGCAACCGCTCGACCAGCTCGGCCCGGCCCAGGAGCAGCCCGCACTGTGGTCCGCCGAGGAGCTTGTCGCCGCTGGCCGTCACCAGGTCGGCGCCCTGCGCGAGCCAGGTCATGGCGTCCGGCTCCTCCGGCAGCAGCGGCTCCCCGCGCAGAAGTCCTGAACCCGCGTCCGCCACCAGCGGCACCCCCGCCGCCCGGCACACCCCGGCCAGCTCGGCGATGTCCGGCGTGCTGGTGAAACCCTCGATCCGGTAGTTCGACGGGTGCACCCTGAGCACGAAGCCGGTCTCCGGGCCGAGCACCGCCTCGAAGTCGGCCGCGCTGGTGCGGTTGGTGGTGCCGACCTCCCGCAGCCGGGCGCCGGTCGAGGCCAGCAGTTCCGGCAGCCGGAAGCCGTCACCGATCTCCACCAGCTCGCCTCTGCTGATGACGATCTCGCGGCCCTGGGCCAGCGCGGTCGCCGCCAGCACGAGCGCGGCGGCGTTGTTGTTCACCACGTGCACCGCCTCGGCGGCGGGGACGGCGGCGGCCAGTGCGGCCAGCGCCCCCCGTCCCCGCCGGCCTCGCCGCCCGCTCGCCAGATCGAGTTCGACGTCGGTCACTCCGGCCGCCACCTCGATCGCGGCGAGCGCCGCGGCCGACAGCCTGGCCCTGCCCAGATTGGTATGCAGGAGCACACCGGTGGCGTTGATCACTCGCCGGGTGCCCTGGCGGCTCAGGACGGCCACCGCGGTGCGCGCGACATCCTCAGGCGCGATCGTGCCCGCCCTGGCGGCCTGCTGTGCCTCATGAACGGCCACCTTCACCCGCTCGCGGCCCAGCCGTCGCACCGCACCGGCGAGGAGAGGGTCGGCCAGAATGGTGTCGGTGCGCGGAACGAACCGCCGAAAATCAGTCATGATGGCCTTACATTACGATCATGATGTGCCTGACGCACCACGCCCAGGGCGGCGGCTGCGCCTGCGAGATCCCCGCGGCAGATCTCAACGACAGGCACAAGGCGACGGGGGAGCCGTTCCCTCAGGCGGTCGAGGTGATGACGGCGCTCAACGCCGAGGCGTCCGCGGCGGTGCTCGCCGCTGGAGTACGGTGCGCCACCGACGTGACCGGGTTCGGATTGCTCGGCCACCTCTACAAACCGGCGCGCGCCTCAGGGGTGACGGCGGTCCTGGACGCGGCGGCCGTGCCGCTCATCGACCGCGCCATGGGACGAACGACGAGGCGGACACCCAGATGGGCATGCATGCCGAGCAGCCACGCCGCGCTGACGTACACCGAGACGGTCGAGCCGCCGAAGATCTGGGCCACCATGGTCACCGGGAACCACATGCCCGCCAGCAGCGGCAGCCACCGCAGTGCTCCCTGGTAGCGGGCCTTGACCGCGATGACGATGCCCAGGACCAGCATGCCGAGCTGGCTGAGCGGCCAGCAGGCGTCCAGGATCATCAGCGGCAGCGGGAAATCGTCGTGGGTGGCGTAGCCGAAGGACAGCGCGTTGAGCAGGAACGCGCCGGGGAGCAGCACGAGCAGGCCGGCCGGGACGATCCGGGCCCACCCGTCGCCGGCGCCGCGGGTGGCCCGCACCGTCCAGACGAAGGCGAACAGACCCACGACGAACAGCATCCCGGTGATGGTGTCGAGGGTCTGGATGCCTTCCTCGATCTTGTCCCCGACGATGACGGTGCCGGCCGCCCAGGAGGCGGCCCCGGCGGCCAGGAGCAGTCCGGCGATCCGGATCCATGCCGGGTCCGCGGTGCGTTGGATCGCGACGGGCTCGTTGGGATTGACGTTGCTGGGCACGATGCGACTGGACATTGGTGTTCCTCCGTTGCTTGTCGGTGGTAACACGATCCCGGCCGTGCGTCCCGGGCGCCCAGGGAGCGCGGCCATGCGCGCGGTCCCGAGTTGGCCCGGCGTGACCTGGGCCAGGCGTCCCGGGGCGGCGGGGACACCGCTCCCAGGCACGCGGGGCGAGCTGCGCGATACCGGCCGTGTCCCCGGAAAGACGCGGCGGTGAGCGTCTCCACGAGATGGTCGAGCAGGCCGGCTGGACCGGCGGGTTGCGTCCACGGAGGGTGGCTCAGCCCCCACGCCATACGACGCGATCTTGTCAGCCGGCCCCTGGGGCCGGCGTCGGCCAATCCTCACTCACCCTTGCGAGGGCGCCGCCCGAACGAGGCCGAGAGCACGCCGGTCACCGGCCAAGGCCGGCCTCGCGAGCCTGGATGATGGCCTGGGCGCGGTCGGCGACCTGAAGCTTGGCGAAAACGCTGGACACGTTGTTACGCACCGTCTTGGGCGCCAGCGACAGCCGTTCGGCGATCATCCGGTTGGACAGGCCGGCCGCGAGCAGGTCGAGTATCTCCCGTTCCCGAACGGTGAGCTGGGGGAACGGCCCCTCTCGGACCGGACAGGCTACAGCCAGCCGGGCGAAGTAGCGCGTCACCCGCCCCGCGAGTGCCGGCCCGAAGATCACCTCCCCGCTGGCCACCGCCATGATGGCGCGCAGGATCTCCGTCTGCTCAGCCCCCTTGAGCAGGTAGCCGCGAGCGCCGGCGAGCATGGCGGCGAAGACGCTCTCGTCATCCTCATGCATCGTGAGCACCAGCACGTGCGTGTCCGGGCAGGTGGCGACGATCCGCTCGGTGGCCTGCACACCGTCCATCCTGGGCATACTCAGGTCCATCACCACAACCTGAGGGCGCAGCCGGACGGCCTCGGCGACGGCCTCCTCCCCGTCCGCGGCGATCCCCACCACCTCGGCCTGGTCAGTCGAGGCGAGCATCATGCGCAGACCGTCCCGGTACACGGGATGATCGTCGGCGATCAGCACCCGAGGCGTCACGAGGAGGTCACGGTCCCGACGGGCAGGACGGCGTGGACCCGGGTTCCGCCGCCGCGGCCGACCCCGACCGCGCACTGGCCGCCCAACTCCTCCGCGCGCTCACGCATGCCGACCAGACCCACCCCGACCACGGCGCCCGGAAGGACCCCGTGCCCATCGTCGGTCACCTCGACCTCCAGTTCGTTCCCCGCCACGGCGACACGCACGTGGCAGGTGTCCGCGCCCGCGTGCCGGGCGACGTTGGTCAGAGCCTCGCAGACGATCCGGTACGCCGCCACCTCGCTCGCGGCGGACAGTCCCGTCAGGTCCCCCTCCACCTCCACCCGCACGGCGAGCCCATCGCCACGGAACCGGGCGGCCTCCTGCCGCAGCGCCCCGGCCAGGCCGAACTGATCCAGAGCCGGCGGGCGCAGATCGTGCACGAGCCGCCGCACGTTCCCCAACATCGTGGAAAGATCCTTCCTCACCTGGTCCAGCGCCTCCCGGGCGGTGCCGGGATCCCGGGTCAACAGGTTGTGCGCCGCCTCCACCTTCAGCGCGGCGGCGGCCAGCGTGGGCCCCAGCCCGTCGTGCAGGTCCCGGCGCAGCCTGCGCCGCTCCTCGGCCACTCCGGTGACCAGACGCTCGCGGCTGTGCTGCAGTTCCTCGGTCAGCGCAGTCGCCCGCACAGCCGCGGCGGCCTGCCGTACCACGTCGGCCAACAGCCGCTGGTCGGATTCGGCCGGCCGCGCACCCGCGCGCAGCACCAGGACAAGCCGCCCGATCGGCACGTCACGGTAGGCGAACGGCAGCACCACGACGTCCTCGCTGGACGTGCCGTGTTCCACCACGACGGTCTTCCCGTCCGCCCGGTCCAGTTCGACCCGCACGTACGGCGAGCGGAATACCGCCGACACCGCTTTCGCCACCTGCAGCAACAGCTCCTCCGGCCGCACGGACTCCTCAAGCCGCCGGGCGAGGGCCGAGACCACCTCGTACGGCTCCGTCCGCCCCATCAGCCCCCGGTTCACCCACCGCCGGACCCGCTCCCGCAACGGCGCGTAGACCACCCCGACCAGGACCGCCGCCAGGACCGCCGCCACCGGCTCGTCGATGATCGCCCCCAGGCTCACGAAGACCGGCACGTCGATCGCCACGACGGCGACCGCGAGCCCGCCGTACAGGAGGGTCCAGCCGAGCACCGGATCAATGTCATAAAGCCGGTACCGGCTCACCGCCACCACGACCGCCGCTGCGACCGCCACCAGGGAGACGACGAACGACAGGTCCTGCGGCAGCCCGTCCACCACGGCGGAAGCCAGGATCAGTGCCGCGTTCAGCAGCGCCGCCATCAGCATCCAGCGAAGCTGCGCCCGCCGAACGCCCGCCGAGCCCCGGAACCGCCAGGCGAAGGCCAGCACCGACACCAGCAGGCTCACCACCAGCAGCGCCGGCACCGCCGCCAGCCCCGAGCGCCATACCGCATCCGGGAGTGGCGGGAACGGCGGGTCGAGTCCCGGCCAATTCATGCCCGGCGATTCGATCCGCCACGGGACGGCGAGGAACACCGCGACCGCCAGGCCCGTAGCCCCCAACGACAGCCACGCGGCCCATCGCCACCGCGGTGACGGCAGCCGCCCATCAGGAAAGAACAGCAGCACCAGCAGCGGGAGCAGGTTCAGCAGCGGCCCCAGCCGCGCCCCGGCGTAGACCGCGGCCGGGGTCAGCGGCAGCGCGCCACCGTGGCGGGTCAGCGACAGCACCGCGTACGCGGCGGCCAGGCCGTTCACGGCGGCGACGACGCCTCCGGCGATGAGCAGCCAGGTCATGAGGTGGCGGGGCAGGCGCACCGCCAGCACGATGCCGGCGATCGCGAGGGCCACGCCGGGCACCGTCGAGGACCACACCGCCCAGTCCAGTGGCTCGGGCCGCGTCACCGTCCCGGTCGCCACGTCAAGCCAGGTGGCGACCCCACACGCCACAACGCAGAGTGCGGCGAGAACCGACGCCCCAACCGCCAGGCGCCGATCCACGGCAGAGGCATCGCCGGTCATGGAAACGCCATGGCCGCCGGAGGCGGGCCCTGGCGGGGCCGGGACACGACCGGCGGGAAAGGGGGCGGACACATCACTCAGAGTGCCACACGGCGCGCCTCGCCCCCCGGGATCAGCGAGGCGTTTCGGAAGGGTGCAACGCGCATACCAGTTGTCAGGGATTCCCTTGGGCCACCGCCACCACCCGCGATTCCGGCCGCCCCCAGGGCGGTGTTTCGGCACCCGGCCACCCGGGAGGGCGACCGCCACCCGTCCGCGGCCGGCGCGGTGCCCCTTACCGCCCTCGCCGATCCGCCCGATCGGCACAAGCCGTCAAGTTCCCTGCGGACGGGCCCGGTCACCACCCGGACGAACGCCCTGGGAGTGTCGTCTCGACAGGCGATTCAACGTTCACTAGAAAGGATCAAAGCCAGGATCTGGGGGAACCCCCGGGGATTCACATGGCCTTCCACACGTCGATCGGATGTGGAATCGGGGCTCGGATGAACCCACTCACTACGAGCCGGCCCCGGTACGTCTCCTTCATACCGGCCGCCATGGTCGTCGTCGGCGCCGTCCTCAACGTGCTGTCCCCGCGCTACTACTGGGGCGACTACCTGCTGGGCGCCGCGGTCGTGATGGCAGGGGCGCTGTTCTCACTCCGGCACACCCTCGCGGTCGCAGCGGCCATCGTCCTGGCCCAGCTGGTGTTGTTGATCAAGGATGGTTACTTCGGTCATGTCATCGGCACGCTCTCATTGATCAGCGCGGTGTTCACCGCACTCGTCGGCCTCGGGGTGAACCGCGTGGTCACCAGCCACAGCCGCCGGCTGGAGGTGGTGCGCTCCGTCGCCGAGGCCGCCCAGCGTGCCGTGCTGCCCGCCCCGCCGGCGCGGATCGGCCCGCTGGCCGTCGCCGCGCTCTACAAGACCGCGCAGATCGAGGCACTGATCGGCGGAGACGCCTACGCCGTGCAGGAAACCCCGTACGGCACCAGGCTGCTGATCGCAGACGTGCGAGGCAAGGGCCTGGGCGCGGTCGGCACGGTGGCCGTACTGCTGGGCGCATTCCGGGAGGCGGCGGACCAGGCGGCCGACCTCGTGCCGCTGGCCGAGCTTATGGAGCGCGCGCTGGTCAAAGAGGCTGCGTCACGCGAGGAGAGCATCCGCATGGAGGGGTTCGTCACAGCGGTGCTCGGCGAGATCACACCGGACGCGGACAGTGTGCGGCTGCTGAACTGCGGCCACCCCCCGCCGTACCTCCTTGACGGTGACACGGTGTCCTCGCTGGATCCCGGCGAGCCGAGTCTTCCCCTGGGCATGAGCGGCCTGGGCGTACCGCGGGCAGAGCCGGAACGCTGGCCGTTCCCGGCCGGGAGCACGCTCCTGCTGGTCACCGATGGAGTGACGGAGGCCCGGGACCGTTACGGCACTTTCTACGATCCGCTAAGCCGGCTCACCGGCCGGGGTTCGTTCCGGCGGCCAGAGGAGGTGGTCGAGGCCCTGGTACGCGATGTCGAGTGCTGGACCGGCGGCCCGCGCGATGACGACATGGCGATTCTGGCGATCACCCGGTACGCCGGCGGGCTACGTTGAGCCATCTGGACACCACCGACGATCTCCAGACGGTCAGAGGCATGACCGTCGTGTTTTGATGCTCGGCCGCCTGGGAGGGCGACCGCCACATCGCCCAGGGACTCGGGCAAGAAGGTCCACGACTGGTCCACAACCAGTGAACGCCAATGAGAACGGGCGGGACTCCATGAGACTGGAGACCCGCCCGTTCCTACGTCGTTCGCCCTGGCCAGCGGCTAGACCCGCTGGTCAGGACTGTGTGCCCCCTGCAAGATTCGAACTTGCGCTCCCGGCTCCGGAGGCCGGTGCTCTATCCCCTGAGCTAAGGGGGCCAACGCGTCATTACATTACCAGCATCCTGGGGTTAACCGACACTCACTACGGAGAGCGAACGATCTTTGGAGAGGATTCGGAGGTGGAGAGTCATCCGGCGGGCCGGCTCGGGGCGGGGCGGACGGCGCCCCGGTAGCGGGAGAGGTAGTAGGCCGAGGCGGCGAAGTCGGTCGTCCTGACGACGTCACCGGTTCCCGGAGCGTGGACCATGACACCGTCCTTCACGTAGACGCCCACGTGGGTGGGGTCTTTGACGCCTCCGCCGAAGAAGACCAGGTCTCCCGGGCGGAGCTGCGAGAACGGCACCCGGCGGCCCTGTCTGAACTGGGTTCCGGTGTAGTGGGTGAGCCTGGCCCCGGCCCTGGACCAGGCGTGCAGGGCGAGCCCTGAGCAGTCGAAGCCCCCGCCGGTCGGGCCGGCGCTCGAACCGCCGCCCCAGACGTACGGCCTGCCGACCTGGCGGAGCGCCGCGGCGGCCGCGATCTGCCCCAGCGAGGGCGCGCCGCGTCCACGCGAGACCGCCGCCTGCCCGCGTGCGGACGCTGCCCGCCCTCTGGATGGGGCTTTCCGTCCGGGTGAGGACGCCGCCCATCCGCCGGATGGCGTTCTCCTCCCACGTGGTGGGCGCTGTGACCGCTCGGCGAGCGCTCGCGAGGATTCCGGCCGGGAGGAGGCCCGAGGAGCCCTCCGCTTCGCTGAGGGAGCGGAGGCCGAACTCGAACCGACGGGAGGATCTACCGAAGCGCCGGCGAGAGAGCCTGCGGCAGCACCGGCAGGGGAAACCGGAGGGGTGGCGAGCCGGTGGGAGTGGTCGTCTCCCGGAGGGCCGTCGCTTCCCGGCCGTTCGTCATGCTCGCCCTGGAGGTGGGCCTTCAGTCCGCTATCGGGACTGTGCGGGGCGCCTGTCCACTCACCGTCCGCCCCCGAGAGATCCATCGGCCATCCGCCGCCCGGATCCGAGAAGGCCGTTGACCGGTTGCCGTCTGTGTCCGGGAGGGCGGCACCGGGCGGTGTCGGCGCGGGGTGGTCTGTCAAGGCGGCTCCGGTATCCGGGAGAACGGTGCGCCGAGCCCCGCAGACGGCGGTGAGGGTGACGCGGACCTCCTCCGGCAGCCGGCGCGGGGCCGTCGTGGAGAGGAGGCCGGCCCAGGCGCCGCAGGCTTCCGGGGAGAGGCGGGGCGCGGGGACCTGGAAGCTCCCCGCGAGGGCCGCCGAGAGGATGGAGACGGTGACGAGTGCGGTGATCACGCACGCCCTCCTTGGGCTCGATGAAGGATCGAGGCCCCAGGATCGGCGGGCGGAGATGATCACCAAGAAGCCGAACGCGGTTCTGTGGAAAACCTGTCGCCTGTGGACAGCTGTGCGTACACATCCGTGGAAACCCGCACGGGGGCGGGAAAGAGGAGTTAGCCTCACGCCGTGGGAGAGGTTCTGGGCAGGGTGTTGGTAGTGGATGACGACGACGTCATCCGGCAGCTCATCGCGGTCAACCTGACCCTGGAGGGGTTCCAGGTCGACACGGCCTCCGACGGGCAGGACTGCCTGGATCGGGTGCTGGACGTGATGCCCGACGTCATCACGCTGGACGTCATGATGCCCAGGCTGGACGGCTGGATGACCGCCACCAGGCTGCGGGGCGACAAGGGGACCAGGCACATCAAGGTGGTCCTGATCACCGCGCGGGCGCAGGAGGACGACAAGCGGCGGGGCCTCGGGATCGGGGTCGACGCCTACCTGACGAAACCCTTCGACCCCGCCGAGCTGATCCAGGTCGTCCGCGATCTGGCCCTGACCGCCCGCAGCGGTTAGCGCGAGTCCTGACCCGGCGGCCGACCAGGACGAGCCCGACCACGCCGGTCAGCGGAAACCCTGACCGCCAGGCGGGACGGAGCAGACCCCGATCACGCGAATCCGGCCGAAGCAGGTCGTGATCGCGCGGCCGATCGGAACGAGCCCGGCCACACCGGGCAGGCCGGGACAGACCGCGATCACGGTGGCGGGGTGAGTCAGAGCAGGCCGTCCCTGCGGGCCACGGCGGCGGCCTGGGTACGGGAGGAAACCCCCAGCTTGGCGAGAATGTTGGAGACGTGCACGCTCACCGTCTTCTGCGCGATGAACAGCCGCTCACCGACCTCCCGGTTGGGCAGTCCCTCGGCCACCAGGGCGAGCACCTCCTGCTCACGAGCCGTGAGCAGGGTCGGCGGCGCGGAGACGAAGCGCGCCCTGCGGCCCAGTTCGGCCAGGGCGGTGGCGAGCGGCTGGGCGCGCAGTGACTCGGCGGCCTCGACGGCGAGTTCCCATTCCTTCAGGGCCGCGACGCGGTCGCCCGCGACGAGCAGCGCCTCGGCCAGCCGCCACCGCGAGCGAGCGACCTCGTAGACGAACCCGAAGTCGAACGCCTCGACCACCGCGCGCCACGCCGCGATGTCGAGGCGACCGTGCGCCCGGTGCCACTCGGCCTCGGCCCTGGCCAGCCAGGCCAGCCCTTCGGGACCCATCGGCCCTCGGCGGACGGTGCCGGGACCGACGGCGGCGGGCACCCTGGCCCGTTCCAGCAGGGCGTCGGCCTCGTCGGCGCGCCCCAGGTCCGCCAGCGCCCACAGGGCGGTGCTGCTGAGCCGGATCACGGCCGGATCGTTGGGAACATGGGCGTCGAGCCCCGCGAGGGCGTGTTCGAGCGCGCTTTCCGGGTCGCCGCGCCACAGCGCGTGCTCGGCGGCCAGGCCGCGGCCCATGGAGGTGACCGTGACATCGTCGGGCCAGAAGGGCTCCAGCCAGGACAGGCGCTCCTCGACGACGGGCAGGCCCCTGGCCACCTCGACGAAGAGCGCGAAAGACGACAGCAGCGCCTCCGCCGGGGTGCCGACGCGAACGCCGAACCCGGAGGCGACCTTCTCCGCCTGGTCCCACTCCCCCGCGGCGTAGTGGATCAGGAGCCGCAGGAAGCGCAGATCGGTGCCGAAGGTGCTCCAGTTGAGCCCGGTCTCGTGCGCCACCCGCAGCCCCCGGTCGGTGGTGACCGCCGCCTCGGCCAGATCTCCGTTCTCGTACTGGAGGCGGGCCTGGTTGAAGATGGCCCGCAGGTCGATGGCGAGGTTGCCCGAGCTCTCCGCGGTGGCGCAGGCGAGCAGTTCCTTGGCTCGGGGGATGTCGCCGGCGAGGGCCGCGAGGATCGCGAGGGTGATCAGCGCGCTGGCCTCCGCGTCGGCGGCGCCGCTCGCGCGGGCCGCCTCCAGGGCGCGGCCCGCCAGGGCCTCGACCTCGTCGTGCCGCTCGGTCCAGTAGAGCGAGCGGGCGTAGGTGGCGAGCGAGCGGGCGAGCACCGGCCCCTCCGGTGCCGCCTCGACGGCCGCGTGCGCGGCGGCGATCGCGCCCTGGACGTCCTCGGTGTCGATAAGGACGTACGCGAGCCGCTCGTTGACCTCCGCCGAGGGCGGGAGGCGCCGGAGCTGGGAGACCGCCCGGTGGTTGTCGCCGCTGTCGGCCGCCGCGTCGGCGCTGCGCCAGGCAAGGCCGACATGGTCGATCCCGGCCAGTCGCTCGGCGTCGGGGACCCTGTCCCAGAGCCCGAGTGCCCGGTCGAAGTGGCGGTGTGCCTCGGCCGGGGCGCCCAGCCGCTCGGCCCTCCGCCCGGCCTCCACCGACGCCGCCAGCGCCCCCGGCAGATCGTGTCCCGCCAGGTAGTGGTGGGCGAGCTCGGCCGCGGAACCCTCTCGGGCGGTCAGCAGGCGGGCGAACTCGGCGTGCGTCCTGGTCCGCTCACCGGGCAGCAGGTCGTGGTAGACGACCTCCTGCAGGAGCGCGTGCCGGAAGGCGTAGCCGTACTCCCCGTCGGGGCGGAGCAGGCCGCGCGAGACGATCTCCCGCATGGCCTCCTCGAAGGCCAGGTCATCGAGGCCGGAGGCCTGCTGGAGCAGGTCGTGGTCGGCCCGTCGGCCCGCGACGGCCGCGCCGCGGAGCACCCCCTGCGCGGGATCGGAGAGCATCTCCACCCGGGAGAGCAGCAGACCGGCCAGACCGTCGGGCATCGAGCAGCCGGCGGAGACCGCCTCCAGCAGCTCCTGGGCGTAGAAGGGGTTGCCCTCGGCCCGGTCGACCACCTCCCGCAGCACGCGAGCGTCGGTACCGCCGAGCGCGGCCAGATAGTCGGTCATCTCGTGACGGTCGAGGGGATCCAGCTCCACGGAGGTCACCGAGGGGAGCCGCTTGAGCTCGGCGAGGACCCTGCGGAGCGGGTGCCGGCGGTGCAGATCGTCCGTGCGGTAGGTGCCGACGAGGCAGACCGGCTCGGTCTGCAGCATCCGGCTGAGGAAGACCAGCAGGTCGCGGGTGGACTGGTCGGCCCAGTGCAGGTCTTCGAGCACCAGCAGCACCGGCCGCACGGCCAGGAAGCCGAGCATCGAGCCGAAGAGCTGCTGCTGCACCAGGCCCGATGTGCTCTCCCTGCCCGGATCGGTGCCACCGGGCAGCAGCCTGCCGAGAGCCGGCCGCGCGTCAAGCTCCGCACGCAGTTCCCCGCGTACGGAGCGCAGGGCGTCGGCGAGCGGGAGGTACGGAAGGGCGTCGCCGAGTTCTGCGCACTGCCCGATGAGCACGGCGAATCCGGCGGCCTCGGCCCGCTCGGCCAGCTCGGTGACCATCCGGGTCTTGCCGATGCCCGCGTCACCCCCCAGCAGGGCGACTCCGGCCTGCCCCGCCGCGGCGGTGTCGAGCACGGTGGTCAGCCGATTGAGTTCTGCCGCCCGCCCAATAAGAACGTTTTGCACGCTTTGCTACCCCCCGTCGGCGAGTATCGCACGTGGCACCGATGGGAATGGCCGGTCGACATCGCACCGGCCCGGGGATCGATCACCCAGGACGGGCACCGGCGGGGCCGATTCCGGCCGGCTCCGCACCGCGGTCGACGTCGCGCCGGCGCCGGGATCGATCGCCCGGCCGGAACGCTTCACAAGACATCGGCGGGGCCGGTTCAGGCTGACGCGGGGACCCGATTGGTACCCCGAGGCGTCCGCGCATTGGCCCTGACGACACCGAGCCGGGCGACCCTAAGGTCGGAGCATGGTCTCCCCGTCCACCTTGCTGATCTTCTCGGTCGCGTCGCTGGCACTGGTCCTGGTGCCGGGCCCGAACCACATCTACATCATCACCCGGGCCGTCTCGCAGGGCCGCGCCGCCGGTGTCGCGAGCGCGTTCGGCGTGGAGGTCGGCACGCTGGCGCATATCGCCGCGGCGGCGGCCGGTCTCTCGTACGTGATCGCACGGTCCGCGACCCTGTTCAACGTGATCAAGTGGGCCGGTGTGGCCTACCTGGTCTATCTGGGCGTCCGGGCGCTGACGAGCAGGCAGAAGCTCACGGCCCGGGAGGCGGCCCCGCAACCGCTGCGGGCGATCTTCCTTGAGGGCATGGTCGTCAACCTGCTCAACCCCAAGGTCATCCTCTTCTTCCTGGCGTTCCTGCCACAGTTCGTGGAGCCGGAGGCGGGTACGGTGCCGCTGCAGATCGCCGTCCTGGGCACGACCCTGCTGGTCCTGGGCCTGCTCTCCGACCTGATCTACGCCATGGCCGCGGGCGCCCTCGGCAGCCGGCTGCGGATCAGGTCGGCCCTGCTCGGCCACTTCAGCGGGGTCGTCTACCTCGTCCTCGGCGTCGCGACCGCGCTCTCCGGCCGCTCCGTCTGAACGTACGAACCCGGCTGGTCGCACGGGCTCGCCCGGTGAGGTGAGGTCAGGCGGAGAGCGCGCCCGGGATGCGGTCCAGGATCGGGTAGGGCATGAGCCCGTACGCGTAGAAGTCGACCGCGTCCGCCCCCGAGGCCCGAACGGCGCGGACCTTGGCCGCGAGGCGCTCGGCCGAGTCGGTGTCGGGGAGGCCGGGCCGGAGGACGACCCGCAGTTCCCTGTCCTTGCCCGTCGAGCGGCGGTAGGCGACCACGTCGTCCGCCACCCTGCCCGCGTCGCGGGCGTAGGCGAGCACGCCGAGCGAGGGCACCAGGTCGCCGAGGGCGACCAGGTCGACGCCGAGCTGCCAGGAGTCGTGCGCGGCGAGCCCCGGCGAGGGCAGACCGTCGCGGTAGCCCTTGACGGAGCCGGTGGCGTCCAGGAAGACCAGTCGTGAGCCCTCGGCGGAGACGGCGGCGGAGACGTCGGAGACCAGCGAGGTCACCACCTCGGAGCGGGCCCGCGCGTAGGCGACCACCTCGGGACCCGCGTACGCGGTCAGTGCCGCGCGGGTCACCTCGCCCTGGGCGGGCGGGTCGCCGTCGAGGACGGCGCCCACGATCCTGGTGCACTCCTCGCGTGCCACCTCGGCGTTGACCCCCAGGCCGGCCGCCCCGCGCATGCAGAAGTCGCAGAAGCAGAGGCCGAGCAGGAACTCGTCCATCGGCCCGAACGGGACGAAGCAGCGCTCGTGGTGGTAGCCGTGGCCGAACGTCGAGAAGTGCAGCGCCTCGGCCACCACGCTGTCGACGCCCTGCCTGGCCACCGCCCTGCCCAGCGCGACCGCGTACCGCCGCACGTCGGGGTGGGAGGGGCACAGGTCCGCGGGCGAGCTCCGGTCACCGAAGCAGTTGCGTACCGTCACCTCCGGGTTGGCCAGGCCGAGCGTGGTGTTCTGCAGGAAGACGGTCCAGCCGTGCAGCGCGAGTCCCCGCTCGGCGGTGGCCAGGCGGAGCGCGGCCAGCGGCTCCTCCTCGGCGCCTTTCTGGACCGGCGGGACCAGCCGCAGCTCGCCGAACAGGTCGGCGGGCGGCATGAAGTGCGCGCCGTCGCCGCGGAGCGTCACCCGGGAGGGGCCGTGCGGGGTGACGTCGCGGGTGCGGCGGTATGCCGCGGCCACGGTCATCCCCGTCAGACCGTATCCGGTGATCCGGTCAAGGACCGCCTCCATGCCCTCCCCGCGTACGTCCTCGACGTAGACGTATAGCGAGCTGTCCAAGCCGCCGCCCTCCCATGAAGTCGGTCAGACTCTAACGCGGCTTGTAGGCCACGAAGTCGATCTCGACAAGGATGTCCATCAGGTCCGAGCCGACGGTCGTGCGGACGGGATAGGGGCGGGTGAAGTAGGACTTGTACGCCTCGTTGTAGGCGGCGAAGTCACGCTTGAGGTGCTGCAGGTGCACCGTCGACTTCACCACGTCGTCGAAGCCGAGGCCGTGCGCCGCGAGGACGGCGCCGAGGTTGCGCATCACCTGGTGCGTCTGCTCGGCCACATCGGTCCCGACGACCTCGCCGGTCTCGGGGCTCAGCGGCCCCATGCCCGAGGTGTAGACGAAATCACCGACCACGAGGCCCTGCGAGTACGCCCCCACGGGCGCCGCGCCCTCGTCGGTACGCAACTCCTGCTTGCCGCTCATCTCGTCACTCCTAAAAAGGGGAAAGGGGGATCAGAAGAAGGTGTTTATCAGATCGACGACGACGTACTCCTCGTCGACCACCGGCATGACCCGCCACTTGTCGAAGGCGGTGCACGGGTGGGAGATGCCGAACGACACCAGGTCCCCCGGCTTCACCGGCGATCCCGGTGCCAGTCTCAGGACCGTGTGCTGGTCCTGGACCTTGAGCACCGTCGCGTCCGCGACGGCTCCGCGCGGGATCGGCAGCCCCTCGTCGAAGGGGGCGTCGCGCTTGCCGAACCCGACCACGGCCAGGCCGGGCTCGGGAACGCTCAGCACGTGTGCCCAGATCTCCAGCGCGGCGCGCAACTCCCCGTCCATCCGGGTGTACGGGGTGCGCTCGCGGTAGTAGCCGTCGTCGTGGGAGACGTAGGCGCCGCTGCGCAGCATGACCCTGGCCCGGCAGGTGGCGAGTTCGCGGCCGATCACGTCGAACCACTGGCTGCCGCCCACGGACAGGATCGGGTCGCGCACCCGCAGGTGCTCCAGCGCCTCCAGCAGCCGGTACAGGTAGGCCCGCACCTCGTCCGCGGAGCCCAGCGAACCCTCGTACCCGGCGACGCCGGCCAGCTGCACGCCCTCGGCCGTCTGCGCCGCGGAGGCGACCTCAAGCAGCTCGGCGAGGGTACGGCTGCCACCCCGGCCGCCCTCATGGCCCAGCTCCGCCAGGACCCGGAACGGTCTGGCCCCGGCATGCCGGGAGAGCGTCTCGACCCCGGCCACCGAGTCGACGAAGCAGAGGAACTCGAAGGCGGGGTCCTCCGCCAGCCGCGCAGCGAGTGCGTCCAGCCCCGCGGGGTCGAAGACCTGGTTGGCGAGGACGATCCTTGCGACTCCGAACTCGCGCAGGGTGAGCGCCTGGCTGGGGGTGGCCACGGTCATCCCCCACGCGCCCGCCTCCAGCTGCGCCCTGACGAGCTCGGGCGACATGGTGGTCTTGGCGTGCGGGGCGAAGGTCAGCCCGTACCCCCCGGTGAAGGCCGCGAGCGTCGCGATGTTGTGCTCCAGCGCGCTTCTGTGGGCCACCATCACCGGGAAGGTGAACGCCCCGCCGAACAGCGAGGCCCCCAGCGCCCCCTCGGGATCCACGATCCCCTTCACGTCCCGGCCCTTCCTGTGGTCACCTGTGCGGATTTACCGGGCCATCGGCCGTTGAATCCGGGCGTGGGAGATCACATCCCCGTTGGTCGCCCTGAGGACCCTATCCTCCTGGCGCCCTCTCCGGTGCCGTGTTGTCAGAGCCGCGGTTCGTCAGGGCTACGGCTTTTCAGGACCGCGGTTCGTCAGGGGCACGGTTTTCAGGGGCGCAGCGCCCTGCCGGGGGTGGCGCCGGTGAGCCGGCCTCCGGCGAGGACCGGGATCCCGGAGACGAGGACGTCACCGATCCCGGTGGCCGGGGTGCGTGGGGCGGCGTAGGTGGCCAGGTCGGCGACCGCTCCCGCGTCGAGGACGACCAGGTCGGCGACCTGTCCTGGGCGGACGAGCCCGCGCCCTTCGAGGCCGAAGCGGCGTGCCGGGTGCGAGGCGAGGTGGACCGCCGCCTGCTCCAGGGTCCAGTCCCCGGTCTGGCGGACGTGGTGGCCGAGCATCCTGGCGAACGCCCCGTAGCCCCGGGGGTGGGGGTGGCCGCCCACGTAGATACCGTCGGAGCCGCCGGTGTGCGCCGGGTGGCGCAGGATCGCGCGGACCGAGGCCTCCCCCTCGGGGCCCTCGTCAGGGCGGGCCATCACGCATCCGGCCTCCAGCCGGGTGTCGATCAGGATCCGGCGGCAGAACTCTCCCGGCTCCAGCCCCGCCTCCTCGGCGGCCTCGGGCAGCGTCAGCCCCTCGGCCCACTCGGCACCCGGCACGTGGGAGAGGGTGACCCTCGGCCAGAGCCTCTCGTCCCACTCGATCCGGTCGGACTCCAGCGCCTCCAGCGCCCGGTCGACGTCGGCGGCCGGAACCCACCGAGGCAGCGCGACCATCGCCAGGATGGTGCTGCCCCGCAGGTAGGGGTAGGTGTCGAAGGTGATGTCCAGCCCCCGGAGCCGGGCCTCGTCGATCAGTGGCAGGAGGGTCGCGGCCGGGCCGTGGTAGTGCGAGACGTGCACCGCGACGCCCGAGCGCCGGGCGATGTCGGTCACCTCGGCCATCCCCTCCGGGGCCGCCGCCCCGTACCCGCGCATGTGCGTCACGTACGGCAGGCGGCCGAGCGGCGCGCAGAGCGCGGCGAGCTCGGCGGCGTCGGCGTAGCGGCCGGGGGCGTACTCCAGCCCGGTGGAGAGGCCGGCCGCGCCCTCGGCCAGGCCGCGCTCGACGCGGGCCAGCATCGCGGCCAGTTCGTCGGTGGAGGCGGCCCGTTCGGCGGCGCCCATCACGTCGTACCGGATCGTGCCGTGCGGCAGCAGGTAGGCGGTGTTCAGCGCGGTCGCCCTGTCGTAGCCGTCGAGCAGTTCCCCGACGCCGATCGGCCCGTCGGCCGAGGGGTGGACGCCGTTGACCGCCGCGAAGTAGCGGGTGGCGTAGGCGAAGGTCTCCGGGGTGGTGGAGGGCGCGAAGGAGAGCCCGTCCTGACCGAGGACGAAGGTGGTCACCCCCTGCCGGAGCGCGGCGAACTGCACCTCCTTGTCGAGGACGAGGGCGTCGCCATGGGCGTGGCAGTCCACGAGGCCGGGCATGACATGGCATCCGGCGGCCTCGACCACCGTCGTGGCCGCCGCCGCGTCCAGGCGGCCCACGGCTACGATCCGGTCACCGGTGACGCCGACGTCGGCCCGGCAGGCCGGGGCCCCGGTGCCGTCGAGCACCCAGCCATCCCTGATCAACACATCAAACGACATGCCCGGATTCAATCACCGGGAAGGTGTTCGAGGCACCCGCCACCCGTCTGCGTTCTTCCTGGTTTTCCGCTACATCGCACACAGCCGGGAATTTGGGCCCCCTGCCCTCTTGACCGTGACGTGTCATGGATGGTGGCATCTTTTCCTAGTTAGGAATCTTTCCTAACTAGATGATCGCAGAGAGGGCACCCCCTGTGCATGCGAGACCGCGTCTCCAACGCCCCTCGACCGTCCTCGTCCTGGCACTGGCGTCGGCACTGATCGCATCGGTGTTCGTGCTGGCGGCCCCACCCGGCTTCGCCGCCGACTCCCTGCTGTCCCAGGGGCGTCCGGCCACCTCCTCCTCCAACGAGGACGCCACGTTCCTCCCCTCGGCCGCCTTCGACGGCAACACCACCACCCGCTGGGCCTCCGCCGAGGGCCACGACCCCGAGTGGCTCCGCGTCGACCTCGGTAGCTCCGCCACGATCTCCCGGGTCAAGCTGACCTGGGAGGCCGCGTACGGCAAGTCGTACCGGATCGAGACCTCCCCCGACGGCAACGCCTGGACCTCCGTCTACTCCACCACCTCCGGTAACGGCGGCGTCGACGACCTGACCCTGTCCGGCACCGGCCGCTACGTGCGGATGTACGGCACCGCGCGCGGCACCGTCTACGGCTACTCGCTGTACGAGATGGAGGTCTACGGCAGCACCGGCGGCAGCACCCCGAGCCCCACCCCGACGATCACTCCCGGTGGCCCCGGCGTGCCGTTCGGCTCGCACACGATTCCCTACGCGGCCGGGATGCTGCGCCCCAGCGGTGCCCAGGCCACGCTCGACCAGAAGGTGATCGACTACTACCAGCGCTGGAAGGCCGCCTTCGTCAAGCAGAACTGCGGCAACGGCTGGTACCAGATCATCTCCCCCGACGCCGACCACCCGTACGTGGCCGAGGCGCAGGGCTACGGCATGGTCATCACCGCCACGATGGCCGGGGCCGACCCGGACGCGAAGAAGATCTTCGACGGCCTGGTGAAGTACGTGCTGGCGCACCCGTCGTCGATCACCCCCGGTCTGCTCGCCGCCGAGCAGAACACCGCCTGCCAGAGCGTCAACGGCAGCGACTCGGCCACCGACGGCGACCTGGACGTGGCCTACGGCCTGCTCCTGGCCGACCGGCAGTGGGGCAGCACGGGCACCTACAACTACAAGCAGCTCGCGATCAACCACATCAACGCGATCAAGGCCGGTGAGGTCAACCCGACCACCAAGCTGATGAAGCTCGGCGACTGGAGCAGCTCGGGCGACCAGTACTACTGGATCAGCCGCTCCTCGGACTGGATGATCGACCACTTCAGGGCGTTCCGCAAGGCCACCGGCGACACGACCTGGGACACCGTCCGCACCAACCACCAGAACCTGATCGCCTCCCAGCAGTCGACCTACGCGGCGAGCACCGGCCTGCTGGCCGACTTCGTGGTCAACACCAACACCACCCCGAAGCCGGCCCCCGGCCAGGTCCTGGAGGACCCCAACGACGGCAAGTTCTGGTGGAACGCCTGCCGTGACCCGTGGCGGATCGGCAACGACGCGGTGACCAGCGGCGACGCCAAGTCCCTCGCCGCCGCACGCAAGCTCAACACCTGGATCAAGAGCAAGACCGGCGGCAACCCGAACAACATCGCGGTCGGCTACTCGCTCAACGGCACCCAGATCTCCAGCGGCAGCGAGCCGGCCTACTTCGCCCCGTTCGCGGTGGCGGCGATGACCGACTCCGGCAGCCAGGCCTGGCTGGACGCCCTGTGGACCAAGATGCTCAACACCCCGTTCACGGCCACCGACTACTACTCGACCAGCATCCAACTCCAAGTCATGATCACCGTAACCGGCAACCACTGGGTCCCCTGACCTCCGCCCGAACCAAAACGGCCCCCGCCTTCCGGCGGGGGCCGCACTTTCCTTAAAGTCCGTACCGTTTACTCAGGCGACTTTCACGGAGTGATCCCCAAAATCGGCCACCACGTCCAATGTTCCGCCCAGGGCGACGACATAGGAGCGCAGGGTATCCAGGCCACCGATCTGACCGTGCTCGATCTGGGACACGCGCGCCTGAGTGATGTTCATTCGTTCGGCGAGGAGTTTCTGGGAGACGCCCAGGCGTTTGCGCATCTCGGCGAGCTGGGCACCGCGAAGATCTGCCCGCATCTGCTCACGACTGGCTTCTCGGGCTGCGACTCGTTCGGGAGAGTCATGGTCGGGATCGATCTCACGGATCTTGGCCTTGGTGTCGGACCACTTCACGAACTCGCTCATCGTTCCTCCTCCTTCTCCTTCTCTGCGCGGTATGCCGCGTAGCGCTCCTCCGCCAGAGGAATCGCCGTACGGTACCACCGGCTCCATTCCCCGGCCTTGTCTCCGGCGACCAGCACGATCGCCTCCCTCGTCGGGTCGAAGACGAACAGCAGGCGGATCTCCGCCCCACCTGGCACTCGGGGCCGCAACTCTTTGAGGTTGTGCAGGACGCGGGAGTGGTGGATTCGGTCAACCAGCGGGCGGCCGAGTTTCGGCCCCTGCAACGCGAGCTCGTCCAATGCTTCTTCGATCTTCTCCGCAGTGGCGAGATCGTTCTTGCAGATGTCGAGGAACCAGGCGTTCACCTCGGCGTGCAGCGTGATCTCCCAGGCCATAGCACCAATATAACGGATCCTTATATCGTTCCGAAGGCTGTCACCGGAAGTGTGCGACACCGGTGTGATGCGGCAGCGTCTTCCCGCATCTCGACTACCGAGATCAGCTTCCCACCGCGCGGCCTATTCCGCCTCGTTCACGGTGGCGGCGATGACCGGCTCCGGCAGCCAGGCCTGGCTGGACGCCCTGTGGACCAAGATGCTCAACACTCCGTTCACCGCAGGCGACTACCACTCGACCAGCATCCAGCTCCAAGTCATGATCACCGTAACCGGCAACCACTGGGTGCCCTGACCCCGCACGAACCGACGCGGCCCCCGCCTTCCGGCGGGGGCCGCACCTTCTCCTTACCTCGACTCCCGGCCGTGGGCGCCGGGCGTGCGGGGGGCCAGCTGAAGATCAGGCGACCGGAGCAGTGCGCAAAGGCGCGAGGTAGTGCCATAGATCCGGGTCTCGATCCACCACCTCCCCGATGGCCGGGCAGTTCTTGAACATCTGGAGGCTGTAATCCCTCCAGAGGTTCAGACCGTGCCCGGTGGAGGGAATCTGTTCCGCCGCACGCAGGCCGATGCTCAGCACGTCACACAGCATCTCCGCCGTCACGAGCACGCGAACCCGGGTCTCTCCGCTCTGCGGCACCGGCTTGGACTCGTAGAAGTAGGGATACAGCTCGGGGTGATCGATGATGATCCGCAGAGCATTGTGGAGATTGACGAAAACGCTGTCCGTGGTCGACGCCCCGGCGATGGCGTTGCCGATCCGCACCTGCTTCGTTGCGGCACGTGTCTGCTGTGCTGCGAAGCCGACGGCCGCCACGGCGATGACAATGCTGCAGATGGCCACGACGCTCTCGAATGACACTTTCCCTCCGAAGGAACTGGCGACCTTGACATCAAGAACGTCCACCGGCCGCGATTAGCTCCCCATGAAGGAACGTTTCTCAACTCGCCCGCACCCCGAAGCTACACAGGTAATGCCTCTAATAGACTTGTATGCAGATTTACTACTAATAGAACATTGGGGCGAAAAAGCCTCATTTGAGGCGTGGTGGCATCAAACTTGACACCGCAGCAGACGAACGTGATCGGCCGCTGGCCCTGAAGTCACCACGCCGCACGCGGAAGAAGCGAATCAAGACCGGAAAGTGGTCAAGGGGCTCGTTCCGATCGACTCGATCCGGGTCGGCACGGCATGGAGCTTCACAGGAAACCGCACGTGGCCCGGCGCGGGCCGCGTGCGGAGTCGGCGGGCCTTGTTACGCGGGCTCCAGGTGTCCCCTGAACCGGTAGGAGAACCCCTTGCCGGCGGGGGAGTAGGCGTCGATCTCCTGATAGCCGCCCGTGGCGGTCACCGGGATGCGCAGCAGCAGGTCGTCGCCGATGTGGTCGTCCTCCCACACCTCGATGGTGAACGAGCCTCCGGCGACGGTGGTCTGGCTCTTGTACGCCCCGGCGGCGCGCTCTGTGGAACCGGCGGTGCACACCGAATACTCCCATACCCAGCAGGTTCCGGCCTTGGTGTCGGCCTCGTCGCCATTGGTGGGCCAGCCGATGTACTCAGCACCGTTCGGACCTATGATCCGCACACGGATCTCGTCCTCGCCGCTCTCCTCCAGGTCGAAGGCCTGAAGCGAGCCGAACACGATCTTAAGGAGGAAGCCGGCGGCGGCCGTGGGAGGCTCGGCGGCCTGGGCCGGAGACGCAAGGGCCGCGACGAGTGTCAGCCCGGCGGCCAGCGTGCCGACCCTGGACAGAATGTTGTTCATGCGCTCCTCGTTTCCCGTTGGCAGGCGGACTCCAGGCGGAAATTGAGCCTGTGGTGGTAGCCGTTCATGTCGCCCCTGTGAGTGGTGATGACGTTCGCCATACAGCCTGTCGGGGGCGTCTTGTCGGCGGCTTGGAGCCTGCTGGTGGTGGGGGTCCGACATCAAGATCACGCCCCCGGGCGGATCACCGTCAGCCACCTGCGGTCATGGCGACATGAACCACCGGCGCGAAGCCCTCCGACTGGATGGCGGCCAACAAGGTCCCCCGTGCGCTCTTCACGGAACGCGCCGACGGCTTCCCCGATCACTCCACCCTGCCCGCCGCTATGGAACACGGCCAGGATCCGGCCGGCGAGGCGTTCCCCTGACGCGGCAAGGACACCACACGTAGCCTGAGGTTGTCGGGACCAGTGCGGATACGGGCGGGGCCTGCTCATGCGCGACGGCAGTACGAATGCCCCAGCCGCCGAAGAAGGCATCGGGCGGCGGATCGCTCAGGCTCGCAAGCTGCGCGGCCTGACACAGCAGCAGCTCGCTGACCGGGTGCCCTGTTCCAAGAGCCTGATCGCCCAGGTCGAACGGGGACACAAGCCGGCCACGCAGGCCCTCATCACCGCCGTGGCACGAACCCTGCGGATCGAGCTCGGCGAGCTGACCGGTCAGCCGTACCGGGATCCCGGCGCGCGCGAGGACCGGATCCATGAGTGCGTTCCGCAGATCCGGCAGGCGCTCCTGTCCTGGGACCTCCCCGACGAGGACGTCCCGCCGCCACCGATGGAGCAGCTCCGCGCGGACGTGCGGCGCGCGTCCGCACTGGGCAGACAGGCCCGGTACATCCAGCTCGGGGAGATGCTTCCGGGCCTGCTGGAGGAGCTGACCCGCGCCGTCCACGTCAGCGAGGGGACACGGCGCGACGAACTCTTCGGGCTGCTCTCCGAGGCGTACACCGGGGTGACGGCGATCGCCTACACGCTGGGCTACTTCGACCTGCGTGGCCTCGCCATGGATCGCGTGGCATGGGCGGCCCAGGCATCACAGGACCCGCTGCGGGTCGCCCGCACGCGGTGGCAGCGTTCGACGCTGTTCCTGGCCACGGCCTCCTACGACAAGGGGCTGATCCTCCTGGATCGGATACGGCGCGAGGTCGGCGAGGACCTCGGCCGGCTGACCGCCGCCGAACTGAGCGTGTACGGCGCGGCTCATCTCCGATCCGCGATCTTCGCTGCCCGTGCGGCTGACCGGCAGACCGCGTTCGACCACATCGAGCACGCACGCGAGGCCGCCCGCGTACTGGGCCGGGACGCGAACCACTACGGCCTGGAATTCGGTCCCTCCAACGTGATCATGTATGAGGTCGCGACAGCCGTGGAGATGTACGACGGCGGCGAAGCGGTCCGCCGCGCTCGGCATGCGGTGCTCCCTCCGGCGGTCGCACCGGTCCGGCTCGGCCACCACTACATCGACCTGGCCCGCGGCTGGCTCTACCACGGCGACCGCCAGAAGGCCCTGGAGACACTGCTCGCCGCCCGCCGGGTCGCCCCTCAACAGACCCGCAACCATCCGATGGTCCGCGAAACCGTCCGGATGCTCGTCAACCTCGAACGCCGACGCCCCCGAACCCTCAGCGGCTTCGCGAACTGGCTCGGCCTGCCGTAGCGGATCGACGTTTCACGAACCTGTGATACTTCACCGTCCACTACGACGGTCACGCTGTCCCCATGCACCGGGACACGAGATCGCCGCACACATCGGATGCCGAGGGTCTGCCCCTTCTGACCGACGACCAGACTGACGCGCCCGCCGAACAGCCGTCCTGCATTCGGCCTGCCGAGGGCCTGGCCGCCGTACTGAACGATGTCTGCAACGCCCTGTCCCGATCCGTCCTCGCCAGGCCGTCCCAGCCTGGACACCGGCATCATTCCGCGCCCTGCCCTGGGCGAACGGCCATCTGCGCCCCACACCGCGCAGCGCTCACCTCATCTTCGTACCGGCCACTCGGTCCGTACGGCGCACCCCTCCATGTCCTTGCCCGCCCCATGAAGCTCGCCCGTCCACCGCTGCGAACGTCCGGACAGGCCCTGATCAGATGGAGGTCCAATCAGTGAACGATGCCAAGTCCACCAACTCCGAGTCGACCATTCCCGGCCGGCGGTTGATCCTTAGTGATGCCGGGCGGTTGTGGGCCAGCCGGGAGGAGCCCTTCTGCGCTCTCGGGTTCCACGCCGGGGCCGAGCGGACGGTCGACGCCGACAGTCTGGAGGCACTGCGCGCCGAGACCGAGCGACAGGAGACCATCGCCAGACAGGCGCGGCAGCGGGCCGCCGGGCAGGTGATCTCATGATCCGCCGCTGCCTGGCCGCCGCCCGGGGCCGCCACCGCGACGGCCAGGCCGCCGCCCCGGTCCCGTACTACACCTGGGACCACGAGGCCCGCGCCGAAGCCGCGATGCTGCAGATCACCTGGCCCGGCTGGGCCGTGTTGTACGGAACGGGCAGCCGTCTCTTCCACGCGATCGCCACCTGGCCCACCCCCGAACCACTGCTCCTGTGCGACCGGACCATCGACGGGCTCAAGGCGCAGATGCGCGAGGCCGAGATGACCTCACTCCTGCAGCGTTGGGCGCTCACCTCCACCTCGGCCACCATCGGCCACTTCTGAACGGGCACGGCAGCCGCACCTTCCCCGACCTGGGCCGCCGTACCGCACGGGTGTGAAGAGACGCCCATGCGGTGCGCGACGCGGGTGGGCACGCCCTCACCCGGCCTGCCCGCGTCGCCCACGCAGAAGCCCCCTAAATATCCGAAAACGACATCTCGGAAGACGGCCTCGGCTCCGCGAGAGGGGTGATTTCTGTGATCTGGGTGACGAGGCATATCCACAGCGTGCAACGTTGACCCGCGATAGACCAGTCCGATGCTCTGCTTCCGAGGCCGGTTCGTATGACAACAACAGGGTAATCTGTATGACAGGGAAGGTCGTGGATGAGCAAGCCGCTCCCGATCATCGAACTGCCGTTGGATTGGGATGATTGGAACATCTCGACCATGCGCAACGGCATGGGATCTCGCGAGAGGAGATCGAGCAGGTCGTCCGCAACCTGCCTGACGTGCGCCAATCACGTAGGGATGGGAAACCTGTCCCTGATTACTACCTCCTGGTGGGGGTGACCGACGCGGGGCGATGTGTCACCGTGGTCGTCCTCTACCCCGTCGCCAGGAAGCGTGACTGGGGTGTGTACGAACTGGAAATCGCACGACCGGTTACCGCCTACGACACACCGAAGAAGGGGTGAGCATGACTGACAACGAACCGACCGCGCGGGACATCGCCGCGATGGACGAGGCTGAGCGCGCCCAGTGGTTCTACGACAACCGCGAGCAGGTCGCCGAAGAATCTACACCTGCCGTTCTCGACCGAGTCGTATCAGTACGGGTCAGCCCCGAAGACCTCGGCCTGCTGGCCGAGGCCGCGGCGGCAGCGGGAATGAAACTGAGCGCATGGTTGCGCAAGGTTGCGTTGGAAGCCGCAGCGATGGCACCTGCCACCCCGCCTGCGGCAGTGCTGTCTGGCGAGGAGACACGGCAGCTTCAGGATTCTGTTCTCAACATCGTGGAACTGCTGGAACGTAGCGGTATCAGGCTTGATACGGCAGCAGACGAGCGCGATCAATCGCTGGTTCTGAAATCACTACGTCGTCCGCGAAAGAAGAAGATCAAAGCCGGAAAGTAGTCCAAGAAGCCGAACCGCGAACACCGGACTCAAGGTGACGTACGGTTACACGTCCCGGCGGCGCCCAACGACGCCTCACCAGGGCTGGACACCCGGTCAGACGCCGTTTCGCGTGGTCAGCGAAGAAGCACCGTGAGATCGGTCCTTCGGGGTCGCTCAGTCCTGGTTGGGGATCTCCAGGCGGGAGAGGGTCTGCGGGCAGGGGACGCCGCTGAGCACCGGGCGGCGTTCCAGGAGGTCTCTTGCCTCGCGGCGGGCCAGGTTCCAGCCGTTCCAGGAGTCGGGACCGGCCAGGTCGTTGGCCGCGACCACGTCGCGCAGCACGCAGCTGCGGGACGGCTCGGGCAGCCGGTCCAGTACGGGGACCGCCTCGGCGCCGAGGTCGCCCAGGTATTCGAGGTCGATCCGGTCCACGCCCCGTACCGCGATCTGGGTCTCCGCGACCCGCAGGTCGGGGTTCCACACCGCGAACGCCAGCAGCGAGGCGCCCGTCATCAGCACCAGGGTCCTGGGCAGCCAGCGCGCCTGCCCGCGCCTGGTGAGCCGGGTCGCGCCCGCCGCGAGGACCAGGGCGAAGACCCCGCCCAGCCACCAGATCGCCGCCACCACCGAGGCCCGCAGCCGGGAGAGCCCGTAGGCCTCGGCGTACAGGTCCAGCCGGTGCATCGCGGAGAAGAGGATCACCAGGGTCAGCACGCAGAGCAGGCCGAGCAGCCCGGCCATCAGCCACCGGTCGAAGCCCTTGAGATCCAGCGTCCCCGAGGCGACCGCGACGATCGCCAGCACGAAGACGCTGACGATGACGAGCTGGAAGAACCCCGAACGCGCGTACTCGGCGTAGGTCAGGCCGGTGGCGGAGGCCACCCACCGGGTGGTGCCGAACAGCACGGTGAGCTGCATCCCCACGAACGTGGCGAACAGCAGGTTGAGCGCCGTCAGCGGAGTCACCCAGAGACCTCGGCCGACCGCGACCTTCAGGTCGGGGGCCTTCGGCTCGGCCACCGGCCGCAGGCCGACCAGCACGGCGGAGGCGACCACGGCCGCGAAGACCGCGAAGAGCAGGATCCGCAGCGGCAGCGACTCGGCCCAGTCCTGCGCGCTGAACACCTGCTGGACGGCCTCGGCGAAGACCGCGTCCGCCGAGGCGAACAGCGCCCCGAACACCGCCAGCAGCACGACGGTCAACCCGCCCCCGAACAGCAGGGGGACCACCTTCCGGCGGTCCGCGACACCTTTCAGCCTCGCTCCGAGGAACCACGGCACCGGCAGCAGGCCGAGGACCACCGACGCGCCTCCCCTGAGCACCCCGAGCCAGCCGCGCCCGGCCCCCGACAGAGCGAGCGCGGCCAGCAGGAACCCGGCCAGCAGGAGCATCCCGACCAGCCAGTCGGCGTCCCTGAACATCACCGTCGCGACCAGCCCGTAGGCGATCGCCCCGATCCCCGCCGACCACGGGGTGATCCTGCCGCGCACCGCGGGAATCGCCGCCGCCCCCATGGCGGCCGACACCAGCACGAGTCCGAGACCGGCCCTGCTGTACGGCACCGCGATCGCGGCGAGCAGCCCGACGGCGGCGGAGACCGGCAGCACCCACCGAGGGGTGTCCGGCAGGTCGGGCCGGGGGAAGACGGGCGGCGCCTCATACCTGCCGGGGCCTCCGGAGGCTCCAGGTCTTCCCTGTGGCTGAAAAGCCGGTCTGTATTCCTCCCTGATCGGCGCGAAACCTCCCGGGGAGCCGCTCCTGACACCCACCGGCTGCGCCGCTCTCTCCTTCTCCTGGACCTCCGGTACGGTGACGCGCTGCGCGACGGGTCCCCGCGCGGGAGGCCGGTCCGGGAGCGGTTCGCCGGCGGGCCAGGTCTCGCCGGCGGGCGTGGTGGCGCCGATGACCGTGCCGACGAACACGCCGACCATGAAGAGGACCGCACCGACGAACGCGGCCAGCAGGACGTCGAAGGCCGCGAGGCCGATGCCCACGATCACCGCGCAGACCAGCCCGGCGACACCCCCGAGGAAGAGACCGCTGAAGGCCCCGAGCCAGTTCCGCACCACGACCTGCTCACGGCGCCGGTCCCCGTCCCGCCTGTCCCGGACGAGGACCGGCTGGGGGGGAAACGGCTGCGCGGGCGAAGAGGACGGCGGAGGTGGCACGGCGGGCGCGTCGGACTCGGGAGTGGAGGCTTCGGGGTCCGTGGGGGCGGACATGGGGACGGACACCACCTGGTGCCCGGGCTCCCCGGCGGTGACCTCCCGTCGAGGAGCACCGGTCACGGTCGGCCCCAAGATCCCGGATGCCTGGTCGGCTCCGGCCGGTTCACCGGAACCGGAGTCGAGGTCGGCGGCCTCGCGAGGATCCGGCTGCCGATCACCCTCTGAGATCTCAGGAAGTTCCTGAGCGCTCCCGGTGACCTCGTGACGCTCGCCGACCCCCGTTGCTGTGCCGCTCGCCGGCGAGGCGGAAGGCGTGGAGGCGGCGAGGTCCTCGGAGGCCTCGCTCACCTGGGCCTTTCCAGGGGCGGAAGGCGTCGAGACGACGGGATCCGCGATCTCACGCACAGGGGCCCTGTCCGATCTCGCAGGGGCCTTGTCCGGGGCGCCGTCGTGCACTGCCGCGGAGTTCGCCTCGGAGGAATTCGCTCCGGAGGAGGAATCGTCCCTGGCAGGCGGAGACGGGGGGTTCATCTCAATCCTTTCTGGAAGGTCGGTCACTATCTGGCAGCCGGGAGCGTCTTCGACGTGGATGGAGCCGCCGTGGAGTTCGACGATCTCCTTGGTGATGGCCAGGCCCAGCCCGGCGCCGCCGTCGTCGGCGGCCCGTCCGGCGTCCAGGCGGGAGAAGCGCTCGAACGCCCGCGCCCGGTCCTCGGCCGCGATCCCCGGTCCCTGGTCGCGCACCCGGAGCCGGACGCCCTCTCCCCTGGCCGCCGCCGCCAGCACCACGGTCCCGCCGTCGGGACTGTGCCGCACCGCGTTGTCCAACAGGTTGGCGAGGACCTGCGCGAGCAGGTCGGGGTCGGCGCGCACGCTCAGTCCTTCCGGGACCTCGCAGCGGGCCGCCACGCCCTCCCTGGCCAGCACGGCCTCCCGGAGGGCCTGCTCGCAGAGCGGGCGCAGTTCGACGTCCTCACGTTCGATCAGCCGGGCACCGGACTCCAGCCGGGACAGGTCGAGCAGCTGCGCGACCAGCCGGCCCAACCGCTCGGTCTGGGCGAGCGCGGTGCCGAGGGTGACGGGATCGGGCTCCGAGACCCCGTCGACCACGTTCTCCAGCACCGCCCGGAGCGCGGTGATCGGCGTGCGGAGCTCGTGGCTGACGTTGGCCACCAGATCCCGCCGCTGCCGGTCCACCTCGCCCAGATCGGCGGCCATCGCGTTGAAGGCTCGGGCGAGCTCGCCGACCTCGTCACGGGAGGTCGCGGTGACCCGCAGGCCGTACCGGCCCTTGGCGATGGTCTGCGCCGCGGCGGCCATCTCGCGGAGCGGCTTGGTCATCCCCCGCGCGAGCAGCTGCACCATGATCAGCGCGAACACGGCGGCCACCGCGACGCGCACGTTGCGCGAGTAACCGGCGTTGAGACCGACCTCGTTGACGACGAACGCCGCCACCACGGCCAGCAGGATCACCATGCCGAGCTTCACCTTGATCCGGCCAAGGAAGTCGAGAGGTCTCAAGGGTCGGCGCATCCCGGTGTCGGAGGAAAAGGGCATATGAGGGTTGAGTGCCGGAGAGGGCGATCGGTTCGGACCCGGGTGTGCTCCCCGCCCGGCGCGGATGGAATCCCCGCCGGACGCGAGCTCGTTTCCGGGCCGTATCGGAACCCGCGTTGACGGCGTGATATGTGTTCACCGCTTGTCTGTGCTCCGTTCCTCAGCGGAGGTCGCGAACCTGAGGTCGCCGGGGCGGCCTGAGCCGGCGAGGGGCGCCCCCGGGCGTGCGTTCACTGCCGGACGAGGGCGTAACCGACGCCGTGGACGGTACGGACGACGCCGGGGCCGAGCTTGCGGCGCAGAGCACGGACGTGGCTGTCGACGGTACGGGTCGCCGCGGCCTCGGAGAAGCCCCAGATGTCCGCCAGCAGCCGCTCCCGCTCGAAGACCTGGCCGGGGCGCTCGGCGAGGCGGCAGAGCAGGTCGAACTCGGTCCTGGTCAGCTGGGCCTCGTCGCCCCGCACGTAGACCCGGCGCTCGGCGGTGTCTATCTCGACGTCGGCGACGCGGATGACCGTGTCGGCCACGGCCAGCTGGGAGGCCCGCTCGACCCGGCGGAGCAGGGCGTGCACCCGGGCGACCAGCTCGCGCATGCTGAACGGCTTGGCCATGTAGTCGTCGGCCCCGACCCCGAGCCCCACGAGCAGGTCGGTCTCCTCACCCAGTGCGGTGAGCATGAGCACCGGGACCGGCCTGGCCGCCTGCATCCGCCGGCACACCTCAAGACCGTCGAGGCCGGGCAGCAGCCGGTCGAGCACCACCACGTCGGGCCCCGTCTTCGCATAGGCGGCCAGCGCCGCCTCCCCGTCCCCGACGACCAGCACGTCGAAGCCCTCGGCGGCCAGCCTGTGGCGTACGGCCCGTGCGATCGTCTCGTCGTCCTCGACCACGAGGACACGTCGTTGCTGAGGGGTTGCCATGCCCGGCAGCGTAGACCGGAGCCGTGCAGAAGACCTGCGGTGAATTGTGAAGGTTCTGCGCACTCGCCAGGCGCACCGTCTCCGGACGAACACGGATGAACTTCGAGGCCGTGGCCGAAGCCGCCGTCCGCGTTCCGGTCTGCGAGCACCGGGCGGGGCCTCCGCGAGAGCGGCGGCCCCGCCCGGTCCGGGGTCAGGCGAGGATCAGGCGGTGGCCGGTGATCCGGTAGCCGATCCGGGCGAACGAGGCGGCCATGGGCGTGTTGCCCACATCCGTGTTGTCGTTCACCTGGGGCTCATCCTCGGCGCTGAAGATGTGCAACGCCTCGATGGCCAGGTCGTCGGCGTAACCGTGGCCGCGGTGGGCCGGGTCCACCCCCAGGTAGCCGATCGTGGCGCTCCTGGAGTTGCGGGTGGGCATCACGACGCCGACGAGTTCCCCCGACGCGTCACGGGCGAGCCGCCACCGGCCGCGTCCGCCCGGCATGTCCGCGATCTCGGTCAGGGCCTGCTCGGCCGTCGCCCGCGCGCCCTGCTCCGCGAGGTGGCGCCGGTCCCAGTCGTCGAGGCTGCCCTCTTTGACGCGTGCCAGCAGGTCCAGCATCACCTCGTCGTCGTCGGCCGGGGCGAAGGTGAGCCGGGCGGGCCTGGGCGGCAGGCCGTACTCGGGAAGCCAGCGCAGGTTGAGCCGCTCGACGGACTGCCGCAACCCGGCCCGCTCGGCGGCGGCGATCCGGTCGGAGGCGTCGGCGAACGCCTCGGGCTGCTCGCGCCAGCCGGCGGGCAGGAACAGGTGGTAGTCGGGCCGGGTGCCGGACGGTGTGGCGTACCCGGGCGTGACCAGCGCCGTGTACGCGGCCCGCAGCAGGGCGGCGCCCACCTCGACCCGGTCGGGTCCGAACCCGGGGTCGAACCAGTCGAGACTGAAGGGATGCTCGGAGCCGGGAGGCCCCCAGAATCCGGCCCTGGCGACGACCTCGTCGCCGCGCAGCGCGACCCAGACCCATCCGGACCGGTAGCCGAGCTTGTCGAAGGGCAGGTTGCGGGCGCCCACGCCGGAGGCGGGCAGCGCGCCGTAACGGTGGAACAGGTCGAACTCGTCCGCGTCGAGCGGACGGAAACGCAGATCGGACAAAGAAGACTCCAGAAAACAGGTGCGCTTCCCGGATCTCAGGCGGTCTGTCGCCCGAGGCGGGAGCGCGTGACCAGGGTGGCGAACATGTACTCCTCACCTCCTCACACTCGAAGGGACGGTCAGGCTACCGGCGTGCCCGTCGCGCCCTCAACCGGATAAACGGGCGCCGTCCCGGCGGGACCGGCGCCATCCGGTCCACCGCCCGCGCACCTCGTATCGCGGCGCCGGGCGTCGTCCATCGGTACCCGGGCCGTGCGCCGTGCCCGCCCTCACCGGACGCGCCACGCCCCGGCATCGCTAGGTCCGCGACCGTCCCGGCGTTACCGTGACAGAGTGATCGATGTCACCGGGTACCTCCGCAGGATCGGTGTCAGGGTCGACGGACCCCCGAGCGTGGAGTCGCTGCACCTGCTACACCGGGCACACGTGCGGCGAGTGCCGTACGAATGCCTGGAGATCTGGCTGGGCCGGCCGACGACCGTCGACCCCGTGGAGTCGGCCGTGCGGATCATCGGGGGCCGGGGCGGCTACTGCTACCACCTCAACGGGGCGTTCTCCCTGCTGCTGGAGGCGCTCGGCTACCGGGTGAGGAGGCACGTGGGCGGGGTGCAGGGCAAGGCCGAGGGGCCGCCGAACATAGACGGCGGCCATCTCGTACTCACCGTCTCCGGCCTGCCCTGCCCGGACAACCCCACAGGTGAGTGGCTGGTCGACCAGGGCCTCGGCGACGCGATCCACGACCCGCTCCCGCTCGTCGAGGGCACCTACCGGCAGGGCCCCTTCACCTACGGCCTGCGCCCCTCCGAGGTGGAGCCCGGCGGATGGCGGTTCGACCACGACCCGCGCGGCGGTTTCCTCGGTATGGACTTCCGCGTCGGACCCGCCGAGATGTCGGAGTTCGCCGCGATGCACGAGTTCCTGTCCACCTCCCCCGAGTCGGGCTTCGTCCGGGTGGCCACGGTCCAGCGGCGCGACGCGAGCGGTGTCGACGCGATGCGGGGCCTGGTCCTCACCCGGGTCGGCGACCGCGAGCACACCCTGATCGCGCAGACCGAACGTGACTACTTCGAGATACTGGCCGACGTCTTCGCCCTCCAGCTGTCCGACGTCACCTCTGCCGAACGCGCCAAACTCTGGCAGCGCCTGTGCACCGCCCACGAGAGATGGTCAGATTTCCAATGATTCAAGCGGCGGCTCGGCCGAGCCGGGAGACGTGACCTCCCCCGCCCGTACGAGCGCCTGATCTCGGCTCCAGGCTGTCGGCGGCACGCTCGCTCGATTGAAATGTGCGGGCGCCCGGTCCCGGCTCCATCGCGTTGTGAGGATGCCCAAGACACCACGTAAGCGGAAACCAGGTCTCAATGCGGCAGGCGGAATCCCTTTTCATTGGTTCATGTGCCGCTAAGTGACTATGTTGCTGTCCGCGATGGGATAGCGAACGGGGTGAGCAGGATCGACACTCAAGTGCTGGCGGACCGCTATCGGCTGCTCAACCCTCTCTCCGAGGGCGGGGCGGGCACGGTCTGGCTCGCCGCCGACGAGGTGCTCGGCCGTGACGTGGCGGTGAAGGAGGTGCGGCTCCCACCCGACCTCGATCCCGCCAGGCGGCAGGAGGTCCTCGCCTCGGCGCTTCGCGAGGCCAACCTCGCCGCCCGGCTCAAGCATCCCTCGATCGTGACCGTCCACGACGTGGTCATCGACCAGGAGCGGCCCTGGCTCATCATGGAGCTGCTGTCGGGCGCGTCCCTGGAGCAGACGGTCCGCGGCCGGAGCCCGCTGCCGGTGCACCAGGTGGCCAGGATCGGCGTGGGCATCCTCAGCGCACTCGGCGCCGCCCACGCCGCCGGGGTGGTCCACCGCGACGTGAAACCGGGCAACGTCTTCCTCACCAGGACCGGCAAGGCGGTCCTCACCGACTTCGGCATCGCGGTCGTCGACGGCGAGCTCACCTCGGGCCGGACCGGCCACCTGATCGGCTCGCCCAACTACATCGCGCCGGAACAGTTGCGCGGCGAGCGCGGCGGCCCCGCCTCCGACCTGTGGTCCCTCGGCGCCACGCTCTACTTCGCCGTCGAGGGGACGCCGCCGCACCCGGCGGAGACCCCCATCGCGGCGATCGGCCGGGTGCTCACCGAGCCGCCCAGGCCGCCGGAGCGCGCGGGCGGGCTGGGCCCGCTGCTGATGCTCATGCTCGACCCGGCTCCCGAGGCCCGGCCGTCGTTCGACGCCGTCGCCCGCTCTCTGGCGGAGCTGGCCACCGGCCATCCGCCCGCCGGAGCCGGCGGAGCCGGCGGGGTCGCCGGGGTCAGCGGGGTCGGCGGGGTCAGCGGGGTCGGCGGCACCGCCGGGGTCGCCGGGATTCCAGCCGCCGCACCGCCCCTCTCTCCGCCGCCCGCCGCCCCCGCCATCCCTGCCGTCACCGACCCCGTTCCCGCCCCGGTACGGCCGCCCGAGCCGGGCCGGGGGCGTGCGCTGCGATGGGCCGCCGCCGAGATGGCCGGGATCGTGGCGGTCATCGGGGTCACCTTCGGGGTGACGTTCCTGCTGACCTCGGACCCGACGTCCGCCGAGAGGGCGGTCAGGCTCAGCGAGAGTCCCGGTGCCTTCAGCACCCCCGTGGACGTGTGCGAGCTCATCCCCGGTACCAGGGCCAGGCAACTGCTGCCCGCGCTGGCGGGCGAGGGCAAGCCCACCAACGACGGGGGCTGCCAGTGGGCGGTCAGGGGCATGGGACTGGAAGTGCGTCTCCCCGGTAACAAGCAGTGGGGCAAGAGCCCCCAGCAGGCCCACGAGCTGTTCGTGAACCAGCGCCAGAGCGCCATACCGAGCGGGGGGAGCGCCTGGAGCTGGCCGGAGATCCAGGCCGGTGTCCGCTCCGCCCGCTCCACGGCACCGAGGGCCGTGGCCCCCGTCGGGGAGGAGTCGTTCGGCTACGACGTCTACGAGAACCGCATGACAGGCAGGCTGGAGCAGAGCTACGTGATCATCCGCGTGGACAGCCTCGTGCTGGAGGTCGGTTACACCGTGGTGGACGGCAGCAAGGACGGCCCGGCGATCCAGGCGGGCGCCCACACAGCCGCGACGTGGGTCGCGAACGCGTTGAACAACCAGAAAGCGGGCGAATGAACCATCCAGACGTCCCCCTATCGCAGGGCAGGCACGCGGGCGGGCACACCGCTCCCGCGCCGGGGCCGGGGATCGCCGGAGCCGGGGTCCCGCCCATGCTTGAGCAGAGCTCGCTGGAGCAGGTGATCACCCGGTTCGGGCCGATGTCCCCGCAGCGGGCCGCGGTGGTCGGCCTGGCCGTGCTGGACCAGCTCGTGGTGATGCACCGGCAGGGCATGCTGCACGGGGCTGTGCGGCCGAGCTCGGTGCTGCTCGGCCCGTACGAGCAGATCATCCTCGCCCCGCCTTCCCTGCCGTCCTCGCTCTTCACCTCTCCCGAGGGCGTGACCAGCCCCGCCGCCGACCTGTGGTCGCTCGGCGCGACCCTCTACACCGCCGTCGAGGGCCGCCCGCCGTCGCCGGGCGGCTCCCTGGACAACGCGGGCCCGATCGCGCCCGTGCTGTTCCGGCTGCTCGCGGGCGACCCCACCCAGCGGCCCGACCCCGACACCCTGCGCAAGATCCTGCTCGACGTCTCCCAGTACCGTCCAGAACCTCCCGCCTCACCGCCCTCCGGGGGTGCGCCCTCCCAGGTCTCCGTCCCCGCCGCCCCGGGGGCACCGGCGGCCTTCGGGCAGGCGACCCTCCCGGCCGCCGGGGCACCGGCCCCCCAACCGCCGGGCGGCCTCGAAGCACCCGCGGCCGGACAGGAGGGCGGGACCGTTCCGGTCACCGAGGCGGAGGTGACCACGCCCTTCAGGAAGAACCTGACCGAGCAGATATCCGCCGTCACCGCCGGACTCACCCTCCAGGACATCCCGGCCCCCCAGCAGGCCGCGCCCCCTGCTCCGAACGCGCCGGCCACCTGGCAGGGCCCGCTCCCTCCCCTGGACACACCGGCCGCCTGGCAGGGCCTGCCCCAGGGCCCGCCCCACCAGGACCTGTCCCACCCCGGCGCGCCCTACCAGCACGGTGCCCCGCCATCCCCCTCGAACCCCCTGGACGCCCCCACCTCACGCGAGCCGGCCTCCATTCCCGACGCGGCGAGAGCGACGGCGGACGAGCCCACCGAGCGTTCCACCCGGACGACGGGGATACTCGTGCCCCGGCCGGTCGTGGCACTGACCGGGGTGCTGCTCTTCGGCATGGCGGTCAGCATCGGCATCCTGCTCACCTCGGTGCTCGCCAACGCCGACGACGTCTCCGCCGAACCCTCCGGGGCCAAGGGGCGCTTCGCCGCGGCGCCCCGGGCCTGTGGCCTGCTCGACGACAAGCAGGTGAACCAGCTGGTACCGGGCTTCAACAGTTCGGAGGTCGAACACTCGGCGTGCGACTGGCTCAACCGGTACGACTGGCGCAAGCCCAACGTGGAGAAGTACGACCTGCGGATCCGGCTGATCGCCCAGAAGCAGAACGGGTCGGAG
The DNA here is from genome assembly GCF_050943795.1 of Streptosporangium sp. CA-115845. Taxonomy (NCBI): domain Bacteria; kingdom Bacillati; phylum Actinomycetota; class Actinomycetes; order Streptosporangiales; family Streptosporangiaceae; genus Streptosporangium; species Streptosporangium sp. CA-115845. The sequence continues at coordinate 1,681,236 of NZ_CP191988.1, read as the reverse complement.
GTCGCGAGAGCGAAGGAGTACCTGGCCGGCAAGAAGAAGGACACCCTCGAAAAGGGCCAGTTCGCCACCCCCAAGCCGCTCCCGCCCAAGGACCTGCGAGGGCTCGGCGAGGAGGCGTTCACCTCCGGCGGCCACAACTCCATCAACCTGTACGGCGGGTCCTACAAGACGACGGTGGTCTTCCGGATCAGCAATCTGATCGCCGAGGTCGACTACGAGCGGGGCGGTGTCAAGGAGGACCCGGACGGCAAGATCGCCGAAGGCGCGTTGCAGGCGGCGCGCTGGCTCGCCGAGTCCCTGAAGACCGATGGCTGACCCGGCGGCCGGCCCGCTGCCCGTGCTGGCGGGCCGCTACCGGGCGCTCGCACGGCTCGGCGCGGGCGGGATGGGCGTGGTGTGGCGGGCCCGTGACGAGCTCCTGCACCGCGAGGTGGCGATCAAGGAGGTCACGCTCGCCCCGCACCTGCCCCAGGAGCACCGCGACGAGATGCGGGAGCGCACCATGCGCGAGGCCCGCGCCGCCGCCAGGCTCGGGCACCCGTCCATCGTGGCCGTCCACGACGTCATCGCCCAGGACGGCCGCCCGTGGATCGTGATGGACCTGGTCAGGGGCCGTTCGCTGGACGACGCGATCCGCGCCGACGGGCCACTGCCGCCGCACCGGGTGGCCGTGATCGGCCTGGCCGTGCTGGACGCGCTGGCACTCGCGCACAGCCGGGGCATCGTGCACCGCGACGTCAAACCGGCCAACATCATGCTCGCCCAGGACGGCGGGGTGCTGCTGACCGACTTCGGCATCGCCGCGGTGGAGGGCGACGCCCAGCTCACCTCACCGGACGCGCTGGTCGGCTCCCCCGGCTACATCGCTCCCGAGCGGCTGCGCGGCATCGGCGACGGCCCGTCCGCCGACCTGTGGTCCCTGGGCGCGACCCTGTACGCGGCGGTCGAGGGCCAGGGGCCCTTCCGGCGCGACACGCCGGTCGCCACCATCGGTGCGGTACTCACCCAGGAGACCCCCTTCCCCTCCCGGGCCGGGCAGCTGGCTCCCGTACTCCTGGCCATGCTGGCCAAGGATCCCCGGCAGCGGCCGGGAGAGTCGGGGCTGCGCGCCGCGCTGCGGCAGATCGCCCAGGGACTGCCGGCGGGACCGCTCTCCCCGGCGACCGCACCGCGGGTTCCGCCGCCCCAGGCCGTGTCATCCCAGGTCACGGCACCCCAGGCCACGGCTCCGGCACCGGCCGGACCGCGTCGTACCGGCCTGATCGTCGGAGCCTCGCTGGCCGTGGTCGCGGCGGTGGTGGCCGGTACGGTGCTGCTGACCATGGGCGGGCCGGAGACCCCCGAGACACCGTCGCGGGCGGCGAACGCCGGGCGGTTCGCCACCGCCCCCGACCCGTGCACGCTGCTGACCGAGCCCCAGGTCGAGGTCGCGGTGCCGAGCGCGTCGCCGCTGTCCATGAAGGCCACCCAGAACAGTGAGCCCTACTGCAGCTGGGACGACTCCCTGAGCGACAGCCGTACCGACCGCAGGTTGCGAGTCGCGGTCGGTCACAAGGCACCCACCCCCGGCAAGAGCGGCCCTGACACCGCTCACGCGTTCTTCGTCTCCGAACGCACCTCGGTCGTCGCCGACCAGGGCAACGGCCTCCTGGGTTCCACCGGCCCGCTCAGGAACATCGGCCGGGTCGGGGCGGAGGCGTTCTCCTACGATGTGGTCGCCCTGGAGCGGATCTACTCCGTGATCCGGTTCCGGGTGAGCAACCTGCTGGTCGAGGTCAACCTGTCGGAGACGGGAAAGCGTGCCGGAACCGCGCTGCGGCAGGATGCCCTGAAGATCGCGCGCCAGGTCTCCGAGGAGCTGAACAGCCGTGACTGAGAAACGCGCCACGACGGGAGGGTTCGCATGACCGATCCCAGCCTCCTGGCCGGGCGCTACCGTCTGCTGGAGCGCAGCGACCGCGCGGGCACGAGCTGGCGCTCGCGCGACGAACTGCTCCGCCGCGACGTCACGATCTCCGAGGTGCCGCTGCCGCCACCCGGACCGTCCCGCGACCGCCTCCTCGGTCAGGTCCGCGCGGCCGCGGGCCTGCGGCACCCCGGTGTCACCGCCCTGCACGACGTGCTCTCGGGTCCCGACCGGCTGTGGCTGATCATGGAGTCGGTCGAGGGGCGCTCGCTGCTCCAGTCCGTCCGGGCGGACGGCCCGCTCCCCGCCGAGCGGGCGGCCGAGATCGGGCTCCGCGTGCTGGACGCGCTGGCCGCCGCCCGCGCGCTGGGCGTCCACCTGGCCGCCGCTCCCGACAGCGTGCTGCTCGTCCCCGACGGGCGGGTGGTGCTGACCGGTGTCGCCGCCCTCGGGTCCGCCGACGAGCTGCGCGACCTGGGCGCCACCCTGTTCACCGCCGTCGAGGGCCGGGCTCCGCACACCGGTTCCCGTCCGGCTCCGCTGACGGCGGACGGTACGCCGCTGGCCGAGCCCGGCAGCGGCTCGACGGCTTCCGGCCCGCTGGCCCCGCTGGTCGAGGAACTGCTCGCCGCCGGGCCCGGCCACCGGCCCGACGCCACCTCGGTACGGCTGACCCTGGAGCGGGTCGCCCCCCTGCCCGCCCGCGGCGGGCACGGGGAGCCCGCAGCCCGCGGCGGCCCCCGCAGGACGCCTGTCCTCGCCGCCGCTGCCGCCGCCCTCGCCGTACTCCTCCTGGGCGCCGCCTACTGGTTCTGGCCCCGCACCACCGAGTCCACGCCGGGGTCCACGGCGGGGTCCACGCCGGTCGCGCTGCCCGCCGCCTTCGCGCGCACGCCCGACCCCTGCACGCTCATCTCCGCCAAGCAGGCGGACGACCTGGCACTGGACACCACTCCCACGAAGGAGAAGAAGGAGTGCAAATGGGTGACCAATGACTCCGGGCAAACTTCGAACCTGCGGTACACCCTGTGGATCTCCGCCTTCGGCTTCACCTCCGACAAGGAGGCCCGGCGTACCTACGCCAGGTTCCTCAAGGAGGCCCGCGAACGGACCAGGACGAATGTGGGAGCTCCCCTCACCCACGTCAAACCGGTGGAGGCACTGGCCGGGATCGGCTCCGAGGCCTACCGCGGCGAGGTCACCAACCAGCTGACCTACAACAGCTCCGTGGGCTTCCGCGCGGCCAACCTCGTGATCATCGTCCAGTACCAGCGCGGCGTCCCCGAAGACGCCAACGGCACTACCCGCGAGGGGGCGCTCAGGATCACCCGGTGGATCCTCGAAAGGCTCAGCCGCGAGGGCTGAGCTCCGATCCGGACCTCAGCCGGGCAGCAGGAAGCGGACCTCGCGGCGTTCGAGTGGCCGGCCGCAGGCTCTGCACAGCAGTACCGGCCGGAAGGCCGCGCCGCAGCGCAGATGGGTGACGGACAGGGCCGAACCCGCGGCGGCGGGGAGCTCACGCTGGGCCCAGTCGACCAGGAGGGCGAAGACCTCGAAGAAGGCCAGCCCCCTGTCGGTGAGACGGTAGGAGCCGTCGGGCCGGGGGTCGAAGACGCCCAGCTCGACGAAGCGGCGCAGCCGATCGGTGAGCACCGAGGGCGCGATGCCGAGGCCGGACTGGAAGTCGACGAAGCGGCGGGTGCCGAGGAACGCCCCGGCCAGCACGCTGGTGCTCCACCGGTCGCCGAGGATCTCCATCGACGCCGGGCAGTAGCCGATCAGGTCGGCCGGGGTGCCGGAGCGGACCGTGCGGCGGTGCCGCCGAGGCGGGCCGATCCGGGAGAAGGCGGCCTGCGGCCCCGGCTCGATCCTGGTGTCGCGGGCACTCATCGGCTCCAGGCAGATCCCGCACCCGAGGCGGGGCTTGGCGTCCTGACCGCACAGCTCGTGCAGCAGCGGGGGAAAGCGCCCCGAGGAGACCCAGTCGCGCTCCCACGCCTGGATGGCCACCAGCAGTGCCCACAGCCGGAGCCCGCGCTCCGTCAGCCGGTACTCGTAGCGGGTGCGGCCGTCGCGGTACGCCGACAGCTCGAAGATGCCGTGGTCGACCAGTTCCCTGAGCCTGGCCGCGAGGACCGACTCGGAGATGCCCAGCGCGTCGCGCCAGCCCGCGAAGGTCCGGATCCGCAGCAGGAACGCCCGCTGCAGGATCAGCAGCACCCACCGGTCTCCCAGGATCGCCAGCGCCTGCCCGATCGCACTGAGTTCGGCTCGCACCGGCTCCCGCTCAGCGCCGTCCACAACGTGTCCTCCAGATGGTCGTGTGATCGTTCCCGATAAACATGATCGTTCCGGCCTCCGGCGAAACCGCCGAACCAACAATCCGCCACTACCCGGACAGGCCGCCGCGATCCCCGGCCGGGCCGCGGTCACGGAACTCGCCGAGGCGTCCGGAGCAGGCGAGGCGGCTCCGGCGTGGCGGCGCTCAGGGCACTGGCGGAGCAGCAGGAATCACGATATATCTCGGTTGGAACCACGCGGCGGGTCCACACGTTGGACTGGCGACGCACAATGAATAGAGACGGGGCATCCGCCCCGTGTTCGGAGGATGTTGAGGATGTCGCCCATCCAGAAGTACGCGATCGGCGCCGGAGCAGTGGTGTTCCTGTCGTGGCTGTTCCTGCCGGGTTTCCTGACGTTGCTGATCCTCCTGGGCGTCGTCGCCGCCCCGGTCGTCGGCTACCTGATGCTCGACCCGTCCCAGCGCGAGCGGCTCAAGCGCGCCCGACGCCGCGGTCTCGGCCGCTGACGCGAAGACCGTCCCACCCGTCAAGGCCCGGCCTCGCGAGCCCACATCCCGGGGTCGCGGCAGCCGGGCCTGCGGGGACCGTCAGGCGGTGGCGGCCACCAGCTCCGATTCCACCCGGCGGGTGACCTTGCGCTCGAACACGAACGAGAGCAGCGGCACGGTGCCGGCGAGCATCACCCCGAGAATGTACGGCCACGTCCAGCGCGCCTTCATGCCCAGGTTCATCGCGGCCACGAGATAGAGCATGTAGAGGAAGCCGTGGATCGGGGAGACGATCTTCGAGGGCTCCTCGATGCCGAAGCCGTACCTGAGCACGATGCAGGTGACCAGGACGAGCAGCATCACGCCGACGATGTACGCCAGGATGCGAAAGGGCTTGAGAGCGGATTCCACGGTCGGTTACCTCGGTCTTGGGGTTCGGTTCACGGGACGGTGCGAGCTGGCAGAGCGGGGGTTTCCGGAGCGGCGTCGGGAGCGGCGTCGGGGGTGTCCTCCCGCGCGCGGCCGCGCAGCGCGTCGCGTACGAAGTGCCACCACATGAAGACCGCGAACAGCCCGAAGATCCACCACTGGGCGGCATAGGCGAGGTTGCGCCAGGTGAGCACCCCGGACTGGGTCGGCGGGGGGACGTTCACCGGTTTGGCCGCGACCGCGGGAGCCGGTGACTGCCGCTCGGCCACCACGAACCCGTTACGCAGCTTCGTGTCCCGCCAGAGGTTGATCAGTTCGGCCGACGACACGGTCAGCACCTGCCCCTGCGGCAGCTGCCGGGTCCGGCGCTGGACGCTGTCGGTGGCCTCCGAGAGCTGCAGCCGCCCGCTGACGGTCACCCTGCCCTCCGGCACGGCCGCCACGGCGGGATCCTGCGCCGTGGCCACCCAGCCACGCACGACGGGAACGAAGGTTCCGTCGCCGAGATCGAGCGCCGTGAGCAGCCACAGGCCCCCGTCGCGTTCGGCCACCAGCAGCTGCTTCGAGGCGTCGTAGCTGCCTTCCGCGGTCACCCTGCGGCTGACCGCGTCGGCCGCCATGTGCTCTCCGGGTGTGGTGAGGGTGGCGACCGCCACGGGGGCGGGGTCGACCGATGCCCGGGGCCCACCGGACTCCTCGAAGACGCCGAGCTGCCACCTGCCCAGCAGCCCGCACACGACAAGAGCTCCGATCGCGAGCAGGTGGAGCACCACCACGCGGGCGGAGAACAGGGTGCGGAGCATGACACCACGCTATCCGCCCCGGTAGGCGGTCCGGTCCTCAGCACCCACCTCGGCCCGGTGCGGGAACGAGCCTTCCGTGAAAATGGACAAATCAGTGTTGGGGAGGCATCCAATATCGCTAAAGTCATCCCCATGTCTGATCCTCAGCAGATTGACCCCGCGGGCAACACCCAGGCGTTCCGCGCGTTCGCCCAGCGCAAGGACCCGGAGGCCGCCCCCGAGAAGCGGTCGCTCGCTCTGCCGATCACGGCGGCCGTGGTGGTCGCGGTGCTGGTCATCGTCGTTGTGGCCGCATACCTGCTGCTCTAACAGCCGAACAGTCCGGAGCGCCGACGGCATCGCCCTCGGCGCTTTTCGCGTTCCCTGACGACGGAAACGTGCCGACCGGCCGGTGTGAGGAGGCTCACCGCGCCACGCGTATGGACGGCGCGACCACCTCTCATTAAATTAGACATGAAATCTAATAGCAACGAGCACGGAACGCTCTCATCGCCGCGGCCGGAACCGGCGGAGAGCCCGTGCCGCCCGAGAGGTCGCCGACGGCAGAGGTCAGCAAGGAGATCGTATGAGCACGCATCCCGGGATCACGATCATTGGCACCGGCTTCGCCGGACTGGGCATGGCGATCAAGCTCAAGGAAGCCGGATACCACGATTTCGTCATCCTGGAGAAGGCCGGCGACCTGGGCGGGACCTGGCGGGACAACACCTACCCCGGCTGCGCCTGCGACGTCCCCTCGCACATGTACTCCTTCTCGTACGAGCTCAACCCCGGCTGGTCGCGGATGTTCGCACCCCAGGCCGAGATCTGGGACTACCTGCGCGCCTGCGTCGACAAGTACGGCCTGGCGGAGCACCTGCGGTTCGGCAAGGAGGTCGTCGGGCTGGAGTACGACGACACGACCCGCGACTGGCGGGTGAGCGTCGCCGGAGAGGCGCCGTTCACCACCAACGCCGTGATCTCGGGCATCGGCGCGCTGCACGTGCCCTCGCTGCCCGCGATCCCCGGCCGCGAGAACTTCGCGGGCGTCTCCTTCCACTCGGCGGAGTGGGACCACTCGGTGGACCTGACCGGCAAGCGGGTCGCGGTCATCGGCACCGGCGCCTCGGCCATCCAGTTCGTCCCGCAGATCGCCGGGAAGGTCTCCCGCCTCCACCTCTTCCAGCGCACGCCTCCCTGGATCCACCCCAGGCCCGACTTCCCCTTCTCCTCCCGGGCGAAGCGGATCCTCGGCCTGCCCGGCGCCGCCAGGGCGCTGCGCAACTCGATCTACTGGGTGCTGGAGACCCGCGCGCTGGGCTTCGCCGTCGACCCGCGGCTGATGAAGGTCCACGAGAGGATGGCCCTGAGCCACCTCGCCAAGCAGGTCCCCGACCCGGCGCTGCGCGCCAGGCTCACCCCCGACTACACGATCGGCTGCAAGCGCATCCTGATCTCCAACGACTACTACCCGGCACTGGGCAGGGAGAACGTCGAGCTGATCACCGAAGGGGTACGGGAGATCAGGGAGAACTCGATCATCGACTCCACCGGCAGGGAGATCGAGGTCGACGTGATCGTCTACGGCACCGGCTTCAAGGTCGTCGAGGCGCTGGACGAGCAGCGGATCATCGGCAGGAACGGCAGGAAGATCCAGGAGGCCTGGCAGGACGGCGTGGAGGCCTACTACGGCATCACCGCCGCCGGGTTCCCGAACCTGTTCTTCCTGCTCGGCCCCAACACCGGCCTGGGTCACAACTCGGTCGTCTTCATGATCGAATCCCAGGTCCGGTACGTTCTCGACTGCCTGCGCCTGCTGTCGAGGACGAAGGCCAGGGCCCTCGACGTACGCCCCGAGGCGCAGCGCGACTACAACGACCGCCTCCAGGGGCGCCTGAACCACCTGGTCTGGAACGAGGGCGGCTGCCGGAGCTGGTATCTCGACGAGCACGGCGTCAACAGGACGATCTGGCCGGGCTTCACCTTCGAGTACTGGGCACGCACCCGGAGGCTGAGGCCGGAGGCCTACGAACTCATTCCCTGACCGATCCGGCGGCGCGGCCGAGGCCGCGCCGCCGGGCGTCCGCGAGTACCGCCGCGAGAGGCTATCCTCGCTCGTTCACCACCAGCGCGCTGCCACCGCCGCGCCGGGTCGGTTCCGCCACCGCCTGGAGCCTCCCGTGCCGCAGGAACTCGACGGCCGTGGCCGCGCCGATCTCGGGGTTCAGCACGAGGCTGTGCCCCTGGCGCGTGAGCTCGGCGCCGTAGCGATCGATGAACGCCTGCTCGGCCTGGGTCTGGGCGGTGTTGCGCTGCGTGGCCCGGGGGGCGGCGAGCGCCTCGGGCAGCGACATGCCGAAGTCCCAGCGGTTGACCAGGATCTGCAGCACCGTGGTGATGATCGTCGAGCCGCCGGGGGACCCCAGCGCGAGCAGCGGCCGGTCATCGTGCAGGACGATCGTCGGCGCCATCGAGGAGCGGGGGCGCTTGCCCGGCGCGGGCAGGTTCGGGTCGCCGGGGGCGGGCCCGAAGGTGAAGTCGGTCAGCTCGTTGTTGAGCAGGAAGCCCCTGCCGGGGACGACGATGCCGTTGCCGCCGGTCGACTCGATGGTGATGTTGTAGGCGACCACGTTGCCCCACCGGTCCACGACCACCAGGTGCGTGGTCTCCGGCCCCTCCGGCGCCGTCTCGACACCCTTGACGGACGGCGCCGCCTGACATGGCCCGTACATCCCGTCGGGGTCGCCGGGCGCGGCCGGATGCGGCATCGCCCGCTCGCCGATCAGGCAGGCGCGCTCCTTGGCGAACCCGTCGGAGAGCAGTTCCTTCAGCGGGACGCCGGGGATGTCCCCGACGTACCTGCCCCGGTCGGCGAAGGCGAGCCTGGACGCCTCCAGGTACTCGTGCTCGCCGACCTCGGGCAGGGCCTCAAGGATGTTGAGCGCCTCGCCGACCGTCGAGCCTCCCGAGGACGGCGGCGCCATGCCGTACACGTCCATGCCCTTGTACGTCATCTTCGTGGGCGGCCGTTCGAGCGCCCGGTACGCCTTCAGGTCGGACAGTTCCATCAGCCCCGGCCGCACGTTACGGGTGGATCCGGGGGTGACCGGCGGTCTCTTGACCGTGGCCACGACCTCGGCGCCGAGAGCGCCGCCGTACAGCCACTCCCCGCCCAGCCTGCCGAGCCTGCGGTAGGTGTCGGCCAGCTCGGGGTTGCGGAAGGTGGAGCCGACCGGCGGCGGGGCGCCGCCCGGCAGGTAGAGCTTGGCCGTGGAGGTGAAGTCCTTGAAGCGGGCGGCGTTGGCGGCGGTCTGGTCGTAGAAGGTCTGGTCGACCTTGAACCCCTTGGTGGCGACGTCGGTCGCGGGTTTCAGCGCCTGGCGCAGCGAGAGCGTGCCGAACCTGCGCAGCGCCAGCTCCCACTGGGCCACGCTGCCGGGCACCCCCGCCGAAAGTCCGCTGGTCACGGCCTCGTCGAACGGGATGCCCGCCAGGGAGTCCGGGCCCATCGCCATCGGCGCGGCCTCCCGGCCGTCGATGGTGTGGACCTTCTTACGGCGCGCGTCGTAGTAGACGATGAACCCTCCGCCGGCCAGACCTGCCGAGTAGGGCTCGGTCACGCCCAGGGTGGCGGCCGCGGCGACCGCGGCGTCCATGGCGTTGCCGCCCTCGCGCAACACGCCCAGCGCGGCCTTGCTGGCGTCGAGGTCGACGGTCGAGACCGCACCACCGGACCCCTCCGCGACGGGTTTCTTCTCCATCTGCGACACCGGTGGAGACACCGCGGACGGGGACAGCACGGATGGGGACAGCACGGATGGGGACAGCACGGATGGGGACAGTGCGGGTGGAGACGCCAGCGCGGGCTGGACAAGCAGTAAGGAACTTCCCACCAGGATCCCCGCCAGGGGGGTGATGCGACGACTGATCATGATGACCTCCCGCAGACAGCTTGACTCAGCCGGTGCGCCTTGTCAGCCCCTTCCCTAACCCAAGGGATGTAGTGCCACATACCTCACTCAATGGACGTAACCGCTGCGGAAGCACACGTACAGTGCTGAGCGTGCGTGCCAAATCCCGCTGGATCGACCTCCTCCTCCCGCTGTTCGTGGGGGCTCTCCAGGTCGTGGGCACCCACAGCGTGCAGTGGTGGCAGGTCCACGACACCGGCATGCTCCGCGTCCCGCTCGATCCGCCGGGCTACGCGCTGCTGCTGGCCGGGCCGCTGGCCCTGGCCGTCCGGCGCCGCCACCCGACGCTCAGCGTGGCCGTCGCGGTGGGCTCGACCCTGCTCTTCATCGCCCTCGGCTACGCCTACGGCCCGGTCTTCCTCAGCCCGATCATCGCGTTCTATCTCGCCGTGGTCGGCGGCCACCGGCGGGCGGCGTGGCCGCTGTGGGGCCTGGCCTACCTGTTCTTCGTGGTCTACACGTCCTGGTTCGCCCCGGCGCTCTCTCCCGGCTGGTTCCACAATCTCGCGATGGCCGCGCTGATGGGCCTGGTACTGGCGGTGGCGGAGTTCTCCCGGGCCAGGAACGAGCGGCAGGCCGAGCACGAACGGGTGGAGCGGGAGGAGGTGCGGCGGCAGGCCAGCGAGGAGCGGCTGACCATGGCGCAGGAGTTGCACGACGTGCTCGCGCACAACATCTCCCTCATCCACGTCCAGGCCTCCACCGCGCTGCACCTCATCGAGGACCACCCCGAGCAGGCACGGACCGCGCTCACCACGATCAAGCAGGCGTCCAAGGACGTGCTGACCGAGATGCGCTCGGTGCTCAACGTGCTCCGCGACGGTGCGCCCCGTTCCCCGACCGCCGGTCTGGACCGGCTCGACGAACTCATCGAGCGCAGTGGGCTGCCGGCCGTCAAGAACGTCACCGGCGAGGTCAGGCCGCTGCCTCCCGGGGTCGACCGGGCCGGTTACCGCATCGTTCAGGAAGCCCTGACCAACGTCACCAGGCACGCCCCGGGCGCCTCGGTCACGGTCGCCCTCGACTACGGCCCCCGCGCGCTGACCCTCCGGGTCACCGACTCGGGCGGCAACGCCCCCGGAGAGAGTCTCGGCAGCGGCAACGGCGTCCCCGGCATGCGGGAACGGGCCTCGGCCCTCGGGGGAACGCTGACCGCCGCACATCATGGAAGGGGCTTCCGCGTCAAGGCCCGGCTGCCGATCCCGGAGGAGTCCGAATGATCAAGATTGTCCTCGCCGACGACCAGGCCCTCGTCAGGGCCGGGTTCCGGGCCCTGCTGGACGCGCAGCCGGGGATGACCGTGGTGGCCGAGGCCGGCGATGGGGCCCAGGCCCTGCGGCTGGCCGCCGAGCACCAGCCGGACGTGGTCCTGATGGACATCCGGATGCCCGGCATGGACGGGCTGACCGCCACCAGGGAGATGCCTCCCGGGCCGAAGATCATCATCTTGACCACCTTCGAACTCGACGAGTACGTCTTCGAGGCCCTCCGCAACGGCGCCAGCGGCTTCCTGGTCAAGGACACCGAACCGGCCGAGCTCATCCAGGCCGTCCGGGTGGTGGCCGGAGGCGACGCGCTGCTCTCCCCCAGCGTGACCCGCCGCCTGATCGCCGAGTACGCCAGCCGCGCCAAGGAGCCGCACCGCGGCCGCGATCTCGACCTGCTCACCGACCGGGAACGCGAGGTCCTCACCCTGGTCGGCACCGGGATGACCAACGACGAGATCGCCGGCAAGCTCTTCATGAGCCCCGCCACCGCCAAGACCCACGTCAGCCGGACCATGATGAAACTCCATGCCCGCGACCGCGCCCAGCTCGTCGTCATCGCCTACGAATCCGGCCTCGTCCGCCCCGGCTGGGTCTGACGGCTCAGATCCCGGTAAAGGCTCCCGCCCGCTCGACCCACTTGCGATACTCAACGTGTTCATCGGAACACGAAGGGACATATCTTCATGGTCATGACATCGCGACGGAGCCACGCCCACCTGCGCCCCTCCCCCGAGACCTCGTCCCAGCCCCTGCCAGGTACGGCGCGCGAGCTCTTCGACGCGCTCCCGCAGCTCCCCGGGCTGCGGACCGAGATCATCGACGGGAGACTGATAGCGAGCCCAGTGGGCACCCCCGAGCACGCCAGGATCGCGATGCGTCTGTATCGACGGCCCCCGTGACCCCGTCGAGCCCGATTTCGTGCCGGCCCAGGTCGACTGCCCGCACTGGGGAGCCCGTGAGCTGCTCTCCTCCGGCCTGCTCATGGTGGCCGAGATCGTGTCGCCGGGAAGCGTCACCGACGATCGCGACCGTAAGCCCGGCATCTACGCCTCCGGCGGCGTCCCGGTGATGCTTCTCATCGACCCCGTGGCCACCCCCGCCACCGTGACGGTCCTCAGCGACCCCAAGGAGGGGGGGTACCGGACCTCCACCCGGGTCGAGATGGGCTCGCGCCTGCACATTCCCGAGCCCGTCGACTTCACCCTCGACACATCGATCTTCGCGGACGCCCAGGGCACCGTGTGACGGACGGCAGGGATCGGCTCGGGGGTCGCGTCCCCGGCGGCAGGAAACGGGACGTCCGGTAAGAGCGATATAAGCGCTGGGTAAGGAATTATCACTGTCGGTTGACCTCCGGCGGGATTAGGTTTACTCCGTGGGGATCTGGAGTGGTACCGGAGACGTCCGCTGAGCGCGGGGGCGGCCACGCTGTTCGCCGGAGGGCTCGCCGCGGGCCTGGTGGCGGGCACCACCTCGTGCGCGGCCGTGCAGGGCGGCCTGCTCACCGGACTCTCCTCCGGTGGCCGATCGGCCTGCTCCGGCGGGCGTGGCGGGCTCGCCTCGGGGCCTTCGAACCCCGCGAAGCCGTCGAACCTGGCGGCCGTCGCGCTCTTCCTGGCCGGCCGCACCGGCTCCCACGTGGCGGCCGGGGCACTGCTCGGACTGGCGGGGTCCGCCGTACAGCTGGGTCCCCAGCTCAGGGCCGCACTGCTCGTCGCCGCCGGGATCGCGGTCATGATCTTCGGAATCCGCACGTTCGGCCGGGAGCGGGACCGCGACCCCGGACCGGGCGGGCACGGCTGCGAACACCCGCCGGAAAGCGGCGAGCCGGACGGGGCACACGAACCCGGCGGGGCCGCGGACGGGCGCGGCGCCGTCTCCCAGATCACCACTCCCGCACCCAAGGCGGTGACGCCGGGCGCGGCGACGATCCTGTCCCGGCGCGGCGCCGTCTCCCGGATCACCGCTCCCGCGCCCAGGGCGGTGGCGCTGGGCGCGGCGACGATCCTGCTGCCGTGCGGGGTGACGCTCAGCATCGAGATGGTGGCGGTGTCCACCGGGTCGGCGTCGGGTGGGGCCGCGGTGATGGCGGGGTTCGTGGCCGGGACGGCACCGGCGTTCGCACTGCTCGGACTCGTCCTACGGCGGGCCGCCGCCACCAGGCTGGCGGCGCTGGCGGGGGTCGTCGCGCTGGCGGCGGGCCTGTGGACCGTCTCCTCGGGACTGCGCCTGGGAGGCTGGCTCCCCGGATCCGGCGGCCCGGCGCTGGCGGCGGGCCATCCCGCGCCGGCGACGGACGACCCGGCGGGAGCGGCCACGCGCGCCGGCGGCGGGCAGCGGATCGAGATCTGGGCCACCCGCGGCGGCTACCGTCCCGGCGTGGTGACCGCCCGCGCTGGAGTGCCCACCGAACTCGTCTTCCACCTCGGGGGCGATCCCGGCTGCACCCGGACGCTCACCATCGACGGCCGCGACGTGGCGCTCCCCGCCACCGTGCGGCTCGGCGCACGGGACGCGGGTTCCCTGCGTTACAGCTGCTCGATGGGAATGTACGTGGGGTTCGTGAAATTCGTCTGAGCCGGACGCGAGACGGAACTCCAGGATTACCCTTCGCGATCGAGCGGTTACATGGCACCCTGTGACCTGTCGGCTGCGTGCCGTCGGCAAGGAGGGGACATGGGGTGGTGGCCTGACGACCCGGAGGCGAGCGCGGGGCTGATACCCACCCCCCGGAGCACTGAGCACGAGAACGACACGGACGGCGAGACGGAGCTGCTGCTCTCCGCGCACGGCGGTGACGTGCAGGCCGCTCACCTGCTCGGCCGCCACTTCGCGCAGCAGGGCGACCGCTCGGCGGCGCGGCACTGGTGGGAGCGCGCGGCGGCCGCGGGCAACCTCGACAGCGCCTACAACCTGGGCGTCTGGCACGAGAGGCACGGCACCCCCGCGGAGGCCGCGAGGTGGTACGAGCTGGCGGCCGACGCCGGCGACGTCGAGGCCGCGGTGAACCTGGCGACGCTCCTGCTCGACCAGCACGGCGACGCCCCGGCTGCCCGGCGGTGGTACGAGACGGCGGCCAGGGCGGGCTCCCGGGCCGCGGCCAGGAGGCTCGCGCTGCTCTGCGAGGACGCCGGCGAGACGAAGTCCGCCGGGGAGTGGCATCGCAGGGCCGCGATGGACGGTGATCTGGCCTCGGCCCACGACCTGGGGTTCCTCGCCTACACCTCCGGCGAGGACGACGAGACGCTGCGCTGGTGGGAGCTGGCCGCCCGGGGCGGTCACGCCGACGCGGCCTACCACCTCGGCCTTTTCCTGCAGGCCAACCGCGATCCGGAGGGGGCGAAGGCGTTCTACCGGCTGGCCGCCAGGAACGAGCACCCCGGAGCCGCGTCCCAGCTCGGCGGGATCGCGCTCTCCCTCGGCGACCTGCGCACCGCTCGCGCCTGGTTCGAACGGGCCGCCTGCACCGGCAGAATCGACGACCAGCGGACCGCGGGGTTCGTGTGCGTGGAGATGAGCGACGCGCGGGGGGCCGGCCACTGGTTCAGCCGGGCCGCGGCGGGTGGCGATCCGGAGGCCGCTTTCAATTTCGGCCTGCTGCTCATCGCCGAGCACAGTGACCTGCGGGGCGGGCAGCACTGGTTCCGTCAGGCGGCACAGGCCGGGCATCACAGGGCCGCGGTCGAGCTGGCCGCGCTGCTGTCGGCCGCGGGTTTCTCCCGTGAGGCGGAGCGATGGCTCGCCGATCCGCCGTCCCCGCTCTGGGATCGGAGCACCGAGCCCGAACTCGTCGCCCGCGCCGAGCTGGCCGCGGCCGCCGTGGCCCGGCGGGGCGGCACCCCGCTGCGGATCGGCGACCTGACCGAGCTCCTCGGCACCTGGGATCTCGTCACCCGGCCACTGCGCGACCACACGGACGTCACGGCCTGGCTGACCGAGCGGAGCGGGCTGCCGCCGGACGCGATCGAGCATCTGGCGTCCATCCGGGCCGCGCTGCTCCGCCCCGGCGGTGCTCCCTGGCCGGCCCCGGCGGAGGTCGAACAGGCCCTGGTCACCGCCCGTGCCCTGCGCTCCGGCTGGTCCCCATGACCGATAAGGCGACCGATGCGGCGCGGCCCGCGTCCCAACCGGGTGGGACACGGGCCGCGCGACACCCGGCTCAGGCGGCGATGACCTCGGAGACCGGTACGTAGGGCAGGTCGAGGGCGATGGCGACCTGCTCGTTGGTGAGCCGCCCCGCGTGGGTGTTGAGGCCCAGCGCGAGGGGGGCGTCCTGCTTGAGCGCGTCCTTCCAGCCGAGGTCGGCCAGCTTGACCGCGTAGGGCAACGTGGCGTTGGTCAGCGCGTAGGTGGAGGTGTTGGCGACCGAGCCCGGCATGTTGGCCACGCAGTAGAAGACCGAGTCGTGGACCCGGTAGGTCGGCTCGGCGTGCGTGGTCGGCCGGGAGTCCTCGAAACAGCCGCCCTGGTCGATGGCGATGTCGACGAGCACGGAACCCGGCCTCATGGAGGAGACCAGCTCGTTGGAGACGAGGGTCGGGGCCTTGGCACCGGGGATCAGCACGGCCCCGATGACCAGGTCGGCCGCCAGGACCTCCTTCTCGATCGCGTACGAGGTCGAGACGAGGGTCTTGAGACGGCCCTGGTAGATGGCGTCGACGAAGCGCAGGCGGTCGATGTTGAGGTCGAGGACCGTGACATCCGCCCCCATGCCGACCGCGATCTGCGCGGCGTTGAGCCCGGCCACCCCGGCGCCGATGACGACGACCTTGGCGGGTGCCACGCCCGGCACGCCACCGGGCAGCACGCCGCGCCCGCCGTTGAACCGCATCAGGTTGTAGGCGCCGACCTGCGGGGCCAGGCGGCCCGCGACCTCGGACATCGGGGCGAGCAGCGGCAGGGTGTTGCCGACCTGGACCGTCTCGTACGCGATGGCGGTGACCTGCCGCTCCAGCAGGGCGTCGGCGCACTCGCGGCCGGCCGCGAGGTGCAGGTAGGTGAAGAGCACCTGGCCGGGGCGCATGCGGTGGTACTCCTCCGCGATGGGCTCCTTCACCTTGAGGATCATCTCCGCCTGGCCCCACACCTCGTCGGCGGCGTCCAGGATCTTGGCTCCGGCGGAGCGATACTCCTCGTCACCGAGGTGCGAGCCGACGCCCGCACCACGCTGCACATAGACATCGTGGCCGTGCCGGACAAGCTCGTACACACCTGCCGGGGTCGCGGCGACCCGGTACTCGTGGTTCTTGACCTCGGCAGGTACGCCGATCCTCATGGGGGGTTCCTTTCGGGGTTTCAACGGGATGTCATGGTGAGCCTCGGTGAACCGTGCGCGGCCGCTCGCGCTCAGAGCCGGCTCCACGCCTCCGTCAGCACCGAGCGGAGGATGGACTCGATCTCGTCGAACTCCCTGGGACCGCAGATGAGCGGCGGGGCGAGCTGGATGACCGGGTCGCCCCGGTCGTCGGCGCGGCAGTAAAGGCCCGCCTCGTACAGGGCGCCGGAGAGGAAGCCCCTGATGAGACGTTCCGACTCCTCGGTGTTGAAGGTCTCCTTGGTGGCCTTGTCCTTGACGAGCTCGACGCCCCAGAAGTAGCCGGAACCACGCACGTCGCCGACGATCGGCAGGTCGCGGAGGCGCTCCAGGGTGGAGCGGAAGACCGGCTCGTTGCGGGTGACATGACCGAGCAGGTCCTCCCGCTCGAACAGGTCGAGGTTGGCCAGCGCGACGGCCGAGGAGACCGGGTGGCCACCGAAGGTGTAACCGTGGGCGAACATCTCGGTACCGTTCTTGAACGGCTCGAAGAGGCGATCGGAGGCGATCATGGCGCCGATCGGCGAGTAGCCGCTGGTCATGCCCTTGGCGCAGGTGATGATGTCCGGGACGTAGTCGAACTTCTGCCCGCCGAACATGGTGCCGAGGCGGCCGAAGGCACAGATGACCTCGTCCGAGACGAGCAGGACGTCGTATTCGTCGCAGATCTCACGGAGGCGCTGGAAGTATCCGGGCGGCGGCGGGAAGCAGCCACCGGCGTTCTGCACCGGCTCGACGAAGACGGCGGCCACGGTGTCGGGGCCCTCCATCTCGATGGCGCGGGCGACGCGCTCGGCGGCCCAGTAGCCGTACTGCTCCGGGGTCATGCCGGGCACGCCGGTGATCTCGTCGGCGCGGTAGTGGTTGGTGTTGGGCACCCGGACCGAGCCGGGGACCAGCGGCTCGAACATCTGCTTGAAGGCGGGGATGCCGGTGATCGACAGGGCGCCCTGCGGGGTGCCGTGGTAGGCGATCTGGCGGCTGATGACCTTGTGCTTGAGCGGCCTGCCGGTCAGCTTGAAGTACTGCTTGGCGAGCTTCCACGCGCTCTCGACGGCCTCGCCGCCGCCGGTGGTGAAGAAGACCCGGTTGAGGTCGCCGGGGGTCTCGGCGGCGAGGCGCTGGGCCAGCTCGACCGCCTTGGGGTGCGCGTACGACCAGAGCGGGAAGAACGCCAGCTCCTGGGCCTGCTTGGCGGCGGCCTCGGCCAGCTCGCTGCGGCCGTGTCCCGCCTGGACCACGAAGAGCCCGGCGAGGCCGTCAAGGTAGCGCTTGCCGTGCACGTCGTAGATGTAGGAGCCCTCACCCCTCACGATCATCGGCACCTCGGCGCCCTCATACGAGCTGTGCCGGGTGAAGTGCATCCACAGGTTGTCCTGTGCCGCCTTCATGAGTGAGGTCACGTCGGTGTTTTCAGGGTGCTTCATCGCGATCTTCCCTCGTTTAGCTGAGCTCTCCACAGTCTGCCTGCCAGAACCGCTCTTGCCAAGTGAAAACGTGGCATTGAAGTGTTTAGAGCGTCGAAATCCGCAAAACATATATGCAACAACGACGAAATCCGTCATCGGGCGACGGTGGCTGACAACGGCGCCCGAATCTTACCCAACCCCCTGTTCCACTTGGCGGAACCCTGGTAAGCCGACGCCACGTGCGAGTGCCTCCGCACCGGCGGCTGTGATCCAATAGGACGGACCAGATATTCAGATGCGAGGGAAAGTCGTGACTCCTGACGAGATCGAGAACGCCGTCACCGCCGGTCTGCCCCAGGCGATCGCGGACCTCAAGAGGCTCGTCGCCATCCCCTCCGTGGCCTTCCCCGGCCACCCGGAGGAGCCTGTGCACGCGGCCGCCGCGCTGACCGAGGAACTACTGCGGAGCACCGGCCTGCCCCGCGTCCGGCAGATCCCCGTCGAGGGGAGCTTCCCCGCCGTCTACGCCGAGGCCCCCGCTCCGCCCGGCGCGCCGACCGTCCTGTTGTACGCGCACTACGACGTGCAGCCCACGGGTGACCTCGCGCTCTGGCGCACCCCGCCCTTCGAGCCGACGGAGATCGACGGCGCGATCCACGGTCGCGGCGCGGCCGATGACAAGTCGGGGGTCATCTCCCATGTCGCGGCGCTCCGCACCTTCCAGGGCCGCTTCCCGGTCGGCGTCAAGGTCATCATCGAGGGCCAGGAGGAGTACGCCGGCGAGCGCCTGGAGTCCTTCGTCGAGCGCAACCCCGAACTGTTCCGCGCCGACGCGATCGTGGTCGCCGACACCGGTAACCCCCGGGTGGGCGATCCGTCGGTGACGACCTCGCTGCGCGGCATGGGCGCCTTCACCATCGAGGTGCGCACCCTCAAGGAGTCGTTGCACAGCGGCTCGTTCGGCGGCGCCGCCCCGGATGCCCTCGCGGCGCTGATCCGGATGCTCGCCACCCTGCACGACGACCACGGCGACATCCGCGTCCCCGGCCTGCCGCGCGGCAGCTTCCTCGGCTCCGGCCCGTCGGAGGAGGACTTCCGGTCCACCGCGGGCGTGCTCGACGGCGTCTCCACCATCGGCTCGGGCTCACTGGCCGACCGCCTGTGGGCCTCGTACGCGATCACGGTCACCGGCCTGGACGTGCCGCCGGTCTCCGGCGCCGTCAACGCGGTCCAGGCTGTCGCCAGGGCCCGGGTGACGGTACGGGTGCCCCCGGCCGGCGACCCGAAGACAACGATCGAGGCGGTCGTCGACTTCCTGCGGCAGGTCGCGCCCTGGGGCGTCCAGGTGGACGTCGGCGACTACACCATGGGCTCCGGCTACCTCGCCGACACCGGTGGCGCGGCCCGCTCCGCACTGAACCGGGCGATGGAACGCGCCTTCGGCCGTCCGCCGCGCGACGTCGGCGCCGGTGGCTCGATCCCGCTCGTCTCCACCTTCGCCAGGCAGTTCCCCGCCGCCGCGATCCTGCTCTTCGGCGCCGAGGACGACGACGCGGCGATCCACGCCCCCAACGAGCGGGTGAACATTGAGGAACTCCGCCGCACCGCCACCGCCGAGGCGCTCTTCCTCCAGGAGTACGGCTCCGCGACGACCTGATCGCCCGAAGACCCCGGCACGACACCAAGAGGTGCGTGCCGGGCCTTTTTCCCGCCGGGGCTTTCCCCGCCGGCGCGACAGCGGCCGGGCGACCACCTCGGGATCCGGGGCGATACCGTCCGGCGAAAAATCGCCATTGGTCGTACGATCAACTCGTGGTCTACTCCCCCGCAAGACCCCGCCGGCGTGTCCTGCCGTACCTGCTCGCCGTGGTGCTCGCCATCGCTCTGATCGCCGGGCTGCGCTGGTACTTCAGCGGTGGCCCGGAGGACGAGCCGAACGGGCCCAGCGCCTGTTCCGGGGAGTCGACGCAGATCAGGGTGGCGTCCTCGCAGGACAAGATCTGGATCCTGCGAGAGGTCGCGAAGGACTACAGCGGCCGTACCGTGGCCGGGCGCTGCGCCGACGTGGTCATCGACGAGGCCAACTCCGGTACCGCGATGCGGGCGCTGGCCAAGGGGTGGGACGAGAAGACCGACGGCAGCCGGCCGGACGTCTGGTCCCCCGCCGCGTCGGCGTGGGTGACGCTGCTGCGCCAGCAGGCCTCCAACACCGACGGCACCGTACCCGTCGCCGACGGCAGACCGAGCCCGATCGTCACCGCGCCCCTGGTCTTCGCGATGCCCAAGCCGATGGCCCAGGCGCTGGGCTGGCCCGGCAGGGCGATCGGCTGGTCAGAGCTGGCCGAGCTGGCGGCCGCCCCGCGGGGGTGGGCGAAGTACGGCCACCCCGAGTGGGGCCGGTTCAAGCTGGGCAAGACCAACCCCAACTTCTCCACCAGCGGCCTGAACGCCACCATCGGCGCCTACTTCGCCGCCACCGGCACCACCTCGGACCTGACGGCCCGTGACGTGGCCGACCCGAAGACCCGGCGCTTCGTCCAGGGGGTGGAGCAGTCGATCGTGCACTACGGCGACATCTCCATGACGTTCCTGGGCAACCTGCTGCGCGCGGACGACCGGGGCGAGTCGATGGCCTACATCTCCGCGATCACCATCGAGGAGAACTCGGTCACCGACTACAACCGGGGCAACCCCTCGGGCAACCCGGCCACCCTGGGCCGGCACGCCCCGCCGCGCACCCCGCTGGTAGCGGTCAACCCCAAGGAGGGCACGCTCTACTCCGACCACCCCTACGTGCCGCTGACCTGGATGGACGCGGCCAAGAAGGCGGTCGCCGACGACTTTTTGAGCTACCTGCACAGCCCCGAGGCACAGGCGAGGTTCCAGGCGTACGGCTACCGCTCCTTCGAGGGAAAGCCTGGCCCGCAGGCCACCGAGCAGAACGGCGTCATCCCCGACGCCAAGATCACCACGCTGAGCCCACCCACCCCTGTCGTCCTGGACAAGGTCCTGCAGAGCTGGTCGGAGCTGCGCAAGAGGGCCAACGTGCTGATCGTGGTGGACAAGTCCGGCTCGATGGAGGAGGAGGCGTCCGGCACCGGCGAGACCCGCCTGGAACTGGCCAAGAAGGCGGCGATCAACGCGCTGCCCCAGTTCCGGGGGGATGACAAGGTCGGCCTGTGGGCCTTCTCCACCGCGCAGGACGGCGAGAAGGACTATCTGGAACTGGTCCCGATCGACAGGGTGTCAAGGATCGGTGGCGCTCTCCGCGACCAGTTGAACAGGCTGAGCGCCGGGGGTGGAACCGGGCTGTACGACACCACGCTGGCGGCCGTCGAACGGATGCGCGGCGCCAAGGACGAGGGGGCGATCAACGCGGTGGTCTTCCTCACCGACGGCAAGAACGAGAAGAACGGCGGCAGTGATCTGGACAACCTGCTCGGCAGGCTCAACCCGGAGGTGCGGCTGTTCACCATCGGATACGGCGAGGGCGCGGACCAGGGGGTGCTCAAGCGGATCGCCGAGGCCACCGACGGGGCCGCCTACGACTCGTCCCGGGCGGACACCATCGACCAGGTCTTCACCAGCGTGATCTCCAACTTCTGACCGCTACGACTTCCGGTCTCGAAGACCTCTGAGCGTGGAGACCTCTGAGGATGGAGACCTCCGGGCGTGGAGACCTCTGAGGGTGGAGAACGAAGACTTTTGACCGTGGAGAACTCCGAAGGCGGTTCATTCGTCGGACAAGTACCGACATCCCCCAGGAGGCAGGGTTGTACCAGCAGCCGCAGCGACGGCGTAGGAACTTCGCCCCGTTCATCGTCGCGATCATTCTCGCCGGAGCTCTGATCGTCGCCCTGAGGATCTTCGTCGGTGCGAACGAACCCGGAGGATCGGGCACGTCGGAGGCCGGCGAGCGGCCCAAGGCGTGCGACGACGGCGTCACCCTGACCGTCGCCGCCTCGTCGGAGAAGGCCGAGCTGCTCAGGAAGATCGCCTCCGGCTACAGCGGCAGGACCGTGGAAGGGCGCTGCGCCGACGTCGTCATCGAGACCAAGGCGAGCGGTGGCGCGTTGCAGGCCCTGGCCAGGGGCTGGGACGAGCGGCAGGACGGCCCCCGCCCCGACGTGTGGTCCCCCGCCAGCAGCGGCTGGGTCACCCTGCTCCAGCAGCGCGTCGCGGGAAAGGACGCCGGCTCCCTGGTCGCCGCCGAGAACCCGTCGATCGCCAAGACGCCCCTGGTCGTGGCGATGCCCATGCCGATGGCCCAGGCGCTGGGCTGGCCGGACAAGAAGCTCGGCTGGTCGGACCTGCTCGCCGTGTCGGCCGGGTCGTGGGCGAAGTACGGTCACCCCGAGTGGGGCCGGTTCAAGCTGGGCAAGACCAACCCCAACTTCTCCACCAGCGGCCTGAACGCCACGGTCGGCGCCTACTTCGCGGCGACCGGCCTGTCCGGCGACCTGTCGGAGAAGAACGTGGCCGACGCCAGGACCAGGGACTTCGTACGGGACGTGGAGCGTTCGATCGTGCACTACGGCGACACGACGCTGACGTTCCTGTCCAACCTCCAGCGGGCCGACGACGCGGGCGCGGGCCTGAGCTACATCTCCGCGGTGGCGGTGGAGGAGAAGTCGGTCTGGGACTACAACCAGGGCAACCCGACCGGTGACCCCGCGACGCTGGGCAAGCACGCCAAGCCCAAGGTGCCGCTGGTGGCGATCTACCCCAAGGAGGGCACGCTCTACTCCGACAACCCGTACGCGGTGCTGACCGCCTCGTGGGTCGACGACGCCAAGCGGGCGGTGGCGGCCGACTTCCTGACGCACCTGCAGGCCCCCGAGCAGCAGGCGCGGTTCGCCGAGTTCGCCTTCCGCTCCTACGACGGCAAGGCGGGCAAACTGATCACCCAGGCGAACGGGCTGCTGCCCGCCGAGCCGAAGACGACCCTCAGCCCGCCCGCGCCGAACGTGCTCGACAAGGTGCTCACCAGCTGGGCCGACCTGCGCAAGCCCGCGAACGTCCTCATGGTCATCGACGTCTCCGGCTCGATGGGCGCCACCGTGCCCGGCACCGGAAAGAGCAAGCTCGACCTGGCCAAGCAGGCTGCGATCAACGCGCTGCCCCAGTTCGCCTCGCACGACAGGGTCGGGCTGTGGATGTTCTCCACCAGGCGTGACGGCGACAAGGACCACCTGGAGCTGGCCTCGCTCTCCGCCGTCGACGACGCCCAGCGCAAGAAGCTGCGCGCCAGGCTTGAGGGCCTGACCCCCGACGGCGGCACCGGCCTGTACGACACCGCCCTCGCCGCCCACCAGCAGGTACGGAAGCTGCGGAACGGTGACGCGATCAACGCGGTGGTCTTCCTGACCGACGGCAAGAACGAGGACCCCGACAGCCTCTCCCTGGAGAACCTGCTGCCTGAACTGCGCACCGAACCCGGCCAGGAGACGGTACGGATGTTCACCATCGCCTACGGCCAGGACGCCGACCTCGACGTGCTGCGCGAGATCTCCGAGGCGACCAGCGCCGCCGCGTATGACTCTCGCAAACCTGGAAGTATCGACCAGGTGTTCACCGCAGTGGTATCCAACTTCTGATGGCACGCTTCGTCGACGAACTCAAGGACCCATGGGGCCTGCTGCTGGCCGCGACCGCCGGCGGCGCCGCGTGGGCCGTCAGCGTGCATCCGGTCGCCGCCGGGTTCGTCGGCGTCGTCGTCTGGCTGGCCAAGGCCGGGATCTCGGCGTTACCGGAGCGCGGGAGCCGCGACCGGCCCGCCGTCACCTCCGGCAGTCAGGAGGAGTACTGGCTGAGACGGGCGGGATCCGCCGCCTACGGCTTCGCCGAGCTGAGCGCCTCGATGGGGCAGGGCCCGCTGGCCGAGCGGATCGCGCTGATGCGCCCCCAGGTGGACGACTCGACGGCCACCCTGGAGCGGCTGGCCGAGCAGGCCTCGCTCACCGGCACCGCGCTGGCCAGGTTCGACCTCGACAAGCTCGGCCACGAGCAGGCCCGGCTGACCCGAGCCCGCGCGGAGGCCAGGAAGGACCTGGTCGCGGACCTCGACCGGGCCCTCGCCTCGCTGGCCTCCCAGCGGGCCGTGGTCGACCGGCTCACCTCGGCCCGCGAGCAGGTGCTCGCCCGGATGGAGTCGAGCGCCATCAGCATCGAGGAGCTCCTCGCCCGCGTGGTGGAGCTGTCGGCGGTGTCGGCGAACGGCCGGCTGGAGCCGACCCGGGTGCTGGACGAGCTCGCCGACGCCCTCGAAGGAGTCCGCCAGGGCCTCCACGAAACCGAGCAGATCACCCGCGACGCGCTGGATCGATAAGGAGCCCCCCATGTTCAAGGTCATCCGTAGGGCTTGGCGCTACCTGGTCTTCGCCCTCTCCGGACGGCTGGACGAGCTGTCCGACCCCCGCGTCCAGATCGAGCAGGCCATCGCCGAGGCCAAGGAGCAGCACCAGCGGCTGAGCCAGCAGGCCGCCGCGGTCATCGGCAACGAGCGCGAGATGGAGATGAAGCTCGCCCGCTCGATGGAGGAGACCGGGAAGCTCCAGGCCAACGCCCGCCAGGCCCTCCTGCTGGCCGAACAGGCCCGGTCCGCGGGCGACGAGCGCAAGGCCCTGTCGTACGAGGACTCGGCCCGTGCCTTCGCCTCCCGCCTGGTGGCGGCCGAGGCCGCGCAGCAGGAGTCGCAGCTGACGTACGAGCGGGCCAGGCAGTTCTCCGCCCAGGCGCGCGCCGCGGTCGAGAGCAACGCGATGGCCCTGCAGAAGAAGATCGCCGAGCGGATGCGGCTGCTCTCCCAGCTTGACCAGGCCAAGGTCCAGGAGGAGCTCAACAAGGCCATGGGCGATCTGTCCGGGCTCACCCCCGCCGGTGAGACGCCCACCCTGGACCAGGTCCGCGACAAGATCGAAAAGCGCTACGCCCGCGCACTCGGCGAGGCCGAGCTGACCTCAGGCTCCGTCGAGGCCCGCATGATCGAGGTCGAGCGCGCCGCCATCGACGTCGAGGGTGCGGCCCGCCTGGAGGCCATCAGGGAAAGCCTGAACACCGACAGGAAGCCCGAGATCGGGAAGTAGGCCTTGCGCTCCGCCCGGCCCTTGAGGGACCGAGTTCCCCGCGCCACCGGCATGCCCCTCGAAGGGGCGCACTCGGTGGGACGGGGTGGGGAACGGACACGCGCGACGAACATACGACCCGCTCGGCAAGGGCACGATCGCGGACCTGCTCCCGGCGTGGTTCAGCGAACGGGCAGGTCGTAGACGCGCCGCACACTGGTGGGGGCGGCGCTGAGGTCGGCCCCGTAGATGTGCAGTGAGATGGCCGTCTCGTCCCCCGTGTTGTGGACGCGGTGGATGTCGCCGGGCGGGGCGAAACCGCTGACCTCTCCGGTCTGGTTGGCGGTCCTGCCGATCTCGGTCAGGTGGTCGCCGTGGTCGCGGTAGAGGGTCTCGTACTCGACACCCCGCAGCACGCCGAACACGCACCAGGCGATGTGGTCGTGGATCGCGGTCCGCTGACCGGGCCGCCAGACCACGGCCACGATCGAGAAACTCTCCTCGGCGTGGAGGGTGTGGCCGATGTAGCCGTCGGGGTCGCCGAGGCGCTCCTCCTCGGTGAGGATCTCGGGGGACGGCAGCCGTTCACGCAGCAGGTCGGCCACCGCGAAGGCGGTCGCCCGGGGGGCGGCGGACGGATCGACGAGTGCCCTGACCCCCTCGACGATCTCGGCCAGGCCCGGACGGGTGCGCGTCAACGTCTTCATGGCCCCAGGATGCGCCGGGGGGATACATAACGTCTAATGCCCATTTTCCTGTTCATTCATCGATAAAGTTAATACATGCTTGATATCGTGCGACTTCGTGTCCTCGCCACGGTGGCCCGGCACGGCTCGGTGACCGCGGCGGCCAGGGAACTGCACTACTCCCAGCCCTCGGTCAGCCACCACCTCGCGAAGCTCGAAGCCGAGACCGGGGCCAAGCTGATCCAGCGGGTCGGCCGGGGCATCCGGCTGACCGAGGCGGGCCGTCTGCTGGCCGAGCGGGCCACCGAGATCATCGGCCGCCTCGACTCCGCGGCCGCCGAGTTGTCGGCGCACGTGGGCCTGCGCGCCGGGCGGGTCAGGCTGGCCGCCTTCCCCTCCGCCCTGGGCACGTTCGTGCCACAGGCCGCCGCCGCCCTCGCCAGGGAGCACCCCGGCCTGGAGCTGCGACTGACCGAGACCGAGCCTCCTGACGCGCTGCGCATGCTCCGGGCGGGCTACGTGGACGTGGCGGTCATCTTCCGCTTCGAAGGCACCGACCCCGAGGATGACGGGATCCGCCTGCTGCACCTGCTGGATGACACCAGCTACCTGGTCACCTCCGGCCAGAGCGACGGCAGTGGCGATCTGGCCTCGCACCGCGACTCCCGGTGGATCGGTGGCTGCGACCGGTGCCGCAGCCACCTGCTGGAACTGTGCGCCAGGGCGGGCTTCGAGCCGGAGATCGCCTTCACCACCGACGACGCCGTCGCGGTCCAGGCCTTGGTCGCCGCCGGGATCGGGGTGACCGCCCTGCCGAGCCTCGCCCTGCAGGCCCACCGGAATCCGGGGGTCACCGTGATCGAACTGCCCGGCTCGACCCGCCGCGTCTACGCCGCCACCTACGGCGAGCCCCCCGACCCGCCGGCCACCGCCGCCCTGCTCGCCGCCCTGACCTCGGTGACCCGCCCGTAGGGACATCGGTCTGGCGGGGCCTGGCTCCGCGGCATCGGCACCCGGCGGAAACCCGTTGGCCACCGGGCATCGGGCGAGCCTAGGATCCCGACATGCCCGATCTGACAATGATCG
The DNA here is from genome assembly GCF_050943795.1 of Streptosporangium sp. CA-115845. NCBI lineage: Bacteria > Bacillati > Actinomycetota > Actinomycetes > Streptosporangiales > Streptosporangiaceae > Streptosporangium > Streptosporangium sp. CA-115845. Next base: position 1,654,530 of record NZ_CP191988.1, on the reverse strand, counting down.
CCCTCTTTGTGGCGGCTACCCTCGCCCTGCTGCTCGTACCGGGGCCCGCGGTGCTCTATATCGTGACCCGCAGTGTCGCCCAGGGCCGGAGCGCCGGGCTGGTGTCGGTGCTGGGGATCCACCTCGGTTCCCTGGTTCATGTGGCCGCCGCGGCCCTGGGCATCAGCGCCCTGCTGGCCGCCTCGGCGACCGCGTTCGCGGTGGTCAAGTACCTGGGCGCGGCCTACCTGGTCTGGCTGGGCGTCCGCAAGCTGATGACCCGTCCCGACCCGGACGGGGTGGCCGAGCCGCCGGTCGCGACGAGAAGCAGGATCTTCTGGGAGGGCTTCGTGGTCAACGTGCTCAACCCGAAGACCGCGATCTTCTTCCTCGCCTTCCTCCCTCATTTCACCGATCCGGCCGCCGGCCCGATCGCCCCGCAGATCGTGCTCCTCGGCCTGATCTGGATCGCCCTCGGCGTGGCCAGTGACGGTGTCTACGCCCTGCTCTCCTCGGCCATGGCCGGTCGCCTGCGCCGCTCGGCCCGCGCCCGCCGCCGCCTCGACGTCACCAGCGGCCTGGTCTACCTCGGCCTGGGCGCCGTGGCCGCGTTCACCGGTGAGAGCGCCGCGGCGAAGGCCTGAGTGGCGGGAGAGGAGACTCGGCGGAAGCGGTAGGTCGTGGTGGAGGTGAACTCCTCGCCGGGGCGCAGGACCGTGGAGGGGAAGTGGTCCTGGTTGGGCGAGTCGGGGAAGTGCTGGGTCTCCAGGCAGAGGCCGGCGTGCCTGCCGTACGCGGTGGCGATGCCGTCCAGCATGTTGCCGGAGTAGAACTGCACACCGGGCTCGGTGGTGGAGACCTCCATGACCCGCCCGCTGACCGGTTCGCCGACCTCGATGCCGCCGCGCAGCACGTAGCAGTGGTCGTAGCCGCCCCCCAGCAGCGGATCGTCGATCCTGTCGCCGATCTCCCACGGGGTCGTGAAGTCGAACGGGGTGCCCGCCACCGGGGCCGGCTCACCGGTCGGAATCTTGGTGGAGTCGACGGGGAGATAGTGGTCGGCGTCGATCCGGATCACGTGCTTGAGGATGTCGCCGCCCCCGGCGAGGTTGAAGTAGGAGTGGTTGGTCAGGTTCAGCACCGTCGGCGCGTCGGTGAACGCGTGGTAGTCCAGTCTTAGCGCGTCCTCGGTCAGCGTGTAGGTGAGCGAGGCGGTCAGCATGCCCGGATAACCCTCCTCGCCGTCGAGGCTGACATATTCCAGCGTGATGGCCGAGGTGGAGACCTCCCTCACCCGCCACACCCGGTTGGAGAAGCCGCCGGGGCCGCCGTGCAGGCTGTTGGGGGCGTTGTTGACCGGCAGCTCGTGGTCACGGCCGTCGAGGGTGAAACGCCCGTTCGCGATGCGGTTTCCGTACCGGCCGACCACGGCGCCGAAATAGCGGCTGCGCGTCAGGTAGTCGTCGAGACCGGTGTAGCCGAGGACCACGTCGACGCCGTGGACCTCCAGCGACTGCAGGATCGCCCCGTAGCTGAGGATCGAGGCGCGCATCGGCCCGTTCGACAGCACGTGCCGCTCGACATGCTCCCCCGTCGGGGTGATTCCGAAGTTCATCAAAAACCTCCAGCGTGGAGACCTGGGGCCTCAGCCCCGGGGGAAAAGCGCGGCACGGTCTGTGGATTCGCGGACGACCAGGTGGGTGTCGAGAGTCGCCAGGGTGGGGGTGGCGCCCTCGTCGAAGGACTGCAGCAGCAGGTCCACCGCCATCCGCCCGGCGGCGGCCGTGGGCATGGCCACGCTGGTCAGCTTGGGCCGATTCAGCCGCCCGGCCACTATGTCGTCGACGCCGACCACGCTGATGTCATCGGGGACGCGCACGCCCCGTTCGTACAGCCCCTCGATGAGCCCGATGGCCACCAGGTCGTTGTAGGCGAGCACGCCGGTCACGCCCGAGGCGACCACCTCCTCGGCGACGGCGAGGCCGCCCCGCTCGGTGGGCGCGTTCGGGCCGAGGATCACCAGCTCGACGCCGTCCATCGCGGTCGCCGCGGCACGCATCTCACCGCTGGTCCACGAGCCGCTCGGCCCGGACAGCAGGGCGATCCTGCGGTGGCCGAGCCCGGTCAGGTGCTCGATGGCGAGGCGGGCGCCCTGGCCCACGTCCATCAGTATCGTCGGCATGCCCTTCACCCTCCGGTTGACCACCACGAACGGCACCTCGGCGTGGAGGCGCTCTATGACCCGGTTGGAGAGCCGCGGGCTGCAGAGCAGGACCCCGTCCACCTGCTTGGCGAGGGTCTGGATCAGCTCCTCCTCGACCTGCGGGTCCTCATCGGTGTCGGCGACGAACACGTGGTAGTCGCGGGCCCTGGCATGCGCCTGGGCGGCCTTGATCAGCGGCGGGAAGAACGGGTTGGAGATATCTGCGACGATGAGGCCGATGTTGTGGGTCCTGCCGGTGGTGAGTGCCCGCGCGGCGCGGTTGGGCCGGTAGCCGAGGTCCTCGGCGACGGCGAGCACGCGGTTGCGGGTCTCGGCGTTCACCAGGTGCGGCGCCGAGAAAGTGCGGGACACCGTCGAGACGTGCACTCCCGACGCCCGCGCCACGTCTCTGATCGTCGCTGCCACCGTGCTCCTCCGTCATGGCCCTTCATCGACCCCTGAGCACATTAGTGCAAGCGGTTGCGTAACTGTCAACGCCGGAACCGGACCGGAATCGGGCCCCGCAGCAGAGTGTACGGGGCTATGAAAGTTGCAAATAACGAAAAATCCGCAGATAAGCGGTGGTTTACAAAATTGGGCCCTTGACGTTGCCGGGATATGTCCGCCATGTTTCATGCAACCGGTTGCAGCCCCTGACGCCGACTCGGAAGGAGTTGCCGGCGATGGCAATCACCACGGCGAATCCCCGGATACGCCGCCGCCTGGGCCGCGCGGCCAGGACCCCCTACCTGCTGATCGCCCCCGCGGTGATCGCGATGCTCGGCTTCCTCGTCTACCCGATGGCCAGCGTCATCTACTACAGCCTGCAGACCTACAACGTCACCAAACCCTGGGACAACGGCTTCGCCGGCCTCGACAACTTCCGCAGGCTGCTGTTCGAGGACCCGCTGTTCTGGCAGAGCCTCGGCTTCAGCCTCAAGTGGGTCGGCGTCGAGGTGTTCCTGCAACTGGTGTTCGGGCTGGTCCTGGCGCTGATCGTGAACGAGACCTTCGTCGGCCGCGGCCTGGCCCGGGCGACCGTGTTCTCCCCGTGGGCGGTCTCCGGGGTGCTGACCACCGGCATCTGGATCCTGCTCTACAACCCGACGACCGGCGTCTCCCGCTACCTCGCCGACCTCGGCCTCATGCAGTACGGCGCCGCGCCGCTGGCAGGCCCCGACACCGTCTTCTGGGCGGCCGTGCTCGCCGAACTCTGGCGCGGAGTGCCGTTCTTCGCGATCCTGCTCCTGGCCGACCTGCAGAGCATCTCCAAAGAGCTCTACGAGGCGGCCTCGGTGGACGGCGCCTCTCGGGTGCGGCGGTTCGCCCACATCACGCTGCCACACCTCAAGGACGCGATCATCCTGTCCACGCTGCTGCGCTGCGTGTGGGAGTTCAACAACGTCGACCTGCTCTACACGCTCACCGGCGGCGGCCCGGCGCACGCGACCACCACACTGCCGCTGTACGTGGCGGCCAAGGCCGTGCAGTCCCACGACTTCGGGTACGGCTCGGCGCTGACCACCGCCGCCTTCCTGATCCTGACCTTCTTCTCGATCGCCTACCTGCGGCTGAGCAAGTTCGGAGCGAAGTCATGACACTCCAGACGGCCGAACGGCCGCGCCTGGCCCCGTCCGCGCTCGCGCCGCGTACCGGCCGCAAGGAGAAGGGGAAGGTCGGCCGGTGGGAGATCTGGATCCCCCTCGGGCTCTACCTGCTGTTCACGCTGGTCCCCTTCTACTGGATGCTGGTCTTCGCGTTCCGGCCCAGGGGATCGACCTCGCTGCTGCCCTGGCCGATCACGTTCGACAACTTCGCGACGGTCTGGAACGACCTGAGCTTCGCGGTCTTCTTCAAGAACAGCCTGATGGTGGGCGTCGCCTCCCTGGTCATGACGACCGTGGTCGCACTGGCCGGCGGCTACGCCCTGGCCAGGTACGAGTTCCGCGGCCGGAAGCTGTTCATGGTCGGGATGCTCTGCACCCAGTTCATCCCCGGCGCGATGATGCTGATCCCGCTCTTCGAGATCTTCCGGGTCCTCGGCCTGGTCAACTCGCTGTGGAGCCTGGTGATCGCCGAGACGGTCTTCCAGCTGCCGCTCTCCCTCATCCTGATCAGCGGCTTCATCAGGAACGTCCCGGTGGAGCTGGAGCAGGCCGCCTGGGTGGACGGCTGCGGCCGGCTGCGCGGCTTCTTCGCCGTGGTGCTGCCGCTGCTGCGCCCCGCCCTGGTCGCGGTCGGCTCGTTCGCCTTCATCCACAGCTGGAACAACTTCCTGTTCGCGCTGATGTTCGTCAGCGAGCAGGAGAAGTTCACGGTGCCCGTCGGCCTCGCGTACACCCTGGGCGAGTTCAGCGTGGACTTCGGCGCCCTGGCCGCGGGCGGCGTCGTCGCCGCCGTACCGGTGGTGCTGGTCTTCGCGGTGATCCAGCGCTACCTGGTACAGGGCATGTCCGCCGGGGCGGTGAAGGGTTGAGTCCCCTGACGGCGAATCCCCTGTCGACTAAGGAACGGTGAGCGACCAATGACACGAACTCTCGTCACCGGGAGCGCCGGGCGGCTGGGCCGGAGCGTGGTCACCGCGCTGGCCGACGCCGGGCACGAGGTGATCGGCGTGGACACCGCGCCGGGCACCCCCTCGGCGGCCGCCACGGTACTCCCCGCCGACCTGACGGACCTGGGTGAGTCCTTCGAGGTGATGGCCAGGTTCCGGCCGGACGCCGTGGTGCACCTGGCCGCGATCGCCACCCCGTTCAGCAGGACCGACGCCTTCACCTACCGGGTCAACACCCAGCTGGCGTTCAACGTCTGCGAGACGGCCGCCGCGATCGGGGTCGAGCGGATCGTGGTCGCCAGCAGCCCAACGGTCATCGGGTACGGCACGGACCGCTGGGTCCCCTCCTACCTGCCGATCGACGAGGACCATCCGGTCGCGCCGTGGAACGCCTACAGCCTGTCCAAGCTGGTCGCCGAGCAGGTGATGGCCACATTCGCGCGCAGTTCGAAGGCGAGGTTCGCGGCCGTGCGGCCCTGCTTCGTCGTCGCCCCGGAGGAGTGGGCGGGCGCGCCCACCCAGTCGGGGCACACGATCGCCGAGCGGCTGGACCGGCCGGAGATCGCGGGGACGTCGCTGTTCAACTACATCGACGCCCGTGACGCCTCCGACATGGTGCTGACTCTGCTGGACAAACTGCCCGAACTGCCGAGCGGCGAGGTGTTCTTCGCGGGCGCGGCCGACGCGCTGGCCCGCGAACCGCTGGCCGAACTCCTCCCCCGCGTCAACCCCGCGACCGCGGGACCGGCGGAGAAACTGACCGGCTCGACGCCTGCCTTCTCCTCGGCGAAGGCCGGGCGACTGCTCGGCTGGCAGGCGAAGCGGAGCTGGCGCACCGAGATTGGAGCCCTGTGATGAACCTCAGCGGAGTGCTGTTCTTTCCCGTCACCCCGTTCCGCGCCGACGGCTCGATGGCCGGTGACGTGCTGGCCGAGCATGTGCGGCGCGGGCTGGAGCACGGTCCCGGCGGGGTCTTCGTGGCCTGCGGAACCGGCGAGTTCTCCGCACTGTCGGAGGCGGAGCACGCCGAGGCGGTGCGGGTCGCGGCCGAGACCGTGAACGGCCGGGTGCCGGTGCTGGCGGGAGCCGGGGGGCCGATCGGCACCGCGCTCGCCCAGGCCAGGGCGGCCAGGGACGCGGGCGCCGACGGGCTGCTGCTCATGCCGCCCTACCTGGTGAACGGTACCCGCGAGGGCTACTCGGCGTACGTCTCGGCGGTCGCCGGGGTGCTGCCCACGATCATCTACCAGCGCGGCTCGGTGGTACTGGCCCCCGAGCAGGCGGTCGAGCTGTCCCGGATCCCCGGTGTGATCGGGATCAAGGACGGCGTCGGCGACATCGACCGCATGCAGCGGACGGTGCTGGCGGTGCGGGAGGAACGGCCCGGCTTCCTGTTCTTCAACGGCCTGCCGACGGCCGAGCTGACCATGCCGGCCTACCGCGGCATCGGGGTGGAGCTGTACTCCAGCGCGGTCTTCTGCTTCGCCCCCGAGATCGCCACCGCCTATCTGGGCGGCGACGAGCGGCTGATCAGGGAGTTCTACGCCCCCCTGGTCCGGCTCCGCGACCGGGTTCCCGGTTACCCGGTCTCGCTGGTCAAGGCCGGGGTACGGCACCGCGGCCTGGATGTCGGCGGGGTACGGCCGCCGCTGGTCGACCCCTCCACCGAGCACGTGGAGGAGCTCGCCGGGCTGATCAGGTCCGGCCTGGCCCTGATCGGGCGGTGAGCGGCCGATGACCACGCGGCCGGTGATCACCTCCCTGGAGACGACGTCGCGGACCGTGGCGCTGCCGCGGCCGTGGGGTGCCGACGTGCCCGCCAACCACGTGGTCGTCGTACGGCTGACGCTGGCCGACGGACGGAGCGGGACCGGTTTCTCCTGGACCCCGCAGATCGGGGCCCGGGCGGTGCGCGCCCTGCTGGACGGCGAGATCAGCGAGGCCGTCGTCGGTGTGGAGCCGCATCCGGAGGTCGTCTGGGACCGGCTCTGGCGGCACCTGCGCGAGGCGGGCGGCGGCGGGCTCACCACGATCGCGATGGCCGGGGTCGACCTGGCGCTGTGGGACCTGCGCTGCGGCGAGGCGGGGCTGGTCGACACGCTCGGGCGGCGCCGTGACAGCGTGCCGGTGTACGGCAGCGGTGTGAACCTGCACTACTCGATGGAGGAGCTCATCGCGCAGGCCGGACGGTGGCGGGCCGCCGGCTATCCGGCGGTCAAGGTCAAGGTGGGCCGTGACTCGCTGGCCGAGGACGTGGCGCGGGTCGCCGCGGTCCGCGAGGTGATCGGGCCGGACACGCTGCTCATGGTGGACGCCAACCAGCGCTGGGACCTGCCTCGGGCCCGGCGGGCGATCGCCGCCCTGGCGGAGTACGGACTGCACTGGGTGGAGGAGCCGCTGCCCGCCGACGACGTGACCGGGCAGGCCCGGCTCCGCTCCTGCGTCGAGGTCCCGATCGCCGTGGGAGAGAGCGCCTACTCCGTCTACGACTTCCGGGATCTGCTCCTCGCCGGGGCCTGCGACGTCCTGCAGCCGAACGTGGTGCGGGTCGGCGGGATCACCCCGCTGCTCAGGATCGCCGAGCTGGCCAGGACGTTCGGGGTGCCCGTCTACCCGCACCTGCTGCCGGAGATCTCCGGGCAGCTCGCCCTGGTCCTGCCGCTGCCGTGCATGACCGAGGAGGTCGAGGACGCCTCCTTCGCGGCGCTCGGCCTGGTCGAAGAGCCCTACCCGGTCTCCGTGGAGAAGGGCGAGCTGCGCGCCGGAGACCACCGGGGCCTTGGACTGCGATGGAGGTGACCTGATGGAACCGGTTCGCGTGGTGCTGGCCGGGGCGCACGGGCACGGCTGGTGGCACCTGTCGAACGTGCGGCGGCTGACCGAGGCCGGGCTGGTCGAGCTGGTCGGGGTGTGCGACGTGCGGCCGATCGACGACCTGCCCGCCGGGGTGGAGTTCTCCGGCGACCTGGCCGGGCTGATCGGGCGTACCTCCGCCGAGGTGACGATCCTGTGCACGCCCATCCACACCCACGCGGAGCTGGCGGAGCGGGCACTGCGCGCCGGCTCGCACGTGCTGCTGGAGAAGCCGCCCGCCGCGACCCACGCCGACTACGAGCGGATCGCCGCGGTGGTCGCCGAGACCGGGCTCGCCTGCCAGGTGGGGTTCCAGAGCCTGGGCTCGGAGGCGATCCCCGCGATCCGGCGGATGGTCGCCGAGGGAGCGATCGGCCGGGTCACCGGGATCGGTGCCGCGGGCGCGTGGGAGCGCCCCTACACCTACTACAGCCGGGTGCCGTGGGCCGGCAGGCGCGAGGTCGACGGCGTGCCCGTGGTGGACGGCGCCCTCACCAACCCGCTCGCGCACGCGACCGCGACCGCGCTGGCCATCTCCGGGGCGGAGGTGGGACAGGTCGAGGTCGAGCTCTACCGGGCCAACGCGATCGAGGCGGACGACACCTCGTCCGTGCGGATACGACTGGACGACGGGACCGTGGTGACCGTCGCGGTCTCGCTCTGCGCGGATCGGCGGCACGAGCCGTACCTGATCGTGCACGGCGAGGAGGGACGGATCAGGCTGACCTACACCGAGGACCGGGTCGAGTTCGACGGGACCTCGGTCGTACACCCGAGGACCGACCTGCTGGAGAACCTCGTCGCGCACCTTCGCGACGGCGCGGAGTTGCTCGTACCGCTGGAGCGGACCCGGGGTTTCATGCGCGTCCTGGAGGCGGTCCGGCTGGCGCCCGAGCCCACCGCCATACCGGACGTGTTCCAGGAGGTCGGTGCGGAGCGCCGGGTGCTGCCCAGGATCGCCGAGGTGACGGCGTCGAGCGCGGAGCGGCTGGCGCTCTACTCGGAACTGCGGGTGCCCTGGAGCGGGCGCCTCCGTCGTACGGAGGGAGTCACCGCGGGGCGGACGGTTCCCGGCCCGGGTGACGGGGCGCGGCAGCCGCTCCGGGGCGACGCCCTGCGGCCGGTGCTCGTGGCGCACGGGCGGCAGGTCGCCGAGTACGTCATGGCGCCGGAGCTGCCGCCGACGTCGTCGCCCCGGCCGTATCTGCACCCGGTGCGCACCCTCGGCGGTACGACCGTGACCGAGGTCGCGCCAGAAGACCACGTGCACCATCTGGGCGTGAGCATCGCGATCTCCGACCTGGGCGGGGGCAACTTCTGGGGCGGGCGCACCTACGTCCGCGACGCCGGTCCCACCTGGCTCGGCGACCACGGCACGCAGCGGCATCTCGGATTCTCCTGGCACGACTCCTCCGGGTTCGGGGAGTCGCTGGCCTGGGAGGGGCCTGACGGCGTCGAGACGGCCCGCGAGGCGCGGAGTGTGCGGGTGGTGGAGCTGGGCGGTTGCTGGGCGCTCGACATGTCGTTCGCGCTGACGAACCTCACCGGCGAGCCGCTGCCCGTCAGGAGTTCGGCCACCAAGGGCCGCGCGGGAGCCGGGTACGGCGGTTTCTTCTGGCGAGCGCCGGGAGCGGCCACCGGCCGCCAGGTCTTCACGGCGGACGCCGAGGGCGAGGACGCGGTGCACGGGTCGACGGCCCCGTGGCTGGCCATGACCTCGGCGGACTGGACCCTGGTCTTCGTCCAGCGGGACGATCCCTGGTTCGTCCGGGTCGTGGAGTACCCGGGCGCCGGGCCCGCCCTCGCCTGGGACACGCCGCTGCTCATCGAGGGCACCCTGCGGCGAAGGATCGTCACCGTCGTCGCGGACGGGCGGCTGGGCCCCGGCGACGCGGCGGCGCTCGCCGCGGAGGTCGCCTGGTGACGGGCCAGGCGCTCTCACACAGTGCAACCAACCCGGGACAACAGAATGCTCCGGGTGGAGTTCGTCATCCATACCGTCAAGCAATGTCGGGGGACACGACACAGAGAGGTAGAAGAGCAATGACTTCACGCTCAAAGCGCCTGGCGATCCTGGCCACGGCCTTGACGCTCGGCACCGGGCTTGCCGCGTGCGGCGCGGAGGAGCCGGAGTCCTCCGGCGGGAAGACCACGATCACCTTCTGGGACGACAACGGCGGCCCGGCGCGTACCCCGGTGTGGCAGCACATCATCGCCGAGTTCCAGAAGGCGAACCCGTCCATCGAGGTGAAGTACGTCGGCATCCCGATCGCCCAGACGCAGCAGAAGTACGACACCGCGATCGCCGGAGGCGGCCTGCCCGACGTGGGCGGTGTCTCCACCGCGATGCTGTCGAGCCTGGTGGCGCAGAAGGCGCTGGAGCCGGTGGACGTCCGGATCTCCGGTGGCGCGCTGAACGGCAAGCTGAACGAGCAAGTCGTGAGCACGGTCAAGGGCACCGTGCCCGACGGCAAGACCTACCTGGTTCCAATGTCCACAAATATGGGTGTTTTCTGGTACAGGACCGACTGGTTCAAGGAGGCCGGCCTCAAGACGCCCACGACCTGGAACGACTTCTTCACCGCCACTCAGAAGCTGACCGACACCGCCGGGAACCGCTACGGCTTCACCATCCGCGGCGGGGCGGGCTCGATCGCGCAGATGCTGGAGGTGGTGTACGGCCAGTCCGGCATCACCGAGATCTTCGACGCCTCGGGAAGGTCCACGGTCAACGACCCGAGGAACGTGGCGGCCCTCACGAAGCTGGCCGGGCTGTACAAGAAGGTCACCCCCGAGGCCGACATCAGCAACGACTACACGAAGATGGTCGCCCAGTTCGACGGTGGCAACATCGCGATCATGCAGCACAACCTGGGGTCGTACCAGGACCACGTCAAGACGATCGGCGCGGGCAACGTGGCGGCCATGCCCGTGCCCAGGTCCGACGGCGGCGTCCAGGCGATCCTGTCCAACCCGGTCTCGGGCATCGGCGTGTTCGCCTCCGGCGGGAAGAAGGACGCCGCGTACCGGTTCGCGGAGTTCGCCGCCTCCAAGGAGATGAACAGCTACTGGTCGGAGCAGACCGGCGTGCTCCCGGCCAACACCGACGTCAACGACGAGCCGTGGATCGCGGGGCTGCAGCACATCGCCGCGGCGGTCAAGGTGCTCAACGACCCGGCGACGAGGATCGTGCAGATGCCCTACCACCTGCCGGAGTTCAACGCGATCACCAAGACCGACATGGAGCCGGAGTTCCAGAAGGTCCTGCAGGGTGCCCTGTCCCCCAAGGACTTCCTGGACGCGTTCGCGGCCAAGCTGACGGAGGCCCAGGCGTCGTACAAGCAGCGTAACGGCGGCTGAACCTGACCATCGGGGGCGGGCGCGCCCATCCCTGACCTGGGCGCGCCCGCCTTCGCCATTCCGGAAGGCTCTCGGGGTTCTCACCGAGCCTCCCCTCCCACCTGACCTGTGGAGGAATCACCATGAAACGAGCCGTCGCGCTCACCGCCCTGCTCTCCCTGGCGGTTCTCACCGCCCCGCCCGCATCAGCAGCCGCCGCGCCCGCCGGACGGCAGGCGGATCTGGGCCGCCAGACCCTGCCCGCGAACGACGGCTGGGCCGCCGAGGGCACCGGAACCACCGGCGGCGCCGCCGCGCCGGCGTCGAACACGCACACCGTGTCCACCCGGGCCCAGCTGGCCGCCGCACTCGCCGCACCCTCGCCGAAGATCATTTACGTGAAGGGCACCATTGACACCGACCGGACCTGCGCGGACTACGCGACCGGCGGCTACACGCTGGAGGCCTACCTCGCCGCGTACGACCCGGCGGTGTGGGGCAGGGACACCGAACCCTCGGGCCCGCTGGAGGACGCGCGGGCCGCCTCGGCCGCCAGGCAGACCGCCGGCATCAAGCTCAAGGTCGGTTCCAACACCACGATCGTCGGCCTCGGCAAGGACGCGCGCATCCGGGGCGTCAACCTGCACATCGACAAGGCGGACAACGTCATCGTCCGCAACATCGACTTCGAGGACACCGCCGACTGCTTCCCGCAGTGGGACCCGACCGACGGCGACGGGGGCAACTGGAACTCCCTCTACGACAACATCTCGGTGACCGGCTCGACGCACGTGTGGGTGGACCACAACACCTTCACCGACGGCGACAACCCGGACTCGAACCAGCCGCTGTACTTCGGCAGGCCCTACCAGGTGCACGACGGGCAGCTCGACATCACCAGCGGCTCCAACTACGTGACGGCCTCCTGGAACCGGTTCGCCGACCACGACAAGACGATGCTGATCGGCTCGACCAACAACCCGGCGACCGACACGGGCAAGCTGAAGGTCACCGTCCACCACAACCACTTCGACAACACACTCCAGCGGTTGCCCCGGGTGCGCTTCGGCCAGGTGCACGTCTACAACAACTACTACGAGATCCCGGACGCCTCGACCTTCGTCTACGCCCTCGGCGTGGGCGTGCAGTCGCAGATCTTCGCCGAGAACAACTTCTTCCGGCTGAGCCGGGCCGTGGCTCCGGCGAACCTCCTCTACAACTGGGGCGGCACCTCCCTCACCGCCAGGGGGAACGTGCTCCGCGTCGGCGGGCCCGTCACCCCCCTCGACCTCGTCGCCACCTACAACGCCGCCCACGATCCCGACTTCGGCACGGACGCGGGCTGGACCCCCGCCCTGCACACCGCGATCGAACCGGCCCCGGCGGTGCGCGGGTCCGTCTCCCGGCACGCGGGCTCGGGCAAGATCGGCTAGCGCTCCGTACCCGCGTGGAGATCGCGAACACGCGGTCGGAAACCTGAGCGCGGTGAGCGGCTTCTGAGGCGTCCCCTCAGAAGCCGCCCGGCAGACCGAACGGGCTGGCGAGCCACGAGCCCGTCATAGTGCCCCGCAACACATCGAAAGGTGCCGGACACCTACCAAGGTGTCCGGCACCTTCCGACGGGGAGACACCATGACACAGCGAGATCGCTCCGATCGTGAGTTCAGACCGTTTCGGCGCCGTGGCCGGTGGCGATCACGTCAATGTGGCGGGCGAGTTCGAAGTCCTTGGCTGTGAGGCGGTTTCCGGCGTCGTGAGTAGTGATCACGAATCGGATCCGCTGCCAGGTGATGTGAATATCAGGATGGTGGCCGACTTCGCGAGCCTTGGCCGCGACGTACATGGCCAGATGTACGCACTCGTGATAGGCATGCTTGAACGTCCTGGCTATGGCCTGCCCCTCACGCTCCCACCCTGGCAACTCGGCCAGATGGGCGACGATCTGCTCTTCGGACAACGGCTGAGGGGTCATCGGTATCTCCGCGTCATGCAGTCAGTTGAACCGAGAAATGATCTCATTCAGTTCTCTGCCGGACGAGGTGCTTGCCCAAGCAGTCGCGCGGCGAGGGATCTCCCTCAGTTCCTGACGCAGTCGAGCCGATCCCGTGCCCTCGACGATCGCCGCAGTGGCTGACACGATCTGGACAACCCGTTCCGGTTCAGGAACTGCGGCCAGAGCGCTTGCCTGACGCGCCCAGAACACCCCGTTGTCACGCCGCGCCGCGTCCGGGGCGTCACCGAGTACCTCATCCCAGAGTGCGACCGCATCCCGGTAAACGCCCAGCCGGAGATAGGCGGTCGCCCGCTGAACCTCGATGTATCCGCTGGTACGACGGCAGGCGTTGCCCCAGGGATGTTCGTCGTCGACCTGATCCACGAGCTCGGCCGCTCGATCAAGCAGCCGGTCGACCAGTTCTTTGTCCTTGGCCGGCAGCATCGACTGGCCATGCGCTTGGTGGACCAAAGCAAGTATCCGCACCTTCGGACACAACTTGCTCTCATCGATCAAGGCGGCTTCGGCGTAGTCGACAACGGTGTGGCCGTCGCCCCCATCGACCGCGAGCATCGCTTTATTGGTGAGGGCGTAGCTGATGAGCTGAGGGTCCTGAGAGCGATGGGCCATGTCCAAGGCGATGGTTCGCCAGAGCTCCGACCGATTGATGTCGCCGGCATCTTGGTGCAGCCAGCCGAGCAGTGTCGCATACGCGACACCGGCGCCCAGCAAGCCGCGACGTACCGGCGCGTCGGCAGCATGGGTGAGTTCCTTGATGAGCTGCGCTTGAGTCGTGACGGTCGGGATGAGATGGCGAGGGCCGAGCCACATGTCGGCCTTGTAGTGGCCGGGAAGCTGTTCGAGGAAGTACATGACGAGCTCCGGAGCTACAGGACCCTGATGAGGTGGATAAGGGATGGGATCGATCGTGCTGAGACTAATCTCCAATATGTCACGCTGCTTCGGTTCCCCCGTGCCGAAAAGTTCCTCTTCGGGAATATCGAAGGCCATGGAGTAGGCGACGGTCCAGTCACGGGGAAAATGCTTCCCTTTCTCCCAGTCGCGAATCTGCCGAGCCAGCGAGTCGACAGATCCATGGCCATATCCAGCAGCGCGGATGAGCTGGCGTGCCATTTCGCACTTGTTCCAGTGTTGAGCTTCCCGCTGAGTCTGTAGCTGTACGGCCCATGCTGGGCGCTGTTGCTGGGTCATTGCTGCACCACCTGACCGGAGTACCCGGAGACTTCAAGTCTCCGGGCTATTCTCCGCCATTCTCCGCCTCCCGCGACAGAATGCGCACGGCTTTACTAACAAGTGTGACCATCAAATAAGACGGACCCGCCCGGCGCTTGCGACGTCCGGACGGGCCCTTGATCAGGAAGCGAGTCCTGACCCGTGAGCAAGATTAGAGCCATTCGTATCCGCTGGAAAGCAGATGCCCCGCCGCTGCCGCTGGGCTGCCGCTGGTGCGGACACGCCCCTTACGCCCACGACGCGTCCACTCTGCCGCACCGCCGCGACCACCACTGGGAGCAGCCCACTCCCCGGCAGGTACACGCCCGCATGGCCACCCGGCGACGCCTCGGCCTGTGCCGCCCGCTCCCGGTCCCGGCGCGCCCGCTGAAGGTCCACCCGCCCATCGCCCCCACTCCGACGCGCCCTGCCCGGGGCCTCCGGCCGACGACGGCCCCCGCCCACAGCCGGGGCCGCGCGCCGGACTCCTTCCCACCTCGACGGTACGAGCCGCACCGACGGGAGGTCGCGGCATGAACACGACCCCCGGCAGCGACGTCCCCACAAACAGGCGCGGCGACAGTCCCGTCTCCCAGGCGATCGCCGCCGCGCCGCCGGCCACCACCGAGCAGTCGGCCGCTGTGCGCCGTGCCGAGTACCTGGCCGCCGTCCTGGCAGACGTCCACGACATCGTGGCCGACGTGCACGAGCTAACCTCCGGCAACGCCATCGTGTCCCTCCGCCGCGGGCTGCTCGCCTACACCGATGGCGAAAGGTTCTGGTGGACCAGCCCCGAACGCGACGACGCCGGAGCCCCGATCCTCAGCGGCGAACTGGACCTCGACCAGGCCGCCGAGCAGCTCGCCGCCCACCACGCACTCATGGCCAAGCGGGACGCCACCGACCCGCTCCTCAACAGGATGCCCCTGCTCGCCGACGTGATCATGGCCGAACATGTTGACCCGCGATGACATCGACGCGGCGCAGGCCGCCAAGCAGGTACAGCGGTACACGCCCACCTGGCTGATCATGTGGAGCCTGCGACACCGACGCTTCGAAGCCTGGCAGTGCGCCGACCCGCGCGAGTGCCGCATCGTCTGCGCGAAAAGCGCCGGCGAGCTGTGGGACCTCATGCAACAGACCGAAGTCGACCTGTGGCGGACCTCATCGCACGGCGCCACGCCGCCCACCCCCAGTGCGGCCGACCGTCCGGCCCCGCCACTTCCCGTGGTCTCGGGGCTCGTTCCCCGCCCCCACGGTCTGCCACCAGACCGCCCCCGACAAGCCCCGGGACCACGCTCCCCGGAAAGGAGGCGGCCTTGATCCCGTCCCACGGCACCCCGGCAGGCGACCGGCTGGACGCGACCAGATGGCACCCCGGCGCCATCGCCGCCCTCAAGCACCTGCGTACCGAGCTCCACGCCCACCGGATCTACCCGACGATCTCCTACGACCAGGGCCGCCCCCGCCTGGTGATCAGCGCGGAGCTGACCGTGTGGGCCGACCAGGCGGGCACGGTCTTCTGCTGGGGCGCCTGCTTCCTCGAAGAGCCCGCCGACCAGGCGCCGGCAGATGACGTGCCGCAGGTCGCGCGCCGTATCGCCGGACGACTCGGCAAGCACTACGCCGAACCGGTGGCCCCGCCCTGAACCGCGCAGCGGCACGGGAGCATCCCCCTCCCGCGCCGAACTCCCCACGGGCGGTGGTGCACCACCAGGGGCCGCCCGCGGGGCCAGGCGGATCGCGCAGCCCCTTCCCCACCTCCATGAAAGGAACGTCACGAAATGGAAGGACAACTAGGGTTCGATCGGTGGTTCGGTCGGCCGGGGACACTGGTGCTCCAGCCGACCACGCTATGCAACCTCGACTGCGTGTACTGCTATCTGCCGTTCCGGCGCCTCAGCAATGAGATGTCCCCCGAGGTGGCCCAGGCCGTTGCCGACTCGGCTGCGGATCTGCCCGGTTCCAGCGGCCGGTTGGACATCGTGTGGCACGGCGGGGAGCCCCTCACCCTGGGCCGACGCAAGTTCGAGGAGCTGCTCGCGCCGTTCGAGGAGCTGCGTCAGGCGGGCCGGATCCAGCACAGCGTGCAGACCAACGCCACCCTCATCGACGACGAGTGGTGCGACCTGCTCGCCCGTTACCAGTTTCGCGTCGGCGTCAGCATCGACGGCCCGGCGGCTCTGAACGCCCGCCGGGTGGATCTGCGTGGCCAGCCTGCATTCGATCGGATCGTGCGCGGCATCGGCCGACTGCGTGACCACGGCATCCGCTTCAGCTTGATTGCCGTCGTGGGGACCGAGGGCATTGAGCAGCCCGAATCCCTCCTGGACTTCCTCACGGACCTGGGGCCGCACACCATCGGCCTGAACGTGGAAGAGATGGAGGGCGTCAACGATCGGCGGTGCGGGATCACCCAGGACCAGGCTGAGCGGTTCTGGCAGGGGGTCCTGGACTGGCGCGGGGCCCGTGACGGAGGGCCGGCGTTGCGGGAGCTCGAACGGCTCGCCGACTATCTGCACCTCGCCCGCAGCGGGCAGCGCGACGAGTGGTGCAGATACGGCCTCGATCCGATTCCGACAGTGTCGGTGGATGGAGACGTGGTGCTGATGTCGCCCGAACTGGCCGGCATCAGCGACGACGCCTACGGCAACTTCCTTGCCGGGAACGTCTGCTCTCAGAGCATCGCCAGCATGCTGGCCCATGCGCACCGGCTGCGCTATGTCCGCGAGTTCATGGCCGGTTTGCGACGCTGCGAAGCCGAATGCGAATTCTGGGACTTCTGCCGGGGTGCCCAGGCGTGCAACCGCTACTTCGAGAACGGCAGCTTCGCGACCACGGAGACCGACTACTGCCGACTCACCCGTCAAGCCCTCATCACCGCTCTGTACACCTCAACCAAGAAGAAGATCGCGGCATGACCATGCTGGAGTACCTGGCCACCACGGATGCGAAGGTGGTCGACGACCTGATCGGCGCCGGCACCATCGAGAACCCCGATCCGATTCAAGCCGCCAAGTTCGACAACAAACCGAGCTGGGACAACAACAGGGGCGGGTTCGACAACAAGCCGAGCTGGGACAACTGGAGCAAGAAGAAGTAGCAGATGACCGTCGTGGGCGCGGGATCACCGCGCCCACGACGGGACCAATGCGGAAGGCAAGACGATGGACACACGGACAGTACGCGAGACGAGCGTTACGCTGCCCGACCTGGACGACGCGGACCTGGACGAAGTCGGTTCGCTGGAGGGCGAGCACGGCAAGCTGAGAGATTTCCGATATGCCGAAGCCCGCCTGCGCGAGCTGTCTCTGTCGGGAACCCAGCTCATGGACGGGCGCGTCATCGGCCTCACCACCCAGCGTGTCCGTCTGGAGGAGTTGCGTCTGCACTCGGTGGAGTTCTCCGACTGCGATCTGTCCGGTCTCCGCTGGGAGGACAGCAAGCTCTCCAGAGTCACGTTCACCGACTGCAAGTTGCTCGGCGCTGCGTGGGAGAACGTCACGCTCGATGACGTGGTCTTCGAGCGGTGCAAGCTGGACTACACGGCCGTCACCCGCCTCCGTGCCGTAGGCCCGGTGATCTTCACCGGCTGCTCGCTGCGAGAAGCGCGGTTCGTCGGGTCCGACTTGAGCGACGTGGCGTTCGATGAGTGCGATCTGCATCTGACGGAGTTCGACGGCGGCACCTATCGTGGCTGCGACCTACGCGGCAACGACCTGTCCGGCCTTCGCGGAGTGAGCGCACTCAAGAAGATCATCATCGATCGGTCACAACTCCAGGGTCTCGCCCAGGCGTTCGCGGCCGAACAGGAGATCACCTTCGATTAGGACCTCGACCATCAAGAAGGCGGAGCCATGGGCTTATGGCTGCAGTTCGACCAGTTCAGCGACATCCAGGGACGTATCGAGATCGGGCACGTCAGGCAGGCAGGCGACGCGCCGGGCTATGACGACGGCGTGGCCGTCGTCCCTCGGGAGGACTGGAAGCCCCTCAGCGACGACGAGGCCGACCGGCTGCGGCCCGATGACGCCACCCCGACCAGCGTGGTGATCGAGCTGGTCGCCCAGCCTCTGCCGGTGTTCGCCTTCACTGATCTACAAGGCCGTGTGGACGCCGCGACCGCTCTCGACCCACTGGAAGGCCGCTGGCCGCGTAGGCGCCTCGCCTGCGCGGCCAGCCCTCCCGGGCGGCTCACCAGCACCGAGGACTCCACAACTGGCCACCGGATCGGACTGCACGTCGACAACTTCGACCGGCTGCCCTACCCCGCCCGGCAGAACAGCCGCCGACGCCTCTGCCTCAACCTGGGACCCGGCACACGCTATCTCCTGGTCGGCGACCGGGACATCAAGGAGATCTGCCGCACCCTGGGCTGTGACCAGGACGGATACTACCCGCACACCGACGACCTGCGCCGTTACGTCGCGGATGGGCACCCGCTGCGGTGCCTCCGCATCCGGCTTGACCCCGGCGAGGGTTACATCGCCCCCACGGAATTCCTGCCGCACGACGGCTCTACAAGCGGCGAGGAGGCTTGGTCACTCGCCGCCTTCTGGCTGGGTTGAGCTCGCACAACACAAAAGAGCGCCCCTCCACGATGGAAGGAGCAACGAGAATCGTCTCCACCCAGTCGGGCAGGAACGAGGTCGTCGACGGGGTGTCAGCGACCGCCCTAAGCCACGAACCTCGCATGCGGCTCCGCGGCCTGCTCGTCCAGCAGGTCGCGGAGCCGCGTCGGACGAGGCGGTCCTGCGTCTGTCGGCGGCCGGCCCCCCGCGAGGGGGCACAGACCACCGGGCAGGTCGGAGGAACAACGGCCGGTAGGTGACCCGTGTCTAAGAGACGACCCCGTCGACCCGGCGGAGGATGCCGAGGGGGTTGTCGTCGCGCAGTTCGACTGGGAGCAGTTCGGCGGGCCAGTCCTGGTAGGCGGTGGGGACCAGCCACCTGCGGATCGCGGCGGCGCCGACCGAGGTGTGCGCGGCGGCCGTACTCGCGGGCCAGGGGCCGCCGTGGTGCATAGCCCAGCGGACCGCGACACCGGTCGGCCAGCCGTTCCAGATCAGCCGGCCCGCCTTCCTGAGCAGCACCTCGGCGCTCTCCCGCGCCTCTCCGGGGTCGGTGGCGTGGATCGTGGCGGTCAGCGAGCCGTCCAGCCTCTCCAGTACGGCGGGCAGCTCCGCCGCGTCGTCGTAGACCACGACGACGGAGGCCGGGCCGAAGCACTCCTCGGCGATGTCGGGCAGGGCGTCGGCGAACGACGTCAGATCGGTGACGAACACCTGCGGGGTCACCGCGAAGGCCCCCTCGCCCGGCTGTCCCTCGGCCAGTGTGGTGAGCTTGCCGAGCCTGGCCAGCCCGTGCAGGAAGCCGCCCTGGATCCGCTCGGTGAGCATCGGCCCGCCCGTGGTCGCGGAGACCGCCTCGGAGATGGCGGTCAGGAGCTCGGCGTCGTCGGGGACGAAGACCAGCCCGGGGTTGGTGCAGAACTGACCGGTGCCGAGGGTCAGCGAGGCGGCGAACCCCTGGGCGAGTCCTTCGCGGTCGGCCGAGGGCAGCACGACGACGGGGTTGACGCTGCCCAGCTCACCGTAGAACGGGATGGGTTCCGGGCGCTCGGCGATGAGAGCCTGGACGGCCTTGCCACCGGGAATGGAGCCGGTGAATCCGACGGCCGCGACAGACGGGTGCGTGGCCAGCCGCTTTCCCGCGTCGAGCCCGCGGACCAGGCCCAGCAGGGCCGGATCGGGCAGCGCGCTCTGGATGATCTTCTGCGACAGCTCCGAGGTGCGCGGGTGCCCGTCGTGCGCCTTGACCACCACCGGGCATCCGGCGGCCAGCGCCGAGGCGGTGTCACCGCCCGCGACCGAGAAGGCGAACGGGAAGTTGCTCGCCGCGAAGACACCGGCCACGCCGGGCAGTGGGTGGTTCATCCGCCGCAGGTCGGGGGTCGGCGGCTGGGCCGTCGCGTGGTCGATCACCGCCTCCACGTGCCCGCCGTCCCGCAGTACCTGGGCGAAGAGCCGGAACTGGCCCGCGGCCCGCCCCACCTCGCCGCGGAGCCGGGTCTCCCCGAGCGCGGTCTCGGCGTCGGCGGCCCGCCAGAGCTCCTCGACGTTCGCCTCCAGCGCCGCCGCGACCGCCTCAAGCACCGGCGCCCGGTCGGCGGAACGCCAGGCGGGTCCCGCCGCGCGGGCGGCTCCGACGACCGCGTCCACCTCGCCGTCCGAGGTCAGCGGGTAGGGGTCCCCGGTGGGCTCGCCGGTCCTGGGATCAATTGAATGGATCAACACGGAGCCTTTCCTCGGTGAGCCTGTCGTGGCTCGCTGGACCACCCTCCTACGGTAAGCGCTTCCACAACAGCGGCCACCCTGCGGACCGGCACGAGGACTGGTGTTATTCGGGATGCCGGTAAGAACGCTGTCACCAGCCGCAAACGAGGGATGTCACATCCGGCGACGTGCGGCAGGGTCGCGCTCTGCGACGTGTCGGGCCCCGGCGTCGACGCCGGGGCGGGTTCGCCGGCGAGCATCCACCCCCACCTCGTGAGCGAGATCCGGTATTTACTGCGGAGTCTGCGTTGGCCGGATGGGGAGGGAGAACCTGACCTTCGAAGATGCCTGGGCTCCTGCCCGGTTGTAGAAGCGGATGGCATCGCCGTTCCAATCGGGCGTCTGCCACTGTACTTGTGCCGCGCCGAGGGCCACTGCCTCACCCTTCACGGCGTTGAGCAGGGCACGCCCCCACCCCTCTCCCCGGTGCGGCTCTGTGACAAACAGGCAGTCCAGGTGCACATAGTCGGCCGCCTGCCAGGTGGAGAACTCCAACGAGTAGGTGGCGTAACCGATCAGTTCACCTCCGTGATCGACCACGAGACACCATGCCCTCGGATGTGCCGAGAACAGGACTGGCTCCAGGCGGGTGACGAGATCAACGGGCACGGGCTCGGCGCGCTCGAACGCGGCGTGGGCGGCGCACAGGTGAGCCACCGCCGGCAGATCGGCCGCGATGGCCGGGCGGACCACGCCGCCCGGCCGTGCAGTGTCCTTCAGCACGCGCACGTGATGGAGCCGAGAGGAGCGGTCAGCGGGTCCGCCGGGCGCTGCTCGGTACCGGTCGCGCTTTCGACCGGGAAGCCCTCGCGGATCCAGTACTCGATACCGCCGATCATCTCCTTGACCTGGTAGCCGAGTTGGGCGAGCGCGAGTGCCGCGCGCGTCGCGCCGTCACAGCCCGGCCCCCAGCAGTACGTGACGACGGGGAGCACCGGGTCCAGCAAACTCGCGGCCCGGGCCGGGATGTCGGCGGTGGGCAGGTGCACGGCGCCCGGCACACGGGCCTGCTGCCAGCCGGCTTCCCCACGCGAATCAACCAGGGCGAAGCCCGGATTGCCGGAGTCGAGGGAGGCACGAACGTCGGAGACGTCCGTCTGGAAGCTGAGACGCGCTGCGAAGAAGGCGATGGCTTCGGCGGGAGCAGCGGGCGGCGGGAGCAGCGCCGGGCTGATAGCGGTGTTGTTCATGGCTAAAACCCTACGGACCGTAGCCTTACGTCGGAATCGAAAATCACCGGCTATTCATGGATCCCACCGGGGATGCCGTGGTAATAATGCGCCATGGCCATTGATTCCCTTGATGAGACCGACATACGCATCCTGGAAGCCCTGCAGCACGACGGACGGGCCAGCTACGCGGAGTTGGGGCGGGTCGTGTCCATGTCTGCCAGCGCTGTCACCGAACGGGTGCGGCGACTGGAGGAGAGCGGCGTGATCAGCGGCTACGTGGCCGTAGTAGACCCGGAGCGACTCGGGCTGGGCATCCTGGCATTCGTCCGCCTCCGCTACCCGACGGGCAACTACAAGCCGTTCCACGACCTAATCGCGACCACACCCGAGATCATGGAAGCCCACCATGTGACCGGCGAAGACTGCTTCGTACTCAAGGTCCTCGCCCGCTCCATGCGCCACCTGGAAAGCACAACAGGCCGAATCGCCGGCCTCGGATCCGTCACCACCAGCGTCGTCTACTCCAGCCCGCTCTGGAGCCGCGCGATCACCTTGTCGTAGCCGTTGATGTCCGGGAAGTACCAGGCGTGATCATCCCGGATCGGTGACAGCCGCGTCGAGGTGGGCAGGTCGGGCACCAGCAGTCCTCTCTCGTCGTATGGCATACAGGCGACGATCACGCTAGTCAGCGCGGACACCTACGCCTGATGAGACCCGCTTAACACCAGCCACCCAGGTAAGCTCCGCCTCCCAGTGGGCGATCAACGTCCGGCCCCCGACCACCACCGCCACGTGCTCCTCGGCCGCCCCCAGGGCGGTGCGCAGTGCCTTCGCCTCCTCTCCTCGGTACGTCTGTGAGGCGAGGCTCCCGGGAGCCGGGTCCAGCACCGGCGCGAGGACGCCCTCGGGCCAGCTCGCCTGCCGGGCGGGCCGGACACCACGGCCCTCGTACAGCGTCACGGTGATCGGCGCGGTGCGGTCCGGCGTGCCGGTGGCACGGATCCGGCCGGTCAGCGCCGTGAGCCGCTCGCCGGCGGCGACGATCCGCTCGTCCTCCACCAGCGGCGCCCCCTCCAGCCGGTTCTCGTGGACCTTCCCGTCCTGGCCGGTCACGGTGATGACGGCGAAGGGCTGGTCAGTGGCTCCCCCGGTACGGTCGAGGGTGCCCTCCCGTCCCGCCAGGGCCGTGACGAGCCCGGCCCGCAGGTCTCCCAGCTCGGTCGCGGAGAGCCGGACGGCGACCAGCTCCCCGTCCCGCAGCGAGACGGCCCGCCCGTCACCGGTGACGCTCAGGCTGTCACCGCCGACGCAGGTCATCGGGCCGCACCTGAGGAACCGGATCACGACGTCGCCGGTCTGAACTCCGGTCCGCGCGGCGGTCGCGGTGGTTTCGGCGGTCGCGGAACAGCCGGTCAGCAGGAGCACGACGGCCAGCAGAGAACGGATCACACCACTGTGACGGACCGAAAACCGACTTGGTTCACCCGCCCCTCCCCGCGAAAAGCGGATCAGGACCGGGCGGCCTGGGCGGTCTCCCTGGCCCAGCGGTAGTCGGCCTTGCCCGCCGGGGAGCGGACCATCTCGTCGACGAAGGCGAAGGTCCTGGGCACCTTGTAACCGGAGAGCCTCGCCCGGCAGTGCGCGTCGAGGTCCTCCACCGAAGGGGTCGTGCCGGGACGGAGTTCGACCACCGCGGCGACCCGACTGCCCCAGCGCTCGTCGGGGATGCCGGTGACGACCGCGTCGAAGACCGCCGGGTGCCCCTTGAGCACCGCCTCGACCTCCTCGGGGAACACCTTCTCCCCGCCGGTGTTGATGCAGACCGAGCCTCGGCCGAAGATCGCGATGGTACCGTCCTCCTCGACCTGGCCCATGTCGCCGGTGAGCAGCCAGCGCACGCCGCCTGAGTCGGTCACGAAGGTCCTGCCGGTCTTGTCGTCGTCCTTGTAGTAGCCGGAGGCGATCCGGCCGCTCCTGGCGACCATGCCCAGCTCACCCCCGCCGGGCTTGACCGGCTCCAGCCTCTCGTTGAGCACGGCCAGGTTGACCGCGACGTTGGCCTGGAAGCGCTGGCCCGACTCGGGCGAGGAGCCGGGGATCGCCGAGGCGGTGTATCCGGACTCGCTGGACCCGAAGTTGTCCAGGATCATCCTGCCGGGCAGCAGTTCCGCCAGGCGGTCGCGGAGGGAGCCGGTCAGGATGGCGCCGGTGGAGCTGAGCACGAACAGCGACGACAGGTCGTAGCCGCCGCCCGCGAGCTCGTCGATCAACGGACGGGCCATCGCGTCGCCGGTGATGTTGATCGTCAGGACCCCCTCCCGCTCGATCGCGCGCAGTACCTCGGCCGCGTCGAACTTGCGGACGTAGACCATGGTTCCGCCCATCCACCAGGTGATGAAGGTGGCCATCTGGGCCGCGCCGTGCATCAGTGGGGCCGCCGCCAGCATGGTGACAGGTCCGGAGGCCACAGCCGCCTCGATCACCTCCTCCGGCGTGGCCCGCGGCTCCCCACCCGGATTGCCGCCGCCGAAGGCGAAGAACAGGTCCTCGACCCGCCACATCACGCCCTTGGGCATGCCGGTCGTGCCACCGGTGTAGATGATGTAGACATCGTCGCCGGACCGCACGGGGAACCCCCGCTCCGGTGACCCGGCGGCCAGCGCCTCCTGGTACGGCACCGCCGTCTCGACCCCGGACGGCCCGCCCACCGCGATCAGGTGCCGGAGCCGCGGGACCTGCGGGGCGGTGGCCGCCACCCGGCTGTCGAACTCCACGTCGAACAGGAGCGCCACGATGTCGGAGTCCTGGTAGAGGTAGAGCAGCTCGGCCTCGACGTAACGGTAGTTCACGTTGATCGGCACGGCCCGGATCTTGAGCACGGCCAGCATCCCCACCAGGTACTCGATGCCGTTGTAGAGGTGGATGCCCACGTGCTGCCCGGCCGAGACGCCCCGGTCGAGCAGATGGTGCGCGAGCCGGTTGGCCTCCGCGTCCAGTTCCGCGTAGGTCCGGCGATCATCACCGCAGATGGCGGCGGTGCGGTCCCCAACCGCGTCCACGATCCCCTCGAACAGATCTGCGTGGTTGAACTCCATGGGCCCCTCCTGGGGGGATCAGGGTCTGTCGCTGCCGACCATCCACATCGCGAAGAACTGGGCGCCTCCCCCGTACGCGTGCCCGAGGGCCCGCCTGGCGCCGTCCACCTGGTGCTCCCCCGCCATCCCCCTGACCTGGAGCGCCGCCTCGGCGAACCGGATCAGCCCGGAGGCGCCGATCGGGTTGCTCGACAGCACGCCGCCCGAGGCGTTCCACGGAATGTCGCCGTCCAGCGCGGTCGCCCCGGACTCGGTGAGCTTCCAGCCCTCCCCCTCGGTGGCGAAACCGAGGTTCTCCAGCCACATCGGCTCGTACCAGGAGAAGGGCACGTACACCTCCGCCACGTCGATCTCCCTGCGCGGGTCGGTGATCCCGGCCTGCCGGTAGACGTCCGCCGCGCAGTCCTTGCCGCCCTGCGGGTTCACCGTGTCGCGGCCCGCGCGGAAGATCGGCTCGGAGCGCATCGCGGTGCCGAGGACCCAGGCCGGTGTGCTGTCGGTGAGCTTGTCGGCGGCAGACAGCACCATCGCGCAGGCGCCGTCGGAGGACGGGCAGGTGTCGAGGTAGCGGATCGGCTCCCAGAGCATCGGGGTCGACTCGACCATCTTCAGGTTGATCCCGGGAATCCTCAGATGGGCGTACGGGTTCTTCAGGGCGTTCTGCCGGTCCTTGACGGCCACCAGGTGGCCGATGTGCTCGGGGGCGCCGGAGCGGCGGATGTACTCGCGGATGTGCGGGGCGAAGTAGCCGCCCGCACCGACGACCAGCGAGGCGCTGAACGGCAGGTGGGTGGAGAGTGCCCAGGTCGCGTTGGACTCCGACTGCTTCTCGAAGGCCACCACCAGCACCCGGTCGTGCACGCCGCCCTGGATCAGCGAGGCACCGACAAGCGCGGTGGAGCCACCGACCGAGCCCGCGGTGTGGACCCGCATCATCGGCTTGCCCGCGGCGCCCAGCGCGTCGGCCAGGTACGCCTCGGGCATCATCACGCCCTCGAACAGGTCGGGCGCCTTACCGATGACCACCGCGTCGATGTCCTTCCAGGTCAGGCCCGCGTCCGCCAGGGCGCGCAGGGCCGCCTCGCGGACCAGGCCGGCGATGGAGACGTCGCGCCGCTTGGTCGTGTAGCGAGTCTGACCGACCCCGATGACCGCGCAGGGGTTACTCATGGTCGCTCACCGCTCCTCGCTCGCTCCGCGGACCGCTTGCTTCGCCGCGCGGCCCACTCCGCTCGCTGCGTCGGGTTCGCTCCACCACATGGTCACTCACCGCTCCTCGCTCGCTCCGCGGACCGCTTGCTTCGCCGCGCGGCCCACTCCGCTCGCTGCGTCGGGTTCGCTCCATGATCAAGCCTCCATCACGGTGACGAGGTTGTGCTGAAGGCAGGGGCCGCTGGTGGCGTGTCCGAGGGTGCGGCTCGCGGTGCCGTCCAGGATGTGCCGGGCCGCCTCGCCGATCCTGATGAGGCCGGTGGCCATGACCGGGTTGGCCGCGAGGGGGCCGCCGCTCGGGTTGACCCGGGTGCCCTCGGGAAGCTCCAGCGCCCGGCGCAGGATGATCTCCTCGTGGCTGAACTGGGCGTGCAGCTCGGCCACCTCGACGTCCCCCTTGCCGACCCCCGCCGCTCGTGCGGCGTCCGCGGCGGAGGCCGACCGGGCGAGATCCCTCATGCCCAGGTAATGGGGTTCTATCCGGTGCGCGATCCCGGTGATCCACGCGGGGCGCTCGCACAGCTCCCTGGCCAGGTCCCCCGCCGCCAGCACCACCGCGGCGGCGCCGTCGGTGATCGGGGCGATGTCGTACGGCCGCAGCGGCTCGACCTCGGCCCCCTCCCCCGCCGGTTCCGGCAGGTCGAGGGCGTAGGGGTTGGCTCTCCCGGCGGCGCGGCTGCGCCGCACGATCTCGTCCAGCTCGGCCCGCTCCGCCCCGGTGGCCGACGCCTGGAGCGCGGCGAAGGAGACCTGGTCCAGGCCGAGGGGGGCCAGGTAGTACGGGTCCAGCTGGAGCGTCATGATCTCCCGCAGGTCCCCCTGGGAGGACTTGCCGAAGCCGTAGACCAGGGCCGAGTCGACGTCGCCGTGCTGCAGCCTGACCCAGGCCTCGTACAGCGCCCAGGCCGCGTCCATCTCGACGTGGCTCTCCGAGATCGGCGGCCAGGCACCGAGCGCGTCGAGCGCGGAGACGAAGGAGAACGGGGCGCCCGCCAGATAGTCACACGACCCCGAGCAGGTGAAACCGAACTTCCGCAGCCCGGTGGCGGCCCGGACCGTCTCCAGCGGGGGCAGGATGAGCTCGGACTCGCTCTGTCCCTCGTCGACGGCGCTGTGCCTGGTCTGCGCGAACGCGACGATCGCTATCTCACGCATCTACAGCTCCACGTCCGGCTCGCCGGTGGGGGCGAACCACTTGATGTTCGACATGGACATCGTCCGCTCCTCCTCGGGCACCCACACGGCCCGCACCCGCATGCCCTGGCGCACCTCGTGGGCCGCGATCCCAC
Source organism: Streptosporangium sp. CA-115845 (assembly GCF_050943795.1). Lineage (NCBI taxonomy): Bacteria > Bacillati > Actinomycetota > Actinomycetes > Streptosporangiales > Streptosporangiaceae > Streptosporangium > Streptosporangium sp. CA-115845. The sequence continues at coordinate 1,627,273 of NZ_CP191988.1, read as the reverse complement.
CGACCAGGGCGATCATCGGGATGTCGGCGCCGTCGAGCTGGATGTAGGCCGAGACGAACGGCACCTCGGGGGCGCGCGGGTCGGGCAGGTTGTTGATGGCGAAGGTGGTGACCGTACCGGTGTCGGGGACGACCACCTCCTCGGTGATCGAGACTCCGCACTCGGGGCAGGACAGCCGGTAGGGCACGTAGACCTTGTGGCAGGTGCCGCACCGGCAGCCGATGAGGACGCCCTCGGCGACGCCCTGCAGGAATCGGGCCAGCGCCAGGCCTGGCCGGAGCGAGTACTCGACGCGGACCTCGGAGACGATCCTGGTGACCTCGGGAACGAAGCTCTCGATGTCGGTGATGTGCCCGGTGCGCTCGGCCCGCCAGCGGGGGCGTACCCGCAGCCCGGGGCGCATGGCCTTGACGTCTCCCGCGTCCACCGCGTGCACCAGCGCGGTGTCGGCCCCGTCCAGCCGGATCAGTGCCCAGGCGAACGGCCGGTCCAGCGGATGGCCCTTCCTCGGGGTGTTCACCCACGCCCAGCTCTCGACGGTCCCGGCCGGCCCGACCTCGACGAACTCCTCGGTGACGGCATCGCCGGTGTCGGGGTCGTACTCCAGCGGCGGCACCAGTGTCCGCCCGGCCGCCGTACGGACCCCGACGACGCGTCCGTCCCGCAACTCGGTGAGAAAGCGTCCGATCACCGGTCCCGTCGTGCGCGTGTATCCGCCGGGGAACTCCAGCGCGTGCCGAGCCCGCAGAGTCGTTGGATCGCTAGATGGCACGTTCGTGTCCCTCCCAGTACGGGTCACGTAGCTTGCGTTTGAGGAGCTTGCCGTTGGGCTCGCGGGGCATCTCGCCGATGAAGTCGATGGACTTGGGCCACTTCATCTTCGACAGGCGGCCTCTCAGTGACTCGATGAGTTCGGCGGCCAGCTCGGGCGAGGGCGCCACTCCCGGGGCCGGCTCGACCACCGCCTTGATCTGCTCGCCCCACTCCTCGTCGGGGATGCCGAACACGGCCACGTCGCCGACCTTGGGGTGGATCATCAGCTCGTTCTCGATCTCGGCCGGGTAGATGTTGGCCCCACCGGAGATGATCATGTCGGCCTTGCGGTCGCAGAGGAAGAGGAAGCCCTCCTCGTTCAGGTAACCGATGTCACCGACGGTGAAGTGGTCCTGCAGCCGGCCGGCCTCGGTCTTCTCCTGGTCGCCCTTGTATTCGAATCTGACGCCCATCATCTTCATGTAGATGGTGCCGGGGGTCCCGGTCGGGACGGGCTCCATGTCCTCGTCCACGATGAGCAGCTCGCTGATCGGCCAGGCGGTGCCGACGGTGCCGGGATGTTTCCTCCAGCCCTCCGGGGTGGCGATGGTGCCGCCGCCCTCGGTCGCCGCGTAGTACTCGTAGATGCAGTCGCCCCACCACTCGAACATGGCCCACTTGACCGGGACCGGGCAGGGGGCCGCGGCGTGGATCATCCATTTGAGGGAGGAGAGGTCGTATCGGGACTTCACCTCGTCGGGGAGCGCGAGCAGGCGCTTGAAGTGGGTGGGGACCATGTGCGAGTTGGTGACGCGGTACCTCTCGCAGAGCCGGAGCGTCTGCTCGGCATCCCACCTGTCCATGTAGACGAGCGTGTGCCCCATCTGCAGGGCCGTCCCGCCGAACTGGGTGACGGCCGTGTGGTAGTTCGGCGAGGTGACCAGGTGGACGTTCTCCTTGCCCGGTGTGATGCCGAACAGGGCGAGCAGGAAGGTCATCAGCTCGGCGGCGTCGTCGGGGTCCATGCCGTTGAGCGGGCGGCGCACGCCCTTGGGCCTGCCCGTGGTGCCGGAGGTGTAGTGCATGGTGGCACCCGCCGTACGGTCGGCGGGTGCGGTGTCCGGCTGCCCGTCTGTCAGCTCCGAGGCGGGCCGCACCCCGTCCACCCGGCCGAACGCGAAGACGCGGTCCCCGGCGATGCCCGATGAGGCCACGCCGCGCAGGCCCTCGGTGGCGTGGCGCTCGTCTATGAAGAAGGCCCGCGCCTCGCTGTCCGCCACGATGTAGCCGATCTCGGGACCGGTGAGGTGCCAGTTGATCGGGGTGTAGTACCAGCCGGCCTGCAGGGCTGCCAGGTAGAGGACCAGCCCGTCGGAGCCGTTGGGCACGAGCCCGCAGATACCGTCGCCCGCCTTCAGCCCGAGTTCTCTCAGTCCGTGGACGAGGCGGTTGGCACGGGCGAGGAGGTCACCGGCGCGATGTTCCGTGCCGTCGGGATCGACGGCGGCCACCCACTCGGGGTCCGCCTGCGCCAGTCTCCAGAAACCGAGCGTACCCATCGGAAATCCTCTCTGTCGAAAGGCCCCGGCTCGCCGGAGTGAATCATGATCTCTTTATGGCGACAAGCCCTGGCAGAACGGGGTAAATAGAACAGAAATCTGTTCTTGTGCGCATGGGCAGACTAACCCCAGGAGACACACCTAGCAAGCGCTTGATACGCACTCTGACTCCCGGATGGACCCTGAGCGTTTCACGATGATCCGGCCCCTGGAAGGCGTCCGGGGAAGACCTCTCACCGCCGGGCGGCCTGGCGGTGCGGACCGCGCCGGATCTAGGATTGCCTACCAAGCGCTTGGTAAAGTAACGGAGGTCTTCCCGTGGAACTTCTGCCGATCAGCACGCCACACTGCCGGATCGAGCGCGACGGTCATGTCGTCGTCGTCACCCTGGACCGGCCCGAGGCGAGGAACGCGCTCTCGTCGGACATGCTGGTCGGCCTGGCCGACGCCTGGGCATACGTCTCCGACGAGCCCGAGGTCCGCGTCGCCGTCCTGACCGGCGCGAACGGGACGTTCTGCGCGGGCGCCGACCTCAAGGCCATGGGCACTCCTTCACAGGACCCCCGGGTCAGGGAGCGGGCCGCGGCCATCCCCGACTTCCACTGGAAGGGCCTGCTCCGCGATTCGGACGCGCTGCCGACCAAGCCGATCGTCTGCGCGGTCGAGGGGTACGCCGTGGCCGGCGGCACCGAACTGCTGGTCGGCACCGACCTGCGGGTGATCGCCGAGTCCGCCACCCTCGGCCTCTTCGAGGCCCGCCGCGCGCTGTTCCCGATGGGCGGCTCGGCGATCCGGCTCCCGCGCCAGATCCCGTACGCCTTCGCCATGGACATCCTGCTGACCGGTCGTGCCGTCACCGCGCCGGAGGCGTTGAGCATGGGCCTGGTCAACCGTGTCGTCCCCGACGGGCAGGCGCTGGCCGTCGCGCTGGAGATCGCCGCCCAGGTCGCCGAGTGCGGCCCGCTCGCCGTCCAGGCCATCCTGCGCACCTACCGCGAGACCTTGGGCATGCCCGAGGCCGAGGCACTGAAGGTCTCCGACGGCATCGGCTGGCCGGTCATCGGCTCGGCGGACGCCAAGGAGGGCTCCCGCGCCTTCCGGGAGAAGCGCCCGGCCGTCTACCGGGGAGAATGAGCCACCCGCGGTGCTCACAACACCCATGAGAAAGAGGGGACGCCCGGCGGGCGCCCCCTCTCATCGGTTCATCGCGGATCGCCGCGGCTCGGTTCAGCCGAGCGCGTCGGCCAGGTCGCGAAGAGCCTTGATCAGCGCGGCCTGCGCGCTGTCGGCGGCGTCGAGCTGGTTGGAGACAGCCCGCAGCTGCGCCACGGCGGCTTTCTTCTGCGGACCGTCCTTGAACCTCTCAGCCCGGTCGACGAACTTCTGCACGTTGGCGGCGGTGTCCTCCTCCATCGTGCCGGCACGCAGCGCCTGCGCGTAGTAGGCCCGGACGATCTCGAAGCTCGGCGCCCAGGTGATCTTCGGCTGGCTCTGCGGGTTGAACGTGTCGAAGCGCACCAGGGCCGCGGCGTCGAGCTCGGCCTTGTCCAGGTGCGCGCTCGGCGTCAGCGCGAGCACGTCGAATCCACGGGCGATCTCGCTGCTGTAGACGTGGCCGTTGTAGTAGTAGCTGGACCAGGCACCACCGGTGAGCAGCGAGGTCGCGCTGACCGGGCCGCGGTCGAAGAACGCGATCTCCTTCGGGTTGGCCGAGTCGGTGAAGTCGAAGGCCGAGATGCCGCCCTGGTACCAGGCCTGGACCATGATGTCGCGTCCGGGCACCGGGACGAGCGACCCGTTGTGGGCCACACAGTTCTCCTGGTTGACCTGAGGCACCGGAAGCTTGTATTGGTATCCTCCTCCCTAAAGGACGGAGACTCCCGCCTGCCGCGTGCGCGGCTTCGGGTGGGTTACTGCTTCACCGCGCGGTGCCGGGATCGCTCCCGGTCCTACCCACACTCCACAGTCGTTTAGCCTGTCCGCCTGCCCAGCGGCCAGAATGTTGATCGCCGCGTTGACATCGCGGTCGTGGGTGACGCCACAGCCGCACGTCCACTCCCGCACGTTGAGCGGCATCGACGCGGCGACAATCCCGCACACCGAGCACAGCTTCGATGACGGAAACCACCGGCTGACCTTGCCGAAGTACCTGCCGTGCTTCGCGGCTTTGTACTGGAGCATGGTCACGAACTGGGACCAGCCCGCGTCATGGATGCTCTTGGCCAGCCTGGTGCGCGCTAGAGCGGACACCGCAAGGTCCTCCACGTAGACCGCTTGGTTATCGCGGACTAACCTGGTGGACAGCTTGTGTGACCAGTCACGGCGCGTATCGGCCACCTTGGCGTATGCCCGGGCGACCTTCAGCCTGGCCTTCGTGCGGTTCGCCGACCCCTTCTGCTTGCGAGACAGTACCTTTTGCGCCTTGCGGAGCTTCTTGGCTGCGCGGCGCAGGATGCGTGGGTTATCGATCTTCTTCCCGTTCGACAGGGTCGCGAAATGCGTCAGCCCCAGATCGATGCCGACCTCGTCCAGGGTCTCGGGCAACGGCTTGTCGGTGGTCTCGACGACGAACGACGCGAAGTACCTGCCCGCGCTGTCCTTGATCACCGTCACCGACGACGGCTCCGACGGCAGGGAGCGTGACCAGCGAACCGGCACGTCCCCGATCTTCGGCAGTCGTAGCCTCCCGGCCGCCGTGATCTTGAACTTGGCGTTCTTCGTGAATCGGATCGCCTGCCGGGAATCCTTCCGGGACCGGAACCGTGGCGGGGCGACCTTCTTACCCTTGCGCTTGCCGGACAGGGAGGCGAAGAAGTTACGGTAGGCGGTGTTCAGGTCCGTGAGCGCCTGTTGGAGCAGCACTGCGGAGACCTCACCCAGCCACGCCCGCTCCGGGGTCTGCTTCACCGCGGTGATCACCCGCTTGGACAGGTCTCCGTCCGAGATGTAAGGCAACCCCTGCTTGCGGGCCTCCTGGCGGGCGCGCAGCCCGTCGTTGAACACCGTCCGCGCGCACCCGAACGCCCGAGCCAACGCTCGACGATGCTCCGCCGCGGGGTAGAGGCGGAAGTTGTACCGCAACTGCACGCCGCGATCCTAACCCTGGTCTATGACCGAGTATGGGGATATCAGAACAGGCAGGCACTGCATTTTCGTTCTGCATGATCATTTGGTTTTATGGCGAATACCGGCACCCGATCTTCGCCGGAACCCACCTGACACGCCTGAAAGAGACCATGCGTGCCATGTGCGCCGACTTCGAAACCGAGCTGGCCGAGTTGGGCAGTGAGAGCAGTCACGTCCACCTGCTGGTGAACCCCTTCAAGGGCGGGTCCTCTCGTTACAATCCTCTCCGCCTGCACGTCCGAGGGCTCCGAGCAGGCCGCCGTGGTCGTGCAGCCGGGCGCCCCCGGGAAGTCAGGTCAGGTGCTCACCGGCGACAAGCTGCCCCAACCCGAGGAGCAGCAGTACACCGAGGCCGACGTACGCTTCATGCAGGGGATGATCCCGCACCACGCGCAGGCCCTGGTGATGGCCGAGCTCGTCCCCACCCGCAGCACGCGCAGGGACCTGTCACTGTTCGCCGAACGGATCAAGGCATCACAGCAGGACGAGATCCGGCTGATGCAGGACTGGCTCCGGGCGCGCCTCAAGCAGGTGCCGAACGGATCCTCGGGCCACGCGCACGGCGGGATCATGCCCGGGATGCTCACCGAGGCACAGCTCACCGAGCTGGAGAAGGCGAGCGGCGCCGAGTTCGACAAGCTCTTCGTCCAGTTCATGATCCGCCACCACACGGGCGCGCTGAGCATGGTGGAGAAACTCTTCGCCGACGGCGGCGGCCAGGAACCCGAGACCTACCGCTTCGCCACCGACGTCGACGCGGACCAGCGCATCGAGATCGACCGCATGCAACAACTCCTCGCCCAAATGGGCGGCACCTCTCTCGAGTAACCGTTCACCGACCATCCTGAAGGCCGCAGAATGCGGGCGGCTCACTGCACAGAGGAAATAACGGCTACTCAGCGGTTTCCATATGCACGACATTTCCGGCTTTCACCCCGCGGCCGGTGGGTGAGTGAGCACCGACGCGGGCCTCGCCGCCACATTGGCGGCAGATGACCATCGCGTCGAGGGTCTCGCCGCAGGAGTGCTGCCAGCGGACCGGAGGGTCGTCGGGATGCAGGTGGCGATCGCCCCACCTCATGAGCATGATCAGGACGTCACATAGTTCGACACCCGCGGGCGTGAGATGGTACTCGAAGCGTACGGGGTGGTCGCTGTAGCGCTCCCGCCGGATGATCCCGGCCGCCTCCAGCTTGCGCAGCCGGACGGTGAGAATGTCGCGGGAGGCGCCGGTGTTGCGCACGATGCCGTCGAACCGCCGCACGCCGTGGCTGAGCTCGCGGATCACCAGCAGGCTCCACCGCTCGCCGACCAGGTCCAGGGTGTCGGCGATGGAGCACTCGCGCGGCTGGGCCTGCTTTGGCATGCCGCGCGGTTCAGTCGCCTCGGTCGCCGCTCCCAGCGGCCCCGGCCGGCTCATCTCACCAGGCGGAGTTGCCGGGCGGAACCGAGATGGTCCCGGTCAGGACCCCAGGCGTCGATCCGCTCGTCGATCCAGCCGTCGGCGCCCGCCTGATGCGTACGAGCGTGCAGGAGCACCCACGGCGACTCCGCCCGCGCGAGCCCGGCGCCCGGCCGTACGGTGAACTCGACGGTGGGAATGGGCAGCAGCTCCGGCAGGACCGCGGAGTAGGACGGCGCCAGCCCGTCCATCAGCAGGATCAGGCGATGCGCGTCCGGCGGCTCGGAGTCCTCCACCAGGCGAATCCAGGCGGTCAGCTCGGCGTCGGCCCCGCCCGAATATGGACGGTTCGACCCCACGGCGCGGATCTCCATGGCCGTGGAGATGGCCACGAACTCGGGCGGGATCGTGAAGACCCCGCAGTCCTCCGGTCGCGGCACCACCGGCGCGACGGGCGAGACGACCGGCCAGGAGACGCGCCCCGGAAACCCGAACGTCGCCGAGGCGTCGACGTGCACGCCCCGTTCCGTCGTCGCCCGGCCCGCGAGCGATGCGAGCGTACGGCCGGAGCGCACCGGCGAGACCTCGACACGGAACGCCTCACCAAGGGGCCGGTGGTAGCGCGCCGTAGCGCTCTGCAGCAGCGCACCGGGCACCTGCTCCCCCATCGCCGCCGTCAGCAGCGCGAGGGTCAGGCCACCGTGCACACCACCGAAACCCCACAGGTGCTCTCCCAGTTCGACGAGGGCGCCCACCGGTTCGCGCAGCAGGGCACCCGGCGCGACGGCGCCGTCCGTCCGCGTTGGGATCACGGCTTCTCCTAGAGAGTTGGATTTTCCAACTAACCAACCCCGAAGACCGTAGCACCGGTTAGTTTGAAAAGACAACCCTCTGATCATGGGGCAGCGGCTGCCATGGGCGACTCTGTCCGGTATCGGCTCCCACCATCCCGACACTCGTGAGATGGACACGCGACTGGTCGCAGCCGCGACGATCGTGGTCAGGAAACCCGCGGAACACCACGGCTGGATAGGCTGCGACCGCACGACCGGGCCGTTTTCTGTCGGCCGGACGGAGCACCGGTGTCGGCAGCGATCCTGGAGGTCTCATGGCATACGACGTGGCAGCCGTACGGGCGCGTTTCCCCGCCCTCGACGAGGGCGCGGCGCACTTCGACGGGCCGGGAGGCTCGCAGGTTCCCGAGCAGGTGGCGGACGCCGTGGCCGGCACCCTGCGGGCCGCCGTCGCCAACCGCGGCGCCGGAACCGCCGCCGAGCGCCGGGCCGACCGCATCGTGGTCGAGGCACGCCAGGCGATGGCCGACCTGCTCGGCGGTACGCCGACCGGCATCGTGTTCGGCCGGAGCATGACGCAGCTCACCTACGACATGGCCCGCACGCTCGCCAAGGGGTGGCGTCCCGGTGACGAGGTCGTGGTCACCAGGCTGGACCACGACGCGAACATCCGGCCCTGGGTACAGACCGCCGAGGCACACGGGGTCACCGTCCGCTGGGCCGACTTCGATCCGGAGCGCGGCGAGCTGGACGTCACCGCGGTCGCCGGCCTGCTCACCGAGCGCACCCGGCTGGTGGCCGTCACCGCCGCGTCGAACCTGCTGGGCAGCCGGCCGGACATCCCGGCGATCGCCGAGCGGACGCACGCGGCCGGGGCGCTGCTCTATGTCGACGGCGTACATCTGACGCCACACGGTCTGATCGACCTTCAAGGGCTCGGCGCCGACTTCTACGCCTGCTCGCCGTACAAGTTCCTCGGCCCGCACCTGGGCGTGCTGGCCGCCGCCCCCGCGCTGCTGGAGACCCTCCGCCCGGACAAGCTGCTCCCCTCCAGCGACGCGGTGCCGGAACGCTTCGAGCTGGGCACCCTCCCCTACGAGCTGCTCGCCGGTACGACGGCGGCGGTCGACTTCCTCGCCGGCCTGGTACCGGGTGACGGCACCCGGCGCGAACGCCTGACCGCCTCGATGGCCGCGCTGGAACAGCACGAGGAGGCCATGCTCGGGCGGCTCGACGCGGGTCTGGCCGAGATCGGCGGAGTGACCTCGTACGGAGCGGCCTCACGCAGACGGACCCCCACGACACTGTTCTCCATCGGCCGCATCGCGTCGGCCGACGCCTACCGGTCCCTGGCCGAACGCGGCGTCAACGCGCCCGCCGGCACCTTCTACGCGCTGGAGTGCTCCCGCCACCTGGGCCTCGGCGACACCGGCGCCATCCGCGCCGGAATCGCGCCCTACACCGACGAGTCCGACGTGGACCGGCTACTGAAGGGCGTCCACGAGCTGGCCGGGTAAAGCGAAAGACAGATCACTCCTCGCCTCCCGACCGTTGGAATTCCCATCGCTCCCGGGTGATGAGAGCCCGTCATGAGTCGAGTGCGAGATCACTGTCCTTGGTCATCTCGGCAAGCGCGACGGGACTTCCTGCGGTGCGCAGGTAGATCGCTTGCGCACCGATCACGATCACCGCGTCCCGGTGGGCGTCCAGTGCTCCCAACGCATCGAGAAGAGCGGAGCGAGATCTGACGAGAAGGTCATCTCTACCGCCGCCAGGAGGATTCATTCCGCGTCATCCATTCGAGAAGTTCCTCGGCTTCGGATGGGCTACGTCCGGGACCGGTCATCAGATCGACGGTGACCTGGGCCGGTGCCGCAATCGTCAGGCCGGAAGCAGTGGCAAGAGTACGGGTAAAGGCGATGTCACTGTCAGGTTTTGCCAACATCACATTCGCCCCGGCATCGGCGGCGCGAAGGCCCCATAACCGCGTGGCCTGGTCGACGTCTGCCGCATAGATCATCGCGGAACGCGCCGGCGCATATGCGGCCCACTCGGCAGCGGCCGGAGTCCCCGTCACGGCGTACCTGACAGGGCTACCTGCGGCACGCTTCACAAGATCTGACAGGCCTCTCGGCGCTATCCACCGCGTGACGTGGTTGTTCCGCACGAATCCGTAGTCATCGCTCCAGCGCCGCAACAACGCGACCCAATCCGGTACGGTCACCGCGCCTGAGTCGTCTCGTGCTACCAGATCCTCGCTCTCCAAAAACTTGATCACCCGATAGGCCGACCCCGTGGAGACTCCGGCGACCTCGACCAGCCCGCGAACCGTCCATGACCTGTCGTAGTCCAGCAGAGCACGTACGATCTTCGCAGCCGGAGCACCCTTCAACGTCCCCCTCGGCCTGCCGGGGCCGCGCCACGGGTCGCGATCAGCGCCTCGTTCCGCAACGTACAGTCCGGGCCGGGGCACATTCAGGAGCACGTTTCCCGTCGCGTCGACATAGGACAGGCCCGCGTCGGCGAGGCGCTTGCGTACCGGCGGCGACAGGTATCTGGCGACAACCACACCCCGAACGCCGGAAAACTGTTGGGTAGAACGCTCCAGCCGATCTCGTATCGTGGCGACGTCGCGCCCCTCCACCAGGCGTTTGACCTCCAGCACCAAGGTGACCGAGGTTCCATCCGGTGCCGTCACCGTCAGAAGCGCGTCGAACCGACGGTCGGCGGTCATCCCCTCTTCAGACTGCCGCGCCGTCCATCCAGCCGGAAGTCGGCCGGCCAGAGCGGCTACGCCTGCCCGTAGAACATCCGCCTCACTGTGAGGCGGCAGGGATGCCGTCATGACCTCCCTCCTTCCCGTGTTCAGGAAATAGCCTATCTCCGCCGACAGCGGAAACCGTTAATTTCCCGAACACATGCCTGTGGCAAGCGGCGCATCCGGTGAGAGGCTCCCGCCGCTGCGATGGGGATCTCCGCGAAACCGCCTGATCCGTAGGCCGGATCCGCACCCCGGAAGCAGCGATCCGCGCCGCGAACGCCCCGATCACGGCACCGAAGAACAGGCAGGATCGACCCGGCGGTAATGGACGAGCCATGGCACGACTCTCCGCACCATCTCCTGGGCAAGAGCCTCAGAGGCCGACCGTCTCGTCCGTTTCGGGGAAGGACTCCAGCATGTCAGTTGAGTTGAACCACACCATCGTGGCGGCCCGCGACAAGAAGGCGTCCGCCGAGTTCCTGGCCGCCGTCCTGGGCCTTGAGGTCGGGGCCCCCTACGGCCCCTTCATCCCGGTGGCGACCGGGAACGGCGTCACCCTGGACTTCGCCGACAGCCACGAGGAACAGATCACCACCCAGCACTACGCCTTCCTGGTCTCCGAGAAGGAGTTCGACACCATTTTCGGACGGATCCAGCAGGCCGGCATCACCTACTACGCCGACCCCTTCCACCGGCAGGTCGGGCAGATCAACCACCACGACGGCGGCCGCGGCCTCTACTTCGAGGACCCGAACCACCACAACCTGGAGATCATCACCCGCCCCTACGGCAGCGGCGGATGATGCGGGGGCACAGGCCCTGTTGCGAACGAGCAGAGACCGATCTCCCACCGCGAAACCATACTTCGGCCCTGCGGGCGCCTCGGAGCTCACCCGTTCCGGCAACCCTGCGCTCCTTTCGAGAGCAACGCTTCAGCTACGGCGATTCGCGCCGAGCGATCTCGTACGGATTGCTTCAGCCGTACGGAGAACACTGGGCGGCCCGAAAGAGAGCGACTACGGTCCGCTCCCGTACGGCGAGGCCGAATGGCGCGGAGGTGGGTGGGTGTTCCGGGCGGCGTATAAAATCCCGAAACCACCGCGCCCGAGCAGGACGAAGGCCTGAGAACACCAGACGGAAACTGAGACGGCCGCCCGGAACACCCACCCACCGGAGCGCGTCCCCCGACCAGCCGACTCATCGCCCCCCGCGCACCACGAGATGGCGCGTGCCGTTCCACCGAGACCGGGCACGCGGAACCTCGACAGCAGAGAGCAGGGGCAACGGTGCGCATTTCTGACGGCCCGCCGGAGAACGGCGGGAAACGGAGCGAGACCGCCTCCTCCGCGCTCAGTTCCACCGTTCTGCTGTACTGGCTCCTTGGCCTCACCGTGCTTCTCCTGGTGTCCGGCTACCTGAGCGACAGAGAGAGTCGGCTGGTCCCCTTCCTCATCGTTCTGCCCGCCTTCGTCGCCGGGGTGGGGACGGTGCGGCAGACCTTCCTCACCGCCGGATGGGTCGTCCTCGTCGTTACCGGCTCGGTGCTCTACCACCCGTTGCAGCCGGCCGTCAATCTGTCGTTGATCGCCTTCTCTGTCGTGCTCGGGGGGTTGAGTGTCGCGGGAGGCCGGTGGCGGATCCGCAAGAACGAGGAGATCGCCCGGCTGCGCTCGGCGTCGGCGGCCCTGCAACGGCAGATCCTGCGCCCGCTGCCGTTGCTCACCGACCAACTCCTGGTCGACGGGCTGTACGAGCCTGCGGAGGAGGACAGCATGGTCGGGGGCGACGTCTACGAGGTCGTGGCCTCGCCGTACGGCAGCCGGGTGCTCATCGCCGATGTCCAGGGCAAGGGCCTGCCCGCCATCGGCACCGCCTTCGCGGTGCTGGGCGCCTTCCGGGAGGCGGCCTTCCGGGAACCGGCTCTCCCCACGGTGGTGAACGCACTGGAAAACGCCGTGCTGCGGCACAACGCCTTCGCGAAGCAGGCCGGCGAACCCGAGCGCTTCGTCACCGCCCTCGTGCTGAGCGTCGACAGCGGATACCAGGCCCAGGCCGTCAACTGCGGCCATGTTCCGCTGTACATCCTGTCCGGCGAGCGGACCGGCCCGGTTCTCTTCCGTGATCCGGGCGCCCCCCTGGGGCTGGGCTCCCTCACCTCGCAACCACGTGCCGTCGAATGGTTCGACTTCCCTCCCGGTTCGACCCTGCTGCTCTGCACGGACGGCGTCACCGAGGCCCGTGATCCGTCCGGCGTCTTCTACCCCCTGGAGGACCGCCTGGCCCGCTGGCATGACGCCTCCCCCGATCAGGTGGTCAGCACCCTCCACACCGAACTGCTCCGACACACCCGGGGCAACCTCCGCGACGACGTCGCCGTACTGGCCATCCGCCGGAACTCCCCCGGCACGACCACGACCACCCATTGATCAGGTGTACCTGGAACGGAGAACGCGGCGGGCCATGAACCCGCGTTACTCCCCGGTCAGCCGTCCCAGCCGCTCGGTGGCCTCGATGTACTCCTCCACCAGCCCGAACACCACGTCCTTGGTCGACCGTACCTGGTTCATGGTCCCGATGATCTGACCCGCCGGGAAGGTGGCCAGCTCGGCTGCGTCGGAGCGGGCGATGCGGCGGAGCGCGTCGGAGATCAGCATGAACTGCAGCGGCATCGGCAGGGTGCCGGGCGAGTCGGGCGCCTCCCAGGCGTCGGTCCACTCGTTCCTGAGCAGCCGGGCGGGCTTGCCCGTCCACGAGCGGGAGCGCACGGTGTCACGTGAGGTGGCCTCCAGGATGCGCTGCCTGGCCATCGCGGGGGTGTCGGCCTCCTCGACGGCGAGCCAGATGGAACCGGTCCACACCCCCTCGGCTCCGAGCGCCATGCCCGCCGCCATCTGGCGGCCGTTGCCGATGCCTCCCGCGGCCAGTACGGGCACGTCCACCGCGTCCACCACCTGTGGAATGAGCACCATCGTGGAGATCTCCCCGGTGTGCCCGCCCGCCTCGGTGCCCTGCGCGACGACGATGTCCACGCCGACCTCGACCTGCTTGACCGCGTGCCGGGGGGTGGACGCCAGCGCCGCCACCTTCACGCCCTTGGCGTGCGCCAGCTCGACCACGTCGGCGGGCGGCGGGCCGAGGGCGTTGGCCAGCAGCGCGATCGGGTGCCGCAGCGCCACCTCGACCTGTGGCCGGGCGGTGGCGTCGGTCCAGCCGAGCAGGGCCCGGCCGGCCTCCTCGCCGGACAGCGGACCGACGCCGTGCGAGGTCAGCAGGTTGTCGACGAACGCGCGGTGCCCCTCGGGGATCATCCCCTGGAGCCGTCCCACCAGATCCTCGGGCGAGTCGACGCCCAGGTCGGCTCCCGCGTAGGAGGCGGGCATGACCACGTCGACGCCGTACGGCTTACCGTCGACGTGGTCGTCGATCCACTTGAGCTCCATCTCGAGCTCTTCCGGGGTGAAGTAGAGCGCGCCGAGCACGCCCATCCCTCCGGCGCGACTGACCTCGACGACGACGTCCCGGCAGTGGCTGAAAGCGAATATCGGAAGTTCGATCCCGAGCATGTCCGTGACACGTGTCCGCATGCGCCCACGGTACGACCTGCCCTCAGCAAACTGCAACGTGTTCTAGTCTAGAATATTTCGTCGGTATTATCGGAAATCCACACCATTGCCGGGAAACCGGAACAAGAACCTGTTTCACCGAGGCATTCGGCGCCAGATCGCGCGCGGCAGCACGCGCATCACCGCGAAGAACACCCGCAGCCCGCCGGGAACCCAGACGACCTCGGCGTCCGAGCGCAACCCGGCGATCACCGCGTCGGCGACCTGGCCAGGGGTGGACGACATCGGCGCGGGAGACATCCCCTCGGTCATCCTGCCGATCACGAAACCAGGCCGGACCACCATCACCCGGGCGCCCGATCCGTGCAGGGCGTCACCCAACCCCTGCGCGAACCCGTCCAGGCCCGCCTTGGCCGAGCCGTACACGAAGTTGGCCCGGCGCACCCGCACCCCGGCCACCGAGGAGAGCACCACCAGTGTGCCGTGGCCCTGCTCGCGCAGCCGCCGCGCGGCGAAGAGACCGGCGGACACGTGCCCGCCGTAGTTGACCGCGACCGCCTCGGCGGCGGCCACCGGATCGGCGTCGTAGGTCTGCTGGCTGCCCAGTACGCCGAAGGCGGGGATGACCACGTCCAGGTCACCGACCAGCTTCGCGGCGGCCTCGATCACCTCGCCGTGCGTCTCGGGCCGGGAGGCGTCGAAGTCCAGCAGGTGCACCTCGGCGGCCCCGATCACCGGGGGCGGCCCGGCGGTGGCGTCACGGGCGGCGAGCACGACCCGGCGGGCACCGTCGCGGACCAGCCGCTCGACGATCGCCAGCCCGATCTCGCTGCGCCCACCCAGCAGCAGCACGGTGTCCACCGCGCCCAGGGCGTTCCTCATCGGCAGTCCTCCTCATCGGCGTCCGGGACCGGAACGTGTCCGCTCGCCCGCCACGGGGGCCGAGCCGCACGGCACGTCACGCGACCGCGGCTCACAGGGAGAGTCTTCTCGACAGGTCCGAGCGGAACACCCCGGCCGGATCCACCTCGTCACGGATCCCCCGCCACTCTGCCAGCCGGGGATACATCGCGGCCATCGTCTCGGCCGACATCCGCGAGTCCTTGGCCAGGTAGATCCGCCCGCCCGCCCCGGCCACCCAGCCGTCGAACTCTCGCAGCAGCCCGGCCAGCCCTCGCCGACCGGCGGGGATGTCCAGGGCGAGCGTCCAGCCGGGGGCCGGGAACGACAGCATCCCCGGCGTGCCGGGACCGAACCGCTTGAGCACCGTGAGGAAGGAGACCACCCCGTCGGCCGACAGCCGCGAGACGATCCGCCGCAGCGTCGCCTCCTCGCCGAACGGCACCAGGAACTGGTACTGGACGAAGCCGCGCGAGCCGTAGACCCGGTTCCAGCCGTCCACCGAGTCCAGCGGGTGGAAGAACGGCGCGACTCCCTGGATGAGACCGGTGCCGGGGCGCGACCTCCGGTACCAGGCCTCGTTGAAGGCCCGTACGGTCACCTGGTTGAGCAGCCCGTTCGGCGCCCAGGCGGGGGCCTTCACCGCGAAACCGGGAGCGAACGCCAGCGGGTCGGCGCCGCGCGGCAGTTCGTCGCGGGTCGCGTGGTCTCCCCTGGTGAGCACGCTGCGGCCCATCCGGGCGCCCGCGGCGAGCAGGTCGATCCAGGCGACCGTGTAGCGGTAGCGGTGATCGGTGGCCGCCATCGTCTCCAGCGTGTGGTCCAGGTCCCGGGTGCGCGTCACGTCCACCCGTACCCGGGAGGTCTCGATCGGCAGGCACTGGAACACCGCCTCGGTGATCACACCGGTGAGCCCCATCCCACCGACCGTGGCCCAGAACAGGTCGTCGCCCGGCGTCAGCGTACGGCCGGCGCCGTCGGCCGTGACGAGGGTGAGGGAGCGCAGGTGGGCGCCGAAGGAGGAGTCGGCGTGGTGGTTCTTGCCGTGCACGTCGGCCGCCACGGCCCCGCCGACCGTCACGTACCTGGTGCCCGGGGTGACCGGGACGAACCACCCCAAAGGCACCAGGGCGGTCATCAGATCGTGCAGGCTCAGTCCGCCGGCGGCGGTGACCAGGCCGGTTGTCTCGTCCAGGGACCACGAGGTCAGCGCGGTGCAGTCGAGGACCAGGCCGCCGGAGTTCTGCGCGGCGTCGCCGTAGGAGCGGCCGAGTCCCCGGACCGCGACGCCCCGGCCCGGTGCCCGCCGTACCAGCTCGGCGACCTCCTCGGCGGAGCGGGGCCTGGCCAGACGCGCGGGGGTCGGCGCGGTACGGCCCCAGCCGGTCAGGAAGGTCATCGAACCTCCTTGAGCGTGCGGAACTCGGGCCTCGGCCCCGGAGAGGAGGTCAAGGCAGGTAGATCCCGAAGGCGAGCGAGACGAGCAGGAGCGCGACGAACACCTGCGTGGGCCGGTCGCGCAGGGCGAGCTCCTCGGGCTCCTCCCCCACGCCCCTGTCCACCAGCAGATTGTGCCGCAGCACGATGAGCAGGAAGGGCACGATGCTGATCCCGTAGAACGGGCCGGGGTGGTCGTTGAGCGCCCACAGGCAGTAGGTCACGATCATGGCGCCTGACGACATCATCCGGACGCCGGACAGGTAGCCGGGAGTGTAGGCGGCCAGGATGGCGCGGGTGGAGTTGCCGCCGGCGGCGGCGCGCAGCTCGGCCTCCCGCTTGCCCGCCACGAGCTGGAGCGAGCCGAGCGAGATCACCACAAGGAACCAGCTCGTCACCGGCACGTCCACGGCGACCGCCCCGGCGAAGGCGCGGATCACGTGGCAGCCCGCGACCGCGACCAGGTCCACCACCACCTCGTGCTTGAGCCAGTAGGTGTAGGCGAAGGTCAGCGCCAGGTATCCGACGACGACGGCCGGCAGCCGCCAGTCACCCGACAGCCCGGCGAACACCGGGGCGAGCACGACGAGCAGGGCTCCGACGATCCAGGCGAGCCGTACCGAGACCAGGCCCGCCGCGATGGGGCGGTGGCGCTTGCGCGGGTGGCGGCGGTCGGCCTCGACGTCGGCGGCGTCGTTGAGCAGGTAGGTGCCGCCGGCGGCCAGGCAGAACGCCACGAAGGCGATCAGCGCGCCCAGCAGGCCCTGGGCGGTCCCCAGCACGCCGGCCGCCGCCGGGGCCGCGAACACCAGGGCGTTCTTCAGCCACTGGCGCGGGCGGCAGGCCCGGACAAGGGCGACGAGCGAGAAGCGCCGGGCGCCCGGGAGGGGGAGGTCCGGCGCGGCCGGGGGGGCCGCCGGCGGATTCGCCGACGGCCCCCCGGCCACCGCTTTCTCGTTCACCGGATCCTGGCTCGCCAGGATCCGGTCACCGGAGCTCACCGCATTCCGATCGTCAGCCCCGGCCGGTCCTGCGGACCAGGAGGAATCCGGTGACCAGCAGGGCGAGGCCCACCAGCAGCAGGATCACCGGGATCGTCACCTTGAGCAGGGTGATCTGGCTCTTGCCCTCGGTGGCGTTGCGCACCAGCTCGTCGACGGTCTGCGGGGTCATCTTGGCCGTCGCCGCGAAGGCGATGATGCTGTGGGCGCCGTCCTGGGTCCGCAGCACATCGTTGCGCTGCTGCTCCTGCTTGACCGGCGAGCCGGTCACCGGCTCGATCCAGTAGGTGTTCTTGCCCTCGTAGAACCGGTCCACCTGGACGTCGCCCGTCACGTCCGTCACGCCCATGATCGAGGCGGGGACGGTGCGGGTCTCGGTCTTCGTCTCCGGAGCCACCTGCTCGAACTTGTACGCCGGCAGGCCGTTGACGTTCTCCTCGCCGACGAACGTGGCGTCGAAGGCCATGCCCGCGGTGGAGTTGAAGACCTTGTAGGTCTTCTTCTCGACGTCGAAGGGGAACTTGTAGATCTGGCCCTCAAGCTTGCTGGGCTTCTTGTCGATGTTCACCGCGCAGCAGTTGATGCCCTCGCCGGTGTACTTGTTGAAGGCACTGCGCCGCTCGCCGAGCGAGATACCCGGGTTACCGTTCGTCGAGTCGTTGACCGCGGTGAACTCGTCCCAGACGACCCGGTCGCCCTGGGACTGGGACACGTCCCCACGAGTGGTGACGGTGATGGCGAGGTCGCCGGTCATCACCTTGAGGTCCTTGGCGCTGAAGTACTGCGCCCCGGTGGCCTCCAGCTTGCTGATCCCGTACTGGGCGGCCGGAGCCGCGATCAGGCTGCCACCGATCTGGAAACGCACCAGCGGCGCGAGCACAATGAGGAACGCCCCGACGGCTAACAGGATTACTCCGACGACCCGACGCATCTACCCTCCTGGGGGATTACAGCATGGGGGGTTTGGGGGGAAATAAGTGGATTGACAAGGCTACTGACCAGTATGTTAGGTGCAGCGAGTGATCGACGTCACCGGGGGATGCGGAAAAGTGACCGAAACAAGTTCTAGATCGGAACAGCTCTCTCCGCAGGCTCCCTCCAAAATAGTCGGTCATCTGGACACTCTGGACGGCGTGCGTGCCGTCGCCTCGCTCGCGGTGCTCGTCTTCCACGTCGCGAGCGAGTCCGGAGCCGCGCTCCGCGAAGGCTTCACCGGCGCGCTGCTCTCCCGCGGCGACGTGGCGGTGCCGATCTTCTTCGCACTCTCCGGGCTGCTGCTCTACCGTCCCTACGCGGCCGCGCTACTGTGCCAGACCCCCGCCGTCCACACCCGCGCCTACCTGTGGAAGCGGGCGGTGCGCATCCTGCCCGCCTACTGGCTGGTGGTCGTGGTGGCCATGTTCATCTGGTCACGCGACCACACCTCCGACGCCTGGAGCTGGCTGACGCTGCTGACCCTCAACCAGAACTACGTCACCGAGACCTGGTGGTTCGGCCTGGGGCCCAAGGGCCTGGCCCAGATGTGGAGCCTCTCGGTCGAGGTGGCCTTCTACGTGCTGCTCCCCCTGCTCGCGGCGGGCCTGGCCGCCTTCGCCCGGCGCGGCGGGGCGGACGTGCACCGGCGGGCCCGGCGGCTGCTGACGGGCCTGGGCGTGCTGATCGCGCTCTCCTTCGCCTGGACGCTGTTGACCTACTACCCGGAGTACCGGCCCTTCCTGAACAGCTGGCCGCCCCGGTCGATGATCTTCTTCGCCGTGGGGATGGCGCTGGCCGTGGTGCTGGCCTGGATACGCGCCACCCCGGACACCGACTCCCCCGCCCGGCGTTTCGAACGGGCGGTGTGGGCCTCCCCCGGCTCGTGGTGGCTGGTCGCCGCCCTGGCGTACGCCGTCGCCGCCTCCCCGGTGACCGGCACCCGCTTCCTCGGCATCGACGGCGTCTGGTCGGGCCTGTTCGAACTGGCCCTCTACGCGATCGTGGCCCTGTGCCTGCTCGTCCCGGCCACGCTGCCGCCGCCGGGCGACTCACCGGTGAAGGTCCTGCTCGCCAACCCGGTGATGGGCTTCCTCGGCCGCATCTCCTACGGCGTCTTCCTCTGGCAGTTCGTGGCCATCTACCTGTGGTACGGCTTCACCGAGCAGCAGCAGTTCTCCGGAAACTTCCTGGGCAACCTGGTACCCATCACCGTCATGACGCTCGCGATGGCCACCCTGACCTACCGGTTCGTGGAACAGCCCGCCCAGCGCCTCAACCGCCTCGTGCGCCCGCCCCTGCGCCCTGCGCCGGCGGAGGGCTCGGAGCGGCCACTCCCGCGGCAGGCCCCGGAGATCTCCCAGGGCTAGGAGGGCTGCTCGCCTTCGGCGACCGGCGCCCCGAGAGCGACGCCGGTCATGCAGAGCGGGGCCGTCGGATCGTCCATCACGATCTTCATCCCCTTGCCCACCCCCGCCACCGGGAAGTGGACGAGGCCGCCGGAGGTCTGCTGCAGGCTGAGCACGATCCGTTCCTCGCCGACCTGCACGGTCACCGAGACCGGCCGGTCGGAGATGTAGACCAGCGCGCCCGCCGTGGCCTTCCCGCCGAAGGAGACCGCGTCGGGGAAGAACGCGGTGCCGTCCAGGGTCCGTATGCACCGCTCGCCCTCGCCCCGGGTGGCCAGGAAGCCGAAGATGCTCATCCGCACCAGCCTGCCGTCACGATTGAAGACCTTGGCGTCCTCCGAGGGTTCCGGATGCGCCATCCTGACCCGTACGGCCGGGCGGGCCAGCGGGGTGAGCAGGTGACTGCTGAGCCGCCGCTCGCCGTTGACCGGGAGCACGATGTCGTCGGGGACCGGGGTCGGATAGATCACCACGTTGTCCGGCGCCGCGGCGAGCTGCCCGGCGACCGTTTCAAGATATGTCCGGACACGGTCGCCGGTGAGGGTGTCCCGATAGGCCCCGATCGAGATCATCGACAGCATGAGGTAGGCACCCGAGGTCAGCCCCGCGGCAAGGACGAGCGAGGACGGCGCGGGCAGCGCGCGGCGGTAGGCACCGCTCTCCCCGCTGACCGGCAGCAGGGCGAGCCCCAGGCAGATCATCAGGACGACCACCGCGTCCGCGACGTAACGGCTCTCCAGGCCCACCAGCGACGTGTAGTTGCCCCGGGCGATCACCGTGGGGATCGCGTCGGCGAGCAGCAGGTAGCCGCCCAGGACGAGCCACGCCCGCAGCGCGCGGCGCCGGTAGCGGACGGTGATCACAAGCAGGACCGCCAGGACCGCCCAGGAGACGGCGACGAGGACGTCGGAGGGGGCGGTCAGGCCGCCGGTCGGGGTCGGCGCCCAGTCGACCGGACCCCCGATCGCCCCGCTGGGGAACGTCCGGCCCAGCAGGATCGAGAGCAGGTCGGCGGTCACGCCGGGATCGGGCACCGAGGCGCCCTCCCCCGGCGCCGTGCTCATCCTGGCGAGATAGAGGATCGTGTAGGTGGCGAGCGCCAGCACGTGCGCCGACCAGAGCCGCCAGTGCCGCCGCACCTCGCCGAGCGCCGAGGTGATCCAGCCCTTCTCCCGCTCCCGCAGGAAGGCGGTGGTCAGGGCGAAGAGCAGGAAGGTGACGAAGACCCCCTTGGTGCTGAAGGCCATGCCGACCACGCACCACGCCAGCGCGTGCCGGCCGTACCGGGTGCCCTCGCCGCGGGCGAAGCGGACCTGGTCGGTCAGCGCGAGTACCAGGACGAGCTGGAGCGGCACCGCGTTGATGGCGGCCGCCCACCAGCCGAACGCCGGAATCGTCAGCGGGGAGAACAGGAACAGGGCCAGCAGCGGCAGGATCGCCGGCCGGGTGCCGAACAGCATCCGCAGCAGCCGGAGCGCCAGCACGCTGAGCAGTGCCTGCGCGACGAACGTGACACCGGCCACCAGCAGCCAGTCGTAGGGCGCGACGCGCGAGAGTACCCAGGTCAGCGCGAGGGCGCCGGGCATGAAGTGGCCCTTGTGCACCCGGGTCACGAAGTCGAGGGTGAGGTCGCTCCGGTAGGCGTCGCCGACGAAGAGCAGGTCGTCCTCGACGAAGTAGGAGTCGCGCAGGATCAGCAGCCGCAGCACCAGCGACACCACGATGAGCAGGGCGGCGCCGAGCAGCACCGGACTGCGGAGGGCCGCCAGCCAGCCGGGCAGCACGATCCGCAGCGCCGGTGGCTCCGGCCGCTCCTGCCGTTCTGTCTCCGTGGCCTCCACTGGCCCTCCCCTGCTGATCCCCGTGTTCCGGCGGAACACCCTACGAGTGTGAAAAGTTCACTGGCGATGCGGTGTTATGCTCCGCCCCACCTGGTTTGTTCTACTCCGTAGAGGAGCAGCGTTGGAGACCCACCCGGCATCGTTCCGTGCCACCCTGGGCCGGTCCGTCGCCCTGCTCGGCGGCTTCCGCAAGGAGCAGAGCGACCCGGACTTCTTCTACGGCATGCTGGCCAGGGACACGGTGGCCCAGCTCGCCTCCTACACCGAGCTGGACGGCGCGCTCGTCGCCGACGTCGGTGGCGGCCCCGGCTACTTCACGGACGTGCTGCGGTCCGTGGGCGCCCGGCCGGTCTGCGTGGACTGCGACGCGGGCGAGATGATGGCCCGCCAGGGCGCCACCCCGGAGGGCGCCGTGCTGGGCAGCGCGCTCGACCTGCCGCTGGCGACCGGCTCGGTGGACGTCTGCTTCTCCTCCAACGTGCTGGAGCACGTGCCGCGACCGTGGCGGATGGCCGACGAGATGGTCAGGGTGACCCGTCCCGGCGGTGTGATCTACCTGTCCTTCACCAACTGGCTCTCGCCCTGGGGCGGCCACGAGACCTCGCCCTGGCACTACCTCGGCGGCCACCGCGCCGCCGAACGCTACACCCGCAAGTACGGCAAGCCGCCCAAGAACCTCTACGGTGCCGGCCTCTACCCGGTCTCGATCGGTGCGGCGCTGCGCTGGGCGAAGCGGCAGCCGGACGCCACGGTCCTGGACGCCCTGCCCCGCTACCATCCGCGCTGGGCGACCCCGGTGATCCACGTTCCCGGGCTGCGCGAGATCGTGAGCTGGAACCTGCTGCTCATCCTGCGCCGCCACTGACCACCTCCTCCGGTACCGCCATGCCGAGCGCCACCGCGCGCAGGCAGACCCCGTCGTCCTGGACCGAGATCCGTACCGGCCCCGAGGCCGCCCCGGCCGGCAGGTAGACCCGGTCCTGGCCGGCTCTGAGCGGGACCTCGGTCCGCCGCCCGTCCCTGAGCACCGTGGCGCGGGTGTCCCTCGGCACCCGGTAGTCGATGCGGAAGATGTTCCCCTCGTACCCGGCGGGCAGGTCGGCGACGGCGGTGCGGTCGCTCAGCGGGAGGCAGCCACCGTCCCAGGCCGCCACCTGGGCGCCGAACACGGCGGCGGGCACCAGATGGCCGCGATCGTCGAAGGTCACCGCGCGATGAGCCGCCCCCGGGTACCTGATCCGCTCGCCGAGGGCGCCCTCGGCGAGCGGGCTGAGCGCCCGGGAGGTCAGCCGGTCCTCGACGGCCTGCCAGGGGAAGAGCATCTGGTCGGGTATCAGCGAGGGGTAGACACCCGTCTGGGGGTCGAGCCTGGCCAGGTCCGCGCGGGCCGCGTCGAAGTAGGCGCGATTGCGCTCGCCCGGCAGCCCCTGGGCGAACCCCGCGGCCGACACCAGGGTGAGCGCCACGTAGGCGCACGCGGCGGGGAGGACGAACGGTGAGACCGCGCCGTTCCCGGGTAGGTCCTGCCCCGGGGGCCCGGTCTTCCGCCACGGCATCAGGACCAGGGCCAGGCAGACGGCGAGCACCGGCGTCGCGTCGGCGATGTAGCGGCTCTCGAAGGCGTGCTGTACCGACCCCGACCGGCTGAACATGATCAGCAGTGCGTCCGCGACCAGCAGGTAGCCCACGGCCAGCGCCCAGGCACCGGCCGCCTCGGGGCGCCTGCGGCAGGTGCCCACGACGACGGCCGCCAGGACCAGCCAGGCCACGATGACCTCGACGGCCCGGTGGGCGACCAGCGGGCCCGCCGTGGTCTCCGCCCCCCAGCTCAGCGGGCCGCCCACGAGCAGTGTCGGCACCGTGCCACCGAGGAAGTTCCCGATGTACTCCACGGCCGTGTAGAACTCGGGGAGCGCGAACCCCTGACCGCCGCTCCGTCCCGAGGCCAGCAGGTAACCGGTCAGATAGGCGCCGCCCACCACCAGATAGGCCGACCAGAGTCCCCAGTGCCTGCGCACCGCCCCGACCACGCCGTGCTCGCGGGCCAGCAGCAGCACCGTGAACAGCAGCAGCACCGGCGGGATGAGCACCGCCTTCTCGAAGAAGAGCAGCCCGGCGCACATCCAGGCGATCCCGGCGAGCGCGTGCCCGGCGCGGCCGGTACGGATCAGCAGCAGCTGGGAGCGGATCGCCATGATCATGGCGATCTGCAGCGGCAGGATGTTGAGCGCCGCCGCGAACCAGGTGCCGGCCTGGAAGTTGGCGGGTGCGAACAGAAAGAGGGTGAACGGGACGAGGATGAGCGGCCTGGCACCGCAGATCAGGCGCAGCAACCGGTAGAGCGCCAGGGCCGCGCCCGCGTACAGCGCCATGATCACGATCGAGACCAGGCCCCAGTCGTAGGCGGAGATCGCCGTCAGGGCCCGGACCAGGGCGAGGGCACCCGGCATCAGATGGCCGATGTGCACCCGGAACAGGTGGTCCCAGCCGAGGGGCTCGGCCAGCGCCCTGCCGACGAAGACGATGTCGTCCTCGGCGAAGTGGGAACGGCTGAGCAGCCACCCCTTGACCGCGAGCCCCGCGAGCAGCAGGAGCAGCGCCGCGACCGTGAGCCCGTGCCGCCGCGCGAACGGACTGTGCACCCAACTGGGCAGCCGCAGCTCCACCTCCACCTGGCCGCCGCTCATCCGCGTTCACGCTCCGGTCCGGCACCGGCGGGCTTGGGAGGCCACACCCGCTCCATGAAGACATCGGCGGGCTCAGTGAGCCCAGCCGGCCCCGGACCGGCACCGGCAGGCTCCGGAGCCCGGGAAGGCCTACGGGGACGCAGACCCCAGAGGACCAGCAGGAGTCCGGCGGCGAGGAAGACAGCGGGCAGCAGGTCACGGACGACGAGGACCCAGCGGGTGAAGGCGCGGACGTCGGAGACCCTGGCGTCGACGTCCTCCTCGGACATCACCAGGTCGGCCCGCAGACTCTCCCTGCGCTCGATGCCGTCGGGGGTGCGCAGGCCCTGGCGGTGCCGTTCCGCCACCTTCACGGTCAGGCCACTCTCCGGCTCGACCCAGAGCGTGCGGGTCACCTGGGCGTAGCGGGAGACGCCGATGGCCCGCCAGGCGGGCAGTCCCAGCACCTTGCCGGGGAACTGCTCGGGGAAGTCCTCGATCTTCACCGGGCCGGCCGTGTAGGTGTACCGGTAGGTCCGCAGACCGTTGATCTGTTCCTGGCGCTCGTAGCGGAGCGGGACGGCCAGCCGGAGCGTCGTGTCGTACATCGGGTACGAGCGCGGCTCGGCGCGGAACGGCAGGCGGAAGGCCAGGCCCGACTGCCGGGCGTCGGGGTCCTCGTCGACATAGCTCTCGCAGCAGTCGACGGCCATCCCGGTACGGCGGTCGAAGGCGGTCCGACGCTCGTGGTAGTCGATCCTGTCCCCGGTGGCGGTCGTCAACGAGGTGAACTCCACCCACACCGCCGTGTCGGCGGTCCCGGCTCCCGCGTCCCCGCTCAACGTCGTGGTGGACACCAGCGGGACACCGGTGTGCGAGGTCAGCGTGCCGGTGTCGAAGTAGTCGGCGTCCAGCGCGACCATCCGGTAGGTCCTGCCCTGCTCCAGCGGCAGGACCAGCACGCTCTCGTAGACGTAGAAGCGGAGCAGCGCGGCGAGCGTGAGCAGGAAGGCGCCCGCGCCCGCGAACACCGTCCGGGGGATGCCGACTCGGGTCACCGGCCCACCACCACCGATTCGGACTCGGGTTCGGACCGCCGGGCCGTCCCGCCGCGCGACGGCGCGGGCGCCTCGGCCGCGGCGCGGCCGGGAAGCCAGGCCGTCAGCCAGGCGAGCGCCAGCAGGCAGAGCACCTGCGGCACCACACCGGTCAGCGGCCCGGTGAGCACCTCGGTCGCGTCGACCCCGCCGTACCGGGTGCCGACGGCGAGCGCGAGACCGGCCAGGCCGGTCGGCACGACCAGTGCCCAGGGCGTGGCCACCGCGCCCGCCAGGCCGGGGAGCACGCCGAGACGGGCGTGCCTGGCCTGGGCCACCGCCCCCAGCCAGGCGAACAGGAGCGCCGCCCCGGTGACGATCGCGACGCCCGCGAAGCCTCCGGTCCACAGGCCGAGGAGCGGGACGAACGGCCAGACCCAGAGCGCCCGGATCGCGGCGGGCCCCGTCCCCGGCGACCGGGCAGGCCAGGCGGGACGGACGAGCGCCAGCGCCACCACCAGCAGCACCAGCGTCCAGCCGCCGACCAGCGCCGTGCGGTAGGCGGAGTCAGGCTCGTAGCGCATGGTCACGACGCCCTGCCCCGAAGGCAGTTCCCACGCCTGCCGCCAGCCGTCCAGCCTGACCGGCTTCAGTTGCCTGCCGTCGAGGTACGCCTGCCAGCCGACGTTGTGGTTCTCGTTGACCACCAGGTAGGAGGGGGCCGTGGTGGAGACCTGGACCCGGCGCTCCCCCTGCCCCCATGCCCGCACGGTGGCGGGCGTGGCCGTGACCGCGCCCCGGGCGCCGTCGTCGGACGTCCGCACCACCATCGACTCGACCCGGAAGGCGTCGCTGGGGGACGCGCTGATCCGCGCCTCCCCCGCGCCCAGCTCGACCGGCTCGCAGGTCCGGTAGCCGAGCGGGCGGCCGTTGACCACGTCGTCCAGCGTGCCGCTGACGATCTCGGTGGCCGCCGGGTTGCCGTTCACGGTGAGCGTGGGACCGTAGCCGCAGGGCAGCCTCAGCGGGAAGGGCTCCAGCGAGCCGAGCGGTTTCACCCCCGGGATGGTGATCTCCGACACCTCGATCGACCGGGACGCCGGGGCAATGAAGCCGATCTCCAGGCGGTCGGCGCGGATCGGCGCGAAGGAGACGCGCCCGTCGGAGCCGACCCAGCCCTGCGCGGTGCGACCGCCGCCGCGCACGCTCACCTTGATCGGCGGCTGCCCCAGGAACGAGTCGGGGAAGAGGACCATGATCTGCGAGATCGTGGTCTTCTTGCCGAGCTTGACGGTCAGCGTCGGGTGGCGGTCGGTGGTCTGGGCGTACCAGGCCGTGTCCAGGTCGCCGTCCATGGCCGCGCGGCCGAGCACGGCCGGATGGTCGACCAGCGTGGAGGAGGCGCTCACCTGGGGGTAGACGCCCGGGACGGTGGTGAGCAGATGGGCGGAGGCGGGGTCGGTGAGCACCGTCCTGCCGGTGACGACGCGTTCCCCCGCGTCCTGGACCGTGAAGGTGCGGTCGAAGCCGGAGCCGTCCTCGCCGGTGATCTCCAGGGACGGCGAGCAGGTCCAGGTCGCCGAGCCGTGCATACACGGCGACGCGGACCCCTGGCGGGTCAGCAGCACCGTGCCCGGATCCCGCTCGCCGTCGGCGGGAACGACGATGCTGCGCGTCGCCCGCACGCCGGGAATCGCGACCTCGGTGATGCCGACCCGGGTGCCGGCCCGCGACGCGGGCTCCGAGACCAGCTTGGTGACCCGGATCCGCAACCGGGAGGTCTTGCCGGCCGGCGGGTTCAGCAGCTGCGGTTCCACCGAGTCCGCGACCGGCACCAGGCGCGTTCCCGTGTCGGTCTCCAGGGCGACCTCCGCCACGGCGGGTCCAAGCCTGCCCCTCTCGAACGCGACGGTGATCTTCGGCATGTCGACAGGCTCGACGAGGCGCACCTCCAGCCACTCCCCGACGGCTCCCCGCCAGCCGTCGGAGCGCCATCCGGTGCGCGGGTCGGCGTCGAGCGCCGCGTACGGCTGCCGCCCGGGGTCGCGCCGGTCGGCGGCCCCGACCCGCGACTCGGCGGAGGAGGCCCGCACGTCAAGGATGCCGGAGTAGCGGGCGGTCGCGGTGGCGGCGGTCCAGGCGGGGTCGGTGAGGTCGCTCTCCCTGCCGCGTTCCAGTGGCTGGTCCTCGGTGAGCGTGGCGGTGCCGATCCGGCGCAGGTCGCCGAAGACGATCTCGCGGCGGCGCAGCGTGTCGGTCATCACGGTGTGCTCGGGGGACGTCGTGCCCGCGCCCGGCTCGTTGCCGACCACCATGGGCCGGTCGTCGTCGAGCAGGTCCTCCTCGGCGAGGGCCAGCGCCGCCTCCGGGGCCCCGGTCACCCTGAGGGTCCCCTCGCGGGGCACCGTGGCGACGAGCGGCGCGGGGTCGGGGACCGCGTAGACCTCCAGCGCCTGGTAGGGCTGCTCGAACCAGCCCGCGGCCGTCGTGCTGGCCCTGGTCCCGATCTCCGGACCGAAGACGGCGACCCGTTCCAGGCCGGTGGACTCGGCGATGGTCTCGTGCACCCGCGCGGGCCAGGCGGTGCCCAGGCTCTCCCTGGCCAGGTCGTTGCGGACGAGCAGGTAGCTGACCCCCATCCGGCGCAGCGCCGAGGTGAGCCCCGGCGAGCCCCGGCCGGTGGCGAAGCGCTCGTCCACCGCCTGGACCAGCCTGGCCAGTCCCGGCGACCCCCAGGGGACGTTGGTGTGGGTGGCCCAGCGCACGGTCAGCAGCGACTGCATGGGCTCGTCCATCGGACGGCCCCACAGGTACTCGCCCCGGCGCGACCCGGGGGCGGCCAGGACCATGCCGTCCCCGGTGTTCCGGTTCAGCCAGGTCGCCGCGTCCCGCCAGTAGGAGGGCACGTCCTCGAACGCGCCGGCCGGGGTCGTACCCGCGGTGGCGACGGGCGACGCGCCGAGTGCGACGAGGACCGCGGACGCCGCGAGGACGGGTCTGCGCAGCCGCGCGGGACCGGCCAGTGGCAGGGCGGCCAGGCCGAGGGCGAGTGGGAGCCGCAGTAGCGCGTCGAACTTGTGCAGGTTGCGGAAGGGCGCGAGGGGACCGTCCAGCAGCGCCCTCACCTGCTCGGTCCACGGGTGGGCGAGCACGTCGGCGTGGCCGGCGGAGACGATCACGACCCCGGCCAGCAGGCTGATCGCGAGGAATCCCCGCTCCGGGGTGGCGCGGGCGGCGATCCCGGCCAGGCCGAGCCCGGCGACCAGCGCGGTCAGCGCGATCATCACGGGTCCCGTCGCCTGCTCGAACGCCGCGGGCAGGAACGCCGCCCCGTCGACCGGCAGGAACGCGATCCAGCCCGAGGTGCCGCGCAGGACGTTGATCAGCGAGGTGACGTACGTGGTGGCGTCGGCGGTCTCGATGAAGGGCAGGAAGGAGAAGATGTAGCGGCCCATCACCAGCAGGGGCAGCAGCCACCACATCGACACCGCGCCCACACAGCCCAGCCACCACAGCAGCAGGTGCCTCCTGCGGGGGCCGCGCTCACGGGTCAGCAGGTACAGCAGCGGCACGACGAGCACGGCGAGCACGGCCACGGCGTTGATCCCGCCGGCGAACAGGAGGGCCAGCGCCGACAGGGCCGCCGCCCTGCGCGGGCTCGCCCGCTGTCCGGCACCGTGCACGAGCGGCAGCAGGATCCAGGGCAGCACCGCGCTCGGCTGGAACTCCGAGGAGTTGACCCCGATCAGCGTGACGGCGTGCGGCGCCAGGGCGTAGGCGAGCCCGGCCAGTACGCGGGTGGCGGGGGTGCCGATGCCCATCGCGCGGGCCACCCGCTCGACGCCGACGAAGGCGGCGCACAGCACCAGGGTCATCCACAGGCGCTGGATGTTCCAGGGGGGCATGTCCAGCGCCTCGAAGAGGGCGTAGAACGGACCCATCGGGAACAGGTAGCCGTGCGCCTGGTTCTGCAGGTGACCGAAGAACGCGCCGTCCCACAGGTGCGTCGCCCGGGCGAGGAAGCCGAGGGGGTTGAGCGCCATGTCGAGCTTGGTCTCGGAGATGACCTGGCCGGGTGAGGTGTTGAACGCGATGGCCCCGAGCAGGAGGCAGCCGGCCAGCAGGTGCAGCCGGTGTCGAAGCCGGGCGGGCCCGGTGTCCGTGCTGTCAGGGGTCAATGCGGTGCTCAAATGGGGTCGGTCTCACCCATGGCGAGATGGAGGTCGGGGGTCCTGACCGGCGAGCTCACAGCGCTCACGGGCTGCTGTCGACGGGCGGCTACGGCGAGCTCTGTGGCGATAAGTCTGGTTATAGTAGCGCCAGTTCTTCCCCAGGTGAACTCGCCCGCCCAGGTCCGGCAGGCCTGCTGGATCGCCGCGCGCCGTACGGGGTCGGCCAGTTCCCCGATCGCCCGGTCCACCGCGTCCGCGAGCGTCTCGCCGTCCCGGACCAGCCAGCCGGTCACCCCGTCCTTGATCGAGTCGCGCAGCCCGGCGACGTCGTAGGCGACCGTGGGCACGCCGAAGGCGGCCGCCTCGATCACGGTGAGACCCCAGCCCTCGAACTCCGAGGCGGTCACGTTCAGCAGGGCCGAGCCGAGCACCGCGTTCTTGCCCGGCTCGCTGAGGAATCCGTGCAGGTGCACGCGGTCGGCGACGCCCAGCTCGGCCGCCACCGCCGCGAGGGCGTCGGACTCAGGCCCGCGGCCCACCACGTGTACCCGCAGCCCCGGACTGCTCTCGGCCAGCTCGGCCGCCAGGCCGACGACACGGTCGATCCGCTTGTGGCCGACCAACCGGCCCAGGTAGACCACGGCGGGGTCGCCGGGCAGGGGGTGCCGCGCGACCGAGCGGGCCACCGGGCTGCCGTTGGGGACGACCTGGATCGGGGCCAGCCAGCGCAGCCTGGCCCGAAGGTCCGTCCTGGAGGATTCGGAAACCGTGATCGTGGTGCGGCGGCGGTAGAGCAGCCGGGCCACCGGGCCCTCGATGAAGCAGCCGATCCTGGCCAGCCAGGACGGCAGGAAGGCGTGGAACTGCCGGTCGTGCACGTGGTGCACCAGGCAGATCACCGTGGTGCGGCGCCGTACCACGAGGGGGGAGAAGAACGGGATGCCGTTCATCGAGTCGATGACCACGTCGAAGCGGCGGCGGTGCAGCAGCAGCCAGAGCGGTACGAGCAGGTAGACGAGGTAGCGGTTGCCCATCCTGCGCAGCTCGACGCCGTTGCGCCGCTCGGCTCTGGTCTGGCCGGGCTCACGGCCGGTCACGAAGTGGACCAGGGCCCCCTGGGCGATCAGGTAGCGGCTGACCTGCCAGGCGTACTCCTCGGCGCCGCCTGCCGCCGACTGCTGTGGCTCGCGAAAGTTCAGCACCGCCACCCGGACCCCGTGCAGGGACGTCTCGGGGGTCTCGGTGACCTCCACGCTCAGGTTGGGCCACGACGGGTTGAACAGACGGGATCCGGCGTTCACGTTCCCGCCGGAAAAGGCCACGGTGTCGGCCACACTGTCTCCTCGATCCTCTACGGTGACGCGCGCCCGACTCGGGGCACGGCGGAGCCACGCTCCGTACTGTCCATTGGTGTTCAGCCTGAGCGGCTGGGAGAAAACCGCGTCCGAGGGGCCCTTGTCCGGCCCCTCGGATCACCTGTCGCCGTAGTTGTACAGAGGCCGGTTGGGCGGCTCCGGTGTGGGGGCGGCCACGTTCACCACTGCCACGGAGGCACCCACCGCCAGCACCGTGCCAACGGCCAAGGCTGCGATCACTCGTAACACTGAGCTCTCCCTCCAGAATTCGGACAGTGTGCCGAGAGTAGAACGTGATTCATCTCATAAGCCATAGCTTTGGGGAAAATGTGACAAATAAAGTTACCCTCGGGTAGCGCGGAGGTCCAGGGATACGCCCAGCTCAGGAAGGTGCGTCAAGACGCAGCAACCGGAGTTCGGACCCGTGGAAGACGGTCGCGGAACCACGGAACGGGTCGTCGCCCCCCGGGATTTGGAACGGGTTGTCGCCGCCATAAATAAGAACATAACGGACATTCAGCCCTGCTAGTGCCGTCATCCGCCCATCCGGCTCGACGCCCAGCGCCGCCTCCACCTCGGCGGAGGCCGGATCCTCCGCCGCGACCCGCAGTCTGCCTCCGCCGGGCAGCCCCACCAGCAGCGCGTCGTTCCAGAGCACCCGGCGCCGGAACATCTTGGTCGCGGGGTCGAGGATCACCCGGTCGCCGTTCCAGCCGAACGCCCGGTGCGCCCCCCACGGCAGCGAGAGCAACGCCCCCGGCGCGGGATCGGCGTTCACGATCGCCTGGACCTTTCGCCACTCGTCCGGGTAGTCCACCGCCGACAGCCTGCCGAACGCGCCGAGGGCGAAGGTGGGCAGGACCAGGACCGGGGTGGCCACCGCGACGGCCGCGACGGCACGCGAGTTCCAGCGCGCGACGACCGCGGCCAGGCCCACCGCCTGCAGCAGGACGAACGGGGCGAGGTACAGCTGCCCGTCACGGAGCGGCCCGAACCCGGGCCACCAGCCGATCAGGCCGCCCAGCACGCCGGGGGCGAAGGCCCCCACCAGCGCCACCGCCAGCCCGGCCACCGCCGCCACCGCCAGCCCCGCCCGGTACGGCTCCGCCGCCCCGGCACCGTGGCGCGCCGGCGAGCCCGGCAGGCGAGCGAACCCCCAGACGGCGACCGCGGCGACCAGCAGCCGTACGATCGCCGACCACCAGGTCTCCTGGCCGGGCAGGACGGCGTGGGCGTTCCAGATCCCGCCGAGCGAGAGCAGGCTGCCGACCGTACCCAGTGGGCCGTCGGCCCTGGCCGCGAACGCCCAGGCCCCGGCCGGATCGGTCACCGCCCGGCTGCTCAGGGCGGGCACCAGCCAGGGCAGGCTCAGCACCGCCATGACCAGCGTGACCTCCAGCACCCGCCGGACCCGCACCCTCCTGGCGAGCGTCGCGGACCTTCCATCGGCTGTCACCGGCCCTGTCGCCGGCCCTGTCACCGGCCCTGTCACCGGCGCTGTCACCGGCGCTGTCGCCGCCGTCGCGAGCAGGGCGGGCGCGGCGACCAGCATCGCCTGGAATCCGCCCACCGCCGCCGGGAGCAGCGCGGCGACCAGCCGCGACCGCCCGCCGAGCGCCACCGCGCGCACCGCCCAGGGCAGTCCCGCGACCCCCAGCAGCAGTGCCCACTGGCCAAGCAGGAGCCGCTGGGCGAGGTAGGCGTTCCAGCTGTAGAAGGCCGCCGCCGCCAGGCGGGGCCCCAGCTTCCGGGAGGGCGCCAGCGCGGCCGCGCCGGACGCGGCCAGCACGAAGACACCCAGCAGCACGACCTTCTGGACCACCTGTTCGGGGACGACCCAGGAGAGGAGCGCGACCACCAGGTCACTGGGCACCGCCCGGGGAAACCCCTCCCCGGGCAGCACCGGCGGCGGGTCGGGCACGAACACCATGTCGTACCTGAGCACGAATCCCGGTCCCAGCGCGGGCCCGAGCGCGAGCAGCCCGAACAGCAGGCCGAGCAGGGCAGGCGCGAACCGCTTCGCCGTCTCGCCCCACTCGCCGCCCATGCTGACCGACTTTATGCGCTTGCTCCGGATATACGTGCATATAGCCGGAGCTGTGGACTACTTACCCGGCTCGGGATCGCGGGGCAGGCCGAGCATGCGCTCGCCGATGATGTTGAGCTGCACCTCGGTGGTGCCGCCGTAGATCGTCATGGCACGGGTGGCGAGCACGGCGCGGTTCCAGTAACCGGCGTCGCCGAGCTTCATGTCGGCGGCGACGACGGCCGAGGAGCCGAGCAGCGAGACCGCGCACTCCGAGACGTGCTGGGCGTGCGAGGTGGACAGCAGCTTGCGGACCGAGGCGTCGGCACCGGGCTCGGCGCCGGTCAGCTGCTTCAGGGTCACCCGCAGGCCGAGGGCGGCGATCGAGTGCCCCTCGCAGACGACCCGCGCCACCTCCTGGCGCTCGGCGGCGGTCAGCTCCCGGCCGAGGCGCCCGGCCAGGCCGAGCAGGTCCGGAACGGACGCACCGGTACCGCCCGAGCCCCCCGAGAGCGAGACCCGCTCGTTGGACAGGGTGTTCCTGGCGACCTTCCAGCCCTGGCCCACCTCGCCGACGACCAGCTCGTCCGGGACGAACACGTCGTCGAGGAAGACCTCGTTGAACAGGTTCTCGCCGGTCATCTCGGTGAGCGGCCTGACGGTGACGCCGGCCCCCTTCATGTCGACGAGGAAGTAGGTGATGCCCTCGTGCTTGGAACCCGCCGAGGAGTTGCGGGCGATGCAGATGCCCCACTCGGCGAAGTGCGCCACGGAGGTCCAGATCTTCTGGCCGTTGAGCCGCCAGCCGCCCTCGACCTTCTCGGCCTTCATCTGCAGGGACGCGAGGTCGGAGCCGGCGCCGGGCTCGGAGAAGAGCTGGCACCAGATCATCTCGCCGCTCAGCGTGGGGGGCAGGAAGCGCTCCTGCTGCTCGGGGGTGCCGTACGCGGCGATCGACGGCACCACCCAGGCACCGATGATCATCTGGGGCAGCTTGACCCCGGCGGCCTTGAGCTCCTGGAAGATGAGAACCTGCTCCAGCGGCTTGGCGTCGCGACCCCATGGCCTGGCCAGGTGCGGCATGACGTAGCCGGCCTCGGCCAGCGCCCGCTTCTGCTCCTTGCCCTCCAGCGCGGCGAAGGCGGCGACCTCGGCCCGGATGCTCTCGCGCAGCTCGGCGGCCTCCTCGGGCAGCTCGATCTCCAGCTCCCTGCTCACCCCGTTCAGCGCCAGCTCGGCGACCGACTCCGCCCACTCGCCCGAGGGGCCGAGCAGGGCGCGCAGGGTCAGCGCGCGGCGGTAGTACAGGTGAACGTCGTGCTCGTAGGTGTAGCCGATGCCGCCGAAGATCTGCACGGCGTCCTTGGCGCAGAGCACCGCCGCGTCGGGGGCGACCAGGCCCGCGATCGCGGTGGCGTAGGCCAGCTCGTCCGCCGAGACGTCGCCGCCGTCCGCGGCGCGGGCGGCGTCCCATACCGTCGCACGGGCCTGCTCCAGGGCGACGAGCATCCGGGCGGCCTTGTGCTTGACCCCCTGGAACTGCCCGATCGGGCGGCCGAACTGCACGCGGACCTTGGCGTACTCCGCGGCGGCGGTCACGCACCACGACGCGACGCCCGCGGCCTCGGCCCCGAGCAGGATCGCGGCCAGGTTGAGCACCTCGGGACCCTGCAGCCCGTCGAGGACCCGCCCGGCCGGTACGGTGACCGCGTCCAGGCCGACCTTGGCCACGCCCCGGGTGATGTCGAGCGAGCCGACCGGCGTCACGGTCGCCGCGGAGGCGTCCACCGCCACCCACTCCTCGCCACGGTCCGTGCTCACCGGGAGCACCAGGATGTCGGCCAGTGCGCCGCCCAGCACCAGGTCGGCGGCACCGCCGATCGTCAGGGCGCCGTCCTCGCCACGGGTGCCGGTGATCGAGGCGGCCAGCGCGACCGCGCCGGTCAGCGTGCCGTCGGCGAGGCCCGGCAGAAGCTCGGCGTGCGCCTTGCCGTCGGAGGCGAGGACCACGGCGCTGGCGAGCACCGTGGGCACGTAGGGGCCGGGAGCGACGTGCTCGCCGAGGGCCTCGACGGCGACGGCGGTCTCCAGCAGGCCGTAGCCGCTGCCGCCGTGCTCCTCGGGGATGTGCAGGCCGAGCAGGCCCTGGTCGGCCAGTCCCGGCCAGAAGCCGGGGCGCTCCTCACCCTCGGCCGCGATGACGGCACGCACGACCTCGGACGGGATGTTGCGCTCCGCCCACCCGGTCACCGATTCCCGGAGCGCCTCGTGCTCCTCGCTCAATCCGATCGCCATGACAGCCTCCAGACGCGATTCAATGACAGAATCATATTCTAGAAGGTGCTTCCATCACAACGCGCGACCCCTCTTCCCCAGGTACGCCGCCCCCTTGCCGCCGCAGCCCACCGGTGACCGCGGAAGGGCCCGGCTCGCACCGAACGGGTATGGCCGCAGCAGTACGTCAGAGAGCGCGGACGCTCGCCATCACGGGGGCGATGTCGGCCCAGAGCCGCTTGCGCGTGTCGGGCACGGTCACGAAGAGCACCGAGGGCTTGCGGCGGCCGATGTCGATCACCGCGAGCGCCGCCCGGGAGGAACGCTCCTTGCCCTTGACCTCGTAGGTCACCCGGTAGGCGAGCACCCACCCCTTGCCGGTGGCCAGGCGCTGCGAGGCGGTCCAGGTGACCTTGCCTCCCTCGGGGTGGTGGTTGCGGATCGTCCACTTCACCGCGCTCAACGCCGCCCTGCGGTAGTCGGCGTCGCTCTTGAGCGGCTTGGCCGGGGTGGCACCGGGCAGGGGTCCCGAGGCGATGACCGTGCGCGGCAGCCCGGCCGAGCCGACCTGCTGGCCGGCGGAGAACGACGGCACGGCCTTGGCGGCCCACGGCTTGCCCAGACTGGCATAGGTCACCGCGGACCTGGCGTCGGTCACCGCGCCCAGCACCACGCTCGGCGTGCCCGGCAGCGCCTTCAGCGCCGTGACGTCCGGCAGGGCGGGCAGCGTGATCGGAGACACGGCCGGCGAGGGCTGCGCCGTGGGCGCCACACCCTGGCGGGCCCCCACCGGGTCCGAGGGCTCGTCGCCGGAGAAGAGTATGAAGATCAGAACCACGATGACGCCGGTGATGACGGCGGCACCCAGGCTGTAGGCGACCCGGATCGGGATGTCGCCGATCCGCATCAGCAGGCCACCGGACTTCCGTCCCGCTCCGCTCGGCACGCCGGGCCGGGGCCGCCCGGCCGGTTGACCCTGCGCACCCGGCTCGCCGAACACGCCGGGCCGCTGCGACGCGCCGGGCCACCCCGTCGCGACGCCGCCGTCCGCCCCGCCCCCCGTGCCCGCCCGACCGGATGCGCCCGCCCGACCGGAAGCACCCGTCTGACCGGAAGCACCGGCCCTGTCGGGACGCCAGGGGCCCGCGGAACCGCCTATCTGCCTGACCGGGATCGTCCCGAGCCCACCGGACTCGCGCATCCGGTCGGTCTCCGCCCCCGGATCGTCCGCCCCGTCACCGGAAGTCGCGTCGGAACGGCCGGAATCGGGCGGCGGCGAGTGGGGGAACGATCCAGGCGGCGTTGGTCTGGAGACCAACACGGTCTCCTCACCGTCTCCGATGGGAAATCTTCTGGGCACCCGGGGACTGATGACCGAACCGTCTTCAGCGGGAATGGCGGGAATGGGGGCCGTGGGCGCGTCATATGAGGGGATATATCTCTCGTTAGAGCGCCCGGAGGAGTTACCGCCGACGTCCGCCATACGCGTCAGGGTATGTCACCTGGGAAAGATTCGACGCATCGTCATTTATTACGCTTCGGTCACGGGATGTGCATCAGCCCAGGTAATCGCCTTTCCTCTTCCATGAACAGAATGTCGTTCTGTATGGTCACGCCCATGAAGGGCTTCTACGAGATCGCAACGGCCGATCCCGGACGCGTCGCCGTCGTCGCGGGCGACAGCGTGACCTACGGCGAGCTGCACGATCGGGTCAACCAGGTCTCGTACGGCCTTCTGGCGCGCGGTACCCGGCCCGGCGACGCGGTCGTGACGGTCCTGTCCAACGGGATCGACGCGATCACGATGATGCTCGCGACCTACCAGATCGGCGCCTACCACGTCCCGGTTAACTGGCACTACACCGCCGAGGAGATCGGCTACATCATCACCGACTGCGCCGCGCGGGTGGTGGTCGGCTCCGAGCGGTACGGGCACGCCGTGCCGGGCGGGTTCATGGAGACCGGTGCCCTCGCCGAGGGGCAGCCGGCCACCCCGCCCGAGGGGCGCAGGGCCGGGTCGATGATGCTCTACACCTCGGGCACCACCGGCAGGCCCAAGGGCGTACGGCGGCGGCTGATCGAGTTGACCCCGGAGGGCCTCCACCCGATCCTGATGCGCAAGAGCTGGCGGCACTTCGGGCTCGAATCCGGCGGGGTGCAC
Source organism: Streptosporangium sp. CA-115845 (assembly GCF_050943795.1). NCBI lineage: Bacteria > Bacillati > Actinomycetota > Actinomycetes > Streptosporangiales > Streptosporangiaceae > Streptosporangium > Streptosporangium sp. CA-115845. The sequence goes on along the minus strand of NZ_CP191988.1, from coordinate 1,590,064 downwards.
CTCCTACTGTCGCAGCTCTACCACTCCGCGCCGTACGGGCAGACGATGATGGCCCTGCACTTCGGCCACACGGTGGTGATGACCGAGCGGTTCGACGCCGCGGAGACACTGGCGCTCATCGAGCGGCACCGGGTGACCAACGCCTTCATGGTGCCGACCATGTTCCACCGGCTGCTGGCCCTGCCCGCCTCCGTCAGAACAAAGCATGATTTATCGTCGTTAACACGTCTCTTTCACGGCGCTGCCCCCTGCCCGCCCGCCACCAAGCAGGCGATGATCGACTGGCTCGGCCCCGTGCTGTGGGAGTACTACGGCTCGACCGAGGCCGCCGTGGTCACCATGGTCTCCTCGGCGGAGTGGCTCCAGCGGCCCGGCACGGTCGGCCGGGCCATCGACGGCATGGAGTTCACCGTCGTCGGCGACGACGGCGACGAGCTCCCGCCCGGCGAGCCGGGCCTGGTCTACATCGGCGGCGTCAACCGCTTCGAGTACCACCAGGACCCGTCCAAGACCGCCTCGGCGATGCGTGGCCGCCTCTACACCCCCGGCGACATCGGCTATCTGGACACCGACGGCTACCTGTTCCTCTGCGACCGGCGCACCGACCTGATCATCTCCGGCGGGGTCAACATCTACCCCGCCGAGATCGAGGCGGTGCTCCAGGAACACCCCTCGGTGGCGGACGTCGCCGTGATCGGCGTACCCGACCCCGAATGGGGCCAGCGCGTCGTCGCGCTGGTCCAGCCCTCGGCGGACGCCGTGCCCGGCGCGGACCTCACCGGCGAGTTGCTGGCCCACTGCGTGGCCCGGCTGGCACGCCTCAAGCATCCCCGGGTGATCGAATATCGCGACCGGCTGCCGCGCACCCCCACGGGCAAGCTCAGCCGCAGTGGCCTTCGCGAGACGTATCTTCCTGCCTGAGCTGGGAAGATACCCATGCATGGGACGATCAAAGACAGGCGTCGCGTTGCTTGCGACCGCCGTCATGACGCTCGCGGGCTGCGGCCAGGGCATGAGTCTGCAACCCCCCGGGGCGGCCGGCTCACCCAGCGTCTCAGCGAGCATCTCCCCAGGCACCTCCGCGGGAGGCTCGCCCGGGGCCACACCGGCTCCCGGAAGCGGTCCCGGTTCCCTGGAGGCCGCCTACGAGCAGATCATCACCAAGGTGCTGCCGTCCATCGTGCAGATCACCACGAGGGAGAGCCTCGGCTCCGGGGTCGTGTACGACACCGCCGGGCACATCATCACCAACGCCCACGTGGTCGGGAGCAGCAAGCAATTCGAGGTCACGCTCGCCACCGGGGGCACCCCCCGGACGGCCAGGCTGATCAGCTCCTTCGAGCTGGGTGACCTGGCCGTGATCAAGGTGGACGACCCGACCGGGCTGAAGCCCGCCGTCTTCGGCGACTCCGCGGGGCTGCGGGTCGGCCAGATCGTGCTGGCCATGGGAAACCCGCTGGGCCTGTCCGGCAGTGTCACCAGCGGGATCATCTCGGCGCTTGACCGCACCGTCAACGAGCCCTCCAGCGACAACTCGCCAGGGGCGACGATCAGCGGGGCCATCCAGACCTCCGCGCCGATCAACCCGGGCAACAGCGGCGGCGCCCTGGTCAACCTCGCGGGCGAGGTCATCGGCGTGCCGACGCTGACCGCCGTCAACCCCGAACTCGGCAACGCCCAGGCCGCGGGCATCGGCTTCGCGATCCCCTCCAACACCGTCAAGGACATCGCCACGCAGATCATCAGGGACGGCAAGGTCACCAACACCCACCGGGCCGCGCTCGGCGTCGTGGTACGGACCGTGATCGACATGAGCGGGGAGCCCGCCGGCGTCAGCGTCGTACGGGTGCTGAAGAACAGCGGCGCGCAGCGGGCGGGGCTCAAGGCCGGAGACCTGATCGTCTCGATCGACGGCACGCCCACCCCGTCGACCCAGGACCTGTCGACGGTCCTGTCGTCCCTCAAGCCCGGCGAGGACGCGAAGGTCGAGATCCTGCGCCCCGACGGCTCAAGGACCACCCTCTCCGTTCCCCTTGAGGAGTTGCACGGGAGCTGAGCCGGGGCGGGACCAGGCTCAGTAGGGCAGCACGCGATCGCTGAAGGACTTGGCCACGAAGGGCGCCTTGAACTTGGGGAAGGCGACCGTCTTCGCGTCGCCGTCGGAGGTGTAACGCTCGTCTGGGTTCGCCTTCAGCCAGTCGAGCCAGGCCACGGAGCAGAACTTGGCGCAGTCGCCCGTCTTGTCCATCGACCGGATGCGCGGGATGCCGAGCGGGTCGAACTTCTTGTTGAACGGCGACAGCGCGGGGGTGTAGCCGGCGAGGAACACGCCGCCGTAGTTGTAGGAGACGTCACCCGAGGAGCCCTTGAGACCCCACTCCTTGGTGTCGGGCTGGTTGCCGTACGGCAGCGCCAGCGTGACCGGGGGCGTCTTGATCAGCCCGGTGATGAGCCGATGGCCCGCCGCCACCTCCGCGTTCACCGCCTTCTTCTCCTTGCCCCGCAGGTTGAGGTGGTCGCGGGTGTGGTTGCCGATGTCGAAGCCCTTGTCGGTGAGCCAGAGGAGCATCTGCGCCCCCTCCTCGGGCGTCTCCTTGCCGAACATGTCACGCGTGACGTAGAACGTACCGACCGGGCGGAAGCCGGGGTGGGCCTTGGCGACGCTCTGCAGAATCGCGACCGCGGTGTTCGGCCGGGGGACGCCCACCCCGTCCAGCTCGAACTGCGAGGGTGAGGAGTCGTCGAAGGTGAGGACGACGGGGTGCTTGCCGGCCGGGATGTCGATGCGCCCGGTGACGAACTCGGCCGCGGTGACGGGCACGTAGTCCTCCCTGGCCAGCCGCTCCAGCTCGGTGCGGAACTGTTTGGGAGTGCGGTCGTCCTGGGTCGCGGGCTTGTCGACCACCCGGTGGTACATGAGAACGGGGACCTGACCGAGCTCGTTGGCTCTGACCTTGGCGGCGGCCGCCGCCCTGGTCTTGAGGAGGTTGGCCTGCGAGGCCGCCGCGGCGGCCGACGCCTTGGCCGCGGCGGCCAGCTTCGCCTTCTGCTCGGCGGCCTCGTCCTGTCCCGATCCACATCCGGCCAGCACGACTCCTGCCGCGACGACCACCGCACCGGCCCTGCCTATTCTGAGACGGCCCATCGAATCCTCCAAGCGCGCTGACGATACGCTTCTCATCCCCCTCTGACCTGCGGGTTGACCTCCGCCGCTGGCAAAGGTTCGCGCCGGAGCCGCTTTCGGCGATATCGCGCGGGCCCTGCCCTTTCCGCGTCGTACCGGCCCCGCCCAGAAGGGGCGTCCGCCGCGGGAAATCGATCGGCAGCGGGATTTCCACCCGGTGTGGAAGCCGCGGGCGACAGGCGTCGCCCGGCATATCGACCCCGCCCGCGACTTCGGACCTCGGCTCGCCTCGTTCCTGACCGGGTACGAGACCGCCTGGCAGGACCAGTACGGGCAGCTCTACTTCTGGGTGCCGATCGTGGCGCCCCTCATCGGGGGGCTGATCGGGGCGTTCCTCTACGAGATCCTGGTGGCCGGATTCCTTCCTTCCGAGGAGACCGGCCCCGAGGTGGGGCGCGTAACGCCCGAAGACCCGCGCCACCCCTGAACGGGCACGCGGCGACCGCGGGTAGGAACAGCAGCAGATCCCCCGGAGAGTCTCACCAAGGAGGCACCACGCAATGCCTGACTTCGTCGGAGCGGTCGACCAGGGCACGACGAGCACCCGTTTCATGATCTTCGATCACGGCGGCAACGAGATAGCCCTGCACCAGCTCGAACACGAGCAGATCCTGCCGCGGGCGGGGTGGGTCGAGCACAACCCCACGGAGATCTGGGAGCGCACCAGGGCGGTGATCGAGACGACGCTGAACAGGGCGGGTCTGGTCGCCGCCGACCTCGCCGCGCTCGGCATCACCAACCAGCGCGAGACCACGGTGGTCTGGAACCGGACCACCGGACGCCCGTACCACAACGCGATCGTCTGGCAGGACACCCGCACCGACCGGATCGCCTCGGCCCTGGACCGCGACGGCAGGGGCGACGTCATCCGCCACCGGGCGGGCCTCCCCCCGGCGACGTACTTCTCCGGCGGCAAGATCCAGTGGATCCTGGAGAACGTGGACGGGGTACGCGAGGCGGCCGAGGCCGGAGAGGCGATCTTCGGCACCACCGACACCTGGCTGCTGTGGAATCTCACCGGCGGTACCGACGGCGGCGTGCACGTCACCGACCCCACCAACGCCAGCCGCACGATGCTGATGGACCTGGAGACCCTCGACTGGGACGACGAACTGCTGTCGTTCTTCGGCATCCCCCGCCGGATGCTGCCGGCCATCGCCCCCTCCTCCCACCCCGGTCTGTACGGCACCACCAGGAGGGGCGGCCCGCTGCGTGGCGAGGTCCCGCTCTCCGGTGACCTGGGCGACCAGCAGGCCGCCACCGTCGGACAGGTCTGCTTCGAGGTGGGCGAGGCCAAGAACACCTACGGCACCGGCAACTTCCTGCTGCTCAACACCGGCACCGATCTGGTCCGCTCGAAACACGGCCTGCTCACCACCGTCTGCTACCGCTTCGGGGAGGAGCCGCCGGTGTACGCGCTGGAGGGTTCCATAGCCGTGACCGGCTCCGCCGTGCAGTGGCTCCGCGACCAGCTCGGCATCATCTCGGGGGCGGCGCAGAGCGAGTCGCTCGCCCGGCAGGTCGAGGACAACGGCGGCGTCTACTTCGTGCCCGCCTTCTCCGGCCTCTTCGCGCCGTACTGGCGGTCGGACGCCCGGGGCGCGATCGTCGGCCTGTCGCGCTTCAACAACAACGCCCACCTCGCGCGGGCCACCCTGGAGGCGATCTGCTACCAGAGCCGCGACGTGGTCGAGGCGATGCGGCAGGACTCCGGCGTCACCCTCGACGTCCTGCGGGTCGACGGCGGCGTCACCGCCAACAACCTGTGCATGCAGATCCAGGCCGACCTGCTCGGCGTACCCGTCTCCAGGCCCGTGGTGGCCGAGACGACCGCGCTGGGGGCCGCCTACGCCGCGGGGCTGGCCGTCGGCTTCTGGACGTCGAAGGACGAGCTCAGACAGAACTGGCAGGAGGGCCGCCGCTGGGAGCCGCAGTGGTCCGAGGAGCAGCGGGCCGTCGGCTACGCCGGCTGGAAGAAGGCGGTCGAACGCACCCTCAACTGGGTCGACGTGTCCTGAACGCCCCGCTCCGCGCGCTCCGACGGCCGGGAACGTCTCCCGTCCCTCCCGCCGCCCCTGACCGGTGAACCCCGTCGGGCATCGGGCACACCGGTCACCGCCTGCGTCCCGTCAGAGTCCCGGTCAGGCTCCGGTGAGCACCTTGGCCAGCCGCTCCACCGTGGGCCGGGACTCCACGTGGAGCCGGGAGACGTCCAGCCCCTCGTCGGCGAGCACGACCAGCAGCGCCTCCTGGCGGACGGCGTAGACGACGATGTATCCGCCGCGGCAACGGATCACCACCTCACGAAGCTCCCCCATGCACGGCGAGGAGTTGCAGGCTCGGCCCCTGAGGGCCGAGAAGCTGACTAACAGTAGTAGGTGAGTGTACTTTACGTATCTACCGCCACAGATGACCTCGTCCACACGTCCGACAACTCCGTCCGGCGAGGCGGCGCCCGTACCGGCCCCCTGGGAAAGAAGCTCGTCAACGACCCCTCCTGGAGGAGGGGGTTTGAGGTGCAGCGATGCGCTTCGAAGCCCCGCGTTGACCAGCCCTGGCCATCATGAACTGGAGGTGTGACCCAGATGGCTACGTTTCATGTAAGTGAGCAGACCCACCGGCAGGTGCTTCCTCAGCCTGCCGCTCTGGAATCCGTGGGAGCAGACACGCCCGAGGGTGGGCACGAAACGGCTCACGGACTCCCGGCGACGCCGGGCACTGGCATGGAACCTGGGCGAGGGGAGATCGGTTCGGCCGCACCGCCGGACCGGCGTCACCCCGAGGGCGCTTCGGTGTCTGAGGGAGCGAACCGTGAGGTTCACCCGGCCGTGTTCGTCCTCGACAAGCGCGGCCACCCGCTCGACCTCTGCCATCCCGCCCGTGCCCGTCGTCTGCTGGCGGCCGGGCGGGCGGTGGTTCACCGCCACACCCCGTTCGTCATCCGTCTCAAGGACCGGTCAGCGGCCGATTGTGTTGTGAACGGCGTCGTGATCGGTATCGATCCCGGTTCCAAGCACACCGGCTTGGCCGTGTTCACCGACCACGATGGGAGCCGGGCCGGGCGGTATGCGATCCAGCTTGATCACCGGGGCGCGCTGATCCGCGACAGGCTCGCCTCGCGGGCCGCACTGCGCCGGGGCCGCCGTTCCCGGAACCTGCGCTACCGCACCCCCCGGTTCCTCAACCGCACCAAGCCGAAAGGGTGGCTGGCGCCGTCGCTGCGCCACCGCGTCGACACCACCATGTCGCAGGTGGTGCGGCTCACCCGATGGGCACCGGTGCGAGCCGTGCAGGTGGAACGGGTCTCCTTCGACACCTGCGCCCTATCGGCGGGCAAATCGCTCGAAGGAGCGGAGTATCAGCAGGGCACCCTCGCCGGGTACGAGGTGCGCGAATACCTGCTGGCCACATGGGGGCGCACCTGCGCCTACTGCGGCGCGAGCGGCGTGCCGCTCAACCTCGACCACCTCCACCCTCGCAGCCGGGGCGGCTCCGACCGGATCAGCAACCTGACCCTGGCCTGTATCCGGTGCAACCAGGCCAAGAACGCGACACCGGTAGAGGTGTTCCTCAAGGACAGGCCCGCCCTGCTGGCGAAGATCCTCAAGCAGGCGAAGGCGCCGCTGCGCGACGCGGCGGCGGTCAACGCCACCCGGTGGGCACTGTGGCGGGCCCTGGAGGCGACAGGTCTGTCCGTTCACACCGCCTCCGGTGGCCGCACGAAGTGGAACCGCTCTCGCACCGGTGCCGCCAAGTCGCACACGTTGGACGCGCTGCACGTCGGCCACCTGGAGAACGTCACCGCCTGGCCTTCCAAGGTCCTGGTGGTCAAGGCGACCGGGCGCGGCACCTACGCCCGCACCCGCCCCGACCGCTACGGCTTCCCCCGTCTGCGGCTACCCCGGACCAAGCAGGTCAAGGGGTTCACCACCGGCGACCTGGTCCGCGCGACCGTCCCGACCGGCAAAAAGGCCGGAGTTCACACCGGGCGGGTCGCGGTCCGCTCCACCGGCAGCTTCAACATCACCACCCGGCACGGCACCGTGCAGGGCATCAGCCACCGCCACGTCCACCTACTCCAGCGAGCCGACGGCTACGGCTACACCACCCACCCGGAAACGCGGCACCATGCCACGTTTCCTCCCCCGCCTGAAGGCGGGGGTCTCCACGCTGGAGGTATCCGATGACGATCGACGGCTCGGTCGGTGCGGCACTGGTCGACTACGAAAGCGGCATGTGCCTCGGCACGATCGGAGGAAGCCGCGATCTGGATCTGGAGGTGGCGGCGGCGGGCAACACCGAGGTCGTCCGCGCCAAGGTCCGGACCCTGGCGGCACTGAACATCAACGACTCCGTGGAGGACATCCTCATCACGCTGGCCAGGCAGTATCACATCATCAGGCTGCTGGCCGACAGCGGCGGCCACACCTTCCTCTACCTGGTGCTCGACCGGGACCGTGCCAACCTCGCCCTGGCCAGGCACCACCTCCGGCGCATCGAGAGCTCGCTCACCATCTAGGCCCGGGAGAACCACCGCCGAGTGCGAAGGGAATCCCGGCGGGCGAGTCCGCCACATCCCGCGGCCGTGCCTCCGACAAGGACGAGATCACCGTGCTGACAGCGGACGCCCCGCATGAACGAAGGCCCGCATGAACGAAGGGCGGTCGGGGCGGCGAGGTCGCCGCCCCGACCGCCCTTCGGCGATCTGTTCCGCACGGTTCGAGCGCGGAACGGGGGTGGAGGTGGCGGGAATCGAACCCGCGTCCTTCAACTCCAAGACAGGGCTTCTCCGGGTGCAGCCCGCTGTGCTTTTCTCAGCCCCGGCAATCACGCAGGCAAGTTGCCGACGGGCTCAGCCACTGTAAGATTTCCCGATCTTCCCCGTGGCCGGGTCGATCGGTTGAGCCTCCTAGCGATGCCGGATCCGGGCCGGAGGCGCTCCCGGGCCGGCAGAAGTCACTCGCTGCTTAGGCGGCGAGTGCCAGGTTGCCCTGGCTGACTTCGGAGTGCGTCTTATTGGCACTTGTTGGTCGCGGTCACAGTGTTAACGAGGTTATGTCCGCAGTCCTCGACCCGCTTCACCTGGCTTGCAAAGCCAAAGTCGAAACCAGTCACCCCCTGTTGAATTTTCAACCCGCCCCCGAAGGGGCGAGCTATCCGAAGATACCTGTTACAACAGAGGTAACGCCAATCGAATTCCCGCCCGGTGCGCCGGGCGAGGCGGTGGGGGCTCGGCGCAGTGCGGGCACGGGCCGGGAGCACCGAAACCCCGGGGATGCCCGCGAATCGCGAGCGTCCCCGGGGTCGACCGGCAGGGTCGAGCCGGTTCTGACGGGCAGGGCCTCCCCCGAGATGAGGCCCTGATCTCATCACAGCGACCGAGTCCGCAACCCCCCAAGCGGTGCCCGGTCACTTAGAAGGACGCAAACGAGGCACCCTGCGGTTGCTCAGGGTGAAAAGAATATTCCGGGAGGTCACAGCCCAGCGTGGAGCCCCCGGAAGAACCGTCCCGCGGCGGCCGCACCTGCCGCGGGGTCGGGGCTCTGCATCAGCACGGCGACGGCCACGTCTCCCTGCCATCCCACGAACCAGGCGAACGGCTTGCGGTTCTGCGAGGTGACGGCCGTGATGCCGTGGACGGGGTCGCCGGGAGCCGCGGCGGCACGTGCCGAGCCCGCGGTCACGCCACTGCGCATGAAGGTGCGGAGGGTGTCGACGGTCTTTTCGTCCAGTTTTATCGGATCGGGCGCCTGGTAGGGCTCGGTCTCCGTCGTGGGATCGGTGGTCCGCGGGTCGGTGACCAGAACCGGCGGACGCCAGGTGCCCGAGGCGACCGCCCCGGCGACCAGCGCGATGGAGAGCGGGCTGACCAGCACGTTCTGCCCGGCGAGTGCCTTCGCCGTGGCGGCGTCGTTCTTGAGCGGCCTCATGGAACCGCTGAACCCCTTCAGCGGCAGGGCCCAGGGCGCCCCGATGCCGAACTTCGCGGCGGCGGACGTCAACTCGGAGCCGTCGATCCTGCGGGCCAGCGAGGCGAGCGCGGTCACGCAACCGGTGGCGAAGTTGGCCTGAAGGGTCGGCGTCACCCCGATGGGCGCGCCCTCCTGATGGAACGCGACACCACCGACGGTCCTGTCCGCGGGGCAGGCCAGCCTCTGTTTGGGGCTGATCCGCGCCTTGAGTATGCCCTCGACGGACATGATGGAGAACGCGGTCCCCGCGGGGAACCTCCCGGCGAAGGCGAGGACGTGCTTCTCCTGGTTGTACTCGTTGGTGCTGGACACCGCCAGGATGTCGCCGGTCGAGGCCTGAACCGCGACCATCATGCCGGACCCGCCCAGCAGCGCGCTGTCGGCCGCCTTCTGGTGGGCGCGGTCGAGCGTGGTCTGCACCGGCGAGGTGGACCGGTCGGGCCGCCACTTCTTGAGCTCGGTCACCTTGAGCGTCTTGAGATCGACAGTGATCACACGGGTGTCGGTCGAGCCGGTCAGGTGCTCCTGGTACGCCTTCTGCAGACCGGCCCTGCCGACCGTGTCCCCGGCCCGCTGCGGACCACCGAGCTGCTGCTCGATCTCGGGGGTGACGGCGGTGACGGTGCCGACGACCTGGGTGGGCGAGGCGGGGGCGACCGACTGCTCCTGCTCGGAGAGGATGATGCCGGGGATCGCCTCAAGCTGGGCGCGGAGCTGCCCGAACTTCGTACGGCCGAAGGTGACCAGCGGGACCTGGAGGTTGGGCTGGGCGGAACGGATCCGGCTCAGCAGGCGGTCATGCGGAAAGCCGGTGATCTTGGAGAGCCGCTGGCAGAGCTTGTCCGCCTCGTCGTTCTTCAGATTGGCCGGAATCACGCTCGCCACGTGCAGGACGGCCTTCTCCTGCAGCGGGTCGCGGTTGCGGTCGAGGATCGGCTGGCGCCCCTCGGGGGTGACCTTCACCGCGAACCGCTGCCCCTCGCGCAGCTGGGGGTGGAGAACGCTGGGCGACCAGCGTACCTTCCAGTGGCCGTCGACCAGGTGGAGCGGGAGCTTGCCCTCGTACTCCCACAGGGGGTTGTTCTCCCCCAGGTCGACCTCGGCGTCGAAGTCGGCCTCGACCTCGTCCGCGGCGCGCCGCATGCTCTTGACGTTGAAGCGGAACGAGGCCGCGTCCAGTTGGAGTTTGGCGTCTTCGAGCGCCTTGCTGACAACCTTCTCATCGCCGTCGGTGCGCTTGGCCGCCGCGGCGTAGTCGCCCGTCTGCCAGCCGATCAGGAAGTCGCGCACCGCCTCGTGGGCCGAGGGCTCCTCGAAGCAGGCGGACAGCATGGGAGCCGTCACCGCCAGCGCGAGCGCCGCGGAGGCGGCACGCCTGGCCCTTCCTCGCACCGTCATCTGTTCCTGTGCCTGAGCGCGCGTGCCATCTCCCGCTTGGCCTGGTTCTCGGCCAGCGTCTGCCGCTTGTCCCAGTCCTTCTTTCCCTTGGCGAGGCCGATCTCGATCTTGGCCCTGCCGTCCTTGAAGTAGATGGCGAGCGGCACCAGGGTCAGGCCGCCCTCCTTGGTCTTGGCGACCAGCTTGTCGATCTCCTTGCGGTGCAGCAGGAGCTTGCGAGATCGGCGCGCGGCGTGGTTGGTCCAGGTACCCATGGTGTATTCGGGGATGTGGACGTTGATCAACCATGCCTCGCCGTCCTTGATGACGGCGTACCCGTCGAGGAGCGAGGCACGGCCGAGCCGCAGCGACTTGACCTCCGTGCCCTGGAGCACAAGACCAGCCTCGTAGGTGTCCTCGATGTGGTAGTCGTGCCAGGCACGCTTGTTCTGGGCGATTACCTTCCGCCCGGTCTCACGTGGCATGTGTTGAGCCTACCGGTCAGCGGAGCCGCGAACCGCGCCCGAGAGCGGCGCGCGGGCGCCGGGCGCCCGCGCGACGGTCCTGGAGGGGCACGGGGGCGTCACACCCGCAGGTAGCGGCGGAGCGTGACGAAGGAGGCCAGCACACAGATGAACACACCGATGACCATGGTGAGGCTGATCACCGAGGCGACCGTCTCCCAGGAGAGCTGGCTGTTGGGGGAGAGGTAGAGCTGCACCCCGTCGAAGAGGAAGACCTTACTGACGATCAGCATCACCGCGGACACCACACCGCCGATCAGGCCGGCGATGACGCCCTCCATCACGAACGGGAGCTGGATGTAGAGGTTGGAGGCGCCCACCAGGCGCATGATGCCGGTCTCACGCCTTCGGTTGTACGCCGAGAGCCTGACGGTGTTGCCGATCAGCAGGGTGGCCGCGAAGACCAGGATGATCGCCACGATGAGGGCGGCCCAGCGGAGCTTCTCCAGCAGCCCGAAGAACTTCTCCAGGAGCTCCTTCTGGTTGACCACGTTGGAGACTCCCGGAGCGCCCTTGACCGCCTCGATCACCGGCCCGTAGGCCTCAGGGTCCTTGAGCTTGACCCGCAGCGACTCGGGCATGTCCTCGACCTGGATGGCGGAGAGCAGCACCGTGTTGTTGGCGTTCTGGTCCCGGAAGTTCTTGTAGGCCTCGGCCGCGTTCTCCACGGTGACCTGCTCGACCTGCGGCATGGCCTCGATGGTCGCCTTCAGCTCGGCCTGCTCCTGGGCGTTGACGCCGCCACTGCCCTTGCACTGCGGGAAGGGGTCGTTCTTCTTGCACAGGAAGACCGAGACCTCGACCTTGTCCGCCCAGAAGTCCTTCATGCTGGAGATCTGGGAGTTGATCATCAGACCGACGCCCAGCAACGCCATGCCGATCGCCACGGTCACGATGACCGCGATGGTCATCGTGAGGTTGCGGCGGAGGCCGATCCAGACCTCGGAGAAGATGAAGTTTGCCCGCATGCTCTTCCTGTCGCTCTTTCCGGTCCTGGTGTCAGTACGCGTGTCAGTACGCCTGGCCGTACACGCCCCGCGACTGGTCACGGACGATCTTGCCGTCCTCCAGTTCCACCACCCGCTTGCGCATGGAGTCGACGATGGCCGCGTCGTGCGTGGCCATGACGACCGTGGTGCCGGTCCGGTTGATCCGGTCGAGCACCTTCATGATGCCGATGCTCGTCGCGGGGTCGATGTTTCCGGTCGGCTCGTCGGCCAGCAGGATCATCGGCCGGTTGACGAACGCCCGGGCCATCGCGACCCGCTGCTGCTCGCCACCGGACAGCTCGTCGGGCATTCGGTGTGCCTTGCCTTCAAGGCCGACGAGCTCGACGACCTCGGGGACCACCTTACGGATGAAACGCCGTGGCTTGCCGATCACCTCCAGAGCGAACGCGACATTTTCATACACGTTCTTGTTCGGGAGCAGCCGGAAGTCCTGGAAGACACAACCGATCCGGCGGCGCAGGTGCGGGATCTTGAAGTTGGACAGTCGGGCGAGGTCCTTGCCGGCCACGTGGATCGCGCCCGAGTTGGGGCGCTCCTCCTTCAGGACCAGGCGGAGAAAGGTCGATTTCCCGGACCCCGAGGGGCCAACGAGGAACACGAACTCGCCCTTGTCGACATCGACGCTGACGTGGTCCAGCGCGGGCCGGTTCTGGTTCGCGTAGACCTTGGTGACATTATCAAAATGGATCACGGGCGCATCACGGCATGCCAGTCTAGGGGGTAGGACGGTCGCAGGAGTGGCAGAGGGCCACTTCCACCTCTCGCCGGTCGGGGGGCGCCGGTCATTTACGCTTGATCGACGTTCCGGTTGGCCGGAGCCCAGTCTAGGGGGAAGACTGGCATGGAACGTCCATAACGGAAACAAAACGATTCGGCGCCTGGTAACGACCGGATAAAGTGGTTCTGACCTCGAAGAGGGAGGACGGCATGAGCTGTGAAGACCTGGTCTGCGCGGGGTGTGCCCACCCAGTGGCCGAGGGCCGCTGCCCCCGCTGCCGCGCGTACCGCGCTCAGCACCACCACGGCCTCGGCGGCATGACCCCCGCGTTCGTCGCGCTGGTGCTGATCGCGCTCTTCTTCCTCACCCTGGCCCTGAGACACCTCAGCGGGGCCTGACGGCGTCCCTTCCGGGGACACGGCCTCACGGACGCCCAGGCGCCCGTGAGGCGAGCACGCGGCTTACCCGCCCTCGACGCCCGCCTCCTGGCGGCGGGTCCAGCGGATCTCGGCCTCGATGAAGCCGTCCAGGTCTCCGTCGAGCACCGCGCTCGGGTTGCCCGCCTCGGCGCCCGTCCGCAGGTCCTTGACGATCTGGTAGGGGTGCAGCACGTAGTTGCGGATCTGGGTGCCCCACGACGTGGTCGACTCGCCCCGGATCTCGTTCAGCGCCGCCGCCTCCTCCTGCCGCTTGCGCTCCAGCAGCTTGGACTGCAGGACCGCCATCGCGGTCGCCTTGTTCTGCAGCTGCGAGCGCTCGTTCTGGCAGGAGACCACGATGCCGGTGGGCAGGTGGGTCAGCCGGACCGCGGAGTCGGTCGTGTTGACGCCCTGGCCGCCGGGGCCCGAGGAGCGGTAGACGTCGACGCGCAGGTCGTCCTCGTTGATGTCGATGTGGTCCGTCGTCTCGACGACCGGCACCACGTCGACGCCCGCGAAGGACGTCTGGCGGCGGCCCTGGTTGTCGAACGGGCTGATCCGGACCAGGCGGTGCGTGCCGTGCTCGCCGCGGAGGGTGCCGTACGCGTACGGCGCCTTGACCGTGAAGGTCGTCGACTTGATCCCGGCCTCCTCCGCATAGGAGGTCTCGTAGATGTCCGTCGGGTAGCCCTTGCGCTCGGCCCACCGCAGGTACATCCGCTGGAGCATCTGGGCCCAGTCGGCGGCGTCCACGCCACCGGCCTGGGACTGGATGGTGACGACCGCCTCTCGGGCGTCGTACTCCCCGGACAGCAGGGTGCGGACCTCCAGCGCGCCGATGTCGCTCTTCAGGGACGCCAGCTCGCGGTCGGCCTCCTGCTGGGTGTCCTCGTCGTCCTCGGAGGCGGCCAGCTCGTACAGGACGGAGAGGTCGTCCAGCCGCCGCTCCAGCGACTCGACCCTGTTGACCTCGCCCTGGAGGTAGGAGAGCTTGCTGGTGACCTTCTGTGCGCGCTCCTGGTCGTTCCACAGGTCCGGCGCGGCGACCTGATCCTCCAGCTCCTCGATCTGCTTGCGAATCGCGCCGAGGTCGAGCACGTCCTGGATGCTGTTCAGCGTCCCGGTAAGCTCGTTGATCTGTTCTGCCGGATCGATGAGTGCCACGTCTGTAAAGGGTACGCGACCTTCGCACCCGATCGTGTACGGCACTCTCTCCCACCATGGCTAGCATGGCCCGCATCGGGGAGCATCGGGAGGTGGACGTGCGCGGACGCAGGCGAAGGGGCGTGCTCGCGCTCGCGCTGGCACTGGCCGCCGCGACCGCGGCGTGTTCCGATCCCCGTTCCGTCTCCGGTGACGCGCGGCCGGGGCGGAGCCCGTCGGGATCTCCGGCCGGTGACACGTCGGCGGCCCGCCCCACGACGGCGCCGTCGCTCCCGGCGCCTCCGGTCACGCTCGACGAGGCGAGAGCGGCCCTGGCCGGCTTCCTGGGCGCCGACGGGGTGCTGGGTGCGGCGACGCCGCACCTGGACGCCGACCGCAGGCTCATGCGGGAGCAGACCCGCGACGGGCAGGAGGCCCTCACGACGGCGGCCTTCAACGGCTCCGCCGAGGCACTCCCCTCGTACACCTGGGGCACCCCCGAGCTGCTGGTCCCGCGCGGGCAGAACGGTCCCCTCTGGTTCGCCGCGATCGTGGACCGCGGGGAGCCCTCCGGCGGGGTCCGCACCGCCGTGCTGACCCTCATCCGGTCGCCCGGGGAGGATTGGCGGCTCAGCTCGACCTCGCTGCTCGATGAGGGCACCCGGCCCCCCGAGATCACCAAGGACGCCGACGGGTACGCGACGTCGCTGGGCGAGGATGACGCGACCGTGGCGATCAGCCCGCGGCTCATGGCCCCGCTGCACGCGACCTCGGCCGAGGAGGGCGAGCGGGGGTTCACGGCCGGGCTGATCGAGAAGGGCCCGCACACGACCGGCTTCGCCGACGAGATCGCGAAGCGGCGCAAGGACGGGAAGAACGCGTGCCTGGGCTACGACTCGATCTTCGCCGCGAGCAACTACCCGGTGCACGCGCTGCGCACCACCGACGGCGGCGCGCTGGTCGTCTACTCGCTGATCAGGACGACGACCAGGAGCGTCAAGATCGATCCGTGCGCGTCGGACGCCCGTATCCCGCCGGACGCCAGGAAGCTGACGACCGAGAGCTTCATCCGTGAGGAACTGCGCACCGTGGAGACGCAGCTGTACGTGAGCACGGTCCCGGCCAAGGACAGCGGCCGGCCCGCCAGGGTCGTCGGCTACCTGGGCGGCCTCACGAAGGTCATCGTGAGCTAGCCCCGCCTTCCGCACATACCGCATCGTCGCGGGCCGGCGGCTGCCGCCGATTCGACACCGTGGGTGATCGGGTGACATGCGGAAAACAGGGCCGGGCCCCGGTGTGCGGGGCCCGGCACTCGGGTCAGGCCTCGGCGTGCGGGAGGTTGATGGTGGCCACCAGCGTGCGGATCGCGCGCAGCGCCACCGACAGGGTCGCGAGGTCGAAGTTGTCGCTCTCCCAGATCTCCGACAGGGTCTGCTTCGCCCGCGAGACCGCGGCCGAGTTGGCCTCGGTCCAGCGCGCCAGGCGCTCCTCTGGCGACAGCCCCGGCGCGCTGTGCACCAGGACGTTGTGGGTGAGCGCCGCGTGCGCGGCGTAGAGGTCGTCGCGGAGCGCGGCCCGCGCCATGGAGTTCCAGCGGCTGTCCCTGGGCAGCGCGATGACGCGCTCGCGCAGCCTGGAGAGCTGAAGCCGGTCGGCGAGGTCGAAGTAGACCTCGGCGACGTCGTGCACCGGCCTGTCGGTGCGCGCGGCCACCTCGACCAGATCGAACGTGGAGTAGGCGGGCACCATCGCGGCGACGCGCTCGGCCAGCTCGGCGGGGACGCCCCGGGAGACGAAACCGTCGCGCCGCTCCTCGAACGCGACCAGGTCGGCCCCGGTCAGCAGCTTGGGCAGGTGCGGCAGCAGGCCGTTCATGCCCTTGGCGAAGAAGTCGACCGTGGAGGCCAGGTCCAGCGGCGGGCGCCGGTTGCCCAGCAGCCACCTGGTGCCCCGCTCGACGAGCTTGCGGGCCTCCAACTCCATGGCGATCTGGGCGGAGGTGTCGACCTTGTTGTCCAGCTCCTCGATCTGGTGCCAGAGGCTGGGCAGGTCGAAGACCTCGCGCGTCACCAGGTAGGCGCGGGCGATGTCGGGAGTGGACGCGCCGCTCTCCTCGCCGAGGCGGAACATGAAGGTGGTCCCGCTGGAGTTGACCAGGTCGTTCACCACACCGGTGGTGATGATCTCCCTCCGGAGCGGGTGGGTGTCCATGTAGGCGCGGACCTCCCCGTCGCGCAGTGCCGAAGGGAAGTAGGACACCAGCCAGGACGTCAGGTAGGGATCGTCCGGCAGGTCGGAGGCGAGGATCTCGGCGTCGGTCACCAGCTTGGTGTAGGCCAGCAGCACCGAGAACTCCGGCGCGGTGAGCCCGATCCCGGACTGGCGGCGCTCGGCGAGCGTCTTGTCCGACGGCAGGAACTCCAGCTCCCGGTTGAGCAGGCCGGCCCGCTCCAGCCTGCGCAGCTGGCGCGAGTGGATGTGCAGCATGTCGGCCGCCTGCTCACGGGCGGCGGCCAGCACCACGTTCTGGTCGTAGTTGTCACGCAGGACCAGCTGGGCCACCTCACCGGTCATGTCGAGGAAGAGCTGGTTGCGCCGCTTGTCGGTGATCTCCCCCTCCCGGATCGCCCGGTCCAGGAGGATCTTGATGTTGACCTCGTGGTCGGAGGTGTCCACACCGGCGGAGTTGTCGATGAAGTCGGTGTTGATCAGCCCGCCGTTGAGCGCGAACTCTATCCGGGCGAGCTGGGTGAAGCCCAGGTTGCCGCCCTCACCGATCACCTTGCAGCGCAGCTCGGCGGCGGTGACCCGCAGGCCGTCGTTGGCCTTGTCGCCGACGTCGGCGTTGGACTCGCTCGACGCCCTGACGTAGGTGCCGATGCCGCCGTTCCACAGCAGGTCGACCGGGGCCCGCAGGATGGCGCTGATCAGGTCGGCCGGGGCCAGCGACGTCACGTCGTCGTCGAGGCCGAGCGCGGCGCGCATCTGCGCGGAGACGGGGACCGACTTGGCCGTACGGGGCCAGACACCGCCTCCGGTGGAGATGAGTGAGTCGTCGTAGTCGGCCCACGAGCTGCGGGGCAGCGCGAACAGCCGGGCGCGCTCGGTGTGGCTCCGGGCGACGTCCGGGTGGGGGTCGACGAAGACGTGCCGGTGGTCGAACGCCGCGACCAGCCGGATGTGCTGGGAGAGCAGCATGCCGTTACCGAACACGTCACCGGACATGTCGCCGATTCCGGCCACGGTGAAGTCGGTGTTCTGGATGTCGACACCGGTCGTGCGGAAGTGGTACTTGACCGACTCCCAGGCGCCTCGGGCGGTGATGCCCATGGCCTTGTGGTCGTAGCCGATCGAGCCGCCGGAGGCGAAGGCGTCGCCCAGCCAGAAGCCGTACTCCTTGGACACGGCGTTGGCGATGTCGGAGAACGTCGCGGTGCCCTTGTCCGCGGCGACCACCAGGTAGGTGTCGTCCTCGTCGTGCCTGACCACGTCGGCGGGCGGGACCACCTGGCCGTCGACGAGGTTGTCCGTGAGGTCGAGCAGTCCGGAGATGAACATCCGGTAGCAGGCGATGCCCTCGGCCAGGGTGTCCTCCCGCGACCCCGACTTCGGCGGATTTTTGACGACAAAGCCACCCTTGGAGCCGGTGGGAACGATGACGGTGTTTTTCACCATCTGTGCCTTCACCAGCCCGAGCACTTCGGTGCGGAAGTCCTCCATCCGGTCCGACCAGCGCAGCCCACCCCGCGCGACCTTGCCGAACCGCAGGTGAACACCCTCGACCCGGGGCGAGTAGACGAACACCTCGAACTTCGGCCGGGGCAGCGGCAGCACGCTGATCGACGGCGAGTCCAGCTTCAGGCTGACGTACGGCTTGCGCTCGCCGCCGACCCGCTGGAAGTAGTTGGTCCGGAGCGTGGCCCCGATCATCTCCAGGTAGGCCCGCAGGATCCGGTCCTCGTCCAGGGAGGCCACCTCGTCCAGGGCCGCGAGGATCTCCTCGTGCAGCGCGTCGGCCAGGTCCGCGCGGACCTCCGCCGGGCGCCGGGGATTGAGCCTGGCCTCGAACAGGCGCACCAGCAACCGCGCGAGTCGCACGTTGCCCATCAGCACCCGCTCGATGTACTCCTGGCTGAACGTGGTGCCCGCCTGGCGCAGGTACCTGGCGTAGACGCGCAGGATCTCGGCCTGCTCCCAGGTCAGACCGGCGGTCAGGACCAGCCCGTTGAACCCGTCGCTCTCCACCCGCCCGGCCCACAGGGCGCCGAACGCGTCCTGGAAGAGCCGCTTGAACTCGTCCCTGTCCACCTCGGGCGAGGGCGTGTAGCGCAGGCCGAAGTCGTAGATCCAGGCGTCCTTGGTCGCCGGGTCGTTGTCACGGTCGATCTCGTACGGCCGCTCGTCGACCACCTCCACGCCCATCCGCTGGAGCAGCGGCAGCACCCTCGACAGGGAGACGGGCGCGCCGAGGCGGTAGAGCTTGAAGCGACGCTCTCCCTCCGAGGCGTCATAGGGCTCGTAGAGGTTCATCCCGATCTCGTCGGAGGAGCCGGCCAGCGCCTCCAGGCGACGCAGGTCGGCGACCGCCATCCGGGCGGGGAAGTCGGCCTTGTACCCCTCGGGGAACGCCGAGGCGTAGCGGCGGACGAGTCCGGGGGCCTCGTCCTCGGGGCTCAGCTCGGTGATCGCGGTGACCAGGTCGTCCTCCCAGGACCTGGTGGCGGCGGCCAGCCTGGCCTCCAGCTCCTCGACGTTCACCGCGTCGGCGTGCAGCGGCCTGCCGCGCTCGCCACGCACGACCACGTGCAGCCGGGCGAGGGCCGACTCGCCGATCATCGCGCTGTAGTCGAAGGAGGTGCCGCCGAGCGCCCTGAGCAGGATGTCCTGCATCTTGACGCGGATCTTGGTGGTGTAGCGGTCACGCGGAAGGTAGATCATGCACGAGACGTAACGGCCGTAGTCGTCAGGGCGGAGAAAGACCTTGACCTGCTTGCGCTCGCGGAGCCTGAGCACGCCGAGCGCGATCGGCAGCAGCTGCTCCACCGAGGTCTGGAAGAGCTCGTCCCTGGGGAAGGTCTCCAGGATCTCGATGAGGTCCTTGCCGTCGTGGCTGTCTGCGGTCAGGCCGGCGAGCACGATCACCTCGGCCAGCTTGCGCCGGAGCACCGGGACGCGCGAGATCGACTCACTGTAGGCCACATGGGTGAAGAGGCCGAGGAAGCGCCGCTCACCGACGACCTCGCCCGAGGCGTCGAAGAGCTTGACGCCCACGTAGTCGAGGTAGGCGGACCGGTGGACCGTGGCGCGGGTGTTGGCCTTGGTGATGATCAGCATCTGCTGTTTCTCGCGGGCCTTGGCGCGCAGCTCGGGAGGGAGCGCGGCGAAGCTGCCGGAGTCGGCACGGTCGTTGCGGAGGATGCCCAGCCCGGTACCGGGCATCGGGTGCAGCCTGTCGCCCTCCTCGCTCTCCTCCAGGCGGTACTCGCGGTAGCCCAGGAAGGTGAAGTGCCCGTCGGCCAGCCAGCGCATCAGCTCCAGGCTGTCCTCCACCCCGGCGGGGTCGAGGGGCGGCGGGTTGGCCGAGATGTCCTCGGCGGTCCGCAGGGCGAGCGCGCGCATCTTGACGAAGTCCTCGACGGCGCCGCGCACGTCCTCCAGGACACGCTGCAGCTCGGCCTCTATCGACCTGAGCACGGCGGGGTCGGACTGCCTGTCGATCTCGAAGTGCATCCAGGACTCGGCGAGCATCTGCCCGGTGACGTCCTCCTGGCCGTGTCCGAGCAGCTTGCCGGTCATGTCCCTGCGCACCCGCATCTGCGGGTGGATGACCAGGTGGGTGCCGATGTCGTGACGGTCGAGCTCCATCGTCACCGAGTCGACGAGGAAGGGCATGTCATCGGTGACGATCTCCACAATGGAGACCCCGGGATCCCAGCCGTGCTCCTCCAGGCTCGGCGTGTAGGCCCGGACCAGGGCTCGGCCCTGGGGGCGCTCCCTGGCGAGCTGCCGCTGGGCGATCGCCGGGCCGTACAGATCGACCGGATTCCTGCTCAGCAGGTCCTCCGGGGCGACATGCCGGTAGTAGAGCCGCAGAAAGGCGAGCGCCTCCTCCACGCTCACGTGATCGCTGCCAGGTGTGTGCGCGCACGTCTCGGCGGCACTCCTCAGCAGCTCGTCCTTGGCCTCGTCGAGCGGCATGTCGCTCTCACTCCTTTGTGAGGGATTTTGCACATTTTGATGAGGAATCATGTTGAAACTCATGATTCCCGCCAGGGAGAAAGTGATGTCTCCGCACCCGCGTTCCGGTGTGCGGTGCCCTCTTCGGGCCACCCGTTCCCGGTCACGCTCCTCGTTCGGAGACCCTGGGCGCGGAACGCCCGCCACACGGTGACCGTCTCGTCACGGGTGGGTGGGTTTCCGGCCGGTTGCCTCGGCTCGTCATGTGAGCCGAGATCTCTCACCGTCGCCCGCGGAGAACGGAAGGTCTCCGGGCCGGAGACGACGGGCTCTCCCTGGGAGATGGCGGTAGGACAATCATCCCACAGGGTCGCCTCGGCGAGGCTACGGCGCAGCCGGGCGAGTCGGGTCTCGCTCCCTGCACCTCGCCCGGCGGGCGGGGCCGTCCGGCCCGCACTCCGCCCATCGGGCTTGGCCCGTGGCACGACACCTCCAGTGGCCCTTTACCCCGATCCTCGTTGACCGGGGCACACCACCGTTACTGATATCACCCGAAAACCGGCCAAACGTCAATGTGACATTCGACCGTCGTCCGTGGAGTTGGAGCGGTCCCGCCGGACCACATCGAGGAATCCGGGAACCTCGCTCGGCTCCCGGAGCTCGATCCGGCACTCCTCGCACGTCATGAGGTGGCGTTGGAACGCCTCGTGGTCCTCTTCGTCGAGCACCCCGAGGGCGTACGCCGCCACGTCATGATGCGGGGAGGGGAACATCGGCTCGCGACACCTCTCTCCTTCAGAACCTTTCGGAGAGCCCGGACTTGACCGTACCCGGCGGCATCCCGAGGAGTTCCGCCGCCTCGTTAATCGTACGGTCCCGTAGGTAAGTCCGCTCGTTGACATCCTCCCCCTCGTAAACGAGGGGGATTCCCACGGTCGCCCGTGAGGGTTCCTGCTTCACCGCCAGTCGCCCGCCAGGAGAAATCCCCTTTGAGGTCTTACACCGGCTCCACAGGCGTTTCACCTCTCCGCCAGCCCGGCGGCGAGGATGTTCTTCGCGGCGTTGACGTCCCGGTCATGGGCGGCGCCGCAGGCACACACCCAGTCCCGGACGCCCAACGGCATGGACCGCTGGATCGCCCCGCACGCCGAGCACAGCCTGGAGGAGGGGAACCAGCGGTCCACGACGAGGAGTTCCCGCCCGTACCAGGCGGCCTTGTACTCCAGCATGGACCGCATCCGACGCCAGCTCGCATCCGAGATCGCGCGGGCCAGGCTGTGGTTCCTCACCATGTTGCGCACGGTGAGGTCCTCGATCACGACCGTTTGGTTCTCACGGACGAGACGAGTGGTGACCTTGTGCAGGTGATCACGGCGCCGATCACCGATCCGGGCATGGACACGGGCGACCTTGAGTTTCGCCTTCCGCCGGTTGTTCGACCCCTTCTCCATGCGGGCGAGGCTGCGCTGAGCCTTGGCCAGGCGCTTGCGGTCGGCCCGCTCGTGCCCGGGGTTGACGATCTTCTCCCCGGTGGAGAGGGTGACCAGGGCGGTGAGGCCCGCGTCCACCCCAACCGTACTCGCGGCCGGGGGGAGCGGGGTGATGCGCTCCTCGACCAGCAGGGACACGAACCAGCGCCCGGCCGCGTCCCTCGACACGGTCACCGTGGACGGCTCGGCCCCCTCGGGCAGCGGACGCGACCACACGATGTCCAGTGGCCCGTTCATCTTCGCGAGGGTGATCCGGCCGTCCTTCCATCGGAAGGCACTACGGGTGTACTCGGCGCTCGCCCGGGACTTCTTACGGGACTTGAACGTGGGGTACTTCGCGCGTTTGGCGAAGAAGTTGGAGAACGCGGCCTGCAGGTGGCGAAGCGCCTGCTGGAGCGGGACCGAGGACACCTCGGACAGGAACGCGAGGTCCTCGGTCTTCTTCCACGCGGTGAGCGCGGCCGAGGACTCCACGTAGGAGACGCGGCGGCCTTCCTGGGTGTAGGCGCGGGTGCGGTGTTCGAGGGCTTTGTTGTAGACGAGGCGGGCGCAGCCGAACGTGCGAGACAGCTCCGCTGCCTGCTCGTCCGTCGGGTAGAAGCGGAACTTGAATGCCCGCTTCACGATCTGCGCCATGTTTCACACCCTACTGCAAGATCAGTTAAGTGTTGGGTGGGGTGGGTCGTGCGGGTCCAGGCACGCTCAGGCGCTAGAGCGCCTTCCCGCTCCCGTTTCCTCCCCGACCTGAAGGCCGGGGTATCCACGGGAGTTATTAGATGACTTCACGGTGTTCTGGAGACAGTTCTCGCAACGCCTCGGCCCGCCGCGGGGTGGGGCCGAGGGGGTGGCGGCAGGCCTGATGAACCCGCACCACCCAACCCCACCCTTTACCCGGCGTCGCCGTCCGATGACGGTGAGCTTATCCCCGGGCGGTGATCGACAGCTTCCCAACGGGGAAACCCGACACCGCCTGCCATCCCTTCCGATGCCCCGGCCCACCGGACGGAGGAATCCAGAGGAGAACCGATAAACACCGATGAGACAACCATCGGTATCGAGCGAACGGTGATGTGAATGTGACCAACCAGGTGATGGGTGCGGTCGTCCTATCGGGTAGTCGACACGGAACCTCGGGGAGAACGCATGCGGACCGCTCCTGACAGGCGGGCATTCCTTCGTACCGGCGGCCTTGCCGCCCTGGCACTGGGCGCTCAGGGCACACCCGCCCTGGGCGCCACCGGCGTGACCGGCCGGGAT
Source organism: Streptosporangium sp. CA-115845 (assembly GCF_050943795.1). Lineage (NCBI taxonomy): Bacteria > Bacillati > Actinomycetota > Actinomycetes > Streptosporangiales > Streptosporangiaceae > Streptosporangium > Streptosporangium sp. CA-115845. The sequence continues at coordinate 1,566,793 of NZ_CP191988.1, read as the reverse complement.
ACCACGGGCGCCGCGAGCGGCCCGCGCCCCGCCGACTGGCGGGCCCTGGCCGACGGGCTGGCCGGCAAGGTCATCCGGCCTGGCGACGCCTCGTACGACAGCGCACGCCGGCTGTTCAATCCCACCTTCGACGCGGTGCGGCCCGCGGGCGTGGCCTACTGCGCCAACCCCTCCGACGTCGCCGAGTGCGTCGGCTTCGCGCGCCGGCTGAACGTGCCGCTGGCCGTGCGGTCCGGCGGGCACTCCTACGCGGGCTGGTCCACCGGGACCGGCCTGGTCCTGGACGTGTCCCGGATGAGCACGGTGAGCCACACCGCCGGGCGGGCGAGGGTCGGGGCGGGCGCCAAGCTGATCGACGTCTACGACAGGCTCGCCGCGAGCGGGGTCAGCATCCCCGCCGGGACCTGCGCCACGGTCGGGGTGAGCGGACTGGCGCTGGGCGGCGGCATCGGCGTGGTCTCCAGGAAGTACGGCCTGACCTGCGACGTGATGGAGTCCGTCCAGCTCGTCACGGCCGATGGACAGTTGCTGACCTGCGACGCCAACCGCAACGCCGACCTGTACTGGGCCTCGCGGGGCGGCGGCGGGGGCAACCTCGGCGTGGCGGTCTCCTTCGAGTTCCGGACCCACCCGGCCCGCGAGGTCACGGTGTTCTTCCTGCACTGGCCGTGGTCGAAGGCGGTCAGGGCGCTGCGCGCCTGGCAGGCGTGGGGCCCCTCGGCCCCGGACGCCCTGTGGTCGGGCATGCACCTCAGCCGCGACGGCGGGATGGACGTGCAGGTCGTCGGGCTCTATCTCGGCGGCAGGGCCGGCTGCGAGCGGCTGCTCGACCGGCTGGCCGACGCGGCCGGGTCGCCCTCGTCGAGCTACGTCCGGCAGACCTCCTACCGTCAGGCCATGCTGACCATGGCGGGTTGCGGTTCGCTCTCGGTCACCCAGTGCCACCTGGGCGGGTCCCTGCCGGGGCAGACCAGGGGCGGGCGGCTGTCCAGGGACACCTTCAGCGCCAAGTCGCACATGGCCTACCGCCCGCTCTCCGAGGCCGGAGCCAGGGCTCTGGTCACCCAGGTCGCCCGCCCCGGCAACCACACCGTGCTGCTGGACGCCCTCGGCGGCGCCGTCGCCCGGGTCCGCCCCGACGCCACCGCCTTCCCGCACCGGGCCGCCCTCTACAGCGTGCAGTACTACGCCCACCGCGCCGGAGCGGCCACCTGGGCCAGGACCGCGCACGCGGCGATGCGACCCCACTTCGGCGACCACGCCTACGTCAACTACACAGACCCCGAGCTCGGCAGCTGGCGCGCGGCCTACTACGGGGCGAACGCCACCAGGCTCGCCCAGATCAAGGCCACCCGCGACCCGGGCCGCCTGTTCCGGCTCCCCCAGGGAATCTGACCCCGGGGACCGCCCGGGCCGCAGGCTCCTTTGATCGGCGAGTCCCACCCCGAGACATCGTCCCCCGGGCCGGATACGGTGTGGCGACCGGCTTGGGAGGCACAGTGGCGGCAGCGGCACGCATCGCGTGGTCATGGTGCGCCCTGACCCTGGTGCTGACCGTGCTCGCCGTCGCCCTGGCCGTTCTCAACGGGACGAATCCGCTCGCCCTGTCCCACCTGCTGTTCGTGATGGCCTGCGCGCTGGCGGGCGGCCTCATCGGTTCGCGCCGCCCCGAGCACGGGGTGGGCCGGCTGCTGACGGTGAGCGCGTTCTGCTTCGCGCTCATGGAGTTCTGCGGGCAGTACGCGATCCTCGGCCTCGTCACCCGTCCCGGGCTGCCACTGGCCGAAGCCCTGGCCTGGCCACAGACCTGGCTCTGGGTGCCGGCTAACCTGTCGGCCTGCCTGATCCCGCTGTTCTTCCCCGATGGGCGGCTGTCCTCTGCGGGAGCGCGCCGGCTGGTGATCGGCGCCACCGCCGCGGGAGCGGTGACCATGGTGGTCGGCGCGTTCCGGCCCGGTGAGAACAGCCAGGTCGCCGAGGACAGCGGTGTGGTCAACCCGCTCGGAGTGGCCGGTCTCGCGGACGTGGCACCGGTGGTGGAGACGGCGATAACCGCCCTGTTCGCCGTGGTGTTCTTCGTGGGCGCGCTGGACCTGGGCGTGCGGACTCTTCGGAGCGGCAGCCGGGAGCGCCGCCAGGTCGCCTGGCTGGTCTACGCGGTCGGCATCGAGGTGGTGGTCGTCTCGGCCAGGTTGGCGGCCGGGCTGACCGACGACGTCCCCGGCGCCATCTGGCCCACCACCAACACCTTGTGGGAGCTGGTCGGCGCGACCGGCATGACCCTCCTGCCGGTCGCCATCTGCGTCGCGATCCTGCGCCACCGGCTCTTCGACATCGACCTGGTGATCAACCGAACGCTGGTCTACGCGCTGCTGTCGGGGTGCGTGACCAGCGGGTACGTGGTCGTGGTCGGTTACCTCGGCGCGCTCTTCCCCACCGGGGACCTGCCGATCTCGATCCTGGCCGCCGGGCTCGTGGCCCTCGCCTTCGCGCCGCTGCGGGAACGGCTGCAGGGCTGGGTCAACCTGCTGATGTACGGGGAGCGTGACGATCCGTACGCGGCGCTCACCTGCCTGGGCCGCAGGCTGGAGAGCACCGCCGAACCGGGCACCGTGCTGCCGAGGGTCGCCCGGTCGGTCGCCGAGGCACTGCGCCTGCCGTACGCGGCGGTCGAGACGGCCGGGGGCGCGCGGTACGCGTCCGGCACGCCCGGAGGGGAGCTCGTACGGCTGCCGCTGACGCACAACGGCGAACGGGCCGGCGACCTCATCCTGTCGCCCAGGCCGGGAGAGAGCGAGTTCGGCCCCCGCGACCTGCGCGTCCTCGGCGACCTGGCCAGGCAGATCTCGGTGGCCGTGCACGCCGTACGGCTCTCCGCCGACCTGCGACGCTCGCGGGAGCGGCTGGTGATGGCCCGCGAGGAGGAGAGGCGCAGGCTGAGGCGCGACCTGCACGACGGACTCGGGCCCACGCTGGCCGCACTGACCATGCGTGCCGAGGCCGTGCACGACCTGGTCGAGGACGAGCACGCGCGGCGACTGCTGGCCGAGATCGTCTCCGATGCCGAGGCCGCGGTGGCCGACGTGCGGACCCTGGTGGACGGCCTGCGCCCACCCGCGCTGGACTCCCTGGGGCTGCTCGGCGCGCTCCGCGCCCATACGATCCGGCAACCGGCCGGCCTGCGCGTGGCCCTGCGCGCCCCGGACGACCTGCCGCCGCTGCCGGCCGCCACCGAGGTCGCCGCCTACCGGATCGCGTCCGAGGCGCTGGCCAACGTGCGCAGGCACGCCGGAGCGACCCGCGTGGAGCTACGGATCGAGATGGCGGACGGCACGCTGAGGCTGGAGGTCTCCGACGACGGCCGGGGGATGCGCCGGGAGGCGCCCGCCCCCGACGGCCCCGGAGGGCCGGGCCGCGCGGGGGTCGGACTGGCGTCGATGCGGGAGCGCGCTGTGGAGTTGGGCGGATCGTGCGTGTTCGAGGAACATCCGGGAGGCGGGACCCTTGTCAGGGTCGTGCTGCCGGCGGCCGAGGAAGGAGACAGCGGTGATCCGGATCCTGCTGGTTGACGACCATCCGGGTTTTCGCGCGGGGCTGCGGACCCTGCTGTCGACGACCGAGGGGATCGAGATCGCCGACGAGGCGGCCAGCGGCGAGCAGGCGCTGGCCCTGGTCGGGCGGGCGCAGCCCGACGTGGTCCTGATGGACCTGGCGATGCCGGGGATGGGCGGGGTCGCGGCCACCGAGCGGCTCACCCACGACCACCCGCACATCCGGGTGGTCGTGCTCAGCATGTCGGACGACGACGACTCGGTGTTCGCGGCCATGCGCGCCGGCGCCAGAGGCTACGTTCTCAAGGGCGCCAGGAAGGCGGAGATCGTCCGGTCCGTGCAGGCGGCGGCCGAGGGCGAGGCCATCTTCGGCCAGGCCATCGCCACCCGGCTGGTGAGCTACTTCGGCGAGCAGGGGCGCGAGCACGGGCGGGAGGAGGCGCTGCCCGAGCTGACCAGACGGGAGCGTGAGATCCTCGGCCTGGTCGCCGAGCATCTGACGAACCCGCAGATCGCCGCCAGGCTCGGGCTGAGCCAGAAGACCGTGCGCAATCACGTGTCGGCCGTCTTCACCAAGCTCCAGGTGGCGGACCGGGCACAGGCGATCATGCGCGCGCGGGAAGCGGGGTTGTGACCTGCCCGCTGACCTCCCCACTCCACTCGGCGTCCGGCATCCGCAGCACGCGCAGCGCGATCCAGCCGTACGCGGCCAGGTGGAACAGGGCGCCCGTCGCCTGCACGGCCGGTGCCTGGTCGATGGCCAGGAAGGGGACCAACGTTCCCGCGAACGCGGCGACCGGCACCCACCAGGGGGCGATCCTGACCGCGGCCAGCGCGATGAGCAGGGTGAACAGCCCGACGTGGGCGAGGAAGCCGGGCAGCAGCATGCCGTACAGGAATCCCCACAGCTCGCCGGCCCGGGCCGTGACCGCCTCCGCCTGCGCGTCGGGCAGTATCTGGGCCAGGGCCAGGTCGTAGAAGTCGGTGGTGAAGAGCGTCAGCGCGTGCCCGGAGCCGATCAGGCCGATCGCGGCCCCCAGGTTGCCCGTCATCGGGGCGCGCCTACGCAGCAGGTGGGCCAGGGCGAAGGTCACCGGGATGAGGGCGAGCGCGGCCCACAGGTAGAGAAGCGCGCTGACCTGCACTGTCGTCGCGTTCTCGCGGAAGACCGCGGGGGCGTGGCTTCTTCCCGGCGGCGCGGTGAGGAAGGCGAGGAACTCCAGCAGCGGCCAGGCGAGCAGGGCGATGCCGGCGACGATCCGGCGGAACGAATCAGGATTTTTCATCACCTGAACAGCGAACCCGGCCCCCGTCCCAAGCCGCCTGAGCCGATGCCCCCGATTCCCGGGAGGAATGTCCCCGGAGCCCGGGACCACCCCACCACGTCCCGCGGGGCGCGTCTCGGCGGCCTCCTTGGTTCGGGCGGTGCCCGGGGAAGGCCGGTCCCCGGGCCCGTGCCCGAGGAGACCGTGCCCGAGGAGACCGTGCCCGGTGACGTGGCGGGGCGGGGCGGTCAGCGCCGCACGGTGCCGGCCTCCGGGACGAAGTGGGAGAGGACCTCGGGGTTGGCCATGGCGTCGAGATTGGCGGCCTTCTCCGGGGGAACGCCGAGCAGGATCTTGCGGATCGGGATCTCCAGCTTCTTGCCGCTGAGGGTGCGGGGGATGCCGGGGACCTCGATGATCTCGTTCGGCACATGGCGCGGGGAGAGCCTCTCCCTGAGCTCCCGGCGCAGGCGCATGACCAGGCCGTCCTGCAGCGTCTCCCCCTCGACCATGGTGACGTACAGCAGCAGGCGGCCCTCCTGCCCGAGCTGGCCGGTGTCGATCACCAGGCTGTCGGCGATCTCCTCGAAACCTTCCACCACACGGTAGAACTCGCTGGTGCCCATCCGCACCCCGCCCCGGTTCAGTGTCGAGTCGGAGCGGCCGTAGATCACCGAGCCACCGTCAGGAAGGATCTTGATCCAGTCACCGTGCCGCCAGACCCCGGGGTACTCGGAGAAGTAACTGTCGCGGTAGCGCGACCCGTCCGGGTCGTTCCAGAACATCACCGGCATCGACGGCATCGGCAGGGTCACCACCAGCTCGCCGACCTCGTCGATCACCGGCCTGCCCGACGGATCGAAGGACTCCACCCTCGCCCCCAGGCAGCGGCAGGGGATCACGCCCGCCCGGACCGGGAGCAGCGGGACCGCGCCGACGAAGCCGGTGCACACGTCGGTGCCCCCGGAGAACGAACCGAGCTGCACGCCCGGCAGCGCGTCGTGCACCCAGCCGAACCCCTCGGGCGGCAGCGGCGAGCCGGTGGAACCGAGCCCCCGCAGCCGGTCGAGGCCCGACGGCTTGAGGCCGGCCTTCATGGACGCGATCACGTACGGAGCGCCCGTACCGAAGTAGGTGACCCCCTCCTCGGCGGCCAGCCGCCAGAGCGCGTCGGTCTGGGGGTAGGTCGCCGCCCCGTCGTAGAGCACCACGGTCGAGCCGACCAGCAGTCCGCCGACGAGGTAGTTCCACATCATCCAGCCGGTGGTGGTGTACCAGAAGAAGACGTCGTCCTCGCCCAGGTCCTGGTGGAAGGAGATCGCCTTGAGGTGTTCGAGCACCACACCGCCGTGGCCGTGCACGATCGGCTTGGGCAGCCCGGTGGTGCCCGAGGAGTAGACGATCCAGAGCGGGTGCCCGAACGGCACCGGCTCGAAGTCGAGCGGCCCCGCGACGGAGCGCAGCTCCGCCCAGCTCACCGTACGGGCCCCGGCCCCGGACCCCGGAGCGTCCGCCGCGCCGGGGCCGCCGGGGATGTCCGCGCCCGGCGTGCTCCGCGTGCCCCGCACGTCCTCGGCCGAGATCCGGACCCGCGCCACCAGCGTCGGCAGCCTGACCGCGATGTCGTCGACGACCGCGCTTCGGTCGAAGCTCCTGCCGTTGTAGTCGTAGCCGTCGACCGCGACGAGCACCTTCGGCTCGATCTGGGTGAAACGGTCGATCACGCTGGACGCCCCGAAGTCGGGCGAGCAGGAGGACCAGACGGCTCCCAGGGAGGCGGTCGCCAGGAAGGCGATCAGCGCCTCGGGGACGTTCGGTACGTAGGCCGCGACCCGGTCGCCCCGCCCGACACCCAGCGCCGCCAGACCCGCGCGGACCCGTGCCACCTCCTCGGCCAGCTCGCCCCTGGTGAACGTCCGCCGCCCGCCCACCTCGTCGCGGGCGACCAGCGCGAGCCGCCCGGGGTCGGAGGCGGCCCCGCGCAGCGCGTTGGCCGCGTAGTTCACCGTCGACCCGGCGAACCAATCCGTGCCGGGCATCTCCCCCGACAGGACCGGCCCGTCACCGCGCTCCCCCACGACCTCGAAGTAGTCCCAGATCGACGTCCAGAACTCGGCCGGGGCGTCGACCGACCACTGCCACAGGGACTCGTAGTCACCGGCCCGGCCCAGCCACTCCGCGTAGCGGGTGACCTTCGCGTTCCTCACAACCTCCGGGGAGGGCTCCCAGAGCAGCGCACCTTCCTCAACCATGGCCCTATCCTCTCGGCGCCCCAACCGAATGTCATCCCCGGGGTTCACATATCGCCCCGGCACACCGTGTGGACCGGCCACACACGCCCTCGCCGCCGCCCTCGGAAAACAGGTCACCACCAGCACCGATATCCATCGGGCTATAGGTCTCACCCTGTCCCAAATATTGGACATAAGGGACAACTCTCTGGTCTTCTCTGTCCCCGACGACGAAGGGCGACGACTGCCATGAGGCTGAGACACCTGGCCACCGCGACCGCGCTGGTGCTGGCAGCCGCGAGCGCGGGCACTGTGTGGGCACTGCACACCGAGGGCTCGCCCGAGGAGACCGCGGAGAGGTTCCTGACCGCGTGGAGCCGGCAGGACTACCCGGCGATGCGTGCGCTGACCGTCAGGCCGCCGGACGACTTCGAGCGCTGGTACCGGCGTTTCCGTACCGACCTGAAGCTGACGGGGACCGCCTTCAGCGTCCTGGGAGACGCTCGGGACGGCGAGCCCGCCACCGTCGGGTTCCGCGCGACGCTGGAGGGGCCCGTGAACTGGGCCTACGAGGGGTCACTGAGACTGGTCGAGCACGAGCGCACCTGGCGGGTGAAGTGGAGCCCGGCCGCGGTCCACCCCAGGCTCGGAACGGGCCTGCGGATCAAGACCATGCTGGTCAAGGCCGAGCAGGCGCCGATCCTCGCCGCCGACGGCACCCGGATCGACACCCCCGCCACGCCAGGCTCGGTGCAGCAACTCGTCGAGGGACTCACCCAGACGTACGCCTCCCGCCTCACCGGCACCTCGTCCGCGCGGATCGACCTGGTGAGGGGCACCGAGAAGGTCGCCACGCTCGCCACCGCCGCCGCCAAGGCCGGCCGGGAACTGCGCACCACCATCGACCTGGACGTCCACCGCGCCGCCGCCTCGGCACTGGAAGCGGTGAACAGGCCCGCCTCGCTGGTCGCGCTCCGGCCCTCGACCGGGGAGATCCTCGCCGTGGTCAACAAGCCCGGCGGGTTCAACCGGGCGCTGCTGGGCCACTACCCGCCGGGCTCGACCTTCAAAGTGATCACCACCTCGGCCCTGGTCGCCGACGGCATGACCGCGGACGAGCGGGTGAGCTGCCCGGCCGAGCAGAACATCGGCGGCTTCGCCTTCCACAACGCCGGGTTCAAGGACTACGGCACGCTCCCGTTGCGCACGGCGTTCGCGCACTCGTGCAACACCACGTTCGGCGCGCTCACCGTGGACCGGCTCGGCGGGCGGCGGCTCGCCGCCGTCGCCGGGAGCTTCGGGTTCGGCGCCCCCGTCCGGCCCGGCGTGCCCGCGGTACGGGCCGAGTTCCCCGCGCCCAAGGACGACACCGACCTCGCGTCGGCCTCGATCGGCCAGGGCCGGGTGCTGGCGAGCCCGCTCAACATGGCCACGGTCGCCGCGGCGATCGCCGACGGCTCCTGGCGCCCACCCCGCCTGGTGGCGGCCTCCCTGCTGCCCGAGGCCGGGCCGCGGAAGCTGGAACCCGAGATCCTGCGGGCACTGCGCACGCTGATGCCCGCGGTGGTGGTGGAGGGCACCGCGAGCGCGGTCCCCTTCCCCTCCGGCACGGCGGGCAAGACCGGGACCGCGGAGTTCGGCTCGGGCAAGGAACCGCCGTCGCACGCCTGGTTCATCGGCTACCGGGGAGACCTGGCGTTCTCCATCGTGGTGGAGGGTGGCGGCGCCGGCTCCACGGTGGCCGCCCCCATCGCGAGCCGCTTCCTGACCGGCCTCCCGCAGCGATGACCTGCACCGGCGGACCGCCGGCGGTTGATCACCATTTGGCGTCATCGGTGCCCGGCGGGCAGGTCCTCACCGAGCAGGAACGCGTACTGGGCACCGACCACCCCGACACCCTCACCAGCCGCCACAACCTCGCCTGCACCCACGACTCGGCGGGACGGACGCGAGAGGCCATCGCCCTGTACGAGCGATCCGTGGCCGACCACGAGCGGACGCTGGGCGCCGACCATCCGAACACGCGGGCGGCACGGGAGAGTATTGACAATGTCCGCTCCTTCTTGCCGAGGTGGCGACGCCTGATCGGCCGGTGAGCCCGAGGCGGCTGACCCGAGTACGAGAAGCCGTCGAGTTCACCCGGCCCGCCCGCCGGACAGGAATCAGCGGCCGGCGGGGTAGTGACCGGCGCGGCGGGCCGGGGAGGTGAGGCCGGCGACGGCGGCCACCACCTCGGAGGGGTTGGCGAGGTCGGGCAGGACCGCGTCCGCCCCGGCCTCGTGCAGCTCGGCCGCCAGGGAGCGCCCGGAGGCGACGCCGATCATCGCGGCCCCGGCGATCCTGGCGGCCTGGACGTCCCTGGCCGAGTCGCCGATCAGCACGGTGTTGCTCCCGTCGAAGGTCGCCCCGTACTTCTGCTTGGCCCGGCCCTGCGCGACCTGCAGGAGGGTGGCCTTGGGATAGACCTCCTCGCCATAGCCGCCGATCTCGAAGTCGACGTACTTGTCGAGGCCGAACGCGGTCAGTTTGTGCACGGCGTTGCTCTTGATCGTGCCGGTGAGCACCGACTGGACCACGCCGTCGAGCCTCGCCACCGCCTTCAGCGCGTCGCGGGCCCCGGGCATCATCCGGCCGTCCTTGGCCAGGCGCCTGCGCCTGGCTCCGAAGAATTCGGCCAGCGCGTCGAGGAACCTGGGGAGGTGGTCGTCCCCGGCGACGATCCCGTTGATGGCGAGCATCTCGAAGACGATCTCAGAGTCCGGGCGCCCGTTGGGCTGGGTCAGCTTGACCAGGGGCCTGCCGGTGACAGCGCGGAAGGCCTCCGCGTATGCCTCGCGGGTGACGATGGACACGTCGACCAGGGTGAGGTCGATGTTCCAGAGAACGAGGCGGTTGATCGGAGCCTCCCGGAATGGGTGCGGATGCCCAGGGTACGGCCCGAGGCGCATGGCGACCGCCTCCGATGCCGAAAACTTCGTTTTTGGTGGGATTGCCCTGTGGTGGTGCCCCCTCCACCATGCCGACCGGGAAACCCCTGTCCGGCCCGCGACCGTTTTTCGGACACGGCGGCCTCCGCAGGCCCGAGGGGCAGAGCCTAGGCGTGGTCGAGGGCGTTCGCGAGGGTGTCGACGACCGGGACGCCGCAGGACATCAGGTCGGCGCGACTGGTCATGCCGCCGGTGTAGAGGACCGCGCGCGCGCCGACGTGCTGGGCGGCGTGCGCGTCGTCCAGGCTGTCGCCGATCACGAGGACGTCGGCCGGGTCGATGCCGAGCGCGGCCAGGTGGGCCACCATCGACTCGGCCTTGTGCCCGCCGGAGGCGCTGCGCAGACCGTCGATCCGGGTGAAGTGGTGGTCGATGCCGAACTCCGCGATCTTGGGAACCAGCCGGTCATGCGCCCACATGGACAGCAGCGACTGCCTGCCTCCGGTGTTCCCCCAGTTTTCCAGGGTGGAGAGCGCGTCGTCGGCCAGCCCGCACTCCAGCATCAGCCGGTGGTAGTTGTCGTGGAAGCCAAGATCGAGCATCTCCCACTCGCCCTCGTGGAGGGCACGGCCGAGCATGCGCTCGTAGGCGGCCCAGATCGGGCGCGTGTAGACGGCACGGAAGCGGTCCGCGTCGTAGGAGTCCAGCCCGTACGGCTCGAACACCGCGTTCGTCGCACCCACGACGGCGTCGATGTCGTGGAAGAGCGTGCCGTTCCAATCCCAAACGATGTGTCTCATATCGCCTCCCAGGATAGCGAAAACCCTCGCTGGAGCGGCGCCCCGACAGGGTGGTCGGCCCGCTCTCCGGACTCCGGGCGCGAGAGGGGATCAGCCGGTCAGGTCGGGAATCTCCTGGGTGGCGTACCAGAGGAGTTCGTTGGCCTCGACGCCGTCCACGGTGAACCTGGCGTCGTCGTCGCCCCGGTCGGCCGCGGGCAGCGCCGCGACGGCGGCCTCGACGTCCTTCACCGCCGACAGGTCGTCCACGTGGACGGCGGCGATCCGCGCCAGCGGGACCGCCGCGGCGAGTCGCACCCGGGCGCGCTCGTCCAGGTCGGCGCTCACACTCACGTCGCCCTCCGGTACGTCGACGGCGACGACCACCCGCCGCGCGGCGACCTCCACCCCGTCCGCGCGGTCGGCGGCCAGCATCCGCAGGGAATCCCTGGCCGCCTCGGTCAGTGCGACGTACTCCAGTTCCTCGGTGTCACCCGAGACATACCACTCGATCAACGCGGGTGTCACCGCGTAGCCGGTCAGCGGGGCCGGGCCGAGCTCCCCCACGGTGGCCACGCGGGCCAGCGCCGGGAGCGTACACGGCAGGTAGACGCGCATCCATGCCTCGATCTATCTCTTAAGACATCGGCGCCGGTTCGGCGCCGATTCACGCATCGAGTGTGCCAGTACCGGCGACCCGCGGTGGTACCGCCCGCGCGGAGTGACCCGATCCGCTCCGGACCGGACGGGCGTCAGCGCAGCGAGACCCGCAACAGGGTCTCCAACTCGGCGATGGTCACCTCGGGGTCGCGGTGGTGCACGCCGACGATGCCGAGCCGCCGGGCGGCCTCGATGTTGGCCTCGATGTCGTCGACGAACACGCACTGCTCACCGGCCAGGCCGATCCTGCCGAGCGCGTGCTCGAAGATCCTCTGCTCGGGTTTGCGCATGCCGATCTCTCCCGAGATGACGACCTCGTCGAAGACGTCGTCCCAGCCCTCGCGGGGATACTCGTTCGCCCAGGAGTTGGAGAGCAGGCAGGTGCGCAGCCCGGCGGCACGGGCCACCCGGAGCATCTCGTACATCGGCTCGACCCGGTGGAAGCGGGAGAACATCCTGTCCAGCAGCCCCTCGGCGACCGGCGGCACGCCGTCCGTGGTGACCAGCCGGGCGGCCAGGTGGCGTTCGAAGTCCAACCCGGAGATCTCCCCCCGCTCCAGAGCGTGGATCGCGTTCTCGCTGTTCTCCAGGCCCTCGTACGCGTGGACGACGAGCTCGCGCATCACCTGCCGGTAGTGGTCCGCGTCGAGTCTCTCGGCGACGATCCACTCCGCGACCGCCTCGGAAAGGCCGACGGTGAGCACGCCACCCCAGTCGATCAGCACGCCCTTGAGCATCTGTCCTCCTTAGTGGAACGGGTTCCAGGTTAAGTGTGGCCGGTGAACGATCGGGGAAAGGGTGGTGCCAAACTTGCCGCCATGGACTTCGCGCTCAGCGACAAGGCTCAGGAATACCTCGCCAATCTGACCGATTTCATGGCAACTCACGTATACCCGGCGGAGCCGGTCTACCATGCGTGGCGCCAGGCCAGGGGCTACGACAACCACGAACTACCGCCGGTGGTGGAGGAGCTCAAGTCCGAGGCGCGCTCACGCGGCCTCTGGAACCTGTTTCTGCCCGATGAGTCGAACATGTCGGTGCTCGACTACGCCACCCTGGCCGAGGTCACCGGCCGTTCCATCGACCTCGCGCCCGAGGCACTGAACTGCGCGGCCCCCGACACCGGGAACATGGAGGTCCTGCACATGTTCGGCTCGCCCGAGCAGCGGGACCGGTGGCTCAAGCCCCTGCTCTCCGGGGAGATCCGCTCGGCGTTCGCGATGACCGAGCCCGCCGTGGCCTCAAGCGACGCGACCAACATCGCCACCTCCATCCGGCTCGACGGCTCCGAGTACGTGATCAACGGCCGCAAGTGGTTCATCACCGGGGTCGCCGACCCGCGCTGCGAGATCCTGATCGTGATGGGCAAGACCGATCCGGACGGCCCTCCGCACCGCCAGCAGTCGATGATCCTGGTCCCGATGGACACGCCGGGTGTGGAGGTCGTCCGCCACCTACCGCTCTTCGGCTACCAGGAGCAGCACGGCCACTCCGAGATCGTCTTCACGGACGTCCGGGTGCCCGCCTCGAACCTGATCGCGGAGGAGGGTGACGGCTTCCGCATCGCCCAGGCCCGTCTCGGCCCCGGTCGCATCCACCACTGCATGCGTGCCATCGGCATGGCCGAGCGCGCCCTGGAGCTGATGTGCACCCGCGCCGCCAACCGGGTGGCCTTCGGCCAGACGCTGGCCCAGCAGGGCGTGGTGCAGCAGCAGATCGCCGAATCACGGCTGGCCATCGAGCAGGCCAGGCTGCTCACCCTGAAGGCCGCCTGGATGATCGACACGGTCGGCGTGAAGGCGGCCGCCTCGGAGATCTCCGCGATCAAGGTCGTCGCTCCGAGGATGGCCTGTGAGGTCATCGACCGCGCCATCCAGGTCCACGGCGGTATGGGTCTCGCCGACGACGTCCCGCTCGCCACGATGTACGCCCAGGCCCGCGCGATGCGCATATTCGACGGCCCGGACGAGGTTCACATTCGCACCGTGGCCCGTCGCGAGCTCAAGCCGTACCTCTCCTAGGACGTTCCGGAACGGGGTGCACAAGGTCCGATGGATTGGAGATTCCTCCCCCAATATCCGATTCAACGGCCGGTACGAGTTTCACGGCTCCAATTCGAGGAAGATTACGAACATGGCACTCAGGCCATATAACCGCACGTAGAAGGCGTGATCGGCCTCCTGCGGGCTCCATTTGCACCTTCCCTCGGTTCCCATGAGGAGGGATCATGGCAGTAGCTCAGGCGAGCCGGTCACGCGCCCATACGGCGCGGAAGCCGACCACACCCGCCGCGTCCACCACGCACACACCGTCAGGCCGGAAGCAGGACAACCCCTCACTGAAGTTGAACCTTCCAATGATGACGGTGCAGTTCCGGCCGCCGCATGTTCACCTGCCACACGTCAGCCGGCAGGAAGCGGGCCAAGCCGTCGACGCCGCCAGGTCCTTCCTTCCGCCGCCTGAGCGCATCATCTACTACGGAGGGCTCGGCGCCCTGGCTGTGGTGGGGTTGATCGAGTGGCCGGTGGCGGCCGCCATCGGGGTCGGGACGATGATCGCTCAGCGTGCCCGCGGAAAAGGCCGGGCCATGGTCTCCGCGCCCCGGACTCCGGCGCCCACCGCACGAGCCGCGGGCACCGCCAAACCCGCGGCGCGCGCCACCAGACCCGCGACGCGAGCCGCAGGCACCACCGCACGCGCCACCAAACCCGCCGCGCGCGCCACCAGACCCGCGACGCGAGCCGCAGGCACCACCGCGCGCGCCGCAGGCACCACCACACGCGCCACCAAACCCGCCGCACGAACCACCAGACCCGCGACGCGAGCCGCAGGCACCACCGCGCGCGCCGCAGGCACCACCACACGCGCCACCAAACCCACCGCACGCGCCACCAAACCCGCCGCGCGCGCCACCAGACCCGCGACGCGAGCCGCAGGCACCACCACACGCGCCACCAAACCCACCACACGCGCCACCAAACCCGCCGCACGAACCACCAGACCCGCGGCACGCGCCGCAGGCACCACCACACGAACCACCAAGACCACATCGCGCACCACCAAGCCCGCATCACGGGCCGCAGGCACCACCACACGCGCCACCAAACCCACCGCGCGAACCACCAGACCCGCATCACGGGCCGCAGGCACCACATCGCGGACGAGGACCGGCTCCCGGACCACGAAACCCACCGCACGCGCCGCAGGCACCACCACACGAACCACCAAGACCACATCGCGCACCACCAAGCCCGCATCACGGGCCGCAGGCACCACATCGCGGACGAGGACCGGCTCCCGGACCACGAAACCCACCGCACGCGCCGCAGGCACCACCTCACGGACCGCCAAGACCACCGCACGCGCCACCAGGTCCGCGTCACGGGCCACCAGATCCGCGTCGCGAACCTCGGCGTCCGTTTCCCGTGCCGCGAGCTCCGCCTCCAGGGCCACCCGGTCCGCCGCCCGCCCGAAGACCTCGACTCGCAGGAGCACCTCCAAGTGATCACAGTGATGGGGCCGATCGGGCCACGTGTAACCACGGCCTGATCGGCCTCGTCATCTCGTCTACTGGAGATCCGGATGTTCGTACCCCGTCTGCTCTCGCTTCCCGCGGAAACTCTCTGGGGTGCCATGCCCGAGGTGGTCCGCAACGCCCTGAGGCATTCCCGAGGGAGGCGAATCTGTCCCGGTGGGCTCCGTATCGACCTGTACGTGATCGGCGGTCCTGGCAGCGGGCGGACGGCGCGACGACTGGAGAACTCGCTGCTGAAGGTGGCGGGGGTCGAGCGGGCGGAGGTCAACGGCGCTCTCGGGATCGTGTTCGTGGGGTGCGACCCCGGCTCGGTCGACCTGGAGAAGCTGGTGGCGATCGTCGATTCGTTCGACAACGCTGACGACGGCGACGACAACGAGCCGGACGTGGACGAGGACGCCGAGTTTGACGACGAGTCGCTGCCGGGCCCGGTGTCCCTCGCCTCCGAATACGCGGAGCACCGCATCTCCAACCCGGTGCGGAGCCACACGCGCATGGGCATCCGGCTCGGCGGGAGCCTGGTCGGAACGAGCCTGGCGCTCGCCGGGCGTGTGATGCACGTGCTGCCGCTCACTCCGATCATTCCCGCCCTGCTGAGCCTGGCCGAGTCCACCCCGAAGGTCCGCACCGAGCTGGACCGCCACCTCGGCGTTCCGACCGCCTCCGCCCTGCTCGAGACGGCGGACATCGTCACCTACACGCTGGCGCTGCGTCCGCTGGGGATGCTCGTCCAGTCGGCCAGCGCCGTCGGCCGCTACCTTGAGACGCGCGACACGCGACGGGCCTGGGAGAGGCACGAGCACGAACTGGGTTCGTGGGGGGGCTCCTACCGCCACATCCGCGCGGCCAGGAAACCGCGCCCGTCCCCCATGTCCACCAGCCCCGTGCGACGGTTCGAGCACGTCGCGAGCCAGGTGGCGGTGGGCGCCACCGGGCTGACGTACCTCCTCGGCAAAAACCGGGAACGGACCATCGCCATGCTCACCGCGGCGACCCCCAACGCCGGGAAGCTGGGCCGCGAATCCTTCGCCTCCGCGATCGGGCGCGCCCTGGCGCGGCGCGGGGCGGTCGTTCTCAACAGCCGCGCCCTGCGCCACATGGACGGCATCGACACGGTCATCCTCGACGCCGACGTGCTCGACACGGGTTCCTGGGAGATCGACCGCATCGTACCCCTCGGCGACGCCGGCGCCGACGGACTGCACGCGCGGCTCTACGCCCTGCTCGACCTCGCCGACCCCGGCGCGCGGCGGGAACACGAGGAGTGGACGGCCGAGCCGGTGCCGGGCCCGGCCGGGCTCATCGCGGCGGACGCCGAGGAATGGGAGGCTCGGGGGCTCCGGGCCGTCCGCGTGGCGAGGCAGGGCGTTCCCGTGGCCCTGGTCGGCATGGCGCCGCAGGTGGACCCGCTGGCCGACGCGATCGTCACCGCGGCCAAGGCCGCGGGCACCGTGCTGCTGGCGGGAGGTGATCTGGGGCTCGGTCTGCGGCTCGGCGTCGACGAGTTCGAGCTGGACGCCTCCCGGCTGACCCGGTCGGTCCGCGCGCTCCAGGCGGACGGTCACGGGGTCGCCGTGGTGTCGGGACGCCACATGACCGCGCTGGCCCACGCCGACCTGGGCATCGGCGTGCTGTCCCGCTCGGGCCGGGTGCCCTGGGACGCGGACGTGATCGGCGGACTCGAGGAGATCCACCTGCTGCTGAGCTGCCTGGCACCGGCGAGGAAGACGAGCGAGCGGTGCACATGGCTCGACGCCACGGGAGCGACCGCCGGAGGCGCGCTGACCGCCCTCGGGCCGCCGTCGCGGTCACTGGGCAGGGCTCAGCTCTCAAGTGACTGCACCGCGATGGCCGCCATCATCGCGGGTGTGTGGGCGGGCTGGCACGCCGGGCAGGAGACGCCGCCGGTCCGGGTGGACCAGACCCCCTGGCACGCGATGTCGACCAAGGACGTCCTGTCCCTGCTGGGCTCCTCGCCCAGCGGGATCACCGAGGCCGAGGCCATCCGGCGCAGGACCTCGGCGGGATCCGCGGAGTCCGAGCGTCCCGCCTCGCTGCTCCGCGCGTCCGCCGAGGAGCTGGCCAACCCGCTGACCCCGGTCCTGGCTGCCGGAGCGGGCCTGTCGGCCCTGGTCGGCTCGGTCTCCGACTCGGTGATGATAGCCACGGTGGTGTTCGCCAACGCGTTCATCGGAGGGGGCCAGCGGTTCACCGCCGAACGGGCGTTGCATCGCCTGACCGAGTCGGTCGCGATCCGGGTTCGGCTGCGCCGCCCCAACGAGGGCGTGAGCGTGACGGCCGAAGACCTCGTACCGGGCGATGTGCTCGAATTGCGCGCGGGCGACACCGTGCCGGCCGACTGCCGGGTGCTCAGGGCGACGGGCCTGGAGATCGACGAGGCCGCGCTGACCGGCGAGTCCCAGCTCGTCACCAAGTCACCGGCGCCCGTCAACGCGCCCGCCGTCGCCGACCGGAGCTCAATGGTCTACGAGGGTACGACCGTGGCGGCCGGTAGCGGGCTGGCCGTGGTGGTCGCGGCGGGCGAGGCGACCGAGGCTGCCAGGACCGCCAGGCTCGCCAAGGAGCGGCCACCCGTCTCGGGCGTGCAGTTGCGACTGCGGAAGCTGAGCCGCCGGATCCTTCCGGTCGCGGTCGGCTCCGGCTTCGTCCTGCTCGCCGCCGACCTGCTGCGCGGCAGGTCGATGATCGAGGCGCTCGCGCCCGCGGTGAGCCTCGCCGTCGCCGCCGTGCCCGAGGGGCTGCCTTTCGTCGCCTCGGTCGCGGAACTCGCCGCCGCCCGGCGGCTGTCGACCCGCAACACCCTGGTGCCCAACCCCTCCACGATCGAGGCCCTCGGCCGGGTGAACGTGCTCTGCTTCGACAAGACCGGGACGCTCACCGAGGGGCGCATCAGCCTGCGGTGCGTCTCGGACGGGCAGGACGAACGTCTCGTCGAGGCGTTGACGCCCGAGATGAGGCACATCGTGGCCGCGGGGCTGCGCGCGTGCCCGCGGCACGATGAGGGGCGTCCCATCGCGCACCCCACCGATCGCGCCGTGGTGAACGGGGCCGAGCGGCTGGGCGTGGTGCCCAGGGAGGGCAGGGGGAGCTGGGAGAGGGTCGACGAGCTTCCCTTCGAGCCCGGGCGCGGCTATCACGCGGTACTCGGCGCGAGCGACTCGGGGCCGCTGCTGAGCGTCAAGGGCGCTCCGGAGGTCGTGGTCACCCGCTGCACGTCCGTACTCCGCGACGGCCAGGTGGTCCCCCTCACGGATTCCCTTGAGGCGGAGCTGGAGAAGGAGCTCGACCAGCTCGCCCGGCAGGGCTACCGGGTGCTCGCGGTCGCGGAGCGCGCCGCCTCCGACCGTCGCGACCTCGACGAGTCCCGCGTCCAGGGCCTGTGCTTCCTGGGCTTCCTCGGCCTGGCCGACCCGGTGAGGCCCACGGCGGCCGAAAGCGTCGACCGGCTGACACGGGCGGGCGTACGCATCATCATGATCACGGGTGACCATCCGAGCACGGCGGAGGCGATCGGCGTCGAGCTGAACGTGCTGAACGGCGGGCAGATCATGACGGGGCCCGAGCTGGACGGGATGGACGACGAGACCCTGCTGGAGGCTCTGCCGGACGTGACGGTCTTCGCCAGGACCACCCCGGCCCACAAGGCCAGGATCGTCGGCTGCCTGCGCCGGGCCGGCAAGGTCGTGGCGGTCACCGGGGACGGCGCCAACGACGCCCCCGCGATCCGGCTCGCGGACGTGGGGATCGCCCTCGGCTCCCGCGCGACCCCGGCGGCCAGGGCCGCGGCCGACATCGTGGTGACCGACGACCGCATCGAGACGATCGTCGATGCGATCATCGAGGGCAGGGCCATGTGGGGGTCGGTCCGCGACGCCCTGAGCATCCTGCTGGGCGGCAACATCGGCGAGATCGTCTTCGCGGTCGGATCCAGCCTGATCAGCGGCCGGAACGTGCTGAACGCCCGGCAGCTGCTGCTGGTCAACCTGCTCACCGACATGCTGCCCGCGATGGCGGTGGCCTCCCGGCCACCGACCGCGACCAGTCCGGAGAAGCTGCTGGAGGAGGGCCCGGAGGCCTCGCTGGGAGCCTCCCTGACCCGGGACATCTACCTGCGGGCCGCCACCACGGCGAGTGCGGCGGGCGCGGCCTGGGCGATCGGCCGGATGACCGGCACGCGTGGGCGGGCGGACACGATGGGACTGGTCGCGTTGGTGTCGACGCAGTTGCTGCAGACCCTGGCCCTGGGCACCCGGGATCGCACCGTGGTGCTGGCCTCGCTCCTGTCCCTCGGCGTTCTGGGCATGACCGTCTCGGTTCCCGGGCTCTGCCACTTCTTCGGCTGCCGCCCCCTCGGGCCGGTGGGGTGGTTCATCGCCCTGGGCAGTGCCGCCGCCACCACGGCCGCCGGGGTCGCCTTCCAGGCATCCACTCGACAGGTGTCACCGAACGTTCACCGAACGGTAATCTTCTAGCTGGTGACTTAGTCCTGTTTGGTATGGATTATCGCATTAAGCGATCCTTCTCCCTGTGAGGTTGTTATGTCTGGATTCCTCTCCACGCTGCTCGCCAAGGCCGCGGTCATGCTGATCGAGGCCCTTCTCATGCGCGTCATCCAGTCGCTCGTCGTCTCACTGGCCAGGACCGGCAGCCTCCAGGCCGCCTGACCCGGTCCCTCGGCACGGACCCCCGGCCGTGACCACGAGAGAACCGTGACCATGAGAGAACCATGACCGGGAACACGACCATGACCACGGCGACCGGGGCCCAGACCGCGGTCGCGATCTTAAAGCTCGCTCAGCGGGCCCGCGAGTTGATGAGCCGGGCGACCTTGAGGTGCCCGGCCGAGCGCAGTACCCGCTCGGCCCTGGCCGGGTCGGCGACCGGCGCCCTCTCCAGCAGGCCACGGGCGGCCTTCAGCTTCAGCAGGCGCCGGACGGACTGGTCGAGCCGCGCCTCGGAGATCTTCCCGGACTTCACGGCGGCCAGCAGCGCCCCACGGGCCTCGCGGTAGTCCGGCGGCATGAGCAGCAGGTCGACCCCGGCCTGGATCGCCCGTACCGCCACCTCCCCGTCGTCATACCTCTTGCGCACCCCCGCCATGTCCAGCGCGTCCGTCGAGACGACCCCGTCGAAGCCGAGCTTCTCCCTGAGCAGCCCGGTCAGGATCGGCCTGGAGAGGGTGGCCGGGTCGCCGGAGGGGTCCAGCTTCGGCATGACGACGTGCGCACTCATGATCGCGTCGACGTCCTTGCCGATGGCGGCGGCGAAAGGCGGGGCGTCCAGCCTTCTCCACTGGGACAGCGAGTGCTTGATCACCGGCAGACCGGTGTGGCTGTCGACGCTGGTGTCACCATGGCCGGGGAAGTGCTTGGCCGTGGCCGCGACCCCCGCGTCGTGGAAGCCGCGGACCGCGGCGGCGACCATCGGTGCGACCTTCTTCGGATCGGAGCCGTAGGCGCGCGGGCCGATCACCGGGTTGCGCGGGTTGATGTTGACGTCGGCGACAGGGGCGAAGTCGAGGTTGATGCCCAGAACGCGCAGCTCGCGGCCGGTCACCTCCGCGGCCCGGCGGGCCAGCGAGGGGTCGCCGGTCGAGCCGATGACCGAGGCTCCCGGCAGGTTGGTGACCAGCGGGGCGAGCCGGGAGACCTGGCCGTTCTCCTGATCCGCGCCGATCAGCAGCGGGATCTCCGGCGACGCCTTCTGCAGCCCGTTGGTCAGCGCCACGACCTGCCTGACGTTCTTGACGTTGCCCGCCCAGGGGAACAGGATCACCCCGCCGGGGCGGTAGCGGGCGACCATCTTCGCCGCGGTGTCCACGCCGAACCGCGCCTGGTTCTCCCCCGACACCGTGTCGGCCGCCTGACCGTAAAGCACCGGCATGAAGAGCTGGCCGACCTTCTCCTCCAGGCTCATCGAGGCGAGCACGGCCTCCACACCGGACGGCTTCGCCGTCTCGGCGGGCGCGGCCGCCGGGCTCGCGGACTCCGCCGGGCTCACGCTCGCGGAGGACTCACCGCCCCCGACCGCACCGGACGCCGGTGGAGCGGCCCTTCCGGTGCCGACACACCCCGCCGCCATCGTCGCGATCACTGCGATCCCCGTCACACGCATCCACCGAGCCATGCCTCGTACGCTATCCGGGCGGACGTCCCGGTGCCCGCGCACCGAATCGACCGGCGAACCAGAGGCACCTCGGCTCACGGCGCCGACGCGATGCCCGCCAACTGGTCGAGAAGCTCCTCGGCGCCCTCACCCTCGGCCCTGATCACCACTACGTCCCCCCTCCTGACGTCGAGTGCGAGGACCGACAGGATGCTCTTGGCGTTCACCGGCGAGCCGGCCCCCTTCGCGATGGTGACGTCCAGGGACGCCTTGGTCGCCGCCTGCACGAGCGTCGCGGCGGGCCGGGCGTGCAGGCCGACCTTCGATGTGACGGTGACATGGCGCTCGGCCACGTGTTTCCTCCTCAGAGTCGACAGTCCGGTCTAGACCGCACGGTGTGTTTGCCGTCCTTTGGCCATCCGATGACTTCAACACCATTTCACATTCTTCGCCATCTCCCGGTCCCGCGGGCCGTCAGGCCGGATCACTCCACTCGAAAAGCCGGTCACCGGCGTCCACGACCCCCTCGGCGAGGCCGGTGACGGCGCCCGCGGCGGCGTCCAGCGCCACGACCGGGCAGATCGGGCGGCGCCCACCCGCTTCGATCCCGGCCGGGTCCCACGCCACCACCGGCTGCCCGGCGCTCACCCGATCGCCCTCCGCGACCAGCAGCTCGAACCCCTCGCCCCTGAGCTGAACCGTGTCGATGCCCAGGTGGACGAGGACTCCCCTGCCGTCGTCGCCGACGACCACGAACGCGTGCGGGTGCAGCTTGACGATGGTGCCCGCGATGGGGGAGAACACCCGGCCGGGCGCCCTGTCCGGCTCGATCGCCATGCCGGGCCCGACCAGGCCCTCGGAGAAGACCGGGTCGGGTACCGAGTCGAGTCTCACGGCCACCCCCGCGACCGGTGCCAGAACCGTGGTCACCGCACTCCCCTCGGCATGCCCCCGTCCGCGAGAACACCTCCCTCAGCCGATGATGTCCTCGATGTCGCAGGCGATCGTGTCGGCCTCGGGGCCCACCACCACCTGTACGACGCCGCCGGCCACCATCACGCCGTGCGCGCCGGCCGCCCGCAGGGCCACCTGGTCGACCTTGGAGGCATCACGCACCTCGGTGCGGAGCCGGGTGATGCACGGTTCGATCTCGATGATGTTGTCCGCACCACCGAGTCCAGCGATGATCGCGTCGGCGTCGGCCGCCATGTCGCCCTCCAGTTGTGATCACCCTGTCCCCAGGGCTATGGGCAGGCTAGGCCCTGTCCTGCGGATCTTTTGCCCCCTACGGCCAGGCGGCGCCTCGCCGCGTTGTCGTCGGTCACCGCGGCACGCCGCGGCTCCCTCCTCCGCCTTGCGAGACACCACCTGACCGATCCTCGCCACGGCAAGATCCGCAGGACAGGACCTAGAGGAGGTATCGCGATCAGTCGGTCTGGGTCACCTTGTTGAGACCACGCGGGGCGTCCGGGTCGATCCCCAGCCTGCGCGCGAGCGCCTCGGTGAGCAGCTGACCGGGGACGATCAGGCCCAGTGGCGCGACCCACTCGGGCAGGTCGGGACCGTTCAGCGCGGCGGTGGAGACCGAGGAGAGCGCGGTACCGCCGCCGACCGTGTAGGCCGAGGCTCCCGCGCCGGTCACCCGCTCGGCGAGCGCCACGGTGCCGGCCAGGGTCGGGCCCTCGCCCGCCGCGACCAGGATCGCCGGGGTGTCGGAGTCGACCACGGCGATCGGGCCGTGCAGCAGGTCCGCGTACGACAGGCCCATGGCGTGCAGGTAGCACGCCTCCTTGAGTTTGAGCGCCAGCTCCAGCGCGGTGGAGAAGGCCAGCCCCCGGCCGGAGACCACGACGCCGGGCTTGTCCGCCAGCCCCTCGACGATCGCCTCCAGGTCGCCCGGGTCGCCGACCAGCTTCTCGACCGCGTCCGGGACCCGCCGCAGGTCACCGGGATCGACGTCCGCGCCGAGACCGAGGGCGAGTACGGCGAGGGCGGCGAGCTGGGTGGTGTAGGTCTTGGTGGCGGGGACGGCCTTCTCCTCGCCCGCCACCGTGCACAGGGCGAGGTCCGCGGCCTGGGCCAGGGGGCTCTGCTCTCCGCCGTTGGTGATGGCCACGGTCCGGGCGCCACAGTCCTTCGCCCAGGCGAGGGTCTCGACGATCTCCTCGGTCCTGCCCGACTGGGAGAGGGCGACGGCCAGCACGCCGTCGAGGTCCAGCCTGCGCCGGTAGGTGGTGGCGATCGAGGGGGCGGCGAGCGTGGAGAGCCTGCCCGTGTGCGCCTCGGCCAGATAACGGCCGTAGACTGCGGCGTTGTCGGAGGTGCCACGGGCGATGAACAGCAGCTGGCGGGTCTGCCCCGCGAGCCGCTCCACCTCCCCGACCCTGGGGAGGAGGGCATCGAGCGTGGCTCGCAACGCGGCGGGCTGCTCGGCTATCTCGCTGCGCATCTTGGTCGTCATCTCGCGCTCATCCTTCGGCTCGGACGGACGAGATCGGGCCGTTATCGATCCGTCTCCGGTCCGTACGTTGACACCCTTTTCCGGCCTGTGGTCTAGTCCGGACTAGACCAGTACGAACCATAACTCATCAGCCACCTCAGATCGAGGGGGGAGGATCCTGTGGCCCAGATCGATCCGGACAGCCCGGTGCCCAAGTACTTCCAGCTGCGGGAGATCCTGCTCGATCTCATCGAGAACAACGAGCTGGCGATCGGCACCGCGATCCCGTCCGAGCGCGAGCTCTGCCAGCGCTTCGGCCTGTCCCGGATGACCGTCCGACAGGCCGTCGACCACCTGGTCTCCGAGGGCAGGCTCCAGCGGGTCGCCGGCAAGGGCACCTTCGTGGCCCGTCCCAAGATCGAGATGGCCCTGCGGCTGACCTCCTTCAGCGAGGAGATGCGCGCCAGGGGCATGGAACCCGGCTCCCGCGACCTGGACCGCCGGGTGGTCAGGGCCAGCGCGCACCTGGCCAGGGAGCTCGGCATCCAGCCGGGCGACGAGGTCCACTTCATCGAACGGCTGCGGACCGCGGCGGGCGAGCCCATGTGCATCGAGCGGGCGCACATTCCCGTCTCCATCGCCCCCGACCTCGACACCCACGACCTGACAGGCCGCTCCCTCTACGCCCTGCTGGAGACCCGCTACGGCCTGGTGCTCGACGCCGGCGAGCTCACCATCGACGGTGGCATCGCCGACCCCGGCGACGCCGACCTGCTGAAGCTGCCACGCGGCGGGGCCGTGCTGCTGCTGCAGCGGCGCTCCTACGCGGGAGGCGTCTGCGCCGAACTCGGGGTCTCCACCTATCGCGCCGACCGCTACCAGCTCCGTACGATCCTGGAGCTACCGACCCGCCGCGCCTGACCCCACCCTTCGCCGCACTCCTCCCTCCCACCCCCTGGAGGAAAGCCCGATGAGTCCCCCCTCGGCGGACGCGGGCCTGCCCGCCGCCCACCGGCCCGGGTCCGCCGCGATGAGCGTGCTCCAGCGCCTGGGACGCTCTCTGATGCTGCCGATCGCGGTCCTGCCCGCCGCGGGCCTGCTGTTCAGGCTCGGACGGGACGACCTCCTCGGCCGGACCGACAGCGTCCTGCTCGACGATGTGGCCCGCGTCGTCGGCACGGCGGGTGGCGCGCTCTTCGACAACCTGCCCATCCTGTTCGCGATCGGTGTCGCCATCGGGTTCGCCCGCAAGGCCGACGGCTCCACCGCCCTGGCGGCGCTTGTCGGCTATCTGATCTTCCATGCCGTCAGCATGAACATGTTCTTCATCCTGTTCGACGCCGACCTGAGGGAGTCCATCACCACCGAGGTGTTCGAGCGGGCCACCCCTGGCGTTCCCAGCGTGGTGCTCGACCTCGGCGCGCAGAACCCGACCAGGGTGCTCGGCGGCATCATCATGGGCCTGGTCTCCGCACTGCTCTGGCAGCGCTACCACCGCACCAAGCTGCCGACCTGGCTGGCCTTCTTCGGCGGGCGCCGCCTGGTGCCGATCCTCACCGCCTTCGCCGGGCTCGTGATCGGGGTGTTCCTTGGCTTCGTCTGGCCGGTGCTCGGCGGCTGGGTCCGCGCCTCCGGGACCTGGCTCGCCTCCAACAGCGAACTCGGCGCCGGGATCTACGGCATGATCAACCGTGCCCTGCTCCCCCTCGGCATGCACCACATCGTCAACAACGTGATCTGGACCCAGGTCCCCGAATGCGTGGTCGACGGCAAGAAACTCGCCGGGGACCTGATCTGCTTCAACAGCGGCGCCGTCGGCTACGGCGGCTTCGAGGCCGGCTTCTACCCGGTCCTCATGTTCGGCCTGCCGGCCGCCGCGATCGCCATCTGGCGGGCCGCACCGCCGCACCGGCGCACCACGGTCGGCTCGATCATGATCTCCGCGGCGCTCACCGCCTTCCTCACCGGGATCACCGAGCCGATCGAGTTCGCCTTCATCTTCGTGGCTCCGGTGCTGTTCGTGATCCACATCGTGCTGACCGGCATCTCCATGGCCCTCGCCTCCGCCCTGGGCGCCAAGCTCGCCTTCAGCTTCTCCTCAGGGCTGATCGACCTGGGCCTGTACGGGACCGCGCCCAACGCCCGGGGGATACCGATCATCATCGTGATGGGGCTGGTCTACGCGGTGATCTACTACTCCGTGTTCAGCTTCCTGATCAGGAAGCTGAACATCATGACCCCCGGCCGCGAGCTCGAACCCGACATCGACTCCGGCGAGCCGGCCGCGCCCTCCGGTGCGGCGCCTGGCGGCCCTGACACCGGGCCGCCCGGCTCCTGAAGCGGTTTCGGCCGTCCAGCGAAGATCACGGCTCGGGCCGGAACCCGCCCCCCTCAGGGATAGACCACTCCAGCTCAAGGTCACCTTCTCCGCCCGAAGGGACGAACCGACCGGGATTTTCAGAAAGCTGGCGGACCGCGTATCTGGGCAGTGGGCCGGAAACTCCTTCAAGTGTCAGTTTCTCCCCCCGCAAGCCGAGCCCAATCGGAGTCACCCATGTCGCCCCCACGACGTCCGGCACCGCTCCCCCGGATCGCGCCGTCCCCCGCCGCCGAGCCGCCCTACGACGAGGACCGCCCCGCGACGGACATCCCGGCCATGCCTCCGTACGTGCAGGGAACCCTCGCCCTCGCCCTCGAACCCGAGGCTCCGGCACCTCCGACCGGGAGGCCGCTGATCTGGGGCCCGCCGGGGGCGATCCCCGACGAGCGGCGGCTGCGCGCCCTCGCGCAGGCCGTCGCCGAGATCCTGGCCGGCAGGCGGCCGCCGGCGAGCGTCTCCTGTCACCTGACCGGCAGGGCCCAGGCCGAACTGACCAGGAGCGGGAAGATCATCAATAGCGCGCGCCCGCCCCGGGCGGGCAGGGCCCACATCTCCCAGCCCGAGGACGGGGTGGTGGAGATGTGCGCCGTGGTCGACTGCGGTGACCGCTCACGCGTCCTGGCGCTCAGGCTGGAGCGCAGGGGCGTGCGGTGGCTCTGCACCGAGTTCGAGACGACTCCCTGACACGCCGGAGGGCCCGCACCAGGTGCGGGCCCTCCGGTCAGCGATCAGACCTCGACGTTCCTGGGGTCGCCGTGGCAGCGCTTGTACTTCTTGCCGGAACCGCAGGGGCACGGCGCGTTGCGCTCGACGTTGCCGTACGCGTCACGCTCGGCCTTGGTGCTGATCCGGGTGTGCTCCACCTCACCGCTCTCACCCGGAGCCGTGTACTCCAGCTCGGCGGGGCGCTGCGGGCCACGCAGGCCACGGGCGATGATCGAGCGGGTCTCCGCGATCGCCGCGTCCTCGGAGGGCTCGGCCTCCTCGACGATCGGGTTGCTCTGCACCTCGACCTCAAGGTTGAACAGGTAGCCGACCGACTCCTCCTTGATGCCCTCAAGCATCTGGGAGAACATCTCGAAGCCCTCGCGCTGGTATTCGATCAGCGGGTCGCGCTGAGCCATCGCGCGCAGGCCGATGCCCTCCTGGAGGTAGTCCATCTCATACAGGTGCTCGCGCCACTTGCGGTCGAGAACCGACAGGATGACGCGGCGCTCCAGCACCCGCATGCCCTCCGGGTCCATGGCCTGCGCGTTGATCTCCTCCTCGCGACGGTCGTAGGCGGCCATCGCGTCGGCCTTCACCCGCTCGTTGAGGACCTGGGCGGTGAGCTCCTCGCGGCCCCCGGCCTCCTCGATGAGCCCGTCGGCGGTGATGCTGATCGGGTAGAGCTGGCCGAGCGCCTTCCACAGCTTGTCGAGGTCCCACTCCTCGGCGAAGCCCTCGGCGGTGGCACCCGCGATGTACTCGTCGATCACGTCGTTGACGAAGCCGCGGATCTGCTCGTGCAGGTCCGCGCCCTCCAGCACCCGGTGGCGCTCGGCGTAGATCACCTTGCGCTGCCGGTTCATGACCTCGTCGTACTTCAGAACGTTCTTGCGGATCTCGAAGTTCTGCTGCTCGACCTGGTGCTGCGCGGAGGCGATGGCCTTCGAGACGATGCCCGACTCGATCGGTACGTCGTCCGGGATGTTGAGGCGCGTCATGATCATCTCGACCCTGGCCGAGTTGAACAGGCGCATGAGGTCGTCCTCAAGCGAGAGGTAGAAGCGCGACTCGCCCGGGTCTCCCTGACGGCCGGAACGGCCGCGGAGCTGGTTGTCGATGCGCCGCGACTCGTGCCGCTCGGTGCCCAGGACGTAGAGGCCGCCGAGTTCGGTGACCTCGTCGTGCTCGGCCTTCACGGCCTCCCTGGCCTTCTCCAGCGCCTCGCCCCAGGCCTTCTCGTACTCCTCCGGGGTCTCGACCAGGTCAAGGCCGCGGCTACGCAGCTCCAGGTCGGCACGGAAGTCAGGGTTGCCGCCGAGCATGATGTCGGTGCCTCGACCGGCCATGTTGGTGGCCACGGTGACGGCGTGCTTGCGGCCCGCCTCGGCGATGATCGCGGCCTCACGGGCGTGGTTCTTCGCGTTGAGGACCTCGTGCTTGACGCCCTTGCGCTTGAGCTCCTTGGCCAGGCGCTCGGACTTGGCGACGCTCGTGGTGCCGACCAGGACCGGCTGGCCCCTCTCGTAGCGCTCCTTGATGTCCTCGACGCTGGCCAGGAACTTGGCGTCCTCGGTCTTGTAGACCACGTCGGCCTGGTCCTTGCGGATCATCGGCCGGTTCGTCGGGATCGGGACGACGCCGAGCTTGTAGGTCTGGTGGAACTCGTTGGCCTCGGTCGCCGCGGTGCCGGTCATGCCGGAGAGCGTCTCGTAGAGGCGGAAGTAGTTCTGCAGCGTGATCGTGGCGAGAGTCTGGTTCTCGTCCTTGATCTTGACGCCTTCCTTCGCCTCGATGGCCTGGTGCATGCCCTCGTTGTAGCGGCGGCCGTGCAGGACGCGACCGGTGAACTCGTCGACGATCAGGACCTCACCGTCGACGACGATGTAGTCCTTGTCCTTCCGGTAGAGCTCCTTGGCCTTCAGCGCGTTGTTGAGGAAGCCGACCAGGTGGGTGTGCTCGGGCTTGTAGAGGTTCTCGATGCCGAGCCAGTCCTCGACCTTCTCCACACCGGACTCGAAGATGCCGACCGTGCGCTTCTTCTCGTCGACGGCGTAGTCGCCGGTGTTCTCCTCGCCGTCCTTGCCCTCGGTGCCCCTGCGGAGCCGGGGAACGATCTTGGCGAACTCGGAGTACCACTTGCCGGACTGCTCACCGGGCCCTGAGATGATCAGCGGCGTCCTGGCCTCGTCGATGAGGATCGAGTCGACCTCGTCGACGACGGCGAAGTGGTGACCGCGCTGGACGCACTCCTCCAGCGACCACGCCATGTTGTCGCGCAGGTAGTCGAAGCCGAACTCGTTGTTCGTGCCGTACGTGATGTCGGCGTTGTACTGCTTGCGGCGCTCGTCGGAGGGCATGTTGGCCAGGATCACGCCGACCTCGAGACCGAGGAAGCGGTGGATGCGGCCCATCTCGTCGCCGTCACGCTTGGCCAGGTAGTCGTTGACCGTGATGACGTGGACGCCCTTGCCCGAGATGGCGTTGAGGTAGGTGGGCAGCGTACAGGTGAGGGTCTTGCCCTCACCGGTGCGCATCTCCGAGATGTTGCCCATGTGCAGGTTGGCCCCGCCCATGATCTGCACGTCGAAGTGGCGCTTGCCCAGCACCCGCCGGGACGCCTCGCGAACGGTGGCGAAGGCCTCGGGAAGCAGGTCGTCGAGAGACTCACCATCGATGTAGCGCTGCTTGTAGTCGGCGGTCAGCGCGCGAAGCTCGGCATCGGTCAGGCTCGTGAAGTCGTCTTCAATGGAGTTGACCTGGTCGGCGATCCGCTTGAGCTTACGCAGAAGCTTGCCTTCGCCGGCGCGAAGAATCTTATCGAGAAAGGCTGGCACTTTAGGTAAAGCTCCTCGCAGGTCTTCCGCGGCCGGACCGGCCCGGCTGAGGACGAGACATGGTTCTCCGCTGCCATCGTAGGCGGTTCCGCCACCAGACACAGCCACCCTGAAAGACGCTCTTGTGGCCTGTGGAGTTCCTTGCCCGCTTCTTTGAGAGAGTACGGCCAACTTCAAAGGGTATGTCGTCTTTTGTCATGTCCGCATTAGGTGATCGTGTGGACACGACACCGCCCCCAGAGGGGAGAGCCCGTGACGGCGAGGGAGAACCACTGGGGCAGGGCGTCATCCTGGCTGACGGTGACCGTGATCATGTTGGGGTTCGCCGCCGCCGGAACCGGCCTCTGCATGGGTCCCGACTGGTTTCTCCTGTGGGCGGGCACGACGGTCTGCGCCATCGGGGTCATCCTGATGCCGGTCTTCCGGGTCTTCCAGGACGTCGTCGTGGACGGGCCCCGCACGACGCGCGACCAGAGCGCCCGGGGCGTCCTCGGCTGACGCCGGGTGGGGTTCGCCCGCACCCGACCAGGATCCACCCCGTCCGGCGATGTTCTGACACCTGCATAGCATTTTCGTCGGTGTCAGACGCTAGCCTCAGCCGCACACCGTGTTGTCTCCTCCCGGGGCGGTCAATGAAGCTCTCCCTCTCTTCAGACGAGGCCCGTCGTATCATCCTCCGCGCTCAGGGGTTCCTCGGCGCGGAGTCCCGACGCGGCGGCGCCCCCGCGGCCCTGCGCCGCCTGGGTGCCGTCCAGCTCGACACGATCTCCGTGCTGGCCCGCTCCCACGAACTGGTCGCGTACGCCCGCCTCGGCGCCGTCGGCAGGCGGGAGGTCGAGCGGGCCTACTGGGACGAGCCCGCCAGGGCCTTCGAGTACTGGTGTCATGCCGCCTGCGTCCTGCCGATCGGCGACTGGCCGCTGTACGCCTTCAGGCGGAGGCATTTCCGGGCCAGGAAGTTCCGCTGGCACGAGGTGCCGGACAGTGTCGACAAGGTGCTGCAACGGGTCCGCGAGAGCGGCCCGATCACCACCGCCGACATCGGCGGAGCCAAGAAGGGCGGCCCGTGGTGGGACTGGTCCGACTCCAAGATCGCCATTGAGTGGCTGCTCGACACCGGCGAGGTCGTCTGCACGCGCCGGGTGGGCTGGCGCCGCGTCTACGACCTGGCCGAGCGCACGGTCCCCGGGCACCTGCTGGCCGAGGAGCCGTCCGACGCCGAGTGCGTCACCCGGCTCGCCGGCATCGCCGGGCGCGCGCTCGGGGTGGCCACCCGCGCCGACCTCGTCGACTTCCTGCGTCTGAAGGCGCCCGAGGCGCTGCTGCTCGACAGGTGCCTGCGCGACGGGTCCGCCGGGCTGGTCCCCGTCCGCGTCCCCGAATGGCCCGAGCGCGCCGCCGACGCCTGGGCCGATCCCACCGCGCTGGAGACCGAGCCCAGGGGCCGGCACCGTACGACCCCGCTCTCCCCGTTCGACTCCCTCGTCTGGGATCGCGCGCGCACCGCCCGCGTGTTCGGTTTCACCCACCGCCTTGAGGCGTACGTTCCCAAGGAGAAGCGCGTCCACGGCTACTTCACGATGCCGGTCCTGGCCGGAGGTCGGCTGATCGGGCGTGTCGACCCCGCCCGCGAGGGTTCCACCCTGGTGGCCCGCCAGGTGAGCCTTGAACCCGGCGTCACGCCCGGCAGGGGCGCGACCTCGCTGGCCGAGGCGCTCCGCGAGGCGGCGAGCTGGGTCGGCTGCGACGCCGTCCGGGTCGAGCGGGTGGATCCCCTGCTGGCCGGCCCCCTTCAGGACGCCCTGAGCCGGGTGCGCTGAGCACGGGCGCACCGGGCCGGCCTCGCTGAGCCGTGACGCTGAGCCGTCGGGCCGCTGAGCCGCCCGGGCGCCGCAAGGCCCCGGCCGTCGCACTCGTACGGCGGCACGGGTGCGGTGACCGTCCCGCGGTCACCGCACCGGGGGTGGGTCAGGTGATCTCAAGCATCCGCTCGCGGACCGCGTAGACCACCGCCTCCATCCGGGAGTGGAGCTGGAGCTTGTCCAGGATGTTCCTGACGTGGTTCTTCACGGTGTTCTCGGAGATGAACAGCTGCTTGGCGATCTCGCGGTTGTTCATCCCCTTCGCGACCAGGCGGAGCACCTCCATCTCCCGATCGGTCAGGCGCGGGACGGGGAGCTGTGGGGGCCGCTCGGCCTCCTTGCGGCTCATGCTGGCGAACTCGCTGATGAGCTTGGCGGCCATCGCCGGATTGATCAGCGACTGTCCCTCGTGGACACCGCGTACGGCCTCCGGCACCTCGTCGAGCTGGACGTTCTTCAGCAGGTAGCCGGTGGCCCCCGCCTTGATCGCCTCGAAGAGATCTTCTTCCTCGTCACTCACGGTCAACATGATGATCCGCGTGCTCGGCACCGAGGCCTTGATCTCACGAGTGGCCTCGATACCGCTTCTCCGTGGCATCCGGACGTCCATGAGCATGACATCCGGAGTGAGGCGGTCGGCGAGCTCGACCGCCTCCTGCCCGTCGCTCGCCTCGCCGACAACCTCGATGTCCGTCTCCGCGGCCAGCGCCATCTCCAGACTGCGGCGGATCAGCGCGTGATCGTCAACGATCAGCACGCGGATCGGTTCGCCGCGTCCGGTCGAGCTGGTTGCGTCGTCGGGTTCCGTCACGCCTCCTCCTCGGGGGGCCAGAGCCGGTGGACCGCCATGATTACACGGGTTTCATGGTCCTCGGTTGGTCGGAGAGGATCTTTGAGCGCGTCCGTCAGGGCTCGACGAGCCGCAGCACGCCGTAGTTGTACCCCTGACGCAGGTATACGACGCTCGGCTGCCCACTCTCCTTGTCACGGAACAGGTAGAAGTCGTGCCCCACCAATTCCATCTCGAGAAGTGCCTGGTCGATCGTGATGGGATCGGCCTTGTGGAACTTCTCCCTGACCATCAACGGCCCGTCTCCGTCCATCTGGATCGGGATGATGGTCTTGTCCTCGGAAAGGTCGGCCTCTGCCTGCTCGGTGAGCGACCGGTCCGGGACGCTCTCGAACGTCTCCGCGAGCGCGGTGGCCGTCAGTTCGGCGACCGAGGGGGGGCAGTGGTTGCCGTGATGGATCTTCCTCCGGTCGGCGAGGCGCCGCAGCCGTCCTTCGAGCTTGCCGAGTGCGATGTCAAGGGCGGCGAAACGGTCGTCGGCCGAGGCCTCCGCCCGGACCGCTGGACCACGTGAATGAATGGTGAGCTCGACGCGCTCTCGCTGATCGACGATACGGGGATTACGTTCCTTGGACACCTCCACGTCAACGCGAATGAGCTTGTGGTCCAAACGCTCGATCCTGGCCAGCTTGGTGTTCACGTGGTCACGGAATCGGTCACTCACTCCGGTGTGCCGACCCTTGACGATGATCTCCATGCACGGCCCCCCTTCGAATCTCGACGGTGGTACTGCGGCACCCGCTCGGCCGACCTGGTCTTCGTCCCCACATCCGCCTGCTGAGGGTTTCGCAGCTCTTTGCCACTACATGCCCTTCTCTTCTGGCGAGGAACATCTGGCTCCCCGGGAAGGCAGGACTTACCTCTAAGCCGCACCGTGATCGATCGACGAAAAGTCGTCTTACGTGGACCGTTTGGCCTGCGGCTGGCATCGGCTAGCCGTGCCGGCCTCCTGTCGGAGGTCGGTCCGGCGCAACCACGGACCCGAGCGGGTGCCATGGCTCAGACGCTATCCGCATCCCGGCCGAATGTCAGCTTGGGGATCGGGTCAAGGATCACTTTGTGTGGTTCACAGCCTGGCGGCCGATCATCAGAGACCCTGTCCCCATGGGTGGGCGGTGCCGGAGGCGAGGGCTGCTCGCCACCGTTGAGCAGCCCAGAAGGCGCGATCGAGACAGTGAGGTGTGGCGCTGGAGTGAGATGGGACGTCGAACCGCTCTTTACCCTCTGTCACGTTCGCCGGTTCGGGCTCTCCGGCGTGTCGCGGCGACCGTGGCGGCGAAGGACGGCGTCACACCGACCTCGCGCATCGCCCTCGCCGCCTCCGCGAGCGTCGCTCCGGTGGTGACGATGTCGTCGACCAGCACAATCACCTCTGTGCCACCCCAGGAGCGCGGCACAGGCGCGTTGCGGCCGACCGTGACCGAGAAGGCCGCGGACAGATTCGCGGCCCGCTGGAGCGAACTCAGCCCCGCCTGGTCGGCGACACGCCGCCGCTGGGCGAGAACCCTCGCCACGGTCGCGGGCCAGCCGGCCTGGCGGAGGCAACCGGCCGCCAGCTCCGCGAGCCTGGCCACCGGATCGTGCCCGCGGCGCCGGTGGGCCGCTCGGGCGCTGGGCACCGGCACGAGCAGCACCGGCCGCTCGCCGGCCGCCGTGGCGACGGCCAGGGCGAGGGCCCCGGCCAGGGGAGGGGCGAGGGCCGTGCGGCCGCGCTCCTTGTAGGCGATGACCGCCCGCCGTACGGCGGGGGTGTATTCGGCCGCCGACCAGCACTCCGGCAGGCCCGGCGGGGCGGGGTCGGGCATCCGGCGCGCGGGCGTTCCGTGCAGCTCCGCCGCGCAGCGGGGACAGACGAGGGAGCCCGGCGCGTCGCATCCGGCGCAGCGGGGCGGCAGGATCAGGTCGAGCATGGCGGTCGTCACCAGCCCAAGGTGTCATATCGCACCGACAAAAAGCCCAGCCCAGGGCACCGGCCGGGATCTCGCCCCCGCCTCAGGAGGCCTGAGGCGGCCCGTGGTCAAGGCGGCTCAGCCCAGGGGGAAGGCCGGCGAGGACGGGCCGTTCTCGGTGAAGTCCGTCGAACCGGTCTCGTTCTTGACCAGCGGCTCCCACTTGGTGGAGGTCCAGTAGAGGACCTGCCGGTTGCCCTGGTCGTCCTTGGCCCCGGCCAGCAGGATGCTGTCCAGCGCGGTGATGCTCTCTATCCCTATCCGCGAGTCGAAGGCCAGGGGCTTCGGCTCGGCGGTGACCGACGCCTCCAGCAGTTCCGACTTGCCGGTGAGCGCGTAGAGGGTCTTGCCGTCCTTCCAGGCTATGTCCTCGATCGTCCGCTTGCCCTCGCTGTCCACCACGATCTGGAGGTTGGCGATGCGCGTGTTCTCCCGCTCACCGATGACGGTGCCGACGTGGACCTGCTCGCCCAGCCCGTCCTTGACCACCACCGCGACGTGCACGCCGTCCCGTGCGACCTTCAGCGACTTGACGTAGACCGTCTCCAGGTCGGGGGCCGACACCCGGTAACGGTGCTTGTTGTCACCGTCGTGCCTGGTCACGATCGAGGTGTGGTCGTTGGGCCGGTCGACGGTCCAGAGCGTGTTGTAGCGGTCCCACGACGGCTGGATGAGGGATTCGCCCGTGGCCCACACCCGCCACTCGCCGCCCGCGGCGAGCGGCGCGACGGAGACGCTCCTGCCGTCCTGGGCGAGCGCCGCCACCTGCTGCACCGGCTGGCCGCTGATCGCCGGGCGGGTGAGCCCGTTCCTCTGCTGGCCGGCCCTGCCCGGCACCGGCCGCCCGACGTTCTCCTTGTCCAGCAGCCACAGGGCGCCGTCGGCGAGATAGAACGAGGTGACGGCGTCGGGGATCGTCCACGGGTCGAAGTTCGACTGCTCCTGGGCGTCGATCTGCAGCGGCGTGTCGGCGTAGTACGACTCGCCGTTGACCTTGACCTCGAACCCCCAGCCGCCCTTGGTGAGCGCGGTGAGCGTCGCGGCGAGCTGGGCCGACATCGGGTCGATCAGGTCGGGGTCCACCCGCCTGGTGAGGTCGACGACGACCCGGTTGTTCTCGGTGGTGACGTCGATGAGCTCGGTGTCGGCGAGGGCGGAGCGCACCGAGCCCTTGAGGGAGCTGCTCGGTCCCCGGAGCAGCCGCTCCACGGTCGTCTTGGCGAAGTTGGCGGCCGGGTCGATCGGTACCCGCACCTGATCGACCACCAACCCCTTCCAGTGGGAGTCGAGGAAATAGAGATCCACGGGGAGGTAGCCGCGGGCGACGTCGGCCTCGGAGAGCAGGAGCCCGTCGGGGGCCGCGCTGATGCGCCACTCACCGCCCGCCTCCTTGGCGAGCGTGAAGGGCTGGTTCAGGGGGCCGCCGCTCGGACGGTAACGGCCATCCTGATCGATGATGGCGGTTTTAGTGCCCTTGAGCGTGACCTGGGCATGCTTGTCCTCCTCCCGGAGCGGCGCGAACTTCTCGTAGTCGCCCTGCCGGTAGACCGTGACGCCGCTGTGCGGGTTCCACTTGTCCGCGAAGTCACCGGTGAGGTATCGGCGGGCGACCTGGAAGTCGGGGTCGTCGGGGCTCGCCATCGCGGCGCGGAAGCCGGTGACGACCTCCTCCGGCGACCACGCGGCCTTCGGCGGCATGGCGATGACCCGCGCGTACGGGTTGTCCAGCGGGTTGCCCTTGCGCTCGTTGTCGACGGCGACGACGGACTTGCCCCCGGTGGGGATGACCGAGCAGGCCGACGCCCCGCAGACCAGGGTGACGGCCAGGATCGCCGTCCCCGCCTTCCGCACGTTCTCAGTCCGCATCGCGTCCCCCGTCGGCCACCGCCGGCGACAGCACCGGCGTCATGTGCCCCCGCCACGTGCGGCGCATCTCCACCTCCGGCGGTACCAGCGGCAGCGGCGAGCCCCGCAGGACCGCCCCCGCCACCCTGGGCAGCGAGAGCCGGAACTGCGACCCCTCCCCGTGCGAGCCCCAGGCCTGCAGCCAGCCGCCGTGCAGGATGGCGTCCTCCCTGGAGATCGCCAGGCCCAGTCCCGTACCGCCGATCGTGCGCGCCCTGGACGGGTCGGCCCGCCAGAACCGGTCGAAGACCAGGTTCTCCTCGCCGGGTTTCAACCCCACCCCGTGGTCGCGTACCGCCACCGCCACCGCGTCCCTGTCGGCGGCGACCGAGACGACGATGTCCCGGCCCTCGCCGTGCTCTATCGCGTTGAACAGCAGGTTGCGCAGGATGCGCTCGACCCTGCGGCTGTCCATCTCCGCCATGCAGGGCTCGCCGGGCAGGCGCAGGTCGAAGCGGGTGGAGTGGCGCTCGGCCAGCGCCTCGGAGTCGGCGACGGCGCGGAGCACCACATCCCTGACGTCCACCGAGTCGACGTCGAGGTCGGCCGCGCCCGCGTCGTAGCGGCTGATCTCCAGGAGGTCGGCGAGCATCGCCTCGAACCGGTTGAGCTGGTTCTGCATCAGCTCGGCCGATCTGGCCGCCATCGGGTCGAAGTCCTCGCGGGCGTCGTAGAGCAGGTCCGCGGCCATCCGCACGGTGGTCAGCGGGGTGCGCAGTTCGTGCGAGACGTCCGAGACGAACTGCCGCTGGACCTGGGAGAGTTCCTCCAGCTGGTGGATCTTCAGTGCCAGGTTGGCGGCCATCTCGTTGAAGGAGGTGGCCAGGCGGGCCAGGTCGTCCTCGCCGCGGACCTTCAGACGCTCGTCCAGGCGCCCCGCGGCCAGCCGCTCGGCGGCCTGCCTGGCCAGCCGCACCGGCGTGACGACCTGGCGGGTGACCAGGGAGGAGATCGCGGCCAGCAGCAGCACGAGGCCGGCGCCGACAAGGATGATCATCTGCTGGACGGAGGCGAGTGTCTTCTCCTCCTTGTCCAGCGGGACGAGGTGGTAGATCTCGTACGACGAGTCGAGCCTGGTCCCCCAGGTGTCGAGGCGGGTGCCGATGATCATCCCGGGCACCGGCTGGTCGGGCTGCCCCTTGTAGTACAGCGGGGTGTACCAGGTGCTGTCCTCGCCCGCCTCCTTCTTGAACAGCTCGTCGCGCTGCCTGGCCGGGATGCTGACCGGATCGATGTTCGTGGTGCCGTAGAACTCCCCCGGCAGCCCCTCGTTACGGATGATCACCGAGTAACGGCTGGCGGACCCGGCCCGCCGCGCGAGCGCCTCGGTGGCCTGGCTGAGCGGGCCGCTTCCCCCGGGCTGGAGTGCCTGGCCCGACTCGACGGGCTGCTTGGCGGCCTCGACCGGCTGGTTGAGATAGCCGAGCACCGCGTTCCTGTCGGCCTGGGCCTCGCTCTTCGCCGCGCTCTCCCTGGTCTCCAGGGTGGTCCTGACGATCTGCTGCATGAGGAAGACGCCGAGCACGGCGACGACCACGATGGAGATGACCATCGTGCTGGTGACCACGCGCAGCTGGAGCGAGCGCCAGAAGACACGGCGCGCCCTCCCGGCCGCCCGCCGGGTACGACGCCGGACACCCCGCAGCAGCTGGCGCGGGGTGCGACGGCGTTTCTTCGGCGCGGGAGGCATCTCGGGCTCCGGGGGGAGTCTCGGCTAGGCCGGGCCGGCCTTGTAACCGACCCCCCGGACCGTCACGACGATCTCGGGATGCTCCGGGTCCTTCTCGATCTTCGCTCGCAGTCGCTGGACGTGCACGTTGACCAGGCGGGTGTCGGCCGCGTGGCGGTAGCCCCAGACCTGTTCGAGCAGGACCTCGCGGGTGAAGACCTGGCGCGGCTTGCGGGCGAGGGCGACCAGCAGGTCGAACTCCAGCGGGGTGAGGTTTATGGTCTCCTCCTCCCGCTTGACCGAGTGCCCGGCAACGTCGATGGTGATGTCGCCGATCTGCAGGATCTCCGGCGTCGGCTCGTCGGTGCGGCGCAGCCTGGCCCGCACCCTGGCGACGAGCTCCTTGGGCTTGAAGGGCTTGACGATGTAGTCGTCGGCCCCGGACTCCAGGCCGAGCACCACGTCGATGGTGTCGCTCTTGGCCGTCAGCATGACGATCGGCACCCCGGACTCGGCCCGGATCCGGCGGCAGACGTCGATCCCGTCGGCGCCGGGCAGCATCAGGTCGAGCAGTACAAGATCCGGCCGAGTGTCGCGGAACGCGTCGAGCGCCTTGTCACCATCGGAGACGAAGGAAGGTTCGAAACCCTCCCCGCGCAGCACGATACCGAGCATCTCGGCGAGAGCGGCGTCGTCGTCGACGACCAGCACGCGTCCTTTCATGGCCCCTCATTCGGTTTACGCAGTTCGGGAGTTATTGGGATAAACCGCTCGGTCGTCGAAGATTACCCTTGCCCGTCAAGTAGATGACACCGGTCGACGACCAGCCTTCCAAATGACGAACTTTAGGCGCACACAACGTGAAGCGCGCAATGGTGCCCCCGCACGGTCACCGTCGGTCCCGGCGACTGCGAACGCCGGGCGGCGATGACCACGGTCCCAGTCTGCGGTAAACGACGGCGTCTCGGCCATCCCTCTGGCATCTCCGCCGCTCTCCGGGGAGATGAAACGTCCGCGTGATCGCCCGATCACCACGAACGGTGTGACCACATGCCAGGATTGGGATATGTCAGACGGTCACGGCTCCGCTCCCGGTACGCCCCCGGGCTGGGCGTCCAACCAACCTCCGCCGTACGGCGATGCCCCGGGATCGCCGTGGACCGCACCCGGCTCGGCCCCCGGCTCCCCCGCGGGCCCGCCGCCTTCCGGGCCGCCCCACGGCCAGGCACCGCACCGGCAGGGGCCCTACGGCCCGCCGCCCCCTGGCTCACCGCCCTACGGCCCGCCGCCCTACGGCGTGCGCCAGGAGCCCCCCGCGATGCGCCCAGGGATCATCCCGCTGCGCCCGCTCGGCCTGGGCGACATCCTGGACGGCGCGATCAAGCTGATCCGCTCCAACCCCAAGAGCGTCCTGGGCCTGTCCGCGATCGCCGCGGCGCTGAGCGCGATCCCCTTGGCGATCGGGGAGGCGCTCCTACTGGGCTCCGGCGCGACGCCTCTGGAGAACCTCCCGGAGGCGAGCTTCCTCGCCCAGTACGGCGGCGCCCTGCTCTCCTACGCGGTACAGCTCGTGGCGGTGACGCTGCTGACCGGCGTGCTGACGCGCATCCTGGGCCGCGCCGTCTTCGGCGGCAGGATGACGGCGGGCGAGGCCTGGACGCTGACCCGGAGCCGGGTGCCCACGCTGTTCGGGCTGGTAATCGTCAGCACGGTGGCCCTGCTCGCCCCGCTGCTCCTGATCGTCGGACTGTTCGCCGCGCTCGACGCGGCCGGTGCCGAACTCTCCGTGGTGGTCATCGTGGGCCTGCTGGCACTGCTGGCCTTCGTGGCGTACGCCTTGTTCATCACCACCCGGCTGGCGCTCGCCCCCGCGGCCGCGGTGCTGGAGCGGCTCGGCGTCGTCGACTCCCTGCGCAGGTCCTGGAACCTGGTCTCCGGCGGCTTCTGGCGGACACTCGGCATCCTGCTGCTCACCCAGATCATCGCCGGTCTGGTCGGCACGGTGCTCTCCTTCCCGTTCACCCTGGGCGGGAGCCTCCTGGGCCTCCTGGGCGGAGGTTCCCTCGGGGCGCAGATCGCCACGGCGGTCCTCATCGCCGTGGGCGCCACCGTCGGCGCGATGATCACTTATCCCTTCCAGGCCGCGGTCAACGGCCTGCTCTACGCCGACCGGCGGATGCGCACCGAGGCGTTCGACCTGGTGCTTCAGACCGCGGCGATCGAGCAGCGGCGGCAGGGCTGGGTGCACGCCTCGGCCGACGACCTGTGGGACCCCTCCGTCACGCCCACCGGCCCCGCGCGGCATGGGTTCCCCGATCAGGGAGCTCCGTGGTCCCACTCCTGACGTTCCCGTTCCTGACGTCCCCGATCGACATCGAGCGCGAGGAGGCTCGACGCCGGGCGATCCAGGAGCTGCTCGGAGCCGAGTACGCCAAGGAGCCCCTGGTCGACCGCCTCTGGCGGGGGGTGAACCAGTTCCTCGGCGACCTGCTCGACCAGGAGTCCGCGGGCGTCGTCGGCAGCCTGGCGGCGCGGGCCGTCCTCATCGTGATCGTGATCGGGATCATCGTCGCGGTGTTCCTGGTCGCCCGCAGGACCGCCAGGGGCACCTTCGCGCGCACGGAGGGTCTCTTCGGTGACCGCCGCCTCACCGCCGCCGAACACCGCGAGGCCGCCGAGCGGCTGGCCGTGGCGGCGCGGTGGGCCGAGGCGGTCCGCGAGCGGCTCCGGGCCGTCGCCCGCGACCTGGAGGACCGCGTGATCGTCGACTCCACGCCCGGCCGCACCGCCGGGGAGCTGGCCACCGAGGCCGGGCGCGCGCTACCCGCGCTCGCCGCCGAACTGACCGCGGCGGCCCGGGTGTTCGACGACGTGACCTACGGCGAGGTGCCCGGCACGCCCGAGGCGTACCAGGTCATGTGCGCTCTCGACGAGCACCTGCGCGCCGCCCGCCCGGCGCCGCCCGTACGGATGGAGACGCCATGAGCCTGGCCGCGCCCGAGCGAGCCGGGTCGACCTCCACCTCACCGACCGCCCGCGGCCTCTGGCGCGGTGGCAGGGGCGCTCTCCTGGTGGCGATCCTGGTGGTCGCCGTCGCCGTCACCGGCGTGCTGCTCGGCGGCTCCGGCCAGGAGGGCAGGCCTCTCGACCCCGCCGACACCTCACTGTCCGGCGGCAAGGGCCTGGCCCGGCTGCTGCAGGCACGGGGGGTGCGGGTCGCGCGGGTCACCTCGGTCGCCGAGGCCGAGTCCCAGGCCAGGCAGGCCGGTTCCATCGGTAGCACCCTGCTGGTGAGCGACATCTCCCCGCTCGACGAGGCGGAGGCGGATCGGCTCGCCGCGACACCGTCGGA
Source organism: Streptosporangium sp. CA-115845 (assembly GCF_050943795.1). Classification (NCBI taxonomy): domain Bacteria; kingdom Bacillati; phylum Actinomycetota; class Actinomycetes; order Streptosporangiales; family Streptosporangiaceae; genus Streptosporangium; species Streptosporangium sp. CA-115845. Next base: position 1,525,770 of record NZ_CP191988.1, on the reverse strand, counting down.
CCTGCTGCTGGTGGGCGTACGGTCACATCTGGAGCGGCTCGCGCCGGGGGTGAGCCCGGCGCGGGAGGTGCGGGCGCGCTCCCGCGAGCCCCGGTGCGCGCTGCCGGCCGCGACAAGGGCGGGCAGCGCCTACCTCGGCGGCACGGCGTTCACCCTGCCCGCCGGGGCGACCGGCTGCTACCCCGCCGACGGGCGGCCCACCCTGGTCGTCCACCCCACCGGGGACCGGAAGGTCACCGTCACGGGCGACGGGCAGTTCATGACCAACCTGCGGCTCGCCGAGGACGGCAACGCCGCGCTGGCGATGAACCTCGCCGGCGGCCGGCCCACCCTGATCTGGCTGACGGCCCCCGAGACCGCCCCGCCGGCGGAGGGCCGGGCCGGTTTCTACGACCTGGTTCCCGAAGGGATCAGGTGGGCCGTGGTGCAGGTGTTCGTCGCGGTGCTGCTGCTGGCGCTCTGGCGGGGCCGCAGGCTCGGTCCCGTGGTGGCCGAGCGGCTGCCCGTCGTCGTCAGGGCGGCCGAGACCGTCGAGGGACGTGCCAGGCTCTATCGTGCGAGGCGGGCCCGCGACCGGGCCGCCGCGGCCCTGCGCGCCGGCTTCACCGACCGGGTGACCCCCCGTCTCGGGCTGCCCTCGGGGGCGGGAGCCGACGCGCTGGTGAACGCGATCGCCGAGCGGACCGGCCAGCCGGCGCCACATGTGGGCGCCGCCCTGTACGGACCTCCGCCACTCGACGAGGCGGGGCTGGTAGCCCTGGCCGAATACATGGACATCGTGGAAAGGCAGGTCGGAAAGTCGTGACCACACCACCGGGGAACGGCGATCTCGCCGAGGCGACCTCCGTCGTCAGGACCGCGCCCGGCGCACCCGCCGCGCAGAGCGCGGACGGCGCCAGGGAGGCGCTGGGAGCCCTGCGCGCCGAGGTCGCCAAGGCGGTCGTCGGCCAGGACGCCGTGGTCACCGGGCTGGTGATCGCACTGCTCTGCCGGGGCCACGTGCTGCTCGAAGGCGTGCCGGGCGTCGCCAAGACCCTGCTGGTACGGACCCTGGCGGCGGCGCTCTCGCTCGATTTCAAGCGCGTGCAGTTCACCCCCGACCTCATGCCGGGCGACATCACCGGTTCGCTGATCTACGACGCGAAGACCTCGGAGTTCGAGTTCCGCGAGGGTCCGGTCTTCACCAACCTGCTGCTCGCCGACGAGATCAACAGAACCCCTCCGAAGACGCAGGCCGCGCTGCTGGAGGCGATGGAGGAGCGCCAGATCAGCGTGGAGGGGGCGGCGCGCGGGCTGCCGGACCCGTTCATCGTGGCCGCCACCCAGAACCCCGTCGAGTACGAGGGCACCTACCAGCTGCCCGAGGCGCAGCTCGACCGGTTCCTGCTCAAGCTGACCGTCCCGCTGCCGCCCCGCGACCAGGAGATCGCGGTGCTGGAGCGGCACGCGCTCGGCTTCGACCCGCGCGACCTGTCGCACATCAGGGCCGTGGCCACCGTCGCCGACCTCGCCGCGGGACGCGCGGCGGTCAGCCAGGTGCACGTGGGCCCCGAGGTGCTCGGCTACATCGTGGACATCGCCAGGGCCACCCGCCAGTCGCCCTCGCTCCAGCTCGGCGTCTCGCCGCGTGGCGCGACCGCGCTGCTGGCCGGGGCACGGGCCTGGGCATGGCTGTCGGGCCGCGGCTACGTGACGCCCGACGACGTCAAGGCACTGGCCAGGCCCGCGCTGCGGCACCGGATCCAGCTACGCCCCGAGGCCGAGCTGGAGGGCGCAACCGCCGACGGCCTCATCGACGCCGTCCTCGCCTCCGTCCCCGTACCCCGCTGACCCATGGCGCTGACAGGACGGGCCGCGCTGCTGGCCCTGCTGGGCACCCTGGTCGTACTGTTCGCCCCCCGCCCCGGGCCCGCCCTGGCCGGGGTGGCGCTGTTGATCGCGGTGCTGGTCGTGATCGACCTGCTGCTGGCCGGAAGCGTGCGCCCGCTGCGCTTCACCCGCTCGGGCGAGCGGCTGGTACGGCTCGGTGAGTCGGTCACGGTCGAGCTGATCGTGGCGAACCCCGGCCCCCGCAGGGTGCGCGGCGTGCTCAGGGACGCCTGGCCCCCGTCCGCCGGGGCCACGCCCCGGCACCTGCCGTTGGACGTGCCGGCCGGCGAGCGCCGCCGCCTGGTCACGACGCTCACCCCCACCCGCAGGGGTGACCGCGAGGCGGTCACGGTGACGGTCCGGGCGCTGGGGCCGCTGGGCATCGCGGGCCGCCAGGGCTCGCACCGGGTGCCCTGGTCGGTCCGGGTGCTACCGCCCTTCCTCAGCCGCAAGCACCTGCCCGCCAAGCTGTCCAGGCTCAGGGAGCTGGAGGGCCGGCATCCGTCGATGGTCAGGGGGCAGGGCACCGAGTTCGACTCGCTGCGGGAGTACGTGGTCGGCGACGACGTCCGCTCGATCGACTGGCGGGCCACCGCGCGCCGCAACGACGTCGTGGTCCGCACCTGGCGGCCGGAGCGCGACCGGCGGGTGCTGATCGTGCTCGACACCGGCCGTACCTCGGCCGGGCGGGTGGGCACCGCCCCGATCCCGCTGGCCGGCGAGGTACCGAGGATCGGCCGGCAGGGCGGGTCGCGGGTGGTGCCCGGCTGGCCCCGCCTCGACTGGTCGATGGACGCGGCGCTGCTGCTGGCCGCGCTGGCCTCCCGCGCGGGCGACCGGGTCGACTTCCTGGCCCACGACCGCGCGGTGCGCGCCTGGGTGTCCGGCACCGGCCGTACGGAGCTGCTGTCCTCGCTGGTCAACACCATGGCTCCGATCGAGGCCGAGCTGGTCGAGGCCGACTCGGCCGGGATGGTCGCGGCGGTCATGTCACGGGCCAGGCGGCGCTGCCTGGTCGTCGTGCTGACTGACCTCAACCCGGCGGCGCTGGAGGAGGGCCTGCTGCCGGTGCTCCCCCAGCTCTCCGCCCGGCATCTGGTGCTCCTGGCCGCCGTCTCCGATCCGCAGGTGGCCGAGATGGCCGCCGGGCGCGGCACCTCCGAGCTGGTCTACGGCGCGGCGGCGGCCGAGCACCTGAGTGCGGGACGGCGGCGGATCACCGCCCTGCTGCGCCGCCAGGGCGTGGAGGTGGTGGACGCCGCCCCCGAGCAGCTCGCCCCCGCCCTGGCCGACGCCTATCTGGCGCTGAAGGCGGCCGGACGGCTCTGAGGAACCGTTCCGGGTGCCCGACGGCACGTCCGGGTGGCCGACCGCGTCCGGCGGGATCTGACGCCCTCCGGCCGGGCGCGCCGGGCCGGGCCGGGCGGTTCCGGTACGGCGCTCAGCCGGCGCTCGGGGCGAGGTCGGGAGCACGCTCCAGGTCGCCGGTCTCCCCCTCGGCCACGGCCCGGCGGCCGAAGAAGATCACGTAGGCCAGGAAGGCCGCCTCCGCGACCACCCCGATACCGATCCGTGCCCAGGTGGGCAACCCCGAGGGGGTGACCAGCCCCTCGATCAGCCCGGAGATCAGCAGCACCACGACCAGGCCGAGTGCCACGCTCATCACGGCCCTGCCCTGCTCGGCCAGGGCCTCCACGCGCCTGCGCGGACCGGGGTCCACGACCGTCCAGCCGAGGCGCATGCCGACGGCGGCGGCGAGGAACACCGCGGTCAGCTCCAGCAGGCCGTGCGGGGTGATCAGGCCGAAGAAGATGTCGAGCTTGCCGCGCGAGGCCATCAATCCCGCGGAGACGGCCACGTTGACCGCGTTCTCCCACAGCACGTACGGGATCGGCAGGCCGAGCAGGATGGACATGATGATGACCTGCATCGAGACCCAGGCGTTGTTCACCCAGACCTGGCCGGCGAAGGAGGTCGCCGGGTTCTCCGAGTAGTAGTCGGCGAAGTCGTGCTCGACGAGCTGGGTGATCTGTTCCGGGGTGGCGATCGCCGCCTGGACGCCGGGGTTTTTCGCCACCCAGACGGCGACGACCGTGGAGACCAGCAGGAACGCGGCGGTGGTGGCCATCCACCACCAGCGGGCCCGGTAGGCGACCACCGGGAAGGAGACGGTGAAGAAGCGGATGAACTCCCGCCAGGCCGGGGTGTGCGCCCCGGTCACCGCCGAGCGGGCCCGGGCGACGAGCGCCGACAGGCGGCCCACCAGGATCGGGTCCGCCGAGGCCGAGCGGACCAGGGACAGGTGCGTGGCCACCCGCTGGTAGAGGTCGACGAGTTCGTCGACCTCGGTGCCGTCCAGCGAGCCGCGCCGCCGGACCAGGTCCTCAAGGCGGTCCCAGGCGGGCCGGTGCGCGGTGACGAAGGCGTCGATGTCCACGCGGGCAGCCTATCCAGTCACGGGTAGGGTGCTGATTGTGTCCGATGTCGTAACCGGCGAGGCCGTGGTCGTCGAGGTCCGCGTCGCCCAGCTCCCGAGCAGGGCCGCGGCGCTGCTGATCGACATGGCGGTCCAGGTCCTGATGCTGCTGGGGATCTCCCTGCTGGTCGGCAACCTGGGCCTGCTGAGCGATCCGGCTCTGACCACGATGGTCTACCTCGTGCTCACCGTGCTCGTGATCGTGGGATACCCGGTGGCATTCGAGACGCTCACCCGCGGGCGCAGCCTGGGAAAGCTCGCCCTCGGACTCCGGGTCGTCAGCGACGACGGCGGTCCCGAGCGGTTCCGGCAGGCCCTGTTCCGCGGGCTGGCCGGGGTCCTGGAGTTCTGGATGCTCAGCGGCGCCCCCGCGCTGATCAGCTCGCTGATCTCGGAGAAGGGCAAGCGGCTCGGCGACATCTTCTCCGGCACCATCGTGATCTCCGAGCGCGCTCCGCGGCAGTACGGGCCTCCGCTGGACATGCCGCCGCAGCTCGCCTCCTGGGCGGCGACGCTGGAGCTGTCGCGGCTGCCCGAGCAGGTCGCGGCCACCGCGAGGCAGTACCTCATGCGCCGGCACGATCTGGCCCCCGCCGTACAGCACGGGATGGGGGTGCGCATCGCCACCGAGATGTCGGCCTTCGTGTCCCCGCCCGCCCCGCCCGGCGTGCCGCCGTTCGCCTACCTGACCGCTGTCCTGGCCGAACGCCGGCGCCGCGAGCAGGCGCGCCTGGCGCAGCGGACCGGCACGTACCGGCCCGCCCAGCAGTGGCCCGGCCACGCCTCGCCCCAGCCCTACCTGACCGCGCCGTCGCCCCGGCCTTATCCGCCTCCCGGAAGCGGAGGCCGGCCGTACGCCCCTCCCGGGGCCGCCCCCGAGCCCTACGACCGGCCCGCCTACCGGCCGCCACAGCCGCGGATCCCGCTCCCTCCCCCGGCCGGGCCGCCGTATCCGGCACCCCCGCCGCCCGCGGCCCGGCCCGTCGAGCAGGCGCCCGGCCCCACGCCGGGCGGTTTCGTCCCTCCGGCCTGACCGCCCCGGACAGGCAGGCCGTACGGGCGGCGAGACGTCGCCTTCCCCAACGACGACCGCTCGTCCGCCGTCCACGGGCGAATCGCGAGACCACGGCGCCACGGGTGCCCGGCAGGCGAAGAGGGATGGCGGGAGACCCGCCACCCCTCTTCTCACCGGACCTGCGAACCCGGCACCGCTGTCATCTCAGGGCGCTCAGTGACCGCCCTGGTAGGAGGCCTGGGTCTGCACGTTCAGCCGGTCCAGGCGCACGTTCCCGGCCGGGTCGGTACGACGGTCGTTGATCTTGATGACCTCCAGGCCCCGGTAGAAGTCACTGGCGTAGACATAGCCGTTGTAGTAGTACGCCGACCAGATTCCGCCGCCTCCGCCGTTCGGCTCGGGGCCGCGCTCGAAGAAGCCGAACTCCTGCGGGTGGGCCGAGTCGGTGAAGTCCACGAAGGAGACGCCGCCCTGGTACCAGGCCTGGACCAGGATGTCCTTGCCCTTGACCGGGATCAGCGAGCCGTTGTGCGCGACACAGTTCTCGGTGTCGGCCTGGTGGCGGGCGATCTTGAAGTAGCTCTTGAAGACCAGCTTGCCGCGGACGATGTCGTAGATGGCGTCGGCGCCGCGGTTCGGGCCGACCACCTCGTTGCAGGTGGCCGCGCCACCACCGCCGAGCTCGTCGGTGAAGATGACCTTGGTGCCCCTGTTGTTGAACGTCGCCGAGTGCCAGAACGCGAAGTTCGGGTCGGTGGTCCGTGCGGTGACCACCGGGTTCTCCCGGTCGGAGATGTCGAACAGGACGCCGTCCCCCATGCAGGCTCCGGCCGCGATGTCCTTCTCCGCGTAGACGGTGATGTCGTGGCAGCCGCTGGTCGGGCGCAGCAGACCGGGCTGCGTCTCGTTGCCGCCGTCGGGGAAGACGACCGGCGTGCTGACCACGGCCGCGTCGGTCGGCTTGCGCAGCGGCACCTTGATGATGGAGATCTTGTCGTGCGGCGGCTGGCAGTCGGGGAACGACTCGCTCGGGGCGTAGGAGGAGATGTAGAGATAGACGTTCTTCTTGTCCCGGCCCTTACCGGGAACCAGCGTCAGGGTGTGCGAGCCACAGGCGGTTTCCACCGCCTTGATGTACTTGGGGTTCTGCTTGTCGCTGATGTCGAAGATCCGGACGCCCTCCCACGACTCCTTGACGTCGGCGCCCTGACCGACGCTGTTGCAGGAGTCGTCGCTGCGGGAGTTGTCGACCGCGCTGAACAACAGGTCGCCGTAGACGGAGACGTCCATCTGGGAACCGGGGCACAGCACGCCGCTGACCAGCTTGGCCCGCTTCGGGTTCCTGATGTCGTAGATCGCGAAACCGCCGTAGTTGCCGACGTAGGCGTAGCCATCCTGGAAGGCGATGTCGCTGTTGACGGTGGTCTCAAGGCCGGGAAGTTTGGGCAGGGTGGCCACGTGCGTCACGTTGGGACTGGTGACGACCTCACCGGGCGGGGGGATGTCGGCGGCCTGGGCGGAGACCGTGGTCATCAGCATCGCGGCGGCCGTCGCCGCCACGAGCAAAGCCCTGACGGTCCTTCGTGGAGCGAACACTCGAGTGCCTCCTTGGAACGGACATAAGGCATGCATAAATTAACAAATTGTCCGCACTGACACCCGGGCCAACAAGGCGTGACTTTGTCACAATAAAATATGATTTAACCTCTTTACTGAGGCCCTGAACAAGTTTACTGTCTACCCCCCCTTTTCTCGATTCACCCGGCGCCCCCCCATCACGGATGATGGCCACCGGGCACCCGACGGGTGCCCGGTGGCCATCACATCAGAGGTCAGTGACCCTTGTTGTCGGGGTGGTAGGAACCCTGGGTCTGCGGGTTCAGGTCCTTGAACTTGACCTTGTCGGCCTTGTCGGTGAGCTTGTCATCGATCTTCAGAACGTCAAGACCAAGGTTGAAGTCGCTGCCGTAGATGTGGCCGTTGTAGTAGTACGCGGACCAGAAGCCACCGCTGAGCCTGTGGGCGCTGTCGGGGCCGCGCTCGAAGAAGGCGATCTCCTTGGCGTCGGCCGAGTCGGTGAAGTCCACGACCGAGATGCCACCCTGGTACCAGGCCTGGACCATGATGTCCTTGCCCTTGACCGGGATCAGCGAGCCGTTGTGCGCGACACAGTTCTCGGTGTCGTCCTGGTGGCGGGCAATCTTGAAGTAACCCTTGAAGGCGAACTGGCCGTCCTCGATGTCGTAGTAGGCGTTGGCGCCGCGGTTCGGGCCGATCGCCTCGTTGCAGGTGGCCGCGCTGCCACCGCCGAGCTCGTCGGTGAAGATGACCTTGGTGCCCTCGTTGTTGAAGGTCGCCGAGTGCCAGAACGCGAAGTTCTCGTCGTCCCGGACCGTGGCGGTGACCTTCGGGTCGACCGGGTTGGAGATGTCCATCAGGACGCCCTCGCCCATGCAGGCGCCGGCCGCGACGCCCTTCTCCGGGTAGGCGGTGATGTCGTGGCAGCCGCTCGTCGCCGAGGTGCGGTAGGGGTACGGCAGGCTCTCGCCGGGGTTACCACCGTCCGGGAACAGAACCGGCGTGGCGACGACCTCGGCGGCCGTCGGGTTCTTCACCGGCACCTTGATGATCGAGATCTTGTCGTGCGGCGGCTGGCAGTCCGGGAACGACGCACTCGGGCTGTAGGAGGAGACGTAGACGTAGACGTTCTTCTTGTCCCTGCCCTTGCCGGGGACGAGAGTCAGGGTGTGCGAGCCACAGTTGGTCTCGACCGCCTTGACGTACTTGGGGTTCTGCTTGTCGCTGACGTCGAAGATCCGGACGCCCTCCCACGAGTCCTTGATCGCGGCGCTCTGGCCGACGCTGCTGCAGGAGTCGTTGTTGCGCGAGGAGTCGACCGCGGCGAAGAGCAGGTCGCCGTGGATGGCCAGGTCCATCTGGCCGCCGGGGCAGACCACCGAGCTGACCACCGAGGTCTTCTTCGGGTTCTTGATGTCGTAGATCGAGAAGCCGCTGTAGTTACCGACGAAGGCGTAGTCGCCCTGGAACGCCATGTCGGTGTTGATGTCCGTCAGGTTGGCGGGCTTGGGCACGTTGAGGACGTGCTCGATGTTCGCGCTCTTGGCGATCTCGCCGGGCGCCGGGATGTCGGCGGCCTGCGCGGGTACCGCGGCCAGCACCGTGGCGACGGCTACTCCGGCCACGAACAGGAAACGGCCGGTCAGGCCCTTCCCAGAGGGGGTGAACACTCGTGAACCTCCTAGCTACATGCACTGATAAAGCGTGCATAAATGTCTAAATCGTTCATCCTGCACGGCCGGTCAGGCAACCCGTCACAGTGTCAGCAACTGTTTTCGATATGTGGTCTTTACGGACAGCCCCGAGAGGGGTTACGGTCTTGCGGCATTGGACATACAGCCCGAAATACCCCGTATCTTCGGTGCGGGCCCCTCTCGTCATATCGGCCCGACCCGTTAGGGTTGGGGTGTTCCGCAGCAGCCACGTTGGACATGGCGTTCCAGACGGGACAGGGCGTGCCGTGTTCACGTGGGGGCTTCGGGCGTTCCCGGCCTGCGGACCGACAGATCCGACCGGCAGGTCAGAAGCTGATATCCCCGGCTTTCCGGCCGTGGAAGGACGTCAATGGACATTCACCAAGGAGGCCGGGTGCGCGTCGCGCTCATCGCCGTGATCGCCGCACTGTCTCTCAGCGCGTGCACCTCGGAGCCGGAACCGTCCGCGGCCCCCCAGTCCCAGGCCTCGGCGCCGGTGATCGCCCCGGGCAGGCCGGGTGAGGTCGCCAGGACCGTCGACCCGAGCGAGGCCGCCACGCTCGTACCCCTGCCCACCGCCAACGCGGCCGACGTGAAGTACGTCCAGGACATGATCGTTCACCACCGTCAGGCCCTCGACATGTCCACCCTGGCCCCGACCCGGTCCGAGCACACCAAGCTGAAGAGCCTGGCCTCCCGGATCAAGGACGCGCAGGGGCCGGAGATCCAGTTCATGACCACCTGGCTCCAGCAGCAGGGTCAGCGGGTTCCCGAACACCATGCCGGGCACGGCGACATGCCCGGCATGGCCACGCCGGAGCAGATGGAGGCACTCAAGGCCGCCTCGGGCAAGGATTTCGACCGGCTCTTCCTCCAGCTCATGACCGCGCACCACCAGGGCGCCATCACGATGTCCGAGCAGGTCCTGACCTCCGGCTCACACGTGCGGATCGAGGAGCTGGCCAACGACGTCTCGGTCACCCAGAGTGCCGAGATCCGCAGGATGCGGGAGATGCAGGCCGAGCTCTGAGCCGCTCCCCTTCGTGAGCGACTCCGTCGGCCGATGCGGGGCGTCCAGGTCGCGTGGATCGAAAACGAATCGGCCGACAGAGCCATCGACGAGGGGGACTTCTCCCCGGCGCGGCCTTCTCGCCCGTTCAGGCCGGGGCGCGGGCGTGACTACGAGCCGAGCCGCCACGAGTGGAGATACTCCTCCTGCTCGGGGGTGAGCTCGTCCGTCTCGATCCCGGCCGCGGCCAGCTTGAGCCGCGCCACCGCCACGTCGACCTCCCCCGGCACGTCGTAGACCCCCGGCTCCAGCCGCACCCGCTCACGGGCCAGCCAGGCCACCGAGAGCGCCTGCGCGGAGAAGGACATGTCCATGACCGCGGCGGGATGCCCCTCGGCGGCCGCCAGGTTCACCAGGCGGCCCTCGGCGAGCAGCAGGATCCTGCGACCGTCCGCGAGAACGTACTCGTCGGTGTTGGGGCGTACCCCCCGGTGGATCTCCTGTGCCAGGCCGTCCAGGGCGCGGACGTCGATCTCCACGTCGAAGTGTCCGGCATTGGCGAGGATCGCACCGTCCTTCATCTCCGCCAGGTGCTCGCCCCTGATCACGTCGCGGTTGCCGGTGACCGTGACGAACACGTCTCCGGCGCGGGCGGCCGCCGCCATCGACCGTACGTCGTAGCCCTGCAGCAGGGCGTCCAGCGCCTTGACGGGGTCGATCTCGGTCACCACCACCCGTGCGCCCAGGCCCCTGGCCCGCTCGGCGACGCCCCGGCCGCAGTAGCCGAAACCGGCGACCACCACGGTCTTGCCCGCGAGCAGCGTGTTCGTGGCGCGCATGATGCCGTCCACGGTCGACTGGCCGGTGCCGTACCGGTTGTCGAACATCCGCTTCGTCCGCGTGTCGTTGACCGCCACCACGGGGAACCTCAGGGCCCCCTCCGCGGCCATCTGGCGGAGCCGGATGATGCCGGTGGTGGTCTCCTCGCACCCCCCGGACACCGTCCGCAGCAACTCGGTCCGCTCGGTGTGCAGGATGTTGACCAGGTCGCAGCCGTCGTCCAGGACGATGTCGGGGACGATGTCGAGCGCCTGGTGGATGTGCTGGTAGTAGACGTCCCTGGTGACCCCCGCCCGCGCGTGCACGACGACGCCGTAGTCACGGAGCGCCTCGGCGACGTCGTCCTGGGTGGACAGGGGGTTCGACGCGGCCAGGGCGATCTCAGCCCCGCCCGCCCTGAGCGTGCCCATCAGCACGGCGGTCTCGGCGGTGACGTGCAGGCACGCGGCGATCCGCAGCCCTTCCAGCGGCCGCTCGGCGGCGAACCGCTCACCGAGGGCGGTGAGCACCGGCATCGCCCGCGCCGCCCACCCGATCCTCCGCTCACCCGCGGCCACCAGAGCGCTGTCCACGTCTCTCCCCAGATCGCCCGCCAGATTGCCCGAAGGCCCCCGCGAAACCGCGGGGGCCCGATGAGACTCAACCGCAGGTATCAGTAACGGTAGTGCTCGGGCTTGTAGGGACCCTCGACGTCCACGCCGATGTACTCGGCCTGGGCCTTGGTGAGCTTGGTGAGCTTCACCCCCAGGGCGTCGAGGTGGAGGCGGGCGACCTTCTCGTCCAGGTGCTTGGGCAGCACGTAGACGCCGATCGGGTAGTCGTCGGTCTTGGTGAACAGCTCGATCTGCGCGATCACCTGGTTGGTGAAGGAGTTGGACATGACGAACGAGGGGTGACCGGTGGCGCAGCCCAGGTTCATCAGGCGGCCCTCGGCGAGCACGATGATCTGCTTGCCGTCGGGGAAGCGCCAGGTGTGGACCTGCGGCTTGACCTCGGTCTTCTCGATACCGGGAATCCTGGCCAGACCGGCCATGTCGATCTCGTTGTCGAAGTGACCGATGTTGGACACGATCGCGTTGTGCTTCATCTGGGCCATGTGGTCGGCCGTGATGATGTTGAAGTTGCCGGTCGTGGTGACGAAGATGTCGGCGATGCCGACGACCTCGTCCAGCGTGGTGACCTGGAAGCCATCCATGGCGGCCTGAAGCGCGCAGATCGGGTCGATCTCAGTGATGATGACCCGGCCCCCCTGACCCTTGAGCGCCTCGGCGCACCCCTTGCCGACGTCGCCGTAGCCGGCGACGACCGCCACCTTGCCGCCGATCAGCACGTCGGTGGCGCGGTTGAGGCCGTCGAGCACCGAGTGACGGCAGCCGTACTTGTTGTCGAACTTGGACTTGGTCACCGAGTCGTTGACGTTGATCGCCGGGAAGAGCAGCGTGCCGGCCTTGAACATCTCGTACAGGCGGTGCACACCGGTGGTGGTCTCCTCGGTGACGCCCTTGATGCGCGAGGCGACCTGGGTCCAGCGCCCCTCGTCGGTGACCGTGCGGCGGAGCAGGTCGAGGATGATGCCCCACTCCTCCGGGTCGTCCTCGCCCGCGCTGGGCACGGCGCCGGCCTTCTCGTACTCGGCACCCTTGTGGACGAGCAGGGTGGCGTCGCCGCCGTCGTCGAGGATCATGTTGGGGCCGTCACCGCCGGGCCACGCCAGGGCCTGCTCGGTGCACCACCAGTACTCCTCCAGCGTCTCGCCCTTCCAGGCGAAGACCGGGACGCCCTTGGGGTCCTCGGGGGTGCCCTCGGGGCCGACGACCACGGCGGCGGCGGCGTGGTCCTGGGTGGAGAAGATGTTGCAGCTCACCCAGCGAACCTCCGCGCCGAGCGCGACCAGGGTCTCGATGAGCACGGCGGTCTGGATGGTCATGTGCAGCGAGCCCATGATCTTCGCCCCGGCCAGCGGCTGGGTCCTGGCGTACTCCTCGCGGACGGCCATCAGACCCGGCATCTCGTGCTCGGCGAGCTGGATCTCCCTGCGCCCGAAGGCCGCAAGGGAAAGGTCGGCGACCTTGAAGTCCATGTGTGGTTACCCCTCTGGTTGATGGGCGGCGTCTGCCTCACACCCTCGCCGATCGCGCTCGTCTCGCGATCACGCTTCGCTCTCGGGCCGGGCTCACCACTCCACCGGAAAAGTCGACGGTTGCGAGTTTAGGCGGCCGGGGAACCTCCGCGCACCTTCTGAGCGGGTAACCTGACACAAGAATGTAAGCTTTCCCGAAAATCTGCGGAGAGGGGGCGGCGATGCGGATCACCGAGGCCGCCAGGAGGCTCGGTATGTCCCCCCGGATGCTCCGCTACCGCGAGGCACTCGGTCTGCTCCCGGAGATCAGGAACCAGGGCGCGCACCGGCGGTTCGGCCCCGAGGAGCTCTCCGCCGTCGCCCAGGGCGTCGAGCTGGAGAAACGGTTCGACATCTCCCCCGCCGAGCTGGCCTTCGCGCTGCGAACGCTGAGCGAGCCCGCGGTCGCCCAGGCCGTACGGGACCTGGGCCTGCGGATCGGCCGTCTCCAGGCGCCCCGCAGGGCCCTGGACTTCGAGAAGGAGAAGGCGCTGCGGCTGCTGCAGCGCCCCCAGCCGTCTCGTCCGGATTCAGACTGAGCCGTTGACCCTGGATCTGTCCAGGTCGGGCTCCAGGTAGATGACGCGGGCCTCGGGGACGGCGGTGCGGACGCGCTGCTCGGCCTCGTCGATGCCCCGGGCCACATCTGCGGCCGTGTCGTCGTGCTCCACCGCGATCTTGGCGGCGACCAGGATCTCCTCCGGGCCCAGGTGGAGCGTGCGCATGTGGATGACCCGGGTCACCTCGGGCGCGCTCTCCAGGGCCTGCGCGATGCGCGTCTCGACCTCGGGACCGGCACCCTCGCCGATCAGCAGCGACTTGGTCTCGACCGCCAGGATGACCGCGATGACCGCGAGCAGGACACCGATCATAATGGTGCCGATGCCGTCCCAGACGGGGTTGCCGGTCACCACGGCCATCGTCACGCCGAAGAGCGCGAAGAGCAGTCCGAGCAGCGCGCCCAGATCCTCAAGCACGATGACCGGCAGCTCGGGCGACTTGGAGCGGCGGATGAACTGCACCCACGACTGGTCTCCCCGGACCGCGTTGGACTCGATGATCGCCGTCCTGAACGAGAACGTCTCGGCGATGATCGCGAAGATCAGCACGCCGAAGGCCCATATCGGGGAGGTGAGCTCCTCCGGAGCGGAGATCTTGTGCCAGCCCTCGTAGAGCGAGAACACCGCGCCGATGGTGAACAGCACGACCGCCACCACGAAGGCGTAGAAGTAGCGCTCCCTGCCGTATCCGAAGGGATGCTGGGGCGTGCGTGCGCGCTGCGCGCGCTTGCCACCGAGGAGCAGCAGCGCCTGGTTGCCCGAGTCGGCCACCGAGTGCACCGACTCGGCGAGCATCGATGACGAACCCGTGAAGAGGAACGCCACGAATTTGCCCACCGCGATCGACAGGTTGGCGGCCAACGCCGCGATGATTGCCTTGGTACCGCCGCCCGCGCTCACGGCAGCCTCCGCTCAGCTCATTGTTCTGGTAAAGATGAGACAGGATCCTATTGTGAAATCCTCGCCTTGACTTCCGTGATCGCCGACATAGTGGTCGGGTCGATCCCGTATCCGAGGGCGAGGTAGGTACTCGCGAAGTCTCCGAGTGCGGTCAGCGCGGCGAGCCGCTCCAGCGGATGCTCTCCCTCGGCGGCGATCTGCGTGACCGGAACGCCGCGATCCTCCGCCAGACGCACCGACGCCTCCCTGTGCCGTACGACCCGGGACTGCTCCTCCACGTCGCGCAGCACGAACAACCGGAGCGACCTGCCGCTCTCGTCGGCGAAGATGTCGCGGTGGGCGAGCGGGCCGTCGAAGGCGGCCACCTGGTTGTGGTCGACCTCGGGGAGCTCTCCCCATATCGCCGGATATTTACCGTTCATATTGAGCTGGTAGGCCCACCAGTGAGCCGCGACGGCCGCCACCGGGGAGGATCCCCAGATCATCGGCACGGTCTCGGCAAGCTCCATGGCGAGCGACTTGCCGGGATTGATGAACGATTCGCTCGTCGGACGGCAGCGGTGCGCGAGGTCCTCAAGGCGCTTGGCCACCTGCTCGACCACCTGCTCGCCCGCCTCGACCAGGCCGAGCCGGGCGGCGGCGGCGACCAGCGGGACCGACAGCGCCCACAGCGAGGCACGCGGCCGGCCGCCGTTGACGGGCACGAACGGCGCTCCCGCCTGCCTGGCGACCGCGTGGAGCGGCGACTCGGGGGCGCCGACGGCGAGCAGCCGGCAACCGCGGCGGACCGCCTCGGCGGCCACCGTGAGCGTCTCCTCGGCTCTGCCGGAGCTCGACACCGCGATCACCAGATCGGTCGCGCCGATCCAGCCGGGCAGCCGGTAGGACCTGACCGTCACGATCGGCAGCGGGGCACCGTGGCCGCACACCACGTTGAGGACGTCACCGGCGATGCCGGAACCGCCCACACCGGCGACCACGATCGCCCGGGGCCGGCCGTCCTCGGCGAGTGCGGACAGGCCCGACTCCATGGCGACCCGGTGGGAGGTGCGGACCTGCGCGGCTGAGTCGGCCACCGCCCGCAGCATGCCCGATGGGTCACCGTCGGCCGGCTGTTTCCCGTCGTCGAGCCGATCGGGCTCCCAGTTCACGACTTCCGGGCCTCGTCGACCAGCAGGACCGGGATGTCGTCCCGGACCGGGTAGACCAGGCCACAGGAGGCGGAGGTGCAGGACAGCTCGTCCACCTCGGGCTCGGCTCGCAGCGGGGACTTGCAGTTGGGGCAGGCCAGGATCTCCAGCAACCAGTCGTCGATCTTCACTCGTTCAGCTCCTCACGACAGCAAGGACCTCGTCCCTGATCGCTGCCATCTGAATCTCGTCTGCCGCCTCGGCGTTCAGCCTGAGCAGCGGCTCTGTGTTGGACGGACGGAGGTTGAACCACCATCCTGGGCCGGAGACGGTCAGGCCGTCCAGCTCGTCGAAGGTGACGCCGTCGCGGGCGGCGAACGTCTCGCGAACCCGCTCCGTCGCCGCGACCTGGTCGGCGACCGTACTGTTGATCTCTTCTGAGGCCGCGTAGCGGGTGTATTCGGTCAGGATCTCCGAGAGCGGCTTCGCCTGCTCGCCCAGCGCGGCCAGCACGTGCAGCGCGGCCAGCATGCCGGAGTCGGCGAACCAGAAGTCCCTGAAGTAGTAGTGGGCGGAGTGCTCGCCGCCGAAGACCGCGCCGGTCTCGGCCATCTCGGCCTTGATGAACGAATGACCCACGCGGGTGCGGACCGGCCGGCCGCCGAGTTCGGTGACGATCTCCGGAACGCCCCTGGAGGTGATCAGGTTGTGGATGATCACGGCGCCGGGGTGCTTGACCAGCTCGCGGGCGGCGACCAGCGCGGTGATCGTGGACGGCGAGACCGATTCGCCACGCTCGTCGACCACCCAGCAACGGTCGGCGTCACCGTCGAAGGCCAGTCCGATGTCGGCGCCCACATCGAGCACCGCCTTCTGCAGGTCACGCAGGTTGTCCGGCTCGATGGGGTTGGCCTCGTGGTTGGGGAAGGTGCCGTCGAGCTCGAAGTAGAGGGCGGTCAGCTCGATGGGCAGCCCCTCGAAGACCGGCGGGACCGTGTGCCCACCCATCCCGTTCCCCGCGTCGACCACGACCCGCAGCGGCCGGATGCCGGAAAGGTCGACCAGGCCGCGCAGGTGGTCGGCGTAGCCACGCAGCAGATCGCGCTCGGAGACCGCCCCGCCCCCCCGGCTGCCGAGGTCGCCCGACGCCAGGATCGCGGCGGCCCGGTCGCGGATCTCGATGAGCCCGGTCTCTCCGCCGATCGGCACGGCACCGGCCCTGCACATCTTCATACCGTTGTAGCGGGCCGGGTTGTGGCTGGCCGTGAACATCACCCCGGGCAGGCCGAGGCTGCCACTCGCGTAGTAGAGCAGGTCCGTGGAGCCCAGCCCGGCGTGGATCACGTCGGCCCCCCGCGAGGTGGCCCCCCTGGTGAAGGCCGCCGCCAGAGGCACCGACGACTCGCGCATGTCGTGTGCGACCACGGCGGTCGCGGCCCCGGTCACGTCCACGAAGGCCGCGCCGACCGCCTCGGCGGTCTCCTCGTCGAGTTCGTCCGGCACGACGCCACGAACGTCGTACGCTTTGAAGATCTTGACAAGGTCGCCCACTCCAGCTCCGCCCTTTGCGTCGTGTCCGCTGCCGTTGCCTTCCAGTTAGCGCCGGTCAGCGCATTGTCGGGCAGTCCGCGCCTTACGACGCGAACGTTCTCCCTCGCGGGAGTTCTCGCTTCACCGCCGACCGCCTGACCTTGCGGCCCGGTCTTACCCCGGCTCCACGAGCGTTTAGAGTCTCCCCGCAACCCTGGGCGACCTGACCGTGAGCACGATCAACGCTTCAGGAGACCAAAACCCTCACCGGCCACGGCCAACCGGCCGTACCGCTCTCCCAAGCATGCCAGAGCATAACGGCGCACACTCATATCCGAGCAGCTCTTGCTCCCCAGCCTAGTAGGGTCAGCGGTCGCGCTGGGGCTGAGCGGAGCGGAGCACCCGCAGATGACCCCGGCGCCCGACCTCGACGCCCTGGCCGACCGGCTCGGTGCCGCCGCTGGGGGCGGGTCTCGCGGCCTCACGGACCGCGTTGGCGAGGGCCTCCAGGTCGTCCGTACTCGGTGTGGCGCCGTCGGTCGGCAGGCGGACCACCTCCCAGCCGCGGGGGGCGGTGAGCCGCTCGGCGTGCTCGGCACACAGGTCGTAACAGTGCGGCTCGGCGTACGTCGCCAAGGGTCCGAGAACAGCGGTCGAATCGGCGTAGACGTACGTGAGCGTGAAAACGGCAGGCTGACTGCACGCGGTGCGGGAACAGCGGCGGACGGGGCTCACGGTGGGACCGTATCCGGTAAGCGTCCGGGGCGCCACTATCTGAGCGCTCTTAACGAGCGTGTCGCCACAATTCGGACACGTGTCCCGGCTTCCACCCGCCTGTATGGCTTACGCCCCTCCTCCGCGCTCCCGCCACACGGCCTGCCAGGCCCCACCCTCGGCACACCGCCCTCCGTCACCGGCACTCCCACCGGCACTCCCACCGGCACTCCCGCCCCACGCATTCGATACACCACCTTCCGTCACCGGCACTCCCACCCCCGCTCGGGTCACGTCTAAGCTGGGGCCGTGAGCCCGGCACCCGGCAGACCTCGTTCTCCCCGCAGGCGCGACAGGCACGGTCGCGGCCTGCGCGGTCCGCTCGCGCCCTCGCACGTGCCGATCGCCAAGTCCCGCAGCGAGCGGTTCGACGATCTCGTCCTGGACGCCGTCGACCGGCTCAAGCCCCGGTGGGCCAAGCAGCTGGCGGCCGTGGAGTTCGCGGTCGAGGAGGTCCCGCCGATCAGCGAGCTGGGCGACGGTCCCGGGCTGCTGACCGGCGACCCGATCCCGTTCGGACGGGCCAAGCCCGCCGACGGGAACCGCCCGGCCGTTGTGATCATTTACCGTCGCCCCCTGGAGAGCCGGTCCCGCGATCGTGACCACCTCGGCGCGATGGTGCACGAGGCGGTGGTCGAGCAGGTCGCGGGCCTGCTCGGGCTCTCTCCGGAATCGATCGACCCCGGCTTCGACGACCACGACTGACCCGTCCAGACCGCCGCTCAGGGCAGGACTGTCGCGGCGGACTCCGCGATCGGCGGGATCAGCGCCCACATCCGGGCCGCGGCCAGTGGCTGCACGGTCAGCGCCGGCCCGCCCTTGAGCCGCTCGTCCATGACGCGCCCGCCGTAGACCGGCCCCGAGCCGGGCATCGGCTGCACGACCACCGCGAAGGCCCCGTCCACCTTGGGCAGTTTGACCTGCTTGGTACGCGAGGCGGAGATGTCCACCTGGAACGGCTCACCCGGCTCGCCCTTGCGCGGAACCACCTGCACGCTCACCTTGCCCGCGGTGTCCGGCGCGGTCAGCAGCAGCCGGGAGGTCACCTTGCCTCCCGTACGGTTGTCGGCGACGACGCTTCCCAGGTCGACGGGGTCCGCCCCGGCGGTGAAGGCCACGTCGACCTTCGCCCCGGTGCCGGTGGCGACGAGTCCCGCGACGATCGGGGTCTCCGAGGTGAGCACCAGCGCGGACGGCTGGCCGCCGACCCCGGTGGACAGGTCGAGGGTGGCGACGGAACCGGCGGGCACCTCGACGAGCTCGCGGCCTTTGAGCGCGTACGTCCCGTCGGGGGTGAGCGCCCTGACCTCGACCAGCGTGTCGACCTCGGCGTCGGAGGCGACGAGCAGCTCGCGTTTCCCGCCGCCACCGGGGATGCCCGGCACGACGACGCGGGTGGCGGGGGCCGCGGAGGCGGGCAACCAGTCGACGCCGCGCCCGCCGTTCATGATCGCTCTGGCCGCGGCGGTGACCCGCCCGGAGCTGGTGCGCACCTGGATCGCCAGGCTGAGCGCCGTGGGCGCGAGATCCCCGACCTTGATCGAACGGTTCTCACCGGGTTTCAGGGTGAACACACCACCGCTGTCGGCGACCACGGGACCCTCGCCCGAATAGACCATGATCTCCGCGATGGCCGGGGCGAGATCGGCGTTGGTCAGGTAGAGCGTGACCTCGGCCGCGGCCGGTCCCGGGCCGACCAGCCAGGTGCTCGCCACCGGCTCGGTGCAGCGCACCCCGGCCAGCCCTCGCTGCCTGCCCGACTTCTCCCTGCGGGTCTGCGCCACCTCCAGGCCCGCCGCCATGCTCCCGGTGGCCGTGATGACAAGGGGCGGCGACGAGGTGGGGACCTTCTCATGCCAGAGACGGCCGGGGGTGTCGAGAGTGGCGAGGGTCTTGTCGCCGGTGACCAGTGCCGCGGCCCCCTGCGCCCGGCTGCCCGGCGGCGCCACCACGGCGACGGAGGTGTCGCCGGGCGATGGGCAGACCGTCGTCACCGAGGCGACGGGAACCTTCTGAACCTGTGGCGCGGGGGTGGCGACCGCCTGCGGCTGGGTGGCGGAGGCCACCCCGTACAGGGCGAGCAGGGCCACCAAGACCAGCACCAGCAGGCTGAACCGGTTCTCGATCAGGGATTTCACCGGGGGGCCAGCTCTCTACGGGACTCGGGCAGGTCCGGTGGGGCGGCGGGCTGGTCGGACTCGGTACGCGAGCCGGGCGCGGCCAGCACCAGGACGACCAGCACCAGCGCGGCCTGAACCCACAGCCAGCGGCCGCGCCAGGGGTCGCCGGGCGGGGTGACGGGAACGGCGATCGGCTGGGTCAGCCGCCACACGCCGACCGAGCGGGACAGGCTCATCCTCGCCAGCGAGGGCTGCGAGTCGAGGGCGGCGCTGATCGCCGCGTCGACGGGCGCGGTCACCACGACGAACCGGACACCGTGCGCCGCCAGCACCCGGGCGTCGTCGCCGCCCCTGCCGGACACCAGCCCGGCCGTGGCGACGCGGACCCGCTCCCTGGGACCCTCGGGCACGGGGATGTCGGCCTCGCCGATCACCGGGGTACGCCCGCGCAGCACCGTGAAGAGCAGACCGTTCGGCGAGGTGCGCAGCAGCAGGGTCCGCTCGCCGCCGGCGGAGTTGACCGCCGCGAGGGCGGGCATGACGTCGCGTACGGTTCCGCGGATCGGGCCGTTCACGCCCTCGACGATCCACATGCCCGCGGCGAGCAGCGGCGTGGAGAACGCGACCAGCACCACCCCGAGCGCGGCGAGCCTGCGCAGCCCGCCGGCCGCCCGGAACTCCACGACCCGGTCGGCGGTGAGCGCGGCCACCACGAGCATGCCGGTGGCCGCGAAGGCCAGTGGCACACCAGGCCACGCGGGAGCCTCGACATCGCCGTTGATCGAGGTGACGGGGGTCCTGCTGACCAGGATGGCCACCAGCACACCGAAGAGGGCGACGCCCCAGCCGACCGCGATGACCATCCGGTTGCGGCGCATCAGCAGCGCGAGCAGGCAGGCGGCGATGAGACCACCGGTCACCCAGAGTGGCGGCATGCCGGGCCCGCCTGGGCTGAGCAGCAGCAACGACTGCGCGGGCAGTCCGGGGTCGACCAGCGCGGGCTGGTGCAGCCCGGCCTCCAGTAGCAGCCGCTTGGGGTCCGCGACCAGCTGGGCCAGCCAGGGGAACAGCAGGACCACGGGCACGGCGAACGCCACGAGCATCGAGACGGCGACGCCCCGGCGCGGGAAGGCCAGCGCCGCCAGCGCACCGAGGATCGCGGTCAGCGGGTAGACCAGCGGGGCGAAGGCGGTGCCGACGGCCAGCAGGAGCCCCAGGCCCCAGGCGGCGCGGCGGGCACGGCGTCGCTCCCCGGCGAGCACCGTGGTGGCGAGCGCCGCGTAGACGGGAAGCAGCACGAAGACCACCGCGGTGCCGAGCCGGCCCGCGGCGACCGCGCCGGTGGCCACCGGCAGGAGGGCGTAGGAGGAGGCCAGCCAGACCCGGGTCCAGCGGCCCGGGATCATCGACCGGGTGGCCGCGTACGCGGAGATCCCCGCCAGCGGCACGCAGCCGAGCAGCAGCAGCGAGACCGCGAGCCACGTCTTGCCGAACAGCACCGTGGAGAGCACGGCCAGCACCGCCACGTACGGCGGAGCCCATGCGTCGGTGCCCAGGCCCGTCTGGTGGTGGCTCTCACGGTAGAGATCCCACAGGTCGGCGGCCCCGCCGATCACCGGGACGAGCGCGCCGCCGCCCAGCCTGGCGCCGCCGGTCAGGGCACGCTCGGCGATCAGCGTGACCAGGGCGAGCGCCAGGAAGAGCAGGACACCCGGGTTGCCGAAGACACGCTGCATCACACCGGCGTCGGTGAGCAGTTCCTCGCCGTCCTCCTGCTGCGGGTGCGACGAGGCGGCCACCGCGTGGTGGCGCCCCTCGGACTCCACGAACCCGCCCCCGGCCAGGTAGTTCTGGGCCCGGTCGACGAGCCGCCGGTAGCCGGCACCGGGCGGGGTGAGCAACCGGCCGATCGCCGCGTACCCCTGCCTACGCCCCCTGGCCCGCACCCGCCGAGCCTTGATCATCCGAATGGGATGGCCGAACACCGAGCCGAACGCGAGGAACTCGTCCAGCGCGTTGGCGGGCTGCTTGGCCACCAGGAACAGCACCGTGCGGAGGACGGAGCCGAACGCGTTGCGTACCAGCGCCCACAGCAGCGGCCTCAGCGGCAGATTCGCCATGACGACGAAGAGGGCGTTACGCCGGTCCAGGCGGCGGGGGTGGTCACCGCTGGCGGTGATCCGGCGACGCCGCCTGGCGGCGGCCTCGGCGTGCCAGGCGACCGCCCGGGTGACGTTCTGCACGCGGTATCCGACGGCCCTGACCCGCCAGCACAGGTCGAGGTCGTCACGGAAGAGCGGCAGAGCCGGATCGAGACCGCCGACCTCGTCCCAGACATCCCTGCGGATCAGCATGCCCGCGGTCGAGACCGAGAGCACGTCCCTGATCCCGTCGTACTGCCCCTGGTCGAACTCACGGGCCTCCAGCCCGGTGTTCCTGCGGCCGGTGCGGTCGACGGTGACGCCGACCTCCAGCAGGATCCGCCGGTCCAGCCAGTCCCGGAGCTTGGGGCCGAGCACCGCCGCCTTGGGATCCGCCTCGGCGGCCTCCAGCAGGATCCGCAGGGCATCGGCGTCCGGCGCGCAGTCGTCGTGCAGCAGCCAGATCCACTCCTGCCCCCCGCCGGGACCGAGCCTGCCGAGCACCTCGGCGACGGCCTCGCCGAAACCGGTCGAGCGCGGCAGGGTGAGCACGGCCCTGGAGCCGAGGGCTCCGGTCAGCAGCGCGGCGCTGCCGTCCCTGCTGCCGTTGTCGACCCCGACGACCCGGTCCACCGGACGGGTCTGCCGGAGCAGGGCTTCCAGGGTCTCCCCCAGCCAGCGGGAGCCGTCGTGGGAGACGACGATCGCGGTGACCGTGTGATGGGGGCGATGGGGGCGCGGGGGGTCGGTGATGGACATACGTCCCGTGTTCAGGAGGTGTTGATGATCGGCGCGACAACGATACGACACCCTATGTCTGACTATGTCGTACACCTGGTCGCGCGCATGAAAAAGGGTCACGTGACCGACGGTCACGTGACCCCATGGACATATTCATCAAGCGCCCCGAGGGGCGTCACATACTTCCTGTCAGACCACTCGAACTTCTTAGGCGTTTCTTCAGTGGTTGGATTTCCAGACCGTCCGGACCTCGGCGTGCCCAAGCCTTCCAGCCGTCCGCTTCCCGGACGGCTCAGACCGCCTCACGCTTGATCCGCCGTCGCTCCCGCTCCGACAGTCCACCCCAGATTCCAAACCGCTCGTCGTGTTCCAGCGCGTACTCAAGACACTCGGCACGCACCTCGCAGGAGCGGCAAACCTTCTTGGCCTCGCGGGTGGAGCCTCCCTTCTCCGGGAAGAACGCCTCCGGGTCGGTCTGCGCGCACAAGGCGCGCTCCTGCCAGCCAAGCTGCTCTTCAGCGATGCTCTCCTGTGCGATGACCAGGTCGGCCACTGCACACCTCCCTGCCGCACGCCCGCAAATGGAGCCCCCCTATGAACGCCTCCCCCTTACCCACCCAGAGAAAGGCGTAACAACACGTGTGTAATTACACGCGCGTGCCCGGTGTGGCGTCAAGCGGCATGCTGGTATCCGGGGAAAGACCTGCTCTCCCCGGTTGTGGGTCGTGTGCCTGCCACGACGGCAATTGCACCAGGTGATCGCCGCGATCGCCAGGGGCTCAGTGCTCTCGGCGGTCGGAACCGTACCAGGACATGTTCTGATCCTGACCGGGGCCCACCCTCTCTCTAGCCGGGCTTTCCTAATCCATGCCCTGACCTGGGCGTTGTTCGGGCTTGTAGATCGCGGTGGGGTCTATCGGCTGCGAGTCCCACGTCCTGACGTCGAGCGCGGGATCGCTCAGCGGGTCTCCGGAGTAGGTGCTCGGATCGAACCTGAGCGTCGCCTCCGAGCGCGGGTCCCACTGGTGACCGCCGCCCTGCGGCTGGTACGGGGCCTGCGGGGCCGGGGGGTTCTGCGGAACCTGAGGGGCCTGGGACGCCTGCTGCGGATGCCCGAACGGGCCGTCGTAGCCGGCGGAGCCGTACTCGGGGACGCGAAGCTGCGGCTCGGTACCCTGGGCCTGCTGCTGGTAGCTCTCCGCCTGCTGGTACGCCTGGGCCATCTGCTGTGACCTGAGGTCCACCGGGTCGGGCGCGGGGTACTGCGGGCCCGGCTCGGCCGGCCGGGCGAACTCCGCGTCCGAGTAACCGCTGAACGACTGGCCGTAGTTCTCCGGAGGCTGCGGGAAGGACTGCGCCTGGCCGTCGAACGCCTGGCCCTGGCGGCCGTCGACCGGCGGGTAGGGCGCGGGGCCCTGCTGCTCGGGCTGGTGACCGTAACCGGACGGCTGCGACTCCTGCTGCCTGAAGCCCTGCGGCTCGGACTGCGGGTAGCCCGGTGCCTGCGGCTCCGAGCGCCGGCCGGAGCCCGCGGGCTGCGACTCCTGACCGTACGCCGCAGAGTCCGGCTGCTGGCCGAAGCCCTGCGGCTCGGGCTGCCCGTATCCGGGAAGACCGGCCTGCCCGTAGTCCGGCTGCCGCTGCTCCGAGCGGAGGCCGTACGCCGAGGAGTCGGCCTGCTGGCCGAAGCCCTGCGGTTCCGGCTGCCCGTACGCCGGGGAGTCGGGGAACTGCGGATAGCCCGGCAGCCTCGGGCTGGAGTGCCGCCCGGAACTCACCGGCTGCGACTCCTGACCGTACGCCGCAGAGTCCGGCTGCTGGCCGAAGCCCTGCGGCTCGGGCTGCCCGTACGCCGGGGAGTCGGGGAACTGCGGATAGCCCGGCAGCCGGGGCTCCGTCTGGGGCTGCTGATCCACCGGGGCGGCGTAGACCGGCGGGTCATAGGCGGCGGCCGGCGGGTCATAGGCCGCGGCCGGCGGCTCGTACGGCTTGGCCGGGGCCGGGGGCTGGACATCGGCCGCGACGTACGGGTTCGGGGTGTAGCCCCCGGTCTGCGCGATGGGCTGGGAGACGGGCTGCGGCGACTGCGGCACGGACTGCGTGTACCCCTGCCCCTGCGGCTCCGGCTGCTGGGGGGACTGCGCGTAGGCGCCGGGCTGGGGAGCGTACGGCTGGCTCTCGGCGGGCGGCGGGTAGGAAGGCTGGGGGTGCCCGTCGCCCGCCTGCGGCGCGGACGGCGCGTAGGAGGCCGCCTGCTGCCCGTACCCCTCGGAGACGTGCGCGGGCGCGGGCGGAAGCGCGGGGAGGTTCTGCGGGGCCTGGGCGGGCGGCGCCTCCTGCGGGTAACCGTGGCCGCCCGGCGGAGCCTGATCCTGCGGGTGGTGGACACCCTGCTGTGCCATCTGGCCCTGGGGGTACCCGCCCTGTCCCTGCGGATGGTCCTGGAAGGGAACCGGCCCCTGCGCGGGAACGGGCTGCTGGGGGTAGGCGTACCCCTGCTCCCAGGGGCGCTCGGCGGGGCGGCCGAAGCCGTCCTCGGCGCGGAGGGCCCCGGCGCGCGAACCGGCGGGGACCGCCCTCGGCAGCACGTAGAGCAGTGCGACCGCGGTCAGCGCGAGGGCAGGCAGGTGGAGGAGGAGGATTTCGATCTTCTCCCGGAGGTCCGTCGCACCGCCGAACAGCGCGGTGAGCAGGCTGACCGCGCCGAAGAGCACGGAGAGCCCGAGCACACCGGCCGCCACGAGGGCCATCGGCTTCAACCGCTCGATCACCGGGCCGAGGTGGGTGGCCAGCAGCACGGCGCCGACGAGCAGCGCGGCGGTCATCGGCGAGGTGAGCTGACCTAGGTAGCCCGTCGCGCGCACGGCGAAGGACGATCCACCGAACAGCAGGCGTTCGATGCCGACGAGAACGCTCGCGGACGCGACGGCTACCATGAGCCACGCCGCCGGTTCCCGGAGCCGGCCCGCCTCGATATTGATCACAACTTCCCCCATAGGGTCTTTAGGTAAACCCGGGCCAGTTTTGCACATGGCTGACTTTGCTGTTGGTAGTCCCAGGAAGCCCACCAACCTCATAAGTGCTCCATTGCACCTTATATGTCCACAATTCGGGCATCAGGTCAGGCGATTCTGCCAGCACGGACAGCCCTCATAACGATCATGAAAAGACTGCGCCACTCCTCTCCCTGCACCCCGCCGACATCCGTAACGACCTAGTGGAACACTGGACGGCATGCGCATCGTGTCCCTCGCCGGCGGAATCGGTGGTGCCCGCTTCCTACGGGGTCTGCTCACCGCCGCCCCCGACTCCGAGATCACCGTCATCGGCAACACCGGTGACGACATAAGTCTCTACGGCCTGCGGGTCTGCCCCGACCTCGATACCGTGATGTACACCCTGGGCGGCGGCATCGACGAGGAACAGGGCTGGGGACGACGGCAGGAGTCGCACGTCGTCAAGGAGGAACTGGCCGCCTACGGCGTCGAGCCGCAGTGGTTCGGCCTCGGCGACCGCGACTTCGCCACCCACATCGTGCGCACCCAGATGCTCGACGCCGGATACCCGCTGTCGGCGGTCACCGAGGCACTGTGCCAGCGCTGGCAGCCGGGCGTGCGCCTGATCCCGATGAGCGACGACCGGACCGAGACCCACGTGGTCATCACCGACGAGCAGGGCCGCCGCGCCATCCACTTCCAGGAGTGGTGGGTGCGGCTGCGCGCCTCGGTTCCCGCCGAGCAGATCATCCTGGTCGGCGCCGACCAGGCCTCCCCCGCCCCCGGCGTGCTGGAGGCCGTCGCCGCCGCCGACGTCGTCATCCTCCCGCCGTCCAACCCGGTCGTCAGCATCGGCACGATCCTGCAGATCAAGGGCATCCGAGAGGCCCTGGAGAGCAAGACGGTCATCGGCGTCTCCCCCATCGTCGGCGGCGCCCCGGTTCGCGGCATGGCCGACGCCTGCCTGACCGCGATCGGCGTGCAGACCACCGCGCAGGCGGTCCTGGAGCTCTACGGGTCGCCACTGGTGAACGGCTGGCTGGTCGCGGAGGAGGACGCCGGAGTGGCCCTCGCCGGCGTCGACGTCGAGGCCCGCCCGTTGATCATGCACGACGTCGAGACCGCCGCCGCCATCGCCCGCGCGGCCCTGGACATGGCCACCCGGCTCGCGTCCTCCGCCACTCGCGAGGAGGGCTCGCGATGAGCCGGATCAGGCGCGGGCAGTGGAATCCCGCCGACGTCAGGATGGAGATCTTCGCCGTTTCCGGCATGCCCGAGGTCCATGAGGGTGACGACGTCGGGGAGCTGATCGCCACGGCTCAGCCCGACCTGCGTGACGGCGACATCCTCGTGGTCACCTCCAAGATCTCAAGCAAGGCCGAGGGGCGGGTCCTGCACGGTGTGCCCCGTGCCGAGGCCGTCGGCGCGGAGACGAGGCGGGTGGTCGCCCGCAGGGGCGAGACCGTGATCGCCGAGACGAGGCACGGGTTCGTCATGGCCGCCGCCGGGGTCGACGCCTCCAACACCCGGCCGGACACGGTGGTCCTGCTGCCCGTCGACCCGGACGCCTCCGCCTCGGCCATCAGGGCGCGCATCGCGGAGCTGCTCGGCGTGTCGGTCGGTGTGGTCATCTCCGACACCTTCGGCCGCCCGTGGCGCAACGGCCAGACCGACATGGCCGTCGGCATCGCCGGGGTGATTTCCTCTCTCGACTACCGGGGCATGTCCGACGACTACGGCAACGCGCTGGAGGTCACCCTGACCGCCGTCGCCGACGAGTTCGCCGCGGCCGGAGACCTGGTCAAGGGGAAGGTCGCGCAGACCCCGGTGGCGGTGATCAGGGGCATGGCCGAGTACACCACCGAGGACGACGGGCCGGGCATCCGCGAGCTGGTCCGCTCGTCCGCCGACGACATGTTCCGGTACGGCTCGCGCGACGTGGTCTTCGCCCGCAGAACCATCCGGGAGTTCTCCGCGGAACCCGTGGACGGCGCCAAGGTACGCAGGGCCGTCGACGCCGCGATCGCCGCGCCCGCCCCGCACCACACGACCCCGTGGCGGTTCGTCCTGCTGGAGTCGGCGGTGGCCCGGGAGAAGCTGCTCGACGCCATGCGCGAGGCCTGGATCGCCGACCTGCGCGGCGACGGCTTTTCTGAGGAGTCGATCGCCAGGCGGGTCAGGCGGGGCGACGTGCTGCGCGCGGCCCCGTACCTGGCGGTACCCTGCCTGGTCATGGACGGCTCGCACACCTACCGCGACGACCGGCGCAACGCCGCCGAGCGGGAGATGTTCGTGGTCGCGGCCGGCGCGGGGGTGCAGAACCTCCTCGTCCAGCTCGCGGTGGAGGGGCTGGGCTCCGCATGGGTCTCCTCCACCATGTTCTGCCGCGACGTCGTCCGCGAGGTCCTCGACCTGCCCGCCGGCTGGGATCCGATGGGGGCCGTCGCCATCGGCCACCCCGCGGCCCCACCCCGCGACCGCGCCCCCCGGCAGGCATCGGACTTCATCGTCGTCCGCTAGGGTCCGCGGCGGATCCTCCGCTCACCCGGCCGAGGTCGCGTGATCCGTGGTACCACGACAACTCCGTCCAGGCCCCGACGCCCCGCCCCGGCGCGCCCGCGTTGTCGGCCTCGGCCTCACTTCCCCTTCGGGGGAGCCTCGATCGTCACCGGCGGCTCCCAGAACAGGCCTTCCTCCTCGGGAAGGTCCTCGGCGTCGACGACCAGGTCCTCGGGCGGCGGCTCGATCGTCACCTTGGTGCCCCAGCCGGTGAAGCGCAGGTCGGAACGGATACCCAGCTCGTAGTTGTCGTTCGTCTGCTGAGAGGTCGTGGTGGTCAGGCGGGTGACCCTGCCCTTGGCGTCGAACCAGAGCCCCCAGGCGACCTTCTCACCGCGTCCCAACCCCCCGCCGAGGGGCTGACCGGGGATCTTGGAGGCATAGATGGTGCCCTTGGCCGTGCGCGGGCCGACGGAGGAGGCGGTGGCGAGCAGCGCCCGCAGCGTACCGGGTTCGAGGAGATCGACCGTGACATCCATCGGACTGGACACGAACCATCGGCTGCGCACCCAATGCTTGCCCGGCGGCAACGTGCCGATCAGCTCACCACCCGAGGTGTAGTACGCGCCGTCGACTTTGATGAGCAGCTCAGGGAAGAGGAAGAAAGAGTCCAGTTCCGGGATCTCAGAGCGGATCGGCGAGGAGAGTGTGCTGATGTCGTCCGTTTCCACCACCCCTCCCTTACGGAATCCGGCGACCCGCGTGGTCCGGCTGGTGAACAGGTGCTTGCCGTCGGCCAACATGCGGGTGACCGCGGAGACAGTGACGCCCCTGCCCGGTACGACCTGGGCGCGGAGTGCCTTGATCGGATCGGGCGCGTCGGCACGGGCGGGCAGCGGCGTGAGCAGGAGGAGGCTCACGACAAGACCGGTGGTGATCCGTCTCATTCGATTTCCTTCGGCGCCTGGAGGGAAAGAGGATCCTTCCAGGCAAAGATCACGCCGCCGTCTCGAAACTTCCCGATACGTTCGAGCGATACGGAAATGCGGAACCTTCTCAACCGGCCGCTACGCGGGCAGGTCCCAGCTCGGGCCGTCCGGGTCGCCCAGCCAGACATACTGGCGATCATGGGCGACGGTGAGCCCGAACCCGGACTGATGCGGACATCCGGCGCCCTGCCACGTCAATACTGCTTCCTCCACTTCGTCCCACAGCTTGATCGGCCCATGCTGATGCACCGTCCACCCGCCTGCGGGATCTGGCGTGGTGTCAGCCCGCGAACCGGTGCCGACATCCAGCAGGATCGTTTTGTCCTCACCCCAGGAGCACTGGACCTGCGGGGCTGCGAGTTGGGCGACCCACAGGGCCGTATCGTCGTCCTTCAGCCAGGGGCGGAACCACTCCCTGTGTTTTGAGAGATCGGCCCACACCTCCCGCAACCCCGGCCCGAAGACCGTCTCGCACCCCGCGATGAACGGCTCCGTGGGAGCGCGCTTCCCGACTTCGACGGAACCGACCTGGCTCGTCGAATATCCGATCCGGTTCCCCAGTTCTTCCTGGGTCAGGCCCGCCCCTAAACGCAAGCGCCGCAGTTCAACACCGAATGCCGCATTTCTCCCCGCCTTTGGGTCCAGCTCGCGTGGTGCAGACATAGTTACCTCCCGGTGGGGTATCCGGCGACATCCAACACATCCGTCAGACATCTAAAGCACAGCTTGCCGGGAGATTGCCCTTTCGAGTTTTCCCACAAAGTACTCCCCAAGCAGCAAGCTATGAAAGGGAAGCGAGAAATCAGCGGACGCCATAAGTCTCGTCCCACACCGAAATCTACTACTGATGCGGCATCCGTAAGCCGTTTATCGGTCATAGAGGACGGGTGCGGTGATGTGCTTATTTCAGGATCAAAGCCGACTGAGGTCGGCGTTCTGAAACCCCGCGACGACATCGCAACTCACCGGCTCTTTGCCGTCGCCACGGTGGCCCGCAGCGAGCCCGCCGCGATCCTGGCCGACGTCTTCCGCCCGGGCCCCGGCAGAACGGCGATCCACACCGAGCGGCACAACGTCTTCGTCGGCCTGGACGAGACCGCCCTGCTGCGCAGGGTGCTCGCCACCCAGTTGATCGTCCGCCTCCACGACCTCCAGCCCGCGCCACGCCTGGTGAGCAGGACCGGTTGAGACCCCCTCGGCAGAGCTCCTTCCCACAGGACGGTCACACCCGACCGACAACGCCCTGCCGAGGGCCCCCGCGCACAGGCGCATTCCCGCGACACCGATCCCCCATGCCGCGCAGAGCGAGGAGAGGGAGCGACCGGGCGCCCGGCCCTCATGGGAGCCGGCACCGTTTCCGGTTCCGGTCACCGCAAGGCTCCGGGGCCCGATCTGGGATTCACAGGCTCAGCCGTAGCGGATCACGTTCGCGACCACCGCGAACAGGATGAGCGCGCCCAGGCCGACCACGATCATGTGGCGGACCGCCTTCCAGGCCGCCGACTTGGCGCCAGGGATCTTCGACGCGGCCTCGGCGGCCGCTTCGATCGCCTTGCCCCATCCCGCCCAGGTGTCCACCGTCCGCTGGAAACGCCGTCCGACGAAGAACACGATGGTGACCACCACGATGAGGGTCAGGGTCCGGGCGTTCGGGCTGTCCACGTCGCTCTCCTACCGGGGGGAAGCAGGATCCTCGTCACTGCCGGGATGTCGGGAACCGTCAGAGCCGTGAGACGGCGAACACGATCATTGCGATCACGATGAGCGCCATGATCCGGCCGTCGGCGCTTTCCATCAGATACCTCCAGCGTGGATACCCCCGCCTTCAGGCGGGGGAGGAAACGCGGCACGGTGTCGCGCTTCCGGATGGGTGGAGCCGTAGCCGTCTGCTCGTTGGAGCAGGCGGACGTGGCGGTGGCCGATGCCCTGCACGGTGCCGTTCCGGGTGGTGATTACCCCTACCTGGAGAGAAGCAGGATTTCGTCACCAAGAGTAAGTCAATGACTACAGAAACTCCAGACGCCTTCCCCGATCTCCTCGCTGGAACGATCCAGAGCTCCGGCCGGAGCGACCGCTCGCCCCCGCGACAGCTGGTTACGGGGCCTTGGCGCAGGTGGGGTGACAGAGGCGGCGGGCCAGGGCGGACAGGAAGACATCGATGATCTCTTCTGGGCGCTGGGCAACGTGCAGGGAGCCGTTGGTGACCGAGGTGATCTGGGTGAGGGCGGCACGGTCGAGGTCGGTGCCGAAGGCGAGGACGACGATCTGGACGGGTCGCGCGGGGTTCCACTCACCGCGGAGCCTCTCCACCAGCTTGGCGCCGGAGACGCCCTTGCCGTCGTCCTTGCCCGCCGTGATGACGAGCAGGGTGTTGTTCATGGTCTCGTCGTAGGACTCGGTCAGCGCGCGGAACCCGGCGATGATCGAGTCGTACAGGGCGCTGGGCTCCTTCGGGTCGGCGCGCAGGGTCCGGGTCAGCTCCTCCAGGCGGCTGCGCCGGATGACCTGGCCGCCGTCGGGCTCGGTGATCGGGCCGAGGCGCACCCGCTCGCGCTGGTCCTCCCCCTTGGCTGAGGAGAACTCCCACATGCCCATGTGCGTGGAGCCGGGAAAGAGCTGCAGGCCGAGCCTGGCGGCGTCAAGGGCGACGGTCAGCCGGGTCTTCCCCTGCTGCCCGTTGATCGGCCCGGCCATGTGCTTGCCGCTGTCCGCCAGGACCAGGATGTTGGTCGGCGGGGCGAGCCTGCTCCACGCCGCCAGCGCCTCGTCGATCATGCCGGGCAGGATGGTCGGGCGGGTGCGGGGCGCCTCGGTGGGAATCTCGGGACCGGGTGAGTACGGCCCCAGGGAGCCGTCGGGCGAGCGGAAGCCCGCCCTGCGGGCCGCCTCCTGGGTCTCGGGGGAGCGCAGCCAGGCGGCGAAGGCTCTCGACCCGCTCGCCTTCGCCTCGTCGGAGGAGGTGACCACGTACGGGTAGTCGAGGTTGATGGTCCCCTCACGGGGGTGCAGGGCGGTCACCGGGTCGTCCGACGGCCGGCGGTTGTGCTCCCAGACCGACTGCTCGGGAACGATCACCACGGGGCGCTGCCAGAAGGAGCGGTCGTCGACGGCGGCGAGCATGGTCCGGTAGTCGGGCGCCGCCCCCGCCTGCGCCCAGCGGACGAACGCGGTGAGCGCGCGGTCGGCCTCGGCGCCGCTGCCGACCACGTCCCTGGCCGCGGCCACGGTGGCGATTCCGGCACCCGCCAGCGACGGGTCGGGGACGCGGACCACGTCGGGCTCGTTCTCGGTCGGCTGGATCCGGCCACGGGTGGTCGCGGGGAAGACCATCCGCCAGTTCATGTCGGTCTTACCGACCGCGAAACGCCGGGCCAGGGACTTACGGGTGGCGAAGACCAGGGGCGAGGTCGCCATGACGGTCTCGGTGCCGGCCAGGTTCGCGGCCCCCTGCTTGCGGGCGAGCCGGATCCAGGCCGAGGAGTCGGAGATCCAGCCGTCCGGGCGCTCGCTGAGCACCCCCGCGGTGCCGCCGAGCAGGGTGCGCAGCACCGTGGCGGGCGGCTGCTCGGTCACCTGCACCAGCACGCACCGGCCGTCGACGCCCGCCCCGCTCCGGTTGAACCGCCCCGCCGCCTCCATCACGGTCGGGGCGATGTCGACGGCGGCGGCGACCCCGACCAGCACCGGGTCGCGGGCCGAGCACGAACCCCCCGCCTGGTCGAGCACCAGGACGGCGCTCCCCGCCAGGGCGACCGCTATCGCGACCGCCGCCAGCGACAGGCGCAGCAGGACCTGACGCCGACGCCGCTCAGCGCCGACGGCCACACGGTGTCGACCGGAGGAGGGCACACGGAGACCTCTCGCTAGAGGAGAAAGACGATTGTGTCAATGAACCCCTCACGGAGGGCAAGCAAATATAGAACTTGTTATAACTTTGTCGACGCCTCCAGCGGGAGCAGTGGAAGGGCGTTGGGGCGGACGCTCCGGCAGACCCCGTCGCTCGCCCTGGCCGCGGCCAGCCGCTCGGCGTCGGGCACGCCGTAGGAGGTGGTCCGCTGCCGGATCGGCCGCCCGGTCGGGGCGACCATGGCCTCGATCTCGCTGATCGTCTTGAAGGAGCCGTTCTCCGACCCGGCCATCCTGCTGATCGTCTCCTCCATCAGCGTGCCGCCGAGGTCGTTGACCCCGCCCATGAGCACCTCGCGGCAGAGCCCATCCTGGAGCTTCACCCAGGAGCACTGGATGTTGGCGATCGCGCCGTGCAGCAGGACGCGGGCCAGCGCGTGCACCGCCCGGTTCTCCCGCGCCGTCGGCCCCGGGCGGGCGATCCCCGCCAGGTAGATGGGCGCGCTGTGGTGGACGAACGGCAGCAGCACGAACTCGGAGAACCCGCCGGTCTCCTCCTGCATGCGGCGGATCAGCCGGATGTGCTGCACCCAGTGCGCGTGGTTGTCGACGTGGCCGTACATCATCGTGGAGGTCGTCGGAATGCCGACCCGGTGCGCGGTGGAGATGACCTCGACCCACTCGGCGGTGGGCAGCTTGCCCTTGGTCAGCACCCAGCGGACGTCGTCGTCGAGGATCTCCGCCGCGGTGCCCGGCAGCGAGTCGACGCCCGCCTCCCTGGCGGCGACCAGCCAGTCCTCGATGGACAGGTTGGTGCGGCTGGCCCCGTTGATGACCTCCATCGGTGAGAACGCGTGGACGTGCATCTGGGGCACCCTGGCCTTGACCGCCTTGGCGATGTCGAAGTACGCGGTGCCGGGCAGGTCGGGGTGGATGCCCCCCTGCATGCACACCTCGGTCGCCCCTGCCTGCCATCCTTCCCAGGCGCGGTCGGCGACCTGCTCCAGCGAGAGGGTGTAGGCGTCGGCATCGGTGCGGCGCTGCGCGAAGGCGCAGAAGCGGCAGCCCGTGTAGCAGACGTTCGTGAAGTTGATGTTCCTGTTCACCACGTAGGTGACGTCGTCACCGACCGCCTCCCTGCGCAGGCCGTCGGCGATCCGGCAGAGCTCGTCCAGCGCGGCGTCGTCGGCACCGGCGCCCGACGGGTCTCCGGCGAGGTCGAGGAGGACGAGTGCCTGGGCGTCGCTCAGCCCCGCCGGGTCGCGTTCGGCCTGCCGCAGCGCCTCCCGCACATCGCCGCTGACGGCGCCGCCGCGCCCGGTGGTGCCCTCCGCGGCGGGCAGGCGCTCCCGCAGCGCCTCCCAGTCTCCGTAGACGTGGTCGAAGTCGTCACGACGGTCGGCGGTACGGCCCTCGGTGTCGACCGCCGTGTGCAGGTCGACGCGGCCCAGGGAGGCGAAGCCCCCGTCGGGCTCCTGCCAGGGGCGGCCGGTCACGACCGCGTCCTCGCGGGCGAGGCCGGTGCCGGGGTCCGCCAGGGCGGCCACGTGCGCGTTGAGCCTCGGGTCCAGCCAGGGCTCCCCCGCCAGCACGAACTCGGGATAGATGGTCAACCGCTCGCGCAGCGTGAACCCGGCGGCGGCGGTGCGGGCGGCGAGGTCGTCGATCTGCGGCCAGGGGCGCTCGGGGTTGACATGGTCGGGCGTCAACGGCGAGACACCGCCCCAGTCGTCGATGCCCGCCCTGATCATCAGCTCGTACTCGGAGTCGACCAGGTTCGGCGGAGCCTGCACCCTCGTCTTCGGCCCCAGCACCAGCCGGGTCACCGCGATGGTGGCGGCCAGTTCCTGCAGGTCCGCGTCGGGCATGCCGCGCATCGCGGTGTCCGGCTTGGCGCGGAAGTTCTGGACGATGATCTCCTGGATGCCGCCGTACTCGCGCGCCACCTTGCGCAGCGCGAACAGCGACTCGGCGCGCTCGGCGACCGTCTCCCCGATGCCGATGAGGATGCCGCTGGTGAACGGCACGTTCGTCCGCCCGGCGTCCTCCAGCACGCGCAGCCGCACGGCGGGGTCCTTGTCGGGTGAGCCGTAGTGCGGCTGCCCCTTCTCCTCGAAGAGCCGCCGCGAGGTCGTCTCCAGCATCATGCCCATGGAGGGCGCGACCGGCTTGAGGCGCTGCAGGTCCCGCCAGGTCATGACGCCCGGGTTCAGGTGCGGCAGCAGCCCGGTCTCCTCAAGCACCCGCACGGCCATCGCGCGGACGTAGGAGAGCGTGTCGTCGTAGCCGTGCGCGTCCAGCCACTCGCGGGCCTGGTGCCAGCGGTCCTCCGGCCGGTCCCCCAGGGTGAACAACGCTTCCTTGCATCCCATGGCCGCCCCCTGCGCGGCGATCTCCAGCACCTCGTCGGGGCTCAGGAACAGGCTCTCCAGCTTGTGCGGGGCGGTGGCGAACGTGCAGTATCCGCAGCGGTCCCGGCAGAGCCTCGTCAGGGGGATGAAGACCTTGCGGCTGTAGGTGATGATCCCCTGTCGTCCGACCGCCTCCAGACCCGCGTCCCTGACCCTCCCCGCGTGGTCAAGGAGGGTCTCCAGATGTGTGTCCCGGGCGTGCAACAGGACTGTGGCCTCGGCAAGATCAAGAGTTCTGCCATCGCGCGCCCTGGCCAGAGCCCGGCGCATCGCGTTGTCGGTGGGGTTGGGACTCATGACGTCACAGTACGGCGCGACGCCCACCTGCCCGGTGGCGGGTACCGGACCCCGATCCGACACTTCAGATTCACTAAAGACTCACCACAAGCAGATCTCGATAGACATAAATGCTTGCAGATACATAAATTAGACATGTCAGCCGGAGCCTTCGCAGTCACGAAGATCCCCGGCCCTCCTCCGAGGCCCCACCTCGGACCCCACCCCCAGGAGCCGAAGATGTTCTGGTTCTTCCTCGCCCTTGTCGCCGTCGCCGTTCTCGCCCCGCTGGTGGGCGCCGACACCCGTGACAGCCTCGACTGGCATCACCGAGAACCCTCCCCCGACGAGGGTGCGCTCAGCACGACCTCCGGTCACGCGCGGGCGGCCGCGGCCCGCGAGCGGATGGCCGCGCACCGCCCGACCCCGGCGGCCGGCTGACCCTGCGCCTGGAAAGCCCCACCGGACGCGGCCCGTGCCGACCGCGACCGATCCGCCGTACGGCGGGGCCGGTCAGATGTCGCTGGAGAAGCGGATCGCGGACTCGGGGAGCACCACACCGGGCCAGACCCGGCTGCCCGCGAGCAGTTCGTTCCCGGGACCGACCACGGCGCCGTCGCCGACGACCACATCCCTCAGGACCGCTCCACAGTCGACCCGCGCGCCGATGCCGATCACCGAGTCGACCACGACCGCGCCCGAGTGCACGATGCAGTCGTCTCCGAGCACGCTGCCACCGACCTGCGCCCCCGACTCCACGATCGCGCGGGCGCCGATCACGGAACCGCCGGACACCTTGGCCTCGGGCGAGATCATGGCACCGGGCAGCGCGAGGAAGTCACCGGTGGGCCCTGGCAGCGCGGGCGAGGCGAGCCGGCCGAGGACCAGGTCGCGGGAGCCCTGCACGAAGGCGGCGGGCGTACCCACGTCGAGCCAGTAGGACGCGTCGGCGTAGCCGAGCACCAGGGCGCCGTCCTCGATCAGGCCGGGGAAGGTCTCGCGCTCGACCGAGACGACCTGCCCCTCCGGGATCGCGTCGATCACCGAGCGGGTGAAGACGTAACATCCGGCGTTGATCCGGTTGGTGACCGGGTTCGGGGTCTTCTCCAGGAAGGCGGTCACCCTCCCGTCGTCGTCGGTCGGCACGCAGCCGAAGCGCGAGGGGTCGTCCACCTCGGTCAGGTGCAGGGTGAGGGCCGCCCCCCGCGCGACATGCGTCGCGATCTGGTCGCCGATGTCGTGACCGGACAGGATGTCGCCGTTCAGCACCAGCACCGGATCGCCGGGGCCGCAGGTCAGCGCCTTGGCGGCATTGCGGATGGCCCCGCCGGTGCCGAGCGGCTCCTCCTCCGTCATGTACTCGAGTTCGAGGCCGAACGCCTCGCCGTTCCCGAACGCCTCGGAGAACATCTCCGCCCGGTAGGAGGTGGCGAACACGATGCGTCGCACGCCGAAGGCCCTGGCACGGGCGAGCTGGTGGGAGAGGAAGGGAACTCCCGCCGTGGGCAACAGGGGTTTCGGGGTGTCCAGCGTCAACGGACGCAGGCGCGTCCCTCGTCCACCGACAAGGAGAATCGCCTCTAGGTCCGACAAAGGGGTCTCCATCATGCCGCGAGGTTAACTCACTATTCGGCCGCGCGCTGGTAAGAGAGCAGGTGTGCCTCGGCCGAGGCGTCCCAGGTGAACTCCTTGGCACGGGCGATACCCGCCGCGGACAGCACGTCCCTGCGCTCGGGTGAGGAGAGCAGCGTGCGCAGCGCCGCGGCGATGCTCTCGGCGTCCGGCTCGGTGTAGGCGACCGCGTCGCCCCCCACCTCCGGCAGCGAGGTACGGTGCGTGGTGAGCACCGGCGCGCCGCAGGCCATGGCCTCCAGCACCGGCAGCCCGAAGCCCTCACCCCGCGAGGGAAAGGCCGCGACCACCGCCCCACCGAGGAAACCGCACAGGTCGGCAAAGGACAGGAAGCCGGGACGGAGCACCCGCACCGTCGAGGGGACCTGCTCCACCGCGGCGTCCACCTCGACGTCGCGGACGCCCCCGGCGAGCACCAGGGCGGGCGGGTGGGAGATGTCCTCGACCGCGCGCACGAAGCCGCGGATCAGGTTCGGCACGTTCTTGCGGGGCTCCAGCGGGCCGAGGAAGGCCACGTAGGGGGTGCCGTGCAGGCCGAGCCGGTCGGAGGCGTGCTTGACCTCGCGCTCGGACGGCGGATGGAACAGCGCCGGATCGACACCGTGGTAGGCGACGTCGATGCGGGTCGGGTCGGCCGAGAGCAACCTGATCAGCTCGTCCCTGGTCGCCTTGGAGGGCACGATCACCCGGGTGGCGTGCCGGACCGCCGTGCGGGTCGCCGCGCGGAAGAACGCCGCCTTGACCGCGTCGTGCTGCAGGGGCTCGGTGAAGCAGGTGAGATCGTGCACCGTCGCCACGGTCGGCAGGCCCGAGCTCAGCGGAATCGAGTAGTAGGGGGCGTGGATGACCTGGGCGGCGACCTGCCGGGCGAGGAAGGGCAGCCCCGTCTGCTCCCAGGTCAGGCGGGCGGCCCTGTTGGTGATTCCGTGAGGCCCCGGCACGATCAGTGCGGAGGGCGCCAGTCCGGCATATCGGGCAGCGTCGGCGCGCTGGCAGACGACCACGAGATCAGCGCCCGCCCTGTCCAGCGCGGCGACGAGTCCATCGACGTACCTGATCAGCGCACCGCGATCGGCCGGAACCGCGGCCGCGTCGACGAGCACTCTAGGCGTCAAGAAGGATCGCTCCCCTCATGATTCACATGGGACGGCCGTCCCCCTCCTCCGTTCACTCTATTGCCAGAGTCTCCGAAATCATGGGGGAAATCACACGGCTTTTCCCGAAGCGTGGTCCTTATTGGAAGCCGTGGCGCGGCGCGCGGCCAGACCCGCGAGACCCGCGCAGACGAGATCGCCAAGAATGATCACAATCCGGGAGCAGAGCGCCGCCGCTATGGCCGACCCCCGGTCCAGGACGGGCGCCAGGACGGCCACCATGGCCACCTCCCGCACGCCCGCCCCCGC
Source organism: Streptosporangium sp. CA-115845 (assembly GCF_050943795.1). Lineage (NCBI taxonomy): Bacteria > Bacillati > Actinomycetota > Actinomycetes > Streptosporangiales > Streptosporangiaceae > Streptosporangium > Streptosporangium sp. CA-115845. The sequence goes on along the minus strand of NZ_CP191988.1, from coordinate 1,487,222 downwards.
CGGGACGACGAACGTCATGATCCCCAGGCACCACGACAGGGCGAACGCGCCGATGGAGAACAGGACCGCGGAGAACCCGGAGGGGCCGAGGTCGTGCACGATCGCCGCCAGGTGCAGCCCGTACGCGATCCAGCCGCCCAGTGCCCAGCCCAGCGCGGTGAGCATGCCCCTGCGGGTGAGGGGACGCTCCAGCGGCTCGCGCCTCAGCTTGCGCAGCCCGAACCCGAGGACCGCGTTGACCACCCTCGGCTCGAAGGCCACCGCGAGCACGGGGATCAGCAGGAACGCCCAGGCGTACGGCGCGGCCGCCCCCGGCTGGGCCGCCAGCAGCGTCACCCCCGAGACCACCAGACCGCTGCCGAGCTGCACCGGCAGCGTCAGGAAGAACGCCGCCGCACTGCGCGACCGGGGAACGCCCAGCTCGCGCCCCATCTCCATCTGAGCGATCACCGGCCAGAGCGAACCGGGGATGTACTTACCGAGCTGGCCCACGAAGAAGACCCTCGCCCCCGCGCGCAGCGGCAGCGGCGAGCCCAGGTCGGCCAGCAGCGCCCGCCAGGTCATCATCCCGCCGCACAGCGCGGCGAGCACCGCCACCAGCGACAACACGAGCGACAGCACGGACAGCCGGGCGAACCCCGCGCGGATGTCGTCCCACTGGCTCAGCACCACCCAGGTGCCGAACCCGAGCGCGAGGAGCAGGAAGGCGACACGGGCCAGCCGTCTCAGGGTGGACGCCTCGCTCACCGCAGGCTCACAGGGGACGTACCGGCTCGGGCGGCTGCGGCAGCGACCGCCCGGCCGGGCGGCGCTCCCCCCTGGTCGCCACCCACAGGTAGGTGGGCACCACGGGCAGCAGGGCACGCAGCACCGGGCGGGGCAGCCGCGACAGCACGCCACCAGCCACCCGCCCCGCCACACCGCCGAAGAGCTCGTCGCCCGCGAACGCCGCCGGAGTGGCGAGCACAGGGAAGGTGTAGTCCCACACCCGCAGGCCGCGCACCATCTTGCGCAGGCCGCGCCGGGTGCGATAGCGCTCGTAGTAGCTGTCGGCCCGGCCGAAGAGCCGCACGTAGCGGTCGGCCGCCGCGGGCGGCAGGTAGGACAGGAACGGCAGCTTGTAGTGCGGCTCCATCACGCCGAGCCGGTTGCCCAGCCCGAGATAGAGGACACCGTCCGCGGAGAGCACCCGGCGCATCTCGGCCATGATCGCGTCCGGGTCGACCACGTGCTCGTAGATGTGGTTGAAGACCAGTACGTCGATCGAACCGTCGGGGAAGGGCAGCGCGGTGCCGTCGGCGCAGACGAACTCGACCCGCTCGCCGAACCGCTGGGCCGCCTTGCGCAGGCCCGGCACGTCGATGTCGACGCCGAACGTCCGGCTCGCGCCCGCCGCGGCCAGCTCGTCGGCGATGAACCCCGCCGAGCAGCCGATGTCGGCGACGGTCAGACCGGCGAGAACGTCCTGTTCCCTGCCGAGAAAGTGCCCGAGCACCGCGACGATCTTCGCGGCCTTCCTGCGGCGCTTCTCCTCGTCCAGCATCGCCGCCTGGAACTCGGAGTACTCAAGCTGCGCGACCCGCTCGGCGCTCATCACTCGCTCACCGCTCCTCTTCCCTGTCGCGTGCTGCCGGGGCTGGTGCCGGACCGCGCACGACGCCCCCGGACGCTCCAGCACGCCGCCCAAGAGTACCGGTGACCGGCGACCCTACCGCCGAGTAAGAAGAGCGTCGTACCCTTGGCGGATGCTCAGCCGACTGCGGTCAAGCCGCCTGCTCCGGGTGCTACTCGCGCTGGTCGCGGTGGGTTTCCTCGGCTACGGACTGGCCAGGAACCGCGACGAGACCGTGGCCGCGATCTCGCAGCTCTCCTGGTGGTCGCTCGCCGGGTCCTATCTGTCGGTGATGGCCGGGATCGGTCTCATGGTGCTGGCCTGGCGGGCGCTGCTGGCCGGAATGGGCTCCCCGCTGCCCCTCGGGATCACCGCGAGGATCTTCTTCATCGGCCAGCTCGGCAAGTACGTGCCGGGCAGCGTCTGGGCGTACGCCGCGATGATCGAGCTCGGCCGCGACCACCGCGTCCCGCCCCGGCGCATGTTCGGCTCCATCACCCTGTCGGTGCTGATCTCCCTCGGCTGCGCCCTCGCCGTGGCGGCGGTGACCCTGCGCGAGACCATGACCCAGGCGTGGTACCTGCTGGCGCTGATCCCCGTCATCGCCGTCTGCCTGCACCCCGGGGTGCTCACCTTCGGCCTCAACCTGGCCATGCGGATCGCCCGCCAGGAACCGCTCGGGCAGGGCCGGCTGCTCAGCGGCCGTGCCGTGCTCACCGCGGTGGCCCTCACCGTGGCCGGCTGGCTGACCTACGGCCCGCACCTGCTGCTCCCCATGGCGGACCTGGGCGCCTCCGGCGACTCCCTGTACCTGGTGGCGACCGGCGCGTACGCGCTGGCCTGGGCGACGGGCATCCTCACCGTGGTCGTCCCCGCCGGGATCGGCGTCCGCGAGGGGGCGATGGTGCTCGCCCTGGCTCCGGTGCTCGACTCGCCCAGGGCGCTGGTGGCCGCGGTGGTGTCCAGGGTGATGTTCACCCTCGCCGACGTGAGCTGGGCCGGAATCGGCTTCCTGTGGGGCAGGGCCTTTGGCACCGCCGGGGAGCCCGTGGCGGCACGAGAGGGTACCGCCTGAGCCCCGGCCCGGCTCAGCGAGAGACCAGCGCCTCGACGTAGGCGGTCCAGTACGGCTCGGGGTCGACCGCCTTGACCCCGGCGCGGAGCCGCTCGGGCTCGCCGGGGCGGTAGAACGCGGCCAGCGCGGCGCGCAGTTCCTCCACCGAACCCGGCTCGACCAGCAGCCCGTCCACCCCGTCGGTGACGTGGTCGCCGAGCGTGCCCGCCCGGCTGGCGATCACCGGCACCCCGTGCTCGTGGCCGAACCACACCTGCTGGCTGGCCGTCCCGCTCCGGTAGGGCAGCACCAGCGCGTCCACGTCCGCGAACAGCTCCGGCACGTCCGCCGCGGGCACGTAGCCGGGCCGCAGCTCCACCCGTCCGGTCAGCCCGAGCTCGGCGACCAGCGCCCTCGTCGCCTCCTCCTGACCGCCCCAGAACTCCCCGGCCACCCGCAGCGACACGCCCTCGGGCAGCGCGCGGACGAGCAGGTCAAGCCCCTTGTAGGGCCGGACGAGGCCGAAGAACAGCAGCCGGTCGTGCACGCCTGCCACGGGACCGCGCCCCGCGTTTCCCGACGGCAGATGCGGGGCCATCTCGGCCACCCGCACGGGCGCGGCGGTCAGCTCGCGGGCCTGCGCGGCCTGCCGCTCGGAGTGCACGAGCACCGCGTCCACCCTGCGCAGCAGCGCCTTCATCAGCGGCGTGTCGTACGGCTTGCGCTCGTGCGGCAGGACGTTGTGGCAGAGCGCCACGACCCGGGTCCGGCGCCCCAGGCCGGAGAGGATGCCCAGGTAGGGCGGGACCTGCACCGGGCTGAGGACGGCGAGGACGACCAGGTCGGCGCTCCGCAGCCGTCGTCCGGCGCGGACCCAGCTGTCCGGCCGGCGCCAGTCGAGGTCGCGCCGGACGTGCGGGAACGGCTCGCCGTCGGGGATGTCGACGGTCTGCTGGCCCGGATACAGGAAGGAGGGGTACTGCGCCCGCCACGACTCGATCACCACGTCGTGCCCGGCCGCTCCCAGCCGATGGGCCAGCTCCGTGGTGTGCGCGGCGCCGCCGCCCTTGTAGGGGTACGTCGGCCCGACGACGACGATCCGCATCTACTCGCTCCTGGAGCGCACGATGAGGTCGGCCAGCAGCGCCAGCGAGCCGATGAGCAGGCCGGAGATGAAGATCACAATGGTGTTGCTGGTCAGGTAGAACCCGTAGCGGACGATGTCGACGACGCCCTTGACCAGGCCGATGCCGACCAGCCAGAGCGCGGGCGGCATGAGGACCTTGAGCGGGTTGAAGTACATGACCATCCGCAGCACCTGCAGGATGTAGCGGTAGGCGTCGGAGACGAAGCTGAACTTCGACGTGCCGGCCCGCTTGCTGTAGCCGATCGGCAGGTAGTAGACGTCGTGCTGGTTCGACAGGAACGACAGCGTGATCGTGGTGACGCAGGAGAAGCCGGGCGGCAGCAGTCGCAGGTAGGGCTTGGCGACCGACTTGCGGAACGCCCGCAGCCCGCTGTTGAGGTCGGGGATCTTCTGCCCGGCCAGCCGCTCGGCCACCTTGCGGATGAACCACTTGGCCGGCACCCGGAGGAACTTGTGCGAGCCCTCCTCACTGGTCCGCGCGCCCACGACCTGGTCGATCGCCGGGTCCTTCTCCAGGATCTGGATGAGCTCGGGGATGCGCTCGTTCGGGTAGGTCATGTCGGCGTCGGTCCACACGACGATCTCGCCGCGCGCCTCCTGGGTGCCGATCCTGCGCACCGTGCCGGAGCCGCCGTTGCGGTGGAAGGCCCTGATCCGCATGTGCGGAAACCTCGGCGCGGCCTCCTCCAGCCTGGCCAGGGTCTCGTCCGTGGAGAAGTCGTCGACCGCCACGAGCTCGTAGGTGTATCCACTGTGGTCCATCGCCTCGCAGATGCGCTCGACCTCGGCGATGACGTGGTCCTGCTCGTTGTAACAGGGCAGGACGATGGTCACGTACGGTGTTGCGTCCACAGCTGATCCACTCTCAGGCTCTCGGGCATGCTCTCCGACGGGCGAGGATACTCTGCCCGGCTGGCAACCGAGCGCACTTCACCTTCTCAGGACAGCTCCCCGGAGCGTTCCTGGGCGAATCCCATCCAGGAACCTTCGTCAAAGCGCCTGGCCGATCCGACGCCCGCCATACCCTCCACCGCGTCGATGACCACCGGCGCATCCCCCGGATTCGCGAGCTTGACGTAGTAGCTCTCGGGAAGAGGAGCGTCGCTGGACTTCTGCCCCCACACGTATGCGAACACCCGGCGGGCGTGGGCGACGTCCTCGAAGTAGACGCTCTCGCTCTCCCGCAGGGCGACGAGCCTGGCCCCGACGGCCTTCCGCTCCCGCGCCGTGGCCGGTCCCCGCCCCTTACAGGCGAAGATCGTCCCCTTGCGCCCGCACAGCGAGACGACAACCTCCGCTCTACCCCCCCAGAAGAACCCTCCGAAGGTCATGACGTTGGCGACGCCCGGCGCCTTGTCCATGGCGGAGCCGAACGGCGCCAGGTCGCGCCATCGGTGCAGCCTGCCCCTGAACGACTCCGGCATGTCCTCCAGCTGGATGGCGGAGAGCAGCACCTTGTTGTTGGCGTTCTGCTCCCTGAAGTTCGCGTACGCCTCCTCCTGGGACTCGAACTCCACCTCCGCCACCTCGGGCATCGCCCGCAGCCTCGTCTCAAGCGCGCGTCTCTGTTTCGCCGTGATCGCCCGCTTGCGGCACTGCTCGAAAAGGTCCTGATCCTTACACAGGAAGACGTCGAACGTACCGCCCTGGGGCCAGTCGTCCGGCGGTGGGGACACCTTCTTGTTCCCGGGCCACGGTCCGTCAGGAGACGCGGCTCCCCTGGCGGTGCCCTCCAGGATGGGCGAGCCGACGCCCCCCACCGCCCCGAGCACCACGGCGGCGACCATCGCACCGGTCAGCAGGGCACGACGTCCCCCGGCCCACCTCCGGGCACGAGACCCCCACCCCGGACTCCCGAGAGACGACTCCTCGGTCTCGAAGGCGGCCCTGCCAGAAGGCACACGGCCAAGGCCCCACGCACCGCGGATCCCGGCGCCTCCGTCGCCCGAGCCGACCGCCGGATCCGTCACGTTCAATGTGCCACCCAGCCTTAAGCGGATATTTCCACCAACATCACAACACGAATCCCCGCACTCTGATCATCAATGATCAGGCCACCCGTCAGCAAACCAATACACATACCGACTGAACCGAACATCCGATCAGGAGAGGCGGGGGTCCATCGGACAGGACCCAGCTCCGTCAGTTGACAGGCACCTATTCGACGCGGCCAACGCCCGACATGCCCTTGACCGCGTCGACAACCGTCTGCGCGGCAGCCGGATCCGCAAGCTTGACGTGGTAATTCTCCGAGATGATGACAATACGGAGAGTGCTAGAGGTGAGCTTGCCCATCAGGAGATACTCGAAGGCCCGGCGAGCATGGGCGGCGTCCTCGAAGTAGACACGCTCGACCCCTTCAAGCTCGGTGAGCCTGGTCTCGATGGCCTTCTTCTCTTCCTCCGTGGCCGCACCTCGGCCCGCACAGGGGTCGGAAGCCTCTTCCGTCTTCTCGGTTTCCGAGTTCTCGGCTTCACACAACCCGATGGAGAGATCCGCCTTATCCTCCCAGAAGTTATGGCCGAGGACGTATCCGTAGGAGACACCCGGCGCGTTCTCCACGATGGTTGCGAACAGCTGGAAGTCGGCCCGGCGGTGGAGTCTGCCGTTGAACGATGTCGGCAGGTCCTCAGGCTGAATGGCAGAGGTCAGAACCCAGTTGTCGGCATTCTCGTCCACGAAGTTCGCCCACGCCGTCTCCTGAGATCTGAATGTCACCTCTGCGACCTCAGGCGTCGCACGCAACCTCTCCTCAAGTGCCCGCTTCTGCTCTGGAGTGATCGCCCGCTTGTGGCACCTCCCGGAGGGGTCGTCGTCCCTGCAGAGAGAGATGGTGAACGTCGCCCCCTCGGGCCAGGGGCCGTCCGGTGGTGGGAGCACCCGGACGGAGTTCTCGTACCCATCCGTGCTTCCGGCCATCCCGAGCATGAGGGCGACGGCCGCCACACCGGCCAGCAGGGCACGACCGGCTCCGGCCCGTTTCCAGGCGCGAGTCCTCCGCTCCGGATCCCCGAAGGACAGCTCTTCGACGTCGGACACATCGTTCCGGTCATCCGAGCCGATCACCGGATCCGTCGCATCCAACGCGTCACCCGCCGCAATAATCCAGCATTTAGCCCAATATCCTGGCACAGGAACCTGGGCTTTGATCACTAGCAATAAAGCGGGTTCTCTCGGGCTATCTGGGCACCTACGTCGGCGGATGCTCCAGCGGACGGGAAACGACGGCTGCCCGGATGTCACCCGGGTCCGAGATGAGGATGCTCGCTGTGCCTCGGATCGTCATGACCCCGGGTGGGCACCGGGACGGGCACGAGTTCTCAGGTTCTCGGATCCTCACGAGGAACCGTCATCCAGACGTCGGCGGCCAGCGACCAGGTGCCGTCGGGGGGATCGACGAGGGAGCGCTCGTCCTGGCGGGTGCGGAGGTTCATGATGTGGACGGGGGTGCCGTACCCGGAGACCTGACGGGCCTCGGCGGCCAGCAGGACCGGGACGCGACCGGCCGCGCGGATCCGGGTGACCAGCCGTCTGACGTCGCTCGTCCGAGGAACGTTGGTGCGGTAGAGGGTGAGTCTGGCCGCGGGCAGGCCGCAGCTGCTCCGGACGAGCTGGGTGAAGCGGGCGGCGGTGACGCGCTCGACGACGAGCACCGAGGCTCGCGCGGGCAGGGCCGCGCACAGCGCCTCGACCGCGGCGCGCTCGCCGCGCTCGATCGGAGTGAAGGCGGTTCCCCCCGAGACGAACGCCACGGGGACGAGGAGGAGAACCGCGCCGGCGGTGGCGAGACCCCTGCGGGCACGTGGGCCGTACCCGGCCCCGCGCGCCCGGTCCCGCACCCAGCCGAGGCCCCAGACGGCCAGCAGGATCAGGCCCGGGATGACGACGGGGACCAGCCGCCGGGCGGCCCACGGCTGGTCGGGCGTGATTCCGGGGCGGTAGAGCGTGGTGGCCGTGGTCCAGGCGATGACGGCCAGTGGCAGCAGCCACTCCGGAGCCGTCCCCCGCACCAGCCTGCGGGCGAGCAGCGCCGCGGCGAAGGTGGCCAGCAGTGCCGCGGGAAGCCCGACGTACCAGATCACCCAGTACGCCGAGTTCTCGTAGTAGAGCCGGGAGCCGTCGATCGGCAGGCCGTTGACCCGCTGCACCCCCATGATGAAGTCGGCGGTCAGCCGGTCCTCGACGGTGGCGGGTGGCCGGATCACGGTCTGCAGCCAGGGCCGGGCCGCGAAGGCCGCCCCGGCCAGCACGACCAGGCCTCCGGTGATCTCGGGCAGCCGCGGAATCCGGGCGGCACGCCGCAGCGGCGCCGCGAGCCGGGGAGCGAGCGCCGCCACCGCGACGGTGAGCACCACGACCGCGCCGCAGATGGCCAGCAGCGGGACGAGCGAGCCCGACAGGTATTTCAGGTAGGGGCGCGACAGCAGGTAGGCGGCGGCGAAGCCCAGCCCGGTCCCCACCGCCAGCCCGCCGAGCAGCGGCACGCCCAGTCGTCCTCCGTCGCGGTTCCCAGCCCGGCGGACGGCGATGAGCAGCCCGGCGTAGACAAGCACGGGAAGGACGTCGCGCAGCCCGTCGATCCTGACCATGACGGCCAGCCCGAACACCAGCCCCGCCAGGGCCGCACCGGTCCGCGCGGAACGGATCGCCGCCGGATCGGTGCCCGAGGACACGGGCGGCGGATGATCGACACCGGCGACACCGGAACGGATCGCCGCCGGATCGAGGCCCGAGGACACGAGTGGCGGATCGCCGACGCCGGCCGTGCTGGAACGGATCGCCGCCGGATCGGTGCCGGAGGGCACGGGCGGCGGGGGCCCGATGACACCGGAGCGGAGCCTGGCCTCGGCGTCGTACAGCAGGGCGAGGCCGCCGAAGAGCAGGATCAGGGACGGGATCTCGCTGAAGGTGGTCCGCGAGGTGTAGAGGATCGGCAGGCTGACGGCGAAGACCAGGGCGGCGAGAGGCGCCCAGCGGGCCCCGACGAGCCGGGCGACGACCCCGGCGAGCACCAGCACCGCCGCCGCCCCCAGCACCGGCGGCACCAGCAGCAGCCCGGCGACGTCACCGAGCCAGGCGCCCACCGCGTGCAGCATCGGCGCCCCCGGCATGAACTGCGGCACGACCGCGCCGTCGAAGCCGTAGAAGCCCACGCTGTCGAAGTGCAGCGCCGGGTCGAGGCCGCCGAAGGCCTGCTCCTGGAAGGGCACCGGCAGCGAGCCGTGCCTGGCCAGCCAGATGCCGTACTGCGCGTAGGTGGCGGGGTCGCGTCGGACGATCAGCTGCTCGCTGCGGAACAGGCCGTTGAAGACTCCCGAGGCCAGTGCGACCGCGATCACCCCGGTGACCTGCCACGCCGTCGCCGGGATGGTCTCCGGCAGGCGCCGCAGACCGTACCGGCAGAGCAGCGCGGCGGCCGGCAGGCCCAGCAGGACCGCGGCGAGCGGCCGGAACCAGCCGAGCAGCAGCAGCGGCAGCCCGGCCAGCAGCCAGCCCGCCAGGACGAGCGCGGGCACGACCGAGACCACGGCGAGCACCTTGCCCGCCGAGGGGCCCGTCGAGGGCCTGCGCGTACGATCCAGCCAGCCGGTGGTCATGACTCGACCCGAGCGTACTGGCAACCGAGACCCGCGCCGGGCACGGGCGCGCGGGACGGCGGTGCCGTGCCGCCCGGCGTCCCACCTGGCGCGGAAGCCGGTAGCGTACCCGCAGCGCGTCAGAAGGGGGAAGAGTGATCGGGTGGGCGGGGCTGTGGCGGCACCGGTCCCTGGGGACGGTGACCACGCGTGTCGGCCGGGTCCGGCGACCCGCGATCTCGCGCGGCGGCCCCGGCGGGGCGGCGGCCGGAACCCGGCCGGGATTCGTGACCACCGCATGAGCGACGGCGGCTCCTCCCCCGCCCCTCGCGGGCTCCCGAAACGTCGCCGGCTCCCCGGCCGGCGGTGGTTCCCAGACCGCCGCCGGTTCTCCGAGCACCGCTGGTTCCTGCTCGTGTTGGGCGTGGGGGCCGCGCTGCGGGTGATCGCCATGCTCGGCTACCGGCCCGCGCTCTGGTTCCCCGACTCCTACACCTACGTCGTCACCGCGTTGAAGCCCCGGCCCGACCTGGTCCGCCCGGCCGGATACCCGATGTTCCTGCGACTGCTCGAACCGTTCCACGACTTCGCCTTCGTCGCGCTGGCCCAGCACCTGCTGGGGCTGGGTGCCGGCGTGCTGGTCTATCTCACCGCGCGGCGGCTGGGGGCGCCCACCTGGGCCGCGACGCTCGCGTCCGTCCCCTCCCTGCTGGACGCCTACCAGATCGAGCTGGAACATCTGCTGGTCTCCGACACCCTGTTCACGGTCCTGGTCCTCTCGGCGGTCTGCCTGGCCGTGCGCCGATCCGTCGGATGGCGTACCGCGTGCGGGATCGGGCTGCTGCTCGCGGCGGCCACGCTGACCAGGACCGTCGGGCTGCCGCTGGTCGCGCTCTTCGCGGGCTGGCTGATCTTCAAGCAGCGGGGCCGGGTGGCCGCGGCGGGGGTGATGATCGCCGCCGCCACGGTGCCGATCCTCGGGTACGGGGCCTGGTTCCACGCGACGTACCAGCGGATCGGCATCGTGGGCGCGAACGGGGTCTTCCTCTACGCCAAGACGATGACCTTCGCCGACTGCGACGTGATGCGCCCGCCACCGGACCTGGCGGTGCTCTGCGACCCCCGCCCGCCCGCCCTGCGCCCGCCCGCGCAGGAGTACGTCTGGGCGCAGGACTCACCGCTGGTCAAGCTGCCCGGCATCACCTTCAGCCGCGGGAACGACGCGCTGGCCGGGCGGTTCGCGTCGCTGGCGATCCGGAGCCAGCCGCTGGACTACCTGGGCTCGGTCGCCTCGGAGCTGGCCCGCTCGTTCACGGTGGACCGCCCGGTCTACCCGGATCAGGAGATCTACGACTACTACCTGTTCCCCGCGACGCCGCCCGCGCCGCCCGGACGCTACCCGGCGACCGCGGGCGCCCAGGCCGCGGAGCGCTACCAGCGGGGTCCGATCACCACCCGGATCGTCGAACCGTACGCGGGCTGGATCCGCGCCTACCAAGGTGTCGCCGGACTGCCCGGCGCGGCGGTGCTGGTGATCCTGCTGCTGCCGCCCGCGGCGGCGTGCGTCCGGCGGTTCCGCCCGGACACCACGGCGTGGGTGCTGCCCTGGTCGGTGGCGGTGGTGTTGCTCGCGATGCCGCCCGCGGTGGCGGAGTTCGACTACCGGTACGTCCTGCCGGCCGTACCCGCCGCCTGCCTTGCGGCGGCCCTGGCCGTACGTAAACCTAATTTCAGTAACATTCCACTAAATGTCAGCATTTGAGTATGCTGGCCGCCGGATCATCACGGCGCTGGCAGGGGGCGGTCTTGGCCAAGTTCGCATCATCACGGCTCCTGGCGCGCCCCTCGTGATCTACTCTCTGGGCGCGATGAGCGAGCTGCGCGAGAACCGGACGATGCCGCCAAGCAGGGGAATCGGATGAGCGACCACCGGCAGGCCTCCGTGAAAGACCAGCGGACGGCACCCGCCTCCCACGGCCGCAGAGGGGCCCGGCGTGCGGGCGGGGAGGGCCCTCCCTCTGAGCAGCTTCCGGCAGCACCTCCGCCGCAGCCGAAGGGCAGGGGCCGCAAGCAGAAGCGGCTCGGCATCGGCGCCTGGGCGAGCATCGCGGCGACCAGCCTGCTGGTGCTCAGCACCCTGGGCGGCTACAAGGTCTACCGGGACACGCTCGGCGAGGTCAAGACGATCAGCCTCACCGGCAAACTGGGCAACAACCGGCCGGTGAACGCCACGGGCGCGCTCAACGTGCTGATCGTGGGCTCCGACACCCGTGAGGGCGACAACCTGAAATACGGCCAGAAGATGGCCCACGACGGCAAGCGCACCGACACGATCATCCTCATGCACATCGCACCCGACCGTGACAAGGCGACGTTCGTCAGCTTCCCCCGCGACTCGGTGGTCGCCATGCCCGCCTGCACGTCGGAAACCGGCACGCCGGTGGCGGCCCGCACCGAGATGATCAATGCCGCCTACAACGAGGGCGGCATCACCTGCACGATCTCCACCATCGAGTCGCTCACCGACATCCGGATCGACCACTTCGTCGAGGTCGACTTCACCGGTTTCAAGAACATCGTGAACGCCCTCGGCGGTGTCCGGATCTGCCTGACCAAGCCGGTCGACGACAAGAAGTCCAAACTCACCCTCGCGGCCGGCTGGCACCTGCTGGCGGGCGAGAAGGCACTGGGCTACGTCCGGCTGCGCAACTACGGCGACGGCAGCGACATCGGCCGGATCAAGCGCCAGCAGGTCTTCCTCAGCCAGGTGGTGAAGAAGGCCACCAGCAGCGAGCTGCTGACCGACCCCTTCAAACTGCAGAACTTCATCAAAGTCGCCGCCCAGTCCGTCCGGATGGACGAGGACCTGGCGAAGGACACCGGCACCCTGCTGGAGATCGGGCAGAGTGCCCAGAAGCTGACCGCGAGCGGCGTCAAGCTGATCACCGTCCCGTGGGGCCCGCACCCGGACGACAAGAACCGGGTCGCCTGGGTGCAGCCGTACGCGGACCAGCTCTTCGCCGCGATCAAGAACGACACCGAGGTCACCCCACCCCCCGACACCAAGGTCAAGACCGTCAACCGCGAGCAGGTCAGGCTCCAGGTGTTCAACGGCACGGACGCCCCGGGCCGGGCCAAGCAGGTGGCCGACGAGCTGGCGGAGCAGGGTTTCGTGGTCACCCACGTCGGCAACGCCCGCCCGGCGACCGGCAACGTGCCCACCACCACGGTGCGCTACGCCAAGAAGGACACCGAGGACGGCCCCGCCTACGGCGACGCGGTGGCCGCCAGGCTCTCCGGCGACAAGCGCACCCCGGTCGCGGGCAAGGTCAAGCCGGTCACCACCGAAAAGTACACGCCGCCCACCGCCCCCAAACCCACCTCCGGCGCCAAGACCCCGACCGGACCGGTCATCCAGCTGATCATCGGTGCCGACTGGCCGGGGGTCCGGGTCCTTCCCAAGATCCCGGACGCCCTCACGGACAAGGTCGTCGACAGCAAGACCGACCCCTGCACCTGACCTCCTCGCCCGGCACGCGGGCGGGGGCGTCCGGGCGGAGCACCGTGCCCGGACGCCACGACCGGATCTCGTGACCGGGCCTCGTGACCGGATCTCGTGACCGGGCCGAGCGGCGAGGCCACGGCGTCCGGGCGGCCGGGTGTCACGGCGAAGCCGGGCGAACCGGACAGCCAACGCTGGGCAACGGAGCGCCGCCGCCCGGGAGAACGGCGAGCACCCGCCGTTCCCGGGTTTTGGACAGTCACGATTACCCGAGAACCTCCCTAATCAGAGTGCGTGTGTGCGACAGCGGGCTCACACTCGGTTTAGGGTGGTCGGGGCGGCGAGGCGAACGATCACCCGGCCCGCCCCGGGCGCCCCCGCCAGTCTGCCCGACTACTCCCCGGTCTCCGACAGATAGCTGAGCCTTCCCCTCGTGAGCGACATCCGATCCTTCCAGGTGCCGGCCCCCCAGGACGACGGCGGTTCCGACGGCGGGCAGGGCCGGAAGCCCGCCCCGTGGCCGACGCCCGGCCAGGCGCAGCCGCCCGGCGGGCACCAGCCCACGTGGCCGGAGCCGCCGGGCGGTGGCCCGGCCGCCGGCCGTCCGTCCCGGTACGCCCGGGAGGAGGAGAGCCCCGGCGAGGTCACCGAGTGGGGTGGTTACCCGGCATACCGGGAGCCCTACCCCGGCGACCCGCTCGACCTGTCCAAGCCCCTGGAGCCCGAACCGGTGCCCCAGGAGTCCACCTGGGGCCGCGAGACGCCCCAGCCGTGGAGTCAGGACGGCCCGTCCTGGACGCAGGAGAGCACCACATGGGCCCAGGAGAGCGCGGTGTGGGCCCAGGAGTCGTCCTGGGCGGGGGAAGCCCCCTCCCCGCAGGGCGCCCCCCAGGTGCCCCTCCCCCGGCCTGACTGGGCCCCGCCGCCCGTGTCGCAGCCGCAGGCGGGCACGCACCCCTACGTCGCCCCCCAGCCCCAGGCACCCGGCCAGGCGCCCGGCCAGGGATCGCCCCAGGCTCCCGGGCAGCCCGCGAGTCCCGGGATGTTCCCGGGCACCGGGCACCCGCAGACCCCCATGCCCCCCCGGCAGCCGCCGCCCGCGGGCGGCGAGCGCCCCTTCTCCTACTGGGAGAACAACCGCCGGGAGAGCGAACCCTCGTTCTGGAACCAGGGCCCGCAGGCCGAGCAGGAGCTGCGGGCGGAGCGGGAGCGCGAGCCGCAGGTCGAGGAGGAGCCCGCGACTCCCCCTGCCAAGAAGAAGCGCGAACCGTATCTCGACAATGTGAAGTTCGTCCTGATCGCCCTGGTGGTGATGGGCCACTCGCTGGTTCCCACCCTGAAGGCGGACTCGGCGAGCGCGGCGTACCTGTTCACCTACATGTTCCACATGCCGGCGTTCGTGCTGATCAGCGGCTACCTGGGGCGCAACTTCTGGCACTCCAACGCGAAGATCAACAAGCTGGTCGACACGCTGCTGATCCCGTACGTGGTCGTGGAGATCGGCTACGCGCTGCTCCGCTACGGGCTTGGCCAGAAGTGGACGCTGACGATAATTGATCCGGCCTGGCTGAACTGGTACCTGGTGGCCCTGGTCCTCTGGCGGATCTCCACCCCCATCTGGACCCGGATGCGGCAACCGCTGCTGGTCGCGGTGGTCATCTACATGGCGGCGGGCTTCTCCGAGATCTCCGGCGACTTCAGCATCGACCGCTTCTTCGGCCTGCTGCCGTTCTACGTGCTCGGCCTGCTGCTCAAGCCCGAGCACTTCGACCTGCTCAAGCCCACCTGGGTCAAGCTCACCTCAGCGGTCGTCCTGGTCGGAGCCGCCGGGGTGGCGATCCTCATCGCGCCGCACGTCCCGCGCGACCCGATCTACTTCCGCTACAGCTTCAAGGCCATGGACATGTCCTGGTGGATGGGCTTCGGCGTGCGCGCCGCCGTGCTGGTCGCGGCGCTGATCATGACGGCCGCGGTGCTCGCGCTGGTGCCCCGCCGCGAGACCTGGTTCTCCGACCTCGGCACCCGCACCCTGTACGCCTACCTGCTGCACGGCGTCGTGGTGGTCATCGCCAAGGACCAGGGCTGGCTGAGTTTCCCCTGGCTGTACGGCCCGCTGGGCGTGGCGGCGATCGCGTCGAGTTCGCTGGCCCTGGCCATCGTGCTCTGCCTGCCGGAGACCCGCAAACTCTTCAAGTGGCTGCTCGAACCCAGGCTGGTATGGCTCTACCGGCGACCGTCCTCGGCCCCCGCCGCCAAGGCCGCACCCGCCACCGAGGCCGCGCCCGCCGCCAAGGAGAGTTCAGCGGCAGTTCCCCGGTAATTAACTCAACCCATCCGGTGCTGACGGAACAGCCACCCAGCATCGGCATATGCGGGTATGCGTCGCGACAATCGTTCATCATCCAGAAGACGCCCGGATCGCGCATCGGCAGATCCGGGCGCTTCTCGACGCCGGGCACGAGATCACCTACGTCGCCCCCTTCACCGACTGCAACGTCACTCCGGATCCGCGGATCCGGGCGATCGACGTGCCCCGGGCGACCGGCGACCACCGCAGGCGCGCGCTGAAGGCCGCCAGGGGAGCTCTCAGCCGCGGGGTCGAGGGCGCCGACCTGCTGATCGTGTACGACCCGGAGCTGCTCTCCCGCCTGCCCAGGCGCCGCCCCGCCACCGTCTGGGACGTACGCGGTGAGGCCGGCGCCACACCGCACCGGGCCCTGCCCTCGCCGGCACGCCGGATCGAGGCCCGAGCGGAACACCGGCTGCACCTGATCCTGGCCGACGACTCCTACCGGGACCGCTTCTCCCTGCCCCACCCGGTCGTCCCCAACACCGCCTGGGTACCGGAGAACCCGCCCGCGCGGCCCGGCCGCGACCGGGTGGTCCACATCGGTCACCTCTCCGAGGCGGGAGGTGCGGCCGAGCTGATCGAGACGGCCAGGCGGCTGCTCCCCCACGGGATCAGGCTCGACCTGATCGGCGCCGCCGCCGCCGGGGTCAGGCCGCTGCTCCGGGACGCGCAGCGGGAGGGCCTGCTCGACTGGTACGGCTACGTGCCCAACCGGCACGCGCTGCGGATGGCCGAGGGGGCGATCGCCGGGCTGTCGCTCCCGCACGACGCGCCCGGTCACCGGCCCGTACCGGCCAAGATCATCGACTACATGTCCCGGGGCGTCCCCGTGGTCACCACGCCGCTGCCCGCCGTCACCGCCCTGGTCGAGCGGGCCGGCTGCGGGATCGTCGTACCCTTCGGCGACGTCGGGGCTGTGGTGCGCGCGGTGCTGACGCTGCGGGACGATCCCACCGGGGCCGCGGAGATGGGCGGGCGCGGCCACGCCGAGGCCCTGGCCCACCACAACTGGCCGGACCACGCGGGCGCGTTCGTCGGGCGGTTGGAGGAATGGGCGGGCAGACCGGTGACGTCCGGCCTGGAGATTGGTCTACTGGAGGCATGGCACGCCATCTGATTCAAGGGCGCGAGATCGCCATGCCGGTCCGCGTCCGAGACGCCATGGTCTGCAGCGCCTCCTACCTGGTCCGGGCGGACGCCGCACGGGCCGTGATCGCCTATTCCCACCTCGACGTCGCCGAGGTGCTGCCCCGCAAGGCCCTGTGCACGCTGCTGTTCGCCGACTACCGCGACGGCGACCTGGGCCCCTACCACGAGTTCGGCATCGCCTTCCTGGCCAGGCCGCCCGGCGCGGACCACGCCCCCGGCGGCGGGCTGCGCGCGAACCTGTCCGAGCTA
This sequence comes from Streptosporangium sp. CA-115845, assembly GCF_050943795.1. Lineage (NCBI taxonomy): Bacteria > Bacillati > Actinomycetota > Actinomycetes > Streptosporangiales > Streptosporangiaceae > Streptosporangium > Streptosporangium sp. CA-115845. The sequence goes on along the minus strand of NZ_CP191988.1, from coordinate 1,470,583 downwards.
CGCAGGACCGGCGCCGGGGCGTTCGTCCACTGGCTCCCGGTCGACCAGGGTCTCACCCTGGAGGCGGGCCGCACGATCTGGGGTTTTCCCAAGGAACTGGCCGACATCGACCTGCGCACGTCCTCCCCCTACAAGCGGTGCATCCTGCGTAAGGACGGCCGCCTGGTGCTGGACCTGCTGATCAAACCCGGCGTCCCGGTGCCGGGCACCGGCATGATGACCGCCCTCGACGCCTACAGCCACTCAGACGGTGTCACCCGCCGCATCCCGTGGTCGATGTCCCCCCGCGGCATCCGCACCCGCCCCGGCGGCGCCCTGATCCGCCTGGGCAACCACCCGATCGCCAGGGAACTGAGCGAACTCGGCCTGCCCAAACGAGCCCTGGCCACGACCACGGTCTCCCACATGGCCATGACCTTCAACGAGGCCAAGGAACCGTAGCGGGGTCCGGCCGGCCGCCGCGACCACCAGAGCCCGTGGTTCGACCACCGCGCCCATGACATAGGCCAGAGCGGGCGCCTGGCGGAGCCGTACCGCCTTCACCGAATGTGTCCCAGGCCGCTGTCGCCGGCCTGGGACAGAGCCTCCCCGGCCGGCATCAACGCCCGGCGAACGGGCAGGCGGCGTTCACACCCGTCTGCGGGGCGGAACCGGGACGCGGTCGAGGTCGTGGGCGACGACGACGTCGCCACGGAACGCGGCGGCCGCCTGTTCGGCGAAGCGGTGCTCGTCCTCGGCGCGGTACCGCTCGGAGAAATGGGTGAGGACCAGCCGCCGGACGCCGGCCTCGGAGGCGACCTTGGCGGCCTGGCCGGCGGTGAGATGGCCGTAGTCACGGGCCAGCGCGGCGTCCTCGTCCAGGAAGGTCGACTCGATGACCAGCAGATCCGCCCCGTCGGCCAACTCGAAGACCGGGTCACAGAGGCGGGTGTCCATGATGAAGGCGAACCGCTGCCCGGGACGATGCACGCTGCACTCGCCCAGGGTCACCACCGTGCCGTCCGGAGCGGTGACCTGGCCGTCTTCCCGCAGCCGACGTACGGCGAGGCCGTGCACGCCTCGGGCGGCGAGTTCGTCCGGCAGCATGGTGATGCCGTCGGGCTCGACCAGGCGATAGCCGTACGCCTCCACCGGATGGTCGAGCCGGCGGGCCGTCAGGGTGAACGGCGCGTCGGCGGTGTCGAGTTCCACCACGGAGCCGCCGAGCGGCTGCTCACGGATCCGGATGGTGTCGTGGAAGATCGTCGCGTGCCGCAGCCGCTCCCAGTAGAGCGCACCGCTGGCGGGGAAGGCCGCGTTCGCCTCGGCCACCCCGTCACGTGACATCCGCTGGACGATCCCCGGCACTCCGAGGCAGTGGTCGCCGTGGAAGTGGGTCAGGCAGATCCAGTTGACGTCGTGCACGCTGAACCCGGCGTGAATCATCTGCCGCTGCGTCCCCTCTCCCGGGTCGAACAGCAGGCCGTGTCCGTCCCAGTGCAGCAGGTAGCCGTTGTGATTACGGGTACGGGTGGGAACCGCACTGGCGGAACCGAGCACAACAATCTCACGTGCGGACATACGTCAATGATCACTTAACCGGGGGTGGCGAGCGACCGGATAACGACCCGTTCGGCGGCCGTTCGGGGAGTCCCGCGCCCCGGCGGCGGGTCGCGTGGCACGGTGGCCCCGGTACGGAGTCAGCCGTCGAGTTCCAGCAGGGGCAGCTCGGCTCTGGTCGGGAGGCCCTGCCAGTCGCTGGGGCCGGACGAGGCGAAGGCGGCGAGCAGGAACCCGCGGCGCAGCCGGTCGGTCGGGTGCAGTCCCTCCAGCGCCGCGCTGAGATAGCCCGAGACGAAGGCGTCCCCCGAGCCGTTGGGATCGACCATCGGCGCGGAGACGCCGGCGGCGTCATGGCGGACGCCGTCGACCCGGACGCTCGCCCCCCGGGCACCGCGCATCACGATGACCTCGCGGTCTCCGGTGAGCGCGGGCTTGACCAGGTCGAGCTCGCTCTGCCGGACGAACAGCACGTCCGCCGAGCAGGCCAGCACGCTGAGGATCTCCTCGGCCTCCCGCAGGTCGGGCCAGAGCTGGTCGTGGTAGTCGATCGCCACCGAGACGGGGACCCTCGCGGTCCGCGCGGCCCGTACCGCGGCGTGCATGGCGTCGCGCGCGCTCAGCGCGGCGGTGATCCCGCTGACGTGCAGGACGCGCGAGGCCGCGACCCGGTCGACGGGAACGTTCCCCTGGGCGAGCCTGGCGCCGGTGCGGTAGTAGGTGACCCTGGCGGCCTGACCGAGCCTCGACTCCTTCAGGAGCATCCCGGTCGGCGATCCCTCGTCCACCCGGACGTCGGAGACGTCCACCCCCTCGCCGCGCAGCACGGTGAGGATCCTGGACCCCAGTTCGTCACCGCCGACCTTGCCCAGCCAGCTCACCCGGTGGCCGAGCCTGGACAGCCCGATCGCGACGTTGAACTCGGCGCCGGCGACGTCCAGCCTGGCCTCGTGCTCATGGCGGATCCGGCCGCTGGTGACCACGCCGAAGGCCTCGCCGAGAGTGTAGACGTCCATACCGGAGCGGGACTCAGACGATCGGTGGGCGGCCGAGGCGCAGCATGCGCCAGGCGGTCTTCCAGCCCATCGGGCGACGCTCCCCCGCGGGCTCTCTGAGCCCCTCGCCGAAGCCCTTGAACCAGGCGCGCAGGGCGGGCCCCGAGCGCTCGCGGATCAGGGTCAGCACGCTCCAGTTGAGCAGGTAGAGCGTCGCGAGCACCCAGGGAAGGTTACGGCGGGCCAGCCAGACCCGGTTGCGGGCGTTGAGCCGGTAGAAGTCCGTGTGCCTGGTCGGGGGGACCTGCGGGTGGTACATGACCGTCTTGGCGTCGTACTCGATGCGGTAGCCCTCACCGAGGAGCCGCCAGGCCAGGTCGGTCTCCTCATGGGCGTAGAAGAAGCGCTCGGGAAGCCCGCCGACCTGGAGGAACGCCGACCGGCGGATGGCACACGCGCCGCCCAGGAAGGTGGTGACCGGGGAGGACCGCTCGGGGTCGCCCGCCCGCAGGCGGGGAACGTGGCGGCGCTGGCCGATGCCGCCGTCGGGATCCTTCACCCGGAAGGAGACGACCGCGAGGTCGTGCTCGGTGGAGAAGCGCTCCCGCAGGTGGGAGACGAGCCCCTGGTCGGCGTACCAGCCGTCGTCGTCGAGGAAGAGGACGACGTCGCCCGTGCACTCCTCGACGCCACGGTTGCGGCCCGCGGGAATGCCCGCGTTGTGGCTCAGCCGCACGCTTCTGATCGAGGCCGAGGACCCCTCGGGCACGGTGGCCGACAGCTCGGGAACATCGGTGCCGTTGCCGACGATGACCACCTCGACGTCGCCGTCGACCTGGTTCAGCGCGGACTCGACCGCCCGGTCCAGCTCTGGGATCCGGTTACCCATGGTGAGGATGACGCACGAGATCTTCAACGGGTCATCGCCTTGACGCGTCGAAAGCACGTACGGAGCATACGTTCATGATCACCGAGTCTGCTGGATCGGGCAATTCTGGCAGGGTCAATGCTTCCTTGTTTACCGGGAAACAAGCGTATCGGAACCGTCGGCGAACACCCGCCAAACAGTAAGGTGTTCGCACCTACGACGCGCCCGGACGCCATCCGGTTCCTCATGAAAGCCGCCTGGACGCCAGAATGCTGATCAGATGCAGGATCATCTGCAGCACCGCGACGACCACGCAGGCCACCACGAGTACCCTCGTCGCGGCCAGCCCTCCGTTGATCGCGTCCCAGATCGCCGCGACCACGACGAGAAGGGACAGCTCGACCGCCTGCACGATCCGGTGGAACCTCAGCGCCGCGGCGGCCTTACGCGCCAGGCCCAGCCCGCGCGACTGGAAGTGCTCGGCCGAGGCCTCACTCGCCGCGACCAGCCCGGAGCGGGCGCGGGCCACGTCGACCAGGTCGGTCTCCGCCTTGATCAGGATGGCGCCGAGCGCCGCGGCGAAGCCCGTCACGGTGTACCAGTCGGGCAGGATCTCCGACGCCCGGAACCCCAGCCCGATGAGCAGGGCGGCCTCGGCGAAGTAGTGGCCGACCCGGTCGAGGTAGACGCCGGTGATGGAGGTGCGCCGGGTCCAGCGGGCCAACTCGCCGTCGGAGCAGTCGAGCAGCAGGTAGAGCTGGACCAGCAGTGCCGCCAGCACGGCCGACCAGAGGCCGGGCAGTGCGAGCACCGCCCCGGCCAGCAATCCGGTGAGGATCATCAGCCAGGTGGTCTGGTTGGGCGTGATCGGCGTCTTGGCGAGGAACCAGGTGACGTAGATCGACAGCTTGCGCATGTAGAGCACGCCGGCCCAGTGCTCGCCGCTGTTGCGTTCCATGGTCGAGTGCGGCTGGGCCACCGCACGGAGCTCAGCGACCGACGGCCCGGACATAATCCTCCACCCGATCGCGAATCTCCGGCTCCGACAGACGCAGGTGCTCAAGGATCGTGTAGCGGCCGGGGCGGGTGGCCGGCGCCAGCATGACCGCCTCGGTGAACTGGGCCGTGGACAGCCCCACGTCGGTGGGGGTGACCGGCAGCTCGTGTCCGCGCAGGCAGTCGACGACCTGGTTGAGCCTCCGCGAGTCCTCACGAAGGAAGAAACAGAACGCGGTACCTATCCCGGCGAGCTCGCCGTGATTGGAGGTACCGGGAAAAAGCTGATCCACGGCATGCAGGATCTCATGGTCTCCGCCACTCGAAGGACGGGAAGACCCGGCGACCACCATCGCCATGCCCGACAGGATGAGCGCCTCGGCCAGCACGGTCAGGAACCCGTCGGACTCGATCGAGTCGGACCTGCCGATCACCGCCTCCGCCGCGGTCCGGGCCATCGCGCAGGCCAGGCCGTCGATCGGTTCCCCGCGCTCGCCCGCGCCGAGCTGCCAGTCCTCGATCGCCGACAGGTTACTGACCACGTCGCCGACCCCGGAACGGACCAGCGACGGGGGCGCGTCATGAACGAAATCGAGATCGACCATGATGGCCAGCGGCATCGGCACGCCGAAGGAGCCCTTGCCGCCGTCGTGCGTCAGCGAGGCCACCGGCGAGCAGATCCCGTCGTGCGACAGGTTGGTGGCCACCGCCACCATCGGGATTCCGGCCAGCGACGCGGCGTACTTGGTCACGTCGATGGTCTTGCCACCGCCGATGCCCACGACCGCCTCGTACGCGCCCTTGCGCAGGTCGGCGCCGAGCGAGACCGCCTCGTCCACCGAACCGTCGGGCACCCGGAAGATCTGGGCCTCGCCGAGCGAGGGAGCGATCACCGAGGTGATCCTGTCTCCCTGGCCCGGACCCACCGCCACCGCCACCCGTCCGGAGGTCGCCACTCTGCTGTCGGCCAGCAACGAACCGAGCTGGGCGATCGCGCCCCGCCGAACCTCCATGGAAAGGGGCGCCGGGAGCATCCTGGCTAGTATCGGCACGCGATCTCCCGCGCCTTGGCGAGGTCGTCGTGGTTGTCTACCTCGACCCACGGGACGTCGCCGATCGGGGCGACCGCGATCTTCTCGCCGCGGGCCACGAGCTCCTGGTAACCGTCCTCGTAGTAGAGCTGCGGGTCGCGCTCGAAGGTGGCCTGGAGGGCGTCGGCGAGGCGCTCGCCGATGCCGGGACGGATAAGCGTGGCGCCGATGTACTCACCGGCGGCCTCGGCCGGATCCATCAGCTTGGTGATCAGCCGCAGGTGACGGCCGCCGTCGAGGGTGACCTTCATCTCCTCGTCGGCGAGCTTCTTGACGTCGTCGACCGCGAGCAGGATGTCGGTGGTCGCGGGCGCGGAGAGCAGCGTCTCCTCCACCGAGACGGGGTGCACCGTGTCACCGTTGACCAGGAGCACACCCTGGTCGAAGTAGTCGCGCGCGCACCACAGGGAGTAGGCGTTGTTCCACTCCTCGGCCTTGTCGTTGTGCACGAGGGTGAGCTTCACGCCGTGCCGCCGCTCCAGCTCGGCCTTGCGCTCGTGTACGGCCTGCGCCTGGTAACCGACGATGACCACGACATCGCGGAGATCGGCCGCCGCGAGGTTACGCAGCGAGATGTCCATGATCGTGGTGTCGCCGTCGACCGGCACGAGCGCCTTGGGCAGCGTGTCCGTGTACGGCCGCAGACGCCGTCCGGCCCCGGCTGCCAGCACCATTCCCAGCAACGCGCACTCCTCATTCGGGTGAGAGCCTCCCGGCGGGCACTCCTAGGCCCCAAAGGTTAGTTGCCTTCAGGCCCTGATCGTGTAATCGAGGGTTTGCCGGGTGTTCTCAATCGTGTGCGCCGAGGTCGGCCGCGTCCGTCCCGAACCTCGGGGCGGCCAGCCAGCAGGTGATGCTCTCCCAGCTGAAAAGGCACCACAGGTACAGCGAGAGCAGCACGAACATCAGCGTGACCTGCCCGGCGAGGCCGCCGAGGGCGACCAGCAGCATCCTGCCGTCCCAGCCGAAGCCGGATGTGGCCAGCCAGGCCGGCGGGTAGACCCGCTGCCGGAGGCGGTAGACGACGTCGTAGTGGTGGAAGGCCATCGCGCCGAGCAGCATGAGGATCAGCCACGGCGGCACGTCGTGCGCGAAGCCCACCGAGGCCACGAAACCGTACTCGGTGAGACGCAGGATCGGCGGTACCAGCCAGTCGAGCCGGCCGTCGTGCGGGTGGGAGCTGCCCGGACCGGCGAGCAGCAGCGCCACCGCGGGGGCGAAGACCGCCAGCCCGTCGGTGCCGGCCACGCCGACCAGCAGCAGCACCCCGGTCACGAACATCCCGACGATGGCGGGCGGCAGCGGCGGTAGCTGCCCGGCGACCAGTGCGCCCATGGCCCTCGACGGCACCCCGTCGTCCCGGTAGGCGACCACGACACTACGCGGCACCGGCGCCATATGCACAGAAACCATGATCACATCCGTTTTCCCAGTCGCCCCGCGGAAAGCCCGACCACTCCTGCCCGCCCCACGACGGACACCGCCCGCCTCGTGGCAGGACCGGCCGATCCCGTGACCGGCCAACTCGACGGCGGGAACCGCCACCCCGGCGGAGCCCCCGTCCACACCGGGGTCTCCCGTCTCGTGGCGGGCCTACCCCGCCCTGCCGCGCGCCCGCCGTCTCCGGTCACCGGCTCAACGACCTGCCCATCCGGCCCGCGAGAATGTAGGTCGCGGCGATCCCACCCCAGACCAGCAGCGCGACGAAGGTCACCCGGGCGTTGAAGAGGGCGGCGGTCACCGCGATCAGGGCCATCCGCTCCCCGATCGGCAGCACGATGATCTTCTTGAACCAGCGGGTGGGGGACGCCTTCTCCATGGTCCGCGAGAGCCGCACGATCGCGTTGCCCGTACCCAGCCCGTCGCCGTCCCCGGCCGCTCTCCCGGTGTCCTGCCCGGCCCCGCCATCCGCGGCCCGCACGGCACCGGTACCCACCGGTGCGGCTTGCCGCTCCGGCTCGCGGCGCGGCACCGGCCCTCTGGCGTCATCGGCCGGGTCACCCGGCGAGCCCGGCGTCCTGGCCCAGGCCGCGCCCACCCGGGCGGCGTCGGCACGCGCCCCCGCGTAGGAGAAATCGATCATGTGCCGGAGCAGCTGCAGGATCATCGCGGCCACCGCGAGCCCCCAGATGCCGTCGGGTCCGCCGCCGGTGGCGTCCAGCCCGGCCGCGTACCCGAAGGCGAGGCCCACATAGACGACGTACTCCTTGACCCGGTCGAAGGTGGCGTCCAGCCAGGCCCCGAACGGCGAGAAGGCCCGGGTGTAGCGGGCGAGCTGGCCGTCGACGCAGTCGAGCACGAACGACAGGTAGAGCAGGACCGCCCCGGCGATCAGGGCCTGCCGGGTGCCTGTGGAGAACCAGACCGCGGCGAGCGCGGCCAGGCCGACGGACATGCCGGTGATCGCGTTCGGCGTCAGACCGAGCCTGGCGGCGAGCTTCACCAGGTGCCTGGACCAGGAGCTCACCCCGTACGTGGCGAAGAAGCCGTCGTTGGTCTTGACCGCGCCGTCCAGCCGGGCCTCGGCCTCGTCGACCTCCGCCAGCCTCGGCACCACCGAGTCCACGTCCGCCTGCTCGACCATCCGGTCGCCGTGCAGCCGGCCGAGCCCGGCCGCGCGCACCGGGACACCGGCGCGGACCAGACCGACCAGGAGCAGCTGTGGGGCCTCGCCGGCGTCCATCGGGCCGAAGCCACCCGCCTCGGCGAGCTCGGCGAGCGTCTCTGCGGCCTCGGCGAGGCGCGTCAGGTCGGACACTCCTACCTGGAGCGCGCCCCTGAAGGTGCCGCCCGCCTCGCCCACCTCGTGGAAGGAGGTGCCCGCGACCACCACGTTCCCGCCGTCGATCCTGACCGGCGGACGTGACGGCCCCGGCGCGCCCCTCTCGCCCTCGCTCACCAGCGCGCGGGTGTCACGGGCCGGATGCTCGGTGAGCATGGCCAGCGCCTCGGTGTGCGCCACCAGGTCACCGGCGACCAGCAGCACGGGGCCGATGGACGAGCGAGCCACCTTCGCGACCCTGCGCAGGTCGTCGGCGAGCCCCCGCGACCCCTCGGCGCCGATCATGTGGGTGCCGCCGGGCGCGTGGATGATGTCGCTGGAGCGGGCCACCACGTGCACCTCCCGCACCGAGAGTGTGGCAAGCTGTCCGGTCAGCCGGTCGAGCAGCGTTCCGGCGGGACAGCGCAGGGCGGACGCCTCGGTGGTGGCGAGCACGACCGCGGCCGTCTGGGAGGCGGCGTGAGAGTCAGGCAATCCGGGCTCCTTCGTATCCGACGGGATCACCGTACGAATCGGGGAGTGCGCACTCAGGGTAGCTAGATCTTGACGGGATAGCACGGGAGCACGCCGGACGATCGGGTACGCACCCATTACGCTCGCCATATCCGAACTGTCAAAGGAATCTGATCTTGGCCGAACGTGAACCGCGTCCTCGAACCGTCGGAGTGGTCCTGGCGGGCGGCGTCGGCCGGCGCGTCGGCCTCGGCACCCCCAAGCAGCTGCTGGAGATAGCGGGCCGGACGATCCTGGAACACACCCTCGCCCTGTTCGAGGAGGCACCGGAGATCGACGAGGTCATCGTACTGATGGCGCCCGGCTTCACCGGGGAGGTGGAGCGGATCGTCGAGCGGAACGGCTTCGCGAAGGTCACCCAGGTCCTGGAGGGCGGCCAGAGCCGCCCGGAGACCACCTGGCGGGCGCTGCGGGCCCTGGGGCCACGGGAGTGCGACGTGCTGCTGCACGACGCCGTACGCCCGCTGGCGGACAGGAGGATCATCACCGACTGCGTCGAGGCGCTGAGGACCTGCTCGGCCGTCGAGGTGGCGATCCCGAGCTCCGACACGATCGTGGTGACCTCGCAGGGGCCGGACGGGGAGATCGTCCGTGACGTCCCCGACCGTGCCACCCTGCGCCGCGTCCAGACCCCGCAGTGCTTCCGGCTCTCGGTGATCCGCGAGGCGTACCAGCGGGCCTTCGCCGACCCCGGCTTCGGCGACCGGCCGCCCACCGACGACTGCGGCGTGGTGCTGCGCTACCTGCCCGAGGTGCCGATCCACGTGGTGACCGGCAGCGAGCGGAACATGAAGGTCACCCACCCGGTGGACCTCCTCATCGCCGACACGCTCCTGCGGCTCGCCGCGAGCGACGTTCCCTCCGCCTCGGCCTCCGCCCTGCGCGAGGCGATGGAGGGCAGGACCGTGGTGCTCTTCGGCGCGGGCGCCGAGGTGGCGGAGCTGGCCGGAGAGCACGGCGCCCGCGTGTTCCGCTTCCCCGGGCCGTCCGACCTCTCCGGGTCGCTCGAAGGGGTGCGCGTCGAGGACCCCGGTGCCGTGGCCGACGCGCTCGCCCACGCCGCCAAGGAGACGGGCGGGATCGACTACGTGGTCAACGCCACGGGGGCCGCGCCCGCGGGCCGGCTCGACGCGGTGGACGACAGCGCGATCGCCGAGAGCATGAACGTGCACCACCTGGGCCCGGTCAACATCGCCAGGGCCGCCCTCCCCCATCTCCGCGAGACCCGGGGCCACCTGCTGTTCCACTCCCCCGCCCGGGTCGAGGGGGCCGATGACAGCCTGCGCTCCGCCGCGGGTGCCGCGGTGGCCGGTCTGACCCGGGCGCTGGCGGAGGAATGGGCCTGCTACGGGGTGCGGGTCAACTGCGTCGTTCCCGGGCGGAGCGACGCCCCGCGCACCGTCGCCCGCACCTCGCTGGACGTGCTCGCCTCCGGCGTCACCGGTCAGGTGGTCGATGTCCGCCCCTGACCGGTTCCCGCCTCGGTGAAGTGGGTCAGCCCGGCTTGCCGAGCCTCCTCGGACTGGTCAGAAAACCCCAACCCCATGACATGTGCATGGTGACGTAGACCAGCGGCAGCCGGGTGAGTGCCTGGGCCGGCAGGCCGCTGCCGGTGACCGCGGAGCCGACCAGGATCGCCGCCAGGTAGCCGCCGGGGATCAGCAGACCCGGCCAGAGGAAGGGGGAGACCACCAGGCCGGCGAGGATGGCCAGCACGGCCAGCGGCGGCGCCAGGTAGCGCAGGTTGATCGTGCCCTCGTGGGTGCGGGCGACCACCCTGCGCCAGCGGCCGTAGTGGAAGTACTGCTTGGCGAGGGCCTTGAGGTTGGGCCTCGGCCGGTAGGAGACGCGCATCCGGGGCTGGAACCAGACCAGGCCGCCCGTCTCCCGGATGCGGTGGTTCATCTCCCAGTCCTGGGCCCGCTGGAAGTGCTCGTCGTAGCCGCCGACCCGTTCCAGGGCCTCCCGGCGAAACACGCCGAGGTAGACCGTGTCGGCCGGGCCCGCGGTGCCGCCGGTGTGGAATCTGGCGCCGCCGACACCGATCTTGGAGGTCATCGCGCGGGCCACGGCCTGCTCGAACGGCGTGACGCCCTCGGCGGCCATGATGCCGCCCACGTTGTCCGCGCCGGTCTCCTCAAGGGTCTCGACCGCGACCCGGAGGTAGTCGTCGGGGAGCATCGCGTGGCCGTCCACCCTGGCGATGATCTTGTTGCTTGACGCGGCGATGGCGGCGTTGAGCGCGTTGGGAGTGCGGCCCGTGGGGTTGGGGACCACGATCACACGGGGGTCGTCGGCGGCGATCTCGTCGGCGACTTCCTGGGTGCGGTCGCGGGAGGGGCCGATCGCGAGGACGACCTCGATCGGTCCTTCGTACCGCTGCGACAGCACCTGACGCACCGCCTCCCGCAGATGGCGCTCCTCGTTCAGCACCGGGATGACGATGGAGATCGGAGGCCAGACACGTGTCTCGGAAGACGACGCCGGCGCGGGCGAGTCGGGGAACTGCTTCATGGCGTCGCTCACGCTACTGTACGAACGGGTACCTCATCGACCCAGCAGGAGCCTAGGGGGCCATGCATGCGTGACCCGCATGAGGATTCGGGTGTGCACGTGGGCGGCGACGCCTACGGCAGCGTCCGATTGAACCCGAGACGTGACCGCAGGTCAGCCAGGGGTGCCCGCACCAGGCGACGCGGTCTCGTCATCGCGGGCACCCTCTCGTGCCTGGTCCTGGGCAGCTCCGGAGTGACGTGGGCGCTGACGAACTACGCGACGACAAAGATCAAGTCGGTCGACGCGGGGCTACAGGAGTCGCGGCCGAGCAGCGGCGCGATGAACATCCTGGTGGTCGGCGTCGACAGGCGCGACGATCTCACCCGAAAGCAGCAGAACCAGCTCAAGCTGGGCCGCGAGAGCGGCGAGCGCACCGACACCATGATGGTGATCCACCTGTCGGAGGACCACCGCAGGGTCACCGTGGTCAGTCTCCCCCGCGACACCTGGACGACGATCCCCGGCAAGGGCCAGCACAAGATCAACGCGGCCTACCAGCTCGGCGGCCCGAAGCTCGCGACCCGCACGGTGCAGGCGGCCACGGGCCTGACCCTCCACCACTACGTCGAGGTCAACGTGCTCGGCTTCATCAACGTGGTCGACGCGCTCGGCGGCATCTCGGTCTGCACACCGGTCCCGATCAACGACCCGAAGACCGCACTCAACCTGGAGCCGGGCACCTACTCCTTCGACGGCGTCAAGGCCCTCTCCTACGCCCGCACCCGGGCCACCGCCCGCTCCGACCTGGACCGCATCGACCGCCAGCAGCAGGTGATCTCCGCGCTGCTGAACCAGGCACTCAGCGGCGACACGCTCACCAACCCGATCAGGCTGGCCTCGTTCGTCGACACCGCCCTCGACACGGTCCGGGTGGACGACGCGCTCCGCAAGGACCTGCTCGGCCTGGCCAACCAGCTCAAGGACGTCTCCACGGACGACGTGGCCTTCGCCACGGTCCCGCTCGCCGATGTCGACTACCGGACACCGACCGGCGAGTCCGCCGTGCTCTGGGACTCCGACGCGGCCAAGGAACTGTTCCGCCGGATCGCCGCCGACGAGACGCTCGTCAAGCCGGCCAAACCCGCCGGGTCCACGCCCACCCCGAGCGCCTCGGCCTCACCCTCGGCTCCCGCGCTGACCGTACCGCCCGCGCGGATCTCCCTCAGGGTTCTCAACGGCACCACGATCAAGGGGCTGGGCGCGCAGACCAGGGCCGAGCTGCAGAAGGTCGGATTCCTGGTGCCCGAGACGGCCGGCAACACCCCGCAGAAGGGCTTCGAAAAGACGGTCGTCCGGTACGGTCCGGGCCGCGAGGACTCGGCGCGCACCGTCGCCGCCGCGCTACCCGGCGCGGAGTCGCGCCGGGTGGAGAGCCTCGGTGACGCGATCGAGGTGGTCGTCGGCCTGAAACACGCGCCGCCGAAGAAGGTCACCGTGAAGGGGACGGCCGCACCGGCGACTCCGACCGCCTCCCCCTTGGCGACCCCAACGGCGAGGACGGCCACGGAGAACATCTGCAAAAAGTGATTTATACGCATAACAATCTTCGGCCAGGGCAGTCAGCGGGACACGGAGGTGGTGACCGTGATCTCAACATTCGATGTTCAGACGTGGCGCAGTGGTCCCTGCGCGGTCGTGCGGGCGACCGGTGAGCTTGACCTGGCCGTCGCTCCCCGGCTGCGCGCGGAGATCGACCGCGTCCTGGACGGTGCCGGCGTCCCGGGTCTGGTGGTCGACCTGACCAAGGTGCCGTTCTGCGACTCGGTGGGGCTGGGCGTCCTGGTGGGCACCCTCACCCGGCTCAGGGAGGCCCACTGCCGCCTCATCCTGGTGGTGGGTCCCGGCATGATCACCCATCTGCTGACGATCACCAATCTCGACCGGCACTTCGAGATGCGCGGCAGCCTGCGCGAGGCGCTGGACGCACTGACCCCGAGCCACTCGACGAACTGAATCACCCCAGCTCAGAGCAGCTTTCCCAGCCGACCCACCCTCCTCTTCCGCAACTCTCGCAGCACCCTCCCAGCCCTTTTCGAGCCCTCCGGCCGAAGGCCGGCACGCGCCACCGGCAAACTGTTTCCTCGAATAGCTGGCACATATACGGGTAGGCATCTACACTTCGCTTCGAAGCTACACGATCACGGAAAGCGATGGTTCGCACCGTTAGGGAGTATCGTGGCTTCAGATCGTCCATCCTTCTTCGCGCCGGGCAAGACGCGATCGGGGGACGAGCTGAGGCCGGACATCAGAGTGACACTCCCCGGCCGGATACGTACATTCACGTGAGCCTGCAGGGAAGTGGGCGATGAACGCACTTCAACTCACGAGCGAACACGCGAGCGGCTTCGTGGTCATCACGGTGGCCGGCGAGCTCGACCTGGCCACCAGGCCGGAACTGTCCGACTGCGTGCAGGAAGCCATCGACGCCTGCCACGGCACGGTCATCATCGACCTCTCCGGGGTCACCTTCATCGACGCCTGCGGCCTGAGCTCGCTGATCGGCGTCAAGCGGTACGCGCGCGAGCGCGACGCCCCGCTGCTCCTGGCCGGAGCGCCACCCGTGGTCCTCAAGCTGCTGAAGCTCACCCACCTTGAGGCCTCCTTCACGGTGATCTCGCGCTTGGAGACGATGGGCCCCCCGCCGGGCTGCCCCCAGCACGCACCGTCCGTCCAGGCGATCACCCCCCTCGCCGACCGGTAGGCAGGCCCCGCCACACCGACGGAGGCGGCCACCACGGCCGTCTCACGCCCCCCTCGCCGCCCTGCCGGCCTCCGGGGTCAGGCCGACTCCCTGATCACCAGGGTCGGTTCGAAGATCCGTGAGGTCACCGGGTGGTCCGGCTGCTCGATGTGGGCCAGCAGCAGCCGTCCCATCTCGGCGGCCATGTCCTCGACGGGATGGCGGACCGTGGTGAGCGGCGGGCGGCAGACCAGTGCCGCGCTGCTGTCGTCGAAGCCCACCATGGCCACGTCGTCGGGCACCCGGCGCCCGTGGTGGCGCAGCACCAGCAGGGCGCCCTGGGCCATCAGGTCGTTGGCCGCGAAGACGCCGTCGATGTCGGGGTGCTCGGCGAGCAGCCGCTCCATCGCCGCCTCGCCGCTGGCAAGCGTGAAGTTGCCCTCCACGCAGGGAATGTAGGGGTGGCCGTGGACGGCCATCGCCTCCTGGAAGCCCGCCAGGCGGTCCTGGCCGGCCGGGACGTCGAGCGGGCCGGAGATGGTCGCCAGCCGGCGGCAGCCCCGGGCGACGAGATGGTCGGCGGCCAGCTTGCCCCCGGCCCGGTGCGCGACGTCGACGTAGCTGATCGGGATCGGCCTGGCCGGTCTGGCGAAGAGCACGGTGGGCAGCGCGGCCTCGGCGAGCAGCCTGGGCAGCGTGTCCTCGGCGCTGATGGAGACCAGGATGGCCCCGTCGGCGTTGCCCTGGCGCAGGTAGGCGATGACCTGGTCGCGGCTCTCCGGGGTGTCGGCGAACATCAGGATCGGGTGGATGCCCAGCGGGCGCAGGAAACCGACGACCCCCCCGGCCACCCGCCCGAAGAACGGGTCGGCGAAGACATGGCCGGGGAACGGGTTCTCCTCGTCACCGCCGGCCCCGGAGACGATCAGGGCGATCGCCCCCGTCCGCCGGGTGACCAGCGAGCGCGCCGCCTGGTTGGGCACGTAGCCGGTGAGGGCGATCGCCTGCCTGACCTTCTCCTGGATCGCGAGATCGACATTGCGAATTCCGTTGATCACGCGCGAGACCGTGGCCCGGGAGACCCCCGCCGCCCGTGCCACATCCTCCAGGGTGGGGGGTGCCGACACCCGCGGCAGGCCTTCGCCCATAACCTCTCCTTAAGCGTGAAGACCCCCGGCCTCAGCTGTGGGGAGTACGTCGATAAGCTTTTATAGCACAGCGAGAGAGCGCTCTCCCGAGGGCTTCCGCGGGGTCGGCGCCTGCTCGCCGGCGAGTACCTCGACGCTCAACGGCAGGTCGGCGGCCGAGCGTCCGGCGAGCAGCGTGAAGGCGCCCTCCTCGGCCCGCCAGGCGTGGTGCTCGGCCGACCAGTGCTGGAAGGCCCTCGCCGGGATGTCCACCGTGACGTCGACGACCTCGCCGGGCCCCGCGTCGGCCAGGGCGTAGCCGGCCAGCCAGCGCACGGGACGGGCCACGCCCGTCTCCGGCCGGGACAGGTAGACCTGGACGACCTCGCGCCCGGCGCGCTCGCCGGTGTTGCGCAGCCGTACCCGGACCGGCAGTGAGCCGTCGGGGGCGGCCTCCCAGGGCAGTGTGAGGCTGTCGTAGGACCAGGACGTGTAGCCGAGCCCGTGCCCGAACCAGTACGCGGGCGGCTCGGGCTGCCGCAACCAGCCGCGGTAGCCGATGTCCAGGCCCTCGGCGTAGGTGAGCGTCCCGCCGTCGGGGGCCGTGCGGACGAGTGCCCGCTCCGCCCAGGTCGTGGGCAGCCGGCCGCCGGGCTCGGCGCGGCCGAACAGGACGTCGGCCAGGCCGTGCCCGTACTCCTGGCCGGGGAACCAGCTCAGCAGCAGCGCCGCCACCTCCTCGCGCCACGGCAGGCCCATGGGGCCGCCGGAGTTGACGACCACGACGGTGGCCGGGTTGGCCGCGGCCACCGCGCGGACCAGCTCGTCCTGGCGCCCCGGCAGGTCAAGGTGGGTACGGTCGACGCCCTCGTTCTCGATCTCCTCGGTGGAGCCGACCACGACGATGACGGCGTCGCAGGTCCCGGCGAGCTCGACCGCGGCCGCCAGCTCCACCTCGTCGGCTCGGCGGGACGGGTCGGCGGCCAGGACCGAGGCGATCCCGCTGCCGGGGTCGAGCCGCCGCCGGGAGACGAGCTCCACCTCCCTGCCCGCGGCCATCGGGACCCTGACCCGCCGGTACGGCGGGGACAGGTGCACGGTGGCGGGGTCGTCGGTGTCGCGTTCCACCTCCTCGTCCACCAGGACGCGGCCGTCCACCTCCAGCAGCACGTGCCCCCATCCGGCCACCGCCAGCTCCCAGGCGCCGCCCGTCTCCGGGCTCAGCAGCGCGCGGATCTCGACGGTGGCCGCGGCGTCGATCCGCGCCGGTTCCAGGACACGGCCGGTCAGCCGGTGCTCGGTGTGGATCTCCGTGCCCTCGGCGTCCAGCAGCCTGACCAGGACGCCGGGTTCACCGGTCAGCGGGTTGCGGGCGTTCTCCGTGCCCAGCGGGGTGGGCCGGTCGTCAAGGTGCGGGCCGGGCGAATGGAGCACCTCCGCGGTGCCGGACAGCGCCTCGCGGATGCCGTCGAGGGGCGACACGACGGACATCGGGTACACGCCCGCGCTGCCGCCGCCCTGAATCCTGGCGACGGCGGCCTTCGGCCCGAGCACCGCGACCCTGCGCAGCCGCGAGGGGTCCAGCGGGAGCAGCGCCCCCTCGTTGCGCAGCAGCACCGTACTCGCGACGACGGCCCGGCGCAGCAGCGCGCGGGCGGGGCCGTGGTCCTCCCGTTCCGCGGGCTCCGGTGGGACGGCGGAGCCTAGGTCCAGCGCACCGACCCGGGAGGCCAGCCTGAGTAGGCGCCGTACCTTGTCGTCGATCGCGGCCTCGGGTACCTCGCCCGCGCGCACCGCGGCGACCAGTGCCTCTCCCCAGGGGCCCTGCGGCCCCGGCATCGCGAGGTCCTGCGCGGCGCGGGCCGAGGGAGCGGTGGAGCGGACCCCTCCCCAGTCCGACACGACCACCCCGTCAAACCCCCACATCGTCTTGAGCGGGTCTGTGAGCAGCGGGCTCTCCGACATCGTGGTCCCGTTCACCCCGTTGTAGGCGGACATGACGGCCCAGACGCCCGCCTGCACCGCGGCCTCGAACGGCGCCAGGTACAGCTCGTGCAGGACCTGCTCGTCGACGCGGGCGTCGAGGGTGAGCCGCTCGGTCTCGGAGTCGTTGGCGACGTAGTGCTTGGCGGTGGCCGCCACCCCGCCGGACTGGACTCCCCGGACGCAGGCGGCGCCGATCCTGCCGGTCAGCAGGGGGTCCTCGGAGTAGCACTCGAAGTGGCGCCCGCCGAGCGGCGAGCGGTGCAGGTTGAGCGTCGGGGCGAGCAGGACGTCCACGCCCTTGCGCCGCGCCTCGGCGGCGAGCAGCTCACCCAGCAGCTCCACCAGATCCTCGTCCCAGGTCGCGGCCAGTGCGGTGGCCGACGGCAGGGTCAGCGAGGTGCTCCGCTCGTCCCAGCCCTCCCCGCGCACACCGACCGGGCCGTCGGAGGTGACCATGGCCCGCAGTCCGATGCCCGGCTCGGCGTGGGTGGACCATACGGTCGCCCCGGTGAGCAGCCGCACCTTACGCTCCAGGTCCAGCTTCTCCACCAGTCGGTCGAACTCGTCGATGCTCACGTGGCTTCCCTTCACCGTTGGAGATCACTGTTGTAGATCACTCTTGGAGAGCGCTCTCCAGTACGTCATGACGTCAGCGTGCTGTCAATGTCCAAAACGGCGGCGCGGCAGTGTCCAGGGGGCCCCGGGGATCCGGTCAGCGGATGCCGTCGAGCAGATCGCTCTGGGCGGCGCGGGCTCGCTCGACGGCTGCGGCCAGAGCCCTCGTCCCCTCGTCGGCACCGGCGGCCTGCTCGGAGCGGGCCACCGCGGCCGACTGGTCCAGGTGCTCGCGCAGGCGGTCGGCGAAGAGCCGGTCGAAGGCCGGGCCGGTGGCCTTCCTCAGCGCCGCCAGATCGGCGGCGGTGACCATACCCGGCATGTCATGCCCTTCGTGCACGTTCGTCGCGGGTAGGCCGGTACGGCCCAGCATCTCCCTGAGGCGTTCGAGCTCGGCCAGATGGGCCTTCCTGATCCGGGCGGCCAGCCGCCGTACCGCCGGGGCGTGCCCGCGTTCGGCGCCGAGGTCGAGCAGGGGCAGCGTCCGCTCGTCCATCGGGATCATCAACTGGAGCCACGCGGTGTCCGTGGTGTTGAAACCGGCCGCCGGCGTGGCGGCGGGGGCGGTGGGGACGACCGCTGCCGGGGATTCACGGTGGTGGCCCGGCGCGGCCGCCGGGGAGTGGGCGCCGCAGCCGGCGACCGGGCCGGACACGAGGAACGACACGAGGAACAGGGTGAGAATCGCGCCGGCACGCCTCATATGGACCTTCTCGTGTCAGGGGCGGGTACCAGGCCCCGGCCGCCGGGGCCGGGACCTGGCGTCCGCGGTCAGGGGAGCTCGAAGTTCTCCGTGAGGGCGGCGCCGCGATGCGGCTTGTACAGGTCGTAGCCACGCGGGTTGCACTGGAGGCCACCATTGATGCAGTGGGTCACCAGGGCGTCGAGGATGGCGGGGCTGTCCCAGGCGTTGAAGAAGTCGTAGTGCCAGGTGTAACCGCGGCCGCTGGCCAGCCGCGCCTGCGACAGGTCACCGCTCGCGGGGAAGGCGATCTTGAACTCCAGCATCGGCACCGCCACCGGGTGGCCGGCCGGGCAGTAACCGTCGACGGGATAGGACATGTGGCTCTTGTGGTTGGGGCTGTCGAGGTTGACGCCGTCCCAGCAGCTCGGCGACTGGTAGCGGACGTTCACCTGGCTGCCCGCCACGCAGGAGGTCGGGATGTCCCAGCTGTGGGAGACGTCGCCGCACTCGAAGCCCTCGACGGTGCCGGGAGAGTCGCGGAACTCCGCCAGCGTCGCGGTCGGGCTGCCGACGACGAAGCGCAGGCCCTGCGGGAAGGGCTGCACCTGCCAGTAGTCGAGGATGCCGGACTTGTAGTAGATGACCTGGTTGCCGGTCGGCCGGATCAGCTGGTCGCCCTTGTAGAAGCTCGGGAACCAGTAGGCCGACCTGTCGTGCGGGTTGGTGCACGAGGTACCGCCGCCGAGGAGCGAGGAGGTCGTGCTGCTCGCGTTGGTCGTGGTGTTGCCGACGAAGGTGTGCATGTGCGAGGCACCGGGCAGGCCGGGGTAGACGATCGGGTCGTCCGGCCGGTCCGCCGTCCAGGAGCAGTTGGCCTGGAACTCGTGGTGGGTCACCTCGTCGGTGAACGTCGGCTTCGGCCTCGGGGTGGTCCCGGCACCGCCGGTGCCGTACACCTTGAACTCCCAGAGGGAGTAGCCGTAGCCGGTGCCCCGGGCGGTGCCGTACATCCGCACGTAGCGGCCGGAGCCGGAGACAGCGAGGGTCTGGGTGCCGCCGGTGCCGGTGGTGGTCGAGTAGACGTCGGTCCACGGCGCCGTGCCGGTGCCGGAGACCTGGATCTTGAACGCCTTGCCGTAGGCGCCCTCCCAGTTGAGAACCACCTGGGAGACGGTCGCGGTGGCACCGAGGTCCACCTGGAGCCACTGCGGGTCGGCGGCGGCGCTGGACCACCGGGTCCCGTTGTTGCCGTCGAAGGCGGCCCCGGCACCGTACCCGCCTCCCTCGGTGGAGGAGGCGGTCGCGGGACGGCCCTGCGAGAGCAGGGTGTCCGCCGCGGTGGCCGGGGTGATGATCGCCAGACCGGCCGCGACCAGCGCGGTGAGCGTGGCGACGACCAGTCCCAGGCGGAGCCTGACTGGGCTTCGGGATGGGTGCATTGCCTCTCCTTCTGTGGGGGGTGGCCGTCGAAAACGGCGGCACGGAGAGCGCTCTCCTATGAGGTTGATCCATTTTGTTATGAATTGTCAAGACGAGATGGCACCCAACCCGAAACCCGTCGTTCATGTTCGTGACACACGGAGTGCGGCACCAGCGGCTTCTGCGGGGGCGTCTCGGCCGGGGGGCAGGTTTCCAGAGCGTGAGCAGCGCGTTTCGGACTCGCACGAAAAAGGGCCTTGACACCGCTCGATCTCCGGTAGCACTCTCGGTTACGGAGAGCGCTCTCCCCCCTGCCGCGTTGATGGCAGGCATCCCCTTTTTGAGGAGAGATCGTGCATCCAGCTCGTGGTTCGGGCCGATTCCGGTTAGGTCTGGTCATCGCCGCCCTCGCGGCCCTGGTCGTCTCCGGTCTGGCATTCGTCAGTCCCGCGGCGGCGGCCGACACCCTGCTGTCACAGGGCAGGACGGCGACCGCCTCGTCGTCCGAGGGCGCCGCCTACGGCGCGGCGGCAGCGGTCGACGGCAACCTGACGGGCACCCGGTGGGCCAGCGCGTTCAGCGATCCGCAGTGGCTCCAGGTCGACCTCGGCGCCACCGCGACGATCAGCCGTGCCGTGCTGACCTGGGAGACCGCATACGGCAAGGCGTTCAAGCTCCAGGTCTCCGGCAACGGCACCTCCTGGACCGACATCTACTCGACCACCACCGGTACCGGCGGCACCCAGACCCTGGACGTGACCGGCACCGGCCGCTACGTACGGATGTACGGCACAACGCGCGGCACCGGCTACGGCTACTCGCTCTGGGAGTTCCAGATCTACGGCAGCACGGGCGGCTCCGAGGAGCCCGGCACCTGGACCGAGGTGTGGAAGGACGACTTCAACGGAGCGGCCGGCACCTCCCCCTCGGCCGCCGACTGGATCCTGCGCACCGGCACCTCCTACCCCGGCGGCGCCGCGAACTGGGGCACCGGCGAGGTCGAGACCATGAGCGCCTCGACGGCCAACGTGTTCCTCGACGGCACCGGCAACCTGAACATCAAGGCGATCAAGGACGGCGCGGGCAACTGGACCTCGGGCCGGATCGAGACCCAGCGCACCGACTTCGAGCCCAAGCCCGGCGAGATGCTCAGGTTCAGCGCCCGGCTGAAGCAGCCCGACGTCGCGAACGCCCTCGGCTACTGGCCGGGTTTCCGGGCGACCGGCGCCGCCTACCGCGGCAATTACCACAACTGGCCCTCGGTCGGCGAGACCGACATCATGACCGGCGTCAACGGCCGCGACCAGTTGGCCAACACCCTGCACTGCGGCACCGCCCCCGACGGAGTGTGCAACGAGTACAACGGCCGCACCAGTGGTTTCGCCACCTGCGACGGCTGCCAGAGCGGCTACCACGAGTACGCCCAGGTCATCGACCGCACCAAGACCGACGAGGAGATCCGCTTCTACCTCGACGGCAGGCAGACCTGGATCGTGCGCCAGAGCCAGGTCGGCGTCGCCGCCTGGAAGGCCGCCCTGCACCACGGCTTCTACCTCCGCCTCGACCTGGCCATCGGCGGCTCGCTGCCCAACGCGCTCGCGGGCGTCACGACGCCGACCGCCGCCACCACCTCGGGCGGTGTGCTGAGCGTGGACAAGGTATCGGTCTCCAGGCAGACCGGCACCACTCCGGCCGCCATGACCGACCCGGCGACCCCGGCCGGCCCGAGCACGGTCAGGGTGACCGGCTCCCAGGGCAACTGGCAGCTCCAGGTGAACGGTTCGCCGTATGTGATCAAGGGCCTGACCTACGGCCCGCCGCAGGCCGCGGCCGACGGCTACATGCGCGACCTTGCGGCCATGGGCGTCAACACGATCCGTACCTGGGGCGTCGACGACACCCACACCCCGGCCCTGCTGGACCGGGCCGCCCAGCAGGGCATCAAGGTCATCGTCGGGCACTGGCTCAACCAGGGCGCCGACTACGTCAACGACACCGCGTACAAGACCAGCGTGAAGAACGAGATCGTCGCCCGGGTCAACGCCCTCAAGGGCCGCCAGGGCGTGCTCATGTGGGACGTCGGCAACGAGGTCATCCTCACCATGCAGGACCACGGCCTGCCGGCCGACGTGGTCGAGCAGCGACGGGTGGCGTACGCGAAGTTCGTCAACGAGGTGGCGGAGGCGATCCACGCCGCCGACCCCAACCACCCGGTCACCTCCACCGACGCCTACACCCACGCCTGGACCTACTACAAGGCCCACTCCCCCGCCCTGGACCTGCTCGCGGTCAACTCCTACGGCGCCATCCACACGGTCAGGCAGGACTGGATCAGCGGCGGGTACACCAAGCCCTACATCGTCACCGAGGCGGGGCCGGACGGCGAGTGGGAGGTCCCGAACGACGTCAACGGCGTGCCCAACGAGCCGACCGACCTGCAGAAGCGGGACCAGTACACCGCCGGCTGGAACGCGATCAAGGGCCACACCGGCGTCGCGCTCGGTGCCACCGAGTTCCACTACGGCCTGGAGAACGACTTCGGCGGGGTGTGGCTCAACACCACCACCGGCGGCTGGCGCCGGCACGGCTACCACGCGCTCAAGGCGGCCTACACCGGGCAGCCCTCGGCGAACACGCCCCCGGAGATCACCTCGATGACCGTCGGCTCGCAGACCGCCGTCCAGGCCGGCAAGCCCTTCACCGTCGAGGTCGCCGCCTCCGACCCGAACAACGATCTGATCCGCTACAACCTGATGTTCAGCAACAAGCACATCAACGGCAACCGCGGCTTCGACAACGTCAGGTTCACCCAGACCGGCCCCGGCAGGTTCTCGGTGACCGCACCGGAGCAGATGGGCGTGTGGAAGGTGTACGTGTACGCCTTCGACGGGCACGGCAACGCCGGCATCGAGCAGCGCTCCTTCCGCGTGGTCCCGCCCACGGTCGCCGGAACCAACGTGGCGCTCGGCAAGCCGACCACCGCCTCCACCTACCAGGCGACCGGTGACGGCGGCCCGTTCACCCCGGGCCGGGCGACCGACGGCAACTTCTCCACCCGCTGGGCCAGCGAGTGGGCCGACCCGCAGTGGATCCAGGTGGACCTCGGCGCGACCACCGCCATCAGGCACATCCAGCTCGGCTGGGAGGGCGCGTACGGCAAGGCCTATCAGATCCAGACCTCGACCAACGGCTCGACCTGGAGCAACGCCTACTCGACCACGACCGGCGACGGCGGGTTCGACTCCATCGACCTCACCGCGTCGGCCAGGTACGTCCGGGTGAACCTCACCCAGCGCGGCACCGCGTACGGCTACTCCCTCTGGGAGCTCGGCGTCTACAGCTAGTTCCTCGCTGGATCCCGCACAACGTCCGGCCCTGGACAGGGCCGCGTGTGCGAGTAGTGACACACCGCCCAGGTCTTTTACCGGGCGGTGTGTCACCGCCTCCTCTCGGCACCCCTGCGGAAGGCCTTCAGAAGCCCTTCTGCGGCGCCGAATCCCGACCGTCAGGCAACGCGTGAGGAGGGCACCGCCCAGGTTTTACAGGAGCCCGGGTCGCCGCTCCTGAAACCGCGGTCGAGCCAGTAGACGATGTTCTTGCCCTTGGCGAAATAGCGGTCTTTCTTGGAGTTGTAGTCGCCGTTCTCCTTCACGAGTTCCAGCAGCGCGGGCCAGCCCTCGCTGTCCTGCCCCGCGCTCTTCCAGACGCTTCCCAGGAAAACTCCCCCCAGGCAGTCCGCCTGCAGGGCCCAGCGCCGGACCCGCTCGAAACGCTCGGCCTGGTTTTTGGACGGCAACGCGCCGTAAGCATCGGTGATGCCGGTGAGGAACTGCAGATGGTTGCCATAGAGCCTGGCGACGTAGTGGAAGTGGTAGATCTCGCGGGTCGGCAGGTAGTAATCCTCGTCCACCAGTATCGCCATCGTCTTCGTCGCGGAGCAGTAACGGGAGTTGATGTCCTTGTGCCACTTTTTCCCGCAGAACTGCGTCTGCTTGGTGAGGACGACGAGCTTGGCGGGCGCGAAGGGCAGCTTGGCACGCTTGAAATGGGCCGACCACGAAGCGTTCAGGCAGCTCCACAACCCGACGAGGGTGCGCTTGGCGTCCGCGACGCTCTGGGTGCTGAGCGCGCCATCAGGACATTCCGATGATTTGATCCTGCCGCTGCGGTAGAGGCTGTTGTCGGTCAGCACGGGCACGTCCCTGACAGGAGAGGCGAGAGCCTCGGCACTGCCGGAGATGAGGAGAACGCCGAGGAGGGCCGAGGCCAGCAGCACGGGGGGTCTGAACATGAGAAAGCAGGTTAGAGCAGAACACCGGCAACAATGAGGTCCAACCGTCCCCCTCTCCGCAGAGAGCCCGTCGCCAAAGGATCGGCATGGCGTCGACATGGCCGGCTCGATGGGAGATCCGTCGATCGATCACTGCCGATCGGCTGTGGATATGCTGGCCATGTCGGGAAGATCGGCGCCCGATATCCGACAGACTCTTGCCGTTTACAGGGAGTAACGAATGGCACGCTTGGTGGCCTCCGGTTGGACCGGAGCAGTTCTCGCCGCCCTCCTGCTGACCGGTTGCTCCTCGGACCAGTTGGGCGATCGTGGCGGGAAGGAGAACGCGGCGCCTGACAGGGTCGGTGATGTCGACTACATCGAGGTCTTCCGAAACGCCGACAATTTCCCCAACGTCGCCCGGATCTGTGTCGAGGGCCTGGCCTTCGCCGGCACGTCGAGCGGGACACGCGGCGAGAGCGGCGTCGCCAACCCCGCGCTGCTCCGCATACCCGAGTGGGACGCCAAGTGCGCCGAGCACTCGAAAACCCCTCCGTCGCCCAAGGCGAGTTCCTCTCCGGGCTGACCTGGAATCCATGACGCGGCTCGAGCTCACCGACCGGTCGTGACGGGCACGCTCGCCAGGAGACCGGATGGCAACCTGCACCGCTCATCCGCGCAGAACCAAGTTGACGCTCGTACCTGCGGCTGGTGGAACAATCTTCATGACACGCCGACCTGGTGCAATTCACCATGCCCTGCCAGGGTGATCATGTGGTCAGTAAGGCGATTCAAAAGCTCTTTGCAGATGCCGGTTGCGATGGATGGCTATGTGTCCTGGACATAGACGACACCGCGGAAGTACACGTCGGCGGCGATGACCTGGTAGTGGCTGCCTCGGTCTTCAAGGTCGCCATAGCCGTGGAAGTCTTCCGACAGGCCGACGCGGGCTACCTTGATCTACAAGACCGAGTCCATATCAGGCCCAATGCGCGAACAGCAGGCCCGACAGGATTTTCCACCTTCGCCGACGAAGTCGACGCTTCCATACGCGACCTGACCAGGATGATGCTGGTCGTGAGCGATAACGCGGCCACCGACATCCTCATCGATCGTGTCGGCCTGGATCGTGTTCGAGCGACCCTGACCGAATTGGGGCTGAAGGTGACCGCGATTCCCTTCTCCCTGCAGGGCATGCTCGACTCGATAGGCCAGGACGCGAGATTTACCGACTGGGCAGAACTGACTCACGCAACGGCCACAGCACGCTCGGCCGATGAATCCCAGGACCTGCAGGAACGGCTGTGGTCCTCCCGGGCCATGCAACCCGAACATGCGATCCGCACGACCGCCAGGGAGATGGCCCGGTTGCTGCGCCTGATCTGGCGCGACGAGGCCGGCCCCGCTGAGGCGTGCGCCCAGGTCCGCCAACTGATGGCTCAGCAGGTGACCAAGAATCGCCTGGCGATGGGCTTTCAACGTGACGTCCGCGTCGCGGCCAAGAGCGGAAGCCTGTTCGGAGTGATCCGCAACGAGATCGGAGTCCTGGAGAGGACAGACGGGCACCGCTACGCGGCCGCAGTCTTCACACGAGCACACCGGCCCTGGATCAATGAGAACGAGATCAACACGGTTATCGGCACCGCCGCCGCCCTCGCTGTCGACCAGATCAGCAGGAAGGCTCCTGGCTCTGAGGTCCCATGAAACCAATCCATCGTCTGGACGACGATAAAGGACAATTCAAGCGCGGCCCTACGAGGCCTGTTCCTGCCGCTCGTCACCCGTGTCGAAGAAGGTGCTGAGATACTCCTCCGGTTCGAGATCGCTGTCCCGGAGGAGGGAGAAGACCTCCGTGCCCGGCTCGATCACGTCGTCTGACAGCCGGTACGCCTGCGCCAACCCCAGATACTCGAACGCGGTACCGGTGGCGTATCTCGCGGCCTCACGTTCCGCCATGACAATGGCCTCGTCAAACGAACCGGCGCGCCACAGGGTGACCCGTTCCTCGTAGGTGTCGTGTGGCGCCCCCCAGCGGAAAACACATCGAACCGTGTACCAGCCGGTGTCAGGCGTCTCGATCACACCGTAATGATGCCGGACGGGCATCATTCGATCTTCAGCGGGTTCATGAAATCACCGCCCGGCTTCCGCGGCCGGGCGGTTCTCCTGCACCGAAGACGCGGCACGGAGAGCCGGTTGTTCACGGTAGGGAGGAAACCTTGGTCGTACGCCTACGGCACCCGCGATGGCGGCCGCATGGCCGCGACCAACGTCAACGGTGACTGGGCAGGTGGCGGCCATCGGCATCTTCACCGACGTGCTCCAGGGAGGATCACCGGCAGGTGCGAAGCATGTTGAGCAAGGCCACCTTCTCCTTGCGGGTCACGAAGAGCCGGTAGTGGTGCTTCACGGTGATCCATGAGGTCGCGTACCGGCACCAGTGGGCGCGGCGTTGCGGGCGCCAGCCCTGCGGGCCTTTGCCGCCTTTGGCGATGTTGGCGGAGTGGCTGACGGTGAGCAGTTCGGGACGGGTCAGGTCGTTGGCGAAGGCGCGCCGCTTGGCCTGGCTCCATCGTTTGGCGCCCGAGCGCCAGGCATAGGCGAGCGGCACCAGGTGGTCGACGTCCACGTACTTCTCGCTCTTCAGCCACTTGCCGTCGTACGGGCTGTACCAGAGCCCCTTGACCGGGTGGCAGACCGCGTTACGGCGTACGTTCCGCCCGTCGCGGGCCAGGACCATCTCCCGCGTGCTGCACCTGCCCGTGCGGTGCGCCGATCGGGATTGGAACCGCTCGCGGCTGTAGCCCCGGATGGAAAGGGCCCTGGCGACCTTGAGCTGAGCCAGCATGCGCCGGGCGAGGGCCGTGGCCTCCGCCTGTGATCGCTTGCGCGGTTCGGCCGCCGCCTGTGGGGTGGTGAGGGCGGAGGTGATCGGGATGAGCACGAGGGTGAGTACGGCGACGTGGGCTGCCCGCCTCAGGAAGATCATGGCTTTACCTATACCCAACGACAACCCGGCAGCCGACAGGAACGGCCGGACCTGGCCTGGGCGCTTCTGACGGGCGACCTGCCGGTGTGGGGTTCCTCGGCCGGTCGGTAGCCGAGGCGACCACAGGTCGCGACGAGCACCAAGTGCCGCCACTACCCGTGCAAGCCGTACGGGCCGGAAAGCGGTCTTCAGCCGCGCCCGCGACCTGATGTTCTTCTGTCCTGTACGGCCCGCAGCGTGAGCATGCCGCCCAGCAGCACAAGCCAGGCACCGAGCGTGAACCTGGTGAGCAGGAGGACCACGATCATCAGGGCCTTGAAGGTACGCCCCGGCGACCCCGGCATCAGGTCCACGAAGTGACCGACGGTCTCCACCGACATCAGCGGGCCGCCGATCCCGCCGAGCACCGCGATGAAGGCGTTCAGCCGCCACAGCAGGAGTGCGGCCGCCGCGATCACCACGCCCAGCAGGACGGCGGGGACGATCGCGAGCAGCACCTCGGGCAAATCGTCCTCGCTGCCCAGGACGAACCCCCAGAACAGGAAGACCAGGGCCAGTGGGATCACGAGCGCCATACTGATCGCCGCGGCCACATTGTGCCGCCGCACCGCCACGCAGAAGGCGGGAACCACCGGGATCAGGCAGCCCATGCTGATCATGATCCAGGCGGGCAGGCTCAGGAGGTACCTGTGCTGCTCGAAGACCCACCCCGCGAGGAAGTCCAAACCCTGGGCGAACAGGGTCAGTGCCAGCAGGACCATCAGGACCAACGCCACCACGGAGGCGATCAGCTGCGGGGCAGCGGAGTGAGCCCGGCTCCCCGGCGCCTGCGATTCCGAGTTGGACAGCAGCAACGTCCCGGACGGCGGGGGCGCCGGACGGTCCGGCACGGGCCGCGATCCGGCCACGGCCCCCGCTCCCTGCCCTGTCAGCAGGCCCAGCAGTTCCTCGGTGCCGGGCCGCGCCTTGGGGTCCTTGGCCAGGCAGCGCGCGAGCAGCGGCCGCAACCCCTCCGGCACCTCGGACAGATCCGGTTCGGTGGTCAGGATGGCGTGCATCATGGCGGGCATCGTGTCCCCCTTGAACGCCTGCTGCCCGGTAGCCGCGAACACCATCGTGCCGGCCCAGCTGAACAGATCCGCCGCCGACCCGACCGCCCCGCCCGCGAACTGCTCGGGCGCCATGAACGCGGGCGTCCCCATCACACTGCTGGTGGCGGTCTGATCCAGCGCCCTGGCGATCCCGAAGTCGATCACGACCGGCCCCTCGGCCCCCATGATCACATTGTTCGGCTTGAAGTCCCGGTGCACGATCCCGGCCCGGTGGATGGCGGCCAGCGCGGTCAAGGTGGTCACCGCCAGCCGTTCCAGCCCGCTGCCGAACCGCACCCCCTCGCCTCTCACCAGCCGGTCCAGCGAGGGCCCGGTGATGAACTCGCTCACGATGTACGGTCGGCCGTCGGCGACCCCGACGTCCAGCACCCGGGCCGTGCAGAACGGCGCCACCCGCCGCGCCGCCTCCACCTCCCGGATGAACCACCGGTGCGTCTCCGCATCCTCCATCTGCGCGTGCAGCACCTTCACCGCGACCTTCGCCCCCGCGGCGTCCTGCCCCAGATACACCGACCCCTGCCCGCCTCGGCCGAGTACACCGCTCAGCCGGAAGGCGTTGATCTGAACCGGATCCGCAGACGCGAGAGGCAGCACGAAATGACCTTAGTGCGCCTTTCATTCCCCCACCAGACCGCCGGCGAGGCGCCGTCATGGGCGGGATCATGCCTAGAACCAGCCGGAGCGCTGTGCCGACCGGGCACTCCCGGCGCGCCGCTGCTCTTCATCGGCGAGCGCACCTTCCGGCCGCGCGCCGTCTTTCAGGGAACAGTGATCGTCCAGCGTCGAAACCAGGAGACAGCGAACCCCGCCCCTGAAGAGACGAGGCGGGGTTCGTGCACTTCAGGAGTTACTTGAGGAGCCGGCGGGCCATCACCAGGCGCTGGATCTGATTGGTGCCCTCGTAGATCTGGGTGATCTCCGATGTGTGATCAGGCCACCTGCGAAAACAACTCGATCATGGGGATGAGCAGGGATTACGCTTGTGGGCGCCTCGCATCACTTCTCGCTGTTTTTGGTGCTCCCACGGAACAGCGACGGAACAGAGCAGAAGCTTGGAGGCGCCCGTGACGATGCCCACCCTCTGTGCCAAGCTCAAGCGGGACACACGGGGATGAAGTTCCTAACATGGCACGAGTAGGGCGAGCGACGGGATCGGGAAGTAGCGCAGGCCGCCACGGGAGAGCTGAATCTCGGGGGCGTCCCACAGCATCTCGGGCCAGGCAGCCTGCGCCAGCTCGTACACCGTTTCCGACGGGGCACACCAGCCTCCGGACGCCACCAGGTTCCGCTCCGGCAGGCGGCTCTGGTCGCTGGCGAGGATGACGGCGCGAGTGCCCTCGGTGCCGGAGGAAGAGTCGTTGATGATGAGTTCGTTGGCGAACGGCAGCCGGTACGACGCGGTGAGGCCGACGCCACCACCAGCCGTTTTCAACGCGTTGGCGCGTCGGATGATGCCTTCTGTCACACCGTCCATGTCGAGCGGCTGGCCGGGTTGGTAGCCGGGCACGTCCACGGACGCGGTGATCTCTGGGCTGGGCGGCGGCGCGGCCGGAAGCACCCGCGGCTGGCGGCGCCGCACGCTGGACAGGTCCAAGGCCGGCCGCCTGGCCGGGAGGTTCGCGGATGCGGTCACCTGCGGCTCCGCCTCCGCCTCCACGACCGGCTCGGCATCGTCGCCAGCGTCGGCCGCGGCAACCGCACCGTCGAGCAGGGCGGACAGCTCAGTGTCATTGAGGATCGCGATGTCGTCGGGAAGCTCAAACGGGTCCATGGGCCGGTGGTCTCCTGTGATCATCTCTAGGAGATCCGGCCCACAACCAGCGATCATGCATATCCTAGCGTCCGACAGCGGTCAAGGTCAGTGCCCTACCGTGTGGCGGTGTTGAGCGGTCAGGAGATCTGCCAGTTCTCGGCCAGCGGATTCGGCTGCGATGCTTGGACAGGACCCATCCCCGCATGCGCCGGGACGCGCGGCTTGCGCGATAGGCGTGCAACCAGCCGAGTCACCTCAGGCTTTCACCCGTGTAGCGGCGGAACGCGTCGTCCATCAAATGCCAGAATGACCGGAAGCGAGTCGCGCCGAGCATGTATGTGGTGTCGAGATACCATGCCTCCCACTCACCGCCGGAGGTGACGATGTACGGGTTGAGCAGGTAGACACTGCCCTCGACATCTTCGGAAACGTACAGCGTATGCGGAAGGTAGTCTCCGACCTCGAAGTAATCTTGGTCCTGGGGCGCGTCGTAGTCGAAGAAATAATCGTCGGGCAACTCCGGAATCGGGGAATCCGGCGGGGGGCCCCATGAGTGCGCAAGATGCGGGTTGACGTCGCGAGTCCAGCCGACCTCGGCTATGGGCAGCAGGTGGAGGCTGGTGATGGAGTTTTCGTCCCAGCCGTTGCTCACCTGAAGGAACTCCCGGTAACTCGGTGGCAGGCGGCGGCCAAGACGCTCCTCCTGCTGGAGGATCTCGGCTTCGCTTGCGGGATTCATGCCCAGCCAATCAGGCGGATGCGGGAGGGCGTCCGGCCCGGCGTAGATGGTGCGGAGACGATCAGTCCAAGGGGGGCGGGGAGTGTCCGAATTATTCACAGGGCATATTTTACCGGAAATGCAATCAAGACGGGTCCGCCGGGGGATCTATCGGCCGAGACCGCGAAAATGGCTGATCAACTGCCGTTTTCGGCCCGTTCTTGAGTGCGCGGGCTCATGACAGCGAGCAATCCGGGAGTGAGGGAGGGCCGCCATGAGGCCCTCCCTCACTTAACTACGGGAACTTAACTACGAGCTAGGGTTCAATCGACACCCAGAACTGGTTGTCCGCCCCGATCCGGTAATGCGCGTAGAACGATCGCAGCACATGGCCATGGTCTATATTCTGCTGATGATTGACGGCGCGCACCGAGAAATGACCCTCGGCCTGCGCAGCCCCTTGCACGGTGCTGGCGAAAGGATACTCGTCGCACGAGTTGCCGTTCCCCCGAGGAATACCACCGGTCTGCCACGGTGGCAGATACTTATCCGGCATGTAGTACTTGCAGTAGTTCGTGCCGAACGTCTGCGGCCAGAACCATTTGGCGGAAGTCCCGGAGTCCAGCATCAGCTCTCGATTGGAGAAGTAACGACGGTTCTGCGCAGTTTCGGCCTCCGAGGCGGTGCGCACCAGAGGGTCGCTTTCCGGATCGGCCCAGTTCCCCGGGATTTCCTTGCTTTTTCCGTTTGTGGGGTTTTTTGCGGGTGGATACGAGGGTTCGCCCCAGTCATGTCCGTCCCGCAGCGGCGGGAACGTGGCTGCGTTCGTCTTCGGATCCAGTGCCTCCTCAATGTGCTTGGTGACTTCGGGGAACCGGGTATCCTTGCTCTTCGACATTGCGAAGACCCGGCTGGCTGCGTAGTTGACGCATCCTCCGATGTGTACATCCGCCTTCTGGAAGCCGAACCTTTTCCAGTCGCAGCGGAACGTTGGCGCCGTGTCCTGCAACCCGTCTGTGAGGGTGTCGCCCTTCCGCCGGACGCCGCGGTCGTCACCATTCTCGTCCTTGACTATCCGGCTCCACAAATTGAACCGCGTCGGGAACAACACATCGTCGAAAATGTAGACCTGAGGCAGGATCGTGCACCAGTTGTTCTTTGTCGGGTCGTCAGGCGTCATCGCCCGGATAATGAACTCGGAGTCGGGCTTCGTGTACCACTCGGAGACATCCTTGGTTTGCTCGGTTCCGCTCCGTACTTTGCATTCCTTGCCCCATATCGAGTCCGGGAAAGCCTGCATCTGCAATCCGATGTCCAGACCCCTCAGTTCGGCCGACGACAACTTGACCCGGCCGCTCGAGTCCTCGACCGCCATTTCGTCGAGCCGCACGAAGACCTTCATGTCCTGCGGTTTCAGGTCACCTGCCGGCCTGACGATATTGTTGCCGGTCGAGTCGCCGAGATAGCTGTGGATGACCCAGGTGGCCCTGAATCTGAACCGGTCGTCATCGTCGAAGATCGCGCTGCCGAACTCTTTTATCAGTTGCTTGACGATGTTGCCACTCGATGCCGCCTTCCGCAGCGTCCTGGTGATCGGGTCTTCTTCGAAGTCCTGAACGTAGAGATAAGCCGACCAGCAGGAGAGGTAGGGCTTCTCCTGGATGCGGGCGGTTTTGTGCTTCTCGATGAAGGTTGTGTCTTTGCAGTCCTGCAGGTCGATGTGCTCGTAATCGAAGTTGTAGACGGGTATGTCCGCAGTTGTTGCTGCCTTGGCTGTATTGGTCTGGCCAGGTCGGAGACTCTGCGGAGCCGCGACGGTGACGCTGCGGGCGTACAAGTCGCTGACATCGGCGCTGCTCAGCGCTCGCTGATACACCTCGACCTCGTCGACGGCGCCGAGCATGCTCGCGCCGAGCCGCATGGGCGCGTCAGCATTCCACGCAGAGGAGGTCAGCTGAGCGGTGCCAATCTGGGTGCCGTTGAGATACAGCACGGCTGTCTTCGCCGCCGCATCGTAGGTACCCGCGAGGTGGAACCATTCATTTGCCGGAGCTTCGCTACCGGACCGGACTCCCTCGACCACGGCACCGGAGTCGTCGGCGTCCGTGAAGGTGAAGACCAGTCCTTGCTCGGAGTCGTTGCCGAGCCGGAACGGCGCTTGCCCGGTGCCCTTCTGCTCAAGGACGGTGTATGTGCCGTCCTTGTCGTTCCACCGAAGCCGATCGGAAACGGTGAAGCTCTGGCCGGTGCGGATCACGGGTCCGCTCGTTTGCGCGAGAGGCTCCTGCCCAGGCTTGATCAGTTGGACGATGCCGTCCTGCCAGTCCGACCAGGCCGATGCAGAGTCCGCGCCAACCGCGCGGGCGCGCCAGCGGACCTGCCAGCCGTCGGTCAGCTTCCCTGCCGGAACGGCGAGGCTGGCCTGGCCGCCGGAGGCGACGTTGTCCACGCCGCCGGCCCAGATCTGGCCGCTTCCCTGCCCGGCGGGAGCGGCCGGGTCGTGTTCGAGTTCGACCTCGGCGTGCAGCGGCTGGGTGGCCGGGTCGGTGACCGTGGCGTGCAGGGCCGGGGTCAGGCTGGTGGTCATGGTGACACCGTTCACCTGCTGTGAGGGGGTGACCTGCAAGGTGCTCACCGTCGGGTTGGGTACGTCCACGGTCGCTATTTGCCAGGCCGACCACGCCGACGTGGTCGACGCGGCGGTGTTGGCCGCGCGGGCCCGCCACCTGACCTTCCACCCGTCGGTCAACTTCGCCGCGGGGACGGTGACCGTGGCCTGGCTGCCGGAGGCCACGGCCGCCGAGGTGGCGGCCTAGATCTGGCCGGTGCCCTGCCCCGTGGCGGCCGGGTCGTGCTCGATTTCGAACTGGCCGGTTAGGGTGCCGCCGATGGTGTCGGGTGGCTGCGAGTTGCGGGGTGAGCGAGGTGACCGTGGTGACCCCACCAGCCGCCTGCGCCGGGGTGATGGCCAGGCCGCTGACAGTGGGCGCCGAGGCGGGGCCGGTGGTGGTGACGGTCAGCGTGGGCGGGGTGGCGAAGTCGGTGTCCTCGGCGGAGGTGAACACCCGGTAGTTGTCGTTGGTGTTGGTCTCGTTCGGGTGCTGCAGCACCAGGCCGTGGTTGGCCGCGCCGGCGGCCCAGTCCTGGGCGATGCCGGTGACGTTCCAGTCCATCGGGCCGGGCCAGGTAGCGCAGCTCTCGTTGATCGCCGCCCTGTTGATCTGGGCGTCCTCGGTGGTGGAGGGCGGCTTGTTGGCCCAGTACAGGTTGTTCTCATCCCAGGCGCCGGTCAGGCATCTCATGGGACTAGACAGCCATGACTCATGATGATCTTGGATCGGTTGGCACTGTTCCCTCGGAGCTCTGGCGTCACGTCCGCTGAGGCTTTCTCGTCCTGATGGCCTGGTACGACAGGTCTGCAAGTAGAGAGCCTTCGTGGACTCCGCAGGGACCTGTAGCAAAGTGATCCACCGGCCGCGGCCGATTCGCCGGGGTCGCTGCCGATGGGTTCCGCTCACCTCGGTTCGGAAACGGCTCCGCACAGGTAGGTGGACTCCTCCAGCAGCTGCGGCGTCATCGCGATCCCGGTGAGACGCTCGGCCAGGAGGAACGCCGGCCCCTCGTGGGGGTAGGTGTGTGGTGGGTAGACGGAGTCGATCCGCTTCATGGTCTCTGCGAGTTCGTCCGGCATCTCCTCTGAGTAGCCTTCATAGTGCGGGAACTCAAGCTGGATTTTTCCGTCTTTGATCCAGTGGGAGTAGCCGTCCTGGTTCAGGTACTCGAATCGGGTCTTTTCGTCTTCGAGCCAGTGGAAGTAGTCCATGCACTTGATGTCGAGGTAGAAGTGGGAGACGAGGCGGGTGCCCGCCGACAGCGGCGTGATGATCTCATCGGTGACGCCGAGCGAGCCGTTGGCCTCGACCATGAGCACCCAGTCTCCGACAGCAACGGCACCGAAGGCTCGCCGCTCGTAAGCGCCGGAGTAGGAATCCCGGGTCAGCTCATCAAGCGTCATGTGAGAGCAGTCTTCGACCCGGACACCGAGCCGGGTCACCAGTTCCTCAGGCGTCAGGCCGCGGACGTAGGTGAAGCAGTAGGCACCCCCAAGATCAGGGAGGTGCTCGGAGGGAAACCGGGAGTAGTCGTCAGAGGTCGCGATCATCCCGTCATGCTCGCAGCGCCCACCGACACATTGGGCGCAGGCGGTTCACCGGTGAGGGTTCGCCCTGAGCGTGCCGATGCTCGGGACCGCTTCCCCACACCGGCCCCGTCCCTGGTGCTGGAGGGCGCCAGGGGACACGGTTCCGGGTTCCGCTCACTGATGTCCCCCCACCAAGAGCTTTCGCCGAATGACGTGGAGAAGGGAGTGAGCTCATGACCGCGACCTTCCCCGACGACACAGCGGTAAGGGCTGCTGAAGAGCTCCGGGAGGCTCTGACTCGGTACGGGATCACTGCCGATGTGCATGACGGGTACGGGCTGGCGCTCGTGTCGGTCTGGGTGGATCTGATTGTGTGGTGCCGCGGGGATCAGTTCTGGTGGCGTACCGGCTGGAACCCTCGCCAATACCGTCCCATCTACGCCCGCCACCCGGTGACAGAGCCCAGCCGGACCGCGCATCGCGTCGCCCTGCGGTACGCGGAGCTGCGGCAGATCCATCCACTGCCGGAACCGGAAGCGGCGTACCCGGTATGACCGCGCCTGACGGGAAGCCGCTGGTTCGTCCGCGCTGGGTGGCTGTCGGGGCCGTGGTGCGGCCTGCGGAAGATCTCCACCCGGGATACTTCCTGGCCTTTGAGCGCGACCGTGACCAGCCGTTTCGGATCGCCCCGGTGCAGGGTGAGAAGTACGAGTGCAGACAGCGGTCCGCTGATCTCGTGTGGGGACACGTCACCGGGCTCGACCGGCTGGGGAGCAGCGGTTGCCGGTGGAAGCCGTCGACGTTCCTGCTGTCGGTGTTCTGCTCGTTCCCCTCCGATGCCTCCCTGATCACCACCTTGTTCAACCATTCCCCCGTGCTGCTGGGCCTCGGCCGTCTTTCTCGTGCGGCGGGATGGTGACCCCCTGAACGGGCGTGACCGCGCCGGCCTCGGGAGAGGAGCGCCGTCACGCCTCACCCCACCGGCCACGACGAAAGAAGGTAGGCATGTCTGAACGGTTCGCTCAACGGTTTCCAACCGGGTGGCCTTTGCCTGCGGTGGGTGCTGGGCCGGTGATCGAGGGGTGGCGGACCGAACAGAGCGGCTGGGGCGTCTTCTCCGCGTGCCGCGCCCCTGACCGCGTGCTGACCGAGCACGAGATGCTCGCTGGGCTCACCGGGCACCTGGTCGCCGAAACGGCCGAGAAACTCATCCGGCTGACCGACGAACGGCGACGCATCGAGGACCGACTGAACAAGGCACCGCCGGCGTGTCCACACTGCGGGTGCGCCCAAGGGGACGCGCCGTCGATCGTGACGGTGAATGAATCATCGGTCACAGCACAGCGGTGCGCGCGGCTACGCGCCCCTACTGACTTCCAATTCCGTGGGCGGCCTTGTCAGGAGAAGCCCAGATAGTGGGCCACCCGGGGAAACCTGCGGGCTATCTCCGTCTCGTCCTCGAAGTCCCACTCCTCGCCGTCGAATCTCCCGCCGATGAGAGGGAACTTCCCACCTGTCTGGTGTCGGCCTCTCGGCTGGACCGCTCGATCAGCTCCCAGAAGGCACTCGCGTCCATGAGACGTGATCATGGCATCCACGATCATCCGTGTACAGATCGCCACCGTCCCTGTCCGCGACTTGCGGAGCTCTCACGGAACAGGGCCTCCCAGGATCCACACGGCACCTGCGAGGCCCGGTCCGGGAGCCTCGCCCGGACCGGGTTTCCACTGGTCAGCCCCTACTTGAGGAGCTGGCGGGCCATCACCAGGCGCTGGATCTGGTTGGTGCCCTCGTAGATCTGGGTGATCTTGGCGTCGCGCATCATGCGCTCTACCGGGTAGTCGCTGGTGTAGCCGTATCCGCCGAGGAGCTGGACCGCGTCGGTGGTGATCTCCATGGCGGCGTCCGAGGCGGCGCACTTGGCCGCGCTGGAGATGAAGGTGAGGTCGGCCTGGGGCTCGCCGTGCATGGCACGCTCGGACTTGGCCGCGGCGACGTAGGTGAGCTGGCGGGCGGCCTCCAGCTTCATGGCCATGTCGGCGACCATGAACTGGACGCCCTGGAAGTCGGCGACGGCCTTGCCGAACTGCTTGCGCTCCTTGATGTAGCCGATCGCGTAGTCCAGCGCGCCCTGGGCGATGCCGAGCGCCTGGGCGGCGATGGTGATGCGGGTGTGGTCCAGGGTGGCCAGGGCGGTCTTGAAACCGGTGCCGGGGGCGCCGATCATCCGGGAGGCGGGAATCCGCA
Organism: Streptosporangium sp. CA-115845; assembly: GCF_050943795.1. NCBI lineage: Bacteria > Bacillati > Actinomycetota > Actinomycetes > Streptosporangiales > Streptosporangiaceae > Streptosporangium > Streptosporangium sp. CA-115845. The sequence continues at coordinate 1,433,501 of NZ_CP191988.1, read as the reverse complement.
CGTTCTCCAGGATGACCTGGCGGGTCGGGGAGCCCTTGATACCGAGCTTGCGCTCCTTGGCCCCGAAACTGACGCCCTCGTCGGCCTTCTCCACGACGAACGCGGAGATGCCCCTGGCTCCGACGCCCGGCTCGGTGACGGCCATCACCGTGTAGTACTCCGACACACCGGCGTTGGTGATCCACATCTTGGCGCCGTTGAGCACGTAGTGGTCGCCGTCCGCGACCGCGCGGGTCTTCATGGCGGCGGCGTCGCTGCCCGCCTCCGCCTCCGACAGGGCGTACGAGAACATCCCGTCGCCCCGCGCGACCGCCGGAAGATACTGCTGCTTGAGCTCCTCGGAGGCCGACAGCAGCAGCGGGACGGTCCCGAGCTTGTTGACGGCGGGGATCAACGAGGACGAGGCGCAGGCCCGCGCCACCTCCTCGATGACGATGACCGTCGCGAGCGCGTCGGCACCGGCGCCGCCGTACTCCTCGGGAACGTGCACGGCGTGCAGGTCCGCCGCGACGAGCGCCTTGTAGACGTCCGAGGGGAACTCCCCGGTCTCGTCGACCTCCGCGGCACGGGGGGCGATCTTCTCGTCGGCTAGGGCGCGGACCGTCTCGCGGAGCATCTGGTGCTCCTCGGGCAGTGCGTAGAGAGGGTAGCTCATAGGGAAATAGTAGGACGTCCAACAAACACTGGAGCGCTCCACCCCATGTGGTATGTCCTCCCGTGTTTACGCAGGTGGCAAAGTGGAAGTGTCAGATGCCGATACTCTGACGGCAAATAATTGGGCAGAACCGAAAGGAGCACCAGTGGCCTACCGCCTGACGATGGTGGGAACCGGATACCTCGGTGCGACGACGTCCGCCTGCATGGCCGAGCTGGGCTTCGAAGTCCTCAGCCTCGACGTGGACGCGGAGAAGATCGGCCGGCTACAGGCCGGTGACCTGCCCATCTACGAACCGGGCCTGCAAGAGGTGCTGCGGCGCAACCTGGCCAACGGGCGGCTGCGCTTCACCACCTCGTACGAGGAGGCCGCGGCTTTCGGAGATGTGCACTTCCTGTGCCTGGGCACCCCCCAGAAGCCGGGAGAGTACGCGGCGGACGTGTCCTACCTGGACGCCGCGATCGAGTCGCTGGCCCCTCACCTGACGCGCGAGTGCCTGGTCGTCGGCAAGTCCACGGTCCCGGTCGGCACCGCCCAGCGCCTGGCCGACAAGCTGGCGCGGCTGGCCCCCATCGGCGCGGGCGCCGAGCTGGCGTGGAACCCCGAGTTCCTCCGTGAGGGCTTCGCGGTGAAGGACACCCTGCACCCCGACCGGATCGTGCTCGGCGTCGCCTCCGACCGGGCGGAGAAGGTCATGCGGGAGGTGTACGCCTCCATGCTGGAGATGGGCACCCCGATGGTGATCACCGACTACCCCACGGCCGAGCTGGTCAAGGTGGCCGCCAACGCCTTCCTCGCCACGAAGATCTCCTTCATCAACGCGATGGCCGAGGTCTGCGAGGCCGCGCACGCCGACGTCAAACAACTCTCCCTGGCGCTCTCCTTCGACGACCGCATCGGCGGCAAGTTCCTCAACCCCGGGCTCGGCTTCGGCGGCGGCTGCCTGCCCAAGGACATCCGCGCCTTCATGGCCCGTGCCGGGGAGCTCGGCGCCGACCAGGCGCTGACCTTCCTGCGCGAGGTGGACGCGATCAACATGCGCCGCCGGGCCCGCATGGTCGACCTGGCCCGCGAACTGGCCGGAGGCTCCTTCCACAACTGCACCGTCGCCGTGCTCGGCGCCGCGTTCAAACCCAACTCCGACGACATCCGCGACTCCCCCGCCCTGGACGTCGCCGTCAAGATCAGCGAGCAGGGTGGCCGGGTCACCGTCTACGACCCCGTCGCCCAGGAGAACGCCCGCCGGGCCCACCCCCGGCTCTCCTACGGCGTCTCCGCCCTGGAGGCGGCCAGGGACGCCCATGTGGTGCTGCTGCTGACCGAGTGGCAGGAGTTCATCACCATGGACCCCGAGGAGCTGGGTTCCGTGGTGGCCTCCCGCAAGATCGTCGACGGCCGCAACGCCCTCGACGCCGAGACCTGGCGCGCCTCAGGCTGGCACTACCGCGCCCTCGGCCGCCCCTGACCGCGCGCCGTTCCTCTGTCAGGCCCTCGTTCGGCCCTCTGGCCGTGACTCGTCGTCACGCCTTCTCCCGCCACGGCCCGCTCCCGCGATGCGTGGGAGCAGGCCGTGGCGACATCCCTGCGGCCGGCCCGGGACGCACTCCCCACACCATGGCACCGGTCACCGTCCGGACGACTACTTCCCCGCTTCCGGGCCGTACCACTGGAGTGCCTGACCGGTGACCGCGGCTATGCGCTCGAAGTCGTGATCACGGTGTAGCAACGTGAGCCCTCGCAGCTCGGCGGTCGCCGCCAGCACGAGATCCACGGGGCCCGCGCTGCGATGCCACCCTCTCTCCGTGAGCAGGCCCTGAACCCGCCATGCCCGGTCGTACGCGCGGTCGTCAACGGGCACCCAGCCGAACAACTGGCGCATGTCCTCAATCCCCCGCTCACGATCCGCCAGAGATCGCGCACTGTAGAAGAACTCCAGTTCGGTGATCGGACATACGGCGACCAGCCCTGCCGCGACTGCCCGATCCCAGCCGTAGGTCTCGGCCTCACCACGCATGAGCTGGGCCAACGCGCTGGTGTCCATAAGGAACTGCGCGGCGCTCACCGCCGGTAGTTCCCTTTCTCGTCGAAGATCTCCAGGTCGAAGGCGCCTTCGGAAGCCGCGCCACGCAGCCGGGCCAAGGCCAATGCCCGGCGCCGGTTCTCCAGCACCTCACGCAGCGCGGTGTTGACCGTCTCCTTCTTCGTGCCGGTCCCCAACGCCTTGGCGACCTCGGCCAGCAGATCGTCATCCAGGTCGATCATTGTCCGGCTCATGAAGCACCTCCCGTGTATGCATCAACCTGAATCAAATATACATGGAGGTGTGCATTGGTGCCGAGGGTCTCCGATGCCACAGGTGAACGAGTACGATCAGCCGGCGAGCACCGTGCGAGGCCGGAACGGCAGAGGATCCTCGGAGTGGGAGGACGGCGCGAACCATCTTCGAACACGGCGACGGATTCCCGGCGCGTGCCGGGAACCCGTTCGAATGCGCGTTGACCGTTCGGTGGCCTCGTCGCTCACCACCAGCCCCAGTGACGCCTGTGCCAGCGGTGGTGATGCCAGTGATGCCAGCGGCGGCGCCTCCAGCCGCAGCATTCGACCCGCCCCCCTGCAGGAAAGATCATGTTGAAGTTCATAAGTCCTCCTCATGCCAATCCTTCGCATCCACCATTAATCACAATATTCGCAACGTCTACATAAACCCATAAAAATACCCCCAATTTAGTATAGAAATGCTTTTGGGGAATATTGTATTTTCAAAAACATGCGGCCGATCTCATCCGCGTGGCCGACCCCTCAGGCTCGGCTTTTCTGGCCGATCGGACGTTTCCCCAGGTCAGGGCAGTTCGGGAGGCGCCGCTCGTGGGGCGCAGCCCCTTCAAGGCCAGGGAAAGGAATCGCGCTGAGGAGCCGGGCAGGCCCCGGTCACACAGACCCGGAAGGCCAGATGGGCCTCCATACGGGCGAAGTCGGCGAGGAAGAAGTACACGGACTGGAAAGGCCGGGCCGGGACCGGCCGCCATGGACCGCCGAACGGAAAGACCCCCGTCTCGGACGGGGGTCTTCGGGCGTGGCTCCGTCAGTTGTCGAACTCGCCGAGTTTCACGCCGCCAACGAAGGCGTCCCACTCGGAGCGGGTGAAGAACAGCTTCGGGCCGTCCGGGTTCTTGGAGTCGCGCAGCACGTAGAGGGGACCGGCCCCGGCCTTGTGCCCTTCGTCAAGGTCGTCGATCACGGCCACCTCGACACAGTCTTCACCGGTGTCGCCACCCGGAGCCGCCTTGCGCCAGACGGCGTTGCTCAGGTCCGCGTCCATGTGTCCATCACCTTCGTCATGGGGTCGATGCTCGCTCGCGGGGGCGAGGCCTCCGTGCGGAGCACTTCGAAACGGGTGCGGATCCAGACGACGTCTCGGGAACGGTCGGTGACATGCCCTTCGACGGCGCGGTCCACATACACAGTATCCGGACCGCCCCGGCAGGTCTCCGGTATCGGCACCGCTCCCGGAGCTCGTACGGAACCGCACGGAAAACCTCGCCGGACGGCCGGGAGTCCTGCTCACTGGATGAGCTCCCGGATGGGTTCGACGCGCGGGTCGTCGATGTCCGCGTGGTAGTCGTCGGCCGAGGTCTGGTCGCCGCCCGCCGGCCGTTTCGCCGCGCGGAGCGCGAGGGTGACGGCCACGCTGACGGCCGCGTTCAGCACGCAGGCGGTCAGGGCGACGTAGCCGAGACGGCCGTCGCCGATGATCGGGATCTCCGCGAGCGATCCGCCGAAGTGCCTGCCGGTTCCGGGGTTGACGATGCCGTACGCGGTGACGGTGCCGTACACCATGCCGGACGCCCAGCCGGCGAGCAGCGCTCCGGGGTGGAACCAGCGGGTGTAGAGCCCGACCACGATCGCGGGGAAGGTCTGCAGGATCCAGATTCCGCCGAGGAGCTGGAAGTCCAGCGCGAACTTCCGGTCGAGGAACAGCACGAAGGCCAGCGCGCCGAACTTGACGAGCAGGGAGGCCACCTTGGAGACCCGCAGTTCCTCCTGGGAACTCGCGTCCGGCCTGATGAACTCGCGATAGACGTTACGGCTGAAGAGGTTGGCGGCGGCGATGGACATGATCGCGGCGGGTACCAGAGCACTGATGGCGATGGTGGCCAGCGCGATGCCGGTGAACCAGCTCGGGAACAGGTCCGCGAAGAGCTGCGGGATCACGAGCTGGGGGTTGGGCTGACCGTCCAGGCCGACAGGGCGCGTACCGGCCGCGATCGCGAAGAAGCCGAGCAGCGCGAACAGGCCGAGAACCAGCGTGAAGGCCGGCAGAAGTGCGGCGCTGCGGCGCACGACGTCGCGACTTCTGGTCGCGAGCACAGTGGTGACCGTGTGCGGGTACACCACCAGTGCCATCGCCGACCCGAGAGCCAGCGTGGCGTACGGCCAGAAACCGCTCTCTCCCGGGATGAAGACCCCGGTGGGCCGCCCCGTCTTCGGATCGGGCGCCGCCATCTTCTCCTGGGCCGAGGCGAAGATCGTCTCGAAGCCGCCCAGCCGTGGGAGCAGGACGACGAACGCGGCGGTCACGACGAGGCACAGCAGAAATGCCTTCAGGATCGCGATGAGCGCGGGTGCCCGGAGCCCGCTGACGTAGGTGAAGGCGGCCAGCACGGCGAAGGCGACGGCGAGAGGCAGGTCGTTGATGAAGGGGTTACTGCTCCCGAGGCCGAGCACCTCGAACACGGCCTGGATCCCCACCAGTTGCAGCGCGATGTAGGGCAGGGTGGCCAGCAGTCCGGTCAGGGCCACCGCCAGCGCGAGCCCCCTGCTCCGGTAGCGGCCGCGCACGAAGTCGGCGGGAGTGACATAGCCGTGACGATGGGCCACCGACCACAGGCGTGGCATGACAACGAAGATCAACGGATACACGATGATGGTGTAGGGGACGGCGAAGAAACCGCTCACCGCACCCGAGGCGAACATCGCCGCCGGTATCGCGATGAACGTGTAGGCCGTGTAGATGTTGCCGCCCAGCAGCAGCCACGAGGAGAGGGTGCCGAAGCCCCGGTCGGCCAGCCCCCACTGGTCCAGCGCGTTCACGGTGCCCGTGATGTGGCGGCCCTTCCTGCCCTGGACCGCGGCGAACCCCATGACCGTGACGATCAGAAAGAAGATCACGAGGATCGTGAGAGCGGTCCAGTCGATGCCGTCTCGGTTCATCGGGGTCCCTCTCCGCGATCGGCGGGCCGGTGCGCACCGGTGCGCACCGGGCGGGGGGTCGTGTGGAGGTAGGCGCACCAGGTGAGGCCGGAGGACAGGAAAATCCACAGGAACTGGTACCAGTAGAAGAACGGGAGGCCGAGCAGCCGTGGCTCCGCGCCCGCGTAACCTCCGACCCAGAGCAGCGCCGGGAAGGGCATCCACAGCGCCACGATGCTCAGCTTCGCCCAGGGGCTTGAGGTCCTGGACCTGACCGGCCGGGCCGGCGGTGACGGTGGAGCTGCCACGTCGTCTCCTGAAGTGTCGTCGTCTCCCCCGAGGTAAGGACAGGACGCCGGCCCCCTTCCGCCCGCTCACCCTGGTGTGCTGGGCGAGCGGGTGGAAGGGGCCGGCGGGGATGGCACGATACGGTGACGGATCCCGTCTCAGCAACACCGGATGCCGGGACTCTTCTCCCTCAGGTCGGATCGGTGCCGCTCGAACTCCCGCCGTGACAGCGGCGGCGAGTGCGGATGGGATCGGTGCTGGGCGAGGTACCGGTCGTATTCACCGGAGCCGGTGAGTTCTCGCAGATACCAGCGGGCGAAGCACAGCAGGGAGGCCGCGGTCATGATCGTTCGCTGTCCGCTCCGCTGCTCCCCGCCCCCACCTCGGCCAGCTCACGCCGCTCCGCCGCGGTGGTGAACAACCCTGCGGGTGCCACGATGCTGGATTCGACATAGGGCGCCTCTGCCATCGGCAGGGGGTTACGGGACCGTATGGCGCGCCAGCACACGACCACGGCGTTGCCGACGACGATGATGACCAGCAGTGCGAACATCGCCGCCAGCACGCCGTCGACGGTGGAGTTGACGACGACCGCCTGCATGTCGTCGAGGTTCTTGGCGGGCGCGATCACCTTCCCCGCGGCCAGCGCGTCGGCGTACTTTTCCCGCTGGGCGAAGAAGCCGATCTTGGGGTCATCATGGAAGACCTTCTGCCAGCTGGCGGTCATCGTCACCGCCAAGTCCCAGACCAGCGGTATGCCGGTGACCCACGCCCATTTGAGCTTGCCTGACTTGATCAGGATCGTGGTGCCGAGGGTCAGTGCGATGGCGATCAGGAGCTGGTTGGAGAGGCCGAACAGCGGGTAGAGCTGGTTGATGCCGCCCAGCGGGTTGGTGACGCCGGTGTACAGGAAGTAGCCCCAGGCCAGCACGACCGCGGCGCTGGCGCCCCACAGGCCGGGCTTCCAGCTCACCCGCCCGATCGGCTTCCACAGGTTGCCGAGGGAGTCCTGAAGCATGAAGCGGGCGACGCGGGTGCCGGCGTCCACGGTGGTCAGGATGAACAGCGCCTCGAACATGATCGCGAAGTGGTACCAGAACGCCTTGAGCGCGGCGCCGCCGAAGATCCCGGACAGGATCTCAGAGATGCCGACGGCGAGGGTGGGGGCACCGCCGGTGCGGGCGATCACGGTCTGCTCCTGGACCGCCGCCGCGGCGGCGCGCAGGTCGTCCGGGGTGATGACGAAGCCCAGCTTCGTGACGGCGGCCGCCGCGCTCTCGGGGGTGGTACCGAGCAGGGCGATGGGCGAGTTCATCGCGTAGTAGAGGCCGGGTTCGAGCGCGCACGCGGCGATCAGCGCCATGATGGCGACGAACGACTCCATGAGCATCGAACCGTAGCCGATCAGACGGACCTGCGACTCCTTCTGGATCATCTTCGGCGTGGTGCCGGAGGCGATGAGCGAGTGGAAGCCCGACATCGCGCCGCAGGTGATGGTGATGAACAGGAACGGGAACAGCGACCCGGCGAAGACCGGCCCGGTGCCGCTGAGCGCGAACTTGGTGATCGCCTCGTTCTGCAGTTCCGGCGCCGCGATGACCACGCCGACCGCGAGCAGCCCGATCGTGCCGATCTTCATGAACGTCGACAGGTAGTCGCGCGGCGTCAGCAGCATCCACACCGGCAGGACGGAGGCCAGGAAGCCGTAGACCACCAGGCAGATGACCAGCGTCTCCGGGCTCAGCGTGAAGGCGTCGGCCCAGGCCGAGTTCTGGACCCAGCCGCCGCCCGCGATGGCCAGCAGCAGCAGCGCGACCCCGATCACCGTGGTCTCCATGACCCGCCCCGGCCGCAGAACACGCTGGTAGAAGCCCATGAAAAGGGCGATGGGGATGGTCATCGCGATGGAGAAGGTGCCCCACGGCGAGTGCGCGAGCGCGTTCACCACCACCAGGGAGAGCACCGCGAGCAAGATGATCATGATGGCGAACACCGCGACCAGCGCGGCGGTCCCGCCCACCGGGCCGATCTCCTCGCGCACCATCTGGCCCAGGCTCTTGCCGTCGCGGCGCATCGAGAAGAACAGGGTGACCATGTCCTGGACCGCCCCGGCCATGATGACCCCGACGATGATCCATATGGTCCCCGGCAGGTATCCCATCTGCGCGGCGAGGACCGGGCCCACCAACGGCCCGGCACCGGCGATGGCGGCGAAGTGGTGGCCGAACAGCACCCGCCGGTCGGTCGGATGGTAGTCGACCCCGTTGTCCAGCCGTTCGGCGGGAGTCGCGCGGCGGTCGTTGACGCCGAGCACCCGGCGGGCGATGAACCGGGAGTAGAACCGGTAGGCGATCGCGTACGAACCGAGGGCGGCGGCCACCAGCCAGATCGCCGAGATCTCCTCTCCTTGGGACAGGGCGATGACCCCCCAGGCGGCCGCGCCCACCAGGGCGACCGCCGTCCATATGAGGATCTGCTTGGGGGTTGATCTCGATTTCGTGATGCCGTTTTCGGGCATGGCTGATTCTCCTGAACTCAGGGCATGGCAGAACAGCGCGGTACTACGGGGGAAGAGTCGCCCGGAGATCCGGGCGGGGTGATGTGGTCGGTGTTACCCGCGACGCCGGTCGCGGGTGAGATGACGATCGCGAGGCGGGCGTTCCGCGCTACGTCTCAGGACGTAGGCGATGGCCATGAACACCACGCTCCCCGGCACCCAGATGAGCTGGTACCAGAAGAAGAATTTCATTCCGGCCAGATGTGGCGCGTCGTAGGAATACCAGGGCACCCACAGGAGCGCCACGATGGGCAGGGCCAGACAGATACCGGCCGCGAAACGTCGCGCCCGTCGTGTCGGCTTCACCATCGTCGTCCTCCGGAATGTTCCCGCGTTCTTGTTGCAAGGGTTGTCGACGGGCCCGGTCTGGTTTACACAGATTTCGGGGAGGTTTCGTGTCAACCAATTGTGCGGACTACGCAACCTAGGGGTACTGCCCGGGCGTAGTGGACGGTGGCCGATGATCGATCCGATGAGTACGGCGACGTTCCTCGCCGTGCTCGGCAGCACCTCTCTGCTCGCGGTCGCCGCGCGCTGGTTCCGGCCGTCTCCCGAGCTGCCCACCCTGGAGGACTGGGCGCTGGCGCACCGCCAGTTCGGCACCCCGACGACGTGGTTCCTGCTCGGCGGGACGATCTACACGGCCTACACGTTCGCCGCCGTACCGGGCCTGGTGTACGGCACGGGCGCGCTCGGGTTCTTCGCCCTGCAGTACACCGTGATCATGTGCCCGCTGGCGTTCGTGCTGCTGCCCCGGCTCTGGTCGGTGGCACGCCGGCACGGGTACATCACCCCCGCCGACTTCGTCCGGGGACACTACGGCTCCCCCGCCCTCGCACTGGTCGTCGCGGCGACCGGGGTGCTGGCGACCATGCCCTACATCGCGCTGCAACTGGTGGGCATCCGTTCGATCCTGTCCGCCGTCGGGCTGTACCCGAGGGGGGTGCTCGGCGACCTCGCGCTGGTCGCCGTGTTCGCGGTCCTCGCCGTGTCGACCTACCGGCACGGGCTGCGCGCGCCGGCGATCATCTCGCTGATGAAGGGCGCGGCCGTCTTCTGCTCGATCCTGGCCGTCTCCTTCCTCGTCCTCGACCGGTTCGGCGGACCCGGGCCGATGTTCGACAGCGCGGAGCGCGCGCTGTCCGGCGGGGAGACGACCCAGGCGTCGTTGACGCTCGATCCGAGCCAGTTCCCGGTCTACGCCACCCTGGCTCTCGGATCGGCCCTTGCCCTGCTGATGTACCCCCACGTGCTGACGTCCGCCTTCGCCGCGTCCGGCCCGGACACGCTGCGCCGCGCGGTGGTGGCGCTGCCCCTGTGGACGGCGGTGCTCGGGCTGTTCGCCATGCTCGGCGTCGCGGCGCTCGCGGCCGGCATCCCGGCCCCGTCCACCGGCGCGGAGACCGCCGTCCCCCTGCTCGTCAAGGATCTGATGCCCGCCGCCCTCACCGGTCTGGTCTTCGGGGCTCTCGCCGTGGGCGCGCTCGTACCGGCGGCGGTCATGTCGATCGCGGTGGCGACCTCGTTCGTCCGCAACATCTACGTCGAGTACTTCCATCCGACCGCCACACCCAAGCACCAGACACGGATCGCCCAGATGGTCTCGCTCAGCACCAAGGTCGGGGCGGTCGTCTTCGTGTTCGGACTGCGCAACCAGGACGCCATCAATCTTCAACTGCTGGGCGGCGTCTGGATCCTGCAGACCTTCCCCGCCGTGGCCCTCGGCGTGTTCACCCGCCGCCTGCACCCCCGGGCGTTACTGGTCGGGTGGATGAGCGGCATGGCCGCGGGCACCCTCCTGGTGGTGCACAGCGGATTCTCCTCGCTGGTGCCCCTGGGCGTGGGCGGCCAGGAGGTGCAGGCGTACGCCGCGGTGGTCGCCATGACACTGAATCTCGCCGTCGTCGTGACGTTGACCCCGCTCTTCAACCGAGTGGGCAGATCGCACGTTCCGAAGTCGAACTCTCCGGTCCCCATACCCCCCGAAGCGGAGACGATCACATGACCGGAATCCGGCCACCCGCACCATTACCGACGTTCGTCGAATCCGGCTCCGTATCGGTTGACATGCCGCCCCCGGCACGGACGGACGGGCCGTCCGCCGATGGACCGCCGGTACCCGGCCCGCCGGACACCGGACGTGAGGCCGCGCTGACCCAGCTGTTCGAGACGCACTACACCGGCCTGCTCCGGCTGGCCGTGCTGCTCGGCGCCGACGACGCGGAGGACATCGTCGCCGAGGCGTTCTGTCAGCTGCACCGCCGCTGGAACCGGCTACGCTCGGCCGAGGCCGCCCTGCCGTACCTGCGCTCGGTGGTCTGCAACCTGACCCGCATGAGACTTCGCCACCTGCAGGTCATCCGCAAACACACGGATTGGACCACGGACCTGGAACGGTCGGCTGAGAGCGTCGCCCTGCTCCACGACGACCAGAAGGCACTCACCGATGCCCTGCAGCGGCTCTCGGCCCGGCAGCGAGAGGCTCTTGTCCTGCGCTACTGGCTCGGTCTACGCGAAAGCGACATAGCCGAGGCCATGAGCATCTCCTGCGGTGCGGTCAAGGCGCACACCAGCCGCGGCATGGCCACTCTCACCAAGATCATGCAGGAGCGACGATGACGACCGGCCCCGCCAGCACCGAGGACCAGCTGCGTGAGGTTCTCGACAAACTCGCCAACGGCGTCCAGCCGGCCCCGGACGCCTACCGCCGGGTCCAGGGCGAATGGCGGCGGCGCGAGCGCAGACGCCGGATCATCCTGGCCATCCTCGTGGTGCTCGTCCTCACGGTCGCCGACATCGCGGGGCTGTGGGCGCTGAACCAGTACCGGGATCAGTCGCACATCGCCCCCAGGGAGCCGGTCCCGGCCCGATCGCACGCACCGCCCGCCGACGACCTTCCCGACCTCCCGGTACGGTGATCGAAGTCAGGTCCGCGCACGAGTCCGGGCAGGCAGCACCCGATGTCCGACCCTCCGCCGCGTCCGGCGTGGCGTCCCCCGGCCCATGACACCAAGGGCGGGAAGACCGCCCCGGCGATCTCAGGTTCCCGGCCGAGCGTTCGCGATCTTCGTTGCGGGACGGAGCACTAATGCGCGGATACGGAGCTGACACCGGAGTCGGCGGGCCGATGGCTCTCACCGGCGCCGAAGCCGCCGAACACCGCCAGTACGGCCGTCGTGATCCCGAGGAGGGCGCGGATCGCGTTCCTCATGATTCTCAACCTCCAAAGTCTCTGTCGGCCTCCTCCTTCCCTATGAGTCCTCGTATATCCGTGATGCCACCAAGCCATCGGTCAAAGATGGAGATATCAGGCACCGAACTGGGCGGCCTCGGCGCGGAGCCTGGCGCCCTTGGCGTGAGCCTGTTCCTTGAGAGCGAGCTGGAACGCCTCCATCTTCGCCCGCAGTTCCTCGTCGGCGGCGGCGAGGATCCGTACGGCCAGCAGGCCCGCGTTGCGGGCGCCACCGACGGCGACCGTCGCGACCGGGACCCCGGCGGGCATCTGGACTATCGAGAGCAGGGAGTCCATGCCGTCGAGGTACTTCAGCGGGACCGGGACACCGATCACCGGCAGCGGGGTCACCGAGGCGAGCATGCCCGGCAGGTGGGCGGCTCCCCCGGCACCCGCGATGATCACCTTCAGCCCGCGCCCGGCCGCCTGCGCGCCATAGGCGATCATTTCCTCGGGCATCCGGTGCGCGGAGACCACGTCGGCCTCGAACTCCACCCCGAACTCGGCCAGCGCCTCGGCGGCGAGCCTCATCACCGGCCAGTCGGAGTCGCTGCCCATGACGATGCCGACGGTGGTCATGTTCTCTCCTTGCCGCACGGCCCGGGGCCGCGCGCGTTCGCTGTGGTTGCGTGGCCCCCACGGGTGCGGAGGCCGCAGAGCGCCGTGGCCAGAGGGTGTGCGGTGGCGCTCCGTACCGTCGGGGGCCGTGCCGGTGTGGCGGTACCCCGGATGGGTGGGCGACCGGCCCGCGGGCTCAGGTGTATCTTCCCTCGGTGAGGTAGACGGCGGCGTGCCGGGCGCGCGCGCGTACCTCTTCCAGGTCGGTGCCGAGCGCGGTGACATGGCCGATCTTGCGCCCCGGTCGCACCTCCTTGCCGTAGAAGTGAATCTTGATCCCCGGGTCGTGGGCCATCACGTGCTCGTACCGGGAGAAGATGTCGGAGTCGTCACCGCCCAGGAGGTTGGCCATCACCACGACGGGGGCGGCCGGCGCGGGTGAGCCGAGCGGGAGGTCGAGGACCGCGCGCAGGTGCTGCTCGTACTGGGAGGTGCGAGCCCCCTCGATCGTCCAGTGGCCGCTGTTGTGCGGGCGCATGGCCAGCTCGTTGACCACCAGGCCCGAGGAGGTGGCGAACATCTCCACGGCCAGCAGCCCGGTCACGCCCAGTTCCTTGGCGATGTTCAGGGCGATCCGCTGGGCCACCGCGGCCTGCTCGGGATCGAGGCCGGGTGCGGGGGCGAGGACCTCGACGCAGATGCCGTCACGCTGGACGGTCTCCACCACCGGGTAGCTGACGCCCTGGCCGTGCGGCGACCTGGCGACCAGCACGGCGAGCTCCCGCTCGAACGGCACGAACCCCTCGGCCATCAGCGGCACCCCGGAGGCCAGGGGCTCGGCCGCGTCATCCGCGGAGCGGCAGATCCAGACGCCACGCCCGTCGTAACCGCCCCTGATCGCCTTGAGCACCACCGGCCAGCCGTTCTCCGCGGCGAATTCCTCGATGTCGGCGGCCGTCTCGACCCGTCGCCACGGCGGGCACGGGGCACCGATCCCGGTCAGCCGCTCGCGCATCACCGCCTTGTCCTGGGCGTGTACGAGCGCGTCGGCGCCGGGGTGCACGGCGAAGCCGTCCTCGACCAGGGCACGGATGTGCTCGGTGGGCACGTGCTCGTGGTCGAAGGTGACCGCGTCGCACCCCTTGACGAAGTCGCGCAGGTCCGCCAGGGACCGGTAGTCGCCCAGGCGTACGTCGGCGATCACCCGGGCGGCGCTCTCGTCTGACGAGTTGGCCAGGACCCGAAGCTCGACGCCGAGGGCGATGGCCGCCTGCTGGGTCATCCGGGCCAGCTGGCCCGCTCCGATCACGCCGACGACGGGTCCGATGGGACTGGCCAAGGAAGGGCTGCTCACGGGGGTTAAGTTTACCGGCACGCGGTACGGGGGCGGCTGGTGGGAGGCGCCCGGCCGATCCTGACAGCCGCTCCCGGCGAGACGGCAGGCCGCCCTGAAGGCGGCTCGCCCGCCAGGAGGCCCCCAACGGGGTCGTACGAGGGAGGCCGCCGAGCCCGTTCGGGGCTCTCAGCCCGTCGTGAGGGTGGCGAGGCCGCGGCGGAGGCCGGCCGTGCCGAGTTCGGCACCCGTGCCGGCGATCTCGGTGGCGACGAGCGCGATCTCGGTCCCGGTCAGCTCGGCCGCCCTGGCACGGCCGGTGAAGCCGCGCAGGTCGGCCTTGCCGTAGATCGGGTGGGCCAGGGAGGATCGGCCGGAACGGGCCCGCTGCCGGTATTCGATCTCCAGGGCGTGGATGACCAGCGCGCCGCCGTCGGGCAGTCGCAGCGCGCGCTGCGGGCCGACGAGCAGGCGGACGTCCGCGGTGAGCCGGTCGGGCCGCACCTTCCGCGGGCGCCTGACCAGCTCGTCGAAGAGGTCGCGTACGGGGTCGTCCTTGGGGAAGGTCACCCCGCTCACCCCCGCGGGGTCGGTCAGGTAGGTCAGATAGCGCTGCGGGACGAGACGGGCCCTGACCCCCATGGCGGGGTCGCCGGTGGGCACCGCCCCCTCGGTCGGCTCGCGGACCTCACCCCGTATCGGAATGGGGCCCGCGCCCAGCCGCCACTCGCCCCCCTCATGGACGAACAGGAAGTAGGCCGGGTCGGGCTCGCGAGCCAGGGCGACGAACCAGCGGTCGGTGTCGGCCGTGCCGGGCAGGTAGAACTCCGCCTCGGTGTAGGACTTCCTGACGGGGGCTGGGCGGCCGTTCCGGGTCGCCTCACAGGCACGACCGCCCAGCGCATTCTCCGCCCAGGTGGTGAGCCTGCCGACGGCCGCGCAGTCCCGGTCGCGCCAGGCGTCGTCAAGCTTTCTCAGCAGCGTGAAGGCCTGGATCGCCTCCGCGAGCTCCACCCCGGCGGACGTCTCGCGCGACGGTCCGGCCTCGGGGACGGCGCCTTGCGCGTCTCTCCGCGCGCCACAACCGATCGTCATCGACAGACCGATGATCAGAGCGAGGAGTCGGCGGCGCAAGGGTTGATCCCCGGGGTAGTGGCCGTCGCGTACGGCAGTCCGTCAGGACCGATCACGGTTCTCCAACGGCATTCCGTGATCTACCGGATTAGCGTAACGTCGGACGAGCCGATTTAACCGGCGTTATGCGATATTTATTGAAATAGCACTTGATGACGGCTATGTGCACCGGCGGAGCGATGCCGCACGGACCGTGGCCGAGCACCGGTAACCTGGCTCGACAGTGTTCGAGATCCTCCAACGTGGCGGATCGGTGGCCGACCCCCGAAAGGACCGTGCAGGAAACGTGGAGTTTCTCCGACACGCCTACCGGCGGCTCGCCGAACTGGCGCGAGAACTGGCCAAGTTCGGCACGATCGGTGCGGTCGCCTTCGTGATCGACACGGGCGGCACCAACCTGCTCCGGTTCGGCATCGGCTGGGGGCCGCTCACCTCCAAGGTCATCGCCACGATCATCGCGGCCACCTTCGCCTACCTCGGCAACCGCTACTGGACCTTCAGGCACCGGGAGCAGAGCGGCCTGGCCCGCGAGTACACCCTGTTCTTCATACTCAACGCCATCGGCCTGCTGATCTCGCTGCTGGTGATCGGCTTCGTGACCTACACCCTGGGTCTGCAGGATCCGCTGAGCTACAACATCGCCATGCTCACCGGCACCGCCCTCGGGACCCTCTTCAGGTTCTGGTCGTACAAGAAGTGGGTCTTCCTGCCCGGCGCCGACGCGAGTCCGCCGACGGTGTCGAAGAGCCAGGTCAACGGCCATGTGTACCTGCTGAACAAAAGCTCGGAGGAGAACTCGCCGCCGACCCTGCCGCGCTAGAGCACGCTCAGGCGGGCCCCCGGACGATCCGGTTCCTGCCCGGGTCCCCCACCTGGCGCAGGAAGAACGCGAACGCCGCGGGACGCGGCCGTATCAGCTCCAGGCGCCCCCCGTCTGCGGCGGCCAGCGCCCTCGCGAGGGGCAGGCCGAGACCTGTACCGCCGGCCCCGCTCACATTCCGCTCGAAGACCCTCGGGGCAAGGTCGTCCGGTATGCCCTTGCCCTGGTCCGCCACCTCGATCACGATGGACCTCTCCTTGGCGCTGGTGGTCACGGTCACCGTGCCGCCGCCGTGCTCCAGCGAGTTCTCCAGCAGGGTGGAGATCACCTGGCTGATGCCGCCGCCGGTGCCCAGCGCCTGGAGCTCACGCGTACCGGCCAGCCTCAGCTGCCGCCCGGCCCTGCGGAACGCCGGGCCCCACTCGATGAACTGCTGGTCGAGCAGTGCGTCGAGTTTGACGCTCTCGGCCTGCGCCTGACGCTGTCGTCTGGCGGTGGCCAGCAACTCGTCGATCACCGCGGTGAGCCGCTCGGCCTGCACGATGGCGGCCTCGCCCTCCTCCTTGACGATCCCCGGTTCGTCCGCGGCGGCGACGATCTCCTCAAGCCTCATGGTCAGGCCGGTGAGCGGGGTGCGGAGCTGGTGGGAGGCGTCGGTCGCGAACTCCCGCTCCCTGGCCAGGAGGTCGGAGATGCGGGTCGCGCTACGGTCGAGCACCTCGGCCACCCGGTCGAGTTCCTGAATGCCGTAGCGGTGCTTGCTCGGTCTCGCGTCACCGGAGCCGAGCCGCTCAGCGATCATCGCAAGGTCGCTGAGCGGTAACGTCAGGCGGCGCGACTGCACGATGGCAAGCCCGACCGCGACCGCGAGAGCAGCCGCGGCGAGCCCCAGGATGAGGAAGAGCCATGCGCGAACCTCACGCTCCACCCCCGTCTTGTCCCGGCTGACCGCGACGTACACCCCGTTCTCCGACTGTGCGTCCGCGGTCATCTTCTGGCTCTCGGGGGGCTCGGTGCCCACCGTTATCACCTGAGGAGGCGTGCCTTTTGCATAGATCTGAATGTAGAGCTGGGAATACTTACGCTCCAGCTGCTGCTCGTCGATGGGCTGATCTTGGATCCGGGCGTACTCGACCTCCCCCAGCAGACTCTTGGCATGGGAGGCGAGCTGCTGGATCGCCTCCTCCTCGATGAGCCTGTTGACCGCCACGGCGAGGGGAATGCCAAGCAGCAACACCCCGATGACCGCAACGAGGAGGGTTGAGGAGAGCAGGCGTCGGCGCATTTCCTACTCGCGCTCGAACCTGAAGCCGACCCCTCGAACGGTTGTGATGTATCGGGGCTTGGCGGCGTCGTCACCGAGTTTCCGGCGTAGCCACGAGATGTGCATGTCCAGGGTCTTGGTCGAGCCCCACCAGTTGGTGTCCCACACCTCGCGCATGATCTGCTCGCGGGTGACCACCTTTCCGGCGTCGCGGACCAGGACCCTCAGCAGGTCGAACTCCTTGGTGGTCAGATGCAGCTCCTTGTCGCCCATCCACGCCCGACGGGAGTCGGCGTCGATGCGCACGCCCTGGACCACGGGAGTCTCGGACGTGCCGCGCCGCAGCAGGGCGCGGACGCGCGCCAGCAGTTCGGCGAGGCGGAACGGCTTGGTGACGTAGTCGTCGGCCCCGGCGTCGAGGCCCACCACGGTGTCGACCTCGTCGACGCGGGCGGTGAGGATCAACACTGGAGTTCCATGGCCTTCGGCGCGGATGCGCCGGGCCACCTCCAGGCCGTCCATCTCGGGCAGTCCCAGGTCGAGAACGATCAGGTCGATGCCACCCGACAGAGCCCGCTCCAGAGCCTGCGGGCCGTCAGGGCTCACCTCTACTTGATAACCCTCGCGGCGCAGAGCTCGCGCCAGTGGCTCGGAAATCGAGGTGTCATCCTCGGCGAGTAGTACACAGGTCATGTTGCGATCGTAGGACCTTAGAGGATCGTTTCCCGGGTACAGCGCGCGGTTTGACTCGTCGTTGACCTATCCATTGACCTGGGCAAACACTGATAAATCCCGGATAGTCATCCCGCAACGGCCGAGGGTTTCGGAGTAGGTCTCCCACCTTGGAAGTCCCTCGAAAGCACAGGCGTACCAAAGGATTGACCGGCAAAGCAGAACACGCCCTACCAGAGGGGATCTGGTGGGCGTGTTCTACTTAATTCACCTCAAGACGGTGACGGCGGCTCGGCGTAGCGGGCCAGGTAGAGCTGCTCCCCGAGACTCTCCATCAGACCCAGTTCGGTCTCCAGGTAGTCGATGTGGTGCTCCTCGTCCTCAAGGATCTCCTCAAAGATGCGGGCCGAGGTGACATCGCCCTTCTCGCGCATCAGGATGATGGCGGGCTTCAGACGGCCGACCACCTCAAGCTCGACGTCCAGGTCCGCGCGGAGCTGCTCCGCGACGGTCTGGCCGATATGCAGGATGCCCAGCTTCTGGTAGTTGGGCAGTCCTTCAAGGAAGAGGATGCGGTCGGTGAGCTTCTCCGCATGCCGCATCTCGTCCATGGACTCTTCGCGAGTGTATTTCGCGAGCTTGGTGTATCCCCAGTTCTCCTGCATCTTGGCGTGCAGGAAGTACTGGTTGATCGCGGTCAGCTCCGCGGTCAACTGCTCGTTGAGCAGCTCGATGATTTTCTTGTCGCCCTGCATGGCGGGCTCCTCGTGCTATGCGGTCGGAATCAGATCCTCAGACCGCTTCAGGATCGCACAGATCTTGCGCACGCAAGAGGCGCAGTCGCCACCGGCACCCGTAGCGTCGCGAATCTGGCGCGCGCTCTTCGCCCCTGCCGAGATGCAGTCGTGCACCTCGTTCTCGGTGACCGCGCGGCAGACGCATACATACACGGGGGTGCGACCTCTCAGGAGCGTATCATAGGTTAGGCACACCTAAAGTAACTCATTTGGTTAGCCTTGCCTACGTGAGCTGCGACACACCCCCCTAACCTCCCCGTCATCACCACGAAGCCTCCATCCCGCACGGCATCCCGCACGGCGCCGGACACGCGAACGCGCCCCGGCGCGGGCCGGGGCGCGTCGCGGCGGACGTGCCGGTCAGTGTCCCCTGGCCAGCCATTCCTCCAGGTGCCCGGCCTCCTCGCCGATCGAGGTGGAGTCGCCGTGGCCGGTGTACACGGTCGTCTCCGGAGGCAGGGTCAGCAGCCTCCCCTTGATCGACTCGATGATCGTGTCGAAGGAGGAGAAGGACCTCCCGGTCGCGCCGGGACCACCGTGGAACAGGGTGTCGCCGCTGAAGAGCGCGCCGATCTCCGCCCCGTACAGGCAGACCGCGCCCGGAGCGTGACCCGGCGTGTGCAGCACGGTCAGATCCACACCTCCGGCCGAGATCACCTGACCGTCCTTCAGCGGGGTGTACGGCAGGTCGGTGTAGACCATCTCCCACAGCACCTGATCGGCCGGGTGGAGCAGGATCGGCGCGCCCACCCGCGTGGCGAGGTCGGCCGCCGCGTCGATGTGGTCGTTGTGCGCGTGGGTGCAGACGATGGCCTTCACCTCGCGGTCACCGACCCGCTCGGCGATCGCGGCGGCGTCGTGCGCGGCGTCGATGACGACCACCTCGTCGGCCGAACCGACGATCCAGACGTTGTTGTCGACCTCCCACGTCCCGCCGTCCAGCGAGAAGGTGCCGGAGGTGACCACCTTGTCGATCACAGGACCACCACCGAGCGCAGGACCTCGCCGCGGTGCATCTTCGCGAAGGCGTCCTCGACGTCGCCGAGGCCGATCGTCTCGGAGACGAAGCGGTCGAGGTCGAGCCGCCCCTGCAGGTAGAGGTCGATGAGCATGGGGAAGTCGCGGCTGGGCAGGCAGTCGCCGTACCAGGAGGACTTCAGCGCGCCGCCGCGGCCGAAGACGTCGAGCAGCGGCAACTCCAGCGTCATCTCCGGGGTCGGCACCCCGACCAGGACCACGGTCCCGGCCAGGTCACGGGCATAGAACGCCTGCTTGTAGGTCTCCGGGCGACCGACCGCCTCGATGACCACGTCCGCGCCGTTGCCGCCGGTGAGCTCCCTGACCGACTCGACCATGTCCGAGGTACGGGAGTTGACCGTGTGGGTGGCGCCGAACTCCTTGGCCCACTCCAGCTTGCGGTCGTCCACGTCCACCGCGATGATCTTCGAGGCGCCCGCCAGCCTGGCGCCGAGGATGGCCGCGTCACCGACGCCGCCGCACCCGATGACCGCCACGCTGTCGCCGCGGGTCACCCCGCCGGTGTTGATCGCGGCGCCCAGGCCCGCCATCACGCCGCAGCCGAGCAGCCCGGCCACCTGCGCCGGCGCGGACGCGTCGACCTTGGTGCACTGCCCGGCCGCGACCAGGGTCTTCTCGATGAAGGCGCCGATGCCCAGGGCGGGGCTGAGCGGCGTGCCGTCCTCCAGGGTCATCTTCTGGGTGGCGTTGTGCGTGTTGAAGCAGTACCAGGGACGGCCGCGCAGGCACGCCCGGCAGTTGCCGCAGACGGCCCGCCAGTTCAGGATCACGAAGTCACCGGGCGCCACCTCCGTGACGCCCGCACCGACGGCCTCGACCACTCCGGCGGCCTCGTGGCCGAGCAGGAACGGGAATTCGTCGTTGATGCCGCCCTCGCGATAGTGCAGGTCCGTGTGACAGACACCACAGGCCTGCACCGTCACCACGGCCTCGCCCGGCCCCGGATCGGGCACGATAACGGTCTCCAGCGAGACGGGCTCGCCCTTGCCACGCGCGACCACGCCTTGGACGGTGTACGGCATGTCCTGCACCTCATCTGTTGTGAAACTCACCGAGCCCCATGGGACTCGCTTACTGGTTGGACGGCCTTGGAGAAGCCCCCGCCTCAATCATTACCAGCCCGGCGCAGCACGTACGGCTGCACCACCCCCAGACCCCGGGCAGGCCGCCGCCGGATGCGGCCGACCTCGACGCCCGGTGCGCCCTCCAGCGCCTCGGCCAGCTCGCTGTCGACGACGATGGTGCCGGGGCGGGCGATGGCCGTAAGCCTGGCGGCCAGGTTGACGGTGGTCCCGAAGACATCGCCCATGATCGGCAGCACCGGGCCGTACGCCAGCCCGATCCGCGCGTCGAGCCCGTACCGCTGGATGACGCCGACCAGGTCCAGAGCGATCATGGCCGCGGTCCGCGGGTCGGCCGCCGTGAAGAGCACCTCGTCGCCGAGTGTCTTGACCAGCCGCCCCCCGTGCTCGGCGACCACGTCGGAGGCCCGTGCCTCGAAGCCCTCGACCAGCTCGGCCAGGCCCCGCTCGTCCAGCTCGCGGGCGACCCGGGTGAAGGCGACCAGGTCGGCGAAGCCCACCGCGAGGGTGAGCCGGGTCGGCACGATCTCGTCGGTGATGTCGGCGATCGTCAGCAGGCGGGTCCCCGCGGCGGCGAGCTGGGCTCGCCAGACGTGGATCAGGACCTGCTCGAAGTCGGGGAGCAGCCGGCGCGCGGTCTCCATGACCCCCGCCAGGTCCTCGTCGGTGGGGCGCCGGCCGGGGTCGAGCATGGCACCGATCATGATCTCGGCCTGCCACTGCGCGAGCCTGGCCGTCGTCTGGCCGAGCGCCCTGGCCATCCGGATGACGGTCCGGTCGTCCAGCAGGCCGCTCTCCATCATCATCCGGACCCGCTTGAGCACCGTCACGTCCGCGTCGGTGAAGGCCACCTCGTCGTCGGGGAGCGTGGCGAACCCCAGCGCGCGCCAGATCCGCTCGGTGAGCTCCTGCGGGAGCTCGGCGAGGCTCGCCACCTGGATCCGGGTGTAGCCGGGAGAGGTGCCGACGAACAGGTGCTCGATCTGCTCGGCCGTGGGACGTCCCACGAAGATCTCCTCCTCTCCGCCCGCGCCTTCCCCCCGGCCCAGAAGGTTACGCCCCACCGGTCACCGCCCGCCGTGTTCCGATGGCTCCCCGTCGATCGCGTCGTCGAGCGCGCGGAACACCTCGGCCCGCACATCCTGGATCCGCGGGATGTCCCGCAGCGTGATCCGGCCGTGGTCGCCCGCCGACTCGACGACGAGCGTGCCGCAGCCGAGGACCCTCTCCATCAGGGTCTGGTCGGCGCTGACCGTGTTGACCTTCGCCATCGGGATGTCGTCGATGGATTTGTTCAGCACCCCCGTACTGATGGTGAACCGGTGCGAGGTGAGCACGTACGAGGTGTTCTTCCACCTCAGGTACGGCACGAACGACCACACGGTCAGCAGACCGACGGCGACCACGGCCACCGCGATGCGCGCGTAGGAGTCGTATTCGAAGGCGGGCATGAAGAAGATGGCGGCACCGGACCCCGCGATGATCAGAATCAACGCGAGGAACGGGCCGATGAGGCGCTTCCAGTGCGGGTGGAACGACCGGATTCGCCGCTCCCCCTCCGTCATGTGGTGATCGGGTAGACCCATGGGGCAAATCGTGGCACGCCTTCGTACCCCACGTCATGAGCTGCGCGGGCGAACATGCACGACGTCTCCCACGCTGAGCGCGTGCTCCTGCCCCTTGGAGCTGACGAGCAGGTGGCCGGCACCGTCGATACCGGTGGCCGTGCCGGTGAGCACCCGCTCGCCCGGCAGCTCCACCCGGACCTCCTGGCCGACCGTGGCGCTGATCGCGAGATAGGCGGCCCGCAGGCCGCACGCCTCGGCGTCGCCGTCCGCCTCCGACCACTCCCGGTAGTGGAGCTCGATCTCCCGCAGCGCCGCCCGCAGGATCGGGTCGCGGTCGACGCAGGCGGCCTTCTCGATGGCCAGGGAGGTGGCGGTCTCCACCGGCAGCTCCTCGGCACGCACGCTCACGTTGAGCCCGACGCCCACGATCACCGCGTTGTCGATCCGCTCGGCGAGCACCCCGGCGACCTTGCGCCCGCCGATCAGCAGGTCGTTGGGCCACTTGAGCCGGACGTCGACCTCGGCGACCTTCCGCACGGCCGACGCGACCGCGAGGGCGACGAGCAGGGACAGCCAGCTCTGCCTGTCCGGGGGCGGGTCGGGGCGCAGCAGCACCGAGAAGGTCAGGCCGGAGCGCGGCGGAACGCTCCAGGCCCTGCCGAGCCTGCCGCGCCCGGCGAACTGGGCCTCCGCGACGACGACGGCTCCCTGCCGCGCACCGTCGCGGACGGCCTGCGCGAGGTCGGCGTTGGTCGATCCGGTCCTGGCGACGACGGCGATGTCGGACCAGAGGCCGCCGGGACGGACCAGCGCGCGGGTGAGCGCCGCCTGGGAGAGCGGCGGACGGTCGAGATCAGTGAAGGGCGAGTCGAGCACTTAGCCATCTTGCCTCCCCTAACGACCCCCTGTTACCGAATTAGGGCAATGACCAGGGAATACTATTAACGAAGTCTGGGTGCGCAGGCGAAGCCCAGCTTTCCGAACGGGGACGAAACCGTTCGGACGGCAGCGAAAAGAGAAAATGACCGCATGAGCAGAGAGCTTGACCCGCGGGACGGCATCGAGGTGGAGGCCGTGCGCAGGCCGGGGCCCACCACGCGGGCGCGGGTCGGGCAGATGCGCTCGGGGACGCTCCACGAGCGCCGGGACGATCTGGCCACCGAGGAGCCACTGGAGATCCGGATCCAGGCGGGCGAGGAGCGCCGCACCGTCGCGATCACCATGCGCACCCCGGGGCACGACTTCGAACTGGCCGCCGGGTTCCTGTACGGCGAGGGCGTCGCGGCATCCGCCGACGTGGCGTCCATCGCCTACTGCGCGGACGACGACGTGCCGCCCGAGGCCCGCTACAACACGGTGACCGTGCGGCTGCGCGGCGACACCCTGCCTGATCTGCCCTCGCTCGACCGGCATTTCATGACGTCGAGCGCGTGCGGCGTCTGCGGCACCGCCAGCCTCGACGCCCTGCGCGGCCGCTGCTCACCGCTGCCCGCCGCCGATGACCCGCTGCGTGTCTCCCCCGAGGTCCTGTACGGCCTTCCTGGCCGGCTGAGGCAGGCCCAGGGGGTCTTCGGCAAGACCGGGGGGCTGCACGCGGCCGGGCTGTTCACCGCGGCAGGCGAGCCGCTCGCGGTCCGCGAGGACGTGGGGCGGCACAACGCGGTGGACAAACTGGTCGGCTGGGCCATGATGACCGGAAGGCTGCCGCTGGACGGGCACGTGCTCATGGTCAGCGGGCGGACCAGCTACGAGATCATGCAGAAGGCCCTCACCGCGGGCCTGCCCGTCGTCTGCGCGGTCTCCGCGCCCTCCTCCCTGGCCGTCGACCTGGCCAGGGAGTTCGGGATGACGCTGGTCGGCTTCCTGCGCGAGGAGCGCTTCAACCTCTACGCGGGGGCGCACCGCGTCGGCCCGTGAGCGCCGCCCGCCGGCCCCGTGCGGGGCCCGCGGGCGATGGCTGGAAGATCAGCCCGTGTTCTGCAGACCGGCGGCGACGCCGTTGACCGAGAGCAGCAGCAGCGTGGACAGGCGCTCGCGCTCCTCCTCCGACAGCCCCTCGTCCGCGCGGAGCGTGGACAGGGCCCGGAGCTGCAGGTGGGAGAGCGCGTCGACGTACGGGTCGCGGAGCTGCACCGCGCGGGACAGCACCTTGCGGTCCTCCAGCAGGCGGGTGTGGCCGGTGATCTCCAGGACCAGGCGGCGGGTCAGGTCGTACTCGGCCAGGACCTGCTCGACGAAGTCGTCCCTGGCGCCGAGCGCGAGGTAGCGGGCGGCGATGTCACGGTCGGTCTTGGCCAGCGACATCTCCACGTTGTCCAGCAGCGAGGCGAACAGCGGCCACTCCCGGTAGGCGGCGCGCAGTTCGCCCAGGCCCGCCTCGGAGATGACCGCCTCCAGGCCGCTGCCCAGGCCGTACCAGCCGGGCAGGTTGACCCTGGTCTGAGCCCAGGCGAAGACCCACGGGATGGCCCGCAGGTCGTCCAGGGACCGGGGCGCGCCGAGACCGCGCCGGGCCGGGCGGGAGCCCAGGCGGAGCGAGCCGATCTCCTCCAGCGGGCTGACCAGGGAGAACCACTCGGGGAAGCCGGGCGCCTCGGTCAGCAGCCGGTACGCCTTCTCCGAGGCGGAGGCGACCTGCTCGGCCACCGCCCGGAAGCGTCCCGCGGCCTCGGCCGTGCGCGCCTCGATGGACGGGGTGGAGGCGAGCAGCACCGCGGAGGTGACCTGCTCCATGTGCCGGCGGGCGATGGCGTCGTGGCCGTAGCGGGCGAAGATGACCTCGCCCTGCTCGGTGACCTTGAACCTGCCGCCCACCGACCCCGGGGCCTGCGCGAGCACCGCCCGGTTGGCGGGACCGCCGCCCCGGCCCAGGGCGCCGCCCCGGCCGTGGAAGAGCGTCAGCGGCACGTCGTGCTCGGCCGACCAGGCGGCCAGCGCCTCCTGGGCCTCGTACAGCTTCAGCGTCGCCGCGGCCGGGCCGAGCTCCTTGGCGGAGTCGGAGTAGCCGAGCATGACCTCCAGGCGCCGGTCGTCGGCCAGCCTGGCCTGGACCTCGGGGATCTCCAGCATCCCCGACAGCACGGTGGGGGCGGCCGCCAGGTCGGCGCCCGACTCGAAGAGCGGGACCACGTCGAGCCGGGGGGCCCGCTCGCCCAGCGCGTGCGCGGCCAGCGCGTGCACGGCGGCGATGTCGTCGGCCGAGCGGGTGAAGGAGACGACGTAGCGGGAGCAGGCACTCACCCCGAACCGCTCCTGGATCCAGGCGATCGTACGGATCGTGGCCAGGACCTCCTCGGTCCGCTCTGAGGTGCGCCCGGCGGCGATCTCCTCCAGCGCGGCGGCGTGGACCTGCGAGTGCTGGCGGACCTCCAGCTCGGCCAGGTGGAAGCCGAACGTCTCCACCTGCCAGATGAGGTGTTGCAGTTCCCCGTACGCCTGCCTCCTCGCCCCGGCCGCGACCAGCGACTCCTGGGCGATCCGCAGATCGCCCAGGAGCTCCTCGGGCGAGCGGTAGGCCAGGTCGAGACCGCGCTGCCTGGTGGCCGCGATGCGGGCGGCGACGAACATCAGCCACTGCCGGTGCGGCTCCTGCGGAGAGCGGGTGGCCATCTCCGAGACCAGGTCGGGGTGGTCGTTCACCGCGGCGGACAGCGCGGCCCGCAGTTCGGGCGAGGCGGGGGCGTAGCCGGCGGCGAGGGTCAGCGAGCGGCCGATCCGGCCGGCGGCGATCTCCAGGGCGATCAGCACGTGCTCGGCCTGGATGAGCACGGCGTCCCTGGTCACCTTGGCCGTGACGTTCGGGTTGCCGTCGCGGTCGCCGCCGATCCAGCTGCCGTACCTGATGAAGGCGCGGGCCCGGGGCCTCTCGGTGCCGCCGCCCCCGCCGAGCGCGGCGTCCAGGGCACGGTAGACCTGCGGGACCACCCGGAAGAGGGTCTCGTCGAAGGCCGCCATGGCGGTGCGGACCTCGTCTCGCGGGTTGAGCTTGGTGGATCTGAGCTGGGCGGTCCGCCAGAGCAGGTCGATCTCCTCCAGCAGCCGCCGGCGGGTCTCCGCCCGCTCGGCGGCACCCCGCTCGGGGCTGTTGTACAGGGCGAGCTGGCCGCTGATGCGCTGGATCGCGGTGACCACGGCGCGCCTGCGGGCCTCGGTGGGGTGCGCGGTCAGCACCGGATGCAGGCGCAACTCCTCGACCAGGCCGGCGACCTTCTCGCCACCGAGCTCCTGGACCGCCTGGGCCAGGGACTCCGGCAGCGGCTCCTCGCCGGTGTCGCGGACCCTGAGCGTGCGGATTCTGAAGTGCTCCTCGGCCAGGTTCGCCAGGTGGAAGTAGCACGTGAACGCGCGGGCGATCTGTACCGCGCGATCGACGGGCCACTCGGCCACCATCGCGGTGATCTCGTCGACCGACACCTGCCTGCGGCGGGCACCGATGACTGCCTTGCGCAGCCGTTCGACGTCGGCGAGCAGGTCATCGCCACCATGCTCGGCGATGACCTGCCCCAGAAGCTCGCCGAGCAGTCGCACATCCGCGCGCAGCTCGTCGGGCATCTCGGTGACAGCGGAGGAACGCTCTACCTGATGAGACACGGTGGCGGGCATGTTCGTCAGCGTACCCAGTCCGTTTTCTCCAGCGGAGACCGGTCTCACCCATTGGACTAGACCATTCAGCCAGCCTTGGAGATCGCCTGCAGCAGCGCCGGATACCTGGCGAAAGCGGCTTTACCCGCGATTCTCCGGCCGCCTGCGGAGAGCAGCAGTCCGTACGGCACCGCCAGCGCGGCGACCCAGGTGAGGCCGAACAGCACCGGCAGCACGATCGGCAGCACGAGCAGGCCGGTGCCGATCAGCGCGCCGAACGAGGCGACGAAGGCGATGCCGCCCTGCCCCGGAGCCGCACCCGTGAAGGCGTTCAGGCGCTCGGGCACGGTGTAGGGCATCTGCACGCTGGTCAGCGCGCCCACCCCGAGCCCGACCCCGAGGACGCCCCAGGCGGTCAGGGTGGCCGGGACCGCCCAGCCGACGTCTCCGGCCAGCAGGGCCGCGACCAGGGAGAGCACCAGCAGCAACGGCACGCCGATCGTCGCCACCGCCAGGTGCCGCCCCGCGATGTCCGTGCGCCAGTCGCGGTCGGTGCCGTAGGCGACGGCGTTCATCCACAGCGAGCGGCCGTCGATGCCGAAGGCGTTGCACCACTGCATGCTGATCAGCGCCGCGCCGATGCAGGCGGGAGCGACCGCCAGGGCGACCCCGGTCGGACCGCCCTGCCCGTTCAGCGAGAAGGCCATAATGCCCGCGACCGCGACGGCGGCGAACCAGCCGACCCTGCCCCGCGGATCACGGCGGGCGTACCTGAACTCCTTGCCCACCACCGCGGCGAGCGGGCCGTCGGGCAGGACCCTGGTCAGCAGGCCCCGGGAGTTGCGCACCGAGGAGCTCTGGGTGGAGGCGTCAGGGGAGACCAGGGCGCGGCGCAGTGCCGCGATCCACAGCCACCCCACCCCGGCGACCAGCGCGGTGAGCACGACGATCGCCAGCAGGGCCGCCGCCCCTCCGTCGGCGACGGCGTGCGCCGCCATACCCGACGGGGTCCAGCGCAGCACCGAGGCGGTACCGCGCAGCATCGCCCCCGGGTCGGCCGCCAGACCGCCGTTGAGCAGCAGGTTGGGCAGCTGTGCCGCCAGCACGACGAAGATCACCGAGACGGCCAGCACGTCGCGGCCCCTGCGGGTGCGCAGCACGCCGGAGAGCGCCGTGGTGACCAGCCGGGAGAGGACGACGCAGAGCGCGAAGTGGAGCAGCACCGCCACCGTGCCCAGGAGCACCCCGCCGGCCCCGCCGGCCAGGCCGGCCACCGCCCCGATCATGACGACCAGCGTGGCGACCGGCCAGACGCCGGTGATCGAGGCGGCGAACATGCCGGTGGCGAGCTGGCCGGTCCGCAGCGGGAAGAGCGCCAGCCGCGACGGGTCGAGCGTGTCGTCCAGCCCGAACGCGAGCAGCGGCACGATCGCCCAGCCCACCAGGAAGGCGGCGAACAGCACGGTGACGACGTCGCCTGCGACCTCGGCGGACGCGAGGCGCAGCGTGGTCATGGCGAAGAAGCCCAGGGCGGCGAAGACGATCGCGGCGATCACCGTGAAGACGAACCCCAGCAGGTGCCGGCCGCTGCCGCGCAGGTTGCCGGCGACGAGCCGGAGCTTGAGCCGTACGAACACCGAGGGCCCCACCCGCACGGTCCCGGGCACGGCCCGCCGCCGGTCCGGCGCGCTCATGCCGGGGTCGCGCCCAGCCATGACAGGCCCTCCTGCCCGCTGGTGCCGTCACCCCGGGCGCCGACCAGCCCCAGGAACGCCTCGTTGAGGCTGCGCCCCGCCCTGACCTCGTCCAGCGGCCCCTGGGCGACGATCCGCCCGCCGTCCATCACCGAGACCCAGTCGCACAGGCGCTCGACGAGCTCCATGACGTGGCTGGAGAAGACGACGGTCGAGCCGGAGCCGGTGTAGCGCCTGAGCACCTCGACGAGCGTGTTGGCGCTGACCGGGTCGACGCCCTCGAACGGCTCGTCGAGAAAGAGCACACCGGGGTTGTGCAGCAGCGCGGCGGCCAGGCCGATCTTCTTCCGCATGCCCGTCGAGTAGTCGACGACGAGTTTGTCCGCCGACTCGGTCAGGCCCATGACCTCCAGCAGCCCCTCCGCCCGCTGCTCCACCTCGGCCCTGGGGATGCCTCGGAGCTGGCCGTTGTAGGACAGCAACTCCCTGCCGGAGAGCCGTTCGAACAGGCGCAGCCCCTCGGGGAGCACGCCGATGCGGCTCTTGACCGCGACCTGGTCGCGCCAGACGTCGACACCACCGATGTGGATCGAGCCCCCGTCGGGACGCAGCAGGCCGGTGACCATGCTGAGCGTGGTGGTCTTTCCCGCCCCGTTGGGACCGACCAGCCCGGCGAAACTGCCGCCGGGCACCACGAGGTCGACGCCTCCCACGGCCACCTGCTGCCCGAATCTCTTGAACAGCCCCTGCGTTCTCACCGCCTCGATGGCGTCCGGCATGTTCCCCCCTTCCAGGGTCACGGCTCCGGCGATCAGCCGACTCATCCGGAAAACGAACGGTCGCCCCCGATAGTTCGCACTGTCAGAGGGCGGTTTACCCTGCTGGCATGAGCGAGCCCCTGAGCGCCGAAACCACGGCCGCCGAACCCGATATCCGTACGACAGCCGGGAAACTGGCCGATCTGGAACGCCGTCTGGACGAGGCCGCCCACGCGGGTTCCGCGCGCGCCGTCGAGAAACAGCACGCGAAGGGCAAGATGACCGCCAGGGAGCGGGTCCTCGCCTTCCTGGACGAGGGCAGCTTCGTGGAGTTCGACGAACTCGCCCGGCACCGGTCCACGAGCTTCGGCATGGAGCGCGAGCGTCCGTACGGCGACGGGGTCGTGACCGGATACGGCACCGTCGACGACCGCCCCGTGGCGGTGTTCTCCCAGGACTTCACGGTCTTCGGCGGTTCCCTGGGCGAGGTCTTCGGCGAGAAGATCGTCAAGGTCATGGACCACGCGCTGAAGACCGGCTGCCCGGTGATCGGCATCAACGACTCCGGCGGGGCGCGCATCCAGGAGGGCGTCGTCTCGCTGGGCCTGTACGCCGAGATCTTCAAGCGGAACGTCCACTCCTCGGGAGTGATCCCGCAGATCTCGCTGATCATGGGCCCGTGCGCGGGCGGCGCCGTCTACTCGCCGGCCCTCACCGACTTCGTGCTGATGGTGTCGGAGAAGTCGCACATGTTCATCACCGGCCCCGACGTGATCAAGACGGTCACCGGCGAGGAGGTGACGTTCGAGGAGCTCGGCGGCGCGCACACGCACAACTCCCGCTCGGGTGTCGCCCACTACGAGGCCTCCGACGAGGCCGACTGCCTGGAGTTCGCCAGGGCGCTGCTCTCCTACCTGCCGTCCAACAACATGGACGAGACCCCGGTGTTCGACACCGAGGTGGTGCTGGAGACCACCGACTCCGACCGGGAGCTCGACACGCTGGTCCCCGACTCGGCGAACCAGCCCTACGACATGCACCAGGTTCTCGAACACGTCCTGGACGACGGCGAATTCCTTGAGGTGCACGCGCAGTTCGCGCCGAACATCCTGGTGGGTTTCGGCCGGGTCGAAGGGCGCTCCGTAGGGATCGTCGCCAACCAGCCGATGAGTTTCGCGGGCACGCTGGACATCGCGGCCTCGGAGAAGGCCGCGAGATTCGTACGTACATGCGATGCCTTTAACATTCCGGTACTGACATTTGTCGATGTCCCCGGATTCCTTCCCGGCACCGACCAGGAATGGAACGGGATCATCCGCCGCGGCGCCAAGTTGCTCTACGCCTACGCCGAGGCGACGGTGCCGCTGGTCACGGTCATCACCCGCAAGGCGTACGGTGGAGCCTACGACGTCATGGGTTCCAAGCACCTGGGCGCCGACATCAACCTGGCCTGGCCGACCGCGCAGATCGCGGTGATGGGAGCGCAGGGCGCGGTCAACGTCCTCTACCGGCGCGAGCTGGCCTCGGCCGCCGATCCGGACGCCCAGCGGGCCCGCTTCGTCGCCGAATACGAGGACACGCTCGCCAACCCGTATCTCGCGGCCGAACGTGGGTATGTGGACTCGGTGATCCGCCCTTCCGACACCCGAGTCCAGATCGTCAAGGCGCTCAGGACGTTGCGCAACAAGCGCGCGACCCTGCCGCCGAAGAAGCATGGGAACATCCCGCTGTGAGACACCTGAAGATCGTTAAAGGGGATGCGACCCCCGAGGAGATCGCCGCGTTGGTGATCGCTCTCTCTGCGCACACCGCGGCCGCGACTTCGGGCCCGAAAGTCCTGCAGACGCCAAAATCCTGGAGCAATCACTCACATGGCATGCGAAAACATCTTCCTACCGGACAAGGTGCGTGGAGATCGAGCGCACTGCCGAGATAGATCCTCAGAACGGGGTGTCAACTTGCACGAGAGTTGGGACCATCTAAGAAATGGGCGCATATAGTCAGCCGATCAGCTAGTTCCGAGGCCTGGAGGACGACATGACCATCCTGGACCTCACGTCACACCCCATCGCCGCGAAGTACGCCGTCCTGGTCGACGTCGGATACCTGTACGCCGCGGCGGGGGAGGTGCTTCTGAGTGCCAAGGAGCGCAAGGAGTACCGGGTCGCGGCGGACGAACTGATCCAGGCGTTGCAGAAGCACGCGGAGGAGCGAATCCACGGCGAGCTGCTGAGGATCTACTGGTACGACGCCGCCCGCGACCGGGTGCCGACCGTCGACCAGCGGGTCATCGCGCAGCTCCCCTGGGTCAAGGTCCGCCTGGGCAACCTCAACGCGAGGGGCCAGCAGAAGGGCGTGGACGCGCAGATCAGGAGCGACCTGGAGGCGCTGGCCAGGCACCACGCGGTGAGCGACACCATACTGCTGGCCGGGGACGAGGACATGGTCCCCGCCGTCGAGGCCGCCCAGGCCTACGGGGTGCGGATCCACCTGTGGGGGGTGGAGCCGCCGTACGGCACCAACCAGGCCGAGCGCCTGGTCTGGGAGTCCGACACCGTCGAGATCATCAGTGCCGACTTCCTGCGCTCCTTCTTCAGCCGGGCCCCCGCGCCGGTCCCGGTGCCGGCCGCCCCGAGCGCCCCCTCCCCCGCCCAGGTCTTCGCCGGGCGCACCGCCGCCGCCACCGCCAAGCCCAAGGCCCCCGCGGGCCAGGTCACCAAGCTGGGCCCGAGCCGCCCGCGCGTCGAGGAGGTCGGCGAGCACGTGGCCCAGAAGTGGATTCTCACCCGCGGCCGCGACAACATCCGCGACCTGCTCCCGGGGCCGATCCTGCCCACGGTCATCGACACCGAGCTGCTCATCGAGGCGGAGAAGGAACTGGGCCACTCCCTCCGCCCCTACCCCGAGGCACGCGTCTGGCTACGCGACGGATTCTGGGCCCGCGTCTACCGCGAGTTCGAGATCGGGGTCGGCGTCTCCTCCAAGTGATACCCGGGGTGTCCGCCACGGCTCCGGTGCCGCACGCCTCAGCGCATCACGCCCCTCTCACCGGCCGTTCCCTCCCCGCGACGACCATGTCCGATTCCCGCCAGCCGTACGGAGTGGGCTGCGAGTAGCGTCATCAGCATGTCCGTGGGAGAGCTTGACTTCGACGCCTGTTACCGCGCGGTGGCCGCGAGGGACGCCCGGTTCGACGGGCGCTTCTACACGGCGGTCACCTCCACCCGTATCTACTGCCGTCCGATCTGCCCGGCACGCACCCCTTCCAGCCGCAACGTGCGGTTCTACCGCCACGCGGCCTCCGCCGAGGCCGCCGGGTTCCGGCCGTGCAAGCGGTGCCGGCCCGAGCTGAGCCCCGGCGATCCCGGCTGGGACCACCGGGGCGACCTGGTCGGCAGGGCGCTCCGGCTGATCGACGAGGGTGTGGCGGACGACGGCGGGATGGCCCGGCTGGCCGGGCGGTTGCACATCACCGGGCGGCACCTGCACCGGCTGTTCACCACGGAGCTCGGCGTGGGACCACTGGCCGTGGCCAGGACCAAGCGCCTGCTGCTGGCCAAGCAACTGCTGACCGAGACCGGGCTGCCGATCGTCGACGTGGCGTTCGCGTCGGGTTTCGGCAGCGTCCGGCAGTTCAACGCGACCATGAAGGACACCTACGGGTTCACCCCGGGCGAGCTGCGGGCGACCACGCGACGCAGCACCGACGTCTCGGGCGACGCGCTGACCCTGCGGCTACACCGCAGGGAGCCGTACGACGCCGCGACCCTGATGCGGTTCCTGGCCGCGCGGGCGATCCCCGGTCTGGAGCACGTGGACGGCACGTCCTACCGCCGCGCCGTCCCCGGCGGCACGGTCACCCTGACCTCCGAGGTGGACCACGTCCGGCTGGACGTGAGCGTCGACGACACCAGCCACCTGGCCAGGATCGTCGCCCGCTGCCGCCGCCTCCTCGACCTGGACGCGGACCCCGAGGCCATCTCCGCCGCCCTTGGTGAGACCTCGCTGGAACCGCTCGTCGCCGCCCGTCCCGGGCTGCGGGTACCCGGCGCGTGGGACGGCTTCGAGGTGGCCGTCCGCGCCGTGATCGGCCAGCAGATCTCCGTCGCGGGTGCCCGCACCATCCTCGGGCGCGTCACCGCCCGAGCCGGGCGCCCGCATCCCGGGACGGGCGTCGACGAGGGGTTGACCCACCTGTTCCCGACCGCGGCCGAGCTCCACGAGGCTGATCTGGGCGGGCTGGGCCTGACCGGGCGGCGGGTGGCCACGCTGAAGGCGCTCGCCGCCAGGGTGGCGGACGGCGAGATCGACCTGGACGGGGCACAGCAGCCCGCCCAGGCGGTGGCCGGACTGCTTGAGGTCCCCGGGATCGGGCCGTGGACCTCGGGTTACATCGCGTTGCGGGCGCTGCGCGACCCGGACGCCTGGCCTGGCGGAGACCTCGGCCTGCGGCGGGCCATGGCCTGCCTGGGCATCCCGGAAGACCACATCGAGCGGTGGCGCCCATGGCGGGCGTACGCCGCACTGCATCTTTGGAGTTCGCAATGATAGAAGCACAGGTAATCACCACCCCGGCCGGTCCGCTGGCCCTACTCGCCCGCGATGGCGTCCTGGTCGTGGCGGGCTTCACCGACGCCCCGGACGAGATGTTCGCGCGGCTCTCCCCCGGCCTCCGGTCGGAGGGCCTGGCCCTGACCGCCGACCTGGGTCACCCGGCGCGTGCCGTACGCGACTACCTGGACGGCGAGCTCGCGGCCCTCGACTCCGTGGCGCTGGAACAGCCGGGCACCCCCAAGCGGCAGCGGCTGCTCACCGCCCTGCGTGAGGTCCCGCCGGGCGTCACGATCAGC
The DNA here is from genome assembly GCF_050943795.1 of Streptosporangium sp. CA-115845. Classification (NCBI taxonomy): domain Bacteria; kingdom Bacillati; phylum Actinomycetota; class Actinomycetes; order Streptosporangiales; family Streptosporangiaceae; genus Streptosporangium; species Streptosporangium sp. CA-115845. The sequence continues at coordinate 1,399,430 of NZ_CP191988.1, read as the reverse complement.
TACGCCGAGCTCGCCGAGCGGGCGGGCCTGCCGAGGACGGCGGCCAGGGCGGCCGGGAGCGCGTGCGCGCAGAACCTGATCGCGCCGTTCGTCCCCTGCCACCGCATCCTGCCGTCCACCGGCGGGTTCGGCGGCTACTACTACGGCACGCCGGTCAAGCGGTGGCTGCTCACCCACGAGAAGGCGATCGCCGGCGAGTGACACGCCGGCACGCCTAGCCGCTCTTCCTGACGGTGCTCTGTACCTCGCCCACCGGGACGTCGCGGGTGACCCCGACCTCGACCGGGTCGTAGGCGAAGGGCACCACGTCGTCCTCGATCTCGATGGGCCAGACCGAGGTGACCGTCAGCACGTAGGCGTCACGCGGCTGGTCGACCGAGGCCCGCAGGTAGCGCACGCCGCAGGTGAACGCGGCGCCCTTCGCGTACGGCTTACCGCCGGGGCCGCACTCCTCCTTGACCTCCGCCCGGTCGGCGGTGGTGCCCGCGTCGATCCGGATGTCCTCAAGGGTGGCGGTCACGGTGGCGCTCATCACCCCGGGCAGCGTCGCCGTCACGGACCTGGTGGTCTCGCCGATACCGCTCAGCCAGACCCAGGTCGGCAGGTTGACGTAGCTCCTGGCGTCCGGGTTGAGCTCGATCTTCGGCTCGGGCACGGTCAGCGCGGCGCGGGCGATCTCGACCAGCTCGGCGATGGTGATCCCGGCGGGCGGCGTGGTGTTCGGAGGCGCGAACACGTAGGGCTCGCCCAGCGCGGCCACGCACGCCATCCCCGCCGGGTCCGCGGAGTTGTAGGCGCGCTGCCACCAGGTGCCCTCCTGGCCGATCCGGGCCTCGAACGGCTCCAGTGCCTCCTTCCGCCTCTCCCACTCCTGCCCGGGGAGGGCGTCGGGCAGCGCGTCTCGCTGCGAGTCCAGCATGTCGGCGGCATTGCCCCGGGGCTCGTACCAGCAGGGGCGCTTGATCCGATAGCCGTCGCTCTTCCCACTGAGTCCGGTGCCCGTGACGACGATCCGGGAGTCCTTGAGGGTGACCCCGGCCTCGCGGCCGCGTTGATGGGCCTCGCCGGTCACTCCTCCGGTGTCGGGCGGGGCGGACGGCACCGAGGGGGCGAGCAGCAGCGACCCCGCGAGGATCACTTTTCCGATCATCGAACACCTCCGGTGTGGGGACCGGGTCCCGGCCGCGGGGAGAGAGTCATCTGAGGCAGCCCTTCGCGCGCTCGTCGGGGAGCTTCGCATGGCGGAAGATCCTGATACGCCAGCCCCCGTCGGCGGCCCGCCCCATCGCGGCGGACTGGAGGAAGGGCTTCCTGGTCCAGTCGGGCTGCCTGGCGACGGGCTTGCCGGTGGAGGAGTCGAGGAGGCGCATCTTCGACTCGTCGACGCAGACGTCCAGCTGCGCCCCCCGGTCGTCGCCCGAGCCGCTGACCGCGCTGACGTTCAGGGCGTACAGCCGGGCGGTTCCCCGCACCGACCTGCGCTCGCCGAGAAACGCCCCCACCCAGGAGGACGCGTCGTCGACCGCGTCGTACTCGACCAGGCCGAGGTAGCCGGTGTCGCGGCCCTCACTCACGACCGCCCTGAAGGCTCCGGCGAAGTAGTCGCGGAGAACCTCGATCATCGCGGTCGTGTCGGCGTCGGGCGCGGCGGGCCACTCGACCACCACCCGCACCCCCGGTGCGACCTTGACCGTCTCCGCCCTCGGCGCCGCCTGCCGCGCCGGGTCCCACGGAGAGGAGCTCGCCGCGTCCAGCGGGGATTCCCCCGGGGAGGCCTCGGCGGAGAGGTCGGCGGGAGCGAACGGCTGAGCCTCCGACGGGGTACAGGCCGCCGACAGGAGCATGACCAGCGCGATCACCACACGCACACCGATCACGCTAGAAGCGCCCGCCCGCCGGAACCACCGATATGCACGATTCGGCATGGCTCTCCCGCCGCTCCCGTGCCGGGTCTCCGGCAGGACGTCCGTGGCACCACGACCCCGCCTGACCCTCGGCGCGCGGACCCGGCCCGCAGCGCCCGTCATGCCGTCGGGGCCGAGCGCATCCGCCACGAGGGCAGCAGCTCGTCGATGAGGGCCTCGGTCTCCGGCGCCATCCCACCGCCGTAGGGGTGGGAGGCGGCCCGCCGGTGCAGGGCGTCGGCCACGGCACGCAGGCGGACGGGGTCGTCGGTGAGATGCGTGGCCCGCAGCAGGTCGCGCCAGAGCCCCTCGTCGTCGGCGGCCAGCAGCAGCCCGGCCCGCACCGCCGCCACCGCCTGGTCGGTCTCACCGCGGGCCAGCCGTACCTCGCAGAGCCGGTGCGCGGCGTCCGCGACGCCCGCGGTCACGTTGTACTCCAGGTCGTCGGCTGCCAGCCAGGTGTAGCGGCCACGCGGGCGGCCGTTCAGCAGCGGCCCCCGTACCAGGCTCAGTGCCCGATCGAGGAGCTCGGGACGCCCGCCGGGGTTGGCGTGCGACTGCCGGACGAGGTCGCGGAAGAGCATCCAGTCGGTGCGCACCTCGGGGCCGAGCCGCAGGCGCCCCGAGGTGTCGGCGTAGAGGTTGGGCCGCCCCTGGCTGTCGGTGCCCAGCCACGCGACGACCCTGGCGATCGTGGCGTCCCTGACGACCGCCTGCACGCCACGTGGCCACAGGATGCCGCCGAGCACGACGGGGTGGACGCCGCCGGGGTGCGTCGCCAGGTAGACGGCGAGCTCGACCGCGATCACGGCTCGCCCCTCCTCCATCGGCGAGGGACCGACGACCTCGGCGGGGCCGAGGATCCGCACCTCGACCGAGGGTGTCCGGGTGACCGGTTCCGGCTCGTCGGCGAGCGGCTCCCCCTCCAGCCGGTCGGTCGCCAGGAACAGATCGATCAGTGCCCGGTACTGCCGCCGTGGCAGCAACTGCGCGGCCACGTCGAATCCGAGCGCGTCCACCCTGGCGCGGCCCTCCTCGGTGATCGTCCAGTTCCAGGTGGCGTGCGGCACGTCGCCCGCGATGACGTACCCTGCGGCGGTCCTGACGCCCTTCCTGGCGAGCAGCGCCAGCCGGCGGCCCTCCTCCTCGGTGGGGGCGATCGCGGACAGCAGGTAGTGCGGGGCGCAGACCGGGTCGGCGGCGCGTCCGTGGATCCTGCCGGTGAGCACCTCGCCTCGGTTACCGCCGTCTTTGCCCGATGCCTCCAGCTCGGGCAGGATCTCCGCCAGGCTGCCCACGTACCTGATCCGGTCGGAGGCGATCACGGTCAGCTCCTCGCCGAAGCCGACCAGCGTGACGCGCATCCGGTCCGACCAGCGGTTGGTCGCCAGCTCCACGGCGAGCGCCGCCAGCGCGGCGGTGGCCTGCGCGCCCCCGATGCTGATCGGACCGTGGGCGGCCTCCAGGTCGACGAGCACCCGGCCCTCACCGCTGGAACCGAGCGAGACCAGACCCGGGTACGGCGCGGGCGCGTCGGCGAGTGCCTGCTCGTCGAGCATCCGGCCCTCGTGCGCGGGAAGCCGCCAGACCTGGCCTCCGTCGTGGGCGCTCCAGGGCGCGGGCGCGTCGGGGTCCGGCGGGTGGATCCACAGGTCGAGGGTCTGCGGCGACAGGTGGGCCGCGTAGATCGTGGGCGGGACGCGGTTCTGGGCGGCGAGGGACCTGCCCAGCAGCCGGAGCCCGACGTCGAGCATCCGGCTGCCCGGGGCGTCCGCGCCGAGCCTGAGCGCCAGCTCGGCCTGGGCGGCGTCGTCCCTCGGCCGGGTGATCCGGCGCCCGAACGCCCGGTGCCAGAGCTGCCGCCTGCGCCTGCGGCCGAGCGCCATCAGCAGCCCGGCCGCGGCCAGCGAGGCCCCGGCCAGGTAGTCGAGCATCTCCAGCCCGGTGTGCTGTCCGTTCTGCGCGGGCCCCGCCACCACCGCTCCCGGGTCCACCGCGCCGGGATCCTGCCGCCCGGGCGCGGTGGTGGCGGGCGCGGTGGTGGCGGGCGCGGTGGTGGCGGGCGCGGTGGTGGCGGGCGCGGTGGTGGCGGGCGCGGTGGTGGCCGCCGTGTCCGGACCGCGCTCGGCGGTCGCCGTGGGGACGGGCACCTGGCGCGGGTCGTGCGAGGCGCCGCGCTCGGCGGCGGTGTCGGGACGGTGCCCGACCGCCTCGTGGCGCCCGTCCTGTCCCCGGCCGGTCTCCCGCGCCTGGTCCGCGCCCTCGCCGGGAGTGGAGATCTCGGGTACGGGCTCCGCCGGGAGGTCCGCACCGCCCGGGGTGAAGGTCTGGGTACGGCCGTCCAGCTCGGCGGGCTTGCCGGGGTGGTCCTTGAGGGTGTCGTCGCGTGGCTGGGACGCCGGGACGATGTGCACGTTGCGCGCGTCGTCCGGCATGTCCAGCACCCAGCCGGGCCTGATCAGGTCGGCCATCCGCAGGCGGCTGCCGTCCGGCTGCTCCCTGTGCTGGTTGAGCCGGTAGATCTCCGGATACCGCCGCCCGTCACCGAGGCACTTCTCCGCGATCTCCCACAGGCTCTCGTGGTGGCGGCCGTGCGGCGGCTGCACCACGTAGACCTTCTTGGCCTTCTGCACCGGCGCCAACTCCACCCGCTCGGCGCCGGCCGGGGCCGACGCCGCCGACAGCCCGGTCGAGACGATGGCGGAGGTCGCGGGCGGCAGGCTGGTCAGCTTCGCGATCGGCAGGGCCACCGCCGAGACGGTGAACAGCAGCATGGCCGCCGAGACCAGCCGGTTGGCGAACATCTGGGTGCCCCCGGAGAACGGCACCCGGGCCGGCATCCCGACCCGGCGCACTCCGGCGTAGATCTCGACCAGCACGCAGACCACCATCTGCAGCCAGGCGAGCCAGACCAGCAGCACGAGGATCGCGACGATCGTGCTCGTGCCCACCTGGCTGGTCAGCAGGTCGAGGTCGCGCAGCTCGGGCGGGAGCGGCGGCCCGGCCAGCCGGAACAGGGCGTAGGGGACCCCCGCGATGAGCGCGACCAGGACGGCCAGCGCGCCGAGGCCCGCCAGCAGGTCTCCCGGTGTGCGCCTGTCCTTGATACGCACGGGCTGTCGCGTGGGCATTCGTCTCCCTCCTCGTCCAGATTCGTCGTCGGTCAACCGGTGGGCCAGCGATTCACGGCAATTGGTCTGCCCCGATGTCCGGCCCCGCCGCGGCCAGGGCCTCCATGTCCGAGCCGGGGAAACCGAACGCGGCCAGGAAGAACGCCTTCCAGGTGACGGAGACGTTCACGGTGACCTCGGCCTGGGCGCCGCCGAGCGCGCACCGGGTGAGCCGGACGTCACCGGCGCCGTGCGCGGAGACGATCTCCTCGGCCTTCGCGCAGACCTCTCCCTCTCCCAGCAGCCGGGCCTGGCCGGTGGCGCGCAGGTGCTCGACGTCGATCTGGTCCGCGGCGGCCCTGGCGGCCTGCTCGGCGATGTCGGCGGCCCGCAGCCTGGCGTTGATGGCGGCCCCGCCGTCCACGAGCAGCCCGGCCAGCAGGAACACCACCACCGAGAAGATCACCGTGAAGATCGACATCGACCCCCGCTCGCCGTGCCGCCCTCTCTCCGCGTCCGCACCCGCCGGCCCCCCGGACATCCGGCACCGCGAGGGTGGGTTCACCGGATTCATTCGACCCTCCGGAACTGTTCCAGCGGGACCACCGAGTCGCCCTTCATCTTCTTGGCGGCGCCGAAGCCGAGGAACTCCAGATCCAGGGAGCAGGTCACCTGGGCGTGGACCCGGCCGCCCTCCTTCCAGTCCGTACCGGCCAGGCTGACCTCGGGCTCGCACTCGCCCGACAGCGCGGCGCGGGCCACCTCGGCCGCGGCGTCCTCGGCGTCGGCCAGCGTGCGCTCGACGGAGGCGGCCCTGGCAGCGTCCCTGGCGGCGCCGTTGACCTCGCCCTGGGCCTCCACCACCCTTCCCGCGCCGACCAGGAACAGCAGGAAGAGCAGGAAGACCGGGGCCAGCAGCACCGTCTCGGCGCTGAGCGACCCTCGATCGTCCCCGGCCGCGGGAATCAACCGGCTCACTGACACCCTTCGCTTCCGTCGTCGGGCCGGAAACACTCGATGGGACCGCCGAAGCGCGCGGTGACCGTGAACGTGGTGGAGGGCAGCAGCGGGACGACCTGGACCGCCGAGGCGGTCACCTCGACACCCCGCTGGTCGCCCTCCGCCCAGGCGGTGACCGTGGCGCCCTCCAGGAGCTTCGGGCCGACGGTCCGGATCACCTCCTGGGCGCGGGACTCGGCGTCCTGCTGCCAGGACTCGGTGTCGACCCGGGCCAGCCGCGCCCCCTCCCTGGCCGCGGCGTCGGCGATCTGGCGCCCGTGGAACCAGAGGGCGGACTGCACGATGAGCAGGATGACGACCAGCACCACCGGCATGATGATCGCCAACTCGATCACGGTGGCACCGCGTTCACCGCCCCGGTCTCGTCGGCGCGCGTCCGAACGCGCACCGGGTCCCATGGCGCCGCGTCCACCGCCCCGGCCTGGCCTGGTTTTCCGGTTCCCCGGGCGGCCCCGCTCACGATCACGGGTCTCCAAGGTCGCCGCCCCCGCCCCCGCCGCCCCCGCCGCCGAACTGACTGGAGATCTCCGCCTGCTTCCCCTCGACGAGGGTCTTGATGAGCGTGGCGAGGCCGAGCGCCACTCCGGCGATGATGGCCGTGATGATGACCCATTCGACGGCGGAGGCCCCCCGGGTGGGGGCGTTGCGCGCCCTGGCGATCCGGACGCTCAGAACGGCGGTCGCGTAAGTGATCCACGGATGGCTCAGCATGGTCAGGACCCCAACATCTTCATAGCGGCCGGAAAACTTAGAAAGATCACGAAACCCGCGCAGAGCAGGAGCTGGGCGACGAGCATCGACTGGGAACGCTCGCCCGCCTGCCCCTCGATCTCGGCCAGCTCGCGGCGGCGCATGGTCGCGGCACGGGCGGTGAGGGACGAGCGGACCTTGGCGCCGTCGTCGGCGACCAGGCCGAGCGCCGCGGACAGGTCGCGCAACTCGTCGACGTTGATCTCGTCACCGAGCTGACCGAGGGCCTGCCAGGGGGTGATGCCGACGATCCTGGCGTTGCCGAGCGCCTCGCGGATACGGGACATCGCCCAGTTGGCGCCTTCCTCGTCGGGACCGGGACTGCCCACCGAGACCGCCATCATCAGCGCCTCGGGCACCCCGCGCCCGCCCGCCAGGTTCATCGCGACGAGGTCCAGGAAGGAGCCGACGACGTGCCGGAAGTCGCGGCGCATCCGCGCGGCGTCCCGCTTGACCTGCAGGTCCGGCAGGACGAAGAAGACCCCGGCGACCACGAGTGCCGCCCAGAGCGGGACGGTGAGGGAGACGCCCCAGTCCATCAGCACCAGCCAGCCGACCAGCAGCGGGAAGGCCAGCAGCCCGGAGACCGCCAGCAGCACCTTGGTGGCCAGGAAGCCCTCGAACGACCTGCCGAGCAGCGCCAGGTCGGCCCTGGCGGAGCGCGCCTCCCAGCCTCTGGCCGCGTAGAAGCGGGCCATCCGCTCCCCCAGGCCGCGCCGGAGGACGCTGACCTCCTCGTCGGGCAGGATGAGCCGGGCGCGAGGCGCGTCGGTGCCCTCGCGGGCCGCGTCGAGCGCCAGCAGCCGCGTCACCAGCCCTGGGCGGGCCGGGAACAGTGCCCGGAACAGCAGGAACAGGCCCATCCCGAGCACGGAGCCCGCCAGCAGCGCCTCAGTCATCGGACACCTCACCCCCGGAGGGCAGGCCCAGCAGGCGGGCGGGCTTGTCGAAGCGGGCCAGGCGGCGCATCCAGGCGAACCCCGCGCCGAACAGCCCGGCGACCACCACGAGCACGGCCTGGCCGAGCGCGTTGTCGTACTCCTCGACGTAGGAGGGGTTGAACACCACGAGCATGACGGCGAAGGCGATGGCCGTGCCGACCACGATCTGCACGCTCCGCCGGGTGGAGCGGCGCTCGGCCTCGACCCGGCGGCGCATGTCGAGCTCCTCGCGGGCGGAGACGGCCAGCGCGCCGAGCACGTCACGCAGGCCGGGGCCGCGCAGCTTGGAGTTGAGGATGAGGGCGGCCACGACCAGGTCGGCGGAGGGGTCGTCGAGCTCGTCGGCGAAGCGCCGCAGCGCGTCGGGCAGCGCCATCCTGGTGTGCAGGCGGTCGACCATCGACCGCAGGTGCGGGCGGAGCGTGGGGGCCGCCGCCCGGATCGAGGACGGGATCGCCTGCTCCAGCCCGGCCGCCCCGGCGATGGTGTCGCGGAGCGACTCGGTCCAGGCGGCCAGGGCCTCCAGCCTGCGCATCGCGGTCCGCTCCTCGGCGGCTCCGCCGGACAGGCCCCGCCAGGCCAGGGCGAGGAGCACGGCTCCGGCCGCCATGACCGGCCACCCGGTCACCACGAGCACGACCACCCCGACGATGACCCCCACCGCGGTACGGGTGGACAGGGCACGGACGAACTCGCGCCTGCCCGCCTTCCTGCCGGGGGACGACGGGCGGGGGCGCACCCCGTACAGCGCGACGACGAGCAGGAACAGCCCCGCGCCGATCGCGATGCCGGCCAGCAGCACCAGCGGGTCGAACAGGCCCGGAGGCAGGGAGGTCATGTCCAGCCTCCCGGGTCGTAGCCGAAGTGGGCGAGCTCCTCCAGGCACGACAGCGGCGCGTGCGGCAGGACCCGGCCGTCGGGCGTCATGGCGAACACCTCCGAGGAGAGCACCCTGCCGTCCACTCCGGCCACCTCGCGCACGCTCGACACGAAGCGCCGCAGCCTGCCTCCCACCGCGTAGTCGTTGCGCTTCTCGATGAACACCACGAAGTCGATCGCGCCCGCGATGAGCATGTGGGTGGCCTCGATCGGCAGGCGCTCCGTGGCCTGGAGCGCGTAGGTCGCGATGCGGTTGAAGACCTCCATCGAGGAGTTGGCGTGAATCGTCGACAGCGAGCCGTCGTTGCCCTGGGTCATCGCGTTGAGCATGGTGACGATCTCGTCGCCGAGGACCTCTCCGACGATCACCCTGGACGGGTTCATACGCAGGGAGCGGCGGACCAGTTCCGCCATGGTGATCTCGCCCTGGCCCTCGGAATTGGGCAGCCTCTGCTCGAAGGCGACCACGTTGGGATGGAGTTCTGGAAATTGGTCGAGGCCGAGTTCGAGGGCGCGCTCGACGGTGATGAGCCGCTCGGAGGGCGGAATCTCATTGGCCAGGGCGCGCAGCAGTGTCGTTTTCCCGGCGTTGGTCGAACCGGAAATCATGATGTTCTTCCTGGCCGCCACCGCCGCCGCCAGAAAACGCCCCAACTCCGGGGTCAGGCTGCCGTTTCCCACCAGATCGCTGAGAAAGACCTTGCCCAGCCGGGAGCGGCGGATGGAGATGGACGGGCGGACCGTCACGTCCATCACGGCCGAGAGCCGGGAGCCGTCGGGAAGGCGCAGGTCGAGCTGGGGGTTGGCGGTGTCGAACGGCCTGCTGGACAGGCCGCTGTAGGCGGCGAGGATCTGGATCAGCTCGACCAGTTCCTCGTCGGACTCGGCCACCGGCTCACGCATGATCTCCTGGCCGTCGGCATAGCCGACGAACACCCGGTCGCAGCCGTTGATGTCGATGTTCTCGACCTCGGGGTCGTCCAGCAGGGGTTGGAGGCGGCCGACGCCGAACAGGGCCGCGTGGATCCCCGCGGCCAGCGCCTCCTCCTCCTCGGCGGTGGGCGGGGTCCTGCCGACGCCGATCTCACCGCGGGCGAACTCCTCCAGGATCTGGGCGATCAGCGCGCGGGCGAACTGGCGCTCGTCCTCACCGGTCATCGGCTGCAGGCCGCTGGCCTGGTCCAGGCGGCGCTGGTGGGCCAGCCTGTCTCCGACGTCCTGCCGGAAGCGCTTCACCAGCGTGTGGTCGATGGTCACGGTCTGGCTCCGCTCGACGGCTCGACGGGCACGCCCATGACCGGCTCGGGAGCGCTGACCTGTGCGGCGAGGCGGCCGCCCAGCTCCCGGGCGGTGCGGATCAGCAGAGAGCGGTCCAGGCGACCGCCCCACTGGCCGCGCAGCAGCTCCGCGCCCTTGGGGTCGTGCGCGAGCCCGCTCACGAAGGCGAGGTTCCTGCCGGTGCCCGCGACGATCCGGCGGACCTCCTCGATCGTGGTGCGGTACTGCCGGGGGTCGGCGATCACGACCACGCCCACCTGCGGCTCGCGAGGCATGATCTGCAGGCGTTCCCGCAGGTGGGCGACGTGGTCCAGGCTCGCCCTGGTGAACAGCACCACCAGCGAGGCCTCCGCGGTCAGCTCGGCCAGCTGGGGGTGGCCGCCGAGGCGTCCGCAGTCGGCCAGCACGTCGGCGCCGGGCATCGTGGCCAGTGCCCGGCCGAGCGGACCCCAGAGCCAGGTCAGCCCGGCCGCCTGTTCGCCGTGGGTCAGCCCCGCCAGTATGTCCAGACCACCGATGATCTTCTGGGTGTGCTCGTGGATCTGTTCCGGGTGCAGGCCGCGCCGGGCCGTGGCCCCCAGGGTGAGCAGGCCCCTGGCCGGGTTGAGCACGCCGCCGTCGGCCGCGGGCAGGCGGTAGGCGAGATCTCCGCCCGCCGGGTCGCACTCGGCGAGCAGCACCGGGCGCGGCCAGATCGCGCCGAGCGCGGTGGCCGCCGTGGTCACTCCGGGCGCTCCCTTGTCCGCGGCCAGCACGATGAGCGCCACGTCAGCGTGCTCCCGGCAGCTCGGCGAGCGCGATCTCACCGGTGGAGGCGTACGCGACGACCTCCGGTGAGATGGAACTGTCCACGATGATGGTGACCAGGCCGTTCGCACCGCTCCTGCCGGGCGTGCCGATCTGGTGGACCAGGGCGCTCTGCGCCAGCACCCGCCGCTCCTGGCCGGCGCCGCCGCCCCTGCTCGGCACGTAGACGACCTGGACCCGGTCTCCGCGCTCCAGGGTGCCCGGTGACTGGCCGGGTTTGAGGGCGAGACCGACCTGGGCCTTGCCGGGACCCAGCTCCCTGCTTGCGGAGACCACCATCTCGCGGGTCAGGAGCGTTCCGGGGATGAGGGTGACGCGGGCGAAGTTCTCCGCGACGCGGGCGCGCTGGGACCAGGACACGTAGCCGATGCCGGTGTCGGCGATCTGGACCTCCTTGAGCATCGCCTCGGTGAACTGCTGGCCGGCGCCGATCTGCTGGGAGACGGCGATCGCCGAGACGCGGTCGCCGCTGCGCAGGACGAGCAGGGTGGTGGCGAGGGCGCCGCCCAGGATGAGGAGGACGGCGAGGGCGGCGAGGGCTGGTTTGCGCTCGCGTGGGGGCACGGGAAGCTTGCGCGACGCCGGCCCGGACAGGGTGCCCGCCGACGACTGGCGCTCGGCGTTCACCGGGACACGGCCCGTTGGCTTCTCACTGGTCCTCATGGGTAGGGGGACTCCCAGAGTGATCATAAATATGGGGACTACTGGTCGAATTTACGCCATTATGCGCACCATGCCGACGGGCTGCCGGACAAAAACCAGAACCCATGCTCGTTTGATAGGAACACGTCTGTCAACGCCGCTTCAGAAGAACGTGGCGGTTTCGCTAGATGACGGGACACTTATCTGGGTGATAAGGACGGTAATTAACTCTTGCACCAATCGTCCCAGCATTTACCTCCATCATTACGGCGCCCCGTTCCCCTCCTTCATTCACGGGGTGTGCGCCCTCCTTAACCCTGAACCTGTTCAAAATGTGGCACCCTGGAGAGATGGCCACATCATCCGGGCGCGACGCCCCGGGCGGGGGACGTGTCAGGCTTCTTTTCCGCTCGGCGGCCGGGCGAATGCGCCGCCGCGGGGTCGAACGCCTCACCGCCACCCCCGCGACGGAGCGAATGACGGAGCGAATGATCGAGGGACTGCACCGCGCCGCCGTCCGGCTGGCCGAGGTGACCTCCGAGGTCAGCGCGTACGCCGGGCTGCTCGAGGAGAGGACGGACGAGCTTCGGGCCCGGATCGTGGCTCGCCGTTCCACCGGTTCTCCGAACAGGTTTTCCACAGCTCCGTACCGCGGGCAGCCCGGCGCCCAGGAGGCGATAAATCACCAAATATCCCCATAAAGCGGTATAAACGGCCGCCGCCTACGGAGAGTTATCCACAGGCTGGGATGTTTTCCACATACCGGGTCGCGAGCCATGAGATTGCCGCGAACACCCTCTCGGACCCCGTTTCCACTCTGTACGGTGGATCCGGGGCCTGACCCGAGGAGAGCGTCGATGCGGATCATGCTCACCGTGCTCAGCGAGCACGCCGACCGCGATGTCGTGGTCGAGGGCGACGAGACGACCACGGTGGCACGGCTCGCGGAGTCACTCGCGGGCCAGGGCGGCGAGCGTCCGAGCAACGTGGTGCGGCTGACGCGCAGCAAGGCCCCGTACGGGCTGGGCCGCGACTCGGCCGGGGCCGAACCCCCGGCGCTCTGGCTGGACGGCCGCCCTCTCGACCCCGCCGCCCCCGCGCTCGGCCTGCTCCGCGACGGCGACCTGGTCACCCTCGACCGCTCGCTCGCCATGGCCACCCTCGCCGAGGAGCCCGGCGGGATCGTGGAGATCCGGGTGGTCGGCGGGCCCGCCGCCGGGTCGGTGCACCGCCTCAGCCTGGGCGTGCACGCCATCGGCTCCGACCCCGCCTGCTCGGTGGCCGTGTCCGACCCCCGGCTGCCCGCGCTGGCCGCCGTGGTGCGGCTCACCCCGGACGCCGTCACCGTGGAGCCGGGGGACCCTGGGAACAGGGCCGGGGCCCTGCTCGACCGCGAGCGGCTGGAAGGTCCGCTGCCCTGGCCCGAGCACGCCCTGCTGAGCTGTGGCGGCAGCGTGCTGACCCTCAAGGCGGTGGAGCCGCCCGACGCGCACCTGGACGCGCAGCCGGACGGCGGCCTGGCCTACAACCGGCCGCCCAGGTTCCGCCCGCCGGGCGGCGCGCGGCGTTTCGAGGTCCCGGCCGAACCCAAACGGGCCGAGACCATGCGGCTGCAGCTGCTCACCGCGTTCCTGCCCGCCGCGCTGGGAGTGGGCATGGCCATCGCCCTCAATTCGCCGTACTTCCTGCTGTTCGCGTTCATGACACCACTGATCATGATCGGCCAGTGGTGGAGCGACCGGCGGCACGGCCGCAAGCAGCACCGCCAGCAGGTCAAGGAGTACAAGCAGCGGCTGAAGGTCTTCGAGGCGGCCGTGGAGCGCGCCCGTGCCGACGACGAGACCGCCCGCCGCGCCGCCGCGCCCGACCCCGCCGAGGTGCTGCTCACCGTGACGGGCCCTCGTCGGCGGCTCTGGGAGCGGCGCGACCACGACCCCGACGCGCTGCGGCTCCGGGTCGGCCTCGCCGACCTCCCCGCCGACCTGGAGTTCACCCCCGAGCGCTCCGCGCCGGCCGACGCCCCGATGCCCGCCCCGCCCACCTGCCAGGCGGTGCCGGTGGCACTTGCCATGCGCCGCCTGGGCGTCGCCGGCCTGACCGGGCCCAGGGAGGCGACGGCCGGGTTGGCGCGCTGGCTGGTCGGCCAGGCCGCCGCCCTGCACAGCCCGCGCGACCTGGCGATCGTCGTGCTCTCCGCGCACGGTGACGGCGAGGAGCGCTGGAGCTGGGTACGGTGGCTGCCGCACTGCGCCCCGCGCGGCGGCGAGGACTGCGTGGCCCTGGTCGGCGCCGACCCCGAGGCCGCGGCCCGCAGGGTGAGCGAGCTGGCCGCGCTGATCGACGAGCGCCTCGGCGACGACGCCGCCGCGGGGCCTGCGGCCAGGCTCGGCCGCGTACCGGCCGGCTGGGGCGATCTAGGGGGTGGCGGGTCCGAGCAGCCGTACGCCGCCCCCGTCTACGACGAGCGCCCCTACGACGTGCTGGTGGTACTCGACGGCGCGCAGGTGCTGCGCGCGCTGCCGGGCATGCCCCAGGTGCTGCGCCAGGGACCCCGCGCGGGCGTCTACACCCTGGCGGTGGACGGCGACCAGCGGCTGCTGCCCGAGGAGTGCGCCACCGTCGCCGCCATGCAGGCCGACGGCACCGTGCGGCTGCGAGGCGGCGGTCTGGACGACCTCGGCGAGATCCTGGCCGACCAGGTGACGGCCGCCTGGTGCGACCGGCTGGCCCGCTCGCTGGCGCCGATCCGCGACGTCAGCCGCGACGACGCCGGCCTCGCCCTGCCGGGCTCCGCGCGGCTGCTCGACCTGCTGGAGCTGCCCTCCGTCTCCGGTGCGGCCCTGGCCGAGCGCTGGGGCCGGGCGACCGAGGCCGTGGTGGGGGTGGGCTCCGAGGGACCTTTCTCGGTCGACCTGCGCAGGGACGGACCGCACGCGCTCATCGCGGGCACCACCGGCGCGGGCAAGTCGGAGCTGCTGCAGACCCTGATCTGCTCGCTGGCGGTGGCCAACAGGCCGGACGAGATGACGTTCGTGCTGATCGACTACAAGGGCGGCGCCGCGTTCAAGGAGTGCGTGCGGCTGCCGCACACGGTGGGCATGGTCAGCGACCTCGACGGCCACCTGACCCAGCGGGCCCTGGCCTCACTGGCCGCCGAGATCCGTCGCCGTGAGCGCCTGCTGCTGGCCGTGGGAGCCAAGGACATCGAGGACTACCACGAGCTGCGCGACGCCCGCACCGCCCGCGCCTCCCGCGACCTGCTCGTCGCCGGGGGCGGCGCGCCGGTCAGGCCGCTGCGCGGGCGCGCCGAGCCTCCGGCCCCGCTGCCCCGGCTGGTGCTGGTCATCGACGAGTTCGCGGCCATGGTCAGCGAGCTGCCCGACTTCATGACCGGACTGGTCGACATCGCCAGGCGGGGACGCTCGCTCGGCATCCACCTCATCCTCGCCACCCAGCGCCCCGGTGGGGTGGTGACCGCCGACATCCAGGCCAACACGTCCCTGCGGATCGCGCTGCGGGTCACCGAGGCCACCGAGTCCACCGACGTCATCGACCGCCCGGACGCCGCGTACATCCCCAAGTCCGCTCCCGGCCGGTGCTACGTGAAGTCGGGCGCGGGCGCGGCGACGGCGGTGCAGACCGCACGGATCGGCGGACGGAGCCCCGGTGTCTCGGGCGGCGAGGCCAGGGTGCGGGTGACGGAGGTCGGCTGGCAGGCTCTGGGACGCCCCAGACCGGCGCGCGCGGGGGTCGAGGGAGGCCACGTCACCGACCTGTCCGTACTCGCCGACGCCCTCGTCGAGGCGGCCCGCGTCGCCGGGGTCGCGGAGCAGCCGAGCCCCTGGCTCGAACCGCTCCCCGAGCTCATGGTCGTCCCCGGTCTCGCCACACCGTCCGGCGGTCCGCCCTACCGGGCGGGGGTCGAGGAGGTGCCGCCGCTGGCCTTCGGGGTCACCGACATGCCCTGGGCGCAGGACCGGCGGGCACTGGCGCTCGACCTCGCGGGAGGGGGGCACCTGCTCGTCGCGGGCGCCTCGCGGAGCGGGCGGTCCACGGCGCTGCGCACGCTCGCGGGGGCGATCGCCGGCCGGACCTCCCCCGACGACGTGCACGTGCACGCGATCGACTGCGGCTCGGGGGCGCTGCTGCCCCTGATGGCGATGCCGCACTGCGGCGCCGTGGTGACACGCGACCAGCTCGACCGGGTGGAGCGGCTGCTGGCCCGGCTCCGCGCGGAGGTGGGGCGGCGCCAGCAACTCCTCGCCGAGGCCGGGTACGCCTCGCTGGCCGAGCTGCGCGCCGGCACGGACGGCCCCCGGCTGCCGTGGCTGGTCCTGATGCTCGACCGGTGGGAGGGATTCGTCGCCGCGTTCGAGGGCTACGACTACGGGCGGCTGATCGATTCGCTGATGCAGCTGCTGCGGGAGGGACCCGCGGTCGGGCTGCGGGCCGTGGTGACCGGTGACAGGTCCGTGCTGCTCGGGCAGATCTCCACGGTCTTCGACGACCGGCTGATCCTACGGCTGGCCGACCCGTCCGACTACGGCCTGGCCGGGCTGCCGGTCAAGGACCTGCCCACGACCCTGGCGCCGGGCCGCGCGCTGGCCGTCGGCGAGTACGGCACGACCGAGAGCCAGATCGCGCTGCTCTGCGACGACCCCTCGGGACCGGCGCAGGTCGCCGCGCTCCAGGCGCTGGCCCGGTCGGCACCGGAGATCACCGCCGACCCGCCGATGCGGGTGGACGCGCTGCCGATGCGCGTCACCGCGGCGCAGGTCCTGGATCTGGTGCCCTCCTTCCGGCCGCCGTCGCCGTTGTGGGCGCTGTTCGGCGCCGGGGGCGACTCGCTGGCCCCGCTCGGCGTCGACCTGCTCGCCCACGGCCCCGGCGCGGTCGTCGCGGGGCCGCCCAGGTCCGGCAGGTCCACGGCACTGCTGACCGCCACCCACTCGCTGCTCTCCCAGGGCACCCCCACGGTCCTGGTGACTCCCCGGCGCAGCCCGCTGTGCACGCTGGTGGACACCCCGGGCGTGCTGGCCGTGCTGGACGCGAACGGTGACCTGCACGAGGCCGTCGCGGGGCAGGACCGCTACGTCGTGATCGTCGACGACGCCGAGCTGATCTCCCCGGACTCCCCCCTGGGCACCGCGCTCGAACAGGTGTTCCGGAGCGGCAGGGACGGCGAGCACGGCATGATCATCGGTGGTACCACGGGCGACCTGACCACCGCCTACCGAGGTTTCGCGGCCGAGACCCGCAAGGGGCGCACCGGCCTGCTGCTCTCGGTGCAGAGCCCCGCCGACGGCGATCTGTTCACGGTCCGGCTGCCCCGCGGCGCGGTCGGCGGCCCCCCGGGGCGCGGCCTGCTGGTGACCCTGGGCTCGGTGACCCCCATCCAGGCGGCCATCACCTGAAAATGCCCCGGTCTTTCAAGAACCGGGGCATTTCGGCGGGCCGTTTCCTATCGCGTGGCGGACTCGATATTGCCGCGATAGGTGTTGATCACCCGAGAAGCCTCGCCGAGCTCCTCGGACATGCGCTGGAAAGCGGCGCGGTAGTTCTGCCAGGCCTCGCTGAAACGCTGGGCACCGGGCCCCGTCCAGGCGGTCCCGACCTTCGCCGCCTCCCTGTCCAGGGCGGCCACGGTGGCTCTGACCTGGTCGGCCTGCTGGGTGAACTGGGTGGCCATCTGCTGCATTTCCGCGGGGTTGCCGCCGAGCAAGTTCTGGCTCATGCCAGTCTCCTTCGGATCGGTGTCGGGGGTTGGTCACCAAACGAAATCACGATAGGCGTACGGATCACAGGGGTATCCGGGATATACCGAGCGGCTATGGACGTTCCCTTCTCCCCTGAGAGGCTAACGTTCTTCATTGTCTTGATTTTTAGTGATTCAAGGAGATATGGGCAGTGCGTGAGATTGTGGTGACGGGCGGAGGCACCGGGATCGGCTACGCCATCGCGACGGCGTTCGCCGCGCAGGGCGACCGGGTGACCGTCACCGGGCGGCGCGAGCAGGTGCTCAAGGAGGCGGCCGACCGGCTGGGCGTCTCGTACGTGGCGTTCAACGCGGCCAACCCGGTGGCGGTGGGCGAGGCGCTGGAACGACTGCCCGCGCGGGTGGACGTGCTGGTCAACAACGCGGGCGGGAACACCAACCTGGACCGCGTGCCGTCCGGCGACGACCTGATGGACGTGGCGGAGGGCTGGTGGGCCAACCTCAACGCCAACCTGATGTCGGCCGTGCTGGTCACCAGCGCGCTCATCCCGCGCCTCGCCGAGGGCGGCCGGATCATCACGATCGGTTCCATCGCGGCCAGGGGCACCGGCTCCGGGTCCTACGGCGCGGCCAAGGCGGCCGTGGAGGCGTGGACCGCCGACCTGGCCGCCGAGCTGGGGCCACGGGGCGTCACCGCCAACGTGGTCTCCCCCGGTCTGATCGTGGACACCGAGTTCTTCCGGGGCCGTCTCACCTCAGAGGGGGTGCGCCGCAGGGTCGAGGGCACCAGAAACGGCAGGGCCGGGACCCCGGACGACGTCGCCGAGACCGTGAGGTTCGTCGCCTCCGCTGAGGCACGCCACGTGACCGGGCAGGTTCTGCACGTCAACGGCGGCGCGTACCTGGGCAGGTAGGACCCCCTTCTACGTCGCCATCAAGCGCCGCTTACACTCCGTTGGAGGCCCGCCAGCCCCCTGTTCGCACGTCTGAAGGGAACGACGTCGGTGCATAAGGTCTTGATCGCCAACCGTGGTGAGATCGCGGTGCGAATCGCCCGCGCATGCAAGGACGCCGGGTTGGCCAGCGTCGCCGTCTACTCCGACCAGGACCTGGACGCACTCCATGTCCGGGTCGCGGACGAGGCGCACGCCCTTGGTGGCCAGACGCCCGCGGAGACCTACCTCGACATCACCAAGCTGCTGCGGGTCGCCGCGGAGACCGGGGCGGACGCCGTACACCCCGGCTACGGCTTCCTGGCCGAGAACGCCGACTTCGCCCAGGCGGTCATCGACGCCAGCCTGACCTGGATCGGCCCGCCGCCGGCCGCGATCACCGCGCTCGGCGACAAGGTGCAGGCCCGCCACATCGCGCAGAAGGTCGGCGCGCCGCTCGTGGCCGGCACCAAGGATCCGGTCTCCGGGAGCGAGGAGGTCGTCGCCTTCGCCGCCGAGCACGGCCTGCCGATCGCGATCAAGGCCGCCTACGGCGGCGGCGGGCGCGGGCTGAAGGTGGCGCGCACCGCGGAGGAGATCCCCGAGCTGTACGACAGCGCGGTCCGCGAGGCGGTCACCGCGTTCGGCAGGGGCGAGTGCTTCGTCGAGCGCTACCTGGACCGTCCCCGGCACGTGGAGACCCAGTGCCTGGCCGACACCCACGGCAACGTGGTCGTGGTGTCCACCCGTGACTGCTCGCTGCAGCGCCGCCACCAGAAGCTGGTCGAGGAGGCACCCGCCCCCTTCCTGACCTCCGAGCAGCTCGACCTGCTCTACACCAGTTCCAAGGCGATCCTGCGCGAGGCGGGCTACGTCGGGGCCGGCACCTGCGAGTTCCTGGTGGGCCAGGACGGCACGATCTCCTTCCTGGAGGTCAACACCCGGCTGCAGGTCGAGCACCCGGTGACCGAGGAGGTCGCCGGCGTCGACCTGGTACGGGAGATGTTCCGCATCGCCGACGGCGAGGAGCTGGGCTACGGCGACCCGGTGCTGCGCGGCCACTCGATCGAGTTCCGGATCAACGCCGAGGACGCCGGGCGCGGCTTCCTGCCCGCCCCCGGCACGATCACGCGGATGAGCGCCCCCTCCGGTCCCGGGGTGCGCCTGGACGCCGGCTACGAGGCCGGCATGACCGTCCCGCAGTCCTTCGACTCCCTGGTCGCCAAGCTGATCGTGACCGGAGCCAGCAGGGCACAGGCCCTGGAGCGCTCGCGCCGGGCGCTGGCCGAGTTCGAGATCGACGGCATGCCGACCGTGCTGCCCTTCCACCGTGCCGTGGTGGCCGATCCCGCGTTCACCGGCGAGCCGTTCTCGGTGCACACCCGATGGATCGAGACCGAGTTCGACAACACGATCGCGCCGCACGTAGGAGAGCACGGCGAGACCGAGGAGCCGGGCGAGCGGCAGCGGATCACCGTCGAGGTGGCCGGCAAGCGGCTGGAGGTGGTGCTCCCCGCGGGGTTCGCCGCCGGGAACCCCGGCTCGGGCGGCGCGGCGTCGAAGGCACCGCGCCGGGGCGGCGGCGGGGTGGCCAAGAAGGCCGCGAGCGGCGACTCGCTGGTCAGCCCGATGCAGGGCACGATCGTCAAGGTCGTCGCCGCCGACGGCGACACCGTCGCGGCCGGCGACACGATCGTCGTGCTGGAGGCGATGAAGATGGAGCAGCCACTCGCCGCGCACAAGGCCGGCACCATCACCGGACTGGCGGCGCAGGTCGGCCAGACCGTCACCTCGGGCGCCACGATCTGCGAGATCAAGGACGTCTGAGGTCCCGCCCGGCGCGGTGTCCGCCCACGTTCACCGGCTTCGGCATGCCGTCCCGGCTGCCCGGAGATCCGGCGGGGATTCGTGGACATCGCGCTGGGGCCAGGCTCCGGGGACGCCCCGGGAGCCCCGGCCCGCGCTCCCGGCCACACTCGGCGGAGCTTTCGCGTGCGCGGGTCCGCGCGGACCGTGACGCGACGATCACACACCGGATGCCCTGGTAGACGCCTGACCAGGTTCGGAAAAGGATACGGTCGGGATGTAGGAACTCTGACGTCCACTCATTCGTCTTCAGGACGAAGGAGGCTTTCTGCCGTGACCACGATTAGAACCGCGCCAGGCCGTTCCGGTGCCATGCTCATGGCACTGTTCGCCGGGCTGCTGGCCGTTTTCATGCTCGCCCCGGCGGCCCACGCCGCGGCGCCGGACCCCAGTGCGATCGCCTCGGAGCTGAAGGACGGGGACCGCTTCTACGCCGACCCCGCGGCGGGCCTGCCCGCCAACGCCGTCGACGCCATGCGCGGCGCGGCCGAAAAGACTTCCTCCGTCTACGTGGCGTTGCTCCCCGAGAACTCGATCACCAGCCAGTCCCAGGCGAGGACCCTGCTGAGCTCGCTCCTGAAGAGCGTCGGCCCCAAGTCGACGGTCCTGGTGATGAGCGGCAGGACCCCGTTCGGCGTCACGAACATCAAGGGCGTCGACATCGACGAGCTGCTCGGGCGGGCCAAGACCAACAGCCCGACCGACAGCGTGACCAACTTCGTCAAGCTGGCGGACGACGCGGCGACGGGCGCCGGCGTCCCCGCCAAGTCCTCCGACTCCTCCAGTTCCTCCAGCGGCTCCAGCAGCGGTGTGCTGGTCGGCATCCTGGTGCTGGCCCTGGCCGGTGGCGCGGGCATCTTCTTCTACTCCCGCAAGAAGAAGAAGGAGCGCGAGATCCGTGAGGCCGCCGAGCTGGCCGCGGTCAAGCAGACCGTGGACGAGGACGTCACCAAGTTCGGCGAGGAGATCACCGACCTCGACACCGACGTCAAGCTGCTCGGCGACGGCGCCGACCACCTGCAGGACTGGCAGCGCGCCCTGGACTCCTACGAACGGGCCAAGGTGGAGCTCGCGGCGGTCAAGCGCCCCGACGAGCTTCGCGGCGTGACCACCGCGCTGGAGGAGGGCCGCTACGCGCTCGCCTGCGTGAAGGCCCGCGTCAACCACCAGCCGCTGCCCGAGCGGCGCTCCCCGTGCTTCTTCAACCCGCAGCACGGGCCCTCCGTCCGCGACGTGCGCTGGGCCCCGCCCGGCGGCGCGCTGCGCGACGTGCCCGCCTGCGCGGCCGACGCCGAGGCCGTCGAGCGCGGCTTCGAGCCCCAGACCCGCGAGGTCATGGTCAACGGCCAGCGCCGCCCGTACTACGACGCGGGACCGGCCTACCAGCCGTACGCCTACGGCTACTACGGCGGCTTCGGCGACGTCATGACCGGCATGCTCGTCGGCACGATGATGGGCAGCATGCTGAGCGGCGGATTCGGCGGCGGCTACGGCGGCTACGGCGCCGGCTACGAGCAGGGGGTCGCCGACAGCGGCACCGACTTCGGCGGCGGCGGAGACTTCGGCGGCGGCGGCTGGGGTGACTTCGGCGGCGGAGGCGACTTCGGCGGCGGAGACTTCGGCGGGGGCGACTGGTAGCCCCACCCACGGTAGTACGCCGAGCAGCACGCCGATGGGCGCGCTTCCCCTGCTGGGGGAGCGCGCCCATCGGCGTTACCGGGGCCCGTCGCCGGACTCTCCGCGCGGGCTCCGGGTGACGCCATCCCGCCGTACGGAGGCTCTCAGGTGCTGTCGCGCACGGTGAGCCGTGGCTGGAGCAGGGTGTCCTCGGGGACGACGTGGCCCTCAAGCTTCTCCATGAGCAGCCGGACCGCCTGGCGGCCCACCTCCTCGGCCGGGATCAGCACCGAGGTCAGCGGCGGGCTGGAGCGTTCCGCGATGTCGTCGGGGCAGATCGCCACCACGGCGACGTCGTCGGGCACCCGCCTGCCGTGCTGGCGCAGCGCGCCCAGCACGTGGTTGACCGCGGCCTCGTTGTGCACGACCAGCCCGGACAGGCCCGGCCTGGTGTCCAGCAGCTCGGCGATCACGGCGGACACCTGGTCGAAGTTCTCCTCGCACGACAGGGCCACCCCCTCCAGGCCGGTGTCGGCCACGGCCGCGGCGAAGCCCTCCCGGGTGCGGCGGGCGAAACCGGTGCCCCGGTCGTAGACGACCGAGGGGGCGCCGAGCAGCGCGACCTCGGCGTGCCCGCGCTCGGCCAGGTGCTCCACGCAGAGCGCACCCGCCCTCGCGAAGTCGAGGTCGACGCAGGTCAGCCCGGCCGAGTCGGCGGGGAAGCCGATCAGCACGCTGGGCTCGGAGAGATCCTTGAGCAGCGGCACCCGGCTGTCGTGAAGCTCCACGTCCATCAGGACCAGCCCGTCGACCAGCGCGCTCGCCGCCGCCCTGCGCAGCCCGTCCGCCCCCTCGTCGGCGGTCAGCAGCAGCACGTCGTGGTCGTACTGCCGCGCGGCCGTGACCACCGAGGTGGCGAACTGCATCAGCACCGGGACGTGCATCCCCACCCGCAGCGGCAGCACCAGCGCGATGACGTTGGCCCGCTTGCTGGCCAGCGCCCTCGCCCCGGCGTTGGGGTGGTATCCCAGGACCCGCACGCTGTCGAGCACCCTGCGCCGGGTGTCGGCCGAGATCGCGCGCTTCCCGCTGAGCACGTACGACACGGTGCTGACCGCCACCCCCGCGTGCCTGGCGACCTCGCTGATGGTCACCGCCCGCTCACTCATGAGGTCTCGTCGAAGCTCAGGGCGGCCACGGTGATCCCCATGTTCTCGAACACCAGATAAAGATCGTGGACTCCCCCCTGCTCCGCAAGTCCGGCGCGCACCTCGGTGAGGTCATGGCGGCCGGCGCGGGGGACGGGGAGGTCGCCGACCACGGGGCCGTAGAGGGGGTCGTCCAGGCGCAGGGTGATCACGCCGCCCTCGGTGCTGGTGGCGCTGACCGAGCAGGAGGCGGCCCCCTTTCCCAGGTCGACCGAGCGGAACACGATCCACGCCCCCTCGGCGGTGGACCGCACGGCGTCGCCGGAGACCCTGTCCGCGTCCACGAACGCCACCGAGTCGTACTCGTCGTGGTCCACCGCGGCGATCGGGCCCGCGAAGGCGTCGCGCGGCGGGATGCGCTCGCCGTCGACGTGGAAGGAGGCACAGAGCCGGATGTCGCGCGCGGAGCCACCGATCATGATCTTGTGGGACGCCTCCTCGACGACGAACCGGCCCCTGGTGACGTCCCAGAAGGCCAGCTCCCGGATGTCGAGGTCCCAGTCGACCCGGGTGCTCTCGCCGGGGGCGAGCCGCACCTTGACGAAGCCTCGCAGCCGGCGCAGCGCCTGCTTGACCCGGGAGCTCCGCTGGCGGGTGTAGATCTGGACGACCTCCACTCCGGCTCGGCCACCGGTGTTGGTGACGGTGGCCGAGGCGGTGAGCCGGCCGCCCCGCACCGAGACGGCCAGGTCGGTGTAGTCGAAGGTGGTGTAGCTGAGGCCGTGGCCGAAGGGGTAGAGCGGGGTGCCCCGGAAGTACTGGTAGGTCGCGTCGGCGGCGATGATGTCGTAGTCGAGCAGGTCGGGAAGCTCGCATGCGGAGCCGTACCAGGTCTGGGTGAGCCGCCCCTCGGGGTCGGCGTCGCCGAACAGCACCTCGGCCAGCGCGTGCCCGTACTCCTGCCCGCCGTGCGAGGACCACAGCACCGCGGGCGGGTCGTCGCCGTCCCAGGTCACCGGGTAGCCGCTGCTGATCACCATGACGGTCCTCGGGTTGACCGCGCGTACCGCCTCGACCACCGCCTGCTGCGCGGCGGGCAGCGCCAGGTCCAGGCGGTCCTCGGTCTCCCTGCCGTTGACCAGCGGGTGGTCCCCGACGACCACCACGGCCACGTCCGCGGTCGCGGCGAGCGCCGCGGCGGCCTCGGCGCCGCTGACCACCCGCTCCACGGTGAGCCAGGCGGCGGCGTCGGCGTCGTCGACCAGGCGGAGGACCTCGCCGTCCAGCGCGACGTAGCGGCCCGTGGAGATGTGCCGGAGCGCCAGCGTGCCGCGCGGGCGCTCCTCGGTACGGAAGGTCTGGCGCACCTCCCAGCCGTTGGGCCCCGGCTGGTCGTTGACCAGCACACCGTCGTCGTCGACCGACAGGTGGCGCCCGGTCGCCACGGCCCGCAGCGCGTAGCAGCCGCCGCCCCAGTCGAACAGGTCGAAGTGGCCGGGTTCGGCACCGATGCCGAGCGGCCCGCCGTCGAGGTCGGCGACGATGTGGCCACCGTCCACCGAGAGCGTGATCCGGTCCACCGCCTCGCAGAAGACGGTCTCGCACCGCTCGGCGAGCCCGGCGCGGGCGGTGACCGCGTAGGGGAGCGTCCCGGAGTACCAGTCCTCCATGAGGGTGTCACCGAGCTGGCCGATGACCGCGATCCTGCGCACCGAGGTCAGCGGCAGGATTCCGTCGTTGCGCAGCAGCACGATCGAGCGCCGGGCGGCCTCGCGGGCCAGTTCCTGGTGCTCGGGGCAGTTGACCACCGCCTCGGTGATGTCGTCGTACGGGGTGGTGGGGTCGAACTCGCCCAGCCGGAAGCGGATGGAGAGCGCGTGCCGTACCGCGAGGTCGACGTCGGCCTCGGTGAGCAGGCCGCGCTCCAGCGCGGCGTGGATGTGCCCGAGGGTGGCCTCGGTGCGGTCGTCGTCCTGGGTGAAGCTGTCCAGCCCCGCCTTGATCGCGTGCGCGTAGGCCTCGGGCAGGTCGTCGTAGTAGGCCTGCAGACCGGTGAGGTTGGCGGGCGCGTAGGCGTCGCTGACCACCAGGAGGTCGTCGGGCGCCCAGGCCCGCAGCACCTCGCCGATCAGCGGGCTGAGGTGGGCCGGACGGCCGTTGACCAGGTTGTAGGAGGGCATCACGGCGACCGCGGCGCCGCTGGCCAGCGCGGACCGGTAGGCCGGGAGCTCGTACTCGCGCAGCACCCGGGGCGGCAGGTCGCTGGAGGTGACGCAGCGGCCGGTCTCGTTGTTGTACCCGAGGAAGTGCTTGAGGGTGGGGGCGGTCTTCAGCACCGTGGGATCGCTCCCACGAAGGCCGGAGGCATACGCCGTCGCCATCACACCGGTCAGCCACGGGTCCTCGGAGTAGCCCTCCTCGTTGCGGCCCCAGCGGGGGTCGCGCAGCGGGTTGACCACCGGCGCCCAGACGTTGAGCCCGGCCCCCGCCGGATCCTTGTGGTGGAAGGCCAGCACCTCGTCGCCGGTGGCCTCGCCGACCCGCCGTACCAGGTCGGGATCCCAGGTGCTGGCCAGCCCGATCGCCTGGGGGAACACCGTCGCGGGACCGAGCCAGGCCAGGCCGTGCAGCGCCTCGGTGCCGGTGCGGAAGGGGCCGAGCCCGAGCCGCTCCACCGGCTGCTGGTACTGGTGCAGCAGCCCGACCTTCTCCTCCAGCGTGAGCCTGCCCCGCAGGTCCGCGATCCGCTGCGCGAGGGGAAGTTCCGGGTCACGGAACGGTTCGTTCATCGGGGACCATCCCTTTGAGAGCGTCGAAGCGCTTCGATTTTCTGTCCTGGAAAAACGCCTCTGTCGAAGCGCTTCGATAATCGGTCCGGGAAAACTCCGATCGTCACCCGTGCGTTACGCGCGTGTTTCGAGCGGAGCTTCCCTGAAGGGTGCACTCCCGTGCGACCCAGGTCAAGAGATTCGCGGCAAACGACCCGAATCCACCGAGTCGAGCACTCGCGCGGCACCACCCAGCGCCGCCGCGCCATAACCGAGCGTGGAGGCGACGACCCGGCAGCCCCCGGCGTCCGGCGCGATCACGCGCCCCCGCGTCTCGGTCTCCACCGCGGGCAGCAGCCACGGCGCGAGCGGCACGTAGTAACCGCCCAGGATGACCACCTCGGGGTTGAGCAGGTTGGCCAGCACCGCCACGCCCTTGCCGAGGTTGCGGCCCACGGTGTCGAGGACCCCGAGCGTGCGCGGGTCGCCCCCGCGGGCCAGTCGCACCACCTCGTCGAGTTCGAGTTCGACCTCGGCGGGCGAGATCGTGGCGTGCTCCAGCACGGCGCCGATCCCGGCGACGGCCTCCAGGCAGCCCAGGCGTCCGCACCGGCACTCGGCGCCGAGCGGGTCGAGCTGGATGTGGCCGATCTCGCCGCCGTAGCCCTGGCCTCCCCTGCGCAGCCGGCCGTCGAGGATGATCCCAGCCCCGACCCCGATCTCGCCGGTGAGGTAGACCAGGTTCGCCGTCCCGGCCTGCGGGCCGAAGCGGTGCTCGGCCAGGGCCGCCAGGTTGGCGTCGTTGTCGACCTGGACCGGGAAGCCCGGGTCGCGCAGCGCCTTGGTGAGGTCGCCGCAGAGGTCGGCGTCGCGCCAGCCGAGGTTGGGCGCGATACGCACCGTGCCGTCGGTGCCGATCAGTCCGGGCACGCCCACGGTCAGCCCCAGGACCTGGCGCTCCTGCTTGGTCATCCGGTTCACCACCCGGCGGACGATCCCGGCGACGGTGGCCATCGCCTGCCCCGCCGTACCGGCGGCGCCGGGGAAGGACCTCCGCCAGGACAGCAGTTTCTCCCCCGACAGGTCCACCGCGACCGCGGTGACGTAGTCGACGTTGACCTCGATGCCGATCGCCGCGTACGGCGAGCCGTCGAGCACCAGCATCGTCGCCGGGCGGCCGACCCGGTTCTCCGTCAGGCCGGTCTCCCTGACCAGGCGACGGTCGATCAGATCGGCGACCAGACTGGAGACGGTCGCCTTGTTCAGACCGGTGGACGCCGCGATGTCGGCCCGCGAGCACGGCGCGTGCTCGCGCACGAACCTCAGCACGACGGCGAGGTTGGTGGCCCGCACGTCGGCGAAGTCGGCCGGCCGCGGGTCAGTCGTAGATGTGATCAAGGTGAGTCCCGCTCCCGCTCGGCCAGGCTGGCCCCATCATGCCCCATCGTTCACCAATCTGTGACCGCCCCCCGGCGGCCCGCGATCGGCGGCCCTTGTGGCGGCGGTCACCCTCGACTAATTTGTTTGGTCGAAAGACGAACTAATTCTACCCCGGAGCCATGCTCCACGACACCCCCCGATCCGTCTCGAACCAATGAAGGGAGCGCCCCGTGAAAGATCTTCCCCAGGGCGCGATGACCAGCCGCCGAGGCTTCCTCGGCCTGGTGGGGCTCAGCGCGGCCGCGGTCGCCGGCGGCGGCCTGCTGGCCGCGTGTTCCGCGCCCAGCGGCCCCCGGCCGGGCAGCGGAGGCGCCACGGCCGCCGCGGCGGACAAGCTGACGTCCCTCACCCCCACCTACACCGCCTTCCCCGGCGTCAAGCCCGACCTTCCCGGCACGGTCTCCACGCTGCCCGGAGTCCCCGACGTCAGCGGCGGCTTCACCTCCTACCCGGCCGCCCCCACCGCGGCGCTCACCCAGAAGGCCGGCAAGGGCGGCACCTACAAGGCGATGACCCCGCTCTGGGGCCCGCCGCCGCCCGGCCTGGCGAGCAACTCCTACTTCCAGGCGGTCAACGCCGACATCGGCGCCACCGTGGAGTTCCAGATCACCGACGGTAACGTCTACGGCGACAAGGCGATCGCCAGGCTCGCCGCCGGGGACATCCCGGAGATCATGGTCATCCCGAGCTGGGAGATCGACAAGATGGCGGACTTCAACACCGCCGTCGACAAGGCGTTCGAGGACCTCACCCCCTATCTGCAGGGTGACAAGGTCGCCCCCTACCCGCTGCTGGCCAACCTGCCGACCGCCGCCTGGCAGTGGTCGGTCTGGAACAACAAGCTCATGGCGGTGCCGTTCCCGACCGAGCCGTACCCCTTCGCCCTGCTCTACCGCAAGGACCTGTTCGACAAGAACGGCTGGAACGCCAACCCCAAGACCGCCGACGAGCTGTTCCAGCTCGGCAAGGAGATCACCGACCCCAAGGCCAAGCGCTGGGCGTTCGGCAGCATCCACGAGGTGATGTGGCCGACCTTCCGGATCCCGCAGGACTGGCGGTACGAGGGCGGCAAGCTCGTCCACAAGTACGAGACCCCCGAGTTCGAGCTGATGCTGGAGTTCATGCGGAAGGTCTTCAAGGAGGAGCTGGTCCACCCGAACGTGGTCAGCAGCAAGGGCGCCAACGAGAAGGACCTGATCGGGGCCGGGCAGATCCTCGTCTACCGCGACGGCCTGGGCGGCTGGAAGGAGCTGCTCCAGCAGCATCGGGGCAAGAACCCCGACTTCAACCTGGGTGCCTTCCCGCTCTTCGCCCACGACGGCGGCACGCCGATCATGTACCACAACACCGCGGCGGGCATCTTCACCTTCGTCAAGAAGGGGCTGCCCAAGGAGCAGGTGGAGGAGATCCTCGCCATCCTCAACTGGTGCGCGGCGCCGTACGGGACCAAGGAGTACGAGCTCGCCAACTTCGGCGTGGAGGGAAAGCACTTCACCCGGGGCACGAACGGCATCCCGGAGACGAACGACCTCGGCCGCAAGGAGGTCGCCTACACCTACGGCTTCCTCGGCGGGCGCCCGCTCTACGTGGACTGGCCCTACCCCGACGCGGTCAAGCTCAACGTGGAGTGGCAGAACGCCGGCTTCCCGTTCATCGAGAAGGGCCCCTTCGACGGGATCAGGATCCAGCGGCCGTCGAAGTACTCCGGGCTGCAGGTGCCCACCGAGGACAAGTTCACCGACATCATGCGCGGCCGTCGCCCGGTGAGCGACGCCAAGCAGATCGCCACCGAGTGGCGGCGGGACGGCGGGGACGAGGCCCGCGACTTCTACCTGAAGGTCCTGCGGGACAACGGCCGTGCTTAGCGACCACGCGAAGACCGGACCGGCGGGTGACCTGACCTCACCCGCCGGCACCGGCACCTCCAAGGATGTCCGTAAGAGGGGCCCGAGGACAAGGCGGGCGCGCCCGCAACCCTTCGGATCGCGGCTGAAACGTGACTGGCAGCTGCTGCTGATGGCGCTGCCGGCGATCGGGCTGCTCATCGTGTTCCACTACGTCCCGCTGCTCGGCAACGTGATCGCGTTCCAGGACTACTCGCCGTACGTGGGCATCGCGGACAGCCCGTGGGTGGGGTTCGCCAACTTCCAATGGCTGATGTTCGACCAGAGCTTCTGGGACGCGACGCTCAACACCCTGACGATCACCGCGTTCCAGCTGGTCTTCTACTTCCCGGTGCCGATCCTGCTGGCCGTGCTGCTGGACAGCGTGGTGCGGCCCCGGCTGCGCCTGTTCATCCAGGGCATCGTCTACATGCCGCACTTCTTCTCGTGGGTGCTGGTGGTCACGCTGTTCCAGCAGATGTTCGGCGGCGCGGGCCTGCTCTCGCAGACGCTGCGCGACCACGGCTACAGCGGCATCGATCTCATGACGAATCCGGACACGTTCCTCGTGCTGGTCACCGCGGAGACGGTCTGGAAGGACGCCGGCTGGGGAACGATCATCTTCCTGGCCGCACTGGCGGCCATCAACCAGAACCTCTACGAGGCCGCCGCCGTCGACGGCGCGAGCCGCTGGCGGCGCCTGTGGCACATCACCCTGCCCGGCCTGCGCCCGGTCATCGTGCTGCTGCTGATCCTGCGCCTCGGTGAGGCGCTGAACGTCGGCTTCGAGCAGTTCTTCCTGCAGCGCGACGCGGTCGGCAGGGACGCCGCCGAGGTGCTGGACACCTTCGTGTACTGGCGCACGCTGCTCACCGGCGAGTGGAGCTACGGCGCCGCGGCCGGCCTGGTGAAGGGCCTGGTGGGGCTGGTGCTGATCCTGGTGGCCAACAAGGTCGCCCATCGATTCGGCGAGCAGGGAATCTACAAACGATCATGACGACTCTTCCCCCCTGGGCCGAACGGCCCAGCCGCGTCGGCGCGCTCCTCAAGGGGCTTCTGCTGACGCTCATCACGGTGGGCGTGCTCTTCCCGATCTACATGGTCGTGCTGACCAGCCTGTCCACCCAGGAGGCGGTGACCGAGGCCGGCGGCCTGGTCACCGTGCCGAGCGGGCTCTCCTTCGCCGCGTACCAGGAGCTGTTCGCAGGCGGCGTGGTGACCAGGTCGGTCCTGGTCAGCCTCGGCGTGACCGTCGTCGGCACCGCGATCAGCCTGACCGTCACCGTGCTGGCCGCCTACGGGCTGTCCCGGCCAGGCTCGCTGCTGCACCGGCCGATGCTCTTCCTGGTGCTGCTGACCTTCCTGTTCGGCCCCGGCCTGATCCCCAACTACCTGCTGGTCAGCTCACTGGGGCTGATCGACACGTACTGGTCGCTGATCCTGCCCGGCGCGGTCACCGCGTTCAACCTGGTGGTGATGCGGGCGTTCTTCATGAACATCCCGGACGAGGTGACCGACAGCGCCCGGATCGACGGCGCGGGCGAGTTCCGCATCCTGCGCACGATCGTGCTGCCCATGTCCAAGGGCGTCACGGCGGTCATCGGCCTGTTCTACGCGGTCGGCTACTGGAACTCGTTCTTCAACGCCGTCCTCTACCTCAACGACAACGCCAAGTGGCCACTGCAGGTGGTGCTGCGGCAGTACGTGCTCCAGGGCCAGTCCCTGATCGTCGGCCAGAGCGGAATCGGCACCCTCCCCGGCCAGAGCCCGCCCCCGAGCCTGGCCATCCAGATGGCCATCGTCGTCGTCGCCCTGCTGCCGGTGCTCTTCGTCTACCCGTTCGTCCAACGCCACTTCACCAAGGGGGTCATCATCGGCGCCATCAAGGGGTAACGGCGCAGTGTGCCGGTGCCGCCCCTGTGACCCGGTGACCTCAACTGCCGTCCGCCGGATCCCCGAGCGACCGCGACAGCGCGTCCAGGCGGGCGGCCTCGGCCTCGTTCTCCAGCTGCCGGTACTCCCGGCGGGCCTCCGCCAGGGTACGGCGGGCGGCCGCGAGGTCGCCGCCGCGCGCGTAGACCTCGCCGAGCGCCCCGAGGGTGCGCGCCCTGCCGTAGGCGTTCTGCAGCCGCTCCCACAGGTCCGCGGCGGCGAGCAGGCGGGCGACGCTCCGCCCGTGCCGCCCCTCCTCGCTCTCCAGCAGGCCGAGCCCGTGCAACGCGACCGCCTGACCGTGCTCGTAGTGGCAGGCGGAGCTGGCGGCCAGCCCCCGCTCCAGCGTCCGGCGGGCGTCGGGGTGGCCGCGGTCGGCGTAGAGCTGCCCGAGATGGGCGAGCAACTGCGCCTCCATCAGGGGGTCGGCGAAGGAGCGGGCCATCTCCACGGCCCGGCGGAGCTGTTCGGCCCCCTCGTCGAACCGGCCGAGCCGCTTGCAGATCATGCCGAGCAGGGCGCGCACCACGCACTCGTCGCGCGGGCTGGCCAGTTCCTCGACGATCACCATGGCCTGCCGGGCATGGCCGAGCGCCTCGTCGTAGCGCCCCCGCTCGCTGTCGATGATGCTGAACTGCTGCAGCACGTGGAGCTCGCCGAGCGGGTAGCCGCAGCTCCGGGCGATCTCGGCGCTCTCCTGAAGCCGGAACAGGGCCCGCTCGTAGTCCCCCCGCAACCGGTACGTGTCGCCGCAGAGGTACAGCGCGTCCGCCACGCCGCGCGGCTCACCGAGCTCACGGAAGATCCGGAGGGACCCGTCAGCCCACTCGACCTTGTCGTCGAGCACCGCTCCGGACTTACCGGAGTGCAGATCGGCCAGGTTGCGCAAGATGACCGCCTCGCCCCGGCGGTCGCCGGCCGCCCGGCAGGTGGCCAGCGCCAGCCGATGCGTGCGGACCCCCTCGGAAGCGTCGCGCAGCTCGTAGAAGGTCTGGGCGGCGGCGGCCAGCCCCCATGCGTACCCCGTCTCCCCTATCTCGGCCGACTGCCGCACCAGGGCGGCGATCGCCTGCCGTTCCATCTCGAACCAGGCGAACGGGTCGCTCACCGCGCTCTCCACCGCGGCAGGACACCAGCGGGGCGCGTCGGAGCGCAACACCGCCACGGTACGCGCGGGAAGCAGTTCGTCGGCCCTCTCGGCGAGCAGCAGCCACCCGCCGAACACCCGGGACAGCGCCGCCCGCCGGGTGTCCGCGTCCTCCTCCTGCTCCGCACGGCGGCGGGCGAAGATCCGGATCAGGTCGTGCAGCCGGAACCGCGGCCGCCCCCCGAGGTCGGGGCCGACCTCGTCGACGAGGCGCGCGTCCACCAGGGAGAGCAACCAGTCATCCGCGACCCGCTCCGGCGCACCGGTCAGCGCGGCGGCGGTCCAGGCCGGGAAATCAGGGACGTCGAGCAGCCCGAGCAGCCGGAACAACCGGCGCTGCGACCGGTCCAGGCCCGCGTAGGAGGTGCCGATGGCGGCCCGCACATCGAGGTCACCGGCCCGCAGCCGGTCGAGCCGCGACGTCTCGTCCCGGAGTTCCTCCGCGACGGCGGACAGCCGCCATCTCGGTCGCGTCGCCGCGCGCGCCCCGGCGATCCGCACGGCCAGCGGCAACTGGCCGCACAATCCGACGATCTCCAGCGCGGCGCCGGGCTCCTCCCGGACCCGTCCGGCCGTCACGATCCTGGCGAACAGATCGAGGGCCGCACCGGGCTCAAGCACGTCGAGATCCGCGAAGTAGGCGGACTCCAGGCCGAGCAGCCGCTTGCGGCTGGTCACCAGCACCGCGCAGCCGGCCGCCCCTGGCTGGACCGCTCTGACCTGGGCCTCGGCCTCGGCGTTGTCGGCGAGCACCAGGACCCGCCGGTCCGCGAGCAGGCTGCGGTAGAGCTGGATCCGCTCGGTGAGCGGTTCGGGGACGGCGGGGCCGGGCACCCCGAGGGCACGCAGGAACTGCCCCAGCACCGCGTCGGACGTGGTCTGGCCGGTGAAGTCGGCGTACAGCTGGCCGTCGGGGTAGTTCCTCCTGAGCCGGTGCGCCAGCTGGACGGCCAGTGTGGTCTTCCCCACCCCCGCGCGGCCGGAGATCGCGATCGTGCGGAGCGCCCGACTGTCGTCCGCGGTCAGTACCGCCGTCCAGTGCTCGATCTCCTTCTCCCGGCCGGTGAAGTCGGGCAGGCAGGGCGGGGTCTGCGCCGGGATCCGCCCCTGCCACGCCGGGCGGCGCTCGTCGAGCAGGACCTGCTGGTGCACCCTGCTCAGCTCGGGTCCGGGGTCGACGCCGAGGTCCTCCCGCAGCAGCCGCCGGTGGTCGGCGAAGAACTTGAGCGCCTCCGGGCGCCTTCCCGCCAGGTGCAGGGCCCGGACGAGCAGGACGGCGAGGTCCTCCCGGTACGGATGCTCCGCCACCAGGCTCATGAGCTCCTTCACGAGCTCCTCCGGCCGTCCCCGTTCGAGGTCGCTCTCCATCCGCCAGATGAGCGCCGCCAGCCTGCGCTCGTCGAGCCCGCCGGCGTAGGCGGCCACCGAGGGCGTCACCGGTACGTCCGCCAGCACCGGTCCGCGCCAGAGCGAGAGCGCCCGGCGCACCAGCGGGGAGGCCCCATCCGGGTCACCCCGCGCGCGCAGCCGGATCCCCTCGTCGCAGAGATCCTCGAAACAGGTCGCGTCGACGGCGTCGCGCTCGACGTTCAGCCGGTAACCGCCGTGGCGAGACTGGACGACCTCGGCCCCGCGGTCGTCCAGCAGCCGCCGCAGCGACATGACGTAGCCGCGCACCAGCGTCCGGCACGAAGCGGGGGGCGCGTCCCCCCACAGCTCGTGGACCAGGTGGTCCACCGACACGTTCTGCCCGGCCCGTACGAGCAGCGCGGCCAGCACACCGCGGACCTTGCTCCCGCCGGGTGACACCCAGCGGTCGCCGTCCCACACCTCCAGAGGCCCTAGGCAGCGGAACCTCGTCGATGTCAACAGATCTCCACTCAGCCGGGGCCTGAACAGAATCTCTACGCCATTTCTACGGCACTTCTACGGCGGAGGCCAATGATTCAGTGACCACCAAAGATCGGATCTGCGTTTCTGGAACGCACAGAAAGGAAGAGCTATGGTGCGATCGATCAGCGCCCTGGCCGACCGGCTGCTGAGCCGGCTGGTCCCCGCCGGGCACGCGGACGCCGCGTCCTGCTACTACCAGCAATGTGGCGCCCGGCACTCCAGGTACTGCTGCTACTACCCCGACAGCGGCGTGACCATCTGCGACAGCTGCCTCTACCGGCCCTAGCCCGGATCTCGCTCCCGCCGGCCGGTACTCCCGCCGGCCGGCGGGCCACCAGTGGAGAGGAACGAACACGATGCCCTATCTGATCGCCGCCGTCGTCGTGCTGGGCGTGCTCTGCGGGCTGAACCTCATGCTGATGCTCGCGGTGGTCCGGCGGCTGAAGGAGCACACCCGTATGCTGGCCGACCGGCCCGGGGCGGGCGGCGCGCGGCTGCCCGAGGCCGGATCGGTGGTCGGGCACTTCGACGCGCTGAGCACCGACGGCGAGCCGGTGTCCCGCCACGCGCTCGAACCGGGCACCCTCGTCGGCTTCTTCTCACCCGGCTGCGGGCCGTGCACGGAGAACCTGCCGAAGTTCACCGCGTACGCCGCGGCGCTGCCCGGCGGCCGGGGCCGGGTACTCGCGGTGATCGCCGGCACCGACGACTCCGAGGACATGCGGGTCGCGCTGGCCCGGGTCTCCCGGGTGGTCGTGGAGGCGCACGGGGGGCCGGTGGCCGCCGCCTTCGGGGTGAGCGCCTTTCCCACGTTCTGCGTCCTGGACGGCGAGAGCGTCATCACCGCGGCGGGATTCGACCTCTCGGCGCTGCCGAACCCGGTCACGGTATGACAGCACGGGGAGAGGACCGGCGGTCGCGG
The DNA here is from genome assembly GCF_050943795.1 of Streptosporangium sp. CA-115845. Classification (NCBI taxonomy): domain Bacteria; kingdom Bacillati; phylum Actinomycetota; class Actinomycetes; order Streptosporangiales; family Streptosporangiaceae; genus Streptosporangium; species Streptosporangium sp. CA-115845. Next base: position 1,364,835 of record NZ_CP191988.1, on the reverse strand, counting down.
CTGGGGGAGCTCGGCGCGGCGCTGCGCCTGGGGTGGCAGGCGGCGCCCCGGCTGCTGCTGGGGTACACGGCGCTCACCGTGGTCACCGCGGCCGCGCCGGTCGCGACCGCCTGGTTGACCAAGGTCGTGCTGGACGGGCTGACCGGCGAGAACGGCCGCGTCATGACCGCGGCGATCGTCCTGGCCTCCGTCGGGGCGCTGACGCTCGCGCTGCCGCACGCGTGCCGTTACCTCCGGGCGGAGCTGGGCCGCTCGATCGCGCTCCGCACCCAGGACCGGCTGTACACGACGGTGAACGGCTTCACCGGGCTGTCGCGGTTCGAGGATCCCGCCTTCCTGGACCGGTTGCGCCTGGCGGAGCAGGCCGCCCGGCACACGCCGGGCCAGATCGTCGAGGGCACGCTCGGCATCGCCCAGAGCGTGATCACGGTGCTTGGCTTCGTCGCCTCGCTCGCGGTGATCAGCCCGATCATCACCGTGGCCGTGCTGGGCGCCGCCGTGCCCACGCTGATCGCGGAGATCTCCCTCAGCCGCCGCCGTGCCCGGCTGATGTGGAACATCAGCCCCGTCGAACGCAGGGAGATCTTCTACGCCCGGCTGCTCGGCGATGTGCAGGCGGCCAAGGAGATCCGGCTCTTCGGGCTCGGCGACTTCCTCCGCGGGCGGATGCGGGCCGAGCGGGTGCGTGCGAACGGGCAGCACCGGCGACTGGACCGCCGCGAGCTGATCACGCAGGCGGCACTGAGCCTGGTGAGCGCGGGCACGGCGGGGGCCGGGCTGGTCATGGCGATCGGTGCGGCGCTGAACGGCTCGGGCACCGCGGGGGACATCTCCATGTTCGTGGTGGCGGTGGCCTCCGTGCAGACGTCGCTGACCTCCCTGGCGGAGCAGGCGGCCTACACCCACCAGGAGCTGCTGATGTTCGGCCACTACCTGGCCGTCGAGCGGCTGGAGCCCGACCTGCCACCGCCGGCCCGGCCCCGGCGGCTCCCCCCGGCCGGCGACATCGAGCTGCGTGATGTCTGGTTCCGTTACAGCGAGGACCATCCGTGGATCCTGCGCGGGGTGGACCTGACCATTCCCCACGGGTCGACCGTGGCCCTGGTCGGCCTGAACGGGGCGGGGAAGAGCACGCTGGTGAAACTCCTGTGCCGTTTCTACGAGCCGACGTCCGGCTCGATTCACTGGGGCGGGATCGATCTGCGGGACGTACCCGCCGTCGATCTCAGGAAACGGCTGGGAGTGGTCTTCCAGGACTACATGTCCTACGACTTCACCGCGGCGGAGAACATCGGGCTCGGCGACCTGACCGCGATCGAGGACCGGGATCGGATCGTGGCCGCCGCGGAGCGGGCGGGTGTCGACGACATCGTGCGGCGGCTGCCGCACGGGTACGACACCATGCTGAGCCGCACCTTCTTCATGGAGGCGGACAGGGACGACCCGGTCACCGGGGTGGTCCTGTCCGGCGGGCAGTGGCAGCGCCTGGCACTGGCCCGGGCGCTGCTCCGGGACGACTGCGACATGATGATCCTCGACGAGCCGAGCGCCGGGCTGGACGCCCAGGCCGAACACGAGGTCCACCGCCGGCTGCGGCTGCTGCGGGCGGGCCGGACCAGCCTGCTCATCTCGCACCGGCTCGGCGCGGTTCGCGACGCGGACCTGATCGTGGTGCTGGAGGACGGGCGGATCGCCGAGCGGGGCGACCACCACGAGCTGTACCGGGCGGACGGCCCGTACGCGCGGCTGTTCCGTCTCCAGGCGGACGGCTACCGGGACGAGGTCGCCGTCACCGGGGCAAAACCGTGACCGGGCCGCTCCTGGGCGTCCTCGCCGCGGCGGTCCTGGCGGGCCTGCTCTGGACCCGGCGGCGCTTCCTCGTGGTGACGGTACACGGGGTGAGCATGGAACCCACCTACCGGGAGGGCGAGCGGCTCCTGATCCGCCGGGCGTCCCTGGCCGCGGTCCACCCGGGGCAGGTCGTGGTGATGACGAATCCGGTCCCTCCCGGACAGTGGATCATCAAGCGCGCGGCCGCCGTGCCCGGCGACCCGGTGCCCGGGGAGGTGGCGGTGGCCACGCGGGCCGCCCCCGGCGCCCGGGTACCGGCGGGCTGCCTGGTACTGCTGGGCGACAACCCCGCCGCCAGCGTCGACTCCCGGAGGTTCGGTTACTTCTCCGGGGGGCGGCTGCTCGGTGTGGTGTCCCGCCGCCTGGGCGCCCGGGAGCGGGTCACGGACCAGGTCGCCGCCGACCGCGGACGCCGGTCGGGATCGCCGCCGTGGCCGGATCCCGGCCCGTAGCCAGGCCCGGCAGTAGGCCGCACAGCGCCCGCGACCGGCACGGACCTGCCGGCCCGTGCCGGTCGGCCATCACCTACCCGTGCGCCGGCACCGCGAAGTGCCGCCACGAGTTGTGGAACCGCTCGGGCAGTGCCACCCGATGATGATCGGAGTCCGGCTCGCACAGTACTACGCCGTCCGGCTCCGCATCGCGCAGTTTCGCCAGGAACGTGTTCCTCTCATCGGCGCCGGACGCGGTGTCCCGCAGGTGGTGCAGCGCGAATGCGGCGTTCACCACCAGCGGGCGTGGTGCTCGGCGCACCAGCTCCCAGTCCTCGTCGGTCATGTGCTCGGCGAAGCGGGGCACCTGATGGAAGTCCAGCGGGACACGAGTGTCGCGGATGGATCGTTCGGCCTGGTGGAGGCTGCCCACTGCGGGGTCCACCCCGATCACCGTCAGCCGCCCGGGTGCCTGGCCGCGACTCGCGAGCGCGGCGAGCACCGCCGCCTCCTGGCCTCCCGAGCCTATGCCCACCGACATCAGGGTGGCCGTGTCCCGCCCGGCGAGGTGACCGGCGAGCAGCGCACCGCCGATACGACCGGCCAGAATCACCACCGGCAGGTGTTCGGCAACCAGGTCGAACAACTCGATTTGCGGCCGCTCGAAACGGCACAGATACAGATTGTCCCGCTCATCCTGGTGAGTGCCGAGCCGACGGGCCAAGGCGTCGTGGTAGAGCAGGTAGAGGAAGTCATCGCCCACTTTCTCGGGGGCGATCAGGCCGCGTAGCTTGTCCAGCCAGCGCCGGGCGGTGTCAGTGCGGCCCGCGTCCGTTTCTTCCACGGCGCGGCACAGCATGTCGAATGCATGAACACTCACGTTGGTCCTCTTTACTTCTGTGCATGACGGCTGCCCGGTGGCATGGGCCGCGAGTGTCTTTTCCGCCGCACTCCGGAAGGTGGCCAGGCCACGGCACGCGTCCGCTGCGCCGCCAGGCACGTTCGGGGAGCAGGGCACGGCCGGTAAAGCCGGTCGTCTGACGGCTCGGGCGCCCATTTGGGTCCATGGTCGGAGTGAATCTCGATTTCGAATGGGACCACTACGCACCGATCCGTACGCGCTGCCTCTCGTTTCTCCCGGTGACTTTTTCCGTGAAAGAATGACGTCGGCCCCCACGAGAAGATCCCTGAGCCGGGAAAACGTCTTCCCGCCTGCTTTCTCCTCGTCAAGCGCATAATTGGACAGCACTCTTGGAATTGACTTGTATGCGCTTTGGAATCGGCTTAGTGCTCCGATGGAGCACACCAGGCGATGTTCGGGCCTCAGCAGGACCGTCGACCAGGTGCCCGGACCGGCGGCGGATCGGCACATCGCGATGACGCGGTTCCCAGTCCGTCTCACCCGCGAGTCGGTCGCCGCCCTATCCGGTTCCAAGTCGCTCACAAGCGGCATGAGCCATGCTCGTCGCCATGCGAAACAGGGGCGACGGCGGTGAGAAGGCGACCAGGTGGGCGCGGATCGGCCCGTGGACGGTGCCCTGGCACCTGGCCTGGTGGTTCACCGCCGTCCTGGTCGCGGTGGCCGCAGCGCATTTCGTGCTGCTCTGGGAGCACCCCGGCACGTCCCTGACGATCTTCAACCTGCTCGCGCTCGCGTTCTACTTCTGGGCCTACGGCCAGTGGCGCCGCCGCTTCGAGCCCGAACTGGAGTCGTCCGGCGCGCAGCAATGGCTGGTCCTGCTATTCGCGTTGATCCTGGCGCTGGTCCTGTGGCCGGTCGGAAGTTGCGGCCCGCCCATCGGAACGCTGATCCCCTGGTTCGGCGACGACCCCACGGAATGCGGAGGCCTGGAAGCGAGAATGACCCAGCTCACCCTGCTGGGCCTGCTGGCCATCCCGCTGGCGGTCTCCACCGCCGTCAACCGCGCCCGCGGCTGACCTCGTCCACGGTTTCCGTACCGACAGGTGCCACGACGCGGACTTGGCCACGGGAACACCCCGGCCGCGGTGGCTCGTTCCCCGCGATCGGCGAACTGGCCGACGGGGTACAGCGGGGCGTGAGCGTGGGCCCTTCCTTTGGACATTGCCCGGGGCCGGGCAATGTCCAAAGGAGTCAGTGGTCAGGCCAGAGCCCGGTGGCCGCCAGCGCCTCCTGCGGGGACGAGACGTACCTGACGCCGGCGACCGGACGCCCCGCACCGTCGAGCAACCGCCAGCCGCCGAGCTGGACCACCGGGGCGCGGCCGTGGCGCATCGCGAGCGCCAGTTCCGACAAGGTGCCCCACGATCCACCGACGACGATCACCGCGTCGCCCGAGTTGACGATGATGTTGTTTCGCGCCTCCCCGACGCCGGTCGGGATCACGATGGAAAGGTCCGGGCCGGCATGCTCCCGGTCCGCTCGGGACAGGATGCCGACCACCGTCCCGCCCGCCGAGCGGGCGCCGGACGCCACGGCGGCCATGACTCCCGTGTAACCACCGCAGATCACCACCGCGCCGCGCTCCGCCAGCAGCCGGCCGATCTCGCGGGCATTGGACTCGTCCTCGCCGGTGCAGTCACGCGGACCGCAAACCGCTACCTGAATCGTCACGATGAGACCTTTCCAGCGAGCGGTGAACCGGCCTGGCCGTACGCCGACATCACGGTGTGAGAGTAACGTCGCCGCCGGTGGGACCGGCGGCGACGTTACTCTCAGGCCCCCTTGGACAGGGCCGCGAACTCGTCGTCGGTCAGTTCGACGCCCGCGGCGGCGATGTTGTCCTCCAGGTGGGCGACCTTCGAGGTGCCGGGGATGGGGAGCATCACCGGGGAGCGCTTCAGCAGCCAGGCCAGGGCGAGCTGGGACGGGGTGGCGCCGTGTGCCCTGGCCGCCTCGGCGAGCGGGCCGCCCTCCTCGGCCAGCTTGCCGGTGGCGAGCGGGAACCACGGGATGAAGCCGATGCCGTTGGCCTCGGAGTACTCCAGCAGCGGCTCGGCGTCGCGCTGGGCGAGGTTGTAGAGGTTCTGCACCGAGACGATCCTCGCGTACCTGCCCGCCTCCTCGACCTGCCCGACGCTGACCTCGCTGAGGCCGATGTGCCGGATCTTGCCCTCCTGCTGCAGCAGGGCGAGCTCCCCGACCTGGTCGGCGAGGGGCACCTTGGCGTCGATGCGGTGCAGCTGGAACAGGTCGATCCGCTCCACGCCGAGGTGGCGCAGGCTCAGCTCGGCCTGCTGGCGCAGGTACTCGGGGCGGCCGACCGGGCGCCAGTCGTCGGGGCCCGACCGGGTGAGCCCCGCCTTGGTCGCGATGACCAGGTCCTCGGGATAGGGGTGCAGCGCCTTCCTGATCAGCAGCTCGGAGACGAACGGGCCATAGGAGTCGGCGGTGTCGATGAAGGTGACGCCCAGCTCGACGGCGCGGCGCAGCACGCGGACCGCCTCCTCGGGGTCGCTCGGCTCCCCCCACACGCCCTTCCCGGTGAGCTGCATCGCCCCGTACCCCAGGCGGTTGACCGTGAGGTCGCCCCCGATGGCGAACTGGCCCGACGCCTCGGCCGGGCGATTCGTGGTCGTCATAATGCTCTCCCCTGCTACCAAACCGAATTTTCACCGTGACTACGGAGAGAAATCACAGCAGATCTCCTCTCCTTCCGCCATTACCCACGGACCCCCACTACGCACCTGGCCCGCTCCCGCCGAGGGGGGCGGGAGCGGGCCAGGTGGAGGAACGGGGGCGGTCAGCGGGTGAAGGTCACGTCCTTGACCCGCAGGGCACCCCTGAAGACCAGGTAGACGTCCTGCTTACCCCGTACGCCGGTGACCGGGGCGCCGGCGGTGGCCCAGGAGTAGTTCCCGCCGGTGGCGGTCACCGGCACGGTCCCGGCGAGCCTGCCGGTCGGGGAGCCGAGCCGGATCTCGACCGAGGAGGCGGCACTCGCCGCGACCCCGAGCCGCACGCCGGTGACCCCGGCCCGGAAGTCCGCGTCCTTGAAGGCGATCCACTCGCCCGCCGAGGCGCCGACCGCGTCACCGCGGACCTTGGTCTCGTCGACCAGCTCGACCCCCGCGTAGTCGTCGAAGTCGGCGGCGCGGGTGGGCCGGGTGAGATCGCGGGGACCGATCCGCTCGCCGTCCACCCGTACGGTCACGCGCTGCCGGACGACGTCCGAGGACGAGCCGACCATGACGTCGTGGGTGGACGGCTCCACCGCGAAGCGACCCCTGGTCACGTCCCACAGGGCCAGGTCCGCGGTCTTGAGCGAGAACTGCACCGTCTTCGACTCCCCCGGGGCCAGCCGCACCCGCTGGAAGCCGCGCAGCTGCTTGACCGGCTGCTCCACCCGGGAGGCGTGCTGGTGGGTGTAGAGCTGGACCACCTCGTCGCCCGCGCGCGAGCCGGTGTTGGTCACCTTGACGCTCACCTCGTACCCATCGCTCCTGGCGGTGGCCTTGAGGCCCTGGTAGCCGAACGTGGTGTAGCTCAGGCCGTGGCCGAAGGCGTACAGCGGCTTGGCCTTGGAGTACAGGTAGGTCGCACCGGTCTTGACGATGTCGTAGTCGAGGATGTCCGGCAGGGTGGCACCGGCCCTGGGCCAGGTCTGGGTGAGGCGGCCGGCCGGGTTGGCGTCGCCGTACAGCAGGTCGGCCAGCGCGTTGCCGGTCTCGGCTCCGGCGTGCGTGGTCCACAGGATCGCCGGGACCTTCTCCTGCAGCCGGTCGATCGTGGTCGGGTAGCTGTTCTCCAGCACGACCACGGTGTTCGGGTTGGCGGCGTGCACCGCCTCCACCAGCGCCCGCTGTCCCTCGGCGAGACCGAGGTCGGTCCGGTCGTGGTCCTCACGGCCGTTGATGAACGGCATGCTGCCGACCACGACCACCGCCACCTCGGCGCCCTTCGCCGCCGCGACCGCCTCGGCGATCCCGCTGCGCACCGTCTCCTTCTCGAAGCGGGTGGCGTCCTCGGCTGTGGTCAGGCTGAGCGTGCCGTCGGCCGCGGCCTTGACGTACTTGTTCGGGCCGAACCAGTCGTAGGCGGTCTCGTAGCCGGCGTAGCGCAGCAGCGTCGTGCCGTCGGCCTGCGCCTCCAGCTTGAACTGCTCCTGGACGAACCAGCCGGTGGGCTGTTCCTGGTTGTTGACCAGGGTGGACCAGTTCGCCCGGCTGACGTATCTGCCGTTGGCGACGCTGCGCAGGGTGACGATCCCCTGGCCCCAGTCGAAGACGTCGAACTGCTCGGTCGCGCCCGCGGTGGTCGCCGAGAGCTTCAGGTCGGCACCGGCCCCGGTGCCCGCGGTGAGGTACCTGCCGCCGGACTTCAGCGCGATCCGGTCGACGCCCTCGCTGGTGACGGCGGCGGCGGACCGCGCCCTGATCCCCTCCAGCGGGGTGACCTCGTAGGGCAGCCTGCCGGAGTACCAGTCGGTGTAGAGGGTGTCGGCCAGCGGGCCGACCACCGCGACCTTCTTGGCGGGGCTGAGCGGCAGGGTCTTCCCGGAGTTCTTCAGCAGCACCGCCGCCTCGGCCGCGGTCCGCCGGGCCAGCGCGCGGTGCGCGGGGCTGTCGACCACGTCCTTGGTGATCTTCCCGTACGGCCCGCCGTCCGGGTCGAACTCGCCGAGCCGGAACCGGATGCCGAGGATGTTGCGTACCGCGGTGTCGATGTCGGCCTGGGTCAGCAACCCTCGCGTCAGCGCCTCGTTGACCGCGGCCACCGTCGGGGCGGCGTTGGTGTCGTTCACCGTGAAGCTCTCCACGCCCGCCTTGAGCATGGCGGCGGCGGCCTCGGCCTGGGTGGCGAAGTAGCCCTGGGAGCCGGTGAGGTTGTTGGGCCCGCCGGCGTCGGAGACGTTGAACAGCGGCCTGTCGGTCCAGGTCCTGACCGTGGAGTTGAGGTCGGTGACCGTGGCGGGCCGCCCGTTGATCAGGTTGTAGGCGGTCATCACACCGGTGGCCGCGCCCGCCTGCAGCGCGGTCTTGAACGCCGGGACGTCGTACTCGTTGAGGACGCGCGGGCGCAGGCTGGAGGAGGTCGTGTCGCGGCGGACCTCGTTGTTGTTGGCCAGGAAGTGCTTGAGCACCGGGGCCGCCCGCAGGTGGTCCGGGTCGTCGCCCTGGATGCCCGAGCCGTACGCGGTGGAGATCGCGCCGGTGAGCAGCGGGTCCTCGGAGTAGCCCTCCTCGTTGCGGCCCCAGCGGGGGTCGCGGAGCAGGTTGACCACCGGCGCCCAGAGCTGCAGGCCCCACAGCCGGGGGTTCTCCGCGTGGTAGCCCCTGGCCTCGTCGCCGACGGCGGCGCCGACCTTCTTGATCAGGTCGGGATTCCAGGTGCTGGCCAGGCCGACGGCCTGCGGGAACACGGTCCCCTCGGCGGTCACCACGCTGCCGCCGTTGTCGATGTCGGTGGACCAGGCGACGCCGTGCAGCGCCTCGGTGCCGGTCTTGAACAGCCCGATGCCCAGGCGGTCCACCGCGGGCTGGTACTGGTGGAGCCAGGAGATCTTCTCGGCCTGGGTGAGCCGGCCGAGCAGGTCGTCGACGCGCTGGCTCAGCGGGAGCGAGGGATCACGGAAGGGGTACTCGTAGGCCGCGCGGGCCGGGGCCGCGCACAACCCCAGGGTCAGGGCCGTCGCGGCCACGGCCGCGACGGCCCTGGTCGCTGCCTTGGTCGATAAGGACATCTCGCCTCCAGGTCAGGGGGAGTCGAAGAACTGCGGGTCTGGGGACGCCGTCCGCCCCCGAGCGGCGTACGGCGTCGGGAGCCCCGTCGGGGCTCGGCGGAGAGTTCGTTTGACGGCTCACTTGACGGCGCCCACGGTCACGCCGCGGGTCAGAGTCCGCTGGAAGATGAGGAAGAAGGCGACCGCGGGCAGGATGCCGAGCAGCGCCGAGGCGCTGGACATCGTGGCGTCCATCATCTTGTCCCCCTGCAGCACCCCGAGGGCGACCGGAACCGTCTGGTTCTCGTTGGAGATGAGGAAGACCAGGGGCAGGAAGAACTCGTTCCAGGTCCAGATGAAGAAGAAGACGAGCAGCACGCTCAGCGTGGGCCTGCTGATCGGCACGACGATCCGCCACAGGGCCCGCCACCTGCCCGCCCCGTCCAGGGCCGCCGCCTCCAGGATCTCGTGCGGGAAGCGGCCGAGCACCGAGGAGAGCAGGTAGGTCCCGAAGGCGCTCTGGATCACCGTGAAGATGATGATCACCCCGAGCCTGGTGTCGTAGAGACCGGCCTGCTTGGCCAGGTAGTACAGCGGGTAGACCAGCGCCTCCTGCGGCAGCGTGTTGGCCACCAGGAAGACGACCAGGATCCACACCCGCCCGCGCACCCTGCCGATGCCGAGCGCGTAGGCGTTGAGCACCGACAGGACCGTCGCGAGCACGGCCACCGAGCCGCTGATCAGCAGGCTGTTCCAGAGCTTGCCGCCGAAGTCGACCCGGTTCCAGAAGTCGACGATCCCGTCGAGGTACAGCTCGCTCGGCAGGCTCAGCGGCCCGCCCGAGGAGTAGTCGGCCGGTGACTTGACCGCGTTGAGCGTGACGATGACGAACGGCACCAGCATCACGACGGCCAGCACGACCAGCGAGACCAGGACCGAGTACTTCCGGATCATGATTCCCTGTCCTGAACCCGCAGGAAGAAGACCGTCACCGCGATGATCACCAGGGTGAGCACGGTGGCGATCGCCGCGCCGTAGCCGACGTTGGCCTTCTCGAAGAAGTTCTGGTAGCTGAAGTAGGAGGGCACGAGCGTGGCACCGCCGGGTCCGCCCCTGGTCAGCACGAAGATCGGCCCGAACACCTTGAGCGCGGCGATCGTGCAGGTCAGCAGGACCACGTAGATCTCCGGCCGGATCTGCGGGATGGTGATGTGCCAGAACCGCCGCCACCACGAGGCGCCGTCCATCTCGGCGGCCTCGTACAGCGCGGGGTCGACCCGCTGCAGCCCGGACATGAAGATGACCACCGGGTAGCCGATCTGGAACCAGACCATGATCACCATGACGCTCGGCAGCGCCCAGCCCGGGTCCCCCAGCCAGTTCCTCGGCTCCATCCCCAGCAGCCCGAGCAGCTCGTTGAGCGCCCCGAACCTGGGGTGCATGATCCAGCCCCAGACGATCCCGGCCACCGCGACCGGCAGCACCTGCGGCAGGTAGTACGCGGCCCGCAGCACGCCGGCCGCGCGGGGGCCGACCTTCTTGCCCACGTAGTCGAAGAGCGTGGCGGCCAGGACGAGGCCGACGAGCGTCGGGACGATCGCCATCGCCACGATGAGCGCGACGTTGTTGCGGAAGGAGGACCAGAACCGCTCGTCGGCGAGGAGCCGGGTGTAGTTCTCCAGCCCGATCCACCTCGGGTCGCCGATCCCCTGCCAGCGGGTGAAGCCGATGCCGACGTTCATCAGGAACGGCACGACGATGACCGCGGTGAAGAGCACGGCGCTCGGCAGCAGGAACACCCGGTACCCGCGGTCACGAGACCTCGGCATCGGAGGTCTCCTTTCTCTGTGCTGTGCGTACGACCCGCGCCGGGACACCGTGATCGTCACGGCGCGGGCCGTGGGAGGGGTCAGTTACCGATGTCGGCGAGGTTCTCGTGGTACGGAGCGGCGATCTCGTCCAGCACCGCGTCGGGGGTCTTGGTGCCGTTGATGAGGTTCTGCACGCCCGCCACCAGCACGTCGTAGTAGCCGGGCGCCGGCCAGTCGGGGTAGAAGGCCAGCCCGTCGGAGGCCGAGAGCCTGTTGAAGTTCTCGATCAGCTCCTTGCTCTTCTCATCGGTGATCGCGGCCGTGTCGGCGGCCACCGGGATGCCGCCGGAGTTGCCGAGCAGGTTCTGGATGTCCTTCTTCATGGTGATGTCGATGAAGTCGTAGGCGAGGTCCTTGTTCTTGGCGTTCTCCGGGACGACCCAGACGTTGCCGCTGGACCCGGCGCTCATCGTGTTGCCCGGCCAGAGGAACGAGCCCCACTCGAAGTCCTTGACGTCGCTGACGAAGCGGCCGTACCACCAGCTGCCGGAGACCAGGATCGGGTACTTGCCGCCGATGAAGGAGACGCCCATGTCCTCGGCCTTGATGGCGGCGGAGTCCGCCTCGACGTAGCCCTTCTTGACCCAGTCGGCGAAGGTGTCGGCCGCGTACTTGAACTCCGGCCCCTTGAAGTCGACCTTGCCCTTGTAGAGCTGGAAGGCGTCCACCCAGGAGCGCTGCGCCTTGCTCAGCGCGAGCTGGTAGAAGATCTGCTGCGCCGGATACTCGGCGCCGCCGACCGCGATGGGGGTGGTCCCCGCCTTGACGAACGTGTCGAGGGCGGCGGTGAACTCCTCGTAGGTGGTGGGCACCTCGACGCCCGCCTTCTTGAAGGCGTCCCTGTTGTAGTAGACCATCACGTACTCGGCGTAGTTCGGGACGCCGTACCACTTGCCCGCGCCCATCACACCGCGCTCGTCATACCTGGCGGTGGTCTGGATCGAGGGGCTGAGCAGCTTGTCCCAGCCGCGCTTGGTCACCTCGGGGGTGAGGTCGGTGAGCAGCCCCTGCTTGGAGAGCAGGCCCGCCGTGGCGTTGCCCTTGTTGTACTCCATGACGTCGGGGGCCTCGTCCGAGTTGAGGATCATGCCCGCCGACTGGCGGATCTGCTCGAACGCCTTCTCCTCGAACTTGACCGTCACGTTCGGGTGGGTCGCCTCGAACTGCTTGACGGCCTCGGCCCACGCCTTGCCCATCGCGCTGTCGGCGCCCTCGTAGTGCCAGAGCTTCAGGACGCGGGGGCCGTCCGCGGCGGGCTTGTCCGCCGCCTGCTCGGTGCCGCCGCAGGCGGCGAGCGCCGCGAGCGCCGCCACCGTGGCGACACCGACTCTCAGGTTGAACATGGTCTTCTCCTAGATGGTGGTGATGACGATCGGGACGCCGGCCCCCAGCAGCTCGACGCCCGCGATCCGCGCGCTCCCCGAGACGGTCACCCGCAGGCCCTCGCCCTCGGGCATCGCGGTGATCGTGGTGTCCCCGTCGTGGTCGGAGATGGTGGTACTGCTCTCGCCCACGCCGTACGCGACCAGGGTGATCTCCCCGAACGGCCCGTCCCCGACGGCGACGCCGGGCTCGGCGAGGACGGGGATGATCGCGCCGTGCCTGACGAACAGCGGGATGCGGTCCAGCGGCGTGGCGACCGTGACGTACCTGCCGCCGGTCAGCACCTCGCCACTCCAGTGGTCCACCCACCGCCCGGCCGGCAGGTAGACCTTCCTGACCTGCTCGGGTGAGGTCATCGGCGCCACCAGCAGGTCGCGGCCGAGGAGATACTCCAGGTCCGCCTGCCAGGCCACCGGGTCATCGGGGTAGTCGACGCAGAGCGCCCGCATCATCGGCGCCCCGGTCGCGGCGGCCTCGACGGCCGCCGTGTAGAGGTACGGCATCAGCCGGTAGCGCAGCCGCAGCGCCTCGACCGCCTCCGCCTCCACCTCGGGGAACTCCCACGGCTCCCGGCTGGTGGTGCCGTGCAGCCGCAGCAGCGGGGAGAGCGCGCCGAACTGGGTCCACCTGACGTACAGGTCGTCGGTGGGGCGGCCGGTGAACCCGCCCGCGTCGTGACTCCAGAACGGGACGCCGGACAGGCCGTGCGCCAGCCCGCCACGGAGCGTGCTGCCCATCGCCGGGTAGCTGGTGAAGGTGTCGCCGCTCCACTGCGCCGAGTGCCGCTGGCCGCCGAGGAACGACGAGCGCGCCCAGACCATGCCGTGCCCGGCGATCTCACGGGTCACCTCGGAGACGGCGTCGTTGAAGAGCAGCGTGTAGACGTTGTGCAGGTCGGTGCCCGACATCCCGTTGGCCGCGACCGCGTCGTGCGGCACCCCCTCGGCGAAGTCGGTCTTGAAGACCTGGACGCCCTGTTCGAGCAGCGGGCGGAGCAGTCCCTGGAACCACTCGGTGGCGGCCGGGTTGGTGAAGTCGACGATGCCGCAGGCCGGGTAGGAGCCGTGCCAGCAGTCGGCCACGTAGACCTCGCCATCAGGCTTTTTCAGGAAATATCCGTTCTCAGCCGCTGCCGGGAAGGCCGGGCTGAGATGGGAGATGTACGGGTTCATCCACAGGCAGACCTTGAACCCCATCTCGTCCAGCTCGGCCAGCATGCCGGTCGGGTCGGGGAAGCCGCCCGCGTCCCAGCGCAGGTCGGACCAGTGCCCGTCGGTCTGCCAGTAGGTGTCCAGGTGAAGCACGTCGCACGGGATGCCGCGCTCGCGGATCGTCCGCGCCCTGGCCATCACCCGCTCCTGGGTGTCGACGAAGAACCCCGAGGAGATCCAGGTGCCGAACGCCCACTTCGGCGGGAGCAGCGGCGCGCAGGTCAGCAGGTCGAACCGGCCGAGCACCTCGGAAGGGGTGGGCCCGGCGATCACGTAGTAGTCGATCAGGTCGTCCGGGACCACGATCTGCACGCAGCTGTGCGTGGTCTGGCAGACGTCGAACTCCACCGGCGTCCCGCTGTCCACCAGCACGCCGTAGCCCCTGCTGGACAGGTAGAACGGAACGTTCTTGTACGCCCGCTGCGACTCGGCGCCGAACGCGTCGAAGTTCCACATGACCGGCCGCTGGCCGCGCTTGTCGAGCCGGGTGAACGACTCGCCGAACCCGCTGAACGCCTCGTCGGCGGGGGCGGCGAAGCTCTCGTGGTAGCCGACCACCGCACCGTTCGAGCTGGAGCGGCCGAACGGCAGCGTGCGCAACCGGCCACTGATGTCGGTGTGCCCCCGGTCCTGCTCCACCAGCGGCACCCCGCTCGCGTCGGTGAACCTCAGGTGCCAGGGCGCCAGGGTGATCTCCGCACGGAGCGAGCCCGCGTCCAGCAGGATCGTCCCGTCCAGGCTCTCCACCCGCGCCCCGGCGAACTCTCCCGGCGTGACCATGGAGATCGCGGCGGCCGACCGGGTCCGCGCGTCCGCGTCCTGCCCGAGCCGGACCCGGATCACCCCCTCGCCCGCCACACTCACCTGGACCAGGAGCGTCTCCTCGGCGGAGGTCACCGCCTTCAGGATCACCCCGGCCGCGTCCGAGGCGACCGGCTCCGCCGAGATCAGCGCAGACAGGCCCTCCTCGCCGTGCGACCGGACGGGCAGCTCCGGCGGATCGGCGACGAAGTACTCGTGCGCGACCAGCGGGGGACGGTACGGCATGGGAACTCCAGCTCTCGGCATCCTGTAGCGGAATTAGTTTTGCGTCCAAACCAACAAACGTCAATGGCTCCACCTGCCGAGCCCCCCGCTCACCCACGCTCTGCAGCCGCCCGCACCCGGGGCGGGGCGGGAAAGACCTTCACCCGCATGGCCGTGGACCGGGCCGGGCACCGAGCCTGGAGCCGGACACGACCGTTCACACAGCGAGGCGGTCGAGGCGGATGATCATCCGCCTCGACCGCCTCGACCCCGGCGTCCGCGAGCGTCGCGTTCGCCGGCTGACCCGGATTCGGTCAGTCTTCGAAACCACCGGGGGCGCACAGGGTTTTGTTCCCGTCTGTCCTCGCCGGAACCTCGTGAGATCGCCGTCGTCGTCACCGCCACCGCGGTGGCCGCGACGATCGCGGCCGCGAGGCGCGGAACCGGGCGGGACCATCGCCGCGGCGCGGCCGGCGAGCCCGCCGCGGTGAGCCTCCAGCGCGAGCCGAGCAGCCGGATTGAACGCCGGGCCGCCCGCTCGGGCTCCCCGGCGGCGCTGCGGAGGCGGTCGAGTGCCGAGGCGACGACCTCGGGCCGCGGAGCGGGCTGAGCCTCGGCCCGGTCACGAAGCAGGTTCATCTCATCCATCGTGTCGTCTCCCCTTGCTTGCGATGCCCGTGTTCAGGACTTCCCTGACCCGCTTACGGGCCCGGTTCAGGCGGGATCCGACGGTGCCCGGGGGAATGCCCAGGGCGTCGGCGGCCTCCGCGTAACTGAGCTCGCCGTAGGCGACCAGCAGGAGTGCCTCCCGGTCACCGGCTTTCAGCACGGCAAGAGCACCCGCCAGGCGGCGCTGCGCGAGGTCGGCCTCGGCGCGGTCCACCGGTGACACGCCCGAGCCGGTAACGGAGGCGTCCCTGGCCCGCTCCAGGGCGCGGTACAGGCGCACCTCGTCCCTGCGGTGCCGTCTGATCAGGTTGGTGGCGATGCCGAACAGCCACGCGCGCGTCACGACGGGACAGGTCATAGCGCTCCCGCTGCCGGAAGGCCGCGAGGAACGTCTCCGCCGCGACGTCGTCCGCGGCGTCGGCGCCCAGCCTGGCGGAGGCGTACCGATGAATCGCGGTGAAGTACCGGTGGAAGATCTCGGCGAACCGTTCCGGATCTCGCAGGGACAGCCGGATCACCCCGGCGTCGGACGTGTAGGCGTCGGATGTGTCGGCGGAGACGGAGGGCCGGTGCCGGGCGGGGCCTGACGCGCTTACCGGGAGCGACCGATCGACCGCACCCGCCGCCGACAAGATCCAGCGCCGGCCGATGTGGCGACCACGCCATCCGACCCGCACTCGGCGAGCCGGCTACCAGGAACAACGCATCAGAGATCGCCAAGTATGACCAGGACGCTAGATGTAACGGAAACGTATGTGTAAAGTTCAAAAGCCGCCGCCATGTTCTGGGACGTTGAGATACGACGAGCTGTCCACGTAATACGTTCCGGGAGGCAAGCTCAGGGAGTGACCGGTGAATTACCTGGAGATAGGGATCCGTTGCCTGATCGGTGTGGTGTTTGTCTCCTCGTTCATCGGTAAGGCGGCGAATCGGGACGCGACCAATGCCTTTGTAGAGTCAGTACGCGATATGCGGCTGTTGCCCCAGACCTTGGCCAGGCCAGTGGCACTGGGCGTGATGGCCGCCGAGCTCGCTGCGTGCGTGCTACTCGTGGTGCCTACACCGACTGCGGCGGTCGCCGGTTTCACAATTGCGGCCGGCCTGTTGATAATCTTCACAATTAGTATCGCGCTGACGCTGCGCCGTGGTGCGCACATCCCCTGCCGCTGTTTCGGCGTCTCGACGACGACCCCGCTCGGAATCCAGCACATCATGCGGAACATCGCCCTGACGGCATTCGCATTGATGGGCGCAGCCGTCACTCCGGCGACCGGCCCCGTAGAAGCCGGCGGGGTGGCGATAGCGGTCTTCGGCGGCCTCATACTAGGGGGCCTGTTCACCGTCATCGACGACCTGGTGGAACTGTTCAAACCTATCGCCGAGAGCACCGGCGCCTCCCACAGCCCCCGGTGAAGCAAAAAGCACGCACGTGCTCGTCCGGCCCCGGCCCCTCAACCGGCGAGACCGTGCGGGCGGCACTGGAACAGCTCGCGCCTATCCCACGAGGATCAAGCCCGGGACGGACCCGGCCCACGACCACGGCTTGAGTCAGGTTCCCTACCTGTGGATAATTAGTTTGGATACCATCCAAATAAGGGAGCGGCCGGTGGACTGGCCCCGAGGGTTCGGCGGACTGTGTTACGGCGGGGACTACAACCCCGAGCAGTGGCCCGAGGAGGTCTGGAAGGAGGACGTCGAGCTGATGCGGCGGGCCGGGGTCAACCTGGTCAGCGTCGGGGTCTTCTCCTGGGCACGGTTGGAACCCGCACCGGGCGCCTACGACTTCGGCTGGCTCGACCGCGTCCTCGACCTGCTGCACACCGGCGGGATCCGGGTCAACCTGGCCACCCCGACCGCCTCCCCACCCCCCTGGTTCGGCCTCGCCCACCCCGACGCCCGCACCGTCACCCCCGACGGCACCCGGCTCACCCACGGCAGCCGCGACACCTACTGCGTGCACTCCCCCGCCTACCGCGCCGCCTCCGTCCGGATCGCCCGTGCCCTCGCCGAGCGCTACCGCGACCACCCGGCGCCGGCCATGTGGCACGTGCACAACGAGTACGGCACCACCTGCCACTGCGACCACGCCGCCACCGCCTTCAGAACCTGGCTCCAGGCACGGCACGGCACCCTGGAGGCGCTGAACGACGCCTGGACCACCTCGTTCTGGAGCCAGCACTACTCCGCCTGGGAGCAGATCACCACCCCCCGCACCACCCAGTACCTGCCCAACCCCGCCCAGGTCCTGGACTTCCGGCGGTTCGTCTCCGACGCGATGCTCGACCACTTCCGCGAGCAGAAGGCGGTGCTGCGCGAGCTCACCCCGGACCTCCCGATCACCACGAACTTCGTGCTCGGCGACTGGGTCCCGGTGAACCAGCGGCACTGGGCCGCGGAGGTCGACCTGGTGGCGATCGACCACTATCCGTCCGCCGACCCACCCGCCGAGACCGCCTTCGCCGCCGACCTGGCCCGCGGCTGGGCCTCGGACCCGGCACACGGCTCGGCCGACGCCCCGGCGCAAGGCCCGGCCACCGGGAAGCCCTGGCTGCTGATGGAGCAGGCGGTGGTCACCTACACCGGACCCCGGATGCTGGCCAAGCGCCCCGGCGAGATCACCAGACTGAGCCTGTCGCACATCGCGCGGGGCTCGCGGGGAGCGATGTTCTTCCAGTGGCGGGCCTCCCGGGGCGGCGCCGAACTCTGGCACGCGGGCATGGTGCCGCACGCCGGACCCGACTCGCGGGTCTTCCGCGAGATCTGCGACCTGGGCGCGCTGCTGCCCACGCTGAAGGACGCCTGCGCGGCCCCCGTCGAGGCCGGGGCCGCGATCCTCTGGGACGTCGAGGCGAACTGGGCGCTCCAGGCCCCCGGCCTGCCCTCCACCGAGCTGAACCACACCGAGGCGGCACGCCAGGCGCACCGGGTGCTCTACCGGCACGGCGTCACCGCCGACCTCGTGCCCCCCTCCGCCGACCTGTCGGCGTACCCGCTGGTGCTCGTCCCGAGCCTCTACCTCATCTGTGACGCCGACGCCGAGAACCTGCGCCGCTACGTCTCCGGCGGCGGCACCCTGGTGGTCTCCTACCTCAGCGGCGTCGCCGACGAGCACGCCCGGGTCCGCCTCGGCGGCTACCCCGGCGCCCTCCGCGACCTCCTGGGCATCAGGGTCGAGGAGTTCCACCCGCTGCCCCCCGAGGTCACCCTCACCCTGTCCGCCCCGTCCCCGAACGGATCCGGCCCGCGCCCAGCCGCCCCCGTACCCACCGAAGCCGAAACCCCCACGCGGTCCCGCCCCGGAGCCGGCACCTTCGCCTCCGAGCAAGCGGAGACCGGCACCTTCTGGAGCGAGCACGTGCACCTGGAAGGCGCCGAGGCACTGGCCGTCTACACCGGCCCACACACCCTGGGCACCCCGCTCTCCGGCCGGCCCGCGATCACCCGCCACCCGTACGGCTCCGGCACCGCCCTGTACGTCTCCACCCGCCTGACCGACGACGGCTACGCCCGCCTGCTCGGCCTGGAACCCGCCCCCGTGGAACTCGTCCGGCGCGGTGACTGGCTGTTCGCCATCAACCACGGTGACGAGGAACAGCAGGTGGCGGGCCTGCGCCTGCCTCCCGGCGGTTTCGCCGTACGAGCACGCGGTTGACCCGGATCCCTGATTGCCGATTCTCGGTATTCGCCGGTGAGGGTCGGCGAGCCACCGCGTTGCCGGGGTTCCCGTCTCAGCTCAGTGCAGGCGGGCGAACCACCGGTCGTCGGCCTGCCATGAGTCGACCTCGGTGAATCCGGCGGACCGGGCGATGCTCGGAAAGTCGGTCACGGAGACCCTGGCCCAGGTGAACCAGTCGCCGGTGAGGCCGAGGCCGCGCAGGCGGAGCCGGTCAACGCGGCTGGCGACGCCGGGGGGCTCGACCTCGGTGAGGATCTGCCCGCCCGGCCGGACGAGTTCGCGGACGCGGCGGAGAAGTGCGTGCGGGTCGCCGCCGATGCCGATGTTGCCGTCGGCGAGGAGCGCGGTGGCCCAGTGCCCGCTGCCGACGACGGGGCCGAACACGTCGCAGCACAGGACGAGGCCGCCCGCGCGGCGGGTGAGGTGAACGGCGTACGGGGTGATGTCGATGCCGAGTGTGGGCACCTCACGGCGGGCCAGCTCGACGGTGAACCGGCCGGGCCCGCACCCGATGTCGAGGACGGGGGCGAGGCACCTGGAGAGGATCGCCTCGTCACCCGGAGCCGGCCGGAGCCAGCGGGCGGAGTCCAGCGGCCGGCGGGTGCCGTCGGCGTGCTCGATCTCCACCGCGGCGCCCTTGAGGGATTCCGCATAGAGCAGGCCGATCACTACGGCGTGCCCGTTCCGGCCAGAGCGGCGGCGAACAGGGAGCGTGGAGTCAGCGCGGCCACGGCGAACACGTCCGCCGGGGTGTCCACGTCGGTCAGGCGCGGCATCGTGGCGATGCTCAACCCGGCCTCGTTCAGTCTCCGCAACTGGATCTCACCCGTGGTCGGCTCCGACATCGGGACGCCGAGCAGCAGCGCGGGATCGGGGACACGCAGGCCGAGCAGCCAGAACCCACCGTCGGTCGCCGGGCCGAACACCGCGTCGTACGGGCCGAGCAGGGACAGGGCGGTGGCCAGCATGGCCGCGGTGACCTGCGGGGTGTCCATACCGATGAGCACGATGGGCGCGGGAAGGAGCCGGTGGGCGTCGTCGAAGGCCGCCGCCAGCCGCTCGTCCAGCCCGGAGCCGCGCTGCGGCAGCAGGGTGAACCCCTCAGGGAGCCAGGCTCCCGCGGTGCCGTCGAGCGCGAGCACCCGGCGGGCCACCGGTACGCGGGAGACCGTCCGCAGCGTGTCCTCCAGCGCGGCGGCCGCCAGTGCCGCGGCCTCACGCGGGGTGAAGGGCGGGGTGAGGCGGGTCTTGACCCTCCCGGGTACCGGCTCCTTGGCGATCACCACGATCTGGGCCTCGGACGGCCCCATCCGCCCGGGACCGAGTGGGCCGGCGCCGTACCGCGCGGACCTGGCCCGGCTCACACCCCGTCCCCTCGGCCGGTGAGGATCCGGCGCATGTCGCCGACGGCCCGCAGCGTGCCGCGCAGGGTACCGGTCACCTTCGATCGGCCTGTCCTGGGCAGGTAGTCCACCTCGGCCTCACCGATCCGCCAGCCCGCGGTGGCCGCGCGCAGCACCATCTCCAGCGGGTAGCCGGAGCGCCGGTCGGCCAGCTTCAGGGCGAGCAGGTCGGCGCGCCTGCACGCTCGCATCGGCCCGAGGTCGTGCAGGGCGGCACCGGTCCGGCGGCGGAGACGACCGGCCAGTACGGCGTTGCCGAGCCGGGCGTGCAGCGGCCACGACGCGCCCGGACGCGGGGTACGGCGGCCAAGGATCAGGTCGGCCTCCCCGGTCATGACCGGGGAGGCGACCCGCGGCAGTTGCCCGGGGTCCAGCGACGCGTCGGCGTCCATGAAGCACACGATGTCCGCCGTCGCGGCCGTCAGCCCGGCGTGGCAGGCGGCACCGAACCCGATCCTGGGTTCGTACACCACCGTCGCGCCGAGTTCGGCGGCGACCCGCGCGGATTCGTCGGTCGAGCCGTTGTCGACCACGATCGGGTGGTAGCCCTCCGGCATGCGTCCGAGCACCCACGGCAGGGCCGCCTCCTCGTCCAGGCAGGGCAGCACCACGTCGATCCCCATGGTCCGAAGCTAGGGCCGCGGGTCGTGCTCACCCCTTGTGGGCTGGTGATGTCCTGCCGAGAAATGACCGGTTCGAGCCTGTGGTGAGAAGATTCGGAAGCCCCGAAGGGAATCGCCTCATCCGAGTGGTGCCACGGCGAGGTCACGCATTCCCTCGGCGAACCCGATCTCCGCGCGGAATCCGAGGTCACGCGCGGCGCGATCGGAGGTCGCGACGATGTGCCGCACGTCGCCGAGGCGGTACTCACCGGTGGTGACCGGCTCGGGACCGCCGTACTCGGCCGCGAGCGCGGCGGCCATCTCCCCGATCGTGTGCGGTTCGCCGCTCGCCACGTTGCAGACCGTCAGCGATCCCGGACAGGTGTCCGTTTCGAGGGCCGCGAGGTTGGCGCGGGCGACGTCCCGGACGTGGACGAAGTCACGCCGCTGGCGGCCGTCCTCGAACACCCGGGGTGTCCTGCCCGCTTCCAGGGCGGACCTGAAAACGGCCGCCACCCCGGAGTAGGGGGTGTCCCTGGGCATTCTCGATCCGTAGACGTTGTGGTAGCGCAGCGCGACCGCGGTGCCGCCGGTCTCTCGTGCCCAGTTGGCGGCCAGGTGCTCCTGCGCGAGCTTGGTGGTGGCGTAGGCGTTGCGGGGATCGGCGGGCGCGTCCTCGTCGATCGCGGCGGGGGTCAGCTCCGCACCGCACCGCGGGCAGCGGGGTTCGAACACGCCACGGGCGAGATCCTCCCGGGCGCGGGGACCCGGCCGGACCCGGCCGTGCGCGGGGCAGTCGTAGGCGCCCTCGCCGTACACGACCATCGACGAGGCCAGGACCAGGCGCCGCACATCGTGCTCCGCCATGGCGGCCAGCAGTACGGCGGTGCCGTACACATTGACCGACGCGTAGTCCGGCAGGTCGGAGACGCCGGCCCCGAGACCCACCTTCGCGGCCTGGTGGACCACCGCGTCCACCCCGCGCAGCGACCGGGTGAGCGGCTCCGCGTCGCGCACGTCACCGGCCTGGCAGCCGCCCGCGGGCCGGCGGTCGAGGCCGGAGACCTCGTGGCCGGCCGCCTCCAGCGCCTCGGCCACATGACTTCCGATGAACCCGGCCATGCCGGTGACCAGCACTTTCACCAGATCAACGTTAGTGCGACGTTCCTCATCGGCCCAGGAGGCCGGGAGGGCCGCCCTGACGGCCTTTGCGGAACGGAGCGGGCGCGGACGTGCGCCACGTCGGCGTGGCAGAGAGCCTTCGCGGGGCTTCGCCGTTAGCGTGACGGTGTGGCCGTGGATGTGTTCCCAGCTTGCCGGGACGACGCCGAAGCCCCGCCGTGAGTGCTGGGACCTTCGGCCCGCCGGCTCCCCGCCTCCGCCTTCCGCGCTGGACACCCCGTCTGCCCTCCGGTCTCGGGGGTGGCGCCGCGCGGGTTCCGATCCTCCTCGCCGCCGCGGCGGGACTCGTCGCGATCGCCGTATACCTGGGTACCGCCGTGAGCCGGGTGGGCCACCCGTACGCTCTGGAGTGGCTGGAAGGCAACTCCCTGGTCGAGGTGGACCGGCTGCTCGGCGGCCGGCCGCTGTACGCCGCTCCGACGGTCGACTACGTGCCCGATGCCTACCCCCCGCTGTATTTCGCCGCCTCGGCGGGCCTGGCCCGCGTGCTGGGGGTCTCCTATCTCCCGCTCCGGCTGGTCTCGCTCCTCGCCGCCCTCGGCTGCTTCGTCCTGCTGGCCCGGCTGGTCCAGCGCGAGACCGGAGACCTGGCCGCCGGGGTCGCCGCGGCGGGACTGTACGCCGCGACCTACTTCGCCGCCGGGACCTGGTTCGACTTTGCCCGGGTGGACTCGCTGTTCCTCGCCTTCAGCCTCGCCGGGCTGTACGCCGCCCGGTGGATGCGCCGGCCACGCGGCGCGATGGCCGCCGGACTGCTGCTCGCCGCGGCCTTCCTCACCAAACAGAGCGCGCTCGCCGAGGCGGCGGCGATCACGGCGGCGCTGCTGTTCGGCCCCCGGCGCCGCTTGGGCGGGGTGCTGGCGGTGACCTTCGCGGCAGTGGCCGGGCTGACCACCCTCCTGTGGGAGGTGACCAGCCACGGCTGGTACGTGTTCTATGTCGGCGAGCTGCTGGCCCAGCACCCCCTTGAGCACTCCGCGGTGACGGGATTCTGGACGTGGTACCTGCTTCCCACCCTCGGCATCGCGCTCGGGGCCGCCCTGCTCGCGCTACGGCGGACCCCGCCGGTTCTCGCCATGGGCTGTCTCGCGCTCGCCGTGGAGGGGTACGCCGGGCTGCTGCACACCGGCGGCGCGGTGAACAACATGCTCCCTGTCTACGCGGCGGTGGCGTTGCTCGCCGGGATCGGGATGGGCGGTCCGAGGGCGGGCGGGGCGGTGGCCGGGGCGCTGGTCCTGCTGCAGATCGCCGTCCTCGCGACGACCACCTTCGCCGTGGGCCAGGCGGTTCCGAGCGCCGCCGAACGCCGCGTCGGTGATCGGCTCCGCGCGTGGGCAGCGGGTTTCGACGGGCCGGTGGCGGTCTTCTCCGATCCGGGCCTGATCATGGCCGCGGGGCTGCCGCCCGTGGCCCACCGAGCGGCCGTGCACGACGTTCTGCGGGGTACCGACCGCGCCGCCCGAGGAGAACTGGAGCGCAGCATCGCCCGCGCGGTGGCCGGACGGCGATTCGCCGCCATCGTGGTCGAGCACCCCGCCGACCTCGATGGATTTCCCCCCGACCTGACACGGTACTACCGCCCCTGTCCCGAGAGGCTGATGGCGGACGTTCCGGACGGAGCCTTCGGTCCGATCGGCGGGTCGCCGTTGCGGCCCATGACCCTGTGGCTGCCCCTGGGGCGAGGATCCTGCGCGGAGGCCGCACGCCGGCTCGGCTGACCGCCGTCGCCCGCGCGAGCCCCGGACATTCGACCGCTCTCCGTGATCATTCGACAGCGGTACGCTACAATGCTCGAAAGGTGCATTTCCGATATTAGGCGCCCCAAGGTCGAAACACCTGTCTCGCTGCGGGGTCGTGGATTCGGGGGTGATCGGTGTCGGATCGGCCACCGCCGGGAGGCGCTCAGAACGACCGCGAGCCCACCACGAGCCCGAGAACGGGCGTCGCCGCGTGGCTGGCAGCACACCCACCGCCCGGCCCGTTCCGGCCGGAGTTCTGGCGCAGCCCGCTGCGCGGCCCGTGGCTGACGTCGGTGCTCGGCCTCGTCCTGCTGGTCGGGATCACGATCGTCGCGATCACCGGACTGGTCTCCTACGCCGCCTACAACCCACGGCTGCCGGTCAACGACACGACTCCCGAGCGAGGGCTGCTCGGCTTCTACCTCTTCGACTGGCCGACGCACCCGTCCTGGCTCTACCGGTTCACCCAGGGAACTCACGTCATCCTCGGGCTGACGCTGGTACCGGTGCTGCTGGCCAAGCTGTGGTCGGTCATCCCCAAACTGTTCGTCTGGCCGCCTGCCCGCTCCCTCGCCGAGGCGGTGGAGCGGGCCAGCCTGCTGCTCCTGGTCGGCGGCGCGGTGTTCGAATTCGTCACCGGCATCTTGAACATCCAGGTCTTCTACGTCTTCCCGTTCTCCTTCTACCCGGCGCACCTGTACGGCGCGTGGATCTTCCTCGCGGCGTTCGTCGTGCACGTCGCCTTCAAGCTGCCGAAGATGATCCGGTCGCTGCGGTCGCGGAGCATCCGCCGCGAGCTGCGTACCGGCCTGCGGGACACCCGGCCGGAACCGCCCGATCCCGATGGCCTGGTCCCCGTGCGCCCGGCGGCACCCACCATCTCGCGGCGGGGCGCGCTCGCCTTCGTCGGTGGCGCCTCGCTGACGATGTTCGGCCTGTCGGTCGGCCAGACCATGGACGGGCCGATGCGCCGCACCGCGCTGCTGGCCCCGCGCGGACGGGTTCACGGCCCGGGCCCCAACGATTTCCAGGTGAACAGGACCGCGGCCGCCGCGGACATCGACCCGGCCGGCACCGGCCCGCGCTGGCGGCTGGAACTGGCCGGAGCGCACCCGGTCCGCCTGGACCGCGCGCAACTGCTGGCGATGCCGCAGCACACCTACGCGCTGCCGATCGCGTGCGTGGAGGGGTGGTCGACCGAGCAGACCTGGACCGGCGTACGGCTGGCCGATCTGGCCCGGCTGGCGGGGATGCCGCCCGGCACGGTGGAGGTGTTCGTCGAGTCCCTCGAACGCGGGGGCGCCTTCGGCCAGGCGTCGCTGAGCGCCCGGCAGGTGGCCGACCCCCGTTCCCTGCTGGCGTTGCGGGTCAACGGCGCCGATCTCTCCCTCGATCACGGTTTTCCCGCCAGGGTCATCGGCCCGAACATCCCCGGCGTGCACAACACCAAGTGGGTCCGCAAGCTCAGCTTCCACCCGGCGGCGTAGGGGACGGGCCATGCCTTCCAGAAGCCGTGGCGTGTACCGGTGGGTCTCGACCCATTACGGGGCCGACCCGCTGCACCTGCTGGCGCTGATCGCCTGCTTCGCGCTGGCCGGGTACGCCGCCGGCCGCGTCGTCGCCGCCGGCATCCTGGCCGGTTTCCTGGTGTGGTTCGTCGGTGCCGCGATCATCCACGACCTCCTGCTGTACCCGCTCTACTCCCTCGCCGACATCGTCGTGCAGCGCCGGCCGTGGCATCGCCGCAGGCCGCCGTCCGGCCCCGTCCAGTGGCCACCGTTGGTCAACTACCTGCGTGTACCGGCCGCGCTGTCCGGACTGCTGCTACTCGTCTGGTTTCCCCTCATCCTCCGGTTCGCCGAGCACAACTACCGGAAGGCATCGGGGCTGGACACCAGCCCGTACCTGGGCCGATGGCTGCTGGTGACCGGCGTGCTCTTCGCCGGATCGGCACTCGCCTACGCGATTCGACTGCGCCGGGACAGGTCCTCCTCCGGATCGCGAACCCGCCTCCGGCCGCCGCGACCCGGGATGCCTCCTTGAGCACGCGGCCGATCAGCGACCACGCCCTGCTGGGGGACTGCCGATCCGCGGCCCTGGTCACCTCCGACGGCTCGGTGGACTGGCTCTGCATGCCGCGCTTCGACAGCCCGTCGATCTTCGCCCGGCTGCTCGAC
Organism: Streptosporangium sp. CA-115845; assembly: GCF_050943795.1. NCBI lineage: Bacteria > Bacillati > Actinomycetota > Actinomycetes > Streptosporangiales > Streptosporangiaceae > Streptosporangium > Streptosporangium sp. CA-115845. The sequence goes on along the minus strand of NZ_CP191988.1, from coordinate 1,338,973 downwards.
GAGGATGCCGGATACTGGTCCATCCGCCCCACCCGGCCCGCGGAGGTCACCCGTAGATACCTGAACGACACCCTGGTGCTGGAGACCACCTTCCGCAGTGCGGACGGAACCGTGGTGCTCCTCGACGCGCTGGCCCTGGGCAACAGGGAACGAGGTCACTCGATGGGCGCGTCCTCGCCCGGGATCCTGCTGCGCGAGGTGACCTGCGTCGAAGGACGCGTGCCCGTGGAGGTGGCGTACGCGCCGCGGCCCGAGTTCGGGCTCGTCCAGCCGCTGATGCAACCGATCCGCGGCGGCCTGGTGGCGCACGGCGGCGCCCTGGTCCTCACCCTGTCGACCCCCCTCGAACTGCGGGTGAGCGGTTCGATCGCGGACACCACGGTCACCCTGCGAGCCGGAGAACGCCTCGGCCTGGCGCTGCAGGCCGGCTGGGCCTGGGGCCCCGAACCCCCGCGCCGGCCGCCGCGGCACGTCCACCGCCGCCTCAAGGACACCGTCGCGGGCTGGCGTTCCTGGTCCCGGTTGCACGCGCGCTACGAAGGTCCATGGCAGGATCAGGTCGGCCAGAGCGGGCGGGTGCTGCGGGCGCTGACCTTCGCCCCCACCGGAGCCATCGTCGCCGCGGCCACCACCTCGCTGCCCGAGAACATCGGTGGAGAGCGGAACTGGGACTACCGCTACACCTGGATCCGCGACACCAGTTTCACCCTGCAGGCCCTCGCCACGGCCGCGTGCGAGATGGAGGAGACCGCGTTCTTCGCCTTCCTCGCCCGCGCCTCGGCCACCCGGCTCGACCTCGGCATGGACCTGCAGATCATGTACGGCATAGGCGGCGAGCGTGACCTGAGTGAACGGCCGCTGCCGCACCTGACCGGCTGGCGGGGCAGCGCCCCCGTGCGCGTCGGCAACGACGCATGGCGGCAACGCCAGACCGACGTCTACGGGGAGTTACTCGACGCGGCCCACCAGATCTACCGCGACGCAGGCCACCTCGCCCCACTCATCCGCTCCTTCCTGGTCGGAGTGGCCGAGACGACCGCCCGCCGCTGGCAGGAACCGGACCAGAGCCTCTGGGAGATACGGGGCCCCAGCCGGCACTTCCTGCACTCCAAGCTCATGTGCTGGGTGGGCATGGACCGGGCCATCGCCCTCGCCCCACTGCTGGGGGCCACCGGCCGCGTCGCCGACTGGACACGTACCCGCGAGCAGATCCGCGCCGCGATCCTGACCCATGGCTGGAACCAGCGAGTGGGCGCCTTCACCCAGACGTTCGCCGGCGCCGAGCTGGACGCCTCCGCGCTGATGATGCCCCTGGTCGGGTTCCTGTCCGGCGACGACCCCCGCGTGCGGGCCACCGTGGACGCCATCGCCGTGCGCCTGACCGACGCCAGGGGCCTGGTACACCGCTACAACGCCGCCGACGGGCTCCCAGGCCGGGAGGGCACGTTCCTGCTGTGCACCTTCTGGCTCGCCCACGCCCTGGCCCTCACCGGCGAGGGCGCCCTCGCCAAGCGGGTGTTCCAGACCGCGGCCTCCTACGCCAACGACGTGGGCCTACTGGCCGAGGAGGTCGACTCCGTCACCGGAGAGCCCATCGGGAACTTCCCGCAGGCCTTCAGCCACATCGGCCTGATCAACGCCGCCCGAGCCATCCGCGACGCGACACAGGGCACCCCCACCGGCTCCGCCCGCTGAGGCGCCAAGCTGGTTCACGCTCTCACGTGCTGCGATCCTCACCGACCCCGGAGGGACAGTGCCGGCACGGCGATGTTCAACCGTTGAACCTCTTGGTGCGGTTGGGCTTCAAGCCCTTGGGCCTGCGCCCGCCTTATGAGCGAGGTTGACGACGGTGGTCACCTCGATGCCGAACCGCCCGGCGATCGAAGCGGGCGGCTGTCCTACGGCCAGGCCCGCGCCCTCCTCGATGGGCTCTGGCAACGGATCGAGCCGTTGCTTCCGACGATCGAAAGCCGCTACCGCAACCCCGGACGCAAGCGGATCGACGACCATAAAGCGTTGTGCTGGATCTCGTTCATGCTCTACATCGCGATTCCGTGGAAGTCGCCGGTGATGCGGTAGCCGACGCCGGGTGTGGTGGTGATGACCGGAGGGCTGCCGAGTTTGCGGCGTAGGCGGCCGATGGTGACGGTGACGGTGTTGGTGAACGGGTCGGCGTGTTCGTCCCAAACCTGTTCGAGCAGATCCTCGGCGCTGAGGAAGGCGGGGGCGGCGCGTAGGAGGGCTTCGAGGAGGGCGAATTCCTTGACCGACAGGTCGAGTTGACGACCGTCGCGGGTCGCTGTGCGGCGCAGGGGGTCGAGCTCGATGCCCGCGGCGCGCAGGGTGCGGGCGCGGGCGAAGGGTTGGCGGCGGGTCAGGGAGCGGATGCGTACGACCAGTTCGGGGAAGTGGAAGGGCTTGGCGAGGTAGTCGTCGGCCCCCAGGGTCAGGCCGCTGACCCGGTCGCCGGGCGAGCCGGCCGCGGTCAGCATCAAGACCATGACGCGGTCATCGCGTTCAGTGATCATCTGGCAGAGTGTGTCGCCGTGGATTCCCGGCAGATCGCGATCAAGGACGACCACGTCGTAGGCGTTGAGGTCGAGTTTGGCCGCAGCCTCCAGGCCGTCATGCGCCACGTCCACGGCCATGCCCTGGTCGCGTAGCCCCTCGGCCAGGACTGCCGCCAGGGAGCGCGCGTCCTCGACCACCAGCACCCTCACGCCGGGACACCTGCCTGCACGGCCGCCAGAGGCAGGGAGATGGCGACCTGAAGGCCGCCCTCGGGCCGGGTACGCAGATCCAGGCTGCCACCGTGGGCTGTGGCGACGGCGGCGACGATCGACAGTCCGAGCCCGGAGCCGTTGCCGGAGCCGGTCCGGTCCGCGCCGAGCCGCTGGAACGGCTGGGCCAGCCGCGCGAGCTGCTCCTGGTCGAGAACTCGCCCGCCCGTCTCCACGACGAGCCGCGCCGTCGCGCCGTCGGCCGTGGCGGCGACCCGGATCCAGCCGCCGTCGTGGTTGTGGGCGACCGCGTTGTCGATCACGTTGTCGACCATACGGGACAGGAGCGTCCGGCTTCCCCGCGTCCAGGCACTGTCGTGGACGTCGCCGTGGTGGACGGTCAGGCTCTTGTCCGTGATGCCGGCCGCCCGGGCGTCCAGGGCGGCGGACACCACGCGGCCGAGCGAGATCGTCGCGCGGTCGGACAGGGCGCCGTGCTGGGTGCGGGCGAGCATGAGGAAACCTTCCAGAAGCCGGTCGACCTGGTCCAGTTCGGTGCGGATCCGGTCGGCGAGGGCGATCGTCTGCGCCGGTACGGGCTCCGGCTTGGCGATGGCCACGTCCAGCGATGCCCGCATGGTCGCCAGCGGGGTGCGCAGCTCGTGGGAGGCGTTGGCGACGAACCGGCGCTGCGCGGCGAAGGAGCCCTCCAACCGTTCCAGCAGCCCGTCGATGGTGTCGGCGAGGTCCTTCACCTCGTCGGCGGGCCCCGGCACGGCCAGCCGCTGGTGCAGGTTGTCGGCGGAGATCCGCCGCGTGGCCGCGGTGATCGTCCGCAATGGGCGCAGCACCCGGCCCGCGACGATGCGGCCCAGCACGACCGAGAGCACGGCCATGACGGCGAGCGCGACCGCCGAGCCGATGAGAAGCCGACGCGATTGGGCCGTCTGCGTCTCCGACAGCTGGGCCTGGAGCCGGCCGATGAGGTCCTGGGCGGCCGCGAGGGTGGGCTGGCCCGGCGGGTTGCCGAGGGGCACGGTCTCGCTGATCCGCGTCCCGCTCAGGCCAATGAGGTTGGTGATGACCAGCAGCCCGACGGCGGACACGAGGAACGCGCCTCCGTACATGACGGTGAAACGCCACCGTACGGTACGGGTCGGCAGCGCCAGGCGTCGCGGCACCCTCATTGGTCCCCTCCCGTTCCATGCAGGTCTCCAGGATGCCGTGCCGGACCTAACAGCGATATGACAGCCTCCGTTCGGCCCGTGTTAGGGCCTTTTCCGTACAACCGAACGCATGCAAGCAACCATCGAAGTCACCGGGCTGCGCAAACGGTTCGGGCCGACCGTGGCGCTGGACGGCATGTCCTTCACCGTGAAGCCGGGACAGGTCACCGGGTTCGTCGGGCCCAACGGCGCGGGAAAGTCCACCACCATGCGGGTGATCCTCGGCCTGGACGCGGTTGAGAAGGGCAGCGCACTGATCGGCGGGCGGCCGTACAGGAGCCTGCGCACCCCCCTGCGCCACATCGGCGCGCTGCTGGACGCCGCCGCGCTGCAGCCCAGCCGCAGCGCGCGCAACCATCTGCTGTGGCTGGCCCACTCCCAAGGGCTGGGTGCCAGGCGGGTGGATGAGGTAATCGAGCAGGTCGGGCTGACCTCGGCCGCCCGGCGCAAGGCGGGCGGCTTCTCGCTGGGCATGCGCCAGCGGCTCGGGATCGCCGCGGCGCTGCTCGGCGATCCACCGGTGCTCATGCTGGACGAGCCGGTCAACGGGCTCGACCCCGAGGGCATCGTGTGGATCCGCGGCTTCCTGCGCTCGCTGGCCGCCGAAGGACGCGCCGTGCTGGTCTCCAGCCACCTGATGAGCGAACTGCAAGATGCCGCCGACCATCTCGTGGTGGTCGGCCGCGGCCGGGTCATCACCGACACCAGCGTGGCCGACCTGATCGCCGCCACCCCCAACGGCCGCGTCACGCTGCGCACGACGGCGCAGGAGCACGCGATGTCGGCGCTGGCACCCGCCGGTGCCACCGTGACCGTCATCGAACACGACACGCTCATCGTCTCGGGGTTGCCGGCCGAGCGCATCGTCGCACTGCTCAACGCCAACGCGGTGCCGTTCTCCGAAGTGGCCGCCCACCGCGCGACGCTGGAGGAGGCGTACCTGGACCTCACCAGGGACGCGGTCGAATTCCGGGGGACAACGCGATGACCGCCACCGTGAACCACTCAGGACCTGGCGGCCCGGCCCGGCTGCTGCGTGCCGAGTGGACCAAGTTCAGGACGGTACGTGGCTGGGTGATCGCCATGACCGCGGGAGCGCTGGTCATCGTGCTGCTCGGCCTGTCGTCCGCCTCGGGCAGCCATGCCTCGTGTGCCAGCGGTCCCACCGAGGTCGTCTGTCCCGCGGTTCCCGTGGGACCGGGCGGCGAAGCCGTGGAAGACAAGTTCTACTTCGTGCACCGGACGCTGGCCGGCAACGGCAGCATCACCGCCCGGGCGACGTCCATGACCGGCCAGATCCGCAAGCCCGACGTCACCCCCGGCGTTCGGAACGTCGTTCCCGGACTCGTGCCGTGGGCGAAGGCCGGCGTCATGGTCAAACAGAGCACCAAGCAGGGTTCGGCTTACGCGGCGCTGATGATCACCGGTGCGCACGGGGTGCGGATGCAGCACAACTTCACCCACGATGTGGCCGGCCGTCCGGGCGGCGTGTCGAAGAACTCCCCGCGCTGGCTGCGGCTGACTCGCTCCGGTGACACCCTCACCGGGTACGAGTCCACCGACGGCACCGACTGGGCCGAGGTCGGCACCGCCCGCCTGTCCGGGCTGCCGGCCACGGTCGAGATCGGGCTCTTCGCCACCTCCCCCGGCGATCTGACGGTGACACAGGGAGATCTCGGCGGGTCCATCTCGGCAGCGCGCTTCACCGAGGCCACCGCCGTCTTCGACCGGGTCGACCTGGAGGGCGAGACGTCTGGCGACGCCTGGCGCAACGACGACATAGGCGTCACGAAAGCACCCGACGGGTCGTCCCACCATCCGGGCCGCGCCGGCGAATCCGGCGGCACGTTCAGCGTCACCGGAGTCGGCGACATCGCGCCGTCCGTCGAAGGTCAGACCGTCGAGCGCACCCTCACGGGCGTGCTGACCGGGCTGATCGTGGTGATCGTGGTGGCGGTGATGTTCGTCACCGCCGAATACCGGCGCGGGCTCATCCGCACCACTCTGCTCGCCATCCCGCGCCGCGGCCGGATGCTGGCGGCCAAGGCCTTCACGATCGGCACGGTCACCTTCGTCGCCGGACTCGCCGCCACCGCGATCACGCTGACGTTCGGTACCCAGCTCCTGCGCGCCAACGGCAACCACATCCTTCCGGTGTCCCGGCTCACCGAGGTGCGTGTCGTCGTCGGCACGGCGGCGCTGCTTGCCGTCGCCGCCGTACTCGCCCTCGCCCTCGGCGCCCTTTTCCGGCGCAGCGTCGGAGCCGTCATCACCGCCATCGTGCTGATCGTGGTCCCACACGTCCTCGCGACCACCTCCGTCCTGCCCGACACCGCGGCGCGTTGGCTGCTACGCATCACCCCGGCCGCCGGCTTCGCGATCCAGCAGAGCATCCCCGAGTACGCCCACGTGCTCGGTCACTACGCGCCGATCGCCGGCTTCTACCCGCTGGCGCCGTGGGCCGGCTTCGCCGTGCTGGCCGGCTACGCCGCGCTCGCCCTCGGCCTGGCCGTCGTCCGGCTACGCCGGAGGGACGCATGACACAGCACCTGCACGCGGAATGGACGAAACTCCGCACGCTGCCAGGCACCAGCCGGCTTCTGCTCACCCTCGTCATGCTGACCGTCGCCGTCAGCGCCGCGGCAGCCGCCGTCGTGTCCTGCACCTCGGCCGACTGCGGCTACGATCCCGGCAGGATCAGCCTCTTCGGGATCCAAGCAGGCCAGGCGGTCGTCGCCATCCTGGCCGTACTGGCGATCAGCGGCGAGTTCAGCACCGGCATGATCCACACCACCTTGGCGGCGATGCCGGGACGGATCACCGTCCTGGCCGCCAAGGCTGTCATCCTCACCGGGCTGACGGTGGCCGCGGGGAGCGTCGCCGTGCTCGCATCCGTGCTGGCCGGGCGGCGCATCCTGCTCGACAACGGCTTCACCCCCGAGCTGCCGGCCCTCACCGGCGAGCCGATGCTGCGCGCCGCCCTCGGCTCGGTCCTCTACCTCGCGCTGATCGCCCTGTTCAGCCTGGGCATCGCCACCGCCGTACGGGACTCCGCGACCGCCATCGGCGTCGTCCTCGGCCTGCTCTACCTCTTCCCGGCCATCATCCTCATGGTCCCCGACGCGGACGTCGCCAAGCTCCTGTGGCAGATCTCACCGATGAACGCCGGGCTCGCCGTCCAAGCAACCACCCACCTGTCCAGCCTGCCCCTTAGCCCCTGGGCCGGCCTGGGCGTACTGGCCGCATGGGCCACCGCGGCGCTCCTGGGCGGCGGGCTGCTGCTGCGGGCACGCGATGCATAAGGACAAGAGGTCCCCATCGAGCATTTTGTTAGGGGCTGCTTAGCGCCAGATGGTCCCGCTGCCCCCGGTAAGCGTCCAGTCGCCTCACCGGGGGCGGGTGACCGGAACCACGGTGAGCAGGTGGTCCAGGCCTTTGAAGTCCTTCGGGTTGCAGGTGTAAAGGGGGAGCCGGTTCGCGATCGCCACGCAGGCGATCATCAGGTCCGCTGTCCGGGGGCGGGGTTTGCGGCCGAAGGCGATGACGGCGGTCCACAACTGGCCGTACTCGCGAGCGGCGTTGTCATCGAAAGGCAGCGGGTCGAACTCAGCCTCGGCGGTTTGCAGAATCCTCATCCGCTGGGCGAGTTCCTGCGCTCCACCGGCCGCCAGTACGCCGACCGACAGCTCCGCGGTGGTGATGGCACTGATCATCATCTCGTCCGGCAACTCGTCGGGGTCGATTCCAGCACGCAGGATGAGAATGTTGGTGTCAAGCAACCCTTGAACGGGGGTCATTCCCCATCCTCCGCGAACTCGCCTCTACTGTAGGCGCGGTCGTAGGGGTCGTAGAGGCCATCGTTGACGTGCTGGTCCATGTCCTGGCGGTACTTCCGGTCGTTCAGTAGCGGCATGCCGCGGGACACGGCGGCGAACTCGGCCCGCGAGACGGCCCGGCGCCGACGACGGATGGGAACCAGATCGCCGATGTGATGGCCGTTGCGTGTGACGGCGTACCGCTCTCCGCGTTCCAGTCCATCCATGATCTCCGCTGACCGGTTGCGCAGATCGCGCTGGGAGATCTGGTGGGAGTGGTCGGGCTCAGGAATGCTCACCTATTTAACTCTAACTCCGTGTGCCACTTAGTGCCACCGGGTAGCACCCGAGTGTCGCCCGCGATCCGCTACGTCTACATCGACTCTTGGCACAGTGGCCCTGTCCTGGAGATCGGCAGCCGTGAGAGGACCTGCCGGCCGTCGTCGCCAGGCTCACTCTGCCCCAGGGAAGGACCCTCTGGGAGACGCCAAGATCAAACTCATCAAGCGTCAGAGGTACGAACAAGCGGACTTCGCCTTACTCCGCCTACTACGCGGCCCGGCCAACACCGTTGCGATCCTCACCGACCCCGGAGGGCCGGTGCTGGAGTTCTTGAGCTGGGATTTTAGTCTTTTTCAGGAGAGAAGCGTCCGACAGGCAGGGGAAAATGTCTGATTGCTGGTGAATTTCGGTTCGGAACAGGTGGCGTGTCGCGGGCATGCCGAGGGTTCCTAGATCATTAAGGAGCCACGAAAAGCAACAACCCGCGTGTATCTATCACGTCCGGCATCGTCCAGCACTTGAGCCTGACACAGAGGGGGACACCTTTCACCCTCTGGTGGCCCCCTCCGGCCAGATCACGGTCACCCGCACACCGCGCCGCCCGGCTTCCGTCACCACGCCCGCCGTCCCACCCGTGTCCACAGACGGCTCACCGTCCCACACCGCCACGAGCTCGTCGACCGAGCCCAGCATCGCCTCGTTGGCCGCGACACACGCGTCCCGGCTCGCGTGGTCGAAATCCATGACGCGAACCCGAACGGCCTTGCCGAGCAACTGGTCGAACTGCTCGGCGTGATCCGGCTTGACCTTGGTGTCACGGCAGTGCCGCGATCTCCACACGCAGCTCGCGGAGCTATAAGTGATCCACACAGAGGCCAGACCGCTCGCACGGATCTCGCGGACGGGGAAATACTCGCCCCGCCGATCAGACCCTGGCAGACGAGGCGTTCCAGCGTGCGTTGAGTCAGAAATCGCTGTCGCGGATATCCGCCACGTCGATGACGATCACGGTGATATTGTCGGGGCCGCCGTGGTCGATGGCCAACGTGATGAGGCGATCGGCTGCTTCTTCCGGATTCTTCGACGAACGCAGGGCATCTCGGATGAGCACACCGGGGACGGCCGAGCTCAGCCCGTCCGAGCACAGCAGGAACCGGTCACCAGAGTGGAGTTCCCGGACGGTGAGGTCGGGGGAACGACCATCAGCCCGACCATCGAGGAAGCGGGAGATTCGTCCGGGCAGGTTCGGCACGCTGTCGGCATCGGCCACCAGATTCCCGTAAGTGTGATCCTCGGTGATCTGGACAATCTCCGAGACCCCACCGGCGTTGGGGGCAGTGTCACGCAGCAGGTAGGCGCGGGAGTCGCCCACGTTCGCCACGACCGCCATCGTCCCAGAACACAGCATCGCCACCAGCGTGGTGGCCATTCCTGCCAGTTCGGGTTCGGCTTCGGTCCTGCGATGCAGGGCCTGGCTGGCCTCGTAGACCGCTCGCCCCAGGACGGAGGGCAGGTCAGCAGGGTCGACCTGGCGGTCGTGAGGTCGCAAGGCTTCGATCACAGTGGTACTGGCAAGGTCGCCGGCGATGTGACCGCCAAGACCGTCGGCGACGGCGAACAGGGAGCGACCTGAGTAGACGGCGTCTTCGTTGCGTCGGCGCACGAGTCCGATGTGGGTACGGGCGGCGGCTTCAACGGTGAGGGACATTCGTTCACTCGCCCGTCTCGGTGTCAGGCCATGGGGCTTGTGCGGATTCGTCGCGATGGAGAACGTGCACGGTTTCGACGCGGTCGCTGGCCACGATGTACTCCGTCACCTCTATCGGCTGGCCATCGCTTCCCGAGGTGCCCACGCGCACGATCTCCAGCACGGGCAGGCTGACGGGGATCTCCAGCAGACCGGCCTCGTCTTTGGTCGGCATCCGTGCCCTGTGGATCTCCATCCAACTGATGGGCCAGTGGCCGGCCCTCTCCAGCCGGTACAGCCAGTCACCTGGTCCGGGAGCCTGGGCATCGACCTCGGGGGCATCCGCGACGCCACGCGGGTGGATCCACGAGACGTTGATTTGAAACGGAGGTTCTGACTCGGGTCCGGTGACCCGGAATCGACGCATCACCGGGCTGCCGGCCGGAACGCCCAGCAGTTTCGCGATCCGTGGGTCGGCCAGAGGCTCGACGGACGTGGTCGGCGGGACATGATGCTTCCAGACTTCCTGGCCGGAGGCCGACGGGAAGGAGTAGCCGGGACTGTCGGTGGCCACGTTCCGCTTCACCAGGTTCCCGCGTGGCCTGCGCAGGCGCATCATGCCGTACCGGACGATGATCCCCCGCCCCTGCACAGCCCAGACGAAGCCCTCTGATTCCAGTACTCCGATCGCTCGGCCGATCGTGTCCCGGTTCGCGCCGTACTGCGATGCGAAGTCGTCCAGGCGCGGGAGCTTGGCTCCGGGCTCCCACTCGCCGGCCTCGATCCGTGTCCGGATCTGAGCGGCGAGGTCAAGGTAACGCGAGTGCACGGCCATCACACAACTCTCCCTTCCACCGAAAATTGTCCTGGGATAATTGACAGAGGGTTGCTGTCGGCCGACTATAGTCCCAAGACTATCGCCCCCCGAAAGGGCTGGTTCGCCCAGACAAGGGGACGTAACCAGCGCCCACCGCAGGACAGATCATCTTAAAAAACGGGCCCGCTCAGCGCTGCGAACGCTCGAACGGACCCTTGACCAGGAAGGCGCTCCCGATCCATGAATAACCTTAGTCCCCCGCTCCTCGATCGGACTATGGCGAGCGGTTGCGGCTGTTTCGCTGAGAGCCCGCCGCTGCCGATGGGCTGCGCCGTCTGTGGGCACGCGCCGTACGCGCACGGTTGCCCCGGCCAGGCCGCCGATCACGAGTACGCACAACCGTCCGGTGAACTGATGGCCGAGCGCCTCGACGTACGCCGCCGGCTCGGCCTGGGCCGGACCCTGCCGACCTTCCAACCCGCCTACGAGGTCACCGTGTGCTCCGCTGCGGTCGTGCCCGCCCCCTGCCAGGCCGAGCGTGAGAGGACACAGCCCCCCACTCGGCCCGCCGGACGTACGGACATCCGCCGCCCGGCGCTGCCCGGCACCGGCCGCCCGCACCAGCCGGTCGAGACCCGCGAGGACCGCGCGGCCCGCCTGGCACTCGCCCGCGATCCGCGCCCCCGGCGGCGAGCCCTGATCGCGGCCCGCACCCCCGAACACCCGCCCCAGAACACGAACCGCCAGCCGCGACACCCACACCCCGCAGCACCACCCGCCCAGCGGACACCCTTGCCACCGGACATCAACCCCAATCCTCGCAAGGACGTTACGCCCCTGATCCAGCGAACGCTCACCGCGCTACCGGACATCCCCGGCCGGACCTACCGGACTCCCCGGCCGGGGCTCACCATCGCTCCCGGCCGGGGCCGCTCACCGGACACCCCCTCGTCCTGGCGACAGCACCCGCACCGGCAGGAGGTCGCGGCATGAACACGACCCCCGAGCGAGGCGACACCCTGGCGTGCGGATGCGAGTGCAGATGCGGCGGCGAACCCGCCTCCCTGGTGGCTGCCGCGCCACCGACCGCCGTGGAATACGCCCGGGACCTGGCCGCCGTACTGGCCGAACTTCACCACATCCACGCGGACGTCCACGAACTCGCCTCCGGCAACGCCATCGTCTCTGTCCATTATGGGCTGCTGGCCTACACCGACGGCGAGCGGTTCTGGTGGACCAGCCCCGAACTCGACCACGCAGGCAGCCCACTGCTCAGCTCCGAGCTGACACTGCTCGCGGCGGCCAGACAGCTCGCCGAGCACCACACCATCCTGCGCACCAAAGACGCAGCCGACGTGGTGCGCAACGGACTGCCCCTGCTGGCCGACGTGATCCTGACCGAACATGTCGACCCGCGCTGACACCGACGCGACCCGAGCCGCCAAACAGGTCCAACAGCACGCACCCACCTGGTTCGTCATCTGGAGCCTGCGACACCGCCGCTTCGAAGCCAGGCTGGTTTTGTCCGCCAGTTCCGGCCGCAGTTGTTCGCGACCGACGACCGCACCTCCGACCTGGTGTGGTCGATGTTCGCCAGTTCTGACCGCACCTGGTCGTCACACGAACAGGTGCCGCTGGCCTCGGCCAACACCCTGCCTGATTTCACCGGCGGCAACCGGCCACACTTGTGGATCTCCGGTAGGTGCAAAGCTCGCATGGGAGTTGGCCCCACCCCTGAGAGTCTACGGCGAAGCCTTGGCTGCCCGCCCAACGACGAACCCCGCCCTTCCACGCTGGAAGGACGGAGGATTTCGGTGGGGAGGTCACGTTCGCAGGTCGCGGTCGTCGACCAAGACGGCGCGGTGCACGTCAACCAGAATCTACCCAACGAGGTCGGGACAGTACTGCGGGCGATCGGCGATCCACGTCCATGCGGTCGACGTGCCGTGTCAGGCCGGTGGTGCCAGGCGTTTTCACGCCCGCTCTGGGGCACGTCATCCGCCCGCGGCGTCCTCGGCCTCCCAGCGCAGCAGGTCGCCCGGTTGGCAGTTGAGTGCCTCGCAGAGCGCGGCGAGTGTCGTGAAGCGCACCGCCTTGGCGCGGCCGTTCTTGAGTACCGCCAGGTTGGCGGGTGTGATCCCGACGCGGTCCGCGAGGTCGCCCACGGACATCTTCCGCCTGGCCAGCATCACGTCGATGTCGACGACGATCGGCATCAGATCGTCTCGTCCAGCTCGGCCTGCATCTGCGCCGCTTCGACGTCGCGCGCGACGGCCTGGGCGAGCAGCATCCGCAGCACGAGCACGATGAGCGCGACCCCCAGGATGGCCAGGCCGACGACGCCCATGATGACGGTGACGCCCGGGTCGGCCCGCTGGCCCGGCGCGTTGAGGGCCGTGACCGCAAACCATAGGAGGGCAGCCGCCACGATCGCGCCGATCACGGCGTCCACGTACCGGAAGGCGGCGGAAGAGAATACGGTTTTGCGTCGGACCATCGTCACCAGCCGCCATACGCCGACCAGGGCGACTTGGGCCGACACCATGCCCAGGATCGTGATCACGCGCAGCGGGGTCAGCGGGAGCGACCCGCCCTCCGGGTCGCTCCCGCTGACCAACGCCCACACCGTAAATGCCTGTACGAACACGGTGCCGGCGAGCACCACCACGAGCACGGCGCGAAGCGCACGCACTGTCAGCTTTCCCATGACCCACCCCTCTATCGAGTTGCGATGAGAATCTATCGAATCTCGATATATGAGGCAAGGGGTGGGGGCGGAGGGCCGGCGGCGGTTTCGCACCGTGGCGGGACGCCGTCGCCCCCGCCCATGGCATGGCGTGCGCGCGAACCGTCTTGATCTTGTCGAAGTCGGCCTTGCTTGAGCGCAAATCGGACGCCACCCGACTACGCCGAAGCCCTGCGGCCGACGGGGGCAGCCGGGTGGGGCCAAACTCGTTGGTCCCCGTTCCGGCCGCCGGCCGGCTGGGGCCATCCACGTTGGGGTGGGGCCAGAAACCGTTGGTACAACCCCCCTGCCTCTCGTCGATGTCAACGACCTGAGCCCATGACTGCGGTCACCTCTCGCGAACGCCGGCCCACCTCGGTGCGGACCGCGCGACGGCACGCCGATCCCACCTCCCGTGCCGCCGCGCCCCAACTCCCCGCAGGCGGTGGTGCACAACCGGGGACCGCCCGCGGGGCCAGACACAACCGCATGCCCTCTACCCGGAAAGACGTGTCGCGCCCCTCACCAACCCCGAAGGGCCGGTGCTGGGCGGTCTTCCAGGCGGTCGGCTCGTCCGTCTGGTAAGCGTCCAGGAGTTCCCGGCGCTGCTCGTCAGTCGGCTTGGTTCTCGGCACGAGCGCCTCCAATCGGACTACATGTCGTCGGAGATCTCGATCACTTGCAGGTGCTCCTCGATGTGGCGTTGCGGCTCCTCCCACCGGGAGGCGTCGAGGGTGAGAATTGCACCGATCCGGGCGAGGGCTTCGGTGGCGGCCTGAGCGTCCCAGACGTCCAGGCCGGTCCTGCCGGCCATGTCGGCCAGGGCGACGCTCTCCTCGGGCCCGTCGAGGGAGGCAACGGTGACACCTTTCATCAGGGACAGGCCACGCAGTGCGTCGGCTGCCTCAGGCGACTTGTTGTCGAGCATGACCCCGGTGATGGCCAACGCGGGGATGATCATCGGCTGCTCGCCGGCGTCGAATATCTGGACGAGGTTGATCAGCGCGGTATCGCCGCGGGTGAGTTCGCCCAGGACGGTCTTGTCGAGGATGAGCGGAGGGATGATCACCCGAGTTTCGCCCTGACGTTGGCGGCCATGCGTTCGGCGCGGGCGACGGCGTCGGGGTCTGCCTGCGCTTTGGTGACGAGTCCACCCCAGGTGGCGCGGGCGCGTCGTTCGCTGCGGACGCGCGCCGCGATGGCCTCGTTGACGTAGGCGGACAGGGAGCGGGCGTCACCGCCTTCCACCTGCTGTTCGGCGTAGTCGATCAGGTCGGTGTCCACCGTGACGGTGACGGCTCGTTTCCTCATACTCGGATCATATAATCGACATAAGATAACTGGCCGGGGAACGAGCAAAAGGGCGCGGACCGCTTGTCTTCGTCGTGATACAGGCTCCAAGACCGCGTCTCGCAGCCGCCATCCTTCGGCGGCCGGTAGATGATCGCCTTCGGGCTCGCACCCGTGAGGGCGCCAGGCCCCCGGCTTCGGCGCACAGGCGGTAGATCATCGACCGGACCTCATGCACCTGGCACCGCCCCTCACACATGGGGGCGCGAGCCGAGCATGCCATCCAGGATGAGACGGGCCAGCTCGCTCGCTCGCGCCGTCATCTCGGACTCCTGCTGGCCGACGGGCTGGCCGAGCTTGGCCATCATCGGATTGCCCGTCATCGCGATCACCGGCCCGATCACCGCTGCGTACAGCAGATAGATCGGCGTGGGCGGGATGCGGCCCGAGTCGACCAGCCGCTGCACGCTGGGTTGCACGGCCGCGAGCGTCGGGCCGATGTAGCGCTCGACGAGATAGTCCAGGCGCTCGCCTGCCCGGTGCGACTCTTCCATCATGAGCTGGTTCAGCAGCGGCGTGCGCGCGGAGATTTCGTAGAAGCGCAGCACCACCGCAGCCAGCCGTGCCTCATCGTCTGCCCCGAGGTCGGCGGGTTCCGGGTGCAGGACGGGCGCCAGCTTGCGCGTCACGTCCTCCAGCGCGTGATCGACAACCGCGTGCCAGAAAGCCAGTTTGGAGCCGTATCGGTCGTTGATGAAGTTGTGGCTGACGCCCAGCCTGCGGGCCAGCTCGCGCATCGAGGCGCCGTCGTAGCCGACGAAGACCAAACCGGCCCCCTGATGAACGTGCCGCGATGGCCTACCGATCGATCCACCAAGGCTGCCGTCCTGGCCCAGTTCGGGCGTGCGCGCGCCGACCTGATGGGCTGGGCGCTGACCACCGGTGACCCGTTGGCCGATGCGGTGGTCGAGGAGATCCATGCACATGGCCGGCCCGTGCGCGAGGCGTTGCAGCGCGGCATCGCCGAGGGACTGAGCGCGTTGACCGATCCGCCACCCGCGGTGGCCGCCCTTCTGGCGCAATGCGAGAGCCTGCCGGACTACGTCGATGACGACCTACTCGATCGGGGGCCACTGCCCTACTTCGCCGCGCCGCCGCCCGCCCACCATCTCGGGGTCAGCTCCAGCCTGAACCGCTTCATCGGCATCCTGGAAATCTGTGGAGCACTCGGGCTGCTGATCGGCCTGAAACTGGCCTGGCTTGGGGCTTTGGCGGGGATCGGCCTGGCCGCGTTGATGATCGGTGCCACAGCCATGCACATGCGCGCCGGCAACCACCGCAAAGCCGCCGTTCCCGCCGCCGTCGTGCTCCTGACAGCCGCCTATGTGGCCACGCGCTTGATCAGCGCGTGATCGAGCACCAGGCATTCAGACGACTCAGCCGTCATCCGCGACCAGGACTTCATCCAGGACCGGGCCATGCAGGACGACGGCACTCAGCGCCTCGACGTCCTGGTATCGCCGCGCTGGTGGCGCTGAGCTTCCACTGCGGCGCCGGAACAGAGGAAGGCGCCGGACCCCTCCCTGTCGGACTCCCGTGAGACATAGGACATGTAACTCCTTTTAATGCGAAATGGGGCGAGGCACGGCAATCAAGACCATGCGCCGGTGCTTGCCCGGCTCGACGAGCGGCGCTACGGCCTGGCCGCGCGCCATGGTCCGGGGCCACCGGATTGTGCGATGGTCTGTTGCAGGGTCCGGAACGTCTGGCTGAAACCGCCCAGCGCAAGGAAGGCTAGGTCCCCCCATGTTCAGCAAAATCCTCGTCGCCAACCGAGGCGAGATCGCCATCCGTGCCTTACGCGCGGCGTACGAGCTGGGATCCGAGACGGTGGCGGTGTTCCCGTTCGAGGACCGGGGTTCGGAGCACCGGCTGAAGGCGGACGAGGCGTACCAGATCGGAGAGCGTGGGCACCCGGTGCGGGCGTACCTGAATCCGCGGCTGATCGTGGAGACGGCGCGGGCCGCGGGTGCGGACGCGGTGTATCCGGGCTACGGCTTCCTGTCGGAGAACCCGGAGCTCGCCGAGGCGTGTGCCGCGGCGGGCATCACGTTCGTGGGCCCGTCGGCCGATGTGCTCACCCTGACGGGCAACAAGGCGCGCGCCATCGCCGCGGCGAAGGCCGCCGGGGTTCCGACGCTGGCGAGCATCGCACCGTCGACCGACGTGGACAGCCTGGTCGAGGCTGCCACTGCGATGCCCTATCCGCTGTTCGTCAAGGCGGTCGCCGGTGGTGGTGGCCGGGGAATGCGCCGGGTCGATTCGCCCACCGGTCTACGTGATGCGGTGGAGACGTGCATGCGTGAGGCCGAGGGTGCGTTCGGGGACCCGACGGTGTTCATCGAGCAGGCGGTGGTCGACCCCCGCCATATCGAAGTGCAGATCCTGGCGGATGCCACCGGCGAGGTGATCCATCTGTTCGAGCGGGACTGCTCGGTGCAGCGGCGGCACCAGAAGGTGGTCGAGATCGCGCCGGCACCGAGCCTCGACCCGGACTTGAGGGACCGGATGTGCGCCGACGCGGTGCGGTTCGCGCGCGCGATCGGGTACGTCAACGCGGGCACGGTGGAGTTCCTCCTCGACCGGGCAGGCACGTATGTGTTCATCGAGATGAACCCACGGATCCAGGTCGAGCACACCGTGACCGAGGAGGTCACCGACGTCGACCTGGTGCAGGCGCAGCTGCGGATCGCCTCGGGTGCGACCCTGGCCGACCTCGGGCTCTCCCAGGACT
Source organism: Streptosporangium sp. CA-115845 (assembly GCF_050943795.1). NCBI lineage: Bacteria > Bacillati > Actinomycetota > Actinomycetes > Streptosporangiales > Streptosporangiaceae > Streptosporangium > Streptosporangium sp. CA-115845. The sequence continues at coordinate 1,321,617 of NZ_CP191988.1, read as the reverse complement.
CGGTGCGGCTGCGGGGCGCGGCCCTCCAGTGCCGGATCACCACGGAGGACCCGGCCAACGGGTTCCGCCCCGACACGGGCACGATCACGACGTACCGCTCGCCGGGTGGGGCCGGGGTCCGCCTCGACGGGGGTACGACGTACACCGGCGCGGAGGTGTCGGCGCACTTCGACTCGATGCTGACCAAGCTGACCTGCCGGGGCCACGACTTCGCCACTGCCGTCGCCCGGGCCCGCCGCGCGATCGCGGAGTTCCGCATCCGCGGCGTCGCGACCAACATCCCGTTCCTCCAGGCGGTCCTGGACGACCCCGACTTCCAGGCCGGCCGGCTCACCACCGGCTTCATCGAGACCCATCCGCAGCTGCTGACCGCCCGGTCCAGTGCCGACCGCGGCACCAAGCTGCTGACCTTCCTCGCCGACGTGACCGTGAATCAGCCCCACGGCCCGGCACCGACGGCCATCGACCCCCTGGCCAAGCTGCCCACCGGGTCGGGCGCCCTCTCCGACGGCTCCCGTCAGCGGCTCCTCGAGCTCGGCCCCGTCGGGTTCGCCCGGGCGCTGCGGCAGCAGACCCCCGTGGCGGTCACCGACACCACCTTCCGCGACGCCCACCAGTCGCTGCTCGCCACCCGGGTGCGGACCAAGGACCTGCTCAACGTCGCCGAACACGTGGCCCGCACCACGCCCCAGCTGCTGTCACTGGAGGCCTGGGGCGGAGCGACGTACGACGTGGCGCTGCGGTTCCTGTCCGAGGACCCCTGGGCGCGACTGGAGGCGCTCCGCGCAGCGGTCCCCAACATCTGTCTGCAAATGCTGCTGCGCGGCCGCAACACCGTCGGCTACACGCCGTATCCGACCGAGGTGACCGAGGCCTTCGTCCACGAGGCCGCCGCCACCGGCATCGACATCTTCCGGATCTTCGACGCCCTCAACGACGTGTCCCAGATGGCCCCCGCGATCCAGGCCGTCCGTGACACCGGAACCGCTGTCGCCGAGGTCGCCCTCTGCTACACCGGCGACCTGTCCAACCCCCGCGAGACGCTCTACACACTGGACTACTACCTGCGCCTGGCCGAACGCATCGTCGGCGCCGGCGCCCACATCCTGTCGATCAAGGACATGGCCGGTCTGCTCCGCGCCCCGGCCGCCCGCACACTGGTGACCGCCCTCCGCGAGCGCTTCGACCTGCCGGTCCACCTGCACACCCACGACACCCCCGGCGGCCAGCTCGCCACCCTCCTCGCGGCCATCGACGCCGGGGTCGACGCCGTCGACGCCGCCTGCGCCGCCATGGCGGGGACCACCAGCCAGCCGGCGCTCTCCTCGCTGGTCGCCGCGACGGACCACACCGATCGCGAGACCGGGCTCTCCCTCGCCGCGGTCTGCGACCTCGAGCCCTACTGGGAGGCCACCCGCCGCCTCTACGCACCCTTCGAGTCCGGACTGCCGTCCCCCACCGGCCGCGTGTACACCCACGAGATCCCCGGCGGCCAGCTGTCCAACCTGCGACAGCAAGCCATCGCGCTCGGTCTGGGCGAGAAATTCGAGCAGGTCGAGAGCATGTACGCCGCCGCGAACGGCATCCTCGGCAACATCGTCAAGGTCACCCCGTCGAGCAAGGTCGTCGGCGACCTCGCCCTCCACCTGGTCGCCGTGGGAGCAGACCCCGCCGCCTTCGCCGACAACCCCGGCGCGTACGACATCCCCGACTCCGTCATCGGGTTCCTGGCCGGGGAACTCGGCGACCCGCCCGGCGGCTGGCCCGAACCGTTCCGCACCAAGGCACTGGCCGGCCGCACCCAAAAGATCCCCACCGTCGGCCTGACCCCCGACGAACGCCACGGCCTGGAGACAGACACCAGGCTCACCCTCAACACGCTGCTCTTCCCCGTCCCTACCCGGGACTTCCTCGAGTCCCGCGAGAAGTACGGCGACGTCTCCACCCTCCCCACGCTCGCCTACCTCTACGGACTCCAGCCCGGCGAGGAGCACGAGGTCGTCATCGACGAGGGCAAGACCCTCATCCTCGGCCTGCAGTCGATCAGTGGCCCCGACGAACGCGGCATCCGCACCGTCATGTGCACGATCAACGGCCAGCTCCGCCCGATCAACGTCCGTGACCGGACCGTCTCCGCCGAGGCACCCGCCCAGGAGAAGGTCGATCCGGCCAACCCCGGGCACGTCGGCGCACCGTTCGGTGGCGTGGTCACCCCGGTCGTCAAGGTCGGCGACGTCGTGGCTGCCGGCGGCACCGTTGCCACCATCGAGGCGATGAAGATGGAAGCCTCCATCACCGCGCCACTCTCCGGCACCGTGCGGCGCATCGCCCTCAGCGGCACGCAACAGGTCGACGTCGGGGACCTGGTCCTCGAAATCACCCCCGCTTGAGGCACACCTGGCGAGTCAGGTGACGGGCCGCGTCCCGAGTGTGCTGGGCTTACGCAGCAGGAGGCTCCCGTCCCGGACTTCCTGTCTCGGGCCTCACGCCCGGAAGGTCCGGCGGTAGGCGTCCGGTGGTACGCCGATCGTGCGGTGGAAGTGGCGGCGCAGTGTGGTCGCCGTGCCCATGCCCGCGGCCGAGGCGATGGTGTCGACGCTGTCGCCCGTGGTCTCCAGCAGTTCCTGCGCGCGACGGAGGCGCTGCGTCAGCAGCCACTGCAGCGGGGTGGTACCGGTTACCGAGCGGAAGTGGCGGGCCAGGTGGCGCGAGCTCATGTTCGCCTGGCGGGCCATGTCCTCCACGGTGAGCGGCTGGTCCAGCCGCCGCATCACCCAGGGGAGCAGCTCGGCCAGGGGGTGGCCGTCCTGGGCGGGCACCGGTGTGGTGACGAACTGGGCCTGGCCACCGGCCCGGTGAGGCGGCACGACCAGGCGGCGGGCGACCACGTTGGCGACCGCCGAACCGTGGTCGCGGCGGACCAGATGCAGGCACAGGTCCATCGCCGCGGCCTTGCCCGCGGACGTGAGCACGTTGCCGTTGTCGACGTACAGCACGTCCGGGTCGACCTCCACCCGGGGATAGCGCGCGGCCAGTTCCTCGGTGTGAGCCCAGTGCGTGGTCGCGCGCAGTCCGTCCAGCAGGCCGGCGGCGGCGAGCACGAACACGCCCGTGCACAGAGAGACCACCCGCGCGCCTGACTCGTGGGCCACGCGCACCGCCTCGACCAGGTCGGCCGGCGGGTCCTCGTCGACGTCCGCCAAGGCGGGGACGATCACGATGCCGGCGTGCGCCAGCTGGTCGAGCCCGCAGTCCGGCTCCAGCAGGAACCGGCCGACCCGGACGGCGTGCGTGCCGCACACCCTGACGTCGTACCAGGGGCCCGGCAGGGCGTCCGGGGCGGAGCCGAACACCTCGTAGGCCAGGGCCAGCTCGAAGTGCAGCATCCCATCGGTGGCGGCGATCGCGACGGAGCGCAGGGAAGGACTCATGTCGGGAATTGTACGGGCCATGTCATTTCAGACGCTGGCCCCAGTGGGTCGACTGGGACAGGATTGCCGTAGTGGATCACTTCGAGCACATAGGAGCAGGCATGGAATCGGGTCGCAACGTGGCGGTGCTCGGCGCCTACGGGCACACCGGGCGGTTCGTGGTCGCGGAGTTGCGCGAGCGCGGATACCTCCCGCTGCTCCTTGGTCGCGACCAGGACAAGCTGTCGGCGCTGGTGCAGTCCCAGCCGGAGCTTGAGGCGCGGCAGGCGTCGGTCGACGATCCTGCCTCGCTCGACCGCGCGCTGAAGGGCGCGGCCGCCGTGATCAACTGCGCCGGGCCCTTTGCCACGACCGCCGCCCCGCTGATCGAGGCGGCACTGCGGGCCGGCATCCCGTATGTCGACGTGGCGGCCGAGATCGAGGCGAACCATGACACGTTCACGCACTTCGCGGAGCGTGCCCGCGCCGCGGGCACCGTGGTGGTCCCGGCGATGGCCTTCTACGGCGGCCTCGGCGACCTGTTGGTCACCACCGCGATGGGCGACTGGACGGCGGCGGACGAGGCGCACATCGCCTACGGCCTGAGTAGTTGGCACCCCACGGCCGGAACGCTCGCCTCGGGCGTGGTCTCAGGGCAGCGGCGGGGTGGCCGCCGGGTCCGCTACACCGGCGGACAGCTGGAGTACCACGACGACGCTCTGCCGACCCTGGAGTGGCCCTTCCCGGCTCCGCTCGGCCCCCAGAGCGTCATCGCGGAGTTCACCATGGCCGACGTCATCACCGTTCCCAGCCACCTGGCCGTCCCGGAGGTACGCACCTACATGACCGCCAAGGCGGCCGCGGACCTGTCCGCTCCCGACGCCTCGGCACCGGCCGCCGTCGACGAGCTCGGCCGCTCCGCGCAGACCTTCGTCGTCGACGTCCTGGTCCGCTCGGGCGGCGCGGAACGCCGCGTGGCCGCCACCGGTCAGGACATCTACGCCATCACCGCGCCGCTCGCGGTGGAGGCCGTCGACCGCGTCCTCACCGGCCGGACCAGGACCACCGGCGTCGTCTCCGCGGGCGCGGTCTTCGACGCCCCGGACTTCCTCGGCTCCCTGTCCGCGCACCTCTCGGTGCACGTTCCGCTCGACACACGCGACTGACCGGCGAGCCGTCATACGCCGCTGTCACGGCGGCGCGAGCACCGACGACTCCAGCTCGCCGGTGATCCGTTCCGTCAGACTCCACCCGCCGAAGCCGCCGGCCGTATGCGTGACGAGCAGCAACGCCTCCAGCCGGACGACCTGCGCCGGCACCGCGCGCCCGTGCTCGTCATCGAGGGCGCCGGCAAGGTCACCGCGCTCGGCGGGGTCGGCCCGGCCGCCCCGTGCGGGCGGGTGCCCGGCCTACCGAGACCCAACGGTGCCGCCTGACCGTCGCCTGCTCCAGCACGCTGATGTTCCGCACGGCGCTGGTGCAGGTGAACATGGATCGTGCTTGACACGCCTCCGGCGGGCGACCACCGGCTCAACGCCGGGCGACGGTCAGCTCCGGACGCCAGGCGAGCAGCAGCCCCAGCACGCCGTATCCGACGAGCAGGTAACCGGCGCCGATCCATCGCCCGACGGGCTCGCCAAGCACCATGAGCGACGGGATGGCCACGAACGCCCAGCTCTCCGCGATCAGAGGCCACCAGCGCAGCACTCCCCTCCACTGGTCGGCGAACGCGATCTTCACGCCGATGACGCACATGCCCACCATCGACAACGGCCAGAAGATGTCAAGCACGGTCATCCATAGCGCTTTGCGTATTTCGCCGGGCAAGATCCCGTGCAGTAGTGACCATAGGCAGGCCGGGACGAGCAGCACCATCTCGACTTTGAGCATGATCATGGAGACGCGCGACGTCCCGGTCGCCAGAGTTCGCATCTGCACCGTGACCAGCGCGAACAGGCCTAACTGGAAGGCCAGCCCCGCCAGGACGGTCATGCGCGAGCCCAGCCCCTCGCCATTGGGGCCGTACGCGGCGTTGCTCACCGCCCAGGCCAGCGTGCAGACCGCCAGCACAAGCCCAAGGCGGCGGATCGTCTGGGGCACGATCGTGACACGGTGCTCGGCGGGTGGGGTGTCGGCGGCCTCGACGTCCGTACGCGCCTTGGCCGGTGTGCTGGTGATATGTGCGTCCATCGTCGGTCGGTTCCTTTCCACGAAGGGTGCCGGCGCACCCCCGGGGTTCTACGATTCGCGCCCTCAGCCCCGGCTACGCAGGGTCGGCGGTCCTGATCTCGGTCCTCGATATTCCCGCTCCCGACGGGACGGCAGTCTCGGGACAATCGGGACACATCACGTGAGAATGCATCTCGTGAAGAACGTGACACCGGCCGAGCCGACGGCAGCGCGTAGATCCCACCTGCCGGGCATGCTGGCTGTCACCGCAGTCGCACTGACCGTCGGCACGGTGGGGCTGGACATCCGCAACGGCGGGGTGGAAGTGCCGAGCGGCGCGGAGCTCGATCCCGGCTGGACGGTGGCACTGATCGGTCTCGCGCAGGTACTGCCCGGCGTTCTCCTGCTCCGGCGGTTGCCACGACACTCGGTCGCCTGGGTGCTGACCGTCTCCGGCCTGGTGTGGGTTCTGGACGGTTTCGCCGCCGGCTGGGCCACGTATGCGATCTACGTATCGCCGGGCACACCGGGCGCGTCGGCCGCCCACTGGTTCTACACACGGTTCGGCGCGACACTGCTGTTAGGGCTGCCGCTGCTGATCCTGTTGTTCCCCGACGGGCGCCTGCCGGTGGCCAGGCTGTGGCGCCGGCTGTCCGTCATCAGTCTCGCGCTGACCGCACTGCTGCCAACGGTGTTCATGGTGGTGCCGCAGGCCGTGTTGACGCGCTACCTCGCCCTGCCGCTGCCTCCCGAAATCGCGCGGCTCGCGTTCGACCCGTTCAGCGTCGAACTGCCATACGGCTTCTGGCCGCCGATCCTGAAGATCGCGTACTCCGGGATAGTGGTGAGCCTGGTGGTGCCGTTCGCGGTCATGGTGCACCGCTACCGGGTCGCCGACCCCGACCGGCGGGCGCAGATCCGCTGGCTGATGTGGGCCGCGCTCGTGGACATGTTCGTGTTACTGCTGGGCTACATGCTGCCGTCGGAGCTCTCCGTGGCCATGCTCGGTCTCGCGATCGCGCTCACCTCCTCCGCCGTGGTGGTCGCGGTGACCAAGTACCGGCTGTACGGCATCGACCGGTTGCTCTCGGCAACGGCCCTGTACGGCATACTCGCCGCGCTGGTGATCCTGGTTGACATCGTCGTGTTCACCGCCGTCGGCACCGTGCTCGATGAGCGAAACGCCGCGCTCGCCGCACTCGCGATCGTCGCAGCGGTCTATATACCGCTGCGAACCTGGCTGATGCGGGTGGTCCGCCGGTTGGTGCGCGGATCGCGGGAGGATCCGTACGCGACGGTCTCGACGCTGGCCAAGCGGCTCGAACTGGCCACCGACCCGGATGAGCAGCTCATCGCGGTGGCACGAACGCTGGCCGACGCGTTTCGGCTGTCCTACGTCCGGGTGGAGATCGAGCGCCCAAGAGGGAGGCGTTCGGTGGTGGAGTACGGCTCACCGCGAGGGCCGTCGGTGTCGCTGCCGGTCGCCTACCGTGCCGAGTTGGTGGGGCGACTGGTGCTGTGCCGGACCGACCTGACCGAACGGGACCAGCAGCTTCTGGGCGACCTGGTACGGCAGGCGGCCGCGGCGGCACGCGCCTCGGAACTCAGCACCGACCTGCAGCGCATCCGCGCCCAGCTCGTGGTCGCCCGTGAGGAGGAACGTCGCCGGCTCCGGCGCGACCTGCACGACGGGCTGGGGCCGAACCTCGGTGCGGTGGCGTTGCGGATCGAGACCGCCCGGAACCTGACCCGCACGTCACCCGCCGAGGCCGAACGGATCCTCGATCAGACGGCCGCCGAGGTGGCCACGGTCATGGCGGATATCCGGCAGATAGTGCACGACCTGCGTCCACCGGCGCTCGACGAGCTGGGCCTGCTCCGGGCGGTCCGGCAGCAGGCGGACCGTTTCCGCCCGAGCGGCCTTGAAGTCGTCGTCACCGGCGACGAGGCGCTCGGTGTGCTGCCGGCCGCGGTGGAGGTGGCGGCGTACCGGATCGTGTCGGAGGCGTTGGCGAACGTCGTCCGGCACGCGTGCGCCTCGCGCTGCGACATCGCCCTGAGCGTGAACGAGGGAGTACTCGACGTCCTGGTGCGCGATGATGGTGCGGGAATCGGGGTGGATGTCATAGCCGGTGTAGGGATGTTCTCGTTGCGGGAGCGGGCGGCCGAGCTTGGCGGTGACTGTGAGATCATCTGCCCGGCCGACGGCGGAACGCTGGTCCGTGCGAGACTGCCGCTGGAGCAGGCGGCGGAGGTGGTAGATGTCTCATGAATCGATCCGGGTGCTCCTCGCCGATGACCACCCGGTGTACCGCGACGGCCTGGCGGCGCTACTGGGCTCGATGTCCGGCATCGAGGTGGTGGGCACGGCCGGTACCGGGCTGGAAGCGATCGAGCTGGCCGCGGATATGCAGCCGGACGTGGTGGTGATGGACGTCCGGATGCCGGGACTGGACGGGATCGAGGCGACCCGGCGGATCTCCGGGCACAGCCCGCACATCGGGGTGGTGGTGCTGACGATGTCCGAGGAGGATGCCACCCTGTTCGCCGCGATGCGGGCCGGGGCACGCGGCTACCTGTTGAAGGGTGCGAACCAGGCCGAGATCGGGCGCGCGATCACCGCGGTCGCCAACGGTGAGGCGATCTTCGGTCCCGCGATCGCGCGCCGCGTGGCGGAGTTCCTGACCGATGTACCGACGGCGTCCAACAGTCATGTGTTCCCGCAGCTCACGCCACGTGAGCGGGAGATCCTGGCACTGCTCGCAGCCGGAAGGTCGAACGCACAGATCGCATCGACGCTGTTCCTGTCGCAGAAAACCGTGCGCAACAACGTCTCGAACATCTTCGCCAAGCTGCACGTCGCCGACCGGGCCGAGGCCATCATCCAAGCCCGTGACGCCGGCCTCGGCCGCTGACCTTCCCGCCGGATCGCCACCGGTCCGGCCCGTGAGGCATCGCGGACATCGCCGCCCTGTCCGGCACGGCCTGCTTCGCAGACTCGGCGTGCGCTGAGGCAGAAGCCGAAACCGATGGCCAGGCCGCCGTGGATTCGTCAGCTTCTCGGCCGTAAACGACCGAGCTTGCAGCTCCTCGCCGTCGATGGGTTCGACGGTTCAGGCCGCGTCGTCGGCAGCGTGACTCACTGCCCAGCCCGCCACACCGCGCGAGGCGATGTTACGGGCCGCGTTGACGTCGGCGTGCTCAGCGAAACCGCACGACGTGCAGGAGAAGGTCGCCTGGCCGGGCCGGTTCTTCTTGTCCACATGCCCGCACGATGAGCAGGCCTGCGAGGTGTAGGCCGGATCGACGTGAACAACGGCGACGCCCTGACGGGCGGCCTTGTAGGCGATGAAGCCTCCCAGCTGGTGGAAGCTCCACGAATGCAACGTGACCCGCTGGGGCTTGCGGAGCCGTACCCGGTCACGGATGCCCTGGAGATCTTCCAGAGCGATGCCTTGCCCGGTGCGTGCCGCCTCGGTCACGATGCGTTTGGCGATGGTGTGGTCGGTGTTCGCGGCGAACCGGGCCTCGGCCCGGCGACGCCGCTTCAACAGCCGTTTGGCGGACTTGGTCTGCTTGACCTGCAGGCGGCGGCGCAGCTCGCGGTGGCGGTGGCGGACCGCGTTCAGAGTTTTGCCGCTGTGGCGAACCCCGCCACTGGTGGTCGCGATGTTCGCGATCCCCAGATCCACCCCCAAAAATCCGTCCGGGGTACGCACCGCCACCTCTGGCAGGTCGCAGGTGGCGATCAGGAACCACCTGCCCTCGCGGTATACGAGGTCCGATTCGCCCTTGCGGTAGGCGGCCAACGTCGTGAGCTGATCGGCCGAGGCGGTGAACGCCACGCTCTTCATCCGCCCGGCGATCGTCCAGATCGACACCGTCCGCGCGTCCATCTGCCAGGACAGGCAGCGGTCGTCGAACGGCTGGGCCGCGCCGGGGCGAAAGACGATCGGCGTGGCCAAGACCCGCTCGCGCCGCGCGGAGCCGGGCCTGCCCACCCGGCCGTTGCGGACATTGGCGTGCAGCGTGGCGTAGGCGTCGGTGACCTTCTTGATGACATGCTGCGCGGCCTGAGCCGCCGGCTCGTAGTCGTCCTTGATCTGTCCGTAGGCGTGCCTGCGCAGGTCGTAGTTGCGAAACACCCGCTGGTGGTGGGCGAGCGTTGCCACCCAGGTGGCCGCGGCGTTGACCGCGTGCAGGGTCGCCTCCAGCGCCGCCGCCTGCTCGGGCGTCGGCAGGAGTTTGACCTGCACCACCAGCTTCACCTCGAACACTCTAGCGTTAGGTCCATGTCACCGAGGTGGGAACCGAACCCTGACATCAGGAGAGGCCGAAGCGTTGTTTGCGCGCTTCATGCGCATTTGGTCTTTGTCCCGAGGTATCGGCGGGGTGTGTTCATCGACGAGATCCTGCGTCGCTGCGAGGACGTCATGATCGAGGTGTGCGACGGTTTCGGGGCGGAGCTGGTCGAGTTTGACGGCGAGGAGGATCACGTGCACCTGCTCGTGCGCTACCCGCCCAAGGTCGCCCTCTCGACGCTGGTGAACAGCCTCAAGGGCGTGTCCGCCCGGCTCCTTCGCAAGGAGTACCCGGCGCATATCGGTAAGTATCTGTGTGGCGGGCATTTCTGGTCGCCGTCGTACTTCGCCGCCTCCTGCGGCGGCGCACCCCTATCGATCATCAAGGATTACATCGACAACCAGAAACGCCCGGGCTGATGACCAGACGTTCACAACCCCAGGACCGGGAAGCGATTCCTCCCGGGCGTGAACGCCCGGGGTTCCTCGCTAGATAACGCTGAACTTTCCGGCGCTCGCTTCCAACCCTCGGCCCCTCCGCGGAGTTGTTTAGTGCATGGACCGCTACGAGGGGTTCCAGGAGTTCGTGTATGCCCGCCAGCAGTCGCTGATGCGAACCGCATACCTGCTCACTGGAGACGCCCATCTTGCCGAAGACCTGTTACAGACGGTCCTCACCAGGGTCGCCTTCCGCTGGCCCAGGATCGCCAGAAACGGCAATGTCGAGGCTTATGCCCGCAAGGCGCTGATCAATCAGCACCTGTCATGGCGCAGACGGAAAACCGTGGAACTGCCGAGCGCCACACTGCCCGAACACGGCCGGTCGCACGACGAGTCGACCGTACGCCGCCTGGCCCTGCGTCAGGCGCTCGGCAGGCTGACCCCGCGCCAGCGGGCAGTGCTCGTCCTGCGTTTCTTCGAGGATCGCACCGAACACGAGACCGCCCAGCTCATGGGCTGCTCGCTCGGCACGGTCAAGAGCCAGACCCACCACGCCCTGTCGCGCCTGCGCGTCCTGGCCCCCGAACTAGCCGAACTGCTCGCCGACGTGCCGACGGAGGTGCACCGATGAACCTGCTCCGCGACGAACTACACCGGATCTCCGACGAAGCCCCCCAGATCGATCTGGCCGAACGTGCCCTCAAGGGCGCCAGGCGCAGGCGTGCCATCACCCTGGCGCTGGCCGTGGCCACCGCCGTGGCGGTGCTGACGGGCGGTGTGGTCACCGTGGTCAACGGCGATCTACGCGGCGAAAGGCCCATCGTGCTGACGCCTGTCCCCGAGACCGCCCCCGCGCTGCCGAAAATGGGCGTCGGACCGCTGGCCCGCGCCTACACCCACTTCTGCCCACCTCCCCCGATCGACGACACGGACTGTGTCGGCGGCCAATGGCGGGTGGTCACCACCTCCGGAGTGACCTACGAGCTCACCGCCGCCCTGGGCCTCAAGAACACGGACAAGAAGGTCCTGCTCGGTCCGGTGGCGATCACGCAGAACGGCCGGCGGATCGCCTACTACAGCGAGAAACAGCAGACCTTCGAGGTACGCGACCTGCGGAGCGGCCTGATCTGGAAGGCGCCGCTCACGATCTCCAAGGACGACCTCGACGGTGAGAACCTCCTCCGCCTGTCTCCCAACGGCCTGCACCTGATCTACACGAACTTCGGCGGCAGACCCAAGCCGTACAGCGTCCTGATCGACGTCGCGGGAGGTAAGACGAGCTCGTTGAACGGCGACTGGTTCCCGGTGAGCGTCGGCGACGGCGGCAGCCCGATCACCCTGGTGAGGCCGTACGACAGAACCACCCGAATCCGGGTCCTGGGCAACGAGCCGATCACCATCAAGGACTTCACCTACAGGTTCAGCGCCCTCGGCCCGGACGGACGCACCCTGGTTCGAATCGGCTCGACCCGGGACCGCGACGCCAAACCGACGCCCGAACGCCCTCGGACGATCGTCACGATCGATGCCATCAGCGGTCGTGAGAACCCCGAGGTGGCGACCCAGGGCATCCCGGAAGAGCTGACCCCCTCCCACCTGGGCGGCTGGGTGAGCGACACCGAGGTGACTCTGCTCGCCGTACCCGAACTCCCCGGCTCGGGCACGCCGGCGCTGTACGCGGTGAACGTCCACACCGGCCAGACCAGACGGCTGCGAACATTCGACTCCGAAATCACCGGTGTCCTGCCGGGACTGATCGGCTGAACCACGTCAAACAGTGCGACGAGTATCCTTTCGGCTCAACCAAGGAAGGCGCCCGCAACGCTAAGGGGCATTTCTCTCTGCGTGCAGTCGCCACGGTACCCAACAGGCTTCACGGCGATGCCGTACGAAATTTCTACGCGGATTATCGCGTTGGGCCCGATAATCGCTTCTGGGTACAAGTGGTTCCCTAGATAAGTAGCTGCTGCACGCAACCGGGAGGGCCTGCCACCGCAGGCCCTCCCATGACGTCTTGCAGGAGTCACTTCTTTGCGGTTCAAGCTTCCACGCCTGCCCGAACAGACTCCGTGGTCGCACCCGTCGATGCGGCTACACTCTCTGCCATGAGCGGACATAAGCCTCCTGCCGCCCACACCGAAGTATTGGCGGTGGAGGTGAGATACGGCCAGATCTATCTCCTGGACGAGGCACCCAGCGAAATCGACGATGCGGCAGATCCGCTCGTCATCATTCAGACCGCAAGCGGCGTCGTCAGATTCATCGCCGGCGCGGAATGGGGGACCGTCGATCTCAGAGTGGACATCGGAAACCAGGCGCTCGATCCAGACCTCGAAGGCCATGAAGACATTGTAGAGATCAGTTTCGAGACACCGACAGGTAGACTTTCCCTGGGAGGCTGGTCCTGGGACGAAGAGGAACTGCATGCTCTCCCCATGCTGCCGGCCGGTCCCGGGACATACCGGTTGCGCTATCACGTGACGGGCATGGACGGGGACGGCCATCCGGATGTAGCAGTCGACCACTGTCTGCAAATTTGGCCGGAGCCTCCAGGTGACCCTGTCGTGCTCAAATGCACGAGTTCATATTTCCGACATCGCCTCGCCCCGGAAGCAGCCCCCGCCACAGGCGGCAGCGACCGAAACGATGCTTCACGTGAGACGGCGGTCGATTGAGCCTGTGTGGCTCAGCAACTCGAATCACTTTCAGGGCAGAGAGCCCCTCGTCCGGTGGAATGGAAAGGGTGATGGCGCCGGACAGCCGGTTCGGTTCGCCGCTGAGGTGTTCACCCCGCTGATCCGCTCGGATCAGCGGGCCAAGGCAGTCACCTATCTGCGGGGACTGCTGCTGGATGGCCGTCGCAAGTCGATGCAGCCGATGGCCGAGCGGCTGGGGGTGGACCACCATCGGCCAGGGTGACCCCGCGACACGGGCATGATTGCTGGCCCGCTACGCCGAAGAGACGGCGCTCCTTGGCGACCATCGTGGTGCACCGCGCTCAATCTTCCACCAGTAGGTGGAGACGATCGGGCCGCTGATCTGGGCGTCGGCCGACTTTCGACCCCGCATTGACGATACGCTCGGCCTCTTCGCGGGTTCCGGCGGTCACGTGAACCTCGACATGGCGGGTCATGGCTCCGAGCGTACGTCCTTGAAACGATCACCTCCTCTATTCAGTTCGCGCAGAACCTCCAGTTCCCGCCTCACGGCATATGGCCAAGCGAGCATCAGGGCATGTACGGCGCTCACTTGCCGAGCGGATGCCCAAATGTCCGACGAGGGCACCTGGAACGGGATGACCGCGATTGAATGAACCCGGAACGCGGCTGGATTCAGATATCGCATGCCCCCGGTCCCGCAATCGACGGGCCCTTGACTGACCGCATCTTCACCTCCTTGATCAGCGACATCCTCGCCACGGCGGACGGGTACACGGCGTGAGAAGTCCTGACCCACAATCGGGGCAGCGCGTTGCTCAGCCTTGCCCAACAGCATGAGCTCACCTCGGCCGTGCAGGATGCCGGGCTCGGGCTCGGTGTCATCTCTGCCCCGCTGATGTCCGGCCTCTTCTCAGCCGTCCGGGCCAGCGAGGCGGTGATAGAGGCGGGCCTGGATGCGCCCACGAAGGCCGTCATCAGACATACGCCGATCTAGATCGTTAAGGGGTCTCGGGGGCAATGGCTCGCCGGATAGCCGGATGTTCGCCGTCGTTCAGCACTTGAGTGACAAGACGGTGGATGCGTATCCGCGCCACCCCATGATCTCCGCTTTCCGCGTTGGGCAGGGAACTTTTTGGCGGTCGCGCGGCGAGGGATTTCCTTGGTTGATGCGGGGGAAGCGGCGCCTGCCGGTCGGACGTTGATCGGGGGGTGTTGAGTGCGATTGCGGTGGTCAGGCTGACCGATCTCCTGCCGTCAGCGCGTGTAGTTCGCGGGCGGCGGGCAAGCTCCGAGCCCCCTCGGGCAGTGCGGTCACGATCTCTCGCACGATCTTGCGCCGGGCGGCTGTGACGGGAAGAGATGCCGTGATGTCGAGAGCATGACCGAGCCCTTCGGTCACATCTCGATCTTGGATCAGCCCCCATGCCTGGATGAGGCCGATGTTGGCCCTTCCTCCGGCCTTCGGGCGGGTGTGTCCAGTTAACGGTGTAACTCAGTTTTGATTGGTTCTATCGGGAGGTCGGGGTCAGACGGCCTTCGAAGGTGATCGCGAAGGCGTTGAGCGCGGCCTTCCACCGGTTGACCCAGCGCTTGCGGCCCTTCCCGGTCGGGTCCAGGCTCATGATCGCCATGTAGACGCACTTGAGCGCGGCCTGCTCGTTCGAGAAGTGGCCGCGTGCCTTGACCGCGCGGCGGATCCGGGCCCTCGGCGCGGGCCTGGTCGACCAGCCGGCCGACCAGCTCGCGATCCGACGCCTTGCCTTTCCGCGTCACCGCGGCTTCCTCCAGGTCCATGTCTGCGGATGCCTGAATCACAGTACTCATCAGGTGTATCTCCTTGATCAGGAGTTACACCGAAAACCGTACAGTCCCACGCTGGTGCGGGACAGCCGATCAAGGATCGCTTTGAGGGTGTATGAGTGATTGATGCCTGCATATCTGCAGGAATAGCATCCGGAAAATCGGTGGACGGCGTCGTTACAGTGCTCGTATGACGATGGTGGATGTTGACCGTTTTATTGCCGAAGGCTTCGTCAAGCTGGAGGCGGCCGTACCCCGGGAGATCGGGGACGCGGCCAGGGCTGTGGTATGGCAGCAGATCGGCCTGTCGCCTGACGACCCCTCTGGCTGGCAACAGCCCGTGGTATGGGCCGCCGACATGGTCGGCCGTGGCCCCTTCGGGGAGTTCGTGGGCAGTCCGCGGCTGCGTGAGGCGTTGGACGAGGTGGCCGGTCCCGGTGGGTGGGTGCCGCCCGGGGCCATCGGCAACATGCCGATCCGCTTCCCCGGTATGGCGACGGTCGACGATCGGGGCTGGCACATCGACGCCTCGGTGGCCCGGCCCGACGGCTCGTGGGCCGTGTCGGGACGGCCGGAGGCGATGTTGCTGCTGGTGTTGCTGTCGGAGGTAGGGGACGACGACGCGCCGACCCGCATCAGGGTGGGCTCGCACCGGGACGCCGCCGGGGTGCTGGGTGAGCAGGTGCTCGACCCGTTCGAGGCCGGGCCACTGCTGGATGCGGCTTCCAAGGACAGGCCGACGGCGTACGCGACCGGGCAGCCGGGCGACATGTACCTGGTTCACCCGCTGACCGTGCACGCGGCCGACGAGCACCGGGGGACACGACCGCGTTTCATGGCCCAGACACCGGTGTTCCTGACCACACCGGTCGCACCGGGCAAGGGTAACGCCCTGGCACGCGCCGTACTGTAGTAAGCGCCCGCATCTCAAAGGGAGACGGCTTCCGTCCGTGGCGAGAGCGAGGCCGCCCCTCAGAGGCGGTTGGTGGTACCTCGGTTCACCCGACGGCAAGGCCTGACACGGAGGGGCGATTCTGCCGACCATGCCTTCGAACCGGCAGAGTCGCAAACTGCGAAGTCACGTTCTGAGCTCCCGCCCGCAGGGCGGGCATCCTTCGTACGTTGCCTCATCGAGGTCGGGTGACCGGGACCACGGTGAGCAGGTGGTCCAAGCCTTTGAAGTCCTTCGGGTTACAGGTGTAAAGGGGGAGCCGGTTCGCGATCGCCACGCAGGCGATCATCAGGTCGGCTGTCCGGGGGCGGGGTTTGCGGCCGGAGGCGATGGCGGCGGTCCACAACTGGCCGTACTCGCGAGCGGCGTTGTCATCGAAGGGCAGCGGGTCGAACTCAGCCTCGGCGGTTTGCAGGATCCTCATCCGCTGGGCGAGTTCCTGCGCTCCACCGGCCGCCAGTACGCCGACCGACAGCTCCGCGGTGGTGATGGCGCTGATCATCATCTCGTCCGGCAGCTCGTCGGGGTCGATTCCAGCGCGCAGGATGAGGATGTTGGTGTCAAGCAACCCTTGAACGGGGGTCATTCCCCGTCCTCCGCGAACTCGCCTCTGCCATAGGCCCGGTCGTAGGGGTCGTAGAGGTCGTCGTTGACGTGCTGGTCCATGTCCTCGCGGTACTTTCGGTCATCCAGGCGCGGCATGCCGCGGGACACGGCGGCGAACTCGGCCCGCGAGACGGCCCGGCGCCGGCGGCGGATGGGAACCAGATCGCCGATGTGGTGGCCGTTGCGTGTGACGGCGTACCGCTCTCCGCGTTCCAGTCCATCCATGATCTCCGCTGACCGGTTGCGCAGATCGCGCTGAGAGATCTGGTGGGAGTGGTCGGGCTCAGGAGTGCTCACTCATCAACTCTACTTCCGCGTGCTACCTGGTGCTACTTGGTGGCACCAGGGTGTCGCCCGCGCTCCGCCACGTCTGCGTCGGCCCTCGACACGGTGGCCTCCATCGCGGCCATCGTAAATGAATGTTTTCACCAGAAGCCGCTACCGGTTCCCGACGGACGGACCCCGCCGCCTCATCGAAGAGCAGGTGAAACCCACCCCGATACCCCGCTCCGGACGCCCCCCGTGGACACGCTCCCATACCCTGAGAAAGCGCTCTCTCCTATCCTTGTCCAATGGAGCTAGCGGAGATCCGCACCTACCCCGTCAAGTCCGCCAAAGGCATCCCCCGCCCATCCGCCCAGGTCCTCCCCTGGGGTCTGGAAGGCGACCGCCGCTGGAGCGTGGTGGACCCACTGGGAGAACTGATCTGGGTAGGCGAACACCCCCGGCTCCTGTCGGTTTCGGCCGCCGAAACCGCCGAAGGCGGCCTTTGCCTGTCGGCGAAGGGCATGGGCGAACTCAAGGTCCCTCCGGCCACCGGCGACACGATCCCGCTAGGTTGCTCCAACCTCGACCGAGCCGTGCTCGCCCACGCCGACGCCCACGAATGGTTCACCCGCCTGCTCGGCAAGCCCGCCCGCCTCATCTGGTTGGACGACCCCGGACGCCGGACCATCACCGAGGGCGGCCTCTGGGACGGACCCCTCCTGCTCGTCTCCAGGAGTTCGCTCCAGCGCCTGGACGACTGGATCGCCGAAGGCGCCATCGAACGCCAGGAGCACCCCCCGGCCCCCCTCGACATCGCCCGCTTCCGGCCCAATGTCGTCATCGACGGCGCAGCCCCCTTCGCGGAGGACGCCTGGACGTCGGTCCGCATCGGCGAGATCGACTTCCGCGTCTCGGAGTTGTGCGACCGCTGCGCCGCCACCATCTGGGACCCGGCCACTCAGGACCGCGGCAAGGAACCCCTGAGAACCCTGGCCGAACACCGCCGCTGGGACGGAAAGACCTGGTTCGGCATCCGCCTGATGCCCAGGAACCTCGGCGAGCTGAGAGTCGGCGACGAAGTCCGGCCAGGCTAGCCCCGTTCTTTGCACGTGCCACGTCGTCGCGGGTCAGCAGCCATAAGCGATCCAGCGCAACGGGTAATCACCCCAGGTCGACGATGCGACCCCTGACGACGACGCCACCGCCAACCGCGTACCGGCCCGCTATGGCGTGCCGGTGAGCCTGCCCAACACCTCGTAGACCTGTTGCGGTGTCGCCGGGGCGACGGGGAGCGGGTGGCGGGCGGCTTCGGTGCGCAGGCCGTCGAGTAGGAACGCGATGCTGCGACGCCAGGCGTCGGGGGCGGCATCGGCGCCGGCGCGGGCGAGCAGGGCGATGGCCCCGAAAGTGAATGCGAGGTCCTCGCCGGTGAAATCCGGGCGCAGAGTTCCGGCCCGCTGGGCTCGCTCGATGATCCGCGTGGCGGCGTCGCTCGCCCTGCCGCACAGGGTCATCAGGCGTTCGGCGCCCGGGTAGCGGCCGCTCAGCACATCGGCGAGCGCGGGATCGGTGGCCTGCAGTTCACAGATCCTCTCGATGTAGTACGCGAACCCATCCCAGGCGTCCTCACAGGCCAGGGCATACTTGGCGACCTCGTCGAGCCGGTCCGCCGCGAGGTCGGCCACCACCTCGTCGATGAGCGCCTCGCGGCTGCCGAAGAGGTTGTAGAGGGTGCCGTGGCTAACGCCTGCCCGGCGGGCGATCTCCTTCAGCGGCACCTGAAGGCCGCGCTCCTGGAAGAGCTCGGCCGCGGCTGCTCGCAGCTTGCCCGCGTTTCGTTCCGCGTCGGCCCGCATCCGGTTCTTCCTCCTGGTCCTGGCTGGCGACCTTCATTGTCGCATCCCGCCGGGATTCAACTTGACCCTGTGGTCAAGTTTCATGCTACCGCCGAAAAGCCAAGTTGACCCGCTGGTCAAGTTAATTCAGGCAGCAAGGAGCAACCTCATGTCCAAAGTGATCGCCGTCTTCGGTGCCGGTACCGGGCTTGGCGTCTCGATGGCCCGCCGTTTCGGGCGCGAAGGCTTCCGCGTGGCCCTGGTGACCCGCCGTAAGGACCGGCTGGACGCCCTCGTCGCGGAGCTTGCCGACGAGGGCGTCGAAGCCGCCGCCTTCTCCGCCGATCTGACCGAGCCCGCTCAGGTCCCCGCGGTGGTCAACGCCATTCGAAAGCGGTTCGGCAGGATCGACGTGGTCGAGTACGGCCCGGTCCCCGCCGGTCAGAGCTTCACCTCGGCCACCAAGCTGGACGCGGCCACGCTCAAGGCACTGATCCCGCTGTTCCTGCTCACCCCGGTCGAGGTGGTCCAGGCCGTGCTGCCGGAGCCGACCATCCCGCAGGCCGAAACCGCCTCCTGACCGTCTGACACGCGTGCCGTGTTGTGGACCCGAAGACCGGCCGGGTCATTGTTGGCGGCTGTAGGCGCGGATGGCCAGGGGGCAGAACACCACGAAGAGGGCCGCGCACCAGATGAGCGTGGTGGTGACGGTGTCGCCGACCGGGGTGCCGTTGAGCAGGGCGCGGCAGGCGTTCATGACGTGGGTGACGGGGTTGATCTCGGCCCAGGTTCGCAGCCAGCCGGGCAGGGTCTCGACCGGAGCGGCAAGGCTGGTGCCGAGTTGCAGGGGCAGGAAGCTGATGAAGCTGATCGCCAGGACGGTGTCGGCGCTCTTGACCAGGACGCCGACGAACACGGTGACCCAGCTGAGGCAGAAGCCGAAACCGATGGCCAGGCCGGCGGCGGCAAGGGCGGCCGCGAGACCGCCGTGGACGCGGAAGCCGAGGAGTGCGCCGATGGCGAAGAGGATGGCGACGGCGAGCAGGTAGCGGACGATGTCGGCCAGCACGGAGCCGAGCAGGGGCGCGAGGCGGCTGATGGGCAGGCTGCGGAACCGGTCGGTGACGCCGTTCTTGAGGTCGAGGTTGATGTTGGTGCCGGTCGAGACCATCCCGGCGAGGCCGGCGCCCATGACGAGGATGCCGGGGAAGAGGTACTGGAGGTAGTCGGCGGTGGAGCCGGCCACCGATCCGCCGAAGAGGTAGAGGAAGAGCACCATGAACAGGGCGGGTGTGACGACCCCGTTGATGATCGGGCCGGGGTTGCGGGTGGTCTTGGCGAGGCTGCGGCGGGCGAGCACGAGGCTGTGCCGGAGCCAGGCGAGCGGCCGGGTACGCGGTTGTTCGATGGCGGTCATCAGGCGGCCCTCGTCGGTTCGTCGGTGGCGTTGACAGCGGTGGTAGGTGCTCCGGTGCGCGGCTGTTCGGTGCCGGGCACGGTGGCGGTCATCAGGCGGCCTTCGTTGGCTCGTTGGCGGTTGGTGCTCCGGTCAGGGCGAGGAAGACCTCGTCGAGGCTGGGCAGGCGCAGCGACAGTTCGGAGACACCGACGCGGTGTTCCCGCAGCCGGGCGGTGATCTCGAAGAAGTCCTCGTCACCGGCGACGGGCACGACCAGCTCGTGGCGGGTGGAGCGTTCCGGGGTCCGGCCGGTGACATCGGCCAGGATGCTGACGGCCGCGTCGGTGTCGCCGGGGTCGTTCAGCCGCACGGCGATGGTGTGCCCGCCGACTTCTCGTTTCAGGTCCGCGGGAGTGCCGGAGGCGATGACCCGTCCCCGGTCGATGACGGTGACCGCGTCGGCGAGGGCGTCGGCCTCTTCGAGATACTGGGTGGTCAGCAGGACGGTGACGCCGTCGGCGCTCAGGCCGCGGATCATCTGCCACAGCTCATCGCGCTTGCCGGGATCCAATCCCACCGAGGGCTCGTCGAGGAAGACCACCTCCGGGTGTCCGACCATGCTCGCGGCCAGATCGAGGCGGCGGCGCATGCCACCGGAGTAGCCGGCCACCGGCCTCTTCGCCGCGTCCTCCAGACCGAAACGGGCCAGCAGCTCCGCGGCGCGCCGCAGAGCCTGCGGCCGGGGCAGGTCGAGGAGCCGGCCGATCATGACCAGGTTCGCCAGCCCGGTCAGCTCCTCGTCCACGCTGGTGTGCTGGCCCGACAGTGCGATCCGCCGGCGTACCTGTCCCGGCCGGCGTGCCACGTCGAACCCGGCCACGGATGCGCGTCCGCTGTCGGGACGCAGCAGGGTCGCAAGGATGCGGATCACGGTGGTCTTGCCGGCACCGTTGGGTCCCAGCAGGCCGAGCACCTGCCCGCGCGGGACGGCCAGACTGACCCCGTCGAGCGCGGTGACCTTGCCGAACTTCTTGGCCAGCCCCTCGGTCTCGAATCCATGATCGCTCACCGTCACCATCCCTCGTCTCAACTGCTTCGCAGTTCAAATGTTCTCAACATCTGAATTTTGAGAGTATCCTAATGCTGGTGATCTAGGGAAAGGAACTGCGATGGTTCGGCTGACTCGGGTGCAGCAGCAGGAGCGCACCCGGAGGTCCGTGCTGGCGGCGGCGAGGGAGGAGTTCACCGAGCACGGCTACGCCTCGGCCAAGGTCGATCGGATCGCCGAGCGGGCCGAGCTGACCCGCGGGGCGGTGTACTCGAACTTCCCGAGCAAGCGCGCGCTGTATCTGGCGGTGCTGATCGACATGGTGGAGAACGCCACCTCGGGTGAGCCTCCGACGTCGCAGACATCGCCGACGTCGTCGGCCGAGGTGCTGGGCTTGTTCGCCCGGACCTGGCTTGAACGGCTGCCCCTGGTCGGCGACACGGCTTCGGGTGGGCGGCTGCACCTGCGTTCGCTGGTCGGCGTCCTCGATGACGAGCACGGGCGCACGGTGCTGGCGCAGGTCGTCCGGCTGGAGGCGCTACTGCTCGCCATCGCGCTGGAATCGTGCGAACCGGCCCAGGCGACGCCGGTGCGGCGCGTGCGGCTGGCCGAGCTGGTGCTGACGCTGCTGGACGGTTCGGGTCACCTGGCTGAGAGCGCACCGGGATTCGGTGACCCCTTCGACCTGGCGCGTGCGTGTGAGCATCTGTCCGGGATCGATCTCGCCGATACCTGGACGCCGTCGTATCTGCCCTATGTCGCTCCGGCACAACCGTGTGGGGACGCGTGGGATCCGCCCACCGGACTCGCGAATCAGATCAGCGGGGATCGGGTCGACTTCGGCGCCGACGGGCTGATCGCGGTACTGGGGGCCGGTCGTCTTGCCGCCGCCGAGGAAGCCGTCCGTTCCGCTCGGCCCGGCGAGCAGGTGACGGTGGTCGTCGTCACGAATGACTCCGTCGAGACGGGCCGCCTGGTACGGCTCAGAATCACCGACCTCGTCGGCTGCCTGCGGCGGGTGTTCGCTCCCGAGGTCTGGCGGCGCGTGCGGCTGGTCCTCGATGACGAAGCCCTGACGGCGTCGGCGATCGGCCTGACGGGCCTCGACGACGAGACCGAGGCCGCCGTACGCGTCCAGGGTGGCGCGATCGTCGCCCGAGCCCACGGGCGAGGCGCCGCGTACGCGGCCTCGACCGCCGACGCCTCGAACGGCACGCGGTCGCGGAGTGCCGGAACGTGACATGCCCCCCTCCCCGAAGGAAGAGGATTCCCATGGTCGCCCGTGAGGGTTCCTGCTTCACCACCAGTCGTTCGCCAGGAGAAATCCCCCTATGACCCGACCTGATCTTCCGGCGACCGGCACCGGCCTGTCGGTGCTCCACGCCCTGCGCTGCGGCGGCGCCGCCGGCCTCGCCCGCCTGGCCGGTGCCACGGGTCTCGATGAATCCGACGTCGAGTCCGAGCTGATCGATCTCGCGGTCGCCGGTCTCGTCACGCATATGGCCGGCGACTTCGGCGGGTGGAGTCTGACGGACGCCGGCCGTCTCGTGGATGCCGAACGGATCACCGACGAGCTGGAGTCAGCCGGTGCTCGCGCCGCCGTGACCGCGGCGTTCGACGGCTTTCTGGTGCTCAACCCGGAACTGCTCGACCTCTGCACGGCATGGCAACTCCGATCCATCGACGGTGTCATGACCGCCAACGACCACGGCGACCCCTCCTACGACGCCCGGGTCCTCGCCCGGTTCGCCGAGTTCGACCAGCGTGCCGCCGTCGTCGGCGCCGAGCTGTCCGCGGCGTTGCCTCGATTCGGCCGCTACCGAGCCCGCCTCGTCGAAGCCCTCGATCGCGCCGCCTCCGGCGCGTTGGAGTACGTGGCCGACAACACCGCGTCGTACCACGTTGTGTGGGCCGAGCTGCACGAAGACCTGCTCGCCACACTCGGGATCCCCCGATGGGGATGAGATGGATTCGCCCGCTCTCCACGCGGGTCGAGGAGACGGCGGAGACGCTGGGCGGCAAGGCACACGGCCTCCTGGTCCTCCGCCGTCTGGGGTTGCCGGTGCCCGCCGGGTTCGTTGTCACCACGGAGGCATGTCGCGCGTTCCTGCGTGACGGGCGGCTTCCCGACGGGCTCGACGACGAGCTCGCGGCGGCCGTCACCGACCTCGAAGCCGCCACCGGACGCCGCTTCGGGGGAGCACAGCTGCCGTTGGCGGTGTCCGTTCGCTCCGGGGCCCGCGTGTCGATGCCCGGCATGATGAACACGATCCTCAACCTCGGCCTCACCACCGGAGCCACCGCCGGGCTGGCGGCCGAGACGGGCGACCCGCGGTTCGCGCTGAACTCGCGACTGCGGTTCCTGTCCGGCTTCGCCGCCGCGATCACCGGCCTGGATGTGGACGGCGCGGGAGCCGGCGATGAGGAGACGCGGATCGGAGCGGTCGAGGACCTCGTCCGGCAACGATGCGGCGAGCCGATTCCGGACGACGCGACCCGGCAGCTGGAGCTGGCGGTCAGGACCGTGTTCTCGTCATGGGACACCCCGCGTGCCCGAACCTACCGCGAACTGCATGACGTCCCGCACGATCTCGGCACGGCCGCGATCGTACAGACGATGGTGTTCGGGAACCTCGACGACCACAGCGGCACCGGAGTCGCGTTCAGCCGCGACCCCAACACCGGGGAGAACGTCCCGTTCGGCGAAGTCCTGTTCGGACACCAGGGTGAGGACGTCGTCTCCGGCAGATCGCTGACCCGGCCCCTGCGCGAACTCGCCGACCGGGAACCGGCGGTGTGGACCGGCCTCCTGGATGCCCTGAGCCGGGTCGAGGGGCACTACCGCGACGCGTGCTACGTCGAGTTCACCTTCCAGGCCGGGGAGCTGTGGATTCTGCAGGTCCGGCCTGGCCGGTTCGTCGGGGGGGCCGCCGTCCGCGTGGCGACCGACCTCGCCGACGAGCGTGTGATCGGACGTCACGAAGCGCTGCTCAGGATCTCACCGCGGCATCTCCGGCACGTTCACATACCCCGGATAGCGGCAACCGCCGACATCCTGGCCCGAGGGCTGGGCGCCTGTCCCGGTGTCGCGGTGGGCAGGGTGGCGACCACGGCCGACGGAGCGGTGCGCATGGCCGCGGACGGTCCGGTCATCCTGGTACGGCCGGAGACCTCCCCGCACGACATGCACGGCCTGGCGGTCGCCGCCGGAATCGTCACCACCCGGGGCGGGCCGGCCAGCCACGCCGCGGTCGTCGCACGATCGATGGGAAAACCCGCCGTCGTGGGGATCGGTGACCTCACCGTCGACGTCGCCGGCGCCTCGGTGCGAGCCGGTGGACGCACCATCGGTGAGGGCACCCTCGTCACCATCGACGGGACCGGTGGCGAGGTCGCCCTCGGCAGCCCCCGCATCGTCACGACCACGGCCGGCGTCCACCTGCGCCGACTGCTCGAATGGGCCGACGACGTGTCTGGCGACCACTCCGAACGCGACGAGGCCCGGCGCCTCGGTGCCGCCCATGCCGTGCTTCGTGACGACTAGACCGCTCCGCCCTGCACGGCGACGGGCGTGTCAGGGCAGTCCCGAACGTCCGCGCCCGCCGGACGGACGCGTGGTCAGCTCCAGTCCCACTTGTGACCCCAGTAGCTGTCGGCGGTGATCTCCTCGGCGGTGTAGGAGGTCTCGTCGACGAGCATCCCCTCGCAGCCGACCTCAAGGTCCCAGCGGCCGGGGGTGCGTACGTAGAAGGAGACCATCTTGTCGTTGGTGTGCCGGCCCAGTGTCGAGGAGAGGTGGTAGCCGCCCGCCGTGACGCGGTCGAGGGCCTGGCCGACCTCGTCGAGGGTCTCGCACTCGACCATGATGTGCACCAGCGCCGGCGCCTTGAGGTCCGGGGTCGGCAGGATCGCCAGGCTGTGGTGCCGGGCGTTGACCCCCATGAACCGCAGCCGGGTCGGGCCGTGCTCCGGCGGCGTCAGAAGACGGAACGCCCCGCGGGGCAAAAAGCCGAGGGTCTCGGCGTAGAACCGGTGGTCGCCGTCCAGATCGCTCACCGGCACCACCACGTGGCCCAGGCCGAGCCGCCCGGTGACGAAGCGGTTGCCGAACCTCGTCGCGATCGGGCTGTGGTCCAGCGCGGGACCGTGGAAGATCTCCAGTGGGGTGCCACCCGGGGTCTCGAAGGCGATCCCCGCCTCGATCCGGCGGGCGTCGGTGTCCTCCAGCGACAGCGGCTTCGTCGCGATCCCGGCCGCCTCGACGGCCGACTGCACGCGCCGCAGCGCCAGGTGGTCGCGGACCTCCCATCCGACGGCCTCCACCCGGTCCTCCTCGCCGGGCAGCAGCACGATGCGCGCGTGCCGCTCGTCCATGCGCAGGTACAGGGCGTCGGACTCCGGGCCGGTGCCTTCGGCGAATCCGATCGTGTCGAGGGCGAACGTGCGCCACGCGTCCAGGTCCGTGGCCCGGACGCGCACGTAGCCCAGCGAGCTGATGTCTGTCATGCCCATCTCTCCTGAATCGATTGAGGTGGTGGTCGGGATCGTCCGGCGCGGGGATCAGATCAGCGCGCGCAGCGCGCCCTGCGGCTCGACACCCATCTGGGTCAGTGCCGTCGCGTGGTAGGCGTTGCCGGGAATGTGGATGGCGTGCTGCAACCCGACGTGCGCGTCGCGCCAGAACCGCTGCATCGGGTTGTTTCGGCGCACCGCGTTGCCGCCGGACCGCGCGAAGATCTCATCGACCGCCGACACCGCCCGCCACGCGCAGCGAACCTGGTTGCGCCGGACCACGGCCCGATCCGCGAGAGTGATCGGCTTCCCTGAGTCGGCTAGGTCGTAGAGCCGGCTGATGCCGTCGAGCAGTTGCAGTCGCGCGGCCTGGATGTCGGACGCGGCCTCGGAGATCGCGTACAGCGTGTACGGGTCGTCCTTCACCTTCGTGCCGCCGGCCATCACCCGGTCCCGCTGGTAGTCCAGGTGCGTGGCGAGCGCGCCCTCGCAGATACCGATCACCGCCGAGGTGATGCCCAGGGGGAACATCGACCAGAACGGCAGCCGGTACACCGTCTCGGTCCGGCCGACCCGTTCGGCCGCGACCTCGCCCGCGGCGACCTCCGCGGCATCGATCGTCCGGTAGGCGGGGATGAAGGCGCCGTCGACGATGATGTCCTTGCTGCCGGTCCCGTGCAGCCCGATGACGTCCCAGGAGTCCTCGACGATCGTGTAGTCGGAGCGGGGCAGCACCACGTGCAGCCCCTTCATCGGCTGCGCCGGCCTGCCCTCGGCGTCCCCGAGCAGCGCGCCGAGGAAGATCCAGTCGCAGTGGTCGGTGCCCGAGGAGAACTGCCAGTGGCCCTTGAGGATGTACCCGCCGTCGGTCGGCGTCGCCACCCCGTTGGGCATGTACGGCGAGGCGATCCACGTGTTCGGGTCGGAGCCCCACACCTCCTCCTGCAGCCGGCGGTCGCACAACGCCATCTCCCACGGGTGCACTCCACCGACCCCGCACACCCAGCCCGTTGAGCCGCACACCTTCGCCACCGCCATCACCGCCTCGGCGAAGTCCCGGGGATGCGCCGCGTATCCCCCGAAGTCGGTCGGCTGCAGCAGCCGCATCACCCCGGCCTCGCGGATCAGCTTCACGCTCTCGTCGGACAGCTTGCCCAGGCGCTCGGTCTCGTCCGCGACCGCGGCCAGCCGACCGGCGAGCTCCTCTACTCGGGAAACAACTTCATGCGCCATCAAGGCACCTCCGGACTGAATCTGAGAGGGGTCGCAATCCGCCGTTTCTGTGGCGGCTCGCTGACGCTAAGCCGCTTTCGACCACCGGGGCACGACACATCCCGCTGGCCGGGACTGCGCGAGGGGGGACGGCGGGCGGGCCCGTCGTCCGCGGCGGGAATGTGTCGGCGCGCACCGCACGGCGTCGGGAAAAACGGAGATCAGCGGCCGTGGGCGAGTGGTGGGCCGAGCAGCGCCGGCAGCCGGGTTCCGCTCACCGGGACGTGGCGGCGGACGGGTTCCGGGCATGGTGGTCCCGGGCGCGGTGACGGACGGCGGGAACCGGCCCGGTCACCGCTTTCCGGAGTACGGCGCGAGGAGCAGTCGCGCGCCCAGCCGGATGTCGGCCTCCGCCCCCGACGGAGTCGTCTGGCCCCCGAGGGTCGAGACCAGCGCGCCCCACCAGCAGTCCATGAGCAGCCGCACCAGGCTCAGATCCTGTTCGTTCGGCTCCTCCACCCCGATGATCCGCAGAAGAATGCGGCCGAGCCCGGACTCCGTCGGTTTGACCTCGTCCATCGGCACCGCCACATAGATGGCGTTGGTGGCCTGGAACATCGCGGCGGCCAGTATCGGCCGCAGCAGCAGATGGCGGCTCAGCCCCACCAGGAGGTCGGTGACCCGGCCGACGAGGTCCTCGCCCTCACCGGGTCGCCAGCTTTCGTGGAAGGCGCCGATCTCCGCCTGGAGGACCGCGGCGAACAGCGCGTTCTTGGAGGGGAAGTACCGATACAGGGTCGCGATCGCCACGTCGGCGTCCTTGGCGACCTCCTGCATCTGCACCACGTCGATTCTCTTGCCGGCGCCGAGCGCGGCAGCGGCGTCCAGGATGCGTTTCTGCCGGGCGATCTGGCTCTTCGAGGCCGGTGACGCCGGAGCCCGCGCCTCGGCGATTCTCGCCACGAATCCCCCTTGTCTGCTCTGTCTACTCCCGTGTGAACCGTGGGCGAATGCCGATTTCAGGATATCGACCGCCCAACGAACGTGGGCTCCACCGCGTCATCGGAGTGGAGCCCACGTCTTCAGCGCCCCTTCGTGCCGAGTGGTCGGCGGGGGCACCTTGTCAGCCGTCTCAGAGGTCGGGAACCGGGATGGCCCCGAGGCGGACGGAGTTCTCGATGCTGTCGCGCAGTCGCGTGCAGGTCGGGGCGACACCCTGGTCGACACGCCGGCCCAACTCGACGCACTGATCGGTCTCTGTGGTCCACTGAACGAGCGTGTGCGCCAGGCTGTGCTTCTTGACCAGGACGCACGAACCGCAGCTGCTGCAGGACACGGGGCGCACGGAACATCTCCTCGGTTGCGATCACTGACGTTCTTGACGGTGGTGGCGCGTCGTCGCGAGGCGCCACCACCGGTCCTAACCGGCCGATCGGCCGGGACGGGCCAGTGGCGCCGCGCCGAACGCCGACCGGAAGACCCGCGACGGGGAACAGGAGTTCCGGTCGGGAAAAGCCCGGTCAGGGTTCGGAGACGCCCCACCATGCCCGTTTTCCGCACGTGCCGCATCGTCGCGGGTCAGAAGCCATATCTGAGCCAGTGCCGCGGGTGATCACCCCGGGTCGGTCGGGGTCACGTGCGGAATACGGGGCTAGGCCGGAGCCGAGGTGACGATCTGGCCGCTGGCGATGTTGTCGTCGACCTCCTTCTGCCAGAACTGGTTGGCCCGCTCGGTGTCGATCTCGAACTCGAACCGCTGGGTCATCTCCGGGGTGACGTCCTCGACATCGACGTAGAACTGGTCGTACCAGCGGCGCAGCTGGTAGACCGGGCCGTCCTCCTCGCACAGCAGCGGATTGTCGATCTTGGCCTTGTTCTGCCAGATCTTCACATCCTGCAGGAAGCCCGTCTCCACGCCCGCCGCGAAGCCCGCCGCCATCGCCTGCGCCTCGTCGTCGGAGACACCCTGGGGCTTCTTGACCATCGCGCCCCACTGGAGCACGAAACTGGTCGGCGACACCGGGTAGTGGCAGTTGATCAGGACGGACTCGATCGTCTGCCCCGCCACGGTGTGCCACAGGTAGTCGATCATGTACGACGGGCCGTAGTACGCCGCCTCCGAACGCCCGTCGGTCCTGTCACCGGAGTAGTTCGTACCGACCTGGATGTCCGGACGGGGCCGGCTGTTCATGTACTGCGCGGCGACGTGCCCTTCGAAGACGTTCTTGAAATACGTCGGGAACGCGAAGTGGATGTAGAAGAAGTGGGCCATGTCGACCACGTTGTCGACGATCTCCCGGCAGTTGGAGCCCTCGATCTTGATCCGGTTCCACGTCCAGGAGCTCCACTCCGACGTGTCCACACCGGCGATCTCCGGAATCGTCACCTCCGGCGGGGGCGGGTTGCCCTGCGGGTCGTGCCAGACGTACAACTGCGCGTTGCGCTCCAGGGCCAGCCACGTCCTGGTGCGCGCCCGCGGCGGCACCCGGCGCGCGTACGGGATGTCGGTGCACCGGCCGTTGCCCGCCCAGCGCCAGTCGTGGAACGGACAGGCGATCGCGTCGCCCTTGACCTCCCCCTGGCTGAGGTCGCCGCCCATGTGCGGGCAGTAGGCGTTGAGGACGTTCAGCTTGCCGGTGCTGTCGGCGAACACCACCAGCTTGGTGCCGAACGCCTCGATCCTGTGCGGTTTGCCGTCCCTGAACTCGTTCGCCAGACCCAGGCAGTGCCAGCCCCGGGCATAACGCGCCGGAGGCGGGGCCGCCTCGATCACCCGAATCTCGTCGTCACCGGCGGTGTGTAGCGACGTCATGAAGTCTCCCTTGCCGTCCAATGCGCCCGGGCCGAATCTTCCTGCCCGCAGGATGC
Source organism: Streptosporangium sp. CA-115845 (assembly GCF_050943795.1). Taxonomy (NCBI): domain Bacteria; kingdom Bacillati; phylum Actinomycetota; class Actinomycetes; order Streptosporangiales; family Streptosporangiaceae; genus Streptosporangium; species Streptosporangium sp. CA-115845. The sequence continues at coordinate 1,292,137 of NZ_CP191988.1, read as the reverse complement.
TCATCATGCGAAGTCGGCGGTGTGCGGCACCGCTCCTTTCCCACTGACCGGGACCTCGTCTCGCAAGTCACGGCGGCGCGTTCCGCGAAACACCGCTCTCCCGTCTCCGGTCTCCGGTCGGGATCGAGCGCTGAGAAAGCCCGTCCCGCTCGCCGGGAGGACGAGTTGTGAGGCATCTCGGGCGCCGACACCGTGGGATCGACCGGCTCGGGCGAACAAGATCGCCTGATTCGGGGGAACGAAGGAGACCGAAGGCCGATATGACCACTCACCCAAGTTTGACCGGGCCCGTCAGCGGGGATTCGACACACGCTTCGGATCCGGCCCCCACCCTGGTGAAGCACCCGTTGCGGGCGGTCGTCGTCGTCGCCTTCGCGGCCCTGGTGACCACGCTCAACCAGACACTTGTCATCCCGATGCTGCCCGAACTGCCCGACCGCCTGGGGGTCACACCCTCCGTCGCCACCTGGCTGGTCACCGCGACGGTCATCGCCGGCGCGGTGTCGCATCCGGTGCTGGGCAGGCTGGGCGACCAGTTCGGGATGCGCAGGATGATGATCGTGGCACTCGGCGCGATGATCCTCGGGTCCCTGATGTGCGTGATGACCGACAACATCGGCGTCCTCATCACCGGGCGGGCGCTCCAGGGGATTTCCAGCGCGACGATCCCGCTCGGGATGAGCCTGATGGGGATGGTCCTGGAGCCGAACCGCCGCGCCTCCGCCATCGCCTCCATCAGCGCGATGATGGGGATCGGCGGCGCGCTCGGACTGCCGACCGCCGGGCTCGTCTCCCGGCTGTGGGGTTTCCACGGACTGTTCGTCGTCTCGGCGGTCGCGGGTGCGGTCGCGGTGGCCGCGCTGCTGCTCGCGGTCCCCGCGCCGCCCAAGCGCGAGCGCGCGCAGCGGATCGACCTGCCCGGCGCGGTGCTGCTCACCTGCTTCATCGTCGCCCTGCTGGTCGGGCTCGACCGCGGCGGAGAGTGGGGCTGGACGAACACGCTGACCGTCGTGTCCTTCCTCGTGGCGCTGGTGTCCGGATGCCTGCTGACCCTGGTGGAGCTTCGCCGCCATGCTCCGCTCATCGACCTCAGAGAGGCGATGAGCCGTTCCTCCGTCACGATCAACGGAGGGTCGATCCTGATTGGTTTCGCGCTGTTCGCGAACTTCCTCGGGATCGTCGGACGCCTCCAGGCGCCGGTGTCGACCGGTTACGGGCACGGGCTGTCGGTGCTGATGACCGGTCTGTGCCTGCTGCCCGGCGGGCTGTTGTCGGCGGTGGTGTCACCGTTGTCGGCCAGGCTGAGCGCGATCGTCACCCCGCGGGTGACGATCGCGCTGGGCTGCGCGGTCTCCGCGGCCGGGTTCGCGGCCCAGATCTCGCTGGGACACAGATCGCTGTGGGTGCTCGTCTGCCTCATCGCCGTTGTCTCGGCCGGCAACTCCATGGTCCTGGCGAACCTGCCCGCCCTCATCCTTCAGGTCACGCCCGAGGAGAACATCGGCGTCGCGAACGGGCTCAACTCGCTGGCCCGCGCCATCGGCATGTCGGTGAGCAGCGCGGTGTTCGGCATCGTCATGACGATGCCGGTCGGCGTCGCGTTCGTACCGCGCGGCTCCTATGACGCGTTCACCGCCGCCGGCGGGGCCGCGACGCTGGTCGCCCTCGTCATGTTCCTCCTGCAGCGCTCCCGGCGCGCCACCGCGGTCTGATGAGAACGGAGCGGCCGCTCCACCGATCCGAGGATCGGTGGAGCGGCCGCGGTTGGTCCTGAGGTCAGCGTCCGCCGTCCGGGGCCGCCCCCACGGTGGCGGGGGGCGGCTCGGGCAGCGAATCCGGGACCTGGCTGATCATCGAATCCTGCTTGGGGATCCGCAGGACCGTTGAGGCGAGGATCAGCCCGACGATCATCAGGCCCACCAGGAACACTCCGCCCGCGTTGATCGCGCTCTCGGGGTACCGGACGGCACCGTCCGGGGTGCGCATCGCGAGCTCCCCCATGATGACGAAGAGGATGACCGGCGTGGTGCTGGCGAAGCCGCTGTAGCTCACCTGCACCATCCCGGCGATGGAGCCCTGCTTGTCGGCCGGTGAGCCGGCGATGACCAGGCCGGGGACCGAGCCATAGGCCAGGCCCGTCCCCGCGCCCACCAGCAGGGCGGCGATGAGGACCTGCAGGTAGCTGCCGTGGTTGAAGCCGAGTTGGAAACCACCCAGCAGCATGAGCAGCAGACCGATCCTCATCATGGTCGCGCCGCCCACCCGGTTGAGCATCCGGCCGACGACGACGCCCATCACCACCATCGCCATCGATTGGGGTGCGGTGACCATCGCGTACTCCGACGCGGTCATCCCCAGGCCGTAACCGAGGCCGGCGGCGCCCGGCGTCATGCCGATCATCGGAAGGATCGAACCGGTGACGGCGGTCGCCCCGTACGCGGTGGCGGCCGTCACCGCGGCGAGAAGGATCGGCCGGCGGGTGAAGATCCGCAGGTCGACGATCGGCTGGGTGAAGTTCAACGACCGCTTGACGAACCCGAACAGAAGCAGCATGCCGACCGCGAGCGCGCCCAGCGTGGCGACCGAGCCCCAGCCCCACCTGCTCCCTGAGCTGATCCCCAGAAGCAGGATGCCCAGACCGAAGCCCAACATGGCGGCGCCCAGGAAGTCGACCCGCGAGGGGACGCGGAGCCGCGTCTCCGGAGTGGTGATCAGCAGCAGCGGTGTGAGGATGAGCATCCACAGCGCGTCGAAGGCGAACAGTCCGCGGAAACCCCAGTTGTCGAGCAGCCATCCGATGAGGAACGGCACCCCGACGGAGAAGACCCCGGTGCCGGTCATCGCGACCGCACTGGCCAGTGGCAGGATCCGCCGCGGGTACACGTCGCGCATCAGCGAGTAGCTCAGGAACATCGTGGGCAGCACGGCGCCCTGCAGCATCCGGCCCGCGACGAGCACGTCGAAGGTCGGCGCCAGGGTCGTGACGACCGAGCCGACCGTGCTCGTCATCAGACAGATGATCATCATCCGCCGCTTACCGTGGATGTCGGCCAGCTTCCCCACCAGCGGGCAGAGGATGGCCCCGGCGAGGATGAAGCCGGTGAGGAGCCAGCCTCCCTGGTCCGTCTTGAAGTGGGTGGTGATCGCCGGCAGCGCGGTCGTCACCAGGCTGTACCCCAGTGCGGTCCCTTCCAGGATCATGACCATCGTCACCATGGAGAGGACAAGCCGTGGGGTCCACCCGCCCGTCTCCGCCGTCGTATCCGTCGTACTCATCGTCAGGCCCTCCAGAAAAACGCGGTATTTCAATGAATCTCGGCATAGCCGCTGACCCGGCGCCTTCGTCGCGCGGGGTCCCGGCGGGGGGTGCTGTTCCTCCTCGGCGCCACGCGTGACACCGCGGTGTCACGCACGTCTCTCGATCGATGACGGACCACAGGTCCCCACGATGGGGATGCGGTCATCCCGGCCCGGCGGGGAACCGCCGGGGCTCAGTGACCATGCCTTTCATCGAGCACTCGCGATGAGCGGCGTCGTGCATTGGCGCAGACGCTAAGCCCCCGGTGACACGCATCACGTCGGGATCCCAATGAGCGGGACCCGGTAGTGAGAAGACCGTCACAAACATCTCGTCCGTACGGCGAGTCCGCGCCCGGCGAACCGGTCGGAACCGGCGACCGGCAGGTCGTGCGCGCCGCTGATCGGCCCCTCTCCCCGGTCTTGCCCCGCGTGTCCTGCTGAGCGAGACCGGTCCGAGACCGCGGGGAGGTCGTTGATTACGGTCCGGTTAGCCCGAAGGCCAAGCCCAAAGGCCAAGCCCACCGGTTCCGGCGGGCCGATGTGGACGTACTGGAGGAGATCAGTGCCGATTCAGTGGGATGAGACGACCGACGTCGTCGTCGTGGGATCGGGGGCCGCCGCGCTGACGGCGGCCTACACCTCGGCGGCGGGCGGACTGCGCACCCTGGTGCTGGAGAAGACCGAGTACTTCGGCGGCACCAGCGCGTACTCGGGGTCGGGGCTGTGGCTGCCAGGCAACCACGTCCTGCACCGGGCGGGCGTCGAGGACAGCGTGGAGCGGGGGCTGGAGTACTTCCGGGCCGTCGTCGGCGACCGCACACCGGCCGCGCTGCAGGAGGCGTACGTCTCGACGGCACCCGAGCTGGTGGAGTTCCTGGACCGCGACCCGGTGCTGGAGTTCGACTATCTGCCGTTCCCGGACTACTTCGCGGCTCCGGGGCGTGCCCCCGGCGGCCGGGGGATCTGCCCCAAGCCGCTGCCGGCGCACCTGCTGGGCACCAGGCTCGGTCAGCTGCGCCCGCCGATCTCGATCGACCAGTTCGGCGTGCCGCAGGAGCGGGAGACGCTGACCGGGGGTCAGGCCCTCATCGGCAGGCTGTTGCTCGCCCTGGACGGCACCGGGAACGCCGCCCTGCGGACCGAAACGCGGATGCGGTCGCTGGTGGTCGAGGACGGCCGGGTCGTCGGCCTGGAGGCCGAGCACGAGGGCCGCGCACTGATGATCCGCGCCGAACGCGGCGTGATCGTGGCCGCCGGCGGGTTCGAGCGCGACGCGGAGTCGCGGCGCGAACTGCAGGGCCTGCCCGGCGCGGACTGGTCGTCGGCCGCGCCCGGGTCGAACACCGGGGACGCGCTCGCCGCGCTCCAGGCGGTGGGCGCCGCGACGGACCTGACCAACGAGGCGTGGTGGTGCCCGGCCGTGCTGTTCCCCAACGGCCACGCCGCCTTCACCCTCGGCCTGCGCGGGGGCGTCTTCGTGAACGCCGCGGGCGAGCGGTTCGCCAACGAGTCGCTGCCGTACGACCGGATGGGCCACGAGATCCGTGCGGGCCACGCCACCGGTGTGTCACACCTGCCGGTGTGGTGGATCTTCGACGGGCGCTTCGCCAACGCGCCCGGGATGTCGCAGCCCGCGCCCGATCCCGAGGCGTTCCATGCGGCCGGTCTGTGGTGCAGCGCCGACACGCTCACCGCTCTCGCCGAGCGGATCGGCGTGCCCGCCGACGTGCTCGGCAAGACCGTCACCCGGTTCAACGGGTTCGCCGCCTCCGGCGTGGACACCGACTTCCATCGGGGCGAGGACCCCTACGACCGGTTCTTCGCGACCGGGGACGGCCCGAACCCCGCCCTCGTCCCGATCGAGCGGGCCCCGTTCCACGCGGTGCAGGTGGTGCTCGGCGACCTCGGCACCAAGGGCGGCGCGCGGATCGGGGAGGACGGGCAGGTGCTCGGCGAGGACGGAAACACGATCCCCGGCCTGTACGCCATCGGCAACTCGGCCGCCTCGGTCGCCGGGCATGTCTACCCGGGCCCCGGGGTCCCGCTCGGCTCAGGAATGGTCTTTGGTTACCGTGCCTCCTCCCGGATCCTCAAGGAGGGCCGATGAGCACCGAGAAGATCAACGACGCCGTCGTCCGTTACCTGGACGCCGTGGCGAACGGGACCGCGGACGACATCGCGTCCTGCTACGCGGAGGACGGGACGCTGGAGGACCCGGTGGGCAGCGAGCCGCGCCGTGGCCGCGCCGCGATCCGCGAGTTCTACTCGGCACTCGAAGGCGCGCGACGGGACACCGAGCCGCTGACCGTCCGCGTCGCCGGCAACAGCGCCGCCTTCCACTTCCGGGTACGGATCGAGCGCGGTGACCGGACGTTCGAGATCGAGCCGATCGACGTGATGACCTTTGACGAGGACCGGCGGATCACCAGCATGAGGGCGTACTGGAGCGGCGACGACATGCGGGAGGTCCGGTGAACCCTCGGTGCGCGACCGGCCGGGCCGTCGCCCTCCGCCACCGGGCCGACCGCCCGGCCACCTAGTGCGACGTTCCTCATCGGATGCACAGATCCACATCGGCCAAGGACGCGGAAAAGGCCGCCTTGACAAGCTCGGCTTCTCGGCCACGCGTTCGCGCCCTCCGTTGAGGAACGGAGCACCAGGTTGAACCCGTCCATGCCACGGGCCCGGCGCGTCGCGCGCCGGGCCCGTGACCGTTCCACCCGCCCCTCCCGGTCCCGCCTGAGTGCCCGGCGGGACCGGCCGGCATCAGACCAGACTGTCCTCGATGGTCAGGCCGAACTCACCCTTGCCGTACATTCCCAGGGCGCGCTCGGCGTCGTTGGCGACGTGCACGCTGCCCGCGTGCGCGTCCCGCCAGGCCCGCTCGATGGGGTTGCCCCGGCCGAGCGAGTTCCCTCCGGCGGTCTTGAAGAGGCTGTCGATCGCCTCCACCGCCCGCTCGGTGGCACGGACCTGGTCCCTGCGGACGCGCAGCCGCAGCTCCATCGGAATGCGCTCGCCCCGGACGGCGTACTCGTACACCTCGCGCACGTTGTGGTCCGTCTGCAGCACCGCCGCGTCGATCTCCGAAGCGGCCCTGGCCACCGCGACCTGGGCGAACTGCTCCTCGGCGAACCGTCCGCCGCCCAGACTCAGCCGTACCCGGTCACGCATGGCGGTGACGTAGGCCCGGTAGCAACCGGCCGCCATGCCGACGACGGGAGCGGTGATCGCGTTGGTGAAGACGGTCGCGAACGGCATCCGGTAGAGCGGGCCGGTGTTCACCTTCTGGCCGGGGCCGCGCAGTTGTGCCTGCTCGTAGTTGCGCATGGCGCGGTGCTGGGGCACGAACACCCGCTTCACGATGATGTCGTTGCTGGCCGTTCCGCGCAGTCCGATGACGTCCCAGACATCCTCGATCACGTAGTCGGTGCGGGGGACGAGGAGGGTCATGAAGTCCACCGGCCTGCCCTGCTTCTCCACCACCAGGCCCCCGACCAGTGCCCACGACGCGTGGCCGCAGCCGGAGGAGAAGCGCCACCGGCCGGAGAGCTCGTATCCACCCTCGACCGGGGTGAGCCGCCCCACGGGAGCGTACGACGAGGACACGAGCACGTCCGGGTCCTCCCCCCAGACCTCGTCCTGCGCGGCCTCGTCGAACAGGGCGAGCTGCCACGGGTGGACGCCGAGCACGGAAACCACCCAGCCGGTGGATCCGCAGACCGCGGAGATCTCCCGGACGACCTCGAAGAACCTCACGGGATCGCTCTCGGTGCCGCCGTACCTGCTGGGCTGCAGCATCCGGAAGACCCCCGTCCGGATGAGCTCCCGTATCGTCTCCTCGGGCACCCGCCGGTTCACGTCGGCCGCGCCGGCCCGCTCCCCGATCTTCGGCAGCAGTGCGCGGACCGCGTCCAGGACCTCGTCGCCCGCGGGAGAGTCGCGTTCACGCCGGTGCGCCGTACCGATGCTCATCTCCCCGCCGCGAGGGCGACCGCGATCTCGATGAGCTGGTCCTCCTGACCGCCGACGAGCTTGCGGCGCCCGGCCTCGATCAGGATCTCGGCGCCCGACACGCCGTACTTCCTCGCCTGGCGGTCGGCGTGCTTCAGAAAGCTGGAGTAGACCCCGGCGTACCCCATGGTGAGCGACAGCCGGTCGAGCAGGCACTCGCCGTCCATGACCGGGCGGACGACGTCCTCGGCGGCATCGATGATCTTCAGGGTGTCGATGCCGGTGCGGATGCCGAGTTTCTCGGTGACCGCGGCGAACCCCTCGACGGGCGTGTTGCCGGCACCGGCGCCGAACCTCCGCGTCGAGCCGTCGATCTGCAGGGCGCCCGCCCGCACGGCGATGACCGAGTTGGCCACGCCGAGGCCGAGGTTCTCATGGCCGTGGAAGCCGACCTGGGCGTCGGATCCGAGCTCGGCCACCAGCGCGGCGATCCGGTCACCGGTCTCCTCCATGATCAGCGCGCCGGCCGAGTCGACCACGTACACGCACTGGCATCCCGCGTCGGCCATGATCCGCCCCTGCCGGGCGAGGACCTCGGGCGGCTGGCTGTGCGCCATCATCAGGAACCCGACCGTCTCCAGGCCGAGCTTCCTGGCGAGACCGAAGTGCTGGATGGAGATGTCCGCCTCGGTGCAGTGGGTGGCGATCCGGCAGATGCTCGCGCCGTTGTCGGCGGCCTCGCGGATGTCGTCCTGGAGCCCGAGGCCGGGCAGCATCAGGAACGCGATCTTCGCCCGCTTCGCCGTCGCCACCGCGGCCTTGATCAGCTCCTGTTCCGGGGTGTGGCTGAAGCCGTAGTTGAACGACGAGCCGCCGAGCCCGTCGCCGTGGGTGACCTCGATCACCGGCACGCCAGCGTCGTCCAGCGCGGCGACGATGGACCGGACGTGCTGAGGCGTGAACCGGTGCTGCTTGGCGTGCGAGCCGTCGCGCAGCGACGAGTCGGTGATCCGGATGTCGAGGTCGGAGCTGTAGGACATGGATCGATCTCCCTGTGACTAGGAGCGCTCGGCGAGAATGCGCTGCGCGAAGCCTTCGCCGACCTTGGCGGCGGCGGCGGTCATGATGTCGAGGTTCCCGGAGTACGGCGGCAGGAAGTCGCCCGCGCCCTCGACCTCGATGAACACGGCGACCCGGGCGAGCCCGCCGCTCATCGGCGTGGGGTCGTCGAACTGCGGTTCGGCGCGCAGCCGGTAGCCGGGCACATACGATGCCACGGCGCCGACCACATCCTTGATCGAGGCCGTGATCGCGTCCTGGTCGGCGTCGAGCGGGATCGAGCAGAACACCGTGTCCTGCATGAGCATCGGCGGCTCGGCCGGGTTGAGGATGATGATGGCCTTGCCCTTGCGCGCACCACCGATCATCTCGATGCCCCGCGCGGTGGTGCGGGTGAACTCGTCGATGTTGGCCCGGGTCCCGGGGCCCGCCGACGGAGAGGCCACACTGGCGACGATCTCCGCGTAGGCCACCTCGGTCACCCGGGAGACGGCGTGCACGATCGGGATCGTCGCCTGCCCGCCACAGGTGATCAGGCTGACGTTGGGCACGTCGAGGTGGGCCCCGAGGTTGACGGCGGGTACCACCGCCGGCCCGATCGCGGCCGGGGTCAGGTCCACCGCCGGGATGCCGAGCGCCTGATACCTGGGCGCGTTCTCCCGGTGGACGTACGCCGAGGTCGCCTCGAAGACGACGTCGGGCCGTTCGGCCTGGGCGAGCAGCCACTCGACGCCCTCGTCCGAGGCGATCAGGCCCGCGGACTCCGCCCGCTTCAGCCCGGGGCTGTCAGAGTCGATGCCGATCATCCAGCGCGGCTGGATGACGTCGGAACGGAGCAGCTTGTACATCAGGTCGGTGCCGATGTTGCCCGAGCCGACGATCGCGGCGGTCGCCTTGGTCACTGTGTCACCCTCATTCGAATCGAGCGGTCACGGAGCCGAGCCCGGAGAACTCGGCGCGGAAGGTTTCGCCGGGGCGCGCGTCGATCGCCCTGGTGCAGGACCCGGGGAGGATGACGTGCCCGGCCTCGAGCTTCACTCCGAAGGAGGCCACCTTCCTGGCCAGCCAGGCCACGGCGGTGGTCGGGTTCCCCAGCACCGCGTTGGTGTTTCCCCTGGTGATCTCGGTGTCACCGGCGTAGAGCACGGCCTCGATGTCGGCGACGTCCATGCCCGCGGCCTTCAGGTCGGCCGGGCTCATCCGGGCGTCGCCCAGGATCACGCCGGCCGAGGACGCGTTGTCCGCGATGGTGTCGGCCAGGCGGATCCGCCAGTCCCTGATGCGGCTGTCGATCAGTTCGATGCTCGGCACGACGTACTCGGTGGCGGCGAGCACGTCCTCCTCGGTGCACCCCTCGCCCGGAAGGCTCGCCCCGAGCACGTACCCGATCTCCACCTCGATCCGGGGGTAACAGTACCGGTCGGCCCGGATCGGCGCGTTCTGCGACAGCACCATCGTGTCGAGCAGATGACCGTAGTCGGGCTCGTCCACGCCCATCATCCGCTGCATCACCGGGGAGGAGAGTCCCACCTTGTGGCCGTACACCCGGGCCCCGTCGGCGAGACGGCGGCGGATGTTGATGAGCTGGACCTCGTAGGCGTCCACCACGCCGATGCCCGGGTATGCGTCGGTCAGCGGTTCGATCGGCACCCGATCCCGCTCTGCCTCCCACAGCCGTTCGGCCGCGGACTCCCGTCGCGTTACCTCCAGCATTCAGTCCTCCCGAATTCGTGTCCCGCATCGCGCTCGGGCGGTGCGGGCGGTTGATGGATGGGGATGGTCAGGGGTTCCCCGGACGGCTCTTCCCTTCGGCGAAAGTGGTCCGCCTCACCCGTCGTAGGTGACCCTGAGGTGCTCGCTGAGCGGGGTCGCCTGGCAGGAAAGGATCAGCCCGTCGGCGAGGTCCTGCTCGTCGAGGACCGTGTTGCGCTCCAGCGCGACCTCGCCCTCCAGCAGCACGCAGGCACAGGCGCTGCAGGCCCCCTCACGGCACGAGTACGGCGCCTCCATGCCGGCCGCCAGCAGCACGTCAAGGAGCTTGTTGCCCTTCGGCCAGGTCAGCGTCCTCTTCTCACCGTCCAGCTCAATCTCGACCGTGCCGCCGGGGCCCGACGGGTCGACCGCGACACCGGGCCCGGCGAAGGGGTCGGTGGCCAGCGACTCGAAACGCTCGACGTTGACCCGCCGCCTCGGGACACCCAGGTCGGCGAGGACCCGCACGGCGAGGTCCATGAACGGGCCGGGGCCGCAGACGAACGCCTCCCGGTCGGTGTAGGGCCGGGTCAGCGCGGCCAGGGCCGTCGCGCTGGGCAGGCCCTGCACCGACTCCAGCCAGTGGACGACGGTCAGCCGCTCGCCGTACTCGGCGGTCAGCGCGACCAGTTCGTCGCGGAAGATCACCGAGTTCTCGTCGCGGTTGGCGTACAGGAGGGAGACGGCGCCGGCGCCTCCGCGCAGACACGATTTGAGGATCGACATGACCGGGGTGATGCCGCTGCCGCCGGCGAGCAGCAGCAGGTCCTCGTCGAGCGAGGCGGGGACGAAGGTGCCCGCCGGTCGCAGCACCTCCAGCATGTCCCCCTCGGTGACGTGATCGCAGATCCAGTTCGACCCGTAGCCGCCCCGGGTGCGCTTCACCGTCACCTTGAGCTTCTCGTCGCACACCGGTGAGCTGCTCAGGGAGTAGCAGCGCGCCGCGCCCTCCGGGCGGGTGGTGGGCACCCGGATGGTGAGGAACTGGCCGGGCCGGTAGCCGAACCGGGTGTGGTCTCCGTCGGCGGGCTCCAGTACCAGCGAGTGCGCGTCGGAGGTCTCCCGGATGACCTCGACGACCCGCACCTTCAGCGGTCCCGGCCGGGTCATGCCCGCCACTCCTCGCCGAGCCTTCGGAGGTCGGACGGGACCGGCTCGATCGACCGGCACAGCGGCCTGCCGCCTTCGAACTCGTGGTCCCACCCGCTCACCGCTCGTCCTTCCTGGTCAGGAAGGACAGCACGACGCTCTCCCAGGCGGCTTTCTGCTCGATCATCACCCAGTGACCGCAGTCGGGGAAGATGTGCACCTCGACATCGGGGATGGACCGCATCGGCAGGATCGCCATGTCAACCGGGCTGACCCGGTCGTCGCGGCCCCAGGTGATCAGCGTCTTGGCCTTGATCTTGTGCAGCATCGCCCAGTACGGCGGGGCATCCGAGGCCGCCGCGGCCGCGGCGCCGGCGGCGAACGCCGCCTTGCCGTACATCCGGCGGGCGCCGGCCAGGGTGGCCGGTTCGGTGGCCAGCGCCCAGCGCTCCTCGATCAGCTCCTCGGTGACCAGGGACCGGTCGTAGACCATGGAGTCCAGCCACTGGACGAGTCGCTCCCGAGTGGGCTCCTCGGTGAAATCCATGAGCAGCCTGATGCCCTCACCGGGGCCCGGGCTGAACAGGTTCCTGCCGATGCCGCCGATGGTGACCAACCGGCGCACCCGGTCGGGATGGGCCATCGCCACCTGGGCGCCGACGGCTCCACCCATGGAGTTGCCGATCACGTCGGCCTGCTGGAGCCCGAGCCCGTCGAGGAAGCGGATCACCGCTGCCCGCGCCCCCACCATGGGATGTTCGCCGGTGGAGTCGCTCACCCCGAAACCGGGGAACTCCAGGATCAGGCAGCGGAAGTGCTCCGCCAGGACCGCGAGGTTGCCGCGGAAGTTCCGCCAGCCGGTGACTCCGGGCCCCGAGCCGTGCAGGAGCAGCAGCGGCGGGCCCTCGCCGGCTTCGTGGTAGCGCAGTACACCCTGGTCGGTCGCAAGTTCCCGCGCCGTCGACTCGTAGGTCAGCTCGGTAAGCATTCATCCGTCCCGTTCATCGCGGAGTATCGGCTTCGGGGAAGGTAGCCCGCGAGAGCCGGAGAGCGGATCGCTCCTCCCGATGAGTGAGACCCGGCCCGCCTCAGCCCGCGATCGGCCGGAACACCGGGCCGCGCACCGCGCCCCTTCCGCTCAGCGGGATCCGGTCCCGGCGAAACCCGCCGGAGATCCGTAACTTCGTTGCCCGAAGCCGCCGACGGGGCGGCGCTCGACGTTACCCGAGGTGAACCGCATGACAGCCGAGCCCTCACTCACTCCGGACTCCGCCGGTGTGGCTCCGCCCGATCCCGCGGAGATGCGGCAGGCGATGGGCATGTTCGCGAGCGGCGTGACGGTCATCACCGGCGTCGACGGCGGGGAGCCGGTGGGATTCGCGTGCCAGGCTTTCGCGTCGGTGTCCCTCGAACCGCCGCTGGTCCTTTTCTGCGCCGACCACAACAGCCGCACCTGGCCGAGGATCAGGAAGTCCGGGAGGTTCGGCGTGAACGTGCTCGGCGAAGAGCAGTCCGACCTCTGCGGCCGGTTCGGCTCCAGCAGGGGCAGGAAGTACGACGGGCTCGACTGGGAGCTGTCCCGGTGGGGTACTCCGGCGCTGCGCGATGTGCTCCTGCGCGTCCACGCCGAGGTCGTCGACGTGCACATCGCCGGGGATCACGACGTGGTGATCGGCCGGGTACTGGAGGTGGAGCGGGACGCCGGGCGGCGTCCCATGGTGTTCTTCCGGGGACGGTTCGGCGTCGACCATGAGACGGACGCCGAACAGGCGCTGTTCGCTCCCGGTCTGTGGGGCTGGGCGGATCAGTGGGGCCGGGACCGGGCCTGGGAATGACGCCGGGCCGTGCGGATCACAGCCAGTCGTCGTTCTCGCCCATGGTGAGCAGTCGGTTCATGGTCTCCGGAGACCAGTTGCAGTCCGGCACCCGGGCGGCTTGACGGGATCGCCCCCGCTGGTTGTCCAGGTCCGGGAAGAGGGCGAGCGAGGCCTGCCGTGCCGCGTCGACCACCAGCGGGGCAATGTTCTCCAGCGGCGTACGGGTGTCGCCGACGAGAGAGATGCTCGCCACCGGGCCCTCGTGGCCTCGGATCGCCGCGGCGGCACACGAGATGCTGGGGACGTTCTCGCCCCGTTCGAAGGCCAGCCCCTGGCGCTGCCGGACACGGTTCAGCTCCTGGTGCAGGGTGCCGATGTCGCCGATGGTGCGGCTGGTGAGCCGGCTTACCCTGTCCCCGACCAGCTCATCGACCCGCTCGGGCTCCAGCCAGGCGAGGATCGCCTTGCCGAGCGCGGTGGAGTGCGCCGGGGCACGGCCGCCGACTCGGGAGGGCACGGACAGGGCGAACCGCCCGCCGACCTTGTCCAGGTAGAAGACCTCCGAGCCGTCCAGGACCGCCAGATGGACGACCATCCTGGTTCTCATCTGCAGGTCGTGCAGCAGCGGCGCGGCTGCCTCTCGGATCTCGCCGTGGCTGCCGTCGCCCCCGCCGATCCCGAGCGCCCGCTTGCCCAGGCTGTAGCCGAAGGACGAGTGCTCCAGCCAGTTCAGTCGTACGAGTTGGTCAAGGATGCGATGCGCCGTCGAGCGCGGCAGGTGAGTGCACCGAGCCACGTCCTCCAGCGTGAGGTGGGTGAAACGGCCGTCGAACGCGTCGATGATCAGCGTCATCCGCTCGACCATCGAGGGCGGGAGCTCTCGCCGCGCGGACGCGGCCTGGCCAAGCTCAGAGAGAGCGGTCATCACATCTCCCCAAAAACTGAAATGAATTCTTGTTTTGGAATGTAGCAACGGGATGGGCGACAGGGAAGAGGGAGAAAGATCCCATAGTGATACTTTTTGTTCGATTCATCCCATGGGCACGTGAGCCCGCACCCCTCCACGCCGGGAAGATTTCCGCGAGGAGCTCCGGGTTGCGAGAAGCCGCTCGCCACGCCGCGGAGCGTGGCGGCGAGCGGGACCAGATTCATGCCATATGTAACATGTGGCTAATAAGTGCGTCAACGGACACAACACCGTCATATCTCCGCAACAAACCCGTGTCAGCCAGCCCCTCGCCCGACCGCCTCCCAGCAGCCTGTTCAGCTGAGACGGACCCCGGAACGTCCCGTCGACGACGGCCTGGCCGGGACCGCTTCGACGCCGCCCACGCGCGGATGACGGCGGCCGGTGTCGAGTTCGTGACCGTACCGCGCACCGAACCCTACGGGCGGATCGCCGTCTTCCTGGACATCGCCGGCAACCGATGGGACCTGCTCGGTCCGGCCTGAACGCGGATCCCGGTGCGAGGGCTGCCCGTGAGCGCCTGGCAGTAAAGGTGCAAGTGGTCGTTTAGCGTGATGCAATGATCTACTGACACGATCGGGGCCGCTTTGAAGGAGGCTCCCCCGTGCGTCGTTCCATCCCCCTGGCTCTCGTTGTCGCGATCTTCGCGCTGTCGGGGACGGTCGTCTCCCCCGCCCAGGCCACGGCCGGGCCGTGCAAACCCGGCCAGGGCGCCAACCTGCGCGGCAGGGACTTCACCAGGGGCGCCCGGCTCCCCGCCGACCTGCGCTGCGCCGACCTGACCGGGGCCAAGCTGAACAACGTGGAGCTCATCCAGAAGGACCTCACCGGAGCGATCCTGCGCGGCGCCTCGCTCAGGCGGGCCAACCTCACCCAGGCCACGCTGAAGTACGCCGACCTGCGGGGCGCCAACCTCACCGAGGCCGACCTGGGCCAGCTGCACGCCGACTACGCCGACCTGCGCAAGGCGATCCTGGTCGACGCCGAGGCCGGGCAGGCGGAGTTCCCGCACGCGAACCTGACCGGGGCGAGGCTGACCAGGGCCGAGCTGACCCAGGTCAACTTCACCGGCGCCAAGCTGATCGACGCCGACCTCGACGAGAGCACCCCCGGCCAGCTCAAGGCCCGCAAGGCCGACTTCACCAGGGCCAAGCTCCGCGAGGCCAAGCTGAGCCAGTCGAACCTGCGCAACGCGACGTTCACGTACGCCGACGTGAGCGAGGCCGAGTTCACCCAGGCCGAGCTCAAGGGCGCCGACTTCACCGGCGCGCTGGTCCAGGGGGCGTCCTTCATCCAGGCCGACGACGTCGACCTCACCGGCGCCAAGGGCACCCCCACGGGCCTGACCGTCCCGCTGCCGACCTCGTTGCCCACCTCCCAGACCGAGGACGCGGAGAAGGCGGACATCCCGCAGGCGGAACCCGCGCGAAGCGTCGGTCCGTCCGTGGGGCTCGTCATGGTCGTGCTCAGCGCGGTGGGCCTGGCACTGACCGTGGTGGCCTGGGGCGTCAGCGCCCAGCAACGGACCCGGCGCGCCGCGCGGTTCGCCGTGGTGCGGCGCGGCGCCGAGGACGACATCACCCGGCTGGGCGAGGAGATCGACCAGCTCGACTACGAGTTCCAGATCAGCGGGCGTGGCGGCATGACCGCCGACCACGACTGGCGGCACGCGCTCGACGCCTACGAGGCCGCCAAGCAGGCCCTGTCGATCGCCCGCCGCTCCGAGGAACTGCACTTCGTGGCCCGCGCCGTCCAGGACGGCAGAGCCGCCCTCGCCCGCCTCCGCTCCCGCGTCCGCTGACGCCGTCCGGCAGGACGGCGACAACCGGGAGCGTGCGGGTTCGGGCAGCAGATCATCGCCTCGTGCGCGTGGCGGTCACCTCGGGCGCGGAGTCACTTCCGGCGAACGTGGCTTCGGGGCGATTCGCAGCAAGAGGAAAACCTGTTGATATCTCTCCCCTCCTCCGCTTCACTCGCATCGTCGCGACGAGTTTTCGAAAGGGGGGATTTTGATGCCTGCGGGCACCGAAGCCGCCGTCGCACGCCCACGACATGGCGTGACGAAGGCACCGGTGACCTGTGCCCATCATCATCCCTGAGGAAGTCTCCTTGTCCCGCAACCCGTCCCGCGACCGCGCTCGCATCCGTTCCTTCCGCTGCGTCCACTGCGGCCTCGACGTCCCCGCCGACGCACCGGGCACGGCGCACCGCAACCACTGCCCGACCTGCCTGTGGAGCAGGCACCTGGACAACACCCCAGGCGACAGGGCGGCGGACTGCGGGGCGTCGATGGCCCCGATAGCCGTCCACGTCCGCCACCACGGCGAGTGGGCCCTCGTCCACCGCTGCACGGGCTGCGGAACACTCGACACCAACCGCATCGCGGGTGACGACAACCCGCTCGCCCTCATGCGGATCGCGGTGGCGCCCCTGGCCCGGCCGCCGTTCCCGCTCGACTGGTTCGCCCGGCTCTGAACTCGGCCGGCGCGGCATCGCGGCTGTCGGCCCGGCACGCAGCGGCGACAGAGAGCCTCTCCCCTCGTCCGCGAGGTGAGAGGCCTCCTCCGCCTCGAACGAGGGGTGGCCGGGGGCGTCGGGGAACGTGGCCGGAGCCGGGCACCGGCTCGGGGGTCACTGCATGGACGACGCCCGGCGATCACTCCTGTGCTGAGCGGGCGCCTCGGCCGGTGAGGTCAGGGCCTCCTCCTGGCCGAAGGTGATCACCATGTACCTGCCGTTGGCATAGCTGACCACAGGCCGCCCGAGCATCTCGCCCACCCGGCGGGCGACCGCCTGGAACAGCTCCACCATCTCCGGCGTGTCGGCGCTCACCCTGAACCGTCCGTTGGCGACGAGCTGCTGGGCGACGAGGGAGGCGAAGTTCGCCTCGCTCCGGACCCTCTCCTCCACGCTGAGAGGGGTGCGCCGGTACGCGGGCGGCGTGCCGAGAGGGTGGGTCATCGCTGATCTCCTTGTGATCTCCGGCTTCCCAGCATGCCATTCGCGCTCCACCCGGGAGCCACGACCGAGCAACCGAGACGAACCGGAGATCACGGCCCATGATCCCGACAAGCCCCGTTTTCCGCACGTGCCACGTCGTTGCAGGTCAGCAGCTATAGCTGATCCAGTGCAGCGGGTAATCACCCCAGGTCTATCGGGGTCGTGTGCGGAATACAGGACGAGCCGATGTGAGCCCGGCGAAGGTTTCCGGTCACGGCGGGCGAAGCCGGGTGAGCCGGGTGGCGGCCGGTCAGATGCCGCTGGGGGTCATGGGCTGCATGAGGCGGCGGGCGGCCTCGGTGACGGAGCCGGACAGGGAGGGGTAGACCGCGAAGGTGTGGGCGACCTGGTCGACGGTCAGGCGCTGCTGCACGGCCACCGAGACCGCCAGGATCAGCTCCGAGGCGCGGGGGGCGACCACCACGCCGCCGAGGACGATGCCGGTGTGCGGGCGGCAGAACAGCTTCACGAAGCCGTCGTTGAAACCCTGCATCTTGGCGCGGGCGTTGGTGGCCAGCGGCAGCTTGACGATGTTGGCCTCGATCTCGCCGGCCTCGATCGCCCGCTCGGCGACGCCCACCGCGGCGATCTCGGGGTCGGTGAAGATGGCGGAGGCCACGGTGGCCAGGCGGAGCGGCTGCACGGCCTCGCCGAGGGCGTGCCAGACGGCGATCCGGCCCTGCATGGCGGCGACCGAGGCGAGCATCAGGACCCCGGTGCAGTCTCCGGCCGCGTAGACGCCGGGGGCGGAGGTGCGGGAGACCTTGTCGACCTGGATGAAACCGCCCCGGTCGAGGGTGACCCCGGCCTCCTCAAGGCCGATCCCGGCGGTGTTGGGGACCATGCCGACGGTCATCAGGCAGTGGCTGCCCTCGGCGGTCCTGCCGTCCTCCAGCGTGACGACCACGCCGTCCGCGGTGCGCTTGACGGACTCCGCGCGGGAGCGGCCCATCACGTTCATGCCGCGGCGGCGGTAGACCTCTTCGAGGACCTCGGCGGCGTCGGCGTCCTCGTTGGGCATCATCCGGTCACGGGAGGAGACGAGCGTGACCTCCGAGCCCAGCGAGCGGTAGGCGCCCGCGAACTCGGCGCCGGTGACGCCGGAGCCGACCACGATGAGGTGCTCGGGCAGCTCCTCCAGGTCGTACAGCTGCCGCCAGGTGAGGATGCGCTCGCCGTCGGGCTCGGCGCCGGTCAGGATGCGCGGGGTGGCGCCGGTCGCCACGATGACGACGTCGGCGCGGATCGTCCGGTCTCCGGCCCTGATCACCTGCGGGTCGACCAGTCGTCCCGGCGCCTTGATCACCTCGACGCCCTCGGCGGCCAGTCGCGCGGCGATGTCGGCGGACTGCGCCTTGGCGAGCTCCTTGACGCGCCTGTTGACCAGCGGCATGTCGGCGATGACGCCGCCGACGTCGCCGTCGGGGCCGCCGGTGAAGTGCACCCCGAGCATGCTGGCGTCGAGAAGCGCCTGCTTGCGTACGGAGGTGGCGATCAGCGTCTTGGAGGGCACGCAGTCGGTGAGCACGCAGGCTCCGCCGGGGCCGTCCTGTTCGACGACGGTGACCTGGGCCCCCAATTGGGCGGCGACCAGCGCGGCCTCGTATCCACCGGGTCCGCCACCAATGATCACTATCCTCGTCACGTACCCCATTCTCCCGCATGGCGCGACCGGCCATCGCTCGGCATCCCTCTCAAAGCACGAAAGTCCCCCAAAACCGTCGTAATTCCACGAGACATCGGCGTGGCTTCGAGGCCGGGTGAGCGTCTCGCGGATCTTCGATTAGTGTTGGCCAACGTGCCTGTCTACGCCGCCTACGGCAGCAACATGGACCCGAAGCAGATGGCCCAGCGGGCCCCGCACTCCCCGATCAGGGGAACGGGCTGGCTCCAGGGCTGGCGTCTGACCTTCGGCGGGAACGATCTCGGCTGGGAGGGCGCCCTCGCCTCCATCGTCGAGGACGCCGCCGAGCAGGTCTTCGTGGTCCTCTATGACGTGCCCGAGTGGGACGAGAGCTCTCTCGACCAGTGGGAGGGTGCGGCGCGCGGCCTCTACCACAAGGTCAGACTCCGGGTGCAGACCATGGAGGGCGAGGTCGTGGCCTGGTTCTACGTGCTCGACGGCTACGAGGGCGGCCTGCCCTCGGCCCGCTACCTCGGCATCCTGGCCGAGGCGGCCGAGCGCGCCGGCGCCCCCGACGACTACGTCAAGGAACTGCGCGGCCGCCCCTGCACCTCCCTGGGAGGCTAGGCCCTGTCCTGTGGATCTTGCCGTGGCGAGGATCGGTCAGGTGGTGTCTCGCAAGGCGGAGGAGGGAGCCGCAGCGTGCTGCGGTGACCAACGACAACGCGGCGAGGCGCCGCCTGACCGTAGTGGGCAAAAGATCCGCAGGACAGGGCCTAGGCCCGGCGTTTCCACCCGACATCGGGCCTGTGACGATGTCGCATGCCCGGAGGCATCGCAGAACGGCTGTCCGCGACGCCTCCGCCGTCTCACCCGAGGCGGGCCGGGCCGGCGCCGGCTCTCCTCGCACGAAGCAGGAACACGGTCAGCACGGCCGCCCCGGACAGCGCCTGCGCGACCACCAGGGCGCCGAGGGCGGACGGTCCGGCGGCCGGCGCCAGTAGCGCGGGGGCGCAGCCGAGCGCGGCGATGTCCACGCCGGTCATCGCCCAGACGAGCGGGCCCATGGGTACGGAGCCCATCGGAGTGTCGATGACCGGCATCGAGTGATCGACGAAACCCCGCCGGGCCATCCGCAGGGCTCCGGCGGCCAGGGCGGGCGCGGACAGCGGGCCGAACAGCCACCACGGACCGGCGGGCAGGGCCCCCGTCGCGGCCAGTCCGGCCAGGGCGAGGGTGAGCCAGACGGCGCTCAGCAGCATCGGCAGCAGCGCCCGTGCGGTGAGCGCCGCACGGGCGCCCACCCCGAAGAGCCGCGCCAGACTCGGGTCCTCCCCGTCGCGGCGCGCGCCTGTGGTGCACGCCACCGCGGCGGTCAGCGCGCCGCCGGCCGTCAGGATCATCGCGACCGGGGAGAGACCGCCTGCGGCCTGGGCGGCCAGAGCGGGCAGCGCGGTCGCCGCGAGCAGGGCGGCCAGCCGGCCTGGGCGGCGCCCCAGCCTGCGCCAGTCCTGCCAGGCCAGGGCCGACGGGGCGGACAGGGGCCGCGGGAGCCGGGGCATCGGCCACGACAGGGCCCCCGACAGCGGCGCCGGCCACGGGCGGGAGCGCAGGGTGCGCCCGCGCCAGTGACCGTCCTCGGCGATCCAGGTCAGGGCTCCGAATTCCAGGACCACCGTCGCGGCGGCCACCCGGCCGGCGCGGGTGGACGCGGCCAGGACGGTACGCGCGTGGATGCGCCCGAGTGCCGCCCACGCCCGCCGTACCAGCAGGGCGGTCACGGTAGCGCAGAGCGCCACCGAGGCCGCGCCCAGCGAGACCGGCGCGTCGGCGACGGCGACCAGCAGATGCCGCCCCGGACCGCTGCCCAGCACCGCCGCGAGCACGGCCACGATCACGAGGACGACGAGCGCCCCCTGCAGCCAGGAGTCCCACTGCGGGGACGCCTGCGCCAGCACGGCCGCCGCCATCCCGCCGACCGCCGCCGAGACTCCCAGTAGCACCGCGGTGACCAGCCGCGGCGTCAACTGATCCGGCGCACCGAGTACGGCGAGCAGGGCCAGGCCCAGTCCCGCGCCGACCAGCAAGGAGATCGCCAGCAGGATCGCCGCGCTCCGTCCCAGCACGGCGCGGCGCGGGAGCGGGGAGAGCAGCAGCCAGGCGGCGTCGGCGGCCGGCAGCGCGACGGGGCCGAGCGTGCGGGCGAGCGCGAGGAGGCCCGCGTAGGCCAGTGCGATCAACGCCACCCCGGCCCCGAGCCTCGACGGATCCGCCTGACCGGCCATGGTCGCGACTGCGGAGGTGACGGGCCGGCCCAGCACCGCCACCGCCATCGCTAGCCCGAACAGGGCGATGTACCGGTCCGACCAGCTCATCGGTGCCCGGCCACCCGGCCGGATGAGGGCCCGCACGGCCTGGACCTCGTTCACGCGGCGACCTCCAGCGTGATCTGGCGTGCGCGGGTGACCTGGGCGAAGTCGAGGTCGTGGGTCGCCATCACCACGGCGCCACCGGCCGCCGCGTATTCGGTCAGCATGGTCGCCAGCCGCTTCCTGAACGTCGCGTCGAGTCCGCGCTCCGGCTCGTCCAGCAGGAGCAGCCGGCTCGGCCGGAGCAGGGCCATCGCCAGCGACAGCCGCTGTCGTTGGCCGGTGGAGAGCGTCGGCGGTGCCATGTCCCCTCGCCCCGCCAGGCCGAACACCTCCAGGGCCGTCCCGACCTCCAGACGGGACGAGCGGTGTACGGCGTGCATCAGTTCCAGATGTTCCCGCACGGTCAGCCCCGGGTACCACGCCGGTTCGTCGCCGACGAGGATGACGTCGCGCCAGAAGTCCGCATCATCCGCCGGCGGCCGATCAAGGACGCTGACCTCGCCGGACCTCGACGGCTGGAGACCCGCGAGACAGCGCAGCAACGTCGACTTGCCCACGCCGTTCACCCCGACCACGGCGACGATGTCACCTCGGTCGACCGTGAGGTCGACCCCCCGCAGGACCGGATTACCACTCAACTCCACTCGCACGTCACGGACCACGATGATCGATTCAGCCACCGTTTGACCCTAATACCCCCCCTGGCGGTATGGGGGTCTCCGGGGGCGAGGCGCCGACCCGGCAGACCGGATCCGCGACCCGCTACACGATGACGGCGTTCACCAACACCAGCGAGTCTTCACCGAGTCGCCCAGTGGCAACGGCGCCGACTACGGGCTGCACCTCGCGGTCAGCGCCGACTCGCTCAACTGGACACCGCTGAACCAGAACAACCCGGTGGTCACCCCGGCCCAGGGCACCGGGGGCTGCGCGGCCCGTTCATCCAGCGGAAGCAGGACGCCACCTTCCAGCTCCTGAACTGAGTCGGTGCCTGTCCATGGCCGTCCGGCGGACGGCCATGGACAGGCATGCAGGAAGCGGTACGGAGCGGACGGAACAGCACCGCTGACCGGTACGCTCGGTGAGTGAGCAACGATCCCTATGCACTCGCCACGGACGCCGCGGACGCGCTGAGCAGCGCCGTCGGCGTGGACTCCTTCGACGTCGCGCTGGTGATGGGTTCGGGCTGGGTCCCGGCCGCCGACGCGATCGGCGAGACGGTCGCCGAGATCCCGGTCACCGACCTGCCCGGCTTCGCGCCGCCCGCCGTGGCGGGCCACGCGGGCCGGATCCGCGCCGTGCGGACCGAGTCCGGCAAGAACGTGCTGATCTTCCTCGGCCGCACCCACCTCTACGAGGGCCGCGGGGTGGAGCCGGTCGTGCACGGGGTGCGGACCGCGATCAGGGCCGGGGTGGGCACGGTCGTGCTGACCAACGCCGCCGGGGGCCTGCGCCCCGAGACCCAGGAGGTCGGCGAGGCGGTGCTGATCAGTGACCACATCAACCTGACCGGGGCCAGCCCGATCACCGGCGCCACCTTCGTCGACCTCACCGACGTCTACACCCCGCGCCTGCGCGAGCTGGCCCGCGAGGCCGACCCCTCGCTGGCCGAGGGCGTCTACGTGGCCTTCCGCGGCCCGACGTACGAGACCCCGGCAGAGGTCCGGATGTGCCGCATCCTGGGCGGCGACATGGTGGGCATGTCCACAGTGCTCGAGGCCATCGCGGCCCGCGAGGGCGGCGCCGAGGTGCTCGGCATCTCCCTGGTCACGAACCCGGGCGCCGGTCTGGTGGGCGAGCCGCTCAACCACGAGGAGGTGCTGGAGGTCGGCCGCGCCACCGCCACGCGGATGGGCGGCCTGCTGGCCAGGGTCGTCGGCAAGCTGTAGATCCCACGGCCGGGACCGCACGACCGGGACTGCACGGTCTGGGACTGCACGGTCTGGGACTGCACGGTCTGAGGCCGCACCAGCCGAGACCACACAGTCCGGGAGCACACAGTCCGGGAGCACACCGGCCGGGACCACCCCCGGCCGTGGGAACCGGCCACACACGAGGATCGGTTCCCTTCGGGGAGACATCCGGCTTTCAGGAATCACCCTGCTTGCAAGGGTTCAACCGGTGACGGGCCCAGGCCCGAGAGGTGACAATGAGCAGCGATCTCGTGGGGCTCGCCCGTTCCTGGCTGGCCCAGGACCCCGACCCCGACACCCGCGCGGAGCTGACCGAGCTGCTGGAACGCGGCGACGGCGACGCGCTGCGCGAGCGGTTCGGCGCGAAACTGGAGTTCGGCACCGCCGGGCTCCGCGGCGAGCTGGGCGCCGGCCCCAACCGGATGAACCGGGTGACGGTCATGCGCGCCGCCGCCGGTCTGGCCCGCGTCCTCGGTCCCGGCAGGCACGTCGTGATCGGCTACGACGCCCGGCACAAGTCCGACGTCTTCGCCCGTGACACCGCGGCCGTGCTCACCGGGGCCGGGCTACGCGCCTCGGTCCTCCCCGCGCCGCTGCCCACGCCCGTGCTGGCCTTCGCGGTCCGCCACCTCGGCGCCGACGCGGGCGTGACGGTCACCGCGAGCCACAACCCACCCCGCGACAACGGTTACAAGGTCTACTGGGGCGACGGCTCCCAGATCGTGCCGCCGATCGACGCGGAGATCTCCACCGCCATCGACGCGGTCGGGCCGGTCTCCGAGCTGCCCCTCGGCTCCCCGGACGATCCCGCATGGACCACGCTGGACGACGGTGTGGTGGCCGCCTACCTGGAGGCGGTGACCGCGCTCCCGATCGGCGCCGCCCGCGAGCTGCGGGTGGCGTACACCCCGCTGCACGGCGTCGGCGGCGACACCCTGGCCAGGGCCTTCGCCGCCGCCGGGTTCGACGCGCCGGCCGTCGTCGAGGCCCAGGCCGCCCCCGACCCCGACTTCCCCACCGTCGCCTTCCCCAACCCGGAGGAGCCCGGCGCGATGGACCTCGCGCTAGAGCTGGCGGAGCGGGTCGGCGCCGACCTGGTGCTGGCCAACGACCCCGACGCCGACCGCTGCGCGGTGGGCGTGCCGCTGCCCGGCGGCGGCTACCGGATGCTGACCGGCGACGAGGTGGGCGCCCTGCTGGGCGAGCACGTGATCAGGCGGACCTCCGGCGAGGGCCGCCTGGTGGCGACCACCATCGTCTCCTCGTCCCTGCTCGGCAAGATCGCCGCCGGGTACGGGGTGCGCTACGCCGAGACCCTGACCGGCTTCAAATGGATCATGAAGGCCGGTCCCGGCCTGCTCTTCGGGTACGAGGAGGCGCTGGGGTACAGCGTCGGCTCCGACCTCGGGCTGCCCGTGCACGACAAGGACGGCATCGGCGCGGCGCTGACCGTCGCCGGGATCGCCGCCGAGGCCAAGCTGGAGGGCCGCGGCCTGCTCGACCTCCTGGACGACCTGGCGCGCCGGCACGGCCTGCACGCCACGTCCCAGCTGTCGTTCCGGGTGGCCGACCTGTCGCTGATCACCGGTGCCATGGCCCGGCTGCGGGCCACGCCGCCCGCCCGGCTCGGCGGCCGCGAGGTGGAGAGCGCCGAGGACCTCAGCGAGGGCGTGGGCGGGCTCCCGCCCACCGACGGCCTCCGCTACCACCTGTCCGGCGGCGCCCGGGTCGTCGTCCGGCCCTCGGGTACCGAACCCAAGCTCAAGTGCTACCTGGAGGTCGTGGTCCCGGTGACCGGCGAGGTCTCCAAGGCCCGCGGGCGGGCGGTACGGGATCTCGACGCCCTGAAGGCCGACCTCACCAAGGCCCTCGGCCTCTGACCACGCCTGTTCCACGGCCGGGGACGATCATGCTTCCCCGTGATCGTCCCCGGCCACACCGTCTCCCCGAGCCCGGTGCCATCGCGATCGGGGCGATCAGACCAGGAAGGCCGCGACCACCAGCAGAGCGGCGACGGCCACGGCGACCAGGGCACTCGGTGCCCAGTTCATCCTGAGCGCAGCTGTTCCGGAGGCGGTGCCGGTCCCGCTGGTGACCCCGGTCTCCGCCTCGGGCACGGTCGCGTCGCTCTCCGGGGTCCCGGCGACCGAGGCCGCCCGCCTGGCGGCCTTGGCGCGTTCGGTGATCTGCTCGGCCACCCAGTCGGCGTGCGTCTTGCCCGCCATCGCCTCGGCGGCGGCCTGCTCGGCCTTCGAACGGACCGGCTCGGTCCTGAAGCGGCCCCGCGCGAGCGCGGGCCTTCCCTTGCGCGCGGCCGCCGCCCGCTCACGGGCCGAGGTCTGCGGCGCCCAGCAGCGGACCCTCCGGCCGCCGGAGGTGATCGTGATCAAGTGCGAGACCTTGACCTCGTCCACTCCGCTCCAGGGCACGAAGGCGTTCCGCAGCGGGTTGCGGACCAGCACCCCCTCCTCGGACAGGACGATCATCGGGCGCAGGCAGGTGACGAAGACCAGCATGGTCAGCACCCCCAGCACCGCCGCGGCGACCATCGAGAGACGACCGTTGTAGCGGACGACCAGATCCACCGCGTTGCCCGCGGCGAACACCATCCAGAGCCAGCCAACGATCATCGCGAAGTTGGAGCGGAACACCTGCTTCATGGGAGAAAGCTCACTTCACTCGTACGAGCCCGGTCACGCCTGCCACTTGAGGCGCGCGAAACCGGGCTTGATGACGCCGTTGATGAGCGCCAGGCGCTCGTCGAACGGCAGGAACGCGGACTTCATGGCGTTGACCGTGAACCACAGCATGTCGTCCCAGTCGTAGCCGAACGCCTCCGACAGCTTGGCGAACTCCTCGGAGAGGCTCGTACCGCTCATCAACCGGTTGTCGGTGTTGACGGTCACCCGGAAGTTCAGCCGGCGCAGCAGCCCGATCGGGTGCTCGGCGATGGAGGCCGCCGCACCGGTCTGCAGGTTGGACGTCGGGCACATCTCCAGCGGGATGCGCTTGTCCCGGACGTAGGCCGCCAGGCGGCCCAGCTTGGGCTCCCCGTCGCCGGAGACGGAGATGTCGTCGATGATCCGGACGCCGTGACCGAGCCGGTCCGCGCCGCACCACTGGATCGCCTGCCAGATCGACGGCAGGCCGAAGGCCTCACCGGCGTGGATGGTGAAGTGGGCGTTCTCCCGCTGGAGGTATTCGAAGGCGTCGAGGTGACGGGTGGGAGGGTAGCCCGCCTCCGCGCCGGCGATGTCGAACCCGGCCACCCCGGCGTCGCGGTAGCGGACCGCCAGCTCGGCGATCTCCATCGACCTGGCCTGGTGGCGCATGGCGGTGAGCAGGGTGCCCACCCGGATGCCCCGCCCCTCGGAACCGGTCCTGAAGCCCTCCTGGACCGCCTCGATGACCTCTTCGAGGCTCAGGCCCCCGGAGGTGTGCTGCTCGGGCGCGTAACGCACCTCGGCGTAGACGATGCCGTCGTCGGCCAGGTCCTCGGCGCACTCGGCGGCGACCCTGACCAGCGACTCGCGCGTCTGCATGACGCCGACCGTGTGGTCGAAGGTCTCCAGGTAGCGCACCAGCGAGCCGGAGTCGGAGGCCTCCCTGAACCAGGCGCGCAGGCTGTCGGCGTCGGTCGCCGGCAGCCTGTCGTAGCCCGACTCGCGGGCCAGCTCGATGATGGTCCCCGGCCGGAGCCCCCCGTCGAGGTGATCGTGGAGCAACACCTTCGGAGCCAGGCGGATCTGCTCAAAAGTGGGTGGCTGACTCATCTACATCCTTCCAGCGGGGAGAGCTCGACTCTAGTCACGGGGACGGGGTTCGGACGACGTGTTCACGACCGGCCCGTCCCGGTGCCGCGGGCCTGGTCGATGCCGTACGGGACGGCTAGTCGTCGCGGTTGGCGGTCTCGGGAGAGAAGGCGGGCAGGCAGACCGCGACGTACTCGGCGCCGTCCGGCCCCGAGCGGTAGCGGATCTTCTCCCCCGGCTCGCAGGTGAACGCCTGCCCCGCGCCGACCTCGGTGCTGCCCCCGTCGTGCTCCACGATCACCGTGCCCTTGAGCACCAGGGTGTACTCGGCGAACTCCGGTGTCTGGGCGGGCTCCTCCCAGCCCGCCGGGGCGACCATCCGCGCGATCGAGATTCGGTCGTCGCCGCTGTTGACCCGGCCGACGTACTCGTCGATCGTCTTGCCGCCCGGAACGGGAATCCGCGTCGCGCTGTCGATTTTGCGTACCATCAGACCAGTCTGTCACTGGTCACGGGGTGCGCCGCTCAGTGCGCGACGTCGATCACCAGCCGGTTCGGGTTCTTCTGCTCCAGCACCCGGAACGGCGCCCTGCGGTCGAGGACGACGCCCACGCCCACCACTCCCTCGAAGTCACCCGTCTTGACCACGCTCTGCACGTTGCCGAGCTGTGCCTGGAAGATCGGCCCGCCCGTCCAGGTCGGTTCGCCCGCCTCGGTGTGCGCGATGGCCGGGCTCATCGTCAGCTGGAGGTAGGCCCCGCCCTTGACGTCGACCCGATCGCCTGAGCCGTCCTGAACGAGCTCGGGCACCCAGCGCACCGTGTAGCCGGGCACCTCTCCGTTCAGGTCGATCACCACCCGGTCGAACCCCTGGTGCCGGCCGAACCTGGCCCCGGTGACGGTCGGCGAGGCGACGGTGGTGCGCTCGACCTCGATCTCCTTGGTACTCGTCGGGGGACGCGGCCCGGCCGGCGTGGAGGTCGGAGTGACGGCCGGATCCGCGGGGGCCGTGGTCGCCGGGGCCCCCGCGGACGGGGGCGCGGTCTGCGTGGCCGAGCCGCAGCCGGCCAGCAGGAAGAGGGGAAGGAGCGTGAGGGGGACGAGGGTGCGGTTCATCGGATACCTCCGTGGAGACCCCGCCTTCAGGCGGGGGAGGAAACGGACCCTGCGGAGCAGGACAAGGGCAGGCGATTCGCCGCCAGGCGGACCGCCGTACCGAACACACACGATCCTCAGCTGATCGCGCGGTATGGTGCGAGGCGTGGCGCAGATCGTGAAGCGGGCCTACAAGTACCGCTTCCACCCGCCCCCCGGACAAGCCGAAGAGCTTGCCCGGACGTTCGGCTGTGTGCGCCTGGTCTACAACAAGGCCCTGGAGGAACGCACCCGCGCCTACACCCTCCAAGGGCGTCGCGTCTCCTACGTGGAGTCCTCCGCCCGGCTGACCGAGTGGAAGCGCGGCGGTGCCTACGACTTCCTGTTCGAGGTGTCGTCGGTGCCGTTGCAGCAGGCGCTGCGCCATCTGCAGGCGGCGTTCTCCAACTTCTTCGCCAAGCGTGCCAGGTACCCCACGTTCAAGTCCCGCAAGAAGTCGCGGGCGAGCGCGGAGTACACCCGGTCGGCGTTTCGCCGGCGTGAGGGCGCACTGACCCTGGCGAAGATGGACGCGCCGCTGGCCATCGTGTGGTCGCGTCCCCTTCCCGAGGGCGCGCAGCCGTCCACGGTCACCGCGAGCAGGGACGCGGCGGGCCGCTGCTTCGTGTCCCTGCTGGTCGAGGAGAAGATCAGCCCTCTGCCGCCGGCCGAGCAGAGCGTGGGGGTGGACGCGGGCATCACCGCACTGGCGACGCTGTCGACCGGGGAGAAGATCGTCAACCCGCGTCACGAACGAGCCGACCGCCGCAAGCTCGCCAAGGCCCAGCGGGCGCTGGCCCGTAAGGAGAAGGGGTCGAACAACCGGGCCAGGGCGAGGCTGAAGGTCGCCGGGGTGTACGCCCGGATCGCCGACCGCAGAAGGGATCACCTGCACCAGGTCACGACACGGCTTGTTCGCGAGAACCAAGTGATCGCCGTGGAAGACCTGACCGTCCGCAACCTGGTCAAGAACCGCTCGCTGGCCCGCGCCATCTCGGATGCCTCGTGGCGGGAGTTGCGCTCCATGCTGGAGTACAAGGCCCGGTGGTACGGGCGGACCGTTGTGGCGGTGGACCGCTGGTTTCCCAGCTCGAAGCTGTGCTCGGCGTGCGGCGCGATCCAGCGGTCCATGCCGTTGGGAGTGCGCGAGTGGGTGTGTGCCTGCGGTGCCGCCCATGACCGGGATGTCAACGCCGCGAAGAACATCCTCGCCGCCGGGCTGGCGGAGAGGTAAAACGCCTGTGGAGCCGGTGTAAGACCTCAAGGGAGATTCCTCCTGGCGGGCGACTGGCGGTGAAGCAGGAACCCTCACGGGTGACCGTGGGAATCCCCCTCGTTTACGAGGGGGAGGATGTCAAGATGAGCCTCCTGCCCCGTTAGATGCCCAGGTCTCCGAAGAGGTGCACCCTCTGCCGCCCAGCTGCGCCCTGACAAGATCCTGACAGCTTGTCGAAGGGCGAGTCAAGCATCCGGATAGCGGCCGTAACAGCGGCGACGCACGGCACCCGGGCCCCACTCGGCTCGGTGTCACCAAGCCTCCGAGGCCGGGCCAACACACCCTGCCCATCACCCGCCGCACGTAGCTCGAAAACCATACGAACAGCGCGTTCCCGCAGTTCAGGGGCATACTTCCTCGGTGGTGCCATAACTCCTCACCCTTCCAGGCATCGGAGCCTCCAACCAACTCGTGGCCACCTGCTCTTCCGCTGATCTCGCCCGCGGACCTCCCGGCTCGCCACGGCCATCTCAGGCCCTCCACCCGCGAGGCACCGTCGCACCGGCCACGATCACCCGGTCCGGCCTCGCCTCGACGTGGCCCCGGACGGACCGCTCTTCTCAGGTCAGGCGGTGATGCGGTCGATCACCAGGGGGAGCAGGCCCGGATCGGCGCTCTCCCCGACGGTGTAGGCGCCCTCCAGCGCGGCGAGCGCCCGCTCGAAGCGGAAGGTCTCGTCCGCGTGCAGCGTCATCAGCGGCTGCCCCTCGCGGACGAGGTCCCCCGGCTTGGCGTGCAGCGTGATGCCCGCGCCGAACGACACCGGGTCCTCCTTGCGCTCCCGGCCCGCGCCGAGCCGCCAGGCCGCCAGGCCCACGCCGTACGCGTCGAGCCTGGACAGCACGCCGGACGAGGGCGCGGTGATCTCCATGGTCTCGGCGGCCGTGGGCAGCGGGGCGTCCGGGTCGCCACCCTGGGCGGAGATCATCCGGCGCCAGACGTCCATCGCCGAGCCGTCCGCGAGGGCCCGCTCCGGGTCCTTGCCACCGGACAGGCCCGCCGCCTGAAGCATCTCCCGCGCCAGCCGTACGGTCAGCTCGACCACGTCGGCGGGGCCGCCGCCGGCGAGCACCTCGACCGACTCGGTGACCTCCAGCGCGTTGCCCACGGCCAGGCCCAGCGGCCGGTCCATGGCGGTCAGCAGCGCGACCGTGTTGACTCCGGCGTCGGTGCCCAGCGCGACCATGGTCTCGGCCAGCTCACGGGCCCGCTCCGGGGTCTTCATGAAGGCCCCTGAGCCGACCTTGACGTCCAGCACCAGCGCGCCGGTGCCCTCGGCGATCTTCTTCGACATGATCGAGGAGGCGATCAGCGGGATCGACTCGACCGTGCCGGTGACGTCGCGGAGCGCGTACAGCTTCTTGTCGGCCGGGGCGAGCCCGTCGCCCGCCGCGCAGATGACCGCGCCGGCCTTGCCGAGTACGTCGAGCATCCCGTCGTTGGACAGGGACGCCTGCCAGCCGGGGATGGACTCCAGCTTGTCCAGGGTGCCACCGGTGTGGCCGAGCCCCCGGCCGGACAGCTGTGGCACGTGGCCCCCGCACGCGGCGACCAGCGGAGCCAGCGGCAGCGTGATCTTGTCACCGACGCCGCCGGTGGAGTGCTTGTCCGTGGTGGGCCCCGGCAGCGCCGACCAGTCCATCCGCGCCCCGGAACGGATCATGGCCTGGGTCCACTCGGCGATCTCCCGCCGGTTCATGCCGTTGAGCAGGATCGCCATCGCGAGCGCGGACATCTGCTCGTCGGCGACGACGCCCTTGGTGTAGGCGTCGATCACCCAGTCGATCTGCTCGGCCGACAGCTCACCGCCGTCCCGCTTGGTGACGATGACGTTGATCGCGTCCATGCTCAGGCCCCCCGGCTCAGGTCGTCGGGCCCGAAGGCGTACGGCAGGATCTCCGACATCGGCTTCGGGCCGTCGATGGTCTCCAGCAGCAACTCGGGGCCGCCGAACTCGTACAGTAGCTGGCGGCACCTGCCGCACGGCATGAGCAGCTCCTCGTGCCCGTCGACGCAGGTGAACGCGACCAGGCGGCCACCACCCGTGGCCTGGAGCGCGGAGACCAGCCCGCACTCGGCGCACAGTCCGATGCCGTAGGAGGCGTTCTCGACGTTGCAGCCGGACACGATCCGCCCGTCGTCCACCAGGGCGGCGGCGCCGACCGGGAACTTCGAGTAGGGGGCGTAGGCATGCCCCATGGCCCGCACGGCCTCGGCCTTGAGAGCCGCCCAATCGATTTCCACCATCAGTGCTGTTCCCCCCGGCGGTAGCGCACGCCGTCCGCCTGGGGCATGCGCAGGCTCTGTGAAGCCGCGGAAAGCACCAGCAGGGTCAGCACGTGCGGTGTGATGAAGACGAACTCGTTGGGCAGCTTGTCGACGGTCATCCAGAGCCAGATCAGCACCACGGCGGCGAGCACGGCCGCCACCGCGGCCGTGTACTGCCTGACACCGGGCTCTCCCGCGGCCAGGCGCCTGCGGACCTCGCGGCCGGTGTAGATCAGCAGCAGCAGGGCGCCGAAGAGCAGCAGGCCGGTGACCGCCTGGGAACTGCGGAGCTGGAGGCCGTCGGCGTAGCCGAACAGGGAGGCTCCGACGGCGAGGCCGCCGGGCCGCCAGTTACCGAAGATCATCGCTGCCAGCCCGATGAACCCCCGGCCCGCGGTCTGCCCCTCGACGTACTTGGTGGTCACGAAGACCAGGAACACACCACCGAGGCCGGCCAGCGCGCCGGAGATGACCGTCGCGACGTACTTGGTCAGGTAGACGTTGACGCCCAGCGACTCCGCCGCCCACGGGTTCTCGCCGCAGGAGCGCAGCCGGAGCCCGAAGGAGGTGCGCCACAGCACGAAGAACGTCAGCGGGATCAGCGCCACCGCCAGGATGACCAGGACGTTCACGTCGTGCGTGAGGCCGCGCAGGATCCCGGCGATGTCGGAGAGCAGGAACCAGTGCGTGTTCTCCAGTTTCCCGAGCAGGTCGGGACCGTCGGAGAAGAGCGGCAGGCTGACGCTCGGGGCCTCCGAGGAGAGCGTGGGCGAGGAGGTGATGCCCGCGCCCTTCTCGCCCGCGACCGTGCCCTGCGCGTACAGCACCTCGGACAGGAAGCGGGTGACGCCGGGGCCGAGGAGGTTGATCGCCACACCGCTGATGATGTGGTCGACGCCGAACGACACGGTCGCGATCGCGTGGATCAGACCGCCGATCGCGCCGCCGGCCAGGCCGGCGAGCAGCGCCGCGGCGGCCCCCCACTGGTAACCGGCCCATCCGGCGAACCAGGTGCCGAGCACCATCATGCCTTCGAGACCGATGTTGACGATGCCCGCCCGCTCGGCCCACAGCCCGCCGAGACCGGCCAGCCCGATGGGGACGGCGAGCAGCAGGGCCGCCGAGAAGGTGCCCGAGGACGTGAGCTCGGGCGCGCCCGCGACGACCCGCGCCAGGGAGAGCAGCAGGATGAGCGCCGCCACCCCGACGAGCGCCAGGTGGTAGCGGCGTACGCGACGGGCTTCCGAGGATGCCACGGACGTGGTCATGCGGCCACCTCTGCTCGCTGAGTGGTACCGAGTTGACGGGCGGCCCGCCGTTCCTCCTGGCGTATCGACATCCGGCTGGTGACCTCGTTGGCGATCACGACCATCAGCACGATCGAGCCCTGGATGATGGCGACGACGGAGGGCGGGATGTCGGCGAACTGCAGGGGCGCGGCCGCGCGGTCAAGGAAGCCGAAGAGCAGCGCGGCCACCGCGATGCCGACGGGCTTGTTCCTACCCAGCAGTGCGACCGCGATGCCGAGGAAGCCGAGGCCGGCGGTGAAGTTCGAGCCGTAGGCGTGGGTACGGCCGAGGATCTCCGGCAGGCCGATCAGGCCGGCGATCGCGCCGGAGAGGACCATCGCGGAGATCACCATGCGCTTGGCATCGACGCCGGAGGCGAGAGCGGCCGAGGGGTTCAGGCCGCTGGCCTTGACCTCGAAGCCGAACCGGGTGCGTTCGAGGACCAGCCAGATGACCACGCCGAGCAGGATCGCCACCATGAGGAAACCCCACAGGCCGCCGCGCGGAGCGGGCAGGCCGAACATCTCGAACAGGACGTTCAGGTCGGGGAACCACGCCGATTCCGGCAGCTCGGGGGTGGACGTCGTCAGCTTCCCCTCCGTGCGTTCCCCCGCGAACGGGCCCCGGACCAGGAAGGCGGCGAGGTTGATCGCGATGTAGTTGAGCATGATGGTGGAGATCACCTCGTTCACCCCCCGCGTCACCTTGAGCACCGCGGGGATGAACGCGTAGAGCCCGCCCACCAGCATCGCGACCACAATGATCAGGGTGATCTGGATCGGTCCGGGGAGCACGAACTGGGATCCCACGAAGGCGGCGACGATCGCCGCGATCCGATACTGCCCCTCGACACCGATGTTGAAAAGGTTCATCCGGAAGCCGATGGCGACCGCGAGGCCCGCGATGAACAGCGGGACGGCGCGGTTGACGATGAAGGTGATGGCGTTGACCACCTGCGGCTGGGTGTCGCCGAAGTCGAACATCGCCCCCAGCGCGGTGACCGGGCTGGCTCCGGCGGCCAGGATCGCGATGCTCGAAATTCCCATGGCGAGCAGCACGGCCACCACCGCACCCGCCACGGTCAGCAGCGTGCGTTGCAGCCTCGCGGGCATCATGCCTTCTCCTCCGCGATGGCACCGGTCATGTATCCGCCGAGTTGTTCGGGGGTGACCTGGCCTGGGTCGAGACGGGCCACCATGCGCCCGCCGTAGATGACGTGGAGGGTGTCCGACAGGCCGATCAGCTCGTCGAGGTCGGCGGAGATCAGCAGCACCGCGAGGCCGCCCGCGCGGGCGGCGCGCAGGTGGTCCCAGATGGCGGCCTGGGCGCCGACGTCCACTCCCCGGGTCGGATGGGCGGCGATGAGGAACTTCGGGTCGCCGCTCATCTCACGTCCGACGATCAACTTCTGCTGGTTGCCGCCGGAGAGCGCCAGGGCGAGGGTGTCGATGCCCGGGGTACGGACGTCGTACTCGCGCACGATGCGCTCGGTGTCCTTGCGCGACGCCGCGCGGTTCACCCAGATCCCCTTGCGGGCGGGCTTCCTGGTCTGGTGGCCGAGCACCCGGTTCTCCCACAGGGACGCCTCAAGCAGCAGCCCCTGGCGGTGCCGGTCCTCCGGGATGTAGCCGATTCCCGACTCGCGGCGGCGGAGCGTGGACCAGGCGGTGATGTCCTCCTCATCGAGGGTGATCCGCCCGCCGTCGAGCGTCCGCAGGCCCATGATGGCCTCGATCAGCTCGGACTGGCCGTTGCCCTCGACCCCGGCGATGCCCAGAACCTCACCGGCGTGGACCGTGAAGCTGACATCGGAGAGGAGCGGTTTGGCACCCGTTCCCTGGAGTGTCGCGTCGCGCACGTCGAGGACGACGCGGTCGGTGACCGTGGAGTCCCTGGTCTCCGGGGTGGGCAGCTCGCTGCCGACCATCAGCTCGGCGAGCTGCCTGGCCGTCGTGGAACCGGGATCGACGCTGGCGACGGTGGTGCCGCGCCGGATCACCGTGATGGCGTCGGCGATGCTCAGCACCTCGTCGAGTTTGTGCGAGATGAAGATGACCGTGAGGCCGTCGGCCTTGAGCTCGCGCAGGTTGGTGAAGAGCTCCTCGACCTCCTGGGGGACGAGGACCGCCGTCGGCTCGTCGAGGATGAGCACGCGCGCGCCCCGGTAAAGGACCTTGAGGATCTCCACCCGCTGCCGGTCACCGACGCCGAGTTCCTCGACCATCCGGTCGGGGTCGACCCGCAGGCCGTGATCTCCCGAGAGCTGGAGGATGCGCTTGCGCGCGCCCTTCATATCCAGGACGCCGCCCTTGGCGGGCTCGGCGCCGAGGATGATGTTCTCCAGCACCGTCAGGTTGTCGGCGAGCATGAAGTGCTGGTGCACCATTCCGATCCCGGCCGCGATCGCGTCGCCGGGGGTGCGGAAGGTGACCTCCTCGCCGTTGACGTAGATCTTGCCCTCGTCGGGCCGCTGCATGCCGTACAGGATCTTCATCAGCGTGGACTTGCCCGCGCCGTTCTCGCCCACGATGGCATGCACGGAACCGGCCTCGATGACGATCCGGATGTCATGGTTGGCGACGACACCGGGAAAGCGCTTGGTGATGCCCTCCAGCTTTACCGCGGGGGGCGCCGCGGCCGGGGTGTCCGAGCTCGTCGACAATGCGTTCTCCTGAGGAGCCAACGGGCTCACGGATCGTGATCGAGACAGGGAGAAGCCCGGGGGTGACCCCGGGCTCTCGGAAGTCGTTCCCCGTCCCCCTTTTCCAGGGGTACGGGGAACAGGCTTACGGCTTCGAGGGAACGGTGATCGAACCGTCGACGATCTTCTTCTTGGCCTCGTCGACCTTGGCGGTGACGTCGTCGATGAAGCCGCCGGAGGTGGACAGGCCGACGCCGTCGACCTTCAGGTCGTAGATGGCGTTGGTGCCGCCCTTGGCGCCACCCTGGAACGCCTTGATGAACTCGAACACGCCGACGTCGACCCGCTTGAGCATCGAGGTCATGATGACCTTCTTGAGGTCGGCCTCCTTGACCGTCTCGTACTGGTCGGAGTCGACGCCGATGGCCTGCTTGCCCGCGGCGGCGGCAGCCTGGAAGACACCCAGGCCGGAGTCACCGGAGGCGTGGTAGACGATGTCCGCGCCGTCCTGGTACATCTTCTCCGCGGCGATCTTGCCCTTGTCCGGGGCCTTGAAGCCGCTGAAGTCGCCGTCCGGGGTCAGGTACTTGATGTCAACCTTGATGTCCGACTTGACCGACTTGGCACCAGCCTCGAACCCGGCCTGGAACTTCTTGATCAGGTCGTTCTCGACGCCGCCGACGAACCCGAGGTGGCTCGACTTGCTCTTCTCGGCAGCCGCCACGCCCGCGAGGTAGGAACCCTGCTCCTCGGCGAAGAGCAGACCGGTCACGTTCGGGCCGTTGGAGGCCGAGTCGACCACCGCGAACTGGATGTCGGGGAACTCGGCGGCGGCCTTCTGGATGTCCTCGCCGTAGGCGAAGCCGACACCGACGATCGGGTTGTAGCCCGCCTCGGCCAGCTGGCGGAGCAGCTCACCGCGGTTCGAGCCGTCGGCCGCCGGGCTGAGGTCCTTGATCTCGGCGCCGAGTTCCTTCTGCGCGCGCTCCAGACCGGCGTAGGCGGAGTCGTTGAAGGACTTGTCCCCACGACCGCCGACGTCGTAGGCCAGACCGACCTTCAGTCCAGACGCCTGGGGCGCCTCGCTGCTCGCCCCGGAGCTGGCCGCCGGGCTCGCCGCCGTATCCGTACCGCCGCCACAGGCGGCCGCTGCCATGAGCATGGCACCCGCCGCGGTGACCATCGTCATCTTGCCGAACTGACTGCGGAGCAAGGTGACTCCTCCGTCCCTCTTCGCCGTACCGAATTTGTGCACGCGCGAAGGAACGCACGGCAACCCTGGACGGAATGTAGTTGGTCGGATAGAGCACTCCAAACCATCACTCAAGTCCGCAACCTGCCTGTTACCGACCTCAAGCGAGACTGTGACCAGAGCGGACCTCATTCTCGGTGCCTTTTCGAGGATTCAGGGCTCCGGACGTCGGCCCATCGGCCTCTGCCGTCCGGGGATCCCCTTTCCGGGAACGACGGGCGCTGTGACCAATCTCTCCCGTTCCTGCTCCCGGCCTCGCAGAACACACAGCGGGCCCGGAGGGGGACACAACCCCGCCGGACCCGCGCGGTCAACGCGTCAGTTGTCGGCCTTCAGCGCCTTCAGCGCCATCAGGGCCTCGCCCGCGACGGGGCGCTGCCCCTCCCAGAGCGCGGTCAGCGCGGTCGCCGCGAGGAACCGCACCCCGGTGCCGATGGCGCTCTCGTCCACGTCGAAGGTGCCCTGGTGGATGTCCGCCAGGTGCGCCGTCCCCGGCTCGCGGGTGCCGAGCCTGGCGAACGCGCCGGGGATGGACTCCAGGTACCAGCCGAAGTCCTCACCTCCCAGGCTCTGCTCCGTCGGCCCGGAGGCGCCCTCGCCGAGCACGCCCTCCGCGGCCTCGGCCAGCATCTGCACGCTGATCTTGTCGTTGACCACCGGCGGCACGCCGCGGATGTAGTCCATCTCGGCCTCGACGCCGTACGCGCCCGCGACCGACTCCAGCAGCGACTTGATCATGTCGGGGGCCGCGTGCCAGGCCGCCTCGTCCAGGCAGCGCACGGTGCCCTCGGCGACGCCGTCGTCCGGGATGGCGTTGGCCACCGACCCCGCCTCCACCCGGCCCCAGACCAGGCTGAGCGAGGAGCGGGGGTCGACCCGGCGCGAGAGCGCGGCGGGCAGCTCGGTGAGGATCTTGGCGAGTGCGAAGACGAGGTCGGCGGTGAGGTGCGGCCTGGCGGTGTGCCCGCCGGGACCGCTCACCCGGATCGTCACCTTGTCGCAGGCCGAGGTGATGGGGCCGGATTTGAGGCCGACCCTGCCGACGTCCAGCCGGGGGTCGCAGTGCAGACCGAAGATGCGGTCGACACCGCTGATGCCGCCGGAGGCCATGACCTCAAGCGCACCGCCGGGAAGCTCCTCGGCGGGCTGGAAGATCAGCCGGACCCTGCCGGGCAGCAGGCCGGCCTCGGCCTGCTGGGCGAGGAAGAGCGAGGTGCCGAGCAGGACCGCGGTGTGCACGTCGTGGCCGCAGGCGTGGCACACGCCGGGGACCGTCGAGCTGTAGGGGACGTCCTTCTCGTCCGGCACCGGCAGCGCGTCGATGTCGGCCCGCAGTGCCACGGTGGGGCCGTCACCGCTGCCGACGTCGCAGAGCAGGCCGGTGCCGCGCGGCAGCACCGAGGGGACCAGCCCCGCGGCGGTCAGGCGCTCGGCGATGCGCTGCGTCGTGCGGTATTCGGCGAACGCGAGCTCGGGATGCATGTGCAGGTCTCGACGGAAATTGATCAGTTCCTGCTCGCGACCGGCGAGGAACGTGTCGAGTTCTCCCCGCAAATTACGCCCCCGCATTGCTCACCGTCCTATTCCGCGCCGGCGGTCCTTCATCCTCGACGCACCGTGCCACTGCCCAGGATCTCGAAACCCATGAGGCAGTCCCGAAAAAAGCGATCGCCACACCAACGGGCCGGAGTGGGTCTCACGGGCCGTGTCAGCGCGGGCTGGTTGACGTCGACGCGGGAGCTGCGAGCCTGTGGTCTGGGGCAGCCGTCGCATCGGCGATGACAACGACTTTATCTCGCCTCGCGAGCAACTCGCCGACATCCACGCCAAATGTTTTGCCGCCCCATACCTCACTCGTACACCTTCTCCCCCGAGAGAACCAGAACGGATGACTCATATTGACTACGGGGCGGTAGTCGTGTGGGGTGACGGCCCGGCCGGAGGGTGACACTTCCGGGCCACTTCCAAACATCGCCGACCTGGCAATTTACCTGACCTCCGGTGCCGGTCATC
Source organism: Streptosporangium sp. CA-115845 (assembly GCF_050943795.1). Taxonomy (NCBI): domain Bacteria; kingdom Bacillati; phylum Actinomycetota; class Actinomycetes; order Streptosporangiales; family Streptosporangiaceae; genus Streptosporangium; species Streptosporangium sp. CA-115845. The sequence goes on along the minus strand of NZ_CP191988.1, from coordinate 1,253,665 downwards.
GAACCCGGCGGAGTGATGTAAATGGGATGAATGCATGTTTCACTCCTCACATGATCGCTAACATCCCATTCGGGGAGAGGCAGTCGCGTTTGAGCATATTTGAACCGGACGAGGGCACGCTGGTGGTCCTTCCCTCGTTGTCGCTTCCCCAGGATGAACTGCGCAGGATCACCGGAGCCCTCTGCTACGAGGAACGACTGCTCTTCCTGCTCCTCACCCTGAGAGAGCCGAAGGTCGAGGTCGTCTACCTCACCTCGATGCCGGTGAACGACGCGGTCGTGGACTACTACCTGAGCTTCCTCGACGATCCGGACGAAGCCCGTACCCGCCTGCAAATGATCAGTTTGGATGATCCCGACACGCACCCGCTCAGCGAGGCGCTGCTGCGCCGCCCGGACGTGATCGAGCGTGTCCGCGCCGCGCTCGGGGACCGTCGAAAGACCCGCGAGGACGGCGGAGGCGCCTGGATGGTGCCGTTCGTGGTGAGCGAGTACGAGGAACGCCTCGCCGAGCTGCTCTCCCTGCCGGTGTACGGCCCGGCCACCTCCCTGGCCCACCTGGGGTCCAAGAGCGGTGGACGCGCGATCGGCGACGAGGCCGGGGTGCCGACGCTCAGGGGCTTCGGCGACCTGCGTTCGCTGACCGAGGTGGAGCACGCCGCCCGCGCGATGAGCCCCACGACCAGGCTGATGGTCAAGCTCAACAACAGCTACTCGGGGCTCGGGAACGCCATCGTGACCAAGGACGACCGGCCGCTCGTCTCCTGCCCCACGAGCTTCTCCGCCTCCGACGAGAACTGGACGACGTTCGCCGAGAAGATCGCCGAGCGGGGGGCGGTGATCGAGGAGTTCATCGAGGACCGGCCGCTGTGCTCCCCCAGCGCGCTGGCGAGGATCACCCCCGGCGGCGTCTACGACGTGGTCGCCACCCACGAGCAGGTCCTCGGCGGTCCCAACGGGGATGTCTACCAGGGCTGCAGCTTCCCCGCCCGGCGGGAGTACCGCGCCGAGCTGGGCGCGTACACCGAGCGGATCGCCAGGGTCCTGGCGGGCCGCGGCGTGGTGGGGCTGTTCGGCGTCGACTTCTTCGCCGTCAAGACCGACGGCGGCTACCGGACGTTGCTGTGCGAGATCAACCTGCGCATCGGCGGCACCACCCACCCGCTCGGCGCCGCGATCCTGACCACCGGCGCGTCGTACGATCCCGGTACCGGCACGCTGGTGCGCGACGGGCGGCCGAAGTACTACGTGGCGACGGACAACTGCGCCTCCCCCACGCTGAAGGGCCGCACCCCCGGGGAGGTCGTCAAGCTGGTTCACGATGCGGGTCTCGGCTTCGACCGCGAGAGCCGCACCGGGAACGTGCTGCACCTGCTGGGCGCGGTCACCGAGTTCGGCAAGCTGGGGTTCACCAGCATCGGCGACTCCGCCGAGGAGGCCGCCGAGCTACACCGAAGAACCCTGCTTACGCTGCGACCAACCGCGTAGGCCGATCACGCCGAGCACGATCGCGAGCACGATGTTGACGGCGATCAGGATTCCGTGGACCACGTAGAAGGCCGTCGGATGGCCGTCCGCGAGGTTGAAGCCAAGAGTGATCCATTCGAAGATCATGAAAGCGGCAAGGCCGATCAGAAAAGCGGCGATCTTTCGTGATATTTGCATGATGTCAGTATCCCGCCGAGTGGCCCGCACCTGGTCAGGGCACCTCTAACTCTATGCGAACCGGCACGAAGCTACCCTGAGATCATCATGGGGATCAAACATCTCGCGCCCGTCGGGGTGCTGCTCGCGGCGACCACCTTTCTCGGCGCGCCCGCTCAGGCCAGGACCGCGGGCGTGTCCGCGGCCGGTTCGCCGACCCTACGGGCGGCCACCGGCTCGCCGGCCGGTCCGCCGAGTACGGATCTCCTGAACCACCTCGCGGGCGCCGGTTCGCTGGGCCCGCACGCACGGGGCGAGAGGGAGCCGGTCGGCGGCTCCCGGCTCGCCGAGCGGGGCCTCATCGTCCCCTCGGGCGTGAAGGCCCCGCCGAAGACCGCCGCGAAGGCGTACGTGATCGCCGACGCCGAGACCGGCGCGGTGCTGGCGGCCAAGGACGCCCACGGGCGCTACCTGCCCGCGAGCACGCTGAAGGCGCTGACCGCGCTCACCCTGATCCCGAAGCTGGACAAGAACCGGAGGATCAGGCCGAGCAGCCGCGCCGTGAACGAGGAGGGCAGCGCGGTCGGCCTGGTCACCAAGCCCCTCTACACCGTCGACGACCTGTTCAAGGCGCTGATGCTGGTCTCGGGCAACGACTGCGCGATGGCGCTGGCCGAGGCCAACGGCGGCCTGGCCGCGACCCTGGCGGACATGAACGCCGAGGCCAAGCGCCTGCAGGCTTTCGACACGGTGGCCAAGACCCCGAGCGGGCTGGACAAGCCCGGCCAGAGCAGCTCGGCGTACGACCTGGCACTGATCGCCCGCGCCGGCCTGGCCAACGCCGACTTTCGGCGATATATCAGCACAAAAACCGACAAGTTCCCGGCGCCCAAGGGTTACTACGAGATCGGCAACCACAACAAGCTGCTCTGGCGCTACAAGGGCATGATCGGCGTCAAGAACGGCTGGACCTCCAAGGCCCTGGGCAGCTTCGTCGGCGCGGCCAAGCGCAACGGTCACACGATCATCGTGTCGATCATGCGCCACGACGGCTACTTCTGGGAGGAGGTCGCCGACCTGCTCGACTGGGGCTTCGCCAACCGCGGCAAGGTCACCCCGGTCGGACAGCTGGTCGACCCGATCCCCGAACCCACCCCGCTGCCCGCTCCCCCGACCGCCTCGGCGCCCCCCGCCGCCCCCACCCACGGTTCCACCCAGAACCCCGCCGCGTCCGCCAGGCCCGCCGACGAGGGCATCCCGATCGGCTACTACGTCCTCGGCGCGGGCCTGCTCGGCGGCCTGCTCTGGCTGGCGTACGGCCTGCGCAGGCGCTTCCGCTGAGGCGTGTTCCGCGGCTCGTGACCATGGCGACGATCCGCGGAACACGACCAGGGTCACGAATACGTCATCCGAGGAGGCTCTGGCGACGGGCCCTGGGCGGCGGGCAGGGCCCTGAATCCCAGAACGGCGAGCACCAGGGCGACGAGCAGGAGCACCGCCGTCTGGCCGAGCGTGCCGAGCATGATGATCCGGCTCACCTCGTCGGCGGCGTCGAAGCCGTGGTCAAGCCCGGCGAGGCGGGCGCAGAGCACCGGCACCGCCAGGATCGCCAGGGCCAGCGGCCACGAGGGTGTGCGCCGGGCGGGAGAGCGGAGGTGCACATACCCGTAGCCGATACCCGCGCCCAGGATCAACGTGCTCGCGAGTCCGAGGGGGTCGAGCCATGGCCACCACCAGGCTGGTATGTCAGGGGCCGCCACCAGCCGGAACAGCACGTCGAACACGATGCCCGCGGCGAGGGGCAGCATGAGCAGCCACCGGGGGCGGCGAGCCGGCCGGACATCACGGTGGAAGCCGGTCCACAGAGCCGACAGAGTGACCACCGGCATCAGCGACCAGGCCAGTGCCTCGAACGGGCCCCACCCCACCGAATCCGTCAGGACGAGCAGATCCACCACGAAGGCGAGGAGAGCCGGCGCCTTGGCCGTGCGCGCCTGGCCGAGGACGAGCGCGACGAAGGGCGCGATCCAGACGGCTCCGGCCAGGCTCCGCAGAATGTTCGCGAGCCGCTCAGCCGATCCGAGGGGTCCTGCCACCTGGGCGAGCGAAGGATCGGCCGTGCCGATCACCCCGTACGTGTGCAAGGCGGCCGCGACGGTCAGGACCGCGAGGAAGGCCTGGAAGAGCAGCCCCAGCAGGGCCACCAGGCGGACCGTCTCGCCCCACGAGAGGGATCTCGGCGCCGCGCCCGCGCCGCCGAGGCGGACCCGGACCGCCAGCGCGGCCACGCTGGCGATCTCCGACCAGCGAGGCCGGGGCCCGTCCGCGTCGGAGACGTCCGGCGAGCCCTCCAGGAAGACGGCGACCATCTCCTCCTCGCGCTCGGCACGGTAGGAGGCGGGCAGCAAACGCAGCCAGTAGCGGTAGCGCTCCTCCAGCAGGCTCACCGGCGCACCACCCGCTCACCTGCCGCCACCCTGCCGGCGGCGCATCCGAATCGCCTCGGGTCACCGTCGCGCCCGCTCACCGGCACACCGCCCCGGAGGCGGCTGAGGCGTCGCTCTGCTCGTTCATCGGTGGAATCGTCCTCTCGCCGGTCTTCACGAGTTCATCGAACGGCTTCGCCGGGTCGCCCGGAGTGCCCCGCCCTCACGCCGGCCCGCCCGCGACGGACGGACGCCCGCGCCTGGCGCGGAGGCGGTCGACCGCGGTCCTGGCGTTCTCCGCGAGCCGGACGGCCTCGGCCTCCAGCGTCCGCGACCCCGCGTCGGTGAGCCGGTAGTAACGGCGCAGCCGCCCCTGCTGGACCTCCTCACGGTCGAGAGCCACCAGCCCGTCGCCCGCCAGCCGGTCGAGCACGCCGTACAGCGTGCCGACCTTGAGCCGGACCCGCCCGCCGGACAGTTGCTCGACCTCCCGCACGATGCCGTAGCCGTGACACGGCGCATCGACCAGCGCGGTCAGGATGAGGAACGCGGGCTCCGTCATCGCCCTTGGAGTCATGCCTCACAGCATATATCGGTAAGCATGATATTAGGTAGAGCAGACCAAGGGAGATGCCCGGATCAGTGGGGGATGGCGTTGGCGGGGATCGGAGTGGGGTAGGGCGGGGGGCCGAGGGAGGCCGTCGCGGTCCAGGCGGCGGTGTACATGATGACCCGGGCCGAGAGGTTGATCCAGACCAGCAGGCCGACCACCACGGCGAACACCCCGTAGACGGGGTTGTTCAGGATGTGCGAGAGGAGCAGCGCCGCGAGTTGCTTGAGCAGGGCGAAGCCGACCGCGCCGAACAGGGCGCCGCGCAGCAGCACCTGGAGCGGCTGTCTGGAGCGCCCCAGCCAGCGCAGGATGATCAGGAAGACGACGACGTCGGCGAGCGCGCTGACCGTCACGCCGACCAGCCAGATCGTGCCCCTGCCGACCGCCGACTCCGACAGCCCCAGCCATTCGGCCACGGTCCCGCTAGCCTGGGTGGCGAAACCGCCGACCAGCACCGAGGCGACCATGGTGGTGCCGAGGAGGACGAGCGCCGACAGGTCCCTGAGCTTGGCCAGCAGGAAGTTGAGCGGCGGCTCGGTGGTCATGGAGATCTCGCGCAGCGCGCCGCGCAGCGCGTCGATCGCGCCGAGCCCGGCGTAGAGCAACCCGAGCAGGCCGATGACGCCCGCGCTCGTCCGCGAGTCGGCGATCTCCTGGATCGGCAGCTTGTCGGCGAGACCCGGCAGGTACTGGTTGATCGCCTCCCGCAGGGTCGCGGTGGCGTCGGGCCTGACGGAGAGGAAGTAGCCGAACACCGCGAAGGCCAGCGCGATGATCGGGAAGAACGACAGGAAGGCGAAGTAGCTGATCGCTCCCGCGAGCCGGTCGCCGGACTGGATCTGGTAGCGCTGGAAGGTCCTGACCAGATGGTCGAACCAGGGCCACCTGATCCGGGCCGTGCCCAGCACCGCGCTGAACCGTTCACGACCCGCCTGCACGCGTTCCATCACACTTGCCACGTGCGCCCTCTACCCAGTCACCGCCGTCCCGACCGTGGACGGCGGTGAAAAAGCAGCCGTGCGTACCCGGAGGATCACGGGGTGGGCAGGAAGCCCACCCGGTCGCGGACCTTGGCCATGGTCTCGGCGGCCACCGCGCGGGCCCGCGCGGCCCCGACGGCGAGCAGCCGGTCGAGCTCGGCCTCGTCGGCAAGCAGCTTCTCGGTCCGCTCGCGGATCGGGGTGAAGGTGTCGACCACGAGCTCGGCGACGTCCTTCTTGAAGGTGCCGTATCCCTGCCCGACGTAGCGGGCCTCCAGCTCACCGATGGGCGTCCCGCTCAGCGCGGACTGGATGCGCAGCAGGTTGGTGATGCCCGGCTTGTTCTCGTCGTCGGCGAGGACCTCGGAACCGGTGTCGGTGACCGCGCGCATGATCTTCTTGCGGAGCGGCCCCGGCTGCTCCAGCAGGTCGAGGATGCCGGCGGGCGAGGAGGAGGACTTCGACATCTTCGCCGTCGGTTCCTGGAGGTCGGTGATCTTCTCGACCCCCTTGACGATGTGCGGCTCGGGCACCGTGAAGGTCTCGCCGAAGCGGTGGTTGAAGCGCTGCGCGAGGTCGCGGGTGAGCTCCAGGTGCTGCTTCTGGTCGGCGCCGACCGGAACCTTGTTGGCCTGGTAGAGCATGATGTCGGCGGCCTGCAGGATCGGGTAGGTGAACAGGCCCACGCTGGCCGAGCTCTCGCCGTGCTTGGCCGACTTGTCCTTGAACTGGGTCATCCGCCCCGCCTCGCCCATGCCGGTGAGGCAGATCAGCACCCAGGCCAGCTCGGTGTGCTCGCGGACGTGGCTCTGCACGAAGACCGTGGACCGCTCAGGGTCGAGGCCGGCGGCGAAGAGCTGGGCGGCGGCGATCCTGGAGCGCCTGCGCAGCTCCTCCGGACGGTAGTCCACCGTGATCGCGTGCAGGTCGACGACGCAGTAGAAGGCGTCGTAGCCCTCCTGCATCGCGACGTACTGCCGCACCGCACCGAGGTAGTTTCCCAGGTGGAAGGAGTCGGCGGTGGGCTGGATTCCCGACAGGACGCGAGGGCTGGCCATAGCCGTCAATTCTGTCAGCTGTCGGGAGTGGTCGGCGCCTCGGCCCGTGAGGTGCTCCGCTTGATCCTGACTCTGGCGACCCTGCGGCCGTCCATGTCGGTGACCTTCAACTCGAACCCGGGGATCTCCACCCGCTCCCCGAGCGCGGGCAGATGGCCGAGTTTCGACATGACGAACCCGCCGAGGGTCTCGTACGGGCCGTCGGCCAGGCGGATCCCGCTCTCGGCCGCCACCTCGTCGAGGTTGGCCAGCCCATCGAGCTCGACCTCCCCCGCGGGCAGCGCGACGTGCTCGTCCGCCACGTCGTGCTCGTCGCGGATGTCGCCGATCAGCTCCTCGACCAGGTCCTCCAGGGTGACGATGCCCGCGGTGCCGCCGTACTCGTCGACCACGATCGCCAGGTGGTGTCCCTCCCTGCGCATCTCCGACAGCGTGGCCATCACCCGCTTGCTGGTGGGGACCAGCTTGACCGGGCGGATCGGCACCAGCTCGCTGATCGGCTCGATGGAGCCGGTCAGCACCGGGTCGAGCAGGTCACGGATGTGGACGAAGCCCACGATGTCATCGTAGGAGTCCCGGTAGACGGGGAAGCGGGAGTGCGGCATGGCCGCGGCCAGGATCGCCGCCTCGGCCAGCCGCGTGTCGGCGGCCATGAACTCCACCTCGGTGCGCGGCAGCATCACCTCGCGGAGCTGCCGCTTGCCCGCCGCGAAGACCTCGCCGATCAGGTGGCGCTCGTCGTCGGTGAGCTCCTGGTGGCCCACCACCATCTCGCGCAGTTCCTCGGTGGAGATCTCCTCGCGGTCGGTGCCCGGGTCGCCGCCGAGCAGCTTCACCACCCCGTCGGTGGACTTGGACAGCGCCCAGATGATCGGCCGCGAGAGCGCGGCCATCCTGTCGAGGAACGGCGCGACCAGCAGTGAGATCCCCTCGGCGCGCTGCCTGGCGATCCGCTTGGGCGCGAGCTCGCCGAAGACCAGCGAGGCGTACGAGATCACCAGCGTGACCAGCACCAGGGCGAGCGGGTCCGCCACGGCCTCCGGCACCCCCCAGCCCGTCACCACCGGGGTGAGGTCCCTGGCCAGGGTGTCGGCGCCCAGGGCGGCCGAGAGCATGGTCGCCACGGTGACGCCGATCTGCACCGCGGACAGGAAACGGTTGGGGTCCCGGGCGAGCCTGGCGGCCCTCACCCCCCTGCGCCCCCGGGCGCCGAGCCGCCTGACCTGGCTCTCCCTGAGGGAGACCATGGCCATCTCGGCCGCGGCGAAGAAGCCTCCGATCAGTACGAAGAGCATGACCAAGGCGATGTTCGCCAGGACGCTGTTCACGAGATCGTCTCCGTCATGGCGGTCGCCCGTTCCGGCGGTGGCCGATATTTGATGTGCCAGCATATGCTGGCGTAGGGTTACAAAAATAAACAAGTACAAACAACATCAAACAGGAGGCTCCGTGAAGCTGCTCGTCACCGGAGGCGCCGGATACATAGGCAGCGCCGTGGCGGCACAACTCGTCGAGGCGGGCCACGAGGTCACCGTGCTGGACGACCTCTCCACCGGCCACGCCGACGCGGTGCCACCGGGCGCCCGCTTCGTCGAGGGGTCGATCACCGAGGCCGCCGGGGTGCTCAACGGCATCGACGGAGTGCTGCACTTCGCGGCGAAGTCCCTGGTCGGCGAGTCCGTGGAGCGGCCCGGCCTGTACTGGGCGCACAACCTCGGCGGCACCCTGGCCCTGCTCGACGCCATGCGGGGCGCCGGGGTGGGCAGGATCGTCTTCTCCTCCACCGCCGCGACGTACGGCGAGCCGGAGCGCTCCCCGATCCTGGAGACCGACCCGACCCGGCCCACCAACCCCTACGGCGCGTCCAAGCTCGCGGTCGACACCGCGCTGAGCACGTTCGCCGGGCTGTACGGCCTGGCCGCGGTGAGCCTGCGCTACTTCAACGTGGGCGGCGCCTACACCGCCGGGGACGGCAACGTCTACCGCGAGCGTCACACCACAGAGACCCACCTGATTCCCAACATCCTCGCCGTCCCACTCGGCGGACGCGAGTCCGTCAGCCTGTTCGGCACGGACTACCCGACCCCCGACGGCACATGCGTGCGCGACTACATCCATCTGGCCGACCTCGCCAGGGCCCACCTGCTGGCGCTGGACGCCTGCTCGCCGGGCGAGCACAAGATCTACAACCTGGGTAACGGGACCGGCTTCTCGGTCTCCGAGGTGCTGTCGGTCTGCCGCGAGGTGACCGGCCACGAGATCCCCGCGGTCGTGCGCGAGCGTCGCGCCGGTGACCCGGCCGTGCTGGTGGCCTCCGCCGAGAAGATCCGGCACGAGCTCGGCTGGAAGCCGGAGCACCCGTCGCTCCGTGACGTCGTCGCCGACGCCTGGGCCGCCCTGACCGGCTGACCGCCTCCCGCCGCGCCCGAGACACCTGCCCGGCGCCGGCCACCCGCCGGCTCGGAGGACCATGCCTACCTCAGGCTGAAGCGGGCCGTGTTGTTGGCCGGACGGCGGTCACCCAGCCGCAGGGAGTAGACGGTCGCCTCGGCCCGCGGCGCGTGCCCGCGGGCCACGAAGGCGAGCATGAAACTCACCCTCCTGCCCGCGCCGACCGTACGCAGCCTGCAGCCGACGTAGGCGGGATGGGAGTCGCACCGCGCGCCCCTCGCCGACATGAGGCGCGCGCCGCCGGTGTCGAAGAAGACCCCGGCGTCGTGGACACGCCGCGGCCCGCGGTTGCGCACCACCGCGGACACGGTGACCAGACGGCCCGCGCGCGCCGCACGCGAGAGCCTGACCGCGAGGTCCGTACCGTCGTCCACCTCGGTCAGCGTCTGGGAGTGGTTGTTCGTCTCGTCGTCGTCCACGACCTCGGAGGAGAGCGTCGCGCTCGCCGTCAGCGGGCCCCGCGCGCCGGACCTGACCACCCCGTTGATCGTCACCCCACCGGTCTGCCCGGCGGGGACGTCCTTCGTCGCGGCGCAGACCACCTCACCGGTGGTGGCACCGGGGAGGCACTCGGCGACGTTGACCCCGATCACCTCCACCCCGTCGGGCAGCCGGACCGTGAGCAGCGGCAGCACCGCGTCTCCGGGGCCGGCGTTGCGCACCTCGGCACGGTAGGTCAGCGGCTGTCCCGGTTGCGCGCGCTTCGGGGAGACGGTCAGCCGCACCGACAGGTCGGCGCCGCCCCAGCCCTCGTCATCGGGCGAGGCCGACGCCGCCCGGGGTACCGTCGCGAGCACGAGACAGATCACCCCTGCGACGATCCGTACCGCGACGTGCTCCCTGAACAGCGATCCCCCGACCATAGGTGATCATTGAACGCCGGGACACACCGCTCCGCGATGATCGACACGCCGCCTTTTCTGTTCGCTAATTCTCAGTGTTTGTCCGTGAGAGTCAGCGAGCCGCCGCGTTGCCGTGGCGGCGTTCCCCGTTGCCGGGGTTCCCGTTTCATCGGTGCGTGCCCAGCACGGATGCCGGGTCCTACCGCTCCTCGGCGGGCGTTTATCGTCTCCCCGCGACTCTGGGCGACGTCGGCCACGAGCGCGGCCAGATTACGGGCGGCGTTCAGATCCCGGTCCAGGACCAGACCACACCCGGTGCACTCATAGGTGCGCTCGGACAGGGGCAGCTTGGCTTTCACCACACCGCAACCCGAACACGTCTTACTGGACGGATACCACCGATCGGCCACCACCAGCCGCCCGCCACTCCAGCCGGTCTTGTAGGTGAGCTGCCGTCTCACCTCACCCATCCCGGTGTCGGCCACCGTGCGAGCCAGGCGCCGGTTGGCCGGCATGCCGGACACGTTGAGGTTCTCGACCACGATCGTGCCGTAGGTGCCCGCCAGGCGGGTGGTGAGCTTGTGCAGACCGTCGCGCCGCCGGTTCGCCACCCGGGCGTGCGCCCTACCCAGCGCCACCTTGGTCTGGCGCCAGCGCCGGGAGGACTCCTGGCGGCCACCGTCTGGGGCGCGCGGACCGGTCCGGCGGGCCAGTTGCTTGTTCAGCCGACGCAACCGCCGCAACGCCGTGCGGTGGTGGGTGGGATTGTCGATGACCCTGCCGGTGGACAACACCGCGAGATTCCCGACCCCCAGGTCCACCCCCACCACCGCGTCTGGTCGGGTCGGGGTGCGTTCGATGCGGTCGATCTCGCAGGTGAACGCCACGAACCAGCGGCCCCCCTCACAGCGGACGGTCGCCGACAGGATCCGCCCGGTACCCCGCTCCAGGTGACGGGCCAGCTTGCGGGTGGACTCGCAGGTGCGGATCATGCCCAGCCGCGGCAGCGTGATGTGACGGCGATCAGCCTCGACGCGGATGGTGCCAGTGGTGAACCGGCAGGCGGAGGTGGTGCGGTGCTTGGACTTGAACCGGGGAACCCGACCTGCTTACCCACCCGGCTGCCTTTGCGGGAGGCCGACCAGTTCGCCAACGCCCGTGCCAGAGCCTCCAGGCCGGTGTTGTAGGCCTCCTTGGAGTTCTCCGCCCACCACGGCGCCACCTCACCCTTGGCCGCGTTCCACAGTTTGCGCAGCGCGTACAGCGACCACGGCACCTCGGTCAGCAGCTCAGCGGGCACCCCATAAGACCGCTCGGCGGCGCGCTGATCCAGCGCGGCCTTGACCCGTGCCAGCGCCCAGTTGAACGCGAACCGCGCCGCCCCACCATGCGAGAACAAGTCGGCCACCAGGGCGGGAGTGGGATCGAGGGCGTAGCGGTAGGCCTGATGAATCCGCAACCACCCCACCCCCAGGCTTCACTCACCGCTGCCAATCGATAGCGGTGAGCTTACTTTCAGGGGATGGTCAACAACTTCTCAACGGGAAGAAACCTTGACGCCGGCCCGAAACTGAACTCCGGTGTCGCGTGCCATTCCCTCCAACACCTCGGCCCACCGGGCGGAAGAACCCAGAGGGGAACTGATAAAAACTGATGAAACACCCAGCAGTTCACACCCCTCTGCCGTCCGTGTTCTCCGGGAGCCGGACGTACTCCCGGTGAGCCGGGACGCGAAGGGGGCCCCGGTTCACCGGGGCCCCCTTCGAGCGCTGACTGGGAAACGTCCGCTCAGATGAGACCGAGCTCACGCACCGCGGAACGCTCCTCCTCAAGCTCGCGCACCGTGGCGTCGATCCGCTCACGGGAGAAGGCGTCGATCTCCAGACCCTGGACGATCTCCCACTTGCCGTCGCGCGAGACGACCGGGAAGGAGGAGATGAGCCCCTCGGGCACGCCGTACGAGCCGTCGGAGGGGATCGCGGCCGAGGTCCACTCGGCGCCGTTGACCCAGTCGAAGACGTGGTCGATCGCCGCGTTGGCGGCGGAGGCGGCCGAGGACGCGCCACGGGCCTCGATGATCGCGGCGCCGCGCTTGGCGACGGTGGGAATGAAGGTGTCGCGCAGCCAGGCCTCGTCGACCAGTTCGGCGGCGATCTTGCCACCGACCTCGGTGTGGAAGAGGTCGGGGTACTGGGTGGCGGAGTGGTTGCCCCAGATGGTCATCTTCTTGATCTCGCTGACCGGGACCTGGAGCTTGGCGGCGAGCTGGGAGAGCGCGCGGTTGTGGTCGAGGCGGGTCATCGCGGTGAAGCGCTCGGCCGGGACGTCCGGGGCGTGCTGCTGGGCGATGAGCGCGTTGGTGTTGGCCGGGTTGCCGACCACCAGCACGCGGATGTCGTCCGCCGCGTTGTCGTTGATCGCCTTGCCCTGCGGGCCGAAGATGCCGCCGTTGGCCTGGAGAAGGTCTCCGCGCTCCATGCCCTTGGTCCGGGGACGGGCACCGACCAGGAGTGCGACGCTGGTGCCGTCGAACGCCGCGTTCGCGTCGTCGGTGACCTCGATGCCGCTCAGCAGCGGGAACGCGCAGTCGTCGAGCTCCATCGCGGTGCCCTCAGCGGCCTTGACCGCCTGCGGGATCTCCAGGAGGCTCAGCTTGACCGGGACGTCGGCGCCCAGCAGCTGGCCCGAGGCGATGCGGAAAAGCAGCGCGTAGCCGATCTGACCGGCGGCACCGGTGACGGTGACCTTTACGGGAGTCTGGGCCATGACCTTCCCCCACTCGAAGGATGAATTGTGACGCTCGGATGCTACCCGCACACGACGAACGACCGTCGGGCGAGTGCCCCCATCCGGCTTCCAGTCGGCGGAATCGGCGTGGCGGGTGCCCTGGCGGGCACGGCGCGCCGCCGAGACGCTCGCCTGCGAGACAGCACTCACCACGACGTCGACTCCCCTGACGCAAGCCGCATGAAAGGTGCGGCTGTCACGGAAGCAGCAGGCCCCAGTAGAGGCCCCACGGGATGAACACCAGCCCGCCGGCGACCAGGAGGCCGAGCCGTACCCTCTCCCCCGCCGGCACGGACCCGCGGGCGCGGTACCAGGCCGGCGCGGTGAGAACCGCGGCGACCGCGGAAGCCGCCGCGAGGGCCTGCAGCGCGAGCCAGATCAGCGGGCGTTCGGCCAGCACGGGGCCGGGAGCGGCCAGCTTGCCGCCGGTCATCATCAGGTAGAACAGGTAGGAGAGCGACCCGAGCACCACCGCGAGCCCTCCGGCGCTGAGGAACCTCGCGGCCCTGCTCACCGGCGCCCGCGAGCCGCCGCGTAGCCGACGCGCCAGCGCGACCAGCGGATAGGCGGCGAACGCGACGAGTCGCTCGGCGCCAATACCGGCACGACCGGTTACCACCTGCGCCAACTCGAGAAATCCGGCTTCATCGAGGAGATCCCTGAGCGCTCGGCGAGCAGGGAGCGCTGGTGGCGCAAGGTCGAGGAACCAAGAGACATTCGGCTGCCCACGCCCGACCAGCTCGCCCCCGAGGACCGCCCCGTGCTCGCCGAGTTCCACCGGATCGGCATGGACGAGGATCGCGTGCTGTTCGAGCGCTTTCCCGAGGCGTACCGGCGCGACCCCGACTGGGCCAGAGGATCGCGCGGTCTCGGCCGGATGACCAAGGCCGAGTTCCAGGAGTTCTTCGACGCCTACGTCGCGCTGCTGATGAAGTACAGCCATCGGGCGGAAGACGCTCCGCCGGACGCGCGCCCCCTGCACATCCGGCTCTTCGCCCTGCCCGCCGACGAGGACTGACCCACCTCGGCCACGCGTACGGCCGGCCTGGCCCCCGCTTGAGGGACAGGACAGCCGGCCAGGCCCTACTGGGCGCAGGTGGCCATGGCGGGGCGGCCGTTCTCCCGTCCGGGAAACTCGACCCTGGAGAAGTGCTTGTCGAGCAGCCTGCGGACCGTACCGTCCTTGTAGAGAGCGGCGATCGCTCCCCTGACGGCCTCGCAGGTGCGCCTGTCGCCCTTCTTGAGCGCCACCGCGTAGCGCTCGTCGGTGAGCTTGAGGCCGAGCAGCTTGTAGCGGATGCTCTCCCGGTTGCCGAAGCCGGCCAGCAGCAGGTCGTCGCCGGGGATCGCGTCGACCTCACCGGCCCGCAGCTTGTCGACGCACTCGGAGTAGGTCTGGGCGGGCACCAGGGTGAGCCGCTCGACCACGTCCTGGATCACGGCCACGGAGACACTGGCGGCCGGCTGGCACATCCGGCTGCCCTCCAGGCCCTTCACGGTCACGATCGGTGAGCCGTCCTTGACGAGAGCGTCGACGTGGGCGAGGTAGTAGGGCCCCGCGAAGGTGACGTCGTCGGTGTCGTTGATCGAGTAGGTCGCCAGGACCAGGTCGATGTCACCGTCCGCCAGCAGCTTCGGCCGCTCCGCGCGGGCGGTGGACCTGAAGGTGACGCCGCTCTCCGGCACCCCCAGCGCCTTGGCGATCTCCAGGGCCAGGTCGATCTCGAAGCCGCCCCACTTCCCGCCGTTGTTCAGTGCGATGCCGGGCAGGAAGTCGCGCACGCCGATGGTGAGCCTGCCCGTCTGGGCGGCCTTGTCGACCACCGAGGTGTACGAGGGGCGGGCGGTCCCGGCCGACTCCGGCCCGCTCTGGGAGACGGTCCTCGGCCACCAGCGGACCGCGGCGAACGCCGCCCCCGCGATCAGCAGCACGGCGACCCCGATGGCGATCCAGCGCCTCCCCTGTCGGCGGGCCGGCGGCGCCGCCGGCCCGCCGACAAGGGTCGCGGACACCTGCCAGCTGGGCGGCGGCACCTCCCCCGCCTGTTCCGGGGAGGCCACGCTGTCGCCGTATCCGGGAGACGAGGGGTACTCCCGGTAGCCGGGAGAGGACGGGTACTCGCCATACCCGGGAGACGAGGGGTACTCCCGGTAGCTCGACGGGCGGTGCTCCGGAGAGCGCTGGTCGGGGTGGGACGGGTTCTCCGCGGGACCGTGCGCGGACGGGAGGTCGCCCCGGCCGGAGGCCTCATGGCGTTCGCCCTGCCCCGGCCGCCTGGTCCGGCCCCCCTGTCCCTCGATACCGGTGCCCTCCTGACCAGGGCGGAGGGGCTGGTCCTGGACGGGGTTTCCCACCCGGAACCCGGTGGACGGAAGGACCGGCTCACCCGGGGCGTTCGTCCGGTGAGTCGGGGTGCGCATCAGACTGGTCGCGTCGTCGTCGGGGCCCGGACCTTGGGCACGGGGCCGGGGCCGGTCGCGCCCCTGATCACGGGCCTGGGACTCGTCGCGGTTCTGGGTGCGGGAGCGGAGCTCGTCGGGGGCGGCGACCTTGGCCCCCTGGGTGAGGATCGCGGGCGAGGCGTTCACCGTCTCGGGATGGCCGAGCATCCTGAGCAGGATCTGGTCCGCCGAGGGCCGGTTGGCGGGTGACTTGGCCAGCGCCGAGGTGACCACACCGCGCAGCGGCTGCGGCAGCGAGCCGAGGTCGACCTCGTAGTTGAGGATGCGGTTGAGCACCACGGCGATCGACCTCCCTTCGAAGATCGTCTCGCCGGTCGCGGCGAACGCGATGGTCGCTCCCCAGGCGAAGACGTCGGTGTGCGGCCCGACGTCGGAGCCGGAGATCTGCTCGGGCGCCATGTAGGCGGGGGTGCCGATGGCCCGGCTGGTGATCGTGCCGGTGGAGTCGAGGATGCGGGCGATGCCGAAGTCGACGACCCTCGGGCCGTCGGCGGCGATGAGCACGTTGTCCGGCTTGAAATCGCGGTGCACGATCGAGGCGTGGTGGATCGCGGTGAGCGCGGTGGCCGTGCCGATCGCCAGCCGCTGCAGCGCGGCGCCCCGCAGGGGGCCGTCGGTCTCCACGACCTCGCTCAGTGACCTGCCCTCGATGTACTCACTCGCGATGTAGGGGGTGTCGCCCTTGAGGTCGGCGTCCAGGACGGCCGCCGTACAGAAGGACGCGACCCGCTGGGCCGCCCGCGCCTCCCTGGCGAACCTGGACCTGGCGGTGGCGTCGCCGGAGAACTTCACGTGCAGCAGCTTGATCGCCGCCCGCTCCCCCGCGGCGTTGATCCCGAGGTAGACGATTCCCTGCCCGCCCTCGCCGATCTTCCCGACGACGCGGAACGGCCCGAGCTGGCGCGGCTCTCCCGCTTCCAGTGGCGCGATCTCCGGCATCATCGTCCCCACGGTCTCGTAATCTCCGACGTGGCAAACTTTACGGTGCCATGACTCACAGCCTCCCTTTGTTATCCCGACGTGACCTCAGTTTTCCTACAACGTGGCCATGTCCACAGCCCCCGTCATGGTGAGATGCCAGACACGTTCACTCCCCAATCTCCGACATTCACCCCAATCTGGCGCTCCAGCCGCTTAGATCGCTACCGTTGTACGTCCCTCAGGCAAGCCGGAGCAAAAACTTCCATGCGCCGATATATCGGTTATCGCGAGTTCGTGCAGCGCGATCAGCGTTCCCTCGTCGGCACCGCCCTCCTTCTCACCGGCAGCCACGAGCAGGCCATCCGCCTCGCCCTGCGGTCCTTCCACACGGTCGCCCTCTCCTGGCCGCCACCGGTGTGGGAGAACCCCACCACGCATGCCCAGATCGCGCTCTACCGCCGCTTCCTGGCGCGGCCGAGCGCCGCCGGACCGACGGCTCTGGTGCGGCTTCCTCCCCGGCAGCGCCTCCTCGTCGTCGCCTGCCTGCACGACGGCAGGAGCCGCGCCGAGATGGCCTCCGTCCTCGGGCTGCCGGAGAAGACGGTGCAGGCGGAGATCACCGAGGCGGTCGACACCCTCACCAAGGGGAACGAGACCCGCCTCGTCACCAGGATGGCCACGGCGGCGGGCGAGGCGTCGGTTCCCGACCTCAGCGCCCGGTCCATGCGCACGCTCAGGCGGCGTCGCAACCGGGGAGCCCTCCTCGCCGTGGCGGCGGCGCTGGTACCGGTCGGCCTGATCGCCGCCTTCGTCATGCTCCAGCGTGCGGAGGTATGGAACTCGGCGCTGGGCGAGCGGAACCGGCCGCACGCCGCACAGGCCCAGGAGCCGGTACGGGCGGTCTCCAGCCCCGCACCGAGCGCCACCCCGGCACCGTGGCAGGCACCGCGGACCTCCGCGGTGATCCGCTACGCGGTCCCCGGACTCTGTCCCGGCCGGGGCGTCCAGCCGGACGGCACGTCCCCGGCGCGGGCCGGCGACGTGACCTGCGCGGGCTGGACCCTGACGCTGGCCTCCAGCGGCCCTGAGAGCTCTGCTCCCGGTCTTCCCGCGTGCGAGGGCCCAGGTCCCTGCGAGTCGACGCTGAGCGTCCCCGACGCCGCTCAGCGTCTCGCGCGCGGCGACGGCGAGGAGCACCCTCGGCTGGTTCCCGCCATCAGCCACGACGGGCGCCGCATCGCCTACCTCAGCGCGGCGGAGCGCCGCTATGTCGCCCACGACCTCGGCAGCGGGGTGAAGCGCTACCTGTCGCCGGTTCTCGCCTCCGCCGACACCGAGAACGGCACGCTGGTGAGCGTCTCCTCCAACGGCCGCCACTTCACGGTCACGCTCGGCGAGCGGCGGCTGCGAACCGACTTCACGACCGGCGACCTGACGTCCGTACCCGCGGAGCGGCTGCCGCCGACCGAGAAGGCCGCCGCCTGGCTTGGCAAGAGGTACGGAACCTGGGCCGACTCTCCCAGCGGTAGGTACTCCGCCGCGATCGTCGCGGGGAAGGGCGAGGACCCCCACAGTCTCCATGTCATCGACGCCGAGTCGCGGCGGGTCTTCAGGCGGCTCCCGCTCCCCGAGACGGAGCGGCCCGCCACCGCCGAGGTGGTGAGCTGGCTGGACACCCGCGAGGTGGTCGTCAGGATGAGCGCCAGGGACGGCGGCGACCCCCTCGGTCTCTTCCGGGTGGACGCCGTCACCGGACGGGCGCGCCCCCTGCCCGGCCTCCCCGCCGACGCCCCGATCGTGCTGGGGGCCGCGGCGGCCCCATGACCCCGTACGACCAACAGGGGCCGTGGAGGGCCACCCCGCCCTGGAGACACGACGGCCCCGTGACCCCGTACGACCAACAGGAAAACACGGAAAAGGGCCGCCGGGGGCGGCCCTTTCTCGTGGTCGGGGGCTGACCTGACGCCGGTCAGGCCATCTTCTTCTTCAGGTTCTCGTCCAGCGCCGCCAGGAAGTCCTGGGTGGTCAGCCACTTGGCGTCGCCGCCGACCAGCAGGGCGAGGTCCTTGGTCATCTGACCGCCTTCGACGGTCTCGACGCAGACCTGCTCCAGCTTGTTCGCGAAGTCGATCACCGCGGGGGTGTTGTCGAGCTTGCCGCGGTGCTGGAGGCCCCGGGTCCACGCGAAGATCGAGGCGATCGGGTTCGTGGAGGTGGGGTTGCCCTTCTGGTGCTCACGGTAGTGACGGGTCACCGTGCCGTGGGCGGCCTCGGCCTCGACGGTCCGGCCGTCGGGGGTGAGCAGGACCGAGGTCATCAGTCCGAGGGAGCCGAAGCCCTGGGCGACGGTGTCGGACTGGACGTCGCCGTCGTAGTTCTTGGCGGCCCAGACGTATCCGCCCTCCCACTTGAGCGCCGCGGCGACCATGTCGTCGATCAGGCGGTGCTCGTAGGTGATGCCCGCCTTCTTGAAATCAGCCGCGAATTCCTCTTCGAAGACCTCGGCGAAGATGTCCTTGAAGCGGCCGTCGTAGGCCTTCAGGATCGTGTTCTTGGTGGAGAGGTAGACCGGGTAACCGCGCGACAGGCCGTACCGCATGGAGGCGCGGGCGAAGTCGCGGATCGAGTCGTCCAGGTTGTACATCGCCATCGCGATGCCGGGGCCGGGGAAGTCGTAGACGTCGAGCTCGATCGGCTCCGAGCCGTCCTTGGGCGTGTAGGTGAGGGTCAGGGTGCCCTCGCCGGGGATCTTCAGGTCGGTGGCGCGGTACTGGTCGCCGAACGCGTGACGGCCGATGATGATCGGCTTGGTCCAGCCGGGGACGAGCCTCGGCACGTTGGACATGATGATCGGCTCGCGGAAGATGACACCGCCGAGAATGTTGCGGATGGTCCCGTTCGGGGACTTCCACATCTTCTTGAGGCCGAACTCCTCGACCCGAGCCTCGTCAGGAGTGATCGTGGCGCACTTGACGCCGACTCCGTACTGCTTGATCGCGTTGGCGGCGTCGATCGTCACCTGGTCGTCGGTGGCGTCGCGGTGCTCGATCCCGAGGTCGTAGTACTTCAGATCGACGTCGAGGTAGGGAAGGATCAGCTGGTCCTTGATGAACTGCCAGATGATCCGGGTCATCTCGTCGCCGTCAAGCTCGACGACGGGGCCCTCTACCTTGATCTTGGGCATGCGTGTGGTTCCCCTTCTGAACTAAATTGGCCAGACAGTCCTTTTTGAGGCTCACTGGCCGTTGAGGCTATCGGACAGGGCCAACCGCCTTGCGGCGTACCCGCTCGTCCGACCTATCGCATCGGCATGAGAGCCGGGAATTCGAGGATCAGCCCGCCCGCCATCAGGGCGATTCCGAGAACGGCGAGGGTGAGGGCGTCCGTGGTCTTGCGGCGCACGGCGAGCCGCCCGCCTCCGGCCAGCCGGGCCAGTGCCCCCAGTGTCATGACGGCGCCGAGGGCGAAACCGCCCCACTCGGGCATGTCCAGCAGCACCGCGAAGACCATCGCGGCGACCGCACCGGCCACCACCAGCGGATACGGTCCCCAACGTTCCTCGCTCACGTTCACCGCTCGCGCGTTCATCGACCCGCCCTCCGCTCTCGCCTCTGATTCCGACTCATCGCTCGGCGATCGGCTTCCACTTCTGGTCCCGTTCGCCGATGTACTCGCTGTCCGGGCGGATCAGCCGGTTGTCGGCATGCTGCTCGATGACGTGTGCGGTCCATCCTGACATGCGGCTGACCGAGAAGACCGGGGTGAACAGGTCCGTCGGGATGCCGAGGTAGTGGTAGACCGTCGCCGCGTAGAAGTCGACGTTCGGGTAGAGGCCCTTGGTCTCGAAGACGACCTCCTCCATCTCCTTCGACATCCGGTAGTACGTGTCGTCACCGGATGCCTCGCCGAGCTCCCGCGACATCTGGCGCAGGTGCGTGGCGCGCGGGTCCTCGGTCTTGTAGACCCGGTGCCCGAAGCCCATGATCTTCTCGCCCGCGGCGAGCCTGTCGCGTACCGACTGGGCGACGGCACCCGCGTCGAGCGACTCCAGGGTGCGCATGACCTGCTCGTTGGCGCCGCCGTGCAGGGGGCCCTTGAGGGTGCCGATGGCCGCCACGATGGCCGAGTGCATGTCGGACAGGGTCGCGGCGCAGACCCGGGCGGCGAACGTGGAGGCGTTCATCGTGTGGTCGGCGTGCAGGACCAGGCAGGCGTCGAAGATCTCGACCTCGCGCTCACCGGGGGTACGGCCGGTGATCTGGAGGAGGAAGTTCGCCGCCACGCTCAGGGAGGGGTCCGGGTCACAGATGACGGCACCGGTCCTGGCCGCGTGGTAGCGGGCGACGAGGATCGGCTGCTGCGCGGTCAACCTGGCGGCCTTGCGCAGGTTCGCCTCGGGGGCGTTGGAGTCCTTGTCCGGATCATCACCTCCGGCCAGCGAGACCAGCGTGCGCAGCGCCTCCATCGGGGCCTGTCTCTCCGCGATCTCCGAGATGTTGGCCTCGACGAGCGTGCCGAGCGTACGCCCTCGAACCAGTTCCGCCTCGTACGCCGAGAGCTGTTCCCGGGTGGGGAGCGTGCCGTACTGCAGCAGGTGCGCGGTCTCTTCGAAGGTGGTGCGGCCGGCCAGATCGTGGATGTCGTAGCCACGATAGAAGAGGCGACCGGCCTGACCGTCGATGTCGCTGAGCGCTGTGGACGCGGCTACGACATCGGCGAGACCTTTGGTGGGTTTGTCCGCCATGAGTGTTTCCTCCGCTTATCTGTGCCCGAAGTCTACCTGTGAGCAGCGGAAACCCTCCCGAGAGGTCCAGGCCAATTTCAGGAATGATTCTCCTTCTGGCAAAGGAGATTCCCCATCACCTCGTTTGGGTAAGCCGGAGCTGTAGGAATAGTTACGGCGGGCTACCTGGGGAGGAACTGCCGTGGAGGGGCCGTTCATACGCATCGAGGACACCGGTGAAGTGGTCCCGTTGCGCCCCGAGATCACAACGATCGGACGTGGCCGTGGAGTGGACATCCGGCTGACCGATCCGAGTGTGTCCCGGCTGCACGCGGAATTCGTCCGGCGCGGACCCTACCTGTATGTCGTTGATCTGGGCCTGTCCCGCAACGGCACCCGGGTCAACGGCCGACCGATCGCCCGGAGGGTGCTTGACGACGGTGACGTGGTGTCCTTCGGCGCGGCACGAGGCAGGATCGGCGGAGTGCCTCGCGAGGACTTCGCCCCGGAGGTCGAGCTCCGCCGCGCCGCGGCACCGGAGCTGACCAGGCGGGAGGTGGACGTCCTGACGTCGCTCTGCCGTCCGGCGTTGTCGGACGAGGCGTTCGTCGCACCGGCCACGGCCAGGGAGATCGCCGACGACCTGGTGGTGACGGAGGCGGCCGTCAAGCAGCATCTCCTGCGTCTCTACCAGAAGTTCCGGATCCCCGAGGGGACCAACCGGCGTACCAGGCTGGCGAACGAGGTCGTCGCCCTGGGGCTGGTGAGGCCCACCCCCGTGGTGCCCTCGCAGCGCGCCACCGGCGCCCCGGAGTCCCAGACGGCGGCCACCGCCGCGAACCGCAGGGCGTCGTAGCCTGGCCACCCGGGTGACCGGTCCCGTCCTGGGACCGGTCACCCGGGGATATCGGCCTGCTCGATGAGGGCCGCCCCGCGCGGCCTGCTCGGCGAGGCCTGTCCGGTGGGGCTTCTTCGGTGAGATCGGTCCTGCGAAGTCGGCCTCGTGAGACCGGCCCGATGAGACCGGCCCGTACGCGGGGGCTGCCTGCCCGCGGGGTCAGCCCCGCTCGCGGGCGCGCCTCTCCGCGGCCTCGACCACGTTGGTGAGCAACATGGCCCGGGTCATCGGGCCTACACCGCCGGGGTTGGGGGTGAGGAGGCCCGCGACCTCCTCGACGCCGGGGGCGATGTCACCGGCGATCTTCCCGTCGACCCGGGAGACACCGACGTCCAGCACGGCGGCGCCCGGCTTCACCATGTCCGCGGTGATCAGATGCGGCACCCCGGCCGCGGCGACGACGATGTCCGCGTGCCTGGTGTGGGCCGCGAGGTCCTGGGTGCCGGTGTGGCAGAGGGTGACCGTGGCGTTCTCCGAGCGGCGGGTCAGCAGCAGGCCGAGCGAGCGGCCCACGGTGATGCCGCGGCCGACCACGACGACCTCCGCCCCCTTGAGCGGCACCCCGTACTCCTGCAGGAGCATGACGATGCCGTACGGCGTGCAGGGCAGCGGCGCGTCGACCATGTGGACCAGACGGCCCAGGTTGGCCGGGTGGAGGCCGTCGGCGTCCTTCGCCGGGTCCATCCGTTCGATCAGCGCCTGCGTGTCGAGGTGACGGGGCAGCGGGAGCTGGACGATGTAGCCGGTGCACTCCTCGGAGGCGTTGAGCTCGTCGACGACCGCCTCGACCTCGGCCTGGGTGGCGTTCTCCGGCAGGTCCCTGCGGAGGGAGGAGATGCCGACCTCCGCGCAGTCGCGGTGCTTGCCCGCCACGTAGATCTGGCTGCCCGGGTCCTCTCCCACCAGAACCGTGCCGAGCCCGGGGACGATGCCCTGCTCCTTCAGCGCGGTCACCCGCGTCGTGAGATCTGCCTTGATCTTTGCCGCTGTGGCCTTGCCGTCGAGAATCCGCGCACTCATACCGCCAACCCTCTCACGAGGACGGATCGCGCTCCGCTTCCCTCCGCTCGATGATCCTGCGGGTGAAGGGGATCCACTCCACGACCCGCCCGCCGAGGTAGGCCGCACCGAGCGCGATGATGATCATCATCCATGGACTACCCCAGAAATCCTGCATGATCACGAAGGAGTACAGAGCGTGGTCGAGCAGTGGCATGAGGGGTCTCCGCGACAGGAACGAAAGGGACGCTTCAGACTAATCGCAGGTCAAACCTTTTTCACCCAAGTAATCCTGTCTAATTCGCCACTCTCCTATCTCCCGGGTACGGCTGCCACACCTGTGCGGCAGCCGCACCCGGAAGAGGAGATCAGTGGAAGAAGTGACGGGTGCCGGTGAAGTAGAGGGTCACCCCCGCCGCCTCGGCCGCGGCGATGACCTCCTCGTCCCTGATCGAGCCACCCGGCTCCACGACCGCCCTCACTCCCGCGTCGATGAGGATCTGCAGGCCGTCGGCGAAGGGGAAGAACGCGTCGGAGGCCGCCACGGCCCCCTGGACGCGCTCGCCCGCCCTGGATACCGCGAGCCGTGCCGAGTCGACCCGGTTGACCTGGCCCATGCCGACGCCCACGCTCGCGCCGTCCGCGGCCAGCAGGATCGCGTTGGACTTCACCGAGCGGCACGCCCGCCAGGCGAAGGCCAGATCCGCGAGGACCTCGGCGGAGGCGGCGGGCCCCGCCTTCAGTTCCCAGGTGGACGGATCGTCGCCCGGGGCGTCGACCCGGTCGGCGTTCTGCACCAGCAGGCCGCCGTCGATCCGGCGGAACTCCAGCGGGTTGGCCGGCCCCCGCGGGCAGGCCAGCAGCCGGATGTTCTTCTTACCGGTGAGCTGCGCCAGCGCCTCGGCCGTGTAGGAGGGAGCCACCACGACCTCGGTGAACACCTCGGCGATCTGGCGGGCCAGTTCCTCGGTCACCTCCGCGTTGACCGCGATCACGCCGCCGTACGCGGAGACGGGGTCGCAGGCATGTGCCTTGCGGTGCGCCTCGGCGACGTCGGCGCCGACCGCGATGCCGCACGGGTTCTGGTGCTTGATGATCGCCACGGCGGGCCCGTCGAAGTCCCACGCCGCCCGCCAGGCGGCGTCGGCGTCCAGGTAGTTGTTGTAGGACATCTCCTTGCCGTGCAGCTGCTCGGCGTCCGCCAGGCCGGCTTTCCCGCTGGAGTACAGGGCCGCGCCCTGGTGCGGGTTCTCGCCGTAGCGCAGCGGCGACTTGAGCTCCCAGGCCGCGCCCAGGTAGCCCGGCCACACGCCCTCCTCGGCCGCGTAGACGTCCGCGAACCAGGTGGCCACCGCGGTGTCGTAGGAGGCGGTGTGCGCGTACGCGGCGGCGGCCAGACGGCGGCGCTCGGTGAGGGTGAAACCCCCCGCGGCGACCGCGGCGAGCACGTCACCGTAGGAGGCCGGGTCGACCACGACCGCGGCGGTGCCGTGGTTCTTGGCCCCGGCCCGGATCATCGCGGGACCGCCGATGTCGATCTGCTCCACGCACTCGGCGCCGGAGGCGCCGGAGGCCACGGTCTCCTGGAACGGGTAGAGGTTGACCACCACCAGCTCGAACGGCTCGATCTCCAGCTCTTCGAGCTGCTTGACGTGGGAGGGGTTGCCACCGTCGGCCAACAGGCCGGCGTGCACGCGCGGATGCAGCGTCTTGACCCGGCCGTCGAGGCACTCGGGGAAGCCGGTCAGCGACTCGACGGGAGTGACGGGGACGCCGAAAGAGGTGATCTTCGCGGCTGTGCCCCCGGTGGAGACGATCTCCACACCCGCGGCGTCGAGCCCACGGGCCAACTCCTCCAGCCCGCTCTTGTCATACACCGCGATCAACGCGCGCCGGATGGCGATGCGGGTCACTTCGTGCTCCTCCTGGTTGGTTCCGGTTTCTCCGGGGCGCCCGGCTCATCCACCGGGTCGTCCGAATCGAACAGTCCTGCCGGTGACGGTCCAGCCCTCGCGGGCCATCCGGCCGACGGTGTCGACGAGCAGCTGACGCTCGACGGACTTGATGCGCTCGTGCAG
This sequence comes from Streptosporangium sp. CA-115845, assembly GCF_050943795.1. Classification (NCBI taxonomy): domain Bacteria; kingdom Bacillati; phylum Actinomycetota; class Actinomycetes; order Streptosporangiales; family Streptosporangiaceae; genus Streptosporangium; species Streptosporangium sp. CA-115845. The sequence continues at coordinate 1,228,783 of NZ_CP191988.1, read as the reverse complement.
TGCCGCCTCGTCGTCGTCGTCCAGCACGGGCACGGCCTCCTGGGCGATGATCGGCCCGGTGTCGACGCCCGCGTCGGCGAGCATCACGGTGCAGCCGGTGACGCGCACGCCGTACGAGAGCGCGTCGCGCACACCGTGCGCGCCCGGGAAGGAGGGCAGCAGCGCGGGATGGGTGTTGAGGACCGGGAAGGCCTCCAGCGTCGGCTTGCCGAGGATCTTCATGAACCCCGCGCAGATCACGAGGTCCGGCCGGTACGCCGCGATGCGGGCGGCGAGCGCCCGATCCCACTCCTCGCGGGTGGGGTGGTCGGCCACCCTCTCCACGAAGGTCGGCACCCCCGCGCGCTGCGCGCGTGCCAGCCCCTCGACACCGCCGCGATCGGCACCCACGGCCACCACTCTGGCACCGTAGGTCTCGTCTGCCACAGCGTCCAGAAGGGCCTGTAGGTTGGTTCCAGAACCGGACACGAGAACCACAAGCCGAACGGCCTGGGATGACACCGACGCACTCCATTCGGACGGGGACTCACGCCGCTGCAAGGGTATCGGCCTGTCCGCACGAACGATGCAAGGAGGTCAGGTGACACTGCCGGTCCAGGAACGGTCCGCCGAGAGCACCGGTCGAAGGGCCCTGTGGCTCGCGGTCACCGCGGTGGTGATGACGTTGGTGCTCCCCCTCGCGGGACTCGTCATGGCGATTTTCGCTCTTGTCACCTCAATCCGTGCGATCCCCGCGCTGCGTTCCGTCCCTAAGCCCATCGGCACCGCCGTGGCGGGCATCGTACTCTCCGCCGGGGCGCTGCTGGCGTCGGCCGGGGTGACCGCGATGCAGTTCTACTTCAGCGACGAGCTGGCCGCCTATACCGAGTGCGGTAAGGGGGCGGGCACCGTCTCGGCGCAGAACGAGTGCGTGGAGCGGCTTGAGCGGGCCATGGAGAAGAAGATGCCCTTCGTCCAGCCCGGCCAGCTGCAGTTCCCCTTCCCTCCCTGAGCGGGTCGCCTGGTCGGGTCACCTGATCGACATGCCTGGGACGAGGCGTCCGGGCAGGTGATCCGCGACAGCGCTCAGTCGCGGTCCCAGGCGTAGGGGTCGATGTAGATCACATGGCCGCCCTTGTCGTCGGTCTCGTCGACGATGTCGCGCCGGGGCGGGCGCGGCGGCTCGGGGCGGTGGGCCTTCGGCGAGCTCTCCGCGGCGGCCGAGGCGTGCTCGTCCTCCCAGTCGTCCCTGATGACCGGGATCGGCTGGGTGTCGCACTCCGTGGCGTCCAGCCAGTGACCGGGGAGCTTGCGGAGCTCCTCCGGCTCGGCGAAGCCGACCTTGCCTGCCACCGAGCCGGCGGCCTTGGCGATCTTGACTCCGGCCTTGCGGACCGGCGCGGTGGCCGTGCCGACCCTGGCCGCCGCCTTGGTGACCGCCGCGTTGTGCCCCCGGAAGATCAGCCACCAGTTGGCCAGCCCGGCGGCGATCCCCGCCGCGACACCCACCTCCAGCGTCACCGAGAGCGTCACCTCCCACCCCGCCGGTCCCACCGCGGACAGCCTCGCACCACCGAGCGGGCCACCGGAGAGCGCCGCCAGCAGACCCGCCACCGCCCCGGTCGCCAGCCCGCAGGCGAACCCCCACAGCGGTGCTCCCTCGTACGAGGGGGAGGGCGAGATCCGGACGACCAGGACGCCCGCCACCGCGCCGGCCAGGAAAGGCACCGCGATCACGACCATCACCCAGGCGGGGGTCGGGCCCGCCTCCGGCAGCGCGCCCAGGATCGGCAGGCTCGGCACCGTGCCCAGTTGCACGCCCGTCGGCGCGACCAGCGTGCCGGTGCCGACCGCGAATCCAGGTCCCGCGATGTAGGCCATGCCCCAGATGACGGCGTTGAGCAGGTAGAGCCCCTGGATCAGCAGGAGCAGCAGCCCGCCGACGAACCCCGGAGAAAGGATCCCGGACAGTTCCCCGACCTGCCCGAAGTTGACCGCGACGGCTCCGAGCACCATGACGGCGCCCGCCACGAGCATGATCATCAGTGCGGCGGACGTGCCGACCACCACCGAGCGCAGCCGCTCGGGCAGCAGGCGCAGCATCGATCGCCAGGGCCCGATCGTCCTGGCGACGGCCACGGAGCCCGCGATGAAGGCCAGCACCAGGTGGCTGACCAGCACTTCACCGAGGAAGGGCTGGGTGATCTCGTTCCTGGTGACCAGCGCGATGATCCCGGCCAGCAGCGCGTACGGCGCCGCCAGTGAGATGCCCGCCTGGGCGATCAGGATCAGCTGTGCCCTGCGGCGGGCGTTGGACACCTCCTTGGGAGTGTTCTTGGGCAGCCGGGCGGGCAGCCGGAGCCGCAGGTCCGCGTCCCTGGCCATCCAGATCCCGGCGCGGTACAGCAGGAAGGCGGGCAGGACCGTCAGTCCGAGCGGGAGCAGGCCCACCGAGCCGCCGGGGATCGCGAAGCCCGCGTGGTGCGCGGCCAGCCAGAGCTGCGAGGCGGTACGGAACACCGCGGGCAGACCGGAACCGAGTGCACCGCGCGGTGCGGCGATCCAGCCGACCAGGGTGAGCGTGGTGAGCACCGCCAGCCCCACGCCGAGCGTCCAGGCGGCCGCGAGCATCCCGGAGACGGGAAGCGGCCGGCGGACGTCGTCGTCGTCACCCGTGAGGCCGGGCAGGGGGATACGGCTGAGGACGTTGCGGGGAGCCGTCCGGAGCTGATCGAAGAGGGCCGTCACAGTAGTCGATGGTCTCAGGATCTTCGGCGCGGAAGAGACTTCCGCGCCCCGCGTGTCGCGAACGGCGTGACAGAAGCGGCCTGTGGTATTCCGGCGAAGCCGGTCCGGGACACCCCCGCACGCGGTCTCCCCCACATGGCGTGCGGGAGTGTCCCGCATACCGTGCGCGGTCCTCCCCGCCCCGGCCCGGATGCCACCGGTCCGGGACGGCCGACCGGACATCGGTGACGTCCGGGACGGCGAAGGGCGCCCGGCGGGATGCCGGGCGCCCTCGGTCGTACTCGGTGCGGCGGAACCCGCGCGCGGTGCCGGCGACGGGGACGCCGCCGGCTCGCGCGGCACCGTGCCGCGTTCACTCACCCGGGACCCACGTCCCGGCCCCCGCTAGAGGGACTCGATGACCTCGCGCATCAGGCGGGCGGTCTCGCTCGGGGTCTTGCCGACGCGGACGCCGACCTTCTCCAGTGCGTCCTTCTTGGCCTGGGCGGTGCCGGCCGAGCCGGACACGATCGCGCCCGCGTGGCCCATGGTCTTGCCCTCGGGAGCGGTGAAGCCCGCCACGTAGGCGACGACCGGCTTGGTGACGTGCTGCTCGATGTAGGCGGCCGCGCGCTCCTCGGCGTCGCCGCCGATCTCGCCGATCATCACGATCGCGTCGGTGCCCGGGTCGTCCTGGAAGGCCTGCAGCGCGTCGATGTGGGTGGTGCCGATGACCGGGTCGCCACCGATGCCCACCGCGGTGGAGAAGCCGATGTCACGCAGCTCGTACATGAGCTGGTAGGTCAGCGTGCCCGACTTCGAGACCAGGCCGATCCGGCCGGCGCTGGTGATGTCGGCCGGGATGATGCCCGCGTTGGAGGCGCCGGGCGAGGCGATGCCGGGGCAGTTCGGCCCGATGATGCGGGTCTTGCCGCCCTTGGCGGTCGCGTAGGCCCAGAACTCGGTGGTGTCGTGGATCGGGACACCCTCGGTGATGACCACGCAGAGCGGGATCTCGGCGTCGATGGCCTCCTTGACGGCGTCCTTGGTGAACGCCGGGGGCACGAAGACGACCGACACGTCGGCGCCGGTCTCCTTCATGGCCTCGGAGACGGTGCCGAAGACGGGCAGGCCCTCGTGGACGGTGCCGGCCTTGCGGGCGTTGACACCGCCGACGACGCGGGCACCGGAGGCGAGCATGCGGCGGGTGTGCTTGGTGCCCTCACCGCCGGTCATGCCCTGGACGATGATCTTGCTGTTCTCGGTCAGCCAGATGGCCATTACGCACCTACCGCGGCGAGCTCGGCGGCGCGCTTGGCCGCATCGTCCATGGTGTCCACCAGTTCGACGCCGGAAAGCTTGGCGTCGGAGAGAATCTGACGCCCGAGTTCGGCGTTGTTGCCGTCCAGCCGGACGACCAGCGGGCGGCTCACGGACTCGCCGCGGGACTCCAGCAGCTGGAAGGCCGAGACGATGCCGTTGGCGACCGCGTCACAGGCGGTGATGCCGCCGAAGACGTTGACGAAGATCGACTTCACCGCGGGGTCGGAGATGATGATCTCCAGACCGGCCGCCATCACCTCGGCCGAGGCACCGCCGCCGATGTCGAGGAAGTTGGCGGGCTTGGGCCGGCCGGGGAAGGCCTCGCCGGCGTAGGCGACGACGTCCAGGGTCGACATGACCAGACCCGCGCCGTTGCCGATGATGCCGACGGAGCCGTCGAGCTTGACGTAGTTGAGGTCCTTGGCCTTGGCCGCGGCCTCCAGCGGGTCCTCGGCGGCCTTGTCCTCAAGGGCCGCGTGGTCCGCCTGGCGGAAGGACGCGTTGTCGTCGAGGGTGACCTTGCCGTCGAGAGCCTTGACCTGACCGTCCGCGGACAGGATCATCGGGTTGACCTCGACGAGCGAGGCGTCCTCGTCGACGAAGGCGCACCAGAGCTTCTCGATGAGGTCGGCGGCGCCGTCGAGCGACGCCTCCGGCAGGCCGCCGGCCTGGGCGATCTCGCGGGCCCTGGCCCGGTCGACGCCGTCCAGGGGGGAGATCGGAACCTGCGCCACCTTCTCGGGGTTGGTGTGCGCGACCTCTTCGATCTCCATGCCGCCCGCGGCGGAGCAGATGGCGAGGAACGTACGGTTCGCGCGGTCGAGCAGGAAGGAGAAGTAGTACTCCTCCGCGATCGCGCTGGCCTCCTCGACCAGGACCTTGTGGACCGTGTGGCCCTTGATGTCCATGCCGAGGATGTCGGCGGCCTTGCTTGCGGCGTCGGCGGCGTCGTCAGCCACCTTCACGCCACCGGCCTTACCGCGGCCACCGGTCTTGACCTGGGCCTTGACGACAACACGGCCGGTCAGCTGCTCGGCTGCCGCCCGTGCCTCCTCCACGGTGTGCGCGACGATACCGCGCGGCACCGGGATGCCGTACTCCGCGAAGAGCTCCTTCGCCTGATGTTCGAACAGGTCCACGAGGGTCCGTCCTTGCTTGTCCGGCTGGTGTATAGATCTGAGTGGGCCGGCTCCACGGTCGAAGGGGGAGCGCGGCGGTTTTGCGCCAATGAAGCGTAGCCCGCCTCATGGCATGGCCAGGTAACCGGGTCCCAGATCGCGCATCCCGAATGTTGTTCGTGTCGCCATGACCGGACGTCGTCCGGCACCTGTCGCCAGACCGGTGTGGCATGACCGTCCGCGGAAAGACCCGCCGGCGAGAGGGGTCGCGGGCGCCCCGAACCTCGTCGGAACTCGTCAGACGGGCGAGGGGATCGCGCTCCGCACCCAGTCGACGATCTCCTGGGTGGTGGCACCCGGAGTGAAGATCCGCGCGACGCCCATCTCCTGGAGCGCGGGCATGTCGGCCTCGGGGATGATCCCGCCGCCGAACACCACGATGTCGCTCGCGTCGTTCTCCCTCAGCAGCTCCAGCACCCTGGCGAAGAGCGTCAGGTGCGCGCCGGACAGGATGGACAGCCCGATCGCCGCGGCGTCCTCCTGGATCGCGGTGCGCACCACCTGCTCCGGGGTCTGGTGCAGGCCCGTGTAGACGACCTCCATCCCGGCGTCCCGAAGCGCCCTCGCCACGATCTTCACCCCCCTGTCATGGCCGTCCAGCCCCGGCTTGGCGATGACGACGCGGATCCTCGGCACGGCGTCCATCCAGACCTCCTCCTCCGCGCTCTCCTCGCAGCGTAACCGGCCTCATCTCGCCGGAGCCTTCCCGCCACCGCGATTCTCAGCCCTTCGAATCCGCCGTCGCGGTCTCGCGAAGCCTTCGCGGGCCCGTACGGCTCAAACTCGCGCAATCCATGGACGCGAGTTGTTGGTGCGCGCCATAGCCCGCGGGCCGGGGGTTGGCTAGCTTGGCGGATCCTGACTCCTGGGGAGGAATCCGATGAGACGATGGGTCACTCTGCTCGCGGTCGTACTGGCCGGTTCGGTGCTGCCCATGTCGGCGGCGGAGGCGGTGGGAACGACGGGTGCCGCGGTCGCGGGGGTGGCACCGCCGCCGTCTCCGGTGACGAGGCTGAGGCAACAGTTCGGCGAGCACACGGGGCTGCGGATCTCCGACGTCGGGCGCGTCTATCGGGGCGGCAAGGCGGTGGTCACCATCTGGCGCAAGGGCCGGGTGGAGTTCGACGAGGCCGGGGTGTACGGCACGGACACGGTGGGACGGACCGAGCTGGGCAAAGGGGTCGTGAAGGAGCTGGAGCGGCAGCTCGGCCGGCAGCTCGGCTCGACCCGGGTGATCTGTTTCCCGAACGAGGCGTACCTCTCCGGGCCCGGCTACCAGACGTGGCTGCCCGAGGGGAAGACCTGGCTCGGGCTGATCGGCCCGGCGAACATCAAGCAGACCGCCGCCCTGCCGCAGATCGTTGACATCTTCGAGCCCGCCACCCTGGGCACGCTGCTGTCCCACACCGCCGTGCGCAGGAAGCTGCGCTCGGGCACGTTCCTGCAGGGCGCCGTGACGCTGCGCACGCTCTACCGGGCCTCCCCCTCGCTCCGTGACAGGCTGGCCGGGCCGCCCAAGGGCAGGAGCGCCGGGATCCCGGTCGGCTTCAGGCTCTGGCTGGACCGCTCGAACCTGGTCCGCAGGCTGAGCACCACCTGGCGGCAGCCGCTCAGCGGCAGTCCCGGAAGGTACACGACCACGGTGGTGGACACCCGCTACACCGGCTGGGGCTCGTCCGTCACCCTCGTTCCGCCGCCTCCCGAGGACACCGCCGACGCCGGCCGGGTCGGCGCCGATTTCCCCGAGCCGACGGTCCTGCCGATCGGCTGAATCGCGAAAAAACAAATCTGACGGTCCGTGATTGACCGGAAACCAAATACCCACACCGCCTTCCGGCGCCCGGGAAGACGGCTCTGCACGAAATATGCACGTTTAATTCAAGGCAATCCTCCAAATGCGCTACCCTTTCGTGATCTTGCATAGCGAGAGTGTGTCATCCCCTCCCCGACGGGGCGGAGGGGTCAGTCAGGAGGATTTTCCTTTGAAGCGATACATCGCCGGACTGGCGTGCGCCGCAACGGCCGTACTCGGCGCTCCGGTGCTGGCGTCGACCGCGCACGCACAGGCCGCCGATCCGATCACCGCGCTGAAGGGTCAGCTCAAAAACGGCCAGGGCGTCACCTATGTCGACACCATGAAGACCCAGGGTGTCCCCAAGAACACGATTGCCGGCCACCGCAAGGGTGAATTGCAGTTCAGCACCTCCGGGATCAGCGCGTCGGACCACACCACCGAGTTGCGCTTCGAGGAGGGTGCCCTGGAATTCAGCACCCGAGAGGAAGACGGCGACGCCACCGAGGAGCAGAAGAAACTCAGCAAGCTGTTCGCCGGGCTGGCCGAGCCGGAAAGAGTCGTCCGGGTCAATAAGAAGGCGTACCTCTCGGGTGGGGCCTTCGGCCAGTTTCTGCCGCAGGACAAGCCCTGGCTCGGGTACCCGGGGGACACGCTCGGCGTGACCGGCTCACTGGGCCAGCTCGTCAACGCCGCCGAGCCCTCGACCCTCAAGGCCCTCCTCGCGAACGCCACGGTCAAGAAGCCGGCCGCCTATGCCGGGAAGATCACTTTCGGTGAGCTACAGAAGGTCTCGCCGTGGTTCCGCGCGTCAGGGGATGGGAGGAAGCTCTCCGGCGAACAGGCCAAGGTCGCGATCAACTGGAAGCTGTTCCTGAACGCCGACCGGCTCCCCGCGAGACTGGCGACCTCGTACACGGAGTTCTCAAGTGGGCCGACCTGGACCGTCGATACCCGCTACACCAACTGGGGCTCGAAGGTCACGATCGACGCCCCGCCGGCCGACCAGGTCGCCACGACGAGGGAACTGCAGGCGGGCTTCGAGGCCGACACGCCCATCCCGCTGCTGACCGTCAAGTGATCCTGCCACGCTGATCACACCCGGCACCGGACGGCCGTGCCCGGCAGGCTGCACCTGCCGGGCACGGCCGCGCTTCGCCCACCGGGCGCCGGTTCCCCTCAGCCGCGCAGGGCCCGGGGATTCTTGATCCAATATTTCGGCATATAGGGAAGAATCTTCTTCCGCCTCCGCGACGACGCGAGGACACATACGGGAGGACCCCAATGAGGCGAACGATCGCCGCCCTGACCGGCGCCACCGTGGCGGCCCTGATGGTTCCCACGCTGGTGACCGTCGCCCCGGCGAGCGCCCAGACCGCTCAGACCACGAAGACCGCCCAGGCCGCGAAGCCCGACCCGGTCTCGGCGCTGAAGCGCCAGTTCAGAACCCACCGGGGCGTGAAGTTCACCGAGAACACGAAGATCGTCGGTGCGGGCAAGAAGCAGCGGACGATCTTCACCAGGCGCAACGGCGTGCTGGAGTTCGGCACGTCGGGTCTGGTCGCCTCGGATCTGACCACCACGTTCAACCTGCCCACCCAGGACGGCGAGTTCAAGGGCCTGTTCACCCCGTCGCGGACGATCTCGCTGAAGAACGTCTCCTACACCTCGGGCGGTTTCTTCGCCGACTCCATGCCCGAGGGCAAGAAGTGGCTGCGCGTCCCCGGCGGAGGACTGGTCCTGGTCAGCCCCGTCCAGCAGATCATCAGCACCGTCGAGCCGGGAACGCTGAAGGCGACCCTGGCCCACACCGGCGCCAGGCGCCCCGGCGGGACCTGGGACGGCACCCGGACCACCGTCCACTCGGGCACGATCACGCTGGGCGAGCTCTTCAAGGTCTCCCCCTCGGTACGCGCGATGCTGGGCACGAAGCCCACCGGCAGGTCCGCCACCCTCCCGGTGACCTGGAAGATCTACATCGGCTCCGACCAGCTGGTCCGCCGGATCGTGTCGTCGTACACCGAGTCCACCCAGGGCCTCAACAGCACCGAGCTGACCTACGTCAACGACACCCGCTACACCGGCTGGGGCACCAAGGTCACCGTCAAGGCACCGCCCGCCGACCAGGTGGCCGACTTCGACGAGCTCACCATCGGCGCCGACCAGCCCGAGGACCCCATCAGGGAACTCCTCACGAACTGATCCGGGACCAGAGCGTGGGAAGGGCCGCCGTGCCCTTCCCACGAGTCCGGGCCCCGCGGAACCGGCCACCGGAGACCTCAGAGTTTCTCCAGTTGTTTCGCGTACGCCAGCAGCAGGACCTTCTCCCCCACCCCGCCGCCGAAGTCGATCTTGGCCTTGGTCTTCTCAGCGACGCCGTCCACGGACACCACGGTGCCCAGGCCGAACTTGTCGTGGGTGACCCGGTCGCCGGGGGCCAGGTTGGGGATCTGCCTGCCCTCGGACTTCCTGACCGGGGTGGGGCGGGAGTCGCGGCGGGTGGCGGCGTTCCAGGCGCTCTTCTCCGGGTTGCCGCGCCACTCGACCAGATCGGCCGGGATCTCCGCGACGAACCGGGAGGCCGGGTTGAACGCGGGCGAACCCCAGGAACTGCGGACGGCGGCCCGGGAGACGTAGAGGCGCTGCTCGGCGCGGGTGATGCCGACGTAGGCCAGGCGGCGCTCCTCCTCCAGCTCCTTCGGCTCGCCGAGCGAGCGCATGTGCGGGAAGACCCCGTCCTCCATTCCGGTGAGGAACACCACGGGGAACTCAAGCCCCTTGGCGGTGTGCAGCGTCATCAGCGTCACCACGCCCTGGCCCCCGTCGGCCGCCGGGATCTGGTCGGCATCGGCGACCAGGGAGATCTGCTCCAGGAACTCCACCAGCGTGCCCTCGGGGTTGGCCTCCTCGAACTCGGAGGCGACCGAGATCATCTCGTCCAGGTTCTCCAGGCGGCTCTCGTCCTGCGGGTCGTTGGAGGCGGTGAGCTCCAGACGGTATCCGGTGCTCCCCAGCACCTCCTGGGCCAGCTGTGAGGGCGACAGGTCGTCGGCCTTCACCATCAGCTCGTCCATCAGATCGACGAACTCGGCGATGGCCTTGAGCGAGCGGGTGGCCATGCCCGGCGCGTCGTCCGCCCGGCGGAGCGCCTCCCAGTAGGGGATCCGCTCCCTGCTCGCGAACGCCTCGACCATCGCCTCGGCCCGCTCGCCGATGCCGCGCTTGGGCACGTTGAGGATGCGGCGCAGCGACACCACGTCGTTCGGGTTGGACAGGAAGCGCAGGTAGGCCAGCAGGTCGCGGACCTCCTTGCGCTCGTAGAAGCGCACCCCGCCCACCACCTTGTACGGCAGGCCGGTCCTGATGAAGATCTCCTCGAACACCCGGGAGGCGGCGTTGGTCCGGTAGAACACGGCGACCTGGCCGGGCACCACGTCCTCGTGGTCGGTGAGCCTGTCGACCTCCTGGGCGACGAACATCGCCTCGTCGTGCTCGTTGTCGGCGACATAGCCGATGATCTTCGCCCCGGCTCCCTGGTCGGACCAGAGGTTCTTGGGTTTGCGGCTCTCGTTGCGCGAGATCACCGCGTTGGCGGCGGACAGGATCGTCTGGGTGGAGCGGTAGTTCTGCTCCAGCAGGATCGTCCTGGCCTCCGGGTAGTCGCGCTCGAACTCCAGGATGTTGCGGATCGTCGCACCGCGGAAGGCGTAGATCGACTGGTCGGCGTCACCCACCACGCACAGCTCGGCCGGGGCGACACCCCCCTCCCTGACCAGGTCTCCGTCGGCGGTGCGCAGCTCGGGACGGCCCGCGAGCTCGCGGATCAGGGTGTACTGCGCGTGGTTGGTGTCCTGGTACTCGTCGACCATGATGTGACGCCAGCGGAGCCGGTAGTGCTCGGCCACGTCGGGAAAGATCTGGAACAGCGTCACCGTCAGCATGATGAGGTCGTCGAAGTCCATCGCTCCGGCCTCGGTGAGCTTCTGCTGGTAGTTGCGGTACGCCTCGGCGAGCTTGCGCTCCAGGTGGGTGGAGGCCTGGGCGGCCGCCGTCTCGTAGTCGATCAGCTCGTTCTTGAAGTTGCTGACCTGGGCGGAGAAGGACCTCGGCGGGTAACGCTTGGGATCGAGGTCCATCTCGCGGCAGACCATCGCCATCAGGCGCTGCGAGTCGGCCTGGTCGTAGATGGAGAAGCCCGAGGGGAAGCCCAGGCGCTTGGCCTCGCGGCGCAGGATCCGTACGCACGCGCTGTGGAAGGTCATCACCCACATCGCCGCCGAACGCGGGCCGATGAGCTTGTCGACCCGGTCCTTCATCTCCCGCGCGGCCTTGTTGGTGAAGGTGATCGCCAGGATCTCCTGCGGCTGCACACCCCGCTCGCCCAGCAGATAGGCGATGCGGTGGGTCAGCACCCGGGTCTTGCCGGAACCCGCGCCCGCGACGATGAGCAGGGGGCTGTCGTGGTGCACGACGGCCTCGCGCTGCTGAGGGTTGAGCCCGTCGAGCAACGGATGGGTCAGAGAGGAGGCTGGGATCGACACGTCCCCTAGGTTAGAACGACCGGCCGACAACCGGGTCCAACGGTCGTAAAGGAATGCGGGCGGACCCCGCCGCGGTTGTCACGATCGAACGTACGCGGAGAAGACGGAAGGGCGTTCCATGCTGTCCGAAGACGAGATCAGCCGCGTACTCGCGGTCACCGCACACCCCGACGACGTCGACTTCGCCGCCGCGGGCTCGATCGCGCGATTCACCGACCGGGGCGTCGAGGTGACGTACTGCGTGGTCACCGACGGCGACGCGGGTGGCTTCGACCGCGAGCTGGACAACGGCGGCATGGCCGAGCTCCGCCGCGCCGAGCAGTCCAACGCCGCCAAGGCCGTCGGCGTGACCGATGTGCGCTACCTCGGCCACCACGACGGGACGGTGGTGCAGAGCCTGGAGTTGCGGCGTGACATCGCCCGGGTCATCCGCCAGGTCAAGCCCGACCTGGTGATCACCCACAGCCCCGAGCGCAACCACCGGTTCATCGCCCCCAGCCACCCCGACCACCGCGCGGTCGGCGGCTGCACCCTCGACGCCGTCTATCCCGACGCGCGCAACCCCTACGCCTTCCCCTCGCTGCTGCTCGACGAGGGCCTTGAGGCGTGGACCGTCCGCGAGGTCTGGTTGAACGGCGGCCCGGTGGCCGACCACCACGTGGACATCACCGACACCTTCGACCGCAAGCTGGCCGCGCTGCGCGCCCACGTCAGCCAGGTCGGCCACCTGGAGGACTTCGAGAGTTTCCTGCGGGACCGCTTCTCCCAGCGAGCCGTGGAGGCGGGCTTCGGCGAGGGCCGTTACGTCGAGTCCTTCCAGCGGGTCCCCACCGCCTGACCTCGCATGAGGCCACCAGGACAGCGCGCCCCTTGAACACCGTCGACCTGTCGTTCGCCACCGCCGCCGTCGTCGTCCTGCTGGCCGTCGGGGCCGCCGCCGTCGCCTGGTCCGGCCACCTCGGGCACGCACCCGGGATACTCATGGCCTGCCTGCGCGCCGCCGTCCAGCTCGTCGCGGTCTCGCTCGTCATCGTGTGGGCGGTCGAGCGGGCGGCCGCGGTGGCGGTCTTCGTGCTGGTCATGTACGGGGTGGCGAGCCTGACCGCGGGGCGCAGGATCACCTCGGGCCGCGCCGCCGGGTGGGCCGCGGTGCCCATCGCGGCCGGGACCCTGCCGGTGCTGGCGCTGCTGTTCGGCGGCGGCATCGTCCCGCCGCAGGGCATCACGCTGATCCCGATCACGGGCATCCTGCTCGGCGGGTGCCTGACGGCCACGGCGCTCGCGGGACGGCGGGCCCTGGACGAGCTCGCCCACCGGCGGGGCGAGGTGGAGGCTGCGCTCTCCCTGGGCTTCTCGGACCGGGACGCGGCACTGGAGATCTGCCGGCCGCCCGCGGCGCAGGCCCTGGTGCCCGCGCTGGACCAGACGAGAACCGTGGGCCTGGTCACGCTGCCCGGCGCCTTCGTGGGGATGCTTCTGGGCGGGGCCGATCCGCTCCAGGCCGGAGTGGTACAGCTCGTCGTGCTGGTCGCGCTGCTGGCCGCGGAGGCAGTGGCCGTGGTCGTCACGATCGAACTCGCCGCCCGCGGCCGCTTCGACACCCACGAGCCGTCGCCCGGCTCGCGCACCCGTGAACCGGCGTGGAGACCGGGCAGGCGGAGGAAGTAGGAGCGGGTCAGCGGTTCGGGGCGGGAGCCTCCCGGGACGCGGGGTCCGGCGGGGCCAGGCGGGCGAACAGGTAGCCCAGGGAGTTGGTCGCGACGTGGAACATCGCGGGCGCGGCCAGGCCGCCCCGCCTGCGCAGCTCGGTGAAGAGCACCCCGGCGAGACCCGTCGCGACCGCGGAACCGGCCACGACGCGCGTCACCTGCCATCCGGGCGCGCCGGAGCCACGGCCGGCGGCCTCCCCGGAGGCCAGACGGCTCAGGGCGGGGTTGGCGGCCGTCATGTCCACGGCGGGGAGAACGTGCCAGAGGCCGAAGAGGACCGAGGAGACGGCGGTCGCCGCGCCGTGGCCGTGGGAGCGTGCGACGAGGGCGTGCACCACCCCGCGGAAGCCGACCTCCTCCAGCAGTACGGTGCCGACCGGCACCTGGATCAGTGCCTCCTCCAGCGCGCGGGCGCGGGAGAGCGACAGGGCGCGCTCGTCGCGGAAGAAACGACGGGTGGCCGGGACCGCCACGCCCGCGGCGTAGGCTCCCGCCACGGCGGCGGCGAGCGCGCCACCGATCCGCAGGCCCCGCGCGCGCCGGTGGAATCCCAGCTCGGACCAGGAGATCCCGGCACGGCGGGCCAGGACGAGCAGCGCACCGGTGGCCACGGCCGAGGTCAGCGGTGCCAGCCTCGGCGCCAGGCGGTTGTTGAGCACGTTGGCCCCCACCAGCACCGCCACCGCCCCCGCCGACGCCCCCGGGGGAAGCTCGGCACCGGTGTCCCGCGTCGGCTTCCGCTCCACCCCTGCAGCCCCCTCGGACCTCGGTTCCGCCCCCCGCGTGCCGGGGACGGCGTTCTTCCGCCCGAGCCCGTGGAGATCCCGTTCGAATCCGGTTCGAGGCTACGCGACCGGGGCCGGATCCGTGGCGGCCTGGCGCCAGCCGGCCGGGAAGCGCAGGCCGCGGCGTTCCTTCACGGTCAGGCCGCCCCAGATCCCCTCGGGCTCGGCCGCCCGGACCGCGTACGCCCGGCACTCCTTGAGGACCGGGCACCGCTCGCAGACCGCCTTCGCCCGCGCCTCGTGCTCGGCCGACTGGGTCAGCGGAAAGAACAGCTCGGGATCGCTGGTGCGGCAGGCACCTCGCACGGCCCAGCCGTTCTCCTCGACCATTGCCCGCACGTCATCACCCCCTGATGGCTCGGCCCTCAGACTAGGTGGATCGCGGCGTCGGGACATCAACCTCTCGGCGGATTCACGCGTACTCATCTCGACGGATCGGGGAGAACCCTCCTTCCTGGATCGAGGCCCGAGTTCGCCGCGCCCTTGGAGGGCGGTGCGATCAGAGGGTCGGCCAGTTGTGGACCGGCTCGTTGGTGTGCATGTTCGCCATGTACCGCAGGGTCATCCGGCGCAGTGCCTCGTGTCTTTCGAGGTCGCCGAGCGCGTTCACCGCGTCGATCTGCCAGCTCGCCCCGTTCCTGCCCGTCAGGCAGCGCCGCTCGACGATCCCCAGCAGCCGGTCCCTGACCGCGGGGGCCACGCCCCACAGGTCGAGCCCCTCGTGGGCCAGCGGCAGCAGGCGGCGCAGGATCAGCTCCGAGGCGGGCACCTCGCCGAGTCCCGGCCAGAAGAGCCTGGCGTCCAGGCCGTGCCGGGCGGCGGCGTGCAGGTTGTCCCTGGCCGCGGCGAACGACATGCGCGTCCACACCGGGCGTTCGGCGTAGGGCAGGACTCCCATGAGCCCGTAGTAGAACACCGCGTTGGCGACGATGTCGGCCACCGAGGGGCCCGCGGGCAGCACCCGGTTCTCCACCCGCAGGTGCGGGATGCCGTCCACCACCGCGTAGACCGGCCGGTTCCACCGGTAGACGGTGCCGTTGTGCAGGGTCAGCTCGCCGAGCTGGGGGGTGATCCCGCGCGTCAGCTCCTCGCGCGGGTCGGCCTCGTCGCACAGGGGCAGCAGCGCGGGGAAGTAGCGGGTGTTCTCCTCGAAGAGATCGAAGACCGAGGTGATCCACCGCTCGCCGAACCACACCCTGGGCCGCACCCCCTGGATCTTCAGCTCCACCGGACGGGTGTCGGTGGCCTGCTCGAACAGCGGGATCCTGGTCTCCTGCCAGAGCCTGCGGCCGAACAGGAACGGCGAGTTGGCCGCCATGGCCACCTGCGGGCCCGCGATGGCCTGGGCGGCGTTCCAGTTGGCGGCGAACGTCTCCGGGCTGACCTGGAGATGGAGCTGGAGGCTCGTGCAGGCAGCCTCGGGGGTGATGCTGTCGGCGTAGGTCTCGAGGAGATCCTCCCCCTCGATCGACAGGTGCATGTCCTCGCCCCTGGCCGCGAAGATCTGCTCGTTGAGCAGTTTGTAGCGGGGGTTGGCCGACAGGGTGCCCTCGTGGACGTCGCTCTCCCGCAGCGTGGGCAGGATGCCGACCATCATCATGTGCCCGCCGACGGTGCGGGCCCGCGCCTCGGCGTGGTTGAGGCGATCCCTGATCACCTTCTCCAGCCGGACCGCGCCCTCCTGCTCCAGGGACTCGGGCAGGACGTTGATCTCCACGTTGAACTGGCCGAGCTCGGTGGCCCAGTCGGGCTGGGCGACGGCCTCCAGCACCTCGGCGTTCTTCATGGCGACCTCGCCACGGTCGTCCACGAGGTTGAGCTCGATCTCCAGCCCGGCCCTGGGCCGGTCGAACTCGAACCTGGACTCGTGGAGCATCTGCGCGAGGACGTCAAGGCACCGGCGGACCTTGTCCCGGTAGCGCCGCCGGTCCTCGCGACTGAACACCATCGCAGGTACGTCGCGTCCCATACTTCGCAGAGTCGCACATAAGTCACTGCTCGTACAGGAGTAGCCGGTCCACCGGCCGGCCGGTCAGACCAGGCGCCGTGCCGTGGCCCAGCGGGAGAGCTCGTGACGGTTGGAGAGCTGGAGCTTGCGCAGCACCGACGAGACATGGGTCTCCACGGTCTTCACCGAGATGAACAGCTCCTTGGCGATCTCCTTGTAGGCGTACCCCCTGGCGATCAACCGCAGCACCTCGCGCTCGCGCTGGGTCAGCGAGTCGAGCTCGGGGTCGATCGGCGGGGCCTCACTGGAGGCGAACGCGTCCAGCACGAACCCGGCCAGCCTCGGAGAGAAGACCGCGTCCCCGTCGGCCACCCTGCGGATGGCGTCGGTGAGCTCGCGCCCGCTGATGTTCTTGGTCACATAGCCCCGGGCACCGCCCCGGATCACACCGATGACGTCCTCGGCGGCGTCGGAGACCGACAGGGCGAGGAAGCGGACCGTGGAGCCCCCGCCGAGGACCCGGCGCAGCACCTCCTGGCCACCGCCACCGGGCATGTGCACGTCGAGGAGGACCACGTCGGGCCCCAGTTCGGCGATCGCCCTGACCGCGGACTCCACGTCCTCGGCCTCCCCGACCACCTCGATGGAGTCGCCCAGCTCGGCCCGGACGCCGGAGCGGAACAGCCGGTGGTCGTCGACGATCAGGACCTTCACCGCGCTCATCGGACCCCTCCCGCCGGTCGCGCCCGTCCGCCGTCGCACCGCGCGGCCCGGCCGGTGGCTCGCTCTGTCGTGGCTCGCTCGCTACTCACACCTTCTCCAGCTTCATGGTCAACATCACTTCCGTGCCCTCGCCGGGCTCGGTCCGCACCCGGGCGCCGCCCCCGTGGCGCTCCATCCTGCCGACGATCGACTGGCGGATACCCATACGATCCTCGGGCACGTCCTCCATGTCGAACCCGACCCCTCGATCCCTGACGAAGATGGTGACCTCCTCCGGCTCAGCCTCGGCGTAGACGGAGATGACCTCGGAGCCGGAGTATTTCGCGGCGTTGACCATGGCCTGCCTCGCGGCCTGCACCATCGCGGACAGCTCGGGGGTCAGCGGGCAGTCGCCCACGCAGACGATCTCGATCGGCACCCCGTGCGCGTCCTCCTCCTCGGCCGCCACCCGCCGCACGGCCGCGGCCACCGACGCGTCGGCGTCCTGCTGGGGCTGGTAGAGCCAGTTGCGCAGCTCCCGCTCCTGGGAGCGGGCGAGCCTCATCACCTCGCGCGAATCGGAGGCGTTGCGCTGGATGAGGGTCAGCGTGTGCAGCACCGAGTCGTGGACGTGGGCGGCCACCTCGGCGCGTTCCTCCTGCCGGATGCGCTCGCGGCGCTCGCGCTGCAACTCCTTCCACAGGGCCGCCAGCCAGGGGGCCACGATCAGCGCGACACCGCCCACGACCACCAGGGTGAACATGATGCCGGAACGGGCCTCGAACAGCTCGTCGTTGGCCACCAGGAAGCCGATCGCGCCGACCACGACGAGCACCAGCCCGGCGACGGTGCGGACCCGGTTCTGGCGGACCTGTCCGACGGTGGTGGTCATCCAGCGCTGCCGCCGGTCCGGATCCGCCTGCTGCCACAGGATCAGCGAGCCGATGCCGCCCACCGCGATCGGCCAGGCCCCGATCCCGGCCCCCGAGGTTCCGGTGAGCCAGCCCAGGGCCAGCAGCGCCAGCCCGATCGCGGTGTACGCGGCGAGCTGGCTCCAGTCCCTGGCGGGTTCCCTGCCCTCGTACGGCTCGCGCGGGGTGAACATCCACAGGGCGGCGTACGCCACGGCTCCGAACCCGTTCAGGACGGTGAGCAGCACGAAGGCCAGCCGCAGCACGACCGGGTCGAGCCGGAGCTGGGCGGCGGCCCCCTGGGCCACCCCGGCCACCAGCCGCCCCTCCGCAGGCCTCATCAGCCGAGGGAAAGGCGCGTCTTCGGAGGTCACGGGCGCCGTGTCATGAATTGTCGTTCGGTCAGCCATATCGTCAGCATCGTCACACGAACCACCATGCCGGCGCATCAGGCGTTCCCCTGAAGCGACCCTGAGAGAGGCGTTTCCCCTCCGGGACGACTCAGGGGTGTCCCGGATGCGGCACGGGCCGAGGAAAGGCCACGATAAGTACATGAACGATACCGATCCGGCGAGCGCCACGTCCGGCTCGCCGCCCGGCTTCCCCACGGAGGATCGCGGTCTGCGGCGCAGCGACGAGGGCCGCATGCTGACCGGCGTCTGCGCGGGCCTGGGGCGGTACGCCGGGGTCGACCCAGTGCTGTTGCGGGTGGGTTTCGCGGTGCTGGTGCTCGGCTCGGGGATCGGCATCATGCTCTACGTCGCGGCGTTCCTGCTGATGCGTGAGACCAACGGCGGTCCCGGCTACGTGGAGCAGTGGAGCCGGCGCGACTTCGACAGCGAGACGGTCCTGACCCTGCTGGCCGGCCTGTTCGCCCTCGGGCTCATCGTCAACGTCTCCTCGGACGGCATCGGCATCGGCACGGTCGTGGTCGGTACGGTGTTCGCCATCGTCCTGCTCGCCGCCCACTCCCGCGGGGTGGACCTGCTGGCCACCGCCAGGTCACTGCCCGACCGGCTGCGCAGGCGCCGGGCGCCGCACCCGGCCGATCAGTGGCCGAACCCGTTCGCCCACGGACCGGGCGGCGGCGACGGCCGGCGTCCCGTCGGGGAGCAGGATCCGGCCGCCCGCGCCGCCGCGCCGCCGGCCTCGGGCCCCGCGGCGTACGCCACCCGTCCGGGTGGTGAGACGGTCACGGAGCGGTACGCGCCCGCCTCGGGAGCTGAGACGGGGGCCGGACCGTGGTCCACGGCGGAGCGGCCGCCCCCGGCCCCCGTCTCGGAGACCCGGACCGAGCCCACCCCGGACACGCCCTCCGCCCCCGAGACCTTCGCCGGGCCTGCCCCGGGTTCACCGCCCCGCCCCGCCCCGCCCCCCGGAGACGTCCCACCGGAGCCGTACCGCCCCGCCAGGCCGTCGTTCGACTCCTCCGGTGCGCCTTTCTCGCCGTACGGCCCCTACCAGCCGCTGGACCCCCGGAAGCGGCAGCAACCGTACTCCCCCTACGCCCCTTACCCGCCGTCCGGGTACGGCGCGACGGTGACAGCGCCGCCCAGGCCGCGGCGGCCCAGATCGTTCGTCGGGGGCGTCACCATCTTCCTGGCCATGATCGTTGGAGGGATCATCGTGGCGATCCAGTCCGCTTCAGGACCGGTCAACATGACGGTCGCGGGCGGTGCGGCGCTTGTCGTCATCGGCGCCGGCCTGCTGGCCGCCGCCTGGTTCGGCCGGGGAGCCGGGCTGGTCGCGACCGGCACCATCCTGTCGCTCGCCCTGGTCGCGGGGCCCATGCTGGGCGGCATGCCGAAGAAGTTCGGCGACTATCGCTGGCAGCCCACCACCCTGTCCGAGATGGCCCGCAGCTACTCGGTGGGGGTGGGCGAGGGAGTGCTGGACCTGAGCGAGCTGGCCCTGCCGCCGGGTTCGCGGACCGTCGTGGACGTCTCGGTCTCGGTCGGCGAGGTCAGCGTGATCCTGCCGGCGACGGCCAGGGTCGAGGTGCGGGGCCATACCAGGTTCGGCGACGTCAAGATCGACCACACGGTGGAGGGGGGTGCCGACATCCGGCACGACAGAATCCTGGAGCCCGAGGTGACCCCCAAGGGTGACGTGGCGACCATCGTGCTGACCATCAAGGCCGGCATCGGGGATGTGGAGGTGCGCCGTGCTGCCTGAGCACGACCGGCCCGAACAGCGGCCCGGGTCCCGGCGCGTACACCGCACCGACTGGATGGCCCTGCTCAGCGGCATGCTGTTCATCGCGATCGGGATCGTCTTCATCAGCAGACCGGCCGTCCAGCCGCTGGTCATGCTCACGGTCCTGGTGAGCGGCCTGGGCGTGGCGGGCATGGTCGCCATCCTGGCCAAGGTCACCCGGAGCTAGGGCCGTCCGGGCGTCACAGCAACAGTTCATATCGGGCATTAGGCTCGGAGCATGTCGGCCCTGGAGTTCGTCAGCACCGTTCGCGCGACGCGAACCGGTCTGACGGACCTGCTCTCCGACGTGCAGGGCATGACCGCGTGGGGCCGGGCGCACGCCGCCGAGCTGGGGATCGCCCCGGATTTCACCGCCTCTGAGGAACTGCGGAGCGAAGTGGTCGAGCTGCGGCAGGCCGTACGGGCGCTCTTCGCCAGGGCCGTGGCACCGGGCGCCGCGAGCGACGCGGACGCGCACCGGCTCCCGGACTTCGCCGAGTCCCTCGACCTGGTCAACGCCGCGGCACTGGCCGTGCCTTCGGCCCCGCGACTGGAGTGGCCCGCCGGACAGGCGCCCCGGGCGCGGACGGTCCCGGGCGTCGGGGCCACGGAGTCCGAACGGATCCGGGCCGCCCTCGCGACGTCGGCGATCGAACTGCTGGCCGGCCCCCGGCGCGAGCGGATCCGCGTCTGCCCCGCCCCCCGCTGCGTGCTCTATTTCATCAAGGAGCACGCCCGGCAGGAGTGGTGCTCGCTCGGCTGCGGCAACCGGGCCCGAGCCGCCCGCCACTACCGCCAGCGCCGGAACGGCTGACCCCGGCGCCAGGCGGCCGCACCTCTCATGTCGCCGTATCCGGTGACGTCTGCCCGTACGCCTGGCAACGTCGCGCTTTCCTGACCGCGCACCAAGGTGACGTCGCCTCCGGTGGTTACCCGCTCCCACCTGTCGCGCGTCCATTCGGCGGGCTCTCCCCTCGGCTGCTCTCCTCATCCGGCCTACCCCAGCCCACCAAGAGTGATTTACGTCATATTTTTCTAACGTGACAAATGTCGATTTTGCGTTAGATTGCGGGCAGTAGAGCTAACGGATCGAGCCGTTAGAAAACGTGGAGGAGAGATCAAATGACCTTCCAGACCGACCACGTCGGCCTCAACGTCTCCGACCTCGACAGGTCCAAGGACTTCTACCTGAAGGTCTTCGGCTTCGAGATCTTCGGCGAGTCGGACCAGCCGGACCGGCGCTACGCCTTCCTCGGTCTCGACGGGAAGCTGGTGCTCACCCTCTGGCAGCAGAGCGAGGGCAGCTTCGCCACCGGGCTGCCGGGCCTGCACCACCTGTCCTTCCAGGTGCCGGACATCGAGGCGGTCCGCCGAGCCGAGACCGTGATCCGGGAACTCGGGGCCACGCTCCACCACGACGGCGTGGTCCCGCACGGCGAGGGTGCCTCCTCGGGCGGCGTGTTCTTCGAGGACCCGGACGGCATCCGGCTGGAGATCTTCGCGCCCAGCGGCGCCGACGAACGCCCCGCGCCGACCAGCGGCGCCCCCACCTGCGGCTTCTTCTAGACGACCGTGGAGCACGGGGGAGAAATCGCGGTACAGCGCAGGACCGGGGTCCGCGCGGTGGCACTGGGCTCGGCCAGGACCCGGCCGGAGATCCCGGCGGTGGCGGCCGAGTTCCTGGGACGGCAGCGGATGCTGCTGATCGGAGCCGCGGGGCGGGACGGGCTCCCGTGGGCGACGGTCCTGACCGGGCCCGAGGGGTTCGCCAGGGTCACGGACGAGCGGACCGTGGTGATCGACACGCTGCCGGGCGAGCACGATCCGCTGGCCGGACTGGACGAGGGTGAGATCGGGATGCTCGCGATCGAGCCCCTGACCAGGCGCAGGATGCGGGTCAACGGCACGGTCCGGCGGGACGGCGGGCGGCTGGTCGTCCACACCCAGCAGACGTACGCCAACTGTCCCAAGTACATCCAGGCTCGGGACATCGTCGCGGAGGTCACCGGACCGGCCACCGGCCCCTCCTCGGCGACGGCGTTCAGTGACGGCGACCGGGCCTGGATCGAGGGTGCCGACACGTTCTTCGTCGCCACCTCGGCCCCCGGCCTCGGCACCGACCTGTCGCACCGGGGCGGCAACCCGGGATTCGTCCGGGTGCTGGACGAGCACCGGCTGGTCTGGCCGGACTACGCCGGCAACCTGATGTACATGACGCTCGGCAACCTGGAACTGGACGAACACTGCGGCCTGCTCTTCCTCGACTGGGAGAACGGTGACGCGCTGCACCTGACCGGGCGGGCCCGCGTCGACTGGGAGCCGGGCGACGTCCCGGGGGCACAGCGGCTGGTCGGGTTCGAGGTGGACCGGATCGTCCGGGTCCGGGGGGCGAGCCCGCTCCGCTGGAGGTTCAGGGAGTACTCCCGCCACAACCCACCGGCGCACGCCGCGGACGGGGCATTGGGAAACCCTTGACGGGGTCGTCGTGGACCGGGCGGCGTGTTCGTCGCACCCGGCCGTCCGACCTGGACGATGATCGGTTGGCGTACGTCGCCGAACCCGACGCCCCGCTGATCGACGCGGGCGAGGAGGCCGCGGAAGCCATGGAGGAAGTGTGATCTTCACCGAGGAGACGGCCAGGGCCAAGGTCCAGGCCGCCGAGGACGCGTGGAACACGCGCGACCCCGAGCGGGTCTCGCTCGCCTACACGCCCGACTCCCGCTGGCGCAACCGGGACGAGTTCCTCACCGGGCGCGCGGAGATCAGGGAGTTCCTGGCCCGGAAATGGGCCGGGGAGCAGGACTACCGGCTCCGCAAGGAGCTGTGGACGTTCGGTGGCAACCGCATCGCCGTGCGGTTCCAGTACGAGTGGCACGACGCGGGCGGCCAGTGGTGGCGCAGCTACGGAAACGAGCTGTGGGAGTTCGCCGACGACGGGCTGATGCGGCGCCGCGAGGCGAGTATCAACGACCTCGGAATCGACGAAGCGGACCGCCGTATTCTCGGCGACCGCGAACCCGGGGAACTTCCGCTGGCCTGAGACCAAAGGGTTGACCGGGAAAAACTGGGGCGTAAGTTCTCATTTATCGGTTCTCACTTCTCCTGTACCCCTGTGGTTGCTCTTGGAGGACGTATGCCCCGAATCACCGTCAACGTCGATGGAATCGCATACGAGGAGGAGGTCGAGCCGCGCCTCCTCCTCGTTCACCTGTTACGAGATCGGCTGGGCAGGACCGGCACGCCCATCGGCTGCGACACCGGCAACTGTGGCGCCTGCACCGTGATGCTCGACGGCAGGAGCGCGAAGAGTTGTTCAGTGCTCGCCGTGCAGGCCGACGGGAGCGATGTCGTCACGGTCGAAGGCCTGGCGCGGGGAGGCGAGTGGCATCCCATGCAGCAGGCCTTTCACGAAGAGCACGCCCTGCAGTGCGGGTACTGCACCCCTGGCATGATCATGGCGGCGATCGACCTGCTCAGGGACGACCCCGACCCGTCGGAGGAGGCGGTCCGCGAGGGGCTGGAGGGCAACCTCTGCCGCTGTACGGGGTACTGCAACATCGTCAGGGCGGTACGGCGCGGCGCGGCGGAGATGTCCCGGCGGAGCGCGTCCGAGTCGTCCGCGCAGGAGGTGCCGGCGCCATGACCGAGCAGCTCATCGAGAACGACCGGCTGAACGACCCGTCCGCCCACGAGGTCGGCAGGGCGCGCAGGCGCAAGGAGGACGCCCGGCTGGTCACCGGCAGGACCACCTGGACCGACAACATCCAACTCCCCGGCATGATGTACGTGGCCTTCCTGCGCAGCCCGATGGCCCACGCCAGGATCACCCGCGTCGACACCTCGGCCGCGAGCGGTCAGCCGGGCGTGGTCGCCGTCTACAGCGGGCGCGACTTCGCCGGCGAGCAGGGCAGCCTGCCCTGCGCCTGGCCGGTCAGCGAGGACATCGTCATCCCCGACCACCCGCCCATGGCGGTGGACGAGGTCCGCTACGTCGGCGAGGCGGTGGCCTGCGTGGTCGCCACCGACCGCTACAAGGCGGCCGACGCGCTGGAGGCGATCGAGATCGACTACGAGCCGCTGGACGCGGTGCTCGACATGACCGAGGCGCTCACCGAGGGGAGCCCGAAGGTCCACGAGGCCGGGAACCAGGCGTTCACCTGGAAGTTCGCCGGGGGCGACATCGAGGAGGCGTTCCGCGACGCCCCCGTGGTGATCGAGCGCACCTACGTGCAGCAGCGGCTCATCCCGACCGCCATGGAGCCTCGCGCGGTCGTGGCCACCACCGACGGCGACACCTTCACGCTCTACTCGTCCACCCAGATCCCGCACGTCCTGCGCGTCATGCTCGCGCTGACGACGGGCATCCCCGAGCACAAGCTGCGGGTGGTCGCCCCCGACGTGGGCGGCGGCTTCGGCTCCAAGCTCCAGGTCACCGCCGAGGAGGTGCTCGCGCTGCTGCTGACCCGCAGGCTGGGCAGGCCGGTGAAGTGGACCGAGTCCCGTTCCGAGGGCAACCTGACGGTGCACCACGGCCGCGACCAGCTCCAGCGGATCTCCGTCGCCGCCGACCGGGACGGGCGGGTGCGGGGCGTCAAGGTGGACCTGCTCGCCGACATGGGCGCCTACCTGATGCTGGTCACGCCGGGCGTGCCGCTGCTCGGCGCGTTCATGTACAACGGCATCTACAAGATGGACGCCTACGACTTCACGTGCACCGGCGTCTTCACCACCAAGATGCCGACCGACGCCTACCGGGGCGCGGGCCGCCCCGAGGCGACGTTCGCGATCGAGCGCGCCATGGACGAGCTCGCCCACGAGCTGGGCATGGACCCCGTCGAGCTGCGGCGCCGCAACTGGATCACCCACGCGGAGTTCCCGTACACCACGATCTGCGGGCTGACCTACGACTCGGGCAACTACGAGGCGGCGACCGAGCGGGCCCTGGCCCTGCTCGGCTACGACAAGCTCAGGGCCGAGCAGGCGGACCGGCGCGACCGGCGTGACCCGGTCCAGCTCGGCATCGGCGTCTCGACGTTCACCGAGATGTGCGGGCTGGCGCCCTCGCGGGTGCTCGGCAGCCTCAGCTACGGCGCGGGCGGCTGGGAGCACGCCTCGGTCAGGATGCTGCCCACCGGCAAGGTCGAGGTCGTCACCGGCTCCTCGCCGCACGGCCAGGGACACGAGACGGCCTGGAGCCAGATCGTCGCCGACGCGCTGGGCGTGCCGTTCGAGGACGTCTCCGTGCTGCACGGCGACACGTCCGTCTCGCACAAGGGCATGGACACCTACGGCTCCCGCTCCCTGGTGGTGGGCGGCGTCGCCGTGCTGGCCGCCTGTGAGAAGGTGAAGGACCGCGCCAAGGAGCTCGCCGCGCACCTGCTTGAGGCCTCCGCCGACGACATCGAGTTCGCCGACGGCACGTTCAAGGTCCGGGGCACCGAGGCGGGCAGGACCATCCAGGAACTGGCGCTGGCCACCTTCGCCGCGCACGACCTGCCCGACGGCTTCGAACCCGCGCTGGACGCCGACGCGACCTTCGACCCGGACAACTTCTCCTTCCCGCACGGCACCCACCTGTGCGCGATCGAGGTGGACACCGAGACCGGCGCCTCGAAGATCCGGACCTACGTGGCGGTCGACGACGTGGGCTCGGTGGTGAACCCGCTGATCGTCGAGGGCCAGGTGCACGGCGGCATCGCCCAGGGCATCGCCCAGGCACTGTTCGAGGAGGCGGTCTACGACACCGAGGGCAACCTGCTCACCACCACGATGGCCGACTACCTCATCCCTTCGGCGGCCGACCTGCCCGACTTCGTCACCGACCGTACCGAGACCCCGGCGACGACCAACCCGCTGGGCGTCAAGGGCGTCGGCGAGGCCGGGACCATCGCCTCCACCCCCGCCGTGGTCAACGCGATCGTCGACGCGCTGCGCCCGTACGGGGTGCACGACGTGCGGATGCCCTGCACCCCGGAGCGGATCTGGCGGATCGTCACCGAGGCGGACGCCACACGTCGGCCGGGAGCGGCCGCCGAGGGAGGAGACCGATGATCCCCGCGTCGTTCGACTACGTCAGGCCCTCCTCGGTGGAGGAGGCGTGCCAGGTGCTCGCCTCCGGCGACGACGTCAAGGTGCTGGCCGGCGGCCAGTCGCTGCTGCCGCTGCTGCGGCTGCGGCTGGCCTACCCGTCGGTGCTGGTGGATCTCGGGCGGTTGCCCGGGCTGCGCGGCATCGAGGACCGGGGCGACCACGTGTTCATCGGCGCGCTCACCACCCACGACGAGGTGCTGCGCTCCGGGGTGATCAGGGAGCGCGTCCCGCTGCTCGCGCTGGCCACGGCCACGGTGGCCGACCCCGCGGTACGGCACCGTGGCACGTTCGGCGGTTCCATGGCCCACGCCGATCCGGCGGGGGACCTGCCGGCCGTGGCCCTGGCGCTCGACTGCGTCTTCGTCGCCCGCTCCGTCGACGGCGAGCGGGAGATCCCCGCCGCGGACTTCTTCGTCGACTACCTGGAGCCCGCGCTCGAACCCGATGAGGTGCTGATCGGCGCCCGGGTGCCGGTACTCGGCCCCGGGTGGGGTTTCCACTACGAGAAGTTCCACCGGACGGCGCAGGCGTGGGCGATCGTCGGCGTCGCGGCGGCCGTACGGCGGAGTGGCGGGGCCGTCGAGGAGGCCAGGATCGCGCTGACCAACATGGGCCCCACCCCGGTGCGGGCGAGTGCGGTGGAGACGGCGCTGCGCGGGGTGGACCTCGCGCCCGTGGGCTCCACCGGCGCCGACCCCGTCGGGGAGGCGTGCGCCGAGGCCGACGACGGCACCTCGCCCCCCTCGGACCTGCACGCCAGACCCGACTACCGTCGCCATCTGGCCCGGGTGCTGACCCGCAGGGCGGTCAGGGCCGCGAGCGGCTGAATCCCGCCGTGACGGGGTGAGAACCCGCCGGGTTCTCACCCCGTACCTTCCGACGGACCTGCGAGTGTCCTCGCCATGATCGGCGATCACCCGGGAGCCCGAGAGCGCCTTCCCGTCCCTCGGGCCGGAGCACCTCGCCCTGTATCCCGCACGCGCCCCTGATCGACCTGGGGTGATTACCCGCCGTACTGGACCAGATATAGCTGATGACCTACGACAATGCGGCGCATGCGGAAAACGGGCCGCACGGGAGGGCGAAGGCATCATCCCCGCCCGGAGGGGCAGGGGGGGAACGAACGCCGACCGACACGTACCGGCGTGTGGCGGTCAACCAGCCCCGTAGCGGCATACTGGTAATACGCCCCCGTGTAGTCGTAATGTCGCAACAGCGACCGACCGACAAGGAGCGGATCGATGGCGATGCGGTTCGAGCACGAGTTCACGGTTCCCGTGCCGATCGAGCAGGCGTGGCCGGTGCTGTTCGACGTCGAGCGGATCGGCCCCTGCCTGCCCGGTGCCACCGTGGACCAGGTCGAAGAAGACTCCTTCACCGGCAGGATGAAGGTCAAGGTCGGGCCGATCACGGTGACCTACCGGGGCCGGGCCTCCTTCGAGAAGGTGGACGAGGACACCCACTCCATGACCATCAAGGCCTCCGGCAAGGAGGCCAGGGGCTCGGGCACCGCCGGTGCCACGGTCGTCGCGCGCCTGCACCCCGAGGGGCGGAACACCAGGGTCACCGTCGACACCTCCTTCAACGTGACCGGCCGCCCGGCCCAGTTCGGCCGGGGGGTGATGTCCGAGGTCGGCGAGAAGCTGATCGACAGGTTCGCGGCCAACCTCTCCCTGCTGCTGGGCGAGAGCCCCGGCGTGGAAACCGCCGCCGGGACGCCTGCCGAGACGCCGGGCACGGGCGGCTGGAGTGCTCCCTCCCAGCCCGGCCCGGACGACGAGGTTCCGGTGGTCTCGGCGGCCTCGGGCCCCGGCCCCGCGACCCCGGCCGGCCTGGAGGAGCTGAGCGGGGCAGGAGCGGGCGCGTCCGGGCGGCATCTCAGCGCGGTGCCGACACCGCCCGGCCTCGTCGTCGACGAGAGGTCCGGGTCCCGCCAGAGCCATCCGGCGGGCACCTCACGCACCTCGCTCAGCCCCGACGAGGAGGCCATGAACCTCCTGGAGGTGGCGGGCCTGCCACTGCTCAAACGCATCGCCCCACTGGTCGCCGCCCTGGCGGGCATCATCCTGATCGCCTGGCTGGTCAGCCGCGCCCTGCGCCGCCGCTGAGTATCCGGTTTGATCGTTCGACGGGAAGCGCACGTCGCCCTCACCCTCCCGTCGAACGACCTCCGGCGAGAACGCGGCGGCAAGCCGCTAACGGACGCACCTCCGCCGCTCGCAGTCTTCGGGGAGCACGGGGGCCTCGTCGGTCCAGCCCATCGCCAGGAACACGACCTCGAATATGACCGACTTCTGCGGCAGCCCCCTGAAGTCGGTCAGCGAGCCCTTCTGCTGCGGATCCGGCTTCAGCAGCACGCTCCGGATGGCCGACAGTTCTCCCGTGGCCCGGTCGATCACCACGTGACTGTCGATGAAACCGTTCTGGAACGCCCTGGCCACCGTCACCGTCCGCCCGTCAGCGAGGACGCGGGCACCGGGAACATCCGCCAGCATGCGATAGAGCGCGGCCCGCACAGCCGGGGAGATCGGTGCCTCGTCCAGGATGCCGGTGCCCACCGCCCAGAGCCATTCATCCCTGGTCATGACCGGTTTCTCTCCCGTGACCGGTTTCTCTCCCGCCCATATCGTTCTGGCCGGGAAGGCGGACCATGAGCCGAGCAGCTCCGACCTGAGCGCCACCGGATCGTCCGGCAGCCTCATGAACTCCAGCATGTTCAGGTCGGCCCCGAGCAGGCCGCCGCGGAGGTATTTCGCTTTCTGCCCCGAAGACGGCACGTACTCCGTCTGGCCCGGCCGCAGGAAGCCGCCCGCACAGTCCTCACCGCCCTCGCAGAGCTCCGGCGAACCCGCGCGCCTCCATTTGGCCAGATCAGCCGCTGTCACCGGTTTTATGCCGATGAGCCGACGCTCTGCGACCTTGGGCAGGTCAGTGCCGCTCAGCCACCTGGTCCGGCGGTCACGTTCATCCACGAAGTAGCTCTTGTCGATCTTCAGGCGACGGGTGACCTCCGTCACCGTCCGCCAGTAACGGCCGCTCTCGGGTTCGGTCCGCCCAGCCATCAGGTCCGCCGCGATCTCCAGATCCGCCCTCGGACCCACGGCCGGAGAGCTGGTGACCGCCTCCAGCCGTGGCAACACCGTCACCGTCACGACGACCGCCGCCGTGGCCACCGCCGTGATCACCCACCCGAGCCGCACTCCGAAGCGTGCCGTGGACCTCCGCCGGGGCCGCCGGCCGCCGTTCAGCACCCTGGCTCTGATCTCCGCCGTCCTCGCCGGATCGGCGAGCGGCGCATCCGGCATCACCTCGTCGATGAGCTTGAACTCCTTCATCAGACCTCCACTCCCAGCGCGTCGCGCAGCCTGGTCCTGGCCCGGCTGAGCCGGGAGGCCACCGTGCCGTAGGCGACCCCGAGCGCCTCGGCGACCTCCTCGTAGGTCAGCCCGCCGTATGCGATGAGCAGCACCACGTCCCGCTCACCCTTGGACAGCCGGGCCAGCGCCCCTGACAACCGGCCGACCGTCACCCCCGCCGTGACCCGCTCGGCAACCCGCTGATCATGGCCGTCGTCGTCGGGAGGCGGCCCGGTCCTGGCCAGCGCCCGGTAGCGGCGGATCTCGGCCCGGCGGTGGCGGCCGATCAGGTTGGTGGCGATGCCGTACAGCCAGGGCCGGACCCCGCCCCTGGCCGCGTCGAACCGGCCACGCCGGTGGAAGGCGATCAGGAACGTCTCGGCGGCGACAAGTCCGGCGACTGGTCGGGCTGGTACCGCAGAACCATCCCCCGCGCGGAAGAGCTGTACGAGGAGTATCTGAAAGAGCGAGAGGCAGAGGAGAAGGACCGATGACGAACTTTCCCAAATGGAGCGACATCCGCACGGACATCGTCGCGAGCTCCGATGGCGAGGAAGCCGTGACCGAGGTGAGGCGACGCAGTCAGGCCTACATCGACGGTTATCGGCTGGCCGAGCGGCGGAAGACACTGGGACTGTCCCAGACGGACGTGGCCGACCGCATGGGCGTGACCAAAAGCCGGGTCTCACAGATCGAGCGTGGCGAGGTGTCCACCGTCGAGGCGATCGCCCGCTACGTACAGGCCCTCGGCGGACAGATCCAGATCTCGGCGGTGTTCGGCGACGATCTCTACATCCTGCGTGGCACCGACCCTCATGCCGCATAGCCGGTCCACCACAGCAACACCCAGAGCAGCGGACCCGGTGAATGTCCAGGCCGGTGAGTCAAACAGCAGTGGGTCGGTAGTGATGCAGGACGTTGCCGGAGCCGAAAGTCATGGTCTTCAGCCCGTACCTCTTCAATAAGAGTCGAACTCGTGGTTCTTGACGCCGCCGATGAAGGCCGCCCACTCGGCAGGGGTGAACACGGCGGTTCCGGCATCGGGATGGTTGGAGTTACGGACGGCGACAGCGCCACCGCTCAGGAAGGCGACCTCCACACAGTTGTGGTCACTACCGCTGAGGCTGCTCTTGCGCCAGGTGGCATTGGACAGATCTGATCGGGACACGCCGCCGCCCTCTCCTGTCGTCACAGTTCGTTGGCCATGTCTTCAATCCTCTCGCGGAAAAAAGCGTGGCTCCAGGGCCATCGGGCGCTCGGAACGCGCTACCGGCCATCCGAGGAGGGCAGCAGTGCCCATACCGCGCGGCGGCCGCCGTCGATCTCGCGTACTCCCCACTTGGCCGAGCACTGGTTGACCAGCCACAGGCCGCGCCCGCCGAAGCTCTCCGGATCCGGCTCGCGCGGCTCGGGGAACGTCGCCGCACCGGAGTCGATCACTTCGATGTGGATCAGCTGCTGTCCGGCGTCGAGGACGTGCAGGGTCAGGGTGCCGTCGCACCTGCCTGAGGCGGTGTGCCTGATCGCGTTCCCGACCAGCTCGGTGACCACCAGCAGCACATCGTCCACCGAGGCGCACCCCGCCGCCGCCAGTACCGCGCCGACGCAGTGACGCGCCACCGGCACCGAGCACTCCACCCCCGGCAGCGTGATCGTCCCCAGCAGCCCGGCCGTCACCGCGCCACCATCTCGTGGATGCGCCGCACCGCGTCCTCGTCGAAGGCCGCGATCCACTGGTGGCGGCCCCGCCCCCAGGCGAAGATCCACTTCTTCCCCCTGAGCAGGGCGAGCACCCGAAGCGGTCCTGACTCGCGCCGCACCGCCACGTACGGCTCCTGGGAGGCCGGGAGTTCGATCCTGACCCCCACCTCCAGCTGGCGGAGCCCCCACGCCAACCGCACCAGGTGAAGGTACTGCTCATGCGAAGACGACACCGTCATAAATCCTGCCCTTCATCAGCGGAACGCCGGATCGGGAGACAGATCCGGCAATACACCACGGAGTGTGCGCAGGTGACTCCGAAACGTGTTTACATGCCGTGCCCATAATGCGTCCCGCGAACCCGTTTTGCAAGTGCGATCCGCATACAGCGATATGAATATGCAGCTTGCCTGCACGGATGGCTTACGGAAGGCTGCGGAGAGTCGCGTTGTCGTGGAGGGCCGAGGTTCCCGTGGCGAGTGAGAGAGAAGAGAGCCCGACCGTCAGGCGTAGACGGCTCGCGGCGGAGCTGCGCCGACTACGCAAGGAGTCCAACCTGACCACCGGCCAGGTGGCGAAGGCACTGGAGGTCTCCCAATCCTCCGTCAGCCGCATCGAAACCGCCCGCCAGGGCATCAAAATCAACGATCTACGTGCCCTGCTCACCCTCTACCAGGTGCCGGAGGACAAGGCGACAGACCTGCTCAACCTCGCCCGGCAGGCTCGTCAGCAAGGTTGGTGGCAAGCATTCGGTGACGTGGTTCCCGAGTCCTTCCAGGCATTCGTCGGTCTCGAAACCGAGGCACGACAGCGTTGCTCCTACGACGTGTCGCTGATCCCCGGCCTGCTCCAGACGCCGGACTACCACCGCGCGTTGGTTCACGCCGAACTCATCAGCCGCACGTCCGAAGAGGTTGATCGAAAGATCCAGTTCAGGCTGGCGCGTCAGCAGCAGACACTTGGCAATGATGCCCTTGAGTTGTGCTTCATCATGGACGAGGCGAGCCTTCATCGGCTTCCGGGCAACATCAAGGCGGGTCAGCTGTCCCAGCTTGTCGAGGCATCTGAGCGACACAACGTGAACCTTCACATTCTCCCGTTCGGCACCGGGATACATGCGGCCATGGATGGAAGCTTCGTAATTCTCAGATTCGGTGCACCGGACCCTGATGTCGTGTACTTGGAGACCCAACTATCCGGCCTGTATCTGGAACAACCCGCTGCGATTCGCCGATATAACCTGGTGTATGACGATCTACAAGCAAAGGCGCTGGACGCCCGCGCGTCCCGCGACCTGCTGACAAAACTAGCCAAGGAAGCGTGAGCGTAATCAACGGCATCCACCTGAACATGAAGCTCGAATTGTCCGCAGCTGACTGGCGCAAGTCCAGCCGAAGCAACGCCAGCGGTGACTGTGTGGAGGTCGCCCGCTTGAGCGGCGGGCAGATCGCCGTGCGCGACAGCAAGAACCTCCACGGCCCGGCTCTAATGTTCGAGGGCGTGGTCTTCGCTGCCTTCCTGAAGGCTATAAAAGCCGGACAACTATAAAAAATCATCCCTGACGAAAACTCTCTGTATAGGGATGATCATCAGCACTCGGGACCGGACATCGAAGTCGCCAAGGTCCGCCCGGCCTGGGCCGCACAATCCGATCGCATCGAGCATGCACCATGCATGCCGTTCACCACACCGGCGGGGAATGCGGCATCGTGAAGACTCTTGCCCTGGACATCGACCTCGTCCCCCGAGCCGCGCTGGCCGACATACCTGACGAGGCGGTGGAGCACGGGGAGGTGTTCACCCGTAAATGGGTTGTCGAGATGATCCTTGACCTCGTCGGCTACCGTCCAGATCAGGATCTTGCCCTGCTCCGGCTCGTCGAGCCCGCCTGCGGCAGTGGGGCGTTCCTCGGTGTGATCGCAGCGGGTCAGCGCCTCATGCCGCAAGCACGGGCGAGACATCACAGCCACCCTGGACGCGGTGCGGGCCTTTGACCTTCTTCCTCGGAACGTGGCCGCGTCCCGCGCTCTGGTCGAGCGCGTTCTGACGGCGGAAGGCTGGGCGACCGATGACGCCTTCCGCGTGGCTCAGACCTGGGTGCGACGAGCCGACTACCTGCTTGAGCGGCCTGCGGGCATCCCTGGAGTGGATGTCGTCGTCGGTAACCCGCCCTACATACGTCTGGAGGACCTGCCTGAGGAGCGAATGAGTCTCTACCGGGCTCTATGGCCCACGATGGTGGGGCGGGCGGACATCTACGTCGGCTTTTTCGAGGCCGCTCTCCGCTCTCTCCGTGCGGGAGGCCGGCTCGGGTTCATCTGCGCGGACCGATGGATGCGCAACCAGTACGGCAGGGAGCTCCGCAAGCTCGTCGGTGATGAGTTCGCGCTGGATGCCTGTATCGCGATGCACGACGTCGACGCTTTCGAGGAGCAGGTCGCGGCATATCCGGCGGTGACGGCGCTACGCCGGGGTGTTCAGGAGAATGCGCGGCAAGACGCTCCGGTTCCAAGCTCAGTACCTTCGACGCATCCCTTTGCCGGCCCCTGCGGCGATCACTCCGACGCAGCGGGAACGACTGATCACCGCCTTCGGAAACCGCGACGCGGAGGCCGCGACATCGGCGGCTCTGGACGTGTACGGCCTCACCGAATGGCCTGACTGACAGGGCTCATGGATCGACTCAAGTGAGGTGTCCGTCCTGCGGGGGGAACTCACTGCGATTCGATGAATCCTCGAAGTGTTTGCGACCCGGGTGGCCGCGTACCTATCGTCGCCGCCATGGAAACCCCCCTGATCCAGCCCATCGATCCCGCGACGCTCCCGGCCTCGACGGACAACTACACGCATGGCACCCTGGTGGCCGATATCCGCCGCACCGTGTTCGTCAGCGGCCAGGTCCCCTGGGCCAGTCAGGGCGAGATTCCCGAGGACTTCGACTCCCAGTGCCGCCTGACGTGGCGCAACGTCCTCGCCGTACTGGCCGAGGCCGACATGGGCGTACGGAACCTCGCCAAGGTCACCACGTACCTCTCCGACCGCGTGTACCGGGAGGCCAACAGCCGCATCCGCCAGGAGATTCTCGGAGACCACTGTCCTGCTCTCACCATCATCATCACCGACATCTATGCCGAGAAATGGCTGCTGGAAATCGAGGCGATCGCCGTCGAGTAACCGATTACCCGATGTGCGTGTCCAGCAGGTGCCGGCCCAGCGGAGTCAGCTCGTGCCGAGCCGTTCGTGCCACCCGGGTGGTGACGACCAGCCCGGCACGTCGCAGATTCGCCATATGTGTCGAGGCGGTCGCCGGCGTGACGCCCAACGCCGCGGCAAGGTCCGTGGTGCCACAGCCGGAGCGATCGGCAAGAGCCCGCAATACCGCCGCCCGGCGCTCACCGATCGCCCCGGCCAAACGCCCGTCCGGCCAGTCGCGCCCACCGTTGTCACGCCAGAACGCCCCGGCCGTGCGCGCCGGATAGAAGAGCATCGGCTGCTGCCGGTCGTTGAGCTGCCGGTGCACACCATCGGTCAGGAACATGCTCGGCACCAGAACCAGCCCACGGCCGCCGAGAGCGAAATCGGGCGCGCCCGGCCCGTCGAATCCCAGATACGGATACTTCCAACGCACATGCGGAGGGCACAGAGTGGCAAGCATGGCGTCCACGCCGTGCCGCGCCGCGAGCTGTGCGCGATAGGCCACATCCGCCGCCAACTGGACGTGCAGCCGTGGCCAGTCGGTGGCCAGCACCGCTTGGTGGAACGCCGTGAAAGCGTGCCTTAACGTTCGCCGACCGCGGTCGGGATGGTGCAGTAGCGTGTCGACGACCACCGGAACGGTCTCCAGCATGCCGGCGAACGCGGCAGTGTCCTGTTGCACCGGCATGGACGGGTCGTCAAGCGCCGCGTGGAGTTCATCCTCGAACGACATCGAGCCGGCGGAAGGCTGCGGCGTCAGAAAGTCCGGCAGATGCCGGGTGTGCGCCGAGCACAGTGTCACCACCGGCCGAGCCACCGCGGGCAACGCCGCACGGCTGGCATGACGCCACGCGGCCAGGCCGGGCGGCGGTTTCGGCAGTCCGAGACCACGCGCCGCCTTCAGCGTTTCCTGAAAGGGCAGGATGGCGAATCGGACACGGCCGAGATCCGAGTCGGAGAACACCAGGCGCGGCATACGCCCAAGGCTAGCGACATGGATATTCAGCTCGGGCATGTAACCGATCGCGCTGCCGCGTGGAATGTCGTAGCCGAAGGCCCGGTAGCCGTAGACGCTCCGCCTGCTGCCGTCCTTGGCGATGCTGGTGATGTCGACGAGGTCGGCCTCGGCGCGCCCGGACTCGGTGAGGAAGACCCGCTCGCGGGCCGGCTGGTGGATCCGGAGCGGCATCCGGACCCTGCGGTTGAAGTCCTCGAACCCGTCGAGGACCCGGGCCATGGTGTCGCGGATGCTCACTCCACACCGGGAGGATCACCGGCACCGGACCGGACAGCCAAGTCGCCAAGATCCGCCCGGCCTGGGCTGCACGGCAATGCTGCACCAATGTCCCGCGTCGGAAATTCGTTGGCACAGTAGAGGGCCTATCCCAGCTCAAAGCAGCTGGTCAACAGCATCCCAGATCATACCGAATATTCGGGCGAATTTCCGGTGCAGGACACTAGCAGTAGAAGCTACCGTTGAACCAGTAGTTATAGTACTTCACGTCCTCGGCTTTGGTCAGTCCCATGAACGGGCTGTTGCACCCGACGACGACGTCTCTGGCCTCGGCGAGGAGATCATTCCCGGCGGTGTCCTCCTCCCATACCTGGATCGTCACCTTCTGACCCACTGGGAATCTAAGAAGGTTCGACGACGGGATGTTGACCTGCTTGCCCTCATCGGATTCGTTG
The DNA here is from genome assembly GCF_050943795.1 of Streptosporangium sp. CA-115845. Taxonomy (NCBI): domain Bacteria; kingdom Bacillati; phylum Actinomycetota; class Actinomycetes; order Streptosporangiales; family Streptosporangiaceae; genus Streptosporangium; species Streptosporangium sp. CA-115845. The sequence continues at coordinate 1,192,961 of NZ_CP191988.1, read as the reverse complement.
ACGTCGATCGTGCCCGAAATCGGAGCGTAACGCTGAGTGCCCCCATTGTGTATAACGTCGATAAAGACCTCGTCGCCGTTGCTCCAGGTCCCTTCCTCATCCACATCCTTGACAAACAGGGAAAGGCTGATGCGGGCATCGACTGCGGCGTTCGCGGGAGTCGCGCTGGTGAAGATCAGCGACCCGAGAATGCCTGCTGCTGCGAGAAAAGAACCAGACGTGGCACGCGTTATCATGGTTTCCTCCTATTTTTGCCTGATCAATCAGGACGAGATTTCCACGGCCCTCTTGGAGGGGGCTTGTAGAAGGCTAGGAGGCCACTGAAGACATTGGAATCTGGCTTCGTCTCGAACGATGGCGGGGTCAGACTGGGTGTTATGCAAGGTGGATGGGCTGGAGAGCCGGTCGGTCCGGATGCGTGGGCCACCTGCCGAGAGCTGACCTCCGCGGGCAGCATGTTCGCGTTCCTGGCCGAGCATCGCGAGACGTTGTTTCCGGCCGTCCCGTCCGCTCCACTCGGTGCCCGCCGTCACCTGACGGCGTCCACTCAGCCACGCACGGCGCCTCCACCTCGCCCGGCCACCCCGGTCACCCCGGCCTGCTCCGCGCCGCGGGCCGCGCGTCCGGCCATCGGGGTGATCTCGACGGTGAGGTGCTTGGCCAGCGGCTGCCCGCTCTGCGGGCTGAAGTCGACGAGCGCGCAGAGCACGTTCAGCTCGGGCATGTAGCCGATCGCGCTACCTCGCGGAATGTCGTAGCCGAAGGCCCGGTAGCCGTAGACGCTCCGCCTGCTGCCGTCCTTGGCGATGCTGGTGATGTCGACGAGGTCGGCCTCGGCGAGGCCCCGGTCCCGCATGTCGTCGCGGTTCATCAGCACCAGGGTGCGCAGGTTCTCGACGCCCCGGTAGCGGTCGTCGTCGGAGTAGACGGTGGTGTTCCACTGGTCGTGGGAGCGCACCGTGCCCAGCGTCAGGCGGCCCGCCTCCGGGATGACGTTCGGGATCGGAGCGGTGGAGAACTCGGCGCGGCCGGACTCGGTGAGGAAGACCCGCTCGCGGGCGGGCTGGCGGATCCGGAAGCCCAGCGGCATCCGGACCCGGCGGTTGAAGTCCTCGAACCCGTCGAGGACCTGGGCCATGGTGTCGCGGATGCGGTCGTAGTCGTCGACGTACTCCTGCCAGGGCGTGGCGCTGTCCGGCAGGGTCGCCCGCGCCATCCCGGCGATGATCGCCGGTTCGGAGAGCAGCTGCCGGGAGGCCGGGTTCCGCATGCCGATCGACAGGTGCACCATGCTCATCGAGTCCTCGACCGTGACCCCCTGCAGCCTGCGGCGCTGCCAGTCCTTCTCGGTACGGCCGAGGCAGGGCAGGATCAGCGCCTTCTCGCCGTGCACCAGGTGGCTGCGGTTGAGCTTGGTGCTGACCTGCACGGTCAGCTCGCAGTTGCGCAGCGCCTGGAAGGTGCGCGGGGTGTCGGGGGTGGCCAGCGCGAAGTTACCGCCCATGCTCACGAACACCTTGACGTCGCCCCGGTGCATCGCCTCGATGGTGCCGACGGTGTCCAGGCCCCAGGCCCGCGGCGGGTCGATGCCGCACACTTCGGCCAGTCGGGAGAGGAACCGCTCACTCGGGTGGGAGTCGACCCCGCAGGTGCGGTTGCCCTGGACGTTGCTGTGCCCCCGAATGGGGCACGGACCGGCGCCCTCGCGGCCGAGGTTGCCGCGGAGCAGCAGCAGGTTGACGATCTCGCGCACGGTGTCGACGCCGTGTTCCTGCTGGGTGAGGCCCAGACACCAACTGATGATGGTGCACTTGGAACGCAGGTAGACGTCGGCGAGCTCGCGAATCCTCGCCTCGGCCACGCCCGACTGGCGCTCCAGCTGCGGCCAGCCGGCCTCGGCGCACGCCCGCCGGTAGTCCTCGAAGCCGTGCGTGTGGTTGTCGATGAACCCCTGGTCGATGGCCTTCGGGTCGGTCTCCGCCGCCTCGAACACGGCCTTCGCGACCCCGCGTAGCAGCGCCAGGTCGCCGCCGATCCTCGGTTGCACGTTGAGGGTTCCGGTCCTGGTGGCGTGGAAGGTGCCCATCGCGAGAAGCTCGTGGGGCACGATCGTCTTTCCGGCCGCCGCCTCGATCAGCGGGTTGATGTGCACGATCTGGGCACCGCGCTGGTACGCGTCGACCAGCGCGGTCAGCATCCGCGGCGCGTTGGAGGCCGCGTTGGAGCCGAGCAGGAAAAGCGCGTCGGCCCTGCCCCAGTCGTCCAGGTCGACGGTGCCCTTGCCGGTGCCCAGCGCGGCGGTCAGCGCCCGGCCGCTCGCCTCGTGGCACATGTTCGAGCAGTCCGGCAGGTTGTTGGTGCCGAACTCGCGGGCCCAGAGCTGGTAGAGGAACGTGGCCTCGTTGCTCAGTCGCCCGGAGGTGTAGAACGACGCCTGGTCCGGGCTGCTCAGCTTCCTGAGCGTCGAGCCGACCAGCTCGAACGCGTCCGGCCAGGAGATCGGCAGGTATTTGTCGGATTCCGGGTCGTAGGCCATCGGCTCGGTCAGCCTGCCCTGGTCCTCCAGGGCGAAGTCGCTCCAGCCGGACAGCTCGGTGACGGTGTGCTCGTCGAAGAACCGGCGCCCGACGCGCTTGGGGGTCATCTCCCAGGTGACGTGCTTGATGCCGTTCTCGCAGATGTCCAGGCGCAGGCCCTTCCTGTCGTCCGGCCACGCGCATCCCGGGCAGTCGAAACCGTGGTTCTCGTGGTTCATCCGGAAGATCGCCCGAGTCCCCTCGATCGGCTCCCTCGTCCTGGCCAGCATCTTCCCGACACTGAGCGCCGCGCCCCAGCCCGCCGCCGGGTGCCGGTAGTCACGCCTGGAGAAGGGCTCTCCGGTGTTGGGCCCACGTCCCCGCGCCGGAACCCCCGGCATCCCCTGTCCGAAGTTCTCTCCTGCGGCAAAAATGTCGTCGGCCATGAGTGGTCCCCCCCGGGGTGGCGCAGTCGAGCCCGACATGCGTTCACATGCCGCGATATTTCCGGTCTACCGCCCCCGCCCCCACCCCAGCCCCAAACAACCTTCCGGCCTTCCCCAAGCTTGGACCTCCAGGCCCCCAAAGGGGTGACCCCGTTTTCACACCCGCTCCCGCCCGCCGCGTGGCATCGCGCGCGGCGAAAGGCGGTTCGCTGGCGCGGATGGTTGGGCGGGAAGGAATTCTCGGCGCATTCTTTGCCGACCTTAGCCCCCATCTTATTGGTGCAAGAAAATGGGATAGACATAGCAAAACGCCAGGTCAAGATGCATTCACATCGTACAGATCCGCGAATATAGCCAATCGGGCGCGGGTACGGTGCGTATGGCTCTTACGAAAAAGGTGCGCGCACCGAAAACGCTGAAGGGGAAACCACTATGACGACAACCACGGAGCGCCCCGCACCCACCGAAGCAGTCGGGCGCGAGGGTGATGAGCGGGCCCTTGGGGCTCTCCTGCTCGCCGCACTGATGCGCCGCCGTGGGGAGAGCGAGGAGAGCGGGATCGAGCACCCGCTCATGCTCGCCGCGCTCATGCGCCGCCGTCAGGAGGGCGGAGAGGGCATCATCGACCACCCGCTCCTGCTCGCCGCACTGATGCGCCGCCGCGGGGAGAGCGAGGAGAGCGGGATCGAGCACCCGCTCCTGCTCGCCGCGCTCATGCGCCATCGTCATGAGGAGGGCGGAGAGGGCATCATCGACCACCCGCTCCTGCTCGCCGCACTGATGCGCCGCCGCGGGGAGAGCGAGGAGAGCGGGATCGAGCACCCGCTCCTGCTCGCCGCGCTCATGCGCCGCCGGAGGCAGCGCGGTGGGGGTCTGGCCGAGAACCCGCTCCTGCTCGCCGCGCTCATGTGCCGCCGTGGGGAGGGCGAGGAGAGCGGGATCGAGCACCCGCTCATGCTCGCCGCGCTAGCGGGCCGGTAGCAGGCACAGGTAGAACACCGTCCCCCGGTTACCACGGACCCAGCAACCGGGGGACGGCACACATCAACCATGAAGGGGGCACACCATGGCGGTGGAGAACGCTGACAAGTCGGCCGGACATGAGCCGGGGGAGTCGCTGATCGACGATCTCATCCGCGACATATTCAGCGAGGCCGGCCAGTCCACGAAGTCCCGCGCACGCGGTGGAGACTCCATGGCCGCCTTGATCGAAACGGCCATCGCATCGGCACCGAGCGCAACGCCGATGGCATCGATCGTCGAAAGACTCCTGGTCACACAGGTCCTCGCGTCCGCCTTGGCCGATGCTCTCGCGCCCGCGCTGGCAGAGGCGCTGACTCCCGAGATCATGAAGACTCTGGGGCATCACCCCACCGGGGATCGAACCGGTGGCGACACGGCTTCGGCGAGCAGGCAAGCCCAGCCAAGAAGCAGCAGAAGAAAGGCATGAAACATTCGCGCGGTCAGAACAATGCCTCCGGAGGGGGCGCTCCGGCTCCGAGATGAGGAGGAGCGCGCGACGCGCGGGTCCGGATAGCTGAGGCGGGGAAAGGCGTGCGGGCAGGATGTGCCATCCGTCGCAGGCATCACACCGCGTATGGGCAGGGAGAATCGTGCGGGCCACCGCCCCGTGTGCGGCCCGTCGCCGGTCAGCGCTGGTGATCCGCGGCGAAATCGCGTTTGGCCGGTTCAGGGCATGAAATCGGCCCCCTGACCAGGACCCGAAACGATCTCTTGCGAGCGTTCCGGGGAAGCTACGTCGAGCTCCACCCGGAGAAGACTCACGGTCAGGCCGGAGATGCGGTTGCAGAGGGTGCCGGGAGCGGCGCCCAGGGACTTGTCGATCGAGGTGATGCCGAATCGAGGTTGGGCGGCATGTCGCGGGCGGCCCGGATGCCCTCGGGGACGTACCGCAGCCGACTGCCGGAGGTCTTCACGCCCTTACCGGTTCCGCGCCGCACCCTTGAACGCCTTCACTGCAACATAGGTTGTATATCTAACTAGCTTGCTCTACGGTCTAGATAGCAGAGCACCTATGGAGGCCCCCCTTGTCATCCCCCTTGACGCTTGTCCTGACAGTCGTCCTCGTCGGCTACCTGGCCGCCGCCACCCCCCTGCTCGGCAAGCACACCTACGACAGGCTGGCCCGCACCCGTGACCAGGACCCCATGGCCTACCGCCGGATGGTCACGGTCTGGAGCGCCGAGCTGTGGATGCTGGCCGCCGTGGCGCTGCTCATCGTCGCCGTGGAGCCGAACCTCGACGCCGCGGACATCGGCCTGGTGATCACGGAGCCACTGGACGACACCCTCGGCACGATCGTCGGCTTCCTGGTCGCCGCCGCAGTCGGCCTGCTCGTCTTCAAGCGGCTGGCCGCCAAGGGCAAGCCCGTCCCCGGCCAGCAGGCCTTCAACCATCTGCTGCCGCGCACCACGGTCGAGCGCTGGTACGCCGCGGGCCTGTCGGTGACCGCCGGCGTCACCGAGGAGATCGTCTACCGAGGTCTGCTCATCGCGGTCGGCACGGGCGCGCTCGGCCTGAGCACGGAGGTCGCGGCCTTCGGTGCGCTGGCGGTGTTCGTCGCCGGCCACCTCTACCAGGGCCGGCGCGGCATGCTCTCGGTCACCCTGGCCGGCTTCGGCCTGACCGTGCTCTACCTGAGGACCGGCAGCCTGCTCATGCCGATCCTGTTGCACGCGCTGATCGACCTTCGCGGCCTGGTGTTCACCCCGCAGCCGCGACGTGAGCTAGTCGGGCACGCAGGCTAAGTAGGATCGCTACCATGACGAGCGACCGACGTGCGAGCTGGCTCAAGGGCGTGCTCGACCTGCTGGTTCTCGCCAGCCTGACGGCCGGCGAGAACTACGGCTACGAGATCGCCAAAGACCTCGCCGAGACCGGCCTTGGTCAGATCAAGGGCGGCACCCTCTACCCGGTGCTCAACCGGCTGGAGGAGGCGGGGCTGGTCACCGCCGAGTTCCGGGTGACCGAGCGCGGGCCTGGCCGCCGCTACTACCGGCTCACCGACCAGGGCAGGCAGACACTCGCCGAGCAGGGCAGGCTCTGGCTGAACTTCGACGAGTCGGTACGCGCCGTACTGGCCAAGGGCCACAACGAGACGAGTTCACCTGAAGGGAGGCTTCGATGAACGGCCACGTTGACGAGACCGCCGGTGGCTACTTCGACGAGCTCGCCGTGATTCTGGCCGAGGCGGGCATGCCCGCCGACCGGGTCAGGGCCATGCTGGACGACCTCGGCGGCTACCTCGCCGAGAGCGGCAGCGGCGACCCCGAGGAGGAGTTCGGCCCGGCGGCCGAGCTGGCCCGTGAGCTGGCCGTCACCTCGGCCCCGCCCGCCGCGGACGCCCGTACCTGGCGCTGGACCGCCGACCTGTTCCACGATGTCAAGACGCTCAACGAGTACGGCGCCCAGGGCTGGGAGGTCGACGGGATCGACGTGAAGGGGCTGTTCGTCAGCATCCGGGACCCCGAGAACCCTCAGCAGTGGGAGTACCGGAGAGAGCTGGTCTCGCCCGGCCGGCGCCAGAGCGTGCTCGACCTGCTCGCCCCCGACGGCTGGGAGCCGTGCGGCAGGTGGGTGTGCTTCGAGTACTTCAAGCGGCCCAAGGCCGCCAGCCTGGGGCCCGCCGCGGAGCTGGCCGCCCCGCCGCGAACGCCGAGGCGCAACATCTTCCTCAGCCCGAAGTTCTACGCTTTGATCGCCGGCCTGCTGGTGCTGACCGCGGTGGCCCTGGTGCTGCTGCTGCGGGTCGCCGAAGCGGAGCTCGACACCTTCGACGGCAGCCTCGACACCATCCTGGGCCTGCTCACCGGAATGGCCGTGAGCGCGCTGGCCGTGATGACCGCGCTGTGGCTGGCCGCTCGACGGCACGGCAGGAATCGTTGACTACCAGCCGATCGAGTATGGCACCCAAGTACCCGGGGAGTGCGGCCGTTACCCGCTCTCGGCCCGATGCCCCCTGTAGGATGCCGCCGGGATGCCGTGGAAGCGAGAGATTGCTCCTCGACCTGCCAGCACCGCGGGTCCCGCGGATGAGCGAGAATGATCCCCGTCAATGACCCCGGCCTGAAGGCCAGGGCTTGAGGTACCACACCGCGCACCGATAGCCCCGCGTTGACCAGCCCGAGTCATCACGAACTGGAGGTGCAACCAGATGACTACGTTGAACACAAGATCGCAGACCGACCTTGGGGTGCTTCCTCAGCCCCAGGCTCTCGAATCCGTGGGAGCAGACACGCCCGAGGGTGGGCACGAAACGGCTCACGGACACCGCCTCGCGGCGGTACCTGGTGTTCAACCTGGGCGAGGGGAGACCGGCCAGGCCGCACCGCCGGGCCGGCGTCACCCCGAGGGCGCCACGGCGCCCGAGGGAGCGGGCAGTTCAGCCCACTCGGCCGTGTTCGTCCTCGACAGGCACGGCCAACCCTTGCAACCCACCAGCCCGGCCTACGCGCGCAAACTGCTGCGTTCGGGCCGGGCCGCGATCCACCGCCACACCCCGTTCGCCATCCGGTTGCGCGACCGTGCGGCCGCCGACTCCACCGTCCACGGTGTGCAGGTTGGTATCGACCCCGGCAGCAAGCACACCGGCATCAGCGTGTTCCGCGCCGACAGTGCCGGCCGTAGCGGCCTGTACAGCATTCAGCTCGACCATCGGGGCGGGCGGATCCGCGACAGGCTCACCGCCCGTGCCGCGTTGCGCCGGGGCCGCCGGGGGCGGAACCTGCGCTACCGCGCCCCCCGGTTCAACAACCGCACCAAACCGAAAGGGTGGCTCGCGCCGTCGCTGCGCCACCGCGTCGACACCACCATGTCCTGGGTGGTCCGGCTGACCCGGTGGGCGCCCGTGGCCGCCGTCCACGTGGAAAAGGTCTCCTTCGACACCCACGCCCTATCAGCCGGGAGGCCATTGGAAGGCGTGGAATACCAGCAGGGCACCCTGGCCGGGTACGAGGTCCGCGAATACCTGCTGGCCAAATGGGGGCGCACCTGCGCCTACTGCGGCACGACCGGTGTGCCGTTGAACCTCGACCACATCCACCCCCGCAGCCGGGGCGGCTCCGACCGGATCAGCAACCTGTGCGTGGCGTGCATCGCCTGTAACCAGGCGAAGAACGCCACGCCGGTCGAGGAGTTCCTGGCGGATCGACCGAAGGTGCTGGCGCGGGTCCTCGCCCAGTCGAAGACCCCACTCAGGGACGCGGCGGCCGTCAACGCGACACGGTGGGCACTGTGGCGAGCCTTGAGCGCCACGGGCCTGCCGGTGGCAGGCGCCTCCGGTGGGCGCACGAAATGGAACCGCTCTCGCACCGGCGCGCCGAAGTCGCACACGTTGGACGCGTTGCACGTCGGCGAACTGGAGACCGTGATCGCCTGGCCGCCGGTGGTCCTGGTGGTCACGGCGACCGGGCGCGGCACCTACGCCCGCACCACCCCCGACCGATACGGGTTCCCCCGCCTTGTCCGGCCACGGAGCAAACGCCACCACGGCTTCCAAACCGGCGACCTGGTTCGCGCGACCGTCCCGGCAGGCAAGAAGGCCGGGGTTCACGCCGGGCGAGTCCTGGTCCGCTCTTCTGGCTCGTTCGACATCACCACCCGGCACGGCCGCATCACCGGGATCAACCACCGGCACGTCCGTCATCTTCAACGCGCGGACGGCTACGGCTACACGACCCAGAAAGAAGCCGATCGACATGACTGACCTGTCAAGGCACGCCCGGGCCTTGGCGGCCCTCCCACTCCCGATTCCTTCCCGGCCTGAAGGCCGGAGCATCCTCGGGAGGTTCTAGTGACCGGCGTATACGTGCTCAACGGCCCGAACCTGAACCTCCTCGGCACCCGCAGACCCGAGGTCTACGGCACCATGACGCTGCCGGACGTCGAGGAACTGTGCCGCGAGGAGGCCACCCGGCTCGGCCTGGACCTTCTCTTCCGTCAGTCCAACCACGAGGGCCGGCTGATCGACTGGATCCACGAGGCCGGGGCGCGCGTCAAGGCCGGTGAGGTCATCGGCGCGGTCTTCAACCCCGGGGCCTACACCCATACCTCGATCGCCCTGCACGATGCCATCGAGGGCACCGAACTCCCAGTCGTCGAGGTGCACATCTCCAACGTGCACCGCCGCGAGTCCTTCCGCCACCACTCGTACATCTCCCCCGTCGCACGCGGCACCATCGTCGGCCTCGGCGTGGACGGCTACCGCCTCGCCATCGACGCCCTGCACAGGATGTCCCTGACGTAGGGGACCACAGGCTCCGCGGGTACGCCGCTTTCGACCTTCCACCCCGCACAGCCCTGTACCGATGAGCGGCCCCCGGCCCACCCTCGCCGCGCTTGATCCTGGCCGGCGTCAGACGGTGGCGGACCGGTCGAAGCGGGACTGCCTGTCTCATAGAGCGTCAAAAAGAGTGTTATCAGTGGACAAGTAGGACAACCGGTTACTTTTTCTCGGGGATACCCCGGGGTGTGATCAATGTCCCGGAGTGCAGTGTTGTGGTGATTACCTACAACGATGCCGCCAGGCTGCCCAGGGCCGTGCGGTCCGTGCTCCGGCAGTCGCTGCGCAACGTCGAGGTGATCATCGCCGACGACGCCAGCACCGACGAGACCGAGCAGGTCGCCCGAGAGCTGCAGCGGAAGGACGCGCGGGTCCGCTACCTGCGCGGGGAGGTCAACAGCGGGGGGTGCGGGACCCCGCGGAACAGGGGTGTGGCGGCGGCGCGGGCCCCGTACGTGATGTTCCTGGACAGCGACGACGAGCTGACCCGGCACGCCTGCAAGAGCATGCTGCTGGAGATCGAGCGGACCGGTGCCGACTTCGTCACCGGGCAGATCACCCGGCTGTACGAGAAGAGCGGGAAGACCGCGCGATACTACCCGGCCCTGTTCGCCAGACGCAGGACCGTCGAGGGGATCGCCGAGGAGCCGGAGATGTTCCTCGACTCCTTCAGCACCAACAAGCTCTACCGGGCCGAGTTGCTCCGGCGGTTGCCGTTCCCCGAGGACATGCACTACGAGGACCACGTCTTCAGCACCGCCCTGTACTGCGCGGCGCGGCGGTTCGCCGTGGTTCCGTGGGTGGTCTACCTCTGGCACCGGGCCTCGGCGGAGAGCGACGCGCGGCTGTCGATCTCGCTGAGCCTGACCGACATGTCCAACGTCCGCTCCAGAATCAGGGCGGCCCGGCTGAGCGACGACATCCTGCGCGACAACGGCCTCGGTGACCTGGTGCACGAGCGGCAGCGCCGGTTCCTCCGCCAGGACCTGCGGGTCTACCTCAACCCGCTGCCCGCGCGGGACCTCGCGTGGGTCGAGGAGTTCGTCTCGGTGATCCGCCCCTACCTGTGCGAGCTCGACCCGGTGGTGTTCGAGACGATCGACCCGCTCATCAGGGTCTGCTGTAGTTTCATCCTCGCCGACCGGCCTGACGAACTCCTGGTGGCCGCCGCCTCGCTGAACGGGCCGAAGGCACCGCCGCGCGTCGCCCTGCGCGAGGAGGGACGCACCTACTGGGGCACGGTCCCCGACGAGATGCGGGAGATCACCTCGCTCCGGATGGCCGAGCTGCCCTACAGCGCCTCCAGGTTGCGCCACGAGGCGGTCGTCACCGGCGAGGGCACCGTGCTCAGGCTGGTGATCAGGACGTACGACCCGTTCGGGGTGCTCGCCGCCACCCCCGGCTGGACCGCGTTCCTGCGTGCCGGGAGGCACCGGATACGGCTGTCGCCGCGCGAGCGGGACGACGGCGGTCTGCTGAGCGAGACGACGATCGACCTCGCCGCGCTCAGCCCCGGCCGCCTGGGCTGCGACGGCCGCCACGAGCCGGTGGTCGAGATCGTCAACCCCGACGGGAGGATCACCTCCGACCAGCTGCTGGTCGATTCGTCCAGCCCGCCGTTCGTCGTCGTCGTCCCGTGGCACGAGGTCACCGTCGGCGCGGAGGGGATCGCCGCGTTCCTGCGGTTGCGCTGGCGCCGCCGGGGAGCGCTCAGGCAACTGGCCCGGGTGGGGCGGGCCGGCCTGAGGCTGCTGCGCAGGATGGACGGCCCCAAGGTGAAGCTCCGCGTCTACAAAGGGCTGATCTCCGTACTGCCGCCCCGCCGGGATCTGGCCCTGTTCGAGTCCGACGTCGGCGCCGGGTACACCGGGAACCCGCGCTACATCTACGAGGAGCTCAGGCGGCGGGGCACGCCGTTGCGGGTGGTCTGGTCGGCGGCCGGGGCCGCGCACGGCTTTCCTCCCGACGCCAGGCTGGTACGGCGGATGAGCTGGCGGCACATCTGGACCATGGCCAGGGCGGGCTACTGGGTCGACAGCCACGGCATGCCGCTGGCCTATCCCAAGCCGCCGCGCACCCGCTACCTGCAGACCTGGCACGGCCAGGGCATCAAGTCGGTCGGCTTCGACGCGCCCGACCTGCGCGCCGACTTCGACGGGCCGAGGGCGACCTGGCGGGCCGCGGTGGAGCGCTGGGACGCGCTGGTCTCGCCCAGCGCCGAGTTCGAGCGGGTGTTCGTGCCCTCCAACGGCTACCGGGGGCGGCTGCTGCGCCACGGCTCGCCCCGCTGCGACGTGCTCGTGCACGGTGACCGGGAGGCGGCCAGGCGGGCGAGGGAGCGGCTGGAGATCCCGCACTGGTCCAGGGTGCTGCTGTACGCACCCACCTACCGCGACCGGGCCAAGGGGTCCGGCGAGTCGGTCAGAGCCGACCTGTCCGCGATGGCCGAGGCCCTGGCCGGCGACTGGACGGTGGTCCTGCGCACCCACCCGGTCGAGCGGTTCGAGGTACCCGAGCAGCTGCGCCACTTCGTCCGCGAGGCCGGGTCGTACCCCGAGGTCAACGACCTGATACTGCTCTCGGACGCGCTGCTGACCGACTACTCGTCGCTGATGTGCGACTACGCGATCACCGGGCGGCCGATGCTGTTCCTGATCGATGACTGGGACGAGTACCGCAGGGTGGAACGCGGGGTCTACCACGACCTGCCCGCGATCGCCCCCGGCCCCTGCCTGACCACCACCGAGGAGCTGATCGAGGCGCTGCGCGACCTCGACGGCGTGACCGTCTCCTTCGCCGCCAGGTACATCGCGTTCCGCAGGATGTGGTGCGCGGAGGAGAAGGGCCACGCCTCGGCGAAGGTGGTGGACGCCTTCTTCGGCCTCCCCTCGGCCCAGGTACCCGCGCAGGCTCCCCGGGCGCCCGGCGGGCGGGAGCGGCACCCTCCTGGCGGGCTGGGGCATCTACCGGGGGTGCGGCGGCCGATCCAGCTGCCCAGGTGGTCAGGGTGAGCGGCGGGCGCGCGGGGGCGGTCGTGTTCGCCTGCGTGGACGCCGACACCCTGGGCGGCGTCCAGCGGGTCACCCACACCGTGGCTCAGGGGCTCGCCGAACGGGGCCGCGAGGTGCACGTGATCGGACTGCACCGCGCCAGGAGCCCGTTCCGCTACGTGGAGCGTCCGCGTTACACCAGCCACGTGATCCACCGCACTCCGGTGAGCACGCTGTCACCGCTGGGCCGGCGCCGTGAGCACCGGGAGCTCGGCAGGCTGCTGCGCGAGGTGGGACCGGGGTTCGCCGTACTCTCCTCGCCCAGCGTGGTCGCCCGGATCAGGGCCCTGCTGCCCGAGCGGCTGCTGCCGATCGGGCAGTACCACGGGTCGTACGAGCACGCGCGGGGCTCCTGGCACCTCGACTCGGTCCGCGACCACTACGGCACCCTGGAGAAGGCGGTCTTTCTCAGCGAGCGGGACGCGTGGCTCTTCGCCGAGCACGCGCTGCTGCCCAACACCTGGTCCATCCCGAACCCGCTGTTCGCCTGGCCGTCGGGGACCGCCGAGCTGACCGCCCGCCGGGTGCTCGGGATCGGCAGGCTGGAGGGCGTGAAGCGGTTCGACCGGCTGATCTCGGCCTTCGCCCAGGCCTGTGGCCGTTCCGCCCCCGGCGAGCCCGAGGTGCGAGCGGACCTCGCCGAGGCCCGTCGCGAGGCGGGCGAGGGCTGGGAGCTGCACCTGATCGGTGAGGGGACCGAGCGGCAGCGGCTCACCTCGCACGCCGCGGAATGCGAGGTGAGCGACCGGGTGGTCTTCCGTGGCACGGTGCCCGCGCCCCTGATGGGCGAGGAGTATCTGGGCGGGTCGGTGCTGGCGCTGGCCAGCGAGCACGAGGGGCTGCCGCTGGTGGTCGGCGAGGCGGCGTCCTACGGGGTGCCCTCGGTGGCGTTCGACGTGTCGGGGGGGATCAGGTCACTCGTACTGGACGGAGAGACCGGGGTGCTGGTGCCCCCGGCCGACGTGACCGCGCTCGCCGCCGCGCTGGCCGAGCTGATGGCCTCGGCCGAGGAGCGGCGGCGGTTGGGAGCCGCCGCCCGCGCTCACGTCGAGGCGTTCCGGCCCGATCGCGTGCTGGATCGGTGGGAGGCCCTGTTCGAGCAGGTCACCCGGTGACCGCCACCGGCTCGTTGCGTGGCATCGGCACTCCCGCCAGCACGATCTGGGCGGAGGTGAGCCGCGCCCCCAGCGGATTCGGCTCGCGGAGCCGCATCAGCCGGTCAAAGGTGATCCGCTTGACCCGGGCCAGCTTCCGCTTGGCCGCGGTCCGCTCGTAGGAGACCAGCCGAGAGGTCTCGATCCTCGGCGCCCCGCTGAGCTCGTACCCGTAGGTCTCCAGGCGGTCGCCGAGCACGCTCTCGCAGAGCGAGACCTCGCCGGGGTCGAGCCGATCGCGCCAGGAGCCGGTCCGCGCGGTGGTCACCTCGCCGTAGGTGCGCGCGTGCCAGGTCTTTCTGGCGGGTACGGCGACGCCGGCCACCGCGGCCGGGTCGCACATGGCCGGATGGAAGTCCTCGCCGAGGAACTCGCACAGCCTGCGCAGGTGAGCCTCCGGCTCGGCGGTCAGGTCCTCGTAGCGCAGCTCGTGGTAGCTGCCCTCGGGGAGCCTCGGCGCGCCGTGCCTGGCGAAGTCGATCGCCTCGGCCCAGGCGGAGACCGCGCTGTAGACGCTCCCGTTGTACCAGGGCATCTCCTTCAGCGACGCCACGCAGTCACGGCCGTCCCTGACCAGGTGCACGAACTGGGCGTCGGGAAAGAGCCGGAGCAGCACGTCGGTGTACTGGAAGTACGAGGGCCGCTTGTCACCCCAGCGCGGCTTGCCGTGCCTGGTCGCGTAGGCGCGCAACACGATGCCCAGCGCGGAGCCGAGCGTCGGCGGCCCGTCGACGATCTGCCCGAGCACCTCGTCGCGGTCCAGGTTCAGCTCGTGGAAGCGCGTCTGGCGCCGGTCGACCACCCACTCGGCCAGCTCGCGCCGGTGCTCCGCGTCGTTGAGGTCGCCGAACTGGAGCCGCCGCTGGTAGGTGGAGACCATGAACCGGGTCTCCGGCGGGATGGCGACGCGCGGGTGGGCGTGCAGCATCAGCTGCAGCATCGTCGTCCCCGAGCGGGGACAGCCCAGGATGAAGATCGGGCGGTCGGGCTTCACGTCAGACCTTCGCCAGTTCGCCGAGCTGCCGGCTGGTGAGCCTCGCGGCCACCGGGCTCGGCTCGCGGAACCGGTTGACGCGGTCGCGGAACTCCTTGCGCCTGCGCGCCCAGCGCCGTTTGGAGGCGGCCTTCTCACACGCCTGGATGTGGGCCTTGCCCGCCTTGGGCGCGCCGCTCAGCTCGTAGCCGTTGGCGGTCAGCCGCTCGGCCAGGACCGTCTCACAGACCGAGATCTCCCAGGGCTCCAGCCTGGCCTTCCACGAACCCGCCCTGGCGGTCGTGACATCGCCGTGGGTGTTGCTGTGCCAGACCTTGTGCTGCGGGATCGCCACCCTGGCGACGTGGTACGGCTCGGACATCGCCGGGTCGTAGTTCTCGCCGAGGAACTCGCAGAGCTTGCTCAGCTCGGTCTCCGGGTAGGCGGTCAGGTCCTCGTAGCGCAGCTCGTAGTAGCTGTCGGCGGGGAGCTTCTTGGCGTGGTGGCGGCCGTAGTCGATCGCCTCACTCCAGTTGACCACCGCGTGGAAGACGTCCTTGGTGTACCAGGGCATCTCCTTCAGCGACGCCACACAGTCACGGCCGTCCCTGATCAGGTGCACGAACTGGGCGTCGGGGAAGAGCCGGGTCAACAGGTCCACATGGTGGTAGTAGCTGGGCCGCTTGTCACCCCAGCGGCTCTTGCCGTACTGCTCGGCGTACGAGCGGAAGGTGATGCCCATCGCCGAGCCCAGCGTCGGCGGCCCCGCGACGATGTCGTCGATCAGCCTGTCCCCGTCGAGCTTGAGCTCCTTGAACTTGGTGTCCTTGTCGCTCACGATCCACCGGCCGACCCTGCGCCGGTTCCGTTCCTCGCGCAGGTCCCCGAAGGAGAACCTGCGGTAGTAGCCGGGCACCACGAACCGTGTCTCCGGAGGCACCGCGATACGTGGATGCGAGTGCAGCATCAGCTGCAACATGGTGGTGCCTGAACGTGGACAACCGATCACGAAGATCGGGCGGTCGGACTGCATGACAACGAACCCCCGTAAAGCTTGGTCAAACAGATACGCGCGGCACCTTCTCCACCAGCGGCGCGGCGGGCACCACCCGGGAGAAGAGCCACATTCGATAGATCAGGAAGACCTCGTTCAGCAGAAGCATCGCCCCGGAGGCGACCGCGAGGGGCACCAGGGCGACCCTCCCGACCAGCGGGGCGACCACGAACACCGCGGCGTGGAACTCGATGCCGCTGATCAGATGGCTCCGCACCCGGTGGCGGGCCAGCAGGCGGCCGAACCTGCGGGGCAGCCTCTGCCGCTTGCCGCCCCGCGGCCTCGGCCTCCGTTCCTCGAAGGGGACGATCCGCATCGGCTCGCGGGGCGTGATGGCCTCGCGGGGCATGACGACCTCGACGGGCCTGACGTGCCCGGCGGCCACCACGGCCTCCGCGGGCCTGACGTGTCCCGGGGCCACCACGGACTCGACGGCCGCCAGGCGGCCGAGCCGGTTCTCCTTGACCACCTCGCGCACGCGCTTCATCTGCGGCGCGTTCACGTAACGGAACAGGTCGAGCACCGCCACCCCCGCGCCGAGCAGGATGTAGGCGATGTCCCCCGTCACCGCGTACTGCCCGGACGCCAGCCCCGCGGCGCAGCAGACCACCCTGATCCGGTCGCCCACGTAGTCGAGCCAGAGTCCGAACGCGGTGCCCGTCCCCTTGAGCCGGGCGATCTTCCCGTCCATGCAGTCGACCATGAAGCTCAGGTAGAACAGCAGTGCCCCCGGCACCAGCCGTCCGGCCGCGAAGCAGATCGCCGAGCACATCCCGAGGATCAGGGAGAAACGAGTGAGCCCGTTGGGGGTGATGGACGTGTGGTTGGCGACGAGCAGGGTGAGCCTGCACGCCACCGGGTCAACCAGGAAAACGGTCCACCAGGAGTCTTTTCGTTTCCGGGTCGCGTGGACGTCGTCCAACGAATAGGCCCTCATGCGTCCCAGCATGGCCACGCCACGTCTCCTGTCATCTACGCTCTGTAACTACTAGAAGATCTCCATGCCACTTCTTGACCGACCCGCGCCACAGTGATCGGCTGCTTTGGAGACATGAAAGGCCGGGGAGGGGTTCCCCGGCCTTTCTCCGGGACCGTCGGTCGCCTCCGCCCCGGAACCACCGGTCGCCTCCGCCCCGGAACCACCGGTCGCCTCCGCTCCGGGCCCGCCGAGCTCGCGAGGCGGGCGCGGCTACCGGAAGATCCGGTCCACCGCCCGCGCCGACGCGCCGCCGTCCTCCAGCGGGCAGAACCTGGCGGTGAAGGCGTCGTACAGCCTCAGGTACTTGGTGCGCACCTCGTCGACGTCCCGCACGGCTTCCACGACCTCCTCGGTCGTGCGCAGCAGCGGGCCCGGGGCCTCGGCCTCGAAGTCGAAGTTGAAGCCGCGCACCTCGTCGCGGTAGCGCTCCAGGTCATAGGTGTAGAACAGCATCGGCTTGCCGGTCACCGCGAAGTCGAACATCGCCGACGAGTAGTCCGTGATCAGCATGTCCGCGACCAGGTAAAGCTCCTGGATATCCGGATATATCGAGACATCGAGGACGAAGTCCCTGCCGACCCGGGGCACCCTGTCGGTGACGCTCGGGTGCTTGCGGATCATGAGCACATGGTCGTCACCGAGTTCCTCGGACATCCGCTGCAGGTCCAGACGCAGGTCGAGCCGGTAGCGCCCCCTGCTGTAGAACTTGTCGTCGCGCCACGTCGGGGCGTACAGAATCACCTTCCTGCCCTCGGGCAGGCCGAGCCGCTCCCGGATCTCGGCGGCTCCGTCGCGGCGGAGCAGGTCGGCCCGGGGAGAGCCGATCTCCAGGATCTCCCCCTCGAACCGCAGGGCGCTGTCCAGGACCGAGGTGCACCAGGGGCTCGGCGAGATCAGGTGGCTCCACCTGGCGACGGTCCTGGCCAGCCGCTCGTGGTGGTCGGGCCTGGCGAACAGCACCTTCTCGATGTCGAAACCGACGCGCTTCAGCGGGGTGCCGCGCCAGGTCTGCAGCACCGTCTGGTCCGGTCTGCGCTCGAACCAGGAGGGCAGGTGGCTGTTGGTGACGATGTACCGGCAGCGGGCCAGCGCCTCGTAGAACTCCCGCCCGTACCGCCGGATCGGCGCCACCCCCTCGGGCAGCTCCACCTGCCCGTCCCTGACCACCCACATGAACTCCAGGTCGGCGCCCCGCCGCACCAGCTCCTCGTAGATCGCCTTCGGGCTGTCGGAGAACTGCCTGCCGGCGTAGCTGTCGAAGAGGACGGCGGGCCGCAGCGCCTCCTGGCACTTGGCCGGATAGAAGTCCTCGCGCAGCAGTCGCTGCTGCTTCGGCCTGCCCGAGGCGCGCAGGTCGTCACTCACCGTGAAGACGGCCTCGGAGGTCAGGTCGGTGTCGAAGGTGAACGTACGGGTGGCGGAGACGTGCTCCAGCGGCGCGGACAGCCGGAACTCGACCCGCATGTCGCCCGCGTCGGTACGGATCGCGAAACCGTGCGTGCCCGCCGGCAGCGGTAGCCACCCGCCGAGCGTGGCGGTCCCCTCGGGCGTCACCGTGGCGCTGCCGCCGACGATCGGGAAGAGCCGCTCGTTGAACCGGTTGCGCGAGGTGAGGACCAGCCACGCCTGGCCGTCGATGGGGCGCATCGCGGCCCCGGTCAGCGCCAGGTGCCCCCGCTCGGTCCACTCCACCCGCTCCACGTAGAACGTCGGCCGCTGCTCGCGCAGCACCAGCCCGCCCGTCCGCGACCTGTCGAGCACCACGTCCCGGCCGCGGAGCCGGTGCAGGCCGCGCTCCACGTCACGCTCGACGATCAGCGGCCGGGCGTCACCCTGCTCCGGGACGACCTCGAAGTGCCATTCGGCCCCGGGGCTGAGCGCGCTCATCTCCAGGCTCGCCGGGTCCAGGCCTGGCCAGCGCTCGGACAGCACCTCGTCGAGGTCGATCACCGCTTCGAAGGTGCCGTCCGAGACGGCCATCGGGTAGCGCCGGTCGCGGCCGCCCTGCGGCCGGGTCAGCCGCAGCACCGGTGCGGCGCCGAGGTCGTCGCCGCACCGGCCGGTGACCCGCAGCCTGCCCTCGGCCACCCGGTGACCGGTGACCCGGCCGCCGGGCCGCTCCACCCTGAGCCTGAACTCCTCGGCCGGCGTCCACTCCGTCCACGCCACGCTCCCCGAGGAGTCCTCGGTGAGCTCCAGCCGCCGCGCGGCCGGACTCGGCTGGGCCAGCCTGCCTCTCCGCAGCAGGCCCCGGGACAGTACGCACAGGTCGACATGCCAGGACGAGCCGGCGGGAAGCCCGGCCGGGTCGACGGCCAGCCGGAACCCGCACCAGTCCTTGCGCCTGCGCGGGCCCGTGTCCACCAGCGACAGGCCACGTTTGACCGTGACCGGGAGCCGGATCCTGCGCCCGGCCCCCTCGGGGACCAGCCAGGCGAAGACGTGCTGCTGGATCCGCCGGCGGGGACGCAGGTAGCGCAGCGAGACCCTGCCCTCGACGATCAGCCGGTCGTCCTTCCAGCTCAGGCTGTCCACCCGCTGCCGCAGGTCAAGCTCCTCGCGCATCCGGATGGCGGACCGCTCGACGGGTACCGGGCTGTTGAGGTGGTACCCGCGTATGCCGCCACCGCCGACCCGGACCGTCGGCTTGACCGTCCTGTCCCACTCCAGCAGCTGGACCAGGTCGTCCATCCGGCGCTGTCGTACCAGCGCCCACTTCGCCCGGCGCTGCGCGGGGATGCACGAGAGGACCTTCGGTCCCGCCTGGTCGAGGTAGGCACAGGCCAGGTCGAGGAAGCGCTGCTGGGACTCCTCGCCCGCCTGGTCGAGCACCTGCAGGAAGTTCGGCAGGTCGCTGTCGAGCACCATCCGGTCCCACGCGGGCAGGTGCTCGGCCCTGCCGGTGTCGGTCAGGAAGCGGCGCACGGAGTTGACGGCGGCGAACCGGTCCTCGATCCCCTTGACGTGTCCCCGGTTCTGGGTGATCGAGACGCTCTCCCCCTCCCGCTCCCGCCACAGGTAGACCGGGGTGGAGAGCACGTCCACCGCCCCGGCCAGGAAGTGGGCGGGCAGGGAGACCGCGATGTCCTCCCAGAGAACCCCCTCGGGAAAGTTCAGCCCGTGCTCGTCCCAGAAGGAGCGGCGCCAGAGCTTGTTCGTGACCAGCCGGTCCTTGAGCAGGATCTCGTCACGGGTCACATGGGTTCGCCGGGCGGAGTTGGCGAAGATCGTCTTGTGCATCGCCGACTGGCGCACCCCCTGCCCGCTGAAACGCAGCACGTTGCCGGTGGCGAGATCGGAACCGCTCTCCTGAAGGCTGCACGCCATCGTCTCGATCGCCGTCAGCGGGAGCATGTCGTCGCTGTCGACAAAGGCGAGGAACTCGCCGGTGGCGTGTCTTATGCCGGTGTTGCGCGCGGTGCCCAGGCCCGCGTTCTCCTGCCGGATCAGCCGGAACCGCGCGTCGCGCGCGGCGAACGCCTCGGCGATCTCCGCGCTGGAGTCGGGAGAACCGTCGTCCACCATGACGACCTCGATGTCACTCCAGGTCTGCGCGACCAACGACTCCAGACACGCCTCAAGGTACGGTTCCACGTCGTAGATGGGCACGATGATGCTCACTGGGGCCACGATCGGTCCTCCGGTAGTCGAAAGCTCACAGTCCGGTCCGTCCGCGCGAACACCGGACACGCCACGCAGGTGAAGATCCACTCATCGTGGAGGACGTCCCGGGCGCGTGGCGGGGCTCGGCGGCCGTGCGCGCGAGGTGGACGTCACGTCAGCAGCATGGCTTCGCGGCCGATGGGGCGCGCCCAAAATATGACCGCGATGGACTGAGCAGACCGAGACTTGACCATCCCTCGCACCCGGCCGGCCCCCGCCCCCGGCCCGCGGTGCGGCAACGCCTTCACCATGTCCTGGTCAAGGCTGGGAATGCACACGTCCTAGTAAGTCGTAATGACCCTTCGGTCCCCCCTGACCGTCCGACACCATCGGGTGACCGAGGCGGGCGAGATCGCAGGAAACGGCATTCGCGGGGGGAAGCGCATGGACTCAACAGTCGTCGTGGGAGCGGGGCCCGCCGGGCTCACCGCGGCCTACGAGCTGGCCCGGCGAGGACACCCGTGCGAGGTCTTCGAAGCCGACCGGGTGGTCGGCGGGATCAGCCGGACCGAGGAACGCGACGGCTGGCGCTTCGACATCGGCGGACACCGCTTCTTCACGAAGGTGTCGCGGGTGACGGACTTCTGGAACGAGATCCTCGACGAGGAGGACTTCCTGCTCCGCCCGAGGATGAGCCGCATCCACTACGGGGGCCGTTTCTACGACTACCCGCTCAGGGCCTCCAACGCCCTGCGCAATCTCGGTGTCCTCGAATCCGCACGATGTGTCGGCTCCTACGCCTGGGCCCGGATCAGGCCGCCCGCGGACCAGTCCACCTTCGAGGGCTGGGTCACGGCCAGATTCGGCAGCCGGCTCTACGGGATCTTCTTCAAGACCTACACCGAGAAGGTGTGGGGCGTTCCCGCGGAGAGCATCCAGGCCGACTGGGCCGCGCAGCGGATCAGGAACCTCTCCCTGGGCAGGGCGATCGCCCGCGCGCTGCTGCCCGGCAGGAACAGCAAGGAGGTCACCAGCCTCATCGAGGAGTTCCGCTACCCCAAGCTGGGGCCGGGCATGATGTGGGAGGCCTGCGCCGACCGGGTCCGCGAGCTGGGTTCCACGGTGCGCCTCGGCACCCGGGTCGAGCGCGTCCGCCGCCACCGGGGCCGGCTGGCCCTCACCGTCCGCACGGGCGAGGGCGAGGGCACCACCCGTGAGGTGTACTGCGACGACCTCATCTCCTCGATGCCGCTCAGCACCCTGATCCACGCGTTCGGGCTCGACGTGCCGGACATCGTCGCCGAGGCGGCCGCGGGGCTGAGGTACCGCGACTTCCTCACCGTCGCGCTGGTCGTCCCCGAGCGGTTCTCCTTCCCCGACAACTGGATCTACATCCACTCCCCCGAGGTGCGGCTCGGCCGGGTGCAGAACTACGGTTCCTGGTCGCCGTACCTGGTCCGGGCCGGACGGACCTGCCTCGGCCTGGAGTACTTCGTCAACGAGGGCGACGACCTATGGCGGATGCCCGACGACGACCTCGTCGCGTTCGGCACCCGGGAGCTGGAGCACCTGGGCCTGGTCACCCCCGGTGAGGTCCAGCAGGGCTACGTGGTGCGGATGCCGAAGGCCTACCCGGTCTACGACGCCGGCTACGTCCACAACGTGGAGGTGCTCAGGAAGTATCTCGACGTGGAGTGGCCGCGGATCCACCCGGTCGGCCGCAACGGCATGCACCGGTACAACAACCAGGACCACTCCATGCTCACCGCGATGCTGACCGTGGAGAACCTCGTCGACGGCGCCAGGCACGACGTCTGGGAGGTCAACGTCGACGCGGAGTACCACGAGGAGCGCGCGGACCACCGGACCGCGAGGGGCACCGGCCGCGACGCCCCCGTCCTCCTCGGCCCGACGGCTCCCTGACCTGACGGCCGCTCATCCACCACCCGTCACCGACGGACGCCGACAGACACCGGCGGAACACCGAAACCGGCAATCCCATGACGCCTTACCCGGCCGTTGCGGGTCAAGGCTCTCCTCCCAGCCGCCCTGGAGTTGCGCATCATGACACAGCGTTACACGGTCCCGGACGTCAGCGTGATCGTCATCACCTACAATGACGCACCCCGGTTACCCCGGGCCGTGCGCTCCGTACTCGGCCAGACGCTCAAGAACCTCGAAGTGATCGTCGTGGACGACTGCTCGGGCGACGACACCCCCGCGGTGGCCAAGGCGCTCACCGAGGAGGACGGCCGGGTCCGCTACGTGCGGCTGCCCGCCAACAGCGGCGGCTGCGGCGCCCCCCGCAACGCGGGCATGGACGCCGCCCGCGCGCCCTTCCTGATGTTCCTCGACAGTGACGACGAACTGCCCAGGCACGCCTGCAAGAGCCTGCTGCTGGAGGTGGAGGCGACCGGTGCCGACTTCGTCATGGGCACCGTGGAACGCGTCGACGAGGCGAGTGGCGCCGTCACCCTCTGGTACCCCCGGCTGTTCGCGGAGCGCCGGATCGTGGACGACATCCGCGCCGAACCCGAACTCCTCTTCAACTGCCTGGCCACCAACAAGCTGTACCGGCGGACCTTCCTGGACGGCACCGGCATCCGGTTCCACGAGGACATCCACCACGAGGACATCGTCTGGTCGACGGAGCTGTTCTGCCGCAGCAAGCTGTTCGCCGTCGTACCGTGGCCCGTCTACCGCTGGCTGCTCGCCGCCACGCCCGCGACCAGGTCGATCTCGTCGCGGCGGCACGAGCTGGAGAACGTGCGCCAGCGCGTCACGGCCGCCGTGCTGAGCGACCGCGTGCTGGCCGCCGCCCACTCCCTCGATCTCAAGGAGGACAAGGACTTCCGCTTCCTCTCCCACGACCTCCGCCTCTACCTGGGAGACCTGCCCCAGCGTGACCCGGCGTGGATCGCCGAGTTCGCCGACCTCGTCATCCCGTACGTGGACACGCTCGAACCCGCGGCGATCGAGCGGCTGAGCAGGGCCGAGCGGGTCTGCCTCCAGCTCGTCCGCGAGCGGCGCGGCGCCGAGGCGGCGCTCGCCGCCGTCGAGCTGGGGGCCAGGCACTCGGTGCCGCCCCGGGCGGTCACCACGGAAGGCGGGCGGGTGTTCTGGGGGGCGACGCTCCCGCTGAGCGAGCGGGGCAGGAGCGAGCTGGACGTCACCGAGCTGCACCTGGCGGAGCAACCGCTGGCCGGCGCGCTGCTCCGGCACGAGCTCGTCGACCTGCAGGCGTCGAGGGACGAGGTTCGGTTGCGCCTGCGGACCTATGACCCCGGCCGGGTGCTCGACGGCCGCTCGCTGACCGCCTGGCTGCACATCGGCGGCAGGAAGAAGGCGATCACCTCGATCCCCTTCGAGCCGGCCCCCGTCGTGACCGAGCCGCCCCAGGGAGCGTGGGAGCGGCGAGGGCTGGAAGGGCAGTGGGACCCGGAGGAGGCGGAGGGCACCCAGATCCCCGAGGGGACGGGCATCCTGGAGGCGACGGTGTCGATCTCCCTGCCCGAGCTGGACTGGCCGGACAACGCCGTCAGACCGCAGGCGGTCACGATCTCGCTCCACGAGGGTGAGCGCCGCAACGCCAGGCCCCTGCTGGCGTCCCCCGGCCTGTCGTTCACCTCCGTGGGCACTGTGGGCACGGGCCGCCTGGTCCTGGAGGCGTCCGCCGACATCCCGTTCCGGCTCGTGGCGCGCAGGCTCGGCCACGTGCCCGCGCGACGCCTGCCGAGCATGGCGGAGCTCTGGCAGCACCTGCTGTCCGACCTGGCCACCCCCCGCAACCTGGGTCGCTTCTACCGGCTGGTCAGCGCGACGGTGCCGGTCAACCGCCGCCTGGCGCTCTTCGAGTCCGCCGAGGGGAGCGGCTACACCGGCAACCCGCGCTACGTCTACGAGGAGCTGCAGCGGCGCGCGGGCGGCCTGCGCGCGGTCTGGTCCCACGCGGGCGCCCCCGAGCGCTTTCCCGAGGACGTCGACCTCGTCCAGCGCGACACCTTCCGCTACGCCTGGACCCTGGCGCGCGCCGGCTACTGGGTGGACAGCCACAACCTCCCCTACTGCTACCGCAAGCGCAGGGGCACCCGCTACCTGCAGACCTGGCACGGCCAGGTGTTCAAGAAGATGGGGCTGGATGAGCCCCGCCACCGGACGCAGCCCTCCCTGGCCAGGAAGTACACCGAGGCGGTGGCGCGCTGGGACATGCTGCTCACCCCGGGCCGCGACTTCCGCCGGGACTTCGCCGAGGCCAGCGGCTTCAAGGGCGAGCTGTTGCACGCCGGCTATCCGCGTACCGACGTGCTGGTGCGGCACGCCGAACCGGCGCAGCGCGAGCGGGCGCGGCGGGTCAGGGAGTTCTTCGAGATCCCGGCCGGAAAACGGGTGGTCCTCTACGCGCCCACGTACCGCGACAACGGGCGTTTCAGCGGCGAATCACTTCGGATCGACCTGCCGGCCCTCGCCGCCACGCTCCGCCCGGACTGGGTGGTCCTCGTCCGCGCCCACCCCTACGACCGCTTCACGGTGCCCGACCCGCTCGGCTGGCTGGCCCGGGACGCCTCGGCGTATCCCGAGGTCAACGACCTGATGCTGGCCTCCGACGTGCTGGTGACGGACTACTCCTCGATCATGTTCGACTATGCCTGCCTCGGCCGGCCGATCCTCTACTACGTCGACGACCACGAGCGCTACGCCTCCGCCCAGCGGGGGGTCTGCTTCGACCTGGCCGAGGTCGCCCCCGGGCCGCTGCTGCGCGACCCGGGCGAGCTGGCCGCCGCGCTGGAGGAGCTCGGTGAGATCACCGAGCGGTACGGGCGGCGCTACGCGGAGTTCCGCGCCCGCTGGTGCGGCCTCGACGACGGGCAGGCGAGCGGCAAGGTCGTGGACGCGTTCTTCCCGGAGGTCGTGCGATGAGAGCGCGAAACGTCATCTTCCTCAGCACCGACGGCGACTCGATGGGCGGGTCCCAGCGGGTCATCCACACCCTGGCCCAGGGCCTCGCCACCCGCGGGCACCGGGTGAGGTTGGTCAGCATCAACCCCTCCAGGCAGCCGCAGACCTACTTCGCCGACCCCGTCTACCGGCACGCCACGCTGTACGACACACCCGCCCCCGAGGCCGCCCCCCGCTCGCTCCCGTGGCGCAGGGCGAAGGCTCGGCGGACCCCGGAGGAGATCGCCACCGCCAGGCAGCGGCTGCTCCGGCTGACGGACCGGATCGACGGCGGCTACCTGGTCATCGCCTCGCCTTGGGCCGCCCACTGGATCGCCGACCTGCCCATGCCGCACATCGCCAAGATCGGCCAGTACCACCAGTCGTACGCCGAGGCCGTGGACTCCCCGAACCTTCGGTTGATCAAGAAGCACTACGCGCACCTCGACAAGGCGCTCTTTCTCTGCGACGACTACGCCGCGTCCTTCACCAACCACCGGCTCGCCAACTGCGGGACCATGCTGAACCCGGTCAGTGTCTTTCCCGAGCAGGCCGCCGCGCTGCGCAACCCGCGGATCGTCTCGGCGGGACGGCTGGTCAGGGTGAAGCGGATCGACCTGCTGATCGACGCCTTCGCCGCCGCGGCCCCCGCCGTCGCCGAACCGTGGGAGCTGCACATCATCGGCGACGGGCCGCTCAGGGCTGCGCTGGAGGCGCAGGCCGCCGAGACCGGCCTCGGCGGCCGGATCGTCTTCCGCGGGCAGGTCGAGAACGTCGAGGCCGAGTACCTCGACGCCTCCATCGTCACCCTGAGCAGCGACTTCGAGGGATGGGGGCTGGTCCTCGCCGAGGGCGCGGCCTGCGGGCTGCCCGCCGTGGCCTGCGACGCCTCGGCCGGGGTCAGGACCCTGGTCACAGACGGCGACAACGGCGTGCTGGCCGAACCGGGGAACGCGGGGAGCTTCGCCGCCGCCCTGGAGCGCCTCATGTCCGACGCCGAGTTGCGCCGGCGGATGGGGGCCAGGGGCAGGGAACGGATGAGGGCCTACCGGCTGCCCCGCGTCCTGGACCGCTGGGAGGCGCTGTTCGACGAGATCGACCGCTGACGCGGGCGCTCCTCGCTCATCGCCGGGGCGGCAGGGTTCGTACCTCCCGCAGCAGGAGCGGCACGAACAGGACACCGACGAAGATCGGCGCCACCATGAACCGGAAGTCCGGCGCGGTGTTGGTGAGGATCACGCCGAGCTGCTGCCCCGCGACCACGGCCGCCCCCGCGAGCGCCGCCCCACTCCCGGTCCGCCGCCACACGAGCGCGGCCGCCGCGTAGCCGAGGTAGCACCAGAAGGGCGCCCGCCAGAGCAGCCACTCAAGCTGCCTGACCGTGCTCGCGTCCAGCGCGGACAGCCCGGCGGCCCGCAGACCGGCGGAGAACGGCCGCTGCCGCATCGCCGAGGCCGCCGGGGTGCCCGCCCAGCCGTCGGGGAGCCGGGGATCGCGCAGCGAGAAGCGATAGAGCTCGCCGCCGGGCTCGCCCGAGGTCGAACCGACCTGCCAGGCGAGCGCGGCGCGGCAGACCCGGGCGCTCAGCATCACACCGGGCGCGCGGACCAGCAGCCCGCGCCAGAGTTCCAGCACGTCGGAGATCCGCTGCTCGGCCCGCGAGTGGCTGAAGGCGGGGTCGAAGAAGACCCGCGCCATGGTCTGGCAGGTCGCCCCCCGCCGCCAGGCGTGCAGCGGGGCGATCGTGGCGAGGAGTGCCCGCTGCTCGTGGTCGAAGAGCCGGGGACGCTCCTCGTACGCCACGGCGAGATCGCCGAACACCGTCTGGTAGGCGAACGAGCGAGACGGCGGCGCGATGCCCATCGCCGGGTAGCCGGCGCCCAGCAACAGCAGCGGCGCAACCACCGCCGCCGCGGCCAGCGTCGCCAGCGAGCGGCGGGCCGCGGGCAGCAGCGGGAGCAGCAGGATCGCGGCGATCAGCGCGACGAGGAAGCCGTTGTTCCTGAACAGCCCCAGCCCGGCGAGTTCGGCACCGAGGGCGGCCAGCCGCGGATCCCAGGTCCACCCGCCCCTGAGCACCCTGTTCCTGAGCGTTCCCCGTGTCCCGCTCCCGGCCGCGCGCCGTACCGCGGCGGGCCCGGTCGCGAGCCGTACGGCGGTGCCCGCGGCCAGCACCGCGCACACCGTGAACGGCACGTCCTTCCACATCGTCACCGTGAAGGCGCCGAGCGGCGGTGACAGCACCGCGCATCCCAGCGCCACGAGCAGCCCGCGCCCGCGCACGCCCAGCGACCTGAGCGCGCCCGCGAGGTGGGCCAGCGCGGTGGCCATCGCCGCCGTCTGCGCGAGGGTGACCGGGGACAGGTCGCCGGTCACCCGCAGCGAGAGGCCGAGCAGGGCGTCGTAGGCGACCGACTGGCCGGCCACCCAGGGGCCCGTCGTGACGTGCGCGACGTAGGTGACGGAGTCCGGGCTCATCAGCCCGGGGTGGAAGGCGAGCCACCAGCCGAGCAGCACGAGCTGGCCGGTCGCGTAGCAGGCGAGCGTGAACCACCGGTCGCGGGTGTCGCGAACATCGCCCCGCTCCCTCTCGGCCGAGGGCGGCCCCACCGTAGCGATCGTCATGCTCTCCCCAGCGTTTTCCGGCAGGGGGTCGTTGCCCATCATCGGGCGGCAGCGGGGCGCGCCCACGCCGCTATACACAGCCATGACCTGGGGAAACGTCAAGTTTGCGGTAGGGCGCGCACCGTGGCGCGGTCACCGGAACATATCGGCTTTCACAGGACATTGTGACGCTTCAGCCCCGGAAGCCATCAGGCGCCTCGATAGGATGCCCACTCGACCGACGTCGATTTGACCCGGAGATCCCCTCATGAAGTCTCCTGTCCGAATGTTGCTGGCCACTTCCTGTGCGCTGGCCATGATCGCCACCCCGACCACCGCATGGAGTGCGGAACAACCCAAAACAACGGCCACGTCGGCGGACAAGGCCAAGCCCGCCCCCAAGCCCGTGCCGGTGGACTGCGCGAAGGTCAAGTGCATCGCGCTGACCTTCGACGACGGCCCCGGCAAGTACGCCGACAAGCTGCTCGACACCTTCAAGAAGTACAACTCCAAGGCGACGTTCTTCCTTGAGGGTCAGTACGTGAAGTCCCGCCCCGCGTTCGCCAAGCGGATGGTCGCCGAGGGCCACGACATCGGCAACCACAGCTACAGCCACCCGCACCTGCGGGAGCTGTCCGAGGACAAGATCCGCGAGGAGCTGACCAAGACCCAGGACATCGTCAAGAAGTCCACCGGGAAGTACCCGACGACGATCCGGCCGCCCTACGGCGAGTTCGACCAGCGGGTCGCGGCGATCGCCGCCGAGATGGACATGCCGATCGTGCTGTGGAACGGCGGCTCCCGCGACTGGGCGACCAGGAACGAGAAGGCCATCTACGACGAGGTGCTCAAGAACGCCAAGCGTGACGGGGTCATCCTCATGCACGACTGGGTCGAGCAGACGGTCAAGGTGATGCCGAAGCTGCTGACCGCGCTGCAGAAGCAGGGCTACCACGTGGTGGCGGTCTCCTCGCTGCGCGGCGCCAAGGCCACGAAGGCCGGAGAGGTCTACCCCGTCGGCTCCGAGAAGGACGAGGATCTGACCTCCGAGTCGCCCACCGGCGACCCGGGCGACTTCGCGGAGTCACCCGCGGACGGCACCTGAGCCGCCTCACCCGAGGACGCCCTCTTGGCCATCTCAGCTGAGGGCGTCCTCTCGGCGATCTCGTCCGCGGATCGCCGCCGAGCCAGCCGCCTGCCCAGCCGCTGCATGGGAAGCTCCACGTAGCGGTAGGTGAGCAGGCTCAGGCCGAGCACCATCAGCACGAACGCCGCGGACAGGGAGAGCTGCACCACCGGCCCCGCGGCCCGCACGTCCCCGACAACGGCGTGTGCGATCCGCAGCAGCGGGTGATGCAGCAGGTAGACCGAGTAGCTGACCAGCCCCAGCCAGACGAGGAACCTGGGCAGCCGGCGCTCGCGCAGGGCCATCGCACCCGCGAACGACACCCCGGCCAGCGCCATGGTGACGAACCACGGCCCCGGCTGCACCCACCACCAGCCGGCCTGCTCCGACCAGACCGGGGCCAGCGCCACGAGCACCGTCGCGGCCGCCACCGGCCAGAGGGCTCCCTCCCCGTGCTCCCAGCGGCGGATCGCGGTCCCGGCGAACATCACCGCGAGAATCGCCGCCCCCAGCCACGGGACGAAACCGGAGAAGATCAGCAGCACCACGGCCATCGCGCCGAGGACATATGCGGCGATCTTCGTGAACCGCCCGCCGATCAGGCAGGCCAGGCCCGCGAAGAACAGCACGCCGGACACGTACGCGGGCCCGGAGCCCTTCAGCGGCGGCCCCGTCAACACCAGCCCCGCCACGACCGCGACCGCCCCGAAGCCGATGGCGAAGGCGCCGCTCGCGCGGTGCACCCCGCCGACGAACAGCGCGGTGACGATCAGGTAGAAGACCATCTCGTACGAGAGCGTCCACATGGTGTCGGCCAGGCCGCCCAGGTGCACCACGTCCAGCAGCATCGTGGCGTGCGCGGACACCGAGGCCAGGTCCCTGGGCACCTGCTCGCGGACGGGCATCCAGATCGCCGTGACCAGGACTCCCACCGCGACCAGCAGGTAGATCGGGTAGAGCCGGAACACCCGGCTGATCCAGAAGGCCCGCACATCACCGCGCCGCTCCAGCGAAACCGGGATGATGTACCCGCTGACCAGGAAGAACACCAGGACGCCGTACATCCCGAGGTTGAACCAGTACGGTCGCAGGGCGGGCATGAACCAGGGCAGCATGTGCTCCAGCAACACGGCGACCGCGCCGATCCCACGCAGCGCGTCGAGCCACGCCAGGCGAGGGACGGGAGTCTTGGTGGAGCCTGCGCCGATCAGAGTGGAGGAGGACACCCGCCCCAACTTACCGTTCGGCACCCCGCGAAACGCCGCCATCGGCGGCAACCGTCCTCGCCGGTCGCTACTCCCACTCGATGGTGCCCGGGGGCTTGCTGGTCACGTCCAGCACCACCCTGTTGACCTCGCGGACCTCGTTGGTGATACGGGTGGAGATGCGGGCGAGCACGTCGTAGGGGACGCGGGACCAGTCGGCGGTCATGGCGTCCTCGCTGGAGACCGGGCGCAGCACGATCGGGTGACCGTAGGTGCGGCCGTCGCCCTGGACGCCCACCGAGCGGACGTCGGCGAGCAGCACGACCGGGCACTGCCAGATCTCCCGGTCGAGACCCGCGCGGGAGAGCTCCTCGCGGGCGATGGCGTCCGCCTCGCGAAGGATCTCCAGGCGCTCGCGGCTGACCGCGCCGACGATGCGGATGCCCAGCCCCGGGCCGGGGAACGGCTGGCGCCAGACCATGGCGGCGGGCAGGCCCAGCTCCTCGCCGGCCCGGCGGACCTCGTCCTTGAACAGCGCGCGGAGCGGCTCCACCAGCGAGAATTGAAGATCGTCGGGGAGACCTCCGACGTTGTGGTGGGACTTGATGTTGGCGGTGCCGGTGCCGCCGCCCGACTCGACCACGTCGGGGTAGAGAGTGCCCTGGACAAGGAAGTCGACGGGGCCGTCGGCCATGATGGCGCGCTGCTCGTCCTCGAAGACCCGGATGAACTCACGGCCGATGATCTTGCGCTTCTCCTCGGGGTCGGTGACCCCTTCGAGCGCCTTCAGGAAGCGCTCCTGGGCGTCGGCCACCCGGAGCTTGACCCCGGTGACGGCCACGAAGTCGCGCTCGACCTGCTCGGCCTCGCCCTTGCGCAGCAGCCCGTGGTCGACGAAGACGCAGGTCAGACGGTCACCGATGGCCCGCTGAACCATGGCGGCGGCCACCGCGGAGTCGACGCCGCCGGAAAGCGCGCAGATGGCGCGGCCCTCGGGGCCGATCTGGGCGCGGATCGCCTCGACCGCGTCCTCGACGATGTTGAGCATCGTCCAGGAGGGGCGGCAGCCCGCGGCGGCCAGGAAGTGCCTCAGCACCGCCTGGCCGTGCTCGGAGTGCAGGACCTCGGGGTGGAACTGGACGCCGTACAGGCCCAGCTCGGGGTTCTCGAAGGCGGCGACGGGCGTCTCGGCGGTCGCGGCGGTGACCGTGAAGCCCTCGGGGGCGGCGGAGACGCTGTCCCCGTGGGACATCCAGACCGACTGCTTCGCGGGCAGCCCCGCGAAGAGCACGCCGTGCTCGCTCACCTCCAGGTGGGTGCCGCCGTACTCGGCGGTGCCGGTCCTGGCCACCTCCCCGCCCAGCTCCTGGGCCATGACCTGGAAGCCGTAGCAGATGCCGAAGGTCGGCACACCGGTGTCGAACAGGCCCTTGGGGGCGGCCGGGGCGCCCTCGGCGTACACCGACGAGGGTCCGCCGGACAGGATGATGGCCTTGGGCTTCTTGGCCATCATCTCCTCCACCGGCATCGTCGACGGGACGATCTCGGAGTAGACGTGGCATTCACGTACCCTTCGCGCGATCAGCTGCGCGTACTGCGCGCCGAAATCGACGACCAGGACCGTGTCGAACTCAGACACCAAGACCCCCAAAAGGAACAGAGCGGTACTGCCAGTCTATCGGCGCCCGTCAGCGCACTACTCTTGAACTCCTCCCCGGCTTGGGGGCCGGAGATTCTCCCGTCACGTCGTGGCTAAGCGGCGCGCGGGGGTTGACGCTTCGCAGACCGGGTAACCCCGAGGTCTCCACGTCCTGACACCGGCGTTCCGACGGCGTTCTTGATATTGATCGCGGCGTTGGTGTCGGCATGCCCGACCCAGCCGCACGCGGGATTGGCGCAGGCGCAACTTATCCCGTCCCGGGCCGCCGCATCACGATGGCCGCACCGGTGACAGGTCTGCGAGGTCCCCCGCGCGGGGACCCTCACCACCTGGCCGCCCCGCTCCGAAACCGCACCCGCCCGACCTTGGGGAGATTGATCGCGCCCCACCGCCGGTTGACCCGCTTGATCTGCAGATCGCGGGCCTGCGGGACGTCCACGGCCAACCGGGTCCGCAGACGGCCCTTGAACGTGGGCCGCTTGGCCGGATGGTCGGGGTTGAAGAAGTTCGCCCACGCCTGCCGATACGTCCTCAGCACCGCCTGCGCCGCCTGGGCGGGCAGTTGGCCCATCCAGTCGATCTCGCGGCGAGCTGTACGGATCGCCGCATCACAGTCCTTCAACGTCGCGAACCGGCCCTGGCGGAAGGTGAAGTACTCATGCAGCAGGTTCCACAGCGCGCGGGCGGTGTGCGCCTGAGCGTCCAGCACAGCCACCTGGACCGC
The DNA here is from genome assembly GCF_050943795.1 of Streptosporangium sp. CA-115845. Lineage (NCBI taxonomy): Bacteria > Bacillati > Actinomycetota > Actinomycetes > Streptosporangiales > Streptosporangiaceae > Streptosporangium > Streptosporangium sp. CA-115845. The sequence continues at coordinate 1,160,631 of NZ_CP191988.1, read as the reverse complement.
ACTGAGATCAAGCCGCGCCTTGTGCGCCCGGTTGCGTTTCACCAACTCCACGCCGTGATCGTATCCGTCGCTTTACGTCACCGCGGTGGAATCCGAACCCCCGAGGTACGCACCGGACGCCATGTCGTCCGCACCCTCCACACACCTAGCGGGCACTTCCGCGCGGGTCTTCACCCCCGGCGTGAACGCCGGAGCACTGGCCCACTACTCGTAGATGGGAAACGGGGGCAGCGTCCCCGCGAGCAGGGCCTCGGTCTGGTCGCGCAGGCCCGCCGCGTAGCCGGGATGGGTGAAGACCAGGAAACGCTCCTCGCGGATGGCCGACACCGCGGCGAGCGCCACCTGTTCGGGGTCGATGCCCCGTTCCACCAGGCCGTCGATGATCCCGACGGAGGCCACCTCGTCCTCGGTGGGCCCGGCGACCGCGAGATTCTCCGGCCGGACCCGTTTTGAGCGGTTGATACCGGTCCGTACCCCGCCCGGGCAGAGCGCGGTCACCCGGAGCTTGGAACCGGCCATCGCGAGGTCCTGGGCGAGGGACTGCGAGGCGGCGAACGCGGCGTACTTCGAGACCGAGTAGGCGCCGGAGAACGGCGCGGCGAACAGCCCCGAGACCGAGACGGTGTTGAGGATGTGGCCTTCGGTGTCCTGGGCGATCATGCGGGGGACGAAGGCCCGGATGCCGTGGAGCACACCCCAGAGGTTCACCCCGAGCAGCCAGGCGAAGTCCTCGGGCTCCCTGGTCCACATCTGGCCGCCCTGGAAGACCCCCGCGTTGTTGCACAGTACGTGGACCGCGCCCAGCTCGCCGAAGGTCCGGTCGGCGAGGTGCTGCACGGCCGCCGGGTCGGAGACGTCGGTGATCTCGGTGAGCACCTTGACCCCCTCCACCAGCGAGGCGGTCTCCGCGAGAGGGCCCGGGTCGATGTCGGCGAGCATGAGGGCCATCCCCTCCGCCGCCAGGCTCAGTGCGAGCGCCCGGCCGATCCCGCTGCCCGCCCCGGTGACGACCGCGATCTTGCCTGACAGTTCACGCATGGCGTTTCCTCCAGCCTGACGGTTCCCGCATCGTGTTACCACTGGACTGACGGTTCACACATCGCGCCGTCTCCGGCCGCAACATACCTAGCGGCCGGTTGGTCACAAGGCTAACGTTTAGCTCACCACCAGTCGAGGAGGCAGGCCATGACAGGTACCGGAGTCGTCGTCACCGGCGGAGCGTCAGGGATCGGGCGGGCCTGTGCGCTCGCGCTCGCCGAGGCCGGGCGCCCGGTCGCGATCTGGGATCTCGACGAGACGGGCGCCAAGGAGACCGCCTCCTTCGTCGCCATGAACGGCGCCCCGGCGATCTCCGTCACCGTCGACGTCACCGACGCCTCGTCCTTTCCCGCCGCGGTCGCCACCAGCCGCGACGCCCTGGGAGCGATCGGCGGCCTGGTGCACGCGGCCGGGATCGCGGCCCCCCTGGGTGTCGGCGAGCTGACCGAGGCGGCCTGGGACGCGGTGCTCAACGTCAACCTGCGTGCCCACGCCCTGCTGGTCCAGGCCCTGCTTCCGGACCTGCGCAAGCAGGAGGGCTCCGCGGTCGTCGGCATCTCCTCGGTCGAGGGCCTGGTCGGGCAGGCGTTCATCCCGGCCTACTGCTCTTCCAAGGCGGGCATGCTCGGCCTGACCCGCTCGATGGCCCACGAACTGGCGCCGATCCGGATCAACGCCGTCTGCCCCGGCTACATCGACACCCCCATGCTCGTCAAAGCCACCGGCGGCGACCAGAGCTTCATGGAGTCCTTCGAGCGCAAGTCCCTCTTCCACCGCCTCGGCCGCCCCGGGGAGGTCGCCGCGGCCGTACGGTTCCTGCTGAGCGACGAGGCGTCCTTCATCACCGGCACCCACCTGGTCGTCGACGGCGGCGCCACGGCCGTCGACCGCTGATCCCGCGATCGCCGGATCATACGGAGCGATGCCGTTGATCTCCGGTCAGGGCTGCTTTTCGAGCTCTGCCATTCCCTGCCGGAACCGTGCCGCAACCGCGGCCTTGGGGTAGGCGCGTTCCAGCGTGGCACCGAGGTCGTGGCTTCGAGCGACGATCGCGGCGGCGTAACGCGGCGTGGAGATCGCGGACAGGCCGTGGGCGACGGCCTGTTCCGGGTCGCCCAGCCGGGCGCAGGCGACCCCGAGGTCCAAGGCGGTGATCGCTCGCCTGGTCGGAGGCACCTGCGGGGCCCGCTCGTACACCTCCATCGCCTGCCCGGCGAAGTCACGGGCCTGCCCGTCACGACCGAGCCACAGGCTGGAGGTCGCAGCGACCGACCAGACCCGTACAGCGTCGGCGCTGAACAGCCCGGTCGCATGCGGCGCATGCCACTCGGCTTGATCGCGGAGCGCCTCCAGCGCGTCGGAGGCCGGAGCCTCGTGGCCGAGCCGGGCATGGGTCCGAGCGAGTTGCCCGGTCAGGCGCGTCTGCGCGGCACTTCCCGCCGGGGCCCGGCCCGCTCCCGACTGGGCGGCGCGGAGCGCTGCATGCGGCTGATCGTCGTACAGCCAGGTCGTCGCCTCCACATCCCACGCCCACGCCGCCGTCTCATCGTGATCGGCTTCCCCCGCGTGATGACGGGCATCGGCCGCGTACGCGAGCGCGACCCGTACGTTTCCTCGGTCATGAGCGGTCCATGCGAGGACCAACGACAGCCAGGCCGCGGCGACGTACAGCTCACGGCGCTGTCTAAGCGTCATACGCAGCTGAAGCAGTTCTGCGACGTGACGGCGGTCCCCGAGCGCGGCCTGCCACAGCTCGGCCGCACTGTATCGGGAGTAATACCGTCCATAGTCTTCGATGACCTGTTGGAGATGTTCCAGGCTGCTCGGCCCGAGATCGGTCTGTTCGCTGCGGCGGGTCAGCTCGCGGGCTTCGCTCTCGGCGTTCGTGATCAGCATGTCGGGGACGACGAGAGCCGCAGCCCCCAGACGCAGGGCGTCACGGCGGTTCGTAAGATCACCTCCCGGCGGGTGTGGCGTGTAGTCGATGCCGAATCCAAGCTGGACCGGCCCGTCGGCACTACGAGGCGCCTGGCCGAACTCGCACGCTCCATGGCTCCGGCGCATGTACGGGTGACGGTCGCCTGCTCTCCGGACTTTCTCCGGGAATCCACCTCCTTGGCTGACGTGGCTCGCCCCTCACGTATTGTGCTCGGCATCGCCTCCGGCGACGAGCACGCCGAACAGTTGCTACGCCGAGTTTGGAAGGCACAACTCGATGCCGGCGCGCTGATGGTCGTGACCGACCTGACGACCGCAGAGATGTGCAAGACCGCGGCGAACGCCTTCCTCGCTACGAAGATCTCCTTCATCAACGCCGTCGCCTCGCTGTGCGAGGCGACGGGAACCGATGTGTCCTCCCTTGCTCACACACTGGCGCTGGACCCCCGTATCGGCGACGCATACCTGAACGCCGGTATCGGCTACGGCGGCAGTTGCCTGCCCAAGGACGTACGGAGTCTCATCGCCCAAGGGCGCACGCACGGTGCCGGCGCGGATCTGGAACTGCTGGTTCAGGTCGACAGGGTCAACCAGCGCCGCCGGCTTCATACCGTGGATCTGGCCCGGCACGCCTGCGGTGGTGACCTGACCAACCGCCGCGTCGGAGTATGGGGACTGTCTTTCAAACCTGATGTCGACGACCTACGTGACTCACCCGCGCTGGCCGTGGCCCTGGCGATCCACCATGAGGGGGGCATCGTCACCGCCTACGATCCCGCCGCGATGGATTTCGCCCGGGACCTGCACCCGGAACTGCGATACGCGCTTGCCGCTGACGGGGCCGTGGAAGGTGCGGAGGTGCTGCTACACCTGACGGCCTGGCCAGAGTTCATCGAGGCCGACCCCGCCAAGCTGGTGAGGTCGGCCGCCGTTCCGATCGTCGTCGATGGCCGAGCGACCCTCGACCCTGATCTGTGGAGTGATGCCGGGTGGAGCTACCGGGCGTTGGGGCGGGGGTGAAGGGCGTGGTCGAGGAGGCCCAGGGGTGGGGAGCCGAGGTCGAGCATGGCGGTGTGGAAGCGTTTGAGGCCGAAGGTGGGGCCCCAGGCGGTTCTGGCGCGGTCGCGGAGGGCGAGGATCTCCAGCTTGCCCCAGGTGTAGCGGCCGTAGGTGGGGTCGAAGGTGGCCCGCGCCGCCTCGGAGCCGGCCGCCGGACCGGCGAGGTGGGTGTCGGCGGCGAACCGGCGGGTGCCCTCCTCGACGGTCATCGCGCCGGAGTGCACGCCGATCGCGCAGGCCAGCCGGGTCACCCTGATCAGCGCCTCCAGCCAGACGCCGATCTCGAAGCGCGGGTCCTCGGGCGCGAAACCCTCCTCGACGCAGAGTTCCTCCGCGTAGTGCGCCCAGCCCTCGGCGAAGGCCGGCGACATCAGCGTCCGCCGCACGTCGGAGCGGGCATAGCGGAGCGCCCTGCCGTGCGAGAAGTGCCCGGGGGCGACCTCGTGCACGTTGATCGCGGGCAGCGTGGTCTCGCTGAAGACCTCCAGCCACTCCTCGATGTCGCCCCGCGGCCACGAGGGGTCGGGCGGGGTGACGTGGTACCACGAGGGGCCGTCGGGCTCGCCGGGCGCCGACCAGCTCATCATGGCCATGGCCCACCGGCGTGACTCGGGCGCGATGCCGACCAGGCACTCCCCGTCGTGGTAGGGCACCAGGTCCCTCTCGCGGGTGAAGGCGATCGCGCTCTCGGTGCCGATCCTGGCCGCCTCGATCACGCCCTCCGGGCCGGGGTGCTGCTTGACGAGCTCGCGAGCCACATCCAGTGGCGGCCGATCCCCGAATCCCAGCGCCGCGCAGGACTCCGCCAGCCTGGCCATCAGCCGGTCGCGCTCGGCGTCGGCCCGCTCGGCCAGCCGTCCCAGATCGACCGGGAGGCCGTCGCCGGCGCCCATCAGCCGGGTGAGACCGTCGGCGCCGAGCGAGGCGTCCGGGTCGCCGGAGTGCGCGGCCTTCTCCACGTGCTCCACCAGCCGGGCGTGGGCCCGGAACGCCGCCTCGCGCACACTCTCCTTCGCGTCGCGGGGCACTCCGGCGGCCAGGCCGCGGACCGCCCCGAGCAGCGCGGTCGCGACGGGGGCGCTGAGCAGGTCGAGCGAGGCGACCGCGTTGTCCACCGCCTCCGGCCAGCGGGCGAGGTGAGCGTACTTCGCGGCGGTCCGCTCGGCCTCGGGGGCGTACTCGCGGTCGTAGGTGGCCAGGTCCAGGTTGCCCAGGTGCTCCATGGGGCTGCGCCGGTGCAGCTCCAGCTCGGCGAACTGCACCCGCGCGGCCTCCTCGAAGATCCGCAGGTGCGCCGCGTCGTACGGATCTTCTGGCAGCGGTCCCTGACCGAGCGCGGCCAGCCCGGCGCGCACCCCCGTCGGCGACAGGTCCTGGATCAGGCCGTCGTACTCGTGCCGCCCGGCCATTTCCCGGACACCGGAGACGTTGAGATCGCACACCGCTCGAAGGCGGCCGTCGAATTCGGTCATGGTCGCGACGCTATATCAGGACGGGTTCCAGGGCACCGGGCACGGCATCCACGCCCGGCTCGGCGCCCCTTTCCGGAACTCACCGGGAACCGGGCCGGCCACGCGCTCCGGGACTCCCCGATGACCGGCCGGGCCGTACGCTCCCGGACTCACCGGGAACCGGCGGAACCCCCCAGCTCGGCGATCCGGTCGAGCAGCGCCTCCAGCGTCTTGTCGTCCGTGGCCGGGGCCATGACGGTCACCCGCAGGTGGCGGACCCCGCCGATCTCCGCCGAGGTCAGCTGGAAGGCGCCGTCCGCCATCAGGCGCTCGCGGACGTCCACCGGGTCGGCGGTGCCGTACCTGAAGCAGACGATGTTGCTCTCCGGCTCGTACGGGCACTCGAAGCCTGGCCGCTCGCGGGCCAGTTCCCAGAAGCGGTGCGCGGTGGCGTACCGCCGCGCGACGTGCTCGCCCAGGCCGCGCTCGCCCCGCCAGGCCAGGTTGAGGAAGATCTTCAGGCCCAGCTCGGCCTTGCTGCACTCCACGGTCCTGCCGATGAGGTCGAAGCCCTGCTCCCCGTAGAACAGGTAGCTGGCCCGCTGCTGGAAGGCCGCGTCCAGGTCGCCCTCGCGCCGGGTCAGCACCGCGGCGGCCAGGCTGGAGGTGCGCAGCATCTTGTGCGCGTCCCAGATCAGCGAGTCGGCGAGTTCGATCCCGTCGAGCAGGTGGCGGTGCTCGGCGGCCAGCAGCGCCGAGGCGCCGTGGGCGCCGTCCACGTGGAACCAGACACCGGCGGCGGCGCAGAACTCGCCGATCCCGCGCAGGTCGTCGTAGAGCCCGGTCCCGGTCGCGCAGGCGTTCGCCACCAGGGCCATCGGCCGCCGCCCGGCCTCGCGTACCCGTTCCAGGGCATCCGGCAGGCGGGCGACGTCGACCCTGCCGAGCCCGTCCACGTCCAGCGGCATGACCGCGCGCTCCCCCAGCCCGAGGATCGCGGCCGCGCGGCTGAGCGAGTAGTGCGCCGCGGCCGGGGCGAGCAGGGCGAGGTCGCCGGGGACACCGTCGGTCCACGCCTCGGGGGCGACCGCCGCCCGCGCGGCCAGCAGCGCGGTGAGGTTGGCCAGCGAGCCACCGTGGGTGAGGACCCCGCCGCCCGCCTCACCGAACCCGACCTTGCCCAGCATCCAGCGCAGTACCTCGAACTCGACGGTCGCCGCCGAGGCGCCCATCTCGTAGACCGCCATCGGGTTGTTGGTCGCGCCGTGCACGAAGTCGGCGAGCGCGGCGGGGAAGTCGGGCGCGGCGATCTGGTGTCCCAGGTAGGCCGGGTGGTGCATCCGGGTGCCCTCGGCGAGGTAGCCGCGCAGGAACTCCCCGTGGCTCTCCGCGGTCATCCCGCCCTCGCGGATCCACCGGGCGAGCCCGAGCCGCTCGGCCAGCTCGCCCGGGGGCCTGCGCCGGATGACCGGCGCCGCCCCCGCCTGGCTCTCCGCCACGTAGCCGGCCAGCTCATCGACGGTCACCCCGGCCGCGCGTACGAACTCCTCGACATTCCACATCACACCGAGATATTGCTCGAATTCACCACCCCCCGCCAACCGAGCCGAACGCGCACCTCACCAGGTGCCCTCAGGTGATGTCCACGATGGGCAGGCGGAGGGCGCCGGGGGCGGTGGCGGGGACGACGGGGTTGGCGGGGGCGACGGGGGTCAGGCGGGCGTACGGGGAGCCCTGGGCGGGGCGGGGGTCGGTCTCTCCCCGGTTGGGCCAGAAGGCCATCGCGCGCTCGGCCTGGGCGGTGATGGTGAGGGAGGGGTTGACGCCGAGGTTGGCGGAGACCGCAGAGCCGTCGACGACGTGCAGGCCCGGATGGCCGTGTACGCGGTGGTAGGGGTCGATCACCCCGGTCTCCGGCCCGGCGCCGATGGCGCAGCCCCCCAGGAAGTGGGCGGTGGCCGGGATGTCGAACAGGTCGAGCCAGGTGCCACCCGGCATGCCGCCGATCTCCTTCGCCGCGTGCCGGACGAACTCGTGCCCGGCGGGCAGCCAGGTGGGGTTGGGCTCGCCGTGGCCCCGCCCTGAGCGGAGCCTGCGGCCGAAGAGCCCCCTGCGCATGGACAGGGTGATCGAGTTGTCCTTGGCCTGCATGACCAGCGCGATGATCGTGCGCTCGGACCAGCGGCGGTGGTCGAACAGCCTCGGCACCAGGTGGGGCCTGCGCAGGGCCTCGCCGAGGAACTTGAGCCAGCGCGGCGCTCCGCCGCCGTCGATGAGCAGGGTGCGGAGCAGGCCCATCGCGTTGGAACCGTCGCCGTAGCGGACCGGCTCGATGTGCGTGTGGGCGTCGGGATGGATGGAGGAGGTGATCGCCACCCCGTGGTTGAGCTTCTCCCCCTTGACCGACGGGCGCTCGAAGCCGAGCAGGGCCTCGGAGTTGGTCCTGGTGAGGGTGCCCAGCCGGTCGGAGAGCCGGGGCAGGGTCCCGGCGGCCTTGAGCCGGTGCAGCAGGCGCTGGGTGCCGTACGTCCCCGCCGCGAAGATCACGTGCTCGGCGGTGAACGCGCGGCGGCGCCAGGGCGCGCCCGTCCGGTGCGTCTCGACCCGGTAGCCGCCGCCGGCCGGGACGACCGAGGTGACCGTGGTCTCGGGCAGGACCGTGGCCCCGGCCCCCTCCGCCAGGTAGAGGTAGTTCTTGACCAGCATGTTCTTGGCCCCGTGGCGGCAGCCCGTCATGCACTCGCCGCACTCGGTGCAGCCCCTGCGGCGCGGCCCCGCGCCACCGAAGTAGGGGTCGTCCACCTCGACGCCCGGAGGGCCGAAGAAGACGCCGACCGGGGCCAGGTGGAAGGTGTCGCCCACGCCCATCCGCTCGGCGACGGTGCGCATCACCTCGTCGGCCCTGGTGACCGTCGGGTTGAGCGCCACGCCCAGCATCCGCCTGGCCTGGTCGTAGTAGGGGGCGAGCTCGGCCTTCCAGTCGGTGATGCCCGACCACTGGGCATCCTGGAAGAAGGGGTCCAGCGGCTCGTAGAGGGTGTTGGCGTAGACCAGGGAGCCCCCGCCGACCCCGGCACCCGCCAGGACCATGACGCCGGTGCCCTTCTGGCCGCGGAGCAGGTGGATGCGCTGGATGCCCTTCATGCCCAGCCCCGGCGCCCACAGGAAGTCGCGGGCCCGCCAGGAGGTCTTGGGGAGCGTGCCCTCGTCGAAGCGGCGCCCCGCCTCCAGCACCGCGACCCGGTAGCCCTTCTCGGTCAGCCGCAGCGCGGAGACACTCCCGCCGAATCCGGAGCCGATCACCAGCACGTCATGATCGAACACGACGACTCCCTCTCAGACGACGGTCTTCGATGACGACCTGCCCTGCTCCCCGTGTCTCATTTCAGGTGAAGCGCCTTCATGACCCTGAGCGCGCCCGCGAGGGTGTCGGCGTACTTCTCGTACGCCATGCCGAGGATCGGCTCGAAGCCCAGCCAGGACGCCTGGCTGGAGATGGTCTGCGCCTCGGTGTACCTCAGCAGCCCCTCGGTGCCGTGCCGGCGGCCGAGCCCCGAGGCCTTCATCCCGCCCATGGGCGCGTCGTAGGAGGCGTAGGCCGAGGCGTACCCCTCGTTGATGTTGACGGTGCCCGCCTTGATCCGGGAGGCCAGCGCGCGGCCGCGTGACAGGTCGCGGGTCCAGATGGAGGCGTTGAGCCCGTAGGAGGTGTCGTTCGCCTTCTCGACCGCCTCGTCGTCGTCGCCGAAGCGGTAGACCGCGACCACCGGGCCGAAGGTCTCGGCGCGGCAGAGCTCCATGCTCTCGTCGACGTCGGCCAGGACGGTGGGCTCGTAGAACAGCGGGCCGAGGTCGGGGCGGGCCTTCCCGCCGGCCAGCACCCTGGCGCCCTTCGCGACGGCGTCGTCCACCTGGGTGCCGACCGCCTCCAGCTGCCGCGACGAGGAGAGCGAGCCCATCTGCACGCTCCAGTCGAGTCCCGCGCCGAGCCGCATGTTCCTGACCTGCCGGACGAACTTCTCCACGAAGGCGTCGTGCACCGAGTCGTGGACGTAGAGCCGCTCGATGGACAGGCAGAGCTGCCCCGCGTTGGTGAAGCAGGCGCGCAGCGCGCCCTGGGTCGCGGTGTCGAGGTCGGCGTCGTCGAGTACCAGCATCGGGTTCTTGCCGCCGAGCTCCAGCGAGCAGCCGATCAGTCGCCTGGCGGCCTCCTCGGCGATCTTCCGGCCGGCCCGGGTGGAGCCGGTGAACGCCACGTAGTCGGCGCCGTCGATCAGCGGGTCGCTCACCTCGGCGGGTTCGCCGAGGACGACCTGCCAGATCTCGCGGGGCATGCCGAGGGAGACCAGCAGGTCGATGGTCCACAGCGTGGACAGCGCGGTCTGGGTGTCGGGCTTGTGGACCACCGCGTTCCCCGCGAGCAGCGCGGGGACGGCGTCGGTGACACCGAGCGAGAGCGGGTAGTTCCACGGTGAGATCAGGGCCACCGTTCCCCGGGGCCGGCGCGCCTCGACGGTCCTGGTGGCCACGGGCAGTATCCCGGCCCGCGATCTGGTCTCCAGCAGGCCGGGGGCCCGCCGCGCGTAGTAGAGGGAGCAGCCCGCGACGTCGAGCACCTCCTCGAAGGCGTGCCTGCGTGCCTTGCCGGTCTCCCACTGGACCACGTCGAGGATCTCCTCGCGCCGGTCGAGGATGGCGTTGTGCAGGCGGAGGAAGGGCTCGGCCCGCTCCCGCACGGACAGCGCCGCCCACGCCCGCTGCGCCTCCCGCGCCGCGGCGTACCCGGCGCGGACGTCGTCGGCTGTGGAAATGGGCAACTCGGCGAGCACATCGCCGGTGAACGGCGCCGTGATCTCCTGCGTCTTGCCGGCGGAGGTCACGTGCGATACGACACGTTCGATCATGCGGGGGTCGAGGGCCCGTGTCATTTCAGGGGGAACGGCCATGTTCGCAGGGTAATCGCGGGAGGCGGGCCGTGGCTACTCACCGGTAGCGAGGTGTTGAACCACACACACTTCCGATCCGTCGTAGTGGCATGAGGACATCGATTCGTACAGCCGGCGCGGTCACCCTCGCCGCGGCCCTGCTCGCCACGGCGTGCAGTGCTACGGAGACGAAGAGCGGTGCCGGATCCGCGGCACCGGTCACGTTGGGGAACATCAGGCTGGTCTCCTACAGCGGCTGCGACGACATGCTGGCCGGGCTGCGCGCGGCGACGGCGAAGAACGTCGGCCCGTGGGGCCTCGGCGGCCCCCCGATCATGTACGCGGAGGCGCGGTCGGACGCCTCCGCCGCCAAGGTCGGCGGCGCGGCGCCGCCCGAGCACTCCACCACGAACACGCACGAGGCCGGGGTCGACGAGCCCGACCTGGTGAAGACCGACGGCGACCGGGTGATCACCGTGAACCGCGGCGTGCTCAGGGTGGTGGACACCGCGACCAGGAAGGTCACCGGCACGCTCAAGCTGGTGGACGCCGAGCAGGCGTGGGCCCCGGCCGACCTGCTGGTCAGCGGGGACAGGGCGCTGGTGCTCTTCTCCGGCGGCGGGATCATCCCGTACGGCGCGACGGCCAAGCTCGCGCCAAGCCCGGGGCCGCGCTACGTCCTCGTCGACCTGTCCGGGGAGCCGAAGGTGATCGGCTCGCTCACCCCGGACGGCTCCCACGTGGACGCCAGGATGGTCGGCTCGACGGTGCGGATCGTGGTCCGCAGCCAGCCGCGGATCGACTTCCCCGATGCCGGGCCCGACCTGTCGGACAACGAGCGCACCCGGCGGAACACGGAGATCGTCGCCAGGGCTCCGATCGAGGCGTGGCTGCCGAAGTACGAGCTGACGTCGGCGAACGGCGTGACCTCGGACCGCACCGTCGACTGCGAGCGGGTCAGCCACCCCACGGAGTACACCGGGATGTCGATGCTGACGGTGCACTCCCTCGACCTGTCGCAGGCGCTCGCCGAGACGACCCCGATCAGCGTGGCCGCCGACGGCGACACCGTCTACGGGACGGGCTCCAGCCTGTACGTGACCAGCAACCCGCGCTGGTGGTGGCCCAGGCCGATCGAACCGGCGCTCGTCGAGGAGGCCCCGGCCGCCGCCTCGGGCCTCGACCCCGCTCCGACCCTGCTCCCGGAACCGACCCCGCCCCCCACGCCGAGTGACACCCCGCCGCCGAGTGACACCGCCTCGCCGACGCCGACGGCGACACCGGAGGAGCCTCCGGAGGAGACCGAGGTCCACCGGTTCGACATCACCGCGGCCGGAGCACCCCGCTACGTCGCCTCGGGCACGGTGCCGGGCAGGCTGCTCAACCAGTACTCCCTGTCCGAACACGAGGGGCACCTGCGGGTCGCCACCACCTCGACCGTCGGGCAGGACAGCTCCAGCGCCGTCCACGTGCTCGACTCCGGCACCCTGGCACAGACCGGCAGGGTCGGCGATCTGGGACTGGGTGAGCGGATCTACTCGGTCCGCTTCATCGGCCCCGTCGGCTACGTGGTGACGTTCAAGCAGGTGGACCCGCTCTACACGCTCGACCTGCGCGACCCGGCGGCGCCGCGGAAGACCGGCGAGTTGAAGATCACCGGCTACTCGGCCTACCTGCACCCGGCGGGTGACGGGCGGCTGATCGGCGTGGGCCAGGAGGCCAGCGAGAAGGGCCGCACGCTCGGCACCCAGGTCTCCCTGTTCGACGTCAGCGATCCGGCCGACCCGCGCCGCCTGTCGCAGATGTTCCAGAAGGACTCGGGTTCCGAGGCCGAGTGGGACCCGCACGCCTTCCTGTACTGGGCCAAGACCGGGACGGCGGTCCTCCCGCTGAACTCCTGGACGGGCACCGAGCAGACCAACGGGGTCGCCCTGGTCCTCACCATCGGTGATTCCGCCGTCACCAGGACCGGCACGGTCGTCCACCCCAAGCCCAAGCCGGTCAACGACACCCGCTTCGCCCCCTACGACCCGGGCATCCGCCGCTCGATGGTGATCGGCGACAGCCTGTGGACGGTCTCCGACCTCGGCCTCAAGGTCAGCGACCTGAAGGACCTGGCCGACCAGGCCTGGATTCCCTTCTCCTGACCTTTCGAAAGCACCCGGCCCGCGCCCCCGTCCCACTGGCGGGGGCGCGCTGAACGTCCCTATTACACCGACATGTCAGCCTTTACAAGATCTTGTCATGACACTTGGATAAGTGTTACCTCTTGCGCAACACACGTGATCCGCGTGTGGCATGGCCAACGACGGCCATCTCTCCGCAGGAGGATCGGTGTCGACCAGACCCTGGTTACGCATCACCGTCATCGCCGCCGCGACCGCGGCGCTCGCCCTTCCGCTGCCGGGAATCGCCCAGAGCGAGCCCGGCGCCCAGCCCCCCAAGGCCCACGACTTCCAGGCCGAACAGGGTGCCAAGCCCGACCTGGACAACCGGCGCGGCAGCGTCGCGCCCCCGGCCTCGCTCTCCAGATCGGCGGCGAGCACCGCGACGATCCGGTGGAACGCTCTCGGCACCCCCGCCGTCGTCACCGACTCCGCTCCCCTCGCCGAGGGCCTCGGCACCGACCCCGAACAGGCCGCGCGGGCCTATCTCAAAGCGAACGAGAACCTCTTCGGCCTCTCCGGCGAGGCGGTGGACACGCTGGAGAGGATCGCCGTCAACCCGATAGGGGACGGGTACGCCGTACTGCTCAGGCAGAGGTTCGGCGACCTGCCCGCGGGCGTGGACGGGCAGGTCGTGGTCGGCGTGAAGGACGGCAAGGTCCTGCACGTCACCTCGACGCTCTCCCGCTCCTCCGAGGCCCCTCCCGCCGCCAGGCTCACCGAGCAGCAGGCGCTGGAGATCGCGGCCAGGGACGGCGGGATCGACCTGGCCACGGCCACCGTCAAGAAGGCCACCGCCGCGGCGGTGCCCGCCCCCGACGGGACGCACAACGCGTTTCAGGTCGTCCTGATCGGCGGCGGCGAGGGTGAACCGGCCGCGTACACCACACACGTCGACGCGGTCAGCGGCGAGATCCTGACCCGCGAGAACCTGGTGGACCACCACAGCGCGCCCGACGACCCCACCTGGAAGGCGTTCCCCGCCAACCCGCCGGGCGACTACTCCTCCACCGACACCCGCAAGACCTGGTGCCCCGCCGCGGGCCCCGGCTGCGACCTGGTCGGGGCCGACCCGGCCACCGGCAAGGCCTGGGACCTGACCCACGCCACGGACACCTCGACGAACACCAGCGTCGGCAACGCCGCCAAGACCGTGGAGAACCGCGCCAGCGGCGACCCGTTCTCGGTGGGCACCCGGAGCAACGTGGCCACGCCGAACCGCCGGTACGCCTATCCATGGACCAACAGGTGGTACACCGCCAAGTGTGACCCGGCGGCGCTGGACGAGCCCGGCGAGGCCGACCTCGAAGCCGCCATGACCAACCTGCACGTCATGCACAACCGTATGCACGACTGGTCCTACCGGCTCGGGTTCACCGAGACCGCCTGGAACATGCAGAACGACAACGGCGGGCGCGGCGGTCTCGGCGGCGACCCCGAGCAGGGCAACGCGCAGGCGGGCGCCCGGGTGCTCAGCGTGCGCGACAACGCCAACCAGATCACCGGTCCCGACGGGATCGCCCCGATCACCAACATGTACCTGTGGCAGCCGATCGCGGGCTCGTTCTACTCCCCCTGCGTGGACGGCGACTACGACATGTCGGTGATCGGGCACGAGTACACCCACGCGATCTCCGGCCGTATGATCGGCGGCCCGAACGCCGGGTGGAGCGGCGCCCAGGCCGGGGCCATGAACGAGAGCACCTCCGACCTGTTCGCGATGGAGTATCTCGCCGAGTACGGCTTCCGCCCCGCGGGCGACACCCCCTCCGTCACCGGCGGCTACGTCACCGGCGACAAGAAGGCGGGCATCCGCAACTACGACATGGCCACCTCACCGCTGAACTACAGCGACATCGCCTACGACCTCGTCGGCCAGCAGGTGCACGCCGACGGCGAGATCTGGTCGGCGACCCAGTACGACGTGCGCAAGGCGTTCCTGAAGAAGTACGGCGAGGGCACCCCGGCCAAACAGAAGGCGTGCGCCGACGGCCAGACCCCGCTCGACCAGTGCCCGGGCAACCGGCGCTGGGCACAGGTCTCCTTCGACGCGCTGCTGCTGATGGCCTCCGGCGCGGTCAGCTACGTCGACCACCGCGACGCGCTGCTCGCGGCCGACGCCATCCGGTTCGGCGGCGCCAACCAGGCGATCATGTGGCGGGCGTTCGCCGAGCACGGCCTCGGCCAGGGTGCGGCGAGCACCGGGCCGAACGACCCCGATCCGACGCCGAGCTTCGTCGACCCCGCCGGGAAGAACGGGAAGCTCCAGCTCAAGCCGTTGCTTGAGGCCAAGGACGCGGCGCTCCGGCTGTACGTCGGCGACTACGAGGGCCGCGTCGTGCCGGTGGCCGACACCGACCCGGCGACCGAACTCGGCGACACCGTCGAGATGACCCCGGGGGTCTACGACTTCGTGGTCGCGGGCAACGGGTTCGGGCACACCCGGGTGAAGTTCGCGGTGCTGCCCGGCGTGAAGCTGCCGCTGCCGCTGGCGGTGCCGAAGAACGTCGCCTCGGCGGCGCTTGGCGCCACTGCGACGGGTGACGGCGTCAACCACGGCAAGTTGATCGACGAGACCGAGGCGACGAACTGGGCCTCGCTCACCGGACCGGTCAACGGCAGGTCCGTCACCGTGGACCTGGCCGGGACCGACCCGGTGAAGGTCCGCCGGGTGCAGGTCAGCGCCATGCTCCGGCCCAACGTCAACGACCCGGCCGACCCCGGCGGCCAGAACCGTTTCAGCGCCCTGCGCGCCTTCGAGGTCCTGGCCTGCAACGCCGCGAAGAAGGACTGTGCCTCACCCGCGTCCTTCTCGGTCGTCTACACCAGTCCCGCCGACGCCTTCCAGACCCGCCTGCCACGCCCCCGGGGCGCCGACCTGCTCATCAAGTCCTTCAAGATCCCGACGACCACCGCGACCCACCTGACCCTGCGGGCCGTCTCCACCCAGTGCACCGGCAACCCGCTCTACGCCGGTGAGCAGGACGCCGACCCCAACTCCGCCACCGACTGCGGCACCGCCAGCCCCGCCAGGGACCAGCTACGCGCCGCCGAGTTCCAGGCCTTCACCCGCTAAGTGATCGAGTCCAAGGGGAATCAGTGGTCGTAGGCGGTCCGTGAGCGCGGTGCGGCCTGGCCGCCGGTGTGGTCGTGCCACGAGGCGGCGGGCAGCGCGAGAAAACACCGCGGGATGCGGATGATCACTCCCTCAGGAGTACGACCACTGTGGCGTTCCAGGTCGAGTCGGCCCTTCACGGTCTGATCGGTCGACTCGACCTGACGCAACGGTGTGCACGACCGCGGCCCGCTCGCGAAGGTTCGTCCTCGCGGGCGGGCCGCGGCAGATCACCCCTCGAAGAAGCCGGAGCGCCGGCGGACAAGCCCAGCGAACCCTTGGTTCGTCTCCTGCTCACAGACCCGTGCGGGAAGGATCGGATCAGACGTGGGTGACCAGGAGGGTCACGCCGACCTCGCCGCCGCAGTCGACGAAGACGGGGCCGACACCATTGCCGATCTTGTGGGAAAGGGTCGCCTTGGCCAAGAACTTCTTCGGGTTGTCGTCGATGATACGGATGTTCTCCAGCGACGGTACGCCGCCATACGCGCCGCTGACCACGGCCTTGAGCCCCTTACCCCCGCCGCAGTGGCCGGTGATCGTCAGCTCCTCGCCTCGCTTGGCGGTGGGGTTGGGGCTGACCTGGACGACGGCCCTGGCCCCCTTCGGCGGCTTCGGCGCCGCCTCGGCTACGATCTTGCCTGTCGTGCCGACCTTGTCGCCGGCGAACGCGCTGTCGGCACCCAGTCCGAGAACCCCGACCGTCAAGCTCGCCCCGACGATCGCAGCGATCATTCCCTTGTTCATGGTGACTCCTTCGCGAAAGTCTTCCCGGCCCGTATGG
This sequence comes from Streptosporangium sp. CA-115845, assembly GCF_050943795.1. Taxonomy (NCBI): domain Bacteria; kingdom Bacillati; phylum Actinomycetota; class Actinomycetes; order Streptosporangiales; family Streptosporangiaceae; genus Streptosporangium; species Streptosporangium sp. CA-115845. The sequence goes on along the minus strand of NZ_CP191988.1, from coordinate 1,144,156 downwards.
CCCTGGTGATCCCTTGTCCATCCGGGATCTACTCGGTGAGTAGCCGAGGGGGCCGCCGCGGGTTCTCATCCGGCTGGACTGTGACATGGATCACGGCCGGATGTGGTCCGGCGGTGACCGCGACGGCCACGGTGAGCATCACCGGAACCGGGTCGGCCGACCGTGAAGGCCGTGCAGGCCGAGCAGGCCGAGCAGGCCGAGCAGGCCGAGCAGGCCGAGCAGGCCGAGCAGGCCGAGCAGGCCGAGCAGGCCGAGCAGGCCGAGCAGCCGCGCGGAGGTCCGCCCGCGCCCCTCTTCGTGACCGATGTCCGGAGGTGGCGGCAGAAAGGCATGGCCGCGGAGAGCGGACGAGGGGGCGCGCCCGGTTCGTGACAGCCGAGACGGACACCCGGGCAACCGCGCGCTACGTGCGCGTGAACGATCTACTGAGGGCTTCGCCCGATCCGCGCCCGTGCCGGCCCGGGACCGCCCTGGCCACGACCGGGCACGTTTGGGTGACCGCGCGGTCCGCGGGCCGGTGTCCGGCCTTGAGGCTCGCTCCGGCTTAGATCGGGTGGACCGGCTGGACGTCCGGTCCGGCCACCGGGACGATCTCCGGGGCGCCGAGGCGGATGGCGTCGGCCTCCTGGTCGGTGTCCTGCTCCTGGGAGAGGCGCTCCGACTCGACGCGCTTGGTGTAGTAGCCCACCTCACGCTTGATCTGCTCGTCGTCCCAGCCCAGCGGCCCGGCGAGCAGCTGGGCGGCCTCCTCGACCACGGCCACGCCACGGTGGAAGGTCTCGATCGAGATGTGCGTGCGCCGGGTCAGCACGTCGTTCACATGCCTGGCCCCCTCGTGGGTGGCCGCGTAGACCACCTCCGCCCGGAGGTAGTCGTCCGCTCCGGTCAGCGGTTTGGCCAGCGACGGGTCCCGCTCGATCAGCTCCAGCACCTCGTCGATCATCGAGCCGTACCGCTGGAGCAGGTGCTCGATCCTGGCCACGTGCAGCCCGGAGGAGTGGGCCAGCCGCTGCCTGGAGTTCCACAGCGCCTGGTAGCCCTCGGCCCCGGCCAGCGGGACGCGGTCGGTGCAGGAGGGCGGGACCCGCTGGTCCAGACCGTGCGCCACCGCGTCCACCGCATCCTTCGCCATAACGCGATATGTCGTGTATTTCCCTCCGGCCACCATGACCAGCCCCGGGACCGGGTGGGCCACCACATGCTCGCGGGAGAGCTTGGAGGTCTCCTCGGACTCCCCCGACAGCAGCGGGCGCAGCCCCGCGTAGACGCCCTCGACGTCCTCGTGGGTGAGCGGGACCGAGAGCACCTCGTTCACATGGTCGAGGATGTAGTCGATGTCCGACCGCGACGCCGCCGGGTGCGCCCGGTCCAGCTCCCAGGCGGTGTCGGTGGTGCCGATGATCCAGTGACGGCCCCAGGGGATGACGAACAGCACCGACTTCTCGGTGCGCAGGATGATCCCGGTGAGCGAGTGGATCCGGTCGCGCGGCACCACCAGGTGGATGCCCTTGGAGGCGCGCACGTGGATCTGCCCGCGCCCGCCGACCAGCTCCTGGATGTCGTCGGTCCACACGCCGGTGGCGTTGACCACCTGGCGGGCCCGCACGTCCAGCTCACGACCGCTCTCCAGATCGCGCACCCGGACGCCGGTGACCCGCTCCCCCTCGCGGAGGAAGCCCACCACCTGCGCCCGCGAGGCGACGTTGGCCCCGTACGTGGACGCGGTCCGCAGCATGGTCATGACGTAGCGGGCGTCGTCGACCTGGGCGTCCCAGTACTGCACCGCGCCGGAGAACGCCGACTTCCGCAGCGCGGGCGCGAGCCGCAGCGCCCTGGTACGCGACAGGTGCCGATGGCCGGGCACGCCCCGGGTGAGGCCGGCGGAGAAGCCCATCGTGTCGTACAGCACCAGGCCCGCGCCGACATAGGGCCGCTCCCAGCCCGTGTGCTTGAGCGGGAACAGGAAGGGCACCGGCCGCACCAGGTGCGGGGCGATCCGTTGCAGCAGCAGGGCCCGCTCCTGGAGCGCCTCCCTGACCAGCTCGAAGTTGAGCTGTTCCAGGTAACGCAAACCCCCGTGGATCAGCTTGGACGATCTGGACGAGGTGCCCGAGGCGAAGTCGCGCGCCTCCAGCAGCCCGACCGACAACCCCCGGGTCGCCGCGTCCAGCGCGACCCCCGCTCCGACGACTCCGCCCCCGATCACCACCACGTCGAGTTCCTCGGCGCTCAGCTGCGCCAGTGCGGCGGACCGCTCGGCAGGACCGAGCCGTGCGGTGCCCATTCGCGCCGTCATCCTGCAACCCCCTGGGGTGCGACTTGTCGCCTTACGCGATGTATCTACCCATCTACCCTAGGCACCATTACTGGCCGGTAGGAAGCAGCGGGCGATATTCGGACCACATCCCCGTGAACAGCGGGAAACCGGGTGCCGAAGACCGATCCTGGCGGGATGCGAGACCGGGTGAACCCCGGGACCTGGTCGGCGCTACACACCTGTCGTGGATGGGGGAACCGGAGGAATGACACCGCGCTGGTTCGGCGTCGCAGGTCGGCGTGGCCGTGCGCGGGACGACGACACACGCGTACTGGCCAGGGTCGCCGACGGCGACGCGAGCGCGCTGACCGAGCTGTACGGGCGATATGCCGGACCGCTGTTCGCCTTCCTCTACCGGCTGGCCGGAGACCGGGGCACGGCCGAGGAGATCCTCCAGGACACGCTGCTGGCCGTGTGGCGCTCGGCGGGCACCTACCAGAGCCGCTCCAGCGTCAGCACCTGGCTGTTCGGGGTGGCGCGCAGGCAGGCGCACAACCGGCTGCGCGGCGTCCCGCCTCCCCTCGCGGCCGAACCGCCCGACGGCGTCGACCCCCTACCCGGCCCCGAGGAGTTGGCCGTGGGCGACGATCGGGTGCGGGCGGTGCTGGCCCGGCTGCCGCTGGCCCAACGCGAGGTGGTAGTACTCGCCTTCCTCGACGACCTGAGCCACCGGGAGATCGCCGAAGTGCTGGAAATCCCGGTCGGCACGGTGAAAAGCCGCCTGCACCACGCCCGAGCGACCCTGAGGGAGTACGTCGATGAACGAACGGCCTGAGCCGCCGGGAACCCATGATCGGCGTGAGATGTCGGAAACCTACGACCGGCATGAGTCATCGAGAACCGGCGACCGGCATGAAACGTACGAATGGCCCGAGCTCTCGGGAATCCGGAACGGCATTCCGCCGCCGCCCGGCCCCGAGGTCGTGCGCGCCGCCCTGATGAGGGCCGCTCTCGACGGCTTGGAGGCCCCGGCCGCACCGGAACCGTCAGGGGTGTCACGGGCGTCACAGCCATCGCGGAGGACCTCGTCACCACACGTGGAAGCGGCCGTACGGGGGCTGCACAGGGCGTGGGCCCTGCTGGCGATGGAGGCCCGGCTGCTGAATCCGGCGATCTGGCTGGCCTCCACACTGATCATGGGGTTCAGCATGATCTTCATCCTGGCCGAGAGCACTGGAACTGGAAATCGCGCGGAGTTCACACTCGCCCTCGCCGCCCCGCTGATCGCCATGGCCGGTGTCGCCGGATCGTGCGGCCCCGCGCATGATGACGCCTTCGAACTGGTCGCCGTCACGCCGACGTCACCGCGCGTCATCATGCTGGCCCGGGTGACGCTGGTGTTCGGCTACGACCTGCTCCTGGCGCTGCTCGCCTCGGCGGTGCTGGCACCGCTGGACGCCGCCCCCGCCGGACTGGCGTCACTGATCATGGCGTGGCTGGGGCCCATGGCTGCGCTCGCGGGGCTCAGCCTGCTGTTGTCGGTGTGCTGGAACCCCGGCGGCGCAATGGGGGTCGGGCTGTCGGTGTGGGCCCTCTACGCGCTGACCGCCACCGACGTGCCCGTCCCGGACGGCCTGCGACACCTCTGGACGACCAGCCCTGCCACGATCGCCCTCGCCATCGCCCTGACACTCGCCGCCATGATCGCCGCGGGCACGGGTGAACCTATCCGGCGCGCCCGCGCAACTCACCGGTCTTGACTTCCTCCCCACGGCTGAAGCCGGGGGATTCCAACCCTCACAGGTCGAGTTTCCTGCTTCACTGCCAGTCGCCCGCCAGGAGGATTCCCCTTTGAGGTCTTACACCGGCTCCACAGGCGTTTTTCCTCTCCGCCGGCCCGGCGGCGAGGGTGGTGCAGGTCATGCGTGCGGCGGCTTGGTTATCGCCACCGTTCGAACATGTTAACCCACGCGGCGCCGTGCCGCGTTTCCTTCCCACGCCTAAAAGCGGGGGTCTCCACGCTGAAAGGACTTAGATGAGATCACTCGACCTCTGGTCGCACGAGATAAAAAGGGCCGGTCCCGCGGCCCTGCTGGCCCCGCCGGTCCTCGTCCTGCTCATCGTGCTTCTCGTCGCCTTCGGCGCGCGGCTCGGCTCCCGGGAGGAGAACACGGCGCTGTTCCTGATGACGATCCTGGAAACGGGGGTCCCGCTGCTGACCGGCATCACCGCCACCTCGCTGATCGGCCGGGACCGCGCGGTGGAACTGCAGCTCACCCTGCCCAGGGGATACCGCCCGACCCTGCTGCGCCGCCTGGCCGTGATGGTCGGGTGGACGGCCCTCTGCGCCCTGGCCGCCTCGGCGCTGCTGATCGTCACCGGCTGGTGGGACCTGCTGCCCGCCGCGTCCCACGGCCTGGCCGGGCAACTCGCCTGGCTGTCCCCCATGCTCTGGCTGACGGCCCTGGGCCTGCTCGCCGCGGCCACGCTCCGCAGCGCCGCTGCCGCCGCCGCCCTCATCTCGTTCGTCTGGCTGTTCGAACAGATGCTCGCATACCTCTTCCAGGAGAACCAGATGCTCCGGCTGCTCCACCTGTTCGCCACCACGCACGGGACGGTGCCCGGCGACTGGCTGCCCAACCGGCTGACCCTGCTGTCGATCGCCGTGCTGCTCGCCGCCGCGGCCTGGCCGCTGCTCGGCAACGCCGAGCGGATCCTCGGAGGTGAGGTCGAGTGATCGCGGCCTTCCGCTACGAGTTCCGCATGCAGATCCGCCGGCCCGTCCTGTGGATCGTCTACGGGCTGACCTTCGCGGTGACCGTTGTCACCCTCTACCCGGCGTATGTGGATCTGCAGCGGGGCAGTGACAGGGGCGACCCGACGACGGCCATGATCGTGTCGGCCGACCTGCTCATGACCCTGCTGCCCATCGTCTACGGATGCCTGCTCGCCGACCGGCTCGTCCGTGACCGGCGGCTCGGCGTCGTCGGGGTCCTGGACTCGACCCCGACCGGTCACACCATCCGGTTGATCGGCAAATACCTCGGCGCCTGCGCGGCCACCGCCGTGCCACTCGCGCTCGCCTACTTCGGCCGGGCCGTGGTCTACGCGATCGTCGAGGGCGAGCCCTCCGCGCCGGGCTGGGCGACGGCGGTCTTCGTGACGACCATCGTCCCGGCGCTGCTCTTCGTCGGAGCGCTCGCCCTGGCCGGTCCGCTGTTGATGCCGCCGATGCTGTTCCAGGTGCTGTTCGTCGTCTACTGGTTCTGGGGAAACCTCATCCCTCCCAGGATGATGCCCACCCTGGCCGACACCGTCCTCTCGCCCAACAGCCAGTACGTGGCCTATGGCCTTCTCGGCTACCGGCCGGCACAGCAACCACCGGACGTCCTCCTGGAACCCGGCTACTACACCTACGGCGGCCCCACGTTTGGAGGTGCCGCGCTGGACTTCCTGCGGCCCATGGCCAGCGTGCCCGTCGCCCTCCTGTGGATCGGCGTGATGCTGGTGCTCGCGGTCTTCGTCCTCTCCCTCGCCCGTCTCCACGCCATCCGGACGGAGTCCTGACATGCGCATCGAGATCTCCCGCCTGACCAAGACCTACCGGGGCGGCGTGCACGCCCTCGACGGGCTCGACCTCGACGTGCCGACCGGCATGTACGGGCTGCTCGGCTCCAACGGGGCGGGCAAGACCACGCTCATGCGCATCCTGGCCGGGCTGCTCAAGCCCACCTCGGGGACGGCCCGCATCGGCGGGCACGACATCGCCACCGCCGACGGGCGCCTCGCCGTACAGCGGAACCTCGGCTATCTCCCTCAGGACCTCGGCGTCTACCCCGACCTGACCGCGCGGCAGTTCCTGGACTACATCGCCCTGCTCAAGGGGATCGACTCCCGCTCCACCCGGCGACGCCGGATCGGCGAACTGCTGGAGGTGGTCTCCCTCACCCAGGACGCCGACCGCAGGCTCAAGGGCTTCTCCGGCGGCATGCTGCGCCGGGTCGGCATCGCCCAGGCACTGCTCGCCGATCCCCGCCTGCTCATCGTGGACGAGCCGACCACCGGCCTGGACCCCGAGGAGCGGATCCGGTTCCGCACCCTGCTCTCCCAGCTCGCCGGCGACCGCACGGTCCTGCTCAGCACGCACATCGTCGAGGACGTGGCCCAGACCTGCCGGTACCTCGCGGTGCTCACCAAGGGGCACTTGGCGTTCCGTGGAAACGTCGAAGAGCTGGTCTCCCAGGCCGACCACCGGGTGTGGACCCTGACCACCCCCGGCCCCGCCCCCTCGCACGGCAGGATCGTGGCCGCCGTCCCCGAGGGCACCGGAATGCGCTACCGGCTCATCGCCGCCACCGCCCCCGACCCCTATGCCCGCCCGGCCGAACCGACCCTGGAGGACGGCTACCTGGCCCTGATGGAAACCGGCCGCTGACGCCCTGTTCCTCCGAGTAGGTGAACAAGCGCGACCGGACCGCGGTCAGCGGAGCCGGTCGCGCAGGCGCGCGCACTCGCGGGCGAAGCGGCTGCCGCGGCCGCTCGCCGCGTGGGCCGACACGATCGGGATCTCACCGCGAGCGCCCGTCCAGGCGGCCACGTCGGCGGCGAGCGCCACCGCCTCGGAGTGGACGACGGTCGGGCGCTCACCCTCGCCGGGCAGCAGGCCCGGCAGCATGCTCACCAGGATCCTCCAGACCTGCTCGTGTCCTCCCCGGTGGGCGGCCTCGGTGAGAGAGGCCAGCACCGGACGAGTCTCGGCCCCGGTACGGCGGATCAGGAGCGCGAGCTGGCGGCCGACCGCCTCGGCGGGCAGATCTCCGCCGGCCGCCATCCGCAACAGCGTCGGTACCGCCTCCGTGTCCCGCCCGGTCAGGAAGTAAGCCAGGATGAGCGCCGTCGCGTCCCCCAGCGGGCCGCCTGCCTCGGCCAGGTCCGCCAGATGCGACGGCCAGACTCCCGGCCTGCTCCACCGGTGGAGCAGATGGGGCAGATAGTTGACGGAGACGACCTCACGGTGCGACGGCAGGACCGCCGGCCACCAGTCCATGAGGTAACCGTGATCCGTCCCGCACCACTTCGGCGGCTCGCGCAGCAGTTCGTCGATGAGGTCGTGCCCGGTCGGCTCCGCCCGCAGCACCGGCACCAACCGGACCTCACCGGCGTGCCACGGCTCACGCTCCTCGACATGGCCCCACTTCAGACCCGTCTCCGGGTCGGGCAGACCGCCTTCGGCCAGCCATGCGGTGAGCGCCGCCGCGGCCCGTGAGCCCACTCGCGCGGCGCGCTCGGTGGCGCCGGGATGGCTCCCCCTCGGCAGTCGCAGCAGCGCCTGCCGCAGGTCGGCGGCCAGCGGTTCGACACCCGCGGCCGCGCACGTCTCCAGCCGGTCCACCAGCGTGTCCGGGTCGAGATGCCCGGTCATCACCGTGGGCGTCGCCAGCAGGACGGGAGGCAGCATCCCCTCCCTCAGCGCCGCGTAGAGCTCGCTGAACCGATGCAGCAGGAACAGATGCGGCGGGGACACCCGGTGGGGTTCCGGCAACCGCCGGGACTCCAGCACGGAATCGGCTCCAGGATTGATCACCGCCTTGGCAAGGGCGGCGAGCCAGCAAGCGGGGTCGAGCCAGTGCTCCGTCGTGTACAGGTGGTGAGATGCCTCGCGGAAGACCGGTGCCATCTCCGCACGCAGGGCCGCGCGGTCGCTCCCCGCCTGCGCGACGAAGCCGGCGAGCCACCGCTCGCCCGCCACCCAGTCGTGCAGCTCCCAGCCTCGCAGGTTCAGCGTGGGGGCGGGAAACCGGCCGGGTTCCGCGAGGACGGGCAGCACCCCGGGGGTGAACGGCTCCGGCGTCTCCTCCGGCGCGGTGTCGCCGCCGAACCGCGCGACCACCCGCGCGCCGAGCGCCGCGGGCAGCAGGGGGACGGCCTCGGCGATCAGCGCCGAACCCGTGTCGAAGGCGGCGGCGTGCTTGAGGACGAGCTGGGCCGCACGTCCCTGGACCTCGTAGGAGGTGTGCGCGAACGCGGTGACAAGCGCGGGCGCCAACTCGTCGGCGCGCGCGGGCGCCCGCCGCACCTCCTCGTTCAACCAGCTCAGACCCGCACGGGCCAGCTTGACCTCGGCCCTGAAGGTCAGCGCGCCGATCGCCTCGGCGACGTCGGCACCGTCGTGCGGACCGGTACGGCGCACCTGGGCGAGCGCCAGTTCGGCGACCGTGCCGGGGGCGGCGGGGAGCAGCCGCAGGTAGTCACGCACCCGCGCGGCCGACTCCTGCGGCGTCGGGTCGATCATGTCGTGCAGCCGTACGAAGAAGCGCAGGTCGATGGCGTCACCTCCGCGCAGGAAGCGGCTCACGCAGCCGTCGAGGAGCTCCGCGCGCGACACCCGTCCGGTTGTGAGGAGCCGCCGGAGCAGGGAAAGCCACCGGGTGGGCGCGGGCGTCAGCCGCTCCTCCCGCAGGGCGCGGCCCGCTCCCTCCGCCTCGAAGATCCTCGGCAGCAACGTGCCGACCAGCGGGTCGTCGTCCACCATCGTGGCGGAGAGCCAGGCGACCACGAGCGGGTCGTGCTTGGGCGGCTCACAGCCGGAGGCCCGCAGCAGCGGCAGTGCCAGCGGGACGATGCGATCACCCGCCGTACGGATCTTCCTGGAGAACCGGCCCGCCACATCGGCCTGCCAGTCGGCAGGCCGGGTGGCCAGCACCCGGACCACATCGGCCAGATCCGGCTGCGGCGCCCACCGGGTGGTGAGCTCGCGGCGGGTCAGCCAGGCGACCACGGCGGCGGGACCCGAGATCGTGCCCGCGCCCGCGATCCGCAGCGGCGTCCCGAACCCGGCGAGCGCGTCGCCCGTCATCTCGCGCAGGATCGCCTGACTCTCCTCCTGCTCCCAGGCGGTCAGATCGCCCTCTTCGCTGACGTCGTAGTCGGCCGGCAGGCTCTCACGGGTCATCCGCGCGGCGGTGTCGCGCAGTTCCCCGAGGAGCTCCGGCAGCCGACCCGCCACCTCGGCGCGCTCGGCCTCGGTCAGCGCGATCACGCGGTCGGCCAGCGCACTGGTCTGGCGCTCGGTGACGAGGTCACGCACCTCCTGCCAGGCGGTCACGGGGCCACCTCAACGGCGGTACGGGCGACGATCCTGGCGGCCAGCACGTGTTTGCACGGCCCGCGCGAGCCGCGATGGTCCCACCACCACGGGCAGGTGCACGACCCCTCGGCCAGACCGACCTCGCGCACTCCGCCCTCGGTCCGCACCCGCGCCGAGTCACCGGCGATCCGTACGGCACCGGCCTCGACCAGCGCCCTCGCGGCGGTCAGCCGGGGGTTGAGGTTCCGCACGTGTTCCCTGTCATAGGGCAGTTCGCGGTGGAAGTGCGCGGCCTCGGCCAGGTCGTAGCCGACCCGGCCGGCCGTACCGAGTTGGGTGAGGGCGGCGCGGACCCGCGTGCTGGACAGACCGGCACGGTCGGCCAGCAGGCCGATCTCCACCTCGGGCTCGAAGTTGAGCAGCATGCCCACCAGATCGGCGTCGGCCTCGGCCTCGTCGGTCGCGAGATCGGCCAGCACCGCGCCCTCTCCGGAGAAGCCGCGCCAGCGCTGCGGCGACAGCACGAGCGTGTAGCGCATCCCCGGCAGTTCGAGCTCCCATCCGCTCGACGCCGCGGCGCCGGTCTCGGCCGGGCCGTACACCTTGAGGCTCTTGGCGAAGCGGAGCAGGGGCAGCAGCGTCGCCAGGCGTCCCACGCCGGACAGGCACACCGCTCCCGCACCGGGCCGGTCACCGACCCGCAGGTCACGGCCCGCGGGAGCGACCCAGAGGTCGGCCGTCGCCCGCTTGGGCAGGGAGCGCAGGAACCGCACCGCGCTCATACCTGTCGGCTCGGCCCTCAGGTCCATGCCCGCCGCGATCACCTGAACCTCGGCGAAGCCCCGCAGCCACCGCTCGGGCAGCGGTACCTTCTTCTCCACCACCGCGCCGTCGAGCGTCGTCACCGTCAACTCGTCGGCGCCGACGCCGAGGTGGAGCGGGTCACGCGGGCCCACCCTGGCCAGCGCCTCGCGGAGCGGCCCGTTGACGTCGACGTTGGTCGTCCCCCGGTCGAACACCTCGCCGTCCAGGGCGCCGTCGAGCACGTCGAGCCGGGCGTAGACCCCGCCGCAGGCGGAGAACGACTCGAACCGCAGCCGGTCACCGCCGCACGTCACGACCGGGTCGCGGGTCCACCCCGGACGCGGCTGGTGGTAGCGGGTGAGGGCCACGTCGGCTATGCCCAGCAGAGCCGCGGCCGCGGGCGCCGCCTGCGTCACCACCCCGCTGAAGAACCTGGGCGCGAGAGCGGGGCCGCTGAGGGCTCTGCCACCGGACGTCGACAACCCCAGACGCCCGTCTACCAAACTGGAAGGCGCGGCGTAACTGTACGCCTGCGTCGTACTTGTCATGGGCCGGACACTAGACATCGTCTCCGACAAAAGCGCTGTGGTGACGGATCAACCGAACAGCCGGACATCCCTGCTCACCGAGAGCAGCAGGACCTGCCCCTTGAGCGAGCCCGCAGAGGATGGCTTTCCATCGAACTCCCAGCGGATTCGCAGGTCAACCTGACAACTGCGCCAGCTCGGACTCCCGCATTCGCTGGCGCAGTTCGTCGACGTTGGCGGCCTCCACCCTGATGGCATGAGGGGCGTTCCACTCCGCCATCGCGATGAATCGGCGGCTGCCCACCCCGTACATGACGGTCCAGGCGGGTTCCAGCCGGTCGAGCTGAGCGGCTGCCGCCCGCTGCGCGTCGTCCCACCGGCCGGAACGCACCCTGACGATGGGCGCGCCGGCCCTGTGCCGTCCTGAAGTCGCCCTCATGTCGCGCCCCCTCGTCGTCCGCGTGGAGCGGTGAGATCGGGCGAGCGCCCCCGACCTGGGGCTGCGGCCGTTGTCGGTCGCGCGTGCCGTCCGAGTCTGGCCTGCGGAGCAGCGGGCGGGGAGACCTTCAACGGTCGCGTCGACACCGCGGCCGGCAACGAACCGCACAGGCCAAGACGCCGCCGCGCGGTCATCCGGGCGTGAACCTGCGCGGGTGTGGGCTGCTCCCACAGGTGGTCACGGCGGTGCGGCAGGCTGCGCGCCTCGTGAGCCGTAGGGGGCGTGACCGCACCACCGGCAGCCGAGCGGCAACGGTGGGCGATCCTTGCTCCAACGCATCCGGATCACCCGGGGAGCTCTACTCTCTGTCATGGGTCAGGGTCTCTTCCTGATCAAGGGTCCGTCTGTACGTCTCCAGCGCCGGGCGAACCCGCTTCATTGGACCGATCGTCAGCCATTTTCAGGTCGGCTCGAATTTCGACCGCCGACCGAACAGGGCCGATGCTTCCGCCGTGTCGGCGAACACCCTTCTCCCTTCATCGTGGAGATGGGATGCATTCCGGGTGGTTCAAGAAATATGTGATCGGAATCGCATAAACCGTTATCGCGTTCAAACAGCAGCCGGTCGGCCCCCGGCAGGACTCTCGTCGGGGAGTGAGAGCGGCGGAACACGCCGATAGGGGGAAGGTCGCATTCAGCTTTCCTGCCGGGGGCGGCTCTATGTGGTTAACCAGTGGTTTTCGATTAACCGATGGTCGTGACCGGTGCGGCGGAGCCGGAGGAAAACTGATCGGCGGTGCCGGGATGCTCGGCGAGGGGGTCGGCGGGCAACTCACACCAGACGGTTCGCCCTCGGCCCCGGCCGTGGTCGCAGCTCCCCCAATTGCCCTGCGACAGCTCGTCGACGATCATCAGGCCGCGCCCGAACTCGACCCTGGCGTTCTGGATCGCCGTACGGGGAGCCTCACGGCGTGGCGCGTCGAACACGGCCCCCTGGTCGGTGACCTCTATCCGGATGATCGAGCCACACCGGAACAGGGCGAGCCGGATCGACTCATCGACCTGACCCCGATCGGCGTGCTTGAAGGCGTTGGTGGTCAGCTCGGAGACGACCAGTCGCACGGATTCATAAGCGTGATGGTCGACACCGAGCAGTTCACCCACCACGCTCCGGGCGCGGGAAACCGATTCGGCCGTACGCGGCAGGAAAACTTCTCCGAGTTTCTTTGACTCCGATTGCATGATTGTGGCCTTTCGCCCCGGTGTCCGCACCGGCGTGGCGGCTCCCACTGAATATGTTGACCGGAAATCCGCCACCTGTTGACTTGTCCATCGACCATCCCAAACAATGACTACCGCCGGTAGTCGATTCACCACACAATCAACACACGAACACCGCACGGCGCTGCACGCTCGCTGTGCATTCCCTGTGCGATGACGGGAGGAGCATGACCGAGAGAACCGCGGACCAAGAGCCTTTGATTGCACCTAGCCTGCAATTCGGGGCACTACTTCGTGAATACCGCACAGCCGCTGGAATGCGACAAAAAGACCTGGCCGCCATCCTGGGATGGTCGGTTTCCCAGATCAGCATGATCGAACGGGGCGAACGTGCCGCCAAGGAGGAGTTCGCCAGCAAGGTCGACGAGGTTCTCAACGCGGGCGGCGCGTTGCTGTCGGCCTGGCGGAAGGCGAACGAGCAGGCCACCCGCCTGCCGACCTGGTTCCGGCGCTGGGTGGAGATCGAGCAGAGCGCCGACTCCCTGCGAACCTGGCAACCACTGATCGTCCCCGGCCTGCTCCAGACAGCGGACTACGCGCGGGCGCTTCTCAGCGGCAAGCCGGGGGTCACCAACGATCGGGTGGAAACAAGCCTGGCCGCACGGATAGACAGGCAACACATCCTCGACCGGGAAGACCCGCCCATGCTATGGGTAGTTCTGGACGAAGGCGTCCTCACCCGCCCGGTCGGCAACAAGGCGGTGATGGCCGGACAGATGGATCATCTTCTCGCGATGGCGGCACGCCCGCGCGTCACCGTTCAGGTGCTCCCCCGCGACTCATGGAGCACCACGGGGCTCATGGGAGCGTTCGCGATCGCGCGCGGCCGGAACATGCCCGAGATGGCCTACGCCGAGTCCTCCGTGTACGCCCAGGTGACCGGTGATCCCGACGAGGTGGCGGAGATCACCGCAAGATACGAGACGATCCACGGTGAGGCCCAGACGCAGCGAGCCTCATCCGACCTGATCAGGGAGACGAGAAAGCAATGGACGACGTAACCAGGGAACTCGGCACGGCCGCGTGGCGCAAGTCCTCGCTGTCCGGCGACAACGGCGGCGACTGCGTGGAGATCGCGAAACTGTCCGGCGGCCACCGAGGCATCCGCGACAGCAAGAACCCCGCCGGCCCGGCCCTGACCCTCACCCCGACCCAGTGGACCACCTTCCTGCGCAGCGTGCGGAGCGGCGAGTTCGACTGACCCCCGTTTTTCGGAAGCCTCTGGAACCGACATCCAGGAGATTGAGCGGGCCGACCTGGAGAGGCATCGGCTGAAGATGACTGGCCGGTCCCGAGAACGGTCCGGGACCGGCCAGAACCTTGAAGATCAGCTCTCCGGCGCACAGCTTGGTGATCCTGCGGAGAGGCAGGGCTCGCTGGACCCGAATCAGATCGGCCCAAGAGGGCCGGAGCATGCGGCGACGCGGCCGAGATGGCAGCATGGGACGTGGGAGGTGTCATGAGCGTTGACTTCACGGCCGTTTATACGCATTTGGTCAGACTGTGCGAGAAATACGGTATTGCCGAGTTGGCTGTTTTCGGATCGGTTGCTCGTGGCGAGGATCACGAGGGAAGCGACGTCGACCTCCTCTACGTCCTGAGGCCGGACAGTGACATCGGGATCGAGTTCTTCGGTTTCCAGGAGGAGCTGGAAGATCTGCTCGGCCGCAAGGTCGACGTGGTCTCCAAGGAAGGCCTCCACTGGGTCATCCGGGACCAGGTCCTCGATGACGCCCAGGTGCTGTATGCAGCGTGAGGGCCTTTACCTGGTGGACATCGTGGAAGCCGCCAGGAAGATCGCCTCCTACCTCGAAGGTGTCTCACCCGAGGTGTGGGCCACTGACTCGATGCGCCGCGATGCGGTCATCTGGCAGCTCTCCATCATCGGTGAGGCCGTCGGAGGAATCTCGGACGAGACCCGAGCCTCCACCCCTGAGATCCCATGGAAGCTGATCAGAGGGCTGCGTAACAACGTGGTCCACCGATACTTCAGCGTCGACTGGAAGATCGTGCACAGCGCTGCCACGGTGAATGTTCCCGAACTGGAGCGGCAGGTACGAGATCTACTTCAGCGTGCCTACCCAGACCTCTTCAAGCGCCTGCAGCAAGAAGAGGCGCGCTGAGCCCTCAACTGATTGAGATCTTTAGCCGGATTGCGGATCAAGGCCATGATGAGAGCCGGGCGGAACGCCTTGTGCTGGGGCGCCGATCGTGCCGCGCGACGCCGCAGCACCGAGGCAGAGCATCGCTGGTCGCCGCGGGTGACACCGGGACCGCAGAGATCACTGCCGCTCCCCACCCCGGCGCCGAGGAGCATTTCGCGTCGGCTTGGCCAGAAACGAGGACCGGCCGAGGATGACGATGCCGGTCACCAACGCGATCAAGCCGGCCACCACCGCCGCGAGCGCCTCCGGAGTGACCCTCAGGCGCTCGGAGAAGATCGCCACGCCCAGCACGATCCCGGTGATCGGCTCGGCGGCCGTGGTGGCCGGCAGCGAGATCCGGAGCGGGGCGGCGTCAAACGCGCTCTGGTTGAGCAGCAGCCCCACCACCGCGACGCAGGGCAGAAGGTACAGCTGCCAGGTACCGGCCAGGTTCAGCCCGTTGTTCAGCGTGAGCAGGGAGCTGCGCGTCAGCACGTCCTGCAGCCCGTACAGCACCCCAGCGGCTGCCGCCAGCAACATCGCCTTGACATGCAGGGAACGCCGCAGACCGAACAGGACCAGCCCACCCGCCACCACGATCACCGAAAGCACCGCCAGCCACCGCATGGAACCCGGTCCAGGCAGAGTCCCGCCATGGGGCCGGCCGCCGTACAGGAACAGCGCCACTCCCCCGCCCACCAGCACCGCGCCCAGCTGTAGCATGCGTCCGAACGGCTCCTGGTAGATGACATGGGCCGCGGTCAGCGCGAACAGCAGGTTCATCGCCAACAGCGGCACCACCTTCGCCACGTCCGCCTCCCGCAGCGCGAGAGCGCCGAGGATCTGGCCGCAGAGCATCAGCCCGACCCCGGCCAGCCACAACGGCGTGCGGATGAGGTCCAGCAGCAGGCGCAGGTGCAGCATGTCCTCCAAGGGACGGCGGTACGCCGCATGCTGCTGTGCGACGAAGCCGAGGCCGAGAAGGCACGCCGCACCCAGTGAGATCGCGATGACCACAAGCGGTGACCTGTTTCGATGTCCGGTCCGACAGAAGGGGCACCAAGCGGTGAAGGCGTTCCCCGCACCCTGACCACCCGTGCCCACTACGTGAGTGCTCCGGCCCGGCAGGCTGGTGCCGAGTGGGCCCCCGAACAAGCCTTTCCCCGAACTCCGGCACCGTATCCGACCTGCCGGACTTTCACCTGAATTACAGCGGGGAGGCCCCCTCGGCCCACGCGAAGGAATGTGCGGACGCTCTCCGCCAGAAGATCAGGTGCGGTGCAGGACCACGTAGCCTTCGCGTTCGTAGACGACCCGGTAGCCCTGGCTTCTCAGTTCGTCGATGTGCTGGCGTTGGCGGTCGAGCGAGATCCAGGGGTAGGCGGCGCGGGCGGCGTCGGCGACGATCCAGGGGGCAGTGGGGGGTCTGTCCTCCCACAGCAGGACGGTGGTGCGGGCGGACAGGCGGGGGCCCACGTGGTTGGCGGCCGCGACGACCACGCCGGAGGGTACGGCCGCGACCGCCTGCTCGGCCGCGACCACATCGGGCTGTTTCTCGTAGAAGGAGGGCCTGATGAGCTGGTCGAAGGGGAATCGCGGGACGAGGGTGAGCGCGACCGCGCAGACGGCTGCCGCCCAGAGCAGCGACGCGCCGCGCTCGCTCAGGCCGGGTTCGCGAGCACGGGCCCAGCGGATCACCCGGGCGGCTCCGTCGACTCCCGCGCAGAACAGGACGGCCACCGTGATGGCGCTGTGGTGGAAGTCGGTCACCCACCACTGCGCGCGGTCGGAGAGCATGCGCTCCAGCAACTGGGGGAGTGCGAACAGCGTCAGCGGGGAGAACAGGCAGGCCAGCAGGGTCGGCCACAGCAGGAAGGCCAGCGTGTCGAGCTTGACCTGCGGGCTGAAGACGCTGCCGAGGACACCCAGCGGGTCACTGAGGACGCGCAGGACCACCGCGGACATGTCGCCACCGAGGTGGCCGTACGCCCAGTACATGGTGGAGTCGCCGCCCACGAACGGGATGAGGACGGCGAGGACGAGACCGGTGTACAGCAGACCGACCCCCATGTACATGACCCCGTACACGACCCCGTGCAAGGTCCCGTGCCGGCGTCGCACCTGGAGCAGGACATACCCGCCGAACCCGACGAGCATCAGCCCCATGTCCTCCTTGACCAGCAGCAGTGCCGCCGCCGCCAGCGCGGTGTGGCCGTGTCTGCCGGCGCTGAAGCGTTCGATCATGAGGGCGGTGAGCAGCGGGGCGAACGCGGCCTCGTGGAAGTCGAAGTTCACCGCCCTCGCGATCGGCCAAGACAGCGCGTAGGCGACGGCGACCAGGTAGGCGGGGCCGGTGCCGAGCGTCCGCCGGGTGAACAGCCACAGCGGCGGTATGGCCAGCGCGAACAGCGCCGCCTGGGCCACGATCAGCGTCTCGGGGCCGTCATACAGCCAGTACAGCGGGGCCAGCACCGCCAGGATCGGCGAGAAGTGCTCGCCCAGCTGCACGAAGTCCATGCCCAGGCCGAGGTTGACGCCGCGTACCGGGCTGGTCGGGGCGCCGAAGGCGGCGAAACCCCGCACCGCCTGGTCGAACAGCGTCAGGTCCATGCTGGTCGCCCGGAACAGGTCGTACCTGACCAGCCCCAGCAGGCAGTAGACCCCGGTGGCCGAGAGGACCATGGCGGCCAGGGCGATCACGTGCCGCCTCCGTGCCGCCAGCCGGAGTGCCGCGGGGATCGCCATGGGAATCGCCGACCGAAGGCTCGCCCGCTCGGCCGTGTCTGGCTGCAAGCCCACCTGTCTCGTCTCCAGCGCGCCGAGTACCAAAGTGATCAAAAGCTAGCATCCCGGACATTTGTGAGTGGCGCCAAACCCTCCAACCATGACCGGCCCCGAATGCTCGTACGCCGCATCCGCGAACGTGACCTGACCTGCCCCGAAGGGTCACGCGTCAGGAGCGCTCGTTTCGAGCAGGCGGCCCTCGGAGAGGCGTAGCCGGCGGTTCACGCCGATCTCGGCGAGGAACCGCTCGTCGTGGCTGACCACCACGAAGGCGCCCTCGTACGAGCGCAGGGCGCCTTCCAGCTGGGCGACGCTGACCAGGTCGAGGTTGTTGGTCGGCTCGTCCAGCAGCAGCAGCCGGGGCGCCGGTTCGGTGTACAGGACACAGGCCAGGGTGGCGCGCAGCCGCTCGCCCCCGGAGAGCACCCCGACCGGGAGGTGAACGCGGGAGCCCCGGAACAGGAAGCGGGCGAGCAGATTCATCCGCTCCGCCTCCGGCAGCCCGGGGGCGAACGCGGCCAGGTTCTCCGCCACGGTGCGGTCCAGATCCAGCAGGTCCAGCCGCTGGGACAGGTAGGCGACCCGGCCGTCGGCCCGCCTGACCCCGCCGCCCTCCGACTCCAGCTCGCCGTTGATCACGCGCAGCAGGGTGGACTTGCCGGCGCCGTTGGGACCGGTCAGCGCGATCCGCTCGGGTCCCCGGATCGTCAGGTCGGCCCCCTGCCCGGCGAAGAGGGCCCGCTCACCGTGACGAACCTGCATCCGCTCGCCGAGGAAGACCGTACGGCCGGCCGGGACGTTGGTCCCGGGCAGCTCCAGCGAGATCCGCTGCTCGTCGCGCAGGGCGCGGCCCGCCTCGTCGAGCCTGGCCCTGGCTCCGCTGACCCGCGCGGCGTGCCTCTCGTCCGCCTTCCCCGCCGACTCCTGGGCGTTCCGCTTCATCGTCCCGGCGAAGATCTTCGGCAGACCGGCGTCCTTGAGGGTGCGGGCGGCGTTGCCCGCCCGGCGCGCGGCCCGCTCCCGGGCCTGCTGCATCTCCCGCTTCTCCCGTTTGACCTCCTGCTCGGCATTGCGGACGTTCTTCTCGGCGACCTCCCGTGCGGCGCGCACGGCCTCCTCGTAGAAGGTGAAGTTCCCGCCGTAGGAGCGGATCTCACCCCGGTCGAGCTCGGCGATGCGGTCCATCCGGTCGAGCAGTGCCCGGTCGTGGCTGACCAGCAGCAGGCAGCCCTTCCAGTCGGTGAGCACGTCGTAGAGTCGGTGGCGCGCGTCAAGGTCGAGGTTGTTGGTCGGCTCGTCGAGCAGCAGGACGTCGGGCCGCTTCAGCAGCTGTGCCGCCAGGCCGAGGGAGACGACCTGGCCACCGCTGAGGGTGTGCAGGCGCCGGGTGAGGGAGACGTCCCCGAGGCCGAGCCGGTCCAGCTGGGCGCGGGTGCGCTCCTCGATGTCCCAGTCGTCGCCGACGGTGGTGAAGTGCTCCTCGCTCGCGTCCCCGGACTCGATGGCGTCCAGCGCGCTGATCACCGGGGCGATCCCCAGGACCTCGGCCACGGTCAGGTCGCCGACCAGGGGAAGCGTCTGGGGCAGGTAGCCCGGCACCCCCCGTACCGTGACCGAGCCCGCGGTCGGGCGAAGTTCACCGGCGATCAGCCTGAGCAGCGTGCTCTTGCCGGCGCCGTTGGGCGCCACCAGGCCGGTGTGTCCGGCGGGGACGGTGAACGAGAGGTCCTCGAACACCGGGGTGTCGTCGGGCCAGGAAAAGGACAGGTTGGAAACCACGATCAGGGCGTCGGACATCGAATCGCTTCCGCGTTCGGCCGGCACGGTGAGACCCGCCCGGCGAAATGGTCAGGACACGAAGACATCACCGATCGGTGGCCCCGCGATGGGCGCGTCACCGACGGCGATGTGATCCGGTATCACCCGGAGACGTCTTCTTCGCCTGCCATGTCATGTTCCGTTCCGTCGTTACTGGCCGACTACCTTATCAGCAGAGAGCCTTTCTCTCATCGTCAATAAATCAGGGGCCCGGCGAACCGACGACACCCCACGGTCGCGTCGGGAGCGGCTTCTTCCGGGAACCCGAGAGGATGGGGACCATGAGCATCACACTCGCTGACGCACGCATCGTGACCCCCGAAGGTGTCCACGGGGGCTGGCTCACCATCGAAGACGGCCGCATCACGCATGTGGGCCAGGGCTCCGCGCCGGGGCCAGGACTCGGGCTGGGCGGACGGTATGTCGTGCCGGGTTTCGTGGACATCCACAACCACGGCGGGGCGGGCGGTTCCTTTCCCACCGGCGACCCGGAGCAGGCGAGCCGGGCCATCGAGTTGCACGCCCGGCACGGCACCACCACGCTGATGGCCAGCCTGGTCACCGCCTCCCTTGACGACCTGGCCGGAGCCGCCGCCGCCCTCGCCGACCTGTGCGAGGACGGCCTGCTGGCCGGGATCCATCTTGAGGGCCCCTACATCTCCACGGCCCGGTGCGGCGCGCACAACCCGGCGCTGCTCCGCGACCCCTCGCCCCAGGAACTCGCCGGACTGATCAAGGCCGGGCGCGGCCACGTGCGGATGGTCACCATCGCCGCCGAACTGCCCGGCGCGCTGGACACCGTACGGGAGGCGACGGCGAGCGGCGTGATCGCCGCCCTCGGCCACAGCGACGCCACCTACGCCCAGACGATCGCCGGGATAGCGGCGGGCGGCAGTGTCGCGACCCATCTCTACAACGCGATGCCACCGCTGCACCACCGTGATCCGGGGCCGATCGCCGCGCTGCTCCAGGACGAGCGAGTCACGGTCGAGCTGATCAACGACGGCGTGCACCTGCACCCGGCCATGACACGCCTGGCCTTCGAGGTCGCCGGCCCCGGCAGGACCGCGCTGATCACCGACGCGATGGCGGCGGCCGGGATGGGCGACGGCGTCTACGGGCTCGGCCCGATGAAGGTGGACGTCGTGGACGGGGTGGCCCGGCTGGCCGAGGGCGGCACCATCGCCGGCAGCACCCTGACCATGGACGTCGCGTTCCGGCGGGCCGTGCGCGAGGTGGGCCTGTCGCTGGCCGAGGCGTCCGAGATCTCCTCCCTGACCCCCGCCAGGGTGCTCGGCCTCGCCGACCGCCTGGGGTCCGTCTCGGTCGGCAAGCAGGCCGACCTGGTGGTGCTCACCGAGGAGCTGGAGGTCTCCGGCGTGATGCGCAGGGGCACCTGGATCACCGAACCCCGCTGAATCCCCCACCCCCGGGTCCATGCGGCCGGAGGGCCGGACCCGGGGGTGTGCCGGATCCGCCCGGCAGGCCGGGTGCGGTCCGCGGGGAGGAGATCATCTCGGCGACCGGTGACACCTGAGAAACGGCGAACGCCCGGCCACCGGGCCGGGCGTTCGCGCGAGATCTCAGCCGGCCTGCGGGGCGACGACCACCTCGACCCGCTGGAACTCCTTGAGGTCGGAGTATCCGGCGGTGGCCATCGTGCGCCTGAGCGCGCCCATCAGGTTCATCGAACCGTCTGCCACCGAGGAGGGGCCGTGCAGGATCTGCTCCAGCGTGCCGATCGTGCCGAACTCGACCCGCTTGCCCCTGGGCAGCTCGGGGTGCTGCGCCTCCGACCCCCAGTGGAAGCCCTGGCCGGGGGCCTCGACGGCCCTCGCCAGCGGCGAGCCGACCATGACCGCGTCCGCGCCCACGGCGATCGCCTTGGCGATGTCGCCGGAGGTGCCCATGCCGCCGTCGGCGATGACGTGGACGTAACGGCCGCCGGACTCGTCCATGTAGTCGCGGCGGGCGGCGGCCACGTCGGAGATCGCGGTGGCCATCGGCACCGCCACGCCCAGCACCGTGCGGGTGGTGTGCGAGGCGCCGCCGCCGAAGCCGACGAGCACCCCGGCCGCGCCGGTCCGCATCAGGTGGAGCGCCGCGGTGTAGGTGGCGCACCCCCCGACGACCACGGGGACGTCGAGCTCGTAGATGAACTGCTTGAGGTTGAGCGGCTCGGCCCTGCCGGAGACGTGCTCGGCGGAGACCGTGGTGCCGCGGATCACGAAGATGTCCACGCCCGCGTCGATGACCGCCTTGTGGTACTGGACCGTGCGCTGCGGGGAGAGCCGGACCGCCGTGGCCACCCCGGCCGCGCGAATCTCCTCGATGCGGCGGCCGATCAGCTCTTCCTTGATCGGCGCGTTGTAGATCTCCTGCAGCCGCCTGGTGGCGGGCTCTCCCTTGAGCTCGGCCACCTCCTGCAGCAGCGGCATCGGGTCCTCGTACCGGGTCCACAGCCCTTCGAGGTCGAGCACGGCGAGACCGCCGAGCCTGCCGACCTCGATGGCGGTCTTCGGCGAGACCACGCTGTCCATCGGGCTCACCACGACGGGCAGCTCGAAGCGGTAGGCGTCGATCTGCCAGGCGATCGAGACCTCCTCCGGATCGCGGGTACGACGGGACGGAACGATGCCGATATCGTCGAGCGCGTAGGCACGACGGCCGTTCTTGCCGCGGCCGATCTCCACCTGAGTCATATGTCTGTCTTTTCCGTTCCGTGGCGTGCATGGCGCACGCCACGTTTTCACGCGTGCGCGGTACGCGCCGCTCTAGCGACCGTGGTAGTTGGGGGCCTCGACCGTCATCTGGATGTCGTGCGGGTGGCTCTCCTTGAGGCCCGCCGACGTGATCGGCATCAGCTCGCACCGTACGTGCATCTCGGGGACCGTGCGGCATCCGGAGTACCACATGCCCTGGCGCAGGCCGCCGACGAGCTGGTGGGCCACCGCGGCGACCGGGCCACGGTAGGGGACCTGCCCCTCGATGCCCTCGGGGATGAACTTGTCCTCGGTGCCGACATCGGCCTGGGCGTAGCGGTCCTTGCTGAACGAGGCGCCGCCGCGCTCACGGTTGCGGACCGCGCCAAGCGAGCCCATCCCCCGGTACGACTTGAACTGCTTGCCGTTGATGAAGATCAATTCGCCCGGGGACTCCTCACAGCCCGCCAGGAGCGATCCGAGCATGACCGAGTCGGCCCCGGCCGCGATGGCCTTGACGATGTCGCCCGAATACTGCAGGCCACCGTCGCCGATCACCGGAACCCCGGCCGGGCCCGCGGCGAGGGACGCCTCGTGGATGGCCGTCACCTGCGGGGCACCGACGCCGGCGACCACCCGGGTGGTGCAGATGGAGCCGGGTCCGACACCGACCTTGACCGCGTCGACCCCCGCGTCGACCAGCATCTGGGCGCCCGCACGGGTGGCGATGTTGCCGCCGATCACGTCGACCTTGCTGTTGGCCTTGATCTTGGCGATCATGTCGGCGAGGCCCTTGGAGTGGCCGTGCGCGACGTCCACCACGATCACGTCGACCCCGGCCTCGATCAGCGCGCTCGCCCGCTTCTCCGCGTCACCGCCGACGCCGACGGCCGCCCCCACGACGAGCCGGCCGTTGGCGTCCTTGGTCGAGAGCGGGTACTTCTCGCTCTTGGTGAAGTCCTTGACGGTGATGAGCCCGCGCAGCCGCCCCCCGGCGTCGACCAGCGGAAGCTTCTCGATCTTGTTCTTCCTGAGCAGGTCGAACGCGTCGTCGGTGGAGACCCCGACCGGCGCGGTGACCAGCGGCATCGGGGTCATGACCTCGCGCACCGGACGGCTGTGGTCGCTCTCGAAGCGCATGTCGCGGTTGGTGACGATGCCGACGAGCACGCCGCTCGCGTCGGTCACCGGCACGCCGGAGATCCGGTAGGTGGCGCAGAGGCGCTCGACGTCGGCGAGCGTCTCGTCGGGAGAGCAGGTGACCGGGTTGGTGACCATCCCGGCCTCGGAGCGCTTGACGAGGTCGGCCTGCTGGGCCTGATCCTCGATCGACAGGTTGCGGTGCAGGACGCCGATGCCGCCCTGGCGCGCCATCGCCACCGCCATGCGGGCCTCGGTCACCGTGTCCATCGCCGCGGAGATCAGCGGGATCCGCAGGGTGATGCCCCGCGACAGCCGCGTGACGGTCTCGGCCTCCCCGGGTTGCAGGTCCGAATACGCGGGCACCAGCAACACGTCGTCGAACGTGAGCCCCCGATCGGTGAATTTGGCCATCTGCAACCCTCCTGCCGCGGCGCTCTCATGAAGGGGAAAGGCGCCGACCCCCGGGTCACAGTTTAGAGTCTGACGCCAAACCTGGTGGACCCGGGGGAAAAGCCGGAGGCCCGAATCTCCCACCGGAGTCGCATACTGGTGAACAGCCGGGTTTCCGGTGCGGGCTGGAGATCTTCACGTTCCCGCTTCCAGGACCTCCCGGCCACCGCGGTCGCCTGCCCGTACCGCCCCGGACCGTCATACTCGTGCCGGTTCGGGGCCTGTCTATCACATCCAGGCCATAAGGTGGGATCGTGCTCGACGATGTCCCTCGCGACCCGTTCGCGGATGACCCCGACGACCCGGCGGCGGCGCTGGGCGATCCCGACGATCCCGAGCCGCTGACCACGGACGAGCGCGACGAGGCCATGACCGACCTCGCCGACGTGGAGGTTTTCCGCTCACTGCTGGAGCCCCAGGGCGTGCTCGGCCTGGTGCTCGACTGCCCCGAATGCGGGGAGCAGCACTACTTCGACTGGGAGTTGCTGCGCGGCAACCTGCGCCAGATGATCGAAAACGGCCAGCCCCAGGTGCACGAGCCCGCCTACCAGCCCAACCCCACCGACTATGTGAGCTGGGAGTACGCCCGAGGCTACGTGGACGGTGTGATCGACACCGAGGAACACCGCTGATCCACGTCGTCGGTTACCCCGGTCCGCCCGCCGTGCGCCGTGCACACGCCCGGGATCAGCCGGACTGCGTGATCGACGCCGAGGAACACCGCTGATCCACGTCGTCGATCAAGGCGGCCAGCAGGGCGACCGCGGCGTCCGGCGTGGAGACGGGCGCCCTGCGCGAGAGCGCCTCCACGAGGGCGTCGGTCTCGGTCACGGCCGGATCCTCGTCCGGCCCGTATCTTCGAGCCGGACGTCGCGGGTGAACCGTTGTCATGATCGTTCTCGCTCCGGGTCGTCGCGAGCCCCGTCCCGCGGTTCGGGCTTTCGCTCGCGGTCCCTGTTCGACAGCTCGGCGGTCAAGCTATCGACTCCAGCTCCGCCATCGCTCGTAGCCGGGCCAGCGCCCTGTGCTGGGCGACCCGGACCGCACCTGGTGACATGCCGAGTACATTACCGGTCTCCTCGGCGGAAAGGCCCGACACCACTCGGAGCATGAGAAGCTCGCGCTGGTTGTCCGGCAGCCTCGACAGCAGCCGGCGCGCGTGTTCGGCCTCGATGTAGCGCACCACGGTCTCCTCTGGCCCCGGTCCCTCGTCGGGCCCGTCAGGAAGGTCCTGGGTGGGCACGGCGGACCGTACGGAGCTGCGCAGCGCGTCGGCCACCTTGTGCGACGCGATGCCGAAGACGAAGGACGCGAACGGGCGCCCCATGTCACGGTAACGGGGCAGCGCGGACAGCACCGCGATACATACTTCCTGGGCCACGTCGTCCGCGATGTGATACTGACCGGAAACCCGGCCCAGACGACCACGGCAATAACGGACGACCATCGGCCGCAGTTGCGCGATCAGAGATTCGATCGCGGTGCGATCCCCCTGAACGGCGAGGCTCGTCAGATCCTTGAGATCGTCCCTATGGACGCCCCCTTCGGACCTCGTCGCAAGCCTCACCCCATTTTTGGCGTCGGCGACGCATCCCTCGGTCACGTTAGGCATGATGCCCGCCCTGATAGTGCCTGTCGTCATGGCAAACGGCTACGGATTGGTCACATTGAGGCGGAGATAACGATGCGTAATCACACGGCGACCACGACGACTACGCTATGTACAAATATTTCATTCGATTGCCAAATACGTCGACTATTCGGAGGAACCGCGTTTGCCCTTACGAGTGACGCGCCATGACGCGGCGCGGGCACATTTGGTTTACCGCAAAACGCGAACGGCTCGCGCCTCCGGGGAGACGCGAGCCGTTCGGAACCGGTGAGGTCAGTGACCGTGGCCGTGGCCGTGGCCCTGACCGGCGGCGGCCGGAGCCTCCTCCTCGGGCTTGTCCACCACGAGCGCCTCGGTCGTCAGCAGCATGCCGGCGATGGAGGCCGCGTTCTGGACGGCCGAGCGGGTGACCTTGACCGGGTCGATGACACCCTGGGCGATCAGGTCGCCGTACTCGCCGGTGGCGGCGTTGAGGCCGTGGCCGGCGGGCAGGTCGGAGACCTTGAAGGTCACCACGTAGCCTTCGAGGCCGGCGTTCTCCGCGATCCAGCGGGCCGGCTCGACGAGCGCCTTGCGGACGATGGCGACACCGGTCGCCTCGTCGCCGGTCAGGCCCAGGTCGTCGAGGACCTTGGAGACGTGCACGAGCGCGGAGCCACCGCCGGAGACGATGCCCTCCTCGATCGCCGCGCGGGTCGCCGAGATGGCGTCCTCCAGGCGGTGCTTCTTCTCCTTCAGCTCCACCTCGGTGGCCGCGCCGACCTTCAGCACGCAGACGCCGCCGGAGAGCTTGGCGAGACGCTCCTGGAGCTTCTCACGGTCCCAGTCGGAGTCGGACTGCTCGATGGCGAGCTTGATCTCCTTGACCCGGTCGGCGATCGCCGAGGCCTCGCCGGCACCGTCGACGACGGTGGTGGAGTCCTTGGTGATGACGACGCGCCGGGCGGTGCCCAGCACCTCCAGGCCGACGTGCTCCAGCTTGAGGCCGATCTCCTCGCTGACCACCTGGCCACCGGTGAGGATGGCGATGTCCTGCAGCATGGCCTTGCGGCGGTCACCGAAGCCCGGCGCCTTGACGGCGACGGAGGTGAAGGTGCCACGGATCTTGTTCGTGACGAGAACCGCGAGGGCCTCGCCCTCGACGTCCTCGGCGATGACCAGCAGGGCCTTCTTCGTCTGCGCGATCTTCTCAAGCAGCGGCAGGAAGTCGGCGACAGAGGAGATCTTGTTCTGGGTGATCAGGATGTAGGGGTCCTCCAGGACCGCCTCCATGCGCTCCTGGTCGGTCACCATGTAGGGCGACAGGTAGCCCTTGTCGAACTGGAGACCCTCGGTGAACTCGAGCTCCAGGCCCATGCTGTTGGACTCTTCGACGGTGATGACACCGTCCTTGCCCACCTTGTCGAACGCCTCGGCGATCAGCTCGCCGATCTTGGCGTCCTGCGCGGAGATCGTCGCCACATTCGCGATCTCCTTCTTGTCCTCGACCGGGCGTGCCGACTCGATCAGCCTGTCGCTGACGGTCTTGGCCGCGATGTCGATGCCGCGCTTGAGGGAGAGCGGCTGGGCTCCGGCGGCCACGTTGCGCAGGCCCTCGCGGACCATGGCCTGGGCCAGGACGGTCGCGGTGGTGGTGCCGTCACCGGCGACGTCGTTGGTCTTGGTCGCCACCTCCTTGGCCAGCTGCGCGCCAAGGTTCTCGTACGGCGCCTCCAGCTCGACCTCGCGGGCGATGGTGACACCGTCGTTGGTGATGGTCGGCGCACCGAACTTCTTGTCGATGACGACATTGCGACCACGCGGGCCCAGCGTCACCTTGACCGCGTCCGCGAGAGCGTTCACGCCGCGCTCGAGAGCTCGGCGTGCGTCCTCCTCGAACGACAGGATCTTCGGCATGACAGTCCTCTCTGTAAGTACGTCGGCGCATCAAAGCCCCGGGCGCTCTCGCGACCCGGGGCTCGATACGTCATCTTTGTGAAGCGAGAACTACTTCTCGATGATGGCGAGCACGTCACGGGCGGAGAGCACGAGGTACTCCTCGCCGTTGTACTTCACCTCGGTGCCGCCGTACTTGCTGTAGAGGACCACGTCGCCCTCCTTGACGTCGAGCGGAATCCGCTTCTCACCCTCGTCGTCCCAGTTGCCCGGACCCACCGCGAGGACCTTGCCCTCCTGCGGCTTCTCCTTGGCGGTGTCCGGGATGACCAGACCGGAAGCGGTGGTCTGCTCGGCCTCAAGCGGCTGGACCACAATGCGGTCGCCAAGCGGCTTAACGGGAACCTTGGTGGCGGTCGTCACGTCGGACCTCCCCTTCAGATTTGAATGATCTAGAAGAGGCGACCAGCGGTCTGCCGTCGCGGGTGTCAGACCTGCCTCGTCGCATGTATTTGGCACTCTCACCGGGAGAGTGCCAATACGGAACAGTATGCAAGGAGGGCTTGACAGTCAACACGGAGCGCCCGTCTGCGCTTCGGGCGAACGTCAAACCAGGTGGAAGCCCCTCGCGAAGCCCCACGATGAAGGCGGTAGCGTCGGGTGGTGTGAATCTCGACGCATTCCGCGAACTCCTGACCCCGCGCGGCCAGGAGGCGCTGGGCGCGGCGGCCGAGGCCATCGGCGACGACCCGGTGGCGGCGGTGACAAGGTTAAGAAAGATCTACGACGCGGACCTGACCTCGGCGGCGCTCACCCAGGCCGAACTCAGGCTGCGCGCGAGGGAGAAGTTCGGCGCCGACGCCGATCTCATGTACTTCACCCGGCCCGGTCTGGAGCAGGCCACCCGCCGCGAGGTGGCCGACCATCGGGCGCGGCGCGTCCCTGCGGGTTCCCGGGTCGCCGACGTCTGCTGCGGTATCGGCGGAGACCTCCTCGCCCTGGCCAGGGCCGGATGCGTCGTCGAGGCGGTCGACGCCGATCCGCTCACCGCCGCGATCGCGGCCGCCAACGCCGCCGCCCTGGGCTTCGGCGACCGGGTCTCGGTCCGCGCCGCCGACGCCTCCACCCTGGACCCGGCCGCCTTCGACGTCCTGTTCGCCGACCCCGCGCGCCGTACGGCGCGGGGCAGGACCTTCGACCCGATGGCCTACTCGCCCGCCTGGCCCGCCGTACTGGAGATGGTGGCCAGGGCCGGGGCCGCCTGCCTGAAGGTCGCCCCCGGGATCCCGTACGAGTTCGTCCCCGCCGGGGCGGAGGCCGAATGGGTCTCCTACCGGGGCGACGTCAAGGAGGCCGTGATCTGGTGCGGCACGCTGGCGGGCGAGACGGCGCGCAGGGCCACGATCCTGCCGTCGGGCGTCACGATGACGCCCGACCCCACCCTCGGCGATCCCGGCACCGGCCCGGCGGGCCGCTACATCTACGAGCCTGACGGCGCGGCGATCCGCGCCCATCTGGTCGCCGAGATCGCCGCGTCGGTCGGCGGGCGCCTGCTCGACCCGCAGATCGCCTACATCACCGGCGACGTCGCGGCGCCGACGCCGTGGGCGTCGCGGTACGAGGTCCACGAGACGCTGCCGTTCTCGCTCAAGCGGCTGCGGGCGGCGCTCCGCGAGCGCGGGGCCGGCAATGTGACGATCAAGAAACGTGGCTCCGCGGTGGATGTCGACCGTCTCAGGAAAGATCTCCGGCTGCCCGGAGGTGAATCCGCGACGGTCATTCTCACCCGAATAGGTGACAGGCCATTTGCTTTCATATGCAGCCCCAGCTGACCAGCCAAAATGGTTGATTATTCCGGCAAGCCGACAATTCCTGTCTTTTAACCTCGCCCCTGGAAAACCTTGATCCAGAGGCTAAGGTTTCCGGGCGGGAGTTCTCTCTCGCCTCCGATTTCATCCCATTCATCGGCAGAACCGACCCAATCCAACCGCGCGGCTGAGCGTCGGCGAGCGAAGGAGCTCTCGGTGGATCACGCTGACCACACCCTGCTCCAGGCGGGCAGCCAGACCGCCATCTCCGACCGGATGCGTGAGCTCCTCGCTCGGGCGGCCCAGGACCACGTCTACGAGCAGCGGACCCAGGGCGCCGTGCTCGACGAGATCCGGCAGCGCCTGGAGGGCATGGAGTGGCTGCTGCGCGAGGTCAGGGAGCGCGAGATCGGCGGGCTGAACGGCACGCTGGAGTCCGTCAACGGGCGCCTGGACGACATCGCCGCCCGCCCGCCCTCCTGGGCCGAGGGCCTGGCCCAGCACGTCGAGGCGGTCCGCGACCACGTCGACGCCGTCGGCGAGCGGGTCGAGTCCTTCGGCAGGCGGGTCGACGCCGTCCGCGACCGGGTCACCCCCCTCGGCGAGCTGCCGAGCCTGTGGACCGATCTCGGCACCGTGGGCGAGAGCGTGGACGAGGCGCTCACCCGCCTCCGGGCGATCTCCGACGGCACCCAGGGCATCGACGAGCAGGTGCGGCAGCTGGCCGAGCACCTCGGCCGGCTCCAGGCCGACATGGGCATCGCGGCGCACCGGTTCGGCCGTCTGGACAGGGCGCTGGCCGACCTCTCCCAGCGTGCCGGGCGCATCGAGGCAGGGATACTCGGCCTGTCCGCGAGCGTCCAGCAGGTGGTCGGCACGGCCGCCGACCGAGTGCTCGCCGCCGTCGAGCAGGTCAACGGCAGGGTCGAGCGGGTGGGGGCCGGGGTCGATCTGGTGGTGCCCAGGATCGACGAGCGCGCCGCCGCCGTGGAGAGCCGCGTCGACCGGCTGAACGGCCATCGCATGGCGGCGGGTGGCCGTTTCGACACCCTCGACGAGCGCCTCGACGACATCGAGGGCCGCCTCACCGGCCGGATGGACGTCATCGACTCCCGCCTGTCCACCCTGGACGGCCGCGCGGAGAAGTCCGGGGAGCGCCTGGAGAGCCTGGACGAGCGCCTTGAGGCGCTGCCCTCCGTCCTCGGCGTCGGTATCGGCGTCAGCGCGCTCATCGGCGCCCAGACCGACGAGCAGCGCGAGCGCTTCGACTCCCTGGACGAGCGCGTCATCCGAGCCGAGGCCGCGCTGACACCGCTGGCCGAGATGCTCCGCGCCCAGCCCGACCGCGACCAGCTCTCCGACGCCCTGAACGAGACCGTGGAGCCCGCGCACGCGGACCTCACCCGCCGGCTGGGCGCCCTGGAGGAGACCATGCTGGCCCTGGCCGAGGCACTGCTCCGCCCCACCAGGGACTGACCGGAGCCCTCCTGCCCAGGTAGGGGCCCGTGCGCGGGACTCCCCCCGCCCTGGCCGGTCCGGGTCCGCTCCTTGCCGATCCCGTACGGGTGCCGTCAGCCGGTCCGAGCGGCGTCAAGGGCCTGGTCCCCGGCCGGGCCTCGCGCACCCGCCTCGCGGCACAGGTTGCCCCTGACCACGCCGAGCAGGGACGTCAACTCCTCCGTCTGCTCCTCCGTCAGCCCCTGGGTCATCCGGCGGTGCATCTCGGTGAGGACCCGGTCCACCTCGGGGCGGAGCGCGTGCCCCCTGGGCGTGATCTCGACGATGCTGATCCGCCGATTGGCCAGGTCGGGCCTGCGGCTGACGAAGCCGCTGCGCTCCAGGCGCTGCAGGGTCTTGGTCATGGTGGACACGTCGATGCCGACGATCTTCGCCAGCGCGTTCTGCGACTGGGGACCGTTGTCCCACAGGGCGCCCAGCACTCGCTCCTGGCCCGGATAGAGGTCGATCTCCCCGAGGAGGCTGGCGAGCAGGACGCGGTGGCCTCGGGCGGCGTAGGCCATCAGGCAGTTGAGGTCGGCGTCGTACTCACCGCACCCCTCGTCGAACAGCGGCTCCGCCATGTTCAGGTCCTTCCGTCCCCTCCGAGACTACCGCTTGCATGTTGGCCGACCAAGTTGTAGAACTGCTTATTGGCCAGCCAAGTTGGCCAGCCAAGAAGGGAATCGTCATGCCGTTCTCACCGTTCACGCTGGCCGGCCTCCAGCTGCCCAACCGCCTGGTCATGGCACCCATGACCCGCTCGCGGTCCTACCTCGACGGGATCCCCTCGTCGCTGACCGCCCTCTACTACGCCCAGCGAGCCTCCGCGGGCCTGATCATCACCGAGGGAGTGCAACCCAGCCAGGCCGGAAAGGGTTACCTGAACACCCCGGGCCTGCACACCGACGAGCAGGTGGCGGGATGGCGGGAGGTCACCGACGCCGTCCACGCGGCGGGCGGCAGGATCTTCGCCCAGATCATGCACTCCGGCCGGATCGGCCACCCCGACAACACCGGCGCGCTGCCCACCGGGCCGTCCGTGGTACGACCGGCGGGTCAGATCTTCACGCCCAGCGGCCTGCAGGACTACCCCGCACCCCGGGAACTGACCACCGCCGAGGCGGAGACCACCATCCAGGACTTCGCGGACGCCGCCGCCCGCGCCGTGGACGCGGGCTTCGACGGGGTCGAGCTGCACGGCGCCAACGGCTATCTCATCCACCAGTTCCTGTCACAGAACGCCAACCTGCGCGAGGACCGCTTCGGCGGCTCGGTGGACAACAGGATCCGCTTCGGCGTGGAGACCGCGCGGGCGGTCGCCGGCCGGATCGGCTCGTCCCGGGTCGGTATCCGGCTCTCCCCGGGCAACGGGGCGGGTGACCTGGTCGAGAAAGACATGCACGAGGTCTACCCGGCATTGGTGTCCGAGCTCGCCGGGCTCGACCTGGCCTACCTGCACCTGGTGGCGAGCGGTTCGGACGACCTCAACGGAGAGATCCGCAAATCCTGGCCGAACACCCTCATCGTCAACGACCCGTCGATCGGCGACCCGGCCGCCAGGATCTCGCACTCGCTGGAGCGCGGCGCCGACCTGGTCTCGCTGGGCGCGTCGTTCCTGGCCAATCCCGACCTGCCGGTCCGCCTCCGCCTCGGCGCCGAGCTCAACCAGGCCGACTTCGGCTCGGCCTTCGGCGGCGACCACCGCGGCTACACCGACTACCCGGTGCTGGCCCTGCACTCCGCGTAGGAGCGGCACGACAGCGCCTCGAAGAGCCTGTGGAGCCGCCGCCCACGGGGGCGCGGCGGCCCCCGCGACGGCCGTGAGCCCGCTACACGTGGACCGTGGTGATGGGCAACGAGGAGTCGGCGGGGATGTCCAGCGACGACGGCTCGACACCTGCCGCCACCAGATCGGAGCCCAGCGCCGCCACCATGGCACCGTTGTCCGTGCACAGCCCGGGACTGGGCACCCGGAGCCGGACCCCGGCCGCCTCGCAGCGCTCCTGCGCCATCGCCCTCAGCCGGGAGTTGGCCGCCACCCCGCCGCCGATCAGCAGGTCACCGACACCGTACTTGGCACACGCACGCAGGGCCTTGCGGGTCAGCACGTCGACGACGGCCTCCTGGAAGGACGCCGCCACGTCGGGCACGTGGATCGACCCGCCCTCCTTCTCCCTGGCCTCCACCCACCGGGCCACGGCGGTCTTCAGGCCGGAGAAGGAGAAGTCGAGCGTCCCGTCGTCGTACTTGCCGCGCGGGAACGCGATGGCCGCACCGGAGCCGTCGCGGGCCACCCTGTCGATGTGCGGCCCGCCGGGGAAGGGCAGGCCGAGCACCCTGGCCACCTTGTCGAACGCCTCGCCCGCGGCGTCGTCCACGGTGGACCCCAGCGAGATGACGTCCCTCGCGACATCGGGCACCAGCAGCAGGGACGAGTGCCCGCCGGAGACCAGCATGGCGATACACGGCTTGGGCAGGGCTCCGTGCTCCAGCTGGTCCACCGCGACGTGGGCCGCCAGGTGGTTGACGCCGTACAGCGGCACGCCTAGACCCAGCGAGTACGCCTTGGCGGCGGCGACGCCGACGAGCAGCGCGCCGGACAGACCCGGCCCGGCGGTGACCGCGATCGCGTCGATGTCCGCGAGGCGCAGGCCCGCCCGTTCCAGTGCCCGCTCGACGGTCGGAGTCATCGCCTCCAGGTGCGCCCTGGAGGCGACCTCGGGCACCACCCCGCCGAAACGGGCGTGCTGCTCGACGCTGGAGGCGATGGCGTTGGCCAGCATGGTGTGCCCCCGGACGATTCCCACCCCCGTCTCGTCACAGGAGGTCTCGATGCCCAGGACCACCGGTTCGTCACGCATGGAGATCCTTTCT
This sequence comes from Streptosporangium sp. CA-115845, assembly GCF_050943795.1. NCBI lineage: Bacteria > Bacillati > Actinomycetota > Actinomycetes > Streptosporangiales > Streptosporangiaceae > Streptosporangium > Streptosporangium sp. CA-115845. The sequence continues at coordinate 1,111,051 of NZ_CP191988.1, read as the reverse complement.
CATCATGATCGCGTCGGTGCCGTCCTCGTAGTAGCGGAGGCGCATGCCGATCCGCTCGAACCCGAACCTGTCGTAGACCGCCTGCGCGCCCGGGTTGTCGGCGCGCACCTCCAGGAAGACCGAGACCGCGCCCCGGCGCTCGGCCTCGGTCAGCAGCTCGGTCAGCAGGGCGCCGCCGATGCCGTTCCGGCGCCACTCGGCCAGCACCGCGATGGTCTGCACGTCGGCCTGGTCCCCCGCCGCGGCGAGGCCCGCGTAGCCGACGACCGCGTCCTCGGCCAGGGCCACCACGTAGTGCCTGGTCCTCGGCTGGTCGTCGAGTTCACCGCGGAGCATGCCCTCGCTCCAGGCGTCGGCGGGAAAGGTCCTGCGCTCGATCTCCATGACCGCGGGCAGGTCGTCGAAGGTCATCTGACGGAGCACCGTCGTCATGCGGAGACCTTCTTGGGCGCCGAGGGCACCCGGGCGTCAGGGCGGCGCAGATAGATCGGGTGGGGCAGGCCGAGCACAGGGTGGGTGCCGCTCTCGACGACCGCGTGGACGCCCGGCTCGCCGAGCTGCTCGGCGGCCAGCGCCGCCAGCGCGCCCGCGTGGGGATACTCCGGCGCGTCCAGCAGCCGGGAGGCCCCGACGACCTCGGCGTACATCCGCGCGCCCGCGCCGACCAGTGGGAGCTCCCCCGGCAGGTCCTGGGGCCGGTCCACCGCGGGGCCGGACAGCCGGGTGCGCATCTCCTGGTAGTGCCCCCAGAACACCTCCTTGCGCCGGGCGTCGGTGGCCACCAGGAACGGCTCGGTCAGCCCGCTGCCGTAGGCGAGCGCGTCGAGCGTGCACACGCCGTACGCCGGGACGCCCAGTGACGTCGCGAGGGCCTGGGCGGTCACCAGGCCGACCCGGAGCCCGGTGTAGGGGCCGGGGCCGGAGCCCGCGACGACCGCGGTGACGTCGCGGAGCGAGGCTCCGGCCTCACTCAGGACCGTCTCGATCGTGGGTACGAGCAGCTCACCGTGGCGGCGCGCGTCGACCGTCGTCGACTCGGCGAGGACCCTCGCACCGTCGTGCAGCGCTGCTGTGACGGCGGGGGTTGCGGTGTCAAAGGCCAGGACCAGCACGAACAGTTAGCCTAGTCCTTCCTGGGAGGGCTCAGGAGCGCCGCCCTGCCGGGGCGGGGGAACGCGGGCGGGAGCCCGCTCGGCGTACGCCCACCGCGCCCCCATCCGAGCCTGGTACGGGGCCCGCGCGAGCCCCGGGCAGCTGGGCTCAGGTCTTGACCAGGGTGGCGTAGACGATGAGGTTGTCGCGATATTCGCGGTTGTCCCAGTCGAAGGTCCCGCCGCAGGTGATGAGCCGCAGGCCGTCCTCAAGGTAGACCTTGTCGGCGGGGAACCGGCTCTTGCTGATCTGCTCGATCGTGTCCACCCGGTACTGGGCGACCTTGCCGTCGCTGCGCACCACCTTGATGACCTGTCCCTCCCGCATCTCCTTGAGCTTGTAGAAGACGGCGGGCGCGGTCTTGGTGTCCACGTGCCCGAGGATCACCGCGGAGCCCTCGTCCCCGGGGACCGCGCTGTCCTTGACCCAGCCCGCGGTGTTCGGTTTCTCGTACGGCGGCAGTTCGATCCGGCCGTCCTGCACGCCGAGCTTCATCAGGGGCGCCTTGATACCCAGGGACGGGATGTCGATGCGGCTGGGCACGACCGAGGCCCGGACCGGCGGCTTCTCCTCACCGCCGTCCCTGCTGTTGAGCGCGACCATGACGGCACCGGTGACGACTCCGGCCAGGACGATCCTGGACCAGCGGGTGGAATCGGCCATCGGGGACTACGAACGGCGGCGACGCACGACCGCGATGCCGATGCCGCCGGCCAGGGCGAGAGCGAGCAGGACGCCCGTGGTGCCGATCGGCCCGCCCGAGTCGGCGGGGCCTCCCGCCGCGGTGCCGCCGCCGCCCGTGCCCGGCGCCTCGGTGCTGATGATCGTTCTGGTCGGCTTGGACGTGGGCTTGGACGTCGGGCTGGAGTTCGGCTCGGTGTCGGCCACGATCCTGAGGTTGGTCTTGCCCGTGTCGTTGGTCCCCTCGCACCTGGCGTTGACCTCGTAGACACCGGCGGCCACGCCGTCGGCGACGGTGGCCTGACCGCGGACCCACGGGCGCGGCGTCGGGCTGGCGGTGTTCGCGGGGGCCGGCGTGGGCGTCGCGAGGATCGGGTCGAGGGTCACCGGGGTGCGGAAGATCCGGGATGACGCGGTGCCGCGGTGCTCGGGCCCCCCCTGCGGGATCGGGCAGTTCGCCAGGACCCACACCTTCTGCCCGGCCTTGGCGCGGGCCGGTTGGAGCTGGACCTCGATGTCCTGCCGGCTGATGCCGGAATCAGGCGGGGTGGAGATGGGGGTGGCCGTCGGGCTGCCCGAGTTGGCCTCCGCCGAACACCCGACCAGCCCGGCCATCCCGAAAAGAACGATGGCTCCCGCAACCGCGACACGCTTGACGCTTGGCACCGTCGAACTCCACTTCGCCCTCCGGCCGACGACCCTCGCCCGGCACGATGTCCCACCTGTTCCCCATTAAACATGGGCAAACCCGCCAGAGTCGATCAACGCGCCCGACGATCTAGACCAATGGGGCGGGGTACCAGCCTGTCAGGATTTCCCGGCCCCCGTGGGCATATCAGATGACACCTTCCCAGCGCGGTCCGACCCCGCGGAGGGTCACGGTCCGTTCCTCACCCGGCTCGCCGGACGCGCCCCTGCCGATGAGGATCTCCAGCCGGTCGTCGGCGAGCCCCTCCACCAGGCCCTCGCCCCACTCCACGACGGTCACCGACTCCTCCAGCGAGGCGTCCAGGTCCAGGTCGTCGACCTCCAGGTCCCCGCCGAGGCGGTAGGCGTCGACGTGGACCAGCGCCGGACCGCCGGAGAGCGAGGGGTGCACCCGGGCGATGACGAAGGTCGGCGAGGTGATCGGTCCGCGTACCTTGAGCCCTTCGGCGATGCCCTGCACCAGGGTCGTCTTGCCCGCGCCGAGCGGGCCCGACAACACGGCCAGGTCTCCCGGCCGCAACAGCTCGGCCAGCCTCTGACCCAGCTCCCGCATCTCCTCGGCGGTCGCCACGACTCTCACCGGTGCGTCACTCCTGTCAGTGTCCTCGCCGCCCTCGCCCATCTTCTGACCTCCCGAATCCCCGCGGGTCGCACCCGCTCACCGGTCCGCGTCGTCGGTGTCGGCGATCGCCCGCTTGAGCAGGTCGTGCAGCGCGTTGTTGACGAGCGCCGGCCGCTCCAACTGGACCAGGTGCGAGCTCTCCGGGATCTCGGTGAACCGGGCGCTCGGCAGCGCCGCCGCCATCGCCTTGCTGTGTTCGACCGGGGTGAGCCAGTCCTTGTCGCCGACCATGATGGAGGTGGGCACCTCGTCCAGCACACCCAGCGCGCTCAGCTTGTCGTGCGACATCAGCGCCGGGTAGAACTCGGCGATCACCTCGAAAGGGGTGGAACGGATCATCGACTCGACGAAGTCGACGACCGTGGGACTGACGTTCTTGGAATCGCCGAACCCCAGGTGGCGCAGGGCCAGGAAGGCCACGTCATTGCCGACCTGGCGGCTCTTGTCGACCAGCGCGCCACCGCGCCTCAGGATCGACACCGTGCCCGGTGTGGCCTTGTGCACCGCCTTCGACAGCAGCGCGGGCAGGCCGAGGGAGATCTCGCCGAGCTTGCCGGGGGAGGTGGAGATCAGCGCGACGCCCTTGATCTTGTCGCCGAACAGCTCGGGGTGCCGGTCGGCGAGCGCCATGATCGTCATACCGCCCATGGAGTGGCCGACGAGCACGCACGGGCCCGGCACCAGCGCCTCGACGATCTCGGCCAGGTCGTCGCCGAGCCGGTCGATCGAGCAGTCCTCCGTCGGGATGCGCGGCGATCGTCCGTGGGAGCGCTGGTCCCACAGGACCAGACGGTAGGCGTCGCCCAGATCGCGCCGCTGGTAGTGCCAGGAGTCGAGGTTGAGCGTGTAGCCGTGGCAGAACACCACGGTCAGCGGAGCGTCTTCCCGGCCGTCCACCTCGGCGTACAGCGGAACGCCGTCGGAGGTGGTGACCGTGGTGGGACGGCCCCGAAGCTCTCCGAGCGGCTCGCTCGCCTCCAGGTCGGGGCGGAGTCTGATGCGGCCTACGGCGTACCGCTTGGCGAGGGCCCCGGCGGCCACTCCCGCGGACGCGACACCGACGATCGCGCTCGCGATACCGACCTTGCGCCGTGTGGTAGTACTCATGCGACCCCCTGAGCTCCCTTTCACCGGTAAACGCGCGGGACCCGCGAACCGATCCCGGTCACGATCTCATGCGTGATCGTGCCGAGGGAATCCGCCCATTCCTGGGCGGTCGGCTCGCCCCGCGATCCGTCACCGAACAGGATCACCTCGTCGCCCTCCGCCAGCGGGTCGTCCGCTACGTCGATCATGAACTGGTCCATGCAGACCCGGCCGGCGATCCGCCTCCTGTGGCCACCCGCCAGCACCTCCGCCAGGTTGGTGGCGCGCCGTGAGATCCCGTCCGCGTACCCGAGCGGGACGAGACCAAGCGTGGTCTCCCGATCCGTGACATACAGGTGGCCGTACGACACCCCCGATCCGGCGGACACCCGCTTGACCAGTGCGACCCGCGCCACGAGCGTCATCACGGGGCGCAGCCCGAAGTCGCCGAGCTCGGGCACGGGGCTCAGCCCGAAGGTCGCGATCCCGGGACGGACCATGTCGTAGCGCGCCTGCGGCAGCGTCAGGGTGGCCGCCGAGTTGGCGATGTGCCTGATGACGTGGGAGCCTCCGGCACCCGCCTTCTCCGCGACGGCCAGCGCCTCGTCGAACGCCATCAGCTGGGCCACGATGGATGGATCTCCCGGAATGTCCGCGCAGGCGAAGTGGGACCAGAGCCCGGCGATCTCGACGGTCCCCTCGGCCTGCCGCCACAGCGCCCGGTCGAGCAGGTCGGGCCACTCACGCGGCGTCGCACCGCCACGTGACATGCCGGTGTCGGCCTTCAGATGCACCCTGGCCGTCCGGCCGGTCAGGGCCGCGGCGTCGGCGATCGCGTCGACCAGCGCGACCGAGCCCGCCGACAGCTCGATGTCGTGCTCGACCGCCTGCGCCAGGGGCTCGCCCGGCGGGAGGATCCACGACAGGATCGGCGCGGTGATCCCGGCGGCCCGCAGTTGGAGGGCCTCGCGGACGTAGGCGGTGCCCAGCCGGCCGGCCCCGCCCTCCAGGCAACCTCGCGCGGCGGGGACCAGCCCGTGCCCGTAGGCGTCGGCCTTGACCACCGCCATTATCTCGGCGCCGGGGGCATGGCTCCCGAGCAGCGCCAGATTCTCGCGGATCGCCGAGAGGTCCACCCGTGCCTCGGCGGGAGTCATCGGGAAGCTCATCGCTCCAGTTTGGCAGGTGAGCGGCTCTGCCTGAGCCCGTTGACCAACGACCGCACCGTCTCCGGCAGGGCCTCGGCGACGTCGGAGGCGGCGAGAGGGCCGTGCCGACCGGCGATTCCGTGCAGGTAGGCGGCGCAGGAGGCCGCGTCATAACCGCTCAGTCCCGCGGCCAGCAGCGCGCCCGCCAGGCCGGCCAGCACGTCGCCGGTGCCGCCGGTCGCGAGCCAGGGACTTCCGGTGGGGTTGATCCTGACCGGCCGCCCTTCCTGCGCGACCAGCGTGGTCGAGCCCTTGAGCAGTACGGTCACCTCCAGCTCGGCCGCCGCCCGCCGTACGTTCTCCAGGCTCCGTGCCTCGATCAGCTCCCTCGGCACCCCCGTCAGGCGGGACAGCTCGCCGGCGTGCGGGGTGATCAGGACGGGCGCGTCGCGGCGGAGCAGTGACCGCTCCCGGGCCACCAGGGTCAGCGCGTCGGCGTCGACGAGCACGGGAACGTCGTCGGCCAGCACCGAGCGGGCGATGGCGCGCGCCTCGTCGCCGGTGCCGAGCCCGGGACCGAGCACCCACGCCTGCACCCGGCCCACCTCCTCGACGCCCTCGCCGGGGGCGAGCGTGGTGATCACCGCCTCGGGCCAGTGGGCCCGCACCTGGGCCACCGGCTCGGCGCCCCCCGCGTAGCGGACCATGCCCACCCCGGCCCGCAGGGCCCCGCCCACCGCCAGCACCGCCGCGCCGGTGTAGCACTCGCTGCCCGCCGCGATCCCGACGACGCCCCGGCGGTACTTGTCGGAGGAGGCGCCGGGCCTGGGCAGCAGGGCGGCCACGTCGGCGTCCGTCAGCGCGACCGCGTCGGGTTCCGGCAGATGGGGGCCGAGACCGATGTCGACGAGTTCCGTCCGGCCCGCGTGCCCGGCGCCGGGATCCACCAGCAGCCCGGTCTTCCACGCTCCGAACGTGACCGTGGCGTCCGCGCGGACCGCCGCGCCCTCCACCTGGCCGTTGCTCGCGTCCACCCCGCTCGGCAGATCCACCGCGACGACCTCGCCGGGCGCGTCACTCGCGAGCCGGGCCAGGGTCGCGTACGGCCCCCTGAGCGCCCCGGTCCCGCCGATCCCGAGCATCCCGTCCACGATCAGATCCGCCGCGCCGATCAGGTCGCGGACCGCCTCGCCCACCACCGCGTCACCACCCGTCACACCGTCCCCGGGCGCTCCCGCGAGGTTTCCCGCCGCCGGGCCGTCCGGGGTGGTCGCGGAGGTACGGGCGGAGCCGCCGGGCAGATCGGTCACCCGGCCGCCCACGCGGCGCAGGGCCTCCAGTCCCGCCTCGTGGACGCGCTTCCCGGCGACGATCGCGTCAACCCCGGCCCCCCTGGCCGCCAGGCGTGCCCCGGCGTAGAGGGTGTCGCCGCCGTTGTCACCGCCGCCGACGAGCAGCACGACGCGGGAGCCGTACACGCCGCCGAGCATCCTGGCGCAGACCACCGCGAGCCCGGTGGCCGCCCTCTCCATCAGGGTGCCCTCGGGCAGGGTCGCCATCAGCGTCGCCTCGGCCGCCCTGATCTGGTCGGATGTGTACGCGGTCCGCATTCCACCGAATTTATCCCTCGGCGATCACATAGGCGATGGCGACACCCCCGTCGTGCGTCAGGGAGACGTGCCATCTGACCACGCCCAGGGCCAGGGCGACGTCCGCCACCTTGCCGGTCACCCGCAGCTCGGGCCGTCCGTGCTCGCCGGTGAGCACCTCGGCGTCCAGGTGCCGCAGCCCGGGGGGCGCGCCCAGCGCCTTGGCGACGGCCTCCTTGGCCGCGAACCTGGCGGCCAGCGACTCCGTCGCCAGCGCGCTCTCGGCGGCGGTGAACAGGCGCCCCCGCAGCGCGGGCGTCCGCACCAGGGTCGCCTCGAACCTGGCCACGTCCACGACGTCGACGCCGATCCCAACGATCATTTCCCCAGGTTACCGATGATCTTCACCGGCCGCCCGTTCCGGCCGCCCGCCCCGGACGTCGGCCGCCCCGGACGCCGGCCGGCACAGACGTCGGCCGGCACAGACGTCGTACGACCGGCCCCGGAGCGGGTCGCGGGGGTCGGCGGGGAGGTCAGAAGCCGCCGCGCTGCCAGGGCCCCCAGATGGCGAAGCTCATCCCCGCCGACGACTGGACGTTGACGTAGAGGGTGTGCCCGCCGGGACCGAAGGTCGAGCCGGCGAACTCGGCGCCCGAGTCCCCGGAGACGGGGGCCAGCCGGGAGAAGTCGAAGATCTCGCCACGGCTGGTGAGGCCGCGCAGGTAGTTGTCGCCCGGGCCGTCCTCGCACAGGACCAGTGTGCCCCGGGGGCTGGCGGTGACGTTGTCCGGCAGGTCGAGGGTGACCGATCCCGGCGACTCGTAGACGAGCCTGAGCCTCCCGCTCCACGTCTCGTACGCCCACACCTGGCCGCGCCCCTTGCCGAAGCCGCTGGGCGGGGTGTCGCCGGACGCGGTCGCGCCGCCCTGCGTGGAGACGAAGTAGATCGTGCCGTGATGGTTGATCGCCCCCTCCAGCCGGGAGAAGAGTGCCGCCCCCTTGGCCCTGCCCTGGTTACCGACCGCCTGGATCGCGAGATCGTTGGCGGGGGTGCCGATGAAGGTGGGGTCGGGGTCGTCGATGTCCACCCAGGTGGTCTGGTAGGCGGCTCCCTTGGCCTGGCCGAGCGAGAGGTCCTTGCCCGGCGCGCCCCGCACGGCCAGCATCTGCAGCCTGCCGCCGTCGAGGATGCGACCGGCCCGGAGCGGGTTCTTCGGCGGCAGGTAGCGGTAGAACCCGGAGGCGAACGCGAAGTTGTCCTCGGTGAGGTAGACGGCGCCGGTGAACGAGTCGAACGCGGCCGACTCGTGGGCGAACCGCCCGGCGCTCCTGATCGGTCCCGAGGCCCTGCCGTCGATCGGGACCTCGAAGATGTAGCCGTGCTTCTGGGTGAGCCTGCTGTTGTCCTGGCCGGTGAAGTCGTTGCCCACGTCCGGCCCGTTGACTGTCTCCTCGCAGGTCACCCAGGCACCCCAGGGCATCGGGCCGCCCGAGCAGTTCATCTGGGTGCCGGTCAGGCTGGGGGCTGCGGAGATCACCTTGCCGTAGCGGGTGACCCTGAGCGTGGAGGTGCCACCGCCCGCCGCCGGGTCGTAGGCCTTGGCCGGGTCGCCGAACGCGCCGACCGGGCCGTTGACCTCGTGGTTGCGGACGAGGATCGCGGTGTTCGCGGGCCCGCGGAACGCGGCCATGCCGTCGTGCCTGGAGGGGACGGCGGACCCGTCGCCGAACCTGTCCCCGGCGACGCTGAAGGAGGCGTAGCGGAAGCCGTCTGGCAGATGAAGCCGGACCGCGCCGTCCCGCTCGTCGGCGACCGGCTTCAACGGCCCGTACCCGCCTCCGGGGCGGGTCTCCCCGTTCAGCCCCGCCTGCGCGACACCGGCGAACGGCCCGGCCACCCCTACCGCGGCCAGCGCACCACTACCGGCAAGGAAACGACGACGATCCATCTTGCGACTCCCTGAGGTCCGGTGGATTCACGTCACGTTAATCCGCCGCCAGTAGTCCGCTATATGGCATATATCGACAATTAACCATGCAAGAAAGCGGGCAGCTCCTGTTCCCACTTCTACCCCTCGGTAATCCATAGGGGTTGTCCACAGGCTGTGGACAACCCCGTCCGAGGCTCACTCCACCGTGACCGACTTGGCGAGGTTGCGGGGCTGGTCGACGTCGTGCCCCTTGGCGGTGGCCAGCTCGCAGGCGAAGACCTGGAGCGGCACCGTGGCGACCAGCGGCTGGAGCAGGGTCGGCACGGCCGGGATGCGGATCAGCGTGTCGGCGTACCGCTCGACCACGTCGTCGCCCTCCTCGGCGATGACGAGGGTCCTGGCGCCCCTGGCCCTGATCTCCTGGATGTTGGACACGATCTTGTCGTGGATCACCCGCTGGCCGGACAACGAGGGGACGACGACCACGACCGGGAGCCCCGTGTCGATCAGCGCGATCGGGCCGTGCTTGAGCTCCCCCGCGGCGAAGCCCTCGGCGTGCATGTACGCCAGTTCCTTGAGCTTCAGCGCTCCCTCCAGCGCGACGGGGAAGCCCACGTGCCGCCCGAGGAAGAGCACGCACCGCTCGGCGGCCAGCGATCTGGCCAGCGCGCGGACCGGTTCGACCGTCGAGAGGACCTCGCTCACCCTCGACGGCATCTCCGTCAGCCGGTCGACGATCTGGGTGATCTCGTCGCCGAACTTCGTGCCCCGAACCTGCGCGAGGTAGAGCGCCACCAGGTAGCAGGCCACCAACTGGGTGAGGAAGGCCTTGGTGGAGGCCACCGCGACCTCCGGGCCCGCGTGCGTGTAGAGGACGGCGTCGGACTCGCGGGAGATCGTGGAGCCGTTCACGTTGCACACCGCCAGCACCCGGGAGCGCTGCCCTCGCGCGTGCCGTACCGCCATGAGCGTGTCCATCGTCTCGCCCGACTGGCTGATCACGACGACCAACGTGTCCCGGGTGAGGATCGGGTCGCGGTAGCGGAACTCGCTGGCCACCTCGACCTCGCAGGGCAGCTGAGCCCAGTGCTCGATGGCGTACTTCGCGATGAGCCCGGCGTGGTAGGAGGTCCCGCAGGCCACCAGGATGATCTTGTTGATGTCGCGTAGCTCCTGGTCGGACAGGCGCATCTCGTCCAGCACCAGCAGGCCGTCCTGGCCGACCCTGCCGAGCAGCGTGTCGGCGACGGCCCTGGGCTGCTCGGCGATCTCCTTGAGCATGAAGTGGTCGTAGCCGTCCTTCTCGGCGGCCGAGGCGTCCCAGCCGATGTGATAGTCACGCGTCCCGGCCGGAGCCCCCTGGAAGTCGAAGACCGTGATCTTCGAGGGACGCAGCTCGACCACCTGGTCCTGCCCCAGTTCCACCGCCTCGCGGGTGTAGGCGATGAAGGCCGCCACGTCCGAACCGAGGAAGTTCTCCCCGTCCCCTCTGCCGACCACCAGCGGCGAGTTACGCCGCGCCCCCACCACCACCTCGGGCTCGTCCACCGAGACCGCGAGCAGCGTGAACGCCCCCTCCAGCCTCAGGCAGACCCGGCGCATCGCCTCCGCCAGGCCGCCGGCGGCGAACTCCTCCAGCAGGTGCGCCACCACCTCCGTGTCGGTCTCGGAGACGATCCGGTGGCCCTTGTCCTCCAGCTCACTCCTGAGCACGGCGAAGTTCTCGATGATCCCGTTGTGGATGACCGCGATCCGCCCGTGACAGTCGGTGTGCGGGTGGGCGTTGCGGTCGGTGGGCGCCCCGTGGGTGGCCCATCTGGTGTGCCCGATCCCGACCGTCGACGGCGGCGCGGGCCGCGAGACCAGTGCCGAGCGCAGGTTGGCCAGTTTCCCCGCCCGTTTCTCCACGACCAGGCCGCCGGATCCGACCAGTGCGATTCCCGCCGAGTCGTACCCCCGGTACTCCAGCCGGCCCAGTCCCTCGACGGCGACCTCGATCGCCTGCCGCTGTCCCGTATATCCCACTATGCCGCACATGACCTACCCCCTTCCCTGAGAGATCGGCCACCTTGTCTATGGAGAACCCCCCAGACAGCCCAAGAATCCTGCCCGGCACCCGGCAGGATCGTACGCAGAGGCGATCAGTAGGCTTGCTGAACATGGCCAACGGTTTGGACACCGCGACACCGTACGTGCAGCTGAGCCGGGCTCAGTGGAGCGACCTGCGGAAGAACACCCCCCTGACGCTCACCGAGAGCGAACTGGAGGAGCTGCGCGGCGTCGACGACCCGATCGACCTGACCGAGGTCACCGACATCTACCTGCCGCTCACCCGGCTGCTCAACCTGCACTTCACCGGAGTCAGGCAGCGCAGCGCGGCGCTCAACACCTTCCTCGGCGGCGAGCGGCGGACGGCCCCGTACGTGCTGGGCATCGCCGGCAGCGTCGCGGTCGGCAAGTCGACCACCGCCAGGCTGCTGCACACCCTGCTGGCCCGCTGGCCGGAGCACCCCCGGGTGGACCTGATCACCACGGACAGCTTCCTGTTCCCGAACGAGGTCCTCACCGCCAGGAACATCATGCACCGGAAGGGCTTCCCGGAGAGCTACGACCGGCGGGCCCTGGTCAGGTTCGTCGCCGACGTCAAGGCGGGCCTGCCCGAGGTGACCGCCCCGATCTACAGCCACCTGGAGTACGACATCGTGCCCGGTGCGACCCAGACCATCCGCCGGCCCGACATCCTCATCGTCGAGGGCCTCAACGTGCTGCAGCCCGCCCCACCCACCGCGCTCGCGATCAACGACTACTTCGACTTCTCCATCTACGTGGACGCCAAGGTCGAGCACATCCGCGACTGGTACGTGGACCGCTTCCACAAGCTGCGGCAGACCGCCTTCGAGGACCCGAAGTCCTACTTCAGGCACCTCGCCGAACTGTCCGAGGAGCAGGCGACCGAGTTCGCCAAGGACATCTGGCGCGACATCAACGAGCGCAACCTCCTGGAGAACATCGCCCCCACCAGGGGCCGCGCCGACCTGGTCCTGCACAAGAGCGCCGACCACTCGGTCAGCCGCGTCCGCCTCCGCCGCATCTGACCTTCCGCCCCTTTCCCCCGTTTCGCTCCTAGGATCGGCGGATGCCTGAGCCTTCGTCGAAAGCGCGCCGGACGCTGCGCCGGGCGCGTCGGCTGGTCACCGTCGTGGTCGGCCTCTGCGCCCTGGCGGGGGTGGTGCGGCTGGTCGCGCCCGCCACCGCGGGGACGACCGGCGAGCCGGCCGGGGTCCGGCGGCAGCTGACGTTCCTGCGCGCCGCCCTGGACGGCGGAGCCGGTGACGAGGCACAACGGCTGTTCCCTGAGGGGTACTTCTTCCTGCACGCGCTGTACGGCCTGAGCTGGGCCGAGATCGGGATAAGAGAACCGGCGGGCGAGCGGGCGACGGCGCTGCGGGAGGCCCGGTGGGCGCTGGAGCGGCTGGACTCGCCGTCCGGCCGCGAACCGTTCAGCCCGGACCTCACCCCGCCGTACGGCGTCTTCTATCTCGGCTGGAGCAACTGGCTGCGCGGTCAGGTGCTGAGCCTGCAACCGGCCGGGCGGCGCGATCCCGGCGAGCTACGCCGGTTCGCCGGCGACTCCGCCGCGCTCGGCGCGGCGTTCGACGCCTCGGCGTCGCCGTACCTGACGGCCTACCCGGGTCAGGCGTGGCCGGTCGACTCGACGGTGGCGATGGCGTCGCTGCGGCTGCACGACACGCTGCTGCCGGCCCGGTTCGCCGGGACCGCCGAGCGATGGCTGCGGGAGGTACGCCGACGGCTCGATCCGCGCACCGGACTGCTCCCGCACCGGGCCGACCCCGACACCGGCGAGGTGGCCGAGGTGGCCAGGGGCACCTCGCAGAGCGTCATCCACCGTTTCCTCGTCGACATCGACCCGGCCTTCGCCGCCGAGCAGTACCTGCGCTTCCGCGACGCCTACGTCGTCTCGCCGCTCGGCCTCGGACCCGCCGTACGGGAGTACCCCGACGGCCTGGACGGTCCGGCCGACGTCGACTCGGGACCGCTCCCCCTCGGGGTGAGCCTGTCGGCGACCGCGGTCACCCTCGGCGCCGCCCAGGTCCACGGCGACGCGCCGCTCGCCGAGGCGCTGGCCGGCTACGGCGAGTTGGCCGGCCTGCCGCTCGACACCCCCTGGACCAAGCGGTACGCCTTCGGCCTGCTCCCGATCGGCGACGCCTTCCTGGCCTGGTCGAAGACCGCACGACCATGGGTGACGCCCACCCCGCCCCCGCCACCGGCGAGCATCTCATGGTGGTGGCGGATACCACTGCTCTCGCTCCTGGTCCTGATCGGCACCGCCCCCTGGCTGCCCGCCCTGGTACGGCGCCACCGACACCGCCGTACTCCGGCGTGATGTGGCCCCGGCGGCACCCGCAACCCGCTCATACGCGGCTACCAGGTCATCAGCGGCGGGTGGTCCGGGCCGATAAAAACGACTTTCGGGGTGGGCGGATGTTGTGACAGGGTCGGCCGGTGCCTGTTTCCCGTGCCGAACTGCTCCGCTGGCAGTTCGATCTGACCTGGTCGCTGTTCGAACTCCATCTGGAGCAACTGCGGCCGGAGGACTTCCTCTGGGAGCCCGCACCCCACTACTGGACGGTGCGTCCGGGCGCCGACGGGATGTGGGTGCCGGACTGGGACGATGCCGAACCCGATCCCATTCCGGTCCCCACGCTCGGGTGGGTCACCTGGCACATCGGCTGGTGGTGGACGGTGACCATCGACCACGCGCGGGGGCGGACACCACGTGACCGGGAGGAGATCGGGTGGCCGGGCGACGGGCAGGCCACCGTCGACTGGCTACGCGGCCTTCGGGTGGAGTGGCTGGCGGTGCTGGACCGGCTCACCGACGCCGACCTGGACGCCGTCGCCCCTTTCCCCTGGCCGGACAGCCCCGAGCTGACCGTCGCCCACATGATCGCCTGGGTCAACTCCGAACTGATGAAGAACATCACCGAGATCGGCCAGCTCCGCCTGCTCCGCGCCGCGTCCGCCGGGTCGTGACCGCGATCTCGCCCGTGCCGAGTGACGTGGCAGCACGGGTCCCTCCAGATCCCGCACCGCCACGCCGTACTACCGGGCTCTTCCGGACAGCAAGGCCGCCCAGATCGCCCGAGTCTCAGCGATCGACCAGCGGAGGCTCTCGTCCACCCGGTGGCCGGTGTCGAGTTGGGTGATGCGCCGATTGACATCCTCCCCCTCGTAAACGAGGGGGATTCCCACGGTCGCCCGTGAGGGTTCCTGCTTCACCGCCAGTCGCCCGCCAGGAGAAATCCCCCTTTGAGGTCTTACACCGGCTCCACAGGCGTTTTACCTCTCCGCCAGCCCGGCGGCGAGGATGTTCTTCGCGGCGTTGACGTCCCGGTCATGGGCGGCGCCGCAGGCACACACCCAGTCCCGGACGCCCAACGGCATGGACCGCTGGATCGCCCCGCACGCCGAGCACAGCCTGGAGGAGGGGAACCAGCGGTCCACGACGAGGAGTTCCCGCCCGTACCAGGCGGCCTTGTACTCCAGCATGGACCGCATCCGACGCCAGCTCGCATCCGAGATCGCGCGGGCCAGGCTGTGGTTCCTCACCATGTTGCGCACGGTGAGGTCCTCGATCACGACCGTTTGGTTCTCACGGACGAGACGAGTGGTGACCTTGTGCAGGTGATCACGGCGCCGATCACCGATCCGGGCATGGACACGGGCGACCTTGAGTTTCGCCTTCCGCCGGTTGTTCGACCCCTTCTCCGTGCGGGCGAGGCTGCGCTGAGCCTTGGCCAGGCGCTTGCGGTCGGCCCGCTCGTGCCCGGGGTTGACGATCTTCTCCCCGGTGGAGAGGGTGACCAGGGCGGTGAGGCCCGCGTCCACCCCAACCGTACTCGCGGCCGGGGGGAGCGGGGTGATGCGCTCCTCGACCAGCAGGGACACGAACCAGCGCCCGGCCGCGTCCCTCGACACGGTCACCGTGGACGGCTCGGCCCCCTCGGGCAGCGGACGCGACCACACGATGTCCAGTGGCCCGTTCATCTTCGCGAGGGTGATCCGGCCGTCCTTCCATCGGAAGGCGCTACGGGTGTACTCGGCGCTCGCCCGGGACTTCTTACGGGACTTGAACGTGGGGTACTTCGCGCGTTTGGCGAAGAAGTTGGAGAACGCGGCCTGCAGGTGGCGAAGCGCCTGCTGGAGCGGGACCGAGGACACCTCGGACAGGAACGCGAGGTCCTCGGTCTTCTTCCACGCGGTGAGCGCGGCCGAGGACTCCACGTAGGAGACGCGGCGGCCTTCCTGGGTGTAGGCGCGGGTGCGGTGTTCGAGGGCTTTGTTGTAGACGAGGCGGGCGCAGCCGAACGTGCGAGACAGCTCCGCTGCCTGCTCGTCCGTCGGGTAGAAGCGGAACTTGAATGCCCGCTTCACGATCTGCGCCATGTTTCACACCCTACTGCAAGATCAGTTAAGTGTTGGGTGGGGTGGGTCGTGCGGGTCCAGGCACGCTCAGGCGCTAGAGCGCCTTCCCGCTCCCGTTTCCTCCCCGGCCTGAAGGCCGGGGTATCCACGGGAGTTATTAGATGAAGCCCTGCCCACCGCCCTGGCACAGCTCGTACACCGTGGCCCGGCACGCGCATGTCCACGCCAGCGGCCGCACCCGCTCCGGCGTCCGGTACGGCCCGCGCCAGTCGAGCCGGACATGATCGCGCTGGGCCATTCCCAGGTGCGGACTCACGCACGCCTCGTCCAGCCCGATCACGGCGGCTGCACCCGCTCCGCGATCAATTCGGGCAGGGGGTACGTCTGCCGGAGTTCTTCGCGCCGACGCGCGACGCAACGCGCCGCCACAGTCGGGTCATCCGGGTCACCGACCGTATAGAGCCGCTGCCCCGTCTTCCACGACAGCTGGCCGGTCCACCACCGGTAGACCGTGCCGTCCGTCCAGACGAGAAGCTCACGCCAGACCGACACCAGGGCCATGCCGTACCCGTGGTGGACGTCGGCATGGACACCGAGAGCCGCAAGCTCGACCCGCAATCTCTCCGCAGCGACGTAGGCGGCGCTGGGAGCATCGAAGCGGGGGCTCATACCATCTGCTCCTGCTCGGGGAAAAGCTCCACGAGACGTTCGGGAGTGTCCGCGTTCAGGGTGCGGGACACCGCCATCTCGACCTCGGCCTCGGTGAGGTCGAGATGGCGGGTGGCCCACCAGCGCCCGGTGTCGCTGGTCCATATGGTCCAGCCACTGAATCGGTCAGCGATCAACACCCGGACGGCGTCAATCCATGCGGCACGGGCCTCTGCCTCGTCGATGAACCAGCGGGCGCCCGCTGCCTGGCCGTCACGGCAGGCAAGGTGGAACAGACCGGTTCCGTGGTCGACCAGCACGGCCGCCTCAGCGCCGATCTTGGACCACGCGACGGAGACGAGGCGTTCCTCGTGGGCCAGGATGCCGCCGGTGACCGCACGCCAGAACGCGGCCTCGGCCAGCTCGACAGTGGGGTAAGGCTCTCCCCGAGAAACGCTGTCGTTCACGAATACGACGGCGGGTTCCGGCGTGTCGAACAGGTGGTGGCGCTCGTCGAGCCACCTTTAGGACAGGCGGGCATGATGCGCTGGATCGTGAGGAACCACCATCATCCTCCCATGAAGAGTACGACAATCTATTGTCGTATACGACAATGACCAGCATGTATGGTTCCTGCCAAGCCGTATGGGATATCCACACGAGGAGGACGGCACGTGGCTGGCCATGCCTACGAGCACGTCACCGCTGAACTGCGGGACGCGATCCTGCGTGGCGACTACCCGCCCGGCTCCAAACTCCCTCGGCATGCCGACCTCGCCGCCCATTACGGCGTCTCCGACATCGTGATCAGGCAGGCGATCGACAGTCTCAAGACCTCTGGCCTGGTCGACACCAGGGGCCGGGGCGGGACCTGGGTCCGCGAGAAGCCGGTCACCAGACGCCTTTCCATGGATCGCTATCGGGCCGACGCCGGTCCACAGGAGATACCGCAGACGTCGTTCACCGCGGACGCCGGGATCACCTGGGCGGAGTACCGGCTGGACAAGGCATTCCGTTGGATCGAGGCGGATGAGCGCCTGGCCGGTCTGTTCGGCGTCGAGCCCGGCGTCCGCGTGCTGGAGCGCCGGTTCGTCTTCTATGCCAAGGGCGTCCCCTCACAGATGTCCCGGCCATGCCTGCTGGCCTCCGACGTCGAGGGCACACCGGTCGCCGACCCGAGGAACGAGCCATGGCCCGGCGGCACCATCGGCCAGTTGCGCACGCTCGGCATCGAGGTCGACAAGATCACCGAGGAGACCTCGGTCCGCATGCCGACCCCGGACGAGTCCGAACGCCTCGGGATCGGCTCCGGGGTACCCGTTTTCTCGATCACTCGGCTGATGTACTCCCGAGACCGCGTGGTCGAGGTCGCGGATCCGATCGTTATTCCGGGCGACCGTGCGATCCGGGTCGACCACATTGACCTGTAAGAAGTTGGAGATCCCCCAACGACCATGAAGACCGGGGACAACCAGCCAAGAAGGCCGCGAGGTCACGTGTAGCGAGCACGCCGAGCTGCCTCGTCTTCATGCGGGCGGGGCCGCGCCTCTGCGCGGACCGTGCTGTGCTCCTTACCGGCCACCGGGCTCTCTCTGTGGCGCAGGCCGGAGATTCTCCGGGCTTCAGTGAGCCGCCCGCAGGTTCTAAGGTTGGCCCGTGTTGCATCTGCGCGTGATCAGTCCGCCGGAATTGTCGGACGGGGTGCTGGAGGTGCTCGAAACCTGCGTCGGCGTGGTCAACATCGTCGTGCTTCCCGGTGCCGCGCGCTCCCCCGCCGGGGACCTCGTCCAGTTCGACGTCGCCCGCGAGGCCGCCAACGAGGTGATCGAGTACCTGCAGCGGCTCGGCCTGCACACCGAGGGGTCGATCGCGGCCGAGGAGGTCGACCTGTCGCTCTCGGAGGTGTCCGAGCGCGCCCAGGAGGAGGCGCCCGGCGACGGGGACGACGCGGTGGTCTGGGCGGAGTTCGCCCAGCGGGTCGGCGACGACTCCCGGCTCACCTGGGCCTTCCTCGCGTTCCTGATGATCGCCACGCAGATCGCGGCGATCGGCGTGATCGTCAACTCGCCGATCCTCATCGTCGGCGCGATGGTGCTGGGGCCGGAGTTCGGTGCGATCGCGGCCATCTGCTTCGGCCTGATCCGTACCGACCGGCAGCTGATCGGCCGCGCGCTCCGTACCCTGGCCGTGGGCTTCGCCGTCGCCCTCGCGATCACCTTCGTCTGCGCGCTGGCCTGGCGGTGGCTGGGCTGGATCGACAGCGGCTCGCTGCGGACCGGGCACGAGGAGATCGAGTTCATCGTCAAGCCCGACAGGTGGTCGTTCATCGTGGCGCTGCTCGCCGGGGCCGCCGGGGTGCTCTCGGTGACCGCCGGCAAGTCCTCGGCGCTGGTCGGCGTCTTCATCTCGGTCACCACGGTCCCGGCCGCGGGCTATTTCGCGGTCGCCGCCGCGCTGTCGCGCTGGGGCGACATGGGCGCGTCGGCCGTCCAGCTCGGGGTGAACATCGCAGGAATGATCATCTCCGGGGTGCTGACGCTCCTCGTGCAGCGGGCCTACTGGTCCCGGTTCGGCATGCGACTTCCGGTATCTCCCGGCAGGCGGTGAACCGCCCTTTTGGACGAGGGGGATTCCTTCGTACGGCTGAGGTGTCCGTCCGCGACGGCGGATACTGTCCCAGTATGACTATCCTCGCCACCGAGGGACTGACCAGACGTTTCCCCCGGGTGACGGCGCTCGACCAGCTCACCGTCACCGTCGGCCCCGGCGTGACCGGTCTGGTCGGCGCCAACGGCGCGGGCAAGTCCACGCTGATCAAGATCCTGCTCGGCCTGCTCGAACCCAGCGCCGGCCGCGCCCAGGTGCTGGGCATGGACGCCGTGACCAGGGGCGCGGAGATCCGCCGGATCGTGGGCTACATGCCCGAGCACGACTGCCTGCCGCCCGATCTGTCCGCCACCGAGTTCACCGTGCACATGGCCCAGATGTCCGGCCTGCCGCGCACCGCGGCCCGCGAACGCGCCGCCGACGTGCTGCGCCACGTCGGGCTGTACGAGGAGCGCTACCGCGCGATGGGCGGCTACTCCACCGGCATGAAGCAGCGGGTCAAGCTGGCCCAGGCCCTGGTGCACGACCCGCGCCTGGTCCTGCTGGACGAGCCCACCAACGGCCTCGACCCGCAGGGCCGTGACGAGATGCTCGCGCTGATCCGCAGGATCGGCTCGGAGTTCGGCATCAGCGTGCTGGTCACCTCCCACCTGCTGGGCGAGCTTGAGCGGGTCTGCGACCACGTCATCGTGATCGACGGCGGCAAGCTGCTGCGCTCCTCGGCCATCGGGGAGTTCACCCAGCAGACCCAGACCGTGACCGTCGAGGTGGAGGAGGGCCAGGACGCGCTCGTGGCCCGGCTGACCGAGCTGGGCGAGACCGTCACCCCGCACGGCAGGATGCTGCTCGTCCACGTCCGCGCGCCGGAGACCTTCGATGTCCTCCGCGACGCCGTCTGCGAGCTCGACCTCTGCCTCGTCCGCCTGGAACAGGGGCGCCAGCGCATCGAGGACGTCTTCAGGGAGCCGGCCAATGTCTGAACCCACGGGTGTCATCCACGACATCGGATACCGCCACTACGACGGGGTGCGGCTCGGCCGGGGCCACGCCACCGCCGCGCTGACCGTGCACAGCCTGCGCGGGATCTTCGGGCTCGGCCGCACCGCCCGCTCCAAGATCATTCCTTTCATGCTGGTGGGCATCATGTTCCTGCCCGCCGTCGTCTCCATCGCGGCAATGGCGCTGATCAAGCAGGAGGGCCTGCGCTACACCGATTACGCGGTCTTCATGCAGGTCGTGCTCGCGATCTTCCTGGCCTCCCAGTCGCCGTACGCCGTCGCCCCCGACCTGCGCTTCCGGGTGCTGCCGCTCTACCTGTCGCGCCCGGTGACGCTCTGGGACTACGTCGGGGCGAAGCTGGCGGCGATGACCGCGGCGATGTTCCTGCTGCTGGCGGTTCCGCTCACCGTGCTGTTCATCGGTGAGGTGGTCATCGACCTGCCCGGCGACACGCACACCGTCGAATATCTCACCAGCATGGCCGGCGCGGCCGGCTACGCGCTGCTGCTGGCCTGTCTCGGCATCGCCATCGCCTCGTTCACCCCCAGACGCGGTCTGGGCGTGGCCTCGGTCATCGCCCTCTACCTGCTCGCCTCCGCCGTCTCCACGGTGCTGTACGGGGTGCTGGAGTCGATGGGCGACGACGCCGGCGCCGCGTGGGCCTGGCTGATCAACCCGTTCTTCCTGGTGGACGCCGCCGTGCACGTCGGAATCTTCGGGGCGACCCCCGCCTCGAACGTCATCTACCCCTCGGGCGCGGGCAGCCTGGTCGCCGGAGTGATCATGATCGCGCTGATCGGCCTGTCCGTGACGGCCCTGATCGCGCGCTACCGGAAGGCGGCCTCCCGATGAGGATCGAACTGGCCCAGGTCTCCCGCTGGTACGGCAACGTGGTCGCCGTCAACGACATCACCATGACCGTCGGCCCCGGCGTCACCGGGCTGCTCGGCCCGAACGGCGCGGGCAAGTCCACGCTGCTGCACATGATGGCCGGGTTCCTGGCCCCCTCGGGCGGCACCGTCACCCTGGACGGCGACCGGATCTGGCGCAACCACCAGATCTACCGCTCCATCGGCCTGGTCCCCGAGCGCGAGGCCGCCTACGGCTTCCTCACCGGCTGGCAGTTCGTGCTGTCCAGCGCGAAGCTGCACCGCCTGCCCGACCCCGAGGACGCCGCCCGCAAGGCGCTCGCCCTGGTGGAGATGGAGAGCGCCAAGGACCGCAGGATCGAGACGTACTCCAAGGGCATGCGCCAGCGCGTCAAGGTGGCCGCCGCCCTGGTGCACGACCCCCAGGTCCTGCTGCTCGACGAGCCGTTCAACGGCATGGACCCCCGCCAGCGCCTGCACCTGATGGACCTGGTCAGCGCCATGGGCGCGGCGGGCAAGACCATCCTGTTCAGCTCGCACATCCTGGAGGAGGTGGAACGCGTCGCCCAGCACATCGAGGTACTGGTCGCGGGCCGGCACGCCGCCTCCGGGGACTTCCGTGAGATCCGCCGCCGGATGACCGACCGCCCGCACCTGTTCCGGGTCCGCTCCAGCGACGACCGCCGCCTGGCGTCCGCGCTGATCGCCGACGCCTCCTCGGGCGCGGTCTCGCTGACCGAGGCGGGCCTGGAGGTGCAGGCGCTCGACTTCCGGCGCTTCACCCGCCTGCTGCCCAGGGTCGCCAGGGACGCGGACGTACGCGTCTGGCAGGTCTCCCCCGCCGACGAGGACCTGGAGAGCGTCTTCTCCTACCTGATCAACAGGAGCAGCTGATCATGAACGGTGTCATCGCCGGAATCTCCTACCGGGCCCTCCTCGGCCGCCGCCGGATCTGGCTGCTGATCATGCTGCCCCTGGTGCTGGTCGCCATGGCGGCCCTGCTGAACCTCATCGGCGCCGCCGACGAGCGGACCGCGGTCACGCTCATGCGGACCTTCGCCATCGGCACCATGCTGCCGCTGCTCGGCCTGATCGCCGGGACCGGGGTGATCGCCCCCGAGATCGACGACGGCACGATCATCCACCTGCTGGCCAAGCCGATCTCCCGCCCGGTGATCGCGCAGACCAAGTTCGTGGTCGCCGCCTCGATGCTCGCGTTGTTCGCCACCGTACCGACCTTCGTCGCGGCCTACCTGCTGGTCAACCTCGAATCCGGGATCGCCTACGGCTTCGCCCTCGGTGCCCTGGTCGGCGGGATCGCGTACGCGGCGGTGTTCATGCTGCTGGGTGTGCTGACCCGGCACGCGGTCACCATCGGCATCGTCTACGCGCTCGTCTGGGAGGGCGTGGTGGGCAACTTCGTCCCCGGTGCCCGGAGGTTCTCCATCCAGCAGTGGGCCCAGTCGGTCGCCGACCAGGTGTCCTCCTCACCGTTCTTCTCCACCGAGATCACCCTCGGCTTCGCCGTACCGGCCCTGCTGATCATCACCGTCGGCGCGGTGGTCTGGTCGGGCCAGCGCCTCCGCGGCTTCTCCCTCACCGGCGACGAGTAGTCCGTGTGCACCCCCACGACCAGGGGGTGCACATACGGGTCCATGAGGCTGGGCGCGGATCGTTACGAGGGCGACCGCCCCAGGTGACGGCGGAGCCTGGTTCGGCGGAAGGCCAGGAGCACGGTCAGGGCCAGGGCCAGCAGACCGGCGCCCGCACCCGCGTACCACAGGCGACTGGTCACGGGGTTGGCCGCCTCGTGGGCGGCCGCCTCGGCGGCCGCGCCGGCCGGCAGCCGGTCGGAGTGGGTGGCGCAGACCAGGGGCTTGTCGTCCGTCTTGACGCTCGCGCAGGCGACGGTGGCCAGGCGGAGCAGGTCCTCCGGGGTGTCTCGCACCTCGGCGGTGGTGTGGAAGACGGCCTTCTTGCCCGCCGGCACATCGGCGGTCCAGCGGACCTGGCCCTCCTCCGCCCTGCCCTGGCCGTCTGCCGAGACGAAGTGCAGGCCGGTCGGCAGGCTCTGGGTGATCCTGAGCTCACGCGCCCTGTCCGTGCCGACGTTGTTGACGGTGACGGTGTAGGTGAACCGGTCCCCCGCCTCGGCGGTGGTCTGGCCGTTGTCGATGCTGATGCTCAGCCTGGGGGCGGCCACGACGGCCGCCTTCACCTCCTTGTCGTCGGGGTGCGGTTTGAGCGCGAACGCCGCCGAGGGCGCGGCAAGGGCGACGACCAGGACCGCGCCGAGTCCGCAGAGAGCGGTGGCACGCCGCGTGATCACTGCCATGGCTTGCTCCTTCACGTTGTTCGGGTTCGAGTGAGAGGTGCTTGGTAGACCCCACCGAGTTCCCGGCGGGGGCGTCTGCGCGTCAACTGGCCGTCGCGACGTAGGTGAGCGTCGCCGAATAGCGGCCGACCGGGACAAAGGGGATGTAACCCTCGAAGTCATTGCCGATGGCGTCCCCGCCGGGAGCGGACGGGCCGTCCTGCTGGTGGACGAGTACCGGGGTGCCGGCCGAGACGGCATGGAAGGCCGACGTGCCGCTCTCGCGCACGCGCAGGTTCCCGATCGGGATGGTGACGTCGTTGCCGGGCTGGTCCGAGGTGAGCTCGGCCGAATCCGCCTGCACGGTGACGCTGTAGCCGTCGACGCTGTTCGTGATGACGGTCATGGTCACGGCTCCGTTGCTCCTGGCCGTCGAATCCGGAGTGCCGGCCAGGACGAAGCTGTCGGTCAGGTCGGTGAGGGTGATACTGGTCGGGGTCAAGGTGATCACGACCGAGCACCGTGGGTCGGTGCCCCCGACCGGACAGTTGCTCCCCGTCGTCGCCGAGGTGACCCGATTGTCGAGAGTTCCGTCACCCGTGACCTCCTCACCCGTGACCTCCTCATCGGTGACGACGGTGAAGGTGATGACCGCGCTCGCCTCCATCGGCAGCGTTCCGGTCCAGCCGAGGACCCCGTCGGCGTAGGTGACGGTGCCGGTGGAGGCGCTCGCGTCGTTGTTGTAGACGGCGTCGTCGAGCACCCCGGCCAGCGTGTCGGTGACCGCGACAGCGGCGTAGTCGGTCTCGCCGGTGTTCGTGACCGTGATCGTGTACTGGACGGTGGCCTCCGCCACCACGACACCGCTGTTGTTCGCGGTCTTGGTGATGGTGAGACCGGGAGTCAGGACGGTGACGGTCGTGGTGCAGCCCGGATCGTCTCCCCCTGCTGGGCAGGTCGATCCGGCGGTGGCGGAGACGACGGTAGTGGTCATGGTCCTGTCGCCCTGAGGAGGATAGACGCCGGTGATCGAGTAGGTGACCGTGGCGGTGGCGCCGATGGCGAGATCGCCACTCCAGCCGAGGGTGCCGTCGGCATAGGTGACGGTGCCGGTGGAGGCGCTCGCGTCGTTGCCGTAGGTGGCGTCGTCGAGCACCCCGGCCAGCGACTCGGTGAACGCGGCACCGGCGTAGCCGGTCTCACCGGTGTTGACCAGGGTCACCGTGTAGTGGACGGTGCCCCCGGCGACGACGGTGCCGGTGTCGGCGGTCTGCGTGATCGTGAGCCGCGGCACCAGGACGCGCACGAGTGTCGCGCACGCCGTGGCGGTACTGCCCGCCGGGCAGGTGCTGCCCGGCGTGGTGGAGCTCACGCCGCTGGTCAGGGCCTTGTCCCCGGGGTCGGGATCCTGCACCGTGATGGAGTAGGTGATCGCGGTGCTCGCGCCCATCGCGAGGGCGCCGGTCCAGGTCAGTCTCGGCGCCGTGTAGTCGAAGACGCCGGTGGAGGCGCTCGCGTCCCCGTTGTAGACCGCGTCGGGGAACACCCCGTCAAGCTCGGCGACCACGGAGGCCGCGGCGTAGTCCGTCTGCCCGGTGTTGGTGACCGTGATCGTGTAGCCGACCGTGCTCCCGGGGGTCGTGGTCGCCGTGTCGGCGCTCATGGCGATGCTCAGTGCCGGGATCAAGATGGTGACCGTGGCACTGCAGGCCGGGGCGGTGCCTCCCACCGGGCAGGTACTGCCCGGTGCGGACGAGGAGACGACGCTGTTCATGACCGTGTCTCCGCTGTTGGGGTCGTCGGCCTTCACCGTGTACGTGACGGTCACGGTCGCCCCGACCGCCATATCACCGGTCCAGGTCAGGGTCTGCCCGGCAACGGCGACCGTGCCGGCCGTGGCGATCGCGTCATTGTCGTAGACGGCCTCGTCCAGCACGCCGGCGAGGGCGTTCGCGACGCTCACGCCTTCGTACCGGGTCTGGCCGGTGTTGGCGATCGTGATCGTGAAACGGGTGACGCCGCCGGGGGTCGTGGTCGGCCGGCCGGCGGCGATGGAGATGGCCAGTCCGGGAACGAGGACGGCCACCGACGAGGTGCAGGCCGCCGTGCTGCCGCCCACCGGGCAGGTGCTGCCCGGCGCGCTGGAGGCGACAGTGTCGGTGAGCAGCAGGTTTCCGGTGTCCGGATTGTTGACGGTGACCGAGTAACCGATGATCACCGTCGCTCCGATCGCGAGGTCACCGGTCCAGGTCAGGCTCTGGCCGGCGAACCCGATCGTGCCCGTCTCGGCGGTCGCGTCGCCGTTGTAGGCGGCGTCGTCCAGCACCGCCGTCAGCGGGTCGGTGACGGTCACGCCGGTGTAGTCCGTCTGCCCGGTGTTGGTGACCGTGATCGTGTAGCCGACGGTGCCACCGGGGGTCGTGGTCACCGCGTCGGCCGTCTTGACGATGGTCAGCTCCGGGACGAGCACGGTGACGAGTGCCGTGCACGCCGGGACGGAGCCGGTGGACGGGCAGGTGCTGCCCAGCGTGTCGGAGGAGACCTCGTTGTCGATCAGCTTGTCACCCAGGTCGGGGTTGTTCACGGTGACCGAGTAGGTGATCGTCGTGCTCGCGCCGATCGCGAGATCACCGATCCAGGTCAGGGCGGAGCCGGTCAGGGTGACGGTGCCGCTCGTGGCGCTCGCGTCGCCGTTGTAGACGGCGTCCGTGAGCACCGCCGTGAGGTCGTCGGCCGCCGTCGCCCCGGTGTACGGGGTCTGGCCGGTGTTGGCGACCGTGATCGTGTAGGTGATGGTGCCGCCGGGGGTGACCGTCGTCCGGTCCGCGCTCTTGGAGAGGGTCAGGGCCGGAGTCAGCACGGTGACCGTCGAGGTGCAGAGCGGGTCGCTGCTCCCGACGGGGCAGTTGTTGCCCGGGGCGTTGGAGGTCGCGACGACTTTCAGCACCTTGTCGCCCGGATCGGGGTTCTGCACCCTCAGCGAGAAGGTGATGGTGACGGTGACGGTCGCGCCGACCGCGAGGGGACCGGTCCACACCAGTTCGTCGTTCGCCGGGGTGAAGACGAGGTTGCCCGC
This sequence comes from Streptosporangium sp. CA-115845, assembly GCF_050943795.1. Taxonomy (NCBI): domain Bacteria; kingdom Bacillati; phylum Actinomycetota; class Actinomycetes; order Streptosporangiales; family Streptosporangiaceae; genus Streptosporangium; species Streptosporangium sp. CA-115845. The sequence goes on along the minus strand of NZ_CP191988.1, from coordinate 1,085,171 downwards.
CGAGGCCGTCGCGTCACCGTTGTAGACCGCGTCGTCGAGAACACCGGCGAGCAGGCTGTTCACGACGGCGTCGCCGTACGGCGTCTGCCCGGTGTTGGCGATCGTGACCGTGTAGTTGACGGCCTCTGTCGGCACTGCGGTGACGACGTCCGCCGCCATAGTGATCTTGATTCTGGAGATCAGGACCTCGTCGAGGCAGCGGGCGTCCGTGCTTCCGGCCGGGCAGGTACTGCCCGCGGTGGCCGAGCTGACCGTGCTGGTCAGCTTCTGGTCGCCAGTGCCAGGGGTGTTCACCGTGACGCTGTAGGTGAGGGTGACCCCCTGGCCGGAGTTGAGAGCGCCGGTCCAGGTCAGGTTGGGGCTGGTGTAGGTGACGGTGCCGCGCGTGGCGCTCGCGTCGCCGTTGTAGACCGCGTCGTCCAGCACCCCGGCCAGCGCGTCGGTGAACGTCGCCGCGGCGAAGGGCACCTGTCCGCTGTTGGTCGCGGTGACCGTGTAGGTGACCGTCCCTCCGGGGGTGGTCGACGCGGTGCCGGATGTCTTCACGATCGTCAGGATCGGGGTGAGCAGGACAACCCCCGCGTTGCAGGCCGAACTCCCGCTGCCGGGTGGGCAGGTGCTGCCCATCTCGGTGGAGGCGACGCCGTTGCTCATGAGCTTGTCACCGCTGGGAGGACTGTTCGCGGTGAGGGAGTAGGTGACGGTCGCGGTCGCGCCGACCGCCAGGTCACCGGTCCAGGTCAGGGTGGGGTCGGCGAAGGAGACGCTGCCGGTCGTCGCCGTCGCGTCGCCGTTGTAGACCACGTCGTCCAGCACCCCGGTCAGCGTGTCGGTGACCACGGCGCCGGTGTAGGCACTGTTCCCACTGTTGGCGATCGTGAGCGTGTAGGCCACCGGGGCGCCGGGGACCACCGCGCTCCGGTCCGCGACCTTGGTGATCGTCAGACCGGGGGTCAGCACGGTGACCGAGGTGGTGCAGCCGGGAGCGGTCGCCACGGGACAGCCGCTGCCCTGCGCCGCGGAGACCGAGGTGAGGGTGATCAGCTTGTCGCCGGTGTCGGGGTTGTTCACCGTGATGCTGCCGGTCAGCGTGACGCTGCCGCCCACCGGAATGCTGCCGGTCCAGGTCAGCCCGTCGAGCCCCAGCGACAGCGATCCGGAGGTGGCCTGCTGGTCCCCGTTGGACACGCCGTCGTCGACACCCTCGATCCCGTTGAACAGCACGCTGATCCCGTGGTACGGCGTCTGTCCGGCGTTGGTCATCACCGACGTGTAGTGCACCACCTCGCCCGGCAGATAGGTCGCCGCGTTGGAGGTGGTCACGATGGTCAGCCTGGCCACGGTCACCGTGACCGAGCAGCGCGGGTCGGTGCTCGCCGCGGCACAGTTGCCGTCTGGCGAGGTCGAGACCAGGGTGTTGACGAGGTTCCCGTCGGACGAGGTGTTCACCGTCACCGAGTAGACGACCGTGGTCGATCCGCCGGCCGGGACGGTTCCGGTCCAGGTCAGATTGGGTGCGGTGTAGCCGACGGTGCCCGTGCCCGCCACGGCGTCGTTGTTGTAGGTGCCGTCGTCCAGGACATCGGTCAGATCGTCGGTGAACGTCGCGCCGACGTAGGGTGTCAGCCCGCTGTTGCTGATCGTGACGGTGTAGGTGACCGTCTCACCCTGCCCTGCCGAAGGGGTGCTCGCGGCCTTGTCGAAGGTCAGCGAGGTGATCTCGGTGACCCGAACGCTGGTACCGCAGCGGGGATCGGTCCCGCCGGGCGGGCAGTTGTTGCCGGAAGTGGTGGAGGTGATCGTGTTCACCAGGTTCGCGTCACCGGTCACCGGGTTGTCGACGGTGACCGTGTAGGTGATCGTCGCGCTCGCCCCGGGAGCGAGGTTTCCGGTCCAGATCAGGTTGGGGCCGGTGTACGACACGCTGCCGCCGGAGGCGGTCGCGTCCGCGTTGTAGACGGCGTCGTCCAGCACGCCCGCCAGCGCCTCGGTGAACGTCGCCCCCGTGTAGGGGAGCTGCCCGGTGTTGGTGACGGTGGTCGTGTAGGTGATCGTGATCCCCGGCACCGCCGTGGTGGGAGCGTCGGTCTGGGTGATGGTCAGCGCGGGGATGAGCACGATCACGCTACTGGTGCACTGCGCGTTGCCACTCGCCGGAGCGCAGTTGCCGCCGACGGTGGGCGAGGAGATCGTGCTGGTCAGGTTCCTGTCTCCGGGGTCGGGGTTTCGCACGGTGACCGAGTAGGTGATCGTCGCGCTCGCCCCGACCGCCAGATCGCCGGTCCAGGTCAGGGTGGGATCGGCGAAGGAGACGCTGCCGGTCGTCGCCGTCGCGTCGCCGTTGTAGACCGCGTCGTCAAGGACACCCGTCAGCGCCTCGGTGAACGTCGCACCGATGTACGGGGTCTGCCCGGAGTTGGTGACGGTGACCGTGTAGTTGACGGTGCCCCCCTGGACCGTGACGGGAGCGTCGGCGATGTTGGTGATCGTCAGGCCGGGGACGACGACGTTGAGCAGGGCCGTGCAGCGGGGGTCGGAGCCACCGGCCGGGCAGTTGTTACCGGGAGCGGCCGAGACCAGGGTGCCAGTGACGATCTTGTCCCCGGTGGGGGGATTCTTCACGGTCAGGGTGCCGGTGACCGTGACGGTGCCCCCGACGGGGATGTTGCCGGTCCAGGTGATGGCCGTGGCGCTGAGGACCAGCGTCCCCGAACTCGCGGCCTGGTCACCGTTGGGGACGGCGTCGTCGACGGTGCCGGCGGTCGGGCTGGAGATGCTGATCCCCGTGTAGGGGACCTGCCCGGTGTTGGTGAACGTGGCGTTGAGCCGGATCGTCGAGCCCGGGGTGGCACTGCTCCCGACGAAACTCTGGGAGATGACCAGCCGCGCCACCGCCACCGCGGCGGTGCACCGTGAGTCGGTGCTCCCGGTCGGGCAGTTGCTCCCCGTGGTGGGCGAGACGGCGGTGCTGGAGAGCAGGGCGTCTCCGGTGTCGGGGTTGTCGACGGTGACCGAGTAGGTGATCGTGGCGCTCGCGCCGACCGCCAGGTTGCCGGTCCAGCCCAGGTTGGACCCGGTGAGGGCGACCGTACCCGTCGTGGCGGTGGCGTCCGCGTTGTAGGTCGCGTCGTCGAGCACCCCGGCCAGCAGGTCGGTGACGGCGGCCCCGGTGTACGGGGTCTGCCCGGAGTTGGTGACGGTGACCGTGTAGGTGACGGTGGCCCCTGGCTTCGTCGTGCTGGTGTTCGCGCTCGCCGCGATGGTCAGCCCCGGCACCAGGATCGTCACCGTCGAGACGCACCCGGTGTCGGTGCTCCCCGCCGGGCAGGTGCTGCCCGGCGCGGACGACACCGCGACGTTGCGCATCCGCCTGTCGCCGAGGTCGGGATTGTTCACGGTCACCGAGTAGGTGACCGTCGCGCTCGCCCCGACCGCCAGATCACCGGTCCAGGTCAGGTTGGACCCGGCGTAGGCGACCGTGCCGCTCGTCGCGGTCGCGTCACCGTTGTAGACGGCGTCATTGAGCACCTGGGCCAGCTGATTGGTGACCTGGGCGCCGCTGTAGGGGGTCTGCCCGGTGTTGGCGACCGTCGTCGTGTAGGTGACCGTGCCACCGGGTGCGGCCGTCTGGGTGTCGGCGACATTTGTGATCGTCAGTGCCGGGACCAGGACGGTGACCGTGGAGAAGCAGCCTGGCGCCGTCGCGCCGATGACCGGGCAGGTACTGCCGGGCGCGGCGGAGGTGACGGCGCTTCTCAGGACCTTGTCCCCGGTGTCGGGGTTGTTCACGGTGACCGAGCCCGTGATGGTGACCGTCGCACCGACCGCGATGTCCCCGGTCCAGATGATCAAGCCGTCCGGGGCCAGGTTGATGCTGCCGGCGCTGGATGTGAAGTCACCGTTGTAGGTCACGTCGTCGGGCATGGTCGAGGTGTCGATCATGGCGCTGATGCCCGTGTACGGGGTCTGCCCGGTATTGGCCAGCGTGGTGGTGTAACTGACGATGCTCCCCGGAGTCGTGGTGGCACCGCCCGCCACGGCATTGATCGTCAACTGCGGGACGAGGACCGTCACACTGCTGGCGCACCGGACATCACCGCTGCCCGTGGGGCAGTTGCTGCCGACGGTGGACGAGGTGAGGGTGCTGGTCAGCGTCTTGTTCCCGTTGTCGGGATTGTTGACGGTGACCGAGTAGGTGATCGTCGCGCTCGCCCCGACCGCCAGGTTGCCGGTCCAGGTCAGTGTGGAGCCGGCGAAGCCGACCGAGCCGCTGGTCGCGACGGCGTCCGCGTTGTAGGTCGCGTCGTCGAGCACCCCGCCCAGCGCGTCGGCGAACGCCGCACCGGTGTAGGCGGTCTGCCCCGAGTTGGTGACCACGACCGTGTAGTTCACGACCGATCCGGGGGTCGTGGTCGCCGTGCCGGCCGTCTTGGCGATCGTCAGGCCGGGAATCAGGACCGTGACGGTGCTGAAGCACCCGGGGGCCCGGTTGCCCACCGGGCAGTTGTTACCCGGCGCGGCCGAGGTGACGGTGGTCCGGAGGACCCTGTCTCCGGTGTCGGGACTGTTCACGGTGACCGAGCCGGTGATGGTGACGCTCGCGCCGATGGCCAGGTCACCCGTCCAGGTGAAGGTGCCGTTCAGGTTGTTGACGACGGTGCCCGACGTCGCGGAGAGGCTGCCGTTGACCGTCGCGTCGTCCAGCACGCCCGCCAGCGAGGCGGTGAAACTCGTCCCGGCGTACGGGGTCTGCCCGGTGTTGGCGGCCGTCAACGTGTAGTTCACGACCGAACCCGGCGTGGTGGTGGCCACGTCCGCGCTGCTGCTGATCGTGAGACCCGGAATGAGGACCGTGACGGTGGCGGTGCACGACGCGGCGCGGTTGCCGGCCGGGCAGGTGCTGCCGGGGGTGCCGGAGGTGATCGTGTTGGATACGGTCCGATCCCCGCCATCGGGGTTCTGCACCGTGGCCGAGTAGGTGATGTTCGCGCTCGCGCCGGGAGCGAGGTTTCCGGTCCAGGTCAGGTTGGGGCCGGTGTACGACACGCTGCCGCTGGAGGCGGTCGCGTCCGCGTTGTAGACGGCGTCGTCGAGCAGGCCGGCCATCGAGTCGACGAACGTCGCGCCGGTGTACGGGGTCTGGCCGGTGTTCGTCACCGTGACGGTGTAGCCGATCGTCCCGCCGGGAGTCGTCGTCGCGACGCTGGCGACCTTGGCGATGGACAGACCGGACACGGTGACGGTGGCGGAGCATCGGGAGTCGCTGCCGCCGGCCGGGCAGGTGCTGCCGACGGTCGACGAGGTCAGCGCGTTGGCCAGCACCTTGTTACCGGTGCCGGGGTTGCTCACCGTGACCGAGTAGGTGATGGTCACCGTCGCCCCGGCCGCCACGTTGCCGGTCCAGGTCAGGGTCTGGCCGGCCAGGGAGACCGAGCCGCTGCTCGCGGTCGCGTCACCGTTGTAGGTCGCGTCGTCGAGGACATCCGCCAGCGGGTCGCTCAACGTCACCCCGGTGAAGGCACTCGACCCGGTGTTGTTCACGGTGATCGTGTAGTTGAGCGTGGCACCAGGCACCACCGAGGCGGCGCCGGCCGTCTTGACCATGACCAGAGGACCGGCCACCATGACCAGGGTCGCGGACTGGGTGGCGGCCAGGCCGGCGGCGTCGACCACCTGGAAGGTGACGGGGTAGCTGCCCGTCGTGGTCGGAGTGCCCGACAGCAGGCCGGTGGAGGTGTTCAGGGTGAGCCCCGGCGGCAGACTCCCCGCACTGACCGACCACACATACGGCGCCGTGCCCCCACTCACCGTCAGCGGGACACTGTAGGAGACGCCGACCTGCCCGGCCGGCGGCGTGGTGAAGGTGAACGTCGGCAGCGCGGCGATCGTCAGGCTGACCGTCCTGGTGCTGCTCTGGTTCATGGCGTCGAGCACCTTGACGGAGAAGGAGTAGGCGCCGCCCGCCGTCGGGGTGCCCGACAGCAGGCCGGTGGAGGTGTTCAGGGTGAGCCCCGGCGGCAGACTCCCCGCACTGACCGACCAGACGTACGGCGCCGTGCCCCCGGTGACGGTCAGCGGGACGCTGTAGGGGATGCTCACCTCGCCGTTGGGCGGTGCCGCGAACGTCAGGACGGGCGCCGCCGCGACGACCAGGGTGACCGCCCTGGTGGCGCTCACGTTGCTGGCGTCCGTCACCTGCGCGGTGAAGGAGTAGCTGCCGCCCGATGTGGGGGTGCCCGACAGCAGGCCGGTGGAGGTGTTCAGGGTGAGCCCCGGCGGCAGACTCCCCGCACTGACCGACCACGCATACGGCGCGGTACCGCCACTCATGGTCAGCGGGACACTGTAGGCGGCTCCCACCTCGCCGGCCGGTGGCGCGGCGAAGGTGAACGCGGGGGCCGCGTTGGGGACGACCGCTGTCGACGAGGTGGACGGCAGGCCGGAGCCCGCCGCGTTCACGGCGGTGACGGTGAAGGTGTAGGAGGCCCCCGGCGTCAGACCGGTGACGACCTGGCTGGTCGCATTGCTGTTGAACGTCTGGGGCGACTGCGCGACGCCACCGATGTAGGGCGTGACGATGTAGCCGGTGATGTCGCTGCCGTTGGTCGCCGGTGCCGTCCAGCTGAGGTTCGCCGAGGAGGTTCCGGCGGTGACCGAGGTGATGACCGGCTTGCCGGGAACGGCGTACGGGGTGACCGCGTTGGACGCCGGACTGGCCGACCCGGTGCCGAAGGTGTTCGTGGCGGTCACCGTGAAGGTGTACGGCACACCGGTGGTCAGCCCGCTCAGCGTCCTGGTGGTGGTTGAGGCGTCATAGGCCACCGGGGTCTGGGCCACCCCGTTTTTGTACGGGGTCACCAGGTAACCGGTGATGGCGCTGCCGTTGTTGTTCGGCGCGGTCCAGGTCACCGTGGCGCTGCTCACCCCCGCCGTGGCGACGGGGGCGGCGGGCGCGGCCGGGGAGGCGGCGTAGACGTAGGCGGCGGACGCGGCGAGTCCCAGGGTGACCACGGTGACCGACACCGCCGCGCTGGCGGCTCGGGCCGGCATGGCGGGAATGGTCAACGTGCCGTTGGCATTGGCGGTGAAGCACCCGCTGGTGGCTCCGGAGGCGCAGGGCAGCAGCACGACGGCGGTGCCGGCCGCCTGCTCGGTGGCGGTGCCGATCTCGATGGCCGTCGCGTTGGAGATGTTCGTCCCGCTCACGATGTTCGAGGAGCCACCGGAGATCGAGCCCGTCGTCGAACTCAGGGTGACGCCGCTGGGCGCCGACGGCAGCGTTCCCGCGGTCGTCGTCGTCGAGTAGGCGGGGCTGGCGTCGATCGACGAGGAGGTGACCACCGTCGCGGTCTGGATCAGGGACGGCGTGACTCCGACCCCGGTGACGACGCCCACCACGGTGATCGGCGGTAACGTCGCCCCGGCCGCGAACGGGGTGTTGCTGTTGGTGCACGTGACGGACTGCCCGACCGGCGCCGCACAGACCCATCCCGTTCCATAGGCGCCCGCGGGCACCACCCCGGCCGGCATGGTCTGGGTCACCGAGATCGGAGCGGACTCCGCGATGCTGTCCGTGCCGACGCCGGCGACGACGCTGTAGGTCACGGGCGCGCCCGGCACCAGGGTCGAGGCGCTGTAGCCGGTCTGTGCGACGGTCAGCTGGGGAACCGAGCTGGTCGTGGTCACCGTGGCCGCGTCGACCTCGTGGAAGTCGGTCACGCTTCCGGTGGAGGCCACCCAGCCGAAGGCCAGTTGCCGGGGAGTCCCGTTGGCGTTCAGCCAGCTCGCCGGGTACAGACCGGTGGGAACCGTCGGAAGGCTACCGGTGAGAGTCCTGGCCGTACCACCCACCAGGGTGACCACCACCACGTAGCTGCCGGGCGGTACCACCAGTCCGGCGGCGGTGGTCAGCGACACCGCGGTGGGGTTGATACCGATCTGAACAGGAACGGCGGTACGGCTGGTCGCCCGCAGCGCCAGCGGGGTGGCGCTCGTCGAGGCGGCCGTGGTGTTGAGCGCGCAGTATCCGACGGTGCCGTTGCCCGGTCCGCGGATGACGACCTGGCCGGGCACCCGGACACCCGTGCCCGACAGGTTCGTGCAGCCGGTCCCCTGGTAGGTGCTGCTGCTGAAGTTTCCGTACACGTCGAGGCCGATACCGAGATACCCGTACGCCATGCCGACCACGGAGCTGGTCCCGGAGTAACCGAGGGCGCCGCCCGACTGGCCGATGTTGGCCGGAGACTTGGGGTTCGCCGGATCGACCGCCGCCAGCACGAAGGCGATGCCGTCGGCCCCGGTTCCGCCGTACTGGTAGGTGTTGAACGTCACGTCGAGCCCCTGCGAGGCGGGCACGCTGACCGCGCCGAAGAGGCCGCCCTCCCTGCTCGTCGTCGCGTTCGTCAGGCGCAGCTTGCCCGAACCCTGACTGTCCGTGTTCCCGCTGCAGCTCTGCACGACGCCGGTGTTGCTGTTGCCGGAGGCGGTCAGGCAGGCGTAGTTCGACCCGCTCGACCCGCTCGGCAGCGAGGGCAGCACCACGGCACCGGTGCCGTTGGCCGTGTTGTTGTGGAAGGGCTGGTTGAACACGACGGTGCCGGTCACCGACGCGGCCGTGGGGGACGGGACGCTCAGCGCACCGGCGGCCATGCTCAGCACGAGAAGTTTGGCGAGGGTCCGCCCGCCTCGCGGCAGCGCGTCTCCCGCCATGACCGTGGATCGGCCTGAGCCCCCCGCCGGGCGCGGGATGCCGTTCATCATGACCACCGGAGGTCCGCGGAACCGGTCGCGGGGACAGCGCCAAGGGCAACGAGGAACAAAGGCACGGCACGGCACCCCTTCGGTCGATCATGATGTCGGCGGCTTTCCGCCGTACGGGCATCGTGACGATCGAGGCACCCAGAAGGCCGTCGGGCTCGGAGCCATCCGACACGATGAACGGTGCGGGGAAGGGAAATCCCTTCGCAACCACTGAAAGTGTCTGATCAACGACTCAGAGTGTCAATCAATGCGAAGTGTGGCGTGGCGCCGGACAGAAGGGGTGTAAAGCAACAGTAACCACAAGGCACCCCAAGAGGGGCGGGAGACGTCGTGTGCGCGATCGCTCATCGTCACGGCGGTGAGGGCTGGGAAAACGACAGAGCACGGTCCGCACTGCGAGTGCGGGCCGTGCTCTGGTGATTCAGGTGATTCAGACGCAGGCCGTACGGACGACCTCGGCCAGCCGGCCTGCCAGTTGCTCGGCCTGCTCCGCCGACGCGGCCTCGACCATGACCCGGATCATCGGCTCGGTGCCGCTCGGCCGGATCAGCACCCGGCCGGTCTCCCCCAGCTCCGACTCGGCGGCGGCGACCGCCGTGGCCAGTTCGGGAGCCGAGGCCTTGGCCCGGTCGACGTCCTTGACGTTGACCAGGACCTGCGGCAGGCGGGTCATCACCGAGGCCAGCTCCGCCAGCGACTTCTTCGCCCGCGCCACGACCGCCAGCAGGTGCAGCGAGGTCAGCAGGCCGTCCCCGGTGGTGGCGTGGTCGAGCATGAGGACGTGGCCGGACTGCTCGCCGCCCAGGTTGTAACCGCCCGCCCGCATGGCCTCCAGGACGTAGCGGTCGCCCACGGCGGTCTCCACCACGTCGATCCCCGCGCTCTTGAGCGCGAGCTTGAAACCCAGGTTGGACATGACCGTGGCCACCACGGTGTCGCCGACCAGCGACCCCTCGGTGTGCATGGCCATGGCCAGCACCGCCATGATCTGGTCACCGTCGACGACCTCGCCGGTGTGCGAGACGGCCAGGCAGCGGTCCGCGTCTCCGTCGTAGGCGATGCCCACATCCGCGTTGCGGGAGACGACGATCTGCTGGAGCTTGTCCAGGTGGGTGGAGCCGACCCCGGCGTTGATGTTGAGGCCGTCGGGGCGGGCCCCGATCGTCTCCACCGTGGCCCCGGCCCGCAGCAGCGCCTCGGGAGCCACCATGTGGGCGGCGCCGTGAGCGCAGTCGAGGACCACGTTGAGGCCGTCGAGACGGCAGTCCACCGTGGACAGCACATGGGACACGTAACGGTCGGCCTCGCCGTACGCCTCGCGCACACGGCCGACCGAGGCACCGACAGGGCGCTCCCACTTCTCGCCGAGCCGCTGCTCGATCTCGTTCTCCACCGCGTCCGGCAGCTTGTAGCCGCCGCGGGCGAGGAACTTGATCCCGTTGTCCGGGGCGGGATTGTGGGAGGCGGAGATCATCACGCCCATGTCGGCTCTGAGAGCCGTGGTCAGGTAAGCGACCGCCGGGGTGGGCAGCACGCCGAGCCGGAGAACGTCCACGCCAGACGACGCAAGGCCGGCGACCACCGCGGCCTCCAGGAATTCTCCTGAAGCCCGGGGGTCCCGGCCCACGACGGCGACGGGGCGGCCTCGCCGCCCGACGCTGGCGCTGAACGCCCCGGCATCGCCGAGGACATGAGCCGCGGCCACGGACAGGTCCATGGCGAGCTCGGCCGTGAGGTCGCGTCCCGCGACCCCACGTACCCCGTCGGTGCCGAAAAGGCGCCCCAACTTAACGCTTGCTGTACTGCGGAGCCTTACGGGCCTTCTTCAGACCGTACTTCTTGCGCTCGGTGGCGCGGGCGTCACGGGTCAGGAAGCCTGCCTTCTTCAGCGGCGGGCGGTTGACCTCGACGTCCAGGACGGTCAGCGCGCGGGAGAGGCCCATGCGCAGGGCACCGGCCTGGCCGGTGACGCCGCCACCGCTGATGCGGGCGATGACGTCGAACTGGTCCTCGGCGCCAAGAACCACGAAGGGCTCGTTGACGATCTGCTGGTGGACCTTGTTCGGGAAATAGTTCTCAAGCGTACGACCGTTGATCGTCCACTTGCCGGTGCCCGGCACGATGCGCACGCGGGCGACGGACTCCTTGCGGCGCCCAGTGCCGTACGAGTTGCCGGTGGTGATGGGCTTGCGGACGGCGACGTCGCCGCTGACAGTGGACTCGGAGGTGTACTCGGAGGGGAACTCCTCCGCGGAGTACGCTTCCTGATCGCCCTCGATGGGCGTCTCGACACCGGTGGGCTCAGCCACGGTTCTCCTCTAACTTTCCTACTCGGCGTCGGCCATCGGCCAACGCTGCTGGCGACAAGCAGCTAGCGACTACTGGGCGATCTGGGTGAGCTCGAAGGGCACCGGCTGCTGCGCCTGGTGCGGGTGCTCGGAACCGGAGTAGACCTTGAGCTTCTTGATCATCTTCCGGCCGAGAGCGTTCTTGGGCAGCATGCCCTTCACGGCCTTCTCGACGGCACGGTCAGGACGCTTGTCCATGAGCTCGCCGTAGGCCATGGAACGCAGACCGCCCGGGTAGCCCGAGTGGCGGTAAGCCTTCTTCTGCTCAAGCTTGTTGCCGGTCAGCGCGATCTTGTCGGCATTGATGACGATGACGAAGTCACCGGTGTCGACATGGTTGGCGAAGATCGGCTTGTGCTTACCGCGAAGCAGGATCGCGACGTGGCTGGCCAGCCGGCCAAGCACGATGTCGGTGGCGTCGATGATGTGCCACTGACGCTCGACTTCGGCAGGCTTGGGTGTGTACGTGCGCACGGTCGTATGCCTTCTTTGGTCGCGTCTTCGGCGCTGTCAGAGCTGACAGCAACATGGGTCGGTAGGTGCGGGCACACGACAGCCCGGACCTTCCGTCTCCAGAACAGAGGAGATGACGCCGGACGCGCCGCGTATCGGTCTGCAGAGGAGACCAATTCGCACACAACGAACTAGCAGAGTACCGGCGCGGATGAGCACGAGTCAAAAAGACATGACTCCCCGGCGGCGCCCCTGGCATTCTACCCGGGACCCGGCAGTGCCTGGGAACCGCCACACACGGGCGGGCGATCAGCCGTGAGACGCGGTTCCCGGGAAGCCTGCCGCCGGAGCCCGGCGGGGAACGTGGATCCGTGACGGTTCCAACACGTTCTCATCATTCTCTTTTTCCTCACCGCAAACATCCCTATCTTTGATAGCGGTATGTGGCAGCTTCCTCACCCCGGGCATACCCAGCGAGCGCGCCTGCGTCGCATGGGGGTGTTCGTGTGCCTGATGACGGTTCTGCTGGTCGGCTTCATCATCGGCCGGGGCAGCCGCGACGAGCAGGCCGCCGACCAGATCTACCTGAACAACCCCGAGTCGACCAGACCCACGCCCAGCAACGGCGCCCTGGCCGGGCAGGTGGAGCGGGCTCCGCTCACCCGGGTCGCCCGCCCCTCCGCCCTCCCGACCGTCCCGGCGGACCGGCGCCCGCGCCCCACCCACGACGCCGACACGAAGCTCGGCGGATCCGGCGACGACGGCCCCTCTCGCTACCTGCTCAACGGCAACGGTGACGACGACGCCACCACCACCCCCGCCCTCGGCGCGATGGAGCGCGAGGTCGTCAGGCTCGTCAACATCGAGCGCAGGCGGGCCGGGTGCGGGCCGCTCCGTATCGACCGGAGGCTGATCCTGTCCGCCAGGAGGCACTCGGCCGGGATGGCGTCCGCCGGCAGCCTCTCCCACACCTCTCCCGACGGCACGTCGCCCTGGGAGCGGATGGACGCCACCGGCTACCGTGACGGCGGCGCGGAGAACATCGGGCGCGGCTACACCTCCCCCGACGAGGCGGTGCGGAGCTGGATGGAGACCAGCGGCCACCGGCGCAACATCCTCAACTGCGAGCTCACCGCCACCGGCGTCGGAGCCGTCCAGGGGCCCGACGGGCCGTGGTGGACCCAGGACTTCGGATACTCCTGAGTCAACCGGCCCTGATACCGGGCTACGCTCGGCGCATGGGTTTTCCCGTGGAGCCGCCGCGCCGCCAGCCTTACAACCGGCCTGACGCGTCGCCGCCCGCACAGGGCCAGCACTGGTTCGACGCCTCGCCGCACAACCGTGCCCCCGAGCCCCCGCGGGCACCGCAGTCGCCGCAGGCGCCGCCCGTCCAGCCTCCCCCGCCGCAGGAGCGACCACGGCAGGAGATGTGGAGCCCGTACGACGAGGGCCCCCGCTCGCGCCGCCCGATCTTCATCGCGCTCGGAGCGCTCGCCGCGCTGATCGCCGGGGGCGTCGGCCTGGCCATGCTGGCCAACTCCGATCCCGCCCCGGCGCCCGGGGCGGCGACCCCCTCGGCCCAGGCCCCCCTCGTGCCGCCCGCCAACATCGCGAACGGCAAGTTCGGCCTCGCCTCCTCCCGCGCCACCGACCCGTACGCCCTCACCCTGAATGAGGTGTTCAAACACAGGAAGGTACGGATCGGCAGGCAGAACTACCTGATGACCACGCGCAGGACGGACAGGAAGTGCGGCGAGGCCGTGGTGGGGGACAAGCTGAAGAAGGCCCTCACCGCCGCCAAGTGCACCCAGCTCCTGCGCGCCAGCTTCCGCGACGCCTCGGGGAAGATCATCGGAACCGTGGGAGTCGCCAACCTCAAGACGTCCGCGGGGGCGGCCAAGGTCGTCTCGGCCAGTTCGGGCAAGGAGCGGGAAGAGTACATCAAACCTCTTCCCGGTAAGGACAAGGTCACCAAACTTCTCGGAACGGGCGAGGCTTTCGTCGGTGAGTGGCGCCATGGGCACTACGTGGTAATGGTCTGGTTCCAGTACAAAGACGGGCACCTCCCGAAGAAGAACGAGGTCAAGCAACTGAACCAGGCGGCCTTCGGAGCGGCGGACGCGACCGTCACCCCCGCACTGGAATCGCGTTCGTTGACCGGCAAGCGCCCCTGAGCACAGGGCCATACTGTCGCTTTCAGGCATGAATCCGGCAGACGATACAGCCATACCCGCATGACGATCTTCAGCTGTCGCTAGGCTGCCGCGTATGCGTGGCCAGGAATCCGGGTCCGAGCACCGACATGAAGCCGAGGGTTCGGCGACACCGGCGACGCCGCCGCCGAGTTTCGGCCAGCCCTCGCCCCACGTGCCGCGGACCGATCTCGCAGGTGATGAGCAGCCAGGCGGTCCTTCCGCATGGCCGGAGACGGATCCGGGTGCGGCCCAGCCGTGGACGGTCCCCGGCGACGACGGGGCTCCCTATGACTGGTACGCCCAGCCGGAGGACGGCCCGCCGCTGTCCACCGCGCCCATCGTGCCGGGAGCACCGCCCTGGCAGCCGCCTCCGGCCTTCACCGCCGCCGCCGCGGGCATGCAGGTCTGGCCCTCGTCCGGACAGCAGCCTCCCTGGCCCGCCGCGACCGGCGAGCCGGTGTGGACAGACCAGGAGGAGACCACCGCCCGCCCGGGAGAACCCGGCGACGTCGCCGTCTGGCCGCCGGACGCGGTCTTCCAGGAGGAGCGTGGCGGGGGCGAGAAGACCGTCGGCGTCCGCGCCGCCTCACCCCGGCAGGTCCCCCCCACCCACCAGGACCCGCCACCCCAGGCCCCCGCCCCCTCCCACACCGGTCCCCAGGACGACCGCCAGGACAGCGACCGATCCGTGCCGGCGGCTCGGCCCCCCGTGTCCGCACCCGTCGCGCAACCCGTGGCGACCGAGCCGGAGCCGATCTCGCAGACGCCCCTGCCGGCCGCCGAACAGACCGCTCCCGCCCGGACACCTCAGGCCGCCTCCGGCCCGACCGCACCGCTCTTCACTCCCGCGGAGCAGGTGACCCCGCCCAGCGGCGTCCCGGTGGTCGCCCCGCCGTTCCCGCTGCCCGCCTTCCCTCCCCCGCCGGTGACGTCCTCATCCGCGAGCGAGCCGCCGGCCCCCCCGGGCAATCCGGGCAATCCGGGCAATCCGGCGGCGACGCGCGGGGCGTTCACCCCGCTCTCCGCGTTCACCCCCGAGCCGCCACCCGCTCCCTCGCCGCCTACTCGCGGCAAGGCCGGCACGACGCTGCTCGCGGCCGTGGTCGCGGTCGTGGTGGTCGGCATCGGCGTCGGGGCCTTCTTCGCCTACCAGTCGTTCAACGCCAAGCAGTCGGCGAACGCGGCGGATCCGATCCTCGCGCCGGGAAAGATCGACCCCACCGACAAACTGGACATCACCGGTGAGCCCGAGCCGATCAACACCACGATGCTCAACTCCGAGAGGACCGATCCGGGCAAGATGACCGTGGCCGACGCCTTCGTCAAGAAGGTGTCCGTGGCGGGGACGACGTTCACCCGGGTCAAGACCAACCTCACCGAGCAGTGCCAGAAGGCCGCGACCGGCAGGTTCGCCGGCACCCTGCGCAGCCAGGAATGCCGCCGGGTGCTGCGGGCCACGTACGTGGACAGCAAGCGCAGGTACGCCGTGACCACCGGGGTCGCCGTGCTTCCCACCCGCGAGTCCGCGGTCGCCGCCGACCGGGCCAAGGACCTGGAGCGCAACCTCTGGTTCCGCGGCCTGCCCTCGGCCGCCGGCACGGGAGGTGAGCGGGTGCACATCGCGGGCGGCTACGCGGCCGGGATGGTGTGGGGCCGCTACATCGTGTTCAGCTACGCCACCTACAGTGACGGCCACACACCGACGGCCAAGGAGAAGGCCCTGGGCAAGATCAGCGGTGCCTTCCGCGACCAGACCGCGAAGGTCGTGGAACGCCGCGTCACGAACTGAGCGTCCGCACCCGGCGGGTCTCCGCGGCCCGCCTGGCGAGTTCCTCGGCGCCGGGGTAGCGCACCTCCTCAAGACAGAGCCCGTGCGCGGGCGCGACGTGCACCCCCGAATCCCGTACGGCCCGCGACAGCACCCCCTGCGGCCACTCGACCGCGAGCCTGCCCTCACCGACGGGCAGCAGCGACCCGACGAGCGCCCGGACCATGGAGTGGCAGAACGCGTCGGCCACGACCGTCGCCACGATGAGCCCGTCCTCGCGGACCCAGTCGAGCCGCTGCAACTCGCGGATCGTGGTCGCGCCCTCACGCCTCTTGCAGAACGCGGCGAAGTCGTGCTCACCGAGGAGACCGGCGGCGGCCGCGTTGAGCCTGTCCACGTCCAGGGGCCGGTTGTACCAGACGATCTCGCGGCGGCGGAGCGGGTCGACCCCGCCGGGGGCGTCGGAGATCCGGTAGGCGTACCGCCTTGACAGCGCCGAGAACCTCGCGTCAAAGCCTTCAGGAGCCACCGTGACGCGATGCACACGTACATCTGGGGGGAGGACTCCGGCGAGCCTCCTGCGCGTGGCAGAAAGCCTCTCGTCGAGTTCCTCCACCGATCCGGGCACCCCGCGGCGGTTGCGGCCGTCCAGCGCGCCGAGCGCGCCGGCGTCCAGGTCGACATGGGCCACCTGACCGCGGGCGTGCACGCCCGCATCGGTCCGCCCCGCCACGGTCAGCGCCGGAGGCTCGGGAAGCCGGAGGATCCTGCCGAACGCCTCCTCGATCTCCCCCTGGACCGTACGCCGTCCCGGCTGCTTGGCCCAGCCGGAGAAATCGGTCCCGTCATAGGCGAGATCCAGCCTCAGCCGCACCACGATGTTCCTCTCGAAAGACTCTCGGAGAACGGAAAGGGCCCGGCATCCCGGTGGAGGGAGTGCCGGGCCCGTTCACTGGGCCTGAAAGATCAGGCGTTGTCCTTCTTGGCCTCGGTCTCCTCGGCGGGAGCCTCGGTCGCCTCAGCGGTCTCCTCGGCGCTCTCGGCCTTGGCCTCCTCGACCTTGGCCTCCTCCGCCTTGGTCTCCTCGGCCTTGGCGGCCGGGGCGGCCTTGGCGGCCTGGGTCTGGCCGACGCGGACCGTGTTCAGCGGCTCGGACACCAGCTCGATCACGGCCATGGGGGCGGCGTCACCCTTACGGAGGCCGACCTTGGTGATCCGGGTGTAGCCACCGGGACGCTCGGCGAAGGTCGAGGCGATCTCGGTGAAGAGGTGGTGGACGACACCCTTGTCCCTGACGACCGTCAGCACCTGGCGACGGTTGTGCATGTCGCCCTTCTTCGCCTTGGTGATCAGCTTCTCCGCCAGCGGGCGCAGACGCTTCGCCTTGGCCTCGGTGGTCTTGATCCGGCCGTGCTGGAACAGCTGGGTGGCGAGGTTCGCCAGGATCAGCCGCTCGTGGGCCGGGCTGCCGCCGAGACGGGCACCCTTGGTGGGCCTAGGCATAACGTTCTCCTTGGGAGTAAACCCGCCCCGGCCGTACGAGGTACCGGGGTCGGGCCGGGGAGTCGCTCACGACCCCCGTTACAGAAAAATCAGTACTGCTCGGTCTCGACGTAGGCGCTGTCGTCGTCGTCGTAGCCGCCACCGGCCACCGCGCTCGGGTCGAACCCGGGCGGGGAGTCCTTGAGCGCGAGCGTCATCTCGTGCAGCTTCTGCTTGACCTCTTCTATGGACTTCGCGCCGAAGTTCCTTATGTCGAGGAGGTCCTGCTCGCTGCGCGCCACGAGCTCACCCACGGTGTGGATGCCCTCGCGCTTGAGGCAGTTGTAGGAGCGGACCGTGAGGTTCAGCTCCTCGATCGGCAGCGCCAGGTCGGCGGCCAGGGCCGCGTCCGTCGGCGACGGGCCGATGTCGATGCCCTCGGCCTCGACGTTCAGCTCGCGGGCGAGGCCGAACAGCTCGACGAGGGTCTTGCCCGCGGAGGCCACCGCGTCGCGGGGCTTCATGCACGGCTTGGTCTCGACGTCCAGGATCAGACGGTCGAAGTCGGTGCGCTGCTCGACACGGGTCGCCTCGACCTTGTAGGTGACCTTGAGCACCGGGGAGTAGATGGAGTCGATCGGGATGCGACCGATCTCCTGGCCCGGCTGCTTGTTCTGCGCGGCGGAGACGTAACCGCGACCGCGCTCGACGGTCAGCTCCATCTCCAGCTTCGCCTTGCCGTTCAGGGTGGCGATGCGCAGCTCGGGGTTGTGCACCTCGACACCGGCCGGGGGCGCGATGTCGGCGGCGGTGACGTCGCCGGGGCCCTGCTTGCGCAGGTACATCACCACCGGCTCGTCGTGCTCGGAGGAGACGACCAGGTCCTTGAGGTTCAGGATGATGTCGGTGACATCCTCCTTGACGCCCGGCACGGTGGTGAACTCGTGCAGCACGCCCTCGATGCGGATGCTGGTCACCGCCGCGCCCGGGATGGACGACAGCAGCGTGCGCCGCAGCGAGTTGCCGATGGTGTAGCCGAAGCCCGGCTCCAGCGGCTCGATGATGAACTTGGACCGGGTCTCCTCGATTGACTCCTCGAGGAGGGAGGGACGCTGAGCGATCAGCATGTGAAATCTCCCTTGCATGACGGCGCCCGCTATTTGACGCCGCTCGAACAACAGCATAGGTGCCGTGCGGCGAATCGCCGCACGGCACCTGAGGAGCCGCTACTTGGAGTAGAGCTCGACGATCAACTGCTCCTGGACCTGGGTGTCGATCTGCTGACGGACCGGGAGCTGGTGGACCAGGACGCGCAGCGCGTCCGGGACGACGCCGAGCCACGCCGGGTACGTCTTGTCACCGGCGGTGGCGCGGGCCACCTCGTAGGGCAGGAGGTTGCGCGACTTCTCGCGAACCTCGACGATGTCGTGCTCGCGCACCCGGTACGACGGGATGTCGACCTTCTTGCCGTTCACCAGGATGTGGCCGTGACGGACCTGCTGGCGGGCGGCGTCGCGCGACTCGGCGAAACCGGCGCGGTAGACCACGTTGTCGAGACGGCTCTCCAGGATCTGGAGGAGGTTCTCGCCGGTCTTGCCGGTCTTGCGGTTGGCTTCCTCGTAGTAGTTGTGGAACTGCTTCTCGAGGACGCCGTAGATGCGGCGGGTCTTCTGCTTCTCACGAAGCTGGAGCTGGTACTCAGACTCCTTGGGACGGCCGCGGCCGTGCTCACCCGGCGGGTAAGGACGGATCTCGATGGGGCACTTCGCGGACTCGCACTTCTTGCCCTTGAGGAAGAGCTTGGTCTTCTCCCTGCGGCAGAGCTTGCAGTCCGCACCCGTGTAACGAGCCATTTTCTATCTTCTCCTGGGCTCAGACGCGACGGCGCTTGGGCGGGCGGCAGCCGTTGTGCGGCACGGGGGTGACGTCCTGGATGGACCCGACCTCAAGACCCGTCGCCTGCAGCGAGCGGATCGCGGTCTCACGGCCGGAGCCGGGGCCCTTGACGAAGACGTCGACCTTGCGCATGCCGTGCTCCATGGCGCGGCGGGCGGCGTTCTCCGCGGCCATCTGCGCGGCGAACGGGGTGGACTTGCGAGAGCCCTTGAACCCGACGTGGCCGGCGCTGGCCCAGGAGATCACGTTCCCACTCGGGTCGGTGATCGAAACGATCGTGTTGTTGAACGTGCTCTTGATGTGGGCGTGCCCGTGAGCGACGTTCTTCTTTTCCTTGCGGCGCACCTTCTTCGGTGCACCCTGGCGGCTCTTAGGAGGCATTCTTTGCCTTCACTCCTGAGGTCTTCGGTCCTGCGGCTACGCGGACTACTTCTTACCGGGCTTCTTCTTACCGGCCACGGTCTTCTTCTTGCCCTTACGGGTGCGTGCGTTGGTCTGCGTGCGCTGACCGTGCACGGGAAGGCCACGGCGGTGCCGGATGCCCTGGTAGCACTGAATCTCGATCTTGCGACGGATGTCGGCCTGAACTTCGCGACGGAGGTCACCCTCGATCTTGTAGTTCGCCTCGATGTAGTCGCGCAGCGGGACGAGTTCCTCGTCCGTGAGCTGGTGAACGCGGAGGTCGCCGTTCACACCGGTGGCCTTGAGGGTTTCGAGCGCGCGCGTGCGGCCGATCCCGAAAATGTAGGTGAGAGCGATCTCCAGCCGCTTGTCGCGGGGGAGGTCGACGCCAACCAGGCGAGCCATGGTCGGGCATTCTCCTTCGTTGTGGCGGAGGTCCTACGCCTCACTTCCCCTCCCCATGCCCGGGGTGAGGGCCCCGGCCTCCGACCGGGGGTCGCCTGCGGGGTACGGCGCGAGCCGCCTGCGCAGGTGTGAAACGCGATTACCTTGGAAGCCCCACATGGGTCGAGCCCGCCTCTTGGAAACGGACTCTCGTGGGACCTGTTGGAACGACTAGCCCTGGCGCTGCTTGTGGCGCAGGTTGTCGCAGATCACCATGACGCGACCGTGCCGGCGAATCACCTTGCACTTGTCACAGATCTTCTTGACGCTCGGCTTGACCTTCATAGTCCTATTCGTCCCTCAGACGCTTACTTGTATCGGTAGACGATCCGCCCACGACTGAGGTCGTAGGGGCTCAGTTCGACGACAACCCTGTCGTCAGGAAGGATCCGGATGTAGTGCATCCGCATCCGCCCGCTGATGTGGGCCAGGACCTTATGGCCGTTATCGAGTTGCACCCTGAACATCGCGTTCGGGAGCGACTCAACCACAGTGCCCTCGATCTCGATGGCGCCGTCTTTCTTGGCCATGTCCCTCGCGTTTCACTGATCGGTCGTCTGAGGCTTCGGAACACTAAGCAGCCGCGACCCAGCGCTTCGATGAGAGCGGCGGTTGCGACACCGCCGACGCGCAATGGTCATAGTGAACCGAAGAAGGAGTGTACGGCACCGGGCGAGGAAATGCGAAACACACGGCCGGCACCTTGACACAACCGCTACACAGGATACCGCAGATCCCTTCAGGGATGGACGGCACGGTTCGACGCGCGAATGCTCGTGGCCTCATTGTGGCATGTCCAGCCTGGTCAGGCCAGCATTCCTACGGCCCGGTCAGACCGGATCCCTCGGATGACCGCCCCTATCGAGGCCGTCCGAGGGGATCCGCCCGGCGTCCCGCGGCGGCTCGCGCCATGGGCAGGCCCCGATGACCCGGCACTGGAATCCACGCCCTCCCCACCGCTCAGGTGGACTTCCTGTCCCCGCCCAGCCCGGCAAGGACGGTCGTCACCAGCAACACCACACCCCACGGGCCCATGACCCAGAGCGGCCACGGGTAGGGGAAGTCGAAGCCCTCGGTCACTCCGATGATGAGCCAGATCATCCAGTTGACACCGCTGGCCGTCGCCCAGGCGGCCCAGGCTGCCGCCAGACCCTTGTTCTGCGCCTTGCCCTGCTTGCCCCCCTTGGCCCGCTCAGGGGCGCGGGAGGGGGTCTCTGGAAGCCGGCGCAGGTCGACCTCGGGGAGGTCGGAGGTGAGGACGGCGAGCTCGCCGTACGTCTTGCTGCTGTAGAGCTGTTCGAGGCGCTCGTCGAACTCCTCGGTGGTCAGGCGGCCCTGCGCGTAGTGCTCCCGTAGGACCGAGGCGACCTTGTCGCGGTCCCCATCGGAAGCTCGCATACCTGGACCAGACGCCATATCAACCACATCCGCTCACCGGCGAGCCTGATCTAGCCCGCGTCTCCCAACAAGTCGGCAAGCCGCTCTTTACCCCCGTCAAGGGCGGTCAGTACCCAAGGTCCATTATGTGTCACGGCAACGCTGTGTTCGAAGTGTGCCGAGGCCTTACCGTCGATCGTGACCACGGTCCAGTCGTCGGCCAGCACCTTGGTCCGGTCCGTCCCCAGGTTGACCATGGGCTCGACGGCGAAGCACATACCCGGTTCGAAACGCGGGCCACGACCCGGTTTGCCGTGGTTGGCCACCCACGGATCCATGTGCATCTCGGTGCCGATGCCGTGCCCGCCGTACTCCTGCGGGATGCCGTAGCGCCCCTGGGAGCGGACGTACTTCTCCACCTCGTGACCGATATCGGACAGGTGGCGACCCACGGTGAGCGCGGCGATGCCCCGCCACATGGCCTCCTCGGTGACCCGCATCAGCTCGGTCAGCTTGGGGTCCACCTCACCGATGCCGACCGTGATGGCCGAGTCCCCGTGCCAGCCGTCCAGGATGGCACCGCAGTCGATCGAAATGACGTCGCCCTCCCGCAGCGCCCTGCGATCGCTCGGGATGCCGTGGACCACCTCGTGGTTGACCGACGCGCAGATGGTCGCAGGGAAGCCCTGGTACCCCTTGAAGGAGGGGATCGCCCCCTCGCCTCTGATGGCCTTCTCCGCGATCGCGTCAAGGTCCAGGGGCGTCATGCCCGGCTGGACGCTCTCCCGCAGCAACTGCAGGGTACGACCGACCACCAGGCCCGCCGCCCGCATCTTCTCCAGTTGTTCGGGCGTCTTCAGCTGAATTCCGTGCTTGTTCTTCTTGAACACGTGCGCACCCCCTGGGGTGGTTCAACGGGCGGTCCGGGAGCCCAATTCCCCAGATTCTGCCCTAAATGACAGCACGCCACCCATGAGAAGCCATGGGTGGCGTGCAAGGTGAATATCGCTTCACTAGCCGACGAAGGGGCTCAGGGCCTCCATAGCGCGCTGAGTGATCTCTTCCACCGGACCGGTGGCGTCGACTCCGACAAGGATGCCCTCGTCCGCGTAGAAGGAGACCAGGGGGGCGGTCTGCTCCTGATAGACCTCCAGGCGGTGCCTGACGGTCTCCTCCTTGTCGTCGTCGCGCTGGTACAGCCGGCCGTCACAGGCGTCGCAGATGTCGTCCTTCTTGTCGTCGAAGTCGACGTGCCAGATACGACCGCACTGGCTACAGGTGCGGCGCCCGGCGAGCCTACGGACGACCTCCTCGTCGTCGACCACGAGCTCCAGAACGATGTCCAGACCGGATCCGAACTCAGCGAGGATCTTCTTCAGGATCTCGGCCTGGGGCACGTTCCTGGGGAAGCCGTCGAGCAGGAAACCGTCCTGCGCGTCTTTCTCAGCGAGACGGTCGCGGACCATCGCGATGGTGACCTCGTCAGGCACAAGGTCACCGCGGTCCATGTATTCCTTGGCAAGCTTGCCGAGCTCCGTGCCACCCGAGACGTTGGCACGGAAGATGTCACCTGTCGAAATCTTCGGGATCGACAGGTTCGACGCAATGAACTGGGCCTGTGTCCCCTTACCCGCTCCGGGGGGCCCGACCAGGACGAGGCGCACTATTTCAGGAAGCCTTCATAGTTGCGCTGCTGCAGCTGGCTCTCGATCTGCTTCACGGTGTCAAGGCCGACACCAACCATGATCAGAATGCTCGTCCCTCCGAACGGGAAGTTCTGACTCGCACCGACGAGCGCCAGCGCGACGATCGGCACCATGGAGATCAGGCCCAGATACAGCGCGCCAGGAGCGGTGAGTCGCGTGAGCACATAGTTCAAGTACTCAGCCGTCGGGCGCCCCGGGCGGATGCCCGGGATGAAACCACCGTACTTCTTCATGTTGTCGGCGACTTCAACGGGGTTGAAGGTAATCGACACGTAGAAGTACGTGAAGAACACGATAAGCAGGAAGAAAGTGATCATGTACGTCGGGGTGGTCCCTCCGCCGCCGAACTCCTGCGAGATCCACTGGATGATCTTGTTCGGCTCTTCCTGGCTGTTCGTGAAGAGCGTCGTGATCAGCTGCGGAAGGTAGAGCAGCGAGGAGGCGAAGATGACCGGGATGATGCCGGCCTGGTTGACCTTCAGCGGGATGTAGGTCGACGTCCCGCCGTACATCCGGCGGCCGACCATGCGCTTGGCGTACTGCACCGGGATCCGGCGCTGGGCCTGCTCGACCATCACGACCAGGGCGATCATCGCGATACCGACGACGATGACCACGGCGAAGACGAAGCCGCCCTTCTGCCTGGCGATGTTCAGCAGCTCGGACGGGAAGACGGCGATGACCTGAGTGAAGATCAGGATGGACATGCCGTTGCCGATGCCGCGGTCGGTGACGAGCTCGCCCAGCCACATGACGACGGCGGTGCCGGCGGTCATGGTCAGCACCATCGTGACGATGGCGAAGACGTTGTCCTTGTCGAGGAGGATCTCTTCGCGGCACTGCGGGAACAGCTGGCCACCACGGGCCAGGGCCACGAAGGCGGTCGACTGCAGGACGGCAAGCCCGACCGTCAGGTAACGCGTGTACTGCGTGATCTTGGTCTGTCCGGCCTGCCCCTCCTTCTTGAGGGCCTCCAGGCGCGGAATGACCACGACGAGCAGCTGAAGAATGATGCTCGCGGTGATGTACGGCATGATGCCGAGGGCGAACACTGAAAGTTTCAGGAGGGCGCCGCCGCTGAACAGCTGCACCATTCCGTAGATGTTGCCCGCGTCCCCCGCCTGCGCCTGGGTGAGACAACGGCTGATGTTCTCGGTATGCACACCCGGAGTCGGCAGGACCGACCCAAGTCGGAACAGCGCAATGATGCCCAAAGTGAAGAGCAGCTTCTTACGCAGGTCCGGCGTACGGAACGCTCGGGTAAATGCGGTCAGCACGGTCCCTCCTGCGCGCCTGAAAGGCGAGGTCGGTCAGCGATGGTGCGGGGGTGTTCCATCTTTGCCATATCCAGTCAATGAGCCCAAGGAAATGAGTCGAGGCCCACTGTCCAGCGAACTCTAACGCACTACGGGCGCGGGAGCCCATTACGAGCCCCCGCGCCGCGTGATGATGACACCTACAGCTCGGAGACGGAGCCTCCGGCGGCAGCGATCTTCTCCTTGGCACTGGCGGAGAAGGCGTGCGCCTCCACGTTCAACGCCACGGAGATGTCACCGGTTCCCAGAACCTTGACGAGCTGGTTCTTGCGAACCGCACCCTTGGCGACCAGCGCCTCCACGGTGACGTCGCCACCGTCGGGGAACAGCTCACCGAGCCTGTCAAGATTGACGACCTGGTAGGCCGTCTTGAACAGGGCGTTGGAGAAGCCCTTGAACTTGGGCAGGCGCCGCTGCAGCGGAACCTGACCACCCTCGAAGCCGAGCGGGACAGTGTTCCTGGCCCTCGTGCCCTTGGTTCCGCGACCCGCGGTCTTGCCCTTGGACGCCTCGCCGCGGCCCTTGCGGACCTTCGACTTGTTGGCGCCGGGGGCCGGACGCAGGTGGTGGATGCGGAGCGGAGTGTTCTCTGCCATGTCTAGTCGACCTCTTCCACGGTGACGAGGTGCGTCACCACGGAGACCATGCCGCGGATCTCCGGGCGGTCCTCCTTGACGACGACGTCGCCGATTCGCTTAAGACCGAGCGAGCGCAGCGAGTCACGCTGCTTCTGCTTGCCACCGATCTTCGAGCGGACCTGGGTAATCTTCAGGCGTGCCATGAGCTAGCTCACCGCCTTCGCCGCCGCGGCCTCCGCGAGACCCTCGGCGCGAGCCTTGAGCATCGCCTTGGGGGCGACGTCCTCGATCGGCAGGCCACGGCGGGCCGCGATCTCCTCGGGGCGGCTGAGGCCCTTCAGAGCGGCCACGGTGGCGTGCACGATGTTGATCGGGTTGTCCGAGCCGAGCGACTTGGACAGCACGTCGTGGATACCCGCGCACTCCAGCACGGCGCGCACCGGGCCACCGGCGATGACACCGGTACCGGGCGACGCCGGACGCAGGAAGACGACGCCGGCGGCCTCTTCGCCCTGCACGATGTGCGGGATGGTGCCCTGGATACGGGGCACCTTGAAGAAGTGCTTCTTGGCCTCTTCGACACCCTTGGCGATCGCCGCGGGCACTTCCTTGGCCTTGCCGTAGCCGACACCGACCATGCCGTTACCGTCACCGACGATGACGAGGGCGGTGAAGCTGAAGCGACGACCACCCTTCACGACCTTGGCCACTCGGTTGATCTTCACAACGCGCTCGATGTACGAGACGCCCTTGTCAGCGTTGCCACCGCGGCGGTCGTCACGACGACCGTCACGCCGCTCGCCACCGGCGGCGCCACCGCGACGCGGAGCTCCGGCCATTAGTGGTTCCTCTTCTCATTCGTAAGACGGGCCATCGGTTGCGCTCTGGTGAAAGGAGTCATCAGAACTCCAGTCCACCTTCGCGGGCGCTGTCCGCGAGAGCCGCGATGCGGCCCGCGTAGCGGTTGCCACCCCGGTCGAACACGACCGCGGTGATCCCGGCTGCCTTGGCCCGCTGAGCGAGAAGCTCGCCGACCTGCTTGGCCTTGTCGGTCTTGGCGCCCTCGGCCGAGCGCAGGGAGGCGTCCATGGTGGAGGCGCTCACCAGCGTGTGGCCCTGGGCGTCGTCGACGATCTGCACGAAGAGGTGCCTCGTGGAGCGGTTGACGACCAGACGCGGACGCGTGGCCGTACCGACAACCTTCTTGCGGACTCGGCCGTGGCGGCGGGCCCGCGAGACGGCGCGGGCGGCCGTGTGCTTGCCGAACGCAGTCTTGCCAGCCATGCCTACTTACCAGCCTTTCCGACCTTGCGGCGGATAACTTCACCCTGGTAGCGCACGCCCTTGCCCTTGTACGGGTCGGGCTTGCGCAGCTTGCGGATGTTCGCGGCGATCTCGCCGACCTTCTGCTTGTCGATGCCGTCCACGTGGAACAGCGTCGGCTTCTCGACGCGGAAGGTGACACCCTCGGGAGCGTCGACGATCACCGGGTGGCTGAAGCCGAGAGCGAACTCAAGCTGAGTCGGGCTCTTGGCCTGCACGCGGTAACCGACGCCCACGATCTCCAGGGACTTCGAGTATCCCTGGGTCACACCGGTCACCATGTTGGCGACCAGGGTGCGGGACAGGCCGTGCAGCGCACGGACCTTGTTCTCGTCGTTGGGGCGGGTGACGGAGAGGTTTCCGTCCTCACCCTTGGCGATCGCGATGGGTTCCGCGACCGTAAGCGAAAGCGTGCCCTTGGGGCCCTTGACCGTGACGTCCCGGCCGTCGATGGCGACGTCCACTCCGTTCGGTACGGGGATGGGCAGCCGTCCGATTCTTGACATGCTGTTCGTTCTCCCCTCTACCAAACGAAGGCGAGGACTTCCCCGCCCACTCCACGCTTGCCGGCCTGCTTGTCCGTCATGAGACCGCCGGACGTCGAGATGATCGCGACGCCCAGTCCGCCCAGGACTCGAGGCAGGTTGTCCTTCTTTGCATAGACCCGCAGGCCGGGCTTGGAAACCCGTCGCAGGCCCGCGAGCGACCGCTCACGGCTCGGCCCGAACTTCAGCTCCACCACGAGGTTCTTTCCGACCTTGGCGTCTTCGACGCTCCAGGACTGGATGTAACCCTCCTGCTGGAGGATCTCGGCGATGTGCGCCTTGATCTTCGAGTACGGCATCGCCACGCTGTCGTGGTACGCCGAGTTCGCGTTTCGCAGACGCGTCAGCATGTCTGCGATCGGGTCGGTCATCGTCATGGCCGGTGGCCTTCCTCACCGCGGTTTCCGCAGGGGACCTTCGGTGCGGTCATGGGCGCTTGTAGTCAGCGCCCGGTGAATACGAACTTCTATGTGTGGCCGGTGCCCCGCGCGGGCCCGTGATGATCAGGGGACCGCGCGGACGGCTACCAGCTCGCCTTGGTGATGCCGGGCAGCTCGCCCCGGTGCGCCATCTCACGGAAGCAGATACGGCACAGGCCGAACTTCCGGTAGACGGCGCGGGGACGACCACAGCGCGAGCACCGAGTGTACGCCCGGACCTCGAACTTGGCCTTGCGAGCAGCCTTGACCTTGAGCGACGTCTTCGCCATGATCAGGCCTCCTTGAAGGGGAAGCCGAGGTGCTTCAGCAGCGCCCGGCCCTGGTCGTCGGTCTTAGCGGTGGTCACGACCGTGATGTCCATACCACGCTGGCGGTCGACCTTGTCCTGGTCGATCTCGTGGAACATGACCTGCTCGGTGAGACCGAAGGTGTAGTTCCCGTTGCCGTCGAACTGCTTGGGCGACAGGCCGCGGAAGTCACGGATGCGGGGCAGCGCCAGCGAGAGCAGCCGGTCGAGGAACTCCCACATGCGGTCGCCGCGGAGCGTGACGTGCGCGCCGATCGGCATGCCCTCGCGCAGCTTGAACTGGGCGATGGACTTGCGGGCGCGGACGACCGCCGGCTTCTGGCCGGTGATCACGGTGAGGTCGCGGACGGCGCCTTCGATGAGCTTCGAGTCACGCGCGGCCTCGCCGACGCCCATGTTCACCTTGATCTTGGTGATGGTGGGCACCAGCATGATGTTCTCGAACCCGAACTGCTCGTTCAGCTTCGCGATGATCTCTTCGCGGTAGCGCTGCTTGAGGCGCGGGAGGGTCCGCTCTTCAGTGTTCGCGGTCATCAGTTGTCCTCACCCGTCTCCTCGGAAGCAGCCTTGGCCGACTCCTTCTTGGCGGGCTTGTCGTCATCCTTGAGCTTCTTGACGTTGCTCACGTGGATGGGAGCCTCCATGGTCTGCACGCCGCCGGTCTTGGCGCCACGCGGACCCTGGTTGGTCTCCTTGGAGTGCTTCTTGACCATGTTGACGCCCTCGACCACCACGCGCTCGTCGCGCGGGTGGGCGGCGATCACGCGGCCCTTGGCACCCTTGTCCTTGCCGGCGATGACCAGAACGAGGTCACCCTTCTTCACATGCAGCTTCGGCATTACAACACCTCCGGCGCGAGCGAGATGATCCGCATGAACTTCTTGTCACGCAGCTCACGTCCAACGGGACCGAAGATGCGGGTGCCCCGGGGGTCACCGCTGTCCTTGATGATGACGGCGGCGTTCTCGTCGAAGCGGATGTAGGAGCCGTCGGGCCGGCGGCGCTCCTTGACAGTGCGGACGATGACGGCCTTGACCACATCGCCCTTCTTCACGGTGCCGCCGGGAATGGCGTCCTTGACAGTGGCGACGATGACGTCGCCGATTCCCGCGTAGCGCCGGCCAGAGCCACCGAGCACACGGATGCAAAGGACTTCCTTCGCACCGGTGTTGTCGGCGACCTTGAGCCGCGACTCCTGCTGGATCACTTGTACTCCTGTTTGTCTCGCTGGTTCTCACCCGTGGGTGAGCCTTGCGGAACCTGCTGGGTCTTTTTCCCCCGGCGACAGTCCTTGGCGGACCGCCGACGCAGGCGGGGCGAAGATCGCTTCGCCCCCTTGGACGCCGTCATGGGGGGTGACGGTGTCACCCCCCACGAGGCGCGTTGACTTACTTGGCCTTCTCGAGGATCTCGATGACCCGCCAGCGCTTGCTGGCGGAGAGCGGCCGGGTCTCCATCAGGAGGACGCGGTCGCCGACACCACAGCTGTTGGCCTCGTCGTGCGCCTTGTACTTGGTCGTCCTGCGGATGACCTTGCCGTACAGGGGGTGCTTGACGCGGTCCTCGACAGCGACCACGACAGTCTTGTCCATCTTGTCGCTGACGACCAGACCCTCACGGGTCTTGCGGTAGTTCCGCGTCTCGGTCGTGGTTTCCGTGGCCTCAGCCATCAATCGACTCCTTCTCTACCGTGACGATTCCGAGCTCCCGCTCGCGCATCACCGTGTAGATACGGGCGATCTCGCGGCGAACGGCACGCAGCCGCCCGTGGCTCTCCAACTGGCCGGTCGCAGCCTGGAAGCGGAGGTTGAACAGCTCCTCCTTGGCTTCCTTCAGCTTCGTGACCAGAGTGTCCTGGTCTTCCACCCGCAGCTCACCGGCGGTCAGGCCCTTAGCCATCACGCCTCACCCACTTCACGCTTGACGAACCGGCACTTCATCGGCAGCTTGTGCATCGCACGACGCAGGGCTTCGCGAGCCACCGGCTCGGCGACACCCGACAGCTCGAACATGATGCGACCGGGCTTGACGTTGGCGATCCACCACTCCGGCGAACCCTTACCGGAACCCATCCGGGTCTCGGCGGGCTTCTTGGTGAGAGGACGGTCCGGATAGATGTTGATCCAGACCTTTCCACCACGCTTGATGTGACGGGTCATCGCGATACGAGCCGACTCGATCTGACGGTTGGTCACGTAGGAGTGCTCAACCGCCTGAATGCCGAACTCGCCGAACACGACCCTGGTGCCGCCCTTGGCAGCGCCGTGACGGTCGGGCCGGTGCTGCTTACGGTGCTTGACCCTGCGCGGGATCAGCATGGTCAGCTCCCTTCAGCACCCGGCTGCGTAGCCGGGCCGGTCTCGGGGGCAGCCTGGGAGGCCGCCTCGTTCCTGGGGGCGCGGTCGCCACGGCCGGCACCGGCACCACGACGGGCGCCACCGGCACCACGACGGGGACGGTCGCCGCCACCGGCACCGGGACCACGACGGTCGTCGCGGTCACGACGCTGGCCCGCACGAGCACCGGCGGCGGCCGCCTCGCGCTCGGCGCGGCTGGTCGGAGCCTCACCCTTGTAGATCCACACCTTCACGCCGATGCGGCCGAAGGTGGTACGGGCCTCGTACAGGCCGTAGTCGATGTCCGCGCGGAGGGTGTGCAGGGGCACGCGGCCCTCGCGGTAGAACTCCGAACGGGACATCTCAGCGCCGCCGAGACGACCGGAGCACTGCACCCGGATGCCCTTGGCGCCGCTCTTCATCGCCGACTGCATCGCCTTGCGCATGGCACGGCGGAACGAGACACGGCTGGACAGCTGCTCGGCCACCCCCTGGGCGACGAGCTGAGCGTCGATCTCAGGGTTCTTGACCTCAAGGATGTTCAGCTGGACCTGCTTCTTGGTCAGCTTCTCGAGGTCACCGCGAATCCGGTCCGCCTCGGCGCCGCGGCGGCCGATGACGATGCCCGGACGGGCGGTGTGAATGTCGACCTGAACCCGGTCGGTGGTCCGCTCGATCTCCACCTTGGAGATGCCGGCCCGCTCCATGCCCTTCTTGAGCATGCGGCGGATCGCCACATCCTCGGCAACGTACGACTTGTAGAGCTTGTCGGCATACCACCGGCTCTTGAAGTCGGTCGTGATGCCGAGGCGGAACCCGTGCGGGTTAACCTTCTGACCCACTAGCGGGTCCTCCCCTTCGGCTCGCGGGACTCCACGATCACGGTGATGTGGCTGGTCCGCTTGTTGATCCGATAGGCACGACCCTGAGCACGGGGACGAAACCGCTTCAGCGTCGGGCCCTCGTCGACCCAGGCACGGCTCACGAAGAGCGTGTCACGGTCGAGCTTGAAGTTGTGCTCCGCGTTGGCAATGGCGCTCGACAGCACCTTGTACACGGTCTCGCTCGCCGACTGGGGAGCGAACTGCAGCACGGCCTGCGCCTCCGAAGCGGGCAGCCCGCGAATGAGGTCCACCACGCGGCGGGCCTTCATGGGCGTGTGGCGCGCGAACCGCGCCTGAGCCCTGGCTTCCATCGCTTACTCCTCTTACCTTCTGCTTCGTATCGGGCGAGTCCGTCGGGCCATGTGACGATCAGTACGGCTGTCGCTCTCCGACCACTTCCGGCTCGACGTCCTCTCCCACTGGTGGGTCGAGTCCGTCTCGCCTTGCAGCGATCGACAGGGCTGTCGCTTTCCGATTGTTCCCGGCTCGACTTCCTCTCCCTAAGGCGCTTATCGCCGGCTGCGGCGGTCTTCCTTGACATGGCTGCGGAAGGTCCGCGTCGGCGCGAACTCACCCAGCTTGTGGCCGATCATCGACTCGGTGACGAACACCGGGACGTGCTTGCGGCCGTCGTGAACGGCGATCGTGTGGCCGAGCATGTCGGGCACGATCATGGAGCGCCGCGACCACGTCTTGATGACGTTCTTGGTGCCCTTCTCGTTCTGGGCATCCACCTTCTTCTGAAGGTGGTCGTCCACGAAGGGACCCTTCTTGAGGCTACGTGGCATTTTGGCTGCTCCTACCGCTTCTTCCGCTTGGTACGACGGCGGATGATCAGCCGGTCGCTGGCCTTGTTCGCCGCACGAGTACGACCCTCGGGCTTGCCCTTGGGGTTGACGGGGTGACGACCGCCGGAGGTCTTACCCTCACCACCACCGTGCGGGTGGTCGACCGGGTTCATCGCGACGCCGCGGACGGTGGGGCGCTTGCCCTTCCACCGCATACGTCCGGCCTTACCCCAGTTGATGTTGGCCTGCTCGGCGTTGCCGACCTGGCCGATAGAGGCCCGGCAGCGAACGTCGACCTGGCGCATCTCACCGGAGGGCATACGCAGCGTGGCGTACTGGCCCTCCTTGGCGAGGAGCTGAATCTGCGCGCCGGCGGACCGGCCCAGCTTGGCGCCACCGCCCGGACGGAGCTCCACCGCGTGGATGAAGGTACCGGTCGGGATGTTGCGCAGCGGGAGGCAGTTGCCCGGCTTGATGTCGGCCGTGGGGCCGTTCTCGATCTTGTCGCCCTGCTTGAGGCCGGTCGGGCAGAGGATGTAGCGCTTCTCCCCGTCGGCGTAGTGCAGCAGCGCGATACGGGAGGTGCGGTTCGGGTCGTACTCGATGTGAGCGACCTTGGCCGGAATCCCGTCCTTGTCGTGACGCCGGAAATCAATGATCCGGTAGGCGCGCTTGTGGCCACCGCCCTGGTGACGGGTGGTGACACGGCCGTGGACGTTACGGCCACCCTTGCTGTGCAGGGGTGCAAGCAGCGACTTCTCGGGCGTGCTGCGCGTGATCTCGGCAAAGTCCGAGACGCTGGCGCCGCGGCGACCCGGGGTCGTCGGCTTGAGTTTACGGATGCCCATCTTTTTCGTTCATCCTTCGTCGGTTAATCCGGTCGAACGCCCCTCACCTGGTGGTGAGGGGCTTTCTCCCTGTACGTACTGAGCGAGCGCGTCAGCCGATCTGGCCGAAGATGTCAATCCGGTCGCCTTCGACCAGGCTGACGATCGCTCGCTTGGTAGCCGGACGCTGGCCATAGCCGAACCTGGTCCGCTTACGCTTGCCCTGGCGGTTGATGGTGTTGACGCTGGCCACCTTGACGCCGAAGATCTTCTCAACAGCGATCTTGACCTGCGTCTTGTTGGCCGTCTTCCGCACCAGGAACGTGTACTTGTTGTGCTCGTCGATCAGGCCGTAGCTCTTCTCGGAGACAACCGGCTTGATGATGATGTCGCGCGGGTCGGCGATCTTCTCCATCAGGCGTCTTCCTTCCCGCTCTTGCTCAGACGCGCGACGACCTGGTCGTACGCCGCCTGAGTGAAAACGACGTCGTCGTGGCAGAGCACGTCATAGGTGTTGAGCTGCCCGGCGTCCAGCAGGTGGACCTCGGGAGCGTTACGCAGGCTCAGCCAGCTGAGCTCGTCACCCTCGTCGACGACGACCAGGACGCTACGCGCCTCGGTGATCTTGCGAAGCGACTCGAGAGCCGCCTTGGTCTTCGGGGTCTCCCCCGCGACCAGACCGCTGACCACGTGAACGCGGCCCCCGGTCGCCCTGTCGGACAGGGCCCCGCGCAGGGCGGCGGCCTTCATCTTCTTGGGAGTCTTCTGCGAGTAGTCCCGCGGAACCGGACCGTGGACGGTGCCGCCGCCGGTGAACTGCGGAGCGCGGGTCGAACCCTGGCGGGCGCGGCCGGTCCCCTTCTGGCGGTACGGCTTCTTGCCGCCACCACTGACCTCACCGCGGGTCTTGGCCTTGTGGGTGCCCTGCCGGCGAGCGGCGAGCTGGGCCACGACGACCTGGTGGATCAGCGGGATGTTGACCGTGGTGCCGAAGATGTCCTCCGGCAGATCGACGGTCCCGGCCTTGTCGCCGCTCGCGTCGAGGACGTCAATGGTGCTCACTTGGCAGCCCCCTTCTTGGCAGCGGTGCGGACCAGAACCAGGCTGCCGTTGGCGCCGGGGATCGCACCCTTGATCAGGATGAGGCCCTTCTCGGCGTCCACGGCGTGGACCTTGAGGCTCTGGATGGTCGTGCGGGCGTTGCCCATCCGGCCGGCCATCCGCACGCCCTTGAAGACGCGGCCCGGGGTGGCGCAGCCACCGATGGAACCCGGCGAGCGGTGCTTGCGCTGCGTACCGTGCGAGGCGCCCAGGCCCTTGAAGCCGTGCCGCTTCATGACACCCGCGTAACCCTTGCCCTTGCTCTTGCCCGTCACGTCGACGTACTGGCCGGCCTCGAAGGTGTCGGCCGAGAGCTCCTGGCCCAGGGTGTACTCGCTCACGTCGTCAGTGCGGATCTCCGCGAAGTAACGGCGCGGGGTGATGTCGTGCTTGCGCAGGTAGTCGCCGAGCGGCTTGTTGACCTTCCGCGGGTCGATCTGCCCGAAGCCCAGCTGGATGGCGGTGTAGCCGTCCTTCTCAGCGGTGCGGACGCGGGTCACGACGCACGGACCAGCCTCGACGACGGTCACCGGGACCATCCGGTTGTCCGCGTCGAAGACCTGGGTCATGCCGAGCTTCTTGCCCAGGACGCCCTTGATCTGCTTAGCCATGTCAGTGCGTTCCCTCAGAGCTTGATCGAGATGTCAACGCCGGCGGGAAGGTCGAGTCGCATGAGCGAGTCGACCGTCTTCGGCGTCGGGTCGATGATGTCAATCAGCCGCTTGTGCGTGCGCATCTCAAAGTGCTCGCGGCTGTCCTTGTACTTGTGCGGCGAGCGGATGACGCAGTACACGTTCTTCTCGGTCGGCAGCGGCACCGGGCCCGCGACCTTGGCGCCAGTCCTTGTCACCGTCTCGACGATCTTCTTGGCCGAGACGTCGATGACCTCGTGGTCATAGGCCTTGAGCCGAATGCGGATCTTCTGTCCCGCCATAATGGCCTCGGTGTCCTTCACTGTCGTCTGAAAAAGTTACGTGCGGCCTGTTGCCGCTGTGTCATGGCCGGGTCCGTCTCGGACGTCCCCTCCATGTTGCGCGGAGCCCGCCTCGCCCTTCAGGCGACGCCCTCCGCACACGCCCCACGTAGCAGACGCTGTGAGTCCGCGCTTTCTTCCGTGATCTGGCAGTTACTTCGGTCATCGTTCGGCCGAACCAACTGCGAGATCACGGTTCGTGGGGTCCCTGCCGGGGTTCGCGCCCTGCGGCGCGGGCCCCTCGTGGGGAAGCGGCCGGCCCTGCGATGAGGGCCGACCGCCACTCCGCGATCGTACTACTTGAGGATCTTGGTCACTCGACCCGCACCGACGGTGCGGCCACCCTCACGGATGGCGAACTTGAGACCGTCCTCCATCGCGATGGGCTGGATGAGCGAGACGGTCATCTCGGTGTTGTCGCCCGGCATGACCATCTCGGTGCCCTCGGGGAGGTTCACCACACCGGTCACGTCAGTCGTACGGAAGTAGAACTGCGGGCGGTAGTTGTTGAAGAACGGCGTGTGGCGGCCGCCCTCGTCCTTGCTCAGGATGTAGACCTGGGCCTCGAACTCGGTGTGCGGGGTGGTCGTGCCCGGCTTGATGATGCACTGGCCGCGCTCGACGTCCTCACGCTTGATACCGCGCAGGAGCAGACCGACGTTGTCACCCGCCTGGCCCTCGTCGAGGAGCTTGCGGAACATCTCGACACCGGTGACCGTGGTGGTGGTCTTGGTCTCCTTGATACCGATGATGTCGACGGTCTCGCTGACCTTGACGATGCCACGCTCGATACGGCCGGTGACGACCGTGCCGCGACCGGTGATCGAGAAGACGTCCTCGACCGGCATCAGGAACGGCTTCTCGGTCTCACGAACCGGCTCGGGGACGTTCTCGTCCACCGCGGTCATGAGCTCGATGATCGAGTCGCCCCACTTGGCGTCGCCCTCAAGCGCCTTCAGCGCCGAGACGCGGACGACCGGCAGGTCGTCGCCGGGGAACTCCTGAGCCGAGAGAAGCTCGCGGACCTCGAGCTCGACGAGCTCCAGGATCTCCTCGTCGTCCACCATGTCGGACTTGTTGAGGGCCACGACGATGTAGGGGACGCCGACCTGGCGGGCCAGGAGGACGTGCTCCTTCGTCTGCGGCATCGGACCGTCGGTGGCGGCGACCACGAGGATCGCACCGTCCATCTGAGCCGCACCGGTGATCATGTTCTTCACGTAGTCGGCGTGACCGGGGCAGTCCACGTGGGCGTAGTGGCGCTTCTCGGTCTGGTACTCGACGTGCGAGATGGAGATCGTGATACCACGAGCCTTCTCCTCGGGCGCCTTGTCGATCTTGTCGAACGCGGTCGCCTCGTTGAGGTTCGGGAAACGGTCGTGGAGCACCTTGGTGATCGCCGCGGTCAGAGTGGTCTTGCCGTGGTCGATGTGCCCAATGGTGCCGATGTTTACGTGCGGCTTGGTCCGCTCGAACTTGGCCTTGGCCACTGCTCTCTCCTTAGAGATTCTGACGTGACTTGCGTCTTCATATTCGGGTTCGGGGAGGCCGATCCCTCTCGGAACCGGCCCGCGAGAAAGCTCTCGCCCCGCACCCCCGGCAACGGGCGGCGAGTCTCCTCGCCTCCCGTAACCGAAGTAGGTGCCGGACTTACTCGCCCCGCACCCCTCCGGTAGCGGGGCGACGATCTCCTCGCCTCCCGTAACCGAAGTAGGTGCCGGACTTACTCGCCCCGCACCCCTCCGGTAGCGGGGCGACGATCTCCTCGCCTCCCGTAACCGAAGTAGGTGCCGGACTTACTCGCCCCGCACCTTCGCGACGATCTCCTTGGCGATGTGCGCGGGCACTTCCGCGTAGGAGTCGAACTGCATGCTGTAGCTCGCGCGTCCCTGCGTCTTGCTACGGAGGTCTCCCACGTAGCCGAACATCTCAGAGAGCGGCACGAGCGCCTTGACGATCCGGGCACCGGAGCGCTCGTCCATCGCCTGGATCTGCCCGCGGCGACCGTTGAGGTCACCGATGACATCACCCATGTAGTCCTCGGGCGTGGTGACCTCGACGGCCATCATCGGCTCCAGGATTACGGCGTCCGCCTTGCGCGCGGCCTCCTTGAAGGCCATCGAACCGGCGATCTTGAAGGCCATTTCGGACGAGTCCACCTCGTGGTAGGCGCCGTCCTGCAGGGTGACCTTGACCCCGACCATGGGGTAACCGGCGAGAACACCGAACTCGGCGGCCTCCTGGGCGCCCGCGTCGACCGAGGGGATGTACTCCCTCGGGATACGGCCACCGGAGACCTTGTTCGCGAACTCGTAACCGTCGTTGCCCTCGCCCAGCGGCTCAATGTCGATGATGACCTTGGCGAACTGGCCGGAACCACCGGTCTGCTTCTTGTGGACGTAGTCGACCTTCTCCACCTTGCGGCGGATGGTCTCCCGGTAGGCCACCTGAGGCCGGCCGATGTTGGCCTCGACCTTGAACTCGCGGCGCATCCGGTCGACGAGGATCTCCAGGTGGAGCTCGCCCATACCCCAGATGACCGTCTGCCCGGTCTCCTCGTCACGACGGACCTGGAAGGACGGGTCCTCCTCGGCCAGACGCTGGATGGCGGTGCCCAGCTTCTCCTGGTCACCCTTGGTCTTGGGCTCGATCGCGACGCTGATGACCGGCGCCGGGAAGTTCATCGACTCCAGGACCACGGGGTGAGCCGGGTCGGACAGGGTGTCACCGGTGGTGGTGTCCTTCAGGCCCATGACGGCGACGATCTGACCGGCGACGGCCGACGGGCGCTCCTCGCGCTTGTTGGCGTGCATCTGGTAGATCTTGCCGATCCGCTCTTTGCGGCCTTTCACCGAGTTGACCACGGCGGTGCCGGTCTCGAGCGTGCCCGAGTAGATGCGGATGTAGGTGAGGCGTCCCAGGTGCTGGTCGCTCATGATCTTGAATGCCAGCGCGGAGAACGGCTCGTTCACATCCGCGTGGCGCTCGATGATCTCCTCTTCCTTGCCGACCGCGTGGCCCTTGAAGGCCGGGATGTCGGTCGGGGCGGGGAGGTAGGCGACGATCGCGTCGAGCAGGGGCTGGATGCCCTTGTTCTTGAACGCGGTGCCAGTCAGGACCGGGTTGATAGAGCTGCTCAGCGTGGCGCGGCGAATGGCCGCGACCAGCTGCTCCTCGGTGGGCTCGACGCCCTCCAGGAAGAGCTCCATCAGCTCGTCGTCGTTCTCGGCGACCGTCTCGACCAGCTTGTCACGCCACTCGCGAGCAGTCTCGGAGTACTCCTCCGGGATGTCCACGGTCTCGTACATCTCGCCC
Source organism: Streptosporangium sp. CA-115845 (assembly GCF_050943795.1). Lineage (NCBI taxonomy): Bacteria > Bacillati > Actinomycetota > Actinomycetes > Streptosporangiales > Streptosporangiaceae > Streptosporangium > Streptosporangium sp. CA-115845. The sequence goes on along the minus strand of NZ_CP191988.1, from coordinate 1,047,607 downwards.
TTGGCCGTCTCGGTGCCCCAGTAGAGGCCCTTCATCTTGACCAGGTCGATGACGCCCTTGAATTCCGCCTCGACGCCCCAGGGAAGCTGGACGACGGCGGGGGTCGCGTTCAGGCGGCTGACCATCATGTCGACGCAGCGGTGGAACTCCGCGCCGACCCGGTCCAGCTTGTTGACGAAGCAGATCCTGGGCACTTCGTAACGGTCGGCCTGACGCCACACCGTCTCGGACTGGGGCTCGACGCCTGCAACGCCGTCGAACACGGCGACGGCACCGTCGAGGACGCGGAGCGAGCGCTCCACCTCGATCGTGAAGTCCACGTGACCCGGCGTGTCGATGATGTTGATCGTGTGGCCGAGCCACTCGCAGGTCGTAGCAGCGGAGGTGATGGTGATACCACGCTCCTGCTCCTGCTCCATCCAGTCCATCGTGGCTGCGCCCTCGTGGACCTCACCGATCTTGTAGTTGATACCGGTGTAGAACAGGATGCGCTCAGTCGTCGTGGTCTTGCCCGCGTCGATGTGAGCCATGATCCCGATGTTGCGGACCTTGGCCAGGTCAAGAGCGGTCGTGGTGGCCACTTCTCTCGCGTCCTCGTCGTCTCGTCGAAGCCGCTGTTACCAGCGGTAGTGGGCGAAGGCCTTGTTGGACTCGGCCATCTTGTGGGTGTCCTCACGCTTCTTGACGCTTGCGCCGAGGCCGTTGCTGGCATCGAGCAGTTCGTTCATGAGGCGCTCGGTCATGGTCTTCTCGCGGCGGGCCCGGGAGTACTGCACCAGCCAGCGCAGGGCCAGGGTGGTGCTACGCGCGGCGCGCACCTCGACCGGGACCTGGTAGGTCGCGCCACCGACACGGCGGCTGCGGACCTCAAGGGTGGGCTTGACGTTGTCCAGCGCGCGCTTCAGGGTGACGACCGGGTCGTTGCCGGTCTTCTCCTTGGCGCCTTCGAGGGCGCCGTACACGATGGACTGAGCGATGGACCGCTTGCCGTCCAGGAGCACCTTGTTGATAAGCGCGGTGACCAGGGGCGAGTTGTGAACCGGGTCAGCCATGAGCTGACGACGGCCAGGAGAACCCTTGCGAGGCATTCTTACTTCTCCTTCTTCGCGCCGTAACGGCTACGGGCCTGCTTGCGGTTACGGACACCCTGGGTGTCGAGCGAACCGCGGATGATCTTGTAGCGAACACCCGGCAGGTCCTTCACACGACCACCGCGGACGAGCACGATGGAGTGCTCCTGAAGGTTGTGACCGACACCGGGGATGTAGGCCGTGACCTCGATACCGTTGGTGAGCCGGACACGCGCGACCTTGCGGAGGGCGGAGTTCGGCTTCTTGGGGGTCGTGGTGTAAACGCGCATGCAGGTGCCGCGTCGCTGAGGGCTGGCCTTGAGCGCCGGGGTCTTGGTCTTGGTGACCTTGTCCTGGCGGCCCTTGCGGACCAGCTGCTGAATCGTGGGCACCGCGTCTCCGTTCGTGCTAGCCGGTTAATCGAATGTCGTGCATTTTGCAGGCGCTGCCGGTGTCATGACCTGCGGTTCTTTCATCCCCTCCGACCCACGCGGTCGGGCGTGTCGCGCACTTGTCACGTCACAACCCGGTCAAGGCCGGTCCGATGGAGGAGGTCATGCGGCACCCCTGCCGACTCCCCACCGGGAACCTGTCGACGCACACGCATGAGGGCCCATGAAGACATGAGCACGAAGGGCAAGACTACCCAGCCGAGCGCAACACGTCAAAACGGCCGCACCAGCAGGGCGCCGCTGTGGGCGCCCGCATTCGTGTCATGACTCCCACGACCGGTTTCCGACCGACCGCTTCCGGGTCCACGTCGAGCTTACCCGTCGCAGAGCACTTCTCCGGCCGTTCTCCCCATTAACGTACGGCTTTCGCCGCAACATTCCGGTCAAGAAAGGGCCACACCCACCCGTCACGGACGTGAACATGGTGGAAAGGCAGCGGCGCCCGGTCCCCTGCCGGGGACCGGGCGCCGCCTGCGATCACTTAGCGGTTGTACTGACCGAAGTCGTACTCCTCCAGCGGCACGGCCTCACCGGAGCCCGAACCGAAGGTGTAGTCCGCCGCGGAGCCGTCGTAGCCGCCGACCGTGTACATCGCGGCCTTGGCCTCCTCGGTGGGCTCGACCCGGATGTTGCGGTACTGCGGCATACCGGTACCGGCCGGGATGAGCTTTCCGATGATGACGTTCTCCTTGAGACCGAGCAGCGAGTCCGACTTGGCGTGGATCGCCGCGTCGGTGAGCACTCGGGTCGTCTCCTGGAAGGACGCCGCGGACAGCCAGGACTCGGTGGCGAGCGAGGCCTTGGTGATACCCATCAGCACCGGACGCCCGGAGGCCGGCGTGCCGCCCTCCGCCACGCACTCGCGGTTGATCCGCTCGAAGCGCGGCCGCTCGACGAGCTCACCGGGCAGCATGTCGGCGTCGCCGGACTCCAGCACGTTCACGCGCTTGAGCATCTGCCGCACGATGATCTCGATGTGCTTGTCGTGGATCGACACACCCTGCGAGCGGTAGACCTGCTGGACCTCCGCCACGAGGTGCAGCTGCACGGCCCGGGGGCCGAGGATGCGCAGCACCTCGTTGGGGTTGACGGCACCGGCGATCAGCTGCTGGCCGACCTTGACCCGCTGCCCGTCGGTGACCAGCATGCGCGACCGCATCGACACCGGGTAGGCGACCTCCTCGGAACCGTCGTCCGGGACGATCACGATCTTCCGGGTCTTGTCGGTCTCGTCGATGCGGACCCGGCCCTCGGCCTCGCTGATCGGGGCGACGCCCTTGGGGACGCGCGCCTCGAAAAGCTCCTGGACACGGGGCAGACCGTGGGTGATGTCGGCGCCCGCCACACCACCGGTGTGGAAGGTCCGCATCGTCAGCTGGGTGCCGGGCTCACCGATCGACTGGGCGGCGATGATGCCGACCGCCTCGCCGACGTCCACCAGCTTGCCGGTCGCGAGCGAGCGGCCGTAGCAGGTGGCGCAGACACCGATCTTGGCCTCGCAGACGAGGGCGCTGCGGGTCCTGACGGTCTCCACTCCGGCCTCGACCAGGGCGGTGACGTGGATGTCGTTGATGTCGACGCCCACCGGAACGATGATCTTGCCGTCCACCTCCACGTCCTCGGCGAGGATGCGGCCGTGCACGTTGCTCTCGGCGTTCTCCGCCTTGACCAGGTTGCCCTGAGAGTCGCGGTCGGCGACGTGCAGCGGGACGGCGCGGTCGGTGCCGCAGTCGATCTCGCGGACGATGACGTCCTGCGCGACGTCCACCAGACGACGGGTCAGGTACCCCGAGTCGGCGGTCCGCAGCGCGGTGTCCGCCAGACCCTTCCGCTGGCCGTGGGTGGAGATGAAGTACTCCAGCACCGACAGGCCCTCGCGGAACGAGGCCTTGATCGGGCGCGGGATCGTCTCACCCTTGGTGTTGGACACCAGACCACGGATGCCGGAGATCTGCCGGACCTGCATCAGGTTTCCTCGGGCGCCCGACTGGACCATCATCCAGACCGGGTTGGTCTTCGGGAACGCCTTCTGCATGTCGTCGGTCACGTCGCTGGTCGCGTGCGTCCAGATCTCGATGAGCTCCTGACGACGCTCCTCGTCCGTGATCAGACCACGCTCGTACTCGCGCTGGACCTTGTCGGCCCGGCGCTCGTACGTCTCCATGATCTCGGACTTGTTCGGCGGCGCGATGACGTCCTCGATGGAGATCGTCACACCGGCCCTGGTCGCCCAGTAGAAGCCGGCGTCCTTGAGGGCGTCGAGCGCGGCCGCGACCTCGACCTTGGGGTACTTCTCAGCGAGCTCGTTGACGATGACCGACAGCTGCTTCTTGCCGACCTGCGAGTTCACGTACGGGTAGTTCGCCGGCAGGGTCTGGTTGAACAGGCAGCGGCCCAGAGTGGTCTCCAGGCGGTAGCTGTCACCGGCCTCCCAGCCCTCGGGGGCCGCCCAGCCGCGGGGCGGCGGGACGTCTCCCCGCATCCGGATCTGGATCGACGACTGGATGTCGAGCTCCCGGCGGTCGAAGGCCATCAGCGCCTCCGACACCGAGCCGAAGACCCGTCCCCGGCCGACGCCGTTCTCGTCCTCGTCCTTGAGCGTGGTCAACGAGTAGAGACCGATGATCATGTCCTGGGTGGGCATGGTCACGGGCTTGCCGTCGGCCGGCTTCAGGATGTTGTTCGTCGACAGCATCAGGATGCGGGCCTCGGCCTGCGCCTCGGCGGACAGCGGCAGGTGCACGGCCATCTGGTCGCCGTCGAAGTCCGCGTTGAACGCGGTGCAGACGAGCGGGTGGATCTGGATGGCCTTGCCCTCGACCAGCTGCGGCTCGAAGGCCTGGATGCCCAGGCGGTGCAGGGTCGGCGCGCGGTTGAGCAGCACGGGGTGCTCGGTGATGACCTCTTCGAGGACGTCCCACACGACCGGGCGAGCACGCTCGACCATCCGCTTGGCCGACTTGATGTTCTGCGCGTGGTTCAGGTCGACCAGGCGCTTCATCACGAACGGCTTGAAGAGCTCCAGCGCCATCTGCTTGGGCAGACCGCACTGGTGCAGCTTCAGCTGCGGGCCGACGACGATGACCGAACGGCCGGAGTAGTCGACTCGCTTGCCCAGCAGGTTCTGGCGGAACCGGCCCTGCTTGCCCTTCAGCATGTCGCTGAGGGACTTCAGCGGGCGGTTGCCCGGACCGGTGACCGGGCGGCCGCGGCGGCCGTTGTCGAACAGCGCGTCGACGGCCTCCTGGAGCATCCGCTTCTCGTTGTTCACGATGATCTCGGGGGCGCCGAGGTCGAGAAGCCGCTTGAGTCGGTTGTTCCGGTTGATCACACGGCGGTACAGGTCGTTCAGGTCCGAGGTGGCGAACCGGCCACCGTCGAGCTGCACCATGGGGCGCAGGTCCGGCGGGATGACCGGGATGCAGTCGAGGACCATCCCGTTGGGCGAGTTGCGAGTGTTCAGGAACGCCGACACGACCTTGAGACGCTTGAGCGCGCGGGCCTTCTTCTGGCCCTTGCCGCTGCGGATCGTCTCGCGCAGGTTCTCGGCCTCAAGAGCGAGGTCGAAGCTGGTCAGACGCTCCTGGATGGCCTGGGCGCCCATGCCACCGCGGAAGTAACGGCCGAAGCGGTCGCGCATCTCGCGGTAGAGCAGCTCGTCGCCCTCAAGGTCCTGGACCTTGAGGTTCTTGAAGCGGCTCCAGACCTCGTCCAGCCGGTCCAGCTCGCGCTGGGCCCGGTCACGCAGCTGCCGCATCTCGCGCTCGGCGCCCTCACGCACCTTGCGGCGCTGGTCGCCCTTGGCGCCGGCGGCCTCAAGCTCGGCCAGGTCGGTCTCCAGCTTGCGCTGGCGAGCCTCGATGTCGGCGTCACGGCGCTGCTCGACGTGCTGCCGCTCGACGGAGATCTTCGCCTCCAGCGACGGCAGGTCACGCTCGCGCATTTCCTTGTCGACGTGCGTGATCATGTAGGCCGCGAAGTAGATGACCTTCTCGAGGTCCTTCGGAGCCAGGTCGAGCAGGTATCCCAGCCGGGACGGGACACCCTTGAAGTACCAGATGTGCGTGACGGGCGCGGCCAGCTCGATGTGGCCCATCCGCTCACGACGCACCTTGGCGCGGGTCACCTCGACGCCACAGCGCTCACAGATGATGCCCTTGAAGCGGACGCGCTTGTACTTACCGCAGTAGCACTCCCAGTCTCGGGTCGGACCGAAGATCTTCTCGCAGAAGAGTCCGTCCTTCTCGGGCTTGAGCGTCCGGTAGTTGATGGTTTCGGGCTTCTTCACCTCGCCGTGCGACCACTGGCGGATGTCGTCGGCGGTCGCGAGGCCGATCCGAAGCTCGTCGAAGAAGTTGACGTCGAGCACTTGTAATCCCCTCCTCAGCTTCTAGATCAGACCTCTTCGACGCTGCTCGGCTCACGCCGGGACAGGTCGATGCCGAGTTCTTCCGCGGCGCGGAAGACGTCTTCGTCGGTGTCGCGCATCTCGATGGACATGCCGTCGCTGGAGAGCACCTCGACGTTCAGGCACAGCGACTGCATTTCCTTGATGAGGACCTTGAACGATTCCGGGATGCCCGGCTCAGGGATGTTCTCGCCCTTGACGATCGCCTCGTAGACCTTCACCCGGCCGAGGACGTCGTCGGACTTGATGGTGAGCAGTTCCTGGAGCGCGTAGGCGGCGCCATACGCCTCCAGAGCCCAGACCTCCATCTCACCGAAGCGCTGGCCACCGAACTGGGCCTTACCACCGAGCGGCTGCTGGGTGATCATGGAGTACGGGCCGGTCGAACGAGCGTGGATCTTGTCGTCGACCAGGTGGAGCAGCTTCAGGATGTAGATGTAACCGACGGAGATCGGGTGCGGGAACGGCTCGCCGGAACGGCCGTCGAACAGCTGGGCCTTTCCGTTCGCGCCGACCATGCGCCCGCCGTCCCTGTTGACCAGGGTGTTGTCGAGCAGGCCGATGATCTCTTCCTCGTTGGCACCGTCGAACACCGGCGTGGCCATGTTGGTGCGCGGGTCGACCTCTGCGAAGCCCTTGTCACGCAGCCGCTCGGCCCATGCCTCCTCGATGCCCGAGATATCCCAGCCTCTGGCCGCGATCCACCCCAGGTGGGTCTCCAGGACCTGGCCGACGTTCATTCGGCCGGGCACGCCCAGAGGGTTGAGGATGATGTCGACCGCCGTACCGTCCTCAAGGAACGGCATGTCCTCGACCGGAAGGATCTTGGAGATGACACCCTTGTTGCCGTGACGGCCGGCCAGCTTGTCACCGTCGGTGATCTTACGCTTCTGGGCCACGTAGACGCGGACCAGCTCGTTGACGCCGGGGGGGAGCTCGTCGCCCTCCTCGCGGCTGAACACGCGAACGCCGATGACCTTGCCCTGCTCGCCGTGCGGCACCTTCAGGGAGGTGTCACGGACCTCGCGGGCCTTCTCACCGAAGATCGCGCGGAGCAGGCGCTCCTCGGGGGTCAGCTCGGTCTCACCCTTGGGGGTGACCTTGCCGACGAGGATGTCGCCAGGGACGACCTCGGCGCCGATGCGGATGATGCCGCGCTCGTCGAGGTCGGCCAGGACCTCCTCGGAGACGTTCGGGATGTCCCGGGTGATCTCCTCGGGGCCCAGCTTGGTGTCCCGGGCGTCGACCTCGTGCTCCTCGATGTGGATCGAGGACAGGACGTCGTCCTGCACCAGGCGCTGGGAGAGGATGATCGCGTCCTCGTAGTTGTGCCCCTCCCACGGCATGAACGCCACGAGGAGGTTCTTGCCCAGGGCCATCTCGCCGTTGTCGGTGCAGGGACCGTCCGCGACGACCTGGTTCACCTCGATCCGGTCGCCTTCCGCGACGATCGGCTTCTGGTTGAAGCAGGTGCCCTGGTTGGAGCGCTTGAACTTGGCGACGCGGTAGGTCGTGCGGGTGCCGTCGTCGTTCATCACCGTGACGTAGTCGGCGGAGACCTCCTCGACCACGCCCGCCTTCTCGGCGGTGATGACGTCGCCGGCGTCGGTCGCGGCACGGTACTCCATGCCGGTGCCGACCAGCGGCGCCTCGCTCTTGAGCAGCGGCACCGACTGGCGCTGCATGTTGGAGCCCATGAGCGCACGGTTGGCGTCGTCGTGCTCCAGGAACGGGATCATCGCGGTCGCCACGGACACCATCTGGCGTGCCGAGACGTCCATGTAGTCGACCTCGTTGGCGCGCAGGGACTCGAACTCCCCGCCCTTCCTGCGGACGAGCACCCGCGGCTCAAGGAACGTTCCGTCGGAGCCGATCGGCGTGTTCGCCTGGGCGATGACGTGCCGGTCCTCCTCGTCCGCGGTCAGGTACTCGACCTGGTCGGTCACCCGGCCGTCGACGACCTTGCGGTACGGGGTCTCGACGAAGCCGAAGGAGTTGACCCGGCCGAAGGAGGCCAGCGAGCCGATCAGACCGATGTTCGGTCCTTCCGGCGTCTCGATCGGGCACATCCGGCCGTAGTGCGAGGGGTGAACGTCCCGGACCTCGAAGCCGGCCCGCTCACGGGAGAGACCACCGGGGCCCAGCGCGGACAGACGACGCTTGTGCGTCAGGCCGGCGAGGGGGTTGGTCTGGTCCATGAACTGCGACAGCTGGGATGTGCCGAAGAACTCCTTGATCGACGCCACGACCGGGCGGATGTTGATCAGGGTCTGCGGCGTGATCGCCTCGACGTCCTGGGTCGTCATCCGCTCGCGGACGACGCGCTCCATGCGGGCCAGCCCCAGGCGGACCTGGTTCTGGATGAGCTCGCCCACCGTACGGAGACGACGGTTGCCGAAGTGGTCGATGTCGTCGGTCTCGACGACGATCTCACCGTTGGCGCCGGGCATCGACACCTCGCCGGCGTGCAGCCGGACGATGTACTCGATGGTGGCGACGATGTCGTCCTCGGTGAGCGTGCCCTGGGTGATCTCGCTGTCGACCCCGAGCTTCTTGTTGATCTTGTAACGGCCGACCTTGGCGAGGTCATAGCGCTTGGAGTTGAAGTACAGGTTCTCCAGCAGCGTCTGCGCCGACTCCTTGGTCGGCGGCTCGCCCGGGCGCAGCTTGCGGTAGATGTCGAGCAGAGCGTCGTCCTGGCCGGCCGTGTGGTCCTTCTCCAGGGTCGCCCGCATGGACTCGTACTGCCCGAAACGCTCAAGGATCTGCTCGCTGGTCCAGCCGAGCGCCTTGAGCAGAACGGTGACGGCCTGCTTGCGCTTGCGGTCGATGCGGACACCGACGCTGTCCCGCTTGTCGATCTCGAACTCTAGCCAGGCGCCCCGGGAGGGAATCACCTTGCATCCATAGAGGTCCTTGTCCGAGGTCTTGTCGACGCTGCGGTCGAAATAGACACCCGGGGACCGGACCAGCTGGGAGACGACGACACGCTCGGTGCCGTTGATGATGAATGTGCCCTTGCCGGTCATGAGCGGGAAGTCGCCCATGAACACGGTCTGGCTCTTGATCTCACCAGTGGTGTTATTGATGAACTCCGCCGTGACGAACATCGGGGCGGAGTAGGTCATGTCCTTGTCTTTGCACTCATCGACTGAGTACTTGGGCGGCTCGAACCGGTGGTCCCGGAACGACAGGGACATGGTTCCGGAGAAGTCCTCGATGGGACTGATCTCCTCAAAGATCTCTTCGAGGCCCGACTGGGCCGGAACGTCCTTGCGCCCGGCCTGGCGAGCCGCCTCGACCCGCCCCTTCCACTTCTCGTTGCCGAGCAACCAGTCGAAGGACTCGGTCTGAAGAGCGAGAAGATCGGGAACTTCGAGCGGCTCCTGAATCCGTGCGAAAGACACACGACGGGGACCGGCGGGTACGGCGAAGGCGTTGCGCGAGGCTGCCAACAGATGTCCTTCCGAGGGCTCGCGGCGGACTGACTACACGCACGCCAGACGACCATGCATCAGAGCACCAAAAGAAGCGGGTCGTCAAAGGGCAGCGCAAAGGGGCAGTGTAGCCGAACGGCACACACCTGTCCACCTCAGTCTCACTGCAAGCTCCACGTTGGTCGCAGCATCGCCCGTCAGAGCCGAAACGTCAAGCCCGGGAGCTGACATTTCGGCCGGGAAATAGCCGAGACCCTGGGAGTTTTCCCACCGGGTGACCTGCGCACACCACAGGATGCAACACGATGTCCGACCTGGTGTGGCTGACGCTGAGTCACTCGGCGGTTCGAACGCCAGCCGATGGTTCGACTGACGATCGACGCTGCCATGGCAGGTGTACCCAACCGCAAACCCATCCCAAACCAAGGCTTTACTAACAATTGAATGAAGCGACGCGCCGATCATGGTGACGGGGGATCTCCGAGCAGTGTGGAGAGCTCGGCGACGAACCAGCGGGAGTCCTTCTTGACCATGATGAACCTGGCCCGGTTCTGGCTGACCTGCCGGCGCGGCTCCTCCTCTCCCTGAGGGATCTTCACAGTGCTCATGTTCATGAACAGCAGCACCTGGACCCGGCCGGAGTCGCCGGACTCCACCGACTCCACGCCCGCCCCGATCACCGTCGCCTGCTGCACGGCTCTCTGCTCCCTGGCCTGCGCGGCCATGCCCCTGGTGAGCTGCCGGTAGTGCAGGCTGAGCGCCCCGGTCGTGTAACCGCCCGCCCTTGCGAAATCCTGTTCGATCGTACGATAGTCGTAGGACAGCATGTCGGAGGCGACCGACCGGGCCGCGGCGAGCGCCTCCTGTCCGGCCCTCTCGTCCGCGCGCAGCCTGCTGAGATCTGTGAACATGACCCAGACCACCGCCGCGAGCGCGAGCGCCACGACGGCCATGAGTCCGACCGCCAACCGGGAGGAGCGCGTCACGGCACCAGCTCCGCCTTGGACACGAGCCAGGCTCCCCCGACCTTGGTCACTTCCATGTTCCACCGGTGGAACTGCTCCCGTGGAGCGTTCTTACTCCCGTCCCACCGGATCACCTCATCGCCCACCACCATCACCTGGGCCGTGTCCCCTGTCAGCGAGACCAGCCCCAGGGCGCGTAGCGCGCCCGCACGGAGGATCTTGTCCTTGATCGTGCCCTCCCTGCGTTCCGTGGCGGTTCTGACGTACTCGGCCCTGGCCTCACCCGTGGAGCCGTCGAGGATTCGCTGAATGTCGGCATCGACGCTCCGGTATCCGATGGAGAGCAGATGCACCGCGTGCGCTCCCGCCGCCCGCGTCGCCGCCTGCCTGTCGTCCGCCGCCGCCTGGGCGTCGCGCAGGTCGGAGCCGATCCAGAACGCGGCGACGAGCAGCATCGCGATCAGCACTCCGAGCACCGGTGCTGCGATCCTGAGCGAGCGGCGGGGGCGGCGGGGGCGAGCGGCGTGCACTGCCATGCGTTCTCTCCCATCGCACGGTCCGTGGAACGCGAGCCGGTGAGCGCGGCTTTCCCGCCACCGGGACGGTATGCTCCCCGATCGCCGGATCATAACCCGCCGCACAGATCCGCATACCAGCCTTTGCTCACCTGCTTCGGGCCGTTTCGCCCAGCGTTTCGCTTCGTGCGGTGAACGGCGGGACGCCCGCTACCCGCCCGCGGTCAACGTGCGCCGTGGACGTGCGCCGTGACCAGCCGGGGATACTCCTCCAGCCAGTTCCGGCCCCTCTCGTCCACGAACGAGTTGGGCGGCGGGATGACCCCGTTGGCGGCCAGCCACGAACCCGGCGGGCGCTGCGTGCGGCGGATCCGGCTCTCGCTCGGCATCAGCTGCGGCGGGATCGGCGGCAGCCCGCCGGGGTCGTGCCCCAGCTGGGCCTCGGCCTCCAGCTCGGAGACGTCCTTCTCCTCGGACATGCCGATCGGGCCGTGCCTGCGGGCGTTGAGGAACTGCCTGACCACCGGCTCGTCGCTGGAGAGCAGCATCTCCCTTGGCCCGAACATGATCAGCTCACGCCGGAACAGCAGACCGATGCTGTCGGGCACCGTACGGGCGGTGTTGATGTCGTGGGTGACGATGAGGAAGGTCGCCTCGATCTCCGCGTTGAGATCCACGATCAGCTGGTTGAGATAGGTCGTGCGAACCGGGTCGAGGCCCGAATCGGGCTCGTCGAACAGGATGATCTCGGGGTCGAGGACCAGTGCCCTGGCCAGGCCCGCGCGCTTGCGCATGCCGCCGGAGATCTCGCCGGGAAGCTTGCCTTCGGCACCGGCCAGCCCGACGAGCTCCATCTTCTCCATCACGATGCGGCGGATCTCGGCCTCGCTCTTCCTGGTGTGCTCGCGCAGCGGGAAGGCGACGTTGTCGTAGAGGTTGAGCGAGCCGAACAGCGCCCCGTCCTGGAACAGCACGCCGAACAGCCGCCTGAGCTCGTAGAGCTTGTTCTCACTGCAGTTGGCGAGGTCGTGCCCGTCGATCCAGATGTGGCCGCGTTCGGGCCTCAGCAGGCCCACCAGGGTCTTCAGGAAAACGGATTTGCCCGTTCCGGACGGACCGAGCAGCACGGAGATCTCGCCGGCGGGAAGCGTCAGCGTGACGTCCTCCCAGATGACCTGCTTCCCGAACGACTTGGTCAGACCCTCTACCACGACTTCGACGCCCACGTGCCGCCCTTCAGGAGCCCGCAGGACGTGCCCGTCCCGCGGCGTGCCGGAGACTCCGCCGACAGAACCTGCGACTGCATCAACCGTAGCCGCGATCCCCCGGATTGGAAGAGGGTCCAATAGCTTCCGTCGATCGTTATGCCGTGGTTATAAGACATCGTGTCCAACAGAGCGAACACAAAAAGAGCGGGCCACCGGCACCAGGTGGACCCGCTCTTTCCGGTAAGACGAACTACTTGACGGTGACCGTCGCGCCGGCACCCTCAAGGGCGGCCTTGGCCTTCTCGGCCTGCTCCTTGTTGACCTTGCCGTCGAAGACGGACTTGGGAGCGCCGTCAACGAGGTCCTTGGCCTCCTTGAGGCCCAGGCTCGTCAGGGCGCGGATCTCCTTGATGACCTGGATCTTCTTGTCGCCGGCGGCCTCGAGGACGACGTCGAACTCGTCCTGCTCCTCGACCTCTTCGGCAGCGGCCGCACCGGGGGCGGCAGCGGCGGCGACGGCGACCGGAGCGGCGGCCTTGACGTCGAAGGTCTCCTCGAAGAGCTTCACGAAGTCGGACAGCTCAAGGAGAGTCATCTCCTTGAAAGCGTCGAGCAGCTCGTCGGTGCTGAGCTTCGCCATGATGGTTCCTCCATACGGATCTGACTACTAGGGAAAGTTGGGACCGCGGTTGCGTTAATCCCCTGTGACCGCCTGCGCGGACCTACTCGCCGGCGCCTTCGCGCTTGGCGCGCAGTGCCTCGGCCAGCTGAGCCATGTTGGTGGGCAGCGCGTTGAAGACGGCGGCCGCGTGGCCCTGCTTCGCCTTCATGGCACCGGCCAGCTTCGCGAGGAGAACCTCACGCGACTCGAGGTCGGCAAGCTTGGTGATCTCGTCCGGCGTCATCGACTTGCCGTCGACGACACCGCCCTTGATGACCAGGAGGGGATTGGCCTTGGCGAAGTCACGCAGACTCTTGGCAGCCTCGACCACGTCGCCGTTGACGAACGCGATCGCCGACGGACCCGCGAGCAGGTCGTTGAGCTGGTTGAACCCGGCCTCAGTGGCCGCGATCTTGGTCAGCGTGTTCTTCACCACGGCGAACTTCGCATTTTCACCGAGAGAAACGCGCAGCTGCTTGAGCTGGGCGACGGTGAGACCGCGGTATTCGGTCAGAACGGCAGCATTGGAGCCGTCGAAGCTGCTCTTCAGCTCAGCGACAGCCGTTGCCTTTTCTGCCTTCGCCATGGGCCTCCTTCCAGATGTGCCGCCGGGGTAAGGGCCCATGAAAAACAGACAAGCCCCGGCGCAGGCGCACGGGGCTCACATAAGGAGATTAATCCAGATGAAAACTCACATCACACCTACGCGGGCCGTCCACTGACGTGGCTCCTTAGGTCATCAGGCCATGCGGCCTGACGACGACCGGCGGTCTTCGGCGTTGACAGCGTACGCCCTGCCGTCCACGAATGCCAAATCAGTCCTGGAAACCGGTCCCGCCCCCCGCCGACGGGAAAAGGCTCGCGCCCCCCGCCCGTGCGGGCGGGGGGCGCGAGTCTCGGGAGAACCTCAGTTTCCGCCGCGGTGCTCGGGCAGGTCGCCCACCTGGTCGGCGGGCGGCGCGGTGATCTCGACGGGCTCGTTGAAGCCCTTGAAGAACGCCGTCAGGCTGAACGTCACATCCTGCTCGGAGCCACCGAGCGTGACCTTGCGGGGCAGGCTCTGCGCATCGGCCCAGAGGTCGAACTTCACGTTCTTGACCCGTGAGAACTCCTCCTGGAGCTTCTCGCGCTTGGCCGGGTCGAGCAGCTGTGCGGCCTCGGCCACCGGGAAGGTACCGCTGTAGTGGGTGGTGTCGACCCCGCCGACCGTTTCGGTGCCGACCGCCTTGACGTCCTTCGAGGCGGTCAGCAGCTTGACGGTGCCGGCCAGGTCGAACTGCTGGGCCTGGTCCATGAACTGCCTGACCCCGGCCTGCCCCTTGGCGTCGAGCTCGCCGAGCGACACCTTGACCCACGGCTTGGTGGTGCCGGCGAACCTGTTGAGGAGCTCGGACTTCACGTAGACCGTCTCACCCGACAGGATGGCCCGCGCCCCGCCGGGCACGTTCTGGCCGCCGAAGGTGACCGTGTCGAGCTTGATGTCCGTCGCCAGCTGGGGCTTGCTCTGGTAGAGCATGCTGCCCTGGATCTTGCTCGCGCCCTTCTCGCCGCCGCTCGCGTCGAGAACCAGGTCCGCGGAGTAGGAGGTGACCTCCTCGGCCTTCTGCGCACTCTGCTGCACCGCGTCGGCCGCGGCCAGTTTGACGTTTCCGAGGGAGCCGGTGCCCTGCGCACCGCATCCCGCGACCGCGACGAGCGCGGCCGCTCCCAGTGCCACTGCCGGAGCCAATCGGCGCATTTCGTCTTCACCCTTTCGTTCCCCCGATGATCCTGACTACGACAGTACGCGCCGGGAAAGCCGGGCGCGTCCTTCGGAAGAACGAAGAAGGGCCTCAACCGAATGGCCATTCGGTTGAGGCCCGCTGCGAAAGACGTCTGGTATCAGGCGTCGAGCTCGGCGGTCAGCGCCCGCGTCTGGTTGGGGTCGACCTGGATGCCGGGGCCCATGGACGTGGAGAAGACGACCTTCTTGACGTAGCGTCCCTTGGCCGCGGACGGCTTGAGACGGATCACCTCTTCGAGGGCGGCGGCGTAGTTCTCGATGAGCTGACGCTCACCGAAGGACACCTTGCCGATGATGAAGTGCAGGTTCGCGTGCCGGTCGACACGGAACTCGATCTTGCCGCCCTTGATGTCGGTGACGGCCTTGCCGACGGCCGGGGTCACGGTGCCGGTCTTGGGGTTCGGCATCAGACCACGGGGGCCGAGCACGCGGCCCAGGCGGCCGACCTTGCCCATGAGGTCCGGGGTGGCGACGACGGCGTCGAAGTCGAGGCGGCCCTTGGCGACCTCGTCGATCAGCTCGTCGGCACCGACGATGTCGGCACCCGCAGCGCGGGCCTCCTCGGCACGGTCACCGGTCGCGAAGACCAGGACCCGGGCGGTCTTGCCGGTACCGTGCGGGAGGTTGACGGTGCCGCGGACCATCTGGTCGGCCTTGCGGGGGTCGACACCCAGCCGCAGGGCCACCTCGACGGTGGCGTCGAACTTGGCGACGTTGGTCTCCTTGGCCAGCTTGGCCGCCTGGGCCGGGCTGTACAGGGTGTCGCGGTCGACCTGCGCCGCTGCGGCGCGGAATCCCTTGCTGCGCTTCACTTGCTCACTCCTGTGAATCCGAGTGTCCGTGGTGTGGGCCTGCGCCGGCCCCTCCACTTACTTCGACGTTTGGTGGTCTGACGCGATCGAGATCGCGCTCGCCGCCGGCCCCTGTTCGATCTCGCGGACGCACTTCAGCTCCGCGAGGTCGCCGCCGGGTCCGTACGGCAGGTGTTGCTAGTCGGCGATCGTGATACCCATCGACCGGGCGGTGCCGGCGATGATCTTCTCGGCCGCCTCGATGTCGTTGGCGTTGAGGTCCTGCATCTTGGTCTCGGCGATCTGGCGCAGCTGCTCCTTGGTGAGCTTGCCGACCTTGTCCTTCTGCGGGACGGCCGAACCCTTCGCGACACCGGCGGCCTTCTTGATCAGCTCAGGCGCCGGAGGCGTCTTCGTGACGAAGGTGAAGGTGCGGTCCTCGTAGATGGTGATCTCAACGGGGATGATGTTGCCGCGCTGGGCCTCGGTGGCAGCGTTGTACTGCTTCACGAAGTCCATGATGTTGACGCCGTGCGGACCGAGGGCGGTACCGACCGGCGGCGCGGGCGTGGCCTGGCCAGCGGGGAGCTGAACCTTGACCAGCGCGGCGAGCTTCTTCTTAGGAGGCATGCTTCTCTCCGGGTCCTTCTTCTCTGAACGGTGTTCCTGAGCCCCCGCGACCGCGGGGGCCACCACCGCGGGGCCCACCACGGCAACCGCAGCTTGACCGGTGCGGTGGACGGAACATCCCCGCGACCGCGGGGCAGACTGACGAAGTCTACGCGACCGGCCTAGATCTTCGAGACCTGGTTGAACGAGAGCTCGACCGGGGTCTCGCGACCGAAGATCGACACGAGCACCTTGAGCTTCTGCGACTCGGCGCTGATCTCGCTGACCGTGGCGGGCAGCGTGGCGAACGGGCCGTCCATGACGGTGACGGACTCACCGATCTCGAAGTCGACGGTCGCGGCGGAGGCCTTCGCGGTCGACTTCTTGACCTCTTCCGACGGCTCGGGCGCGAGCAGCTTGGCGACCTCTTCGAGGCTCAGCGGGCTCGGCTTGTTGGAGAGACCGACAAAGCCGGTCACACCGGGCGTGTTACGCACCGCGGACCAGGACTCGTCGGTGAGCTCCATCCGGACCAGCACGTAGCCCGGCAGCACCCGCTCCTTGACCAGCTGGCGCTTGCCGCTCTTGATCTCGGTCACGTGGTGGGTGGGCACCTCGACCTGGAAGATGTAGTCCTCCATGTTGAGGGACTGCGTGCGGGTCTCGATGTTGGACTTCACGCGGTTCTCGTAGCCGGCGTAGGAGTGGATGACGTACCACTCGCCGAACAGACCCCGCAGGTGCCGCTTGAACTCCTCGACCGGGTCGACGTCGGGAAGGACGTCACCGTCTTCGTCGACGGCGCCGGCCGGGGCCTGCTCGGCCTCGTTTTCGGCGTCGACATCCTGCCCGTCGGACTCACCAAGCGAGTCCTCGGTGACGTCTACGGCCTTCTCCAGCTCATCCTCACGCTCTTCGCGGGGCTCGCCGGCCGACTGTGCAGACTCGGACACGGTGCTCTTTCTCTTTTCGTCGATGGCTGATGGACTCGTCCGCAGGGCGGCCCGCCCGCCGGAGACCGCGGCTCAGGCTCCGCCGAAGATTCTCAGCACGCCCTCGGTGAACAGCGCATCCAAAGCCGACACGATCCCGACCATGATCAGAACGAAGACCAGGACGATGATGGTGTACGAAATGAGGTCTTTGCGCGTGGGCCAGATGACCTTACGCAGCTCGGCGACAACCTGCCGATAGAAAAGGGCGGGAGAAGTGCGCTTCGCCTTCTTCTCACCGCTCGGCTTGTCTGCGGTTTCGCCGCGCGTGTCGATCGCCACAGTCCTCACCTGAATCCATCGAGTCCAACGCATATCAGCGGCGCGCTAGACGCCAGATGCGCGGACCGCTCCTCGCAGGGCACGAGGGACTCGAACCCCCAACCGCCGGTTTTGGAGACCGGTGCGCTACCAATTGCGCTAGTGCCCTAAGACATGAACCACCATACATCGGTTGGACCGAAGTTTGTCCGCGGCTCACGGTCTTGACCGCCGGTTCACGCATGCGGCGGAAAGAACATGCCGGAGTCTACGTGTGATTGCTCACTTCGTCGAACCGGAGGGCGATCGCCCAGCTCAGCGAATCTCCCCCGGGCGCTCGGGCCTGCCGGGGCGAGCCGTCCGGATAGTGGATACCCGGCGGGAACAGCGGCACAGGTCTGTAACCATGGAGGTATGACCCGTCCCCGCATCTCAACACGCATCTCCGCGATCTCAGAGTCCGCCACGCTGGCCGTGGACGCAAAGGCCAAGGCGATGAAGGCGGCAGGCCGCCCGGTCATCGGCTTCGGCGCCGGCGAGCCGGACTTCGCCACTCCCGGCTACATCGTCGAGGCCGCCGTCGAGGCGTGCCGCAACCCCAGGTTCCACAAGTACACGCCGGCCGGCGGCCTTCCCGAGCTGAAGCAGGCCATCGCCGACAAGACGCTCCGCGACTCCGGCTACCAGGTCGACGCGGCCCAGGTCCTGGTCACCAACGGCGGCAAGCAGGCGGTCTACGAGGCGTTCGCCACGCTACTCGACCCGGGCGACGAGGTGCTGGTCGTCGCCCCCTACTGGACCACCTACCCCGAGGCGATCAAGCTGGCCGGCGGCGTCCAGGTCGACGTGGTGACCGACGAGACCACCGGCTACCTGGCGAGCGTGGAGCAGCTGGAGGCGGCGCGCACCGACCGGACCAAGGTCCTGCTGTTCGTCTCCCCGTCCAACCCGACCGGCGCGGTGTACTCCCCCGAGCAGGTCGCCCAGATCGGCCGCTGGGCCGCCGAGCACGACCTGTGGGTCGTCACGGACGAGATCTACGAGCACCTGACCTACGGCGACGCGACGTTCGCGAGCATCGCCACGGTGGCCCCCGAGCTGGGCGACAAGGTGGTGATCCTCAACGGCGTCGCCAAGACCTACGCGATGACCGGCTGGCGGGTGGGCTGGCTGATCGGCCCCAAGGACGTCGTCAAGGCCGCGACCAACCTGCAGTCGCACGCCACCTCCAACGTCTCCAACGTCGCCCAGATCGCCGCGCTGGCCGCCGTCAGCGGCGACCTGTCGGCCGTGGCCCAGATGCGCGAGGCCTTCGACCGCCGCCGCCAGACCATGGTCCGGATGCTCAACGAGATCCCGGGCGTGCTCTGCCCCGAGCCGAAGGGCGCCTTCTACGCCTACCCGTCGGTCAAGGAACTGCTGGGCAAGGACTTCGACGGCCGCCGTCCGGCGACCTCCGCCGAGCTGGCCGAGCTCATCCTGGAGGAGGCCGAGGTGGCGGTCGTCCCCGGGGAGGCGTTCGGCACCCCGGGCTACTTCCGCCTGTCCTACGCACTCGGCGACGACGACCTGGTCGAGGGCGTGGGCCGCATCGTCAAGTTCCTCGGCCAGGCCCGCTGAACACCTCCCCGGTGCGGGAGACGAGTGGCCGCCGCACCCCCGCCGGGTCGGGCTCCGGCCGACGGGGTGGCGGGCGGGGTGGCGGGCGGGGTGGCGGGCGGACGGCCTCCGTGCCCGCCGGATGAGCCCGGCTCAGCCGCGCAGGGCGTAGGTCACCGCGGACTCGAAGTGGGAGGCCGCCCCCTCGGCGAAGGCCAGCGCGTAGGCGGTCTCTCCGATCAGCCCCTCGGCGTGGGCCGCGGCGGCCTCGCGGAGCCCGGTCATGGTGTCGGCCCCCAGGCCGGGCAGCCCGAAGGTGATCCAGATGCGCTGCGCGGCGCCGAGGAGCCAGGCTGCGCGGGAGCCGTCACCCGCGGCCGCGGCGATCCGGGCGAGCTGGTCGATGGCGAGCGCGCCGCCGACCACGTCTCGCAGCCGCCAGTTGACCTCCAGCGCCGCCCTGGCCGCGGCTGAGGCCTCGGCGACCTCCCCCCGGCCCAGCAGGGCCAGAGAGCGGATGTAGTCGCTCAGGGCTCGCTGGGAGAGCTCTCCACGCGCCTCGCAGTACCGGCGCGTCTCGCGCAGGATCTCCACCGCCCTGTCGAAGTCGCCGCCGAACGTGGCGGCCATGGCCAGGAGGAGGGGAACGGAGAACAGGCCTGACGAGCCGGGCTCGGCCTGCCGTAACCCGGCGGCTCCGCGCAGCGCGTACCCCCGCGCGCCCTCCAGGTCGCCGGTGAGCAGGCAGGCCCCGGCGAGGCGGAGGTGGGCGTGGGCCTCGGTCTCGCCGTCGCCGTGGCGCCGGGCGCTCTCGGCGCTCTCCCTGGCCCGCCTGCGCGCCAGGGGTATGTCGCCCGCGAGGAGCGCGAGGTGGGCGGCGACCCAGAGCGGTCTTGACCTGGCTCGGTCCGGGGCCGGGACGGCGGCCAGCGCGCGGTCGAGGTAGTGGCGGCCCTCCCGGACGAGGCCCAGGTGACACCAGAGAACCCACAGGGCTCCGGCCAGCTCCAGGGCGGTGCGGTGGTCGCCGCCCGCGAGGCAGCGGTCGAGTGCCGCGCGGATGTTGGACAGTTCCCCGCGCGCCCAGCAGGCCCATTCGAGCTGGCGGGGGCCGCACCACTGGGCGTCCATGCGGTGGGCGGCGGCCAGGTAGTGATCACGGTGGCGGCGGCGCATCAGGGCGCCCTCGCCCAGCTCGTCGAGCCAGTCGCGCCCGTAGTCCCTGATGGTGTCGAGCAGGCGGTAGCGATCACCCACGCGGGCGACGACGGACTTGGTCACGAGTACGGCGAGCACGCCGGCCACGTCGGGCAGGCACTCGTCCTCGCAGACGCCGCGTGCCGACTCCTCGTCGAAGGTGCCCGCGAAGACCGACAGGCGGGCCCAGAGCAGGCGTTCCGCGGGCGTGCAGAGCTCGTGGCTCCAGCCGGCCGCGGTGCGCAGCGTGTGGTGGCGTACGAGGATCCCCTCGCCGTCGGCCGGCAGCTTGAAGCGGTCTTCGGGCTGGTCGGCGAGCTGGATCGCCGACAGGCCACGCGCGTGACCGGCCGCCAGCTCGATGGCGAGCGGGACACCGTCGAGCCTCCGGCAGAGTCTGGCGACGGCCATCATGGCCCGCTCGTCCGTGCGCAATCCGGGGGCGACGGCCGTCGCGCGGTCCAGAAAGAGGCTCATCACGTCGTACCCCGCGAGGTCGGCGGCCTCGGGCGGGGGGACGGGAAAGGGATCGACGCCCATGACGACCTCGTACGGCAGGCAGAGCTCCTGGCGGCTGGTCACGATGATCCGGACATCGGGCGCGCCGGTCAGGATGGCCGTGACCATGGTGGCACAGGGATCGACGAGGTGCTCGCAGGTGTCCAGGACGAGCAGGAGCCGCCGGTCGGCGAGGAACTCGACGAGGGACGTGAGGGCCGGGCGTCCGGCCCTCACGCGCAGGCCGAACATCCCGGCGACGCTGCCGGCGAGCAGGTCGCCGTCCGTCTCCGAGGAGAGTTCGGCCACCCAGACGCCGTCGGGGTAGTCGTCGCGGACGCTCCGCGCCGCCTGGAGGGCGAGGCGCGTCTTGCCGACACCACCGGCGCCGTGCAGGGTGAGCAGGCGCGTTCCGGTGAGGAGTTTCGTGATCTCGTCAAGCTCGGCGGCGCGTCCGAAGAAACTGTTCATCGCGACCGGCAGGTTGCCGCGCGGCGTCAAGAAAGATTCCCCTGGATCGCGTGTTCCACCGCGTCGCGCAGGCTGATCGAACCTCCTTGCTCCTCCAGCCGGTCGAACTGCGCCCTGCCCAGGCGCCCGCGCAGCCTCAGCTCGGACGTACGGATCAGGCTCGCGATCATGGGTGAGCGGCTGGGCGGCACCCCGGCGTTCTTCCAGGCGGCGCGGGAGGCCCCGAACATGACGGCGGCGAAGGTGTCGTCGGCGGATGACTCGGCGATCACGACGAACACCTCCAGCGCCTCCATCAGCGAGATGGTGTCGCCGAACAGGCGGCCGCCGCGCAGGGAGCCGCGGGCGGACTCCGCGGCGGACGCGGGGTTGCCGAGGAGGTGCTCGGCCTGGCCCAGGAGGAGGTCGAGGCGGATGAGGGTCCAGTAGTCGCCGCAGGACTCGCAGAGCTCACGTCCCTCCCGCAGGATGGACACGGCCTGGCCGTGGTGGCCGGCGAGCATCATGGCGGTGGCGACCACCGTGTAGGTGGGCAGGAAGCCGGGGAAGACGTTGCCGGTGGAGCGGTGGCGCACCCGGGCGTGCTTGATGAGCCGCAGGGCCTCGCCCACGTCGCCCCTGACGACGGCCAGGTGGGCCTGGAACTGGCTGACGTAGGCCGTGGCGTAGCCGTTGGCGTCCTCGGCCGCGCACTCGGTGAGGATGCGCTCGGCGCGTTCGAGGTCGCCGCGCTGGATCGAGACCCAGGCGTGCACCCAGAGCGCCTTGACCCGCTCGGGACTGACCGTGCGGTCGAGGTCGAGACCGCGCTGGAGGAGGTCGTCGCCGGGTGCCTGCATGCCGCAGCACGCCCACAGGAACCACAGGTTGCCGACCAGGTCGAGACCGCGGCGGTACTCCTGCGGCCGGGAGTAGCAGTATTCGATGGCACCGCGCATGTTGCCGCATTCGAGGACCAGCCTGCGGTACCACTCGAGCTGGCGGCCCTGCCAGCTCATCTCGGCGCGGGCGGACAGGGCGAGGAAGTGATCACGGTGGCGGCGCTGGATCTCCTCGGTCTCGCCGAGCCGGTCGAGCCAGACTAGGCCGAACTCGCGGACCGTGTTGAGCAGGCGGTAGCGGACCCCGTTCTCGCCCTCCTCGCGGACCAGGACGGACTTGTCGAGCAGACCCAGCAGGCCGTCGAGGATGTCCTTGGCGGCGAGGACACCGCCGGCGCAGACCTCCTCGGCGGCCTCGATGTCGAAGGTACCGGCGAAGACCGAGGCCCGTGCCCACAGCAGGCGTTCCGGCGGGGTGCAGAGTTCATGGCTCCAGCCGAGGGCGACGCGCATGGAGCTGTGCCGCCGGGGAGCGGAGGGGAGCCGGTGCGGTTCCGCGTCGTGCCCTTCACCGTGGGTCTCGCGACCGGCTGAGGGGGCCGTACGGCTCTCGAAGGCCGCGGCGAGTTCGTCGGGTGAGGCCATCCGGCCGTCGAAGGCGGCGAGCCCGGCCGTGGAGAGCGGGCGGCCGTCGAGGGTGACCAGCCCGTCGAGGATCCCGGGGCCGCCTCCGGCCACGGCGAGCCTGATCGCCAGCGGCAGGTTGTCGAGGCGCCCGCAGAGCTCGGTCGCGTCGGGGCCGCCGATCAGACCGGCGGTGAGGGTGTCGATCAGGCTGACGGCGTCGGCGTCGGGCAGACCGCCGACCGGGTAGAGGTGCTCGCCGGGCAGGCCCAGCCGCTGCCTGCTGGTGGCCAGGACACGTAGTCCCTCGACCGAGCGCAACAGCAGGCCGACCAGGATGCCCGTGACGCCGACGACGCGGTCGCAGGTGTCGAGGACGAGCAGGACCCGGCGTGTGACGAGCTCGTCGACCAGCGCCCGCAGCGCGGGAACGCCCGGCCTCCGGCGGACGCCGATCGCGTCGGCGAACGTCTCGGCCAGGGAGTCGAGGTCGCCGGGCGCCTCCGACAGCTCCACGACGTGGACGCCGTCCGGGAACCGGGGTTCGAGGATGCGGGCCAGCCGCAGGGCGACGCAGGTCTTCCCGGCTCCGGCCGGACCGGTCAGCGTGACGTGCCGCACCCTTTCGAGCAGTGCGGAGACGTCGGCGAGTTCGGTCTCCCTGCCGACGAAGACATCCGCTTTCATGGCAGCCCCAGCGTCCTGACAACGTGTGCATCTACCGTCGCACGGAGACATGGTCCACTGAAAGCCCGTTTCCTAGATTTCCTCGATATAACGGGGGATGCGATAAGGACGGGCACTTCCGGAAGCCGGCCACACCCGCCCCGAAATAGCCTCCTCGTCGCCTTCCGCCATATAGGTCCCCTTTCGCCCTCTGCGGCGCGCGAGCGGACCGTCAGGTCGGGACCAAAGAACACCGGGGGTCACCGGAGGTACGGCACTCTATTGAAATGCCACGTCCCCTCAGCGAACTGCCCAAGGCGCACCTGCACCTGCACTTCACCGGCTCCATGCGGCACTCGACCCTCGTCGAGCTGGCTCGCGAACACGGCTTACACCTTCCCGACGCGCTTGAGGAGGACTGGCCACCTCGGCTGCGCGCCACCGACGAGCGGGGCTGGTTCCGTTTCCAGCGGCTGTACGACATCGCGCGCTCCGTCCTGCAGCGGGAGAACGACGTCTACCGGCTGCTGCGCGAGGCGGCCGAGGACGAGGCGGCCGAGGGGTCGGCCTGGCTGGAGATCCAGATCGACCCGTCCGGGTACGCGTCGAGGTTCGGCGGGCTCACCTCGGCCATGGAGCTGATGCTCGACGCGACGCGCAGGGCCGCCGACCACGCGGGAATAGGGATCGCGGTCGTGGTGGCCGCCAACCGCACCCGCCACCCCCTCGACGCCAAGACCCTCGCCCGCCTCGCCACGCACTACATGGACCAGGGCGTGATCGGGTTCGGGCTCTCCAACGACGAGCGGCGCGGCCGGGCCCGTGACTTCGACGGGGCCTTCCGGCTGGCCAAGCGTGCGGGGCTGCTGGCCGTGCCGCACGGCGGGGAGCTGCTGGGCGCCGCCAGCGTGGCCGAGTGCGTCGACGTGCTGGACGCCGACCGGGTCGGGCACGGGGTGCGGGCGGCCGAGTCGCCACAGCTCATGGAGCGCCTCGCCGCCCGGGGGATCACGTGCGAGGTCTGCCCGACCTCCAACGTCGGTCTCGGGGTGGCCGAGCGGGCCGAGGACGTGCCGTTGCGGCGCCTGTTCGAGGCGGGGGTGCCGATCGCACTGGGCGCCGACGACCCACTGTTGTTCGGCGCCAGGCTGCTGCCCCAGTACGAGCTCGCCAGGCAGGTGTACGGCTTCTCCGACCCGGAGCTGGCCGAGCTGGCCCGCCAGTCGATACGGGCGTCGGCGGCACCGGAGGCGGTGCGCAAGAAGCTCCTCCAGGGGATCGACGACTGGCTGGCCTCAGCGGACTGAGCGGGCGATCTCCAGGGCGCGGCCGATGTCTCCGGCCCCCTCCAGGCGCAGGCCGACCTGCCCGCGCTGCCAGATGAGGGTGGGCCCGGCCGCGCGGGGGCGGGCCTCGGCCGCGCCGCCGCGCCGGGGCAGGTAGGTCAGGCCGTGTGGGGCCGGGATCCACTGCGCCTCCGCGTCACCCACCCGGGTCTCCAGCGGCCAGGGCGGTCCCAGCTCCTTGCGGAAGACGAGCAGGAGGCTACCGTCGTACTCGTCCAGCCTGAGGCCGGGCCAGAGCAACGAGACCACCCGGCCGCCGTCGCCCACCCTGACCTCGGCGGGCTCGCCGAGCGCGGCGGGGACGGCGATCGGGAACGCCGCCTGCCGTCCGGCCTGCTCCAGGGTGACCCGCCGCTCGCCCGGCAGTGGCTGGGGCGCCCAGGAGGGCAGGGGCCCGGGGTCGCCGATCCTGAGCTCGACGCCCGCGAAGCGCAGGATCTCCGCGACCGCCGCCCTTCCCGCGGGCGTCGCCCCCAGGAGCAGCGCGACGAGGATCGCGACGGCGGCGACCGCCGCCCGCCTCCGCGCCCGCCCACCGGCCCGCAGCGCCCCCCACCCCCGCCGGAGCACTCCCCGGCCACCCGTGACCGCGGGCGCCTCGGGGGCGGGCACCTCCAGGCGGGCCCGTACGGCCCGCGCGACCTCGGCGGGGTGCGGGGAGGGGACGTCGAGGGACTCGCCGAGGTCGAGAAGCCTGGCCTCAAGGTCGTCAGATGAGGTCACGTGCCACCTCCTCGCGCAGACGGGCCAGGCCACGGGAGGTCCGCGACTTGACGGTGCCGACGGGAAGATCGAGCACCTGGGCGGTCTCGGCCTCCGACAGCTGAAGGAGATACCGACAGACGACGGTCTCGCGTTCCCGCTCGGGCAGCGTACGCACCGCGTCGAGGAGCCGCGCCCGCCGGTCGGTGGAGACGGCCGCCTCCTCGGGGCCCTCACCCACCGACGGAACGGCCTCGGTGAGCCGCGTGGCCAGCCTGTCCCTGCGGCCCCGGGAGCGGGTCAGGTTGTGCGTCTCGTTCGCCACGATCCGCAGCAACCAGGGGCGGAACGGCGCGCCGCGGCGGAAGGACCTCAGGTTGCGGTACGCCTTGACGAACGCCTCCTGGACCACGTCCTCGGCCTCGTCGGCGGCTCCGAGCATGGCCGCGGTGCGGTGCGCGAGCACGCTGTAGCCGGCGACCAGGACCTCGTAGGCGTCCAGGTCACCTGCCAGCGATCGGGTGATCGCCTCGTCGTCGTCCGTCGGGGGGCTCCTTCGCAGATGTCTGAGAGATTTCACCGCATTCGGACCCTCCCGCGAAAGCCCTCGGGCGAGCTTGCTCAGTGGAGGGCGTAGGCGACCGCCGCGTCCGGGTCGGTCTCGTAGCCCTCGGCGAAGATCGCGTCGTAGGTCTCGTCACCGAGCAGTTGCCTGGCCGTCCGCTCGGCGACGGTTCTCGGCTCGGACATGCCCGCCGAGCCGAGGCCCCGCAGCCCGAAGGTGGCCCGCAGCCGTACCACCGCCCCCTGGAGCCTGGCCGTGCGGCGGCCGTCGCCCTCGACCGCGGCGATCACCGCGAGCTGGTCGACGGCCAGCGCCACACCGGCGGCGTCGCGCAGGCGCCACTTGACGTCGAGCGACTGCCGGGCGGCCTCCGTCGCCTCGCGCACCCTGCCGAGCCCCAGCTGGGCGATGGACAGGACGTAGTCGCCGCAGGCGCGGGCCCAGCGCTCGCCGTGCGCGTCACAGAGCCGCTGCACCTCCTTGAGCACCGAGACGGCCCTGTCGAACTCGCCGCGCCAGGTGACCGCCATGGCCATGGTCACCAGGGCGAAGGGTTCGCCGACCGTGTCGGCCTCCGCCCTGCGGAAGTACTCGCGCACGCGCTCGACGCACGGCTCGACCTCGTCGAGGGCGCCGGCGCACAGGGCACGGCTGGCCAGCCGGAGCTGGGCGTGCCCGGCCGCCGCGTAGTCGCCCCAGTCGAGGGCCGCGGACAGCGCCGCCTCGGCCCTGCGGCGACCCGGCTCCAGCTCGCCCCTGGCGATGGCCGCGCAACCGTCGGCCCACAGGAG
Organism: Streptosporangium sp. CA-115845; assembly: GCF_050943795.1. Classification (NCBI taxonomy): domain Bacteria; kingdom Bacillati; phylum Actinomycetota; class Actinomycetes; order Streptosporangiales; family Streptosporangiaceae; genus Streptosporangium; species Streptosporangium sp. CA-115845. The sequence continues at coordinate 1,021,175 of NZ_CP191988.1, read as the reverse complement.
TCTGGGCAGGTGAGGGTCGGTGACGGAGGCCGATTCGAGCGCGCGTGCCATGTGGTGGCGGCCCTCGTTCAACCGGCCCAGGCAGAACCAGAGGATCCAGAGCGTGCCGGCGAGCTCGACGGACACCGGGGAGGCGGGGTCGAGGGCGAGACGCAGGTCGGTCATGGCGAAGGCGAGGCGGGCGGCCCACTCCTCCTGTCCGGGGCCGTACCAGCCGGTCTCGGCCCTACGTGCCAGGTCGAGGTAGTGGTGGCGGTGCCGCCGCGCCAGCCTGGCCTCGTCCCCGAGCAGGGCGAGCCGCTCCCTGCCGTACTCCCTGACCGTGACCGGCTGACGGTAGCCGCCGGGAACCCGGACCAGGAGGAACCTCCGCACCAGGCTTTCCAGCAGGTCCGGTACGTCCCTCAGGTGCTCGTCGCCGCACACCCGCTCGGCGTCGGCCGCGTCGAAGTTTCCCGCGAAGACCGAGAGCCTGGCCCAGAGCAGGCGTTCCCCGGGGCCGCAGAGCTCGTGGCTCCACCTGATCGCGGCGCGTACGGTCTGGTGGCGGGGCACCGGCGCCCGGCTGTCGGGCGGGGTCTCGAACCGGCTCTCCAGGTGGTCGGCGAGCCGCTCCACCGGCATGTCCCCCAGCCGTCCGGCGGCCAGCTCGACGGCGAGCGGGACACCGTCCAGCCGCCGGCAGATCCTGGCCGCGGCCGCCAGGCCGGTCTCGGTCGTCTCCAGGCCGGGCGCCGCGGCGGCGGCCCGGTCGAGGAGGAGGCGGAGCGCGTCGTTCCCCATCGTCCTCTCCTCCTGCGGCCACGGCGCGTCGAAGGGTCCGACGGGCAGCAACGCCTCCTGCGGCAGTCCGAGCGGCCGGCGGGAGGTCGCGATGATCCGCACCCCCGGCGCCGCCGCCAGGATCTGGGCGACGAGGTCGCGGCAGGCGGGCAGGAGGTGCTCGCAGTTGTCGAGGAGCAGCAGGAGCCTCCTGCCCGCGAGAAACTCGACGAGCGTCTCGTCCTGCGTCCGCACGGACCGCTCGGGGATGCCGAGGACCGCCGCGACCGTGTGGGCGAGCAGGTCACCGTCGCGCTCGCCGGACAGTTCCACCAGCCACGTGCCGTCCGGGTGGTGCTCGTGCCACCGGCGTGCGGCCCTGATCGCGATCCGTGACTTGCCGATGCCGCCGACACCGGTGACCGTGGTCAGCGGTGTGTCGGCCAGCAGCTTCAGCAGCCGCCGCACCTCGCCTTCCCGGCCGATGAAGCCATCCGTCTCCGCGGGCAGGTTCCCCCGCCACCATTGGACCTGTTCCATCGGTTCGCGCTCCTTCTCCACTTACCGGGAATAGCACTCCTCCCAAATCACGGACCGGTCGGCCGGTGATTCCCCAGGGGGATTTCCTTGTCCCCCGGTGCAAATCTCACCGCCGTATCGAGGTCGAACTTCCCCCGTACGGCGTGAAACGCGGAAATGCAGGTGCTTTATAACTGATTCGGCGGAGCCGGTAATCGGGGGGGCGAGCCCGCCCGGAGGCCGATCCCCCCGGGCGCGGCTCCCGGCGGCACCGCCCGTGGATCGTTTGCGGGGCCGCCTTGAGGGAAGCGCCATTAGACTCTGGCTGTCCCTGGCCGCGGCCTGTCGCCGCGGCCTTTCCTTAACCGAGCTGGACGGAACCGCATGTCTGGGTATGACCGCGTAGTGCAACCCGCGGCCGGTGACGAGGCCCTGGAGAACCACCTTGGTGGGGACGAGGCCAGGAATTACCGGCAGTACGAGCTCGACATGGTCGCCCCACACGTGGGCCGGTCCATGCTGGAGATCGGTTCCGGGCTTGGCCACTTCGCCGAGCAGTTCCTGCCCCGCCTCGACCGGCTGGTGGTCAGCGACTTCGACCCCTACTGCGTGGAGCAGCTGCAGAAGCGCTTCGAGGGCCGCGACGACATCGACGTGCTCCAGTTCGGCCTGCCGACCGAGATCCCCATCGGCGAGAAGGTCGACACCGTCGTGATGATGAACGTCCTGGAGCACATCGAGGAGGACGTCGAGGCCCTGCGGTCGCTCGCCAAGGTCACCCTCCCCGGCGGCCGGATCATCATCTGGGTTCCGGGCTACATGCAGCTTTACGGGGACTTCGACCGCAAGGTCGGCCACGTCACCCGCTACACCCCGGCCACCCTGCGCAGCACGGTCTCTCGTGCGGGCCTGGACATCGACGTGCTCAAGCCGATCAACTTCCTGGGCGGCATCGCCTGGTGGGCCGCGGTCCGCCGCGGCGGTGTCGGCTACCCCGACCCCCGCCTGGTCAAGATCTACGACCGCACCGTGGTACCCCTCACCCGCCTCATCGAGCGCTTCGTCCGCCCGCCGTTCGGGCAGACCGTCTTCTGCGTCGCCCGCGTGCCGAAGTGACCTCCGCCCGCGCCGTCCCCTCCCCCGTGGCCATCGCGGTGCCCTGCGCGGCGTGACGGCCGGGGGGCGCGAACAAATCGGTTGCACGCCTCGGCAGGGGCGCCGTAAGGTCATTCACATGTGGATCAACTCCTAAGAGCCGGCGTCGATCAGCCTTCGCTGATCCGCCCGCACTCAGCGTTTCAGCCCCGTTCATCTGACGCGGCAGCTGAGTTGTCCGACCCGGGATCTCGCCGCGTCGTCACTTTCCTCAAGGAGTCCATATGCGAATTCATGCCGCCCGCAAGCGCAGTGGCAAGTCCAAGACCACCAAGACCACCAAGACCCGCACCCCGCTGCCCGAGCATGTCGTGCCCGCGGCGCCCCGGCGGCTGCCGATGCCGGCCACGCCGATGAGGCCCACCCGGCAGCCGCGCCGGATCCCCGGCAAGGGTGGTCGCTGACCTACGGAAAAGCCCCGGTCCACCGACCGGGGCTTTCCCATCTCTCACGGTGCCTCGCGGTTCGAGGCCGCGGGCACCGGCGTCACAGACGCTCGATGATCGTGACGTTGGCCTGGCCGCCGCCCTCGCACATCGTCTGTAGCCCGTACCGGCCACCGGTCCGCTCAAGCTCGTGCAGGAGCTTGGTCATCAGGATCGCGCCGGTGCCGCCCAGTGGGTGGCCCAGGGCGATCGCGCCGCCGTTCGGGTTGACCTTGGCCGGGTCGGCGCCGAGATCGTTGATCCAGGCCAGCGGGACCGGGGCGAACGCCTCGTTGATCTCGGTGACGTCGATGTCCTCGATGGACAGGCCCGCCTTCTTCAGCGCCTTCTGCGTCGCCGGGATCGGCGCGGTCAGCATGTAGACCGGGTCGTCGCCGGTCAGCGCCAGGGTGACGATGCGCGCCCTGGGGGTCAGGTTGTGGTCGCGGACCGCCTGCTCGGAGGCGATCAGGATCGCTCCGGAGCCGTCGGAGATCTGCGAGGAGGTGGCGGCCGTGATCTGCCCGCCGTCCCGCAGCGTCTTCAGCGACGCCATCTTCTCCAGCGTGGTGTCCGGGCGCGGGCCCTCGTCGTCCTCGACACCGTTGAGCGGGGCGATCTGGTCCTTGAAGTAGCCGTTCGCGACGGCCTTGGCCGCCCGCTGGTGGCTCTCGTACGCGAACTGCTCCAGCTGATCGCGCTTGAGATTCCACTTCTCGCACATCAGCTCCGCGCCGCGGAACTGGGAGATCTCCTGCTTGCCGTACCGCTCGACCCACTTTTCGCCGAAGGGGAAGGGCATGCCCTTCTCCAGCGCCGCGCTGATGCTCGACCCCATCGGCACGATGCTCATGGACTCCACCCCGGCGGCCACGACGAGGTCCTGAGTACCGGAGAGCACGCCCTGGGCCGCGAAGTGGATCGACTGCTGGGAGGAGCCGCACTGACGGTCGATGGTCACACCGGCGACGCTCTCCGGCAGACCTGCGGACAGCCACGCGTTGCGCGCGATGTCCATGCTCTGCGGGCCGAACTGCATGACACAGCCCATGATCACGTCTTCGACCGCCGACGGGTCGACACCCGTACGCTCGATGAGCGCTCCGAGGGTGTGCGCGGCCAGATCGGTGGGGTGGACGGTGGACAGACCGCCCTTCTTCTTGCCGACCGGGGTGCGGACCGCCCCGACGATGTACGCCTCTGCCACAGTGCCTCCTGCGTGTGAACCGAGCTGCCTGCGAAACCGAGCATCATTCGGTCAGTAGGAGGTTACAACAGAACTTTTGTCCACGCCCTATCCGGGGGTCACCTCTCCACCGAGAGGACACTCCCGCCCTTTTACGAAATATCAGGAGCGCTGCGCTGACCTGGGCGGTGCCGCTCAGGCCATCCTGGTGCTCGTCATGGTCGCGTAGGCGATGACATTGTCCGTGTAATGACCGGTCGCGCGGTCATAGGTGCCGCCACAGGTGATCAGGTGCAGCTGCGGGTTCGGCGACTCGCCGTACACCCGCTGCGTCGGGAACACCGACTTGTCCGCCTGCTCCAGCCCGCCGACGGTGTAGACGGCGATGACGCCGTCCTTTCTGTGCACCTCGATGACGTCACCGTTGCGGATCTCGTCGAGGCGGCTGAAGACCGCGCTCCCCGAGCGGGTGTCCTTGTGTCCGAGCATGATCGCGGGACCGGCCTCGCCGGGCGTGGGTCCCGAGCGATACCAGCCGACCAGGTTTGGTTTGTCGACCGGCGGCACCTCGATCGCGCCCTTGCCGTCGAGCCCGACGGATCTGATCGGCGCGTTGACGCCGAGCCGCGGGATGACCAGGCGGACCGGACTGGAGGGCTGCATGGCCGGGGCCGCAGGCAGGCTGGGCTGGGGCGGCGGCGCGGTCGGGGGCGCCTGGAAGTACGGGTTCACCGGCGCCGCCGCGGCCTGATTTCTGGGGGGCAGCGTGGTGCGCTCGCCCATGCCGTACTCCTCCGGCGCGGCCAGCACGTAGAGCATGCCCACCAGCACCGTGACCACCCCGGCGATCCCGGCCAGGATGAGCACCGACCGCATCACCCGCCCACCGTCGAAATGCCCGTCGAAATGCCCGTCGAAATGCCCGTCGAGATGCCCGTCGGGGTGTCCCCGTCGCGGCCACTCCTCGTACGGCTCCCCGTAGGGCTGGCCGTGCTGCTGCTGGAACGGGTGCGGATACTGCGGCTGGACCGGGACCGGCCGGTAGTGGGGCACGTGCCCGGGGTGTTGACCGCCCGGCGGGGGGGTGCTCATCCGGCCACCCCGATCAGCCTCGGCCCGCGGTGCGACGCCGCAGCACCATGCCGCCGATCCCGGCGAACGCCACCATCAGCACACCGCTGAGCATGATCATTCGGGCGTCGGGGCCGGCGTCCCCGCCACCGCCCGTGGCGGCCCCTCCGTTGGGGGTCTCGTCGATCTGCCCGTCGGAGGAGGGCTTTTCCGGCTCGGAGGTCTTGGTCTTGGTGACGGTGACCGTCGGCTTGGGAGTGGCGCTCGGACTCGCGGTCGCACTCGGGCTGGGGCTCGCACTCGGACTCGGACTCGCGCTCGGACTCGGACTCGTACTCGGGGAACCCGTTCCCACGGTCACCCGCAGCGCGGCGACGCTGGCCTCGGCCGGGTTGAGAGGAGTACCACAATTGAGCAGCTCGGCCTCGTTGGTCCCCGTGCCGGGGTCCAGGTACAGGGTGAACGGGCCCGGCTGGAAGGCCACCACGCCGGTCGCACTGGGGGTCACCGTGACGAGCAGGGGAGGTGCGGTGATCGGCTGCCCGGCGGCCGGAGGAGCGGCGGTGACCGCGAGCGAGCGGAGCTCGGAGGGAAGCGCCAGGACCGACGAGGGAGTGGCTTCGATCTGCACCTCCGCGTCGATGACGACACGCGCGCCCGCCGGGGCCTGCGCGGTCGGGGTGACGGTGGGCCCCGCGGCGGGATGAGCGATCTTCCAGGTCGCCACCAGGGGCGAGTTGGTCGCCGCCGCCGCCGGGCCGCTGAGATCCATCTGGAAGGTGTACGTCGCCGACGGTGACGACACGCCGCCGAGCGTGCAGGCGTAGCTGACCGGGTTGGGGTTGGCGTACATGGAGGCGACCGCAGGGACCGCGCCGAAAAGAACGCCCGCGCCCACCGCGGCGATCGCGGCTGTCTTGACCGCGACGCGCCGCCGCGTCTTGGACTTCAGCACAGTCTCTCCCCATTCCAGATCCATCGACCGGCTCGCACCGGTCCTTAAGGCTTACCTGCCTTGGTCAAGGTTCGGCATAGATCCTACGAACAGAGACCATAGTGCGCGAGCGAGTCGGCGAAACGGACACAAATTCCCATCTATCCCACAGCAAACGACACCGTACATCGGTGAAGTTTCAAACAACAGACGGGGTGTGGCGCATGGGGGTCACGGTGAGTAGCCGACCTCCGCCGGGATCCGCACGGTGTCGTGGCCACCGCGGAACAGAACGCGCGAGGGTTCCGGCAGCTCGATCGGCTCCCGTTCAGGGCGGATTCAGTGGAAGCCACACGAACGGGTATACGGGTCTTGACATCCTCCCAAGCTGGAGGTTTGTGATGAGCACCCCGGTTGCGGCACACCCGCGCGGCGGGCAGGTGCCTCGTCGGCGGATCCCGGCCAGATGGGTGGCCGCCGCCCTGGCGGCGGCCCTCCTGGCCGCCATCGGGTTCAGCACCCAATACCGCTCCGCGGAGTCGGTCGCGGCGTCGGGCACCCGGTTCGACCCGGCCGCCTTCGGGGCGCGGACGTACGAGAGCGAGGTCGTGCCCGCGATCAGGGAAAGGGCGGTCGAGCTGCCCGTGCTGGTGAAGGCCATGACCACCGACAAGAGGGCAGCCGAAAGGCGCTACGGCGTCCGGCAGGGCAACGGCCCCTACAATTTCGCGGTCAGGGGCACCGGCAGGGCCGGAATGGCGGAGTCCGGGCTGATGCCCGTGACCGTGCCGGGCCTGCCACCGGGCACCCGGGTCTCGTTGCAGGTAGGTCCTGCCGTCAACGGCACGGCGCTGCGGGACGCGGCCGGCATCGGATTCAGGCGGTTCCGCAACCAGGCGGAGTACGCCGCCGCCGCCACCGCGCTGAACAACCGGTTGTGGGGGGAGCTGCTCAAGAACCTGGACCCGGCGCGCCTGAACGGCAAGAAGATCTCCTTCGCCGGTGCCTTCAACTTCCTCACCCCCTCCGTCGTGACCATCACCCCGGTCTCGATCAAGGAGGTGCCGTGAAGCCCGCGGCGCCCAAAATCCTGAGCGCCCGCGACGTCACCAAAGTGTACGGGAACACGCACGTGCTCAGGGGTGTCGACTTCGACATCGCCGCCGGTCGGGTGACCGCGCTGTTCGGCAGGAACGGGGCCGGCACGTCGACCCTGCTGAAGATCCTCTCCGGGATCGAGCAGCCCACCACCGGCCACGTCGAACTCGACGGGGAGCCCGTCAGGCTCCTGTCTCCCCGCGACGCCGCCCACCGGGGCATCTCGATCATCCCTCAGGAACTCAATCTCTTCCCCAATCTAAGCATCCAGGACAATCTGTTCCTGGCCCGCGAGATCTACGGGGGCCCCTGGGTGATCGACCGCTCCTCCCAGCGGGCCACCAGCGCGGCGATCCTGCACAGTCTGGGAGAGGACCTGGATCCCGATCGGCTGGTCGGTGACCTGAGCCCGGCCCGGCAGCAGATCATCGAGATCGCGCGGGCGCTCCTCCAGGAGGCCCGGGTGCTGATCATGGATGAGCCCACCTCGGCGCTCACTCCTCCGGAGGTCGAGGCGCTGTTCCGGGCCATCAGGGAGCTGACCGCGAGCGGAGGCGCGGTCGTCTACGTCTCCCATCAACCGGACAGGGTGCTGAAGATCGCCGATGACGTCGTCATACTGCGTGACGGGCGGCCGGCCGCCACCGCGAACGCCAGGACCGTCGATATCCGGTGGGTCGTGGAGCAGATGGTCGGCCCCGACCGGGAGGCCCTGTTCGCACACCTCACCCAGGTCATCGAGGCGGAGCCACCGCCGTCACGAGCGGAACTGCTGACCCTGCACGGGCTCTCGGTGGCCGCTCCGGCCAATCCCGGTCATCTCGCGATCGACGACCTCTCCCTGACCGTCGGGGAGGGCGAGATCGTGGGGATCTACGGCCTGGTGGACTCGGGCCTGACCGAACTGCTGGAGGCGCTCGCCGGCCGGATCCCCTCGCAGTCGGGTGACGTCCTGCTCTCGGGCATCCCGCTGGAGGGCGCGAGCATCCGCGACCGCATCGACCGGGGCCTGGTCCTTGTCCCCCGGGACCGGCGGCGCGACGGCCTCATCCAGACGATGTCGGTCGGGGAGAACCTCTCCCTGGCCGGGCTGGACAGGTTCGTCCGACGGTTGTTCGTCTCCCGGGAGCGCGAACTGGACGCCGTCGATCTGATGATCTCCGACGTCGCCCTCAGGGCGGACGACGCCGGAGCCCCCGTCGAATCGTTGAGCGGCGGCGACCAGCAGAAGGTGGTCATCGGCAGGGCGCTGCTGACCGATCCCCTGGTACTGCTGCTGGACGAGCCCTCGCGCGGCGTCGATGCCGGCGCCAAGGCCGACATCTTCGAGCTTCTGGCGGCACGAGCACGACACGGCCTGGCCGTCCTCTTCACCACGTCCGACGCCGAGGAGGCCCTGCACATCCCCGACCGGCTGCTGGTGCTCGCCCGCGGGGGCGTCACCGGCGACTTCCGGCGTGGCGCGATAACCCGGGAGGAGTTGATGAGCGCGCTGGACGGCGTCACCGTCGACAGGACCGAGGGCGGTGCGAATTGACACCTCGGGGAACACCCCCCGCACCGGCGCCTCCGGGCCGCCCCCCGCCGGAGCGGATCGCGGCCCAGGCACGCCGCCTGTCCCTGCTGAACGGCCTGTTCGAGCTCCGGGCGCTCATCGCGCTGGCGGCCCTGATCGTGCTCTTCGGCATGCTGACGGATTCGTTCCTCACGATGCCGAATCTCGTCAAGATGACCGAGCACATCGCGGTCAACGGGGTGGTCGCGCTCGGCATGCTGCTGGTCATCCTCAAGGGCGGCGTCGACCTGTCCGTCGGCTCGGTCATCGGGCTCTCCGGGGTCGTCGCCGGCGAGTTGCTCGAAGGTCTCCATCTCAGGTTCGTCGACGTGATCGCCTACCCGCCCGTGTGGGGCGTGATCGTGCTCTGCGTCGCGGTCGGCATGCTCGTCGGCCTGGTGAACGGTGTCCTCATCACCCGGTTCGAGGTGGCGCCGTTCATCGCGACATTCGGCATGCTGTACGTGGCGCGGGGACTCGCACTGCTGATCTCCGACGGCTCGACCTACACCAACCTGGACGGCGACCCCCAACTCGGCAACACCGGCTTCGGCCTCCTCGGCAACGCTCGCCCGCTCGGCATCCCGATCCCGATCTGGATCATGATCGTCCTGGCCGTCGCCGTCATGCTGGTACTCACCAGGACACCGTTCGGCCGATGGTTGTACGCCGCGGGCGGCAACGAGCGGGCCGCGGAGCTCTCGGGGGTCCCGATCAACCGCGTCAAGACGGTCGTCTACGTGATCTCCGGCGCCTGCGCCGCGCTCGCGGGTCTCCTCATCGCCTCGGAGCTGACCGTGGCGGCACCTCAGGCCGGTGAGACGTTCGAGCTCAACGCGATCGCCGCGGTCGTCCTCGGCGGCGCCACGCTGCACGGGGGACGCGGCACCGTACGGGGCACCCTCGTCGGAGCCGTCGTCATCGGTCTCCTCGTCAACGGCCTGATGATCCTGGACGTGTCACTGTTCTGGCAGATCCTCATCAAGGGATCCTTGGTCATCTTCGTGGTGCTGCTGGACCAGGGGCAGCAGCGGCTCCAGCGGCACAGGGCCGCCGTCTCGGCGCTGGTCACCGACGGGCGACCGGACTGACGGGCTCCGGCGGCCGCCTCCCGACACCCGTCCGCGGCACATCTGCCGATCCCGGTGTCTCCCCGAGCCGCCGGTGATTCTCACGGCAGTACGGTTGCCGCTTCTTTTGGATTTTCAGATTAATAGGTGATCCAACTCTCATTGGGTAATTGGCAGGATAAACGGCATGGCAGTCGAAGCGTTCAGCAGCGATATCACGCTGCGCATCAACGGTGCCGACCACTCCGTCTCCCTGGACAACCGGGTGACCCTGCTGGACGCGCTGCGCGAGCATCTCAACCTGACCGGGGCGAAGAAAGGATGTGACCACGGGCAGTGCGGGACGTGCACGGTCCTGCTGGACGGCCGGCGGGTGAACAGCTGCCTGACGCTCGCGGTCACCGCCACCGGACAGGAGATCGTCACCATCGAAGGGGTCGCCGGTCTGGCTCGCGCGAACGACCTGCACCCCGTTCAGCGGGCGTTCCTCGACCACGAGGGCTTCCAGTGCGGCTACTGCACGCCGGGCCAGATCTGCTCGGCGATCGGCGCGCTCGCCGAAGCGGATGCGGGCTGGCCCAGCCATGTCACCGAGGACGTCGCGGCCGGTGTCGCCTCCTGCGCCGCCCTGGATGCCGAAGAGGTCCGCGAACGGATGAGCGGCAACCTCTGCCGCTGCGGGGCGTACGCCGGGGTTGTCGAGGCGGTCCTCGACGTCGCCGGATCGAGTCCCGGAGGCAACCGATGAGACCCTTCGCCTACCAGCGCGCCACCGACCCCGGTGCCGCCGCCACCGCCGTCGTGGACGGCACCGACGCGATGTTCCTGGCCGGCGGAACCAATCTGGTGGACCTGATGAAACTCGGCGTGGCCCGGCCGGCGAGGCTGGTGGACGTCACCCGGCTGCCGTACGACCGGATCGAGCACCGGGCCGACGGCAGCGTGCTCATCGGCGCGACGGTGCGCAACAGCGACCTGGCCGGCGACCGGGGCATCAGGGAGCGCTTCCCGATGCTCGCCCGGGCCGTGCTGTCCGGAGCCTCCGGACAGCTCAGGTCGATGGCCACCACCGGCGGCAACCTGCTGCAGCGCACGCGCTGCCCGTACTTCCAGGACGTCACCAAGCCGTGCAACAAGCGCGACCCGGATACGGGCTGTTCCGCGATCGGCGGCAGTCACCGCGACCTGGGTGTGATCGGCATCTCCGACAGCTGCGTGGCCACCCACCCGTCCGACATGGCGGTGGCGATGGCCGCTCTCGACGCCGTGGTGCACATCAGGCTCGCGGGCGGAAAGGAGCGGGCGGTGCCGCTCCACGACCTCTACCTGCTGCCCGGCGACACCCCCGATCGCGAGACGGTACTGGAGCCCGGCGACCTGATCACCGGCGTCGAACTGCCGCCGCCCCCGGACGGCGCGGCCATGCGATACCACAAGGTCCGCGACCGCTGGTCCTACGCGTTCGCGGTGGTCTCGGTCGCGGCCCTGGTCACGACGGAGGGCGGCGGGACGCTGCGGGAGATCCGGCTGGCGCTGGGCGGGGTGGCCCCGCGGCCGTGGCGGGCGCACCAGGCCGAGCGGATGCTGGCCGGTCACCGGCCGAACAAGGAACTGCTGCTGGCGGCGGCGGAGGCGGAGTTCGCGTCGGCGCGCCCCCTGCCGGGGAACGAGTTCAAGATCGGGCTCGCCGCCGACCTGATCGCGGCGAGCGTACGCGATCTCACGGGGAATCTCGTGGGAGAGGAACGGCGATGACCACGCTCGACAAGGTGGTGGGCGGAGCACCGGCCAGGATCGACGGGCGCGAGAAGGTCACCGGCGCGGCCCGCTACGCCTACGAGTACCCGGTGCCGAACGCCGTCTATGTCTGGCCCGTGCAGGCCACCATCGCCCGCGGCCGGGTGCGCGCCGTCCACGGCGGCGCCGCGCTGGCCCTGCCGGGGGTGATCGCCGTACTGGACAGCGGCAACGTCTCTCGGCTGCACCCCGCCGACGACGCCGAGCTGGCCGTCCTGCAGTCGGCCGACGTCGCCTACCGCGGGCAGATCGTCGCGGCCGTGGTCGCGAGCACCCTGGAAGGTGCCCGCGAGGCGGCGTCGGCGGTGCGGGTGGACTACGACGAGCAGGAACACGACGTCGTGCTGGACCCGGGCAACCCGCGGATCTTCTCGCCCCGGCAGGCCAGCGCGGGTTTCCCCGGGACCGTCCACTGGGGTGATGCCGAGAGCGCCCTGGCCGCGGCACCGGCCGGCATCGACGCCACCTACACGACCCCGGCGGAGCATGCCAGCCCGATGGAACCGCACGCCACGATCGCGTTCTGGGAGGGCGAGACCCTGACCCTCTACAACGCCGATCAGGCGCCCTGGATGTCGGCGATCGCGATCGCCGCGCTGTTCGGCCTCGCCGACGGCGCGGTGAGCATCGTCGCGGACCACATCGGCGGCGGTTTCGGGTCGAAGGCGTTACCGCGCCCGCCGACCGTGCTGGCGGCGCTGGCCGCCCGTGCCGTCGGGCGGCCGGTCAAGGTGGCGATGACCAGGCAGCAGATGTTCCCGCTCGTCAGCTACCGGACGCCCACCGTGCAACGCGTGCGTCTGGGGGCCGAGCTGGACGGCCGGCTGACCGCGGTGTGGCACGACGCGCTCCAGCAGAGCTCGAAGCGCGTCGAGTACACCGAGCCGACGGTCGCGGCCAGCCGCATGATGTACGCGACGCCCAACAGCCACACCGCCCACCGGTTGCTACAGCTGGACGTGCCGACCCCATCGTGGATGCGCGCGCCCGGCGAGGCTCCGGGGATGTTCGCCCTCGAATCGGCGATGGACGAGCTGGCGTACGCCCTCGGGATGGACCCCGTCGAGCTGCGAGTCGTCAACGAGCCCGCGCTGGACCCCGAATCGGGCCTCCCGTTCAGCAGCCGCAACCTGATCGCCTGCCTGCGGGAGGGGGCGGCGCGCTTCGGCTGGGCCGGACGCGACCCGGTGCCGGGCGTCCGCAGACAGGGCCGGTGGCTCGTCGGCACCGGCGTCGCGTCCTCGACCTACCCGGTTTTCACCATGGCGTCCACCGCGACCGCCCGCGCCGAGCCCATGGGCAGGTTCGTGGTCGAGATCGCCGCGGCCGACATCGGTACCGGGGCTCGCACCGCGCTGGCCCAGGTGGCGGCCGACGAGCTCGGCGTGCCGATGGACCGGATCACCATCCGGGTGGGCCGCAGCGTCTTCGGACCCGCGCCGTTCGCCGGCGGGTCCATGGGCACCGCCTCGTGGAGCTGGGCGGTGAGCAAGGTGTGCCGGACCCTGGTCAGGGAGCTCGACGAGCGGTCCGGGGTGGTCCCCGCCGAGGGGCTGCAGGCGCGGGCGGACACCACCGAGGACCTCGCCGCCCAGGGGCGGTTCTCCCGCCACTCGTTCGGAGCGCAGTTCGCCGAGGTCAAGGTCGACGTCGACAGTGGGCAGGTCCGTATCGAGCGGCTGCTCGGGGTCTTCGCGGCCGGCCGGATCGTCAACGTCAGGACGGCGCGCTCGCAGTTCCTCGGCGGCATGACGATGGGGATCTCCATGGCCCTGCACGAGGCCCTGCAGATGGACCTCCGCTTCGGTGACTTCACCAACCACGACCTGGCCACTTACCACATCGCGTCGAACGCCGACGTCCGCGGGATCGAGGCCCACTGGATCGACGAGCATGACGACGAGCTCAACCCCGTCGGCGTCAAGGGCATCGGCGAGGTGGGGATCGTCGGCACCGCCGCCGCGATCGCCAATGCCGTCTTCCACGCGACCGGCTCCCGGCAGCGCGACCTGCCGATCACCCTCGATCGGGTGCGGGCCGCCATGCACACCGGCTGACGGGATCTTCCCCGCCGATCTCGGGGAGATCGCCGCGACAGGTGCGGTCGGGCGGGATTTACCGGGAGCATGGGGCAGAGTGGTCGAGTAGACCGGGACTGACCGGCCCAGGACTGCCCGTCGCCGGCGCGCTCGATCACAGAAGGGGTGACCATGAGGAAGACCGCGAGCCGGATCGTGCCGACCGCCGGCCTGGTGGTGATGCTGCTGGCCGCCTGCGCCGACGACCCGGCCGCCCCCCCGAGTGCGGCGTCGGCGACCTCGGGGAGCGCGAGCGGCACTCCCGGGGAGAGCGGGACTGCCGGCCCGGCTCCGAGCAGGGTGCCGGACGGGGTGCCGGACCTCCAGGCGGGAAAGGAGATGGCCCGCGACATCGAGGTGCCCTGGGGGCTGGCGTTCCTGCCGGATGGCGACGCGCTCGTCTCCGAGCGCGACAGCGGCCGGGTGCTCCAGGTCCCGGGGCGTGGCGGGCGGCCACGCGAGGTCTACCGGGTGCCCGGCGTGGTCGCGAGCGGCGAGGGCGGCCTGCTCGGGCTGGCCGTGTCACCCGGCTATGCCAGGGACCGTTACGTGTACGCCTACCTCACCGCCGAATCCGACAACCGGATCGTGCGCTTCCGCCTCGGCGACGCCGCCCCCGAGGTGCTGTTCGACGGCATCGCCAAGGCCTCCTTCCACAACGGCGGCCGTATCGCGTTCGGACCGGACGGCATGCTGTACGCCGGCACCGGAGACGCGGGTCAGCGGGACTCGTCGCAGGATCCGCGCCTGCCGAACGGGAAGATCCTCCGGCTGACGCCGGAGGGCAGGCCCGCCCCCGGCAACCCGACGCCGGGCTCGCCGGTCTACAGCCTCGGCCATCGCAACGTCCAGGGGCTGGCCTGGGACGAGCGGGGACGCCTTTTCGCCACCGAGTTCGGGCAGAACACGCTGGACGAGGTCAACCTGATCGAGCCCGGCCACAACTACGGCTGGCCGGAGGTGGAGGGCAAGGGCGACACGCGCGGCGGTGAGTTCACCAACCCGCTGGTGACGTGGCCCACGAGCGAGGCCTCCCCCTCCGGTGCCGCCATCACCGGGAACACGCTGTACGTGGCGGCGCTACGCGGGGAGCGGTTGTGGACGGTGCCCCTGCGCGACGGGAGAGCCGGCGAACCCCGGGCCGAACTGGTCGGCCGGTACGGCCGCCTGCGCACGGTCGCCGTGGCACCGGACGGGGCGCTCTGGCTGACCACGTCCAACACCGACGGGCGCGGTGAGGTACGCGAGGGCGACGACCGGATCCTGCGCTATCCGGCCAGAGCCGAGACGGAGTGACGTGCCCCTCGGCCGCGGCCGACGCGGCACCGGCGGACACGGTCAGCCCTCGGCCCGGAACCGGTCCCGTACGGCGCGCGCCATGCCGGGGTCGTCGGCGATCACCCCGTCCAGGTTGAGCCGGTACAGACGCCTGAGCCACTTCCGCACCTCCTCGTTGGCACGCCCGCCCGAGCTGTCGCCCCTGAGGTCCGCCCGGAGCCGCACGGCGAGTTTGCGAACCGTCGTGGCGTGCACCAGGAGCCCTTCTCGCTGGGCGTTCCTGACGAGCTCGGCGGGTGGTACCGGCCTGCTCTCGAAACCGCCGGGATCACGGGGGCCGATCCGCTTCGTGACCACGCCGATGCCGTCGGCGTACCCGGCGATCTCTCGCAGTCCCTCCGGAGTGACCATGTCGTCGTAGGTAGCCGGATCGCCGGACCGCACATGGTCGTACGGGGCGCCGTTCGCTCCGATGAACTGGATGAGCCGGAGCCGGGTGAGGGGATGCAACCGCTTGAGGTTCCCGGTCTCGAAGGACTGGATGAAGACCGGGTCCCGCTCGTCGTCCCAGCCGTACTTCCGGAAGGTCTCCAGCAGCGGTTCCTCCAGCGGCAGCCCGATCGAGGCGAAGTAGGTGGGGAACTTGGTCTCGGCGTAGACCCCCACGCCGTGATTCTGCGCGAGCTTGACTATCTCGTCGAGCGTCGGGATTCTCTCCATCCCGTCGTAGGCGGTGTTGCCTCGACGCTGCGTGGGGAAGCGTTCCCTGGCACGGAGGGTGCGCAGCTCCGCGAGGGTGAAGTCCTCGGTGAACCAGCCCGTGTGCCGGATGCCGTTTATGGTCTTGGAAGTCCTGCGGTCGGCGAACTCCGGATGCCTCGCGACGTCGGTGGTCGCCGAGAGCTCGTTCTCGTGCCGGGCCACCAGCACGTGGTCCTTGGTCGAGACGAGATCGGGCTCGATGTAGTCGGCGCCCATCGAGATGGCGACCGTGTAGGCGAGCAGCGTGTGCTCGGGCCGGAAGGCGCTGGCCCCGCGGTGCGCGATGATGATCGGCTCGACCCCGCGGCGGCCGAGCCGCTTGGCCACCGGACTCGCCTGACGCTCGGCCGTGGAGTGCGCGGACCGTTCGGCCGTGGAACCCGTGAGCCGTTTGGACACCGAGTCGCCGGACTGCCCGGCCGCGGGGATCGCGGATCGCGTACCCGTCGAATCCCCGTGATGGAGGACGCCGATCACGGCCATTCCTATGAATACGGCCAGCACACCGGCCCGCGCCTTGCTCACCTGCGTACACCCCTCACTCTGGGTCAGAGGGGGGACACATTCGCATAAACGCCTATACCCGGACCGGACAGGTGATTAACGATCAGAAGCGATCCCCTCGGGAG
The DNA here is from genome assembly GCF_050943795.1 of Streptosporangium sp. CA-115845. Classification (NCBI taxonomy): domain Bacteria; kingdom Bacillati; phylum Actinomycetota; class Actinomycetes; order Streptosporangiales; family Streptosporangiaceae; genus Streptosporangium; species Streptosporangium sp. CA-115845. The sequence goes on along the minus strand of NZ_CP191988.1, from coordinate 1,004,856 downwards.
CACGTTGCGCGACTGTTTACGGAAATAATCTGAAATGTCCCCCGGCGGCCACGCCGACATCGCGTTCCCTCGGAGCAGTCGACATCATCGCCACGACCGGGCTGACAACGGCCTCCACAGCACGTGCGCGAGTGCGGTGCCCGCTGTGACGCGACCCCGCAGGTCCGTCCGACGGAGAAAGCAGAAGTGGCCGACTGCCCGGTTCGCGTCTCGACGTCTCCTGGGACGTCACCGCCGGCCTGTCGATTCAGCGCGCGACCGCCCACCGCGCCGGCCTCGGACCCCATACCGGTCTCAGACCCCACACCGACCTCAGGCCCCTCGCCGGCCTCCGGTCCCCTTGCCGATCCCAGGCGGCGGACCGGCGTCGCACCGGCCGCGCGCCACAACCCGTTGCCGCCCCGGTCTCAAACTGCAGGCCAGGCCGCTACCAACCGGCCCGGCCCGGCCGCTGCCCGTGCCGGTGGTGCCCGCCGTGCCTCGCCCGCCCATGCCGTCCGTACCAGCGATCCCTGTGTCGCCGCGCATCCGAACCGCGCCGCCCGAACCCGCGGTCGCCGTACCGTCCCGCCTCGAAACCCCGCCGCCCGAACCCGCGGTCGCCATACCCACCGGACTCCGGACCCCGCCACCCGAACCCCCGGTCGCCATACCCACCGGACTCCGGACCCCGCCACCCGAACCCCCGGTCGCCATACCCACCGGACTCCGGACCCCGCCGCCCGAACCCCCGGTCCTCATACCGCCCAGGCCTCAGATCCTCCGACCGCCCGAACCCCCAGCCCGCACCGCGCTCGGCATCTGAATCCGGCCGGCCAACCCGGTGGTCCCCATATCGCCCGGAATCCGAATCGTCTGACCGCCCGAACCCCCGCCCCCCGCCGCGCTCGCCACCCCTGCCCCGCCACCCGAACCAGCGACCTCCGTGACGCCTCGCCTCATGACCCCGCCGCCCGAACTCCCGCGCCCTGTGCCGTCCGGTATCCGAACGCCTCGGTCGCCCGAACCCCCAGTTCCCTCCGCGTTCGATGCGCGACTCGGAGCGCGTGGCCGTGTGCCCGTTCCCCGAACGCAGCCGTTTGATCGTCCATCCTCCGGCGTGCTTGCCCCCCGAGTTCGCGGACTTGTGCGCGCCCCAGCTCGTGGAGCGCTCGTGCGACGGCTTCGAATGCTGGACGGCGCCGAGAGCGGCCACCCCTATGAGTACGGCCACGACACCGGCCCGCACGATGCTCACCTGGGCACACCCCGCCTTCTGATCATTCGGGGGGGCCACTTCGTACAAACAACTCCCTACCCGGATTGCCGGGGAGGCTAACGATCGGAGGCGATCGTCGAAACGGCCGTGGCCCGCCGATTCAGCGAGTACGGCGGCCGGACCCGGCGCTCAGGTACGACGGGTCTTCGACAGGGTCGCGTAGACGATGATGTTGTCGGTGTAGTGACCGGTCTTCCTGTTGTAGACACCGCCACAGGTGATCAGGCGCAGGGTCGCCTCACCGGTGTTGCCGTAGACCCGCTTCGACGGGAAGGCCGCCTTGCTGACCTGCTCCACACCGTCGACCGTGAACTCCACGACGGTCCCGTCCGTCCGGGAGACCTTGATCTTGTCCCCGCGCTTGATCTCCTTCAGCCGGCTGAAGACGGCGGCCCCGCTCCGGGTGTTCACGTGCCCGAGAACCACCGAAGGTCCCTGCTGCCCGGGGATGGGACCGTACCTGTACCAACCCGCCTGGTTGGGCTTGCTCAGCGGAGGAGTCTGGATCTCCCGCTTGGAGTCGACACCGAGCGCCATCAGCGGGGCCAGCACGCCGATCTTCGGGATGGCCAGCCGCCGGGGCTTCACCCCGTCGCTCTTCAACGGCGCCGGAGGCTGGACCACCGGCAGCGGCGGCGGCGCCGCGGGCGCGGCGGCCGTCAGCGGGACGTCCAGCCCGCCCGGTCCCACCGCTGCCGGCAACACCCCCGCGGGCTGCTGCTCGGCGACCTGCTCCCCGGTTCCCGGCTGCGCGCCCGGCTGTGCCTGAAGGGGGCTGACCGCCGCCTGCGGCTCGGACAGCCCATAACCCGGATCCTCCGGCGCCGGTGAGAGGTACGCGAGCAGCCCCGCCATGATCGCGGCCACCCCGCCGAGCGACCCGGCCACCAGGAGCCCGGCCATCAGCATGTTCCCCTTGGGCTTGGCCGCCGGGCCGCCACCGGGATAGGGGCCGGGACCGCCCTGCACAGGTCCTTGGTACATCCGGCGCCTCCTTCAGCTGTCCCTCTGGCCGCGCGCGTGTGCCGCCCGCCGCCTCATCAAGGCCACGCCGCCCAGCGCGCTACCGGTCACCATCACCGTTCCCGCGCCGAGAAGCCCCAGGCCGGAGCCCCCCTGTGGCGCCTCACCGGTCTGGGCCCCACCGCTGGGCGTGATGATCACCTGCGGCGCGGTCGGCGTGGGCCGGGTGGGGGTGACGGTGGCGGTCACCGTCAGGGTCGGCTTGGGCGTCGAGGTGGTCGTGGTGGTGCTCGTGCTGTTGACCCCGTTCGCCGGAGGAGTCGTCGTGCCGGTGTGGCTGGGGGTCGGCGTACCGGTGCGGGTGTTGGTGGGGGTGGGGGTGGGAGTCGTCGGCGTGACCGTGGGGCTCGGCGATCCGGTCCCCGGGCCCGTCGGGTTGGGCGACTGTGACCCGCCCGCCTTGGAGATGGTGACGTCCACCGCCACGGGAGCACTGATGAGTGAGCAGGTGGCTCGGTAGCCCTGGGGCGGATCCACCAGTTGCTTCGTGATCACCCGGAAGGCGTCAACCTGCGTCCAGGTGCCGTTCTCCAGGTTCGTGACATCGATGGTGTGGGTGCCGTACTCAAGGCCGCGGAAACTCCACAGCGTCAATCCGCCTCTGTGGGCGTCGTTCGTCGGCGTGCCGTCCTCGTTCTCCGAGGCGTCGATGTAGGCCGGGCTGGCCGGTTGACCGTCGATCTTGAATCCGACCTTGCCCGCGCCCTGGTCACGCTGGGCGACGTACTCGATCCCGGTACCCGTGAAGGTGAAGGAGGCCCAGGAGTTCACCCGGTTCGTGCGGTGCAGGTCGTGGTGGTAGTCGTTGTTGTTCATCGGCTGGTCGTTCACGTCATCCCAGTCGGCCTGGGCGTGGTACTTCACCCGGGGGTCGTCGTCGTTGACCATGACCTCGCCTGCCGGAGGTGTGAAGTCCACGTACAGTTTCTGGGGAGTGACCCTGACCGTCCCCTCCTTGCTGGTGTGAGCGGAGTCGGAGATGCCCTTGGGCAGTTCCAGGGGGGTGCCGGGCTGGAGCTGCCCCGGCTGGTCCACGCTCCCCTTCGGCTGGAGGACGCCGGTCCAGCTACCGGTGAGCTGTACGTCCCCGGTGACTGTGGCCTTGCCACCGGGGGCAAAGTAGGCCGGCGAACCGAACCTGGACGCCCCCTCGTAATCGAGGGCCCAGCCGATGTTGAGCGGCTCGCCGACCGTGAGCGTCGTGGGAATCGACACCTTTGTCCGCAGCTTCACGGCGCCGTTCAGGGCGACCCCACCGGTACAGCTGTAGTCGACCACGAGTTCGGCGTTGCCGGCATCGGCCGCTTCGGAGGGCAGCGCGACCAGCGCGCCACCGACAAGGCACAGGGCCGAAACCGCGAGAGATCTACGGAGCCCAGATCGCCACCGAACCACTACATACTCCGATCACAAAGGCTGCCGTCAACGGGCATAGCCATAGCACACCGAGGGTAGATCGTACGGTTTAAACCGTCTTCAGCGCAGCGAGATATCGAGTACGTACGGAGACCGTGGCGCACTTGTGATCTGGATGTAAACCTACAAACCACCGCAAGCCGCACCAGCGACGCCCCACCGGGTGTACCCAGGAGTAACAGAATCGTATTCTGTGTCACGGACCCCTAGGAGGCACACAATGCAGCGAGACCTCTTCGAAGAGGAGCACCAGCTCTTCCGAGAGACAGTACGCGAGTTCCTGGCCCGCGAGGTGGCGCCCCATCATGCCCAGTGGGAGAAGGACGGCATCGTCCCCCGCGAGGTGTGGAAGAAGGCCGGCGAGATCGGCATGTTCGGCTTCGGGGTACCCGAGGAGTTCGGCGGGGCGGGAATCACCGACTTCCGCTACAACGCCGTGATCTCCGAGGAGATCATCTCGACAGGCGCGTCCGGTCTGGGGTTCTCACTGCACAACGACGTCATGGCGCCGTACTTCGTGGATCTCACCAATGACGAGCAGAAGGCGCGCTGGCTGCCCGGGTTCGCCAGTGGCGAGCTCATCACGGCGGTCGCGATGAGCGAGCCCGGCGCGGGTAGCGACCTGCAGGGCATCAGGACGACCGCCGTACGCGAGGGCGACCACTACCTGGTCAACGGCCAGAAGACCTTCATCACCAACGGCATCAACTCCGACCTGGTCGTCGCGGTCACGAAGACCGACCCGGAGGCGGGCGCCCGGGGGATCTCGCTGCTGGTCGTCGAACGGGGCATGGAGGGCTTCACCCGGGGCCGCAACCTGGAGAAGATCGGCATGCACGCCCAGGACACGGCGGAGCTGTTCTTCGACAACGTCCGGGTCCCCGCGGCCAACCTGCTGGGTCCAGCGGAGGGACAGGGCTTCTTCCAGCTCATGGCCAACCTGCCACAGGAGCGCCTGTCGATCGCGGTGATGGCGGTGGCGGCGGCGGAGACGGTCCTGCGGGCGACCATCGAGTACTGCAAGAGCCGCACGGCCTTCGGCCGCAACATCGGCAGCTTCCAGAACACCAGATTCGTCCTGGCGGAGCTGGACACCGAGGTGGAGATCGCCCGCCACTACGTGGACAAATGCATCCGGGCACTCAACGCCGGGGAACTCACCGCGGTGGACGCGGCCAAGGCGAAGTGGTGGACCACGGAGTTGCAGACCAAGGTCATCGACCGCTGCCTGCAGCTGCACGGCGGCTACGGCTACATGATGGAGTACCCCGTGGCCAAGGCCTGGATCGACAGCCGTGTCCAGACCATCTACGGCGGCACCACCGAGATCATGAAAGAGATCATCGGCCGCTCCTTCGGCTTCTGACCCGACCCGGCCACCACACGGGAGGACCGCCGCCCTCGTGACGACAGGACGGCGGTCTCCCGTGATCGGCCGGCCGGTGCCGTCACTCCTGGGTGATCTCCTGGATCTGGACGGCCACCCCGTCCTTGATCGTCACTTCGGCGAGGAGGACGTCACCCTTGCCGAGAGCCTTCCGTAGTTGCTCCACGGAGCAGCTGTGCGGAGCCTTCCCTTCCGTGCAGATCAGACCCTGTGCGTCGAGCACGACCGTGTAGGGCACCAGGAGGGCTTGCACCCCCTGGTCACTGGCGGGGGCCACCGTGATCGAGTCCGCTCCCCGCAGGGCTAGCCGCCCCCGTACCGTGTCATCGATGCCCCGGCCTCCCGGCACGCTCACCGACGGCGACGACGTGGGAGGCGGCGTGGAAAGCTCCGTCGGTGAGGCGGAGGCGGGAGGCGACGGAACCGCGGAGACCTCGGGGGATGGAGTGGCGGAGGCGGTCACGGTGATGGTCGCGGTCACCGGAGCACCGGATGTACCGCCCGCGCCCGAACATCCGGAGAGACCTACGGCCAGGGCTGCCATCAGCAGGGCACGCGTTACCTTCGATGTCCTGTTCACGAAACGTAACGATCTCACGGGTTCCGAATCGCGTTTACCCGCCACGGAAGCGGCCCCGTCGACGCATACTGGTCAACGGAGACTTCCCGAGGAGGTGACGATGGATAGCGGGCTGATTCTGCTGATCTTCCTGGCGTTCCTGTTCGCCTGGGGCCTGAATCGGGTACGGCGCGCCTTCCGGCTCGGCCCTGTCGCGTACGCCGGTGTCATGGTGGTGTTCGTCATCGCGATGCTGGCCATCTGGGGACAGTCGTTCCGCTAGGCACAGGTCGGCATCCCTAGGCGGACGCCTCCAGCAGCACCCTCGCGACCAGCTCGGGATCGTCGGTCATCGGCACATGCCCGCACCCCTTGAGCAGTTTCACCCGCTGCCCCGACCATTTGGCGGCCCTTACCGCCTGACGGCGCAGAAGCAGCCTGTCGTGCTCGCCCCAGGCGATCGTGACCGGCACCTTCGGCGGCGCGGGAGGCATCAGTCCCGTGAACGAGGCGAGGGTCTCGTCGAACCCCGAGGCGTCCTTGAGCGCCTGGAGAGCGGCGAGCAGCGCCTCCGGGGAGAGCCTGGTGGGGTGGGCGACCAGGAGATTCATGGAGAGAACGCGGCCCAGCGGTTCCTCCGCGAGGGCCAGCGCCCGGTCGGGGGGAAGGGCACGGGCGGCGGCCCTGGTGGCCAGCAGGACGGCTCGCGCGTACGCGAGCTCGCTACGGTTCCAGAACCCGGCGGGAGAGAGCGCGGTGGCCGAGCGGACCGCGGCGCGCGCGGCCAGTTCGAGGGCGACGTAACCGCCCAGGGAGTTTCCCGCCACATGCGGGTCGCGCAGGCCGAGCATCCCGAAGAAGGACTCGATCGCGTCCGCCAGACTCTCCGCCGTGTACGGCGTGCCGGACGGCAGCGGCGGTGAGATGCCGAAGCCGGGAAAGTCGACGGCGATCACGTCTCGCTCGGCGGCGAGCCGGTCGAGCACCGGCAGCCATGCCTGCCAGTGATGCCCGATGCCGTGCAGCAGGACCAGGGGCGAGCCCGTTCCACGCCGTTCGAACGCCAACTCCATGTTCCGAGTCAACCACCGATCGGACAGTTGTTCCAGCTCTGCCACGTGTTGTTCAGCGCGACCTGGTGGGGATCTCGAACCAGACGGCCTTGCCTTCCTTGGTGGGGCGGGAGCCCCAGCGCTTGGCGAGTTGGTCGACGAGATAGAGGCCCCGTCCACCCTCGTCGTTCTCCCCCGCGCTGCGGATACGCGGCAGCCGGAGGTCCTGGTCGAAGACCTCGACCCAGACGGACTCACCGCCCCGGCGCAGCCGGAGGGTGAACTCCTTCTCATTGACGATCTCGTCTTCGAAGCCGGGGATGTCCCAGGACTCGTCGAACGACAGCGGAGGGCCGTCCATCGTCAGCTCCCTGCGCGGGATGCTGGCGCTGGCGGCGTGCAACACGACATTGGTGACGACCTCGGAGACCAGCAGGCAGGCGAGCTCGGCGCGCTCCTCGGGGACGTTCCAGCCGATGAACGCCTCCGAGGCCATCCGGCGCGCCTCACCCACCATGATCGGCTGGGCCGGGAAGGTGCGCTCCTCGACGGCCAGGTCCTCGGGGGCGGACCTGAGCACGAGAATGGCCATGTCATCGTCGATCTCGCCGGGCACCGCGACGGTGGCGGCGTCGGCGATGCGCTCGACGGAGGTGTCGCTGATCTCGATGAGCCTCTCGCAGAGCTGCCCCAGCGTCTCCTCGATGTTGGGCGGCCTGCCGTCCGCGTCGCGGATGGGGCGGCGGTCGACGAGCCCGTCGGTGTAGAGGAGCAGCGCGGCCCCGGGGGGCAGGGTCCGCGTCTCCTCCTTGTAGACCAGGTCCGCGTGCATGCCCTTGGCCCGGACTCCCAGCGGCTGGCCGACCTCGCGGATGTCGAGTTCGGTACAGGTGTCGCCGATGAGCAGCAGTGGGGGGGCGTGACCGGCGTTGGCGAACGACAGCTGCCGCGACCAGGCGTCGTACACCAGATACTGGCAGGTGACGATGGGGGGGATGCTGATATCGGCGCCGCTCTCGTCCTGCTCGGGGGTGGCGATGATGCGCGTCCACTCGTCGAGCCTGGCGAGGATCTCCGCGGGCGGTTTGTCGTCCTGGGCGAAGGCTCGCAGCGCCGCCCGCAGCTGCCCCATGACCGCCGCGGCCTTGGCGCCCCGGCCCTCGACGTCGCCGATCACGATGCCGACCCGGCCCGCCGAGAGCGGGATGACGTCGTACCAGTCACCGCCGACCTGGGTCTGGATGCCCTGCCCGTGGCTGGCCAGGGGTGCCGCGGGAAAGTAGCGGACCGCGATCTCCAGCCCGTCGAGCTGCGGCAGCGCGCGGGGAAGAAGGTGCTTCTGGAAGGACTCCGCCGTGTGCCGTTCCTCCTCGAACAGCAGCGCGTTGTCGACCGCGAGGGCGACCCTGGTGGCGATCGCCCCCACGAAGTCACGGTCGAAGGCGTCGTAGTGCGGGCTACGCCGGTCGGTCAGGTTGGACAGCCCCAGGTACATCAGCCCGAGGGTCTCACCTCGCACGCAGAGCGGCGCCACGATGGCCGAGGTCATGCCGATCTCGGCGGCCAGGCGGGTGTTGGCCTCGCCGGGGCTGGGATAGTTGGTCTGGGAGAAGTCCTCGACCAGGATCGTCTCCTGGCGGCGCAGCGCGATGTCGGCGTAGTGTCCCGCCGGATAGCGGATCTCCGCCCCGATCGGCGCCCAGGTGTTGGGCGGCGGGCTCCAACCCTGGACGTGTGTGGAGACCCTGCGGGTCAGCCGCCCATCCTCCATCAGCTCGATGAAGCAGTGGTCGGCGAACTGCGGGACGAGCATCTCGGCGACGCGCTTGAGCGTCTCCTCGACGTAGAGCGATCCGGCGAGGCGCTCGCCGATCCGCTCCAGCAGGCCGAAACGGTCCTTCTCCCGCTCGTTGCTGCGCATCGCCTCACGAGCGGTGATGACGATGCCCGTCACCGCTCCCGAGGGGTGACGCAGCGGCACGGCCTGGGCCCGTACGTAGATGATCGTCCCGTCGCCGCGCCTGACGTCGAACGTGCCCTCCCAGACACCGCCCTTGAGGACGTGCTTGGAGAGCTCGACGGCCAGCGGATGGTCCTTCTCCATGATGCCCAGGGAGAGGGACTGATCACGTGGTCCCGATGTGCCCGGACGCCCGAAAAGCCGTTCCGCGAAAGGGTTCCAGTAGAGCAGGTTGCTGAACCTGTCGGTGACCACCACCGCCATCTCAGCATGATCTAGGACGGAACCAGCCGTAAGGTGATCAGCGGCATCCTGGGAAACATCCCCCCACCGCTTCATCCGGTGACCGCCCCTCGTGGGCGGGTGTGTGCAAAGCGAACCACGGTTGCTCCTGCAGTCTCGGCCTGGGAGCGGAGGGACTCCCGAACGGGATCCAACCGAGCTAAGGGGCCTCGGTCAGCGTGTGGAGACGAAAACGTGCGCGGCAATCTCTCGCGGGAGATCCGCAAGAAGATTGTCCGCCTCGTCGTCACCTGTCACCCGCACACCGTCGTCGCTCACCGCGAGCGTTACCTCGCGTCCGGGTTGTATCCCAACTTGCTTGAGTTTAAGCATCACAGCCGGATCGCTTTGCACTTGTTCGCTAATTCGCCGCACGACAACGGGTATATCTCTGGGTCCGGCCATCGCGGCCATCGACGGCAGCGACTCCGACCGCCCGTCGGGAAGGCCCGAGACGCCGAGTTCCTCCAGGCCGGGGATCGGGTTGCCGTGCGGGTCCTCCGTGGGGTTGTTGAGCAGGCTGACCAGCCTCGCCTCCACCGATTCGGACATGACGTGCTCCCAGCGGCAGGCCTCGATGTGCACATCCTCCCAGGGCAGGCCGATGACCTGGGTGAGCAGACACTCGGCGAGACGGTGCTTGCGCATGACACGGGTCGCGAGAGTACGTCCCAGATCGGTCATGGTCAGGTGCCGGTCGCCCTCGACGCGAACCAGACCGTCGCGCTCCATCCTGGCGACCGTCTGGCTGACTGTGGGACCACTCTGCTGGAGCCGCTCCGCGATGCGCGCGCGCAGGGGGACGATGCCCTCCTCCTCCAGCTCGAAGATCGTACGAAGGTACATCTCCGTTGTGTCGATCAAGCCGTGTGCGGTCAAGGTTCCTCCCGTCCTCTCTCGATGCTACGTCCATCGCGCGGTGTTCCCGGGAGGGCGGCGCGGGACCTTGGAAGTTCGAAGACACGACCCTATTGGGAGAACGGCTCATGATGGCAAAGGACAGCAACACCGGGGGCCGCCGAATCCTTCCCTAGCTGCTCAAATACTACTCGCGACCGGTTGATATTTTCTGAAGGCCGGGACGGACAGCCCCACCGCGACCACGGCCACCGCGCAGGCGATCCCACCGCCCACCCAGGCCCCCGTGGCCCCGAACCACGAGGCGGTGGCGCCGGCCCGGAGGTCCCCCAGCCTGGGACCTCCCGCGACCACCACCATGAAGACGCCCTGCATCCTCCCGCGCATGTCGTCGGGCGCGTGGATCTGCAGGATCGTCTGCCGCCACACCGCGGAGATCAGGTCGGCGGCTCCGCCGAACGCGAGCAGCGCGACCATCAGCCACAGCTGGTCCGCGAGTCCGGCCGCGGCGACGGTGAGCCCCCAGGCGGCGATCACGTACGTGAGCGCCATTCCCTGACGCCGGACCCGCCCCACCCAGCCCGACAGCACCCCGCCGAGCACCGAGCCGATGGCGATGCTGGCCGACAGCCAGCCGAACGCGACCAGCGAACCACCGAACCTCTCGGCCACGACCTCCGGAAACAGCGCCCTGGGCAGTGCGAACGCCATGGCGATGAGATCGACGACAAACGACATCAGCACCACCGGGTGCCCGCAGACGTAACGCAGGCCGTCCACGACCGACCGCAGGCCTGGGCGCGTCACCTCGCCGACCGGTTCGAGTCGCGGCAGTCTCACCGCGGCGTAGAAGCCCGCGCCGAACAGCAGCGCGTCGATCAGGTAGGCGGTGGCGAAACCGCTCTGGGCGAGCACGACCCCGCCGATCAACGGCCCGACGACGGTGCCGAGGCCGCTCACCAGGAAGTTGAGGGTGTTGGCCGCCGGAATCAGGTCGACCGGGACCAGCCTGGGGATGATGGCCCCCCTGGTCGGGCCCGTGATGGCGAAACCTGTGGCGTGCAGGGCCACGGTGGCCAGCAACAGGCCGACGCTCGTCGACCCGAGGGCCGCCTGGACCAGCAGCGCGAGCGTTCCCGACCAGGCGATCAGCGCACCGATGATGAGAAGCCTGCGCCGGTCGACGGCATCGGCGATCGCACCGCCCCAGAGCCCGAAGACGATCAGAGGGATCAGGTTGGCGGGGCCGAGCATGCCGACCCAGAAGGACGACTCCGTGATGTCGTAGATCTGGGCGCTGACGGCCACCGAGGTGAGCTGGAAGCCGATGAACGACACACCCTGACCGGCCCAGAGTCGCCGGTAGGCGGGGATGCCGAGCGGACGTGTGTCGGCCGCGTGCCTACGGACGAAATTCCCGAACCCCACACCGCTCCCTCTCTACCGGACATATGTGGATATATCAGCAAAGAGGGGGCAGGGTGTCATGGAGCCAGGCGTTCGATGATCCAACCGGCGCCGGAGCGCCGGTAACGGAGGCGGTCATGCATACGGTCTGTGCGGCCCTGCCAGAACTCCACCTCGGCCGGCACCACGCGCAGTCCGCCCCAGAAGTCCGGGATCGGCGGATCCTCCGGCCAACGCTCCGACAACTCCTCGTAGCGGGCGTCCAACTCGTCCCTGGAGCGCACAACCGCGGACTGCCGCGAGGCCCAGGCGCCGATCCGCGACCCGTAGGGCCGGGACCTGAAGTAGGCGGCCGACTCCTCGCGCGGCAGCCGTACCACCGCCCCCTCCACCCGTACCTGGCGGCGGATGGAGTGCCAGGGGAACAGCAGGGCGGCCCTCGGGTTCTCCGCCATGTCACGCCCCTTGCGCGACTCGTAGTTGGTGTAGAAGACGAATCCGTTCTCGTCGTAACCCTTGAGCAGTACGGTCCTGGCCGTCGGCCGGCCACCCGCCGAGGCGGTCGCCAGCACTGTCGCGTTCGGCTCGGGAAGCCCGGCGTCCACGGCGTCGCCGAACCAGGCGGCGAACTGCGACACGGGGTCGGGTGCGAGGTCCTCCTCGACGAGAGGCAGTCCCTGGTACGTGCGACGAAGTCCCGCCATCGAGGGCGGTCGCGATGCGGCATCCACGGGAAGGTATTCTCCCGTGCCGAGCCGGAAGCCCGCTCAGCGCCCCCCACCTGCGGCGATCCCGATTTGGTGGGTCCGGCGGCAGGCTGCCCCGGCTCAGGGGGTTGAATATGACCCGCCGGTATCTCGACATCAAGGCTTTGACTTCAAGAAAGGGAGGCGGCCGAAAATGTCCGACTTCAAACCCGGGCTCGAAGGCGTAGTAGCTTTCGAGACTGAGATCGCGGAACCGGACAAAGAAGGGGGCGCCCTCCGCTATCGGGGCGTCGATATCGAAGAGCTGGTCGGCCGCGTCCCCTTCGGGAACGTGTGGGGCCTGCTTGTCGACAACGAGTTCCAGCCGGGTCTGTCCCCGGCCGAGCCCTACCCCATTCCTGTCCACTCCGGTGACATCCGCGTCGACGTGCAGAGCGCGCTGGCCATGCTGGCCCCCGCGTACGGTTTCAAGCCGCTGCTCGACATCGACGACAAGGAGGCCCGCGCCAACCTGGCGCAGGCCAGCGTCACGGCCCTGAGCTTCGTCGCCCAGTCCTCCCGCGGTCTCGGGAAGCCGATGGTCCCCCAGAGCGAGGTCGACAAGGGCGAGAGCATCGTCGAGCGGTTCATGATCCGCTGGCAGGGCGACCCCGACCCCAGGCACGTCAAGGCCATCGACGCCTACTGGACGTCCGCCGCCGAGCACGGCATGAACGCCTCCACCTTCACCGCCCGGGTCATCGCCTCCACCGGAGCCGATGTCGCCGCGGCGCTGAGCGGTGCGGTCGGCGCCATGTCCGGCCCGCTCCACGGCGGTGCGCCCGCGCGCGTGCTGCACATGATCGAGGGTGTCGAGCAGGTCGGCGACGCCAAGAAGTACGTGCAGTCGGAGCTCGACAAGGGCCAGCGACTCATGGGCTTCGGTCATCGCGTCTACCGTGCCGAGGACCCCCGGGCACGAGTGCTCCGCCGCACCGCCAAGGAGCTCGACGCGCCGCGTTACGAGGTCGCCGCGGCGCTGGAGAAGGCCGCCCTGGAGGAGTTGCACGCCCGCAAGCCCGACCGGGTGCTCGCCACCAACGTCGAGTACTGGGCGGCGGTCATCCTGGACTTCGCCCAGGTCCCCTCATCCATGTTCACCTCCATGTTCACCTGCGCCCGTACCGCGGGCTGGGCCGCGCACATCCTGGAGCAGAAGCGCACGGGCAGGCTTGTCCGCCCCAGCGCCGACTACGTGGGTCCCCCTCAGCGCTCGGTCCACGACGTCCCCGGCGCCGCCGAGGCCGTCAGCTCCTTCTGATCCTGCTGAATTCCCGTCTTGTACGGCTGTCGCGTGGACGTCTCGCGCGACAGCCGTTGCCGTTCCCGGCTCTTCGAAGCCCTCGCGCCCCGCTCTCCTACCGGCCGTCATCCGGTTTCCCGCCCCCGCGATCACCTGGCCCGGCTCAAAACCGTCCCACGTCTCGTCTCAAAATCCGGACCTCGTCCTGGATCGATCCGCGGGCTCAGTAGGCTGGTCACGTGGCTGACATCGTGATTCCCTCTGACATCAAGCCCGCCGACGGCCGTTTCGGCTGCGGGCCCTCGAAGGTGCGCCCCGAGCAGCTCTCGGCTCTCGCCGCCTCCGGCTCCAGCCTCCTGGGCACCTCTCACCGCCAGAAGCCGGTGAAGTCGCTTGTCGGGCGTGTCCGCGCGGGGCTGGCCGAGCTGTTCTCCCTCCCCGAGGGGTACGAGGTCGTCCTGGGCAACGGCGGCACCACCGCGTTCTGGGACATCGCCGCCTTCGGGCTGATCCGCGACAGGTCGCAGCACCTGAACTTCGGCGAGTTCTCCTCCAAGTTCGCCTCCGTGGCGGCCAAGGCTCCATGGCTGGGCGACCCGACCGTGATCAAGTCGGAGGTCGGCAGCCACCCCGAGGCCAGGCTGGAGGAGGGCGTCGACGTCTACGCGCTCACCCACAACGAGACCTCGACCGGCGTCGCGATGCCGATCAGCCGGGTGGGCGAGGAGGGCTCGCTCGTGCTCGTCGACGCCACCTCCGGCGCCGGCGGCCTGCCGGTCGAGGCGAGCGAGTTCGATGTCTACTACTTCGCCCCGCAGAAGAGCTTCGCCTCCGACGGCGGCCTCTGGATCGCCCTGATGTCCCCGGCCGCGCTGGCCAGGGTCGACGAGATCGCCTCAAGCGGGCGCTACGTCCCCGACTTCTTCAGCCTGCCGGTGGCCATCGACAACTCCTCCAAGGACCAGACGTACAACACCCCGGCGGTCGCCACGCTCTTCCTGCTCGCCGAGCAGATCGAGTGGATGAACGGCAACGGCGGCCTGGCCTGGACGACCGCTCGCAGCGCCGAGTCGGCCCGGCGCCTCTACACCTGGGCGGAGAAGACCTCCTACACCACCCCGTTCGCGGGTCCGGAGTTCCGCTCCAACGTGGTCGGCACGATCGACTTCTCCGATGACGTCGACGCCTCCGCGATCGCCAAGGTCCTGCGCGCCAACGGCATCGTCGACACCGAGCCCTACCGCAAGCTCGGCCGCAACCAGTTGCGCGTCGCGATGTTCCCGGCCATCGACCCCGACGACGTCGAGGCCCTGACCACCTGCGTCGACTACGTGGTCGAGCGCCTGTAGTCCCGCTCCCTGGCGGTGCCGGGCCTGGTGGCAGGCACCGCCGGGATTCGTCCGGTGAGACCTCCGGTCCCGCGCGGGAACCTGGGCCCTGTCCTGCGGATCTTTTGCCTACTGCGGCCGGTCAGGCGGCGCCTCGCCGCGTTGTCGTCGGTCACCGCAGCACGCCGCGGCTCCCTCCTCCGCCGTGCGAGACACCACCTGACCGATCCTCGCCACGGCAAGATCCACAGGACAGGGCCTAGGAGGCTGGTGTTAAACGGCCGCTTAGCGATCATGGTGGAGCGTCACACCCACAGAGCGTCCATTCCGGAGGCAGATTCGGCCTCCAAGTGGAGTGTGTGCTCCCGATCCTCACCGTTTTTGACGGCTTGGTGGAGGGACCAAGATTACTTCGCGCGAAAAACACCAGCCTCCTAGGGCAGGGCGCCCGACGGCCCGCCCGTACCCGGAGTGAACGCCTGTTCCCCCGCGCGCCGGGCCAGTTCGTGCAGCAGGCGCAGGGCGTCGTCCGGATCCACTCCCTCCGCGAACCGCGAGAGCACGGGGGCC
The DNA here is from genome assembly GCF_050943795.1 of Streptosporangium sp. CA-115845. NCBI lineage: Bacteria > Bacillati > Actinomycetota > Actinomycetes > Streptosporangiales > Streptosporangiaceae > Streptosporangium > Streptosporangium sp. CA-115845. Next base: position 989,767 of record NZ_CP191988.1, on the reverse strand, counting down.
CGGTCCGGGCTGCCCGCCAGGGCCGCGAGCATCAGCCCCGCCACGTGCTCATCCCTGGAGCGGCTGGCGGTGTAGCGGAAGGCGTTGCGCACGGGTGCCCTCTCCAGCAGACCCTTCCTGACAAGACGCTCGGCGACGGTCTGCACCGTGGTGTAGGCCAGGCTCCGTTCCGCGTCCTGATTCAGCATGTCCTGCACCTGGCGGACCAGCAGTGGTTGCTTGCAGCCCCACAGCACATCCATGATCGCGCGTTCCAGGGATCCCAGGTTCACCCGCGGCCACCTTTCGAGGGTCGCGCCCGGCAGCGGATGGCCCTGGAGAACATGTACGGGCACGCAGCCAGGCAGGGTCACACATGAAATTTGCTCATATTGTTACTTAAATCCATCGATGCGGCCATAGCTGGTGAATGTCGATCCTCTTAACAGATCACACTTCAGATCGCCGCTATTCGCCCCTGGAGCGCGCGCACCACCTCATCCGACCACGAACATTCCCGCAGCATTACAAAGCCCTACACAGCCCTCACAGCCCCGCGCAGCACCTGTCCCTGGGCGAAACCCCAAGAGCCGGCCGGGTGGCTGCAAGCCCGCGCGGCGCGGAGGACGGCGTACGGCGGGGACTCGGCGGCAGAAAGGACGGCGACGACGTGCGGCGACCAGGGCGAAGGAGTCCGGAGCCTCAGTAGGCCGGAGAGACCCCCCGCGGGCGCCTGCGGCGCAGCACCCAGGCCGCGATGACGCCGCCGATCAGGCCGAACAGGTGCCCCTGCCAGGAGATGCCCGCCTCCCCGGGAAGCACCCCCCAGATGATCGAGTAGTAGGTGATCGCCACGCCGACGCCGATCACGATGTCGAGGGCACGGCGGTCGAACAGGCCCCGGGCGACGACGAAGCCGAAGTAGCCGAAGACCAGGCCGCTGGCACCGACCGTGAGAACCTTGGGCTCGTTGACGAACCAGATGCCCAGGCCGCTGACCAGGACGATGATCAGGCTCGCGGCCAGGTAGCGGCCGATCCCCCGCAGCGCGGCGAGGAAACCGAGGATCAGCAGGGGCAGCGAGTTGGCCATCAGATGGCCGAAGCCGCCGTGCAGGAAGGGTGCGAGGAGGACGCCGCCCAGACTCTCCGGGACCCAGGACCAGATGCCGTAGACGTCGAGCGTTCCCTCCCCCGGCAGCACGTAGTCGACGATCTCGACCACCCACATGACGCTGACCAGGAGGACGTTGATGATCGCGGCGCCCAGCGCGCCCGCCGCCAGGTTTCCCGCCCTGCGCTTCAGGAGGTCGCCGGAGGATCGGCCGGTGGGGGTCATCCCGGTCGCATGGTCGTTCATTCACTCTCCTGGCCTTGGAGCGGCGTCGTGGATGTCAAGTGCCCCCGCCGCACCCGCCCACACCTTTACCGTACGCATTCCCGGCCATGAACGCGCCGGGTGTGATCCATCGATCACACCCGGCCCGCGAATCCCCTCCGGAATCCGAAGGGGATCTACTCACCCTTCCATTGGGGGGCGCGCTTCTCGGCGAAGGCCGCCGCGCCCTCCATGGCGTCCTTGGACCCGAACACCGGGTTGATGATCTCGCCCTGCTTCCTGAACATCTCGTCGAGGCTCCAGTCCGCGGACTCGACGATCACGCGCTTGGTCGCGGCGAGCGCCATCGGGGCGTTGGCCGCGATCCTCTTCGCGAGCTCGACGGCCTTGGCCAGCGCCTCACCCACGGGCGTGATGTGGTTGACCAGGCCGACCTCGTACAGCCGGGAGGCCGGGAAGTGGTCGCCGGTCAGGGCGATCTCCATGGCGATGTGGTACGGAATGCGACGCGGCAGCCGCATCACGCCACCCGCTCCCGCGACCAGACCCCTCTTGGGCTCGGGCAGCCCGAACTTGGCCTCCTCGGAGGCGACGATGATGTCGCAGGCCAGCGCCAGCTCGCAGCCCCCGGCCAGGGCGTACCCCTCGACGGCGGCGATGAGCGGCTTCTTCGGCGGCGTCTCGGCCACCCCGCCGAATCCCCTGCCCTCCACGACCGGGAAGTCCCCGCTCAGGAAACCTTTCAGGTCCATACCCGAGCAGAACGTGCCACCGGCGCCGGTGAGGACGTAGGCGGCCACGTCCTTGCGCTCCTCCAACTCGTCCAGCGCGGCGGCGACGCCCCTGGCGACCGTGCCGTTGATGGCGTTCCTGGCCTTGGGCCGGTTGATCGTGATGACGGCCACGCCGTCGTCCACTTCGACCAGAACCTCGTCAGACACCGGATGACTCCTACTTGGGCTGGAAGCGGATGCCGCCGTCGAAACGGATCGTCTCGGCGTTCATGTAGTCGTTCTCGATCAGCGAGCGGACCAGGTGCGCGAACTCCGAGGCCAGTCCCATGCGCTTGGGGAAGACCACCGGGGCCACGAGCTTGGCCTTGAACTCATCGGCGTTGGGCGAGAAGCCGTAGATCGGGGTGTCGATGATGCCCGGGCAGATGGTGTTGACGCGCACGCCGATGGCGCCGAGGTCGCGCGCGGCAGGGAGGGTCATGCCGACGATGCCGCCCTTGGACGCCGAGTAGGCGACCTGGCCGGTCTGCCCCTCCAGCGCCGCCACCGAGGCGGTGTTGATCACCACTCCGCGCTGGCCGTCCGCGTCGACCGGCTCCGTCTTCGCGATCGCCGCGGCACCGATGCGCATGAGGTTGAAGGTGCCGATCAGGTTGACCTCGATGACCTTGCGATAGGAGGCCAGGTCATGGGGCGAGCCGTCGCGACCCACGGTCCGGCTGGCCCAGCCGATGCCCGCACTGTTCACCACGACGCGCAGCGGCTTGCCGGTCGCCACGGCCGCGTCCACGGCCGCCTGCACCTGCACCTCATCCGACACGTCGGTCTTGACGAAGACGCCGCCGAGCTCGTCGGCAAGGGGCTTGCCGCGCTCCTCGTTGAGGTCGGCGATGACGACGGTGGCACCGTGCGCGGCGAGGTCGCGGGCCGTGGCCTCGCCGAGGCCGCTGGCACCGCCCGAGATGATTGCTGCTGCTCCGTTCAAGTCCATGAGCGGACTTTAACCCGCGGACCGAATGAAGTTCTACTCGGGGTGGGTTAAATCTCTCCGATGCCAGGCCCTGGCCCCCTTGCCTGCCACGGTCGGTCAGACGGCCCTCGCCACGGCAGGATCCGCGGGATGGAGCCTAGATCTCTCCGACGGCAGTGCTCACGTCAGGATAGACCTTGATCCGCCGGTCGAGCCCCGTCGTGCGAAGTATCCGGGCCACCGGCGCCTGGGGAGCGGCCAGGCAGACCCCACCGCCACCGCTCGTGGCCAGCCGCCACGCCTCGATCAGCACCGACAACCCGCTGGAGTCCATGAAGGACAGGTCGGTGAGGTCGAGAACCAGTCGCGCACCGTCCAGCTTGATCGCGTCACGGACCTCGTCTCGCAGGAAGGGAGCGGTGAACAGGTCGAGTTCGCCCTCGACAGCCACCACCACGGCGTCGCCGATCGCGCGGCGAGCCAGCCGTAGCTTCATCAGTCCTCCTCGCGCCCAGGGCAGACCCACTTTACTTCGCCACCACGGCACGCGAGGTCGTGCACGACTCTTCACAGGAATCCGCAGCCAGGACGCCCCGGGGTCAGGAGGCCGCGAAACCGTAGGGCAGTTCGAGCCGGTGGGCGGCGAGCAGGCCGGCATCGGCGAGGATCTTACGGGTCGGCCCGTCCGCGGCGATGACCCCTCCGGAGAGGATGAGCGAGCGCTCGCACAGCTCCAGCGCGTAGGGCAGGTCGTGGGTGACCATCAGGACCGTCACGTCGAGCCCCCTGAGGATCTCGGCGAGTTCTCGCCTGGAGGCCGGGTCCAGGTTGGACGACGGCTCGTCGAGCACCAGGATCTCCGGCTCCATGGCCAGCACCGTCGCCACCGCGACCCGGCGGCGCTGGCCGAAGGACAGGTGGTGCGGCGGCCGGTCGATCGTCTCCAGCATGCCCACGCGCTCCAGCGCGTCCTTGACCCGGCGCTCCAGCTCCTCGCCCGTGATCCCCAGGTTGGCCGGGCCGAAGGCCACGTCCTCGCGGACGCTCGGCATGAAGAGCTGGTCGTCGGGGTCCTGGAAGACCAGCCCGACCCGCCTGCGGATCTCCTTGAGCGATCCCTTCCCGACCGGCAGCCCCGCTACGGCCACCGTGCCGTGGCCGGCGGTCAGGATGCCGTTGAGGTGCATCACCAGTGTGGTCTTGCCCGCACCGTTCGGCCCGAGCAGCGCGACCCGCTCACCACGCTCCACGCGGAAGTCCACGCCGAACAGCGCCTGCGTACCGTCCGGGTACGCGTACGCCAGGCGGCTCACCTCCAACGAAGGCGGCGCGGTCATGCGACCCCCCAGCTCCCAAGCAGCACGGCAAGCGCCGCACCTGGCAACATACCGGCGACGAGCCACTGCCGCGACGCGACGGACAGATCCTGGATGACCGGCATCGAGCCGGTGTAGCCCCGGCTGAGCATGGCCAGGTGCACCCGCTCACCCCGCTCGTACGAGCGGATGAACAGTGCCCCCGCCGACCTGGCGATCACCGGGATGTGCCGCACGTCCCTGGCCACGAACCCGCGTGACTCCCGCGCCACCCGCATCCGGCGCATCTCCTCCAGGATCACGTCCATGTAGCGGAGCATGAACATGGCGATCTGTACCAGCATCGGCGGCAGTTTCAGCCGCTGGGCGCCCAGCAGGATCAGCCGTGGCTCGGTGGTGGCCGCGAGCAGCACGCTCGCGGCCACGCCCAGGGTCGCCTTGGCCAGGATGTTCCAGGCGGCCCACAGACCGGCGACGCTGAGCGAGAGTCCCATGAACGTCACCCGCTCGCCGAACCCGATGAACGGGATGGCCAGCGCGAACACCACGAACGGCACCTCGACCACCATCCGCCGCAGCAGGAATCCCGCCGGGACGCGCGCGGCCACCGCGACGGCGGCCAGCAGCACGGCGTACAGACCGAAAGCCCAGAACCACTCGCGCGGGGTGGCGACCACTACCAGGGCGAACCCGGCCACCGCCACCAGCTTGCACTGGGGTGGCAGCCGGTGCACGAGCGTGTCGCCCGGCCGGTGGAGCCGATGGTGATGGCCTGCCCCCACTAGACGGAGACCTTCCTGTCACTGTCCTCGCCACGGCGACGCACCGTGAAGAACAGCCCGCCGCCGACGGCGAGGGTCACCCCGACGCCGATCAGACCGGCCACCCCCACCGGGATGCCGCCCACGTCCCCGTAGTCGGCGAGCGGCTGCTCGCCCAGCGAGTGGTCGGCCGCCTGTCCGCTGAAGCCCTTGTCCTCGGCCACCCGCTCCAGGCCGTCGGGCGAGGAGGAGGCGTAGAAGCTGACCACGCCCGCCAGCAGCGCCGCCACCGCGATGCCGGCGGGCAGGAACCAGCCACGACGGCGCGCGGCGACCGGCGCCGGGGACGCCTGGGACGCCGCGGAGACGGTCACCTCGCCGCCGGCGCCGCGCAGGACCAGCGGCGCGACGAACTCCTTGGCGCCGTACACCAGGTCGGGCCGGATCGCCAGGACGGTGCTGACGGTGACCGCGGTGATCAGGCCCTCCCCGATGCCGATGAGCAGGTGCACGCCGCCCATGGCCGCGGCGACCGTGCCGATCTCGATGGGCGCGGTGCCGCCGATCCAGAACAGCAGAGTGAAAGCCAGCGCCGTGGCGGGCACCGAGACCAGCGCCGCGACGAACGAAGCCGCCACCACGGCTCCCCTGCCCCGCACGCTCCTGGTGATCAGCCGGAAGGCGCCCCACCCGACCAGTACCGCGACGACGCCCATCAGCGTGATGTTGACGCCCAGCGCGGTCAGGCCGCCGTCGGCGAAGAAGAACCCCTGTACCAGGAGGACCACCGCCATGCACAGCACCGCCGTATACGGGCCGACGAGTATCGCGGCGAGCGCACCGCCGAGGAGATGGCCGCTTGTGCCCGCGGCGACCGGGAAGTTGAGCATCTGGACGGCGAACACGAAGGCGGCGACCAGGCCTGCCATGGGGGCGGTGCGGTCGTCGAGTTCACGGCGGGCGCCGCGCAGGCAGACGGCCACGCCCGCAGCCGCGACCACCCCCGCCGACAGCGACACCGCCGCGTTGAAAAAGCCATCGGGTACGTGCACGGCAAGCCTCCGAAACGCGGATTTGGCTCCACTTTAGGCCATAGGCTTGTAGTTGCAAGATACTGGCATTAACACCCGGCGAAGGTCTGGTGACTTCCGCATGGCACCGGGCTCGCGGCGGTCCCGGGCGCCGTCAACGCACGATGCGCCTGACGAAGGTCCGGGGGCCGAAGGTGCGCACCACGGTGCTGAGCCGCCCCTTGCCCGCCGTGGCGTAGGGCCTGACGCTCCACCGGGTCGCGCCGCGCCACCAGGTGCGCGGCTGCTCGATCATCTCGGGCACCGCCTCGATCCTGAAGCGCGCGGGCGGCCCGCCCAGGTCCATCTCCAGGTAGGCGTCCCAGGTACCGGGCCCCAGCCGGCCCATCGCCTGCCAGGCCGTGAACGTGCCGTCCTCGCCGACCGTGACCGGCTCACGCCGCTCCCGGCTCGACTCGCGCTCCCGCCAGACCAGGTAACGCACCGCGTCCGCCGCCGGAGCGGCGGTGCCCACGGTGACCTCACCGTGCAGCACCAGCCGGTGCCCCGCCGCCCAGCGGGCGCGCACCAGCCTCGCGCTGCCCGGCACCGCGACCACGTGGCCGCCGATGTCAAGGCTGAGGTTGCCGTAGGGGCGGGTGAAGTACGGCAGGGCGACGACGTCGCCGACCACTCGCGGCGCGGGCGGCACCGGAAGTGCGGTCAGTCCGTCCCTGTCGGAGCCCAGGCGTGCGAGCCGGGGAACGCCCTCGAAGGCGACACCCACGTGAACGTCCCAGACGCCGGAGGACAGGCCGGTGACGTCGACGACCCCGGTGAACTCCGCGCAGTCGCCCGTTACCGGGACCACGACCTCGTCAAAGGGGCCGGCGCCCGCGTGCCGGCGCCGCAGCACCAGGGCGAGGTCACCACCGACGATCTCCGGGCGGTCGTACCGCTCCAGCGTGCTCAGTGCCACCTTGCCGGAGATCGCCAGCCTTCCCTCCCGCTCCCAGCGGAGCGCGGTGAGCTCCCTGCGGACCGAGGCCGACTCGATGTGCGCCAGCCGCACCAGGCGGTCGATGTCCTCCAGTGCGGCGATCCTGCTCCGGTCGATCGCGGGGAGCCGGTCGCGGACCCCGTTGGTCAGCCACCGCTCGCACATGTCGGCCACCTCGGCGGCGATCTCCTTGCGCTCGACCTCCCCGGCGTCCAGGAAGGGCCTGCCGAGGTTGCCGAAGGCGTCCATCCGGAAGTGCCGCCGCAGGAGGTGGTCGCGGAGGTCTCCCGGCCGTACGTGGGCGAGCATCAACTCGATCGGCCGCCTGATCATCCGCAGCCAGGAGACCGGGTCGCGGCTCCCCTGCCGCTGCATGATGCTGGTGCCGTCGGGCCGGGCGACCAGGTGGTAGCAGTCGTAGTCGGCGACCACCGAGATCACGTTCGCGTGGCAGTAGGCGTGGGTGGTGAAGACGACGTCCTCGCCGACCAGAAGCGTCTCGTCGAAACGGATGGCGTGCCGCTCCAGCATCTCCCTGCGGAACAGCTTGAAGCAGCTCAGGCTGTTGTAGACCGCGCTGTCACCGAGCGGCACCCGCTCGGCGTTCTCCCTGAACATCGAGATCGGCACCTTGCGGTCATGACCGACGATCTTCCCGAGCACGATGTCCGAGCCGTTGCGGTCGGCCATCGCGAGCATCCGCTCCAGCGCCTGGGGGCCGAGGTAGTCGTCCGCGTCGCAGAAGAAGACGTACCTGCCGCGTGCATGGGAGAGGCCGACGTTGCGCGGGCGCCCCGCGCCGCCGGAGGCCTCCTGCCGGACGACGCGGATCACCCCGCGGTGGCAGGAGGCGTACAGGTCGAGCAGCGCGGCACCGCCGTCGGTGGAACCGTCGTCGACGACCACCACCTCCAGGGCGACCCGCTGGATCAGCAGCGAGGTCAGGCACCTGTCGAGATAGGGCCGGCAGTTGTGCAGGGGGACGATCACGGTGACGTCGACGTCGGACCGGATCGCCTCCTCCCTGGTGATGTCGCAGCCGCCCCGCCCCGTACGGACTCGCTGAAGAGTCGTTACCGCCACCGCCGCGCCCCTCGTCGGTTACTTTCCGCTTATCTAGCGTCTCAGTATGTGACTAAGGGCCACTCGTGCGGAGCAAATCCACAGGGTTGCCTCCCCGGGAAGGCTGAGTTCGGCGAGAAACGACTGGTTCGCCCACCATGGGCAGGAAACCCGCCTCCCCGGACGTCACCGCCCTCGGCCGCCCGGTCGGCCCGTGACACCAAAGACACGCCGCACTCCTAAACCCCGCTGCCGGCCCGGTCGAGGTCGTCTCGATCGTGGTCGGCGCGCCCGTTCGGGGCCCGATCCGCCCCGAACGCCCGAACCCGACGACGGCGCGGCAGCCAGGCGATGATGTACAGCACGAGTGCCACCACGATCAGCGTCCCGAGGAGGCGCAGGGGGAGGATGACGAAAGTCGCGCTCCGCCGGAGTGTCCCGTTGGACCCGGAGACCGACACCGTCGCATGGCAGAGGCACATGAACGGCGGATCCGCCCATCTGACGGCGACGTCCCTGCTGTCTCCCCTGAGCAGGGTGAAGTCGGGAAACCGCACCTCGTACCCGTTCACCTCCACCTTCAGCGCACCGGGGCCGAGGAAGTCGCGGTGAACGGTCCCGAGATTGTCGACGGTGGTGGTGAAGTCGACGGGGCCGCCCGTTGAGAAGGCACCGGAGGTGCGCAGGTCACCGATGCGCACGGACGTGTCGATCGGCCCCGGAACCGTGATGTAGATCGGCGTTCCGATCGCCCGGTTCAGCTTGATGTTGCCCCCACCGGCCCCTGCCGGGGCCACGAAGAGCAGGGCCACCTGGTGCTCGCCGTGCTCGGGCTCCGGCGGAGGGTCGATCAGTACGGTGACGCCCCGCTCCGCCCCGGGGGCGAGACGGAAGCTCGCCGGCCTGACCTTGAGCCAGCCGGCGGCCGAGCGGGGTGCGTCACGCTCGAAGAGCATCTTCCCGGCCCCGTCCATGGCGAAGCCCACCCTGTCGACGACCACGTCGACGGGCGACCGCCCCCTGTTCGCCACCTGGAACGACTGAGGTTCGTCGATCTCCTCCGGGGCGACGACCAGCCGTGGTGGACTCACCGTCAGCGAGAAGTCCGGAGTCGCGCCCGGCGCCCCGGAAGCCCCCGGCCCCACCGTCAGCGTCACGCCTCCTACCATCAGAAACGCGACGATCACACGTCGAAGCCTTCCGTTCACCGCTCAGCCCCCTTCACGGGCGAACCGAACATCTCGCCGAGTGCCCGACGGGTGGGCCCGCAGGATGCCGGCGACCGGCACGAAGGCCCTCAAGATCCTTTTTACACAGAGTAGCCATTTGATGACATAGAGCGCAAGCTTTCGGGAGGCCGTGTCTCCGGTGCCCGGCTCTTCCGATCACGCATCAGGCCAGAGGCGCGCCGACCTCGAAAGAGCCCGGTATACCCCTTCACCTTCACCGGAGAACCGGCCTTTGGCACTGAAAGGGGTGCGCACCCGGGATGCAACGGAGCGGACAGGCAGGCTCCCCGGTCTTTTCGATCGCGATAATCTCGGGGCCGAAACACCCCCGCCGGAGGCTGCTCTTGGATGAGGGGGCGAATAATCGACATAATCACGGTGTGTTCAGGAAACTACCGCCTGGCCCGTTCAAACCACTTGCGGGCGTACTGCTGTTGTCGGTGGCGATCCTTGTCCTCAAGTGGGTGAGCGGGGCAGACCCCTATGTGCGTGGACCGTTCTTCTGGGCGGCCCTGGTCGCCGCGGTTCTGAGCATGGCTCTTGCACTGGCGGTGGCCGTGAAAAGTTTTCGCAGGGCCCGCCGACATGAGTACAGCGCGCCTGAACCGGAGGAGGCACCTGATGAGCCGCGTAACCGTCTGCTCATGTTCTCGGCGGCCATGCTCCTGGTGATGGCGACGGAGCTGTCGTTGACTCTCTCACTGCTCGCGGCCACGGACGGCGGGGACCCTCACACGACGGGGCCGCTCGACTGGGCCTTCTGGGCGAGCCAGGGGCTGCTCTTCGTGTTGATTGTCGGGGTGATTGCTTGGGGCATGCGGAGAGGTGTCCAGTGGTGAGAGCGGGTGCTGCCGATCCGAGGGTAGCGGCTGGAACCTGTGGTCAGAGCGCTCCACATCCATGGCAGCTCTTTGCGCAAAAACGACCAGGGTCCACAATTGATCCCGTGCGCAAACGAGCTCTCTTATTTCTTCCTACGGTCATGTGTGGGATCGCAGCGGTACTCCTGGGCATGGAATCGATGGTTCGGGCGCACTACCAGGTGAGTCCCTACAAGCCATGGAGCGTTCTCGGCTGGTTGGGGTTCACCTTCTTGGTGCTCGCCATGTTCGTGGGCATCGGCCTGGCTGTTTGGGCGCTGCGTACCGCGAATGCGAAGCGCGACCAACACGAGTCGGCGCAAGGGGATATGCCCGAAGCACCGCGTAACGCTTGGGCGGCGGCAGGCCGCTGGTTGGCACGGCACTGAGGTAGGGCACGGTGCGCCGTCACCGGCGCCCCCGTAGCGGGGGCGTACGGCAGGGCACGTTCCAGCACACGCGCCTGAAGGCGTGACCACTTGCCACCCTGGCTGATTTCGAACACCACAGGAGTCGATCGTGGGCTGCGCCGGGCCGGCCGAGGACCTGGACGTCGGTGACCATCTCACCTTCGAGCAAGAGGGTACGGGCGAACGGGCACGCAACAGGCACAGAAGATCATAAAGTCCGACTGAACAACGAGAGGCCAGGTCACCTGATATCAGGTGACCTGGCCTTTCACATGCGAGCCGACGAGGGGAATCGAACCCCTGACCTACAGTTTACAAGATCTCGGTACGCGACCCTCTGAGCTGCTGCGGCGCTGGTCAGGGGCAGTCTCGCCCTGTCCGTGAGTCCCCGTGATTCCCCCTTGTTCCCCTGCCTTACTGGCACGCGAATGGCACGGCCTGAGAACCCCGTGCGGACGCACACACCTCCCCCGCCGGATCTTCCCGTCTGCCTCGTCCCACCCCGGAGGGGCAACAGCTCGGGGACGGAGGATCAAGGCCGTCTTCGCGTGTACGCCAGGCGGTAGACGTTCCTCGACCATGCGATGCCAACGGTCACAGACGGCCTTGATCCGGAGGAGCCGAGATGTTGGGCTTGCCTGGGACGTGGCAGACGGGAAGATCCGGCTTCCACCTCAACCACTTACAGCCTTCGTGGTGCTACGTCGATCATCCCGGAGCCGAAGTGCCCCCGCCGGAGGCTGTTCTTGTCGACTTTGCCCGCTAGGAGGTCGGGCGGTGCCAGGGGTGATCTTTGTAGCGGAGGACGTCGATCAGGTGTCGGCTGTACCCGCTGGCCTGCACGACTTCGTCGATCTTCCCTGTGTGGGAATGGTGAGGGAGGAACTGCTGTACGAGGCTTGCGATCTGGGCGCGGATTTCTTGGAGCTCACGCGTCATGTAGCGCTCTTCTTCGCTGAGCCTGCCGAGTTCGGAGTAGCGACCGTCTGGAGGTGGTGTGCTCTCGGCCATGTCGCCACTGTAGGCGGCGGGCTGGTGGTCAGCGAGTGGGTTAGGTACGGCGGGTGTGTGGGTTGGCGGACAGTCCGATGCGCTGCCGCTCAACTCTGCGGGCTCGTTCGGGACAATCGACCGACGAGGAGGACGGTGCTGTCGGTGCCTACGGTCCACCTCGTCTGCCTGGATGCTCTCGGTTGGCGATCCGATGAAGAAGCTCACGCTTTGCACCAGTTGCTGGCTGTAAGATCGTATCCGGATCTTGGCACAGGAAGCCTCCCGGAAGCGGGACCTCCGGGGGAGGTTGGGTATATGGCGTTTGTGATCTCGGGTCGAGTACGCCATCGGCACATGTCCCCGAGGCACGTTCAGCAAGCTTTGGAAAAGCGGCTTCCCGGCCTTGTCGCTAGCTTCCCTGAATTTTCGGTTAGCCGAAGTCATTGCAAGGTCGAATTCTTCTGCAACACGTCAACGACGTTGGACTTCACCATAACCATGACCGGGGGAGCCGTTCAAACCCCGGCCGCTTTTGCGCTTCTCGTACGAGAGGCGGAGATGCTGGCCGAGGTCTTAATGCAGGCACTTTCGCGATGGTCTCGTAAGGCGGAAGTACAGTTCTGCCAACTAGAGGATTTGCGCTCTCGCAGCGTTCTTCTATCTTGGGAGAAAGAGTCACCATTGACATCTGCCCCAGCCAAGGTCTCCTACATTATTTGTCTGGTCTTACTTTTTGCAGGCGCGTGGCTTATTCGCGGCCTTCTTGAGCAACCTTCCAGCGAGGCTAGAGACTACAATATTTTATCCTTAGCGATCGCCGTTGGCTTGCCAGCACTCACCCTACCAACACCTTTCGTATTCGAGTACTTGCGGCGTCGAGGAAGTGGAAACTGGCTCTTCCGACAAAAAGGGGGTTCGGCATGATGGCGAGGAATCAACCTATTGAGTCTTTCGCAATAGAGGAAATTTCTCATGAACTCCAACTCCTCGGATGGAGTACTGTTTCTGGAATTAACCCTTCAGGATGGGTTCCCGACATTCTGGTCACAGATGGCAATGGCGCTCTTCTCTGTATTGAAGTAAAGGTCGGCAAATCTTCCCTACACTCCAACGTGCTTAGCGTGTTGCGCCATGCACAAATGGACATCGCGACGGCATGGCCAGGTCGCTCAGTAGTGGCGCTGCTGACAATGAATCCAATCAGCGAGCGCATGCAGTCAGCGCTGTCCTCAACAGGAATTATGTTCCTGCGCTTTGATTCGCAAGAGGAAATTAATGGTGTGACCCGTGAGCTAATTCGCATGATTGAGAGCGGCACACAGGGAAATCTCCAAGCCGCTGAACCTGTGCAGAGTTTAATGAACCAGGTCGCCTTCGCACTAGAAAGAAATGAGTGGGAGAAGGCTGGCGCGCTTTACGAACATATCTTGCAGGATCAAATAAAGATCTTTGGCTCCGATCACCCAACCGTTCTCGAAACGAAGTATCGCATAGCAGAATTGCTAGCACGGGGCGGAAAAATTCCTGAAGCGCTGAATGCGCTACAGAAGTTGGTAAACGATCTGATAAAAGTTCTAGGTCCCGATAACCTCAACACTCTGAGAGCGCGTCAACACCACGCGATCCTTCTTGTTCAGAGTGGTGATCTAGATTCTGCACTGCAGTCTATTTCAGCGATCCTTACTGATCAGGAACGTGTCCTCGGGGTCGAACATCCTGACACTCTGGCGAGCCGCGCTTACATTGCAAACATATATGGCGCGCAGGGGCGTTTGGACGATGCCGTTGTGTTGTTGGAGCAGACTCGGGCTGATTTCATACGTACCTTGGGTGAGGATCACTTAGGGATTTTGACTATCAGCCGTAATCTTGCTGATGCTTATCGGTCGCTGGGGCGAGAAGACGAGGCCATCAACCTCTATCAAAAGTCTCTTACGGATTCGGTCCGCGTGCTGGGCGAACACCACCCGTCTACTCTAGTTAGTCGCCACAAACTCGCTGCCGCATACGTGTCAGCAGGACGGATTAACGAGGCCATCGACCTCTACCAACAAAATCTGGCCGAGCGTACACGCGTGCTGGGTGAATACCACCCAGATACTCTAGTTAGTCGCCACAACCTCGCTGCCGCATACGTGTCAGCAGGACGGATTAACGAGGCCATCGACCTCTACCAACAAAATCTGGCCGAGCGTACACGCGTGCTGGGTGAATACCACCCAGATACTCTAGTTAGTCGCCACAACCTCGCTGCCGCATACGTGTCAGCAGGACGGATTAACGAGGCCATCAACCTCTACCAACAAAATCTGGCCGATTCCATCCGCGTGCTAGGCGAAAATCACCCTGATACTTTAACCAATCGCCATAACCTTGCGTACGCATATGAGTCGGTGGGACGGGTCGACGAAGCCATCAACCTCTACCAACAAAGTCTGGCCGATTCCATCCGCGTGCTGGGCGAGAGTGATCCTGGAGTCTTAGCTAGTCGCCATAACCTTGCGTACGCATATGAGTCGGTGGGACGGGTCGACGAAGCCATCAACCTCTACCAACAAAATCTGGCCGATTCCATCCGCGTGCTAGGCGAAAATCACCCTGATACTTTAACCAATCGCCATAACCTTGCGTACGCATATGAGTCGGTGGGACGGGTCGACGAAGCCATCAACCTCTACCAACAAAACCTCGCTGCACGATTGCTTGTGTTGGGTGAAGATCACCCTGATACCTTGACTGGCCGCCACAACCTCGCGGGCGTATATCGGTCAACAGGACGTGCGGAAGAGGCTATCGACCTCTATCAACAAAACCTCGCTGGAACCGTTCGGATGCTGGGTGAGGATAATTCCTCGACTATAGCCCGTCGCCATAGTCTCGCTTATGCCTATCAGTCGGCGGGACGAGTGAATGAGGCCATCGCTCTGTATAGACAGACACTCAACGATTGCATTCGGGTGTTGGGCGAGCATCATCCCCTCACTATGACCGTGCGGAACAACTTGGCTATGGCTCGAAAAGCCCACTGAGCCATGTCCAGGACGCGGCCCGGAACGCCGCCGGCCGGGACCGGCCTCCAGGCCGCACGCCCGGCCGGCGAGCGGGCAAGGGCCGCTCGGCGGCGCGCAGCGCCGCCCTTGATAACCCATAAGAACAATTCGGCAAGTCACCCATGTAGCTGTGACGACCCGAGTAGATGAGTGCCGTCGTGGTGGCGGATGGCCGGCGCTTGGCCGTGGTGCATGGCGTCGAGGACGCGGATGGCGAATGCCTCGGAGGCGAGTTCCCGGACCTCGTCCGCGGTGACCCAGCGGAACGCGCGGGTCTCGTCGGTCTCGGTGATGTGGCCGCCGATGACCTTGCAGCGGAAGACCAGGGCGACGATGCCGCGTGTCATGTTCTTGTAGACGCCGGTGAGGGTGACGGGCTCGACGTGCAGGCCGGTCTCTTCGTGGATCTCTCGGAGTAGGCCGGCGGTGATGTCCTCGTCGCGTTCGAGGACTCCGCCGGGTGCTTCCCAGTGGTTGTTGTCTCGTCGTTGGGTGAGGAGTGCGCGGCCTTGGTCGTCGATGATCACGCCTGCCACGCTGACGGAGTGCTGCGTGTTGTGGTGATCCATCGGATGTCCTCCGGGGCTGCTGATCGCTATTCTCGGACTGCGGTACACGTATGTACGAGTTGAGGAGTTGTTGGTCGTGGCCGAGCTGCCGTTTCCGGATCTGGACCCGACCAGCGATCGGGCCGTCTTCCGGCAGATCGCCGATCACATCAGGCATACGATCGAGCGGGGCACTCTGGCCGAAGGTGACAAGGTGCCCTCGGAAGCTCGGCTCATGCAACACTACGGCGTCGCGCGGATGACCATTCGCAACGCGCTCCAGGTCCTCCAGGGTGAGGGGCTGACGGTGGCTGAGCATGGGCGTGGTGTCTTTGTCCGGTCTCATCCTCCGGTGCGGCGGCTGGCCTCCGACCGGTTCGCCCGTCGCCATCGTGAGCAGGGCAAGGCCGCGTTCATCGCGGAGACAGAGGGTGCGGGCGGGAAGCCGACCGTCGACTCCATCGAGATCACCGAGGAGCGGCCCTCTGCGGAGGTCGCCGGACTGCTCGGGATCAGCTTGGAAGATCATGTGATCGTCCGATCGCGCCGGTATCTGATCAATGGTCAGCCGGTGGAGACGGCCGTGTCGTATATCCCGGCGGAGATCGCGCGGGGCACGCGGATCGCGCAGCCGGACAGTGGTCCGGGTGGGATCTATGCCCGGCTGGAGGAGTTGGGGTTCCGGCTGGATCGTTTCGTGGAGGAGATCCGGTCTCGGATGCCGTTGCGTGATGAGGTGCGGGCGCTGAAGCTGGCGCCGGGTGTTCCGGTGTTTCACCTGGTCCGTACGGCTTATGCCGCCGATGGTCGTGCGGTGGAGGTGTGCGACACGGTGATGTCCAGCGATGCCTATGTGCTCTCGTACGAGCTGCCTGCGCGATAACGCTTGACGAACTCCTCTAGAGGAGTCATAAATGTCTTACGCGCTTACTCCTCTAGTCGAGCAGACGTCTACTGGAGGCAGATCAACTGAGCGCGAAGCGTCGACTTGAGGGGCACACGTCATGACCGGGCAAGCATGCATTTCATGCGACGGCAAAGGGTGGAAGTACGTAAGCCAGCGGCGTGCTCTGATCGGCGGTCCGCGAGGATCGCCCCTGTCTCTCATCCGTGTCCGGGACGACTGCTCCCTGTGCCAGGGGCAGAGAGTCGCCCCGGCTTCGATCACACGGCCCGGCGCATGAGCGCCTTGCCACCTGCGGGACGCCTGGTCCTCGGTGACATCTGTTCTCCGGTAGGGGCGGCGGAGTCCTTGAAGGTGGAGCTGGGGCTGTGCGGGATCGATGCCGACGTCAACGACGGTTACGGGCTGGCCGTGGTGTCGGTCTGGACGGGATTGACCGTCTGGTCAGACGGCCTGACCTTCTGGTGGAGTACGGGGCGCTTAGATGCCAGGCGCGGACAGGTGCTGTATGCCTGGCACGCGGCGGCGGAGCCTGCACGGGCCGCGCGACGAGTGGCGTTCCGTTACACCGATCTCCGGAGGGCTCATCCGCTGCCTGCTGTGACGACGGGGGCTCATTGTGCCGATCCTGTCTGATGAGTGCGTCAGGATCAGTCCGCATGTGGCCATGGCTCAACGTGATCATGTGCGTCTGGAGTGGCGGACGCCTGAGGGGGCTTTGGAGCGAGCACACCCGGAGGTGTGGACGTGCGTGTGCCGGGCCACGGTCTACGAACTTCAGGTTGGCGCCGGGCAGGGGTTCATCAGGCGGACCGTTCAAAACGATGACGGTCACCTGGTCCATGAGACCCGTCTGTGGAGGATCACCGAAGCTCGGGCCGTCTGGTCGGCGTTGCTGGCTGGGCGGGCTCGGTAGACGAGTGTGGTGGTGCGGTGACTGGTTGCGGAGGGCGCCGGAGGTCTCGCACCGCCACACTCCCCACCTGCGGTAGAGCGTTCGCTTTGCAACTCGGAAGTTCGCATCTATGCTGACGATAAGTCGAGTAGTTGGGTTGTTAATATGTCCGTTTCCGGTGAGGAATACGCGCCTCCGAAGTACGCCCAGATCGTTGCGCAGATCCGGCACAAGATCGCGGACGGCACCTATCCGCCCGGTTCTCTGCTGCCTTCTGAGACGCAGCTGATCCGGGAGTTCGCGGTCAGCCGTCCTACCGTGGTGCGGGCACTCCAGGTGTTGCAGCTTCGGGGCTTCATCGACCGGGAGCACGGCAAGGGCTCGTACGTGAAGATGGCGCCTCCGCTGGCTGAGGAGGACTTCTCCCGGCCTGGCCGTGCCGTCTTGGACCGTGCGGAAGCCGGCCAGGGCGCTGCGGTGCTGGAGGCGGGGCCTCGTCCGGCTCCCGCGAACATCGCGGCGACGTTGGCTCTGCCCACCGGGGCGCCGGTCATGATGCGTCGAATCCTGCTGAGCGACGGTGCTGATCCATGTGAGCTGGTCACCTTCTGGTGTCCGATCGAACTGGCCGAGGGAACCGATCTGGGCAAGGCGCTGCCCCTGACGGCGGGCATCCGTCAGCACGTGCAGGCGATCAAGGGGCTTCGGCTGGATCACGTCATCGAACGTCTGGCGGCTCGTCACCCCACGGCCGACGAGATGAAGCTGTTGAGGCTGGGCAAGACGGCGGCGGTCATGGGGGTGACGGCTCGGGTCTTCGCCGGGAATCGTCATGTCATGGTCATCGAGGTTGCCCTGCCGGGGACGCTTCACGAACTGGAAGACACCTACTCTCTGTAGTGTGATGTAGCTCACACATCCAAACGGAAACTCGTCTTGTCGAGTATCCGTTCATCGTTTAGCTTCAACTTGACAGTACGAGTTACCGACATGCCAACCGAACAACAGGAGAACACATCATGGCCATCCAAGGCCCCATCCCCGTCAGCTTCGATCTGGTCTTCCCGCACGGCTGCTACGTCGTCGGTGAGGTCGAGCAGGTCAAGGACTTCACCGCCTCGACCGGCGGGCGCACGGTCTACGCCAAGGACAAGACCACCGGCGAACTCGTCTGGCAGGTCGCCGTCATGGACGCAGACCCGACCCTCAAGGCCACTCAGAAGACGGTGGCGGTCAAGATCCTGTCCCCGGTCCAGCCCGTTCCTCCACCCTCGCTGCCCAACATGCCGTTCGTGCCGATCGAGTTCGACGGCATGACCGCCACCGCCTACGTCGCCGAGAAGACCGGCCGCCTGGCCTGGTCCCTGCGGGCAACGGTGATGCGGGCTCCCCGAACCGCTGCGGTCAAGGCTTCGGCAGGTAAGGACGTGGCCGCGTGAGTGAGCACAAGCCCTACACCTACGTCACCGCGTCGATCCGCGAAGGCGTCACCCGGTTCGATGTCTCCTTCTGCACCTCGGAGGTGTCGGCCAAGGCGTTCGGGGGCGACGGGGAGCGGCCGTTCCTGACCCTGTCCAGCACTGAGGCACAGATGACGGTCACCACCACAGGCGGCGGGCCGGTCACCGAACGGGACGTGAACCTCGCGCGGGAGATCTTCACCGCTGCCGCGCGCTACCTGGCCGACTGCGAGCGCCTGCACACCGAACAGTCCACCAATCCCCACCAGGCCGACGAGTCCGAGCAGGGCAAGGCGGCCTGACACGAAGCGGGGCCGCTGGAACTGGCATTCCGGCGGCCCCTCGGTTCTCCCCAGACAGCACATCAAGAGAGGGCTCAAGCCTAATGTTCAAAAAACTGCCCGGTGACGAGGCACGCACCCTCGTCTCCACCACCCCCGACACCGCCGTAGTGTTCCGCCCGGCCGTGGTCCGTACCCCGGCCATCCTCACCATCACGATCTTTCTGTGGCGTCTGCTGGCCGGAATGGTCCGGCTCATCTGGCGTCACCCGGTCGCTATGGCGCTGGTCGCCAGTCCGGTCGTGCTCGGTGTCCTGTACGGCTGGCGCGTCGCCCTGGTCGCCGTCACCGTTCCCCTCTCGCTCCTGGCCCCGTGGCCGTTCTTCGACCGGGCCTCGTTCGATCGCTGGATCGGCTGGCGCCTGCTGGCCTTCTGGCGGCTGGTGTGGATCTACCGGCGGCACTGGCAACCGGTGATGATCGTCTCCGGGCTCGGCCATCATCTCCAAGGCCGTGACTACCTGCCTCACCTCGTCGGCGTCTCCTGTACCTCCTGGGCGGATGTGGTCACGGTGAAGATGATCAGCGGACAGTCGGTCAAGGACTGGTCCGACCGCATCGACCACCTCGCCCACGGGTTCGGTGCCTCCTCCTGCCGGGTCGCCGTCGTGCGGGCTGGTCGTCTGCGGCTGACCTTTCCCCGCCGTGACCCGCTGGCCGTCCCCCTGCCGGCGGTTCCCCTCCCTGCGGTGGCGTCGGTGGGGCCGGTCGAGATCGGCAAGTGCGAGGACGGCTGCCCGTACCTGCTCAAGGTGCACGGGACGCACGTGCTGATCGCGGGCGCGACCGGAGCGGGTAAGGGCTCGTTCCTGTGGTCGGCCGTCCGTGGTCTGCTACCGGCGGTTCGGGCAGGCATCGTTGAGGTCTGGGCGTTGGACCCCAAGCGGATGGAGTTGTCCTACGGACGCGAGATCTTCGGAGATCGGTATGCCGCCGATCCGGCCGCGTGCGCCGATCTGCTGGAAGCCGCCGTGCGGATCATGCAGGAGCGGGCCGACCGCTACGCCGGACTCCAGCGCTCCCACACCCCCACCGTCGATGACCCGTTCGTCCTAGTCCTCGTTGACGAGGTGGCGTTCCTGACCGCCTACCAGTCCGACAAGGGTCTCAAGGTGCGCATCTCCGCCGCGCTGGCGACGCTGACCACCCAAGGCCGTGCGGTCGGGTTCGGCGTCATGGCGGCTCTCCAGGACCCGCGCAAAGAGGTCATGAACATCCGCAACCTGTTCCCCGACAAGATCGCACTCCGGCTGGATGAGTCCGAGCAGGTGGACATGGTCCTCGGTGACGGCGCTCGGGATCGCGGCGCGCTGGCTGATCACATCTCCCCGATCCCCGACCAAGGCGCGGGTGTCGCCTACGTACGGCTGGAGACCTCACCCGATCCGATCCGGGTCCGCGCCGCGTACGTCTCCGATGCCGACATCCGCGCCATGGCGGCCCTGGTGACCGGCGACACCCTGCCGATCGAGATGAACGGGGCGGCCTGATGAGAATCATCCTGCACGGCACCCCAGCCGAGATCGAGGGTCTTCCCCTCCGGCGGCTGCGGACCTTCGACGGTTCCGATCTCGCCGAAGTGACGGTGATCGTCGACCTCGACTCCGCGCGGCTGCGCAAACACCCCTACCACGACGCCTACCGGCTGTGCGCGGACCTGATCGACCCGAAGGGGGCCATGTGACCGACACCCCCGTCCACCCGTCCACTCCCTCGACCGACACCTCGCCGAACGGCTCTGATCGCACCCTGCCCCGCCTGGTTCGTGACACCCTGCCTGTCGCCCTGGACGTGGCCATCGAGGTGGCCAAGCTCAACGGCGTGTGCATCCGCCCGATCGAGATGCGGCGCCTGGACACCCACACCGGCACGGTCGAGCCGTTCGACATCCCCTGTGGCACCACGCAAGAGGCCAAGTGTCCGCCGTGCGCCAAGCGCAATCAGCAGTTGCGCCGGGCGCAATGCCGGGAAGGCTGGCACCTCGGCCATGAGCCCATCGCCGAACCCCACCCCTCCACCGATGATCAGCGGTGGTTGATCGAGTTCCGGGCCGACGTGCAGGCCAAGCGTGACGAGGCCGAACGAGATGGGGAAGAGGTCGCCGACTGGGACGAGGCGATAGCTGGGATCGATGCGGAGATCAACGCAGCTGGGATGCGGGGCAACGTCCTGGGTGGCCGGGCGACCCCGAAGCGCTCGCGTTCGACGAGGCGGCGCCAGGATGCGCCGGACCTGCCCAAGCGGGCCAAGCAGGACACCACCCTCGGCCGGACCTTCATCGCCCCCGACGGCAGGGTCTACCGGCCGTCGCTGTTCGTCACCCTCACCCTGCCCTCGTACGGCAAGATCCGCTCCGGCCTGGGCGTGCCGGTCGATCCGAGCAGCTACGACTACGCTCGTGCGGCTCGCGATGCCCTGCACTTCTCCAAGCTGGTCGATCGGTTCGTGCAGAACCTTCGCCGGGTGGCCGGCTACGACGTCCAGTACTTCGCCACCGTCGAACCACAGAAACGGCTCGCCCCTCACCTACACATGGCCATCCGCGGGACCATGCCCCGCGCGGAGATCAAGGCGATTGCCGCCGCGACCTATCACCAGGTGTGGTGGCCCTCGGTCGATGAAGTCCGTTTCGATGCAGACCACCTGCCGGTCTGGGCAGAGCGGGCCGAACGCGCTGAGCCCTACCCAGACGGACAGAGCGGTGACTACCTCGACCCCGCCACCGGCGAACTCCTGCTCACCTGGGACGAGGCGCTCGACCAGCTCGACCAGGACGACGAGGCCGAACCCCTGCACGTGGTCCGCTTCGGCCCGCAAGTCGATGTTCAGGGCATCGTCGCCGGATCACCGGACGCGCACAAGCGCATCGGCTACCTCACCAAGTACCTGACCAAGAACCTCGGCGACACCCTCGACCCCGACGACCCCACCACCGACGACCTCGCCCGTCGTGACCACGCCGTTCGGATGGTCGAAGCGCTCCGCTACGAACCCTGCTCGCCGACGTGTGCGAACTGGCTCCGCTATGGGATTCAGCCCAAAGGCGCCAAAGCCGGGATGCTGCCGGGCCGGTGCAAAGGCAAGGCACACAAGGCCGAACACCTCGGCTACGCGGGCCGTCGCGTCCTGGTCTCCCGCAAGTGGTCCAACAAGACCCTCCGCGAACACAAGCAAGACCGCCGGGCCTGGGTCCTCGACATGCTCGGCCTACCCGACGACACCGTGACCGACTCCCATCGCTACGTGTGGCGACCGGTCTCGACCAGCGACCCCAACCGCACCCCACTGGCCAAACGGCTGCTACGCGGCGTCGCCGACCGCCACCGCACCAAAGCACGCCTGGCCGAACTCCAGGCCAGAGCGGACGGCATCCCCGTTCCAGATCTTTCGGCAACTCCGGCCCTGGGGGTGGCGGCATGACCAGGAAGACCAGGCAAGAAACCGTCTCGCTCCTCCCGGAGCTGGCACGGGGCCGGTTGCTCACCGTGGAAGAGGCGGCCGAACGGCTCAACACCACCCCCCGTTTCCCCCGTCGCCTGATCGAAGAACGCCGCATCGCCTTCATCCACGTCGGACGAAACGTCCGTATCCCCGAAGCGGCCTTAGAGGCGTTCATCGCTGCCGGGCTGGTCGAACCGATCACCACCACACGCCGCAGGAGGGCTGCCTGATGGGAGAACGCCGGAAGTTTGGCAACATCCGCAAGCTCCCTTCCGGGCGCTTCCAGGCGCGCTACAAGGGGCCTGACGGCGTGTTCTACACCGCCCCCGAGACCTTCGGCAACAAGACCGATGCGGACAACTGGCTCGTTCTCAGAGAGTCGGAGATCCTGCGGAAGGACTGGACCGCCCCCGACGCTGGAAAGATCCGTTTCGGCACCTTCGCTACCGAGTGGATAGATGATCGTGTGCTCAAGCACCGGACGGAAGTGCTTTACCGGGGCCTGCTCAAGAACCATCTCTCCCCGACTTTCGGCAACTGCTACCTCTCCGACATCAAAGAGGCCGACGTACGGCGTTGGCGCAAGGAACGGCTCGGCGTCGTCGGACAGTCCACCGTGGCCAAGGCTTACCAGCTACTCAAGTCGATCATGGGCACGGCCGTGGAGGATGAACTGATCCGCCGTAATCCGTGCCGGATCAAGGGCGCCGGGATGCCGAGCACCCCGGAACGGGAGATGATCCCGCTGACCAAGGTCGTGGAGATCGTGACGGCGGTCCCCGATCGCTATCGGGCGCTCGTGCTGCTGGGCACCTTCGCGAGCCTGCGATGGAGCGAGCTGGCCGGGCTCCGCCGTACACACCTCGACCTTGATCAGGGAGTGCTTCGGGTCGCCGGTGCGCTGGTCGAGATCGGCGGTGGCAAGGTGCTGGACGAGACGCCCAAGTCGCGAGCCGGTCGGCGGATGGTGTCCATTCCCCCGGAGATCATTCCGGACCTGCGGGTACACCTGGAGATGTTCGCGGAGCCGGAGGAGAACGGGCGCGTTTTCACCGGCCCCAACGGCGGGCCTTTGAAGCACTCGGGATTTCGCCGGACGTGGAACAGGGTCCGTGTGGCTGTCGGGCTCCCCGATCTTCATTTTCATGATCTCCGCCACGTCGGCAACACCTTGGCCGCTTCCAGCGGAGCGAGTCTCAAAGAGCTGATGTCCCGTATGGGGCACTCCTCGACGCGGGCGGCGCTGATCTACCAGCACGCCAGTCAGGACCGGGACAAGGCCATCGCGGAGGCTCTGGGCAAGGCACTCAAGGTGGCGCAGAAGACGGCCAGTGGCACGCGGGTGGCACGAAAAGGCAAAAAGCCCGCTTAACGATCAAAGGGCCAGGTCACCGGATGCCGGTTGACCTGGCCCTCTATCACGAGCCGACGAGGGGAATCGAACCCCTGACCTACAGTTTACAAGACTGTCGCTCTGCCGATTGAGCTACGTCGGCATGGTCGCCAGACGATTGTAGTCGGCTCAAGCCTCACACGTCACCGAGGTATGCCGCGACGATTGCGAACCGTTAGGAACGACGCTTGCGGGCGACCTCGTAAAGGGCGATGCCGGCGGCGACGCCCGCGTTGAGGGACTCGGCCGCGGCGTGCATCGGGATGCGGACGACCAGGTCGCAGGACTCGCGGACCAGGCGGGACAGGCCCTTGCCCTCGGAGCCCACGACGACGACCAGCGGGCCGTCGAGGAGGTTGGCCTCGCCGATGTCGACCTTGCCCTCGCCGTCCAGGCCGATCACGAACAGGCCCGCCTCCCGGTACTCCCGCAGGGTGGCGGTGAGGTTGGCCGCGCGGGCGACCGTCAGGGTGGCCAGCGTGCCCGCCGAGGTCTTCCAGGCACCACCGGTGACACCGGCCGAGCGGCGGGAGGGGACGACCAGGCCGTGGGCGCCGAAGGCGGTGGCCGAGCGGGCGATGGCACCCAGGTTGCGAGGGTCGGTGACACCGTCGAGGGCGACGATCAGCGGCACCTCCGCGGCGTCCTGGGCGATCCGCACCAGATCGTCGGGGTGGGCGTAGTCGTACGCCGGGATCTGCAGGGCGATGCCCTGGTGGATCCCCCCCTCGGTGAGTCGGTCCAGCTTCTCCCGCCCGACCTCCAGCATCGCGATGCCGCGGTCGGCGGCGATGCGGACCGCCTCCTTGACGCGGTCGTCGTTGTCGATGCGCAGGGCCACGTAGAGCGTGCTGGCCGGGACTCCGGCCCGCAGCGCCTCGACCACGGGGTTGCGCCCGCCGATGTGCTCGGGCGCGTCGTCGCTCCGCCTCGGACGAGCCGAGGTACGCGGGGAGGCGGACCTGCCGGTCTTCTCCTCGCGCTCGATCCGCTCGGCGCGCGCCTTGTCCTTGTGCCAGTGCCGCATGTGCGCCGGCGGGGTGGCCCCCCTGCCCTCCAGGCCTCGGCGGACGTTGCCGCCGGTGCCCTTGGTCGGACTCTTCTTCTTCGCGGGTCGCCCGGACCCTTTACCCCCACCAGCCATGGTCTATAGCGTACGGCCTGGTTTTACCGCGAGAGTTCCCAGCGAGGGCCCTGGGGGGTGTCCTCGACGTGGATCCCGGCCCGGGAAAGCTGGTCACGGATGCCGTCGGCCGCCGAGAAGTCCCTGCGTGCCCGCGCCGCCTGCCGCTGCTCCAGGGCGACGGCGACCAGCGCGTCGACGGTCGCCCGCATGCCGGTCTCGCTGCCCGTGGAGCGCCACTGCTCCGAGCGCGGGTCGAGGCCGAGGACGTCGAGCATGTTCTGCGTCTCGGCGAGCAACCTGGCGACCTGCTCCTTGTTGCCCTGGGCCAGCGCGACGTTGCCCTCGCGGACCACCTCGTGCACCACGGCGAGCGCCTGGGGGGTGCCCAGGTCGTCGTCGAGAGCCTCGGAAAAGGCCACCGGGAGCGGCGCGTGCGCGTCGACGTCGTGGATGACCTCGGCCGCGCGGGTGACGAAGCCCTCGATGCGCTGGTAGGCCGTGGCGGCCTCGAAGAGCGCCTCCTCGGAGTATTCGATCGAGGAACGGTAGTGCGGGGCCGCCAGGTAGTAGCGGAGCTCGACCGGGCGGACCTTCTTGGTGACCTCGGGGATCAGTAGGGAGTTACCGAGCGACTTGCTCATCTTCTCCGCGCCGATCTTGAGCATGCCGTTGTGCATCCAGTAGCGGGCGAAGCCGTCGCCGGCCGCCTGGGACTGGGTCAGCTCGTTCTCGTGGTGCGGGAAGATCAGGTCGACGCCACCACCGTGGATGTCGAAGGTCGAGCCGAGATACTTCGTCGCCATGGCCGAGCACTCCAGGTGCCAGCCGGGGCGGCCTCGGCCCCACGGGGTCGGCCAGGTCGGCTCGCCGGGCTTCTCGCCCTTCCAGAGCGCGAAGTCACGCGGGTCGCGCTTGCCGGAGTCGGTCTCGGTGTCACCCGCGGCCCGCATGTTCTGCAGCTTCTGGTTGGAGAGCGATCCGTACCGGTCGGCGTAGGACATGACGTCGAAGTAGACGTCGCCACCGGAGGCATAGGCGTGGCCGACGGCGATCAGCCGGTCCATCAGCTCGATCATCTCGGGCACATGGCCGGTGGCCCGTGGCTCGACGGTCGGAGGCAGGCAACCCAGCACCTCGTAGGCCCAGGTGAAGGCCCTCTGGTTACGCTCGGCGACGGCGAACCACGGCACGTTCTCCGCCGCCGCGACCCTGATGATCTTGTCATCGATGTCGGTGACGTTGCGGCAGAAGGTCACCTCGTAGCCTGACCTGATCATCCAGCGGCGGAGCACGTCGAAGTTGACGCCCGAGCGGATGTGCCCGATGTGCGGGGGAGCCTGCACGGTGGCACCACACAGGTAGATCGAGGCCCGGCCGGGTTCGACCGGGACGAATTCGCGGACGGCGCGTACGCTGGTGTCGTATAGCTGCAGGCTCACGAGGGCAAGGCTAATACCTCACCTCCCCTCACAAGCCAGGTTGCGGGACGTTGAAGACACCCACTAGGGGATTTTCTGACCATTAGTGGTGAATGTCCCCCAGTCAGCCCGTGAAAGAGCACCGGGTAGAAGACATACCCGGAAGCGATACGGACGATCATGCCGGGTGTCGATTCTGTAGGCTCGAAGAGCCATGGACGCCAAATCCCCCGCGGCGGCAGACCCGCTCTCCCGCCCGTCCCCGCCCCTGACCGCCGCCGAACCGAGCAGGACGGTCCTCGCCCTGCGCCGCGCCGGGATCGCCGTCGCCGGAGTCGGCGTGGCCGCCCTCACCGCCGCGGCCTGCGTGCTCTCCTTCGAGGACCTGCGCGCCCTCGCCCTGGCGGGCAGAGCGCCCGCCGACCTCGCGTACCTCTACCCCGCCGCCTTCGACGCACTGCTCGTCGTCGCGATGATCGGTGTGCTGCTGCTGAGGGGCGGCTGGTGGCCGGTACGGCTGCAGGCGGGGGTGGTCCTGACGCTGCTGTTCGCCGGCGCGGCCGCCGCCGAGGTGGCCACCGCCATGCGGATGGCGGTGGACGAGCAACGGGCGGCCGTCGTGGTCGCCGTCGCCCCCTGGGTGATGCTGATCCTGGCCCTCTGGCTCTGGCTCCTGCTGATCAAGCACGCCGCCGCCAGGCGTGCCGTGACCGACGCGAGCCTGGCCGGCCGGATCACCTCTGAGCACGACATCGTGCCGTTCCCCGAGGCGGACCGGCCGTCCTCGGAGCATCCGGGCGCGCCGGACCGCGAGGAGCGCCGGCAGGGGCCTGGCCACCCCGGGCAGTTGGTGCACCACCCCGCGGCCGAGATCATGCTCGATCCGCACGCCGCCCCTCCGCTGGAGACGGTCC
Organism: Streptosporangium sp. CA-115845; assembly: GCF_050943795.1. Classification (NCBI taxonomy): domain Bacteria; kingdom Bacillati; phylum Actinomycetota; class Actinomycetes; order Streptosporangiales; family Streptosporangiaceae; genus Streptosporangium; species Streptosporangium sp. CA-115845. The sequence continues at coordinate 962,615 of NZ_CP191988.1, read as the reverse complement.
CGCACCACGACCTCCCGACGGGAGAGCCTGTGGTCGGCCCCACCGCGGCGCCGGAGACCCCCGAGGTCGCCGACCTCCCGCAGGGCCCCCCGCCTCCGCGGAGGGCCGCGGCTCCCCGGCAGGGAAAGCCGATGCGCTGGGGTGACCTGGTCCGGCCCCGCCAGGGCGATCTGCTCGTTCACCCGCCCCATCCCGGCCTGCGAGCCACCGAGGAGGAGCCGGGAGGCGAGAGCAGGGTCAGCGAGCGGGTGGAGACCTGGGGCACCGACGCCGGCCTCCCCCGGGAGCGGAAGGCCCGGACGAGCGAAGCCGATACGGCCGAGGCCGGCCCGCCCGACACGGCTCGACGCGACACGGACGAGGTTAGCGAGCGCGACGCCGACACCCAGCCGATCCTCGCCGTGCGGGATCGGGCGGCGAACGTCACGCCCGGCGGGACGGCGACGGAGGTGACCGCGGCGGCGGCGAAGGCGGATGCCACGGGCAGGAGAGCCGGCGGCTCACCCGACCCCGCGCACGGCGCCGAGGCCGCCGAGACCGGGGAGGAGGCCCAGGCGAACCAGGAGGACGGCACCGCGGCTCCTCCCTCCGGGCGGATGCGCAGCACGCCCGTCCCGCCCGGCGAGTGAGGGGCGAAAGTTTGACCACGCCCGCATGACCCCCTGACCGGATCCGGGGAACGAAGCCGGCGTGACGAAGTGCTGGGTGAAGGCCTCCGATGACAGCGGCTTTCCGGTGCGGAACCTGCCCTTCGGGGTTTTCTCGCGCCGCGGCGAGTTCCCCCGTGTCGGCGTGGCGATCAGCGACCAGGTACTGGATCTGGGCCTGCTGGCGGAGACCGGGGTGCTGAAGGGCTCGCGCTGGTTCGCCTCCGGCACCCTCAACGCGTTTCTGTCCGCGGGACCGCGGATCTGGCAGGAGGTCAGGGAGCGGTTGATCCATCTGCTCACCGAGCCGTCATGCCGCCCGGTGGTGATGCCCGCGCTCATCCCGATGGTCGAGGTGCTGATGCACCTGCCGTTCCACGTGGCGGACCTGATCCGCTTCCAGTCGTCCATCGAGCACGAGACGAACCTGGGCCGGATGTTCCGGCCTCCCGGCGATCCGCTGCCGCGCAACTGGCCGCGGATGCCCATCGGACAGTACGGCAGGGCGTCGAGCGTGGTGGTCTCCGGCACTCCGGTCGTGCGCCCGTCAGGCCAGCTCCGGGGCCTGGGAGGAGCTGACCCGGTATTCGGGCCGTCCACTCAGCTGGATCTCTCCGCCGAGATCGGCTACGTGGTCGGCGTCCCCTCAACCCCGCCGCACGCGCTGGGAACCCAGGCGTTCGAGGACCACGTCTTCGGAGTGGTGGTGGTCAACAGCTGGCGGGCCCAGGACATCATCGCCTGGGAGAGCACACCGCTCGGGCCGTTTCTCGGACGGTTCGCCACCTCGATCTCTCCGTGGGTGGTCCCGCTCGCGGCGCTGGAGCCGGCCCGGGTGGTGCCGCCCGCCCAGGACCCACCTCCGCCGCCCTATCTGCTGGCCAGGCGGCAGTGGGGCCTGAACCTCACCCTGCGGGTCGAGTTGAACGGCCGGCTCCTGTCGGAACCGCCGTTCGCCACCCAGTATTGGACCGGCCCGCAGCTATTCGCCCACACGGGTGTGAGCGGCGCCCCGCTGCGGACCGGCGATCTGCTCACCTCCGGACCGGTGTCAGGATCGGCCAGAAGCCAGTTCGGCACGCTGCTCGAACTGACCTGGAACGGCCGAGACCCGCTCGGCATGCCGGACGGAACCGAACGGATCTTCCTGGAGGACGGCGACATCGTGCGCGTCACCGCGAGCACCTCCGGCCCGGAGGGGGGTCAGCTGAGCCTCGGCGAGGTCACCGGAGTGGTCCGCCCCGCCGTCCGCTAGACGCTGTCCACCAGACGCTGTCCACCAGAGGCTGTTCGTCAGAGGCTGTTCGTCAGACCCTGGAGCGCTTGAGACCGGCGACCAGGCCGACACCGACGACTGCCAGACCCACCTGCATGACGAGTTCGATCCAGTCGATCCCGTCCGTGGTGACGACGCCGAGAACCTGGGCGATGGCGGTGCCGATGAGCGCCGCGACAATGCCGACGACGATGGTCAGAATCCATCCGATCGCCTGCCTACCGGGAAGCAGCAGGCGACCGATGGCGCCGATGACAGCGCCGATGACGATTGCTCCAAGAATGGACTCAATAGTCATTTCAACCTCCCAGTGAGGGTGAGACCTTCACTCTCACAGGGAGGTGACTACCCCCTATGTCATGGATATTCCCGTAAACAGCAAAAATTCGGTCAGTGCGACTTCCTCGCCTGCATCTGAACGACGAGGAGCACTCCGATCACGGCGAGCGCGAGTTGGATGAGGTGCTCCCACCAATTGATCCCCCGCGTGTTGGTCAGGCCGACCGATGCGGCGATGGCGGTGCCGATAAGCGCCGCGATGATGCCGACGATGAGCGTCAGGCCGATGCTCAGGTTCTGGCGCCCGGGAAGAATGAGGCGTGCCAGCGCGCCGATGATGGCGCCGATGATGATTGCGGAGACAATCGATCCGATCATGTCCGGCTCCCCCTGTCACGAGACACAGTCATCAGGGAGTTACCCAGCGCATTCATAGATCATCCCAAAAAGGGGTGGCCCGTACCGCGCCAGGAAACGAGCCACCGCCTCGATGTGGATTGACGGGCATTCCGCGCCGCCCGCCGGAACGTTTCCACGTTCCGCATGAGAAGACGTCCGACAACCGCTAGAGGTTCACCACGATCGCGGTCGCGATGGCCGCGACGCCCTCGCCTCGGCCGGTGAGGCCCAGCCCGTCGGTCGTGGTGGCACTGACGCTCACGGGGGCGCCCACGGCCGCGCTGAGGGCCTTCTCGGCCTCGACGCGACGGGGGGCCATCTTGGGCCGGTTACCGATCACTTGGACGGCCACGTTGCCGATCTCGAAGCCCGCGGCCCGCACCTGGCGAGCGGTCTCCTCCAGCAGGGCGGCACCCGAGGCACCGGCCCAGCGGGGATCGGACGTGCCGAACAGGCCCCCGAGGTCGCCGAGACCGGCCGCCGACAGCAGAGCGTCACAGGCCGCGTGAGCCGCGGCGTCACCGTCGGAGTGCCCGGCCAGGCCGGTCTCCCCGGGCCAGTGCAGGCCGGCGAGATGGAGCTCGCGGCCGGAAGCGAACGGGTGGACGTCGACTCCGACGCCCACCCGTGGAAATGTCTTGTTCAGGAGTTGAGAACCTCGTCCAGCAGGGCCTCGGCCTTGTCCTCATTGGTCTTTTCCGCGAGGGCGAGCTCGCTGACGAGGATCTGCCTGGCCTTGGCCAGCATTCGCTTCTCTCCCGCGGAAAGTCCGCGTTCCCTGTCTCGTCGCCACAGATCGCGAACGACCTCGGCGACCTTGTTGACATCACCGGACGCCAACTTCTCAAGGTTCGCCTTGTAGCGGCGGGACCAGTTCGTGGGCTCTTCGGTGTGAGGCATTCGAAGCACGTCGAAAACGCGCTCAAGGCCCTCTTGTCCGACTACATCGCGAACACCCACGAGTTCGGCGTTGTCAGCCGGCACCTGGACGGTAAGGTCGCCCTTGTCGACCTTAAGAACCAGGTAGGTCCTTTCCTCACCTTTGATGGTCCGGGTCGTGATCGCCTCGATCCGAGCAGCCCCATGGTGGGGGTAGACGACAGTGTCGCCGACCTGGAAAGTCATGTGACAAGTACCCCTTCCGCTGTACTCAAGAGTACCACGTATCCACAGCCTCCCGGAACAGTGAAATCACCATAACTGCAGGTCAAAGCCGCGTCTTATGACTTGACAAGTGCTCAAGTGTGTGAATCAAGGGGGCAAAAAGCACTTATGACCTGCGTTCCCCACCTCCGAATGATCAGGCAGGGCGAGGCGGAAGCCGGTAAACGTCGCCGATAGGGTTGGCCCTGCCCTACCTCATGCGTGACAAGGAGAACTCGCACCGTGACCCGCAACAGCCGTCACCGGGCGATCGCCGCCGCCGCGTCCCTCGCAGCCGCCCTGACTCTGGCCGGCTGTGGCGCCGGATCCGACGCGATCACCAACAAGCCCTACTCGCCGACCGAAGCCGTGACGCACAACGACAACAAGAAGGGCATCGACATCTCCCAGGCGTTCTTCCTGGGCCCCGACTCCGGCGGGTCACTGCCGGCGGGCACGGCCACGCCGCTCTACATGTCCCTGGTCAGCACCAAGGGCCCCGACCAGCTCGTCGGTCTCGGCGTCGACCCGGCCCTCGGCACGGCGAAGGTGACCGCGCCCGTGACGCTCCCCCAGAACCAGCGGGTGAACGTCGGCAAGCCGACACCCACGATCCTGATCGAGGGGCTGAAGAAGCCGCTCAAGGGCGGCGAGGGCATCCCGGTGCAGCTGCAGTTCGCCAACGCGGGGGTTGTGCAGCTCACGATCCCGGTCATCACCCGCAGCCGCGAGTTCACCGCCTATCCGCAGGTTCCCGGCGCCTCCGCGGCTCCCACGCCGCCCCCCACCCCCTCCGCCCCCGCCGAGGACGGGCAGGGGCACGGCCACTGACCACTCCCGGCGGCCTCACCCTGGTGGGCCGCCGGGCGACCACGGCTCCCGGGAGATCCGAATCCCCGGGAGCCGGTCATCGGATAAGGCCCGGCCCCGGTGACCGCCTCCGGACACGCCGAGGGGCCGTACGGCGCGGGCACGCCGTACGACCCCTCGGACCGTCCGGAGGCGCGTGCGAAGGCTCAGGCCTCCGCGGGGTCGAACTTGTAGCCCAGGCCCCGGACCGTGAGGATGCAGCGCGGGTTGGACGGGTCGGACTCGACCTTGGCCCGTAGCCGCTTGACGTGCACGTCCAGGGTCTTGGTGTCGCCCACGTAGTCGGCACCCCAGACCCGGTCGATGAGCTGGCCCCGGGTGAGCACCCGCCCGGCGTTGCGCAGCAGCACCTCCAGCAGCTCGAACTCCTTCAGGGGCAGCTGCACCGGCTCGCCCCGCACGGCGACGATGTGGCGGTCCACGTCCATCCGGACCGGACCGGCGGCCAGCACCGCCGGCTCCAGCTCCTCCACATCGCCCTGGCGGCGCAGCACCGCGCGGATGCGGGCCACCAACTCCCTGGAGGAGAAGGGCTTGGTGACGTAGTCGTCGGCGCCGAGCTCCAGCCCGACCACCTTGTCGATCTCGCTGTCCTTGGCGGTGAGCATGATGACGGGCACGTTGGAGCGCTGGCGGAGCGAGCGGCAGACCTCCGTCCCCGGCAGGCCGGGGAGCATCAGATCGAGCAGCACCAGGTCGGCGCCGTTCCGGTCGAAGGTCTCCAGCGCCTCCGGCCCTGTGGTGGCCACGGCCACCTCGAAGCCCTCCTTGCGCAGCATGTATGACAGAGCGTCGGAGAACGACTCTTCGTCCTCGACGACAAGCACGCGAGTCACTGCGCGGCCTCCAGGGGGATCGTGGTGGTAGCTGGTACTGCCACCGCCATGCCGCCGAAGGCGGGCAGGCGGAGGGTGAAGGTGGAGCCGGAGCCCTCCTTGCTCCACACCGTGACCGCCCCGTTGTGGGCGGCGGCCACGTGCTTGACGATGGCCAGGCCGAGGCCCGTGCCACCGGTCGCGCGCGAGCGTGCCGCGTCGACGCGGAAGAACCGCTCGAAAATTCGTTCCTGGGCGCTCTCGGGGATGCCGATGCCCTGGTCGCTCACGCTGATCTCGACGTATTCGGTGTTGGGGCCCGCCCCGCGGGCACTGACCACGACCCGGGTGTGCTCGGGGCTGTAGGCGACCGCGTTGTCGATGAGGTTGCGCAGGGCGGTGACGAGAAGCTCGTCGTCGCCCCATATCCGCAGGCCCTCGACGCCCCCGGAGACGAGGGTGATGTCCTTGGCCGCCGCGGTGGTGTTGCAGCGGTCGATGGCCTCGTGCACCGCCTCGTCGATCAGCACCGGGCCCGGAGTGGGGATGGGCTCGGCGCCCTGGATGCGGGAGAGGGTGATCAGGTCCTGGACGAGGTAGGTGAGCCGGGCCGCCTCATGCTGCATACGCCCGGCGAAGCGGGTGACCGCCTCGGGGTCGTCGGCGGCGTCCTGGATGGTCTCGGCCAGCAACGACATCGCGCCCACCGGCGTCTTGAGCTCGTGGCTCACGTTGGCCACGAAGTCGCGGCGGACCGCCTCGACGCGGCGGTGCTCGGTCTGGTCCTCGGCGAGGACCAGCACCTGACCGTAGGAGCCGAGCGGGGCGACCCGCACCGCGAAGTTGGTCGACTCCTGGCCGAACTTGTGGCCGGCCACCTCGATCTCGCTCTCGCGGATCTCGCCGTCCCTGCGTACCTTCCTGGCCAGCGCGAGCAGCTCGGCCGCCATCAGGTGCTCTCCCTTGACCAGGCCGAACGCGCGCGCCGCCGAACTGGCGCGCAGCACCCGGTCCTCCTTGTCGAGCACGACCGCCGAGGACGGCAGCACGGCCAGCACCGAGGCGACCCCGTGCGGAAGCGCGCCGGGCTCGACGCCGTCCACCGGTGTCATCCCGTCACGCCGTCCGTGGCTCTGCTGGCGGATGACCATCACAGCCAGCGCTCCCACGACGAAGCCGGCCAGCGCGGCCAGGCTCGCCATCAGCTCACTCACGTGGTCCTCCCGTAGGCTTCACGTTTTCGATGGTAGGCGGGGGTTTCCACGTTGGGGACGGCCCGGGGGTGGTGACAGCGGCCTTTCCCGCAAAGTTCACTTTGCGGTCGAGGTTCGTTCACCGGTCCCCTCATACGGTGAGTTCCATGCGCGACGCCTATCACGAAGACCTCGACGCCCTCACCGAACGGCTGGTCGAGATGACCCGGCTCGTGAGGTCGGCGATATCGAGGGCCACCACAGCCCTCTTGGACGCGGACCTTCATCTCGCCGAGAGCGTCATCTCCCAGGACGAGGAGGTCGACCGGATCTTCGCGGAGATCGAGGCCACGATCTTCGACCTGATGGCCAGGCAGCAGCCGGTGGCCGTGGATCTCAGAATGATCATCGCGGCGCTGCGGATGGGCACCGACCTGGAGCGGATGGGCGACCTCGCCGAGCATGTGGCCAAGGTCGCCAGGCTGCGCCATCCCGACTCCGCGATCCCGCCGGAGATCCGTGCCACCATCCTGGAGATGGGCCAGATCGCCGAACGCCTCATCACCAAGACCGGCAGCTGCATCGCCTCGCGCGACGTGGAGTCCGCCCTGGAGCTGGAGGCCGACGACGATGCGATGGACAGGCTGCACCGCAGGCTGTTCAAGGTCCTGATGGCCCCCGACTGGAAGTACGGCGTCGAGCCGGCCATCGACGTGACGCTGATCGGCCGCTACTACGAGCGCTATGCCGACCACGCGGTCCGTGTCGCGCACGACGTGGTCTATCTGGTGACGGGTTCCCGGCCGCAGGACACCAGTGCCCTCTGACTCCCCATCGGAACAGTCTCCAGGAACGTCAGGAGGGCCCGCCGGATCCGGCGGGCCCTCCTGACGTTCCTGCGGCTGAGGCCGGGACTACTTGCCCTGGTTGGCCACCGCCTCGATGGCGGCCTCGGCGGCGGCGGGGTCGAGGTACCGGCCGCCCCTGGTGACGGGGTGGAAGTCCGCGTCCAGCTCGTACTGGAGCGGGATGCCGGTGGGGATGTTGAGCCCGGCGATCTCGTCGTCGCCGATCCCGTCCAGGTGCTTGACCAGCGCCCGGAGCGAGTTGCCGTGCGCGACGACCAGCACGCTCCTACCGGCCGCGAGGTCGGGCACGATCTGGTCGTACCAGTAGGGCAGCATGCGCTCGACGACGTCCTTGAGGCACTCGGTCCTGGGCAGCAGCTCGCTCGGCAGCAGCGCGTAGCGGGGGTCGCCCGCCTGGGAGAACTCGTCGTCGTCGGCGATCACCGGCGGCGGGACGTCGTAGGAGCGGCGCCAGAGCATGAACTGCTCGTCTCCGAACTCGGCCCGCGTCTGCGCCTTGTCCTTGCCCTGCAGGGCGCCGTAGTGGCGCTCGTTGAGCCGCCAGGACCGGGAGACCGGCAGCCAGAGCAGGTCGGCGGCGCCCAGCGCGAGGTTGGCCGTCTGGATCGCCCTGGTCAGCAGCGAGGTGTGCACCACGTCGGGTCGCACCCCGGCGTCGAGCAGCAGCCTTCCTCCGCGCCGTGCCTCCTCCTCGCCCTTGACCGAGAGTCCCGCGTCCACCCATCCGGTGAACAGACCCTTGGCGTTCCATTCACTCTCACCGTGCCGGAGCAGCACCAAAGTCGACATACCGACAAGCTTAGTGGGCGTCCCCCGGTGCCCCTCAGCGCTCGGGATCGGCGAAGCGGGCGAATGCCTGGAGGTTGGCGAGCGACTCGCCGCGCTTGGCACGCCACTCCCACTCGCGCCGGATCGAGGTGGCGAAACCCAGCTCCAGGGCGCGGTCGAACCCCTCGTCAGAGTAGGTGAGCACGCACCCGAGAAGGCGGTCGATCTCCTCTTCGGTGACCGCCCCCAACGAGACCCGGCCCACGAGGTAGACGTCACCGATCGCGTCGAGGGCGAAGTGCACCCCGTACATGGAGCCGTTCTTGGTGAGCAGCCAGCGGTAGAACTCGGCGTGGTTCTCGTCGGGCCGGCGGCAGAAGAACGCCTCCACGTGCAGGGCCTGGTCGCCGACGATCAGCCAGGTCATGGTGGCGAGCTTGTGCTGGCCGGGGAGCTTCACCAGGAAGGCCCCCGGTCTGGGCTGCTCGTAGGAGACGTCCGCGCTCTTCAGCGCCGCCTCGATCACTTCGCGCATGGGCCCAGCCTACGAGCGGGCCTCATGAATTGACCGCGACGGGGACCCGGTACAGGTTCGCCATCGCCCCGGCGTAGACATCCGCCAGCCTGGCCGCGGTGGCCGACCAGCCGAAGGCCGCCGCGTGGGCCACCGCGGCCGCGGACAGCGCCTCCCGCCAGGCGGGGGCGTACACGAACCGGCCGAGCACCCGCGCCCAGTCGTGGGGGTCGTGCCCCTCGACGAGCACCCCGGAGACGCCGTCGCGCACGGCGGTGCGCAGCCCGCCCACGGACGCGGCTGCGACGGGGGTGCCGCATGCCTGGGACTCCAGGGCCACCAGGCCGAACGACTCGTTGTGCGAGGGGACGACCGTCACATCGGCCGCGCGATACCAGTCGGCCAGCTCGTGCTGGGGCGCCGGTGGAACGATCCTGACCACGTCGGAGATCCCCAGCGAGGCGGCCATGTCGGTGAGGTACGAGGGCCTGGCCAGGCCGTTGCCACTGGGGCCGCCGACGCAGACGACGACCAGCCTCGACCTGAGCGAAGGATCTTCGAGGAGCATCCTGGCCGCGGCGCGCAGCAGCACGTCCGGGGCCTTCAGCGGCTGCACGCGACCCACGAAGAGCAGCACGTGGGCATCCTGCGGCAGTCCGAGCCGGTGTCGGGCCGCGCCTTTGGAGGCGGGCTGGAAGACCCTGAGGTTCACGCCGGGGTTGACCACCTCGACCCGGGCGGGAGCCGCCCCGTACAGCTCGACGAGATCACTGGCCTCGGCGGGGGTGTTGGCCACCAGGCGGTCGGCGACGTCCACGACCTGCTGTTCGCCCAGTACCCGGGCCGTCGGCTCGGGCTTGTCGTCCTCGGCCAGCAGGAGGTTCTTCACCTTGGCCATGGTGTGCATGGTGTGCACCAGCGGCAGGCCCCAGCGCTCCTTGGCCAGCCAGCCCACCTGGCCGGAGAGCCAGTAGTGGGAGTGGATGACGTCGTAGCGGCCCGGCTCGTACATGGCCTCGGCGCGCAGCACGCCCGACAGGAAGGCGCAGAGCTGGCCTGGCAGGTCGCCCTTGTCGAGTTCCTCGTACGGTCCGGCGGTGACGTGGCGGACCGAGACGCCCGGAACGATCTCCGCGACCGGTGGCAGGTCCCGGGATGTCTGCCGGGTGAAGATCTCCACCTCTACCCCGAGTTCGGCCAGGCGTTTGGCCACCTCGACGATATAGACGTTCATACCGCCCGCGTCCCCGGTTCCCGGCTGGTCCAGGGGGGACGTGTGCATGCTGATCGTCGCGACTCGGTTGACCCGCCGTCGCCTCACCGACACCACCTCCGAGTGGGCTCAACCACCTGAGAATCCGCAACATTCCCGACACATCACCTCAGAAGGGTCCGCGCGGGGTGGTCCTGGCAGGATGGAGGGTCATGAAGAGGACAGCTGTGGTGACAGGGGCCAGCAGTGGGATCGGCGAGGCGACGGCCCGCCGGCTGGCCGCGGAGGGCTTCGACGTGGTGGCCGCGGCACGGCGCCGGGAGCGGCTGGAGGCGCTGGCCGCCGAGGTGCCCGGCATCCGCGCGGTCACCCTGGACGTGACGTCGCAGGAGTCGGTGGACGAGCTGGCCTCCTCGCTCGACCGCTGTGACGTGCTGATCAACAACGCCGGTGGCGCGATCGGCCTGGAGCCCGTGGCGAGCGGGGACGTCGCGGACTGGCAGCGGATGTACGACGTCAACGTGCTCGGCACGCTCCGCGTCACCCAGGCGCTGCTGCCCCGGCTGATCGAGTCCGGCGACGGCGTGCTGCTGATGCTGACCTCGGCGGCCGGGCTCGTCTCGTACGAGGGCGGCGGCGGCTACAACGCGGCCAAGCACGCGCAGACCTCGATGACCGAGGTGCTCAGGCTGGAACTGGTCGGCCAGCCGGTCAGGGTCGTCGAGATCGCCCCCGGGCTGGTCCATACCGAGGAGTTCTCGCTGAACCGCTTCCGCGGCGACTCCGCCGCCGCCGACGAGGTCTACCGGGGCGTACCCGGCCCGCTCACCGCCGACGACGTGGCCGACGCCATCGCCTGGTGCGTGACCCGACCGGCCCACGTGAACATCGACCGCCTCGTCATGCGCCCCCGGGCCCAGGCCGCCCAGCACAGGCTCCACCGCGTCTGAACCATGTCCAAGCCGATAGGGGAGATCACCAGGGGGACCACCGGTCACAACCGCCTGCGGCGGGCCGACCGGTGGATCGTCGCCGCGCACGGCCGCCTGCTGCGCGCCGCCGACCGCCCGCTGGTGGTCGACCTCGGCTACGGGGCCTCGCACACCACGCCCCTGGAGATGTTCCTGCGGCTGCGCCGGATCTGTCCCTCGGTCGAGGTCGTCGGCATCGAGATCGACCCGGCCAGGGTCGCGGCGGCCAGGCCCTACGAGCGCCCGGGGCTGTCCTTCGCGCTTGGCGGCTTCGAGTTGCCGGTGGACCGGCCGCCCCTGCTGGTCAGGGCGTTCAACGTGCTGCGGCAGTACGGCGAGGCGCAGGCGTGGGAGTACTGGGCGATGCTCCGCGAGCGGCTCGCGCCGGACGGGGTGATCGTCGAGGGCACCTGCTCGGAGGTGGGCCACCGCGCGGTCTGGGTCGGGCTCGACCGCTCGGGTCCCCGGACACTGACCTTCTCGGCCCGCTTCGACTCCTTCGAGCGCCCCTCGGATCTGGCCGACCGGCTGCCCAAGACGCTCATCCACCGCAACGTCCCCGGTGAGCCCGTCCACGCCTTCCTGCGTGACTTCGACCACGCCTGGGCGGTCAACGCGCCTTTCGGCTCCTACGGTTCCCGCCAGCGCTGGATCGCCTCCGCGGAGACGCTCGCCGCGACCTGGCCGCTGGCCGAACGCCCCCCGCTCGGCGGCCGGTCGCGCTGGCGGCTCGGTGAGATCACCCTCCCCTGGTCCGCGGTCGCCCCGAGATGACCGGCTAGACTCTGCCGCGCCCTGAGCGAAGAGCGTGAGACGAGCGGGTACGCCGTGAAACGCATCACTCGACAACCCGTAGTACTACCCCTCGTGGTGCGGGGGTTAGTCTTGATGGTGTGAAGGGTCTCGGCGAGCTTGAACGCAGCATAATGGACATCATCTGGGCACAATCATCCCCCGTGACGGCACGGGAGGTCGGACGCCTGATATCCGACCGCGACCTGGCGCCGACCACCGTGATGACCGTGCTCGACCGACTCACCCGCAAAGGCTTCCTGGTCCGCACCCGCGACGGGCGCGCGTGGCGGTACGCATCCGCGGAGAGCCGCGACGCCTACGTCGCGGAGCTTATGCTGGAGGCGCTGGATCTGACCGGTGACCGGTCTGCGGCCCTCACCAGGTTCGCCCAGGCCGTCACCGGCACCGAAGCCGACATCCTGCGCAGGGCCCTGACCGGCCTTGAGGAGGAGCTGGAGGACGAGTAAAAATGACCGCGGCAGCCCTGGCGACGCTCGCCCTGGCCTGCACGGTCGGCGCCTGGCGGTTCACCAGGGCACGGTGGACCTACCGCGCTCCGCACGTGGCCATCGTGCTGTGGCAGGCACTGGGGGTCACCTGGGGGCTGGCCGGGACGGGCGCCCTGCTCGGCTACGCGCTGGAGCCCTATGGCCAGGGTGTGCTGCACGGCTTGGCCGGCTTCGCCGCCTCCGCGTTCGGCGGCGGCCGGGGATTGCCCCAGCCGTACGACCTGCCGAGGGTCGTCGCGCTCATCGCCGGGCTGACGGCGCTCGCCGTGCTGATCATGGTGCTCCTCGCCGCGGGCGTGCAGACGTTCCGCGCCCGGCACCGCCACCGCACCCTGCTCGCCCTGATCGCCAGGGAGGACCCGGTGGTCCCCGGCGTACGGGTGCTCGACCACCCGGGCGCCACCGCCTACTGTGTGCCCGGCCTCCGCTCCCAGGTGGTGGTCAGCGAGGGTGCGCTGAAGCTGCTCTCCGCCGACGAGCTGACCGCGGTGCTCGCCCACGAGACCGCCCATGTGCGCGAGCGACACGACCTGGTGCTGCTGCCCTTCGCCGCGCTGCGCAGGGCCCTGCCCTGGTCGCGTGTGGTCAAGGACGCGCAGAGCGAGGTCAGCCTGCTGGTGGAAATGGCCGCCGACGACGTCGCCCGCCGCTACTGCTCCCCACGCCGCCTGGCGACCGCCCTGCTGCGCTTCGGCACGGCGGGCGCCGTCCCCGCGCCGCACGGCGCGCTGGGCGCCGCGACCTCGTCGTCCGCCGCCGTGATGGCCAGAGTCGAGCGCCTGGTGACGCCGGGCCCGATCCTGCCGCTCGGCGTCCGCTACGCCATCGTCGCCTTCTCCGTCACCCTGACGGCCTCGGCCCCGTTGCTCTGGCTGATCCCGCACTGACCTCACCTCGGCGTACCGGCCGGCCCTGATACAACTTCACCCCAAAACGCTTGCAAGTGTTAGCCATGGTGTTTGCAATTGCAAGCATGGTGGGGCAGACTCAAGGTATGGCACTACCCAAGGTCGGCTCGATCGGTGAGTACATCCGCGAGCAGCGCACGCACGCGAAAATCTCCCTGCGTCAGCTCGCCGCGGCGGCGGGGGTCTCCAACCCCTACCTGAGCCAGATCGAGCGCGGGCTGCGCAAGCCCAGCGCCGAGATCCTGAACCAGATCGCCAAGGGCCTGCACATCTCGTCGCAGGCGCTCTATGTCCAGGCCGGTCTCATCGAGGAGCGCGAGCCGGACAGCGACGTGCTGACCGCGATCAGAGCCGACCACCTCATCACCGAGCGCCAGCGCCAGGTGCTGATCGACATCTACGAGTCGTTTCGCAAGGAGAACCGGGCCGAGGCTCCGGACGAGGATGCGCAGACCTCCCAGAAAGCGCATCCCGCACCGGAGCCCCGGCAGGGTGACGCGGGCTCCTCGCCGGACGACGAGGTACCGCTGCCCGGGGAATATCTCACCGCGTTGAAACCCTACGCGGCGCCCCCGAGCAACGGCCACATCACAAAGGAAACCAAGGAAGGTTAACCCATGCCCATCACCACCGAAGTCAAGAAGCTCGCCGAGTCCAAGCCGTTCTACGCCGTCGCCGGGGCCGGCGACTTCGCCGTCGAGAAGCTCATGAAGCTTCCGGAGCGGATCCAGAGGCTGCAGGGCCGCCGCGAGGAGATCCGCGAGGCCGCGAAGGACCTCCCGGAGAAGGCCAGGGAACTCGCCGGCAAGGCCGAGGGCTACGCCAAGGACTTCCCCGTGAAGGCGCGCGACTACGCCGACCAGTTCGCGGGCAGGGCCACCGAGCTCTACGAGGAGTTCGCCAACCGCGGCCGCAAGGTCGTCTCCAAGACGAGCAGCGAGGCCGCCCTGGAGCTGGAGGAGCTCTCCGCGGCCGCCCGGCCCACGACGCAGAGGAAGAGCACCCGCACCTCGAAGTCCGGCAGTTCCAAGGCCTGAGCCCGTCGAGGGCTCGTCAAGCGAGGTCGCGGCCGGGCAAACCGGCTCCAGGACCCGTTCCGGCGCCGCCGGGGCGGGTCCTGCGGCGTTCGAGGGCCGTTCCCCGGCCGCGGGTGTTCGACCGGAGCGGGCAGGTGGAGGCCGATGACGCCGCGAAGGGGACTTTCGGCATTAGGCTGAAGGAAACCGGTGAGGCGAGCGTTCTGGAGAAACGATGATCCAAATCCACGGTGCCCTGGACCTGGTCTTCTGGATCCTGGCCGTCGGGGTGTTCGCGCTGTCGGGCTGGGCACTCGTCCACGCGGTGAAGACCCCCGCACGGGCGTTCGCGGTCACCGGCAAGCAGAGTAAGAACCTGTGGCTGGTCATCCTGGGGCTGGCGGCACTGTTCGGCTTCGCCGCCGCGGTGGGTTATCTCAACACGCTGAGCATCTTCACGATCGCGTCCGTCATCGCCTCGAGCATCTACCTCGCCGACGTGCGCCCCGCCGTGCGGGAGATCGGCAAGGGCGGCAACCAGGGGCCGTACGGCCCCTGGTGAGGCACTCTCCCCCGGCTGAGGACCGGCGCCTCCGGCGATCCGGTTGCCCTGCGAGGTTTCGGCCGGTAGACACACCGAATGATGTTCGCGCACAAACCCACGCTCTCCGGAGAGCACGTGACGCTCCGGCCTGTCGGCCCCGAGCATGTGGACGGTCTCTGGGAGCTGGTCAACGATCCCGAGACCGTCCGGCTGACCGGCTCGCACGGCAAACCGGAGTTCGAGTCGATCAAGGGTTGGTACGGTTCGCGGGGTGACCACGACAACCGGCTGGATCTGGCGATCTGCACCGCCACCGACGACGCCTACGTGGGCGAGATCGTGCTCAACCAGCTCGACGCCGACAACCTCTCCTGCAACCTGCGCATCGCGCTGATCGGCCCGCGCGCCTACGGCAGGGGGTACGGCACCGAGGCGATCCGGCTGGCCCTCGACCATGCCTTCACCTCCACACCGCTGCACCGGGTGAGCCTGGAGGTCTACGCGTTCAACGAGCGGGCCGCTCACGTCTACCGCAAGATCGGCTTCACTCAGGAGGGGGTATGCCGTGACGCACTGCGCATGAACGGTGAATGGTACGACTCCGTAATCATGGCGATACTTGCCTCTGACTGGGCTGTCAGGGAAATTTGACATACATATGGTGATTTTTCGGAAACATCTTTTGACACTTCCGAAACAATGCTAGGTTCACTGGGAGCGCTCCCACCTGTGCGGAATCTTGGTGTGGAGGAAGTTATGACGGATCTACCCACACTTGCCCAGGTCGCAGCAGCGGCAGGGGTCTCCCCTGCCACAGCGTCCCGGGTACTCACCGGTTCAGTCAGAGTCAGCACATCGACTCGTAGGCAGGTGCATGACGCGATCTCGCGTCTCGGTTACGTAAGGCATCGCGCTCCCCGTGGCGGCTCCGGCCGCCGATCCGACCAAGTCGTGGCCGTGGTGGTCTGCGAGCCCGCGCACCGGCTGTTCACCGAGCCGTTCTACGCGAGAATGATCACCGCTGCCGAGGAGGTTCTCACCGGGCACGGCGTTCCCCTGGCCGTGATGACCGCCACGGCGGCCACCTCCACCATCGCCACGCCCCCGCTCGTCGCCGGAGGCATCGACGGCGTGCTGTTGATCGGCGCGCGCGACAGGCACCCGCTGGTGGTGACCCTGGCCGCCTCGGGCATCCCGGTACGCAGCGCGGGCCGTCCCCCGGACGGCATCGACCTCCCCCATGTCGACATGGACAACCGCGACGGCGGCAGGCAGGCGGCGGAGCACCTGTTGCTCGGCGGCCGGCGGTCCATCGGCGTCATCGCGGGGCCGCCCGCCCTGCCGGCCGCCCGTGACCGGCTCGACGGGTTCCTGCAGACTCTCACCCTGGCCGGGATGACCGGCGTGCCGGTCGCGTACGGCGACTTCAGCCACGCGTCGGGGGTGCACGGCATGCAGTGGCTGTTACGCCGGATGCCGCACCTCGACGCGGTCTTCGCGGCCTCCGACGTGATGGCCGCGGCCGCGTTACAGACCCTGCGCCGGGCCGGCCGCCGGGTGCCTGAGGACGTGGCGGTCATCGGCTTCGACGACGCCCCCGCCGCCCGGCGGACCTCCCCCACGCTCACCACGGTCCGTCAGCCGGTGGAGGAGTTCGCGGCGCTGGCCACCAGGCTGCTGCTGCTCTCGATGGGCTCGGCAGGCGCATCCCGTGACAACCCCGTACTCCCCACTGAGCTGGTGGTCCGTGAGTCCGCCTGACCCCGTCGGACTCCGTGCGGGAGACGTGCTCACCCGCAGGTACCTGCTGCTGGAGCGGATCGCCTGGGGCGGCATGAGCGTCATCTGGCGTGCCTTCGACCAGTCCTTGCAGCGGATGGTCGCGGTCAAGCTGCTGGACGGCGAGCTCGGCGTCGACCACGGGGAGCGCGAGCTCATCCGCAGGGAGGCGCGCGCCACCGCGCGCCTCATCCACCCCGACGCGATCGAGGTCTACGACTACGGGGAGACCGTGACCTCGCACGGTCGCCTGGCCGCCTACGTGGTGATGCGCCTGCTGGAGGGGCGACCGCTCGCCGACCGGATCATCGAAGGCCCGCTGCCGTGGGCGGAGGCGGCGCTGATCGCCGCCAGGCTGGCCACCGTGCTGGCCGCCGCCCACGAGCGGGGGATCGTCCACCGGGATGTCACCGCCGACAACGTGCTGCTCACCTCTACCGGCGCCAAGTTGCTCGACTTCGGCATCGCGGCGTTCATCGGGGAGGACGGCGACGACCGGGCCTCCGACTACGGCACGCCTCCCTACGTGGCGCCCGAGCGGCTGACCGGCACCGTCGCGGACCCGGCGAGCGACGTCTACGCGCTGGGCGTGCTGCTGTTCGAGATGCTCACCGGCAACCCCCCGTATCCGGAACGCACCTGGGAGGAGATCGAGAACGTCCGGCGGGAGGGCCCCCCGCCGATGGCGGACGTGCCGGGAATGCCCGCACAGATCAGCGCACTCTGCCAGATCTGCCTGTCACATCGGCCCGAGGTCCGGCCGAAGGCACAGGAGGTGGCCGACGGCCTGGCAGAAGCCCTGATGCCGCCCCGTTCGACCGGCAGGGGCACCCTGACGCGCTGGAGCATGGTCACGGCGACGGCGACGACACTGCTGGTGGGAGGCCTGGTGTGGAACCAGCTCGCCGGCTACCCCGACGGCCATGTGTCCGACCCCCAGGGGCGCGGAACGCTCCCGGCCGCCGACCTCGGCCCCACCACCGCGTTCCCCGGACCGGGCACGACTCCGAGCCCCAGCCCCTCCCCTTCCGCTCTCGCCATCCGCAAGGGGGGCGGGCGGGAGGTGGAGCGGACGCCCTGGACAGAGGCTGTCCGCTCCTCCATCCCGAACCTCAACCAGAGCCTGCGGAGCTTCAACGCCGTACTGGCGAAGGGGGAGAACGAGGGCAGGATCCGCCCGGACGTGGCCCTGGACCTGCGGCAGGTGCTGGCCAACAGTGTCCGGGACTCCGGCGACCTCACCTCGATCTGGGGAAAGATCGCCGACCGGAACCGGGAGGGCTCCCTGCCCGACGATTTCCGCCACGCGCTGGAGGCACAGCTCCTGCTCGTGTCGGTGGCCCTGACCGGTTGAGCCCGTCGCGCCGGCCTGCCGCGGTGGTACCCCACCACCGGTGAGCAGACCGGCGGGTGGCGCGACGGGTGAAACCTTCACCTGGTGATCGGCGGGACGGGAAGCGTACAGGGCGAGCTAGGAGGGGTCGCGGGTGCCCGCGAGGGGGCGGGAATGGTCCCGCACACGGTTGACGGGAGCGGGGTGAGCGCCGAACCATGGCGAACGCGACCGGCCGCACCTTCGATCGCGGGGGCCTCTCCTCGCGTACAGATCCCGTCCCCGAAGGGCACTTGATGAAGGTCTGGCTCCAGGAACTGATGAAGTACACCGGCACCGGGGTGAACGGCATGTCCTTCACCTACTGGTCGTGGAATCCCAACTCGGGTGACACCGGTGGCATCGCCAAGGACGACTGAATCTCCATCAATCAGGACAAGCAGGACATCCTCCAGCCGTACCTGATCCCACCGGTCGGCGGCGGTGGCGGAGGCACCCCCACGCCCACGCCCACCACCTGCCAGACCACCTACGCGATCACGAACTCCTGGTCCGGCGGCTTCCAGGCGGAGCTGACCGTGAAGAACACCGGGACGTCGACCTGGAACAACTGGTCGGCGAGCTGGACCATGCCGTCCGGGGTGACGCTCGGCAGCGGCTGGAACGCCACGGTCACCCAGAGCGGGACCACCTTCACCGCGAAGGCCCCGAGCTACGCGGCCAACCTCGGGGCGGGCCAGTCCGTCGTCGTCGGGTTCACCGCCACCGGGCCCGCCACCCCGGGCCCGTCCGACATCACCTGTTCCTGATCGACATCTCCCCGACGGGTGCCCGCCCGCCGGCACCGTCGAGGGCGTGCCGCCGAGCGGCACGCCCTCGCGTGGCATCTCTCCGGGTCCTGAAACGGATCCTGAAACGGGCCCTGCGCCGGATCCCGGCACGAACCCCGGTGTCCGGCGGCCCCCGGGGCCGGACGCGGCCCCACAAGCAAGCGCTCGACTCTCAAGATCGGGAAGCCTGAAACTTTCACGGCCTGCGAAAAAAGTGGCGCGGATCGTAGCAGCCTGGCGGCATGGGCCGTGAAACATCGACGTAACCGAGGACACATGCCATTGACATCCCCGGGACTGTCCCCAGAATCCCTTATGGGAGCGCTCCCACCCCCTCTCTCCCTTGCTTGATCCTGCGCGAGGCCACTACCAGCAAATTCGTGCTGATCTCACCCCCGGAGGCCCACTTCATGCATCGATATCCCATCAAAGCGGGAGCGCTCCCACGCTTCCGGAGACGAGTCGCCGCGCTGGCACTGCTCAGCCTGGCGGCCGGGACGACCACCGCGCTGGCAGCCTCGCCCGCGCTCGCCGCCGTCGCCTGTGACGTGACCTACACGACCAACGACTGGCAGGGCGGCTTCACCGCGAACCTGACCGTCAAGAACCTCGGTGACCCGCTGACCGGCTGGACCCTCGGGTTCAGCTTCCCGACGACCACCCAGAAGGTCACCCAGGGCTGGAGCGCCACCTGGGCGCAGAGCGGCCAGGCCGTCACCGCCAAGAACCTGGACTGGAACGGCAACCTGGCCACCGGCGCCTCGACCAGCATCGGCTTCAACGGCAGCTGGTCCGGTACCAACCCCAAGCCGACCTCCTTCACGGTCAACGGCGTGGCCTGTGGCGGGACCACCCCCGTCAACCAGCCGCCCACGGTGAAGATCACCGCGCCGGCGGCCGGGGCCACCTTCGCCGCGCCCGCGACGGTCCCGATCACCGCCGACGCGGCCGACAGCGACGGCACCGTCTCCAAGGTCGAGTTCCTCAACGGCAACACGGTGCTGAGCACCGACACCACCGCGCCGTACGCCTTCAACTGGACGAACGTCGCCGCCGGCAGCTACTCGCTCACCGCGCGGGCGACCGACAACGCGGGGGCGGTCACCACCTCCACCCCGGTGGGGATCACCGTCACCGCCGACTCCGCCGCCGCGGTGCTCGCCACCCCGTCCACGATCGCCGTCCCCGAGGGCGGCACCGCCGACTTCTCGGTCAAGCTCTCCAAGGCCCCGACCTCGAACGTCACCGTGACGACCGCCAGGACGAGCGGTGACACCGACCTGACCGTCTCCTCCGGCGCGTCGCTGACCTTCACCACCGCCAACTGGAACACGGCCCAGACGGTGCGGATCGCCGCCGCCGAGGACGCCGACCAGACCTCCGGCAGTGCGGAGTTCACCTCGACCGCCACCGGTCACACCTCGGCCAAGGTGACCGCCACCGAGGTGGACAACGACGTCAGCGGTGGCGACAACGAGTACATCAAGCGCTTCGTCGCGATGTACAACAAGCTCAAGGACCCGGCGAACGGCTACTTCTCGCCGGAGGGCGTGCCCTACCACTCCGTCGAGACCTTCATGGTCGAGGCGCCGGACCACGGGCACGAGACCACCTCCGAGGCCTACAGCTACTACCTGTGGCTGGAGGCGGCCTACGGCAAGGTGAGCGGCGACTGGAGCAGGTTCAACGCCGCCTGGGCCTCGATGGAGAAGTACATCATCCCGGCCACCGCCGACCAGCCGACCAACTCCTTCTACAACCCGTCCAAGCCCGCCACGTACGCCGGTGAGTGGGACGACATCAAGCAGTACCCGTCCAAGCTGGACAACGGCGTGAGCGTCGGCGTCGACCCGATCGCGAACGAGCTGAAGACCGCCTACGGCACCAGCGACGTCTACGGCATGCACTGGCTGCTGGACGTGGACAACACCTACGGCTTCGGCCGCTGCGGGGACGGCACCACCAGGCCCGCCTACATCAACACCTACCAGCGCGGCCCCGAGGAGTCGGTCTTCGAGACCATTCCGCAGCCGTCCTGCGACACCTTCAAGCACGGCGGCCCGAACGGCTTCCTGGACCTGTTCACCGGGGACAGCAGCTACGCCAAGCAGTGGAAGTACACCAACGCCCCCGACGCGGACGCCCGCGCCGTCCAGGTGGCCTACTGGGCGCACACCTGGGCCACCGAGCAGAACAAGGCGTCGCAGGTCTCGGCCACGGTCGCCAAGGCCGCGAAGATGGGTGACTACCTGCGCTACGCGATGTACGACAAGTACTTCAAGAAGCAGGGCTGCACCAGCACCTCGTGTCCGGCGGGCACCGGCAAGGACAGTGCCTCCTACCTGCTGAGCTGGTACTACGCCTGGGGCGGCGCCAACGACAGCTCCGCCGGTTGGGCCTGGCGGATCGGCTCCAGCCACAACCACTCCGGCTACCAGAACCCGATGGCCGCCTGGGCGCTGTCCAGCGTGGACGTGCTCAAGCCCAAGGGCACGACCGCCGTCGCGGACTGGACCGTCAGCGCCAAGCGGCAGCTTGAGTTCTACCGCTGGCTCCAGTCGAGCGAGGGCGCGATCGCCGGTGGCGCCACCAACAGCTGGCAGGGTCACTACGCGGCCCCGCCGTCGACACTGCCCACCTTCTACGGCATGGCCTACGACTGGCAGCCGGTCTACCACGACCCGCCGTCCAACCAGTGGTTCGGCTTCCAGGCGTGGACGATGGAGCGGGTCGCGGAGCTCTACTACGCGACCGGCAACGCCGACGCCAAGCTGATCCTCGACAAGTGGGTCAAGTGGGCCACCGACAACACCACCGTCAACGCCGACGGGACCTACCAGATCCCCTCGACCCTGGTGTGGACCGGCCAGCCCGACACCTGGAACGCGAACAACCCCGGCGGCAACAGCGGGCTGCACGTGAGCATCAGGGACTACACGACGGACGTGGGCGTGGCGGGTTCCTACGCCAAGGTGCTGATGTACTACGCGGCCAAGTCCGGCAACGCCACCGCCAAGAACGTCGCCAAGGGCCTGCTCGACGGCATGTGGAAGAACAACCAGGACGCCAAGGGTGTCTCGGTCCCCGAGACCAAGGCCGACTACCGGCGCCTCAACGACCCGGTCTACGTCCCCGCGGGCTGGAGCGGCAAGATGCCCAACGGTGACGTGATCAACTCCAGCTCGACCTTCCTGTCCATCCGGTCCTTCTACAAGAACGACCCGGACTGGCCGAAGGTGGACGCCTTCCTGAAGGGCACCGGGCCCGCCCCGTCCTTCAACTACCACCGGTTCTGGGCACAGGTGGACGTCGCCGTCGCCCTGGCCGAGTACGGCCGGCTCTTCCCCTGATCCGGCCCCAATTCCCGGTCCGGCTCTCGTCTGAGCCGGACCGGACGGGATTCCACCTCCCCTGAGACCTCGGGGCGTGGCAGCACCCCTGACCTGTTGCCACGCCCCGAGCACCACCTCCGAGAGGCACCCTATGAAATCCAGCGAGGGGACTGCCGGATTCGTCCGGCGAGGAAATCGCTCCCCCGTCAGTCTTTCTCTGTTTGAGGCGGGCAGGGCTTGTCCGTCGCCTACCCCGACCGGGGAAGGCGAGAAGCCGCTTCCTTCGAGGAGCGGAGGAGTCACGAAGAAAACCCTGGCGGTTCTCGCCATGGGGATTCTCACGTTGTCCGGCCTGACGGCCGTGCCGGTGCCCGCGGCGTCTGCCGCCGCGGCGCCGCAGTTCAGCTACGGCGAGGCGCTGCAGAAGTCCATCTGGTTCTACGAGGCCCAGCAGTCGGGGAAGCTGCCGAGCTGGAACCGCGTCAGCTGGCGCGGCGACTCCGGGCTCACCGACGGCCAGGACGTCGGGCTCGACCTGACAGGCGGCTGGTACGACGCGGGCGACCACGTCAAGTTCGGCCTGCCGATGGCGGCCAGCGCGACGATGCTGGCCTGGGGCGCGGTGGAGTACCGCGACGCGTACGTCTCCTCAGGGCAGCTCACCCACCTGCTGAACAACCTCAAGTTCGTCAACGACTACTTCATCAAGGCCCACCCGTCGGCGAACGTGCTGTACGGGCAGGTCGGCAACGGCGGCAAGGACCACGCCTGGTGGGGGCCCGCCGAGGCGATGCAGATGGAGCGGCCCGCTTACAAGATCGACGCTTCCTGCGGCGGAGCGGACCTGGCCGGGGAGACGGCGGCGGCGATGGCGGCGTCATCCATCGTCTTCCGTCCGACAAATCCGACTTATGCCGACACGCTGGTGACACACGCCAAGCAGCTCTACACCTTCGCCGACACCGTGCGGAAGAAGTACAGCGACTGCATCACCGACGCGTCGGGCTACTACCAGTCGTGGAGCGGCTACAACGACGAGCTGGTCTGGGGCGCGATCTGGCTGCACCGGGCCACCCAGGACGCCTCCTACCTGGCCAAGGCGGAGTCGTACTACGACAACCTCGGCACCGAGCCGCAGTCCACCACGAAGTCCTACAAGTGGACGATCGCCTGGGACGACAAGTCGTACGGCACCTACGTGCTGCTGGGCAAGCTGACCGGCAAGCAGAAGTACCTCGACGACGCCAACCGCTGGCTCGACTACTGGACCGTCGGGGTCAACGGCCAGCGGGTGAAGTACTCACCGGGCGGCCAGGCGGTGCTCGACCGGTGGGGATCGCTGCGCTACGCGGCCAACACCTCGTTCGCGGCCCTGGTCCACTCGGACTCGATCCCTGACGCGACGCGTAAGGCGAGGTATCACGACTTCGCGGTCAGGCAGATCAACTACGCCCTCGGCGACAACCCGCGCAACTCCTCGTATGTGATCGGGTTCGGCGCGAACCCGCCGAAGAACCCGCACCACCGCACCGCGCACGGCTCGTGGACCGACCAGATGACCAACCCGGTCGAGACCCGGCACACCCTGTACGGCGCCCTCGTCGGCGGTCCGCCCGACCCCGACGACGCCTACACCGACAAGCGCGACGACTACGTGATGAACGAGGTCGCCACCGACTACAACGCCGGTTTCACCAGCGCCCTCGCCCGGCTCCACCGGGAGTACGGCGGAGCCCCCGCCGCGAACTTCCCGGTCGCCGAGACCCCCGACGGCCCGGAGATCTTCATCGAGGCCGGAGTGAACGCCGCGGGCTCGACGTTCACCGAGATCAAGGCCATCGTCAGGAACCAGTCGGCCTGGCCCGCGCGCCCGCTGACCAACGGCTCGTTCCGCTACTACTTCACCCTCGACGGCGCCACGACCGCGAACCAGGTCACCGTGTCGTCGGCCTACAACCAGTGCAAGGCGCCGACCGGGCCGACCCTGCTCTCCGGTAAGACCTACTACGTCACCATCGACTGCTCCGGCACCTCCATCTCCCCCGCAGGCCAGTCGCAGCACCGGCGCGAGGTGCAGTTCCGCCTCGCGAGCACCGGTACCTGGGACCCGTCCAACGACTGGTCGTACGTGGGCGTCGCCACCACTCCCGGCGCGACCCCGGTCCGGGTGCAGAACATGACGCTCTACTCCGGCACGGCGAAGATCTGGGGCACTCCCCCCGGTGACGAGCCGCCGCCGCAGGAGGACCTCGTCGCCCCGTCCCGGCCCGGTAAGCCCGTCGTCTCCGCGATCACCGGGAGCGGCGCCACGCTGACCTGGGCCGCGTCGACGGACAACGTGGGCGTCAGCGGCTACGACGTCTACCGGGGCACGACGAAGGTCGCCACCTCCGCAGCCGCCTCGTACACCCTCACCGGCCTGACCCCGGCGACGGCGTACACCGTGTCCGTGGTGGCCAGGGACGCGGCCGGCAACTCCTCCGAGGCCTCCGAGAGCACCGCGTTCACCACGACCCAGGCCCCGGCGGGCGGTTGCACCGCCACCTACACGGTGGGCAACAGCTGGCAGGGCGCCTTCCAGGGCGAGGTCACCGTCAGGAACGAGGGCGCCTCGGCGATCTCCGGCTGGACCGTGACCTGGAAGTTCCCCAACGGCCAGACGATCAGCCAGCTCTGGAACGGCACGCTCACCCAGACCGGGGCGGACGTGTCGGTCAGGAACGTGGCCTGGAACGGCAACCTCGCCCCGAACGCGTCGGCGTCCTTCGGCTTCACCGCGAGCCAGAGCGGCGCGGGCGGCACCCCCACTCCGGTGACCTGCACCGCGAGCTGACACCTTCGTCCCTCCAATGTCCAGGCGCCCCGGTCCACTCAACCGGCGCCCCCTCCGCCCGGCCGGGCACTCCCCAACCGAGGTAGGTCATGCGTTTCAGAAGCCTGGCGCTGCTCGCGGCGCTCCTTCTCTCGTTCTTCGTCTCGATCCCACCCGCCCATGCCGCCGTCGGTCTCCGCGTGAGCGGCACGAAGATCGTTGAGTCGAACGGCAACACGTTCGTCATGCGGGGTACCAGCCACGCGCACACCTGGTACCCGTCCCAGACCGCCTCGTTCGCGGGGATCAAGTCGCTCGGCGCCAACACGGTCCGGGTGGTGCTCAGCGGCGGCCGGTGGACCGCCAACGGCGCCTCCGACGTGGCGAACGTGGTCTCGCTCTGCAAGCAGAACAAGCTCATCTGCGTGCTGGAGAACCACGACACCACCGGGTACGGCGAGCAGAGCGGCGCCTACACCCTCGACCAGGCCGTGGACTACTGGATCAGCGTCAAGAGCGCGATCGTCGGCCAGGAGGACTACGTGGTCCTCAACATCGGCAACGAGCCCTTCGGCAACAACGCGACCACCCCCGGCTGGACCCAGGCCACCTCGTCCGCGATCTCCCGGCTGCGGAGCAACGGCTTCCAGCACCTGATCATGGTCGACGCGCCCAACTGGGGCCAGGACTGGGGCTTCACCATGCGTGACAACGCGGCCACCGTCTTCGCCGCCGACTCACAGCGCAACACCGTCTTCTCCATCCACATGTACGGCGTGTTCGACACGGCCGCCGAGGTCACCGGCTACATGCAGAGCTTCCAGACCGCCGGGCTGCCCCTGGTCGTCGGCGAGTTCGGCTTCGACCACTCGGACGGCAACCCCGACGAGGACACGATCATGGCCCAGGCCCAGGCCAGGGGCATCGGCTACCTCGGCTGGTCGTGGAGCGGCAACGGCGGCGGCGTCGAGTACCTCGACCAGGTGACCAACTTCAACACCGCCAGCCTCACCAGCTGGGGCCAGCGGCTCTTCAACGGCGCGAACGGCATCGCGCAGACCTCCGTCGAGGCCAAGATCTACGGTGGGAGCACCACCCCCGACACCGAGGCGCCGACCAAGCCGGGCACGCCCGCCGCCTCCGCGATCACCGGGAACGGCGCCACGCTGACCTGGACCGCCTCGACGGACAACCGCGCCGTCACCGGCTACGACGTCTACCAGGGCACCACCAGGCTCGGCTCCTCGGCGACGAACTCGATCACCCTGACCGGGCTCGGCGCGCAGACCTCCTACACCGTCCACGTGGTGGCCAGGGACGCGGCCGGGAACACCTCCCCCGCTTCCAGCACCACCACCTTCACCACCACCTCGGCCCCGCCGAGCGGCTGCACCTCCACCTACAAGACGGTCAACTCCTGGCAGGGCGGTTTCCAGGGTGAGGTCACCGTCAAGTGCACCGCCGCCGTCACCGGCTGGAAGACGGTCCTGACCTACCCCTCCGGCGTGAACATCACCCAGTCCTGGAGCTCCACCCTGTCCGCCGCTCCCCCGGCCTTCACCTTCACCAACGCCGCCTGGAACGGCTCCATCCCCGCCGGCGGATCCACCACCTTCGGCTTCATCGGCAGCTGGAACGGAAGCGGCACCCCACCCACCCCCACCATCTCCTAGCCCGCCCACAGGCCCCACCCGCACGGAGTTCTCCCGCGCGAGCGACCCTCCCGTACGAGAACCCGGTGCGGCCGGGGCAAGGGGGTACGGCTCACCTGCCGTGCCCCCTCTCCCCGGACCGTTTCCGAAACTTTCGGTATATTCTCGCAAATTTTCTAGTCACCAGGCCGGATCTTCCCGACCCTCAGAGAGGACCCCCCATGTCCAGCCTCCGCAAAGCGATCTCGGCAGGGGCGATCGCCCTGCTCCCGCTCGTCACGGCAGCCGTCGCCGTCCTGCCCGCCACCCCGGCCCACGCCTCCGCCTCCCTGCGCGAACACGCCGCCGCGCGCGGCAAGTTCATCGGCGCCGCGGTCGCCACCTCCCCGCTGGCGAACGAGACCTCCTACCGCAACATCGCGGCGACCGAGTTCAACCAGATCACCGCCGAGAACGTCATGAAGTGGGACACCACCGAACCCAGTCAGAACCAGTTCAACTGGACCGGAGCGGACGCCGTCGTCAACTTCGCCACGCAGAACAACCAGCAGGTGCACGGGCACACGCTGGTCTGGCACAGCCAGACACCGAGCTGGGTGCAGAACCTCAGCGCCACCGACATGCGCTCCGCGATGCAGAACCACATCGCCAAGGTCGCCGGCCGCTACGCCGCCAACCCCACGGTCGTCTCCTGGGACGTCGTGAACGAGGTCTTCGACGACAACGGCAACATGCGCAACTCGTTCTGGTACCAGAAGCTCGGCGACACCTACATCGCCGATGCCTTCCGGGCCGCCCGGGCCGCCGACCCTGACGCCAGGCTCTGCATCAACGACTACAACGTCGAGGGCGTCAACGCCAAGAGCACCGCGATGTACAACCTGGTGCGGACGCTGCGGGCGCAGAACGTGCCGGTCGACTGCGTCGGGTTCCAGGGGCACCTGGCCACCCAGTACGGCTTCCCCGGCCAGGTCCAGCAGAACCTCCAGCGCTTCGCCGACCTCGGCGTCCAGGTCAGGTTCACCGAGATCGACATCCGGATCCAGATGCCCCGCGACGCGGCCAAGGACGCCCAGCAGGCCACCTACTACCGCGACGTCGTCAACGCCTGCCTGGCGGTGACCCAGTGCGCGGGCATCACGCTCTGGGGCTTCACCGACAAGTACTCCTGGGTCCCCGACACCTTCCCCAGCGAGGGCGCGGCCCTGATCTACGACGCGAACTACGCCAAGAAGCCCGCCTACACGGCGGTGCACGACGCGCTGGCCGGTGGCACCACCACCCCGGACACCGAGGCCCCGACCAGGCCGGGCACTCCGGTCGCCTCGGCCATCACCTCCTCGGGAGCGACCCTCAACTGGACCGCCTCCACCGACAACCGCGCGGTGACCGGCTACGACGTCTACCGGGGAAGCACCAGGCTCGGCTCGTCGGCCACCAACTCCATCACGCTGACCGGCCTCAGCCCGCAGACCGCCTACAGCGTCACCGTCGTCGCCCGTGACGCGGCGGGGAACACCTCGACCGCCTCCGCGGCGGTGACCTTCACCACCCTCGCCGGGCAGCCCGGCGGCCCCTGCGCCGCCACCTACAAGACGGTCAACTCCTGGCAGGGCGGTTTCCAGGGCGAGGTCACCGTGAGCTGCCCCGCCGCCGTCACCAGTTGGAGGACCGTTCTGACCTACCCCTCGGGCGTGAACATCACCCAGTCCTGGAGCTCCACCCTGTCCGCCGCTCCCCCGGCCTTCACCTTCACCAACGCCGCCTGGAACGGCTCCATCCCCGCCGGCGGATCCACCACCTTCGGCTTCATCGGCAGCTGGAGCGGAAGCGGCACCCCACCCACCCCCACCATCTCCTAGCCGTACGCGGACCGGCGGTCCAGCGTCGGTCTCACGGGCCCCGTGGCCGGTTCACACCGCGTCACGGGGTTTCCCGCCTCAAGATCGATAATGACGCGACGGAAGCCGGGCAGCGCGAGGCGGCGACACCGCGGTTCGAAAACCGCGGCGCCGCCGCCGGTAATCCTGTGAGAAACAACAACTCGCACTGTGTTGAGAGTCAGGATCCCGAAGAGATTCCTCCCGGGTTTCCGTGCCCTCGGTTCGGGGCGGCGTTTCTCTGTGGAAAAACACGGTCCCGGTGAATACCGGATCCCTATCTCTTGGCGACGCTTCCGGAGCCGCACGAAATCGCGGATCCGGCCGCGAGTGGCCTCACATCCCGGATGTCCCCGACATCCCGGATACCCCGGCCCCGCATCGCACCCCGATCAGAGCGCGGCCACGGCTGGACGGCCGGAAGGCCTAGTCATCGTCGAAGTCACGGAAGCGGGAACGACCGCTCCCGTTGCTCAGCCGGTTGACGTTGTTGTTGTGGTTGTTGATGATCACCCTGACCCGGCTGTGGCCGCCGCCGCGACGGCCCCAGCCGCCGCCGCAGCCGCCGCCGCCGCCGCAGCCGCAGCCGCGCCCGCAGCCACCGCCCCAGGTCGGGAAGGCCGCGGCGGTGACCGTGCTGGTGGTCGCGCCGGCGCTTGTGGCGGTGGTCGCCGCACCCATACCGACAACCCCACCGGTCAGCGCCGTACTGATCGCGAGCCCTGCGATAACACTCTTGGACTTGGGCATTGTGTTTCCCCTCGAAAGGTTCAGTTACCCCAATTTCCGGCATTTCCTAGATCGGCCGAAAATCGCCTGAGATGACCAGATATGAGCCATCTCTGATTGTCATAGTTTCCTGCCATGTCTGCCCACAAACAACGATTCAAGGCTTTTACGCTATTCTTGTCTAGTTATGGCGGACATTAAACTATTATGAGTCGCTTTGGGGTGAAATATCCTTTATGCACCCCGGAGAGCCGCGATCCACGAGGACCGGGCGAGCCATCGGACCCACGACTCCCGGTCCCGCCACCGTGAACGGACGGACCGCTTTTCGTACCGCCGGCCGGGGCAGCGGGCGGTGCGGGTCACAGGTGTGGGTCACGGGGGGCGGGCGTCGATGCCGTACTCGTGCAGCCTGGCGACCATCCAGCGGGCGAGGCGCAGATGGCCCACGAGGGTGGGATGGACGCCGTCAGGCAGCACCGCTCCTCTGCCCCAACCCCGGCCGTGCGGGCCGAGCGGTTCGAACGGGTCGAGGAAGGGCACCTCCAGCCGGTCGGCCGCGGTCGAGACGGCCTCCCTCACCCGGTAGGCCCATCGGGGAGCCCTCGTCATCCAGATCGGGCCGACCAGCACGATCCTGGTGTGCGGCCACTGCCGCCTGACCAGCTCCAGCAGGCGGAGCACCGCTCCCTCGATCCTGGCGGCCCCGATCCGGCGGTCGTTACGCCCGCCGGAGACGATCAGCAGGTCGGGCTCCGGACGCCAGGAGAGCTCCTTGACGAAGGACTGCTGGAAGGTCCGGCGCACCCTGCCCGGGTTGACGAAGCCCGTTCCCGCGGCGCCCGCGGTGATCAGCTGCCAGCCCAGCTGCCGGGCGACATGTGCCGCGTAGCCGTCCCATCCCCGTACCGGCCCCGACCCGACCGTGAAACTGTCACCGATGATCATGACGAGCGGCGCCTGGCTCGGGGGTGACGGGGTGGCCGAGGCGGGGAGTTCGGCACCCAGCGTCACCGGTACGGCCGTACCGCCCTCAGGGACACATCCCGAAATAAGACAGGAAATCGCTACAACAAGCGCGACCGCGAACGCCCACGGTCGTCTACGTGCGGGCGTGCGCATGCCACCTCGGGGGACGTCGGACTGCCGACAAGATTGTAGATGTCCGCCGGTAGCCGGACCCGGAAAGCGGAAAAGCCGGACCCGGTGGCATCACGGGGCCCGGAAGCCTTTCCGAGCGGCCTGCCCGTTCGGCGGGAGCGGGTCAGCTGACCTGGGAGGGAGGGACGACCCAGGTGTTGCAGTAGGCGATCCGGGCGTACTTCCAGCCCTGGTGGAGCCAGGCGGCGTAGTGCTCGCCGTTGCCGTGGTCGCGCCGGGGGTTGCCGTTCCGGTCGTCGCCGCGATCGTGGTCCGTCCGCAGCACCTGCTGCCAGCGGGCGCCGGTGATACCCAGCGGGACCCGCACGGTTCGGGCGAAGGCCCCGGCGAGACACTGCGCCTGAAGCTCGTGGCGACGGGAGTGCGCGTCCTGCGCCTCGCGGGACCTGGTGGAGACCTCCCACCACCAGGCCCCGCCGATGCCCGACATGGACTGCACGTGGTGGGCGTACTCATGGGCGAGCACGGTCAGGTAGGGCACATGGTTCCGGGCGGGGTCGACCTGACCGCTCTGCTGGATCACATGGCTCAGGCCGATGTACATGCCCCGGTTGGCCGGGCAGTAGTAGGCGGAGGCGTCGGGGTTGGGATAGACCCCGCAGGGCCCGCGTCCCGCACGGGACCAGTAGACCTTGCTCGGCCGCAGGAAGACCGCTCCGGCCTGGGAGAACTTCGCGCTCCAGGCCCGGTCCAGACAGCCGGTGACGGCGTTGAGGTAGGCGAGCATGTCGCCGGGGTGGGTCGAGGGCCGAGAGGCGCGGCAGGAGGTGGGGCGCATCAGGCCGGTGCCGTAAAGCGGGTTGCGCTTGAGCCGGGCCGCGGTGTCGGAACGGCGCATGTAGCGGAGGTCGACGGCCGTGCTCCGCTCCGCGGCGGCCGGCACGATCTCGGTGTCCCCCAGCGAGCCGAGGTTCAGCTTCCGCGGCGGGGTGAAGGCCGGCGGAGTGACCTCGACCTCGCCGGTCTGCGTGGGGACGGCCTTCCCGGTCGCCACCGGGCCGGTCCCGGGACCGGCCGGACTCTCGGCCTCCTCGCCACCGGCCAGGCCGGCGATCACCACGACCCCGGCGAACGCCAGGGCGAGAATGCCCAGAACGCCAAAGGCCAGCGGGTTCGACCTCCGTGGGCGCATGCGACCGCCTCTCCAAAGAGTGGATCTTCGGGCGGCAATCTAGCGGATACACACACATATGGGTTTACGGGCGTACAGAAATGGATACGGGGCCGATCATCACGGCTCGGTGCTTCTCGATAGGCTCCCGACCCATGGCGGCATCTTTCTCGCACCGAGCAGCCGGAAGCCTGGCCGCGACGGCCATCCTCGCGCTGCTGGTCGGCGCCTCCCCTGCCCTCGCGACCGTTTCCACGTCCCCCCAGGCCACCCAGGACGGCAAGGTGACGAGCACGACGGTCCAGCTGGAGCTCCGGCAGGACGGGGTGCTTCATGTCAAGGAAGAGGTCACCTTCGAGGGCGACGCACCGTCGCGCGACCTCGTCGACCGGACCCGCTACGACAGTCGCAGCGACCGGCTCTACCAGGTCACCGACCTGAAGGGCGACGCCACTCTGACCGGCGGCACCATCACCCTGAAGGGCACGGGCAGCGCCGTCCTGGAGTACGACGTCAGGGGCACCGTCACTCCGCTCACCGACGCCCAGGAACTGCGCTGGTACGCCGTGGGCGGCTGGTCCGTCCCGGTCGAGCAGGCCAGGGTCACCGTGAGCGGCCCGGCCGCGCTGCAGCACCTGTCGTGCTTCGCCGGCCCCCTGACCTCGGCGATCGCCTGCACCGAGGCATCCATGGACCACACGGGCGTCGCCGCCGAGTTCGGGCAGCAGGGCCTGGACGCCGGCGAGGTGCTCACCGTGGTCATCGGCTACCCCGCCGCCGCCACCAAGGGCGCGCCGATCCTGGCGCGCCGCTTCGAGTTGTCCAACGCCTTCACCCTCAACACCGTGACCGGCGGCGCGCTGGCCGCCCTGCTCCTCCTGATGCTCGGCGGCCTCGCCCTTCTCTACTGGACGCGAGGCCGGGACGCCCGCGTGGTCGGCCACGGGTCGGGCTCGCTCAGCGGCGTCGAGAACGGCCACTTCGCCCCGCCGGACGGCGTCCGCCCCGGTCAGATCGGCACCCTCATGGACGAGCAGGCCGACGTGATCGACGTGACCGCCACGATCGTCGACCTGGCCGTCCGGGGCTACCTCAGGATCGACGAGCAGCCCCGGCAGACGTACGAGACACCCGACTGGAGGCTCGTACGGCTGCCCACCGCCCAGGTCTCCGCGCTGATGGCCTACGAACTGGAGCTCTACGACGCCATCTTCGACGGCCGCGACACGGTGCTGCTCTCGGAACTCCGGGGATCGTTCGGCGCCAAGCTCGGCAAGGTCCGCGAGGCGCTCTACCGCGACGTGGTCAAGCAGGGCTGGTTCGCCCGCCGCCCCGACACCGTCCGCACCCGCTGGACGACCCTCGGCGTGCTCCTCACCGTGCTTGGCGTCCTCACCACCTTCGCGCTGGCCTGGCTCACCACGTACGGACTGCTCGGCCTGACCCTGATCATCGCCGGTGCCGCCCTGGCGGTGGGCGGCCAGTACATGCCGGCCAAGACCGCCAAGGGTGCGGGAGCGCTCGCCCACACCCTGGGGTTCAAGGAGTACCTGTCCGGCGGCGACATCACCGATGACGTGCCGACGGCCCAGCGGGTGGAGCTGTTCTCCCGTTACCTGCCCTACGCCGTGATCTTCGACAGCGTCGACCGCTGGGCCCGTGTGGTCTCCTCGGTGACCGGCGACGGTCAGCAGGCCGACAACCTGTACTGGTACCACGGCCCGGCCGAGTGGGACCTGTCCAGGTTCGCCGACTCGATGCGGACCTTCACCATGACCACCTCCGGCGCGATCTCCAGCACCCGCCAGTTCCGCTCCCTTTGACCTCGACGGCTGGGCACCGGGGAGACCTGTGCGGATCACTACCGCACGCGGATCTCACCCACCGGACGCCCGCCGCCGAGCAGCACCCCGGTGGCCAGCTCGTCGAGCTCGGGACCCTCGAAGCCGAGCGCCCGCAGGGCCGCGACGGTGACCGGAACCCGGGCGCGCTGGCCACCATCCTCGATCTTGACGGTCCCCGAACGCCCGTCGCTGAAGGCGAAGGCGTCGAACGCCTCCGCACCGACCTTGACCATCAGCCCGGGAATCGCCCGCATCAGCCGGGCCTCGGGGCGGCTGGTGCCCGACGTCCATTCGGGGTGGGCCCGGAAGGCGTCCGCGATCCGGCGCTCCGGAGTGCCCGGCTCGGCCAGGACCAGTGCGCGGAACGCCCGGGTCACGCCCAGCATCGAGACGAAGAACAGCGGGGCGCCGCAGCCGTCCACCCCGCCGGCCGCGACACGCTCGCCGGTCAGCTCCTCGACCGCGGCGCGGATCGTCCGCTGCAGCGGATGGGCCTGGTCGAGGTAGGTCTCCACCGGCCAGTCATTGACCACGCAGGTGGCGAGCATCGCCGCGTGCTTGCCCGAGCAGTTCATGTAGACCCTGGCCCGGCCCCCTCCGGAGCGCAGCACCTCCTCCCGGGAGGCGGTGTGCTCGGGCAGGTCCTCCGGGCAGCCCAGCGCGCTCCCGTCCAGCCCGGCCCCGGCCAGGATCTCGCGTACCCCGTCCACGTGGAACGGCTCACCCGCGTGGCTCGCGCACGCCAGCGCGAGCAGCTCCCCCTCCAGGAGGAGCCCGGCGCGGACCATGGCGAGCGCCTGGAGGGGCTTTATCGACGAGCGCGGCGAGGCCGGCGCGTCCACCGCCCCGTGCACCCTCACCAGGGAGCCGTCGGCGGCGACGGCGAGCATCCGCGCCCGATGGGTGGACTCCACGAACCCCGAGCGGACGACCTCGACGAACAATGACTCAGCAGACACCTTTGTCTCCTTTCGCCCAGAGTCTAGGGAGGTCGGGAGGCACGGGATGATGGGAGGCATGCGTGCGGTCGTGCAGCGGGTGAGTTCCGCGTCAGTGGTGGTGGACGGCGTGACGGTCGGGGCGATCGACGAGCCGGGGCTGCTGGTCCTGGTCGGCGTGACCCATACCGACACCCCCGAGCAGGCGGCCAGGCTCGCCGCCAAGCTCTGGGGCCTGCGGATCCTCTCCGGCGAGAAGTCCTGCTCCGACATCGGCGCGCCCCTGCTGGTGGTCAGCCAGTTCACCCTGTACGGCGACACCCGCAAGGGACGCCGCCCCACCTGGCAGGCCGCCGCGCCGGGTCCGGTCGCCGAGCCGCTGGTCGAGACGGTCTGCGCCGAACTGCGCGGGCTGGGCGCCCAGGTGGAGACGGGGGTCTTCGGCGCCGACATGAAGGTCGGGTTGACCAACGACGGCCCGATCACTCTGATCCTGGACGTCTGAGCCCCGGAACCGGGACTTTCCCGGTAAGCCGATCTCTCCGGGGCTCGGTGCCCCGAGGAGATCGCCCGAGAGGTGACCCGGAGAGGTGGCCCGACCACGCCGATCCCGGACGTCCGGCCGGGGTCGTCCCGGACCGGAAGCGATGCCGCCCATGACGCGACGCGGTGCCGTCAGCGGATGCGGCGGCGCAGGGCGGGGTCGATCTGGACGTTGCGCCCGGCGTCCGGCGGCACGATGACCTCCTGGGACGCGGCCACCCCGCCGGCCTCCAGCGTGGCGTCCACCGGCACCGTCCGCTTGACCACGGCCAGCGCGATCGGGCCCAGCTCGTGGTGGCGCGCGGCGCTGCCGACGGAGCCGACCTCCGCCCCGTCGTACGTCACGGGGGCACCGTGCTTCGGCAGGGTGTCGACGCTGCCGTCCAGGTGCAGGAAGACCAGGCGGCGCGGGGGATGGCCCAGGTTGTGGACGCGGGCCACGGTCTCCTGGCCCTTGTAACAGCCCTTGCTGAGGTGCAGGGCCGTGCCGATCCAGCCCACCTCGTGCGGGATCGTCTTGTGGTCGGTCTCGAAACCCAGCCGGGGGCGGTGCTCCTCGATCCGCAGCGCCTCGTACGCCCAGAGCCCGGCGAGTCTCAGCCCGAGCCCCGTCGCCAGCTCCTCGCGGGGGAGCAGGATGTCGCGCCCCACGGCGACCGCTCCGGCCGGCAGGTCGGGCCGCGCCGGTCCGGCCACGGAGACCACGGCGTAGCGATCCGTCACGTCGGTGACCTCGACCCTCAGCATGAACCGCATCTTGTCGAGGAAGGCGGCCAGCTCCGCGCCGGTGCCCGGCTCGACGTGCGCCCAGACGGCCGCACCGTCGTCGACGAGGACGAGGTGGTGCTCCACCCTGCCCTGGGCGTCCAGCAGCAGCGTCTCGGTGGGCCGGCCAGGTTCAAGGTCGTCGAGTTTCTGCGAGCTGAGGCTGTTGAGCCAGCTCAGACGGTCGGGCCCGGAGATCCGGACGACCTCGCGGTTGCTCCGGTCGACCATCGCCTCTCCGGCGAGCAGCGCGCGCTGCTCGGCGAACGGGTCGCCGTAGTGTCCGGCGACATCGGCGTCGGGGGTGTCGGCCGCGACCGCGCCGGGAGTGTCCAGCAGAGGGCTTCGCATGTACACAGCCTACGAGGCCGCACCGGGCAGGGCGGCGGCGGCTCCGCCACGCTCCCGGGACGGATTGCGGAGGCATCCACGGAATCCGGGTGTCCGCGGAATCCGGGGGCGCCCGCGGATCGCGGCGGCTCAGGGGCGAAGCGCCTCCGGAGGATCAACGGGTGCGCGCGTCCCCCAGCGGTCGGCACGATCCGGGCGCGGGCCACGTGTTTATCCGGTGGATCCGCCCTTCCCTCTCCCCGTACAGTCGCCGGAACGCGACGTCGTCACCGGGAGCGGATCATGCGAGTGCCCTACCCCCGCACCCCTCACCTGCCCTGGTCTCCCGGGGCCACCTCGGACGACGTACGCGCCGACGGCCTGTCGGGGCTGGCCGGCCGGGAGGTCGTCGTCACCGAGAAGCTCGACGGGGAGAACACCACCGTGTACCCCGACGGGGTGCACGCCCGTTCGCTGGATTCGGCGCACCATCCGTCCCGCGCGTGGGTCAAGGCCCTGCACGGCAGGATCGCCCGGTTCCTCCCACCGGGCCGGCGGGTATGCGGCGAGAACCTCTACGCCCGGCACTCGATCGAGTACCGGGACCTGGAGAGCTGGTTCTATGCCTTCTCCATCTGGGACGGCGACCACTGCCTCGACTGGGACCGGACGGTGCGCCTGACCCGGCGGCTGGGGATCCCGGTTCCGCCGGTGCTGTGGCGCGGCACCTTCGACGAGCGGGCGCTGCGGGCCCTGCGCCTGGACACGGCGCGGCGGGAAGGGTACGTCGTACGAACGGCCGCCGGATTCCACCGGGAGGAGTTCGCCCACCACATCGCCAAATGGGTGCGTCCACGACATGTCCGGACGACCGAGCACTGGATGCTCGCGCCTGTCGTCGAGAACGGCCTGGGACCGGCCGCCGCGCTGTGGGAGGTGCGTTCGGGAGCCGATCCGGACGTGCCGGCGCTCATCGCGGCGACGGGGATGACGGCCGGTGACCCGGCGGGGCCGGGGGCAGGCTCCCCGGAAGCGGCGCGACGGTCGACCACGGCGACCGACGACCCGGCGGGGCCGACGATCCCGGCGGCCGCCGCCGAGCGCGTCGAGGCGGCCGTGGCCGACGTCTCCGCCAGGCTCGACCTGCTCGGCCGGACGGGGGACGCCCGGCTGGCGGGCGTCCTGGCCACCCTGTGCCACGGCACCCGCCGGGCCTGGCTGGCGTCCGCCCTGGTGGCTCCCCTTGGCATGCCCCTGGCCCGGCGGGTCGCCGACCTGGCCGAGCTGAGCACCCGCCTGCACCGCCCCTTCCCCGACGAGGAGCGCAGGACCGGCCTGGTACGGCTGACGGCCGCGGCCGACCTGGGAGCCCTGCACGCGGTCGCCGCCGCGGCCCTGACCGGGCGCGCCGACGGTGACGCCGCCGACGCGCGCGAGCAGGTCGGCTGGTCCGAGCTGCACGCCGACGAGGCCGGGCTGCTCGGCGAGGCGCCGCTGGAGCCGCTGCGCCTGGGCCTGCGCCAGGCGCTCGGCGGATGTGATCCCGACGTGGCGGACCGGTGCTGGGCCGAGACGCGGGAGTCCTACGCGCTGGGCCGGATCACCACGGCCGAGGGGGGCCTGGCGGTGAGCGGGCGCTGGCGGTCCGGCCGGTTTCCCCGGCTCGTCGTCATGGTCGGCCCGTCGGGCAGCGGGAAGAGCACGTTCGCCCGCGGCCTCCCGGACGCCGGGGCCGTCGTCGCGCTCGACGACCTGCGCCAGGACCGGGGGTCCCGGTCCGACCAGCGGGCCAACCCGGCGATCCTCCGTGAGGGCCTGCACCGGCTCGACGCGCTCCTGGCCGGCGGCGGAACCGTCGTGTGGGACGCCACGGCCCTGAACCGGCACCAGCGCTCCCTGGTGCACGCCGTGGCCCGCGGGCGCGACGCGCTGACGACACAGGCGGTCATGCTGGTCCCCGGCGACGTGCTGGCCCGGCGTAACGTGGGCCGTGCGCACCCGGTGCCGCCGGAGGTGCTCTCCGCCCAGCTTCGCCGCTTCTCCCCGCCCTATCCGGGAGAGGCGCACCGCACGTGGTACATCGGGCCGGAGGGGAACGTCCTCGACGTCGCCGGAGCCCTCGACAGCGATGAGGAATGATCATGCGGACGAGTGAGGAGATCTTCCACCGGATCCGCTGGGATCCGCGGTTCGACCCGGCGCGGTTCGTCCTGGGCATCAACGTGCGCGGGGCCTCGCCCAAGCGCGTGCCACTGCCCGCGTTCGTACCGGGAGGCGACATTCCCTGGCACCGGATCCTGTTCGTCGAGGCGGACGGCGAGACGGTCTGGGACCGGTCGGCGGGCCTGGACCGCATCGACTCGTCGCAGGCCGGCCGGGTACGGGATCCGCGCAGGCTCCGGGCACCGTTCTTCGCGGCCAGGACGCCGTTCGCGTGGGATCCGGTCGCGGGCTGGCGCCCCGCGCCCCCCGTGCCGGCCGGGGCCGCGTCCACGACGGCACACCTGCGCGTGCTGACCTGGAACACCCTGTGGGACCGCTACGACAGCGACCGGCTGGACACCGCGCGGCGCCGACCGCTGCTGCTGGAGGAGCTGGAGCGGGCCGACGCGGACGTCATCGCGCTGCAGGAGGTCGAGGCCGAGTTGCTCGTCATGCTGCTGCGGACCCCGTGGATCCGCTCCGGTTACACGCTGAGCACCGACCCGGCCGGCCAGGACGTCGACGACGCCGGGCTCCTCCTGCTGACCCGCCTGCCCGTTCGAGAGGCGGGCCTGCACGTCCTCGGCCCGCACAAGGCCGTCGCGGCCGTCACGGTGGAGTCCGCCGCCGGGCCGGTCGTGGTGGCCGCCACGCATCTGACCAGCGACCACACCGACAACGGCCCCGCCCGGCGCCAGGCCGAGCTCACCCGGCTCGCCGAGGTGCTGCTCGGCGTGGACGGGGATGTGATCCTGCTGGGCGATCTCAACGACGGCGGGAGCCGGCCCGCCGAGGTGCTGGGCCTGCGGGACGCCTGGACCGAGGTCCACGGCCCCGATGATGCGACCGCCACCTTCGATCCGCGGGTCAATCCGCTGGCGGCCCTCTCCTCGCTCTCCGGCCGTGCCTCCCGGCTCGACCGCGTCCTGCTGCGCGGCCACGACCTGTGCGTCACGACCGCGGCCGTACGGGGTGACGTTCCGACGCCGGACGGCCTGTTCGTGTCGGACCACTACGCCGTCGCCGCCGACGTCGCCATCGGCGGGAGCGGGCACGACGTCCTCGGCGTCTCCGGCGTCCTCGACGCGCGCCCGACGGCACGGACCGCGCTGGCCTGGATCCCACCGCGGGAGCTCTGGCCGGCGATCCAGGGGATCCGCCGGGAGCACGACCCGCAGATCCGCAGGTGGCCACCGCACGTCACGGTGATGTTCGGTTTCGTACCGGAGTCCGACTTCGAGGAGGCGGCCCCCCTGCTGGCCGCCGCCGCGGCCGCGATTCCCCCGTTCACCACCCGGTTGGAGGGCGTGCACGCCTTCTCCCATCGGGACGGCTCCACGGTCTGGCTCGACCCGGCCGCGGGCGGAGCCGAACCGTGGGCCGCGCTGCGCGGCGCGCTGGAGCGCGGGTTCCCCCGCTGCCGGGGCCGCTCCGAGGGCTACACCCCGCACCTGACCCTGGGCAGGGTCAAGGATCCCCGGCGGCTCGTCGCCGACTGCGCGGCGCGGCTGGGCGGCCGGTCGGCGCGGGTCGGCGAGCTGGTCCTGCTGTCACGCCGGGGTGAGGAGCCCATGCGGCCCCGGGCGACCGTCGCTCTCGGAACGGGCGAGGTGCGCTGGCTCGACCACGGAACACCCGCGCCCGACGCCCCGCCGGACCCGGCGCGCCCCCCTGGGGACGCCCCGGGATCGGGAAAGGACGGCTCCGAGGCGCGGGAGCGTCACGGCGCCGCCTTGGCACGGGAGGTCGTGGCGCGGCTACGAGTCTCGCTGGCCGAGGGGGTCGTTCACGTCACCGGGTCGCGACGCCTGGGCTGCGCCCTGGCCGACGCGGACCTGGACCTGGTGGTGGCGCTGCCCGCGGCGGTCGCCCTCGCGGACGTCGAGGCGCGGGTGCGGGCGGCACTGCCGGAGGCGACCGGGCTGCGGGGGGTGATCGGTGCCAGGGTGCCCGGCCTCCGGTTGCGGATCGACGGTCTGGACGTCGATCTGGCCGTCGTGGCGGTCACCGGCGTCACCCCCGCCGAGGCGGTGTCGCGCCGTACGGAGCTGGACGAGGCCTCGGCGATCGCATTGAGCGCGGTCAGCGACGCCGACGCCGTACTCGCCGCGGTCGGCGCGAACCGCGCCGCCTTCGCCGGGCTGGCTCGGGAGGTGAAGGCATGGGCGAGGGCGCGCGGGCTGGACTCGGCCCCGTTCGGCGGGTTGCCGGGCCTGG
This sequence comes from Streptosporangium sp. CA-115845, assembly GCF_050943795.1. Lineage (NCBI taxonomy): Bacteria > Bacillati > Actinomycetota > Actinomycetes > Streptosporangiales > Streptosporangiaceae > Streptosporangium > Streptosporangium sp. CA-115845. Next base: position 922,428 of record NZ_CP191988.1, on the reverse strand, counting down.
CCTGGACCATCTTCGCGGCGCGGACGGTGTGCGAATCCGGGGATCTTCCTCCCGGCGACCTGCTCCGGCACTTCTTCGGTACGTGGGCCGCATGGGACTGGCACCGGCCGGTCGGCCTGTGGCCGGAGGCACCGGACGGGCCGCCGGGCGAGCCGCCGGGCGGAGGGTCCGGCGCGGCCGTGTCGGTCACGACCCCCACGGCCCCCGTCCGCCTGTGCAGTGAACAGGTCGGCGCCGGCGTGCGGGATCTGCTGGCACAGGAGCTCTACACCGCCTGGGAGGTCGTGGAGGAGGCGGCGCGGACCGGCCGGAGCCCACGGGAGGAGTTGCTGTCGGCGCCGCCGTCGCACCGGCGGCACGCCGCGTGGGCGGTGGTGACCGTGAGGGACGAGCGGGCCGAGAGGTTCGCCGTGACGCTGGGCCGCGTCCGGGGCCGGATGCGTGCGCTGCTCACCTCCCTGGAACGCGCGGGGGCACGGGACGCGCACGCCTGGCCCAGGCCGTTCGAGACCGGGCCGGGAATGGCCCGGTTCGCGATTGGGCTCGGCCGCACGCCGCCGGACGCGGCCGCGCTGGCCGAGACAGCCGGTCCGTGGGCGGCGGGCCTGCGCGGAGTCGGCGTCGAGTGGGCGGAGGGCGGCGAGGTGCCGACGCTCCACTGATCACACCTCGATCCGGGTTCCCCGCGGCCGGGTGTGCCTCCGCCGCGGCGCCGGCGCGGTCGCCGGCCGGCCGCGTCCGCGAAGGTGGCGGCCGGCATCCCGCCGCTAGCGGCAGTTCCGGCAGCGGCCGAAGACCGTCAGGTGGTGCACGTCGGTGACGAACCCGAGCTTCTGGTCGAGGTTGTCGACGAAGCTCTCCACCAGATCCGGACTGACCTCGCTGATCTCCCCGCAGCCGCGGCAGACCAGGTGCACGTGATCGGCCTCGGAGGTCAGGTGGTAGGTGGGGGCACCGTGCCCGAGGTGGGAGTGGGTGACCATGCCGAGCTCCTCAAGGAGCTCAAGGGTCCGGTAGACGGTCGAGATGTTCACCCCGCGAGCGGTCTCCCGCACCCGGTTGCAGATCTCCTCCGGGGTGGCGTGCTCGCAGGCCTTGACCGCCTCAAGCACCAGCTGGCGTTGCGGAGTGACCCGGTAACCGCGCGCCCGCAGTTCCTCATGCCACGACGTTTCGGTCATTCCCCGAGTCTATGAGCATCGGGGCCGCCGATGAACGTCACACGGTACGCGACCTGAGAGGAACAGGGCGCGAAACATCCCTCGAAGAGGGACCATACGCCGGCGCTCAGGGGCCGAAACCGATCCGCGCCGGGTCGCCGGTCTCCCGACCATCGGGGGTTCCTTTTCAAGGGGGTGCGTCACGCCTTGATCGTCATCTGAGGCCACACCGGAAGGTGTACGGGCATCCGGGCCAGGCGAGAGGGGCGCGGATGCCGCACCTGGAGCCGGTCGCCGTTGAGAAGCGCGGCATCGCAGGTGGTGGAAACCCGGCGACGGCGGCGAGGGGGCACGGGTCCGCTCATCGGCACCGCGCCGCGTGGGGCCCCCAGCCATGCGGGTGGGTACGAGGTCCGCAGGACATGCGGCCATGAACCGGTCACCTCCACGAACGTGACCTCAGTCCATGTCGGGCCTGGTCAGGGGGTCGGCTTCGGGGTGGAAGCCACGGCTTCGCGGGGCGGAGAATATTCATTTGCCCTGACGGTGTGGAGTTTCATAACGTACAGGCACGCCGAAAGGAGGTGGTCCGAACAATGGTTGATCATAGTTGGGCTAGCGAGGTGGCTGTCCGCTAGGACGCCGCGACCGGACTCTGTCCGGGCGTCTGGCGACGTTCGGCGAATCCACGACAATCACCGGAACCCCGGGCCGCCGGGGGCGGGCAATCCCGCCTTTGGTCCACCGGCCCTCCTGTTCAGCCAGGGGGAAGTGGCCCGGGGTTCTTCCCTTTCCGGCACTCCTCTTTCCAGACCCTCCTCACCCGGGCCGGGACGCGCCTTTCCGGTACGACTCCAGATCGTGTCGCGGTCGCCGCCCGTCAGGCCGCGATGCACGGACCCGGGACCGTGACACCCTCGGGGCCGAGGGGCTGGGAGTCACCCCTGGAAGCCGGGGTTGGCGCAGTGCAGCGGGCTTTCCCCGCCGAGGATCCTGACGATGTCCTCGCAGATCATCCGGGTGTGGTTGATCTCGGTGTCGTAGGTCCCCGAGCCCAGGTGCGGGGTGAGCACCACGTTGTCCATGTCGGCGAGTGGGTGGGACGGGTCGAGCCAGTCCCCGGCGAACCTGTCGAGGGCCGCACCGCCCAGATGGCCCGTCTTCAACGCGCCGACGAGGGCGTCCATGTCGTGCAGGGCCGCGTCGGAGGTGTTGACGAAGATCGCTCCGGCCCTCATCGCGGCGAACTCCACAGCGCCGATCAGCGGCCTCTCGGACGCGAGGGCGTGTACGGAGATGACGTCGGCCTGGGCCAGCAGGACGTCGAGGCCGTACCGGTTCTCCACCGCCTCGGGGTCGTAGACCATGACGCGCATGCCCAGCCCCCTCATCCGCCAGGCCACCGCGTGACCGACCGCCCCGTAGCCGATCAGGCCGACGGTCCGGCCCGCGAGCTCCCACGCGCGGTACCGCCGGTAGGAGACCATGCCGTAGCGGATCTCCCGGTCGCCGACCGCCACCCGGCGGGTCACCGCGAGGATCAGGGCGAGGGTGAGTTCGGCCACCGCGTCGGCGTCGCGCCCCGGGGCGCAGACGACGGGAATGCCCCTGTCGGTGGCCGTGCCGAGGTCCACGTTCCCCGCGTCGCCGCGGGCGCAGCCCACCACCAGCAGGGGAAGATCCAGCACCGGGCCCGCGACCTCGTCGGACTCGGTGATGAGGATGCGCGCCCCGATGTCCGCGAGCCGCCGGGCGAGGTCGGCGGCCTGGTACGGACTGTGCTCAGCAGGGTCGTGGTGGACGTCGATCAGCTCTCTCAGACGGTCCCACTCCGGACCTCGCATTGGCGCCAGCACAAGGGCTCGCGGTTTCACCGCGCCTCCTTATTTCAGGAAATTTCAGCATCTGGGAGCTTTCCACGAATGCCATGATCAATCCTGACATTGACCCGACTGTCACCAACGGCCCCATCAGCCTCTCCTGTTTTCGGACTTGTCCCTTCGTGGCCTCCTCCAGCGGGAAGTTCAGCGCGAAAATGCATTCAAGGTATGAGAGGTCAGAAAAAGCCAACGAATAAGGTCATCCGAATAAAACCCTCGGTCGGCGCCGTAATCACCGGCCCCGCCCACGCCGGCCCCGGTCTCCGGCCGGTGCCTCCAGGGCGGTGCCCCGGGCAGGCTCCGGGCAGTGCCCCGGGGCAGCGGAAAGCGAAGGTCCGTGACCGGGCTCGGCTCCGGTGGCCGGCCCGCCGATCCTCACGACCGCCGCGCCCGGCGCCGGGCGGCAGGGTCTCGGACCGAGGAGGCTCCCGGTCAGTGCTCGCCGCGGGCAGGGACGCCAAGGGCCGCACAGGCGTCCCGATAGAGGCGGACAACCTCCGTACGGACCTGCGCGCGTTCGGTCAGCGTGCTGCTCCACGGGACCCGGACCGGAATCTCAAGCCCGCCGACCACGGCGGCGAACTCGATCGCCTCGGCGTCGACACCGGTCGTCGTCGCGCCGGTGGCCTCGGGCTGTCCGCCGAGGCCCTTGCAGATCAGTAGCGCGTCGTCAGCGTGATCGTCGTTCATGTGGCGCTTGATGGCCTCGACCGCTTCGGGGGTGAAGGGAGTGCTCATCGGATACCTCCAGTGTGGAGACCCCCGCCTTCAGGCGGGGAAGGAAACGCGGCACGGTGCCGCGTTTCCGGGTGGGTGGTGTAGCCGTAGCCATCGGCTCGCTGGAGCAGGCGGACGTGGCGGTGGCCGATGCCCTGCACGAGGCCGTGCCGGGTGGTGATGTTGAAACTGCCGGTGCTGCGGACCGCGACCCGCCCGGTATGAACTCCGGTGTTCTTGCCGGTCGGGACGGTCGCGCGGACCAGGTCGCCGGTGGCGAACCCCTTGACCTGCTTGATCCGGGGGAGTCGTAGCCGGGGGAAGCCGTAGCGGTCGGTGCGAGTACGGCAGTAGGTACCGCGCCCGGTCGCCTTGACCACGAGCACGGTGGACGGCCAGGTGGTCACGGTGTCGAGCGAGCCGACGTGCAGCGCGTCCAACGTGTGGGACTTCGGTGCGCCGGTGCGGGAACGGTTCCATGTGGTGCGCCCGCCGGAGGCGTCTGCCACGGGTAGGCCGGTGGCCTTCAGCGCCTGCCGCAGTGCCCAGCGGGTGGTGCTGACGGCGGCGGCGTCAGCACCACCCGCTGGGCACTGCGGCAGTGCGGCCGGACCGGTCTCCCCTCGCCCATGGTGAACACCGGATACCGCCGCCAGGCGGTGTCCGTGAGCCGTTTCGTGCCCACCCTCGGGCGTGTCTGCTCCCACGGATTCGAGAGCTTGGAGCTGAGGAAGCACCCCAAGGTCGGTCTGCGCTCTTGTGTTCAACGTGGCCATCTGGATCACACCTCCAGTTCATGACGGCCAGGGCTGGTCAACACGGGGCTTGTAAAGCGCATCACCGCGCCTCAAGCCCCCTCCCTCAGGAAGGGGTCGTTGACTCCACAGAGCGTAGTCAGCGCCCTGCCTCTGTCGCCCCCGGGTGCGAGCAGGAGCGCTCATCCGGTACCCGGCTCGCGCCCCTTCGGGAATTCACCCGGCGTCGGGGACGAAGTCACCGACCCGCTTGAGCTCGGCCGAGATGTGGGACTGAAGCGGCTGGCCCATGGCCGCCATGTCGTACGCCCACATCAGGTTGCCGTTGACCAGGCCGTAGAGACGGTGGCCTCCGGTGTACTCCTTGGCGGTGGCGGTGCGGGCCACCACGTCGGTATGCAGCTCGATCTTGTGAAAGACCACCTCACCGACGTAGACCTCCACGATGCCCGTGGGATGTGACAGGCACACCTCCAGCTGACGCCCGGGGAGCTGGCGCCAGAAACCGGTCTCGACGCCCAGCGGGCGGACCTTGTCGCCCGCCTCGTCGAGCAGCCAGGTGCGGCTGTTGTAGGTCAGGAACGGCTTACCGTTGTGGCCGAAGACGATTTCCTGGCCGAAGTTGAAACTCTCGATCGTCGGATATCCCCCGACGCCGGCGCCTTCCCACACGCCCACGAGGAAGGCGATCGGCTCAAGATCGGGATGCAGTTCGGGAACGTCCATGGGTCCGAGCCTAGGCCCTGTCGCGCGACGCTCGCCGTGCTGAGGGCCGGTCAGCTGATGCCTCGCAGGGCGGCGACAGGGAGCGGCGGCGGGCCGCGATGACCGGCGGTAACGCGGTGAGGCGCCGCCTGACCGACCGCGGTGGGCAAAAGATCCAGGAAACAGGACCTGGAACCGCCCTGATATGGTTCGCGCCCGCGAGGCGGACCCGCATAGGCTTCGGCCATGGCACGATCACTGGTGATCAAGATTACCTCCGGCGAAGACTCACCCGAGCGCTGCAACCAGGCGTTCACGGTGGCCGCGGCGGCGTTGGCGAGCGGAGTCCCCGTCTCGCTCTGGCTGACCGGCGAGTCCGCGTGGTTCGCCCTCCCCGGACGGGCGAAGGAGTTCACCCTCCCGCACGCCGCCCAGCTCGGCGACCTGCTCGACGCGGTGCTCGCCGGCGGCAGGGTGACGCTGTGCACCCAGTGCGCGGCCCGGCGCGACATAACGGCCGACGACGTGATCGAGGGCATTCGCATCGCGGGCGCCCCCACGTTCGTCGAGGAGGTCCTGGGCGAGGGCGTCCAGGCTCTCGTCTACTGAACACCGCGCGCCCTCCGGCCGCCCGGCAAGGCCGTACGGCCGGTTTCCGGCGTCAGCCGGGCAGCACCGCTGCCAGGCGTTCTTCGCGGAGGCGCTCGAACCAGGAGTCGTCGATCGGCGGCAACTGGGCGCCCACCGCCCAGGTGAGCAGCAGGTCGGCGAGGCCGGAGTTACGGGCGAGCGCCGGACCGTGCAGGTAGGTGCCGACGATCTTGCCGGTGTAGCAGCCCTCGGTGCCGTCGCCGTTACCCGTGCCGACCGCCGTACGCGCCAGTGGCCGGACGCCGGGCCCGAGCCGGGTGACGCCCATGTGGTTCTCGAAGCCGGTCAGCGTCGGGATGCCGAGCGCCGGGTCCGCCTCCCCGGCCAGCTCGCCGACGGCCCGGCCCTCACCACGACCGCTGGAGATGTCGATCAGGCCGATGCCGTCGACCGGCTGCCCCTCCTCGCCGCCGAAGGTGGTGCCCATGATCTGGTAGCCCGCGCACACGGCCAGCAGGGCCGCGCCCCGTTGGATGGCCCGGTGCAGGCCGCCGTCACGCCGGAGCCGCTCGGAAGCCAGGATCTGCGGCCGGTCCTCGCCGCCGCCGATCAGGTAGATGTCGCCGCTCTCCGGGACCGGGTCGGCCGAGCGCACGTGCACGGTCTCGACCGGGATGCCGCGGCGCCGGGCGCGCTGCTCCAGGACCAGGACATTGCCCTGGTCGCCGTACGTGCTCAACAGGTCCGGATAAATCCAGACAAGGCGTAGAGCGCTGTCAGACTGCACGACCGAACTCCGATCGAATCTGCTGGAAGGCGGTGTAATTGGCGATCACGTCGACCTTGCCCGGCGGTTGCGCGCCGAGCGCCTGCTCGAACGATCCGGCCAGCTGGAACGGCACGTCCGCCACATCCAGCCGGAGCGCGAGGTCGAGCCGCCGCTCACCGGTCACGAAGACCGGCCTGCCGCGCAGCACGCGGTAGTCGACGTCCCACAGCCATGAGGTGTCGCGGCCGTCGGGGCCCTGGGCGTTGACCGAGAGGATCACCGGCAGCGAGGAGTCGAGCACGTCGAAGGCCTCCAGCCAGCCGGCCGGGTTCTTGGCCAGCAGCAGCCGGGCGTGCCGTCCGTCGCGCTCCACGGTGGTGTAGCGGCCGGCGACCGACCTGACCTCGCGCAGCCGGGGCAGCGCCCGCTCGACGGGCAGCCCGAACGCCTCGGCGGTGGCCAGCGCCATCGCCGCGTTGGCCCGGTTGGCTCGCCCGGGAAGCTGGATGTCCAGCACCCAGCGCTGCCCGCGCGGGTCGATCACCGCGTCGTCGTCGAGCACCCAGGACGGCTCAGGCCGCCGGAAGGTGCACTCGCGGCAGGCCCAGTCGTTCTCCCCGGCCTGTGAGGAGGCGCCGGAGCCGAGGCTGCCCGGCGGAACGTACTCCATGCCCTTGCGGTCGAGGGGGCCGCCGCACTCGGGGCAGCACCAGGAGTCCTCCTTCCACGGCTGCCCGGCCGACACCCAGGTGACCGAGGCCGCGGTGGAGGCGCCCCAGGTCACCAGCGGGTCGTCGGCATTGGCGATCACGTGGGTGTTCCTGCCGGCCAGCGCCCGCCGCCACTTCTGGGCGAGCAGCCAGATCTCGCCCGCCCGGTCCATCTGGTCCCGGCTGAGGTTCATCAGGCAGATGACCCCGGCGCCGGTGGTGTCGATCACCTCGGGCAGGTACTTCTCGTCGACCTCAAGCACCCCGTACGGGGCGTGCTTGGCCGACGACAGTGCCGAGACGTGCCCGGCGGGCATGTTGGCGCCAAAGGCGTTGGTGGCGATGTCGCCGAGATCCGACAGTGCGGAGGTGATCAGGCGGGTCGTCGTGGTCTTGCCGTTGGTCGCGCTCACCAGCGCGAGCTTGCGGTCGCGTGCCAGCTGGCGCAGCAGGTCGGGCTCCAGGAGCATGCTGACCCGGCCTCCGATCACCGACCCGTCTCCGCGTCCGGTGACCCGGGACAGGGTCGCGGCCGTCCGGCCGAGAGCGGTGGCGAGCTGCGCCCGCAGCGGAAGCTGAGTCATGCCGTCTCCTCGCTTGGCGACCGTTCGCGGGACGACCCGGCGGCCGGCCGGCCCGGCCGCGGGGCCGGAATCGCCGAATCGTTCATGCCGCAGATCTTAGCCGGGCTTCGGCACCCCAACCCCCGGACGGCACGTCACACGCCCCGGCCGGTGACGGTCAGCTGTGAAGGCCGCAGACCAGACCGCTCTCACCATACGGCGGGAACGAACTCCACAGGCTCCACAGCGGAAGATGTGGCCGGATATCACCTCACTGCTCGGCGAAGGCGAGTTCGACGGGTTCCTGCGAATCGGCGTCGAACGGCAGCACGAACCGGTGCGGCCACGACAGCACGCTCTCCAGCCAGCCCGCCCCCATCGCCTGGGCCACGTGCCGGAGCCGCTCGGCCGGGTCGATGCCGATGGTGACCGTGAGGATGTCGCGCTCCACACTCTCGCGATCGTCGTCGCCGAGGATCACCCGCCAGGCCAGTTCCCGGTTGCGGTCCACCTCCATGGAGAGCGGGTGGTGGCGGAGCGCCTTGGCCCGGTGGCCGAGCAGCTCGGAGCCGCCCGCGGGACGGTTGAACAGGGCGTACTCCATGACCGGCGCGGAGCCGCGCGGGTTGGGCGCGGGCTGGCCGTGCGGGAAGAGCCGATCCACCTCATGCAGCCACCGCACCTGCGGGATGACCCAGGCGGGCCCGGGCCGCTCTCCGGGGTCGCGGTCGGGACCGAGCAGCCTGGTCGCGATCGCGGCGACCTGCTCGGTCAGCTTGGCCGGGTCGTGGACGGTCCGCAACGACCACGCGCGGCGGCCCACGCACCGTTCGGCGGTCGTGGCCAGCAGGCATTCGCGGCGCCGTGCCGGGAGCTCCACCCACAGGTCGGCCAGCGCCCGGGGCACCCCGGGCGCCGGCCTGTTGGTACAGAACGCCAGCACCAACGTGTCCGTCCAGATCCGCAGCCAGGCCCACTCGGGCGCCTCGGCGAGCAGGTCCGCCTCGCGCAGCTCGACCAGCGTGCACGCCCGGCCGTTGCGGCACTCCTGCCCGCACGCCGCCGAGCGGCGACCGCAGATGGGCGGCGTGTGGCCGGGGACCGGGCGCTCGCGGTCCTCGCCCAGCGGCACCTGGATGCGGAGCGGCCGGTCCATGCCGTCGGCGAAGACCGCGGCGACGCCGGGCGGGAGCGAGACGACCTGCCGGGACTGCTCCTCGCTCAGATTCGTCGCCGCCCCGACCAGCCGGCGATCGTCCTCGGCGGGGAGCCTGTGGATGACCTTCAGCGCGGTGTTCTTCACGACGTCGGAGACCAGTTTCGTGGGAATCTGCTCGGCGACCACGATGCCCTCGCCGTACGCGCGGATCTCGGCGAGCATGCCCGCCAGGAGCTCGACGGCGTGCGTGCTGGCCCGCCCCGCGCCCCGGTCGCGGAGCAGCCGGTGCGCCTCCTCGATCACGATGACGTGCTTCAGCCCGCTGCTCCGCTCCTTCCTGGCCCGCATCCGCAGGTGCTCCACGATCCGGATGATCAGCGTGCCCATCAGGAACGCCTTGTCCTCGTCGTTGGCGACGTCCTCGATCGCGAGCACCACGTTGCGCTGGAGCAGGTCGCCGATGTCGGCGGGGTGGCCGCCCTCGAAGAACCGGCCGGCGGAGCCGACCCGGAGCGACCGCAGCCGCAGCGAGATGAAGCCCTCCACATCGGCCTGGACCTCCCGCCCGTAGCCGATCTCCTTGATCACCTCCATCGCGTGCCGCTGCAGCTGTTCGAGGGTCGGCACGGCGGGCCGCACTGCGGCGCCGGGAGCGGCCCAGCCGGTGACCACGTCCCACCCGTTGGCCTCGTACACCCGCTGCAGGGCGAGCGACATGATCTGCGGGAACGGCTCCTCGGCGTCGAAGGCCGCCATGAACAGCGCCCGGACCATGTCGATGTGGGCCTGGACCGGATAGCCGGGTTCGGGAGCGAGCGGGTTCACGCTGAACGGCACGCTCTCCGGGGCGGACGGGTTGATCACGGTCACCGGGGCGAGGTGCTCGATCCGGCCGCCCATCGAGGCGTACTCGGACTTCGCCGGCTCGATGGCCAGCCACGGGACGCCCGCGCCGGTGAGCTGTTCCAGCAGGTGCCTGACGGTCTGGGACTTGCCGGAGCCGGTGGCGCCGGTGACGAACGCGTGCCGGTTGAGGGTGGCCAGCGGGACCCTGAACGCGCCGACCGGCCTGTCCTGGCCGTCGAGGATGGCCCCGAGCTCGACGGCCGACGTGCCGGGCGCGGTGTCGGCCTCGCTGGTCACGTCGAAGAAGCCCGCGTCGAGCACCCGTACCCCCGGCACCTCCCGGTGCGGCAGCCCGGCGAGCGCGGCGAGCGCCCCGGCGGTGGCCGCGAACGGGGCGGCGGCACCGTCCGCCGGATCCTGCAGGGTCACCGCCAGCGCCTCGGCGAAACCGTGTACGGGGCCGGACAGCGCGCTGCGCAGGCGGTAGGGGTGGTGGCTCATCTCGGCGGAGCCGACGAGCACCGGGGCGATCTGGCGCAGTTCCTCGGGACCGGCGGCCCCGGCCAGCAACCGGACGTTCCACAGCCCCGCCTCGCGGAAGGCGTCCAGCTCCTGCATGCGCCGCTCGGCCCGCTCCGCGTCGTAGCGGGAGCGCTCGGAGGCGTCGCCGTACTGCCGCAACACGTTGAGCTGAGTGCGCAGGTGCGCGACCTCGGCGTCCAGCAGGTCGGTCTGCTCGGCCACCACCAGCCAGGCGAACGGCCGGGACATGAGCGTGACCAGCGTCGACTCGAAAAGCGTGGGCCGCCTGATCTCGTCGGCGTCCGGCTCGCGACGGCCGCCGAGCGGCGGGGCCTGCCGGCCGGGGCAGACGGTCCACACCAGGTCGGACAGGTCGCGGAGCCACTCGTCACCGATCCGGACACCGCGGGCGCCGCTGGGAAAGAGCAGCGGCTCGGGACCGCCGGAGGCGTGCTCGACCTCGGTTGCGGCCCTGCGGGGCGGGCGCGGTGGAGTCAGCGGTCCCGCGTTGGTGATCAGCTCCAGCGGGGCGCCGGACCCCCGTGAGAGCCAGCCGACCACGAAGGGCCGGTTGCGCTGGGCCGTGGAGAGCACGGCGGGCAGGACCGTGACGAAGTCCCACTCGGCGGAGGAACTGCGCGAGGGCGCTGTGATCGCCTGGATTCTGTACCAGGGACCGGTCAGGGCGTTGGGCGGACGGGACACACTTGGCTGCATTTGGTCTCCACCCGGGGGACCCGGCTCCAGGCCGGGGGGTTGACGCTTCACGGATCACTCCGCCATACCGGCCGACGCGTAATCGGGGGTAGGTCACCCCCGTAACCACGGTCGAACCTGACTCGGGGCTCGCACCTCCACATTGACCATCCCATTACGACATACGGACGCCCCATTGGCATGCCCGGCGATACCGTCCCCGACGGGATCATCGCTACCCGGATCCCCACCGGCCGAATCCCCGCCGCCCACCGACTCGTCGGCGGCGCGGGCCAGGGCCTCATTGGCGGCGGCGCCAGTCGAGCCTGGCCGGGGGCGGGCCGAGGTTGGGCGGCGCGTCCTCGAACGGGCTCGGCTCGCGTGGCTCCGCCTTGCTCTCCTGTACGCGCTCCAGCACGGCTTCCTTGATCTCGTCGAACTCGCCCAGCGTCGTCTTGGGGAAGGTCAGTATGGCCGGATTGGCATCGGCGAGACGGACCCTGCGCCCTTGGGCGGTGGCGTCGGTGACGATCACCGAGGTGGTGGGAAGCTGCTGGAGCTGGTGGGGCTCGACGAGGAACTCCCGGGAACGGTGCAGCACCCGCTCCGTCTCCCCCATCGCCTTGGTCGCGCGACGGCCCCACTCGGTGGAGGAGGTGATGTCCTCCTTGAGGTCCGCGCGGCTCACGTCGCGCTCGTCGTCGCCCTCCTCCGCCTGGCCGACCGTGGAGATGTAGCCGCCGTCCATACCGGCCCCGGCGGCACTGATCGTCTCGGTGAGCTGGGCGAGCTCCAGGCGGTGCTCGGTGCCGACGTGCTCGCTGGCGATCCGGGCGTCCTCGGCGTTGCCGAGCCGCATGAACGTGACCGCCGCGTGCCCGCGCCCGAGCCGTTCCCGCACGGTCGGGGTCAGCGAGCGATAGGTGAGCACCAGCCCGGTCCTGGAGGTCTCGCAGGCGTCCATGAGCCGGTCCAGCACGTCACCGCGGAGCTTGTCCGCGCCCGCGACGATGATCGTGTGGTACCAGGGCCGCTCGGAGGCGGGCGACTGGCGCAGGATGTGGGTCAGCGCGGTGGCCACGTACGTGCCGAGGACGCGGTTGCCGAACACGCCCGCCTGGCGGTCCATCGACACGACCCGCAGGCGCGCGGGCGGCAGGCGCACCGCCTCAGAGCCGAGGGTCTCCAGCTTGCGCAGCTGCGACTCCAGCGCCCAGGCCCGCTCGATCACCACGCGGTCGCTGACGCCACGGCCGAAAAGCGTGCCGATCCGCTCCAGCTGGGTGGCGGTGATCAGGCCGAACCGCAGGTCCTCCCGGGGGTCACCGACCTGGGCCAGGGCGCGCAGCGCGGCGGTGACCTGGTTGATCGTGGCACTCTCGCCGAGGACTTCCAGCACCCGTTCCAGGATCGCGTTGTCGAACGACAGGTCCCTGGTCGTGCGGTGCTCCTCGCTGACGCTCACGACGTGGGCGAGGACGTCGGCGAACGCCTCGGGGGCCAGCGTGGCACCCAGGTCGAGCTTGGGGAGGTCGACCGGCAGCACCCAGACCAGCGGGTCGTCACCGCCCCTGCGCGCCAGCTCGATCAGGTCCTTGGCGATCGCGCCCTCGGACAGGTCGAGCACGGTCAGGTGGCCACCGCTGTAGAGGCGGGTCGCACCGAGCAGTGTGATCAGCGCCGACCAGCCGGGCAGCGTGCCGCCGGCCACGTCGATCCGGTCGATCTCGTCGGGCACGGCCACCGCGTACCAGGTCAGCTGGCGGTCGTGGCGCTCCTTCTGCTCGGCCCACTCCCGGTAGCGGGCGGCGTGCTCCTCCTGGGCGGCGAAGAGCTCCCGATCCCGTTCCTCCCGTAGCCGGTCACCGGCCACCTCTCGCTCCCTGATGCGGTGGCGGACCGCCCGGTCGCCCTGGTGGACGGCGTAGCTGCAGAACACCGCGATGCCACCGGCGGCGATCACCCCGACGACGGCGAACGACCAGCTCAGCATCTCGGTGAGGCCGAGGACGAGGATCAGCGTGGCGAGCGCGGCCATGAACGCACGGACGATCTTGACCGGCCGGTTCAGCAGGTCTTCGTTGAGGCGCTCCCTGCGCACCCACTCGGGGTCGACGGGCTCCGCGGGATTCTCCACCGGCGAGGGTCGCTTGGGAGCCGGACCTGGATCCGGGTGCAACAGCGCATACTGCCAGCCCAGGTAGATCCGGTCCGCCTGGAGTTGCGCATGCTCGGGATGCACGTCCGCCACGGAACCCCTCCGCCATCGGGCTCATCGGAAGCCTCTGAGACAGCGTAAGAGTTCGACATCATATTCGGGCAGCGTTCCCGTCAATCCGCTGTATTTTCCCCAGCTTTACCACCACTTAGCGGATCAGGTTCCACGCCACCGCCGCGATCTCCTCGGCCGGACGGGGCGGATGCTCTCCCAGCCAGTACGTAAAGAGCCCGACCAGCGCGCCCGCCACATGATGGGCGTGGATCTCCGGTGGCACCTCGTCGTGCCCGGGGGGCCGGGAGCCCGCCGCGAAGGGGCCGCGCAGCTCCGCGACCAACGCCGCGCGCAGCCGCGCGCAGAAGCGTGCGCTGCCGGAGGGCCCGAGCATCCGCCGGTAGAGCGGGGCTCGCTCACCGACGTGCCCGAACAGCGCGACCAGCGACGCCGGCACCGGCCCCGGCTCCCGGTAGGGACACCGCGCGGCCTCGGCGGCCAGTTCCTTGACCGCGGCCTCCATCGCGTCGAGCACGAGGTCGTCGCGGTCACGGTAGTGAACGTAGACCGTGGCCCGGTTCACCCCGGCCAGCTGGGCGATCTCGGCGACGGTGATCGAGCCGGGATCGCGCGCGGCGGTCAACTCCAGGGCGGCGGACCGCAGCCGGGCGCGGGTTCTGCGGATTCTGGGATCGTCTCCGGGCACGCCGTCAACTTTAAACGACACCTGTCGAATAAACGACACCTGTCGTTTGTTGTAGCGGCCATGAAGCGCATCGAAGTCTGGGCCGACATGGTCTGCGCGTGGGCCTACATCGGCAAGCGACGGCTGGAGCAGGCCGACCTCGGCGAGGACGTGGAGATCGTCTGGCGTCCGTACCTCATCGACCCGATGGCTCCGGCCCGGTCCGAACCGCTGCAGGACGCCCTTCGCGACCCGATCGCCGAGGGTGCCCTGCGGGCCTGCCACCCCGTTCTGACCCCGGCCGAGAACCGGGCCCGGGTCTCACGCGTCGCCGCCGCGGAGCGGATCGGCGAGCACCCCGGTGACGGCGGGCGGCGCTGGGGAGCGGTGTGGCGGGCGAACACGTTCGACGCCCACCGGGTCATCGCCCTCGCCTACGACCGCGGCGGCGCGGCGCTCCAGGACGCGGTCGTGGAGCGGATCCTGCGTGCCCACTTCATCGAGGGCTCCGACATCGGCGACCGCGGCACGCTGGCAGCGCTCGCCGCCGACGCCGGACTCGGGGGCATGACCGAGGCGCTGGAGCGCGGCGAGGGGGCGGCGGAGGTCCGCTCCGAGCTGCTGCGCGGCAAGGCCGTCGGCATCGCCACCTCGCCGACCTTCGTGGTGGGTGACACGGCGGTCGCGGGCGCGCAGCCGCCCGAGGTCCTCACCGACCTGGTGCGGCACGCCGCTCCCCGGCGGGAACTCCCCGACGAGGTCAGGTGGCTACGCCAGGCCGAGGCCCTGCTGGGTGTCAGAGACCCCCTCGGCGCCCTGCGGACCCTGGAGCCGTTGCTGGCCGAGCACGGCGAGGACCCCGCCGTCCGCCTGCTGGCGGCCCGCGCCTACTTTGGTTCGGCCCAGCTCGGCCGGGCGAGCGAGACGCTGGAGTCGCTGCTGGAGCGCACCCCCGGTGACCACTACGCCCGATTCCTGCTGGGCAGGACCCTCGAACGCGCCAACCGCCACCCCGAGGCCCTGCCACACCTGCGCCTGGCCGCGGCCATGTCCCCAGAGCCCGACTACCTCGACGCCCTCCGGCGCGTCGAGCACCGGCTGGCCGGCTGACCTGGTGTGACCAAAAAAGGACCGGCACTCCTCCGAGGGAGTGCCGGTCCTTCTTGCTGTGCCGGCGGGCGTCGGACCGAAGGGTCAGACGGACACCGCGAGCTGGGTGACCTCACCCAGGCGGGCCTGGGCCGGGATGTCCTTGGTGACACCGCCGCCCGCGATGATGCGGACGGTCCAGTCACCGGGGGCGGCGAAGAAGCGGAAGACTCCCTCCTCGGACACCACGACCTCACCGGTGAACTCACCGGAGTGGTCGAGCAGACGGGCGTAGGCCGTGCCCGCGCCCGTGACCACGCCCTGGATGACGGCCTGGTTCGTAAGATCGATCCCGGCCGGCAGAGCGACCGTCTGTTCCGGAGCAGCGCATCCCTGAGTCATTATCGAGCCTCTCCCAATTCGATCGGCACGCCGACCAGCGAGCCGTACTCAACCCATGAACCGTCGTAGTTCTTGACACCGGCCTGGTCGAGGAGCTCGTGCAGCACGAACCACGTGTGGGCCGAGCGCTCCCCGATGCGGCAGTAGGCGATGATGTCCTTGCTGAAGTCGACACCCGCGCCCTCGTAGAGAGCCTTGAGCTCCTCGTCGGACTTGAAGGTGCCGTCGTCGTTGGCAGCCTTGGACCACGGGATGTTGCGGGCGGTGGGCACGTGGCCGACACGCTGCGCCTGCTCCTGCGGAAGGTGCGCGGGGGCGAGCAGCTTGCCGGTGAACTCGTCGGGCGAGCGCACGTCGACCAGGCTGAGCTTGCCGATCGCGGCGACGACCTCGTCGCGGGAGGCACGCAGGGACCGGTCCTGCTCCTTGGCCTTGTAGTCCGTGGCGGGGCGGCTGGGAACATCCTTGACCAGCTCGCGGGACTCAAGCTCCCACTTCTTGCGGCCACCGTCGAGAAGCCTGATGTTCTCGTGGCCGTACAGCTTGAAGTACCAGTACGCGTAGGCGGCGAACCAGTTGTTGTTGCCACCGTAGAGAACCACGGTGTCGTCGCCCGCGATGCCCCGGGCGGACAGCAGCGCCTCGAAGCCCTCGCGGTCGACGAAGTCACGGCGGACCGGGTCCTGCAGGTCCTTCTTCCAGTCGACCTTCACGGCGCCACGGATGTGGCCCTTGTCATACGCGCTGGCGTCCTCGTCCACTTCAACGAGAACGACACCGGGGGTATCGAGGTTGGCCTCGACCCAGTCAGCGTCGACCAGGACGGCGGAGCGGCTCATTTTGATCCTCCAGGATCATCGTGCGGCGGGTAGTAGGCGGCGAATGATCAAAAACATCTCGCAGCCAAGACAGAAGCCGAAAGCGGCGTTGAGAAATCCGGCGAAAAGTGCCGCCGCGGTGGCCCCGAGGGCCAGCGGCGTGATCTGTGCGACGTATCCGACCAAGCCCACCAGGGCGAAGGCGAGGCCGACTCCCTGCGCGAAGCGCGGCGGGCCGGCGTCCTCCAACTCCCCCGGAGGGCTTTTCACCATCCCTTTGAAAACCATCCCGTACGGCGAGAGGCCGAGAGTGCCCAGTGCGAACGCCACGGCCTGTGCGGCCAGCAGCCACGCACTGCCCGTCACGAGGACGAGCGCGAGCACGACTGTTGTGACGGCCGCGGTGAAGCGGAGAGCTCGGGGATCAGCTTGCATCGCTTGATGCTCCTGAAGGGTTGTGCAGATCGGTGCGGCTCGACGGCCGCTTGAGATCGCCCTTTAGGAAATACGACAGAGCGCGGTGGTCACGCGGCAAAAATCAACCGCGCGCCGCTTTGTGAGCAGCTCTGTCGTGGGGTTCATGTCCACGACAGTACCCCGGCGTCCCGCCATCTGTCACATCCCTGTCCAATTTCTGAGACGTGATCATTTAAGGAACGATAGGGTGCCCCGTTCATCCGTCGATCACCAGACCCAGAGCGCCGATCACGTCGGCCTTCCTGGGCTGGCCGGATGCTCGCCGCACCACCCGCCCCGACGCGTCGAGGACGAGGACGGTGGGGGTGCGCAGAATGTTCAGCGACCGGACCAGATCGAGGTGGGACTCCGCGTCGATCTCCACGTGCGCGACGCCGGGCACCATCCCCGCCACCTCGTCGAGGATCCGCCGGGTCGCCCGGCACGGCTGGCAGAAGGAACTGGAGAACTGCACCAGCGTGGCCCGCTCCCCCAGCTCCGCGTGGATGTCGCCGGACGTGAGCCGCTCCACCTCGCCCCTCACCTCTCGCGCCACGCCGTTCCGCCGCCGCGCCACCACGCCCACGAGCGTGGCGAGGGCGAGAGTGACGACCACCACCGTCAATCCGGTCACGGAACACGACAACAGGCGGGCGCTTCGAGCCATTCCCGCACCGCTCACGCATCCGGCGCCGTTTCCGCACCCCGCCGGAACGCTCCTCGCCCGCAACGCCCCCGCGCCCGCAACGCCCCCGCGCCGAACGCCCTCGCCTGCCGCGCGGCCCCCGGCGGCGCCGGACAGGCTCAGCGGGCGTCGACCGTGACCAGCACCCGTCCTCCGGCGGTGGCGATCTCGAACGACGTGATGCGCTCCGGCGGGATCGTCGTGGTGCCCGTGAAGGCGCCCGACTCGTCATAGGCGGCCCTGTTGACGGTCCAGTTGCCCGCCGTCTCCCTGACGCCACCGTCCCCGATCACGTCCAGCCGGCAACGCGTGCCTTTGGCCACGCCGGTGAGCACGACCTTGACCGTGGTCGCCCCCTGCCCGGCGGACGCGGTCACCACCGCGCGGATCG
The DNA here is from genome assembly GCF_050943795.1 of Streptosporangium sp. CA-115845. NCBI lineage: Bacteria > Bacillati > Actinomycetota > Actinomycetes > Streptosporangiales > Streptosporangiaceae > Streptosporangium > Streptosporangium sp. CA-115845. The sequence continues at coordinate 904,617 of NZ_CP191988.1, read as the reverse complement.
TGCCCGTACCGTCCCTCCCCGTGACCCGCAGGTCGCCCGGGGCGAGCAGGAGCTGCGAGTCGGCGCTGGGCGCGGGGGCGGAAGAGGCCTTGGCCTTGGCTTCGGGCTCAGAGGCCGAGGCCGAGGCCGAGGCCGAGAAGGGCTCGGCGCGCTCCTGAACGCCCTGCTCCTGACTGCTCAGGTCCGCGGCCGACTCGGGCACGGCGGACCCGGCGACCGTCATGCCGTCCCCCGGGGACTGGATGACGGCCCAGAAGGTCCCGCCACCGAGCCCGACCACCAGGACCGAGGCCGCCAGGACGAGCATCAGCCGGGTGATGCGACGCCGCTTGACCTTGGCGCTGAGCAGCCGCTCCAGCACCGCCGTGGGCGGGCTCGCCACCTGCGCCACATCGTCCTCGGACACCCTGCCGAGGAACGTCACCACCCCGCTCAGTTCGGCGAGCTCCGCCGCACACTCCGCGCACTCGGCGAGATGGGCCTCGACGAGCACGCGCTCGTCCGGCTCCAGGGCTCCGAGCACGTAGACCCCGAGCGACATCCGTACTTCGTCACAGGTCATCATGGCGCGAGCCCCCGCTCCTCCAGCGCCAGCTTGAGCGCCCGAAGCGCGTAATACGTGCGCGACTTAACCGTTCCGGCGGGGATGCCGAGCGACGCGGCCGCCTCCGCGACGGATTTCCCCTGGTAGTAGACCTCGGCCAGCACCTCGCGGTGCTCGGGCCGCAGCGCGGCCAGCGCCTCGGCGACCGCCCACGACTCCACCGCCCGCTCCAGCTCGTCATCGGCGGGCACCACGGCGAGCGCCTCGTCGCCCGTCTCCGGCGGGCGCGCCTTACGTGCCCGGTGCTGGTCGACGACGAGGTTGCGGGCCACCGTGAACAGCCACGCACGGATGGAGCGGCCGGCGAACGCGTTCGGATGGCGCCAGGCCCGCAACAGCGTCTCCTGCACGACATCCTCCGCTCTCCCCGAGTCGCCCGTCAGCCGCAGCGCGTAACCGTAGAGTGGCCCGCCGTGCTCGTCGAAGAGCGCTCTGACAAGCTGCTCGTCGGCGGTTCCGGCTTGACTCACATCCCCACGACGTACGGCGGGACGATCCGGTTCAGACACGGGGCACGTTCAGCCTCTCAGCGGCACGTCGGAGGCCTCACCCGAGATGCGCAGGCCCTCGGGCGCGACCTTGACGTCGGTCAGCTTGACGTCGTACGGCAGCTTCCCGATCGGGATCCGGAAGTCGATGAACCGCTCGGGATCGGGCACCGGGATGCCGCCGCCCAGGGTCACCTTCTCGGGGACGAGTTGCAGGCCGCCCTCGACGATCTCGACCTTCAGCGCCGCCTTCACCGGCACCTTCTGCCCCAGCACGGTGATCTCCCCGCTGACGTTGAGCGCGTCGCCCACGACGTCGACCTTGATCCCGCGGGGTGCCCGCCGGCTGAGCGTCCTCACCGGGACGACCACCGACCCCACCACGCGCTCGGCGCGCATGTCGACCTGCTGGGGGCGGAGCACCAGGTCCGCGAGCGGCGCGGTGACCCCGTAAAGGGTGAAGTCCACGCTCGACAGCGCGACACCCGAGACGGTCATCGCGCCCGCGGCGACCTTGACCTCCTCGTAGCGCCCGGCGATCGCCTGGGTCAGGAAGGGGATGCCCTCGATGGTGACCTCTGGCGGGGACTCCAGGTCGTACTTGGCCGTCGCCTGCGTGGCGATCTCACGCTGGACTCCGGCGACGGCGACCCTGTCCAGGATCGCGACGAGAGCGAGCAGCAGGACCAGAAAAGCGATCAGCTTGCGCATCCGACTCCCTGTTCATTCTCCGGCCCGAGGGTGGCCTGTTCGCATTCCCTCTCCCTGCAATCCTGTACGAAACGCCGTGCCGGCGACAGCACCCGATCACCCCCCCGCGAAGGGCGGGAGCACCTCCACCGTCGCCCCCTCGGCCAGGACTATCGTCTCGTGCGCCCGTCTGCCCACCGGATCCCCGTTGACCAGGAACGACGACCGCTGCAGCACGCGAGCCAGCTCTTCACGGCCCGGTGTGATTTTCGTCATCAGCTCGGCAAGGGTCTCGGCCTCGAAAGGCTCCTCCGCGATGCCCGCCGCGTCCTTGGCCGCGGCCCAATATCTGACAGTGCCTGTCGCCACCTGTGAATCAACTCCTCGAACACACACAGGGTTACCACACCCTTACGGTGAATCCACTCGGAGAACCGGTGTTCACCAGGTGGACCTTCACTGGACGCTTACTCCTCGTGGGTTATCCTCACGTACTACGGGACCTGGGCAACGTAGCCCCCGGGTCCTTACGTGTTTGTACGGCTATTGCCGACATGACGCGGGAAGGAGGCATTGTGGGCAATCTCCTACTGCTCACCAACGCCCTTGAGCCCTCGACTGAGGTGCTCCCGGCGCTGGGGCTGCTGTTGCACTCGGTACGTGTTGTGCCTGCGGAGGCGTCCGCCCTGCTCGACGCCCCGCCCGCCGACGCGATTCTGGTGGACGCGCGCCGCGAGCTCGTCCAGGCCAAGAGCCTGTGCAGGCTGCTCCGCACCACGGGCGTTTCCTGCCCTCTGGTGGTGATCGTCACCGAGGGCGGTCTCGCCGGGCTGACCGCGGAATGGGGTGCCGACGACGTCATCCTCGACAGCGCCGGTCCCGCCGAGGTCGAGGCGCGCCTGCGGATGGCCGTGGGCAGGCTCAACCTGGCCGCCGCGGAGGAGGTGCCGGACGAGATCCGCAACGGTGACCTGTCGATCGACGAGGCCACCTACACCGCCCGGCTCCGCGGCCGCGCGCTGGATCTGACCTTCAAGGAGTTCGAGCTCCTGAAATACCTGGCGCAGCACCCGGGCAGGGTCTTCACCCGCGCCCAACTCCTCCAGGAGGTCTGGGGATACGACTACTTCGGCGGCACCCGTACCGTGGACGTCCACGTCCGGCGGCTCCGCGCCAAGCTCGGCGCCGAGTACGAGGCACTGATCGGAACGGTCCGCAACGTCGGTTACCGGTTCGTCCCCGAGCGCGGCAACGAGGCCGTCGAGGAGCGCGAGCCCGCCCACCAGTAGGGCGAGCGGTTCCCACCGCGATCGGCACTGACCTCTCCAAGGTGTCAGGTCGGCCGCCGACCGGTGAGTTCGCGCGTCCACGGCCGTAGAGGTGCCTCCGTGCCCCGTGTGCGCGGGTTCCCGGCATCACGCCAGACCCACCGGAGGTGTCCCGGCAGGTCTGACGCGTGCGTCGTGCCTTTCGCCCCTGTTAGGGAGCGACCGTGATGTGGTTGGGAACCGGGGGCGTGATCAACGGGTTCGCCGCGAAGTGGGCGGCGAAGGCGTCGATGTCGAGCGGGCCGCTCCACAGGTCGGTGCCACCGGTGAAGGCGGCGAACGCGTCACCGCCACCGACGAGGAAGTTGTTGGCCGCGACCCTGATCGTCTGGGTGTCCGTCACGTCGACACCGTCGATCTTCATGGCGGAGATCTTCGAACCCCACGGCGCGCTCGCACTGTAGGTGTAGGTGAAGTTCGACGAGGGCTGCAGGATCTTGGTGAACGCCTGGGCGTTGGGGCCGCCGGTGAACTGCTGCTCCAGAACGGTCTTGAGCTGCGCACCGGTGAGCGTGATCACCTGCATGAGGTTGTTGAACGGCTGGACCGTGAACGCCTCGCCGTACGTCACCACCCCGTCGCCCTCACCGGCGGGCGAGCCCGTGTAGGTGAGGCCGGCCCGCACGCCGCCCGGGTTCATCAGGGCGATCTGGGCGTTGCCGCCGGTCCTGGTCGCGGCCAGCTGGCCGTCGGCGATCAGGTTGCCCAGCGAGGACTCGCCGGACGCGGACGCGGCGTTGGTGATGTCCGCGGTGATCTTGCCGATCGGCCTGTTGGCCACCGGCGCGACGCGGTCCTTCCAGGTCTGGACGAACGCGCTGATCTCCGGGTCGGGAGTGACGGTCCTGGTCACGACCTGGTTGTCGGCCACGACAGAGGAGCGCACGACGTCGCGGGTCCTGACGTCCACCTGGAAGTCGACCTTGGTGATGACCCGGCCGAAGGAACCACCCTGGCTGTAGAGACGGCCGGCACCCTTGGGGTCGGCCACCGTGCACAGGTAGGCCTGGTGGGAGTGGCCGCTGAGGATCATGTCGATCTCGGCGTCGACCTGCGTGGCGATCCGGTTGCCCGCGCCTGGCTGGGCGCTGCAGCTGTCGGGCGACCGGCCCGCGGTGACCTGGTCACCCTCGTGGACGAGCACGACCTGGGCCTTGACTCCAACGATCTTGAGAAGCCTGGACGCGACGTTCGCGGCCTTCACCTCGTCGATGAAGTCGAGGTCCTTGATGCCCTCCGAGGTGACGATGCTCGGGGTGCTCCCGGTGACCAGGCCGATGAAGCCGATCGGCACGCCGTTCATCCAGCGGATCGCGACCGGGGGCAGGGCCGGGATGCCGTAGTCCTTGAGCAGGGCGCGCAGCGAGGGGGTGTTCGTCCCGCCCAGGGCGCCCAGCGCCTGCTTCTCCGCGCCCTGCGCCGGCCGCTTGAAGACGACGTTCGCGCCGAGGTAGCTGTAGGCCGCGCCCTTCCACTCGCCCGCGGGTGAGCAGCCGTCCACCGGGTGGCAGCCACCGTTCATGATCCGCCTGAGCTCGGCGTACCCCTCGTCGAACTCGTGGTTGCCCACGGCGGAGGCGGTGACGCCGATCTTGCCGAGGAACTCCACCGAAGGCTCGTCGTGGTAGGCCGCCGAGATCAGCGGGGTCGCGCCGATCAGGTCGCCCTGGGCGACCTTCAGCGTGTTCTTGTCGGACAGCTGCTTGAGGTGGGTGGCGACGTAAACGGCGCCCCCCGCTTCGACCGTGGCGCCGGTCTCGTCGACCATGCGGCCGGACGAACCGGTCGGCGGCTCAAGGTTGCCGTGGAAATCGTTGAGGGAGAGCAGGCGGACCGGCACCGTCTTGGCGGGCGTGTTGCCCGCCTCGGCCGGCCCCGTCGCAAGCGTGACACCGGCCCCGGCGAGCACGCACGCCATGGTCAGCCGCAGGAAGGAACGAGACATCATGGTCCACGACACTAAGGGGACTATCTGTGCAAGGAATGTCCGAGAGATAACGATTCGCCCGACCGGTAGCTGGCGGCTTTTGCCAGTCCCCGGTGCTCTCCCAGGACGTGTACCCGCTTAGAGTCCAGAGCATGAACGTGCGTGTTGAACACCGGGGACTACTCGGCGAACAAGAGGTGTCCAGGGTCCTTGCGGTGGTGGATGCGGCCACGAAGGCCGACGGGGTCCGGCCACTCAACGAACATGTCATGCTGCACCTGCGCTACGGCGGCGACGAGCGGGCCGGAGCCGTGCTCCTGTACGCCGGGGACGACCTCGCGGGCTACGCCCACCTGGACCCGACGGACCCCGTCGAGGGGCCCAGCGGGGAGCTGGTCGTCCACCCGGCGTTCCGCGGGCGGGGATACGGACGGCGGCTGCTGCGGGCCGTGCTCGACCACGCCGGCGGGCACCTGCGTCTGTGGGCGCACGGCGGACACCCGGCGGCCGATGCCCTCGCCCTGTCGGAGGGGTTCGAAAGGGCGAGGTCGCTGTGGCAGATGCGCCGCCCCCTCACCGCCGACATCGGTGGTTTCGACCTCCCCCAGGGCGTACGGCTCCGCACCTTCGAGCCGGGCACCTCAGACCAGGAGGCCTGGCTCGCCCTCAACGCCAAGGCCTTCGCCGACCACCCGGAGCAGGGCGCGTGGACGCTTGACGACCTCAAACTGCGCGAGCGGGAACCCTGGTTCGACCCGGCCGGGTTCTTCCTCGCCGTACGGCCCGGCGGCCCCGAGGGCCGTGACCGGCTGGTGGGCTTCCACTGGACCAAGGTGCACGGCGACGGCGACCACGCGCACGAGCCGGTCGGCGAGGTCTACGTCGTCGGCGTCGACCCCGCCGAGCAGGGCGGCGGCCTGGGCAGGTCACTGACCCTGGCGGGCCTGGCCCACCTGCGCTCGCGAGGCCTGACCCACGTGATGCTGTACGTCGACGAGAGCAACCCCGCGGCGATCCGCCTGTACCAGGGACTGGGTTTCACCCGGTGGGACGTCGACGTGATGTACCGGAAGGGCAGTGCCTGACGGACTTGAAGTGGACCAGGTCCCCCCCGAGGGATCTGGTCCACCTGGAGTACTACTCGATCATCCAGTGGAGCGCGAAGTAGGACAGCGCGGCGACCAACGCGGCGGCCGGGATCGTGAGAACCCAGGCGGTCACGATGTTGCCCGCGACACCCCAGCGCACGGCCGACAGACGCTTGGTGGCGCCGACGCCCATGATCGCACTGGTGATCGTGTGGGTGGTCGAGATGGGGGCACCGAAGCCGATGGCCGCGGTGTAGAGCACCGCCGCCGCGGCCGTCTCCGCGGCGAACCCCTGCGGAGGGTCGAGCGCGATGATCCGGCGGCCGAGCGTCCGCATGATCCGCCAGCCTCCCGCGTACGTGCCGAGCGAGATGGCCGTGGCGGCGGCGAGGATGACCCACTGCGGGATCGGGTCACCGTCATGCTGGTAGCCGCCGACCACGAGGGCCAGGAAGATGACGCCCATGGTCTTCTGCGCGTCCTGAAGACCGTGGCCCAGCGCCATCGCCGCCGCGGAGACGGTCTGCGCGTAGCGGAAGCCCCGGTTGGTCTTCGCCGGCTGGGAGCGCCGGAACCCCCACAGGATGCCGATCATGATCAGCCCGGCGAGGCTGAAGCCGACCAGCGGGGACAGGATCATCGGGATGACGACCTTGTCCACCACCCCGTCCCAGTGCACGGTGCTCGCCGAGGCGAGCGCGGCGCCGACCAGACCGCCGATCAGCGCGTGACTGCTGGAGGAGGGAAGGCCGAAGTACCAGGTGATGAGGTTCCAGGTGATCGCGCCGATCAGGCCCGAGCCGACGATCACGAGACCGTGGCTTCCCTGTGGAGCGTCGATGATGCCCTTGCCGACGGTCGCGGCCACCTGCGTACCGAGGTGCGCGCCCAGGAAGTTCATGGCCGCGGCCATGAAGAGCGCGGCCCTCGGCGTCAGCGCGCGCGTTGAGACGGAGGTCGCGATCGCGTTCGCGGCGTCGTGGAAGCCGTTGGTGTAGTCGAACACCAACGCTACGACCACCACGCCGATGACGAGTGCGAGCGTGAGGTCCACTTAGCTTTCCTTGACCGCGATCGACTCGATCGTGTTGGCCACGTGCTCGAAGGCGTCGGCGGCCATCTCGAGCTGATCGATGACCTCCTTCATCTTGAGGACCGTCAACGCGTCGTACTCCCCGCCGAAGAGCTTGGCGAGAAGGCGGCGGTAGACCTGGTCGGCCTGGTTCTCCAGCCGGTTGATCTCGATCCAGTACTCGTTGAGGTTCTTCATCGAGCGCAGCCGCGGCATGGCCTCGGCGGTGAGCTCGGCGGCACGTTCCAGAACCTCGACCTGCCGGACGACCTCCTTGGGAAGGTGGTCGATCTGGTACAGGACGATGAGGTCGGCGGCCGCCTCCATGTAGTCCATCACGTCGTCGAGGTTCGAGGCGAGACGGTAGATGTCCTCGCGGTCGAAGGGGGTGATGAAGCTCTCGTTGAGCCGGTTCATGATCGCGTGAGTACGCTCGTCACCGGCGTGCTCACATGCGCGCATCTTCTCGGCCAGAGCTTCCCTGTCCGATCCGTCACTGATGATCTCTACCAGCAGACGGGACGCTGTGACGAGGTTGTTCGCCGAGTCTGCGAACAAGTCGTAGTAGCTGTCCTCACTTGGTGTGAGACGGAGGCGCACGTCGTTCTCCAGATGTGCGGGGATGGTCCGCAGAGAAGGGTACGGGTTACCAGCGGAAATGCGAACTTCACCCGCTAGACATGCACTCTTCCCGATGTCGCTACCCGGCGCATACCCGGCGACACACAGCTTGAGGCAGCCTTGAGGCCATCTTTCCGCTGACCGTTTTGCTGGTTTTCGGCCACAGTATGACGAAGACAGGCCAAGTATGGGACTTCTCTACCCCTGAACGCCATCCGGCATCTTCCCCGCGCTTCCCCCGGAAACCCCCGCGCCCAACGCGCTTCCCGCACGGTTCACCAAGGTCACCAGGGCTCGTCGGCCCCCGCGAAAGATCAGGGTGATTTCCATCACGGTCGCCCGTTAACCCGTATTTTGGCTGCTCGCAGCAGCCCAAACCGCGGCCCCGTTCCCGCGGCCTCTCGCCCCTCGGAGTCCCCGGGCGCTCCCCTTCTTCGGAGGGTTCACCCCGCCACGACAACCCGCCCCGGCATGAAAGTTCACTTTGAATTCATCATCAGTTCATCTTTGGCGGGGAATCCGCCTCCGGGACCTCAGATCGGCGTCCGGTGGAAGTTGAGGTACGAACGGCTCGGCGTCGGCCCCCGCTGCCCCTGGTAGCGGGATCCGTACTTCTCCGAACCATAGGGATACTCGGCCGGAGAGCTGAGCCTGAACATGCAGAGCTGGCCGATCTTCATCCCGGGCCAGAGCTTGATCGGCAACGTCGCGACGTTGGAGAGCTCAAGCGTGACGTGCCCGCTGAAGCCCGGATCGATGAACCCGGCCGTGGAGTGGGTCAGCAGGCCGAGCCTGCCCAGCGAGCTCTTCCCCTCCAGCCGCGAGGCGATGTCGTCCGGCAGCGTGACGACCTCGTACGTGCTCGCCAGCACGAACTCCCCCGGGTGCAGAATGAACGGCTCGCCCTTGTCGGGCTCGACCATCCGCGTCAGGTCCGGTTGCTCGACAGCCGGATCGATGTGCGGGTACCGGTGGTTCTCGAAGACCCTGAAGTAGCGGTCCAGGCATACGTCGACACTGGACGGCTGGATCATCTCCGGCTGGAAGGGATCTATCCTCACCCTCCCCGCCTCGATCTCGGCAACGATGTCACGATCGGAAAGCAGCACGTGAGGCAACCTACCAACGCCACGCCCTCCCGGGAGCGTCGGCACAGACCCCGATCCCGCTTCCCACAGTGGACGAGAGGCACCCAACTTCCGCTACAGTGGTGGGGCGGCACACCGCTGCGGGTGTAGTTCAATGGCAGAACATCAGCTTCCCAAGCTGACAGCGCGGGTTCGATTCCCGTCACCCGCTCCACGCTCAAAGGCCCAGGTCAGGGATGGATTCCCGACCCGGGCCTTGTTTGTTTCTAAAACTATTTGATCTTCGCGTGCCATTAGCGTGCCATTAGCTCTCGATCAGCGCACCGGGATCAGCATCCCCGCCGAGCCGTCCTCCTCCTCGTCGCGCCCAATGATCTGCCGGTCGATCGCGTCCGTGATCGTTCTGTCGGCACCCCGCACGGCGTGCTGATAGATCATCGCGGCGCGCACGTTGTCGTGACCCATCCGGGCCATCAGATCCTTGAGCCCCGCGCCGGACTCTGCGGCGAGCATGTTGCCCGTGTGACGGAGATCATGGAGGTGGAGACCGGGAAGACCCATCTCCCTGACCACATCCACCCAGCGCGTGCGGGTGTTGAACCCGCTGCGCCGGAGCGGGCCGCCCTTGGCACCGGGGAAGACGAGCGCGCCGGGATCGTCCTGGACATAGGTGCCCAGGTGCTCCCACAGCGCCGGAATGACGCCCTGGGGAATGCCGACGATGCGCCGGCCCGCCTTGGACTTGGGCGGGCCGAGGACCAGCTCACCCGTAGAGCGCTCGACGAAGGCCGCCCGGATGCGCACCGTCCCTGCGCCGAGGTCGATGTCACTGCGGCGGAGCGCGCTCACCTCACCCCATCGCAGGCTCGCGAAGGTAGTCAGGAGCACCAGGGCTCGGAAGCGCCGGTCATGGGTGCAGTCGGCCCGATCGTCCATCCCCATTTTCCACAGCGCCCGTTCGGCGTCCGCCCGTGTGGTGAAGATCTCCGGATGGGTGCGCATCTCGCCGTGCCGCTGGAAGCGCAGCCGATAAGCGTTGTCCTTGAGCTTTCGGACATTGCCGACCGGACGACGGCCCACCAGGTCGGCCAGCTCGAAGACCTGGGCCACGGTGAGCACCGGGCGCTCCTGGGCGTGCTCGTCGCCGGCCCCGCGAATCCGACACGGGTTGCGCGCAATGATGTGATCCTCTTCCGCCGCCGTCATCAGTACGGCCCGCAACAGGCGATACGCCTTGGCCGCCATGCTGACCGAGACCCCGTTGCCGAGCAGGTCGGCCCGCCACTGCCGAATCATCGCGGTGGAGAGCTTGCCAAGCGGCGGCGCGCCGCGCCGCCGTACGCCCCGCGCCGACGTCCCCGCGCCGCGCTGCGGCCTGGGGGCCGGTCACGGCGCGAGCGTCACGCGGGGCATCGCCGCAGGCACGCCACGCCGTACCAGACCAACGCGCCGACCACCGGCACACCGCCGCCAAGTTCTCGCCGTAGCCCTGCACCCGCCGCCCGATTGTCCGGGGCAGACGGAACCTGTCAAGGATGGCTGTGCAGGCAGGACAACCTCCCAAGGTGGAAGGTCACCGGCTCAGGGACACGCCAAGCCATCCTTGACAGAACCCGCCTGACAGTCCCGGAGGAGGCAGCTAGCGGGGGCAGGGGGAGAGTGGCGCATGGAAAGCGCGGGTCCGAAGAGTCACATCCCGTCCCTCACATCATGAAGCGGGCGGGAAGGTCCAATACAGGGTGAGGACGGTATAGCCATTCACGATCAAGGCAAATCCCGCTCTCCCACTCGACAACCGCCAGACACAACGCCCTGATGTAGATGGCGCCGTACTCGTCGTCATCAAGGTTGTATCGCTGGAAGAGGTCGGCGTACTTCACCAGTGGCCCGAGGGCCGCAATCACCGTTTCCGATGGGTGCTCCTCGAAGTATTCGATGTCCCAGCCTCCACCGCCTCCGTCGCCTTGGTAGTAGCTGAGCCCGAGGTTGTAGGAGTCCCATTGGACGCACCAATGGCGGGCATCCGGGGTGAGCGCGTCGTGGATCTGGCGGGAGAATCGTCCGTACCCACCCATGTCGTATGTGACGATGCCGGAACCTGCCTGCTCGATGAGGAAGTAGCCCTCCTCTATCGGGTTGTCCTCATCGGTGGATGTGCCCAGATCACGAGGACGCATGCCCATGCGGGTGACGACTTCCTTCGGAGACAGCGTTCCTGTCAAGGGGAACGTGACGGTCCAGCACAGAGCCTCAGGGTCCAGCACCCAGTGGTCAAGCATGTCGCGGTAGCGGGCGATTGCTTCGTGATGCATGCGGAGATCTTTCCAGAGCTAACGATCGCTATTGCAGCAAGTACTGCAACAGAGCCACACAACCGCTCACGTCCACATCCATCCAGCACTGCTCAGGACCGGGTTGCGCGCCCCTAACCACAGGTGGTGTGGTCCTGATAAGGAAGCGGTCTGGCCGTCAAGGAGCCTTGGCTGTACAGCCACAGCTACAGCCAAGAGCGCGGACGACGGCGGACTCTGGCGAACCACCACGGACGCCGGATCGCATGGTCAGAGCCTCAGAGCTTGATCGAATCGTCTTCTTTTAGTCCGCAGGTTTTGAGTTCGAGCCGTGCTGCAGCGCGGGCAGATTCCGGGCAGCGGAATGTGGTGCCAGCCTCTCCAGGCTGGCCGTCGGACGTGGCATCGTGGACGGATCAGCCAACGACGCCACTCATGAGCGGCCCTTTGACGATCTCCGGGGTCAGCACCACGCCGGTCAATCGGGCTGCGAGGAGAAGTGCTCCGGACGCGGACGACGGTGCCTCAGCACCGATTCCAGGTACGTCGTCGGGATCAAGGCCCGCCTGCCTCATCAGGTCGTTGAGCCGATCGGGATCACTTCCGTGCCGCCATTGGGGAATCTTGGGATTGAAATGCGTGACCAACTCCCCGTCCACCGCGTAGACGAAGTCGTCGGATGCGTAGTCGTGCCGCAGCACCGCCACGGCCACGGTCCCGGCCGAGAGGGCCTGTGCCTTGTCGGCTTCCGTGCACGTCCACCCGCTCTCCTCGATAAGCACCGTCCAGTCGCCCACTCGCCCCACGAGCACCGTCTCAGGAAAGAGGCCATCGTCTATCAACTCGTCATAGGTGAGTGGCCGGATGCTCTCCTGGTCGGCCCCCAGTCAGCGAAGCGCCTGCACCTCGCTGACTCCACGCACGAAGGTCAGGCACCACAGATCGCCCAGTTCGTCGTCTTCGGCCAGCCAGGCAACATCGGCGTAGGTAAACGCCATCCGCAACACCTCATCTGTTGATCGTCGTGCCATTAGCGTGCCATTAAGGGGGGTAACGAGGGGTCAACCGCGGTCACTCACGACCGGCACGAAGCCCAGGTCAGCTGCCCGACAAGGCGTGATCCATACGATTCCCAAGCTGACAGCGCGGGTTCGATTCCCGTCACCCGCTCCACTCACGAAGGCCCAGGTCAGGACATGAATCCAGATCTGGGCCTTGGTTGTTTTCGAGATTCTTTGATCTTCTCGGGCCATCAGCGGCCATTAGCTCTGTGGATCACCCTGCGGGCATCTCGTCGGCCACGTCCCGCGCATGGAGTTGCTTGTTGATCGCATCGGTGATCACCTTGTCCGCGCCTCGTACGGCGTGCCGATAGATCATGGCCGCCCTGACGTTGTCGTGTCCCATCCGGGCCATGAGGTCCTTGAGCCCCGCGCCCAACTCGGCCGCGAGCATATTGCCGTATGCCGAAGGTCACGGAAGTGCAGGCCCGGCATGCCCATATCCCTCACGACATCGACCCAACGCGTACGGGTATTGAAGCCGCTACGCCGCAGCGGCCCGCCCTCGGCACCGGGAACGACGAGCGCGCCCGGCTCGTCCTGGACGTAGGTCGCCAGGTACTCACGCAGGGCCGGAATGATCCCCTCGGGGATGCCGACTACCCGCCGGCCCGCCTTGGGACTTGGGAGGCCCGAGAACCAGTTCTCCCGTGAAGCGCTCGACGAAGGCCGCTCGGATGCGCACGGCCCCTGCCGCCGACCGCGAACGAACAGCCGCAGACAGCGTGAACAACCAGCTCAGCCAGTCGCTGAGGGACGGCTACAACCATGCCAGATGGACACTCCCGCGCAGCTGAGGCCGAGCAGGAACGGATGGACGGCGCCGCGTTCGATGAGGCCGACGAGGACGTTGGCCCCGGAAATGAGGTCGGCGAAATAAGCCACCATCGAAACCAGACCGATCACGCCAACGGTGACCAGCGTCCGCCCGAGTTTCAGAGAAAATCCGACGCGTCGGTGCATGCTCCCGAGCATGATGGCCAGTACGTTAGCGCCGACGAAGCCTGCGAAGGCGCCCAAGGCATGGAAGTCACCGGTGCCGTCGTTCATCGCCTCGCCGGATCCGGGAAACAATCCCAGCAGGACGCCGCCGGCGGCCAGCAGCGTCGCGGGCACAAGCGCTGCCCAGCGGCGCCAACCCAGCAGACCGCGCAGCACAGCCACACCGGCCAGAATTGTGATCCCGAACAGGAAGAAACCGGTGTTCATCACCCATGCCAGCGGTGAGTACATGTACTGCCCGAACAGTGTCGAGGGCCCGTGAACTCCGAGATTGCTGATGAAGTGATACGTGTAGCTGTAGGGCGGGTCTGTCCATGCCGCGGCGGCGATGAACTCGGCGAGCAAGAAGATCACCGGCCCGGCGATGAGTAAAGCTCCCGCGGTTCGGCGCTGCGAAGGCCGACGCGCGTCGGGGACGAGCGCTTCAGGCTTTGCGTCGTTCACAGGTTCGTTTCGTTCGCGGCTCGAGAGCGGGTTGATGTTGCTGGCCATGGTCATGGTCCTTTCCGGTGTCTGCGCTGGGCGCCGAGGCCGGTGCGGGTTCGCGCCGAGTCGACGCAGCATCGGGGATCCCAGCCCGCCAATTTAACTTAACTCACATACTTACTACATCGAGACTACTTTTACTGTCAATGTAGTTAGAGTCCGGCACTAGTAGGATCTGGCCATGGTTGATGGAACGGCCGTGGGACGGCGCGAACGCAAGAAGGCAGCAACGCGGGCGGCGATCCTGGACGCGGCAACGGCGCTCTTCCTCGAGCGCGGCTTCGACGGGGTCAGTGTTCGCGAGATCGCGGACAAGGCGGACGTCTCACCCAAGACGGTCTTCACGCATTTCCCGCAGAAGGAGGCGCTTGTCTTCAGCGACGAGGACGAACGGCATGAGCGCCTCGTGGCCGCGGTAGGTGGCCGGGCGCCGGGGACCACGATCTCCGATGCGCTGAAGGCGCACTACCTCTCCGAGATCGCCGCGATGAGGTCCGGGCCCCAACGTCAGATCCTCACCCTCATGGAAGAGACACCGGCCCTTATCGATTACGCGGAGAAGATGTGGTTCCGCCATGAGGACGCCCTGGTTGCCGAGATCACCAAGGAGTTCGGGCTCACGGAGCCGAACAACGAGATCCGCTTCTACGTCCGCTTCGCCCTGCAAATCCAGCTCAGCGCCACCCACGAGGCAGATCCAGGATCAACCATCGATGCGGGGTTCCGACTCCTCAATGAAGGCTGGGCGCGCTACTACGAGGCTGGAGACTGGAGCCGTATCCGGGTGCAGGCTCGCGAGCGGTAGCCTCGCCGAGGCGGACGAAGGCCCCAGCCACGGTGGCCGCTTTGTCGGGGCCGCAACGCTGCTCCCAAGCGCTGTGAGCTGTTGCGTACCCAACGCGCGTCGTACAGGTCGGCGAATTCGCCCGGCTCCACACTGAACCTTTTCATCCCTTGTGGCGGGTGAGCTGGCGTTCCGATCCGCCTGCACACTACGTGGGGCTAACCAGGGATCTGTTCCTCCCCATAGCTGAAAGAGATCCGCCCATCACTGTCCCAAGTCATCTCGAAGACGCCCGGATGAGCGGTGACGCCCTTCACCCGCAGCCCTGGGCGGAAGGGACGCTCTGGAGCGGCCAGATCAAGAACGAACGCCTCCATCACGACCTTACGGAACAGAGCCTGTCGCGGCTCGGAAAGCTTCTTCCAATCTCGCTCGAATCGCGGCGTGGTCTCAAAGGTCGGCATCACTCGTCCGCGGACCCCAACTTGTCCAGGTGGGCGAACATGCCCTCTGTGGACTCGCGCTTGGTCCCTCGCTCACGCCTGATGTCCTCGTCCGCCTCCCGCTCTCCCGCCCTGCTGCCGGTCGTGACACACACCTTGTGCCGACCCTTGGGCACTCTCAGTCAGGACGATCGATCGCGTGCCAGATCCGTGCCAGAACAGGCGGGGAACCTAGGCCATTCACGGGGACGCACAGGCAGTCGACCCGCCCTGACCTGCACCCCTGCCTTCCCAGCTCAGGACCCCAAGATCAGCAGATGATTCCCAAGCTGACAGCGCGGGTTCGATTCCCGTCACCCGCTCCAACATCAAAGGTCCAGCTCAAGAATGTGATCTAGAGCTGGGCCTTCCTCGTTCCCTTGGCGCTGACGACTCCCGAGCAAGCCTGTCGCGGCTGAAGACCACTACCACGGAAGGGGCAGCGGAAGCCTATGGACTGAGCCTCGAAGTTGCCGCCTGCAACTTATGCGGTCGCGAGCTGTCGGTGATGCACCGTTAGAGGCTCGATTTCAGTGGTGTCGTCGTCGACGACGAGTTCGACGCGGAACCGAACCCCCATTGCCGCACCGAGGCGCAGCAGTGTCGCTATATCCGGAATGCCGCCACCGCCCTCGATGCGAGACAGGGCGGGTTGGGACATCCCAGAGCGCTCCGCTACGACCTTCTGAGACAAGCCTCGGCGCTTACGGATCTCACGCAACTGGTCTCCGAGCTCCAGGTCACGGCCCGCCTGCTCGTATTCGGAGTGGGGCTGCGCATCCGCTTCCATCTCGCGCAGACGCTTCGCCTTGTAGGTTTCCCAACGGCTGTGACCCATCATGCGCTCCTCTCGAACACGTGCGTGGTGGTTAGGTCGTGCTCTGCCTCACACCGCTTCTTAGCAGCGATCGCTCGGTCGACGTCGGCGGTCTGCGCCCCGTCCCGTGTCTTGCGAAAGACCGTCAGGACCACGATCACCTTGCTGGATGGCTTCCAGAAGGTCAACCGCCAGGTTGTGCGGTCGAGAGCAACACGCAGCTCGTGCACACCTTCGGCATCCTTCAGCTTCTTCACGTGATCCCCGTCAGGGATGCCACCAGTGACGAGGTAGTCGTCTACGTTCCGCATAACCCGCTGGTAGAGCGGAAAGGAAAGTCCGTCCAGCCAAGACTCCACCTCCGGCTCTAAGTCGATCTCCCACCGAGACATACCATCAATAGTATATGCACTCGATGGTAACCCATGGCGGTAATGAACACCAGGCCCACCCCCGCGTCCACTTCTCGACCTTGGTTACTCGCCCAGTTCCTCCCGGGCGGCGTTGATCGCGTGCCAGATCCGTGCCAGAACAGGCAGGGAACCCCGGTCGCTCAAGGGGACTCACGGGGAACCGCACCCCGCCTACCTTCACCCCTGTTTTCCCAGCTCAGTCCACCAGCACCAGCAGCCGATTCCCAAGCTGACAGCGCGGGTTCGATTCCCGTCACCCGCTCCACCTCAGGAAAACGGCATCTTCCCGGCCGTATAACCCACATGCTCGGGATCATGCCTTGATGTCACACTGTCGCGGTGTCCCGAACCGACCTCAGCGATATCGAGTACCTACGTCACATCGAGCACCTGGCGCGCGAGGTCGTGAACGCGGCAGACAACGAGGGATGGCTCACTCTCACCACCACCTCCGATGAGGCCACGCCACTTCAGCGAGCGGTGATCGAGACAGCCCGCCAACTCCGTCACCATCACTTCGACGGGGACGGATGTCTCGACGAGGACCTTCCCCTGATGAAACTCGCCGGGGTGGTCATCCTCCGGCCGGACGCTCTTCCCATCGGCATGGAAGAGAGCTACAGCGAGATCTGCGCCCGCCTGGACGTCGAAGCCCGACCCGAAGGGTGGGCGATCTGGAACACCTGGGCCAAAGACAGCCAGCCCATCTCGATCGTCCTGATCGACTCCAGCGGCACCGAAGGACTGCTCACGAACTGGGCACAAGGCATCGAGATCTACCCGATCACCCCTCTCCCCGCCCAAGTGATCCTGACACTGCAGGGGTGGATCACCCCCATGATCTTGTCCCCTGCCAGTGCCCGGAAACTGGGGGCGACTCAGCCCATCCGTACTCAGTGATCAGGAGATTTTCGGAAAGGTCGAGTGACTCTGCACCATCGCTGCTGAGTCCGCCACCGCACCCGCTCCAGAGCTTCGACCGTCGGGCCATTAGCGGGCCATTAACCAGGGTGACGAGAGGTCAACCACGGTCACTCACGACCGGCCGAACGCCCAGCTCAGCCGCTCTACAAGGCGTGATCGATGCACTTCCCAAGCTGACAGCGCCTTGGTGTACACCGGAAGTCGGGACTGCAGAACTCCTCCCCTGGAGGAAGTGCTCCGGCCTCAGGACGATCCAGATAGGCGAGGTCGTAGGGGTTCCCAGCTCTATGGATCAAGACAAGATGGGTTCATGCGCCTGCCCCATCCCTCCGATCCGGAACTTATGGCGGCTGTTCGCCGCTACGTCACACCGGGCCGCGGAGTAGCGAAGCGATACATGGACCTCCTCCACGGCAATTTCATGGACAGGCCCGAGCCCGAGCGATCCCAGTTCACCCGCTCCCTCGTCAGAGCGGCGAAGAAGATCACCGACGAGGAACTCCACACGCTTCTGGACAGCGAATGGCGAGCCCGCCTCACCGCGTCCTGGCTGATCGGGTTGGATCGCCGCTCGCAGTTCCGCAGCCGCATCGGTGAACTGCTCCTGGCCAGCGAACTCGTCTATGCGGGCCAGGGCTACTGCTTCTCGCTCGCCCGCTTCGAGGACACCACTGATGCTGCCCTTCTCGTGGCCTACCTCGATCGCTATTTGCCCAGACTGGACTGTCAATATGACCAGCACTGGGCGATCGGCGCGCTACTCCGGCTCGACGAACGTCTCGGTACCAGCCATGCCGCGAGATTCCTTGCCCCGGACGGTCTGTGGCAGCACTCGGCGATGAAGAACCAAGATCCAGCGGAGTGGCAGGAGCGCATCGTCAAGTTGTGCTCCATCGCCGATGTGTGCATGACTCGGAAGCGCTTCCTCGAATCGTAGCTTTCTCCACTGCCGCTGGTGCCAGGCATGTGCCGCAACAGCTCTGGATCGCTTCCACTGATTCACAAGATCCGAAATATGCGCGGATTGCTCTTACTGAACAAGGACAAGGCAGCATCCAAACTGCCCGGTCAGGGTTTCCCGGAGGGCAATAAGCTCCATCCACTTTTAATCCGCAGGTTTTGAGTTCGAGCCGTGCTGCAGCGCGGGCAGATTCCGGGCAGCGGAATGTGGTGCCAGCCTCTCCAGGCTGGCCGTCGGACGTGGCATCGTGGACGGATCAGCCAACGACGCCACTCATGAGCGGCCCTTTGACGATCTCCGGGGTCAGCACCACGCCGGTCAACCGGGCTGCGAGGAGAAGTGCTCCGGACGCGGACGACGGTACCTGAGCACCGGTTCCGGGTGCGTCGTCGGGATCAAGGCCCGCCTGCCTCATCAGGTCGTTGAGCCGATCGGGATCACTTCCGTGGCGCCATTGGGGAATCTTGGGATTGAAATGCGTGACCAACTCCCCGTCCACCGCGTAGACGAAGTCGTCGGATGCGTAGTCATGCCGCAGCACCGCCACGGCCACGGTCCCGGCCGAGAGAGCCTGTGCCTTGTCGGCTTCCGTGCACGTCCACCCGCTCTCCTCGATAAGCACCGTCCACTCGCCCACTCGCCCCACGAGCACCGTCTCAGGAAAGAGGCCATCGTCTATCAACTCGTCATAGGTAAGTGGCCGAATGCTCTCCTGGTCGGCACCCAGCCGGCGAAGCGCCTGCACCTCGCTGACTCCACGCACGAAGGTCAGACACCACAGATCGCCCAGCTCGTCGTCTTCGGCCAGCCAGGCAACATCGGCGTAGGTAAACGCCATCCGCAACACCTCATCTGTTGATCGTCGTGCCATTAGCGTGCCATTAAGGAGGGTAACGAGGGGTCAACTACGGTCACTCACGACCAGCCCGAAACCCAGGTCGGCCGCCCAACAAGGCGTGATCCATACGATTCCCAAGCTGACAGCGCGGGTTCGATTCCCGTCACCCGCTCCACGTGAGAAAGCCCAGGCCGGAAGGAGATTCCGAGACCTGGGCTTTGATCTTGTGAGGGCCCTGTTCTCGCTGTCGTGCCAGACTCGTGCCGGGACAGTTGATCATGACGTCTCATCCCACCGACGAGAGCGCTTCGGGATCTGGAGTTGCCGGGCGATCCGGTGAGGTCGGTGAAGTATCTGGCGCGGTCGACGCGGGGCCGAGCGGGCTGAGCTGAGCCGGTGACGGGTCGCTGTACCGTACCGCGTGATCTGTCCTGCCCTCGGGTCACGACGGCGCTTGTTCCCGCGACCAGTCCTGTGCGTGCAGCTTGTCCTGTTCGCGTAGCCAGGGCCGCAGTGCGGCGTCCGTCGCCTCCTGCAAGCGGCGGCTCATGGCGGCGGGATCATCGCCCGCTGTCTCCAGCAACACCTGCAAAGCCCCGGTGACCGCCCCGACGAACGCCCCCACGAGAGCCGCCGCCCCGACCTCGTCCAGCTCATCGGGATAGGCCGCACACAGGTGACGCGCGATCTCCCGCTGCGCGTCGAGCTGGAGCTGCAAGCCGCGCCCCCGCACCGCGGGCACGCTCCGGATGAGCCGCAGCCGGAGCGCGGCCACCCTGCTCACCATCTCATCGCTGTCACGGTTCACGTTGCGCAGCGCACGCAGCAGCACGTCGGCCGGCCGGTCCTCGGGCCCGCGCGTGGCGATGGCCTCGACGGCGGCCGTAATCCGCGAGTCGCTCTCCGGGAAGAGCAGTTCCTCCTTGCTGGCGAAGTAGCTGAAGAAGGTGCGCGTGCCGATCTCGGCCGCCTCGGCGATGTCGGCGACGGTCGTGCGCTCGTAGCCATGCTCCTCGAACAGCTCCACGGCGGCCTCGACGATCGCCTGGCGGGTGCGCTGCCGCTTCCGTTCGCGCAGGGTGAGCTCAGCCATGCCGCAGATGATACCGCACAGAATGCGGATCGGCACTCATTGCAAACCTGCATTGAGTGCGGCTATCGTCCAAGACATGAAGACCGTGCTGATCTCAGGAGCCGGCATAGCCGGAAGCACCCTCGCCTGCTGGCTCACCCGCCACGGGTTCGAGCCCACCGTCGTGGAGCGCGTCCACGGCCAGCGTTCCAGCGGCAACCCCGTCGACGTGCGCGGTCCCGCCCGTGAGGTCGTCGAGCGCATGGGTGTCCTGCCCCAGCTGCGCGCCGCGGCGACACGCGTGACCCGGCTGAGCTTCGTCGACGACCACGGCAAGCGGGTCGGCGGCATACCCATGCCCTCCGACGACATCGAACTGCCCCGCGCCGACCTGGCCCGCGTCCTCTCCTCAACGGTGGCCGCCGACTACCTCTACAACGACACCATCACCGCCCTGCACCAGGACCCCGGCGGCGTGAACGTCACCTTCGAGAACGCCGCGCCCCGCCGCTTCGACCTGGTCATCGGCACCGATGGGCTGCACTCGGCGGTCCGCCGCCTGGCCTTCGGCCCGGAGCAGCGGTTCATCGACCATCTGGGCATCTACGTGGCCACCCTGCCCCTGCCCGGCCTCGCCCTCGACCCGCACGAGGTGCTCCTGCACAACACCCCCGGCCGGGCCGTCGCCCTGCACCCCGGCAGCGATCAGGGCGGGGCCGCGTTCTTCTTCCGCAGTCCCGCCGTGCCCGGTTTCGACCACCGTGACACCACCCAGCACAAGCGCCTGCTCGCCGACGCCTTCGCCGGGGGTTCCTGGCGCATCCCCGAGCTGCTTGATCAGGTACGGCAGACGGACGACCTCTTCTTCGACTCCGTCAGCCGGGTGCGCCTTGACAGCTGGTCGACCGGGCGGATCGCGCTGCTCGGCGACGCGGCCTCCTGTGTCTCGCTGTTCGGTGACGGATCCACCCTGGCCATCGCCGGCGCCGCGACCCTGGCCAATGCGCTGGCCGTACACCGGGACGATCATGCGGCGGCGTTCCGTGCCTACGAGTCCCAGCACCGCCTGCTGACCAGCCCCAAGCAGCGCTTCGTCTCCCCGGCGTCCCGGCTGCTCATCCCGGCCACCGGGTACGGCATCGCCGCCCGGAACGCCGGCACGCGCCTGCTGTCGGCGGTCTCGCGCGCCCGCGCCGCCTGATCGGGCGCCGCGATCTGCCTATGCATGCGGCAATCTCATGGCGTCGATCGCTTGGCCACCGCGCGGCCATGTCTGACGATGGCAACAATCTGCTCTGTCACCTCAACAACATCCTCGGGAATCGAAAGCGAAGTAGGCGGGTCGCCAACGTACTGTTCGGCCAGTAGCCCCTCATGCTGTAGTCCCGGATCACCCCGCGGCCGTCCCGGTGCCCTCGTCGTCGTCACGCGCTTCGAGCCGCCGGTTGATCGCGTCCATGATCGCCCTGTCGGCACCGCGTACGGCGTGCTGGTAGATCATCGCAGCGCGCACGTTGTCGTGTCCCATCCGGAACCTCAATTTGATCAAGGCGGTTGAGCTGAGCTGATTCCGTGTCGGCTGTTCTGGTGTGTTCTTCTGCTCGTTCGTGTCGTCGTTCTTGGGCTTGTTGATCCATGCCGGTCCGGGCAGGTCGGGCGGGGTGGGGGTGCCGCGGTTGACCTTCTGCTTGAGCATGGTCTGCCGGATCAGCCGTTCGGCCGGCGCGGCCGACTCGCGGGAGGCGACCATCCAGCCGACCACGCAGCGGCTGTAGATGTCGACGATCGTGTACAGGTGGTACCAGACGCCCTTGTCCGGGGCCGCGTAGCTTGGTGATGTCCCATGCCCATACGCGGTTGGGGGCATCGGCGAACAGTTCGGGGATGGTCTTGGGCGGGTGGGTGGCCTGACGGCGCCGATCACGTGGCTAGGACGGTTTCAGTTGGCCCCTTTTAACGCGGCTTGACCTGGACCCACTTGAGCGATCTTGGCCGAGGTGGCGTGACGGCTTGATTTTTAGCCCCACCTGGGGCGCCGGTAAGAAATGCGTCACCAGACCTGAACAAGCGCGTTCGCGCAGCTCAGCCGGCCTGAGCCAAATCGGATTCGGGGCTCTGACCAGGCATAACGCGAACGCTTGTGCCTGGTGGCACGAGCCTTGCCGACACCCCGGGCCGGCGTCTTCTTCCCGGCGGTCATCGGGAGGTCTCGAGTGCGGCGTCGATGAGTTCGAGGATCTGTTCCGTCAGGAGCGGGGCGGGTCGTGCGAGCACCACAGAGCGGCCCCGCCGCCCGGATTCGCGCAGGATCCCCGCGGGGTCAGGCAGACACGAGCCGTGCTCGAAGAACAGGGAGACCTCGCTTTCGCGGGGGAAGATTCCGCACAGGTACCCGGCTGTGGGATGCCGGTACCCGAAGCCGTGCCAGCCCGGCCAGACCTTCTCCTTGGCGTCGGGCAGCGCCGAGGCCACCAGATCGCGTAGCCACAGGGCCGTCTCGGCGACCTGTGGGTCATGGCCGCGCAAGAGCTCTTCGACGGTCATTTCCGCTCCTGCTGCCCGTTCACTCTGCCGGGGGAGCAAAGACCCCGAAGAGGTTGCCCGCAGGGTCGCGCAGATAGGCGTTGGCGGGACCGCCCTCGGCGGCATCGTGGCGTGCCACCACGATGCCGCCGAGCCGTTCGGTCGCGGCGCACACCGCGGCCACGTCGGGGACGGCGACAGAGAACACCGCATGGCCTGGCATCCGCCCGTCCGTGCCCAGGATCCCCCCTGCGGGAGCGCCCCCCGCCGGGGTGGTGATCAGCCGGTAGTCCATCTCGCCGGCCTCCCGGGTCGCGCGCCACCCGAACACCTCGCCGTAGAAGCGCTCGGCCCCGTCCGGGTCGTCGGTGGCGATCTCGAACCAGGCGACGGAGTTGTGGGCGGGAACGGTCATGACGATCTCCTGAGAATGAAGACGCCCGCGCGAGCGGGATCATGGCCATTCTCGGCACTGGAGGCGACAACCCTATGTCGGTGTTTTCGCGTGATGTACATCACTCCAGGTGGGGGGTCAGCGTCCGCAGCTCCGGCACCGAGGGATCGGGAACCGCCCGTGGTCTCGGCACCGGCTCGGGAGTGAGCATTGCGGAGAGCACCCGGTCGAGCCGGAAGGCCCGCGTGTCGCGGCGCAACCGGCACCAGCCCGTCAGGTACCAGCCGCGCGGCCCTGCCACCAGGAGCTGGGCCTCCACCTCCCGGATCGTCTTCTCCCCCCGAACGTCGGCGTACTCGATGCGCACCACCCGCTGCCGCCGCACCGCCTCCCGTATCTCCTGGGCGACACCGGCATCGAGGGGCTCCCCGGCGGGAACGAGCAGCCGCACCGTTTCAGCGAGTCCGTGCGCCTCACGGGCGGCGGCACCGGGCATCACCGCGATGATTTTCCGCAGCGCGCTGTGCGCGTCGCGGGCGAACGGTGTCCCCCGCGCGCCGCTCAGCGCCACGGCCACGGCCACCGCCTCTCCAGGGGTGAAGTTCAGCGGCGGCAAGGTCATCGCCTTGTCCAGCGCGTAACCGCCGTTGCGGCCCTGCCGCGCGCTGATCGGCAGCCCCGCCTGCCGCAACGCATCGAGGTCACGCTCGATGGTCCGCACACTCACCTCGAACCGCTCGGCCAGCCTCCGCGAACTCAGCCCTCGCGGCGCCACCGCCCGCAACTCCTCCACCAGCGCATACAGCCGATCCATGCGATTCACACCACAGAGCCTACGAAATCGCCACCTGATCATCATCGCCTGCGGCCGGACGTGCTGAGCTGCGCGAACGCGCTCGTTTGGGCCTGATGACGCGTTTCTTACCGGCGCCCCCACCTGCAACTGATCAAGAACGCCGACGACAGTTCGGCCTGTGGCCCCGGGGACTGCCGTCCCCGGACCCCTGCCAGG
Organism: Streptosporangium sp. CA-115845; assembly: GCF_050943795.1. NCBI lineage: Bacteria > Bacillati > Actinomycetota > Actinomycetes > Streptosporangiales > Streptosporangiaceae > Streptosporangium > Streptosporangium sp. CA-115845. The sequence goes on along the minus strand of NZ_CP191988.1, from coordinate 880,651 downwards.
CGAGAACATCGCCCGCCCAGCGGGCGCGGATCCTAGCGCCGTATGAGGCGGGCGACGCCCTCGCGCCGAAGCGCAGGGAGAAGGTCATCTCGTGGTGCTGAAGGCCACACCTCAGGTGGGGCCAGTTCAGGCCGACATCGACTTTCCATGATCAACAGGGGGGCGAGGTGGGTCCACCGGGTGGGGACAACTCAAGCCGTCATAACCAATCACGGCCGACCTCATCATGGGCGCGCAGGATCCGGTACATCGTGGACTCTGAGGCCAGGTAGGTGCCCTCGTCCGGCAGCGTGAAGTACGCCGTGGCGGGGGCCGCATCCGCGAAGCGCTCGTTGAGCACGGCTCGGACGTGGTCACGCCCGGCGGTCGACAGCGCGGCCGGGTGCGGCTTGCGCGGGGTGATGGGACGGGCCGGAGCCGGGCCGCGGCGGTTGTTTCGGTACCAGTCGGCCTGTGGCACTCCGGCCGCCGTGCACGCTTTACGGCGGCCGGGCAACGGGGTGAGTGCCTCGACCGCCTCGGCCCGCGCGGCCTGGATGATCCCGGTCACCGCTCGCCCCGAGCCGTCGGCGTCTCGCTGCCGGTGGCGAGCTGATCCAGCAGCACGAAGAGCTTTCCCCGCACCTCGATCACCTGGCGGGTCTTGCCGAGCTCGGCGCGTAGCCGTTCGACCTCGCCCTCCAGCGTGCCGATCTGCTTGTCGCGCGGGTCGGCCTTCGGACGGCCGGCCGGCCGGGCCAGTGCCTGGGTCGCCCCATGGTCTCAGGCGGTCTTCCAACTGGAGACCAGCGAGGAGTACAGGCCCTCGCGGCGCGGTAGCGCGCCCTTGCCGGCCTTGTCGAGCTGCTCGTACTCCTGCAGGATCCAAGCCTTGTACGCCGCGGAGTACCGGCGGGCTGTGGCCCGCTCATGTACCTGCGGGTCAGGGATCTCGGGGTCCGGCTGTCATGCTCCCACGAAGGGATGCCTCCTTCCCCGCCCTTGATACAGAGTCATGCACCTTTTCGTCACCTCTGTCTAGTTTGACAGGGAGGGAGGAGAAATACAGGCGCCGGAACGAGGTCGAGCGCACGATCAACCGGCTCAAGCACTCCCGCGCCGTGGCCACGCGCTACGACAAGCGCGCCTATGTCTTCCACGGCACCGTCACCGTGGCCTCAATCCGCCTGTGGCTCAGGTCGTGATCAAGCAGATAAAGCGGTGGTCATCCGCCCGGCTGCCCTGACACGATCTGGGCGTGACCACGTTGTTCCTGATGGTCGGCCTGCCCGGGGCCGGCAAGACCACGCGCGCCCGGCAGCTCGCCAAGGAACACGGCGCGCTGCGCCTGACGCCCGACGACTGGATGATCCCACTGTTCGGTGTATCGGAGGCGGACGGGAAGCGCGACGTACTGGAAGGACGGATGCTCTGGCTCGCCCTGGAGGCGTTGAGGCTCGGCACCAACGTAGTCGTGGACTACGGCTGTTGGTCCCGGGATGAACGGTCCGCGATCCGCTGGCTGGTGGAGGCCGAGGACGCATACTTCCGCATGGTCTACCTGCCAGTAAACGATGAGACCCAACGCGCCCGGATCGCCCATCGCTGGGCAACCACCCCGGAGGAGACGTTCCCGATGACCGAGGCCGACATCCTGCACGGACGGGCGCACTTCGAAGAGCCCGACACGGTGGAACGCGACGGGCGCACGATCGACGGCCCGCCTCCCGGGTGGCCGACCTGGCGGGAGTGGGCCACCGACCGGTGGCCGTCGTTCGCGTGACTGTTTTGGCCCACGACAACGCCGCCGCGCCGGGCGTACCCGCACCAGTCCGTAAAGATCCGCCGGACAGGGCCCAGTGGTCTGTGACCTGGAGGTGGACACCACACGTACAGAGCCCCTGGCGCGTGTGCGGACCATCGTCGCCCACGTCGGCTGATCGACAGCTCGGATGCCGCACCCGGGTGGGCGACCGTGCCGTGCGGCACGGTCGCCCCAGGGCCCTCGATCCGATCACCCAGACGCCCGCCGTCCCACGAGAGCGGAGTGGGCGGGTGCGGGGACCGGAGCTTCCGGCGCGGCGACCTCCACCAATGACCCCCGCGAGGGATCAGGCGGGCTTTGTCAGTCGGACCTCAAGGGTGATGCCGTCGGCCCGGACGGCGCAGGTGCGGAAGGCGGTCTCGGCGGCGAGGCGCTCGAACTGGGCGCGCGAGTAGGCCCGGCGTTTGAGCATCGTCAGCGGCACCCTGGTCAGGATGGAGTTCAGCGGGCTGAGCCCCATCCTCTCGACCTCCTGGCCGATGTCGGCGCGGGACGCGCCTCTGTTCATGTCGTGGATCACCGCCGTACCGCCGCCGCGGAGGACCCGGTGCATCTCGTCCAGCGCGCGGACGGGCCGCCCGAAGTTCTTGAAGGCTGCCTGGCAGACGACCAGGTCGAACGAGTCGGCGTCGAAGGGCAGGTCGGCCGCGTCGCCGAGCTCGATCTGGACATGCACGCCGGCGCGGCATGCGTGTTCGGTCGCGATCTCCACGAACGTGTGGCTGATGTCCAGTCCGGTCACCGCGAACCCGAGCCGTGCCATCTCAACGGCCAGGTAGCCGGGCCCCGGGGCCACCTCCAGCACGGCGGCTCCGCGGGGCAGGCCCGCGGTCAGCAGTGCGGCATGGTGCTGGACGATCGCCAGTTGGGGGGCCGAGCCGCGCTGGCGGGAGTACCAGCGCGCCGTCGCTCCCTCCATCATTGGAGCCTGCGATCGAGTGGTGCTTGTCTTCTCCATGTTCCCTCCGGTTTCGGATGCTTTCCGAACCGGCCCGGGAAAGGAGCCCGGCTATCCTTACGGTTGCCACCTCGTGGCCGGACTGCGTTCCGCGGGTTTCGGTTCGAGGTCTCCCCGGCGGTCGTGTTGGCGCACGCCGCCGGGGTCCTGCCTTACGATTCGGCCGGTGCCGCCCCCCTTTCCGCGAGCTTCGCGATTTCGGACGGCTTCCGGCCCGTCTCGTGCCAGTCGCGCCACAGCGCGAGGTCGGGAAACGTCCCAGAGGTGAGCTCGTCGAGGAGTGACCGGGTCCAGGCCAGCTCGGCCTCCCGGATGGCGAGGTCGTACTCCGCCTCCACGAGGAACAGCCGGGGGATCTCGCGGCGCGATTCGGCCAACGCAGCCCGCTGGTCGGCGACCTCTGCCTCCATCAGGTCGAGCCGCCGCCGGAGCAGGCTCATCACCTCGTCGGGCGGGAGAACTCCGCACACCGAGAGCGCGGCCTCGAACTTCGGCTGCTCCCGGTCGGGTGCCGCAAGAAGGTCGCGAATCCAGTCCGCGAGTTCCTCCCGCCCGGCGTCGGTGATGCGATAGATCGTGCGCTCGGGGTGCGCGCTGTCGCGGACGCTGTCGGTCACCTCAAGGAATCCGTGCTTCTCCAGGTTGCCCACGACCGTGTAGAGCGAGCCCCATTTGATCCTCATGTCCCGGTCCTTGCCGCGGGCGCGCATCAGGGAGGCCATCTCGTAGGGGTGCATCGGCCTCTCGATGACCGTCGAGAGCACGGCCAGGCCGAGCATGTTGTTCACCTTGCGCCGTTCGGCCACACCGCCACCTCATCCTGATACTCGTATACGAGTATACGCTGACGAGTATCAGCGGGCAAAGGGCCGGAGCCCACGTGATTGCCGGAGCGGACGGCCGCGTAGAGTCCACCTCCGTGACCGTCGCGCGTTCTGTGCTCCTGTTCTTTCTGGCCGCGCTCCTGGAGATCGGTGGGGCCTGGCTGGTGTGGCAGGGCACGCGTGAGAGCCGCGGCTGGGCGTGGATCGGCGCCGGCGTGGTGGCGCTCGGCGCGTACGGCTTCATCGCCACGCTCCAGCAGGACGCGCACTTCGGCCGCATCCTGGCGGCGTACGGCGGGGTGTTCGTGGCGGGTTCCCTGGCCTGGGGCATGGTGATGGACGGCTACCGGCCCGACCGGTTCGACGTCATCGGCGCGCTGATCTGCCTGGCCGGAGTCGCCGTGATCATGTACGCGCCGCGAGGCCACTGACCTCGGCCACCACATGAACCGCGCTGATCATCGAGGTGGAAGCCGCGCCCGTGTGTTCATTGTGACGAGGGGTCCCGCGGGCGGCCGCGTTCGATGAGTACGGCCGGCCCTAGGAGGCTGGTGTTAAACGGCCGCTTAGCGATCATGGTGGAGCGTCACACCCACAGAGCGTCCATTCCGGAGGCGGATTCGGCCTCCAAGTGGAGTGTGTGCTCCCGATCCTCACCGTTTTTGACGGCTTGGTGGAGGGACCAAGATTACTTCGCGCGAAAAACACCAGCCTCCTAGGACGCTCTTTCTCCGCCGAGTGGCCCTCCATCCGGGGCGGCGCGACGAGCCCCGAGCGGTCATGCGAGACGGCCGCAACGGAAGGCGGTCCTCTTCAATGACGGCCATCTGCGGCCGGGCCGTCCCATGACTTACAAGTCGTTCTCCAGTGCCGGTCTCTAGCGTCATCGTCGACCCTCGTGCCCGAAGCGGCCGAGGAGGGGACGGAGACCGGTACGGCGCAGGGGCGAGCCCAGGCGCGCGAGCGACAAGGAGAAGAAAGATCATGATGGACTCCGAGGCAGGCCAGGCGATCGCCGTCACACGGATCACCGAGTGCTTGGGGGACGGATCGACCCACCTCGACCTGTCCCGTCTCCGGCTGAGCACGGTGCCTGGGTCACTCGCCCAGCTCACCGCCCTCGAACGGCTTAACCTGGGCGGCAATCAGTTGACCGTTCTGCCCAAGTCCTTGAGGAACCTCACCGCCCTCGAATCGCTCGACCTGTACGGCAATCAGTTGACCGTTCTGCCCGAGTGGCTGGGGAACCTCACCGCCCTCACCGGGCTCAACCTGGATGGCAACCATTTGACCGCTCTACCCGAGTCCTTGAGGAACCTCATCGATGTCGACTAGTTCGGCCCCGACGGTCGCTAACCGATTGCGGTCCCACACTTCCTGTGCGCCTTAGCCAGGGCATCGCCGCGTGATAGCGCCGCTCCAACAGAAAAATCGATCAGGGCCAATCCCGGCCTCCTGACATGCGACACCCGCAAACGACGCACGACAGAATCGCCGAAAACGGCACCCGTCAAACATCTCCCAGGACACGACAACCGAACGTAGCGAGTAGCTTGCCGAATTGTTCTTATGGGTTATCAAGGCGGCGGCGCGCCGCGCCGCCGTACCCGGCCCTCTGCCGCCCGCCGTCCGGACGTGCGGCGTGGGCGCCGGTCCCGGTCGGCGGCGCCCCGGGCCGTAGCCGCACCGCGCGCCCGCCGTAACCAATCAACGCGCCGACCATCGGCACGCCGCCGCATCAGACGCGCGAGTCGACAGCACCGCCCAGCAGCGACCTGTTCAAGACATCCTGAGTCAGGATGACGCCGGTCAGACGAAACGCGAGCAGCAGAGCACCGTCCACTGTCGGATGATCGAAGATTTCCTCTTCGTTCTCGTCTCCGTCTCCTGGCGCGTATCCGGGATCGAAGCCCACGGCCCGCATGGCGTCCACAAGGCGGTCTGGGTCGCTCCCATACCGCCATGCGGGAATCATCGGGTCGAAGGAGGTCACCATCTCCCCATCAACGGCGTACCCAAAAAGATGGGCCGAGTGGTCCTGCCGCATGACCATCACAGCCTCCGTCCCAGCCGACAGCGCTCGTAGAACACCGGGCTCCGACGCCCGCCAGCCATGCGGCTCGATGAGTACCGTCCAATCCTCTAGACGCCCGGCTAGGACCGTGCCGGGGAACAGTCCCTCATCTATCAGTTCCTCACAGGTGAGCAGCCGGATACTCCTCTCACTGGCACCCATGCGCCGAAGCGCTTCGGCCTCGGCGAGCCCTCGCGCGAAAGCCAGACACCACTGATCACCCAACTCATAGCCCCTGGCGAGCCAGGCGACATCGGCATATGTGATCTCCACCCACACCACTCCTCATCCGTCCCCTCAGGTATGTCGCCACGGTAACGATCACCTCCGACATCCGTGAGCCCCTCCGGCCCCTGCGGTTTTGAACACCATGTGCCTCCGGCGGGGGAGGCGTGTGCGTCCGCACGGGGTTCTCAGGCCGTGCCACTCGCGTGCCAGTAAGGCCGGGGAACAAGGGGGAATCACGGGGGCTCACGGACAGGGCAAGACCGCCTCTCACCTGCACAGCAGCAGTTCAGGGAGCCGCGTACCGAGATCTTGTAAACTGTAGGCCGGGCGTTCAATCTCTCTCCTATGTGCGCCCATGGCATTTCACCGGCCTCGGCTCTCGGAGTCGGAGACCGCTCATCCTCAGGCCATTAACCAGGGTGACGAGGGGTCAACCACGGGCACTCACGGCTGGTCCGAAGTTGCCGTTAACCAGGAGCCCAGGGCCCAAAGTCCGTGATCATTGCGATTTCCAAGCTTTGGGGTTCAGTAAGTACTGGAGGAATTGACTCGTAGTTTTCAGCACGGCGGGGTCATGCTGCGGCGCGGGCCATATCTGAAGGTAGTAGCCATCTATGGACCAGCTCTCCATATCCCCTTGGGTGTGATACCGCAAGCGGTATGTTCCGGGACCAGCAGGCAACGGAGGAAGGCTGTGCGCCTTTTCATCGTCCCAATCCATCTGCCATCCCGCCAGGAGGAGCTCGCCCGACGAAGATTCAAAACTGATCTCCACGATGTCTTCGTAGCCGTCAAAGTGGGTACCCGGATCCCGATCGGCGACAGCCACCGTGAAGTCCACCACCCCCCACTGAGTGGCGATATTCAGGCAGGCGATGCCTCTCCCCTCCACTTCGATGAGCCCAATGGAGTGAGTCGGGGAGTCATCCAACCCAGCGTCGGCCCCGTAGTCCTCCCGATCCAGGAGATAGACCGAACTGCAGTCCTCCACCTTCACCTCCATCCGCTGGGTGTGCACGACAGGGGCCTCGTCTCTGCTCATGGGCGGGAAGCATAGAGTCCGTCAGCGACAATTTCGGTTATCGGGGCAGTGCAACCGGGCTGCCCGCGAGCGATGGGTACTGAGCGGCTTCCGTGCCAGATGCGTGCCAGAACAGGCGGGGAACCACGGTCACTCACGGGGGCTCACGGGGACTCGGTCCGCCCTGACCTGCCCCCCTGCTTTCCCAGCTCAGGGCAGCAAGGTCAGTGGATGATTCCCAAGCTGATGGCTCCAACTCACCGGACGTGGCAGCTTCGGATAGTGCAGGACCTCCACGTACATGATCCGTTCCTCAACGACGTCAAGGATCAGATCACCTCTCGGCGGAAGCAGTGGCACGCATCTGTGCCCGGGACCGTACGCTCCGTCCGGCCGCTCGGCCGTATAGAAACTCTGGCAGAAGTCATCACCGCATCCGCACTCCCCGTAGAATCGAATGTCCCAGGTGGAGACGGCAAGATCTTCCTCCCCTTCTTCTCTCAGACACGCGATGAGATCCGCGACGAGATCGGGGAACAGCTCACGTACGAGCGGCCGCTCGATCTTGCTCATGTCGCACAGTCTCCCAGCCCCCTCTTCGGAAGCGGCATCAAGATCCGGACCATGCACGGATTTCCTTCCCCAGGCAAGAGGGAGACAGCATCCGAAACGCCAGGTCAGAGCATTGTGAATGCCAATAAGGGCCGTCCACTTTTAATCCGTATCCTACTCGTCATCTCGCATACTGGAATAGCCCCTGCGCTCCATGATCTTCTAGATCGATGCCCAGATGCCGGAGGCCGGCCACTTCACCCACCGCAGACTATCGGAAGCCATCAGCAGTACCAGTGCCCAGCAATGCGATTCGGGAGGCAGCCACATGGTTGGGAAACTGTCGTCCTGCTCTGCTTAGATCATCACCAGTTCAACAAACAGGAACGCCCTCCGGCGGTTGGGGCATGAAAAGGGAGCATTCGTGGCCGAGTTACTCGCAGACCTAGTACAGGAGATACATCCGAGACAGTGGGAGGGCGGCGGATGGATGGTGACCGACCAGGGGGCACTCATTGGAGATGAGCTAGCAGTTTGGGATCAGGGGTGGCCGAGAGTATCGCACGGATGGTTCCAAATCGGTCCCAACGCTGTGATTTTTAACGACCACGACAAAATCGCGTACGTTCGATACGAGTTGTGGAGCGAGGAACCACCTCAGGCCGAGCCCGAATGGAAATACTCCTGGTCGGGCGAGATCTACCTGCGGACAGGGCGGATACAGCTCAGTCACCACCATCCCCAGGAAGACGAATTCGAGGCATTTGACCTTGGACGACCAGGCGCCACATGGCGCGTTCGCGTGCTGCAGAGAGAGCCGCAGAGCGTTCCGAAGATTGAGTACCCCACTTTTGTTCATATGGTTGGTATCTACAAGCTTCAGTTCTGGGGGCCTGCTCTACCAAGAGAAGTCCCGGAAGCATGACTCAGCGTTCCGTACCGAGCCACTCATGCCCAAGCTGGTGACACAGGGGTGATGAGTGTTGTCCAGTTGCACTGCCCGTTGCAGTACAGGGTTGTTCAGAATCGTTCAGGACGGACCGCACATGTCCGCTGACCTGCATTGAACTGTCCAGAACAATGCAAAGTCGATCTCTTAATCCGCATATCTAGCATCAGAGTTCCGGCGGATCTCCGCCGACCGCGTGCAAGGCGTCAAGGTAGCCGCCGCCGACATCAAGCCTAGCGATATCGACCGTTCGGTTCTTGAAGCAGGTGTTTCCCCAGGTTGCTCGGGGGCTGATTTCCTGGAGCCGCAAGTTCTTTTTCCTGGTGACCCCACGGGCGCGGCCGATATAGCAGGAACACGGGTCGATCTCCTCGACGTAGACACCTATCAATGGGAATGTCTTGGTCTATGAAGTGTTCCGAAACCGACCCTTACCTGGCCCGCAGCAGCTCGGAGGGTTGCGTGCCGAGATCTTCCAAGATGGCTCCTCCGATCATCGAAAAATCGAAAGTCCACCGCCCGGCAGGCAGGCGAAGCGTAAATCGTCAGGACCGCAGGTGCTCCACGCCTCGAATTGGGAGTCGGGTTTCACGTTCAGGTGCGTCCCGGTGTCGAAGACCAACCGCAGCGCACCAGACTTGAAGGCAACCGACGACACGATTGTCGCGCCGAAGAGAGCCAGGGCCGGTGCCACCTCCTGACGTTCAGGGGCCAGCTGGACCGGCTCCGCGTTGGGAGCGCTCAGTGGGCCGCTGGTGAGCGTCACCGTGCACTCGATGTTCACCTGAACGTCACCGTCGAGGAGCAACGTCAACCGATAACTCACCCGGACTTGAACCACCTGCATCCCCCGCTAGGGCAGAAGCCAACGGTCCTCCAGCTCAGCCAGATCTGCCGGTGTGTTCACAATGCCGTCTGAGCGCATGACCGCTTCCCGGATCAGCGGGTCAGCAGCCGCATGATCCCTCCTCCGGTGGTTTACCGAGATCACCATCCGAAGCGCCTCGTCGCCGTGCGGAAGCACGTAGGCGAGGAGTTTGTACTCCTGGCCATCCTCGCCGGTGACGTTCTCCCAGTCCTTGTCACCGTTCTCTTCCATCACGGCAAGCTCGTCGTAGCGCGCGACACGTCGCCACCGGTCCAGGTACTCCTCCGCGATCCCCGCCGCGACCTTCTCGTTCAGCTTCACCAGATCACCCTGTCGCTCGTGCCATTAGCGTGCCATTAGACAGGGTGACGAAGGGTCGACCACGGTCACTCACGACCGGCCGAACGCCCAGCTCAGCGTCCCTGCAAGCCGTGATCCACACACTTCCCAGGCTGACAGCGCGGGTTCGATTCCCGTCACCCCCTCCAAGATCGAAGGCCCAGCACAGGGACGACCCGATCTGGGCCCTGTTTTCAGTGTCGTTCGGCTCGACTGCTCCCACTTCGGTGATCTGCGGCTCCGGAAACACATCGGAAGATCAGCTCGCCTCGCGCAGGGGTTGGAACTGAACGCTCAGCCGCATCTCCAGAGCCTCCGCGAGCCGCTCCAGCATCGGGATGGTCGGCATCGTCCCGCCCGCCTCGAACCGTGCCACCGCCGGCTGCTTCAAGCCTGTCCGCTCAGCCAACTCGCTCTGGGTCAGACCGAGCTGCTCACGGCGCAGCCGTACCGCCTCCCCTAGCTCAAACCGGACCCTGGCCGCCTCATACGCCGCTCCGGCCCCCGGACGGCTCATGATCTCAGCCCGCTTGGCACCCCAGCTCTTGCGCTCACCCATACCGCTCACTCCTCGTCTGCCGTGTGAGCCTCGGCGATACACCGCTGCATGGCCCGCCACGCCCGCTCGATCTCAGCGGACTCGCGCATCCGCTGCTTGCGGAACACCGTCAGCATGATGATCCGCCGACCTGGTGCGATCCAGTAAGTGATCCGTACCGCCTCCCGGTCGAGGTGGAAACGCAGCTCACGTAACTTGCCGCGGAGCTGACGAGTGTGGGGCTCATCCAGCAGGACACCACGCTCGGCCAGCAGGTCGACGTAGAACGCCGCTGTCTCCTGCCCCTCCTGATCAAGCGTGTCGAACCACTCATCGACCTCTGGCTCCAGTTCCACCTCTCCCCAGTTCATAACACGGACGTTATAGCGACGGCAAGTATCACGTCCTGAAAACGCTCCTGCTCTTCCTGCCGAGAAAGGCCCGCAGCGGGAGGCCCATGAGCACGCTCTGCCCCGAGGGCAGTCGTCCGGCTTCCCCCGCAACGTTGATCACGTGCCAGATCCGTGCCAGAACGGGCGGGGAACCCTGGTCACTCATGGGGAACCGCATCCCGCCTACCTGCACATCTGTTTTCCCAACTCAGCCCACCAACACCAGCAGCCGATTCCCAAACTGACAGCTCTCCTCCGCGTTGCCGGCTGCGCGATCATTGGGTGATGAGAGCACGCGTGCCCCTCTTCCGCTGGCTGGATCTTGAACACCGTGGCATCGACGATCCCACCAACGCGTGCGAACTCCTGGAGATGTACGTCGGTCCGCAGAACGAGCCGGGTGACGAGCAGTTCCAGATCACCGTGTGCACTCCATCCGCCCTTGCCGAACAGTTGCGCCAGCACCACTTCCTCATCGGCCGGCACTACCTCTTCGTTCGCGAGCTGTGTCCCGCCGAGGTGACGTGCTGGTTGAGCGACCGTATCGCCGTACTGGAGGCCCCGACATGGGGCGAACTCGCTGAGAAGATCGGTCGGATCGGGTTGTGGGAGTTCGAGGACTACGAGGACTGACGCTCTGATCCGGGTTGCAGTTTGGGTTGCGGTTCACCGCCGTACCGGTGCGTTCCAGGAAGACCAGGGAGGGGGCGTTGGTCCAGGTGGGACTGCCCTGAACGATGGCCTCCCGAGCTGCCAATGCGGTTTGGGTTGGGCGTCATGCCGTGCCCGTTGCGTGCCCGTCAGGAGGGTGAACAAGGGGGAATCACGGACACAGCGAGACCGCCGCCGACCTGGGAAGCAGCAGATCGGAGAGCCGCGTGCCGAGATCTTCCAAACTGGTGGTGCGGTGCCACCACAAGGAGTCCGTCGTGCGGCGGCTGTGACTTACGGCTCAGATGGACTTCACCCATGACCGAGCTTCGTCAGCAGGCATCGCAAGCTCACTTTGAACGAGAAGCACAGCTTCCTCTTCATTGCCTCGAACCTTGAGCTGGCGCACCCGACCAATAATGTCCATGGCTCTCATTGGATCTGTGTATTTAAGTACACGGCGTTGTCGAATACCTTTGACCATCAACACTATAAAAAATATGAAGAGGCAAACAAAAAGCGTGACGAAGAGCCCGATGAAGATAAAGGGGAGCACGAAGTCAGGCATCTGAGGATCGTAGCGTAGTGGCTGAAGTAGGGGCTGATCACCCTGCCTGCCGTCGGCCCTGGACAAGCCAGGCAGACCTCGGGGAGGGGCAGATCACACCGCCAGAGGAAGACCAGTTCACAGGCTGATCCTCGGGCCATTAGCGGGCCATTAACCAGGGTGACGAGGGGTCAACCACGGTCACTCACGACCGGCCGAACATCCAGCTCAGCCGCCCCACCTGCCGTACTCGATGCACTTCCCAAGCTGACAGCGCGGGTTCGATTCCCGTCACCCGCTCCACTCTCTCGTCCAGCCTGGCCAGGCGATCCCTTGATCACTGCTTAAGCTTTCGATCTTCATGGGCATACCGTGGGCACACCACACGAAAACGATCTTCTGAATTCCCTTTGGCATGCCATCTGACCAGCTGAAACTGGCTCCGCGGCAAGCATCAACAGCGGGTTGACGACGGCCCGATCCTCCTCCTCGCCCAGGTCATGTCCCGGTATGAACACTTACGGAGGCCTCGGTGAAGGAGAGGCGTGAACCCTAGGAGCGATAGGTGACCGCGATGACACGGGCGTTGCCCGCGCAAACCGCGGACGCCGTGATCATCGAGCAGTCCTGGCGGGAGCCCGAGCGCTTCTCCACCTGGAGTTGGCCCGGTTTGGTGGACACCTGATCTCTGGGGAACCCTGGTTCCCGGAAGAAGGAGTCTGCTGTGCCGAACAACTATCCGCCGGAGTTTCGCCGGCAGATGGTGGAGCTGGTGCGCGCGGGACGGACGCCGGAGGAACCGGCCAAGGAGTTCCAGCCTTCCGCGCAGTCGATCCGTACCTGGGTGCGCCAGGCCGACCTCGATGACGGCCGCCGCCAGGACGGTCTGACCAGCGCCGAGAAGGACGAGCTGGCCCGGCTGCGGCGCGAGAACAAGATTCTCCGTGAGGAGAAGGAGATCTTGCGCAAGGCCGCGGCTTTCTTCGCGCGGGAGACGGATCTGCCGAGATGAAGTTCCGGCTGATTCATGCGGAGAAGGACCACCACGAGGTCTCCCTGCCGGCCCGGGTGCTGGGTGTGTCGCGCCAGGGCTACTACGCCTGGGCGGCCCGGCAGCGGCGCGGCCCGTCGACTCGAGCCCGTCGCGACGCCGAGCCGACCGAGCGGATCCGTCGGCATCACCAGGCCTGTGATCAGATCTATGAGGCGCCGCGTATCCATGCCGGCCTGCGCGAGCTGGATGGGGTCCGGGTGGGCCGCATACGAGTGGCCCGGCTGATGCGTGCCGCCGGGCCGGCCGGGGTGAGCAGGGGTAAGGGCGCCCGCACCACTGTCACCGATCCGCGCGCCAGATCTGCATCCGACCTGGTCCGGCGCAACTTCTGTGCCGAGGAGCCGAACCGGATCTGGACCGCTGACATCACGTACGTGCCGACCTGGCAGGGCTTCGTCTATCCGGCGGTGGTGCTGGATGTCTTCTCCCGCCGGATCGTCGGCTGGGCGATGGCCGAGCACATGCGCACCGAGTTGGTGACCGATGCGCCGGCGATGGCGCTGCACCGGCGCCGCCCCGAGGCCGGGGTGATTCACCACAGCGATAAGGGGGGTCGATACACCTCGATTGCCTTCGGCCGGCGCTGTGAGCAGGCAGGCGTCCGCCCGTCGACGGGCCGGACCGGGACGTGCTTCGACAATGCGATCACCGAGAGCTTCTTTGCCTCGCTGGAGTGCGAGCTGATTGACCGGCGCACCTTCCGCACCAGGTCAGAAGCCGAACGGGCCCTGTTCGGCTACATCGAGGGCTTCTACAACCCGCGCCGCCGTCACTCCGCCAACGGCCGGCTCAGCCCCGCCGAATACGAACGCCGACACGCGCTCAAGAACGCCCAAGACCTCGACCATGCTGCCGCGTAGTCGCAAGCCCTGATGTGTCTATCGAACCGGGGCAACTCCACTTGCGGGTCAGGGATATGCGGATCCGGCTTGCTTGCTCCCACGAAGGGATGTCTCCTTCCCCGCCCTCAGCACAGAGTTTTATGCCTGTTTGCCACCTCTGTCTATTTTGGCGGGGAGGGTGTGTTCGATCAGACAGCCCCTGCCTAGGCTTTGCGGGCGAGCAGTTGAATCTCCTGGAACTGCCGCCGGTCGGTGGGCTGAGGCTCGCGAACCATCCGGGCCACCTCGGCCAACCCGGACTTGCGCAGCATCGCGGCGAGGTGATCAGGCCACCACCGATAGGCCGGCGCGACTGCGTGATCGAAGACCTGCGTCGGGTGAGACGGATCATCGCTTGCCGAAAAGCCGACCAGAAGGTGGCCGCCAGGTGCCAGCACACGATGGAACTCCGCCAGGATGACGGGGAGTTCCTGCGGCGGAGTGTGGATGATGGACCAACGTGAGAGTACGCCGCCCAGCACGCCGTCAGCGATGTTCAACGCGGCCATCGAGCCCACGTCGAACCGCAGGCCCGGATAGGCCTGTCGAGCCAACTCGATCATCGCGGGAGAGGTATCGACACCAAAGGCCGCCAGCCCCAGCTCGTCCAGATAAGCGGTGATATGGCCAGGCCCACACCCCAGGTCCGCGACCTGACCGTCCCCACTCGCGCTTACAACCTCGGCGAAGGCACCCAAGATCGCGCGGTCCAGGGGCCTGTCACGCAGCTCACCGCGGAACAGCTGCGCATAGGTGAGGGCAGCAGCGTCGTAAGCCTCGCGGGTGGCACTGAGGGCATCGTGTTCGACCATGCTCGCGACAGTAGTTCCTGGCCCCGAGGCGAGCCGAGAGAATCACGATCTTCCCTCCCGCCCGTTCGCCTGGGCCATCGCTAGTTCGGAGAAGGCAAGTGAGGTGAGGGCGTACTTGCCTCACCAGTATTCAGGCATGTCAGTGCGGCAGCTGACAGTCTGGGAAACGCCCGAAACCCTGGGCCTCCTGACCTGAGGGCACCCCGGCTCAAAGCATCCACGAAGAAGATCAACAGCTAGTGCAGAGAATCCGCCGGAGCGCAGTCAGATGGCGTCATCCAGCTGTTCGGCCAGCCGCTCCAGGCCACCCTTGATGAGCCGCCCATACTCGTCGTCGCCAAGTGCGCCGATCCCGGCCCGCGCCTGCTGGAGGTGCTCACGGGCGCGGCCGAGATCGCCCAGCTTGCGATAGCACTCACTCAAGTTCAGGTGCAACGACGGATACAAGCCGGCCACCGAAAGCGGCACCCCGGCTTGGGCCACCCGCTCATCAGTGATCAGGCCGACGGCGGCAAGCGCTCGCAGATCCCACATCAACTCCTGGTGCACGTCGTCCTGCACGTCGGCCATCGAGTGGGCAAGGACGCAAACATGCAGCGGGTCGCCTTGCTCGCCGCCGATGTCGTCCCAGATCTGCGCGAACAAGTCGCGAGCGGCTTCACGCTGACCTTGGTGGTGATGCAACTCCACCCCCTGGCCGATCCGGGTCATCGTCGGGTCGGTGGTCATTAGCGGCTCCTTCACCGTCGCGGGCGACCGCAGGCAGCCTACTTGTCTGACGCGGCTTAACGATCTTCAAGCTTCTGACCAGCTAGTTCGCTTGACAACCCCAGATAACCCACGCTTCGACTGGCAGGCCCAACCGCCACGCGGCTCCTTCGGAGTGCTTCGCATTGCGCCGGCCCGCTCGCTCTCTCAGGTCTGAAAACTCGCCTGGCTTCAACCGAATGCCCCCGGCGGGGGTACTCGGCTCCGGGATGATCGACGTCGCACCACGAAGGCCGTAAGTGGTTGAAGAGGTGCGCGCCCAGATTCCTACGCCGATCCGGCCCGCTCCGACTACATCGACCTCTACAAGTTCTCCGACCTGGACGCGCTGTTCGAGCTGCACGGCCATCTCCGGGCCGCCAACCCGGACAGCCTGGTGACGTTACGGTCGGACTGCGACCACGAACGAGCCCTGCACGTCCTGGCCGAGGGCTTCGGCGCGTTCGTACGTGGACTCACGCCTCTACGGAGTCGTCGGACCGGGTGAAGCGGACCCAGCGACAGCTCCAGTCGTCGTCCGCATATGACTGTGCTGGTCCGTACATCTCTTCCGTGGACATGTACCGTCCCCGAGTTCCTTCGTGCCATCCGCAGGTGACGCGATACATGCCGGGCTTGACCCACAGCACCGTACCGAGACCCCCTGGCCGTCCAGGTTGAGTTGGACAGGGGGATTCAGCCGGGCCAGGGCCTTGATTGACGCGGCTCTTTCCTGCGGTGTCGCGTACGAGCCGGTCTCACGAGCGTTTACCGCCGCCCAGACGACAACGACCCGGCCGCTGCGGAGCTCAAGCTCTCCTACTTCCTGTTCTTCGGCCGCGGACGCCCCGGCTGCGCGCCGACGTGGCGCATCCGTCCTACCGTGGGGGATCCATGAGCGCATGATCAGAAAGTTGTCGTCGTCGCCGACAGGGCCCTTCTGGTACCGGGCGTAGGCAATCTCCGCGCTGCCCTCGCGGTCCATTTCCCAGATGAGGCCGGCATGTTCCTCGTGCTCGCCGAAACGCACGAACGCGGCTTCGAGGTCATCGTCGTCCGGGTGGACCGCCGACCAGGCACGGGCATAGTCGCAGGCAGGATCCAGTTCGTAGTCAGGGCTGTGCACTGCACCGCCCCAGTCCGAGAAGGAGTCGACCTCACAGACGAGCAGCGGTCCACCCAGACAGCCAACCGTGGCGGACTCCCACACATATGTGGACTGCGACCTGGAATCTTCGTTGCTCACGTAAGCGGCTGCCGATCAATGACGGGTATCAGAAAACATTGGACGGTCACCAGTGTGAGTCATAGCGGCGCCATCAGCATCGGTGGAACTACGTAGTCCGACGGAGGGCTGACTGCTAGGCCACCCGCGCCGTCGAGGTGGGACAGGCAGCCCGCACGGTCATCGCAGCCGGACCTCAGTGACCGGCCACGGCGGCCAGCAGGTCGCCGGCACCGGCACCGGCGGCAATGCCCAGGGCCCGGCCGCCGGGTAGTGCCGGCACCTCGGGCCGGACGGGGTTGACACGCAGCAGGCGGCCGTGCGCGCGGCTGCGGGCGATGCGCTCCATGGGCAGGCGGACGACGGTGGGGGTGTTGTAGCCGCTGCCGATGTCCAGGACGAGCAGGCGCTCGTCGGCCGGGCCGCCGTCCAGCCATGCCCGCAGCCGCCGGCCGACGGGCGGGTAGGGATCGGGGATGTACAAGGAGTTCATCGACCGCCGCATCATCCTGGAGGCGAAACGTCTGCTGGCCCACGGCGACCAACCGGCCGCCCACATCGCCGCCCAACTCGGCTTCTCCAGCCCCACCAACTTCAGCAAGTACTTCCACCACCGCGTCGGCACGACCCCGATCGCCTTCCGCACCGCCATACGCCGCCCGGCACCCGAGCACTGACTCGTCAGCAATGCCCGCTATGGCCTATCGCATCCTCCGCCGGCGCTCCCCACGGAAAGTCGCCAAATCACCACAAAGGGCCTACTCGCGGGCATCCCACATCGCAGCGGATACTCCTCCACCGGAGGCCAGGCAGTGGCGCGGCACGCGGCCGGCCTGGGTCCAGCCGGCCGCGTGGTGGGAAGGCCGTCAGAAGGGATAGCGCGCGGGCTCGCCGCGCATGGTGATCCAGCGGGTCTCGGTGAACGCCTCGATGTTCGCCGCGGCGCCCCCGAAGCGGGCCCCGGTGCCGGACGCCCGTACGCCGCCGAATGGCGCGTTGGCCTCGTCGTTCACGGTCTGGTCGTTGATGTGCACGATGCCGGTGGGGATGCGTTCCGCGACGGCGAGCCCGTGCATCACGTCACGTGTCACGATGCCCAGCGAGAGCCCGTACTCGCCCGCCGCGGCAAGCTCGGCGGCCTCCTCGGCCGAGGACACCCGGGTGACCGGCGCGACGGGACCGAACACCTCCTCGGCGAAGGCGGGCGCGGTGAGGGGGACGTCGGCCAGCACGGTCGGCCGGTAGAAGAGGTCGTCGTACGTTCCGCCGGACACCGGTTTCGCGCCCTGCGCCACGCTCGCCGTGACCATACGGTGGATCTTGTCTCGCTGTCCCGCGTCGATGACCGGCCCCAGCGCGACCGCGCCGGATTTCGGGTCGCCCACCAGAAGCCTGCCGGCCTTCTCCGCGAGCCGTTCCACGAAGTCGTCGTACAGCCGCGCGGAGACCAGGTGACGCCCGGTCGTCATGCAGATCTGCCCCTGGTGGAAGAACGACCCCCAGGCGGCCAGGTTCACCGCCGCGTCCACGTCGGCGTCGTCGAGCACCAGCAGCGCGGAGTTCCCGCCGAGCTCCAGATGCGCCCGCTTCAGCTGCCGCCCCGCCAGCTCGCCGATACGGCGGCCCACGGGGGTCGAGCCGGTGAACGAGATGACCCGGACGTTCGGGTCGGTGACCAGGGCCTCGCCGACATCGGCGCGGCCGGGCAGCATCTGCAGGACACCGGGCGGCAGGCCGGCCTCCTCGAAGACGCGCGCCATGAGTGTGCCGCCGGTGACCGCGGTGCGTGGGTCCGGCTTGAGGATGACGGCGTTGCCGAGGGCGAGCGCCGGGGCGACCGACCGGATGCCGAGAATGATCGGCACGTTGAACGGTGAGATCACCGCGACCACGCCCGCCGGCATCCGCCGCGCCATGGACAGCCGCGGCTGCTCCGACGGCAGGACCTCGCCGATCGCCCGGCTCGGCAGCGAGGCCGCCTCGTAGCACTCCTCCGCCGCCACGTGTAGCGCGAACCCGGCCATCCCCGGGACCGCGCCGACCTCACGGATGTTCCAGTCGCCGATCTCCTCGGCGTGGCGCTGCCACAGGTCTCCGGCTCTGCGCAGGACGGCCGCGCGCGCGGTGTGCGGCATCGCCGCCCACTCCCGCTGGGCCCTGGTGGCCGTCTCCCCCGCCTCGGCGACGTCCTCGGGGGTCGCCAGCCCCATCCGGCCGAGTTTCTCACCGGTGGCCGGTTCGACGACCGCATAGTCGCCGCCCCGCCCGGTGGTCCACACGCCGTTCTTGAAGATGTTCCCCTGCCAGTCGACGTCGTCGAGAAGTCCCACAGCGGGTGTCCTTTCCTGTTGTCCTCAGTGGCTCATGCGCAGGACGGGCTTGAGCACGTCGCCCTGGCGGCTGTCTTGCAGTGCCGTGTCGATGTCGGCCAGGTCGTAGAACCGCACCAGCCGGTCGAACGGGAAGCGTCCCTGGCGATGCAGTTCGACGAGGGTGCCGATGAGCGTCTCGCTGCGGCCGCTGCCGCCCAGGGTGCCGACGACCCGCTTGCCCCACAGCGTCGACAGGTGGTCGAGGCCGAACTCCGCGCCCGCCGGCGCGCCGCCGATGAGGACGCAGGTCCCGAGCATTCCCACGCTGTCGGCCGCCTGGCGTACGACGGGGATGACGCCGGTGCACTCCATGGCGTAGTCGGCCGGCCCGCCGCAGATCCGGTGCACCTCCGCCACCGGGTCGGCCTCGGAGACGTGGACGGTGTGGGTGGCGCCGAACTCCTCGGCCAGGGAGAGGCGGGCCGGGTGCCGGTCCACCGCGATGATCGTCGTGGCCGGGGAGAGCCGGGCGGCCATCACCGCGGCCAGCCCGACCGCGCCCACGCCGTACACCACGAGGCTCGACCCCGGGCCGGGCTTCAGCGTGTTGAACACCGCCCCCGCGCCCGTCGAGATGCCGCAGGCGAGCGGGCCGAGCAGGTCCAACGGCGCGTCCCGGGGGACCACGACCAGGGCGTCGGCCCAGGTGAGTGAGTAGGTCGAGAACGACGATTGACCGAAGAAGTGGCTGTGCACCGGTGAGCCGTCGGGGCGGCGCAGGGCGGTCTGCCCGGCGCGCGGGCCGAGCAGCCGCCCGCCTCCGCACAGGGCCTCCCCGAGGCGGGCGCAGTAGCGCGGCTCGCCGTCGCGGCAGTTGCGGCAGGCGCCGCACGACGGCCAGCCGATTACCACGTGGTCGCCCGGCCGCACCCGGGTGACGCCGTCGCCCACGGCCACGACCTCCCCGGCCCCCTCGTGGCCGAGCACGCCGGGGAACGGCATCGGCAGGTCCCCGTGCCGGGTGATCTCGTCGGTGTGGCAGACTCCCGAGGCGACGATCTTCACCAGCGCCTCGCCCGGCCCGGGCTCGTCGAGATCGAGTTCTTCGATGCGGAACGGTCCGTGGAGCTCGTCGACGACGGCGGCGGTCACCTTCATGGCGTTCTTTCCTCAGGACTCGGGGGACGGACGAAGTAGCCGACGGGGAACAGGCTCAGACCGGTCCTGTCACGCACCAGCCCCCACAACCCCCGCGGGAGCCGGAGCGCCGCCGCGATGCCGATGGCGCCCAGGAGCACCAGGTACCAGGAACCGTGGTCGGACAGCAGTTGCTGCAGCCCGAAGAAGACGACCGCCCCGATCAGGGGACCTTCGATGGAGCCGATGCCGCCGATGACGACAATGAAGATCATGTACGCCGACCACTGCACGCTGAAGACGGCGTCGGGGTTGACGCTGAGCGAGCTCACCGTGATGACCCCGCCGGCCGCGCCGCAGCCGATCGCCGAGACGAGGTAGACCACCTGCTTGGCCCGCCGTACGTCGATCCCGACGGAGCTCGCGGCGGTCTCCTCGTCGCGTACGGCCATGAGCGACAGGCCGAGCCTGCCCCGCAGCAACAGGTGGCATCCGGCGATCGTGGCCAGTGCCAGGACGAGCGCGGTCCAGTAGGTCAGCGCCCCGCGCAGGACCTGGTCGATGCCGGAGAGCCCGGTCAGGCCCTTGCCGCTGCCGCCGCCGAGGCTGTCCACCCGTACGACCAGGAGCCGGTAGACCTCGGCGATCACCCAGGTCCCGACGGCGAAGTAGTCGCCGCGCAGCCGGAAGGCCAGCCACGAGGTCGGCAGCGCGAAGGCGGCGCAGGTGAGCGCGGCCAGCGGCACCGCGAGGTACGGCTGCACGCCCAGGTCGGCGAGCGCGATGACACTGTAGGCGCCGATGCCGATGTAGGCCTGCTGCCCCACCGAGACCAGCCCGCCGAACCCGGCGAGCAGGTTCCACATGCCGGCCAGCGCGACCAGCACGAACAGGTTGACGAGGGTGTCGGTGACCGTGCTGAACACCAGGAACGGGAGCGCCGCGAGCACCGCGACGGCGATCAGCATCGCGACGGCCGGCAGGTGGGAGGAACGGGCGGCGCGGCTCACGTCCACCGCCACCGCCGCGCGTGCGGTCGGCATCTGGGAGATGGTCATGCGGTCCGTCCTGCGAGCAGGCCCTGCGGCCGGAAAGCCAGCACGGCGAGGAAGACGAGGTGGCCGGCGAGCAGGGTCAGCGCGGGGTCGATCTGCGCCCCCAGGGACTGGGTGACGCCGAGGACGATGCCGCCGAGCAGTGTCCCCCACAGCGACCCGAGGCCGCCGATGACGACCGCCTCGAAGGCGAAGATCAGCCGCGAGGGGCCGATCGCGGGGTCGAACGAGGAGCGGATCGCGAACATCAGGCCGGCCAGCGCGACGGTGGCGAAAGCGATGGCGGTCGCGATGCCGTAGACGTGCCGGCTGTCGGCGCCCACCAGGT
This sequence comes from Streptosporangium sp. CA-115845, assembly GCF_050943795.1. NCBI lineage: Bacteria > Bacillati > Actinomycetota > Actinomycetes > Streptosporangiales > Streptosporangiaceae > Streptosporangium > Streptosporangium sp. CA-115845. The sequence continues at coordinate 859,355 of NZ_CP191988.1, read as the reverse complement.
TCGCGGTCTCCCGGTCGTCGGACGAGGCGCGCAGCATCCGGCCAAGGCCGGTGCGCGACAGGAACAGCTGGATGCCGGCCAGGGCGAGGCAGGCCAGCAGGAAGGTCGTCAGCGAGAGGTAGCCGACGGAGATCGAGCCGCTGAGCTCGAACGAGCCCGTGGCGAAGGGGCCTCCGTCGAGGGTGCGGGTGTCCGCGGAGAAGATCTCCAGCAGGACGTTCTGGAGCACGATGGACAGGCCGAAGGTGACCAGCAGAGTCGCCAGCGGCCCCGCGGACAGGCTGCGTTGCAGCAGCACCCGCTGGGTGAGGTAGCCGAGCACGGCGAACAGCGGCACGGTCACGACCAGCACGACCCACAGGGGGAGCCCGGTTCCGCTGATCAGGGCCAGCGCCAGGAACGAGGCGACCACCGCGAGGTCGCCGTGCGCGAGGTTCACGATCCGCATGACGCCGAACATCACCGACAACCCGGTCGCGAACAGCGCGTAGAGCCCGCCGAGTAGCAGCCCTTGGATAACGGCGTTGAGCCAACCCATGTCAGTTTCGTCCCTTTCCTGCGGGCTCGGCCGGCGCCGCTCCGATCCCGAAATACGCGTGCTCGACCTGTTCCGAGGTCAGGTCCTGGGGGCGTCCGTGCAGGACGGAGCGGCCTTCGAGCAGGCAGTGCACCCGGTCTGCCACCTGCAGGGCCTGGGAGACGTCCTGCTCGACGATCAGCGCGGTGGTGCCGCCGGCGACGATGTCCGGGAGCACCTGGTAGATGCGGCGTACGATCACCGGCGCCAGGCCCAGCGACAGCTCGTCGATGAGCAGGAGGTCGGGGTTGGACAACAGCGCCCTGCCGATGGCCACCGACTGCTGCTCGCCGCCCGACAGCTGTGCGGCGTTCTGCCTGCGCCGGTCGGCCATCCAGGGGAACAGCTCGTAGACCCGGGCCACGGTCCAGGGGCCGGGACGCCTGCGGTACGCCCCGGTCAGCAGGTTCTCCTCTACCGTGAGGGAGCGGAACAGCCGCCGCCCCTCCGGCACCAGGGCGATCCCCTCCGGCACGCGCCGGTACGCGGGGAAGCGGGTGATGTCGCGCCCCTTGAAGTGGATGCTCCCCGACGTCAGGGGGTTGAGCCCGGCCAGGGCGCGCAGCAGCGTGGACTTGCCCGCGCCGTTGGCGCCGATGACCGTGAGCACCTCGCCCTTCTCCATGTCCAGGCTGAGGCCGTCCACGGCGCGGAGCTGGCCGTGGTGCACGGTGAGGTCGCGGATCGACAGCAGCGTCATGAGCCCTCCTCGTCGGTCAGACCGGTCTCCGGGCCGCCGCCCAGGTAGAGCTCGCGTACCTTCGGGTCGGCGAGCACCGCCATCGGCTCGCCGTCCGCGACCACGTCGCCGCCGGCCAGGCACACCATCCGGCCGACCGTCTTCACCAGCGCGTGCACGACGTGTTCGATCCAGACGATGCCGAGGCCCTCGGTGTGCAGCCGTTTCACCACCTCGACCAGTTCGACCACCTCCGGCTCGGTCAGCCCGCCGGCGACCTCGTCCAGCAGCAGCAGCCGGGGCGCGGTGCCGATGGCGCGGGCCACCTCCAGACGCTTGCGCTGGAGCAGGGTGAGCCGTCCCGCAGGGGTGTTGGCGAGGTCGGCCAGGCCGGTGCCGTCGAGCACGTCCATGCTGTGCGTCCAGGCCTGCCTGCCCTTGAGCCCGGCGCCCTGGTGGGCGCAGACCAGCACGTTCTCGAACACGGTCAGGTGCTCGAAGGGCCGGGGCACCTGGTAGGTGCGGCCGACGCCGGCCCGGGTGCGGGCGTGCGGCGGTACCGCGGTGACCTCCCGCCCCTCGAACCACACCGCGCCGCTGTCGGGGCGCAGGTCACCGGAGATCATGGCGAACAGGCTGGACTTTCCGGCTCCGTTCGGCCCCACGATCCCGAGCGCCTCACCCGGCTGGACGGAAAGCGTCAGCTCCCTGGCGACGGTCACCTTGCCGAAGCTCTTGGTGACGCCGTCGAGGTGCAGCAGTGGCGAGGCCATCAGGCGTTGGTGGGCATCAGGTCGCCGCCGACGGGGACGTCCTTGTTCGCCGAGTTGTCGACGATGACGACGTCCCAGGGGAAGCGCTCGCCCTTGCGCCACTGACCGCCGACCGGGTGCTGGATGGCGATGCCCGGCTGCGGGCCCGCGGTGAAGTCGAGGTTCCCGCTCATGCAGTTGATCTTCATGCCACGCAGCTTGGCGGCCACCTCGTCGCGGTCCTTGGGGTCGCTCGCCTCCTTGAACGCCTGGACCGCGATCTCGAACAGGGAGTAGACCGAGCCGAGGGCCTGGGTCCACTGCTTGCCGGTGGCCGCGGCGAAGCCGTCGGCGAGCTGCCTGGCGCTCTTGCCGTCGATGGTGGAGGTGTACGGGTGGGCGGGGCTCCACCAGAAGTCGGTGGCGATGTTGTTCGCGAGCTCACCGAGGGCCTCGGCCTCCGAAGGGAACAGCATGACCTTCGCGACGGTGGCCAGCTTCGGCCGGAAGCCCTGCTGCCGGGCCTGCTTCCAGAAGGTCTGGAAGTCCGGGGGGATCGGGGTGCAGGTGAACAGCTCGGCGTCCGACTCCTTGAACTTCGCGATCTGCGCGGTGAAGTCGGTCGCGCCGCCCTGGTAGGCGCCGCCGTCGACCACGGTGTAGCCGGCCTTCTCCATCATCGGGCCGAGCCCCCGGCGGAACGCGTTGGCGTCGGTGTCGTTGGGCCACAGGGACGCCACGTTCTTGTTCGAGACGTCCATGCGCTCCCACATCGGGAAGAAGCAGTCGGCGAACTCCTGCATGCCGAAGAAGAACAGCGTCGTGTATGTGAAACCCTCGCCCGGCTTGCCGCCCCGGCCGTGGAACCACGCCTCCCACGGAGCGATCGTGGTGATGTTCGGGATGCCGTTGGCCTCGCACTGATCGGCCACGGGGTTGGTGGTGTCGGGCGTGGAGGAGCCGACGATGAGGTCGACCTTGTCGCTGTTGATCAGCTGCCGGGTGACCTCGGTGGCGCGATTGGGGTTCGACTGCGTGTCCTTGACGACGATCTCGAGCGTGCGCTTCTTGCCGCCGGAGGTGAACCCGTTCCGCAGTGCCTCCTGGATCTGTTTGACCACGAAGTTGTCGGCGGTGGCGAAACCGGCCAGCGGGCCCGTCTGAGGGCTGACATATCCGATCTTGAGCACGTCGGACGAGGAACCGCCCGTGCCCTTCAGCCCGCCGCAGGCGCTCACCAGCGAGCCGCCGCCGAGGGCCGCGGCACCGAGACCGACCGCCCTGAGGAAGGAACGGCGGCCCAGGCCGTCCATGGAGATGTCGCTCACGCCAAACTCCTTCTTTGACGGTGTCCGAGCGAAGGCGCTCTTCGTGGGACACCGCGTTGCTCTGTGTTGCCTTGGGGGGAACTCGTTCGGCCACCTCTCGACTGGGAGACGGCACGGACATCCGGGTGGCGGAAAGTTGAGCCGACCGTACGGTCCCGTTAACACCAGAGCAACACTGTGTTCCGGAAGTTCGAACGCGATTTGCGTGTTTGGAACGACTCAGGACTGCGGGCGGTATCCGAGGCGCTTGGAGATCTCGGCGGCGGCGCGCCGGAGCGGCGGTTCGACCCGTCCCGCCAGGGCCTCGACGGTGGTCGGCGCGACGGTGAGGTGAACGGCGACGTTGACCGCCGCGACGACCTCGCCCGAACGATCCCGCACCGGAGCCGCGAACGAGCGCAGCCCCGGGGCCAGTTCCTCGTCGTTCACCGCGACGCCGCTCTGACGCACCTTGGCGAGGGCGGCGGTCAGCTGCTCCCGGTTGGTGATCGTCTTCGGCCCCCGGCGTGCCATGTCCGTGCGGTCGAGGATCTGCCTGAGCGCCGCCGGGTCCCGGTACGCCAGCAGCGCCTTGCCCATCGCGGTGCAGTAGGCGGGCAGCCGGGAGCCCACGTGCAGGTTGAGGTCCATGGCCAGGGAACTGCGCCGGCCGCTTCGCCTGCGGTCCACGTAGACGACGTCGGGTCCGTCGCACAGCCCCATGCTGGCCGTGAACCCCGTCTCGTCGGCCAAGGTCTGGAGCAGGGGTCCGGCGACGCGGGTGAGCTCCATGGAGTCGATCGCCGCGAACCCGAGGTCGATCGCCCGCGGGCCGAGGAAGTACTTTTTGGTCTCCGGGTCCTGCTGGATGTACTCCAGCTTGGTCAGGGTGGCGACGTACCGGTGCGTCGTGCTCTTGTTGAGGCCGACGGCCCGTGCCAGGTCGGCGATCCCCAGCACCGAGCGGTTCCCGGTGAAGGCGGACAGGATGCTCAGCCCCCGCTCCAGGGACACGGAGAAGGAACCGGAGGGGTCGGATGTTGCGCGGCCGCGCGGGCGGGGGGACTCGTCATCGGTCACAGGGGTCAGCATATGGTGACTTCGTTCCACCTGTTCGAACCATTTTGACTACGGGCTCGATCGGGTGAACGCTGTTCGACCGGGTGGCACAGGTGGCCTCCCCGCGTCCGGCGGCGTGGCCGTACGAGACGAGGCGAGGCGAAAGAGAGGATCGAGCCATATGGCCGGAGCGGGGGGCACCGGAAGCGGGGCGATCCGTGCTGCGAGCGGCTGCCGGAAGGCGCGCGTCGAGCACTTCGTCGGTGGCGACTGGGCGCCGGCCGGATCCGGACGCTGGTATCCGAACCGTTCCCCCTGGTCCGGCGAGGTACTCGGCGAGATCGCCGCCGGTGACGGCGAGGACGCGCACCGGGCGATCGAGGCCGCCTCCGCGGCGTTCGGCGGCTGGGCCGGGGAGTCGCCCTGGCGACGCCAGCAGATCTTCCTGCGCGCGGCCGACCTCCTGGAGGGGCGCCGCGCCGAGATCCTCGACGCCCTCGCGGTGGAGACCGGGTGCGGGCGCCACTTCGGCGGCGTCCAGGTCGACTTCGCCCTCAAGCTCCTCCGCCAGGCCGCGCAGCTGGCGTACCGGCCGACCGGGGAGCTGCTCCCGTCGGACATCGAGGGCACCCAGGCCATGGCCGTACGCCGCCCGGTGGGAGTGGTCTGCGCGATCGCCCCCTGGAACGCCTCACTCGCCCTGGCGGGACGGGCGGCCATCGGGCCGCTCGCGCTCGGCAACACCGTGGTGCTGAAACCCTCGGAGGAGTCCCCCTACACCGGTGGCGCGCTCTGGGCGGAGCTCCTCCAGGAGGCCGGCCTGCCCCCCGGCGCGTTCAACGTCGTCACCCACGCCCCGGGCGAGGCCGGCGACATCGGCGACGCGATGCTCACCAACCCCCTGGTCAAGCGGATCAACTTCACCGGGTCGACGCCGACGGGACGGCGCCTCGCCGAGAAGGCGGGCAGGCACCTCAAGCGCGTCGTGCTCCAGCTCAGCGGCCAGAACCCGCTCATCGTCGCGGGCGACGCCGAGGTCGGGTACGCGGTGGACGCCGCGGCCTACGGCGCCTTCGTCCACCAAGGACAGGTGTGCATGTGCGCACGGCGGATCTACGTCGAACACCCGCTGGCCGAGGAGTTCACCGAGCGGTTCGCGGCCAAGGTGGCGGCGCTGCCGACGGGCGACCCGCGCGATCCGGCGACGGTCGTCGGGCCGGTCATCAACGAGTGGGCCCTGGCCCTCCTCGACCGCCGCGTCAACGAGGCCGTCGAACTCGGCGCCCGCATCCTGGCCGGCGGAGTCCCCCGGCCGCCCTGCTATCCGGCCACCGTGCTCACCGACGTCCCCGACGAGGCCGAGATCGCCCACGGCGAGACCTTCGGGCCGGTCGTGATCCTGGAGGCCGTCGCCTCGGCCGAGGAGGCGGTCGCCCGGGCCAACCGGTCGGATCTGGGCCTGGCCGCCTCGATCATCACGGGGGACAGCCGACGCGGCCTGCGACTGGCGGCGAAACTGGACGTCGGCATCGTCCACGTGAACGACCAGCCCGTCAACGACGAGCCGCACATGCCGTTCGGCGGCGTCAAGGACAGCGGCTGGGGACGTTTCGGGCTCGGTTTCGCCGCCGAGGAGTTCTGCGAGCTCCAGTGGGTCACCGTACGCGACCAGGACCGGGCCTTCCCCTTCTGACCTACCACCGCCGGCGGCGGCCTGGATGAGGAGGCCTGGCTCAGGAAAGGTCGATGGTGAGACCGGAAACGGCGATGCCGATCTCGCCGTCGTATTCGGCCCCAGCGGCGGCTTGCGCGGCTGTGGCGTCTGTGCCTGGCTGCAGGTGAGTCAGTAACAGGTGTCGGGCGTCGGCTTCCTTGGCTTGCCGGCCTGCTTGGCGGGCGCTCGACAGGTGGCGCCGCGAATCCTCCGGGACCCGGTCCACGTAGGTGGCCTCGGCCAGAAGCAGGTCAGCGCCGCGCGCCAGGTCCACCACATCGGGGCTCGGGCCGGTGTCACCGGTGTACGCGAGCACCCGCTCGCCCGCTGTCAGCCGTATGCCGGCATTGGGCACCGAGTGCGGCAGCAGACGGGTCTGCGCGTGGAACGGGCCGATGTCGAGCCGGTCGCCGGCGGTGAACTCGTGCAGGACATAGGCGTCGGCCAGCATCCCCGGGCGGTCCAGCGCGAGTACCGCATCCAGGGCGCCGGGCAGCGAGTACACCGGCAGCGGTGCCGGCGGGTCATCACGCAGTGCACGCGCCCGCAACAGCGGGTTCAGGTCGGCGCAGTGATCGGGATGTCCGTGACTGATGAACACCGCGTCGACCTGATCGGCGGTGACCCGTTCCAGCAGCCGCGGCACCGTCGCATAACCAGGGTCGACGAGTAGCCTGAACCGATCGTGTTCCACGAGATAACCACTGCAGGCCTGGCCCGCCCCCGGCCACGCACCGCATCCGCCAAGGATTGTCAGCAACATCCATGAACTCTACGGCCGGCTCATCGACCATGGCGCGCCCGTATGAGCTGTGCACGTCAGCCCGTACGCCGACAGCACCTGGTCAGGCAGCCCCACTCTCGCGAGGCATGGCCGCCCAGGATGTCGTGTTCGGCAATGATGTCGACGACGCCCGGTAGGGCGAACCGCGGGGGCGACGACGAGCGGGGCGGGGCGCCTGCTCTTCCTCCCGGCCGGTGCGGCTGACCGAGCCCATGCGACCAAGCGCGATAACCGGCCGGCGGCCACCTCAAGCAGGCTCACGCGGGTGACACTAACTCACCCCGTTTTGGCATGGATCATGTCAGCCGAAAGAGCCTCCGGCTCCGAGATGATCGCCACACCCGGGTCAGGGTTGGTCAGTGGCTGAGGTGGAAGCCTGAAGCAACGCCTGCCGAGTTCCCGGCAGTAAGGCCGGATCGGCGAACGACGCGGGGTGACACCGGTTCCATTCTCTGACTAAAGTCAGAGAATGGAACCGGTGTTGATCGATCGGGTGCGGCGGTTCAACCGGACCGTCACCCAGCGGATAGGTGCCCTTGACGACGCATTCCTCTCTCGCGCCCGCCCGCTCGGGCAGGCACGCCTGCTGTGGGAGATCGGTGCCGAGGGAGGTGAGGTGCGGTCGCTGCGCTCGCGGCTCGGCCTGGACTCCGGCTATCTGAGTCGGCTGCTACGCGCCCTGCAGGCCGACGGGCTGGTCGTGGTCGACGCGGACGGCGCCGATGGACGGGTACGCACAGCGCGGCTCACGCAGGCGGGGCTGGCCGAGCGGGCCGAGCTGGACCGGTGCTCCGACGATCTGGCCACGTCAATCCTTGAGCCGCTCACCGGCCATCAGCGCGAGCGGCTCGTCGCCGCCATGGCCGAGGTCGAGCGCCTGCTGGCCTCGTCCCAGGTTCACCTCGCCGTTGTCGACCCGCGCCACCCGGGCGCCCGCCATTGCCTCCGCGCGTACTTCGCCGAGCTGGCGCACCGGTTCGACAGCGGTTTCGACCCGGACCTCGGCATCTCCGCCGACGATGAGGAGCTCACCCCACCGGCGGGCCTGCTACTGGTCGCCACGCTGCACGGCGACCCGGTCGGCTGCGGCGCGCTCAAGCTCCACCGGGACGACACCTTCGCGGAGGTGAAGCGGATGTGGATCTCCCCCACCGTGCGCGGGCTGGGACTGGGCCGTCGGCTCCTCGCCGAACTCGAGACTCAGGCCGCGGCTCACGGCGTGCGCACGCTCCGGCTGGAGACCAACCGCGCCCTGGCCGAAGCGATCGGGCTCTACCGCGCGGCCGGATTCCGCGAGGTGGACGCGTTCAACGACGAGATCTACGCCCACCACTGGTTCGAGAAGACCCTCGGCGCCGACACCGCCGGGACCGGCTGACAACCGCCCCCCCGGCGGACCTTGAGACCCGGTGGTGTCCGGCTGCTGCGCGTGGTCGTTTACGTGAGTCCGTATGCCGGCGCAACGGCCCTCCCGTGACATCCCGGCCGCCAGGCTGCCGGGGTGGTGGCGATCTCGGTCATCCAGCCGGGAAAGGGCAGAACCGTCATCGGTGTACTGCCCTTTCCCAGCGGCCGTCCGAGATCACCATTCCGGCTGTCTGCTCACGTGGTGGGTGCGGGGTGTGGGTCGGCGTCGATGGACCGGTGCCTGGTCTCGCCGATGACCAGTACACACACGGTGCTGATCAGGCCGAGGACGGCGAGGTAGTAGCCGACGCCGATGCCACCGTACGCGGCGACGAGTGGCGGGGCGACGATCAGCGGGACCGCACCGCCGAAGATGCCGGCGAGGTTGTAGCCCATGCCTGCGCCGGTGTACCGGTAGCGGGCATGGAATATCTCGGGCAGGTAGGCGGCGGCCGGGCCGTAGGGGATGCCCATCACCACCATCAGCAGGCCGAGCGCGAGGAAGTATGACACCGCGTCTCCCGGCTTCATGATGAGGAACGCGGCGGGGCCGGCGACGATCGACGAGACGGTGCCGATGAGCATCACATTGCGGCGGCCGATCAGGTCGGAATAGTGGGCCGAAAGGATGATGGAGATGATGAACAGGATCCCGCTGACGATCCCGGCGGTCAGCACGGTGGGCCGGTCCAGGCCGAGCACGCCGACGCCGGGAGCGTTTCCGGCGTAGCCGGTGAGGAACACGCCGCCGATATAGAACACGCCGAGCGCCATGGTGAGCGTCCCGCCGGTGAGCAGGACCTGCTTCCACTGGTGGCGCAGGGCGTCGGCGAACGGCAACGTGACCTGGGCAGCCGTCGCTGAGGCCTTGGTGAACACCGGGGTCTCCTCGACCATGAGCCGGATGTACACCCCGATTCCGACCAGCGCCAGGCTGGCCAGGAACGGGAGCCTCCACCCCCAGGCGGTGAAGTCCGCCGGGCTCATCGTCAGCGCGGCGATGAGGAACGTGGCGCTCGACATCACCAGTCCGACCGCCGGGCCGAACTGAGGGTACATGCTGTACCAGCCGCGCTTTTTCGGCGGGGCGTACTCGGCGGTGAGCAACGCCGCGCCGGCCCACTCACCGCCGAGCGCGAGCCCCTGGAGCGCCCGCAGTACCACCAGCAGGATCGGGGCGATCACCCCGATGCTGTCCGCGGTCGGCATCAGGCCGATCGCGAAGGTCGACAGCCCCATCATCAGAAGCGTGGACATCAAGGTCTTCTTCCTGCCCAGGCGGTCTCCGAAGTGACCGAACAGGATCGCCCCGACCGGCCGGAAGAAGAACGCCACCCCGAACGTCGCGAACGCCGCCACCGAGGCCGCCGCGTCGCCGAGCGCGGGGAAGAACAGTGGCCCGAACACGAGTGCGGCCGCGGTGCCGTAGATGAAGAAATCGTAGAACTCGATCGAGGTGCCGACGGCCGATGCAATGGCCACCCGTCGCATCACCCTCCGCTTGTCTCCCAGAAGTCTGGAGGATCCTGGATCCGTCTGCTTGATTGTCATGATCACCTCGCATGGGGTGGGCTGGGCCGGCGCCCAGCGGATGGGGAGTTCCGAGGCCGTTCTGTCGCCCCGCCGCCCCGGACCGTCACTATCCCTCGGATGTGACCTCGACCACACGGTGATCGGGTGACAAGATGTCCGACGACGCCCTGTGGTCCAACCACAAGACGTGAGTATTTCCGCCGCGGCCCCCAGACCGTCCGGGCCGGCCAGGAAGGTGGACGATGAGCGAATCAGTCGATCCGGGCATGGGCGGTCTCGATCCGCGGGTGCGGCAGATCCTCGACGCGGTCGAGGCGTCGCTGCCGCAGGTGACCGAGGCGGCGGTGGACGAGATCTGGCGTCAGGTGCCCGGTTACGCCACCAGCCCGGACCCCGGTCTGCGTGGAGAGGTGGCCGCGCATGTGGACGCGATATTCCGGCTGTTGCCGGTCACGGTGGCCGAGCATCGGCCCGCACGGCCTTCGGACTTCCCCGTCACGGTGGAGAACGCCGCCCACCGCGTACGCCAGGGGGTGTCGCTGTCGGACTTCCTGCAGGCGTTCCGGCTCAGCCAGCTGATTCTGTGGGAGGGCATGCTGGAGATCGTCCGGGACGACGCGGCGGCGCGGGAGGCCGTGTTGTCGCTGGTCGGCAAGCTGATGCAGGTGATCGAGGTGGGCAGTTCGGTGGCCGCGGAGGCCTATGTCGAGGCCCAGCACCTGCAGTTGGCCGAACGTGACCGCGTCCGCCGCGACCTGCTGGAAGACCTGCTCGCCCGCCGGGACGTCTCCCCCGGGTCCAAACGGGCGATGCTGCGGTCGGTCGGGCTCGATCCGGCCGCCCGCCTGGTCGTCGCCTCGGCGGTGCCGGTACGGCCGCTGACAGGCGATCAGACGATGCACGGCGCGGTGGCCGACGTACGCCGCGCGATCGGGGGGCGGCACCTCGGGCTCGTCGTGGTCCGCCAGGAGGAGGTCGTCGCGGTCTCCCCCATGCCCACCACCGGACTGTGGTCCCTGGTCACGGGCCTGCGCGAGGCGGTAGATCAACTGGCCCGCCAGAGCCTGGAACTGGCCGTGGGGATCAGCACCGTGCACCGCGGGCTGGCCAAGGTACCCGAGGCCTACACCGAGGCGTGCGTCGCCCGCGACGGCCTGGACGGCGGAACCGGCGTGCTCGCACTGCCCATGCTGTCCAGCTTCGACTACCTGATGTTGCGCGACGACGAGATCGCCCGCCGTCTGATCCGTGCCCCGTTGCGACGGTTCGTGGAGGACGACCGCGCCCGCGGCGGCGCCCTGATCACCACGCTGATGGAGTACATCGCCTGCGACCTCAACGCCAAGATCGCCGCCCAACGGCTGCACCTGCACGTCAACACCGCCTACTACCGCCTGGAACGCATCGCCGAGCGCACCGGATGCGACCTGCGCAGCCTCGCCGACATTCAAGAGCTGCAGATCGCGGTGCGGTTGCTGGGCGGCCGCCGCCGTCCGCCGGCACCGCCATCAGGCACGTGATACCTCGTCCGGCGGACGAGGATTGTGGTCGTCCCACAAAGAGGTCTGTGGATCTACCCCTAACGGCGGGCGATGGTGTGAGGTCACGCTGATGGTCCGGCCGCCGACCGCGTGGAGGTTTCGGCCAAGCCACGGAGGTACCGCATGCTCAACCTCGCCACCCTGCTGGAGCACAGCGCACGGGAGTTTCCCGACCGAGAGGCGGTCGTGGCCGGCGCCGTCAGACTCACCTACGCCCAGGTCGACCGGACCGCGAACCAGGTCGCAGGCGCCCTGGTCGCGCTCGGTGTCGCACCGGGCGACACGGTCGCGCTCAGCTGTCCGAACGTGCCGGAGTTCCCCATCCTCTACTACGGGATACTCAAGACCGGCGCCGGCGTGATGCCGCTGAACATGCTGCTGACCGAACGGGAGGTCGCCTACCACCTCCACGACAGCGCCGCCAAGGCCTACGTGTGCTTCGAAGGCACCACGGAACTGCCCACGGGCGAGGTCGGCCGGGCGGCGTTCGACGCGACCCCCGGTTGCGAGCATTTCGTCGTCATCACCGAGGACCCGCACGACAGACGGCCCGGCACCCTTGCCGCCCTCATCGACGGCAGGCCGGGCACCTTCGACACCTCACCGACCCAGGAGTGCCATACCGCGGTGGTGCTGTACACGAGCGGGACGACCGGGACCCCCAAGGGCGCCGAGCTGACCCACAGCAGTCTCGTGCTGAACGCGCTGATCCCCGACCGGCTGTTCGGCCACCACCCGCACGACGTCCACCTGGTCGCCCTGCCGCTGTTCCACACCTACGGGCAGACCGTTCAGCTGAACGCAGGATTCGCCGCCGGCGCGACCCTGGTGCTCCAGCGGCGGTTCGACGCCGAACAGGCCCTGGACCTCATGGAGCGGGAAGGGGTCACGTTCTTCGCGGGCGTGCCGACCATGTTCTGGGAACTGCTCGCCTACCGGAGCGCCGAGCGGTTCGACCTCGCCACGATCGCCCGCACCCTGCGGATGTGCCTGAGCGCCGGGGCGGCGCTGCCCGTCAGCATCGCGGAGAAGTTCGAACGCAGGTTCGGCGTGCCATTGCTGGAGGGGTACGGCATGACCGAGCTCAGCCCGATCGCCCTGTGGCACCCGATGGACCAGCCGTACCGTCCCGGATCGATCGGCCTGCCCGTCTGGGGCGTGGAGGTCAAGGTCGTCGCCGAGGACGGCGCCGAGGCGGGCGTCGACGAGCCGGGAGAGCTCCATGTACGCGGCCACAACGTGATGAAGGGCTACCTCAACCGGCCCGGCGCGACGGCCGAGGCCCTGAGCGCCGACGGCTGGTTTCGAACCGGTGACATCGGCCGCCGTGACAAGGACGGCTACTACCACCTCATCGACCGCAAGAAGGACATGATCATCCGTGGCGGGTACAACGTGTATCCGCGCGAGCTGGAAGAGATCCTGCTCACCCACCCTGAGGTCAGCCTCGCCGCCGTCGTCGGCGTACCGCACGAACGCAACGGCCAGGAAGTCCAGGCCTTCGTCATCCGCAAGCCCGGCTCCACGATCAGCGAGGACGAGCTGATCGCCTGGTGCAGGCAGAACATGGCCGCTTACAAGTACCCGCGGATCATCACCTTCCGCGACACACTGCCGATGACCGCCAGCGGCAAGATCCTCAAACGCGAACTCGCCCCCGCCCCGAACTGACTCCCTACCCGATCCGGCACCGCCGGACGACCGCCACGTGCGGCCCACGCCCGGGCTCGGGCACCTTCGTTCGCCCTCCGCACCTCCCCGCCCGCACGCCTCCATCCGATTCGGAGAGAACATCGGTGATCGCACAACCACAGTCCGCCCGCAGCTATTACCAGCGAATCGACGCGCAGCGCTACAAACCGACCGCCCACGCTGGTGGGGCATGGCGGAGGGACGAACAACACTTCAGCCCGCTGGGAGGCCTGATCGTCCACGCGATCGACCGCTTCCTGGCGTCGCACCAACGTCGACCTGTCCCTCCACCTCCATCGCCAACCAGAAGGCCGATGGGTCGGACTGGACACCACTGTCATCTTCGGAGCCACCGGCCAAGGCGTCACCAGCACCATTCTTCATGACACCAACGGGCCGATCGGGCTCGCACAGCAGAGCCTCACCGTCCGGCCTCTATAGCCCGCCTGCAACGGCATCGTCCTCCGACAGGATCGTGTTCATCGCGGCCACATGCTTGGCTGACATGAAGCCGGGCTCGGTCATCCCATCACCGTGCCCGTCGAGTCCGCGTTGCGCGGCCGGGCACGACCGAAGGCGGCGAGCCCTATCTCCAACCCGGTGTGCTCACCGACGACGCGGCTCTCACCGTCGATCACGGCCCGCATCAGGCGCCCGACCATGGGGGCGTTCTTGAACTGGTTGCCACTGGTCCCGATCGCGACGTAGAAGCCCGCGCGTTCCGTGCCATCGTAGATCGGGGTCCAGTCCTCGGCGACGTCGTAGACGCCGGCGATACCGATCGGCCTGCCGGGCACACCGAGGTCGGGAAGGCGTCGGGCGGCACGCGTGACCTGCGCCTCAAAGACCTGCTGGGTGGGGTTGGGATTGATGGCGTCGGGATCGTCGACCCACTGCAGCTCGTCACACGCGGGCTCGGTGCCGCCGACCAACAGCCCGTCACCTGGGGCGCCCCGCATATAGACACCGAGGTCGAGGTCGGCGATGCACGGGCCGATGCCCTCGCCGTTGTAGCCGGCCGGCGCGGGCACGTGGTGCACCTCCTGGCGCATCGGCCGGACGGAGACCGACCAGCCCGCACCGACGCCCGCCAGCGCGTTCAACGTGCCGGACCACGGCCCGGCCGCGTTGATGACGACGGGCGCACTCACGGTCGTACCATCGTCGAGCCGGACACCGCTCACCGCACCGTCACCGAGGACGGCGATCACCTGACGCCTGAACAGGAACCGCGCACCCCGCCGCTTCGCCCCGTTGGCGAGGTTGACGGCAGCCAGACCCGGATCGTCGACAAAGCCGGCGTCCGGGGTCCACAGCGCACCCAGGCGCCTGTCCGTGTCCTCCCAGAAGGCCGGATCCTCGATGCGCTTCGGAGGCCAGAACCGGCCAGGGGCGAGCCCGGGCATCCGGCGGGCCAGCTCGTCGGCCCCCCAGACCTCGTACGGGATCCCCGCCCGGTCGAACATCTCGAGGACACGGCCCATCGGCGCGATGTCGACGTCCATGAACACCTTGCCGACGCGGTGGAACCTCGCCATCCCGGCATCGTCCACGCCCTCGAGGTGGTCGGCCCACCTCTCCCAGCAGTGCTTGGACTCCCAGGACAGCGCGATGCCGTCCCAGGTCGAGTAGTTGAACCGGATCACCGCGCTGGACGCGCTGGTCGACCCCTGGCCGGGCCCGCTCGCCTTGTCGACCACCACCACCGAGCGGCCCGTCTTGGCCAGCTCGAAGGCGATCGAGGAGCCGATCACGCCGGCACCGACCACTACTACGTCTGCTGTCACACTCATCTGCAAAGTCTCGCCTCGCGTCACCGCAGAGCCCACCGACGACTGTCGAGACTTCCCCGTCCCCGGTTCGTCACCTGCCGAGAAGCCCCTGCAGGCGGGCGAGCTTCAGCCCGAGGTGCAGGTCGAGCCGTACGCCGCCGCTTTTCAGGGACAGCCCGGTGATCTCCTCGATGCGCCCCAGCCGGTAGTACAGCGACGTGCGATGCACCTGCAGCCGCGCCACCGTGTGCCGCGAGTCGCAGCCCTCGTCCAGCCAGGTCTCCAGGGTCTCGGCCAGCGTGCCCTCGTGGTCGGACTCCATGAGGGTGCGCAGCCCGTCGGGGATGGCGTCCTCCGGCAGGTCGGAGAGCGGCAGCTGCACGAGCAGCCGGTAGACGCCGAGGTCGTCCCACGCGGTCACCGTGCCGAAGCCGGTCACCTTCTGCGTGACGTCGAGCGCCTCGCGCGCCCGCCGCGCGCTCACCGAGGCGCGCGCGGGATCATCCACGACGGGACCGATGCCCACCCGCACCTGGGCGCTGTCACCGAGCTGCTTGACCAGCTCGTCCCGCACCTGCTCGGCCACCCCTCGCAGGTCGGCCGCCCCGGGCGGACGTCGCCCGGCCAGGAGCAGAACACCACGGCCGCCGGCACGTGCCATCGACAGGCTCACCAGCGGCGTGGCCCGTCGCCCTGCCCGGCGCAGTACAGCGTGCAACGTGCTGCGCAGGTCCTCCTGCTCGGTCGAGCTCACCTGCACCACGAGGACCGCGACCGAGCAGGCAGGGGGCAGCATCTCCTCGTCGGCCAGCAGGTCTGCGGCTGCGGAGCCGACCGCGGGGTCGTCGGAGACGAGGTCACGCAACAGCTCACGCTCGCGGCTGTCTCGCAGGTCGTCGACGAGGCGCTCGCGGAAGAGCACCTGGCCCGCGTCCGCCGCGGCCTTCGCCGCCGCCCGCACCTCGTCCGCGGGCAGACCGTCCTCGGGCTCGATGATCCAGAGGTAGCCGAACAGGAGCCCCTGGCAGCGGACCGGAAAGCAGATCCGGGGCAGCAGTTCGATCTCAGGCCGCCCGGCCACGCGCACCGGCCCCTCGGCCGTGGCGATGCCCTGGGCGACGGCGTGTGCCACCACCTCGTCCGGGGCGCGCATCTTCATGATGCTCGAGATCCGGTGCCGGTCGATGTGGTCGTCGTGGGCGGTGTGGCAGATCAGGTTCATCTGAGGGTCGTCGATCGCCACCGCCAGGCTGATCCGGTCCGCGAGCGCCTGCGCGACCCGCTGCAGCTCATCCACCTCGCACCACCACCCCTGCGTACGATGATTCTGCCATCCTCGCTCGCCAAGGGGGCGAGCGAGCGCGTCGATACGTCGCCGGTCAGGGGCTCGACAGAAGGCGAGCCGAGCGGCACGGAAGGTGATCGTCATGGCGGGACGGTAGGCGGCGTGCGCCACGTCCGCCGGCCGACCGCGGGTGAATCAGCCCTCTTACCTCCAATCATCGCACGCTATGCCATAGCCGTACCTTCGGCCACGAAGGGTGTCAGCCGCGGGCCGGCATGTGCTTCTGGAACCAGTCCACGACGCGGGTGCAGAAGTCGATCAGAGCCGGGAGGCTACGGACGCCGTGGCCTTCCTGCGGGTAGATCACGAGCTGGGACTCGACCCCGTGTTCGAGCAGCGCCTGATGGAACTCCTGGGCCTGCGTCGGCGGCGTGCAGCGGTCCAGGGCACCGGCGATGTTCAGGCACGGCGTGCGCACCTTGCCGGCGTGGATGACCGGGCTCCTGGAGTGGAACTTGTCGCCGGGGACTTCCGGGTTCCCGTTGAGGAACAGCGCGTCGAAGTAGGGGATGTTGCTGGTGAAGTGCTGGCTGTACCAGTTCGTCACGGGTGAGACCGGTACGGCGGCAGCCCAGCGCTGGTCCTGGGTGACCAGCCACGAGGACATGTAGCCGCCGTACGACCCGCCGATGAGGCCGACCCTGGCCGGGTCCACGATCCCGCGCTCAACAAGAGCGTCGATCGCGGACGTGAAGTCGGCCGTGTCCTCACCGCCCATGTCCCCGAAGACCAGCCGGGCGAAGTCCTGCCCGCGGCCGGAGCTGCCCCGCGGGTTGGGGTTGAGGACGGCGTACCCCTGGGCTACCAGCAGCGGGGTATAGGGGGAGAACATCGACCAGGTGTTCCGGTAGGCCCACACCGGGCCACCGTGGATGTTCACCACGAGCGGGAAGGGCCCGTCCCCGGCAGGGACGCACAGGATCCCCTCGATTCGCAGCCCGTCCGGTGCGGACCAGGCGACCGTCTCGGCCTTGCCCGCGACCGACAGCAGGTACTCGGTGCCCGGGTGTCCGATCCCTGCGAGCTCGACCCGGTCGTCACCCAGCACCACGACCCGTTGCGGCACCGAGTAGCCCTCCTCGACGAGCACCACGCGGCCGTCGGCGGACCAGGCCGCCTCCGGGTAGCGCGTGCCGCAACCGGTGTCCGTGCTCGACCACAGCTCGGTGATCTTCCCGGTCACCGCGTCGTACACCGCGGCGACGGTCTCCAGGCCGCGGATCCCCAGGATTCCCAGGCGATCCGCGTCGATCCACCGGGTCGCGGTGACGTCCACCTCACCGGTGTCGACCCGCTCGAAGGCAGCATCGGGAGCGCCCACCAGCAGGTCACCCGCGACGACCCCGCGATCGCTGCCCACCGCCTCGACCACCGCCAACCGTTCCCCGGAAGGCGAGGCCGCGGGCCAGCCGAGCTGCACCTCGGAGCGGGCCAGTTCGGTGACCGCCCCGTCGAGGCCCAGGCGGGAGAGCACGGCCGTGTACCAGGCGGCCTCGTCCGGAGCAGGGCTGGTGACCGCGACGACCGCGTCGGGGCCGAGCCAGACCGCCTCCCAGATGTTGAGACCCTCCGGCGACAGCCTGGTGGTCGTACCTGCCGCGAGGTCATGGATCCACAACGACCGCCACGACTCCTCCGTCACGCCGATCTCGACGCGCGGGTGCCAGTCCGGCAGCTTCTCCGTCGGCTTGTACGTCGTGCCGCTCCCCTGACCACCGGCCAGATCGGCACCGAGCCCCGCCACCCCGAGCAGCACCCTCGTGCCGTCCGGCGACCAGGAACAGTACTCCACCGTCCCGGGCACGGCCGGGGTCGCCTCCGCCTCACCCAGCTGACCGGTGCGCAACAGGTACAGCTGGAACCGGCCTGCCTCCGTGCGGTCCGACAGGAATGCCACCGTCGCCCCGTCCAGGGAGAAGCACGGTTGCCGCGAGGAACCGGACGATCCCGTCAGCGGCCGCAGGTCCGCACCGTCGACCAGGAAGCATGCCTGGCGTGGAAGGCCGGCCAGCTCGTCGTACACGAGGCCGGTCACCGCGATCCGCGACCCGTCGGCGGAGCAGGACGGCTCCAGCAGCTTGTACGGCTGTCCCAACGCCGGCTCGTGCAACCGCCGGAAATACTCTTCGACCTGGCCCCAAGTGGCGCTGCCGCGCACGTCGCTACCGCTCATGGGCGGACCTTACGCGATGGGGCGGCCCGTCTCCATCGACCCGGGACGGAAACCGGAGGGCTTGGATTCTACGGGTGTCGAGGGCAGAACCTCTTGTGGGGGCCGATCACAACGAAGCACTTGCAGTCTGCCGGGCATGGCTGACCGGGCGGGCATCCGGCCAAGGAACCGGCCGGTGTCCGGCATGAACCGAACGAGGTCGGCATCGCCGAACAGCCGGAACGGCCCATATGGAAACGGTGCCGGCGGTGCTGCCGCGCGGCTTGGGCCGCTCCAGCGTCACATCCGCCTGAGGGTCTCTCGTCCTCGGCAGGTGGTAGGCCAGGACCCGGGGTTGCGTTCGACCCCGGGGGTGGTGTTACCGTGTAAATGGCTCATCGATGTGATCGATCTGATCCCTTTTCCGATTCAGAGCCCTTCTCCAGCCGCCGCTGAGCGTCGGTATTCCGCTTTCGCCCACCGCTGAGGGCGTCACTTTCCGTTCGGCAACCGGACCGCGTCATCACGCACCTCTCTTTGTGCGCGTGAACCGCCCGCCGCCTGCCAGAACTTCATCGCGCCATGCCCGCCATCGGGCCGAATCGGCGCGCATCCCCCTTTCCATCACCCATCTCCGCTCTTAAGGACACGCCCATGACCATCACCACCGACAAGCCCTCGAAAAGAAGCACCACGACCACCGCCCCGGTAGCCCGGAACAGCACACGCCCACCCGCCGAAGAGCGGGAGGTGACCGGGTTGCTCGACATCCGCGACGGGAGGGCCTACCTCAGGGCGAGCGGCTACCTCCCGGGCGAGGACGACGCCTGCCTGCCCGCCGCACGGGTGAAAGCACTCGGCCTGCGCCCGGGCGACCTGATCACGGCAACACTGCGCAGGCCGTACGGCAAGCCGGCCGAGGTGGTGTCGATCGACGGCGAGGAGCCGGGCGGCGCACGGCCGCACTTCGCCGACATGACGCCCGTCCACCCCCACCGCCGCCTGCCATTGGAGACCGGATCGTCGATCACCCGCCTGATCGACCTCATCACCCCGGTCGGCCTGGGGCAGCGCGGCCTGATCGCCGCGCCACCGAAGACCGGGAAGACCATGGCGCTCAAGGCGATCGCCGACGCCATCGCGGCGAACCATCCCGCGGTCCACCTCATGGTGGTACTTATGGGCGAGCGCCCCGAGGAGGTCACCGACTTCCGCCGGCAGGTGCGCGGCGAGGTGATCGCCTCGACGTTCGACCAGCCCGAACGCGACCATACGGCGCTCGCCGAACTCGCGATCGAGCGGGCCAAGCGGCTCGTCGAGCGTGGCCGGAACGTGGTCGTCCTCATGGACTCCCTGACCCGGCTCGCCAGGGCGTACAACGTCATCGCCCCGAAAGGCGGCAGGACGCTGACGGGTGGGGTCGACGCGTACGCCGTCCACCAGCCGAAACGGCTGTTCGGCGCGGCCCGCGCGACCGAGGAGGGCGGCTCGCTCTCCATCCTGGCGACCGCGCTCGTCGAGACGGGCTCGCGGATGGACGACTACCTCTTCGAGGAGTTCAAGAGCACCGGCAACATGGAGCTGCGGCTTGACCGGACTCTCGCCGAGCAGCGCCTGTTCCCCGCCGTGGACGTGACCTCCTCCAGCACACGGCGGGAGGAGATGCTCCTCACCGGCGACGAGCGCGAGATCATCTGGAAGCTCCGGCAGGTGCTCGCGGGCCTGGACCGCGAGCAGGCGCTCACCGGGATACTCGACGGTCTGCGCACGTCACCGTCCAACGCCGTCTTCCTCCGGCAGCTCGCGCTCTCACAAGGCCCCCGCTGAGGCCGATCGCGGCAATCCGGCGGTGGTGCGGGCGCCCGAGTCGGAAGATCCATGGAGGCGATGCGATCACGGGGTCGCGCGACAGAGGACAGCGCCGCTCCGCCACTGAGGACCTTCGGCCCTGCTTCGGCTGCGACCTGCGGATCGGCCACGTGGAGCAGCCTTGTTCAGCGTCCGCGTACCGCTCCGGGCCGACCAGGCGCGGGGCTGCCCCGGCCCAACTCCCCGATCATCAGCCGAGGGCCGGTCTTTAGCGGGTATCCAGCCGGCCGATCACTGACGACAGGCGTGAGCTCAGGAGATCCGGCGGCACAGCGGCACCGGAACGGCCCTCGTCGATGGGACCTATGGACCGGCCAACGAAGGACGTAAGTCCCTGTGCCGCGAGTATCGGTCCCGGCAAGGGTGGGAAGGAGAACACTTCCTGGGAGGTGGAGCTGATGTCTCAGTCCAAACCCAGTACGGTTCCGGCGTCCGGGGAAACGCATTCGCTTGAGGTCGAACTGAACCTCCTCAAGGGCCGGGTCAGCAGGATCGAGAAGCAGATCCAGGTGCTGGCCGAGGCCAATCTGGTCCTCGCGCGGGGCATGGAGGCCGGGCCCATGGAGGAGCCCGGGCAGATGCACCCCGAGCAGGCCGCGCGGCTCGCTCACGAACTGTTGCTCGCCGCCGGCCTCGTCAAGGGCGGGGGATGACATGGCATGAGCCGTCGGCACGCCTCCACATCACACCCAGCAGGTGATCGGCCGCGGTTTCGTCGCAGGTCGCCGCTGGAGCACCGGCCGGTGAGGTGGATCGGCGACGGACTCGCGGCGGCCACCCCGATGCGCCGGGTCGAGACATGACGCGATACGACACTGCCACGAGACTCATCCAGGAGACGCCCTTCCGGTTCCGGATCGACCAGGGCGAGCACATGCCGGTCCCCGGGATCGTGTTCGCCTCCGGTGACCTGCTTCCCGAAGAGCAGGCCTTGCGGCAGGTCGTCAACGTGGCCATGCTGCCTGGCGTCGTACGCGCCTCCTACGCCATGCCCGACATCCACTGGGGGTACGGCTTCCCGATAGGCGGCGTGGCCGCCACCGACATCGCCGCGGGCGGAGTGGTCTCACCCGGCGGAGTCGGGTTCGACATCTCCTGTGGGGTCCGGCTGCTCACCGTCGCTCTCCAGCGCGACCAACTCGCCACCACGCTGAATCGGCTCATGGACGAGTTGGACAGGACCACACCCCGCGGAATCGGCCAAGGCGGGCTATGGCGGCTTTCCGAGGGGCAACTCGAAGGGGTGCTGTACGGCGGTGCGGGCTACGCCGTACAGCACGGACACGGCCTGCCCCGCGATCTGGACCGCTGCGAGGACTTTGGGGCGGTCGCCGACGCCGACCCGGCACAGGTCAGCCCCCGCGCCGTCGAACGAGGCCTGGCCCAGGTCGGCAGCCTCGGCTCCGGAAATCACTTCCTGGAGGTCCAGGCGGTCGAGAAGATCTACGACCCGGCGGTGGCGGCCGCGTTCGGCCTCCGGCTCGGCCAGGTATGCGTGATGATCCACTGCGGGTCGCGTGGCCTGGGACACCAGATCTGCACCGATCACGTCCGCGTCATGGAAAAGGCCATGCCGGGGTACGGCATCAGCGTCCCGGACCGGCAGCTCGCCTGCGCCCCGGTCGAATCCCGCGAGGGCCGTGCCTACCTGGGCGCGATGGCCGCCGCGGCCAACTACGGCAGGGCCAACCGGCAACTGCTCACCGAGGCCACCCGCACCGCGTTCCGCCACGTGACCGGTGCCACCGTGGACCTGGTCTACGACGTGTCGCACAACCTCGCCAAGATCGAGGTACACGAGGGGATGCGGTTGTGCGTACACCGCAAGGGCGCCACCCGGGCACTTCCGCCGCACCACCCCGACCTACCGGCCGATCTGGCACCGTACGGCCAACCGGTGCTCATTCCCGGCACCATGGGCACCGCCTCCCACGTACTCACCGGCGTGACCGGCGCGGATGCCTTCCACTCCACCTGCCACGGTGCCGGCCGCACCCACAGCCGCCACCAAGCCGCCCGCTCCACCGACGGACGCCGGCTTCGCGACCGGCTGGAGGCGCAGGGCATCGCCGTGCGCGGCTCGTCCTGGCGCGGCTTGGCGGAGGAGGCTCCGACCGCCTACAAGGACGTCGACGCCGTGGTGGCCGCCGGCGTCGGAGCCGGCCTGTGCCGCAGGGTCGCCCGGCTGGTCCCGCTCGGCGTGGTGAAGGGCTGATCCCGGTGAAAGGCCACGTGAAAGGCCACCGTGCCCTGCCCCACACCGCCGACGCCCGCATCGAGGCGTGGGCGCCCACCGCCGCCGAGTGCATCGCCGAGGCGATCCGCGCCATGATCGAAGGCTTCGCCGATCTCGGCCACGCCGAAAGCGGTGCCGTCCAGACGGTGCGCATCGGCCCCGGCTTCCCCGAGGACCAGCTCGTGACAGCGCTCGACGAGGTGATCTACCGCATGGACACCACCGCGAGGATCCCCCGCGGCGTCGAAGCGGGTGAGGATCAGAGCGGGCTGTGGCTGCGACTGGACATGGCCGACGTCGCCACCATCTCCCAGATCGGCGCCATCCCCAAAGCAGTCGCCCTCCACGACCTGCGCTTCCTTCGTGAACCCCGCGGCTGGAGCTGCGCGGTGACCCTGGACGTGTGAGTGAGCGGGGAGTCCGCGATGCCTGCCGGAACTCCCACACGGCCACCACGATGGCATGGTCGGTCGGCGCAAGGCCCTTTTCCGTAGGCGTTAAGCGGACTCGGCTTGACGGGAATGAACGCCTTCGGCTCCGCCCAGCGGTCGCCACCCGGCCGAGCCCCGGTCACGGAGCGGGCAGTGGGTACGGTGGCCCCAGACTCCACACCCGCATCATGCCGTCGTCACCGCCGGAGACCACCACCGGGCGACCGTCCAACTACCCCACCGCCACCGACAGGACCCACTTCTGATGACCGGTGGAGGTTTCGCGGATGTGGCGGCGTAGACCATGGTGGCGGCCCAGGCGAACACGTCCAGAGAAGGGCCTCGGACGTATTCGCTGACCAGGTAGGGCCGGTCCCGGGCGATCCCCGCGTCGATGACCCGTGCGGTGCAGAAGGCCGCAACTCGGCGGGCGAGGGGAGGCCGCGCGCAGTGCCCTGATCGCACCCCGCCTCACCCACCGGCTGGTCGCCCGGATGCTGCGCGTCGCCGAACCGACAGCCGAACGACGCGACCTCACCACCGCAGCCGATGCCGGATTCGCCGGCCCTTCCCACTTCAGCGAGGCCTTCCACCACATGTTCGGACTCCGCGGCCCAGCCGCCTGCTCGCCGCTGGAGTCACCGCCATCGACGCGCTCGGTGTCAGACGGACGGTGATTCGTTTCCGCGCCGGAAGGGGCTGACCGGAACTGTCGGCGGCGTGGTCACACGGTGCGCAGGAAGTCTTCGAGGATCTCGTTGAAGATGTCCGGGCGCTCCATGTTGGGGTAGTGGGCGCTCCCCTCTACCGAGATCGCGCGGCCGTTGGCAACGGTGCGGACGAGGCGTTCGGCCATGCCGATGTGGTCCGGCGAGTCGATGGCGCCGTTGATGGCCAGCACGGGAACGTCGATCTTGGCGGCGCGGTCCCAGGTGTCGCGCACCGGGACGAGCCGGTTGGGTTCGTCGCCGGTGTGCTTGGACATGGTGCCCCGGGACATCCGGCGCAGGCGGCCCACAACCTCGGGATCGAGATCGCCGAGGGTGCGGTGCGGGCCCGCAGCGAAGAGCGTGAACGCCTCGACCGAGGCATCAAGATCACCGGCAGCCATCGCCGAGTGCCACGCGGCCATGGCTTGGGTGGTCCAGGGATCGGTGAAATACGGCTCGTTGGTCCCGCCGCCGCTGACGACCACGGCGCCGACCAGTTCCGGGTGCTCCAGCGCGGTGTCGACCGCGATGCCCGCCCCCATGGAGACTCCCACCAGGATCGCGGGACCGGTGTCCAGGTGGCGCAGCAGCGCGGCGAGGTCGTCGGTGAGCCGGAACGGCTCGGTGGCGTTGGCGGACCGGCCGTGGCCGCGGGCGTCGGGCGCGATGACGCGGTATCGCGAGGCGAAGACCGGAATCTGGTCACCCCACATGCCATGGTCCACGAAGCCGCCGTGCAGCAGGACGAGGGGTCGGCCAGTGCCGGTGTCGAGCCAGAACAGATCATTCATGACAACCAGGGTGTCATTATTGTCCAAAGATGACAACCTAGGTGTCATCATGGTGAGGTGAGCGAAACAGACCGCGGCCTGGCGTCCGAAGAGTCGGCCGACCGGCTCATCGAGGTGTTCGACCTGGTGGGGCCGCTGTACCGGCGCGCCCAGCGCAAGGTGGAGCAGGACGCGCCCATCGAGGGGCTGTCAGTCGGGGTACGAGCCGTGCTCAACATGCTCCGCGAGCACGGGCTCATGACCGTCCCCCAGATGGGTCGGGCCCAGGCGCTGAGCCGCCAGTTCGTGCAGCGCATGATCAACGACGCTGCCGCGCGACGCCTGGTCGAGTTCGTCCCCAACCCGGTGCACAAGAGGTCCTCCCTCATCCGGTTGACCGAGGAGGGCCAGGCCGCCATCACCGCCGTGATCGACCGCGAGCGCGCGGTGCTGCGCCAGGTCGGCGGCGACCTGACCGACGCCGAGGTCGCCGCCTGCGTCCATGTGCTCTCGCGCCTCCTCCAACTCCTCGACAACGTCGACATGGATTAAGCCCGGCCGATGCGAACATTCACCGAGAATCCGGCTGTACCCGGGGAATTCGAGTCGGCCGCTGTGCGACCAAACCCTTCCTGGGCGCTTCGTCGCCTTTCTGCCGGCGCCGCCCAAGAAGCGTTTCTGCCGGAAAAACAGAAAAGCACGACGACATTGCCTTCTGTCGCCGCACGACTGCTCTTATTCGTAGGTGTCCGGTTGTCAGACGGGCGGCGCGCCTTTCTGAAGGGGGTTGCCGAGAGGTGAGTCTCCTTCGCCCTCCGGCCGGGGCTCTCCGACTCCGGGATGATCAGGCGCGTACCCGGGTGCGTGGCCCGGGGGCCGGCCCTGGACAGCGGCGGCCCGAACCGTAGCCACACCCAGGCGACGCGCCGACCGTCGCCACGACTGCCCCCGGGCGTGCCGGGCCGGCACGAAACCGGCCCGGCGGCGGTCAGCGAGTGGGAGTGATCCCGCCGGGATGGGTCACATCTCGGTGGTCTGGGCGGCCTGCTCGGCGGTCTGGCGGATTCGTTCGATCTGTGCCTCGGTGACGTTGAGGGTGCCGAACTCCCGGACCGCCTGGTAATAGCTCCAGGCGAGGCCGTTGCAGGTGTTTCTGGGGATGGCGGAATATCCCGCGCAGACCTGCTTCATGTCGAAGTAGAACGAGTCGTCGATGCGCGACTTGTTCGCCGGGAACTGACTTACCGCCTTGTAGTTGCGGTAGCCGAAGTCATGACGCCGGCACGGCATTCTGAAGTCGAAGCCGAGTGGCTGGTCGGGGCTGCTCGAACAGAGGTCGGTCGACCAGTCGAAGGCGTAGTCCGCCCAGCCCGCCTGGTTCTGCCACGCGGAGCGCCAACTGGCGGCGCTGGACGCCGTGGGCTGACTGAAACCGGAAAGTGCGGCGAGCTTTTGCTCCAGTGTCACCGCGTAGGCGGGCAGTGTTAATCCGAGTAATGTGACGAGGGAGAGGGCGACGGCTGCGAGGGCTCGTTTGACCATGGGGCTCTGCCTTTGTCTGGGGGGTGCCTCTCATGGCAGGTTTCTGCCATCGCCTAACAATGAAACGAAATAATCTGATACGCCGGAACGGATCTTCGTCAAGATCGGCATAGGTGTTCGTAAACGATCGCTCTTTACACGGATTACAACATCCTGTAATGGCGCATTTCGAAAGGCCGAATCACCAGGACGGGTCCCTGTTCACGGCGCGGAGGTGGCCGGCGACCCGCTCCCTCAGATCACCGAGACTCGGCACCGGAGCGGACGGCCATCACAGCCGTCGACATCTCGCGGGCACCGACCGGCGCGCAGCCGGGCCGCGCGCCGATCATGGGCCGACCGGCCGGAGGAAGCGGTGGATGACCTCCGTCGAGCCGGCCGGTCGGCCGCCGGCCTGATCACCGACCACCTGGCCGCGATATCCGGCGGACCCGTGTGGCGGAGTGTGGAACCACCCGAAGGCCCTACTCGCGCGTCACCCGGGCGACGAGTCCCGCCCAACCGGCTTCGAGGCGCTCCGCGGACAGGTCGCGTTCACTGCGCAGATAGTCGATGAGCGCCGTGTCCAGGTAGCCGAGCAGCGCTTCCGCGAGGAGCTCGATGTCACCGGTGACGCCGGCCTCGCGCAGGAGCGCTGCCACATGCGTGACGCGGACCACACGAGCCGGGACGGCGTAACGACGTTTGGAACACTGCTCCGCCTCAAGGTACAGGTCGGTGTACTTCATCAGATGACGAAGGGTCGCGACGCCGAACGCGTCAAGCCGCTCCACCGCCGGCGCCCCGGGCCCGAGCGGAGGCGGACCGGACAGAAACGCCTCCTGGTACTCGCGCTCCGCGTGGTCCAGCAGGGCGCGCATCAGCCCCACCCGGTCACCGAAACGACGGAAGACCGTGCCCTTGCCGACCGAGGCGGCGGCGGCGACCGCCTCCATCGTCACGTGTTCCGCGCCTCGCTCCGCCACCAGCCGGGACGCGGCCTCAAGCAGGCGCATCCGGTTGCGTGCCGCGTCGGCACGCTCCTGATGAGGCTCGTCCGCCAGAGGCAGCCCCCACATCGGGGGTGATGCGTCCTGAGTGGGGGCGGGGGGGCGGGTCATCTGCCCAGCATAGCGCGCCAGAGCACAAATGGACCACAGTCCGCTTATGTGATACATCTACTTTCGGGACGATTGTCCATAAATGTCGGTTTTCACCTCCAGTAGGAGTTTTCATGTCCGTCCGCATCCTCGCCCTCGTCGGCAGCCTCCGGGCCGCCTCGCACAATCGGCAGCTCGCCGAGGCAGCCGTCAAGCTCGCCCCCGAGGGCGTCGAGGTCGAGATCTGCGAGGGTCTCGCCGACGTCCCGTTCTACAACGAGGACATCGACGTCGAGGGCAGCCTTCCCGAGGCCGCCCGGAAGCTCCGCGAGGCCGGCAGGTGGGCCGATGCCTTCCTCCTCTTCTCGCCCGAGTACAACGGCACGATTCCGGCCGTCCTGAAGAACGCGATCGACTGGTACTCCCGCCCCATGGGCTCCGGCACCTTCGTGGGCAAGCCCGTGGCGGTCGTCGGCACGGCGTACGGCCAGTACGGCGGCGTATGGGCCCAGGACGAGGCACGCAAGGCCATCGGCATCGCAGGCGGCACCGTCCTCGACGACGTCAGGCTTTCGATCCCCGGCTCCATCGTCCGCTTCGCCGAGACCCACCCGGTCGACGACAGCGAGATCACCGAGAAGCTGCCCACCGTCCTGAAGCAGGTGGCCGCCGCGGCCAGGCAGGCTACGGCGGTCTGAGGAACACAGCCGTCCCCACCGGCTCTGGAACGCCTGTCCACTTTGGCCGGGAGGGTTCGTGTCCCGTCGTCCGCACCGCCGGAACGGTTGTTCCGGCGGTGCGGACGACGGGACTCTCAGCGCACTCGTCGGCCCACATCCCGGCGGGGACGACATCGTCGAACGAGCGCCCACCTGTGGCCGGGGAGCCATCGACGCGCCGTCGTCGTCGCACGGTTCAGCTCGCACCCCGAGCGGCAGCGGCGCATCCCGGAGGAGAGTGCGGAGACGCTGCCGTTGTCCCTGCCCACCACCCGTCGCGGGTGTCTCCCGCGGTTCGTACCACCCGGGTATCGCAACCCGGTCCGGCGCCCCTCCGCGTCAGCAGATCGTGCCCGGCCCGGCCGCGGTGGCCGCCAGCAGATCCCGTACGAGGCCGAGATCGATCTTTTCCGGCTTACGGAAGCGCAGGCAGCCCTTGCCCATGTCCTGCCCGGCCAGGCGCTGCTCGAAGGCCTCGCGGACATCGCCGCGCAGGAGATAGAAGGAGATGTACTGCCTCTGGCTTGCGAAGGCGATCTCAACGGCACCGTCCCGCTGGTACGCGGGCATTCCATACGCCATGACCTCGGTGAAGCCCGTGAGCTCCGTACGGCACAGTTCGCGTAGGCCGGTCAGGACCGCCCTGCGCTCGTCAGACACCTCGGCGAGGTAGCCGTCCACGCTTTCCGCATTGCTTCGCACCATGCTCAGAGCGTATGTCGCGTTTGAGCCCCGTACCGTGCACGACCTTGTCGTAACCGCGGGTGCCGTCCCGGGAGGCGGAGCTCTCGCCGATCGCACGGGCACGGCAGACGACATGCCCTGCCCGAAGCGCGGACGTCGCCCGCCATGGTCCTCTCTGGCGATGTCACATATCCTCAAAAATCCATTTCTGATCAGGAGTCACCGTGCCGGTCTACGCGGGAAGCGACCCCATCCTCCCCGAAACACCCGAACTAATCATGATCGGTGTCGTCGCCCTCGGAGTTCTCTTCGCCGCCGTGGCCGTCGCCATTCTGATCCTCGTCCTGCTGATCAAACTGCTCCGCGACTCCTGACGCTCTCGGCGGGAGCCTCGGCTCCGGGATGATTCCCGGCACCAGGAGCCGATGGCCCAGAATCGGCGATCAGGGAGCGTGGCCGTCGGTGGGAAGCCGGTCGGGGTGCCAGGGCATCCACTTTCGCTCGACCTCCGTCTCCAGGTCGACCCCGTGATGTCGTGCCATGACCAGGAGCTGCGACAGGACGTCCGCGAGCTCGGACCGGAAGCCCAGCTCCAACTCGTCGGCGGAGTGCCCCTTGTCCCTGGCCTGGCCGGAGCGCATCAGGAACGCCTGCGTCAACTCGCCGACCTCCTCCTGGAGCTTCAGCAGGAACCAGGTGTCGTCCCGGGTGATCCCGTGCCTGCGCGCATAGGTGCTCGACACCGCCTCGACCTCGTCCGTGAGCCGCCTCAGATCCATGCCGGGAGTGTAGGGGGCAGGTCCGACAACCACTCTCCGGCGAACCCGTCGCGGTCTCATTCCGCAAATCCACAAATATCAGCTAAATACCGTAGAAAACCTCAAGGCTCCCAGAGCCCAGGTGAATTCTTCGCGGCGGACCGGTGCCGAACCGCCGCCCGCGTGGCGCGCGGCATTTACCACCCGGCCCTCCACCGCTGGATTAAGGTGACATTGCCCGCATCACGTGATCAACCCGTGACAGGGGGCGATCTTCCCCTCAGGCCCTGAAAGCCAAGGTCGAGGAGGGATTCATGTCCCGCGGACACGCCGTCGCCACAGGACGCGTTCTGGCGGTCAACACGCCATAGCCCGCCCACGTCTCTGTCGCCGGAACGGTGCCGAGGCACCATGACATCGCGGAAAAGGTGACGCGCCCGATGATCTTCATTGACGGACGGCACACCATCGGGAACCGGAAAGCCGTGCGCCGGTGACCGCGGCGATCCTGGCCGTGCTCACCGCCGCCTGCAACGCCCTCTCCTCGGTGCTGCAGCGGCAGGCTGCGCGAAACGCACCGCAGAGCCGGGTGTTCAAGCTGGCGCTGATCGGATACCTGATCCGGCAACCCTCATGGCTGGGCGGCATCGGCGCGCTGATCGTGGGCTTCCTGCTGCAGGCGGCCGCGCTGAACTTCGGCGCCCTCGCTCTCGTACAGCCCATTCTCGTCACCGAACTGCCCTTCACGATGATCCTCGTCTCGCTCATCCTGCACGTCCATCTGGACCGGGGGTCATGGCTGGCCATCGGCATCCTGACCATCGGGCTGGCCGTCTTCCTCATCTCCGCCGATCCGGGACAGAGCGGAACCCGCTCCCCGACCATGGACCTCTGGCTGATCACCGTGGTCGTGACGGTCGGCGTCGCCGCCGGTCTGATCGCGATGGCGAAGATCCGCACCGGCCCGTCCCGTGGTGCCCTGCTCGGGATCACCTCCGCGCTGGGATTCGCCTTCACCGCCGCGCTGATAAAGGAGAACACCGAGATCTTCGCCGCGGAGGACGCCGCCGTACTGACCAGCTGGTCGCTGTACGCCATGATCGCGGCCGGCCTGTTCAGCGTCTTCGTGCTGCAGAGCGCGCTGAGCAGCGCGTCCCTGGTGGTCGTGCAGCCGACGCTCAACATCGCCGACCCCGTCGTCAGCATCATGTACGGCGTCGCGCTGTTCGGCGAGGACATCCGGCTTGGCTGGTGGGTCGTCCCGGAACTCGTCGGGGTGGCGTTGATCTTCTACGGCAGTGTCCGGCTGAGCCGGTCGCCGCTCGTCGGGTAGGGGCCTCGCGGAGGTGAGGAAGGACTCCGCGGGCGCGGCGTCGAACAGGGCGGCTCCCCTGGCGATCCGCCGCGTCCGCTCCGCCCCGCACCCGAGGCGATCCAGCGCGGTGAGCAGTTCCCCGGCGTCACCCGCGTACACGCTCAGCCCGGCCCGCGCCATGGCCCGCGCGCCGTCCCTGCCGTGGCCGGGAATCGGCCGGTAGGAGATGACCGGCACTCCGGCGGCCATCGCCTCCCGGCAGGTCAGGCCCGCCGCGTTGTCCACCAGCGCGTACGCGGCGGCCATCAGATCCGGCATGTCGTCGCACCAGCCGAGGGCGACACCGGTGTGCCGAAGCAGGTGGCGCAGCTCGCGGTTGTGCCCGCAGAGGACGACGGGCAGGTACCGTCCCGAGCGCACCAGAACGCGAGCCGTCTCCTCGACTCCGCCCACCCCCCACGCGCCAGCCGAGACGAGGACCAGCCGCTCCCCGGCGCGGGCGCCGATCCGGGAACGCACCGGCGCCGCGTCGGCCGCCGGCCGCCGGAACTCCGGGCGCACCAGGGGTGCGTGACAGAACGCCGGGCGGCCGGTCGCGGCGTGAACGGCGCGAGCGGCCGCCTGATCCGAGCACAGGTACCGGTCGTTGCCCGGATGCAACCAGAGCCGATGCGCCGCGAAGTCGGTCAGCAGGACGGTGCCGGGAACCGGCAGGCGGCCATGTAGCCTCAGGTGGCCGACCGCCTGCGCGGCCAGGTGGAAGGTCGAGACGACCTCGTCCGGCATCCGGCGGCGGATGAGCCCGCGCAGCCGTGCCGCGGCCATGACCGTCAGCGGCGAGGTCGGCGGCGCCCGGTCCGGCACGAAGAAGGCCCGGTAGATCAGCGCGTACAGCCAGGGCGCGGAGCGCATCATCCAGCCGTACCAACCGCGCAGCGCCACTCCCAGCCGGAACGGCAGCAGCCTCAGGACATCGACGATCTCCGCTTCGACGCCCTCGGCGGCGAGCCGCCTGGCCAGTTCCACCGCGACCGCGTCGTGCCCGGCCCCCATACCGGCACTGACGATCAGCACAGTGCGTCGCGTTGGCATCACGGCCCCCATGACCCAGACTTGACACGGTGAACCGTGCCGCGTTGACCCTCGCCGGTCTGGCCGTTCTGCACGTGGGGCCCGCGGCGACCTGGCTGCCCTCCGTGCGCCGGCTGCTGCCCGGCCTCGCCGGGGTGGGCCTCGCCGACCATGTCGCGCTGACCTTCGACGACGGGCCCGACCCGCGATCCACCCCGCGTTTCCTCGCGGAACTGGAGCGGCTCGGATGCCGGGCCACCTTCTTCGTCCTCGGTGAGATGCTCCAACGTCACCCCGCGCTGGGCCGCCGCATCGTCGCGGAGGGCCATGAGATCGCGGTGCACGGCTGGTCGCACGAGAACGCCCTGACGACCCGCCCCGGCCGGATGGCGGCCGAGACGCACCGGGCTGCCGATCTGGTCGTCGCCGTCACCGGCGTCGACCCCACGTGGTACCGGCCGCCCTACGGCGTCCTCAGCGCCGAGACACTGCTCGCCGCCCGTCTGCGGGGACTGCGTCCCGTCCTGTGGACCGCGTGGGGCAGAGACTGGACACGCTCGGCAAGCCCGGCCTCGGTGCTGGCCACGCTGGCATCCGGCCTGCGGGGCGGGGCGACGCTCCTGCTGCACGACTCCGACCACACCTCGGCCCCCGGCTCCTGGCGGTCGGGGCTCGGTGCCCTGCCCGAACTGGTGAACCGCTGCCGCTCCGCGGGTCTGCGGATCGGACCGCTCCGGGACCACGGCGTCTCCGGCGGCCGCACGGCCCTTCATGACGTTCGTGAGATCACCGCTCCTTGAAAAAGCATGCCGCAAAAGCCGTACCGCTTTTTGTGACGGCTTTTACCCCAACCCGATCCGGCTCACCTTCCGGCAAAAGAACAACCATTTTTCCAAAGGCAGAGATATAACGCGATACTAAATATTTTCCCAGCTCTCACCGATAAAAACCAGCAGATCGTTCATCCGCGTTTATAACAGCCCGCCGGGGACAACCTCAATTTATGAATTGGAGGGGAGCCGATACGCGGAACGTCGTGCTCAAAGCGCGCAGGGAGAACTTCCCGGTCGCCTCATGTGTACTGCCGCGTACCCATCGCCGCCACCTCCTCGCGGTGTACGGCTTCGCACGGACCGTCGACGACATCGGGGACGAGGCGCAGACCGAGGATCCGCTCCGGCTGCTCGACACCGTCGACGACGACCTCGCCCGCCTGTACGCCGGTCGGGCTCCCCGGCTGCCGGTCATCCGCGCGCTCGCGGGTACCGTCGAGACCTGCTCCGTCCCGGCCGAGCCCTTTCACCGGCTGATCGAGGCCAACCGGCGCGACCAGACGGTCAGCCGGTACGACACCTTCGACGACCTGCTCTCCTACTGCGAGCTGTCCGCGAACCCCGTCGGGCACATCGTGCTGCACGTGTTCGACATGGTCACCCCCTCCCGCCTGGCCCTGTCCGACCGCGTGTGCACGGCGCTGCAGATCATCGAGCACTGCCAGGACGTCGGGGAGGACCACACCCGAGGCCGCGTCTACCTGCCAGGAGAGGATCTGCGCCGGTTCGGCTGCGGCGAGGACGATCTCGCCGCGGCCACCACCTCGGCGCGGCTGCGCGATGTCGTCGCGCTCCAGACGCGGCGGGCCGATCGGCTGCTCGACGAGGGAGACCGGCTCGCCCGATCGGCGACGGGGTTCGCCCGCCTGGCCATCGCGGGCTACATCGCGGGCGGCCGGGCCACCAGCGCGGCACTGGCCCAGGCCGGTTACGACGTTCTCGGCCGCGCCGTACGCCCGCGCGGCGCGCGGTTCCTGACGGCCTGGCTGCGGATCCTCACGAGCAGGGGGCACCACCGTGGACACAGCTGACGCCTACCGGCACTGCGAAAAGATCGTCCGTGGTCAGGCGCGGAACTTCTCCTACGGTCTCCGGCTGCTGCCGCCCCCCAAGCGCCGCGCGCTCAGCGCCGTCTACGCGTTCGCCCGCCGGGTCGACGACATCGCCGACGGGGACGCCCCCGACGGGCAGCGCCTGACCGATCTGGCCGCCGCGCGCGCCGCACTCGGCACGGCACGGCCCGACCCCGAGGACCCGGTGCTGGTCGCGCTGCACGACACCGCCATCCGCTACCCACTGCCGCTGTCGGCGTTCGAGGAGCTGATCGACGGTTGCGCCGCGGACGTACGCGGGGAGACCTACGAGCACTTCGACGAGCTGCTCTCCTACTGCCGATGCGTCGCCGGGTCGATCGGGCGGCTCTCCCTCGGAGTCTTCGGCACCGCGGGCGCTGCGGGCACAAGGGACGCCGGAGACGGCAGGAGCGACGGCAGGGACGTGGCGAGGGTGGCACATCTGGCGGACGCGCTGGGAGTGGCCCTGCAGATCACGAACATCCTGCGGGACGTGCGCGAGGACCGGCTGGCCGGGCGGACCTACCTCCCCGCCGAGGACCTCAGGCGATTCGGATGCACCCTGAACATCGACTCCTCCGGCAGGTTCACCGACCCTCCCGACCGGCTCGCCGCGCTGATGCGGTTCGAGGCCGACCGGGCGCGCGACTGGTTCGACGACGGCATGCGCCTGCTGACCGCACTCGACGTACGCAGCGCGGCGTGCACCGCGGCGATGGCCGGCATCTACCGGTGCCTGCTCGGCCGCATCGCCGCGGATCCCGCCGAGGCACTGGCCTCACGGCTGTCACTGCCTCCGTGGCAGAAGGCGATGGTGGCGGCGCGCGCCCTGGCGGGGGCCGCCCGATGAACGGCGCTCCGGTCGCGATCGTCGGCGGCGGGCTGGCGGGCATCGCCGCCGCCGTCGCGCTCGGGGAGGCCGGTCACCGCGTGACCCTGTACGAGGCCCGGCCGAGGCTGGGCGGCGCCACCCACTCCTTCGTCAGGAACGGGCTGAGCGTCGACAACGGCCAGCACGTGTTCCTCCGCTGCTGCACGGCCTACCGCGGCCTGCTCGACCGGCTCGGCGTCGCCGGACGCGTACACCTGCAGGACCGGTTCGACGTACGGGTGCTCACTCCCGCGGGGCGGTACGGGCGGCTGAGACGCGGGATGCTGCCGGGACCGTTCCACCTGCTGCCGGCGCTGGCCGGATACCAACTGCTCAAGCCCGCCGACCGGCTGCGCGCGATGCGGGTCTCACTCGCCCTTCGCCGGCTCGACCCGGCCGACCCCGCGCTGGACCTGACCGACCTCGGGAGCTGGCTGACCGCCCACGGGCAGCGCGAGCGCGCGCGACACGCCCTCTGGGAGCTGTTCGCGATGGCGGCCCTGAACGTCGGGGTCGAGGGCGCGGCCCTGGGGCCCGCGGCGATGGTCTTCAAGACCGCGCTGCTCGGCCGGGCGGGAGCCGCCGACATCGGCGTTCCCGCCGTGCCCCTCGGCGAGCTGCACGGCGACGCGGCACGGGCCGCCATCGAACGGCGCGGCGGTGCCGTACGCCTGTCGGCGAAGGTCACCGCCATCGAGCGAGGCTCCGTGATCGTGGACGGCAGCCGGGTCGAGGCGCCCGCCGTCATCGTCGCCACGGCGCACGAGCAGGCCGCGGCCCTGGTCCCCGAACAGGCCGCTCCCGGCAGGGAGCGCTGGCGCGGCCTGGACGCGAGCCCGATCGTCAACGTGCACGTCGTCTACGACCGGCGGGTCACCCGGGTGCCGTTCGCGGCGGTCGTGGACTCGCCCGTGCAGTGGGTGTTCGACAAGACCGGCGCCGCGGGGCTGCGCGAAGGCCAGTACCTCGCGGTCTCGGTCTCCGCGGCGGACCAGTGGATCGACGCACCCACCGCGCGGGTGCGAGCCACGTTCGTACCCGCGCTTGAGCAGATCTTCCCGGGAGCGCGGCAGGCACGGATCACCGATTTCTTCGTCACGAGGGAACGTCGCGCCACCTTCCGCCAGTGCCCCGGCAGTGGCGCGCTCCGCCCCGAGGCCGCCACCCGGTGGCCTGGACTGTTTCTCGCCGGCGCGTGGACCGACACGGGCTGGCCCGACACGATGGAGGCTGCCGTGCGTAGCGGACTCAGCGCGACCTGCCTGGTCAGGCGTCATCTGAAGAGGGAACGTCCCCGGTGACGGCGGTCGTCCCGCCCTCGGTCGTGGCCGCCCGCGGGCTCGTGGAACCCGTACTCCGGGACGCCGTGGCCAGGCTCGACCCACTGACCTCGCGCGTCGCCGCCTACCACCTCGGCTGGGCCGACCCGGCGGGCCTGCCCGCCGCCTCCGGCGGCAAGGCGCTACGCCCGGCGCTGGCCATCCTGTCTGCGAGAGCGGCGCGGGGAAGCCAGGAGCAGGGGCTGCCGGTCGCCGCCGCGGTGGAACTCGTGCACGCGTTCTCACTGCTGCACGACGACATCATGGACGGCGACCGGATGCGACGGCACCGACCGGCCGCGTGGACCGTCTTCGGCTGCTCCGCGGCCATCCTCGCAGGCGACGCCCTGCTCTCGCTCGCGGGGGAGTTGCTGCTTGAGGAGGGCGGCCTTCCCGGCCTGCGGGCCGCCCGGCAGCTGGCCGTCGCCACCCGGGAGCTGATCGCCGGTCAGGCGCTCGACCTGGAGTTCGAACAGCTCACCGAGGTGAGCCTGGCGGAGTGCCGGCGGATGTCCACGCAGAAGACCGGCTCCCTGCTGGCCTGTGCCTGCTCGATCGGTGCGACCGTGGTGAACGGCCCCGCTCCGCTGGTCGCCGCCCTGACGGCCTTCGGAACCGAGGCCGGCCTGGCCTTCCAGCTCGTCGACGACCTGCTGGGCATCTGGGGCAGCCCCGAGACGACCGGCAAACCAGTCCTTTCCGACCTGCGTGCCCGCAAGAAGTCGCTGCCGATCGTCGCCGCGCTCACCAGCGACACGCCGGCCGGTGAGCGGCTCGCCCACCTGCTGGCCGATCCCCTGCCGCTGTCCGAATCCGACCTGCACGACGCCGCCCGGCTCGTCGAGGAGGCCGGCGGCCGGGCGTGGGCCGAGACCGAGGCCAAGCACCGGCTCGACGCCGCCGAACACCATCTCGCCGGCGCGGACATGCCCCCGGACGTCCGCGCCGAATTCCTGGACATCGTCCGCTTCCTCACATCCAGGGGCCACTGACATGACCACCGTCGCCGCTTCCACTTCCGTCGAACTCACCCTCGACGCGGCATGCGACCACCTGCTCGGCCTCCAGACGCCCGGGGGATGGTGGAAGGGTGAGCTGCAGACGAACGTGACCATGGACGCCGAAGACCTGCTGCTCAGGGAGTTCCTCGGCATCCGCACCGAGCGGGACACCGCCCAGGCGGCCCGTTGGATCCGCTCCGAGCAGCGCGACGACGGTACCTGGGCCAACTTCCACGACGGCCCCGGCGACCTGTCCACCACGATCGAGGCGTACGCCGCGCTACGGCTCGCCGGTGACCGGACCGACGCCCCGCACATGCGAGCCGCGGCCCGGTCCGTGCGGGAATCCGGTGGGATCGAGGCCGGCCGGGTGTTCACCCGGATCTGGCTGGCGCTGTTCGGGCAGTGGCGATGGGAGGACCTCCCGGTGCTGCCCCCCGAGATGATGTTCCTGCCGCGCTGGTTCCCGCTCAACGTCTACGACTGGGCCTGCTGGGCCAGGCAGACGATCGTCCCGCTCACCATCGTGAGCGCGCACCGCCCGGTCCGGCCGCTCCCGTTCGACCTGGCCGAACTGCGTACCGGACGCCCCGCACCGCCGCACCCCCACGGGCCGTTCACCGCGCTCGACCGCGTCCTGCACCGCTACCAGCGACGTCCCGTCCCCGGCCTGCGGCGGGCCGCGCTGAGGCGGGCCGCCGAGTGGATCGTGGCCAGGCAGGAGGCGGACGGGTCCTGGGGCGGGATCCAGCCGCCGTGGGTGTACTCGCTGATCGCGCTGAGCCTGCACGGCTACCCTCTCGACCATCCGGTGATGAGGAAGGGCATCGAGGGATTCGACAGATTCACCATCCGGGACGGGAAGGGGCGCAGGCTGGAGGCCTGCCAGTCCCCCGTGTGGGACACGGTGCTCGCGATCAACGGCCTTCTCGACGCGGGCCTGCCCGCCGACCATCCCGCCCTCGTCGCCTCCTCCGGCTGGGTGCTCACCGAGGAGATCCGGAGCCGGGGCGACTGGTCCGTACGGCGCCCTTCGCTGGCGCCCGGCGGCTGGGCCTTCGAGTTCGACAACGACGGCTACCCGGACATCGACGACACGGCGGAGGCGATCCTCGCCCTGCGCCGGGTGCGTCATCCGGACGCCAGGCCGGCCGTCGACCGCGGGGTGCGCTGGATCATCGGCATGGCGTCCCGCGACGGCGGCTTCGGGGCCTTCGATGCCGACAACACCCGCGAGATGTGTAAGAAGCTGCCGTTCTGCGACTTCGGCGCGGTCATCGACCCGCCGTCCGCCGATGTCACCGCCCACGTCGTCGAGGCGCTGGCGCGGGAGCGGCCGGACTCCCCCGTCGTGCGACGTGCCGTCGTCTGGCTGCTGAAGGCGCAGGAGGCGGACGGATCGTGGTTCGGCCGCTGGGGGGCCAACCACGTCTACGGCACCGGCGCCGTACTCCCCGCGCTCATCGTGGCCGGCGTACGGCCCGGCAAGCCGTGCATAAGGCGTGCTGTCGCCTGGCTGGAGAGGCACCAGAACGACGACGGTGGCTGGGGGGAGGATCTGCGCTCCTACACCGATCCCCGCTGGATCGGGCGTGGCCACTCCACTCCCTCGCAGACGGCGTGGGCCCTGATGGCGCTGCTCGCCGCCGGGGAGCGGTCACCGGCGGTGGAGCGCGGCGTGGAGTGGCTGGTCGGCCACCAGCGCCCGGACGGCGGCTGGGACGAGCCGTACTTCACCGGGACCGGCTTCCCCGGCGCCTTCTACATCAACTACCACCTCTATCGCCTCGTCTTCCCGATCAGCGCGCTGGGCCGTTACGTGCGCTCCCGAGAGGTGTCCTCGCACCCCGGGCCCGCGCTGAGGGACGAGGCGGTCACCATGGACGCCGGGTGACCGGCCTGCTGATCTGCACCGCCCTGGCCGTCGAGGCGCGGGCCGTACGGAGCGGCCTGCCGACCGAGGAGGTGAGGGTGATCCGGACCGGGATGGGCCCGCGCCGCGCCGCGAGCGCGGCGGCGCGGCTCCCGCCGGCGGGCGCGCTGGCGGTGACCGGTTTCTGCGGGGCGCTCGACGAGGGCCTGCGCCCGGGAGACGTGCTGGTGGCGAGCGAGATCCGCTTCGAGGGCCGGATGGTGCCCTGTCCCTCGGCGTGGCCGCTGGCCGAGGAGCTGGCTCGGGCCGGCCTGTCCGCGCGTACCGGACCGCTGGTCACCTCCGATCACATCGTGACGGGGGCCGAACGCCGCAGGCTCGCCGCCGGGGGGGCGGCGGCCGTCGACATGGAGACCGGGCCGCTGGCGGGCGCGGTGCCCGGCCTGCCGTTCGCCGCGCTGCGCGTCGTCGCCGACATCGCCGGTGCCGCGCTGGTGCGCCCGGCCACGATACGCGGCGGCGCCGTGGCGTACCGCGTGCTGTGCCGGCTCGGCCCGGTCCTGGCCCGCTGGGCCGTCGCGATCTCCCCCTCTCTCCCCGAGGAGCCCGTCCCGTTCCATTACCCAAGGAGATGCAACCCAGATGCCGACACCGATCCGCCAGAGTCTTCGCATCGGCGGCTACATCCTCCGCCAGAAGCTGCGCGGGCGGGCGAAGTTCCCCCTGCTGGTGGAACTTGAGCCCTTGTTCGCCTGCAACCTGCACTGTGCGGGCTGCGGAAAGATCCAGCACCCCGCCGACGTGCTGAAACAGCGCATGCCGGTCGAGCAGGCCCTGGCCGCCATCGAGGAGTGCGGCGCGCCCATGGTCTCGATCGCGGGCGGGGAACCGCTCATGCACCCGCAGATAGGGGAGCTGGTCCGGGAGCTGGTCGCCAGGAGGAAGTACGTGTTCCTGTGCACCAACGCGCTGCTGATCCCCAAGAAGATCGACCAGTTCAAGCCCTCTCGGTACTTCGCGTGGACGATCCACCTGGACGGCATGCGTGAGCGCCACGACGAGTCGGTGTGCAAGGAGGGCGTGTTCGACGAGGCCGTCGCCGCGGTCCGGGAGTGCCGGCGCCGTGGTTTCCGGGTCACCACGAACACGACGTTCTTCAACACCGACAGCCCGCAGACGGTCGTCGACGTGCTCGACTATCTCAACGACGATCTTCGCGTCGACGAGATGATGATCTCTCCCGGGTACGCGTACGAGAAGGCGCCCGACCAGGAGCACTTCCTCGGCGTGCGGGAGACCCGGGAGCTGTTCCGCAAGGCGTTCTCCGGCGGGAACCGGCGGCGGTGGAGGTTCAACCACACCCCGCTCTTCCTCGACTTCCTCGAAGGGAAGATCGACTTCCCGTGCACGGCGTGGGCCATCCCCTCGTACTCGCTCTTCGGCTGGCAGCGCCCCTGCTACCTCATGTCCGACGGCTACGCGGCCACCTATCGGGAACTGGTCGCCGAGACCGACTGGGACGCCTACGGCCGGGGGCGCGATGACCGGTGCGCCAACTGCATGGCCCACTGTGGATACGAGCCGACCGCCGTCTTCGCCACGCTCACCTCCCTCAAGGAGTCGATCCGGGCTCTGGGCGGCGGCTGAGCTCCGGCTGCCCGCCGAATATCCCGGCGAGGGTGCGGAAGGGGCCGGGTGCCGCGCCCTTCAGCCTGGCCGGCAGCCGCAGCCAGCCCGGCACGTACGACTCGGGCCTGCCGCGCTCGACGGCGGACACGATCGCCTGGGCGACCCGTTCCGCGGGGATCGGCACGGGCCATCGCCGCGTGTAGGGGGCGCCGCGCCGCTCGAAGAACGGGGTCTCCACCACGCCGGGCAGCACGACGGACACGCCGATCCCGTGCGACTCGTACCGCAGGCTCTCGGCGAAGCCGAGGAGGCCCGCCTTGGTGGCGGCGTACACCGCCTCGTCCCGCACCCCGATCGCTCCGGCGATCGAGGCCACGAAGACGAGGTGCCCCCGACCGCGCTCGATCATGGCGGGCAGCAGCGACCGGGTCAGCAGGATGGGAGCGGTCAGGTTCCCCGCGACCAGGCGCTCGACGGTACCGTCCGGCATCGCCGGGAACGGCCCCGCCCACCCGCACCCGGCGTTGCCGACCAGCACGTCGACCGGCCCCGCGCGCCCGGCGAGACCCGCGAGGTCCGTCGTGAGGTCGCCGGCGAGTGCCCGGCCGCCGGTCTCCGAGGCGACGGCCGCGAGCCTGTCCCGATCGCGCCCCGACAGGACGAGGCGGGCCCCCGCGGCGGCCATCGCCCGCGCGGTCGCGGCCCCTATGCCGGACGACGCACCGGTGATCAGCACCCGAGCGCCCGCGAGTCTCATCTCGATCCCTCCGGTGTGCGGATGTCAGGAGCCCATGGTGCTCCTGTCCGTCCCACATCCCGGGGAGGGAACGGCCGTTGAGACCGTTCTTTACCGCACGGATTCCGTCAGCTGAGAAGGGTGTCTCCGATCCAGCCGCCCGGGGAGCAGCCTGGCGGGATGGCGAAGACCGCCGAGCCGATCGGGGTCGTCCACTCGTTGAGCAGGTCGGCCTCGTCCAGCCTGCGCTGGACGGGGATGAACTGCCGGGCGATGTCGGCCTGGTAGGAGGCGAACAGCAGCCCGGAGTCGGCGTGCCCGTCCGGGGTGAGCCCCTCGTCGTAGTTGTAGACCCGGCGCAGGATCCGCATTCCCGGGTCGGCGACGTGGGCCCGGCGGATGTGAGCCTGCTCGGAGATGACCGGGAAGCCGATCGCGTTGAGCTTGGTGAAGTCGGCCGCGTCGTGCTCGTCGCGCCCGGTGAGCGGGGCGCCGTTGTCCAGGCGGCGGCCCACGGTGAACTCCTTGGCGACCCGGTCGACGGCGTCCCAGGTCTCCATCTCCGCCCGGATGCGCCGCAGCACCAGCGTGGTGCCGCCGTGCAGCCAGGACGGTCCCTCCCGCACCCACACGGCCCGGTCGAACTCGGGGGTGCCGGGTGAGAGGTTGACGGTCCCGTCGAGCTGGCCCATGACGTTGCGCTGGGTCAGATCGGCGGCGTGGGTGCCGGCGGCACGCCGGAAGCCCCGCTGGGTCCAGCGCACCTTGGCGAAGGAGCGGACGTCCTTGACGACCATGCGCAGGGCGTGGGCGAGGGCGAGGGCGTCGTCGGCGCAGATCTGCAGCAGCAGGTCCCCGCCGCTCCACTCCTTCCGGAGCCTGTCGATGGTGAAGGCGGGCAGCGGCGCCACGGCCTCGGGCCTGCGGTCGGCCAGTCCTGCCGCCGCGAAGAGGCCGGGGCCGAATCCGAAGGTCACGGTCAGCCTGGCGGGCAGCAGGGCCAGCTCGGGCTCGGTGTCGGCCAGGGCGGGCCTGCCCTGGGTCAGCCGCCTGGCGTCGTCGGTGAGCAGCCGCATCATCCGCCCCAGCGCCTCGCGGTCGGTGCCCGGCAGCAGGTCCAGGCCGACGAACACCCCGTACGCCTGTGGCGGGGTCGCGATTCCCGCCTGGTGGGCCCCGTCGAAGGGTTCCACCGCGGAACCGCCGAAGACGGGGACGGCCGAGGCGGGCCGGGGAGCGGCCGGGGGGACGGCCTGGTCAGGAGCGCACGCGGCGAGGGCACCGGCCGCGGTGACGGCGCCCCCCGCGAGCAGTCCCCTACGGCTGATTCGGGGGTCTGACATGAGTTCTACTCCGCTTCCCGCTCAGCCGTGGCTCTCGCCCGTGCCCATGCCCTCATGGCCCTCCGGGTCCGTGCCGGGCTGGTAGTTCTCCTGGCCTCCGGCGAAGTCCTTG
Organism: Streptosporangium sp. CA-115845; assembly: GCF_050943795.1. Classification (NCBI taxonomy): domain Bacteria; kingdom Bacillati; phylum Actinomycetota; class Actinomycetes; order Streptosporangiales; family Streptosporangiaceae; genus Streptosporangium; species Streptosporangium sp. CA-115845. The sequence continues at coordinate 817,067 of NZ_CP191988.1, read as the reverse complement.
CCGACCGCGGTGAACTCCAGGGTCTTGCCGTCCTTGAGCTTGAGGGTGAAGGGAATCTCAGCTCCGGGTTTCACCGCTTCGGTGACGCCCATCAGCATGATGTGGTCACCGCCGGGCTGGAGCCGGTGGGTGCCCCTCGGCGGGATCACGATCCCGCCCTCCTTTGGCCGCATGATCATCTTTCCCGCGGCGTCGACGACCTCGTGCAGCTCGACCTTCGGCGACAGCGGCGAGGCGACGGAGACGACCGTCACCTCGGCGTCGGTGTTGTTGACCAGGGTGCCGAAGGCCGCGCTCATCCCCTTCTTCGCGGTCTTCACCCACGGGTCGGTGATCGTCAACGTGGGAGCGGCGGAGCTGGCGGGGGCCGCGGCGGGGGCCGCTGCCGGGGCGACGGTGCTCTGGGAGCCGCACCCGGCCAGGGCCACCGCGGCCGCGACCAGGATTCCGGCAGGGGTGATACGACGAACGGACATGGTGATGCCTCTCTTCTGGCAGGCAGCCGACAGGCCGCGGCCGGACGCCGCTCGATGGCCATGCCGGGCAGGCAGCCTGGAACTGTCACGCTGGTTCGGTCCGCCGGGCGGCGGGAAGGCCGCATCGGCGCAGGCCCGCGCGTGCGGGCTCGGGAACGGGTGATGCCCCCGGGTGACCCGCGCGGTCAGCCGGAGGTGACGGTCCGGGGAGGGCCACGCCGGCTGAGAACGTGGCGCAGCACGGCGGAGCGGAGAGGGCCCGGCTCGATCGCGGGCGGGGTGAGGAAGGCCACGTACGCCGGGGTCACGGGCACGATGAGCACGCGGCCGAACCGCGCACCGAGCCGTCGCAGCAGCGCCCACAGCGCCGCCTCGCCGCGCGCCAGCCAGAGCGCGGTCAGCCCGACGGCCCACCCGTGCGTCACCAGCATGCCCAGTCCGGGCAGCAGCCCCGCGTGGACATGCCCGATGAACTCGACGGGGGACGCCTCGTGCGCGAGGGAGAACAGCACGTGCGCCCCGGCCTGCACGCCCGCCAGCAGCGGCAGGATCACCGCCAGCGTGCGCTCGCGCCCCGAGGCGGCGAGGGCCGCGCCGAAGGCGAGGGCCAGGGCGGCGGCCGCGCTCGGCGCGGAGACCGAGCCTCCCGCGAGGACATGCGCCATCACGCTCAGGCCCAGGCAGACCGCGGCGAAAGCGGCGGCGCGGGCGATACGGAAAGGCCAGGTCGCGGGCATGGTCCGGCAATCATCCCATGTCGCCGTGGCGGGTCCCGGACCCCCCTTGGCGAAGCGGGCTCTCAGCACCTCGGGCCGGTCGCCACACTGCCGTACTCACCGGTAACCAAGTAGCCGCACTCATGCCTCGAAAGGTGGATCGTCCCGATGATGGAGGGCATGACACGACCGGTGAAGAGCACCACGACCCCCGCCTTCTACCTGCAGGCCGTCATCTCGTTCGGACTGTCGGTGACCGCAATGGTGATCGGTATCGCCTACCTGCCCGTGACCACCTGGGTCCGGTCCTTCATCGGCATCGGACTGCTCTACGTGGTGACGTCGACGTTCACTCTCGCCAAGTGCGTCCGGGACCGCAACGAGGAGGCCGCGGTCGTCAGCCGCGTCGACCAGGCCAGGCTGGACAAGCTGCTGGCGGAGCACGACCCCTTCAGGAACGACTGACGCCCCCGCGCCACCGGGCGGGGCTAGGCCCTGTCCTGTGGATCTTTTGCCCACTACGGTCAGGCGGCGCCTCGCCGCGTTGTCGTCGGTCACCGCAGCACGCCGCGGCTCCCTCCTCCGCCGTGCGAGGCACCACCTGACCGATCCTCGCCACGGCAAGATCCACAGGACAGGGCCTAGGAGGCTGGTGTTTTTCGCGCGAAGTAATCTTGGTCCCTCCACCAAGCCGTCAAAAACGGTGAGGATCGGGAGCACACACTCCACTTGGAGGCCGAATCCGCCTCCGGAATGGACGCTCTGTGGGTGTGACGCTCCACCATGATCGCTAAGCGGCCGTTTAACACCAGCCTCCTAGGGCGCCGGAGACTCGCGGATCTCGGCCAGCGAGATCCGCATGGCGTCGGCGGCGCGGGTGAACCCGTCGGAGATGGCGGCCAGTTCGTCCGGGTCGTAGCTCTCGAAGAGCTCGATGAGCCGCCGGTGGGTGGGTTCGTACGCCACCGCGATGCGGGCGGCCGGGTCCCCCTCGGGGACGATCCGGATGCGACGGCGGTCGTGGGGGTCGGGGACGCGCCGGGCGTAGCCCGCGCTCTCCAGGCGGTTGACCACCCCGGTGACGGCCCCGGTGGTGAGACCCGCCAGTTCGGCGAGGCGCCCCGCGGTGAGCGCCTCCCCTTTCGCGCCGAGGATGAAGCCGAGACACGTCAGGTCCGTGACGTTGATGCCAAGGCGCTCGGCGAGCGTGTGCTGCCCGACCATGCTCAACGCGATCAGCTGGTCCATCCGGCTCAGGACATCCAGCGGCGAGGCCCCGGGGCTGGACTTGCCCTCCATCGCGCATTCTCCTTACTCTCTAAGAGATTTAGCTCGTGAGATAAATGATACGAGCCCCTCTTCTGGACGGGCATGGGGGTCGTGGCCCCCGGCCTCCTGCCCATCTCGTCGTCCCCCTGATGAGACGAAAAATCGTAAGCATCCAGTGATTTCGCCCTCCGCTGGGGCAGCCGGCCACACATACCTGGTAAGACGGAGGGAACGCCCGCCCTGTGAACCGCGGGCTTAAGGAGTCTTTCCATGCCACCCGAAGGTGTGAACGCGCTCTCCGTCTCGGCCGGCGCGTACGAGGGCGCCATCGTGGTCCGGGCGATCGGCGAACTCGACTACGTCTACGCACCGGTCTTCCGGAGGGAGTTCGACCGGTTCTGGAGCACCGGCACCGACGACTCTCCCCTGTCGCTCCTCCTGGAGAACCCACCCTCCCCGTCGCCACTGGTTCCGGGTACGCGGGCCGAGGCCACCCCCTTGCTCATCCTCGATCTGGCGGGGCTCACCTTCTGCGACTCCACCGGGCTCGCGGAACTGCTGAGGATCCTGCGCCAGAGCCAGGAGACGCGGACCCGCCTGGTGGTGACCGGGGCGAACCGGACACTGCGCCACATGCTCGCCACCACCGGGCTGCTGAGCCACTTCACGATGGCCGCCTCCGTGGAGGAGGCACTGCCACTCGGGGAGGCCGGGACGGCGGAAGGCTGAAGGACACCTGCTGGCGCGCGACGGTGCCGGTCCGGCGGGCCCCGCCCGGCCGCCGTGAACGGCCGGCCGCGCCCCGCGGGTGACGTGCCCGCAGAAGTCCTGAGATATATGTCGTCAAAACACACTCATTAGCCTGACAAGTGAGTCAATATCTTCCTACGGGAAAATCCACTCTTCGTCGAAAGTGGGGTCCCGATGCGGAAGATGTCACCGCGGGCGACCGCGGAAGCACTGCCCGAGACCCTGGACGGGCTGCCAGTGGCACCCAGGGAATTCCTTGCCCTCGTGTCCGTGGACTTCACCGGGACGTACCAGGTCTACCTGGCCGCCAAGGACGAGCGCATCAAGATGACCAGGCTCTCCATGAGCCTGCTCTCCGCCCCGTTCGCCGCCGCGATCGCGCTGACCGGCGCGAAAGTGATCAGCCCGAACATGCTGACCTCATGGCAGGGCGTGCCCTGGTACCTGTTCGCGACGGTCGCCGCGTTCGGGCTGCTCAGCGTACTGCCCTTCCTGCGGCTGATCGAGGCGGTGAACGCGCACATGAGAACCGCGCGGGCGCTCAACAATTTCCGTCTGCTCTACGTCGTCCACCTCAAGGACCAGTTCTCGGCCCTCGGCTGGACTCCCAACCTGCCGGTGGACCCCCGCTATCCGGAGACGTACGCGCCGTTGGCCTGGCCGGGGATCAACGTGATGATGCTGGCCCTGGTCAACAGTTCCTACATCGCGGTCGGCGTGCTCGGGATGATCGGAGCCGTGCCCACCACAGCCCTGCTCCTGGTGGTCATCGGGCTGCTCGCAATGATCCACTACTTCGTCTACTACGTCCGCGCCAACGTTTCCCGGCAACGCCGGCTCCCACACAATCCCTTCCATTTCCCCAACGTGGAGACCTGAATGCCCGACCTCCTCAGATTCGCGTCTTGTGGGGAGACGTGGATCTGGCTGATGCGACACGTGACGAACAACGGCCGGCCCGCCCTGGACGACCGCGGCCCGATCATCGAGGCACCGGCGGTGCTGTTCGAGATCACCACTCTGGCCTGGGACGATCCGGTCCTGAAGTGCTACGGCGATGTGGGGAAGATCCCGCTGTACGCCAGCAAGTTCAGCGAGCGGTCGATCGTGCCACCCTTCAAATACAGTTACGGAGGGCGGCTCCGCCAGTTGCTCGGTGTCGACCAGCTCGGCTGGATCGTCGACGTGCTCCGCTCCAAGCCGTACACCAAGAGCGGTTGGATCTCGCTGACCGTTCCCGGCGAGCAGCCCGACGCGGTGCCCTGCCTGACCAGCCTCGCCTTCAGGCTCCGTGCCGGGCGGCTGGCCATGACCGCCGCCTTCCGGTCCCAGAACGCGTTCACCAGCTACCTGAACTACGTGCCGCTGCGCGGTGTGCAGAGCGAGGTGGCGGACGGCCTCGCGGTGGGCTGCGGATCGATGAGGATCTTCGTCGACGTGCCGCACATCTACGCCGCGGACTCAGCGACGGTCGGCAGGATCCTCCGGCTGTCGGAACGCGACGGGCTCGGCTCGGGAGACCCCGCGCCGAGCCCTGACCTCGACCCCGCACCCTCCGCCGACCTGGCGGTGCCGGTACGGTGACCGGTCACCTGAAGCGGCGCAGCCGGAGGCTGTTGCTGACCACGAAGACCGAGGAGAGCGCCATCGCGCCTCCGGCGATCATCGGGGTGAGCAGCCCGAACGCGGCCAGCGGGAGGGCGGCCACGTTGTAGGCGAAGGCCCAGAACAGGTTGCCCTTGATGGTGCGCAGCGTGCGGCGGGACAGCCGGATCGCGTCCGCGGCCACCCGCAGGTCGCCGCGGACCAGGGTGAGGTCGGAGGCCTCGATCGCGACGTCGGTGCCGGTGCCCATCGCCATGCCGAGGTCGGCCTGGGCGAGCGCGGCGGCGTCGTTGACCCCGTCGCCGATCATGGCCACGGTACGGCCCTCGGCCTGGAGACGCTTGACGACCTCCACCTTGTCCGCGGGCAGCACGTCGGCGATGACGTCGTCGACGGCGTTGATGCCGACGGCCTCGGCGACCGTACGGGCCACCGTCTCGTTGTCGCCGGTCAGCAGGATCGGGCGCAGGCCGAGCGCGCGCAGCGTGGCGATCGCCTCGGCCGAGGTGGGCTTGATCGCGTCGGCGACGGTGAGCACCGCGCGGGCCTTGCCGTCCCAGCCGACCGCGATGGCGGTCTCCCCGCGCGCCCACGCCCGGTCCAGCTCCTCCGAAAGGTCGGCCGGCAGGTGCTGCGACCATTCGGCGAGCAGTTGGGGGCGCCCGACGAGGACGGCGTGCCCGTCGACGACACCCTGGACGCCCAGGCCCTCGATGTTCGCGAAGTCCTCGACCTTGGCGGTGGAGTCCGCGGCGCGGGCGACGGCGCGGGCGATGGGGTGCTCGGAGGCCGCCTCCAGCGCCCCGGCCAGCCGGAGCACCTCGTCGCGATCCTGCCCCTCCGCGGTGAAGACGTCCTTGAGGGTCATCGTGCCCGACGTCACGGTGCCGGTCTTGTCCAGCACGACGGTGTCGATGCCGTGGGTCGACTCCAGCGCCTCGGGCCCCTTGATCAGGATGCCCAGCTGGGCGCCGCGGCCGGTGCCGACCATCAACGCGGTCGGCGTGGCGAGACCCAGGGCGCAGGGGCAGGCGATGATGAGCACCGCCACGGCGGCGGTGAAGGCCGCGGCGGCACCGGAACCGGTGCCGAGCCAGAAGCCCAGGGTGACCACGGAAAGGGCGATCACGATCGGCACGAACACCGCGGAGATCCGGTCGGCCAGCCGCTGTACGGCGGCCTTGCCGTTCTGCGCGTCCTCCACCAGCCTGGCCATCTGGGCGAGCTGGGTGTCCGACCCGACCCGGGTGGCCCTGACCACGAGCCGTCCCCCGGCGTTCACGGTGGCGCCGACCACGGTGTCACCCGGCCGTACCTCAACGGGAACCGACTCACCGGTCAGCATGGAGGTGTCCACGGCCGAGGAACCCTCCTCGACCACGCCATCGGTCGCGATCTTCTCCCCCGGCCGTACCAGGAAGCGGTCTCCCACCTTGAGACTGTCGACGGGAACGAGCTCCCCGGAGGCCAGCGTGACCTCCTTGGCGCCCATCGACAGCAGCGCGCGGAGCGCGGCACCGGCGCGGCGCTTGGAACGGACCTCGAAGTAGCGGCCCGCGAGGATGAAGGTGATCACTCCGGCGGCGGCCTCGAAGTAGATGTTCCCTGAGCCGTCGCCCCTGGAGAGGGTGAACTCGAAGCCGTGCCGCATGCCCGGCATCCCGGCCGTACCGAAGAACAGAGCCCAGAGGGACCAGGCGAACGCGGCGATCGTCCCCATCGAGATCAGCGTGTCCATGGTCGCGGTGCCGTGCCGCAGGTTGGTCCAGGCCGCCCGGTGGAAGGGCCAGCCGCCGTAGACCACGACGGGTCCCGCCAGCGCCAGGGAGAGCCACTGCCAGTTGTCGAACTGCAGCGCCGGGATCATCGCCATCGCGACGACCGGCACCGACAGCACGATGGAGATGATCAGGCGCTGCCTGAGCGGCGTGAGCACGTCCGGCTCGACCGGCTCCTCCGTCCCCTCGGGGGACGGCGCGGCGGGCAGCTCGGCGGTGTATCCGGCCTTCGCGACCTCCGCGACCAGGTCCTCGGGGGTGACGTCACCGGGGTAGGCGACCTTCGCCTTCTCGGTGGCGTAGTTGACGGTCGCGGTCACCCCGTCGAGCTTGTTGAGCTTGCGCTCGATGCGTGCCGCGCAGGAGGCACAGGTCATGCCACCGATGGCGAGCTCGATCTCGCCGCCGGCGGGCGGCCTGCCGGTGGTCATGGACGTCATGTCCTCTCCTCGTGTCTCGTCTGTCGTCGTACTCGGCCGTGCGCCGCGTCGGGGCGCCGCGTCGCGGGCTGGGCGCCGGCCCGTTCGGGCGGTCGCCCCCACCACGGATGGGGGCGGAAATGCTCTGCCCTCTCCCTTTGGGAACACATAACCCCCTTGGGGTATTTCACGGCTACCGTTCGTGCTCGTGGGAGCCGTGATCGTCCTCGGTCGGCGCCGTAGCCCCACCGGCCTCGGGATCCGGGCCGCTGGTGGCGGTGAAGGCGGCGGTGCGCACGGTGCCGGCGTGCTTGAAGTCCAGGTAGAGCCCGTAGGTCCCCGCGCTCGGCACCTCGGCGTAGAAGGTGATGTTCGGGCCGGGCGCGGTGCGCCCGTCACCGGGCGCGCCATCGGGGTGCACGTGCAGGTAGGCCAGGTCACCGTCACGGAGCGCGACCAGGTGACCGTACGCGGCCAGGTAGGGCTCCAGGTCGGTGACCGGTTTCCCGTCCTTGGAGATCGAGAGCGTGAGCATGCTGGTGCGGCCGGGCACCAGGTCTCCGGCCAGGGTGACGGTGTAGTCGCCCACCTTCGTGGTCTCCGCCGGGACGGCCGGCGGCTCGGGCCGGTAGTCACCCGCCACCGACAGATCCATGCCGAGCGTCATGGCCTCCGCCCCCTCCGGGGCGAAGTCGGCGAACGCCCGGTACTCCCCGGCGTCGGGAAGCTCCAGCGGGACCGACCAGACCCCGCCCTTCTGGGTGGGGTGCAGGTGCTGGAAGCCGGTCAGGTCGCGGCGGACCACGATGAGGTGCAGCTTCTTGTCGTGCTGGGTGGTGAACCCGGTGACCGGATGGCCGCCGGGACCGATCACCGAGAAGCGGAAGTCGGTCTGCTTGCCCGCCTTGACCTCGCCGGTCTCCGGCAGGAGCGTGTATCCCCCCTGGGAGACCTGGAGCCCACCGGGAACGGCCGGTGCCCGCACCGCCCCCGGCCCCTCGTCGTGCCCCGCGCCCGCCCCGGCGGCGTGGCCGGCGCCCGGCTCGGCGCCGTGGCCCGCATCGCGAGTGGCCTCGGCCACCGCGCCGCCAACGGGCCCGACCAGCCGGCCGGCCCCCAGCGCGCCGCCGAACACCACCGCCAGCCCGACCGCGTACGCACCCACCTTGATCGCGCCGTTCATCACTCCTCCTCAATACCCATAGGGGGTATCTATCGACTCCGCCACAGTGCCACACCACCCTCCTTTTCAGCAACCCCCCGGGGGTATATCTGGAGCTGGTCTCCGGAGCCCGGGATCGCCGGTGCCCAGGTCGGTGACGGGCTTTACCGAAAATTGGCGGCAGGCAACCCTTCTCTCCGCTCAGGCGTATGGAGAGGTATGAGATCGGATGAACTGAGGTGATCGGCCGGGATGATGCTGGATTCTCAGCTTTCGTCGCCGCACGCGGCACGAGCCTGCTGAGGATCGCCCATCTCGCCTGCGATGCCACCGAGGACGCCGAGGACCTGCTGCAGACGGCCCTGGAACGGGCGTACCGCAACTGGGGCCGGGTCCGGAACGGCAGCGATCCAGAACCCTACGTCCGCCGCATCATCGTGAACACCGCCATCAGCCGTGCCCGGCGCAGGACGGTCCTGAGGATCATCCCGACCGGCACCCCGCCGGAACGGCCGTCGCGGGAGACCGACATCCCGCTCCGCCACGCGCTCATGGACGCGCTGCGCGAGCTGCCGCCCCGGCAGCGCGCGGTGGTCGTCCTGCGCTACTGGGAGGACCTCAGCGAGGCGCAGACCGCGGAGATCCTCGGTTGCTCGACGGGAACGGTCAAGAGCCAGGCGTCCAAGGCGCTCGCCAAGCTGCGGCCGGCGGTCGGCGGGGAGCCGTTGGAGGAGGCGATCAGGAGTGCCCATGCTTGAGCAGGAGATCCGCCAGATCATGGCGGACGAGACCACGCGGCTGCGCGCGGCCCCCGGCCTGGCCGAGCGGGTGATCCGGTCCTCGCGGCGCAGGAGCGCCAGGCGGATCAGGATCACCGCCGTGGTCGCCACGGCGGCCGTCGCGGGGATCGCGGCCTCCGCCCAGCTGGCGCTGAGCCCGGCTCCCGCACCGCACGACCAGGTCGCGACCTACGGGACGCCGGAGCCTGACACCGGCGACCGGGACGCGCCGCAGCCCCTGTTCACCGAACCCCCGATGCCCACGCCGACGCCCACGGCCACCCCGCGCGTCTTCCGTACGCCCGTCGACATCGGCACCGGGAACACCCTGGGGCGCGTCCAGGTGGGATACATGACCGGCGGCCTGGTACGGAACGCCTGGGCGGTGAACCGAGGCGACGAGTACTCCACGTCGTGGAGCTATCCGAACGACGGCGAGGGCTCCTACCGTGTCCAGATCTTCGTCTACGAAGGTCTGGCCGCCGCACGCATCGGCGAGCAGTGGCAGAGCTACCGCGTTGCGAACGATGGGGAACAGGTGCCCCTCGGCGATGGCCGGACCGGTTATATCGTCAACCGGTGGGTCGGCGAGGACGGTGGGAAGGGCACCCCGAGCATCTTCCTGCAGGTAGGCGAGGAACGGGCGGTCGAGGTGATGATCAGCCCTGATTACGCGAAGGATCTCGGCGGCAGGCGGGCGGTCGAGCGCGAGCTGACCGCGGTCGCCGCCGGTCTCACATCGGACGACTGAACCGGCGGGGGGACGGGCCCCGGACGGCGCGCTCTCCGGAACCCTGGCGGTGCGCGCCGTCCGGAAATCCGGTGTCGCGCGCCTTTCCGAGGCTCCGGTACGGCACCGCTCCGGGGAGGCCCTGCCCCTCGGCGGGACGGTCAGGACGGCAGGCGACGGACGCGTGCCGAGGACGGGTCGTAGAGGGGTTCGGCGGCGACGGCGGCGCCCACCCAGGTGCCGGTCACGCCGACCTCGACGCGGTCACCCGGGGCGGTGCCCTCGGGCAGGTAGGCGTAGGCGATCGAGCGGTCGACGCGATGGCCGTACCCGCCGCTGGTCACCCGCGAGGCGGGCAGGCCGCCGGAGCGGACCGGCTCGCCACCGAGACAGACCTGACGCGGGTCGTCCAGGACCAGGCAGAACAGGCTCCGCGCGGGCACCGGGGCCGTCGGACTCGCGGCCGACACGGCCGCGGGACGGTCCTCGGCGGGGCGGTGGGAGGCAGGACGGTGGGAGGCGTCCAGGGCGGCGCGGCCGAGGAAGTCCTTGTCCCCGGCGACCGCGAAGCCCAGACCCGCCTCGTACGGGGTGGTCTCCGGGGTGACGTCCAGGCCCCAGGCGCGGTAGCCCTTCTCCAGGCGCATCGAGTCGATCGCACGGTACCCGGCCGGGCGCATGCCGTGCGGCGTTCCCGCCTCCATGAGCGTGTCCCAGAGCGTCAGGCCGTACTCCGAAGGGCAGTACAGCTCCCAGCCGAACTCGCCCACGAACGTCACCCGCTGGGCCAGCACCGGGACTCCTCCGACGCTGATCTCCCTGGCCCTCATATAGCCGAAGGTCAGGTCGTCGCCGGAGACGGAGCCGAGGATGTCGAGCGCTCGCGGGCCCCACAGGCAGTAGCAGGCATGGGCCGAGGTGACGTCACGGACGTCGAGTCCCTGGCCACGGAGCCAGGCGGCGTCGTGGACGCCGAAGGCGGTGCCGGTGACCAACCGGAAGCGGTCGTCGGCCAGGCGGGTGACGGTCAGGTCGGCCTCGACGCCGCCGCGCGCGTTGAGGAGCTGGGTGTAGACGATCGAGCCCACCGGCCTGTCGAGCTGCCCGGCGCACGCCCGCTGCAGCCCTTCCAGCGCTCCTGCTCCCGCCACCTCCAGCTTGGCGAACGAGGTCTGGTCGAACAGGCCCGCGGCGTCACGGGTGGCCAGGCACTCCTCCCGGACGGCCGGCGACCAGATCCGGCCGGCCCACCCGCCCGGACGGAGGCCCTGGCCTGCCGAGCGGACATCCCCGTCGCCCAGGGGAGGGTCCCGGTCGGGCTCCGCGGCCGAGCGGGCGTTGGACTCGAACCAGTTCACCCGCTCCCAGCCGGCCTTCTCGCCGAACGCCGCCCCGAGCTCCGCGTGCCGGACCCAGGCGGGAGAGCGGCGGAGCGGCCGGGCGGCGGTCCGTTCCTCGCCCGGGTAGACGATGTCGTAGTACTTCGAGTAGGAGTCCAGGGCCTTGGCGCGGCTCCACGCCGCGGAACGGGCGTGGAGCCCGAAGCGTCGCAGATCCATGCCGAACACGTCGTACTCGGGCGAGCCATCCACGATCCACTCGGCCATGACCTTGCCCACGCCGCCGGCCGCGGCCAGACCGTGGACGCAGAAGCCCGCCGCCGCCCACAACCCGCGGACCGAGGTCTCGCCGAGGAGGAACTCCCCGTCGGGGGTGAACGCCTCGGGGCCGTGGACGACCTTCGTGATCTCGGTACCGGCCAGGGCGGGGACCCGCCGCACCGCCGACTCCCACGATTCCTGAAATTTCGGCATATCAGGGGGAAAAACGGTCCGAGGCTCCTCAAGCGGGGCAGCCGTGGACCAGATCTCCGGGTTTCGGATATACCCACCGACCAGAATCCCGCCATTTTCTTCCCGGAAATAGACAATGTTATCCGGATCCCGCACCGTGGGCGTGGAGGAAGGAACCCCGAAAGGCTCGGTGACCACATATTGGTGTTTGATCGGCACAACCGGAATGTCCACCCCGGCCAGCCGCCCGACCCGTCCGCTGGCCGCACCCGCCGCGACGACCACGGTCTCCGCCTGGACCGACCACTCCTCGAAATCCTCGGCTCCCTCGGTACCCGAAGCGAGCCGTACGCCGGTGATCGCCCCGCCCGCCACGTCGAGCCCCATCGCGCGAGTCCCGGTGAGGATCCGCACGCCCAGCTTCCGCGCCCCGGCCGCCAGCGCCCTGGCCAGCAGCGCCGGATCCAGCCAGCCGTCCCCGGGCAGCCAGAGCGCGGCCCGCACGTCGTCGGCGTACAGCAGCGGGAACATCTCCCCGGCCTCGGCGCCGGAGAGCACCTCAAGACCCAGCCCGTAGGTCTCCCCGGCCCCGGCCAGGCGCAGGGACTCCTCCACCCGCTCGGGCGTGGTCGCCAGGCGGAGTCCACCGACCCCGTGCCACCCCGGGTCCAGGCCGGTGAGCTCGGCCAGCTCGGGATAGAGACCGGCCGAATACATAATCATCTTGGTCTGGGTGACCGTGGAGCGGAGCTGGCCCACGAACCCGGCCGAATGCCAGGTGGTCCCCTCGGTGAGTTCGTGTCGCTCGACGAGTATCACCTCGGTCCAGCCGAGCCTTGCCAGATGATAGGCCACGCTGCACCCGGCCACCCCGCCACCGATCACGACGGCCCGTGCAGAGCCGGGAAGTTTCAAAGTCCGCAACCCCTCTGTAACACCTCGTCCGCAGAATCGGATCAATGGTCTGAAGGTAGGCCAAAGGAGAGCGGCATGCCAGATCCTCTAGGGGACGTCCGTAAATGGGCCGGACAGCCCGTGACCGAGACACCGATCAAGGGCGGGCTCAGCCATCGGATCGCCAGGCTCGACGCCGCCGACGGACAGCGCTGGCTGCTGCGGGTGCTCGATCCCCGGGTGTCGGCCGCCGGCCTGGGCATACCGCTCGATGAGGAGATCGCCAACACCGTCCACGCGGCGGACACGGGGGTCGGCCCCAGGGTGCTGCACCGGCTGCCCGGCGCGCTGGTGCTGGAGTATCTCGACGGCGTCACCCTGGACGCGCACACCGTACGGACACTTCCCGGCCCTATCGCGGCGGCCTGCCGCCGGCTGCACGCCGGGCCCCGGTTCGTCAACGACTTCTCCATCTTCCGCAAGCTCGACGAGTTCCTCACCCTCTGCCGTACCCACGAACTGGGCACACCCGACGGCTACCAGGACCGTCTTGCCACGGCGGCGGAGATCGAGCGGGCACTGGCCGCCGACCCGCTGCCCAAGGTGCCGTGCCACAACGACCTGCTGCCGGAGAACTTCATCCGCTGCGGCGCCGAGGTCAGGATCGTCGACTACCAGCTCTCCGGGAACAACGACCCCGCCTTCGAACTGGGCGACATCGCCGCCGAGGCGGACTACGACCCGGACCTGACCACCCGGCTGGCCCGCGCCTACTTCGGCACCGACGACCGGCGGCTCACCTCCCGGGTCCGGCTCAACCTGATCATGTCCAACCTGACCTGGACGCTCTGGTTCGCCGTGCACCACGGGCTGCTGAAGGAGCGGGCCGCCGACGCCGACTTCGACTACGAGGCCGAGGCGGCCGACAAGTTCTCACAGGCCGTACGAGATCTGGACGACCCGGAGTTCGGGCGGCTCGTCGATGACGTCCGGGGCGCGAGCACCGGATTTCCACCCCCCGCACCACCACGCTAGGAGGCTTGAGTGACCAAGCCAACGTCGGTCGACGAGGACGCGAGGCGACTCGCCGAACTCGGTTACAAACAGGAGCTCTCCAGAACCTGGAGCGGTTTCTCGAACTTCGCCATCTCCTTCTCGATCATCTCCATCCTGGCCGGTTGCTTCACCACGTTCGGCCAGGCCTGGAACAACGGCGGCCCCATCGCGATCTCATGGGGGTGGCCGCTGATCTCGATCTTCATCCTGATCATCGGGCTCTGCATGTCAGAGCTGGTGTCGGCCTATCCGACCGCCGGCGGCATCTACTGGTGGGCCGCGAAGATGGGCAAGCCCATCCACGGCTGGTTCACCGGCTGGTTCAACCTCATCGGCCTGATCGCCGTGACGGCCTCGGTCGACTACGGCTGCGCGACCTTCCTGAACATCACCCTCAACCGGTTCTTCCCCGGCTGGAATCCCACCCTGACCAACGCGTTCATCCTGTTCGCGATCGTCCTGGTGCTGCACGCGCTGATCAACATCTTCAGCCACCGGCTGATCTCGCTGCTGCAGAACGTCTCGGTGTGGTGGCACGTGTTCGGCGCGGCGGTGATCGTGCTGATCCTGATCTTCGGTCCCGACTCGCACCAGTCGATGTCGTTCGTCTTCACCGAGACGATCAACAACTCCGGCTTCTCCGACTCGTCCTACTGGTTCTACGTGCTGCCCCTCGGATTCCTGCTGACCCAGTACACGATCACCGGGTTCGACGCGTGCGCGCACGTGTCCGAGGAGACCCAGGGCGCCTCCACCGCCGCCGCCAGGGGACTGTGGCAGTCGATCTTCTACTCGGCGATCGGCGGCTGGATCCTACTGCTGGCCTTCCTGTTCGCGGCCACCGACGTGACCGCGGTCAACGAGGCGGGTGGCTTCGTCGGCGCCATCTTCGACAGCGCGCTCCCCGGCAACCTGGCCACGGCGATCTTCACGATCTCCACCATCGGCCAGTTCTTCTGCGGGATGAGCTGCGTGACCTCGATGTCCCGGATGACCTACGCGTTCTCCCGCGACGGCGCCGTCCCCGGCTGGCGCCTGTGGTCGAAGGTGGACGGCAACAGGACCCCGGTCAACGCGATCATCTTCGGCTGCGCGGCCGCGCTGGTCCTCACCCTGCCCGCGCTGTACGAGGCCCCCGGCGGGTTGCCGCTGGCCTTCTACGCGGTCGTCTCGGTGGCGGTCATCGGTCTCTACATCGCCTTCGCGATCCCGATCTGGCTCCGGCTGCGGATGGGCGACCGGTTCGAGCCGGGACCCTGGACGCTGGGATCGAAGTACCGGGTCATGTGCTGGATCGCCATCGTCGAGATCGTCATCGTCTCGATCTACTTCGTCATGCCGCTGGTCCCGGCGGCCGTGCCGTTCAGTGACGACTTCACACCGGCCGCGGTGAACTACGCGCCGATCGTGGTCGGCGTGATGGTGCTGGGCGTGGGCCTGTGGTGGGCGCTGTCGGCCAGGCACTGGTTCACCGGCCCGCGCCGCACGATCGACGAGCTCGACCCGGTCGACCCGGTCGGCAAGGAGCCGATCGGCTGACCGGCCCCGGCCGGCTTCCCGAGACCGGTGCCGGTCACCGCCTGAGGATCGGCCGGCGCGAATCCGGATCACCCCGGAAGGCCGAGAAGTCGGTCAGCTCGCCTCGAACGCCTCCGCCACCGCGGCCCGGACCTGTTCCATGGCCGCGGCGGCGGGGGCCTCCCGCCGCATCGAGGTCATGTCGACCTCGGGCATGCCGCAGGCCACCGCCCAGCCCCACGGGGTCAGGTCGCCGTCGACGTTGAGGGCGAACCCGTGGCTGGTGACGCCCCGGCTCTGCCGCATGCCGATCGAGACGATCTTGCGTCCCGTCTCGACGGTCCACACGCCGGTCAGCAACTCCGAGCCCGACGGGGTGTCGCGGCGCTCGGCCGCGACTCCCAGCGCGCCGAGCGCCGCGACGAGCCTCAGCTCGACCTCTCGGACGTAGTCGACGATCCCCTCGCCCTCGCCGAGCTTGACGATCAGGTACCCGACCAGCTGGCCGGGGCCGTGGTAGGTGAGCTGGCCGCCGCGACCCGTGCTCACGACCGGGATGCCGTGAGCCGGATCCGGCAGGTGCCGCTCAAGGGTTCGCCTGCCCGCGGTGTACACCTGCGGGTGGCTGAGCAGCCAGAGCGTGTCGGGGCGCTCGTCGCGCTGCCGCTGACCGACCAGGTCGGTCATCCGCTCCATCGCCTTCTCGTAGTCGACCAGGTCGTCCTGGACCAGGGTCAGGGGGCGTTGCCTCATGCCCCCAGCTTATTTTCAGTGGCGAGCCGCCGGCGCCTTGGGCACGAAGATCCACATGAGCACGTAGACGACCCAGAGCGGCCCGGGAATGAGCGAGAGCAGCAGCCACAGCACCCGGACGAGGGTGGGCGGCAGGTTGAGACTGTCCGCGATCCCGCCGCAGACTCCGGCGATTATCTTGTGGTTTCTCGAACGGTACACGGTGCCTCTCCCCGAAGTCGGTGTTCTTCATCTCTTCAAACGGACGACCGGACCCGGCCCGTTCCCTAGGCATCCCTGAGAAAACCCTGACAGGGTCGAGTTCGACAACTTTTCTCGCAACTCCGTGTCAAAACACATCTAGGCGAAACTGGTTGATCACGGTACGTTCCGCCATGTACCTAATAGGGGATCCCCCTCCGTTCCACCCCCGAGGAGCGTTATGCGCCTGAGGTTACGACGCAGCATGGTCCAGACCGCCACCCTGGTCACGGCCATCGCCCTCCCCCTCGCCTTCACCGCACCGGCGAGCGCGACCACCGCGGCCCCCAACGTCCCAGACGTCCTCGCCAACGTGTTCGCGACACAGGTCAAGGGCAGCAACGTCAAGAAGCACCTGGACAAGTTCCAGGAGATCGCCACCGCCAACGGCGGCAACCGGGCGGCGGGCACGTCCGGTTACGACGCCTCCCTGGCCTACGTGCAGGACAAGCTGCACAAGGCCGGATACACGACCTCCACCACCGACGTCGAGTTCCCGATCAACTGGGAGGAGTTCAGCCCCTCCATCCTGCAGCAGACGGCTCCGGTGGCGAAGACCTACGCCAACCCCGCCGACTTCGTGACGGTGGTCTCCTCCAGCGGCGGCGACGTCACCGCCCAGATCCAGGTCGTCGACGCGGTCATCCCGCCGGGACCGACCCCGAGCACCTCGAACGCGGGCTGCGAGGCCGCTGACTTCGCCGGGTTCGTCCCCGGCCGGATCGCCCTGCTCCAGCGCGGCACCTGCCCGTTCGTCGACAAGGCCACCAACGCCAAGGCGGCCGGCGCGTCCGGTGTGATCTTCTTCAACGAGGGCCAGCCCGGCCGTACCGACCCGCTCCTCTTCGACATCGTCGAGTGGCGCTTCGGCTTCCCCATCGTGATGGCGAGCACGGCCGTCGGCCTGGACCTGGCCGCCAACCCGAACACCAC
The DNA here is from genome assembly GCF_050943795.1 of Streptosporangium sp. CA-115845. Taxonomy (NCBI): domain Bacteria; kingdom Bacillati; phylum Actinomycetota; class Actinomycetes; order Streptosporangiales; family Streptosporangiaceae; genus Streptosporangium; species Streptosporangium sp. CA-115845. The sequence continues at coordinate 800,196 of NZ_CP191988.1, read as the reverse complement.
GGTCCGCCTGAAGGTGGACGCCAAGACCACGGTCGGCCGTACCAAGAACCTGATCGCCGACTCCCGCTGGGGCAAGTCCGGCGAGATCGTGGCGGTCGGCGCGCACCTGGACGGCGTTCCCGAGGGCCCCGGCATCAACGACAACGGCTCCGGCAGCGCCGCCGTCCTGGAGACCGCGCTGAAGCTGGCCAAGGTGCCGACCAAGTACAAGCTCCGCTTCGCCTGGTGGGGCGCCGAGGAACTGGGCCTGCTCGGCTCCGAGCAGTACGTCGCGGGCCTGTCCCAGGCCGAGCGGGACAAGATCAGGCTCTACCTGAACTTCGACATGATCGCCTCGCCGAACGGCGGTGCCTTCCTCTACGACGGTGACGACTCCGACGCCGAGGGCGCCCCGGCCGGTCCGGCGGGGTCGGCCGAGATCGAGAAGCGCCTGGAGAGGTTCTACGGCAAGCGCGGCCTGCCCTTCGAGGGCACCGACTTCACCGGCCGCTCCGACTACGGCGCGTTCATCGCCAACGGCATCCCGGCCGGAGGCATCTTCAGCGGCGCCGAGGGCATCAAGACCGCCGAGCAGGCCGCCAAGTTCGGCGGGACCGCCGGTGCCGCCTACGACCCCTGCTACCACGCCGCCTGCGACGGCATCGGCAACATCGACCCCGCCGCGCTCGAACGCAACGCCAAGGCCATCGGCTACGCCACCGCGTTCTTCGCCTACGACCTGACGGGCATCCCCGACCGCAACGCCGCGACGCTCGCCAGGGCCGCGGCGCAGACCGCGACGGCTCCTGAGGGAGCGGCCCGCTAACGACAAAGTCCAGCGAAGCGCACCACCACGCTGTACGGCGCGCACCCACCACGGGTGCGCGCCGCTCGGGGGACCCCCACACCCTCAAACCCGAGGAGCATGATGCGCAGTCTGTGGACCATGGGCATGGCGGCGATCCTGGCCATCCCTCTGGCATTCACCGCACCGTCGGCGTCGGCCGCCGTCCCACCGGACATCTCGCTGACCGCCGTGAAGGCACACCTCACCCAACTCCAGTCCATCGCCACCGCCAACGGCGGCAACCGCGCGCACGGCCGCCCCGGCTATCTGGCCTCGGCCAACTACGTCAAGGGCCTGCTGGACGGCGCGGGGTTCACCACCACCCTGCAGTCGTTCACCTACGGCGGCGCGACCGGCTACAACGTCATCGCCGACTGGCCCGGAGGCGACCCGAACGACATCCTCATGGTCGGCTCCCACCTCGACAGCGTGACCGCGGGCCCCGGTATCAATGACAACGGCTCGGGCAGTGCCGCCATCCTGGAGACCGCCCTGGAGGTCTCCCGCCAGTCGCTGACTCCCACCAAGCATCTGCGCTTCGCCTGGTGGGGCGCGGAAGAGCTGGGTCTGCGCGGCTCGCAGGCCTACGTGAACAGCCTCTCGGCCACCGAGCGGGCCAAGATCAAGGGCTACTACAACTTCGACATGGTCGGCTCGCCCAACGCCGGCTACTTCATCTACGACGGCGACAACTCCGACGGCGTCGGCTCGGGCCCCGGCCCGGCGGGCTCGGCGCAGCTGGAGACGACGCTCCAGGCGTACTTCACCTCGATCGGCGTGGCCACCCGGGGCACCGACTTCGACGGCCGCTCCGACTACGGGCCTTTCATCGCCGTCGGCATCCCGGCCGGAGGCACCTTCACCGGCGCCGAGGGCGTCAAGACCAGCGCCCAGGCCACCCTCTGGGGCGGTACGGCGGGCCAGGCGTTCGATCCCTGCTATCACCGGGCCTGCGACACCACGACCAACATCAGCGACACCGCGCTGAACCGCAACGCCGACGCCATCGCCTACGCGGTGTGGACCACCGCCACCGCCACACCGCCGACGGTCGTCTGGCAGGACACCTTCGAGACCTCGACCGGCTGGACGACCAACCCCTCGGGCACCGACACCGCCACCTTGGGCCAGTGGGAGCGCGGCGTCCCGCAGGCCACCACCTCCAGCGGCGCCAAGCAGCTCGGCACCACGGTCAGCGGCACCAACGACCTGGTCACCGGCAGGCTCGCGGGCGCCGCGGCGGGCGACCACGACATCGACGGAGGAGTCACCAGCGTCCAGTCACCGGCCGTCACCCTGCCGTCGACGGGAACGCTCAAGCTGGCGTTCTCCTGGTACCTGGCGCACGGTTCCAACTCCTCCACCGCCGACTTCCTGCGGGTGAAGGTCGTCGGCTCCACCACCACCCAGGTGTTCCAGCAGCTCGGCTCGGCCGCCAACCGCAACGGCGCCTGGGGCTCGGCCGACGTCGACATCTCCGCCTTCGCCGGGCAGAGCGTCCGGATCCTCGTCGAGGCCGCCGACGCCTCGACCGCCTCCCTGGTCGAGGCGGGGGTGGACGACGTCAAGATAACCCAGCAGTAGACAAGGCCGGGTGCGACCCGCGCCTTCCCCCTTCTCGGGCCGTCCGGTCTGCTCCGGACGGCCCGCCACGCGGGCCGCACCCTCCCAGAGCACACCGCCCCGCCTGGGTCCGCCCTCTCCCCCGGCGCGAAAAGATGAAAAATCAGAAACGCGAGAGCGCATGTCCAAAAAAGTGATGGTGAACATCAGCCGAATGACCGGTCACGCCCACCGTGCGCTCCGCTAGCCTCGCGTAGGTTACGCACGTGCTGGTACGGAAGGCGCTCAAGTGATCAGCTGGTTCGAAGCCGTGGTCCTCGGACTGATCCAGGGACTGACGGAGTTTCTGCCGATCTCCTCCAGCGCCCACATCCGGGTCGCCTCGGCGTTCTTCGGCTGGCAGGACCCCGGGGCCGCGTTCACCGCGGTCATCCAGCTCGGCACCGAGGCCGCGGTGCTGATCTACTTCCGCACGGAGATCTGGGAGATCATCTCCACCTGGACGCGGTCCCTGTGGACACCCGGCCTGCGTAGCCACCACTCCGCCCGGATGGGCTGGTACGTCATCGTGGGAACCATCCCGATCGTGGTGCTCGGCCTGCTCTTCAAGGACTCCATCGAGGGCGCCTTCCGCGACCTGCGCCTGATCGGCACGACCCTGATCGTCTTCGGCCTCGTCCTGTGGTTCGCCGACCACACCGCCCGCAACAGGCTCACCCTGGAGCGGCACCTCAGCTTCACCCACGCCCTGATCTACGGCTTCGCCCAGTCCCTCGCGCTGGTTCCCGGCGTGTCACGCTCCGGCGGCACGATCAGCGCCGGGCTGCTGCTGGACTACCGCAGGGAGGAGGCCGCGAAGTACTCCTTCCTGCTGGCCATCCCGGCCGTGCTGGGCTCGGGCTTCCTGGAGCTGTCCAAGATCGGCGAAGGCCCGGCGCCCGACTGGGGGCCCACGATCCTGGCCACCGTGATCTCCTTCGTCGTGGGCTACCTGGCGGTCTCGTGGTTCCTGAAGTACATCAGCACCCACCGCTTCACCGGCTTCGTGATCTACCGGATCGCCCTCGGCGTCCTCATCATCGCCCTGGTGAGCACCGGAGTCCTCGACCCATCGGCCTAAAGTCCCGGCGTCGGCGGCTCGGACCGTCCGCCCCCCGCCCTGCCCCCCTCGGTCGCGGGCGTGTCCGGCCGCCATCGTGTGGAACACCTTCTTCGGTGTCCAGCGCCTCTCGTCGAGCATCCTGACCACGCCGTAGGAGGCGATGTCCCCGTCCCCGATGTGGCTGAAGCCCGCGAAGGTGAACCAGAGAGCGGTGTCCACCCCCTCCTTCTCGAAGACGTCCAGCAGCTCGGTGAAATAGCGCACCTGCTCGCCCTCGTCCCGTACCGCGCCCTCCGGTGGCTGCCAGGCCATGCCACCGCGCTCGCCCGCACCCCGGTAGGCGCAGGTGCCGAACTCGGTCACCGCGACCGGTTTGCCGTGCTTGAACTTGTCGCGCAGTTCCTCCTGGAAGGTGGCGGCGTTGTAGGCGGCCTACGACGAGGCGGTGCGGGCCTCCCATACCGAGGGCATCGGCCTGATCGGCGAACACGTCGGCACCCCGGTGGTCGCCGCCACCGGTGGCGAGCGCGTGGCTAGGGCCTGTTCGAGATTTAGATCATGGCGTTGTCCTGCGCGGTGCCGTCTGGCCTTGGTATAGCACGTGGCATGGCGTGTGAACCTTGGTCGAACCTCATCTGCCGATGGGTGAGCGGTGGCCGGCACCCGGGTGAAGACCCCGCACCGGACGCTCGAGCGAGCCGGCCGCCGCGCCCAGGCCGCCGAAGGTACACCGGTGTGTCGTGAACGGCTCGGCAGGCAGCCGGATCCTGCCAGCGCCGCTCGGTCTGCACGAGGTCGTCGCGCCAACCACGGCTAAACCTTTCAGTCGGTCTGGCTAGGCTGGTGGGATGCCACTTGTCGAGGTGACCTACGCGCCGGATGTCCCCGAAGCGTCTCTTCGCAAACTCGCCGCCGAACTGCCCCACCTCGTTTCGATCGCTGTGCAGTGCCCGGAGGAGCCGTACGACGGAGACCTCCAGCCAGGCGATGTCGAGATCCGATTTCGTCAGCTCGGCCTGCTAGACCGCAGCGGGCTGGACGTCGTGATCGAGGTGCGCTCCAAGTGGTTCGACAGCCGCGCCCGAAATCGGCAGGACCGGGTCAATCTGCTGCACCGTGAAGTCGAGGCCGCTACCGACCTGGACAACTTCGGCGTATATATCTCGCTGCCCGTCGCCGCCTGGGCGCAAAGCGAATAGGAAGTGGTGAAGTCGGCGGGAAATGCCGGCTGGCAAGAACCTGTACGAACTTCGGATCTTCAAATGGGTTGAAGACTTCGGATCCACAGGATAGCTCCGCGGAGATGCAGGCCGGCGAGGTAGCTTTCGGGTGTCTTGTCGAAGCGGAAGGCCAGCCCGCGCCACTCCTTGATCTTGTTGGTTGGGTAGGCCACGCGGCGAGGTGCCTGCCCCGGGCAGGTCCTTTTCCGCACGGCCCCCCTCCGAACCCGCCGTACGAGTTTCCCCGTAACGGGCTCTCCAGTGACCACGTAGGCGCCCCACTCATCTCCTTGAATGTCCTCACTGGACATCGCCCCATGCCGCAGAGGGTGCGTCGGCCCTGCATCAAAGCCGTCACACCATCGCCTACGACCGGAATCGGTCGTAGGCGGTGGACCATGGCCCGTACTCGGCGGGCAGATCCCGCCACGGGCTGCCGGTCCGAAACCGCCACATCACGGCGTTGAACTGCAGTCGCAGGTCCGGAATCGGGCCTCGCTCACCTAAAGGCAAGTGCGGCTCGATCAAGGACCATTCGTCATCGGTGAGGTCTCCACGCGCCATAGCAGTGGCCTACCAGGACCTGACACCAAGGCGCAGGCGAATGCCTCTGATCTCAACTCCGCACAGGCCCTAAGGCGACAGCGTGTGCCGGGGGCGGGTCTCGTGGCGGGACGGGCTCGTGGACACTGGACGGGTGCGTTCCGACTGGTCCGGCCTGCCCGTCCGCCATGCCCTGCCCGAGTTGCTCGCGGCGCTGGGTGAGCGGGGCGTCGCCGTGCTCACCGCGCCCCCGGGCACCGGCAAGACCACGCTCGTCCCGCTCGCGCTGGCCGGGCTCCTCGACGGCCCGGCGCCGAAGCGGGTGATCGTGGCCGAGCCGAGGCGGATGGCGGTACGGGCGGCGGCCAGGCGGATGGCATGGCTGCTGGAGTCTGAGGTGGGCGCGGAGGTCGGGTTCTCCGTCCGCGGCGAGCGCAGGGCCGGCGCGAGGACGGTCGTCGAGGTCGTCACCACGGGGGTCCTCCTCCAGCGGCTCCAGCGCGACCCCGACCTCGAAGGCGTGGACACGGTCCTGCTGGACGAGTGCCACGAGCGCCACCTGGACGCCGACACCGCGCTGGCCTTCCTCCTCGACGTCCGCGCCACGCTCCGCCCCGACCTGCGGATCGTCGCCACCTCCGCCACCGCCGACGCCGCCCCCTGGGCCCGCCTCCTCGGCTCGGGCGACCCCGCCCCGATCGTGCACGCGTCCGGCACCGCGCATCCCGTCACGCCCGTCTGGGCCCCGCCCTCGGGGAACGTCGCGCCGCCCCATGGCATGCGGGTGGACCCGGCGTTCCTGGCCCATGTCGCAGCCGTCGTACGGCGTGCGCTGGCAGAGCACGAGGGGGACGTGCTCTGCTTCCTGCCGGGCGTCGGCGAGATCGGCCGGGTGGCCGCGATGCTTCCCGGCGTCGACGTCCTCCAGGTGCACGGCCAGGCCCCGGCCCGGGTCCAGGACGCGGTTCTCTCCCCGGGCGAGGGGCGCAGGGTGGTTCTCGCCACCTCGGTCGCCGAGTCGAGCCTGACCGTGCCCGGCGTACGGGTGGTGGTCGACTCCGGCCTGGCCAGGGAGCCCCGTACCGACCACGCCCGCGGCCTCGGCTCGCTCACCACGGTCCGGGCGTCCCGGGCCTCGGCCACCCAGCGTGCGGGGCGGGCGGGCCGCGAGGCACCGGGCGTGGTCTACCGCTGCTGGTCGCGGGCCGAGCACGAGCGGCTGCCCGAGCACGCGCGGCCCGAGATCGCGCTCGCCGATCTGACCGGCTTCGCCCTCCAGGCCGCCTGCTGGGGCGACCCCGCCGCCACCGGCCTGGCCCTGCTCGACCCGCCCCCGGCCGCCGCGATGGACGCCGCCCGCCGCACCCTGCACGCCCTGGGCGCCCTGGACTCCCCTGGCACACCGGATCTCACCATGGGCCGGGTGACCGAGCGGGGACGGCGGATGGCCGGAGCCGGGGTCCATCCGCGCCTGGCGCGGGCCCTGATCGACGCCGGAACCGATCCCCTGGCCGGCACCGGGAGCAACACGAGGTCCCGGGTCGCCGAGGTCGTGGCGCTGCTGTCGGAGCAGTTACCCAGGGACGCGGGTGACGACCTGGTGGCGGTCTGGCGCTCCGCGCGCCGGGGCGGGGACGGCTTCTCCGCCCGGTGGCGTCAGGAGGCCGGACGCCTGGCTCGCGCCGTCCCCGGCCCCGACCGGCGTCGGGGACGACCGCTGCCCGCCGACGTCACGCCCCGGCGCGGCCGGGAGACCCAGGCCGGCAGGACGCACCAGGATGACGAGACGGCCTGGGACGACGATGCCCTGGCCGGGATCGTCGTGGCGCTGGCCTACCCCGAGCGGGTGGCGCGGCGGCGGGGCGGGTCGTACCTGATGGCCTCGGGAACGGCCGCCGAGTTGCCACGCGGGTCGCGGCTGGGGACGGCGGAGTGGCTGGCCATCGCGGTCGCGGACCGGCCCGCCGGGGTGGCGTCCGCCAGGATCAGGCAGGCGGTGGTGATCGACGAGGAGATCGCCAGGCTCGCCGCGGCTCCCCTGTACGGCTCCGACGAGGAGATCATCTGGCGCGTACCGCCGGGAGAGCGGCGTGGCGATGTGTCGGCTCGCCGGGTGGAACGGCTGGGCGCGATCGAGCTGGCCGACAGCGCGCTCCGCGGCGCCGACGTACGACCCGCCGTCCTGGAGGGTCTGCGCGCCGAGGGCCTGTCGATCCTGCGCTGGACGCCCGAGGCCGTGGCCCTGCGCGAGCGCCTGGCCTTCTGCCGGCGCACGCTCGGCGACCCCTGGCCCGCGACGGACGACGACGCGCTGATCGAGGCGGCCGACCGCTGGCTGGAGCCCGAGCTGTCGCGGGCCCGCCGCCGGTCCGACCTGGAGCGCCTCGACGTGGTCTCCGCGCTGCACCGCCTGGTCCCGTGGCACGCCCGGCTGGCGGAGACGGCCCCGGAACGGGTCGAGGTGCCGAGCGGGTCACGGATCAGGATCGACTACTCGGGCGAGCAGCCGGTACTGGCGGCCAAGCTGCAGGAGCTGTTCGGCTGGGCCGAGACCCCGCGCGTCGCGGGAGTCCCACTGGTGATCCACCTGCTCTCCCCCGCGGGCCGTCCGGCCGCGGTCACCGCCGACCTGGCCTCGTTCTGGCGCGAGGGCTACCGCGCGGTCCGCGCCGAGCTCCGCGGCCGCTATCCCCGGCATCCCTGGCCGGACGACCCCATGTCGGCCACCGCCACCCGCCGCACCAACCCACGGCGCTGACCCGGCGCTGACCCGGGAGCCACGCCCGGCGCTCCCGGCGGCGGAGCCGGAGACCTCACCTCCCATACCGGCCGGGCAATCGTGCTCGGTACTCCCGGCGGCAAGGCCGGAGACCTCACCTCACCCGGCGACCGGCGCACGGCGGGCCTTTGTGAGCTATCGTAGTGATATCACTTCGATAGCAAAGGTGGCGTACATGGAACGACGTGCTTTCCGGATGAGCGGGTTCGGCGTCCTGGCCGGGCTCCTGGTGCTCGGGGCCGTCCTGGCCTGGGCCGGCTGGACGGCGGGGGAAACACAGCTGATCGCCGCGGCGATCGGGTGGGGGGTCGTCGCGACGGTCATGGCCACCGGGTTCACGGTGATCAACCCGAACGAGGCGAAGGTCGTGCAGTTCTTCGGCCGCTACATCGGGACGGTGAACCAGGCCGGGTTCCAGTGGGTGCTGCCGTTCACCAACAAGGAGCGCGTCACCCTCCGGGTGCGCAACTTCGAGACGACCAAGCTCAAGGTGAACGACGCCGACGGCAACCCCGTGGAGATCGCCGCCGTCGTCGTCTACAAGGTCGCCGACACCGCCAAGGCGACGTTCTCGGTGGACGACTACGAGCAGTACGTGGCGATCCAGTCCGAGGCCGCCGTCAGGCACCTGGCCACCAGCCACCCGTACGACGCCCACGAGGAGGGCCGCACCAGCCTGCGCGACGGTGCCGAGGTGGCCGCCGAGCTCACCACCGAGCTGAGCGACCGCACCCAGCTCGCCGGGGTGGAGGTGCTGGAGGCGCGGATCACCCACCTCGCCTACGCTCCGGAGATCGCCCAGGCGATGCTGGTCCGGCAGCAGGCCGCCCAGGTGGTCGCGGCGCGCACCCACATCGTCGCCGGCGCGGTCGGCATGGTCCAGCTCGCACTGACCAAGTTGCGGGAGGATGAGGTGGTGGAACTCGACGAGGAGCGCAAGGCGCAGATGGTCTCCAACCTGCTGGTCGTCCTCTGCGGTGACAAGGCGACGCAGCCGGTGGTCAACGCCGGCAGCCTCTATGGCTGAGCGCAAGAAGATCCTGCTGAGGCTCGACCCGGCCGTCTACGAGGTGATCGCCAAGTGGGCGGCCGACGACCTGCGAAGTGTCAACGCCCAGTTGGAGTACGCACTCCGCCTGGCACTCAGGGCGGCGGGGCGCGAGCCCCGGCGGGGCGAGCGGAATAACACCGATGAGCCGGACAAGTCATCTGATTGAGACATGGGACGCTTCCCCTGGCGGACTCGCCGGACCACACTCGGTTCATGTCGTGGGTGGGAAGTTCCGCAGTGGAGATCGCGGAGGCCGTGCGACGGGGGAAGGTCACCGCGCCCATGGTCGTCGAGGAGCACCTCGACGCCATCGCCGAGCGTGACGGGCGCGTCGGGGCGTTCCGCACGGTCCTCGCCGAGCGGGCGCTGGCCGAGGCGCGGGCACTACAGGAGCGGGCGGACCTGTCCGGGCTGCCGCTCGCCGGGGTACCGATCGCGATCAAGGACAATGTGCCGATCAGGGGCGAGGCCTCCCGCAACGGTTCCGCGGCGACGCCGGACGCGCCCGCGGACGAGGATCATCCCGTGGTGGCCAGGCTCAGGGCCGCGGGCGCGGTGGTCGTCGGCATCACCAACGTGCCGGAGCTCTGCCTGGTCGGATTCTCCGACAGCGTGTACGGCGTGACGCGCAACCCGTGGGACCTCGGGCGCACCCCCGGCGGGTCGTCGGGCGGGAGCGCCGCCGCCGTGGCGGCGGGCATGGTCCCGCTGGCCCACGGCAACGACGGGCTGGGCTCGCTGCGCATCCCGGCCGCCTGCTGCGGCCTGGTCTCGATCAAGCCGGGTCACGGGGTGGTCCCGCCGCCCGAGCACGACTGGTACGGGATGTCGGAGAACGGCCCGCTGGCCACGACCGTGGCCGATCTCGCCCTGGCCCTGGCCGTCATGGCGGATGACATGTCACTGGCGACGCCCGGCGAGAGCGAGACCCTCGGCGTGGACAGCGCCATCGACGACTACCCGGGCGGGCTGACCCTGTCGGAACCGCTGAGGCTGCGGATCGCGGTCGCGCCGATGCCGCTGCCCTCCGGGCTCTCGGTGGACGCCGAGTTCCAGCGGGCGGTGACCGGTGCGGCGGAGGTCCTGGGCGCGGCGGGGCACACCGTGGTGGAGCACCCCCAGCGGATGCCCTTCGGGGTCGGTGCGGCCGCTGTCGCCACCTGGTTCGCGTGCGCCAGGGGCGACGTGGACGGCCTCGACCCGCGCGGCCTCGAACGGCGCACCAGGTCCCTGGCGAGAGCCGGACGGCTGCTCGCCAGGTTCGGGGCGGACGGCACGGCGGGCCGTGACCGCTGGCGCGCGTACGGCGCCGACCAGTGGTTCGGCAACGCCGACGTGCTCGTCACGCCGACGCTCGCCGCCCTGCCACCGGCCGCCGAGCGCTGGGGCCGGCGCGGGCTCCTGGCGAACGCCCGCGCCAACCTGACGTACGCGCCCGCCACCGCGGCCTGGAACATGGCCGGCTGGCCCGCGATGACCGTCCCGTACGGCCGGCACTCGAGCGGCATGCCGATCGGCGTCCAGCTCGTCGCCGCCCCGGGGGGTGAGGCGCAGCTCCTGGCCCTGGCCGGCCAGCTGGAGACCGCCCGCCCCTGGACCCGCCACGCCCTGCCCGCCTGATCGTCTTTCCGTCTGGCCGCCGCCTACCGGCGCGCCGGGCAACCGGCCGGCGCGGCGCCGGGGCCGCCCGCGGGAGAGACCCCACGCGGGCGGCCCCGTACCGGTCAGACGCCGGTGGGGTGCCAGACCGTCTTGGTCTCCAGGAAGGCGGTCATCCGCCCGGTGCCCGGGTCTGCGAACCAGTCGGTCTCGGCGGGACGGAGGACCCGCTTGAGGTTCTCCGCCGCCGCCTGCTCGCACGCGACCGCCACGGCCCGGTCGGTGACCCCGGCCAGGTCGAGGGCGTTGACGTCCATGTGCGCGGCCAGATGGGGGGCGATCTCGGCGACGGAGCCGGTGAGGATGTTGACCACCCCACCGGGCAGGTCCGAGGTGGCGAGCACCTCGGCCAGGGTGATCGCGGGCAGCGGGGCGCGCTCGCTCGCGATCACCACGCAGGTGTTGCCCGTGACGATCACCGGGGCGATCACCGAGACGAGCCCGAGCAGCGGCTTGTCGGGGGCGACCACCGCGACCACGCCGGTCGGCTCCGGCGAGGAGATGTTGAAGTAGGGACCGGCGACGGGGTTGGCGGACCCGGCGACCGCGGCGATCTTGTCCGACCATCCGGCGTACCAGACCAGCCGGTCGACGCTCGCGTCCACGACCTCCCGCGCGTTCTTCGTCCCGGACTCGGCCAGCTCGGCGATGAACTGGGCCCGGCGACTCTCCAGCATCTCGGCGACGCGGTAGAGGACCTGTCCCCGGTTGTACGCGGTGGCCCCCGACCAGCCGCCGAAGGCCTTGCGCGCGGCCGTCACCGCGTCGCGGGCGTCCTTGCGGGAGGCCTTGGCGGCGTTGGCGAGGAAGTCGCCGCTGGAGGAGGTCACCGGGTAGGACCTTCCGCTCTCGGAGCGCGGGAACGCCCCGCCGATGTACAGCTTGTACGTCTTGCGCACGGCGAGCCGTGCGGGCCGGCGTCCGTCCCCGAGGTCAGTGGCCTGCTCCGGGGCCTGCTCCGGGGCCTGCTCAGTGGCCTGCTCCGGGGCCTGCTTGGTCGCCCGCGCCCGGCCCGGCTTCTCCGCCTTACTCATTTCCCAGCCCTCTCCACGAGCTCTCCTGCTGCGCCAGCCGGGCCGGCACGAAGACCTGACCGCAGCGGCTCACGCCGCACCGGTGGGCGAACCAGCCACGCAGCACCGGCCGCCCGGCGCGGGCGAAGCCGTGACCCCGGGTGCTCTGGTCGCGGCGGCGACGGCGCCTGAGGCGCTGATGCTCACACATCGAGGTACGCCTCCAGCCCGTGCCGTCCGCCCTCTCGCCCGTATCCCGACTCCTTGTAGCCGCCGAACGGCGAGGTGGGGTCGAACCGGTTGAAGGTGTTGGCCCAGACGACGCCGGCGCGGAGTCTGCTCGCCATCCACAGGATGCGCGAACCCTTCTCCGTCCACACGCCCGCCGAGAGGCCGAACGGGGTGTTGTTCGCCTTCTCCACCGCCTCGGCCGGGGTGCGGAAGGTCAGCACGGACAGCACGGGGCCGAAGACCTCCTCGCGGGCGATCCGGTGTGACTGGGCGACACCGGTGAAGATGGTCGGCGGGAACCAGAACCCCTTGTCGGGCAGCGAGCAGGCCGGAGACCAGCGCTCGGCGCCCTCCGCCTCCCCCAGGTCCGACAGCTCGCGGATCCTGGCGAGCTGGGCCGCGGAGTTGATCGCGCCGATGTCGGTGTTCTTGTCCAGCGGGTCGCCCAGCCTGAGCGTGCCGAGCCGCCGCTTCAGCGCGTCGAGCAGTTCCGTCTCGATCGACTCCTGCACCAGCAGCCGGGAGCCCGCACAGCAGACGTGGCCCTGGTTGAAGAAGATCCCGTTGACGATGCCCTCGACCGCCTGGTCCAGCGCGGCGTCCTCGAACACGATGTTCGCGGCCTTGCCACCGAGCTCCAGGGTGACCTTCTTGCCGGAGCCCGCGACCGACCTGGCGATCTGGCGGCCGACCTCGGTGGAGCCGGTGAAAGCCACCTTGTCGACGTCGGGGTGGCCGACCAGGGCCGCGCCGGTCTGTCCGGCACCGGTCACGATGTTGACCACGCCGGGCGGCAGGTCGGCCTGCGCGCAGATCTCCGCGAACAGCAGCGCGGTCAGCGGGGTGGTCTCGGCGGGCTTGAGGACCACGGTGTTACCGCAGGCCAGGGCGGGGGCGATCTTCCATGCGAGCATGAGCAGCGGGAAGTTCCACGGGATGACCTGGCCGGCCACCCCGAGCGGGCGCGGACCGGGGCCGTACCCGGCGTATCCCAGCTTGTCCGCCCAGCCTGCGTAGTAGAAGAAGTGGGCCGCCACCAGGGGCAGGTCCACGTCGCGGGACTCGCGGATGGGCTTGCCGTTGTCCAGGGACTCCAGGACGGCCAGCTCGCGCGAGCGCTCCTGGATGATCCGCGCGATCCTGAAGAGGTACTTGGCCCTTTCCGAGCCGGGCAGCGCCGACCAGACGCCGAACGCCTTGCGGGCGGCCGAGACCGCCCGGTCGACATCGGCCTCCGTCGCCCAGGCGACCTCCGCCAGGACCTCCTCGGACGCGGGGTTGACGGTCTTGTGAAGACCCCCGCCCTGGGAGTCGACCCACTCACCGTCGATGAACAGGCCGTAGGACGGCCTGATGTCGACGACGTCACGCGACTCGGGCGCCGGTGCGTACTCAAACATGTGAACGCCTTAGTCGAGGGTGAAGTAGTCGGGACCCGCGTACCTGCCGGTGGCCATCTTCTGGCGCTGCATCAGCAGATCGTTGAGAAGTGTGGAGGCGCCGAGCCGGAACCAGTCGGGGCTGAGCCAGCCCTCGCCGACGGTCTCGTTGACCAGGACGAGCATCTTGACCGCGTCCTTGGTGGTCCGGATACCGCCCGCGGGCTTCACCCCGACCTTCCGGCCGGTCACGGCCAGGAAGTCACGGACCGCCTCCAGCATGATCAGCGTCACCGGAAGGGTCGCGGCGGGCTGCACCTTTCCGGTGGAGGTCTTGATGAAGTCGCCCCCGGCCAGCATGGCCAGCCAGGACGCGCGGCGCACGTTGTCGTACGTGGACAGCTCGCCGGTCTCCAGGATCACCTTCAGGTGAGCGGAGCCGCAGGCGGCCTTGATCGCGACGATCTCCTCGAAGACCTTGACGTAGTCACCCGCGAGGAACGCGCCCCTGTCGATGACCATGTCGATCTCGTCGGCTCCGGCCGCCACCGCGAAGCCGGTGTCGGCGACCTTGACGTCGAGCGAGGAGCGTCCGCTGGGGAAGGCGGTCGCGACGCTGGCCACCTTGACACCGGTGCCCCTCAGCGCCGTCGCGGCCTCGGCGACCAGGTCGGGATAGACGCACACCGCGGCCACCCTGGGTACCGAGGGGTCGGCCGGGTCGGGGTGGAGGGCCTTGGCGCACATCGCGCGGACCTTACCCGGGGTGTCGGCTCCCTCCAGGGTCGTCAGGTCCACCATGCCGATGGCGAGATCGATGGCCTGGGCCTTGGCGGTCGTCTTGATGGATCGGGTGCCGAGCATCGCGGCGCGCTGGTCGGCGCCCACGCGATCGACACCGGGCAGGCCGTGCAGGAAGGTTCGCAGCGTGGCGTTGGACGTGGCCACGTCCGCGAGCGAGGTAGTCATAGTTGACACCTCTCCAGCATGCCCACTGGTGTGATTACTTCCAAACTGGACCTTGCACAACCCTCTCACCGGTTTTCGTGAACATCCGCCCAGCGTGACCGGTTCGCCCAGGGAGATGGCGTTCAGGGCCGACGCGGCGCGTGCGCCTCAGGGCGGTACCCGTCCGCCTGCAGGGCGAACAGCCGGGCGTACTCCCCCTCGCCAGCCATCAGCTCGGTATGCGTACCCCGCTCCACGATGCGCCCGTCGGCGAGGACCACGATGAGATCCGCCTCACGCACGGCACTGAGCCGATGGGAGATCAGCAGGCTGGTCCGCCCGGACCTGTGCCGACGCAGATCGGTGTGCAGGTCGTGCTCGGCCTCCGCGTCCAGCCCCGTGCTCGGCTCGTCGAGGATGACCAGATCGCGATCTTCTCTCAGGTAGGCACGGGCGAGCGCGATCCGCTGCCACTGCCCGCCGGAGAGCAGGACGCCCGTCTCCGGGTCATCCTCGCTCGAACCGAAGAAGGTGCGGCTCAGCATCGTGTCGTAGCCGCGCGGGAGGCTTTCGAGCGCCTCGTCGATCCCGGACAGGGTGGCGGCGGTACGGATCCGCTCCCGATCGGACATGGCGGAGACGTCACCGACGCCGATGTTCTCCGCGGCGGTGAAGTCGTAGGCGACGCAGTCCTGGAAGACGGCCGCCATCCGCTCCCGCAGCTCCGCCGGGGCGATCTCACGGATGTCCACCCCGTCCCAGAGCACCGCGCCCCGCTGCGGGTCGTAGAACCGACAAAGCAGCTTGACCAGTGTCGACTTGCCGGACCCGTTGAGGCCGACCAGGGCCAGCGCGGTGCCGTGGGGCAGGAAGAGATCGACTCCCCGCAGCACCCACGGGTGCGAGTCGTCATAGCGGAACCACACGTTCCGCAACTCGATTCCGCGCCTCAGCGGCACGGCCTGCGAGGGCTTCTCGGGGATCGGAAGATCAGGTTCGGCCCGCACCACCTCGCGGTAGTGGCCGAACATCAGCAGGGCCTCGTATATCCCGCCGAGGGATCCGACGAATTCCGCGAGACCGAACTGCACTCCGGCCACGGCGGCGATGAACACGGCCACGTCGCCGATCGACAGCAGGCCGCCGGCCGTACCCGCCACCACCCAGATCAGCCCGGCGCCCGCGGTCACCGCGCTGAGCGCGCTGAGCCACGTCTGGACCTTCAACTCTCGCACGTCGACGGCGCGTTCGCTCTCCTGGGCCGCTCGCACATCGGTCATCAGCCGCCGCCGGAGGAAGTCGCCGAGCCCGAACAGGCGGACCTCCTTGGCGGAGTCGAGGCTGGTGAGCAACCGGCCGTAGAAGACGGTCCGGCGGCCGAGCGGGCTGATCCGCCACAGCGTGCCGGCCCTGAGCCGGCTCAGGAACAGTTCGGCGAGAACCGTCGGTACCGCGGTGAGCAGCACCACGACGGTCATAACCGGACTCAGCAGGGTCAGCGTGACGACGAAGCCGACGACCGTGATGACCACCCGCAGCAGGGAGATCGCCGGCAAGACGATCTGAATGGCCGCCGTCTGCCCGGCCTGTTCGGCCAACCTCAGTCGATCATGGAAAAACGGGGTCTCGAAGCGGATCAGTCCGGTGAAGCGGTTCACCGCGGCGAACAGCTCGTCGCGGGCGAGCAGATCGACCCGGCGGCGCAACTGGGCGTCGAGATAGCGGCCGAGATGGGGAAGAGTGGCGGTCAGCAGACCGGTGACGGCCAGCCCGGCCGCCAGGGCGACCAGCAGCGCCTGGTCATGCCGCGGGCCGCTCAGTTCGTCGAGGAGCAGCTTGGTGAGCCAGGCGCCCGCGACGGGCCAGGTACCCGACAGCACCGCCATCGCGACGGAGCCGAACAGCACCTTCGGTCCGGATCTCCAGACCAGCGCCCACGCGGCGACGGCCCGCTCCCAGAGCGTCCCTGCCGCCGCGCTGTAAATCCTGTTCGGCTTGTCCGGAGCCGAACCGTTCGCCTGGTTTCGCACGCGGTTTCGCACGCGACGGATCACGCCGGAACCGGCCGGTCCAGGTTCGCCACGGAGATGGAGGTGACCCGCACGACTCCGTCGGAGGCAAGGTAGAAGTTGGGGAAGAGCCTCGCCTGGAACGCCTTTTCGATCGGACCGCCCCATGGCTGGCGGACCACCTGTGCGACCGGGCGCAGCCCCTCGACGAGTTTCTCGGCCTTGGGGGTGTCGCCCCCCATGATCACCACAACCGCGGCGGAACGGTCGACGCCCCGGTCGCCGAGGAATCGGAGGAACCTCGGCATTTCCTCCAGACAGACCACGCATTCGGTGGAGAGCAGGGCCAGGACCTCTGGGGGAGCCGCCTGGCTGTTGACCGTCTCACCGTCGACCGACTCGGCGTCGAATGCCGGAAGCGGCGTCCCCTCCCGCAGCAGCGACTGGGCCGGATCGCCGTTCTGTAGCGCCGCGAACTGTTCGGTGTGCTCTCGCAACCGGCGGATCACCGCCATCGTGAGCAGCAGATCGACGGCGCACAGCAGCCCGACGAACACCATCCCCGCGATCAGAAACGGCACTCTGGATTCCTTTCAGGATCAAGCCGGCCCAGAGGCCGGTGCGAACAGTGACGCGAGGTCGTCGGTGAACAGGATCCCGACGACGATCACCGCCGCGGCGGCCACGGCGATCACCGCCCCGCCTGGAAGCAGGTCGGCGCCGGCGCCGATGTGGGCGACGGCACCGGCCACCGCGACGGTCATCAGTACCGCGTTGCGCACCAGGTGCGCGCGGCTGACCGGCGCGTCGGACCAGCCGAAGCAAGCGCAGGAGACCGGCACCGCCCGGCCAGTGCCACGTACTCCATCTCGTTCCCGCCGGATGACCGTGGAGATCAGTTACAGCAGTCGTAGCACTCGATCTGGCATCCCGTCGCCCTGCTGCACCACTTGTACTGCGCCGTACGGTCGCCGTAGCGGTAGCAGTAGTGTTCGCAACCGCTCCAGTAGCCGATGTACCTGCCTGAGCACAGCGAGGCCGCGGCAGCGCTGGTGCTCGGCAGCAGCAGCCCGAGCAGCCTGTCGCCCAGGGAGTTCATCTTCCCGATCATGGTTCTCCTAACGGATCGACCAACTCGCCCGCCCGATCGAACGAGCGCGGGACCCGTGGCAGCCATCACCCTCAATGATCCGCAGACCACGGTTCCCCGCGAGCGTCCCAAGCGCCTCTACCGGATCGCTACCGGGTCACTACCGGATCACTACCGGCGTCACCGTCGGCGGTGCGAGGGGAGACGCCGTACCACGACGCCGACCAGGCGCTCGACCGGCAGGAAACCCCAGGATCTGGAGTCGTAACTGTGCCGCGCGTCCCCGAAGACCACAAGGCGGCCGGTCGGGACCGGAGTTCCCGCCGGTCGGCCACATGCCTCCTCGGCGGCCCGTGGCAGAGGATCACCGGGTACCGCGACCACCCGCTTGATGCTCCGGCTGTTTCGCACGGGACCCGCGCTCGGCGGCGGCGCGTCCCAGCCCGCCTCGGACGGCGGCGTCCACAGGACCACCACATCACCCCTGCGCGGCGTCCGGGCGCCCCCCGTGCGCACCAGAACCCGGTCGCCGTCGAGGAAGGTCGGGTGCATGCTGGCACCGTTGACCGTGACGATGAGATACCGGCGCCGTGCGGCCACCAGACCCGCGACCGCGGTGACCGCGACGGCCGCACCCGCCAGACGGTTCAGCATGGCGCGGGCAGCACCTGGGCCACCGGCACCTCGGTCAGGATGGCGTGCTCGACGTCACGCAGTTGCGGACCCGGGTCGATACCAAGATCCTCCTTCAGCAGAAGGCGGGCGTTGTGGAACACCTGCAGCGCCTCCGCCCGGCGGCCGCAACCGTACAGGGCGATCATCTGCAACACGCGTAGCCGTTCGCGCAGCGGATGAGCGGTGACCAGTCGCTCCAGTTCGGTCGCGACCTCCGCGTGCCTGCCGAGCATCAGTTCGATATGCGCGCACTTCTCCAGCGCGACCAGTCGTTGCTCCTCCAGATGGGTGGCTTCCGCGACGAGCCCGGGGACGCCGTCGATCGCCCGGCCGAACCAGCGGGCCAGAGCGCCGCGAAAACAGGTGGTGGCCTCGAGCAGGTTGCCCGCCGCGACGGCGGACGAGGCTTGCTGGACCCCCTGCTCGAAGAGCCCGACGTCGATCTCTCCCGGCTCGGCGTACAGCATGTACCCCGAGGACACCGTGTTGATCCGCTCGCCCCCGGCCGCCGGACTGTCCAGCAGTTGACGCAACGCCGACACCGTTTTCTGGATCTGTGCCTGCGCGGTCGGTGGCGGACGGTCACTCCATACGACGTCGACCAACCGGTCGACCACCACGACCCGGTTGGCGCTCAGTGCCAGAGTTGCGAACACCGCGCGCTGGCGGTGCCCCCGAAACCATTCACGGCCGGCCACGCCGCGGACCTCCGGCGGCCCCAGCAGTCGAAACTCCATCTGCACCCCGCAGGAGCTCGCGTATTTGAAATTATAAAAAAGGGTCAGTTTCCCTGACATAACCCGCTAATCCGGGATTATGCATTATGGCCCCTCCGGATCACCAGTGAAACGCAAGTGGAAATGTAATCTCCGCCCTAATGTCATGCAACCGATACGTTCTGTGGCGTCCCAGCGCGGGCTAAGCATCACTAGACGGCGCCGAGGCTCGGAGCGGCCGGGAGATAGGGCATCCTCCCGATGTGGGACCGGGGGCCTTAGGACGAATCTTGAGTGTGTAAGGAAAGCGCCACACCAGGAAGGAACCCCCATGGGTCCCGAGCTTCAGCTCCAGATGATCACCCAGAAGACCGCCGAGCTCCGCGAGCAGGCCGACAGCCACCGCCTCGCCCGCGAGGCTCAGCAGACCAGGAAGGCCCGCTCGGGTGGCAAGCGCCGCAGGGGCCTCCTCAGCAAGATCATTTCGGCATGACCACATCCCGAGAGCCCGGCCGCCTCCTTGCGTCCGGCCGGGCCTCTCTGCCGCCGTAGGAGATCGATTTCACCGCACGAAAAATAGGGAGAGTGCTACCGGTAAGGCATGACATGCTGGCAGACATGGTGGGTCGGGCGGTAAGCCCCGTCTTCGTAGGACGGGAGGCGGAACTTGCGGATCTGACCGAGGCATTCGAACAGACACGGAAGAACGCGGCGACGACGGTGCTGCTCGGCGGCGAGGCCGGCGTCGGCAAGTCACGGCTGATCGGGTGTTTCGCGGAACGGGCCTCGGCCGACAGCGCCCACGTGCTTAACGGGGGCTGCGTGGAGCTGTCGACCGAGGGCTTCGCCTACGCGCCGTTCACCGCGGCGATCCGCCAGCTCGTCCGCGAGTGCGGTGCCGAGGAGGTCGCGGCGCTGCTCCCCGAGGGAGGGGCACGCGACCTGGCCCGGCTACTGCCCGAGTTCGGTGAGCCGAGCGGCGACACGGAGAGCGACACCGCCCGGGCTCGGCTCTTCGAGCAGGTTCTCACCCTGCTGGAACGGCTCGCCGAGAGCCGGCCGGTGATCCTCCTCATCGAGGACGTCCACTGGGCCGACAGCTCCAGCCGCGACCTGATCGCCTTCCTCAGCCGGAACCTGCGCGCCGCACCCGTGCTGATGGTCCTCACCTACCGCTCCGACGAGCTCCACCGCCAGCATCCGCTCAGACCGGTGCTCGCCGAGCTCGGCCGGCTGGACGGGGTCCTCCGGATGGACCTGCCCCGGCTCACCCTGCCGGAGGTGGCGGACCAGATGGCCGGCATCCTCGGCACCGCACCCGAGCCCGCCCAGGTGAACAGGGTTTTCCGGCGCAGCGAGGGCATCCCGCTCTTCGTCGAGGCGCTGATGGAGTGCGGCGGCGACTGCACCTTCCCCGACTCCCTGCACGACCTGATCATCGGCTCCGTCGAGCGGCTCCCCGAGGAGACCCAGCGAGTGCTGCGCATCGCCGCGGCCGGCGGCATCCGGGTGGGCCACGCCCTGCTCGCCGCGGTCGGCGGCCTGTCCGACGTCGACCTCGACGACGCGCTGCGTACCGCGATCGCGGCCAACGTACTGCAGGTCGCCGACGGCCACGCCTATGTCTTCCGGCACGCGCTGATCCGCGAGGCCGTGCACGACGAGCTCCTGCCGGGTGAGCACGTACGGCTGCACGCCCGCTTCGCCGAGGAGATCGGCAACGACCGCGCGCTCGTCCCGCCCGGCCGGGCCGCCATCGAGATCGCCCACCACTGGCACGCCGCCAGAAACGACCTCTGGGCCCTCATCTCCGCCTGGGAGGCGGCGAGCAAGGCCGCGAAGACCTTCGCCTACAACGAGATGATGCAGCTGCTTGAGCGGGTGCTCACACTGTGGAGCAAGGTCCCCGACGCCGCCGAACGCATCGGTGTCGACCACACCACGGTCCTGGAGCGCGCCTCGGAGGCCGCGAGCGCGTGCGGGGAGGTCGACAGGGGCAGCAAGTTCGTCAAGGCCGCACTGGACGAGCTCGACGAGCGGACCGAGCCCGCGCGGGTGGCGGACCTGCTGGTACGGAGGTCGCAGTTCAAGAAGGCCAAACGGAAGCCGGGGGTGCTCGACGATCTCCGCTACGCCGAGCGACTGGTCCCCGAACCGGGGCTGGACCGCGCCGAGGTGCTGTCCAAGCTGGGTGCGTACCTGATGTTCAGCGGCGAGCTGGACGAGGGTACGGCGCTCACCGAGGAGGCGCTGCGGATCGTGCGTGAGTACGGCGAGGAGCCCCTGGAGGCCGAGCTGCTGCTCAACCTCGCGCTGGGCGACTCGATCGCGGGACGCGTCGACGCCGTGGCCCGGCTCAACGCGAGAGCGCAGGCGATCGGCAGGCGCGTCGGCTCCGGCGGCAGCGTGCTGCGCGCCCTCGCCAACAACGTGGACGCGCTGAACAGCATGGGCCGCTCCGCCGAGGCGATCGAGCTGGCGCTCGAAGGGGAACGACTGGCCAGGAAGTACGGTCTCTACCGGGTCCAGGGCACGTTCATCGCCAACAACCGGGCCGAGGCTCTGGACGCGCTGGGCAGGTTCGAGGAGGCGGCCCAGCTGGCCGAGCAGGCCCTGGGCATGGACCCCATCCTGCGTACCCGCCACCATCTGCGGCGGATCCGCGCCGACGTGGCGCTCGCCCGGGGCGAGACGGACGTGCTCAGAGCCGTCCTGAACGAGGTGGGCGCCTTCGGCGTCGCCTCGGAGGAGTTCACCCAGGAACTGAGCGCCAACTCCCGGCTCCTGATCGGCCTGCACATGCTCGACGGGGAGCCGCTGGCCGCACTGGAGGTCGCCGAGCGGGTAGCCCGGGAGGCACGGATCATGAATCCCATGCTGGGCTGGCGGATGCTCGACCTGCTCGGAGGGGTCTGCGAGACGATCGGGGCGTTCGCCCCCGAACGGGTGGCGGCGCTGCGCGCCCGCGTCGAGGAGGCGGCGGCCGCGATGACCGTGGACAGCCCCGTCTCCGAGGCCTACCGGCTCGGTATCGCCCGCGACCACGACGCCGCGGCCGCGGCCTGGGGACGGCTGGGCCGTCCTCTTCCGCAGGCGAGGTCACTGCTGCACGCCGGACGGGCGGCGGCCGGTGCAGGCGATCGCGACGGTGCCGCCGACCGGCTGCGCACCGCCCATCCGATCGCCGTGGCGATCTCCGCCCGGCCGCTGGCAGGCGAGATCTCCGCGCTCGCCCGCCGGGTGGGGATCTCCCTCACCGACCGGACGGGGAGCGAGGAGCAGTTGCTGACCCCGCGCGAACTGGAGGTGCTCCGGCTGGTCGCCCGGGGACGGTCCAACCGCGAGATCGCCGCCGAGTTGTTCATCTCGGCCAAGACCGTGAGCGTCCATGTCTCCAACATCCTCGGCAAGCTGAGCGTCTCCACCCGGGGCGAGGCGGCTGCCGCCGCCCACCGCCTCGCCCTGATCGGCTGACCACCCCGCCCCCGATCACCAACCCAGCCGCACGACACCATCAACGCCCTGATCGGCTGACCACCCCGCCCCCGATCACCAACCCAGCCGCACGACACCATCAACGCCCTGATCGGCTGACCACCACGCCCCCGATCACCGACCCAGCCGCACGACACCATCAACGCCCTGATCGGCTGACCACCCCGCCCCCGATCACCAACCCAGCCGCACGACACCATCAACGCCCTGATCGGCTGACCACCCCGCCCCCGATCACCAACCCAGCCGCACGACACCATCAACGCCCTGATCGGCTGACCACCCCGCCCCCGATCACCAACCCAGCCGCACGACACCATCAACGCCCTGATCAGCTGACCACCACGTACGGCCTCGATCACCAACCCAGCCGCACGGCACCATCAACGCCCTGATCGGCTGACCACCACGTACGGCCTCGATCAGGCCAGCAGGGGTTCGAGCAGCAGGATCACGCCGAAGACGGCGAACGCGGCGGCGGCGCCGTACCTGATGATCTTCTCCGGCAGGTGCTTGCCGAGCATCCGTCCGACCAGGATGGCCAGGGCGTCGGCGGCGACCATGCCGACGGTCGAGCCGACCCAGGTGCCGAACCAGCCGTGCTGGGTGGCGAGGGTGATGGTGGCGAGCATGGTCTTGTCGCCCAGCTCGGCGAGGAAGAAGGCGACGGTCACGGCGATGATCGCCGATCGGGTGGTGCGCTGCGCCTTCTGGGCCTCCTCGTCCGTCAGCTCGTCCCCGCGCAGCGTCCACAGCGCGAAGCCGAGGAAGGCGATTCCGGCGATGATCGTGATCGCCGTGGTGGGGAGAAGGTCACCGGCCAGCCCGCCGACACCGACACTGACCAGGTGGACCACCGCGGTGGCCAGGGTGATTCCGGCGAGGACCGGCCACGGCTTGAACCGGGTGGCGAAGGTCATGGCCATGAGCTGGCTCTTGTCGCCCAACTCCGCGACGAAGATCACAACAAGGCTGATCCAGAACGCTTCCAATGGAGGGTGCCCTTCCCGCGCGTGCGGCCGGGCTGAAGGGGGCACCCGGGGAGTTTCGGGCACGACTTCGGCCCGGCGGCATCGATGATTGCCTGCCAGGCCGAAGGTCTCGTCCGCCCCGGAGCCGTGTGAGAACGGCCGAATCCGAGGCCCGCGCGACCGGGCGCCCTGGGGCGCCAGTGTGTCGATCACGCGATTGGGACTACTCCCCTTCGGGTGTTTCCATCAGACCATAGCAGCCGGGGCAGGATGCTCGTTCCCGGCTCCTGCCCCTGCCCCGGAGACCGACGCCTTCGCAGGTCAGCCCCCAGGCAAGCCGGCTCCTCAGAGCTCAGAGGCGAGTGCCGACCATCACGGGCTCGTTGACGAGGGTGACGCCGAATTTCTCGAAGACCCCGTCCCTGACCTCGCGGGCGAGATCGAGAAGCTCCTCGGTCGAGGCCGACATTTCCGGATTTGTCATTGCAAGGGTGTGCTTAGTGGAGATGCGTGCCGGACCGCGCCGGTATCCCTTCGGGAACCCGGCGTTCTCGATCAACCATGCCGCCGGGACCTTGACCGCCCCGTCCGGCATGTCCCAGCGGGGGAACCCCGGCACCCGCAGCTCCAACTCGGCGGCCTGTCCGCCGGTCAGGATCGGGTTGGTGAAGAACGACCCCGCGCTGCGGGTGTCCGGGTCGGCCGCGTCCAGGACCATGCCCTTGCCCGCGCGCAACTCCAGCACCGCCGCGCGAGCCCGCGCCGACGGTACCCGATCGCCCAGCGCGACACCCAGCCGGACCGCGAGCTCCCGGTAGGCGATCGGACCGGACAGCGCGTCGCCGGCCAGCTGGTAGGTGACCGCGAGCACGACGTGCCGCCCGAGTTCCTGCTTGAACGCGCTGTGCCGGTAGGCGAACCCGCACTCCCGCGCGGTCAGGTCCCGCACCTCGCCGCTCCGGCGGTCGTAGACCCGGACAGCGATGATCGTCTGGGAGACGTCCTGCCCGTAGGCGCCGACGTTCTGGATCGGTGTGGACCCGACCAGCCCGGGGATGCCGGACAGGCACTCCACTCCCGAGCGGCCCTCCGCCACCACGCGCTCGACCAGTGAGTCCCAGTCCTCGCCCGCCTGCGCGGTGACCCGGTCCCCGTCGATCTCGACGCCCTGGGAGGCGACCCGCACGACCAGGCCGTCGAACCCCTCGTCGGAGACGACCAGGTTGCTGCCGCCGCCGAGCACGAGCACCGGCTCGCCCGCCCGGTCGGCCTCGGCCACCAGTTCGACGATCTCCTCGGCCGACCCGGCCTCCACGAACGCCCTGGCCTCTCCGCCCAGCCCAAGCGTCGTGTACGGCGCCAGCCGTACCCCTGCCACCCGCTCCGTCATACGCTTCCCCACACCCGGCAGAAATCCGCGACCAGCCTACGGGGAGCGCAGCAGCCTCAGCACCCGGTCGTAGGTCCGCCGCGACTCCCTGTCGCGATATTCGGGGTCGACGTCGTCCTGACCGCGGTGCCGCTCCTGATGAACCGGGAGGTCCTTGCCCAGGCCGACCAGGATGCCGGGGAGCCCGAGCGAGAACTCCAGGTCGGCGTTGCGGTAGTAACGGGCCTCGGTGGGGAAGCCGCCCGCGGCGAGCACCGTGTCGCGCCTGACCGCGATCAGGTGGCCGAGCAGTGCCCGGACCTCGCCCGGCTCGGCCTCCAGCCACTCCTGGCCGTCCTCGCGAGGGTTCACCCCCTTCCAGCCCGCCGCGGTGACGTCGTCGTCCAGCGCCTTGACCAGCGGGGTGATGGCGTCGCCCGCCAGGATCATCGAGGTGTCCATGACGACGTGCACGTCAGAGGTGTCGAGGCGGAGTAGCTTGTCACGGCTCTCCCCCCACCCGGCGGAACCGTCCCTCCAGTGCGGGAGCTCGGCCACATGCCATGCCTCCACCCGATGGGGGAACTCCCGCACCAACTCCTGCAGGACGGCTCCGGCTCCGTCCAGGTTCCCCAGGTCGAGGGCGAGGATCCTGGCCTCCGTACGGGCGACCAGGGCGCGTACGCACTCGCGCAGCTCTTCCGGCCGGCCGTCGACCAGCAGCGCGACGGTCACCGTCGAGTGCGCGGCCCTCGGCTCCTCGACCTCGGCGGGGGCGACGATGGTCTCGTCGAGCCGGGAGACCGACAGGCTGGCGTCCCAGAGCAACTGGGAGGAGACCATCCACTCGGGATGACCGTGGAGATCGTCCGACCGGCCGACCAACTCGGAGCCCTCGGGCCTCGGCCGGGGTGCCGCCTCGGTCGCGGCGACCCGCTCCGCGTCCAGGGCTCCGAGCCGCCCGGGGTGACGCCCCGGATCCGCGGCCTCGGCGACCTGTCCGGCATCGGCGGATCCGTCCCGCCCCTGGGCCGCGCCCTCGGTGCCGGTGTCCGCGGAGGTGCCCGGCCGCGCACCGGAACCGCCCCGCCCGGCCTCTGAGGAACCCTCGCGCCTCCCGGCAGCCGAGGCGTCCTCGGGCAGGGAACGGAGCGTGGGCCACACCTCGAAGGGGGGGACGGGGATGAGCTCGAAGCCGACCGCGGTGTCCTGGACGAGCCAGCCCTCGGCCCTGATCTCGTCACGGAGCGCGTCGGCCATGACATGGTCGTGCTCGGCTCGCGCCCTGGCCCACCGCTCGGCCAGGTCGGTCACGTCAGGTGATACTTCGCTCATGCTGGG
Organism: Streptosporangium sp. CA-115845; assembly: GCF_050943795.1. NCBI lineage: Bacteria > Bacillati > Actinomycetota > Actinomycetes > Streptosporangiales > Streptosporangiaceae > Streptosporangium > Streptosporangium sp. CA-115845. The sequence continues at coordinate 774,216 of NZ_CP191988.1, read as the reverse complement.
GACGCTACCCACGGGCCGGGAGAAGATTCGGCCCCGGCCCGCGAGCATGCCGCCGCCCGACAGGACCTAGGACAGCTGGACCACCGCGCGGGCCTTGGACAGGACCCGGGAGTCGTTGGACTTGGCGGTCAGGACGACCACCACGCGCTTGTCCTCAAGCTTCTCCTCGATGAGCCCGCTCACCGTGATCACGGCACCATGGTCGTCGTCCGGGACGACGACCATGGAGGAGAACCGCACCCCGTAGTCGACGATCGCGCCCGGGTCGCCCGCCCAGTCGGTGACGAACCGTCCGCCCTGGGCCATGGTGAACATGCCGTGGGCGATGACGTCCGGCAGCCCGACGGTCTTGGCGAAGCGCTCGTTCCAGTGGATGGGGTTGAAGTCGCCGGACGCCCCGGCGTACATCACCAGGCCGGCGCGGCGCACCGGGTATTCGACGGGCGGGATCTCCTGACCCGTCTCGACCTCGTCGTACTTGACAGTCGCGGCCATCTCAGCCCGCCCCTCCACGCTCGACGATGGTGCTGTAGGTCGTGCACACGGGCTCGCCGTCGACGGTGCTGACCTCGCTCCTGACGGTGATCATCCCGTTGCGGCCGGCGCTTCGGATGTCGGTCACGGTGGAGACGCTGACCAGTTCGTCCCCGGCGTGGATCGGCCGCCGGTACTCGAAACGCTGCTCGCCGTGGACCACCATGGCGAAGTTCAGGCCGAGCTCGGGGTCGGTCAGAATCGACCCCCCGGCCAGGCCGAACACGATGGGGAAGGTCGGCGGGGCGATCACGTCGGGGTGCCCGGCCGCCTGGGCGGCCTCCCGGTCCCGGTAGATCGGGTTGTCGTCGCCGATCGCGGCGGCGAACTCTTTGATCTTCACGCGGCTGACCTCGTACGGCGAGGAGGGCGCGGACGCCCGCCCGACGAAGTCACGGTTCAAGGCCATCGTGCTCCTTTGCGGATACCGAGCCGGCGAGGCCGGACCGGTGAGTCAGGCCGACAGTAACAGAACAAGATTCCAGGGTGTGCCCTCGGGGCCACCAGGAAACCGTAGCCCGAAGCCACCACGGCCCCGCCTGTCCGCCACGGTCAACAGCCGACCGGAAAAGCTGTGCGGATACGACAAACCGGCGCCCGCCTGAGGACGCCGGTTTTCGTGGAGTATGTGCGTGCCCATCCAGACACTCATCTCCCACCGGAGCGGGAGGCTTCGCGGACTAGCGAGTCTCGCGGTGCGCCTGGTGCGTCTTGCAGTTCGGGCAGTACTTCTTCAGCTCAAGCCGATCCGGGTCGTTGCGCCGGTTCTTCCGCGTGATGTAGTTGCGGTGCTTGCACTCCTGGCAGGCCAGCGTGATCTTCGGCCTAACGTCGGTGGCAGCCACTTGGGAGTGCCTTTCTACGTTCGGGACAGTGGACAACCCACGACAGAGCCCCTCTTAGAGGAGAGGACCCCGGTGGGTAGTAGCGGAGGCCGGACTTGAACCGGCGACACAACGATTATGAGCCGTTTGCTCTGCCTGACTGAGCTACTCCGCCTTGAGGCCGATGAAATCGACCGACCTCGCAAGGATACCCGACCCGCAGAGTGCCTGCGTACTTGTGCAGGTCAGGGCGACCTCTTCTGGGTTACCCCAGTATGCCCGTTCGTGCGTCGGGAACCTTGAGTGTTTTCTGGCCGACTTAAAGGCCAACCAAGCCGAAAGCCCCAACCCGAAGGTTAGGGCTTTTAGGCTGTTGAGCCCCTTTACGGAATCGAACCGTAGACCTTCTCCTTACCATGGAGACGCTCTGCCGACTGAGCTAAAGGGGCCTGTCCGTGTCGCTCTCGCTTGCGGACAGGTGTAACCATACACGGCTCCGGAGCGGGATGCGAAATCAATCGAGGACCGTCCGGATCACCACACCTCCTCCCCCGAGGATCCCCCCAAACCGCCGCCGGCGCCCCGGATCCGGGAGCCCCCGGCGGCCACCACGACGGGCACCACGACGGGCACCACGACGGGCACCGGGCGACAGCGGAGGCGCGTCCTCGCCGCGTCCGCCGCGTCGGAGCCGATCGCACTACCAAGTAGCCGCCAAGTAGCTCATAAGAGGGTTGCCGCACCGTGGTGGGGTAAGCGCCCGCACCGCCTAAGGAGCCCCCGAGATGAACCCGGAACTGCTGGGATTCCAGATCACCCACCGCGCCATGCGCGCCGACACCCGCCGCCTCGCCGACCTCATGACCCAGCTGACCGAGGGACGGCAGGTGACCGATCCGGCGCGTGCCCGCGCCATCGCCGAATTCATCACGATCCTGAGCCAGGGCATCCACCATCACCACACGATGGAGGACGAGGTGCTCTGGCCCGTCCTCGAACGGTCCGCCGGAGTCGAGCTGGACCTGCGCGACCTCAGTGACGACCACGCCGACCTCGACCCGCTGCTGGCCGAGATCAACGGCCAGGCCGCCGCGTTCGCCTCGACCGGCGACGCCTCCGCACTCGCCAAGTCCCTCACCCGGCTGGCCGACATGCTCGACGAGCACATCACCGAAGAGGAGCGGCTGCTCTTCCCGATCATCAAGAAGTACGTGTCCGTCGCCGACTGGGAGATGGTCGAGACGGCGGTCCGCAAGGGCGGGAACGTCAAGATCGACCTGCCGAGGATCGAGCAGTACGCCAGGCCCGACGAGCTGGCCCGGCTGCGCAAGCTCGCCGGTCCCATGCTGACGCTGATGCTCTCCCTGTTCCGGCGTGGCCACCGGCGCCGTCAGCGGCTCGTCTTCGGCCCGCTCGCCGACCTCTGATCCGGGCCGCACTCCCATGCCGTCCCGGAGCGCCTGCCGCGCGCCATGAGCCGGATCATGCCCACGGATCCGTGGGTGATCCGGCGCTGGGCCCGGTGTGCCCGCTCCCGCCCCGAGCGGGCCGCCTACGCCCGGTTCGAGCCTCCCGCCGGACTCTGCCCCCCACTCCCCGCGAGTGCCTCCGCCGCCCTGCGCGCCCAGTGTGGCGAGCCGATCCGCTCGGCGACCCGCACCGCCTGCTGGTAGTGGGCACTCGCGTCGTGTCCGAGGAAGGCCGCCAGGTCGCCCAGGATCAGGGCGACCGGCCCCAGCGTGATCGACCCGGAGTGCATCCCGGCCAGCTCGCCGTCCCAGGGCAGCAGCGTCCGGTAGCAGCCTTCGGCCACCGCCAGGTCGCCCAGCGCGATCGCGCTCTCCCCACGCAGTCCCTGCCAGAGGAGCCAGTAGTAGTCCCGGTTGGGCTCCTGGTCGGGCTTCCAGTAGAAGCGCGCCTCGTCCACCCTGCCCTCGGCGACCAGCGCCCGGACGACGATGTCCGCCAGCCCCTCGGGAACGAAGGAGTACAGCGTCAGCAGCTCCGTCATGTCGTGCGGCAGGCCGCCCGCCAGCCGGGCCACGAACCGGCCCATGGCGCCGATGATGCCGGCGACGGCCCCGCCCGCGGCCACCATCCGCTCACCGATCGCCAGGTAGGACCGTTCCGCGCCCTCGAAGTCGCCCTTGATCAGCATGACCAGCGTGTCGAGCATGGACAGCACGCTCAGCGCCAGTCCGAGCTGGCCGGTGGTGGAGTGCTCCAGAGCGCGGTCCGCGTGCCGCCTGGCCGCGGCCAGGTCGCAGCGGCCCAGGCTGACCATGAACAGGGCGTGGTGCCCCTGCATGGCGTACCCGGGCAGCCCGTCGCGGTCGCCCAGCCTGACCAGCTCCTGGCCCAGCACCTCCAGCTCGTCACGGCGGTCCGGGGTCAGCAGCACGAAGTAGCGGGCGTTCAGGGCCAGGCGGACGAGGTCGCTGCGGCCCAGCCGCCGGGCGATCACGACCGCCTCGGCGCTGTAGGCCAGGCAGCGCTCGTCGTCGTGCCCCTCCAGCTCGAAGACGAGCGTGGCCAGCAGCCGGCAGCGGGTCTCGTCGTCGGCGCCGTCCAGCGCCTGCACCAGCGCGTCGACGAGCGGCTGGTCCACCTGCCTGTTGGGCTGGATCGACCAGGTCACCGGGGCGTCGTAGGCGGTCAGCGCCCGGTTCAGGCCGCCGCCCAGCCGCCGCGCGAGGGCGATGGCCCGCTCCCGGTTCTCCCTGGCGGCCAGCACGTTGCCCTCGTGCGCCTGGACCTGCACCAGCGAGCAGAGCAGGTCGAACCGGAGCGCGTCGTCGTCGGCGAGGTCCAGCGCCCCCCGGTAGAACGTCCCGGCCTCCCGGTAGGAGTGCATGCCGCGCGCCTGCTCGGCCGCCGCCCTGGCGTAGCAGACCGCCCGCCCCGCCGAGGCCGGGGCGGCCGCGGCGAGCGCGTGGTGACCCAGCGCGGTGATCTCTCCCGGCCTGACCCGTTCCAGTGCGCCGACGACCCTGCCGTGCAGGCGCATGCGGCGCAGTCCCGGCGTGTCCTCGTACAGCGTCTCCCTGACGAGCACGTGGGCGAAGCGCACCCGGCCCGGCGCGGGCTCGGTCAGCAGCCCGGTCAGCACGCCCGCCTCCAGCCCTTCGAGCACGGTGTCCTCGTCGGAGCCGTCCAGGGCGAGCAGCACGTCGACGTCGACGTCCCGCCCGATGATGGCCGCGTCCCGCAGGGTTCTCTGTGCCACCGCGGGCAGCCTGGCGATCCTGCGCCTGATCAGGTCGCGCACGCCCGGCGGCAGCGCGCGGGCGGCCGAGGTGCCGTCCGTGGTGATCAGCCGCGCGGTCTCGCAGACGAACAGCGGGTTGCCGCCGGTGCGCTCGGCCACGGTCCGCACGGTCGCCGCGTCCACCTCCCGGCCCGAGCGGTCACGCAGCAGCAGCGCCACGTCCTCGTCGCCGAGCCCGTGCAGGTCGAGCCGGTGGGTGTCGCGCCCGGCCAGGGCTGCCCAGGTCGCCCCCAGGTGGTCGACGGCCTCGGTGGGCCGGTAGGTCGCGACGATCATGATGTCGGCCTCGGCGACGCCCGTGGCGAGGTGGCGCAGGAGCTGGAGCGTCTCGCTGTCGGCGCGGTGCACGTCCTCCATGACCACCAGCAGCCGGGCGCCCTGCCCGACGATCCAGGACAGGTAGTCGCCCACCGCCCGGGCCAGTAGGAACGGGCCCGCCGGTAGGGCGTCGTCGTCCAGCAGCGGCGCCAGCCGGGCGGCCAGGTCGTCCTGGGGCGGCCGGTCCGCGGCCAGGGCGCGCAGCACCTCGCTCCACGCCCAGGCGGGCGGCGCCCCGCCCTCGGTCTCCGGGCACTGCCCGGTCGCGGTCAGCCAGCCACGTGCCGCCTGCCGCCTGACGAAGGCCGCGGCCAGCGCGCTCTTGCCCGCTCCGGGATCTCCGCCCAGCCAGACCGTGCGCAGCCCGCCCCGGTCGGCGACCGCCTGCAGCGTCGCCATCTCCCCGGTACGGCCCACGAGGTCGGGTACGGGGACGGTGGCGAGGTCCGGCGTGTCCAGGTCTCGCTCAGGCCTGTCCTGCCCCGGCTCCTCCACGGCGGCCCCATCGGCACCGGAGGCGGGCGTGGCCGGGCGGTTCAGTGAGTCGGCGTGGGTGAGGATGTCGCCCTCCAGCGCGCGCAGCGCGGGACCGGGGTCCACCCCCAGCTCGTCGGCGAGGGTCTCGCGGGCCTTCCTGATCGTGGCCAGGGCATCGGCCTGCCGACCGGCCCGGTAGTAGGCCAGGGCGAGCAGCCGGACGGCGTTCTCCCTGAGCGGATGGGCTCGGACGTGCTGCTCAAGCTCGATCTCGGCGTTGCGGCCGAGCACCAGCAGCGCCTCCGCCCGGTGCTCCACCGCGACCAGCCGCAACTCGTCCAGCCGTACGGCCTCGGGCTCCGCCCATTCGTCGTCGGCGAACTCCGCGTAGGCGGGCCCCTGCCAGAGCGCGAGTGCCCGGTCCACCGCCTCCAGGGCCCGCGCCCCGTCTCCCGCGGCGAGCGCGGCCCCTGCGGTGTCGACCAGGCGGGGGAACAGCCAGGCGTCCACCCGTTCGGGCTCCAGCCGGAGACGGTAACCGGGTGCGGCACTGACCAGCACCGTGGCGGGCGTGCGCGGCAGCCGTCCGGGTTCGAGCACCCGTCGCAGGTTGGACACGTAGACCTGGAGGGCGGCCAGCGCCTTGGGAGGGGGTTGCCCGCGCCACAGGTCATCGATGAAACGATCGGTGGAGACCACGTGCCCACCCGCCGCGACGAGCCTGGCCACCACGGCCCGCTGCCGGGAGGTGCCGAGGTCGACCGGATGACCGTTGATCTCCGCCTGAAGCGGACCAAGAACTCGCAACATAGCAAAGGGCAGGATAAGCGCCCTCGGACTGCTTTTGGTGAACATTGGGAGCAGAATGCTGCAAGACCGTCGTAAGGAAACGATCCGGGCGCTCGACGAGAGCGACCGGCCACACCTGTACTGGCACGGGGTGGACGACGACGGCCACGTATGGCTGTTCGAGACCGTCATCGACAGCGGCGGGGAGTACTGGCCCGTGCGCCACGCCGAGCTGGGCTCGGACGGCGTGGCCCGCACGTACTCGTGGAACCATATCGAGGACGAGCACGGCTTCCTGGCCGAGGGCCCGATCTATCCCGGCGACTTCGGCCTGAACTCCTTGACCTCTGAGGAGTTCGAAACCCTGTGGGCCGCGCTCAGCGGGCGATGAGATCTTCCCCTGGAGGGCTCCTCCCGCCGACCGGGCAGGGCCCTCGGGGTGGCCGGAGCTGTCGGGCAAGCTCGAATCCGGACATTTGCTGGCTACACATGAAGCTAACGGCCAAAAAGCGCATATAGCATCTCTTTCTATTGATTTTCGAATGTTTTCGATCACTACTCGGTAGTAGTTCCGGCCCCGCCGTAAGTCCGACACATTGAGATGACAAAGCGGGTTATTTCGCATATAGGCATGGGGGTAGGTTGCTCGCATGAGCGGAACGCCCGGCCTGAGAATGGCAGCCTCGGACATGACCGCGCTGAGCCTGTGGACCGCCGACGCGGTGGTGCTGTTCGACTGGCTCATCAACGTGGACCTTGACCAGATCCCCGTCCAGCACCTGGCACAGAAGCAGGCCCTGATGGACCTCCTCCAGCAGCTCGACCGGAGCGTCCCCGGCTACACCCACGCCGACATCGAGCAGGCACATCGGTTGCTGACCCGCGAGATGGGCCTGTAGTCCCGCCCGCTCCCCACCTCCGGCGCTGGACACCCACCCCGTAGCGGCTCGCCGGGGTGTGCCGCGTGAACTCCGGCAGATTTTTCCGCACGGATGTCCGGCAGAATGTCGAGAACGGCCGGCTCTGCTTCTACCTGTGGGTGAGAGCGCCGAGGACGGCGCTCGAACGTGAGGAGCGAAGACGTGAAGTACATGATGTTGATGCAGTTCAGCGGGCAGATGACGGACGAGGTCCCGCCGATGCACACCTGGCCCGTCGAGGACGTCAGGGCCCACATCGAGTTCATGCACGACACGAACAGGAAGTTCACCGAGACCGGGGAGTTCGTGGACGCGCAGGGGCTGGCGGCCCCGGACCAGGCCAGGATCGTCCGGGGCGGCGCGGGCGGCGCCGCCGTCGTCACGGACGGCCCCTTCCCCGAGACGAAGGAGTTCCTGATCGGCTACTGGATCATCGACTGCGACAGCCCCGAGCGCGCCGTCGATCTCGCCGCCTACATCTCGGCCGCGCCCGGGCCCGGCGGCAAGCCGCTGAACATGCCGATCGAGGTGCGCGAGGTGATGTCGGCAGCCCCACCCGAGGAGCTGTGACCGCTGGACAGCCCGGCCATCGACGACCTGCTGCGCCAGCTGGTGCCGCAGGTCGTCGGCGTGCTCACCCGCCGCTTCGGAGACTTCGCCGCCGCTGAGGACGCGGTCCAGGAGGCGCTGCTCGACGCCATCGCCCAGTGGCCGGCGGAGGGCGTACCCGCCAACCCGCGAGGATGGCTCATCCAGGTCGCGTACCGCCGGATGACCGAGCAGGTGCGCAACGAGCAGGCCCGCCGCCGCCGGGAGGAGCTGGTGGCCACGCAGGCGCCCGCCGAGCTGCGTACCGCCCCGCCGGCGGACGACACGCGCGCGAGGGACCGGGACGACACGCTGACCACGCTGTTCCTCTGCTGTCACCCCGCGCTGACCCCGGCCTCGGCGATCGCCCTCACCCTGCGGTCCGTGGGCGGCCTGACCACCGCCGAGATCGCCAGGGCCTTCCTGGTACCCGAGGCGACCATGGCGCAGCGGATCAGCCGGGCCAAGCAGCGCATCAAGGCCTCCGGCATCCCCTTCGGCATGCCCGCTCCCAAGGAACGGGCGCGGCGACTCGGCTCGGTGCTGCACGTGCTGTACCTCGTCTTCAACGAGGGCTACGCCAGCAGCGCCGGCCCCGACCTGCAGCGCGTGGAGCTGTCCCGCGAGGCGATCAGGCTGACCAGGACGGCTCACGACCTGCTCCCCGACGACCGCGAGGTGGCCGGGCTGCTCGCGCTGATGCTGCTCACCGATGCCCGGCGCCCCGCGCGGACCGGCGCGGACGGCGCCCCGATTCCGCTGGCGGAGCAGGACCGGAGCCTGTGGGACGGCGAGGCGGTCGCCGAGGGGATCGCGCTCATCACCGACACCCTGGCCAGGGGTGCGGTCGGCCCCTACCAGCTCCAGGCGGCGATAGCCGCGGTCCACGACGAGGCGCCGACGGCCGGGGAGACCGACTGGCCACAGATCCTGGCCCTGTACGGCCTGCTGGAACGCATGTCCGACAACCCGATGGTCTCGCTCAACCGCACCGTCGCCGCCGCCATGGCGCACGGCCCCGCGACCGGCCTGGAGATGCTCGGCGAACTCGAAGACCGCCTGTCGGGACACCACCGCTTCCACGCCGCCCGGGCCCACCTGCTGGAGATGGCCGGTGACCTGCGGGCGGCCGTCGACGACTACCGCGCGGCGGCGAGCCGCACGACGAGCGCCCCGGAGCGCGACTACCTCACCACCCGCGCCGCCCGGCTCAGCGCCGCGGACCACCCGGACCTGCGGGCCTGAGCCATAATGAGGCCATGTCCCCACGCCCGCGACCGGTCCGTGCCACTCCGGCGACCTGCCCCTGCGGGCTGCCCTCGGCCTACGACGACTGCTGCGGCCGGCTGCACCGTGGGGAGACCAGGGCGAGCACCGCCGAGCAGTTGATGCGCTCCCGCTTCAGCGCGTTCGCCGTTCACGACGAGGCGTACCTGCTCCGCAGCTGGCACCCCACGACCAGGCCGCCCGGCATCGACTTCGACCCCGGGCTGCGCTGGGTGTGCCTGGACATCCTCGGCGGCACCGAGGGCGGCCCGTTCTCCACCGCGGGCACCGTCGAGTTCCGCGCCCACTACACCGAACGCGGCCGTCCGGGCGAACTCCGGGAGAACAGCCGTTTCGTACGCCACGACTACGCCTGGGTCTACCTCGACGGCAATATCAGTAAATAAAAAGACATCTTTAAGAGGGCGATTTATCCGGAAAAATCGCCATCAATCCGTATGATCGCTTCATGCGATCGGGATACAACGAGGCACTGGCGATGCTCGGGTACGTGCTGGGCGCCCTCGCCGCGACCATGCTCGGCCAGTGGGCATACGAGAGCCACCGGGAGTCGCTCGGTGAGGCCATGACCGTATCCGGCCTGCTGTGCCAACTGGCGTTCTTCTTTGGGCTTGTCCGCCTCGCTTTCCGAGGACTTCGCCGCCTCGCCCGCACCTCCGCGCGAGCCCATACCTCCGCGCGACTTTCACCGACATCGAAATCATAAGAAACCCGGCTGTCCCAACCGGCAAGGGCCTCGGCGTCCCCCCGGAGGGGAATTACCTCTTTTCATCCACTTACTTCAGATAAAACAGTCACCAACGGCAAGAACATAAATACTCATAGTTTGCGGGCTCGACTGGTTACCCGGCGCGGCCGTCGGTAAATACACAGCATGGTCGACGAGCGAATGGCTGGGAAACCCACGACGGAGGGGGCCGCGGAGGCGCTGCTGCGGGTGGGGCGGTTCTTCAGCCGGGGCACCTACTCCCACGACTTTCGAGACGTCTCCTACCGGGGTGGCAGGAACTCGGACACCTTTTACCGGGACCGGTGGTCACACGACAAGATCGTGCGCTCCACCCACGGGGTGAACTGCACCGGATCGTGCAGCTGGCGGGTGTACGTCAAGAACGGGATCATCACCTGGGAGACGCAGGAGGTCGACTACCCGACGGCCGGCCCCGACCGGCCCGAGTACGAGCCGCGAGGGTGCCCGCGAGGGGCGGCGTTCTCCTGGTACACCTACTCGCCGACCCGGGTGCGGTACCCGTACGCGCGCGGGGTGCTCGTGGAGATGTACCGCCAGGCCAAGGAGCGGCTCGGGGACCCGTTGCTGGCCTGGGCGGACGTCGTGGGCGACCCGGAGCGGCGGCGACGCTACCAACAGGCGCGCGGCAAGGGCGGGCTGGTGCGCGTCACCTGGTCCGAGGCACTGGAGATGATCGCCGCCGCCCACGTGTACACCATCAAGAGATACGGCCCGGACCGGATCGCCGGGTTCACTCCCATCCCGGGCCAGTCGGTCCTCTCCCACGCGGTCGGCACCCGGTTCCTGGCGCTGATCGGCGGTCAGGCGCTGTCGTTCTACGACTGGTACGCCGACCTGCCGGTGGCCTCCCCGCAGGTGTTCGGCGACCAGACCGACGTGCCCGTGTCCGGCGACTGGTGGGACGCGGCCTACCTGATCATGTGGGGTTCCAACGTTCCGGTCACCCGGACGCCGGACGCGCACTGGATGGCCGAGGCCCGCTACAACGGCCAGAAGGTGGTGGTGGTCTCCCCCGACTTCGCCGACAACACCAAGTTCGCCGACGACTGGCTCCATCCCCATCCGGGCACCGACGGCGCGCTGGCCGCCGCGATGGGGCACGTGCTCCTGCGGGAGTGGTTCGTCGAGCGGCAGGTGCCGTACTTCGTCGACTACGTCCGCCGCTTCACCGATCTGCCGTTCCTGGTGACGCTGGAGGAGCGGGACGGCGCCTATATCCCGGGGCGGTTCCTGCGCGCCACCGACCTCGGCGCGCGGTACGCCACGGCCGAGCACGCCATCTGGCGCACCGTACTGCTGGACGACGTCACCGGTGCCCCGGTCGTCCCGAACGGCACGGTCGCCGACCGCTGGTCACAGCAGGCGGGGCGGTGGAACCTGAACCTCGGCGACGTGATCCCCCGGCTCACCCTGTACGGCGACGCGGAGGCCACCGGCACCGAGGTGCTGCTGCCCCGGTTCGACACCGCCGACGGCTCGGGCGCGGTGCTGCGGCGCGGCGTGCCTGCCAGGCGGGTGACACCCGGCGGACCGCTGGTCACCACCGTCTTCGACCTGCTGCTGGCCCGCTACGGAGTGGGCCGGGACGGGCTTCCCGGCGACTGGCCGACCGGCTACGACGACGCGGCGGCACCCGGCACCCCGGCGTGGCAGGAGACGATCACCTCGGTGCCGGCCGCCGCCGCCACCCGGATCGCCCGGGAGTTCGCCCGGACCGCCGAGCGCACCAGGGGCCGCTGCATGATCATCATGGGTGCGGGCACCAACCACTGGTTCCATTCGGAGACCACCTACCGTAACTTCATCACCCTGCTGCTGCTCACCGGCTGCGTGGGACGCAACGGCGGCGGCTGGGCACACTACGTCGGCCAGGAGAAGTGCCGCCCGCTCACCGGCTGGACCACGCTGGCCACCGCCGCCGACTGGCAGCGGCCCAGCCGGCAGATGATCGGCACCGGGTTCTTCTTCCTGCACACCGACCAGTGGCGCTACGACCGCTTCCGTGCCGACGCCCTGGCCTCGCCGCTCGGGGCGAACCGCTTCGCCGGAATGGCCGCGGTGGACGTCCTGGCCCAGTCCTCCCGGCTCGGCTGGATGCCCACCTATCCCACCTTCGATCGCAACCCGCTGGACCTGGCCGACGAGGCGCGCGCGTCCGGCCGGGACCCGAACGAGCACATCGCCGCCGAGCTGGCCGCCGGCCGGCTCGGCTTCGCCATCGACGACCCCGACCATCCGGACAACTGGCCACGCATCCTCGTCACCTGGCGGGCCAACCTGCTGGGCGCTTCCGGCAAGGGCGCCGAGTACTTCCAGCGCCACCTGCTCGGCACGCACAGCAACCTGCGGGCCACCGAGGCGTCCGAGGACGTCCGGCCACGGGACGTGCGATGGCGCGACCCGGCCCCCGAGGGGAAGCTCGATCTGCTGCTCTCCCTGGACTTCCGGATGACCTCCACGACGCTGCTGGCGGACATCACCCTGCCCGCCGCGACCTGGTACGAGAAGCACGACCTGAACGCCACCGACATGCATCCGTTCGTGCACTCGTTCAACCCCGCCGTGGAACCGGCCTGGCAGGCGCGCACCGACTTCGAGACCTTCAACGACATCGCCAAGGCCTTCTCCGAGATGGCCGTCCGGTACCTGGGAACCCGGTACGACCTGGTGGCCACCCCGTTCAACCACGACACGCCCGGCGACATCGGCGACCCGCTGGGCGCAGCCCAGGACTGGCGGGCCGACGCCTCGACGCCGGTGCCGGGCAGGACGATGCCGGCCCTGACCATCGTCGAGCGGGACTACACGGCGATCGCCGACCAGATGCGCACGCTCGGCCCGCTCGCCGGCTCCAAGGGGCTGCCCTGCAAGGGCGTCGTCTACCAGGTGGGCTCCGAACTCGCCGAACTGGCCGCCGCGAACGGAACCGCGCGCGGCGGCCCGGCCGACGGACGGCCACTGATCGACACCGGGGAGAAGGCGTGCGAGGCGATACTCGCGCTCTCGGCCTCCACCAACGGGCGCCTGGCCGACCAGGGCTTCCACACCCTGGACCGGCGGGTCGGCTCCGGAGCCGGCCTGGCCGGGCTGGGCAGTGCGGACGCGGATCGGCGCATCCGGTTCGCCGACACCCAGGCACAACCGCAGCGCACCCTCACCAGCCCCGAGTGGGCCGGTGACGAGAGCGGCGACCGCCACTACAGCCCTTTCACCATCAACGTCGAGCACGCCAAACCCTGGCACACCCTCACCGGGCGCCAGCACTTCTATCTCGACCACGACTGGATACGGGAGCTCGGCGAGAACCTGCCGATCTACCGGCCGCCGTTGAACATGCACCGGCTGTTCGGCGAACCCGCCCTCGGTGAGAACGGAGCCCGGGAGGTGACGGTCCGGTATCTCACCCCGCACAACAAGTGGTCCATCCACTCGGAGTACCAGGACAACCTGATCATGCTCTCGCTCTCCCGGGGTGGTCAGGTGATCTGGATCAGCCCGCAGGACGCCGAGGCCATCGGGGTCCTCGACAACGACTGGATCGAGGCGGTCAACCGCAACGGCGTCGTGGTCGCCCGGGCCGTCGTCTCGCACCGGATGCCGGCCGGGACCGTCTACATGCACCACGCCCAGGACCGGGTCATCGCGGTGCCCAAGAGCGAGGCCACCGGGCGGCGCGGCGGCATCCACAACTCGCTGACCCGGGTACTGCTCAAACCCACTCACCTCATCGGCGGTTACGGGCAGCTGACCTTCTTTCCCAACTACCTCGGCCCGGTCGGCACCCAGCGGGACGAGATCACCGTGCTCCGGCGGCGCGCGCAGGAGGTCGAGTACTGATGCGGGTGATGTCGCAGATCGCCATGGTGATGAACCTCGACAAGTGCATCGGCTGCCACACCTGCTCGGTCACCTGCAAGCAGACCTGGACCAGCAGGCCCGGGGTCGAGTACGTGTGGTTCAACAACGTGGAGACCCGTCCCGGGCAGGGCTATCCGCGCCGTTACGAGGACCAGGAGCGGTGGCGCGGTGGCTGGAAGCTGACCCGGCGGGGCCGGCTGGTTCCCCGGGCCGGAGGCCGGATGCGACGGCTGGCGAGCATCTTCGCCAACCCGCTGCTGCCCAACATCCGCGACTACTACGAGCCGTGGACGTACGACTACCAGTCGGTCGCCGAGGCTCCGGCCGGCGACGACTTCCCGGTGGCCGCGCCCCGGTCACTGCTCAGCGGCAAGCCGATGAACACCATCGCCTGGTCGGCGAACTGGGACGACAGTCTGGGCGGCATGCCGCAGTACGGCGAGGACGACGTCGTCCTCAACCGGATCCAGGAGAAGGTCAGGCTGGAGTTCGAGCAGACGTTCATGTTCTACCTGCCGCGGATCTGCGAGCACTGCCTCAACCCGTCCTGCGTGGCGTCCTGCCCGTCCGGCGCGCTGTACAAGCGGGTGGAGGACGGGATCGTGCTGGTCGACCAGGACCGCTGCCGGGGGTGGCGGATGTGCGTGACCGGCTGCCCGTACAAGAAGATGTACTTCAACCACAAGACCGGCAAGGCCGAGAAGTGCACCTTCTGCTTCCCGCGGATCGAGGTCGGGCTGCCCACCGTCTGCTCGGAGACCTGCGTGGGGCGGCTGCGGAACATCGGCGTGCTCCTCTACGACGCCGACCGGGTGCCACAGGCCGCCGCCACCCCGCGCGAGCAGGATCTCTACCCGGCACAGCTCGGCGTCTTCCTCGATCCCCACGACCCGCGGGTCGGCGTAGAGGCCGAGCGGGCGGGCATCCCGCACGAATGGATGGAGGCGGCCCGCCGCTCTCCCGTCTACGATCTGATCGCCACATACGGGGTGGCACTGCCCCTGCATCCGGAGTACCGCACGCTGCCGATGGTCTGGTACGTGCCGCCGCTCTCCCCCGTGGTGGAGGCGATCACCGCCGCCGGGCACGACGGGGAGGACCACGAGAACCTGTTCGGCGCCATCGAGAAGCTGCGCATCCCGGTCTCCTATCTCGCCGAACTGTTCACGGCGGGCGATCCGGCCCCCGTCGAGCTGTCGCTGCGGCGGCTGGCCGCGATGCGCGCCCACCGGCGGCGGCTCAACCTCGGTGACGCCGCCGACCCGGCGATCGCCGAGTCGGTCGGCTTCACCGTCGAGCAACTGGACGACATGTACCGGCTGCTGGCCCTGTCGAAGTACGAGGACCGTTACGTCATCCCGACCGCCGTCGCCGGGGACGTCCGGGCCCTGGAGGAGTCGGCGCTGACCGGGTGCAGCCTGAACTACGAGGGCGGTCCCGGGATGGGCGGCGGCACCGGCTCGGGACCGTTCGGCGAGGCGTCCGGACGTCCGTTGCCGCTCTCCGTGGAGACCTTCCACATCCTGCGCGACCGCAGCACGGCCGACCGCTCCTCGGACACCTCCGGCCTGCGTGGCCGGGTCAACCTGCTCAACTGGGACGGCCGTGGCCTGCCCGAGGGGATGTTCCCTCCCGGGACGGGCAACGGCCCGACCGGCTCACCGGACGGTGAGACGGCCAGGGGCGCCGGACCGGATGCCGGCCCCGGCGAGATCACCGGGCGACCTCCCCAGGAAGGCGAGAGCACTCGACGGCCTTTCCAGAAAGGGCCGAACCCGTGAGACCGCGCTGGATCTCCTGGAAACGAAGGGCGTCCGCGAACGACCGGGCCGTGGTGCGCCGGGCCGCCGGACTGTGCCTGGACTATCCCGACCGGGACCTCTTCGACCGGCTGCCGCTGATCCGGGCCGCGCTCGCCGAGAGCGGCGCGCATCCGGCGGTGGCCGCCGTCACCGGGTTCGTCGACCATCTGGCGGCCGAGGAACCGTTGCGGGCCGAGAGGCACTATGTGGCGACCTTCGACACCCGCAACCGCCGTTCGCTCCACCTGACGTGGTGGAGCGACGGGGACACCCGCCGCCGGGGGTTCTCACTGGCCGCGCTCAAGGCCCGCTACCAAGCCCGCGGGATGATCCCTCCGGAGGCCGCCGAGCTCCCGGACTATCTGCCGGTCGTCCTGGAGTACGCGGCGCTGGAGCCCGAGGACGGCACCGCGCTGCTGCTGGAGCACCGGGCCGCCCTGGAGCTGCTGCGGTTCGCTCTCATCGAGGCCGGTACACCGTACGCGGCGCTGCTGGAGGCGGTGTCCGGCACGCTGCCCGGCCCCTCCCCGCGCACCCGCGAGGAGGCCCGCGCCCTGGGGAAACTCCCGCTGAACATCGGCCCGGAACTGGTCGGACTGCACACCACCGGTCTCCTCCCGCCGACCCCCGTCCCGAACCCGGCCGGCAGTCCCGTCGAAAGTCCCACCGGCGATCTCGGAGGCATCGGATGACCTCGTACACCTCGGCCCGGAACCGGCAGGCGCACTGGAGAACGCCGTCGGACAGCAGAGTCCCGGAGGTCCGTGATGCCCTCGCCCGCTGATGTCTTCCTGTGGGGGGCGCTGCCCTACGCGGTCGTCGCCCTGCTCATCACCGGCCTCATCTGGCGGTACCGCTACGACAAGTTCGGATGGACCACGCGCTCATCGGAGCTGTACGAGTCGCGGCTGCTGCGGTTCGGCAGCCCGATCTTCCACATCGGGCTGCTGTGCGTGCTGGCGGGACACCTGCTCGGCCTGTTCGTCCCGCAGAGCTGGACGGACGCCATCGGCTTCGACGAGAACGACTACCACACGATGGCGCTCTGGCTGGGCGTGGTCGCCGGGGTGCTCACCTTCGGCGGCCTCGTGCTGCTGATCTGGCGGCGCCGCACCACCGGGCCGGTCTTCCTCGCCACCACCCTCAACGACAAGGTGATGTACGTCTTCCTGGTCGGCGCGCTGGGTCTCGGGCTGTCCACCACGCTGATCAACGCCTCCGGGCTCGGCTACAACTACCGGACGGACATCGCCCCCTGGGTGCGCAGCCTGTTCGTCTTCCAGCCGGAGGTCTCGCTCATGGCCGGCACACCGGTGGAGTACCGCATCCACGCGGTGTCCGGGCTGCTGCTGTTCGCGATCCTGCCGTTCACCCGGCTGGTGCACGCGTTCACCGCCCCGGTGCAGTACCTGTTCCGGCCCTACATCGTCTATCGCGCCCGTGACCCCCAGGTCCTCGGCACCGCCGCGCCCCGGCGGGGCTGGGAGCGTAGCGACATATGAACGACCGGCCCCGGCACGGGATCGCCGCGCTCCAGCTGGACGATCTGCTGCGGCGTTACCCGGAGCGGGCGGTGCGCGCCGTGTACAGCGGTCTCAACAGCTTCATCTCGCTGGGACTCATGGCGATGATCGCCTACACCACCAGCGCTCCGTTCGTCTTCCCTTCCCTGGGTCCCACCGCGTTCCTGCTCTTCTACACGCCGCGCAACGCCTCGGCCTCGCCGCACAACACCCTGATCGGGCACCTGATCGGCGTACTGGCCGGCTGGTTCGCGCTGGCGGTCACCGGGCTGCTGAACACCCCGCCCGACCTGGAGAGCATCGGTCCCAACCGGATTCTGGCCTCCGCCATCGCGCTCGGCCTGACCTGCGGGCTGATGCCGGTGTTCAACGCCGCGCACCCGCCGGCCGGCGCCACCACCCTGATCGTCGCGCTGGGCCTGCTCCGGACACCCCCTCAGCTGGGCATCATGATGCTCGCGGTGCTGGTCATCGTCATCCAGGGATTCGTCATCAACCGGATGGCGGGCATCCCCTACCCGCTGTGGAGCCGCCCACCGACCGGCGACGGCAGGGGCTCCACATAACCCGTTCCCGCGACCTACGCGCGGATCAGGCCCGTATTCGCCGCGGTGGGCTACATCCACACCAGCGCGGAGACGACCACGAGGGCGGCGAGAAAAATGAGGACGACGCCCAGGCCGAACAGGGATCCGGATCCTCCGGACTTCTCCCGGGCGGGGCTGCCGAGGTCGACCACGACGGTCTCAGCGATCACGTCATGCAGGCATCGGCGCTTCGAACCGAAGAACGCACACAGCGGATCGACCAGGCTGATCAGCACTCCGAGGTAGGGCACCAAGGTCAGGACGGGGTAGACGAGAACCCGCATTCCCGCCTGACGGAAGCCGGGCGTCTCTCCGGTCACCCCGGACACCACCTTCAGACGCCAGAGCCGCTTGCCGAGCGTCTGCCCCCACAGCGCGTGCTGCAGCCAGAAGTAGACCGCGAGAAGGACCGTGACCGAGACGTCGATCGGCCAGTAAGAGTTTCCCGCATAGGGGTTGAGATAACCAACGAGAGCCGATTCGTCGGACACCTCGTAATCAGTGGCGAACAGCGCGCGGACCGGTAATACCACTGCGGCAAAAATCAAACCGTCTATGATCGCGGCCACCAGACGGTGACGTCTCGCGGCGAGAGTCCACGTTGTCGGAGCATGGGGGGTGGTTGTCATGCCGATCAGTGTGCCGCACGACCCACCGGTCCACCGACGGTTCACTCCGCATGCCACTGCTGGCGGCGCACGACTCGCGACACCGCTTACGGAACACCTGGTACGACCCACAGTGCGTCTCCTGGATCGCCCACTACGACGCTCTCCGCCGGGCGGCCGGCGTGCCCTTCACCCCCGAGCAGAACCGTCGGCTCGACCTGTGGGCGACGGTGGCCCGGTCAGGTGGCTGGTGGTGGCCTCGTGAAGGTGCGTGCGTCATCTCCGAGCGCCCCGTCACCATGCGCACGGAGGTGTGCGGCGACGACGGCGAGGTACGGCTGCACAGCGCGGACGGCCCCGCGGTGCGGTACGCCGACGGGTGGGACGTGCACGCCTGGCACGGGACACGGGTGCCCTCCTGGGTGATCACCGATCCGAGCGTCCAGCGGATCGCGCGGGAGGCCAACGTCGAGGTCAGGCGGTGCGCGATCGAGCGCATCGGCTGGGCGTCCTACATCGACCAGGCCGGGCTGCGGCTGGTCGCCTCCGCACCGGACCCCGGCAATCCCGGTTCGGAACTACGGCTCTACGACATGCGCAGGGAGACCAGGGTGCTCCTCGCGGTCAACGGGTCCGTCGAACGCGACGGACGCCGCCGCCGGTACGGGCTGACCGTGCCGGGTTTCCTCGACGATCCGATCGCCGCCGCCGGCTGGACCTACGGGCTCTCCGCCGAGCAGTACTCCCTTCTTCTCCGCCGAACCTGAGGTGACCTTTATGACCGTGACTCTCGCTTCACTCTCCCGGCAGACCGGACTCGCCGTGCTCGACCACCTTGAGCGGTCGGCGAGCATCCCCGTCGTCCACGGGCTCCAGGCCCAGGGCGACCTCATCGTCATCCCGCTCCCCGTCATCGCCTCCTCCGTGCAGGTCTGGCCCGGCTCCCGCTGGACGGACGTGCCCGCCGAGGGGGTCGAACTGCTCCGCGGCGCGGCCGGGGGCAACCCGCACACCCTCGTCGCCGACCCGGGCACCTGCCGGTGGACGACCCACGTACTGGACTCCGACCAACTGGCGATCGGCGTCTTCGAGACCTCGGCCGTCGCCTATCTGCTCCACCCCGAGCACGGCGCCACCGGCTGCCCGCCGGGCAGCTACGTCATCCGGCGGCAACGCGAACACGAGGGACAGCGGGCCCGCCTCGTCGCGGACTGAGTCACGCAGGTCGAAGGCACGGCGCCCCAGGCCTGGGGCGCCGTGCCTGCTCAGCAGCGGCCGATACCGGCCGCGGTGGAGGTGAGCGCCCAGCGGTGGAGCAGCGCGGTCATCTCCGCCTCGCGCATCTGCGCCTTCAACCCCTCGACGGTGCGGTCACACAGAAGCAACGGTTCGGGAGTGGGCCAGGTCGCGATGGCGTGGAAGAGACGACTGCCGGTGCCGTACAGCACGGCCCACCCCGGCCAGGTGATCTCCAGCATCGCGGCCTCCGCGCGGGCCTCGTGATCCCAGGTGTAGTGCGGCACGGGAACGGCGGCCAGGCCGTCACGGTGCCGCCCGCGAGGACGGGCGGGCCGCCGCCGGATCATGAGATCACCTGCCCGCCCTGCTCGACGGCCTCCCGCGCGATGCTCTCCTGCCGGTCGGTTTCAGCCCGCAGCGCGTCAAGGCTGTCGGCATCGACGGTCCGTTCGGCCCCGGCGTGGAAGGCGGCCAGGGGGAAGGGCTCCTCCCGGCTCGCCCACAGCCGCCCGGCATCACTGAGAATCAGCCGCCAGCCGGGGATAGCCGGTTCGGGAGTGCTGGCTCTAACATCGTCCACTGATTGGACCTCCATCCGATCAAGGGCCCGTCCGGTCGTTTCCAGCGGTGGACGGGCCCGCTTCATGGGGCGGTGCAGGACATGGAGGGGTACGCCGTACGGGCCGGGCGGCCGGTACGGAGATCGGGTAAGCACGGCCCGCGGCAAAGCGCAGGTGGCCGTTCGCCCAGGGCGGGCCGTAAGCCGACGCCGGGACGGTCGGATGGGCGCGGACCCGGGTGGAAGCGCCGGGCGATGGCGACAACGCACCCGCCGGAACGGCGCCGGTACGACGGGTTCTGCGGCCTGGACCTGCTCGGGACGGTGTTGGGTGGGCACCGATGGGATCATCTCGGCGAAGACCTGATCACCGGAGAGCTGAACGGGCACCGATGCCCCCGTTCCAACCAAGGGCTGCTCACCGGGCACCGCCGTGAGCACCTCGGTCGGGGCCGTGGGGACGGACGACTCGAAGCAGGGCAGGGACAGGTCTCCGATGCGGCGAGCCTCCAAGCGGACGGCCATCAACGCACCGGACGGCTGCGCGTACTCATGATCAGGCGCGGTGTCATCGCAGCCATGGTCATAGGGCGGATGGCCACAGACGGCGCACCCCATCGGCATCGGCGGAGCATCGGCAAAGCACCCGCAGCCGCTCTTCACCGGCCGTTCAAGGACCGGAGCAGCATGGTTGGTCACGGGCCAGAGAACCTTCCTGATCAATGGCCTGCCCACTCGCCGCGAGCGTTGAGCGGACCTACGCATAGGACGTAATAGCGCCGCAAAATCGGTCGAAAAGGTACTTCATAGGCGCTATCCTGTTGGCTTGTTAGCTAATAGGGTGGGTGGCCAAGTGGCCTGCTGCGATGTTTCCGTGCGCATCGATCCGGACTCGTATGTTCCCGCGTATCACCAGATCGCCGATGACCTGCGTCAGCGCATTGAGAACGGGAGCCTTGCACCCGGGCATAAGCTCCCGCCTGAAGCACGCCTCGCTCATGAGTACGGCGTCGGCAAAGATGCCTTGCGCGATGCGCTGGCTCAATTACGCGGTGAAGGTCTCATCCGTACCGTAAGTCGAGATGGGTCATACATTCGGGATCAAGTCGAACCTGTCCCGGTACCTCTCCATGGCCCGGCTCGAATTCGAACCCGCATGCCCACCCCGGAGGAGCGCAGGCGACTACACCTGGGTGAGGGAATTCCCGTACTCATCGTGGATGTGGACGGAGACTGCCGGATCTTCGCGGGCCACACGACCGAGATCGAGGTTCTGTGAGTGAGCACTGTCATCCCGGCCCGCCTCCAAGCCAATAGATAACTACCTATTCAGTGTCGACCGACCGCCAGGGCCGCGTCAATAGATACTGATGTAATTGAAGGGGGAATTTACATGGCGCGATGGCATGCTGTTGCCGCTTCGCTCCGCGAAGCGATCGCAAAGGGTGCATACAGGCCGGGAGACACCATTCCAAAAGAGGAGGAATTGGAAGCACTTCACGGCGTCAGCCGTTCAACCGTGCGCAGGGCCGTTGCTCAGCTAACCACTGAAGGGTTACTGACACCGGTCCGCAGAGGCGGCACAAAGGTCAGAGAACGATATGAGCGAAATCGGATAACCCGCGCCCGAATGGTCTACCGCGACGAACGTGGCTACTACTTTGATCCGGCTGCGCGCCCCTGGGCCGCCTTACGTCCTCCGGTAGTGCGTTGGGAGCCGGCTCCCCAAGACATCGCGTACGCCCTGGGTGTGGAGCCGGGGGCGGAAGTGCTGGTTCGAGACCGGCTAATGGGTGACCCTCGGACAGGTGATCCCATCCAACTCGCTACCAGCTACCTACCGGCCGACCTGGCCCGTGGCACCGTTCTCGCCGAGGCCGACACCGGGCCGGGCGGCATCTACGACCGTCTCGAAGAGGCAGGTCATGGTCCCTTGCAATGGTCGGAGGTCGTTGTCGCATCAGCGCCCTCCGAGACCGAAGCGACTTCCTTGAAGCTCGCACCGGGTGTCCCGCTACTACGCCTCATACGGACCACGAGATCCGCTGATGGACAGGTACTGGAAGTCAACGACTGCCGAATGTCCGGCGAACGCTGGGAGATCGGCTACGAACTCCTTCGAGGCCACGACACAGAGCCCGACCAGTAGCACTGGCAACGACGCCTTTCACCGATGGGAAGTCAGGACATCTCGGGTCCCGAACGGGACCCCTCTTCAAGAACCAGAACACCAAGGGCGATCACAGGCCAGAGAGTCTTCCTGATCAGTGGCTTATCTGATATTTCACCATCGGTCCGGCCTGCCATAGAGTGTCGTACGACACTTTGGGTACGATAACGTGCGTGCACATAGATTCGGATTCGCCCGCGCGGCGTATAGCGGCCGATCTGCGGGCTGACATCGCGTCAGGACACCTGCCACCGGGCGGAAAACTGCCCTCGGTCCGAGATCTCGCCGAGCGCTACGAGGTGTCCCGCACCACGGCGGGCAAGGCGTTGATCCTGCTCAAGACGGATGGGCTGGTGACCACCCGACACGGGTCGGGCGCCTACGTACGCGAGTCGCACCCGATCCGGCGGCTTGGCCCGGAGCGGTACGCGCGACACCACTGGGAACAGACCACTGTCCGGGCATTCGCCACCGAGGCCCCGGAGAGCGACGCCACTCAGCAGCAGGGGCACCAGACTCAGGAGGTATCCCTGGTCCCCGCCGACGACCTCGTCGCCACCGCGCTCGGCGTCGAGAGCGGGTCACCGGTGTACGAGCGGGCCCGCGTCGTGCCCCGCGAAGGCAACCCCACCCACACGATGACCTCGTACTACCGCCCCGCCGACGTCGAAGGAACACCCCTGGTCGATCCCTCACCGGGAATGTCCGGGCAGGGCGGCTGGTTCCGGGTCCTGGCCGACAGGGGGCTCTCCCCTCACGAGATCACCGAAGACCTCTGCGCTCGGATGCCGACCACCGAGGAGACCCTGCTCCTCGATCTCCCGCCCGGCGAACCCGTCGTCGAGCTGCGTCGCGTCACCCGTACGGCCGACGGCCAGGTCGTCGAATACGCCCGAGGCGTACACGCGGCAAGCCGGTTCGTCTGGTCCTACACCTTCGCCATCCCCGACTGAGATGGGCGATCACCAACCAGCCCCTCGCTGCTACGGTGGCTCCTCTTCTTCATGACTCAGGAGCCGTCTTGCGAAAAACGATCTGGTTCCTCTCGTTGGTGCTGCTGCTGGCCGCATGCGGTTATAACGGCATGTCGCCGGGAGAGTTCCAGGATCGCGCCCGTGAGGTGGCGGAGCGCTGGCACGACTCCGAGGACGACCGCGCATGGCGGACAGGCTTCGTCCCACTGGAGGATCTCGACATCCAGCCGCGCGAACGGATTCCTGACTGGGTGCCCCTGAGCGTGCACAACGGCGCGTGGTCCCTTGACGTCGATCTGCCCGCGGATACTCCGCCCAGCAGGCGAATGAGCTGGCCGGACGGCTCCACCCTGACGGTTCCGCTGGTCACGGCGGCGACGGCGTACGCGGAGCGGAGCAAGGCCGCCGACTTCATCGACGAGGAGTGCCCACCGGACGGCTGCACCCCGCTCCGGGTCACCGGCGCCGAGCTCGGCGAGGTGCCGCTGCGCACCAGCCGAGGGACGATTCAGGTGCCCGCCTGGCACTTCACGGTGCAGGACGTCAAGGAAAGGTTCAGCCGGGTGGCGGTCCACCCATCGCGGATCAGCCCGCGCCCGGCCCGGAAAGAAGGTGAGCACGAGGAGGTGATGGCCTTCGACCTCACCCCGGCGAAGCCCCGGGACCTGCTTCTCCAGTACGGTCACGGCTCGTGCGACCAGATCCACGGCGCCCGCGCCTACGAGACCGAAGACCTGGTGGTGGTCGACGTGGACGAGGAAGCCAGCGACGGACTCTGCAACCTGATGCTCCTTATCACCCGGATCACCGTCACGCTCGACAAACCCCTGGGTAACCGACTCCTGCTCGACTCCGGAACCGGACTGCCGGTACTGCCGGAAAAGGACGCTCGCTAAAACCGAACTACCTTGTCCAACACGCACCGGTGCCTACCCGCCCGCCATGGCCCCCACGACCATGAACGGCTCGGCCCCCATTGCGACCGGCTCGGGCAACGGGGTGTCCGGCGGTTCGTGGGACAGATCCTGTTCGCAGGCGAAGAACCTCACGAATGGTCGACGCCGCTGCGTGACGTGATCACGGATCGTCCCGCGCAACATCGGATAGCGGGCCTCCAGCGCGTCGAGGACCGAGCGCTGCGTGACCTGCCCCTGAACGTGGATCCTCACCTCGCTTTCGGCACGTGCGAGGTTCCGCAGATGCGCCGGGAGCACGACACGGATCATGGCAACGTTTGGACTTCGACCGACAGCACGGCCGGAAGGTCTCGGGCGATGGGCGCCCAGCTGTCGCCGGCATCGGCCGATGCGTACACCTGCCCGCCGGTCGTACCGAAGTACACGCCGCACGAATCCAGCGAGTCGACGGCCATCGCGTCCCGTAGCACGTTGACGTAGCAGTGGCTCTGTGGCAACCCCTTCGTGAGCGGCTCCCATTCGTTTCCGCCCGTCCGGCTGCGGTACACACGTAGCTTTCCCTCGGGCGGGTAATGTTCCGAGTCGCTCTTGATCGGAACGACGTAGACGGTGTCCGGCTCGTGCGCGTGGACAGCTATCGGGAATCCGAAGTCGCTGGGCAGGTCGCCGCTGATCTCGTACCACGACTCACCGGCGTCGTCACTGCGCATGACGTCCCAGTGTTTCTGCATGAAGAGCACCTCTGGACGTGATCGGTGCATCGCGATGTGGTGGACGCAGTGACCGACCTCGGCATCCGGGTCAGGAATGCCTTCGGACCGCAGGCCGCGATTCATCGGCTGCCAGCTCTTGCCGGCGTCGTCCGTTCTGAACACACCCGCCGCCGAGATCGCCACGACGATACGCCCGGGATCGCGCGGATCCGGAATGACCGTGTGCAGGCACATCCCACCGGCACCCGGCTGCCAGGAAGGCCCTGAGCGATGGTCGCGCAGCCCGGGCAGTTCCTGCCAGGTCTGCCCGCCGTTCACCGAGCGGAACAGGGCGGCGTCTTCAACCCCGGCATAAACCGTGTCCGGATCGGTCAGCGAGGGCTCGAGATGCCAGACTCGTGCGAACTCCCATGGATGCGGCGTGCCGTCGTACCACTGGTGAGTGCCGGGGACACCCTCGTACTGGAACTGGTTACCGACCGGTTCCCACGTCATACCGCCGTCGTCGGAACGCTGGATCAACTGTCCGAACCAGCCACCGGACTGCGACATGTACAGCCGGGACGGATCAGCAGGAGATCCCGTGAGGTGGTAGATCTCCCAGCCTCCGAAGTGGGGGCCACTGATGTCCCACCGTTCGCGCCTGCCGTCCGACGTCAGGATGAACGCGCCCTTGCGCGTGCCAACCAGTACTCGTACACCACTCATCGGCGTTCCTTTCCGACCTCGGTGCCGAGCTGTGTCGGCACTGCGGCCACGCTCCGGATCGTCCGACCGGGCTCGAAGTCGACCCCATTCACGACATGCCCGCCGCGGCCGTGGCCACGACGCTACGGCAGCCCTCCGACAAAATTGCCGCACGCCGCAGCGACGGACCAGCGACGTGCTGGTAAAGGTTCCCGTGTTCACTGGCCGAACGCGTTTTGCAGCCTTGGCAGCCGGACGCGGCTTGGCATCAGTAGCGGGCGCCCCACGGTGCGGGTAGGACGTCGAGGTCGGCGGCGTTCAGCGCCGAATCACCCAGCCCGGCGCCCAGGTCCCGGCGGCGTCGTGGCCGGCCGCGGTGGCGGCGAGGTGGGCGCGGAGGGTGGCCAGCCCCGGGTGGGGGTTGTCGCGGTGCCACAGGAGCGAGTGCGGGTAGACGGGCGTCGGGTCGGTCACCGGGATGCGGCGCAGGCCGTGGTCGACGGGCCAGACCAGGCGGGTCTGCTCGCTCATGAAAGTGGCCAGGGCCGGAGTGTCGGCGATGGTGTCGAGGAGCGCGTCGGAGCCGAAGTTGGGGCCGGTCGCCTCGATGGTGAGGCCGAACTCGGCGACGAGATCGTCGTAGTAGGCGGCCCACTCGGTACCGGGGACGATGCCGGGCATCCAGATCCGGTGCCCGGCGAGCTGAGCGAGGGGCACCGACCGGGCGCCCGCCAGCGTGTGGGCGGGGCCGGTGAGGAGCTGGAGCGGCTCGTCGAGCACCCGGACGGACTCGATGTCCTCGGGAAAGGGCCGGCCGGGCACGGCGACGGCGCGGAAGGACGCGTCAATCACACCGGACCGGATGGCGGCGACGGCCGTCTCGACATCGAACAGCATCACCACGTCGAGCTCGATCTCGGGGTGCGCGCGGTGGAAGCCGCGCATCAGGCCCGAGGCCGCGGTGCGTGAGGCGATCACGTCGACGCGCAGCGGCCGGCTGCCGGGGAGCACGGACGCGACCGCGCGCTCGGCGACGCGCAGCAGCTCGCGCGCGTGGGGCAGGAACGCCTGCCCGTCGATGGTGAGCTCGGCGCCGCGCGCAGCGCGGGTGAACAGCCGCACCCCGAGGTCCTTCTCCAGCCCGGCGA
Source organism: Streptosporangium sp. CA-115845 (assembly GCF_050943795.1). Taxonomy (NCBI): domain Bacteria; kingdom Bacillati; phylum Actinomycetota; class Actinomycetes; order Streptosporangiales; family Streptosporangiaceae; genus Streptosporangium; species Streptosporangium sp. CA-115845. The sequence continues at coordinate 747,675 of NZ_CP191988.1, read as the reverse complement.
TGCGCTTGGAGACGGCCTGCTGGGTGACCGACAGGTCTGCGGCGGCGTGCTGGAACTGGCCGGTGTCCACCACGGCGACGAACGTGCGCACAGCATCGAGATCCACACCGACCGACCTTAGCGAACAACTCAAAGTTGTGTGACTTCGGTCGGCTGGTTGTTTGACCTGCCTACCAGCTGCGCGTTTTGATCTCTCAAGTCAATGGACGGTTGTTTCCTGGAGATGGCGGGGTCCGCGTTGGGAAGGTCGCCGGGACGGCGGTTCAGGTGGTTCTGGGCCGCCTATGCGGTCAGCACGTTCGGCACATGGCTCGCGTTCGACGCGTTCGCCCTGGTCGCGATTCTCGCTCTGGACGCGGGGCCTACCGAGGTGTCGGTGCTGGCCGCCGCGGGGCTCGCGGTCGGGGCGGTGGTCGCGGTGCCGCTCGGGCCGTGGGTGGAGTTCCGGCGCAAACGGCCGGTGATGATCGCGATGGACCTGATCCGGTTCGCGGCGCTGATGAGCGTTCCCGCCGCCTACCTGCTCGGCCGGCTGAGCTTCGCCCAACTTCTGATCGTGGCGGTCGTTGTCGGCGCGGCCGACATCGCCTTCACCGCTGCGAGCGGAGCATGTCTGAAGGCGCTCGTCCGGCCCGAGGACCTGCTCGTCGCGAACGGGCGGCTCGAGGCCACGGCCTGGACCGCCACCGCGCTCGGGCCGCCGCTCGGTACCGCCGCGATCGGGCTGGTGGGCCCGGTGACGAGCGTGGCGGCCAACGCGGTCAGCTTCCTCCTCTCGGCCGCGGGGGTCCACGCCATCGGCGGGCGGGAGCCACGTCCCGCGCGAACCGCCGCACCGTCCCGGCCTGGAGCCGGCGACCTGCTGGAGGGATGGCGGTACATCCTCGCCAGCCCGGCGCTGCGCCCGTTGTTCTTCAACACCGTCCTGGTCAACGGCCTGATCATGGCAACCTCACCGTTGCTCGCCGTCCTCATGCTCGGCGACCTCGGGTTCGCACCCTGGCAGTACGGCCTCGCCTTCGGCGTTCCCTGCGTCGGCGGCCTCATCGGCTCGCGACTGGCCCGCCCGCTCCTCGCCCGGTTCGGACGGCACAGGGTCATGCTCACCGCCGGGACGCTGCGCGCGTGCTGGTCACTCGGATTGGCCTTCGTCGGCCCCGGCCCCGCCGGGCTCGTCCTCGTCATCGTCGTCGAACTCGGGCTGATCACCTGCATGGGCGTGTTCAACCCGGTATTCGCCACCTACCGGCTCGAACAGCTCCCGTCGGACCGGATCGCCCGCACGCTGTCCGCCTGGTCGATCACCAGTAAAACCACCGTCGCGGCCATGACCGGCGCGTGGGGCCTGCTGGCCGGCCTCACCAGTCCCCGCACCGCGATCGCGATCGCCGGTCTCCTCCTCCTGGCGACCTCGCTCCTCCTCCCTCGACATGACCGCACACCCCAACTCAAGAACGCCGACCAGGCGCCACCGGAAAGGCAGACACTCGCATGATCGACCCCGCACACACCGCCCTGCTCGTCATGGACTATCAGCCCGCGATCCTCGCGCTGCTCCCCGAAAACGACAGTGAAGCCCTGCTGGGACGCATGGAAAAGGTAATCGCCGACGTTCGCGCCAAGGGCGGCACCGTCGCCTATGTCCGGGTCGGCTTCACCGAGGCCGACTGGGCTGCGATCCCGCCCACCAACAGGTCTTTCGCACCGATCGCCCAGCACCGTCTCATGCACCACGCAGACCTTGACACCGCTGTCCACGAACGTCTCGCTCCCCAGGACGGAGACATCGTCGTGCGTAAGATCCGTTACGGAGGCCTGTCCACCACCGACCTCGATCAGCGGCTGCGCGAACACGGCATCACCACTCTGATCATCGCGGGCATCAGTACCAGCGGCGTCGTCCTGTCCACCGTCCTCGACGCGGCCGACCGCGACTACCGGCTCTACGTCCTGGCCGACGGCGTCGCCGACCCTGACCCCGAAGCGCACGACGTCCTGCTCCGTCAGGTCTTTCCCTCACGGGCCCACATCCTCGAAACCGCCGAGTTGCACACCCTCCTGCGGGCTGACTGACGCCGGCCGCGCCGGCCCCGTTGGAGCTGATTAGCAGCGGGGCCGACCGTGCCGCCCTCGCTGGTGGCGCGGGCGCGACGGAACTCCAGGTCCAGATCCTCGATGTCACTCCCGCCGGCCTTTCCGGCGGATCTTGATATGGCGCATGTCCGTCACCGCGACGTGAAGAACCTGATATGGGTGGCCGTGCGCGTCCAACGCCGCCGTCGCCTTCCGGACGGCATCGTCCTCGCCGTCATCCGGGCCCGCGGGCACCTGGCAGCGGAAGGTGAAGGCCGAAAAACTCACGTCGTGGGTGAAGGCTCCCGCCTCGGTGAAGGCGGCACCCCCCGCGGCCAGGACGGCGGCGCGACCGACGTCGTTCAGCCCGCCGAACTTGCCGCGGATCATCACTCTGAACACGGTTGTTCCTTTCGTACGGCATAGCTGAGAACGCGTTCGCCGAGCAGGTCCTCGAAGGCGTCCAGGAGGTCCAGCACGGCCTCGGCGATCGCGTCGGGGTTCTCTCCCGCCGTGGTGCGCCTGCCGATCTCGGTGTAGACCAGCGAGTGGAGACAGCCGAGTTGCCAGGCCACCATGCGGGGCAGTGGGTCGTCCGGCGCGGTCCCGGTCTCCTCGGCGAGAGCGGCGGCGAGAGCGGCGGTCATCTGCTGGGCGAGATCGCCCAGCCGGGCGGTGAGCGTGGGGGCGGCCAGCATCATCTCGAGGACACGGCCGAACCCGTCGGTCAGCCCCAGCTTGCGGTCGCGCCGCCGCACCTCCGCACGCAGCCCGGTCAGCACCGCCCGCACGGCGGAGTCACCGGACGGGCGCTGCCGCACGATGTCGGCGAGCCGCTGCGGGGAAGCCCGGTCCGGCGGCAGGACGAGGTCCTCCTTGGACGGGAAATAGTTGTAGAGGGTGTTCACGGACACCTCCGCCGCAGCGGCGACCTCGGCGATCGTGACGCGCTCGAAGCCCCGCTGCACGAACAGGCCGATGGCCACATCGGAGATGCGCTGCCGCGTCTGCCGCTTCTTCCGTTCCCGCAGCCCTTCAGACATGGCCGGAAGCCTAACTCCACTCCAAATATGAAGTCGACTGCATTTTTGACATGGACTGTGCCACCTCGACCCGTCCTCCCCGTTCATCCGCGCCGGAGGTCTCCCCCCTGGACGTTCCACCTCTCCGGTGCGCGGCGAGCACCGCAGGTCCCGCCTGCGACACGAAGATCACACAGACCATCACCTGACGCGATGAGTCGAACGCGGAGAGTAGCTTCGCTGTGAAGTCGATCTACGAAGACACCCCTAAGACAGACTGGGAGTTCAGCGTTGATGTCACAACGATCCGGATCCGCGCTCACCGCGCTGGCCTGCGCCCTGTTGACACTGCTGGCCACATCGGGAACGCAGGGGGCGGCCAGTGCCGACACGCACGCCACCACCGCGCGGCAGGCTGTCACGCAAGCCGCCGCGCCCTGTATCCGGCCAGGGCAGATGACCTACCCCGTGGACTACTACTGGAAGAACGCGTTCGGCATGAGGCTGGGCAGCGGGTCGGTCTCGGTCGACACCTCCCCGTCCCTGTGGGGCGGGCAGATCACACCGGGCGGCACCTTCACCCTCACACTGGCGCACCGCACGGCCCAGTGGCCGCTGCTGGTCAGGAGCTACACCACCACGTGGGACCTGTCGTCACTGCTGGCAAGCGCCGATGTCGTCGGCCAGTCGGGGACCGGCACCATCAGTGGCAACACCCTGTCGATCACCTCGCCGGGTACCAAGACCGACCCACCTGCGAAGGTCATCACCTTCCGGGTCAGGCAGGGCACCGTCGGGAGCGGCATGACCATCCGGCCGACCGGGATCAGCAGCGTCATCGCCGCTCCGGGCCAGCTCGGAGGCAACACCCCCGCCCCCCCGATCCAGATCGTCGACGGGCAGTCCATCTCGCCCACCAGGGCCGTAGACGACAGCGCCACCACCACCGTCATGCGGGGCACACCCGTCAGCGTGCCCGTCCTGGCCAACGACACCGCGACCGCACCGACGATCAGCAACGTCACCAGGCCCGGCAACGGCACCGCGACGATCTCCGGTAGCAACGTGATCTACACACCCGCCACGGGCTTCAGCGGCACCGACACCTTCACCTACACCGTCACCACCGCCTGCGGAACCAGCACCGCCACGGTCACCGTCACCGTCATCTGCGACTACACACCGGTCAACCTGGTCAACGGCAGCTTCGAGACGCCACCCGTGGCCACGGTCGACTGGTCCATCTCCGACGCCTCCACCAACCCAGGCGTCGGCTGGCACACCACCGCCACCGACAACAAGCTGGAGTTCTGGCGCGGCGGCGCGAGCGGAGTCCCGGCAGCCGACGGCCGGCAGTTCGCCGAACTCAACGCCACCCAGGTCTCCACGCTCTACCAGGATCTGCCCACCGTTCCGGGAACACCGATGACCTGGTCGCTGTATCACCGAGGCCGCCTCGGTACCGACGTGATGCGGGTGCTCATCGGCGCACCAGGCGCGACCGTGGCTCAAATCCCCACCGGGGCCTCCTCCCCGGACATCTCCGACGACAACACCGCCTGGGGCCACTACACCGGGGTGTACGTCGTACCTCCGGGACAGACCACCACACGATTCGCCTTCGAGTCGGTGTCGGCTGCGGGAGGAACCCCGACGGCCGGCAACTTCCTGGACGGCGTGGTATTCGAGGCGCCGACCTGTCCTGCGCGAAAGGCCGGCTGACCGCCGACGCGCATCCGCAGCTCCCCGGCGACGGCCGTGGACAGCCGGACATACGCGAAGAGCCCCGTCGGCGACGGGGCTCTTCTGCGGTGTGGCAGGGGTAGCCGTAGCGGGACACGTTGTGAGACACGTTCGTGATCAAGATTCGGCAGGATTTCCCTTCCCCGTACCGGGCTGAGAGGAATCACTGTGAAGCAAGTGATCGCTGGCATCGCCGCAGCCACGGTCATCACGTCCATGGCCGTGACACCTGTCCAAGCCGCCGCCGTGGATCCGGTCAAGGCGTTGAAGAGCCAGTTCGCCGCGGACAAGGGGGTGACGTTCACCGACGTCACCACTCTGGTCGAGTTCACCGGGAACACGTCCTTCTTCAAGCGCACCGGTTCCTTCCAGTTCGGCAGGGCCGGGATCGTCGCCTCCGACGTCAGCGCGAAGCGCACCACTGACGCCCCAGAGACATCCGACATCATCCCGTGGGCGCTGGACCGGCCGGAGCGGACGATCAGGATCGGCACCACCAGCTACTACTCCGGCGGGCCCTGGACACCGCCGAAGGGCAAAACCTGGATCAAGCACCCGAACGGCATGAGCGCCGGCTTCAGCGGCTGGTACGGCCAGCTGGTGAACGTGGCCGAACCGGCGACCCTGAAGGCCCTGATCACGAAGGGGAAGCGAACGGGGCGCACCTACTCGGGCACGATCAGCTTCGGCGCGCTGGAGAAGATCTCCCCCTGGCTGCGGAACGTCAGCCTGGTCAGGATGTCCGAGGACAGTAAGGCCGCGGTGCTGCGCTTCAGGCTCACCCTGGGCTCCGACCAACTCCCCCAGCGACTGGTCACCGTTTATCCGGGGAGCACCCACGTCAGTGCGGCGGTGGCGGAGGACAGGCAGCTCAGCGTTGAGACCCGGTACACCGGGTGGGGCGGTCGGGTGACCGTCAAGGCGCCTCCGGCGAGCAAGACGGAGAGCGCGGGAAAGCGCGAGCCGACCGTCCGGGGCGGTAGCCGGGGGTAGTTCCGGGAACTCGGCGCCGGACCGGAATCACCGGTGAGCCAGGCGTAACCGTTCCCCGCCGGAGTGCGGAAAACTGGAGCGATCCCCCCGGCAGGGGACGGCGGGTGACGATCAGACGTCGATGCCCTTGCGCAGGAGCAGCCAAGCACGGTCGGCGGTCTCACGACGGGTGTCCGCCGGTATCTTGGCCAGGAGCGCCGCGATCATGCCGGTGGCCGTGACCAGGTCTTCGGCGGTGACGTGCTCGCGTACGCGGCCGGCCTCCCGCGCCTCGGAGAGCAGGCCCTCCAGCAACTCCGACACCCGGTCGCGCACATGGATGAGGCGCGCGTCGGCCGAGGCGCTGACCACATCGATGAACGCGGTCGAGGTGACGGCTCGCTCGGTCATCAGCGCCAGCATGTCGTCGAGGGTGGTGCCGGGCTCCGCGGCGAGCGCTTCCATCTCCCTGACGCCGTCCTCGAACACGGCCAGCGCGAGACTGACGCGATCGGGGAAGTGCCGGTACAGACTGCCCTGGCCGACCCCGGCCGCACGTGCGATCGAGGTGAGCGGCGCATCGTATCCATCGCTGGCGAACACCTCGCGAGCTGCCGCGATCAGCGCCGCCCGGTTCTCCGCCGCGGCGCTGGGGCCTCTGTTGGGTCGCCGTGCGCTGAACATGACACCTACCGTAGCAACCGGACCATATCATCCGGTTTACTGACTCCAGTCCCCAACACCTCTCGACACATGTCAATGACAGGGTCTACGGTAGCAACCGGACGATTCAGTCCGGTTGTTGTGGCACGTCACCACCACGGCGCACCCCACCGCCCGCTTCGATCGAAAGGAACCACGCTTGACCAGCCCCGAGAACGTCCTGATCGTGGGCGCTTCGGCAGGCGGCCTCGCCGTGGCGGAGGCGCCGGAGCCTGACCACGGTGAACAAGCTCGTCGTCATCGGCGAGGGCGTGCTGGGCGCGGAGGTCGCCGCCACCGCCTGCGGCATGGGGCTCGACGTCACCCTCGCCGGCCTCGGCCACGCCGTCATGGCCGACCAACTCGGCGGCTCGGTCGGCACGACGCTCACCTCGCTGCACGCCAGGCACGGCGTCCGGCTCCGGCTCGGCGTCGCCGCCGAGGCCCTCGCGGGCGACGACGGCCGCGTCACCGGGGTGCGGCTGGCCTCCGGCGAATCGCTGCCCGCCGACGCCGTCATGGTGGCGACCGGATCCCGCCCGGCCACGGGCCGGCTCGACGGCAGCGGGCTGGCCATCGGCGACGGCGTCGAGTGCGACTCACGCTGCCGCGCCGCCCCGGACGTCTACGCCGTCGGCGACATGGCCTCCTGGCACCACGAAGGGTTGGGCAGGCGGTTGCGACTGGAGAACCGCACCAACGCCGTCGAACAGGCGCAGATCGTGGCGGCCAACATCCTGGGCGAGGACCGCCCGTATGTCCCCATCCCCTACTTCTGGACCGACCAGTACGACGTCAAGATCCAAGCACACGGCTTCCTCACCCCGAAGCTCAGGTGAACGTGGTCGAAGGCGCCCCCGAGGAGAACCGATTCGTCGCCCACTACAGCGTCGGCGGCCACATCACCGGAGTGCTCGGCTGGAACATGGCCAAGGCCGCCCGGGTACACCGCCAGAACGTGGTCGAAGCTCTCGCGCGACTGTGAGCGCCCGCGACCCGATGCCGGAACAAGGTCGCACCCCGTCAACGACAGCGAAAACGCCCCTTCCGAGGAGAAGCCGAATGAGCCAGAACGAGCAGGTCCTGAGCTATCCCATCCCGAGCGAGGCGGCGTTGGAGCCGCCGGCGGAGTGGGCGGAGCTGCGCCGGCGGTGTCCGGTCGCGCGGATCACGTTGCCCAGCGGTGACGAGGCGAAGCTGCTGACCCGTTACGAGGACGTCAAGCAGGTGCTGGCCGACCCGCGCTTCACCCGCCTGCTGAACGCACCCGACGCGGCCCGGCTGTCGGACAACGAATCCGGCGGGGTGTTCAACACCGACATGGCCCAGATCATCCCCGACAGCGGCGAGGGTCACCAGCGGTGGCGGCGCCTGGTCGGCAAGTACTTCACCGCCAAGCGCATGACCGCGCTGCGGCCCGTCATGACGGAGATCGCCGAGCGGCTCATCGACGACATGGTCAAGCGCGGCGGGCCCGGAGACCTCAAGGCGTCCCTGGGTTTCCCGCTGCCCGTGTACGTGATCTGCGACCTGCTCGGAGTTCCCGCCGCCGACCGGGACCGCTTCGCCCACTGGTCCGACGCGCTGCTCAACCTCACCCGCTACAGCCAGGCGGAAATGGACGCGGCGCAGGCCGAGTTCGTCCAGTACATGTCCGACCACGTCGCCGCCAAGCGGGAGCTGCCGGGCGACGACCTGCTCGGCGCGCTGATCAAGGAGAGCGCCGCCGAGGGGCAAGGCCTGACCGACATCGAGCTGCTGGTCACCGGGATGGCGCTGCTGGTGGCCGGGCACGAGACCACCGCGAACATGATCGGCAAGATGGTCTCCATGTTGCTGGTCGACCGCACCCGCTGGGAGCGGCTGCTGGCCGACCCGTCGCTGGTGCGTTCGGCGGTGGAGGAGTCGCTACGGTTCGACGCCAACTCCGGCTTCGGCCTGCCGCGCTACCTGAAGGAGGAGACCGAGGTCGACGGGGCGGTGCTGCCGCGCGGCACCACGGTGATCTGCAGCATGGCCGCGGCCAACCGCGACGAGAGCGTCTTCGACGGTGCCGGCGACATGGACCTGAGCCGCAGCCCGAACCCCCACCTGGCCTTCGGCTCCGGCGCGCACTCCTGCCTGGGCCAAGCGCTGGCCCGCACCGAACTGCAGGTCGTGCTCGAAGTGCTGCTGCGCAGGCTGCCGTCCCTGCGACTGGCCGTCCCGGTGGAGGAATTGCAGCGGGTGGACGGCCTCGTGGTCGGCGGCCTGCGCGAAGTCCCGGTGCACTGGTGACACCGGCCCCCGCGGGCCAACGCGACACGCGTACGAATGCCGGTGACACCCGGCCGACCAGAGGAGTCCCGCATGAAAGTCATCGTGGACGAGGCCAAGTGCTGCGGCGCGGGCCAGTGTGTGCTGATCGCACCAGAGGTGTTCGACCAGCGCGAGGACGACGGCATCGTCATCCTGCTGGAGTCCGAACCGGCCGAAAACCTGCACGCCACGGTACGTGAAGCCGCCGCCGTCTGCCCCGCGGCCGCCATCGAGGTAAGCGAGAGTGCCTGAACGTTCTTCGCGGACGTGATGTCGACGCTGCGGCTTCCCAGCTTGCCGCAACGAGAAGCCGCAGCACGAGGACTGTCCATACCGCCCGCCCGCCCGCCGTCCGGGCGTGCGGCCGTGGGCGCCACGTCCCAAACGACGGCGACAATCCCCCATCGTCATCTAAGTACCTGTACTCAAGCCCGCACATCTCAGACGATGCAGACTCCGGATCATGCGACCAATACGAGCCGTGAGCCGCTGTGTCTCCCCATACGACCGGGGCACCTTCGCCCTGGTCATCGCCTGCTCCTACGCGCTGCTCGTCATCGCCGCAACCATCTACGTCGAAATCAGCACCCGCCAACCGGGCAGCCAAGGCTTGGAGGCGCTGGTGCTGCTCGCGATCACCTCCCCGACCTCGCAGCTCTTGATCTTCCTCCCCATTGCCTCGCTCAACCCGACGATCTCTCTTTTGACGTACACCGTCACCGGACTGTTCCAAGCGTGGATCCTCTGGCTGATCGCACGCGGGCGCAGGAAAAGCACGGCTCCGGCGGGGGCGCCCGGCTCCGGGATGACCGACGTTCCAACGTGAGAGCCGTAGATGGCCGAGAGGACCGGATCTTCCCATCTGCCATGTCCCGGCAAGCCCAACATCTCGATGATCCATACGCAGTGAGTATGATGAGGGAACCGAAGTGATCGGCTCGGCGTTTGCGGGGCGCCTTGGTCGGCGGGATCCACGTCACGGTGACTGCAAGCGTGGTGATCTTTCCCGGTTCGCGTCATGGTTCCATCGGCTGCGCGCCGGCACACCGGCGCGCTGGGTCAATTCACCTTCTGGACGCGAGTTGTGCCGGAGGTGAGTGAGGCGCCGGTGGTGTCGATGGCCCGCAGCTCGGGGACGACCTCTCCTCTCTGGTCGACGAGTACCGAGTACTCCTCCCCGGAGGCGAAGGCGTTGCGCTCACCCCACTGACGGAGGGCCAGCACCACGGTGAACAGGTCGCGGCCCGCGCCTGTCAGCGCGTAGGTCTGCCGCTTGCCGGATGGTGCGGTGTCCCGGGCGAGGATGCCGTACTCGGTGAGGCGGCGCAGCCGGTCGGTGAGGATGTTGCGGGCGATCCCGAGCCGCTGGTGGAAGTCGGTGAAGGCGGATGCTCCATCCATCGCGTCCCGGATGATGAGCAGGCTCCAGCGGTCTCCGACCAGGTCGACGGTCCTGGCCACCGGGCAGCTCGGGTCGGTCCAGTGCTCGGCTGTCATGCACACCTCCATTCGGTTGCTTTTCGCTACTATTCTGCCCTAGCCTCCGATCGGTTGCAATTTGCTACTGATTGGAGAATGGTGTGTCGACGATCCTCGGTGGAGGGCGCAGGTTGCTGCTGGCCGTGGTGTGCGCGGTAGCCGTGGCGAACATCTACGCCGTGCAGCCCGTCCTGGACGCGGCGGGATCGGAGCTGGGGCTCACGTCCGGCGGTCTGGGATGGCTCGTCGCTATCGGGCAGGCCGGCTATCTGGCCGGGCTGGTCACGCTCGTTCCGCTGGGAGACGTGCTCGACCGGCGGCGGCTCATCGCGGGCCAACTGGTGCTCACCGCGGCAGGAAGCGCTGTCGTCGCGGCCTCGGCGACGGCGCCGCTCGCGCTGGCGGGTCTTGGCGTCGCGGGGATGTTCGCGGTCGTGGTGCAGACGACCGTCGCCTACACGGCCGCGGTGTCGCCGCCGCACGAGCGTGGCAGGAACATCGGTACGGTCACCTCCGGCGTGGTCGTCGGCATCCTCGGCTCCCGCGTGATCGCGGGCTTCCTGGCCGAGGCCGCAGGCTGGCGCAGCGTGTACGCCACACTGGCCACCGCCTCGGTGATCCTGGCCGGACTCGTCCTGATTTCGCTGCCCTCGGACGAGTCGCATGAGTGCCCACGCGGCGGTTACCGGCAGGTGATCGTCTCCATGGGGCGGCTCGTCGCCGCGGACCGGATGTTCCGCAGCCGAGCGGTCATTGCGTTCTTCGTGTTCGCCTCGTTCGGGACGCTCTGGAGCGGTCTGGCGCTCCCGCTGAGCGCCGAACCCTGGCGCTTGACACCGGCACAGATCGGCCTGTTCGCTTTCGCCGGGCTCGCCGGCGCTCTGGGTGCCGCCCGCGCGGGACAGTGGGCTGACCGCGGATACGCGGGCCCGGTCACGGGCTGGGCGCTGGTGGTCCTGATCGTGTCGTGGACGTTCACCGCCTACACCGGGCAGTCCCTGTGGTTGCTGGGCGCGGGCGTGATCCTGCTGGACCTCGCGGTGCAGGTCGTCCACGTCAGCAACCAGCACCTCATCACCACGGCCCGGCCCCGGCAGGCCGGCAGCGTGATCGGCGCGTACATGACCTTCTACTCCATCGGCTCCGCCCTCGGCGCGGTGACCACGGCGTGGATGTACGCAACCGCCGGGTGGCCCGCTGCCTGCCTGCTCGGCGCCGGCTACGCGACCGCAGCCCTCGCGGTCTACGTTTTGTCCCCTCGACCTCATCCCGCTGGCGCGGCTCCGCACCAGCCGTCCGAAAGCTCCGAGGAACTCACCCAACGGTGAAGGGAGCGCTGGCGGACCACGCGCTGGAACAGCTCCCACAGCTCGTCAGGCACCAGCCGCCAGAGAAACGCGTCCGACGGACGATCTAACAACCGATCACCAGAGCCGCGGTCCTGGTCGTGTCCTGTTGGTCATGGGGGACGCGGCCAACTGGGTACCTTGGTGATCTGTCGACACTTGCTGTGGCACTGGTCATGCCGCTGATTGCGCCCTCTGTGGTTCCGCGGGGCTCCCCGTGAGAGTCGTCTCCCGACGGGCACGTAGCAGACGATCCGTTCGCAGTGCAGGTCACTCAAGGAACCGCGTCCTGGACCCGACCCGTCAAGGCCAGGTATTCCTCGTGTGGCAATCTGCGTGCTTCGAACCTCAGGATGCCCCGTCCGGCGAAGCGCTGCGTATCCTCTGGATCCCACCGTCCGGGCAGGTGCACCAAGGGCCGGCCGGACTCGCCGAACACCATCAAGCCACGGACGTCCGACTCGGATGTGTAGCACAACAACAGATCGGCCTGGGGAATCAGACGTAGGCCATCCTCCGACGTCTCCAGGACTGCCACCTGCCCGCGAAAGGCTGGGGACGGTTGACAATCGGCGTCTCCCGGCCCGAGGTCAACAGGCAGTGGACGGACAGCGGGGACGCTCACGAGGAACGGGGCCTCAAGCACCGGGGCAACGCCGACGTCCGGCCGGTGCCGATCCCTCCCGAACTCGTGAAGATCCTGCGGCAGCACATCGACGAGTACGGGACCGGCGCGGACGGGCGCATCTTCCGCAGCGAGCGCGGCAACGTGATCGCCTCGACGGCCTACACCGAGGTACGGCAGGAGGCACGGGCACTCGCTCTCACTCCGGCTCAGGTCGCCTCTCCCCTCGCCCGGCGGCCGTACGACTTGCGGCACGCGGCGGTCTCGCTCTGGCTCAACGCGGGCGTCTCCGCTCCCGACGTGGCCGAGCGGGCGGGCCACGGCGTGGACGTCCTGCTGAGGGTCTACGCCAAGTGCCTCGACGGGCAGAAAGAGATCGCCAACAAGCGGATCAGTGACGTGCTGACCGTATGAGACGCACGCCGTACGACCAGGGTCCCGGACACCACCGGGACCCTTCGGCGTTCCAGGGGTGGTTCTGGCCCGTACGGCACTCGGAAAGCTTGGCGCCACCTGGGAAAACGCCCTCAAGATCATTGCGCGTATATTCCGCGACCACCGACATAGGGCCGCTCAGGGTGGCATCTGGCTGCATACCCCGGAAACGCAAAAGAGGCCCCGGAGGGCCTCTGAGCTGCCAGTTTGGCTGGTGGCAGGTGCAGGACTTGAACCTGCGTAGGCTGAGCCGACGGTTTTACAGAGGGCTACGTTTCGGGCAACGACAGGGCGTCCGACCAGGGCGGGAACCTTCTCCTTCGCTTCGCCCGCCGAAGATCATCCCGTACATATCCCACGCGGCCGACTGGGCACCTTGGTGATGTGTCGACACTTGCTGCGGCACTGGTTATGCCGTTGATTGCGCCCTCTGTGGTTCCGCGTGGTTCCCGTGAGAGTCTTCTCCCGACGTGTACGTAGTAGACGATCCGTTCGCAGTGCAGGTCACTCAAGGAACCGCGTCTTGGACCCGACCCGTCAAGGCCAGGTATTCCTCGTGTGGCAATCTGCGTGCTTCGAACCCCAGGATGTTCCGTCCAGCGAAGCGCTGCGTATCCTCTGGATCCCACCGTCCGGGTAGGTGCACCAAGGGCCGGCCGGGCTCGCCGAACACCATCAAGCCACAAACGTCCGACTCGGATGTGTAGTACACCAACAGATCGGCCTGGGGAATCAGACGTAAGCCATCCTCCGACTCCAGCGCCGGCTGGCCGTGCTCGGCGAAGAGGTGACAGGCCCGGCCGTCCAGACGCGAGAGTTTGCGGCCGCCTGATCTGTGAGGCCGATTCAGCCGGGCATGGGCACGACGGGCTCGCATATCGCGCCACATGTTGATGATCATCTCGATGTAGCGGAATTGGTTCACGGGTTCGAGTAGGTGCATGCGTGGGCTCTCATGGGGAGCAGGAGGGTCCGTGGGGGCAAGCCCCTTCCAGCCTGAGGCGCGACGGGCCAAGGCGACCCTCGCCTCCGCAGCGGTACCATATCGCCGGAACTCGAAGATCAGCCCCTGGCCAGCGGCGAATTCCTCCAGCTCATGCCGGGATCTGGCCCCCGGCGAGTAGAACAGGACCAGCCCGTCCCCGTCCAAGACGGCCACGCCGTACACCGTCCTGTTCTCTGCGGGGTAGCCGTAGAAGAGGAGCATCGTGGCGCGTCCGGCGAGTGCTCGGACGCGCGGGGCCAGGTTGATCAAAATACGTCGCCCTTCGGCTGGTATGAGGTCAATATATGATCGATCGGCGCCGCCCGTTCCCCCGTTTGATGATGATGACGGATAAGACGGACATAAAGTTCCGGTCGAGTTGGACGAAGCGCTGAAGCGGAGACGCCAGAATTAATCACGCGCTATCAGCTTGGGAAGTCTCTATCGCACCTGGTCGCTGAGCTGGGGAGACGATGACCTGCGAGGGAGGGTTCCGATTATCCGCGGTTCCCCGTGAGTCCCCCTTGATCACCCTTCTGACGGGCACGCAACGGGCACGCAAAGGACACGCGGAGCGTCTCGCCCTCGTCGCTCTGGTGCCCGGTGGGCCGGGGCTGAGGAACGAAGCCACGGACCGTCGATCGCCCCCGACCCTCACAAGGATCAGCCATCATCAGGCGATCGTGAGGGCGAGGCCGGTTCAGGATATTTCGGTTTCCCCAGTCACGTACGGCCCTGGCTCGGGTAGCGTGATCATTACGGAGCCGGGTTTCCCTGGGAGATCAAAGAGGTTGAGCATGCAAGACGAGCAAGCTCCCTTATGGCGAGTGGGCCTTCGTGGTCTCGGGCAAGGCGCCGCCGGAGGTTTTCTGGTAAGCCTCCTCGCGCTTGGCTCTATAACAACGATCTCTGGCCCCTGAGTACAGTCTTCAGTTGGCAGAGCGTCATCGGCTACACGGTGTTCTTGGGCTGGATCAGCGGCTTTGGTGCGGTCCTCATTGAGTACAAACGCCGGAAGGCGGCCGCCAAAGAGGCCGGCCAAACGGCGTCCAGCTCGACAGAGCATGTCGCAACCGGCGAAACCTCGTAGGTATCCCGATACTAAGCCGAGTGTGTTAGGGCGGCGGTGCGGTCCCGGTGCGGCGGGATGGAATGGGTGCGGCGGGCGCTGGGTGCGGCGCGCGGCCCAGAGTCCCGCGCCGTCCGGGACCGGCGCCCACGCCGCACGCCCGGACGGCAGGCGGGCGGCGGGCCGTGCGGCGGCGCGCCGCGCCGCCGCCTTGTTCGTGAACGCGGAAGTCCGGCGGCGGGGTATCGCGACGGCAGTGATCGAGTGGGTGGCGCAGGACGCCAAGGAGCACGGCTTCCCAGGCCTCTACTGGAACACGTTGGAAGACGCCCCGGCTCGCGCGCTGTACAACAAGATGGGCAAGTTCCACGAAGGGCTCATCCACTACACCTACCGGCGTGACGCGAACTAGGCCTCCACCCAGCGCTGAGGGGCGATCAGGATAGGGCGATCTCGACCGGACCGACGAAAGTCAGCGGAACGATCCCGTCGAGTGAGGCGACCGGCCTGTGGAACACCGCCAAGCCGACTCCGACGTCCTGCCGGCTTGCCTTCGGCCCTCCGACCAACCGCTCTCCTCACTCTCCGCTACCGCGTCATCGAGAGCGGGCCAGAGCCCGTAAAGATCACCTCTGTCGTGGGGCTCTGGGACACACTCCCGGAACCCCTTCGGCGTTTCCGGTGTCCCATCCCGCGCATGTCCCGCAACGCCTGGCGCGACCTGGGGAAACGCTCCATGATCCATCCCGCGTATATCCCGCGACCACTGACATACGGCTGCTTCTGGCTGCGTTCGGCTGCATGTCCCGGAAAAGCAAAAGAGCCCCTCGCGGGGCTCTGAGCTGGGGAAATCCAGTGTGGCAGGTGCAGGACTTGAACCTGCGTAGGCTGAGCCGACGGTTTTACAGCCCGTGACCGTTCTTCGGGCGACATGGCCGCTGACCTGGCGCGCAGTACGTTCGCCACTCTCTCTCCGCCATGATCATTGCACGCATATTGCACAGCTCCTTCTCACCAACTGGCCAAGAAGGTCACCGACCGCTTGAGTCAGGCTCCCAAGCTGGCCAACGTGGCAGGCATTGGACGGTGCGCGGCGGGGTTAGGTCGACTCGTCACGGCGAACGGAAACTTGTTGTCGACCCACAACAGTCCGGCTAACTCCCTGGACATGTCCCAGCGAGGCGGCGGAGAGATCGCATCACCGATGTGTGTATCGCCCAGATTGAACTGGAAGGTCAGGACCGGCTCGCCGGCGAGCAAGTCGTCGAGTTCACGCAACCCCAGGCCCGTGAAGCGGTGCGCGCCTACTGCCACTACGAGCGGCAGATCATGTTCGTCGACTATCCGCCGGTACTTGCTGATCTTGTTCTTGACAGGCCCGATGATCTGCGCCGCGCTGACTTGTCCGGCGGTCGAACTGGGCGGATCGAAGCAGGCAAACAACCCGAAGGGAGAGGGAACCACACCCCCGTAGCGGTCACCTTGAACGAGAAAGGTGTAGCCGAAGCTGGTGGAAATACGTGACGGACACAGCGCACTGCACAACGCCCCCCGAATCTCTCCTGCGATTCTCTTGGCCGTGCGTGAGTCAGGTGCCTGGACGGGGTGGCCGGTGGGCTCCAGCCTGAGCACCACTCCGACCGGGATGGTCTTGATCTGCTGGGTCAACTGGTGCCAGGCGCGCATTGAGTCGTAGGTCTTCTGCGGCGGGGAGGCGGTGTGCACCTCAACCAAGCACAGCGGCTCACCGGTGTCCGACATCACGGTCCAGTCGGGTGTCTGCCCACCCCAGGAGTAGTCATAGACGATATGCAGCCCGACCTGGCGTAACGCAGCACCGACTGCCATCTCGAAGTGAACGGGCCAGTAGTGCTCGTCTTTCCACACACAGCGTGCGAGCCGGTCGGCCTGCCTGACAGGCAGCTGACGTAGTTGCTCATCAAGCCAGTCCCGACGTGGCGCGAACTCCTCGTTCACGGCGTTCTCGTAGGTGAGAGTGCGTCCCTGCGGAGTCTTGTTGCCGTGGCGGCGACGGTACTCCTCGACGAACTCAGGGCCGAACCGGCGTGAGGGGGCAGAGGCATCTTTCACACTGCGAAGTGTGACGGATTGACCACGCACCAGTGATGCGAAGCGGAAAACCCGCCCCCCTTGACTCAAAAATGATCTTCAGGGCCACTTGAGAGCATCTACTTAACCCGGCCAATAGGAAATAATAGCTCAAAACTCATCGTATTGGTCAATCATAATCCCTTTTATGTTGTGACCGATTTCCGTTGATTCAATCGCATTCCTCTTGCAACCCGATCGGGTACCTTGATGAGTGGATTCCGCTTATGATCCAGGCACGTAAAGCTGATGGATCAGCAGGCGCTCAGCTCCGTCTAGGCGAATCAGAGAGGGTCCAAAGTGATTGAACATGCGGAACTAATAGCTCTTGCTACTGCTGCAGCAACAGCGCTAGTTTCAGAAATGGTAAAAGATGGCTGGACTTCCGCTCGCGCAACCGCTGCTCGCATCTTCCGCCACGGGGGCGAATCCGAGGAGCAACGCCAATTGGAGCGTCTAGACGCCGATCAAGCGCAAGTCGATACAATCGATGGCACTGAGCTCCGCAATAGGTGGCAACGGCGCTTAATTACACTCGTTGAGGATTTCCCGGAAGCCACCAAGGACTTGGAAGCTTTGGCAAGCCACTATAAGAACGATCAGTCTGGTGGCGTAAATCAGAACGCTGCTGGAAATACCGGCCCAGTTATCCAAATAGGTAGGGACAATTCCGGCAGCCTTAACACAGGAGACAAGTGAAGTGTCCCAAGATGAAACAGGAGTTCACCTTCCAGGACAGTTGGCTTCCAATAATCTTGCCCCCATCATCCAGGTTGCTGGCGACAATTCAGGATCTATTAGCATCTTACGGCGTCTAAAACTGCCATTTTCTCCGATCCCGGAAAAAGACATTAAGGCCGCTACCGAGCCACTATGGGCACATACTCCGACGCCACAGCGCGCAGCGGAATATCTAGCATTACACGGCTTTGCCATTATATCTGGAGAACACGGTACCGGAAGACGTATATCTGCCGTTCGAGCTCTACATACATATCTCTCAGAACGAGTCAGGGGCATTCAGCTCTTCGACGTATCTGCCGACTGGGATGATGAAGAAACTCCAGACCGTGAGGTATTTCCAGATCCATTACCTGCGCGTGGCTACCTAATCGACGCTACATCTAGGACTTTCTCTCAAGAAGCTACGATTGCCTTATCTTCCTGGGCAGAAAGGCTCTACGCATCAGGCTCTTGTGTAATCATTATGACAAACCAACGGGACTGGAAAGGCGACAGCCGACTTCAGGTAGACGCTATACGGCCGGATGCTATACAGGTCGCATACAACTATCTCGCCAATAGGGCTAGTAGTTCAATGCACGCGCAATGGCTACAGCTAGATCCGAATCAAGCCACTTCGCGCGGCATATTTAGCTCTTCCGCTCACGATCCGACAGTTGGTATCTTCTCTGATCTCATAACTCGTAGCGTTAGTCCGTCTGATTCCATTTCAATCGCCGAGCGCCTTAGCCGTATAGATCCACAAAGGCTAGCTAATGCGGTAAGTCGGCGCAATGACAAGAGCTCCCCAACTGTCCAGCAGCAAGGTCGCGAAGAGCTTGAGCGCATCCGAGAGGAAGTTCTGCTGTGGACTAACTTTCTAGAGAAAGTAGTCACTGAGCCGGGAACTCGCGGGCAAGATAGAGTAATGCTTCTATCCGCTGCTTACCTCGAAGGCGCCCCTCTAGAAACCTGCATAAAGGCCGCAGCAGATTTCGGTCCTCGCGACGAAGCTACCACAAGGCGTTATCGTGAGGGACGCAGTCCTCGGCGCCGTATGCGAGACGTCGGCGTAGATGTCACCCTGGACGACAAAGCTGCATTCGAGAGCCGGCCAGGCTTGGCTCTTTCTGCTATCCATATGGACTGGCATCACTGGGCCGACGAAAGATCAGAAACAAGAAAATGGATTGAGCGTATCACAGCACCCGATGGGCTGGCGGGTTCCTGGGCAGAGCAGATCGGTGATCGTCTCCTTCACTTGTCCCGTGCAGCCGTTGATCCCCCTTTCTTTGCTGTCCTTGACGCATGGACCAACTATCCGGGTGGTGTAGACAAAAACCGAATCCATATCATTGCTCGGCTCTTAACACAGGCCGCTCGAACAAGCGAGCTTGCCCGAGGCACACATAAGAAACTACTAGAGTGGTCAATAAGAAAAAATCCATACCAGCGTCAAGCCGTTGCTCAGGTATGCACGGGTGAATACGGACGTCGATGGCCACATACAGCCCTCGTTCGCCTGCGACACATTCTCGCTATAAACGACGCTGCTACCGAGGCGGCAGCACACACCTTGGTAGCTCATGCAGCAAGTAGCGAGAATGGACTTGTCCGGATCATTGATACGGTCGATTCATGGCTCGACAAGTATCCAGATCATTCCGCTGGCCCTCGGGCTTTCCTTGCTCTGATCGACCCCTCGCACCCCGTCAACATACTGGGCAAACTAATCGCAATAGCTCAGGCATCCCCTAAAGTGCGTGACTTTCTAATTAACGGCTGGGGGAAGACGCTCGAACAAACAGATGTGCGCAATCAGGCATATCAAGTGCTGCTTTCCTGGTCCCGGGCTATACACGAGAATCAGCTCGATCGAAACTTCACGTTTGGCATCCTCACCGATGTACGTAATGCCCATACTCCGGTCGACGCAATGTCTCGTTTCCTCTACGGCAGCCCGGATAATGAAGATCTAGCGCTCATCAATGCGCGCTTCGCGCTCGCCAATCTCCGTGCCTGCAATCATGCGCAGTGCTCACAGCCGGACTGCCCGCTCAGAGCACAGAGCGAGGTCTCTAAAAATGGAAGCGCAGAGGAGAACGACAATTTCCCCGACGAATGACCATGGGACGGTTACTCGGTGGGTCGAGGCTGAGACATCCGATGGGCGGGGTGCGTCAAGTCGGTCCGGAGTGACCGCCGACGCGATCGGCGGGTTGTGGGCACGGCGAGGTGCGCGTCGGCGGTTGCTCCGGCGCGCGGGGGTCTGGGGGCTGCGAAGCCCCCAGCGGTAACGGTGATCAGGTGGTGTGGTTCAGGCCTGGGCCGCTGCGGGCTGCTAGAGGAATGCGGTGTGTTCTTGGTAGCTCTGGCGGGTGGTCAGGCAGTGAAACAGGCAACCGAGGAAGCGGTTGTAAAGGTTGCGCAGGACGGTGGCGTGGCGGTCGCCGCGGTGTTAACGTGCCCGCACCGTCATTAGGAACGAAGTCCCGGACCGTCGATCCCCCCAGCCACGGATGGGCGATCGTGAGGACTTTACGCTCCTTAACCTAAAAACATTTATTAGCCCGCATGGGGTCCACGACGTCTGACTTAGACAGCAGAGGAAACATATCGATCTATCTCCAAAATGATCCTCTCTACGGTTGCCAACGCGTCGATCGCATCTTGATCGATGATGCCATTAACAGTTGTTGGAAGCGCAGGGTCTACATCGCAGCTATGAACAATCACATTTCGTCTAGCGACAATCAGCCCAAGGGCCAACTTCTCAACTCCTGCCTGCTGGCCGAAAATTGCGGCCCATAGTTTCGGAAGTCCAACTAGAGCGAATGCATTTCCTATATCATCTGGCTTCTGAAAGGTCTCATGCGACAGTCGTTCTGTTACATGCGTCCTAGCACGCAACTCCTGTTCGATCGCACTCGTAGCAGTCAAAATATCAGCAATAGCGCCGACAGGAAGTCCGAGCTTTCCTTTACTGCCTGCTGGCCGTCGCCCAAGAATGATATCTACCCCAAAGTCTATAATCACCCCATGAACGTATGCATCCACAGCCGCCACAGCGTTGACTAAGGCAGATCGATACATGTCGCTCGAATCGATACCGTCTGACGTCATGCGCGCGATTGATTGACCAAGGCCAATGAGGCTACGTGCACGGTTGATGTTTGATTCGAACTGCTGTAGTCGCGCAGTAGGCATTATGACTGACGCAATCCTGCCAGGATTTCTACGCGATGGGCCAGGTCTTCAAAGTTCTGGCGAAATGTGGCAATGTTGCCTTCTGCTGTGGCCCCGGACTGCCCACCACGGTTGATCTCCTTTGCTGATAGCGTGAATACCGGCTTACGGAGCTGCTGCGAGTTAGCGATCAGGGTGTTGAAGTCGGAGATCTCAGAAATGATGTAGGTTCCAGTCATTCCAACCGACTCATAGGCATCATCAGAAAGCATGACACCTGACCTCCGGAGGGCAGGAACAAGCACCGTTTTGACGGATTCGTCGAGCTTGTCGAAATATTTCTGGAAGGCCTGCGTGGCCCGCCCTCCTCGCAACCGAAATCGCTGTACCAGTACACCCAGGAACTTTAGATCAGGTGCGGGGAAAGGGTAGTCCGCGTCTGAAAGTGCCTCCAGCTCAGCAGCGCGTTTGGCCCAGTTGCTCCAACGAGGAATTACTCGGGATAGTGACTCGATTGCCATCACTGAAAAGATATCTGGACTGCAGGGAACCAACACGTAATCTGCAGTAGCGACCAGGTTCTGGTTGATAGCCCCGAGACCGGGACTAAGGTCAAGCAGAACTACGTCCGCCTCATAGGCTTTCGCTGTAAGGTTGAAGAGATGAGTGAAGCTGCCCGGAAGGTTCCGCAGGCCTTGCACCGACTCCGAGAGTTGCTGAGCAATACCTAGCGAGGTTTCGTCCTCTGCTAGCGCAACATGCCCAGGAATGAGAAACATACCTGGACGTTGGTCGACTTCTACACATTCAACAGCTTTGAGCGGAACTGGACGAGACTTGAAGGCTGGCTCTAGAGCTTCCTTCAAGTTGCGGCCTGGGTGTTCAGCATAGAAACGGTCGAGTGCGCCCTCTTCACCTACATCGAGGACCATACCTGTCAAATTGCACTGTGGGTCGGCGTCCACCACTATTACACGGTGCCCTCTCTCGGCCAACATCCACCCGAGGTTGAAACAGGTCGTCGTCTTGCTCACTCCACCTTTGTTGTTGAAGAAAGCAATCTTGATAGGCATCGATCCCCTAACCAGAACCATGTTCGTGAGCGGTGAAAATAAGCGCCACCAACATATCGTAAACTCGGGCGAAAGCTACTCTATTATCGCGTTTGTTTCGGACCTGTAACGCATGGAGCCGACAGCGGCGCTATTGGGGCGATGGTCCAATCTCCGCGTGGCCCGAGCACGGCGCACGCGAGAACGGCCCCCAGGCCGCACGCGCAGCGTGCGGCCGAGCGCAGGGCCGCGCGGCGGCGCGGAGCGTCGCCCTTGATACCCATGAGAACAATTCGGCAACTCGGTGACATGCGCTTAGAGCCCGGCTCCCTGGCGCTGGCAACAGGGTCCTGACTCGACTGACCATAGACGCGGGTCAACGGAGTTGTCTCCATGGAGGCATGGCCAAACAACCGCATCTCAGTGACAAGGCGTCGGCGTCACGGCTTCAGTCGGCCGCCGACCGCAGTGGCGATCCGAACCTGAAGGCAGCCTCCCAGCGCATGCAGTCAGTTGCTGATAAACGAGAGCACCATCAGCGCCAGCTGCGCAGTCGGTGATCCCTCGTTGAGGCTAAGGGTGCTCCACGTCGGCGGGGCACCCTTAGACGGATTATCGGCTATCTATGTGATCGGACGATCCCTGTCTGCTCCTACCCGTGTACGACAAGGGCCTTGGCCGGTAACTTCGCTGTGTGGCTACCAACGATGAGCAGACGCGCTGGATCGTGCATGGCGAGCGGCTGATCTACGACAACCGGTGGATCCGGCTGGGTCTGGTTGATGTTGCGATCCCGGACGGAGAGCGGTTCGAGCATCACGTGGTGCATCTGGATCGGGCGGCTATCGCGGTGGTGGTCGACGACCAAAACCGGGTGCTCCTGATGTGGCGGCACCGGTTCTTGGCTGACCGCTGGGGGTGGGAGCTGCCTGGCGGGCTGGTCGATGCGGGCGAGGACGCCATGACGACGGCCGCTCGTGAGGTGGAGGAGGAGACGGGGTATCGGCCCAAGGAGATCGAGCACCTGATCACTTACCAGCCGATGGCCGGCATGGTCGACTCGGAGCACAATCTGTTCCTGGTGCGGGGTGCCGAGTTGGTCGGGAGTCCGACGGGGGAGATTGAGGCCGATCTCATCGAGTGGGTGCCGATGTCGGAGATCCCGGCGATGATCGCCCGCGGTGACATCTGGACGTCGGGGACGTTGATCGGTCTGTACGCGGCACGGGAGCGGCTCAGCAGCGGGTGAGGGGCTTAGCGCAGTGAGCGCTTGACCGCTCGGGCGAGTTCCTCGATGCGTTTGCGCTGGCGGCGGGAGCCGGTCATGGTCGCGAGTTGCTGAGCGCGTTGGATGTGGGGTTGGGCCGCGTCGGGTTCTCCCCTGGCCAGAAGAGCATGACCCAGGTCGCAGCGGACTCCGGATTCGGCGCGGTTGTAGGTGCCGTCCATTCCCGCCAGGGCGGAGCGCAGATCTTCGACGGTGCCGGGGTCGCCGAAGCGCACCAGGCAGTTGCCGCGCCAGCGGGCGAGGTGGTGAGCGTCCAAGGAGAGGTAGGGCATGCTCACATCGGCCTCCCCGGCCGGTAGAAGTGCGGCGGCCTGGTCGAGGGCCGCGCGGCAGGTGGTCTCGTCGCCGAGGATCGCGGCGGCTTCGGCTTCGGCTGCTGACAGCCAGGTCCGTAACAGGTTGGGGATGCGTTCGCGGTGGGTGGTGTGGATGTACTGGAGTAGCTCGGTGGCTTCGGCCGGCCTGCCGAGTTCCATGAGGACGTAGGTCTGTTCGGCGGATACGTAAGCGAGAACGGCGGGATCGTCGGCTTCGCGGGCGGCGGCTTTGGCGTGCTCGTAGTGGTTCCAGGCGTCGTTGAGCGCTCCGGTGTGGATGGCCTGCCATCCGGCCAGTGAGGCGGTCTCGGCCAGGACGTGGGCGAGCTGAGCGCGGATGCCGGGGCGTACGGCGTGGCGGTGGGCGCGTTCCACCTGGGCGATCTGGGCGCGCATCTTCTCAGCGATGGCAACCCCGCCGACTCGGCGGTCCATGAGGCGCAGATTGTTGGTCTCGGTGGTGAGGATCATGACCATGACGGGGTCGATGGCGGCGGCGGCTTCGATCCGGGAGGTCAGCTCGTCGGCCTGCTCCTGGTGGTTGTCGCTGTGATTCCCGGTGGGGGATGCGAGGTCGAGCGGGGCCAGGCCGAAGAGCATGCGGGCGTGATCGGGCAGGCCAAGGCCGGTGGCGATGCGCTCGTAGACCTCCAGGTCGGTGACCTGGCGTCGCCCTCGGATGATCAGGCTCACGTGGCCCTGGGCTATTCCGGTGGCCGTGCTGAGGCGGATCTGGCTTGCTCCGCTGTACTTGACGGCGAGGTTGAAAAGCGCCATCACGTCACGGTTTTTAAGGATTTCTTGGCTTTCGTTGCGGTCCCAGACCCATGCCGGAATCTCGATCGGATTGAAAGCGTTCCCGTGCATTCCATCCTCCGGTCATCGGTTCCGAAGTGGTGCATTGCCGCAGAACGGGACTCTATATTCTCGGTGGTATACCTGCGCGGGATAGGGCGGAAAAGTTCGCCCGGACATTCTTTCCGGCATGACAACACCGGTTAAGTGCACGGAGTGCGACGGGCGCGGCTGGAAGATCGTCACTCGTCGTGGATGCGTGGCGGCCATGGGCCTGCACCTGGAACTCTCGGCGCAGGAGGACTGCATCTACTGCGGCGGCACCGAACAGCTCGTCGAGAGGTTCGAGTGGGAGGTGTTCATCACCTCCGGCGGAACCGACGAGCTTGGACCGTGCGGGATCAGTTCGGGGCAGGCCACTGCGATGGACACGCTCCGTACGGAACTGCGTCGGATGGAGTCGCCCGCAACGGTCTGGGGTCGCATCACGCACCGGGTCTACGACTTCGGCACCGTCTCCGACGACTGGACACGGCGGGTGATCTTTCACGCCACAGTGGACCCGGCCGGGTCGGTGCGTTTCGAGCGGCAGGAATCATGAGCGGGAATTCTCCCCGGCAGGGAGCGTCGTGCATGGCGCATCATCTCGTACCGGCTGCTCCCGGATGCATGCCTTTGACCTGGAATAGGTCGCGGCGTTTCGGGCGGGTTCGGGTAGTGGCCTGGACCTGTCACGAGCATCGGGTGACGTTTTACGAATTGTGCGATGCGGGCGGGCTGTCGTTCATTCGGCGTACGGTTCAGGACAAAAATCGGGTGACCGTATTTCATAGTGAGGCGTGGTCGCCTGCTCAGGCTCGGGTGGTGTGGATCAGGATTTTGGCGGGGCTGGCCAGGTAGCCGCCTGTGGCTGCCGCGCCTCCTGACAGGGCTGGTCTCAGCCGGTAGTGTGCTTGTGCAGACAAGTGGTAGAGCGATCGGGCGGTTAAGATGAGCAGGGATTTCGCCCCTCCGAAGTATGCCCAGGTGATGGGCGCGATTCAGGAGCGTATCGAGGCCGGGCAGTACGCGGCCGGTGACATGCTGCCCTCGGAGACGCAGTTCGTCCGGGAGTTCGGGGTGGGTCGCACGACGGTGGTGCGGGCGCTTCAGACGCTGGCCATGCAAGGCTGGATCGAGCGTGAGCACGGCCGGGGCTCATTCGTGAAGGGCCGTCCCGAGAGCGCCGCCGATCGCATCCGGCCGGGCCTGGCGGTAGCTGAGCAGGTCGAGAGCGGCGACATGGTGACCGAGGTTGCCCGTGTTCCGGCTCCCCGCCACATCGCTCGTCTCCTCGGTGTTGAGGACAAGACGCCGGTGATCTCGCGTCGGCGCGTGGTCAAGCAGGGTGGCCGGCTGTCGGCTGTAGAGACCCTGTGGTTCCCGCTGGAGGTCGCGTTGGGTACCGACGTCGACAAGCCCGAACCGCTGGCGCGTGGGGTGCGTCATCACCTCCAGGCGGTCAAGCACCTGCGGTTCGATCACGTCACCGAGCGGCTGACCGCGCGCAACCCGACCAAGGAAGAGGCGGAGTTGCTCGGCTCCTCCAAGCCTGTCCTCGGGGTGCTGGCCACCGTGCATGACGCTGCTGGAAGCGTGCTTCTCGTGATGAGCGTGGCTCTCCCTGGCGACCTTCACGAGCTCCAGGACGTCTACCCGGTGAGCTAAGTCTTCTCCACCCGCCTCACTCATTCACTTGTGCGGACAAGTGGGAGTGGGCTACTCTCAACTTAAGCGGACAAGTGAACAACCGGACATCTGGTTGCCGCTAAACGAGAGGAATCATCATGGCCATCCAAGGCCCCATCCCGATCAGCTTCACGCAGGTCTTCCCGCACGGCTGTTACGTCGTCGGTGAGGTCGAGCAGGTCAAGGACTTCGACGCCTCCTCCAAGGGGCGCACGGTCTACGCCAAGGACAAGAACACCGGCGAACTCGTCTGGCAGGTCGCCGTGATGGATGCCGATCCCACCGTGAAGGCCGGCCAGAAGACGGTCTCAGTCAAGATCCTGTCCCCGACTCAGCCCGTCGTCCCGGCCGCGCTGCCGGGCCTGCCGTTCGTGCCGGTCGAGTTCGACGGCATGACCGCAACCGCCTACGTCGGCCAGAACACCGGCCGCCTGGCCTGGTCGATCCGGGCAACCGCGATGCGGGCTCCCCGCTCGGTTGCGGCTTCCGCTCGACAGAGTGCTTCGGCCTCGGCCAAGGAGACGGCCGGTAAGGACGTGGCCGCGTGAGTGAGCACCAGCCCTACACCCGTGCCTCGATCTCGCTCGATGCGGACGGTACCCGGCTCGACATCTCGTTTCGTACCCCGGACCTGTCGGTCATGGCGCTGGGAGCCAAGAGCAGGCGGCCGTTCCTGAACTTGTCCACCGCACAGGCACAGGTGGTGATCTCCACCACCGGCGGCGGACCGGTCACCGAACGGGACGTGACCCTCGCCCGGCAGCTCGCCGACGCCACCGCGCGCTACCTCGGCGACTGCGAGCGCCTGCACACCGAACAGTCCACCAACCCCGACCAGGCCAAGCAGGACAAGGCGGCCTGACACGTAAGCGGGGCCGCCAGAAGCGCCAACTTCCGGCGGCCCCTCGGTTCTCCCTCTCACGCGAATTCAAGGAAGGCCCCCAGCCTAATGTTCAAGAAACTGCCCGGCGACGAGGCGCAGCACCTCGTCTCCACGACCCCCGATACCGCCGTCGTCTTCCGCCCGGCCGTCGTCCGTACCCCGGCGATCGTCACCATTGTGATCTTCGCGTGGCGGCTGCTGGCCGGTGCCCTGCGGCTGCTGTGGCGTCACCCGATCGCCTCGGCCGTGGCCCTCACCCCCGGTATGCTCACCTACTTCTACGGCTGGCGCTGGGGTCTTGGCCTCGTCGTCCTGGTTCCGCTCGGTCTCACCGCGTGGTGTCTCCTCGCTCGTCCGTCGTTCCTGCGCCTGGTGGGTTGGCGGCTGCTGGCCTGGTGGCGTCGGGTGTGGATCTATCGGCGGCACTGGCAACCAGTGATGATCATCTCCGGGCTCGGCCGTCACTTACGCGGCCGGGACTACCTTCCCCGCATCGTGCGCGTCACCTGTACCTCGTGGGCCGATGTGGTCACGGTGCGGATGCTCACCGGGCAGTCGGTCAAGGACTGGGCCGATCGCACCGACCATCTCGCCCACGGATTCGGTGCTCAATCCTGCCGGGTCTCCATCGCGAGAGCTGGCCGGCTACTGCTCGTCTTCCCCCGGCGCGATCCCCTCGCCACTCCGCTTCCGGCCGTACCGGTTCCGGCTGAGGCGTCGGTGGGGCCTGTGGAGGTCGGCAGGTGCGAGGACGGCAAGCCCTGGCTGTTGAAGGTTCACGGCACTCATGTCCTGGTCGCCGGGGCCACCGGGGCGGGCAAGGGCTCGGTCATCTGGTCGACGATCCGCGGCCTGCTCCCCGCCACCCGCGCGGGCCTGGCCCAAGTGTGGGCACTGGATCCCAAACGGATGGAACTGTCCTACGGGCGTGAGCTGTTCGGCACCCGCTACGCAGCCAGCCCGGCCGACTGCGCCGACCTCCTCGAATCCGCCGTGCAGATCATGCAGGAACGGGCCGACCGCTACGCCGGACTCCAGCGCTCCCACACCCCCACCCTCGATGACCCGTTCGTCCTGGTGGTCGTCGACGAGGTGGCGTTCCTGACCGCCTATCAGTCCGACAAGGGGTTGAAGCTCCGCATCTCCGCTGCCCTGGCCACGCTCACCACGCAGGGTCGCGCGGTCGGGTTCGGCGTCATGGCCGCACTCCAGGACCCGCGCAAAGAAGTCATGAACATCCGCAACCTCTTCCCCGACAAGATCGCGCTCCGGCTGGATGAGTCCGAGCAGGTGGACATGGTCCTCGGCGACGGAGCCCGCGATCGGGGTGCGCTGGCCGATCACATCTCGCTGATCCCCGAGCAGGGGGCCGGTATCGGCTACGTCCGGTTGGAAACCTCGCCCGATCCGATCCGGGTCCGCGCCGCGTACGTCTCCGACAGCGACATCCGCGCGATGACTCTGGGGGTGACCGCGTGAGGGTCTGCTTCTACGGCACCGACGAAGAGATCACCCGGGTGTGCGAGCGGCCCATCCTGGCCGTCCTGGGAACTCGCCACGCTCAGCCCGTCCTGACCTTCGAGCTGTTCAACGTCCGCGTCACCACCGACCCCTACCAGACCACGTTCCGGCTGTCGGCCGACCTGTCCGAAGTGGAGAGGGGCGAGCGTGACTGAGCTGGCCTACATCCTCGACGGTTTGCGCTGTGCGGCCTGCGGCGCGGTCGACACGCTGTGGCTGGACCTGATCCGCGGCCTGGTCGAGTGCCGCGAGTGCGGACAGGGCGCACTCCTCGACCCCGACCACGATGGGGAGGACCTGTGAGCAACCCCAACGATCGCGGCCTGTCGCGGGCAGAGCGTCAGAGAATGCCGCTCGCGCTGGATGTCGCGGTAGAGATCGCCAAACACAACGGCGTATGCATCCGGCCGGTGGTCCTGCGGCGGCTGGACACCTGCACCGGGCTCACCGAGGACGTCAACGTGCCTTGCGGGGCCACCATGGACGCCAAGTGCTCGTCGTGCGCCCGGCGCAACCGCTACCTGCGGATGGCCCAGTGCCGGGAAGGCTGGCACCTGGAAGCCGAACCTTCGATCACCCCGGATGAGCCCAACGAGGAACAACTCTGGCTGGTGGAGTTCCGCGCGGACATGCAAGCCCAGTGCGATGCCGCCGAAAAGGCCGGCGACGACACCACTGATCTGGACGCGATCCTCAGCGGACTGGATGCCGAGATCACCGCGGCCGGGATGCGCGGCACCCTGCTCGGCC
Source organism: Streptosporangium sp. CA-115845 (assembly GCF_050943795.1). NCBI lineage: Bacteria > Bacillati > Actinomycetota > Actinomycetes > Streptosporangiales > Streptosporangiaceae > Streptosporangium > Streptosporangium sp. CA-115845. Next base: position 718,574 of record NZ_CP191988.1, on the reverse strand, counting down.
GTACCACTGCCAAGCGCAACCGCTCGACCCGGCGACGCCAGGACGCCCCCGACCTGCCCAGGAAGGTCCGGCAGAACACCACCCTGGGACGGACGTTCACCAGCTCCGACGGGATGGTTTACCGACCGTCGCTGTTCGTCACGCTCACGCTTCCCTCTTACGGCAAGGTGCGCAACGGCGTGCCCGTCGATCCGGACGGCTACGACTACCGGCGGGCGGTCCGGGACGCACTGCACTTCTCCAAGCTCGTCGACCGCTTCGTGCAGAACCTACGCCGGGTCGCGGGCTATGACCTGCAGTACTTCTCCTCTGTCGAACCACAGAAGCGACTCGCGCCGCACCTGCACATGGCCATCCGGGGCACCATGCCGCGCGCTGAGGTCAAGGCGATCGCTGCGGCCACCTATCACCAGGTGTGGTGGCCCTCGGTCGACGAAGTGCGCTTCGAGGGCGATCACCTGCCGGTGTGGGTCGAGCGTCCCGCGCGGGAAGACGGCACGCCCTACGCGGACGGCCAAGACGGTGACTACCTCGATCCGGCCACCGGGGAAGTGCTGCCCACCTGGCGCGAGGCGCTCGACCGGCTCGACGCCGACGAGGAGGCCGAACCGCTGCACGTGGTCCGCTTCGGTGACCAGGTCGACGTTCAGGGTGTCCTCGGTGGCACCCCGGATGCCGACCAGTGCATCCGCTACCTGAGCAAGTACCTGACCAAGAGCCTCGGCGACACTCTCGACGCCGACAACCCTGCCCAACGTGACCACGCGGCCCGCATGGTCGAGGCGCTCCGCTATGAACCCTGCTCCCCGGCCTGCCCGAACTGGCTGCGCTACGGAGTACAGCCCAAGAATCCCAAGGCGGGCATGGCGCCGGGTCGGTGTCGGAGCAAGGCGCACAAGCCCGAACACCTCGGCTACGCGGGCCGGCGCGTCCTGGTCTCCCGCAAGTGGTCGAACAAGACCTTGTCCGAGCACAGGCGCGACCGGCGCATCTGGGTGATGGAAGCTCTCGGCCTGGCCGATGAGCCCGTTGACCCGCATCGCTACGTCTGGAAGCCCGTCCCGGCTGGCGACGGCAACATCCCCTCCCTGGCCCTGCGACTGCTGCGCATGGTCGCCGAACGCCAACGCTGGCGAGCAACCCTGCTCGCACTCCGAGAGAAGGCGACCGGACAAGATCTTTCGGCAATCAGGGAGGCGGCGTGAAGAAGAAGGACGACGACAAGCTCATGACCGTCCCGGAGATCCTCGACAAGCTCGGCGGGATCTCCGTCCGGACCCTCTACCGCTGGCGCGAGATCGGCAAGTTCCCCCGTGGCCTGCGACTGCCCAACGACGAGATCCGCCTCTACCGCAGCGAGTTCGAGGCGTGGCTTGAGAGCCTCCGGGAGGCGGCGTGAACACCTCGTACGACGTGAAGTTCTTCGAGATCAGCCGGAACAAGTCGAGCAAGACGCCTTCGTACGTGGTGCGCTGGGCGGTCGCCCGGAAGCGGTCCTCGAAGACCTATCGCACCAAGGCACTCGCCGAGAGCTTCCTGTCCGACCTGCGGCAGGCGGCCAAGCGAGGGGAGGCGTTCGACATCGAGAGCGGTCTCCCTCTGTCGATGATCAAGGCTAAGGATGCCCGGACCGTCCTTGAGTTCGTCGCGGCCTTCATCGAGATGAAGTGGCCCCATGCGGCGGCCAAGAGCCGGGACAGCATGTCAGACGCGCTCGCCACGGTTCTCCCCTCGCTGACCAAGGACCGTCCCGGCCGTCCCGATGCCGAGATCATGCGAACGGCTCTCCGGAAGCACCTCCTCCTCCCGGAGAGCAAGAGGGCCGAGATTTCCCCGGAGATGGCACAGGCGGCCCGCTGGCTTCAGTCCGCGTCGCTCGACCTGACCGCCCTGAACGATGCCAAGACGGTACGGCTGGCACTCGACGCGCTCGCCCTCCGCCTCGACGGCAAGGCGGCGGCTCCGAACACGATCGCCCGTAAGCGAGCCGTCTTTCATGCCGTACTGGAGTACGCGGTGGAGCTGGAGGAGCTGGACGCCAACCCGCTGCACAAGGTCACCTGGAAACCGCCCAAGGTCACCGAGACCGTTGATCCCCGTGTGGCGGTCAACCCCCGGCAGGCTCAAGAGCTGCTCACGATGGTGACCTACGTGGGCGGGCGCGGTCGTGGCCAGCGGCTCATGGCGCTGTTCGCCTGCATGTACTACGCGGCGCTGCGCCCGGCGGAGGCGGTCGGCCTGCGACTCCAGGACTGCCACCTTCCGCTCAAGGGCTGGGGGCGGCTGACGGTCGACATCTCCCGGCCAGAGGTCAACACGCACTGGACGGACAGCGGGGACGCTCACGAGGAACGGGGGCTCAAGCACCGGGGCCGTGCCGACGTGCGTCCGGTGCCGATCCCGCCGGAGCTCGTCGCGATCCTTCGTCGACACATCGAGGAGTACGGGACCGGCGCGGACGGGCGGATCTTCCGTAGCGAGCGTGGCGGCGTGATCGCGTCGACGGCCTACACCGAGGTGTGGCAGGAGGCTCGGAAGCTGGCCTTCACCCCGGCCCAGGTGGCCTCTCCCCTGGCCCGCAGACCGTACGACCTGAGGCACGCGGCGGTCTCTCTCTGGCTCAACGCGGGTGTCTCGGCTCCTGACGTGGCGGAGCGTGCCGGGCACAGCGTGGACGTCCTGCTGCGGGTCTACGCCAAGTGCCTCGACGGTCAGAAGGATCTGGCAAACAAGCGGATTGAGGACGCGCTGGTCGCGTGACATGCCATACGGACAGGACCCCGGAAGCGCTCCGGGGTCCTTCGGCGTTCCGGGGGCCGATTCCCATCTCAGGAGCGGCCGGAAAGTCCTGCACGACCTGGGAAAGCGCGGCCAAGATCATTGCACGCATATTGGTGGAGTGGTGACATGCGGCTGCTTCTGGCTGCCCGCGGCTGCATGTCCCGGAAACGCAAAAGAGGCCCCGGAGGGCCTCTGAGCTGCCAGTTTGGCTGGTGGCAGGTGCAGGACTTGAACCTGCGTAGGCTGAGCCGACGGTTTTACAGACCGCTCCCTTTGACCACTCGGGCAACCTGCCGTGTCCTCCGCGTACTGCGGCGACAGGAAAAGAATAGCGGACTTCCAGGGGTGACGTGACATCCGCGGAGAGCACCCGCCGATAGATGGGCACACTGGGACTTTTGGGGCGGGCGTTGTCGCGCGTGCCGGTCTTGAGCGGGGCGGGCGAGACAGGAGGGACGTCGCGATACGGGCGTGATACGGGGTTCGGCGGCGGGTATCGGGCGGGTGAGGCGGGTGGGCCGGAGGTGACCGGAGGGAGAGCCGGCCGTGGAGTGGGACGGCGGAGCAGGATAACGGGGTGGGACGACACGCTGTGGGCGAGGCGGGACACACTGCCGCCCCAGCATTGACAGGAGATGCTGGATAGGCTGATCCGTTACGTACGCGTCTACCGAACCTGCTCGCGGACGCCGCCGCGGTTCGTGGACCGCGATATTCGGGAGCCGGGCAGCGGGTGATGGTTCCAGCAGTTCAAAGGGGATTGGGCTTTGGCGGATTCATCGTTCGACATCGTTAGCAAGATCGATCATCAGGAGGCCGACAACGCGCTGAACCAGACGGTCAAGGAGGTCGGGCACCGGTTCGACTTCAAGGGTACCGGCGCGACGATCGCCTGGTCGGGTGGTCAGAAGGCCGTCGAGATCAGGGCCAACAGCGAGGAGCGCGCCAACGCGGTCCTCGACGTGTTCAAGGACAAGCTGATCAAGCGTGGCCTGTCGCTCAAGATTCTTGACGCGGACGAACCCAAGCTGTCCGGCAAGGAGTACCGCCTTCTGATCACCCTCAAGGAGGGCATCGACCAGGAGCAGGCCAAGAAGATCTCGAAGATCATCCGGGATGAGGGGCCCAAGGGGGTCAAGGCCCAGATCCAGGGTGATGAGCTGCGGGTGAGTTCCAAGAAGAGGGACGAGCTGCAGGAGGTCATCGCCCTTCTCAAGGGCAAGGACCTGGAGGTCGCCCTCCAGTTCACCAACTACCGGTAGACCGAGAGCCGGGCGGAGCTGTGACTCGCACGGTTACCGCCCTCCACTCTCGGACGCACACCGCCGACGACAGGCGCTTCGGGCCACTCTCCTCCGGACGCGTTCAAAGCGATCATGAGGCTTGAGTGGCCCAGCGCCACTCGATATCGGATACTCCACCGCGGCCACCACCAGAACGACTTCCCGCTTCCGAAGACGCACCGCCAGGCTCGACCATGCTCACCGGGTGCCCGCGACGGTTCCAGCGATGGACGTACGCGCCCTTCAGGCCGAGGCGAGGTGACGGCCCAGTCGCCTGATGGTCTCCGCGGCGAGCAGGGCGTGGCCCCGCATCGAGGCATGGATCATGTCTGAGCTGTACGTCGAGGTGTCGGCGCAGGCGGGGTGGCTCCACATGTCGACGACCAGCGCGCCGTGCCTGGCGGAGACCGCACTCACCCGCTCGTTCAACCTCAGCAGTTTAGGACTGAGCGCCTCAAGCTGAGGGATGGCCGAGGCGATGTTCATGAGGCGGTACGTGATCACTGTCGCACCGGCCGCCCGCAATCCGCCGATGATGGCGTCCAGCTCGCCCTCGACCGCGTCCATGTCGACCACCGGGCGGAACAGGTCGTTGCCCCCGCAGATCACGGCCGCGAGGTCGGGCCCGAACTCCAGTGCCCGGCCGAGTTGCTGTTCCCGTACCTCGGCGGCGACCAGGCCGCGCAGGCCGAGGTTCACATAGGCCAGGTCGGGCCGGCACCGGGCCAGCGCCTCCTGGGTCCGGTCCGCCCAGGGCAGGGTGCGGTAGCCGGGGGCAGGCTCACCCAGCCCTTCGGCGAGGCTGTCGCCGAGCACCGCGAACCGCTTCCACGGGGCGGCGGCGAGGAGCCTGTCGGCCTCCTTCGCGGGGAGGTGGAAATCATCGGTTGAGACGTCTTCGGTCACGTTCGTTGCCTTTCTGGGCATCGGTCCGGCCCGGCTGGGGGCCGAGCCGCCTGCCGACAGCATAAGAACGAACGATCGTGCTATCAACACCCATCAAGCTGGAAATTATCTGGTTGATTTAACAGAACGTTCGTGCTTAAAGTTTGACTCGCGAAGGACATGCTCGACAGCTGTTCCGTCGGTGTTCCGGCGCTGCTCGGCTCCGGGCCACGGCGGGCCGGTCGCGCCGGGGAGCACGGCTCGGGCGGCCCGCCGCATATGGTCTCCGCACCGGCTGTGGCCGATCAGGGGCGAGCCGATGTGCCGACGGGACTTCAGTGGACGGGAACGGTTGAGATGACACAGGACGGGCGTGTGGTGCGCGGGGACCAGACCCGGCAGCGAATCCTGGACCGCGCGATGGCCATCGCGTCCCAGGACGGGCTCGAAGGGTTGTCGATCGGGCGCCTCGCCACTGAGCTCGGGGTGAGCAAGAGCGGGCTGTTCGCACACTTCGGTTCGAAGGAGGAGTTGCAGATCGCGGTCGTACGGGCTGCCGAGGAGGTCTTCACCCGCGAGGTGGTCAAACCGGCGCTGCGGACCGCACCCGGCCTGCCACGCCTGGTCGAGCTGTGCAGGTGCTGGCTCGACTACTCAGAACGGCGGGTCTTCCCCGGCGGTTGCTTCTTCTACGCGGCGGGTGCGGAGTTCGACTCACGACCTGGCCGGATCCGCGATCTGCTGGCCCAGGCACGCCGCGACTGGCTGCGTCTGTACGAGCAGACCATCCGGGACGCCCAGCAACTCGGCCAGTTCGACGCGGATGTCGAACCGGCCCAGCTGGCGTTCGAGTTCGACGCGCTCGCCACCGCGGCGAACTCGGCCGCGCTGCTGCTCGACGACGCCTTGGCGTACCAGCGCTCGCGCGCCGGGATCCGCACCCGGCTGCGCGCCCTGGCCACCCGGCCGGAAGAGGTTCCCTGACGACTCCACAGCGAGACCCGGTCCGTCCCTTCAGGTCACAAGCCTCGGACTGCGCAGCCCCCCCAGCGGCGGCTGCGCAAATCGTCTCCCCCGGCATCGTACGATTCCGGGTGGCTATTCCTGGTCCCAGGTGACCTCAAGCCGGTGCACGCCATAGATGTTCATGTTGTGGCGCAACGGAACGTCCTCGGCCGGGACGGCCAGGCGGAGGGTCGGAAACCGGCCGAGCAGCGCGGGCAGCGCGACCCGCATCTCGACTCGGGCCAGCTGCTGGCCGAGGCACTGGTGGATACCGTGGCCGAAGGCCAGGTGCCCGGTGGCCTGCCTGCTCAGGTCGAGGGTGTCCGGGTCGGGGAACTTCTCCGGGTCGCGGTTGGCGGCCTGGACCGCGAGGGTGACCGTCTCACCCGCCCTGATCAGGTGTCCGTCCAGTTCGACGTCCTCCAACGCCGCCCGGACGTTGGTGTGCGTGATGGTCAGGTAGCGCAGCAGTTCCTCCACCGCCCGGTCGACGCCGCTCGGGTCGGCACGCAGTGCGGCGAGCTGGTCCGGGTGGTTCAGCAGGGCGAAGGTGCCGAGCGCGATCATGTTGGCGGTGGTGTCGAGCCCGGCACCGAGCAGGAACGCGCCGAGGCCGGCGACCTCCTCGTCGCTCAGGTCGCTCGCGGTCAGCTCGCTGAGCACGTCGTCGGTGGGGTTCGCGCGTTTGGCCTGTATCAGTCCATGCACGTACTCCTGCAGCGCGTTCCAGGCCGCGTACATCTCCTCCGGAGAGGTGTACGAGGAGGTCAGCGCCTTCGCGTGACGGTTGAAGGTCGCGCGGTCCTCGTAGGGCACGCCGAGCAGTTCGCAGATCATCATCGCCGGGACGGGGTGGGCGAACGCCTCGACCAGATCCACGGACGGGCCGTGGTCTTCCATGGCGTCCAAGTGCTCGGCGGTGATCTGCTCGACGCGTTCGGTGAGCACCCGCATCCGGCGAACGGTGAACCTGCCGGTGAGCAGCTTGCGGTAGCGGGTGTGCTCGGGCGCGTCGATCCCGGTGAGATCGCCGACCGGCGCGGGTGGAAACTCGGTGACGCCCGGAATCGGCAGCGGGAAGCGCATGAGCTCGTACCGGGAGCTGAACCGGGTGTCGGCCAGGACCGCGCGGGTCAAGGCATGGCCGGTGACCAGCCAGCCGACGTGCCCGTCGGGATAGGTCATCCTGGTGATCGGGTTCGCCTCACGGATCCGGCCCAGTTCCTGTGGCGGATCGAACGGACAGCCCTCGGGGCGGGTGACGGGCAGCGAGTCGACCGGCGGAATCTGTTGGTGCTGCATCGTTTCTCCCTGGTCTAGGTGCGGCTTAGCGGGCGGACTCGCGGTTGAACAGCTTCTTCGACCAGAGGTAGCCGCCGAGCGCGATGACGACGCACCAGCCGACCGCGATGACGGCGTTGTTCCCGATCGGCGTGCCCATCAGCAGGCCGCGCAGGGTCTCGATGAGCGGCGTGAACGGCTGGTACTCGGCGAACCAGCGCAGCACGGTGGGCATCGAGTCGGTCGGGACGAACCCGCTGCCCAGGAACGGGAGCAGCAGCAGCGGCATACCGACGTTGCTGGAGGACTCGACGGTCTTGCTGGCCAGGCCGAACGCGACCGACAGCCAGATGAAGGCGAAGGCCATCATCACCAGGACACCGATGAGGGCGAGCCAGTCGCCGGGCCCCGCCGACGGCCGGAAGCCGATGAGCAGCGCGACGCCGATGACCGCCGCGATGCTGAGCATCGTCTGAATGAGGCTGCCGATGACGTGTCCGGTCAGGACCGACACCCGGGCGATGGCCATGGTGCGGAACCGGTCGACGATGCCCTCGGTCATGTCCATGGCGATCGAGATGGTGGTGCCCTGGACCGCGGCGGTGATCGTCATCAGGATGATCGCGGGGGTGACGTAGTTGACGTACTCCGCACGTCCACCGGAGACGCCGCCGAGCCCGGCGCCGAGCGTGCCGCCGAAGACGTAGACGAACAGCAGCAGGAAGACGATCGGCATACCGATGAGCTGCAGTGTCAAGGACGGGTAGCGCACCATGCGCTTGAGGTTGCGGCGAAGCATCGTCGCCGAGTCGGTCAGGGCGTGCGACACGGTGCTCATCGTGCGGTCACCTTCTCCTTGTTGCCGGTCAGAGCGAGGAAGACGTCGTCGAGGTCGGGGGTGTGCACGCTCAGCGAGTCGACCTCGACCGCGTTCTGGTCAAGCCGGTCGAGCAGCGCCTTCAGCGACCTGAGACTGCCGTCGTGCGGCACGCGCAGGGCGAGCGTGTCGCTGTCGCGAGATGCCTGGCCCACGGCGCGTGCGGCGGATTCGAGGTCGCGCTCGTCGGCGAACCGCAGCAGGACGTGGCCGCCGGGAATGCGCCGCTTGAGCTCGTCCGCGGTGCCCTCGGCGACGATCTTCCCGTGGTCGAGCACCGCGATCCGGTCGGCGAGCTCGTCGGCCTCCTCCAGGTACTGGGTGGTGAGGAAGATGGTGACGCCACTCGCCACGAGCTCCCGCACGATCTGCCACATGGTGCGGCGGCTGCGCGGGTCCAGCCCGGTGGTCGGCTCGTCGAGGAAGATCACCTGTGGTGAGCCGACCAGTGTCATCGCGAGGTCGAGCCGCCGCCGCATCCCGCCGGAGTAGGTCGCCGCCGTCTTCTTGGCCGCCTCGACGAGGTCGAACTGTTCGAGCAGCCGGGCGGTCCTGTGCCTGCCCGCCTTCCGGCCGAGGTGGTGCAGATCCGCCATCAGGGTCAGGTTCTCCTGACCGGTCAGCAGGTTGTCGACCGCCGAGAACTGGCCGGTGACGCCGATCGCGGCACGCACCGCGTCCGGCTCGGTGGACAGGTCGTGACCCGCGATCCGCGCGCTGCCCCCGTCGGCGCGGATCAGGGTGGACAAGATCTTGACGGTGGTGGTCTTGCCGGCGCCGTTGGCGCCGAGCAACGAGAAAACGGTGCCACGCGGGACGTTCAGGTCGACGCCGTCGAGCACGACGTGGTCGCCGTAGGAGCGGCGCAGTCCGGTCGCCGTGATCGCGGATTGGGAGGGCATGGTCATGAGAACCCCTTCGAGATCTGGTCAGGAACGGCGGACGGTGATGTCGCCGAACGACGTGTGCGCGCGGACCTCGACGGTCCGCTCGGACTTCTCCGGTGCTTGGCCGAGGCCCTCCAGCGAGCTCTCCACCCGCCCGTACGAGGTGTTCAGGTCGAGCCATGCGGCGGTGCCTGCGGCGACACCGATTTCGAGGTGGCCGGTCGAGGTGTGCAGTGTGACGGTGTCGCGGGTGACCTGGCCGACGCGAATGGTTCCGTTGGAGGTCTTGGCGTCCACCATGGCGTCGGCCCGGTCGATGGAGATGTCGCCGTTGGCCGAGCGCACCCGCAATTCGCCGGTGACGGTGCCGATGTCGGTGTTGCCGTTGGAGTTCTTGATGACGGCGGTGCCGCCGATCTCGCCGATGCGCACGCGCCCGGTGCCGGTGGAGACATCGGCGTTACCCGCGACCGTTTCGACGGTGATGTCACCACCGGAGGTGTCCAGTCGAAGCGGTCCGGTCCGGTCGAAGCGGAAATGCCCGACCGACGCCTTGAGCCGGCACTCCCCCAGCGTGCCGACGCCGCGCAGGTCCGCTACCGACAGGTCCGCGTGCAGGTGCGAGCCGGTGGGAAGTTCGATCAGCACGTCGACCGACCTGGTCTTCTTGGAGAAGTCGAGCATGCGGGCCTTCGGCCCACGGACCGTCAACGTGCCGTTGGCGTACTCGACGCGCGTCTTCTGCGCGGCGTCCACGTCGGACTCGTCGGACTCGTCGCTCGGCCGCACCTCGACGACGGTGTCGGTCCGGTCGCTCGCGATGATCTGTACGTCACCGATGGAGAGTTCGATCGTGGCGGAAATCGGTTCGGGTGTGGCGAAAACCGGCATGGCTGTCCCCTTGGAATGAGTCAGAAGAACATCCCCGCTGGTCGGAGATGCACGAAGAAAGTGGTTCCGGGTGTCGGCGTGGGCTAGCGGGCCCAGCCGGTGTAACGCTGCGCGTTGCGCTTGCCGCGCCGGTCGGAGCCGTGGTCGCTCTCCGGGGCGCGCAGCGCGGTCGAGGCGGCCCGCACCAGCCAGGCGTTGAGCGAGCGGCCTTCCTTGCCCGCCGCCTCCTCGATCGCGGCCTTGAGCTGTTCCGGGAGGCGGACGTTGATCCGTGTCACCGGGCCGTCCTCGAAGCTCGCCGCGGCGTCATCGGCCGACACCGCGCCCGGATCCGGGGTGTCGGTGAGTGGTTGTTCCGCCTGCTGAGTCGTCACGACGAAGTTCGGGTCGCGTCCGCGCAGGTGCACCTGGACCGAACCGGGGGCCAGGTCTCGGGTGATCTCGTCGGCGGCCGCCGACAACGCCTCAAGCAGGGTGAGCCGGATCGCCGACTCCATCGACACGGTCAACCGCTCGACCAGCGCACTGGCGTCACCGTCACCGGTCTCGACGGCGGTCAGCAGCTCTCGACCGAGGGCGGCTACATACGGGGTCAGGTCCATGGCATCACTATGGCACACCGTGATGCCATCGACAAGCCATATTGGCTCAGATTGGCACCACTCTGGCTCAGGCTGGCTGTTCAGCCGATCACGACACGACGGGCCGACTCCGGAACTCGCACGTCAGAGCGTGCATCTCGCCGGCGAGCCGCCCGAGGGGGACCTGCGCGCCGGCTCTTGACGCAACTTTTCCCGCCGGGGCCCCATCTATCAGGGGGACGGAAGGAAACACCGATGAGACCCTCACGCGGATTCGCCGTACTCGCAGTCACCGCCGTAGCGGCCACCGGCATGATCGCCACTCCGGCGGCGGCGAAGACGGACGACCCGGCCAGGTACGCCTGGCTCAAGAGTTGCCCCAGGGGAGACGACAGCGTCCCCTGCGGTTCGTGGATGCTGACCCTGCGCAGCGGGAGGACCGTCAAGCTGCCCGACGCGCAGGTCCACCCCAGGTCCGCAGCCGGCAAGGTGGACAGGACCGCCAGCAACTCGATCTCCATCAGCGACGACGGCCGCTTCGTGAACTACTTCAGAGGCGGCGAACTCGTCGTCCGCGAAGTGAGCAGTGGAAAGGTCCGCCCGCTGCCGGGTGGTACCGCGAGCCCCCCCAAGGGGATCGGCCAGAGCGACGTGGACACGACGCTCTCTCCTGACGGCTCGGCCATCGTGGTCGACTACTATGACGCCGCGAACAGGCTACCGACCCTGGTCATCAACCTGAAGACCGGCGAGACGGCCAAGCTGCCGCCGAAGAACAGCCTGACGGGTTTCAGCCCCAGCGGGAAATACCTGCTCACCTCCCGATTCACCGATGACAACACCACCGAGTTCGTGGTCTTCGACGCCGAAGGCGACAAGACGGCGAGCCAGATCATCCCGCAGATCGTGTCCAACAACGCGCCTGTCGCACTGGCCGACGACGGGAACACCGTGGCCCTGGTCATCTCCAGCGAATCGAGCGGGCCCCGCCTGCGTACCTATGACCTGTCCTCTGACACCGTCTCCGAGGCGATCGGAATCGGCATGCCCAAGGGCGAGGCCGCGCAGCGTCTCTCCTGGGACACGGCCGGCTCGCTCACCCTCTGGACCAGCCGCAGCGACCAGGAGGGCGAGCCGGGCTCCACCGTGAAGCGGACGCTGAACGCCGAGACCGGGAGCACTCGCAAGCTGGACTCCTTCAGACTCAGGAAGAACGCGTGGGTCTGGTGGCTGCCCGGCGAGTGACGGTGAATTATCTTCGCTTTTATGGGGAAAATTCATGACAAGATCAATGACCGGCTGCGCGAGTTCATCGAAGCGCAGCCGGTCTATTTCGTGGCGACGGCTCCCGAGCAGGGCGGTCACGTCAACATGTCTCCCAAGGGATACGCCGACACCTTCGCCGTTCTCGACGACACCACCATCGCCTATCTGGACCTGGACGGCAGCGGGGTGGAGACCATCTCCCACCTCCGCCAGAACGGCCGGATCACGGTCATGTTCTGCGCCTTCTCCGGCCCGCCCAACATTCTTCGCCTGTACGGCACCGGCCGGGTCGTCGTACCGGAGAGCCCCGACTTCGCCACACTGATCAAGAACTTCGGCCCGCACCCGGGTGTGCGGTCGATCATCGTCGTCGACTGCGACCGCATCGCCGACTCCTGCGGCTTCTCCGTGCCGTTCATGTCCTTCGACAGTGACCGGACGCTGCTGGACGAATGGGCGGGCCGCAAGGATATCCAGGAGCGGCGTGCCTACCGGTCGAAGAAGAACCGCGAGAGCATCGACGGCATCCCCGGCCTCTCCGCCGAGGAGACCGACCCGGTCACCCAGCACTCCTGAGACCACCGCCGTATCCGGGCCGGCCCCCGAGGGCCGGCCTTTTCGCCCTGGTCCGACCGGGCCTTCTCCGAGGTCGGATGACACCAGTGTCAGTGCGCGGACGTTCGGCTCGTCGTGCCTGATGCTCCCAGACCTGGGAGAGGCCTTCGGGGAGGATCGGACCGGATTTTGACGGTCGGCGGAAGCCGTAGACGATCTCGGATCGCTATCGCGGATTCGGCTCGGCGTGCGGATGGTGGCGCGATCAGGACTGGCTGACCGGTGACCCACCGCGCCGCCTCCGCCGCCGGGCGCGCGTACCGGAGGCGAAGCCGCGCGAGCGCGCCCGGCGGATCGACGCCGAGCCGGCCGGGCTCGGTGGCCGGGAGACGCAGGTCACATTCGTCCATGTCACAGGGGGTCGGGCTGCCTCGTCTCAGAGGGTGTAGCCATCGACGACCACAGAGGAGCACACCATGGACGCGCGACTGAACTACTTCACCGACCCGACCGCCGGCAAGGTCCTCAAGTACTTCATGTCGGCGGGCAAGGCGCTCAAGGACTCGCCGCTGCCAGCCACCACGCAGGAGCTGGTGGCGCTTCGGGTAAGTCAGATCAACGGCTGCGCCGTCTGCATCGACATGCACACCAAAGAGGCCACCGCCGCCGGCGAGACCTCGGTGCGGCTGAACCTGGTCGCGGCGTGGCGGGAGGCCACGGTCTTCACCGAGGCCGAGCGTGCCGCGCTGGAGCTGGCGGAGGAGGGGACCCGGGTCGCGGATGCGGCCGGTGGGGTCAGCGACGAGGTGTGGGCGCACGCCGCCAAGCACCACGACGAGGCACAGCTCACCGCCCTGGTGATGCTGGTCTCCTTCATGAACACGGCGAACCGGCTGAACATCATCACCCGGCAGCCGGCCGGCGACTACGTGCCCGGGCAGTTCCACTGAACGGCATCGGCAACCGGCTGCGGGCTCCGGGCTCCGGGCTCCGGGGCTCGCGGCCGTCACTCTGGCGTGCCGGTGGTCCGGATGATCACCGGAAGATGCCTGCGCCGGCGAGTGCGGCCGGGTGAGAGGTCCGAGGAAAGGGGATTCGGCGTGAGCAAGGTCGAGGAGTTCGAGGAGCTGCGGCCGCTGCTGTTTTCGATCGCCTATCGGATTCTGGGCAGTGTGGGAGAGGCCGAGGACGCGGTGCAGGAGACCTGGCTGCGCTATGACGGCTTGGCGACCCGGCCCACGTCGACCAAGGCTCTTCTGTCGGCCGCGGTGACGCGGATCTCGATCGATGTGCTGCGCTCCGCGCGGGTGCGGCGGGAGGAGTACGTGGGCCCGTGGTTTCCCGAGCCGCTGCTCGCCGACCCTTATCAGGATCCGGCGCGGTCGGCGGAACTGGCCGACTCGGTGTCGATGGCGGCGTTGCTGCTGCTGGAGCGGCTCAGCCCGCTGGAGCGTGCGGTGTTCGTGCTGCGGGAGGTGTTCGGCTTCGGCTTCGACGAGGTCGCCGCGGCGGTGGGACGGTCGGAGGCGGCGTGCCGGCAGCTGCTGGTGCGGGCGCGGCGGCATATGGAGGCCGGGCGGCCGCGCTTCGAAGCGGTCCGCAAGGAGCGGGAGGAACTGGCGTCGCGGTTCTTCGACGCCCTCCGCGAAGGCGACGTCGCCGGCCTGCGGGAACTGCTCGCCGCCGACGTATCGGTGGTCGGTGACGGTGGTGGCAAGGCCCCGCAGCTGGCCAGGGCCGTCATCGGCGCCGAGAACGTGGCCCGGCTGCTCGCCTCCCTCTTTCCCCAGATGGCCCGGATCGACGTGACGTTCGAGCCGCAAGAGGTCAACGGCCAGCCGGGCGCGATCTTCCACGACCGGGACGGCAAGGTGCTCCACATCCTGGCGCTCGACGTACTCGACGGGCAGATCCAGACGATCCGCTCGGTGATCAACCCCGACAAGCTCGGGCACGTGGGCCCGGTAGCGGACGCCTGGGCAATCGACCGCGAAGTAAGACAGGCACGCCGGCGCACGGAATGACCGCAACAGCCGACCGCACCTTGAACCCCCTACGACTTCACCGGCAGGGCATTTCGCCATCCCGGGGATGGGGCAAGGACCGGCCGCACGCCCGCCGGCACTCTCATGTCGCTTGGCACATGACGGCACCGCCGGTCAGCCTTGACCGAGGCGTACAGTAGCCCGTACGTAACGGACGCCCCCCGAATGTCCGGAAGACTCGGGGGGTCCTCAGTGGGATTGTTCCGCCGCTTGAGTGTTTGCGTCGGCGTGGTCGTCGTGGTCATGGGGGCGGGCGTCCCCGCCCAGGCCGGGGGCGCGAGGTCTCCGGTCCGGTACGCGGGGCTCGACGGGTGCGTCTGTGCTCCGTGGAAGCTCTGGGTACGCGGCGGCAGGGTGGTCAGCCTCACCGACGCCCGGGTGTTCTCCAGGGGCGAGCAACGGGCTCCGCTGGCCCTGTCGCCCAACGGGAGGTATGTCACTTATTTCCAGCTCGGCGACGGGGCGCTGGTGGTACGGGAGATGGCGACCGGCGAGATACGCACGGTGCCCGGCGTGAAGTGGTCGAGCACCATGCGCGCGGCGCGGATCGAACTCTCTCCCGGCGGGCGGTACGTGGTGCTGGGCATCCGGTGGGGGCACCGGATCCTGGACACGTACAGCGGTGAGAGTGTCCCGGTGCCGCCGGGGCTGCGGCCCTGGAGCTTCAGCCCCGACGCGAGGTTCGTGCTGGTGGTGGACGACTCGTTCCAGGCGGGGATCTACTCGATGTCGCCCTTCGCCGAGTGGGGACGTGTCCCGGTGGGAGGCGCGCTCGGTCCTGACGGGGAGACCGTGGCCCATTTCACGGCGAGTGACGCGGGGATCGGCCTGTGGGACGTGTCCGCGGGCGGCGCGCTGAGGCGCGGCCCCATCCCCGTGCCCCGTGGCAGGACCCCTACCAGGCTGCGTTGGAACGGCAAGGGCCACCTCGACCTGCAGACGGTCACCCCGCGCAGGTTGAGGAGAGGGGGAGGCACTCGCTACGCCTGGTATCGGGTGGACCCGGAGTCAGGCCGGACGGAGCGGATCGGCGGCTTCATCGTGCCCGGATCCGTCCACAACCCGATCATCACCGGTCTGACGCCCTGACCCGCCTCATCCGGCGGGGTCAGCGGCGGCAATCTGCCAGGGGCTCTCGCGTCAACCGGTCAGCGGCGGTACCCGGCCATGCGCTCCAGGCGGGCGACGCGCTCGGCGGTGGGCGGGTGGGTGGAGAACATCCGGCCGAGCCCCGCGCCGCGGAAGGGGTTGGCGATCATCAGGTGGGAGGCGGAGGCGATCCGCCCGTTCTCCGGGAGGGGCAGATGGCGGGTGCCCATCTCGATCTTTCTCAGTGCCGAGGCGAGTGCCAGCGGATCGCCGGTCAGCCGGGCCCCTGACTCATCCGCCTGGTATTCGCGGGAGCGGGAGATGGCCATCTGGATCATCCCGGCCGCGACCGGGCCCAGCACGATCATGAGGAGTGCGCCGATGAATCCGGGCCCCTCGTCGTCCTCTCCGCCACCGAAGAACAACCCGACGTAGCCGAGATAGGTGATCATGGTGGCGAGCGCTCCGGCCACCGAGGAGATCAGGATGTCGCGGTTGTAGACGTGGGAGAGCTCGTGCCCGATGACACCGCGTAGCTCGCGCTCGTCGAGTATCTGAGTGATCCCGTAGGTGACGCAGACGGCGGCGTTACGAGGGTTGCGCCCCGTCGCGAAGGCGTTGGGCTGCATGGTCGGTGAGACGTAGAGCCGGGGCATGGGCTGGCGGGCCTCGGTGGAGAGCTCACGCACGATCCGGTAGAGCAGCGGCTGCTCGACCTCACTCACCGGCCGGGCACGCATGGCCGACAGCGCGATGCGGTCGGAGAGGAAATAGGCGGCACCGTTGGTCACCAGCGCGACCAGAACCGCGATCTGCACGCCTGCGCCACCTCCGAACCACGCCCCCACCGCGATGATCACCGCGGACAGTGCGCCGAGAAGGACCGCGGTACGCAGACCGTTGTGATGCACTACACCCCCCTTTCGGTTGATGCCGATTCACCTGTGACAACGTTTCCAGCCAGGACAAACGTTCCCAGGTGTTTCAGCCCGCGGCGATGAGTGCTCCGGGGACGAGGTCGAGGACCAGTTGGGGGGCGACCGAGAACGCGACCGCGACGATCCCGGCCACCGCGATCGCCACACCGGCGGGTATCCACCCGGCGGCGCGGCCGGCCGTTTCCGTGCCCTCGGTGGCCGGAGTGAAGATCCGCACCACCCAGGCGATGTAGTAGTAGAGGCCCGCGACCGTGTTGACCGCCATCACCACGGCCAGCCAGCCGCCGCCACCGCCGAGGAGCTCCCGGAACACCACGATCTTGGCGAAGAGCCCGGCCAGCCCCGGGGGCAGGCCCGCCAGGCAGATCAGGAAGAAGGCCAGTGCCAGCCCGGCCGCCGGGTTCCGGAACGCCAGGCCCCGGTAGTCGTCCAACTCCCCCCTGCCCGAGCGCCTCGACACCAGCGTGACCACGGCGAACGCCCCGAGGTTCATCGCCGCGTAGAAGACCAGGTAGGCGATCGAGGCGTTCATCGCCTCGGGGCGCCCGGCGCCGAGGGGAGCGAGGATGTAGCCCGACTGGGCGACGGACGACCAGGCGAGCAGCCGCACGGCATGGCGCTGGCGCATGGCCAGGAGGTTGCCCACGGTCATGGTGAGCGCGGCGATGATCGCGATCAGCGGGACCCAGGTGGCACCCTGGCCGCCCAGGGCGACGACCAGGATGAGGATCAGTCCGGCGAACCCGGCCGCCTTGGAGATGACGGAGAGCAGGGCCGCGACGGGGATGGGCGCACCCTGGTAGACATCGCCCGCCCACGCGTGGAACGGCACCGCCGCGATCTTGAAGGCGAACCCGGCGAGGACCAGCACCATCGCCACGGTGACCACGGCGGGCAGGTCGTGGCCGATCTCCAGCGAGGAGCCGTAGGCGGTGTCGGCACCGTCCAGGACGAGCCTCAGGCCGGGCGCCCCGAGAACACGCTGCTGCAGAGCCTCGGCGATCCGATCGAGGTAGACGGTTCCGGTCGTCCCGTACAGCAGGGAGACCCCGAAGAGCATCACCGCCGTGGAGACCACGGAGACCAGGAAGAGCTTGACCGCGGCCTCGGAGCTCCGGCCGTCGTAGCGTCTGAGCGCGGTGAGCGCGAACACCGGCAGCGAGACGAGCTCCAGGGCGACCACCAGCATGATCAGGTCACGGGAGGCGGGCAGCGCGACGGCACCCGCCAGCGTGCAGAGCAGCAGGAAGTACCACTCGCCGACGGGGATGTCCCCAAAGGAGAGCTCTGCCGCCGAGAGCAGCACCACGACGATTCCGGCCGCCAGTGCGAGTCCCGCGAAGACCAGCGTGAAGTCGTCGACCACGAACGAGCACGGCGCCGCGGCGGCCGGGTTCACCGCCTGCTCGGTGCTCAGGGGGGCGATGGCACCGATCACCGCGCGAGGGGAGCCGAGCAACCCCTCCGGCACGCAGAAGGTCCTCAGCGGGTCTCCGGTGCGCAGTGCCTGCGAGACCACCACCGCCAGGGCACCGATCACCCCTGCCAGGGTGACCGCGCCGAGCGCCGGCCGGACGTACGGCCTGCGGGGCAGGAAGGCGTCCAGGAGCAGCACCAGCCCGGCGGTGAGGGCGAGGATCAGCAGCGGCGCGACCGCGTAGTAGTCGATCGACTGGATCACGGTGCCCCCACCAGGGTCCGGACCACCGGATCGGTGAGCAGCAGGAGCGCCTTGGGCCAGAGCCCGAACAGCAGGATCAGCGCGATCAGCGGCACCCAGGCGGCCAGCTCGTAGCCCATGACGTCGGGCATCCGCGGCCTGCCCGCGCTCGCCGCTCCCGGCGGGTGCGTGCCTCCCCCGTCGGCGGCCACCGCGGCCGCGGGGAGGTCCTCCTCCCCGCCCGCCCTGGATCCGGGGGCGTCGTCCTCGGATCCGGGGCCCGTGGAGGGGAGGGCATCCGTGGTGGCCACGGCGAGGAGCGGGACGTGGACGGTCTCGGTGCTCCGGCCGTGGGTGACGCGGGAGAGCATGAGCAGGAAGTAGGCGGCGGTCAGCACGGTGCCGAGACCTCCGAGAGCCATGAAGACCAGGTAGAGGGGGCCGGACAGGCCGGTGGCCGGTTCGAAGGCACCGAGGAGGGCCAGCATCTCACCCCAGAAACCCGCCAGCCCCGGCAGCCCGAGTGAGGCGACGCAGGCGAAGGTGAGCAGGGAACCGAGGTGGGGAAGGCGGGTCAGCATGCCGCCGCCGAGGGCGGGCATGTCCGAGGTGCCGTAACGCTCCTTGATCGCCCCGGCGACGAAGAACAGCAGGGCGGTGATCAGGCCGTGGGCGATGTTGCCGAACAGCGCGCCGTTGATCCCGACGGGGGTCAGCGTGGCGAAACCGAGGAGCACGAAACCCATGTGACCGACCGAGGAGTAGGCGATCATCCTTTTGAGGTCGCGCTGGGCGAGGCAGGCCAACGAGCCGTAGATGATGCCGATCACCGCGAAGGCTCCGAGCCAGGGGGCCACGGCGGCGGCTCCGTCAGGCAGGACCGGGATCGCGATTCTGGCGAAACCGTACGTACCCATCTTGAGCAGCACCCCCGCCAGGAGCACCGAGCCGACGGTGGGCGCCTCGGTGTGGGCGTCGGGCAGCCAGGTGTGCAGCGGCCACATCGGGGTCTTGACCGCGAGACCGATGCCGACGGCCAGGAAGGCGATGATCTGCACCGGGCGGGACATGCCCGTCCCCCGCGCCTGGGCCAGAGCGGTCATGTCCAGGGTGCCGGTCTGCGACCAGATGATCAGCAGGCCGAGCAGGAGGACCACCGAGCCCAGCAGGGTGTAGAGGATGAACTTGGTCGCCGCCGCCCGGCGGGCACGTCCTCCCCAGATGGCGATCACGAAGTACATCGGGATGAGGACGACCTCGAAGAACACGAAGAACAGCAACAGGTCGAGCGCGAGGAACGTGCCGATCATGCCCACTTCGAGGACGAGCAGCGTGAACACCAGTGCCCGTGGCCGGTTACCGCCGCGTTTGGGGCTCAGCAGCTGCCCGGGGCCGTCGGCGCGGCCCCGGCACAGGTAGACGAAGCAGAGAAAGGTCAGCAGCGTGGTCAGCACGACCAACGGCAGTGAGATCCCGTCCACGCCGAGGTGGAACCTGAGGTCCAGACCGGGGATCCAGGCCAGGTCGGTCACGAACTGCATGCGGGCGGCGTCACCGTGGTCGAACGTGACGGCCAGCACCACCGACAGTGCGAAGGTGACCCCGGAGACGGCCGGCCCGTGCACCCTGAGCAGCCGCTGCCTTGCCGCCGTGTCCGCCCCGGACGGCACGAGCAGCACGCCTGCTCCGGCGAGCGGCACGCCGAGAAGTGCGATCAGGAGCCAGCTCATGGCGCGGCCACCTCACAGAAATTCGGCCCCGGATTCGGCTCTGGATTCGCTTCCAGGTTCGGCACTGGGTTCGGTCGCCGGGGAGAGGTCAACGGCACGTCACCGCCAGACGGGTGGAGAGCGGCACGGCGGCGTCCACGCCGCCCCGGAGAGACGGAGAGCTCACCCGAAGATCACCGCCCCGGCCGCGATCAGCAGGACGCCCGCCAGCAGGCCGGTGACGTAGAGCTGGGCGTTGCCGTTCTGCACCAGGCGGACCAGCCCCGCCAGTCTCAGGGTCGTCCGGCCCGAGCCGCGTACCGTGCCGTCCACCACGCGGCTGTCCATGCGGACCACGAGGCGCGCGAGGAGCAGCACGGGCCTGACGAGGAGCCCGGTGTAGACGGAGTCGACGTAGAAGGCCCGCTCGCAGGGGACGCGGAAGGGGCCGAGCACGCGGGCCGGGTCGGTCTGGGGCGCGGAGCGCCACACCGCGTAGACCGCCCCCGCGCCCAGCAGTGCCACCGTGAGGCTGAGGGCGGCGGTGCCCCAGTGCACGTCGCCGATGCGGGCGAAGCCGAGGAGCAGGGCCGGAACGGCCAGCACGACGATGGGCCAGCGCATGGTGGCCGGTGCCTCATGGACGGCAGGTACGGCGGCGTGGGCCTCGCCCGCCACGGGCTCGGGCCGTGAGGCACGCTGCCCGAAGAAGGTGCGCAGCCACGCACGGGTGGCGTAGGCACCGGTCACCGCGATCGTGGCGAGGGCGCAGCCGTAGAGCAGGAGGGCCGCGGCATCGGTCAGCGGGCCCGCGGACAGGGAGTGCTCGATGCCCGTCAGCATCTCGTCCTTGCTGAAGAAGCCGCTGGCCGGAGGCAGGCCCATCAGGGCGGCGAAGCCGATCGTCATCGCGGCGAAGGTGACCGGAAGCCCTCTGCGGAGACCTCCCATCGTGCTCATCAGGTTGGAGCCGACCGCGTGGATCACCGCTCCGGCGCAGAGGAAGAGCAGTGCCTTGAAAGCCCCGTGGGTGATCAGGTGGAAGATCGCGGCGTCCCGTGAGCCTGCGGCCAGAGCACCCGCCATGTAGGCGAGCTGGCTGATCGTGGAGTAGGCGAGGACGCGCTTGAGATCGTCCTGGGCCAGGGCGGCGAGGGCCGCGCCGAGCATGCCGAGGGCGGCCAGGACCGCGAGCACGTCCAGGGTGGGACGGGCGCCGAGGAAGGCGGGATAGAGCCGGGCGACGACGAAGATCCCGGCGGCGACCATGGTGGCCGCGTGGATGAGGGCGCTGATCGGTGTCGGTCCTGCCATCGCGTCAGGGAGCCAGACGTGCAGCGGAACCTGGGCGCTCTTGCCCGCGACCCCGGCCAGCAGCAGCATGGTGGCGGCGACGAGGGTGCCGGACGACATCTCGGGGACCCCGGCGATGACGTCGGCGATCCTGAAGCTGCCGGCCGCCGTCCCGAGGACGAAGATGCCGAACAGGAAGCCGACGTCGCCGATCCGGGTGACGAGGAACGCCTTGATCGCCGCTCGCGAGTTGGCCCGATCCTCCCACCAGTGCCCGACCAGCAGGTACGAGCACAGGCCCATGATCTCCCAGCCCACGTAGAGGACCAGGAGATCCGCCGCGTAGACGACCAGCAGCATGGCGCTGGTGAACAGGCTGATGAAGGAGCTGTAGGACGGGTAGCGCCGGTCACCGCGCAGGTAGCCGATGGAGTAGACCTGCACGGCCAGCGCGACCACGGTGACCAGCACCGCGATCGACGCGGCGAGGCCGTCGACGAGCAGCCCGACCGAGATCGGCACCGACCCCGTCTCGATGACGGTGAACGTCGCGGTGACGCCGTCGGCCGCGCCCTGGCCCCCGCTCCCGATCGGGACCCGCGGCTCGATTCCGCCCTGGCCGGTGGCCGCCCAGGTGGCGTAGGCCAGCCAGATCGCCAGGGCGGTGGAGATCGCGGTGGGCAGCACGGCGATCCAGGCGGCCCGGCGGTCGGCACCGGCGTTGAGGTCTGTGCCGGGGGTGCGGGACGTCGCACCGCGAGGCCCCAGGGGGAAGCGGGAGCCGAGAAGCCCGGTGGCCGCGGCGAGGAAGGGCAGCAGGATGACGAGCGAGGCGACAGTGATCATAACGCGTCACCCGGCCTGGTGTCCGTCTCGGACCCGGCGGGAGACCGGGACCGCCGCGTGCGGGTCGCGGTCCGGGTGTGGCCCTGGGGCAGGCTCCGGGTC
The DNA here is from genome assembly GCF_050943795.1 of Streptosporangium sp. CA-115845. Taxonomy (NCBI): domain Bacteria; kingdom Bacillati; phylum Actinomycetota; class Actinomycetes; order Streptosporangiales; family Streptosporangiaceae; genus Streptosporangium; species Streptosporangium sp. CA-115845. Next base: position 696,600 of record NZ_CP191988.1, on the reverse strand, counting down.
TCGTCCGGGGGCTGCTCCGGGCTCTGGGACCGGGGTGGGGAGTGGGCACCGGCCTCGGTGAGCTGGACGCCATCGGGGCCGGAGTCCGTGGCCCCGGGGTCGGTGGTCTCGGACAGGGCGCGGAGGCGATCGAGGTCGATGGTCCGGCGGTTGCGGTAGAGCGCGAGAACGATCGCGAGACCGAGGCCGACCTCGGCGGCGGCGATCACGATGACGAACAGGGTGAGCACCTGCCCGCTGTGCAGCCGGTCGCGCAACCAGACGTCGAAGACGACCAGGTTGAGGTTGACGGCGTTGAGCATGAGCTCGACGGACATCAGCACCAGGATCGTGTTGCGCCGGGCGAGCACGCCGTACACGCCGATGGAGAAGAGCAGTGCCGAGACGACCAGGGGGTAGACGACGTGCACCTTCAGTCCCTCCCGCGAATGTCGGTGCGGGACAGGACGATGGCGCCGATCAGTGCCGCCAGCAGCAGGACCGAGAGCACTTCGAACGGGAGCACCCAGTTGCGGAAGATGCTCGCGCCGAGTTCCCCGGCCGAACCGCCGCCGGGCTCAAGCGGGACGTAGGCCATCCGGAAGCCGTCGACGACGACGGTGACCAGCACGGCCGCGGTGGCGATCGCCACGATCACGGCGGTCGGCCGGTTCGGACTGTCGAGGTCGGCGCTCCTGCCGATCGGGGCGCGGGTGAGCATGATGCCGAACAGCAGCAGGACGACGATCGCGCCGACGTAGATCAGCACCTGGACCCAGGCGACGAACTCGGCGGTGAGGACCAGGTAGCACCCGGCCAGCGCACCGAAGCAGACCACCAGCCACAGGGCGGCGTGGACGAGTTGCCTGGTGGTCACGGTAAGCAGCGCCGACCCGACGGCCACCGCGCCCAGCAGCAGGAAGACGATCTCCTGCCCGGTCGGCGACAGATAGGACGGCGCCTCGGTCACGTCTCCTCCTCGGGCTCTCCACTCGGATTGGTGGCAGAAGTCTGCTCCGGCGGGGCCGCCTTCGGAGGAACGTCATCCCTACCTGTGGATAACTCCCCGGCGGACGACTCGCCTGTGGACGGAGTGTCCTTCTTGGGGAGGGCACCCGGCGGCCGGATGGCCCGGACGCTCGCGTGTCCCGCCGAGGGGCCTGTCCTGGCCGGTCTGCCGGGTGGCGGAACACGTCGCGCGGGCGGCTCCTCGGGAACTCCCGGGGCCTCGGGCGCGGGAGTCGCGGCAGCCTGGGGAGCCGGCGCGGGACGGGGGCGGACCGGGCGGGAGGTGGCCGCCAGTTCCTTCGGCGGCTCGGCGCCCGGCTCGTGGGCCGGGGGCGGCGGGACGGTCTGGGCCCAGGCGGCCAGCTTGTCCTTCTCGTGGAGGAGGTTGCGGATGTCGCCCTCGGCGTACTCGAACTCCGGAGACCAGAACAGCGCGTCGAACGGGCAGACCTCGATGCAGATCCCGCAGTACATACAGAGGGAGAAGTCGATCGCGAACCGGTCGAGCATGTTGCGGGCGCGGGGACGGCCCCCCTCCGGGGCGGGGATGGTCTCCTTGTGGGAGTCGATGTAGATGCACCAGTCGGGGCACTCACGGGCGCAGAGCATGCACACCGTGCAGTTCTCCTCGACCAGCGCGATCACCCCCCTGCTCCTCGGGGGCAGATCCGGCCGGACTTCGGGGTACTGCTGAGTCACCGATCTGCTCAGCATGTGGCGAAGGGTGACGGAGAGTCCCTTCACCAACCCCACTCCTGGTATCCGTGCCACAACTCAACATCATGACGCACAGCGGGGCGCTCGGGAATGCGGTGGGCCCTCCAGACCGTCACGGCAGGGGAACTCGCGTTATCCACAGAAGTTATCCACAGACTGTGTGTTCGATAACCGCCCCTCAACCGCCGGGTCGACGGAGAAGGACTGCGGAGATCCTGAAAAAATCGTATTGTTCGGCACATGTCCCACCAGTACGGTCCGGCCTGGCAGCCGCAACCACCGGCACGATCCAATACGGCGTGGAGCGTGGTGTGGGCGCTGGTGCCCCTGTTGACCTGTGGTGTCGGCACGCCGTTCGTCATCGGACACGCCGCACGCCGGCTGCGGAGCCCGTTGCTGGCCCTCGCCGCCGCCCTCTACGGCCTCGGCATCGGCATCTTCGTGATCGCCGCCTGGATCTACGGGGACTCCGATCTCATCCCGGTCTGGCTGGACACCATCGGAATGATCGGCCTGTTCGGCAGCTGGCTCGGCGGGCTGGGCCACGCGCTGATCCTCAGGGGTGAGGTGTTCCGGCAGCGGCCGTTCCAGGAGTTCCGCCCGGGACCGCCATTGGAGTACGGACGTCCGCCCCACCAGACCGGCCCCACGGTGGCCTCGGTCCAGCACCCGCCCGCGCAGCGGCACCCGGGGCCCGCGCAGCACGGCGGATACCAGCAGGCACAGCATCATCAGCGTGACGACCGGCCGCCCCAGTACGTGCAGAACCACAGCGCACAGGGCCAGTTCACGCAGGGCCAGTTCACGCAGGGCCAGTTCGCGCAGGGCCCGCCCACCCACGCCGTACCGGGCCAGAACCCCCAAAGCCCTCAGAACACCCCGGCCCCCCAGGGCTGGCTGGGGCCCTACCGCCTGATCGGCAGCCTGGGGAAGGGCGGTCAGGGAACGGTTCACCTCGCGCTCACCCCACAGGGGCAGAAGGTCGCGATCAAGGTGCTGCACGAGCACTTCAACGGCAACCAGGTGGTCAGGGAGCGATTCCTGCGGGAGGTGGAGGCGACGCGCAGGGTGGCGACCTTCTCCACGGCCCGGGTGCTGGACGTGAACATCAACGAGGACCAGGCGTACGTCGTCAGCGAGTACGTGGAAGGCGTCTCCCTGGAGCAGCTGGTCCGCGACAAGGGTCCGCGCGACGAGGACGGGCTGACCCGGCTGGCCCTGGCCACGGCGGGCGCGCTGGCCGCGATCCACCGGGCCGGCGTGGTGCACCGGGATTTCAAGCCGGCCAACGTGCTGATCGGCACCGACGGACCCCGCGTGATCGACTTCGGCATCGCCCGAGCCCTCGACCAGGTCACCGCGACGTCGGGCAACATCATGGGCACCCCCGCCTACATGTCGCCCGAGCAGCTCGCGGGCGAGACGATCGGCCCGGAGACCGACGTGTTCAGCTGGGCCTCGACCATGATCTTCGCCGCTTCCGGCCGGGTGGCCTTCGGTGAGGACACCATCCCCGCGATCCTGAACCGGGTGATCAACCACCAGCCGGACCTGACGGCCCTGCCCCGGTCACTGCGCCCGCTGGCCGCGGCCTGCCTGGACAAGCAGCCCCGCAACCGGCCCACGGCCTCCGACATCATGCTGCGGATCGTGCAGTAAGGATCCCCCGCAGGGATCCCGCGCAAAAATCACGCGACCAGGATCCCACCGTCAGTACCCGTCTCTCCGGCAGGGACGACCCGCCCCACCGGGCGAAGATCCTGGCCGGTACCTCAGGGGACCGCGTCCTTCGCCCCCGCCGTCAGGTCCAGGTATTCCTCCTGGGTCAGCGAGCGAGCCTGGAACTCCAGGCCGTTACCCACGGCGAAGCGCTCGACGTCCCCCGCGTTCCAACGCCCCGGCAGGTGGAACAGCCCCCCGCCCACCAGCAGGCCGGTCACGCCGGACTCCGCCGAGTAGAGCAGCAGCTCGGAGGCGTCCAGCTCGCGGGTCCTGCGCGCGGTCTCCAGCAGCAGACGACCGTGGACGACCACCAGGCGGCAGTGCGGCTGGCCCCCGCGCCTGAGCACGCGCCCCTGGGCGGTCCGGTCACGGGACCTGCGGCGGCCGACTCCGATCACCACGACGGCCCCGACGACCGTCAGCCCGGCCAGCACCAGGGCGGCGACCGCGAGCGGGCCCATCCCCCGGGTGACATCGGCGCGGGTGTCGGTCAGGTTGAGGAACACGAGCGCCACGAAGATCACCCCGTAGCCGAGCACCGCCCACATGAGCACGTACAGCAACTGCTCGCGCCACCACACCTTCGGCGAGCCCAGCGGCGGCCTGAGGCTTCTGGCACCGGGCACGCGCAGGCGCGGCAGGGGCGCGGGCGCCCTGCGCCAGGTCACCGCGCGCCATCTCGGCGACCTGCGGGCCAGCGCGACCCTGGCCTGCTGCGGGGTGTCGAACGCCCGGAACTCGAACTCCAGCCCGTTGCCCGCGGCGAACGCCTCCACCGCCTTCCTCGACCGGGACCCCGGAGCCTCCAGCATGACCAGGCCGGACTCGTCGAGCACCGCCAGGCCGTATCTCGTCCTGCCCCTGCCGGGATAGCCGAAGATCAGCAACCTGCTCGCCCGGCTCGCACCGGCGAGCGGCAGCCGCACCGATGGGTGTTCTGGCACCTCGACGACCAGTTCGTCGTTTTCCACGGCAAGCGCGAGGGTCATCCGTTCCGTCCTTGGCAAGTGATGTCGCAGGGTGCACTGCTCCCTGCCCAGGGTGAGCGCTTCGAACGTCAGATCATCCGTACGGTGGGCCGAGCGGGAAACCGGTGCGGGCGCGCGGTGCGAGGTTACCCGGCGAGAACCCTGACGACCCCTGTCAGCGCGAGCTGGACCAGCGCCAGCGGCACCAGGCCGACCCAGGCGAGCCGCTGCAGTTGGTCCTCGCGGAGCCTGGGATAGCTCACCCTCAGCCAGATGACCACGAAGACCAGCAGGAAGACCTTGATGAGCATCCACACCGGCCCCGGCAGGAGAGGACCGTGCCAGCCGCCCAGGAACAGCACGCTGGTCAGCGCGGAGACCACGATGATCCCCGCGTACTCGGCCAGCATGAACAGGGCGAACCTGATGCCCGTGTACTCGGTCATCGGGCCCATGATGAGCTCGGAGTCGGCGATCGGCATGTCGAACGGCGGGCGCCGGAGCTCGGCGAGTCCCGCGACGAAGAAGACCACGCCGCCGATCGCCTGCCAGGGCAGCCACCACCACTGCCAGGCTGCCACGATGCCCGGCAGGGAGAGCGTGCCCGCCGCCATCGCGACGCTGGAGGCCGCGAGGACCAGCGGCAGCTCGTACGACATGAGCTGGGCCGCCGAGCGCACTCCGCCCAGGACCGAGTACTTGTTGCCCGACGACCAACCGGCCATGATCGAGCCGAGCACGCCGACCCCCATCACGGCGAGGACGAAGAACAGCCCGGCGTCCAGGTCGACCCCGACCAGCCCCGGCCCGACCGGGATGACGACCATCACCAGGAGATAGGGGACCAACGCCACGCCGGGGGCCAGGGTGAAGACCCTGCGGTCGGCGGCGGCCGGGATCACCTGCTCCTTCTGCATGAACTTGACCCCGTCGGCGATCAGCTGCGCCCAGCCGTGGAAGCCTCCGGCGTACATGGGGCCGAGGCGCGCCTGCATGTGCGCCATGACCTTGTGCTCCATCTGCCCGGCAACCAGCGGCAGCACCAGGAAGACCGCGACGATCACGACCAGCCGGACCGCGACGTCGAGCACCTCGGCGATCATGCCTACCTCCGGTCCTTCGGGGGGAGAAGCCTGCCGGGTCGCCGGAATGTCTCAGCCGCCACGCTCACGCCCCCAGTCGGCGGGCACCCCCGGCGGGAGCGTCTTGCGGCGGCTCGGCGAGCCGTGGCCGGACTCGCCGGGTTCCTTGGCTCCCGGCCACGCCTTGGCGACCCTGGCGGCCAGTACGAAGTCCTTGCGCAGCGGGAACCCCTCGAAGCCCTCGGGGAGCAGCAGCGGGACGAGGTTCGGGTGGCCCTCGAAGACGACGCCGAACATCTCGAAGGTCTCGCGCTCGTGCCAGTCGGCTCCGCGGAACACGCCGACCGCGCTGGGCAGCCGGGGGTCCTCGCGCGCCACCCTGGTGCGCAGCAGCAGGTGGGCGTGGGAGGCGGGGGCGAACAGGTGTGCGACGACCGCGAAGGCCTCCGGCGGCTCGTCCACCGCGGTCAGCCAGTCGAAGAACTCGTACCCCTGGGATCTGGCGGATTCCAGCAGGGCGATCCAGTCGTCGGCGTCCACGTCGACGGTCCGGTAGCCGAAGGACTCCGACACCCGGGCACCCTCGCCGTGGGTGAAGGCGTGCAGGTCAGGCATAGCGGTCACCCAGGTTCTCGGCGGCGATCTTCTCCTGGAGCATCATGATGCCGTGGAGCAGCGCCTCGGGGCGGGGAGGGCAGCCGGGGACGTAGACGTCCACCGGGATGATCTGGTCGACGCCCTTGGTCACGCAGTAGGAGTCCCAGTAGGGACCGCCGGAGTTGGAGCAGGCACCGAAGGAGATCACGTACTTGGGCTCGGGCATCTGCTCGTAGAGCCGCTTGACCGCGGGGGCCATCTTGTCGGTCACCGTGCCCGAGACGATCATCAGATCCGCCTGCCGGGGACCGTTGGCGAACGGGATGACCCCGAACCTGATGAAGTCGTGCCTGCTCATCGAGGTCGCGATGAACTCGATGGCGCAGCAGGCCAGGCCGAAGTTGAACGCCCACAGCGAGTAGCGACGCCCCCAGTTGAGGATGAAGCGCATGGGTTTGGGGGCGAGCCGTGTGGCCGGGCCCACCGTGGGCATCGGGAGATCTGCCATGGCACGCATTCTCCTTCAGGGTCGGTGCTCGCGCTCGCCCGGTTCAGGTCCAGGTGAGCACACGCTTGCGCCAGGCGTACAGGATGCCGAGCGCGATGAAGCCGAGGAAGACGAACATCTCGGCCAGGGTGGTCGTCCCGAAGCCCGGCTCGGCGAAGATCGTCGCCCAGGGGAAGAGGAAGACCGCGTCAACCGCGAAGATCACATACAGGTAGGTGAACACGTAGTAACGGACCTGGGACTGGGCCCAGCCGTCGCCGACCGGGTCGACGCCGCACTCGTAGGTGAGCAGCTTCTCGGCGGTGGGGCGGTTGGGGCGGAGCGCCCGGTTGACGAGCAGCGCCCCGGCGACGATCAGCAGGCCGATCGCGAACAGCGCGAGGACCACCACATAAGAGCCGAAATATCCGCTCATGGCCTCTCCTCTTCGGGGCCTGCCGCATGGCTTCGTCCCGATCTGCCGTACGCCCTACCTATAGCAGTATCCGCCCTTCCCGTCATGCGGCGAAGCCCACGTGCCCAAGGTCGCTAAAGCCTCCGTGCGCTTAACCTCAAATCAGGGTAAATGCACTATTACCGCACCTAGGGTGACTTCATGCCCAACCTGCGATTCGTCGGAGGAATTGCCTTGATGGCCGTGACGATCGCCGGCTGCGGCGCAGCCATCACCCCCTCCTCCGAGAAGGCCCCCGTGCCCTCGGAGCCCACATTGATCGACTATGTGGACCCCTCCGTGGTCCAGGGCCTGAGCACCCGGATCCTGTTCTCCGGAGAGACGGGGAGCCGGCACGTGCACGCCGTCTATCCGGTCGTCCCCGGTGCCCCCCGCCTCACCGAGAAGCTCCGCAGGACCGTAAGCGAGGAGCTCGACGGGTTCACCCGGCACCGCGCCCCCGCCGACGCCCTGACCAAGCCCGAGTTCAACGTGGACTGGCAGCTCGCCGCCGCGTCCCCCGAGGTCCTGGGGGTACGGCTGCGCATCGGTCACTCCATGGAGTCGGGCTGGAGCGAGGCGCGCACCACCGTCTGGTACGACCGGGTGAAACAGCGCGTCCTCGACTCCGCCGACCTGCTCACCGACCGTCCCGCGCTGGTCACGCTGGCCGGGATCGTCAGGAGCGAGCTGGCGCTGCGGGGACCGCTGGTGACCCCGAACGCGCTCAGGTCGGACCGGGAGATGTTCGACTCCCTCGGTTTCAACCCGCGTGGCGACCTTGTCGTGGAGTTCGACGACGAGCAGGTGGGGCTGGGGGTCGCCGGCCGGGTGGCGGTCGCCGTACCGTCCGCGACCGCGGCGCCGCTGCTGTCGGAGATCGGGCTGCGGGCACAGCGCGCGGCCGTGCAGGCGAAGAAGGTTCCGGCCCCCACGTCGTGGGAGGAGATCAAGGCCGCGAACACCGACAAGCCCCCGGCGCGCAGTTCCAAGGCGGGCAGTGTGGACTGCGCGAAGCTCAAGTGCGTGGCGCTGACCTACAGCGACGGGCCGGGCCCCGAGACCGCGCGGCTGCTCGACATCCTCCACGCCCAGGGGGCGAGGGCGACCTTCTTCACCCTCGGTTCCAACGCCTCCGCCCGGCCCGACCTGCTCAGGCGGATGCGCGACGAGGGGCATCTGGTGGCCAACCACACCTGGTCCCACCGCGATCTCACCATGCTGCCCCCCACCAGGATCGCCGACCAGCTCACCCGCGCGCAGCACGCGATCGCCCAGATCATCGGCCAGGCCCCCACCCTGATGCGCCCGCCGTACGGCGTCAGCGACGCTCAGGTGGCCTCCGTCGCGGGCCGCCTGAACATGGCCGTGGTGCGCTGGAACGTGGACCCCGAGGACCGCTGGGACCCCGACCCCCGGGCGATCGCCGGCCGGACCGTCGCCCGGGTCGAGCCCGGAGCGATCGTCCTCCTGCACGACTCCCACCCCGCGACGGTCGACGCGGCCCCGGAAATCCTGCGCCGGCTCTCCGCGGCGGGCTATACCTTTGTCACCGTCCCCGAGCTGTATGGCTCGCGCGAGATGGTGCCCGGCCGGACCTACGACTCCGGGGGCGTTTCGACGGCGCCGGACCGGTAGCCGATGTCATAGCCTGGAGCTATGGGGCCATAGCCTGGGGCGATGAGACCGCGGCCGCGGCGGGACATATAGTTGGGCAGCGTGACCTCAACTGTCCTCTTCGCCCGCCTGCATGTCGACCTGTGCCGGCTCGCGGCGGGGCTGTGTCGGGACGGCCGTCCGCGATCGTGACCTCCACGTAGGCCGTGATCCGGCCGCACAACGCGACATCCGCGCCCCAGGTTTCGACTCAGCGGCCGCAGAGGATGCGCGACACGGGTCGCCCTCCTCCGCCGAGTGGAACGCGAAAAGACTACGCGTGACCCCCGAGGATCTAGCATGGAAAAAAGAATGTGCCACGAGCAACGGCGCCCTGTCGCGTCGAGGAGGACTGAGCTGTGACCAAGCAGGTTCAGCAACTCGAACGCGTGATCATCCGTTTTGCCGGGGACTCCGGCGACGGTATGCAGCTGACCGGTGACCGCTTCACCGCCGGAACGGCTGAGTTCGGCAACGACCTGTCGACACTCCCCAACTTCCCCGCTGAGATCCGCGCCCCCGCAGGCACCCTGCCGGGCGTGTCGAGTTTCCAGCTCCACTTCGCCGACCACGACATCCTCACCCCGGGTGACGCGCCCAACGTCCTGGTCGCGATGAACCCCGCCGCGCTGAAGGCGAACCTCTCGGACCTGCCGCGCGGCGCCGACATCATCGCCAACACCGACGAGTTCACCAAGCGCAACCTGCAGAAGGTGGGCTACGCCGTCAGCCCGCTCGAAGACGACTCGCTCGCCGCGTGGCGGGTCCACTCGGTGCCGCTGACCTCGCTGACGGTCAAGGCCCTCGAAGGCTTCGCGCTGTCCAAGAAGGACGCCGAGCGGTCCAAGAACATGTTCGCCCTCGGGCTGCTGAGCTGGCTCTACCACCGGCCCACCGAGGCGACGATCCAGTTCCTGGAGACCAAGTTCGCCAAGAAGCCCGACATCGCCAAGGCCAACATCGCCGCCTTCCAGGCGGGCTGGAACTACGGCGAGACCACCGAGTCCTTCTCGGTCTCCTACGAGGTCAAGCCGGCCAAGCTGGCCCCCGGCGTGTACCGCAACATCTCCGGCAACCAGGCGCTCGCCTACGGCCTGATCGCCGCCTCGGTGCAGTCGAGGCTGCCGCTCTTCCTCGGGTCCTACCCGATCACCCCGGCCAGCGACATCCTGCACGAACTCTCCAAGCACAAGCGGTTCGGCATCCGCACCTTCCAGGCCGAGGACGAGATCGCGGGCGTCGGCGCGGCGCTCGGCGCCTCCTTCGGCGGCGCCCTGGGCGTCACGACGACCTCCGGGCCCGGTGTCGCGCTGAAGGCCGAGACCGTCGGCCTCGCGGTGACCACCGAGCTGCCGCTCATCGTGGTCGACGTGCAGCGCGCGGGTCCCAGCACCGGCATGCCCACCAAGACCGAGCAGACCGACCTGCTGATGGCCATGTACGGCCGCAACGGCGAGTCGCCGCTGCCGATCATCGCCCCCGCCACCCCCTCCGACTGCTTCGACGCGGCGGTGGAGGCGGCCAGGATCGCGGTGAAGTACCGCACCCCGGTCATGCTGCTGTCGGACGGCTACCTCGCCAACGGCTCCGAGCCGTGGAAGGTGCCCGACGCCGCCGATCTGCCCGACATCTCCACCGAGTTCGCCTCCGGGCCGAACGCCGAGGACGGCACGACCTTCCTGCCGTTCAAGCGCGACCCCGAGACCCTCGCCCGCCCCTGGGCAATTCCCGGCACCGCCGGCCTGGAGCACCGGATCGGCGGCATCGAGAAGGCCGAGGGCACCGGGAACATCTCCTACGATCCCGACAACCACGACCGGATGGTCAGGATCCGCCAGGCCAAGATCGACGGGATCGCCCACGACATCCCGGCGCTTGAGGTGGACGATCCCGACGGCGACGCCCGCGTGCTGGTGCTCGGCTGGGGGTCCACCTACGGGCCGATCGCGGCGGCCGTGCGGCGCATCAGGAAGGCCGGCGGCAAGGTCGCCCAGGCCCACCTGCGACACGTCAACCCGCTGCCCGCCAACACCGGCGAGGTCCTGCGCGCCTACGACAAGGTGCTGCTGCCGGAGATCAACCTCGGCCAGCTCGCGCTGCTGCTCCGCGCCCGCTTCCTGGTCGACATCATCAGCTACAACCGAGTGCGTGGACTTCCGTTCAAGGCCGAAGAACTTGCCGGCGTGATCCAGGACGTGATCGACAGTGAGTAGTGGTACCGAATTGTCCGTCCCCGGAACCGGCGGGGGGCTTTCGCTGGTCCCGAAGTCCGAGGTCAAGCTCGGCATGAAGGACTTCAAGACCGACCAGGAGGTCCGCTGGTGCCCCGGATGCGGTGACTACGCCATCCTGGCCGCGGTCCAGTCGTTCGTGCCCGAGCTCGGCCTCAAGCGCGAGAACATGGTGTTCGTCTCGGGCATCGGCTGCTCCTCACGGTTCCCGTACTACATGGACACCTACGGGTTCCACTCGATCCACGGCCGCGCCCCGGCGATCGCGACCGGCCTGGCCGCCTCGCGTCCCGATCTGTCGGTCTGGGTGATCACCGGTGACGGCGACTCGCTGTCCATCGGCGGCAACCACCTCATCCACGCGCTGCGCCGCAACGTCAACCTGAACATCCTGCTGTTCAACAACAGGATCTACGGTCTCACCAAGGGGCAGTACTCCCCGACCTCCGAGGTCGGCAAGATCACGAAGTCCACCCCGATGGGCTCGCTGGACAAGCCGTTCAACCCGATCTCGCTGGCCATCGGCGCCGAGGCCTCCTTCGTGGCCAGGACCATCGACTCCGACCGCAAGCACCTGCAGTCGGTGCTGCGCGAGGCCGCCGAGCACCGGGGCACCTCGCTGGTCGAGATCTACCAGAACTGCAACATCTTCAACGACAACGCCTTCGAGCAGCTCAAGGACCCGGAGCGGCGGGACGACATCACGCTCCGCCTGGAGCACGGACAGCCCATCGCCTCGGCCTCCAAGGCGGTGCGCCGGGCGGCCGACGGCGGTATCGAGGTCGTCCCGAGGTCGTCGGTGAGCGAGGACGAGATCCTCGTGCACGACGCCCACCGCGCCGACCCCTCGCTGGCCTTCGCGCTCTCCCGGCTGGACGAGCCCGCCTTCGAGCACGTCCCGATCGGCGTCTTCCGCAGCGTCGCCCGCCCCTCCTACGACGAGCTCATGGCCGAGCAACTCCAGGAGGCCGTCGACGCGCGGGGTCCCGGCGAGCTGAACGACCTGCTGCTCGGCGGGGACACCTGGCGCATCGGCTGACACCCATACCACGTGATGAGGCCCGCTCTACGGAGCGGGCCTCATCACTTTTCCCCGGATTCTCGGTATCGCCTGCCGATATCCGGTGTCACGAGGTATGAATTATCCGGTCCTTCCCCGAGAACCTCGCTCGAACAGGGAGATCTCACATGCGAAGCCCGGCCCCCGTGCACGGAGCAGAGGATCACTGGCGTGGGAGACGGGTGCTGGTGACGGGGGCGAGCGGCTTCATCGGGGCCCACCTGGTGCGACGTCTGGGCGCACTCGGCGCGCGGGTGCACGCGGTCGGCCGCCGGGTCAGGGAGAGCACGGACGGCGAGACCTGGCACGTCGCCGATGTCGCCGACGAGGGCGCGGTGCAGAAGCTCATCGCCTCCGTCCGCCCGGAGGTCGTGTTCCACCTGGCCAGCGAGGTCGCCGGGGCCAGGGACCCCCGGCTGGTGCTGCCGATGCTGCACAGCAACCTCACCGGCGTGGTCAACCTGCTCACCGCGGTCGCCGGCGCCCCGGAGACCCGGGTGGTGCTGGCGGGCTCGCTGGAGGAACTCCGGCCGGAGGAGGGCGGCAGGGCGCCGTCCTCACCCTACGCGGCCTCCAAGTGGGCCGCGGACGGCTACGCGCGGATGTTCCACCACCTGTGGGACGTCCAGGTCAGCAACCTGCGGATCGGCATGGTCTACGGACCAGGCCGCCAGGACACCCGCAAACTGGTCCCCTACCTGGCGTTGTCCCTGCTGCGCGGCCAGGAACCCGAGCTGGGCAGCGGGACACGCGAACTCGACTGGGTGTACGTCGACGACGTGGTCGACGCCTTCCTCGCCGCAGGCGAGACCCCGGACGCGGCGGGCCGGGCCTTCGACATCGGCACGGGGAAAGGCACCTCGATCCGCGACACCGTGGACCTGCTCTCTGAGATCGTCGGCGGCCGGGCCGTCCCCCGCTACGGCGCGCTCACCGACCGCCCGCTGGACAGCGCCAGGATCGCCGACCCGGCCCCCGCCGCCGCGACCCTCGGCTGGCGGCCCACCGTCGGTCTTGAGGAGGGGCTACGGCGGACCGTCGCCTGGTTCGCCCGCGAACACGACTGACCGGTACTTCTGGCTCGGCAACCGGCCGGGCCGCTGACGGGGAAGGTGCGTTACCTGCCGAAGAACCCCGCGACAGCGTGGATCGAGAACGAGGCGGAGTCGGCGGCCGACCGCTCGCTCTTCGTCTCCCTCGCCATCTCCATCGGGTGGACAGTGATCATGGCCTGGTACGCCTTCATCGAGCTGCCAGGCTAGACAGGTGCCAGGGTAAGCCGACGCGGCGGTTCCTTCTCGATCAGGGAGCGGTCATCCGGGACGACTCCCTTCCGCCCGAGAAGTGGAAGCCCGCGAAGTCGGTGGAGGACTTCGCGCCCTCGATTCCGGTACGACAGGGGGCCGGCTTCCGCCGTAGGCTGAATTTCGCACATGATGGACAGAAGGCTGAGGTGGCCGAGACGATGGTGGCCGAGGTGATGGCCGAGCTGGCCGAGCTTGAGGACCCGAAAATACGCGAGGTGAACGAGAAACACGGTGACGATCACGGTGTGAACCTCGGCAAGCTGCGCTCGCTCGCGAAGCGGCTGAAGACGCAGCAGGAACTCGCGTGCCGGCTCTGGGAGACGGATGACACCGCGGCGAGACTGCTGGCGATCCTGATCTGCCGCCCGAAGGCGTTCGAGCGTGACGAGTTGGACGTCATGTTGCGCGAGGCGCGCACCCCCAAGGTGCACGACTGGCTCGTGAACTACGTGGTGAAGAAGAGCCCGTACTCCGAAGAGTTGCGCCTGGCCTGGTCAGCCGATCCGGATCCGGTGGTCGCGAGTGCCGGCTGGGCGCTGACCACCGAACGCGTGGCGAAGAAGCCCGATGGTCTCGACCTCGCAGGAATGCTCGATGTCATCGAGGCGGAGATGAAAGACGCCCCGGATCGCCTGCAGTGGGCGATGAACCACTGCCTGGCTCAGATCGGGATCGAGCACGCCGAGCACCGCGCCCGTGCGATCGACATCGGTGAGCGCCTGAAGGTGCTCAAGGACTACCCGACTTCCCCGGGCTGCACATCTCCGTTCGCGCCCATCTGGATCACCGAGATGGTGCACCGACAGCCACGATAAGACGTTGACTCATTTGGTGAGTCGGCGGTACTTCCATGGGTGCGCTCCTTCACGAAGGCGAGAACAGGGAGCCCTGCTGAACCCGCCGGTATCGCGCGTCCCTGCTCCTGGGCGAGCTTCCCACCAGTTCGACGACGCCCTCCTCTCGCATGATCGACAGCCAGCGGCGTACGGTCTGGTCGCCCAGGCCGGTGCTCGTTGCCAACTCGGCACGGGACAGGGTTTCGTCACCGAGTGCTTCCAGCAGTTGAGGGCGTCGGTCTGCTCGTGATGACACGGACGTCCCGACGGCAGCCGACCGGAGCAGGCGCGGGGGCAGCTCGTAGCGGGCCCATCTCCGTGCCCCGCTCTGGATGAGCAGCTCTCTTGCCACGAGATCCTGGAGCTCGGCTGTGGCAACGCGCGAGTCCACTCCGGTGGCGCCGCGGTAGGAACGGTTGTCGAGCACCTCCGAGTCACGCAGCATGGCCAGGGCGACGCACTGACTGTCCGTGAGGCCGCTCGCCCCGAGGCTCTCCACCCACCGCACCGTCTCCTCACTCAGCAGGGCGTGGTTGGGGATGGTGACCACGAACGAGGAGACACGGTCGTCGAACTGCGGAGGGCTCATACCGGCAGCCAGCAGGGAGGCCACCATCGCGCGGATTCCAGAGCCTCGGTTCTCGCAGACGGTCCGTGTCTCCCCGGGAACGGTGACCTCTTCGAGGATTTTCATCAGTGTCGCGTTCCGCGCCGAGGAAATCCCCTCGTCGGCGAGGCTGTCGAGGGTCACCGGTCCGAACAGGCCACCAGGACTACGGATCGTCAGCCGATCCGGATACATCTCGATCTGGATCTGTGTGCCACGGGCCGCGCTGGACAAGTCCCTGTGGACGAGCGCGTTGACCACGGCCTCACGAAGAGCGGTCTCCGGATACTCCCAGATGTCTTCCCGCCCCATCCCCGTGATGACCGCCCGCCTGGACATGTTACGGCGGATGGCTGCCAGCGCGTCACGGACCATGACGGGGACAGGACCCTCGACAGTGAGATCGTCCAGGAAACGAGTTCCTCCGGCCAAGGCATCGCCGCTGCTCAGGGGATAGTGCACGAAGCTGATCATCAGCTGGGGGAAGTGTTCCTGCGGGTAGGAGCCAAGCGCGAGCAGACCCGCCAACGAGAGCGTTTCCGAACCGTCCGTCCCCGTCACCAGGACCTTCGCTCGCCGAAGCACGTCATGGCGGTCAAGGTCCTTGAAAGCGTACGGCCGGCTGGCTCTCAGCCGTGTGATCAGCGACTCCACAGCGGCCGGATCCAGCAGGTCGAGGCCGGTTCCCGGAACGCCCTGTTCGTCCTCGCGAGGTTGTCCCCGTGAGGACAGCATGACCTGGACCTCATAGCTGGACAGACGACGGTCGCCGTCGCCGACACGGACGAAGCTTCCCTTCGTCATGCCCACCCCCCGGTAGAAGCACGGCCGCCGGCTCGGATCCACCTCCGGGATCTCCGCCACGACGAGCTTGACGCCTTCGAAGTCGTGGATGCGGATCAACGGCCGCAGGGCCGGCTCCATATCGGCTGAGCAGAGTGCGGCAAGGTCGCTGGAGAGCCGCACGGGATCGCGTACGCCGGTCGGCGCGAACCCTTTGGTCTCATCCAGCCCGAGAATGAGCACTCCACCATGGGTGTTGGCGAAGGCTGAGAGGGTCTCACGGGTCGACTTCGGCAGCTCCGTCCGCGACGCTTTCACCTCGACATCGGCGATGTCGCCACCCAGCGCGCGAAGGTTGCCGACAATCTCCGTGAGCTCCCCATCGAGCATCGATCTCTCCTCTCAGCCCACATGTTAGCTATCATGTTAGCTGGCATGTGGAGGCGGAAGAGGCGATTCTCGCCATCTTCTCCTGCTGGGAGAACGATGATCGGGTCTTCCCCCGGAGCGATCGGCTAGCAGGGAGTACGAATGAGCGCGGTCAACTGGGACGAGGTGAAGCGGCGGGCGCGGGAGCGGCGCCAGGCTGCGAGACTGCCCGTGCAATCGGATGCCGGGAAGTCCGCCGCGATGGAGCAGCTCGCCGCGGAGGTCAGGGCGTACAAGCTCGCGGAGATCAGGCGTGAGCGGGATCTGACCCAGCGCGACGTGGCCACCACCATGGGGGTCTCCGGCCCAAGGGTCTCGGCCATCGAACACGGAGAGGTCGACCGCGTCGAGGTGGCGACCCTGCGCTCCTACGTCGAGGCTCTCGGCGGGCGGCTGCGCGTGGTGGCCGACTTCGGCGACGTCGAATACACCGTGGCATAGCCCGTACGACGACAGAAGCCCTCGGCCACCTGGTCGAGGGCTTCCCTGTTTCCGGAAGTGGAGTCAGAAGTCGAACTCGCCCTTCTTGGCGCCGTCGATGAAAGCGTCCCAGACACTCGCGCTCACCACGAACGGCGCCTGCCCCGGAGCCTCGGTGTCCCGCAAACCCACCCGACCACCCGACAACGGAGCAACCTCCAGGCAGTCCCCGCCATTGGGCCCGCTCTTGGTGGCCTTACGCCAGGCCGCGCTCTTCAGCTCATCATTCAGATCCACGGTTTCTCCGCCTCTCCGCTGTTGGCGGTACGGACGGGAAAGCCCCTGGCGGTGGCCGAGAATCTTCCCGTGTTCCGAGGTTGGGGCTAGAAGTCGAACTCGCCCTTCTTGGCGCCGTCTACGAAGGCGTCCCAGACACTCGCGCTCACCACGAACGGCGCCCGCTCGGGAGCCTCGGTGTCCCGCAAACCCACCCGACCACCCGACAGCGGAGCAACCTCCAAGCAATCGCCCTGGTTTGACGCACTCTTGGTGGCCTTACGCCAGGCCGCGCTCTTCAGCTCATCGCTCATGCCCATAGCCTCTCTGCCTCTCTGATCAATTCGATCGAGACATACTGAGGGCTTGCCTCAGCTCGGATGGCGTCGTATCGGGCGCAGACAGCCCCGACATCCTCTGGCCGATTTGTCACATGTCCGTGCGTTACAGACTCGACATACACCATATCTGGGTTTCCTGGAAGCTGGGCGATCACGAAGCCTCCCGAAGTTCCCGTAGTCGATCCACGCATCAAAGGAAGAATCTGGATACCGATACGAGGCCGCTCGACCATTTCCAGAAGATACTGGAGTTGGTGCTGCATGACCTCTTCTCCGCCGATCGGGCGGTGCAGGACTCCTTCGTCGAGGATAACCCAGAGCATAGGCGGCGTAGATCGCAACAAGATCTTCTGTCGCTCCATGCGAGCCGCTACGGCCTTTTCCACCTGCTCGTCAGTTATGCCCGGCTCTCCGCGAATAACCGCCCGCGCGTACTCCTCGGTCTGGAGAAGGCCGGGCACGACGATCGGCTGCCAGGTATGCAGGGCGTGCGCTTCCGGTTCGATGTCGAGCCAGTCGCGGAACCATCGAGGGCTCGCCGCGTGGGTGATGTACGTCCAGTACTGGATGAGTTCTCCGTTCGCACCCAGAGCGTCGTCGCAGCGTTGTGCCAGGTTGCGGCTGGGATTGCGCTCACCTCTCTCGGTGAAGCTCAACAGGCTCCTGCTGAACTGAGTCACCTCGGCCAGGTCGTCCTGGGTCATTTTTGCCTTTTTCCGGTATTTGCGGAGTTCCGCGCCAAAGAGAGCCCATTTTTCGTTTTTCGGATTGAGTTTAGAGTCCTTGGACATTTTGGCTCCGTCCAGCGGGGGATTCCACACGCGACACAAGCAGGGCAGCTTTTCCACAAACTGTCACACTGATGTGCCTCGACTTTTGATACCCAAAGTAGTCACCCAGAGGCACTCTGTGAAGAGGTCTGGGAGAGCGGAAACGCCGCCGGAGCGGCCCTCTCTTGCACGCGGAGAGCAACCCTCTACGGCCGTCGAAAAAATCGCCGCATATGTCTGGATAAAGGGAGTGGAAATGTCCGTCGATTCAGCGGAAAACGCACCATCGATCGCGGCTCACGCCTCTTCCGGACACACACCTGTCACCACCGAGTAAGCCACGCCGGGTGGACGGAAGCCAATTCGCGCAAGACGGAAATACCGGGCCATGTCGCCCTTAATCCCTAAACAGAGCGGGGCCTGCCACGGCACGGCACGCCATGACAAGCCCCTCGACCGGACTACGGAGGTCCGACCTGATGCACAACCCTAGAGGAAACCCCAGGCCGATCCGGGTACGTTGGCACGCGAACCGGCCGCCGATGCCCCCTGCCAAGGAGGTTCCGGCAACCTCCCCCGAACACCCTCCGTTGCTCTCCACCGAGCAGGTTCCGATGCTCCCCTCCGGGCAACTCCCCACACCATCCCCCGGCCGGCACCGGCGACCGGAGCAGGCCGTGACCACGGCCGCCGTGCCGTACCGGCGTGGAAGGCCACTGGGCACCCGTACCCCCTCCGGTAAGCACACCCCGTACCGGCAGGGAGCGACGGCATGAACGGACGCGACCCCCAGACCCGGCAGAGCGGGCGGCACCGGCGAGGAACGGCCACCGCGCAGGTCATCTCCCGGCCCTGGGACCTGGCCGAGCGAGCCTGCGCCGAGCGGCTCGACCAGATCGAGCCCGCCTGGACCGTCTGGTACGGCCCCGGCACCCGACGCTTCCACGCCGTCGCCGTCTGGCCCGCCCCCGAACCCCTGATCGTCCAGGCCGGCACCGCCGACGAACTACGCGACCTGATGCGCGAGGCCGAACACAGCACACCGCCACCCCCAGGAGGGACCATGCCCAAGACCCCGGACACCCCGCGGCTCCCGTACGACCCGCAGGCCCTGAACCGCCCTCGGCCCTCGAAGCACCCTCACACTCCGTACGACCCGCAGCTCCCCGGCGCCTCGCAGACGTCCGCCGACCAGCGCCCCATGGACGACCCGCGCACCGTCTGCTGGGACCTGCCACATGACCTGCCGATCGTCGGCAAGGCCCGCACCATGGTGCGCGAGACCCTCACCGCCTGGGCGCTCCACCACCTCGTCGACGACGCCGTCCTGGTGGTCGGCGAGCTGCTCGCCAACGCGATCATCCACGGCGAGCCCGTGGTCAGGCTCTCCCTGTGGGCCGGCGCGGACGAGTTCCAGATCCAGGTCACCGACCGGGGTTCCGGACGGCCCCGGCACCTCGCCCTCGGCGTCGAAGCCATCCACGGCCGCGGCCTGACCATCGTCCGAGCCCTCGCCCACGACACCGGCGTCACCCCCCTCCCCAACCATCCGGGCAAAACCATCTGGGCCCGCTGGCGCCTTCCCCTTCGAACCCGCCCGCCCGGCTACCCGGGCATCGTTGTGGGAGGAGCCGTCCGGTCGGGAGGCCACAGCCCGGGAGTGGGTGGAGCGCTCCCGGGAGCAGAACGCGGAGCCGAACCGGCGGCCGGCGGCTGAGCAGGAGGCACTGTCCCGGTCTGTGATCACCTGAGGACGGTTGAGGAGATCCTGTGCGACGCCAGGCGGTGCGCGCGACGGGCGAGACAGGTGGCCGGATCGATCAGGAATCGAGAAGCGCGGGTCACAAAGCCGCAGCTAGCCTGATTGTCATGGACATCACCATTCACACGAGCTTCCTCCCGCATGACGACCCGGACGCGTCCCTGGCCTTCTACCGCGACGCCCTCGGCTTCGAGGTCCGCAGCGACGTCGGACAGGGCAAGATGCGCTGGATCACGGTCGGCCCCGTCGGCCAGCCCGGCACGTCCATCCTCCTGGCGCCGCCGGCCGCCGACCCCGGCATCACCGACGACGAGCGCCGCACCATCGCCGAGATGATGGCCAAGGGCACCTACGGCTGGATCCTGCTGGCCACCCCCGACCTCGACGGCACTTTCGAAAAGCTGCAGGCCGGCGACGCCGAGGTCGTCCAGGAACTGGTCGAGCAGCCGTACGGCGTCCGCGACTGCGCCTTCCGCGATCCCGCGGGCAACCTGGTCCGCATCCAGGAGCTTCGCTGAGCCGTCCGGTCATCGATTCGGCCACGGTGGCCGGCGTCGCGACCACCGGCCACCATCCCGCCGCCGTCGAGCAGTCGCTCGACCGGCTCGTCGACTCCGGCAAGCCGGTCATCGAACGCCTGACCCCCTCGGCATGCGACCCGGACATCGACGAAAAGGAGTTCTCTCATGTGTCACCCCTCGGGACCCGCACGCGCCGCGGCGCAGCGCCTGAACGACCTCGCGCTACTGCGCCGCGTCCGCGACCGGATCGACCGGGAGTACGCACAACCGCTGAACGTCGAGGCGCTCGCCCGCGGCGTGAACATGTCCGCCGGACACCTCAGCCGCCAGTTCCGGCTGGCCTACGGCGAGTCGCCGTACTCGTACCTGATGACGCGGCGTATCGAGCGCGCGATGGCGCTGCTGCGTCGTGGCGACCTCAGCGTCACCGAGGTCTGCTTCGCGGTCGGCTGCTCGTCG
Source organism: Streptosporangium sp. CA-115845 (assembly GCF_050943795.1). Classification (NCBI taxonomy): domain Bacteria; kingdom Bacillati; phylum Actinomycetota; class Actinomycetes; order Streptosporangiales; family Streptosporangiaceae; genus Streptosporangium; species Streptosporangium sp. CA-115845. The sequence continues at coordinate 676,128 of NZ_CP191988.1, read as the reverse complement.
CTGGGCACCTTCAGCACCCGCTTCACCGAACTGGTCGGCATGCCGCCCAGCACCTACCGGCACCACGCGGCACGCGCGACGGCGGGAATGCCACCGTGCGTGGCGAAACAGGTGACCAGACCGATCAGGAACCAAGAAGCACCGGTCGCCGAGCCGCAACCAGCGTGATGGCCATGGCATCCATCGAAGCGGCCCCGGTGAACCGGCCGATGACCGACGGAGCCCGTCCTCTGAAGGAAGGGCTCTCCACGAAGTGACTGGAGGAAGCATGACGGGTGCGCCGCCGCGTGGACTTGAGGAGAGGCTGCGGGACACTCGCGCGAAACTGGAGAGCGATGTCGATCTCTGGGTCGCGACGTCGGGTTCCCCGGACGGCGTCCACCTCATCCCGCTCTCGTACCTCTGGGATGGGACCGCGTTCCTCATCTCGACGCCGCGCGCCTCGGTCACCGGCCGCAACCTGCTGGCGGACGGCCGGGTGCGCCTCAGCCTCGGGCCGACCCGCGACGTCGTCGTCGTCGAGGGCACCGCCGAGCCGGTGGACCTCGCCGACCTCGCCCCCAAGACGGGTGACGCGTTCGCGGCCAAGACCGGTTTCGACCCGCGCGAGCTCGACGAGCCCTACCGGTACTTCCTGATCCGGCCGCGGCGCATTCAGGCCTGGCGTGAGGCGAACGAGCTGCGCGGACGCGACCTCATGCGCGACGGCCGCTGGCTCGGCTGACCGCTCACCTGGACGCGGGCTATGACTCCGACAAGACCCGCGACCTGCTGGAAGGCCGTGACCTGGCCGACGCGGTCATCACCGTCCGTAGCCTCATTCGCCGCGCCTGGCCCCCCACCGCTGGGACGAGCGCCGCACCAGGCGACCATGACCCCACGCCGTCGCGCGAGCTTTAGCCCGGCTGCTTGATGCTCTCGATGATTCGGGCGAAGCCTTCCGCTCCGTGGCCTGCATCAATCTGGCGTTGGATGAGCCCCTGGACCATGGCGACCACCTCGGTGCTGATGCCCTGGTCGGAACTGGCGGCCAAGAGGTCACTGAGGTTGGAGAACTCAAGGCTCTGCTGCCCTTCGACGGTGTAGTTCCCGCCGTCGATGACTGCGGCGAACCCTTGGAAGGCACCGGTCATGGCGGTCAGCCAAGGTGTGGCCATGGCAGCGAACTGGCCCGCCGTCACACCGGCCGGCGCAACCATGGCGGCGCCGTGCATGAACCCGGCGAACATGACGTACATGCCCGCGAGTAGGGCGAGGTCGTACAGGGACGCCAGCCCGGCATCCTCCCCGAAGTAGGTACTGGTTGCCCATAGGTCGAGCAGCGGCTTGCACTCGTTGAAGACATCGGCCGATCCGCTGTAGAGGATCGATGCCCCAGGCTGGCCGATCATCTGCGGTACGGCCATGATGCCGCCGTCCAGATACGCAACCCCGGCATGGGCAGCCCAGGCGGCCAACTCCCGTGACTGAGCCGGCGTCGTCGTGGTTACGTTGATCAAGGTTCGGCCGGCCAGCTCATTGGAGAGCGGATCAAGCACCTCATGGACCGACGCGTGGTCCAGCAGGCATGCGATCACCAGTCGGCCGGCCAGGACCGCGTCACCGGCCGTGGCAGCGGTCTGCGCGCCCTGCGCCACAAGGTCGTCCGCCTTGCCTGGTGAGCGGTTCCAGACTGTTGTCGCGTATCCGGCCTTCACCAGGGCGCCCGCCAGAGCGCTACCCATCGCCCCCAGCCCGAGAACGCTCACCTGGACGCTGTTGTTGCTTGTCATTCTTGGGGCTCCCCTCGAATTCATCGTTCGGCCAATCCTTTCCGCCGCCGGTAGAGTTGACCAGTACGGACTATTTAGTCAGGTACTTACTCATGGGTAAGTACGTCTTGGAGAGGGCGGATGGCGACATCAGCACGACGAGGTCCCTACTTCTGCGGCATCGACGCGGCGATGGACGTAGTCGCCGGCAAGTGGAAGTCGCTGATTCTCTGGGAGCTGCACAACTACGGGACACGCCGGTTCGCCGAGCTCCGACGCGGTCTGCCGGGCGTCAGTGAGAAGATGCTGATTCAACATCTGCGGGAGATGGAAGAGGACGGGCTCGTGCATCGTGAGGTGTACCGCGAGGTGCCACCGAAGGTCGAGTACTCCCTGACGGAGCACGGCGTCTCGCTCAACGCGGCCCTGGCCTCATTGGGAAAATGGGGCACCGAACGCATGCAGCGGATCGGGGCCGAAAAGGTCTCCGTTAACGTTGCCGCGGCGGTTCGGCGATAGAAGCGGATGGGCCGGATCGTAGGCCGGGCGCTGTGACAGCACCACGAATCGGTCCCACAGGGGGTCGGTCAGCCATGATGGCAGTGCAGGCACAGGTATCCCGGCGATCACAGAGCGTCGCAACTCCATGATCACCAGGCTCGGTGCCTGTTCTGCTCCTGAGGTTCTCCATCCTGCCTATCCGCGCGAGCTCTCATGCGTCGGCTTGTTGCGCCTGAGGCCGGCTTCCTCGGCGAGGGACTTGATGGTGAGCCGGCCGTCCGATCGCGGCGGAGTCCCGGCGAGCATCGGACGCTTCTTCCTTATCCCCGGCCGACTGAGATACGCGTATCCGCGAACCCGGTGCCCGTGACAGCCTCAGGGCATGATCCGGTAGATGTGGTGGGAGTGCTCGGCGGCGAAGGAGTCGGTGAAGCGGCCCTTGCCGTCGACGCGGAGCGTCCGGTTCTCGAAGAGGACCTCGGCGCGGGTGGCCCGTACCCCGCGCGGCAGGGTGAACGTGCGCCTGCCCGGCGCCGCCTTCCCACCGGGCATCGCGAAGACGTAGTACGAGCCCCGGTGGTGTTTCAGCATGGTGTCGAGGCCGGGGCCGAAGCGGTGCGCGTACGACTGGGTGTTCAGCACCGGGGCCAGCTTCCTGATCCGCCGGTTGATCTCGGCCACCGCGGGCCTGACCGCCTTCCCGCACCCCTCGCGCAGCACGTGCTGGGAGTGGCAGGGGCCGCCGAAGTTGTGGTTGAAGTAGACGATGCCCCGAGCCTCGTGGATCAGCGAGTTCATCACCGCGCCCGTCACCTGCTCCGGCCGGATCGCCCGGGTGTCGTTCTCGGCGGGCCAGCCGACCTCGACGAAACCGTAGATCGGCTGGCGGCGGCCGTCCAGCGCGTCCAGCTCGCGCTGGCGGTCGATGACGGCGCCGTAGTTGGCGGCCCTGCGGCACCTGGCGACCGGCAGGGCCAGGAAGTTCTGCCCGTCCAGGCAGGCGCTGGCGCTGGTGTACCAGTAGACGTCGGTCGAGACGGCGTCGGTGAAGCGGTTGACGAACGCGGCGGCGTCCGCGTCCTTCTCCCACATCATCACGCCCTTGCCGTAGTTGGCGTAGTGCAGCCTTCCGTCGCCCTTCGGGAGCCGGTCCTTCTGGCTGCGCAGCACGGTGAAACCGCATCCCTGCTCTTCCGGGACGCACAGGGGGCCCTCGCCGGGGTGGTTGCCGGTCCACCCCGCGTCCCCGGCCTTCGCCCACATGTCGACCTCGTCGTCGAGCAGCCAGCCCACCGTCTCGCTGCCGTAGCCGGGCAGCGGGACGTTCGTCAGCGCGAACATGCCGTTCTTCCGCACCAGCGCCATGTCGCTGGTCTCGGTCAGCTCCACGTACGTGTTGATCCCCGAGGCCCGGTCCCTGTTCACATCGGCCTGGCTGATCACGGACTCGAACCAGACACCGACCGGGAAGAACGACGGGTCCGTCCAGCCCGCCGCGGCGGGCGCGGCGAACCGCCCGTAGTAGGCGGGACCGCCCTCCCAGGGCACCCGCGTGGCCGTCGCCGGAGGGCCCTGGGCCGACTCCGGTGCTCTCCCCTGTGGCACGTCGCCCTGCGTCGGGGCGCCCGTCGACACGTCCGCGAGCGGGCGCCCGGCCCGGTCGGCGGGCGAGCAGAACCCGAGCATCGCCATCGTCACCGAGGCGGCCCCCACCCCGGCCAGCACCGGCAGCGACCGTCCGCGCCTTCCAGCCCCCATGACCTCGTCCTCCTCAACGCGGACCCGACGAACGCGGACCCGACGAACGCGGATCCGATGACGGCTCGGCGAGCGCCATCAGTTGTGCCGCACGCGACGACCAGGACGCGCCGAGCACGGACCCCCGCAGGTCGTCGGCCGGCCTCGGGCCTCCCTCACGCAATGCCGCACGGACAGCATCCAGGAAGAGGTCACCGCCGGCGGCGATTCTCACTCGATCGGCATAGTTCGCGAGTTCCTGGAAATCGGTGCTGACCACCGGCAGGCCCAGCGCGAGGTATTCCTTGAGTTTGATGGGGTTCGAATGCTTTATCCATGGATTGTTCAGCCACGGCATGATCGCGACATCGAACCCCGATCCGTAGCCGGGAATCGTTTCGTACGGCCTGAATCCGAGCCAGTGCACATTCGGATGGCGGGTGAGCCGTTCCATCGGGACCGTCGCGTCGCCGATCAGAACCAGCGAAACGTCGGGCAGTTCCCTGGCTATCCGTTCGAGAAGGTCGAAATCCACCAGATAGTCATCAAGCGCGCCGAAGAAACCCACCCTCGGCCCGGGAATCGCACGAATGTCGGCGGGCTGCTCGCTCTCCGGGCGCCGCCGGAAGTGGTCGGTGTCCACCCCGTGGTCGAGGAAGTACGCGCGGTCGCCGGTCATCCGGCGCTCCTCGTCCATCAGCGCGGTGCTGACGTAGAGCACGTGGTCGGAACGCTCCAGCAGGCCGCGTTCCAGCGCCTCGATGGTCGGCCGGTCGGACTCGGGGAACGACGAGTGCCGGTCGGAGCGGTTGAACACCAGCGCCTGCCTGCGCATCGGGCGCACCACGTCCCACGCCGTGGGGATGGTCACCATGATCACGGGTCGACGCAGCCCCAGTGCCCGCGAGACCGCCAGCACCTGTGCCCGGACCAGCAGCGCGTTCACCCGCCGGGCCGGCGGCGATCCGTAGAAGGGCAGCGGCAGCGGGGACATCACGTAGAAGCCTGGCAGCTCGCGCAGCGGCCTCCTGACCAGCATCGCGACGCTGCGCAGCTTGCGCCCGACGCGCCGCAGCACCTGGGTGGACCTGCCCGGTGTCGGCATCCGCATCCCGATGCTGTTGACCACGAGGACCTTCCGATGGGCGGCGATCGAGCGCATCAGCTGGAAGTCCGAGTGCGCCCGGTTGTGGTACCACCAGTCCTGCGCCGAGAAGCACAGGTAGCCGGGGGAGTCGGCCTCCTGAACAGGAGAGGTCCTTTTCTGGACGGGCAGGATCTCCTCCTGAGCAGGGGAGCCGCCCTTTCTGATGGGCAGGGCCTCCCCGTGGGCGGAGGAGGCCGGTCCGTGGGTCGAGGGTGTCGTCTTCCGGGTCGGAGCGGTCGTCTCGTGGGCCGCCTCGCCGGGCCCGGGTGGCCACTCGCGCATCGCGACCAGCCCGCGCAGGGCCGCCCGGTGCCTTCTCCCGCCCGCGCCGCCCCTGGCGACCGCGCGGACCAGCTCGTTGAGCCCGACCGCCAGCCGCATCAGCTGCCCGTGCGGGCGACCGTACCGCTCGCGGTGCATCCGGACCCGGTTGACCGCCGACAGCGCCCACAGCCGGCTTGAGGTGGACTGCTCGCCACCGAGATGCACGGCCACGGCCCGGGGCTCGTACCGGACCGCGAACCCCGCGTCCCCGGCCCTGAGCATGTACTCGGTCTCCTCCGAGTAGAGGAAGTAGCGCTCGTCGAGGGGGTCCAGGGCGTCCAGGCAGGCCCGGGAGATCAGCCAGGCCGCGCCGGCCGCCCAGTCGACGGTGTGCGGCCTGTCGTAGGCTGCCGGTTCCACGACCAGCTCGCCGAGTGCCGGGATCCGCCCGGCCCGATGGCCGCCGAGCAGCGCCTCACCCAGTGCCCTCAACACGGTGGGCCGCCTGCGCAGGGAGAGGTGGAGCTCACCCGTCTCCGCGGTGAGGCGGGGGGCGGCGATCCCGGTTCCCGGCACAGCGAGCGCCTGCCTGAGCGGGAGCACCGAACCGGGTGCGAGCCGGATGTCCGGGTTCAGTACCAGCACGTCACAGCCGTCCGCGGCGGCGATGCCCGCGTTCACCCCGGCGGCGAAGCCGGCGTTGCGCCCGGTCTGGATCACCTCGGCCTCCGGCGCGGCCTCGCGTACCCGCTCGACGGTGTCGTCCGCCGAGGCGTTGTCCACCACCACGACACGGGCCGGACCGGCGCCGGCCAGCGCCGCGTCGAGTGAGCGCAGGCACCCCTCGACGACCTGACCGCTCGAATACGTGACGATCACTATGGCGAGAACAGCCATGTCGGAGCCGTTTCTGGTGAGGGAGGGTCGTACCGGGAAGGTGGTCACGCCGGGAGGCGAGGATCGCGCCGTGGAGCCGGTCATGCCGAGGGCCGAGGGTCGCGCGGGCAAGGCGGTCGCGCCGGGAGGTTCGGGATCGCCGGTCATGCGCGGTGTCTCGATGTCAGGCGGGTGCGCAGGGCGCCGGCGAGGAGGGCGACCGCGAACGGCGCGTCGTCCCGCAGGTAGCGGCGGGCCAGCCGGCGCGGTTCCAGGGCGAGCCGGTACAGCCACTCGGCGCCCACCCGCTGGACCGGCCCCGGGGCGCGGCGAAACCGCCCGGCCGCCATCGGGATCCCGGCTCCGCAGCCGAGGTACCAGGCGTCGGGCAGCTCGGCGCGGAGGGCTGCGATGATCCTCTCCTGCTTGGGGAAGCCCAGCCCGGCGAGGACGAGGTCCGGTGCGGCGGCGACCACCTCGGCGACCACCTCACGCACCCCCTCCGGCGAGGAGTCGAACCCGAAGGGAGGCGAGCAGGTGCCCGCCACGCGCAGTCCGGGGCAGCGCCCGGCGAGGACCCGGGCCGCGGCCTCCGGTACGCCGGGCTCTCCGCCGAGCAGGTAGACCGAGCGGTTCTCGCGCGCGGCGCGCCCGGCCAGGGAGTGCACGAGCGAGGCCCCGGTGATCCGGCAGGGCAGGGCCGCCCCGGCGAGCCCCGCGGCCCAGACCACCGGCATGCCGTCGGCGACCACCATCTCGGAGCGGGCGACCAGGCCGGCCAGGTCGGGATCGCGCGTGGCGGCGCGGACGATGTCGACGTTCGCGGTGACGATCGCACCGCCACGTCCCCGTCGCCATTCCGCCGCCACGTGGTCGAGCAGCTCGGCCTCGCTGACCGCCATGACCTCGACCGCGCCGACCCTGATACGGGTGAACCCCGCCCTGCCGCCCGCGGGCTTGGCCGAACCGTTCTGGCCCCGGGTCTCCCCCGGTGTCACCGGGCGTGCCACGGAGCCTGGCGCCCCACCCGCGGGAGGGACGCTCTCCGGCGCGTTCCGATCGGCACTGTTTTCTCCTTCTGGATGGCCGGAAGCTTGGGGAGTCGGGAAGATGGGGGTATGAGAGTCGAACGAGGCGAGATCGACGGCGTCCTGTTGTTCGTCCCGGCCCAGCACAGGGACGACCGCGGGCTGTTCACCCGTACCTTCGACGCCGCGCTCGCCGCCGCCCACGGGCTGCGGCCCGCCGAGTTCGTCCAGGACAGCCAGTCGCGGTCCCGCCTGGGAACGATCCGGGCGCTGCACGGCCGGGGCGGACGGGGAGAGGCCAAGCTCGTCAGGTGCGCCCGAGGCGCCGTGCACGACGTGCTCGTCGACGCCCGGCCGGGCTCGGCGACCTTCGGCCGCCAGATGTCGGTGGTGCTCGACGATGAGATGTTCGTCCACCTCTACGTTCCTCCTGGCTTGTTGCACGGTTATCAGGCACTGACCGATCAGGCGGACGTCTGCTACCGGATCGACCGGGAGCACGACCCCGCCGAGGACCTCTCGGTCCGCTACGACGACCCCGATCTCGGCATCCAGTGGCCGATGCCGGTCACCGCGATCAGCGAGCGCGATCTGGCCGCGGGTTCCTGGGCGGACCTGCGCGCGCGGCTGGTCGGCTGACCTCCTCACCGGGCTTCTCGACGGGCTTCTCGACGGCTTTCCCGGCCGCCCGGGTGCCGCGCAGCAGCGAGCCCGCGGCTCCGATGATCAGGAACGACAGGCCGGTCACAGTCGCGAACGAGCGCAGGTCGAACGTGGCCGCCCCGACCAGGGGGACGACCAGGCAGGCGGCCAGGGCGAGCCCCAGGTCCCGCACGGCGGGGTCGGAGCTGAGGCGGCGGACGCGCAGCGCCGCCCAGAGACCGGTCAGGAAGATCCCGGAAAAGGTGACCAGGCCGATGATCCCGGTCTCCACCAGCGACAGGATGTACTGGTTGTCGAAGATCAGGTGCTTCGGCGCGTACCAGGTGCCCAGCCCCCTGCCGACCCAGGGGTGGTTCCCGATCTCGGTGACCGCCACCGCGTAGTCGTGGGTCCGGTACTGGATGCTCGAATCGCTGGACAGGCTGGTGAACAACCCGAGGAACACGCTGAGCAGGCCGGGCACGGCCACCTTCATCGCCACCAGGAATCCGGCGCCGCCCAGTGCCGCCCACAGCCGCCTGCGTGCGGGCCACCCCACGAGGAGCACCGCGCCGACGACGGCTATCCCGAGGACCGCCGACCGCGACACGGAGAACATCAGCCCGGCGCCGATCAGCGCGGAGCAGATCCACCAGCGCAGGGAGGGCTCGCCCCGATCGCGGGCGCCGAACGCGTAGTGCAGCGCGACCGGAGTGATCATCGCGCAGACGACCCCGAGCTCGATGGGGTGCCCCGTGGTACCCGCGACCCGGCGCAGGGTGTTCCGTTCGAGGATCGCGGGCAGCTCCGCGGTGAACCGGAAGCCGGGAAGGGCCAGATATTTGGTCAGGTCGAATTCGAGCACGAACTGGAGCGCCGCGATCACTCCGACGGCCGCGCCACAGACCACGAGACACTTCAGGACGAAGTCGAGCCGCTCCCGGCCCCGGATGCCGTCGCACGCCCCGAGCCCGATGCCCACCGTCGCCACCACGAGGACGATGCCGTGGTCGGCCATGTTGAGCTCGTCGGGCGGCAGGTACCCGGCACCGGCGTACCCGTAGGTGACCAGCATCGCGACCGCGTACCCGAACAACGCGGTGCGCACGGGGTTGGGGCCCTTGGCCGCGCCGAGCGTGGTGGTGAGGTGCGCGCAGAACCACCAGAGCGCGGCGAAGAGGCCGACCGCGTCGGCCGGTGTGAGCGAGAAGGGCACGCCGCGGAAGACCAGCCGCGCCGGAACCAGCATCAGGACCACGACGAACGCGGCGGCCAGGGTCGCCCCGTCGGCGCTGCGCAGACCGGGGCGGTCAAGGGAGGCGGGGACCATGGAGGCTCTCAACGTCGCAGCAGGGAGGGCTCGGCGGGCAGCCCGGACGCCGGCGCCGGGGGCACCCGGCCCCTCCGCCTCCGGGCGTCGAGGAAGCTCTCCAGGGAGAACACCGCGGCGAGGCCGGCGAGCACCCCGAGAAGCAGGGCCGCGGCGGCCCCCCGGGTCTTCCCGGTGCGCTGGGGTTGCGGCTCCGTCGGCGGCACCATCTCGTTCATCGTGATGTAGGTCGCCGGGGGCGCGTTCAACTGCCGCTGGCGAAGGGCCAGCTCGATCCTCGCCCGGTCCCTGACCCGCGTCACGATGTCCCGGGCCCCGGACGGCGACCTGCTCGTGCCCTCGATGTACACGAAGGGCCCGCCGTCCAGCGACTCCGGGTTGGTGCTGCCGTTGGTGACCGTGAAGGTGGTGTCGCCCTCGGGCCGCACGCCGAGCGACTCCACGGTCTCCGGCGCGCTGATCACCTGGACGAGGATCGACGCGGACATGCTCAGGCCCCAGTCGAAGTTCAGCAGGGGGTTGGTCAGCCCGTTGGGACGGCCGGGATCGCTCGGCAGGCTTCCGCCGGTGGGCGGGATGGTCAGCACGAGCACCGCGTTCGAGACGTAGAGCGTCGGAATCGACGAGTAGACGCCCGCCGCGGCACCTATGGAGAGCAGGAACGCCGGCAGGGCGACGTACCAGCGCCTCAACACGATGAGCACTGTCCCCCAGAAGTCCACGCCTTTCCCTTCCTGGCCGGATGGAGGCCGCCTGGCCGGAGAACCGCACGGTTCCCCGGCCGGTGACCAGGTCCTCTACCGCTTGCCTCGCCCGCTTCTCACACCGTCTGCTCCTTTCGCCCCTCGCACTCCTCGCCGCTCTCCTGCTCCTCTTCGCGATCACCCTGGTCCGCCCCGTCCCGGTTCTGCGGGGTCGCCCCCGTGGCCGGGGACGGCTCCTCCGGCCGCCCGCCGCCGGAGGAGGAGTGCCGGAACACCCTGCGGCGCTCCACGGCGTACGCGGCGCCGAGGCCGAGGACGACGACGAGGAACGCCGCCCCGCCCATGGCCTTCCACGTGCCGCTCCGGTCCACCACGGGATAGGCGGGCGGCACCACCTCGACGAGCCCAATGAAGGTGGAGACAGGGGCGCCGAGCGTCTCCTGCCTGCGAATCAGCTCGGCCCGCAGGCGGGACTGGGTCCTGGCCATGACGGCACGGGAGAGGTCGGCGGAGTCGCTCCGCACCTCCACGTACACGAACGGGCCGTTCATGAGGATGCCCAGCATGCCGGGGTTGGTCCGCCCGTCGTTGATCGTCAGCTCGACGGGGCCGTCCTTCACGACGCCCAGCTCGGCCGCGACCGCCTCGGTGTTCATGGACAGGATGAGGATGCCCGCCGTGGTCCGGAGGCCGTCGCTGAACTGCAGCAGCGGGTTGCTCCGCCCCGGCGGCTTGGCCGGGTCCGTCGTCCCTCCCGCGGGGGGCGTGGTCAGCACCATGGAGGTGCTCGCCAGGTAGCGCGGGGGCACCAGGAAGAAGACGGCCACGGCGCCGAGCAGCGCCAGGCCGACCAGTGGAAACCCGACCCGCTTCCTTCTGGCGAGGTCGAGAACGGTCCTCCAGAACTCCACTACGTCTTCCCCGCTCCCCCGAGCGCGCCGGACGCCCGGGACACGATGCGTATTGGTCGCGGCACACGAACTCCTTGTCACTACTGCGGTGTGTCGGTGGCCGGGAGTCCGCCGCTCACCCGACCCTGGCCAGCGCCTCCGCCTCGTACTCCAGCGCCAGTTCCTCCGGCATCGGGTCGAGGTCGGCGCAGCGCACGAAGTCGCGCAGGGTGGTGCCGGTGCACGCCGCGTCCACGTTGCGCGCGCCGCGGCGGGCACGCACGTCGTCGATGTGCACGGTGCGGAAGTCGATGCTGAAGCGGGTCCTGCCCGAGGTGTTGGGCACCGTGGAGTGCAGCTGGGCGCCGGAGAACACCATCACGCCCCCCGGCTCGGGCACCACCCGCACCTGCGGGTCGAGCACGACGTTCTCCTCCGGCCTGGGCTGCTCCCTGGTGTCGCCGCGCACGTGCCGGGCCGCGGTGAGCCGGCTTGTCCTGTTCCACTCGGCGTAGTCGTAGCGCGCGCTGCCGTTGCGCACCGGGCTGCCGAAGTACTGGGGATGGAAGGCCATCACGTTCTCCGGGACCACCTCGTAGACCGGGATCCACCAGTTGAGCTGGTTGAAGGGGGCCGAGTACCAGCAGTCCCGATGGGGGTGGAAGGCGTAGGAGATCCCGGAGGTGAGGTAGTCGTGGGAGGTGGAGGTGCGCAGCCGGGGCACGTCGAAGTAGGTCCGGTCCAGGTCGCAGCCCAGCTCCCGCAGCACCGCGGGCAGCAGCTCCTTGCACCGGGGGTGGTGGATGAACCGTGGCTTGAGCCGGGCCAGCAGGTCGGCGAACTCCTCGACCGGCATGTCGAACTGTGCGGTCTCCGGGTCGCGCCCGCCGAACGCTTCGGCGGTCATCTCCCGGGCAAAGGCCGCCAGCAGGGTGGCGGCGGGCGTCGCCGAGTAGACGAAGACCTGCCCCTGGTAGAGCAGTTCCCTGCGAGTGTCGTCGTCCACCACGCTGTTGGAGAAGACGGTGGTCACGGTGGTTCGCCTTTCTGTGAGTCACTGGAGCGGGTCACTGGAGCGGATGCCGGGGACGAGCCCCGAGGCGATCAGGGCGAGCCTGCGACCCCGGCGGGCCGCGGTGAGCCGCTGGCGGCGCGCGTACATGCCGAGCACCGCCGCGCGGGCGCGGCGGTGCTGCTCGCCGGTGAGGCCGGCCCCCCGCAGCCAGCCCAGCAGCTCCCAGCACTGCAGGAGGCCGGCGCAGCGGGCCCGCCAGGGCGGCACGTCGAGGCGGCGGGCGATCGCGGACAGGGTGTCGTGCTTCCAGTCGCGGTGGGCGAGGACCTCGGGAACGTGCCCCCACGGTCCGGCCAGCGCCAGCTTCGCCGCGAACACCTCGTCCTCGCGGAGCATGTTCCGCCGGGGGATTCGCGCCAGCGGCTCGCGCCGCAACAGGCCGTACAGCGGGTCGATGAGCAGGTGGCTCTCGTTGAGCAGCCGCAGCATCTCGGCGAACCGGTCGACCGGGTCGTCCGAGGCCAGCCCCGAGCCCTCCAGGGGTGCGGTCGCGGCCATCCCGTCGGGCCCGGTGTAGGCGACCTGCGTGGTGACCAGGACGAGCCGGTCGTCCTCGGCGAAGGCCCTCAGGGAGCGGGAGACGCACGCGGGCTCCAGCCGGTCGTCGTCGCCGACCCAGCGGAAGAACTCGCCCTCGGCCAGCTCGACGGTACGGACGAAGTTGTCGAACAGGCCCACGTTCTCCGGATGCCTGCGGTAGACGATCCGGCTGTCGGCCGCGGCCAGGTCGCGGCAGATCTCCTCGGTGCCGTCCGTGGACGCGTTGTCGGAGATCACCAACTGGAGGCGCTGGTGGTCCTGGCCGAGGACCGAGCGGACCGCGCCCTCGATCCGCCCGGCGCCGTCGCGCACGGGAAGCACGATGGACACCAGCGTGTCGGAGTTCGGCATCCGGTCTTCTCTCCCTCTCGGTGGTGGTTCAGCGGGCACGGGCGGGAACGGCCCGTGCGCCGAGCTCTCTGAGCCGCGCCGCGGGTACGGCGAGCAGGACATAGGCGAGCAGTCCCCCGGCGCCGGCCACGCAGAGCCGGACGAGCGGGGGGCCGCCGGTCATCCCGGCGAGCGTCACGGTGACGGCCGCCGCGAGCACGGCGCCCAGCAGCGGGCGGACCAGGGCCGGAAGCACCGGCGCCAGCCGCACCCCCGCGCGGCTCAGCATCAGCACCGCCATCGGCAGGGCGACCAGGAGGCCGGCCAGCGCGTGACCGATCGCCGCGCCGCGGATGCCGTACCAGTGCGTGCCCGCCCACAGCGCGGGCACCAGCGCCACGGCCCAGCCGAGGTTCATCCACACGGTGGCCCTGGTCGCACCCGCCGAGGTGAGGATGTCGAAGGCGAGGGAGGTGAGCATCCGCACGACCAGCAGGACCGCGAGCAGCGCCAGGACCCCGGCGGCCGGTGCCCACTTCCCGCCGTAGAGAAACGCCACGATCTCCGGCGCCAGCGTGGCCGTCACGACGGCGACCGGGAGCACGAACGCGACCAGCAGCGGCACCGAGCGCTGCACCCCCAGCGAGAGCGATTCCGGCCGCTGCTCGGCCAGCCTGGAGAAGCTGGGCACCGTGACGTAGCGCAGGGCGGTCCCGATCACGCTGGGCACCCAGCTGGAGACGTTGAAGGCCAGCAGGTAGAAGCCGAGCGCGGCGGGGCCGAGCACGGCGCCGACGATGACGTAGTCGGCGTTCATCAGCACCGCCTCGATGCCGAGGCCCAGGGCCAGCGGCGCGCCGAACCGCAGCAGCCTGGCCGCGACCTCCCGGTCGAAGCCGAGGCGGAACGGCAGCCCCGCCCAGGCGAGCACCAGCGCGCCGGTGACCGTGTTGGCCGCGACCTGCCCGCAGGCGAAGCTGTAGGCTCCGGCGCCGTTCGCGGCGAGCGTGACGGCCACCGCCGCGTTGACCAGCGAGCCCGCGATGTTGGCCTTGGTCAGCCTGTCGTGCCCGAACCCGCGCATCAGCGATCCGGCCCGCACCGCGGTGACACCGTCGATGAGGATGATCGCGGTGAGCAGCCGGACCACCGGGGTGGCCTCCGCGCTGCCCGCCAGCTCCGCGAAGTACGGGGCCACCACCCAGAAGATCCCGTATATCCCGGTGCTGAACGCCAGGGCCATGACCGTCGCCGTCGGCGCCATCTCCTCGACCCTGCCCCGCCACTGCACGGTGGCGGCGATGATGCCGACGTCGTTGACGTGCATGACGAAGGTGGTCGCGGCGAGCGCGATGGCGTAGAGGCCGAAGTCCTCCGGCACGAGCAGCCTGGCGAGCACCAGCCCCATGACGAAGGTCGTCACCTTGGTCCCCAGGTTGCCCAGCAGACTCCAGCGCAACCCGCGGCCGGCCTTCCTGCCGATCGTCCCGACCTGCTCACCGGCCGTTCCGGCCGGATCGGTCGCGTCGTCGGCGCGGGCCGCACCGGTCACGCCATCGGCACCGGTCCCGCCGGCCGTGCCGACCGCGCCGGTTCCGCCGCGATCACCGGCGTCCCCGCCCTGTCGCTGGTTCATCCGTGCCTTCCGCCTGTCTCGTGGGGTGATCTGCTCAGCTGGGCTCCTCGACGCGTTCGAGCCAGATCTCCCGCCAGAACGGCACGAACTCGCGCGGGCAGCTGACGTTGTACGCACCCGCGCAGACGACGCCGTCCAGGACGATGCAGGGGTTCTTCATGTGCAGCATCCGGCCGGTCTTCTCGTCCAGGCACCGCTCGACGCGGGCGCTCACCCGCGCGACGTGCCCGCAGTACCGCGACATCTCCTCCTCGAACCCCATGCCGCGGTTGAGCAGGTCGTCGTTGAGCGTCTGGAGGATCTCCTCCTTGGACCTGACCCGGACCAGCTCCCCTGGACGCAGGTCCAGGGTCCGCGTCGGAGTGGTGGGTCCGGCCTTACCCCTGACGAACCCCCAGCGCAGCCCGCCCCTGATCCACAGCCACCTGGGCAGGAGGCGCCTGCCGGCCTGCTGGAAGCGGTTGAACAGCCCGACGAGGAACGAGCGCAGCATCCAGGGCACGCCCACGTTCCCCGTCCGTACGTCGGCGACGTACTGCCCGACGTCCTTGAACGGCAGGCAGGTGGGCGCGGCGCGAAGCAGTTCGGTCGCCTGGCAGGAGAAGCGCTCCTCTCCGTCCGGTCCCGGCTCCTTCCTGGTCGCGGCCTGCAGGATCGGCAGCAGGGGCCGGCCCGCGGCGAGGTCGTGCTCGGTGACCGAGGTGCGGGGGGAGTCCGGATCCACCCGCTTGAGCCAGGACTCCTTCCAGTAGAACTGGCAGGCCGTCTGGCAGCCGCCGTGCGCCTGCCCGTCGCAGCGGGCCCCGGTCAGGTGGACCGCCCGTTCCATCCGCCGCATGCCGCTGCTGCTGATCGTGTCGCAGAGCTTGTGCGCCACCTTGTGCACGGTGAGCCGCCGCCCGCAGAAGGCCAGCATCTCCGGCATGAAGGGCAGCGCGTCCAGCTCTCCCCGCTCGTCCAGGGTGGCCATGATCTCGGCCTCGCCGAGCACCTCCACCGTCTCGCCGACCCGGAGGTTGAGCGTTCCAGAACCCGTCCCGGCCCGTCGCAGTGTCATTTCCCGCACTCCTTGAGCAGTCCCGCGCCGCACAGTTCCCGGGCCGCGTCGGCCACCGCGGCGAAGGGCAGATCGGATCGTTCCGCGACGTCCAGGAGGCTGTGCTCCCCGTCGGAGAGGTTCAGCACCCACAACATCGCCATCTGGGCCTGCTGCGTGTCGCTGCGCCCGCCCAGCGACCCGTACAGGCCCCGCCTGCCCAGCTGCGGCTCTCCGTGGGGGCTGAGGTTGAGATAGGCGCGGTTGCCGTCAAGCACCCGGGTGACCTCCCAGCAGGTCCGCAGGGTGTCGGCCATCGCCTCCGGGGAGACGAGATCCGGGTTGTCGGCGGAGGTGTGATATTCCGGGTAGCCCGCGTAGGGGGTCCTGGTGAGCGAGCCGACGGGCAGGTCGAAGCCCGGCGAGCAGAACTGCCGCTCGTCGTAGCCGTAGGGGGAGAAGTCCACGACCGTGTGGTCACGCCCCGAGGTCCGCAGCACGTGCCGCACGGCGCGATCGATCTCGGCGTCGCCCCGCCTGCTGCGCTTGTAGGTCAGCGGGCCGCGATCCCCCGCGCAGGCCAGCACCAGGCCGTGCCTGATCCGCCCGGTGTGTTCCCGGTTGCGCGCCAGCCAGGTGATCGCGCCGATGGTGCCGGGAGCGAACAGGAAGCGGTAGGTGTACCACGGGTCGGCCTCGGCCAGCCGCCGCGCGAGCCCGACCGCCACCGCGACGCCCGCCAGGTTGTCGTTGGCCAGCGAGGGGTGGCACACATGGCAGGAGACGAGCACCTCCTCAGCGACCCTGCCCGGCACCACGTGCTCGCCGTAGGTCAGGTGGCCGTCGGCGAGCGTGGAGTCGATCATGACCTCGTACCGCCCGCCGGCCAGGCCCGCGAGGGTGTCGTGGGCCAGGCAGAAGCCCCACGTCTGCGCGTAGTAGCCGGTCCGGTACGGGATCAGCCCCGGCTGCTCGGGCAGCGTGTGCAGGTGGGGCCGGAGCTCGTCCAGGGTCATGACGGCCGACACCGGGACGCTGTAGCCGACCACGTGCAGGTTCGACGCGGCGAAGTCGACGACCCTGGCACCGGAGGCGTCCTTGACGTAGGCGTCGCGGATGTTCCACTCCCTGGGCACCGTCCAGTCCAGGACCTGGGTCCCCGTCGGCACCTCGTGGACCCGCAGGCCGATGGACTCCGCGACGATCTCCAGGGTGCGGCGCACGCCGTCGCCGGTGATGCTCCTGCAGAGCGGGTAGAGCCGCTCCACCAGGGCGTGCATCTCACGCCCCTCGGCGTCAGCGGTCACCGTCCACCGCCCCCGCCACCTGGCGCGGGCGCAGCGCGCCGTCGACGGTGCCCGCCTCGCGCCGGGCGGACAGCCAGGCCAGCCTGGTGAAGCGGCACTGGAAGTCGTCCGCCGTCAGGCCGAACCGCCGGTACGCCTCGACCAGCTGGAGCGCGCCCGCCTTGATCGTCCACAGCGCCTGGTAGCCGGGGAGCGCGTCGCGGATGCGGGAGAAGTCGACCCGGTAGGAGCGCGGGTCGGCCCCGGTCTCCCCGGTGATCACGACCCGGGCCTCCGGCACCGCCTCGGCGACCTCGGCGGCGATCTGGGCCACCGTCAGGTTGTTCTCCTCGGCGCCGACGTTGAACGCCCTGGCGTGGACGGCGTCGCGCGGGGCGGCCAGCGCCATGGCGAAGGCGTTCGCGATGTCGGCGGCGTGCACCAGCGGGCGCCACGGGGTGCCGTCGGACAGCACCCTGACCTCCCCGGACAGCAGCGCGTGCCCGGCGAGGTTGTTCAGCACGATGTCCGCGCGCAGCCTGGGCGAGAACCCGAAGGCGGTGGCGTTGCGCAGGAACACCGGGCTGAAGTCCCCGTCGGCCAGCTCGAACAGGTCGCTCTCGACCCTGACCTTGGAGTCGGCGTAAGGGGTCACCGGGCGCAGCGGCGCGTCCTCGTCGACCAGGGCATCGCCTGAGGCGCCGTAGACCGAGCAGGTGGAGGCGTACAGGAACCGGCGCACGCCCGCGTCCCGGGCCAGCCTCGCCAGGCGCACCGCGGCGCGGTGGTTGATGTCGTAGGTCAGCTCGGGCGCCAGCGCGCCCAGCGGGTCGTTGGAGAGCGCGGCGAGGTGTACCACCGCGTCCACCCCCGCCAGCAGCTCGGGGGTGACGTCCCGCAGGTCGACCGGGTGTCCCGGCGGGTCGCCGGGCGCGGGACCCAGCAGGCATCCGGCGAAGAGCCCGGAGTCGAGCCCGGTCACCTCGTGGCCCGCGGCGACGAGCACCGGGGCCATCACACTCCCCAGGTAGCCCTGGTGCCCGGTCAGCAGCACGCGCATCCGGTTCAACCTCCAGACAGGTCAAGGGTCAGCTTGTTGACGTGGAACGCCTCGGCGTAGCGGGCGTGGCATTCGATCCCGCGGATGCGGGCCAGCCCGAGGAACGCCTCGCGGTCGTACCAGGGGCGGTGGCGCTGCGAGGGGTAGTGACGCTGGAGCAGGCTCACCTTCGCCTCGGCCACCTCGGGCGCGAGCGGCTGGTAGACCGAGGGGCGCCCGAGGTCGCCGTCCCATTTGGCGATCTCGTAGCCGAGCACCTGGTGGTCGCGGAAGGCCGTGGGCACCAGCTCGGCCAGCGTCCGGTGGTCCTGGTGGGCGTCGGCGGGGTGCGGCGCGAACAGCAGGCCGGGGTCGGTGCGCCCGCGCAGCTCCTCCACCGCCTCCTTGGCCTCCTCCCAGCGCGCGGGCAGCCGCCCGTCGGGCAGCTTGAGCACGGTGAGCCGCAGGTCCGCGCCCGGACAGAAGGCGGTCAGCGCCGCGTGCTCCTCGTCCTGGCGCTCGGTCCCGCCGCCGGAGAGCACCAGGGCGTCCACCCGGATGCCGGGGCGCGCGGCGCAGAGGGTCAGCAGGCTGCCGCCCGCCCCGATGGCGAGGTCGTCGCAGTGCGCGGCGAGCAGCGCGATCCGGCCCGCCTGGGCCGGTCTGAAGCGGATCACGTGGCCGGCACCGCCAGGTGCTCGCGCTCCCAGAGCGCCCAGGGGCGGTCGCCGCGCGAGTACGCCTCGTCGAGTGCGACCCGCTCCTTGACCGTGTCCGTCGGCCGCCAGTAGCCGCGGTGCGGGTAGGCCAGCAGCCTGCCGCGCTTGGCCAGCTCGGCGCAGCCGTCCGCGACCAGGTCACCGCCTGCCGGGATGTGGTCGAAGATCTCCTGGCGGAGCACGAAGTATCCGCCGTTGACCCAGAGCGGCATCTCGCTGACCGGGGTGATCCCGCCGACCGTGCCGCGCTCTCCCAGCTCGATGCAGTGGAAGGTGTCCGAGGGCGGCACCACCATCATCGACGCGCCCGCGCCCGAGAGGGTGAAGCGGTCGACGATCTCCGGCAGCGGCGCGTCGGTGAGCACGTCCGCGTAGTTGGCCAGGAACATCTCCTCGCCGTCCAGGTGGTCGCGGACCCGGCGCAGCCGCTCGCCGATCGGGGAGGCGATCCCGGTCTGGACGAACGAGATCGACCAGTCGGAGATGTCGGTGGACAGCAGCTCGACCCTGCCGCCGCGCAGCACGAAGTCGTTGGAGGTCGTCTCCTGGTAGTTCAGGAAGAAGTCCTTGATGTGGTGCGCGCCGTAGCCGAGGCAGAGGATGAACTCCGTGTGCCCGAAGTGCGCGTAGTAGCGCATCACATGCCAGATGAGCGGCCGAGGCCCCACCAGCTGCATGGGCTTGGGCGCGTCACCGGGGGTGCCGGTGCGCATCCTGGTGCCGTATCCGCCGCAGAAGAGGACGACCTTCACGGGTTCACCTCGACGATCTCCAGGTTGGGGATGGGGAAGACCAGCCGGCCTCCCCAGGCGTGTACGAAGGACAGCTGCTCGACGAGTTCCTCGCGGAGGTTCCACGGCAGGACCAGCACGTAGTCGGGCCGCTCCTCGGCGAGCCGCTCGGGCGGCAGGATCGGTACGCGGGTGCCGGGGGTGAACCTGCCGTGCTTGTACGGATTGCGGTCGACGGTGAAGGGGAGCAGGTCGGGCCGGATCCCGCAGTGGTTGAGCAGCGTGTTGCCCTTGCCGGGCGCCCCGTAGCCGGCGACGGTCCGGCCCTGGCGGGCGGCGTCGAGGAGGAAGGTCAGCAGCTCCCTTCGCACCCGCGCCACCCGCTCACCGAACTCGGTGTAGCCCGACAGCTCGTGCAGGCCCGCGGCCTTCTCCGTGGCGAGCAGCGCGGCCACCCGCTCGCCCGGCTCGCCCGCGATCTCCGCCGGCCGGGCCCACAGGCGGATCGAGCCGCCGTGCGTGGGCAGCGACTCGACGTCCACGAGACGGAGGCCGCCGCTCGCCAGGGCGCTCCGCGCGGAGGCGACCGTGTAGTACTGGAAGTGCTCGTGGTAGATCGTGTCGTACTGGTTGTGCTCCATCAGGGTGAGCAGGTGCTGGACCTCGATGGAGACCCAGCCGTCGTCGGCCACCAGGGCGCGCAGTCCCCGGGTGAACCCGATGACGTCCGGGATGTGGGCGTAGACGTTGTTGGCCACCACCAGGTCGGCCGGCCCGTGCTCCGCGCGCACCGAGGTGCCGGTCCGCTCGTCGAGGAAGGCCGTGTGAGTCGGCACCCCGGCGTCCCTGGCCGCCTGGCCGACGTTCTCGGAAGGCTCGACGCCCAGGCATCGGATGCCCCGCTCGACGACGTGCCGCAGCAGGTATCCGTCGTTGCTGGCCACCTCGACCACGAACGAGTCACCGCCCAGCCCGAGCCGGTCGACCGCCCCGCTCACGAACTCCCGCGCGTGCTCCACCCACGACGTCGAGTACGAGGAGAAGTAGGCGTACTCGGTGAAGGTCTCCTCGGGCGTGATCATCGGCGGGATCTGCGCCAGCCAGCAGCCGGTGCAGACCCGCAGGTGCAGCGGGTAGGTGACCTCCGGCTCCGCCAGCTGCCGTTCGGTGAGGAATCGTTCGCAGGGCGGTGTCGCCCCGAGGTCGACGACGCTGGCGAGGCTCGTCGAGCCGCACAGCCTGCAGGTTGTCATGAGCTGATCTGCACCTTGCTGTGATCGCCCAGCACGAGGCGGTGGGCTCTGGGGGTGTTGGGGGCGGGGGTGACCTCGACGTCATGGCCGATGAGGGACGCCTCGATCCGCGAGACTCCGGCGATCGAGGACCTGGGCAGGACGATCGAGTACTCGATCTCGCTGCCGCTGATCGCGCAGCCTGTCGCGATCGAGGTGAAGGGGCCGATGTAGCTGTCGCGGACCCGGGCTCCGGAGCCGATGATCGCCGGACCGACGATGCGGGACCTCTCGATCTCGGCGCCGGCCTCGACGACCACCCGGCCGATCAGCTGGCTGGCGCCGTCGACCAGGCCGTCCACCCGGGGCTCCAGGGACTCCAGCACCAGCCGGTTGACCTCCAGCATGTCCGTGACGTTCCCGGTGTCCTTCCAGTAGCCGGAGATGACCGTGGAGGCGACCGGCCGTCCGTCGGCGATCAGCCAGTGGATGGCGTCGGTGATCTCCAGCTCGCCCCGCCAGGAGGGCTTGAGCTCGGCCACCGCCTCGTGGATCGCGGCGCTGAACAGGTAGACGCCGACCAGCGCGAGATCGCTCTTGGGGACCGGCGGCTTCTCCTCAAGCCCGATCACCCGGCCCGCCTCGTCGAGCTCGGCGACCCCGAACTGCCGGGGATCGCCGACCCTGGTGAGCATGATGTGGGCGGCGGGCCGCTCGCGGGCGAAACTCTCGACGACCCCGTTGATGCCGCCGACGATGAAGTTGTCGCCGAGATACATGACGAAGTCGTCGGCACCGAGGTAGTCGCGGGCGACGAGCACCGCGTGGGCCAGGCCCAGCGGCGCCCGCTGGCGGATGTAGGTCACCTCCAGGCCGAGCGCGCGGCCGTCGCCGACGGCCGCTTCGATCTCGGCGTGCGTGTCGCCCACCACGATCCCGATCTCACGGATGCCCGCGGCGGCGATGGCCTCAAGACCGTAGAAGAGCACGGGCTTGTTGGCCACCGGTACGAGCTGTTTGGCCGAGGTGTGGGTGATCGGCCGCAGCCGGGTGCCCGCCCCTCCGGCGAGCACGAGTGCTTTCACTAGTAGGCCCCTTCTCCGCCGATCACGGCGCTCCAGGTCTTCCAGAGGATCTGCAGGTCCAGAAAGAGCGACCAGTTCTCCACGTAGCGGAGGTCCAGCCGGACCGACTCCTCCCAGGTCAGGTCCGAGCGCCCGCTGACCTGCCACAGGCCGGTCATACCGGGGTGGACGACCAGGCGGCGGCGCACGTCTGCGCCGTACTGCCTGACCTCGTCGGGCAGTGGCGGCCGCGGGCCGACGAGGGACATCTCACCGCGCAGCACGTTGAGCAGCTGCGGCAGCTCGTCGATGGAGTATCGGCGCAGGAAGGCGCCCACCCGAGTGATCCTTGGATCGTTCCTAATTTTGAACAGGACACCGTCGAAGTCGTTCTCGCGCTCCAGGTCGATCTTGAGCCGCTCCGCGTCGACGACCATCGTGCGGAACTTCACCACCTGGAACTCCACCCCGCCCTTGCCCACCCTGACCTGGCGGAAGAGCGCGGACCCCGGACTCGTCGCGCGGATCAGCGCGGCGATCACCAGCATGGGCACGCCCAGCACCAGGAGGGCCAGGCCCGCCCCCATCCGGTCGAACAGGCTCTTGGCCAGCCTCCTGGCACCGCGGAAGTCGGGGTGTTCGACGTGCAGCAGCGGCATGCCCGCGACCGGGCTGATGCTGATGCGCGGGCCGGCCACGTCCATCAGCGCGGGTGCCACGAACAGGTCGGTACGGGCGTCCTCCAGGCCCCAGGCGAGCCTGCGCAGCGCCGCGCCGTCCAACTCCGGGCAGGCCAGCACGGCGACGGCGTCGGCGTTGACCTTGGCCACCACCGCGGCGACGTCGGAGAAGCCCCCGAGGACCGGGATCCCGTCGACATCGACCATGTCGGGACCCGCGGGCAGGCAGACGGCGACGACGAGCATGCCGTGGTGCGGCTGCCCGCGCAGCTGTATCACCAGGTCGAGCACCGACTCCCGGTGGCCGACGGCGACCACCTGGCGCATGTGGTCACCGCGGATGCGCCTGCGGTGGAGCCGCTTGCGCATCCGGTGACGGAAGACGGCGTTGAGGATGAAGGCCAGCGGGAACATCGCCATGACGAAGCTGCGGGCGATGGGCGTCTGAGTGACGTAGGCCCCGATCGCGACGGTGGCCGTCAGGCCCGCGGCGCCGTTGAAAACCGTCCGGAACTCATCCGTGCCCTCACCGTAGGTGCGCTTGCGATAGGCACCCCCCGCGGCCAGGGCCAGTGGCCACACCAGGGCGAGCCCCAGTCCGAGCAGCGCCTCCGTCTCGGGAATGAAAGCACCGAACCAGATTCGAATTCCGAGAACGACCCCGCAGGAGATTACCGAACACGCGACATCTCCGACCAGGAGAATACGCACATAAGGGCGTGTCCAAATACTCGGAGAAGTGCGCACCGGACTCTTAAGGAGCCCGATGACGAGCTCCTCAGTTCCCACTCTCATACCACCCCACCCAAGATGCCCCGACTCGTCCGGATAAGGTGCCACGCATCTCATTTCAATAGTTGACAGTATTCCCTAATGCATCAGGAGCGTGGATACCCATGGAAATCCTAGTGATCACCAATGGGCAGGGGAATACCGACTACTGTCCACTATTGGCCGAACTGCAACGGAGATGACATCTTGACGAAGCGGTTCAAACGTGTACCTTTGACCGCTTATTATTTGTCAATAATGTAAAATTAGTCGTATTCGAAATCCGGAAGAGCGGAAGGTGGTTCTGGACTGCGCCATACGACGACGTAGTCGTCGTGCGCGGCCTCCACCGCCGCACCGAGCCGATCGAGATCGAAATCCGGGAGATACCGGAGACGGGCGAGGAAGGTCGCGTCGGTCGCCGAGTTGGGCACCACGCACCCCTGGCCCTCTCGATCAAGAAGGATGTACAGGATGTCCGAGTCCGTATCGCCCACTACCCGCACCTCGACGACGTCCTCCCACGCGAGGGCGTCAACGCTGCCGTCCGCGTAGTGACGGGTCACGCCTTCTTCGGTGACATATACGTAGGAGTCCGGCACTGAGTTGCCGTGCATGGGCGCGATTGTGACCACTCCGGGGCTCCGCGTGCAATAGAACCGTGCAAGTCAGTGCCTAATGATCGCCCCAGCCGTGATCGAGATGCGCGGCGACCGCCTCCCTGGCGGCCTCCGCGGGGCCGCCGCCGATCGCGTCGAGCAGGTTCCGATGCTCGGCGACCAGCACGTGCCGGTCGGAGTAGACGGCGCGCAGCCTCACCAGGCCGAGCCGGGTCTCGACGGCCAGCATGCCGTAGAGCCGCTCCAGCCGGGGACTGCCCACCGCGACGACCAGCGCCTGGTGCAGCGCCATGTGCTCGGCCACCATGTCCGACCAGGGGGCGTCCGCGGGCAGCGCGGCCATCCGCGCCAGTGCCGCGTCCGCCTCCCCGACCCGTCGGCCGGCCAGCGCGGTGGCCGTCAGTTCCTCAAGCGGGCGCCGGACGAACATCAGGTCGTCCAGGTCGGCCACGGTCACCTCGGCCACCTGGGCGCTGCGGTGCCGCTCGCGCCTGAGCAGCCCCTCGTGCACGAGCACGGCGAGCGCCTCGCGGACCGTCGGGCGAGCCACCCCGTACAGGGCCGAGAGCTCCTGTTCCGGCAGCGTGGTGCCCGGGTCGATCTCGCCGGACAGCACCCGCCGGCGCAGGGCGTCGGCGAGCGCGCCGACGGCGGAGACGGGATGGAGCGGGAGGGTCACGCCGACGACCCTATTGCCCTTCCGCCCCGGCCGGCAGGAGAGACGCGCTCGGGCAGGGAGACCGCGACCAGACTGGCGCCGAGCAGCAGCAGGCCGGTGACCGAGGCGGGTCCGAGCCGCTCGCCGAGCACGACGACGCCGAGCAGCGTCGCCACCGCGGGCTCGGCCAGCGCGAGGGTGGCGGCGGTCGCGACCGGGGTGGTGCGCAGCCCCCTTCCGTACAGCAGGTAGGCCAGCGCGGTGGTGGCACAGCCCAGGTAGAGGGCGGTGAGCAGGCCGCGCGGCTCGGTGAGCCAGCCGGTGCCGGTCCACAGCAGCACGGGCACCATGACGACCGCCGCCCCGCCGAACATCAGCCCCATCACCGCGTCGGAGGGCGCCCCCGCGCTGATCGTCCGCGCGGCGGTGACCGCGTAGAAGGCGTACAGCAGGCCGCCGAGCAGCGCGAACAGGACACCGTCGGCCCGCACCTCGCCTCCCCCTCCGGTGAGTACGGCGCAGCCGGCGATCGCCGCCGCGGTCGCCGTCGCCCAGCGGCGGCTGGGCCGCACGCGGTCGAGCAGCCAGGACAGCAGCCCGGTGAAGACCGGACCGCTGCCGATGGCGACCACCGTGCCGACGGCCACCCCGGTCCTGCTGACCGCGGCGAAGAAGCACAGCTGGTACGCCGCCACGGCCAGTGCGGCCGCCGTGAGCGGGCCGAGGCGTGCCGGGAGCGGCCCTTTGGGGAGGCGCAGGAGCCGCACCGGGGCGGTGACGGCCGCGAGGACCAGGCCGCCGATCACCAGGCGGGCGGCGGCCATGGAGACGGGATCGACCCCGGCGACGAGCAGGCCCGCGGTTCCCGCGGTCCCCCAGAGCACGGCGGCTCCGATCACGGCGAGTTTCATGGGGCGATTGTAGGCATATTGTCTGACAACTATACAATGTCATTCCAGCGGACGACCGGGGTCCCGTTTTCCAGAGGGCACGCGTGGGTAGTTCGGCGAGGTGAGATGTCCGAGAAGCAGTGCGAACCAGCAGCTCAGGATGTGTGGCCGACGATGAGACGGGACGGCGGCCGGCGCGTGCCCCTCCCCGGCGACGGGCGGGGGTGATCGCGTTGCCCAGGGGAACGTTCCGCCAGGGGTCGGCGGCGGAGGCCGAGTCCATGCTCGGCACCGCGACGCCGCACCCGCTGAACGGCGCGAAGATCACCACTTCGGCCGAGGCGATGGACGCGATCGCCGAGGCCCTCGACCTGCCCGACCGTTTCGGGCACACCCTTGACTCGCTTTATGACGTGCTGACCGACCTGTCGTGGCTGCCGCCGGGCGAGCACCTGCTGCTCTGGTCGGAGCCGTCGACGCTTCGGAGCGAGGACCGCCAGACCTATGACGCCATCCGGACCGTCCTCACCGAGGCGGTCGCCGATGACACGCCCGGAGAGTCCTTCCTGTCCGTTCTCGTGTTGACCGACTGAGCCGTCGCCACGCAGTGCGCACAGAAGGCACCGCCACGACCCTCGGGACAACTGCAGCGCCAGTCCAGCGTCTCGTCGACGATCCGGAACTCGACGCACGCGGCGCCCTCTCCGACCTCGGCCGTCACCAGCCGCGGGCTGAAACGGACCAGCTGCACCGCCAGCGTGCCGCCCTGGGCCCGCGCCGACTGTCCTGCCCGCTCAGCCTCGGCTTTGACCAGCTCCGCAAGCGTTCGCATCGAAGGCTCCCTCCCACCTAAAGAGACGTATCTGAGGCATGGAAGGTTCCAAACCGATACAGCACGATAAATCATCTCAACGTGACTCACATGCACATCTAGCACCAAGTGACCCGCATTGCTATGTTTGGCGACTGTTAACCACGCATCTCGGTAGTGCGAGGTATTATGGCTGGCCGAAAATACTCAATTAGGGTGAAAATTTTCACCTTACTTTTGGTGCCAATTATATCCCTTGTAGTCATTTGGGCGTTTGCTGCCAGCCTGACGGTCCAGAGCGGCCAGGAACTCCTCAAGATCCGCGACGGCTACGCGTACGCGGTCCTGCCCGCCAGAAAGGTGACCACCGAGCTCCAGCACGAACGGCTGCTGTCGCTGTCCGTCCTGGGAGACGTCGACGTCTCGCGTGCGGAACTGGACGCCCAGCGCGTCCGTACGAACGCCGCGCGCGCCGAGCTGGAGCGGCTGATCACCGAGGTCCGTTCCGACCTCGTCCCGGGCACCTGGGAGCGGCTGAACCGGCTCCTTCGCACCATGGACCGGCTCACCGAGATCCGCAGCGGCGTCGACACCCGCACCGACACCCGGCTGCAGACGCTCGACGCCTACACCGGGATCGTCGAGGCCGCCTTCGACGTCTACGAGAAGGTGCGGATATCCACCGACATCGAGTTGACCGACCAGGCGCGGGCCGTCGTCACGGTCGGGCGGAGCCGCGAGATCCTCAGCCAGCAGGCCGCCCTGATTTCCGGAGCCGTGGTCGAGGGGGCCATGAGCCCCTCGGAACGTGCCAGGTTCAGCGAACTGGTCACCGGCCGCAGGCTCCTCTACTCCCTGGGCTTCGACCAGTTCGACGCCGAGTTCCAGGCCCTCTACACCCCCCTGCACGACTCCCCCGACTACTCCTCGTTCGAGGGGATCGAGAACGCCATCGCCGCGTCGGCGGTCCCGGCCCCCGCCTGGGCCGAGGTCGCCACCCGTCTCTCCGACGGCTTCGACAGCCGCGCCGGAAAGGTCAGCGAACGCATCAGCGAGCGGTCCATGCCGCTCGCCCGTGGCATCCTGATCCAGATCGGCCTCGCCGGCGGGCTGGGCCTGGTCGCGGTCGGGCTGTCGGTCTTCGTCTCGGTACGGTTCGGCCGGCGGCTGGGCGGCGAGCTCGTCGACCTCCAGCGGGCGGCCCTCGACCTGGCCGACAGGCGGCTGCCCGACGTGGTCCGGCGGCTGCGCCGGGGCGAGGACGTCTGTTCGGAGGCACCCGAGATCAACGTCGGCAGCACCATCGAGGTCGCCAGGGTCGGCGAGGCGTTCTCCTCCGTGCAACGGACCGCCGTCGAGGCCGCCGTCGGTCAGGCCGAGATGCGCAAGGGCGTCAACAAGGTCTTCGTGAACCTGGCCAGGCGCAGCCAGTCCCTGCTGCACCGGCAGCTGGCCATGCTGGAGACCATGGAAGGGCGGGCCCGCGACCCGGAGACCCTTGAGGACCTGTTCGGCCTGGACCACCTGACCACCCGGATGCGCCGCCACTCCGAGGGCCTGATCATCCTGTCCGGCGCCGTCCCCGGCCGGGGCTGGCGGACACCGGTCACGATCTACGACGTGGTCCGCGCCGCGGTCGAGGAGGTCGAGGACTATCCGCGCGTGACGATCAGCGTTCCGCACGGCCCGTCCGTGATCGGCGCGGTCGTCACCGACGTGATCCACCTGGTCGCCGAGCTGGTCGAGAACGCCGCCATGTTCTCTCCCCCGCACACCTCGGTACGCGTACACGGCGAGACGGTCGCCAGGGGCTACGCCATCGAGGTCGAGGACCGGGGGCTCGGCATCCCCGCCGAGGAGATGGCCCGGCTCAACGCGCGGCTGGCCGACCCGCCGGAGTTCGACCTGGCCGACAGCGACCGGCTCGGCCTGTTCGTCGTCGCGCAGCTCGCCATCCGGCACGGCATCCACGTCTACCTGCGCCCCTCCCCCTTCGGCGGCACCACGGCGATCGTGCTGCTCCCGAGCGAGCTGGTGGTCGAACCGCTCGATCCCCGGTTCACCTACTCGGTCGAGGTCGAAAGGCTGCCCTCCGGCAACGGCCTCCCCAAACGGGTGCGCCAGACCGTACCCGCCGAACGGGCCGCCTCCGGCGACCCCGGCGCGGAGACCACCCCGGAGAGCAGGGGAGCCGTCCCGAGCGGCGTGCTCGCGTCGTTCCGCGACGAACGGCAGCGCACCGGGCAGGAGGGTGGGCCCTGATGACCGAGCGCTGGCTCGACCGGGAGGCCGGTCCGATCGTCCGTCCGTACACGATGACCCGCGGCAGGACCAGGGCCGCGGGGGCTCATTTCGACCTGATGGCCGTGGTGGTGGCGGTCAGGGCCCCGCGCCGGGACCTGCCGCCCGAGCACATGTCGATCCTGAACGCCTGCCGCGCGCCGATCTCCGTCGCCGAGCTGGCCGGGGAGACCGGCCTGGCCGTCGGCGTGCTCCGGGTGCTCCTCGGCGACCTGCGCGACCACGACCTGATCACCGTACGGCTCCCCGCGGCTCCCTCCGCGATCCCCCGGGAGAACCTGCTCCGCGACCTCCTCGCCGGGCTCAAAGCCCTCTGAGCCCGCATTACGCCGGGCGTTATCGCTCAGTCGGTGGCCAGGCGGGCGTGCCGCTCCACGTCATAGCGGACGCCCTGGTAACTCAGCTTGGCCCGCTCGACCCCCTCGGACCGGAACCCGGCCCTGGTGGCCACCGCGCAGGAGGCCGTGTTGCTGACCCGGTGTCCCAGCTCCAGGCGGAACAGCCCCCGTTCCCTGAACGCCCACTCGGCCATCTTCCTGGCGGCGGCCACGGCCACGCCCCGTCCCCTGGCGCGCGGGATCGTCCAGTAGGACACCCAGCCGGTCTCGTGCGCGTCGATGTTGCTCACCGCGACGTTCCCCACGACCTCGCCGTTGGACACCACGGCGAACGCCCGCGCGTCATCGCGGAAACCCCAGACACCCATCCACTCCAGCGCCGCCTGGGCCGTGTCGATGGGCCGGGCCGCCTGCTCGGCCATGTCCGGGGAACTGAACGCGTCGAGCACGACCCACATGTCGTCGGGTCGCCATCCACGCAACTCCACTTCAACCATGCCGTGCAGGGTAACCCCGCGACCGTCCCGCGAAATGCGCCGGCACCGGCAGGACGAGGCAGATCTGGTGAGAGCGGTTTCACCCGCGGCAGGATGGCTGCCATGACGACTGTCCGGCCGTACCGTCCCGACGACCGTGCCGCCCTCTACGACATCTGCGTGCGGACCGCTCACGAGGGCGGCGACTCCCGGCACAAGGACTGAACACGGCGGGCGACGGCCCGAGGGGACCGCTCCGCGGGAGGCACGGTCACGGCGATCCCTCCGGCCGGAGGGGTCGGCTTTCGCGGATCTCCCTGGCCAGCGCGGCGCTGCGGTGTTCCAGGTGCCGCAGCCCGAGGCTGCGATGGACCTCCCGCGCTCGCTCGGCGTGCGCCAGGGCGTCCTCGACGCGACCGGTCCTGTGGAGCAGCCGGGCGACCACGTCATGGATCGTCCCCCAGGAGATGCATCCCGTTCCCAACGTCACCAGCTGTTCGGCGATGGGTTCCAGCTTCTCCAGCAGCCCGTACGGATCGGGACGACCGATCCTGGCCGCGACGAGACCCCACTGCCAGGTGACGAACTGCCACGCCCAGTCGCGCTCGACGGCAACGCCCCACCGGTCGATCAGACGGTGGGCGAGCGCCTCGTCCCCCGCCTCGATCACCGCCAGCACGGCGGCGGGGCGCAGCAGGCTGTTGGAGTCGTCCTCGGCGGCCTCAAGCAGTTCCGGCAGCAGCACCCCGTGCCGGCCCTGTGCCCAGGACGAGAAGAAGGCGCAGAGGAGATGGATGTACTCCGGGCCCCAGAGGCTGATGCGCCGGTAGCTCTCGGCGCCGGTCGCGGCGAGCCTCTCCACCTCCTCCCAGCGGCCGTCGAGCATCGCCCGCCCGGTCGCGGCGTAGGTCACCTGCGTCTCGATCTCCGGCATCCGCACCTCGCCGGTCAGGTGCAGGCAGCGGGCCAGCTCGGCGTCGTAGTCGGCCAGCCTTCCCGCGCGCAGGAAGGTCGGCATCCGGTGCAGGCGGGCGATGATCTCGGCGGCCCGGGGCAGGCCGGGGAGGGACAGGATCTCCTCCGCCGCCCGGTAGCGCTCCTCCTCGTACTCCGGGGTCCATGAGGCGATGACGAAGTTGTTGAGCGTGCGCGCGAGCAGGCGGTGGTCACCGGCCCGCCGGGCGAGCGCGACCGCCTCGGCCGCCAGACGCGCTCCCTCCCACCGCCGTTCGCTGTAGTAGAGCTCCACTCCGAGGGTTCCCAGCAGCTCGGCCCTGACCGCCTCCCGCCCGGGCGGCAGCCGGTCCAGCTGGTCCTCCAGCACGTCGATCATGCGCGTGTCCACCACGCCGTAGGCGCGCCAGTTCCACAGCGTCACCCCGCCGAAGACCGTCGCCGCCTCGATCACCGCCGCGTCGTCGCCCTTACGGGTGGCGAGGGTCACGGCCTCGTCCAGGGCGGTGTGCGCCGCGATCACGTCGCCGGCCACCCTACGCGCCCGTCCCAGCTCGATGAGCAGGGCACCGCGGCTGAGCGCCGGATCCGCGGACTGCGGGTCGAGCGCCGCGAGCGCCTGCTCCCAGAACATGACCGCCTCGTCGTAGGCCAGGCGGGCCGCCGCCTGTACCGCCGCCCTGACGGCGTACGACGTCGCCTTGGCCGAGTGGCCGATCCTGGCCGCCATACCGAAGTGGTGGGCGAGCACGGGCAACTGCGGCTCCAGGTTTCCCGGGTGAAGATTCTCGACCGCCTCGCCCACCCGCCCGTGGATCTGCGCCCGCTGCAGCCGGCTCAGTCCCGTGTAGAGAGCCTCGCGGACGAGCGCGTGCGAGAAGCGATAGTCCCAGCCTCCGGCCACCTCGGTGAGCAGGCCGGTCGCCACCGCGGGTTCGAGCAGCATCATCATCCGGGCGCCGCCGATCCCGGTGGCGGCCTCCAGCACGTCCGCGTCGACGTCCCTGCCGATCACCGCGGCGGCCCGCAGGAGCGTCTGGGAGTCCTCCGGCAGCCGCGAGACCCGCTGGGTGATGACGTCGCGCACCCCCTCGGGGACGGAGAGGGAGGTGACGTCCGCGGCGGCGACCTGGTCCAGGGGCGAGACGCTGTCCAGCAGGCGGAGCACCTCGCCGAGGAAGAAGGGGTTGCCACCGGTACGGTCGTGCAGCGCGCGGGCCAGGGCCGGGTCGGGGCCGATGTCCGCACGGCCGGACCGGCCCGGATCGGCAGGGTTCAGGTGTGCGTCGCCGGAGCCGGCGTCGTCCAGGTAGTCGGCGACCTGCTCCCGCGTGAACGCGGTGACGCTCATCCGCTCGGTACCGCGCTGTCGGATCAGGTCGCCGAGCGCGTCCGTCAGCGCCGGCCGCGCCTCGGCGGCCTCGGGGCGCAGGGTCGCCAGCACGAGCAACGGCACCCGGTGCAGGTCGCCGCCGAGGAAGGTCAGCAGCTTCAGGGATGCGGCGTCCGCCCAGTGGACGTCCTCCATGAGGACGAGCACCGGTGCCGCGCCCGCCCGCCGTGACAGCGCCCTGGCCACCGCGTCGTACAGCAGGAAGCGCGCGGTGTCGGGATCGTCCGCGACCGAGGCCCCGTCCGCGCCCGTCAACCGGCGGATCACGTTCTCGACCCCCGCTGCCTCCCGGGGCACAGTCTCAAGCCCTCCGGCGCCGGCCTCCGCCCCTTCTTCGAGGGCGGTCAGCACCTGGATCCACGGCCAGAACGCGGGTGCGCCACGCCCTTCGACGCACCGGCTCCACACCGGGATGACGCCCAGTTCCCCGGCGATCTCGGCCGCGGCCTCCGCCAGACGGGTCTTGCCGACGCCGGACTCGCCGCTGACCAGCAGCACACCTCCCGCACCACGGGCCGTGTCCCGCACCCGCTCCCGGATCCGGTGCAGGTGGGGCTCCCTGCCCACGAGCCTGCGCCCGCGCGGGGCGGGGGCTCGCCACTCCCCTGCCTCCCGGGGAGCCACGACGTCTTCTTCGTGCGCGGGCGAGATCTCCTCCCTTCGCGCGATCGACGGCCAGGAGCCTTCGAGAGACTCGTCCTGGTCGAGGATGGCCTGTTCGAGACGGCGCAGTTCCAGGCTGGGATCGAGCCCGAGTTCGGCACCGAGGAGGGTGCGGCAGCGCTGGTAGGCGGCCAGCGCCTCGGCCTGCCTGCGGTCGCGGTACAGGGCGCGCATGAGCAGCGCCCAGGCCCCCTCCCGGTAGGGGTCGAGATCGAGCAGATGCCCGGCCTCGACGGCGGCCTCGCTGAACCTGCCGAGCAGCATCCACGCCTCGGCCCGCGTGGACAGCGCCGACAGGCGCACCTCGGTGAGGCGGGCCACGGTGGGCCCCACGAAGGAGCGGTCGGCGAAGTCGGCGAGCGGCTCACCTCGCCAGGTGCCGAGTGCCGCGTCCAGAGACCGCTCGGCCTCCCCCGCCCGCCCATCGGCCAGGGCGGCCTGCGCCTTCTCGACGGCCTGGCTGAAGCGGTTGGCATCCACCTGATCGGGCGAGATGTCCAGCAGGTACCCAGGCTCCCGGGTCCGCAGGACGCGAGCGGGGGACCGAGGGCTGCGCAGCGGTTCGAGGACCCTACGGAGCTGGGAGATGTACGCCTGGAGCGTTCCTGTCGCGCTGGACGGCGGCTCGTCGGCCCAGAGCCGGTCGATCATCTGGTCGAGGGAGGCGACATGGGGCGCGTTGAGCACCAGGAGCGTCAGCACGGCCCGCTGCTTGCGGGATCCGAGGTCGAGGACCGCACCGGTGCCGTCGGCCACCTCCACCGGTCCGAGGATGCGGAAATCCAGGCACGCCGCAGCCTGGACGGTATCCGGTGCTTCGCCACCGTTAGCGAGCATCACAACTCCCGCACGAGCCACGCGACCGCCAGTGCCTCGATCGCGGGTTCATCGTATCGGCAGGCCGCGATGGGGGTTCTGTCGGCGGCGACGAAACCGGAGGAGCCAAGGAGCGAGAACGTTCCCGGATCCGCCGCCACCACGCGGTAGCGCACCCGTTGGACGCCGTCCGCGCGCATCTCCGTCAGCAGGTCTCCCAGCAGTCGCCGGCCGAGCCCCCGTCCCCGGTGTGGCAGCGCGACGGCCAGGGCTCGCAGGCGGGCGTCCCGGGCGGGCTGCCCCACCTCGACGAGGGCACCGGCCACCGGCGGATCGTCCGCCGGCCGTGCCAGATCGGCCAGCACGTACATCCGGCAGCGAGCGACCGACACCTCGGACAGGGCCTCCGCCAGGGCCTCGTCGAGCAGATCGGGACCCGTCGCACCCACGTATGCCAGGACCTCCCGCAACAGCAGGGTGCTGGAGGGCTGGGACTCCGGTGGCGACGACATGCGCGCAGCGTCCCACGGCCGTCTAGGAAACGGCTAGGAGACCTCTAGGCCCTCGGCCGGGACCGGCGGCCACCACTCCGATCGCCGTGGCCGCCGGGCACCCGGTCACCGACCAGTCGTCTCCAAGTGCCGGCTGCGATAACTGGAGGACCGCGTCGATCGAGGCCCTACGACCTCGCCCCACGCCGCGAGTCGTCTCACACCATCGGGAGAACCCTCATGAGTACCGTCTTTTCCACAGCCGAGCATCTCGGCGGAGAGCTGGAAGTCCTGCGAGGCCAGGTCGCCGGCCCTGTCCTGTCTCCCGGTCAGGACGGCTACGACGAGGAGACCACGGGTTTCAACACCGCGGTCCGGCACCACCCGGCCGTCGTCGTGGGCGCCACCCGCACCGCGGACGTCATGGCGGCGGTCCGCTTCGCGGTCCACCACTCCCTTCCCGTCGCCGTGCAGGCCACCGGGCACGGCGCCGTCCAGGCCTCCGACGGGGCACTGCTGATCAACACCTCCAGGATGCGCGAGGTCACCGTCGAGCCCTCCGACCGCACCGCGCGGGTCAGCGCGGGCTGCCGCTGGGCGGACGTCATCGCGCAGACGGCCCCGTACGGCCTGGCGCCCCTGAGCGGCTCGTCTTCTGGCGTGGGGGCGGTGGGCTACACGCTGGGCGGCGGCATCGGCCCGATCTCACGGACCTTCGGCTTCGCCGCCGACCACGTACGGGAGATCACCGTGGTGACCGCGGACGGCATGGTCCGGGTGACGGACCCGGACACCGAACCCGACCTGTTCTGGGGACTGCGCGGCGGCAAGGGCAGCTTCGGCGTGGTCACCTCCATGGTCATCGACCTGTTCCCGGTGTCGACCCTGTACGGGGGCGGCCTCTACTTCAGCGCCGAGGACACCCCCGCCGTCCTGCACGCCTACCGGACCTGGGTCGACACGCTGCCGGAGGCCACGACCACCTCGGTGGCGATGCTGCGCCTGCCCCCGGTGCCCGAGCTCCCCCCGCAGCTGCGTGGCCGCTTCGTGACCCACCTGCGCTTCGCCCACCTCGGCGACGCCCACAAGGCGGAGGCCCTGCTCGCCCCGATGCGGGCCGTCGCCGAACCGATCCTCGGCGAGATCGCGCAGATGCCGTTCAACGCGATCGACTCCGTGCACCAGGACCCGGTGCACCCCATGCCGAGCTGGGATCGCGGCGTCCTGCTGCGCGAGCTCGGTGCGGAGACCGTGGAAGCGCTCCTGGCGGCGGCCGGCCCGGCGGCCGACGTGCCGCTGGCCATCGTGGAGGTGCGCCAGCTGGGCGGGGCGCTGGGCCGCGAGCCGCGCCGGCCGAACGCCGTGGGCGGGCGGGACGCCGCATTCGGCGTGACGGTGATCGGCGCTCCCGTTCCCGAACTGCTCGACACGGTCATCCCGGCCGTGGGCGGTGCCGTGCTCGGCGCCCTGGCTCCCTGGCAGACCGGCGGGACGCAGCTCAACTTCCACGGGCCGATGCTCGCCCCCGAGGACCTGGCCCGCGCCTGGCCGGAGCCGACACTGCGCAGGCTCACCGCCCTCAAGGACCACTACGACCCGGCCCGGGTGTTCCGCTTCGGCCACGTCGTGCCCCGCGTCTGAACGCCCCGATTCACCGGCAGGCGAGGGGGCCTGCCGGTGTGATGATCGTGTGCGTGTCCACCTACACGGTGTTGCGGTACACGTCCCGCTGCCACCCGCCGTGGGAGGAGCAGACCCCCTGGATCCCGCCCGACATGCTCACCATGCCGTCATTGCACATGACCAGATAGCCCGTCCCGTCGCGGAAGTTCTCGATGCACGGGAAAACCGCGCAGGCGTCGCCCGCGGGCTGGTAGACCTTGCTCCCCGTGTCGCAGAAGGTGAACCCGTAGGCGTTGGCGGGTGCTCCGCAGAGCGGGCCGGTCGGGAACACGGTGGGCGGCACGGTAGGGGGCACGGTAGGGGGCACGGTCGGCGGCGCGGGCAGCGTGGGGGTGGCGGTCACGGTCGGGGTGGCGGTCACCGTGGCGGTGGCGGTCACCGTGGCCGTGGCGGTGGCTGTGGCGGTCACGGTCGCGGTGGTGGTCACCGTCGTGCTCACCGTGACCGTGGTGTGCACGGTCGGGGTCACCGAGGGCGTCGCGGTGACCGTCACCCTGGCCGCGGGGGCCGAGCGTGCCACCGGCGGCACCGTCACCGACGTGGAGAACGCACCGCTTCTCCGGTAGGCACCGGTGCCGAGATACCTCTCCTGCCAGGCCGTCCGGCCTGCCTGCACCGACAGGGTGGTCGTGACCGTCCGGCACGCCCCCTTCCCGCAGACGCGCTGCTTCACGGCGAACCGCCTGGTGCCGCCGTACCCGTTGGTCACCCGCACCCTGAGGTAGGACTTCCCACCGGCCCTCACCACCGAGGTCCTGACCACCCGCTTGGCCGCCTGCCCGCTCGTCCCCACGGAGGTCCCGGCCGTCTGCCCGTCCACGCCGGCGGCGGAACTCGCGGCGGAGGCGGAGAAGATGCTCCGGGCGTCGACGGCCCCCAGGCAGCCGATGACGGCGACAAGAACCGCGACAGCCGCGGTGGACAACGCGAAAGCTTTCATAGCACCACAAACATTCTGCATGCCAGAATTCCTATAGATAAATAATTAATCCGCACTTATATCACTTAATCTCATTAATTGAGCCAGCATCCTCGGGGTCCGCCACCGCGGGGTGCTCGGCGGGACGCCCTCGACCGGCGCCCAGTGCGTGATCTTGCAGACCGGCCCGCGGGGATCGAACACGGCAGCGGGATCCGGCGGAGCCCAGGGGACCCGCGAGGACAGCGCGCAGACCTCGGCGGCCCAGGGCGCCTCCCACGCGCGGGGCCGGAACCCCGATCCCGCCCCATCCATGACGCGCGATCTATTGACCCCATGTTTCCGACGAGTTAAATTAAGTGTAGAAATAAGGCGTTGATTTACGGGTGCCGTAGTCGCGCCTCATCTGCTGTCGGACCTTCCACCCCCCGGATCCACTGTGGAGACAAGCATGAGAGGTCTGTTCCGTCCTGCCGCCTTATGGACTGCCACGGCAGTCGTGGCGGCTCTGCTCGCAGTACCGTCGAGCCCGGCCTTCGCCGACACGTTGTTGTCGCAGGGCAAGACCGCGACGGCCTCCTCGACCGAGAACGGCGGAACCCCGCCGGCCGCCGCGGTCGACGGCGACACCAGCACCCGCTGGTCCAGTGCGGTCGGCGACTCCCAGTGGCTCCAGGTGGACCTGGGCGCCTCGTCCAGCATCAGCAGGGTCGTGCTGAACTGGGAGGCCGCGTACGGCAGCGGATACAAGATCCAGGTGTCCGAGAACGGGACCACGTGGACGGACCTGAAGACCGTCACCGGCGGTGACGGCGGAATCGACACCTGGGACGTCACCGGCAGCGGCCGGTATGTCCGGATGCAGGGCGTCACGAGGGCCACCGGCTACGGATACTCACTGTGGGAGTTCCAGGTCTTCGGTGGCGGCTCGAACCCGGTGGGCCAGTGCGGGACCACCAACGCCGCGTTGAACAAGCCCTCGACCGCGTCGTCCACCGAGAACGGCGGAACCCCCGCGAGCGCCGCCTTCGACGGCAACAACGGGACCCGCTGGTCCAGCGTGGCCGGCGACCCGCAGTGGATCCAGGTGGACCTGGGCTCGACCCAGACCATCTGCAGGATCGACCTGCGCTGGGAGGCCGCGTACGCGAGCGCGTTCAAGCTCCAGGGGTCGGCCAACGGCACCACCTGGACCGACCTGAAGAGCGTCACGGGTGCCACCGGCGGCGTTCAGTCACACGAGGTGAGCGGCTCCGCCCGGTACGTCCGGATGCAGGGCACCACCCGAGCCACCGGTTACGGATACTCACTGTGGGAGTTCGCCGTTTACACCACGTCTGACGGTCCGGTGATCCCCGGCGGCGGGGATCTGGGGCCGAACGTGCACGTCTTCGACCCGTCCATGTCCAGCGCCGGCATCCAGAGCCAGCTCGACGCCGTCTTCCAGCAGCAGGAGTCGGCCCAGTTCGGCACCGGGCGCCACGCCTTCCTGTTCAAGCCGGGCACCTACAACGTGAACGCCAAGGTCGGCTTCTACACCTCGATCATGGGTCTGGGGCAGTCCCCCGACGACGTCACCGTCAACGGCGTGACCGTCGACGCGGGCTGGTTCGGCGGCAACGCGACCCAGAACTTCTGGCGCTCGACGGAGAACCTGTCGGTCCAGCCGCCCGGCGGCACCAACCAGTGGGCCGTCTCCCAGGCCGCGCCGTTCCGTCGCATGCACATCAAGGGCGCGCTCAACCTGGCCCCCACCGGCTACGGCTGGGCCAGCGGCGGCTACATCGCCGACAGCAAGATCGACGGCGCCGTCGGCCCGTACTCGCAGCAGCAGTGGTACACCCGGGACAGCTCCGTCGGCGGCTGGGTCAACGGCGTGTGGAACATGGTGTTCTCCGGGGTGCAGGGCGCTCCCGCCACCTCCTTCGCCGACAAGTCCTACACCACGCTGGACAACACCCCGATCAGCCGCGAGAAGCCGTACCTCTACGTCTCCGGCAACGAGTACCGGGTGTTCGTCCCGGCCAAGCGGACCGACGCGCGCGGCGTGAGCTGGGCGAACGGCGCCACCCCCGGAAGCTCGATCCCGCTCGGCCAGTTCTACGTCGCCAAGCCCGGCGACACGGCCGCGACCATCAACGCCGCGCTCAACCAGGGCCTGCACCTGCTGCTCACCCCCGGCATCTACCACATCAACCAGCCGATCAACGTGACCAGGGCGAACACCGTGGTCCTGGGTCTCGGCCTGGCCACGATCATCCCCGACGGCGGCGTCGGCGCGGTCAAGGTCGCCGACGTGGACGGCGTGCGACTCGCCGGCTTCCTGGTCGACGCGGGCCCGCAGAAGTCCGACGTGCTCATCGAGGTCGGCCCGCCGGGGTCGAGCGCCGACCACGCCGCCAATCCGACCACGCTGCAGGACGTGTTCGTCCGGATCGGCGGCGCCTTCGCCGGCAACGCCACCACCAGCGTGGTCGTCAACAGCGACGACGTGATCATCGACCACACCTGGCTGTGGCGCGGTGACCACGGCGACGGCATCGGCTGGAACGTCAACACCGCCGAGACCGGCCTGATCGTCAACGGCGACGACGTCCTGGCGACCGGCCTGTTCGTCGAGCACTACCGCAAGTACGACGTCGAGTGGTACGGCGAGCGCGGCCGGACGATCTTCTTCCAGAACGAGAAGGCGTACGACCCGCCGAACCAGGCGGCCTACATGAACGGCAGCACCAAGGGCTGGGCTGCCTACAAGGTCGGCCCCGCGGTCAACACCCATGAGGGCTGGGGTCTCGGCAGCTACGTCTACTTCAATGTCGACCCGACGATCGAGGTGGAGAACGCGTTCGAGACCCCGGTGAAGCCCGGCGTCAAGTTCCACAGCCTGCTCACCGTCTCCCTCGGCGGCAACGGGCGGATCAACCACGTGATCAACGGCACCGGCGGCCCCGCCTTCGGCACGGCCACGATCCCGTCCAAGCTCGTCTCCTACCCCTGAGGCGCCCTGAGCCCGCCTGATCAGCGGTGGTCAACGCGCTCTCCTCGCTGATCAGGCGTTTCACCCCCACGCCGTGGGTCTCCGCTGTCGCAGGGAGGCCCACGGCCTCGTGTCGTACGGCCCCCGCCACCGATCGAGATCCGCCGTTCTCCGGGCCCGGATGCGCACCCCCGGATCCCCACCGGGCCGACGAGACCGCGCCCCCTCCGGCCCTCACGAAAAATCATGACCCTATGTCGACAAATGTCCGAATAGAGGGCATTAATCAACGAATACATTGACTCATGGTTAGTTAAAATCAAAACACGTGGTTCGAGAGTGATTGTCTGTTCTTAGCCGTAGGCGTGGTGCTACGGTGTGTGCCTGTTCGCGCTCTGCCGTGAAGCGGCACCACCCGGTTGTCCGGTATCGCAGGGGGAACAGCAGGTTCAACGCGGCCTTGTCATGCTCTGCCGCCACCCCCCAAGGACGCCGATGTCAGTAGATGTACCGCACCGGACCCGGAGCAGGCTTTCACCGAGGGAACTGGCGGTCATCGCCTCTCTCGGCACCATGATCATTATGGCCTGTGTGTGGCTGTGGGCGGTGTCGGCTGCCCCCTATGAGGCCAGAGGGCTGATGGCGCTCGCCGGCGGGATCTCGGCCATACTGTTGTCCTGCGCCGCCGCGGCCATCGTCCACTACGCCGCCACCGGTCGCCGGCTGCGCGAGCAGGCCAGGTGGGCCCACGCGCGCCTCACCTGGCTGGAGCGGGAAGCACTGCGGATGGCCGAGGAGTCGCTGCCCTCGCTGGGGCGTCAGGTGCGTGGGGGCGCCTCGGTCGCCGACGCGCTCACCCAGCTGCCGCAGCCCCCGGACGGCTCGCTGCAACACCTGCTCAACGCGGCCGGGCACGAGCTCGAACTGCTCGAACGCGAGCGCGCCACCGCCCGGTCGTCTCACGCGGCGACCGAGGACGAGATCTCCCGGCTGACCGACGACACGCTGCCGGAGCTGGTCAAACGGATCCAGGCGAACCGGATGTCGGCGGGCGCCGCGCTGGCCGGGATACACCAGCCGGGGCACGGCCCGCTGCGCGACCTGCTGAGCGAGACGGCACGGCAGCTCGCCGAGGGCGAGCGCAGGGGCACCGCCGTGATGGCGGCCTGCGCCGGGGCCGCGGCCCGGGTGCAGGCGCAGGCCACCAGCCTGCTCG
Organism: Streptosporangium sp. CA-115845; assembly: GCF_050943795.1. NCBI lineage: Bacteria > Bacillati > Actinomycetota > Actinomycetes > Streptosporangiales > Streptosporangiaceae > Streptosporangium > Streptosporangium sp. CA-115845. Next base: position 635,913 of record NZ_CP191988.1, on the reverse strand, counting down.
CCCGGCTGCGCGAACTGGAGGAGCGGTACGGCGAGCAGGAGGAGACCTTCGCCGACCTGCTGGACCTGGACCACCGCGTCTCCCAGGTGAGCCGGCTGGCGGACAACATCGCCCTGCTGAGCGGTGGCCGTTCCGGGCGGCGATGGACCCGGCCGATCGTGATGGAGAGCGTCCTGCGCGGTGCGATGGGCCGCATCGGCGCCTACCGGCGCATCCGGCTGCACTCCACCAGCACCGTCGCCGTGGCGGGATACGCGGCCGAGGGCGTGATGCACGCGCTGGCCGAGGTGATGGACAACGCCGCCACGTTCTCGGCGCACGGTACCGAGGTTCACGTGTACGTGGACGAGGAGGACGCCGGCGTCGTGATCACGGTCGAGGACAGCGGCCTGGGCATGCGCCCGCGCGAGCGGCAGCACGCCGCCAAACTCGTATCCGAGCCGCTCGACCTGCGGACGCTGTCCGGCACCCGGCTGGGCCTGGCGGTCGTGGGACGCCTTGTCGACAAGTACGGCCTGACGGTCAGCTTCCGGCCGTCCGCCCGCGGCGGCATCGGGGTCGTGATGCTGATCCCGCGCCTGCTGATCACACAGCCCCTGCTCGCCACCGCGCCGCCCGCCGTCGAGTCGTCGGCCCGCCTCCCGCTGAAGGCCGCCGTGCCGGCACCGGCCGTACCGGTGCGGGAGGGGCCGGCCGACGAGGCCGAGGATCCGCTACCCAGGCGGCGCCGGGGGCAGACGCTGGCCGAGGCGACCAGGGCTCGGCAGGCACCGGTGGCCAAGCCCGCACGGGAGGGGCGTGACTCGGCGGCCAGGTTCGCCGCGTTCCGCCAGGCGGGCGGCCGTGGGCGTACCCCCTCTCCGGCCCCGGGCGACGCCTGACACGCCCCTGCCGGCCACCGGACCTTGTTGGATTCACAGATTAGGAGGCAGGGGTCGGCCCTCCCGCGCCCGCGCCCGAGGAACACCCCGTCGTTTCGATGAGCACAATCGACGTTTCACACACCACCGATCGCGACTTTGACTGGCTACTGGAGAACCTCAAGGAGAGGACTCCGGGGATCAGGCATGTGCTGGTGCTGACCAGGGACGGCCTGAAGATGTCCTTCACCGCCGGCCTTGGCCGGGACGGAGCCGACCAGCTCGCGGCCCTGGCCGCCGGAATCCAGAGCCTGTCGCTGAGTGCCTCCGCCGAGTTCGGCGACCGCATCGGAGCGGGGCAGGCGATGGTGGAGTTCGCCGGCGGACTGCTGCTCATCGTGCCGGCCGGGGACGGCGCCCACCTGGCCGTGCTGGCCGACGAGGACAGCGAGGTGGGGCTTATCGCGCACAACATGAACGAACTGGTGGAGCAGATCGGGGTGTACCTCACCGCGGCACCACGGCAGACGGAGAACAGCGACGATCGCATATGACCCGGCGAGCCATCGACCGAGAAGATCCGGACCGGCTCTACACGGTCACCGGGGGGCGTACCGGCGCCGATGAGAACGCCTTCGACTCGGTCTCCCTCATCGTCGGCGAGTGCGGCCCCACCCCCGGCATGCAGTCCGAGCACGTCAGGATCCTGCGGATGACCCGGCAGCCGATGGCGGTGGTGGAGATCTCCGCGGAGCTGCGGCTGCCGGTCAGCGTGGTGAAGATCCTGCTGCGCGACCTGCTGGACACCGGCCGCATCACCGTCCGTCATCCGTCGGCCGTCGCACAGGCCGGACGACCGGATCCCGAACTCCTGAAGGAGGTGCTCGTTGCACTCCACAACCTCTGACCAGATGGCGGCCGCCGTACGGACGCCGCTGCGCACGACCGCCGTCGACGCCCTGAAAATCGTGATCGTCGGCGGGTTCGGCGTGGGAAAGACGACCATGGTCGGCTCGGTGAGCGAGATCCGCCCGCTGAGCACCGAGGAGGTCATGACCCAGGCGAGCGTGGGCATCGACGACGCCAGCCGGGTACGGACCAAGACCACCACCACGGTGGCCTTCGACTTCGGCCGGATCACGCTGAACGCGAGCACGGTGCTGTACCTGTTCGGGGCACCCGGCCAGCAGCGGTTCTGGTTCGTCTGGGACCAGCTGTTCGCCGGCAGCCTGGGCGCGGTCGTCATGGTGGACGCCCGCCGCCTGGAGGATTCCTGGTACTCCATCGACCGGCTGGAGCACCATCGGACACCGTTCGTCGTCGCCGTCAACCGCTTCACCGACGGGCCCACCCTGGACGCGGTGCGCGAGGCGCTGGCGCTGTCACCCGAGGTCCCGCTCATCGACTGCGACGCGCGCGAGCGGTCCTCGTGCAAGCACGTGCTGATCACCCTCGTGGAGCACCTCACCCGCCAATACGACCAGTCGCCCGCCTGAGAGAGCATGTCGTGACGAATTCCCCTCCCCTGCCCGACTCCGCAGTCCCGTCCCCGCCCGGCGATCCCGAGCGGAGAGGAGGGCCGCTGGAGGGATATGCCGACCACGCCAATGCCGTACGGCTGTACGAGTCACAGATCTACGACGACCCGGCCGCGTCGTTCCAGGAGATGCGCCGCGAGCACGGACCCCTCGTCCCCGTGCTCCTCGAAAACGACATCCCCGCCTGGCTCGTGATCGGTTATCGCGAGCTGCACCATGTCACCAGCCAGTCGCAGCTGTTCGGCCGCGACCCCAGGCGCTGGAACATGTGGGACCACCTTCCCCGGGACTGGCCGTCGATCATGTATGTCACCTGGCAGCCGTCGGCGATATTCACCGAGGGGGCCGAGCGCCGGCGACGGGGCGGCGCCATCGGCGACGCGCTGGACACCGTCGACCGCACCGAGCTGACCCTGATCTGCGAGCAGGTCGCCGACCTCATGATCGACGAGTTCTCGGGGCGCGGCCAGGCCGACCTGATCTCCCAGTACGCCTACCGGATCCCGGCCCAGGCCGTCATCCGGCTGTTCGGCCTGCCGGAGGCCGACCTTCCGGGCCTGATCAGGGACATCGGCCACGCGCTGGACATGAACGAGGAGACCGCCCCGGCGAATCTCCGAATCGCCGACACGATGCACCGGCTCGTGGCCGACAAGCGCGCCCGGCCCGACCACGACCTCACCTCGCATCTGCTGACGCACGCCGCGCGGCTCACCGACGAGGAGGTCATCCAGGACCTGATGGTGCTGGCGATGGCCTCCCACAGCAGCAGTGCCAACTGGATCGGCAACACCCTGCGGCTGATGCTGGTGGACGACCACTTCTCGATGAACCTGCAGGGTGGCCGCAGCAGCGTCGCGGAGGCGCTGAACGAGGTGCTGTGGAAGGACTCGCCCGCGCAGAGCATTCCCTCACGCTGGGCCGTGCAGGACTGCGAGCTGGCCGGGCGGCGCATTCGCAGGGGCGACCTGATGGTGCTCGGCATAGCCGCGGCCAACGCCGATCCGCAGGTGCGGCCGGCCGCCCATTCCGGCTCCGGCGCCAACCGGGCGCACATGTCCTTCGGCCATGGCGAGTACGGCTGCCCCTTCCCCGCGCCCGAGCTCGGCGAGATCATCGCCAAGACGGCCGTGGAGGTGCTTCTCGACCGGCTACCCGACGTCCACCTCGCGGTGGCCCCGGAGGCGCTGCGATGGCGCCGGTCGATGTGGGTCCGCGGCCTGGAGGCCCTGCCCGTACGGTTCAGCCCGACCGTGCCGGCCGGCCGTAGCCCGTCGAACACCTGGGCCCGGTAAGGCTCCTCCTGGGCGACCGGAACCACGACCGTCCAGGACCCATGAGCCTCGGGAGCCGGTCATTGTCCGAGCCCCTCGGCGACCAGGTCGGCCATTGCCGCCACGCCCTTCCCCTTCGCCCGGGCCGCGGCGAGCGTCCTGTTCTTGGTGACCTGCCCTATGTATTCGACCTTGACCAGCAGGTTGCCGGTCCGGAACGCGATGGTGCTGGTAGCGGATTCGGGACTGAAGTGCTCGATGGAGAAGGCATCGTCTCCCAGGTCGGCGATGTCCTTCACCGACGCTTTTCGCTCCTCGGTCTCACCGAACCCTCTCGACCTCGCCTGGGCGATGTCCTGCAGTTTCCTGACGGCGTAGAGCTCCCCGGCCACCTCGGGGCCGGTCTTTCCCTGCCTGGAGGCGACAAGCTCGACATTCACCTCAAAGTAGTCGGAATCATCCGCCCAGCCGCAGGTCCCGCCGAGGGGAGTCGGTTGCCGCTCGACCATGACGAGGGGCCGCACCTGTTCGAGGGTCAGCAGGAGACAGGGGTTCGGGGCCACCGCCGGAGCCGTCGCGGACGGCGCCGGTGTCTCGGTGCGCCCCCCCTGTGGCATTCCGACGGCCACCGGCACCGTGACCGCCCCGGCCAGCACCAGTGCGCCGAGAGCGAAGAGGACCCCCCGCCGGCGACCGGCGGACGATCCCGTCGCCGGAGTCCGCGGGCCGGGCACGCTGGGATCGACCGGCAGGCCGTCGGCGATCCGCCCGAGGGTCCGCCGGAGTTCGGCGACGTCCGGCCGATCGGCGGGGTCCTTGGCCAGCAACGCGAGCAGGAGAGGGCCGAGCGGGCCGGGGAAGGACGGCGCGGGCGGCGGCTGGGTGAGCACGGCGCCGAGCACGGCGATCGGCGTCTCCCGGTGGAAGGGCGGCTTCCCCTGTGCCGCCGTGTACAGGGTGGCGCCCAGCGACCACAGGTCCGCCCGGGGATCGTCGGCCTCCCCGCCGAGCCGTTCCGGCGCGATGAATCCCGGCGAACCGACCAGGTTTCCCGGCGCGGTCAGCCCTGCGTCCCTCGCGAAGACGGCGATGCCGAAATCGGTGAGCAGCGCCTGCCCGTCCGGCCCGAGCATGATGTTGGCCGGTTTGACGTCGCGGTGCATGATCCCGCGCCGATGCGCCTCGGTGAGCGCGTCGAGCACGCGCACCCCGATCGCGGCGACCCGCTCGGGCGGCAGCGGCCCCTCCGCGCGTACCGTGCCCTCCAGCGTGCGCCCCGCCACCAGGTCCATGACGATCCATGGCAGGCCGCCCTCGTCGAGCACGTCGTGGACGGCGACGATCGCCGGGTGCCTGAGCCGGGCGGCGGCGCGGGCCTCACGCAGGGTGCGCTCCCGCAGTTCCGCCTCCCTGGCCGCCGACATGCCACGCGGCGACCGTACCTCCTTGACCGCCACGTCACGGTGGAGCAGTTCGTCCCTGGCCCGCCAGACAGCGCCCATACCGCCCTGGCCGAGGATCTCGACCAACCGGTAGCGCCCGGTCAGGACCCGGCCGCTCACCCCCGCCTGCTGAGCGCGTCCACGATCCACCGGGCGGACCGCAGTGAACCGGCCGCGAGCCGCCCCTGTGGATCCTCCTTCACCTTGCCGGTGTACTTGACCTCGGCCACCACATTGCTCACCCGCACCACGACCACCTCGGTGATCTTCCCCCAATTTTCGCTCCGCAGACGGTAGGCGAACGCCTCGTCGCCGAGGCCGGGCACCGCGCGCCGCCCCTCCCCGTCGAACGGCAGGGGCTCCTCGCTCTTCCTGCTGAAGAACTCCCGGCTGCGGATGAGTTCGGCGGGTGGGTGGTGCTTGAGCACGAGAACAACCTCGCGATGCAGACCCTTGGGAAGTTTCGCCCCAATGAACGTGCTCCAGGAGCAGTTGCCGGGAGAGCTCGTCTGCTCGGCCCCGACGACATCCGAGATGACCGGGGCCGGGACCAGCTCGGTGAACTGGTCGTCGGTCAGCAGGCCGCAGGCACGAGGGACCTCCGCGAAGCGACCGACCGAAGCCGCGGCCACCCGGGCCGCCTCGGCCTCGTGGCCGGCCCGGACCCTGGCGCCGAGCACTCCGGCGACGGCCGCCAGCATGACCGAGCAGGCGATCACCGCGGCGACGACGCTCCGGGGAACGACGAGGGGTGCCCGCACCGGCCTGGTCGCGGCGATCCGGCGCAGCGACCTCCCCAGCTCGCGCGGGCTCGGCCTGGCCGACGGGTCCTTGGCCAGCAGCGCGTTCAGCACCGGGCCGAGAGGACCCGCGTGCGCCGTCGCGGTCGGCGGCTCGGTGAGCACGGTGCCCGTACTGGCCAGCGGGGTCGCACGCCGGTACGGCGGTACGCCCTCGACCGCCGCGTACAGGGTCGCGCCGAGCGACCACAGGTCCGAGGCCGGGCCGGGCGGCCCCGTCAGGCACTCGGGCGCGGTGAAACCGGGGATGCCCGCGGACGAACCGATCCTGCCCCCGGTCCCGAACCCGGCGAGCCTGACCCGCCCGCCGGCGGCGATCACCACGGTGGCCGGGGTGACGGCGCCGTGCAGTACGTTCCGCCGGTGGGCCGCGGTCAGCGCGGCCAGCACCTCCGCACCGAGCGCCGCCACCTGCTCGACGGGCAGCCGCCCCCGCTCGGTGAGGACCCGGGCCAGGCTGGTGCCGTCTTCGAGGTCGGTCACGATCCACGGCCGGTCACCGTCGAGGACCACGTCGTGCACGATGCCGATCGGCGCGTTCCTGATCCCGTCGATGACACCGATCTGCTTGACCACGTGCTCGTACCACTCCGCGCCGTCGATCCCCGGGGGAGCCGCGAGCTCCTGCGCCAGCACGTCACGGGAGAGCAGGTCGTCGTGGGCCAGCCAGGCGGCCCCCATCCCGTCCGCCCCCAGCGGGCCACGTAACCGGTATCTGTCGTTCATCGCTCCAGGGCCTCCACCGTACGGCGTGCCGCCTTGATGACGAGTTCCTTCAGCGGGCCGACGGCCTGGGCGTCCGCTTCCTGCGTGACGTTCTGCCGGCTGTAGCTCATCAGGACCACAACGTTGCCGAGACGGTAGAGAACGGCCGAATCGAGGACGCGGCGCTTGTCGGAGCCGAGCGACACACCCCCCAGAAAGAACGCCTCGTCGCCGAGATCCGGCACGGATGCGAGATGACGGCCTTCGGGAGCGCCGGGGAAAAGGGTCTGACGGAGGCTCTGCGCGCTCTTCCACCGATCGGTGAAATCCGTGACGGCCTTGTCCGCACCGTCCCCGTGCCACCGGACGGAGATGATCAATGCAGGCCGCTGACCGGAGTGAAGCGCCTTGTCCCCGGTGGAGAATCCGCAGTCGGAGACGTTGGGGCCGGGGGTCGGAGGCGCGGTGACCGACACCTTGGCCTGCGGGATCAGCGCCTCCGCCTCCTGCGGTGTCAGCAGGTCACAGGCGCGAGGCAGCGCGGTGACGGGCGAGGTCCGCGAGCCGACGACGACCAGCACCGCGGCGGTCACGGCGGCGGCGGTCACACAGACCGCGGCGACGGCGAGCGCCCGGCGGCGCCTTCCCCCCGTGTCCAGCCGCATCACCAGCCACGACGCGTCGTCCTCGACCACGAGGTCGTGGACGGCGGTGAGGACGACCGAACGGCGCCGCACCGCCTCGTTCGCCACGACGAACTCCGCGGCCAGGTCCTGCCCGGTCGCGAACCGTACGGCCGGCCCCTCGGCCTCCCGATGATCGCCGGGTGCGCACCGCACCTCCTTGACCGCGACGTCCCTGCCCAGCAGCTCGTCACGCGCCCGCCAGACGCCGGTACGGCCCAGTTGCCCCGTCAGGCGGTAGCGTCCAGCCAGAACACGTTCTGCCATCCCCGCTCACCCCAGCCGATTCAGTGCGCGAACCGCCCACTCGGCGGCCCGCCGGGAGCCTCTTTCCAGGCGCCCATCCCGGTCGGTTCTGACACCCTCGGCCATATAGTCGATCTTGGCGATCAGGTTGCCGAGCCGGACCACCGTGCTCCGGGTGAATCCGGAGAAGGGGGTGCTCGTGAGCCCGCCGGTCTTGTATGCCTCTTCACCGAGCCCGGCCACCGCCCGCGGGGCGGTCGCGTCAACCCGCTGCGCCGCGAAGAACTCCCGCGCCCGCGCCTCGGTGGGCAGGAACTCCACCATGATCGACAGGCTGTAGCGGCGGGGTTTCGCGTCGCTGGAGTCCCATTCGCAGCCGCCACGACCGTTGCGCCGGCTGAACGGGGTGGGAACCAGTTCGGCGAACTGGGACCGGGTGAGCAGGCCACAGGCGTACGGCGGCTCGGTGAACCGCCCGGTGACCGGCTCGACGGGCACGGGGGGCGGAACCGCGAGAGCCGGCGGCGCGGGGACGGGCGCGGCGGCGACGGGGATCCGGCCGTAGAGCACCCCGACGGTGGCGGCCAGCCCGATGAGGAGCGCCACGGCCAGAGCGGCCACGGGCCGGGATACGGTGACGCCCCGTCCGCCGGTCAACGGATCAGCCCGCACGGTTCAACCCGGCCACGACCCACCGGGCCGCGGTCCGCGCCCGCCGTTCGATGATCTCGGCGTCGTCCGCGACGTTGATGTTGCAGTAGAGCACCGTAAGGACCAGGTTGTCGACCCTGAAGGTCACATCGCTGCAGATCCGGCCACCGATCCATCGGTCGTTCGTATGGACGAGAAACGCCTCCTCCCCCACCCCGGTCAGCGGCGTCGCGGCCGACGTGCGGGCGGTGGTGGCCCGCGCCAACCCGATCTGCGGCCATTGGATGCCCACCCACGAACTGGGCCTGAGGTACTTGGAGCGCTCGTTCACGAAAACATGGTGGGCCTTGTTCGGACTCATGCCCCACGGCTCGTCTCCGGCGACTTTCACCTCCATCCCGGATCCCTCGGCCAGAACGGTGTCCTGGCCGAAGCGCTGGACGGTGTCGGAGCCCGCTGGGATCGCCTCGCCCTTCCGGTAGCGATGCCCCGGCCCTTTGACGGTCCACCCGCATGAGGTGCCCTCCCAGGCCCCGGCCGTATCGGTCAGCTTGGGAAGCAGTTCCCGCACCTGCTCGGGGGTGAGCAGTTCACAGAGTTTGACGGGAAGCCCGAACCTGCCCGGTTCGTCGCGCGGATCGGCGGCCGGTGGCCGGACGGTGGGGACGGACACGGCTGCCGCGCCGGGGCCACCGAGCGCGAAACCGGTGGCGGCCGCGAGCACGCAGGCCACCACGGTTCCCGCGAGCACGGCCGCCGGACCACCGGAGGTCCGCCGACGGCCGGGACGGGGCGCCGGGCCCGAACTTTCCCGAGGTGACCCGGCCCCGCCCGGGTCCGGCGTGCCTGCCGGGATCGGGGCCCGCGTGTCCGCGGCCGAGGGGTCGGCGGCGACCTCCGCCAGCATCGCGGCGACCGAGGCGGCGTCCGGTCTGGCCTCGGGGCGCTGGTCGAGCAGGCTCATCAGCACGGGCGCCAGCGATCCGGCCAGGACCGGCGGGCGCGGATCCTGGGTCAGCACGGCGGCGAGCACCGCCATCGGGGTGCCGCCCGAGTGCGGCGGCACCCCCTCGACCGCGGTGTAGAGCACCGCGCCGAACGACCACAGATCCGATTCCGGCCCCCCGGGTTCACCGCGCAGGCGTTCCGGCGCGATATAGCCGGGCGACCCCACGACCACGCCCTCGCTGGTGATCGTCGCCTGGCCGCCGAGGGTGGCGACGCCGAAGTCGGTGAGGACCGCGTGGCCGTCCTGGTGCAGGAAGACGTTGGCGGGTTTGACATCGTGGTGCAGCACCCCCGCCTCGTGGGCGAAGGTCAGGGCGGCGAGCACCTCGGCGCCGAAGGACGCGACCCGGGCCGGGGGCAACGCCCCCTCCTCCGCGACGGCCTCCTGCAGCGAGCGGCCGTACAGGACCTCCATGACCAGCCAGGGCTTGCCGTCCTGGGAGATCACATCGTGCACGGTGACGATTCCCGGGTGTCGTACCCGGGCGGCGATCCGGGCCTCGCGGATGACCAGCTCGCACAGCCTCGCGCGTTCGGTGTCGTCGGCCTCGGCGGGGAGGATGACCTCCTTGACCGCCACATCACGATCGAGGAGCTCGTCATGGGCCAGCCAGACCGTGCCCATGCCACCCGCCCCGAGGGGCCCGCGCAGCCGGTACCGATCGGCCAGTGGGCCTTCCCTGGGGAAGATCATGAATCAGAGACTAGCAACGTAGATCACGCCGAACACCAGAGTTATCCAAGTTTGTCAGCCGCCGCTTTCGCCGCTTTTTGCGCGCCCTGCTCCAGGGTGCCGAACGCATCGTCTCCCCAGCGGTAATAGGACGTCTCGACCACCAGATTGCTCACCCGAAAGTGCACCTTCATGGTGAGCCTTTCGTCCGTCCAGTGCTCCCGCAGGAGCGCCTCGTCCCCTATGCCGGGCAGGTCACGAACAGATGATGCTCGCAGACTCTCGTAGTACAGGTCGGCCCGGGCCGGCCCGGCATCCCCCGGCGGGAACCATTTCACCTGGTACCTGAGACTGGGCTGCTGCACGGGAAGCGAAGCGCCGCTGACCGACCAGAGGCACATCTCGGACGTGCTGTTGACGATGGACGGCTTTCCCTCGCGAAACAATTCCCCGAGTTGGTCCGCGGAGATCAGGTCGCACGGTTTCGGCCGTGCCGCGAAGCGTCCGGGGCCGACGGCGGGCGCGTTGACCCTGACGGTGGCCTCACCCTCGTCGCGCAGCAGGGTGATCCCGATCAGCAACCCCCCGACCAGGACCGCCGCGATGCCCACCACGCCCCACACCGGCACCCGGCGTCGCCGGATGGCGATCACCATCCCCGGCGGCCCACCGTCGTCAAGCCCCATCACGAGCCACGTACGGCCGCCCTCCTCGACCAGATCGTGGATGCCGGCGATCGAGATCCGTCGATGCTCCACGGCCTTCCTGGCGGAGAAGAGCTCCCGCTCCGGCGCGAGCCGTATCTCCTTCATCGCCACGTCCCGACGCAGAAGCTCGTCCCTGGCACGCCAGACGGCGTCGTCACCTTCCCCGCCCAGCAGCCCGGTCAGACGGTAACGCGCAGAAACAATCATGCATCCTCCGTCAGGACGTACCGTCGATGACCCCGCCGACGCGTTGGCGACCGGGGATCGCCGGCGGAATCCTCTCCGGATCCGAAGTTTCCGGATGTCCTCACGGAGAAGTCTTCCAGAAGCCAGAGATCCTGCGCCCTTTCCCCAATATCTGGGGGAGAAGGCACGGAAACACCGCCTCGGCCTTTCTGCCCTGCCGTTTCTCCACGATCGGTACCAGAGCCGTCATGTCAGGAATGGTCAGCCGGTTTGACGGCGGTACCGCATAATGGCCGGCGTTCGCCTACCCGTGGACGGCTGCCGCACGGTTAAGAAAGAGGGTCCGCTCGCGCTCGTTGCGGGTGAGTGCCGCGGCCCTTTCGAACTCCTCGCGCGCCTCGTCGAGACGGCCCAGTCTCACCAGCAGATCACCCCGTACGGCGGGCAACTGCGGATAGCCCCTCAGCGCGCGCTCCGCCATCAGCCCGTCCACGATCTCCAGGCCCCAAGCCGGGCCGTCCGCCCTGCTCACCGCGACCGCGCGGTTCAACTCCACCACGGGTGAGGGGGCGAGGTGGGCGAGCACCCGGTAGAGGGCGGCCATCCGTTCCCAGTCGGTGTCGTCGGTGGACCGCGCGCGGGCGTGACAGGCGGCGATCGCGGCCTGCAGGCCGTAGGGACCGAGCGTGCCGAGCGCCTCGGCACGTTCGAGCGCCTCCAGCCCCCGGCGGATCAGTAGCCGGTCCCACAGCCCCCGGTCCTGGTCCGGAAGCAGGACCGGCTCGCCGTCCGGACCCGTCCTGGCCCGGATGCGCGACGCCTGGATCTCCATCAGGGCGAGGAGGCCGTGCGCCTCGGCCTCCCGCGGCATCAGAGCCGTCAGGATCCGGCCCAGGCGCAGCGCCTCCTCGCAGAGCGAGGGACGCATCCAGTCGTCACCGGCGGTCGCCGAGTAGCCCTCGTTGAAGATGAGATAGACGACCTCCAGCACCGATGCGAGGCGCTCGCCCAGCTCGGCCGGGGCGGGCAGCTCGATGCGCACCCGCTTCTCGGCGAGGGTGCGCTTGGCCCGGAAGATCCGCTGCCCGACCGTCGGTTCCGGCACCAGGAAGGCACGCGCGATCTCCTCGGTGGTCAGGCCGCCGAGCAGGCGCAGGGTGAGCGCCAGGCGCCCCTCGGTGGACAGCACCGGATGGCAGGCGGTGAAGAGCAGGCGCAGCACGTCGTCACCGATGTGGTCGTCGAGGGCGTCGTCCAACTCGGCCTCGGCCGACTCCTGACGGATCTCCATGTCCCGGCCGACCTCTTCGAGCTTCTGCTCGTAGCGGGTCCTGCGGCGGATCAGGTCGATCGCCCGGTGCTTGGCGGTCAGCATGAGCCAGGCTCCGGGATTATCCGGCACGCCGGATTTCGGCCACTGCTCCAGCGCGAGGACCAGGGCGTCCTGCGCGAGCTCCTCGGCCAGGCCGACATCGCGCACCATCCGGGCAAGCCCCGCGATCACCCGCGCGGACTCGATCCGCCAGACCGCCTCGACCACCCGATGAGGATCACCAACCGTCATGCCTGCCGATCCAACCATCCCGCCCGCACTCGCGACACCTTTCGATCCCGTCGCCCGAGGGCCCCGGACACGGCGCGGGCGCGTACGGACCGCGTGCCGCTCACCGGCCGGCGAGCGGCACGCGAATCGGACGGGACAGCCGGCCTTGCCGGGCCCGGCACGCTTGCGCGTGTTACTCGTATGACGTATTTTTTACTCATGCAAGTAAGCCAGCGTGGGGAAACACCCGCCGAGCACTCCTTCACCGGCGCGGCCAGGCGCGCCCAGATCATCGCGGCGACCGTCGAGACGATCGCCGAGCTCGGCTACGGCCAGGCGTCCTTCGCCCGGATCGCCGAACGGGCGGGGCTGAGCAGCACCCGCCTGATCTCGTACCACTTCGCCGGCAAGGACGAGCTGATGAGCGCGGCCGTCGCCGAGTTCCACGATCACATCGGACGGTTCATGGCCGGGCGGATGGCCGGCGTGACCTGTGCCCGTGACGCGCTGCGTACCTACATCACCGCGCTGGTCGCGTATATCGCGGACAACCGCCCACGGATGCGGGCGATGATGGAGATCTTCCTCAACTTCCGCGACGAGGGCGGAGCGAGTCGCTCCTACGACGAGGGCGACGAGAACGAGGTCCTCGGCCACCTCCAGCGCATTCTGCGCGACGGGCAGCGCGGCGGCGAGTTCCGCGACTTCGACACCTTCGTCATGGCGGCGACCGTGCAGCGCGCCCTGGACGGCCTGCCGTTCCTGCTGGAGGCCAGACCCGACCTCGACCTCACCGCCTGCGCCGAGGAGCTGGTGACGCTGTTCGACCTGGCGACCAGGAGCGGGCCGTGAGCGCCCCGAGCAGCAGGCGCACGCTGCTGCGCCTGCTGGTCGACCTGCTCGTACCGGCCGTCCTGTACTACGTGCTGCGCTCGGCCGGGATGAGCGTCTACCTGTCCCTGCTCGTCACGAGCGTGGCGCCCGCGGCCATGGGCACCTACACGCTGGTCAGGGAACGCAGGGTCGACGGGCTCTCCGTTTTCATGACGGCCATGATGGTGCTGGGCGTGGGGGCGTCGCTGATCAGCGGCAGCGAGCGGTTCCTGCTCGCCAGGGAAGGGTGGCTGACGGCTGCCGTCGGGCTCTGGTTCCTGGCCAGCCTGCGGGTCGGGATGCCGCTCACCTTCCTGTTCAGCCGGCCGCTGCTGGAGCACAGGTTCCCGGTCCGCGGCACCGGCGAGACATGGGACGTGCTGTGGGAGCGGATCCCCCGCTTCCGCAGGGCCTGGCGGGTCACGACCGTCCTGTGGGGCGCCGGCACCCTCCTCGACTCCGCGGCGCGCGTGGTCATGGCCTACACGCTGCCGGTCGACGCCGTCCCCGCGCTCGGCACCGCCCTGTACGCCGGCACGTCGATCACGCTCATGGTGATCGGCAACGTCTACTTCGTCACGGTGGGGCTCTTCGACAGGCGGAGCGCGATGTACGCACCGCTCAATCGCGAGCACGCCCCGACCCCCTCCACCTGAAGGAGCCCGCCGATGACCGGCGGGTCCTGACCCGCGCCGGGTCAGCGGCGCACCATCGACGGGTAGTCCTTGAGGGTTATGTTGGTCGCGAACCTGTCGGTCAGCCACAGCATCAGCTTCAGCAGGAATCCGTAGCGGAAAGTCCAGTTGCGCATCCGGATCCGGCCCGGGGTGCCGGGGGCGAGGAAGGGACCGGCGTTGCCGTTCCTGGCGATCCTGGCGTAGCCGCGGAACCCCTCCTCGTAGCGCCGGAAGGCGACCCGATGGTCCCCCTCCGCCGCCGCGAGCTCTCCGGCCAGGACGTACGCGCCGACCATGGCCAGGCCGGTGCCGAAACCGCCCAGCGTGTTGCCGTAGGCGGCGTCACCGAGCAGCACGACACGGCCCCTGGCGTAGCGCTCCATCCGGACCTGGCTGATCGAGTCGAGGTAGAAGTCGTCCGCCTGCCGTACCGCGTCGAGGACCGCGGGGGTCTGCCAGCCCATCCCGGCATAGGCGTCGATCACGATCCGCTTCATCGCCTCCACGTCGTAGCGGTCGTAGTCGAGCGGCGGCGAGGCGAAGGCGAAGAAGGCATCGGCTCCGGGCCCCCCGACGGCGACCAGCCTGCCGGGCTCGTTGTACATTTTCGCGGTCTTCCCGAAGCGCTGCGGAAGGTCAGCCAGGGCGTAGTAGTGGCCGAGGAAGCGGACATGGTCGGCCTCGGGGCCGAAGGCCAGCCGGCGAACGCCTGAGTGGATGCCGTCCGCGCCCACCACCAGGTCGAAGGCCCGCGGGGCGCCGTGCTCGAACGTGACGTGGACACCGCCCTCGGTCTCGGTGAGCGAGGTGATGGAGTCGCCGAAGACGTACCGGCACCCGGCGGCGAGCGTCCTGTCGTACAGCAGCCGGGACAACTCCCCGCGCGGGATCTCCAGATCGCCACCGGTGAACTCGCCGGGCATCACCGCCAGCCTGCGGCCGTTCGCGTCGACGATCTCCTGGTCGGTCCCGCCGGTCTGCAACCGCCGTACGTCCTCCAGGATGCCCATCCGCTCCAGCACCGACAGGTGGGTCTCGCCTTTGAAGTCGACCGCCTGGCCTCCGGTGCGCAGGGCAGGGGCCTTCTCGACCACGGTCACGGTGTGGCCGTAGCGGTTGAGCCAGTAGGCGAGAGCGGGGCCGCCGATACTGGCGCCGGAGATCAGGACGTTGCTGTTCCTCATGTCCCCGAGCTTCACCGGGAGCGCTGACAGGCCGGTGACAACCGGCTGACAGTCAGGAGATGGCCGTCAGCGCATCGTCCCGGCTCAGCGCGGCGCCCCTGGCGAACTCCGCGGCGAAGGCCTCCGCGCCGATGAGCTCCGTGGCGCCCGCGGCGACCCTCGCGACGTCAGGGTCGCCGGTGACGGCCGCACCGCGCAACGCCACCCCCACACCGAGCAGGAACGCGGCCCGCTCCGCCGCGCCTTCGAGCAGGGCCAGCCCCGCGTACCCCTCGGTGACCTGGGCGAGATCCATCGTCACCGCCGGTGACGTGCGCACCAGCGCGAGCGCCTCGCCGTGACGGCGCCCGGCCTCCGCGTGGTCACCCTCTGCCTCGGCCAGCCGTCCCAGCGCGGTGAGCACGAGCGACGCGATGCTCTCGGTGACGTAACCGCCTGGGCCGGCGGCGTCCAGCGCCGCCGCGTAGTGTTCGCGCGCCCGTGCGTGATCGCGGCACAGCCGGGCGAGTTCACCCCAGCCCAGCTCGATCGGCGACCGGTGCGACGCGCTCGTCCCGCGCGCCAGCTCGGTGGCGCGCCGCAGGTCGGCGCGGGCCGCGGGAACATCGCCCGCGCGCAGCAGCCCGTCGGCCCTGCGGCAGAGCACGTCCACCATCTCGTCCAGAGCGCCGAGCTGTTCGTGCAGATCCAGGGCCTCCCCCCACAGCCGCCTGGCCCGCGCCCAGTCCCCCCGCCAGCCGGCGATCACTCCCAGCCATTCGAGCCCCTGCGCCATCCCCCAGCGCTCGCCCACGGAACGGAAGCTCGCCAGCGTCGACTCCAGCTCTGCCTCGGCATCGGCCACCTGGCCGTCGAGCAGGTGCATCAGGGACACCCCGAGCATGGCCACGGCCCGGCTCCACGGGTCGGAGCCGAGCAGCCGCTCCCGCATCAGGCCGGCCCCGGGAGCCGGTGGCCCCGCGACCATGCCCCACAGCACGGACGTGAAGGGGTAGCGCAGCTCCCGGTCCAGCGACCGCATGATCTCCTCGGCCCGCGCCCACTGCGCCGGCAGGACATGCGGTACGGCCTGCAACACGCACAGGACGTACTCCTCCGCCAGCCCTTCGGGTGGCTCGGCGCCGAACCGTTCGAGCAGCCGGAGCGCCGACGAGACCGCCTGCTCCCGCCGCCCGCTCAGCCACTGGTACGCCGCCAGGGCCGCGATCAGCCGCAGCGCCGTCTCAGGATCATCCGGTACGGCACGGCCCAGCGCGGCCCGCAGGTTGCTCTGCTCGGCGGAGAGCAGGGCCAGCCATTCGAGCTGCTCGGCCCGGCGCAACCACGGGTCGGCGCGCTGTGCCAGCTCCAGGAAGTAGGCGGCGTGCTCGGCGCGCACCCGATCCCGCTCCCCCGCCTCGGCCAGCCGCTCCGCACAGAACAGGCGGATCGTGTCGAGCATCCGGTAGCGGCCGTCGCCTGCCTCGATGAGTGACTTGTCCACCAGGTCGGCCAGCACCTCGCCGGATCCGCAGATCCGTTCGACGGCCTCCAGGGACGAACTGCCCGAGAACACCGAGAACCGCGCGGCCAGCGTCTGCTCCTCGGGGCTGAGCAGGCTCCAGCTCCAGTCCACCACCGCGTACAGCGTCCGATGCCGTGCCGCCGCGGTGCGATCACCGCGGGACAGCAGCGTGAACCGGCCGTACTCCTTCAGCCGCGCGACGATCTCCTCGACGGTGAACGATCTCAGCCTCGCCGCCGCCAGCTCGATGGCCAGCGGCAGCCCGTCCAGCATGCCGCAGATCTCGGCGACCTCGGTTCTCATGACGGAGCCGGGACGTACGGCGGCGGCTCGCTCCATGAACAGCCGCACCGAGGGATAGCCGAGTGCGTCGTCGAGATCCGCGCCCGGGGGCGGTACGGCCAGCGGCGAGAGCGGGACGAGCATCTCGCCGGTGAGCCCGAGCGGCTCGCGGCTGGTGGCCAGCACGGCCAGCTCCGGGCAGGCGTCGAGCAGCCGCCGGACGAGCGCCGCGGCCGGAGCGATCACGTGCTCGCAGTTGTCCAGGACGAGCAGGAGCTCCTGGTCTGCCAGGGCCGCCACGAGCCGGCCCGTGGGGTCGATCCGGTCCGGCACCGGTGACCGCAGCCTCGCCTCGCGCAGACCGAGCGCGCCGAGCACCGCCAGGGGGATCTGACCTCCGTCGTCGAGCGGGGACAGATCGACGAAGCACACATCCCGCGTCCGGCGGCGGGCCGCCTCGATGGCCAGCCTCGTCTTGCCGGTGCCGCCCGTACCGGTCAGGGTGATCAGACGGGAGTCCCGCAGCGAGTCGATCCGGTCCAGCTCGGCCTCGCGGCCCACGAAACCGGTGAGCTGCGCGGGCAGCCGGTGCCGTACCGTCCCGGGCCTCTCCGCGCCACGCAGGATCGCCAGGTGCAGCGCCGCCAGTTCCGGCGACGGGTCGGCGCCGAGCTCGTCCGCCAGCAGCCGCCTGACCTCGTCGAAGACGGCCAGCGCCGCGGCCTGCTGCCCGGAGGCGTGCAGCACCCGCATGAGCTGGCCCCACAGCCGCTCGCGCAACGGGTTCTCGGCCGCCAACTGCCGCAACTCGGCTATCGAGGTGCCCTCCGGGAGCGCGAGCTCGGCCTCGACCAGATCCTCCCGCGCCGCCAGCCGTAGCTCTTCCAGCCGGGCCGCCTGCGGCATGCCGGCCGGCGCGGGCCCTCGCCACAGCGCCAGTCCTTCGCTGAGCACCCTCGCGGCATGCTCATGCCGGCCTGCGGTCAGCAGCCTGTGCCCCTCGCGCGCGAGCCGCTCGAACCGGTGCGCGTCGATGTCATCGGGGTCGACCGCGAGCCGGTATCCGGCCCGGTGAAACGTGATCAGGCCGGGCGGCAGGCCGCGGCGGAGCCGGGACACCTGGGCCTGGATCGCGTTGGCCGCACCGGCCGGAGGATCGTCACCGTACTGCCCGTCTATCAACCGGTCCACGCTGACCAGCCGGCCCGCGTCAAGCAGGAGCAGCACCAGCAGGGCACGCGACCGGGGGCCGCCGACGGAGACGGGTTCCCCCTCCTCCGTCCGCACCTCCAACGGTCCCAGGATCCCGAACTGCACGAGACCGATTGTGGCCCATGCGCCCTACTTCACGAGGATCAGCGCGAACCTCGCGGCCGGAGCCGGCTCAGAACGCGTCGCGGTACTCGGTGGCCGCGGCCCTGATCCGGTCCACCTGCGCCTCCAGCTCCCGGACATCGAACGGCACTGCCGAGGCCTCGAACTCCCTGCCCAGCGCGTGCAGCATGTCCAGGCCGTCCCAGATCGCGGCGAACTCGTCGTCGATCGGCCGCACCAGATCACCGAGTGCGCCCTCGACCCGGTGACGCAGGACGAGCATCCGCCACTTCCCAAGGAACCAGCGGAACTCCGCGAGCCGTTCGCCCGCCTCGGCGATCTCGGAGACGACCTCGCGCAGTGTCTGGTTCACCTGCTGTGCCCTGGCCGACATCTCCAGCACGCTCTCCTGCACGGCATCGCAGAGCTGGGGCACCTCGCTCAGCGAGGTACGCGGCGCGATACCGTCCACGACCTCGGCGGCGAACGCGGCGACCATGTCGTTGTGCAGGCTCGCCAGCACGATCCGGAAGCGCAGATCCGTGACGTACGAACGCAGCGTGGCGAGCCTGGGCACCAGCCGCTCCAGCGTGCCCATCGCGGTGCGCGTCGGCGTGGCCATCACCCGGGCGACGTTGCTCAGCACCGGTGCGGTGTCGGCGACCGTCTCGGAGGCGACCTGGGCGCCGGCGACCACCTCGTCGAGCCGGCGGGCGACGTCGAGCACCCGGGTGGACGACCGTATGAGCCGGTCGCTGAACACCCGATAGCTCTCCAGCCGCTCCACCAGACCGGTCAGCAGCGTTTCCAGCGCTCCGGCCCCGGCCAGCACCTCCGCGATCGGTCCCCCCGACCAGGACCGGGCACAGGTCGCGGAGGCCAACCGGCCGCGCGCCGCGACCTCGGCGGTCAGCGCCTCGGTGAGGAACTCGTCATGCGAGCCGAATCCGCGCTCTCCCAGCAGCCGTTCGATCTGTTCCCTACCGAACAGCGCCACGTCACGCCGGTTCATCCGACCGCGCTCGGCCTCCTCGGACTCGACGTCGGCGACATACTTGTATATGCGTTTGACCTCCTCGAACAGCTCGGACCGCGGCGCCATCCGAACCGACAGGAAACCCTCCGCCGAGGGCGTCATGGTGGCGAAAACCCAGTAGTGGCTGCCGTCCTTGGCCAGGTTCCGCACATAGGCTCCCGCTGGACGCCCGGCGAGCAAGCGGTCCCACAGCAACCGGAAGACCCCGGCAGGCATGTCGGGGTGGCGCACGATGTTGTGCGATGCCCCGGTGAGCTCGTCCAGGGAGAACCGGGAGGTCCGGACAAAGACGGAGTTCCCGCTGCGGATCAACCCGTGCCGATCCGTCGTGGAGAAGAAGAGTTCCTCCGGGCCGATGACCTGCTCAGATCCGCTAGGCACGATCAACTCGCCACAACCCATCGTCCGCCTTTCCGATCTTGGGAGACGATATCAGCCGGACCCCACGGCCCCGGGTGGAGGTCACGGCCGCGCGCTCCTTTCCGGCGACTCCCGGCGTACGCGTTCCAGACCGTGAGTACGGCCACGGACTGCCTTCTCCAGGTCGAGTGCACGGGCCGTAGATCAGCCGGCTCTCGCACGGAAAGTCGGCGGATCCAGAGCTGGTCCGCCGACTTTCCGTGCGACCCGCGTCCCGGGGACGCGGGTCGCGCGGAGTCAGCCCGTCTTCACCTCGAACGAGTAGGTGTAACTCCAGACCACTGTGCCGTCGCGATCCAGGGCATCGGCGTAGACGGTGTGCCAATCGGTCTGCGTGGGAGTGATCGTCGTCTTCGCCAGCCCGTTTTCGGCTGGAGCCTCCTCCGTCGGAGCATCGTTGTAGGAGTAACGGAAGACCGTGACGATGTCCCTCAGATCTCCGGCGTCGAACACGAACTCGCCCGGAATCCCGACGCCGCCACCCGGCTCGCCCCCGCCACCGAATTCGGGATATGTGCTGGAGGAGACGGTGGGCGGGTGCTCCAGCCGGTTGACCTCAAAGCAGTATTCGGCATCGGGGCTGAAGTTGCCCGCCCGGTCGAAACCTCGCACCCTGAGGCAGTTGGTGGAGTCTCGACTCGGTTTCACCGTGACGGTGACAGAGCCGTCCGCGGCCGCCGGCGTGTGCTCGTACGCTCCGTCAAGGCCGTATGAGTAGGCCACGATGTCATCGGCGCCGTTGGGCGTGAAGGTGAACGCGCCCGGCAGATGGACGTGCCCGCTCGGCACGTCCTGTGGATAGTCGGTGGAGGACACCAGCGGCGGCTGCGCGGGGGCGGTCAGGTCGACGGTGAACTCCTGCCAAGGGGTCCACTCGCCGATGTCATAGTGCAGTTCACCATCCTCCTTGTACGGGTCCTCAGCTCGGACCCGCCAACGGTACGACGAGTCGGCGACGAGCTGCCCGGCGGGCACCATCACGCAGTGCCGGGTGCCGGAGTCTTCCACGTCGGTGACTTTCTCCCCCAGCTTGGTCCCGTCCTGGGTCGTCCACTCGAAACGACCCCTTACAACCTGCGGATAGGAATTCCTGTCCGGATCGGACAGCTTGGCCCCCAGCCAAGGCGTGATCGAATTCACGTACCGCCCGGTCTGCGGGGAGGCCTGGCAGGATTCATAGTCCGACGTCACCGAGGTCTCGGCGGGAAGGTCGGGCCGGTCATTGTGGGTGACCGCCAGGTTGCCGTCGTTCCACAGTTCGTGTCTGATCTCCGGGTTGGTCTCGTCGATCGACTTGAGGCCCAGTGTGATGTGATCTTTTCCGGCGGCCACCGCTTCCCGGACAGCCGAGGTGATCCGGAAGTGCAGCCGATCGAGACAGGTACCGCCCGGAGTGGCCAGGAGCAGTCGCTCCCATTTGGGCTGGTTCTTCCAGGTGGTCGAGGAGTCGATGTCCCCGGTCTCCCAGAGCTCGACATCTCGGCGTCCGCACTCCCAGGAATTGGCCCGCCCCACGCCGAACCAGGCTTCGGTGATCCGCTCGACGTCGGCGACCGGAGTCAGGTCCAACTGGAAGAACGCCCGGGTGATGTCCTTGGGCTTCTCCTGGAAACCGACGAAGACCCGGTCCTCCTGCCAGTGCGTCCTGTTCTGATGCTTGGAGGAGACGTAGGCCCAGTGGGACCGAGGGATGGTCGTGCTCCCCTGAGCCTCCGCCGTCGCCGGGATCACGAGCACCGGCAGCACCGCCATCAGCGCCACGAGGGCGGCCCGTAGTCGTGAGTGTTTCAAAAGCGTTCTCTCCCCTGAACAGCGCCTGCGACCCGCCCCCGGTTCCTCCGGAGACGCCCCTGTGGTCGCCGCGCATGCTCATGCTGACCGCACCCCGTTGCGGGAACCGTATATTGCCCGCATAAGTTCACCGTAGAAACTTTTCTTATCAGCAATCCGTTATTACCAGGTGCTGGGGGCCGGCAGAGACATTCACTGGGGGAGCCGAGAGTGGAGTTTCGCGTACTGGGTCGGCTTGAGGTACGGCGTGACGGATGGTGCATCGGCATCTCGGCGCCCAAACAGCGAGTGCTTCTCGCGACACTGCTGTGCCATGCCAACGAGACGGTCTCACGCGACCACCTCGTCGACGCCCTGTGGGGAGAGCGCCCACCCCGCTCGGCCGGCGACAACCTCCGGATCTACGTGTATCACCTGCGGCGGCTACTGGGCGACGAGGGCAGAATCGCCCGGCGCACGTATGGCTACATCCTCGACGTCCGGTCCGGAGAGCTGGATGCCGACAGCTTCGGGGAGATGGCCGATCGCGGACTGGCGGCCGGTGCCGCCGACGATCAGGCCACCGCGAGCCGTCTGTTCGGCGGCGCACTGGCGCTGTGGCGAGGCGACGCGTCGTTCGCGGAGGTACCGCGGCGCGGCGCGGTCAGCGCGATGGCCAATATGCTCGACGAGCGACGCGAGGTCGTGGCGGAGGCGCGGATAGAGGCCGAGCTTCTCCTTGGCCGCTCCGGTGAACTGGTCGGCGAGCTACGCCATCTGGTGACTGCCAACCCGCTGCGGGAGAAGCCGTACGCCCAGCTCATGCTTGCCCTCTACCGCGCCGGGCGGCGAGCTGAGGCACTCAAGGTCTACCGAAACGCCCGCCAGGTGCTGATCGAAGAACTCGGCCTCGAACCGGGACCGGAACTGCGTACCTTGGAAGCCGCCATACTCAACGGCGACGCCTCCCTGCTGCCGGCCCCGGGATCGCGGCAGGTGCGCCCTCTCTTCGCCGGCTCAACCCACGCGTACCTCTCACCGGGGTAGAGCCAGGAGTTCCCCACGCGGTGCGCGGTCTCGCCACATGAGCCGTTCGTAGTCCGCTTGCGGGGCGGCGGGATGGACTCCGTGATACGCCCCGATAGAGCGATCGCTCCTTGGGAACCACTGCCCCGCATGCCGATCATGACCTGATTCCCAGCTGACCGGCCTGCGACTCGATTTCCGCGGTCAGCCCGCGCGACCGCCTCCCCGCGGAAACATTTGGCCCTACCTGCTTACTTTCATAACGTTTTCCCGGCCACTGACCAAGAAGGGGTGTAATCGACGAAGGGAGCACGGCCGGTGCGTCGCAGACAGGCGAACATCGCTACGGACCTGGAGGCTTTCGAAGCCTTCTACCGGCGCCACGTCGACGCGATCACGTGGTTCCTCGCCCGCAGGGTCGATGATCCGAACACGGTCGCCGACCTGGTGGCGGAGGTTTTCGTCGCGGTGCTCGACTCCGCCCACACCTACCGGCCCGGACTCGGTAGCGAGATCGCGTGGTTGTACGGCGTGGCTCGCAAAACCCTCTCGGCCGAGCGGCGGCGGGCGTTCAAGGAGACGAGACTGGCCGATCGCGTAGGCGGACGAAGGCCGCTCGACTCCGACGACGTCGCCGAACTCGAAGCGCGGATCGACGCGGAGAGCGTGGCCAGGCGGGCCTTCCAGGCCATGGCCGGACTACCAGACGGTGATCGCGCGATGCTCGAACTGGTCGTCATCGACCAGCTCACGATCAGCGAGGCGGCCGCCGCTCTGGGCATCCGGCAGGGGGCCGCCAGGGCCAGGCTGCACCGCGCCCGCCGCACGCTCAGGAACGTGCCGGGGCTAGCTCCCTTCGTCATGGAAGGAATGCGATGAAATTCAAGGAGCACGTACTGATGGAACTCAAAGCCGAGATCGTCGCCCGGAACAAGGCTCGACGCCTGCTCGTCAGGCGGCGCCTGCTCGCCGGAGCGGCGGTGGCCGGGATCGCGGCGGCGGCGGCCGTCGCGGTGCCGTTCCTGAACGGGTCGGGGACCCCGGCCTACGCGGTCACCAAAAACACCGACGGCACGATCACCCTGAAGATCAACGAGTTCAGGGACCCCGCCCAGGTGGAGAAGGACCTGGCGGCACTCGGTCTGACCGCCGACGTCTCCTACGTCAAGCCCGGCACCCGGTGTGCCCCCGACCGCGGCCACACCGACGCAGGCCCCTCGTTCTCCAAGGAGGAGCTCAACAGCAGGGATCCCGAGGTCCAGAAGAGGATCAGGAAAGCCATCGACAACTCGCCGAACGGCAAGGCGTTCAGGATGGGCGGTGGCGAGGTGCGGATCAGTCCGCAGCACATCAAGCCAGGGCAGACAGCCGTGATGGAGTTCACCGAGAACGAGGACCAGACCTCGGGCCCGGAGAAGCCCAGAGCCCTGTGGCAGTTCAGCGGCTACCTCGTCACCGGTCCGGTCAAGCCCTGCAAAGTCGTCGACGACCCGTCCTGGAGCAAGATGCCCGACCCCGGGACGAACCCCGGGGCATACCCGCCGCCTGGTAGCTGACCCTCGCCGGGCGGGAGCACGGCAGGCGCCACGTGATCCGCCGGAGCGAGCGACCGGACCAGGTCCGACCCGGGCAGCGCGGCCGGTATGCGGCTCCGATGACGGACATCACCTTCCCACCCCTGACGGCGGCTACCACGGGTGGCCGCCGGACGAACTGCGCGATCCATTGGCAGCGGTTGGCGCGACACCTGACCAGGATGCCGACCGCATCGTGAGAAGACCGCACGGAACCCTCGGCGAGCGGCAGGTGTCTCGTACCATGACTGGGTGGAGGGTTTTCTTCGCTCCGTGTGGAACGAGCCCCGTCCCCCCGACCCTCCGTCGCGGGTATGGCGAGACTGGGCGCTTGTGGCCGTGCTCGTGCTGCTCGCGGCGCTCGAAGGGATGTTCCGGCCGGACCTCCCGTGGCGAGCCCTCTCGCTGGTTCTCACCATCGGACTGATGCCCACGCTGTTGTGGCGCCGGACCAGGCCGCTGCTGATGGTCGTGATCGTCTTCGCCACCACGAGCCTGGCCCCGCTGCTGATGGACGGCGACGCCCTGGAGACGTACACGATGGTGTACGTACTGGTCTTGCTGTACTCGTTGTTCCGGTGGGGGTCGGGACGCGAGGTCGCGATCGGTTTGACGATCATGCTCGTCGTGGTCTCCCTCTCGCTGTTCTCCGGCCGCCTCACCCTCGGCGACACGGTCGGCGCGTTCGCCGTCACGTTCTCGGCCGTCGCCCTGGGCGGGACGTTCCGCTACCGGGCCGGGGCGAGAATGCGCGAGCTCGACCAGATCAAGCTGCTCGAACGCGAACGGCTGGCCCGCGACCTGCACGACACCGTCGCCCATCACATCTCGGCGATGGCGATCCGGGCACAGGCGGGCATCGCCACCTCGGCGTCGCGGCCGAACTCCGCGACCGAGGCACTCCACGTGATCGAGGCCGAGGCGGCACGCGCCCTCGACGAGATGCGCGCCCTGGTCCGCCTCCTGCGCCGGGACCAACCCGCGGAGCCGACACCCGGCCGTCGCATCACCGACCTCGAACAGTTCGCGAGCCCAGGCCGCTCCGGCCCGTCCGTCGACGTGGAGATCTCCGACGACATCGGTGACCTTCCCCTGTCGGTCGAGGCTGCGATCTACCGCATCGCCCAGGAGTCGGTCACCAACGCTCGACGGCACGCCCGTCACGCCACCCGCATCGAGGTTCGCGTCGCCGCCGACGACACATCGGTGCGCCTGCGAGTGAGCGACGACGGCGACAGCGGCCTGGTACGCCCGGCCGGGTCACCGGGATACGGGCTCATCGGCATGATCGAACGTGCTGACCTGCTGGGCGGCACCTGCGAAGCCGGCCCCGCCCCGGATAGAGGCTGGACCGTGACCGCCGTACTGCCCCGGACCGGAGCGGTGACATGAGCATCCGGGTGCTCGTCGCCGACGACCAGGAGATCGTCCGCACCGGGCTCACCATGATTCTCGACGCCCAGCCGGACATCGAGGTCGTCGGCGAAGCCGCCGACGGGTGGCGAGCCGTCCAGCTCGCGCGGCGCCTACGCCCTGACGTGTGCCTGTTCGACATCCGCATGCCCGGCCTCGACGGCATCGAAGCCACCCGCTCCCTCGCCGGACCGGGCGTCCAGGACCCCCTCGCCGTCGTCGTCATCACCACCTTCGACCTCGACGAGTACGTCTACGCCGCGCTGCGAGCCGGTGCCCGGGGTTTTCTGCTCAAGAACGCCGGAGCCGGCCTGCTCTCCCAGGCCGTCCACGCCGCTGCGAACGGCGACGCGCTCATCGCCCCGAGCGTCACCGCACGACTGCTGGGAACCTTCGCCCGCACCGTGCCCGCCACACCGCCGGTGCGCCCCATCGAGGCGCTCACGGCCCGGGAGGAACAGATCCTGGCCACCGTGGCACGTGGACGGACCAACAGCGAGATCGCCGACGAGATGCACATCTCTCTCAGCACGGTGAAGTCCCACATCGCCAGCCTGATGGCCAAGCTGGGTGCCCGCAATCGCGTCGAGATCGCCATGTGGGCCTATGAGACCAACCGCGTCAAGAACTGAGCGACGAGTTCCGGCTTTCCCACGTCATGACCGGCGTCGGCGGTGGCGGATCGGGGTCCGCCTGCCCTCGCCTGTGGGAACATCCCGTCACCGGCCCGCGAGAGTACGGGGCGAACTGAGCGGCCGCTGACGGATGAACCACTCGGCCACCGCGAGGTTGATCACCCACCCGGCGCCCACGAGCAGGGCTCTGGGGAACTCCCCAGGTGTACCGATGAACAGGAACCAGGGCAGATGGGTCAGCGCCTGCGTGCCCGCGCCCAGACCGATCGCGTAACCGCGGATCATCCAGGCGCGGTGCCTGGCGACGTCCCGTCGCCGGATCGCGGCGAGGCCGAGGAGAATGAACATGGTCATGGCCGTGCCGAACACAAGCCGGAACCCGGTGAGGAGATCGCCGTCGCCAACGGGGCGGGGATAGAACAGGCTCATCCAAAGACCGCTAAGCGCTGCGACGAGTCCGCACGGGACCAGAACCCGCCCGGCGACGCGGTGCCAGGCAGGTCTCCGGCGGCGGAAACGGGGAGCGAACTGGAAAGCCCCCAGAACGCTGTACAGGCTGACGCAGAAAATGTGCGTCAGCACGGGCAGGGGGGCCGCGAAGAACCGTGCGTTCTCCGGCGTGATCGCCGCACCACCGACCAGCTCGTTGAGGCGCACGGCACCCGCGACCATGGGAACGGCGCTGAGCAGGATCAGCGCGGCGGGCAAGAACCACCCCGCCCTCGTGGAGGAGGCCGCGGGGGAAGTCCCCGCTCCGTTCCGGTCGTCTGCCGGGCGGCCGCTTCGCGGCGCCCCGGGGAACGGGAGATGTTTCGTCGTGCTCTCGTCGGTCATGCCCCGATCATGACGATCGAGGCGACGCGGTTCATCGACAGAACGGCCCGACCCGAACCAGCCGATCATCCCCCAAACAGGCGTACTTTCGGCCGATGAGCCCTGTCCACAGGACTTCTACATTGCTCCTCAGCGAGAGGAGAAACGATGAAGGCGTTCGTTCTGCGCTCATACGGCTCACCTGACGTCCTGGACCTCACCGACGTCGACGAGCCCGTCCCCGGCGACGACGAGGTGCTGGTCCGGGTGCGGGCCACCTCCGTCAACCCGTACGACTGGCACAACATGAGAGGCGAGCCGTACATCGCGCGTCTGATGGGCGGCCTCGGACTGCGCAACCCGAAGCTCGAAATCCTGGGCGCCGACATGGCCGGTCAGGTCGAGGCGGTCGGCAAGGACGTGACGGGGTTCCGCCCCGGCGACGAGGTGTTCGCGGTGCTCGAACAGGGCGGCTTCGCCGAGTACGTGTGCGTCCGGGAATCCGAACTGGCGCCGAAGCCGAAGAACCTGTCGTTCGAGCAGGCGGCGGCGGTGCCGATGGCGGCCAACACCGCCCTGCTGGGCCTGCGCGACGATGGACGAATCCAGCCGGGGCAGAAGGTCCTCGTCAACGGGGCCTCGGGAGGGGTGGGCACGTTCGCCGTGCAGATCGCGCGAGCGTTCGGCGCGGAGGTCACCGGCGTCTGCAGCACGCGTAACGTCGACCTGGTCCGATCGATCGGCGCGAAAGAGGTCGTCGACTACACCGAGGAGGACTTCACCCGGAGTGGACGGCGCTACGACCTCCTGCTGGACATCGCGGGAAGCCGCCCGGCATGGGCGTGCCGGCGGGCGTTGACCCCTCGGGGAACCCACGTCGTCGTCGGTGGGCCGGGCGGCCGATGGCTGCAACCTCTCGGTCACGTGTTCTCGGTGCTTGCGATGTCGCCGTTCGTGTCCCAGCGGATGGCCCTCACGGACGCGACCCGATGCACGGAGAACAGACAGAACCTGATCACGCTGACCGAGCTCATCGAGGACGGAAAGGTCACCCCGGTCATCGACCGGCACTACTCGTTCGAGGAGATCCCGGCGGCCGTCGAATATCTGGAAGAGGGACACGCCCCGGGAAAGGTCGTCGTCACGGTTTGAGTCATCCGGCCGCCGCGTGCATGACGGGCGGCCGAGGTCCGTCTTTCGCCCCTCGCGGAACTGTCGGCCGCCCCGGCTACCATCTGTTCCTCCAAGGAAACGGACCAATCCGTTATTCCTTGTATATCTAGATCTGCCACGATTCGTCGTCGCAGATCATAAAAGGGGAATATTGTGGGATTATTAGGCAGGGCTGGGCGCCGAATCGGAGGGCTGGTGGCCATTATCGCCCTGGCGTCCGGCACCTTTGTTCCGACGGCGCATGCCGTACCGAAACCAGCCGTTTTCGGCACGGCTTCCGCTTCGCCGAAGACGCACAGCGGTGTCTGCCCGACGGTCGTGACGTTGTCCACCACGGTTCAGGTCCAAGCGCCGGTGGCGCTGAAGTACATGTGGATCTTCAGCGACGGAGACACCACCAGGACCAAGACGTACCGGGTCGGCGGCACGGGCCTCAAGACGGTGCGGCTGTCCGCATCGATCAAGGTCACCGGCGACGCCCGGGGCTGGGGCGCGGTGCGCCTGTTCGCGCCGGTGGAGAAGACCTCCAAGCGGGCCTCGTTCGCCGCCGACTGCGCCGGTGGGCACAAGAGCGGCGACGTGTGGAACTCCGTGTCCACCTCCGCCGCGGAGGTGGACACGCCACCGCCCGGGCAGGGTGGTGAGCCGACTCAGAATCTCGTGCGGAAGGCCACCATCGTCTTCGACCGGACCACCGCGTCGAAGTGCCCGTTGACCTTCAAGGTCCACGGCTTCTTCGAGGGGCTTCCCGACGGTGCGCAGGTCGTCCAGTACCGACTCGTCGGCACCGAGGAATGGAAGACCGTCAACGTGCCGGCCGACCACGGCGCCGTGTTCAGCACCGTGCTGGAGACGCTCGACTGGGGCTGGGAGACGGGCAAGACCTCGGTGCGGATCGAGATCAGGCAGCCGAACGGCCTCACATCCAACACCCTCTACTACTTCGAGTGCGGTCCGCCGGGGGAGAAGGAGAGGTTCGGCGCCACCGCCGAGAAGATCGCGCTGACCGCCGGTGGCGGCCCGCTGGCCGAACTGGTCGCCGACGCCTACCTGGACGCGGTCGAGGCCGTCTCCGGCGCACAGGTCGCCCTCGTCAGCAGGTACGGGTTCCGTACGGACCTGAATGCGGGTCCGGTCACCTATCCGGAACTGTGGACCGCCCAGCCCGCCGGGCTCGCCGTCGACGTGAACGCGATGACCGGCGCACAGCTCAAGAAGCTGCTGGCGCATCCGAACCCCTCGGGATGGATGCTGACCCCCTCGGCCTCGCTTCGCTACACGCTGTCCGGTGGAGCGGTCACCGAGATCACGCTGAACGGCGTTCCGGTGACCGACACCCAGGTGATCAAGATCGCGGCCAACTACATACTGATGGGCGGTGCGCAGGGCTTCCCGAGATGGGAGGGAAGCACCCGCGTCTATCGCGGCGGGCCGGATGACAGGGGAGCGCTGGCGTCCTACATCGCGAAAAACTCGCCGGTCAAGGCACCGAAGGGGGACCGCGTCACCATTCAATGAGTGACCCGACCGGCCGGGCGGGTATAACACCGGACGGCCGGGCCGATCGCCGGGCGGAATGCATTCCGTCCGGCGATTCGCCGTCAGTCAAACTATGCGTACTTTGAGAAGCTCGGTGCGCGCGAGTTTCCCCAAGACGTTTCCGCGGGGATTTCCAGGGCCGGGCCCACGGATTTACCCCACAGAGAAGGTTGTCGCCGCGGCTACCGGCGATGAGGTTCTTACAGCATCGCCCGGCCCAAGATCAGGCCGGCGATCCGCGCCGATCGGACCATGAAAGCACGCGCCTCCCTAGGATCCATCGCAGATCACGGGCACACGAGCTCAAGACACGACGCCGCTCCTCGTCAAGGACGCCGTGTTGAGAGCCGGCGTACGAGGTCACGATGCCGGCCGGGTAAGCATCGGCGAGGACTTCGCCCATGCTCGGAAACGACTGACCGAGGCGCTCGGCCCAGAGGACCGAGACCTCGCCGAAGACCGCTTCGTTCACCCGCCGTCAACCGGGCAAGAGACACCGGCGCCGCCGATGTCGCAGTGGCCACCGGGGTTCGGAAGGCTACCGCGGTCTGGACAAGAGATCACCTGGTTGGATTCCCGCCTCCGGTTTCAGCCGTCGGTGTCTTTCGGGTGACGGGGTGAGGCATAGACGATCCAGACAGTGCGAGTGGCGTCATCAATGGCATAGCGGACGCGCCCGCCGCTGGTGACCTCGAATTCCCATTGCTCCAGGTCCTTGCCATTATGACGATGAGTCGCGAGGTCGCCGCGTAGGCGATGTTGACGTTCATGATCCGCCCGTGAGCGTGGATCAGCGCGTAGCGCCTCGAAACATCGGCGTGTGTTGCCCAGGGCGTGACGGCACAACTCCTCCCATCCCTTGACCGCGTCACTGATACCGAACCGGATATCCCATTCGTCGTCCGGAGGCGGGACCGTGACCCGGTCACCACGCTTCGGACTCACGCTGAGACCTCTACCGGCCCGAAGTCGCCGCTTGTGGCATTGCGAGCCTGGGCGTAGTGCGCGGGGTCGGCCTTGATCCGAGCGGTCGCCCGCCAGCCCGCGATGACCTCCTGCGTGGTGACATCGACATCAAGTTCCGCGGCGTCGGAGAGTGCCTCCACCAGTTCGAGCGTGAAGGCACGCAGTTCGGCGGAGGTGAGGTGGCGAACCCAGGGGAAGACCTCGGGCATGGCGATGACCAGCGCGCGGGCGGTCGGATCGTGCTTGATGAGGGCGAGGAACAGACGGGATGCCGTAGCCAGCGTCTGCCCGCGCTGATCCTCACGGTCGGCGGCGGTCAAGTAGAAGTCCGGGGCATCGCGGTGGGTGACGCGTACTCGACCGAGGCGCGCGGCGCGTTCGGCGACGGCCCGGGGGTTTCTCGACAGGTCCGAGAAGGTGACGGCGTCGGCGTTGCTGGTGCTCACCCTGCCATCGTAAGTCAGAACACATTCTGAAGTCGGCGAACTGTGGCAAGGAGCGCCACACCATCACCTGTCAGCAAGCCGGGCAGGCCGAGTCGTCAGACGACTCGCACCGCGAAGAACAGCCATGAGTCGTGCAGCAAGCCTTGGGAGGTTGCCCTCGATCAGTTTCTGTTTCGATGAAGGAGCGACGGCGAAGCCGCACAGACGGACACGGCTCACGACCAGGAATCGGGCGCGAGCCGCACAGGTGAAACCCAGAAAACCACTCCTCGGTCGGGACCAGGCCGTCTGGCAGGCGGCCCATTCGGACGGGTCACCTGGCTTGACGTTGGTTCCGTCGATGGCGCGGCGACCCTCAGGGCCTGGGCGCGGGTTCCGGAGCCCTCGAAGCTCCGGAACCACAAGGCCGGGGCTCGGCGGATCTCACCTCCATCCGGCCGGCGCCGCAGATCCCACGGCTGGGCCGTTCCCTCTCGCGTGAAGGTCAGGTCGAGGTGAGCGCGGGCCGACGGTCAGTGCTTCACGAGAAGGCTGATCTGCGAGCCGAACTCCCGGAAACCGAGGGCTCGGGCGACTCGTCGCGACGGCTCCGGACGCGCTCTCCACTGCGGCAGCAATCCGTTGACCAGGGCGTCAGCCACCGCCGCCGAGGCTACCAAGCGAGCCAGGCCACGGCCGCGATACTTCGCAGCGGTCAAGACGGACAGCTGCGCCGCTGTATTCAACCATGGGCGATACCCGGCGGCGGCGATCACATTCCGGCCTTCACGGATCACCCAGACCGCCGAAGCGACCTCCTCCATCCCGCTTTCATCGGCATCCTTCTTGTCCACCGAGGCCACCAGGCCGTCGACATCGCGATGACCCGCTGACAGACGTTCGACTTCAGCGTCGACGCGGGCGGCAGCGAAGTCATCGGCATCGAGGTACGCAAGCGTTGCCGGGCCCAAGACGTCGCGGACCGGAAGCCCGGCGGGGAGCCGCGAAAGATCAATGCCGGTTTCGTGAAGATCGCCGAGCAGGACGTCACGCAACGGCTCGATCAAACCGGCGTCGGGCACCGTGACCAGAGCGGCCCCGTCCAACGTGACGATGCCCGTCCATCCCGACGGACACAACCACGACTCGGGAGAGACGACCACGGTCACGCCTCCACGCACGGGGAACGTGACAGGGACACGAGCCAAGCTCGCCCACAGCCGGCACGCGCGATCCAGGGAACTCCGCGACACTCCTCCATAATCCCGACGGCGAGCCCTCTGTCCAACCTGTTTTACCTCGACCGGAAAGCCCGTAACGAGGGCTTGGTGACGCGCGACCACGCGTGGGAGTGGCGCGGCCTTCGGAATGCCGAAGGGCGCTCACCATGTGGTGAGACTCTGCTGAACACAGGCCCAGACCACTCGTCCATCGAGATCGATCTGGTCCAGCACGAAGTCATCGGGAGACTTGGCCTCAATCTCCCAGGGCGCCAAGTGTTCTGAAGGAAAGTCCCTGAGATTTGACGTGACGATGCCCCGTGCCCCTACTTTGATCGCCGCAGCAAGCACATGCCGGTCATCCAATGTCCGCAGCTCGCTCTCCGGAACCAGGCAAGACGACAGGCAGTCGTAGCCCGTGGCCGCTGTTTCCGTCACGACGCCACCCTACGCACTCCACAGGCCCACTCCCACCCCGAGCGGCCGTGAAGCCACCCGGAGGTGTACAACTCTCTGGCCCATGATCGACTCCGGGCGCGCCGGGCGATCACGAGCCAGGTTCTGAGCATCTTCGCAGGTCTACGCTTCGCCGGAGGTCAGGCCGACCGGACAGGCAACGCCCGTTCCGCCGATCCCGCAGTACCCGTTTTTGTTGCGGTGAAGATACTGCTGGTGATACTGCTCGGCGAAGTGGTAGTCGCCGGCGGGGGCGATCTCGGTGGTGATGGCGCCGTAGCCGGAGTCGGTGAGGACCTTCTGGTAGGCGTCACGCGAGGTCAGGGCGGCCTTCTCCTGCCCGGGTGAGTGGAAGTAGATCGCCGAGCGGTACTGCGTGCCGACGTCGTTGCCCTGGCGCATGCCCTGGGTGGGGTTGTGCGACTCCCAGAAGACGCGCAGCAGTTCCTCGTAGGACACCCGGGCCGGGTCGAAGACGACGCGGACGAGTTCGGTGTGACCGGTCTGGCCGGTGCAGACCTCCTCGTAGGTCGGGTTCGGGGTGTAGCCGCCCCCGTAGCCGACGGAGGTGGAGACCACACCCGGGGTCTGCCAGAAAATGCGTTCGGCGCCCCAGAAACAGCCGAGGCCGAAGTCCGCGATCTCACTCCCCTCGGGGTACGGCGGAGCCAGCGGGGCATCGAGAACCTCATGACGCCCGGGCACCGCCATCCTGGTGGCACGGCCCGGCAGCGCGTTCTCCGGGGACACCATGGAAGTCTTGTCCTTGCCGAACAGCCAGCCCATTGCGAACCTCCTCCTGACACGTTCTCACCAGGAAGCAACCGAGGGCGACTCCCCCGTGTTCCCACAAGCGTTTCTTAACTGATCGAAAAGCACAGCTAAATTGTGTTAAATCGAGTAAGGAGCAAAGATAGGGGTCATGCCTGAAACACGCCGTGGAGTTCTCTATGGGATCGCCGCCTACGCAATGTGGGGCCTGTTCCCGCTCTACTGGCCGCTCCTGAAGCCCTCCGGCGCCCTGGAGATCCTGGCCCACCGCATCGCCTGGTCCCTGGTCGCCGTCGTCGCCATCCTGGCGGTACGACGCCACTGGTCCTGGTTCCGCGGGCTTCTGCGCACCCCGAGAAAGATCGGCCTTCTGATCCTGGCCGCGGTGCTCGTCACGATCAACTGGGGCGTCTACATCTACGCCGTCAACACCGGGCACGTGGTCGAGAGCGCGCTCGGCTACTTCATCAACCCCCTGGTCAGCGTGCTCTTCGGCGTTCTGCTACTGAAGGAGCGGCTGCGGCCGTGGCAGTGGGCCGCGGTGGGGCTGGGCGCGGTGGCGGTGGTCGTGCTGACCGTGGACTACGGGCGGCCGCCGTGGATCGCGCTGGCGCTGGCCGCCAGTTTCGGCACCTACGGCCTGGTCAAGAAGATCGCCGGGGTGGGTGCGGCGGAGAGCATGACGGTCGAGACGCTGGTGCTGCTGCTGCCCGCGCTGGGCTACCTGGCCTACCTGGGACAGCAGGGGACGAGCACGTTCGGCAACTGGGGGGCGGGCCACGCGCTCCTGCTGGCCGGAGCGGGTGTGGTCACCGCCGTTCCGATGCTCTGCTTCACCGCCGCCACGCTTCGGGTACCTCTCACCACGATCGGCCTGCTGCAGTACATCGCCCCGATCCTGCAGTTCCTGTGCGGGGTGGTCGTCATGCGCGAGGTCATGCCGCCCAGCCGCTGGGTGGGGTTCGCCATCATCTGGCTGGCGCTGTCGGTCTTCACCTGGGACAGCCTCAGGACGGCCACTCAGGCCCGCCGCGCGCCCAAGCAGGTAGCCGTACAGAACGCCTCATAAGCCTCAGGAGCCGCGTACGGCGAGGACCAGGGGAGTGAAGACCGGGTCGACGCCCGCCTGCTCCAGCGCGGCGCTCAGGGAGCGCTCGTAGGTGTGCCTGGCCGATGCCAGGCGGTTGCGCCCCTCGTCGGTGATCACCGAGTAGACGCCGCGCCGGTCGTCCGAACAGAGGTTGCGCCGGGTCATCCCGGCCCCTTCGAG
Source organism: Streptosporangium sp. CA-115845 (assembly GCF_050943795.1). Classification (NCBI taxonomy): domain Bacteria; kingdom Bacillati; phylum Actinomycetota; class Actinomycetes; order Streptosporangiales; family Streptosporangiaceae; genus Streptosporangium; species Streptosporangium sp. CA-115845. Next base: position 601,256 of record NZ_CP191988.1, on the reverse strand, counting down.
ACGGGCGACAAGGCGGGTCACCGAGCTCTGGTTGAGCCCCACCGCCTCGGCGAGTTCCTGCATGCGCATGGAGCCGTCGGAGACGGTGGCGAGCTGGATCAGTGCGCGGTACTCCGACAACCCCAGGCCGTGACCGCGCTGGAGTGCCTTGGCCAACTCCGCCTCCACGCGTGCGTGCAAGAGGGCGAAATGGTCCCACGACATGGTGATTCCTCCTGGAGTGTGCTATCCGGGAGGAGTCTACATGCACATACATTATTTGCTTTGCCCTGCAAGCAATATCGTGGAAGAAACACGAAAAACCCGGCTCGGCGCTGTCGCCGGGCCGGGCTGGGTCCTGTCCTGGACCGGCGCTCAGCCGGAGCGCTCGACGACGTAGTCGCAGAGGGCCAGGTAGGCGACACGGGCCGGGATGTCGGGAAGGCCCGCGAGGTCCTCGCGGGCACGGTCGGCCCAGTCGATCAGCTCGGCGCGGGCATGTCCCATGGCGGGGTCGGCGCGGAGCAGACGCAGGGCCTCCTCGATGTCCTCCTCGGCCACCGGACCGGCCAGCAACTCGCGCAGCCGGGCGCTCTCGGGGTTGTCCGACGCCAGGACGTAGAGCACGGGCAGGGTCCGGATGCCCTCGCGCAGGTCGGTGCCCGGCGTCTTGCCCGACTCGGCCGTCTCCGAGGCGACGTCCAGCAGGTCGTCGCCGAGCTGCCAGGCGACCCCGATGGCCTCGCAGGCCCGGGTCAGTCGCTCGACCACCTCGGGCGTGGCGCCGCTGAGCATGGCGCCGAACCGGCCGGAGGTGGCGATCAGCGAACCGGTCTTGTCGGCCAGCACCCCGATGTAGTGGGCCACCGGGTCCTCGCCGGAGCGGGGGCCGATGGTCTCGCGGATCTGGCCGCGGACCAGGCGGGAGAACGTCTGCGCCTGGATCCTGATGACGTCGGAGCCAAGGTCGGCGAGGATCTCCGAGGCCTGGGCGAACAGGTAGTCGCCGGTCAGGATGGCCACGGTGTTGTCCCAGCGGGCGTTGGCCGACGGAGAGCCCCGGCGGACCGGGGCCTCGTCCATCACGTCGTCGTGGTAGAGCGTCGCCAGGTGGGTCAGCTCGATCACCACGGCACCGGGCACCACTCCCGCCGCCGCGGGTGAGCCGAACTGGGCGGCGAGCAGGACCAGCATGGCCCGGAACCTCTTGCCGCCCGCCTCGATGAGATGCTTGGACGCCTCCGTGACGAAGGCGTCCTCACTCTCCACCGAGGACCGCAGCAGTTTCTCGACCTCGGCCAGTCCGGTAGCGAGGTCCTGCGCCAACCGTTCGTCGACGAACGGAAGATCAACAACCGGTGGCGCAGCCATGAACCGTTACTCCTCTAGCGAATGAACAACGCGGACGCAGCCTGATCCGCGAGATCGAGCACCGGCTGCGGGAAAACCCCTAGCACTACCGTAGCCGCTGCCGCGAGGGCGACCACAGCCGAGGTGCCCACCGTGGGCGTCGCGATGGACGGCCCGTCGACGGCGGGCTCGTTGAAGAACATCAGCACGATCACCCGGACGTAGAAGAACGCGGCGATCGCCGAACTGACCACACCCACGATGACCAGCGGCAGCGCGTCTCCGGCGACCGCCGCCGAGAAAACGGCGTACTTGCCGAAGAAGCCGCTCGTGAGCGGGATGCCGGCGAAGGCCAGCAGGAAGAAGGCGAAAATACCCGCGAGAACGGGGGAACGCTTGCCCAGACCGGCCCAGCGGGACAGATGCCCGGCCTCGCCTCCCGCGTCGCGGACCATGGTGACGACCGCGAAGGCGCCGACCGTGGTGAAGCCGTACGCGGCCAGGTAGAACAGGATGGCCGACAGCGCATGCCTGTTCTGCTCGGCGGCGCCGATCGCGACGACGCCGGTGAGCAGGAAGCCCGCGTGCGCGATCGAGGAGTAGGCGAGCATCCGCTTGATCTCGGTCTGGGTGATGGCCAGGATCGCACCGACGATCATCGTCAGGATCGCGATGCCCCACATGACCGGCTTCCAGTCCCACTCCAGGCCGCCCAGGGCGACCCAGAAGACCCTCAGTACCGCGCCGAAGGCCGCCACGAGCACCGTGGAGGCCATCAGAGCGGTGACCGCGGTGGGCGCTCCCTGGTAGACGTCGGGCTTCCAGGCCTGGAACGGCGCGGCTCCGACCTTGAAGAGCAGGCCGACACCGAGCAGCGCGAGGCCGAGCAGCAGCAGCGTCTCCTGACCGCTGACCTTGGTGAGCGCGGCGCTGATGGCCTTCAGGTCCACCGACCCGGCGTAGCCGTAGACCAGGGCCATGCCGTACAGGAAGAAGGCCGAGGAGAACGCGCCGAGCAGGAAGTACTTGACCGAGGCCTCCTGCGAGAGCAGGCGACGGTGGCGGGCCAGACCGCAGAGCAGATACAGCGGCAGGGACATGACCTCAAGGCCGACGAACATGGCCAGCAGGTCGTTGGCGGAGGCGAAGAGCAGCATGCCGCCGACCGAGAACAGCAGCAGCGGGTAGACCTCGGTCTGGGCGTGTCCGCTGAGGATCGCCTCCTCCTCGTCCGGGCTTCCCGGTACCGCCGCCGCCTGCGCGACGAACTGGTCCTCGTCGTTGATCAGGAGCGTGCTGACCAGCGCCAGGACGAGGATGATGCCCCAGATGAACAGGGAGGGGCCGTCCACCGCGATCGACCCCATGGCCGCCGGCGCGTCCGGCAGGCCGTTGAGGGCGGACAGGACGGTCATCACGAACCCGCCGAGCAGGGCGAGCAGCGTGAGCGGCATCTGGATCGACTTGCGCAGGTAGCGGGGCGCGAACGCCTCGACCAGCACCCCGATGATCGCCGCGCCGAACACCAGCAGCATCGGCGCGAGCAGCGCGTACTCGATTGTCGGGGCTTGGATGGTGCCGTTCACTGGCCGGCCCCCTTCTTCTCTGCCACGGCGGGCGTGAACGGTTCGATGTGGACGCTGGAGATCGTCTTGTCGACCGCGGGATTGATCACGTCAAGCACCGGCTTGGGGAAGAAGCCCATGGCGATGATCACCGCGATCAGCGGGCCCATCACCCAGATCTCGCGCCAGTTGAGGTCGGGCATGACATGGGCCGACTCCTTCGAGGGGCCGGTCATCGTGCGCTGGTACATCCACAGGATGTAGACGGCCGCCAGGATGACGCCGCTCGTCGCGATGATCGCTGCGACCGGGTAGCGCTCGAAGGTGCCGATCAGGACCATGAACTCGCTGACGAACGTGGACAGTCCCGGCAGGGAGAACCCGGACAGGCCGGCGATCAGGAAGGTGCCGGCCAGCAGCGGGGCGACCTTCTGCACGCCTCCGTAGTCGGCGATCTGGCTGGAACCCCGGCGGTAGATCAGGAAACCGGCGACCAGGAAGAGCGCGCCGGTCGAGAAGCCGTGGTTGACCATGTAGAGGGTGGCGCCCGCGCCCGCGTCCCTGGTCATCGCGAAGACGCCCAGCGCGATGAAGCCGAAGTGCGAGATCGAGGTGTAGGCGATCAGGCGCTTCATGTCGGTCTGGCCGATGGCCACGATCGCGCCGTAGACGATGCCCACCACCGCCAGCACGATCACCAGCGGGGTGAAGAACTTCGACGCGTCCGGGAAGAGCTCCAGGCAGAAGCGGAGCATGCCGTACGTGCCGACCTTGTCCAGCACGCCCACCAGCAGCACCGCGGCGCCGGCCGGGGCCTGCGCGGCGGCGTCGGGCAGCCAGGTGTGGAACGGCCAGAGCGGCGCCTTGACCGCGAACGCGATGAAGAAGCCCGCGAAGAGCCACTTCTGCGTGGTCGGGTCCTGGATGACGCCGATCAGCTCGGGGAACATGAAGGTGCCCTTGTCGGCGATCACGTAGAGCGCGATCACCGCGACCAGCATGAGCAGGCCGCCGAAGAGCGAGTACAGCAGGAACTTCACGGCCGCGTAGGACCGCTGGGCTCCGCCGTACGACCCGATCATGAAGTACATCGGGATGAGCATGGCTTCGAAGAAGACGTAGAAGAGGAAGACGTCGGTCGCCGCGAAGACGCCGATCATCATCGCTTCCAGCACCAGCAGCAGCGCGAAGTAGGTCTTCACCGAGCGCTTGGGCGGGGCCGCGGCCCCGGTTCCGTCGGCGTCGTGCCAGGAGGCGAGGATCACGATCGGCACGAGCACCGCCGACAGCGCGATCAGCACCAGGGCGATGCCGTCCACGCCGACGCCGTAGTGGACGCCGAACCGCGGGATCCACTCGTAGACCTCGGCGAACTGGAAGCGCGTCTCGGAGGCCGGTTCGAACAGGTACGCGAGGGCGCCGGTGAGCGCCAGCACGACCAGTGAGACCGCCAGCGCCAGCTGCTTCGCGAGCTTGTCACTCTTGACAAGGGAGACACCCACCGCGCCCAGAACGGGCACGGCAATCAGGGTCGAGAGCCAGGGCATCACATGTTCCCTACGTAGAGCAGCGCGCCAACGACCACGGCGGCACCGAAGAGGATGGACAACGCGTAGGACCGCACGTAGCCGGTCTGGATGCGGCGCAGCCGCCCGGAGGTCCCGCCGATCCCCGCCGCCAGGCCGTTGACCAGGCCGTCGATACCGCGGTTGTCGAAGAACACCGCGAACCGGGCCAGCCACTGGCCGGGGCGCATGAACAGCGCCTCGTTCAGCGCGTCGCCGTACAGGTCACGGCGGGCGAAGGTGGTGAGGAACGAGCCGCGCGGGGCGAGCCGGGGCACCTCGGCGGCACCGTAGCGGAACCAGGCGTAGACGACGCCGACGGCGACCAGCGCGAGCGTGGCCAGGCCGGCAGGAGTGAAGGGGTCGAACACGGGCAGGTGCTCGGGCAGGCCGACCGCCGGGGCGAGGAACCTCATGAGCCGGTTGTCCAGGATCAGGAAGGCGCCCAGGAAGACCGAACCGATCGACAGCAGGATCAGCGGCACGGTCATCACGGAGGGCGACTCGTGCGGGTGCGCGTCGTCTGCCCAGCGCCGCTTGCCGAAGAAGGTCATGAAGACCATCCGCGACATGTAGAAGCCAGTGATGCCGGCGCCGACGACCGCGAGCCAGCCGAGGATCTGGTTGTGGTGCATGGCCGTCTCGATGATGCCGTCCTTGGTGAAGTAACCGGACAGCAGCGGGAACCCGATGATCGCGAGATAGCCGATCATGAAGGTGGCCGCGGTGACCTTCATCACCGAGAACAGGCCACCGTACTTGCGCATGTCGACCTCGTCGTTCATGGCGTGCATGACCGAGCCCGCCCCGAGGAACATGTTGGCCTTGAAGAAGCCGTGCGCGATCAGGTGCGCGATGGCGAAGGCGTAGCCCACCGGGCCGAGGCCCGCGCCGAGCATCATGTAGCCGATCTGCGACATCGTCGAGCCGGCCAGGCCCTTCTTGATGTCGTCCTTGGCGCAACCGATGATCGCACCGGCGAGCAGGGTGGCCACACCGACGATCGTCACGACGAGCTGCGCGGTCGGGGCGGCCTCGAAGAACGCGCCGGAGCGGACGACCAGGTAGACGCCCGCGGTGACCATGGTCGCGGCGTGGATGAGTGCCGAGACCGGGGTCGGGCCCTCCATCGCGTCCAGCAGCCACGACTGCAGCGGCAGCTGGGCCGACTTGCCGCAGGCGCCGAGGAGCAGCAGCAGGCCGACCGCGGTGATCGTGCCCTGGGAGGCCGCGCCGGAGGAGATCGCCCCGCTGACGGCGCCCCCGGTGAGCTCGTTGAAGGCGACCGAGCCGAACGTCGTCCAGATCGCGAAGATCGCGATCAGCAGGCCGAAGTCGCCGACGCGGTTGACGATGAACGCCTTCTTGGCCGCGGCCGCCGCCGTGGGCTTGAACTGCCAGAAGCCGATCAGCAGGTACGAGGCGAGGCCCACACCCTCCCAGCCGACGAACAGCACGACGTAGTTGTCGGCCAGCACCAGCAGGAGCATCGCGGCGACGAACAGGTTCAGGTACGCGAAGAACCGGCGCCGGCCCGGGTCGTGCGACATGTAGCCGATCGAGTAGATGTGGATCAGCGATCCCACACCGGTGATCAGCAGGGCGAAGCTGATCGACAGCGGGTCGATCAGCAGCCCCATGTCGGCGAGGCCGGGGATGAACTCGTAGAGCCTGACCCCTTGGCGGCGCTGGGCCTCGGGCAGACCGAGCAACTGGACGAAGGCGGCGACCGCCACCGCGAACGCGCCCAGGGACATCGCGACACCGAGGAGGTGACCCCAGCGGTCGGTGCGGCGCCCGAACAGCAGCAGGATCGCGGCACCGAGCAGCGGGAGCGCGACCATGAGCCAGGAGACTCCGATCACACCCCCGGAATGCTGGATGATCTCAGCGGGTTCCACGGCCACCTCTTAGTACTTCAGCAGGTTCGCGTCGTCCACCGACGCGGACCTGCGGGTTCGGAAGATCATCACGATGATGGCGAGGCCGACGACGACCTCGGCCGCGGCCACCACCATCACGAAGAACGCGATGATCTGGCCGTCCAGGTTGCCCTGCTGCCTGGCGAAGGCGACGAACGCGAGGTTGCAGGCGTTGAGCATGAGCTCCACGCACATGAACACCACGATCGCGTTGCGCCGTACCAGCACGCCGATGGCGCCGATCGCGAACAGCAGCGCGGAGAGCACCAGGTAGTGAGTGGTCACTTGCCGTCCTCCTGCTGGGGCGCCACGTCCTCCGCCTGGACGGGCTCGTCGCCTGAGTCGGAATCGCGGCCTTGCGCCGCGTCCCTCTCCAGGACCTGCTTGATGAGCGCCGCCTTCACCGGGTCGGTCGGCGCGAAGCCGCCCTCCATCTCGTGCCTGGCGAGCACCCGGTTGATGGACTTGTCGGCGACCGTGCCGTCGGGCAGCAGGGCCGGCATGTCGATCGCGTTGTGCAGCGCGTAGGTGCCGGGTCCCGGCAGCGGCGAAGGCTGCGGGCCGTTGAACCGGGCGCGGGCCAGGTCACGCTGGGTGGCCTTGGGCCGGATGCGCTCACGGTGCGCCAGCACCATCGCGCCGAGCGCGGCGGTGATCAGCAGCGCCGAGGTGACCTCGAAGGCGAAGACGTACCGTGTGAAGATCAGCTGTGCCAGCGAGGGCACGTTGCCGCCCGCGACCTTCGTGGCCTCGGTGAGGCCGGCGGGCGCGGCGAAGGTGGCGTTGCCGACCCCCAGGGCGAGCAGGAAGGCGAAGCCCAGGCCCGCGATCGCCGCCCAGACGCGCTGTCCCTTGATCGTCTCGACCAGCGAGTCGGCGGAGTCGACACCGACGAGCATCAGGACGAACAGGAAGAGCATCATGACCGCGCCGGTGTAGACGATGATCTGCACCGCGGCGAGGAAGGGGGCGTCCTGTACCGCGTACAGCACGGCCAGGGAGAGCATGACGACGCCCAGCATCAGGGCCGAGTAGACGGCCCTGCGGCTGAAGACGAGCCCGAGGGCGGCCGACACCGAGACGACCGCCAGGATCCAGAACGTGATGGTCTCACCCATTGTTGCGTCCCAGCCGGTAGTAGTCCTCTTCGGTCTCGCCGAGACGCATGGGGTGCGGCGGGACCTCCATGCCGGGACCGAGCGGTGCGAGCAGCATTTCCTTGGTGTAGATCAGGCTCTCACGGCTGGTGTCGGCGAGCTCGTACTCGTTGGTCATCGTCAGCGCCCGTGTCGGGCAGGCTTCGATGCACAGGCCGCACAGGATGCACCGCAGATAGTTGATCTGGTAGGTGCGCCCGTAGCGCTCACCGGGTGAGAACCGTGCCTCGTCGGTGTTGTCGGCCCCCTCGACGAAGATCGCGTCGGCCGGGCAGGCCCAGGCGCACAGCTCGCAGCCGACGCACTTCTCCAGGCCGTCGGGCCAGCGGTTGAGCTGGTGCCGGCCGTGGAAGCGCGGCGCCGTGGGCCGCTTCTCCTCGGGGTAGTTGACCGTCTCGACCTTCTTGAACATCGTGTGGAAGGTCACGCCGAATCCCTTGATGGGATTCAGCCAATCAGTTGCTCCCACTGGGAACCTCCTTGCGCTCTACCCCGTGGTAGTGCGGCAGGTCGAGCGGCGGCACAGGGAAGCCACCCGCGGTCGGCTCGGCTTGGAGTTGCTCGAACTCGGCTTCGACCAGTGCGGCCTTGGCCTCCTTGCGCTTCTGCAGCACGCTGTCGAAGCGCCACCAGATCCCGAGGCAGGCGATCATCACGAACGCGGCCAGGATGAGCACGAGCGACCGGTTGACGTTTTCGAGCTGCAGGGCCCTGACCGTGGCCACGAGCAGGATCCAGGCCAGGTTGATCGGGATGAGGATCTTCCAGCCGAGGGCCATCAGCTGGTCGTACCTGACGCGCGGCAGCGAGGCGCGGCACCAGACGAAGAAGCCGAAGACCAGCACCATCTTGCTGAAGAACCAGAGCAGCGGCCACCAGCCGGTGTTCGCCCCGTCCCACATGGAGATCGGCCACGGGGCCCGCCAGCCGCCCATGAACAGGGTGATGGACACCGCGGAGACCACGAAGACGTTGACGTACTCCGCGAGCATGATGACCGCGAACTTCAGCGAGTTGGAGTACTCGGTCTGGAAGCCGCCGACCAGCTCGCCCTCACCCTCGGGCAGGTCGAAGGGGACCCGGTTGGTCTCGCCCAGCATCGTGACGATGTAGATCAGGAAGGACGGGATCAGCAGGATCATGTACCAGGAGGGCATCGGGATCTCCAGGCCGCCCAGCGTGAACACCCCGCCCTTGGCCTGCGCCGCGACGATCTCCGAGGTGGAGAGCGTCCCGGCGAACAGGAACACGCCCACGAACGACAGGCCCATCGCGATCTCGTACGAGACCACCTGGGCGCTGGCCCGCAGGCCGCCGAGGATCGAGTACGGGGAGCGTGAGCCCCAGCCCGCCAGCACGATGCCGTACACGCCGATCGAGGCCATCGCCAGCACCAGCAGCACCGCGACCGGGAGGTCGGTGAGCTGCAACGGCGTCTGGACACCGAACATCGACACCATCGGGCCCATCGGGATGACGGAGAAGGCCAGGAAGGCCGGTACCGCCAGGACGACCGGGGCGATGAAGTAGATCACCTTGTCGACGGTCCGGGGCATCAGGTCTTCCTTGAGCCCCATCTTCAGGCCGTCGGCCACCGACTGGAGCAGCCCGAACTTGCCCGCCCGGTTGGGACCGTACCGGTTCTGCATGCGGGAGATGAGCTTACGCTCGAACCACACGCCGAACAGCACGCCCAGCATCAGGACGATGAAGATGACAACGGCCTTGATGATGCTGATCCAGAGCGGGTCCTTGCCGAAGTCGGCAAGGGTCGGATCGGCCGCTAGAAGAGTCCGGGCATTCATTACCGCTCCTCGTTAGCTTCGCCGGCGGCGCTTACCTCGCCGGCCATGGTGCTCTCGGCGGTGTTCACCGCGCCGACCCTGACCACATCACCGGCGACGGCGTGCAGGTCACGGGTGACCGAGCGACCGTCGGAGTTGGCCGGCAGCCACACCACCCGGCCGGGCAGGTCCGCGATCCGCACGGGCAGGCTCAATGAGCCGTGCTCGGTGCCGACGACCACCTCGCCGCCGTCGACCAGGCCGCACTCGGCGGCGGTGGCCTCGGACACCAGCGCCACGCCGGGGCGGGCGGTGCCCGCCAGGTACGGCTCGCCCGCCTGCAGGCGGCCGTCGTCGAGCAGCAGGTGCCAGCTGGCCAGGACGGCCTCCCCCGCCCGCGGCCTGGCGGCGAGCGAGCCGCTCACCTGGGGGGCCGCGGCCCTGGGGCCACGCCACGCGCCGATCGAGCCGATCTCGCGGCGGGCGGCGGCGGGGTCGGGCAGGCCGAGGTGCACGTCCATGGCGTCGGCGATCGCGGAGACGACCCGCAGGTCGCTCATGATCCCCGGAACCCCGAGCGCCTCCTCGAAGGAGCGCCCGCGCCCCTCCCAGTCGACGAAGGTGCCCGACTTCTCGGCCACCACGGCGACGGGGAACACCACGTCGGCGCGGTCGGTGACCGCGCTGGCGCGCTGCTCCAGGCTCACGATGAACGGGGTGTTCTCCAGGGCCAGCAGGGCCGCCTGCGGCGCGGCCAGGTCGTAGGGGTCGACACCCGCGACGACGAGGGCGTCGAGTTGTCCGTCGAGCGCCGCCGCCAGCATGGCGGTGGTGTCGCGGCCCTCGCCCTCGGGCAGCGAGGTGACGTCCCAGGCCCTGGCCACCTCGGCGCGGGCGGTCTCGTCCGCGACCGGGCGGCCGATGGGCAGCAGGTTCGGCAGCGCCCCGGCCTCGACGGCCCCGCGCTCACCGGCGCGGCGCGGGATCCAGGCCAGGCGGGCACCGCTTGCGTCGGCGAGCCGCAGCAGCGCCGACAGCGCGCCCGGCACGGTGGCGAGTCGCTCACCGGCCAGGATGATCGCTCCCGGCTGCCTGATCGCCTCGGCGGCCGTCACGTCGACGGCGGCCAGGTCGTCCAGGACGGCGGTCTCGGTGCCCGGCACCGCCGGGATCAGCGTGCCGCCCATCTTGGCCAGCCCGGGGCCGGCGAACGGCGCGACGGAGAAGACCTTCAGGCCCTTCTTGCGCCATGCCTTGCGCAGGCGCAGGAAGACGATCGGCGACTCCTCGTCGGGCTCGAAGCCCGCCAGGAGCACCGCCGGCGCCTTCTCCAGGTCGGCGTAGCGGACCTCGATGCCCTTGCCGGCGACGGCGTGCGCCAGGAAGTGCGCCTCCTCCTCGGAGTGCGGCCTGGCACGGAAGTCGATGTCGTTCGTGCCGAGCGCGATCCGGGCGAACTTCGAGTACGCGTACGCCTCCTCGACGGTGACGCGACCGCCGACGAGCACGCCCGCGCGCCCGCGCGCCGCGGACAGGCCCTTGGCGGCGGCGGCGAACGCCTCCGGCCAGGAGGCCGGCACCAGGCGACCCTCCTCGTCACGGACGAGAGGGGTCTTCAGCCGGTCGGGCTGGGTCGCGTAGGTGAAGGCCCAGCGACCCTTGTCGCAGTTCCACTCCTCGTTGACCTCGGGGTCGTCCCCGGCCAGGCGGCGAGTGATCTTGCCGCGCCGGTGGTCGGCGCGCAGCGAGCAGCCGCTGGCGCAGTGCTCACAGGCGCTGGGCGTGGAGACCAGGTCGAACGGGCGGGCCTGGAAGCGGTAGGCGGCACCGGTCAGCGCGCCCACCGGGCAGATCTGCACCGTGTTGCCGGAGAAGTAGGACTCGAACGGCTGGCCGTCCGCGGCTCCGACCTGCTCCTTGGCCCCGCGCTCGAAGAAGTCGATGAGCGGGTCGCCGGCGATCTCGTCGGAGAAGCGGATGCAGCGCGCGCACTGGACGCAGCGCTCGCGGTCGAGCAGCACCTCCGAGGAGAGCGCGACCGGCTTCTCGAAGGTCCGCTTCTTCTCCACGAAGCGGCTCTCGCCCTGGCCGTTGGACATGGCCTGGTTCTGCAGCGGGCACTCGCCGCCCTTGTCGCAGACCGGGCAGTCCAGCGGGTGGTTCAGGAGCAGCAGCTCCATGACGCCGCGCTGCGCCTTCTCCGCGACCGGCGAGGTGAGCTGGGTCTGGACGACCATGCCCTCGGCGACCTCGATCGCGCAGGAGGGCTGCGGCTTGGGGAACCCCCGGCCGTTGCCCGCGTCGGGAATGTCCACCAGGCACTGGCGGCAGTTGGCGGCCGGTTCCAGCAGCGGGTGGTCACAGAACCGGGGGATCTGGATGCCGAGCAGCTCGGCCGCCCGGATGATCAGCGTGCCCTTCGGGACGCTCACCTGGAAGCCGTCGATGGTGACGGTGACCAGGTTCACCGGCGCCTGCGCCGGGGTGGTGGCTTCGACGGTCATGGCGTCTCCTCCGTCGGCCTGGCGACCGAGACGGTGCTGTGCTTGCCGGTGGCCTTCCCGCGCGCGCTCACTTCGCCCCCCACACCGTGGACGGGGCGTGATCGAACGGGCAGCCGCCGATCTCGAAGTGCTTGAGGTATTCGTCGCGGAAGTACTTCACCGACGAGTGGATGGGGCTGGTGGCACCGTCACCCAGGGCGCAGAAGGAGCGGCCCAGGATGTTGTCGGCGATGTCGGTGATCGTGGTCAGGTCCTCTTCGGTGCCCTGCCCCTTCTCCAGCCGCTTGAGCACCTGCTTGAGCCAGTAGGTGCCCTCCCGGCAGGGGGTGCACTTGCCGCAGGACTCGTGCGCGTAGAACTCGGTCCAGCGGAGCACGGCGCGCACCACGCAGGTGGTCTCGTCGAAGATCTGCAGGGCCCGGGTGCCGAGCATCGAGCCCTTGGCGCCCACGGACTCGAAGTCCAGCGGGACGTCCAGGTGCTCGTCCGTGAAGATCGGGGTGCTCGACCCGCCCGGGGTCCAGAACTTGAGCCGGTGGCCCTCCCTGATACCGCCGGACATCTCCAGCAGTTCGCGCAGCGTGATGCCGAGCGGAGCCTCGTACTGGCCGGGCCGGGTCACGTGGCCGCTCAGCGAGAAGATGCCGAAGCCCTTGGACTTCTCGGTGCCCATCCCGGCGAACCACTCGGCGCCGTTGGCGATGATCGAGGGAACACTCGCGACCGACTCGACGTTGTTGACCACGGTGGGCGAGGCGTAGAGGCCCGCCACGGCGGGGAATGGGGGCTTGAGCCGAGGTTGGCCGCGATGACCCTCCAGCGAGTCGAGCAGCGCCGTCTCCTCGCCACAGATGTAGGCGCCCGCCCCGCTGTGCACGACGAGCTCCAGATCGAAGCCGGTGCCGAAGAGGTCGGTGCCGAGGTAGCCCTTGGCGTACGCCTCGGCCACCGCCGCCTGCAGGCGGCGGATGACGTGCAGCACCTCGCCGCGCACGTAGATGAAGGCGTGGTTGGCCCGGATCGCGTACGCGGTGATGATGATGCCCTCGACCAGCGCGTGCGGGTTGGCCATCATCGTCGGGATGTCCTTGCACGTGCCCGGCTCGGACTCGTCGGCGTTGACCACCAGGTAGTGCGGCTTGCCGTCCCCCTGGGGGATGAAGCCCCACTTCATGCCGGTGGGGAAGCCCGCGCCGCCTCGGCCGCGCAGCCCGGAGTCCTTGACGACCTGGATGACCGCGTCGGGGTCCATGCCCAGGGCCTTCTTGGCCGCCGAGTAGTCGCCGTAGCCCTCCAGCGTGAAGGAGTTCGGCTGGTCCCAGTTCGCGGTGAGAACCGGGGTGAGAGTGGTCACTTCGTCTCCTCGCCTGGCAGCCCGTCGCTCCGTGACGAGACCGCTCCGTGCCTACCTGCTCGCCCGATCATGTTGACCTCGCGCCCGTTCACGCCTCGGGAGCCTTCCATCCGTTGGCCTTAGCGATCTTCAGGCCCTCCAGGGAGGGGCCCACCGCCGAGGGGCCGTCACCGGCCAGGCCGTCGGGCAGGCCCGAGAGCACCCGCGAGGCCTCCTTGAACGTGCAGAGCCTCTTCGGGCCGCGGGTCGGCGAGGGCTCCTTGCCGTCCCTGAGGTCGTCGACGAGCTGCTTGGCCGAGTCCGGGGTCTGGTTGTCGAAGAACTCCCAGTTGACCATCATCACCGGGGCGAAGTCGCAGGCGGCGTTGCACTCCAGCCGCTCCAGCGAGATCTTCCCGTCCGGGGTCGCCTCGTCGTGACCGACGCCGACGTGCTCGGAGAGCTCGTCCCAGATCTGGTCGCCGCCCATGACCGCGCAGAGCGTGTTGACGCACACGCCCACGTGGTACTGGCCCATCGGCCTGCGCTTGTACATCGTGTAGAAGGTGGAGACGCCCACGACCTCGGCCTTGCTCAGCCCGAGCATCTCGGCGCAGAACTCGTGGCCGTCGTCGGAGACGTAGCCGTCCTCGGACTGCACCAGGTGCAGCAGGGGAAGCAGCGCCGACCGCGGCCTGGGGTAGCGGCCGATGATCTCCTTGGCGTCGCGCTCCAGGCGCTCGCGCACTTCCGGCGCGTATCCATTGGTCATGGTCGCGCTCACCTCCTCGTTGCTCGACCGGGTGCTCTGCCCACCCGTCGGCTCACCGCCGGCAACCGCTCTCTCGTCGGGCGCGCTCATCGGTCGACACCTCCCATCACCGGGTCGATCGAGGCCACCGCCGAGATGACGTCGGCGACCATGCCGCCCTCGCACGTCGCGGGCATGGCCTGCAGGTTCGTGAAGGACGGATCGCGGAAGTGTACGCGGTAGGGGCGGGTGCCGCCGTCGCTGACCACGTGGGCGCCGAGCTCGCCGCGGGGCGACTCGACCGAGGCGTACGCCTGCCCCGCCGGGACCCTGAAGCCCTCGGTCACCAGCTTGAAGTGGTGGATCAGCGCCTCCATGGAGCCGCTCATGATGTGCGCGATGTGGTCGGGCGAGTTGCCCAGGCCGTCGGGGCCGAGCGCGAGCTGCGCGGGCCAGCCGATCTTCTTGTCGTCGACCATCACCCGGCCGCCCTTGAGCGGCCCGGAGAGCCGGTCCAGAGCCTGCTCAATGATCTTGAGCGACTCCTCCATCTCGGCCACCCGTACCAGGTAGCGGCCGTAGACGTCGGCGCTCTTCTCCGTCGGGACGTCGAACTCGTAGGTCTCGTAGCCGCAGTAGGGCTGCGACTTGCGCAGGTCCCACGGCAGACCCGCGGCCCGCAGCATCGGACCGGTGACGCCCAGCGCCATGCAGCCGGTGAGGTCGAGGTAGGCGATGTCCTTGGTGCGGGCCAGGTAGACCGGGTTCGCGTCGAGCATCTTGCGCATGTCCTTGATGCGCCCCGGCATGACCTTGAGCAGCTCGCCGACCTTGTCGACGGCGCCGGCCGGCAGGTCGACGGAGACACCGCCGGGCCGGACGTAGGCCATGTTCATCCGCAGGCCGGTGATGTACTCCATCACGTCGAGCACCATCTCGCGCTCGCGGGACCCGAAGAGGAACGGCGTGGTCGCGCCCAGCTCCATGCCGAAGGTGCCGATGGCCACCATGTGCGAGGAGATCCGGGTGAGCTCCATCATCATCACGCGGATGGCCTGGGCCCGCTCGGGGACCCGGTCGGTGATGCCGAGCAGCTTCTCGACGCCCATGCAGTAGGCGGTCTCGTTGAAGATCGGCGCCAGGTAGTCCATCCGGGTGACGAACGTCGTCCCCTGGGTCCACGTCCGGAATTCGAGGTTCTTCTCGATGCCGGTGTGCAGGTAGCCGATGACCGTGCGGGCCTCGGTGACCGTCTCGCCGTCCAGGTTCAGGATCAGGCGGAGCACACCGTGCGTGGACGGGTGCTGGGGACCCATGTTGATGACGAGCTGCTCGTCCTGCTGGCCGGTGAGGGTCTCGAGCAGTTCCGACCAGTCGTTGCCGGAGACGGTGTAGACCGTGCCCTCGGTGGCCTCGTCGTCAAAGGTGCTCATGTGTAAGACCTCCTCTGGTCCGGCGCGGGAATCTCGGCGCCGCGGTACTCGACCGGGATGCCGCCGAGCGGGTAGTCCTTGCGCTGAGGGTGGCCGTCCCAGTCGTCGGGCATCATGATGCGGGTCAGCGCCGGGTGTCCGTCGAAGACGATGCCGAAAAAGTCCCAGGTCTCGCGCTCGTGCCAGTCGTGCGTCGGGTAGACAGAGACCGTGGAGGGAATGTGCCGGTCGTCGTCGGGGCAGGAGACCTCGACGCGCAGGCGGCGGTTGTGCGTGATCGAGCACAGGTGGATCACCGCGTGCAGTTCCTGACCCGTCAGATGGGGGTAGTGCACGCCGGAGACACCGAGCGAGAGCTCGAAGCGCAGGGCGGCGTCGTCGCGCAGTGCCCTGACGACGTCGAGCAGGCGCTCGCGCCTGACGTGGAAGGTCAGCTCGCCGCGGTCGACGACCACGCGCTCGACGGCGTCGGCGAAGTCGCCGCCGAGGGCGCGCTCCAGTTCGTCGGCGACGGTGTCGAAGTACCCGCCGTACGGGCGGGGGGTGGAGAGCTCGGGCTTGCGCCGCACGACGAGGCGGCCGTAGCCCGAGGTGTCTCCGGTACCCGAGGTGCCGAACATGCCCAGGCGGGCGATGGGCTCCTCCGGGACCTCCGGAAGGTTTTCAGTGCTCATGTCTCGGTCGCCTACCGCTCCTCGTTCGCCACGCGGGCCGCTGTGAATCCGCTTCGCGCCATCGGTCGCTCACCGCTTCTCATTTGGCGGTTCCCTGGTCGATCAGCGGCAACGTCCGCAGTGCCTGCAGTTCGAGCTCGTCGATCTGCTTGGCGCGATGCGCGCCGAACTTCGTGTTCTGGATCTTGTCGTGTAGCTTGACGATCGCGTCGATGAGCATCTCGGGCCTCGGCGGGCAACCGGGCAGGTAGATGTCGACGGGGACGACGTGGTCGACGCCCTGCACGATCGCGTAGTTGTTGAACATGCCGCCGCTGGAGGCGCAGACGCCCATGGCGATGACCCACTTGGGCTCGGCCATCTGGTCGTAGATCTGACGCAGCACCGGGGCCATCTTCTGCGACAGCCGGCCCGCCACGATCATCAGGTCGGCCTGGCGCGGAGACGCCGAAGCGCGCTCCATGCCGAAGCGCGCCAGGTCGTGCTTGGGACCACCGGTGGACATCAGCTCGATGGCGCAACAGGCAAGACCGAAGGTGGCCGGCCAGACGGAGTTCTTACGTGCCCAGCCGGCGACCTGCTCGACCGTGCTGAGCATGAACCCGCTCGGAAGTTTCTCTTCAAGTCCCATATCTAGTCCCAGTCCAGACCCTTGCGGCGCCACACGTACGCGTAGGCCACGAGCACGGTGACGATGAACAGCACCATCTCGACCAGCCCGAACATCCCGAGCTGGTCGAACGCGACAGCCCACGGATAGAGGAAGATGATCTCGATGTCGAACACGATGAACAGCATCGCGGTGATCATGTACTTCAGCGGGAAGCGACCTCCGCCCACGGGCTGGGGCGTCGGCTCGATACCGCATTCGTAGGCGTCGAGTTTCGCGCGGTTCCAGCGCTTGGGACCGGTGAAGGGGGCGATCGTCACCGAGAAGACCGCAAATCCCGCCGCGAGAACGGCGAGCACCAGGATGGGTGCGTACAGCTCCATCGCTACGCCTCCTCTCCCATCTCCACGCGCGCCGGCGCGTAGCTCTGCATGTTGGTGTATTTCGAAAGTCTAGGCAGGGCGATCATCGCCCCGGGTCCCAGGTGTTCGGCGTTCGTTGAGCTCATGCCGGTGGTGCCACCTTCGACAGGGCGTTGATGATGCGATCCGACGCATCACCCCGCCGGTCGGTGAGATTAGCAAGGAGTTTGAGAGCGAACCTCATCAGGCGGGGGTGCGGCAGCGCGTGACGCGTGGCGAAGTTCATCACACCGCGGTGCCCGATGAGCTCGACGAAGCCCCGGCCGAGCGTGAAGTAGCCGCCGTAGGCGTCCTTCAGCGTCTGCGGGTAGGCTCGCAGCACACGTTCCCGCTGGGCGGGGGTGACCCTGCCCAGTGCCTGGACGATCATCTCGGCCGCGACGTGGCCGCTCTCCATCGCGTACGCGATGCCCTCGCCGTTGAACGGGTTGATCATCCCGCCGGCGTCACCCACCAGCACCAGACCCCGGGTGTAGTGCGGCTGGCGGTTGAAGGCCATCGGCAGCGCGGCGCCCCTGATCGGGGCCGTCATGTTCTCCTCGACGTAGCCCCACTCGGCGGGCATGCCCTTCACCCAGCGCTTGAGCAGGTCGCGGTAGTCCATGCCCTTGAAGGACTCGCTGGTGTTCAGCAGCCCGAGACCCACGTTGGACGTGCCGTCGCCGACGCCGAAGATCCAGCCGTAGCCGGGCAGCAGGGTGTCGCCGTCCCACAGCTCCAGCCAGGTCTCCAGGTAGTCGTCGTCATGGCGGGGGCTCTCGAAGTACGTCCGCACCGCGACGCCCATCGGGCGGTCCTCGCGCTTGTGCAGCCCCATGGCCAGGGAGATCCGGGTGGAGTTCCCGTCGGCGGCGACCACCAGCCGGGAACGGTAGGTGACCTCCTCGCCGTTCTGCCTGGCGAGGACGCCGACGATGTGCCCGCTGCGGTCGTCCAGGACCGGGGCCGTGACGTTGACCCCCTGCAGCAGGCGGACGCCCGCCCTGACCGCGTTGCCGGCCAGGATCTCGTCGAAGTCCTGGCGGGTGCGGACCAGGCCGAAGTCGGGGTAGCTCGCCAGCTCGGGCCAGTCGAGCTCGAAGCGTATCCCGCCGCCGACCACGCGCAGGCCCTTGTTGCGGACCCAGCCGGGGGCGTCGATGTCGATCCCCATGGCGATGAGCTGCTTGACCGCTCGGGGCGTCAGCCCGTCGCCGCAGACTTTCTCGCGAGGGAAGGTGGTCTTCTCGAGCAGCAGGACGTCAAGTCCGGCCTGCGCGAGATGAAAAGCGGTTGTCGAACCGGCGGGTCCGGCGCCGACGACGATGACGTCGGCGTCAGCCTCAGCGACGTTCCGCTGTCTGGCGGCTGGCACGGTCACGGGACCTGTCCTGTCCTGCAAGCTTTGGGGGCCTCGGGGTAAGGGGCCTTTCGTTCTTTGTGAAGGTCTTCACAAACTTGTCGGCCCGAAGTCTAACGCCTTTGCGGGGCAAAGTGTCAGGTGGGTACTGCTATCGCCTGCCAATCTTCTATGCGGGCTTATATCCGCGGTGGAGGGCCACGATGCCCAGCGCGAGATTGCGCCAGGCGACCCGTTCCCAGCCCGCTTCCTGAATGATCCTCGCCAGCCCCGCCTGGTCCGGCCAGGCCCTGATCGACTCCGCCAGATACTCGTAGGAGTCGTCGTTGGAACCGAAGAGCTTGGCTGCCTGCGGCATCAGCCTCATCAGGTACTGCGAGTATACGAGGTCGAAGGACCTCGACGTCGGGTGCGAGAACTCCAGGATCACCAGGCGCGCACCCGGCTTGGCCACCCGATACATCTCGCGCAGCGCCTGGCCGGTGTCCTGCACGTTGCGCAGCGCCGTGGAGATCGTCACCGCGTCGAACACGTCGTCGGCGAAGGGCAGCCGCAGCGCGTCGCCCGCGATGAAGCTGACACCCCGTACCCCCCCTCCGGAAACGCCCGAGCCGCCCCTGCGCCTGACCCCGGTGCTCAGCATGCCGAACGAGAAGTCGGAGGCGATCGCGCGGGCACCCAGCGAGGTGAACGAGTCGGTGGACGTGCCGGTGCCCGCACCGAGGTCGAGGACCAGCTCACCGGGGCCCGCGTCGACGGCCGCGGCGGTCGCCTTACGCCACAGCCGGACCTGGCCCAGGGAGATAACGTCGTTGACAAGGTCGTACCGCCGGGCCGTGCGATCGAACATCGCGGCGACCTCGTGCGGCTGCTTGTCCAGAGAAGCGCGCGTCATGGCACCAAGCCTAGGCCCGCCCCGACAATCCACGGAAAGTAGTCATTCGATTACCCAGAGCATGCTAAAAATTATCGAATGTTTGCCAGAACCGCTTACCTGCCGACCGCGGCCCTGATCCTGATGCTCCCCGGGACCGCCGCCGCCGGCACCACGGAGCACAGCAGGGTCGTCCTGACCGATCCGGTGAACACCACTCCCCACGTGCTCGACGGGATCGTCAACGCCATCGCGCTGGTGGGCGGCACGGTGGTGGTCGGAGGCTCGTTCAGCGAGGTACGCGAGGCCCGGAGCACGAGGGTGCTGTCGCGCGACAACCTCTTCGCCTACGACCTGGCCACCGGGCGGGTGCTGCCCGGTTTCGCACCACGCCTCGACCGCCCGGTCCAGGCCCTGGCGGCGGGGGTGCACGACACCGTCTACGCGGGCGGCCGGTTCACGACGACCGACGGGGCGCAGACGCGGGGCCTGGCCCTGCTCCGGCTGTCCGACGGATCCCCGGTGGCCCACTTCGGCGCCCAGGTCCGCGACGGAACGGTCACCAGCCTGGCCAGGCTGGGCCGCCACCTCTACGTCGGCGGCGACTTCACCCGTGTCGGCCCTGTCGCCCTTACCGCACTGGCCAGGCTGGACGCCGTCAACGGCTCGGTCGACCCGACCTTCGCGATCAGGCCGGACGAGCCCAGGGGTGGCAGGACCAGGGTCCACGCGCTCTCCCTGAGCCACGGCAGGCTGGCGGTCGGCGGCGACTTCGCCACCCTCGACGGCCTGTCGCGCCCGCAGCTCGGCCTGATCGACGTCGCCGCGTCACCGGCCAAGGTCGCGCCCTGGCGGACCGGCGCCTACCGGGGCAGGTGCATGGCCGACTTTCCCAGCTATGTGCGGGGCCTGGACTTCGCCCCCGATGGGAGCTATCTCGCCGTCGTCACGACCGGCGGCCCCGGGGGGTGGGACAGGATGTGCGACACGGCCGCGCGCTTCGAGACCCGCGCCCGCGGCGAGGTACGCCCCACCTGGGTGAACCACACCGGGGGCGACTCGCTGTACGCGGTGGCGGCGACGGGGGCGGCGGTCTACGTCGGCGGGCACCAGCGCTGGCTGGACAACCCGCTCGGCCACGACTCGGCGGGACCCGGAGCGGTGGCGCGTCCGGGAATCGGAGCGATCCACCCCCGCACCGGCAAGGCCCTGACATGGAACCCCACCCGGGAACGCGGAATCGGAGTCAAGGCATTCCTGGCACATCCTGGCGGATTACTCGTTGGTAGTGACACAACCCGGCTTGGTCACGAGTACCATGCCCGAGTCGGCATGTTCCCGTCGCCGCTCACTCCCGATTCTTAGTGATTCGCTCGCTTACCGCGTCCCGCTGCTTTGACAGCAGGACGTAGCTGGCCACGCCGCTGACCAGGAATGCGGCGACAAGCAGGATCAGCTGACGCAGGCCGAGGACATAGAGCACTCCCAGGCTCACGGCGAGTAGACCGACCCGGGACGCGGTGTAAACGATGACGGGATGCACAACGTCGAGGCTACGTCACTCCGCTCATCGCCCAGGCATGACCGTGCCGACCGCGGGAGCACCCTTCGCATTGACTGCGAGCGCTGCTAGTGTTCACAACAGACCAGTTTCGTAAAGAAACACCCACGAGAGTCCCAAAGAGGCTCTATCATATAACAATCGGGCAGGCAGTAGATAACAACCCGTGATCTTTGTTGAAAACCACGGATAAATCAGGCTTCGCTCGGCACACTGGTTACCTGTCCGCCCGCTGGCAGGAAGCGGGATGCGAGGGGGAGAGATTGTGGAGAGTAGCAGCGAGCGTCTGCTGACGCCCGGAGAGGTTGCCGCCCTCTTCCGGGTCGACCCAAAGACGGTTACACGCTGGGCCGCGGCAGGCCGCATCAGCAGCATCCGTACCCCCGGAGGGCACCGGCGTTTCCGCGAGTCGGAAGTGCACGCCCTTCTGCGTGGAGAGGACGTCTTGACGGCCGAACGGCCTGCAGGCGAGTCCCCGCGCGTCTGACGACTTAGGACGTCACACCATCGGTGATCCTGCGCGCCTTACCCGGAAGCCGCAGGGTCACCGTGGAGTCGTGTGAAGTGCCACACGACCGGACGGTGACCACGCCCGTGCCTGAACCGGCCTAGGTCTCCTGCTCGGCCTTGAAAGCCAGGAACTCCCGCTCCAGGTCGTCGTTCTCCGCCGACCAGCGCCGCCGCCGCTCGACCCACTCCTCCTCGGTGAGCGACTCGGCCAGCCAGCGGTCGTAGTCGGGATCCCCCGGAGACACCTCGACATAGGCGTTGCCGATCAGACGCCCGTCATCGCCGGCCAGGGTCTGCGGAACGCGCAGAGTACCGTCAGCGAGCCTGACGACGTACATCCCAGATCACCTAGATTCCGTAGCGCCGGTTGAAGAACAACATGACGTTGAGCGCCATTCGCGTGTCGCCGCCCAGCATGTCGACCAGCGCGGGGCGCTGCCGGGAGACGATCGCGGCGAAGGCATCGGCGAAGAACTCCTTGCGGCCCAGGTCGCCCGGCTGGAGATGGAACCCCGAGGCCAGCACGGGAACGCACTGGGCGTAGAGGGCGGCGAACTCCGGGCAGTCGGAGACCCAGTCGCCGTGGGGGGCGTCCACATCGTCCAGGGCATGCCCGACCTCGTGCATCATCACGTCGGGGGTGGGCGAGGGGCGATCTCCCACCACGATCTTGCGGTCGCCGTACGCTCCCGCGCAGACGTCCCAGGTCGCCCGGCCCGAGGGCAGCGGCGCACCGCGCAGGTATCCCATGTCGTCCAGGTCGGGCACCCCGCCCGCGCCGACGTAGATGCCGTCGAGACCGTCGGCCAGCTTGTCCTTCAGCAGGTCGGGCAACCTGGCCAGGCTCTCCACCGCCCGCACGACCTCCGGGGGCGGGACCTCCCACCGCGAGTCCCACTGACGGTGCAGAATGCGCTCCAGGCGCCCGCAGTGGCGCAGGCCGTCACCCAGATCCGGAGTGTCCGGGGAGTTGGGCTGTGCCCGGGGACGCTCGTCGTCGAGCTCGAAGTCCTTCCAGGTGTACTGCGGGCGGTCGACCACCGGGGCCGTGACCGCCCCGACCCGGCGCTCCGCTTCGCGGGGAACCTCACGGGGAGCTTCCCGCACAGCACTCTCCGCACGCGCGGCCGGACCCCGCTGCCACCACCGCCGTCGATGGCGGCCCTTGTCGCCCGATTGTGCCATCGCACCCCCTGGGGACGTGTCAACGGGTTCTACGTTAACCGGGTGAGCCCTCGCCAGTCATCCGTAACCGAGGGCTGACAGCAACGGGTCTCACAATGGCTTACAGTTCGGGCATGCCCCTGCTTGTCGGTCTGGCGATATTCGCCTTCTGGCTCTACTGCCTGTTCGACGTCATCACCACGCCGGACGAGGAGTCCAGAAACCTGCCCAAGCTCCTCTGGGTGCTCATCGTGGTGCTGCTGCTGGCCGTCGGAGCTCTCTTCTGGCTGCTGCTCGGCCGGCCGTACGGCCCCAGGGCGCCCCGCTCGCTCCTGGCGGAGGACATGCCACAGCGCCCCGAGGCCCCGAAGGGCCCCGACGACGACCCCGACTTCCTCAAGGACCTCGACCGCCGCCTGCGCGACGAGGACTGACCGGGCGGACGACGACTGACCGGCCGCCGATGCGGCCGGTCAGCGGGGGGCTCGGCGCCGGACTCAGGGAACCTCGGCGTAGGAGTGCAGGCCCCCGAAGAAGATGTTCACCCCGACCAGGTTGAACAGCAGGCAGACGCAGGCGACGAGCTGCACGATCGTGGCGGCATTGCCCTTCCAGCCCGCGGTGGCCCTGGCATGCAGGTAGGCGGCGTAGACGACCCAGGTGATGAACGCCCAGACCTCCTTGGGGTCCCAGCCCCAGTAGCGGCCCCAGGCCTTGTCCGCCCAGAGCGCCCCGGCGATGACGGCGAAGGTCCAGATCGGGAAGCCGATCACGATGGCCCGGTGCGCGACCCGCTCCAACTGCGGCCGGGACGGCAGCAGGACCGCGGTGTCCTTCCTGACCAGGTAGAGGATGCCGGCGATGCCGGCCATCAGGAACAGGCCGCTGGCGACGATCGCCGCCGACACGTGGATCAGGACCCAGTAGCTGTTGAGCGCGGGCACCACCGGGCCGGCCTGCACCTCCAGGTATCGGACCGCGAAGCCGAGCCCGAGAGCCGCCGTGACCATGACGAACGCGCCGAGGAAGCGGACCCGGTAGCGGAGATTCATGAACAGGAACGCGCTCACCGCCGCGAAGCACATCGCGACCACGAACTCGTACATGTTGCCCCACGGCCACCGGTCCACGGCCAGGCCCCGGGTGAGGAGGGCCCCGAGGTTCGCGGCCCAGCCGAGCCAGCTCAGCCCGACGGCCACCGGCCCAACCCGCGTCGCCCAGGCACCGGGCGCCTTGTCAGTGGGACCTTCGCCCCCCACCGGGGCGGACTCCGGGGCGGCCGGGGCCGCACCACCGCCGACGGTGGCGAGCGCGGGCTGCGCCGCCGCGCGGGCCGACACCCCCGCGGACCGGCTGAAGGCCAGGTCGAGGGCGTAGGCGATCATTGCGAAGACGTAGAGCAGCACCGTCGCCAAGATGAGCTGATCGCTCAGGGTGGCGAGGCCGGCATCGACCTCAACGGGCATCCTTAACTCCTGGGTTGGGAATTCCTGGGTTCAAAGCGGAGACGATCTCGGCGAACTCCTCGTCGAAATCGCCCCCCTCGGTACGCGTGAGGCCGCCCACCTCGACCCGCCGGTTCTCGCCCTCGGGCTGGACCCGCACCCACACCCTGCGGCGGCGGACGGTCAGGGCCGGCACGAGGCCGGCCACGGCGAGGACCGAGGCGACGAACGCCGGCATCCGGCCGGGATCGTGGGTGATCTGCAGGGCGATCCACTCCCTGACGCCGGTGAACTCGATGGAGCCCATGTCGTCCGGGAGCGTGAGCTTCTCGCCCACCGCCAGCGGGTCGGCCTTCATGACCAGCGGCTTCATCTTCTTCAGGCTCTCGGGTTCGAGCTCGTAGACCGACTGCGGCCGGCCGTCCTTCAGACCCAGGTCACCGGCGAAGGCGCCGTAGACCTGGGCCGTGGGATTGGCGGCGCCGGGGAAGACCGACACCCACTCCGAACCCACCGGAACCGTCGTCGGCAGGAAGCCGATCAGGAGTCCGAGCTGCTCCGGCTGCGCGTCCGGGACCTTGATCACGCACTCGGAGGTGAAGTTGGCGGGCTGGACGACCAGGCAGGGCACCGGCCCGTCGAAGGCGACCTGGCCCTTGCCGTCGGTGATCCTGAAGGTCGGCGCGTACCCGTGGTCGATCAGGTAGCTCTGCGTGCCGTTGACGTTCAGCGGCTCGTTGACCTTGAGGGCGTAGTCGCGCACGGGGGCGCCGGGGGCATCCTCGACCTTGAGCCTGGCCTCGAAGTCGAGAGGCTGCCCGGCCTTCTCGCCCTTCGCGATGTAGGTCGCCTGGAAGTCCTCGACGGTGAAGGAGAACGGCTCCAGCGACTCGGCGTTCACCTGCGGTCCCGGCATGTAGCGGTCATAGGCCGCGACCGTGTTGGCGAACCCCTCGCCCTCCACGACCAGCACGTTGCCCCGGTAGCCGTAGAGCGTGCCGATCCCGACCGCGAGCAGCAGGCCGAGCAGGGACACGTGGAACAGCAGGTTGCCGGTCTCGCGCAGGTAGCCCTTCTCCCCGGCGACCCAGCCGGGCCCCGTGATCACCCGGAACCGCTTGGCGCGCAGCGCGGCGGCGGCCTCCTCGACGGTCAGCGGGGCCTCGAAGGAGGCGTGCTGCGGCAGCCTGCCCAGGTTGCGCGGCGCCGCGGGCGGCTTCCTGCGCAGCTCCCGCAGGTGGGCCATGGTACGGGGGAGCACGCAGCCGATCAGGGACAGGAAGAGCAGCAGGTAGATCGCGGCGAACCAGGGCGCCCTGAACACGTCGAACAGCCAGAACCTGTCCAGCCACTCGGCGAGCTGGGGGCTGTCCTCGAAGTACTGGAAGACCTTGGCGTCGGAGACGCCGCGCTGCGGCCAGATCGAGCCGGGAATGGACGCCAGGGCGAACAGGAACAGCAGGATCAGCGCGATCCGCATCGAGGTGAGCGTCCGCCAGAACCAGCGCGCCCAGCCCACGAACCCGATTCCCACGGGCCGCGGTTCCTTGTTCCTCCCGTTCTTTCCGCCGGCCTCGGGGCTGCTCGCGGCCACCGTCTCCGTCTGCGGCTCGGTCACCGCTCGCTCTCCCGTCCCGGGGTCGATGTGCCCCATCAGATCACCGGCTCGAATCCGCCGACCCAGCCCTGGATCATCGCGACGAGCTGCTCCCAGAGCCCGGTGACGAGCAGGACGCCGACGACGACCAGCATGACGCCGCCCACCCGCGTGATCAGCTGTGAGTGCCGGCGTACCGCCTTGAAGGTCTTCAGGGCCCTGCTGTACGCCAGCCCGGCCGCCACGAACGGCAGGCCGAGGCCGAGCGCGTACGCGAAGGCGAGTATCGCGCCGCGGCCGGCGCTGCCCTCGTTCAGGCCGAGGGTGAGCACGACCCCGAGGGTGGGGCCGATGCAGGGGGTCCAGCCCAGGCCGAACACCAGGCCGAGCAGGGGCGCCCCCGCCAGGCCCGCGGCCGGGAGCCGGTGGATACGGAAGTCACGCTGCAGGCCGGGGATGACGCCCATGAAGGCCAGGCCGAGCACGATCGTGAGGGCGCCCAGCACTCGCGTGATGATCCCGGCGTTGCCGAACAGCATCGCGCCGAGCCCGCCGAAGAGCGCCCCGCCGGCCACGAACACGGCGGCGAACCCGAGGACGAACAGCACGATGCCCGCGACCATGCGCCCCCGCCTGGGGTCGGCGCTCATGCCGGTCACGTACGACAGGTAGCCGGGCACGAGCGGCAGCACGCACGGCGACAGGAACGACACCAGTCCGGCCGCGACCGCTATCGGCAGCGCCAGCGCCAGCGAGCCGCTCGCGACGGTGCTCACGAGGTCGGCGATCATCGCGGGCCCAGCCATCGGCCGGGGCTATTATCCCTCATTGGCGACCTTGGTCACGGCGTCGAGGAGGTCGTTGTACTTGACCGCGCCGAGTGCCCTGGCGGCGATCCTGCCCTGGCGGTCGATGATCAGTGTGGAGGGGATGGCCGCGGGCGGGACCGTGCCCTGGAAGGAGAGCGCGATCTTGCCCGGCTGGTCGAAGATACTCGGGTAGCCGGACTTGTGGCTCCGTTCGAAGGCGAGCGCGTCGGCCTTGCGGTCCTTGAAGTCGACGCCGAGGAACTCCACACCGTCCGCCTTCGTCTTGGCGGAGATGTCCTTGAGCACCGGCGCCTCAGCCCGGCAGGGCGCGCACCAGGAGGCCCAGAAGTTGAGCACCACGACCTTGCCCTTGTGTGCGGCGAGCGTCGCGGTGCCCCCGTCGAGGGTCTCCCCCTCTACAGGCGGCGCGACCTTGCGGTCGGCGGCCTGGAACAGGGTGATCTTGCCGTCGCCGGCGATGAACCGGGTGTCGCCGGTCTGCGGCTGCGCCCCCTGGTTTCCGGCGCATCCGGCCACGGCGATGAGCAGCGCAACGGCGGCAAAGGATTGTGCGCGCATGAATGACGGAGGCTCCCTGTACTACAACCGGTAGAGCAATCACTGTACCGGCGGGGTCAGGCGCCCGGCACAGTGGGGCGTTTGACGAGTGCCGCCGCGGGCTCGCTGTACCCCACGCTGATCAGACGGTCCCCCTCGAAGGCGAAGCTGGTGAGGCTGGCCAGAGCGCACTGCCTGCGGCGTGGGTCGTGCGGCAGGCGCCTGCCCTCGGCGGCGAGCCGGATGATCCAGATCGGGAGCTGGTGGCTCACCATGATCGCCTCATGGCCGCGCGCCGCCCTGCGAGCGGCGTTGATCGCGCCGCTCATCCGGTTGACCAGGTGGATGTAGCGCTCTCCCCAGGAGGGACGGAGCGGGTTCCACAGGTAGCGGTAGAAACGCGGGTTACGGAAGACACCGTCGCCTCCGCCGACGGAGAGACCCTCGAAGATGTTCTCGGCCTCGATCAGCCGCTCGTCGAGCGTGACGTCCAGGTGAAAGGTCGCAGCGAGCGGGGCGGCGGTCTCCTGGGCACGCTCCAGCGGGGAGGAGAACAGCGCGACGACGTCGCGGCCGGCGACCACCTTGGCCACCGTCTCGGCCATCTGCACGCCGTTGTCGGAGAGGTGGTAGTCGGGAAGCCTGCCGTACAGGACGTTAGCGGGATTGTGCACCTCACCGTGGCGCAGGAGGTGAACGACGGTGGTCTCAGCCATGGTTCCGCCAGCCTACCCACAGCTACCGGCCCACAGCCGGTCAGGTGGACCACTGGGAGCGCGTGGCGAAGGCGAGTAGGGTCTGGGGCGTTTGTGGCTAAGGTTCCGCGGTCCGGCGGTCCGGAAAGGTCCCCCGTGAGCCTGTTCGCCCTCGCCCTCATCCTTACCTCGGCCGTCGCCCACGCCTGCTGGAACCTGCTGAGCAAGCAGGCCGCCGACGCCGACGGCGTCGTCTTCGTCTGGATGGTGGCCGCCGCGTCCACGGCGGTCTGGACCCCGGTCGCGCTCGGCTATCTCCTCCTCGGCGACACCGGCCTCTCGTGGGCCGACCTCGGGGTGATCGCCGCGAGCACCACGCTGCACCTGGGCTACTTCATGTTCCTCCAGCGTGGCTACCGGCACGGCGACCTGTCGACGGTCTACCCGATCGCCCGAGGCACCGGACCGCTGCTGGCCAGCCTGGTCGCCGTCCTGTTCCTGGGCGAGCGACCCGGCCTGACGGGCATCGCGGGGATCGGCCTGATCGGGGTGGGTGTCTTCCTGCTCAGCATGGTTCGCAGGCCCAGCCGCCAGGACCTGAGCGGCATCGGGTTCGGGCTGGCCACCGGAGTGTTCATCGCGGCGTACACCGTCTGGGACAAGCAGGTGGTGAGCGCCTTCGCGGTCGCGCCGATCCTGCTCAACTACTTCGGCGACCTCGGCCGCACCCTCGTGCTGACCGCACCGGTGCTCGGCGGCCACCGCCGGGGCCTGGTCCTGCCCGTCTGGCGCGAGCACCGGACGCGGGTGCTGGGTGCGGCGGTGCTGATGCCGCTCTCCTACCTGCTGGCGCTGACCGCGTTCACCCTCTCGCCGATCAGCGCGGTGGCCCCGGTACGGGAGGTCAGCGTGCTCGTCGCGGTGCTGCTCGGCGGCAGACTGCTGGCCGAGGGCGACCTGACCAGGCGGCTGCTGGCCGCCTGCGTCATCGTCGGCGGCGTGGTGACGATCGCCCTCAGCTAGGCCCTGCGCCCTGGATCCTCTGCCCGCCGTTCCTCGGCTCGGTGAGGTCCACGGCACGGGGCCTGCGGTGGTCGCTCACTCGGCCGGGTCGACGTTCCCGGCCAGGACGGTGGACAGCGCCGATCCGACGGACTCGGAGATGGGGATGTGGAAATCGGCGGAGACGGCCTTCAGCGCCTCGACCGCGGCGCGGATCGCCGGGCGACGGGCCGCGTCACTGCGCCAGAGCGCGTAGAGCCTGCGGGTCGGGCGCGATCTGATCGGGACGACCCGCACCCCGGAGGGGACGAAGTCGCGACCCAGCCGGGGAATGATCGCGCATCCCTGCCCGGCCGAGACGAGGGCCATCTGGGTGGGGTACTCATCCGCCATGCAGGTGATGTCCGGCTCCAGCTCGGCCGAGCGCAGCGTGTAGACCAGCCAGTCGTGGCAGACCGTGCCCGGTGAGGAGCTGATCCACTGCTCCCCGGACAGCTCGGCCAGCTCGATCTCGGCGCGGTCCGCCAGCGGGTGGGTCGCGGGCAGGACCACGTCGGCGATGTCGTCGAGGAGCGTCGCCCGGGACAGTCCCTCGGGGATCGCCATCGGGCGGTTCATCCAGTCCTGGATCACCGCGAGGTCGAGCTCTCCCCTGGCCACCTCGCGGATCTGCCGCTCCGGCTCACGTTCCATGAGCTGGAGACGCAGGTCGGGGTGGCGGGTGCGCAGCAGGGCCAGCGCGGCGGGCATCAGCCCCCTGGCCGCGGTGGGGAAGGCGCCGATGCAGAGTCGCCCCACGACCTGCCCGCGCAGTGCCTCGAAGTCGGCCTCCGCCGTCTCGACCAGCGCGAGGATGCGCCCGGCGTGGTCGGCGAGCAGCCCCGCCGCGTCGGTCAGCCGCACCCCGCGCCCGTTGCGCTCCAGCAGGGTCGCGCCGGTCTCCCGCTCCAGCTTGGCGAGCTGCTGGGAGACCGCTGAGGGGGTGACCATGAGCGCCTCGGCCGCCGCGCCCACCGATCCGTAGACGGAGACCGCGTGCAGTGCCTTGAGCCGATTGAGATCCAACACATAAGCAACTCTAAACGGCATAGGCCAGAAATTTTCGCTTGTGCTGAAATATCGCTGAAAACGACGATGGATGTATGCGTACCCGGCACCTCCTCCTCGCCATCGGCCTCACCGCCCTCTGGGGCTTCAACTTCGTCGTCATGGAGGTCGGGCTCCGGCACTTTCCACCGCTGTTCTACGTGGCCCTGCGTTTCATCCTGGCCGCCTTCCCCGCGCTGCTGTTCGTCGGCGGCCCCGGGGTGCCCTGGCGCAAGGTGCTCGTCACCGGAGCCACCCTCGGTATCGGCCAGTACACCCTGCTGCTGCTGGGCATGCGGGCGGGCATGCCCGCCGGGCTGACCTCGCTCGTCGTCCAGGTTCAGGCGGTCTTCACCGCCGTCCTGGCTGTCGTGCTGCTGGGGGAGCGGCTCACCACACGGCGGATCACCGGCATGGCCGTCGCGCTCGCCGGGCTGGTGCTGATCGCCGCCGACCTGGGCACCGGCGGCCCCGTTGGCGCGTTCCTGCTGGTCGTCGGCTCGGCGTTCTTCTGGAGCGCGGGCAACATCGCGGTCAGGAGCGCCGCCCCGCCCAACTCGCTCCGCTTCATGGTCTGGATCAGCGCGGTCGCGGCCCTGCCCATGCTGGCCCTGTCCCTGCTGGTGGAGGGTGTTCCCCGGCTGGAGTTCTCGGTGGAGGGGAGCCTGTCCGTGCTCTACGTGGCGCTGATCTCCACCCTCGGCGGTTTCGGCATCTGGGGCTTCCTGCTCCAGCGCTACGACGCCTCGGTGGTCGCGCCCTCCGCCCTGCTCGTCCCGGTCTTCGGCATGTCCTCGGCCGCCCTGCTCACCGGCGAACCCATCTCCCTCGTCAAACTCACCGCCGCCGCCCTGATCATCTCCGGCGTCCTCTACGCGAGCACCCGCGCCCGCCACGCTCCACCTTCGATGACCTCTTCTTCTTCCGTTCGGGGCGAAACGGGAGAGAATAGAACGAGGGCAACGGAGATGATGTGAATGGACACGCCGAGTGACGGGGACGATGTTATGGTGACCGACGTGAGCGCCGCACTCGACTACTGGCCCTCCCCACCCCCATGGGGATGGACCGCCGATGATCTCGACAACCTGCCGGCTGAGGGACCGAACGGCGAACCTGACTTCTTCAAGCACGTCGAACTCATCGATGGAGCTCTCGTCTTCATGTCCCCCCAGAAGCGCTTCCACGAGCGCGTGCTGTTCGGCCTCCGCGTCGTCCTGAACGCTCAGGCTCCCGAACATGTCTCGGCCGTGAATCAGATGGACGTCAAGCTCGGTCACCGGATGCGCCCCTGTCCCGACATCGTGGTCGTCGACGCGAAGGCCGCCGATGACGACGACCGGACGTTCTACACTCCCGGTGAAGTGCACCTCGCCATCGAGGTGGTCTCGCCCGAGTCCGAGGACCGCGACCGCAAGACCAAGCCGTTCCGCTACGCCGAGGCGGGCATCCCGCACTTCTGGCGGGTGGAGAACAACAACGGCGCACCCGTCGTCTACGTCTACGAACTGGACCCGGCCACCCGCGCGTACAGCCTCACCGGCATCCACCACGACCGCGTGACCGTCCCGGTCCCCTTCCCCCTCACCATCGACCTCGGCGACCTGCCCAGGTAAGCACCCAACTCACCCCAGGCCGTCGAACTCGCCCCCTTTGACACCACCAACAAAGGCCCGCCACCCGCCAGGGGAAAAGACAAGCACCGGGCCCAGCGGGTCCTTATTGTCTCGGACAGCGGTGATGCCAGAAAGATTGCCGGCCACCTCAACGCAGTCCGCGCCACCATTACCACTCAGACTGCTTTTTCGCCACAGAGCGTTCACCAGATCAGTCATTGAACACCTGTATCTCTCACCTCCGAGAGATCTTTTCTCTGTCAGTCGCGCGATCAGGGACGCGTGTCGAAGTTTCCAGCCTTGACCCAGCCCAGGAAGGCGGCCCAGCCACTTGGCGCGAAGGAAAGTATGAAGCCGTCAGGATCCTTGGAGTCGCGGACGAGGTAGCGGCTGTCCTCGCGAGCTACCTCGACACAGTTGCCGCCGTTGGTGCTGCGGCTGCTCTTACGCCATGTGACAGAGGGAGAATTTTCATTCGTGGCCATCCCACGCTCCTTTTCCAGCGAGCACGATGTCATTAGTCGATCATGGAGGAGATGAGGATCGCAGACTCCTCAGCGGTGAGCGATTGAGTGATTAAATTATTGAACATCCAGCTGTATTCCGCGAGTTCCTCGGCCTCTTCGAGGACCAGGCCACTGATGGCCTGTTCGATGTAGACGAGAGCCGGGTCCACAGGATTAGGGAACTCCAGGATGACGAACGGACCATCTATGGCCGGGTGGGCACCCTGCTTGAAAGGCAGCACCTGGATTGTGATGTTCGGTAGCTTGCTCCGCTGGAGCAGGAAGGCCAGTTGATCGCTCATCGTCGTCGTTCCACCCACCTCGCGCATCAACACCGCCTGGTCGAGCACCGCGTGCAGATGGATCGGGACATCGCGGGTCAGGAGCTGCTGGCGGGCAAGGCGAACATCGGCCTTCTCCTCCACGTAGGCCGTATTGGGTTTTCTGACCGTTGCCTCTATGACCGCTCGGGCGTACGCCTCGGTCTGCAGGAGGCCGGGGATGACCTGCGCCTCGTAGGTCCGGATCGTCGCCGCGTCGGCCTCAAGGCCGATGTAGGAGTCGAATCCGGCCTTCAGGGTGTCGCGGTGGCGGTGCCACCAGCCTTTCTGCCGGGACTCGCGTGCCAGCGTGATCAGCTCTTGTCGAAGTGTGTCATCGGTGACCTTGTAGTGGTCGAGCAGGTCGCCGACATCGCCGTGATGGACGCTCACGCGTCCGGTTTCGATCCGGGAGACCTTGGTGCCGGACCATCCCAGGGCGGCGGCCACGTCGGTCCCGTTGAGACCGGCGGCTTCTCGCAGGCGCCGTAGCTCGATCCCGAGTCGGCGACGCCGAGCAGTGGGACTGATGGCCATCGGCACCTCTCTCGTTGGGGCTCTCAGCTTGGCAAAGCCCGCCAGGGCTTGCACGTACAACCGACTTAAAGATTTCGCGTGAACGCGATTGCGCGAAAGCACTTGCTCGTGCATGCTCTGAGCGTACGACTGGTGACTCTGAGTAGGTATCAGGTATCGAAAAGTAGTGACATGCCAGTCAAAATGGCAACAGAAGGGCTAGTTGTGAAGGAACGTGATCCGCAAGAGCAGTTGATTCACCTGGTGCGGCTGGGCTGGGACCTGCGGGGCCTGGGGGTGAGCACCTCGCTGGTGCTGCCCCAGGTGGGGCAGCCGGTGCTGGAGGTGATGGCGGCGGGCGAGACCCGCGTCCGGATCGCGGTCATCCGGCGGGCCTGTGGGTGGGTGTTCGTCTGGCGGCCCTGGTGGGCCAGGGTGTGGCGGCCGGGCGAAGGCGTCTGGGCCGGGGCCGACAACGCCGCCGACGTCATCGTCTCGGCGGCGATCGCATGAACACCTACGGGCAGGCCACCTGCCGCTACGAACGCCGGCGGGCAACCGCAGCGCGCTGGGCCGTACTGCACCCGCTGGGTCACGCCGAGTTCGCGGGCCTGGCCTGCTCGGTCGCGACGGTCCGCGCCTGGGCACGAGACCTGCTCACCGGAAGAGTCGACGACTCCGCCCTCGACGACGTGGTGCTCCTGCTCAGCGAAGTCGTGACGAACTCCATCGTGCACTCCGACTCCGGAAGGACAGCAGCAGGATCGATCACGGTCTGCCTGGGCCTGGGCGGCGGCATGATCCACGCCGAGGTCATCGACGACGGCTCGGCGACCAGCCTCCCCTTCGTCCGCGCGGCCGAACTCGACAGCGACGGCGGACGCGGCCTGCTCCTGGTCGAGGCCATGGCCACCGCCTGGGGCACCCACCACGACCCCGAAGCAGGCACCGCCGTCTGGTTCCACCTCCCAACCAACGAAACCAACAGAACCGACGGAGCCAACAGAACCGACGGACCTGACGGACCCGGCCCCCTCTCCAACTGACCCATCTGACCGAAGTTCCTCTCCCGAGGCGTACCCCTCCCTCCGGTCGCAGTGGCGGTCCCTCCGGTCGCGGCGGCGGCCCGAGTCGCGGTGTGAGGTGCCCTCTTAGACGATCACACTCGCCCCCGAGCCAAGCCACAACAAGCCGACCAGCGACGGCAAATCACGACAGGCCTGACGAACCACGGCGAGCCCCCTGCGCTCCTTCCCGCACCGGCGCTTCAGCTACGACGATGGACCCAGAACGCCCCCGTACGGATCGCTTCAGCGTCAAAGAGCCCAATGAGCGGCCCGCAGGAAAGCGGCTACGGCCCGCAGGCCGTACGGCGAGACAAGGGGTGCGCGGAGGTGGGCGGGTGTTCCGGGCGGCTTATAAAAATCCGCAACCAGCGCGCCCGCCAGGCCGAAGGCCTGCACCCACAAGACCGCGACCAACGACGGCCGCCCGGAACACCCGCCCACCGGAGCGCGAACACACCCGATAGAGCAGTCGGCCCACAAGGGAGCCCCGGCCCTCCAGAACAACGGCCGCCCGGAACACCCACCCGGCAGGAAGAACCCGAGCAGGCCGCCCGCTAAGCGGAAACGGAAGCGGCGGCCTTGGCCGCGGCGGGAAGGGCGTCCGCGATCCGGGAGAGGGCCTCGTCGTCGTGGGCCGCGGACAGGAACCAGGCCTCGTACGCCGACGGCGGCAGGTAGACCCCCTGGTCGAGCATCGAGTGGAAGAACGCCCGATAGGCGGCGGTGTTCTGCCTCTGGGCGGTGTCGAAGTCGACCACCCGCTCGTCCGTGAAGAAGATGGAGAACAGGCTCCCGGCACGCTGCAGGCGGTGCGGCACCCCGGCGGCGGCCAGCGCGTCGGCGGCGGCGCGGCCGATGACCAGGGCGGCGGCGTCCACCCGGTCGTAGACGCCCTCGTCGCAGGCGCGCAGGGTGGCCAGGCCGGCGGCACAGGCCAGCGGGTTTCCGGACAGGGTGCCCGCCTGGTAGACCGGCCCCTCGGGAGCGAGGTGGGCCATCACGTCGGCGCGACCGCCGAACGCTGCGGCGGGCAGGCCACCGCCCATCACCTTGCCGAAGGTCATCAGGTCGGCGTCGACCGGGTCGAGCCCGTACCAGCCCGCCTCCGAGACCCGGAAGCCGGTGAGCACCTCGTCGATGATCAGCAGGGCGCCGTGCGCGGTGCACAGCTCCCGCAGCCTGGCGTTGAACCCGTCCAGCGGCGGGACGACGCCCATGTTGGCCGGGCACGCCTCGGTGATCACGCACGCGATCTCGGCGCCGAACGCCTGGAACGCCTCGGTGACCGCCTCGATCGAGTTGTACGGCAGCACCACGGTGTCGGCGGCCGAGGCGCCGGTCACGCCGGGGGTGTCGGGCAGGCCGAAGGTCACCAGGCCGGAACCGGCCGAGGCGAGCAGGGCGTCGACATGGCCGTGGTAGCAGCCGGCGAACTTAATGATCTTGGATCGGCCGGTGAAGCCGCGCGCCAGCCGTACCGCGGACATGGTGGCCTCGGTGCCGGAGCTGACCAGGCGGACCTTCTCCACCGGGTCGACCCGGGCGACGATCTCCTCGGCGAGCTCGACCTCGCCGGCCGTCGCCGTACCGAACGAGGTGCCGTCGCGCAGCGCCTCCTGAAGGGCCTCGATCACGGCGGGATGCCGGTGACCGAGGATCATCGGCCCCCACGAGCAGACCAGGTCGACGTAGCGGTTGCCGTCCACGTCGGTGATGTAGGGCCCCTGCCCCGACGCCATGAAGCGCGGCGTGCCGCCGACGGCTCCGAAGGCGCGGACCGGGGAGTTGACACCTCCCGGAACGATCTCACGTGCGCGGGCGAACAGGTCCTCGGAGTTCTCAGTACGGCTCACGCCCACCAGGGTAGTCACCGCGGGACGAGCCTCCGCCTGCGGCGTTCCCGCCCCGGGTTCGCACCCCCGGAGGGACAGAGCCGGGAAGCGCCACCCGAGCCTTCCCCACCAGACACACCCGTGAACCAGTGAGACCCAGAAAAATCATTCCAGAACGGGACATCTGCCCCGGGACAGCGGGACATCACCTGGGAGATCCTGCCCTCATGGCAGTCACGACGCCCCCCGCACAGCCCCCCGCTGCCCAACCATCCGGCGTCCACACCGTGCTCAGCTGCGTCCTGGTCTACGGCACGCTGGCGCTGGTCGCCGGCGGGATCTACTCCGGCCTGACCTGGCTGACCCGCGCGCTGTCCGGCGCCGAGGACCCGGTGGCCGGGCTCGTCGCGGCGCTGATCGTGGGCGCGATCTTCCGCCCGGTACGGCTGCGTCTGCGGCGTGCCGTGAGCCGGCTGCTCCGGGTCGAGCACGACCCCTACCGGGTGGCCGACCGGCTGAGCCGCACCCTGCAGGAGGCCGTCGATCCCGCCGAGGGGCTGGCCACCGCCGTGGTACTGATCCGCCAGGCACTGCGTGCCGACGGCGTGGCCGTCGAGGTCAACGGTGGCACCGTCGCCGACGGCGAGCTGGGGGAACGGCCGGTCGAGACCCCGCTGGTCTGGCATGGGGAACCGGTCGGGCGACTGCTCAGCAACGGCCCCGCCCCCGCACCGGACCTGCTGAACGTGCTGGCCCAGCACCTGGCCGAGCTGGCGCACGCCGTACGGCTCACCGCGGACCTCCGGCGGTCCAGGGAGCACATCCTCACCACCCGGGAGGAGGAGCGGCGCAGGCTCCGCCGCGACCTGCACGACGGGTTGGGGCCGACACTGGCCAGCCTGGCGATGACCGTGGACGAGGCCAGGCTCCGGCTGGAACGGGACCCCGAGGCCACGGAGGGGCTGCTGATCCGCGTGCGCGACCAGATGGGCACCGCGATCGCCGACGTCAGGGACCTGGTGTACGGCCTGCGCCCGCCCACGCTGAAGAACCTCGGCCTGGCCGACTCGCTACGCTCGCTGGCCAACGCGCCGGGACCCCGGGTGGACATCGCGCTGGCCGGCCCGCTGGACGACGTACCCCCGGCGGTGGAGGTGGCGGCCTACCGGATCACCCAGGAGGCGCTCACCAACGTCCGCCGCCATGCCCAGGCCACCACCGCCCTGGTACGGGCCGAGGTGCTACGGGCCGAGACCGAGGGCGTCGAGCCCACGGTCACCGGAGGCAAGTCCGGCGGCATGGCGGTGGCAGGTGAGGTGCGGCTCTCGATCGCCGACGACGGGATCGGCCTGCCGGAAAGGGTCCGCGGTGGCGTGGGCCTGCTCTCCATGCGCGAACGGGCGGCGGAGACGGGCGGCTCGTGCACGATCGGGCCGCGTCCCGGCGGCGGCACCGAGGTCGTCGCCCGGCTCCCCCTCGGAACGGAGGCGCGGTGATCTCCTCCACGGACGAAGACCTCACGATCTCACTCACGGACAAGGAGCCGGCATGACCTCCCCCACGATCGCGGGCACCGTGACCGTCCCCGGGAACGGAGACACAACGACCTCCTCCACCGGCAAAGAGCCCACGACCGCAGACGCCGTGACCTTCCCCAGGGACGAGAACTCCATGACCTCACCGGTGGACGGAGACGCCGTGGGGGACCGGCGGCGGACGGCGCTGGCCGTTCTCGTCTGGACCGGCGCGGTGCT
The DNA here is from genome assembly GCF_050943795.1 of Streptosporangium sp. CA-115845. Classification (NCBI taxonomy): domain Bacteria; kingdom Bacillati; phylum Actinomycetota; class Actinomycetes; order Streptosporangiales; family Streptosporangiaceae; genus Streptosporangium; species Streptosporangium sp. CA-115845. The sequence continues at coordinate 563,956 of NZ_CP191988.1, read as the reverse complement.
GGCGCCGGTCGGCAACCTCCTGGCGGTCTGGCTGGTCGAGCTGAGCGCCTCGACCTGGCGCGAGGACTTCATCACCCTGGATCCGACGGCCATCCTGTTCCCGGCCGCCGGCGCCTTCCTCATCACCCGCCGGCCCCGGCTGCTCGTCCCCTGGCTGCTCTGGACCAGCGGGGTGGTCGGCGCCCTCTACTACCTGATCTACAGCGCCGCCCACTGGCTCTACCTCACCGACCCCGAAGGGATCACCCCCTACCTCGGGTGGCTGGCACTGTGGCTGTGGCTGTGGCACGTTCCGGTGTTCATCTCGCTGCTGCCGCTGCTCTTCCCCGACGGCCGGCTGCCCTCCCGGCGCTGGCGGCCGGTCCTGTACGCCAACCTGGTCCTCATGGTCGGGCACTCGCTGTTCCTGGGACTGGCCCCGGATCCCGAGTTCGAGCTCCAGCTCCCGATCGCGAACCCCTTCGGCGTCGAGGCGCTGCGTGAGATCTCCCCGGTCGTGGAGTCGTACATCGGCGCCCCGATGATGGCGCTCACCGCGCTCGGCGTGCTCTCGCTGGTCTTCCGCTACCGGTCGGGCGACACCGAGCTCCGGCGCCAGATCGCCTGGTACGTCGGCGCGCTGGTGGTGCTCCTGCTCTCCTGGATCCTCCGGGTGGCGACCGGATCCTGGCTGCTGAAGGCCACGGAGACCCTCTTCATGGCCGGAGTGCCCCTGTCGATCATCGCGTCGGTGCTGCGCTACCGCCTCTACGGCATCGACGTCGTGCTCAACCGGGCGCTGGTCTACGGATCCCTCGTCGCGGTCACCGGAGGCGTCTACTTCGGGCTGATCTGGCTGGCCGGTGCCCTGGCCAGCGACCTGAGCCAGGGCGCCGGGCTGATCTCCGCACTGGCCGTGGGCGGTCTCTTCCACCCGGCGCGGCTACGCCTGCAGCGGTTGGTGGACCGGGCCTTCGCCGTCGAACGCGACCCCTACCGGGTCGTCGGCCTGCTCGGCCGTACCGGGCAGGGGGCACAGGACCCGGCGGCGGCCCTCGGCGAGGCCGTGGCCCTGATCCGCGGGGCGCTGGGAGCCACCGGGGTCGGCGTCGAGGTCCGCACCGGGCGGGGCGCGACGCGCGTGTTCACCGACGGGGAGCTTCGGCAGGGGGCGGCGGAGACGCCGCTGTTCTGGCACGCGGACTGGGTCGGGACCCTGATGGTGGCGGGGGTTCGGCCGGGCCGCGAGCCGATGGAGGTGCTCGCCAGGCACCTCGCCGAGCTGGCGCACGCCGTACGGCTCACCGCCGACCTGCACCGCTCCCGGGAACGCATCCGGTCCACCCGGGACGAGGAGCGCCGCAGGCTGGGCAGGGAACTGCACGACGGGCTCGGCCCGGCGCTGACCAGCGTCACATTCGCCCTCGACGAGGCGCGGAAAAGGCTCGACACCGACCCTCGGGCCGTCGAGAAGCTGCTGGTCCGGATCCGCGAGGAGATGATCGCGACGATCGCGTCGGTCCGCGAGCTGGTGTACGGCCTGCGCCCGCCCGCGCTGGACGACCTGGGTCTGGAGGGCGCGCTGCGCGCAGCGGCCGGGGAGACCGCGGTGACCGTGGACGGCCCGCTGGACGACCTGCCCGCGGCCGTCGAGGTCGCCGCCTACCGCATCGCCCAGGAGGCGCTCACCAACGCCCGCCGCCACGCCGGCGCGACCACCGTCCTCATCCGGCTGCGCCGCCTGCCGGGCGAGTTGCGCGTGGAGGTCGCCGACGACGGGATCGGCCTGCCCGAGAACCCGGTCGCGGGCGTGGGGCTGACCTCGATGCGCGAGCGGGCGGCAGAGGTGGGAGGCTCATGTGTGATCGGCCGCGGGCCGGGCGGCGGCGCGGAGGTGATCGCCAGGTTGCCGGTGGAGGAGGCCAAGTGATCACGGTACTGATCGTGGACGACCATCCGATCTTCCGGCAGGGTCTTCGCGGCCTGCTGGGGGCCATGGACATCGAGGTCGTCGGGGAGGCCGTCGGCGGCCAGGAGGCCGTGACGCTGGCCGCCGAGCTCCAGCCCGACGTGGTCGTGATGGATCTGCAGATGCCCGGCGGCAACGGCATCGAGGCGACCAGGACGATCATCAGAACCAGCCCGCGGATCGGGGTGCTGGTGCTGACCATGTTCCGCGACGACGACTCGGTGTTCGCCGCGATGCGCGCCGGGGCCCGCGGTTACCTGCTCAAGGAGGCCGGCGCCGAGGAGATCGCCCGCGCCGTACACGCCGTCGCCGCCGGCGAGGCCATCTACGGGCCCGAGATCGCCCGCCGCGTCCTGGCCTACTTCACCGGCATGCCCGATCCGTCACGTACCGCCTTCCCCGAGCTCACCGAGCGGGAGCGGGAGGTGCTCGGGCTGGTCGCCCAGGGCAAGGGCAACAGCGAGATCGCCGGGCTCCTCTTCCTGTCCGGCAAGACCGTGCGCAACCACGTCTCCAACATCTTCATGAAGCTCCAGGTGGCCGACCGCGCCCAGGCGATCGTCCGCGCCCGCGAGGCGGGCCTGGGGGGCTCTCCCTGACCGGGCGACTGCTCCCCGTACCAGAGTCACTCGCAGACGTCGGCGAGAAACTCCAGGACGCGGAGCGGATCGGGCAACGGGCGGCCGTCCGGCGGGCGCAGCCACGAGCAGTGCTGGCCACCGGGCAGGAGCGAGGGCGGGGCGAGGACGTAGCTGTCGCGGCAGTGCCAGCGCAGGCCGGGCATCTCGTCGATGGTGGACGGGCCGAAGTCGAGGGCGCAGGACCACCACTCGTCCTCGTCGTCGGAGACGTTACGGGTGGCCACATAGAACAGGGCCCGGTCGCCGTTGACGGCGACCGGGCCCGAGGCTGCTCCGGCGGAGTCCATGCTCGCGAGGGCGGTGCGCCCCGCGGCGAGCGGTACGTCGAACACGTCGAACACCCGCCCCGTGGGGAGAATCACATTCGCCTCGGGTTCGTACCGCCACCAGTTGGTCAGCAGGGTGGGGTCGGTGGTGGCCTGCATCTGCCAGGCCACCGAGAGAGGGTGGCGTCCCGGGTCGGGACAGCCGACGCGGTCACAGGAGCAGGAGCGCGAACCGCCTCTCAGCGGCCGCGCGCCCAGGCAGCTCGCCCAGCCCAGCTCGGCGTACTCCAGCACAGAACTGATCATCTGCTTCGAATGGCCATGTCGTCTGTTTCGACGAACCATCGGTACCCCGACCATTGTGTCCTCCGTCGTCCGCGCATCCCGCGTGCCACCCGGATGCGACGACCTGTCCACACTCTGGTCAGTGGGAACGTCAAACCCCCCAGGGTCTACGCCACCTGGGACACATCCGCACCGGTTATCGCACTCTAACGCACACGTATCTCCAGCAAGCGACGAACCTCCAGTTCTCGGTACGTGCCGCCGATCTCATCTCAGCTTCGCGGCGGCCTCGGTCGCCCAGTAGGTGAGGATCATGTCGGCCCCCGCCCTGCGGATCGCGACCAGCGACTCCATGATCACCCGATCCCGGTCGATCCAGCCGTTCGCGGCGGCGGCCTCGACCATGGCGTACTCGCCGCTGACCTGGTACGCCGCCACCGGCACGTCCACGGCGTCGCGCACCTGGCGCAGGATGTCGAGGTAGGCCAGGGCCGGCTTGACCATGACGGCGTCGGCGCCCTCGTCGAGGTCCAGCCGCACCTCGCGCAGCGCCTCCCCGACCGGTCCCGCCGCGTCCTGCTGGTAGGCGTTGCGGTCGCCGAACCGCGGAGCGCACTCGGCCGCCTCGCGGAACGGGCCGTAGAACGCCGAGGCGTACTTGACCGAGTACGCGAGGATCGGGACCTGCTCGAAGCCGTCACCGTCCAGGGCCGCCCTGATCGCCGCCACCTGGCCGTCCATCATGCCGCTCGGCGCGATCACCTGCGATCCGGCCCGTGCCTGGGCCACCGCCGCGGCCGCGTAGCGCTCCAGGGTGGCGTCGTTGTCGACCTCTCCCTCACCGGTCAGGATGCCGCAGTGCCCGTGGTCGGTGAACTCGTCCAGGCAGGTGTCGGTCATCACGACCATCGTGTCACCCACGTCGGAGACCAGATCGGCGACGGCTCGCTGGACGATCCCCTCCGGGTCGTCGGCCGCCGACCCCCTGCCGTCCTTCACCGCGGGGATGCCGAACAGGATGAGGCCGCCCACCCCTGCCTCGGCCGCCTCGTGGGCGGCCTTGCGCAGCGAGTCGCGGGTGTGCTGGAACACTCCGGGCATCGAGCCGATCGGGTTCGGCTGGTCGATGTCCTCCTTCACGAACATCGGCAGCACCAGTTCCGCCGGGTGCAGCCGGGTGCCGGCCACCATCCGGCGCATCGGTGCCGTGCGACGGAGCCTTCGCGGGCGTGCGACAGGGAACTGGGCCGTCATGGTGTCTCCCTCTTCCCCCGGCCGGTAGGGGACTGCGGGCCGGAGAAGCTCGATGTGTGCCGGCTCACCGCTCGCCGCGACGCGCCGCTGTCTCATGGCGCGCCGCCCGGCACCGCACATCACGCACCGCGTTCCGCGGCACTCCGGTCACCACGCCCCACCACCTGTGGCGACGCACCGTCTGCCGGGGCGCCGCCGGTCACGGCCCGGCGCGCTCGCGCGGGACCGTCGAGCACGGCCTGCCCGCCCTTTTCGCGCGGGCAGCCGCCTTGTTCAAGGTTACTTGGCGCGGCGCCGGGCCCCTCTTCGGGTCTGCGAGGGCCTGCGGGGAACGTCCCCCGCCATGACCGCGGCCTGCCGCTGCTTGGCACCGTACTCCGCCAGCGCCGCCGCGAGGGCGGAAGTCGAAGGTTTGTCGGCCATGACGTCGACCCTGAGCCCGAATTCCTCCGCGGTCTTGGCGGTCTGCGGGCCGATCACGGCGATGACCGTGACGTTGTGCGGCTTGCCCGCGATGCCGACCAGGTTACGGACGGTACTCGACGAGGTGAACAGCACCGCGTCGAACCCACCGCCCTTGATCGCCTCGCGGGTGGGGGCGGGCGGCGGCGCGGCGCGGACGGTCCGGTAAGCCGTCACGTCGTCGCATTCCCAGCCGAGCTCGATCAGCCCGGCCACCAGCGTCTCGGTCGCGATGTCGGCACGCGGCAGCAGCACCCGGTTGATCGGGTCGAGCATCGAGTCGTACGGGGGCCACTCGACCAGCAGGCCCTCCGACGACTGCTCGCCGGACGGCATCAGATCGGGCCTGACGCCGAACTCCACCAGGGCCCGCGCGGTGCTCTCGCCCACGGCCGCGACCTTGAGCCCGGCGAACGCGCGGGCGTCCAGGCCGTACTCCTCGAACTTCTCGCGCACCGCCTTGACCGCGTTCGCGCTGGTGAAGGCCACCCACTCGTAGCGCCCCGTGACCAGGCCCTTGATCGCCCGATCCATCTGCTGCGGGGTGCGCGGCGGCTCGACGGAGATCGTGGGGACCTCCTCGGGCACCGCGCCGTACGAACGCAGCTGGTCGACCAGGCCGGCCGACTGCTCCTTGGTCCTGGGCACCAGCACCCGCCAGCCGAACAGCGGTTTGGTCTCGAACCAGGACAGCCGGTCGCGCATGCCGACGGCCTCCCCGATCACGATCAGCGCGGGCTCGACCATCCCGGCGTGCTTGAGATCGGGCCCGATCCGGCCCAGCGTGGTCACCACGGTGTGCTGCTCGGTCGTGGTACCCGCGCTGCTGATCGCCACCGGCGTCGAGTCGGGACGGCCTGCCGCGATCAGCGCCTTGCCGATCGGGACCGCCTCGGCGATACCGTTGTAGATCACCAGAGTGCCCGCTCCCGCGGCGTAGGCGGACCAGTCCTTGATCTGGGTCGCGTCCACCACCCGGAACTCGGGCACCGACACCGCGGCCGGGATCCCGGCATAGGTGAGCACCGCCGTCGCCGGGGGCACCCCGGGGACGATCTCGAAGTCCACCTCCGCCTTGGCACAGGCCGCGACCTCCTCGGTGATCGAGGAGAAGAACATCGGGTCACCCGCGCACAGCCGCACGACACAGCTCCCGCTCTTGGCCGCCTTGACGGCCTTCAGCGAGACGGCGCCCTCCTCTGCCGCGCCGATGACCTCGACGCCCTCGCGACAGTGGCGTAGCAGCGGGCCGTACGCCTCCTGGTCGAGGATGACGATGTCCGCTCTGGAGAGCAGTTCGGCACCGCGTAGCGTGAGCAACTCCTCATCGCCGGGACCCGCTCCTACGAAGGCGACGAACCCTGACGGGTGCTCGAAGGTGGTACTTCTGGAGCTCAATGTGCTTGCTCCCCTATCAACGTGCCGGCCCCTTCGGCGATCATCTCGGTCGCGAGGTCGCGACCGAGATCCATGGGCGCAGAAGAGCTGCCGACGGCGGACTTGCGCACCGCCCGCCTGCCGTCGACGGCGACGGCAGCGGCGGTCAAAACCAGATCTCCCCCGCGGGAGACCGCGTACGTGCCCAGCGGGGCGGCGCACCCGGCCTCCAGGGTGTTGAGCACCGCGCGCTCGGCAGTGACCTCGGCACGGGTACGGGCATCGTCGAGCACGCTCAGCAGCTCGACCATGTCGCCCCGGTCGGAGCGGCATTCCACGGCCAGCGCTCCCTGCCCCGGGGCGGGCAACATCTCCTCGACCTCGAAGATCTGGGAGATCTCGGCCTCTCGCCCCAGCCTGCCGAGCCCGGCGGCGGCGAGCACGACCCCCTGCAGCTCGCCGGAGGTCACCTTGGCGATCCGGGTCTCGGCGTTGCCCCGGATGGGGACGCACTCAAGGTCGGGACGGAGCATCCGGAGCTGGGCGATCCGGCGCGGGGAGCCCGTGCCGATCTTCGAACCGGATGGCAGGTCGGCCAGCTTGGCGACGCCCACCAGAGCGTCCCTGTGGTCGTCGCGCGGCGGGATCGCCGCGATGACCACCCGTGGGTCGGGTGTGGTGGGCAGATCCTTCAGCGAGTGGACCGCGAAGTCGATCTCACCGTCGATCAGCTTGTCACGTAGCGCGCTGATGAAGACGCCCGTGCCGCCGAGCTGGGTGAGATCGCCCTTGGTCACGTCGCCCAGGGTGACGACGCCGACGAGCTCGACGGCCCTGCCGGTCAGCTCGGTAAGGCGGGCGGCGACCAGGCCCGACTGCGTGGTCGCCATGACGCTCCGCCTCGTTCCCAGCCGGAGCGGAGGAGAAACGCTGCTCACAGGCCTGCCTCCTTCTTGCTCGGCTCGGTGTTCCTACCCGGCTCGACGTCGATCGTCTCGATACGCCGCACCGCTTCGGGAACCTTCGGGTCAAGATTGAACAGTTCGCGGAGTGCTTCCGCATAATGATCGCCCGCCGCAGACTCCGCCAGCTGCTTGACACGCACGGTGGGCTCGTGAAGCAGTTTGTCGACCACCCGCCTGATGGTCTGGGTGACCTCGGCCCTGACCCGCCCGTCGAGTTCGGGAACCCGCCCGACGAGCCGCTCGAGCTCCGTCTCGACCACCTGTGCCGCCTTGCTCCGCAGCGCCACCACGGTCGGCGTGACGCGCGCGGCGCGCTCGGCCGACAGGTAGGCGGCGACCTCCTCGGCGACGATGCCGCGCACGGAGGTGACGGCCTCGGCCCGGCCGCCGTCGTCGGTGCCCGCGTCGACCCCGCTCTCCTGCATGGACTCCAGGTCGACCAGCGTCACGCCGGGCAGCCGCCGTACGGCGAGATCGACGTCGTGCGGCAGGGCCAGGTCCAGTATGAACATCTGACGGGGGGTCACCATGTCGGCGGTGATGACCAGGTCGGTGGCGCCGGTGCAGGAGATGACCAGGTCCGCCCCCGCCAGCTCGCTCTCCAGCTCACCGAACTCGGCGGCCCGGCCGCCGACCGTCTGCGCCAGCCGCACCGCGCGATCGTGGGTCCGGTTGACCACCACGATGTCGGTGAGGCCCGCCCGCTGCAGGGTCGCGGCCGACAGGGCGCTCATCGAGCCCGCGCCGACCACCAGGGCCCGCTTCCCGCTGAGAGGGCCGAGGGTCCGCTCGGCGAGCGTGAGCCCGACCGCGACGAGGGAGGCACCGGCCCGGTCGATGCCGGTCTCGGTGTGCGAGCGCTTGCCCACCCGCAGTGACTGCTGGACGAGCTCGTTGAGCGTCGGGCCGAGCGTGCCCTCCTCCTGGGCCAGCCTGAGCGCCGAACGCACCTGACCGAGGATCTGCCCCTCGCCCAGGACCATCGAGTCCAGGCCCGAGCCGACCGAGAACAGGTGCTCGATCGCGCGGTCCTCGTAGTGCACGTAGAGGTGGGCGGCCAGCTCGTCCATGGGGACGCCGGAATGGGTGCTGAGCAGCCAGGAGATCGACGTCACCGCGGCGTGGAACCGGTCGACCTGGACGTAGACCTCGACCCGGTTGCAGGTCGAGACGACCATGGCCTCGACGACGTGGACATCCCGGTGGACGTCCTGGAGCAGCTTCACCAGCGAGTCACCGGAGACGGAGACCCGTTCCAGCAGGGCCACCGGGGCCGTGCGGTGGCTCAGGCCGACGACGAGAACGCTCATCGCCCCTCCACCGCCTTCCCCGAGAGGGTGCGGTCCACCCTCGTCGGCTCCATGTCCGTGGTACGCGTCGTAGTGATCATGCTCATCGTGGTCGCCCGGGAAGGCCTGAAGAGTGTGTGCCCGTCAGTTCGTGTGCGGTGCTCCCTCACAAGTCCACCGCCTCGGGCCACTCCTCGGCCATCGCGGGCCCCCCAGTCATCCGATCCGTCTTACGTTGCTCGTGGAACGCAAGGATCTGTAGTTCAATCGATAGGTCGACTTTACGGATATCGACACCTTCTGGAACAGAAAGTACAACGGGGGCAAAGTTCAGGATGCTGGTGACCCCCGCGGCAACGACCCGGTCGGCCACCTGCTGGGCCGCCACAGCCGGTGTCGCAAGCACCACGATCGACACTCCCCGCCGTCGTATCACGGCTTCCAGCTCGTCGATGTGCTCCACATTCAATCCCGCGATGTGGTCGCCCACCACTTCGGGGTCCGCGTCGAGCAGCGCCGCGACCCTGAATCCTCGGGAGACGAACCCGCCGTAGTTGGCGAGCGCACGACCGAGGTTACCCACTCCGACGATGGCAACGGCCCAGTCCTGGGTGAGACCCAGCTCACGGGAGATCTGGTAGATCAGATATTCGACGTCGTAACCGACCCCTCGGGTGCCGTACGACCCGAGGTGGGAGAGGTCCTTGCGAAGCTTGGCGGAGTTGACACCGGCCGCGACGGCCAGGTCCTCCGAGCTCACGGTCGCCAGGCCACGCTCGGCCATGCCGTTCAGCGCTCGCAGATAGAGCGGCAGCCGGGCGACGGTCGCCTCGGGTATGCCGCGTTCGCGGGCTTGGGACAGACGGCGGATCACGTGCCGGAGCTCCAGGGGGACAGGCGACCGGCGCGGCCCGGACGCGACGGATGACGAGGTGAGGCCACTGTCATTCAGATTAGTCCTTTTGTGAACCGGTGCACAAAGTGAGTGTTCACAATCTTGGCCACCCCCTCCTCCGGTTCGCGGTCCGACCCCCTCATCAGGGCCCTGACCTGCGCCTCCGGCAGGTCCCCGAGGGCCATCACCGGACTGCCCACCGCCCACCACGCGGACCGGCGGGCAGTCCGGTGTGGCGCCCTGACTCGGCTACCGTGGCGGTCATGTCACCCCGAGACCATCGCATCACCCTGCTCGGCAAACCCGGTTGCCACCTGTGCGACAACGCGCGGGCGGTGATCGAACGGGTCGCCGCCGAACTCGGCGTCCCGTGGGAGGAACGCGACATCACGGCCTCAGCGGAGGATCAGGCACGGTACTGGGAGATGATCCCGGTCACCTTCGTCGACGGCGTGCAGCACGACTTCTGGCGCGTCGACGAGAACCGCCTCCGCGCCGCCCTCGGCGCCTGAGACGTCTCTCCTGATCCGGCGCGCGGACGACCACCGCCCGCGCGCCGCGGTCACGGCCTGAAGGCCGTCGGGAGCGGCATCACCTTCGCGGCGTTCATGGTGATCTCGATGATGTTGGTGGCGAGCACCATCGGCTGGCGCTCGGTGACGAAGCGCTCGGTGTGCGGCTGGCGTTGATGGTCGCTGTAGGCGACCTCGTCACGGTAGATCTCGTAGACGATGCGCTGGAGCGGCGCCGACTTCACCGAGTGGCAGGCGTAGATGAGCGTGTCCGGCTCGGATCGGCGTACCGCCTCGACGGTCTCCTCGGCGAGCCGGTCGAACCTCTCGCCGGTGCCGTCGAGGAGGGTGAAGACGGTCAGCATGCCGAAGATGCTCGGGGAGGGACGGCCCGAGCCGCCCGGCAGGTCACCCGCCCCGCCCGGTCCACCCGGGTACATGGCACCGCTTGCGGGGGCGGCGCCGAATGCCTGGTCATAGCCGTGAAAACCGCCTCGCCCCTGGTCCATGCCCGGGGAGGGCGCGCCGCCGAACGCCTGGTCGGCGGGCATGGGCTGGAGACTGCCCGGCCTGCCGAACTCACCGGTGGCGGGCCCGGCGGGCCGGCCGAACTCACCGGTGCCCGGGCCGGACTGCCTGCCGGGACCGGGAGTCCCGTGCCTGCCGAACTCGTGGGCCGGAATGTCGTACTCACCGGTCGCCGGCCCCCCGGCCGGCATGCCGAACTGACCGGTGACCGGCGGCTGTCCCCCGGGGGGGCCACCCCGTCTGCCGAGGTCGCCGCCGAACGGCTGGTCGGGAGAGGGCATGCCGTACTCACCCGCCATGAACATCCCGGTGGCGGGTCCGCCGAACCTGTCGTCGCTCGGCAGAGGCTGCTGCCCCATGCGCGCCGCGTAGTCGACGTCCTGGTCGCCCGCGCGGTACTCGGCGACGAGGTCGCCGAGCCCGGAGCGGCGGGGAGGCTCCTCGGCCAGGGTCCGGCCGCCAGGGGCCTCCTGGGACATCCTGCGTCCGGCGACCTGCACGTCGCGGGGCTGGTACTCGGGGGGCCGGAGTGTCGGGAGACGCTTCTCCCAGTCGTCGTCCTCGGCCTCCTCGTCGTCGTCCTCGTAGGGCGCGAGCGGACGGAGCATGGCGTACCAGACGGCGGCGGCGGTGACGAAGAGCAGCAGCGCGGTGAACATTCCGGGCACCGCGAAGCTGACGGCTCCCACCAGGGCGAGACCGGTGGGGCCGAGCACCAGGAGCGCGTGCATGTTGTCGGCGTCGTAGTCGTCGCCGCCGCGCCAGCGCACGACCGCGAGCAGCAGTCCGGCAAGCAGCACGATCGCGACGATCACGTGGACGACGAGCAGCAGGTATTTCGACGGCAGGTCCCAGTGGTGGCTACCCAGCGGGAGGACCTTGGCGAAGTCCTTGTCCTGCAGGACCGGGTCGACCGCCAGGATCACCGTCGCGATGACGGTGAGTGCGATCCCCAGGAGCCACGAGGCGAACCTGGCCGTGCCCTTACGGGCCAGCAGCTGGATGGCTCCGACAGCCAGCCACAGGGGCGCCAGCATGGATCCGGTCAGTTGATAAACACGAAATATTCCTGCCTCAAACCCGGTCAGGTAGCCGATGGCGATTACTCCGAGTGAGACGGAGAGAGAAGCCGTCGTGATGCTCCAGGCGATCAGCCAGCCCTTGGGCTCACTGCGAAGACGGCTGATGAGAGCACCGGTGGCAATGACGGCGAGCAATGCACCGGCGAAGGCGATGACAGCGACGAGGACTTCCATGGTGTCTCCAATGCTGCCGGACATTACCCCCTAACCGGTAGCCGAGCCCTCGGTCGGCTACCGGAGTCGGCGTGAAACAACCGACCCAACACCGTATCTGGTGATTACCCCCAGTCACGGCGCTTCGAAGTGGATTGTGGAATTACCGCTTGGTTTCCTAGAGTGATCAGGCACGCCGTACCCCCTTCCCCTCAGGGATACCGGATGCCTGAAACGTGGCCGCTCGCCGGGCACCTCCCCACGACCGTCGGGATGGCCCAGCCCGTCCGCAGTAACGACCTCACTCTGCGTGAGGACGCCTCCGAAGAACTCCGGAGGCTCGTTTTGCGTGCCAAAACCGGAGACACGGATGCTTTTGGCACGCTCTATGATCGCTACCTCACCCTGGTCTACCGCTATGTCTATTTCCGGGTCGGCTCACACCCGCTGGCCGAGGATCTCACGAGCGAGACCTTTCTCCGCGCGCTCCGCCGGATCACTGACTTCACGTGGCAAGGGCGTGATTTCGGGGCCTGGCTCGTGACCATCGCGAGGAACCTGATCACCGATCACTTCAAGTCCGGCAGGTACCGTCTTGAGGTCACAACGGCCGAGGTGATCGACACCCCGCTCGACGGCCCGCATATCCCGGAGAACGCCGTCGTCATCTCGATGATCAGCGACCGGGTGCTCAGCGCCGTCCGCGACCTGGGCCCAGAGCAGCAGGAGTGCGTGGTACTGCGCTTCCTGCACGGTATGTCACTGGCGGAGACCGCGCTCATCATGGGCAAGAAGAGCGGCGCGATCAAGGCGCTGCAGTTCCGCGCGATCCGCTCCCTGGCCCGCGCGCTCCCCTCGGACCTGGGCTGACGCCGCGTCCGCGCCCCTTACCCCGCCCTCGAAGACCTCGCCCGGGGGAGCCTGCGGGAAGAATCCCGCGTCCGGCCGGGCACAAGAGGATTGTTCACCATGCCGATGCCGGTGCGGCGCGTAACCTGACGCGCGGAGTCGTCGTTAGGCAAGTGACACCGATGGATCATGAGCTGGGGGCGGCAGGGAGCGTTCATGGGGAAGTGGCTGCCCGGAATCTCACGGAGATCGCAGGCTCACATCCAAAACCGCGTGTCGCGCCTCGGTAACCGTATGGCGGCCACCCCCCGTCCCGAGTTCCACGCCAGGCTCCGCGAGCAGCTCACCCAGCCCCCTCCCGGAGAGGACCTCTCGGAGCGGCCGCCGACCGGCCCGCGCCACTCCCGGCGCAGACCTCGTACGGGGCTGTTCACGCAGTTGCTGAGCGTCGTCCTGGTGGCCGCGATGATCACCTCCGGTATATGGACCTCCCGGTCGATGCCCGGTGACACCTTCTACCCGCTCAAGCGTGCGGCCGAGAGGACGCTGTTCCACCTGAGCACCGACGAGGCCGAGCGGGCCGGCCGCTCCTTCGGCTACGCGGAGACCCGCGCCCGCGAGGTCGAGGAGCTCCTGGGCTCCGGCGAGCGCGAGGACATGATCGGGGAGACCCTCCAGGCGATGGAGGACACCACTCGCTCCGCGGTGACCTCCCTGCGGCAGGTCCGGCGCCGTGACGCCGCGAACGCCAGGGAGCTCAGGCGCTTCGTCCAGAAACAGCGCACCCAGATCAGTGGGATGATCCCCAAGATGGATGCCGAGGATCGGATCAAGGCCCACGTCTACCTCAACTACATCGACGGGCTGGCCCCACCCGATTAGCCTGTTCCGTCCGGGTCGTGCCATACCGTATGACACCGAGACGTCACATTTGGCTAACACGGCGGCTACCGATCTACCCCCCGTGTCCCGGTTAAGCTGAGGTGCTATGAGGCGGCTACTACGACGACGGGGCGAAATGGCGACGGTCGGGGAGCAGGCGGCCGGGGAGGTCGCGGCCGCGGCCGCCGTGGCGATGCCGATGGCCGAACCCGACCCGGTGGCCGCCGCCTTCTTCGACGTCGACAACACCATGATGCGCGGCGCGTCCATCTACCACTTCGCCCGGGGCCTCGCCTCCCGAGGCCTGTTCACCAGCAAGGACCTGTTCAGGTTCGCGCTCGGCCAGGCGGTCTTCCGGGTCCGCGGCGACGAGAACCCGGCCCACATCGCAGAGGCCAGGGAGACCGCGCTGGCGTTCGTGGCGGGCAGCAAGGTCGAGGAGATCGTCCGGCTCGGTGAGGAGATCTACGACGAGGTGATGGCCGACCGCATCTGGGCGGGCACCCGCGCCATCGCGCAGGCGCACCTCGACGCCGGCCAGCGAGTCTGGCTGGTCACCGCGACCCCGGTGGAGCTGGCCCGCGTGATCGCCCAGCGCCTCGGCCTGACCGGTGCCCTCGGCACCGTCGCTGAGACCGAGAACGGCGTCTACACCGGCCGCCTGGTCGGCGACCTGCTCCACGGCCCGGCCAAGGCGGAGGCCGTCAGGGCCCTGGCCCGCAGGGAGGGGCTCGATCTGACCCGCTGCTCCGCCTACAGCGACTCGGCGAACGACCTGCCGCTGCTCTCCCTGGTCGGCCACGCCACCGCGATCAACCCCGATGCCGAGTTGCGCGACTTCGCCAGGGAGAACGGCTGGGCGATGAAGGACTTCCGCACGGGGCGTAAGGCGACCTTGATCGGCCTGCCCATCGCGGCGGGCGCCGGGGCCCTCGCGGGGAGCGTCGCCGCCGCCATCGCCCTGCGCCGCCACTACCGTTCCGGCGGCTGACCCACCCGCCGCTCCGGCGCCCGCGGGACGGCCCGGTGCGGCTCCGGTCAGCCTGCCGTACCGGCGGCCGTGATCCGGTCCAGCAGCGCGGACAGTTCCCGGTTGACGGCCTCCGGGCGTTCCAGGCCGATCATGTGGCCGGCCTCGGGGAACACGACCAGCCTGGCGCCCGGCAGGGCGCCGGCGATGCGCCTGCTGTGCGCCGGTGGAGTGAGACGGTCACGGTCCCCGACCATGACAAGCGTCTCGACCCCGCCGAACGCGGCCAGCGCGGCCAGCTTGTCGTGGATGAGGAAGTCACGGAAGAAGCCGACCATGACCTCCGTCGGGGTGGCCGCGGCCATGTCGTTGACGAAGCGCACCTGCTCGCGCGGGGCTCGGGGCCCGAAGGCGACGTACCGGGTCACCGGCAGGTTGGTGCGAGATTTGAGGGCCGCGCTGCGGTCGATGAGCGTGCCCCTGGCCAGCATGCGTTCGAACATGAGGGGCGTGACGCGCGGGGCGAGCCGCCCGATCGGCCCGGGGAGCCCGAACGTGCTGCCGCTCAGCTGCCCGGACGACGTGCTCAGCAGGGCCACTCCCGCCACCCTGGCGGCGAACGTCTCCGGATGCCGCCCGGCGAACGCCATGACCGTCATACCGCCCATGGAGTGGCCGACGAGGACCACCGGCAGCCCCTCGGGCACGGTGGCCTCGATCACCGCGGCGAGGTCGTCACCAAGCCGGTCGACGGTGCAGGCGTCGAGGGCACCTGCCGAGGAGGCGCCGTGCCCACGCTGGTCGTAGAAGATCAGGGTGGCCCGACCGGCGAGCGCCTCACGCTGGAAGTGCCAGCAGTGCCTGTTCATCACCCAGCCGTGCGTGAAGATCACAGCCAGCTCGGGCGCCCCGGCCTCCTCGATGTCGACCGCGAGCCGCACGCCGTCACCGGTGGTGACGGTGGCCGACCGGCCGCGGTGCCCGCCGAGCACCGTGCCCGCGTACGCCCTGCGCCGCCGTACGGCGACTCCCAGCACCGCCCCCACGGCCAGCCCGGCAATGGCGGCCCCTGTCGCGGTACGGCCTGCGCCCATGACCACTCCCTTGATCCGGAAGACCGATGTTGAGCACACCATACCGACAGAAAGCACCCGTTGTTAGACGTCGTGACTAATAAAAACCGCCCCTGCTTGCCCGCTGGGCGCGCGCTCGCGCGACAGGTCTCCATCCGGATCGGCGGGACGCCGGAGAGCCTCAGAAGAAGGGCGGGAACGCGTGGCCGCGCTGGAGCCGGAGCTCGTCCAGTTGCTGCTGGACGGTCTCCCGGACCTGATCCGTGAGGTTGAGGACCAGCATCGGGTCGTCGGCGTCGGCCGGGTCGAACTCGTCGGTACGGATCGGCTCACCGAAGCTGATCATCCACTTGGACGGGAGCGGGACCAGCCCGAGGATCCCGAACCAGGGGAACAGTGGCGTGACCGGCAGGTAGGGAAGGCCGAACACCCTGGCCAGGAGACGTAGGTCACCGATCTTGGGGTAGATCTCCTCGGCGCCCACGATGGCACAGGGAACGATCGGCACGCCCGCGCGGATGGCGGAGGCGACGAAGCCGCCCCGCCCGAAGCGCTGCAACCGGTAGCGATCGGAGAACGGCTTGCCGACCCCCTTGAACCCCTCGGGAAAGACGCCGACGAGTTCGCCCTTGCGGAGCAGCCGGTCGGCGTCCTCGCGACAGGCCAGGGTGTGGCCGGTCTTACGGGACAGGTGCCCGAGCACCGGGAGCCGGTAGACCAGGTCGGCCCCCAGCAGGCGGAGCGCGCGGCGCGCGGGATGTTCGTCGTGCAGGGCCACCTGCAGCATGAGCCCGTCAAGCGGGAGGGTGCCCGAGTGATTGGCCACGATCAAGGCGCCGGAGTCGTCGGGCACGTTGTGCAGGCCGACGGCCTCGGTGCGAAACCAGTGGCGGTACAGCGGGCGGATCAACTCCAACAGCACCCTGTCGGTGAGCTCGGGATCGAACCCGAACTCGTCGACCTCGTACTCTCCGGTCACCCGGCGCCGCAGGAAGGCGAGCAGTTCGGCCGACCTCTGATCGTCGCCTCCGCCCACCGGCGCGTCCGGCGTCTCCTCGGAGACGGGCTCGCCAAAGGTGCGGGCGCGGGTGATGGGAATCACCTCGGCCTCCCGGCTCTCCCCTGCCGTCCCGGTCATTCCGTCACCGCCCGGGACAGCATGTCCATCATGGCGGCGGGAAGGCCACCGGCCAGATCGCGCGCGCGGATGAAATCCTCGAAGGCGGTGGCGGTGGAGAACCTCGGCTTCCAGCCGAGAGCCGCGGACAGCAGGGTGGTGTCGACCACCCGGCCGTGACACATCAGGCGGAGTTGCTCGGGGGAGAAGTCGACCAGCCCCGCACCGCGGGCGAGGTCGCCCATGAGACCGAAGACGGAAGAGGGCATCGGAATCGGGAGCAGGCCCACCCGGCGCACGCACTGCGACAGGAGCAGCACGCCGTCCCCGGCCACGTTGAACGTGCCGGGGTGGTCCTCCATCGCCATCCGCCGCAGCACCTCGACCGCGTCGTCCTCGTGCACGAACTGCAGCCGCGGGTCGAACCCGAACACGGTCGGCAGGACGGGCTGGGCGAAGTAACGCGTCAGTGGGGAGTCGACACCGGGCCCCATGAAGTTGGCGAACCTGAGCGTCGACACGACCACGTCGCGGCGCCGCCTGGCAAAGCCCCGGACATAGCCCTCCACCTCGGAGGCGTCCTTGGCATAGCCGTGGCTCGGCGGCTCGGCCGGCTCGGCGTTCTCGGTGAAGACCGCGGGATCGTGCGGAGAGGAACCATAGACGGCGGTGGTGGAGCGCATGACGACACGGCGGACCGTCGCGGACCGCTGACAGGCACCGAGCAACTGCATGGTGCCGATGACGTTGTGCTCCTTCATGAGTGCCCGGCCACCGCTCCGGGGAGGAGCGCTCACCAGGCTCATGTGAACGACGGTGTCGATGTCGGCGGCCGCGATCACCTGCGCGATGTCGGGGCTGCGCAGATCGACGCGGACGAACTCCGTCCGGCCGAGAGGTACGCCGCCATCACGTGAGAGCGAGGGCGGCGGCACCGTATCCACTCCGATGACCCGATCGACGTCCGGGTCATCCGCGAGAACGCTCGCCACTCGGGCGCCGATGTGGCGCGAGACCCCGGTGACAAGCACGGTGTGGGTCATCGGCGCCTCGCAGATCCGCGCGGTTACTTCTTGTTACGCCGCTGGATGCGGGTCTTCTTCAGAAGCTTGCGGTGCTTCTTCTTCGCCATGCGCTTACGACGCTTCTTGATCACAGAGCCCACGGGACCCCCAGGTAGCTGGTAGCCGAGAATGTCAAACCGGCATGCGATAGCACACCGGCACAACAGACTACCGGCGATCCACGGTAGATCGCCCCTGGGGGGGACCCCGGGCACATCAACTCACGACGTGGCGCACACGTCGCTACCTCGACGAGACAGAGACCTGTCACACACCGGTCGCACCGGAAATCATGCTCCGGCACGACCGGAAGGGACAGACTCACGAGCCGTCAGCGCGCCTCGCCCACCTCACGGCCGGATGCTCCCTCCACCGGCCGCTCGGCTCGGCGCGCCGAGCCCCTGTCTCAACCTGCCTCGATGTAGGCATCCCTGAGATAATCGTGCACCGCCTGCTCAGGCACCCGGAAGGATCGACCGACCCGGATGGCCGGCAGCTCGCCCGAATGCACGAGTCGGTACACAGTCATCTTGGACACCCTCATGACAGTGGCCACTTCTGCCACCGTCAGGAACTTCACCTCGCTGAGAGGTCTTTCGCCTGCACCCATCGGACGCCTCTTCCGCACGTGTATCCGGGTTATCCCCACTGGTGCCATTGCTCACGCACGTGTACTGCCGTCAGCGTAAGTCGGGAGGCCGGGCACGCAAACCCCCTATTTTCTCAGCCCTCTGAACCTCACGTCAGTGAAACCGACAAAATCGCTGGCCAGCAGCCGGACCGTGCCCCTGTTTTCGATCTTGGAACGGACCAACTGTCTCCTATTAGAGTCGCCCACAATCACCAAAAAGTTGGCAAACGGTCGGCGAGCTCCATGGAATGCAGGCGCGAAATACTTGTATAGGGATGACCCAATTTGCGCATCCCCCGTCTCAGAGGGCTCGCGCGACCCTCTCGACCAGGTGGTGCGTCAGCGGTTCGTAATGCCTCGGTAGCACGTTGTCATCGAGCGGAACGGTCGCCGCGATCTTGCCCTCGGCCTCCCCGACGAAGAGCGCGGGGTCGTTGCTGTCGGCGAATCCGACGGTGAGGATGCCCGCCTCGCCCGCCGCTCCGGCCCAGCCGTGGTCGGCGATCACCAGATCGGGACGGTCCGCGTCAAGCTCGGCGATCATGGCCCGCATCGGGGCGGGGTCGTGGGTGTGCACGAAGGCGCCCTTGTCGTCGAGCATCGCGACGTCGTCCAGATAACGGATCTTGCGCCTGCGGCCGAACCCGCTGCCCCAGTACGACCACCCCTCGGCCGGGCTCATCAGGACCGCCCCGCGCGCCCTGAGCATCCGGGCCAGGGCCAGGTGAATGGTGAGCAGGCCGGTGGGGTGCCCGGTGGCGATCAGGATCTGCGGATTCTCCCTGCCAAGCACTCCCGCGATCGTGTCGCCCATCTTCTCGACCGCCTCGATCGTACGGTCGGGGTCGATGGTGTCCTGCCCCTCCCGGTGCAGCGGATCGGCCACCACCCCGGCGGACTTGGCCATCAACTCCAGCACGTCCCGATAGGACCAGGTTCCGTCCACGGTCAGCCCGAACATGTAGTGCGGATCACGGTTGGCCAGCGACCGGTAGTGGTCCAGGTTGTTCTCCCGACTGGTCGCCACATCACCGGCGATCCGAGTCCGGACCAGGTGCTCACGAAGCTCGGCACGGGTCATCGGCGACGCCTCGCGTCGCGGTTCGGCCCCTCTTACCCGGCTCCTTCCCTCGTCGCTCATCCGCTTCGCTCCTTCGCTCCTCAGTCCAGTCACCGGCGCGTCCTCACGAGTAGTCCCTCAAGGCGGACCACTTACCCCGTCCTTCGCGGCTTCAGATCAAGTAACCGGCGCGACCTCGCGGCGCTCCCCAGTTCGGTTGAGGGCCGATCTCCCTCCGGAAGGGGCCTGGGGGATCCGAGGGCCTGGGTTACGGGAGGGGGTCGAGGCCGTGGAAGGGGAAGATGGCTTTTCTTGTCGCCATGATGGCTCGGTCGATCGGGTCTGCTGGGTCATAACCGGCGGAGAAATCGCGAAATTCCGGATTCCGGCCATCGGTCAGCGTCAGGGGTGCCGACTGGTTGGTCCGTTCCTTGACGAACGTGCGCCACGCCCCGGGAGTGGCGGTCCTCGGGTCGAGCGGGTGGCCCGCCACCTCCGCGATCAGGTGGGTCCACGCCCGGGGCACGACCTGCACCAGCTCGTACCCCCCGCCACCGGTCACGACCCATCGCCCGCCCGCGGTCTCGTGGGCCAGTTCGTGCAGCGCCGCGTACGCCACGCGCTGGCCGTCCAGGCTGAGCATCAGGTTGGCCAGCGGGTCGAGGGCGTGACTGTCGCAGCCGTGCTGGGTGACCAGGACCTCGGGGGCGAACTCCCGCAGCAGCGGCGGGACCACCGCGTGGAAGGCCCGCAGCCAGTCGCTGTCGCCGCAGCCGGCGGGCAGGGCCACGTTGACCGCGGTGCCCTCCGCGCCGCTCTCATTGGGGAAGCCCGTACCGGGGAAGAGCGTACGGGGGCTCTCGTGCAGGCTGATGGTGAGAACCCTGGGATCGTCGTAGAACATCGCCTGCACGCCGTCGCCGTGGTGCACGTCCACGTCCACGTAGGCGACCCTGGACGCGCCCTGGGCCAGCAGCCACGCGATCGCCACACCTGGGTCGTTGTAGACGCAGAACCCGCTCGCCAGGGCGGGCATCGCGTGGTGCAGGCCGCCCGCGACGTTGACCGCGTGCTCGACCTCGCCGGTCCACACCGCGCGGGCCGCGGCCAGGCTGGCCCCGGTGATCAGCGCGGACGCCTCGTGGACCCCGACGAAGGCGGGATTGTCCTCGGTGCCGAGCCCGCAGGCCAGGTCGCGTCGCCCGGTGGCGGAGACCCGTTTGACCGCCTCGATGTAGTCACGCTTGTGAACGAGCGCCAGCTCGTCGTCGGTGGCGGGCGCGCATCCGCTCATCTCCACCAGGTCCAGCACGCCCAGTTCCCTGGCCAGCGCCATGGTCAGCTCGACCCGCACGGGCGCGAGCGGGTGCCCCGGGCCGAAATCGTAGGAGATGAGCGCATCGTCCCAGACAACCCGCACGGATCGGCTCATGCGCACTCCCTGTCTGGTCGCGACGCCACGCGCCACGGCCCGATCTTCCTACTCCCGGCTCGACGTTACCGCACGTGTACGGAATGCGGTTTACGCACGCGTCTCGGAGGACAGAGCGGTTTTCATCTGAGCGAAATATCCTAATTTATTGCTATTAACAGTTCCGGGTGCCGGGACACGAGACCGCTGCCCGGAACACCGTCCGGAGCACCCTCCGGACGATGTGGTCAGGTGGGGTGCACCCGGCGCAGTCCCCGGACAGCGGGGACCAGGAGAAGTGAGGCGCATCCGGCGACCGCCACGATCGAGGACACCGTCAGCAACTGCGGCGCACCCATCACCCCTGCCACCGGGCCGGCGAGCACCTGGCCGATCGGGACGAACAGGGTCGAGCCGGCGACCTCGTAGGCGGTGACCCGGTTGAGCGCCTCCGCGGGCACCTGGGTCTGGATGCTCGTGGCCCACATGACCGACCAGAACGCCCATCCCGCGCCGCCGATCACATGCGCGGCCATGAGGACCCCCTGCGGCGATGCCAGGGCGATGGAGAGCGGCTCCAGGGCGAAGCCGAACAGGCCGATCGCGCCGGCCATCAGCGGCCGTCCCGGGCGGACCCGCATGGCGATCAGACCGCCGACGACAGTGCCCGCGCCCGAGGCGGACATGACCAGGCCGTAGGCGGTCTCGCTGAGCCGCTCGGTGATCAGCACCGAGCCCAGCGGAATCATCGGGCCGAACAGGGCGACGCCGAAGACCGTCCAGACCAGGATCACCGACCACATCCAGGTCCTGGAGCGGAACTCCTGCCAGCCACCGCGCAGGTCACGCCAGACCGACCGCGCCACGGTCTGGAAGGCGACCGCGGGCAGACGCAGGAGGAGCAGGCAGACCGCGCTGACGGCGAACCCCACGGCCTCGATCGCGAAGACGACGCCGACCCCCCAGAAGCCGACGATGGCACCGGCGACCCCCGGCCCGGCCAGCATCATGATCGACTCGGAGACGCGCAGGGTGGCGTTGGCCCTCTGCACGTCCCGCGCCACCCGCGGGACCGTGCTGGAGACCCCCGGCTGGTACATCGCGGCGGCGACACCGTTGACCGCGGAGATGACGAGGATCTGCCAGAGGTCCGGCCTGCCGGAGATGAACAGCACCGCACTGATCCCCTGGGTCACCATCCGGACCGTGTCGGCGCCGATCATCATGCGGCGCGGCGTGAACCTGTCGGCGAACACCCCGCCGAACAGGATCAGCACCGCGAAGGGCGCCATCCAGGCGGCCAGCGCCAGCCCCACCCCGGTGGGACCGTAACCGAGCCCGCCCACCCCCACCGCCGTCGCGAACGGCACCATCGACGCGCCGAGCATGGAGATCGATCTGGCGGTGAAGAAGAGCAGGAAGCTCCGCGTCCAGACGGAGGGGCCGCCGAGTTCCCGCTGATCATCATCCAGTACGGCCTGCCCCACGATGGCCCCATTTCCCCCGAAGTTCTGCGGAAAATGATGCCGCTATATAGGAAAATTTCCTAACAGATTTCCTAGCGGGGCGAGCTCAGCCCTCAGCGAGTTGGCGTCCCCTGTCCCTGGCGGCCTCGATGGCGGCCAGGAAGGCGGCTCGGACGCTGTGCCGCTCCAGTTCGGCGATGGCGGCAATGGTGGTGCCCCCCGGCGAGGTGACCGCCTCACGCAGTATCACCGGGTGCTCGCCCGAGTCACGGAGCATGATCGCCGCGCCGACGATCGACTGGGTGACCATGTCAAGGGCGGCGGCACGGGGCATGCCGAGCAGGATTCCGGCGTCGACCATGGCCTCGACGAGATAGAAGAAGTAGGCGGGACCGCTACCCGACAGGGCCGTGGCCGCGTCCTGCTGCGCCTCCGGGATGCGCAGCACCTTGCCGACCGGGCTGAACAGGTCCTCGGCACGCTTGAGGTGCTCCTCGGAGGCGTGCGCTCCCGCCGAGATCACGCTCATCGCCTCGTCGACCAGCACCGGCGTGTTGGACATGACCCGGACCACCGGGATCTCGGCGCCGAGCCGCGACTCGACGAACGAGGTCGTGATGCCCGCCGCCGCCGAGATGACCAGCCGGTCGGCCGGCAGGTGCGCCGCGATCTCGGCGAGCAGGAACCCCATGTCCTGCGGCTTGACCGCGAGGATGATCGTGTCGGCGCTCTTGGCGGCCTCGGCGTTGGAGACCACCCGGATGCCGTACTGCTTCGCGAGGGCCTCGCCCCGCTCGGCACGTCGTGCCGTCGCCATCACGTCGCCCGGCTTGAACCCGGCTCTGAGCAGCCCGGACAGCAGGGCCTCTCCCATCTTGCCGGTTCCAAGAATCGCGATCATGTGAGCACCTCGAAGTCGGGGATCGAAACTCCCCGCAGCCTATCGGCCCTCCTCCCGGCGAAATCATCCCGCCGAACAGGGGGATGGCGGTGTATGCTATGGACATACATCACCAACATAATGGGGGTGAAAATGAGCATCACCCAGATCGACCTTGACGACGAGGCGCTCGCGGAAGCGATGCGCATGCTTGGCACCACCACGAAAAAGGACACGGTGAACGCCGCCCTGCGAGAGTACGTGACACGCGTCAGGCGCATCGAGGCGCTGGAGGCACTCTCCGCCCGAGCGGCCCAAGGAGAGTTCGACAGTGCGGCGAAGGCACACCGCGCGGCCAAAGAGACCCGGGATGACGCCTTCTCGTGATTGCCTACCTGGCGGACACGTCCGCGCTGTGGCACCTCCTGCGCACTCCCGAGACGCAGGAGGCGTGGGTCGACCGGATAGCCTCGGGGGCACTGAGGATCTGCGAGCCCACAAGAACCGAGTTCCTCTACTCCGCGCTCGGCCCGGCCCACCGCGACGAGTTGGAGGCGGAGCTAAACGATCTCTGCGGCCTGGCGACGGTCCCCAAGTCCGCGTGGCGCTGGGTGGAGAACGCGCAGTACAAGCTCACCCAGAAGGGCCTGCACCGTTCCGCCGGGCCGATCGACCTGCTGCTGTGCGCGACCGCCGTACACCACGGGCTGACGGTGCTCCACGTCGACAACGACTTCGTCACCGTCTCGGCGGTCATGACCGACGTACGGCAGCGCGACATCAGGATGTCCTGAACCTGACGGGACTCCGGTCCGTCTTAGGAGTATGCGTATGATCGCGACCTCCATCCTGGCCGGAAGCCTCCTGCTGGCCCTGGGCTGCGGCACCGACCCCAGCGCCACCGTCACCACCAGCGCCGCCCCCTCGCAGCCGGTGAGCCATACCGTGGCGCCCCGGGACGAACCAACCGGCGGTGTCCCCAAGCCGACGAGACCCGAGGGTCACACGGACAATCCCCGCAAGGTCAGGTGGCTGACGGCCAAACCGTCGAAGGACGGCCGGAGCCTGCGGATCGTCTGGTGGTCCGGGGTCGAGCCGTGCACCGTGCTCGACCGGGTCACCGTGCGGGAGACCTCCAAGAGGGTGACCGTCACCCTCTGGGAGGGCCCGAGCAGCAAGGCCCAGAACGTCGCCTGCATCGAGATCGCCATCCAGAAGGTGACGACCGTCAAGCTCAGGAAACCCCTCGACGGCCGCAAGGTGGTCGACGGCGCCAAGCGCTGAGCCCGGTACGGCTCCCGCAGTGCGGGAGCCGTACCGGAGGGGTCAGCAGGTGACGCCGGCCTTCCCGCGGCAGCCCGGGGGAAGCTTGGGCCGCTCATCGGTCCAGCCCATCTTGTCGATGACGATGGAGGAGACCACAATGCCCTTGGGGAACCCGCCTTCGGCGTTCACCGTGACGAATCTCTCGGTCGTGCCCTCACCGGTCCGAGAATCGAAGAAGATCTCTTTCGTGGTCGGCACCAGGCGGGTGCCCACCTGGTAACTGATCTCGTCACCGACGGTGACGACGATGGCGGAACGGCCCAGCGGATCGTTGCCCTCCCGTGCCGTCCGGGCCTCGGACTGTTCCGCATACAGGCGCAGCAACGCCGCCCGGAGTCCGGGACGGGTCGGCGCGGTCATCATGTTGCGCACGGCACTCCTGATGAATTCCTCCCAGGACCACGGGACGCCCCGCTTCTGATCGGCCTTGTGGTAGCCCTCAAGGCGCTCCCGCAGCCGCGCCGGATCGGTCGGGAGGGCATCCAGCTCGGCGACGCTGAGACCGCCCATGCCGGGTTCGGTGACCTGTCCCATGGTCCGGTACTTGCGTCGCGACCGCTTGTCTTCGAGGACGGTCGGACCGCAGACAGAGGCGTTGTCGCACTTGGGCAGGCGCCACCGGTCGGGCGAGCCCTGCTTCCGCCAGATCTTCTCGTCCGCCGGTGTGTCCGGCCGGATACCGAACGACTCCGTCTCCTGGACGTACAAGGCTCCCGGCTTCCGCGGGGCCCACTGGACGATGTCCCCTCTGGACGCGATCCAGTAGCGCGTGGGTTCCTTGCCGACCAGATGCCGGTGGACGCGAGTCCCCTGGACACGCCAGTAGGCGCCGGTCTCGGCTGGCAGCTTCTCCACCCTGTCCGCGAGTTCCAGGAGCAGTCGCTCCCCGGTCTTCGGCGTCCCCAGCACCGGGGCCGGGGCCGGGGCCAGGAGAGTCGCGGCGAGTGCGACCACGGTGATGACGGCGGCGGTTGCCATGGCGGCTCCAATGATCAGCGTCCAGTTGAGGTGACGGCCGCGCCGTACCCCGTGGGTGGTGTGGGTGGTCAGGCGGGCGCGGGCGCGGGCGACCACCTCGGGCGCGGGCGGCGGCGCGTCCGGCAGGGAGGACGCCAGCAGGCCGATCTCATCCATCGTGGGCCTCCTTCAGCGGGTTGACGTCGCCCAGTGCCTTGCGGAGTTGCCTGCGGGCGCGGTTCAGCCGGGACGCCACGGTCCCGTAGGGGATGCCGAGCGCATCCGCCACCTCGGCGTGGCCGAGGCCGCCGAGGGCGACGAGCAGGACGACGTCGCGGTCGCGCTTGGCCAGACCGGCCAGCGCCCCCGCGAGACGGCCGGTCACCTGCCCCGCGGCGACCCTGGCGGTCACGACGTCCTCGTGGCCGTCCACCTGACCCGCCGCCTCGACACGGCTGAGCGCCTTCCACCGGCGCACCTCGCTGCGCCGGTGTTTGGCCAGCAGGTTGGTGGCTATGCCGTACAGCCAGGGCCGGACGCCGCCCCGCGCGGCGTCGAAACGGTCGCGGGCCCGGAAGGCCACAAGGAAGGTCTCGGCCGCGAGGTCGTCGGCGGCGTCGACGTCCAGACGCCGGGCGATGTAGCGGTGGATCTCGGCGAAGTGGGCGTCAAAGACCCGGTCGAAGTCGTCGCGTGGCGACCACTCACCGGTGCCGGGCGCCAGGCCGAGTTCGGGAGAGCCGATCACGTCCCGGTCCTCGGACCGGGATCAGGGGGAGCGATCACGCGTGCTCCTTCGTTGGGAGACAGGGAACGCCTGCTGTTTCCCGGAAGCCGGGAATGCTTTCACGCGGTCGAGGGTTGAGCGCAATAGACTCAAGTCGTTTGACAAACCTTGCACGAGGTTCCACTATGAGTGGCATCGACTCAACTTTGACTACAAGGACGTACTCATGGCACGTGCGGTAGGTATCGACCTGGGGACGACCAACTCCGTCGTCTCGATTCTTGAGGGCGGTGAGCCCACCGTCATCGCCAACGCCCAGGGTTCGCGGACCACGCCGTCCGTGGTCGCCTTCGCGAAGAACGGCGAGGTCCTCGTCGGAGAGGTCGCCAAGCGGCAGGCCGTCACCAACGTCGACCGGACGATTCGCTCGGTCAAGCGCGAGATGGGCACCAACTGGGCCGTCGAGATCGACGGCAAGAAGTTCTCCCCGCAGCAGATCAGCGCCTTCGTCCTGCAGAAGCTCAAGCAGGACGCCGAGGCCTACCTGGGCGAGAAGATCACCGACGCGGTGATCACCGTTCCCGCCTACTTCAACGACGCTCAGCGTCAGGCCACCCAGGAAGCCGGCACCATCGCCGGCCTCAACGTGCTGCGCATCATCAACGAGCCCACCGCCGCGGCGCTCGCCTACGGCCTGGACAAGGACAAGGACGAGACCATCCTCGTCTTCGACCTCGGCGGCGGCACCTTCGACGTGTCCCTGCTCGACGTCGGCCAGGAGGACGGCCACGGCTTCGTCGAGGTCAAGGCCACCAGCGGCGACAACCACCTCGGTGGTGACGACTGGGACCAGCGCGTCGTCGACGAGCTCGCCACCCGGTTCAAGAACGCCCACGGCGTCGACCTGACCAAGGACAAGATGGCCCTCCAGCGCCTGCGTGAGGCCGCGGAGAAGGCCAAGATCGAGCTCTCCAGCCAGTCGGAGACCTCCATCAACCTGCCCTACATCACCGCCTCGGCCGAGGGTCCCCTCCACCTGGAGGAGAAGCTCACCCGCGCCGAGTTCCAGCGGCTCACCGCCGACCTGCTCGAGCGGTGCAAGGGCCCGTTCAACCAGGTCGTCAAGGACGCCGGCATCAAGGTCTCCGACATCGCCCACGTGGTGCTCGTCGGCGGCTCGACCCGTATGCCCGCCGTCGCCGACCTCGTCAAGGAGCTGACCGCCGGCAGGGAGCCCAACAAGGGCGTCAACCCGGACGAGGTCGTGGCCATCGGCGCCGCCCTCCAGGCCGGTGTGCTCAAGGGCGAGGTCAAGGACGTCCTGCTGCTCGACGTGACCCCGCTGAGCCTGGGCATCGAGACCAAGGGCGGGATCTTCACCAAGATCATCGAGCGTAACACCACGATCCCGACCAAGCGCTCCGAAGTCTTCACCACGGCCGAGGACAACCAGCCGTCGGTGCAGATCCAGGTCTACCAGGGCGAGCGCGAGATCGCGGCGTACAACAAGAAGCTGGCCACCTTCGAGCTGACCGGCATCGCCCCGGCGCCGCGCGGGATCCCGCAGATCGAGGTCACCTTCGACATCGACGCCAACGGCATCGTCAACGTCTCCGCCAAGGACCTCGGCACCGGCAAGGAGCAGACGATGACGATCACCGGCGGCTCCGCGCTGCCGAAGGACGACATCGAGCGCATGATGCGCGAGGCCGAGTCCTACGCCGACGAGGACAAGAAGCGCCGCGAAGAGGCCGAGACGCGTAACAACGCCGACTCGCTCGTCTACCAGACCGAGAAGTTCCTCGGCGAGAACGCCGAGAAGGTCCCGGACGACATCAAGACCGAGGTCAACGAGGCCGTCGCCGAGCTCAAGAAGGCCCTGGAGGGCACCGACTCGTCCGAGATCCGCGCCTCCGCGGAGAAGCTCGCCACGGTCAGCCAGAAGATGGGCTCCGCCATCTACGCTCAGTCGCAGGCCTCCGAGGCCCCGACCGGCGCCCCCGGGGCGGACGCCACCGCCGGGCAGAAGGCGGATGACGACGTGGTCGAGGCCGAGATCGTGGACGACGACCCGAAGCGCGACAGCGACACCAAGTGACGGCCGGAAAGTCGAGGGGAGCAGCAGCGTGAGCACGCGCGAGAACGGTTCCGAGGAGGAGCCGGTGATCCGCGACAACCGGAAGATAGACCCGGAGACGGGACAGGTCCGCGAGACGGCCCCGGCGGAGGCCACGGGTCAGAGCGACAAGGAGCAGGCCGACAGGTCGTCCTCGTCCTCCCTGGCATCGGACCTCGCCTCGATCGAGCTGGCCACCCAGCTCGCCGAGCGCACCGCGGACCTACAGCGTCTTCAGGCCGAGTATTCCAACTATCGCAAGCGGGTCGAGCGGGACCGGGCTGTGGTCAAGGAGCAGGCGGTGGCCGGTGCGCTGGCCGAACTGCTTCCTGTCCTCGACGACATCGGCCGGGCCCGCGACCACGGCGAGCTGACCGGCGGTTTCGCCAAGGTGAGCGAGTCGCTGGAGACGGCCACGGGGAAACTGGGGCTGAGCGCCTTCGGTACCAAGGGCGAACCGTTCGACCCGACGGTGCACGAGGCCCTGATGCACAGTTACTCCCCCGACGTCACGGAGCCGACCTGCGTGGAGATCCTGCAGCTCGGTTACCGGATCGGCGAGCGAGTGCTCCGCCCCGCGCGAGTCGCGGTGGCCGAGCCCGAAGAGCCGGCCGCGGACGACAACTGACCCCCCAAGATCCGATCTCTGAGAAGGAACGTGGATGAGCACCAAGGACTACTTGGAGAAGGACTACTACGCCGTCCTTGGTGTGCCCAAGACCGCCACGGCCGATGAGATCAAGAAGGCGTACCGGAAGCTGGCCAGGAAGTACCACCCTGACGCCAACCCCGGAAGCTCGGCGACCTCCGAGAGCACCGCCAAGTTCAAGGAGGTCTCCGAGGCCTACGACATCCTGTCCGACACCAAGCGCCGCAAGGAGTACGACGAGGCGCGGACGCTGTTCGGATCGGGCCTGGGCGGCTACGCGGGGACCGGGGGGGCTCCGCGCACCGGCGCGGGTGGGTTCCCGTTCGATCTGGGGGACCTCTTCGGAGGCACCCACCAGCAGAGCGGCGCCGGGGAGCGCATCGGCGACATCTTCGGCGGCCTCTTCAACCGGGGTGGCGCGAGCCGCCCCGGCGGGACGTCGACCAGGGCACGGCGCGGCCAGGACATCGAGTCCGAGGTCTCGCTCTCCTTCTCCGAGGCGGTGGAGGGCACCACGGTCTCGCTCCGGCTGACCAGTTCGTCCGCGTGCACCGCGTGCGGGGGAACCGGCGCCAAGGCCGGCACCACCCCGCGGGTCTGCCCGACCTGCGAGGGCACCGGGGCGGCCAGCCGCAACCTCGGAAACTTCGCCTTCTCCGAGCCGTGCCGCGACTGCAAGGGCCGCGGCCTGCTGGTGGACGACCCGTGCCAGGTGTGTGAGGGGAGTGGGCGGGGCAAGAGCACCCGCACGATCCAGGCCCGCATCCCGGCAGGGGTCGGCGACGGCCAGCGCATCAAGGTCAAGGCGAAGGGCGCGCCCGGGGAGAACGGCGGCCCCGCCGGTGACCTCTACGTCCAGATCCACGTCAAGCCGCACTCCGTGTTCGGCAGGACGGGTGAGAACCTGACGGTCACCGTCCCGGTCACCTTCACCGAGGCGGCGCTGGGAGCCGAGATCAAGGTGCCGATTCTCAAGGGAATGCCGGTCACGCTGCGCATCCCCGAGGGCACCCCGAACGGCCGCACCTTCCGGGTGCGCGGCAGGGGTGTGGCACGCAAGGACGGCACCAAGGGCGATCTGCTCGCCACGATCGAGGTTCTGGTGCCACAGCAGCTGGAGGACAAGGCGAGAGGGGCCCTTGAGGAGTTCCGCGACGCCACCTCGGGTGGTGACCCACGGGCGGACCTCATCGAACAGGCCAGAAGCGAGTAGCCATGGAAGCCAACTACTTCGATCTGTCGGATGACACACCCGTCTATGTGATCTCGGTGGCCGCCCAGCTGTCAGGTCTGCACCCGCAGACCCTTCGCCAGTACGACCGTCTCGGCCTGGTCAGCCCAGGCCGTACGGCGGGACGCGGACGCCTGTACTCCACCCGCGACATCATGATGCTCCGCGAGGTCCAGCGGCTCTCCCAGGAGGAGGGCATCAACCTCGCGGGCATCAAGCGAATCCTGGTCCTCGAAACGGAGGCCCTGCGCCTGCGTGACGAGAACCACCGTCTCCGCGCGGAGATGAACATGATCCGCGCCCTCATCCAGTACCAGCTACCTCCCGCCTGAAACCCCCACCCGTGAGCACCCTCCGGCGACTGAATCCGGAAGCCGTAAAAGACGGGATAAGTGATCCCTCTCGTGGGACTACCCGTGAGGCCGCGCCGGCGACTGGACTGAGGAGAGCGGGGTTGCGAGGAACGAGCAACCCCGCTCGACGAGGGAAGGAGCCGGGTAAGAGCGGCCGAACCGCGACGCGCAGCGTCGCCAGCAGCACGCCCTGAACCACACGAGGGAAGTCAATGGACTACAAGCTCACCCAGAAGAGTCAGGCGGCGGTCTCCTCCGCCATCCGGCGGGCAGCCGCGGAGGGTAACCCCGAGGTCGCCCCGGCCCATCTGTTCACCTCACTGCTCGCCCAGACCGGCGGCACCGCGGTGCCCCTGCTCGAAGCGGTGGGCGCCGACTGGAAGCAGTTGCGGATCGAGGCCGAGAAGCAGCTCGCGGCCCTGCCGAAGGCACAGGGCGCCACGGTCAGCGCCCCGTCGAGCTCCCGGCAGCTTCTCACCGTGATGAACACGGCGGCCCAGCGGGCCCGCGGCCTTGAGGACGACTACGTCTCGACCGAGCACCTGCTGGTCGGTCTCGCCACGGACGGCGGCCCCGTCGCCGAACTGCTCAAATCGCGCGGCGCGAGCCCGAACGCGCTGCTCGACGCCTTCGAGAAGGTACGCGGGCACGCCAGGGTGACCAGCGAGACGCCCGAGGACACCTACCAGGCGCTGGAGAAGTACGGGATCGACCTGACCGAGCGGGCCCGGGCGGGCAAGCTCGATCCGGTGATCGGCCGCGACTCGGAGATCCGGCGCGTCGTCCAGGTGCTCAGCCGCCGTACCAAGAACAACCCGGTGCTCATCGGCGAGCCCGGCGTCGGAAAGACCGCCGTGGTGGAGGGGCTGGCCCAGCGGATCGTCGCGGGTGACGTGCCCTCCAGCCTGCGCGACAAGCGCCTGATCGCGCTCGACCTGGGCGCGATGGTCGCCGGCGCCAAGTACCGCGGCGAGTTCGAGGAACGTCTCAAGGCGGTGCTCGGGGAGATCAAGGAGAGTGACGGCCAGGTCGTCACCTTCATCGACGAGCTGCACACCATGGTCGGCGCGGGCGCCGGCGAGGGCGCGATGGACGCGGGCAACATGCTCAAGCCCATGCTCGCCCGCGGCGAGCTGAGGATGATCGGCGCCACCACACTGGACGAGTACCGCGAGCGCATCGAGAAGGACCCCGCGCTGGAGCGGCGGTTCCAGCAGGTCTACGTGGGCGAGCCCACCGTCGAGGACACGATCGCCATCCTGCGCGGCCTCAAGGGGCGCTACGAGGCACACCACCAGGTCCAGATCGCCGACGGCGCGCTCGTGGCCGCCGCCGCCCTCTCCGACCGCTACATCACCTCCCGCTTCCTGCCCGACAAGGCGATCGACCTTGTCGACGAGGCCGCCTCCCGGCTCCGCATGGAGATCGACTCCCGTCCCGTCGAGATCGACCAGCTCCAGCGGAACGTGGACCGGATGAAGATGGAGGAGCTGGCGCTCTCCAAGGAGACCGACGAGAGCAGCCTGCAGAGGCTGGAGCGGCTCCGCGGGGAACTCGCCGACCGCCAGGAGGAGCTCAACGCCCTGGTCGGCCGGTGGGAGCAGGAGAAGGCCGGACTCAACCGGGTCGGTGACCTGAAGAAGCAGATCGACGAGGTGCGGAGCGCCGCCGAGCGCGCGCAGCGCGACGGCGACTTCGAGGCCGCCTCGCGGCTGATGTACGCCGAGGTGCCCAGCCTGGAGGCCAAGCTCGCCGAGGCCAGCAAGGCCGCCCAGCCCGAGAACCCGATGGTCAAGGAGGAGGTCGGCGCCGACGACATCGCCCAGGTCATCTCCTCGTGGACCGGCATCCCCGCAGGTCGGCTGCTCGAAGGCGAGACCAGCAAACTGCTCCGCATGGAGGAGGAACTCGGCAGGCGGCTGATCGGCCAGCGGCAGGCGGTCGAAGCGGTCTCCGACGCCGTACGGCGAGCGCGGGCCGGCATCTCCGACCCGGACCGGCCGACCGGCAGCTTCCTGTTCCTTGGTCCGACGGGCGTCGGCAAGACGGAGCTGGCCAAGGCGCTGGCGGACTTCCTGTTCGACGACGAGCGGGCGATGGTCCGCATCGACATGAGCGAGTACGGCGAGAAGCACAGCGTCTCGCGGCTGGTGGGCGCCCCACCCGGTTACGTGGGCTACGAGGAGGGTGGCCAGCTCACCGAGGCCGTGCGGCGCAGGCCGTACACCGTGGTGCTGCTGGACGAGGTCGAGAAGGCCCACCCCGAGGTCTTCGACATCCTGCTCCAGGTGCTCGACGACGGACGGCTCACCGACGGACAGGGCCGGACCGTCGACTTCCGCAACGTGATCCTGATCCTCACCTCCAACATCGGCTCGCAGTTCCTCGTGGACCCGAGCATGGCGAAGGAGGCTCAGCGGACCGCCGTGATGGCCGCGGTCAGGAGTTCGTTCAAGCCCGAGTTCCTCAACCGGCTCGACGACGTGATCCAGTTCGACGCGCTCGGCACCGAGGAGCTCTCCCAGATCGTGGACCTGCAGGTGACCCACCTGGCCAGGCGCCTGGCAGACCGGCGGCTCACGCTGACGGTGACCCCGGCGGCACGCGACTGGCTGGCGCTGACGGGCTACGACCCGCTGTACGGCGCACGCCCGCTCCGCCGCCTCGTCCAGTCCGCGATCGGCGACAAGCTGGCCAAGGAGGTGCTCTCCGGCGAGGTCCAGGACGGCGACGAGGTGCTGGTCGACCTCGACGAGGCGAGCGACTCCCTGAGCATCGGCCCGGTAAGGGCTTGACCATCACCGGATGGGGTCCGGTAATGGCTCGACCACCATTGGGTTAAGCGCGCCCCTGGGCAAGACCCCCCTGTTACGTTCAGCAGTCATCGGATTACCGAACGCAACAGGGGGACGCGCATGTCGAACTCATCACGGAACATCAGGGGAATCCTCGCGGTGGCGCTGCTCACCGCCGGCGCCGGCTGGACCATGGTCTCTCCGGCCTCGGCGGAGGTCGCACCCTGCCAGGAGCGCGAGGCGGCGGAGGCACCACAGGCGCCCGGGGCCATGGCGGCCGCCTGCGAGGAGGCCGGCGACGTCGGAGGCGCCGCGGCAGCCGGCGGGACGACGACCGCCGGGGCGCCGGCGACCGCGGACGGTTCCGGGGCGTCGGTGACCGCGAACATCGGCGAGACGCCGGTCGTGACGGACGGCGCCGGGGCATCGGTGACCGCCGGCACCGGCGAGATGCCGGTGACCGCGGACCGGCTCGCACACGTCACCGACCTGCCGGATCTCTCCCAGGCCTCGGCGCTGGTCAGCTTCGCCGATGCCGGGGGCGTCGCCGCGGGCACCGGCTACCACGCGCTGCCCTTCGGGCTGTCGAGCCTTCCCGGTCACGAGTGGACGAACTCCTGGGTGAGCATCGTGGCCGACGCGCCGGACCTGCCCGGCCTGCCGGGCGCGCCGGGTGCTCCCAGCGACGGCATCAGCTGGCTGCGGGCCCCGGTGCCCCCGGCGCCCGAGCGGCCCGCCGAAGCGGCGGTCACGCCGGACGACGACACGGCGCCGCTGCCCCAGCCGGCCCAGGCGGACGCCGTCACCGAAGACCTGCCGTCGGCCGAAACGCCGGTGGTGGAGCCTCCGGCCGTCGCACGCCCGGAGACCCCCGCGGCGCCGGAGACTCCCGCGGTGCCGGACACCGCCGCGGGCGAGGCCGCCACCACGGAGGGCAGCGCGGAGCTTTCCGTCCTCCCCGCGCTGGAGAGGACGATCCCGGGCCTCAATGTGGGGTAGTCACCGGATCGCGAACCACCACGGAGGAAGGGTCGTGCCTCAACGGGCACGACCCTTTCCTGGTTTCAGGGCAGGCAGCCGGAGCGGCGGCCGCCGTCAGCACGAAGCGTCAAGGAGGGCGTCGAGCTCGTCTTCGGGGAGCCCGAGGTCGACGCGGATCCGGTAGCGGGTTCTGAGCAGGGCGATGTGCTCACCCCCGCCCTCCACCGCCCGGTGCGCCCCCTCGGTGGCCCACCGATGGGCCTCCCCGAGGTCTCCGTAGGCGACGAGCGTCTCAGCGACCGTGAGAGCGGTGGCCGCGGTGACCTCGCCGACCGCGTGAATCGCGGCGATCACTTCTCTCGCCTCGTCCGGCTGTTCGAGCTCGAAAAGGGTGTCGGCGATCCCGGCCCGGGGATCGACGCTCACCTCGCCACCGTCGTCCACCGCCCGCTGGAAGCAGTCAAGGGCCCGAGCGGGCTGTCCGGCCTGCCGCCACTCCTCGGCGGCGAGCACGAGGATCGCCGCCCGCGACATGTCGCCGGACGCGTACGCCTCGACCAGGGCTTCGAGTCGCCAAGCCAGGGCTTCGTGATCGTCGGCCAGAAGTGCCTGCTCAAGCAATCGATCAAGTTGCTCACGTGTCACATGCGCCACATCGCGAGAGTACCGAGCGACGCTCGACCGCGTACGGCCAACGGTAGGTATTGGCCACATGACCTTGAGTAAACGAACGACTACGGTGCGCGTGTTTCTCCAGTAAAACGGGCATATGAGCGATGACTCCTGCTAGGGGAGCACATCATTGGGAGGAGCTGCGATGGGCATGTCCAGGCAGACGGCCTTCACCCTGATGCTTCTCCTGGCCTTCTCTGTGATCGTTCCGGGGTCCGCCGGATATCTGTCGGTCAAGATGGAGGCGATCGGTCAGGCCCACCAGGAGCTGCTCACCCTGGAGAGCAGGCTCCGTCATGAGAAGCTCGCCGCCCGGATCAAGAGGATGGAGCAGGTCCAGCGGGCACGACGTCTCCAACCGGTCCCCCCCTCCGGCCGCGAGCCCTCCGAGCCCGTCCGGAGCTCCCGCGTCGAGTCGGGGACGCTGCCGCCCGGACCCGGCACGGTCGTAGCGGTGCCGATCGAGCCGAGCGCGGAGTGGCCGCGCGAGAGACGGCCGCGCGCGCAACGGCAGGATGTGCAGCGGCAGAGCACCCAGAGACCGGGAGCAGCCTGGCAGAACCCGCAGGGGCTGGAAGCGCAGAGACTGCTGGAAGCGCAGAGACCGACGGCACAGAGGCGCGTTGAGACCGGGACGGCCGGGGCGGCCGAGGCGGCCGGCGGGACCTTCGCGCAGGAGCGGTGGTCCCAGCTCGAACGCCGGGGCAGGGTCCGGCAGTATCAGGAACGGCTCACCGCCCCGGGGCCCGTGTTCACCACGCCGGACTCGATCGGCGGCGGGAACCCGCGTGAGGACACCGGCGAGTCTCTCGCCGAGAACCTTCTCCCCCAGCTCCCTCAGACCGAGACCCGGGCGAACTGACGGTTCAGATAGCCACGGATCAGCCGCTTGGCCTCGGCCACGATCTCCGGGTCGCCGTTCGGATCACGGCGGAACGCCAACTTGAGCACCGCGTCTCCGGCCTCCACCGCGACCAGGATGGCCAGGTCGAACTCCTCGCTGTCGGCCAGGCCGTACTCCTGCAGGAGGAGGCCGCGCAGCCGTCCGGCGATCACCGTGTTGTTCTCAGAACCGGCGTCGAGCAGGTTGAGGTCGACCACGTCGCCGAAGTGCAGGGACCGGAAACCCGGCACGGTCCTGTGCATCTCCACGTACTCATCGATGATCGCGTCGACCGCGTCCCACCAGCCCGCGTAGTCCTCCGACAGGAAGCGTCTCCCGATCCGGGAGACGAACCCCTCGATGTGACGCCGGGTCACCGCCTGGGCGATGGCTCGTTTGTCGGGAAAGAACTGGTAGACCGAGCCGATCGCGACCCCCGCGCGTTCGGCGATCCGTGTGGTGGAAAGCGCGTCGTAGCCGATCTCGTCCAGCAGGTCGGCGCACGCGTCGAGCATTCGCTCCACGCGCCGTGCGCTCCGTCGCTGGGTGGGCTGACGCCGCAGCGGGACTTCGCAGGGCTCCTCGGCGGGCACGATGGACACCCCACCATCTTGCCCGCCTGACGCCGTCAGGTCAGTGCTTATTCGTCATTGAAGCGCTCCCCACGGCTAAAGCCGGGGATTCCAGCCGGCTTCGCCGCCGCCAACCGTACCGGCCGGTGCACGGCCGCCGGGCCGGTTCCCGCGCGGTTCCCTGGAGGGCGGTGCCCCTCGACGTGCTCGGCGAACTCGGTGATCATGCGGGCGAGCACCCGGGGATGGCTGCGCTGCGCCCAGTGACCCGCGGGGATACGACGGCGACGCGGCGCGGGGAGGACGGGGCCGGTCCGGCTCGGTCAGCCGGACCGACCGGGTCTGGCGGCCAGTCCGGTGCAGTCACGCAGCGCCTTCCAGTTCGCGACGGCCTGCTGCCGCCCGAGCCCGGTGATCGGGATCGGCACCCCGCCCTGGATGCTGGCCGGGGTCCACTGGTCCTTGAGCACCCTGCGGCCGTTGATCGTCAGAGTGAGCACGCCGGTCCTGCCGGTCTCCGGACCCCAGTTGTAGAAGACGAAGTTACCCATGCCGTAGTTGACGTAGCTGTTCTTCAGGTAGCCGCCGCCGAGCAGGATGTGCGCGTGGCCGCCCACGATGACATCCGCCCCGGCCGCGACCAGCTTGGGTGCCAGGCCGCGCTGCGCCTCGTTGGGGCACTTCTGCAGTTCGGTGCCCCAGTGCAGGTGGACGATCACGGTGTCGGAGTTCTTGCGGGCCCTGCGCACCTCCTGGATCAACCGTGCCTCGTTCTTGGCCGAGGCGAGGCCGGCCTTGTCACCGGAGGCAGTCCACGCCCCGACGAACTCCGCGTCCAGCACCTGGGTGGCGCCGATGATGGCGACGCGGTTGCCGTTCACGGTGGTCCGCCACGGCCGGTAGGCCTCGGCCTCGTTCCTGCCCACGCCCACAACGGGGAATTTGGCGCGTTTTATGGCGGCGAGGGAGTCGGTCAACCCGCTCTGCATGTAGTCCATGCCGTGGTTGTTCGCCAGGGACGCCACGTCCACCCCTGACGCCTTCAGCGCGGTCAGCGCGGCCGCCGGAGCACGGAAGGTGTACTGCTTGCCCGGGGCGGGGGTGCCACCGGTGGTGATCGCGGTCTCCAGGTTGACCATCGCCAGGTCGGAGCGGCTGAGCACCTTGGCGATCGGACCGAGCGCGGTCTTCGGGTCGGCGTTCAGACGGGTTCGCAGCACGCCCTCGAAGTGCACGTCGCCACCAAAGGAGATGGTGTACGGCTTGCGCTCGGGGGTGGGCGTGGGCTCCGTCTGGGGGGTCGGCTTCTCCTCGACGTCGGCGAGTGCGCCGGGGGTGACCGACTCGGCCGTGGAGCAGGCCGCGAGGAGCACGGCTGAGGCGGTGATCGTGGCGGCCAGGGCAAGACGTCGGGCGGTGCTGTACGTGTCCATCGGTATCCGAGGATGCCATCTCACCCGCGATGTGTGGCACAACTCGCCCTACGAGATTCGATTCCTCCGCCCCGGAGGTCACCGCCGAGACGAAGAAGCGCGTCGTGGAGTACTGGACGAACATCCACAAGGACCTCGGCCGGGGCCTGGGCGTCACCGCCGAATGGTCACACCCTCTCCTCGGATGGCTCGCACCTCCGACAGGTGCGGGCCATACGGCTTTTCCCCGGTTTCCGGAGAGACCGCCCCCGGGGACGCGAAAGGGGCCTGACCGCCGTTGGGCAAGCCCCCGTCCGAGGTGCGGAACCGTTCAGAGGTCGAACTCCCCACCCTTCACCCCACCGACGAACGCGGCCCATCCGGCATGGCCGAAAACGAGCACCGGTCCTTCCTGGTCCTTGCTGTCGCGCACACCCACTTCGCGTCCGGAGAGCCGTGCCACCTCCACACAGTTTCCATTGAGGGAACTGTGGCTGCTCTTCTTCCAGATCAACGCATCACCTGATTCCATGCCCGTCCTCTCACCCAACAGCACCAATGTCAGAATCTCATCGAGAAGACGTGGAAAGGCAAGACTCTTACATGGAATAGTCCGCTAACCAGCGGGTTTATCGCGTCAGGTCCCATACCGGGAAACCGGCGACGGTGGAGCCCACGGTTCCCCCACCATCTGCACCCGCATGGGCATCCCCGTCAGCGCCGCCCGCTTGAGGCGCCTCAGGCCGCGGGGCGGGTATCCACCAGGCCCCTGCCCGAAAGATCGTTGATCGCCCGGCACACCGTCTCCATCCAGCGGTCGGCGACGGGCCCGTGAACCTCGAACCGGATGTACAGCTTCGCGGCCCGGCAGTCCTCGACCCGCACGAGGCGATGGGAGGTGCCCGGGGAAACGGCCCGCGGCCATCGACCGGCGGGCCGTTTTCAACTCTCAGAGATGTAATCCGTCTTTCTTGATCGCGCCGATGAAGATCCCCCACTCCTCGCGGGTGAAGACCAGGACCGGCCCTGACCGCTCCTTGCTGTCCCGGACCCCCATGTGGCCCCCGTCCAGCGCCGCCACCTCGACACAGTTCCCGTTCACGGAACTGAGCGAGCTTTTCTTCCAGTCAGCGGCGCTGATATGTTTCTTGTTCATTTGTCTTCCAATATGTGCATAGCGGCCTGCCGCTATCTTTCCCAGTATTCCGTTGTGTTTCTCAGCAGTTCCTGCGACGCCACCTCGTCCAGAGCCCGCTCCGCCAGATGACCGAAGGCCCGTTCGTACCCGTAGACCATCTCCGCGTCCTCTATGAACCGTCCGCCGAACAAGGACTCCAGATAGACGACATCGGGGAACTCGGAGAACGTCAGGTGCACGAAGGCGCCCGTGGACACCGGCGGCGGAACGTCCTGGGGCAGGATCCGTATCTCCACGTGCGGTAACCGGGAGATCTCGATCAGATGCAGAAGTTGGTCTCGCATGACCTGGGCGTCGCCGTACTGGTTCTTCAGCACGGACTCGTGGAAGACGCTTATGTGCGTCAGCGGTCGCGGCGCGCGCAGCAGGGTGTGCTGGCGCATCATCCGGATCTCCGCGCGATCCTGAAACCAGCTCGACGGTAGCTGGCTGGCGTGTTGACCCGCCGCGAGGACCTCCCGGGCGTATTCCTTCGTCTGGAGAAGGCCGGGCACGACCTGGGGTTCCCAGTTTCGCGTCATGGTGGCCTCCGCCTCCATCCCGATGAGCGTGATGTAGTCATCGGGGACGGAACTCCGATATCTCTCCCACCACCCCTTCCGGGCGGCGTCGTGTCGCAGCGCGACCAGAGCCTCCCGGAGGTGTTCGTCGACCCCGTAGAGCCCGCAGAGCGCCTCGACGTCCTCCTCCCTGGCCAGTGTCCTGGCGGTCTCGATGCGGCTGACCTTGGCGGTCGACCACCCGAGACGGTCGGACACCTCGTCGCCGGTCATGTTCAGGCCTTCGCGGAGCCGGCGAAGCTCCATGCCCAGCCGACGCCGGCGGAGCGCTGGACTACCACGTTCCGGCATCACGACCTCCTCGCCATGACGGGCGGGTGGACGTCATGGTCTCGACAGGAACCAGACGAATGGTAGTGCAAATTACACTGTCGTTTGCAGTGCATTCGGAGAAGTTTATTGCTTTTTTCCTTACGGCAAGTCTTGCAGGGAAATCTCTACTGAGCGACTATCAGAACAGGAAGGTTCTCGGAAGATCGGGGAATCCACCGGTGATCATCCGGGGGATGTCTTCGAGGACCTCCGCTAATCGCGCGCAGGGCGAAACGGGCGCGCACCTGATCGGCAACGGCGCCGTCTCCAGCGCGACGGAGTTGAACCGGGGAGGCCAGCAGGGGGAGCGGAGGAAACCGGCCGGCGACGGCCCAGAGTCGCACGCACCAGGGGGCGCCCGATCGGGCGCAAAAAAGCACCGGGTCGGCGGCCACCGACCCGGTTGGCACAAGAACTCCACGTTGAAACCACGAAGGGAGTCTCCTATGTCCTTCCACCGTACCAAGGGACTCTGCGGAATCAAGACCCTCATCCTCGATCTGATCTACATCATCGACCGAGAACTCTGCATGGACCAGGACGAGTGGGCCCACCGGCTCGGCTGGACCGTGACCAGGACCGGTTTCGTGAGCAGGCACTACCGCGAGCCCCGGTTCGACCTCCTGGCGGCCGAGCGGACCGCCGCCCCCGCCCTCGCCCTGGCGCCCGTCCCCGGCAAGAGGGCGGGCGGCGATGTCGCGGCGTAACCTCCGCAACAACCGCTACGGTCGCCCCGACGTCCGGCCACCCGGCAGGACGGGCCTCCTCGTCCGGCTGTGGCGCTGGCGGACGGAGATCGTCCTGCTCGCCGCCGCCTCGACCGTCCTGGCCGCGGCGGCCCTCTCCTTCAAACAGGGCCACTGGTGGCCCTCCGCCCTTCTGGCCTGCACCTCCGGCGTCCCCGCCGCCTCCCGCTCCGGGCGCAGGTGGGTGAAGGCGCACGCGTGGTGTCTGATCTCCCGGCACCGCCTCCAGAGGACGTGCGTGGAGACCGGGATACACACCCGCTCGGGACGGCTTCCGCTGGTGCTGTGGATCACTCCTTCCGCCGTCGGGGAGAGGGCGCTGATCCTCGCCAGGGCCGGGATCTGTGCCGAGGACTTCGAGGCGTTCTCGGCCGAGATCGCGTCGGCGTGCTACGCCCGAGACACCGTGGTCCTTCGGCACCGCAGGTGGGCGCACCTGCTGGCCGTCGAGATCGTCCGCAGGGACGAGTTCACCGGCCCCCCGATGGGAATCGACCGGTTGTACGGGCGGGCGGACTGGGTCAGCCCACGGGCCCACCGGACCGTGCGGGAGGAGTCCGGCGTCCGCTCCGCCGCCGCCCTGCTCCCCGGGCCGCACGAGCCCGCCGACCAACGGCAACGGGCCGCGTGAGCCTCCGGTCCACGGGAAGCAGACCGCGAGAACCTCCCGGTCGCGGGACACAGCGGGCCACCTGGGTTCCAACGGAAGCCCCCCGAGTTCGCCCTCGGGGGCTTCCCCTCGCCCCGGCCTACGGCCATGATGAGTTCACTTGCCGAACTCAGGAGTGCCGATGAGAACAGCACACCGGACCTGCCCCCTCTGCGAGGCCGTCTGCGGCCTCCGGCTCACCCTCGACGACGCCGGGCACGTCACCTCGGTCAAGGGCGACCCGGACGACCCGTTCTCCAAGGGGTTCATCTGCCCCAAAGGGGCAAGCCTGGGCCGCCTCGACGAGGACCCGGACCGGCTGAGCGTCCCGATGATCCGGACGGGCGAGACGTGGCGCGAGGCGTCCTGGGACGAGGCCTTCCGTACGGTCGAGGAGGGTCTGAAGGGCGTGATCGACGCACACGGCCGCCAGTCTCTGGCCGTCTACGTCGGCAACCCGAACGCCCACTCCATGGCGGGCGCCCTGTACGGCACACCCCTGATCCGCGCTCTCGGCACCTGTAACGTCTTCTCCGCGAGCACCGCGGACCAGATGCCCAAGCACGTCTCCTGCGGCCTGATGCTCGGCGACCCGCTGGCCATCGCGGTGCCCGACCTGGACCGCACCGACCACCTGCTGATGCTCGGCGCCAACCCGCTGGAGTCCAACGGCTCGCTCTGCACCGCCCCTGACTTCCCCGGCCGCCTCAAGGCGCTGCGCGGGCGCGGGGGCAGGCTCGTGGTCATCGACCCGCGCCGCACCCGCACTGCCGCTCTCGCCGACGAGCACCTGTTCGTGAGGCCGGGCACCGACGCCTACCTGCTGTTCGGCATCGTCCACACCCTCTTCGCCGAGGATCTGACCTCGGTGGGCGTCGAGGTCAACGGGCTGGACGAGGTCAGACGGCTGGCGGAGGACTTCGCCCCGGAGACCGTGGCCCCGGTCTGCGGGGTGCCCGCCGCGGAGATCGTACGGCTGGCGCGCGAGCTGGCCGCGGCCCCGACCGCCGCCGTCTACGCCCGGATCGGCACCTGCACCGTCGAGTTCGGCACCGTCACGCAGTGGCTGGTCGACGTCGTCAACATCCTGACCGGCAACTTCGACCGCCCCGGCGGGGTCATGTTCGCGAAAACCGCGGTGGAGAACGGCCGCAGGAGCAGGCCGTACACCACGGGACGCTGGCACAGCCGCGTCCGCGGACTGCCGGAGGCGAACGGTGAGCTCCCGGTGGCCACCCTCGCGGACGAGATCGAGACACCGGGCGAGGGGCAGGTCAGAGGGCTGGTCATGGTGGCCGGCAACCCGGTGCTGTCGGCGCCGGGCGGCCCCCGGCTGGACGCGGCCTTCCGTGACCTGGAGTTCGTGGTCTGCGTGGACCCGTACCTGAACGAGACCACCAGGCACGCGAACGTCATCCTGCCGCCGCCCCGGGTGATGCAGTCGCCGCACTACGACCTGTCGCTGCTGTTCGTCGCGGTCCGCAACTACGCGAGGTTCTCCCCGCCGGTCCTGCCGCTGGAGCCGGGACGTCCCTCCGAGGCCGAGATCATGGCGCGGCTGACGATGATCGCCTCTGGGCAGGGGGCGAACGCCGACCCGGCCCTGCTCGACGAGCTGATCCTCGACCAGATGCTCCGCAGGGCGGCCGAGACGCCCGGCTCACCGATGGAGGGCGGGGACCCGGCCGAGCTGCGTGCCTCGCTGGACGGCGGCAGCGGAGCCGAGATGCGGCTGGACGCCATGCTCAGGCTCGGCCCCTACGGACTCTCCCTGGCCACGCTCCTGGCGAACCCGCACGGCATCGACCTGGGCGCTCTGGAACCCCGGCTGACGGAGATCGTCCGCACCGCCTCGGGGCGGGTGGAGCTGGCCCCGCCGCGGCTGGTCGAGGACGTCGCGCGGCTGCGCGGGCGGCTGACCGTGCCCCCCGCGGAGATCGTGCTGATCGGCCGGCGCCATCTGCGCTCCAACAACAGCTGGCTGCACAACGTGGGCCCGCTGGTCGGCGGGACCAACCGGTGCACCCTGCAGATCAATCCGGACGACGTGAGCAGGCTCGGGCTGGGCGAGCACGCGGTGGTGCGCTCGGCGGCCGGCGAGCTGGTCGTACCGCTGGAGCCGACCGACACGATCATGCCGGGAGTGGTGAGCCTGCCCCACGGATGGGGACACGCGGGCACCTCGCAGCTGGTGGCCGCCGAGCACGCGGGGGTCAACGCGAACGCGCTGACAGACGATTCCATCGTGGACGTACCCTCGGGAAACGCCGTGTTCAACGGGGTCCCCGTCACACTCGGCCGGGCATGATCCCATGATCGCTCGGAAAAGGGGGATCGACGCGCATTAGGCTTGCGCGCGTGACCACCCCTTTAGCACAGGACCGTCTACACGCTCAGCTCACCTTCGCCATGGAGATCGACAAGCTCAGACGCGTCGTCCGCCGCAACACCCTCATGGACGGGTCGCGGCGGGAGAACGACGCCGAGCATTCCTGGTACGTGGGCATGCTGGCGATGGTCTTGGCCGAACACGCACCACCGGGCACCGACCTCGACAGGGTCGTCGCGATGCTGCTCGTCCACGACATCGTCGAGATCGACGCGGGAGACACCTTCATCTACGACGCCTCCGCGGTCGAGGCCCAGTTGGGCATCGAGCGCAAGGCCGCCGACCGGATCTTCGGGCTGCTCCCGGATGACCAGGCCGCGCGGTTGCGCGACCTCTGGGACGAGTTCGAGGAGCGCAGGACTCCCGAGGCCAAGTTCGCCAAGGCCCTCGACCGGATCGCG
Organism: Streptosporangium sp. CA-115845; assembly: GCF_050943795.1. Classification (NCBI taxonomy): domain Bacteria; kingdom Bacillati; phylum Actinomycetota; class Actinomycetes; order Streptosporangiales; family Streptosporangiaceae; genus Streptosporangium; species Streptosporangium sp. CA-115845. The sequence goes on along the minus strand of NZ_CP191988.1, from coordinate 519,967 downwards.
CCCATCATGGCCAACCACCACAACGAGGGCGGCACCTGGTCGCTCTACAAGGTGACGGCGGAACAGGTGCTGGAGAAGGTGAAAATCATCGAGGAGGGGTCGGCGACGCTGGGCGCCTACGCCACCGAGATCATCGCTCTCTCCGTCAGCCGAGGACATTTGGCGCGTGCATAACACCGTTCCCGGGTAGGTCCCTATGGGTCGAGAAGGGGGCGATAGTGAAGGAAACCGTCAAAACAGGGCGCCGAACTTTTAAGCGCCTGGTGCCCGGGGTCGAGTTCACCGAGCGGATCGAGCGGTCCCCCAGGGCCGATCGGCCGATCCGCATACTCGCCAAGGCGGTACGCCGACGGATCGGCCCCGGCCTGCTCCGTGACCTGCTGCACGGGGTACCGCTCGGCAAACCACTCCATCCACCGCTCGCCAACCTCAGCCTGGGCCTCTGGGCGGCGACCGCGGTGCTCGACGTGACCCGCTCGGATCCACGCGCGTCGCAACTGCTGGTCGCGAGTGGACTCGCCACCGCCACCCCGGCGGTGGCCGCGGGCATCGTCGACTGGTCCGCGCTCCACCGCGAGCAGCAGCGGGTGGGGTTCGTGCACGCGATCGCCAACCTGACCTCCCTGGGGCTCTACGCCGGATCGCTGGCGTTCCGGTTGACCGGGCGCGACCGGACCGGGCGGCTGCTGTCGTTCGTCGGGCTGGGCGCCGCGAGCGTGGGCGGCTACCTCGGCGGCTACCTCGCCTACCGGCAGGCGGCCGGGTCCAACCACGCCGAGTCCGTCGCCCACCTGGTCCCGCTGGGCTGGCACGACCTGTGCGAGATCGGCGATCTGCCCGACGGACGTCCGGTGACGCGACGGCTCGGCTACATCGACCTGTTCGTGCTCCGAGTCGGGGGCACCGTCACGGTTCTCGCCGACCAGTGCGCCCACCTGGCAGGGCCACTCCACCAGGGGCGCCTGATCTCGGAGGAGGGCACCGCCTGCGTGGTCTGCCCGTGGCACGGAAGCACCTTCAGACTCTCCGACGGTGCCGTCGTACACGGCCCGGCCACGGCCCCCCAGCCGTCCTTCGAGACCCGGGTCCGCCGCGACGGCGTGCTCCAGGTCCGTCCCGCCCAGGCATGACGGACCGCCCCACCCGGGCGCGACACGAACCGGCCCGCCACCGTCCCTGAGCTGTTCGGGCCTGTCCGGGGTTATGCGGGCTTGCTGTCGGCGGGGTGTTCCACCAGGGCGAGGATCCGGCTGGACATGAACCGGGCGGTGCGCACGGCCGTTCCGCTCCGGGTGACCTCGCTCACCTCGACGACGCCGCCGCGTGCGTTGGCCACCTCAACGCGGCGTCCCGCTCTGGTGGCGCTGACCTCGTAGGTACGGGAACTGTCTCCTGCGTCGATGACAACCTCGACCTTGTCACCTTTCATACCTAATTGGTACCCACTAGTAGGCAGGTTCACCCGTACACCAGTTTGACTATCGCCACCACACCAATACAGACGACGAACCAGCGCAATACCGGAGCGGGCAGCCTCCTGCCGATCTTCGCACCGAGGAAACCGCCGATCGCGGCGCCCAGCGCCACCATCAGCACCGCCAGCCAGTCGATCTCCGCGATCAGGATGAACAGCGCCGCGGCGGACATGTTGATCAGCAGCGAGAGCACGTTCTTGGCCGCGTTGATCCGCTGCAGGCCGTCGTCGAGGAAGCTGCCGAGCAGCCCGATGAGCAGCACGCCCTGCGCGGCGCCGAAGTAGCCGCCGTAGATGCCGCAGGCGAAGACCCCGATCCAGAGCCAGGGGCCGCCGTGCGGCTGGGCGTGCTCCCGCCGGGCGCTCAGCCACCTGTTGAGTCTCGGCTGGGCGATCACCAGCACGCACGCCACACCGATCAGGACGGGCACCACGACATTGAACGTCTCCGCGGGGAGATAGAGCAGGAGCACCCCGCCGATCACCGCGCTGATGATCGTCGGAATTCCCAGCCGGATCAGCCGCTGGCGCTGCCCCTTCAACTCCGCCCGGTAGCCGAGCGCTCCGGTCAGCGAGCCCGGGACCAGGCCGACGCTGTTGCAGACGTTGGCGACGACCGGCGGCATCCCCAGCGCGACCATGGTCGGAAACGTGATCAGAGACCCGGAGCCGACAACGGCGTTGATGCCTCCGGCTCCGATACCGGCCACAAAGATCGCGGCCGCCTCCCACGGTGTCATGAACTCCCCTTCGCTGGTGAGGCTCGCGCCCATGACAAGGTGCACGGCACTTACCGGATGCTAGGAGGAGCCCGGCCGCCGTCTCACAGCAGGGGTATGCTTTATCGGCTTTTGGACAGCCGAAACGAGCTCAGAGTTGGTGCGCCCGCGCGTACCACCGGCCGTCCCTCCCCTGATCCAGGCTGAGCGGGACGCTGAAGGTGTGCGACAGGTTCTCCGCCGTCATCACCTGCTCGATCGGCCCCTGGGCCACCACGGAGCCGTGCCGGAGCAACAGCGCGTGGGTGAACCCGCTGGGCACCTCCTCCACGTGGTGGGTGACCAGCACCATGGTCGGCGCCTTCGGATCATGCGCGAGCGTCGACAGGCGGCGGACCAGGTCCTCGCGCCCGCCCAGGTCCAGGCCGGCGGCGGGCTCGTCCAGCAGCAGCAGCTCCGGGTTCGGCATGAGCGCGCGGGCGATCTGGACCCGCTTACGCTCTCCCTCGGACAACGTGTTGAACCGGCGCCGGATCAGGTGGGCGCATCCGAACTGGTCGATCAGCTCGACGGCGCGCGTGACGTCGTGCGAGTCGTACTCCTCCGTCCAGCGGCCGAGGATGGCGTACGAGGCCGTGAGCACCAGGTCGATGACCTTCTCCTCCGGCGGCACCTTCTCCGCCAGTGAGGCGCTCGCGAGCCCGATGCGGGGCCGCAGTTCGAAGACGTCGCTCTGGCCGAGCCGCTCGCCCAGAATCTCCACGATGCCCTCGGTGGGGAACAGCATCGCCCCGACCACCTGCAGCAACGTCGTCTTCCCCGCGCCGTTGGGGCCGATGACGACCCACCGCTCGTCCTCGTGAACGGTCCAGTCGATCTCCCGCAGCAGGGCCGCCCCGTCCCTGCGGACGGTGACGTCCTGTAGCCGAAGCACCTGACCGCCCATCCCTTACGCCTCCTTGTGAATCGCTGGAACAAAACCTATTGCAGGGTGAGCGCATATCGTGGATCGGTGCACCCTGATTCACCGATCTCGGCCACCCTGGTCTGCTGGGGCAACGCCTGGCTCGCCGGACAGGTCGGCCTCGACGAGGCCGCCGACCGCGTGGAACGACAGGCCGGCCCCCAAGTCGTCGCCGCGGAAAGCGGCGACCTTCCCCTCCGCGGGTTCCTCGCCGACCTGCGGATCGGGGGTATGAAGTCGCTGCGACTGGCCCTGCCCGTCCCGGGCGACCCGCTCGGGCTCACCGGACCGCCCCCCTTCAACTCCGCGGCCATCGAGGCCGGACAGGCGGCGACAGCCGTGCTCGGTGACAGATGCCTTGGCCTGGTCCCGGTAAAGGACCACCGCGGGTCATCGTACGCCGGGGTTCGCTGGAGCGTGCTGGAGGCCCGAGCCACGGCACCCGACCTGCCCTCTCTCCCCGACGCGGAGCACGAGCTGACCCGCGCGATGCGGGTGGCCACCGACGCCCTGCTCGGCGTGCAGGGTCCGGCCCAGGGCCACCGGCAACTGAAGATCACCGATGACGGCCTGGCCCCCGGCTATCCCGCCCGCGCCCATCGGGTCGCCGCCCTGGCCGCCCGGCTCACCGCGGTGCTCCGCGTCGCCGACGAGCGGGGGCTCACCTCGGGCCAGCTCGCCGTGCGCGCCGAGGCCCTGCGTGAGCTCGACCGCGCGGTGCGCCGGGCCCGCGTGGTCGCCCACCACGCCATCACCGAGCTGGTCTGAGGGCCCGGTCTGAGGGCCTGTCGCGGGACGGGTCACCGGCCGGAGGTCAGCTTCCAGAGCTTGACGGTGCGGTCCTTGCCCGCCGAGACGGCCACCATACGGTCGCCGACGGTGATGACGGTGACCGAGTAGACCCCGCCCTTGTGTGCCTTGATCGCCTTGCCAAGGGGTTCGCCCTCGGCCGGGTCCCAGAGCCGGACGGTCCCGTCCGTGCTGCCCGACACCAGCACGGTGCGCCCGTCCACCGTGCCGAACGCCAGGGAGTAGACGTTGCCTCCGTGGCCTTTGAGCGGCTTGCCGATGGTCTTGGAGGTCTTCGGGTCCCAGATCCTGATCTTCTTGTCCTTGCCGCCCGAGGCGACCACGGTGCGGTCGCCCAGCTTGCCGAAGGCCACCGAGAAGACCCGCCCGCCGTGCCCCCGGTAGACCTTGCCGTACCGCTTCCTGGTGACGAGGTCCCAGATCTTCAGCGTCTTGTCGGCACTGGCGGACACGACGACGGAGCGCTTTCCGATCTTGCCGAAGGCGAGCCAGTTGACGTCGTCGCGGTGCGCGGAGACGACTCTGAGCAGCCTGCGGCTCTTCAGGTTCCAGAAGTGGAGCGTGCCGTCGCCGTCCCCGGTGACGGCGACCGGTGAACCGTTCACGATGCCCGACGCGGCGGAGAAGACCGCGATGGGGTGGTGGCCGAGAACCCTGCTCTTGCGGGTCTTCAGGTTCCACAGGCGGACGGAGTGGTCGTAGCCGCCGGTCACCGCGTACGGCGTGCCGCCGAAGGTGACGGTGGCGACCGCGTAGACCTCGCCCCGGTGGCCGCGGAGCCGGTGGAGCCTCTTGTGCTCGGCGGGGTCCCAGATCCCGAGCGAACCGTCCTGGCTGCCCGAGACCACCGTGGGCCTGCCCTTGATCTCGACCTTGGCGAGGGACTGTACGGCCCTGCTGTGCCCCTTGAGCGCCTTGCCGTCCTGACCGTCGAAGAGCACCGCGGTGGGCGGCATGGCGAGCGGCTCGGACGGCTCGGAGGTCGGCGCCGTCGTGAGGCTCGCCGTGGGGGCCGGGGTCGGGGCCTGCGCGGCAGGTGTCGGGGCCTGCGTGACAGCCTGCGAGGCGGCCATGGGGGGCCGCGTGGCGGGAATCGAGGACGACGGCCGCGTACCGTCGTCGGGAGCCGGGGAGCTCGCCGTGGTGTCGTTCCGCATGTTCGGCACCGCCACCAGCACGGCGGTGGCCAGGGCCAGGGCTCCCGCGAGCACCCCGGTAACGAGGGCGGCCCGTCTGCGCCGCGTCCCGTGCTCGCCGGGCGCGCCGGGTCCCGGGTCACCGAAGAGGTCCGGGTGCCGCGGCGGTGGCGGAGGGTACGCCCCCCGCGAGGGCGCGGCCTGCCGGCCGACGGGCGTCAGGTTGCCCGGGTAGTGCGCGGGGCCCGCGGGGGAGGTGAAGGGGACAGCCGCGGGCGGAGGAGCGGCTGGGGAGGTGCCCGCCCTGCCACCCGGAGCGTGGCCGGGGGCCGCGCCGGGCTCCCCCGGGTCCGCCCCTGACGGCCGCACCCACAACGTCTCGGGAGCGGGCGGCGGGGGCACGGTCGAGGCGGCGGGCGGAGGCACGGGAGCGGCTGCCTCCTCTGACTGGGTGTCCAGAAGCGCGAACAGCACCTCGGAGGCGTCGGGCCGTTCCTCGGCCCGCTTGCTGAGGCACGAGGTGACGATCGGCCGCAGGGTGTCGGGAAGCTCGGACAGGTCGGGGGCCTCGTTCATCACCCGGTAGATGACCGCGGGCACACTGTCCTGGCCGAACGCGGGCCGCCCGGTCGCGGCGAACACCATCGTCAACGCCCAGCTGAACATGTCGGAGGAGGGCTCGACCCGGTGCCCGGAGACCTGTTCCGGCGACATGTAGGCGGGGGTGCCGACCACTCCGCTCGTCACGGTCATCGCCGAGTCGAGGGCCCTGGCGATGCCGAAGTCGATCACGCGAGGTCCGTCGGGACCGAGCAGCACGTTGCTGGGCTTGAAATCGCGGTGCACGATGCCCGCCCGGTGGATGGCGGCCAGCGCGGTCACGGTACCGACCGCGAGCCGGTGGAGCACGTTGCCGCCGCGGGGTCCCTCGGCCTGCACGACCCGCTGCAGGGAGATCCCCTCCACCAGCTCGCTCACGATGTAGGGGCGGTCACCGTCCATGTGGGCGCCCAGCACCTGGGCGGTGCAGAACGGCGCCACCCGGCGGGCGGCGGAGACCTCACGGAGGAACCGGGCGCCGTCCATGCCGGTGTCGCTCAGCCTGGGGTGGAGCAGCTTGATCGCCACCATCACCCCGTCGGACCCCCGGCCCGCGTAGACCACCCCCTGCGCCCCCTCGCCGAGGCGGCCGAGCAGCCGGTAGTCGCCCAGTGACTCCGGGTCCTCCCTGCGCAGCGGACTCGTATCCGGCACCTGAGCCTCCCCGTTGTCCAGCCTGTGAACCGCCGCCATCCCCGAGTCACCAAAGATACGCAAATAACTAATTTTCAGGTAGATCACTCACGCTTCCGACACATCATTCTTAAGTCATAATCTTCGAAACAAATGGTGACTACGGTCGCCCCTAGCTCGCGCGGAGACGCCCATGCGCCGAAGCTTCGGCACGCTCCTAGGTCTCAGCCTCATCACTCCGCTCGCGATCGTCCCCAGCGCCTCGGCCGCCGCCGCGAACACACAGTCCCCGGCTTCCTCCGAGGTCCTGTCGGCGACCCGGACGGACGTCTCGGCCGTGGCCCCGTCAGCGGCGAGTCTGGACAGGCCCTGGTCCGCTTTCAAGGTCTCAGTGAAGGCCCCAAAACGGGTCAGAAGCGGCCAAGAGTTCATGTATACGATCAAAATCACCAATCGGGGACCACAGAAGGCCGACTACTTCTACGTGGGCGGGACCCTCCTGCCAAAAGGCATCAACGACACCGTCTACTACAAGGGCCCGAAAGGCACCGACTGCGACTTCTACACCGACGGCTTCTGGTGTGTGACGCCCTGGATCATCGGCAAGGGCGAGTCGGAGACGGTGCGCATCTGGGTCAAGCTCAACAAGCGGACCAGGGGCACCGCGGTCGCCAAGCTCGGCGCCGACACCTGGAACGTCCCGACCGGAGGCGCGGACCTCAACCGCGACGAGTGGAGGCGGCTGAACTTCCCCCACTGGTACTACCTCAAGACGGTGAAAACCAAGATCGTCCATCCCACATCGTCCAAACCCAAGCGCGGTGGGGGCGGGAATTACACCCCGCCACCGCCACCGCCTCCCCCGCCGCCGCCCCCACCGCCGGGACGGCGTGAGGAGAAGAAGGACACCTGACCTCGCACGCCGGTCAGGCCAGGCCGTTCCGCACCGCGTAGAGGGCGGCCTGGGTCCTGTCCTGCACGCCCAGCTTCATCAGCACGTTGGAGACGTGGGTCTTCACGGTCTTCTCCGTCACGGTGAGCTGTCTGGCGATCTCCCTGTTGGAACGGCCCGACGCGATCAGCGCGAGCACCTCGCGCTCCCGTTCGGTCAACGGTGCCACCCGCCTGTCCTCCGGCGTGGCCGGAACGGATCCGGAGAGGGAGAGCATCGCCTCCGCGGCCTCCGGAGCGAGCAGCACCTGGCCGCCGTGCACCGCCCGGATCGCGTGCACGAGCGCCGCCGGTTCGACGTCCTTGTACAGGAAGCCCGCCGCGCCCGCCCGCATCGCCGGGGCCACGTCCTCCCGGTCACTGACCGAGGTCAGCACGAGCGCCCGCGGCGACAGTCCCCGCTCCCCCAGCAGGAGCAGCGCGCCGAGCCCGTCGAGGACCGGCATCTTCAGGTCGAGCAGCAGCACGTCCGGGGCGAGGGTCTCCACCAGGGCGACCGCCTCGGCGCCGTCGGCGGCCTCGCCGACCACGTCGAGGTCTTCCTGGAGGTCCAGGAAGGTACGCAGCCCCTGCCGGACGACCGGGTGGTCGTCGGCGATCAGGACGCGGATCACGCCGGCACCTCCATCCGGACGAGCGTGCCGCCCCCGGGCTCCGACCTCACCCGCACGCTGCCGCCGACGGCCTCCGCCCGATCGCCCATCGAGGCGATGCCCAGCCCTCGTCCCACGGCGGCGGTCACCTCGAATCCCGTCCCGTCGTCGCTCACCTCCAGAAACACGCGCCCGCCCTCGCAACCCAGCCGTACGCCGACGGCACGCGCCTTCGAATGCCTGGAGGCGTTGTGCAGCGCCTCCTGGGCCACCCGCAGCACGGCCGCCTCGATCTCGGGTTCGAGGTCGCACACCGGAGCCTCCTCGAACGAGAACGAGGCCGGGTGGAGCCGGTCGAGCAGGCGGACGTGCTTGCGGAGCGTCTCGGCCAGGCCGTGCCGGTCGAGCTCGGCCGGCCGGAGCTCGACGATCACCGCCCGCAGTTCGGCCAGCGCCTCGCCCGCCAGCCGTTCCACCCGGTCGAGCTCCCGCACCGCCCGTACGGGGTCGCCGGCGACCAGCGACGCCGCGGCCCGCGCGGTGAGGCGCAGCGAGAACAGCTTCTGGGTCACCGCGTCGTGCAGTTCCCTGGCCATCCGGGTGCGCTCCTCCACCAGGGTGAGCTCTCGGCTCCGCTCGTACAGGCGGGCGTTGGTGAGGGCGAGCGCGGCGTGCGCGGCGAACATGGTGAGCAGCCGCTGGTCGGCCTCGGTGAAGCCGCCCGGGGACCGCTTGTTGGACAGGAAGATGATGCCGAGCACCTCGTCCCCGTCGAGGATCGGCACCCCGAGGAAGTCCTTGAGCACCGGATGGGCGCGGGGCCAGTATTCGAACCGGGAGTCCCTGCGGATGTCGGAAAGCCTGACCGGCACGCCATCGCGCAGCAGGGCGCCGAGCATGCCGTGCTGGCGGGGCATGGGCCCGATCGCGTCCCACTCCTCCTCGGAGATGCCCTCGGCGACGAACTCGGCGAATGCCCCCTGGTCGTCGGGCACGCCCAGCGCGGCGTAGCGGGCGTCCAGCAGCCGCCCCGCCGACCGCACGATGACGCCGAGCACCTCCCGGACCGACAGATGCCTGGTCACCGCGAGGACGGCCGAGCTCACCGCGTGCAGCACGGCGTCCCGGTCCTCACTCTCGGAGCTCACGGAACGACTCTAGCCCCGGTCCGACGAGAGCTCGGAGCCACCGTTCGGCGGGCTCGGTACCGGTGGGCGAACCCTGCGGCGGCGTGCGAGGGAGCGGGTGCGGCCCGGACACCGCCTGACCGCGCTGATCGGTCACACGCTCGCTCACACTCACGTACCGGATGGTTCGGGGCATGGACACGCCGGACGCGCCGGCACACCATACGAACGGAGGGGACCAATGCCACTCATCAATGTGAAGGTCATCGAAGGGGTCTTCACCGACGCCCAGAAGTCCGAGATCGTGAAGACGCTCACCGAGGCGTTGGTCGTCATCGAGGGCGAGAACATGCGCTCCGTGACCTGGGTCGTCGTCGAGGACGTCAAGAGCGGTAGCCGGGGCATCGGCGGACTGCCGCTGACGACCGCGGACGTGAAGGCCCCGGCCGCGGGCACGCCGGCCGGCTGACTCAGGCCCGGTGGACGGACGCCCGTGCGGCGGCCGGTACCACGGTCAAAACCGAGGAGGTGCGCTCATGTTGACGATCCGGTTGCTGGGGACGCCGGCCATCGAGCGGGACGGCCGTCCGGTCCGTCAGCCGCGGGGCCGAAAGGCGTGGGCCCTCCTCGGATACGTGCTGCCGGCGGAGCGGCCACCCAGCCGTAAGCGGCTGGCCGAGCTGCTCTGGCGATGGCCGAGACCGACGAGGAGTTCGCCGCGGTTCTCGGTGTCCGTGGCATGAACGCCTCCGACCTCGGCGACTACCCGGCCGCCTTCGAGCACCTCGGGGAGTCGGTCCGGCGGGCCGGTGGCTGCGCCGACCGCCGGCAGGAGGCATGGTCGTTGTCGATGATGGCTCGGGCTCACCTGCTGCGCGGCGAGCTCGGCAGGCGCTCACGTCCGCTCGACTGCTCGGCGCGGACATCGACAATCCGGTGCTGACCGAATTGCTCAACGGTTCCTGATCGGCCGTCCCATCAAGGACCATGAGAAGGAGGATCGCCGCCCGCCGGGTCAGGTGAGGGAGGCGGGCACCCGACGCGTCGTCCAGCCGCTCACCGTTCGGCCGGCCAGTCAGTCACAAGGAATCTCCAAGTGGGCTCCCGCATGCTGATCGCAGTAACCAACGGGGGATCACCGAATTCCGACTGGAGTAAAGAAATGCGCCGGCACCTGACCGCCTTCGCCGCCATCGCCCTGGCGGGAGGCATGCTGCTCACCCCTGGAACCGCGAACGCCGCGGCTCCCCGGATCACCGCCCCGCAGGGGACGGTCCACGCCGACCAGCCGCTCGCGCCGCTGAAGCTGACCGTCACCTACCCGCGCAGGGCCTGGGCGGGTGACTCGTACGTCTACACGCTCACGACCAAGAACGTCGGCAAGTGGTACACCGACATCGCCTACATCGGCGGTTCCCTTCCCTCGCAGGTCTCCAAGGTCCGCGTCATCCGCAAGCCCGCCGGGTCGTACTGCGAGATCTCCGGCCGCGAGGTGGGCTGCCTGCTCGACACCCTGAACCCCGGAAAGACGGCCACCATCAAGGTCAGGGTCTGGTTGAAGAACAGCGCCAGGGGCACCGCGACCGCCGATTTCGGCTCGGCCTCGATCGACGTCCCCGCGGGCGGGCTCGGCACCTTCGACATTCACGGCATCGACATCGGCAGCGACGTCAAGTATGTGCGGGTGAAGACCCGGGTGCTCCGCTAGCCGCGCGTTCCGCGCGTGCCACCCGATCGCCGGAACAGCGACGATCGTGACGCCCCGTACGTCGACGACGCGGCACGCGCGGAAAACAGCCTCAGCCGGTTTTATCCCCTAAAGTCCTCTTAGGACGCCTTTGGGGAATTTTCGAAACCCGGCCTTCCCCGGCTCGGGTTCCTCACGAGGCCCAGGCCTCCGCACGGCGCGAAGTCCCGGCCCTTTCGAGCCTCAGGTCGCTCCGGGCCCGGATCGCACGAGGCGTGCCGGTCGGTGTGGCTCCGCCCCGCCCGGCACCTCCACCCGATACGGCGCCGCGCCAGATGTTCCACCTAAATCACATAGCGAAATATGATTTCTCCCCACATCTATATATGTGATAAAACGCTGGAACTTTACGGGGCGTCCCAGGCGTCCCCTTAACCCTTCAGCTGGGAGACGTTTGATGCGCCACCCGATCTCCAAGATCGTCGCCCTTGCTCTGGTCGCCCCGCTGGCCGGCGGCATGCTGCTCGCCACCCCCGCCTCGGCGGCTCCCGCGCAGGTGCCGGCGGCGGTCAAGGCCGCAGCCAAACCGTTCTCCTCCTTCACTGTCAGCGTCTCCGCGCCGAAGAAGGCCAAGGCCGGCTCAAAGATCACTTACAAGATCAGGGCCACCAACAAGGGCCCCTACCCGGCCGACGCCTTCTACATGGGCGGCCTGCTGCCCAAGCACTCCAAGATCACCGTGATCTACGGGCCCGAGGGCACGACATGCGACACCTACGAAGACGGATTCTGGTGTTGGTCTCCCTCCGTCCTTGAGATCGACGACTACGAGACCATCGCGATCACGGTGAAACTCGGCAAGAAGTCGGGACGGACCGCCGAGGCCATCCTGGGCGTCGACAGCTACGACGTCCCGACCGGCGCCGAGAACCTCTCCCGGGACGAGCTCGAGCGCCTGGGCAACAAGAACTGGTTCTTCATGAAGAAGGTCAAGACCGGGATCGTGCGCTAACACACCCACCGGGAAGGCGAGCAGCCCCGGCCCGTCGCGGGCCGGGGCTGCTCGCCTTCCCGGTTCGGGGACACCGCTCAGAAACGGCCCCAGTCGTCGGCGGCGGCGCGCCAGACGTCGATGTTGCGCGGGTCGACGGCCATCCTGCGCGGCCGGTGCGTCTCGTGCTCCTCGGGGGTGAAGACCCGGTGGCCGTCGCACAGCTCGTACCTGGGCCCGTGCTTGGGTTCGAACATGTAGAAGGCGATCGAGGTCGACGCGGAGTGGTTGACCATGTCGGACGCGATCGGCACCCCCTTGTACAGGGCGCGTGCCCTGCCGCGCATGACGTGGTCGAGGCTCTTCATCATGAAGCACAGGTGCGCGACGTAGTACTCGTTGTTGCGCTGCAGGGCCAGGCTGTGGTGGTAACGGTCCTCGGCCCGCAGGAACACGGTGCCGTCCCCGACGTAGTCGGAGGCCATGAAGCCGAGCACCCCGGTGTAGAAGGCCAGGGACTCGTCGTACTTGTCGGTGGCGATGAAGGGGTGCACGAGGTCGAGCGGGCGCAGCTCGATGACGGGCGCCTCGGCGTACTCCTGGAACTCGGTGAACAGCTCCACGATCAGCCCGTTCGGGTCGCTCACGCCGAAGCCGCGCTGGCACAGGCCCTTCATCCTGTCCTGCAGGGGCAGCACCTCCAGCCCCGCCGCGAGCACCCTCTCCCTCAGGTCGTCGAGGACCTCGTCGGACTCCACGCTGAAGCCGATCGCGACCGTGTGCGACGTCTCCCTGCCGGGCTCGTGGAGCAGTTCCACACAGTGGTGCTCGATGTCGGCGCGCAGGTAGGCGTACTCGTCGTCGTGCTGTTCGAGCTGGAGACCCACGTGATACCGGAGGAACTCAATGGTCGCTGCCATATCCGGCACCGCGATCCGGGCGTACTCCATCCCGTACGGTGCCCGGGGACGGGCGTCAGCTGTCATGGTGCCTTCCTCATTCCTTCTTGGTTCTTCGTGGCGTGCTCGTCGTGTGGTGCCGGTCGGCGCGGGATCAGCAGTGCAGGCTGACGATGGCCTGCCGCTCGATCACCGGCCGCCAGCGCAGCCGCACGAACTCCTCGTGCGAGGAGCTGTGCAGGTAGTCCAGCAACTCCTGCTCGGAGTCGAACCCGACGACGAAGCCGTGCGTCATGCTCGTGTCGCGCGTGCTGACGTTGGGGCCGCAGGCCCAGTCGCGCATGGCCGGATACCTGCTCGGGAACGTCTCCAACTCCGCCAGGACCGCCGCCACCGTCTCGGCCGGCACGTCCTCCTTGAAGCGGAAGACCAGCATGTGCCTGATCATCAGAGGATGAAGCTCAGCCGTGCGCCCGCGTCCATGGCCTCCATGGTGGGAATCGACCTGCGGAGCCTGAAGCGGAGCCCCTCGTCCTCGATCAGCAGGACATGCTCGTAGCGGCCCACGTAGCTGTAGGTCCCGCCGTCGCGGTAGCGGTGGACGATGAAGTTGGCACTCACCCAGACCGTCTTGTCGCCCTGTTCCAGGATGAGCACGTTGGAGATCATCCGATGGGTCCTGGAGTGCGGGTTCTCCGCGTGCGCCTTACGGCTCTTGAGCCGCTTCACCCTGGCCTTGATGAGATCGTAGTCGTCACACATGAAGGAGCCGGCCTCCGAGCTGTCCCAGCCCTTCCAGTCGGTGGTGGCGACCTCAAGCCGTCCGCCCTCCTCGAAGAGGGCGAACCACTCGTCGAGGCGCCACTCGTCGAGCAGCGACGCCTCGCGGTAGAGAAAGTCCTCCACCTCGTGCCGGGTGATGGTCCTGCCGCCCACGGCGCTCTCCTTACTCTTCTTACCGTCCATCGACTCGGTCCCGGCCCGCTCAGTCCTGGCCCACGACGGTGGCCCAGTGGCGCCAGAAGCTGCGCATCGCGCCCTCGTCGATGGAACGGCCCTGGTTGCCCTTTTTCTCGTTGGCCATGCCGCGCGACATGTCACTCCAGTCGAAGCCGGGGTCCGCCGCGTTCGCGGTCGCCTCGATCCCGCGCTGCACCGCCTCGTACGCCTCGATGTCGTCCGGCGTCGCGAGGCCGCCGGGACCGACGAAGCTGACCATCGTCTTGATCCGCAGCGCCCGCACCTCGGCGGGCTCGTCCACCTCGACGAACTGCCAGGCCCGCACGCTGGTCTGGCCGGCGGAGACCGGATCGATCTGGCGGATGGTCAGCGCCTCCAGGTCGAACAGGAGCAGGTTGGGGAAGACGAAGAGGATACGGCTGGCGTCGGCGACCTCCTTGGCCAGTTCGGGACCGAGCCGGTCCTCCATCTCCTGGCGCTTGAGAGCCGTCCGCTCCTTCTCCGCCTCACCGAACCTCGGCTCCCAGACCATGCCGATCCGCCCGTTGTGGCCGGTCAGGATGAGCAGTCCGTGGCCGCCGCCGAGGTCGTAGGCGTACTGGTCGTCGTCGGTGACGGCGAAGCCGGTCTCGCGCAGGTAGCCCACGAAGGTGTTGTGGGTGGGCGCGAAGTGGTAGCCGTCCATCGCGTTCTCGACCGCGAGCTTCCAGTTGCCCTTGACCGAGTACAACTGCACCCCGGGCACGGTCTCCATGCCCGCGGGACCGATCTTCGCGGTCAGCGACATGTAGTGGGCGGCCTCGCCGAGGTGGGTCATCAGGTCGGGCACGTCCGGGTCAAAGGCGATGAACACGAAGCCCTCGTGGCTCTGGATCCTGGGCACCGAGCGCAGCTTCATCGCCTCGCGGAACTCCGGCACGTCGACGTACGCGTCGTCGCCGGGCAGCGCCGAGAGGTCACCCGAGTTGCTGAACACCCATGCGTGGTAGAAGCACTGGAAGAACTTCGTGTTGCCCTCGCTGTGGCGGCAGAGCACGGTGCCCCGGTGGGTGCAGGCGTTGAGGAAGACCTGGACCTCGCCGGAGGAGTCGCGGCAGAAGATCAGCGGACGCCCGCCGAGAGTCCTCGTCTTGAAGTCACCCGGCTTGGGGATCTCCGTCTCGTGGCCGAGGTAGAGCCAGGTGTGCCCCCAGATCCGGGAGATCTCCGCCTGGAAGACCTCTTCCGACCGGTAGGCGGACCTGTGCACCTTGAACGACAACGCCTCCCCATCCTCCTTCACGAGGGAGGAGATCGGATATCCCTGTGTCAGCTGCGTCATCGCGGCGCCTGGCCTTCCTACGGACTTTGAACGAGAATTCGAGATGCCATCTCGCTATGTGATGCTGCTACCACGCCATCTCGGTGTCAAGTGCCAGTCTTCGCAGCGAAATCTTCGGTTACTCCCCGTTAACGGCGACGCAACACTTGTCGAGTTTTCTCAGCCGGTGACAGCGACGTATCCCCCGTGGAGGGACAATGCTCCAGCCGAAGACCGGCCGCATCGATGGTTCCCACTACCTCCCCACCAGCCCGGACACCAGCCTCTGGGGCCTGTTGCCCAATCGCGACCACCGGCACGTGCTCCGCGTCGAGTCCGGTGACACCGTCACCGTCGATACTCTCAGTCACGAGGGAATCCTGGAGGACCAGGGTCGTGACCCGGTCTCCTACCTCGCCGGGTTCGGCGTCGGCGCCGACCAGGTGCTCACCGACGCACGCGACCTGGCCGCCTCCGACGTCGCCCACGACTACGACGACGACGGCCCGCACGTGGTGACGGGGCCGATCTCGGTCGCCGGGGCCCAACCCGGCGACGTGCTCAAGGTGGACGTGCTCAGCCTGCTGATCCGGGCGCCGTACGGGTTCATCAGCAGCAGGCACGGCTACGGCGCGCTCCCCGGGGAGTTCCCCGAGACCGCCGCCGACACCGGCCCGCTCGCGGACGGCGCGCGGGAGTACAACAGCGTCTGCGTCTTCACCGAGGTGGTCGAGGAGGCCGGGCGCCTGCACGGCGTCATCCCGTTCGGCGAGGGGCGGGCGGCGCGCTTCCCGCTCGCGCCGTTCCTGGGCCTGATGGGGGTGGCGGTCGACACCGGCGACCAGGTCCACTCGGTGCCGCCCGGCTCCTTCGGCGGGAACCTCGACATCAACGAGCTGCGGGTCGGATCCAGCCTCTACCTGCCGGTACAGGTCCCGGGTGCCGGGTTCTACGCGGGCGACCCGCACTACGCCCAGGGCGACGGCGAGGTCGCCCTGACCGCGCTTGAGGCACCGCTGCGCGCCACACTGCGCCTGTCGGTGATCCCCGCCAAGGAGGCCGGCACGCTCCTTGGCACGCTCGGTGAGCCGTTCGCCGAGACCTCGACCCACTGGCTCCCCGTCGGCCTGCACACAGACCTCAACGAGGCCATGCGGCGTGCCGTACGGGCAGCCGTGACGTTCCTCGAACTCACCCAGGGCATGGAACGCCCAAAGGCGCTCGCCTACCTCAGCGCGGCGGCCGACTTCGAGGTCAGCCAGGTCGTCGACCAGGTCAAGGGGGTGCACTGCCTGATCAGGAAGGCCGACTTCGGGCGGTAGCCGCCGGGCCGCCCGGGATGCTAGCTCCCGGGCAGCCAGACGGAGTCACCGAAGTCCGCCCGCGGGGGACTGAACACGTCGACGTTGACGCACGGCCCCTCGGTGGGCTCGACGTAGTGCTCGGCCCCCCGGGGGACCAGCATCATCGAACCCGCGGACATCTCGTGCGGCACGCCGTCGACGTAGTAGTTGCACCTGCCCTGCAGGATCAGTACGAGCTGATCGAAGTCGTCGTGCTTGTGCGGGTTGAGCGTCATGCCGACGGCCAGTTCGTGCCAGGCGAGCATGGTCTCGTCAGTGGAGTACACCTTGCGCCGGACACCCGGCCGGATCTCGGTCGCGGGGATGTCGTCCCAGTTGACGGCGGTGGCGTACAGCCGCTGGTTGAACACGGGCATTCCTTTCATTGATCCCACTTGTCCATCACCTCGCGCAGGGCCGAACCGAGGAGTTGCAGGTCCGAACCGACGATGAGGTAGCGCGCGGCGCCGAGGCCGCTTTCGGCGGCCGGTTCGGCGTCCGCACGGGCGAGCCAGCCGCCCGACGCCACCCCGGCGGAACGAGCCGCGTCGACGATCTCCCCCACCCGCGCGAGCAGCGCCTCCGCACCGGGCAGGCCCAGGCTGACGGCCAGGTCGGTGGTACCGACGAAGGCCACGTCCAGGCCGTCCAGCAGCTCCGGCAGCGGGTCACGGGTGGTGGCGGTCTCGATCTGCCCGACAAGCAGCGGCGGCTCCGCCGCCTCCGCCGCCAGGTACGCCGCCAGATCCACGGCGCCGAAGCCCGCGGCCGGGTGGGAGAGGCTGATGCTCCGCCGCCCGTGGGGGGCGTAGCGGGCCGCGGCGACCAGGGCGGCGCTCTCGGCGGCGGCGGTCAGCGTCGAGAGCTGCACTCCCGCCGCGCCCGCCTCCAGCACCCTGTTGATCAGCGGCGGATCCACGACCGGCACCCGGACCAGGGCCGGGATGCCCGTCGCGGCGGCATGCCGCACCAGGGAGATCACCGTCTCCGCCGACAGCGAGGAGTGCTCCAGGTCGACGACGACGAAGTCGAACCCGGCCTGCCGGGCGAGATCCACGGAGTCGACGGTGGGCAGCTTGACGAACGTGCCGACGACCCGGCCCCCACCGGCCAGCGCGGTTCGCAGCCTCCGCCTCGCCTCGACGACCGGCGTCACCGGCCGGTGTCCAGGCCACGCCAGGGCGTCGTCTCCACCCGCTGCCCACCGTGCAGGACGAGGGCCGGTTCCAGCCTGGGTGCCACGATCGAGTTGCCCGACGCGTCGGGCAGGGTCGTCTCCTCGGTGTCCTCCAGCACCGTGACGTGGGCGGGGCCGCCCTCGACGAGGGTGCCGTACCCCTCGGTGTCCAGGCCGAGCCGCCGGGCGGGGGCGATGGTCATCCGCGGCACGATCTCGTCCATGGTCATGCCGAGCGCCCGCAGCTTGGCGGCGCTGGTGATCAGGTCGAAGACCGGCCCGCGCCAGTTCCTGGCGCTGGTGTCGGAGGTGAGCAGGTCGGGCAGGAAGCCCTCGGCGATCGCCTTCCTGGCGACCTCGAAGCTGAGGTTGCTCTTGCCGTGCGCGCTGTCGAAGAGGACCCCGCGAGCCCGCGCGTCGAGCACCGCGGGAATGACCTTGTCGTCGTCGAGGATGCCGTGCGGCTTGCCGGTGTAGCAGTGCGCGACGATGTCCCCCGGGCGGAGCATCCCCAGAACCTCGGGCAGCGGCTCCTCGGTCTCCCCGATGTGGACCATGAGGGGCAGACCCGCGTCGGCGGCCAACGCGAGGGAGCTCTTGAGCAGCGAGCGCCAGGCCGAGCCGACCACGTCCTCGGAGAGACGGATCTTGAAGCCACGGACCACGTCCGGGTTGTCCCGCGCCACGGCCAGCGCGTCCTCGGCGACCAGCGTGTCCGGGTTGAGCAGCTCGCCGAAACGGAAGTCGATCAGCCCGAGCACCGAGACGTTGAGGAAGTTGACCAGGCGCATCTCGGCGGGCCGGACCACGAATTCGCGGAAGGCGGCGAAGGTCGAGGCGCCGACCGTACCGGCGTCGGCGGCGGCGACCACTCCCCGGCGCAGATGGGCCTCGTCCGGCGGCGCCCCCACCTTCGAGACGTTCGCGAAGACATGGGTGTGCCCCTCGACCAGGCCCGGCATGACCCACTTGCCCGCGCAGTCGACGACCTCCCCGGCCTGCGCGGCGAGCGAGGGCGCGATGCGCGCGACGCGGCCGTCGGTCACGGCCACGTCGGTGACCGCGTGCGTGCCCGCCGCGGGGTCGAAGACGGTGCCGCCGGACAGAACAAGGTCGAACGAAATCTCGGTCATCTCATATCTCTCATCTCAGGGAACTGCGAAGGCTCTGGGAAGGGGGGAACTCAGCGGTACCGGGTGCGCAGCGGCAGCACGCCGGCGACGGACACCTCCACCTCGTCACCGGGACGCAGGAAGACCCCGCGGTCCTGGCCCGTGCCCGCCGGGGTACCGGTCAGCACGACGTCGCCGGGTCGTAGCGCGGCGAAGTGGGAGATCCTGGAGATCAGCTCGGGCACGGCGAAGATCAGTTCCGCCGTGCTGGAGTCCTGCCGGACCGTTCCGTTCACGCCGGTCCTGACAGTGATCTTCTCGGGGTCGTCGACCGCCGAGAGTTCGAGCACCGAGGCACCGAGCGCGCCGAAGCCGGGGAAGCTCTTGGCCAGGGTGGGGGTCGCGGTGGCGACCATGACGTCACGCGCGGTCATGTCGTTGGCCGCCGTGATGCCGGCGATGTGCCTCCACACCTCACCGGGCGGGGTGCGGTGCATCGGCCACCCGATCACGAAGGCGACCTCGCCCTCGTAGTCCACCTGGCTGGAACGGTCCTGCGGCAGCGTCACCTCCGCTCCCGGCGCGGACACCGCCGAGGGCGACCGGAGGAAGAGGATGGGTTCCGAGGGGACGGACCGCCCGGTCAGCCGTGCCTTCGACAGGTAGTTCAGCCCCACACCCCAGATGGCCCCGGTGCTGCCCAGCGGGGCCAGGAGCTCCTCAGGCCCGATCCGGCCCCGCTCCCGCGCGGCGTGCGCGGGGGCGAAGCCCTCACCCGCCGCGAGCAGCTCCGCCACATCGGCGAAGGGCAGGTCCAGCAGGACGGCGCCGTCACCGTCGAGGTCACCGTCGAGACGTGCCAGACCACGCGGCGTGGCGATCAGGTTCACGCTTCCTCCCTGGAGAGCGAGCCGCCGCAGGCGGTGGCGAGGAGGACTGTCGCGAAAGCCATGACGGCCCCTGCGCGTCGCGTACCCATGCTTGCTCCTACTCCTCTCGCCGCCGCTCCGGGGGAGACGGCGAGGGTTCAGGGGGGTGGTTTTTCTCGGGGCATCGGCGGGCGGGCGCGCCAGTGGCGGGGTTCCCCACCGCCGTGCCAGGTCAACCGGGCTTCATGAACGTACGAGGAACGCTTGGCACGTGTCAAGATGCGGAATCACATCTCGCATTGCGTCACATTGCAGGCGTGCTTGAGCACTGCGGGAGACCACCTGCGATTTCCGGAAAGAATGTCTGATCAGCGAGAACGCACGCCGACGGGACACGCCGCCGCGCTGTGATCTCCGCTTCCGAGCCCGTTGGCCCGCGCTCAGACGGGCGTGGTGCCGCCCAGCTCACGCGACAGGTCGCGCGCCACCCCCAGCAGCACGGCGGCGGCCTGCGTCTCCAGGTCGCCCGCGAGGGAGGCCACCGTGCCGAGGACCGCCATCGAGGCGACCACCTGGTCACCCTCGAAGACCGGCGCCGCGAGCACGCGCACCCCGTGGTCCACCGGAGAGTTGATCGCGAGCCCGGTCCGCCGGACCTCCTTGAGGAGTTCACGCAGCTCCGCGGAGGCCCGCAGCCGCCGCGCGAGCCCGGGTACCTCTCCCGCGGGCAGGTAGGCGCAGAAGATCCGGCCCTGGGCCGAGCGGGTGACGTCGAGCTGCGAGCCGGTACGGACGCTCAGCCGGATGTCGCCGAGGGTGTTGTCCACGCAGCTGACCACCACCGGGCACTCACCGTTCCAGACGCTGAGCACGACCGTCTGGTTGATCTCGCGCATGAGCAGTTCGAGGTGGGGGGCGGCGGCCGCGGCGATGGGCAGCCCGGCCCGCGCGGCGGCCTCCAGCCCGAGCAGCTGGGGACCGAGCGAGTACAGCGCGCTACGCGGGTCGTAGCGGAGCAGGTTGGCCGCCCGCAACGCCCTGGCGTACCGGTGGGCGGTGGGCTTGCTGACCCCCAGGCGCGTGGTGATCTCATTGAGGCTCAGCCAGGGACGCTCGATGGTGAAACCACTCAGGATCAGCGCGGCGCGCCGCACCGTCTGGATGGCGGGCACCTCGTCGGCCACGTCGACGTCGCCGGGGTGCGCCTGATCCGCCATGCCGACTCCTCCGCACAGACCATCCGTTGGACCGGACTCTACCGACTGTCGAGCTCAGGCCGCATCGGAAGAATGGCCGGGCGTGGTACCGAGGGCGGGATTCACCAGCGGCGCCAGGTTGTTGACCGCCGCGGCGGCCTCGCCGAACCCGACGGAGATCAGCCGGACCTTGCCGTCATAGTCGCTGATGTCCCCGGCGGCGAACACCCTGGGCAGGTTCGTCCTCATCGACCGGTCGACGAGGACGTGCCGTTTACGCAGCTCAAGGCCCCACTTCTGGACAGGCCCGAGATCGGCTATGAAACCGAGTGCCGCCACCACGGTCTGGGCCGGCAGCGTGACGCGGTCGCCCTCCTTGACCTTCTCGACGACGACCTCACCGAGAAGGGGGTCGCCGCTGATCTCGGCGACCTCGTACGGGGTCAGCACCCGCACCGACGACGCGTGCAGCGTCGCCACGCTGCGCTCATGCGCGCGGAAGACGGGCCTGCGGTGCACGAGCGTCACCGAGCGCGCCAGCGGTTCCAGGGCGAGCGCCCAGTCCACCGCGGAGTCTCCGCCGCCGACCACCACGACGTCGTGGCCGGCCACCTCGTCCAGCCTGCGGACGAAGTAACGCAACCCCCGGCCCAGGTACTCCTCGCCCACGGGCAGCTCCCGAGGGGTGAAGGTGCCGATGCCCCCGGTGAGGAGCATGGCCTTGGCGCGCACCCGGGTACCCGCGTCGGTGACGACCTCCACGCCCTCCTCGTCGTGCAGCAGTTCGCAGGCGCTCTCCCCGAGCAGGAAGAGCGGATCGGCCTGAGCCGCCTGCGTCACCAGCTCGTCGACCAGCCGCTGCCCCTTCACCGCGGGAAACCCCGCGATGTCGAAGATGTCCTTCTCCGGGTAGAGCGCCGAGATCTGGCCGCCGGGCTCGGGCAGCGAGTCGATCACGGCGACGGACATGCCGCGAAAGCCCGCGTAGTAGGCGCCGTACAGCCCCGAGGGGCCCGCGCCGACGATCACCAGATCGACGTCGTACGCCGTCACGCCCCACCGCCGGGAGGCACCGCGGCGGGATGGTCGCTGCCGGTACGGCCGACCTTCCTGGCTCCGCCGGGAGAACCCAGATCGGCGAAGAACTCGGCGTTGATCTCGGCGAACCTGGTCGCCTCCGCCGGAAGGTCCTCCTGATGGAAGATCGACATCACCGGGCAGGCGGGTTCGCACCGGCCACAGTCGACGCACTCATCCGGATGGATGTACATCATCCGGTCGCCCTCATAGATGCAGTCGACCGGGCACTCCTCGACACACGATCTGTCCTGCACGTCCACACACGCGTCGGTCACGACGTAGACCATCAGTCCTCCCTCGTCGGCAACGTGGGGGAACAGTAGGATTCGGCCGCAAGCATTGTCAATATACGAGATGGCGTCTTGCATGGAGTTAACATGTGAACATGAAGAGCGATGCCCTGCGACAGCTGCGACACGCCACGGGCGCGGCGATCTCCAGCGGGCCGATCGTCGAGGCGATCCGGGTGATGGCCGCCGGCCCCAGCCCCCGGGGCCGGGAGCGCGCGACCGCGACCCGGCTGGCGGCGTGGGCCCGGAGCCGCTGGCCCGAGCTGCCCTGGAACATCCAGGCGGTCGGGGACGAGGGGGCGAACCTGACGTCCACCGCCGGCGGCTCGGGGCCCGAACTGCTCCTCTACTCCCACCTGGACACCTCCCTGTCCGGTGACGTCGAACACGACCGGTGGGCCACCGGGATCGACGAGGAGCCCGCGCCGCTCTCCGTGGACCCGGCGTCCGGCCTGCTGGCGGGTTTCGGCCTCGGCGTCGCCCGCGCACCCGCCGCCGCGGCGCTGGCGGGATACGTGGCCGCGGCCACGGCCCTGCGACGCCACGGCCTGCCACACCGCCTCTCCCTGCTCCTGGCCTCGGGCGGCACGCACTCGTCACCGTTCGCCCCCGCCGGGCCTTCGGGCATCGACGAGCATCTCCGGTCGCACCCGCTGCCCTCGGCCGCGGTGGTCGCCAAGTGCGGCCCGCGCGGCGTCCTGCACGAGGAGCCTGGAGCGATCTTCCTGCGCGTACGGCTGGGCGGCCCCTACCGGCCGGTGCTGGCCAGGGACGCGGGCGGCGGGCTCCTCGCCAACCTTGGCACCGCCACCGCGATCCTGGAGTCGTGGCGCACCGAGCACGTGGCGGCCAGGGCGGGCGCCGGTCGCCAGCTCGCCGCCGAGGCCGGCATCGGCGCGGTACGGGGAGGGCTCCTGGAGAAGCCCGACCTGCTGCCGGGCGTCGTGGAGCTCCACCTCTACCTGGTCACCGTCCCCGGCGACGACCCCGACGAGATCGCCCGGACCGTACTCGCCAGGATGCGGGCCGGAATCCCCGGCGGGCCACTGGACGGCTGCCGGGTGAGCGTGGACGCGCGGCTGGTCCATCCCGCCGGGGTGACCTCACCCGACGCCCCGGTGATCCGCCACGCGATCGCCGCCTGGCACGACGAGCACGGCGAACCCCCGCCCGCCGTCTCCGGCTGGAAGGGCTCGACGGACGGAGTGGTGCTGCGCGGCCACGGGGTCCCGACCGCCAGGGTCGGCCCGGCGGCCGGATCCGACCCGGCCGACCCCCGGCGGGACGTCTTCGATCCGCGGACGCTGGTGCGCTTCGCGCGCCTGTACGCCGGGATCGCCGTCAGGCACGCGCTCGGCGATGTCGAGGGACAGGGTCATCGACATTGAATGTTCTGGATGGCAGGATGCTGTCTCGCAATGCAAAATATACTCTCGGCGCCGAGCTGCCATACATAACGCGAGGGAACCAATATGGGTGACGACCCAGTGCCTAGCCTGAAAGGTGTCGCCGGCGAGAACAGAACCCCGGCGATCCAGACCGTCCAGCGGGCCGCGATGATCCTCAGCGCGTTCACGGTGAGCCGCCCGCACCTGACGCTCAACCAGCTCACCGCCAGCCTGGGCACCAGCAAGGCCACCGCGCACCGGTACACCAAGGCCCTGCGCGAGAGCAACCTGCTCCGCTACGACGAGCGCGAGGCGCTGTACTCCCTGGGGCCGCAGATCCTCACTCTCTCCGCCGCCGCCCGCGTCGGCATGCCCGTGATCGGCATCGCCGGGCCGTACATGCAGCGGCTCGTCAGGGAGATCGACGAGACCGTCGTGCTGAGCGTCTGGGACGGTGACACCGCCGTCGTCGTCCGCGTCGACGACAACACCGACCGCACCATAAGGGTCAGCGTCCGGATGGGCTCCCGCCTCTCGCGGACCGAGTCCGCCCAGGGCCGGGTCTTCTGCGCCTTCCTCCCCCCGGAGGACGTTCCCGGCCTCGAAGCGCAGCTGGCCGCCTCCCCCGAGCTGCGCCAGGAGCTCGTGAAAATCCGCGAGGACAACATCTCGGCCAACACCCCCTCCGTCAACGGCGTGCGCAGTATCGCCTCCCCCGTGTTCCGCGGCCCGGTTCTGCTGGCCGCGATGGCCATCGTCGGCACGACCTCCTCGGTTCCCGCGGGCACCCACTCCCCGCTCGCCGAGGCCCTGCGGCAGACCTCGGCCGAGGTGACGGCTGAGCTGGGCAAGGAACAGAATTCCCCTGGTCACTGACGTTCCGTGAACTCCAGGTGTCCGGATGGCGAACCGCATTCACGGTCGAAACCGGAGCCAAGTAGCGTAGGACCCGATGAACCAGCGCACGCTTCTGATCACGTTGACCGGTCCGGACCGCCCAGGCGTGACCTCACGCCTCTTCTCTGTTCTGGCCGGATTCCCCGTCGTCGTCGCCGACGTGGAGCAGGTCGTCATCCGCGGCCGGCTCACTCTCGGCGTCCTCGTCTCCTACGCGGGCGACACACCGACCGGCACCGGCGGCACCCTTGGTGCCCTCTGGACCACCGTCGAGCGGACCGCCGAGGATCTCGGTCTGCACGTGGAGATGTCCACCGGCTCCGATCCGAAGGAGAAGCGGCGCAGGGGACGGCTCAACGTCACCGTGCTCGGCGCGCCGCTGCAGCCCGCCGCCATGGCGGGCATCTCGGGGCGGATCGCCGCGGCCGGCGCCAATATCGACCGGATCGAGCGCCTGTCCAGCTATCCGGTGACCTGCATCGAGCTCTCCCTGTCCGGCGCCGACCCCGACACCCTGCGGGCCGAGCTGGCCGTCGAGGCGCACGCCCAGCAGGTGGACGTCGCCGTGCAGCGGACCGGCCTGCACCGCAGGGCCAAGCGGCTGATCGTGATGGACGTCGACTCGACGCTCATCCAGGCCGAGGTGATCGAGCTGCTGGCGGCGCACGCCGGCTGCCTGGAGGAGGTCGCCAGGGTCACCGAGGAGGCGATGCGCGGCGAGCTCGACTTCGCCGAGTCGCTGCGCCGCCGGGTCGCACTGCTGGAGGGCCTCTCCGCGGAGGTCTTCGAGAAGGTGCGCGAGGAGCTCGTGCTGACCCCCGGCGCCCGCACGCTGGTACGGACGCTCAAGCGGCTCGACTACCGGTTCGCGATCGTCAGCGGCGGGTTCACGCAGCTCACCGATGCCCTCGTGGAGGACCTCGGGATCGACTACTCCGCGGCCAACACCCTGGAGGTCGTCGACGGCGTGCTCACCGGGCGGGTCGTCGGGGAGATCGTCGACCGGCCTGGCAAGGCACGGGCGCTGGAGCGCTTCGCCCGCGAGGCGGGCATCCCGATCAGCCAGACCGTCGCCATCGGCGACGGCGCCAACGACCTGGACATGATCGCGGCGGCCGGCCTCGGCATCGCGTTCAACGCCAAGCCGGTGGTCCGCCGCGCCGCGGACACCGCGGTCAACGTGCCCTACCTCGACTCGATCCTCTACCTGCTCGGCATCCCCCGCGCCGAGGTGGAGGACGCCGACGCCGAGGACGGCGTCACCACCAACCGCTGAACACACCGGCCCTGGCCGCCCTCGCCCCCGGACGATCGCGGCTAACAGGTCCTCGGGGCGGTCAGGGAGGCCAACCGTACGGCTTCGGCGCTGAGACCCCGCAGAGCGGGCCGCGCGGCGGCGGCGTGCCTGATGCTACGCCGCAGACCCGTCATCCTGTCGCCCGCCCCCTCGGCCAGCTCGTCCAGGCGGCGGGCGGCCAGCTCGTCCACATACGCGCCGAGTTCGTCGAGGGCCCGATCCAGGTCGTCGGGCGGCGTTCCCGGCCGGTCCGTCCTGACCCCCTCGGCGGCCCTCTCCAACCGGTCGGCGACGAGGTCGAGGACCGTCACCGTGGGCCCGGCCTCGTTCCCGGGTGGCGGTATCGCGAACAGCGCGAGCGCGTTGTCCCGCAGCCGCCCGGCCACCGTCACCGCATCCCGCAGGCGCCGCGGCGCGGCGCCGCCCGGCTCCTTGTCCAGTCCGTCGAGCGAGTCGGCGAGCCGCCCGGCGGCGTCGGACGCCGAGGAGATCCGTGCGTTCACCTCCTTGGGGTCCTGGTCGATCAGTGACCGCACCAGCGCGGCGTGCCGATCGAGCATCTCCGCGATGGCGGCGGTCAGCGTGGCCCGATGCCCCCTGGACCACAGCAGCCGGGCGAAGAGCAGCGCCAGCACGCCACCCATGATCGTGAGCACCACCCTGGCCGCGGCCGCGCCCCAGTCGAGCGACAGGGCGAAGTCGGCCAGCATCAGCGAGAGCGGTGTGGCGAGCATCATCCAGTACCCGTAGCCGCACCCGCGCAGCGCGAAGCCCAACGCCGCGCAGACGGAGACGAACAGCGTCAGATACAGATGCCCCGGCGCGACCGCCAGCACCACCGCCCCGGCCACCGCGCCCACGGCCGTGCCCAGCACCCGCAGCCGCACCCGATCCACCGTGTCGCGATAGGTCGGGCGGAGGCTGACCGCCACGGTCACCACGAACCATTTGGCGTAGTGCTCGTGGATCACCAGCATCAGTACCATGGCCGCGGTCACCGCCAGGCCCACTCTGATCGGGTGGTAACCGGTCGTGATCACCGGTTTTCCCGACCGTACGAACTTCGGCAGGCGCGGCCCCACCTCGATACTCTCCGCCGCCTGCCGCTCCACCGAGCGCACGGCCATCGCGATCCGGTCCACACATCGGGTCACCTGCCCCAGCAGTGCGGCCGCGGGCAGCGGCGTGTCCCCCGCACGAGCGGTTCTGCGGATCTCCTCCACACTGTCGGCGAACCGCCCGACGGCGGCCAGCGCCCCCGGCATCTCGGCCGAGCCGCCAAGCAGTACCGCCTCTCGCAGCGCGTGGGCCAGCACCCCGATCGCCTCGTCCAGCTCCCGGGTCCACCCCGTCCCGGCTCTCGCCTCCACGGCCGCCGCGCGCAACACGCGCAACGCGATCGTCTGCTGGAAGATGCGGGTCAGCGTGGCCGAGAGCCGCTCCGAGGCCCCGTCGTCCTCCCCGACGACCCGGTAGAGGGAGAGCGCCGCCTCCAGATCCTTGAGCGCGGTGGCGGCCCGGTGGCGCAGCGACTCCCAGCTCTCGTCCGCGAGCGGTGCCCGTCCCCCGCCGGCCAGGAGGTCGGCGAGCGCCGTACCCGCCTCCTCCACGGTCCTGCGCAGCGGCCTGCCGCGGCGTAACGGCCAGATCGTCATGACCATCAGCACGGCCAGCAGGCCACCGCAGGCCGAGGCCCCCATGTGGAACAGCACGCCCATGGTGGAAGAGCCGAAGTAGGTCAAGGTCACGGAGAGGATCGCGGGTATGCCCAGCGCCCGCCAGTAGATGCCCGCCGCCGCGACCAGGCCGACCACCACGGCGGCGATCGGCCACGGGTGGGGGTGGATGAGCGCGCCGAGTCCGGAGCCGAGCGTGACGGTGGCCGTGGTGGTGAGCAACCTTCTGACCCGGTCGCCGTACAGCTGCCCGGGGGCGTCGCCGAAGAGCGTCAGGTAGCCGCCCAGAGCCACCGAGGCGCCCTCCGCGAGACGGCCGAGGAGAACGCCGAGCAGCAGCGGGAGGCAGACGACCAGCATGCACAGCAGGCCGTACGTCCAGGCGGGACGCCCGGAGAGCCGGAAGTCGGCACGCAGCATGTCGACGAGCCTGCGCATGCCACCCCCGATCCCGGGAGCTCCCCCGTGCCTCGTTACGCCTCGTTACGCCCTGGCCCTCAGGGCTCCTTGGGGCTCCATCTGGCGATCCCGCGACCGGCGTCGAGCTCCGCCCACTCGCCGTCCACCTCGATGACGGCGAACGCCCCTGGCGGGAACCCGGCGTCGCCGTCGTCCTCCTCGGTGAGCTGCCTGACCAGCTCGTGGACGCCGGGGTTGTGACCGACCAGGACCAGCGTGCGCACCTGCGGATCACTCCGCCGGATCAGCGTCAGCAGCTCGTCGGGGTAGGCCTCGTAGACGGCCGGTTCGAAAAGGACGTCCGCACCGGGAAGGGCCAGCTTCGCGGTCTGCCGGGTGCGCACCGACGGCGAGCAGATCACCAGGTCGGGGCGGAGGTCCTGGGCGGCGAGGGCCTCACCGACCCTGCGGGCGTCGTGCTCGCCGTCGGCGCTGAGGGGACGCTCGCGATCGGCGAGACCGGGGGCGTTGACCGCCTTGGCGTGACGCAGCACGACGAGCGTGCGCGCCGTCATCTCGAAGCCCACATGGCAAGGCCCACGATCACCGCGAACACCACGGCCATCGCCAGCAGGATGAGGATGAGAGTTCTGCCTCCGGAGGGCTGCTGTTCCATATCGGCCAGTTTCCCACCGAGACGGTCCGCACATGCAGAAGGGGTGCACGCGGCCCGTGCACCCCTTCGTCAAACATTGCTCAGCTGGAGACCTGCTCCGGCTCGCGGTCGCTGTTGTTCTCCTCCGTCGGGGCGATGCCCGCCGAACGACGCTTGGAGATGACCACCGCGGCGATGACGACGCCCACCGCGAGCACCGTGATGCCGATGCGCAGCGTCGGGCTGTCCGCGTAGGCCACCACGGCCGGGGCGATCAGCAGCGCCACCAGGTTCATCACCTTGAGGAGCGGGTTGATCGCCGGTCCGGCGGTGTCCTTGAACGGGTCACCGACGGTGTCACCGATGATGGTGGCCTCGTGGGACTGCGAGCCCTTGCCGCCGTGGTGACCATCCTCGACGAGCTTCTTGGCGTTGTCCCAGGCTCCGCCGGAGTTGGCCAGGAACACCGCCATGAGCGTGCCGCACGCGATGGCACCGGCCAGGAACGCGCCGAGCGGCGCGTAGCCGAGGGCGAAACCGACGGCGATCGGGGTCAGCACGGCCAGCAGGCCGGGCGTGGCCAGCTCCCGCAGCGAGTCACGGGTGCAGATGTCCACGACCCTGCCGTAGTCGGGCAACTCCGTGCCGGCCATGATCCCCGGCTTGGTGCGGAACTGCTCGCGTACCTCGAAGACCACCCGACCGGCCGCGCGGCCGACCGCCATGATCGCGAGGCCGGAGAACATGAACACCACCGCGGCGCCGATGATCAGGCCGACCAGCACGTTCGGGGAGTCGACGCTCAGGCTGAACGTGCTGAAGGAGCCCAGCGCCTCCTTGACGGACGCGCCCGCCTTGACCAGCTCGCTTTCGACCGCCGTACGGAACGCGCCGAACAGCGCGGTCGCGGCGAGCACGGCCGTGGCGATCGCGATGCCCTTGGTGATGGCCTTGGTGGTGTTTCCGACGGCGTCCAGCGAGGTGAGGACCTGGGCACCCTCGCCCTCGACGTCCCCGGACATCTCGGCGATGCCCTGGGCGTTGTCGGAGACAGGACCGAAGGTGTCCATCGACACGATCACGCCGACCGTGGTCAGCAGGCCCGTGCCCGCCAGCGCCACGGCGAACAGCGCGACCGTGACGTTGCCGAAGCCCAGCAGGAACGCGCCGTAGACGGCGGCTCCGATGACCAGCGCGGAGTAGACGGCCGACTCCAGGCCGACGCTGATGCCGGACAGGATGACCGTGGCGGGACCGGTGCGGGAGCTCTCGCCGATGTCCCGCACCGGACGACGGTTCGTCTCGGTGAAGTAGCCGGTGAGGACCTGGATGGCGCTTGCCAGCACCAGGCCGATGAGCACCGCCCCGATCGCGATCAGGCGCGGGTCGGAGGTGATCGCGGCGATCTCCGGGCTCACCCCGGTCAGCCCGGAGAAGCTGGCCGGCAGGTAGAGGTAGGCCGCGACCGCGACGAGGACGGCCGAGATGGCCGCCGAGATGAAGAAGCCCCGGTTGATCGCGGCCATCGCGTTGCGGTCGCCGGCGCGCGGGGCGGTGACGAAGATGCCGATGATCGCCGTGATCACACCGATCATCGGCACGATCATCGGGAACACCAGTCCCTCGACACCGAAGGCCACCTTGCCCAGGATCAGGCTGGCGACGAGCATGACCGCGTAGGACTCGAACAGGTCGGCGGCCATGCCCGCGCAGTCGCCCACGTTGTCGCCCACGTTGTCGGCGATGGTGGCGGCGTTGCGCGGATCGTCCTCGGGAATGCCCTGCTCGACCTTGCCGACCAGGTCGGCACCGACGTCGGCGGCCTTGGTGAAGATGCCGCCGCCGACCCGCATGAACATCGCGAGCAGCGCGGCGCCGAAGCCGAAGCCCTCCAGCACGGCCGGGGCGTTGCCCCCGTAGGTGATCACCACCACGGCCGCGCCGAGAAGGCCGAGGCCAACGGTGATCATTCCGGCCACGCCGCCGGTGCGGAAGGCGATCCGCATCGCGAGCTTCTCACCCGACTCGCGGGCGGCGGCGGCGACGCGGACGTTGCCGCGGACCGCCAGCCACATGCCGATGAATCCGGTCAGCGCGGAGAACAGCGCGCCGACGACGAAGAAAGCCGATCTGCCGATCCGCACGCCGGTCGTCTCCGCCGGGAGAAGGTACAGCAGGAACGGGATCAGGATGACGAACAGCGCGAGCGTCCGGAACTGCCGGGTAAGATACGCGGAAGCCCCTTCCTGGACGGCTCGCGCGATGTTTTGCATACGCTCGGTGCCTTGGCCGGCGGCCAGCACTTCCCGCACCAGTGTGCCGGCGACGGCGAGTGCGAGCAGTGCCACGACGGCGACCACGATCACGATGTTGAAGTGGTAACCACTCAGGGATACCGCTGGCTCTTCGACAGCGGCGAGATGGAGCACAGACATCCGACTCTCCTTGGCAAGACGGGAACACGTCCTGCCCGGAGTGCGCTGCCGAAGTGGTTAGACGAGCGGAGCGGCGCACATCCGGGATGGTTGGCAGTGCCGCTTCCAGTTGCAGACCCCCACGGAGGACGGCTCGCGTGCGGGCCGCTCCGAAGGATAAACCTTGGCCGGTCCCGGGAGTCTACGCAGCGAGGACGCGGATATGAAGCCTCTGCCTGCGGACAATTGACGCCGAGTCCAGCGCCTTTTACCGACCGTCCTGCTTATAACGGCATTTTGCCTGTCACACCTACCCCACCAGCCTCTGTTTCCCCCCAATTTCGGGTGGGAAATATCATGGTTATGTTTTGTCCAAAACTGGGTGTCCCACGACGAACAGCCGGGCGTGTCCAGATGGACACGCCCGGCTGTTCGAAGTCTTCTGTCAGGCCGGAGACAGGCCGTTCGTCGCCGCGGGCCAGCTCATGCGGATACACATGCCCTTCTGGCTCGGGTAGACCTGAACATCGTCGGCCAGTCCCGCGATGACCGCGATGCCGAAGCCGGCCATCAGATCATCGGGAAGTTGCCCGAACGGATCGTCGAACCCCAGGAGGCCGCGATCGTGCTCCAGTTCGTCACTGGGGGCGGAGTCGGTGACGGTCACCTCGAAGCGCCCTGAGTCATCACGTAGCTCGATACGGATCGGCTCTCCCGGACAGTGGAGGCGGTGCGCCTCCACGGCCCGCGAGCACGCCTCACCGACAGCGAGCCGTACCTCGTCCAGCAGTGACTCCTGCACACCGGTGCGTCTGGCGATCGCCGTGGCGACCAGACGTGCCGTGCGCACGTGCGCGGGGAGAGCGCTGAACGTCAGTTCGACGGTAGCCACGACTACTTGTCTCGACCGTGAGCTTCCTTGGCCTCGTCGACCGAGGCGTAGATACCGAAGACCTTCGTCAGCCCGGTGATCCGGAAAATCTTCAGGATGCGCTCCTGAGTGCAGACAAGCTCCAGTGAGCCATCGTGCGCCCTAACTCGCTTGAGCCCGCCGACCAGGACACCAAGGCCCGTGGAGTCAAGGAAGTCGACCTTCTCCATGTTGACGAGCAGGTGGAAATTCCCCTTGTTGACCAGGTCGATCAGGAGCTCACGCAATCTGGGCGCGGTGTAGACATCAATCTCACCCTCGACCTCAACGATGGTGAGACGGTCCTCGGAATGGTGGTCCAACTTCAGATCCACAGATCCTCCAGCGCCTTGCCTGCGAAAGTACCGATTCGAGCGTGCCCTCCTGGGACCGGATGATCCCCGGACGACAAGCCCCGACGCGCGGCATTCAACCATGCGTACGCTCAGTGTCTATACGAAATCACGATTCCCGGCGACTCTGCCCACAGATGTGAGACTGAAACCAGTGACCCCGCCCTCATCCTCGCCCCTCCGAGCGGGTAACGCCCTCAATCGCCTGCTCGATGTTCCCGCACGTCGCGACCGTGTCACCCATGTGGAGCACGTTCCCGCACGTCAGGCCGGTAAGACCCGGTGGCCGGACTGGGTTGACCAGCGATTGGTTACGCGCTGGGCGAACCACGGCGTTTCTGGCCTGTGGCCGCATCAGGCCGAGGCCGCCGAGCTGGCCCACCGTGGCCAAAACGTGATCATCTCCACCGGGACCGCCTCGGGCAAATCCCTCTCCTACCTGGTCCCGGCGCTTTCCGCGACGCTCGACGGCGGCACGATCCTCTACCTGTCCCCCAGCAAGGCTCTGGCCGCCGACCAGCTCCGCGCGCTGCGCGAGCTCGACCTGCCCGAGCTCCGTGCCGCCACCTACGACGGCGACACCTCCTTCGAGGAGCGGACCTGGGTACGCAGGCACGCCAACTACGTCCTCACCAACCCGGACATGCTCCATCGCGGCCTGCTGCCCCGTCACGCCCAGTGGTCGGCCTTCTGGCGGAGGCTCCGGATGGTCGTCGTGGACGAGTGCCACGGCTACCGAGGCGTGTTCGGCTCCCACGTCGCGCAGATCCTGCGCCGCCTGCGCCGGATCTGCGCGCGCTACGGCTCACACCCGACCTTTCTGCTCTCCTCGGCGACGGCCAGCGAGCCCGGGGCCTTCGCGAGACGTCTGACAGGCCTCCAGATGGCCGAGGTGACCACGGACGCCTCTCCCCGCGGCTCGACCACCTTCGCGCTGTGGGAGCCACCCCTGACCGATCTGCGGGGCGAGGGCGGGGCACCTGTCCGCCGCCCCGCGACCGCCGAGAGCGCGGACCTCCTGGCCGACCTCGTCGTCTCCGAGGTGCGGACCCTGGCCTTCGTCCGCTCCCGGCGGGCCGCCGAGTCCGTGGCCCTCACCACACGGGCCAGGCTCGGTGACCTCGTCGCCGACGGGAGCGTGCCCACGGACCTGCCCGACAAGGTGGCGGCCTACCGGGCGGGCTACCTGGCCGAGGATCGCAGGGGACTGGAAAAGGCACTGCGTTCAGGGGAGCTGCTCGGCCTGGCGACGACCAACGCCCTGGAACTCGGCGTCGACGTCTCCGGGCTGGACGCCGTGCTCATCGCGGGGTGGCCGGGAACCCGCGCCTCACTCTGGCAGCAGGCCGGGCGGGCCGGAAGGGACGGGCAGGACGCGCTGGCGGTGCTGATCGCCAGGGACGACCCCCTGGACACCTATCTCGTCCACCATCCCGAGGCCCTGTTCGGCAGGCCGGTGGAGACGATCGTGCTCGATCCCGGCAACCCGTACGTGCTGGGCCCCCACCTGTGCGCGGCGGCCGCCGAGATCCCGCTGACCCACGACGACCTGGACATCTTCGGCCCGACCAGTAAGGAGGTGCTCGCGGACCTGGTCGGTGACGGGCTGCTCAGGGAACGCGCCGCGGGCTGGTTCTGGACCAGCAGGGGACGCGCCACCGACCTCGCCGACATCCGCGGGTCGGGCGCCGCGCCGGTCCAGGTCGTCGAGATGTCCACCGGACGGCTGCTCGGCACCGTGGACGAGCCCTCGGCTCACTCCACCGTGCACGCCGGCGCCGTCTACGTGCACCAGGGAGAGACGTTCCTGGTGGCCGAACTCGACCTGGAGGCGGGGGTCGCGCTGGTCGAGGCCGGGGCACCCGACTACACGACCTTCGCCAGGGATGTCACCGATATCTCGGTCATCGAGTCCCTCAGCTCGCACCCCCTCGGTCCTGGAGAGCTCCACTTCGGCTCGGTGGAGGTGACCAGCCAGGTCGTGGCCTATCTCAAGCGCCGGGCCCAGAGCGGCGAGCTCATGGGAGACGAACCCCTCGACCTGCCCCCGCGCACGCTGCGGACCCGCGCCGTCTGGTGGACGCTGCCCACCTCGGCGATCATCCCCCTGATCGAGGAC
Organism: Streptosporangium sp. CA-115845; assembly: GCF_050943795.1. NCBI lineage: Bacteria > Bacillati > Actinomycetota > Actinomycetes > Streptosporangiales > Streptosporangiaceae > Streptosporangium > Streptosporangium sp. CA-115845. The sequence goes on along the minus strand of NZ_CP191988.1, from coordinate 485,948 downwards.
GGCCTGGACCTCGGCGGCGCCGCGCACGCGGCCGAACACGCCTCCATCGGCCTGCTGCCGCTCTTCGCGACCTGCGACCGCTGGGACATCGGAGGCGTCTCCACCGAACTCCACGCCGACACGGGGTTGCTCACCGTCTTCGTCTACGACGGGCACGAGGGCGGCGCCGGCTTCGCCGAGCGCGGCTACGCCCGCGCGCGCGACTGGCTCACGGCCACCCGCGAGGCCATCGCCTCGTGCGAGTGCGAACGCGGCTGCCCCTCGTGTATCCAGTCCCCCAAGTGCGGCAACGGCAACGAACCCCTCGACAAGGCCGGAGCCCTCCGCCTGCTGGCCGTCCTGCTCTCCTCCGGCGAACCGCGGATGTGAGGGCCGTGGATGTGAGGGCCGTGGATGTGAGGGCCGTGGAACACCCCGGCAGCGGGCCGGGCACCGGCCTTCCGGAGACTCGGCCTTCCGGAGACTCGGCCTTCCGGAGACTCGGCCTTCCGGAGACTCGGCCTTCCGGAGACTCGGCCTTCCGGAGACTCGGCCTTCCGGAGACGATGTCGGATCAGCTCATGCCCGGAGTGAAGCGATGCCCCGAGGAGGAGAGGCCATCGCGGTTTCGTCGCTCGTCCCGGCCGTCGTCGTCACGGTCCTCGGCCCAGAAATCGGTCGCGCCGGGCTGCGGGCGCTCCCAGAACCCGCTGTCCTCCATGGAACGGGGCGCAGGCGGAAGGTAGTCGTCCCATCGGTCAGCCGTCGGGGCCACGACCTGGCCGGCATCACCGACCTCAGAGGGCGGAGCCGTGACGGAAGAGGGATCCGCGTCCGGCTGCCCGGCCTGCCCGGTCTCCGCGTGCTCAACCTCCGCGTGCTCAACCTCCGTCTGGCGGGTCCCCTCCCGCTGTGACTCCGTCTCGCGACCGGCGGCTTTCCGGACCGAGGCCAGCCGAACCGAAGCCGGCTGAACCGAGATCGGCTGAACCGGGGCATCCTTAATCGAGATGCGCTGAGCCGGGACGCGCCGGGCCGGAGCCGACTCGGCCGAGATGTTCCGCTCCGGCACGGGCCGATCCGGGGCAGACCGATCCGGGGCAGACCGATCCGGGGCAGACCGATCCGGGGCAGACCGATCCGGAGACTGCCGGGGAGAGTAGGGGCGGACCGAACCACGGGAATCGGGCGACGGGCTCCCCGGGGCCAGACCGGTCTTGACCACGGCGAGGATGACCGCGGGACGCCGTGGATCGACAGTGACAGCGGTGCCGCCCTTGCCCGCCACACCACCCCTGCCGCCGGTGCCGGTCGTGCCGCTCCTGTCCGCCGTACCGCCTCGGCCCGTCGTCCTGGCGTCCCTCTTCGAGTCCCTCCCACCGAGCGGCTCGGGCACGAGGGGCGCGGCCTGCCCGTCGCTCCCTCCGTCACGGCGCCTGTCTCCGCCGGCGGAACCGTCCCCCACGGCCAGTAGCCTGCGACGGATCCAGGCTCCACCGTGCGCGCTGAGAAGCAGCAGGACGAGAGCACCGGCGATGAACATGCCGTACTGGCTCATACCGCCGGTCTGTACGTCAGATGACCCCGCTGTGGTGTTCGCATTCGGGGCGGAGTCCGCCTTGGTCACACCGGTCGCTCCGGAGCCGGGGGCACTGTCCGCGCCTTCCCTGTTCCCCTGATCGCCGCCGGCCCCCTCATTCGTCTCCTCGGCCTGCTCGGCGCCCGGCGAGGTGGCATCGCCGCCATTCTCCGCCTTTTCCGAAACCCCAGGCTTCTCCGTTGGCGCGACCACTGTTCCCGACGACCGGTTCGAGGCCGCCGTGGGCTTCTTCGCGGGCAACTGCGGAAGGTCGTGGACTCCGGCCTGCTTGTTCTCGCTCCTCTTCCCGCTTTTCCTGGTGTTCTGCTGACTGCCCGTGTCGCTCTGGCTCGATCCGCTCCGGGGGCCGGAACTCTCCTGGCCACCGGTTTTCCTGCCGCTCTTCGCCACCGTGGCCGCCGGCACCTTCACCGAGGCGACGGCCGAGTTGCCCGAGGAGAGCGTGCCGCCACCGCCGTTGCCGCGCAGGGCCCGCACCGTGAACCCGATCCGCTGTCCGGCCGCCTTCGCCGGAACGGCCAGGGTCGCCCTGCACGAACTCCCGGAACACGCGCTGCCCACCCGCACGGACCCGACTCTGCCGGTCCTGCTCGTGGAGATCACATAACCCTGCAGGTCAGGCTCAGCACCCCTGCTCCATCTGACGACCACCTGCTTGCCGTGCAACCGGGCGCTCACCCCGCTCGGCGTCGCCGGAGGAACGGCCTGGACCAGGGTCCTGCCGGTCTGGTGCCACTTGGCTCCGAGCACCTTGCCCCGCTGTTCGAGCCTGATCCGGTAACTGCCGTTCCGGTGATAGCGGGGATTCCAGGCGTAGGAGACTTTTTGATCTCCCTTCGCCACCTGCCTGCCATTGACGAAAAGGACCGCGTCGAACAGAAGATCAACTCTGCCGGAAAGGATCACTGTGCTGTTGGAGGTCACCCGGGACGGGACGTTCAGCCGCGCCACGGCCTGCGCCGGATTCGCGGCGGTGAGCACAAAGGACATGGAAATGATCGGCGCGATCACCGTCATGGCGACCAGTCTGCGAACTACTGTCACGACGTTTCCCTTCGTCGAGAACCGCGCGTCAGCCGGCCATCCGCCCCCCCATAAGGTCACCCGTACCGCCACCCGGCGGCCAGACCGTTCCCTCCTCCCGGCCGGCTCGCACCGGCCCCGCCCTCCGGCCCTGCGGTCGCGAGGCCGTCCGATGATGTCGTGTGACCTGGTGATTCGCATCTCACCCTCCCCAGGCCGATCGGGAAACAGCACGGATCACCGGTAAGCGGCACCTTACGTGAGCTTCCAGACTCTTGGACACGCCGTCCAAGAAGTCGTGATTTGATTGCGACCTTGTTTCCCGGAGGCTTCGTACACCCGGTTTCCCGAAGACTTCCGTCCGCCGATTCTCGGTGTTCGTCTGTGCGGAGCAGTTCTGTTCGGAGCAGTGCTCTGCCGCGTTGCCGTCGCAGCGTTCTTCTTGGCTGGATCTCCCATTTCATCAGCGCACGCCCGGCGCGGATGTCTGTTCCTGCCGTATCCGCCCTTTGAAGCCGTACTCAACTGCTTTCCGGTCGGCTCCCATCGGATTCCCGACGTGCTTTCCTTCAGCGGCCTGAATCAGCGATGTGGACAGGGCCGGCACGTGCTCTGGCGCTGATCGCCACCGCTCCCTTCAGGGGGAGTGAGACGTCCATGGTCACCTCGATCTCCGCGATGCCGTCATTTCCCACGGAACAGCGGGTGATCCTGGCCCCGTTGTCCGCAGCGAGCAGGGAGGCCCTCGCGCAACTCCGGTCCGGGTCCGCGAAGGCCAGCCGAGCGGCGGTGAGCGCGCTCAGGTCGGCAGCGCTCTGCGCTCGGTGGCGCGCGACCCGAGCCGTGCCCGCGACCATGACCGCCGCCGCGACCGCGAAGAGCAAAGCCATGAGCCCGACCGTCCAGATAGTGGCCGACCCCCGCTCAGCCCCACCGTCATCCATATCCTGCGGGCAGGGCCTGCCCTGCGTGAGACTGCGAGAGCGGCTTGACCAGAAGCCGCTCTCCCCAGGAAGCGAAGGAGTCACGGGCCTACCACTCCAGTCCGGGCTCGGTGACGGAGGCGGCACTCGCGTGCACGGTGACGCCCGGGAGCGAGGCGCCCCAGCGCGGCCTGACGTTCACCGACACCTCCACCCGTGCCATCTCCGCGCTTCGGGTCACCACGACGGTCGCGCCCGCGGGAGCCACGGACAGGACGCTGCCTCGGACCCGCTCCAGCGACTCGCCGCGCGAGGCGGCCCGAGCCCCGGCCCGGGCCGCGTCCACGCACTCCAGTTGCGCCTCGACCGCTGACACCGCCCACAGCCCGGCTCCCAGCACGACCAGAAGGGCGGGCAGCACCGCAGCCGTCTCCGCGGTCACCGATCCTCTGGTCCGGCGGGAGAAGATCGCTGCCACGGGGAGGGTCATCCCGCCACGGTCAGCGCTCGGTTGATCAGAGTTGTGATCATCTGTTGGACGTCGGGACTGGTAACCACTTTGAAAAGGAGGGCGGCGAAGGCACAGGCCGCGATCGTTCCGACCGCGTACTCCGCGGTGGACATGCCACGGTCACGGCGCGCGCCGGTGGTCAGCAGCGCCCACCGGGCACGCAGCCACCGCAACCGATCGCGCCGCGCACGAAGCGCGCTCGTTCGAGCCATCTGCTCCTCCTGGAGATCCCCGCCGGACCCACCGCCCGGCATCGGTCACGCCAGGGTTCTCCATGCGCCCACGGCCCCGTCGACCCGAACGCCATTCTGTGGATAACGCCATGGGCCCGCCTTCGGTCTGGGGATATCGCACTCAGACACCGGGCGGTGCGCACAGGCCGGCATGCCCCCACGCGAACGCAAAGATGATCCGTCGCCCTTCACCGGTGCCGGTCCGCCGCCCTCCCGCAAGAAACATCAGGCTCTCCACAGCCGGGGAAAACGTGGCACAACGCCAACCCCTCGACCAAAGGAGGCCACTTCAGGCCCTAGGTAGCGATATTTCAGGATACTTATCCACAGGCCTCGTCGATCTTCTGTGGATAACCCGGGGATTTGAGGAAAAACCTGTGGATAACCAGGAAGGCGGCAGCCAACGTGACCGCTCGACCGGGCGGCACTCACGAACAGGCGAAGAATCACAGGCCATGTCATCCAGGCGAACGCTCGGGACGTCTCTTACACATCCCCAGCCCCACGGGCCACTATGACGAATTCGTACGGCCCACAGGATCCTTGGTCCGCTTCCCAGGCGAGTGCCGTCGCACTACGTGATGCACGACAGCGAACTGGCCTACCCTCCGAAGTGTGGTCATGACTGTGGTGTTCGACATAGGCGAGACGTTGGTCCGCGATGATCGCTACTGGGGATCTCTTGCGGATTGGCTGAACGTCCCCCGCCACACCCTGTCCGCCTTGGTCGGTGCGGTGACAGCGCTGGGCATGGACAACGCGGAAGCGGTCCGCCTCCTCCGACCGGGCATCGACCTGCACGCGGTGCGCCGGGCTCGCGAAGCGGCAGGCCGGGGCGAATACCTCGACGAGAGCGACCTGTACCCCGACGTACGCCCCGGGTTGCAGGTCCTGCGTGACATGGGGCTGCGCGTCTGCGTCGCCGGAAACCAGACAGCCAGGGCCGGTGATCTTCTGCGAGGGCTGTCGATTCCCGCCGACGTGATCGCCACATCAGAGGAATGGGGCGTCGCGAAACCCGATCCTGGATTCTTCGACCAGGTCGTTCGGCTTGCCGAGGCTCCTGCCCACGAAACGGTCTACGTAGGCGACCACCCCGCGAACGACATCATCCCCGCGAAAGCTCTCGGTCTGCGCACGTGCATGATCCGGCGTGGCCCCTGGGGACACCTGTGGGGCGCCGACGCGGCTGTGCTGAGCGCAGTGGATTGGCAGATCGACAGCATCACGGAACTGCCATCTGCCCTGTCTGGATGAACGGAGCCGAGATGCCCCGCAAAGCCTCTGGCGAAGGCCCCGGAGGTCGCATAGCCGCGATCCGCAGCGCACGCCGCATGACCCAAGAGGACCTCGCCCTGGCAGCCCATATCTCCCTCAGCCTGCTCCGGAAGATCGAGCAAGGTACACGCGTCGCCAGCGACCCCGTCCTGGACGCCATCGCTGCGGCGTTGAGCATTGCCCCCTCCCGGCTCCTGGGGAACTCTGGCCGCCTCGACGGCCGCGTGCATGACGCGATTCCCGCACTTCGCGAGGTCATCACCACCTACGACATCCCTGACGAGGGCCCGGTGCGCCCCATGCCCGCGCTTCGAGCATCCGTCACCGGCGCGGTCCAAAAACGCCTGGGCGCTCAGTACGTGCGGTTGTCGCAGACCCTGCCCGAACTGCTCGGCGAACTCGTCCGCGGGGTGCACGCGCCGGGTGATCCCGCAGGCGTCTCGGCGTTGCTGGTGGCCACCTACCGTGCGGCCGATGCGGTTGCCTACAAATACGGGTATCTGGATTTGTCGGCCCGGCTGATCGAGTTGATGCGCCAGACCTCGGCCGTCGCCGGGGATCCTCTGCTCAGTGCGTCCACGGCGTATGTGCGGACCGAGGTCTTCTTCGCCACGCACACCTACCAGGCGGGCTTACGCGCACTCGAATCCGCGATGGACCAGCTGCCGCGAAAAGCCGGGCCTCTGTGTCTCGGCGTCTTGGGATCACTGCACATGCGGGCGGCCGTCATCGCCGCGCGAGCAGCCCACGCCGACGCCGCCATGGCCCATCTGAGGCAGGCGCGACAACTCGGCGACCAGGTCCCCGAGGGCATCTACTACGGGACCGCGTTCGGTCCCTGCTCGGTGCGCGTCCACGAGGCGTCGGTCGCCATCGGCCTGGGAGACCTTCAGCTCGCCCTCAGCCTGGCCGACAGCTGGTCGCCGCCGCTGGAGATGCCCGCCGAGCGCCGCAGCGGCTTCTTCATTGATCTGGCCAGAGCGCAGTTGTGGGCCGGTCAGAAAGACGCGGCCTTCGAGTCGCTGCTGACCGCACGCCGGATCGCGCCGCAGCACACGCGTGAACATCCTTGGGTCCGCGAGGATGCCGAGACCTTGCTGCGCCTGTACCGGGCCAGTAGCGAAAGCCTGGTGGGTTTCGCCGAATGGGTTGGCGCGGTCTGACTTCGGGGTGACACAGGCTGTGTCACTTCCCCAAGGACCGACGAAGCACCATGGTGACCGTTCGAGTCGAAGCGTAGGCGGACGGTGACGATACGTCTTGCCCGCGCAAAGGGCGAGACCCGCAGGCGCTGACACGCCGTACGGGCCCCTTGATCAGGAAGGGACTCCTGACCCGTGAGCAAGATTAGGACCATTCGCATCCGCTGGAAAGCAGAGGCCCCGCCACTGCCACTGGGCTGCCGCTGGTGTGGACACGCCCCCTATGCCCATGACGCATCCACTCTGCCGCACCGCCGCGACCACCACTGGGAGCAGCCCACGCCCCGGCAGGTGTGCGCCCGCATGGCCACCCGGCGGCGCCTCGGCCTGTGCCGCCCGCTCCCGGCGTCGGCACACCCACTGAAGGTCCACCCGCCCATCGCTCCCGCCCAGCCGCGCCCCGGCCATCACGCCCGGACGATGACGGCCCCCGCCACCCACAGCCGGGGCCGCGCGCCGGACACCTCCCCGCAGCGCCGTTACGAGCCGCACCGACGGGAGGTTCTCGCATGAGCACACCCCCAGAGAGTGACGCCCCCACGAGCAGGCACGACGGCAGTCCCGCCTCCCCGATGGCCGCCGCCGCGCCGTCGACCGCCGTGCAGTACGCCCAGGACCTGGCCGCTGTACTGGCCGAGGTTCACCACATCCGTGCGGACGTCCACGAGCTCGCCTCCGGCAACGCCATCGTCTCCGTCCATTACGGGCTGCTGGCCTACACCGACGGTGAGCGGTTCTGGTGGACCGGCCCCGAACTCAACCACGCAGGCAGCCCGCTGCTCAGCTCCGAGTTGACACTACTCGCGGCTGCCGGACAGCTCGCCGAGCACCACGCCATCCTGAGCGCGCGGGAGGCTGCCGACGTACTGTGCAACGGGTTGCCGCTGCTCGCCGACGTGATCCTGGCCGAGCATGTCGACCCGCGCTGACACCGACGCGGCCCGAGCCGCCCAGCAGGTACAGAAGTACGCGCCCACCTGGCTGGTCATCTGGAGCCTGCGCCACCGGCGCTTCGAGGCCTGGCAGTGCACCGACCCGGCGCGCTGCCACATCGTCCACGCGACCAGCGCCGCTGAGCTGTGGGACCTCATGGAGCAGGCAGAAGCCGACCCCCGGGCGGACCTCACCGCACGATGACCAGCCGCCTACACCCAGTGCGGCCAACCGTCCGGGTTTGCCACTCCCGGTGGCCCCCGAGCCCGTTCCCCGCCCTCGCGCTCTGCCACCGGACCGCCTCGAACGAACTCCGGGGCCATGTCCCTCGTCGCCGGAAAGGAGCCGATCGTGATCCCGCCCTACGACACCCCGGAAGGCGACCGGCTGAACGTGACCAGGTGGCATCCCGGCGCCATCGCCGCCCTCAAGCACCTGCGTACCGAGCTTCACGCCCACCGGATCTACCCGACGATCTCCTACTACCGGGGGCAGCCTCACCTCGTGATCAGTGCCGAGCTGACCGTTTGGGCCGGCCGCGCGGGCACGGTCTTCTGCTGGGGCACCTGCTTCCTCGAAGAGCCCGCCGACCAGGCGCCGATAGAGGACCTACCGCAGGTCGCGCGCCGCCTCGCCGGACGACTCGGGAAGCACTACGCCGAACCGGTGGACTCGCCCTGAGCCACGCGGCGACACGGCGCTCCCACCTCCCGTGCCATCGCATCCTCAACTCCCCGCAGGCGGTGGTGCGCGAGCCAAGGGCCGCCTGCGGGGCCAGAGACGACCGCACACCCTCCTATCCCACGGGCACGGCTCCCGATCGAAATAACGGTTCCCCCGCGGTGACGGTCGTCAGGGAAGGAGCACCTCGCCGGCGAGGCCGGCCACGACGGGGATGATGCCCAGGAAGACGAACGCGGGCAGGAAACAGAGTCCCAGGGGAGCGACTGCCTGGACGCCGACCCGTTGGGCGGCCGCCGACGATGCGGCGCGGGCGGCTCGGCGGGAGTCGTCGGAGAGCCTGGTGAGGACGTCGGCCACCGGTGCGCCACTCGACGCGGCCCGGCTCATGGCACGGGCCAGCGGGGCGAGCGAGCGCTCGGCGGCCAGGGCCTGCCAGGCGCTCTCCGGTGCGGCTCCCAGTCTCAGTTGGCCGCCCACCCAGGCCAGTCTCTCGCCCAGTGGTCCCCCGATCGCCTCCGCCGTGACGTCGACGGCTCCGGTGATCGGCTGCCCCGCGCGCAGGCAGGCGACCATGAGATCGGCCGCCAGCGGCAGATCCGCCGTCAACCGTCTGCGCTCCTCACGCAGTTCGGGTGACTCTCGCCTCCGCAGCACCGCCAGCGCGATCCCGGAACCTGTCGCCCCGACCACCGCTCCCGGCAGACCTCCCACGGCCAGGAACGCCGCCAGCCCCACGGCGAGGGCCGCCGCGATCTCACCCCGGCTCGGCCGCCGCCTTCCCTCCGGATCATGAACCATCCCGGCGAACGGGCCACGGGCCGTTCCCGCGACCGGATCCCGAGCCGTCCCCGTGGACAGCCCCCGGCCTGCCCTCGCAAACGGGCTCCGAGCCGTCCTCACAGGCAGACCCCGAACCGCCCCCATGGCCGGGAAAAACGTGGGTGCTTCGGCCTCCGGCCATGTCCTCGGGTACTCGGCCGGATGTGCTGAGCGCCGTGCGTGGCGGAGCCGGTCGGCGGGTTCACGCCGGGCGATCCACAACCGGGCGGCGATTCCGGCGAGCACCACGGCAAGCAAAGTGATCACTTTCTCTCCTTCTCGCGAGCCTGACCACGGGGACGTCAGACCTGCTGTGCTCGGATGACCAGGCGTTGGGTCCACCACAGGCCACAGGCGTCGAGTGCGAGGCCGACAAGCAGACAGCCGACGCCCGCCGAACCGCCGAACAGGAAGTGCAGCGGGCGCATGCCGAGGCCGGCCGCCATCAGCAGGCCGAGGACGGGCAGACCTGCCAGCAGGCGGGCCGTGGCGCGGGGTCCGGCGAGTTGGGCCGCGACGTCCTGGCGATGGCTCTGGGCCTCTCGCAGGGAGGCGGCGACACGATCGACAAGGACGGCCAGGCCCGCCCCCGCTGTCACGCTCACCTGCCAGCAGGCGGCCAGAGCCCGGAAGGCCTCGCCTCCCCGCTCCGGCGCCACGGCCAGTAAAGCGGCGGGGACGTCACCGCCGTCCCTGGCGGCCGCGACCAGCGGGCGCAGGGCCTCGGGATCGGGAAACCCCGCTGCCCGCACGGCCCGCGCCAGCGCGTCACCGGCCGTCCGTCCCGCCGCCAGTTCGGCGGCGAGGCCCTGACAGAGCTCGATCGACGCGACCCGCCAGGCCGCCGCGCGCCGGGAGGGCCGCGAGTGAGCGGCGAACCTCTCCCGCACAGAGGGCGAGGCGACCGGGCCGCGACGGCGCAGGCGGCCCAGGCGTGCGGTGCCGATATCCGCCCCCGTCCACAACCATGCCGCCAGGGTGACGAGAACCAGGGCGGCTGCCGTCATGACGTCGGCCGTGACATCGTTCTTGAGGCCGTTCGCGACATCGGTTCGCCGGGACTCGGGCAGCCGGGAACGTCCAGGTGCGTCTTCCGGTGAGACGGGGATGTGGGGACACCGGAACACGGGCTCGAAAGGCTTGGGGAACCTAAGGCATCGGGAGAAGCCCCTCGTGGAAGCGTGGGAACCCGGATATCCGGACACGAGCCGCCGAGAGCCTCGGAGGCCGCGGTGTCCCGGTAGGAGGTGACCGGTCTCTGGGGAGCCTCGGACGGCCCGTACGACCGCGGCGGGCGGGGTGACGGATAGGCACTGCGGCGGGGAGCCGGCGAGGCGGAGATGCCGGGCGCTCGGGCCGCGAGGGCGGGCAGGCCGGGGCCGGGACTCATCTGGCCGTCCGGGGCGAAGGTGAGGGCCGGTTCGGCCTCCACCAGTCCCGAGGGGCGGCGGATCATCATGCAGATCTCGGCGACCCGGCGGCGCCCGTCGGCGCGGTCGCGGGCGAGGTGGATGACGACGTCCAGGGCCGCGGCGATCTGGCTGTGGACCGCCTCCCTGCTGAGACCCGCCGCGCATGCCAGCGCCTCCAGGCGGGGTGGCACATCGGTCGCGGTGTTGGCGTGCAGGGTGCCGCAGCCTCCCTCATGACCGGTGTTCAGCGCACTCAGGAGGTCCACGACCTCGGAACCCCTCACCTCACCGACGACGAGACGGTCGGGGCGCATCCGCAGGGCCTGACGGACGAGGTCACGCAGACCGACGCCGCCGGCGCCCTCAAGGTTGGCCGGGCGCGCCTCCAGTCGGACGACATGGGGGTGTAGTGGTCTCAGCTCGGCGGAGTCCTCGACCAGCAGCAGCCTCTCACCGGGATCCGCCAGGGAGAGCAGGGCCGACAGCATGGTCGTCTTACCGGTCCCCGTACCACCGGTGACCAGGAAGGCGAGCCTCGACTCGATCACCGCGGTGAGAACGGCGACGCTTTCCGCCCCGATCGCGCCCGCCTCGACCAGATCATGAAGGGTGAAGGTGCGCCGGGGCGGGAGTCGTAAGGACAGGCAGGTGCCGTTGGGCGCCACAGGCGGCAGGACGGCGTGCAGCCGGACACCTCCCGCCAGACGGGCATCGACATAGGGGCAGGCGTCGTCGAGGCGCCTGCCCGCGGCGGAGGCGAGCCGCTGTGCGAGCCGCCGGAGCGCGTCTTCGCCGGGGAAGACGACCGAGGTCAGGCGCAGCCCGTGCCCGTCGTCGACCCACACCTCGCGCGGGCCGTTCACCAGCACGTCGGTGACCCGGGCCTCGGCCAGCAACGGCTCCAGTGGACCCGCTCCGATGAGATCGGCGCACAGGACCCGGGCCACCGCCAGAATCTCCGCGTCGCCGAGCATCGCCCGCTCGGCCCGCAGCGCTACCGCGACGTGCGCGGCACTGGGCTCGACCCCCGTCCTGGCCAGCCGTACCCGGACCGCCTCCACCAGCTCCGGCGAGACCGTCACCGCGCTCTCGACCCGTTTCACCTGTCCGCCCCGAGCCGCTCGTGCAGGAAAGCGGCACAGAACCGCCCGAGAGAGGTGCGACGGCCAAGTGGGGGAACGTTCCCCCGATCAAGCGCGGCGGCGAGGCGAGGCTGGTCGGGGAGGCTACCGCCGTGCGGGACGCCGAGCGAGCCCGTCACCACGTCGTCGTTCAGGACCCCGCTGCGCACAACGGCCCGCACCTCACCGGTGTGCTCGCGCAAGGAGGCCAGCACCTGTGCCGCGGCGAGCACGCCGCGCACGTCGGCGGTGACGACCAGGAGGGTGGTACCGGCCCTGCCGAGCGCCTCCACCGCGGCCTGGTCGAGGTGGCGCGGCAGATCGACGACCACCAGCTCGAAGCCCCTGCGCCCCGCTTCGAGGACCGAGCGCATCGCCTCGGCCGGGATCGGCTCGACCTCGCCCCGGCCGAAGGAGAGCAGCGTCAGCCCCGCGAAGGTCGGCAGGGCCGCCTGGAGCGCCGTGCAACTGACCCTGCCCTCGCGGGCGACCAGGTCCGACCAGCGCGCTCCGTCGGACTCCTCCTGACCAAGAAGGAGATCCAGGCCTCCGCCAAGCGGGTCGGCGTCGATCAGGAGGGTGCGGATGCGTCGGCGGGACGCGGCCAGCGCCAGTGAGCCCGCCAGCACGCTGGCCCCGGCTCCGCCGCGCCCGCCCGCGACGCAGACCACGAATCCCGGCTTGGCGGGTGGCTCGACGACGTCGGCGAACTCGTCGACCAGCCGGCGCTCCGCGGCGGGCAGCTCCAGCACGGCCTGGGCACCGACCGCGACGCATCTGCGCCATGTGTCGGGGTCGTCGCAGGTGCGGGTGACCAGGAGAACACGGGGGCGAGGTGGCGGTCCGGTCGAGGCCAGCGCGCCTGCCATGTCGTCACCGACGACGACCAGCGGAGCACGGTTCCAGTAGGGCCGGGCGTGCGCGGGCGCGTGGGCGACGTCAAGCTCGGCTCCGGCCGCGGCGGCGATGCGGAGCAGGTCGTCGAGCAGATCATGGTCTTCGGTGATGACCAGCGGGCGGTCCACTGCTGCCTCCTGGGATGCGGGGACCCCACCCTCCGCGACGGCTCCCCATCCCCGAGGCACCGAACGCCGTACTGTGGACAGCCGGCTCCAAGGTGACCCGGCCTGTGGAAGACCAGCGCCCGGGAGAAGTCGTACGAGCGCGGAAGGCCCCGGGCAGGCGGGCGAAGACGAACACCTCAGCGGGCCTGCCTCACACGTTCACGCGTCGACGCGCCGCACCGAGAGCCCGCACCGAAGAGGACCGGGAAGGACGGTGCCGCCGAGGCCGGAGTGTCGGCCTGGAAAAGAGGCGACCCCCGCCGGGGGGAGGGCGGGGGTCGCCGATCGGTCCGGCTCTGGGGGGGTAGAGCCGGTCCCGTTTCAGAAGAAAGCTTCAACGGCCAACCAGAGCATGGCAAAGGATTGCGGTGGCAACCTGTACACAGTTACTCCGGTTTGGGGAGATACAAACTCATGCTGCCCGATCAACTCAAGTTTCGTCGAGGAGTAATCCTCAATTTCCACTAGTTTTTTTAATGTAACGATCCAGTCTCCGGATACCTCCCGATCCGGGCGCGCTCCTCGCACGGACGAACCGCGACTACGTTAAGTGATCACCAGCGGAGCACGACCCGGCCCGCACGGACGACGTCGGCCGGCCTCGCGCGGCACAAGATGGCATACGGGTGGGTTTGCTGGTTAATGTTCCTCGATCCGCAAAGGTTTTGCCCCTAGGGGTTCCCATCAGCGCGAATCGGACGTACAAAGGTTGCACGGACCATGTGTCCGGGCACGACCGCTGGGTACCCACGCGCCGTCAGCCGCGGGAGGCGCGTTGAAGCGGGCTTGTCCCGTTTCAACGATTATCAGGTGCACGCTTGGTAACCCGGTAGGAACGTGCCGACGACGGCGCCCCCTACCAGGGGCGCCGTCGGCTCGTGTGGACAGGCGTCCGGGGATGTCCGTAATCGATGACCGAGGGTGATCGATTATGTGCGGACAGCGTCCCCCTGCCGGGATCGGGATCAGCCCCGCTGCATGGCCTCGCAGATCGCCGTGGCCTCGCGCACGCCCAGCGTGACCGCCGTCGCGCAGTGTCGCACCCACACCGCGACGCCCTCGGGGGTACCGCTCAGGTACGACCGCAGTCCCTCCCGGTAGGCCGGGCCGAGTTCGAGGTGACCCACCTCGACGGCCACCAGCGATTTCGGGTCCAGGCCGAACTCCACCAGCGTCAGCCGCTCCGCCGCCCGTGCGACCAGCCCGTCCGCCGACCCGAACGGGCGCAGCACCGCCAGTTCCGCGTGCACGACGGCGGCGAGCACCAGCGCCGGCGCCTTCGAGGATGCCGTCACCAGCTGGACGAGACCGTCCACCCGCGCCACCGCCTCCTGCGGTTCGGGCGCGGCACCAAGACCGAGCGGATCGGGCGCCTCGGCCGTGGCCCTGGGGCGGCCGAGGTCCTTGGTGAGCCCGGAGGCGGCGAGCGTGTGCAGCCTGGCCAGCACCTGGCGGGGCGCCGTGCGCCAGGTCGAGCCGAGCCGCCCCAGCTCGGCCGAGACGCGCAGCGCGCCCTGTACCACCGGGTCGGTGACCTCGGGGATGACATCGAGCGGGATGTCCACGCCCTCCAGCGCGGCTGACGCACGAGCACCGCGCAGGGCGGACCTGGCCGACACCTCCGGGCTCTTCCGCCGCAGTACGCGGTGCCCGTAAAGCCGGTCGACGGCCTTGCGCGCGTCGGTGACCGCCTCGGACACTCCGGGCATTCCTGCGATGACAGCCAATGGGTCGCTCACGCTGCCCGACCCTATCGGGGCCGCTCGGCGAGGCCTCGACCAGGCTGCGGGGTCACCCCCGGCGGCTCGGGAAAACAGCTGCGGAACCGTTCGCCGAGCGCATGACACCGTCCGGCGCATCACCGTGTCAATACGCATTGAATAACGCCGTCTATATTCCTACGGTGTCGAAAACACAACATTTCCGGAGTGGTCGTTCCCGAAAAACAAGGCGTTTTGAAGGCCCATGAGGCCTTGTCACCGATTGGTACAGACCTGTCTAGACCTCTTGTGGCGAGCACCGGTGGCCTGGTGAAGTGGGACACGACCAGTCGATAGCAGTACGTGAGGAGTGCGCAGTGGCCCCGGAGACCCCTGGTTCCGAGTCTCGTGAGACCCAGGAGACGCTGTCGAACCTGTTGAACGAGACCCGGCGGTTCGCACCTCCCGCAGGCCTGGCCGCGGCCGCGAACGTGACCGCCGACGCCTATGCGGAGGCCGAGCAGGACCGCCTCGCCTTCTGGGAGAAGCAAGCCGACCGCCTGGCCTGGTCAAAGCGCTGGGACAGTGTTCTTGAGTGGAACCCGCCTTTCGCCAAGTGGTTCGTCGGCGGCGAGCTCAACATCGCCTACAACTGCGTCGACCGCCATGTGGAGGCCGGTCACGGCGACAAGATCGCCTATTACTGGGAGGGTGAGCCCGAGGGCGACAGCCGCACACTCACCTACGCCGACCTGCGGCGCGAGGTCTCCAAGGCCGCCAACGCGCTCGCCGAGCTGGGCGTCGGCAAGGGTGACCGGGTCGCGATCTACATGCCGATGATCCCCGAGCTGCCGATCACGATGCTGGCCTGCGCCCGGATCGGAGCGATCCACTCGGTCGTGTTCGGCGGGTTCTCCGCCAGCGCGCTCAGCGGCCGGATCAAGGACGCGGACGCCAAGATCGTGGTCACCGCCGACGGCGGCTACCGTCGCGGCGCGCCCAGCGCGCTCAAGCCGACCGTGGACGAGGCGGTCGCGGAGTGCCCCGGCATCGAGCACGTCCTGGTCGTGCGGCGGACCGGCCAGGAGGTCGATCAGACCGACAAGGACGTCTGGTGGCACGACGTGGTGGACCGGCAGTCCGACGTCCACGAGGCGCTGCCGAACGATGCCGAGGATCCGCTCTACATCCTCTACACCAGCGGCACGACCGGTAGGCCCAAGGGCATCCTGCACACCACCGGCGGCTACCTCACCCAGGCCGCGTACACCCACGACGCGGTCTTCGACCTCAAGCCCGACACCGACGTCTACTGGTGCACCGCCGACATCGGCTGGGTGACCGGCCACTCCTACATCGTGTACGGCCCGCTGGCCAACGGCGCGACCAGCGTCATCTACGAGGGCACTCCGGACACCCCGCACCGCGGCCGGTTCTGGGAGATCGTGCAGAAGTACGGGGTCACGCTGCTCTACACCGCCCCGACCGCCATCCGCACGTTCATGAAGTGGGGCGACGACATCCCCGCCAAGTACGACATGTCGTCTCTGCGGATCCTGGGCAGCGTCGGCGAGCCGATCAACCCCGAGGCGTACGTCTGGTACCGCGAGCACATCGGCGGCAACCGCACCCCGGTCGTCGACACCTGGTGGCAGACCGAGACCGGCGCCATCATGATCAGCCCGCTGCCCGGCGTCACCGAGGGCAAGCCCGGCGCGGCCATGCGCCCGCTGCCGGGCATCACCGCCGACGTGGTCGACGACCAGGGCCGAAGCGTCGGCAACGGCGGTGGCGGCTACCTCGCGATCCGCGACCCGTGGCCGTCGATGCTCCGCACGATCTGGGGCGACGACCAGCGCTACATCGACACCTACTGGTCCCGCTTCGAGGGCATGTACTTCGCGGGCGACGGCGCCAAGAGGGACCAGGACGGCGACATCTGGCTGCTCGGCCGGGTGGACGACGTCATGCTCGTCTCCGGGCACAACATCTCCACCACCGAGGTCGAGTCGGCGCTGGTCTCCCACCCGAAGGTCGCGGAGGCCGCCGTGGTCGGGGCGACCGATCCGGTGACCGGACAGGCCATCGTGTCGTTCGTGATCCTGCGCGGCGATGCCGAGGAAGGCGCGGACATCGCCGCCGAACTCCGCGCCCACGTGTCCAAGACCCTGGGCCCGATCGCGAAGCCCCGCCAGATCCTGGTGGTGCCCGAGCTGCCCAAGACCCGCTCCGGCAAGATCATGCGGCGTCTACTGCGCGACGTGGCGGAGAACCGCAGCATCGGCGACGTCACCACCCTGGCCGACAGCACGGTGATGAACCTCATCTCGGAGAAGCTGCCCAGCGCCAAGGGCGAGGACTGAGCGAACCGGAGGACCCGGGCGGGCCAGGACCCCTGGCCTGCCCAGGGCCGGCTCCCCCAGCACCGCCGCGATGTTCACCGGCCCGCCGCCGGGGTAGCTCCCGGCCGTGACAACCTCCCCACCGGTGTCGTCGTCCGGCGCCGGAACCGAAACGGCCCGCCACCGCCCTGATCAAGGGCGGAGAACCAGCCGGCGATCCTGCCCGGCCTCCGCGTCCGGCCGGCCCGAAAGCACGCCCGGTGGTGCGGATTCCCGCCACCGGACGGCCGGGACCTCACCAACCCGGTACGGCCGGACTAAAGTCTGAAGTCTTGACGACGCAGATATTCGATGACACATGCGCGATTACCACAGTGGTGCTCGCGACACCGGCTCCGGTGACGATCCCGCCGCGGGTGTGCGTGCACGACCGCCTCAGGGCGCAGCATGATGTTCGACAGAGGCCCTTGATAGGAGACCGTCCATGACACATATTCCGCCCGCGGAACCACAGGAGGAGTCGCTGGGCGCACTGGTCGCCGCGGCCAGTGACCACATATCCACACTGGTCCGCGCCGAGATCGAGTTGGCCAAGGCAGAGCTCAGGTTCGACGCCAAGCGGGTCGGCGTGGCGGCGGGTCTCTTCGGCGCCGCGGCGTTCATGGCCCACCTGTGCCTGATCCTCGCCTCGTTCGCGATCGCCTACGGCCTGGTCGCCGCGGGCCTGTGGATCTGGCTCGCCTTCCTGATCGTCACCGTGTTCTATCTGGTCGTGGCCGGGCTGCTGATCTTCGTCGGCATCCGGCGGCTCAAGGGCCTGACCGGAATGCGGCGGACCCTGCACTCGCTCAAGACCATCAAGAGCGGAGCCGAGGCCGACGCCGTTCCCGCCGCTCCGGTCACGGCCGGTCAGGTGGGCGGCCATCGCGACCCGGTGAGACCGAGCCAGTGAGCAGACCCGACGAGTCCATGGTCAGGCTGGAGGGTCCGTGGACCCACCACTCGGTCCATGCCGGAGGCACCCGCTTCCACGTCGTGGAGGCCGGTACGGGCCCCCTTGTACTGCTGCTCCACGGATTCCCGCAGTTCTGGTGGAGCTGGCGCAACCAACTTGTCTCGCTTCCGGCAGCGGGCTACCGCGCCGTCGCCGTCGATCTGCGTGGCTACGGCGCCAGTGACAAGCCACCACGTGGCTATGACCTGTACACCCTGGCCGCCGACGCGGCCGGGCTGGTCAGGGCGCTGGGCGAGAGCTCCGCGATCGTCGTCGGCCACGACTGGGGCGGCCTGCTCGCCTGGACCATGGCCGTGAAGAACCCGAAGGCGGTCCTGCGGCTGGTCACCGTCTCCGCGCCGCATCCCCGTCGTCTCCGCACCGCGCTGTTCACCGAGCCGTTCGGCCAGTTCAGGGCGGCTCGCTACGCGCTGGGATTCCAGCTGCCGCTGCTTCCCGAGCGACGCCTGACCGCCGACTCCGGCGCCATGGTGGGGCGGTTGCTGGAGAAGTGGTCGGCTCCCGGCTGGCCGCGGGAGGAGGTGGCGAAGACCTACCGCGACGCGTTCCGCATCCCCAACGTCTCGCACTGCGCGCTGGAGTACCACCGCTGGTTCGGCCGCTCCCAGCTCCGCCCGGACGGGTGGCGCTACGCGAAGGCCATGCGCGCCCAGATCAACGTACCGACTCTGCAGGTGCACGGCGCGTTCGACCGGAACGTCCTGCCCCGCACCGCCCAGGGCTCGGGCCGCTACGTGGCCGCCCCCTACCGGTGGCGGCTGATCGAGGGCGCCGGGCACTTCCCGCACGAGGAGTGCCCGGAGGAGTTCGACGCCGAACTCATCGCCTGGTTGTCCGATCCGGAGCCCGACCGGTGAACGGGCGGGACCGGGACGCCGACGGGAGACCGCGCAACCGGCGTCCTCGCGACGCGTTCGGGAGGCCGCTCCGGTACGGCGCGGAGGGCGTGGAACGCATCCCGGACGACTACGCGCCAAGCGCGGAGGAGGCCGTCTCCGAGGCGCACAGGCTGCTCGGCGAGGGACGTCCGTTCCACGCCCACGAGGTGCTGGAAGGCCGCTGGAAGAACTCCCCCGCCCAGGAGCGCGAGCTGTGGCAGGGGCTGGCGCAGATCTGCGTGGGCCTCACTCACCTGCAGCGGGGCAACCGCGGCGGAGCCGCGACGCTGTTCGCCCGGGGCGCCGACCGGATCAGCCGGTACGGCACGCCGTACGAGGAGATGGCCGTGGCGGTCGGAAAGCTGGACGACCTGGACGCCGAAACGGCCATCGCGGTGATCAGGGACCTGATCCAGCGCCTGGTTCCCCCCGGGGGAGCGAATCCAGGTGGGACGTCCGTGGCCTGATCAGTTCCGGGTGCACTCCTGGGTGTTCACCCGGTTGGACAGCTTGGAGCCGTCTTCGGCGTCCGGCGCCACTTCGGCGGCGGTCAGCACGAAGCCGGTCTCCGCCCTGTCGGTGGCCGCCGCGAAGACGACGCCGTAGACCCTGCCGTCGGTGGTGAGCAGCGGCCCGCCGGAGTTGCCCTGCCGGACCAGGCCGCGGATCCAGTAGACATCCCGGTTGACGGTCTTGTGCTCGTAGATGTTGGGTCCCTGAGCCTTCTGCCGGTCCCTGATCCGGGCCGGGTTCATGGTGTAACCCTGACCGTGCGGGAAGCCCGCGACGATGGCGTCGTCGTCCTTCTTGGCCGTGCCGTCGAAGCGCAGGATCGGCAGGTCCAGGTCGGAGACGTGCAGGATCGCGATGTCCCTGTCGGGGTTGTAGAGCACGACCTGGGCCGAGTGGACGTTGTTGAGATGGTCGATGACCTGAAGGTCCTGGTCGACCCCGGCGACCACGTGCGCGTTCGTCATGATCTTGTCCTGGGCGTAGACGAACCCGGTGCCCTCGATGTGCTTGCGGCAGCTGGCGGCCACGCCCTGGACCTTGACGATGCCCCGACGGGCCCGCGAGAGCGCCGCGCTCTTCGGCACGCTCCGGTCGGGTGGCGCGACCTCGACGAACTGGCCGCCCGCTATGCCGTCGAACACCCTGGGAAAACCGGAGGTGTCGATGAAGTCCCTGAAGGGCTTCTGCAGGTCCCTGGCCAGCTTCGGCATCGTCTGGTCGACCGTTTTGATCAACAGGGACTTACTGACCTGCTCACCGAGCAGCGTGAACTGCGAGGAGGTGATCAGCGAGCCGATCAGCCACGCGATGATCAGCACCGAGAAGGCGCTCGCGAAGGTGCCGCCGACCGCGTCGACGACCTTGGCGGGCTCCCAGGTGACATGGCTGCGGACCACCGCGCCGATCGTCGACGACGCGAACTGACCGATCGTGGCGGCGAGGAAGACGATGACGATCGCCAGCAGCGCCCGCTCGGTCTCACCGTCGACCACCGCTCCGGCGATGGGCGGGGCGATGAACATGCCCAGCAGGCCACCACCGACAAAACCGACAAAGCTCAGAGCCCCGATGATGAACCCCTGGCGGTATCCCGACACCGCGAAGGCCACCATCAGGGCGATCAGGATGAGGTCGAGGAGATCACCGCTCACTCCCTTACGGTATCCAGCCCCTGCCCCGCGCGTGCACACCTTCTGCGAGGTCTCTGCGGTTATCGTGTCCGGATGGCGATGATCGAAGGAGCGGCGACCGTGGCGTCTCTCATCGAGACCGCGCTACGGGAGCGAGATCAGGAGGGCGCGGCCCGCTGGCGCGCGATCACCCGGTTGCAGGAACGGGGCGATCTGGAGACCTTCACCGCGGCACGGAGACTCTGCTCGGGAAAGACCGCGGCCGAGCGGATGCTCGGGGTCGACATCCTGGGACGACTCGGCTTCGTCGACCGGACGCTGCCGGTGCTCCGCGCCCTGTCCGTCGGTGAGGACGACTGCCTGGTGCTCTACTCGGTGTTGATCGCCTTCGGCCACCTCAGGGACCGCCGCGCGCTGCCGTCGGTGATCGCCCTCTCCGAACACGCCGACCCCCGGATCAGGTACGGGGCCGCCTACGCGCTGCCGAACATCATGGGCAGCCCACCCGACCCGACGGGCCTGGCCGCGCTGAGACGGCTGACCCTCGATCCCGACGGGGA
Organism: Streptosporangium sp. CA-115845; assembly: GCF_050943795.1. Taxonomy (NCBI): domain Bacteria; kingdom Bacillati; phylum Actinomycetota; class Actinomycetes; order Streptosporangiales; family Streptosporangiaceae; genus Streptosporangium; species Streptosporangium sp. CA-115845. The sequence continues at coordinate 465,028 of NZ_CP191988.1, read as the reverse complement.
CGTGGCCGACTGGGCTCGCCTCGGTCTGGCCCTGTCAACGGGACGCGAGGTTGAGGACGTCGGGCGGGATGTCCTCGATCCGTGAACGGTCCCAGGGAAGCTCGAAACCCGAACGGCCGAGCACGGTGTCGAGCACTCCCGCGGTGAACCCCCACACCAGCAGCCCGCGCACCCGGAACGCCGGCCCCGAGTAACCGCTCGGATGGCGCAGCCTGATCCGGTTGGCCGGATCGACGAGCTCGCGGATCGGGATCCGCTCCACCGACTCCACCTCGTCCGGCGAGGCCGCGTGGACCACGCAGGGCGTGTGCCACCAGGCCAGCACCGGGATCACCCGGTTGTCGCTGCGGCTCACGTACAGCTCGGGCATGGTCCCGATCACCCGGACGCCCGTCGGATCGAGACCGGTCTCCTCAACGGCCTCGCGCAGCGCCGCGGCGATCGGGCCGTCGTCCTCCGGGTCCACCCCGCCGCCCGGGAACGCGGGCTGACCGGCGTGGGTGCGCCCGTTCGAGCTCCGCTGGATGAGCAGCACGTCCGGACCGAGCGGCCCCTCGCCAAAGAGCAGCAGCACCGCGGCCGACCGCCCGCCGGATGCCGGGGGGCGCAACATCGAGGGCACCGGCGTTCCTGCGACCCGCTCCGCCAGCGTTTCCAACCATCCGGGAACCTCTTCCACGGGCACACCTCCGGTCCTCTGCAACACGGCGTCCCGCCCCGCGCTTCCCGGTACCGGCGGGATGTCAGCGGATCCACCGGGACCCGAAGGCGGTCTTAGGCCCTGTCCTGTGGATCTTGCCGTGGCGAGGATCGGTCAGGTGGTGTCTCGCAAGGCGGAGGAGGGAGCCGCAGCGTGCTGCGGTGACCGACGACAACGCGGCGAGGCGCCGCCTGACCGTGGTGGGCAAAAGATCCACAGGACAGGGCCCAGCACAGCGGTGCGGAAAAGATCACGAGAAGGGGCCGGGGCGCACCAGCTTGGCGGCCTGGACGGGATCCGTGGGGCCGATGCCGTACGAGGGGCAGAGCGCGGCGAGCGGGCAGACGCCGCAGGCCGGCGTGCGGGCGTGGCAGACGCGGCGACCGTGCCAGATCAGGCGGTGGGACATCATCGTCCAGTCGCGCTTCGGGATGAGCTCGGCGACGACCCGCTCGATCTTCACCGGGTCGGTCTCCGAGGTCCAGTGGAAGCGGTGGGTGAGCCGCTGGAAGTGGGTGTCCACGGTGATGCCGGGCACCCCGAAGGCGTTGCCGAGCACCACGTTGGCGGTCTTGCGGCCGACCCCCGGCAGGGTCACCAGGTCCTTGAGCCTCCCGGGGACCTCGCCACCGAAGCGCTCGCACAGGGCCTGGGCCATGCCGATGATGCTGTTGGCCTTGGCCCGGAAGAACCCGGTGGGCCGGATGATCCCCTCCAGCTCGGCCCGGTCCGCACCGGCGTAGTCTTCTGCTGTGGGATATTTCATAAAAAGTGCAGGAGTGACCGTATTGACCCTTTTGTCCGTGCACTGTGCGGACAGGATCGTCGCGACCAACAGCTCGAGAGGATCGCGAAAGTCGAGTTCGCAATGAGCGTCGGGATAGGCCTCCGCCAGGATTCGGTCCATTCGCCGAGCTCGACGGACCAGAGCGAGCTGGGATTCACCACCGGGGCTGACATCGCGGAGCACTCCGACAGCCTACGCTCAAGGCCCCCCGCAGAGTCGCTCGGTGGGATGGGTCACAATGACTGCGTGAGCCGTGAAACGGGAGGCACTGTGAACTCCGACGACGTGCTGGGCAAGGCCCCTCTGTTCGCCGCGCTCGACCGTGAGAGCGCCGCCGCGCTGCGTACGAGCATCTCCGAGGTACGCCTCGCCAAAGGGCAGACCCTCTTCAGCGAGAACGAGACCGGGGATCGCCTCTACGTGGTGCTCGAAGGCAAGATCAAACTCTCCCGCACCGCGCCCGACGGCCGGGAGAACCTGCTCAGCGTGCTCGGCCCGAGTGAGATGTTCGGCGAGCTCTCCCTGTTCGACCCCCGTCCCCGTACGGCGTCCGCCACAGCGCTGACCGACGTCCTGCTGGCCGGGCTCGGACACGACGACCTGCGCCCCTGGCTGACCGGTCGTCCCGAGGTCGCCCTTCACCTGCTGCGCGCCCTGGCCCAACGCCTCCGCCGTACCAACGACGTGCTGGCCGACCTGGTCTTCACAGACGTTCCAGGACGGGTGGCCAAGGCCCTGCTGGACCTGGCCGACCGCTTCGGCCAGCGGGTCGACGACGGCGTGCGGGTCCACCACGACCTCACCCAGGAGGAACTGGCCCAGTTGGTCGGCGCCTCCCGCGAGACCGTGAACAAGGCGCTGGCCGACTTCGCCCAGCGCGGCTGGCTGCGCATCGAGGCCAAGGCCGTGGTCATCATGGACCTGGAGCGGCTGCACAACCGCTCGCGCTGACGGGCGGGACCTCGCCGCGGCTTCCCCCTCCAGCTCACGACGCCGGCCAGGTCCGCCGACGACGGACCTGGCCGTCCAGATAGGCGAGCTGCGCGTGAACCGACATCTCGGCGGCGAACCAGAGGGAGCTGTCCAGCTCCGCGTAGACGATCTCGACGATCTCGCGGGGTGTCGTCGCCCCCCGTTCCCTGGCCTCCCTGATCTGGTCCAACCGCCGCCGCCGGTGCGCGACGTAGCCGTCGAGCGCGCCGATCGGGTCGGGGAGCACCGGACCGTGACCGGGCAGCAGCGCCTCCGCCCCGACCTGCTCGGCCCTCGCTCTGAGCAGGTCGAGGGAGCGCAGGTAGTCGGCCAGGTCACCGTCCGAGGCGATCACGGTGGTGCCACGGCCGAGCACGGTGTCGCCGGTGAGGATCGCCCTGTCCCGCGGCAGCCAGAAGCAGAGCGAGTCGAACGAGTGGCCCGGCGTGCCCACCACGTGCAGCTCCAGGTCCCCGACGGTGAGCACGTCGCCGTCGCCCAGCCCCTCCTCACCCAGCCGGTGCGCGGGATCCAGCGCCCTGACGGGCGCGCCGACCAGCCCGGCGAACCTCGCGGCACCGCCGCTGTGGTCACGGTGCCCGTGGGTCAGCAGGATCGTGGCGACCCGGCGGCCCTCCAGATGCCCGGCGACCCGCGCCAGGTGCTCCTCGTCATCGGGACCGGGGTCGACGACCAGCACCTCCTCACCGAGGCCGATCACCCACGTGTTGGTACCGTCCAGGGTCATCTCGGAGGGGTTGGGGGCGAGCAGGTTGAGCGCGTGCTCCGTACCCGCGCCGTCGGGCCCCTCCAGGGGGATCCGCAGCCCGCTCACCGCGAACCGCCGAGCTCGTAGTCGTCGTCGAGCACGATGCGCATCTCACCGTCCACTTCGGCGATCTTGGGCAGGAAGGTCACGATCTCACGCGCGGCCGCGAGCGCCTCGGAGACCTTGTCGTAGGCGCACAGCTCGGTGAGCGTGCGATGGGTCGGGGGCATCAGGAAGATCCGGCCCGCCCTCCCCCGGCCGAGCGCGTCGGCGGGCCGGAGCCAGACCACCTGGTCGGCCTCGCCGCCGACGTCGCGGGTGAGCTGGCCCGGCGGGAGCGCCGCGACGAAGAAGCGGGTGTCGAAGCGCTTGTTCTCCACCTCGGGAGTGATCCAGTGGGCCCAGGGGCGGAGCAGGTCGGAGCGGAGGACCAGGCCGCGCCTGCCGAGGAAGTCGGCGAGGGAGAGGGTCCTGTCGATCAGGGCGAGCCGGTCGGCCTCCCAGTCGTCACCGGTGGTGTCGGCCACCACGGACTCCGCGGACGGCCCGGCCAGCAGTACCCCCGACTCCTCGAACGTCTCCCGCACGGCGGCGCACACCAGGCCCCGCGCGGTCTGCTCGTCCGCGCGGAAGATCTCGCCCCAGGCCGCGGGCGAAGGACCGGCCCAGGTGATCTCCTGGTCGGTGTCGCGCGGGTCGACCGACCCGCCGGGGAAGACGTAGGCCCCGGCGGCGAAGGCCATGCTCGCCTTGCGCCTCAGCAGGTAGACCTCCACCTGACCGGCGTCCTCGCGGAGGATGACCACGGTGGCGGCATCTCGCGCGGGGACCGGCGCGATCCGCCCGGCCAAAATGTCGCGTGCACGCTCACCGAACTCGCCGGGAAGCGGGATACCGCCCATTTGAGACCCTCCGCCAGAACATCACTCGGTTTCCGGGTCCATCATGTGGCACGGCACCGCCCCGGACAATCGCGGGGTCCCTCCCGGCGCGCCGCCCCGGCGGGTGGGGCGCCGGGAGGCCGGCCCCGGCGGGCCCCACGGCACCTCCAGGGCCCCCGGCGAGCTCTCGCCGCCCTCGACCCGTCGGTGTGCCCTCGCGGCCGTCAGGGCCTCGCTGACGCCGGGGTGTCCACCCGGCCTCAGCGGACCTCGGCGATCACCTCGACCTCGACCGGCGCGTCCAGCGGGAGAACGGCGACACCGACCGCGCTCCTGGCATGCCTGCCCGCGTCGCCGAGCACCGCGGTGAGCAGCTCGCTGGCGCCGTTGACGACCTGCGGCTGGCCGGTGAAGCCGGGGGCGCTGGCCACGAACCCGACCACCTTGACGATCCGCACGATGTTCGACAGTCCTCCGGCCGCCGACGCGACCGCGGCGAGGGCGTTGAGCGCGCAGATCCTCGCGAGCTCGTAGGCGTCCTCGACGCCCACCTCGGCGCCGACCTTCCCGCTGGCCCTCAGCTTGCCGTCCACCACCGGAAGCTGCCCCGAGGTGTAGACGTGGTCACCGGAACGCACCGCCGGGACGTACGCCGCCAGCGGCGGCACCACCTCCGGCAGGGTCAGGCCCAGCTCCGCCAGCCTCTCCTCGGCCGTCACTGCTTGGGCCGCTTCAGGTAGGCGACCAGCTGCTCGGGGTTGGGCCCCGGCACGACCTGGACGAGCTCCCAGCCGTCCTGGCCCCAGTTGTCGAGAATCTGCTTCGTCGCATGTACCAGCAGCGGCACTGTCGAGTACTCCCATTTCGTCATGCGGGACACATTAGCGAGACGGCTCCCGGTGAGCGGCCCACTACGGGTCCGCGAGCGCCCGGCATGGCTCATGCCCGCCACCCGGTACCGCCGGAGGCGGGCCGATGATCGGGGCGGTCCGCTGTGAGAATCTACATATTTACTTTCCGCATCCGATCGATTAGCGGGAGGGCCGCGCACGGCTCCCCGGGCCGCGCCTCCGGCTTCGGACGGGTTCGGCTTCGGGCCGTCCGGCCCACACCGCCTTGCTGACCAGCGTGATCGGCGAAAGAGACGCCCCGGCCCCCCTCGGGGCAGGCGCCCGCTCCCGGCTCAGGCCCGCCGGGCGACGATGCCGTTTAAGGGCTATCGGGGAAGGTGCCGGAGAGTTGTCAAGTAACCGTTGGGTAGCCTTCGAAAGGTGAGAGCTCGCGACACCGATTGGGACGGCGTACGCCTTCACGTCGTCACCGGCAAGGGTGGCACCGGCAAGACGACGGTGGCCGCCGCACTCGCGCTCGCCCTCGCGGCGGGCGGCGACAAGGTCCTGCTGGTCGAGGTCGAGGGCCGCCAGGGGATCTCCCAGGTCTTCGACCTGCCGCCGCTGCCCTACGAGGAGCGCAAGATCGCCGTCGCACCCGACGGCGGGGACGTCTACGCGCTGGCCATCGACCCCGAAGAGGCGATGCTCGAATACCTTGAGATGTTCTACGGCATGCGCAGGGCCGGCAGGGCACTCACCAAGATCGGCATCGTCGACTTCGCCACCACCATCGCCCCCGGCTTCCGCGACGTCCTGGTCACCGGCAAGACCAGCGAGGCCGTCCGGCGCAAGGGCAAGGACGGCAGGAGGGTCTACGACGCGGTCGTGCTGGACGCGCCGCCGACCGGCAGGATCGTGCGCTTCCTCAACGTCACCAACGAGGTCGCGGGGCTGGCCAGGGTCGGCCCGATCAAGAACCATGCCGACCTGGTGAACGGCGTCGTCTCCTCTCCGGAGACCGCCGTGCACTTCGTCACGCTCCTGGAGGAGATGCCGGTCCAGGAGACCCTGGACGGCCTGAGCGAGCTTCGCACCGCCGGGCTCCCGCCCGGGGGGATCTTCATCAACATGGTCCGCGAGTCGCTGCTGCCCGACTCCGTCCTGGAGGCCGCCGCCGAGAACCGGTTCGACCCGGCGGAGCTGGTGCTCGGCCTCAAGGCCGCGGGGCTCACCGACGGCGGCTCCGCCGCGGTCACGGTGGCCGATGCCCTGACCGAGGAGATCGCCGAGCACGCCCGCCGCACCGAGCTGGAGCGGGACGAGAGGCTGGCGCTGGAGGAGGCCGCACGCCCCCGCTACGAGCTGCCGCTGCTGGCCGACGGGGTGGATCTGTCCGGGCTGTACGAGCTGGCGGAATCGATCCGCACCCAGGGAGCAGCGTGAAGACCCCTCCGGTCCTCGACCTTGACGCGATCATCGACGACCCGCACACGCGGATCATCGTCTGCTGCGGTTCCGGCGGCGTCGGGAAGACCACCACCGCCGCGGCCCTGGGACTGCGCGCGGCCGAGCGCGGCCGTTCCGCCGTGGTGCTCACGGTCGACCCCGCGCGGCGGCTGGCGCAGTCGATGGGGCTCACCGAACTCGACAACACCCCCAGGCTCGTCGTGGGCGTCGAGGGCGAAGGCCGGCTGCACGCCATGATGCTCGACATGAAGCGGACCTTCGACGAGATCATCGAGGCGCACGCCGACCCCGAGCGAGCTCGCCAGATCCTGACGAACCCCTTCTACCAGTCCCTCTCCTCCAGCTTCGCCGGCACGCAGGAATACATGGCCATGGAGAAGCTGGGCCAGCTCCGGCGGTCGGACGACTGGGATCTGATCATCGTCGACACCCCTCCGTCCCGCTCCGCGCTCGACTTCCTGGACGCTCCCGAGCGGCTCGGCCGCTTCCTTGACGGCCGGCTCATCCGGCTGCTCATGGCCCCCGCCAAGGCCGGCGGGCGGAGCGCGTTCAAGCTGCTCAACGCGGGCTTCGGCATCGTCGCCGGAGCGCTGACCAAGCTGCTGGGCGCGCAGGTGCTCAAGGACCTGCAGACGTTCGTGTCCGCACTGGACGCCGTCTTCGGCGGTTTCAGGGCGCGGGCCGACCAGACCTACCGGCTCCTGCAGGCCCCCGGAACCGCGTTCCTCGTGGTGGCCTCGCCCGAGCGCGACGCGATACGCGAGGCGTCCTACTTCGTGGAGAGGCTGGCCGAGGAGCGCATGCCCCTGGCGGGCCTGGTGGTCAACCGGGTGCACCGCTCGCCCGCGGCCGTGCTGTCCGGGGCGCGGAGCACCGCCGCCGCCGAAGACCTGGAGGCGCGCGGCGAGCACGAGCTCACCTCCGCCGTACTGCGGCTGCACGCGGACCGGATGCAGCTGGCCGCTCGCGAGCAACGCGAGCAGGAGCACTTCATCTCCGCCCATCCCACGGTGCCCGTCGCGCGGGTCCCCGCCATGTCGCAGGACGTGCACGACCTGGAAGGGCTGCGCGAGGTGGGCGACCTGCTGGCCGCCCAGTAGCCGTCACGGCGGCCCAACGAGCCTTGGAGCGCGCGTTCGCCGGCCCATGACATGCGTGTACGGCTGGCGCCCGGCGCCAGCCGTACGGGATCGGCGCGAACTCAGCCGGCGATCAGCTCATTCGTCCGCTCATATTCTTCTTTGGCCAACTCCAGCAGGTCCCGCCAGGAGTCGACATCCGGTCGCCGACGCAACAGCGCTCGGCGTTCGCGCTCGGTCATCCCGCCCCACACCCCGAACTCGATGCGGTTGTCCAGCGCATCGGCGAGGCACTCGGTCCGGACCGGGCATCCTCGGCAGATCAGCTTTGCTCGGTTCTGGGCAGCACCCTGAACGAACAAAGCGTCAGGATCCGCACCCTTACAGGCCGCACGGGAGGTCCAATCCGTGATCCACATTCGACCCCACTCCCCTTAGGTGGTCAGTCGTGACTTGGGCCGACGGGCGCGGGCGTCGGGCCTCGGTATTCAATTGCTGCAGAAAGAGACCGTACGCAACCAGACGTTCGGGCCGACAGACCCCGGCGGGACCAATTTCTTACATGGTCATCCACGGCCATCTGGCCGGGAATGACTAGTCACCCACCTGCGATACAGCACGAAGTCATGGCAAAACAGGGTTCCGTTACCGTTTGGGCTATCCGTCCGACGTACCCTGGGTCTCGTGCAAGCTCAAGGCAAAGATCAGGGGTCGGCGGTCGGCAATGTGCTGAAGCTGCTCGGCGCGGCGGCTGTCACAGGTGTGCTCGTCGCCGCGGTGGCGCTTCCGGCGGTGGGTGGCGCGGGGATGACCGTGAACGCGGCGACGAACGAGCTGCGTCTGCTCCCCGAGGAGCTCAAGGAACCTCCCCTCGCGGAGAAGACCACCCTGCTCGACGCGGACGGCAAGCAGTTCGCCCAGTTCTACTTCGAGAACCGCGAGTCGGTGAGGCTCGACCAGGTCGCCGACGTCATGAAGACGGCGATCGTGGCGATCGAGGACACCAGGTTCTACGAACACGGGGCGATCGACCTGGAGGGCACCTTCCGCGCGGCGGTGCGGAACGTCTCAGGCGGCGGCGTCGTCCAGGGTGGCTCCTCCATCACGCAGCAGTACGTCAAGCTCGTGCTGGTCAATGCCGCGGAGACCAAGGAGGGGCAGGAGGCCGCGACCGCGCCGACCCTCTCCCGCAAGCTCAACGAGCTGCGCTACGCGCTGGCCGTCGAGGAGAAGTACACCAAGTCGGAGATCCTTGAGCGCTACCTGAACATCTCCTACTACGGTGCGGGCGCCTACGGCATCCAGGCCGCGTCCAGGCGCTTCTTCAACAAGCCGGCCTCCAAGCTGACCCTGTGGGAGGCGGCCACCCTGGCCGGAGCCGTGCAGAACCCGAGCGTCACCGACCCGAGCGTCGGAAAGGCCTCCCGCGAACGGCTGCTGGAGCGGCGCAACATCGTGCTGAGCCGGATGGCCGAGCTCGGCAAGATCACAACACAGGAAGCCGAAGAGGCCAAGAAGAAGAAGCTCGGTTTCAAGAACATCTCGGCCCCCGGTGGCTGCGAGGTGAGCGACTACCCCTACTTCTGCCTCTACGTGCAGCAGGAGATCGCCTCCAACGAGGACTTCGGCAAGACCCGCAAGCAGCGGGAGAGGCTGCTCCAGCGGGGTGGCCTGACGATCAAGACGACGCTCGACCCGAAGGCACAGCAGGCCTCGGAGAAGGCGATCCGGCAGCTCGTCCACGCCGGCGACAAGCCGGTCGCCTCGCAGGCGATGGTCGTCCCCGGCACCGGCGCCATCAAGGCGATGGCCGCCAGCCGGAAGTTCGGCGGGAACAAGAAGAAGAACGAGATCAGCTACAACCTCGTCGGCGACCGGCTGCACGGTGGCGGAGCGGGCTTCCAGGCCGGCTCCACGTTCAAGCCCTTCACCCTGCTGACCGCCCTCGACAAGGGCATGAAGCTGAACGACGGTTTCAACACCGGCACCGGCTACCAGGCCCCCAGCCACAGCGCGTTCCGCGACTGCAAGGGCAACGCGGTCGGCGAGCCCGGGCACACCGTCACCAACTCCAGTGAGGGCCCCGGCGGGTTCAACACCCTGACCACCGGCACCCTGGGTTCGGTGAACACCTTCTTCATGCGCCTGGAGCAGGAGGTCGGCCTCTGCGACACGGTGAAGATGGCCAAGAGCCTGGGCATCCAGCGCGCCGACGGCAACCCGCTGAAGGAGTTCGAGACCTTCACCCTCGGCATCAACGAGATGGACCCGGTGACCGTCTCCGCCGCCTACGCGACGATCGCCGCCCGCGGCACCTACTGCAGGCCGATGGTGATCACCGAGAGCACCGACCGCGAGGGCAAGAAGACGTCGTACAAGCCCAAGTGCAAGCAGGTGCTGGACGAGGAGGTCGCCGACGCGGCCACCCACATCATGTCCGGGGTCTTCACCAAGGGCACGATGAGCCAGGTCGGCGGCATCGGCCGCGACGCGGCCGGCAAGACCGGCACCACCGACGCCTACACCGCCGCCTGGTTCGCCGGGTTCACCCCCGACCTCGCCTCCGCGGTGAGCGTCGGCGACCCGCGCGGCGCCTTCGGGCACGACCTGATCGGCGTGACCATCGGCGGGCGCTACTACAGCCACGTGTACGGCGCCTCGATCGCCGGCCCGATCTGGAAGAACTCGATGCTCAACGCGCTCAGGGGCGTCGAGGCGACCTCGTTCACCCCGGTGAACATGGAGCGCTTCGGCGGCTGCACCGGCAACCGGTGCGCGCCCAAGCCGCCGCCGAAGTCCGACCGGGGTGACGGCGGTGACCGTGGTGACCGTGGCGGTCGCGGTGACGGTCGCGGTCGCGGCGGTGACGGTCCGCCCTCGGGCGGCGGCGACCGGGAGGTCAACGGCGGCTTCACGATCCCTCCGGTCACCCCCTAGGCCCGTCCCTCGGGACATCGGAGCCCTCCTCGCCTGACCCTTTCAAAGGTCCGGCGCGGAGGGCTCTGGCCTTACCCGCGTGCCGCACGGCCTCGGGTCAGGAGGATGCGAGGCGCGCCCGTACGGCCTGTGCGACGCGACCACCCTCGGCGCGCCCGGCGACCTTCGGGTTCACGACCTTCATGACCTGGCCCATGGCCTGCGGCCCGGAGGCGCCGCTCTCGGCGACGGCCTCGTCCACGAGGACGGCGAGCTCCTCGTCGGAGAGCTGGGCGGGCAGGTACGCCTCCAGCACGGCCTGCTCGTCGACCTCCGCCTGCGCCTGCTCCACCCGGCCGGCACCGCTGAACGCCTCGGCCGCCTCGCGGCGCTTCTTGGCCTCCTTGGCCAGCACCTTGACGATCTCGTCGTCGGTGAGCTCGCGCGCCGTCTTACCCGAGACCTCCTCGACGTTCACGGCCGCGAGGGCCATCCGAATCGTGCGGGTGCGGATCTCGTCCCTGCTCTTCATGGAGGCCGTGAGATCGGCCTTCAGCTTGTCCTTCAATGCGCTCATGCGGTCCATCTTGCCGCCTCACCAGCCCCGCTGTATCCAGAGTTTCCGTCCGGAGGGCCGATCTCGGGCATGATGAGAGGGTGAGGAAAGCAGCCGCGGTGCCCCTGTCCCTGTTCGGCGTCGGCCTGGCCGGCCTCGCGTACGCCTCGGTCGTCGAGCGCAACGCGTTCCGGCTGCGCCGCTTCGACGTGCCCGTGCTGGAGCCGGGGCAGCGTCCGGTGCGCGTCCTGCACCTGTCCGACCTGCACCTCACCCCCGGCAGGCGGATGCTCATCGACTGGGTCCGCTCGCTCGGAGCCCTCCACCCCGACCTGGTGGTCAACACCGGCGACTCCATCGCGCACCCCGACGCGATCACGCCCCTGATGCATGCCCTGGAACCCCTGCTGTCGCGTCCGGGGCTGTTCGTCTACGGCTCCAACGACATGTACGAGCCGAAGCCGAAGAACCCGCTGCGTTATCTCTGGCGCACCTCCAAGGCCGACTACGGCCAGAAGATCCCCACGCTTCCCTGGGAGGAACTGGGCACCGCCATGGCCGCCGAGGGCTGGCTCGACATGAACAACACCACCGCCCGCGTCAAGGTCGGCGATCTTGACGTGGCGGTGGGCGGCATCCACGACTCCCACATCAACCGCGACCGCTACGACCTGATCGCCGGTCCCGCCCCGGCCGAGGCCGACCTGCGGCTGGGGGTGATGCACTCACCGGAGCCCCGTAACATGACCCGCTTCGCCGCCGACGGCTACCAGCTGCTGCTCGCCGGTCACACCCATGGCGGCCAGCTCTGCGTCCCCTTCTACGGCGCCCTGGTCACCAACTGCGGCATCGACCGGGCCCGGGTCAAGGGCATGAGCCGCCACGACTCCGCCTACCTCCATGTCTCCGCCGGCCTCGGCACCAGCCCCTACGCTCCGGCCCGCTTCGCCTGCTACCCCGAGGCCAGCCTGCTGACCCTGGTGCCCCGCCGGCGCGGCGACGCAAGCACCCACGAAGTCCGCTAGACTTTCCCAAGCACGAGCAAGACCGGACGTGTGACCGGGGTGTGGCGCAGCTTGGTAGCGCGCTTCGTTCGGGACGAAGAGGCCGCAGGTTCAAATCCTGTCACCCCGACGTTGAACAAAGTCCCGAGGTAGAGAGCCGTTCCTGAGAGATCAGGAACGGCTTTCTGCGTTACTGAGTGACCATCTCTCGGAGAGCCTGGGATTGTGCGGCTTTTGGCGGTTGGCGTGGTAAGGGGGTTACATCTCATCTCGAACGACAGTGACCTGCGCTTCCCCATCCAGGAAGCCCGCAAACGTGCCCCGGTAGGGCTGATCAACCCTTCCCCCACCCAGCTTGCTGGAGCGCTGAAGGATCAGCCTACAGTTGGCGTTGGCGGGCGCTGGTGGAGACAGCTGACTCTCGCAGACTTCAAGGGCCACCAGCTCCCCGATCCTGCCGGAGGGTACTCCTGTCCGGTGGGATGGTGACTTAACAAGCGGGAAGCTAACCGGGACGACGAACGTCAGGTACATTGTTCTCATATACCACCCGGCTCCTTGTGGGCCGGGTTTTTCCATGCCTGGACTCGGTGGCCCATCGGGCCAGGAACGGGCTCACTTCTCATGTGACCGCTACGCTGATCAGTCAGTCGGCGGAACGTCGTCAAGACGCGAGAGCTCCGCCTGTGGGCCGGCATCGACCATGCTCCGGATCAGACCTCACTCGCCCCCGAAAGTTCCTCGCCCATGCACGATGGTAGGTGGGTCGCGCCTGGCGGCGGATCCGCTTTCCAAGCGACCGTCGCCGCGCTGATCAGTCGGCCTGCTGCGTCCCGTAGGCCGGCCAGCTCTCCCGCTCGTTGACGAACGTGCCGCGACCTTGCACGGTCACCGTCCATCCCTGCTCGCCGAGGTGCCGCATCGCCCGGCGGACGGTGCCCCGGCTCACGCCGTGTAACGCCGTACCGGGGCCCCGATCAGGAAGTGAGTCCTGACCATGAACAACCTTGGTGCTCCGATTCTCGACCGGACCGTGGCGAAGGCTGGAGTGATCCGCAGCCAGGTATGAGCGCGAAAGGGGAAGTCATGCGATCAGCTGGTGCGAACCGTACCTTGAAGAAGCAGGACGAGCGGTGGGAGGACATCATGAGCGAGGGTCGGCCGGTGCAGGCCGACCGCGATAAAGGCCCTGACCTGCGAAGCCGACTCCCGCGAGTGACCCCTATTCCCCCTTGATCACCCTGGTTAATCGCCCGCGCCTAACCCCTCCTATCTACTCGAACACCGTCCCCCTGGAGGGAATCCGGGGTGCAAGTCGCTATCGGCTTGCGTCGGGAAGCCGACTCCGGTGGGATGAGCAGATGGACGCCCAATTCTCCTTTTCCGGACTTGTGTCGGCACTTGACGGGGGCGACTTCTCAGGTCGCGCTCAAGCGAGTTTCCGAGTGCATGAGGAGGAGAGCTTCTTCGTCAACCCGGAGCTGCTCATACGGGAGGGGCTAGGCGATCTTCAGGCGTCGGTGCTGCTAGTCTCGGCGCGCGGAGCGGCGGGCAAGAGCCGGTCAGCCGAAGAGCTCTCACGGCGGCTGGGCGCGCCTCTTTGGAAGCTGGAGCGGGACACAGCGGTGAGTGCGACCGCTTTGCCGTTCATCCTCAACCGGTATCTGGAGACGGCTGATGTGGACTCGGTGATCAGGGCGATGACCCGGCCGACCATGTTGATCGACTCCCTCGATGAGGCACGAGCCCGGGTGTCGGGTACTTCGTGGAGCGAGTTCTTGCAGTCCCTGGCCGACGTGACCCATCTTGGCTGTCGTTTCGTTCTCTTCGGCCGCGAGCGGACTCTAGAAGAGACGTGGGTCAGTCTGGACGACGCCGGCGTGTCCCTCGCATGGCTTGAGATCTCGCACTTTGGACCGGATGAACGCCTGGAGTACGTTGACGGAGTTGTGCGGCGCCGAAGCAAGGAATCCGTGCTCAGGGGCCAGTATTACGAGGCGGCGCGGGACGCTGTGCTCAATTCGGTCGTCAACTCGGTGGCGGGAGATGTCTCGGGAGCCTTCGCTGGCTACGCGCCGGTGCTCGACGCTGTTGCGGCTGTCCTGCTGCGTGAAGAGAACCACTTTCTGGTGTTGAAGACCTTCCAAACGGCGCAGGGCGGGACACGTCATCTCCAGGAGCTTAAGCACGTTCTTGAGCACCTGCTGGCCCGCGACCAGCAGAAGATGAAGCCGACCGCGGAAGACCTCGGCCTCGACCCGTCGCTGACCTATACACCGGAAGAACAGATCGACTGGCTATGCCATGACCTGGAGAGGGGACGGGAACCGGAGCTCGCGTACATCACCGATCCGAAAGTCCGCAGAGACTATGTTGAAAGGATTCGGCCGTTCCTGGAGGACCACCCGTTCCGGAGCGAAGGACATTGGGCGAGTGCGGTCTTCACCGCATACGCAGCGTCCAAGCGGTTCGGCACGACCATTGACGGCCAACGGTTGGTCACGATCGGCAACGACTCGAGTCTTCTCTTTGATCTCGTCGCCCTGGAGTCCGATGACCTGGTGATCGACGAGTGGGGATTCGCTGCTCTTCATTCCTCGGTCACGGCTGGCGAGTTTAGCGGCGCTGTGGCGACGGTGACCGCCTACGAAGTCGATGCGGGAGAGTACGAGGGGGAGATGAGTCTCCTTCGAGCTGGCGTGTCGGCCCAGAAAGGATTTACGCTCCTCCCCGAGTCGGATCACGTGCTCCGGCTCTATGGACCGCTTGAAGACCTCACCGTCACGACGTCAGCCGAGGTCCGCATCCTTGCCCGGGACACCCCGACTGTGCTGGGCCCTGACCTGTACCTGCACTGCGGCGCGCTTTCCATCGAAGGCATGTCCGTCGAGTTCGCGCACCGGGCTGCGCTAGCGACGGAAGCTGAGGCGTCGCCCGACATGGTGATTATCGAAGTGGAGACGGGTGCTCTCACGCTCCCGAGCCTCATTGCACGCGATCCGCTGAGCGGAGTCTTCGAACTCCGGGTCCCCGAGGGAATCGCCCTCCACTATCCATGGGTGAACTACCGCCAGCCGCTGGACACTCCGGAGACGATCGATCTCAACGACCGTGCCGTGCGCTTCCTCAAAATGTTCATGAACCTGACCCGCGCCCATGGCCATAAGGGAGAGCGTGGGGTGTTCATTAAGAAGCTGCAGGGCAGACAATCACTGAAGGGGGAGGCGTTCAGCGCCGCAACCCGTGTCCTTGACCGTCGGAGAATAGCCCGCATGAGCGGCGAGATGATCTATCTCCGCGAGGAGTACGAGCAATACCGCTTCAGCGGCAAGACCCAAGATGGCCAGAGACTGATCGAAGACGTCTGGGACTTCTGGAGCCCGGTCGCCAAGAACATCGCTGAGAACATCTCCCTGAACGCCTGACCGCAGGGACAGCTGAGTTTCAAAACCACAAGGCCGCCATAGCATGATGAAGAGGTTCAGGGCT
Organism: Streptosporangium sp. CA-115845; assembly: GCF_050943795.1. Taxonomy (NCBI): domain Bacteria; kingdom Bacillati; phylum Actinomycetota; class Actinomycetes; order Streptosporangiales; family Streptosporangiaceae; genus Streptosporangium; species Streptosporangium sp. CA-115845. The sequence goes on along the minus strand of NZ_CP191988.1, from coordinate 449,575 downwards.
TCTGGGGCAGTCCCAACCTCTATGGTCTCCCTGCGGCTCTTACGGCAGGTGAGCGCACACGCGTTTGCTGGCCACGAACACACCTTGATTGCTTCGGGACGAAGAGGCCGCAGGTTCAAATCTTGTCACCCCGACGTTGAACAAAGTCCCGAGGTAAAGGGCCGTTCCTGAGAAATCAGAAACGGCCTTTCACTTTCCCGGATTCTGTGATCGTGCGTCGCAGGTGCGTCGAAATCACTAAAAGGGCGAATGTTGCCGCAGGAGTTGGGCCGTCTTTCATGGTTCTGCGGCTCGCGGTTGTGCCAGGGGCTTGTGTTGCCGCGCGACCGGGTGGCTTTCCAGCCGGTTTCTATCGCACGGCACCCGGCGTCCGGTCAGACTTCTCTGCTGCGGATGCTCGCCAGGAAGCCGCGCCAGGCCGCCGGGGAGAAGGTTAGCGCCGGGCCAGATGGGTTCTTGCTGTCGCGTACGGCGATAAGGTCTGGCAGGTTCGTGGCTACCTCAATGCAGTCATTGTTGCCGCCACTGAGGCTGGACTTGCGGAAATCAGCGGCAGACAGGTCAGGGGAGATCATGCCTTGCTCCTCATCGCAGCTATGCGTGTTGCGGACTCCTGGGGGGACAAGCACGCGCCGGCAAGGCGCTCGAACATGAGCATAAGCCTGCGGACCTGATCCGATGCTTCCACATAAACCTCACCGGCCGGACATTCGGCGTATCCGATGTCGGGGTCTTCGTCGCCGAAGCCGAGGACGGAGAAGGCTCCTTCCAGTCCGGTATGCGCACCGTTCGTGAGTGGCAGGACCTGGACGGTGACGTTCGGCCAGTCCATGATCCGAAGGAGGTCGCCAAGCTGGCTGGCTATGATCTCGGGCGTACCGATAGGCCGATTCAGGGCTCCCTCGTCCATGAGGACGTGCAGCGCCGATGTCTTTGATCCGAGGAGATTGATCTTCCGTGCCATGCGGGCGTCCACGCGGCGGTCCAGTTCGGTGCTGGTCAGGTCTGGCCAGGTGGCTCGGATGATCTCGCGGGCGTAGTCCTCGCTCTGTAGTAGCCCTGGGATCAGGAGCGGCTCCCATTTGTGGATGACGGTTGCCTCTGCCTCGAACTCGATGTAGCTGCCGGTGAACACGTCCGAGTAGGCCGTCCACCAGCCGCGTCGGGTTACCTCCCGGGCGAGTTGCACCGTGGCCTCGGCGGTGGCCTGGTCTACGCAGTACAGGTGGCAGATGGCGGCCACGTCCTCGGTTGCCGGGGCGATCTTGCCGGTCTCGAAGCGGTTGAGCTTCGACCTGGACCAGCCAAGTTGTTCGGCGGCGGCCTCGGTCGTCAGGCCAGTGGTCGCACGCAGGGTGCGCAGCTCACGCGACAGACGACGCAGGCGGACCGTGGAGTACTTCATGCGGTCAGTGTGCCGCAGCTCAACCGGCTCCTCCTGCTCAACGCAACAAATATGTGCGATGGGATTGCCAGCCTGAGATTCTCACGTCATCATGATGCTCGTCACACAGGGTAGGGAAATTCGAGCAGTCAGTGACAGGCTTGCGCCCGTCCTGACGCCAGCAGCCTTGACGCAAATCGGGCTTGTCAACGGTGTGGACCACCGTCAACAAGTCCTTGATCAGGAAGGCGCTCCTCATCCATGACCAGGCTTGGTGCCCCAGTCCTCGACTCGCAGACGGCAAGGGAAGGCTGCGGTTGCTTCGCCGACGCTGTGCCGATGCCGATGGGGTGCGCTGTCTGCGGGCACGCCCCCTACGCGCACGGCTGCTCTGACCGGCCCGCCGATCACGAGTACGCCCAGCCCTCCGGCGATCTGATGGCCACCCGCCTGGAGGCCCGCCGCACCGGGGACCACTCCTTGCCCTGCTTCGAGTCACTCGTCTTCGCGGCCCCGGCTGAGGCGATCGCGTTCATACCTGCTCAGCGGTCTGCCGAGCAGGACCCGGCCAAGGTGATCCCGATACCACCTACCCCACGGCTTCCCGAACAGGCCCTGGCCGCCGAGCCCGCGATACCGGCGCCGCCGCCCAAGCGGGCGCCCTGCCGCCCTCGCCCGGCGTCCCCGTCCAGATCCGCTCTTACCAGACCGTCCCGGCTCGGCACCGTACGTCATCTCGCGCCTCGTCCCAGGCGAACGACCACCTGTGCCCTGCGCCGTATAGCGGTCACCCCGTCTTCGTACCGGCCATCCGGCCCGTACGGCGCACCTCTCCGTATCCTGCCCTGCCCCATTAAGCGGGCCCGTCCTCCGCTACCAACGTCCGGACGGGCCCTTGATCGGATGGAGGTCCAATCAGTGGACGATGTTAGATCCAGCACCCCCGAACCGGCCATCCCCGGCTGGCGGCTGATCCTCAGCGACACCGGACGACTGTGGGCCAGCCGGGAAGAAGCCTTCCCCCCGGCCGCGTTCCACGCCGGAGCCGAACGGACGGTCGACGCTGACACTCTCGACGCCCTGCGGGCCGAGACCGACCGGCAGGAGACCATCGCCCGAGAGGCTCAAGAGCAAGCCGAGCAGGTGATCTCATGATACGGCGACGGCCCTCCCGCACCCGCGGACGACACCGCGACGACCAGGGTGCCACCCCCGTGCCGCACTACACCTGGGACCACGAAGCCCGCGCCGAAGCCGCGATGCTGGAGATCACCTGGCCAGGCTGGGCCGTCCTCTACGGCACCGGCAGCCGCCTCTTCCACGCCATCGCCACCTGGCCAACCCTCGAACCGCTGCTTCTCTGCGACCGCACCGTCGAAGGGTTGAAGGCACAAATGCGCGAGGCCGAGATGACCGCGCTCCTGCACCGCTGGGCACTCACCTCCACCTCGGCCAGCATCGGCCACTTCTGAGCAGGCACGGCGGCCACGTCCCTTCCCCGGTCCAGGCCGCCGTGCCGTTGACGACGTACCACGCGGACGCGAAGAAAGGCGCCCGCGTGGTACGCGACGCCATACGAGGCGAAGCAGTGAACGCCCTGGCCGGGACCGTCGTGGACGTTGGGATGGCCGGAGACGGGGGCGGACCCACGGGAGACGGGTGGGCGGCGACCGCACCTGGTCTACTTATCGCAGGTGCGATGGCATAAGGGCAGCATCTTTGTTGATTGCCAGGGAACCTGCCTCTTGAAGCCTGAATATGCGAAGGTATCGTGATTGTCGGTGACGACGTTCTGGGTCGGCACGGTGAAGTCAGTAAGGAGCCCTCGTTGTTCAGGCGTCTTTCCCGGTGGGCCACGATCCCCATCGCCCTCACGTTGGCCGCCGGCCTGGCCGGCTGCGGTGCCGGCGATCCGGCCACCTCCACCTCCCCCGGCGGGTCGTCCGGAGACGGGGCCACGACGCTGACCGTGTTCGCCGCCGCGTCACTGACCGGCACGTTCACCGAACTGGGCAAGACCTTCGAGGCCGCGCACCCGGGCACGACCGTGCGGTTCAACTTCGGTTCCAGCGCCACCCTGGCCCAGCAGATCGTCGAGGGCGCCCCGGCCGACGTCTTCGCCGCCGCCAGCCCGGCGACGATGAAGATCGTCACCGACGCCTCCCTGGCCGGCACCTCGGTCACCTTCGTGCGCAACACCCTCCAGATCGCCGTACCCGCCGACAATCCCGCCAAGGTCGACGACCTGAGCGACCTGACCGACCCGAAGATCAAGGTCGCCCTCTGCGCCGAGCAGGTGCCGTGCGGCGCGGCAGCGGTCAAGGCGCTGGACGCGGCCGGACTGAAGGTCACCCCGGTCACCTTGGAACAGGACGTCAAGGCCACTCTGGCCAAGGTCTCACTCGGCGAGGTCGACGCCGCCCTGGTCTACAAGACGGACGTCATGTCCTCCGGCGGCAAGGTTCAGGGCATCGACTTCCCCGAGGCGGAGAAGGCGATCAACGACTACCCGATCGCCACCCTGTCCAAGGCACCCGCCCCCGAGGCGGCCAAGCAGTTCGTCGATCTGGTGCTGTCACAACAGGGCAAGGACGTGCTGACCAAGGCCGGCTTCCAAGCCCCCTGACCCGCGATGACGCGATCCGCGACCCCGGCGGGCCGGAACGGCGCACAGCGCCGCCCCGGCCCGTCCGGCCGCCCGTCAGGAGGTACGGCAGGGGGTACGGCATGAGCGGCGACCAGCCCCGTAACGCCATCTGCCTGGGCGGCCCCTGCCACGGCATGCTCACCCACATCGACCAGGACATCGGCACCCTCACCGTGCCCGTCCCGCGCCGCTCACCCGAAGAGCCCGAGGGCGTCGCCCGCTACCGCATCACCCGCGAACGGGTGCACCATCCCTGCCGCACCGAGCCGTTCATCGCCCTGCACTGGGCCGATCCCCCCGAACCGGCCGGCCTGCCCTGCCCCTGTGGCCTCAGGCACTAGACACGCCGCTCCGCGTGCGCGCCTTCGCGCATCCGGCCGATGTGCCGCCCTCACACCGACGTACCGTCGAATGCCTCGGACGTGGTCCCCGTCCGTACGCACCGCGCGGGTCTCGTGGTCATCGGCTCGCCCTGTGGTTCCGGTCACCGCGTGGAGTACTCGACGTCACAGCGGCCAATGCCGGTACGGCCTCCCGCACTTATAGGGGCCTTTAAAGGCATAAAGTAACCCCCCGCAGTCAGTCGACCACAAGCGGTAAGGTACGTTTGTGGTCATGATCGCATCGATGCGGCGAGTCACACAGCGCGGAGGCGTCGCCTTCGCGCTAGGGCTGGCCGTGCTCGGTGCCGTCGTGTTGATGCACCTGACGCTGTGCGTGGTAGCCCCCGCCCACCAGGGCCATCATCGTGCCCCCGGCCCGTGGCCGCCGGCCACGGCGACCGTGGGGGTGAGCGCCGCCGGAGATGCCGACGCCGTCACCGGGCTGCTCACCCTGATCGGCGCGGGGACGCCGGCGGAGCATCTACCGTGCCCGGCGCCGCCCGTCGATGAAGATCACCACCTCTGCGGCGCGGCGGCCGGAGCGCAGATCACCGGCACGCGCGTCCTGGTACCGGCCGGGCCGGTCGTCGGTGATCCGGTGGTGGCCGAGAAGGCCACCACACCTCCACCGCCGCCCGCGCGACGGCGCGCGCACCCGGTCCGTCCGCCGCCCGGGGTCGCGCTACTTCTCCTCAAATCCGTTTCCCGGATATAGCCCGCCCCTCGGGCCGCCAACGACTCCACGCTCCCGCTGAGCGGTATGAGCCGTCGTTCGCGCACGCCCGTCAGCGAGCCGATCACATCGCATCCAGGGGAAACGGATCATGATATATACACTTAGTTCACCGCAGGTCACTGCGAGTTCGCCACAGATCGCCACCACCTCGCTCAGCCAGTTGATCACCGGAGCCACCTGCCACGCCCCCGAGCACGTGGTCGGCAACACCCCGGTGCTCTGGGTTCCGGAGATCGCCTCGGGGCAGGGGCGCGGGTTCTGGGCGAAGCTGGAGGGCAACAACCCCGGAGGGATCAAGGACCGCTCCGCCCTCTACATCGTCGAGCGGGCACGCGAGCGCGGCCTGCTTCGCCCCGGAGCGCCCATCGTGGAGTCCACCAGCGGGACCTTCGGCCTGGGCCTGGCGCTGGCCGGCATCGTCGGCGGCCACCCGGTGACGCTGGTGACCGACCCGGGCATGGAGCCGCTGATGCGCCGGTTGCTGTCCGCCTACGGGGCGCGTGTCGTCGTCGTCGGCGAACCGCACCCGGTGGGCGGCTGGCAGCGGGCCCGCCGCCAGCGCGTGCTGGAGCTGCTCGATGAGCACCCGGACGCCTACTGCCCTGACCAGTACAACAACCCCGACAACGTCGCCGCCTACACGGGGCTGGCCATGGAGCTGGCCGGCCAGCTCGGGCGGATCGACGTCCTGGTGTGCAGCGTGGGCACCGGCGGTCACAGCGCCGGGGTCTCCCGCGCGCTACGGCGCTTCTATCCCGACCTCCGGCTCGTCGGCGTCGACACGATCGGCTCGACCATCTTCGGCCAGCCCGCGCGCTCGCGGCTCATGCGCGGCCTGGGCAGCAGCATCTACCCGCGCAACGTGGCGTACGAGGCGTTCGGCGAGGTCCACTGGGTCGCACCCGCCGAAGCGGTCTGGGCCTGCCGGCGTCTGGCCGCGCTGCGGTACGCCACCGGCGGATGGAGCGTCGGCGCGGTGGCCCTGGTGGCATCCTGGCTGGCCCGCACGCTACCCGGCCACACCCGGATAGCGGCGGTCTTCCCCGACGGCCCGCACCGCTACTTCGACACCGTGTTCAACGACGACTACTGCGCCGAACAGGGGCTGCTCGGCGCACCGGCGGCGACCGGCCCCGACGAGATCGTCCACCCCGCCGAGCGCGAACTGACCCGCTGGACCCGGTGTACGACCGTGCTCGACCCCACCGTCCCGGGAAACGGCGTCGCGGGAACACCCGTCACTCCGGGAGGTGGCGCGGAGGAAACGGCCACCGTACCCGCCGGGAGGACACCCTCCGGAGACGAAGAGGGCCGGCGGTGAGAGGTACCCTGGCCCTGGCCCGCTCCTTTGACCGGCCGGTGAGACTGCTACTGGTCAACCAGCTCACCATCAACACCGGCTTCTACATGCTGATGCCCTACCTGGCCGGCCACCTGTCGGGAGCGCTGGCGCTGCCGGCGGCACTGGTCGGCCTGATCCTGGGCATCCGCAACCTCAGCCAGCAGGGCATGTTCCTGATCGGCGGCACCCTCGCCGACCGGCTCGGCCACAAACCCATGATCGTCGCAGGGTGCGGGCTGCGCACTCTCGCGTTCCTGATGCTGGCCGTGGCCGACTCGCTGCCCATGCTGGTGACCGCCTCGGCCCTGACCGGGTTCGCCGGCGCGCTGTTCAACCCCGCCGTACGGGCCTATCTCGCCCAGGAGGCAGGAGAGCGGAAGGTCGAGGCGTTCGCCGCGTTCAACGCCTTCTACCAGCTCGGCATCCTGATCGGGCCGCTCGTCGGCCTGCTGCTCAACGCGGTGGCCTTCAGGCTCGTCTGCCTGATCGCGGGCGTGATGTTCGCCGTGCTCACCGTCGCCCAGCTGCGGGCCCTGCCGAAAGGGGAGCGTCCGCGGGCCGAGGAGAGACGGGGCGTGCTGCTCGACTGGCGCGAGGTGTTCGGCAACCGGCCCTTCCTGCTCTTCTCGCTGGCCATGATCGGTTCGTACGTGCTGAACTTCCAGGTCTATCTGGGCCTGCCACTGGAGATCCGCCGGGTGACGGGTGGCGAGCTGGGGGTCACCCTCGTCTTCGTGGTCTCCGCGGTGCTGACCATCGTCGGTCAGGCCCGCCTGACCGCGTGGGCGACCCGGCGCTGGCGACCACCGCAGGCCATCGCCAGAGGTCTGGTCCTGATGGGGCTCGCCTTCGCCCCCGTGGCCCTGGCCGCCCCCTGGGCGGGCAGCGCCGGCACGTCCGGCGGCGTCGCCGGGGTGCTCGTGCTGCTCCCCGTCCTGGGGACGGCGGCGCTGCTCAGCCTGGCCACCATGATCATCTACCCGTTCGAGATGGCGACCATCGCCACCTTCGGCGGCCGGCACATGGTGGGTACCTACTACGGGCTCTACAGCACCCTGGCCGGGATCGGCATCGCCGCGGGCAACCTGCTCACCGGGTGGGCGCTGGATCTGGGCGCGCGGCTGGGTCTGCCGAGCCTGCCCTGGATGGCCCTGATGCTGATCGGCCTTGGCTGCGCCGCGGCCGTGGTCGCCCTGGATCGATCGGGACGCCTGGCGGCCTCGCCGCGGGCCGCTCCGGCGACGGCATGACGCGCCTCGGGGGCGGTCCGGCCTCGCGGAGCGGGTTCCGGCGGCCGGCTACCCGTCACCGGCCGGCTCGGTGGGCGGCGACGCGGGGTCCCACCCGCGCAGCAGGCCACGGGTGACGGCCGTGACCGCGCAGCGCTGGGCGGCGTAGGCGAGGGCCATGGTGTGGTGTTCCTCGGAGAAGTCGGCGACGGCATCGGCCATGAGGAACGGCTGCAGGTCCTGCATGAAGGCGTCGCAGGCGGTCATGAGGCAGCCGATGTGGGCGTAGACACCGCAGACGATGATCTGGTCGCGGCCCATGGCGTCCATCCGGGCGCGTAGGTCGGTCATCCGGAAGGCGCTGTAGCGCCACTTGGTGAGCAGGATGTCGGACGCCGCGGGGAGAAGGCTCGCGACGATCTCACTCTCCTGCGAACCGGGGACGCCCGAGCCCCAGAAGTCCTGGAGCAGGCCGCGCTGGTGGCTGTTCTGGCCGCTGGGCTGCATCGAGTAGACGACCGGAACCCCCAGCCCGGCGCAGGCCTCGCGCAGCAGGCCGATGTTGTCGATGAGCCCGGTCAGCGGTGGGGCACCGGCGGCGAAGGGGGCAAGGAAGTAGTTCTGCATGTCATGGACCAGCAGGATGGCACGGCGCGGATCAGGGCGCCAGGTCACCTGGTTCTCGGGAAGATCGCCTTCTCCCGGCAGCGGGTAGGAGGCGATCTGGGGAAGGGCCACGGGTACTGTCTCCTTTCCTGCGATGGTGGGTCAGCGGTCCTGGCCCAGGCCGACGGCGCGGAGCATGGTCTGGAACTTGGCGGTGGTCTCGGCGAGCTCGGTCTCCGGCACCGAACCGGCGACGATTCCCGCACCGGCGAACAGCCTCAGGGTCTGGTCGGCGACCTCGGCACAGCGGATGGTCACGACCCACTCGCCGTCGCCCGCCGAGTCCCCCCACCCGACCAGGCCGGCGTACAGGCCGCGGTCGAACGGCTCGATCTCCTCGATGGCCTGGCGCGCGGCGCTCGCGGGAGTGCCGCAGACGGCGGGGGTGGGGTGCAGCATGGTGGCCAGCTCCAGCGACGTGACCGCGGGATCGTCGAGCACGCCGGTGATCCGGGTCGACAGATGCCACATGGAGGCGGTGGACAGTGGCGAGGGTCCGTCGGGCACCGAGAGTTCCCGGCAGTACGGGCGCAGGACCTCCACGATGCTCTCGATCACCAGCGCGTGCTCGCGGAGATCCTTGTCGGAGGTGAGCAGGGCGCGGGCCCGCTCCGCGTCGACGACGGGGTCCGGGTGGCGGGGTACGGACCCGGCCAGCGGGTTCGTGGTGATCCGGCGGCCGGACCGGGAGACGAGCAGTTCCGGGCTGGCCCCCAGCAGCGTGCGGGCGGTGGCGGTGCTCGACGGCAGGTCGACCGCGTAACCGTAGGCCTGCGGGTCGCGCCGGATGAGGTTGCGCAGCACCCGCCCGACGTCGACGGGGGCACCCAGGGTGACGTCCAGGGCGCGGGCCAGCACGATCTTCTTGAGCTCTCCCGCGGTCAGCTTGGCCAGCGCCTTCTCCACCCCGCGCAGGTAGTCACCGGGGTCGGGAACCGTGCCGAATCCGGTGAACGTGCCCGTGACCTGCTCGGGACCGGCGGGCAGGCCGGCCGGTGGGCTCGTCCAGCAGACGGCGGCGGGCACCAGCAGGCGTGTCGGGCGGTCGTCGCGGAAGGGGATCGCGCCCACCACCACGGGGTTGGGGTGACCTGAGCTCCTGGCGTCCCGCAGGGCGGAGGCGACGCGGTCTCGCAGGCTCGTCGCCCCCGAATCGGGGACCTCCTGGCACACCCCCCTGGCGAGCAGGGTCCGGGTCGGCGAGGTGAAGAAGAAGGTGCCGGGTTCGTAATCCTCCAGGAGGTCCGGCATTCGGGACATGGTGAGGGTGTCGTTCGGCGACATGGGGAAAAGCTCTCCTGTCAGGAGGGGATCCAGGAATAGGAGGGACCAGCGCCGGCAGGCGGCCGACGCTGGGATTGGACCGTTCCGCTACCGGAGCGTGGCGCCCCCGTCGACGTACAGGTCCTGCATGGTGATGTGCCTGGCACGGTCGGAGGCCAGGAAGAGGACCGCGTTCGCGATGTCCTCGGGGTCGGCCAGGCGGCCGAGAGGGATGCCCACCCGGAAGGTGGCCGGCGATCCGTCGATGGCCGCCCGCGCGTCGTGGCCGCCGGCCCACAGGGCCCGCTGCATGGGGGTGTCGGTGGAACCGGGCGACACCACGTTGCAGCGGATGCCGTACGGCGCCAACTCCAGGCCGAGACACTTGGTGAACTGCGCGGCCGCCGCCTTGGAGGCCGCGTAGGCCGACATGTTCATCCGCGGCACACCCGCGGCGTTGGACCCCACGGTGACGATCGCCCCGGATCTACGGGGGATCATCCGGCGGGCGACCGCGCGGGACAGGTGGAAGACCCCACCGGTGTTGACGGCGAAGGTCCTGGCCCAGTCGTCGTCGCTGATGGCGACGGCCGATCCCGAGCAGAGCACTCCGGCCACGTTGACGAGCAGTTCGATCGGGCCGAGGTCGGCCTCGACCCTCGCGACGACGTCGTCGACGGCGGCGCTGTCGGCGACCTGGCAGGGGTAGGCGACCGCGGTGCCGAGCCCGGCGGCGACCCGCTCGATCCGCTCGGCGTTCACGTCGAGCGCGGCGACCCGCGTGCCCGCCACCGTCAGGGCTCGCGCCACCGCCTCTCCGATGCCCTGCGCCGCACCGGTGACCACGGCCACTCCGCCTTCCGCCAGCATGTCCCCACCTCCGTCAGCCTCTCGCCGGTAGGCAGGCTAGTGCCATTACTTTAAGTCGCGCAGCAAAAACTTATAGTTACTTTTCACAGATCAGGCGGACATCACGGAGGTTGATACGAACACTCCTGACCGCCGGACGTGGCAACGCATGAGGAGCGCGGGGGCCGGAGCGGTGCCGATTCCTAGGGCCTTCGCAGGAGTGACCGAGGGGATGACGCGTTTGTCTTCTAGCGATGTCACGTCAACCGTTACGACTTATGGTCACACTTCATGACAAGCCAGGATATTTCTGAGCAACCTCCGCACACTCCCCCTATTTCGCAAGCCACTCCTCCGACAGATCCATCGGAAGAGAAGGAAGGCAGCGGCGTCCTGGAGACCATCCGGCGCTCCATGGACGAGACCATCCTCGAATCCATCCGGCTCGACCCGGAGCGGGAGGCGGGTTTCAAGTGCGGCACCCTCGCCGAGGAGACGCGGACGGCCGAGGTCACGGGCCAGTAGGCACGGTGGGGACACCCGCGTCGCCGGTCCGATCGGCCCCGGCCGGCGGCCCGGTGGCGAGGCCCGGTGTTCCGGGTCCCGCCACCGGGGAGGGGGCGGTGCGGGGAGTGGCGGGGGGTGCCCGCACCGGTGTCCGGACGGGGCACCGCCCTGACACGGTTGTCAGGTGTCAGGACGGAATGCCATCCGCTCCGCACTTGATGATCGGGCGGATGCAGTCGCGCAGGCGGCGCTCCATCTCGGCCGGGGGCCAGGCGTTGAAGAAGTCGCCGTGCATCGTGTATCCCCGCCCGGACGCCAGCCGCAGCTGTGCCGGGTCACCGCTGACCGGGTACCTCAGCACCTGACGCAGCTTCGGCACCGGCACCGGGTGCGAGGCGGGACAGGCCCCGCCCACCGGGTAGGCCATGTGGCTCTTGTGATCGGCCGAGTCCAGGTCCCTGCCGTTCCAGCACTGCGGGAAGTCCAGGTAGGACTCCAGCATGGTGCCCGCCGGGCAGTTGACGAAGTCCTTGGAGGACCCCACGTGCCCGGCGTGCAGGCACGACCAGCGCGCGTTGCTGCTGGGGTCGCCGATCCCGGTCGCCTTGGCGTTGCCCGCGACGATCCGCAGGCCCAGGGGCAGCGGCTGGGTCCGCGCGATGATGTCGTCGCGGACGCCCTCACCCAGGTAGTAGAACGTGGTGCCGGTGGGTTCCACCGGGGTGTTGCCGTTGTAGAGGGTCGGCACCCAGTACGACGACAGGTCGACGCGCGGATTGCAGTTGCTGGGAGAACTCTGCAGGGACGCCAGCGTCGTGTGGGCGTTGGTGGAGGTGCTGCCGAAGAAGCTGTGCATGTGCGACGCGCCCGGGAGTCCCGGGAAGACGATCGGGTCGTCGGGCAGGCGGTGGCTGAACGGGCAGTCGGCGAGGAACTCCGCCACCCGGACGACCGCCGCGGACGAGCCGGCGGCCTGCGGGGTGTGCAGGACGAGGGACGTGCCCAGGAGCGCCAGCAGTGTGGTCATCAGGGTCAGTGGGCGTAACCGGCGTCGGAGGCCGGCCGGGGAGAGTGCCGGGTGCATGGGTGACTCCTTTGGGAAGCCCCCGGCACGGCTCACCGAGCCGTACCGGGGAGCGGTGGAGTTACTGGTAGACGCGTACGTAGTCGACGAGCATCTGCTTGGGGAAACCCGTGCTCGCGTCCGGCGGTCCTGGCCAGTCGCCGCCGACCGCGAGGTTGAGGATGATGTAGAAGGGGTGGTCGAAGACCCACGGGCCCCGGGTCGCCTCGACCTGGTCCTTGCTGATGGTGAAGACCGTCCGGCCGTCCAGGGTGTAGACGATGCCCTTGCTGTCCCAGTTGGCGGCCCAGACGTGGAAGTCGTCGGAGAAGTCCGCGCCTGTCGGCAGCGTGTACGGGCTGCCGACACCGCCGCCGCCGTTGTAGGCGGGTGCGTGGACCGTCGAGTAGGCGGTCTTGACGTCCTTGCCGAGGACTTCCAGGATGTCGATCTCGCCGTTGTACGGCCACGGCCTGCCGGTGAGGAAGTCGGCGCCCATCATCCAGAACGCCGGCCACAGGCCGTTGCCCTTCGGGACCTTGACCCGGGCCTCGACCCGGCCGTAGGTGAAGGTGAACTTGCCGCCGGTGTTGATCCGGCCCGAGGTGTACTGGCAGGTCCCGCCCGGGCACGCCGACCCCGGGGTGGCCTCCTGCCGTGCCGTGATGACGAGGTTGCCGGTGCCGTCCATGGCGGTGTTGTTGGGACTGTAGTACTCCAGCTCGTTGTTCGGGCCGGTTCCCGGGTCCTGGGTCCACTTGGCCGCGTCGGGCCTGGTCCCCGCCGCGCCGTTGAACTCGTCACTCCAGACCAGCCTTGGCGGGTTGGCCGGGTCGGGCGGGAGCGGCGGCGGGGTGATGGGGACGCCGCCGGTGCCCCAGACCTGGAACTCCCACAGTGAGTAGCCGTAGGGAGTGGCCCGCTGGGTGCCGTACATCCGCACGTAACGGCCGGTCCCGTCGACGTTCAGCGTCTGCTTGAAGCCGGTGCCGGTGGTCGTGGAGTAGATCGGCGTCCAGGTGGTCCCGTTCGCGGAGACCTGGATCTCGAACGCCTTGGCGTAGGCCGGATCCCACTGCAGCACGACCTTCTTGATCTGCGCGGTCGCGCCGAGGTCGACGGAGATCCAGGCCGGGTCGACCCAGCCGGTGGTGGAACTGGTCGCCCAGCGGGAGGCCGGGTCGCGGTCGAACGCCCTGGCCGGGGTGCACTCCCAGCAGTTCCCGTCGTGCTGGGAGCTGGAGGCCGCACCCGGCCTGCCGTACGACAGCAGCTTGAGCGCGCCCGGGTCGGGGTCCGGGCCGGTGGAACCGATGGTGCCGTAGACCTGGAACTCCCACAGCGAGTAGCCGTACTGGGTGGAGCGCTGGGTGCCGTACATCCGCACGTAACGGCCGGATCCGTTGACCGCCAGCGTCTGGTCGCCGCCGGTGCCGGTGGTCGTGGAGTAGATCGGCGTCCAGGTGGTGCCGTTGGGCGAGGTCTGGATCTCAAAGGCCCTGCCGTAGGCGGTCTCCCACTTCAGCGACACCTGCGTGATGGTCGCGGTGGCGCCGAGGTCGACCTGGATCCACTGCGGATCGGCGAACGCGCTGGACCAGCGGGTGCCCGCGTCGCCGTCGACGGCCGCCGACGCGGGGAAGGCCACGTTCTCCGCGGACGAGGCGGTCACCGTCCTGCCCTGGGACAGCAGGGTGTCGGCGGCGGAGGCGGGCATGACGGCGAGACTGGATGTGACGAGGGTGACGGCCGCGGCGATCATCAGGACCACACGGCGGCCGGGACTTCGAAGCGAGGGCATGGCGTCTCCTCGGGGGACGGGGGTGCGTACCGGTACGGGTCGGGGAGCGCTCTCTCAAGCAGAGAGTGCTCTCGTCCGACAGGGCCTGTCAAGTACCCGTTTAACCAGCAGGAAAAGGGCTGCACATGATCCGGCAATCAACCGCACACTTCAGGGAGCGCTCCCGCAAAACGCTTTGTACCGTTACAGGCGGCTGTGAGCTGGAGTTAAGAAGATCTTTTTTAGGGAGCGTTTTCTCCGATTCCGTCACGGATCACCGGGGAGGGAAATTTGCCGCCGTCCGTGCCGTTGACAGAAATCTCGCCTCTGATCACCCTTTGTGAGGGAGCGCTCTCTTCATGATCCTCGATTAGGCTTCTTGAAGGTGGCACCGCACGTTCCGGCACCACCGGCCAGTCAGCGGTACGGACTGCGGGAGAAGCACATGAGACGACCCACCCTGGAGGCTGTCGCCACCCGGGCCGGCGTGTCCAAGTCGACGGTCTCCAGGGTGGTGAACGGCGAGCCGACCGTCGCCTCGGACATCCGCGACCTGGTCATGCGGGCGGTGAACGAGCTGGGCTACGTCCCCAACCCGGCGGCGCGCAGCCTGGTGACCCGGCGCACCGACTCCATCGCGGTGATCGTCTCCGACCCGCCGGCCGGGCTCGTCTCCGACGACCCGATGTTCTCCACGGTCGTGCGCGCGGCCAGCCGCGAGTTCGAGGCGGCGGGCAAGCAGGTGGTGCTCATGCTCGCGGGCTCGGACGACGCCCGCCTGCGGGCCAGGCAGTTCGTGGCCGCCCGTCACGTGGACGCGGTCATGCTCGTGTCGATGCACGGCGCCGACCCGTTGCCGGCGGCGCTCGCCACGACGGGCGTCCCGCTCGTCTCACACGGCAGGCCCGCCTTTTGGGGGGCCGCGCCCTGGGTCGACAACGACAACGTCGGCGGTGCCGCCCAGGCGGTGCGGCACCTGCTGGAACGGGGGCGGCGCAGGATCGCCACCATCTGCGGACCGCTGGACATGTCCGCGGCCCAGGACAGGCTGGGCGCCTACCGTGAGGTGCTGAGCGAGACCGGGCGGCGCTCGATCGTGGCCATCGGCGACTTCACCCGGATCTCCGGAGCCGAGGCCATGGCACAGCTACTGGAGGACGACCCCGCGCTGGACGCGGTGTTCGCCGCCAACGACCTGATGGCGATCGGCGCCATGCGGGCGCTGCGCCGGGCGGGCCGGCGGGTGCCCGACGACGTGGCGGTGGTGGGGTTCGACGACATCGAGGCGGCCCTCTACACCGACCCCCCGCTCACCACGGTGCGCAGCCCGATGGGCGAGCAGGCCGCCGCCTCCGCCCGCCTGCTGCTCGGCCTGTTACGAGGCGAGGACGCCGCCCCGGTGATCCTCCCGACCCGGCTCGTGATCAGGGAGTCCAGCTAGCCGCCGGGAACCGAAGGAGTTCTCCCGGGCGCGGTCCGGGGTGAACGGCGCCCCGTCCCTGTGCTGGGCGCCTCGAACCTTCCCGCCGCGGGGCACGGTGACGTGTCCTCAGGAGACATCGCCTGGGTGGTGGGGCGGAACCCGCCCGCGCCCGGCATGGCCTCCGCTCTGGATGACGCGGGCCAGGCCGGTCAGCCCGAGTATGAGGCCCGCGCGCTCGTCGGCGGTGAGCCCCTCGAACAGCGCGGCGTGCGTGGTGCGCAGGTCGGCGCCGACCCGCTCGGCGGCGGTCCATCCGTCAGGGGTGAGGCGGAGACGGTAGAAACGGCGGTTGGCCGGGTCCCGTTCGCGCGACAACCACCCCCGCCGTTCCATGCCCGCGGCCAGACGGCTCACCGTGCTCTTCTCCAGGCTCAGACGGGTGGCCAGTTCCCCCTGGGAGAGCGTCCCGGAGTCGGCGAGCTCGCCGAGGGCGAACACCTCCGACAGGGAGACGCGCAGGCCACCGTAGTCATGCGGTTCGAGCAGTCCACCCGTCCTGACAAGCAGCTTCAACAGCCGACGCAGCTCGTCATCGGGGAACGTCCCCCCATGAGTTGTATCGTACAACTATCTATCCTATGCTCGACATTACACAGTTGTGCTTTACAACTATAGGAGAGCGTCATGCGTGCCATCCATCGCGCCCGTGCGAGCCTGTTCGGTCTCTTCCACCACGGTGGCCTCTACGACCGGCTCGTCAGCCACGGATTCCGTCCCCTCTACACCAAGGTCACGGCCGACGTCGTGTCGGCGGCGCCCGCGGGGGGAACCAGGGTGCTCGACGTGGGCACCGGCCCCGGGCGGGTCCCTCTCGCGATCGCCCGCGCCTTGCCGGAACTGCGGGTCGAGGGCCTCGACCTGTCCGCCGAAATGATCGACCGCGCCCGGCGGAACGCGGCGGAGGCCGGGCTCGCCGGCCGTGTCGACTTCGCCGTGGGCGACGTCGCCGACCTCCCCTACCCCGACGGTGACTTCGACCTGATCGTCTCCAGCATGAGCCAGCACCACTGGCCGGACGCCGCCGCGGGACTGCGCGAGTTGCGCCGGGTCCTCGGCCCCGGCGGCCGCATCTGGATCTACGACTTCCGGTTCGCGTTACGCCGGGCCGAGGCCGCCGCCCGTGCCGCGTTCCCGGGACATCCCGTCCGCCTGGAGACCATCCGCACCAGCCGCCTGCCGATCAGGTTCATCGGCCGGGTCGTGGTCGAAACCTCCTGAGGCCCTGCCCCGTCTCCGAGTCGTCTTCTTTGGACCCCCGAGGCCCCGTGCCTCCCTCCCGGATCGGGGACCGGGCGATGAGAGCCCCGGTGCTCGGCGGATATGGCGCGGCCGGCGCGTCGTGGTCCCGCCGAGCGGTCGGCTCGTCGACGGTCGGTGCCGGAGAGGTCATGGGAGTCCCTTCGCCTGCTGGTCCGGATCGGCGCCGGAGGCGACCGGCGACCGGCTGGGAGGACGGTGGAGGAACGGCTCCGAAGGATAGAGGACCTCTTCTGACCGGTCCACCGGAGATCACCGGCACTGGGCGAGCATGACCCTCTTGTCCGCGCGGGTGACCGGCAGGTGGTACTTCAGGGCCACCTGGGCGAAGCGGACCACGTAGGCGCAGCGGACCCCGCGCCTGGGGGGAAGCCAGGAGGCCGGCCCCGATCCGCCCTTGGCCTCGTTGGCGCCGCCGTACACCGGGAGGAGGTTGAGCGGGTCGTTGGCGATGCGCATCCGTTTGGACCGCGACCAGCGGGAGGCTCCCATCCGCCACTCGTAGGAGAGCGGGACCACGTGGTCGACCTGGATCTCATCGGAGCGCTTCTTGCTCCAGTGCACGATCCGGCCGGTGTAGGGATCACGCAGCCTCATGGAGACGACCACGCAGCCGGATCCGCGACGGTAGCGCACCTCCTCGCCGTCGCGGGCCAGCAGGTCGTCGCGGGTACGGCAGCCGTTGCGCGCGTACGGCACGCCCCTGGCGGTGTCGGCCCAGTTCGCGCCGAACCTGGCCCGGCTGTAGCCGGCCTTTGACCCCATCCGCCCGACCCGGAGCCTGCTGATCAATCTGACCGCGGCACCCCGGTCTCCGGCCGACCTGACGGGCGCCAGCCCGGGCCGCAGACCGTCCGGGTTGTCCAGCGGCACGACCCTCGCCGGCGCGGCCCTCGCGCGCGTGTCGCCGTGCGTCGACAGTGAGAAGAGCATCGCGGCGCCCAACACCACGGCGACCACCCCCCGCATGCCCACCCATGCCTCCAGAAGGGTCTACCGGCCCGTTCTTGACCAATTCCCGGGAATCGGCTGGTTGACACAGGAGTGTCCGCGGGTTGAGACCTGACCGGTCAGGGCTGGAAGCGGTAGCCCATGCCGGGCTCGGTGAGCAGATGGACCGGGTGCGCGGGATCACGCTCCAGTTTCTTGCGCATCTGGGCCATGTACTGGCGCAGGTAGTTGGTCTCCTTGTGGTACGAGGAGCCCCAGACGTCGTTCAGCAGGCGGCGCTGGGTGATGAGCTTGCCGGGGTTGCGGACCAGTATCTCCAGCAGGCGCCACTCAGTGGGGGTCAGCCGCACGCCACCCGAGACGGTCCTGCCCACCAGGTCCACCTCGTGCTCACCGATCACGAACCTGGCCGGCTCCTCCTCGGGAACCGAGGTGCGGCGCGACACCGCGCGGATCCGGGCGAGCAACTCGTCGACGCCGAACGGCTTGGTGACGTAGTCGTCCGCGCCCGCGTCCAGGGCCTCCACCTTGTCATGGCCCTCGGCCCGGCCGGACAGCACGATGATCGGGACGGTGGTCCAGCCGCGCAGCCCCTGGATGACGTCCACCCCGTCCATGTCGGGCAGGCCGAGGTCGAGCACCACCAGGTCGGGGTGCCAATCCGCGGCCTGGCGCAGGGCGGCGGCGCCGTCGGCGGCCACGGCCACCTCGTACCGGCGGGCGACCAGGTTGATCCTCAGCGCCCGCAGGAGCTGGGGCTCGTCATCGACGACGAGGATGCGCGTCACGGGTCCTCCACGGTTGCGGGCACAGCCTGGGAGGGGCATGGTGCGGTCTCCGGCGGCCGGTCCCCCTCCCCGAGGCCAGGTTACGGCCGGCCAAATGCCCGGAGTGGGCACGGGGTCCGGCCGGATCAGAGCCAGTTGCGCTTCTGGAACGCCCGGTAGAGCAGGATGGTGCCCACGACGATCAGGCCCGTGGACACCCAGAACCCGATCGGCTGCCCGAAGCCGGGGTAGGGCACGTTCTGCCCGTAGAAGCCGGTGATCATCGTGGGCACCGCGATGATGGCCGCCCAGCTTGTGATCTTCTTCATGATGTCGTTGAGCCGGAATCCCTGCTGGTTCATATGGGCCTCGCGGACGTTGCCCACCAGGTCCCGCAGCGACTCGCTCCACTCCGCGGTGCGCAGCGTGTGGTCGTAGACGTCCTGGTAGTACGGGGTCAGCCCACGGTCCATGACGTCCTCACCCCTGCGCAGCAGGCTGCCCACGACCTCGCGCGTCGGCACCGCCAGCCGCCGGAAGCGCACCAGCTTCTTGTGCATCTCGAAGGTCCGGCGCTGGATGTGCTGCATGTCCCGGGAGTTGTTCTGGAAGAGGTCGTCCTCCAGCTCCTCGACCCGGTCGTCCACCATCTGGAGGACCTCGAAGTAGCCGTCCACGATGTAGTCGAGCAGGGCGTGCAGCAGGTACGGCGCCCCGAACTTGGCCATGTCGGCGTTGGCGTCCCAGCGCCTGATCACCTCGTCGATGTCGAACTCGGGGCTCTCTCTCACGGTGACCAGGGCGTTCCTGGTCATGAAGATCGAGATCTCGATGAAGTCGAGCCCCTCCTCCGCGAGCCTCGTCGCGTAGACGGTGATGAACAGGTGGCTGTCGTAGGTGTCGAGTTTGGGGCGCTGCTGGCTGTGGATCGCGTCCTCGACGGCCAGGGGGTGGAGACCCAACTCCTCGCTGATCTTCGCCAGGTCCGCCTGGGTGGGCGAGCAGAGGTCGAACCAGACGACGACCGATGTGTCCTCCACGTGCTCGGAGACGTCGTCGATGGGAAACCCCTCGGCTTCCAGAACCCCGTTGCGGTACAGGCGAGTGCGGTCCATGGGCGCCCACCCTAGACCTGCGGTGACAGGCATGGAATCCCCGTCAGATCCACATCTTCAGACCTCATGCCCCAGCCGAGGGACCGGATCGCCCGGTGGCGTCTTCCGGCGGCCGGTCCGCCACATTCCCCGGCGACCACGGGGATTCGGATGAATAATCCCGCCCGCTCGGGGCAGCAGTGCCTACCACAACAGCCGAAGCCTGAGGTGAGGTCACATGATAGTGCTGGGACTTCTCTTGATCGTACTCGCGGGTGCGACCGTGATCGCGGTCTCCTGGGACGAGACCGCAGCATCGACCACCACCGCGACGTTCACCATGTTCGACCGCGTGATCCAGCTCACCCAGCTGGAGCTCTTCTTCGCGGGTGTGGCCACCGGGGCGGTTCTCCTGCTCGGCCTGGGAATCGTGTTCGCCGGGATGCGGCGCTCGTCCGCGCACCGGCGCAGGCTCCGTACCTCGCGCGCGGAGGCTCGTGACCGGGTCATCCGCCTGGAGGAGGAGAAGCGGGAACTGGAGCGCAAGCTCGAAGCGAACCCCGCCACTCCCACGGCTCCTGCGGCTCCCGTGGTCGACCGTGACCGTGACGGCGTCGACGACCGCGCCGAGGACACCGCGCCCCACCCCCGGGTCGAGGTGCCCCGCCAGCCCTCCACCGACCAGCTCGTGGCCGGTCGCCACGGGCGCTCGGACCACCACTAGTCACATCTCCCCTCAGCCGGGGCGGCCCGCGGGCCGCCCCGGCTGAGACGTACCCGGGCTGCCACCGTTCGCCATGGCCGTGTTCGGAGGAGTCTGAGGGGATCTCCGGCGGCGGTGCAGCAGCGTCATGAGCCCGCCGGCCACGAGCCCCCAGAAGGCGGCGCCGACCCCCAGAATCGTCAGCCCCGACGCGGTGACCACGAAGGTGACGACCGCGGCCTCCCTGCCCTCGGGGTCGGCGACCGCGGAGGCGACGGCCGAGGCGAACGCGCCGAGCAGGGCGAGACCGGCGACGGCCTCGATGAGCGACGACGGGGAGAGCAGGGCGAGCGCCGTGGCCAGACCCGAGCCGATGCCGAGGACGATCATCGAGGCGCCCGCGCTGACCGAGGCGATCCACCGGCGGGCCGGGTCGGGGTCGGCGTCGGGCCCGGCGGCCAGGGCGGCGCTGATCGCCGCCAGGTTCACCGCGTGGCCGCCCAGCGGAGCGCCCAGCGTGCTCGCCAGACCGGTGGAGACGAGGATCCCCCGCAGCGGGGGACGGTAGCCGTACCCGGCGAGGACCGCCATGCCCGGCACATTCTGCGAGGCCATGGTGACCAGGAACAGCGGGAGCGCGATACTGACCAGCGCCTGGACGTTCCAGGACGGGATGGTCACCTCCACCACCGGCCGCACGTCCACGGCTCCCAGCCCCGGCCCGGTCAGGGCGATCGCCGCGACGGCGACGAGGAGGGCCACCGGGGTCGCCCACCCTCGGGCGAACCTGCTCAGCAGCGCCCAGACGAGAACGGCGGGGCCGGCCATCAGCGGTACCTCGGCGAGCGCCCTGACCGGCGCGACGCACAGGTCGAGCAGGACCCCGGCGAGCATGGCACCGGCGATCGGGGTGGGGATGGACGCGATCCAGCGTCCCAGGACGGGGAAGAGCCCGGCCGCGGTGAGGAGGAGCCCCGAGACCGCGAACGCGCCGACCGCCACGGGAAAACCGCCCTCCACGGCTCCGGTCGAGACCAGTAACGCCGCTCCCGGCGTGGACCAGGCGATGGTGATCGGGAGCCGCTGCCGCACTCCCAGCCACACGGCCACCACGCCGTTGGCCACGCAGAGCACGAGCAGCCCTGACGCCGCCTGCCGCTGGTCCGCGCCCACTGCCCTGAGCCCGGCCAGGACCACGGCGAAGGAGCTGGCGAAACCGACCACCGCGGTCACCACTCCGGCCAGCACGGGTTGAAGCAGGCGTGTCATCTGCCGGTCCTCACACGAGGGATGCCTATCGTTCCGTAAACGGAACAGATCCGGTGCTGCACGATAGCCCCATGGACTCCGAAGCACAACACCCTCGCCCCGCCGTGGACGGTGGCATGGCCGACATCGGCCGGCGCGTCCGCCGGCTGCGCGAAGAGCGCGGTATCTCCCTGTCCGCCCTCGCCCGCGGCGCCGGCGTCGGCAAGGCCACGCTCTCCGGCCTGGAGAACGGCATCCGCAACCCCACGCTGGAGACCCTCTGGGCGATCACCACCGAGCTCGGCGTCCCCCTGGCCATGGCCTTCCACACCCCGGCGCCGGAAGGCTCGGACACCACCTCCGGCGGGAGCAGGCCCCCGGTCGTCCACGGAACCGCGGTGGAGGGGACGCTGCTCCAGGTCTTCGAGGACGCGGAGGTCACCTACGAGCTCTACCGGCTGGTGATCCGCGCGGGGACGCCACAGGTCTCGCCGGCGCACCACGAGGGCGTCACCGAGCACGTGACCGTTTTCGCCGGCACGCTCAGCGCGGGACCGGCCGGCGCCCCCCTGCGGGCCGGTCCCGGCGAGCACATCTCCTGGCGGTCGGACGTTCCGCACACCTACGCCGCTCTCGGTGACCAGGACGTCCAGGCCGGCCTGCTCATCCGCTACCCGCGCCGCTGATCCCGGCGGCCCGCGCGGCCGCCGCCGACGCTCGGCGACCCGCTCGAATTCATAAAATTTCTAAAAAGTAATATTTGCCGTATGACACCACGGTCCACAGCGATTCTCATCTGGGCCACGGGTGTTCTGGCCTACGTCACAGCCGTATTCCACCGGCAGTCACTGGGCGTGGCCGGCATCGAGGCGGCGGCGAGACTCGACGTCGGCGCGGCGGGACTCTCGGTCCTGGCCATGTGCCAGCTCCTGGTCTACGCGGGCATGCAGGTGCCCGTCGGGATGCTGGTCGACCGGCTCGGTTCCAAGCGCATGCTGGTCCTGGGGGCCATGGTGATGGCCTGCGGCGAACTCGTCTTCGCCCTGGCCGAAGGCCTGCTGCCGGGGATCGCCGGGCGGACGTTGATCGGGTGCGGGGACGCGATGACGTTCATCAGCGTGATCAGGCTGGTCGGCCTCTCCTTCCCGGCCCGTCGCAACCCGCTGATGGTCCAGCTCACCGGCCTGATCGGCCAGCTCGGCGCGATCGCCTCCACGGTGCCCCTCATCCACTCCCTGCACACCTACGGCTGGACGCCGACCTTCATGGGCGCCGCCGTGCTGGGCGTGGTCTCCGCGTTCCTGCTGGTCATGGTGGTACGCGACACCCGCCCCGAGCGTACGGGGGAGTCGCCGAGCCTGAAGGCCGCCTGGGCCGAGCCCGGCACCCGGCTGGGCATGTGGACCCACGCGGCCACCCAGTGCTCGGCCGCGGCCTTCCTGCTGCTGTGGGGATATCCCTTCCTGGTTCAGGGCCAGGGGCTGTCCCCCTCGACGGCGGGCGTGCTGCTGTCCACCCTGACCCTGTGCGGCATGGTGTGCGGGCCGCTGCTCGGCTACCTCGCCGGGCGGTTCCCCTTCCATCGCTCCCGGATGGTGCTCGTCGTGATCGGCACCACCGCCGGGGCGTGGACCGCCGTACTGGTCTGGCCGGGGCGGGCACCGCTCTGGCTGCTGGTGACGCTCGTGGTGGTGCTGGCGGCCAACGGCCCCGGGTCGTTGATCGGCTTCGACTACGCCAGGACCTTCAACCCGGCCGCCCGGATCGGCGTGGCCACCGGCATCGTGAACGGTGGCGGCTTCGTCGCGTCCGTGTCGGTGATCGTTTTGATCGGCGTCACCCTCGACCTGATGGGCGGGAGCGACCCGGAGGCCTTCCGATGGGCGTTCGCCACGCAGTATCCGATCTGGGCCCTGGGTGTCGTCCAGGTCATCCGCTACCGGGGCAAGGCGCGCCGCCTGCTCTCCGCCGCCCAGGCAAGCGCGTAGGGCCGGCCGTCTCCCGTCAGACGATCCGGGTGAAGGGCTCGGCGAAGTGGGCGGTGCCGATCATCCCCCGCTCCGCCCTGACCCGGTCGAGCAGCTCCACCCGCGTGGCCGCGGCCAGCTCGGGGTCGTCGTCGTAGAGGTAGGTCACCCGCGGATTCTCCAGTTGCACCGGATGCAGCACCACGTCGCCGGTCAGCAGCAGATCACCGACCTGGACGATCTGATGGCCGGGGGTGTGCCCCGGCGCGAGCAGCACCCGGATGCCCGGCAGCACCTCCGCACCACCATCCACGGCCTGCACCCGCTCGCCCAGCGGCCGGACGACGTGGTCCAGGACCGTCTCGGCCGCCGCGTCGATCTCCGCGCGCTGCAGGACGTACCGGGCGTTGGGGAAGGCCGGTGCCCCCGCGACCACCGCCCCGCTCGCGTGGTCGCTGTGCAGGTGCGTGATGACCACGGCCTCCACCTCCCCGGGGGCCGTCCCCACCCGGGCCAGCTCCGCGCCCAGCGCGCCGGGCACCGGCGCCCAGCTCGACGCGGGCGAGTCGCCGGGGCCGATGCCCGTGTCGACGAGCACCGTACGGCCCGCCGCGTCGCGCAGCAGGTAGCAGTGGAAGTGCAGGATCCACTCGTCCGGCTCGCCGTGGCGGCCACCGGGGAACATCTCCCGCATCGGGCGCCGGATCGAGTCGCCCATCGGCCCCACCGCGTCACACAGCGGGAACACCTCGACCCCGGCGACCGTTATCGACTGATGAAGCATTCGCTCTCCTGTTCGATTGAGTGGTTCCCGCCCTCGCCATGGGGACACTGCTCGCATCGTAGGGACATTCCATGACAATTCAGCTGCGGCGGAACGCGAGATGATGGAGCGATGCTGGACGATGTCGTCGAACACCTCGCCTGCCCGGTCTGCGGAGGCGCTCTGACCCTTCACGACCGGGCCCTCGGGTGCGCCCTGGGACACGGCTTCGACGTGGCCAGGCAGGGATACGTCAGCCTGCTGACCGGGTCGCGGGTGCCCGGGACGGCCGACAGCGCGGCCATGGTGGCGGCCAGGGATACCTTCCTCGGCGCCGGGCACTACGCCCCCCTTGCCGAAGCGATCGCCGGCGTCTGCCCTACCGGCGCGAAGGCAGTCGCGGACGCCGGGGCCGGGACGGGTTACTACCTGGCGCGGGTGCTCGACGAGCTGCCGGGGGCCGTCGGAGTGGCGCTGGACGTCTCCAAGCACGCGATCAGGCGGGCCGCGCGGGCGCACCCCCGGCTGGGGGCGGTGGTGACCGACGTCTGGAGACCACTGCCGCTGAGAGATGGCACGATAGATGTGCTTCTGAATGTGTTTGCCCCAAGAAACGGGGCAGAGTTTGCCCGAGTGCTCAGGGGTGACGGTGAGCTTGTCGTGGTCACACCCACCTCGCGGCACCTCGTACCACTGGTGGAGCGGCTGGGACTTCTGTCGGTGGACGAGTCGAAGGAGCGACGGATGGCGGAGAGCCTGAGCGAACACTTCGTCGAGACCGACCGGAGCATCCACGAGTTCGAGATGACCCTGGGCCGCGACGCGGTCGGGGCGGTCGTGGGAATGGGGCCCAGTGCCTGGCACATGGATGCGGAAGTTATGCGGAGAAAGGTGGAAGGACTTCGTGAAATGAGCCCCGTGGAGGCTTCTTTCCGTATGTCTATCTTTAAGCACCACCCCTGAGCAAGCCGTGTGCTTGACAGCCACCTTCGGGACGCCTGTTACTGATGTGACATTTAGTCCGAAATTCCCGGACATTACTCAAGCAATTACCCGGTGAAGACGACATACTGGACCGCAATCCGGCGAGCCCGCGACTGAACGCGTGAAGCTGACGCCTTGACGGAGGGAAGCGCCCTATGAAGGCGGAGGAACGCTGGCAGGCCAGGTTCCGCGCGCCGCGCGCGACGCTGCCTGTGTGGGCGGTCCAGGCTCCCAGCCGGTCCGTCTACCGCAGTAACGCCTCAGGGGCGTGGGAGGTCTACACCTGGGACCGCGCGGGCGGCTCGACCCGCCAGGTGACCTCACGTCCCAAGGGCACCTCGCACGGCGCGCTCGACCCCACCGGGCAGTGGATCTGGTGGTTCGACGACACCGACGGCGACGAGTGGGGCCGGTGGATGCGCCAGCCCTTCTACGGCGGCCCCGACGAGCCGATCGACCTCGACCCCGGTTTCCCCTGCGGCCTCGGGCTCTCGGCGACCGGTGAGGCGGTCATCGGCATGGCCAGGCCCGGCCGCGGCTTCACCATCCACCTCGTCAGGCCGGGGGAGCCCGCTCGGACGATCTACGAGCACGCCGAGGCCGCCGCCGTCTCCGCCGTCTCCCTGGACGGCTCGCTGATCGCGATCAGCCACAGCGAGCACGGTGACGCCCGGTACCCCGCGCTGCGCGTGCTCCGGCGCCACGGCCAGGTCGTCGGCGACCTGTACGACGGTCCCGGCAAGGCGGTCTCCGGCCTGCGCTTCGCGCCGCTGTCCGGAGATCGCAGGCTGCTCGCCCTGCACGAACGCAGGGGCCGCCGCGAACCCCTCGTCTGGGATCCCGAGACCGGTGACCAGCGGGAGATCTGGCTGCGCGACCCGGGGGAGATCACCGCCGACTGGTACGGCGACGGCCGTTCGCTGCTCGTCGTGCGGGGTCACCGCGGCCGCACCCACCTGAGCCGCTACGACCTTCCCGGCGGCGGCTTCTTCCCGATCGAGACCCAGCACGGCGTGATCGACGCCGCCGCGCCCCGCCCCGACGGCTCCGTCGAGTACGCCTGGTCCAGCGGGGCACACCCGCCGCTGATCCGGTCGACCAACGGCCACATGGTGATGAGCCATGGCGGCCCCACCTCACCGCCGTCGGTCCCGGTCGAGGACGTGGACGTGGAGGGGCCCGGCGGCCGGATCCACGCCCTGGTCTCGCGCCCCGAGCGCGGCTCCGGCCCCTTCCCCACCGTCTTCCTGCTGCACGGCGGCCCCACCTCGCAGGACGACGACTCCTTCGTACCGCAGGTGGCCTCCTGGGTGGACCTGGGTTTCGCGGTCGTAAGGGTCAACTACCGGGGCTCCACCGGGTACGGCTCGAACTGGCGGAACGCCCTCAGCGGCGATGTCGGGCACATCGAGCTGGCCGACGTGACCGCCGTCAGGGACGCCCTGGTCGACCGCGGCGTCTGCGACCCCGACCGGCTGGTGCTGTCCGGCGCCTCCTGGGGTGGCTACCTCACACTGCTCGGTCTGGGCACC
Organism: Streptosporangium sp. CA-115845; assembly: GCF_050943795.1. Lineage (NCBI taxonomy): Bacteria > Bacillati > Actinomycetota > Actinomycetes > Streptosporangiales > Streptosporangiaceae > Streptosporangium > Streptosporangium sp. CA-115845. Next base: position 422,977 of record NZ_CP191988.1, on the reverse strand, counting down.
CAGCCCAAGATGTGGGCGGCGGGCATCGCCACGGTGCCGATCGCCGACCACGCGGCCGCCTACGCGGAGGAGGCGGAGGCGCTGCGCTCCTACCACCGCGCGCTGCTCGGCGGCTCCCCGGAGGAACAGCCCGAGCGGTACGCGGGCAGCTCTCCGATCACCTACGTCGACCAGGTCGAGGCGCCGCTGCTGATCCTCGCCGGAGAGAACGATCCGCGCTGCCCGATCGGGCAGATCGAGGCGTACGTGGCCAGGCTCGCCGGGCGCGGCCACGAGCACGAGGTCTACCGCTACGACGCGGGCCACGGCTCACTGGTCGTCTCCGAGCGCATCACGCAGATGTCGGCGCAGCTGGACTTCGCCCGCAGACACGTGAAGACCGACATCTAGCCTCTGCCCGGCGCGAGGCGCAGGAGGCAGCCGCGGCGTGCCGCGGTGACCGACGCCCCGGCGAGGAGCCGCCCGACCACGGCGGGCAGAGGATCTGCCCGCCGTGGGTCGCGGCCGGCCCCGTCAGCGTGCTCGCAGGACCACGATCGCCATGTCGTCGGCGCTCGGCTCGGGTGCGAAGTCCTGGACGGCGCGGCGGATCCGCTCGGCGACCGCCCGCGCCGACAGGCCCACGCACTCGGCGAGCAGCTTGGCCAGACCCGCGTCGTCGTCGAGCAGCCGCCCGTCCCTGCGGCGCTCGGTGACCCCGTCGGTCACCGCGAGGAGCACGTCACCGGGGTCGAGGTGGACGACCTCCGCCTTGAAGGTCGCCTCGGGGAAGACGCCGAGCAGCGACTGGGAGGTCACCACCGTCTCCACGACACCGCTGGGTCGCAACCGCAGCGCCTCCGGGTGGCCGGCGGAGACCATCGACACGTTCAGACCGCTCGGCCTGGGCGTGATCTCCCCGTGCAGCAGCGTCAGGAACCGGGCGCGGTCGCCCTCCTCAAGGATGGCCTGGTTGAGGCGGTCGAGGACGGCGGCCACACCGTACCCCTCCCGGGCGAGCAGGCGCAGGGTGTGGCGGGCCAGGCCGGTGACCGCGGCGGCCTCGGGACCGGTCCCGCAGACGTCGCCCACCGCGAACCGCCAGGATTTGTCGCCGACCGCGAACAGGTCGTAGAAGTCGCCGCCGACCTCGTTGGTCTCCCCCGCGGGCTCGTAGACCACCGCGGGGTCGAGGCCGGGGATCTCGCCGGGCTCGTCGGGAGGGAGCAGGCTGCGCTGGAGCGCCCGGTTGGCCGCCGCCTGAGTGGCGTACAGCAGGGCGTTGTCCAGGGCGAGGGCGGCGCGGCGGCCGATGTCCTCGGCGTACTGAAGCACGTCCTCGGTGAACCGGTCGGGGCGTCCAAGGCACATCGCGCCCAGCGTGCGCCCGCGCGCGAGAAGCGGGATGACCAGCACCTGCGAGTCGGCGAGCTGCATGGAACCACCGGTCTGCGGGATCTGGACGGTGGCGAGTTCCTCCCGGAGCTCGTCGATGCGCCGCTCATCGGTGTGCCAGAGGTAGGCTGGGCGCTGCGGGCCGCCACCGTTGCTCCATGTGTAGACGGCACACCAGGTGGCCAGCCTCGGCACCACGATCTGCGAGATGATCGCGGGCACCATGTCAGGATCGAGGGTGCCCGCCAGCAGGTCGCTGGCGTCGGCGAGAAAACCCATCCAGATCGGCCCGCGGCTGGGCTCCTCGGCGGTCCACTCCGAGGACGGCCGCCCGGAGGAACCGGGCAGCCGGATCCTGGCCCAGTGCGTGCGCTGCTGACCGGCGAAGGTGACACCCCACTCCTCCACCGGTACGGACGGGGCGCAGGGGCTCGGCTCGGGGGCCCATTGCTGGCGCACCTCGATCTGCAGCCCGTCACCCAGGTGGTTCCAGACGACCTCGAAGGGGGCGTCTGAGACCTGCGAGGAAAGCTCGGCCGCCAGCCGCTCGGCGACCGCCAGCACGGAAACGGCGGCCCAGGCGGTCATCACCTCCACGGTGAACCGCCTGACGGCGGGGACGGCGGTGTGTCCCGGGGTGAAGGTCGCTGCCAGGACGGCGCGAGGAGCACTGGTCACTATTCCGTGACTACCACACTTCCCGTTGACATGGGGTGAATCGAAGGTGGGACTACACATTGCGCACCGTGACAGACTGGGGTGACTCACGGCTGCGCCCCCGGGAGTCAAGGAGGTCATATGACCACGGTCAACACCGTGCCCGACGTCGAGGAGCGACGTTACAGCGAATCGGATCTACGACCGATCCTGCAGACACTCATCACCTGGCGCAACGGCGATTTCCGCCGCCGGGTGCCACATGCCCCGCCGGGAATCCTCAGCGAGATCCGGCTGCTGCTCAACGAGGTGGCCGACCGCCGCGAGCATCTGGCCAACGAGCTGCACCGGGTCCGCCGTGAGGTGGTGAAGGAGGGCCGCTTCGCCGAGCGCCTCAGCCCCGGCCCCGGTGTGGGCTCGTGGGCCGAGAGCGTCGATTCGGTCAACTCGCTGATCGACGCGCTCGTCGGCCCGGTCAGCGGAGCGGCGGACGTGATCGACGCGGTGGCCAAGGGCGATCTGTCCCGCCGGATCGACCTTGACCGCGCTGCCAGAGGTGAGGTGCGCCGCCTCGGCAAGGCGATCAACGGCATGGTCGACCAGCTGTCGATGTTCACCTCCGAGGTGACGCGGGTCGCCCGCGAGGTCGGCACCGAGGGCCAGCTCGGCGGCCAGGCGCAGGTGCGCGGCATGGCGGGAAGCTGGCGCGACCTCACCGAGGCCGTCAACACCATGTCCAGCCGCGTCTCGGCGCAGGTCCGCGACATCGCGGCGGTGACCACCGGAGTCGCACGGGGCGACCTGAGCCGCAAGGTCACCGTCGACGCGGTCGGCGAGATGTTCGAGCTGAAGAACACGGTCAACACCATGGTCGACCAGCTGCTGGCATTCGCCGAGGAGGTCACCCGGGTCGCCCGCGAGGTCGGCACCGAGGGCCAGCTCGGCGGCCAGGCGCAGGTGCGCGGCGTCTCCGGCGTCTGGAAGGACCTCACCGACAACGTCAACGTGATGGCGGGCAACCTGACCACCCAGGTCCGCGCGATCGCCGCGGTGTCCACGGCGGTGGCCCAGGGTGACCTGTCCAAGAAGATCACCGCCGACGCCCAGGGTGAGATCCTCCAGCTCAAGGACACCCTCAACACCATGGTCGACCAGCTGTCGATGTTCGCCGACGAGGTCACCCGGGTCGCCCGCGAGGTCGGCACCGAGGGCCAGCTCGGCGGCCAGGCCCGGGTCCGCGGCGTCTCCGGCGTCTGGAAGGACCTCACCGACAACGTCAACTCCATGGCCAACAACCTGACCTACCAGGTCCGCAACATCGCCGAGGTCACCACCGCCGTCGCCAACGGCGACCTGACCCGCAAGATCGACGTGAACGCCCAGGGCGAGATCCTCGCCCTGAAGACCACGATCAACACCATGGTCGACCAGCTCTCCTCCTTCGCCTCCGAGGTGAGCCGGGTCGCCCGCGAGGTCGGCTCCGAGGGCCAGCTCGGCGGCCAGGCGCAGGTGCCCGGCGTCTCCGGCACCTGGAAGGACCTCACCGACAACGTCAACGTGATGGCCAACAACCTGACCACCCAGGTGCGTCAGATCGCCGCGGTGTCCACGGCGGTGGCCCAGGGCAACCTGTCCAAAAAGATCACCGCCGACGCCCAGGGTGAGATCCTCCAGCTCAAGGACACCCTCAACACCATGGTCGACCAGCTGTCGATGTTCGCCGACGAGGTCACCCGGGTCGCCCGCGAGGTCGGCACCGAGGGCCAGCTCGGCGGCCAGGCCCGGGTCCGCGGCGTCTCCGGCGTCTGGAAGGACCTCACCGACAACGTCAACTCCATGGCCAACAACCTGACCTACCAGGTCCGCAACATCGCCGAGGTCACCACCGCCGTCGCGTCCGGCAACCTGACCCGCAAGATCGACGTGAACGCCCAGGGCGAGATCCTCGCCCTGAAGACCACGATCAACACCATGGTCGACCAGCTCTCCTCCTTCGCCTCCGAGGTCACCCGGGTCGCCCGCGAGGTCGGCTCCGAGGGCCAGCTCGGCGGCCAGGCCCGGGTCGAGGGCGCCGAGGGCATCTGGAAGCGCCTCACCGAGAACGTCAACGAGCTCGCCGCGCGCCTCACCACCCAGGTGCGCGCCATCGCCGAGGTCACCACCGCCGTCGCCACCGGCGACCTGACCCGCTCCATCACCGTCGACGCCGAGGGCGAGATCGGCGAGCTGAAGGACAACATCAACATGATGGTGGCGGTGCTGCGCGACACCACCACCGCCAACCAGGAACAGGACTGGCTGAAGTCCAACCTGGCGAGGATCTCCCGCCTCATGCAGGGCCATCGCGACCTGATGGAGGTCGCCAAGCTCATCATGAGCGAGCTGACCCCGCTGGTGTCGGCCCACTACGGCGCCTTCTACCTCGCCGAACCCACCGGCGACCACGACCTGCACCTCATCGCCGGATACGGCGTGCGCTCCGGCAACGGCCCCCGGCAGCGGTTCGCCACCGGCGAGGGCATCGTGGGCCAGGCCGCGCTGGAGGGCAGGGGGATCATCCTCGGCAACGTGCCCGCCCGCTACCTGACCGTCGACAGCGGTCTCAGCACCTCCACGCCCGCGCAGATCGTCGTGCTGCCGGTCCTGTTCGAGACCCAGGTGCTCGGTGTGCTGGAGCTGGCCTCGTTCAGCGAGTTCAGCGAGATCCACCACGACTTCCTGAACCAGCTCGTCGAGACCATCGGTGTCACGATGAACACGATCATCGCCAACTCCCGTACCGAGGACCTGCTGACCGAGTCGCAGCGCCTCACCACCGAGCTGCGGGAGCGTTCCGACGAGCTCCAGCGCCAGCAGGAGGAGCTGCGCCGCTCCAACGCCGAACTGGAGGACAAGGCGGCGCTGCTGGCCAAGCAGAACCGGGCCATCGAGATCCAGAACTTCCAGATCGAGCAGGCCCGGCGCACGCTGGAGGAGCGCGCCGAGCAGCTCGCGGTCTCCTCGCGCTACAAGTCCGAGTTCCTCGCCAACATGTCCCACGAGCTGCGCACCCCGCTGAACAGCCTCCTCGTGCTGGCCAAGCTGCTCACCGAGAACGCCGACGGCAACCTCACCGCCCAGCAGGTGGAGTTCGCCAGGACGATCCACGGCGCCGGGTCGGCCCTGCTCCAACTGATCAACGACATCCTCGACCTGTCGAAGGTCGAGGCGGGGCGGATGGACATCCATCCCCAGCAGATCTCCCTGCCCAAGCTCGTCGACTACTTCGAGGCCACCTTCGCCCCGCTGGCCCAGGACAAGGGCCTGTCCTTCACCGTCGAGGTCGACCCGTCGATACCGCAGGAACTCCGAACCGACGAGCAGCGCCTCCAGCAGGTGCTGCGCAACCTGCTCTCCAACGCGATCAAGTTCACCCCCAAGGGTGAGGTACGGCTGCGCGTGATCCACGCCGGTCGCTCCGTCGCCTTCGTGGACGACACCCTGCGCGGCGCCGACGGCATCCTGGCCTTCGAGGTGGTCGACACCGGCATCGGGATCGCCTCGGACAAGCTGGAGGTCATCTTCGAGGCGTTCCGCCAGGCCGACGGCACCACCAGCCGGAAGTACGGCGGAACGGGCCTGGGCCTGTCCATCTGCCGCGAGATCGCCCGCCTGCTCGGCGGCGAGATCCACGTGATCAGCAAGGTCGGTGAGGGCAGCACCTTCACCCTCTACCTGCCACCGTCCTACGGCGGCCCGTTGGCCTCACGTGACGGCGGGGCGAGCGCCCCCAGTTCCTCCCCCCGCAACCCGGCGCTCATCGGCGTGCTCGAGGGCTCCGACGACCTGCCGGAGCTGGCACGGGGCGACGACATGCCCCTGCCGCACTTCCCCCCGCAGGGCGAGGGCAAGCCGTGGAAGGGCGACGACCCGCTGACCGGGACGAAGATCCTGATCGTGGACGACGACATCCGCAACGTGTTCGCACTGACCAGTGTGCTCGAACGCTACGGCTCCACGGTGATCTACGCGGAGAACGGCCGCGAGGGCATCGAGCAGTTGGAACGTAACGAGGACGTCGCCCTCGTCCTGATGGACATCATGATGCCGGAGATGGACGGCTGGGCCACCACCTCCGCGATCCGCCGGATGCCCCAGTTCGCGGACCTGCCGATCATCGCGCTGACCGCTAAGGTCATGCGAGGCGACCGGGAGAAGAGCATCGCATCCGGCGCCTCCGACTACGTGCCCAAGCCCGTAGACGTCGACCGCCTGCTGGAACGGCTACGCGGCTGGCTGACCAGGGGCAAGCCTGCCGGTGACTCCGACGAAGGCGTGTGATCGATGCCGGACAAAGCCAAGATCCTCCTGGTGGACGACCGGGAGGAGAATCTGATCGCGCTGGAAGCCATTCTCAGCTCACTCGATCTGATACCGGTCCGGGCGAAGTCCGGGGAGGAGGCGCTGAAGGCCCTGCTCGGCACGGAGTTCGCGCTGATCCTGCTCGATGTCCGCATGCCGGGCATGGACGGGTTCGAGACGGCGGCCCACATCAAGCGTCGCGAGCGCACCCGCAACATCCCGATCATCTTCCTCACCGTGGTCGACAGCGCGCCCGACTACGCCTTCCGCAGCTACGCGGCGGGCGCCGTCGACTACCTCACCAAGCCTTTCGACCCGTGGGTGCTCCGGGCCAAGGTCGCGGTGTTCGTGGAGCTCTACAACATGAACCGCAGGCTGGCCGAGCAGGCCGCCATGCTCCGCGAACGCCTCTCCGCCGAGCTGCCGCCCGGCGACGCGGACGAGCAGGCGACCGTGCTGCCCGAGCTGTCCAAGCGCCTGGCCGCGGTCGAGAACGAGCTCGACCGGGTCACCGAGCTGGCACGCAAGAACGGCGCCCCCGGCCTGGTGGGCCCGATATCCGACCTGACCAACCGCCTCAACCACCTGCGCGCCGGCTTCGACGCCCTCACCTGACCGGGCTTCCCGGTCCGCGACGCCGGCTCGCGGAGCGCGAACCTCAGCGGCGGGCGCGCTCCAGGGCGTCCCAGAAGCCGCGGCGCAGGGCGTGGCGGACCTCGTCGTGCAGGAGGAAGTCGATCGGCAGCGAGGAGCCCTGGAGCAGCCGTGCCTCCAGATCCGAGGGCATCCGGGGCTTACGGGCGAGAACCGCCTCCAGCCACAGGGCGGGGGCGTCCTTGGCGACGGACTCGCCGAAGTCGTGGCCTTCCTTGTGCGCGGCCTTCACCGCGTCGGAGAGGGTCGTCGCGGCACCGTTCCCGGTCTGCACCGGCACGGGGGCCGGCTGAGGACCGGTGTAGGCGCCCATCTGCGACGCCTGGTAGCTCGGCATGCCGCCGGTGTTGCCCAGCGAGTACTGCGGGGCGGACTGCAGCGGGCCGGTCGAGCCGTTGACGGCCGCGTGCGACGGCGTGGGAGCGGGCGAAAGCGGCGGCGCCTGGGGTGGCGAGGCGGCCGGAGCGGCCGGTGTGACCGGGGTGGCCGGAGACTCCTGGGTGTAGCTCGGATAGGCGGAGGGCAGCGCGTGCTGGGCATGGGCCGCGCGGGGTGCCTGGACCGCGGGGACCGGGCTGGTGACCGGGCTGGTGACCGGGGAGCCGTTGCTGCCGCGAGTCGCGACGGGGTGGCCGTTGGTACCGTGCTGGTGGCCGTTGACCGCCAGGGGAGGCGCCTCGTCGCCGATCAGGCTGACGTGCGGCCGCAACTGACCGGCACCGATCTCGATCAGGTCGTCGCACTCCTGGCGGAGCGTGCGGGAGACGGCCCAGCTGCCGTCGGCGCTGATGTGCACCACGGTGACCCGGATACCGAGATCCTGGGCGTCGCAGACGACCTGCGCCAGGTCCTCGTCGCCGCTGACCACGACCGCGTCGCAGACCGCGCCGTTGCGGGCCAGCGTCATCAGGTCACGGTGGACCTGGGCGTCGACACCCTCGCGGCGGCCGGGGCGGATGCGCGACAGGCGGAGCTTGAGGCCGGGGATGTCGGCCAGCGTGTCGTGCTCGGGAGTACGCCGGCCCTCCACCGTCGCCTCGTACCAGTAACAGCGGAGCAGCGGCAGGCCGGTGCGCTCTCTCGACAGCTTGTTGAGCAGTTGGAGCAGCCCCGGGTAGTCCCAGGAGACCGCCTCGCGGTGGCGGGTTCCGTGCACCGCCATCGCACCGTCGGACAGCAGGTAACCGGCGTCCACGAACAGCGCGCAACGATCCACCTGACACCGCCCTTCCTACGTGGCCCGATCCTCTGGCTCGGACAAGCCCGAAAGAGCCCAGAGAGACGGCCCTTCCTCAGGGTAATCAAGCGGCTGACCATCCGAGGGTGAATCCCGACGATTCCACCCGCGCTCGACCATACGCCGGACCGTTTACGCAGACCGTACCAGTTTGTCCCGTTCGTCAACCCCCTCCGCAGGGTGCTATACGCCATCCGTCTCCGAGGTCCCGCGCCGCGTCCGTCGTACCGGAGGCCCGGCCTGCTCGAACGCGCCTCACGGAGCGGTCCGCACGCTCACCGCCGCCGCGCCGAAAAGCAGGACGTCCTGGTGCGTGCTGAGCTCCAGCACCGGGGCTCGGCCGAGGCGTGCCCGGAAGCGGTCCACATCCGTGCCGAAGGTCGCACGGGTGCCCCTCGCCCCGGTGGCGGATCCGTCGAAGGGATTGCCCGGGTCCCGCCCCCCTCCGGCGGGCCGGAGGGTCCGGCCACCGAGCCTCACCCGATCACCCGCGACGCCCGCGTCACCCTCCCAGGTCACCAGGGCCACCTTCGCGGGCGCGTCGGCGGGCGTCAGACCTCCGAGCGGTATCCGCATCGAGCGATGCCCCCGCTCCAGCACCGTCGCGGTGTCGACCACGACGGTCTGGCTGTACGGTCTGCGCGGGTCGGCCACGATGATCACCAGGCTCCACCCGGCATGGCGCGAGACGCCCGGCCTTATCGAGGCGTCGGCCACCCAGTACGTCCCGCGTGCCCTGCCCAGCAGCCGCGTCACATCGGCGAACGCCTGGTAGCCCCGCCCCACGGGCAGCTCTCGTTCCACCACCCGCGCGGCCCTGACCTGCCGGTACTCCGTCTCCCCCGGCACCTTGAGCTTGATCCGCCCGCTGGGGGGCGCACTCGCCGACCAGTAGAGTCCCGCCCAGACCACCTTGCCGGCCGTCGGCAGCACGAGCCGGGCGGCGCTCGATGAGCTGGTCGACGGATCCCCGTCCCGATCGAGAGGGCGCATCTCCCAGCTGTTGTTGTCGCGCCGGTCGCCCTGCCCCGCGCGGGCGGCCTCGCACCCGGGCTCCGAGGGCGCGCAGCTCAGCAGGGTGTTGCCGATCGCGGAGACGGCCACCCGGCCGTCGGTGGCGAACCGTGCCGGAGCCCCCTCCGCCCGTACGCCGCTGCGCGACCTGGCGGCCACCCGTGTCCCCGCCGTGGAGACCGTGACCGAGGGCACCGCCCCGTAGGGCGCGTCGTCCGACACCAGGACTCTCAGGAAGACCGCCGTGGCCCGGCCCGCCGGCAGCGGACCGCGGACGCACCGGGCACCTCGCCGCCACGCCCGGCAGGACCAGCCGTCGACCGTGCCGACCGGCGTGACGGCACCGACGGAGTGTCCCCCGCGGGATCCGGACGGCAGCGTCACACCTCGCGGCAGCCCGACGTAGGCGACGACCTCCTCGCTCTGCCCACGCCCCGCGTTGCGCAGCCGCACCGCCACGATGCCGGTCTCGGACCTGATCAGGGCACCGAGCGCGTCGATCCTGGCCACCAGGCGGGGCGCGAGCCAGGAACCCGTCCGGCCGTCCTGCCCAGTTCCCGTCGGCCCCGGCCCGATCTCGGCCGGCTCGCCGGCGCCGGCCCCGCCGCTCTCACCTCCGGACGCCTCCGGCTGCCCGGAGAGTGTCGGTACGACGCCTGGGAGCGCCGGGGCCATGACGATCGGCTCGGCGGCCGCGCTCGGCGGGGGCGCGGGCTCTGAGCCCGATACCAGCACGAGTGCGGCCACCGTCGCGACCGCGGTGGTGACCACACCGGCCGTGACGGCGCGCCGCACGGATCGGGGAGCCTGCCGCCAGCGGCCGGGCAGTCCGCCCCCCGTCGTGACGCCCATCCTGCCGAGCGCCGCTAGGTAGGCGGGGAACGCGGGACCGACGATGAGCGGGCCGATGACGGAGCGGATGCTCTGGCCGATGCCGGTCAGCTCCGTGAGCACCGCGCGGCAGCCCGAGCAGCCCTCCAGATGCTCGTCCACGATCCTGCTCTGTTCCCTGGTCAGGCCGCCACGGATGTGGTGGCCCAGCCTGGCCAGTGCGGGCCGGCACTCGGGCGCGGTCGTCTCGGCCAGGTGGATGCGCAGGCACGCCTGGCGCATCCCCTCCCGCGCCCGGTAGGCGAGCGCGGCCGCGCCGTTCACCGTCAGGCCGAGCAGGAGTCCGGTGTCGTCGGGCCTGGCCCTCTCGACCTCGGCGTGCCACAGGACGAGCTGCCACCTCTCCGGCATGGACGAAAAGGCCCTGGCCACCGGCGAGCCCTCCAGATCCGCCGCGTCGGAGGTGTCGCCGACGGTACGGCGGAGGGCGGTGAGCAGGTGGACGCGGAACGCCTGCTCCGGGCCGTCTCCCTGGTCGATCACGTGGTGGACCGCCGCGAACGTCTCCTCGACGACGCCCTCGACCCCGCTCTCGACGGGGAGGAGCAGGCGGGCCAGTGCGTATGCCGCGGGAGCGTGCCGCTGGTGGAGCACCCGGTAGGCGGCCACGTCGCCGTTCCTGGCGGCAGCCAGCAGCTCAGCGTCGCCTTGAGATGTTTCCGCACCCATTGTGACCCCATCATTACCCGGAGTTGCCTGCCGGATAGTCTCGCAGTCCGTGCCGCGCGTAAACCCGGATCGCACTTTTGCCATCCGGCGGCCGGATCGGCGCCGCTCACCGCCGGCCCCGGATCTGGCGGCCTTCCGGATCGCCCTAACCTTGGTGCCATGAGCGATCGCGAGAACCTGCTGGCAGAGATCAAGGGCAAGGGCGTGGTGCACGGCAAGGTCGTGCTGTCCTCGGGCAGAGAGGCCGACTTCTATGTGGACATGCGCCGGGTGACCCTCGACGGGCAGGCGGCGCCGCTGGTGGGGCGGGTCATGCTGGACCTCACCGAAGATCTCGATTACCAGGCGGTCGGCGGGCTGACGCTGGGCGCCGACCCGGTGGCGACCGCCATGCTGCACGCGGCGGCCGCGCGGGGCAGGACGCTCGACGCGTTCGTGGTGCGCAAGGCGCAGAAGGCCCACGGCATGCAGCGCCGGATCGAGGGGCCGGATGTGGCGGGGCGGAGGGTGCTTGTGGTGGAGGACACCTCCACCACCGGCGGTTCCCCGCTGACCGCGGTGGAGGCGCTGCGCGCGGCGGGCGCCGAGGTCGTGGCGGTCGCCACGATCGTGGACCGGGGAGCCTCCCAGGCGATCGCCGACGCCGGGCTGCCGTACCGGACCGCCTACACCCTGACCGACCTCGGCTTGGGCTAGAGGATCGCCCGGCGCCTCGCGGGCCTTCCACCCGGGTGCCCTGTCTCGGTCACCGCGGCGCGCCTCGCGAGGCGCCGTCCGGCCGATCCTCGCCGCGGCGAGGAGCCACCGGGCACTACCGGTTTCGGGAGACCGTGAACTCCTGGCGCCCCCCCGACCCGCCGGGTGCGCGGACGGCCCCGTTCACCTGGACCCGGACCGCGGCCGAGTCGGCCAGCACGACGTCGACCTTGGGGTCGAAGGACTGGAACTGCTCGCCCTCGGCCATCTCCCGGTCGAGCAGCACATCGCCCCCGGTGACCTTCAGGAAGACCGTGGGGCATTGCTCCCGCAGGCACTCGACGAGGACCGTCGGCACCCGCTCGGCGGTGGCCGAGGCTGAGGCGGAGGCGGTCGAGGAGGCGTCCGCCGGCGACGTGGTGGTGGTGGTGATGGTGGCCGGCGCGGCCGACGGGTCCGTCTCGGCGCCGGAGCCGAGACTGCCGATCAGCGAGAGAACCCCGACCACGATCAGGGCGACGAGCGCCAGCGCCGCCAGTCCGGCGAGGACCAGGCGGGCGATACCCATGGGGTCAGACCTGTGGCGTCCCACACAGTGGAGATTAGCGGTTCGTGAGGATATTTCACGACTGACCTGGTAAATCAGCTCAGAAGCCCCGAAATCCTAGAAGATCCCCTATAACCAACCAGGTCATACTGGAGATCCCGTACCGGCGAGCACCAGGAGTCCTCCGGAGGTTTCCTACCGGTGGGCGCCGAGACCATGCCGAGGACACATCCGTACACCCCGAAGTGGTGGTGGAGCTATCCGGTTGGGAAGGAACCCGGAATACTGGCCCATGGGCAATGTCTTCATAGCCCCGTGCCAGCTGCCCACAGCCGTCTCCAGGAGATGACACGATGCCCATCGCGACCCCAGAGGTCTACGCCGAGATGCTCGACCGGGCCAAGGCGGGAGGTTTCGCCTACCCGGCCATCAACGTGACCTCGTCACAGACCCTCAACGCCGCACTCAGAGGGTTCGCCGAGGCGGAGAGCGACGGCATCGTCCAGGTGTCGACCGGCGGTGCCGACTTCCTCTCCGGTACCACGGTCAAGAACATGGTGTCCGGCTCGGTGGCGCTGGCGGAGTACGCCCGTGTCGTCGCGGCCAACTACCCCGTGACGATCGCCCTGCACACCGACCACTGCCCCAAGGACAAGCTGGACGGTTTCGTGCGCCCGCTGCTCGACATCTCCCTTGAGCGGGTGGCCAGGGGTGAGGACCCTCTCTTCCAGTCGCACATGTGGGACGGCTCCGCCGTGCCGCTGGACGAGAACCTTGAGATCGCCAGGGAACTCCTGGAGAAGACCGCCCGCGCAAAGATCGTCCTTGAGGTGGAGATCGGCGTCGTCGGCGGCGAGGAGGACGGCGTCGTCGGCGAGATCAACGAGAAGCTCTACACCACCTCCGAGGACGCCCTCGCGACCGCCGAGGCCCTGGGCCTGGGAGAGCGCGGCCGCTACATGCTCGCCGCGACCTTCGGCAACGTGCACGGCGTCTACAAGCCCGGCCACGTCAAGCTGCGGCCGAGCGTGCTCAAGGAGATCCAGGACGCGGTCGGCGCCAAGTACGGCAAGGAGAAGCCGTTCGACCTGGTCTTCCACGGCGGCTCGGGCTCGCTGCTCGAGGAGATCCACGAGGCCATCGCCTACGGCGTGGTGAAGATGAACATCGACACCGACACGCAGTACGCCTTCACCCGCCCGATCGTCGACCACATGTTCAGGAACTACGACGGCGTGCTCAAGGTCGACGGCGATGTCGGCAACAAGAAGGTGTACGACCCCCGCTCGTACGGCAAGGCCGCCGAGACCTCGATGGCGGCGCGGATCGTCGAGGCCGCCCAGCACCTCAAGTCGGCGGGCACCAAGATCTCCTGATGCCCCGGCGACCAACGCAGACCGGGAATTCTCGGTAGAGACCGGTTAAAACCGGTCAATGTTCGGAGGGTCCCCGTCAGGTCACGAGATCGGCTTCCGGAAAGTCCCCGGGAGCCGATCTTGGCCTGGCGCGGTTTCACCAGATAGGACTGTCGCTATGGAATCCCACGAGAACCTTCTCGCCGGCCCGCCGCCCACCCTGCTCCCGGACCTGCCTGAAGCTCGACAGGCGCTGGAATCCGGCGCCCAGCCATCCGACGTCGCCGCGCGCTTCCCCGCCTATCCGACCGCCTGGGCGGCACTCGCGGACGAGTATTTCGCGGCGGGACACGCCGTGACGTCGTACGCCTTCGCCCGCACCGGCTACCACCGGGGCCTGGACCAGCTCCGCAGGGCGGGCTGGAAGGGGCACGGCCCGATCCCCTGGGAGCATCTGCCCAACCAGGGGTTCCTGAGGTGCCTGCACGCACTGGCCCGCGCCGCCCAGAGCATCGGGGAGAAGGAGGAGGCCGAGCGGTGCTTCCAGTTCCTCAAGGACTCCAGCGCCGAGGCGTCCAAGGAGCTGACCGGCCGCTGATCCGGCCCTGATCCGGCCCTGATCTGCCCCTTGATCTGCCCATGGGATCTCTCGCCCCGAGGTGGGAGATCCCCATTTCGGACGCCGTCGGGTATTCTCACCACGCAAGAGCCCCTGTAGCGATTGCGCCAGGGGTTTTCGTTTTTGCGGTGGGAGAATCACAATGCCGGCTGTCGTTCTCGTTGGTGCCCAGTGGGGCGATGAGGGCAAGGGTAAGGCGACCGACCTACTCGGTGATCAGGTCGACTATGTCGTCAGATACCAGGGAGGCAACAACGCGGGCCACACGGTCGTCATCGGCGACCAGAAGTATGCGCTGCACCTGCTGCCGACGGGAGTGCTCTCACCGAACGTCATCCCCGTGATCGGCAACGGTGTCGTCATCGACCCGGGCGTGCTGCTGAGCGAGATCGACGGGCTTGAGGCCCGGGGGGTCTCCTCCGAGCGGCTGCTGATCTCCGCCAACGCGCACCTGATCATGCCCCACCACAAGGCCCTCGACAAGGTCACCGAGCGCTACCTCGGCAAGGCCAAGATCGGCACGACCGGGCGCGGCATCGGTCCCGCGTACGGCGACAAGATCTACCGGATGGGCGTGCGGGTCCAGGACCTGCTGGACCCGGGCATCCTGCAGCAGAAGATCGAGGTCGCGCTGGGCGAGAAGAACCAGATCCTCACCAAGATCTACAACCGTCGGGTGATCGACGCGAACAAGGTCCTGGACGAGTATCTCGGCTACGCCGAGCGCCTCAAGCCGCACATCGCCGACACCTCGCTGATCCTCAGCAGGGCCCTGGACGAGGGCAAGGTCGTGCTGCTCGAAGGCGGGCAGGGCAACCTGCTCGACATCGACCACGGCACCTACCCGTTCGTCACCTCCTCCTCCCCGACGAGCGGCGGCGCCTGCTCGGGTTCCGGCATCCCGCCGACCCGGCTCACCCGCGTGATCGGCATCCTGAAGGCGTACACCACCCGCGTCGGCTCGGGTCCGTTCCCGACTGAGCTCGACGACGAGATGGGCGAGTGGCTGCGCGCCACCGGCCGCGAGTACGGGGTGACCACCGGGCGTAACCGCCGCTGCGGCTGGTTCGACGCGGTCATCGCCCGGTACGCCACCCGGATCAACGGTGTCACCGACTACTTCCTCACCAAGCTGGACGTGCTGTCCGGCCTGGAGAGGATTCCCGTCTGCGTCGCCTACGAGATCGACGGCGTCCGTCACGACGAGATCCCGATGACCCAGACCGACTTCCACCACGCCAAGCCGGTGT
Organism: Streptosporangium sp. CA-115845; assembly: GCF_050943795.1. Classification (NCBI taxonomy): domain Bacteria; kingdom Bacillati; phylum Actinomycetota; class Actinomycetes; order Streptosporangiales; family Streptosporangiaceae; genus Streptosporangium; species Streptosporangium sp. CA-115845. The sequence continues at coordinate 407,673 of NZ_CP191988.1, read as the reverse complement.
ACGAGGAGTTCCCCGGCTGGCAGGAGGACATCACCGGCGCCAGGAGCTTCGAGGACCTGCCCGCCAACGCGCAGGCGTACGTGAAGGCCCTGGAGCAGATGAGCGGCTCCAGGATCTCCGCGATCGGCGTCGGCCCCGGCCGCACCGAGACGCTCCAGATCCACCCGCTGATCTAGGCCCCGTCCCGCGGATCTTGCCGTGGCGAGGATCGGGCAGGTGGTGCCGCGCAAGGCGGAGGAGGGAGCCGCGGCGCGCCGCGGTGACCGACGACAACGCGGCGAGGCGCCGCCTGCCCGTAGTGGGCAAAAGATCCAAAGGACAGGGCCTGGGTCCGCTCCCGCCGATCCCCGCCGCGGGGATCGGCCAGGTGGCGCCGCACGAGTGCGGCGGCCGACGACACCGTGGTGAGCAGAAGTGCCAAGGGCCTGGTTTCGACCGGTACGACCCGCGCCCGGCGTCGCCGGGGCGCGAGCCGTACTGGGGATCGGTACCCGAGATGGATAAGGTCCCTGTGTGCATGCCGAGATTCACGGTCACCGTGGGGCCCGTGGGCTCCGTCCCGAGAACACCCTGCCCGGTTTCGCCCACGCCCTGGAGCTGGGCGTCGACGCACTGGAGCTCGACGTCGCACTGACCGCCGATCGGCGGCTGGTGCTCACACACGACCTCACAGTGTCCGCTGTGACCAGCACCGACGTCCGGCCCGCCTTCCGCGACGACCCCGCCTTCCCGTACGTGGGCAGGCCCGTCGGCGAGCTCACGCTGGCGCAGCTGCGCACGCTGGAGTGCGGAGTGCGGGTGCCGCGCCACCCCGAAGACCGTTTCGCCCCGACCCAGCTGCCGGTGCCGAACACCCGGATGCCGACCCTGGGCTCCGTGCTGGGGCTGATGGACGCCTACGGAGCCGACGGGGTGCGGGTGCACGTGGAGCTCAAGTCGGACCCGACCAGGCCCGATCTGAGCGCCGAGGTCGGTGAGTTCACCGAGATGGTGGTCGCCGAGCTCGACCGGCACCGCAGGCTCGACCGGGCGGCCATCCTCAGTTTCGACTGGCGCGTCCTGCGGATCGCCCGCTCCCTGGCCCCCGCGACCGGGAGGTACGCCCTGATCGAGCGTGCCACCATGGACAGCGCCTGGCTCGACGGCCTCCGTCTGGAGGACTTCGGCGGCGACGTCCCGGCCGCCGCCGCCGAGGCCGGGGGCACCACGCTCTCCCCCGAGCATGTGATGGTCGACCCCGAGCTCGCCCGGCGAGCGGAGAAGGCCGACCTGCCGCTGGCCGTGTGGACCGTCAACGACCCCGGGCGAGCGGCCGAGCTGCTCGATCTCGGGGCGACCGCGATCGTCACCGACTATCCCGACCGGATGATCACCCTGTGGGCCGAGCGGGGCATGCGTGTCCCGAAGCCGGTCACCCCCGCCCGCCCGATGAGCGCCTGAGATCGGGTCACATCCAGCCGTTGCGGCGGAAGCCCCGGTAGAGCAGCGTGCAGGCGATGATCATCACGCTGAGCACCAGCGGGTAGCCGAAGACGGAGTCGAGCTCGGGCATGTGCTCGAAGTTCATGCCGTAGATGCCGGCGATCATCGTGGGGACGGCCATGATGGCGACCCATGAGGAGATCTTCCGCATGTCCTCGTTGGCGAGCGCGTTGGAACGGGCGAGCGCCGCCTGCAGTATGGAGTTGCAGAGCTCGTTGGACGACTCCACCTGCTCGCAGACGCGGGCCAGGTGGTCGACGACGTCACGGAAGTACTCGCGCATCTCGGAGGGGATCATCCGGCGCTGGGCCAGCGTGGACATCGGTGCCTGGAGCGGTGTGACGGACCGCTTCATCTCGATCATCTCGCGCTTGAGGTTGTAGATCCGGCCGATGTCACGGGCGCTGACGTCCGCGAAGACCATCGCCTCGACGTCCTCCAGCTCGGCCTGCATCCGGTCGGCCACGGTGAGGTACTTGTCGACGACGTGGTCGGCGATCGCGTGCAGCACGCCGGTGGGGCCCCGGCTGAGCAGCGTGGGCTTGTCCTCAAGGCGCTCCCGCACCTCCGAGAGCGGGCAGTGCCGGCCGTGCCGCACGGTCACCACGAAGTCGGTGCCGACGAACACCATGATCTCTCCGGTGCCGATGATCTCGCTGGTCGCGGTCAGCACGTCGTGGTCGAGGTAGGCGACGGTCTTCAGGACCATGAACAACGAGTCGCCGTAGCGCTCGACCTTGGGTCGCTGGTGAGCCTTGACGGCGTCCTCGACGGCGAGCGGGTGCAGGGCGAAGACCTCCGCCAGCCACTCGACCTCGGGGGCGTCGGGCTCGTGCAGGCCGACCCAGACGAAGGCGTTGTTCCCTTCGACGGACGCGTTGTGCGCGCGGACGAGTTCCAGGGCGTCGGGGATGCCCAGGGCCTCGATCTTCTTACCGTCGATGTAGGCGGCGTACTCGACGAGCGAGTCGCTCGGCGGGACGCAGACACCGCTCATCCGCGCACCGAGCGAGACGGCGGGCGCGTGCGGGGCACGGATCGTGCGAGCGTGCTTGATACGGGGAAAAAGGAGCGAGGAGCGCATGGCGAGCCTTTCCCGCCCAACCTTGCGGGATTCCGCACGCGATGCGCTGTCACCACCAGTGGAAGCGACGATGCGTGCGGTGCCGGTCGGGCACCGAGATGGGGTGGTCGAGGGTGCGCACAGCAGGCGTGCGCGAGCACGTACTGCTGGGATCGCCAGAGGACATCCCGAACCACCTCCAATCGGCAAGAGACACGCAAAGCCACTCAAAACTTAACACGAAAAGGGGGATGGCTCTCAGCTTACTCCCAGGTTCAAGCATCGATCATGCACAACCCGACAAAATTCACACCCTGTTTACTGGCACCTCTCATGCGTACCGGCACGTCGCGGACTCGCCAAAGTCATCCACAGGCTGTGGATGACTTTGGCGTTCGGGCACCGGCGAAATCCGGGTGTGCCGACACGGCCCGAGGGACGATCCGGGAGGACGATAGGCTCTGACAAGTGCGCGTTCTTGTGATTGGAACCGGCGGGCGTGAACACGCCCTGTGCCGGTCGCTGGCGGCGGACCCCCAGGTCACCGAGGTTCACTGTGCTCCCGGAAACGCGGGCATCGCGCAGGTCGCGACCCTGCATCCGGTGGTACCGACAGACCCGGCCGCGGTTACCGAACTGGCCGAGCGGCTCCGGGCGGAGCTGGTCGTGATCGGCCCTGAGGCCCCGCTGGTCGCCGGCGTCGCCGACGCCGTCAGACAGGCCGGCATCCCCTGTTTCGGTCCCTCACGGCAGGCGGCCCAGATCGAGGGTTCCAAGTCCTTCGCCAAGGACGTCATGGTCGCGGCGGGCGTGCCCACCGGGCGGTCGTACACCTGCGTCACGCCGCAGGAGGTCACCGCGGCGCTCGACGAGTTCGGCACACCGTACGTGGTCAAGGACGACGGCCTGGCGGCCGGCAAGGGCGTGGTGGTCACCGACGACCGCGAGGAGGCGCTCCGGCACGCCGCCGCCTGCGGGCGGGTGGTCATCGAGGAGTTCCTCGACGGTCCCGAGGTCTCGCTGTTCGCGCTCTGCGACGGTGCCACGGCCGTGGCACTCCAGCCCGCCCAGGACCACAAGCGCGCCTACGACGACGACCAGGGCCCCAACACCGGCGGGATGGGTGCCTACACGCCGCTGCCGTGGGCCCCGGACGACCTCGCCGACCAGGTGATGGCCGAGACCGTCATACCGACCGTGACCGAGCTTGCCAGGCGTGGCGCGCCGTACACGGGGGTGCTGTACGTGGGGCTGGCCCTCACCTCCAAGGGCCCGAAGGTGATCGAGTTCAACGCGCGGTTCGGCGACCCGGAGACCCAGGTCGTGCTGGACCGGCTCCAGACGCCCCTCGCGGGCCTGCTGCTCGCCTGCGCGAACGGGACCCTCGACCGGTTCGGGCCGCTCTCCTATCGCGGCGGCGCCGCGGTGACCGTGGTGATCGCGGCGGAGAACTACCCGGCGGATCCGGTGAAGGGCGACGTGATCGAGGGGCTGTCCGACCCGGTCGAGGACGCCTACGTGCTGCACTCGGGCACCGCGCTGGACGGCGACCGGATCGTCTCGAACGGCGGCCGGGTGCTCAGCGTGGTCGGCACGGGGCCCGACGTCCCCGCGGCGCGGGCGGCGGCCTACGAGGCGGTGGAGCGCATCCGGCTGCGCGGCTCGCACCACCGCACCGACATCGCGGGCCGCGCCCTCTGAAAGCGGCACGGCCCTCCCCGGCCGAGGCGTAGCGCCTGATCGGCATGTCGCGATAAGCCTGGGGCAGTCGGTGCCCCACCCCAGGCCTGCCCCGCCCCCGGAGGAACGATGTCGCTTGATCCAGCGTTGACCGCCGAGCGGATCGGTGACACCGGCGTGTTGCGCTGGCCGGGCACCTGGCGGGTCTACGTGGCCACCCGGAGCGAGGAGATCAGGGCCGACGCCGAGCGCGCCCTGACGATGTGCGACGAGGCGGGCCGGCTGGTCTCGGTGGGCGAGGGCATCGGCACGCACCTGGCCCGCGCGCAGGCGTACGCGCGCGGCAGGCACGGCGTGCGGCGCTGGCTGACCGGCCAGGCCATCGAGGGCGCCTGGTCCAACGTCAACAGCGCCACCGTGATGCTGTACGGCGTGCTGCCGGTGGCGGAGTTGTGCGGGCGGGCGCCGGAGGTGGTCGCGATCGGCCGGGCCTACCTGCCCGGCGACGACCCCCGGCTTGTCCACCTCCAGGCCAGGCTGGCGGCGGGAGACCTCGGTGAGAACGACAGGCCGCTGATGCAGTCGGTGCTGCGGGCCGCGTACACCGCGCAGGCGATGGACACCGGGCGGGTCCGCAGCTTCCGCAACCTGCTCATCGGCGGGGTGGTCATGCTCTCCCTGATCGTGCTGAGCGTGGTGGTCATCGGTGCGATCTGGCCGGACGTCATCCCGATGTGCGGCGACCAGTCGGTGATCCGCACCCAGGGGCTGATGCCCGCCCAGATCTGCCCGACCGGCGGCCTGCGGCCCGGCCACGGCGACGTCCCGCTCGTGGCCCTGATCGGCATGCTGGGCGCGGCGCTGGCCACCGCCGCCTCGCTGTCGACCCGCTCGGAGCTGTCCACCCGCTACTCGCTGGCCGTCGTCCAGAACCTGCTCAAGGCGCCCGCGGGGGTGGCCACGGCCGTGCTCGGGCTACTGATCCTGAACTCGGGCTTCGTGCCCGGTTTCGCGGGGCTCGGCTCGCAGCCCGCGATCCTGGTCTGGGCAATGGCGTTCGGGTACGGACAGCAGGTCGTCACCCGCTTCGTGGACCAGCGGGCCGACAATCTCCTGTCGGCCGCCTCCCCGCTCACCACCGCGGTGAACACGAAGGGCAGGTAGCATCCGAGGCCCGAGGCCTCCCGGTGCCGCGCCCCACAGTGACACCCGCGAGCCCGGAAACCGCAGGCCAAAGCGTGGTCGCCGCGCAACGCGGCGGTGGCAGATGACTTATCGGCCGGTTCATGGGCAGTTCACCCTCGAACTGGCCGGTTCAGGGGCATTCAACGGCTACTGTTGGCCGATAACCTCGGCTGCCGCCTCGCGCCACACGAGTTACCCAGAACACTTCCAAGGAGCATGACGCATGGTCCGTTACCGCGTGCGCGGTGGCAACCCACTTCGTGGAACCGCCTTCATCCAGGGTGCCAAGAACGCCGTGTTGCCCATGATCGGTGCCGCGCTGCTGGCTTCCAAAGGTCGCACGGTCCTGCGCAACGTCCCCATCATCGAGGACGTCCGGCGCGCGGTCGAGCTGGCAGAGACAGTCGGCGCCAAGGTCGAGCTCCACGAGGCGGAGCGCACACTGGTGATCGACGCCTCGACGCTGAGCAGCCCGGTGCTGCCCGCGGAGATCGCCCGGCGCTTCCGCGGCTCGGTGCTGTTCGTGCCCGCCCTGCTGCACCGTCTCGGCGAGGCGATCATCGAGGGCGTGGGCGGCTGCAACCTGGGCAGCCGCAACCTCGACTTCCACTACCTGGGCTACAAGCGCCTGGGCGCGATCGTGGACGAGGGTGACGCGGTCATCCACGTCAAGTCGGCGGGCCTCACCGGTGCCACCCTGTACCTGGACACCCCCTCGCACACCGGCACCGAGAACCTGATCATGGCCGCCGCCCTCGGGCGCGGCACCACCGTGATCGAGAACGCCGCACTGGAGCCCGAGGTCCTCGATGTGATCGACATGCTGACCCGGATGGGCGCGAAGATCAGCGGCGGCGGCACCGGGTTCATCACCGTGGAGGGCGTGGAGGAGCTCCAGGCCGTCGAGCACACCGTGATGCCGGACCGCCTCGACGCGGGCGTGTTCGCCATGGCCGCCGCCGTCACCGGCGGAGAGGTCAACCTGGTCGGCGCCGACCTGGACCACCTCGGCGTGGTCCGCTACAAGCTGGAGCAGATGGGGGTGGAGTTCGCCGACCACGGCGCGGTGCTGCACGTGCGCAGGGATCGTCCACTGCGTCCGATCAATGTGATCACCGACACCTATCCCGGCTTCGCCACCGACCTGCAGTCGCCGATCATGACGGTCGCCTGTCTCGCCGACGGCGCCAGCTACATTCATGAACGAATCTTCGACGGTCGTTTCGCTCTGGCCTCAGAACTGAACAAAATGGGCGCCGATATTGAAGTGAAAGAGAACAGCGCCGTCGTTCGTGGTGCGACTCCGCTCACTGGAACACAGGTGACCGCTCACGACCTGCGCTCGGGAATCGCCCTCGTGCTCGCGGGCCTGGCCGCCGAAGGGGAGACCGTGATCGGATCGGGATATCTCATCGACCGCGGGCACTCTTATCTCGCCGAGCGCATGCAGGCCCTGGGCGGCGATGTGCGCCGAGAGATTTCAGCGCCATAATCAGCGGGTTTGAGCTGCTCAAAAACCGCTCTGACCTGTGTAAACGATGCCAGTCATAGCTTTAACCCGGAAGTAGCTTCCGGAATTGGCCGCAAATCGGGCGTGACATTACGGCCCTCACAAGCGATCGTTCCAAAAGAGAGCCGAAAACAAACGGACGGCATGATGGGACGAACATTGGTCGAGCGGGCCGAAGAAGCGCCACGAGTGTCACGCCCGGGTGCCATGACACCAGACCTCACCATCGGTGTGGTGGGCCCCCATGACCTCGTTGAACGGGTGATGTTGATGGGGCACGCGGCGGCCCCATTACCCTGCCGCCTGGTGGCGGCGGCATACCGTGATGAGCAGGAGGCCGCGGACAAGGTCACTCGATTGGGAGCCGGGGTGGACGCGTGTCTGTTCGCCAGCCCGGTCCCCTACGACCTGGCCCGGCGATCGGGGGTGCTGACGATGCCCGCGACGTATGTCCAGCTCGGCGGCGCCGCACTGATCGCCGCGCTGGCAAGGGCCGCGATGGACGAGCGGATAGACCCACGCAGGGTCAGCATCGACATCCTGAGCAGAGCAGAGGTCGAGGAGGCCTATAGCGATCTGAGCCTTCCCTCAGGGGACGTACAGAGCCGCGACGAGCCGGGCGCCACCGGCACGATCGCGGCCTTCCATGAACGCCTCGCCCGCCAGGGCAGCACGAGCGGGGCGCTCACCTGCCTGCCCGCGGTCGCCGACCGCCTTCAGACGGCAGGGGTGCCCGTGGTCAGGATCCGCCCCACCTCCGCCGCGGTGCGTACGGCGCTGCACACGGCGGCACTGCTCGGCGCGCACCACCGGCTGGAGGAGTCACAACTCACCGTGGTCCTGGTGGAGGTGCCCACGTTGCGCGAGCCGGTCCGCCGGGCCGCGCCACGCTACTGGCGCGACGAGCTCCGGCTCTCCCTGCACCGGTTGCTGGTGCAGGAGGCCAACCGGATCAACGCGTCGGTCACCGCGGTCGACGATCACAGCTACATGGTCACCGCGACCCGCGGTTCGGTGGCCGCGGCCACCGAGGGGTTCCGGGTCCTGCCGTTCGCCGCGCGGGTCCGTGACGAACTCGGCCTGGCGGTCGAGGTCGGCGTCGGCATGGGCCGTACGACCCACGACGCCGAGTCGCACGCCAGGGCCGCGCTGGCACGCACCCAGGCGGGCAAGCAGGCTCAGGGCTTCGCGGTCGACCGCGAGGGCAGGGCACTGATCCCGGCGCCCAGGATGCCTCCCCAGGGCACGGGACCGCTGAAGCCCAAGGGTGTGGAGGTGCTGGCCCGGCTGGCCGCCAAGCTTGAGGGTGGGGACACGGTGGTGGACGCGGAGGGCGCGGGCAAGATGCTGGGCGTCACCCCGCGTACGGCACGACGATTGCTGCGCACGCTGGTAGACGAGGGACTCGCGTGGCCGCTTCCGCCGAACCGGACGCCGCAACCCGGCCGTCCCCGCCAGTTGTACCGGCTGATCGTGGAGAAGCTCGGCACCCGCTGAGCCCTCCGCCTTTCGACCTGGAGGCTTCCGCCGCACCCGGACGGCGGAACCTCCCAGGTCACGGCCCGCCTGGCTCGGCATGGCGGGACCGGCCGGGGCACGGTCCGCCCCGCCCCGGCACGGCGAGAGTCCGCCAGGCCGCGAGCGCCGATCTCAGCGTGCCGGAGGGGGCCGCACCCCGCGCGCGAGATGTCGGGCCCTGCCAGTATTGTCACGAGCTATGGGTCATGACAGTGCTGACAGCCGTAAGGCGCTCCTCGTCTGGGGGGCGCTGGCGATCGTGTATGTGGTGTGGGGGTCCACCTACCTCGCGATCATGATCGTGATCGAGACGATGCCCCCGTTGCTCAGCGGCGCCATCCGCTTCGTCACGGCCGCGCTCATCCTCGGCGTCGCGGTGCGCCTGCTGAAGGGGCGCGAGTCCTTCCGGATGACCTGGAAGGAGGCCGGTGGGGCCGTCCTGGTCGGCCTGCTGCTGCTGAACGGCGGCAACGGCATGGTCGCCGTGGCCGAGCAGCACATCTCCAGCGGGCTGGCGGCGCTGCTGGTGGCCTCGACGCCACTCTGGCTCGTGATCTTCAGGGTCCTGTTCAGGGACCGGCCTCAGGTACTGACGCTCACGGGGGTGCTCATCGGGTTCGGCGGTGTGGCGGTCCTCTCGCTGACCGGTGGGAGCAGCGCGGCCGACAGCACCGGAATCGTGATCATCCTGCTGGCGTCGCTGTCCTGGTCGGTCGGCTCGTTCCTGACGTCCCGCATCCCGATGCCCGCGAACCCCTTCACCGCGAGCGCCGTCGAGATGGCCGCCGGCGGCGTCGGGCTCGCCCTGACCTCCGCCGTGGTGGGCGAACATGTCGACCTCGCGGGCGTCTCCACCCGGTCGTGGATCGCGCTCGCCTACCTGATCATGGTCGGATCGCTGGTCGGCTTCACGGCGTACGTGTGGCTGCTGAACAACGCCCCGATCTCGCTGGTCTCCACCTACGCCTACGTCAACCCGGTCGTGGCGGTCGTGCTGGGCGCCCTCGTACTGAGCGAGCAGGTCACCGGCCCGATGATCGTGGGCGGCATGGTGATCGTCCTCGGCGTGGCCCTGGTCGTCTCCACGGAGCGACGCAAGAAGCCGGAGCCCGTCTCCGACCCTGAGCCCGCGACCGTGTAGGCCGCGGGCTCGCCCGCGTGAGGCGGTCGTCCCGTCATGACGCTCCCGGCCGGCGCCGAAAGCGCCGCGGCGGGGCGGTCAGCTCCTCGGGAAGGCCGTCGCGGCCGCCAGGAAGGTGTCGTTGGCCTCGGGATCGCCGATGGAGACACGGACGCCCTCACCGGCGAAGGGCCGCACCGCGACGCCCTCGGCCGCGCACGCCTCGGCGAAGTCGAGCGTGCGCTCGCCCAGCCGGAGCCAGACGAAGTTGGCCTCGGTCGCCGGCACCGTCCAGCCCTGGGCGACGAGCGCGCCGCGGACCCGGTCGCGCTCCTTGACCACGACCTCGACCCGCTCCAGCAACTCATCCTCGGCCGCCAGCGAGGCGATCGCGGCGACCTGGGCGAGTTGGTTGACCGCGAACGGCACGGTCGTCTTGCGGACCGCCGACGCCACCGGCTCCGCGGCGATCAGGTAGCCCACCCGGAGCCCGGCCAGGCCGTACGCCTTGGAGAAGGTCCGCAGCACCGCCACGTTCGGCCGGTCGCGGTAGACGGCGATCCCGTCGGGGACCCCGGCGTCCCTGACGTACTCGTGGTAGGCCTCGTCGAGCACGACGAGCACGTCCTGCGGAACCCGGTCGAGGAACGCCTCCAGCTCGGCCGCCTTGACCACGGTGCCGGTGGGGTTGTTCGGGTTGCAGACGAAGATCATGCGGGTGTGCGGGGTGATCGCGTCGGCCATGGCCTCCAGATGGTGCCCCTCGCCCAGCAGCGGGACCCGCACCGAGGTCGCCCCCGCCAGGTCGGCCAGGAGCGGGTACGCCTCGAAGGACCGCCAGGCGTAGATCACTTCGGCGCCCGGCTCGCTCACGGTCTCGAAGAGCTGCTGGGCCACCGTCACCGAGCCCGCGCCGAGTGCGATGTGCTCGGGCGGCACGCCGAACCGCTCGGCGAGCGCCTCGGTCAGCCCGGTGGCGGCCGGATCGGGATAGCGGTGCATCTGGGCCGCGGCCCTGGCGACCGCCTCGACGACCGAGGGCAGCGGCTCGTAGGGAGATTCGTTCGAGGAGAGCTTGTAGGACCGGCCGTCGGCGGACACCACGGCCTTGCCCGCCCGGTAAGGGGGCATTGTGTCCAGGATCGCGCGGAAACGAGGCATGGCCTTACTTTATGAGCAGCGGGCGGATGGGGCATCATCCTGTAAGACTGGAGGTGAGAGGCATGCCCGACCGGAAGGACGACATGAGCATCGCACCGCTGGCCGAGAGGCCGAGCGCCGAGGCGCCGGACGCCGAGACGGAGTCGCCCGAGCTGGAGCCGCTGCCCGCCTGGGTGTTTCCTCCCAAAGCGGGCTTCTCGGCCGAGGACCTCGACCGACTTCGAGGGATCCCTCCGCACACGGAACTCATCGATGGCACTCTCGTCTTCGTGAGCCCCCAGACCAACTTCCACATGTCTGCGCTCTTTCTCCTGGAGAGCGAGCTACGTCGCGCCGTTCCGGCCGACCTGCGCGTTCGCAGGGAGATGACGGTGACACTTGGAAGGCGTCAACGACCCGAGCCGGACGTTCTGGTGGTCCGTGCCGAGGCTGTGAAGGGGCTGAAGCAGACCACCTACCAACCGGACGACGTCGTCCTCGCCGTCGAGGTGGTCTCCGCCGAGTCGGAGATCCGCGACCGGGAGCGCAAGCCCGTCCTCTACGCCCAGGCCGGCATCACCCACTTCTGGCGGATCGAGGAGAAGGACGACCGCCCGGTCGCCTACGTCTACGAGCTGGACCCGGCGACCAGGACCTACGCGCTCATGGGGATCCACCACGACCGGTTGAAGGTCGGCGTCCCGTTCGACATCGACATCGACCTGACGGAGATCGACGACCTCTGATCGGCCGCGGGCGGGGTCCACGGCTCACCACGGCGCCCCCCGAACTCCGCACCCGCGACGTGATCGACCGTCCCTACTCCTTGAGGGAGCGGAGCATCGGGGGGTGGAGGAACGTGGCGGGGCCACGGCGGTAGAGCTTGGCGGGGCGGCCGCCGTCGCGGGTGGTGGTGTCGCCGGTGGGTACCAGGAAGCCCTCGGCCCTGGTGACCTTGCGGTGGAAGTTCCGCGGGTCGAGGACGCGGCCCCAGACGATCTCGTAGACCCGGCGCAGCTCGGCCACCGTGAACTCCGGCGGGCAGAAGGCCGCGCCGAGCGGGGTGTATTCGAGCTTGCCCCGGGCCCGCTCGATCCCGTCGACCAGGATACGCCGGTGGTCGAAGGCCATCTCGCGCAACGCGGAGACCGGTTGCCAGCTCATGTGCGCCTCGGTGGAGGCGGGAAGGTCGGGGGCGAGACCGAGGTAGGCCACGCTCAGCACGCGCTGGCGCGGGTCGCGGTCGGGGTAGCCGTAGGTCTGGAGCTGTTCCAGGTGTACCGGGGCGCCCGGCAGGCCCGCCCGCTCCGCGAGGATCCGCTCCGCGGCGGCGGGTAGGTCCTCGTCGAGGTGGATGAAGCCGCCTGGCAGGGCCCAGCGTCCCTCGTACGGCGGGTTGTCGCGCCGCCAGACGAGTGCGCTCAGCGCCTGGAAACGCACCGTGAGGACGACCAGGTCCACGCTGACGGGAATGCGCGGAACCATGGCAGGCACGTTACACCGGTCAGAGCCGCACGCGGACGTGCAACGGCTCGGAGGCGGCACGTCCGTCGGCCGCGGTGACCAGGACCTGGACCCAGGCGTCCTCGGGCACCTGGGACCAGTCGAACGGGATCCACGCCGTCTCCATCCGCACCGGCAGGCCGGGCGGCATGTCCGTGAGGTTCACCCCGGCCACCTCGACGACACGGGGCTCCTGCTGGCCCTCCCAGGTGATCGTGACCTTGGACCCCATGGGCATGTTGTAGCCGCGGATCTCCACACCGTCCTGGATGTCGCGCTGCATGCGGACCGCGTCGGCCGCGATGGGCCGGTTCCAGTCGCGGGCGATCTCCTCGGCGAGGGACGGCGAGCCGCAGGTGTAGAAGTCGCTCCACATGTAGGAGACGACCTTGGAGACGTAGCGCCCGACCTGTGCCACGGCAGCGTCTAGCCGTTCCTTGTCGGTGCTCCCCCTCTTGTACCCGGCCGCGCAGGTCTCCTCGCCGGACGGCTCGAATGCCTCGACGTTGGCCCAGAGTTCCACGTTGTGGCCCCGCTCGGCCATCTCCGTCCGGACGGTTGACATCTCCCGGTAGTAATCACGGGTCGAGCCGTGGTAAGCCTCGCCGTTGGTCTTCTCCCCGACGACCGGCCACAGCCGCTTGTCGACCTTCTCCTCGCGTTGGTCGGGCCAGAACAGCCCGACCTTCCCCGTTCCCCGGCTGTCCTGCGGCGCGATGATCCCGACCCCGGTCCGGACAAGGGCCTCGAAGCCCCTGGCCACCTGCTTGGGAGTGGCGCTGAACGGCCGCTGCCTGCGGGCGTCGAGGTAGGGACTGACAAGGACGGGCCTGCCCGGCATCTCCTGCTCGACGATCTCGTGCTGCGAGGCGTACATCCTGAGCGTCGGGTGGTCGTCGTCCGACTCGCCGGTGTACTTCATCTCCCGCATCTGCAGCTCGAACGGCTGGTAGAAGCCGCCCAGCGAGGCCCGTTCCCGGAAGCGGGCACCGTAGTCCTGCATGATGCGCCGGGTGAGCGTGGTGAGCGTGTTCGTGCCCTGCTTGGCGGCCCGGGTCTGCTGCGCCGGGTCGCGAGGGGCCAGCGGCAGCGCGGGGAACACCTTCACCCCGAACTGGTCGCCGAGATCGAGCAACTCGGTGAGGCTGTCCTGGTGCGCGCCCGCGATCAGGATCACGTGGTAGCCGCGCCCCTTGCCCCTGATGTTCTCGCAGCTCGCGTCGTCGCTGCCGTCGTCGGTGGCGATGATCCGATAGAAGACGGCCTTCCTCGTGACGATCTTCCGCTCGAACTCGGGGCAGCGGAAGAGCTGGGAGCCGAACGCCTCGTCGGTCCGGTAGACGAACGTCCAGCTCACCCGGTTGCCCGGGTTCGCGGCCTTGAGGTCGTTCTCCGCCGCGGTCACGCACGGCACCCCGTTCTCCTCGCACGGCTCGTAGCGGGGATCGACCTTCCCCTCGCCGTCGAGGATCCGGCCGTCGTCGTCGACCCTGCGGGCCTGCAGGCCCCAGCCGATCCGGATCACGGTGTCACCGCCCACCTTGTGGATGGCGGCGAACTGCCGCCGCCAGGTGCAGTGGTCGGCGGTCGGGACGAGCCAGTAGCCGGTGATCGCGTACGGCGCCGCCATGGCCGTGTCGAACGTTCCACACGGGTCGGTGAACTCGGTCGACTCCGGGACCGGAACCGAGGGGGAAGGCGAGGGGGAGGGGGAGAGTGGCGAGCTCACGCTGGTCGGAGAACTGTCTTCGGCAGGCGTGATCATCACGAACGCCGCCACTCCCGCGAGGATCGCCACGCCCAGAAAAGCGATGAGCCAGCGCACGTTCAGGACACTACCGTTCTTGTGATCTGGCAGACATAAGGAGCTTTGCCATACCGGAAATCAGCTCTTGACGCCCGCCCACGCCTCCAGTTGGGCGACGAAACGACGGGCCGAGTTGGGCCAGTGGTGGTTCGCACGGGCCGCCGCATACCCCCGAGCGCCCTGGGCATGCCTGGCTGAGGCGTCGTCGCGGAGGAAGAGCACGGCCTGGGCCACGGCCTTGGGGTCCTGCCAGGGCACGACCATGCCGCTGTCGTAGCGCTCGACCAGCTCCACCGCGCGAGGCGAGGGGGTGGTGATCACCGGAATGCCGTGGGCCATGTACTCCACGATCTTCGTGGGCATGGAGTGCCGGTAGTTGGGCTCGTCGTGCAGCAGGGAGAGACCGGCCAGCGCGCCGTCGAGCCGCTTGAGCGCCTCGTCGTTGGGCATGAAGTCGCGCCACTCCAGTACGCCCTCCGCCACCGCCTCGTTCAGGGTCGGCCGCGACTGCGGGTCGGCGTAGCCGATCAGCTCGACCGACACCCGGTACGGCTGGAGCAGCCGGGCCACCTCGATGGCCTCGCGCACCCCGCGCGCCTCCGACAGCCAGCCGAGGTAGACGACGCGGTCGTCGCCCGGCGGCGTCACCTCGTCGGGCACCCAGGTCTCGTTGGGCACCACCAGGTGGGTCTGGCGGAAGCGTCCGGCGTAGGCGGTCTCGGCCAGCAGCAGGTGCAGGTACCGCTCGGCGGTGCCTTCGAGCAGGCGGGCCATGAAGCGCGCCGGCGGGCGGAGGAACGCCGGCAGCCAGGGCTTCAGTGACAACGTCGCCGGAGTGTCCTCGTGCACGTCCCAGACCACCGGGGGCCGCTTGCGCACCCCCACCACCGCGAGCAGCAGCTCCGGGTCGTGGATGACCACCAGGTCCACCTGGCCGCGCATGCGCTTGAAGACCTTGCGCGCGGCGCGCACCGCCGACAGCCGCCTGCGCTCGGCCGCACGGGGGAGGTCGACGCCGTTCACCCAGGATCGGGCCATGACGCCCCGCGCCGTGTACGGGGCCGCGTACGTGACCTCATGACCGGCGTCCACGAGCGCGCGGATCTGCCGGTGCAGGATCCGGGCGTCCTCGGGATGATGCACCACGGTCATGACGAGCACGTGCACTGCGCGCAGCCCTTCGTCGCTAGAGCCGCTCGACGCGTTCACCCTCGGCGAGCACGCCTCGGGTGTCGAGCACGAGCTTGCCTTGGTCCTCGACAATCGACAGATCGAAGGCGGCGTGTTGCTGGAGCAACAGCGTCACGTCGGCTTCGACGACTCCCCTTGCGAGGTCTTCCTCGCGCGGTACCTGAACTCCGTCGACCCGCCAGTCCTTGACGTACGGGTCGGCGAAGACCAGTTCCGCGCCCAGCTCCCGCAGCGCCCGCGCGACCGGCAGGGCCGGGGTCTCGCGCTCGTCGGCGATGTCGGGCTTGTACGTGACACCGAGCAACAGCACCCTGGAGCCGTTGACCGGCTTCCTGTGCCGGTTGAGCAGACGCTGCACGCGGGCCACCACGTACGACGGCATCCGCTCGTTGATCTCCTGGGCCAGCTCGACGAAGCGGAACGGGTAGCCCAGCTTGCGCACCGTGTAGGAGAGGTAGGACGGGTCGACGGGGATGCAGTGACCACCGACACCTGGTCCGGGGAGGAACTTCTGGAAGCCGAACGGCTTGGTGGCGGCGGCCTCGATCGACTCCCAGAGGTCGACGCCCAGCTCGTCGCAGAAGATCGCCATCTCGTTGACGAGGGCGATGTTGACGTGGCGGTAGGTGTTCTCCAGGAGCTTGGCCATCTCGGCCTCGCGGGTGCCGCTGACCGGCACGACCTGCTCGATGAACTGGGAGTAGAACCCGACCGCGCGGTCCTTGCAGGCGGAGGTGTAGCCGCCGACGACCTTCGGGGTGTTGCGCAGGCCGTACTTGGGGTTGCCCGGGTCGATGCGCTCGGGCGAGAAGGCGAGGTGGAAGTCGGTGCCCGCGGTGAGGCCGGAGCCCTCCTCCAGGATGGGACGGGCGACCTCGTCGGTGGTGCCGGGCCAGGTGGTGGACTCCAGAACCACCAGCGAGCCCGCGCGGAGGTTACGTGCGACGGTGCCGGTGGCGCCCTCGACCGCGGACAGGTCGGGGCGGTGGTCCTCGTCGAGCGGGGTCGGCACGCAGATGACGATGGTCCGGCTGTCGGCCAGAACGGACTCGTCCCCCGTGGCGGTGAATCCCCCCGCCAGCATGTGCTCAAGGTCGGCGTCGGTCAGGTCGTCGATGTAGGACCGGCCCGCGTTGAGAGCAGCGATCTTGCCGGGGTCGACCTCGAAGCCGACGACCCGCAGACCGGCTGCCGTGGCCTCCTTGGCCAGGGGCATGCCGACGTAGCCCAGACCGATGATGGCCAGGTCGTAGGCAGTCACTGGATGACCTTGGAACGCCGGAAACAACACTTCATGGTCGCAAAGGCTATCTCAAGTCCGAACGAGCTACGCCTAATGTGATTGAACGCATCACAAACGGCAGGTATCCCCGGTGCCATGACAAGGTCATTAACCAGCAATCGATCGGTAAATATCACGGTACGTCTCCGCGATGCGGCTCCACGTACGCTTCGCGGCCACCTCTGCCCGGCCGGCCTCACCCATCTCGGCCCTCCGTCCCGGATCGTCACGCAGTCCGGCGATCGCCTTGGCCAGTGCCTCGGGGTCTCCCGCCGGCACCAGGAGCCCGGCGCCCTCGGAGCCCACGAGCTCCGACAGGGCGGGCAGGTCGCTCAGCACGACCGGTTTGCCGAGAGCCATCGCCTCGACCGGTTTCAATGGCGTAACAAGTCGGCAGACGCGCAGGTCCTCGCGGGGACAGACGAAGATATCGATCGCCGCCTGGGCCTGCAGCGCCTCGTCGGGGCCGACCCGTCCCGGCATGATCGCGATGTCGCCGAGCCCCAGTTCCTCGACCTGCTCCAGCAGTGCCGCCCGCTCCACGCCGTCACCGACGAGCAGCATCCTGACCGGTGCGCCCTCGTCCCGCAGCAGCGCGGCAGCGTTGACCATGGTGGCGAAGCCCTCGTAGGCCACGATGCTCGACACCGAACCCATGACGATGTCCCCGGGCTCGATGCCGTAGGCGGCGCGGAACGCCGCACCGTCGTACTCGGCACTGAGCAGCGAGTCGTCCACCGCGTTCGGCGCCAGGTAGATCTTTTCTCTCGGCACCCCGCGCTCGACGATCTCGGCTGCCATGGTCTCGGCGAGGGTGACCACCGCGTCGGCGGAGCGCATGATGAACGCCTCGCGGTCGCGCTGGAGCACGTGCCGCTGGCTGCCGATGCGTTTGGGGTCGCGGGAGGCCCAGGTCTCCTCCAGGAAGCCCCGGACCTCGTAGACCATCGGCGTGCCGGTCCGCTCACGCACCGCCAGCGCCACCGAGCCGTTCCGGTGGTCGGTCGCGGCGTGCAGCACCTGCGGACGCAGGGTCCTGACCAGCTCGGTGACCTCTCCGGCGCCCCGGATCATCCGCCCCTGGCTCTCGAAGGGCACCTCACCACTCGGGATCAGCCGGTGGTAGGGAATCCCGTCGATCTCCTCGTACGGCGTCGCGTCGGCGTGGCCCTGCATCATCGGCCAGCCCCAGCTGGTCACGACGTGCGGATCCAGCCCGGCGGCCTTCTGCGAGGTGACGATGCGGTGCGTGCGAACCGTGTATCCGGCCTGCGTGTACGGCAGCGCGTTGGTCACGCAGTGCAGCACCCGGCCGTGGAACCGCTCGCCCACGATCACCTTCGCCTTGGGCGGGATCGGGTTCGGCTGGATCGCGGCCAGTTCTCCGGCGTAGTAGGCGGCCCGGCGCCTGATGAAGGGGTAGCGGGTGTGGGCCTGGAGCACCTCGGCGGCCTCGCTCATCCGGCCGGCGTCGAAGTGCTCCTTCGCCTCGGTCCACGGGCCCTTCACCATGCGCATGCCGAGCTTGCGGACAACGATCTTGGCTCGGCGCGCGACGGGCCAGGCGAACCGGCCCACGACGGGACGGACACTCGGCGGGAGCGCCTCGGCCGCCGCCTGCGCCACGCGTACCGGGTCGGACTTGACCTTTGTCGCCACGACCCGGGAGACGATCACCGGATGCTGGACGAAACCCTTGATCAGCCCGCGCAGGCCGGCCCTGGCCGACTTCGCCGACACCGGGGCCGGTGACGCCGGCTCCGCGGGGACCTTCTCCTCGGCCTGGGGCGTCGCTGGAGTGGGAAGCGTCGCCGACGCCTGGGGCGTGTCCGAACCGGGAAGCGTCTCCACGACCGGGGGCGTCTCCGCACTCGGCGGCGGGGCGGGCTCCGTGGGCATCTCCACGGCCGGAGGCATCTCCACGGCCGAGGTCGTCTCCGGTTCGGAGGGGGTTTCCGCCTCCGGGGTCGTCACCGTGCCCGAGGTCGCCACCGGCTCCGCGTCAGGCTCGGCGGCCGGAGGCGTCACCGATATGGCGGGGGTCGCCGGCGCCGAGGGCTTCTCGGGAGCCGAGGGCTTCGCGGGAACCGAGGGGGAGTCTGGCCTGTTGGCATCGGATACCACGCCGTGACCGTACCATAGGCAAGGTTTGCCCCACTGCCGCATGAAAGGCGAGGTCAATGAGGGACTTTGCCGGTCCGGGCGCTTCCCAGGGCCCCGAGAATCCCCTTGTCCTGCACGTGCTCGGCGCGCGGCCCAACTTCGTGAAGGCCGCTCCGGTGGTGCGCGCGCTCACCGAACTGGGCGTGCGACAGGGCATCATCCACACCGGCCAGCACTACGACGCGCTCATGTCCGACGTGTTCTTCGCCGACCTCGGCCTCCCCGAGCCGATCGCCAACCTGGGCGTCGGTTCCGGCTCGCACGCCCGCCAGACGGCGGCGCTGCTCGTCGGCCTTGAGGACGTGGTGCTTGAGCAGCGGCCGACGCTGGTCGTCGTCTACGGCGACGTGAACTCGACGCTGGCCGCGATCCTGGTGTGCGCCAAGCTGCACGTGCCGACCGCGCACGTGGAGGCGGGCCTGCGCTCCTTCGACCGGGAGATGCCGGAGGAGGTCAACCGGGTCGTCACCGACGCGCTGTCCGACATCCTCTTCGCCACCTCTCCCGACGCGCTCTCCCACCTGGCCGCCGAGGGGGTCGACCCGGCCCGGGTGCACCTCGTCGGCAACCCGATGATCGACAGCCTGTTCTCGGCGCTGGACCACCTCGATCCGGCCCCGGTCCGCTCCCGGCTCGGCCTGCCCGAGCGGTACGGGGTGGCCACCCTGCATCGTCCCGGCAACGTCGACGACCCCGTCTCCGCCAAGGAGCTGGTCGAGGCGGTGCTCTCGGTGAGCGAGCGCCTCCCGATCGTGGTGCCGCTGCACCCGCGCGGCCGGACCCGCCTGGCCGAGGCCGGGCTGGTGGACACCGAGAAGCTGCGCATCGTCGATCCGCTGGGCTACGTGGACTTCCTGTCGCTGGTGCGGGGCGCGACCCTGGTGGTCACCGACTCCGGCGGCGTGCAGGAGGAGACGACCATGCTGGGCGTCCCCTGCCTCACCGTGCGGCCCAACACCGAGCGGCCGATCACCATCACGCACGGCACCAACCGGCTGGTCACCCCCGCGCAGTTGCCCGCCGCCGCCGACCTGGCACTGGCGGACGGCGCGGCGACGCCTTCCGGTGAGCTGCCCCCGCTCTGGGACGGCAAGGCCGGTCCCCGGATCGCCCGAGTGATCGAGAACTGGCTGCGCGGCGGCAACCTCTCCCCGGCTGGGCAAGCCGTACCGCCCAAATCCCTTTAAAACGGCTATTTCGGCACGGCATAGGCCGTAGCCTGGCACGACCCCGGACAAAGGCGATCCCCCATGAGCGAAGAGACCCCCGAAGAGCCGAAGTTCCAGCGTCTTGGGCCGATCAACTGGCTGCCCGAGGAGCGCAAGGTCGTCGAGCGCTTCGAGGAGCGTGTCCGGGACCTTGAGCGGCGGCTCGCCATCGCCCAGGCGAAGGCCGACTACGCGCAGTGGAAGCTGGAGTCGACCAAGGTGCAGCGCCCGTACCGGGTGGCCGAGGCGCTGACCGCGGCCAAGGGATCGGGGGTCACCGCGCTGCCGGGCAGGCTGCGCTCCGCGATGCGGTCGCGCAAGGGCCCCAAGCCGCCCCGCCCGGTGGCCGAGGTGGTCGCCGAGCTCGACCAGCAGGGGCCCGTGGTCGACGTGCCGCAGGTCAAGTGGCCGGCCGGTCCGATCGTCCGTCCGGACATGAAGGTCGCGGTCATCCTGGACGACTTCTCCCGGATGGCGTTCAAGTACGAGTGGGACCAGATCGAGTTCGGGCTCCGCGACTGGCCGGAGATCTTCGCCGAGCGCCGTCCCGAGATCCTGTTCGTGGAGTCGGCCTGGCACGGCAACCAGGGCCGCTGGCGCTACCAGATGACCGGGACGAACGCCCCCAAGCCCGAGCTGCGCGCCCTGATCGACTGGTGCCGCGCCGAGGGCGTCCCCACGGTCTTCTGGAACAAGGAGGACCCGCCGAACTTTGACTTCTTCATCGACACGGCCAAGCTGTTCGACTACGTCTTCACCTGCGACGGCGACATGGTGCCCCGCTACCGCGAGGTGCTGGGCCACGACCGGGTCGACGTGCTGCAGTTCGCCGCGCAGCCCCGGGTGCACAACCCGATCCAGGAGAAGCGCGGCCGCCTGAACGACGTGGTCTTCGCCGGCATGTACTTCAGGGACAAGCACCCCGAGCGCCGCGAGCAGATGGAGACCGTCCTCGCCCCGATCCGCGAGCTCGGCCTGCACATCTTCGCGCGCAACGGGACCGTGGACGAGAAGTACGCCTGGCCTGCCGAGTACGTCCCGCACATCGTGGGCGAACTCCCGTACGACCAGATGCTGGCCGCGTACAAGATGTACAAGGTCTTCCTCAACGTGAACTCGGTGCTCGACTCGCCGACCATGTGCGCCCGCCGGGTCTTCGAGCTGTCGGCCTGCTCGACGTCGATCGTCTCGGGCTGGTCTCGGGCCATCGAGGAGACCTTCGGGTCGCTGATCCCGATCGCCCGTGACGAGCTGGAGTCGTACAACCAGGTCCTGCACCTGATCAACAGCCCCGAGCTGCGTGCCCGCCAGGGGCACCTGGCGATGCGCGAGGTCTTCGACAAGCACCTGTTCTCGCACCGGGTGGACCAGATCCTGGAACTGCTCGGCAAGCCGGTGCAGCGGCGGACCCGGTCGATCTCGGTGGTGCTGCCCACCAACCGCGCCGCCCAGATCGAGCACGCGATCTCCTCGGTGGCCAAGCAGATCCACCGCCCCGTCCAGCTCGTCATGGTCCTGCACGGCCTGGACATCGACCCCGTCGTGGTGGCGGACAAGGCGCGGATGGCCGGGATCACCGACGTCGTGGTGCTGCCCGCCGACGCGTCACTGTCGCTGGGCGCCTGCCTCAACCTGGGCATCGCCGCCGCGGAGGGCGAGCTGATCGCCAAGATGGACGACGACAACCTGTACGGCGAGCACTACCTGTCGGACCTGGCCCGCGCCTTCGACTACTCCGACGCCGAACTGGTCGGCAAGGGCGCGCACTACGCCTACTTCGAGGGCAGCAACACCACGATGCTGCGTCTGCCGGGGCTGGAGCACCGTTACGCCTTCCTGGTGCAGGGCGGCACCTTCCTCGGCAGGGCCGACATGTTCCGGCACTACGGCTTCGAGGACGTCACCCGGGGCGAGGACACCCGCCTGGTCCGCCGGCTCAAGGAGGACCGGGTCAAGATCTACTCCGCGGACCGGTTCAACTTCGTCTACTGGCGCAGCGGCGACGCGGGCATGCACACCTGGCAGGCCGACGACATCAAGCTCACCCGGAACGCGCAGTTCTCCTTCGTGGGGCATCCGGACGCGCATGTGATGATCTGATTTTCTGGCCGGGGCGTCGCGGGGGGTTTCCGGCGTGCTCGATGACGGGTCGGCTGCTCTTGCGGGGACGCGTTCTCTTGCGGGGACGTGTTCGCGCTCCGGTGGGCGGGTGCTCCGGGCGGCCGTTGTTGGTGGCGGGTCTGGAGGGTCAGGCCTTCGGCCTGGCGGGCGCGCTGGTTGCGGATTCTTATAAGCCGCCCGGAGCACCCACCCACCTCCGCGCACCCCTTGCCTTGCCGTACGCCCTGCGGGCCGTAGCCGCTTCCTCGCGGACCGCCCATCGGGCTCTTCGACGCTGAAGCAATCCGTACGGGGGGCGTTCTGGGTCCGTCGTCGTAGCTGAAGCGCCGGTGCGGGAAGGAGCGCAGAGGGCTCACCATGGTTCGTCTCAAATGGGAGATGCTGCTCCTGGTTTCTGATGATTTGAGGTTGCTCATCGTGTAGTAGGAGCGGGCCCTGGGAACAGCGCCTGAGCCAAAGGCCATCAGCGCGATTTGAGCACTTCGATCTGAAACCGCTGAACCAACGCCCGCGCCTCGTCCTCCCGTCCGGAGGGCACCGCGACGTCGGTGAGCAGCCACAGCTCGCCCTTCGCCCTCACGGTGAACCGCAAGCATGCGGGGATCTCGTTGGTAGCGATGAAGTCGGCCGCTCGGCGAGAGCCAGGCCCTCGTGCAGGCTCTGGGTGATCTCAGGGTCGGCCCCGCAGGTTCCACAGTTTCTGACGGCGCGCACCGGACACCAGGGGTTTCAGCCGCAGGGACTCATGATGACGGCAAAGCCCTTGAGCAGGCCGACCGTGCCGAGAAGAAGCGCGAGAGCGATCACCCCCAAGGTGACGCCCTTGCGCACCCGGGGTTGATAGTCGGTGAGACCGGTGACGGCATCCCACCCGGCCACCAGGGCGATGAACATCGCGAGACCGCCCAGACCGATCCCCGCAAGGTCGGTGTAGTCGCAGGTGGACTGCCCGTTGACCGTCAGGGTGGTCAGGTCCACGCGCACGACGACGGCGAGCACACCGACGACGAGCGCGGCCCAGGACTTGGACGACGCCATGCGGAGGTTCATGACCAGAATTTATCGGCGTCCTGTTGGGCACAGCTTGCAACCGGCTGCAACGCTCCGCCGCCGAAACCCCGGGGCCGTGAGAGATGACATCAGGCGCGGGCGAGCATGATGTCCTGAATCTTAGGAACCGGTGGGTTCGAGCGGACAGTACATGTGTGTGGAGACGACTATGCGCGCCCGGGTGCGCGCCGGAGATCCGGACGCCTTCAGCCGGCTGTTCGACGACCACGCACGCTCGGTCTACAACCACGCCTTCCGGCTGACCGGCGACTGGTCGGTCGCCGAGGACGTGGTGTCGGTGACCTTCCTGGAGGCATGGCGGCTGCGGGGCAGGGTCGACGGGGAGGGCGGTTCGCTGCGGCCCTGGCTGCTGGGCGTCGCGACCAACGTCGCCCGTAACGTCAACCGCGCCTTGCGGCGGCACGAGGGGGCGCTGGCCAGGCTGCCTCCGGGCGGGGTGGTGCCGGACATCGCCGAGGAGGTGGCGGGGCGCGTCGACGACGACGAGTTGCTGGCTTCGGTCCGGGTCGCGCTGGGCACACTGCGCAGGTCCGAGCGGGAGGTGATCGCGCTGTGCGTGTGGGCCGGGCTCGGGTACGCCGAGGCGGCGGAGGCACTCGGCGTACCGATGGGCACGGTCCGCTCCCGGCTCTCCCGGGCGAGGAAGAGGTTGCGGAAGCTCGCCGTGGACGCTGTGAAGAGCAGCCGGGAACCATCACGTTTCGGGCGGACGCCCGGGAGAGCACGGGAAGCGCGGTGGCGGCCAGAACACGCGGACCCGGGACACGTGGACTCGGGACACGCGGACCCGGGACACGCGGACCCGGGGCAGGCCGTCGGAGACGTACGGCGCCCCATGCGGATGGCCGGGGAGACTCGGGAACCGCGGTCGCGGCCCGGACAGGTAAATGGTGACCGCGACAACGCGGTCCGGTCCGTTCAGGAGAGAGCCCTATGAATGCCGCCAGGCCCCAGCCTGACCCCGGTCAGATCGAGGAGCTGGCCCGGCTGCTGCCGGTCCCGGTGGAGCGGGACCTTCCGGCGGGCCGTCGCCGACTGCTCAAGGAGCTCATGATGCAGGAGATCGACCAGGAAGTCCGGCCGCGGAAGCGAGTACTGCGGCGTCCGGCCTTCCTCATCCCCGCCCTGGTCGCCACCGCGGCACTTGCGGTGGCCGTACCGGTGTTCGTCTCCGGGGGGAACCCGGCCTACGCCGTGGCGCAGAACCCCGACGGCACCATCCACATCACCATCAACGAGGCCAAGAACCCCAAGGACCTCCAGGCGAGCCTACGGGGCATGGGACTCAACGCGGTCGTGGACTACATCCCGACAGGCAAGAAGTGCAGCCCCCAGCCCCGCAGCCAGAGCTTCCTGTCCAACCAAGAGGCTCCGCTCAGCGTCTGGCCGGCACCGAAGGGCCAGGAGGTGGGCTTCACGATCGACCCCAGGGTCGTCAAGGACGGCCAGACCGCCGTACTGGAGTTCAGCGTCGGCGAGAGTTCGGCCGGGGTGATCGCCGCCGGCATCTGGGCACGGGTCTCCGACGGATCCGTGGCCGACTGCGAGCTGGTCGACAGCACCGAGGCCCCGCTCGGCCCGCCCACGGGCGGCTGACCCATCTCTCCACAGGTGCGGCAGGCCGCCAGGCCATCCCGACAGGGGCGCCTGCCGCACCTGTGGCACGTTCGGGACGGTGGTGCGGCACGTGACGACGGCCCCGGCCCGGAGCGTTCCGGGCCGGGGCCGTGGTGGGTGCCGGTCTCCGGGGCCCGGGGTCCCCCCCGGGACCCGGAGACCGAACACGGGTGGACTTGGTTACCGGACGCCTCGCCTGCCGTACAGGCTCACCGCCAGTTCGACTACTCCGACGCCGAGCTGGTCGGCAAGGGCGCGCACTACGCCTACTTCGAGGGCAGCAACACCACGATGCTGCGTCTGCCGGGGCTGGAGCACCGTTACGCCTTCCTGGTGCAGGGCGGCACCTTCCTCGGCAGGGCGGACATGTTCCGGCACTACGGCTT
Organism: Streptosporangium sp. CA-115845; assembly: GCF_050943795.1. NCBI lineage: Bacteria > Bacillati > Actinomycetota > Actinomycetes > Streptosporangiales > Streptosporangiaceae > Streptosporangium > Streptosporangium sp. CA-115845. The sequence goes on along the minus strand of NZ_CP191988.1, from coordinate 382,626 downwards.
CGAGGACGTCACCCGGGGCGAGGACACCCGCCTGGTCCGCCGGCTCAAGGAGGACCGGGTCAAGATCTACTCCGCCGACCGGTTCAACTTCGTCTACTGGCGCAGCGGCGACGCGGGCATGCACACCTGGCAGGCCGACGACATCAAGCTCACCCGGAACGCGCAGTTCTCCTTCGTGGGGCATCCGGACGCGCATGTGATGATCTGATTTTTGGCCGGGCCGTCGCGGGGTCCGGTGTGCTCGATGACGAGCCGACTGCTCTTGCGGGAACGCGTTTTCTTGCAAGGACGCGTTCTCTTGCAAGGACGCGTTCTCTGGCGGGGACGTGTTCTCTGGCGGGGACGTGTTCTCTGGCGGGGACGTGTTCGCGCTCCGGTGGGCGGGTGCTCCGGGCGGCCGTTGTTGGTGGCGGGTCTGGGGGTCAGGCCTTCGGCCTGGCGGGCGCGGTGGTTGCGGATTCTTATAAGCCGCCCGGAGCACCCGCCCACCTCCGCGCACCCCTTGTCTCGCCGTACGGCCTGCGGACCGTAGCCGCTTCCTTGCGGGCCGCCCATTGGGCTCTTCGACGCTGAAGCGATCCGTACGGGGGGCGTTCTGGAGCCATCGCCGTAGCTGAAGCGCCGGTGCGGGAAGGAGCGCAGGGGGCTCACCGTGGTTCGTCAGGCCCGTCGTGATTTGCCGTCGCCGGTCGGCTTGTTGTGGCTTGTCGTTGCCGGTCATGGCTTGGCTCGGGGGCGAGTGTGGTCGTCTGATGGGGCACACCGCGACTCGGACCGCCATTGTGACCGGAGGGTACCTCGCTCCACCGCTCTACCGTGGTCCAGCCGGACAGGCACACCGCGACTCGGATCGCCACTGTGACCGGAGGGAGGGGTACGCCTCGGGAGAGGGACTTCGGTCAGGTGGATCAGACGGGTCAACTGGAGAGGGAGCCGGGTCCGTCAGGTCCGCCGGTTCTGTTGGCTCCGTCGGTTCTGTTGGTTTCGTCGGTTCTGTTGGTTTCGTTGGTTGGGAGGTGGAACCAGACGGCGGTGCCTGCTTCGGGGTCGTGGTGGGTGCCCCAGGCGGTGGACATGGTTTCGACCAGGAGCAGGCCGCGTCCGCCGTCGCTGTCGGGTCCGGCCGCGCGGACGAAGGGGAGGCTGGTCGCCGAGCCGTCGTCGATGACCTCGGCGTGGATCATGCCGCCACCCAGGCCCAGGCAGACCGTGATCGATCCTGCTGCTGTCCTTCCGGAGTCGGAGTGGACGACGGAGTTCGTCACGACCTCGCTGAGCAGCAGTACCACGTCGTCGAGGGCGGAGTCGTCGACCCTGCCGGTGAGCAGGTCTCGTGCCCAGGCGCGGACCGTCGCGACCGAGCAGGCCAGGCCCGCGAACTCGGCGTGACCCAGCGGGTGTAGTACGGCCCAGCGTGCTGCGGTTGCCCGCCGGCGTTCGTAGCGGCAGGTGGCCTGCCCGTAGGTGTTCATGCGATCGCCGCCGAGACGATGACGTCGGCGGCGTTGTCGGCCCCGGCCCAGACCCCTTCGCCCGGCCTCCACACCCTGGCCCACCAGGGCCGCCAGACGAACACCCAGCCGCAGGCGCGCCGGATGACGGCGATCCGGACCCGGGTCTCGCCCGCCGCCATGACCTCCAGGATCGGCGGCCCCACCTGGGGAAGCATTAGCGAGGTGCTCACCCCCAGACCTCGCAGGTCCCACCCCAGCCGCACCAGGTGAATCAACTGCTCTTGCGGATCACGTGGCTTCACAGCCCGTCCTTCCCCTTGTCTGTTGAACTGGCCCGCTCGCACTTTCAGAGACGTTGATGCTTACGCACTGTCATTGACCGTATGCTCAGAGCATGCAGCCATGCAGCCCCATATGCAACCCCAAATGCATATGCATGAAGAAGGACTTCACGGAAAGTTTGATTCGCGAAATAGGTCAACCCGGCGGAAATCTCATGAAGGTGGACACGTGACCGAAGGTCAGAGCCCTACTGTTCGGCGACGCCAACTCGGCATGGAACTCCGCCGGCTCCGTGAGCGCGCGAATGTGTCCTCTATCCAAGCGGGCGAGCATATTGGTCGCTCTGATTCGACGATCAGCCGCTTCGAGACCGGCAGGGTCACCATCCGTCAGAAGGTTCTCGTTCAACTCCTCGATCTGTACAAATCAGCCGACGACGAGACCCAAGCTGTACTTGATCTCGCACGCGAAGCGAGCAAACGAGGGTGGTGGCACGCCCACGGAGACGCGGTACCGCCATGGTTTGAAGTTTTCATCGGGCTCGAAGCCGAGGCCACGTCAATCCAGACCTACCAACCTCAGCTGATCCCTGGCCTTCTCCAGACTGAGGCATATGCGCGCGCCGTCATCGAAGCCGACCACCCCGGAATGCCCGAGGAGGAAATCGACAGGCTTGTCGCCCTGCGCCTGGTAAGGCAGAAACTCCTTACCCGGTCGAACCCACCGGAGCTGTGGGCGGTGATGAGCGAAGCGGCTCTACGGCACGCCATCGGCGGACCGGCGACAATGCGTGAGCAACTTCTCAGCCTCCGTGACGCGCGGCGACTCGCAGGGGTCACTCTTCAGGTACTGCCCTTCGCCGGAGGCGCCCACCCTGGCATGCTCGGCCCCTTCCATCTCCTGGAGTTCCCTCAGCCTTCCGAAACTCATGTTGCTTACGTCGAGTATCTGACAGGCTCCATGTATCTGGAAAAGCCAGAGGAAGTACGCAGGTATAGACTCATTTTCGACCATATTCGCGCGGCTGCCCTGCCGCCGAACGAGTCCGTCGCGCTGATGAGCGCGGTCATAGAGGAGATGACTTCGTGACCGTAGAAGAGCGTGAGCCGCGAGACTTCCTCGACCTGTTTCACGCCGTCTGGCACAAGAGCAGCCTCAGCGGCAATGGTGGTGCCGACTGTGTCGAGGTCGCCACCAACCTCCCCGGTATCGCGGCCGTCCGAGACAGTAAGGATCCCTTGGGGCCAGCGTTGGTCTTCTCGCCTGACGAGTGGCGAGCCTTCCTCAACGGTGTCAAGAACGGCAGGTTCGACAAACTGAGGTAGTCAAGCGGGAGACGCTGCTCCTGGTTTCTGAAGCTTTGAGATTGCTCATCGCGCAGTAGGCAGCAAACCTGGAGGACAGCGCCTGGGCCAAGGGAAAAGAGATGCTGGATGGCGGAGAACCAGCCAGAGAGGGATCTAGCCCGTCTGGGGTGGCGGAAGAGTTCGCGCAGTCAGGGAACGACGGACAACTGTGTCGAGGTCGCCTTCGTTTCGGGCCTGGTCGCCGTCCGCGATTCGAAGGATCCTGGCGGCGCCACGCTCGCCTTCTCACCAGATGGCTGGACCGCCTTCCTCGGCCGCGTCAAGACCGGAGACTTCGACACCTGTCCCTGATCGTGTGACAGGTCAGAGAAGGTTCCTGAGAGGTGAGGGACGCAGGTGCCCTATGACGGCCTCGCCGCCGTTTTCACCTCTGATCTCATGCGCGCGGTCGAGACCGTTTGCTTGGCGTTCGCCGACATCGATGTCCCATCCGCAAGCCGGTCCTCAGCGCCCTCCAAGCAGGTTCCCAGCGTCGATCCATAGCCTCACCCTCGACCCTCGTGCCCGAAACGCCCGAGCATCCGAGCAACGACGAGGAGAGAGATCTTGCCGGAGACCGGGAACGACCCGATGACCGCTGACGAGCGGATCGACAGGTGCCTGCGAGAGGGATCGACCACGCTGGACCTGTCCGGGCTCGACCTGGACACGGTGCCGGAATTTCTCGGCGATCTCACCCATCTGACCAGCCTCTATCTGTATGACAACCGGCTGACCGCTCTGCCCGAGTCAGTGTGGAACCTCACCGCCCTCATCAACCTCTCCCTGGGCGGTAACCAGTTGACTGTTCTGCCTGAGTCGCTGGGCAACCTCACCGCCCTCGAATGGCTCTCCCTGCATGACAACCGGCTGACCGCTCTGCCTGAGTCAGTGGGCAACCTCACCGCCCTCACCGAGCTCTATCTGCATAACAACCGACTGACCGTTCTACCTGACTCAGTGGGGAACCTCACCGAGCTCTACTGGCTCTACCTGAACGGTAACCAGTTGACCGTTCTGCCCGAGTCGCTGGGCAACCTCACCGCCCTCGAATGGCTCTACCTGGGAGGTAACCGATTGACCGCTCTGCCAGAGTCAGTGGGCAACCTCACCGCCCTCACCGAGCTCAGTGTGGGCAGTAACCGGCTGACTGTTCTGCCCGAGTCGGTAGGCAGACTCACCGCCCTCACCGAGCTCGACCTGGTCGATAACCGGTTGACCGCTCTGCCCGAGTCGCTGGGCAACCTCACCGCCCTCACCGAACTCCGCCTGGGCGCTAACCGGTTGACCGCTCTACCTGAGTCGCTGGGCAACCTCACCGCTCTCAGCGCCCTCAGTGTGGGCGGTAACCGGCTGACTGTTCTGCCTGAGTCGGTGGGCAACCTCACCGCCCTCACCGACCTCTACCTGAGGGATAACCAGTTGACCGTTCTGCCCGAGTCGCTGGGCAACCTCACCGCCCTCACCGAGCTCAGTGTGAGCGATAACCCGCTGACCGTTCTGCCCGATTGGCTGGGCGACCTTCCCGCCCTCAGCGAGGGCACCAGGCTCCTACTGAGTGTCTTCTATGAGGAGCGTTGGGGTTGGCGGGGTCAGAAGATTTCACCGGCCCCACCAGGCCACGGCTCTATCTGATCTCCGTCTCCATTCCGCGAAGTATCTCAAATGTGATCACTGAGTATTTTCGTGACCTTGTCGCTCACCGCGACTGGCCGCGCTTCAGCTTGCGGCGTTCCCAGCGGTTGAGATGGCGGACGACCACGCCTGCCGCGCCATCGGTGCCGGTAAGGCGGGTCAGTGGTGTGCCCGGCAGCCGGTCGGAAGTGGTCTTGTCCTTCAGACCGCCGAGGCCGGGATCCATATCGCCGGTCTCCACGACCCAGCCGTCCGGGAGAATGATCGTGACCCCGGCCATCTGGCCGTGTGCTTCCACCTCGACCTCGGGTAGCCGACAGTCGGTCTGGGTGAAATCGAGCCTGGCACCGCCCAGGCCGCCTACGCGATCACCTTCGTGGGTACCTGCCAGCGCCCGACGCGCGCCGCGCCGTGCATGCCTCCCTTGAGGACCAGCGGCCGTCCCGAGTCAGGCGGAACCACGGGCGGCAGGTCGGCGGCGAGGGGCGCCAGATCGGCGTAGGTCTTGGCGGACAGCGCCCGTTCCAGCCGCTCATCGAGCTCGGAGAGGTCGATACGGCCCTCGGCCGCCGCCTCGCTCAGCCGTGCCGCCACCGCTTCACGGTCGTGGGAGACGCGCAGTTCACCACGGTGGAAGGATTCCGGGGACTCAGCGGCCGTGTAGTCGATGATACAGAAATACGGGCACAAACGCGGCCGATGCCGATCGGAGTAAGCCGCGTGAACCAAGGATGAGGCGGTAGCCCGCAGATCCCGGCACAGATTCCGCCCGTCGGCGGGAGGCATTCAGCTTCCCATGGCGGGCCGGCGTTCTGCCTGGCCGAGCGTCTCACTGGAGTCACGCTGACACTGGAGTCGCTGGAGGAATCCACCTACCTGTGCGGAGCCACCCCTGAACCGAGGTGAGCAAGACCCGTCATTCGTGTCCCGATGAGGTAGCCGCAGCCGGTGTATCACGAGGGGCGTTTGATGGGTTGCTGCGACATCTGTGCACCGGCGTCAACCCGAACGCTCCATCTGAGCAAGGGGCCCGAGCTTGACTCCTGATTTTTAGGCTAAAACAGGGAGTAAGATGAGAGGGAAGGGAGGTCCACCGCATGGCTGATGTCAAGCCCCGGAAACCCTCGGCAGGAGCGGCCAAGAAGCAGAAGCATCGGACGCTCCCGGCGCAACGTGATCATGAAGTAGCCGGTGCCGCACACTCTCCTCGCAGGAAAGAGATCGAGGAGCGTGCGACGCGGGCGCTGTTCGACCAAGCTCAGCGATTGGACGGAGTGGCTGCCAGCACCCATGAGACCGGCACCCGCGACACGGTCAGAGAAGTCGTCCAGGACCTGCTCGCCCACGCCGAGCCGGTGCGGGCGACGATTGCCTCGAAGATTCTCGGCATTGACGAGAAGACGGTTCGCGCATGGGTCAAGGAAGGACTGCTCATCCCGGTCAGGGGAGGGCCACGCCTGATGCTTGAGGCCGAGCGCCTGTACGCCGTGGCGACACTCGTTCAGGATCTACGCCGGGCCGGTCGCAGTCGTAACCTCGTCGAGGCGGTCTGGCACCGCCTACAGGACCGGGGACTTCTGGAGAACGATCAGCTGGCCGACGGCCTTCGGCAGATGGAACGGGGCGAGGGCCGTCCATGGCGAGAGATCAAGGCAGAGTGGAGTTCCAAGAACTCGGAACTGACCACCGGTGACTGAGGTCTATCTCTCGGTTCTCGCGGAGAAGCAGGGCGAAACCTTGCGCGGAGCGGACCTGAGAGCCTTCGTCACCTCCATCGGCGAACTGGAAGCACGAGGTTGCGCGGCCCTCGGGTATCGGCTCACCGGGGAGATCCCGGTGAGCCGGTTGTGCGTCAAGCACCTGAGAGGCGCCATGCGCGTTGTGGTCGCCTTTGAAGAGCCGGGCCGTGCATGGGTGCTCATGCTGGGGCCTCATGACGAGCGTAACCGAACGCACGATGTCTATACCTCGCTGTGGGAGGTGTGTGGGCTGAACGCACCGCCGGCAGGTGAACGTACTAAGCCCGCCTGTTGCGACGACGGCGACACGAATCCGAACCTGCCTGAGATCGAGGACCTGGTGGCTCGTTGCCATGATCTCGCCAAACCGCCTCGTCGGCGCAAGCGTGCGAACTGACAGACTTCGGTTTGGAAAGTGATCACACGCTGGGCGGGCTGTTGGAACGCGGCCACCCCCGACATCTGAGCAAGGGGCTCCGACGGCCCGGTGGCCGACCGCGAGCTGGTCGACAGCGCCGAGGCCCCGCTGCGGGCGACCGACCTTCGAAAGGGTGCAGCAGGTCGCCAGGCCGTCCCCGGCGGGGGGCGCCTGCCACCCCGGTAGGCGAACGGCCCCGGACCGGAGAGCTCCGGGCCGAGGCCGTCGTGGGTGCCGGGGGCGCTGATGTCCGAGTTCTCGGGGTCTCCCGCGTGGGAACCGGCCCCCGGTCACGGAGGGGGGACTTGGTTACCGGACGCCTCGCCTGCCGTACAGGCTCACCGCCAGGAGGACGCCGACGGCGGCCAGGGCGATCTGGATGACGAGTTCGATCCAGTCGATGCCCGACGTGGTGGCGACGCCGAGCGCTCCGGCGATCGCGGTGCCGATGAGGGCGGCGACGATACCGATGACGATGGTCAGCCAGATCGGGATGGCCTGCTTGCCGGGCACGACGAGCCGACCCAGGGCACCGATGACGGCGCCGATGACGATGGCGGTGATGATGCCGGTGACTGTCATGTTCCACGCTCCTGTCTGCTCAGCTGCCAGGCGTATGCCCTGGGAAAAGGCAACAACACATAACGGAGTGCCCCGAATTACTGGCCCTCGGTCACGATCCTGTTGTGAAGTGGTCGTATCCGGGTTCCGGCCCGCGATCACCGCCCGGTAAACCCCGGCGTCAGGAGATCCGGTCGGCGGGCTTTCCCGGCGTTGCGACAGCCGTGTCGCCGCCGGAGACGGCGGGGGTGGCGGGGGTGGCGCCGCTCAGCAGGGAGCGGACGAGTCCGAGACCGGTGCCGCCGAGGGTGAGAGCCTTGGCGAGCATCTCCTCGACCCCTTGGGCTCCGTTGAGGACGACCATGTGGTCGACGTTGCCGAAGGACTTCGCCCCCGCCTCGACGATCTGCGGCCAGTTCTCGGCGAGCTGCTGGGCGATGACCGCCTCCTGGTTGTCGGCGAGTGCCTCGGAACGGGCCCGGATCGCGTCGGCCTCGGCCAGACCCCTCGCCTTGGCCGCCTCGGCCTCCGCGAGTCCCTGAGCTCTGGAAGCCTCCGCGGCGGCCAGGCCGGTGGCCTTGGTCGCGTCGGCGGCGGCGAGACCGCGCAGCCGCACGGACTCCGCCTCGGCCGCGGCGGCCTGCTTGACCTGCGACGCCTGCGCGGCGGCGCGGAGCTCGGTCTCGCGGGCCTCGGCCTCGGCCCCGGCGATACGGGCGTCGCGCTCGGCCTGGGAGGCCGTCACCGTCTCGTACGCCCTGGCGTCGGCGGGCTTGCGGACCTGGGCCTGGAGTCGCTGCTCGGCCAGCGCCGCCTCAAGCTCGGCGGCGCGGGTCTCCTGGACGACGACCTCCTGGCGGGCGGACGCCTCGGAGAGCGGCCCCGCCTGGCGGGACCTGGCCAGGGCCTCGTCGATCTCGGCCTGGTAGGCGGCCTGCTTGATCTGGGAGTCGCGCCAGGCGGCGGCCTTGTTGGCGGCGGCGACCTGCTCGGCCTCGGTGGCCTCCTGGTCACGCTGGGCCTCGGCGATACGCGCCGAGGCGGCGATCCTGGCGGCGTGCGGCTTGCCGAGGTTGGTGATGTAGCCCGTCTCGTCCTCGATCTCCTGGATCTGCAGGGAGTCGACGATCAGGCCAAGCTTGATCATCTCATCGGCGGCCGAGGCTCGGGTCTCGCCGGTCAGCCGCTCGCGGTTGAGGATGAGGTCCTCGACCGTCAGGTTGCCGATGATCGACCGCAGGTGGCCGGTGAACAGCTCGTGGATGGCACCGTTCATCGAGTCCTGCTGGTCCAGGAAGCGGCGGGCGGAGTTGGCGATCGAGTGCAGGTCGTCGCCGACCTTGTAGATCACGACGCCGCGTACCACCACCGGGATGCCCTGCTGGGTGACGCAGGAGACCCGGAGGTTGGCGGCCCGGCTGTCCAGGCGCAGGCGGCGCGCGGTCTGGAATCCGGGGAGCACGGAGGTGCCCTTACCTGTGATGATCTTGAATCCGAGGCTGTCGGCCTCCTCACTCCTGCCCCGGGCCCCGAGCCCGGAGATGATCAGCGCCTCGTTGGGCTCGGCCACCCGCCAGATGGCCTTGAAGAGCAGGACGATGACGAGCAGGGCGACGAGGACGACGCCCCCAATGACGAAGTACTCCGTAGGCATCGTGGCCTCCGCGGTGGGGGGATGAGAGAACTGTCAGCCGAGCGCTCGGGAGACGTAGACGGTGCGCGGCGGGAAGAAGTCGACGATCACGACGATCGAGCCGACGGTGAACTCCTCGTCGGGAACCGTGGGATGCGCGTAGAACGCCTCGACACCGCCCCGGACCACCACCATCACCTCCCCGACCAGGCCGGGGCCGATCTTTCCGGTGACCCTGCCCTCTTTACCGACCACGCGACACTCCCCGGATCAGCCGTCAGAGGGAAAAACGAATGCGCGCCTCGCTCCGCCACGCACCATGCCACGGCATGAGCTCGTTCGGACTTCCACCGTTAATCCCCGTGCTTCACTTTATAGAGGTAACGAGCCAACCTTCCATAACGTTCCGGCTTATCCTGAAAATTCATACGGCACGCTCCCCGCTCACCCGCGCCGCCTCCCGTCCCGCGAAATCCGAGGTCAGGAGCGGAAAGGCACGAAGCAGCGGAGAACCACGCGGAGCGGTGCGTCCCGGTGCGCACCAGGACGCCCCAGGCGCGGGCCCCTTTCCACGGGCCGGATAGTCGCCGCCCGCTCCTCCTTTCAATTCCCGGCGACCATGACATGACTCTCATGCAGGAGATATCATGACAGCGCGCTAATGGCATGGGTAAAAAGTTCCCGAAAACGCAGCGCGGCGACCGCGGCGATCCATTCACATCGTGATGATCGCCCCATGACCGATCCTGATGAGATCAATCCACGTAAGGCCCTGGAACTCGGCATGGACCGGCCCATCTCCCGCCGGGACTTCTTCGACGGGATGATCGCGGCCACCGGGATCGCGGCGGCGTGCTCGCTGCCCGGGATCGGCGGATGGAACGCCTCCCCTGCCGATGGCATGGAAAAGATGTCCCGCCTCGCCGGCATCGAAGATCTGGAGCTCTCGCCCGACACCTCCTACCCGCCGTCCCTCACCGGACTGCGCGGCGACACCTCGGAGGCGCTGAGCGTGCCGCACGCCCTTCGCGACCAGCGGTTCTGGCCGTACGCGGGCACGCCGGAGCCCACCGGCGAGCGCTATGACCTGGTCGTGGTCGGCGCGGGGATCAGCGGTCTCAGCGCGGCCCACCGGTGGCTGGAGCGCGACCCCGGCGCGCGGATCCTGATCCTGGACAACCATGACGACATCGGCGGGCACGCCCTGCGCAACGAGTTCCACCCGAGGACCAGGAGGGGGCCGCTGGTCACGTACGGCGGATCACGGTCGATCATCAACCCGGCGGCGTGGACTCCCGAGGGGAAGGACCTGCTCGCCAAGCTGGACATCCGCCCCGGGAGGCTCGCCAGGGAGCGGAGGCTCTACCCGGACCTGGGGATGCACGACAGCGTCTGCTGCGACCGGGAGACCTTCCCCGCCGAGCGGCTGGTCGTGTTCACCCCCGGCAAGGGGGCACCGCGGTGGATCGCCGAACTGCCGGTCGCGGAGCAGGCCAGAAAGGACCTGCTCATGCTGTACGGCGACCCGCCGGACTGGTTTCCCGGCCTGTCCGGCGAGGAGAAACAGGAGCGGCTGGCCAGGCTCACCTACTCGGGTTTCCTCGCCGAGGTCTGCGGGGTCCACCCGGATGTGCTGAGGTTCGTCCAGACCATGCCGAGTGACGAGTGGGCCTACGGCTCCGACGCCTTCGGCGCGATCGACGCCTGGGCCTGCGCCGACGAGCACCGCTACCCCGGGTTTCAGGGGCTCGGGCTCGACGCCTCCAAGCCGTCCAGGTACAACTCCCCGACCGTGATCAAGGAGTGGGAAGCGGACGAGCCGCGCGCCTACCGCTTCCCCGAGGGCAACCAGGCGATCGTCCGGATGATGGCCGCCCGGATGGTCCCCGGCTTCGCCACGGCCGCCGACATGGCGGGGATCACCACCGCGAGCTTCGACTACGGCGTGCTCGACCGGCCGGGCAACCGGGTCCGGATACGCCTGTCCAGTCCGGTGGTCTCGGCGGTCAACGACGGTCGGCCCGAGGCGGCCACCGGCGCCACGGTCGGCTACTTCGACGGCGAGCGGGTGCGGACCGTGCGGGCCGAAAGCGTGATCATGGCCTGCTGGAACTCGATGATCCCCTACCTGGTCGGCGACCTGCCGCCCGCGCAGCGGGCGGCGCTGTACCGGGCGGTCAAGGTGCCCCTGCTGTACGCGACGGTCCAGTTCCGTGACTGGCATGCCTGGCATGAGATCGGGATCAGGCGCGCCAGGTTCACCGGCGCCCGCTGGTGCGTGGCCGAGCTCGACGACCCGGCCGACGTCGGCGGCTACCGGTGCCCGAGGACACCCTCCGAGCCGATCGCGGTGCACATGGTCAGCACGCCCGTCACGCCCGGAGTGTCACCCGCGCACGGCTCGATCGCCGGTCGGTACGCCCTGATCGAGACGCCGTACGGGCACCTGGAGTACAGCATCCGCGACCAGCTCACCCGGTTGCTCGGCCCGGGAGGCTTCGACGCGGCCCGCGACATCGAGGCGATCACGGTCAACCGGTGGGGGCATGGCTACACACCTGAGTACGCCACCCCGTGGGATCTCGGCTTCTACCCCGACGGGCAGCCGCCGGCGGCCGTCGCCCGCCGGCCGCACGGCCGGATCGCGATCGCCAACTCCGACTCCGTGCCCGCCGCCCGCGCCGACGCGGCCGTCACCGCCGCCTACCGCGCGGTCGCGGAGCTACAGCGCTGACGGGGTCGGCCGGGCTTTCTCAGCCTGGTGAAGGCCCAGCTCATCCTCGGCTCGACCGCCCAGCGGGTGACGCGCCGCACCGGCTCCGTGCACAGCAGGGCGGCGAACCCGACCCCGAGAAGCGCCACGACCGTCACCCCCGGCAGAGTCTGGGCCCAGTCTCCGTAGAACCGCTCGGCGACCTTCACCACCAGGCCGTGCAGCAGGTAGGCGTACATCGTCGCCGCGCCGAACCCCGAGTACCGGGTGCGCCTGGCCGGGGTGACCGCCAGAAACGCCGCGACGAGCAGCGCCCCGGCGGGGGTACGGCTACCCGACGGCGGCGGCGCTGGCGTCCCAGAGCGCGCGGGCCAGCGCGGGGTCGGCCATTCTCCCGGGGACGGCCGCCGGAGCGCTTTTGGCGAAGTAGCGGCCCGAGTGGGTGGCGCCGTCCGGGTGGGTGGCGAGGTGGACCATGGTGCTCGCGCCCTCCTCGACGGTCTGGCCCATCCCGGGGATGTTCTTCACCATCCACATCATCAGCGTGGCCGGGGCGAACTCGGTCCTGATCACACCGGGGTGGAAGCAGGTCGCGGTCACCCCGGTGCCCGCGAGGCGCCGGGCCAGCTCCACCGTGAAGAGGGCACCCGCCTGCTTGGAGTCCCCGTACTGGAGCCAGCCGCTCCAGCGCCGCCGCTCGCGGTCGAGATCGGACGGATCGAGGCGCCCGGTCTTGCCCGCCCGGGAGGAGGTGGTGATCACACGTTCCCCGACCCGCTCCAGCAGCAGGTTCGTCAGCAGGAAGGGGGCAAGGTGGTTGACCTGGATCATCGTCTCGTGGCCGTCGCGGGTGAGCGTACGCTCGGTGGTCATGACACCCGCGTTGTTGACGAGAATGTCAATCCGCTCGTAACGGGAGAGCAGCTCGGCCGCCAGCCTGCGCACATCGTCCAGGGAGGTGTAATCGCAGGTGAACGTATCCGGGACCGTTCCCGAGACCGCCGTTACCCTTTCCGCCACGCGAGCCGTCTTACCGGGATTACGGCCGACCAGAACAACCCGCTGCCCGCGCCTCGCGAGCTCTACCGCAGCCGCCTCACCAATTCCGGCACTAGCCCCGGTAATCACACTAATCATCCGATCCTCCACTGCGCAGAAAGCCTATTCGGTGCTAGTCTCCTATGCGATCTTCCGGAGGCCTATCCACCCCTAAGCCGGCACGAGCCTCCACACGCTCAGAGGTTGGGACGAGTGGACATGGGCTCTGGAAACCGCTCGATTCGGTTCAAGATTTTCTTGCTGTTGCTCCTGCCGCTGCTGTCGCTGAGCGCACTGTGGGGCTTCGTGCTCAACCTCACCGTCGGTGACGGGATCACGCTGCTGAACGCGAACAGCATCTACCAGTCGGTGGGTGTCACCTCCACTGATCTGGGACTACAACTTCAGGCGGAGCGGACGCAGTCGTCGGTGGCGATCAGTTCCCGGGTCCTCACGAGCGGGATGGGTGAGCAGCGCTCCCGGACCGACCGGGCGGTCGCCGCGTTCAGGAAGGCCACCGCCTCCGAGGATTCCGGCAGCCCGGAACTACGTAGCTCACTGGGCGCGCTGCTCAGCCAGCTCGACCGGCTTCCGAACATCCGGTCGGGCGTCGACAGCGGACAGCAGGCACGGCTGAGCGTGCTGTCGAGCTACAACCGGATCCTCGACGCGGTCTTCCTGGTGTACGACCAGATGGCCGCGGTGCCCGATCTGTCGATCTTCCAGCAGGCCACGGCCATGCAGGGCATGGGCAACGCCTATGAGATGTTCGCCAGGGAGAACGCGCTGATCAGCGGGGCTCTGATCGACTACCGGCTGTCGGAGGAGGAGCGCAAGGCCTTCGGCGAGTACGTCACCACCCGGAACTTCCTGCACACCAAGGGCGTGGCCTTGCTCGATCCCGAGCTGGGCGCGACCTACCGTGACACCTTCAAGTCCGCGGCCTTCGAGAAGTTCACGGACCTGGAGAAGGCCATCGTCAGATCGACCGGCAACCGGCTGCCCCCCGAGGCGACCAGGTGGAAGGCGACCGCGAACGAGATGTCGGCCTGGTTGGACAGGGTCAACCTCGCCGCCTCCAAGAAGCTGGCGGAGCGGGCCCAGACGGCGGCCACCGGCATCCTGCTCCGGATCGTGATCGCCGGCGGCGTCGGCCTGATCGCGGTGGTCGCGTCGATCATCATCTCGGTCCGCTTCGGCCGCCGCCTGGCCGCGGAGCTCGCCGGGCTCCGTTCGGCCGCCCTGGAGCTGGCGGACGTGCGGCTTCCCCGCGTCGTGGACCGCCTGCGGCGCGGCGAGGAGGTCGACGTGCGGGCCGAGGCGCCGCCGATCCAGGCGGGCGGCTCGACCGAGGTGCACGACGTGGCCCACGCGTTCGGCTCGGTGCAGCGGACCGCGGTCGAGGCCGCCGTCGGCCAGGCCAACCTGAGGCGTGGCGTCAGCCAGGTCTTCGTGAACCTGGCCCGGCGCAAGCAGAGCCTGCTCCACCGCCAGCTCACCCTGCTCGACAGCATGCAGCACCGGGCGACCGACCCCGACAGCCTTGAGGACCTGTTCCGGCTGGATCACCTGACCACCCGTATGCGGCGGCACGCCGAGGGCCTGATCATCCTGTCCGGCGCGGCACCCGGCCGGTCGTGGCGCAAACCGGTGCCCGTGGTCGACGTCCTGCGAGCCGCGATCGCCGAGGTCGAGGACTACACCCGGGTCAACGTGATGCCGGTGGCCGACATCTCGCTCGACGGGGCCGCGGTCGCCGACATCACCCATCTGGTGGCCGAGCTGATCGAGAACGCCACGATCTACTCCCCGCCGCAGACCATGGTGACCGTGCGCGGCGACGTGGTGGCCAACGGGTTCGCCGTCGAGGTCGAGGACCGCGGCCTGGGCCTGGGCCACATGGAGTACGCGGCCATCAACGAGCGGCTGGCCAACCCGCCGGAGTTCGACCTGGCCGACAGCGACCGGCTGGGCCTGTTCGTGGTGGGCCAGCTCGCCTCCCGGCACGGCATCCAGGTCATCCTGCGCGGCTCGCCGTTCGGCGGCACCACGGCCATCGTGCTCATTCCCCGTACGGTGATCGCCCAGCAGGGCTCGCCGCTCGCCCTCACCGTGGAGCAGACGTCCTCCAGCACCGAACGCGCCGCCGAGCGTCCAGGAGAGCTGTTCGGCTCCTCCTCGCACGACACGTTCTCGCCCCCCGCCAACGGCAACGGCAACGGCCTGCCCCGCAGGGCGAGGCCGGCCTCCCCCGCCCAGTCCACCGCCGCGCCCTCTCTCAGCGTGGTGACCGACCTGCCGGCCCGTACCCGGTCCGCCGGGCAGGAGGGGCGTCCGGAAGGGACCGCGGACCAGGAGACCGGCTGGGGCCACGCCCTCTTCGCCGCGTCGCCCGAGGGGGCGCCACAGGGGACCCGTGAGACCCGGCGGGCGCCCGAGCTCGGCGATGACGCTCCGACACGTAAGACGGCCTCGCAGCCCCCCATGGGGCCGGGTGGCCTGCCCCGCCGGGTCCGGCAGGCGAACTTGGCGCCTCAACTCCGCCAGGAGCCCGAGGCGACGGAGCCCGCCCAGCCGGAGCCAGGGGCGGAACCGTGCGAGGAGCGTTCGCCCGACGAGGTCCGCGCGTTGTTCTCCGCCTTCCAGGCGGGTGCGCGGCGCGGACGCGAGGAGCAGGACGATGACTTCGCACACCACACGACAGGCGACAAGGGGGACAAATGACCGGAAAGTTGACCAACACCGGCGAGCTGAACTGGCTCCTCGACGACCTGACCACCAGGGTGGGCGCGGTGCGCCAGGCGGTGCTCCTCTCCACCGACGGGCTGGCCGTCGGCTTCTCGAAGGGGCTCAACCGCGAGGACGCCGAACATCTGTCCGCGGTCGCAGCCGGATTCCAGAGCCTGGCACGCGGCGCGGGACGCCATTTCGGCGGCGGTGAGGTGCGCCAGACCATCGTGGAGATGGAGTCGGCGTTCCTGTTCGTGACCGCTGCCGGACAGGGCACCTGCCTGGCCGTGCTGAGCAGTTCCGACGCCGATGTGGGTCACATCGCGTACGAGATGGCGATGCTGGTCAAGCGGGTGGGCCAGCATATCTCCACCAGTCCGCGCCAGGGTCTCTCATGAGCGGGGGAGCGGGTGGCTGCGCCGTCCAAGGACCGTCGGATCCCCGAACCCGGTGCCGGAGGTCCGGATGACACACTGGATGGACGAGGAGGCCGGACCGGTCGTCCGGCCCTACGCGCTCATCAGGGGTCGCACCCGCTCCTCCGGTGACACTCTGGACCTGGTCGCGATGGTCACCTCGACCCGCGCCGTCCCGTCCGGGGGATTCGTCCCCGGGCCGGAACAGGAACGCATTCTCGCCATGGTCACCACCCCGACCTCGGTCGCCGACGTCGCCTCGGACCTCAACCTGCCACTCGGCGTGGTCAGGGTCCTTCTCGGCGACCTGCAGGACCACAAGCTCATCTCGATCGGGCGCGCCTCCGCGAGCGAGCGCATTCTCAAGGAAGTGATCAATGGACTTCGGGCCCTCTGACGAACCCGTCGCCCTCAAGATTCTCATCGCGGGTGGCTTCGGGGTGGGAAAGACCACGCTCGTGGGCGCCATCAGCGAGATCCGGCCGCTCCGCACCGAGGAGGTGCTCTCCGACCGCGGTATCGGCATCGACGACGTCGACGGGGTGGAGGGCAAGACCACCACCACCGTCGCGATGGACTTCGGCCGCATCACGATCAGGGAGGGCCTGGTCGTCTACCTGTTCGGCACCCCGGGCCAGGAGCGGTTCTGGTTCATGTGGGACGAGCTGTCCTACGGCGCGCTGGGCGCCGTGGTGCTGGCCGACACCCGGCGGCTGACCGACTGCTTCCCCTCGATCGACTACTTCGAGCAGCGCGGCACGCCGTTCATCGTGGCCGTCAACTGCTTCGACGGCGCCGACCGGCACGAGGCGGAAGACGTCCGTGTCGCCCTGGACCTCGACGTGGACGTGCCGGTGCTCCTCTGCGACGTGCGGCGCCGTGTCTCGGCGAAGACGGTGCTCGTGACCCTCGTGGAGCACTCGTTGAAGGTACTGACGGCCAGCCAGAGCTGAGTGGCGGGCCGGGTGCTCCCCGGCCCTCGCTACCGGAGACCGGACACGAACTCAGGTGCCCCACCGGGAGGTCACAGTGCCCGCAAGCCGCTGATCAACTCCCTCAGCAGGCTCTCCGGTGGCACGGAGGCGGCGGGAAGCGGCGATCTCACCAGGACCAGCCCCTGGTCGAGCAGGTCGCCCAGGAGGACTTTGATCACGCCGACCGGCAGCTCGGCCTCCGACGCGATCTCCACGATCGGGCGTGCCCGCCTGACCAGGTTGAGCAGCCGCCGGTGTTCGGAGCCCAGACACGCTCCCGGGGAGACCGGTGTCCCTGTCGCCACCGCCATCGAGAGCAGGTCGAACGAGGAGCAGGACGTCCTGGTGCGCCCCCCGGTCACCGCGTAGGGGCGGACGACGGGACCGGCCTCCTCGTCTACCCACTCGACGTCGTCGCTCATTGGCCGGCCATCCGGGGCCCGGTGGCCAGGTGCTGTCCGACCCGGGTGACCAGGCGGGCCATCTCGTAGGCGATCAGGCCCACGTCGGCGGCGCCGGTGGTCATGACCGACAGGCAGCTCCCCTGACCGGCGGAGGTGACGAAGAGGAACGCGGAGTCCATCTCCACCATCGTCTGGCGCACGGCTCCGCCGCCGAACTGCAGGCTGGTGCCCTTCGCCAGGCTCTGGAAGCCGGACGCCACCGCCGACAGATGGTCGGCGTCCTCCTTGGTCAGCCCTCTGGACGAGGCCATCATCAACCCGTCGTTGGACAGGATCAGCGCGTGCGAAACGTCCGCCACGCTCGTGACGAAATCATCCAGAAGCCAATAAAGCTCACCCGGCACGTGGTTAAACCCCTTCCCCTCTGATGATCCTTTTGATCTTCTTCCCCCACCAGCGCGACGAAACCGGTCTACTGGACCCGCCTCCGTTCGCGCTCCCGCTCTCACGGCTCCGGCTCAACGCTCGGCACCGCCGTCCTCGTCGTCGGCCCGGCCGCGCCGCCAGCCGGACTGCAGGGCGCTCATCAGCGCCCTCGCCTCCTCCGGTGACCGCTCCTCGATCTCGGTGTCGGGCGGACGTGGCTCCCCGGCCTGCGTCGGCGGCATGTTCGCCTGCCGTACCCGGCGTGGCAGCCCGCCGCCGCCGCGTCGCAGCGGCCTCCACAGGTCCGTGGGAATCGGCACCGCCGGCTCACCGGGTTCACCGGCGGCCCGTTCCGGCTGTCCCCCGGGCTCGGAGCGCACGCTGATGACGGTGAGCACCGGCGGCTCCGGCGACTGCTCGACGGGCTCCGGCTCCCCGAGCAGTTCCTCGGGGATGAGGACGACCACCCCGGTCCCGCCGTACGGCGAGGAGTGCAGCACGACCTCGACCCCGTACCTGGCGGCCAGCAACCCGACCACGGCGAAGCCCAGCCGGTCGGTGTCGCCCGGGTCGAACTCCGGCGGGCTGGCCAGGCGCTCGTTGATCGCGGCACGCCTCTCCGCGGTCAGCCCGAGCCCCCTGTCCTCGATCTCGACGGTGAAGCCACGGCCCACGAGCTCGCCGCGGACCGAGACCTGGCTGCCGGGCGGGGAGAAGACCGTGGCGTTCTCCAGGAGCTCGGCGAACAGGTGCATCATGTCCGCGACGGCGTTGCCGACCAGGGTGGTGCCGCCCGTCGGGAGGATCCGCATCCGGGCGTAGTCCTCGACCTGGGCGGCGGCCCCGCGCAGCACGTCCTCCATCGGCACCGCCGAGCGCCACTTGCGGCCCGCCGCCCCACCGGACAGGATCACCAGGCCCTCGGCGTGGCGGCGCATGCGGGTGGTGAGGTGGTCGAGCCTGAAGAGATTCTCCAGCGCCTCGGGGTTCTCCGCCCGCTTCTGCATGCCGTCGAGCAGCTTGAGCTGGCGCTGCAGCAGCGACTGGCTCCGGCGGGCGAGGTTGCGGAAGGAATGGGCTGCGCCCTCGCGCAGCCTGGCCTGCTCCACGGCGGCGTCCACAGCGCTGCGCCGGACGCTGTCGAAGGCGGCGGCGACATCGTGGATCTCGGCGGTGCTGCCCAGCGGTTCCAGCGCGGGTGCCTCGGCCGTCACGTCCACCTTCTCGCCGCGGCGCAGCTTCTCCATCACCCGTGGAAGCCGCACCTCCGCGAGGTCGGTGGCGGCCCGCCGTACGGCGGCGAGTTCCCTGGTGATCCCGCTGCCGATCCGGTACGAGACGAGCAGCGACGCGACGACCGCGACGAGGCCGAGCACGCCGACGACACCGGCGCGGACGTAGACGCCCACGGTCACGGGCTCGGCCCGCTCGACGAGCATGGGACCGGCCTCCGTCAGCGACCGCTGGTAGGCGGCGTCCAGCGCGTCGCCCGTGGCGCGCCACTCGGTGGCCGAGACAGCGTCGCCGGCCAGCAGGCGGGACTCCAGGATGGTGAACCGCGCGTACGTCGAGGAGGCGATCAGCTCCATGAAGGGGGCGCGCAGCGAGGGCTCCAGCTCGGGGAGCGTCTGTTCCATGAGGAAGGTCCGATTGGCGGCGAGCCGGGTGAACACCCGCGCCTCGCCCCCCGCCATCGGGCTCCTTCGCACCAGCGAACCCATGGCGAGCGCCCGTTCGCGGCTGAGCAGGTTGATGACCTGGTTCATCATCGTGACGCCGCGCAACTGGCGGTAGAGCGGGAGGTCGTTGCCGAGGCTCAGGGTGTTGTAGAGCCGGTTCAGCGCCTCCGGCAGCCGGGCGAACTCCCCGGAGAGCCCCACCCCGTCGATCCGCCCCGAGTCGATCCTGGCGCGGATCGCGTCGAGCCCCGCCATCTGTCTCATCAGCTCGGCGTGGCGTGTCCTCATCTCCTCGGACATCACCGCCCGCACCTCGTCCCTGTCCATCTCCTGGCGGAGACGGGTCCGGGCCTGGTCGGTGACCATCCGCTGTCCCGCGAGGGTCCTGTGGTCGGAGTCGGAGCGGGTGGCCAGGTACTCGGCCGACAGGATGTGCTCGCGTTGGACCGCGCTGTTCAGGTCACCTGAGGGTTTGCCGACGGATTCGTACAGCGTGCCGATGGAGCGCAGGCTCACCGAGTCGCCGATCGTGACGACCGAGGCGAAGCCCCACACCGCCACCAGCGAGGTGAGCGGAATGGCCAGCAGCACCGAGACCTTGAACCGGATGGACTTGCTCGATGCCATGTCACCTCAACGGCTCGCTCACGGAACGCCAGGGGGAGCCCCGGACGATCTCTAGATCGCCGACGAGAATAGCACTGGCGACTCCTGCTATTTGTAGCCTATTTGTGACATGTCATGAAATAGTCATGAGAAGTGACAAGTCAGCCCAGAGCGGCGCGTGATGCCTGAGTGGCGCTCCGTACCCAGGTCAGCCGCGCGAGCCGGGCGGCCAGCACACCCACCAGCGCGACCTCGGTCCCGAGCAGAGTCCACTCGGCGAGGCCCGCGAGCACCCCGTGCCCGGGGAGCGCCACGTAGGTGATCACCAGTAGGCCGAAACCTCCGGCCAGCGCCAGCCACTCCACGGTCCTGGCCACCGGCCGCCACCGCTCGTCCTCGGTGAACCGCGCCACCAGCAGGCCGCCCGCCACCGGCATCGCCACGAACACGGCGATCGACAGGTAGCGGTACGTCTGGCCGATCAGGTCGGTGCCCGTGCCGGGAAGGACCGGGGGCAGCACCGCGAGGAGGATGAGCCCGGCACCCCACCCCCGCATCAGCCGCTCGGCCAGGACCCCCATCGGCGCCCCGGTCGCGCGCAGCCCGGCGACCAGCGCGAGGGAGGCGATCCCCAGCGACGCCATGACGAACCCGGTGACTCCGCTGCGGTCCAGCGCGGCGTACTCGCTGATCGTCAGATCGAGCGAGTCCGGGTACGGAACCGGGTCGGGCCGCCCCACCATGGCGGTCAGGGCGGCCACCGCGGCCGCCGCGATCCCGGCGCACGCGATCAGGGGGTAGAGCCTTTTCGAGGCGAGCATGCATCAATCCTGCTCGCCGCAGGGCGTTTCGAGCATCCGGCGGCATCCCTGATCCAACCCTGAGCCGTCCCTGAGACGACCGGCCGGAGAGCGGCTTCACCCGCCTTGGGCCCCTCGGCGCCCCCTTGCGCGGCGCCCCCTTGCGCGGCGCCCCCTTGCGCGGCGCCCCCTTGCGCGGCGCCCCCTTGCGCGGCGCCCCCTTGCGCCGGGGAGGCGGGGCCTCCCCGGCACACGGGCCGTGTTAAGGCGCCCGATGCGTCCGGCGTCTCAGCGGAGCCCGCGAACCTCGGCGTAGCGGGCCCTGACCTCGGGCGCGGGGTCGGCCTCGTAGCGCTCGGACCTGCCCGCCTCCCAGGCCGGAGGCTCGTCGCCGCCGAGCAGCCAGGCGGCCTGCCTGGCCGCCCCGTCCGCGACGTACTCCCCCGGCTCGGGAACGACCACGGGCCGCCCGAAGACCGCGGGGGCGATCCGCCGTACGGCCTCGGACCTGGCGCCGCCTCCGATGAGCAGCACCCTGGCCGGATCGAGCCCGAGGGCGTCGAAGGCGTCGGCGAGGTGGCAGAGCAGCCCTTCCACCGCCGCCCTGGCCAGGTGGGCCGGGGTGGAGGTGCCCAGCGTCAGCCCGTGCAGCGACCCCGTGGCCGAGGGCAGGTTCGGGGTGCGCTCGCCCTCCAGGTACGGGACGTGGACGAGGCCGCCGGCCCCCGAGGGCGCCTCCAGGGCCAGCCGGTCGAGCTCGTCGAGACCGACCCCGAGCATCCGCGCGGTGGCCTCCAGCACCCTGGCCGCGTTGAGCGTGGCCACCAGCGGCAGAAACCGCCCGGTGGCGTCCGCGAACCCGGCCACGGCGCCGCTCGGGTCGGCGCTCGGGCTGTCGGCGACCGCGAAGGCCGTCCCCGACGTCCCGATCGACACCACCACGTCCCCCGGCAGGGCGCCGACCCCGAGGGCCGCCGCCATGTTGTCGCCCGTCCCCGGCGCGAGCCGCACCGTCCCGTTTCCAACCGCCTTGACCTCTCCCGCGCCGTCGCGGGGCCCCAGCACCTCGGGGAGTCCGGGAAGGGCGCCGAAGGCCGTCCGCAGCAGGTCGGTCCGGTACTCCCCGGTCGCGGGCGACCAGTACCCGGTGCCCGACGCGTCGCCCCTGTCCGTGACGAACTCCCCGCCCAGCCGCCAGGTGAGCCAGTCGTGCGGCAGGCACACCCTCGCCGTACGACGGGCGGAGTCGGGCTCGTGCTCGGCCAGCCAGCGGAGCTTGGTCACCGTGAACGACGCCACCGGCACGCTGCCGACCGCCTCGGCCCAGCGCTCGGGGCCGCCCAGTTCCCTCACCAGGTCGGCCGCCGCCCCGGCGGAGCGGGTGTCGTTCCAGAGCAGCGCCTTCCTGACCACGTCGCCTGAGGCGTCCAGGCAGACCATGCCGTGCTGCTGCGCGCCGACGCTCATCGCCTCGACGCCGTCCAGCCCGCCCGCCCGCGCGAGCGCCTCCCGCAGCGCCTCCCACCAGGCTCCGGGATCGACCTCGGTGCCCTCCGGGTGGGGCGCGCGGCCCTGGCGGACCAGGGCGCCCGTGCGGGCGTCCCTGATCACCACCTTGCAGCTCTGGGTCGACGAGTCGACCCCGGCCACGAGCGTCATCCGCGGACCCCGAGGAGGTGCTCCATGGCGAGCTGGTTGAGGCGGGTGAAGTGGAAGCCGCGCGCGGCCACCGCGTCGAGGTCGAAGGAGTCGCGGCTCAGGTCCGCGATCGTCTCGCCCGGTGCCAGCGTGGGCTCGGAGAGCTCGGCGACCCTGCTCGCGGCGAGCGCCCGGGCGACCTCGGGGTCCGCGCGGAAGGCCCTCGCCTTCTCCTTCAGGATCAGGTACGTGCGCATGTTGGCCGCGGCGGAGACCCAGACGTCCTCGGAGTCCTCGGTGCGCAGCGGCTTGTAGTCGAAGTGCCTCGGCCCCTCGTAGCCGCCGTTCTCCAGCAGGTCGACCAGGAAGAAGGCGTTCTTCACGTCGCCGTGGCCGAAGATCAGGTCCTGGTCGTAGCGGGGGCCGTGCTGGCCGTTCAGGTCGATGTGGAAGAGCTTGCCGTGCCAGAGTGCCTGCGCGATGCCGTGCGCGAAGTTGAGCCCGGCCATCTCCTCGTGACCCACCTCGGGGTTGAGTCCGACCCTGTCGGAGTGTTCGAGCTCGTTGATGAACGCCAGCGCGTGACCGACGGTCGGGAGCAGGATGTCGCCGCGCGGCTCGTTCGGCTTGGGCTCGATGGCGAACCTGATGTCGTAGCCCTTCTCGATCACGTACGAGGTGAGCAGGTCCATGCCCTCCTTGTAGCGGCTGAGCGCGGCCCTGATGTCCTTGGCGGCCCCGGACTCGGAGCCCTCGCGCCCGCCCCAGCAGACATAGGTGGTCGCACCGAGCTCGGCGGCCAGGTCGATGTTGCGGATGACCTTGCGCAGCGCGTGGCGGCGGACCTCGCGGTCGTTGCTGGTGAACGCGCCGTCCTTGAAAACCGGGTGGGTGAACAGGTTGGTGGTGGCCATCGGGACCTTGAGCCCGGTCTCGGCCAGCGCCTTCTTGAAGTTCGCGATGGCCCTGTCCCTGTCGGGCTCGACGGCGAGCAGGTCGTCGTCGTGGAAGGTGACGCCGTACGCGCCGAGCTCCGCGAGCCGGTGAACGCTCTCCACCGGGTCCAGCGGGGCCCGCGACGCGTCACCGAAGGGGTCGCGGGCCTGCCAGCCGACGGTCCAGAGCCCGAAGGTGAAGCGATCTTCGGGCTTGGGGGTGTAGGCGCTCATCTACGTTCCTCCGATTTAGTCCATTTTATGGACTTAATATGGATCGGGGTGGTGGGATCGTCAAGGGGGGGATGTTCCATGACACAGGCCGTACGCCACGACTCGATGCGCGCCCGCAACCTCGGCGTGGTCCTCGGCGAGATCCGCAGGAACGGCCCGGCCACCCGGGCGGCGCTGGCCGAGATCACCGGGCTGACGAAGACGACGGTGTCGAAGATGGTCGCCGACCTGATCGAGGCGGGCATGGTCGCCGAGTCCGGCGCGCTGCGGGACGGCGAGCGGGGCCGGCCGGGCACGGCGGTGGTGCTCAGCGGGCGGCGGGTCGCCGCGCTCGGCCTGGAGATCAACGTCGACTACCTGTCCGCCTGCGTGGTCGACCTCACCCTCACGGTACGGCTCCGATATTCACAGGCTGTGGACAACCGTAGGGCCTCCCCTGTGGAAACCCTCTCCCGCCTGGCAGAACTTGCCCACAGGGCTGTGGATGAAGCCCGCCTGGAGGGCCTGGCCATCGCCGGATCGACCCTCGCGGTGCCCGGCCCGGTGGACGGGGGGCTCGTGCACACCGCCCCCAACCTCGGCTGGCACCACGTCCGCGTCTCCGACCTGCTGGACTTCCCCGTCGAGGTGGACAACGAGGCAAACCTCGCGGCCCTGGGCGAGCTCTGGTTCGGGTCGGCCCCCGGCGACTTCCTGCACGTGTCGGGGGAGATCGGCATCGGCGCGGGCCTGGTGGTGGGCGGCACCCTGTTCCGCGGCGCCCGCGGTCTCGCCGGGGAGCTGGGGCACGTGGTCGTCCATCCGGACGGTCCGGCCTGCCGCTGCGGCGGCCGGGGCTGTCTGGAGCAGTACGCCGGGCAGGAGGCCCTGCTCCGAGCCTGCGGCCTGCCCGGCATCCCCGAACTGCTGGAGAGCCTGCGCGCGGGCGAGCCCGGCGCGCTGGAGGCCTGCGAACGCGCCGGACAGGCGCTCGGCATCGCCCTCACCTCGGCGATCCATCTGATGGACCCCGGCATGATCGTGCTGGGCGGCGTCTTCGCCCCGCTCTTCCCGTGGATCCGCGACCCGGTCCACCAGGCGATGACCGCCCGGCTGACCGGGATGCGGCACACCGTCCCCGAACTGACCGTCTCCCGGCTCGGCAGCGACGCCGCCCCCCTGGGAGCCGCCGGACAGATCATCCACCGGGTCCTCGCGAATCCGATCGCGACGCTGTCGAGCCGCGGTGAGAACGCTTAGATGGTCCGCTCCACAGGCTCGCAGGTTTCACGTTGACCTCGATCCCGGACCTCGATCCCGGCTGCGCGCAGCTCGGCGGTCATTCGGGGGAGCCATAGGTGCCCTCACGCTCGGTCTGGATCCGCCGCAGCCGCCCGGCCGACCGCTCGTCGGCCGGGCAGCGGGCCGACGCGGGGCCGGTGCCTGCGGCGCCGCCGGGCACGCCGGAACCGACCCTCCCGCATCGGCTGATGAACGCCATTCCACAGGCCGGTCTGCTGGTCGCGCCTTGACGGGAAGCCGCAAAAGCGTTCCCGACGGTGCCGTCAGTGATGCGGTGTTCCTAGCCTCACGCTCCCGAATATCATTCCATTCGGCAGAAATATGTGAATAAACTTTACTTTTGAGCCAGAGATGATCAAGATAGCAGCTCCCGGGTTCATCGGCGATGATATTTGCACGGTTTTATGGTAACCATTTGCGGGATTTATATATATCCGAATACCTGTGTCTGATTTATGGCAATTCGTCGGAAATTTCGGGTCGCCAGAGGCAAGATCATGTAATCTACGAACATAAGTGACTCGTCGGTAACCGCCCGTGACCAGGGAGAATATGCGCGTCCGGAAAAGTCACGAAATCAGTCCGGGAAACGACTCTGCTGCCCGCCCCGGATCCGATAGAAATCTCCCTGAGGGATTGGCTCGGGCGTTTGACGTGCCATGACCTACTGAAGAGGTCGGTTTACCGTCCGGAGTCAGTGAGGTCGAGCCCGGGCGGACGGTCAACAGTGACCAGCCGGCACAAGTCTCGGCCTCAAGCGAAGGCAAGGGATCGCCATGGTCGCCAACGAAGGTTGGTGGCGTCGATGGATGCCCGGGGAACTTGAGAACGCGGTGCTCGCGCACCTCGTCGCAAGCGGGCTCTTCCAGGTAGTCCATCAGGTGGAGAAGATCCTTGCAGTGGTACCTGGAGGACCCGGCTGCGCATAGCCGGCTCTTCCCTCCAGATACCAGCGCTGTTGCAAGGTGAAACGCGCGAAGGAAGAACCCTCGGGCGCGCATACCGGACCAGGTGTGCGCGATCGGGGGTTTTTCCCTGTAGGCACCAACTGCGGCACCTGTCATGAGCGTACTCGCTCCGTGTTTCAGAGCCCAACCACCGTAAACCTTTCCCGGTGGCGTCGGTGAGCGAACTCATGTAACTCTACGCAGCGAGGCAAATACCGCCTCGCGCGGACAACATTTTTGCGTTTTTTTGGTCCAATCCGCAACCAAAAGCTGGGAATCCGTAAGGGATAGTGCTCACAAAACGTACATTTCGGTCAATGCCGCCGACGGTCGGCAGGGACAACGGAAACTCCTGATGTGCAAGGCATCAGCCGTGACATACCTGCTCAGTAGGTAAAAAGCCGAACCGGCAGCACTTCGGCACCCCCCTTCACACTCGGGGTCCCGCCAGAGAACTCCCCGCCCGCAGGATGGTATTGAGCAGACCGATACCCTCCCGAGCCGCAACCATCGTCATGTGATCACCCAGACAGGCGCCGGTGCGTCGAAAATGACGTTGAAAGCCCAATAAGAAACTTATTCATGCACAGTTATTCACATAGAGGTAACCAAGATTTTAAAGCTCATGACACGGATCCGACGCTTAACGAGCGGCCCGATCCGGCTCGCCCTCCCTGCCAAGAGCCACGACAGGGCCTCGGCACAGACCTGCGAGGCAGACCCTGGGCACCTGCCCCCTTAATGTTCGACCACCTCATCGCCACAACGAGAAGCAGGGTCGTTCTCACCGCCAACGGCTGCTCCGTTGTTCCAACTGCCGCCAATTGCATCTGATGCGAACTCGCGGCTCTTTGCGGACGGTCACTGAAGGGTGGGTGTCCACCTGGGCCGACCAGCAATGATAGAGCGCGGACGACAACAATGACGATAGCGACTGGAGGGGTGCAATGGACATGCTGCCCAAAGCCGATGCCCTGCTCGTGGTGCGTACCGACTTCTCCGACCAGGAACGATGGCAGGCCGTACGCGACTCGCTCGGCGATATCGACAGGGACGGTTGGGCAAAGGAGTTCTCGGGCCAGGTGAAGGTCGTCGAGAACCCCGCCTATCAAGGCCTCACCTGGCAGCGGCTCCTCGCCCTGCTCCCGGACGGCTACAAAGACCCGATCCTCATCGTCGCCGACAAGGTCACCATCGATTCGCAGGAGATGCCGTTCCTGGTCATCGAACTGGAATGCACATGGGAGATGCGCGTCATCCCCTCTGAGATCCCCGGGATTCACGCCAACCTCTCCATCGCCAACATGGACTTCGGCGAGTTCGCCGAGAGCGCCGACGCGGACGGCGTCTTCCGTGGGTTCCGCGGCTGAACCGCTACGCCGCCAAGGAGCACGGAACGTCACCAGTAGGACCTTGGGGGACGATGACGGCCTGTCGGACGACCACTACGCCGCGGGGAAATTCGGCGCGTCCTGGGGGCAGGATGAGGGGCACCGGCACCGGCCCCGGGGCTGCGGGCAGCGGCGGATCCGGACGGCTGTCCAGGTCGGGTGTGGGCGGGTGGCCGCCAGGTGGTGAGGTTCGCCACAGGTCGAGTTCCACTTGCTGGATGAGGTCCCACAGGGCGGTGGCCCCGTGGGATGTGGCTACGAGGGGTTCGAGGTGGGGAGGAGGGCGGCGCAGATCTCCTGTAGTTGACGGAGTTGGGTGGGGGTCAGGCGGTCGAAGAGGGTCTGGCGTACGGCCTCGACGTGGCCGGGGGCGGCGGCGGTGAGGACCGCGAGTCCCTCGTCGGTGAGGATCGCCCAGCTCACCCGCTTGTCGGCGGCGCACGGCTCGCGCCGCGCCCAGCCGCGCTCCTCCAGTCGCTTCATCGCGTGCGACAGGCGGCTCTGCGAGGAGTTGAGCTCCGTCGCCAGCTCGCTCATCCGCATCATCCGGCCGGGTGCCTCGGAGAGTTTCACCAGCATGGCGTAGTAGGCGTGCGGCATGCCGGAGTCGCGCTGCAGCTGCCGGTCCAGCTCCTCCTGAACGAGCTGCGAGGCGGCCATGAACGCACGCCAGGTGCGCTGCTCGTCGTCGTCCAGCCATCGCGTCACGGCGCAAGCTTACTTGAACTCTCAACAAAGCGGGAGTAATCTACTTGAGAGTTCAAGTTTTTGGGAGGAACCATGCCGGTCCAGCGGCTCAACCACGCCGTTCTCTTCGTGCGCGACGTCGAGCGCAGCGTCGCCTTCTACCAGGAGGCGCTCGGCTTCAAGGTGGTCATGGGCATGCCGGGCGCCGCCTTCCTGCAGGCCTCGGGGTCCAGCAACGACCACGACCTCGGCCTCTTCGAGCTCGGCGCGCAGGCGGGCCCCTCGGGAGCCGGGCGCTCGACCGTCGGCCTCTACCACCTGGCCTGGGAGGTCGACACGCTGCGGGAGCTGGAGCGGATCGCCGTCAAGCTCGGCGAGCTCAACGCCCTCGTCGGCGCCTCCGACCACTCCACCACCAAGGCCCTGTACGCCAAGGACCCCGACGGGCTGGAGTTCGAGGTCTCCTGGCTGGTCCCCGCCGACCTGCTCACCTCAGAGACGCTGAGCGGGCGCAGCGCCATCAAGCCTCTCGACATCGCCAGGGAGAAGGAGCGCTACGGCGCCGACACCCGCGGCGGCCTCGGCGTCTCGATCCCCGTCTGATCATCTCGGGGAACGACCGACCGCACGCGCGACCCGCGCGGGAAAGAGGGGGGCGATCCGGCGGAGGCCTCCCCAGCCCTCCGCCGGATCACGGACTCCCCGGACCTGCCCACCCGGTTCGGGGATACTCCCCTTTTGACGATTTTCAGCCGTCCATAATTTCCTCGCGGGGCGTCAGAGCCTGCCGAACCAGTCGCGTACCGCGTCGATCCCGCCGGTCCCGAGGGCGACCATCAGCGCGCACCGGGCCTTCGAGGGCGCCAGGCCGCGGGCCCCGATCGCCCCGACGCGGGCGGCGAGCCCGGTGCCGAGGCGCATCTCGTCAAGCGGGACCGCACCGGTGCGGCACCTCGACGCGACGACCACCGGGATCCCCCACTCCGTCAGCTCGGCGATCGTCGTGAAGAGCCCGACCGGCACGTTGCCCAGGCCGGTCCCCTCCAGCACGACGCCCTGCGCCCCGGCGTCCACCACGGCGGTGAGCAGCACGGGGTCGATCCCCGGATAGGTCTTGATCAGCGCGACGTCCGACGCCGGGTCCCCACCGAAGGCGGGCGGCCGGCGCGGTGCGGCGGACAGCGTCTCGACCCGGCCGCCGGTCACCCGGCCCAGCACCGGGAAGGGCGCCGACGAGAACCCCGCGACGCTGGTGGCGTCGACCTTGGTGACCCAGCGGGCCGCGTGGATCTCGTCGTTCAGGCACACGACGGCCCCGGCGCCCCGCAGCGCGTCGTCGGCCGCGGCCGCGAGCGAGGAGGCGAGGTTGCGCGGGCCGTCGGGGGAGAGTTCGTCCAGGGAGCGGACGGCACCGGTCAGCACGATGGCGCCGCGCTCGGCCGCCCGGCCCGCGAGCAGATCCACCAGGTACGCGGTCTCCTCCAGCGCGTCGGTGCCGTGAGTGATCACGACACCGTCGAACCCGCGTTCCAGGATGGCCGAGCGCGCCCGGCGGGCCAGCTCCAGCATGGTCGGGGGGGACATGTCCCAGCTGGGCTCCGCCATCACGTCCTCGGCCACCACGTCCGCCGCGATCGCGCCGGGCGGGAGGGCCTTCAGGAGTTCGGCCCCGGAGGCGACGCCCGGACGACCGGGGGCGTAGGAGTGGGCGATGACGTCACCGGTCGCCAGCAGCAGCACACGCTTCAAGGACAGGCTCCCTTCGGCCGTAACGCGTTCGTTCCCGCGGACGGCCACGCGGAGCGGCGAGCGCCGGAACCCGGTGGGCGGCTCCGGTGACGCTCATCGCCGACACGGGCACCCCGGGTTCGGTCACCTCTATTTATAACCCATAGGTACCCCTATTGGGGTTATGTTCGGGCGGCGCGGTGTCACCTGCCTCCAGGGCGACCGGCGCACCGGACGGGGAACGCGGGCGGGCTCCCGCGATGTCAGGAGGTCCGGGCGAGGAAATCCCGGTAGTAGGTGATGAAATCAGGCTGCGAACCGTCGACGTCGGTGAAGCCGTACTCCGCCGCCAATTCGCCCGTGCTGTACGACCCGCCGGTCCTGGCCATGATCTCCGGGTCGGCGGCGAGCGCGGCCACGGCCCGGCCGATGTAGGCGGGCGTCTCCGAGGCGGCGAAGTGCGGATCCTTCAGCGCGCCGTCCCGCCAGTTCTCCTCGGTGACACCGAAGTGGTCCAGCATGGCCTCGGAGCGCAGGAAGCCGGGGGTCAGCGCGACCGCCGCCACACCGTGCGGCTTCAACTCGGCGGCCTGGTTGCGGGCGAGCCGGATGACCGTGTGCTTGGCCAGGTCGTAGAAGAACGAACCGCGATAACCGCCCAGCACCTCGTCGACATCACGCTCGGTGCCGTCGGTGATCTCGACGACCAGGCCGCTCCTCCGGGCGATCATCAGCGGCAGCGCGAAACGGCTGGTGATGATGTGGGTGTCCACGGCCCGGTGCAGCAGGCGCAGCCCGTTGTCCAGGTCGTGCTCCCAGAGCGGCCTGTCCCACTCGGCGAGCGGATCGCCGCCCCACACGTCGTTGACGAGCAGGTCGAGCCTGCCCTGCTCACGTCCGATCCGGTCGGCGAGCGCGCGTACCTGCTCGGGGTCGGAGTGGTCGCAGCGGACGGCGATGCCGGTCCCGCCGCGCGCCGAGACCAGTTCGGCGGTGTCCTCGATCGTCTCCGGCCGGTCCAGGTCGGAGCGCCCCTGTCTGGTGCTGCGTCCGGTGACGTACACGGTCATGCCCGCCGCGCCGAGTTCGGCGGCGATGCCGCGTCCGGCGCCACGGGTCCCGCCCGCGACGAGCGCGACGGCTCCGCCCGCCCGCACGACATCTCCCTGGTGGTCCTGCACGGGATCTCCTTCTCTGTCTGGTCTCGGGTATGCGGAGGCCATGGCTCGGGCGAGTGCCCCAGGACGGCGGGTGAGATCCCGCCGGGCCCCCACCCCATTAGTGAATGACTGTTTGTTAACTGTATCCGGTCCGGCTACGTTTATAAACGAACAGTCGTTTATAAACGAGAGAGTAGGGCCATGCACGAGAGCACAGCGGGTTCGGTGCCGTCCCGGGGCCTGCCGGACAACCGCCCGCGATACACGATCACCGGGGAGAGCCCTGTCGAGCACGGGCAGGCGGCCCCCCTCTCCAGGGACCGGGACCGTGACTGACCCCGGTCCCGTCCAGCGGCCCGGACTGCTGCTCACCGTGCTGTGCACCGCGCAGATCATGCTCGTGCTGGACCTGGTGGTGGTGACGGTCGCCCTGCCCTCGATGGGCGCCGACCTCGGCATCTCCCCGACAGACCTGCAGTGGGTCGTCACCGCCTACGGCCTGGCGTACGGCGGATTCATGATCGCCGCAGGGCGAGCCGGCGACCTGTTCGGACACCGGCGCGTGCTCGTCGCGGGACTGGTGGTCTTCACCGCGGCGTCGGCCCTGGCCGGGCTGGCGAGCGGCCCGGCGACCATGTTCGCCGCGCGAGCCCTGCAGGGTGTGGGCGGCGCCCTGGTGTCACCCACGGCACTGGCACTGGTCACCACGGCGTTCGTCGAGGGCGACGCGCGCAACCGGGCGCTCGGCGTCTGGGGTGCGGTGGCCTCCGCGGGGGCGACCGGCGCCGCCCTGGTCGGCGGCCTGCTGACCGACCTGGTGCACTGGCGGGCGATCTTCATGATCAACCTTCCCGCCGGCGTCGCTGTGATCGTGATGGTGTTGCGACTGGTTCGCGATCACCGCCCCGGCGGGGAGCGCCGCCTCGACCTGGCCGGAGCCGCCCTCCTGACCGGCGGCATGGTCCTGCTGGTCGCGGCGGTGACCCGCGCGTCCCAGGGCGGGACGGCGACCGTCTGGTCGATGGCGGTGGCCTCGGCCGTCGCCCTCGGGGCATTCGTGGTCGTCGAGCGCCGGGTGGCCGTACCGCTGGTGAAACCGGCGATGTTCGCCAACCCCTACGTGAGGTACGGGAATCTGATCTGCGTCCTGTCCGCCTCCATCGTGTTGGTGACGCAGTACTTCACCACGCTCTCCCTGCAGAACGTGGCCGGGCTGTCCCCCCTGCAGACCGGGCTGGCCTTCGCCCCCGTCACCGCGGTCATCGTCGCGGTCTCTGGAAAGGCGGGAGCCCTGATCGCCCGGTTCGGGCTGCGGCGGATGCTCGTGGGCGGTGCCTCCGCCGCCGCGCTGGGGCTGCTCGTGCTCGGCCTGTCCCCGGCGGACGCCCTGTGGGCCGGGGTCCTGCCCGGCCTGCTGCTCAGCGGGCTGGGCGCCGGATTGATGTTCGCCCCCTCGATGATCGTGTCGACCACCGGGGTGCCTGAGTGCGACCAGGGGCTGGCGTCCGGGCTGCTGAACACCTCCTTCCAGCTCGGCGCACCACTGGGCCTGGCGGTGATGAGCGCGGTGGCCGCCGCTGTCACCGGTGGGGAGACCGGCGCGCAGGCGCTCGCCGACGGCTACCGGTCAGCCTTCCTGTGGGCTCTGGTACTGCCCACGCTGATCGTCGTCGCCGTCGCCGCCCTGCCTCGCGACCGGTCCGCCCAGCCGGAGTCCTCCCCAGCCTGACCGGGCCCCGGGCCGCCCACAGGCCACTCCGGCACGACTCCACGGGGGTGAGAGCCCGCCCCCGGGCTGCCACACCCGTGAGGCCCCGGGGCGTCGGGGATCTCGACGCCGTTTCCGCTCCAGACCCGGGCTCCGGCTCACGCCGGAAGGCACCCCGGCACTACAAGGTGGGGTAAACCCCACCTTTTTCCTGGATACCTCGCCCATGTGCCCAAGCCGCCGCAGTCCCTACGGTGGTCCCATGAGCGGCATCGAGGCGACCACCCCCTGGTCGAGGATCAGCGCCCACTGGTCGGCACAGACCTGGCTCCGCACCGCGCACCTGGTGACGGGCCTGCCGATCGCCCTGCTGGGCGCGGCGGTGATCGCGGGGCTGACCGTGGCGTCGGTGCTGTTCGTGTGGACCGTGGTGGTCCCGGTGGTCGCGCTGCTGCTGTTCTTCTGGGTCGTCCGGCTGCTCACCCGGGTGCAGCGGTCCCGGTTCGCCGCCTTCCTCGACGTCGACATCCCCCCGGTCCCGCACCGCCCGCTGAGCAGGAACCCCTTCGGGCGGCTGCTCCAGGAGGCCAGGACGCGGAGCACCTGGCGCCGGCTCTCGTACCACCTGCTGGCCCCGCTGATCAGCGGCGTCGGCGCCGCCTCGGTCGTCGGGGCGTGGGCGGGCGGCCTGGTCACCGCCGCGCTCGCGATGCGGAGCTGGGCGATGGGGGAGACCTGGCAGAGCACGGTGTTCATCCTCGTCTCGGGGACGCTGCTCGTCTCCGGGCCGTGGGTGGCCCGCGGATTCGCGATGCTGGACGTGATCGCCGCCGAGGCCCTGCTCGGCCCCAGCCTCAGCGACCAGCTGGTGCTGCGGGTCGAGACGCTGCGGGAGAGCAGGGCCGAGGTGGTCGACGCCGCTGACGCCGAGCGCCGCCGCATCGAGCGGGACCTGCACGACGGCACCCAGCAGCGGCTGGTGTCGCTGGCGATGAACCTGGGCATGGCCCGCGCGACCCTCACCGACCTGCCGGAGCCCGCCCGCGAGGTGATCGTGCAGGCGCACGAGGAGGCCAAGCAGGCGCTGAAGGAACTGCGCGACTTCGTCCGGGGGCTGCACCCGGCCGTGCTCAACGACCAGGGCCTGGACGCGGCGCTGTCCGGCCTCGCCGCGCGGGCCCCGTTTTCCGTGCGGCTGGACGTCGACATCTCCGAGCGGGTCTCCCCCACGGTCGAGGCGGTGGCGTTCTTCGTCGTCTCCGAGGCGCTGACCAACATCACCAAGCACGCGCGGGCGTCCGGCGCCGAGGTCACCGTGGAGCGCCGCGGCGACCGGCTGCACCTGGCCGTCCACGACGACGGCCAGGGCGGCGCGGACCCCGACCTGGGAACGGGGCTGCGCGGCCTGGCCCGCCGGGTCGGCTCCGTGGACGGCATCCTGTACGTCGACAGCCCGCCGGGCGGGCCGACGACGATCAGAGTGGAGCTACCGTGCGCGTAGTGCTCGCCGAGGATTCCGTACTGCTGCGAGAGGGGCTCATCCGCCTGCTCGGCTCGGTGGGCATCGAGGTCGTGGCCGCCGTCTCCGACGCCGAGGGGCTGCTGCGTGCCGTGGACGAACACGTTCCCGACCTCGTCGTCACCGACGTGCGGATGCCGCCCTCGCACACCGACGAGGGCCTGCGCGCGGCGCTCGTGCTGCGCCGCCAGCGGCCGGCGCTCGCGATCCTGGTGCTCTCCCAGTACGTCGAGGAGCGCTACGCCACCCAGCTGCTGTCCACCGCGACCAGCGGGATCGGCTACCTGCTCAAGGATCGGGTGGCCGACGTCGAGGAGTTCCTCGACGCGCTGCGCCGGATCGCCGCCGGAGGCACCGCGCTGGACCCCGAGGTGGTCGCCCAGCTCCTGCTGCGCAGGCACAGCGACCCGTTGGACCGGCTGACCCGCAGGGAGTACGAGGTGCTCTCGCTGATCGCGGAGGGCCGGTCCAACACCGGGATCGCCGAGGCCCTGGTGGTCTCGGAGAGCGCGGTCGGAAAGCACATCAACAACATCTTCACCAAGCTCGACCTCTCCGGCGCCGACAAGGACCACCGCCGGGTGCTCGCCGTCCTGCGATTCCTGAAGGTTTGAGAACATGCCGATACGGAGCAACGCCAGAAAAGCCTGGATCGTCGTGGGCGGTACGCTCACCGCGCTCACCGTGGCCCTCACCTCCATCGCGGCGTGGAGCGAGGTCACCCAGGCCCGCCGGGTCGCCGAGACCACGCTGCGGTCCCACGCGCTCACCTCGCCGGAGATCGTCGTGGAGACCACCGGTTACGTCAACGTCTCGGTCGTCGGCGGCGCGGAACGACGGCTGGACCTGGAGCGGACGCTCCAGTGGGCCCTGGACCGTCCCGTGGTCACCGAGGACTGGGACGGGCGGACGCTCACGATCGGCGTCCGCTGCCCCGGCGGCGACCGTCCAGACGGCCCGAACTGCCGGGCCGACTACACCCTGAGCCTGCCCGTGACCACCGACGTCGAGGTGCAGAGCCGCTTCGGGACCGTGTCGGTCAACGGCGTCTGGGGCGACCTGCGCCTCTCGACCGCCGCGGGCGACGTGGTCGTGGACGGCGCGCGGGGCGCGCTGCGGGCACGGACGGAGGTGGGGAACGTGCACGGCACCGGTCTGAGGTCCACCGGAGCCGACGTCGAGACCGGCATCGGAGACGTCGAACTGGGGTTCGCGAGCCCGCCCGGCGACGTCAGGGCCGTGGTGCGGACGGCCGGGGACGTGGGGGTCAGGGTGCCGGGCGAGGACGGTTACGACGTGCGGACCGGCGACGGGAACGCGACCGTCCAGGTACGGCGCGACTCCACCGCCCCGCGGCGGATCACCACCCTAACCGCGGCCGGCGCGACGCGTATCCTCCCCTCGTGACCCGCGCCCTTCACCGACGGTGTATTACACGCACAGGTTTGACCAGGTCAAAACCAGTACGTGGCCCTCTCCGCCCTGATGCGGGACTTGAATTGGAATCATGCTTCCCTCCGACGACCCGCAGGGCCAGGCGGTCATCGACATCGCGGCGCGGCTCTTCGCCGCGTTCGGCTACGACGGCACGTCGCTGCACGATATCGCGGAGGCCTCGGGGGAGGACCTGACGTGGCTGCAGCGGCGGTTCGGCGACAAACGTGAGCTCTACCTGACCGTCGTCGACCACGGCAGCCGGATGGAGCGCGGCATCGCGACAGATGTGCTCAGCGCGCTCCCGGTCGCCGGCCCCGAGGAGGCCCGCGCCGTCGTGTACCGGCTCGCGGCGCGCTTTCTGGAGTTCTTCCTCGCCAACCCGCAGGTCCCCTCACTGTGGGCACACCGCTGGCTCGGCGACGCCGCCGACATCCCCGAACTTGAGGCGACCTACAAGGACCCCGTCATCCACCTCATCTGCGAGGCGTTGCGCCCCGCCGTGGAGGCCGGTCTGATCGACGACCGGGTGAACCTGGAACAGACGGTGCAGACGCTGATCTGGAGCGTGTACGGGTTCATGCACGGCGAGATCAACACCGATGGGCACAACTCCGCCTCCACCGACCCGCAGGCGCGACAGTACTTCCTCGCCCATCTCCAGCAGTTGGTCGACCGCATGCTGACCCCGCGCGGCGCCTGAGGGCGTGCGCCGGGAGGTCTCCCGCGGTCCCGGAGCGGCCTCGTTGTCGGCGGTATCGGTTACCGTGTCACCGATCATGAACACGGGGCCGGGAAGGCGCGCCGGTTCGGAATGGCGATCCTCTCGACGCCGGGCTTCGACCGTGCCCAGAATGGCGTTGAGGTGTTTCCACCGGCCAGGACGTTCCGCGCGTCCTGGCAATCGCGAGAACCAGCGGGGAGTTGTCGAAGGATGACCGCAACGACCATCTCGGCTCGGGGCGAGACCCTGGCCTTTCCCGACGGCTTCGTCTGGGGGGCGGCCACCGCCGCGTACCAGATCGAGGGCGCCGCGCGAGACGACGGGCGCGGTCCGTCGATCTGGGACACCTTCTCCCACACGCCCGGCAGGACCGCCGGCGACCACACCGGCGACGTGGCCTGCGACCACTACCATCGCTACGCCGGCGACGTCCGCATGATGGCGGAGCTGGGTCTCGGGGCGTACCGGTTCTCGGTGGCCTGGCCCCGGATCCAGCCGTCGGGCTCCGGACCCGCCAACGCCGCCGGGCTCGACTTCTACGACCGGCTGGTGGACGAGTTGCTGGCGGCCGACATCGCGCCGTACGTGACGCTCTACCACTGGGATCTCCCCCAGGCGCTGGAGGATCTCGGCGGGTGGACCAATCGTGACACGGCCTACCGCTTCGCCGACTACACGCGAGTCGTGCACGACCGGCTCGGCGACCGCGTCGGGACCTGGATGACGGTCAACGAGCCGTGGGTGGCCTCGGTGCTGGGGTACGGTATCGGCGCGCACGCGCCGGGCCGCGCGTCGGCGGCCGAGGCCTTCCGCGCCTCCCACCATCTCCTGCTCGCCCACGGGCTGGGCGCCCGGGTGCTGCGCGAGTCGGGCGCCCGCGAGATCGCCCTCACCCTGAACCTCGCACCGGTGATCACACCTGACCAGGTGAGCGACCCCGACCTCGTGCCGTCCGCCGAGGACGCCGAGGCGGTGAACCGGATCGACTGCCTCATCAACCGGCAGTACCTCGACCCCGCCCTGCGCGGCGGCTATCCCGCCCCGGTGCTCGCGATCATGGATCGGATGGGCGGGCTCGACCACATCCGCGACGGCGACCTCGAAGCGATCAACCAGCCCCTCGACCTGCTCGGGATCAACTACTACACGCCCTGCGTGGTGCGGTCGGAGCCGGGTGAGCCGGCCAACGCCGCCTATCCCGGGAGCGAGGACATCCGCTTCAGCGGCGCCCATGCCCCGACGACCGCGATGGGCTGGGCGATCGTGCCGATCGGGCTCTCCCAGCTGCTCACCCGGCTCTCCCGCGACTACCCCGAGGTCGGCCTGCTGGTCACCGAGAACGGCGCCGCGTTCGACGACGTGGTGACGGGCGACCGCGTGCACGACGCCGACAGGACCGCCTTCTTCGAGGGCCACCTGCGGGCCGCGCACGCCGCCGTCGAGGCCGGTTCGGATCTGCGCGGCTTCCTGGTCTGGTCGCTGCTGGACAACTTCGAGTGGGCCGAGGGATACGACAAGCGCTTCGGGATCGTGCACGTCGACTTCGAGACGCAGCGGCGGCTGCCCAAGGACAGCGCGCTCTGGTATCGCGAGGTGATCCGGCACAACGGGCTGCACCGCGAGCGGGTCAGGCGTCCCACGCTGGAGGCGGTCGCCGCCCGCGCCGGTGTGTCGAGGTCGACGGTCTCCCGGGTGATCAACGGTGAGGGCACGGTCAGCGACGAGTTCCGCGCCATCGTCCTGGACGCGGTCAACGAGCTGGGCTACGTCCCCAACTCGGCGGCCCGCTCCCTGGTGACCAGGCGCACCGACTCGATCGCGCTGGTCGTCTCCGGCTCCCCGGCCGGGGCGTACGCCGACGATCCGCTGTTCTCCGCGACCGTCCGCTCGGCCACCCGGGAGCTGGAGGACGCGGGCAAGCGGGTCACCCTCATGCTCGCCGACTCGGCCGAAGGCCGGCTCCGGGTTGAGCGGTACGCCGCCTCGGGACACCTGGACGGGGTGGTGCTCAACTCGACGCTGAGCTCCGATCCGCTGCCCGCCGCGCTGGCCCGTACCGGCGTCCCCGTCGTGTCGCTCGGCAGGCCCGCGGTGTCGGCGCCCACCTCGTACGCCGACATCGACAACACCGGCGGCGCCGCCTCGGCGGTCAGGCACCTGCTCGCCCGGGGACGGCGGCGGATCGCCGCGATCGCCGGTCCTCCGGACACGATCGCCGCGCAGGACCGGCTCAGGGGATACCGCGAGGCGCTGCGCGACACCGGGCACCGGTCGATCATCGCCGTCGGCGGCCTCACCCTCGCCTCGGGCGCGGACGCGATGCGCCAGCTGCTGCGGGACGACCCGGCACTCGACGCGGTCTTCGTGGCCGGCGACCTGATGGCGATCGGCGCCCTGCGGGTGCTGAGCGAGTCGGGGCGACGGGTGCCCGACGACGTCGCGATCGCGGGGTTCGACGACATCGAGGCCGCCTCCTACACCGTGCCCGCGCTCACCACGGTACGCACGCCCAGGACGGACCAGGCACGGGCGGCGGTGCGCCTGCTCCTGCGCCAGATCGACGGCGGCCCCGCCTCGTCGACGATCCTGCCCACCGAGCTGGTCATCCGGGAGTCCACCTGACGCACCGGCCGCGAGCCCCGGTCAGCGGGAGGTCCGCAGGTACGCCTTGCGCTCGTCCGGGGTCAGCTCGCGGATGGTGCGGTCACCGGCGAGCCGGAGCACCTCCTCCATCGGGCCGCACACGTCGCATCGCCAGACCCGCACCGTGGAGTCGCCGTGCGCGGTGACGAGGTTACGGCTGTCGCGGGCGAACTCCACACTCTCGACGGAGGCGCCGTAACCGTGGAAGACCACCGGCTCGCCCTCGCCCGCGGCCGCCTGGATCCTGACCGTGTTGTCGTTGCCACTGCTGGCCACCCACTGCCCGTCGGGGCTGAAGGACACACTCCACACCATTCCCCGGTGGCCGCGGAGCACCACCGGCTCACCGCGTCCCGAGACGTCCCAGACCCGGACGGTACCGTCGCTGCCGCCACTGGCCAGCCGCCGCCCGTCGGGGCTGAAGGACACACTCCACACCAACCCCTGGTGGCCGCGGAGCACGAGCGGCTCACCATGCCCCGAAACATCCCAGACCCGGACCGTGCCGTCCTCACCCGCGCTCGCGACCCGCCGCCCGTCCGGGCTGAAGGCGACATACTTGACTATCCCCCGATGGCCGCGGAGCACGAGCGGCTCACCATGCCCCGAGACGTCCCAGACCCGGACCGTGCCGTCACTGCCCCCGCTGACCAGCCGCCGCCCGTCCGGGCTGAACGCGACGTTCCACACCGTCTCGTGGTGACCGCGGAGCACGACCGGCTCACCGCGCCCGGAGGCGTCCCAGACCCGGACCACACCGTCCCGCGTGGCGCTCGCCACCCGCCGCCCGTCCGGGCTGAAGGACACGCCGAGCACCTCCCCGCCACCGGGACTCAGTACCACCGTGCCGCCCTTGCCGGTGACATCCCCGATGCGCACCGTGCCGTCACTGCCGGCGTCGGCCACCCGCCGCCCGTCCGGGCTGAACGCCGCGTCCCATACCTCTCCGGTGTGACCGCGCATGATGACGGCGTCGCCCACCGCCGTCACGTCCCAGAGCCGCACGGTGCCGTCATCGCTCGCGCTGGCCAGCATCCGGCCGTCGGGGCTGAAGGCGGCGCTCCACACGCTCCCTCGGTGACCGCTCAGCAGCAGGGGGGCGATGCTGTCGCCCGCGCTCCAGACGTTGACCGTGCCGTCGTTGCCCACGCTGGCGATCCTGCGCCCGTCACGGCTGAACGCCACTCCCTCCACGGTGCCGTCGTGCCCGCGCAGCACCATGGAGGAGTCGTCGCCCGGGATGTCCCACAGCCGTGCGGTGCCGTCGGTGCTGGCGCTCACCAGGCGCCTGCCGTCCGGGCTGAACGCCACGTTCTCCACCGAGTTCTCGTGCCCGCGAAGCACGGTGGGCCGTTCCTTGCCCTCCGGATCCCAGAGCCGCACCGTACCGTCGCCGCCCCCGGTGGCCAGGCGCCGGCCGTCCGGGCTGAACGCCACCCCCAGGGCCCGCCCCTCATGCCCGCGCAGCACGACCGAGGACGCACCGGCCCACCCGCCGCCGCCCGCCTTCCACACCCGTACCGTGCCGTCGTCTCCGGCACTGGCCAGGCGCCGCCCGTCCGGGCTGAAGGACACGTTCCAGACCTCTCCCGTGTGCCCCGGGAGAACCGCGGGCCGGTCACCGCCGGTCAGATCCCACACCCGTACCGTGCCGTCGACGCCTGAGGTGGCCAGGTAACGCCCGTCGGGGCCGAACACCGGGCTCCACGCCTGGCCTTCGTGCCCCCGCAACATGACCGGGTCCCCCGCCGGCAGGCCCTGCCCGGTCGTCCGCCACACCCGTACGGTCCCGTCACCGCTGCTCGTGGCCAGCAGGCGCCCGTCCGGGGAGAAGGCGACGCCGCAGACCTTGCCCCCGTCGACGGGCAGGATCAGACGCACCCGGGAGTCGACGACCGCCTGTCGCAGAACCGCGGCGGCCTCGACGGTGGGGCTGACCTCGTACGCCCGCCGGGCCATCAGCAGGCTGAGCTGGGGGTCGAGCTGGAGCTGGCCTCGGGCGTCGGCGGCGAGCTGGCGGGAGTAGGCGAGATTCTGCTCATACCTGGCCCGATCCGCCTGGACGAAGGCCATCACCGCCAGCGCGCAGACCACCATGCCGACCGCCGTCACGCTGATCAGCAGTCGGCGGGCCCGCCTGCTGCCCGCCGCGCGCTCACGCGCCTCGCGCGCCCGCGCGGCCTCCAGGAAGGCACGCTCGGAGTCGTTGATCCGGTCGAGCTCGCGACCGTCCCAGGCGGTCAGGCGTATCCCCCGGTAGAGCAGCTCGTCCGCACGCCCGTGCTGCTCCCACTCCGCCGCGGCCTCGGTGAGGCGCCGGTGCAGGCGTACCAGCTCCCGATCCTCGGCGAGCCAGCCCCGCAGCCTGGGCCACGAGCGGATGACCGCCTCGTGCGCCACCTGGACGCTGTCCTCGTCGACGGTGAGCAGCCTGGCCTCGGTGAGCCTGGTCAGCACGGTCGCCACCGCCGTCCCGTTCGGTCCGGACAGCAGCTCGTCGGGAGCGACGCGACGGCGGGTGTCCTCGGTGCCCTCGCCCAGTGCGGTCAGGCGCAGGAACACGTTCTTGACCAGATGGCGCTCCCGGTCGCCGGACTCGTCGTAGACCCGCTCGGCGCTCTGCGCGATCGCCCCCTGGATGCCACCGGCGGCGCGGTACCCGGCCAGCGTCATCGCGTCGCCCCTGCGCCGCTTCCACGTCTCCAGCAGCGCGTGCGAGAGCAGCGGCAACGCCCCCGGCTCCCGGCGGCAGTCGCCGAGGATGGCCTCGACCAGCGCCCGGTCGACCTTGAGCCCGGCGCGGACCGCCGGTCCCGTGACCACCTGCCGCAGATCCTCCTCGTCCATGGGCCCGATCAGCAGCTGCCGGTCGCGCAGCGCGGCCACCAGCGGCGGGTACTCCGCGCACCGGGCGTAGAAGTCCGCGCGGACCCCCAGCACCACCCGCGCCCGGTCGTCGGTACCGTCCGCCGCGGTGAGCAGCCAGTCGAGAAAGGCCACCCGCTCCCTCTCGTCGCGGCAGAGCGTGAAGACCTCCTCGAACTGGTCGACCACTATCACGACGCGTGCCGATTTCGGCCGTCCCTCAAGCAGCTGGCCGATGTCGAGGCGTGCGCTCCCGTGCTCGGCCAGCAGCCCCGCGTGGAGCACCGAGGCGCTGGCCCCCACCTCGTTCGACATGGCGATCGCGAGCTCCTCCAGCGGATGCTCGCCCGGGGTCAGCAGCAGCGTCGGCCACGCCTTACTCCCCCACAGTGCCCCATCCCACAGCGCCGGCAGCAGGCCCGCCCGCAGCAGCGAGGACTTGCCGCTCCCCGACGGGCCGAAGACCGCCAGCAGGGAGGTGTCCTCCAGCCGCGCGCGCACCTCACCGACCAGCTCCCGGCGCCCGAAGAACCGGTCGGCGTCACCGGGATCAAAGGTCACCAGTCCCAGGTACGGGGCGTCCGCGTCCTTGTCGGCCCGCTCCGCCGCGTCGGCCGAGGCGAACTCCGCGGCCAGCGTCCGCCACCGCTTCTCCCAGACCTCGGGATCGCCGCCACACGCCTCGACGTAGGCCAGAGTGACCGCGAGCGTGGGAAAGATCCCTCCACCGGCCGCCTCCGACAGCGCGGTCACCGAGTAGTGCGCACGCCGGGACAGCTCTCGGTAACTCGGCCGCCCGGCCTCGGTCCGCAGCTGCCGCAACTTTGACGCGAACCGCTGTAGCGGACTCGCGTCGGGATCGAGAGCCCTTTCCGGTCGCCCCATTCAGCCCCCGCCGACACGCGATCGTCGCTCGTCTTCTCCCGAAGATCGATTCTGGACAAGCGAGATGCAACCATGCCTGGCCGTACCGGTCCAGCGAATGGCAAGAATCCCTCGTAGACATGACGAAATCGGCGCCCATCGAAAACGACGTCGCCGATGGGCACCTCACCCCCGCACCGGCCCCCTTGGCAAACGGTGCGGGGGTTCTCGTGCCGCCGTTTCGGAATCACTCTCATGCGATCCGGTGGCGAAGCGCCGGCTCCTCCGTTCCCCGGCGGAGGGCCGGCGGCCGGGCACCGCCAGAACCGACTTCGGCCTGCGGGCCGAGATAGGCGGAGACGGGTCCCGGTGCTCGGGCGCGCCTCACGTCATCCAGCCGCTGTCGCGGCGCTTGTGGCAGGCGCGGTCGAGGAGGTACGCGGATGCGAGCAGGGCTACATCTCCGGCCTCGACACCGGGGAGAATGTCACATGGCGTCCCTTCGGTCAGCGAGCCGTCTCATCGACGGGCTTTACCCACCTGTTTAGCGGCTTCCAATTTGTCCAGCACATATCTCGTGTACTGGACAAACAACCTCCCCGACCGGGGGGTGCGGAACGTGGCGGATCCTTCGCGTTCCGCACCGTGGGCGGGGTGGCCCCGCTTCCTCCCGTCATGACGGGTGGGCAGCCCGTCGCCGATCCGGGCGAGACGCGCTCAGCCGGGTACCTTCTTCCCGTCCGCACCGACCGCGTACCAGTCTGCGCCGAAACTGTTGAGGTCCTGCCCGTTCGTCTCGCCGGCCGTGGTGTCCTTGATGAAGTAGTAGAGCGGATGGTGGTTGTAGGTCACCTGGGTCGTGCCGTCATCCCGCTTGGTGGTGCCGAGCAGCTTCTCCTTGACGCCCTTGCCCGCTCTGGGCTTTCCATCCGTGAGGAACGGCGGCCACGCCTGCGCGCAGGGGCCGGAACACGACGACTTCCCGCCCTTGTCCTTCTCGAAGAGGTAGAGCGTGCGGTCCCTCTCGCCGACCAGCACCTTTCCGATCTTCGTATCTCCCAGCCGGACCTCGGCCCTGGTCGCCGGCGAGGTCGAGGGCGAAGACGAGGTGGGGGTCCCCGGCGATGTGGGCGACGCGTTGACCTGGTTCGCGACCATCGGCTCGGTCGCGCTCCCGTCCCCGGCGGCGCCGCACCCAGCCGCGAACACCCCGAGCGCGAGCACGCCGGCATGGAGCAACTTCCTCATCTCCGACCCTCCAGGTAGCGGTGTACTGCTGCTGCACAGCAGACACTCCGCGCCCCCGGCACAGGACCACGACACGTACCGTTTGGCCATGCCTTTGCCCACCGCCGGCACCTCGCTCAGTGGAGGCGAACCGGCCGGACAGGTCCCGGCCCTCATCACCGCTGGGAGCCGCCGTCGAACGGGTGCCG
This sequence comes from Streptosporangium sp. CA-115845, assembly GCF_050943795.1. NCBI lineage: Bacteria > Bacillati > Actinomycetota > Actinomycetes > Streptosporangiales > Streptosporangiaceae > Streptosporangium > Streptosporangium sp. CA-115845. Next base: position 338,578 of record NZ_CP191988.1, on the reverse strand, counting down.
GAGCAGGTTCCAGGCGGCGCCACGGTCCGGGCCCTCCTGTCCCCTTCAACGCCTGTGCCCGAGAGCACATCGGCGGGTAACCTCACCGACCAGACGCTGCCCCACCCCGCACGCGACACCGACGTCGCTCCTCAAGCACGACCCTTCCCGCCCACGACGCTCAGGGGCAGGGCCGCTCTCCGGATTCGATGCGAGAAAATCGCAGATTGTGAGGTAAAGGTGCCGGTCGGACGGGGTTCGCAGACGGCGAGGGGAGAGCTGCGGCTGTACGGGTGGATGCTCGCGCTGGCCGCAGTGGTCCTTCTCGCGGACCAGACTTCGAAGATCTGGGCGATCTCGGCGCTCTCGGACGGCGAGCGCATCCCGGTGATCCCAGAGCTGATCCAGCTGCGGCTGCTGTACAACCCCGGTGCCGCGTTCTCAATCGGTGTGAACGCGACGTGGGTGTTCGCGCTGGCGGCGGCCATCGCGGTCATCGGCATCCTGTACGTGGGGCGGCGGCTGCGCTCGCCTGCCTGGACCGCCGCGCTGGGCGGGCTCCTGGGCGGCGCCGCGTCCCACCTGCTTGATCGCCTCCTGCGTTCCCCCGGGTTCGGCCGGGGGCATGTCGTCGACTTCATCGACTACGGCGGCCTGTTCGTCGGCAACGTCGCCGACATCGCCCTCGTCGGAAGCTGCGCCCTGCTCATGCTGCTCAGCCTGCGTGACATCCCCCTCGGGGGCGTAGCCGACAAGGGGCATGCCTGAGCCGCGCCCTCCATGACCGATCTGGCGAACCTTCGGTTCGGCGAGGAAGAGCGTCCCCGCGAGATAGAGAATCCCGGCCGCGCCCGTCAGCCCGAAGGTCATGTACGAGTATCCGCCCAGAAATTCGTTGGCTCTGAAAATCGACAGGAACCAGAAATACCACCAGAACACTGCGTACGGGACGAGACCTGTTCCCATGACGGCCCGCACCCCCTCGGTCCCGCCCCGCCGCCACGCCAGAGCCGCCAGGGCCAGCGTGATCACCCCGGCCACGGCATGGCCCCACAGGAAGACCTCGACCTTGCTCAGCGCGAGCCCACCGTAGAGGCTCGGTCCATCGACGACCCTTTCCTCCTCCCACTCCAGCTCTCCTCTGACGACGAGACTGACTCCCGCGACCACCAGCTCGCACAGGGATGCCACCAGCAGGCACATGGCAGCGCGCCCCGAAACCCGCATCCGTTCCCTCACCGTCTCCGCCTCTCCTGGAGGCCAAGCGTGAAGGAACCCGGTTGTGAGGCGCCTGCGGATCACAAGCACATCCTCTACTGGACGCCGGAGCGGCGGCGGGCCGGCGGCCCGATGAGGCCCGATCGATCGTCAACCGGGCCCCGTGCACCCCCGTGTGAGGAGACGCCCATCAGGTCAGAAGGCGTCGCCCCAACGACCGCAGTCGTCGAACTTGTCGGTGCCCTCGCACACCCGGACCTTGAAGTCGTCGAAGCCGCTGCTCCCCTTGAACCCGCCGAACCGGTCGATGTCACCGTGACCGAGGGTCTTGAAGACCTTGGTGTGCGAACCGAACCGGTCGTGCCACTTGAACCACACGTAGCTGTAGGAGCGGTCGCGGTCGCGGTCGAACAGGTCGCCGTAGAACCAGTAGCGGCCGCCCTCCTTGGTCCAGTAGCCCTTGAAGTAGGACCGGTGCCCGAAGTCCTCGCCTTGGCCGAAGCCGGAGTAGTAGGGGCCGAAGAAGTGCTTGCTGGAGGTCTGTGCCTGCTGCGGGGCGGTCGAGGCCGTCGCCGCCGGGGCCACGGCCACACCGGCCAGCAGCGAACCGGCCAGGGCCGCTCCGGCGAGAAGTGCGCGCTTCGTGCTCATGTTCATGCTCCCGTGAGTGCGGTGTGGAGACGTGTCGTTCGGACACCACAGACGTTAGAAAGCTACGAAGAACCCTTCTGCGTACGAATCCACACTCATCCCCGAGAGTGCACTATTACGCATTCCCCCCTTCCATGACGGCCGAGGGACCCGCGCCGCGGCGATCCGGAATCGAACCTCGATGCCGGCGCCACCCGAGTCATGATCACGTCATCGCTCCGGCAGGGATCTCCATGAGGGTGCGCTGGAGCAGCCGGACGACGGTATCGATCATTACGGTGCTGGCGCGTGAAGATCCTCATGCTGACGGGCGCCGCGGTGTCCGCCCTCGTCCTGTCCCTGCCCGCCATCGCCGCGACGGCACCGGCCGCTCTTCCCGAGCCGCCGTCCGTCACCGTCGCCCGAGCCGAACTCGACCAGTTGAAGACGGCGGAGCCGCGCCCGATGACCGGCTACTCCCGCGCCAGGTTCCCGCACTGGTCCGCTCAGGGCGGCGCCTGCAACACGCGCGAGAAGGTCCTCGCCAGGGAGGGCTCGCTCGTCTTCCAGGACGGCCGGTGCCGGGCCATCTCCGGCGCCTGGAGGTCGGCCTACGACGGGAGGATGATCGCCTCCGCGAGCCAGGTCGACATCGACCACATGGTCCCCCTGGCCAACGCGTGGCGCTCCGGCGCCGACGGCTGGACCACGGAGAAGCGGGGCGAGTTCGCGAACGACCTGAAGAACTCCCAGCTCATCGGCGTTTCCGCCGCGTCGAACAGGAGCAAGGGCGACCAGAGCCCCGACCAGTGGCGCCCGCCGCTGGTGAGTTACTGGTGCACCTACGCGCGTGCCTGGACCGACGTGAAGTTCGACTACGGCCTCACCGTGACCGACGCCGAGCGGGCGGCACTGGAGAGCATGCTCGACACCTGCGACGCGGAATGAACGAGCGGTACCGGTCCGAGGTGACCACCGGTCCCGGTGGGGTGATGACCGAGGAGGTGGGAACCGTCACCGGAGACCTCACCGTGGTCACCGAGATCGCCGGCGGCCAGGCCGCCGTCCGCGTGCAGTACACCGGCGCGGAGGAGTGGTACGTCGCCACGGGCAGCCCGCTCCCCGTCTCGGTGGGCAGCGGCGAGGGAATCCATGAGGCGGTGGTGGCGATGATCCGGCACGGCGCGCCCGAAGGCGTCGCCCAGGCGACCGGCTGACACCACCGTCGATGCCCCGCTCTCCGGCCGACGGGGAGCGGGGCATTTCTCGCGCGTACGAGGCCGGCCCGGGCGGTGCTCCTGGTCGTGATCGGCCCGGGGTCGTCCAGGCGCCGATGAGCGGGTACGCGGATCTGCGTACGGTGAAGCCTCGGGTGAGCGGATGTCCCGGCGCGGCCGCGCGCCCAGACTCTGCGCATGCCGACCATGCTCATTCGTGCCTTCCGCGTGCCCGACCTCCGGAAGAAGATGCTCTTCACTCTGGCGATGATCACGCTGTTCCGGTTCGGGCAGATCCTGCCCGCGCCCGGCGTGAACGTGGTCGCGGTGCGGGAGTGCCTGAACACGACCCGCGGCGGGCTCATCGACATGTTGCAGCTGTTCAGCGGCGGGGCGATGCTGAAACTGTCGGTGTTCGCCCTCGGGATCATGCCGTACGTCACCGCCGGCATCGTGGTCCAGTTGCTCACCGTGATGATCCCGCGTCTGGAGACGCTCAGGAAGGAGGGGCGTCAGGGGCAGGCGAGGATCACCCAGTACACGAGGTATCTGACGGTGGCGCTGGCCGTGCTCAACGCCGCCACCGTCGTGTCGCTGGCTCGCGCGGGCCGGATCTTTCCCGGCTGTGACCGGCAGATACTGCACGACCGGAGCCCGATGACGATCGCGGTGATCGTGGTCACCCTGGTGGCCGGGACGTGCGTGATCATGTGGCTGGGCGAACTGATCACCGACCGGGGGATCGGGAACGGCATGTCCATCCTGATCTTCACGCAGGTCATCGCCGTGTTCCCCGCCTACATGTCGAACATCTTCCTGCTCAGCCCGTTCGCCCTGGCGACGATGCTGGTCGCGGGCGTCTTCCTGGTGGCGTCGGTGATCTTCATGGAGCAGGCGCAGCGACGGATCCCGGTGCAGTACGCCAAGCGGCTGGTCGGGCGCAGGATGTACGGCGGAACCTCGACCTACCTTCCGCTGAAGGTCAACCAGGCCGGGATCGTCCCCGTCATCTTCACCTCGTCCCTGCTCCTCCTGCCGCAGCTGGCGATGCAGCTGATGGGCGGCACGGGACCGGTCGCGGCGTGGATCGCGCGCTATCTCGTCTCGGGCGACCACCCGGTCTATGTGACGACGTACCTGGTGCTGATCGTGGCCTTCACCTACTTCTACGTGTCGATCACCTTCGATCCCGCGGAGGTGGCCGACACCATGAAGCGGTTCGGCGGGTTCGTGCCCGGCATCCGGCCCGGACGCCCCACCGCGGAGTACCTACGGTTCGTGCTCTCGCGGCTGACGGCCCCGGGAGCGGCCTATCTCGGCACGCTGTCGCTGATCCCGATCATCGCGTTCATGCTGCTGCGCGATCCGGCGACCCAGCAGAACTTCCCGTTCGGCGGAACCGCGGTCCTCATCATGGTCGGGGTGGGCCTGGACACCGTGAAGCAGATCGAGGCGCAGCTGGAGCAGCGCGACTACCGGGGCTTTCTCAGGGGATCGTCAACCCGGATCTGACCGCGAAGACGACCAGCTGGGCGCGGTCGCGGGCGTGCAACTTGACCATGGCACGGCTGACGTGGGTGCGAACCGTCTCGGGGCTGATGACCAGCTCCGCGGCGATCTCGTCGTTCGATCGGCCGGTGGCGACCCAGGCGACCATCTCCCGCTCCCGGGGAGTGAGGGTGTCGAGGCCCTCGACTGGGGTGATGTCGTGCCGGCCGAACAGCCCGATCACCTTCCTGGTGACGGACGGGGAGAGCAGGGCCTCGCCCGAGGCGACGACCCTGATCGCGTGGGTGAGCTCCTCGGGAGCGCTGTCCTTGAGAACGAATCCGCTGGCCCCGGCCTGGAGGGCGGCGAAGATGTACCGGTCGACCTCGAAGGTGGTGACGACGACCACCCGGGTGGTGGTGAGCGCGGGATCGGCGGCGATGGCACGCAGCGTGTCGATGCCGTCCATGCCGGGCATCCGGATGTCGAGGAGGAGGACGTCGGGACGGGTGTCACCGAGCAGCCGGAGAGCCGCGGCGCCGTCCGCGGCCTCACCGGCGAACTCCAGGTCGGGCTCCCTGTCGATGAGCGCCCTGAGCCCCATGCGCACGACGGCCTGATCATCGGCGAGCGCCACGCGGATCGTGCCCGCCGGAGAAGTCACGCGGTGTCCTGCGACGTCGGCCACCGCGGGGCGTCGGTCGTGGGGCTCTCCGGCTTCACGCGATGTCCGGGGGAGCCTCGTGCGGTGCGCGGGGAAAGCAGGCCACGACCTGGAACCCGCCGCCCTCGCGAGGGCCCGCGCTGAAGGCGCCACCGGCCTCCGTCACCCGGGCCCGCATCCCGGCCAGCCCCCGGCCCTCGTCCGTTCCGGCACGGCCGCTCCCCCTGTCCGCGACCTCCAGAACGAACCGGCCCGGGTCGCCGGAGACCCGGACCAGGGCTCTGGTCGGGCCGGCGTGGCGCAGGACGTTGGTCAACGACTCGCGCACGACGCGATAGACCGTGCCTTCGAGGTGCGAGGGAACGCTCGGCTCGGCCGGTTCGACGTCGACGGGCAGCCCCGCCGCGCGCACTCCGTCGATCAGCCGGAGCAGGTCGTGGTCGGCGGCCACCGGGTCGATGAGGTCGAGCGCGGAGCGGAGCTGGTTGAGCGCCCGCACGCTGGTCGAGCGGATCGCCTCCAGCGACTCGCGAACCTGGTCGGGCCGCTCGTCGAGCATGAGCAGGGCGACCCCGGCCTGCATGGCGATGGTCGCGAGGCCGTGCCCGGCGGCGTCGTGCACCTCGCCCGCGATGCGCGCCCGCTCCGCGGCGATCAGCTCCGGTGCGCTCGTCGACACCCGCGCCGTCTCGCCGGCCGGCTCGGTGACCGTTTTCACCAGCAGCGCCGGACGGACCGGCGCCGCGGTCAGACCCCAGCTCGCCGGGACATCCGTGCCCGTGATCCGGTCGCGCGAAGTCTCCGCGTCGAGGACCTGGCCCGCCGGGACACCCGCGCCGGAGAACCTGGCCGCGACACCCGCGTCCGGGGGTTGACTGGCCGCGCTGCGGGCCTGGACGAGACCGCTGGACGGCCACGGGATGGCCAGCCAGCCCACCCAGGCCAGCATGAGGATGACCGGCAGGTCACGGACCCGGCCCAGGCGGGAAAGCGCCACCGCGGCCGCCGCGAGGGAGGCGTGCGGACGACCGTCCGGATGCGTGGGCTCAGTCACCGTCCTCCATCAGAACAGACTCGGGTGAACCGATCCTAGCCAGTGCCGGGCGATCCCGTCCGGCCCCGGAGGTGAGCGTGCCCTGACCGCCTACCGGCGGTCTCGCAGGGATTCCAGCAGGCGCGACAGCTCCTCGGTGACGGCTGGGAGATCGCCGGGATCCGTCGAGCGGGCCAGCCACAGGGCCGCCTCGTTCATCGCACCGGACAGCAGCCGGGCCAACGGCTGCACGGGCCGGCGGGCGATGACCCCCGCCTCGATCAGCGTGACGAGCGCCTCGGTGAGGTGCCGCGCCGAGGACGCCTCGTCCATGGCCCGCCACTCGTTCCAGCCGAGCACCGCGGGGCCGTCGACGAGCATGATCCGCTGTATGTCGGGGTCGCGGCTCACCGCGAGGAAGGCCCGGCATCCCGCGACCAGCTGCTCCCACGGGTCGTCGTGCGCGTCCGCCGCCGCCGAGACCCGCTCGCCCACCTCCCGCTGCACCTGCTCGACGACCGCGTGGAAGAGGGCGGCCTTGCTGTCGAAGTGGTGGTAGAGCGCGCCCTTGGTCACGGCCGCCGCCCCGACGATCTGCGCCAGGCTCACCGCGGCGTACCCGTGCCGCGCGAACAGCGTCCTGGCCTCCGTCACCAGTGTGCGCCTGGTCTCCAGTCGTTGCTGTATCCGATCCATCGCGGCCTCCATCATTGGCATACCGATGGTATGTTAACCTCACATACCGACGGTATGTGAATATGTCGAAAGGAGGGGGCCGTGTCCCTCACCAAGTCCCTCACCAGCTTCTACCCGGTCGTCTGCACCGATCGGATCACCGAGTCCCGTGACTTCTACCAGCGGTTCTTCGGCTTCGAGACGGTGTTCGAGGCGGACTGGTACGTGAGCCTGCGACGGCCGGAGCCGCCGTACTACGAGCTGGCGCTCGTCGACCACGACCATCCGACCGTGCCGGAGAAGTACCGCTCGGCGGTGCGCGGACTGATCCTCAACTTCGAGGTGGCCGACGTCGACGCCGAGCACGACAGGCTGGTACGACGGGCGGGGCTCCCGGTCGAGCTGACACTGCGTACCGAGGAGTTCGGGCAGCGGCACTTCATCGTGGCCGCGCCCGACGGCGTGCTCATCGACGTGATCACCCCGACCGAGCCGTCCGCCGCCTACGCCGGACAGTACGCCGCTCCGTGACCCGGCGCGGCTCCGGCTGTTCCGGTCTCTCCGAGGAGCAGGCGGTTCAGCCCCGGCCCAGCCGCCTGCCGAGGCGCTGGGCCGGGGCCTCGATCAGCCGGTGGGTCAGGTAGCAGAGCGGCAGCAGCACGAGGAAGAAGATCGGAAGGTTCGGGCTCACCCGCAGCAGGAGCGGGTGGAGCAGGTAGAGGGAGAAGCTGATCACCCCGAGGTGGGCGAGCCACCGGGGGAACGACCTGTGCCGCAGCGCGAACGCGCCGCCGAAGAAGGCGGCGGCCAGCAGAAGCGCGGGGGCCCAACCGGGATCGTCCTTGGCGAGGGCCCCGCAGGCCAGGACCGTCAGCACGGCGGCGATGGCGACGGGCCATCGGATCGTCCCCTGCTCGGCACGGTAGACGGCCGTACCGGCGAACATCATGGCCGGCACGATCAGGCCCTGCCAGGCACCGATCCTGCTGCCCAGGACCACCAGCGCCAGCCCGAGCAGGCCACCCGTCACCGCGGCGGCCGTGCGCGCCCCGCCGCGCGCGGCCGCCGACACCACGATGACCACGACGACCGCGACGCCGAGGAGCGCGGCGACCAGGTCGGCGCGGCCACCGATGACCGGACGGGGCAGCAGGAGTCCGAGAGGTACCGCCGACACCGCAAGGACGATCGCGACCGCCGCCGACCGGTGCGCCTGCCGCACGGTGAACAGCCCGACAGCCATCAGGTAGAACGCCATCTCGTAGGAGAGCGTCCACATCACGTCGATGACGGCGGGCACGCCGAGCAGTTCCTGCAGCATCGTCAGGTTTCCCAGGGCGACGAGCGGCGCCGGGCGGGCGCTCACGCCCGGGTGGAGGGCGAACGCACCGGCGTGGGCGAGCAGGAGCGCCAGGCCGAGGGCGGCGAGCAGCAGGGGCAGGAGGCGGAATGCCCGTCCGGTCCAGAAGACCCGCGGGTCGCCGCGCCGCTCCAGGGAGGCGGGGATGATATAGCCGCTGACCAGGAAGAACACGAAGACGCCCCAGGTGCCGACGTCGATCCTGCGGTCCACCTCGGCCCAGAGGTCCGGGATGAAGGTCCACCCGGAGTGGTGCAGCACGACGGCCAGCGCGGCGGGTCCCCGCAGGGCGTCCAGCCAGGCCAGCCGGGAGGGAGTCGGGGCCATTCGCCCGACTTTAGGGGATAGAAACTAGTTCTCGGGTGCCGCCCGGTCCGCGGTGTCAACACCGCCTCTCCGGGGACGGGCGTCACTGCTTGCGGCGGTCCGGCGCGGGCACTCCCAGGAGCAGCTCGCGGACGGCGTTCCAGGTCCGGTGGAGAGCCGCCTCGACCTCGGGAGACCTGTCCCCGAGGATGCGGGCCCAGGCGCCCCGGTCCCCGGGCAGGACGCTGGCACCGGCCCGCAGCCCGGTGCCGGCGAGCACCGCGTGCATCGTGTCGGCCACGACCTGCGCGGGCTGCGCGGCGGTGACGACGTACAGGGAGGACAGCAGTCCGAATCCGGCCATCACCGCGGGTCCGGTCACCGGCCGTTCCCCCGGCACCAGGCGGAGCGGGTCGGCGAAGAGCAGCCGTGCCGAGGTGTCACGCACCTCGACGTCGCTGCAGTACGCCGTGTACGCGTGCCGCTCCCCCCGCGCCAGCCTGCCCGCCATCAGCGTCTCGCCCAGCACCACCGTCGCGTCCGCCGCGACGGTGACACGGAGCCGCTGGTAGTACCGCGAGCCGGCGAACGGGATCGTGGTGTCCGGCAGGTACTCCAGGTAGCCGCCCGGCCCCGCGGTGAGGTTGACGAGCTGGGTGGCGTAGTCCTGTTCCATCCGGTAGATCCGGGTGGCGGCCTGGGTGGTCAGGTGGACGGACGAGCCCTCGCCGCAGGAGACGTCGATGCGGTAGCGGTCGCCCTGGAGAACGCCGCCGCCGGACGACATGAACATGAGGTACGGCATGTCCGGGCGCTCGGGGTCGTAGTACAGCGGGCGGGCGATCTGCAGCGGTGTCTTCTGATAGTGACCGGTCAGCTCGGTCCGCCCGCCGACCCGCTCGAACGCCAGATGCAGGATCCCGACCTTGCCGGGGCTGCCGACCGGCAGCATGTCCAGGTCGGCGGCATGGCGCGCCACCGAGCCCGGCAGCCACCCCGGCTGGTAGCGCTCCGGGGCCAGATGGTCGATCACCGCCCCGGGGCGCACATCGCCTCCAGCCGCGCCTCGATGAAGTCGGCGACCTCGGTGACACCGGTGCCGGCCAGGCAGTCGGTCAGCACGACCGGCCCCGCCCCGCGCACCGTGTGCGCGTCCCGTTCCATCACCGACAGGTCGGTGCGCACGTACCGGGCGATGTCGATCTTGTTGATGACCAGCAGGTCGGAGTCCGTGGTGCCCGGGCCGCGCTTGCGCGGCATCTTGTCACCCGCGGCGGTGTCCAGGACGAAGATGTAGACGTCGGCGAGCACCGGGCTGAAGGTGAGCGTCAGGTTGTCGCCGCCGCTCTCGAACAGCAGCATGTCGATGTCGGGGAACCGGTCGAGCAGCTCGGCCGCCGCCGCCAGGTTCATGCTCGGGTCGTCACGGACCGCGGTGTGCGGGCAGGACCCCGTCTCGACCCCGACGATCCGCTCGGAGTCGAGCATCCCGGCCATCGTGCGGCGGACGTGTTCGGCGTCCTCCTGCGTGTAGATGTCGTTGGTGATCACGCCGGGGCTGTGCCCCCTGGCGATCAGGATGGGGACCAGCATCTCGATCAGGGCCGTCTTGCCGGATCCGACGGGCCCCCCGATACCGACCTTGAACACCTTCCGCGGTTCCATCTCGTGCCCTTTCAGGTGATGAACAGACGGGCCGCCGCTCGCTCGTGCGCGGCCGAGACCGTGTCGGCGACGGGTACCGAGCCGTTCAGGTCCATGGGGTCCTCGGCGGCGAGCGCCGCCCGCGCGACCCGGGCGAGGTCCGGCCGGACCTCGCCCAGGATCCGCTGGGCCCGGCGGAAGTCGGTGCGGCCCAGCCGCACCGCCGCCGCCGTCCAGCCCGCGGCGAAGGCGTACAGGTCACCGGCCACCGCGTGCGCGACGGGCACGCCCATGCCCGCGTGGATCACGCCGACCACGACCGCGTGGTTGCCCGGCACGGCCCTCTCCGCCACCAGGGCCGCCAGCCGGGCCGCCTCCGGCGAGGCGAACGCCCACACCGCCGTGTCGAGGACCTGCCGGCCGGTCCTGACCGAGGCGGAGCGCTGCTCGCGGTTGAGTTTGATCGCGTGCAGCCGCTGGTCGACCTCGACCAGCCGGTCCCAGTCGCCCGCTCCGACGGCGCGGTGCGCCAGCACCAGGGCCGTCGCGTCCCCCGGCCCCACCGAGTTGTACAGCAGATCGGTCAGCAGGCCACGCAGGTCCGCCGATCCGGTCGCCCCGAGCTGGACGTACCCCTCCAGCCCGTGCGAGAGCGTGTACAGCCCGCTCGGGAAGCCGGAGTCGGTGAGCTGCAACTGGGCGAGCAGCGGGCCCAGGCCGGTCAGGCTCATCAGATGAAGTAGAGCCGGTTCAGCGGCAGCTTGGCGGCCGGCTCGATGCTGACCGTCTTGCCGTTCACCGAGACCTGGTAGGTCTCCGGATCGACCATGATGTCGGCCAGCGTCGAGTTGCGCAGCATGTGACGCTTGTCGACGGTCCGGCACTGGCGTACGCCCCGGATGATCCGCTCCAGGCCGAGCCGCTCGGGCACGCCCGCGTCGATCCCGGCCTGCGACATGAAGGTGACGCAGGTCTCCTTCAACGCGGTGCCGAAGGCGCCGTACATCGGCCGGTAGTAGATCGGCTGCGGCGTCGGCAGGGACGCGTTCGGGTCGCCCATCTGGGCCCAGCTGATCATGCCGCCCTTGACGACCAGGTAGGGCTTGGCCGCGAAGGAGTGCACCTGCCAGAGCACGATGTCGGCCAGCTTCCCGTCCTCCAGCGAGCCGATCGTGTCGGCCATCCCGCAGGTGCGGGCCGGGTTGATGGTCAGTTTGGCCAGGTAGCGCAGCACCCGGAAGTTGTCGTTGCGCGCGGAGTCCTCCGGCAGCGCCCCCCGCTTGTCCTTGCAGTGGTGGGCGATCTGGAAGGTACGGGTGAACGACTCGCCCACCCGGCCCATCGCCTGCGAGTCCGACCCGACCATGCTGATGATGCCCAGGTCGTGCAGGACGGTCTCGGCGGAGATGGTCTCGGCGCGCACCCGGCTCTCCGCGAACGCCACGTCCTCGGGGACGTCGTAGCTGAGGTGGTGGCAGACCATCGTCATGTCCAGCAGCTCGTCCACCGAGTTGGCGGTGTAGGGCAGCGTCGGGTTCGTGGAGGCCGGCAGCACGTTGGGCTCCCCGGTCACCCGCAGGATGTCGGGGGCGTGCCCGCCGCCCGCGCCCTCGGAGTGGTACGTGTGGATCGCGCGGCCGTTGATCGCGCTGATGGTGTCCTCGACGAACCCGGCCTCGTTCAGCGTGTCGGTGTGGATGGTCACCTGGATGTCGTACTCGTCGGCGACGGACAGCGAGCAGTCGATGACGGCGGGCGTGGTCCCCCAGTCCTCGTGCACCTTCAGCCCGCAGGCGCCCGCCCGGATCTGCTCCTCCAGGGAACCCGGCAGGCTGCTGTTCCCCTTTCCGTACACCCCGATGTTGATCGGGATGCCCTCGTACGCCTGCAGGATGCGGGCGATGTTCCACGGTCCCGGGGTGCAGGTGGTGCCACGGGTGCCGTCGGCGGGACCGGTTCCCCCGCCGACCAGGGTGGTGATCCCGTTGCTCAGCGCGTTCTGCGCCTGCTGCGGGGAGACGAAGTGGACGTGGGTGTCGATCGCGCCGGCGGTGGCGATGAGGTTCTCGCCGGAGATCACCTCGGTGCCCGCGCCGATGACGAGCCGCCGGTCGACCCCGTTCTGGGTATGCGGGTTGCCCGCCTTGCCGATCCCGGCGATCCTGCCGTTCTTGATACCGATGTCGCCCTTGACGATGCCCAGGATCGGGTCGATGACCACCGCGTTGGTGATCACCACGTCCAGGGCGGCCGTGGCGTTCCGCGAGGCGGGGTCGGCCGACATCCCGTCGCGGGCCGTCTTGCCGCCCCCGTACTGCGCCTCGTCCCCGTAGTGCCCCTCGGTGTGGTCCTTCTCCACCTCGACGACGAGGTTGGTGTCCCCGAGGCGGATCCGGTCACCCACCGTGGGGCCGTACATGGTCGCGTACTGCTTACGACTGATCGTGGTCATCGGGATTCAGCCCTTCTTCGCGGAGCCTGAGGAGCCGTTCTTCTTCGACGAAGCCGCCGCGGACCTGCCCGGCTCGTCGAGATAACCGCGTTCGCGCATTCTTTTCAGTGCCTCGCGATGCGCCTCGTGCGAGCGGACGCTTCCGTTGAGCAGTCCACCGAAGCCGACGATCCGCAGGCCCCCGCCGTACTCGACCAGCTTTACCTCCTTGGTGTCTCCGGGTTCGAACCGGACGGCGGTGCCGGCCGGGATGTCAAGGCGCTTGCCGAACGCCTTGTCGCGGTCAAACCTCAGCGCGCGGTTGGCCTCGAAGAAATGGAAGTGCGAGCCCACCTGGACGGCCCGGTCACCGGTGTTGTGCACGGTCAGCTTCACCCTGGGCTGACCGGCGTTCAGCTCGATCTGTCCCTCGCCGTAGATGTAGACGTCGTCATCCGACATGGGATGTCGCCCCCCTCAGGTTCGCCACCGCCCGGAAGCCGTGGTGATGGTCGTCGTGGTCACCGTCGTGGTCACCGTCGTGGTCACCGTCGTGGTCGTGGCGATGTCCGGCCGCCGCGGCCGGCGGTCCGCCGAGCCGCGGGAGCACGCGTTCCCCGGGCATCACTTCCCGCCGACGGGATCGTGACAGGAGACCAGCTTGGTGCCGTCGTCGAAGACGGCCTCGACCTGTATCAGCTTCAGCATCCCGCGTACGCCCGGCAGCACGTCGTCGGGCCCGACCACCTGCTTGCCCAGCTCCATGCACTCGGCGACCGTCTTGCCGTCCCGTGCCGCCTCCACGATCGCCGAGCTGATCAGCGCCACCGTCTCGCCGTAGTTCAGCTTCAGCCCGCGCTTGCGGCGCTGCTCGGCCAGCTGGGCGACGAGGAAAATGAGCAACTTGTCCATCTCGCGTGGTGTGAGATTCATCGGGATCCTTTCTCCGCACGGCTATCCGGCGCGCTGGATTTTCGTGAACATCGGGATGGCCGCCAGGAACACCCAGGTCACCAGGACGAACGGCCAGGTGAGGGTGTGGCCGCCGGTGACGGCGAACAGGTTGCCGATACCGGCGGTCAGCGCCGCCGCGGACACCACGCCGATCACCGCGTAGACCGCGCTCACCCGGTTCACCAGCATGAACGTGCCCCACAGCGCGAGCCCGGTCAGCACGGCGTTGTAGCCGTACAGGCCGGCCCCGAGATCGGCGGCCTGCGCGCCCAGCGCCCAGCCGGTGAGCAGGCCGACCAGGCTGGCCAGGAGCGCCACCAGCCCGGTCACCCAGCCGGCCACGAACAGCCCGATCAGGAAGATCAGGCCGACGTACCACTGGTTCTGGAAGAACACCTGGCCGATGCCGCTGAGCGTGCCCCGCCAGAAGTCGTGCCAGCTCATCGCGGTGCCCGGAGCGGTGGCCGACGGCGGGGCCGAGCGCGCGTGCTCGGCCCAGATCCGGTTGAAGGACGGCCCGCCGATCACCATCACGCTGGTGACCACACAGAAGGGCGCGGTGAAGGTCGGCAGGTTGTACGGGGTGAGCAGCACGTTCAGCGCCGAGGTGAGCACGCTCCCGGCGATCGCCCCGGCGACGACCAGGAGCACGGTCATCCACCGGGCTTCCAGGTAGAGCACCAGGCTGACGCCGATCAGCGTGCCGCAGAAACCCTCCAGGCCCACCGAGACCCGGTCCCAGGTGACGCCGAGCAGGTACGCGGTGGCCGTGGCGACGAGCGTGCCCAGCAGGCCGAAGACGCCGAACCGCCAGCCGCCGGCGAACAACGCGACGATGAAGATCAGGCCCGTCCAGTAATTGGGCTGGAGATCGACCTGCGCGACCCCCCGGGGGATCGTCAACAGGTACTCCAGCGCGCGGCGCCCCCCGACAGGGTGCTCACCTCCGGGTGAGCCCGACGGCGGAAACGCCGATGTCATAAACGTCGTCCTTCCCGCCACTGACACGCGTCCTGCCCATGGACGGCCATCAAAGATGAATCCACGATGTGGGCACACAGCACTACTTTCCATGTGCCGAACCGGCAAAAATCAACCAAGGCCAGCATTCGGTCAAATATCAAAGGTGCTGAGGTTAACTCCCGACTTAGACGCCAACCATGTGAGCTAGGGCATCTCTGTCGGCAGGCGTGAAAAGAGCCGAAGGAGCAAACAAGACGAAGGGGCCCATAATGTCAGTCGGAACGAGCGTCTGGATATCAAGCGGGCTGAACACCGGTGATTCGGCCTGGATGCTGACCAGCACCGCGATGGTGCTGCTGATGACTCCGGGGCTGGCCTTCTTTTATGGCGGCATGGTCCGTTCCAAGAATCTGCTGACCACGCTTTACATGAGTTTCATCTCGATCAGCCTGGTGACCGTCATCTGGTTCGCCTACGGATACGGGTTGGCCTTCGGGAGGGACCTCGGTGGCGCCGGGCTCATCGGCTGGAGCGATTTCCGGTTCGCGAACATCACCCCCGAGACGCTGCACCAGCAGATCCCCGCGTACGTCTTCGCGCTGTTCCAGCTGACCTTCGCCATCATCACGGTCGCGCTGATCAGCGGCTCGATCGCGGGACGGACCCGGTTCGGCCCGTGGATGCTCTTCGGCGTCCTGTGGATGACCCTGGTCTACGCGCCGGTCGCGCACTGGGTGTTCTCCGACACCGGCTGGCTCAAGCAATGGGGCGTGCTGGACTTCGCCGGCGGGCTGGTCGTCGAGCTGAACTCGGGCATCTCCGGGCTGGCACTCGCGCTGGTGCTCGGGCCGGGTGTCGCCTTCCGGCGCAAGGACGCCCCGCAGCCCGCCAACATCCCCCTGGTCCTGCTCGGCCTGGCCCTGCTCTGGTTCGGCTGGTTCGGTTTCAACGCGGGCTCCGCGCTGACCGACGGCCCGCTGGCCGCCCGGGCGTTCCTCAGCACGATGATCGCGGGCTGTGCGGGGATGCTGACCTGGCGGCTGGTGGAGTGGATCCGCTTCCGGCACCTGACCAGGATGGGCTCGGCCAACGGCGTCCTGGCCGGACTGGTGGCCATCACCCCGTCCTGCGCGTTCGTCAACGTCGAGGGCGCGCTCGTCGTCGGCATCGTCGCCGCCATCGTGTGTACGTACGCGGTCGAGATGAAGCTGGTCCTCGGCTACGACGACACGCTGGACGTGACCGGCCTCCACGGGGCCGGCGGCATCACCGGCATCCTGCTGCTCGGGTTCTTCGCCACCGGCGAGCTCGTCGGAACCCCCGGCCTCTTCTACGGCGGTTCGATCGCGCTGCTGGGCAAGCAGCTGGTCGGTGTCCTGGCCGTCGGCCTGTACAGCTTCATCGTCACGTTCATCATCGGGAAGGTGGTCGACAAGCTGTTCCGGATGCGAGCGACCGAGGAGGAGCAGCGCGCCGGCTCGGACGTGGGCTTTGCCGAGGGGTGAGCCCGGCGGCCACCATGACGAGTCGCCGCCATGACCCCGCACCGCCGATCGGACCGCCCTGTTCACGTCAGCTGGCGCGTCAGGCCCCAGCTGCGCCACGGTGAGGGCGAAAGGCATCATCTGACCAGCCTGCAGGGGCTGGCCGCGTTGTCGCTCGACGCTCTCAGCTCGGTCGCCTACGGGCCGGAGGCGATCGCGCTCATCCTGGTCGCCGCCGGTGGCGCCGCGATCGGTTACACGCTGCCGATCACCCTGGCCATCGTCGGGCTGCTCACGGTGCTGGTGATCTCCTACTGCCAGGTGATCGCCGCGTATCCGAACGGCGGCGGCTCCTACGCGGTGGCCAAGAACGATCTCGGCGAACGGGTGAGCCTGCTGGCCGCCGCGGCGCTCATCGTCGACTACGTGCTCACCGTGGCGGTCAGCCTCGCGGCCGGTGCCGCCAGCCTCGCCTCGGCCTTCCCCGTCCTGGCCCCGCATCTCCTGGCGATCTGCCTGCTGGGACTGGCCCTGCTGACCGTGGTGAACCTGTACGGCATCGCCGACAGCGCGCGGGTGCTGATGCTGCCCACCGCGCTGTTCGTGGTGAGCATCCTCGGCGTCGTGGTGCTGGGGCTGGCCCGCTCCCATCCGGCGGCCGTGGTGGGGACGCCCGTGCACGTCCCGGTGACCGACGCGCTGGGAGTGCTGCTGATCCTCAAGGCGTTCTCCTCCGGGTGCTCCGCGCTGACCGGCGTCGAGGCCATCGCCAACGGCGTGCCCATGTTCCGCGAGCCTCGGGTCGCGCGGGCACAACGGACCGAACTACTGCTCGGCGCGCTGCTCGGGGTGATGCTGATCGGACTGGCGCTGCTCATCCACCGCGACCGGGTACAGCCCCGGCAGGACGTCACCATCCTCGCCCAGCTGACCGCCGGCGCCTACGGAACGAGCTGGGCGTACTACGCGACCAACCTCGTGGTCACGCTCGCCCTGGCACTGGCCGCCAACACCAGCTTCGGCGGCCTGCCGGTCCTGCTGAGCCTGCTGGCCCGCGACAACCGCCTGCCCCACCTGTTCGCGCTGCGCACCGAACGTCCCGTCCACAGGTACGGCGTCGTGGCCGTGGCGGTGGCGGCCGCCGTGATACTGATCGCGGTGGACGCGCGGACCCACAGGCTGATCCCGATGTTCGCCATCGGGGTGTTCATCGGCTTCACGATCAGCCAGGTCGGCCTGGTCAGGCACTGGACGACCCGGCGCCCGCCCCACCGGCTCGGCAGGACGCTGCTCAACGGCACCGGTGCCCTGCTGACCGCCGTCGCCACCCTGGTGCTGCTCACCACCAAGTTCCTGGAGGGCGCCTGGGTGGTCGTCATCGCCATCCCGCTGCTCATGCTGCTGTTCGCCCGCGTCGAGTGCTACTACACCGCGGTCGAAAAGCAGCTCGGGCTCGGGCGGACACCTGCCAAACCCACCCGGCCCGCGGCGGTCGCCGAGGCCGGGAAAGTGGTCGTCATCCCGGTCTCGGACATCACCACCAAGACGGAACGGGCCGTCAGCGCGGGCCTGGCCCTCGGTGGCGAGGTGGTGGTCGTCGCGGTGTGTTTCACCGAGGAGGGGGTGGACGACCTGCGGACGCGGTGGAACCTGTGGGATCCGGGGGTCCGTCTTGAGATCCTCGACAGCCCGCAGCACACCGTGGTCCGTCCCGTTCTCGACTACATCCGGCAGGTCGCCGACAGCGGAAAATGGGTCGCCGTGCTCATTCCCACCGTCGAACCACGGCACTTCCGCCACCGGTTGCTGCACAACCAGCGTGACCTTTTCCTGATGGTCACGCTACGGGAGCACACGGATGTGCTCGTCTGCCTGCTGCCCTTCCGAATCAGCATATAGACGACATCGGTGGTTGAAGTGGCCTTTTATGCTACGCGTTACCTATAGGCCGATTTGAGTATCACGCCATAAGCTGATTTAAGTGTCACACTCGGCAGTTGGGCCGCCCGAGTTGACATGATATTTCAGGCGAAAATGCCGGCCGCTCAGAAGCAATACCTAATCCTCCGCAAGCCAGCCGACTTTCTGATGGTCGCTTTGCCCTCAGCAGGAATGGCCGGTGCGAGCATCGCCAGAGAGGCAGAACCGATCATGACATCTGGGGGAAAAATGCTTCGAAAACTAATCCTGGCGCTGGCCCTGGTCACGGCGACCGGATCACCAGCCGCCACGACCACGGCCTGGGCGGACGGGGTGTCCACCGCTCCGGCCGCACAGGCGGCCGTCGCCGCCGCGCCGGCCGCGCAGAAGGCCGGGAAGTGCGACCCGGGATCGCCGTGCGCGGCGGTCAACTGCGGCCCAGGCCGCGTCTGCGTGCCCTCTCCCAAGCAGTGCTTCACCACGCCGTGCCCGCAGTACGACTGCGTGCCCATCTCCGGCACCGTCGGCCAGCCGTACTACCCGGGCTGGCACCCGCCGTACCCGGGCTGGCGGCCCCCGTACCCAGGCTGGCGGCCTCCGTACCCGAACTCGTACCCGGTCCCGCCGTACCCGGGCTGGCACCCGCCGTACCCGGGCTGGCGGCCCCCGTACCCAGGCTGGCGGCCTCCGTACCCGAACTCGTACCCGGTCCCGTGGCGGCCTCCGTACCCGCAGCCACGGCCTCCGTACCCGCAGCCATGGCCGCCCCGACCCCGCTAACGGACGACGGGCCGCTTCCCGGGGAAGCGGCCCGGCCGGAAACCCCTCGTCATTGACGGTGGCGGGCGTCATGCGGACCATGGCCGCATGGCGCCCGCCACCTCCGGCGGGAGCGCACCCACACTGTGCGAGGTAGAGCCGAGCAGGCCGAACCCGTGAAACAGGAGAAGAACGGAGGCCGGCAATTGACTCCTCTCGCGGTCGACGACGCCGGAAACGAGCTGACCGCCTTTCACCGCGGCACCGAGGCCGTGCCTCCCGGCGACGCCCCGCTCCCTCTCGCCCTGGTCGCCCTGTGGTCTCGCGGCCGGTTGCTTCTGGTGTTCAACCGCTACCGCCAGGAGTGGGAACTACCGGGTGGAATGATCGATGCGGGAGAGACGCCACGCCAGGCCGCCGTACGTGAACTCCACGAGGAGAGCGGCTTCCACATCACCCGGCTGACCTTCTCCGGGTACGCCGAGTACGTCCTCGGACCCGAACGACGCACCGAGTACGCGGCCCTCTACCTGGCCGACGAAGCCGCGCCGCACGGCGCGTTCACTCCCGACGACGAGATCGAGGACATCGTCTGGTGGCACGGGCAGGAACTCCCCGGCCGCGTGCAGATCCTCGACACCATGCTGGCAGCGCTTTCCCGGCCGTGAGCTTTCCGCAGGAGCGTCAGCGATGAGCCAGGCGGTCAAAAAGGGTCTCAGCCGATCCTGGCGCTCTGGCCTCCGTCGACCGGGAGCAGGACGCCGGTGATGAAGCGGGCCTCCTCCGAAGCCAGGAAGAGGGCCGCGTTGGCGATGTCCCATGCCGTACCCATGCCACCCTTGAGCGGGACCCGCTGGTGACGGCGGGCCTCGTACTCCTCCTTGTCCACGCCGTACTCCGCGCCCAGGTCGACGCCGATCGGGGTGTCGATGAGGCCCGGCATGATGGCGTTGACCCGGATTCCGTAGCGGGCGTTCTCCAGGGCCATCTGCTGGGTCGCGGCGTTCATGGCCGCCTTGGACATCTTGTAGGTGATGGGCGGATTGCCGGGAGAGGGGTTTCCGGCGATGGCCGCGATGGAGGAGATGTTGGTGATCACACCACGCTCGGCGGCCCGCATCACGGGGAGCACCGCCCGGGCCATCAGCAGGATGCTGCCAGAGTTGATCATCATGTTCCGCGCCCAGTCGTCGGGCTCGACGGAGGTGGGAGAGCCGTCGCCGATGGCCACGCCCACGTTGTGGTGCACCACGTCGAGGCGGCCGAAGCTCTCGACGCAGGTGGCGACCGCGGTCAACCAGTCGTCGGCCACCGACACGTCCCCCTGGACGGTGACCGCGGTTCCGCCCTGCTCCTCGACCAGTCCCGCCGTGACCAGCATCGAGTCCAGGTCACGGTCGATGAGGACGAGTCTGGCGCCCTCCCGGGCGAAGATCAGCGCCGTCGCCCTGCCGTTCCCGATCATCTGGCCGGGGATCTGTCCGGCCCCGGTGATGATCGCGGCGTACCCCTCCAGCCGGCCGGTCACGAGGCACCCGCCAGGCCGGGGTCGATCTCGACGCCGAAGATGTTCAGCGCCATCGCCGTCATCGCGTAGAAGCCGACGGTCATCGGCACCCGGTCACCTCCCACGACCAGCCGGCCGCATCACTACCCTGAGTACACCGGAGCATAACAGAACGTACTCACGACCAGCCGGTTATCAGCCCTTCGATTGATCGTGGCGCTGATTCCCCCGAGCGTGTGCGGAGAACGACGAAGAGCATCCCCGGACACTGGAATCCAGTTCGGAGATCCCGCGATCACGTCGAGCACCGGTCGGCGCTGACAGGCCTTGTGGCAGGGGCGACGGTGCGTTGAAAGGCGTGCCCCGCTGGTCACGTCTCACACGGTGATGACGACCTTGTCGCGCGCGTGCCCCTTCTCCAGATACCGGAGGGCCTCGGAAACCTCGCTCAGCGGGTACGTCCTTACGGCGACCTGCGGGGGAGGGAACGGACGGTCAGCGGTTGCGGCTCGCCAGGAAGCGGCGCCACTGCGGCGAGGTCCGGGCGAGCAGGCGCAGGGAGGCCGGGACCGTGGGCCGCGGGTCGTTACCGTCGAGGCGGAGGGTGGTCAGCGCGGTGAGGTCCGGGAGCCATTCGGGGACCTCCGCCAGCCGGTTGCCGCGCAGGTCGAGCTCGGTCAGCGCGGTGAGGTTCCGCAGCGGCTCGGGAAGCTCGGTCAGCCGGTTGCCGCGCAGATCAAGCCGGGTCAGGCCGGTGAGGTCGCCCAGCGACCCGGGGAGTTCGGCCAGTTCGTTGTCCCACAGGTAGAGCCAGGGGACACCGGTGAGGTTACCGATCGACTTCGGCAGGCTGGTCAGCCGGTTGTCCCACAGGCAGATCCTGGTGAGCGCGGTGAGGTCGCCCAGCCACTCGGGAAGCTCGGTCAGCAGGTTGTCCTGCAGTTCGAGCCCGGTAAGCGCGGTGAGGGCGCGCATCGACTCCGGCAGGCTGGTCAGCCGGTTGGTTTGCAGCTCCAACTCGGTGAGCGCGGTGAGGTTGCCGAGCCAGTCGGGAACCTCCTCCATGTGGTTGTAACCGAGGCGGAGCTCGGTGAGCGCGGTGAGATTGCCCAGTGACTCGGGAAGGCCGACGGGCGGCCGGCAGTGCGTCACGCCGAACGAGGTGAGCGCGGTGAGGTCGCCCACCCAGTCGGGAATGTCAAACGGCTGCCAGCTGCCGCCCAGGGAGAGCCTGGTGAGGGCGGTGAGCTTTCGCAAGGAGTCGGGAAGCTCGGTCAGCCGGAGGTCGAACAGGGAGAGGTCGGTGAGAGCGGACAACTCGCCAAGCCACTCGGGAATCCGAGCCGGCTTGTTGTGGCCGAGGTCGAGTTCGGCAAGAGCGGTCAGGTTCACCAGCCGCTCGGGGAGCCCGACGAGGTTGTTGTACGACAGGCGGAGCCGGGTGAGGCCGGTGAGGTCACCCAGCCACTCGGGAAGCTCGGTCAGCTCGTTGAAGGCCAGGTCGAGCTCGCGAAGATGCGTCAAGTCTCTCATCCGCTCGGGCAACTCCGTCAGCTTCAGCCCGTTCAGGCTGAGCGTGGGCGCCCCTTCCCGCCCGCACCTGTTGATCCGGATCAGGGCGGCCTTCGGACCGTTCTTGACCGCCATTGAGAGATCCCCTTTCCGAGGTCGGGGTGACCCGAGCGGCTCACCGGCGGAAAGCCTAGGGACCGGCACTTGCGGACGGCTTGTGTCCGTCTTTCCGAGCCGCACCGAACCCTTCGCGCTCCGCGCGGACCAGGCGCGGGCCGCGCCCGACCGGCGCGTGCTTGAGGTCTCAGCACTGCGAAGCCCGCAAAAGCCACGGTTCGGCGCGGTGTTGGGGCGCGGGAGGAAAGGCATCCCGGGGTTACTCATTCCGGAGGAGCAATCACATCACCGGCGGTCCACCCCGACCCGGACGGACGGCGCCGACGCCTCTTCACACCGCGCCTGCCACTAGCCCCGTTTTCCGCACGTTGGGGTGGGTGGGGTTCGGCTGAGTCGTTGACCTGCTCGAGCGGCTCGGAACCGGTACGACATGCGGTCGTGAGACAACGCGCGCAGTTCGGTGTCCCGAGTGTGGAAAAGACGCTCGGGGCGCTGCCGGTGGTGGCGGATTTCTGCCGGAAGTTGAGGATCGCCGATGTGGTCGATGCCCTCTGCCCCGTGGGTGACCTGGCCGAACTCACCCACGGCCAAGTCATCGAGGTGCTGGTCGCCAACCGGCTGACCTCTCCGGCGCCGCTGGTCCACGTGGCCGACCGGGCTCAGGCCTGGGCGGTGGGCGAGGCCTTCGGCATCGAGGCCGACCTGCTCAACGACGACCGGATCGGCCGAGCGCTGGACGCGATCGCCCCGCACCTGGATCACCTCACCGGATCGGTCGGACCGACCGCGATCGAGGCGTTCGGCGTCGAGGCCTCCCGCATGCACTGGGACATGACCTCGATCTCCCTGCACGGAGCTTATGAGCAGGCCGAACAGGGATATGCGGCGCCGAGGTTCGGCCATCCCAAAGATCGCCGCCCGGATCTGAAGCAGATCCAAGCGGGGCTCGATCGGGCCCGCGATGACCTGGAGCGGCTCCAACGCGGCCTGGGCAGCAGGCACTACCCCGACCTCGACAAAGTCACCGCCCGGATCGCGGTGATCAGCCGCGAACGCCAAGTCCGGCGAGCCCTTGCCCTGCACGGGAGCACCAAGGTCGACGGCTTGTACGCGGGCAGGCCCGCCGTCCCCACCGGACGGTTGATCTTCGAGGCGCTGACCGGTCTGCGGATCATCCCCGGGACCGGCCAGTCCCCTCCCGTCATCCCTCAGCCCACACCCGTTCAGGCCCATCTCCTCGATTTACTGGACGTGGACCCGCGAGATCTCCGCTGACAATCGGCCACGTGCGGAAAACGGGACTAGCGGGTATGTCTCACCTCGGGGAAACGCCTGGAGGGACCGTCCAGCAGATGACCGCGGTGGCGCAGGTGCAGGTCGAAGAAGGCCCGGGGATAGGCGCGCTGGAAGGCCAGCGCTCTCGCGGCCGGAATGGTGCCCACCAGTTCCCGGAGTTCCTGGTTGGACAGTTTCAGCAGTGGCGCGACCAGGGGCAGGATGAGCGCGTCATCGCCGAAGGAGTTGTGCGCGGCTCCGTTCAGGGTCAGGTTGAGCCGCCAGCCGCGCAGGTTCGACCAGAATTTCCGCAACTGGGGGTTGGTGGCCATGCCGCCCTTTCCTGGCGTGTCCACGACGAGGTACGGCCGGTTCAGCCCGCCGTCGACGACCGGCCCCAGCGCGGCTCCGTCCAGGCCCATCCCGGCTTTGATGCGCTGGTCGGCGTACATGGCGGACGAGGTGGCCGCTCCGCCCAGAGAGTGGCCGAACATGCCGATCCGCCGCAGGTCGAGGGCACCGCGCAGCCCCGTGGGGAGCTTCTTGCGGTCCGCGTCGGGATTACCGCCGGCCTGGAGCGCGGCCAGCTGGTTCAGCACGAACCGGGTGTCGTCGGCGCGTACCTTCGCGGCCTTGTCGAAGTCGGTGAGCTCCCCGTCGGGGTTCACGGTGACCCGGCCACCGGGGAACTCCACCACGGCCGCGTCATAGGTGTGGTCTATCGTGACCACCGCATACCCGTGGCTGGCCAGGTCCTCCACCACACCGGTGCCGAAGGACCGTGAGGCGTTGGCGCCCGGGGAGTACAGCACGACCGGTAGCCGGCCGAGACGCCGGTCGACGGGTGCCCCCTCGTGGCCGCTGGTCCGGCCGAACGTCACGCTGCCGGGTGCCAGTCCCAGGGAGCCGAGGTAGCGGTCGGCGGCGGCGCGTGGCATCCACGGGGCGAGAGGGCGCTTACGCACGTCGCGTGCCGGGTACCACAGGCTGACCATCAGCTCGCGCTTTTGTGGGGCGCCCACCCACGGCTCCCTCCTCGACTCGTCGACCAGATGCAGCGAGACCGTGCCGATCTTGTACGGTCCGGAGGGTTTCGGCAGGGTGAATCTCACCGGTTCGGTGTCGGCCACCACGGAGGCGCCCGCGGTCGCGGTTACGGAAAGCGTGAGCAGCGCGGCGACGAAGACCGCGACTCTTGTTCTGATCATGCTTCTACGGTTCCGTACGGCTTGGCCCCTGACCTCGGCCCGCGGCATGGACTTCGGGTCAGCCCGAGACAGGACGGCGGTGCTCGGCCATCGGGAGAGATCAGCCCGCGGCACTACGTCCTTGGGCGGATAACCGCGTGCCGTGATCGGAGCAGTGGGACGAGGTCCGCGCATCCCGCAGTGGTCAGCGGCCGCTCGATGCACTGACCAGCCCGCTCTCGTACGCGGCGATGACGAGGTGGGCACGGTCATGGGCGTCGAGTTTGGCCATCAGGCGGCGGATGTGCGTTTTGACCGTGGCCAGGCCGACGCCCAGCCGTACGGCGATCTCGGTGTTGGTGAGACCACGGGCGATCAGCAACAGCACCTCGCGCTCGCGAGCGGTGATCCGGCCGAGGTCGACGTTCGGCGCCCCGGGGTCGTCGGGCGTATGGCGGGAGAACTCGGCGATCAACCGCCTGGTCACCGTGGGCGCCAGCAGTGCCTCGCCGGCGGCGATCACGCGCAGGGCGGCGAGCAGATCGCCCGGACGGGTGTCCTTGAGCAGGAAGCCGCTGGCTCCGGCGCGGAGCGCGGCGTAGACGTACTCGTCGAGGTCGAAGGTGGTGAGGATGAGGACCTTCACATCGGCGGTGACGGGGTCGGTGCGGATCCTCCTGGTCGCCTCCAGGCCGTCGAGGTCGGGCATGCGCACGTCCATCAGGACGATGTCCGGCCGTAGCCGCCTGGCCAGGTCGACGGCGTCGCGCCC
Source organism: Streptosporangium sp. CA-115845 (assembly GCF_050943795.1). Classification (NCBI taxonomy): domain Bacteria; kingdom Bacillati; phylum Actinomycetota; class Actinomycetes; order Streptosporangiales; family Streptosporangiaceae; genus Streptosporangium; species Streptosporangium sp. CA-115845. Next base: position 313,483 of record NZ_CP191988.1, on the reverse strand, counting down.
GGTGCCCGCCTCACCGACCGCCGCCAGGTCCGGGGCGCTCTCGATGAGCAGCCGGAACCCGGTGCGAAGCAGATGCTGGTCGTCGGCCACGAGCACTCTGGACGCTCCGCCGCCGGGTCGTGCGCCTTCGTTCGTGATCGCGCCCATCAGGTGATCTCCTCTTGCTCAAGGTGCCGGGACGGGCAGACGCGCCTCCACGACGAACCCGTACCCTGGTCGCGGACCGGCCGACAGCGTCCCGCCGTACAGGGCGGCCCTTTCCCGCATCCCGGCCAGGCCCTGACCGCCACTCCCAGCGGGCGGTGCCAGGGAGCGAGGGCCGGACGGGCCCTCGTCACTGACCACGACCATCACCTCGCCGGGCTCTCCGGGCGCGACCGTGACCTGGCAGCGAGTCGGGGCAGCGTGCTTGATCACATTGGTCAGCGCCTCCTGAACGATCCGGTAAACCGCCGGCCCCACGCCTTCGGAGACGGTCGGCTCCAGGTCGACGCGGAGGTCGACCGCGACTCCGGCCGCCCGCGCTCCGGCGGCCAGGGCCGGGATGCCGGCCAGCCCCGGAGCGGAACCGATCCCGCCGGTTCCCCCGTCGCGGTGGGTGGAGGTGGGGGCGGGGCGCAGCGTGCCGAGCACGAGGCGCATGTCGGCGAGGGCGGCGTGGCCGGTCTCCTCGATCAGAGCGAGCGCGCGCCGCGCCTCCTCGGGATGAGTCTCCGCGACGTGGTTGGCGATGGCCGCCCTGACGGTGATCACGCTCAGGCTGTGCGCGACGACGTCGTGCAGCTCGCGGGCGATCCGCAACCGCTCGTCCGTCACGGCCTGGCGTGCCGATTGCCGGATCGCGCGAGCGGCGTGCGCCCGCTGCTCGCGTACGGCCATGCCCACGGTCCAGGACAGGCCGAGCAGCAGCCACGCGAACGCGGTCAGCGACAACGCCTGTGCCCATGACGATTGCCGGGAGCCCACGGCCGCCACTACCAGCAGGGAGACGACGAGCGCGACGACCGCGGGCCGCCGAGGTTCCGAGAGCGCCACCATGTGCAGCGCCACCGCCACGACCAGGTACGACTCGCTCTCACCGGCGAGCCCGGCGAGTGTCGCGGCGGCGAGCGCCCAGTAGAACACCGGGCCGGGCCACCTCCTGCGCACGGCGAGAGGCAGCCAGGAGGCGAGGAGCAACGGCACCGTCACGGCCCTGCCCTGTAACAGCGCCGCGGCGGAAAAGCCCGCGCCGAGCAGCACCGCGGCGGCGGCGTCCAGGGCCACCCAGTGGCCGGGACGCAGCCGCCGAGCGATCAGCGGACGCGACTCGGACACGGAGCAACGCTATAGGCGCAGCTCATCGAAGGGATCGTCCCGAAGTACGTCATCTCCTGGGCGGAGTTCATCCGCCGGGATGAGCCGTGCCGTACGGTCCTGGGCTGACCCGGTGTCACCACCCGCGCTTCCGGCTCCACGTTCTTATGACCACTGGCGCCTCCGTACCCGTCCACAACAGCCTTGGGCTTTCACCGCTCCGGCACCCCTCGTACGCCCGAACGGGGAACCCACATTAAGCAACCAGAATCGAAATCGCCGAGTTCCCCGCCGGCCACAGACCCGGCAGCCGGCGGGGTCACCATCTACCTGAAGACCTCAGGGGAGTCGGCGAGGGTGTCCGGACAGGCCTCGCGAAAGCACGGCCACCGTGAGCAACCGGCGCCGCGTCCGGTACGAGGTGTCATCGCGGGTGTGCCTCCAGTTCGACGATTCGGGAATAGGCGCCGTCGTTCGCGGACCGCACCACCACGCGCAGCGCGCTTGCGGTGACCGGCTCGAAAGTCCGGCGCACCAGGCCTTCGGTGTTGCCGCGGATTTCGGCGACCGTGCGCCACTCGCCGCCGATCAGCAACTGCACGTCGGCATCACGGATGCCCCAGTCCTTCGCGGGGTACGCCGCGGAGTCGATGGTGTACAGGTCGACCCGCCCTATCGGCGCCGACGCGGCGAAGTCGACGGTCAGCGTGTCGGGAAACGTGCCCTGAGTCGCGTCGTTCCAGCCGTTCCCCTGCCCCCACCCGTCCGAGCTGCGATCCCCGTCGATCGCGCCCTCGGGCCGGAAGGAGCTGTGGGCGGACGATGCGCCGGCATGGCCGAGCCGGGTCGCCAGGTTGACACTCACCGGCACCTCCCGCCGTTCGGCGCCGACCGTGACGGTGAGCGTGCCGGTGCCTGGCACCGTCGCGTCCACGGGAGCGGTCAGCGTGACGGGGACTACCGCCTCGCCGTCGCTGCCGAGCTTCACGTCGGTCCGAGCCGGGGTAACGGTCAGCCCGCCGCTCGCGGCGAACGCGACCTGCGCGGTGCCCTTACCCTCGCCGAAGCGGCGCACCCGCACCTGCAGCTCCCGGGACTGACCGGGCGACACGCCGGCCGCGACCGGCATGCCGACCTCGTAAACCGGCTCGCCACCCACCGGCGCGAGTTCGGCGGAGACGGCCCGCTGAGGCCGCAGTGTCACCGGGCCGAGCAGCCCGGCGGGACGGTGGTCTCCGTGCCGGTTGGCGAGCGTGTTGGTGACGCGCACCTGGATGTCGTTCCGTCCGGCGCGCAGCGCGGAGGTGACGTCCTGACGGTAGGGCTTCCACAGCAGCGGGTCGAACGCCTGCCCGTTCACTGTGACCTCCGCGACGTCTCGGACGTCGCCCAGGTCGAGGACCAACCGGCGCCCGTCCAGGGTCGCCTGGTCCAGGTCCACGGTCCGCGAGTAGGTCGCCGCGCCGGAGTAGGACGGATCGATCGCCGTCCACGACCCGAGCGGCCGGTTCCGCGGCTCGGCGCCGGGCTTGTCCAGCCGCACCGACCAGTCACCGTCGACTGCGACAGGGGTGAGCGGGTCGTCGGTCGCGATGGTGCCGCTGAACAGCCGCCCCCCCGACGTACCGACCAGCCGGTGGCCGCCCGGCGCGTCGAGCACCGCGTCGACCCGCAGCTTGCCGGCTTCAACGGCGCGCACGGCGGCTGCGGTGATGTCGCCGGAGACCAAGTGCGGCACAGCGGCCGGCGGCGGCGCCGCGGACCGGAAGGTCACCACAAGGGTTTCGTACGGCTGAAGCTCCAACGGTACGGCGGTGTCCTGCCCGCCGAGCCCATTCCGGAACGTGGTGGCGATCGCGGTCCGGCCGGACTCCGGTCGCCAGAGCTCCGGGGTGCCCTTCGCGGCGAACGTCGCAGTTGTACGAACCACCGCCTCGCTCTCGTTTGTGACCAGGAACGCCTTGTCCGCGCCGGTCTCCAGGCGCAGCACCCGCACCGCCCGCTGCTCCGGTTCGAGCACGGCCGCGGCGACGCCCGCCGAACGGGCCACCTTCCCGATCCCCGCCGGCGCGGTCAGGCGGATGGTGTGCCCGGCGCCGTACCGGTGCTCGGCCGGCGCCTTGCCGTTCCCGAACAGCGACGCCAGCGCGTCCCGAAGCTCGGCGTCGCGTCCGCCGGCCTCCTCCGCCGACAGGTCGCCGATCGCGACCAGCGTGCCGCCGGACCGGACGAACTTCGCCAGCGTCCGCGCCGTCGCCAGATCCAGGGTGGGAGCCTGCGGGAGCACGGCCACCCGGTACGACTGCTTTCCCACCCGCAGCTGTCCGCCCTTCGCCCGGGCGTGCGCCCGGATCGCCTTGTCACCGGAGAGCGCGCCCTCGTCGAGCAGGTCGAAGTCGACCTGCGCGTCCTCCAGGGCGTACGCCGCGGCGGTGAAGTCCCGATCGATCGCGTCCTGGGTGGGCGTGCCCTGCCAGGACTCGGCGGCGCGCTGCGGTTGGATGAGGGCGGTCGGCGCGACGGCACGACCGCGGGCGACCTCCATGACCCTGCCGATCCAGTCGTTGAGCGGCTTCGCGGTGCGCCACCACGGGTTGCCGGAGCTGAACGGCGGCGGGTAGACGACGTTGTTCTCATCGGTCCACATCGCGTGCAGCACGGTCAGGTTGATCCCCCGGGCGGCGAACGCGCCTAGCAGCGCCCGCGAGAACTGAGGAGAGACCTGCCAGCCCATCGCGCCGAACGCCTCCAGCAGCACCCGCTCCTGCCCGTTCTGGTGGGCGGCGCTCGCCGCGTACCGGGGGAGCATCGTGCGCCCGCCGGCGGTGTACTGGTCGAACACGACGTCCGTGCCGGGCACCTGGGCCCACTGGTTCGCCTTGTGCATGTCGCCGGTGCTCGCGACCTGCTCGGCGGGGCCGTGCTCGTCCCACAGCGGGTTGGAGACATAGGCGACGCCGTGGTCGGCCATCCAGCGCGCCTGTTGCGCGTAGTACGCCTCGCCGAAGCGGTCGGAGACAGCCCGCCAGTACCGGCCCCGCTCGGTCCGCCCGTCCCGGCCCAGGTCGTCGAAGACCGCCGCGTACGCTACGCCCGGCGTGCTGCCGACGTTCTTCAGTGCGGCGTGCAGGCTCGGCGACCATGGCTTCTGCTGGAAATGCGCGTCGGCCGAGGCGATGAACGGCTCGTCGTCGAAGAAGCCGCGCAGCACGGTGCCGAACGCCCACGGGAACCGCCGGTGGTACTCGCCGGGCACCGCGTCGAGCATGCGCGCCACGGCGTCGTCGTCCAGCAGGTCGAGGTAGTTACGGCGGAACGACCAGGAGTTGTCGTCGGCCAGCGGTGTCGCGGCGAACGTGTCGACCTGCCACTGCCCCGCGGGCGCCTGCCAGGTCCGGCCGGAGGTCACATGGTCCGTCAGGTCGACAAGCTTGCCGACGTCGGTCGAGCCGGCCGGGCGCGCCACCGCGGAGACGGCCTTCGCGGCGGTCTTGCGGGGCGAGAAGTCCCCGAGGGCTGCCGTGTCGTCGAACGTCTGCCCGTACAGCGACCGGCCATCGGGCGCGGTGACGGTGAGGTCGTCGTACGTCGCGCGCTGATCGGAGACCGCGCGGAACCCGGCCGTGCCACGCGGGAACATGCCGTCGGTGACCGATGGACGGGCCTGCCCGTCCACGTACGGGGTGATGGTGTTACTGGAGACCACAACCTTGATCTCGTGCTCGGCGGCCGGATCCCAGCCGGGCACGCTGCCGGATTGGCTCAGCAGCGTGAACGCCCCGTCCTGCTGGCGCCAGATGTCCACCCCGCCGTCGTCGCGACGAGTGTCGACCAGGTAGCCGTTCCGGTCGTCGGTGGCGCGGACGATGATGCCGCCCGCCCCGCGCTCCAGACGGGTGTGGGCGGTAACCGTGTAATCGGTCCACTCCGCTCCCGCCTTCAGCACCGTCGCGCCGGCCAACGCCCTTCCGTCGGCCACGAGCCGGCCGCCGCTCACGTCCAGCCCGGTGGTGTTCGCGGCGAAGTCGACCTGCGCCGGGCCGGTGACCGTCCTGGTGGTACGGCTGAGCCCCTTCGGGCGCAGCTCGGGATGCGGCTCGTAGGTGCGGTCACCGACCTTGCCCCCGTTGACGACCAGCCCGCCGCCCCGGCCGCTGGGGAAGAAGTCGTCGTTGAACAGCCATAGGTGCATGCCGGTGCGCTGCGCCTCCCGCAGCGTGTGTTCGACGATGGCGAACCACTCCTCGCTGAAGAACGTCGGCTTCAGCGCGGTGGTGTCGAACGGGAACACGATCGCCTCGTACACGCCCTGCGCCCGCAGCTCGCCGAGCTGCCGGTCGACCAGCGCCGGCGTCACGGTGCCGTTCCAGAACCACAGCACGGTCGGCCGGCTGTCCGGGCGTGGGTCGGCGAACCGGGCTGCGTCCATGCCTTTCGGCGCCGGTTCTGCGACCGCTTCCGACCGCGGGGACGTGACGACGGCGAGTGAGCACAGTATGGCGAGCGCCGTGGTGGCGACTCGCGCGGTCAAGAACCTCATATCGCGACTTCTGGGATGAAGGACTTCATGTCGTAACTCCTAGTCCGATGGGGGGAGCTGATCGTGTGGTTGCCGGCGGGCAGGCCGGTGCGGTAGACGTACCGGCCGTTGGTTGAGACCTCGCGGGTCTGCGCCGCCTCAGGGCAGGATCCTGATCGCATCGATGCGGATGTCGCCCTCGGTCATCAGAGGGTCGAACCGGAGCCCGGTGAGCCGGGTCGCCTGGGCGGGAACCGTGACGGTGTAGGTGCGGGTGCCGCCGCCGGTCACGGCGAACTTCGCACTCTTGTCCTCGGAGAACCAGCCCTGCGCGGCCGTCGTCCAGAAGACCTGCCCCTGGCCGCTCGCGGACGTCGACATGGTCACCTCGACCGTGAGCCCCTGGTCCAGGTCGAGCGAGAGCGGCTCGCCCTGGACCAGGAACGGGTCGCCGCCGGTGGCGGAGGTGGCGAGCACGCCGCCCGCGACGGTGAACGGGGTGAGCTGGCTGGCGGCCGTCCAGCCCTCGGCGTCCCCGTCTGTCGCGAACTCCCACGCCGCCAGCGTGTGGGTGACGTCCACCCGCACGGTCGCGGCCGTCTTACGCCCGTCGTCGCCGGTCGCGGTCAGCGTGACGTCGTACGTGCCGTCCTCTGCCGACTCCGGAACCGTGACCGTCATGCCGGGCCGCACCGTGACCGGGACCCCCGACGAGGCCACGTCGTACCGCTGCGTGGCCGGCTCGACCTCCCAGCCATCCGGCGCGGAGACGGTGAGCAGACCGGACAGCCGGTCGGGCGCGATGCCCTCGATCGTGGCAGCGAGCCGGGCGCTGCCGCCAGGCCGTACCCGCACCGACCTGGGCGCGGCGTCCAGCGCGAGTGAGCGGACCTCCTCGCCTGCGCGCAGCGTGAGGTCGAGCACGCGTTGCGGGCGGAGCACCACCGGCCCGAGCAGGCCTGACGGGTGGGCCCGGTCCTCGAACTCGTTGGCCTGCGTGTTGGTCACCCGCACCTCGACCGTGTTCGCGCCCGGCCGCAGCAGGTCCGTCACGTCCAGCGTGTACGGCCGCCAGTCGACATGGCGTGGCTCCGATCCGTTGATCGAGACCGCGGCCAGCTCGCGAACCGCGCCGAGGTCGAGCGACACGCGCCGCCCTTCGGCGAGGAAGCCCTCGGGCATCGTCACATCACGGGTGTAGACGCCGGTGCCGGAGAACCTCGGGTCCAGAGCGGTCCACGACCCGAGCGGCCGGCTTACGGTCTGCGCGCCATCCCGGTCGAACCGGAACCGCCAGGCGCCGTCGAGCGGGATCGGCGTGAGCGGGTCATCGACGGTCACACTCCCGCCGTACGTCTTCCCGCGGTACCGTCCGCCGACGTAGACGTCACCCTTCCGCTCCACCACGACTCGCGCCCGCAACGCGTCACCGTGCGGTTCGACGGAGGAAACAGTGGCATTGCCGACAGTGGCGTGCGGAGTCCGGCCAACCGGGTGCACGCCGGGACGGAAGACCAGCCAGGTCGCCTGGTACGGCTTCAATTCCATCGGCACCGTCACCCGGTCGTCACCGAGCCGGAACATGGCCGCGAGCTCGGTCCGGCCCGTCTCCGGGTCCCAGATCTCCGGCGCCTGCCGCAGGCTGACCGTCACGTCGGTGCGCACGGTCGAGGCCGAGAGGTTGGTGACGAGGACCGCATCGTCCGCCGCCCGCTTCACGTGTCGCACCCGGATGTCAGGGCTGGCCGGGGAGATCGTCACCCCGGGGTCGATCCGCTCCTTCAGCACCTGCGCGAGCTTGGCGCCATCGGGCAGGTACACGGCGAGACCACCGGTGCCGCCGGCCTTGCGCGAGGCCGCGGGCTGAGCGGGGTCGGTGCCGAACAGCGCCTTCAGCCTCCGGCGCAGCTCGGAATCACGGCCCTCCGCCTCCCGGGTCGGCAGGCCGTCGACGGCCACGACCGTGCCGCCCTGGGTGACCAGCCGCTCGGCGGCGGCCAGCGCCTCCAGCGAAAGCACCGTGGTCTTCGGCATGACCAGGGCCTGGAAGGTCTGGTCGTGCAGCCGCAGCCGACCCCGGTTCACCGTGAGCCCGACGCTCAGGTCCGGGTCCCCGGCGAGCGCGAGTTCGTCGAGATAGTCGAAGTCGAGTTGTGCGGCGAGCAGGGTGTTGGACGTGCCCTTCCACGACCCGTCGACCTCGCTCAACCCAGGACCGTTGCCGGCGAAGCCGCGCACGGTCCACGGCGTGCCCTCGGCCATCACCGACGAACTGGGATAGAGCAGCCCGACCGGGTTCACCGGCGTGGCCCCTCGGGCCGGCTCGACGAGCCGGCCGGTGAACGAGGCGTACGCGCCGAAGCGCGGCCAGAGCGTGTTCTGGAAGAACTGGCTCGGCTGCGACTCATGCCGCCGCTGCCCGTCGATCGAGTAGTAGAAGGCGTGGTTGTCGATGAGGTCGACGCCGCCTGCCACCTCCCAGGCGACCGTGCGCTTCATCTCCTCCATCGACAGGTCCCAGCCGAACGCGCCGAAGGTCTCCGCGAGGTTGCGCTTGCGGTCGAAGAGGTGTGCCACCGAAGAGTTCAGCTTCGGCGTGATGGCGTTGGTGTCCAGGCCGCTGATCAGGTCCATGCCCGGCAGTTGATAGTGCTTGCTCATCTCGAACCAGCTACCGCCCCCGATGAGCCGGTGGCTGCCGAGATCCTCCTCGACGAGCGGGTTGGAGATCAGCGCGATGTCATGCGCCGCTGCCCAGTCGGCGAGCGGCTTGGTGTGCGCCTCGTTGTAGCGATCGGAGAGCGCGTCGTAGTAGTCGATTCTGGTCTTCGTGGTGGCAGCGCCCGTGTCGTACCAGATCGCGGCGAGCCGGGCGGTGAGGTCGTACCCGGCGTTGCGGCTGAGGTAGTCGCGGAACCCGGGGGTCCACGGGATCGAGCCGAGCGAGTCGACGCCGCCCCGGTTGTCCGGGAAGTTGTTGTAGAAACCCGGCTCGTCGTTGAAGATTCCCTGGATCATCGAGCCGAAGTACCTGCCGAACCGGCGCGCGTACGTCTCGTGGGTGATGTCGATGAACTTCGCCGTGGCCTTCGGGTTGAGCATGTCGACGTAGGGCTGGTCGGGCTCGAGGTCCGGATGGTAGTTGGCCAGCGGCCGCTGCACGAGGTGCAGCAGGCACCAGCGCCCCTCCGGCACATCCCAGCGCAGCCGGCCGTCCGCGCCGACTCTGCCGGTCAGCTCCACGGCGGATCCGCCGTCGAGGGCCGCGCCGCGCGCCTGGCCGTCGGTCACGCAGCCGCCGTCGCCGCTCGTGCGCAGCGCGACGGCGGCGACCAGCGAGGACGCCGGCGACTGGGTCACGTCCCAGCGGACGAGATCGCCGGAGAAGTCGTCCGCGAGCAGCGTGGCTCCGCCGTCGAGTGAGGTGACCTTCAGGTTGTCGAAGCGCGCCCGTTCGTCCTGGCCGGAGCGGAGGCCGACGCGCCCCTTGGCGAGCGCGGCGATCCGCGGGTCGCTGCGGCTGCCGACCTCCCGGCCGTCGAGGAAGAGCGTCACCGTGTCGCCGCGGACCTCGGTCGCGACGTGGTGCCGCTCGCCGTCGCGGATCGTCGTTCCGGCCGGAACCCGCCCGCCGACGAGCTGGTACGCCCCGTTCACCCGGACGTGCACACCGAACGTCGAGCCGGCCTCGGGGTTGTACGGGGAAGTCGTCGTGAGGTTGACCATGACCAGGTTCGCGGCGTCCCGGCTGTGCATGGTCCACCCGCCGGCCAGCGCGTCAACGGTCAGGTCGAACTCCATCCGGTATCCCGACCAGTCGGCCCCGTCCTTCGACAGGGCCACTTCCCCGCCGTTGACGGTGAGGACGTCGTCGCCGACCGACCAACCGCCCGGCACCGGCACCGGCACCGGCTCGTCGTAGCGGGCCGGCCCGGTCAGGTCCTTGGCGACCGGGGTGAGATACCACGGCAGGTAGTCGGGGTTGGCGGGCACCGTCCTTCCGTCGACGTCGCCGCCCTTGACCGTACGACCGCCGGCGTAGCCGCTCGGCCAGTTGAGGTCGTCGTAGAGCCAGGCCTTCATACCGCGGCGTTCGGCCTCGGCGAGGGCGAAGCCGACCTTGTCGAAGTAGTCCTTGGACAGGTAGTAGGCGTTCTCTGTCACGCCGAACTCCCCGCCCAGCCCCTGCCGGGGGTGGATGAAGAACTCCTCGACGCCGTTGTCCTTCATCTGGTCGAGCTGCTGGGACAGCTCGTCCTCGGTGAGCTTGCCGTTCCAGAACCAGAAGGCGTGCGGCCGGGCCGTGCCCGGCGGTTCGGCGAACAGGGCCGGGTCGAGCCGTCCGGTCTTCGCGTCCCAGCCAGGCGTCCCGGCACCGGCGGGGCCGGGACGACCGGCACCGGCGGCACCGGCGGAGTCGGCCACCGCGGTCGGCGGAACGGTCACCGCGAGGAGCAGCGCGGCCACACCGCCCGCCGCCCAGGTGATGAATCGTCGTGTCATGGAATCTCCTTGCGTCATTCGGAATTCGTCGTCTGTCCGGCCTTGGTGCCGTCCGAACCGGCACCGGTTCCTTGGGGGGAGTTAGATCGTTTCAATAGATGGCGAGGGTCGGCGAGCGAGTCCACGGTGAGCGCGCCGACCGAAAGGACCATCGCGGCGGCCGCCGTAGCCACCGCCGTAGCCACTGCGGTGCCACCGGTGGCGGGTTGCCACCGGTGGCGAGGGCCGCGGTCACCCGCACCCGGCCCGTGGCAAACCTCGTGCCCGGTTCTCTCATTCGGCACTTCTGTTAGAACGTTTTAAAGAAGCAACGAGTATTTTTCCCCGATCCGAAACATCCCGCGCATCCCTTGTCGATCCGGCCATCACACGGCCGGCACCGGGCCGTCAGCTCAACAGCGTGATCTCGCCGCATCCCGAGGCGCAGCGCGGGCGACGAAGCGGCCGCCGGCCCCACGCTGACGAGAACCGGCCCCTGGCGACAGAACGACGTCGAACCCGTCCGGGACGGCACCCCGCAACAGCCACCCAAGAGGCCCGGTCGTGTTGCCGGGAGCCGTCAGCGAAGGAACTCCGGCATCGCCGGGGGTTGGCCAACTCGTTCTCAACTGAAAGTGAATCGTTTCAACAGGTGCTACTTCCCGGCCTCTATCTTCAAAAAACGTCTTAGCAACCAGTCCCTCGGAACCTAAGCCTCGGCATCAAGCCCTGTCAATGGCCGATGAATAGGGCGTTTCCGACGTGTTACCAGCCGTAGACGGGCCGTGCGAGCATGGGGCCGAGCGGATGGATCAGCTGAGTGGCCCATGGCGTCCGGTTCCCGGGTCATGACCTGCTCGACCAGGGTCATGAACGGCACGATGCCGGTCGTGGCCGAGCAGCGGCTGAAGACGCGGGCGAGAAGGGGCGTCATCCCGGTTGTCTCCGGTGGGGTCGGTCACGAGATCGCCAAGGCAAGCCAATGACGTTTCCGGTGACCGGAGCGAGCTGCTCACCTCCTGGCAGAGCAGCCCGCCACCCGAGTCCACCTCCATCTCGCCCGCGGTGCGTGAGATCACCGGTCGCGAGCCACGTTCGTTCGCAGAGTGGGCCGCTGAGCACGCCGCCCACGCTGATCTGGTCGCGGCGCGAGGGATAAAGGTGTTACCTGACGGGCTGACCGGGACCGGCCGGTCAGCCGAAGTGCTCGGCCATCCAGGTGTCCCACCCGGACTGCTCGTCGCGGCCCGCGAAGTTCTGGTGACCGAGCACGAGGGCGTCGCCGCGGTCGGTACCGGAGTGGATGAACCGGTACAGGCCCTCGTCCGTCCGAACGCCCAGGTTGACGGGCAGGTTCGCGTAGTAGACGACCCCGGCGGAGCCGTCCGGGAGACGGACGTCGTCGCCCTCGGCGACGTCCGGCGTGACGCCCAACTCCTGGGTGACGGTCTTCCAGACGGCATCCGGACCGCCCGCTCCGGGCCGGAAGGCCGTGGTGACCGATGGGGTGCGGCCGGTGAAGTGCGCGAGGTACTGCTTGAGGGTCTCCTGGTAGATGGGCCAACCGGCCTGCATCGCCTCGAACTCGGTCTCCCAATCGTCGCCGAGCATGCCACTCTGCACGAGCCGCAGCACGGTCATGCCGCCGCCACGCCCCTCGATGAGGTATTCGAGCGCCATGAACCGGCCGTCGGGGGCCTGCTCGCTGCGGGTCGCCAGGCGGGTGCCCGGCTCGTAGGCGGTGATCGTGGCCTGCTCGGTGTGGCCCAGCATGGTCAGGTTCGCCGGGCCGCCCTCGGCGGTGCCCATCTCGGTGCGTCCCATGAACCAGGAGTCGACACCCGGCCCGGTCGCGATCGCGTCCCAGACCTGCTCGGGCGTGGCACTGAGCTCGATCTCCTGGCTCAGCTCGAACGGGTGCGTCATCGGGTTTCCTTCATGCTCGGGTGGACGGCGACGACGATCCGGTGGTCGCGACCGTGCTCGGCGGACTGGTCGTGGTACGTGGACACCAGGGTCGTGACGGCCCTGGCAAGCTCCTGGGCGAACGCGGCCCGGTCGGCGGCCGAGGCGAAGCGCACCTCGGTGTCGATCGCGAAGGTCGCGACGCGTTTGCGCGCCTTGGCGGCGCCGGCGATGAGCGCCCCGACGTCGCGGACCAGCCGGGCCGCGACGGCCAGCAGCCAGCCGGCCGACAGCTGGTCGGGAGAGCGGGCCGGGTCGGGCTCGACGGACGCCAGCGCGGCCGGGGAGATCACGTAGGAGGCCGCGGTCGCGCGCATGATGCGCTCGTTGACGTTGCCCTTGCGCCGCTCCTCGATCATCTCGACGAGCCCGTGCGCCTCAAGCGTCTTGAGGTGGTAGTTGACCTTCTGCCGGGGCAGGCCGACCTTGGCGGCCAGCATGGTCGCGGAGGCGGGCTCGCTCAACTCGGCCAGCAGCCGGGCCCGGATGGGGTCCAGCGAGACCTCGGCGGCGGCTGGATCCTCGATCACGGCGATGTCTTGCATGACCACAGGCTATGACCGACAAATTAACTCGTCAAGGACGCCTTATTTATCGGCACATCGGCCTTGCCGGGCTCGGGTCCCGGCGAGCCCCTCCCGAGGCCCAGGGCAGGACCGCGCCGGGTTCTCGCCCGGAACCTGCCGGCTCCGCACGCGCCGAAGGTCGGATCGCACCTGCGCGATCCCCGCCCGTGAGAAGCGACAGGCGGCCAAAAGTGCGTCGGCTCCGGTCCTGGTGTTCGCCATGCCGACGTATGTGCCACGGTGAGCCTTCGGGTGCGAGATAGCCTGACCTGGTGGGCGTCACCTCTGGTAGCTACGCGTTGGGACCCGAGTCCGGCCGGCTCATCGTCAATACGGCCCGTACCGGGCTGGGGGCGAAGGCCGGCCATGACCTCACCATCGAGGTCACCCGTTGGCACGGCGATGCCACGATCGACGTCGCCGATCCGGCCGGCTCCTCGGTGACCGTCGACGTCGACGCAGGGTCGTTCGAAGTCCGGGAGGGAACCGGTGGCATCAAGCCGCTCACGGACTCCGATCGTCGAGAGATCAAGAAGAACCTTCAGGAGAAGGTCCTGCACGTTGCGCGTTACCCGACGATCACGTTCCGGTCGACACGGATCAGCGGAACAGCGGAGTCGTTTCGCGTCGAGGGCGATCTCACCATCGTCGGCGTCACCCGGCCCGTCACGCTCCAGGGCCTGCTGACCGAGGACCGCGTACGCGGCTCGGCGACCATCGTGCAGACCCGGTGGGGCATCCGGCCCTATTCAGCGCTCTTCGGCACACTCAAACTCGGCGACGACGTCGAGGTACGGTTCGACGCCGGTCTCTCCCCGGGGCGGTGACCCCGAGCATGCGGGCCCGACGGCTCGATCTGCAGCCCTTGATCGAGATCGTCCACGGGTGCCGGTGAGGCCTCGCCCGTCACCTGGCTCCATCTCCTGAGGCCGCACACCGACGCCGACTTCCCGGGCCGGGTCTGGGCGAGCCGATGGGAATCGCCGCCGGTCTCGACACCAGGTCAGGACGTGGCGCTCAAGGCGTGCGGAGCCGGCCGAGATCAAGGTGCCGCGGTAGGTGACGGCGCACCTGTTTTACTTTATGGCGAGAAGATGTACGATTTCGCGTTCCCGTCCAGCGCTCCGGCGGCCGAGAAGATCAAGCGTGACCGGGGCGCCACCCGCACGTTCGCTCCGTTCTCCTCCCCCACGGCGATCGCCGCCTTCAAACCGATCGCGGACGCGTACGCCAGGCAGGGCGAGGTGGACGGGCTCGTCAACTACGAGTCCGTGCTGCTGGGCCTCAACGCCTCCGGCAGGCTCTCCGAGCCGCTCACGCTGATCTACCTGAGCGACGGGGTGGTGACGGCCGACTACCCGCTCACGCTGCTGAGCTCCGCGACACCGGGCAAGAAGGAGCTGTACCGGAAACTCGCCTCCTGGCTGCGCACCCCGGAGATCCAGCGGGAGGTCATGACCACGACCCACCGTCGGCCGATCGTCCCCGAGGTCGGGCCGGACCGGCGTTTCGGGTCCGCGCCGCTGGTGGAGCTGCCCTTCCCCAACCGGCGCGACGCGGCCGACGAGCTGATCGGCGTCTACCTCAACCAGGTACGCAGGCCGTCGCGGACGCTGTTCGTACTGGACACCTCCGGGTCGATGGAGGGCGAACGGATCGACGCGCTCAAGCAGGCGCTGACCGCCCTGTCCGGCGCCGACACCTCCGTCAGCGGAGCGTTCTCGCGCTTCCGTGACCGCGATACGGTCACGATGATCCCGTTCAACACGACCCCCGGCACCCCGCAGACCTTCACGCTGCCCGACCGGAATCCCGGACCGGTGCTCCAGCGGATCCGCTCGTACGGCGAGGCGCTGCGGGCGCACGGCGGACCGGGTACGTCTCACGATCTCGCACGCGGAGGTGGAGTCCCGGCGGCTCCACGCCGACCTGGACACCCTGCTGGCCAAGATCGGCGGGAACCGGTTCCCCGACGACGTGGTGGCGAGAGTCGGCGTGCTCGCCGAGGTGGTGCGCGACATCCTCCGGCGGGCGGACGCGCTCACCTCCGCACCCGACCACCTGCACATCGTGTCGCAGACGATCAGGGACTACCTGCCGTCCAGCCTGGAGGCGTACGCGAACCTGCCCCGCTCGTACGCGCTCACCCGGCGCGGCGAGCGGGAGCGCAGCGCCCACGAGGAGCTGCTCGCCCAGCTCGACCTGCTGGACAGCCAGCTGCGCAAGGTGGCCGAGTCGGTCTACCGAGGCGACGAGCAGGCCCTGCGCGACCAGGGCAGGTTCCTCCGGGACCGGTTCGGCGGCTCCGGCCTGGACCTCTGACCGCCCGATATCTCCAGCGGCACAGAGGTGCCGTCTTTCCACAGTCCCCTTCAGCCAGGAGTGGGAGGGACGAGTTGGAGCCTGATGTCAGAGGAATTTTCGATCACCAGGGTGCGACTTGTATCGGGTGACCAGGGGGCGGGGACCAGGAAGAGTCGCTTGTCGGACTCGACCAGCAGGCGCAGGCCGGTGTAGCGGTGACGGAACTTCTCCTTGCCTGGCAGGACGGTATGGACGACTCCCTGGGGTGGGTCGTCGACGAGGTCGTGACTGTAGAGGGTGACGGCTGGACGTTTTGTGAGGCCGTCGACGTCGTCGAGGGCTCTGCCGTTGCCGTAGACGAAGGCAAAGCTGTTGGCTGCCCAGAACAGGCCCGCGACGATCAGGGACAGGAGGGCGTAGCGTCCGACGTTGATGCCCTCGCGCGGGGGCATCCAGGTGGGCCGGGGGCGGCGGGCGGCCAGGGTCTGCCAGAGCGAGGCGCTGTATCGCAACAGGAGCGCGCCCAGCGTCAACGACAGCGGGGTCACACCGGGGGATTCTTCCCTGGAGACGGAAGGGACGAGAATACCCACGAGTGCTTTGAGGAGCAGCAGAACTGCCACGAGAAGCACTGTCAGCGTGATCCAGCCGGACAGCGTGTCGCGCCGGGGCTCGGAGACGAGCCACTGCCCGGCCAAGCGCAGGCTGAACGCGACCAGCACGGTGAACGCGACCAGCGTGATCGGGACGAACACCACATCCGAGCCGTACAGCAGCAGATCGGGCGTGGAGAGGTTGACCAGGTCCAGATAGACGCCGAAGTATTCGAAGCGGGCGCGCGTGGCCAGGTAACCAAAGTAGAACAACAGGGCCGTGATGACGCTGGCCGGGGCGATGATGTTGCTGTAGGCCGTCAGTTGCGCCACGAAACCGGGTGTCTGGGGGGTCTCCTCCTGGGGTTCGGCGCCGGTCACGTCTCAGTCGTTCGGGAAGGTTGTCTCAACTGGCGGCTCTCCCGATTCTGTGGTCTGCGGAGACGTCGGCCTATCCGTGACAGGCGGCTCCTCCGTCTCCGTGACAGGCGGCTCCTCCGTCTCCGTGTCAGGATTGTTCTGGTTGGATCCGGTGAACCCGATCTTTTGGTCGATGGTCAGCGTGATCGGGAAGGCCTCTGTCGGGTTCAGAGTGGAGGGCAGCAGCGTGCACGGTGCGACCTTCCGCGTGGTGCACGTCACGCGGGTCACCAGAACGATCTCGCCATGATGCTGGTCGCGGTCGGTGACCAGCAGTTCCACACCCACCGAGCAGCCTCGGCGCGGCGGCTGCCGTGGGGGCAGGACAACACCCGGCGCACACGGCACGGCCCCTGTCAGATCTGTGCTTCCCAATAAATCAGGTTCGCAGTTTCTCGCTCCGTAAACGTTCGACGGCCTCACGCTCATGCTCACGACCGTGATCGGAAGGGTCGAGCTGAGGTTTTCCAGGACGGCACACGACTGACCACTGGTGAAAACCCCGCCGAAATTCGCGGCCGGATACTGGTTGTCGACCGTCGCCCCGCCAACCCGCCAAGCCTCTATCCGGGGTTTCGGCCCGCTGGAATTTTGGTTGCCCGAGGACTGCGAAGCGGACGACGACTGTGAAGCGGGTGAAGACTGTGAAGCACCCGAAGACTGTGAAATGGGCGAGGAGCTTTTCCCCGTCGGCGGGTTTCCGGAATTCTGATTACCAGAAGACTGCGAACTGGACGAGGAACTCTCCCCCGCCGACAAGCCACCCTCGACAGGGCTGCTCTGGAACGCGGGCCGAATGATCAGGAACGCGCCGAGGGCGAAGAACACCGCGAGCAACGCCGCCAAAAGCACGTTCCTCTTCGGTCCGCTCATACATGCCTCCAGAACGGATTGTCGCGCGACTCGCCCAGACAGCGACCGAGAAACATCGAGGACCCGTGTCACGTGACTGGGCAGCCGGCACGAGCCCTGGCCCCGTTCGTATCAGGCGGATAGGAACATGAATCGCCTCGTACTCAAGTCACATACGGTTTGCCGGGAACAGCAGCAACCATGGTGGATCATATGCTTCTAGCTACCAGCTGAAAAGCCTCTCCAGGATTCCAGGCGAAAAGATCTGGTCACGCCCGGAGAGGTGGATCCCGAGAAGGCCAACCGTAATCCGGCGACCATTCAGGAGATAATCGACTCGATATTCACTTTAGTATTGTTTGTCTCATTCTCGCCGGCGGCCTCCTTCCGGCAATCGACGAGGATCTACAGCCACCCACGGACGATCATCAGGCCGCAACCCGGCTTCCGGCCTGAAATAGAACAATTCTGGAGGACACGCGTCTCAGATCTCGCCAACCGCGGCCGGTTCTTCCGCCGCGACCGAGCGGAACATCGGCAGCACGACGAGAAGGTCAGCTTCGGGCACTGTGTCACTCGCGACCTGTACCAGGGCGCGAACACCCTCGTATAGGTGGTTTCATGGCGCACACAGACATACGTTGACACTTGTCGGGAGGCCCCAATTATGTCGGACCTGTGAGTCACGTTCGGAACAGGTTGGGCGCAAGCGGCCTCGGTGGAGGCCGCTTAGACCTTGATCTCCAAGCGGTCGCGTGGGCGCTCCGTAGACGAGTTCGATCGATGGCGGCTCATCCTCAAATTCGCCGAACCACTCGCTGAGGTACGTGAGCCGATACTCCTGAACGGCAGGCGCGATGAGCGGGGTGCCAGAGTGAGCCGGTCTCCGCACACGTGCCGCCTCGGCCATCACCTCCTGACTCCAGGAAACACCGGCGAATCCGATGACGGCTGCGGCTCCCACGAACGCAGCCCGGCAAGAGGCGTTCATGACTAAATTCTCTCAGCCTCGATGTAACTGGCCGACACTCATCACTCCCCTGTCACCGGCTCGAAAGCGAGCGGCTCGACGTGGAACGCCGGGTCATGATTCCGGGATCTCTCCTGGTAGCACCGGCCCCCAGAACTGGAGCTTGTAGACACCAACCATATGAACAAAGCCGGGGTACTCGATCTTCGGAACGTTCTGCGGCTCTCTCTGCAGAACGCGAACGTGCCAGGTGGCGCCTGGTCGTCCAAGATCAAAGGTCTCGAATTCGTCTTCCCCGGGAAAATAGTGACTGAGCTGTATCCGTCCTGTCCGTAGGTAGATCTCGCCCGACCAGGAGCGATTCCACTCGCGCTCGGCCTGAGGTGGTTCCTCGCTCCACGACTCGTATCGGACGTACGCGATTTTGTCATCGTCGTGAAACATCACGGCATTGGGGCCGATCTGAAACCATTCGCGTCTCACTCCTGGCCATTCCCGATCCCAAACTGCCAGGTCGTCCCCGTCAAGCGCCCCCAAGTCGCTTACCATCCACCTTCCGCCCTCCCAATCTCTCGGCTCTATCTCCTGTACCAGGTCCGCGAGCAACTCGGCCACGAATTCCTCCCCCTTCATGTCCAACCGCCGGAGGTCGTTCTTGTTCGTGAAACTGGCGACGATCCAAGCAGAGCAGAACGACAGTTTCCCGACCGCCCGCACGCCGTCCAGTTCCCTATCAGGACCGTCCCGGCCATGATCAGGTGCTTGGAATTCGGTCCTGGCCGGTGCTGAACGGGTGTGTACTTACGTGCTCGATGGCGGAGCAGTGTGGGCGTTGACCTGTCGGGGGCACCGGGGCGATCCGCTACCGCACCCGTTCGGCCAGGAAGTCCTCCCAGGTCCGCCTGCCCACAGTGGCCCCCTCAAGAGACAGGTTCTCGCCGGCCCGGTACGCGCGGCCCACCTTCCCCGGCATCCGGACCGGCATCATCAACCGGCGTCTGCCGCACGCCCGCAGGTATTCGCGGCTCAGCTCGGCCATCCCGTACACCTTCGGCCCGGCCAGGTCGGACACTCGGCCGGCCGGCCTGCCGAGCGTCAGCTCCACCAGCCGGGCCGCCACCTCGTGCGGATCGACCGGCTGGAACCGGAGCCCACCCGGAACCGGTATCACCGGCAGCTTCGCCATCGCACGCACCACTTTCAAGACCAGGTCATGGAACTGGGCGGCCCGCAGCGTCGTCCACGGCAGGCCGGAGTCGGCCACGGCCCGCTCCGCGGCCAGCTGGGTCCTGAAGTACCCCAACGGCATCCGGTCCGCCCCGATGACCGAGATGTACACCAGGTGCCGCACCCCGGCCCGGGAGGCGGCCCGCACCAGGTTCCGGGTCGCCTCGTCATCGCCCCTGGGGCCGCCCGCGAGGTGCAGGACGGTCTCGGCCCCGTCCACCGCGGACTCGGCCCCCTCGCCCTTGAGCAGGTCGCCGGTCACGTACTCGATGCCGTCCCCGGGCTCGTGGCCGCGCCGGCTGAGCACCCGTACCTGGCAGCCGGCGTCCCGCAGCAGCGGTACGACGAGGCGTCCCAGCGTGCCGGTGCCGCCGGTGAGCAGGATGGGTGACGTCATGGCTTCTCCAAACTCGTTCGGTCCGAAAGTCGATCTCCCGGTCACATCGGCCGGCTTTCGCGGGTCTACTGCTGTGACACCTCATCCGGAAGGAATGTGACTCGATGGACGAGCGCGAATGGCTGACGGAGCGTTTCGAGGAACACCGGACTCACCTGCGGGTGGTGGCCTACCGGATGCTCGGTTCGGTGAGCGAGGCCGATGACGCCGTTCAGGACACCTGGCTGCGGCTCAGTCGCGCCGACACCGGCAGCGTGGAGAACCTCGGTGGATGGCTGACCACGGTGGTGGCGCGCGTGTGCCTGAACACGTTGCGCTCGCGCGAACGGCGCCGTGAGGACCCCCTCGACCTGCGCGTACCCGACCCGATCATCAGCCGTGAGAACGGGGTCGACCCCGAGCACGAGGCGCTACTGGCCGACTCGGTCGGGTTGGCGCTCCTGATGGTGCTTGAGACCCTGACACCGGCCGAGCGGCTCGCGTTCGTGCTGCACGACATGTTCGCCGTACCGTTCGAGGAGATCGCCCCGATGATCGAGCGGTCCCCGGCCGCGGCGAGGCAACTCGCGAGCCGCGGGCGCCGCCGGGTGCGGGGGCAGGCCCCGGCACCCGACCCCGACCTCACCCGCCAACGTGAGGTCGTCGACGCGTTCTTCGCCGCCGCCCGCGACGGCGACTTCGACGCGCTCGTCGCCGTGCTCCATCCCGACGTCGTGCTGCGCTCCGACGGCGGCGTCGCGCGTGCGCGCCACACCGTGGTGATCTCCGGCGCGCGGACCGTGGCCGAGCAGGCGCTCACCTTCGGACGACTCTCCCCGTTCGCACGCCCGGCGCTGATCAACGGATCCGCCGGAGTCGTGGTCGCCGCCCACGGCCGGCCGCTGTCCGTGATGGCCTTCACCGTCACGGACGGAAAGATCGTCTCGATTGAGGCACTGGCCGACCCCGAACGCCTCCGCGAACTCGACCTGACGGTCCTCGACGACTGAACCATCCGGTACGGAGACGTCTTGGCGATCCACTCGACCCGGGACTCCCGGTTCGCGGCCGGTGACAAGCCGGCGCGCGACGACGTCGCGCGCCCGTCAGCCCCGCTTCGGAGGGCGCGTGTGCATGGGCGCCGAGATGCGGTTCCACAGGTTGATCTGCGCCACCTGGGCGACCAGGTACCCGGCCTCCTCCGGCTTGAACGCGGCAGCCACCGCCTCCCAGACCTCGTCCGACACGCCGTCGGGCCGCTCCGTGGCGGCCTCGGCGTAGGCCAGCGCGGCCCGCTCGGCATCGGTGTACAGTTCCGACTCCCGCCAGGCGGACAGCTGGTAGATCCGATCCTGCGTCTCGCCGAGTCGCAGTGCCTCGTGGACGTGCATGTCGATGCAGAAGAGACAGCCGTTGATCTGCGAGCTACGGATCTTGACGAGCTCGCGGATCGTGGCGTCCAGCGGCCCCTTCAAGATCACCTGCTCAGCCTGGATGAAC
The DNA here is from genome assembly GCF_050943795.1 of Streptosporangium sp. CA-115845. NCBI lineage: Bacteria > Bacillati > Actinomycetota > Actinomycetes > Streptosporangiales > Streptosporangiaceae > Streptosporangium > Streptosporangium sp. CA-115845. Next base: position 292,413 of record NZ_CP191988.1, on the reverse strand, counting down.
ACCTTGTACATCTCGGGCGCCACCTCGGCGATATTCAAGCGTGACATCGTGCTCCCACCTTTCTCGGTCTCTCTTCCGGTTCTCACCAGGGAGACGAGATGGCACCCGCCGCTGTGACGGCTTTTGCCAGAAAAAGTCAGCGCACCGGAGCGATGTGCAGAAGCTTGTCCGGATTGAGCACCCGCCGGATCGCCAGGATCCGGCCGTCGGCCGCGACGTCGAAGGTATCGACCAGGACGATCAGCTTGTCTTGGTACGCCACCAGCGCGAGCTCCCCACCCACCTCACGGGGAACGAGCGGGAAGAGCCCCCACCGCCCGGCCACCCGGGACAGCACCATGGCGATCCGCTCACCGCCGGAAATGACCTTGCGCGCGGCGAAGACCTTGCCGCCGCCGTCGGTGACGTACACCGCGTCGGGATGCAGGAGCTCGACCAGGGACTTCAGGTCGCTCACCTCGTACGCGGCGCGGAACGCCGCGAGCACCCGCTCGCGCTCCGGACGACTCGCGGGTGGCTGCTGCTTCGTCGCGGCCACCCGGCGCCGCGCCCGTGAGGCGAGTTGGCGGCCGGCCGCGGGAGTGACGCCGAGCACCCGGGCGATGCGATCGAAGGGCACCTCGAAGACGTCGTGCAGCACGAACGCGACTCGCTCGGGCGGCGTGAGCCGATCCATGACGACGAGCATCGCCATGCTCACCGACTCGTCGACGAGCACCGGCTCGGCGGCGTCCGGACCGGTCAGCAACGGCTCGGGCAGCCACGGACCGACGTACGTCTCACGCCGCACCCGTGCCGACCGGAGGATGTCGTAGGACCTGCGGGCGGCGACCGTCACCAGCCAGGCCCGCAGATCCTCGACCCCGGACAGGTCGGCACCGGCCGCGCGCAGCCAGACGTCCTGCGCCACGTCCTCGGCGTCGCCGACACTACCGAGCAGTCGATAGGCCGCCCCGAACACCGCCGGCCGGTGCTCGGCCCACTCTTCCTCGGTCACACGCAGACGCTACAAGCAGCGTGGCCCAGGACGGACCGCTGATCTGCGTATCCGTTCGCCCGGGGTGGTTCATCTGCGGCCTCGTCGGGTGAGCGCGTTGCCGGCCGCGCCTATCGCGAAGCCGAAGGCGATCATTAAAACGTAGCTGTAGATCTCGTAGCCTTCGGGGGCGAGGAACCGGAGGAAGCCCATGAAATGGATCCAGCCGAACCACTCGTGCAGAAGGCCGCTCGCGCCGCCGGCCACGAGGATGAAGCAGAGCAGACCGGACAGGCTCGCCAGGGGGGACTTCGAGTTGGTGGAGGTCATGACCCCACGGTAGGCAGATGATGCCCGGCACGGAATCGGGCTTAGGACGGTCATGCGGTAACCAAAGTTGGCCGCCGGCGGTCGAGGGGGCGTACTTAAGTATCCGGTCGCACGGATTCCTGCTCGCAGGTGCGGCCCGGCGTGGATCGCGGGGTACGCACCGTGTTTCCCGCCCCCGGGACCGGGCCGCCGACCTGGGACGGTCGAGCGGCGGGCAGAGTCGACCGGCCCGGCGACGAGGGGATGTGACCGGCTCATCGCGTGACTCGCTAGCCTAAGGCGCGATGAACCGTTTCACGACGTCGAGAGGTGAGTTCGAGCTCACCCGCTTCCCCGAGGATCCCCGCGACCCGTTTCGCGCCTGGGACGCCGCCGACGAATACCTGCTGCGGTACCTCGACGGCGAACAGACGGATCTGTCGGGCACCGTGGTCGTGCTGGGCGACCGGTGGGGCGCGCTGGTCACCGCGCTCGCCGGTCACCATCCCATGCAGATCACCGACTCCTTCCTCGGCAGGCAGGCGACCCTGGCGAACCTGGAACGCAACAAGGTCGCCGGGGACGCGATACGGCTCAGCACTACCAGGGACGCGCCGCCGGACCGGATCGACGTGCTGCTCGTCCGGGTGCCCAAGAGCCTCGCGCTCCTTGAGGACCAGTTGCACCGCCTCGCACCGCACGTACACTCCGGCACGGTGGTCGTCGGCGCCGGGATGGTCACCGAGATCCACACCTCGACGCTGCACCTGTTCGAACGGATCCTCGGGCCGACCAGGACGTCGCCGGCGGCGAAGAAGGCACGGCTCATCTTCTGCGCACCGGACCCCGGGCTTCCCCGGAGCGAGAACCCGTGGCCGCGAAGCTACCCGCTGCCCACCGGTATCGGAGCCGTCTCGGGTCTGACCGTCACCAACCACGCGGGCATCTTCTGCGCCGACCGCCTGGACGTCGGCACCCGCTTCTTCCTGAAGAATCTGCCGCAGCGCCGTGGGCGCGAACATGTCGTGGACCTGGGCTGCGGCAACGGGGTGGTCGGGCTCGCCGCCGCACTGGGCAACAGCGAGGCCCAGGTGACGTTCATCGACGAGTCCTATCAGGCGCTGGCCTCGGCGGAGGCCACCTTCCGGGCGAACGTGGCCTCCGGCACCACCGTGGAGTTCTTGGCGGCCGACGGCCTGTCAGGCGTACCCGCGGGAACGGTTGACCTGGTGCTGAACAACCCGCCGTTCCACACGCACCGCGCGACGACCGACGCGACGGCCTGGCGCATGTTCAACGGCTCCCGCGCCGCGCTGCGCCGCGGCGGCGAGCTGTGGGTGGTCGGCAACCGGCACCTCGGCTACCACGCGAAACTGCGCCGGCTCTTCGGCAACTGCGAGGTCGCCGCGAGCGACCCCAGGTTCGTGGTACTGCGAGCCGTCAAGCGCTGACCACCCACCCGCTGACGAGGGAAGCGGGTGGGTGGTCAACGCCGCGCGGGAACGGTTGACCTCGACACGCTTCCCGGCCCGCGCGAACGCCTCAGGGGTCTCGTGGGCGCGTGGGTCGGTCAGCGCGACACCACGCCTTGCCTCCGAACCGGAAGTCACGCCGATCGAGGGCACCACGGCGGGGATGCCGGGCCACCCGTGCGCCGAACTCCGGGTCAGTGTCCGCTGGTGTAGCGGCCGGCAAGCTCGGCGCCGATCCGGGCCAGCTCGGCCTGGACGGAGTGCGGTTCGACCACCTCGATCATCGCGCCCCAGCCGGCCAGGTTCCGGGCGATGTCCAGCGGGGTCGGCGCGGCGAGGCGGACCCGGACACGCCCGTGGTCGAGCTCGGCGTCGATGTGGCAGTGCCGGCCGAAGTGCGTTCGCAGTACCGGCACGAACCTGGCCTCGATGAGCACGGTCGCCCAGGTGCGTGAACGCCGCTGCTCCACCTCGCCGACGACCTGCTGCCACGCGGTGGCGAGCGTGAAGTCGTCCGGGCGCTCGGCGGGCTGGTCGGTCGGCTCGGCCCCGGTGATCCGGTCGACCCGGAAGGTGCGCCGTCCTCGTTCGGTCCCGGCGAGCAGGTACCAGATGTCGTCCTTGTCGACCAGGCCCCACGGGTCGACCAGCCGCTCGGTCCGCTCCCGGGCGCCGCTGGTGTAGGTCAGACGGACTTTTCGCCTGCGGACCACGGCGGTCTGCAGCAGGTCGACCAGCTCGGGCCGGTGGCGACCAAGTTCACCCCACCGGGTGGGGTCGATCATCGTGGCGCCGGCGGCGGCCTCGGCGTCGGCCCGGAAGGTCTGCGGCAGCGCCCGCACGAGTTTGCGCAGCGCCGCCTTGGCCTCGCCCGAGACGGCCGCGGCCGGGCCGGCGAGCAGGAACAGCGCCTGCGCCTCGGTTGCCGACAACCCGCTGAGATCGGTGCGGGCACCGCCGACGAGCGACCAGCCGCCGCCGCGTCCGGGCTGCGGGTACACCGGGATGCCGGCCGCGGACAACGCCTCCAGATCGCGGCGGGCGGTGGCGACGGACACCTCCAGTTCGTCGGCCAGCTCGGCGGCGGTCACCCGGCTCCGGGACTGCATGAGCAGGAGGGTGGCGACGAGACGATCAGCACGCATGCCCCCAGTTTCTCCAACAAAGTGGTCAATTGGTGAGCACTTTGAGGTGGAACATGGTGACTGTCACCGAGCGAAAGAGGGAACCGCCGATGTTGCGAGGACTGGCCACCGTCAGCTTCTGGGCCGACGACCTGGAGGCGGCCAAGAAGTGGTACGTCGACCTGCTGGACGTCGAGCCGTACTTCGAGCGCCCGGGAAACGGGCAGCCTGCCGCCTACTACGAGTTCAGGATCGGCGACTACCAGGCCGAGCTCGGCCTCATCGACCGGCGTTACGCCCCGCCGGGCGCGCCCGCCGCCCCAGGAGGCGCGATCGTCCACTGGCACGTCGACGACGTGCGGGCCACCCTGGACCGGCTGCTGTCCCTGGGGGCCACGCCGCACACACCACTCACCGAGTACGGCCCCGGTTTCGTCACCGCGTCCGTGGTCGACCCGTTCGGCAACGTGCTGGGCATCATGTACAACCGGCACTACCTGGAGGTCCTGGGCCGATGATGCACTTCGCGGACGCCGACCGGTGGGAGGCGTGGCTGGCCGAGCATCACGAGGCCGAGGGCGGCGTCTGGCTGAAGATCGCCAAGAAGGGATCGGCCGAAGCGTTGATCACGATCGAGCAGGCGCTGAAGGTCGCGCTGTGCTACGGCTGGATCGACAGCCACCGCAAGTCCTATGACAGGCACTGCTTCCTGCAACGGTACTCACGCCGCCGCAAGGGCAGCCCCTGGTCGCGAGTGAACGTCGAGCACGTGGAGGCACTGACCGCCGCCGGGCGGATGCGGCCGTCCGGCCTGGCGGAGGTCGCCGCCGCCCAGGCGGACGGCCGGTGGGCGGCGGCCTACACCGCCCAGCGCAACGCCACCGTCCCACCCGACCTGGCCGAGGCACTGGCGGCCGACCCACGAGCCGCCGCCCGCTTCGAGGCACTCGACAAGACCGGCCGCTACCTGATGATCCTGCCGCTACTGAAGACCAGAACCCCGGCCGGCCGCGCGACCCGCCTACAAAAGACGATCTCCAGCTTGCTGAAGTGAGGAAACCGCCGATGCTCGTCGCACTGTAGAAGGTGTTTCAGGTCTTGCCGCGGGGCCGTGGGCATCAAGCGCTTCATGTCGGAGACATCGCAGCCATGTCCCCCGCCAAGCCCACGGGATCACCGTTAACTGGACACACCTAGGAGCGGTGTTGGGCTCGCCTGGGAGGTGGCCGGGAAGGTCGGGTTCCTCCCCCAGCCACCACAGGGCTGACTCCTGCGGCCGACGATCATCCTGGGGTTCACGCCCTCGCCGGAGGTCCGAAAGACGGCGAAGCGCGGGATAAAGACCACCCATGATTACCGTGGCGGTCACGACAATGAGCAAGCCGACGAGTATGAGCACTGCGTACACGAATTCGTAGGCGATCCAGAAGAGCACCTCTCCATAGGTGAAGCCGAGGGAAAGCTCGTCCGCTCCATCAGGAGGCAAAGCCGCTCCTCATCATGCGCGCCGCAGGTGCACGGTGAGGGTATATCGACTATGGGGGGAAAGTCTTCCGTGTGCGGTAACGCGGCCCCGGTACGGCGAGCGTGCCGACCATAGCCGCCGTTCGGAACCGGTGCGTCCGGACGGCGGGCTGTCGGGTGGAGGGTGAAAGTCCCCCGTCAGGGGCGCGGAGGGAGCGGGAAGCGGAGGGACGCGGCTGTGGCGTGGTCTTTCAGTTGGGTGTCGGCGGCGACGTGTTCGACGGAGCCGCCTTCGTTGATGACCGTTTCGGTCAGCTCGTCGAGGACGTCGGGGACCTGGCGCGTGGCGCCGCCGCAGAGCGGGCAGGTCTGGCCGGATCGGGCCAGCCAGCCGGATTCATCGCAGACCACGCCGGGGACCTCGACACCGTCCTGGATGAGCAGGGTGTCGATCGCGGCGGTGGTGCCGCCCCACAGGCATTCGTCGATCCCTGTCGCGGCGTTGCCACCGACGGCGGCCCTCTCGAAGACCTCCTCGACCAGGCGGCGTTCCTCCGCACGTTCGTAGTCGGCGACGAGGCGCTCGGCACTCTCCCGGATGTCCTCGGACGTCGCCACCTTGCCCATGTCGACGTTGAAGACGCCCGCGACCTTCGAGCGCAACTGATGCGGCAGGAAGTCCAGGAAGACGGCGACCTCATTGCGCTGGCCACCGATGATCAGCAGGTCGTAGTTCTCGGTGCGGAAGAGCCTGTCGAGCAGACCCACGGTCTGGCGATAGTGGCGTTTGGCCAGGTCATCGGCCTTGTTGCGGACCGTGTACTCGGCCAGACCGGCCCAGCCGGCGTAGTCGGGCTTACGGAGGACGCTCCCTCGTACCTCGCCGACCTCGCGCATCTCCTTCTGGTACAGCTCCCACGCGCGGGCCGACTCCTTGTCGACGACCAGGACGCAGCAGCGGTGATACTCGTCGAGCACCGCGAGCATGGGGCGGACGTACGGAGTCTGGTCCACCACGACCTGGTCGCGCACCTTGCGCGGGAGCAGCACGACCTCGAACAGGTCACCCTCGCCGCACGCGAACACCGCGACGGCACCGACCGTGCCCCGCCCGAGCTCCGGTATGCCCTCGATGCGTTCGATGTCCTGTCGCAACGAGAGCCGTGCCCGCCGGTCGAGCGACTGGTCCTCGGTGAGCGGGCGGATCCGGGTGATGAGGCTGTTCACCCGGGTACGGACGGCCTCGAACTCGTCAAAGCCCACAGCGACGTACATGGAGAGAACCGGCAGGCCGCCGCTGTCGAAGCGGATGAGGCGGTCGACAGTGCCCTTGGTGATCATGCGATGTCCTCGTCATGGCGGTCGGATGCTTGAGCTTCGGGGAGTGGTCGTGGACGCCCGCCGCTGATCAGGCCGGTCTCCACCGGGTGCGGGTCATGCCGTCCGTCCGTGCGGGGATGACGTGCCGCGCTCGACGGCCTCGGCGAAGTCCCGGTACATCGCGGCCACGCACCCGTACCGGCCAGGCCGCCCCTTATCGTCATGGAAGTCAATCTAGGATCCGCTAAGTAACGCGAAAGGCGAAGCCGGACAACGTGCCCGACAAGATGTCAGCGCAGCTCAGCGTGTGTGGCGGCCTCGGCCCCCCGCGGGGAGGCGCCCGCCCGGCTCACCGCCGCGCCGGATCGCGTGACATCCGGATCAGCACCGCGAGTCCCGCCACGAGCAGCAGCGACCAGCGGAGATGCGCCACCGTCCAGTCCTGCGGCCGGAGTGTGAACATCGCGACCGGTCCCGGCAGGGCGAACAGCAGCAGCCATCCGCCCGTCACACCGGGCGCCGCCGCGATACCCGGCTCCCGCATGCCGCGCCTCCTGGCCAGCGCGGCGGCGCCGGCCAGCCCCGCGGCGAGCAGCCCCGCCAGCTCCACCGTCGACCACAGGATCCACACCGTCGGCATGCCCGGCGCCAGGACCAGCAGTGACACCCCCCAGGCCGGAACGATCCAGACCAGCGCGAACCCCACGCGCAGCGCGGTCCGTACCCCCAGCGGCAGTGGCACCGACGCCAGCACGTCGGCCGCCGCGTCGTCCAGTACGAACACCACGGCCAGCGTGACCAGAGCGGCGATCACCCGCAACGACCAGACCGCGCCCTTCCAGGTGAGCGGTTCGTCATGGGGCCAGGCCAGGACCGCACCGGTGAGCAGGAGCGCCCCCAGCAGCGGCTGCCATCGGACCACCTTGCCGCTCAGCCGCGCCAGCAGGACCGTCTGAGCCAGGCGGATCATGGAAGCTGCCCGACGCCCGTGATCACCACGCAGAGCACCGCGACCGCCCCGGCCCCCAGCCAGAGCCCGCGCCGCGAGGTGTCCCTGAGCATCGCCAGCGCCCCCGCCCCGAGGGCGAGCGACAGCAGGTAGAGAGCGTGCGGCCCCGGGTGCCCGGGGATGAACCCCGCCGGGGCGAGGTACGGTGCGGGCCCCCAGATCGTGAAGTCCAGGTAGAAGCCGAGCATGTACTGGCCCCCGTGGTCAACCATGATCTTGTTGAAGGCCGTCAGCGCCAGCATGACGAGCACCGATGCCCCCGGCCACGGCAGCCACCGGGCGACGGCCACCCCGAGCAGGCAGGCCCCCAGCACGTTCAGCGGCCCGGTGCCCAGCTCCGCCGGGGACGGGAAACGCTCCAGCTCATTGTCGGTGATCACGTAGAGCCCGGCCAGCAGGGCCTGCGCCGTACAGGTCAGTGCGAGCGGGCCAAGAGCGGCGAGACAGAGCGCGGCGGTGCGCCGCTCTCGGTCACAGGGGACGACCGACAGCGTCTCCTCGGCCCGCCGCGCGGCGCCGGCGACCAGGTTCGCGGCGAAGAAGACCGGAACCCCCCAGAAGATGATCATCTCCGAGGTCAGCGCGGTGAACGCGGGTCGCGGTCCCGCCCAGCCGTCCTGGACGACCCGCAGTGTCCACAGCGCCAGGCCCAGCAGGGTGAGCGGATGCCGCAGGAGCCGCCAGGCCTCGTTCAGGGCGAGCGACGGCACGACCCGCGATCCGGAACCGGACACGTCCAGCACCTCGGCGGTCACACCGTCACCTCCGTCGTAGCATCTCCGAACAGCGGCGGGGAGCCATGCACCTCGAACGCCTCACGGTCGCCTTCGGCGGCGACCTTCGAACTCTCGTGGCCGCTCATCCGAACCGACCTCTCATTGATCTCACATCTGCCTGTCGCACCTCGGCGCCCGAAGGGTTCACGAACACGCCGGTCAGCCTGATCGATCCCTCAGGCCCGTGTTCCGGATTCGGCCATCGGCCCGAACACCGAGCGGCAGTCGCCTACTGAGACGGACCCTGGTCGATGCGGAGCCGAAGCGCGCGTGGTCCGCGGACCTGGCCGGTGGACCAGGTCACGGCCGCCGGGTCGTGCAGGCCGAAGTTCGGGATCCGCTCAAGCCAGACCTTCAGGGCGACCCGCGGCTCCATCCGCGCGAGGTGCGAGCCCACGCAGCGGTGGGTGCCGAGTGCCTAGGAGAGGTACGGCAGGCGGGCCGAGCGGTAGAGCACGACGATCAAGGCCACGATGGCCGCGAACCAGGCGACCAACACGAAAAGCCCCAGGTCGGCATAGCCGTGCTGGACTAACGCACCGAGCACTCCCAGGCCGACCACGGCCCAGCGCAGTACGTCGAGCAGAGCGGCCGGGGAGATGGCCCCGCGAGGACGGATCTGTCTGATGATGGCGTCGGTGATCAGCCAGACAGCGATCAAAGCGCCTGCCGCGTTGGCGATGCCGACCACCTCCCCCAGGGAGGAACTCGACAAGGTACGGCTCGAATCCGCGACGGACACGATCGTGGCGACAAGCGAGGTGCAGGCCATGGCGACAGCGGCCGGCCTGGCCCGGCCGAAGGGATCGTCGGCGGATCGCTCCAACCGGAACAGCCCGGACACGCACAGGCCCCAGCCGAAGGGGTCGAACAGCAGGTCGAAACCGTTGAAGCGGAAGGCGCCGAAGACGAAGACGAAACCGGTGGCGATCCTGGCGACCGGACGCATCCGCCCTGGCCTTTCAGGCTTGTCGTCCGCGGATGAGCCGGCCCTCAGAACCATTTTGTACTCAACACCTCATTGCAGATCTTGCCTGCGAGACCTCGCTGCCAGGCGACCTGGAGACGCTCCGCGGGTCCTGTCAGTTGCCATGAGTCCCACGTCACCTCCGCCGACCCCGACCCCAGCCAGGTTCTGTACGTGAACCTGACCGGCTGGGGCTCGTGTGGCACCGCCGCGCAGTCGGTGATGACAACGCGCCTCGTCAGGGTTTCGAAGTCACCACCCTTCACGGTGACCACGGAGCGTTCCTTTTTCGTCTCGTCAGCGGGTAGCAGGTGGAGGCCCGGCATTTCCGCCGAGATACCGGTGAGGGTGAAGGCCACCCCTTCGTTTTCAAGCTCGATATTCAGGCTGGCGTACAGGACGCCGTTCTTGTCCACCTCGGGGGAGAGGAAGAAATCGTCGATGCTCCACCGGATATGCGGAGTCGGCACCCCCGACCACCATATGCCCGTCACAATGAGCACAAGTGACAGGAAACCGAATACCGTTGACGAGACCAAAGACCGCACACGCTGAGAGCGCCATGTAGCAACGCCAAATTGCTGCCATATGTCACCTGAATCCACGATTCAAAACCATATATGGTGGCATCTCGTGACGATACCCCCAATGATCTCCTGGGTAGCCGCCGTAATCGTCGTACTGGTGGCGGCCATGCCAGTCACACAGGAGCGACTCACCAGGTTCACCGCGCTCCTTGACCTTTCCGTCACAGCGGCCAACGCCCGTCAGGTCATCGACCACTTCGCCGGTCTGCGCCGGTGGCGTCTGATCGCACTCGTCTTCGCCGTCCCCCTGGCGTGTTTCACCGACGATCCGTTCTACCTGGTTCTGGGCTGGTGTGCCGCCTCCATCTTCCTGCACGTACGACCACCGACCCCAACGCTCCGCGATCACGGTGACGCGGAGGGCCACGGCATGGAGATCTACCGAAAGGCGTGGCTGCTCGGTGTGGGCGGTGCCGTGGTGGCAGGCGGTTATCTGCTGACGGACCACGGCGCCACTCCGGCACGTCTGACCCACGCCGTCATCATGATCATTGTGACGGCGGCCGTACCGTTTGCCGCCCGGAATCTGCGAACCGGGCCGACTACCGAAGCGCCCGACGACACGACCCAGGCCGGTCTGGCGATTCGCCAATGGTCGACGCGGAACCTCTACCTCGCGGGAACCGCGGTCGTACTGGCAGGCGCGATACTCACTCCCGGGCAGCCACCACAGCGCGAGCTGCCCGAACACTCGATGCCCAGGTCGTTCCGGAATGACATGGCCATGTTCACGAAGGTGGACAAATATGCGGCGCCTACCTGTCCGTGGATCGATCAGATGGACGATCCCTGCCGGTATTGGCTGGTGAACGGACAACCGTTTCCGCAGGCCGCGCCTTACACCGTCAAAAAAGGCAAGGCACCCCGGCAGGCGCCGTTCGTCCGCAGTCCCGATAAAAAGGCCATCGTTTACTTGGGCAGAGACGACCGCCGCATGGCCTACCAGGACGCCAAGGGCATTCACCACCTCACCGGCAACCTGGCTGACGCCGAAGTACCCACACCCGCATTCCTCGGTCAGAGCAGGTATGTCGCCCTGACCAAGAATGGCACCCGGATCACCGACACCAAGACCTGGACCACAGTGTCGATCCCCGGTGCTCAACGCGTCCACGCCCTCAACAGGAGCGGGATCGTGGTCACGACGGCCTCTCAGGTGCTCGTGCTCGACCACCGAGGAAAGACGCGGATGAGCCTTCCCCTCAGGAAGGCCAGGAAGAACACCCGCGAGGACACGTATCACCTCCGGCCGGACGGAAAACGCCTTGTGGCCATCCGGGACTTCGGGAGTCGCGTCGAAACCTTCGACCCGGAAACCGGCAGGCGTTTGTCCAGCGTCACTCCCACGTTCCCCGGCGACGATTTCCTTGACGTTGGCCTCGGCTGGTCCGAACAAGGCCTTTTCCTGGTCCGCAGCGCCCTGAGCGAACGCGTCTACTACCTCAATCTGGCGACAGGCGAACTCCGGAGACGCAACTGAACCGCTCTCCCGAGAGCACACGAACGATTCACGCCGGAGACCGGGCCTGGTCGACGCGGAGCCGAAGTGTCCGAGGTCCGCGGACCTGGCCGGTGGACCAGGTCACGGCCGACGGGTCGTGGAGGCTGAAGTTCGGGATCCGCTCAAGCCAGACCTCCAGGGCGACCCGCAGCTCCATCCGGGCGAGGTGCGAGCCCACACAGCGGTGGATACCGAGGCCGAACGCGGCGTGCCGGTTGACCTCGCGATCGATGACGACCTCGTCCGCTCGCTCGAACTGCGCCGGGTCCCGGTTGGCCGCCGGGAACGACAGCAGGATCCAGTCGTCCGCCTTCATGTCGACGCCGTTCCAGTGCGTGTCCTCCCTGACCAGCCGGGCCATCGTGACCGGCGCGTAGACCCGGAGGAACTCCTCCATCGCGGTCGGCAGCAGCGCGGGCTCGTCGACCAGGCGCTCGCGGTCGGCCGGGGTCTTCGCGAGATGCCACAGCGACGCGCCGATCGCGCTCCAGGTCGTGTCGATGCCGGCGATGAGCAGCAGGGCCATCGTGCCGGCCACGTGCGACGGGTCGAGCTTGCGGCCGTACAGCTCGGCGTTGACGAGGTAGGTCGTCAGGTCGTCACGCGGGTCGTCGACGTGGTCGCGGACCTGCGCGAGCAGGTAGTCGAACAGGCTCCCCATCCGCGCCATGCGCTCCTCTGGCGGCAGGTTGATGCCTTCGAGCGTGTTCTCCACGAATTCACGGAACCGCGGCCCGTCCTCGGGTGGGAAGCCGAGCATGTCGGCGATGACCCGCATCGGGATGTACTGGGCGTAGTCACGGGCGGCGTCGACGGTGGGCTGCCCCTCGAACGCGTCGATGAGCGAGTGGCACAACGCTCTCGTCGCCTGCTCCCGCCTGGCGACCGCGCTCTTGGTGAACGCCGGGAGCAGCAGTCTGCGCGCGTCGTGGTGGAACGGCGGATCGGAGGAGATCGGCGGCGTGCCACCCACCGGCGCCACCTCCCGGGGCGGCCGGAAGTTGCTCATGATGATCGACCGTGAGGAGAAGTGCTCGGTGTCATAGGCGATCGCGGCGACGTCCTCGTAGCGGGTGGGCAGCCAGCCGCCGCCGAACCGGTCGGTGTGCGCGATCGGGCAGCGCTGCCGCAGATCGTCCTGGATGGGGTACGGGTCGGCGGCCCACTCGGGCTCCAGGTGGGAGAAATCGGTCGCCCAATCCGAGACCGGACCGGTGATGATCTCGTTGCGGGTGCCGAGGGGCAGGTCTGCCCGCGATTCCCGGAAGTCTCGGGTGAAGCGGTCGTCTCCGGTCATGTCACGCCTCCTGCACGATGTCGATCGCTCGTTCGGGGCAGTTGGACACGGCCAGGTAGGCCACATGCTCATCTCCCGGCGGCACGACTCCGTCCGCGACGACCTGCCCGTAGCCCTCCTCGTCCTCGGTGAACAGGGTGGGGGCGAGGTCGTAGCAGCGGCCATGTCCCTGGCATTTTTCAGAATTCATCTGGACTATCACTACGGTGCTCCACTCTGTGCGGGGGTGTCGTCAGCAGGGGCGAGGCCTGCCACGACTCGGGCGAGCAGCGTGCCCCACTCCGCGTCGTCGACCCCGTGCAGGCCGGGTGGGACGAGCGCGCTGCCCATCGCGAGCAGCAGGCAGAAGTGGGCGAGCGCGTTCGGCGACAGCGTGGGGTCGAGCTCGCCGTCGTTCTGGGCGACGCGCACCAGCCCGGCGAGCCAGTCGGAACGTTCACCGACGTAGTCACGCATCGGCCGGGCGACGTCCTCGTCACGGCGGGCGGCGACCAGCGCCTCGACGATGAGGGCGCCGCGGACGTCTCGCCGACGGGGCAGCCAGCGGCCGACGACAAGCAGCAGATCCGTGATCGACCGGTCGGGGTCGGCGGCGAACAGGTCGGCGAGCAACTGTGGCCCGTACGCGCGCAGCGCGGTCACGAGCAACTCGGCCTTCGAGCCGAAGTGCGCGTACAGCGCGCCGTTGCTCACCCCCGCGGCCGCGGCGATGTCGGCCACCCGCGTGCCGTCGTACCCACGCTTGGCGAAGACCTCCGCCGCCGCGTCCAGCAACCGCTCCCGGGTCTCCGCGGCGGTGACACCCGCGATGCGCCCCATACAGGAAGTAAAAGAGCATTCATTTAATTCGTCAAGAGCCTTGTTCTACAGCCCCGGCTTGTGTCTGGGGCCCTTGCAGATGTCAGTACGGCACGTGAGTTGTCAGTGGACTTGGCAGTGGGCCATCGGGGATGGCAGTAGACGCGTGTACGACAGGAGGTTCAGCCCGTGGCATCTGGCCGTATCCCTCGGCGTTTGACGTTGGTGGTTGAGCCACAGCCGGGTGAGTCGTTCGCCTCTTGGGTTGATCGGATGGCGGTGCGGAACGGATGCCCGCCGTGGACGCTCGTTGAGTCTTTGGGGCTGGACGTGCGTGCGAAGGCTGGCGATGTCCGCTCGCTGGCGTACGGCGTCGTCGCGAATCCAGAGACGTACGAGGCGATCAAGTCCGCCACGGGAGTGGATGCCAAGATCGTCCGGGGAATGCACCTGGAAGTGTTCGACGGCTCCGCCGTGAACTTGGCGGGCGTCCGTGTGGGGGACAAGGAGTCGGTCCGCCGGGCGGAGACTCGTGAGTGGGCGCAATTCTTCGGCGGTCGGGCTTGCTCAGAGTGCTTGGCGGCTTCGGAGGGAGCGTGGCAGATGTGGTGGAAGCTGGGTTGGGCCGGGGTCTGTCCGATCCATCGGGTGGGTCTGGTGGATCACTGCCCATCATGTCGCGTACGCATACGACGGGGGTCAGCTGGTCAGCCGCGTGGCCTGTCCCGCACACGCGTACCTGCCCCGCTGCAATGCGGCGCGATCCTCAGCGGGAGTGTTTGCGATCAACCGATCCCGCAGATCAGGACGAGTACGGTGAGCAATCAACTCGTCCACGCGCAACGGATGATGCTCGGGGTGGCGACGCGCCGCCGACCTGCGCTGATCGCGGCCCAGGTGGTGGGGGCCAGCCAGTGGTTCGCGGCGTTGAAAGCGATTGCGATGTTGGTCCGCCTGGGGATGCCGGAGGTTCTGCCTCTACTGGATGCGATGCCTCCCGATGCCCGGCGGGCAATGGCCACAGAAGCGGTGGTGCGCCGGTGGAATCGGGCAGGGTCAGCGGGCCGCTTCGGGATGATTCCACAGACCGCGTTGGTGGCAGCGGGATTGCTGGCAGTGGCCTTGCGCGTGGTCGCCGCGGAGGGGGAATGGGAATTGGCGGCCCGGTTGAAGCCACTGGCCGCAGCCGCTCGAATCAGATGGAACGGGCGGCATCCGGATCCGCTCGCGGAATTGGATCTGCCATCCGTGTTTGCAGAAGCCCTAGATGTCTTGCCTCGGCGCGGTCGCCGGTCCTGAGCGAGGCGGGGGAGTGGAATGGTGGTGAATCGATTGGTCTGTGGGCAATGGGTCCAACTAAGGGGGCATGGCAGGGAAAGCGAGGACAGAGCCGATCACAGGGCGCTACTGTGACTTGCATCACAGTAGTCTACCGGGCGTTGCCGAGGTCTGGATGACCAAGAACAGGCGGCCTGACGGTCTATGGAGGCGTGATGAAGCTGGCTGCCGACCTGCAGCTACGCAGCGTCCAAGTTCGCTACCTGCACCCGGATGGGCAGGAAGAGCGCTGCTCGCTCGAAGATGCCGCCGAGGTGGCCTTCGAGAACTGCGGCGCGATCCGGCGCATCCCGCACCGCGCCGATCAGGCGCACACACCGAGCACCCACTGGTCCTCCACGACGAACCGGATGATTGAATGCGAGTCGTATCTGGAGAGCGTCTGGATGACGCTGCTGGACTTCAACCCCGAGGTGAGCGGCTTCTCCGGCCAGCCGATGCAACTGTTCGGTGTGGATGATCGCGGCTCCTGGAAGGCCACGCCTGACTTGTTCGTCCGCTGGCTGGACGGCTCGGCGACGATGATGGAAGTGAAGAATCCCGCCCGGCTGGCCGATGCGAAGGTGAAGGCGACCGCCGAGCGGGTGGCGGCCTGCTGCGCGGTGGCGGGCTGGGGCTATGAACTGGTCGGCGAACCGCCTGGGCGGCAGCGCACGATCAACGTGCTGGCGTTGGCGGGTTATCGCCGCGAGATGGTGGGGGTGAGCCACTACCGTGCGCAGCTGCTGTCCCTGGCTGGCGAGCCGGTGCAACTAGGACAGCTGGTCAGCTTTACCGCCGAACCGCTGGTGGCCCGTGCGGTCGTGCTGCACCTGTGCTGGACCGGGGAACTGGCAGTGGACCTGACCCGGCCGCTGGAGGACACCAGCCTGGTTCAGGCCACTACGGCGAGCAGCGGCGCTGGGGCGCGGCAGTGAGCGGAGACGGAGAGGCGACCGGTCGGCGGCTGGCGACGGGCGAGTGGGTGTGGTTCAACGACGCACGCCACCAGGTGGTCGGTCAGAGCGGCAGCGAGGTTCACCTGCGGTCGGCCGGTGGGGAGTGGACGGCCATCTACATCGCGGCCCTGATGGCGGCGCCCGGGTTTCGGCTGGTCAGCGAGATCTCTGCCGAGTCGGCCTCCTCTGCCGTCGACGCCGGGGCGCTGCTGGACGGCTTGCCGGAGGACAAGGCGGCAGCAGTGCGTGACCTCGAAGCGCACTTGAACGAGATCAAAACCGGCTACCGCAGCGGCGATCCGGAGCAGGCCGCACCAGGTGAGCCACGCCCCGCCTACGATCTGGCGTTACATCCGCGGCGCGGTGATCGGGTCCGGGCTAAAGCCGCTGAACTCGGCATCAGCGAGCGGACGATCTGGCGCAAGCTGCGCCGTTTCCGTACGGAGGAACGCCCCGGGTTGATCGACGGGCGCGGCGCTGAGGTACGCGATCCGCTGGCCCGCGCCGATCAGCGAGTGCTGGATGCGATCCTCGCGCAGCACCGGGTCGGTGAACGGGAGGACTCCACCGGCGGCTTGGACCGGTTCTGCCGGCGGCTGCAGGATCGGCTGGATCACGAGTACGGACTGGGGACGGTGCAGATTCCCTCTGCCAAGACCGTCGCCCGCTACGTTGAGGTGCTGCTGCCGGGCCAGTACACCTTCGGTCGCGCTCCCTCGCGGCGCAGCGCGGCGGCGCGGCCGCAGCGTTCCTACCGGCCAGACCCGGCGGTGCGGCCGGGCCAGGTGGTGATGATCGACGCCACCCCGCTGGACGTGATCGCCTACGACCCGATCGGCGACGTCACCCATAAGGTGCACGTCGTGCTGGCGATCGACGTCGCGACCCGGACGCTGCTGGCCTGGCGGATGACCGTGAGCGACACCCGTGCGGTCGACGTGGTGATGCTGCTCAACGACGCGATCACACCGGAGCCGATGCGGCCCGGCTGGCAGCAAGCGCTGGCATTCCGGATGCTGCGCCTGCCCATCACCCGCGAGGTGGACCTGGAAGAGCGGCTGGAGCTGGCCGCGGCCCGGCCGGTGATCTGGCCGGAGGAGATCCTCGCCGACCACGCCAAGGTCAACCTGTCGGACGCGCTTCGCGAGGCCTGCCTGGATCTGGGTATCAACCTGGGCCTGGCCCGCAAGGCCAACCCCACCGACAAAGCCAACATTGAACGCGCCTTCGGCATTATCAGTGAAGATTTCGCCAAGCATGTCGCCGGCTACAAGGGCTCTGACACCTCCAGCCGGGGCCGGCTGGAGGAGCACGCCGCCCGGTGGAGCCTGGAGGACTTGGAGGAGTTCTTCGCCGAGTACGTGGTGGCCATCTATCAGCGGCGCGTGCATTCGGGACTGATCGTCCCGGGGTTCCCCGAGCTGGAGATGTCACCGAACCAGGCTTACAGCCTGATGGTGGCCCGCTACGGCTACATCGTCTGCCCGCCGAGTTCGCACCACTACTGCAAGCGGCTGCCGATCGAGTACCGGGTGATCCGCCCGGAGGGGGTGCAGCGCGACTACCTCATCTACGATGATCCGATCCTGGGCAACTACCGGCGGGCGATCTCGCCCGTCCCGGGCAAGGGCAGGAAGTGGCCGATCCGCTACCACCCCGGTGACCCCAGCCGGGTGTTCATCTTCCTCGAAGGCGCCTGGCACGTGCTGTTTTGGACGCATCTGCCGGACCCGGCCATCCCGTTCACCTGGCGAATGGTCGAACAGGCCCGGAAACTGCTGCACGAGGGCGGACTGCGCGAGCCGAGCCAGCAGGACATCGCCCAGGCCCTGGTGGATCTGCAACGCCGCATGGACGCACCCGAGTCGGCCACCGCCCGCACCCGCCGCGAGCTGCTGCGGGCCCGCGAGGACGCGCGCGCCATCAAACGTGATCAAGCTCGCGCCCAGATCCGCGAACAGGAGGAGCCGCCTCCGGCGCTGACCTTGGTCCCGCCCGCCGAAGAGAAGGAGCCTGTGGATGCGGTCGTGGTGGACCTGAGCGAGCTTGAGGAGTTCGAGATCTGGAACCCCGGCGCGCCGCAGGGGCCGGACGGCGCATGAGCAAGCGTGTCGCGCAGCCGCGTACCAAGGAGCACTGGCGCGAGCTCTGCGCCCGCCAGGCCCCGCCGCGGCCGGAGCCGGTCAGCCGCAGCGAGTACGACAGCTGGCCCGCCGAGCGCCGGGGCCCGTTCGATGAGCAGCGCGCACGCTGCAACGCCAACCCGCCGTTCATCAAGCACCCACAGATTCTGCAGGTGCTGGCGGTGCTGAAGCCGAAACTGACCCAGGGCCGATATAGCGAGGACGGCACTTACCACAGTGCGATCATCAACGGGCCCGGGCACTGCGGCAAAACGTCGCTGCTGAAGATGATCGGCAAGGACTACGAGCTGGCCTGGCGTGAGCGCCACCCTGGCTGGGCGCCCCGGCCCGGCGTGTCCGCGTCGGAGTTCCGCGGCGACTTCCTCGGCGACCGGGTGCCGGTCATCTACGTCAGCGTCAGCACCGGCGCCACCGCAGGCATGCTCTCCCAGGCCGTCGGCAAGTTTTTGCACGTCCCGACCCCCGGCCGCGCAGCGAACAAGTGGACGTTGACCGACCCTGTGCTGGATGCGATGGAGGCCGGCGGTACCGAACTGCTGCTCCTGGACGACCTGCACATGCTGGACAAGATCCGCGACGATGGCCAGGAAATGAACGACCACATCAAGAACCTAGCCAACCATGCCGCGGTCACCATCGTCGGCGCGGGGATCCTGTTGGAGCAGGGCAACCTGTTCACCGACGGAGCTCCGCCCCGCACCCTCCCAGGCAAGGCCGGCACTGCCCTCAACGGACACGAGCGCGGCCGGGCCGGGCAGTTCGGCTCCCGTTTCGCCGACCTGCAACACCTGGCACCCTTCCGGATCACCACCGCAGAGAAACAGCGCACCTGGATGTCGCTGGTGCGTCACTTCGAGAGCAACTTGATCCTGCTCGATCACCAGCCCGACTCCCTCACCTTGAAGCACTGGCGTTACCTGTACGAACGCACGTCTGGCTACATCGGCGGGCTGGCGATGCTGTTCAAAGACGCGGCGCACATGGCGATGGACTCCGGTGCTGAAGCGCTCACCCGCGACATCTTGGACAGCGTGATCCTCGGTCACGACGATGAGGTCGACTACGCCAAGACCAAAGCCCGCCGTCAAGCCGCCGCCAAGCGCCGGGCGAAAAGCGCCCCGCCCGCGTCCGGGCAGAGCACGGGCACCGGATGATCCCGCGCTACACCGCCGAACTCGCCGAGTCCCCGCGGCCACCGCTGCGCCGACTGGCCCTGGTGCCCCCGCCGGCCGATGGCGAGGCTTTCCACTCCTGGTTCTTCCGCCTGGTCGAGGCACACCACAGCCACCGCGACACAATTACGTCCCTGCTCGGTCTGCCCGCTTACACGCCCCGGCGCTACACCTTGGGAGAGGACTTCTTCGCCATCCACGATGGGGAATACGTCTTCGAGAACCTGCGCGATGCCACCGGCCTGCGCGCCCGTGCCATGAACGCCATGCTGCTCACTGGCCAAGGCGGCCGATTCATCGCCCATAGCTGGACCGGCAACACCACCACCCGCCCTTGGCCATGGCGCACCGACACTGCAGCCATCTGCCCTCGTTGCCTGGCCGCGCCAACCCCGATCTGGCGCATCGCCTGGCATCTGCTGCCGTGTGTGGTCTGCCCCCTGCACCGCGTCTATCTGACGGGCTGGTGCCCAAGCTGCCACACCCGGATCAGCGTCGGCGACACCCCTCGCTATCGGCGCGAATGCAACGGACCCTTCGGTCGGCAAGGACGCATCATCGGCTCTCGGAACTGCCGCCAGCAGCTCGCTCAGCTCCCTTGCCATCAGCTCGGAGACGAGCGTCTCCTGCGCATCCAGCACGACCTCTGCGCCCGCCTACGTCGCCCACGAGATGGCCCCATCGAACCCACCAAGGACTTCTGGGACCTCTATGAGCTGCTATTTCGGCTGGCCATCTATCTGGGCACCCCAGAGATGCTGCCCACCGGCACCGACGTCCACCTCTGGTGGACCTTTCACGAGTTCTGCCATCTACGCGACCAACTCGCTCTGACCAGCGGCCCCGCAGCCCGCCAGTTCTGCCGCGACTTGCTCAATTACCAACCCGGACCGTTGCTCAGCGCGGCCGCGATGCTCATCGTCGATGAGATCCGCCTCGACGGCACTTTGCTGGACGCGCTGCGCTACTTCATAGACCAGCGCCGCTTCGACCCCTGGGCCGGAACCCTCTGGCACGAGTTCTGCGACGACTACCACCCCACTGCGATCACCAACCGGGTCCTCAACCACCTCAAGATCAGAAACGTGGACCCAGCACTGCTGAAACCGCTCGCTCTCTGGGAACCAGGCGCGCCACATCACCTGCACCGACCCGAAACCATCGAGGACCTCGGCCTCCCCGAAGCCGCACTACTCCTGGCCGGCGAAGGACTACGCCCATGACAGACGGCCGAAGACGTCCTTATGCCCCTGCAGTGAGCACATTCGCAGGCAACAAAATCGCGATCAGCGGTGTCCCTCACCTAGAAACTGCCGCGCGCCACGCAGTTCGGTCCGAAGCCGCCCCTGAGTCATGTCGCACCGCAGGCGCACATCCATCGGACCGGGCAAACCGGCCTCCGAGCGCAGCCCTGAAGGCACCTTGTCCGCGTCGAGTCCATCGCGCCGGGCGATGAGCAGCCCCAGCTCGTACCGGCTCACCGCATCGGCTCCGGCGACGTGGTGGATGCCGTGATACTCGGATGAGGCGAGTTCGAGGAGAGCTGCGGCGAGATCGGCGACATGCACGGGACATCGCACATCGTCGGTGAACAACGTTCCCCTGACCCCGCCGCCGGCCAGTCGATGCACCAGCGCCTCGTGCGGAGAACCGCCGTCACCGATGATCAGGGATGTCCGAACTACCGCTGAGTTCGGCACGATGGCGTCCACCGCCGTCTCGGCGGCGGCTTTGGCGGCACCGTACGGGGTGATCGGGTCGGGAACGCACGTCTCGTCATAGCGAATCGCCGCACCGGAGAAGACCGCGTCGCTGGACACATGAACCAGGCGCCCGCCTGCCGCGGAGGCGGCGAGAGCCACGTTCACGGCACCCACCGCCGTGGTCGCCCAATCCGTCTGCCGGAACGCGGCATTGATGACCACCTCCGGACGCAACGCGCCGATCAGGGCGCCAACTTCCTCTCGCCGGCGCACATCGAGCGGCGACCACTCAACACCCGCAATCTCTCCCGATCGGGTCAGGTAGGTCCCGGCCACCTCGTGCCCGGCCGTCAAACACCGCCGGGCGAGCTCGCCGCCGAGAAAGCCACTGCCACCGACGATGAGGATTCGCATGGGCGGCCACCATAGTCGCTCATGTTCAACTGGCGTTCGATCCGACACACATGGTGCTGTATCAGTCGCAGCGCGCAGCCGGTCGATCATGATGGGCTGCGATTTCAGGTACGGGACTCGCAGATCAGCCAGTGCTCACTCGACGGCTGTGGAGACATGGCCAAGCGGCGCCAGATGGGCGAGGTCGTATCAGCCGACCTCCATCAACTCGGCGGCAAACAGCGCGCTCGCCGCCCTGAGGATCTCGTTGGCACGCTTGAGCTCGGCGTTCTTTTTGCGGAGATCGCGCAGCTCTGCCAGTCGGATGGTAACCAGTTGGTCGTCGTCTTGGTGCGTGGCCTCATCCTCGCGAATCCATGTCCGCAGTGCTTCGCGATGGACTCCTAGATGCTCTGCCAGACGGCTGATGGCCGGTTTGGGTTCCGACTCCCGGTACAGCTGCACCGCATGCGATCTTAGGTCATCGGGGTACTTTCTTACGGCTGGCACCCGATCGTTCCTCTTCCCTCGTGAGCCGAGCGACCTTCTGATGGCGATCATGACAAGGCGTGATGCCATCTGAAACCTCACTTCGATCTCTAACGGAGAGCAAGGCGATCACACTCCGTTAGATGTACCACGCATGGTACAGACTTTGGGTGGGGTGCATACCAGGTTTGGTACGTGCCATCTGCGATCACGCCCCGACTCACTGAACTGCGTAGACAGTTCGGCATCAGGGTCCGTGAGGTGCGTGAACAGCGGGGGCTGACCCAGGAGACGCTGGGTGAGATGGCAGAGGTCGACAGAAAAACCATCAACCGGATCGAGAACGGCGCTTACAGTCCGTTGCTGGATCACGTGTTCAAGATCTCCGACGCGCTCCAAGTGTCAGCCGCTGAGCTGTTTCGTCAACCGATCTCGTGATCGTGCCAAACGCGAAAGCTCCGTGGTGCAAGCGCACCACGACGTGCTTGCCCGCCGGTGGCGGCAAAGGTACTCAAAGACGCCGGCCCGCTTGCTACGGGAAAACTCCATCGGCTGTGACGGCACGGCTCACCAGACCCTGATGATCTAGATAGGTTGCTCCCTCACTTCCGGCCTGCCGGCGATCACACCTGTCGGATGGCGGGTGCACGCCGCTCTCCCGGCAGACGTGAACGCGGAAACGCCGCCTTCACGCTCGGCCTTCTCGAAGACTCGGAGGGATTCCCCGCTCGACTTTCATCATATATCGTCGATATTCGATGAATGAGGAGAAGGAACCTCTGGCGCGGGCCGAGGCCGAGGAGTACGCGAGCTGGTTCAAGGCGCTGGCTGATGCCACGCGCATCCAGATCGTGTCGCTGCTGGCCAGGCGCCGCGAGCCGATGACCGTCGGGGAGATCGTGACCGCTTCCGGGGTGGGGCAGTCGACGGTCTCCCACCATTTGAAGATCCTGGCCGAGGTGCGCTTCGTGCTGGTGGACAAACAGGGCACCTCCAGCCTGTACCGGATCAATGAGGAGTGCGTGAGGTGCTTTCCCACCGCCGCCGACGTCGTGATGGGCAACCCCGTCCCAGCCACCCCCACCCGCGACTGAGGAGCCGAGCATGGCCCACGACGAGGTAACCGACCGCTATTCCAGCCTGGCCCGCGCAGCGATCTCCGGCGAGACCGTCATCGACTGTGGTCCCGACGCGTTCGAGCAGGGCTGCTTCGGCCCCGCTGGCTACGACGACACCGCGGGGTTGCCTGAGGGTGCGCTGCGCGCCAGCCTCGGCTGCGGCAACCCGGTCGCCGTCGCCGAGCTGCGTAAGGGCGAGACCGTGCTCGACCTGGGCTCCGGGGGCGGCATCGACGTTTTGCTGTCGGCGCGCCGCATCGGCCCGTACGGCAAGGCCTACGGCCTGGACGCCAGCGCCGACATGGTGGAGCTGGCTCGCCGCAACGCCGAGCAGGCGGGCGCGGCCAATGCCGAGTTCGTGTGCGGCACGATTGAGGCGATTCCGCTGGCGGATCACCTGGTCGACGTCGTCATCTCCAACTGCGTGATCAACCTGTCCAGTGACAAGGCGGCCGTGCTGGCCGAGACCTTCCGGGTGCTGCGGCCCGGCGGGCGCCTGGGCATCAGCGACGTCGTCACCGACAGCCTCACCGACAGTGTCACCGACGGAGCCGCCGAGGCGCGGCGACGCGCGGCCACCGAGCAGCGGGTGGGCTGCGTCGCTGGATCCCTCGCCGTCGTCGAATACCGGGCTCTGCTAGCGGCGACCGGGTTCGTGGCCACCTCGATCACTTTGACGGCCGATCACGGCGACGGCGTGCACTCGGCCATCGTCCAGGCGGTCAAGCCGGTGATCTCGCCGGGGCTGGAGATCCGGCCGATGCGTGAGGCTGACGCCTCCCAGGTGCTGGCCATCTACCAGGCGGGTCTGGAGGGCGGTCAGGCCAGCTTCGAGACCGTCGCACCCAGTTGGGAGGGCTTCACCGCCGGTAGGCTCCCGCGCCTGCGCTACGTCGCGGTCGACACCGACACCGACACCGGTGAGGTTGTCGGCTGGGTGGCCGCCTCACCGGTGTCGGCGCGCCCGGTCTACGCCGGAGTCGTCGAGCACAGCGTCTACGTCCATCCCGGCCGCCAGGCCCACGGCATCGGCCGCGCCCTGCTGACCGCGTTCATCACCGCCAGCGAAGACGCCGGCATCTGGACGATCCAGTCCGGGATCTTCCCGGAGAACGCGCCCAGCCTCTCCCTGCACCAGGCGCTCGGCTTTCGCGTGGTCGGCACCCGCGAGCGCGTCGGCCTCCACCACGGCACCTGGCGCGATGTGATCATGATGGAGCGGCGCAGCACAGCCGTCGGGCGATGACCTCAAGGGCGGGCAGACCGGGGGTGAGGTGCGGGAACATTCGGCGGCCGGTGGTGGTTATGCATCTCGTGGCCGGTGTGCCCAGTGTCCCCGGGCCTCACCTTCGCCTTCGCGGAATACCGTTCGGCTGGAGCCGCGTTGCGCATTTCGCCGAGAGGCGACCTGCACACCGGTACGCATACGGTGAAACCAAGGTCCCGCCCTGAGTCAGGGTGGGGCCTTCGGTGTGTCCGGGGGCCGTTAACGAACGGGCCACCAGTCCCGAAGCACAGGGAAGTTCATCCTCCTGCAGGAGCATGGCGAGCCAGCTTGATCGCCGAGATCAGCAGGATAGCGGCGAGGATGGGGATGAGGATCAGGTCAGGGATGGCGCCGAGCAGCAGGCCGCTCAGGAGCGCGCCGACGACCGAGCCGACGACCATGACCGCGATGAAGCGCAGGTTGGTGCCCAGGACGGCGAAGCTGCCATCGCGGCTGTAGCGGGTGAAGGCGACCAGCATGGTGGGCAGGGACACCAGCAGCGACAGGCTGCCCGCAGTCTTGATGTCGACGGCGTACAGCAGCACGATCGCAGGAATCAGCAGCTCACCGCCGGCCACGCCCATGATCGCGGCGACCACGCCGATGCCGAACCCGGCCGCTACCCCCGTGACCACCTGCACCGGGGCGGGCAGCACCATCGAGCCCAGGGCGGTGGTGTGGGTGAGCACCAGGGCGCCTGCCATGCCCACCATCAGGGCCGCCAGCACCTTGTACAAGGTGGCGGTGCGCATCCGCACCGCCCAGGCCGCCCCAGCCCAGGCACCTACCAGGCTTCCGGCCAGCAGGTTGACCGCCACCGTCCAGTGCGCGCCCAGCTCGGCGAGGGAGACGGCGGCCAGGCGGGCAGGCAGGGCGGTGAGCACCACGATCAGGCTCATCGCCTTGTTCACGATGACCGCTGACAGCGCGGCGAATCCGAACAGGCCGATCAACAGCGGCAGCCGGAACTCCGCGCCGCCCAGGCCGATCATCCCGCCCAGCAGGCCCACCGCCGCCCCGGTGCTAAAGACCAGCGGCGCCGAACCCGCCGCGCGGGAGGGGAGGGCGGCTTCGTTCGTGCTCACGCCCACCACGCTCCTTGCCGCCCGGCGCCCGCGCCGTGTGCGCGTCGGCTTCTACGATCTCCTACCGCCCCCGGCGGGCGACGTGCGGGGCTGAGACGGCCGCTGTGATCACCAGAGTTTGGGACTGCAGATTCGTTAGTGACCCCCTGCAGTCCGACGACTTCCCCTCTGGAGCATCCGCATCGGCAGCGTGCCAGACCGATGCTCCCTGACAGGGCTTATCTCCGAGCGGCCCCGGGCGGGGAAGGTGCACATCCGCTGTTCACGCGGCGTTTCCCCCGCCGGGATCGATGGATGCAAATATCGATGTAAGTCGAATTAGACACTCGTCGATTCCATACCGAACGCTCTGGGAGCCAGCGATGACCAGTACCTACCAGCGCGACGACCTGACCATCGACCAGCAGCTGGCGATTGCGACTGCGGCCCGCCGGCTGGGTGAGGAGTTCACCGGCACCTTCTCCTCCGAGACGATCGAGCGGTTCCTGCATACCAGCTACGACCAGTTCGCCACCCGCGCCGTCGTGGCCAACTTCCTGCCGCTGCTGGCCGAGCGCTTCGCCCGCCAGCGCCTGCACGCCCTGGCCCGCGTCGAGGGCAGAAGCGACGGCCGTCCGATCGTGCTGTTCTTGTGCGTGCACAACGCCGGCCGCTCCCAGATGGCGCTGGGCTTCTTCCAGCATCTGGCCGGTGAGCACGCGGTCGGCTGGTCGGGCGGCTCGAAGTTCGCCGTCGAGGTCAACTCGGCCGCGATCGCCTCAATGGCCGAGGCCGGCATCGACATCTCCCGGGAGTTTCCCAAGCCGTGGACCGAGGAGATCGTCCGGGCCGCCGACGTCGTGGTCACCATGGGCTGCGGGGATTCCTGCCCGATCTTTCCCGGCAAGCGCTACCTGGACTGGGAGCTGGAGGACCCGGCGGGCAAGAGCGTCGAGGAGGTGCGCCCGATCCGCGAGGAGATCGAGCGCCGGGTGCGCGCCCTGCTGGCCGACCTCGACGTGCCCGCCACTCGATGAGCGTCCCCGCCACACCGAGCATGAATAGATGTATGTCAATATAGGTGAAGGTCTACTTCGACAGACTTCTATGTCAAGAGAGGGGGTCCGGTGGAGCCGCTGGAACTTCTGGAGTGCAGTGCGCCGCTGACGCGCGAGCCGCTGAACGCCGGGCAGGCCGCCGCTGCTGCGCGGGTGTTCAAGGCCCTGGGCGACCCGGTGCGACTGCGGATCTTGTCGATCGTGGCCAGCCACGGCGGCGGAGAGGCGTGCGTGTGCGACATCACCGCCGCCTTCGACCTCTCCCAGCCCACCATCAGCCATCACCTGAAGGTGCTCAAAGAGGTCGGGCTGCTGGTTTCGGAGCGGCGTGCCTCTTGGGTGTACTACCGGCTGGTCCCCGAGACCCTCGGTGAGCTGTCGGCCCTGATCGATGTCCCGGCCACGGCCTGACCCGACCGCGAAGGAAAACCCATGTCATCCTCACCGTCCACCCGCGCCCCGGCGAGTCAGCCAGGCGTGATCGGCGCCCTGTCCACCTTGGACCGCTTTCTGCCCATCTGGATCGGGCTGGCGATGGCCGGCGGGCTGCTGCTGGGGCGCCTGGTGCCCGGCTTGGACTCCGCGCTGGAGGCGGTCAAGATCGGCGAGATCTCGCTGCCGATCGCGTTGGGCCTGTTGCTGATGATGTATCCGGTGCTGGCCAAGGTCCGCTACGACCGCCTGGGCGCTGTCACCGGCGACCGCCGCCTGCTCATCGCCTCCCTGGTGCTGAACTGGGTCCTCGGCCCGGCGCTGATGTTCGCCCTCGCCTGGACGTTCCTGCCCGACCTGCCGGAATATCGCACTGGGCTGATCATCGTCGGCCTGGCCCGCTGCATCGCGATGGTGCTGATCTGGAACGACCTGGCCTGTGGCGACCGCGAGGCCGCCGCCGTCCTGGTCGCCATCAACTCGATCTTCCAGGTGATCGCCTTTGCCGCACTCGGCTGGTTCTACCTGCAGGTCCTGCCCGGCTGGCTGGGCCTGGGCGAAGGCACCGCGCTGCAGGTCTCGGCCTGGGACATCGCCTGGTACGTGCTCATCTTCCTCGGCATCCCGCTGGCGGCCGGATACCTGTCGCGCAAGCTGGGCGAGCGCACCCGGGGCCGTGACTGGTACGAGGAGCGCTTCCTGCCGAAGATCGGGCCGATCGCGTTGTACGGGCTGCTGTTCACCATCGTCATCCTGTTCGCCCTGCAAGGTGAGACGATCACCTCTCAGCCCGGCGACGTGGCCCGCATCGCGGTGCCGTTGCTGGCCTACTTCGCCCTCATGTGGGGTGGCTCCTTCCTGGCAGGCCGGGCGATCGGCCTGACCTATGAGCGCACCACGACGCTCGCCTTCACCGCGGCGGGCAACAACTTCGAATTGGCCATCGCGGTGGCGGTCGGCGTGTTCGGCGTCACCTCCGGTCAGGCCCTGGCCGGGGTGGTCGGCCCGCTGATCGAAGTGCCCGTCCTGGTGGCCCTGGTCTATGTCAGCCTGTGGGGCCGCCGCCTGTTCACCACCTCCACCTCCACCACCACTGAGGGATCGGTTCATGCCTGACAAGCCCAGCGTGTTGTTCGTCTGCGTGCACAACGCCGGACGCTCCCAGATGGCCGCCGGCTGGCTCACCCACCTGGCGGGCGACCGCATCGAGGTCCGCTCCGCAGGCTCGGCACCCGCCGAGAGCATCAACCCGGCCGCCGTGGCGGCGATGGCCGAGGTCGGCATCGACATCACCGGCCAGACACCGAAGATCCTCACCACCGAAGCTGTGCAGGACCCCAACGTGGTCATCACCATGGGCTGCGGGGATGCCTGCCCGTTCTTCCCCGGCAAGCGGTATGAGGACTGGAAGCTCGACGACCCGGCCGGCCAAGGCATCGAGGCCGTGCGGCCGATCCGCGACGAGATCCGCGACCGGATCGAGAAACTGATCGCTGAGCTGGATGCCAGGTAGCCACCGTCCGCCCCGTCCCAGGCGGGGCGGAGGGGGCGCCGCCAGCACCTGCCTCTTAGGCCTGCGGCGGTTGTGCCAGCAGCCACACGGTGGCCACCAGCAATCGCGCGGCGGCCAGCAGGGTGTCCGGCTCGACGCGCTCGGGGGTTTCGGCGGGGGTCTGGTAGCCGGGCATGCCCATCCCGACGCCGATCGCGGCCAGCCCAGCCGCGGCGTAGCGGCGGTTGTCGGAGGCCATCGCCCCGGCCCGCAACGGCACGCCGGTCAGTCGCGCGGCCTGGTCGAGGGTGGCCAGCAGCCCATGCGCGGGCCCGCCCGCCTCGACGGAGGCGGCCTGGTGTAGCTGTGCCGCCCCGTCCAGGTTGATCACCAAGGTGTCCGGCGGTACGTGGGGGGCGTGGTGGGCTGCCCCCCACGCCCCCGCCTCCTCGGCGTCCAGGAAGGCCACTGCCAGGTCCACCGGCGCGGTTACGGCGGCCAGAACGCGGGCGGCCTCCAAGACCGCGGCCACGCCGGAGGCGTTGTCGGCGGCGGCCGGTAGCCGGCGGCTCGGGTCGTCGCCCACTCCGTCGAAGTGGGCGCTCAGCAGCACCCGAGGCCCGCCGCGCCCCGCGTTCGGCAGGCGGGCGTGGACGTTGAGGCCTTCGGCGCCGATCTGCCGCAGCGGCACCGAAGCCGTCACCTGCACGGGGGTGGTGGCGAGCGTGTCGGCCATGTGCTGGTGCAGGTCGGCGCGCACGCCGAGGATCGGCACCGCCCGGCTGGGCGGGCCGGCGATCATCTTGGGCATCCAGCCCTCGGCGTCGGTGCCGCGGGCCATCAATACCCCGACCGCGCTCTCGGCTTCGGCCCGGGTGCAGGCCCGCGCCCAGTCCCCGGCTTCGGCCAGCAGCCACCGGCCGCGTACGTTCGCGCCGTCAGCGTCGCTTGCCAGGGAGGCGATACGTGGCCGGGGCAGCTCAGCCGAGGCGAGGTGTTCGACGAAGTCGCGGCGATGCTCCAGTCGTCGCACTCGCCCATCGGTGCTCCACTGCAGGATCGGCGTGTCATACAGCTCGCGCACGCTGACGACCGGGAAGGGGACGAGTTCGACCTCGGCGCCCAGCTCGCGCAGCTGCTCGGCGAGCCAGGCGGCGGCGGCCCGGCCGCCGGGGGTGCCCACCCGGCGGCCCGCGTAGCCGTCAGCGGCCAGTTCCGCGACACAGGTGAGCATTCGCTGCGCACTTACCTGCTCCAGGGCGGCCGCCAGCTCCGGGATCTCGATCGCATCCGGCGGCACGAGCGACCGAGCGGACGGTGAGGAGCTCATCCACAGCACCCGGCGGAAGTGGCGGCGGCAGCGGGAGCCGAAGCGGCCGCCGGGGCCTGCCCGCAGCACCCGGCCTCGGCCGCCTGGCTCGCCGCCGCGGGGCTGCCGCAACAGGAGGTCGCCGCCGCTTCGGCCGCCGTGCTCGTCTCAGGTGCGGCGGGGCCACCGCAGCACCCTCCCGCCGCGGGTGGGGTGAACGCCTCGTCGAGGTTTCCGATGAATCCGCCGCTGATGCTGTTGGCCATCGCAGGCTCCCTTCGGCGCGGGAGCGAGGCGCGGCCGCCCCACCCCCATGAATTAGATAAATATCTAAGTAAGGTCACCATTCCACACTGTTTAGATGGACGTCAAGTTAGATGGAAATCTAATCGCCCTGTTGGCTATGACGTCGGTTCCCCCATCGAAGGGGCGGCTGACACGGGGCGTCACCGCGTTGACAGTGAACACGTTGAGTGTGCATTTGCTGACAATCAGGTTGAATCGTCGTCTACGGTGGCCGAGGTAGAGCTGATCGTCACTGTGGTCAAAGGAGACCCGCTGCTCATGTTGCACAGCCCTCGCCGCCTGGAGGCCCTGCTCGGTGCTCCTTTGCCTCTGGTCACCTACGCTCAGATCGCCGCCCTCGTCGACAACCCCGACGCCCGTGAGGCCGAGGACCTGGACTACAAGGTCGACATCCCCGATGGGGACAAGGAGCGCAGAGAGAAAGGCAACGACGACGTCGCCGTCGATGTCGCCACCTTCGCCAACCACACCGGCGGCCTGATCATCGTCGGGATGGCCGACGTCGGCGACATCCCCTCCAAGGCATTGGATGTGCGCTTCCAGCGGCTGCAGTCACGCATCCGCAACGCAGTCGCCACCCGCGTGCACCCCATGCCGCGCTTCGCCATGCGCGAGGTGCCCAACCCCGCCAACCCCGGTCACGGGTTCCTGCTGATCTCGATTCCGCCCAGTTCACAAGCCCCGCACGCGGTGTCCAACCCGGTGCAGAAGAACGAAAGCCCGCTGCGCTGGCCGCGCCGGCACGGAGCCGACAAGGTGTGGCTGAGCGAGTCGGAGATCGCCGCCGCCTACCGGCGCCGCCTCATGGGCGCCAGCGATCAGGTCGATCGCCTGCGCGAATTGGAGGACCAGGCGGTCATGGCCGCCGCGGTGACCAGCGCCCGGCAGGGCTACCCCAGGCCGCTGCTGGTGGTCACCGTGGTACCGGATCTGCCAGGAGACCTGCTGCTGGATGGGACGAAAGTGCGTGACTTCGACGAGCAGACCAAGAGCGAGGTGGTCATGCTGGGTGCCCACACCGTCACCTTCGACAGCGTCAGCGTGGCCCACCGCCGCCTGATCGCCGAGGCCGGCGCCACCACCGTCCATGCCGTACGCGCCCAGCTCTACACCGACGGCTCAGCCACCTTCGCCATCCACCCGACCGCCATTTCCCCGGCCGTCAGCGACAAGCTCACGGTGTGCGTCTTGGACGCGGAGATCGTCAGCCGGACGGCCAGCGCTCTGCGCTACCTGGCCCGCCACGCACGCGACCGCGCCGCCGCGGCCGGATCGGCGATGGCGCGCGTGATGCTGGTAGCCGACACGCATCTGCACCCGGTCGTGTCGGCCAAGCCGGAACTGGAAACCGCCTGGCCCTTCGACAACCCAGACCTCATCCGCTATCGCGTCGACCTCAACACCACGACCCGCATCGTCGACGCCCACCGGCCGCTGGGCACGCGCTTCATCCAGTTGGCCTTCGGGGAGTCGGCGGTGTCGCTGGATGACCTGGCCGACGATGGACAACCGCTGGCCCGTGCCACCGCCGCCTTGTGCGGTGACCTGTTCCAGGCCTACGGAGTACCGGAGAACCAGCAGATCCGCAGAGACGGCACCATCAATCCCCATGCCTGGGGCGGCCACTGGGATCAGATCAAGAAATGGGCTGAGAAAGCCAGCATTCCGCTGGCTGCCGAGGACTAAAGCGCCAGCTGCCCCATCACCTCGGCCACCGTGGTGCGCGCCGTGCGGGCGGCGCCGATCAGGGTGGCCGAGGCCGGGCCGGTCCAGTCGCCGTAGCCGAGCAGGTGCAGGCGCGCCTCACCGAGCGCACGGGTGCCCTCGGTCGGGATCACCCCGTCGGGACCGCGGAGTTTCAGCGGGGCCAGGTGGCCGAGCACGGGCCGAAAACCGGTGCACCAGATGATGGTGTCGCAGGCCAGGGTGGTGCCGTCGGCCCAGGCCACCCCGTCCGCGGTGAGGCGGGTGAACATCGGCTCGGCTTTGAGGGCGCCCCGCCTCCGGGCCTCGCGCACGACAGGGACAGCGACGATGTCGCCCAGGTCGCCGATGCCGGGCGCGTCAGCGAAGCGGGCGCGCCGGGTGGCCAGGTCGAACAGGGCCCGGCCGTCGATGTCGTCGCTCAGCAGCCGGGGCGGGCGCAGCGTGGCCCACGTCGTGTCGGCGACGGTGGAGACCTCCGCGAGGATCTGCGCCGCGGAGTTGCCGCCACCCACGATGACCACGCGCTGCCCGCGCAAGGGTGCGGGGCCGGTGTAGTTCGCCGTGTGCAGCTGCTGCCCGCGGAAGTCACCGATGCCGGGGTAATACGGCACGTACGCCCCGCCCCAGGTGCCGGTCGCGCTGATGACGATCCGGGCATGCCAGGCACTGGTACCGGTCTCGACGGCCAGCCGCTCACCGCCATCGCGCACGGCCGACACGCGGACCGGCCGGATGATCGGCAGCTCATAGCGCTGCTCGTAATCGGCCAGATAGGCGACCGCATTGGCCGCGCTCGGATAGCCGCCGCCCTCAGGGATGGGCATCATCCGGCCGGGCAGCGAGCTGTAGGGGGCCGGGGAGAACAGCCGCAGGGACGGCCAGGCATGCCGCCAAGCCCCGCCCGGCTCGTCGCGGGCGTCCAGGATGACGAAGTCCGCCCCTGCCCGGCGCAGGTAGTAGCCGGCCGCCAGACCCGCCTGCCCGCCGCCGATCACCACGACATCGACCGGCCGCGACGAGTGGGACACCGCCTTCGGGCCGGTCACACGCTCGTGGACTCGACCAGCGGGGTGAACAGCGCACCCAGGCGAGCCACCGCGGCCGGGACGATCCAGTAGTAGACCCAGGTGCCGCGGCGCTCGGAATCGATCAGTCCGGCCATCCGCAGCACTTTGAGGTGGTGGGAGATGGTGGGGCCGCTCAGGTCGAAGGCGGGGGTCAGGTCACACACGCACGCCTCACCGCCCGCATG
Source organism: Streptosporangium sp. CA-115845 (assembly GCF_050943795.1). NCBI lineage: Bacteria > Bacillati > Actinomycetota > Actinomycetes > Streptosporangiales > Streptosporangiaceae > Streptosporangium > Streptosporangium sp. CA-115845. The sequence continues at coordinate 259,631 of NZ_CP191988.1, read as the reverse complement.
AGAGCCGATCATCGACAGCAGACGCAACCGGACCGGGTCGGCGACCGCCTTGAGCATCACCGCCAGCTCGGCCGCGTCGCTCTCGCCGAGCGGCTCGCGGGCGATCGGGGCACAGCACTGGACGGTGGCGGTGGTCATACAACAACTCCCCTACTTCGACATTCGTCTAAATCATACGCGATGGTAGGCGACCAGCGCGAACGCGGCGATCGCGCAGGCCAGCGCAACGGCTGCCATCACCCACTGGTAGCCGACCGCTTGGGCCAGCGCGACCGCGCCCAGCGGCGCCAGGGCCTTGTCTGCGACGGAGAAGGCGGCGATGCGGCCTGACAGCGAGGCATAAGCGCTGCTGCCGTAGCGCTGCAGAAGCAGGTGCGGCAGGGTGATGGAGGCAATGCCGAAGCCGAGCCCAAATCCGAGCACGCAGCCGATGGCGCCCGGCACCGTGCGCCCGGCCAGCGGAAGCAGTGCGGCGGCGACGCCCTACAGGGCGAAGATCGCGGCGGCGATGAGGGCGGCGGGCAGGCGGCGTTGCAGGCCGGTGGTGAGCAGGCGGCCGGTCACCGACAAAACCCCCAGCAGTCCGGCCAGTGTGGCGGCCAGGACGGGTGAGTGGCCCAGATGGATGAGGTAGGTGATGAGCAGGATGGACATCACCGCTGCCGCGCCGCCGTTGGCGGTGAAGGCGATCACCAGCAGCCAGAACGGCCGCCGACGGGTGGCGGCCTTGACGACCTGAGCCCGCTCGTGGGTCGTGGCCGGCCGATGTCCGGCGCGGGTGGGGCGGCGCACGACGAGCGCGTGCAACGGGATCGCCGCTACTCCGTAGATCACGGCCAGGACCACCAGGGCGGTGCGCCAGCCGTAGGAGTCGACCAGCAGGCCGGTCAGCGGCAGGAAGATGGTGGAGGCGAACCCGGCGACGACGGTGAGCGCGAGCAGGGCGTTGGCTCGGCCCTGGCCGTGGGTGGGGCCGTCGAACCAGCTGACGATGACAGCGAAGGCGCTTTCGTACAACACCATCGCGCACGCGATGCCGATCGCGGCGAAGACCGCGTACAACTGGGGCAGGTTCTCGACCCGCGACCAGGCCAGGACGGCGAGCGTGCCGATGATCGACCCGGCGGTCATCAGGCCCCGGCCGCCGCGGGCGTCCAGCAGGCGGCCGACCAGCGGGGCGCACAACGCGGCGATCAGGATCGAGCCGGTCAGCGCGGCCGCGATCTGGGCGCCGCCGGCGTGCAGGTCGGCCGCCATGGGGGTGAGGAAGACGGAGAAGGCGTAGTAGAGCACGCCGTAGCCGATGGTCTGCGTCACGGCCAGGGCGGCGACAATCCGCCAGCCGCGCCCCGAACGCGGCCGGCCGCCGCCCCCTTTCTCGGGGGCGGCGGCCTCGGTGGCAGGTTCAGCGGCGGAGCTCACCCGCGCGTCCCGACACAGCCAATCAGCCGACGTCCATCCGCCGTGGTCATCCAGCGGCCAGGCGATGGATCTTCGGCGATAAACCCCTGGACGTGCAGCCGCCAGGCCAAGGGTCCGGCCGTCCGGGCGATTGCCGGGGCGAACCTGGGGTTGCTGCTCGGCTCGCGGGCGGCGACCAAGCGCTCTCCCAGCCGGTGGGTGTCGAGCGGTCCGTGCTCGCAGATCAGGCGCAGGGCTTCCTTCTGGGCGGCGGTGGGGTACCCCTCAGACATCTGAGGCTCCTTGTCGGTGCGGCTTCAGCGCTGGTCGATGGCCGGTGTTCAGCCGCAGCACCCACCACCGTCGCCATCGCCGCCGCCGACGGTGACCAGCGGGAGCGGGGCGGCCAGCAGGCCACCGCTGATCCCGGTGGCCAGGCCAACCTTGCGCTCTTGCGCCTCGACCAGCCCCGAGGAGCACACACCGGTCTCCGGCAGGTCCAGCTGCACGTCACGGGCGGCCTCCCCGTCGCCGTCCAGCGCGGCGACAACCGAGCGAACCTGCTCATACCCGGTGGCCATCAAAAACGTCGGAGCGCGGCCGTAGCTCTTGACGCCGACCGCGTAGTAGCCAGACTCCGGATGAGCCAGCTCGTCGACACCGTGCGCGGGGACGGTGCCGCAGGAGTGGGCGTTGGGGTCGATGAGCGGGGCCAAAGCGCGGGTGGAGCCGAGGATCGCATCCAGGTCCAGGCGCAGCTCCGAGGCGATGGAGTGGTCGGGGCGGTATCCGGTGGCGGCCACGATGCGGTCGGCGGTGACCGACTGCTCGGCGCCGGACGGGGCGCGGCTGATCACCGTTACCTGGCCGTCGTTCTCCGTGATCGAGTGGGTGTAGAAGCCGGTGACCAGGGTGATGCGGCCCGAATCGACGTGCGCCCGCAGCCGGGTGCCCAGTGCCCCGCGAGCCGGAAGGGCATCGGCCTCGCCGCCGCCGTAGGTGCGGTCGGCGTTGGTGGCGCGGATCGCCCAGGTGATCTGCGCATCTGGCAGCTCGGCCAGGGCCAGCAAGGTGGTGGCCGCCGAGTGGCCCGCCCCGACGACCAGGGTGTGCTTGCCCTGGTAGGTGTCGCGGTCGGCGCCCAGCACATCGGGCAGCGCGTGGTCGATGAACGCCGCCGCTTGCTCCTCACCGAAGGCGGGCAGGCCGCTCGCGCCCAGCACGCTGGGCGAGGTGTAGGTACCCGAAGCGTCGATAACGGCCCTGGCCTGCAACTCCTGGCCGTCGGACAGACGCACCAGGAACGGGACCTGCTCGCGGCCGTTGCTGCGGACCCGGTCGTATCCCAGGCGGCTGATCTCGGTCACCTTCACGCCCAGCCGGACCTTGTCGCCGAACAGCTTTGCCAGCGGAGCGAGGTAGTCGGCGATCAGCTCGGCGCCGGTGGGCAGCCAGTCGGGGTCCGGGGCGCTCCAGCCGTCGGCCTCCAGCAACTGGCGGGCGGCGCTGTCGATGTTGTAGCGCCACGGGCTGAAGACCCGCACGTGAGCCCACTGCGCGACTGACGCGCCGGCCTGCTGCCCCGCCTCCAGCACAACGAAGTCCAAGCCGCGCGCCACCAGGTGCGCGGCAGCGGCCAAGCCGACCGGGCCGGCGCCGATGACCACGACCGGCAGGGCACCGGGTGCGCCGGGCGCAGCGTGCGCCACAACCTGCTCGATCTCCACAGCAGCGGTGGTGGAAGTGGTGGTGGTGCCGCAGTATCCGTCACTCATGAGGGCCTCTCCTGCCATTCGTGCGACATGTGATCGCTGGATTTCAGCGGTGGAGCAGGGTGGGGGAGCGCAACTGGCGGAACCGGACGCGCACCACACACCCCCTGTTTAGAAAAGCATCTAAGTAGTAAAGAGAGTGCCTCGCTGATTAGAGGATTGTCAAATCAGCAGATCGGGTGGCGCAGGTCGACCGTCGAGGGAGGTTCACCCGCAGGTGGCGCCCGGGGTGCAGATGTCGGGCGGGCAGCAGGCCTGCAGGCTGGTCTGCAGATCGCTCAGCGCCTGGCCGATCCGGGCAGGGTCGGCCCGGTAGTAGACCGTCTTCCACTCCCGCCGGGCGCTCAGCACCCCGCCGTCGCGCAACGTCGCCAGATGGGTGGAGGTGGCCGACTGTGCCAGCGCCATCCGCTCGGCGACCTCGCCCACCGTCAGCTCGATCCCACCAGAAAACAGCATCAGGATCTGCTGGCGGGTGTCGCTGGCCATCGCCTTGAGGAAGCCGCGCGCGGCCTCGGTCAGCTCGATGTCGGTGCTCGCCGTCTCCATGGAGAAGACTCTACCCCTCATATTGTCATTTCTTGATTTGACGATACGATGCGGCACATGAACACCATCGTCATCGGTGGCGGCCAAGCCGGACTGGCCGCCACCCGAACTCTTCTGGACGCCGGCCTGACTCCGGTGCTCCTGGAGGCAACAGACCAGGCCACCGGCTCCTGGGGCCGCTACTACGACAGCCTCACCCTGTTCTCACCCGCCCGCTACAGCTCTCTGCCCGGCCTGGCCTTCGGCGGCGACGGCGACCGCTACCCGCACCGCGACGAGGTCGTGGACTATCTGACCCGCTACGCCCGCGATCTCGGCCGCGGGGGCGCCGAGATCCGCACCGGCGCCCGCGTCACCGCCGTTGCAGCCGGTGCCCAGGGCAGTGGCGGTGGCTTCGCCGTGCACCTCGCCGACGGCAGCACACTGAACGCGCCCGCCGTGATCGCCGCCAGCGGATCATTCGACCGCCCTCACCTGCCCGTCCTGCCGGGCCGCGACGGCTTCACCGGCCAGATCCTGCACGCCGCCGCCTACACCAACCCCCTGCCATACACGGGCCGGCGCATCGTCGTGGTCGGCGCTGGCAACTCGGCCGTGCAGATCGCCTGCGAACTCGCCGAGACCAACACGGTGACCCTGGCCACCCGCACGCCGATCCGCTTCGTCGACCAACGTCCTTTGGGCAAGGACCTGCACTTCTGGTTCACCGTCACCGGCTTCGACCGCCTGCCCGCCCGCCTGGTCACTACCCCGCCTACCGTCCCCGTCCTGGACGAGGGCACCTACCGTCAGGCGCTACGCGAAGGCCGCCTGGAGCGGCGCCCGATGTTCACCCGCCTCGACGAAGGCGACGTGGTGTGGGTCGACGGCAGCCGCGAACCCGTCGACGTGGTACTGCTGGCTACCGGATACCAGCCCAACCTCGACTACCTGAACGGGCTCGGCGCCTTGGACGAGCGCGGCCACCCCCGCCATGACCGAGGCCTGTCCACCACCCATCCCGGGCTGGGCTTCCTCGGCCTGGAATGGCAGCGCACCCCCGCCTCCAACACCCTGCGCGGAGTGGGCCGCGACGCTCGCTACCTCGCTCGCAAGCTGAAAGCCCACTTGGGCGCGCGGCGCTTTCGAGCGGGTGTATATAGCAGTGGACGGCCCCGGTGGTGACGATCGCGCTGGTCGTCTTGCTGGTGGCGACCGTGCTGACCGTGGGCACCGGTCTCACCGGTGCCGCCTTCGCCCAGCTGCTGCGCCGCCTGGCTGCGCTCGGTTTCGTCGTATCCGCTGGATGAGCTGTTGCTCTGACTGGCAGTCGCAGCTAGGCCTCGGTTTGCGGCTCGTCAACATGGACTTCTGTGGGCCGAAGCGAGCGTCGTACTCGACGTGGCGGGGCGGCCCGTCAGCGAAACCGGTGGTTCGAGCGATGAGCGCGCCAACAACGAGGCTGGCTGCTTGCTGTGCGACGAAGGTGGCCGAGGGCCGATAACCGTCCGCAGCGCCGGAGGAGAGCGCGAGGAGGTTGCTCAGCCCGCATACGGGTTTGCCCAGGTGCGGACGGAGCAGTTCCTGAGCGGCGATAGAGAGCGTTGACAGGTCTGCAAGGCTGAGTGGGTGGTCTCCCTGGGCGATTCGGGCGATAGGCAATCCAGTGACTTGGTGCAGTCGGGTTTCGGCGCTGACGATGCCGGTTGTGGCGCGCTGCGGGTAGTAGCAGCGTAGGCAGGGGCCGAGCGGCAGGGCCTCGTGGAGGGCGAGGGTGGTTCCCGCTTGGCCTCCGGTGCTGCCGTCCAGGGTGAAATCGGCGTAGATGCGCTGGATCTCATGGCGTGCGGTGATGCTGTCGACGCCGCTCAAAACCATCAATGGCCAGGGCGTTTTCCCTTCGTCGATGCTGATGATCAAATCTTGGGCGGTCCCTTTGATCGGCAGAGCCTGGAGTCGGCCAGCGCGATTCAGTTCCCGGGCGAGCAGGTCGACCTTGAGGATCTGGTTCTCGGCGTCGGTGTGGCTGCCGAGGCTGTAGGTAGTGACGTTGGGCGTGTCGTAGGTCTCGGGGTCGACGACGGTGATCTGGCCGCTGGCACCGAGCGCGTCAAGGATGGTGGCGATGGCGGTTCCTACCGCTCCTGCGCCGACGAGCGCGATGGTCGGTAGCTCACTGACCGACGTGGAGAATGCACCTGGTTGCGTGCCCAGGGTGACCGGGCAAAAATCCAGTCGAATGAGCTGGCGGCAGGCGCCTGGCTTCAAGTTGGTGATCGTCTTGAATATCTCTGCGGTGAGGCTGGCGGCGGTGGTGACTGCTCCGAGGCCGGTTCCTGCAGCGCTCAAGCTCGGGTAGGAGGCTCCGGCATGGCGAAGTCGTACTCCGTGACCGTCGGGAACGGCGCTGATGGCGGTTTCCGCTGGCGGATGTGGCCCAAGGTGGATGTTCAAGTCCGCGGTGTCGGCGGTAAGCGTGACTGGTCTGTCCGAGTCAATCCCGAGCGTGCCTTCGACGATGTCGGCGATGACCTGGTCGGACAGTCGTTCAGGACTGTTGCCGGGGTCCAAGCTGATCTCGATGGGCAGCCGGCGGAGGTCGCCGAGCAGAACCTTGAGCGCGGTAGTCACTCCGGGTACGGTCGGTTCCGCAGTGACGTGAACCCGAATGCCCTCAAGTCGTTGCCGCAAGCCAGGCTCGTCGGTGTTCGCAGCGGCAGCGCCCAAGCGCACCCCGCGGGAATAGTCAGTGCTCAAGGACGCCTCCAGCATCGAAGGTGATGATCTTTGTGCTGGACAAGGCCTGGTCTGCGACTGCGGGGCTGGTGGGATGCCAGTCCTTTTCGTAGCGCCACCACCCCCATTGGCTCGGGTCGGGCGGTGGGTCGGTATAGGTGGGGATGATCGTGCTGATGAAACCCTGGGCGTTCAGGCCGGACCGACGGTCGGTCGAGGACATGAACGCCCGGTGTTTGTGTGAGTGGAACATGGCACGGACCTGAAGATCTCTGTCCTCGGCGTAGGTGAAGATCGCATCCAGCGCAGGCATTGTGATCACGAAGAGCCCTCGTTGCCGTTGAATACCGGCGCTGCCTGCCAGGGCTAGAACGGCGACGCCAGCCTCTCTCGGGCGGGTGATGAGGAGGCCGCCGGTCTCGACGTCACGCCGCCCATACCCCCGAACGTGCCCGAGGAGTTCTTCCACTGCACAAGGATGAAGGCGCAGGGCTGGGGTCGTTGTCATGCCGCGCGTCTCCCTGCGACTCGGTCGATGTCTCCGTGGATCGTTTCGACGACATACAAGAAGGGGTTACCGACGCTCCGCCACGCCTGCGGCCCGGTCGCCCATTCGGCGTGGACCGCCTGTCCCTCGGCGGTGAACGGCTTGCAGACGTCATTGGGTGCGCGATAGCCCCCAGCGGCGGGCCACCCCGACGGGTCCGTAGTTGTCCCGCCGATCTCCGGGGCGAAAAGCAGCGACGGAGGACGATGCGGGTAGACGCTCCAGCCGATCTTGGCGATGAAGGGACGGCACGCCCGATCGGTGGGCTGCAGAACGGCCCAGTACAGGCCCACTGGGTCGGTGTCTCGGCGGACGAGGGACCCCCCGGTCGAGGTCAGGAACTCCTGGACCGGGGGTTCGTCGCGCTCGAGCCGCAGGAGGCTTTCAAGATCCACGACGTGTGCCTTTCAGCCCTGGATCGTCTCGGTGCGCAGCTTCAGCCGAAGGGAGTCGGCACGGCCCGCGACCTCGGCGACAGTGCTGGTGAGCGCAGGCTCGTCCCCATGGTGGAGCAGGTAGTAGCGGGTCGTGCCATCCGAGGTGATCTCGAACTTCGTGAGGGCGTCGGCGAGCACCGTCTGAATCGATGTCTGCGGCGCGTAGTTGTGGCGATACGGCCGCTCTGCGGCCGCGAAGGCAACGGTGACCTCGATCTTGCGGGTCGGCTTGGTAGACACAATTTCCCCCTGGTGTTGCACCAAAGCATCAGTGTGCTTCTAGTGACTGAAGTTTGGCACGGGGTGGTGTTGCACGCAAGCTGCATCGCGAAAGTATGATGTGGGAATGACACGGCTACCGGATCTCGAGTTCTCTCAGGAAGAGATCCCGATCGAGACCGAGCGGCTGGCGATCGGGGAGCTTGGCCGACTTCTGAAGGAACGTCGGGGAAACCTGTCGATCCGCAAAGCAGCAGCCGATGCAGGCGTGAGTTTCAGCACCTGGTCACGGGTCGAGGCGGGCTCTCAGCCCGACCTCGCCACGTTCACCCGGTTGTGTACCTGGCTCGGCGTGTCTCCCGCTCGGTTCTTCAACTCCGTGAGCGAACGCGAGAGTTCGCCACTGGACCAGGCGATCAGCCATCTGCGCACCGACCCGCGCCTGACCGACGAAGCATCCGCGAAGATCAGCTCCGTCCTGCGCGACATGTATGACGCCCTTGCTCGGGAGGCGGGTCCGGCACGGCCGCCGGTGGCCTGTCACCTCCGCGCGACCTCGGTCATGCGCCCGGGCGTTCCTCAGCGCCTCGCCACGATCTTGAGTGATATGCACGACGAACTCGTCCGCCAGATCGAGATAGGCGAACTGTGACTCTTCCCCGTGGATTCAAGGCGAACGCCGAACGCGAGGCTGTGCGACTCAGAAACGAAATGGGCCTGTCGCCCAACGCGCGCCTGGACATCCACGACCTCGCCGACCACCTCGGCACCAAGGTCGTAAGCGCGGAACGACTCATCGCCGTCGACCGCCTGGAAGAACTCGAGCGGATGCAGGCCTTTGCCTTCTCCGCGGCGACCTTCAACGTTCACAGCAAGGCCTACATCGTCACCAACCCGCTACGCACCGCGGGAAGACTGGCAAGCGATGTCGCTCACGAACTGTCCCATTTGTTGCTCAAGCACGACCTCACCGAGGTCCGTGAGGTTGGCGGCGTCCCCTTCCGCACCTGCCAACCAGAAGAAGAAGAACAGGCCACCGCCATGGGTGGCACCCTCATGCTTCCCAGACCGCTCCTCATCACCGCTGTGTCCCAGGGCATGTCCCCCGAGCAGATCGCGGCCACCTACAACGTCACCACCGAGATGGCCCGCTTCCGCTACAACACCACGGGCGTTGCCAAGCAGTTCAGCCGCCGGTCAGGCTAAAGTCCCAACATCTCTCATCGACATAGACCGAGGTAGACCTCCGGGCGACCTCAGGCGTTTGTCCATTCGGTCCTGTCGGTCGGTGTCTTGCTCAACCCCGACATGCCCAAGCAGGTGCGCAAGGTCTATAACGGCCGCATATGACGACACCCGAATCCCATTCGGATCACACTGTCACTTTGAATGTCGTTCGGGCGGCCTGATTAGATGCCGATCAAAATGACAGTGCCCAGGTCGGCCCCAAGCCTCGCTGTCATGTTCGGCGACGCCAGACAGCTTGCCTGGACTCATCGAATCTGACAGTTTGGCGCGGATCTTGACAGTGAGAGATCGAAGATGACAGTTGGCCTCCGTCCTCGACACTTGGCCTTGGTGGTTTTGATCGGCTGGTGCCCGAGCTGCCACACCCGGATCAGCGTCGGCGACACCCCCCGCTACCGGCGTGAACGCAACGGACCGTTCGGCCCGCAGGGGCGCATCGTCGGTGCCCGCAACTGCCGCCAGGTGCTGGCCGACCTTCCCTGCCCCCTCACAGACGAGCGGCTGCTGCGCATCCAGTCAAAGAGGTCAAGGTCAGCGACAGCGAACTGCGCTGCGCGGACCCGCACCTGTCGGCCGAGGACATCGCGGTCGGCTACAAGCGGCTTCTGGAGGTGGAACGCGGCTGGCGCGACATGAAGTCGATCATCGATCTGCGGCCCGTCCACCACCGGCGTGAGGAACGCATCCGCGCCCATGTCATCTTGTGCTGGCTGGCCCTGCTGCCGGTTCGCATCATTGAAAACGCCGTCGGTGAGACCTGGGTGGGCATCCGCCGCCACGGTCCCACGGGCCGCTTCCGTCAGCGCACCGAGCCCACCAAGGTCCACCGTGACCTGCTGACCAAGCTCGGCGTCGCCCCGCCCCGGCAGATCATCGAGCTCGCCGCTCCCTCCTGACCTCGAACCCGTGCTCAAGCTCCTGGAGACACGCCCGCCCAGCGTGTCTCCACGTAGTTCCTCAGGTCAGATGCCGGTTTCGAGCCCTAGCCGCTCTGAATTACGCGGAACGCAGGTTCTTCTCCTTCGTTCTGAGGTCTCGTCAGGATGGGTTCGTTCAATACTGCGTTTCGCTCATGTACGAGGGATGCTCTGCGACGAGCGGTCCGTCGGGGAGGTCTCGCGCTGGATGAGCAGGCGGCTCGCGCTGCGCTCAGGTGAGATGTCGAGGCGTCGCAGGAGCTGCGCGTTGAGGGCGACGACAACGGTGGACAGGGACATGAGTACGGCGCCGACCGACATCGGCAGCACGAATCCGATCGGCGCGAGAACTCCCGCGGCGAGCGGCACCGAGATGAGGTTGTAGCCGGCGGCCCACCACAGGTTCTGCTTCATCTTGCGATAGGCGGCGCGTGAAAGCTCGATCACGGACAGCACCGAGCGTGGGTCGGAGCTGGCAAGGATGACTCCGGCGGATGCGATGGCGACATCGGTGCCGGCGCCGATTGCGATTCCGACGTCGGCCTGGGCGAGCGCGGGAGCGTCGTTGACGCCGTCGCCGACCATTGCGACCTTCTTGCCTTCCTTCTGGAGCTCCTGAACCTTCGCGGACTTGTCCTCGGGGCGGACACCAGCGAAGACCCGGTCGATGCCGAGTTCGGCGCCGACCGCTTCCGCGACCGCCTGCGCGTCTCCGGTGATCATGACAACCTCGACGCCGAGTTCGTGCAGCGCATCGACGGCTTGCCGGGACTCGGGGCGGATCTCATCAGCGAGCTTGAGCCCACCGACAACGGTGCCGTCCTGGACGACGTGGAGAATGATCGCCCCATCATGTCTCCACTCGTCCGCCTCATCGATCTCGGATTCGCCGACATCCTCCAGCAGCTTTGGCCCGCCGACGCGGACTTCTCGGCCGTCGATGGTCGCGGTCACTCCGACCGCCGGTGAGGACGAGAACCCAGATGCTGCGGGCAGGGCGAGCTTCCGCTCTTGTGCTGCGCGGACGATCGCCTTGGCGAGCGGATGCTCGCTGTCCGACTCCGCCGCCGCCGCGAGCGCCAGGAGATGGTCGGCATTCAGGTCGCCCGCCGGCTGCACGGCGGTCACGGTCGGCTCGCCCTTGGTGAGCGTTCCGGTCTTGTCGAACAGCACCGCGTCGATGGTGCGCATGCTCTCCAGCGCGAGCCGGTCCTTCACCAGCACACCACCGCGGGCAGCCCGCTCGGTCGCAATCGAGACCACGAGCGGGATCGCCAGGCCCAGCGCGTGCGGGCAGGCGATCACCAGGACGGTGATGTTGCGTACAACGGCGGCATCGGGGTCGCCGACCAAGCTCCACACGACCGCGGTGATTGCCGCGGCGATAAGAGCGAACCAGAACAACAGCGCCGCCGCACGGTCAGCGATCCGCTGCGCGCGGGAGGAGGAGTTCTGCGCCTCGGTCACCAGGCGCTGGATGCCCGCCAGGGCAGTGTCGTCGCCCGTCGCAGTGATCTCCACCCGCAGACTCGAGTCTGTCGCGACCGTACCCGCGGTGACGGTGTCGCCGACGCCGCGCCCTACTGGACGAGACTCGCCGGTGACCATTGACTCGTCCATCGCCGCGTTGCCGTCGATGATCTTGCCGTCGGCGGGCACACTGCTACCTGGGCGGACGACGACAAGGTCGCCGACGCGCAGATCGACCGGCGCGACCTTCACGATCTGATCCCCCTCGATGCGCTCGGCCTCGTCCGGGAGCAGGGCGGCGAGGGAGTCGAGGGCGGAGGTGGTCTGCGCGAGCGAGCGCATCTCGATCCAGTGGCCGAGCAGCATGATGACGATCAGCAGTGCCAGCTCCCACCAGAACTCCAGTTCGTGGTGGAGCAGTCCGATCGTGGCGCCCCATGAGGCGAAGAACGCGACGGTGATGGCGAGACCGATCAGCAGCATCATCCCGGGCTTGCGGGCCTTGAGCTCGCCTACGGCCCCGGTCAGGAACGGCCACCCACCCCAGACGTACATGACCGTACCGAGGGCTGGAGCGATGAACCATGCCCATCCGGGAACCTCGTATCCGAGGATCATCGCGAACATCGGCGAGAACGCCACGACCGGCACGGCGATGATCAGGTTGATCCAGAACAGTCGGCGGAACTGACCGACGTGGTCCCCATGCCCCCCGTGGCCGCCATGCCCTGCATGGCCGGAGTGACCTGCGTGGCCGGAGTGGCCCTCATGATCCGCGTGGTTCGCGTGATCGGAGTGGTCCATATGAATCTGGTGATGGGAATGGTCCCCAGGACCAGATTGGGTCATCGGAGCGCTATGTCCGTCGTGGTCAGGGGGTGTCTTCATGTCACCAGAATATACCCCATTAGGGTATCCCTGCTAGAGCGCCGATCGTGATCGGGGGCTGTGAGAAGCTCGCAGGATCGAACAGCCGGGGCGGCCTCGCCCCGATCCGCGCCGCTGAGGATGGGGCGAGGCCGGGTATCGGCAACCATCACAGGGTTGTCGATGCGCCTGTCCACTCTCCGGCTCTCAGCCGTCCTGCCCAGGTGTGAGACCCGCGACGAGGTTGAATGCTCCGGTGAGGATGTTGAGCGCGACGACCCCGACGACATCGGCGATCTCGCGGTCACTGTAGCCGTTGGCGCGGAGGTGATCGATCTGTTCGTCGGTGATGGATGTCGGCTCACGATAGACCTGGAGTCCGAGGGTGACGATCGCGGCGGTGGAGGCATCGGCCGACGATCCCTGGTGGGCCAGTTCGATCTCTTCTTCGCTGATGCCGAGCGAGCGGGCGGCGGCGATATGCGACTGAAGGCAGAGGCCGCATCCCTGCTGGGCCTGGACGGCGATCGAGATGCGTTCGCTGATCTTGCGATCGAGCTTTGCCCGCCGCATGGCGCGGCTGAGCTGCAGGTATCCGCCAAGCACGGCCGGTGAGTGGGCCATCGTCGACACCATGTCGCCGACCTGGCCGTGTCGCTGGACCAGTTCGCCGAGAAGATCGCGGGAGGCTCCGACGGCGGTTTCCGGGGCGAACCGGGAGAGGCGCGGCATAAGTCACTCCTTGGGGGTTTCGGATCGGTCTAATGGGGCGTCTCCGAACCTTGGCCAGGCTTTTCCGGGCCGGAACGCTGAGGGTTTCCCGGTCAACGTTCGGTGTGGGGCCACGAGGACGAGGCATCGCCGCCGTGTTCCATCAGAGCGGCGTGCTGAGCCTGGAGGGCGCCGCTGACCGCGAGATTCGCGACGTGTTGGTTCGCCAGGCGATGGAAGTGCCGGGCCATTGGTTGCCGGCTGCGACGATGCCCGCAGAGCTGAGGCGCTTGAGCCGGCGGTCGACGGCGTCAGGAGACCCGTCGACGATGTCGGCAAGATGATCCGGGGACATCTCCGACTCCTGCAGGGCGAGAACGATCTTCACCCGGACGGGGTCCGCCAGCCCAGCGAAGACGTCGATGGCCGGCCGGTCGCCTGGACGCCGTCGAGCTTGTTCAGCTTCCTCTCGATCCGGTTCGCGCAGGAGGCGCAGGTCATCCCGCCGATCTCCAGCTCGATACCCGATCCGCCAGGTAGGCGAGGTCGCCCTCGCGCAGCGCCACCAGATGCCCGAAGGCCCCGAGGTAGGGCTCAAGAGTCGTGACCGGCTCACCATCGCGAGCGATCGAGATCGTGAGCTCGCTCGACGAACCCGCAACCAGGTCGCCGCCGAGCGCGAGCCGCGCTCCGGCCTTCATCAGACGCGTACCGCCGAGTAGCCGGCCTCCTCGACAGCACCCAGAACCTTGGCGTCGTCGATGTCACCGGAAGCGGTGACAACGAGCTTGCCCGTCTGAGCGCTGACCTGAATGCCCTCGACACCCTGAATCTCGCCGACCTCTTCGCGGATCGACCTCTCGCAGTGCTCGCACGTCATGCCCGTCACCTGGTACTCGTTCGTGGCCATCGCGTATCCTCGCTTCGTAGCAAGTACCCCTACCGGGTAGCTGTATCGCCAACACTATACCCCGCCAGAGCATTTCCGAAAGGAGGGGTTCTGACGATGCGCATCATCCTGCGAGCAATCGCGGCGCTGAGAAGACCGGGGAAGCCCGGGTTTCCGCTCGCCGCTGCTGCCAGACGATCCGGTAGGTCGTTGACGTGCGAGCCGGTATCGGAAGCAGCACCTGAGGCGCGCCCGCCCGGCGCCTCGGGCGATCGCCGTTCTCCTTGTCGACCGTGTGCTCGCCGTCAGGCGGTGCGGCCACGATGTGCGCCACGAGAGTCGGCTTCCACGCTGAGCTGGTGCGTGCTCATTCGGGAGATATGCAGCAACGGAAGTTCCAGCCTCTAAGGAGCACCTGACAATTCGGCCTGGCGAAGCCAGAGCATCAAGGACGCGATAACGGCGGGACACTAGACGTCTTTTGTGGATAGACGACTGGCGGAATCACCCCTCGTTACGGGGTCCTCCGGTTCACGCCGGGTGAGCACCAAGGGGGCGTCCTCGGTGATGGCGACCGTGTGCTCGGAGTGGGCCGTGCGTGAGCCGTCGGCCGACCGGATGGTCCAGCCGTCGGCGTCGTAGACGATCCGGTCGGTCGTGCGGGCGAACCAGGGTTCGAGCGCGAGGGTCAGGCCCGGCCGGAGCGTAAGGCCGCGCCCTGCCCGGCCCTTGTTCGAAACGTGGGGCCCCTCGTGCATGGTGCGGCCAATGCCGTGGCCACCGAACTCGGTGTTGACCGGATAGCCGTAGTCGTGGGCCACCGCCCAGATGGCCGCCGAGATGTCACCCAGGCGATTGCCCGGACGCGCCACCTCGATCGCCGCCTCCAACGCTTCCTCGGTGGCACGGATGATCCGCAGGTCCTCCTCGGCAGCAGTGCCAACGACGACCGTGCGCGCCGAGTCGGCCACCCAGCCGTCGACGCTGACCGCGAGGTCCGCGCTGAGTACGTCGCCGTCACGCAGCGTGTAGTCGTGGGGCAGGCCGTGCAGGACGGCGTCGTTGACCGACAGGCAGATGACGTTGCGGAACGGGCCACGTCCGAAGGACGGCGCATAGTCCCAGTAGCACGACTTCGCCCCGCACCGTTTGATCATGCCGCGCACGTGGTGCTCCAGGTCCAGGAGGTTGACACCCACGTCGGCGAGCCGGCCGACCTCGGAGAGCACCTCGGCGACGAAACGTCCGGCCACGTGCATGCGTTGGATCTCCGCAGGCGTCTTCAGTTCAATCACGAATACCTCGCGCCACAGGGTGTTGGTATAGTTATACCGGCACCCTAGCACTTGCCGGTATAGTAATACCAGTCCTAGCTTTGGAGCATGGTCCGCCAACCGCTCACACCCGAGCAGATCGAAGCCGGCAGGCGTCTCGGCGCCCTGCTGCGCCACGCGCGAGCGGGACGCGACCCAGCGGAAGTCGCGCACGCGGCCGGCATCTCGCCGGAAACCCTGCGCAAGATCGAGACCGGACGACTACCCTCTCCCGGATTCGGCACGATCCTCTGCCTCGGTGAGGCGCTCAACCTGCCGGTGCAGGAGTTGGCAGCCGCCTGGCGCGGCAGCGACCTACCACTGGAAGCCGTCTTGTAGCCGCCCCACCCGTCCACGGAACCGGCCGGCACCATCGCAAAATGACAAGCCGGTGCCGACCGTCGGGGGCCTTGTCGCGACTCGGGGAAGGGCCGCGTGGAGATCACCCGCGAGAGGCGGACGACCAGTCCTTCCACGACGGCTGGCGAGCCGGGTCCGCCGCTCCGTAGCGGTCGCCCTGCGGCGCGGGCAGGGCGTCGAACTCGGCCAGATCCGCCGGGCTCAGCTCGACATCCACCGCTCCGGCGTTCTCCGCGAGGTACTTCGAGGTCTTGGTCCCCGGGATGGGAACGACGTACCGCCCCTGGGCCATCACCCAGGCGAGCGCCACCTGGGCCGGGGTGGCGCCGACGCGCTCGGCGATCTGACGCACCCGGCCCGCGATGGCCAGGTTGGCGCGCAGTGCCTCCTGCTGGAAGCGCGGTAGTCGCCGCCGGAAATCCTCCTCGGGCAGGTCGTCGAACGAGGAGAACCGCCCGGTGAGGAAGCCCTTGCCCAGGGGCGAGTACGGCAGGAAGGCGATGTCCTGCTCCTGGCAGTAGGGCAGTACCTCGGTCATCCAGTCCCGGGTCCACAGCGACAGCTCGGACTGCACCGAGGTCACCGGGTGCACCGACTGCGCCCGCTTGATCTGCTCCACCGTCACCTCGGACAGGCCGATGTAGCGCGCCTTGCCCGCCGCCACGGTCTCCGCCAGCGCTCCCCAGGTCTCCTCGATCGGCACCTCGGGATCCACCCGGTGCAACTGGTAGAGGTCCACGTGATCGGTGCCGAGCCGGCTCAGGCTCTCGTCGATCGACCTCCGGACATGCTCCGGACGACCGTCCAGGCCCTGAACGGGGTTGCCCGCGGAGTCCCTGGTGAGGGTGCCGACCTTGGTGGCCAGCACCGCACGCTCCCGATGACCGCCCGCCAGCGCCCGACCGATCAGTTCCTCGTTGGTGAACGGCCCGTACACGTCCGCGGTGTCGAGCAGCGTCATGCCCTCATCGAGCGCCTGGTGGATCACCGAGATCAGTGTGGCTTCGTCCCGCGGGGTCGCCAGGTCGTAACTGAAGCTCATGCCCATGCAGCCCAGACCCAGAACGCCAACCTCGGGACCGTCGGGCCCGAGCGTCGTGGTGCGCATTGTCCGTCCTCCTCATAGACGATGCCTCAACGATACGAGGGGAATCCCGAACCGGGCCGGGCACCGGTGCGAAATGCGGGATCGCCGAGCGACGGTACAGGTCGCCGCATCCCATGTCGCGATGATCAGCCATCCGGGCGTCGTCACCGACCTCATCATGGACGCGGCCAACGCCACCAACCGAACAAACCGCCGGATCACCCGCTACGGCATCCTGTACGACGCACGTGCTGCCCGCGGCGTACTGCCGGGCTGAGGCTGAGCCGAGAACCGTACAGCCCCCCGCGCTACTCGGATTCTCGGCGGGTGTGGGTCGAGTCGCTGCGGTAGTCGGTGTAGGTGTAGGGGTTGTCAAGGAGGGTGGTCTCGGGGACATCGGGATTCATCCCCTGCTGCCACGTCTCCTCTCCCATCGTCGTCCGCAGGTATTCGACGGTCTGCTCGACCTGTCGGCGGGCAGCGGCCAGGTCGATGCCGAGCAGACGGTGCTCATGCTTGACGACGCGGCCGTTGACCAGGACGGTGTGCACGTCGCCCCGCTGTGCCTGGAACGCGATGTGACCGTAGGGATTGAGCAGCGGGAACGAGACTGGTGAGTGCTCGTTCTTGATGAGGACGATGTCGGCCTTGCGGCCCACCTCCAGGGTGCCGAGTTCGCCGTCACGGCCGAGGGCGCGTGCACCGCCACGAGTGGCCCAGTCGACGACCTGGTCGGCGCGGAGGCTGCAGTGCGTGACGGTGGCGCCCCACACGCCGGCGTGGGTGGTGACCGCGACGCCGAGTTCGCGGGCGACCTCGAAGGCGGGCCTCTCGGGGAAGGACGGGTCACCGGTGACGTCGAAGGCGAGCTGGAAGCCGAGCATGTCGTCCCCGGTGATCCGCCGTCGGACGAAGTCGCGGAATTCCGGTGCGGCGGTCCATTCGGCGGGTGCCTGCTGGATGTTGCCGTAGGCCAGCACGAACCGGCCGGGCACCGACCGCAGCGCGTCCACGGCGGCGTCGGCGTGATCGACCGTCTGGAGTCCGTGTGACCAGTCGACGACGGTCGTGACACCGGCGCGGCAAGCGTTCGATCACGCTGAACCTGCGCGACGAGACCGACGCCGGACTGGCCCGCGAGCTGGCCCGCAGGGCGGACGTGGTGGTGGAGAACTTCAAGCCCGGCGGGCTGGCCAAGTACGGCCTTGACTACGACAGCGTCCGCGCGGCCAACCCGGGCGTGGTCTACGGCTCGATCAGCGGCTTCGGGTCGGGCAAGGGGCGCGACGTGCCGGGGTACGACCTGATGGTGCAGGCCATCTCCGGCCTGATGAGCCTGACCGGGGAACCGAACGGGCCGCCCTACCGCGCGGGGATCTCGGTGTTCGACGTGATGGCCGGCAACCACGTCGTGATCGGCATCCTCGCGGCGCTGCTCCATCGGGACGCGACCGGCCGGGGACAGCACGTCGAGGTGAACCTGCTGTCGTCGGCGCTGACGCTCCGCCTACGTGGCCGGCGGGGTGGTGCCCTACCGGATGGGCAACGCCCATCCCAGCGTGTTCCCATACGAGCCGCTGCCGACCGCCGACAACGACCTGATCGTCGCCGCCGCCAACGACGGCCAGTTCCGCAGGCTGTGCGAGGTCCTGGGCATCCCGGAGGTCGCCGACGATCCGCGGTTCGCTCGCAACGCCGACCGCACCGAACGCCGTGACGAGCTGCGTCCGATCCTGGTCGAGCGGCTGGCCGAGCGGGGCGCGGTCGAGTGGTTCGAGTTGCTGGTGGAGGCCGGTGTGCCCAGCGGTCCGATCAACACCATCGACGGCGGGTTCGCGCTGGCCGAGCGCTTCGGACTGGACCCGATCGTGGAGGTGGGGGAGGGCGATCGGGCGGTGCCCACGACACGGCATCCGATCAGATTCTCGCGGACCCCGGCCGGCTACCGGCTGCCGCCGCCGGAACCGGACGAGCACGGCGCGGAGCTGCGTGAGTGGCTCGCGGAGAAGGATGACCGTGGCTGAGCGGATCGACCGCCCCGGGTACCCGACCGCGCTCGGCGCGTCCAGCCTCAAGACGATCACTCTGCTCGGCCACGACCTGGCGGCGGACGTGATGGGCGAGCTGGCGTTCTGGCTGGCGACCCAGCGGCGGCCCGGGCGCGGCGAGGTGCGGGTGTTCGAGGCCGTCCTGGCCGCGCTGGCCGACCACGGTTTCACCCCGACCGCGATCGTCACCCGCCTGACCTACCTGTCGGCGCCCGACTCGGTACAGGGTGCGCTCGCGGCGGGCCTGCTGGGCGGCGGATCGAGGTTCCTGGGTGTCACCGAGGACACCGGCCGCTTCCTGCACGACGTGCTGGCCTCGGTGGACGGCGACCTGCCGGGGGGCGATGACGGCTGGGACGCCCTCGCCCTGAAGACCGTCCAGGCGCGGCGCGCGGCCAGGGAATTCGTCCCCGGGCTGGGCCATCACGTCCACTAGGAGGGCGACCCGCGCACCCCCCGGTTGATGGAGATCGCAGGCGAGGAGGGGCTGTTCGGGCCGCACCTGTCGTTGTTCGCCGCGATCGGCCGGGTGCATCCGCAGGTGCTGGGCCGGACACTGCCGCTGAACGGGGCCGGGGTGTGCGGCGCCGCGCTGGCCGACCTGGGCCTGCCGTACGACGCCAACTTCTACAACGAGCAACGAGAGTTCGGGCTGCCGCGCATGCTGCTCAAGGGGCAGGAGGACCTGTCGGCCTACCTGCTGCGCGAGGGCATGGACGCGGGATTCGACCTGGCATTCTCCAACGAGCTGCGGATCGACCACTCGATCACGTGCCCGATCATCACGCTACGCCCGCAGAACGACCTGCCGATCGTGCCGGTCTACACCAACATCTTCGCCCCGCCGCTGCCGCAGCCCAAGCGCTTCGTACAGCTCGGGAAGACGATCCGGGAGCTGGTGGAGTCCTGGCCGCAGGACACGAGGGGCGCGGTCATCGGCACCGGGCACCTGTCGCTGGAACTGGGCGGGCCACGGCAGTTCGGCCCGCACGGCCCCGACCCGGAGTTCGACCGGCGCGCCGTGGAGTGGATCTCCTCCGGTGACCTCGAAGGCTGCCTGTCGGAGGTGACGCTGGACAGCCTGCACGCCCCGGGCAACGCCACCCACGGTTTCATGGACTTCATGCTGATGATGGGCGTCGCGTGCGAGGGCAGGAAGGGGGCACAGCCGTTCCTGACCCTCACCCTCTTCATCGCGATGTTCGAACGCGACTACGACGAGCCGCTCGGTTTCCAGCGCGAGTACGCCGAACGGCTCGCGCACTTCGCGCTCCCCTATCCCGACATCGCCACCTGAGCCCATGCGTGCGGTAGAGATCCACGAACCCGGCCGCCCACCGGTGGTGGTCGAGCGAGACGCGCCCGCGGCCGTCCCGGACGAAACGCTGATCAAGGTCACGGCCGCCCCCGTCACCCCGCTGGACCTGCTGTGCGCGAGCGGCACGTCCTACTTCGGGAGACCGCGAACCCCGTATGTGCCGGGCGTGCAGGGGGTCGGGACCGTCGAGGGCGAACCGGTGTGGTTCGCGACCTCGGCGGGGATGGCGCCGGGGGACGGGAGCATGGCCGAAGTCGCCCGCGTGCCGGCGGACGACACGGTAAGGCTTCCCGCCGGAGTCGATCCGGTGGCGATCGCCGCGCTGGGGCTGTCGGCCATCGCCGCGCACCTGGCACTGACCTGGCGCGGCGAACTGGCCGCCGGGGAACAGGTTCTGGTGCTCGGCACCGGTGGCGTGGTCGGTCAGGCGGCCGTCCAGCTCGCCCGCATCGCCGGTGCCCGCAGGGTCGTCGCGGGCGCGCGGTCCGCCGCCGCCCGGGACCGGGCCGAGCAGGCCGGCGCCGACGCCGTCGTCGCGCTCGACACCGAAGACGTCGCCGAACTGGCGGCGCGCTTCGCCGCCGTCACCGACGGGCCGGTCGACCTGGTGCTCGACCCGCTGTTCGGCGTACCGGCCGCAGCCGCCGCGCGCACCCTGCGCTCCGGCGGCAGGCTGGTCAACCTCGGCGGCAGATCACTGCGCCTGCTCGGCTACCTGAATGCGGGCCAGTGCTCCGGCGTTCACGCCGGGGGTGAAGGCCCGCGCGGGAGTACCCGCCAGGGCGCGAGCGTGCTCTAAGCCGGGCGGTTTCGCTGCCCGGTGATTCCCAGATCGGCTAGGTTTTTGGTCATGAGCGGGCGGGGGACGGTCAAGCGGCAGCGTGGGCACAAAGCCCGCCTGGAGCTGACCGGTGCCCAGTCGGCGATCTTGGATGAGCAGGCGTTCGCCGCGATCACCGTGTGGAACTGCCTGCACGCCTACTGGACGCATTTCTCCGGTAAAAGGCCGATCCTGGCCCAGGCCGACCAGGCGATCCGCCAGGCCCGCGTGGACTTCCCGTTCCTGGCGGTGCTGCCCGCCCAGGCCGCCCAGGCCGTTTTGAAGACGTACCGGCAGGCGTGGGAGAACTTCTTCAACCCCGATCACCCCGCCCGGCGGCCCATCTTCAGGTCCAAGAAGGGGCGGCCTCGCTTGGCGGTTGATGTGCCTCAGGCCCGGAATATGCGGATCGTGCGCCTGTCGGCCCGGTGGGGTGCGGTGACCGTGCCGATGGTGGGCCGGGTCCGGTTCCGGTGGACCAAGGACCTGCCCGGCGTTGGGAGGAACTCTCCGGCGGGTGCGGTGACCGGCGGGCGTCTGGTCAAGGAGGCCGATGGTTGGCACCTGGTGTTTCGTACCGAGACCCCGGCCGCGCCCGTGCCCGCACATCAGGGCCCGCAGGTCGGGATCGATGTTGGTGTCACCGTCGCGCCGGCCTTGTCGGACGGGACGATGCGCGAGCACGGCCCCTGGCTCACCTTGGGGGAGAGGGAGCATCTGCGCCGGTTGGAGAAGACGTCGGCCCGCCGACGTGCGGCCCGGCCGCGCAAGAGCCGTCCCTCGGGGCGGGAGAGGCGCGTCTATGACCAGATCGCCCGGCTGCGCGCGAAAGCCAAGCGCCGAGCCGTCGACTGGCAGCACCGGACCACCACCGAACTCGCCGCCACCTTCGCGGTGATCACGGTGGAGAATCTGTCCATCGCGACCATGGTCCGCTCGGCCAGGGGCACGATCGAGGCCCCGGGCGGGAACGTCGCCCAGAAGGCGGGGCTGAACCGGGCGATCGCCGGCCAGGCGTGGGGCCGGACCGTCGCGCTGCTCGAATACAAGAGCGCCGACCGGGGCGGACAGGTCGTGAAGGTCCCCGCGCGGGGGACCTCGCAGACCTGTCACCGGTGCGCTCACCGTGACCCCGCGGCCCGCAACGGGACACGGTACGCCTGTACCAACCCCGGGTGCGGTTGGGTCGGGCATGCCGACACCAACGCCGCGATCAACATCAACAACGCCGACGGATCAGCGGTGTCAGGACGTGGAGACCTCGGGACTGCCCGGTCTGCGAAGCGTCAACCCCCGCGCGCCGCTTAACCGCGACGTGACGGGAGAATCCTTGGCCTTCAGGCCGAGGAGGAGGTCAAACCAACAACGAGCTGAGTCCGGAGCGGCGCGCCGCCTCGCTCACGCTGATCGCCGAACAGGCCCTGCTCGGCAACCTGTCCGTCGCCCACGAGAGCAGGCCGCTGTCAGATGCCGGGGAGGCGTGGCGGCGCCAGTGCGAGGGCACCGCGACCGGCCGGATCGTCCTCACCCCCTGAACAGCCCGGACGGCCGGTCAGGACGCGGCCGTCCGGGTCACCTGAGGCACCGTCTCCAGCCGGGCGAAGTCCGCGCTGATCTCACCGGCGGTCTGGAGCAGCGGCGGAAGGTGCTCCTCCAACAGCCGTTCCAGGGGGGTCTCCGCGGCGTGGCTGTTGACGTTGATCCCGGCGATCACGCGCCCGGACCCGTCACGCAGCGGCGTGGCGACCGAATGGATGCCGGGCGCGAGCTGCTCGTCGGTGAGCGCCCAGCCGCGCGCGCGGACCTCGCGCAGCTCGGTGTCCAGCTCCTCGCGGCTGAGCCGCCGCCGCGGTTCGATCCCGGAGCGGGACGGCTCGGCCAGCACGTGGTCCACCTCCTCGGCGGAGAGCGCGGCCAGGCAGACCTTGCCCAGCGAGGTCGCCTGCGCCGGGAACCGAGTGCCGATCTGCACGGCCAAGCCCACGATCTTGGGCACCGCGACCCGGGCCACGTAGACGATGTCGGAGCCATCGAGCTGGGCGATCGAACACGACTCGCCGGTACGGGCGACGAGCCTTTCCAGATGCGGGCGGGCAACGTCCCACAACCCCATCGAGCGCACATAGGCCACGCCCAGATCCAGCACCCGCGGGGTCAGTGCGAACCCGCCCTCACACGAACGCACGTAGCCCAACTCCTGGAGGGTGAGCAGGATACGCCGAGTGGTCGGCCGGGCCAGACCGGTCGCCGTGGCCACCTGGGTCAGCGACATCACCGGCCGGTGGGGCTGGAAGGCGGTGACGACCTCCAGCCCCCGGGCCAGTGCCTCGATGAAATCCGGTCCGACGCCTTCCCGCGGCATTCACCGACTCCTCACGCCAGGGTTGGTACAGGGCAGCCCACTCTACGGAGGACCGGCATCCGGACAGGTTGCTCAAGTGTGCGACATATTCGCCGCCCAGTTTATCTGTCCACGTAGCACGGCACGATGTGGATGTCGTCATGTCGTGCGGTGGCTCCGCCCCAACCGGTGGTCGGGGCGGCAACCCGCCTTCGATCGCTGAGCGGACAAGTAGCCATCCTCCGGCGCGGTCACCGGCCGCAGGACCGGTTCGGTGATCGCTTGTGGGCGGCGCCACGGTCTTCTCCGCTTTCGGCGAGCGGTTCAGACCATGCGCAGCACATTTCACTCACTCAGAGTAGTCATATGTATACTCTCAGTAGATCATTGAGGCCATCGAAAGGATCATCGTGAAGCGAATCGCCCTCGTCCCCGTCATCTCCGCCGCCCTGGTCGCTGTCATGGGCAGTGCCGCCTACGCCTCGCAGTACGTGGCCTACGAAGGGCCGGGCTTCACCGGCCGGTCGGTGGTCATCGACCGGTGCGGCCCGTCCAACATCCCCTTCCACGGGTCGTACAAGTGGTACGGCGACGGCCAGAGCGGCCGGATGTACAACCAGCCCGACACGCAGGGTGTGATGCACTTCGAGCTGCCGTCCAACCGCAACGCGGAGCAGAGGACGCCCGTCGGCTGGAAGAGCATCTTCATCGTGTGCTGACGCCCGGAAGGCGGACGGGCCGGGGCGCTCAAGCCGACAGGTCCTGCACCGGCCCCTCTCCGTCAGACTTCAGCGAGATATGGGATGAACAACTCCTTCTGCTATGAAGCGGAGGTTGCAGCGTCCCGTTCCACCGTCGTCACGCCGGGTGCATCGGCCGGGTCCCCTCGATCTCGTCGGCACTGTCCGCTCGGGCGGGTAGTAGCAGGGCGGTGGCGACCACGGCCACGGACAGCACCGCGCCGATGATGAAGGCCAGCCGCATGCCGTCGAGGTTGGCGAGCGCCTCCGTGGCTCCCGCGGACCTCAGGGCATCGGCTCGTGTGCTCATCACGGTGATCACAAGCGCGGTGCCGATGGCCGCGGCGACCTGTTGCAGCGTGCTCAGGATCGAGCTGGCGTGGGAGTAGAGCGGCGCTGGAACCGCTCCGAGCCCGAGGGTGAACACCGGGGTGAAGGTCGCGGCCAGACTCACCATCAGCAGCATGTGCAGACCGAGGAGCTGCCAGAACGGCATGGTCATCGTGATCTGGGTGAAGCCGGTGAGCGCGAGCATGATCCCGATCGCGCCGGGAATGACCAGAACCCGGCCGCCGAACCGGTCGAACAGGCGGCCGATGACCGGACCGAGCAGCCCCATCGCGAGGCTGCCCGGCATCACGAGGAGTCCGGTCTGCAGGGGGCTGAGCTCGCGGATGTTCTGCAGGTACAGCGGCAGCAAGATCATCGATCCGAGCATCGCCATGAAGGCCACCGACATCAGGATCAGCGCGACCGTGTAGGTGCGGTGGCGCAGGGTACGCAGGTCCATCAGCGGCACACCGCGCTTCTGCAACGACACCTGGCGGGCGACGAAGACGGCGATGGCCACCAGGCCGGTCGCCACGATCGCTGCGGCGACGCGGGCATCGCCGCCCTCGAACCGGCTGAGCCCGTAGACCAGGCCGCCGAAACCGGTGGCGGCGGTCACCACGCTCAACCAGTCGACGGTGCTGAACTGGGGCTCCCCGACGTTCTTGAGCTGCTTCAGACCGCGCCAGGTGATCACGGCGGCGATGGGGAGCACCACGGCGAACAGCAGCCGCCAGGACCCGAACTGGAGGATCACCCCCGAGACCGTCGGGCCCATGGCAGGCGCGACCGACATGGCCAGGGAGAGGTTGCCCATCACCCGGCCCCGGTCCTCCTCGGGCACCACCTGCATCAGCGTGGTCATCAGCAGCGGCATCATCACAGCCGTCCCGGACGCCTGGATGATGCGGGCGCCCAGCAGCACCTCGAACGACGGCGCGACGGCGGCCAACGCCGTGCCGAGCAGGAACAGGCCCATCGCGGTGCTGTACGCGCTGCGGGTGGACACCCGCTGCAGGAACCATCCGGTGATCGGGATGACAGCGGCCATGGTCAGCATGAAGGCGGTCGAGAGCCACTGCGCGGTCTGCTCGGTGATGTGCAGCGCGCTCATCAGCCGCGGGATCGCGTTGATCATGATCGTCTCGTTGAGGATGACCACGAATGTGGCGAGCACCAGCAGCCGGATCACGGCCGGGGTGCGACCTGAAACGGCGGTCGCGGGCTTGGCGGGTGAGTCAAGCTGTGGGCTGAGCACGGCACCTCAATCGGGGTTGTCGGACATGGCATGGTCATGGCTGCTGTCTCAGCCCTGGGTCTCACAAGAAGTTGTGGTCATGCAAAGACTGACGGACACCACCGACAAAACTCATCGCCCGCCCCCAGCATTCCGGCAAGTGATGCGAAATGTCACCCAGTTTTCACCGGCGGACGACGATCTTCAGATCATGCGAAGGAGCACCCGAATCGCTGTCGATCGACACCGACCGCAGGTCCCCAAACGATCTCCAGGGCCGTTCAGGCCCGTTCGTCGCGCTGGTCGCCAGACCTCCGGTCATTCAGGCCCGTTCACCTCAGTTCATGATCGTCCGTTCGGGTGGCTCCCAGAAATGAACTTGCCAGTGACCACGTGAGCTGCCAGTACTCCTCGTGGTGATCCGTCACAGCGCTCGTCCGCCGAACTCCAGGTAATAGTGGCGCTAGCACCGCACGCGGGTGGCGATATTCTGCGCACACGCCAACGACTCAGTATGCGTGGTATCCACCGCCAGGTCGTAGAGCACGCCTTGGTGAACCACCTCCGCCTGCGATGTGGCCATCCCGACGGTACGATCGCCTCGGGCGATCTCGCGACCTGCAGCGACCGCGCTCTCGCACTTGACACCGACCCACAGCACCTCCAGTCCGGCAAGAGCCTTCTGCCACCGTTGCTGAGATGCCGCCCCACCGAGGAATACGTCATCCACAATGACCCGAGCGCCCGCGCGGGCCATTGCGGCGATCCCCTCCGCCCACGCCGCATCCAAGATCCGGAATTCCGGCCCGACAGTAACCTGGCCGTCGGGGGCGAAGTCGATTCCTGCATCCGATGCCTGCATGGACGCGGGCATCGCCCCGACCAGGGTGTCAACTCCGACGGCAAGCCATGGATCCGGCAGGATCGCCTGCAAGCACCGAACAATCCCGGACTTGCCCGAGCTGGAGCCACCATTGAGAACAATCACCTGAGTTGTCACCGCGTCACATTAGTGGCCCGCCCCACACGTTCCATAACGGTTTTCGCATGACCCGTCCCTGCCCTGCCCCGACTGGCATCAGAGCCGCTGCGCATACGTATAGTGACCCCGCCACGGCAACGACGATCAGTCACGTTGTCCGGTGAGCCAGGGTGAGGAACGCCCCCAAGCACGTTTGTCACCTCGGTGGGAAGGCTTGGCGTGATCGTCGGAAGCGGCGCGGAATCTCGCATCAACAGGTCGGCCACCTTGAAGGGAGCAGCGGTGAAGCCGGGGAACAGAACGAAGACATGGCTGTGCGGCGCGGCGGACTCGGCGAGCTTGCGGAGGACATCCGCCTGTCCGACCTCTCGCAGCCAGTCGCCCACCCACTGAGCCAAGGCATCCCGATGTCTGCGACGAACCCGCCCGCTTTGTCGGGCGGCAGGTCGATGGTGAAGTACACATCCCCGGAGAGCTCCGTCCTGAGAGAACAGATTGAGGTCGTGCATGCCCGGCTCTGAACCATCGTCGTATTGACGCACATTCATCTCAGGCAGCACGGCCTGGATACAGCCCAGAGCCCATCTTTCCTTGGGACGAAGCTTTCCCATAAGAGAAATTATCCAGCATGAAGGTATCAATCATCACCGATATTCATCCACGCGGGCACACTACGTAACCGAGCTAGGCTTCCGGCGTGATCCGTACGGTGATCTTCGATGTCGGTGAGTGTCTGGTCGACGAAATCCGTTTAAAGAGGTAACCAGCCGCCTGCGGAAAACCTGTCGATCAGCACGCTGAACAGGGGTTACGGTTGCGATCGGCTCGCGTCATTTCCAACTGGTCTCGGTGCTCCTGTGAGCAGTGCCGAAACAGGGCAGGAGGCCGCTTCATGGCGATCCCCAAGAAGGGATCACGGCTCATCAGCGTGGACGGCGCCACCTTCCGGTGGCGGGTCCGTCGTAAGCCCACGTACTGCCAGGCGAACAGTTGGGGGCCGCTGACGTTCGCGGTAGAACTGGCCGAGACCCCGGGGCGTGTTCTTCTGGTGTCACTTCCCTGCTCCCGGCCGGACGCATGGTACGGAGAGCGAACGATCGCCATACAGCCGGCACTCGTGACGGCGACCATACGCCAAGCCCTTGATCGCGGCTGGGATCCACGGCAGGCGGGCAACGCCTTCGATGTCGGTCTCACGGATGACGACCTGGCTGACCTGATGAACGGCCAACCACCTGCCTACGAGGTCCCCTTCATGCGGAGATGACTAACTCCCCCAGGACGACCGACCATTTTTCAGGCGGACCAATCACCCTGGTCGGGTAGCGGAGACCGTGGTCAGAGGGATGTGGACGGTGGTCCGAGGGTGCTTGCGGGCGGAGGCGTTGCTGGTTCACGTCCTGGGAGATGGTGTGCGGGTGATCAAGCCCTGGCGCTGGTCCGGAGGTTCCCTGGCTGGCCATTCCGCTGCTTCCGAAGCACGCGTCAGTGGCCGATCGAAGGCGGGTCCAGCCACACCGATCGCCGGTCCACGAGGGGCGCCCGTCGACTCAGGCTGGGTCGCGTCGCCGAGCAGCCCGGCGTTTTCTCGCCGCTCCTACAGTGGAATCATGATCATCGATCAGAGCGATCTACTGGCCCGCCCGCGTGGCCGGCCGGGTCAGGCCTGCGTGGCCACGCGGGCCCCGGCGGTCGTCGTCTCCAGCACGAGCAGCCGTGCGGACAACGGGGCCAACGCGACACCCATCAGAGCGAACATCATGATCCCGGACACGGCGTCGGGCGCCGCGAAGTCGGCTGCCAGTGCCGCCACCAGCGTCACTGCCGCCCACCGCGGTGCCAGCCGCGTCCGCCAGAGGGCAACGACGAAGGCGAGGGTGCCCGCGACGGTCGCCAGCAGCACCGGGACGATGAGCACGGCGAAGGGCGGTGCCGTAAACATTGCCGCGGCGATCTCGGCCGCACCTGCCCGGTCCGGGTGGTGGGCGAGCGGGTACTGGGCCATCACGTAGGCGACGGGACCGATGTGGAGCGCCCACCCCAGCGCCGCGAGGACCGTCGCAGCGACGCCGAGCCGCGAGCCCTGGGCGCGGAAGAGCCCGGTGAGCCCGAGCAGGGCACCGGCGAAGCACAGGAACGAGATGACGAGCAGCACGTTCGCACCCACCCAGCGGGCGGGCTGCGCCTCGATCAGGGCGAGCTGGGCGGCGGCGTCGGCGGACGTCGGCAGGAGGATCGTGCCGGCCAGGCCGGCGACGGGGGCGGCGAGCAGTGCGACGGCGGTGCTTCGGCGTGACACGTGGACCTCCGGGGGAGCAGTGGTTGGTGCCGCCGACGCTAGGGACGGCCGGCACCAGAATCGTCGGAGGTCACGCCGAACCGCATACGAGCCTGCTCGTATGCGCCTACCTCCCCGGGGCGATGCCGCACGGGGCAGCGCGCCGCTATGGTTCGTGCCATGACCGACGACGGCGCCGGCGCCCTGGCGCAGTGGCTGAGGGCTCGGCCGCGGCTCGTGGACTTCACGGTGGCCGCCGTCCTCGTCGCGCTCGGTGCCGGGCAGGTGATGGCCGCGGACGGCGCCACGACGGCGCTGATCGTCTCGGTCGCCATGACGGCGCCCGTCGCGTGGCGGCGCCAACGGCCCCTGCTGGCCGTCCTGATCGGGTGGTCGGCCCTCTTCCTCGATGAGGGCCTGGGCGCGGACGTCACGAGCCAGGGCTACGCGGCCGTGATCGCGCTCATACTCACCGTCTACTCGGTCGCCGCCTACGCCCCGCTCCGCCGGGCGCTCGTCGGCTTGGTCGCGGCCTTGGCCCTGGTGTGGGGCGCGATCCCGTTCGCCGCGTCACAGACAGTGGCCGACTTCGCGTTCACCGGGCTGATCACGCTC
Source organism: Streptosporangium sp. CA-115845 (assembly GCF_050943795.1). Lineage (NCBI taxonomy): Bacteria > Bacillati > Actinomycetota > Actinomycetes > Streptosporangiales > Streptosporangiaceae > Streptosporangium > Streptosporangium sp. CA-115845. The sequence continues at coordinate 230,420 of NZ_CP191988.1, read as the reverse complement.
ACGCCCTGGCTCGCTGGCCGCACCATCCGGGACCGACAGCTGCGTATCACCGAGCTGCGACGCCTGGCCCGCGAGCTGGAGCACGAGCGGGAGGAACGGGCCTGTGAGGCGAGGGATGCAGAGCGCTCCCGCATCGCCCGGGAGATGCACGACGTGCTCGCACACACTATCAGCGTGGTGGTGGTCCAGCTCGGCGCGGTCGAGCGCATCGTGGAGTCCGATCCGGGCACGGCCCGCTCAATGGTCACCTCGGTGCGCGCCACCGCGAAGTCCGCGCTCGGCGAGCTGCGGTTCCTGCTGGGCCTCGATGGCGTTCCCGCGGCCGGGCCTCGTCCTTCCCTGGCCCGGCTCGGCGACCTTGCCGACGATATGCGTGCCGCTTGAGCTGACGGTCAAAGGTTCGGTCGGCGGGCTGCCGCCGGCGGTCGACCTGGCCGCCTACCGGATCGTTCAGGAGTCCCTCACGAACGTCATGCGCCACGCCACGGGCGCACCCGCCCGTGCCCTCGTGGTGGTGGATGAGGATGCCGTGCGTCTCACGGTCGAGGACGACGGCGCTACCCGGCCCGCGTCGCGGGTACACCCGCCCAGGGCGCCCGAGCGGGCCGGTTACGGCCTGATCGGAATGGCGGAGCGGGCCCGGCTGTGCGGGGGCGACCTTGAGGCCGGGCCCCGGCCGGGTGGAGGCTTCCGCGTTCGGGCGTGGCTGCCCCTGGTGCGGGCCGTGAGCGTGGCGTGATCCGGATCCTGCTGGCCGACGACCAGTCGCTCGTGCGTGCCGGGTTCCGGCTCATTCTCGAGACCGAAGAAGATCTCGAGGTCGTGGGCGAAGCCGCCGACGGGCGGCAGGCGGTCGCTGCCGCCCGCGAGCTCCGACCGGACCTCGTGCTCATGGACATCCGGATGCCTGTGCTCGACGGGATCGGCGCGACGCGTGAGCTGGCGAGGGCCAGCGCCACGGCCAAGGTCCTGGTACTCACCACCTTCGACGACGACGCCCTCGTCCACGACGCGCTGCGCGCCGGCGCGAGCGGGTTTCTTCTCAAGGACGTGGACCCTCCCGACCTCGTCCATGCTTGCCGGACCGTCGTCCGTGACGAGGCGCTGCTCGCGCCGGCCATCACCCGGAGGCTCATTGAACGGTTCCTCGCCACCCCGCCGCCGGGCCGCCCGCCGACTGTGTTCTCCCGGCTGACGGCGCGCGAGCTCGAGGTGTTCACGCTGATGGCTCGGGGTCTGGATAACCAGGAAGTCGCCGACCGGCTGGTAATCTCCGCCACGACCGTCCGGACGCATATCACCCGCATACTCGCCAAGCTCGGCCTGCGTGACCGGGTGCACGCCGTAGTCCTCGGCTATGAGTCCGGGCTGGTCCGTCCCGGCGAGGGTGCCTGATCAGATCCAGGTCGGCAGCCACACGTGCAGTCGCCGGCCCTCGTAGGAGATGGTCTGGCCGGTCCGCACCGGCCAGAAGAACACCGCCGCCGCGACGGCGAGCCCCACGACGACCCCCCACAGCACCCACGCCGCCGGGTTGAGGCGGGTGTAGCCGTCGTCGCTGACGAACAGCGCCAGGCGGGAGGGTGCACATCACCGGGGAGCGGCCGCGGACATGGCCGAGGGCGCCGGAGGCGGCGGTGGTCTCTACATTGTTGGTTCAGCGCCCTTTGTCCTGTGACAGCGAAGGTTAAGCGTTTGTCATCGAAGTTTGAGCGCTGATGCTGTGACGGATCCGGCTGCTTGCCAATGTCAGGACAAGACAATGGCTGTCAGTCCGGAGGGGGGACTGGTTTTCGGCTCTGTCTCGTAATCGGTGGTAGCCGTGCGTCACCGGTGCCAGGCTGGGGTGTGCTGGAGATCGACGCTCTTGCGGGTGTGGTGTTTTCGGGGTTGTCTGCCCTGGTCATCGAGGGTGTGGTGGACGAGGGAAATCTGATTCGGGTGGTGGCGCGGACTCGGGACGATCCCGTGCTGCGTCCGGTGTGCGCGACGCCGACCGGCCGGGTGCATGGGTTCTGCGGCCGGATGGTCGCGGACCTTCCCGTGGACGGCCGGCGGGTGGTGGTGTCGGTGCGGGTGCGGCGGATGGCCTGCCCGGTGTGGAGTTGCTCGTGGCGGACGTTCCGGGAGCAGGTGCCCGGGCTGCTGGAGCGCTACCAGCGCCGGACGAACCGACTCGCCGACCAGTTGGGCGCGGTGGTGAGAGAGCTCGCGGGCAGGGCGAGTGCCCGGTTGTCCCGGGCCTTGGGCGTGCAGGTAGCGCGGTCGACCGCGTTGCGGCTGCTCAGGCGGCTGCCGCTGCCTGCGGTCGGAGTGCCGCGGGTGCTGGGCGTCGATGACTTCGCGTTGAGACGCCGCCACCGGTACGCCACGATCCTCATTGACGCCGAGACGGGGACGCGGATCGACGTGCTGCCAGGTCGCGGCGCCGAGGTGCTGGAGGTGTGGCTGCGTGCTCATCCCGGCGTGGAGATCGTCTGCCGGGACGGTTCCCTCACCTATGGTGAGGCCGTCCGCCGGGCACTGCCCGACGCGGTGCAGGTCAGCGACAGGTGGCACCTGTGGCGGAACGTGTGCGACAAGACCCTGGCCGAGGTCCGCTCCCATACCTCCTGCTGGGCGGAGGTCAACCCGCCCCGTCCCGGGGGCGTCCGCGCGCGGACCACCCGCGAGCGCCGGCATCAGGTTCACGACCTCCTCGGCAAGGGTGTTGGCCTGCTGGAATGCGCCCGCCGACGCGACGTGTCCCTGAACACCGTCAAACGCTACGCCCGCAGGAGCGAGCCCGAGGAAGTCCGCCGTGCTCCGCGCTACCGACAGACCCTCGTCGACCCCTACCGCGACCACCTGCGCACCCGCCGCGCCGAGGATCCGGCCGTCCCGGTGATGCGGCTGTTCCATGAGATCAAGGAACTCGGCTACACCGGCGGCCTCAACCTCCTCTACCGCTACCTCACCCAGGGCCGAGCCGAAGGCGACCGGCCCGTCATCACTGCCCGCCATCTCACCCGGCTCTTGCCCACAGACCCCGACCGGCTACGCGACACCGACACCGACCTGCTGCGGGATCTCACCGCCGCATCCACGCCTTCGCTGAGCTGCTCACCCCCGCCGTCGGAAACGACACCCAGCTCACCGCATGGATCACCGCCGCACGCGCTGCCGACCTACCTCACCTGCACGGCTTCGCCAACGGACTGGAGCTCGACCGCGCAGCCGTCGATGCCGCTCTCACCCTGCCCCACCACAACTGCCGGACCGAGGGCGTCAACACCCGCACGAAAAGGATCATGAGACAGATGCACGGCCGCGCCGGATTCGACCTCCTTCGCCACCGCATCCTCCTCCCGTGACCATTACCCAGCGCTACCACCGATTACGAGACAGAGCCAACTGGGGACACACCCTTTCTTGCTGGGGCTTGGCAGCGTGGTGAGCGATGCGACGTTCTTCGAGATCAGTTCTTCCCGCAGGGTGTGACCAAGGGCGGACCGCAGAACGCGGCGGATGCCCGCGATGGTGCTGCGGGACGGATAGCCCTTGCAGCACCTGTCGAGCGAGCAACACCGCCGCCTGTGGTCCTTCTTCTGATCGCAGCAGGTGCAGAGAGTGGACAGGGGGTTCAGCCAGGTCTGTACGTCGCGGACGGTGAGCCTGTCCAGGCGCTGTGGCCGTGGGCAGCTCAGGCCGGGGCTTGGCTCATCCACGTCAGGTTTGGCGATGCGGCCTACGTGGCCGTATCGCCGAGCGCGACCAGCACGTCTCGAAGGGCTTCGATGGCGGCGCGCGTCGTGTGCGGTGCCACGTCGCGTAGTGCGGCGGCCTGTGCGGCACTGGCGGCGCGCACCGCCTCCTCGGCCAGCCTCACCCCGCTTGCCGAGAGCCGTACCCATGAGCTGCGCGCGTCGGACGGGTCGGGGTCGCGCTCGATCAGGTCTGCGGCGGCGAGGCGGCGCAGCACGTTGCTGGTGCCACCAGAGGTCAGCACGAGCCGCTGCGTCAGCACCGACGGACGCAGCCGATAGGGCTTTCCGGATGCCCGTAGTACGGCGAGGATGTCGTACTCCGCCTTGGTCAGACCCAGTCGGGCCAACTCCACCTCGACGGGCGCGTTGAGCAGCATGGCCAGCCGTGCGGCCCGTTTGCTCAGCTCCAGTTCGATGCCGACCGCGCCGGGCAGTTCCCTCCCCCACGCGTCGGCGATCTCGTCCACTGTGTCCCTGGCCATCAGCACATCCTACTTGCATCCAAAAAGCTTTACAGATAGCTTTTTTGAAAGCTTTTGGAGGAAGAATGAATCTGTTGATCAAGGGTGGCCATCTGGCCTCGGGAGACCGTGCCGACGTACTCATCGGCAACGGTGAGATCATCACGGTCGGCTCCGTCCCGGTCACGGACGCGGCCGAAGTGATCGACGCGGACGGGCTCGTGGTCGTGCCCGGCTTCGTCGACGGACACCGTCACGTGTGGCAAGCGCCGCTGCGCGGGATCGGCCCGGACATGACGTTGCCCGAGTACCTGACCGCGGTGCTCGGCCGAGCCTTGAACGAGTACGGGCCCCGCGAGGCCTACCACGCCACACTCCTCGGCGCCGCCGAGGCCCTCAACGCCGGCATCACAACCGTCTTCGACTGGAGCAACGCGACCCGCACACCGGAGCACACCGACGCGGTGCTGGACGCCTACACCAGGGCCGGCATCCGCGCCGTCGTAGCGCACGGCAACCCGGACGACGAGCAGGACGTACGACGAGTGGCAGCCCTGCACGGCCGGGTCACTGGCGCGCTCGCGATCCTCGGCACCGATTACGGCCCCTGGGACGAGGCCGTACGGCAGATAGAGCTCGGTCGACAGCTCGGCCTCGTCGTTTCCATGCACGCCAGCGGCGGCCACAACTCACCGCTGCGCCGCATGGACCAGGCCGGCCTGCTCGGCCCGCACCTTCAACTCGTACACGTCAACAACATGACCAGCGACGACGCCAAGCTGCTGGCCGACAACGGCGTCGGCGTCACCGTAACCCCGATCGTCGAGGCCACGATGGGCCACGGCGCCTCTTCCTACAGCCAGTTCGCCGACGCAGGCGGCCGGGCCGGCCTCGGCACTGACGTCGTCGTCAACGCCCCGGCCGACCTGTTCGAACCAATGCGCGACACACTCCGATCACATCGCGCACACACCGGCACCATGCATCCGGCTGGCGGCATCCTCGCCGCCGCCACCGTCGACAGCGCACGCGCCATCGGCCTCGGTGATGTCGTCGGAACGGTCGCCGCAGGCAAACGCGCCGACCTCGTCCTGCTCGACGGCCTAACACACCTGCTCGGCACCAGAGACCTCACCGGAGCCGTTGTTACCTCACTCGGCCCAGCCGACGTCCGTACAGTCGTCGTGGACGGGCGCGTCGTCAAACGCGACGGGCACCTCGTCGGACTCGACCTGGCCCAGCTACGTCGTTCGACCGCTGAGCTGGCCCATCGCGCGAGGTAGATGGGGCTGCCGGCGGCACCAGGCACCTCCAGGAAAAAGTCTGGCCGCGGGCGGGCCAGCAGGACAAGCGCCACAACCTGCAAGGCCGCCCATACCGTAAACCTCAGCACAACGCACTCTGAAGTTGAGCAACCGTCGCTTGTCGATTTTGCTAACGCAGTTACCAACGGCGACCCTGGACGATCATGGACGTAAGTGGATTGGGATCGCCGGACAGAGGCCCGTGACCAGGACGTCGAGGCACTTGTGGACAGCCGTGAACAGTCATGTGCTCACTACGGATCAGATGCTGTAGCTCGATCCCGTTGCTGTACGGGTACGGAAAAGGCCCTCCGGGATGATCCCGGAGGGCCTTTGACCTGCTGTGCGGCCGGAGGTACTCGAAACCCCGACCTTCTGATCCGTAGCCAGTTCGAGATCGTCCACTGACGTCCACAGATGTCAGAAAGCCCTGCTCAGAGCCATCTCACACTTGATCGTCTTCTGTGGATGTCCGCTCGCGTCCAGGGACGGTGTCAGCATTTCCGTTAGCAAGGTCACGCGCAGTGCAAAGGCTCTGTCGGACCCGATCGCTACTCTCCCGCACATGGCAGTCCCCGAGATCATCCCCATCGGCTACGAACCCGACTACCACACCGACACCATCGGCCACTGGGAGGGCGGGCAGTTCCTCGGCTCCGTCGTCGCCGCCTTCCCGGAGGGGTACACGCACACCGACGACTGGCAGACACACAAACGCTGGCACGCCGTCCTGCACACCTTCGACGCCGCCGGCCACCACCTCGACTCCCTCATCGAGCGCACCGGGACCGACGACAACCACCGGGCCGCCATCGACGCGGCGCAGGAGCGGCTGAAGCAGTGGCTCAACGCCCTCCCCGGCCTCCGCTACGGCGACATCGCCATCCGGCCCTTCCGCCACGAAGTCGACGGCGTGCTCTTCGGCCTCGTCATCGAGACCTTCGAAGGCACCGAACACGCCGAGCTCTACCCGGACAGCCTCGGCTTCTACGAACCCTGGGACGGCTTGTACGACACCTGACCGCCTGATCTGCGGAGTCTTGCAGTGGTCGGCGGCTGCCGGGACCGGCGGTATGTGATCATGCAGGCGGCGTCGCCGAACACCGCTCGCCCGAACGCTTCCGAGGTCGTACGGGCACACATACGATCGGCTGTGACGCCATGATCAGGAGAGCTCCGATTGACGAGCAGGAGGGCACGCCCCCATGTCGTCCGCTTCCTGGAACGCACCCATGCAGTGCCGTTCCCCTTCGACGGCACGATCTGTGACCTCTTCGCCGGCGTGGACACCGCCGCGATCTCCGAAAGGATCCGGGCCCGGCTTTTCGATCAGGGACACCGGATATCGCTCCTGACCTCCATCGTGACCGACCCACTGGGGATGCTGGCGTACGCCCACCACGTCAGCTGGGCCTACGGCACCGAAGCCGAGGAGATCGTCCGGACGCGGAGACGACTGCGGCCAGGACGGCCACACCCACACCGGGGGCACACGAGGTGCTGCGGGCCTGCCAGGCCAGCGGCAGGCGCGTCGCCATGGTGGGAGACACCTGCCAGGCAGCCATGGAGACCTACCTCGACGCGCACGGTCTGCGGCACCTGGCGGAGCCGGTCATCGGACGCGGGCAACGATGGCCTTCCTCGAAGGAGCCGGCCGGTGTCGCACTCATCCGGCAGGCGGTGAAGACGCTGGGTGCGAAACCGTCCGACTGCGCGCTGGTCAGCCTGTCTCCCCGGGGCATGTTCACGGCGGAAGACGCCGGAACCTGGGCGATCGGCGTGGTCAGCAAGCACGCCAAGCGCAAGCACCTCGCCGTCACCGGCAGTTCGGTTGTCATCTCCTCACTGCCCCAGTTGGCCGGCGCGCTCACGGCCGTTCCTCCTGCGGAGACCTTCGGCGCACCACCCAAGCAGCTCTAAGCAGGTCTACTGGTGTGTCATCGCTTGTCGGCTGGTTATGACGGCGCTTCACTCTGGCGCTTCGCCGACGTGTCGCCAAGCTCGCCGGGCTGACACGGCGGGAGCTACGGCAACAGGCCATGCTCTCCTTCGCGAAGGTCGCCGAGTATCAGCGGCGCGGCGTCGTCCACTTCCATGCGGTCATCCGCGTCGACGGCCCCGAGGGGCCGGCTACGACTCCACCGCCCTGGGCAACGGCCGACCTGCTGACCGATGCCGTACAGCATGCGGCCTCCGCCGTCGCGGTCACCGTCCCTGCAGTGCCCGGTGAACCCGTGCGGGCCTTCGGCTGGGGAACCCAACTCGACGTCCGCCAGATCACCATGAACGGCGACCTCACCGACCAAGCCGTAGCCGCCTACATCGCCAAGTACGCCACCAAAGCCGCCGAATGCGTCGGCACCCTGGACCGGCGCATCAACCCCCTCGACGACCTGATCGCCCTGCCGATCCGGGACCACCCCCGGCGGCTCATCGCCGAATGCCTGCGCCTGGGCGCCTTCGACGAGCTGACCGAATTCCGGCTCATCAAATGGGCGAACATGCTGGGCTTCCGCGGTCACTTCTCCACCAAGAGCCGCCGCTACTCCACCACCCTCGGCGACATCCGCGCCGCTCGCACCGAGTACATGCGCGGGGAAGCGATCACCACCGGTCGCCTGCCTCTCTTCGATGAGGACACCGTGCTCGTCGTCTCGCACTGGGAGTACGCCGGACAGGGCCACTCGGCCGGTGACGCCCTTTTGGTAAGCGCCCTTACCGGAAACCGCTTCGCTGCTTCGGGAGGCGTCCATGAGTAGTCCCGCGTTGCTCACCGTCCCGCAGGCCATGGCCTCTCTCCAGGTCAGTCGATGGACGCTCTACCAGCTCATCCGCTCCGGCGAACTCGACTCGATCGTGGTCGGCGTGCGCTGCCGCCGAATCCCCGAATCCGCCCTGAACGACTACGTGAACCGACTCTGTGGAAAGGCCGCCTGATGGGCAAGCGCTCGAACGGTGAGGGCTCGGTCTTCCCGTACAGGGACGGTTGGGCCGGCTACGTCTGGGTCGTCACTCCCGAGGGCAAGAAGACCCGGAAATGGGCCTATGGCAAGACCCGTGAGGAGACCCACGAGAAGTGGCTCAAGCTCCATGACCTCGCGAGCAAGGGACCGGTACCGACCAAGCACCCCACGGTCACCGCGTACCTGACGCGCTGGCTCGCCGAGGTGATCGAACCCAACCGGGAGCCGACGACCTACGTGGCCTATGAGCCGCTGGTGCGGCTCTACATCGTCCCCGGCCTGGGCAAGAAAAAGCTCGACAAGCTCACGGTCCGCGAGGTCCAGACGTGGCTGAACACACTGGTCACGCTCTGCACCTGCTGTGATCAGAAGAAGGACCACCGACGGCCGGAAGCCAAGCGGCGATGCTGCGCCATCGGAAAGTGCTGCAAGGGATATCCGTCCCGGAGCACGATCGCGGGCATCCGCCGTGTCCTGCGCTCCGCGCTCGGCAACGCCATTCGGGAAGAGCTGATCTCCAAGAACGTCGCGGCGTTGACTACTCTGCCCAGCGCGAGCAAGACCAAGAAGAAGCGCCAATACGTGGTGTGGGGTGTCGACGAGGCGCGGAAGTTCCTCGAACACCTGCGAACGGAGAATGATCCACTTTATGCCGCCTACGTGCTGATTCTCGTTCTGGGCCTGCGGCGGGGCGAGGTGCTCGGGCTCGCCTGGGACTGCGTCGACCTCGGTGGAGAGCAAGTGTGGATCTCCCGCCAGCTCAACCGCGTCAGAGGAGAGCTTCTCCACCGTGAGACCACCAAGACTGACGACTCCACCGCGTCGCTTCCGCTGCTCGGCCTGTGCATCACCGCGCTCAAGCACCGTCAGCGAACCCAGAACGACGCCCGTAAGGCGGCCGGAACGAAGTGGAAGGAGTCTGATCTCGTCTTCACCACGAGGAACGGCACGCCGATCGAGCCGCGTAACTTCAACCGATCTTTCGAGGTTCAATGCCGCAACGCGGGCGTCCCGCGCATCCGGGTCCACGACACCCGGCACACCTGCGCCTCACTCCTGGCCGCGCTCGACGTCCACCCGCGGGTCGCGATGCGCATCCTGCGACACTCGCAGATCTCGATGACCATGGACGTCTACACGCAGATCCCATCACCCGAGACCCGGAAGGCACTGGATCGTTTGAATGCCAGTCTCGACATTGAGGAAGGCGACCGCTAGACGCAATCGCCCACGCGGACCGACCGACGAAGGCCTTCCAGGATGCTCCTGGGAGGCCTTTCGTGGTGAGTCTCGCGGACTCACCACTCGGGAAGCTCGTGCGCGTCGGGATAGAGCATGATGATCTTTTCCAACAGCTCAGGGCTGTCCGTCTGCACATCCCAGTGGCCACTGTCGAACGCTCGGATCCTTACCTCCGGCACCGACGAACTGTCGGCGTAGCCCACCAGCTCTCCGTCGATGAGTTGACCGTCCCCGCTGAACAGGTCGATGAGATGCCTCGTGGTCACCAGTGAGTTCGCCGCAGCCTCGGTGATCGCTTCAGTCTCCGGAGAGACGAGCCAGTCGATGATCAATTGCCAGCGATGGCCCTCGATCAAGGCACCAAGGGAAGCAAGAACCTCCGCCAGGCCGACATAGTGGCCTCCTCGCCAAGCTGCGAACGAGAGGATACGAATCTCGGTCACACGCTTCACTCTCCTCTGCGGCGGACGCCCCTCATACGGGGCAGATCCCCCGTAGCGCCGTCAGATCCCGTTGCTGTATTTCACTGCTGTACGGGTACGAAAAAGGCCCTACGGGATCATCCCGGAGGGCCTTTGACCTGCTGTGCGGCCGGAGGTACTCGAAACCCCAACCTTCTGATCCGTAGTCAGATGCTCTATCCATTGAGCTACGGCCGCTCGCTGCGTAAGCAAGCATAGCGGGTTTTGCGGGGTGCCTCGAACCGGTTAGCCGATCGGTTCGTGACCGAGGGGGTGACATCCTCTCCGGGGATCGCTCTTCAAGCCCGCGGACAGAGACAGCGGCCGACCTCGGCCGGGATGAGCCGGCGACCGATGCGCGGAGTCAGCCACCGGAATCGCCGGCGACGCCGACCTTCTTCGGGAACAGCGTGTAGCTCAGCGGCCAGAGCAGGGCGATCAGCGGGATCTTGAGCGCACCGGCCATGAAGGCGTTCAACGCCGTAGTCCGTGACGGGTCGCCGACAATGAGGATCAGACCGAACAGCAGGGCGCAGGTGATGCCGTACGCGAGAACGATCCTGAGCCAGATGCCCCATTCGTACCGAGCCCTGGCCATGCCGCCGGGTGGAGGCCGCCATGGCTCGGGGCCACCGGCGAAGCGGTGGGCGAACTTCGCGTCGGCCCAGGTGATCGTACGGTGGCCGAAGACGATCGAGTAGCCGATGTAGGCGGCGGCCAGCCCGTGGCGCCAGTCCGCCTGGGCGCCGCCGCGCATGTCGATGACAGACGCGATGAGAAGAACCACATCGAGCAACGGGACCGCCAGCAGCAGCGCCGTGCTGAGCCGGCGCATGCCCCACAGGTAACGTGAGGCGAGCCCCAGGCCCAGCAGGACCCAGAATCCGATCTCACAGCCGATGATGATGGCCAGAATCATGAATCCATGGTCGCGAGCCGGTCGGCCTGGGACATCGTCGAAGCTGATGAACCGGCGTACATCCTTTTATGTACCGGCGATCCTCCCGGCGCCGCTCCTGCGGGCCGTATCGGAATGATGGGATGAGAGGCATGAGACGAGACGCGCTGGGGGCCGTGGCGTGTTTCGTCGTCGGTCTCCTGCTGCTCGCCGCAGGCTCCTACCAGCACCGATGGGCCGCCGCCCCGCTGTTCATCGGGCCGCTGGCGATCTCGTGTGTGGGAGTCGCGGTACGGCGGAGCAGGCCGCTGCTGGCGCTCGGGCTGGGGGGTGTGGCCTTCGTCAGCGACTCCGCCATGGGCCCGTCGCTGGGTACGCTCCTGATCGTCACCGACAACCTCTACTCGGGGGTCAGGTACGGTCCCCGCGCGCTGGGCAGGTGGATGCTCGGCATCACCTCGGTGATCGCCGTCGTCGCGGGTGTGGTCGCCGGGGTCCTGTTCCGGCAGTGGGCCGCCGCCGCCGTCTTCCTCGTTCAGACGGGTCTGGTCGGGGTGACCCCCGTCCTCACCGCGATGATCATAAGACAGCTGGAGGACCAGGCGACGTCCGAGCGGGCGCGGGCCGAGCAGGTGGCGCGGCTGGCGGAGCTGGACCGGGCGGCCGCGGTGCAGGCCGAGCGGGCCCGGATGGCGCGGGAGTTGCACGACATGATCGCGAACCACTTCAGCGCGATCGCCATCCAGTCCACCGCCGTCCTCTCCCGCCGGGACCTGGACGCGCGGACCGTACGGCAGGTGCTGGAGTCCATCAGGGAGAACAGCGTCGAGGGCATGGGCGAGATGCGTGCCATGATCGGGCTGCTCCGGCAGGACTGCGAGGAGCCCGAGGCGATCCGGCGCCGGGTGGCCGAGGCTGAAGAACTGGCGGAGCGGGCCCGGGAGGCGGGGCTTGACGTGCGGATACGGGTGGACGGCGATGCCAGGGAGCTGCCCGCCTCGGTCGATCTGGCCGGTTACCGGATCGTCCAGGAGTCACTGACCAACGCGCTCAAGCACGGTGGCAAGGCCGCCGACGTGGTGATCGACTACCTGCCGGGGCTGGTCACGCTGACCGTGGACAACCCGGTGGGCGAAGCGGAGCGGGAACTGCCCGGCGCGGGTGCGGGGATCATCGGCATGCGGGAGCGCACGAACCTCGTCGGCGGCGTCTTCGAGGCCGGACCGCATAATGACGGCTGGCGCGTCCGCGCCGAGTTGCCCACTCTGGAGAGCACGTGACCATCCGAGTCCTCGTCGCCGATGATCACGCGGCGGTCCGCGCCGGGATCGTCCTCATCCTCGATGGTCATGACGACATCGAGGTCGTCGGCCAGGCCGCCAACGGCGAGCAGGCCGTCGCGATGGCCTCCGAGCTCCGTCCGGACGTGGTGCTGATGGACATCCGGATGCCGAAGCTCGACGGGATCTCCGCGACGCGCGTGCTGAGCGGGATCGCCGACGTGCTGATCCTGACCACCTTCGACATCGACGAGTACGTCTTCGGGGCGCTGCGGGCCGGAGCCGCCGGGTTCCTGTTGAAGAACACCGACGCCGATGCCCTGGTGGACGCGGTACGGGTGGTGGCCAGGGGCGACGGGCTCATCGCGCCCTCGGTCACCCGGCGGCTGATCTCGGCCTTCGGCGCGTCGGTCCCCGCGCGCAGGCCGTACGAGATCGGCGGCCTCACCCCGCGCGAGCGCGAGGTACTGGCCTGCATCGGCCGGGGCCTGTCGAACACGGAGATCTCCGTGGAGCTGGACATGGCGGAGGCGACGACGAAGACCCACGTCAGCCGGTTGCTGAACAAGCTGGGTCTCCGCAGTCGCGTCCAGGCCGCGATCCTGGCTCAGGAGCTTTCCAGGGAGAGCTGAGTCCGGGGATCAAGGGCTCTCCGCCGGGACGTACAGCGAGAGGGTCTCCGCGACGCAGGCGGGCTTGGGCTTGCCCTCGACCTCCACGGTCAGCCGCATTTTCGACAGGTAGCCCGAGGGGGTGCCCTTGAGGTCGACGAGTTCGGCACCGGCCCGGACCCGCGCGCCGACCGGGATCGGCGAGGGGAAGCGGACCTTGTTGAGCCCATAGTTGATGCCCATGGCCAGGCCGCCCACCTGGAACAGCTCCACCATGAACGAGGGCAGCAGCGCCAGGCTCAGGTATCCGTGGGCGATGGTACCGCCGAACGGCCCCTGCTCCGCCTTCTGCACGTCCACGTGGATCCACTGGTGGTCGCCGGTCGCGTCGGCGAACAGGTTGACCTGCTCCTGGGTGATCTCGCGCCACTCGGTGTAGCCAAGATGTTCCCCGACGGCGGTCTTGAGCTCGGCGATGTTGGCGAAAATCCTCATATATGGAACTTTATTCCGTTGAGGGGACAGCGAGAAGCTCCACGCGCATCAACTCCCTCAGCCATGCCTTTGTTTTCGCTGTACGGCCTGCGGCGTAATACCGGCCGTTCATCCGGGTTCCCTAACGTGCCCGCCATGAGACGACGTATGACGATCACCATCGGCGCGGCCGTACTGGCACTGGCGGTGTCCGCACCGGCGGTGGCCGACCCCGGACAGCCCGGTTCCGACAGGCACGGACGCTCCGAATTCGGGCGCGCCACCCTGACCGGGTTCGCCTCCCTGCCCGCGCTGACCTTCGTACCCGGCAGCGAGCCGTCGGGGGCGCAGCTCGGCACGGCTCCGATCAACGGGGTGACCCCGCCGTTCACCGGGCAGCCGGTGCAGGGCTTCAGCGGCATCGTGCGGCGGCAGGACGGCACCTTCGACGTGCTGTCGGACAACGGCTACGGCGGCAAGGCCAACAGCGCGGACTTCCTGCTGCGGGTGCACCGGGTGAAGCCCGACTTCAAGCGCGGCAAGGTCGCGGTGCTCGGCGGGTTCGACCTGAGCGACCCCGACGGTCACATCGGCTGGGCGCTGACCCGGGCGGACCGGAAGCTGACCGGCGCGGACTTCGACGTGGAGTCGATCGTAAGGACCTCCGACGGCACCTACTGGATCGGGGACGAGTTCGGCCCGTTCCTGCTGCACTTCTCCGCCACCGGCAAGCTGCTTGAGGCGCCGATCCCGCTGCCCGGCGTGAAGGCCCCGGAGAACCCCTCCCTGGACGACGAGCAGCCCAACCTGGGACGGAGCAAGGGCTTCGAGGGCATGGCCCGTTCGGTCGACGGCCGCACGCTGTACCCGCTGCTGGAGGGCACCGTGACCGGCGACGAGGCCGGGACGCTGCGGATGAACGAGTTCGACCTACGCAAACGGGCCTACACCGGCAAGCGCTGGACCTACCGGCTGGAGAGCCCCGACAACGCGATCGGCGACATGATCGCGGTCGACCGGCACCGGTTCCTCGTCATCGAGCGCGACAACCTGGAGGGGGACGCGGCCAGGACCAAGCACATCTACCTGGTGGACATCCGCCACGCGGACCTGCGCAAGGCCCTCGTCGCCAACCTGCTCGACCTGGCCAACCCGCACGGCCTGGGTGGTTTCGGAGAGACCTTCAGGTTCCCGTTCCAGACCATCGAGGATGTGGTGATCCTCGACGACCGGACCCTGGGCGTGCTCGACGACAACAACTTCCCGTTCTCCGCCGGCCGCACCCCGGGCCGTCCCGACGACAACGAGTTCATCACCGTGCGCCTGTCGCGCCCGCTCCTGGCCGACCCCCGCGTCTACCGGTAACGGTCCGTGGCCCCGCCTGGTATCGCCGGTGTTGCCGGCGATACCAGGGCGATGACCGACCCCCGCCTCAAGGTTTCCCACCGAGGAACCGGCCGGTAATTCGCGGCAACCTCGCCTCTCATAACATACGAACAACTACGACAAAATCGTAAATAACAATAGATAAACTCCTGTCGGCCCTCACGGCGCCATTTATTTGCTCTGCCTCAACCGTTTCAATGAGCTATCTCACTGTCCGAGGGGTATCTCCTAGCTGCTGCCGCTTATGAGGTAGTGAGGGATATCAGATGTTTTCGGAACCAGAAACGAGATGGGGAAATAACGTGCTTCCTCGAAAGAGCGGACGGACACCGGGGCCGATCTCCGGCAGGCGGGTGGGCGTCCTCGCCATCGCGGCAGTCTCCGGCATCCTCATGACGTCGAACCAGGCACCGGCCAACGCCGCCATCGGGCAGGTCCAGGCGCTCGGCTCGATCTCACAGCTGAATGCCGACAGCACTCTCGACGGCCACCTCTCCCCTCACCCCAACCCCTCCCGCCGGCAGTACCGCGAGGAGAGACCCTCGGACAGATGGCGAGGAAGGCCGCACCGCAACCAGGACCGCCCCTACGACCGTTACCGCGGCCGCCGGGGCGGGAACGACTTCAACGAGAACGAGGGACCCGGGCGCGAGCGCCTCACGCGCTCGGAAAGAATGATGAGGGACCTCCAGAACGACCCGTCATTCCCGGAGATCATCATCCGCGACAAGTAGTCCCTGGCACCTGACCGCGACAGGTGATACGCCGCCGAGTGGAACCCGTCCGATGACGGCACGGCACGACGAGCAGGAGCGGTCACCTACGTCAGGAGCAGGGAAGAAGTGTGTGTCGTACCGGTTCACACCGGTATGACACGCACTTTCGTTTAAAGCGTGAATTTGCATGTGGTTATACCACCGAACCATGAGAAAATATGTTTTCCGGGCAACGCCGATCATTGATCATCAGCATTGGACCGCTTCGCCCTCCCGCCCCCTGATATCATCACCTTTCCCCGATCGTCGGACATCACAAAAGCTCTCATGAAACACTACACCCGAATAATCATCCTAAACCTGACTAAACCGTAGATGAGGCATAGGTTTTTCTGCACAGTACCGCTTATTTGCTCTTCCTCAACTATGCCGGAGCGTTATCCCCATAAGCCCCGGGTATCTCCTGCTCCGTCGTCACTTCCGTGGCTGCACGACGGATCCGGATATTTTCGGAATTAGTAAAGATATGGGGAAATAACGTGCTTCCTCGTAGGGGCAAGTGGGCGCCAGCCCATTCCGGTAAGCGTGCCGGCGCTTTGGCCGTCGCGGCGATGGCAGGCATCCTCGCGATGTCGTCGAACCAGGTGCCGGCGAGCGCCACCGCCGACAACGCAAGCATTCTGTTCGCACCTCACGGCGGCAACGGGGGTAACGGAGGCAACGGGAGCAAGGCCCGTCTTCAACATTCCGTGCACAGCGGTGAGAAGCCCATTCTTCGCCCATGCCGCTCCTGCGGATGCCGCAGGGGCCGTCGCTGCGGATGCCCTGGCGGTCCCGGCTGGGGTCCCAGCTGGGGTCGAGGCGGGGACGGGGACGGTGATGGTGGCCGGGACAACGACTGCGACCGGGGCGCCAGGCCCGCCTTTGACAGGGATCGCGACCGGGACGACGAGCGCGATGAGCCCAGAGTGGTCGACCTAACCGCCCCCGGCAGGCCTACTGCCACCTCCGGCAGGCCCACTGGGCGCACCACCGCTACCAGTTCCACCAACATGTCCGAAGGACCCGCAGGTCCGGCAGGACCTCCCGGACCCGCAGGACCCCCAGGGCCGATGGGACTGGCAGGTCCGGCAGGACCTCCCGGACCCGCAGGACCCCCAGGGCCGATGGGACTGGCAGGTCCGGCAGGACCTCCCGGACCCGCAGGACCCCCAGGGCCGATGGGACTGGCAGGTCCGGCAGGACCTCCCGGACCCGCAGGACCCCCAGGGCCGATGGGACTGACAGGACCGACGGGCCCGGGAGGACCCGCAGGACCGATGGGACTGACAGGACTGACAGGACCAAGAGGACCCGCAGGACCGATGGGACTGACAGGACTGACAGGACCAAGAGGACCCGCAGGACCGATGGGACTGACAGGACTGACAGGACCAAGAGGACCCGCAGGACCGATGGGACTGACAGGACTGACAGGACCAAGAGGACCCGCAGGACTGACAGGACTGACAGGACCAATGGGACTGACAGGACTGCCGGGGCTGATGGGACCAGGAGGACCCGCAGGACCGATGGGACCGGAAGGACCGAGAGGTGCGACAGGCCCCGCAGGACCCAGGGGTCCGGCAGGTGCGGCGACCCTGGCGGGACCCGCCACGCCCCCGTCCAGCGGATGCGTCAACCTGACCGGCGCCATGGTCGCTCTCCAACCCGTCTGCGCCATCACACCTGCCAGCCTCAGCGGATATGTCTACTCCGCCGCGCCCACCGGCCTCGCCGGGTCTGTCTGCACCACCGGTGCCATGGGCCTCGTCAGCTCGTACGAGGCCGTCGGGTGCGTGTAGCCCGCGGCGAAGAGGAAGGCCTCCACGACATTCATCGGCCAGAGGTCGCGCCCCTGCTCAGCAGGGGAACGACCCCCTGGAACTGTGACCGTCACCCGGCAAGGTGACAGCGATTCAAAGGGAGGGTGGGCTGCCGTGCCCGGTGTCACTCGGGCACGGCAGCCCACCCAGCGCCCTCCTCGCGGAGGTGAACACCGGCCGGTCTCCACGGACCATGATCCAATTGTGATCTTGGTGGACCGCCTGGCCCTCAAATCCACAGTCACATTCGGCACCGTTGCCATTACTGCCGCGATCAGCCCGATCCTGTTCGTCCAGAAGTGAGCAAAAAGTAGTCGATCTTCCCGTCCCCGTCCACAGACAGCTCTGTCCTGTAGCTCTGCAACGCGGTGGACGTCCGCCCGACCAGGGACGTCGGCTTGATGTCGGTCAACTTCTCCTGCTTCAGACCGGCCAGGCTCTTGGCAATCCTGATGAAGCTGGCCTGGAGGCCCGATACCGGATCGGTGGTGAAGGCCACGACGGCCAGACCGGCCAGGTACGGCGGCGTGAGCAGCCCCATGGCGATCAGGCCGGCGGCCGCGGCACGGCGCGAATCGCGCTGCAGCAGGACGGCCACGGGCACCAGGAAAACCACCGCGGCCAGGAAGAAGCCCGAGGCCCAGCCCACCACGGCGCTCTCCCCGTACCGCACAAGCTCGGCCCGCACGTCCTCGGTGACCCGCACGGTGACCGCGGCCTTCTCCGTGATCGTCCCGCTCGCGGCGCGGTCCAGCAGGAAGACGGCCAGCCCGAAGATCGCGGCCTGACCCGGCAGGAGGATCGGCCAGGGCCTCCCCGGTGGAACGGTTCTGCTCTCGGACATGACCGGACGCTCTCAGCCCGCCCATAAGATCTGCGTAACAATCTGCACGCTGGCTCCGCAGCGGTCGGCGCGACCGCCTGCTCATCCCATCCGCCGTCGACCCGCCTGCGACTACATGGCCTTCATCGATCCCAAAGACGCTCTCCCAAGATTCCGGGAGAGGGCCTCTTACCCGCGGAGGCTCGGGATTCGAACCCCGGATGGGCGGCACCCAAACCGCATCAGCAGCTCTGGTCTTGCCCGTCCCGATCGGTTCATCCTGGACCAACACGACGTGGTGGTCCGTCTGGAACGGGAGTGAACGACGTTGGATTGCAACTAGAGCCCTCCTGATCAGGATTCGACGAGGGCTATCTGCTCGGCGCAAGCGGCTCGGACGACGGCGATCAACTGCGGTTCAGTGCGCCCCCAGCCCGCTCCCCATTCGTCATCCAGCCCGTACAGAGCGCCAAGTGGTGGTGTGAGCATCTCGTCGGGATAATTCCAAGTGGTCATGAGTCGTTCGATCACCGAGACCAGCCAATGTTCACCACCGTCGCCTGCGAGGCACAACCGTGCCATGTCGACATAAACGGTCTTCACGGCGTCGGACCTGGAAGGTATCGCGGTATCCGTATCCGCGAGAGCCTCGACCAGCACATCGCGCACCTCGTGCGGATCGCGTCCGTCAAGCCCCGCGAGAATGCGCAACGTCTCACCATCCATGTCCTGGACGAGCCAGTGAGCGGCCCACATGGGGACTCGATCGGTAGGCAGGATTTCCAGTTCATACCAGGCGGCGACCAACTGCGGAGACGGAATCACCTGTCCTGCATCGTACGGCCAGCCATACACAGGAGGCATCGTGTCACAGCCGCCTCGGTGAAATGTCGTCACCGTATCCCCGCAGCCAGGTTGGAAGATTTCGGTACGCGGCTCCCCGAACTGCTGCGGGCCAGGTCGTGGGTGGTCTTGCCCTGTCCGTGAGTCCCCGTGATTCCCCACTGTTCCCCGCCTTACTGGCACCCGCACGCTGTCCTGTCGCGTTATCCGGCGTGGTCGAGGCGTGCGGCGTTGTCGTAGGACTCTCGGGCATCGAGCAGCTCGTCCCAGTGCTTCTCCGCCCAGGTGCAGGCGACCGCTATCGGTTCGAGCATGCTGCGGCCCAGCGGAGTCAGCTCGTACTCGACATGCGGGGTGGCCTCGGTGTAGATGGTGCGCTCGACCAGACCGTTCCGTTCGAGGGCCCGCAGCGACTGGGTGAGGACCTTGGGAGTGACGCGGCTCAGTGGCACGCGCAGCTCGGAGAACCGGCGCGGCCCGTGCTCGAGGCAGCGGATGATGAGCGCCGCCCACTTGTCGCCAAATCGGATCGGACTGAGCGAGGACGGGCACAGCTCCTCGAACATGTCGGCGGGCAGAGGTTCCCTCATGGCCTCACGATAGCCGGTATCCCAGTGGTAACCGCGGCCCCAGATAGCGTCGGCGAAACGGCCGGGGCTGCACGGGCTCCGGCCCTGGTGAAAGGCGGTTCGTCATGAACATCGTGGTCTTCGGCGCGGGCGGCCGGGCCGGGCGGCAGGCTGTCGCCGAGGCGTACCGGCGCGGCCACCAGGTCACCGCCGTGGTGCGCGACCCCGCAGCCCACAGCGACCTGACCGACGTGCGGGTAGTGGCGGGCGACGTCATGGACGCGGTCAGCATCGAACATGCGGCCGCCGGACATGACGCCGCCATCAGTGCCGCCGTGGACCTGTCCGTGCCACCGCACGACTTCTTCACCGCGTCGTCACGCGCCCTGACCACCGGCCTGGCGAAGGTGGGCGTACGCCGCCTGGTGGTGGTCGGCCTCGCATCGATCCTGCCCGGGGCGGCCGGCGCTCCCCTGATGGACGAGCCCGACTACCCGAACGAGTACCGTTCCTTCTACCTCGGCCACGCGGCGGGCCTCGACGGGCTACGGACCTGCGACCTCGACTGGGCGTACGTGGCCCCGCAGGCGACTTCGACCATGACGGTACGCGCACCGGCCGGTACCGGATCGCCGAGCATGGCGACCCGGCCAGCCGGATCACATACACGGACTTCGCGATCGCGCTTCTCGACGAGATCGAGGCACCTCTCCACCACCGCGCCACAGTCAGCATCCGGGAGGCGTGATGCCCGAGGTTCACGACAACCCGGACACCTGGGTCGCCGAGCACATCCGCCGTTTCGAGGAGACCGGCGGCCGACCACGGCCGGGCGTGAACGACCTGCTACTGACGACCCGAGGCCGGAAAACCGGCGAACTCCGCCGCACCGCACTCGTCTACGCACTCGACGACGGCCGCTACGTCCTGGCGGCCTCCAACCGCGGCGCGGACCACCACCCGGCCTGGTACCTCAACCTGCTTGCCGACCCGTACGTCACCGTGCAGGTCGGTACGGAGAGCTTCGCCGCACGTGCGCGCCCCGCCACCGCGGCAGAGCATCCGCACCTGTGGTGCCTGATGGTGTCGGCCATGCCGGACTACGCCGCCTACCAGGAGCAGACCCCCCGGAAGATCCCCGTGGTTCTCTTGGAACGCGGCTAAGACCTGGGCAGTAGCGTTCCGCGCGACCGCCTTGAGATCCTCAAACCTCACGTCGAGCCCCTGCAGCTCCCGCATGGCATGTCCAGTGGGTCGGGGCTGAGACATCCGATGGGCGGGGTGCGTCACGTCGGTCCGGAGTGACCGCCGACACGATCGGCGGGTTGTGGGCACGGGCCGGCACCGCCAAGGCCTGGATTGGTGGGTGTCGGTCGGCAACGGCCGGTGCAGGGCCAGGTCGGTGCGCAAGATGTTGGCCAAGACGATCGCGTCCTGGCTGTCGGACTTCTTGCGCGAGACCGCGTGTCGCTCCCGGTAGCGGGAGGAGCTGAGCGGGTTGACCGCAAACACCGGGCGGCCCGAGGCGCGCAGGCACGCCACCAGCAGGCCGCGGGAGGTTCGATCGCGACCGGGATCATGTCGTCCGCCTTGTCGCCGGTCTGGGTGAGCAGGTCCAGCAGTAGGAACGAAGTCCCGGACCGTCGATCGGCCCCCAACCACCACACGCCATCAGCCACTTACCGGCGATCGTGACACAGAACCGTATGACTGACATCTTGCTTACAAAGACGCATGCCGATCTTGCTCCACCTGCGAAAATACAGCTCAGCAGCCTGATCGCCCTCCTTGCGACCCTCCACTGCTCCCCCTTGTCTCCCATCTCATCGGGCACGTAACGGGCACGGCACCAACAACCCTTATCCGGCATCCCGCCTTGATTGAGCATGCTCTACCTAGTACCTTGCATTGCATGGAACCAGGCAACACCGAGAAAGCGATGAGTCAACTGCGGCGCGGTGTCCTGGAGTACTGCGTGCTGGCCTTACTTCGAGGCGGCAGCCGCTACGGCGTCGAGCTGCTCCGCGAACTTGGAGAGGTGGACACCATGGTCACCAGCGAGGGGACCATCTATCCACTGCTATCCAGGTTGCGCCGAGAAGGTCTCGTCGAGACCACCTGGCAGGAGTCGACCAGCGGCCCGCCGCGCAAGTACTACGAACTCACGCCGTCCGGTGCGCGGGCGCTCGAGGAGTTCACCGCGGAATGGTCCAGGTTCCACGCCGCTGTCCTGCATTTCCTCTCCAAGAACGAGTCCGGGAACGAGGCACCCTGAGCCATGACCGAAGATCTGCGGTTTGACGCGATGGCCGAGGAATACCTGTCCGAGATCGAAAGGGCTGCCGCCGCCCTCCCCGTGAACCGCCGAGCCGAGTTGCTCGCCGACGTCCGTTCACACATCCTGGTCGCCCAGGCCGAGGCCGCCTCCGGCTCGCCTGACGGCATCGAGGATCCCGCCGTCATGAGCCGGATCCTCAGCAAGCTAGGCGACCCTGAGGCCATCGTCGCGGCGGCTGTCGCCGACCTTCCCTCGGAAACCCCGGCGAACTCCACTGCTCGAACCGATTTCAGGTTGCTGGTGAAGACCGTCGTCATCCTGCTGGTCATCGGCGGCCTCCTCGGAATCGGATGGTTCGTCGTACATATCCTGTTCTGGGCCGGTGAGCCAGGGTGAGGAACGAGCCCTGGATCTTCGACCGCCGCTGACCACGACGTACCTCGGGCCTCCCGTGGCGATCGTCGTGCTGCCTCTGGGCGGCGGCGCGACCAGAGGCCGGCGCAGGCCGCGGTGGATGCCTGGGTGGCCGAATACAACCTCCCAATGGTCAGGAGGTCGGTGTGGGTGTCTGGCCGGGCTGCTGGTCGTGGTTCTGGCGCTCTCCCTTGTCGTGCCACTCGTCTTTCCTGCCGTGCCGGCCCTGGCCGTCGCGCGGGGTCACGTCGTGGATCTTGACCGCGGTGGCCGTGCCTCCGTCCACCTTCGCCATGACCACGACTCTCTGCCCGGTCTTCAGCGCGTCGGCGCCCTCGCCACCGCGGTTGATCCGGGTGTCACTGTTGATCACGTACTCCTTGGTGTAGCCGTCCTCGCTCTTGACCGTGATCGAGTCCTGGCTGACGGTCGTGACGTCGCCGTACTGAGCGGCGACGGTCACGTACCTGCCCGCACGGTCGGGCACGACGAACTCACCGTGGATGGGGTGGCCGCCGAAGCCCATCCTGTGGCCCTGGCCCGGCGCCTTGTCGGAAGGCTTCTCCGACGGAGCCGCCGACGGCGTGGCGGTGTCCGTGACCATGGGCGTCGAGGTCGACGAGGGCGAGAACGCGGCTGCGCCGGCACCCGGGACCACGACGAGGGCGGTGGCGGCGGCGAGCATCAAGAAGCGAAGGGCGCGGCGCTGGGACGGCTCGTTCGCCAGTGTTTCCGCGGTGCTGAATCCATCCTGCTCAGGGGCCATCTTCCTGCCTCCCGATAGTTGGGCGATGACACCACAATGCGACACTCAACCTAAAACTGCCGCAAATGCGGCTTATATCCTGATATATACCTTTTGAGGCAAGATATCGCAGTCGAACAGATCGCCGAAGAGTCCGACATCGTGCCGCGGACCTTCTTCAACCACCTCTACAGCGAGGAAGAAGTCGTGACGGCCTCCACCGCACGGACATACAACCCCGCCCGGCGCCTCACCTCGGAGGTCGTCGCCGCCTACACCGAGCTCGGTGTAGGCGGGCTCATCGTGGTCCCGCCGATCGGGCTCTCGCTCACCGAGTTGGAGGACTTCGTACAGACCAACGCACCGAGCGCAAGCAGCAGCAACCCGGCCGAGGCCCATGCGGCCCAGTCGCCCAAGGCGATGTAGAAGGTGGCCGAGCCCTCCCGAGGCAGGGTGGCCGTGACCGTGGTCATGCCCGTTCTGTCGCTGTAGCGCTCGGTCACGATCCGGCCGCGGTTGTCGCTGACCGTCAGCCATCCCTCGCGTGCGGCACGGGCCACCGCCAGGCCGTTCTCCACGCCGCGCACCACCGCCATGCGGCTGTGCAGCCACGCGTCCTCGTTGAAGTCCCAGGCGGGCGCGAGCAGGGCGGCAAGGCCGGCCTTGCCGTACTCCCTGACCAGGTCAGGGAAGTCGAGGTCCTTGCAGATGATGAGGCCGAGCCGATTGCCGTCAAGGAAGGCCAAGCTGGTGCCGGGCCGGAACTTGCGCTCCACCCCGGGGATCATGTGGTGCTTGTCGTAGCGCACGCCGGAGGGGTAACTCACCGCGCTGTTGGTCTCCATGGCGATCCCCACGACCACCTCCACGCCCGGGCGGGCGAACGGCAGGTCGGCGGTCTTGAAAACCTTCTCGGGCAGCACCACGATCTCCGCACCGCGGGCCACCGCGATGTCAATGGCCTCGCCGTACCGGCGGACAAGATCCTCGGAGTTGTCCGTCGCGATCAGCGCAACCTTTCGTCCTCCGGTGTCGGCGGGCGTCGCGAGCCGTACGAAACCATGGCCGAGCGTGAGCGCGACCAGCATGCCCGAGACCACCGCCGCGCGTGGCCGCAGGACCGCGATCGAGGCGGGCACGAACAGCAGGAGGAAGGTGACGCCCCAGACCCCGGTGACCGAGGCGGTCTGCAGCACGGGCAGGAAGTCGGCCTGTGTGTACGCCAGGCTCCACCAGGCCCCGTGCGGTCCGGCGAGGCTCATGACGTACTCAGTGGTGACCCAGACGGCCGGTACGGCTGCCGCCGCCAGGAGCGGCCTGCCGCGCACGAGCAGGGTACGGAAGAGCAGCACGCCCAGGCCGTAGCAGAGCGCGGGGCCGGCGATGAGGGCTGCGGCCAGTGCGGGCGGCATCTCGAGGGGCCGGGTGAAGTACGGCCACATCTGCGCCTGGCCGGCGAGCCAGACGAGCGTCCCGGCGGCGAAAGCCGTACCCCTGCCTGCCCGGCGAGCCAGGAACAGGACGGGCAGCGGCGCGAGCCAGGTGAGCCACCAGATGGGGTGGAGACCGGTGCCGAAGTGCATCAGGACGGCGGAGGCGAGGGTGAGGAGGATGCGTTCCATGCCGACGATCGTGCTTTTCCCCACCCTGTCGGCGCGTCAGTGGCGGGTGCGATCTCCGTTGTCACTCTCACCGGCGACCACCAGCCCGGACTCGTAGGCCAGCACCACGGCCTGGACCCGGTCCCGCAGGTCCAGCTTGGTGAGCATGCGGCTGACGTGCGTCTTGACCGTGTGCTCGGTGATCACGAGCGCGGCGGCGATCTCCGCGTTCGACAGGCCGCGCGCGACCAGCTTCAGCGTCTCGCGCTCGCGTTCGGTCAGTGCGTCCAGCCTGGCCGCCAGCCGGGGGGCGACGCCATGGGCGGGCCTGCGCACCAGGCCCTCGAGCAGTCTCCTGGTCGCCGCCGGGGCGAGCAGGGCCTCACCCGAGGCGACGGTACGCACGGCGTGGGCGAGCTCATCGCGCCGAATGTCTTTCAGCAGGAAACCGCTCGCTCCCGCCCGGACCGCGTCGTAGACGTACTCATCGAGGTCGAACATGGTCAGCACGAGCACCTTGGCGGCGGTGGTGGCGCAGATCTCCCTGGTCGCCTCGATGCCGTTCTTGCCCGGCATGCGCACGTCCATGAGGACCACGTCCGGCTGGAGCCGCCTGGCCTCGGCGATCGCCTCCTCGCCGTCGGCTGCCTCGCCGACCACCTCCATGTCCGGCTGCGCGTCCAGGATCAGCCCGAACCCCGCGCGGAAGAGATCTTGGTCGTCGGCGATGAGCACTCGTAACATGCGGGCTATTCAAGCGGAAATTCCGCTTTCACTAAGAACCCCCCGTTTCGTCCCGCCCCGGCCCCGAGCGTCCCACCGCATGCCACCGCCCGTTCCCGCATCCCGGCCAGCCCGTATCCGCCGCCCTCACCCGGCCCCCGCCCGTCGTCGGCGATCTCCACCGTCAGGCTCTCCCGCCAGGTCAGAGTGAGGCGTACGGCACGCGTACCGGCGTGCTTGCGCACGTTGGTCAGCGCCTCCTGAACGATGCGGTAGACGGCGGCCTCAACGCTTGCGGCGACCGGGCGCGGGGTACCGACGGTCGTGCTCACCACATCGAGGCCGCTGCGCTCAAGCAGCGCGGGGAGGTTGGCCAGACGGGGCTGAAACAGCGACTCGCCCAGGCGCTCGCCGGCATGGCCCCACGCCGGTCCGCCACCTTCGCCCTGGGTCCGCAGTGCGGCGAGCACCCCCCGAAGCTCGGCCAGCGCGCCCCTTCCCGTGCCGGCGATCGCATCGAAAACCGCCTCGGCCTGGTCTGGGTCGCTGTGCACCACCACCGGCCCGGCTTCGGCCTGAACCACCATCAGCCCAACGGAATGGGTGATGATGTCATGCATGTCGCGCGCGATCCGGGTGCGCTCCTCGGCCGCCGCCGCGATGTGCTCCTGCTCCCGCCGCCGCGCCCGCTCGGCCAGCTCGGCAGCTCGCGAGCGGCTCGCCCTGACACTGGTGCCCAGCGCGTAGGCGGCCACGAAGGCAGTCCCCACCAGCCGGAAGGTCTCGTCGTTCTCCCCCGGCAGCACCAGCGAGGAACCCACAGCCGCCACGATCACCGGAATCGCCGCCAGTCTCTTCCACGTGGGGCTCAGGTCGGCGATCGTGTAGACGGCCAGCAGCGGCCCAAAGGGCAGAAACGGCTTCTCCCACATCACCATCACCGACATCGCCGCCCCAACCACCACCGCTACCACCATCGGCGCCCACCTACGCCACCACACCGGCACAGACGCCAACAGCCCCAGCCCGATGATCCACCACGGTTTGGGATCGGGGAGTAGAAGCGGCCCAACCGTAGCCAGGACCACGCCCACCGCAAGCGCCCCGTCAACCGCTCTACCAACCCGGCCCGCCGCAAACATCTGCCCATTATTAGGATTTATCAACCCATTGCCGTCACTCTCTAGAGTGATCATTCCTGGCCATGCCAGCCCACTACGCGCTGAACGCGCCGAGCTACCGGCCTTCAGTCCCACGGTTCTCGGATCTTGGCCGTTCAGAGTAGTTCAACCTGGGCTAACGGGCGCGGGCGGTCTATCCGGAACGGCATGGGCGACGCTGGATTGCAACTGGAACTGCGACTGGGGAGCGGACACGAGCCTCGCGGGCACCTGATCTTGGATGCTCGATACCCGCACCGAGGGAACCGTCCCAGCACGCAGGCGCGGAAGAAACTCTTGTTTTCGCAGCTGGACCGCTCCTCGCGTGTCCCACCCTGTCCCACGGACGGTGTGCGCGACCTCGCCGCGGTGGTCGGATGAGTCCTGTCACCACGTACTGACGAAGGAACAGACACAGTCGGCGAGTTCCCCGGCCAACCCGATGAGAAAAGGTAGTGACAGGACATGAACCAGCACGCCAGCAAGAACCTCCGCGGCGTTAAGGGCATCGAGCAGCAGCCCAAGGGGCGCGGAACGAGGTTCACGCTCAACGGCGTACTTTGGTCACTTCAAGCGTTGTGGGGCTTGTTCTTTGCCGGCAGCGGTTTCGGCAAAGTGCTTTTGTACGACGAAGCTCTGTATGCGGCAGCACCCCGGGCCGTGGCTTGGTACGCCGCGGTGCCGCAGTCCCTGATCGTCTTCATCGGGGTCCTTGAGGTACTTGGCGGCGTCGGCCTGATCCTGCCGGCGATGATGGGAGTCAAACCGAAGCTGGTGCCGCTCGCCGCCGTTGGCCTGACGCTGACGATGATCCTCGCGGCCGGTTTTCATATCATGCGCGGCGAATACGAATTGGTGCCTGCGAATCTCTTGCTGGGAGGCGTCGCGGCGTTCATCGCGGTCGGACGATGGAGGCTGAGGCCCATCGCACCCGCGATCATCACCACCTCACGCGTACTCAAGTCGTTCGCGTTCCTGGTCGCACTGGCCCTGCTGGTATTCGCTCCGACGTGGTACACGATGACCAACGTCCAATTTTGAGCACCTGCGCTGGTAGGTCGAGGGCGCCGGGCGCGGATCCCCGCACCGCACGGCCGGCGCCGCGGCCCGCCGCTCCGGGCGGCCGATGCCCTTTCTAAACGGCATTGGGAGCGCGACTGGTCCCCTTGGAACGACATGGCACGGCACCGTATTGCAACCAGAGCTGCAACTAGGTGAGACCCGCGAGTCGTCGCCGCCACACCTGTGGCCCGAACGTGACGCCATGCCTCTCTCCATGAAGGATGCCGTATCCGATCATGTCGTCCTATGACGTTCACACACCTGCGGCCGCTGCTCCGCGTCTTCGCCATCCTTGTGATTCTGGGCAGCCTGACCGGGTGTCTTTCGGCTGGCGACCAGGGTGAAGCTCCGGCCTCCGATCCACCGGAGGCCAGACCAGGCGTCGTTCTTGCCTCGCCATCGATCTCTCCCCGCAGTGCGGCACTGAAAAGTCCCCTCTACCGCACGCCTCCCATCGCCAAAATCAAATGCAAGCTGCCCCTGCTTGAGGAGGACAGCTGGGGCTCGATGCGACGCTACATGCAGGCGGTGAGTGGCTGTCTCGACCGTGTGTGGGCTCGGCAGTTCGCCAAGATGCACGCGTCTTACACGCCGCCCAAGCGCAAGTATCTGGCGAAGCGGATCAAGACCACCGCCTGCGATGGGCTCACCCCCCCGAAGGGGGCATACGGCGTTTACTGTCCGTCCAACAAAACCTATTACGTGCTGGCCGACCGTAGTTCGTGGGCTTCTTATCATGCGTTCTGGGCCGCGCATCTCGTCGCCCATGAGCACAGCCACTACATTCAAGACCTGGTGAGCATCCTGAACTACCATGCGGAGCTCGACACCAAGGCCAGGAACCAGCAGGACCGACTTCTGGCCGAAAACAGGCTCGAAGATCAGGCTGGGTGTTTCGCGGCGGCTGCGCTACAGGCGATGCGCGATACGTTGCCCTCCTGGTCCGAGTTCATATCGATGTACAGGAGCGAGAAGGACCTCAAACTCTACGGGGTGTGGCTCGACCGTGGGCACAATGGCGGCCGACTCGGCTCCTGCAATACCTGGACAGCTCCCATGAAGAAGATCGGCTAGCCAGGTGAACCCTCTTACCGATCGCCCTGCCACGCACCGAGAATCTCGATACCAATCTCCCGGCCATCCTCATCGAGATCCATGTTCACCATCGCGCCGTCCATCGTGACCGTCCTGGCCACCCCACCCGGAGCGATGGGACCTCGCAGGTAGACGTACGCGGCCCCCACCCCGGGATCGTACGTCCACGTGCCGTGGTGCTCTTCCAGACTCATGATGTTCTCCCGGTCCTGACAACAGAAAGCCCCTGAACAAGAAATCCTTGTTCAGGGGTCATCGGGCACAGAGCCGACGAGGGGAATCGAATCCCTGACCTTCTGTTTACAAGGTCCCCAAATGATCTTCGCGAGCGTTCGCATGTGTTCGTCACCTCGCCGGATGGCACTCTCGTCGTCCATCCCTGTTCGCTGCCGTTCATGATCGTCCGCTCGGGTGGCTCCCACTGGATCGACTGTCGATTGCACTACGATCAGCCCGCCACCTGCACTGATGGCTACCACTCGCCGAGGGGCTTCGCGTCCCATGAGAACCGGATCGCGGGCTTGGTCTGGAGCACAACCGACTCCTTGCAGTCCTCCCGGAACCACAACTTCAGTCCTTCGTAGCCGGACCGCTCGCGCTCAACGGACAGCCTCCCGAGATGCCGCAGCTTGAGATACGCGACCTCCTCCCCGTCCGCGTAGATGCTGATAGACGCGTCACCCGCTGTGGGGTGGATAGAGAAGAGGACCGATATCGCGCCTCGGGTGAGCTTGAATGACTGAAGGCCGAGTGGCCAGGGAACGTCCTCGTCCTCGCCTTGCGGCTCGTCCTCGAAGAGCCAGATCAAATCTGCGAGCTCAGGGATCTCCATGGCGGGAACATACTTGAGCACGCTCACTTACAGCAGCAGCCCTCACGCGCGCAGGCCGCCCCTGCTCGATCCTGACCTTTCAGCCGCCGTCACCATCGAGCAGTGAGGTGATCTCAGCAAGATCAACTCGGGCATTTCGCTCTTGATGCCGCCAGAAGAGCGTTGGTAGCCCTGAACCAGGAGTGGAGCTTTCGGTAGAAGAGGTCGCACCACAAGCCGTCTTCAGTCCAGAAAGCCCCAGTGAGGTGGGCTGTCGGCGAGGTGCCCATGGCTTGGGTCCTAGGACTGCAACTACAGCACCTATAGAGATCAAAAAGGCCCTCTCCCTGAGTCTCGGGAGAGGGCCTCTGAACTGCGGAGGCTCGGGGATTTGAACCCCGGATGGGCGGTAAACCCAAACCGCATTAGCAGCTCGGGGCACCACCGTTCAGGACAGTCCCATCTGGACCAATACCTCTCAGCGGTCCTCCTGGAACGGACTGGTACGGCGATGAACTGCACCCCGGACAGACTTGCTCACCGAGCATGAGACATGAAAGACCCCCGTGGGGGACCTGTGAAGGCTCTGCCTCTCGAATCAAGATCCTACGGATTAAAAGATCGCCCCCCAGGCCGTTCCGGGCAGTTCAATGCAGGTCAGCAGACGTGGGCGGTCCACCCTGAAAGGCTCTGAACGCCCCTGTATCTCAACCCGAAGTGCAACCCGGCATCTGGTAGGCGAGAGCCGAGGATTGTGCTCCGACGGGCGGAAGGAATGATGACGTCAAGGGCCGTTGGATGTTCATCGATGGTGGGTGAAATCTCGCTTGCTGGGATCTGCAAGGCAGGAGACACTGAGCCTTTTCCATCACGCCGAAGCCACAGCTCAGGCGGGATGGAAAAGGCTCACTCTGCGGACGCCCTGGCCACCACATCAACGCGAGACAGCCGGGCACGACCCTTAAGAGATTCGATCCGGTATTCAAAATGCGCCCGAGATATCCCCAAATATTCAGGATGAGGGGGCGGTGAACGACGCCCGCTCATGCCGCATGCCGAGGGCGCACGGGAGGGGTCCAAGCCCTCAATCCAGAACCCGGCGGCATCTCGGCTACCGCGAGGACGGTTTCGTCGATCTTCCCGCCTCCGCGGGGTCCGCGCAGGGAGGCCGGAACGTAGATTGACCCATATTTTCATAGCCAAAATGAACCATGTGGCAGGTCTTTTCGGGCCCTAGATTCGGTGATGCCGCCACGGAGAAACGTTCCGGTGGCATCACCGAACATCGGAGAGATCATGAACTTTGCCACCGCTGACCAGCCCGTTCTCGTCCGGTCCGCCGAGGCCGAGGCCCTGCGGGACGGCGCGAGCAGCCTGATCACCCTGCTCGCGGACTCCGGGGACACCGGCGGTGCGCTGACCGCCAACAAGGCGACGTTCCGGAAGGGATCGCCGGGTGCGCCCGCGCACTTCCACACCCGGGCCACGGAGATGTTCTACGTCCTGAGCGGTTCGATGCGGATCCTGCTGGACGACACGATCGTGACCCTCGGCCAGGGCGACTTCCTCACCGTTCCGCCGACCGTCCCGCACGCGTTCGCCCCGTCGGCGGGGTCCGAGGCCGAGATGCTCGTCGTCTTCACGCCCGGGATGGACCGGTTCGACTACTACCGGCTGCTCGAGCGCGTCTACCGCGGCGAAGCCTCCGTCCAGGAGATCCGCGACAGCTCCGAGCACTTCGACAACCACTACTTCGACAGCCCCGTCTGGCAGCGGGAACTCGCCCAGCGCTGAAACCCCTCCACGAAGAAGGACTCCATCATGACCGCTCTGACCACCCCCGGCATCGCGGCCCGTCCGCGGCTGGGCCTCACCCTGGCACTGCTGGCGTTCGCGCAGCTGATCATCTCGATCGACTACAACATCGTGTATGTGGCGCTGCCCGAGATCGGCTCGGGTCTCGGCTTCTCCGCCCAGAGCCTGCAGTGGGTGATCAGCGCCTACGCGGTGGCTTTCGGCGGCTTCCTCCTGCTCGGCGGACGGGCGAGCGACCTGTTCGGACCACGCCGGATGTTCGCGTCGGGGCTCTGGCTGTACGCCGTGGCATCCCTGCTCGGCGGCCTTGCCACCGGGCCGGGCCTGCTCATCACCGCCCGTGCCGTCCAGGGCGTCGGAGGGGCGCTGCTGTTTCCCGCGACGCTGACGCTGGTGTCGACCTGCTTCCCCGAGGGACCCGAGCGCAACCGGGCGTTCGCTGTCTGGGGCACCGCGGGCGGCAGCGGCATGATCCTCGGCTCGCTGCTCGGCGGCATGCTGACCCAGGCGTTCGGCTGGGCCTCGGTCTTCTTCGTGAACGTTCCGCTGGCGGTGATCGCAGCCGTGCTGGCCCTCCCGCTCATCGCACCCGACGCCACCCGCATGACGGGCCGGTCGTTCGATCTGGCGGGCGCCCTGACCTCCACCGCCGGCATCACCGCGATCGTCTTCGCTCTCGTCCAGGGACCGGAGTCCGGTTGGACCTCGCGGGACGTCCTGGGCGCGGCGTTCATCGGCGCCCTGCTGCTGACGGCGTTCACCGTCGTCGAACGCCGCAGCGCCGACCCGCTACTGCCGCACCGCCTGCTGCGCGACCGCGACCTGACGACCGGCACCATGATTACGTTTCTGTACATGGGGACGTTCGGGACCCTGTTGTACTTCCTGACGGTCTACTTCCAAAGCGTCCACGGCTACGGTGCAATGCGCACCGGCCTCGCCTTTCTCATCCCGATGCTCGCCATCGCCGCGGGTTCCCAGACAGCAGGCCGCCTCGCCACCCGCCACGGCCTGCGCCTGGTCCTTCTCGGCTCCCTCACCGTCGGCGGCGCGGGCGCCGCGATCGTCGCCGTCGCTCTCTCTCCGGCCGCCTCCTATCCGGCGCTCGTCCCCGGACTCGTCCTGCTGGGGCTCGGCCAAGGCGCGGGCTACACCCTGATGTTCGGCGCCGCCACCCGGAGCGTCGCTCCTACCGACCAGGGCATCGCCTCCGGGGTCGCCTCCACCGCCCAGCAGGTCGGTGGCGCCATGGGCCTGGCTCTCCTCGTCGCCGTCGCCAACTCGGGCCTTCCCGCCGCCCCCTCCCCCGGCGCCATCACCGACGGCCTCCAGGCCGCCATCGCCATCGCCGTCGCGGGCATCGCCCTCACCGCCCTCGTAGCTCTCCGTCTCCGCAGACCTCGCTGAGAGCTCGGTCACGGCCCCGTCCCCGGACGGGGCCTTCGCCGTCCGCATGGGCGAGATCCGGCGGGTCAGGGGGCAGGTGGAAGGATCTCGCAGAGGGCGGCGAGGGCGGCGGCGTAGGCGTGGTCGGACGGGGCCGCGTAGCCGACGACGAGGCCCTCGAGGTGGGCGGGGGTGTCGGGGTGACGGAAGCCGGCCAAGCCGTCCAGGGATACGCCACGCCAAGCGGCGGCCTTCAAGGTAGAGGCCTCGGTGCCGTGCGGCAGGCGCAGGACGGCGTGCAGGCCCGCGGCGATGCCAGCCGCCTCTATGTGCGGAGCCTGGTCGGCGAGGGCCTCCACCAGACGGTTGCGGCGTTCGCGGTAACGCTGGCGCATGTGGCGGATGTGCCGGTCATAGGCGCCGGAGACGATCAGGTCGGCGAACGTGAGCTGGTCCACGATGCTGGTCCAGCGTTCGCGCTGGCCCTTCACCGCCAGGACCGGGTCGACCAAGCGTTCGGGGAGCACCATCCAGCCGAGCCGGAGGGCGGGCGAGATGCTCTTGCTCGTCGAGCCGACGTACAGGACGTGCTCGGGATCGAGCGCCTGGACCGCGCCCACCGGTTCCCGGTCGTACCGGAACTCGCCGTCGTAGTCGTCCTCGATCACGACGCCGCCGCGCTCGCGTGCCCAGTCGACGGCGGCGTTGCGGCGTGTCGGGGTGAGCGGACCACCGATGGGGAACTGGTGGGCGGGGGTGAGCAGCACCGAGCGGA
Organism: Streptosporangium sp. CA-115845; assembly: GCF_050943795.1. Taxonomy (NCBI): domain Bacteria; kingdom Bacillati; phylum Actinomycetota; class Actinomycetes; order Streptosporangiales; family Streptosporangiaceae; genus Streptosporangium; species Streptosporangium sp. CA-115845. The sequence goes on along the minus strand of NZ_CP191988.1, from coordinate 196,913 downwards.
CGCCCCGTTGCCCGGCCAGATCCTCGGTTCTGGTGCCGTGGTCGTCCAAGCCGAGCGGCACCGTCCGGACCCCGTCGGCGGCCAGCAGGAAACGGTGGAACGCCAGCCCATATGCTTCGACGGCCAGCGTGCCGCGCAGCACGCCGCCACCGAACAGCAGGCGTAGCGCGTCGGCGAAACCGGCGCAGATCACGATGCGTTCCGGGACGGCCCGCACCCCACGGACACGGGCCAGATAGTCGACGAGCGCGGTGCGCAGCTCGATCCGCCCCTGGGGATCACCCGGCCCGAACGCGTCGTTCGACGCGGCCGCGAGAGCGCGGCGGGTCGAGGCAGACCAGGCGTTCCGGGGGAACGACGACGCGTCCGGCTGACCCTGCGACAGGTTGTGCACCGGGGCAGCGGACACAGCCCGCGGCTTCTTCGGCACCCGCGCCGTCTTCGCGGGAGCTGCGCGTTCGGCGACCCGGGTTCCCGAGCCCTGCCGCGCGGTCAGCCAGCCCTCGGCGACCAGTTCGGCGTAGGTGTCGGCGACCGTATTCCGGGCGATCCCGAGGTCGGCCGCGAGCGACCGATAAGGAGGCAGCCGCATCCCCGGGGCGAGCCGCCCGTCCTGGATCGCCGCCCGCAGCGCCCGCCCGAGAGCAGCTCTCCGCGATCCGGTCCCAGCCAGCTCAAGATGCAGGTCAGAACCGATGCGCTCCGCAGAATTGACCCAAGATTCCGACAGTGGAATGCACCTCCTGAGCGGTCTATTAACTCCCTAGATTAGTGCGCATGACGAACACCGCACCCCGCCTCAACTTCGCCGCCACCGCCCCGAAGGCGTTCAAATCCCTGCTCGGCTTCGACGCCGCCGCCCGCGACGGCCTCGACCCCGCCCTGGTCGAGCTGATCCAGATCCGCTCCTCCCAGCTCAACGGCTGCGCCTACTGCCTGCACATGCACGTCACCGACGCCCGCAAGGCCGGTGAGGACGACCTTCGCCTCCACATGATCGGCGTCTGGCGCGAGGCGAAGCACTTCTTCTCCCCCAGGGAACAGGCCGCGCTGTCCCTGACCGAAGCGGTCACCCTGATCGCCGACGCCGGCGTCCCCAACGAGGTCTACGCCGAAGCCGCCGCCCAGTTCGAAGAGGCCGAGCTGGCCCACGTGCTCGCCGTCATCTTCACCATCAACACCTGGAACCGCGTCGCCATCACCACCGCCAAGATCGCCGGAACGGACGAGCGCCGATGATGATCGCGGGCGCAGATCATCGTGTTCAGCTGGCAAGGGCTGCGTATCAGCGCCGTCGCCGCCAAACTCGGCTGTCACATGCAGACCGTGCGCGAGCGGATCGAGCGGTTCAACGCCGAGGGCCTGGCCGGACTCGCCGACCGGCCCGGGGCGGGGCGCAAGCCGCGGATCACCGAGGCTGAACGCGGACAGATCATCGCTCTGGCGCGCTCGACCCCGCCGGGACGGCTAGCCCGCGACGAGGCCGGCGACCTGAGCGCAGACGACGAGAGCGGCCCCGCGCAGTGGACGCTGGACAGCCTGACCGCCGCCGCCCGCACTCAAGGCATCCTTGTCGCCCGCAGCCAGGTCTGCCGGATCCTGCTGAAAGAGAAGGTCCGATGGCGCCACACCCGCTCCTGGACCACGTCGACCGATCCGGACTTCGCCCCAAAAGGGCCGAGGTCATCGGCCTCTACACCCAGCCGCCCCCAGGCACCACGGTCATCTGCGCCGACGAACTGGGGCCGGTGACCTCCGGGACGCCCGGCTTCATGACGCCCGGCACACGGCCGGGACGCTCCTTGTGGAACAGGGTGTGCACATCCGCGTCGTGCAGGAGATCCTCGGCCACGCGCGAGTGACCACGACTGAGCGTTACACCCACGTGGCCGGCCCGAACTGCAGCCCTGACAGGATTCGAAGATCAAGAAGGCCCTCTCCCCGAGATCGGGAGAGGGCCTCTGAAGTGCGGAGGCTCGGGGATTTGAACCCCGGATGGGCGGTAAACCCAAACCGCATTAGCAGCTCGGGGCGCCATCGTTCAGGACGGTCCCACCTGGACCAACGCCCGTCGTCGGTCTTCCTGGAACGAGCTGACACGGCGATGAACTGCAACCCAAACTGCAACCCCGTACAGGGTCTTCGCCTGCCTTCGGTCGCCGCGTCCTCCGGCACTTACATGTGCGGATGTCACTCAGCCGGCTGGCGTTGCCTTTCCCCGATCTTCCGCACCAACCACACAACGAAGGCCACGAATCCCAGCAGGACCAGTAGAAAGAGCGAGCCGATGAGTGTTATGGATCGGCTGCCCAGCACGTTCGCCAGCCACGGCAGGTCGAACAGCGCGGATATTCCGAAGATCACACCAAACCCGATCAATCCTAAGATCATCGTGAAGGCGAACCCTTTAGCTGCTTCCCGCAGGCGGCCCATCCGGTACCTTTCGTCGTTTAACCCGATTCTGTCTGGTAACCGGCAGGGGCGCATGGCAGCCGGTAAGCAGGTTCGTGGTCAGAACCGAACGGAAGTAGCAACCCACGAGGTCAGCAGGGCGCTGGTGGTCAGCGAACCGCTGAAGTACAGCACGTGCTGTGCGGCTCGAACTCCTGACATCCTGCTTGCAAATCGGTCTGATCTTGGGCCGTACGGGCTCTGAGCTGGGCGGCGGACTCCCCACGAGTGACCGTGACTGACCGCCGTTGACCGCCCTTAATGGCCCGCTAATGGCCCGACGATCAGCCCCGTGAGCTGGTCTTCCCCGCGCGGCGCGCACACCCCGCCCGCCTGATCATCCCGTCTGCCGTCGATCCGCCCGAAGGGGAAGCGGGGCGGGGCCACGGGGCCAAGGTGGAGCGCCCCACCGGACGAACGACCTTGGCCCCGTGGCCCCGGTCTGCTCGGCTTGCCCCGGGTCGATGGCAGACGGGATGATCAGGCTTCCACCTCAGCCACCTATGGACTCCAGGCTCGGCGCGGCGATCATCCCGGAGCCGGAGCGCCCCCGCCGGAGGCTCTCAGCCTTGTTATGGACCCCGCCCTGTTGTGTCCGGCCAAGTGCGGCCACACAAGGTTCACGGTCTGCCCGGCTGACGCAGCAGGATGGCTTTAGCCAGGTCGGTGGGTGTTCCGGTGCTGGTGTCTACCGTCATGTCATACGGGACGCCATGGCCGTGGACCGTCTGAAGATGCCCGCGTGCCAAACCGGGTGGGTTACGGCGCCCTATTTCTCGTTGCTCGGCGATTTCCAGAGGGCACATCACGCCCACGAGTAGGACATCGAGACCTGCCAGGGCTTTCATCCATATGGGCAGCAGGTCTGGGGTCAGCAGCATTTCGTCGATGACGACGTTGTCGCCGCCATGTGCGAAGGATGCCGCAGCAGTGCAGGCCGAATGGAGCATGCGGCGGCCGACCGGGCCATAGCGGATGACCACCTGAGGGTGACCACCCTCGTCCTGGGTGGTGCGGTCGTACCAGAAGCCAGATCGGCTGAGCGGGCCGTCGCGTCCTCCGCCCCAGTTCGGGGGGACGAGGCTGAACAGGGTGTCGATTCCCCAGTAGACGAAGGGGGTGTCGCTCTCGTCTTGGATGGCCTGGGCCAGAGTGGTTTTGCCGGCGCTCGATGTCCCGTTGAGGAAGATGACGCAGCCTCCGGGTCCGACGTGTGACATGCCAGCCACTGTATTGCGGCTGATCTAATAGGGTGCAGTGTGCTTGCGCGGCCCGAGTGGCGGGTGCACGCGAGAACGGCCCCCAGGCCGCACGCGCAGCGTGCGGCCCGCAAGCTCGGGCCGCGCGGCGGCGCGGAGCGCCGCCCTTGATAACCCATGAGAACAATTCGGCAGTGCCTCAGGTCGTGATCGGCTGGTGTGCCGCTGCTCAGGACTTCGTGAAGAGATTCAGCACGTCGCCGAAGCTGCTGGCAAGGCTGTCGAGCAGGGTCTTGCCTTTTTCGGCAGTCGCTAGAGACGGGCGGCCGATGACTCCGCTGTCCGTGTAAGCCTGCATGCCCTTCGTTAGAAGATGGCGGCGGTCGTCGGCGGTCCAGTCGGCGGAGTGGTAGCCGGGGCGGATCACTTCGGGGCAGGCGTGGAGTAGGAGGGAGGTCTCCAGTTCTCCGGCGTGCATGTCCTCGTGCATGGTGCTGGTGAGCTGGGCGGCGGTTCGGGCTTCGTGCCAGTCTTCGCGGGAGGGGAACAGCGCCATGTGGCGGCCTTCGGTGTTGCCTTCTTGGACGACGTTGCTCAGGACGTAGTTGCCGCCGTGGCCGTTGATGACGACCAGGGCTGTGGGGCCGGAGCGGGTGACGGAGTCGTAGACGTCGGTGACGATCGCGTGCAGGGTCCGCGCGGAGATGCTGACGGTTCCCGGCCAGGCGCTGTGCTCGTGCGAGCAGGAGATCGTCACCGGCGGAAGCAGCAGGACGGGGTAGGCGTCGGCAATCTGGCGGGCTATCAGGGTCGCAACGATGGTGTCGGTACTGAGAGGGAGATAGTCACCGTGCTGTTCGAAGCTCCCGACAGGAAGGATCGCAACCTGGGCGTTGCGCTGTCGCTCCTCGGTGGTGGTCGCGGTGGGCAGCAAGGGGGTCACCGGTCTCCTTGTGGCTGGGATGCTGGCAGGGAGAAGGACTCCGAGAGGGTGTCGACCCTGGTGAGCAAGTCTGCCACGTACGGATCTGCCGACCATCGGGTCAGGTGAGCGCGTAGCGCTGTGAGCTGGCCGGCGACCCGGCTGGATCGAAGGGCCTGCATGCGAGACAGAGCGTCTTCGGTCTACCCGGACGGCCAAAGCGGCGACTACCTCGACCCCGCCACAGGTGAACTGCTGCCCACCTGGGACGAGGCGCTCGACCGGCTCGACCAGGACGACGAGGCCGAACCGCTGCACGTGGTCCGCTTCGGCCCCCAGGTCGATGTTCAGGGCATCGTCGCCGGATCGCCGGACGCGCACAAGCGCATCGGCTACCTCACCAAGTACCTGACCAAGAACCTCGGCGACCCCCTCGACCCCGACGACCAAGACAACCAGGCCCGTCGTGACCACGCCGTGCGGATGGTCGAGGCACTGCGCTACGAACCCTGCTCACCGACGTGCCCGAACTGGCTCCGCTACGGCATCCAGCCCAAGGGCGCCAAGGCGGGCATGCTGCCGGGCCGGTGCAAAGGCAAAGCCCACAAGGCCGAACACCTCGGCTACGCGGGCCGCCGCGTCCTGGTCTCCCGCAAGTGGTCCAACAAGACCCTGCGCGAACACAAGCAGGACCGGCGGGCCTGGGTGCTCGACATGCTCGGCCTGCCCGACGACACCGTCACCGACCCGCACCGCTACGTCTGGCGGCCGGTCTCCTCCAAAGATCCCAACCGCACCCCACTGGCCAAACGGCTGCTGCGCGAGGTCGCCAACCGCCAGCGCACCCGCGCCCGGTTGATCGAACTTCAAGCCAGAGCAGACGGACGACCAATCGAAGATCTTTCGACAATCGGAGAGGCGGCCTGACATGGAACCACTGTTCTACCGGCCCAAGGATGCCGCCGTGATGCTCGGCATGAGCCGTACGGCCGTCTTCCGACTGATCAAGACCGGCGAACTCAAGTCGATCAAAGACGAGGGATACCGGCTGGTTCCCCGGTGGGCGCTCCACGAGTTCGCCCGTGCACTGGAGGCCAAGGCGGGGCTCTCACACGGAGAGGCGGCGTGATGGCGAAGAAGCCGGACGGCCGGTCCTCGATCTACTTCGGCAATGACGGCTACTGGCACGGCTGGGTCACCTTGGGTATCAAGCCCGACGGCTCCCCCGACCGTCGTCACCGGATGGCCAAGACCGAGGCCGAGGTGACACGCAAGGTCAGTGAGCTGGAGAACAACCGGGAGTCCGGACAGGTCACCAAGCCCGGCCGTGCGCCCACCGTCGCCGAGTGGATGACCGAGTACCTCGATGTGATCTGTGAGCGGCTCGTGGTTTCCGGCAAGATGGCGCCGCGCACCCTGACGGACTACCGGTCCAAGACCCGTCACTGGATCATTCCGCTGCTCGGGCGGCACCGGCTCAACCGGCTCGCTCCCGAGCACCTCGACACGGCTTACACCACGATGCTTGAGAAGAACCTCTCGACCAGCACCGTCCTCAAAGTTCATCGCATCCTGTCGCGGGCGCTGACCATCGCGGTACGCCGCAACAAGCTCACACGGAACGTCGCGACTCTGGTCGACGCTCCCTCGGCCGCATCCATCGAGATCGAACCGCTGAGTCGCGAGGAAGCCCGCAGCATCCTCGACGTGGCCGGCACCCGGCGGAACGGGGCGCGCTGGTCGGTCGCTCTGGCTCTCGGCATCCGCCAGGGCGAGGCGCTCGGACTCCGCTGGCAGTACGTCGACCTGGAGACCGGAGTGATCAGGGCGTGGTTCCAGATTCAGCGCACCGAATGGCAACACGGGTGCGCCGATCCCCATAAATGCGGGGAGAGGTGGCACCGCTGGCCCTGCAAGAAGAAGTGCAGGGATCACGGGCATAGCCCCGGCTGTAAGGCGGACTGCAAGAAGCAGGGGCACACCTGCTTCAAGCGGACCTGCCTCAAGGACTGTACGAGCCATGCCGACCGATGCCCGAAACGCACGGGCGGTGGCATCGTCTTCCGTCAGCGCAAGGGCAAGAGCAAGCTCACTCTCCAGTGCCCTCCCGAGTTGCTCGCGCTTCTCAAGGCACACCGCAAGGTCCAGGCCGCGGAGCGGCTCAAGGCGGGGGATCGCTGGGAGGATCACGATCTCGTGTTCGCCACTCGCCACGGCGGCCCGATCGAGCGCACCGAGGACTGGAAAGTGTGGAAAACCATCCTCAAGCAGGCCGGGGTTCGGGACGTGCGGGTGCACGACGCTCGCCACACGGCCGCGACGCTCCTCATCGAGCAGGGTGTGAACATCCGCGTCGTTCAGGAGGTTCTGGGCCACACGAGGGTGACCACGACCGAGAGGTACGCGCACGTGTCCACACCGTTGATGCGCGATGCCGGGGAACGGCTGGCCTCCGCGCTCTGGGGAAAATCTTGAGCGTTGCAACTAGGACTGCAACTACAGCACCTTTAGAGATCAAAAAGGCCCTCTCCCCGTATCTCGGGAGAGGGCCTCTGAACTGCGGAGGCTCGGGGATTTGAACCCCGGATGGGCGGTAAACCCAAACCGCATTAGCAGCTCGGATCTCGGCCGTCCCGATCAGTTCCACCTGGACCAATACGCTCGGCCGGTCCGCCTGGAACGGCATGGCACGGCGGCGAACTGCAACCCAAACTGCAACCCCACTCGGAGGCTTCAACCGTCGTAGTCCTCGAACTCCCACTCTCCGATCCGGCCGATCTTCTCCGCGAGTTCGCTCCACGTCGGAGCCTCCAGCACTGCTATCCGGTCGCTCAGCCACTTGGTCACCTCGGCGGGACGGGGGTTATCACTCTAAGTGTGGAAGTGATCACTATGGGTAGATGGTCAAGGTAGATCATCTTAACGCTTCGGGGGGAGCGTCAATCATGACGAACACACGGGGAACATCGGCTCTGACCACCACATTCGACCACGAGCAGACGGGAGGCCCGGCACGGGCTGCTCGTCACGGCGGGGAAAAACCCCCCTGCTCGAAGGCGAGGTGCCACTGCGGGAGCTGCTCGGCGATCAGGTGCTGGACCTGCTGCTGACGCGCTCGCGTGACGGAGCGGGCGGGCTGCGGCTGACCGGCGAGGGCTCGATGCTGGGCGAGCTGGTCAAGGCGGTGCTGGAACGCGCGCTGGAGGCCGAGCTGTCGACGCATCTGGGCTATGGCAAGCACGATCCGGCCGGCAACGGGACGGGTAACTCCCGCAACGGCAGGATCGGCAAGACCGTGCAAACCGGCGTCGGCCCGGTGCGGCTGGCCGTGCCGCGGGACCGGGCCGGCACCTTCGAGCCGGTGCTGGTGCCCAAGCGGGCCGGGCGTGTCTCCGGCGGCCTGGACGACATGATCATCAGCCTGTACGCGCACGGCATGAGCGTGCGCGACATCCAGCACCACCTGCGCCAGATCTATGAGGTCGAACTATCGCATGAGGCGATCTCCAACATCACCGACGCCGTGCTGGAGGAGGTCCGCACCTGGCAGGCCCGGCCCTTGGAGGCGGTCTATCCGGTGGTGTTCCTGGACGCCATCGTGGTCAAAGTGCGCGACAACCACACGGTGCAGGCTAAACCCGCCTACCTCGCGGTCGGCATCGACACCGACGGCGACAAACACGTGCTGGGCATCTGGCTCGCCAAGACCCCGCTCGACCACGCCACCGCCGGCGAGTCCGCCCGGTTCTGGAGCGCGGTCATGACCGACCTGCGCAACCGCGGCGTGCGCGACATCCTCATCGCCTGCACCGACGGCCTGAACGGCTTCGAAGACGCCATCCACGCCGCCTTCCCTTACACCATCGTGCAGACCTGCGTCGTGCACTTGATCAGAAACGCACTGCGGCCGGTGGCCCGCCGCGACCGGGCCGCCGTGGCCGCCGAGCTGAAGAAGATCTACACCGCGCCCAGCGCGGAGGCGGCCTTCGAGGCCCTGGCCGACTTCATCGCCTCCATCTGGGGCGAGAGGTACCCGCAGGCGGGCCGCGTGTTCGAAGCCGCCTGGGACCGCTTCACCCCGTTCTTCGCCTTCACCCCCGGAGTGCGCCGACTGCTCTACACCACCAACGGCATCGAGTCCCTGAACTATCAACTGCGCAAGGTCACCAAGGCCCGGGGACACTTCCCCGGCGACGACGCCGTGGTCAAACTCCTCTGGCTGGCCATCATCAACATCGAGGACAAACGCGCCCGCGAACGCGCAGCCCACAAGGAGAAAACCGGCAAGATCAAGAACTCGCCCAGCACCGCACGTCTCATCGAAGGTCAACGCACCATCGGCTGGCGTGAAGCACTCATCGAACTCGACATCGCCTATCCGGGAAGGATCAAGTAAAACAGGTAAAGAAGGCTCTCCATCTACCAAGAAGGGCCTTTACACACTTCAGGTGACAAGCTCGCGGGACGCAACTCGGGCACGAAGAGCCAGTGGCGGCCGATGAGGAAGGGATGATGTTGCAGCTGATCGGCGAGGGCCGATGGGGTGCAGACGGTGAGCTGGAACCGTTCCTCGTCCGGTTCTCCCTGCGGGCCGACGTACATCTCCAGCAGCTCACAGGCATGGGTAGGGTCGTCGAGACTGTGCCCGAGTTCGAGGTCGGGCCATCGGAAGGCGCCCACTCGTGCTCTCATCACTCAATGATCGCGCAACAGGGTGAAGCTATGAGCGGGCTGTCAGCTTGGGGAGTGCATGGATCATGGCTCGTAGGGACGCTGAGCTGGGCTTCGGACTGGTCGCGGTAACCATGGTGAATCCTCTGTCACTGAGGCCAATGGCATGGTGATCACGGCCCTGAACTCTGCTGCTCAATGGATTCGGCGATCGTACGGAGCCGTCGGATCTCGCTGAAGATCTCCTTGTCGGTGAGTACGGAGATGATCGTCAACCCTTGCGGGCCGCCTGGCTCTCTATGAAATTTTCCGAGGGTGTAGCAGAGCGCCGAGCGTAGTTCGCCAAGCTCTTGTTGAAGTGCGTCTCGCTGAACTCTGCGTGTCGCGAGCTCGACGCCCGTGGGTGTGCGGTCTCCTGCTGCGCCCTCATCGGTGGTGATGTCGATGTCTTCGACCCGTACGTACTCATCGCCGGGGCGAACGTCGATCACTACGGGAGTGTCGTCGGGGAGACCTTCGAGGTAGTCGAGGAGCTGTCTCACGGTGAGCATGACCGCAGGATTTCCAGGGCCAGCGCATCTGCGCAAGCCTTCCCCCTCTGTTCATCCCGTCTGCCTCGACCCACCGCGAAGCGACAGCGGGCCGGCGACGGAGGCACAAGCCCGTCTTCGCGTGTCCGTGTACCGACCGCCTTTCCTCGACCATGGGACGCCAACCGTCACAGACGAGCTTGAGCCGGAGGAGTCGAACTGCCGGGCTTGCTGAGTCGAGGCAAACGGGATGAACAGATTCACCTCAGCCACGTATGGCCCCGTGGTCGCGTACCGATGATCACCCCGGAGGCGAGCGCTTCCGCTCGGGCATAGCGGTTTTCAAGAGGGCTGCGTTCCAAGTGGAGGCAGGGCTTCTCACCAGGGCGGCTGCATCTTCCCGTACCTCGACCGTCAAAGATCATCCCGCGCATATCCCACAACAGTCATTGATCGACTTCAGCGTGCTTCGCGCTCTTACAATCCGCGCAAGCGGTGGGTAACTGACCGACGCAGACCTATTGGGTTCTTGTCAACCAACCGGGCCTGCGGATCTCAGGAGTGCCTATGAAGTTCGATCTCGCGGATAGATCCTTACGACCGAACTTCACATAAAATCTAAAAGGGCACATATGGTACAAAAGTTCATAGAAGCTAGCATATTCGGTCAGGTACATCCACACACTGTTTCTTCTTCGTTATTAACTACTCATTCCTCCTTCCTGAGTATGTTTAGTAATGTGACGAGGTCTGAACGAAAAGCAAGCGCCACCCCTACCTCTCCGAGGAGCGCAATGCAACTTTCGGAATTTAGCGTAGAAGGACTATTTGGGAAATATTCTCATAAAGTTGCTTTTCCTACGTCCAGCGAGGAAATTTCGAGTCCATCCATCACTATAATTCATGGAGCGAACGGCATCGGAAAGACTACCGTCTTGAAGATGCTGACAGCGATGATGAATTTCCGATTCCTCGTTTTAAAGGAAATTCCTTTCAAGGAAAGCACTCTCCGGTTTGACAATCGGCGCAAGTTGCACGTGAAACGGTCTTCGGACAAATTTGAAATTTCCTTCGCGGGAGAAAGTATAGTTTATCCTATTGCAGACACGCCTCCGAGTGAAGATGAGAAGTCTCGTTACGCATCTCTGAGAAAAAAATTCGTAAGCGCAACAGCTGGAATTACTCTTACATTCTTGCCAGCAGATCGACTACGTTTCCTGGGTCCGGACCCAGATTTCGGCCCTTTCTCTCCTGATGATGAGCGCAATAGGCGGTATCCCACATCATATATAGCCGAAATGCGAGAGCGGGACAGGGAGCGTGCAACTGAATTTCTATCTCGACAAGTTCGAAGTTTCATTCGTGAAGCACTGTTCGATTCCAGGCAATTCTTTGGATCGGGTGAACCAGACCTTTTCGGGCGAGTCATTCAGAATCTGCGAGATATTCACGACACAATTCCCTCTCGAGAGGAGGTGGCGCACGAGCTATCTCAAGTCTCGGACCTGGACAAGCTCCACAAGCGGCTAGGGCTACCTATCGATCAGTGGGATTACAAGCAACTCACCACCGCGTTGTATGACGAACGTGGAAAGAAGTCCAATGAGCACGTACTGGTAGCTATCAACACATATGTTGAGTTTTTATCGTCCAGAGCGAATGCTCGACAACTTATAGCTGAACGCTTGGTGACGTTCGAAGAGGTAATGTGCTCATTTCTGGAAGATAAGAACGTAACCGTCAATGCCAAAACGGGCATCCTTATTAAGGATAGCGTTACAGGCGTCCATCTGAATGAAAGCCAGCTAAGCTCAGGCGAGTATCAGCTTCTGTTTTTGATGGTTTCCGCATTGACGACTCGACGTCGCGGAACCGTAATAGCAATAGATGAGCCGGAACTATCGATGCACATATCATGGCAACGAAGATTAGTCAGCAATCTTCTGCGTTGCGCCTCGCGAGCAGCTCCTCAACTTATTATTGCTACCCACTCTCCCGACATACTCGGCGACTATCAAGAGAACATGACGGAACTCACGTCGAAGGGCGCTTAGAAGCCATGCGGAGACACTTATCTGGCGTGATAGCTGCTCATCGCATGGACCCCGCCCGTAGGGAATTATATGTAGAAGGCCCCACAGACAAGATATTTTTAGAGTGGCTGGCTGCAGAAAATAAGAGCGCTCGCGCGCTCGTACGCACCGTAGACTTAATACATGTTCCTGATGTCAATGAAGGGGGAAACAGAGAGCGTCTTGTTCGTTTCATGGAACTCATTAAGGACGAAGAGGTGCGTATCAAAGGCCTCATCGACGCTGACAACCATCATTTTCAGAACCCAAAAAGGGGCTATCCTCCTAACTTATGGATTACCGATTGGCGCTCAATTGAGTCGTACGTTATCTCGGAATTCTATCTAGACAAAGCTCTTCGGCTTGGATGCGCAATCGATTCAGTTCCGGCCAAATCGCTTTTCCCTATAATATCTTCTACTACTCGAAAGATCGCGGCTATCCGATATCTATCGGAAAGCGAAAACTTGAGACTTCCCGTTAACGAGTATCGATGGCTCAAATATATCGATTTTAATTCCAAGGGCGGTCTTACGCCTGACGTAGAAGGCATCTTGCGTTCTCTGCTACAGGCGGCGCATATTAGCGTGGCGCGGCTTGCGGAGCTTACTACCAAGCTCGTTGAAGTTGAAGCAACCTTAGCTGGACTCGAAGACCAATATGTACTTCATGGTCATGACTTCATGAAGATCTTGACTGAGCAGCTCAAAAAAATGGGAGTGAAACTGGATGATGCAGGACGACTAATGTGGACAGCGTTCGAGCGAGATCGCCTTACAGACTTCCCAACCTTGTCTTCTGTGGTCACGTATTTGTGTGACGACAGAACTATGTGACTCGGTGGGCCGGGACTGAGGAACGAAGTCCTGGACCTTCGATCGCCCCCAGCCCTCCATGGAGGCTAGCCACAGCCTGGCGATCGTGAGGGTGGTACCACTCCGGGGCATCTTGCCTGAGGTTCAATCTGTGGCAGGATGATGCTATGTCGATCACACGAAAGGGCCATGGCGCGTAGACGTCCGGCTCAGATCCGCGCTGATGGCACATGGCACTCGCGGCCAACCGCCACAGAAGTTCCCGCAATTCCAGGCCTGTCGTACCAGGGCCGTATCGCAGTCGCTCGTTTGCAGTACGAGCGCTATTGGCCCGGGGCGGTGGAAAAGGCGTTACGCGCCTGGTCGCTGCTCTTACGGAACCCCTGGCATCGGCTTCTCGATTCGGCGCAATCCTGCGGAGAGATGCTGTGCTGCCCCGATCCTGTTGAGCTCCGTACGATCCTGGACGCCGTGGTTCATGTCCTGCCTAAAAAGGACGCTTACGTGCTCCGCAAGAGGCTTGGTGACTTCGACGATCTCTGGTGGCTGCCCAAGACGTGAACGCGCAGCTGACGTCAATCCGGAGCATCCGCATGGAGGTGAAGCCATGAGGCGGCGGCGCGTCGCCAGGGTCGGCGAGTGCATCGGTTACGGCGAGCACGCGGTGCGGCTACGGCCCGGGGCGCCGTCGGCCGGGACCGGCGCCCACGCCGCACGCCCGGTCGGCGGGCGGCAGAGGGCCGGGTACGGCGGCGCGGCGCGCCGCCGCTTGATACCTATGAGAACAATTCGGCAGTGATCCGTGATGGGCTGCGCTCGGTGTGTGGGTGGCTGGTAGAACGCTGGGTGTGGAGGATCGTCGGGATCGCCTGCGGGCGTTGGGTGAGTTGCTGCGTCGGCTGCGTAAGGATGCTGGGCTGACGGGGAAGGATCTGGCGTTGCGGGCTGGGGTGGCTCAGCCGACGATCTCTCGGATTGAGACGGGGCGGCTTCTTCCGGTTTCGGAGACGGTGGATCGTCTCGTTGAGGCGTTGGGTCTGGATGATGCGGGCCGCGGGGAGCTGGATGCTCTGCTTGTGCGGTTGCGTGATGAGGTGTCTCGTCTCAAGGGTGGGCTTGCCGGCCGGGAGGCGGCCAATGTCGCTCGGTTGCGGTCGGCGCGTCGGGTGGTGGTGTTTTCTTCGGCAATGGTTCCGGCGTTGTTGCAGACGGCGGAGTATGCCCGGTTGGCGTTGGCGGTCGGTCGTGAGGTGGACGAGGAGGACGCGGCCAAGGCTGCGGCGGTTCGGGTGGAGGGGCAGGCGGTCCTGTTCGAGTCCGGCCGGGAGTTCTCCTTCCTGCTGACCGAGGGAGCTGTGCGCACGTGGCCGGGGTCGCCGGCGTTGATGCTCGCTCAACTCGATCGGCTGTTGCAGGTGGCGACGCTCCCTCATGTCACTGTCGGGGTGGTGCCGTGGTCGGTGCAGGCTCCGGCGTTCCCGTTGCATGGGTTCACGGTCTATGACGGTGCGGTGAGCGTGGTGGAGAGCCTGACGGGTGATCTGACGTTGACGGAGCCTGGGGAGCTGTCAGCTCATGGGGAGACCTTCGAGGCGTTCTCGGCGGTGGCTGTCTATGGCGAGGAGTTGCGGGATCTTCTGGGGCGAATCGGTGCCGACTATCGCACCTTGGCGACACACCTCTAACGGCTGACGTATTTATGCGTCGAATTCCTTGAGATGCTTCTAGCATCACTCATACGCTGGCGCGGTGGATGTATAGCCCCCTAGACACCGGAGTCCGCTATGTCGCCCTGGCGCATGTCCCGCACCTTCCCCGGCTCTCCCGTGGCGATCACCGAAGCGCGACGATTCGTCACCACCCTTCTGGGCGCCTGGCCCGGGACCGAAGACGCCGAACTGATCGTCAGCGAACTGGCCACGAACGCCGTCCGTCACTCCGCAAGCGGCCGGTTCGGCGGCTGCTTCACCGTTGCCGTCCAATCCGACCGCGGCCGGATCTGGCTCGGCATCCTCGACCAAGGCGGCCGACGTGCACCACACCCTCTCCCTCCTCAAACGGACGAGGAAGGGGGGCGCGGCCTGGCCCTCGTCGCCTCTCTGGCGGCCAGCTGGGGGGTGACCGGAGACGAGCAGGGTCGCATCGTCTGGGCCACCCTGAACCTGACTCCCGAGAAGACGGCTGCGCGGTGAAGAGGTGCCTGGCTCCACACCTGGGACCGTTGCAGGCCGGTCATGTCCTACTGGCCTGGATCGACCCGCGAGACGATGGGCGACGGCGAGTGATCGCCTGGACCTGTGACTGCCGTTCGGTCGTCTACGAGCTGTGCTCGGCAGGCGGGCAGTCCTACCTTCGCCGCACTGTGCAGGGCGCTCGGCTCGATGTCAGTGAGACTCCCCGAACCCGTGCCAGTGAAGCGCACGACCTTTGGGCCGAGCTGCTGACGGGGCACGTGCGATGACGCGCGGTGTGCCAAAGCGACGCTCAGCGATTCGGGCAACCAGTCCGAAAACTGGCGAACTCCTTAAAGCCGTACTGTCGAGGGGGATAGACGACATTTCGTCTAGGGGTCTAGACTCGGCTGAGCATCACCGAAAGGGAACACCTGTGCCGCCGAGTGACCTTGAGCGCATCGCCGCCATGGACGACCCGTATCTGTTGATCCGGGCCGCAACCGAGCGGCTGAGCATCGCGCAACAGGAGGTCACCGAACTGGCTCGCCTCCGACGCCGCGTCATCCAAGAGTTGCACGCCCAAGGCGTCTCGTATGCGCAGATCGCCGAGCAGGCCGGCCTGTCGCGCGGACGCATTCACCAGATCAAGCACACCGGACCGGCCCCGGAAGGGGCGTTCCTCGGTGTCGGCACGGTGACCGTGGTGACCCCGCTGCGGCTGGACCCAGAGCGAAACCGGCCCGTGGTCGCCCTGGACGACATGCGCTCGGGCAAGCGGCTGGAAGACCTCGCGCGCTCCTTCGGGCTCACCGTGGCCTCCGACAACGTCTCGGTCGACGGGCAGATCGATCTCAACCGGCCCGGCCTGCTCGTCATCTGCGGTCCCCGGATGGCAGAGGCGATGCGCACCGCCTACGACACCGACCCCGTGATCAGATGGGAGCGCGACGACCTCGGCTGGCTGCTGCGCGACACCCGGACCGGCGTCGCCTACCGCTCCGGCAGCCAGGTCGACCCGCCGCAGCCGACCGACTCGGCCTACCTCGGGCGTCTCCCCCGGCCAGACGGCAACGGCACGTTTCTGGCCATCGCCGGCATTCACCCCAACGGCTCACTCGGTGTCGTCGATCTGCTCGCCTCCGAGATCGCCACCATCTGGGGCCAGGTGAGTGACAAGCGTTTTTCCACCGTGGTCTCCGTCGAATACGAGCCCGCCACGGGGGAGCCGGTCCGTACGCAACTAGCCGGCCCTCTCTATCGACACGAGGACGACTGACGTGCGACTCAGTCTCGCCACCCAATCCGCCCACCCCGATCGGCCCAACGAAGACTTCATCGGGGCCACCTCTGAGGCGGTGGTGCTCCTGGACGGCGCCGGGACCCCGGCGGGACTGAAGACGGGCTGCTCCCATGGCGTCGCCTGGTACGCCCACACGCTCGGCTCAACCCTGCTGGCCGCGGTCACCCAAAGCACCGGCCCCCTGACCGAGATCCTTGCCGAGTCGATCAAGAACGTCGCCTCGTTACACGACTTCACTTGTGACCTGATGCACGCGGGATCCCCTTCGGCCACGGTCTCGATGGTGCGCCGTACGGGTGACGTCCTGGAGTGGCTGGTGCTGGCCGACTCCGTCGTTGTCCTCGACACCGGTACGACAGAGCCGACGGTGATCTGTGACGATCGAGTGAGTCAGACCGAGGCGCGCTACCGGGCGTTGCTGGATGGCCTGCCGGGCGGAAGCCCAGAGCACGCCGAGGCGTTTCGAGGCTACGTCGAGACGTTACGTGATCATCGTAATCGGGACGGCGGTTTCTGGGTGGCCTCCGTTGATCCCCTCGCCGCAGAACAGGCCCTCACCGGCACCGCCCCAGTGGATCAGGTGCGAGCGGTGGCGTTGTTGAGCGACGGCGCCTCCCGCCTCGTCGACCGCTTCGCCTTGGCAACCTGGCGGCAACTCCTCGACCTCCTCGGCCAGGACGGCCCCGATGAACTGATCCGCCGTGTCCGAGAGGCCGAACACAGCGACCCGGACAGCTCCCGCTGGCCTCGGGGCAAGATCCATGACGACGCCACTGCGGCGCTCTGGAAATTCTCCTAAGCCATTTCGTCGACCCCCCTAGACAGTTCGCCGACTCCGGCTTAACTTACTTGCATAGCCCCCTAGACACCTTGTCTCTGCGGAACGGCCGCACCTGTCTAGGGGGGTCGACAACAGGAGTTGCATCATGGCCATCCAAGGCCCCATCCCCGTCCGTTTCGAGCAGGTCTTCCCGCATGGCTGCTTCATCGTCGGCGAGGTCGAGCAGGTCAAGGACTTCGACGCCTCGTCCAAGGGACGCACCGTCTATGCCAAGGACAAGAACACCGGAGAGCTGGTGTGGCAGGTCGCGGTCATGGACGCCGATCCGACCGTCAAGGCCGGACAGAAGACGGTCTCGGTCAAGATCTTGTCCCCGGTTCAGCCGATCGTTCCGGCCGCGCTGCCGGGTCTGCCGTTCGTGCCGGTGGAGTTCGACGGCATGACCGCCACCGCCTACGTCGCCCAGAACACCGGACGACTGGCCTGGTCCATCCGGGCAACCGCGATGCGCCCTCCCCGCACCGCAGCGGCTCCGGTCAAGGCTTCGGCCGGTAAGGACGTGGCCGCGTGAGCGAGCGCAAGCCTTACACCTACGTCACCGCGTCGATCCATGAGGGCGTCACCCGACTCGATGTCTCCTTCTGCACCTCGGACATGTCGGCCAAGGCATTCGGGGGCGACGGTGAGCGACCGTTCCTGACCCTGTCCAGCACTGAGGCACAGATGACCATCACCACCACCGGCGGCGGACCGGTCACCGAACGGGACGTGAACCTCGCGCGGGAGATCTTCGCCGCTGCCGCGCGCTACCTGGCCGACTGCGAGCGCCTGCACACCGAACAGTCCACCAGCCTCCACCAGGTCGACGAGTCCGAGCAGGGCAAGGCTGCCTGACACGAAGCGGGGCCGCTGGAACTGGCATTCCGGCGGCCCCTCGGTTCTCCCTCTCACGCGAATTCAAGGAAGAGGCTCCAGCCTAATGTTCAAAAAACTGCCCGGCGACGAGACACGAACCCTCGTCTCCACTACCCCCGACACCGCCGTAGTGTTCCGCCCGGCTGTGGTCCACACCCCGGCCATTCTCACCCTCACGATCTTCCTGTGGCGTCTGCTGGCCGGAGTGCTCCGGCTCGTCTGGCCTCATCCGGTCGCCCTGGCCCTGCTCGCCGTTCCCACGGTGCTCGGCGTCCTGTACAGCTGGCGCGTCGCCCTGGTCGTCATCGCCGTTCCCGTCTCGCTGCTCGCCCCGTGGCCGTTCTTCGATCGGGCCTCGTTCAACCGCTGGATCGGCTGGCGACTGCTGGCCTTCTGGCGGCTGGTGTGGGTCTACCGACGGCACTGGCAACCGGTAATGATCATCTCCGGTCTCGGCCGGAACCTGCGCGGTCGTGACTACCTGCCTCACCTCGTGCGCATCACCTGCACTTCGTGGGCCGACCTGGTCACGGTGAAGATGCTCACCGGCCAAGCGGTCAAGGACTGGACCGAGCGTATCGAGCACCTGGCCCACGGGTTCGGCGCCACCTCCTGCCGGGTCACAGTCGCCCGGTCAGGTCGTCTGCTGCTGGTCTTCCCTCGGCGTGACCCGCTGGCCACCCCCTTACCCGCGCTCCCCATCCCCGAGGTCGCTTCGGTCAAGCCGGTCGAGATCGGCCGGTGCGAGGACGGCACTCCGTGGCGGCTCAAGGTTCACGGCACTCATGTCCTGGTGGCCGGTGCCACCGGGGCGGGCAAGGGCTCGATCATCTGGTCCACCATCCGGGGGTTGCTGCCTGCGGTGCGGGCGGGCCTGGTCCAGGTCTGGGCACTGGATCCCAAGCGGATGGAACTGTCCTTCGGCCGCGACCTGTTCGGCACCCGCTACGCCGCGAACCCGGCGGCCTGCGCCGATCTGCTGGAAGCGGCTGTGTCGATCATGCAGGAGCGGGCCGACCGGTTCGCCGGAGTTCAGCGCAACCACACGCCCACCGTCGATGACCCGTTCGTCCTGGTGGTGGTCGACGAGGTGGCGTTCCTGACCGCCTACCAATCCGACAAGGGCCTGAAACTGCGCATCTCGGCCGCTCTGGCCACGCTCACCACACAGGGTCGCGCGGTCGGGTTCGGCGTGATGGCCGCGTTGCAGGACCCGCGCAAGGAGGTCATGAACGTCCGCAACCTGTTCCCCGACAAGATCGCCCTACGCCTGGACGAATCCGAGCAGGTGGACATGGTCCTCGGCGACGGTGCCCGAGACCGGGGCGCGCTGGCCGATCACATCTCCCCGGTTCCCGAACAGGGCGCGGGCATCGGCTACGTCCGCTTGGAGACCTCACCCGATCCGATCCGTGCCCGTGCCAGCTACGTCTGCGATGCCGACATCCGCGCCATGGTCGCCGACTTCGCCGAGGAGGAAACCCAGTGAAGATCATCATTCAGGGCACCCTCGCCGAGATCGACGCGATCCCCTTCCGCCTCCTGGGCACTTTGTCCGACTCTCCGGCGCGGTTTGAGCTGGTGCTGTCCGACCTGGTCAACATCCGGCTGCGCCGCGACCCCTACAGCGCCTCCTACCGGTTCACCGCCGACGTGCTCGACCGAGAGGAGGACAGGTGACCGAAACCCCCACCCCCTCGCCGGACGGCTCCGACCGCACCTTGCCCCGCCTCGTCCGTGACACCCTGCCCTTCGCCCTGGACGTCGCGGTGGAAGTCGCCAAGCTCAACGGGGTCTGCATCCGCCCCCTCGAACTGCGGCGCCTGGACACCCACACCGGCACGGTCGAGTCGTTCAACATCCCCTGCGGCACCACCCAGGAAGCCAAGTGCCCGCCGTGTGCTCAACGCAACAAGCAACTGCGCAAGGCCCAGTGCCGGGAAGGCTGGCACCTGGAGGCCGAACCCATCGCCGAACCCCACCCCTCCACCGACGACCAGCGATGGCTGATCGAGTTCCGGGCCGACGTGCAGGCCAAGCGCGACGAGGCCGAACGCGACGGGGAAGACACCCTCGACTGGGACGAGGCGATAGCCGGGATCGATGCCGAGATCAACGCCGCTGGGATGCGCGGCAATGTCCTGAGCGGCCGGGCAACTCCCAAGCGCTCGCGCTCGACGAGGCGGCGCCAGGATGCGCCGGACCTGCCCAAGCGGGCCAAGCAGGACACCACCCTCGGCCGGACCTTCATCGCCCCCGACGGCAGGGTCTACCGGCCGTCGCTGTTCGTCACGCTCACCCTGCCCTCCTACGGCAAGATCCGCTCCGGTCTGGGCGTTCCGGTCGATCCGAGCAGCTACGACTACGCTCGCGCGGCTCGCGACGCCCTGCACTTCTCCAAGCTGGTGGACCGGTTCGTGCAGAACCTGCGCCGGGTGGCCGGCTACGACGTGCAGTACTTCGCCACCGTCGAACCACAGAAGCGGCTCGCGCCGCACCTGCACATGGCAATCCGCGGCACCCTGCCCCGCGCGGAGATCAAGGCCATCGCCGCCGCGACCTACCACCAGGTGTGGTGGCCCTCGGTCGATGAAGTCCGCTTCGACGGTGACCACCTGCCCATCTGGGCGCAACGGGCCGACCTGGGCAACGGCGCCACCTACCCGGACGGCCAAGCAGGCGACTACCTCGACCCCGCAACCGGGGAACTGCTTCCCACCTGGGACGAAGCCCTCGACCAGCTCGACGCCGACGAGGCGGCCGAGCCCCTGCACGTGGTCCGCTTCGGTCCTCAAGTCGATGTTCAGGGCATCGTCGCCGGATCACCGGACGCGCACAAGCGCATCGGCTACCTCACCAAGTACCTGACAAAGAACCTCGGCGACCCCCTCGACCCCGACGACCCCACCACCAACGACCTCGCCCGACGTGACCACGCCGTGCGGATGGTCGAAGCGCTGCGCTACGAACCGTGCTCACCGACGTGCCCGAACTGGCTGCGCTACGGAATCCAGCCCAAGGGCGCCAAGGCGAGCATGCTGCCGGGCCGATGCAAGGGCAAGGCGCACAAGGCCGAACACCTCGGCTACGCGGGCCGTCGCGTCCTGGTCTCACGCAAGTGGTCCAACAAGACCCTGCGCGAACACAAGCAGGACCGCCGGGCCTGGGTGCTCGACATGCTCGGCCTTCCCGACGACACCGAGACCGACCCGCACCTCTACGTCTGGCGGCCGGTCTCCTCCAAGGGTCCCAACCGCACCCCACTGGCCAAACGGCTGCTGCGCGAGGTCGCCAACCGACAGCGCACCCGCGCACGACTGATCGAACTTCAGGCCAGAGCGGACGGACGACCCATCGAGGATCTTTCGGCAATCGGAGAGGCGGCCTGACATGGAACCACTGTTCTACCGGCCCAAGGATGCCGCCGTGATGCTCGGCATGAGCCGTACGGCCGTCTTCCGGCTGATCAAGACCGGCGAACTCAAGTCGATCAAGGACGAGGGATACCGGCTGGTCCCCCGGTGGGCGCTCCACGAGTTCGCCCGCGCGCTGGAGGCCAAGGCGGGGCTCTCCCAGGAAGAGGCGGCGTGATGGCGACCAGGAAACCCAACGGCCGTTCTTCCATCTACCTCGGCAAGGACGGCAAGTGGCACGGGTGGGTCACGGTCGGGGTCAAGCCGGACGGTTCACCCGATCGTCGGCACCGTAAGGGCAAGACCCAAGCCGAGGTCACCGCCAGCGTTGCCAAGCTGGAAAAGGAGCGTGAGGCAGGCCAGGTCAGCAAGCCGGGTCGGCCTCCCACGCTCGCCGAGTGGATGGCCGAATACCTCGATGTGATCTGTGCCCGACTCGTCGCCTCGGGCGCGATGGCTCCCCGGACACTCGACGACTACCGGTCCAAGGCAGAGCACTGGATCAAGCCGTTGCTCGGTCGTCACCGGCTCGACAAGCTCACCCCCGAGCACCTCGACCAGGCGTATTCGACCATGCTGGAAAGCGGGCTCTCGCCCAGCACGGTGCTCAAGATCCATCGCATTCTCTCCCGCGCACTGAAGATCGCGGTTCGCCGGAGCAAGGTCACCAAGAACGTCGCGACGCTGATCGACGCACCGGTGGCCAACGATCCCGATCTTGAGCCGCTGACCCGCAACGAAGCGCGCAAGATTCTGGAGGCCGCCAAGACCAGGCGCAATGCGGCGAGATGGTCGGTCGCGCTCTCGCTGGGCATCCGTCAGGGCGAGGCACTCGGGTTGCGGTGGTCGTTCGTCGACCTGGAGACCGGCGTGATCAAGGCGTGGTACCAGGTGCAGCGCAAGCCCTGGGCGCATGGCTGCGACGGTCCCCACGAGTGCGGCCGGGAGTGGCATCGCTGGCCGTGCAAGAAACGGTGCACCGAACACAAGCACCTGCCGGACTGCCCCAAGGTGTGCAAGAGGCACGGTCACGTCTGCCCGAAGCGCACATGCCCGAAGGGATGCACCGGTCATGCGGACCGATGCCCCAAGCGCACGGGCGGCGGCATGATCTTCCGGCAACGCAAAGGGCGGAGCAAGCTCACCCTTCAGTGTCTGAGGTGCTCCAAGGATTCCGGACAGACCACTCGCTAGGGTGGTAACAGTCCGAAGGAGATAGAAACATGCCGAAAGGTTCCAGGCGTAGGTTCAGCCAGGAGTTCAAGGACGAGGCTGTGCGCATGGTCCTCGATGGCCCCCGTACGATCGCCGAGGTCGCCAGAGAGTTCGGCGTCCACGACACCACGCTCGGCAATTGGGTGAACACCTACAAGCGAACGCGTGCGGAAGAAGAACCGCACTCCCTCAGTGGCCCCGAGCGCGCCCGGTTGCGTGAACTCGAGCGGGAAAACTCCGAGCTCCGCGAGAAGCTTTCCTTCTTGAAAAAAGCCGCGGCCTTCTTCGCGGCCGAGAACAATCGGTGACCGCGAAGTTCGAGTTGATCGACGCGGAGAAGGCCAACCATAAGATTGTGAAAATGTGCGACTGGCTGGAGGTGTCCCGCTCGGGGTATTACGAGTGGCGCGACCGGCCCGCCTCGGCGACCGCGCAGCGTCGCGACCTGCTCCAGGACCTGATCGCGGGCATCTTCTACGAGCACGAGGAGGTGTACGGCTACCGGCGCGTCCACGCCGAGTTGCTGCGCCGCGGTGAGCGCTGTTCGGCTGAGCTGGTACGGGTGCTGATGCGCGAGCTGGGCCTGCTGCCGGCGCAGGTGCGGCCCTTCACGCCGAAGCTCACCGAGCAGGGCGCCTTCCGGGGCATCCCCGACCTGGTCAGACGCGATTTCACCGCCGTCCGGCCCGGCGTCAAGCTGGTAGGCGACATCACCTACATCCCGACCTGGGAGGGGTTTTGCTACCTGGCCACGGTGATCGACTGCTACAGCAAGGCCGTGGTGGGGTGGGCGATGGCCGATCACTACCGCACCGAGTTGATCACCGAGGCGATAGAGAACGCGGTACAGGCCTTCACCATTGAAAAGGACGCGATCTTCCACTCCGATAGAGGGTCGAACTACACGTCCGATGAATTTGGTGCCGCACTGAAGAGGTTGGGTATTCGGAGGTCCGTTGGCCGTACCGGCATATGTTACGATAACGCCATGGCCGAATCGTTCTTTTCGGCGTTGAAGAACGAGTGGCTGAAACGGTATGTTTTCACCAGCCGGGCGAAGGCTCGCCGAGCCGTGATCCGTTATATCGAGGGCTTCTACAATCGGCGCCGACTTCATTCATCTGTTGGTTACCGGACGCCATTCGAAGTCCTCGACGAGTACACAGCACTTCAGTCGGTGGCGTAGCTCACGGCCGCAGATTCCGCTGTCCGGAATGATCTCAGCCCCTCAGTCCTCCCGAACTGCTGCCTCTTCTGCGAGCCCATCGCGACGCACAGGCGGCCGATCGGGAGAAGGCGGGGGACCTGTGGGAAGAACACGATCTTGTGTTCACCACCCGGCACGGCAAGCCGATGGAACGGAGCGAGGACTACAAGGCGTGGAAGGCGCTTCTGAAGCGAGCGGGCGTCCGTGACGCGCGACTCCACGACGCTCGCCACACGGCCGGGACGCTCCTTGTGGAACAGGGTGTGCATATCCGCGTCGTACAGGAGATCCTCGGTCATGCTCGGGTGACCACCACCGAGCGCTACACCCACGTGGCCGGCGCCTTGATGCAGGACGCGAGCACTCGGATGGGAGCCGCCCTCTGGGGCGATGGGTGAGAACTGCAACCCGAACTGCAACCCCGACAGGGTTCGGAGATCAAAAAGGCCCTCTCCCCGTATCTCGGGAGAGGGCCCCTTACCTGCGGAGGCTCGGGGATTTGAACCCCGGATGGGCGGTAAACCCAAACCGCATTAGCAGTGCGGCGCCATAGACCTGACTAGGCGAAGCCTCCTGGTAACCGTTCGGCTCAGGACAGAGTACCGGCCATCCGGCGAGGCGGCAAAGCGGCTGGTGATCATGTCGCGGGCAAGGGTTGGGCGAGAGTTGTCCACAGGCAGTGGATAACTTTCGCCGCCCCTGTGGACAAACCGGGGAGTCCCCAGCTGAGCTCGGCGGGAATCCTGTGGATTCCCGCTTCGCGAGACGCTACATCTCAACAGGCGAACATGTTGGGGCCCCTCGCCGCCTGAGGGAACGGGAGGGGCCCCAAGAGGTCAGGCGGCCGGGTTGGCCTCGCCCTCGATCTCAATCTTGATCTTCTTGCCGACCAGGACGCCGCCGGTCTCCAGCGCCTGGTTCCAGGTCAGACCGAACTCCTCGCGGTCGATCTCGGTCGTGATCGAGAAGCCCCAGACGTCCTGGCCCCACGGGTTGGTGCCGGCGCCGCCGTACTCGACGGTGAGCTCGACCGGCTTGGTGACGTCGCGGATGGTGAGGTCACCGACGAGGGTGAACTCGTCACCGGAGTGGCCGACGACACGGGTGCTGCGGAAGGTCAGCGCGGGGAACTTCTCGACAGAGAGGAAGTCGTCGCTGCGCAGGTGGCCATCGCGGTCCGCGACGCCGGTGTTGATGCTCTCGGTCTTGATCGAGAGCTCCGCGGAGGAGTCCAGGGGGTTCTCGGCGATGGTGACGGTGCCGGAGAAGTCGCCGAAGTGACCGCGGACCTTGCTCACCATCATGTGCTTGACGACGAAGCCGATCCGGGTGTGGGCGACGTCCAGAGCGAAGGTTCCGGCGGCCGGGATCTGAAGGTTCTCCCAGGTCCGAGTGGTCATGCTGTGCTCCCGATGAGAAGGTTGCCGAGTAGATGGTTGCAGCAACAGATTTCTACACGAGGAATATTCCTCCCGTCAACTACCTTCGGATAGAGTGTGAACGTGATCCCCTTTGATGACTCCCGGCTGACGGCGATGGGCCTCCTGGCAGAGGTCTACACCGGCATCTCGGCCAAGACGCATGAGTCCTTTGCGGCCGCGGGGCTCTCAGAGATCGACTTTGAGACGTTGATCAGGTTGGCGCGCTCACCGGGACGACGGCTGCGGATGAGCGACCTGGCGGCGCAGACCAGCCTGTCCACCAGTGGAATGACCCGGGTCGTCGACCGGCTGGAGCGCGAGGGACTGGCCATCAGGCAGGCGTGCGCCACCGACAGGCGGGCCTCCTACGCGGTCATCACCGAGGCCGGCGCCGACCGGCTCAGCGGCATCCTCCCCCGGCACCTGATCGGCATCGACACCTGGTTCACCGGCCTGCTCTCCCCCGAACAGCTCAGCGCCTTCCTCGACACCCTCAGAACCATTCGCGACGCCGTACGGCCGTGTGCCACCGCGGGGGCGGACGCCGAGTCCGTCCCGTCCTCCCATGGCTAGAGCCCCTCACCGGGCAGATCGCCCGAATCGGATGTCCAGGGAAAGGCTCCGGTCAACGTGCGGGAACACCGGTTCAGGAGCCGTCCCGCAGAACCTGCTGTAGCGAGCAATGTGGCGAGGCCCACCTGACCGCGGTGGGCAAAAAATCCAAGGAGCAGGGCCTAGACCCGATGCTCCAACTCCCGTGGTTCGGAGAGTATGAGGTCGCCGCGGAGCTTGGCCATCCCCCGGGAGACCGTGCTCTTGACGGTCCCGACGCTGATGCCCAGGGTCTTGGCGATCTCCGACTCGGTCATGTCCTCGTAGTAGCGCAGGACGACGGCGGTCCGCATCCGGATGGGCAGCCGGTCGAGGGCCTGCTCGACCCGCTCGGGCAGGTGGGGGCCGCCCGCGAGCATCGGCTCGGGAAGTTCCTCGGACGGATACTCCTCCAGCTTGCGCCGCCGCCACCAGGAGATGTTGATGTTGACCATCGTCCGGCGCACGTAGCGGTCCAGGGCGGCGTGGTCCTGGATGCGATCCCAGGCGAGGTAGGTCTTGACCAGTGCCACCTGCAGCAGGTCCTCGGCGTCGCTCGGATTCCCGGTGAGCTGGTAGGCGGCACGCAGTAACGCCGGGCCGCGAGCAACGACATACTCGCGGAACTCCTCGTCGGTCCCGCCGGCCACCGCGATCACCAGCCTGTGTTCCAGATACGTATGGTGGTCAGAATCGCAGCCCGAACCCATACTGCGGCTGAACCGAAATCTATGTTTCATCCCATCAACGGTAAAGATCGGCTTCGATGGGCGACGGAGCACGCAAGAGATACTAGATAGCGGTTTGTCATCGAGTGGACACCAATGCGTTCTACCGAGGAGGGGAACTGTAGTACCTGGTTGGACACCTGCCGTGATTATTGGTGGAGCGGACAGCGGGACTCCGCGAAGCGTGTGACGCTGACTGCGACACCTCGCAGAACCTGGGGAGCGACGATGCCCTATCTCAGCGCCGATCGCCGCCGCGCGCTGGCGGCAGCCGCGCTTGGCCGGGCGGCGCAGCAGCCCGGCCCCCTCCCCGTCGAAGGTGAGTCCTTCCATTCGGTCAGCGGTGCGATCCTCGACGTCAGCCCGCACCTGATCGTCATCGACACCCCGGACGGCCACGAGGAGCGGCTCGTCATCGCGCCGTGGGCGACCGCCTGGCGTGGCGAGGCCGTCACTCCGGCCGACCTTCCCGTGGGCTCCAATGTGATCATCAGAGCGCTGCGGGCCGGCCGGGTCGTGGACCGGATCTGGGCGGACATCACCAGGATCACCGGTGTGATCCAGTCGATCGACTCGGAGGGCAAGGACCACTCCGTGGAGCTGTACTGCGGACCGCACCGTGGGCGGCGCACGATCGTCATCCCCTACCGCGCCTCGGGACGCCTGCGGGTCAGGCATCCGCAGTTCGAACCCGGCTACCTGTTCGACGCCATCGGGGTCCGCGAGGACGGCGTGGCACAGGCTCGACTGCCCGCGACCTCGCAGCCGCCCTACCGGTGGAGGGCCGTGCCGACGCCTCCGCCCGGCTACAGCGGCATGCAGTCGCGGATCTCGGGCACGGCCACCTGGTCGGACACCTTCGACTGTGGGGAGCAGGGGGTGGCCTACCCCATGTTGGAGCGGTCCGATACGGCGTGCGACGACGCCGGGGTGTCCTGCACCGGGCTGCCGTACCTGTCGCTGGGTTCGATGCTCAACGTACGCAACGTGTGCGCCGGGCGGACCTCGGTCCTGCCGATCGTGGCGTGCGGCTGTCTGGCCGGCCGGTTCTGCGACCGGTGCCTGGAGTGCGGCACCTCGCCTCGCGGCCGGATTCTGGAGCTGTCACCGAGTTCCTTCGTGGAGCTCGGTGGAGACCTGACCGCCGGATGCTTCAACGCCAGACTTGGAATGGGGTGACACGGATGCTGACGACGATCGCCGCCGAACAACTGCCGGTCCTGCTCCTGCTGCTGGTCGCAGGTACGGTCGCGAAGGTCTGGACCGTCGCGCGCGAGGCCGAGCCTGGCATGCTGAGCAGGCTGGGGCCTGCCGTGCTGGTGCCCGAACGCTGGCGTAAGCACATGATGCTGATCTGCGCGCTCGGCGAGCTGTTCCTGGCGTGCGGCCTGTTGGTGAGTGGCCAACCGTTCTTCCGGTGGGCGGTCGTCACGTTCTTCGCGGTGTCCACCTATGTCCTGTGGGAACTGCGGCGCCGACGCCCGGACGCGGGATGCGGATGCTTCGGCGAGGTCAGCGCGGTACCGGTGGGACGGCGATCGCTGGGCCGCACCATGGTGCTGACGGCCATGTCCGCGGGGCTGCTCCTGACTCCGGAGATCTCCGGCTGGGAGGCGATCTCCGGCATGACGTGGACGCACCTGCCCTACATGATCGCCGGTCTGCTGGTGCTCGCCGCACTCTCGCCGGAGATCGAGGAGGCGGTCGCCAGGATCCGCTACCGGGCCCCCTGTGAACAGCGTCGCCTCGACCCGGCCACCGCGCTCGGCCGACTGCGGTCGAGCACGGTCTGGCGCTCGCACACCGGCCGGCTGACGAGCACGGAGCCGGTCGACAGCTGGCGGGAACTGTGCTGGCGATTCTTCGTCTATCCGGGACAGAGCCACACGGGCGAGCCCGTCGACGTGGTCTTCGCGGTCTATCTGAGCGGACGCCATCCGGCGGTGCGGGTTGCCATGGTCGGCTCCGACGGGCGTCCGGTGGAGACCACGTCTCTTCCGAAATCTCTGCCGGTATCGGCCTGATGCTAGAGGACCCTAGATTCCTCTAGGCCGTGCCCCTTAGGCCCTGTCCCTGGGACCCGTTGCCCATCGTGGTCAGGTGGCGCCCCCGTGAGACACCACCTGACCTGACCTCGCCACAGCAAGATCCGCAGGGCAACACGATTGAGCTCTATATGGCTCTCTAGCTTCCCCGCTAGAGAGCCATATAGAGAGCTAGGAGCCCCCTCACACTATATCGAACAAACGTTCGCTCAGACCGGTTGGGATCGCAGGAACTTTCCGAAGTGCGGCACGGTGAACGCGATCAGCCCTCGCTCCGCGCTGTAGATCAGACCTTTCTTGATGAGGCTGTCGCGGGCCGGAGAGAGACTCGACGGTTTACGGCCGAGTCCTTCGGCCACCTCGGCGGTGGCGACGGGCTCGTCGCCGATGGCGGCCATGGCGTGCATGTAGTCGCGCTCGGCGGGAGTGGCCCGCTCGTAGCGGCTGCCGAAGAAGCCGACCGCGAGCTCCTCCTCGGCCTCCGGCGCGGAGACCCTGATGTCGTCGGCGGTGATCGGGCTGCGCAGCGCCAGGTCCCAGGCGACCTTGCCGTACGCCTGGACGAAGTAGGGGTAGCCGTCTGCCGCCACGTAGAGGGCGTCGAGGGCGTCCTGGGTGAACTCCACGCCCTCACCCTCCGCCGGGACGATGAGCGCCAGGTCGGCCGCGTCGCGGTCAAGACGGTCGATCCTGGCATAGCGGAAGAGCCGCTCGGAGTAGCTCTTGCTGGCCGACAGCACGCTGGGGAGATGTGGCAGCCCCGCGCCCACCACGATCAGCGGGCCGCCGCTCTGGGAGAGCTCGTGACAGGCCGCGCAGAGCGCCGAGACGTCGGGAGCCTGCACATCCTGCATCTCGTCGATGAACAGCGCGATGCCGACGCCCAGATCGGTGGCGACCCCGGCGGCGTCGACGAACAGCTCGGTGAGGTCGATCTCCAGATCCCCGGAGTCGGCGCGCCCCCGCCCCGCGGGCACGTCGATCGCGGGCGACCAGTGCGAGGTGCCCTTGGCCGCGGACGGGTCGCGCATCGCGAACGCCTTGAGCACGCCGAGGAACTCCTCGATGCGCTCGGGCGCCCGGTGTCTGGGGGCCAGCTCGCGGATCGCCATGTGCAGGGCGGCGGCCACCGGACGCCGGATCGACTGGTCGGGTCTGGCCTCGATCTTCCCGGTGCCCCACAGCCGCTGCATGGCCATCGATTTGAAGGTGTTGAGCAGAACGGTCTTACCGACGCCGCGCAGCCCGGTGACCACCATGCTGCGCTCGGGACGCCCTCGGGCCACCCGCTCAAGGACGATCTCGAACTGCTGTAGCTCACGGTCGCGACCGGCGAGCTCTGGGGGGCGCTGTCCGGCACCTGGAGCGTAGGGATTGCGCACGGGGTCCACGCTCTCGGACTTTATGACGGGATATAGCGGTCGGCTTAGATTTCCGTAGAAAGAGCTACGGCGTGTCGCACCGCGCTCCACCGGCACCCGGGGAAACGGGGCGTGTGTCGCGAGCATCGCCATGGCACACCCCTTCACCTGGGCGGACGTCAGCCCGAACCCGTGTTCGATCCCGTGCCCATGACTGTAGCGCGGGTTCGAACACAGGCGCGATACGTTTCGATGAAAAGCCTTCCCAAGGAACCCGGGTTCCCGTGCCAAGCAGCTACAAATCCGGGCGTAAGCCACGCGAGCACCCCCGTCACAGGGAGAGGCCCCGGGGCCGCTCCGGTCTCAGCGAACGGCCGGCGGGTCAGGCCCCCGCCAGGAGGCGCTCACCGCTCATCGTCATCGCCGACCATGAGCGTTCAGTCGCGAACGGTCAGACCCATCGAGCGTGCGGTGCCGGCGACGATCTTCTCGGCCTGGTCCAGGTCCGCGGTGTTGAGATCGGGCATCTTGCTCCTGGCGACCTCCCGCAGCTGCGCGCGGGTGATCGTGCCCGCCGCCTGATGCCCCGGGCGGGGGCTGCCGCCGTCCAGGCCGATCGTCCGGCGGATCAGCGAGGCCGTGGTGGGCATCTTGATCGCCAGTTCGAACGAGCGGTCCTCGAACACGGTGACGACGACGGGGACCACGAATCCCCGCCGGTCCTGCGTGGCGGCGTTGTACCGGCGACAGAACTCCATGAGGTTCAGCCCCAGCGGGCCGAGGTCCTTGCCCACGGCGGCGGGACCGGCCTCGCCGGCCGGAAGTTGGAGCTTGGCGGTCCTGTTGACCTTCTTCTTCGACATGTCCGGCAAGCTAAAGTCTCCTGTTACTGGAGGCTCAACGGAATAATGACCACATGAGCTACACGATCGGACAGCTCGCCAGACTCTCCGGTCTGCCGGTGAAAACGATCCGCTTCTACTCCGACATCGGGGTGCTTCCCGAACGCGGCCGCACCCGGAGCGGCTACCGCCTCTACGGCGACGAGGACCGTGGCCGGTTGGAGCTCGTCAGGGCGCTGCGCGAGATCGGCGTCGACCTGGCGACTATCAGGTCACTCGGCGACCGTGACCTGGGCGAGGTGCTCTCCCTGCATCTCCGTACGGTCGAGGCGCAGATCAGGTCACTGCAGCGGACCCGTGCGGTACTCAGGGCCACGCTGGAGCGGGACGAGGTGTCCGACGACGATCTGCGCCGGCTCAACGCCCTCGGGCGGCTCGGTGCGGCGGAGACGGCCGCACTGGTGAACGAGTTCGTCGACGAGGTCTCCGGCGAGAACCCCGCCAGGCAGAAGTGGCTCGCCGGCCTGCGTCCGGCCATGGTGCCCAGCCTGCCCGACGACCCGGGCGTCGAACAGCTCGACGCCTGGCTGGAGCTGACCGAACTGCTCTCCGACGACGACTTCCGCGCCTCCCTTCGCGAGATGGGCGGCGAGTTCTGGGAGAAGGCCGGCGAACTCGACCCGACCACCTGGCATGAGGCCAACGCCCTGATCACGGAGAGAGCGCTGGCCGCGGTGCGCGACGGCGTGGCCCCCGAGTCGGAGGCCGCCGCACCCGTCGCGGCCGGGATCCTCGCACTCATGGCCGACGCGCAGGGGCGCACCCCGGAGTCGGTCGTACGGGACTACACCGAGCACGACCCGCGCGCCGAGCGATACTGGGAACTGGTGGCCGTGGTCAACGGCACACCCTGGCCGCCGGAGTCCGTGGTCGCCCATGACTGGATCGGCGCCGCACTCGCCCATCACCTCGGGTAATTGATCAATTACAATGAACTGTTGTCGCTTTTGTCCGTTTTGATGGGAGGCAGCACGTGGCAAGATCCAAATTCACGATCCGTACCCGGGCGGCGCTCGCGATGACCGTCGGCTGCCTGGCGGTCGCCTCCTGCGGCACGGCCACCTCCCAGCCCATATCGGCCCGGTCCACGTCGGCCGCGCGGCCGACGTCGTCGGCTCCCGAGCCGACCGCCGCGACAACGACACCGACGACGACACCGGAGCCCGGCACCGCGACACCGACCCCGACAGGCCCGCCGAAGTTCTCCGCGAAGATCTCCCCGGTCACCCGCCGGCTGCTCGAACACTCCTGGCGGCCGGGCTGCCCGGTCCAGCTCAGCGACCTGCGGCTGATCACGATGACCTACTGGGGCTTCGACGACAAGCCGCACACCGGCGAGCTGGTGGTGAACAAGAGCGTGACCGACGACATCGTCTCGATCTTCCGGCGCCTGTACGACTGGCGCTGGCCGATCAACAAGATGGAGCTCGTCGACGTCTACAAGGGCGACGACTTCGACTCGATCGAGGCCAACAACACCTCGGCCTTCAACTGCCGCCCGGCGACGGGATCGAGTAGCTGGTCCAAGCACGCCTACGGTCTGGCCATCGACATCAACCCGCGCGAGAACCCGTACGTCTCGTCGAACGGCTCGGTGGCGCACCGCAACGCCCGCAGGTTCGCCAAGCGCCCGGTGCAGGCCCCCGGCGTGATCAACCCGGGCGACCGGGTGGTCAAGGCCTTCCAGGCGAAGGGCTGGGAGTGGGGCGGCTACTGGTCGGGCATCAAGGACTACCAGCACTTCAGCAAGGGCGGCGGCTGAGGCCCGGGCCGCGGTTCGACGTCTCGTCCCCCCGCTCCCGCCGCCGTGATCGCCCAGCCGGTGCGGGTGGGGCCACTCCGCCGGGTCTCCCCACACTCGGGATGTGGGACGGTGACTGCTCCCCTCCCCGTTGATTCCACCATCCGTGCGGATCGGGCCCCGGCGGCAACCCGGGGTAGAAGCCCGTCCAACAACTGCCCTAGTCTGGGACGACGAGGGGAGTACTTCCCAAGAGCCGACCCGGTCAGTACGGACGTTTCATAATGTCCCCGGGCGGCCACCTGCTGCGTGCGGGTGAAGGAGACCTCGAACGGCCAAGCACGTTCGAGGAGGCTTCATGCCCACCGAGGCATTCCTGTCAGCAGTCAGTCTTGAAACGATCGGTTCGCCACAACTGTGGATCATCACCGTGGCCGCTCTGGTGCTGCTGCTCGCCGTGGACTTCATGCTGACGCGGCGACCGCACGAGGTACGGATGCGCGAGGCGGTGGGCTGGTCGGTCTTCTACCTGGCACTGCCCCTGATCTTCGGCGTCTATCTGTGGGGGGTCTTCGGGTCCGGTGTGGCTGTGGAGTTCTTCACCGGCTACGTGGTGGAGAAGTCCCTGTCGGTGGACAACCTGTTCGTGTTCATGCTGTTGCTGTCCGCCTTCGCGGTCCCGGTCGCCCTGGCCCAGCGGGTCCTGCTGTACGGCATCGTCGGGGCGCTGGTACTGCGGGCGATCTTCATCGCCCTGGGGGCGGCCGTCCTGCAGAGCGGCACCTGGGCGTTCCTGCTGTTCGGCGGGATATTGATCGTCACCGCCGTGAAGATCATGAGGGACGCGCTGAGCGGGAAGGAGCAGCAGGTCGACATCTCCTCCATGCGCACGGTCCGGCTGCTACGGCGCTTCATGCCGGTCACCAACGACTATCGCGGTTCCCACCTGGTCGTTCGTGAGGGCGGCCGCCGCGCCCTGACCCCGCTGGCGCTGGCCATCGTGGCCGTCTTCGCCACCGACATCGTCTTCGCCGTCGACTCGGTGCCCGCGGTGTACGGCGTGACCGAGGACCCCTACCTCGTCTTCGCCACCAACGCCTTCGCCCTCCTGGGCCTTCGCGCGCTCTACTTCGTCCTCCTGGGCGTCCTGGCGAAACTGCGGCACCTGAACCACGGACTCGGCATCATCCTGGCCTTCATCGGGATCAAGCTCGTCCTGCACTGGGCGCACGGCGTCTGGACGTGGGTCCCGGAAATCCCCACTCCGGTCTCGCTGGGGGTCATCGTCGCGGTCCTGGCCACCGTCACGGCCACAAGCCTGTACGCCAACCGCCTCGACGCGAGGGTCGCCTCCTCACCCGCCGAACACCGGTAGCCGGGCGAAACACGATCGGGCGCGACGACACCCGGGCGAGGACACGACCACGGGGCCGCGCGGCGGACGTCCGGGCTTGACCCGGTCATCCGGTCGGCGAGGCTCAGCCGTACGCGGGTGAGACGCGGGGCTGGAGCAGATCCCAGCGGGTGCCGTACAGGTCACGAAAGGCGGCGACCGTGCCGTAGGCCTCGTGTCGTGGGGCCTCCTCGAAGGTGACGCCCGCCGACAGCATCCGCTCGTGGTCGCGGGCGAAGTCGTCCGTGTGGAGGAACAGGCCGACCCTGCCGCCGGTCTGGTCGCCGACGCGGGCCTCCTGCTCGGGACCGTCGGCGCGCGAGCAGGAGCGCCGTCTCCCGCGCGCCTCGCGGGCGGACGGTCACCCAGCGTCCGCCCTCACCCTGGGGCGTGTCTTCCAGGAGCTCGAAGCCGAGGACATCGACGTAGAAGGCGATGGCCTCGTCATAGTCACACACGACAAGCGTGCTGAGCCCAAGGTGCGGCTTCCCGACCGGTCCTGCCCTTTCCTGGAGCCATACCGGCCCTCCGGTGCGGGTGGTCTCCTGAAGATCGGTGATCGTCAGGACGACCCGGATGGCGAGGAGGCCCGCGGCGATCGGCAGCGCGATGCCGACGATCAGGGCGAGATCTGCCAGGCTGCTTTCCAGGCTGCTTTCCAGACCCTCCATGTCCGTCCCCGCCAGCCCCACGGACGCCAGCGTCGCGTACGGCCACAGCACCCACGTCAGCCATCATGCCCATATGGCTGATCCGATATAGCCGATACAGAGGTATTTCTGGCCGTCAGCGGAAGGCTTCTCCGCTTCCCCGAGGTGCGCTGCGGTCTCTCACCCGCGAGCGTTGGTCCGCGGCAGGTCTCCGGGAGCATGGACGGGAAGGCCGCCCCGGTCCAGTGCCGCCGGACCGGGCTGATGCATCATTGGTCCATGGTGGCCAGGGATGGGGACGGTTGGGCCCAGTGTGAGCGCGGGCACCGGCACTGGGGTGTGTACGGGGCGGCCGGGCTGCTCGCCGTCCACCACGACGCCACCGGGAAGCCTCACATCCTGATGCAGAAGCGCTCCGTCTGGAGCCACCACGGCGGCACCTGGGGACTGCCGGGCGGTGCCCGCGACAGTCACGAGGACACCGTCACGACCGCCCTGCGCGAGGCGTTCGAGGAGGCCACGCTGGACGGCACCGGCCTGCGGATCCAGGGCGTCTACCTCGACGACCACGGCGGCTGGTCCTTCGAGACAGTGATCACCGAGGCCGCGGAGCTGCTGAGGGCGGTTCCGGGCAACAGTGAGAGCGCCGACCTGCGCTGGCTTCCCGCCGAGGAGGTCACCGCCAAAAAACTTCACCCCGGCTTCGCCGAGACCTGGCCGGTGATCGGTCTCGCGCTCGCCCCCTCCCTCGTCGTCCTCGACATCGCCAACATCGTGGGCGCCCGCGCCGAGCACGGCTGGTGGAGGGACCGCGCCGGTGCGGCGGCCAGGCTGCTCACCGAGGTCGGCACGCACGCCGCCGGTGGCCTGTGGACCGCGCCCGGCCAGACCCCGACCCTGGCGCGCTGGTTCCCCCGGGTGACCGCGGTCGTCGAGGGGGCCGCCCGCGACGTCCCTCCGGTGTCCGGCGTCTCCGTGATCGCCGCACCCGGAAGCGGGGACGACGCCGTCGTCCAGGCCGTAAGGGACGCCCGCCCGTGGGAGCGCGTCCTGGTCGTCACCGCCGACCGGGGACTGCGCGAGCGGGTCACGGAACTGGACGCCGAGGTCGTCGGCCCCCGGTGGCTGCTCTCCCGGTTGTGACGTTTCACGTGGAACATCCTCAGGGCTCTGCGGCTGGAGCGGCCTGTGGTTTCAGGTCGCGGGTGGCCCGGTGGAACAACCAGTAGCTCGCCGCGGCGACGACGAGGAAGAGCAGGCGGGCGGGCTTGGGGATGTCCAGAATGAGCAGGCCGTCGCTGAGCGAGTGGAGCAGGGCCGCCGTCATGAAGGCGGCGATGATGGGGATGGTGACGACGGCGCGGCCTCTGACCTGCCAGACCCCGAAGGCCACCGCGCACACCAGGCCGGTCCAGACGAGGTGGCTGAATGGGGTACTGAGGCCGCGTAGCAGGAGAATCGTGCCCGCGCCTACGGCACCGCCGTTGTTGGCGACGCTCTTCCAGGCGTAGGCCATCGACTCCATGATCGTGAATCCGGTCGCACAGGACAGGCCGAGCGCGACCCCCGCGGCCTTGGTGAGGTGACGCCCGGTGAGGGCGACCGCGAGAGGTGGGACGAGCTTCGCGGGTTCCTCGATCCATCCGACCCGCAGGATCGAGGTGCTGTTCTTCTGGGAGATGAAAAGCGAGTCGAAATAACCGCCGAGCAGCAGGGCGACGCCCCCACCGAACAGGAACATCCCCATCAGCGTCATGGCCGGCACGCTGGTGGCGATCTGGATACGGTCGTGGATGGCGAGCAGGAGCGCGATGGGCCCGGCTGCGGCCCCGTAGAAGAAGGCTGCGGGCATGACCGCCTGGTTGCCGGCCGCCTGCATCATGGCGATGAGCGAGAAGGACAGAACGATCATGGCGATCCACGCCTTGAACCATCGATGCCGATAGAAGAGCAAACGGTCTCGCATAATGATTAATTCCCCGATATACCTGCCCCAAATTCGGGCGAATTGTCCATATTTATCTAAATATCGACTCCGCCACAATGACCACACCGACAATCATGAACACCACGGGCACCAGCCACCTGCCCGACCGCTCCACCAGCTCGATGATCTTCCTGTGCGACCCGAGCCAGGAGGCCACCGCGCACCAGACCGCGACGAGCAGCGCGAACACGGCCACCGTGACGACACTGGATGCCGGACCGATCGTGCGGAACAGCGGGGTGTAGACGGAGATGTTGTCGGCCCCGTTGGCGATGGTCACCCCCGCGATCGAGAGCAGACCGGAGGCGACCCGCGACGCCTCACCGTCACCGTCCCTTCCTGCTCTGACCAGCCCCCACACCCCCATGCCGAACGGCACCAGGCCGAGCAGCCCCACCCAGCGGTCCGGCAGCACCGCGAGCCCGAGGGCCGCCGCGGCCGAGACGGCCACCAGGGCGGCGATGCCCGTGTACTGACCGGCGACGATCTGCCATGGGCGCGGAACGCCACCCGCCCGGGATGCCAGGAACAGCACGGTCAACAGGATGATGTCGTCCACGTTGGTGCCGGCGAAGACGGCGACGGCCGTACCGATCGTTTGAATCACGGGCGCATTATGTCCCCTTCTTCCCAATACTCGCGGCGACCGTGGCCAGCCGTGAGCTACGGGCATTATGATCACATTCATCCACTCTTGTCGGCCCTCCGGAGACCGCACGTGGGCTATCCGCCTCCGCCGCAGTACGGCCAGCCGCCGCGGGGCGAGACGGGGCGCGGACTGACCGTGATAGTCGTCATGGCCCTCGGTGTGGTCATCGGGGCCGTCATCACCGTGTTCATGGTGCTCAACCCGCCCTCCTCGCCACCGGTCGCGGCTCCGACGCCCGATGCCGAGCACTCGGAGGCCTCGGTCCGCCAGGCCGCCCAGCCGGCGCTCGATGCGTACAGCAGCGGCTCCTACGGTGATTTCTGGGACCTGTGGACCACCGGGGCGCAGGGGTTGATCACCCGGGAGGAGTACGTGAGGCTGTTCGGCCTCTGCCCGCCGCTCGTGGCGAACTCCCCGTTCACCGTCGGCGAGGTCGCGATCACCGGCGACACCGCCATAGTCCAGGCCGACCGGCTCGGTGACACGACGGAGTTCGGCTTCGTCTTCGAGAGCGACTCATGGCGGTACGAGCCGTCGCCCGAGGAGCGGTCGGAGTACCAGAAGCCGGTCGACCAGATAGCCGAGCAACGGCGGGCCGCGGGATTCTGCGGCACCGTCACCCCCGCCCCGGGTCCGTCCGACCCCGCCACCGGCCCCTCCGACCCGGCTTCCGCCCCCTCCGATCCCGTTCCCGGCTCGTCCGATCCCGCGCCGAGTTCGTCCGCTTCCACCCGGCCATCAGGTTTCCTTGAATAATGAATTTTGGACCTCCACATATACACATATGTGGATACGCTCGGTTGCGTAGGGATACGCGTTGCCCTGGAGATGCCCGAGACCGGTGATCTCCCCACCGGGGATGAGACGCGACCTCGGGGGCGGAGAGGCAGGTGACGCGAATGACGACCGGCACCCGACCGGGAATCCCGCTCGCACCCGCCATCGAAGTCATGCAGAAGTGCTGCCATAATCCGCAATTCACAGCTACTGTCGAACTTATGGCCCACTCCATGCCGGCAAGGCGAGACGGCACAGGATCGGAAAAACCATCAGCGAATGATCACGATGGCGCCAGACATGAATCGGATTCGGTTCCGCTCTGGCTGGCACATCTTCAGCTTAGAGAAGGACAGAAGACCATCAGCACATCAGCTCCCGAAACCTCTATCACTATAGAGCTGGATAAAGCGGATTATGAGGCACTCTCTCGTAAGGCGCGGCTGACCGGAAACCGTGTCGTCGACGTGATCCACACGGCGGTCCAGCGAGAGATCGGCAACAAACCCCACGTGATCACCCTGATGCACCGCTGGAACCTGCACCGAGAAGACCTCAACATGGCGGCCGAATCCCTCGGGGTCGACCAGCTCTCCGAGGCGGAGTGGGGCCAGATCGGCATTCGCCCGTTCAGGAGGCATTGAGCCGTGCTTCCCGGTCGAGTGCTCGACGTGAGCGCACTGGTCGACATCGCGGTGGCGAAGACCGAATACTCCAGAAGCGTCGCCGCCATGTGCCTTTTCCGTGGCGGCGGGATATGCGTCCCGGCGACCAGCCTCGCGGCCGTCCTGTCCATCTCCCCGATCTCGACCCAGGTGGAGCTGTTCGAACTCGTCACGACCCCCGGTGTGAAGATCGATGACTTCACACACGGGAAGGTCGGAGACATCGCGGAGATCCTCGACGGATCGCGCGACATCACGGCCGGACACGTCATCTGGTGTGCCCGCGCCACCCGATGGCCCATCCTCACGGACCGCGGGGCCGAGCTCGCCCAGTACGACCAGAACCTCGAAATCGATCCGCTGCCGTAGCTCCCGCCCGGGGCGGAAGCGCCGTCCCGGGCAGGCCGCCATAACCATCCGGTTGAAACCGATGCCAAATATCATTGCGTGCGCGATCGATTTTCGGAGCCGGGGCTTTCACACTGGGAGGGTGACGTTCCAGACGAGGCGCATCAAGCTCGACATTCCCGACGGACCGGAATACGACCAGGTACGCGATATGCACGGTCACTCGGTCACGGTGTTCGCGTCCACGGAGATCAACGGTGAACGCTCCCTGAAAATCGGCAGCCGAACGTTGCGGCTGAGGAAGGTGGGCGTGGACGAGGACGGCGAGGAGCCGATGGACATCTACCGGGCCGAGTCCATTTCGGACCCCTCGTACTGAGGACCCCTCGTACTGAGGACCTCTCGCGCCGAGCGTCCGTCGCACCGAGCGCACCCGCTCGCGCTCGGCGCGGGCACCCATGCGCCCGCCCGTCGCTCACACCCCGAACCCGCGGATCCGTAACGGGGATGCCGGCGATCCGGCTGGGACCTCACCCGTCCCGGCTCGCCGACCTGTTCGGGCCGGCCACCTG
Source organism: Streptosporangium sp. CA-115845 (assembly GCF_050943795.1). NCBI lineage: Bacteria > Bacillati > Actinomycetota > Actinomycetes > Streptosporangiales > Streptosporangiaceae > Streptosporangium > Streptosporangium sp. CA-115845. The sequence goes on along the minus strand of NZ_CP191988.1, from coordinate 157,418 downwards.
ACCCGAGGCCCTCGACGCCCTCGAAAGGTCCGGGCTCGGCGAACCAGCTGTCCGCCAGGCCCGCGGGGCCGAGCGCACCGGCCCCGTGACTCGGGCGAAAATCCACGAGGACACGGACGCCTGCCCGGGCCGGCCTGGAAGATCACCGGCACCGGAGGATTAGGAAATTATCATGTTTTCAGGATTCTGCCCTAATCCTCCCCTGCTCGGTTGCGCGAATATCCGCCTTGCGACGCTTCCTAAGGGAGTACTTTTCGACAGAGACGTTGCCACAACTGCCCGGTATGGCAAGCCGGATATCAAGCCCCCAAGTGAGGTAGCGATGCTGTCTTCCTTTGACCCGGAATATGCCCCGGTTGGTGATATAGGGACCGCGCTGCTCTACGTCGACTCGCTTCTCACTCGTATCCGCGAGGGCGTCTCGCAGGCCGCCCCTCAGCAGCGAGAGCTGATCGACGAGTTTTTCGGATCCTTCTCCAGCAAAGACGCCGGTGACGTGCTCGACGGCGCCTGCACGCTCGTCTACCTGTACATGGAGTGGCTGCGCCAGGCCCATGAGGAGCAGGACCGTGACGTGGTCGAATCCGTGGTGCCCTATGTCATCGGCAGCATGCGCAAGATGACGGTAAGCGTCAGGCCCGAGGCCATCCCCGCCATGGCGGGCATGCTGACCGCCAGCGCCATCGGCCTGAGCCCGACGCTCTGGCGCAAGCAGTACGGGCCCTGGACCGAAGCCGAGATGAACGCTCTGGAAGCGACCCTCGTCCTGCTGGCCGACTACATCAATCATCTAACCAACGACGAAACCATGGCAATTCACATGATCGCCGACATCATGGAATCCATGGAGCAAGCAGACGATAGGGGATAAATCTTTTATGTGTGGTTCCGCTAAACGCGGATCGGTGCCGATGGCCGTCAAATGAGCCGACCAGGGGCGCCTTTCTCACGCTCGTTCATGGCAGGACCCGCAGGTGACCTTCATCCGGACTGTTCCGGACCGTCCAGATGGAGGAAGAGCTCGTGCGCCGAATCGATGCTCGCACGCAACGCCTGCTCCAGTTCGTCGGCCTCACCCGTGAGATGTCCGATCTCCGGCATGCTCAGAGCATCGGCACCGGACTCGGCGAGCAGTTCCTCATAACGGGGCAGCCGCTCCACCAGCGCCTCGATCTGGTCGCGGGCCCGGTAGGCACGTTCGGCGTCGGCGACATGAGCCGCGTACCGTTCGAGCGCCTCCACCTTCGCGATGACGGCGCCCTCACTGCCGGCGAGCGCTCGCTCCAGCGGTTTCACAGCGGCTGCCACCTCCCGGGTGACCCCGCCACGCATGAGATCGCGATGCTCTCCACGGAGGGAGGAGAGCTTGGCCAGTAGGCGCGCGATCTCCCATTCCTGCGGCGGCAGCATGACGGCGTTCCGCGCGACGTCGAGCAGTCCCTCGGTGTTGACGCGCGATCGCAGGACGGAACCGACCGCCGCCCGTGTCCGGGCGAGCAGGCGCCTCGCGTCGGCGTCGAAGTCGTCGAAAAGGAAATAGGAATCCAGGTGGCGGTGCGCGAGACCGTACAGTTCCCGTTCCGGGGTAACGCTCTCCTCGACCTCCCCCGCGGCCCTGATCGCGGCGGAAAGAAACCACACGAGCACGATGAACAGCGGGATTCCGGCCATGGCTCCCCATCCAAAGGAAAGCGCCACCAGAAGGCCGGCCGCGGCGAGCATGCCGCCAACGGCCAGGGGGGCCGCGGATTTTTTCTGTGGTTCTTCCGATGGCCTCCAACCTGCTCGTATGCGCGCCAGCAGCGATGGATTCGCACGGAGCAGACCCGCGGTCTCCGGGGACAGACCGGGATCGACCACCACACCGAACCGCTCTCTTCCCGAGCTCTCCAGATCATCACCTCTTTCCGATGATCATTCTAAGGGAAGCCTCCGTCGTATATGAGTGGGCCGCTCGAAGAATGCCTGAAGCGGACCGGGGGCCACGAAAATCAATGGCGGTTCGCACCGCGCATACCGCGTGATGGCGCCCAGGAATCGACGCGGCACATGACACCGGACCCTCGGGCGTGATCGTTTTCAGGCGGCGATCCGCGGTCGGCCGCCCTCCGGGACCGCCGCTTCCGTGGTCTCGCGCACTTCACTCGCGACGGCGCCGCCCGGCTCCTTCGAGGGCTACGAGGGCTTCGAGGGCGAGGGCCCAGGGATGGCTCTCCGCTTCCCCGCCTCCGGCGGCGGCCATGTCCGGCTCGGACCTACCGGAGCCGAGCAGAACCGGGACACCCTCGGCCCGAAGACTTTCGACGCTCCGGCAGAACGGCTCGCGCGAGGCGAGGCCGCTGTTGACGAAGGGCAGTACGACCACGGGGATGCCGAGCCCGGGGGCTTCGGCGAGGAGGCCCAGGGCGTAGGTGTCGGCGATCCCCTGGGCGAACTTGTTGATCGTGTTGTACGTCGCGGGGGCGACGATGATCGCATCGGCCCTCGGCGGCTTGGGTTCGTCCGGCTTGCGGTAGCGGCTACGGACGGGGCGGCCGGTCTGCCGTTCCAGGGCGGGGACGTCGATGAAGTCCAGCGCGGACGGGGTGGCGACGATCTGGACGGCCCAGCCCGCGTCCTGGGCGAGGGCGACGAGACGCCCCACGTCACCGGCGCCGCCCGCGGCGCACACGATGACGTAGAGGACCTTGCCGGACCGGCTCACTGGTGCACCATCCTCTTGCCGATAGCCGAAAGACCGCTGACGCACCCGAGGTGCCGCCGGGTCACCGCCCCGCTCGCTCGACCAGATGAGGCCTCATGCGTCGACTCCAAACATGGAAACCTGTATCAGCTTCTCGGCCCGGTAGGGGCCGAGCTCGCAGCCCCGCTCAGGCCGCGTCGCCGGCAGCATGGCACACCGCCCGGCGACCGGCATGAGATAGTTCCAGCCCTTGATCGCGTATTGGGCTTTTGCTCGACCCTTGGAGAGACAGATGCGGATATGGCCCTGGTGGTCGGCGGCTGCGCTGGCGGCCTTCTTCCCCTCTGTCATGGCACGGATCGGCAGCGATCTCATCGCGAGCACCGGCCTCTTCTACTACGACATGAACGTCGGGGACGGGATCGGAATCTACCCGCTGGCCCAGGGCCTCGGCATCGGGCACTTCCGCTCCGCGGGCATCGACGTCATGCGGGTGCTGTGGGACGTCGAAGTGGTCATGCTGGCCTTCGCCCTGCCCGTCCTGATGGTGGCGGTCGCGGCCCTGCTCCGGCGACGCCCGCACGGCCGGACCACCCAGGTCGTGGTCGTTGTGCTGAGCGTCCTCGCAGTGATCAACATCGCCGCCAACATCGTCGGCCCCTGGTCAGACCTGACCCAGTGCCCACCGACCGACCTCACCGACCTGACCGAGAGCTACTCCTGCTACCGGAACGGCACGGGAGTCGGCATCCCGCCGTTCATCTACGGCCCCGCGTACGCCTTCGCCGCGTACTTCCTGGCCGTCACCCGTCATCACGTGCGCACCGAGGCGCCGGGACTCGTTCCGGACGGCGGCCTTCCCCGCTCATGAGCCCGGGATCCCGCGGCTCGGCGGGTCGACCGAACTGCGACCTGCCTGGCCGAGGAAGTGCGCCGGTACGGCGAGCGCTTCTGGTCGGCACACTGACCGAGCGAGAAAGAGCTACGCTCGTGCCGTGATCGCTAGGTGGGAGCCCACGATGACGGGCGTGCTGCGGCTGCCCTCCGGTCGGCTCGTCCGCGGCCGGGGGTTGCGCCGACCGCTCCCGGAAGGTCCCGCGCCCACCTTCGCGCTCTACCTGCTGAGCCATGAGCCACCCCCCGTCGTCTGGGAGACCCGGTGGCTCCGCTGGCCCGACTTCTGGTTGCCGTCCGACCGTACGGCGGCCGGCGACGCGTTACGCGAGGCATGGGTACGCGCCGAAGCCGAGCGCGTCGAGATCGCCTGCGGTGGTGGATACGGCCGGACCGGCACCGCACTGGCCTGCCTCGCCGTACTGGACGGGGTACCGGGCCACGAAGCGGTCGCCTACGTCCGGCAGCATTACGCCCGCCGCGCCGTCGAGACACCATGGCAACGCCGCTTCGTCTCCCGCTTCCGGTAGGCGGCGCCTGTGCTCTCCACGCTAAGCACGGCAATTGTCGGTGTCCTATTCCGGGACGTGACAGACGTGCCGGGATGGGGAGCGGCGAGCCTGCTGGTCTCAGCACGCTCGACATGGACAGCCTGTCACTAGGGTCCGCGGGTAGCGGGCAGAGCCCGAGGAGATGATCCGCTGTGACCTCGATAGACACTCGCGTCGTCGCCCACCAGGTGCGCCGGCTCGACGTCCCGCTCCCGCAGCGCTACGACGAGGCCGTACGCCGCTACGAAGAGCTGGCACCGGTCGTCGACATCGCCCGGTTCGAGCAACTCCCCAACTGGGAGGCCGCCCTTGAACTCGCCGCGACCAACGCGCCACACGGCTTCATGATCTACTGGAAATCCGACATCACCGCCATGATGGCCGGATCGCCATCCGGCTGGAAATGCACCGAGTACCTGATGGGCAACCACACCATCGCCGAGCGCATGTTCCACCACGACCCGTCGGTCATGCTCCATGCACCCCTGCGCATCGTCATCTACGCCGACGCCGAGGAACGCACCCGTCTGGCCGTCGACCAGCCCAGCACACTGTTCTCCACCTACGACAATCCCGCCATCGACGAAGTCGGTCAGCACCTCGACCGACTGCTCGCCGAACTCTTCACGGCCATGGGGGTGACGCCGCCCGCTGAGCTGAAGCCGACGCGGTGAGCAGGCTGCGCCGGGACCACGACGACCAGCACGCAGCGACGGACTCGTAATTCGCCCGGGGTTATCACTCTAAGTGTGGAAGTGATCACTATGGGTAGATGGTCAAGGTAGATCATCTTAACGCTTCGGGGGGAGCGTCAATCATGACGAACACACGGGGAACATCGGCTCTGACCACCACATTCGACCACGAGCAGACGGGAGGCCCGGCACGGGCTGCTCGTCACGGCGGGGAAAAAACCCCTGCTCGAAGGCGAGGTGCCACTGCGGGAGCTGCTCGGCGATCAGGTGCTGGACCTGCTGCTGACGCGCTCGCGTGACGGAGCGGGCGGGCTGCGGCTGACCGGCGAGGGCTCGATGCTGGGCGAGCTGGTCAAGGCGGTGCTGGAACGCGCGCTGGAGGCCGAGCTGTCGACGCATCTGGGCTATGGCAAGCACGATCCGGCCGGCAACGGGACGGGTAACTCCCGCAACGGCAGGATCGGCAAGACCGTGCAAACCGGCGTCGGCCCGGTGCGGCTGGCCGTGCCGCGGGACCGGGCCGGCACCTTCGAGCCGGTGCTGGTGCCCAAGCGGGCCGGGCGTGTCTCCGGCGGCCTGGACGACATGATCATCAGCCTGTACGCGCACGGCATGAGCGTGCGCGACATCCAGCACCACCTGCGCCAGATCTATGAGGTCGAACTATCGCATGAGGCGATCTCCAACATCACCGACGCCGTGCTGGAGGAGGTCCGCACCTGGCAGGCCCGGCCCTTGGAGGCGGTCTATCCGGTGGTGTTCCTGGACGCCATCGTGGTCAAAGTGCGCGACAACCACACGGTGCAGGCTAAACCCGCCTACCTCGCGGTCGGCATCGACACCGACGGCGACAAACACGTGCTGGGCATCTGGCTCGCCAAGACCCCGCTCGACCACGCCACCGCCGGCGAGTCCGCCCGGTTCTGGAGCGCGGTCATGACCGACCTGCGCAACCGCGGCGTGCGCGACATCCTCATCGCCTGCACCGACGGCCTGAACGGCTTCGAAGACGCCATCCACGCCGCCTTCCCTTACACCATCGTGCAGACCTGCGTCGTGCACTTGATCAGAAACGCACTGCGGCCGGTGGCCCGCCGCGACCGGGCCGCCGTGGCCGCCGAGCTGAAGAAGATCTACACCGCGCCCAGCGCGGAGGCGGCCTTCGAGGCCCTGGCCGACTTCATCGCCTCCATCTGGGGCGAGAGGTACCCGCAGGCGGGCCGCGTGTTCGAAGCCGCCTGGGACCGCTTCACCCCGTTCTTCGCCTTCACCCCCGGAGTGCGCCGACTGCTCTACACCACCAACGGCATCGAGTCCCTGAACTATCAACTGCGCAAGGTCACCAAGGCCCGGGGACACTTCCCCGGCGACGACGCCGTGGTCAAACTCCTCTGGCTGGCCATCATCAACATCGAGGACAAACGCGCCCGCGAACGCGCAGCCCACAAGGAGAAAACCGGCAAGATCAAGAACTCGCCCAGCACCGCACGTCTCATCGAAGGTCAACGCACCATCGGCTGGCGTGAAGCACTCATCGAACTCGACATCGCCTATCCGGGAAGGATCAAGTAAAACAGGTAAAGAAGGCTCTCCATCTACCAAGAAGGGCCTTTACACACTTCAGGTGACAAGCTCATTCGCCCTCCTGACCTGCTGGTTTCCCGAATCGCGGTTCGGGGTCGGATCCGGGATCTGCAACTGGGCCTCGGACGGCGGGCAGGTGAGCGCGGAGTGCCGCTCTTGATGTCCATGGGGATGATTCGGCAGGGTGTTGGCATGGTCGAGAATGCTTCGGACTGTGTCGAGGTTCGTGTCACCGCGAGCAGCCGGGATGAGGCTGAGCGGATCTGTTCGGCGGCGGTGGGCGGGCGACTGGCCGCCGACTGCCAGATCATCGCCCCGATCGAGTCCGTCTACTGGTGGGAGGGCGAAATCCAGCGCTCCGAGGAGTTGCTGCTGATGATGAAGACCACCGTGGAGCGGTTCGAGAACCTCGCCCGGCGGGTGCGGGAACTGCACTCCTACGAGGTGCCGCAGATCGTCGCGGTCCCCCTGACGGCCGGCAACGCCGACTACCTCGACTGGATCAGACGGGAGACGTCCCCGGCCTCCGGCGAATAGAGACGGTTCCCATGCCTCGCCGATGACGCCCACCTGAGTGAGGTCCTCCACAAGCTGCGCTCCTGGGTCACGGACATCACCAAAGCACGACGCCGCTTGATTCAGATGTCGTACGCCACGTTCGTGGCAGTGACCCGTCTGTGGGAAGCCATACCCAAGGCGGCATCATGGAACGATCGGCGTGTGAACACGGTGCCGGTTGAGACACGTCGCACACACTTCCGTCGCCTCGGACTGCTTCTTACCACGGCAACCCTGGTCACTTCCTGCGGAGCCCCGCCCCCGGCGAAACCCCTGCCTCTGGCAAACCTGGACCTCACGCCTTCTCCCTCGGTCAGCCGCACTTCCGCCTGTCCGAAATCGGGTGCCGTCATCACGACAGGGGAAATCGACGCTGCCATGGGACTTCGAGCGCTCAACATCGTGTTGACCAACTGTGGCACCCGCGCCTACAGGGTGAACGGCTATCCGACCATCCGTGTCCTCGACAGCGATGGAAAGCCACTGGACGTCAAAGTCAGCAGGGGCTCGTCGTCCATCGCTCTGATTGATGATTTCGACGCCACCCCCAAACCGGCGACGTTGAAACCAGGCGAAAAGACAGTGGCGGGGCTGGTCTGGAGGAACACGGTGCTGGACTCTCCGGTAGCCCCGGTGAACGGCTCCTACCTGGAGATCACACCGGCCCCAGGGGAGCGATCACAGATCGTGCCGCAACACATCGACCTTGGCACCACCGGAAAACTGGGGGTAACCGCCTGGAAATAAGCTGCCGATCTCGCTGCCCCGTGCTTGATTGTCACCGGTCGTTTCCGGGACCGGCCGCCGACCCACAGCCGAGATCACGACTCTTCAGCCGGTAGCTATCCTGGTGCTCCCAGAGCGGTCGATCATCGTTGCGGCAACAACGCCGCCGCCGCCGAAGGGCTTGTGGCTGGTCACGATCCCCTCAACCTCGCACGAGGAGCCGATTACGACCAGCACTGCCCGTAGCAGTCATCGACCAGCGGGCATTGTCATTGGCCTACTCCGGGGTGGATGGGGACTTAACGTATACGCCCATGCCGCGCACGGTCTCTACGAGTTCCTCGTCCTTGAGGACCTGGACCGCCTTGCGCAGGGTGTCGCGTGCGACCTCGAACTCCGCTTCCAACTCGACGAGGCTGGGGATCCGGCGGCCAGGCGGGATCTGTCCCGAGACGATGCGTTGGCGCAAAATTCCGGCGATCTGCCGATAAGGCGGTACCGGCCCCTCCCTGTCGATCATGTGACGAGCCTATGCGACCAGCCTAAACACCTGATAGCTACCCCAGAGGCTAGACGGGGATAGTACACCAAGGGTACGGTTCCCTCAAGCACCATGGGCCCGCCAAGTGCCGAGACCACCGGACAGGCCCTTGAGCAGGAAGAGGGTCCTGACCCGCGAACAACCTTGGAAGTCCGGTCCTTGACCAAGCTGCAGCGAGAGTCGATGGCTGCGGTTGCTTCGCCACCGCCCTGCCAACGCCGATGGGGTGCGCCGCCTGCGGGCACGCCCCCTACGCGCACGGCTGCCCCAATCGGCCCACCGATCACGAGTACGTGCAGCCGTCCGGTGATCTGATGGCCACCCGCCTTCAGGCCCGCCGCACCGGGGACCGCTCCCTGCCCTGCTTCGAGCCGTCCGCCCCTACGGCTCCAGCCGAGGCGGCCTCGTTGGTACCCGCCCAACGCTGCTCCAGGCAAGCCCAGGCCGTTCTACCGGCGTCGTTACCTCGGCGGACGCCCTGCCGCCTGCGTCCGGTGATCCCGCCCAGGTCCAGCCTCACCAGATCGCTCCGGCCTGGCACCGCGCGTCGCCTCGCGCCCCGCTCCAGGCGAGCGGTCACCTGCGCCCCGCGCCGCGCACCGCTCACCCCGTCTTCGTACCGGCCACCCGGCCCGTACGGCGCCCCCCTCCATGTCCTTGCCCGCCCCATGAAGCGGGCCCGTCCTCCGCTACCAACGTCCGGACGGGCCCTTGATCGGATGGAGGTCCAATCAATGACCGATGCCAAATCCACCATCCCCGGCTGGCGGCTCATCCTCAGTGATGCCGGACGACTGTGGGCCAGCCGGGAGAAGCCCTTCTGCGCCCTCGCCTTCCATGCCGGAGCCGAACGCACCGTCGATGCCGACACCCTCGACGCGCTGCGCACCGAGACCGACCGGCAGGAGACCATCGCCAAGCAGGCGCGGCAGCGGGCCGCCGGGCAGGTGATCTCGTGATCCGCCGCCGCCCACCCGCCGCACGCGGACGCCACCGCGACGGCCAAGCCACCGCCCCGCTCCCGCGCTACACGTGGGACCACGAGGCCCGCTCCGAAGCCGTCATGCTGCAGATCATCTGGCCCGGCTGGGCCGTTCTCTACGGCACCGGGAGCCGTCTCTTCCATGCCATCGCCACCTGGCCCACTCCCGAGCCACTGCTGCTGTGCGACCGGACCGTCGAGGGACTGAAAGCCCAGATGCGCGAGGCCGAGACGACCGCGCTCCTGCACCGCTGGGCACTCACCTCCAGCTCGGCCACCATCGGCCACTTCTGAGCGGGCACGGCGGCCCTCCCTTCCCCGGTCCGGGCCGCCGTGCCGTCACCGACGTACGGCATGGGCACGAGCATGCGTCACCTGGCCTCGGCACATCCACGCCGGGAGTGAACCGGAACGCGATCACCCACCACCAGGCCCCCACTGATCTACAAGTTGGTCTCCAGTCTCGGTCTTTAGCCTCGTCAACAGTGCTCCTGACGGAAGCGGCACCGAGGGAACGACGTCACAGGAGGACGAGCCCAGCAGCGAGCGATGGTGAAAGGAAGATCATGATGTGGTCCGAGGTAGGACAGGCGATTGCCGTCGCACGGATCCGCAAGCGCCTACGGAACGGATCGACCAGCCTCCACCTGTCCGATCTCGGCCTGGAGGCGTTGCCCGAGCTGCTCGGCGACTTCACTCACCTGACCAAGCTCGACCTGAGTCACAACCCGCTGGGCGTCCTGCCCGAGTCATTGGGGAACCTCACCGCTCTGACCACGCTCAATCTGTCACACCTCCGCCTGGAGAGGTTTCCTGAGTGGCTGGGGAATCTCCCCGCTCTCACCATGCTCAGCCTGCGCGGTAATCCCGTCCTGCCCAAGTCGCTGGAGAATCTCACCACGCTGACCACGCTCGATCTGTCCTTTCGCGGCCCGGAGGCGTTGCCTGAATGGCTGGGGAACCTCTCCGCGCTGACCAAACTCGACCTGCGCTACAACCGGCTGACCGCCTTACCCGAGTCACTGGGAAACCTCACCGCTCTCACCCAACTCGACCTACGCAACAACGAACTGACAGCCTTACCCGAGTCACTGGGGAAACTCACCGCACTGACCAAACTCGACCTACGCAACAACTGGCTGACCGCCTTACCCGAATCCCTGGGAAACCTCACCACACTGACCAAACTCGACCTACGCAACAACCAACTGACAGCCTTACCCGAATCCCTGGGGAACCTCACCGATCTCCCTCGGCTTAACCTGTACAACAACCAACTGGCAACCCTCCCCGAATCCCTGGGGAACCTCACCGGCCTGACCGAACTCGACCTACGCCGCAACCGGCTGACCGCCTTGCCCGAGTCGTTGGGAAACCTTACGGCCCTGCTCCGGCTCGACCTGCGCGATAACCGGCTGGCCGCTTTACCCGAGTCGTTGGCGGGTCTTATCGCCCTCGCGAAACTCGACCTGGCCAACAACGAGCTGGCCACCTTGCCCGAGTCGTTAGGGAACCTCACCGGCCTGACCGAGCTCGACCTGCGTGGCAACCGGCTGACAGACCTGCCCGAATGGCAGGAAAGATGTACCAGCCACACCAGATGAGGCTCTGCGGTCTCACACGTCCGCGTGCTCTGGCCGGAACGTCGCAGTGTGCCGGCCCCTCGCCGCTCAGAGCCATCGACGCCGACCCCGGAAACACCCTGGCCTACTCAGCCAGATCCATTCAGCCCAGTTCAGGACCGGCTCTGAGCGGATCTCACTCGACCTGTCCGACCACCTGGATTTGCAACATCAATATGCAACCGTGGAGTTTCGTGCCATACTCTTGCCCTGATCATTACGCATAATATCTATGCAGTCGAAAGGGCATCAAGATGAAAGCCCGTATCTGGTGGTGTCTGGCGGTGGTGACCGTCTTCCTGCCGACCATGTTCGCCTCCAACTGCGGATGGGTCAGCGAATCCGCCGGCTACTGCGGGCAAAGCATGTTCAACCGAAGCGGAATAGGCCTACCGCATCTTGCTCTGATCCTGGACATCAAGATCACATGGCTGATAAAGCTGCTTTTTATGGTTGACGCCTTTATATTGGTGTTCGCGATTTTGCCGATCATGGTCGCTCTGGCGGCAGCGGTGAGAAATCACTGGAGGGGGCGGATCAGTCTTCTGGTAGCCGGAATAATCGCAACCCTGGGGACGGTCAACATTTTGTGTACGGCCCTCTTCAAGTGGTTTTTCGCGTCCGGTGAGATCTCCGTCATCTTCGGCGAACGTGACGACCCTCCCGCCCGGGGCCTGGGGTCCCCGCCTTCCTCCGTCTGGCTGGGCCTCGCCTACCTTCTCGGCGCCGTTCTCCTGGTCATCGCGTTCAGGCATGGACGGTCGGGACCTCCATCGGCAGGAAGAGTCAAGGACAGCTCAGCCCCAGAGCCCTCAAGTGCGACAAACGAGGCACCCCACATGTCATCCCGCTGACGTCGTGATCGATCGCCCGGCGGGCTCCTCGCACCTCAGGGGCAGGTCGCGAGGTGGCATAGGACCCGGCGGCCGGGGAACCGGTCAGAGCGGGACTGGCCAGTCCGCTCTGCCGTCACGAGGAGACCTGACCCGATGCGCGTGACCTTCGCCACCGAAGCGGCCCCCGGGCGGCCGAACGAGGACTTCGTCGCCGCCACGCCGAACACCGTCGTCCTGCTCTTTGGACGCCCCGGCGCCTGCCACGTTTCCCGCCGCCGAACCTCTTCCAGCGGTTCACGCCTTGATGCTGCTCCTCCTGCGGCGGTCACGAACCGACGAGGTTCAACGGCGCCTACCGTCTCCACCGAACAGGTAACCGATGAAATCGCCGATTCGGCGTAGCACGCTGCGATCCCGGCCGGAGTCGGAGGTCTTGCCATGGCTCTGCCAGCGGTACTGGCCGTGTTGGGCCTCATCGCTCTCGCACTTGCGGCGGTCGACGATCCGGTGGGTGCCGTCAGCCTGACGTGAACTCGTGTCCACGCACTGAGTGGTCGACCGGTTGTCGGAACTGGCCACGGGCTTCTTCCAAAAGGTGATCCCCACCAGGGCGACCAGGACAACGATCACGGCTGTGATGATTATCGCGGGGATCCGGCGGCAGCCTTGCGGCTCCTCGCGTGGTGGATCGTCCGCAGGGTCGGAAAGCCTTCTGGGCACATACGACTCGTGCTCCGATGCGGTCATGTCCATTCCTGTCACGCGGACGCGGGATCGGGGACCATACGGCCCACGACAGGCCTACCGGCCCCTGTGACATCCAGCCTGACGACGGCTGCTTGCAACTCGCTTGGACATCGGTGCAGAGGCGGAACTCACCGACTACCACACGGGCACCACCTGGGCATCGGTCGGGCGGACCCCGGTGGTGGCCACGACCGGGGTCCGCCGCCCGGTCATGATGATCTCCGCAGTCAGTCCCCGCGGCGAGCTGCGCTTCCAGCTGTTCGACCACGGGTCGGACGCCGATGCCTTAATCGGGTTCTGCAGGCGCCTGCTCGCCGATGCCGACCGCCCGATGTTCCTGATCGTCGACAACTCCCGCGTGCACCGGGCCAAGAAGGTCAAGCAGTTCGTCGATGCGACCGAGGGTCGGCTGTCGCCGTTCTTCCTGCCGCCGTATTCGCCCGACCCCAATCCGGACGAGTGGGTAGCGCCCCCGCCGGAGGCTCTTTCAGCTGACATGATCCATGCCGAAACGGAGTGAGTTAGTGTCACCCGCGTGAGCCTGCTTGAGGTGGCCGCCGACCGGTTATCGCGCTTGGTCGCATGGGCTCGGTCAGCCGCACCGGCCGGGAGGACGGGTGGGCGCCCCGCACCCCTCGTCGAAGTGGCCGGTCTGCTGCTCGTGATCCTGCTCTTCTCACGGCTTCACGCCGCCGCCGGGAAGGACGTCGCAGCCGCCACCGCCAACGCTCTGACCCTGCAGTCCATAGAACGGGCCCTCCACCTGGACATCGCACTGAGGGCGAACCAGTGGCTGACCGAGAATCCATCCCTCATCCAGCCGGCGGTGTACTACTACCGCCTGTACTACCTCGCGATCATCGGTGTGCTGGTGTGGGTCTTCGTCCGGCACGCCGATGTCTACGTCAAGGTCCGCCGGACCCTCGTCGCGATGGCCTTTCTCGTGCTGCCCGTTTTCTGGGCGCTGCCCATGTCGCCCCCACGGTTCGCCCTACCGGGCGTCGTCGACATCATTGCCGAACACGACATCCTGGGCGGCCATGCCTCACGAGAGATCGAGAACGGCCAGAACCTGTATTCGGCGATGCCCAGCATGCACGTGGGATGGTCATTGTGGTGCGCGTATGCCGTGTGGTGCGCGCTGCGGGCCGCCCATCCGCGAATGGCGTTGCTGTCGTGGATCTTTCCGCTGGGTATGACGGCAGTCGTGCTCATCACGGGAAACCACTACGTCCTCGACATCGCCGGAAGCGCCGTGTTGCTGGTCGTCTCCATCGCTGTCGTATCAGCGTGGGGTCACCTCGCCGAGCGCCGGCGTGCTTGGGATTGAGCGCCTGCGTACAGCTTCGGAGGAACCGGCACTGCCCGGATGCTCGCTCACCTCGATCAGGCGGATCTCGCCGTTCTCCGGGCTGGCGTGGCCGCCGATGCGCTCATCGGTGCCTTGCCTGACTGGTCAACCTCAACAAGCGATCAGCCTTGCATGATCTGCGGTCGGCTGAAGACCGTGTTGTCGATGACCACGTCCGCCAAGCGCAGCGGGCCGACCTCGGCGACGTAGAGACGCTCGGCCGGCAGGTAGCGCTCGTGGTGGAGGGCCTCCGCTTCAGAGCCGGCCCAATCCTGGTCGCGTTCGGCCCCGCGGCGCAGAGAGGTCTCCGGGAGCGCTTCCAGCCGGATGCGGAAGTCCCAATGCTCGTTGATCTCCGGGCGGAACGCGAAGACGCCGTCGACGACCAGGACGGCGTCCGAAGATGCGATCGTCACCACCGACGAGTGGTCCGCCTGTGTCAGCGGGTCGATGCTGCACAGCACGGCCCGCCCTGAGCCATGCGAACTGCAAGGCTGCAGCAATAGCGTGGTCACGGCGGTGTAGTCGAAGGCGTTTCGTCACCCGACTCCCGGTCGTAGAGATGACGATCCCGCCACGGCTTCTTGAAGTCGTCCAGACTCGCCCGCAGCACGGAGCGTCCCGCTCGGTTGATCTGCTCGGCGAGTTCGTGGCCGAAACTCGTCTTGCCCGCTGCGGTCGGCCCGTCGATGCCCACCCGCAGCCGTCCGTCGCCGAGCGCCAGGATCCGGTCGGCGACCTGCTTGACCAGTGCGGTGCGCTCAGGTGAGGCGGGGGCGGGGCAGGGCTGCTGCCACGTTGAGACCGAGGTGTGGACATCGGCACGGCGCGAGGTCATGAACGGGAGCCTACGTCGCGTGACCTTCGGCTTCCACGTCAAGATCCATCCCGCATATATCCCGCGGACACCGGCCGAGAGTCGCTCACGGCTGCACACCCCGGAAACGATCAACGGCGCCTCACCGAGGCGAAGTTCCTGGTCAGACGCCGTTTGTAATGCTCAGCGGAGAGCGTGGGATTCGAGCCCACGAGACCGGTCACCCGGCCTAGCGGTTTCGAGAAGACTGCGTTCGAAACAGTGGAAGGGCCTCTGACCAGGACGGAAGCATCTCCCCGAATCTTAATCATCCCGTATATATCTCCAAGACAGAACGCGCCAGGATCGTCCCTGGTTGCTGTCAGCGCTGCCGTCAACGGTCGCCGCATGCGGCATTATGCTCTTTGGCGTTGTACGGGAGGAGCGGCAGGTGCAAAACAAATCCGGCGAGGTTGACCGCTTCATGACGGCCCTCGATCACCCGTTGAAGGCGGGTGTTGAACAGCTGAGATCAGCGATTCTGGCGTCAAACACAGATATTTCCGAGCATGTGAAATGGAACGCCCCGAGCTTCCGCTATGACGGAGAGGACCGGGTGACCTTCCGGCTCCGGCCGGGTGATCGGCTGCAACTCATCTTCCACCGCGGGGCGAAGGTCCGAGCCGACAGCGCCGAGTTCGCCTTTCAAGATCCCACTGGTCTCATGACGTGGCTCGCACCTGACCGAGGTGTCGTCACGTTCCCAGATCTGGAAGCCGTCCAGTCCCAGCAGGTAGCGGTGGTGTCCTTAGTGAACCAATGGGTTCGGGCGTAGAGGCGGGAAACGTTCAAGGCTCGGGTCGGAAAAGCGCCCCTGACCTGGGCGTTCGCTCTGAGAACAGGTGACGGGGATCGACCCCGTGCTGTCAGCTTGAGAAGTGCGGGGAGTACGGCAGATGGCGCGGCCGAGCTGGGCGTCGAACCTGAACGCTGAGGCCATGCACGTGGTGAAAAGCGCGGCAAGGGCAAGCTGGGCTGGGCCTGTTCGTCAGTATCGCGTTGTGCGGGGTGGAAGGGCGAAAGCACGCCGAGGGTGACGGGGGCTGGGGACCCACTCGTCGGTGACCCACCGGCTGTGCGGGGGTTCGCTACCGCGTTCTAGCTGAGGTGGCTCGTTTTCCTGTCAGGAAAAGTGGGCTTCAGGGCCCGGCCAGGCCCCATCATCAGTGAACTGTGATCCCCAGTAGAACGGGTTCACGTCACGAAGAGTGCGAACGCTCCATCCCGTCACGGCGAAGTCGTCGGGCACGCCGACCTGGACGTCAGGCCCCCACAAGGCCAAGCGTTCCTGGCAGATGCCACACGGAGGAAGGACGAGGACGCGCTCACGTCCTGGGTCCCGATACACGCACACGGAGGCGGTGACCTTCCTGTCGAGCGTGTAGGCCTGGCAGATGGCGCCGGTCTCATGACACAGAGACACGCCGCCGTTGAGGTTGTCCAGGCCGACGCTGGTGAGGATTTGCCCATCATCCAGGTAGACGGCTGCCGCACCACCTTGCTCGTCAGAAGGCCATCGCCGATCCATCTGCGCGACAGCCGCGTCGACAAGTTTTTGATCAAGCTGCATGACAGCATCTTGACACATCGGACGACCAGACGCTCATCGAACGATGATAGGGGTGCGGAGGCCGGAGAGTATGACCCAGATTCTTGTCGGGAAGCGATCAAACCTAGTCGATAGATTGGTAAATCAAATAGAAGGACAGTACCACCGAGACTTTGATAGAGACGAAGATCCCCAATGTGACCCCGAAGAATCTGCCGCCCGGACCCTGAAATTTCAGGAAAGCCCCGACGAGTGCCCCAAGCGCAGGAATCCCGACCAGAGTAAGTATCGCGAGCAACGGCTGCGGATCGTACCCGCTCAGCCCGATCACGATAGCGTGAGCCAGCATGACCATGAGGATCGCGCTCAACAAAATGACGATGAAAGCTAGAGGTTTGTAGCCTAGCTCATTCGGATCTGAGGGGTCGGTGGCCATAGTGACTGGACACTGGCATTGCCATGGCGCAGTGTCAAGATCGATGTCTGTTGAAATTGAGATGGGTAGCGGGGGGCCTGCACTGTCAGCTTTTGCCGGGGCCCTGCCCCCTGGTCACCCTCGGACTCACGTGATCACCAGGGGCTCAACGATTTTGCCGACACCCTGAGACCGTCACCGATAGGCCTTTACCTACGGCTTTGCATCCTTCTAATCTTGATCACCATGAAACGGGCTCTGATCATTCTTTCCGGCATAGTCGCCGTCATGCTCCCCTACGGAACAGCCCACGCGTATCCCATCAAGAACAACACCCTCACCGTCAACGCGATCTACAGCAGCGGAGCGCTCAACACCACTGAGTGTCCGGAGAAGCCCATCAAGCGGCGCAATGTGAAGCTCGCCGAGGCCTACGTGAAGGTCGTCGTGGGCTGCCTCAACACCACATGGGCAGCCCAGTTCGAGAAGTCGGGTCAGGCATTCAGGCGCCCGAAGCTGAAGCTGGTCACCAAGCCACCTGCCAAGTTCTGCGCGCTCAAGTGGGATCAGTCTGAGCAGGACGCGTACTACTGCGACCAGACCGAGACGATCTTTATCGTGCTCAGCAACGACCTGCTCGACGACCCTTCCGATCTGTACCTCTTCAACCTGGTGAGCATGGAATACGGCCAGCACGTCCAGACGCTCACCGACATCTACAGCGAGTACGAGGACATCGACTTCCGCAACAAGAAGGAGCTCCAGGAGCAGAACCGCCGCTATCAATTGCAGAGCAACTGCTTCGGCGCCGCTTTCCTCGCGAGCGTCTGGAACTCCCTCGACCGCTCCTCGGCCGATTGGAAGCTGCTGCTCTCACAGATTAAGAACTGGACCGACAAGCACAACGGGACAAGGACGAACATTGCCTACTGGATGAACCAGGGGTTCAACACGGGCGATCCGGGGGCGTGCAACACCTGGGCGGCGTCTGTCAAGCGCGTGGCCTAACCGACTGATGACGACCCGGAGATCCGTACGGCTCTGGCCTGGCTCGAACGGCACTCCCTTTCCATCTCCGACCTGGCCGAGGTCCGGAACGTGCGGCTCGGCCTGGACGCACTGACGCTCCGGCTCGACGGCGAGGCTGCCGCCGCCACCACGATCGCCCGTAAACGGTCGGTCTTCTACAACGCCCTTCAGTACGCGGTGGACCTGGAGGAACTGCCCTCCAACCCGATCGACAAGGTGAAGGCGTGGAAACCTCCGAAGGTCCGGGAGGTCGTGGACCGGCGCGTGGTGGTCAACCCGGCCCAAGCTCGGGAACTGCTCACCGCGCGTCTCGACCGTGGCCGGCACCTGCGCGGCTTCTTCGCGTGCCTCTACTTCGCCGGTCTCCGCCCGGCCGAAGCGCTCGGACTCCGCAAGCAGGACTGCCACCTTCCCTCGACGGGCTGGGGGGCGACTCATCCTGGCCAAGTCCAAGCCGCAGACGAACAAGAAGTGGACCAACAGCGGTGAGGCTCACGACGATCGGGGCCTGAAGCACCGGGCAGAGGACGAGGGCCGTCCCGTGCCGGTCCCGCCTGAGCTGGTGGCCATCCTGCGCGAGCACATCGAGGAGTTCGGCATCCACCAGGACGGCCGGCTGTTCCGAACCTCGCGCGGCGGCGTGATCTCCATCGGCACCTACTGCGAGGTGTGGAAGGCGGCACGAGCCTTCGCCCTGACTCCCGAACAGCAGGTCTCACCCCTGGCGGCCCGGCCGTACGACCTGCGGCACGCGGTGGTGTCCCTGTGGCTCAATGCCGGGGTGGCGGCTCCCGACGTGGCAGAGCGGGCAGGGCACGGAGTGGACGTACTGCTCAAGGTCTACGCCAAATGCATCGACGGGGGCGCGGAGATCGCCAACCAGAGGATCGAGGATGCGCTGGCGGCGTGAGTCCACCGGTTACGGTGAGAGGGTCTCGGTCATCCCGAGGCCCTCTCTTTTTTGTCTGGCTAAGCTGGGCAAACGTGGCCGGTTCCATCCCACAGATATCCCACGACCAGCGACATGTGGCGGCTCAGAGCCGCTCACGGCTGCACACCCCGGAAACGATCAACGGCGCCTCACCAAGGCGAATCGCCTGGTCAGGCGCCGTTTGTGATGCTCGGCGGAGAGCGTGGGATTCGAACCCACGAGACCGGTCACCCGGCCTAGCGGTTTTCAAGAGCGCCACGTTCTGAGAGGAAGCGTGACTCTGACCAGGTCGGGAGCTTTCTCCTGACTTCGAACGCAGAAGATCATCCCGTGCATATCCCGCGAGCCAGAGATGCCCATCCTTCAATCGTTGTGGTCGAGGATGAGAGGCATGGACTCATCGTCGATCTCTCCCGGGTCGAGATGCGCGTGATAGTACGTCGGCACGTCCGGCTCTGATAGGGCCAAGAGGTGTACCGCGAGAGCTCGTAGTCCGGCCTTATCAGCTCTGATCATGACCTCCCCATGCGCAACCGAGACGTGCACGGAATAGTCCGTCGGCCATGGACGGGCCAGCCCGCCATCGGGCCGATAGGAAGGGACGTCGATGATCAGAGTCTTGGTCGGATACTCGCTCACGATGCAATTGTGGACCATGGCTTCACCAGCGATCAGCAGGGCGGGAACTCCTCAACCGCCCGGTCGCATATCCCCGAAACTCGCGGATTAAAAGAAGTCGATTCGATCAAGATCAGAGGCTCTGACCTGCAGTCACAGTGTCCATGGACGTCCGCCAAGTTCCGCCGTCGTTCATCTCCTTGGCTGTACTGAAGCGCTCCGAGGTTCCTGGAGGCTGGTGCCCCCTCAACATCAGAGAACCCGAAGCGCCTCACTGAGTTGAGCTGGCTCAGATGTGGGTGACCGAGTAGTAGAACCAGTAAGCGAGAAGCGCCATCAGACCCACGCTGGCGATGAAGATTCCCAATGCGATTCCGAAGAATCTACCACCCAGCCCTCGGAATCTCAGGAAGGCTCCGATGAGCGACCCGAGCGCAGGAAGACCGACCAGGATCAGCGCCGGAAAAAGCAACTGCCGTAGGCCGTACTCGTTCACCTCAATCACAACGCGGCGTACCGGCATGACCATGAGGATCGCGCTCAAGAGAAGGAGGATGGCGGCGAAGGGTCTGTAACTGTGCCGGTCCGGATTGGAAGAGTCGGCGGTCATAGTGCTGGATGCTGGCATTGCCATGGTGCAGCGTCAAGATCTACCACTGTTGGGGCAGGCGTGGACGGTGCAGCGCTTGTATATCAGCTTGGGAAGTCTCTAACGCATCTGGTCGCTGAGCTGGGGAGACGATGACCTGCGGGGGAGCGCTTCGAGTGCCCGTGATTCCCCGTGAGTTCCCCTTGCTCCCTCTGCTGACGGGCACGCAACGGGCACGGCCTGAGAACCTCGTGCGGACGCACGCACCCCTCCCGCCGGATCTTCCCGTCTGCCTCGTCCCACCCCGAAGGGGCAACAGCTCGGGGACGGAGGATCAAGGTCGTCTTCGCGTGTACGTCAGCCGGTAGACGTTCCTCGGCCATGGGACGCCAACGGTCACAGACGGCCTTGATCCGGAGGAGTCGAGATGTTGGGCTTGCCTGGGACGTGGCAGGCGGGAAGATCCGGCTTCCACCTCAACCGCCTACGGTCCTTGTGGTGCAGCGTCGATCATCCCGGAGCCGAGGCCCCCGCCGGAGGCATGCTTTTCCTACGCCCGCGTGCGATCAGCCAGAGGAGCCATGCTTGGAACAGCCCGCCGGCGGGGTACAGCCAATAGAAGATCACCTCGTTGAGTGAGTCGAGTGGCAGGTACATGAGGAGCTGCGAGATCGGCGAGGTGGCCGCGAACAGCACCAGCGCCTCTAAGCCTTGACTGCCTGGTTGGCGGGTGCTGATTTCGACGTAGATCGTCGCGGCGATGACAATCAGCGCGTAGGGGCCGGCGATGGCCAAGGCGAAGGTGCCCCGGTCGTATCGGGTGACATAGCGGCCGACAGCTCGGAATAATCGCATGATCCCGAGCTTGCATGATCTCACCTGCGCCGACTTGAGTATCGGTACTCAAATGAGCGGCGGCGCATCCCTGGTCGGCGGGTGAGGGTTGGTGCGGCGGGTGCTGTGTGCGGCGGGCGGCCCGTGTTCCCGCCGCCGTTCGGGACCGGCGTCCACGCCGCACGCCCGGGCGGCGGGCGGGCGGCGGGCCGTGCGGCGGCGCGGCGCGCCGTCGCCTTGATACCTCATGAGAACAATTCGGCAGTGACTTAGGTCGTGATCGGTTGGTGTGCCGTTGCTCAGGGCTTCGTGAAGAGATCCAGCACGTCAGCGAAGCTGCTGGTAAGGCTGTCGAGTAGGGCTTTGCCTTTTTCGGCAGTGGCTAGAGATGGGCGGCCGATGACTCCGCTGTCCGTGTAAGCCTGCATGCCCTTGGTCAGGAGGTGGCGGCGGTCGTCTGCGGTCCAGTCGGCGGTCTGGTAGCCGGGGCGGATCACCTCGGGGCAGGCGTGGAGTAGGAGGGAGGTCTCCAGTTCTCCGGCGTGCATGTCCTCGTGCATGGAGCTGGTGAGCTGGGCGGCGGCTCGGGCTTCGGTCCAGTCCTCGCGGGAGGGGAACAGCGCCATGTGGCGGCCTTCGGCGTTGGCCTCCTGGACGACGTTGCTCAGGACGTAGTTGCCGCCGTGGCCGTTGACGACGACCAAGGCCGCGAGGCCGGAGCGAGTGACGGAGTCGTAGACGTCGGTGATGATCGCGTGCAGGGTCCGCGCGGAGATGCTGACGGTTCCCGGCCAGGCACTGTGCTCATGGGAGCAGGAGATCGTCACCGGCGGGAGCAACAGGACGGGGTAGGCGTCGGCGATCTGGCGGGCTATCAGGGTCGCGACGATGGTGTCGGTGCTGAGGGGGAGGTAGTCGCCGTGCTGTTCGAAGCTGCCGACGGGCAGGATCGCGACCTGGGCGTTGCGCTGTCGCTCCTCGGTGGTGGTCGCGGTGGGCAGCAAGGGGGTCACCGGTCTCCTTGTGGCTGGGATGCTGGCAGGGAGAAGGACTCCGAGAGGGTGTCGACCCTGGTGAGCAAGTCTGCCATGTACGGATCTGCCGACCATCGGGCCAGGTGAGCGCGTAGCACTGTGAGCTGGCCGGCGACCCGGCTGGACCGAAGGGCCTGCATGCGGGCCAGAGCATCTTCGGTTACCGCGCAGGCTTGTTCGCGCTCGCCCGCTATGGCGTAGGCGGTGGCCATGCGGGTCAGGAACAGCACATGGTCGCGCGTCTGGCTGGATTCGGGCCATTGGGATCTGCTGGCTTCGAATATCGAGATGGCCGCGGTGGCCTCGCCCAGTAGTACGCGGGTCGCGCCGGTCTCCATGGCGATGTAGGCGGGAGTGCAGTACGGGGCGCGGTCGCTCTCGCTCTGGGTCATCCCTGCGGTGGCCTCGACGAGGGCCGTCTCTGAATCACGAGCGGAGTCGGCTGCCTCTCCGAGGTGGGCGTGTGCTGTTGCCCGTGTTCTGAGGATGACCGCTCTGAGCCGGGGAGTGAGGGCATCGGCGTTGGCCAGGGCGGTGTTCGCCAGACCAAGGCCGTGGCCGTAGTCGCCGGCCTCGGTGGCGATGATGCTTTTGCGCATGAGGATGTAGGAGATGACGCGCTGGTCGCCCAACTCCATCGCGTAATCCAGGGCCTTGTTGGTCCACGTGGAGGCGCGGGTGAAATCACCCAGGTCCTGGTGCAGCCATCCGCAGAATTCCAGTAGCTCACTGGCAAAACTCAAGGCTTCGGCGCGATCGGCTCCCCGGGTCACCCGACAAACCTGCCCGATCACGGGCACCTGGTCCTGAACGGCGTTGATCAACAGGAGCGGTCCCATGATGGCCTCGGCCTGGATGTGGCCGGTAAGGACGTGCCGAAGTCCGGAGATGACGGGGCCCGGTCAAACTGGCCAAGTACGGGGTCAACAGACCCGTACCTGATGACGGCACCGCTTCATCAGATGGTGGTGTGCGCTGGGGATGCGGACTGATGGCGGGAAGTCGTCGCGGTGCCAGGCCGAGCGTCAGCCTGGCGGGATCGGGCATGTCCAGGCCGTCGGCGACACGCTCGAACACCTCGAACGAGGTGACTTTGACCGTTCCCCTCATGATCTCGCTGATCTTGCCCTGGCTGAGGTTCACGGCGGTGCCGATGCGGGTTTGGCTGACCCCTGCGTACTGGCGGATTAGTTGAAACATCTGGCCGATATTGCGTTTTTGGAGGGCCGTTAGCATTTCGGGGCGCTGCCACAGTTCCGGCAGGATAACGACTGGTTTAGTCGCATCTGCTGGCATACGTGGTATCTCCCCTTACTGCCTCGGCTTCCGAATATCCAACGCTTGCCGCTGCGAGTTATCCCGTCAAGGGATATCGACTATTCGGGGCAAGGATTCCGGCCAGGGATGGGTTGGCCAGCCCCTGATGACGAACCTTGATCCATGGTTGCCGAGGATGAGTCGACGGATCGGGGGTGCGGGACCTGCTGCGGCCGTGGCTGGCGGTGGATCCGCCAGAGTCGCGCCGATGTCGAGTGCCGCATTGACGGCCAGGTGGTAAAGCCGGTCCGCATCGAGTGCTTCGACTGCCTGGGCTCTGGCGAGATGGCGGCCTGATGAGCGGGAATGAGATTCCGGCCATCAGCCGACAGAGAGCGATCACGCCGGTGCGGGCGGCGCGGTGTCTGCGAGCTGAGTTGGCCGCGTTGAACATCGCCTCGGATGTTCACGACGGGTACGGGCTGGCGCTGGTGTCGGTCTGGTTCGGGCTGGTCGTGTGGACCGACGGCCGGGTGTTTCGCTGGTGGGCCGGACAGGAGGAAGGGCGGGCTCGACGTCGGCGCTACGCCTTCTGCCCCGCGAATGATCCGGTGACGGCCGCGTGCCGGGTGGCCGATCGTTGCGTCGAGCTTCGCGAACGGGGGCCTGCCCCGGTTCCCGGCCCGACTGGTTGTGCTCCGCAGTGATCGAGCTGACGGGCTGCCTGAGTCCGCATGTGGGGATGCCGCAGCGTAATCACACGCAGTTGGTCTGGCTGAGCCCTGACAGAGGAACCATGCGTCTGCGGGTGATCACTTGGACCTGCCGGTGCCGGGCCACGTTGTATGAGCTGTGCCAGGCCGGAGGACAGGGGTTCATCCGCCGCACGCTCCAACTGGACGGCAGTCCGGAGGTTCACGAGACCTATCGATGGCCGATCCGGCAGGCCAGCGATGTATGGAGGGCGTTGCTCTCCGGTGAAGCCCGATAGGCGGACGCGGCGGCACGGTGAGCCTCGGTTGGTCGTGTCGTCGCGTCTTGGGGTGAGGGCTTCCTGTCGGTCGAAGGGCTTCGCATCCTCGACATGCGCTGATAGCCTGCTTGGCTAGGCAAGCATGTTGAATGTGAGGCTTCAATGTCGTTTGAGTACACGCCTCCCAAGTACGCGCAGTTGATCACCGAGCTTGAGCGGCGCATCGACTCCGGCGAGTATCCGGCGGGTTCGCTGCTGCCCAGCGAACACACGCTCATGGCGGAGTTCGGCATGGCGCGTCCCACGGTGGTCAAGGCTCTCGGCGTACTTCGCGACCAGGGGTGGATCGTCACCCAGCAGGGCAAGGGCCGGTTCGTGCGCGGTCGCCCGGCGATTCCCAAAGGCCAGAAGGCGCGTACGGGCCGCGAGCTCCTCGACCGGACAGAGACTCAGGCCGCGAGCAGGCTGCTGGCGGCCGGACCGGTGGAGGCTCCCAACCGCATCGCCGCCTACCTTGGCCTGGAGCAGAAATCCGCGGTCGTGTTGCGCAAGATCCTGGTGGAGCGCGACGGCGAACCTACCGAGATCTCCGCCACCTGGGTTCCGGCCACTGTCGCCGAAGGTACGGCCCTGGCGGAGTCGGCCGATCTACGGCAGGGCATTCGGCGCTATGTGGAGAGTGCGGCCGGCGTCTCCCTGGATCACATCATCGAGCACATCACCGCGCGCAACCCCACAGCTGAGGAACGCAAGCTACTGGGCGTGAAGAACTCGGCCGCGCTACTGGCCGTGTATGCGGTCGCCTGCGATGCGACAGGTAAGCCGTGGGTGGTGGTGGAGACCGTACTCCCCGGTGATCTTCACGAGCTGGAAGACGCCTACCCGATCCGGTAATCCAACTTTCCCCATGAAGCCCGCTTGGTGCACTTGACTAACCAAGCGGGCTTCGTGCTTAATGAAGGAGTAACTTGGTCAGTCAAGCAGACTGGCTAACCAAGAAGAGGAGTTGTTGCTTTATGGCCCTCCAAGGCCCCATCCCCGTCCGTTTCGAGCAGGTCTTCCCGCACGGCTGCTTCATCGTCGGCGAGGTCGAGCAGGTCAAGGACTTCGACGCCTCGTCCAAGGGACGCACCGTCTATGCCAAGGACAAGAACACCGGAGAGCTGGTGTGGCAGGTCGCGGTCATGGACGCAGACCCCACCGTCAAGGCCGGTCAGAAGACGGTCTCGGTCAAGATCTTGTCCCCGGTTCAGCCGATCGTTCCGGCTGCGCTGCCGGGTCTGCCGTTCGTGCCGGTGGAGTTCGACGGCATGACCGCCACCGCCTACGTCGCCCAGAACACCGGCCGCCTGGCCTGGTCCATCCGGGCAACCACGATGCGGGCTCCCCGCTCCGCTGCGGCTCCGGCCAAGGCTGCGGCCGGTAAGGACGTGGCGGCGTGAGCGAGCACCTTCCCTACACCCGCGCCGTGGTGACTCTCGACGAAGACGGCACCCGGCTCGACACCTCGTTTCGCACTCCGTACCTGTCGGTCACGGTGCTGGGCGCCGAGGGCGGGCAGCCGTTCCTGACCCTGTCCTCCCGCGAGGCACAGGTGATCATCTCCACCACCGGCGGCGGACCGGTCACCGAACGGGACGTGACCCTCGCCCGACAGATCGCCGAAGCAGCCGCGCGCTACCTGGCCGACTGCGAGCGCCTGCACACCGAACAGTCCACCAGCCTCCACCAGGTCGACACCTCCGAGCAGGGCAAGGCGGCCTGACACGAAGCGGGGCCGCTGGAACTGGCATTCCGGCGGCCCCTCGGTTCTCCCCAGACGCGAATCAAGAGAGGTCTCAAGCCTAATGTTCAGAAAACTGCCCGGCGACGAGGCACAGCACCTCGTCTCCACCACCCCCGACACCGCCGTCGTGTTCCGCCCGGCCGTGGTCCATACCCCGGCCATCTTCACCATCGCCATCTTCCTGTGGCGGCTGCTGGCTGGAATCGTCCGGCTCATCTGGCGTCACCCGATCGCCCTGGCCCTGCTCGCCGTGCCCTCCGTACTTGGCGTTCTGTACGGCTGGCGACTCGCCCTGGTCGTCGTCGCCGTTCCCGTCTCGCTGCTCGCTCCGTGGCCGTTCTTCGATCGGGCCTCGTTCAACCGGTGGATGGGCTGGCGACTGCTGGCCTGGTGGCGGCTGGTGTGGATCTACCGGCGGCACTGGCAACCAGTGATGATCGTCTCTGGGCTCGGCCGGAACCTGCGCGGTCGTGACTACCTGCCCCGCCTGGTCAAGGTCACCTGTACCTCGTGGGCCGACCTGGTCACGGTGAAGATGCTCACCGGCCAAGCGGTCAAGGACTGGACCGACCGTATCGAGCACCTGGCCCACGGATTCGGCGCCACCTCCTGCCGGGTGACCATCGCCCGGTCAGGCCGGCTGCTTCTGGCCTTCCCCCGGCGTGACCCGCTGGCCACCCCCTTACCCGCACTGCCCATCCCCGAGGTCGCCTCGGTCGGGCCGGTCGAGATCGGCCGGTGCGAGGACGGCACCCCGTGGCGGCTCAAAGTCCACGGCACCCATGTCCTGGTAGCCGGTGCCACCGGGGCGGGCAAGGGCTCGATCATCTGGTCCACCGTCCGAGGGTTGCTGCCTGCGGTGCGGGCGGGCCTGGTCCAGGTCTGGGCACTGGACCCCAAGCGGATGGAACTGTCCTACGGCCGCGACCTGTTCGGCACCCGCTACGCCGCAACCCCGGCGGCCTGCGCCGATCTCCTGGAAGCTGCTGTGCAGATCATGCAGGAGCGGGCCGACCGGTTCGCCGGACTCCAGCGCAACCACACCCCCACCCTCGATGACCCGTTCGTCCTGGTCGTGGTCGACGAGGTGGCGTTCCTGACCGCCTACCAATCCGACAAGAGCCTGAAACTGCGCATCTCCGCCGCGCTGGCGACGCTCACCACCCAAGGCCGTGCGGTCGGGTTCGGCGTGATGGCGGCCCTCCAGGACCCGCGCAAGGAGGTCATGAACGTCCGCAACCTGTTCCCCGACAAGATCGCACTCCGGCTGGACGAGTCCGAGCAGGTGGACATGGTCCTCGGCGACGGTGCCCGTGATCGGGGCGCGCTGGCCGATCACATCTCCCCGGTTCCCGAGCAAGGCGCCGGCATCGGCTACATCCGCCTGGAGACCTCACCCGATCCGATCCGCGCCCGTGCCGGCTACGTCTCCGACTCTGACATCCGCGCCATGGTCGCCGAGTTCGCCGGGGAGGCAACCCAGTGAAGATCATCATTCAGGGCACCCTCGCCGAGATCGACGCGATCCCCTTCCGCCTCCTCGGCAACCTGTCCGACTCCCCGGCGCGGTTCGAGCTGGTGCTGTCCGACCTGGTCAACCTCCGGCTGCGCCGCGACCCCTACAGCGCCTCCTACCGGTTCACCGCCGACGTGCTCGCCCCAGAGGAGGACAAATGACCGACACCCCCACCCCCTCGCCGGACGGCTCCGACCGCACCTTGCCCCGCCTCGCCCGTGACACCCTGCCCCTCGCCCTGGACGTGGCAATCGAGGTCGCCAAGCTCAACGGGGTCTGCATCCGCCCCCTCGAAATGCGGCGCTTGGACACCCACACCGGCACGATCGAGTAGTTCAACATCCCCTGCGGCACCACCCAGGAAGCCAAGTGCCCGCCGTGTGCGCAACGCAACCAGCAGCTGCGCAAAGCCCAGTGCCGGGAAGGCTGGCACCTGGACCACGAACCCATCGCCGAACCCCACCCCTCCACCGAAGACCAGCGATGGCTGATCGAGTTCCGGGCCGATGTACAGGCCAAACGGGACGAGGCTGAACACGACGGGGAAGAAGTCGCCGACTGGGATGAGGCCATCGCGGGCATTGACGCGGAGATCAACGCCGCCGGGATGCGCGGCAACGTCCTAGGCGGTCGAGCGACCCCGAAACGCTCGCGCTCGACGAGGCGACGTCAGGATGCACCGGACCTGCCCAAACGGGCCAAGCAGGACACCACCCTCGGACGCACGTTCATTGCCCCCGATGGCAGGGTGCATCGGCCGTCGCTGTTCGTCACCCTCACCCTGCCCTCCTACGGCAAGATCCGCTCCGGCCTGGGCGTGCCGGTCGATCCGAGCACCTACGACTACGCTCGCGCGGCTCGCGACGCGCTGCACTTCTCCAAGCTGGTCGACCGGTTCGTGCAGAACCTGCGCCGAGTGGCCGGCTACGACGTGCAGTACTTCGCCACCGTCGAACCACAGAAGCGGTTCGCTCCGCATCTGCACATGGCAATCCGCGGCACCATGCCCCGCGCGGAGATCAAGGCCATCGCCGCCGCGACCTACCACCAAGTGTGGTGGCCATCGGTCGACGAGGTGAAGTTCGACGGCGACCACCTGCCCACCTGGGCGCCACGGGCCGACCTGAGCGACGGCGCCACCTACCCGGACGGCCAAGCAGGCGACTACCTCGACCCCGAAACCGGGGAACTGCTGCCCACCTGGGACGAAGCCCTCGACCAACTCGACGCCGACGAGGCGGCCGAACCACTGCACGTAGTCCGCTTCGGCCCCCAGGTCGATGTTCAGGGCATCGTCGCCGGATCACCGGACGCTCACAAGCGCATCGGCTACCTCACCAAGTACCTGACCAAGAACCTCGGCGACCCCCTCGACCCCAACGACTCGGACAACGATGCCCGTCGTGACCACGCCGTGCGGATGGTCGAGGCACTGCGCTACGAACCGTGCTCACCGACGTGCCCGAACTGGCTGCGCTACGGAATCCAGCCCAAGGGAGCCAAGGCGGGCATGCTGCCGGGCCGGTGCAAAGGAAAAGCCCACAAGGCCGAACACCTCGGCTACGCCGGACGCCGCGTCCTGGTCTCCCGTAAGTGGTCCAACAAGACCCTTCGCGAACACAAGCAGGACCGGCGGGCCTGGGTCCTCGACATGCTCGGCCTGCCCGACGACACCGTCACCGACCCGCACCGCTACGTCTGGCGGCCGGTCTCCTCCAAAGACCCCAACCGCACCCCGCTGGCCAAACGACTGCTGCGTGAGGTCGCCAACCGCCAGCGCACCCGCGCACGCCTGATCGAACTCCAAGCCAGAGCAGACGGACGACCGATCGAAGATCTTTCGGTAATCGAGATTCGGGAGGCAGCGTGAGCAAGAACCGCGACCAGCTCATGACTGTTCCGGAAGTCCTCGACGAACTCGGCGGGGTGTCCCGGCGCACCTTCTACCGCTGGCGAGAGATCGGTCACGCTCCGCAGGGCCTCAAGCTCCCGAACGGCGAGATCCGCATTTACCGCAGCGAGTTCACCGCCTGGCTTGAGACCCTTCGGGAGGCGGCATGAATATCTCGTACGACGTGAAGTTTTGGGAAGTTCGACGGAATCAATCCAGTAAAACCGTGTCGTATGAGATTCGCTGGAAGGTCGGTGGTCGTCAAAAGTCCAAGACTCTGCGAACGAAGGCTCTCGCCGAGAGCTTCCTGTCGGACCTCCGCCAGGCGGCCAGGCGGGGTGAAGCCTTCGACATGGAAACCGGCTTGCCCACATCCATGGCCAAGGTGAAGAACGCGGTCACCTGGTTCGCTTTCGTCATGGCGTACGTGGACATGAAGTGGCCACACGCGGCAGCCAAGACGAGAGACAGTCTCACTGACGCTCTGGCGACCGTCACCCCTGCCCTCGTCAACGAGAGCGCATCGGGCAAGCCTGAGCCGCTCATTCTCCGGGAGGCTCTGCGGCAGTACGCCCTTCCTCCGGTCTCTCGGCAGTCGGAACGCCCTGAAACCATCCGATCGGCTCTCGCGTGGCTTGAGCGTCATTCCCTCTCCGTGGCTGACCTGTCCAAGGTCCGCAACGTACGCCTCGGGCTCGACGCGCTGACGCTCAATCTCGACGGTGGAGCATCGGCGGCAACCACGATCGCCCGTAAGCGGTCGGTCTTCTACAACGCCCTTCAGTACGCGGTGGACCTGGAGGAACTGCCCTCCAACCCGATCGACAAGGTGAAGGCGTGGAAACCTCCAAAGGTCCGGGAGGTCGTGGACCGGCGCGTGGTGGTCAACCCGGCCCAAGCTCGGGAACTGCTCACCGCGGTGACCTATGTGAGCCGTCTCGACCGTGGCCGGCACCTGCGGGGCTTCTTCGCCTGCCTGTACTTCGCCGGTCTCCGTCCGGCTGAGGCGCTCGGACTCAGCAAGCAGGACTGCCACCTTCCCGCAACGGGCTGGGGGGCGACTCATCCTGGCCAAGTCCAAGCCGCAGACGAACAAGAAGTGGACCAACAGCGGTGAGGCTCACGACGATCGGGGCCTGAAGCACCGGGCCGAAGATGAGGGCCGTCCCGTGCCGGTCCCGCCCGAGCTGGTGGCCATCCTGCGCGAGCACATCGAGGAGTTCGCCATCCACGAGGACGGCCAGCTGTTCCGAACCTCGCGCGGCGGCGTGATCTCCATCGGGACCTACTGCGAGGTGTGGAGAGCGGCCCGGAACCTGGCATTGACTCCCGAACAGGTCGCCTCACCTCTGGCGGCGCGGCCGTACGACCTGCGGCACGCGGCCGTCTCGCTCTGGCTCAACGCCGGGGTGGCGGCTCCCGACGTGGCCGAGCGGGCGGGGCACGGCGTGGACGTGCTGCTCAAGGTCTACGCCAAGTGCATTGACGGAGGCGCGGAGATCGCCAACCGCAGGATCGAGGACGCGTTGGCCGCGTGACTCGCCGTTCAGCGAAGGGGCCTCGGAAACACCGGGGTCTCTTCTGCTCTATCAAGGTGCGCCGAAGTCACGATAGGTACCTGCCGAACTCGCGCTCCATGAGGTCCCAGAACGACCTGTAGCGGACCTCGCCCGGATGCCAGGTCGCGAAGTCCCATGCCTCCCACTCGCCGTCAGGTCCAACGACGTGCGGGTTGAGCAGGTACACCTGCCCCTCGATGTACTCGGATATGTAGAGGCTGCCGGACATGGACTCCTGATGGAGATACCACTGATCCTGTGGGTCGTGATCGTCCTCCAACTGATCCCAGATCCGGGCGAGTTCTGGGTCGACATCACGGGTCCAGCCGACTTCGGCCAGGGACATCAGGCGGAGAGATGCATGGCTGTACTCGTCCCAGCCATTGGTGACCTGGAGGAACTCCCGATAGCTTGGCGGCAGACGCATGCCGAGGCGTTCCTCGTGTCGCGCGATCTCGGCCTCCCCGGCACCCGGCGCGCCGAGCCAGGTGGCACGGCCGAATCCGTCGTCCGGATCCGCTCGCTGTTCCGGCGGAATAGCCCTGTACTCGGCGAAGTACTTCTGGGCCGCGTCGTTCACGGTGCGGAGAAGGTCGCCCCAGGGGTAACGGGGGGTATTGGAGATCGCCATGGCGGGGACCCTAACGGTCACACCCGACAGTTCAGCCGATGTAAGGCGCAACCGTCCCACCTGACCGGTTTCTGCTTCTGCCCTTGGTCTCCCTGTATCAGCCGCCCGCCTCGCTCCAGCCCTCGTCGAGCCTGGCCAGCAGCAGCTTCGCACCGGGACGATGCCCACCGCCTCCGGACGGATCATCGGCAACACGGCGGAGCATGTCCGTGGCACCACGGACGCGCCTCACGATTCCTTCGATGAGGCCGACAGACCCGGCCAACGGATCCTCGTAGGTCCCGAACCCCGGCTCGGGACAGAAGCATCCCCACCAGTCCAGCAGCGCGTTCAACGCCTCCTGGCGGGGTGGTCCCGGCTGTTCCCCGATCGCCTCCAGAAGCACGCTCGCCGCGGGAACGGCGGCCGGGTAGAGGGTTCCGGCATGGTCGTTTGTGACCGCGTACCGGAGATCGGCCAGCGCGCGGGCGGCCTGCCGAGCGTCTACAGACCGGGTCAGCGCCTCCATCGCCGCTCGGGCGGCCTCTGGGAGGTACCAGGTAGGTCCGGGTATCCGGTCCCAGTCCATATGATCCATGGCTCCCCTCCCGCTTCTCGGGGCAGGGTTCTCGGGCGCGGCCTGGGAGAACGTCTCAAGATCCATCCCGCATATATCCCGCGAACACCGGCCGAGAGCCGCTCACGGCGGCATATGGCTGCATACCCCGAAAACGATCAACGGCGCCTGCCCCAAGGGAAGTCCCTGGTCAGACGCCGTTTTCGGTGCTCAGCGGAGAGCGTGGGATTCGAACCCACGAGACCGGTCACCCGGCCTAGCGGTTTTCAAGACCGCCGCCATCGTCCACTAGGCGAGCTCTCCTGGTGACACGTCCCAAGAACGTGTCAGATTGCACACTAGTCTCTCATTGGCCCGGACGTGCCCGAGACCCGGCAGGCGCTGAACAACAAAGCGGAACATCGGCCTGCCGGGCCGGCGGGTCAGGGTTGGGGACCGGCGAAGCCGTCACCGACCGAGGCGGCCAGGCGGAGGTAGGACTCGCGGGTGGCGGGCTGGAGCCGCTCCAGGTCGATCTCCGCGCCCTCCTCCAGATGCGTGTCGTAGGGGACCCGGATGACCGCGCGGCAGCGGGCCGCGAAGTGGGCTTCCAGGCGGTCGAGGTCGACGGTCGACTTCGACCTCGGGCGGACGCTGCACAGCACCACGGTGGCGGAGCGGACCAGCTCCTCGTAGTGGTGGGCCTCCAGCCAGTCCAGGGTCGCCGAGGCGGCGCGGGCGCCGTCCACGGAGGGGGAGCTGACCAGGACGAGCTGGTCGGCCAGGCCGAGCACGCCGGACATCGCCGAGTGGAGCAGGCCGGTGCCGCAGTCGGTGATGCAGATCGAGTAGAAGTTCTCCAGGACCTGGGCGACCGACTGGTAGTCGGACGCGCTGAAGGCCTCGGACACCGACGGGTCACGGTCGGAGGCGAGGATCTCCAGGCGTGAAGGGGCCTGCGAGGTGAAGGCCCTGATGTCGACATACCTCTTGATCTGCTGGCGCTCGTTGAGCAGGTCGCGAACCGTCGCGGAGGTTTCGAGCTCAACCTTGTCCGACAGGGTGCCCCGGTCGGGGTTGGCGTCGACCGCGATGACCCGGTCTCCGCGTACCTGGGCGAGGGTGGCGCCGAGGCCGACCGTGGTGGTGGTCTTGCCGACGCCGCCCTTGAGGCTGAGCACGGCGACGCGGTGGTGGCCGGTGGCCACCGGGGTGCGCGCGCGGCCGACCAGCTCGCGACGGCGGCGGACCTCGGGGGACTCGCCCGGCTTGATCAGTCCTGCGGACGCCTTGTAGACCAGCTTCCGCCAGCCCCCGGCGGGCGCGTTGCGGCGCCCACGGAGCAGCGACTCCGGATCCAGGCTGTCGGCCGACGGCCGGGGGGCCGCGCCCGGAGGGTGCTGCCTGGCCGGCGTGCCGAAGGCGGCCGCCGGAGCCGTCTGACGGCGGCGTGCCTGGTACGGCTCCCGTACCGGTTCGGCCGCGTCCCTGCCGGGTGCGAAGGGGTTCTCCCGTTCCATCCGCTCCTGGGCTGAGGCGGCCTCCCGCCCGGAGGTGACACCACGTTCCTGGGATGAGCCGCTCTCCCGGCCGGGCGCGAAGAGGTTCTCCCGTTCCGTGCGCTCCTGACCGGAGGAACCGGAGGAGGAGTCCGAGAAGGCGGAGAAAGTGGAAGGAGAGGAACGTTCCGATGACGGTGACGGTGACGCGGCCGGCTCCGGCCGGTCGGCGCCGAAGGACTCGGGGGCCTGAAAAGGCTCGGGCTCGCGGGAGGACGGCGAGGCGGGGGCCGGAGCGGATGACTCCTTCGCCGCCGGTGTCGCCGCGGATTCGCCACCGGTGGGGAACCTGTCGGTTTCCACCGAACCGAAGGTGAAGCGGTCGGCGGTCTCGGCCGCGGGCCGGTCGGTCCCGGCGCTCTCCACGGAGAAGTCTCCGCTGCCGAACGAGAAGGCCGTGCCGCCCGGGGTGGACTGCGCGCGGTCCTGACCGCCGCCGAAGCCCTCACTGCCGAAACCGCTGCCGAAGGAGAACCGGCCCGGGTCGGTGCCGCCGAACTCGTCGCTGCCGAAGGTGAACCGCTGGGTGTCCGAGGAGGCCGGCGTGGCCGGCTCAGGGTCGGCGGTCCCGGCGGACGAGGTGGACGAGGTGGATGAAGGGGCGGGATCGGAGGACTCCGCCTGGCGCTGGGGTTGCTCGAACAGGCCGCGGGACGGCTCGTGCGCGGGCGCCGCGAACGGGGTGCGGATGTGCGGTTCGGTGAAGTCCCTCGGAGCGCTGTCGCCGGGTTCCTCGCGCGGCAGGGGCTTGAGCGGCGCGAGAAAGCCGTCATTGTCCTGCTTGCCGGGCGCCGGGGCGGGCACGGTGAAGGAGCTCACCGTGTCGGAGGCCTCCATCCAATCGGCCGCGTCGGCGTCCTCGACCGGTGGTTCGGCCGTCGGCGAGCTCGTGGCCGGGTGGGCCGAGTCGACGGCCGCGCGGAACAGCGGCGAGGACGCCGTGTCGGGCTCGGCCGGGACCAGACTCCAGGGGTCCTTCGGGTACGGCGAGACGACGGTGTCGTCCACCGTGGTGGCCTGCACCGCCAGGGCCGGCGCCTCCTCCTGCTCTTTGATGGCGTCAAGCCACGCGAGCTGTTCCTCGAGAGATTCCTCACGATCGTGTCTTGCCACCGTGTTCCCCCTCGGGATGGGCATAAAAGGGCAGCAAACACATAGCAGGTTAACGCCCTGTGTTCTTGTCAACGCGAGCAACCACCAAGTTGGCTTGGCGGATACCTTTGCTCACATGCGCGCCATCGTGATCGATAAACCAGGCGGACCGGAAGTTCTGACGTGGCGGGAGGTTCCCGACCCGTTACCCGAGCGCGGCGAAATCATCATCGACGTGGCGGCCTCCGCGGTCAACAGGGCCGACGTGCTGCAGCGGCAGGGTTTCTACAATCCGCCCGCCGACGCCTCTCCGTACCCGGGACTCGAGTGTTCCGGCGTGGTCGCCGAGGTGGGGCCGGACGCCGTGGGATTCGCGCCGGGTGACCGGGTGTGCGCGCTGCTCAGCGGCGGCGGGTACGCGGAGAAGGTCGCCGTGCCCTGGCAGCAGGTCATGCGGGTGCCCGACGGTGTCGACCTCGTCGAGGCGGCCGGGCTGCCCGAGGTGGCCTGCACCGTCTGGTCCAACGTCTTCATGACCGCGCGCCTGCGGAAGGGCGAGACCCTTCTCGTGCACGGCGGCGCCAGCGGGATCGGCACGATGGCCATCCAGCTGGCGAAGGCGTTCGGCTCGCGGGTGGTCGTCACCGCCGGGTCGCCCGAGAAGATCGTCCGCTGTCTGGAGCTGGGCGCCGACGAGGGGATCGACTACCGGCGGGAGGACTTCTCGGAGAAGGTCGAGGCCGATGTGATCCTCGACATCATGGGGGGCAGGTACCTGCCGGGGAACGTCAGGGTGCTCAAGACGGGCGGGCGGCTGATCGTGATCGGCCTGCAGGGCGGCACGAAGGGCGAGCTGAACCTGGGAGCCCTGCTGGCGAAGCGGGCCTCGGTGCACGGCACCACCCTGCGCGCCCGGCCCGTCGACGAGAAGGGGGTCATCGTCCGCGGGGTGGTGGAGAACGTCTGGCCCCTGGTCGACGCCGGGGCGATCCGGCCCGTGGTGCACGCCCGGGTGCCGCTGAGCGACGCGGCCGAGGCTCACCGGATCCTGGAGTCCGGGGAACACACCGGGAAAATCCTGCTAGTAGGTTGAAGACTATGAACGCTGAGGAGAGCACTCCGCACATCGTTGTCGTGGGCCCCCATGGCTCTCAGGAAGATGAGACCTCCGAGGGACGATCGGTCGCCGACCTGGTCGAGCAGCCCGCCAAGGTGATGCGTATCGGCAGCATGATCCGTCAGCTCCTGGAGGAGGTCCGGGCGGCTCCGCTGGACGAGGCCAGCCGCAAACGGCTCAAGGAGATCCACCAGAGCTCCATCAAGGAGCTTGAGGACGGTCTGGCGCCGGAACTGGTCGAAGAGCTGGAACGGCTGTCGCTGCCGTTCACCGAGGACGTCAACGGCGCCCCGCCGAGCGAAGCGGAGCTCCGGGTCGCCCACGCCCAGTTGGTCGGCTGGCTTGAGGGGTTGTTCCACGGCATCCAGACCACGCTCTTCGCCCAGCAGATGGCGGCCCGCGCCCAGCTGGAGAACATGCGCAGGGCCCTGCCCGGCGGCATCTCCCTCCAGCAGCAACAGCAGGAGGGGCACGGCGCCAACCCCGGCCCCTACCTGTAGGGCTCCCGTCAGGGGCTGTAGAGCCGTTCAAGGACTCCGGCGACCCCGTCGTCGTTGTTGGCCGCGGTCACGTGATCGACCGCGGCCAGCACCTCCGGGTGGGCGTTGGCGACGGCGTACGAGGTGCCTGCCCAGCGGAGCATCGGAAGATCGTTGGGCATGTCGCCGAAGGCGATCACTTCGTGCGACCCGATGTCGCGCGTCATGGCGAGATGAGCCAGCGCCGAGGCCTTCGTGACGCCGTACGCGCTCATCTCGATCAGTGCCCGGCCGCTGGAGTGGGTGGGGGTGACCAGATCGCCGACCAGCCCGCAGACCGCCGCGTGGAGAATGTCGGGATCCATCGTGGGGTGGAGTGCCAGTAGTTTGGCGCAGGGCCGCGAGGTGAGCGTGGTCGTCCCCACAAGAAGTCCGGCGACCGCCCTGCTGTCCCACCCGCCGAGACGGAAGTCCGATTCGTGGGCGAATCCACCCTCGTATTCCACTGAGAAGGCGAGGTCGGGAACCTTTTCCCTGAGCCGTCTCACCACCTCTTCAAGCACGTCCGGGTGGATGAGGTGGGATTTGACGATCTGCTCGGTGTGCAGGTCGTAGACGAGGGCTCCGTTGGCGCATATGGCCAGCCCGCGATGGCGCACGGCTCCCGCGACCGTGTGCATCCAGCGGGGCGGCCTGCCGGTCACGAAGACCAGCGCCGCCCCGGCGTTCTCCACAAGCGCAAAAGCGGCGGCTGTACGGGGGGAGACGGTGCCGTCCGAACGCAGAGCGGTGCCGTCGAGGTCGGTGGCGACCAGCCTGGGGCTTCGCATAACAAGTCCCAGTCTGCACTGTGATGGCCGGGGTGTCGGCCCCAGCATCCCGTCCCAGGAATCTTCCTGATGGCGGGAACACGCATGCGCCGGATAGTGTTAGATGTGATGGCGTTGTATTAGCTGAATCCCGTTGTGAAAACCAGTTTGACTGAGCCACCCCGGGGCCCGCTGTACGACACATGGGGTTCATGAGGTGTGAATCCCAAAGTTTCAAATCCTGAGGGAGAGCTTTAATGGCTCAGGGAACCGTCAAGTGGTTCAACGCTGAAAAGGGCTTCGGCTTCATCGCACCGGATGGCGGTGCACCGGATGTGTTCGTGCACTTCTCCGAGATCCAGGGCAACGGCTACCGTAGCCTCGAAGACGGCCAGCGGGTCGAGTTCGAGATCACCCAGGGCCAGAAGGGCCCGCAGGCCTCGCAGGTCCGCGCCGTCTGACGCATAGACCTCTTGGTTGAACCTGTTTGACCGGAAGGCGGGGTTCGCTCCTGGCGAACCCCGCCTTCCGCATTTCCAGGACATCCCACGACACCTGGTCGGCCCCCGGCTCCGGCCATCGCCCTCGTCGGCGGTCGGCAGGCGAGAGCCTCACCGGTGGACGAGCCCTGAGAGCCGCGGAAGACCGGGCTTATCGCCAGGACCCGCAGGACCAGGTTCCTGAACGGCCGCAGACTCCTGTTCACATTGGCCGGCCCGAGGAGCCGACCGGCGAAGGTGACGACCTGGAGGGCGACGGTCGGCGGTGTAACGGTCCAGATCCGACTGCCCGCCGCTGAGAGCGATTGTGAGGGCTTCGGCCAGGGCTATGGCGCCGAGAATCCCGATGTTCATTCCCTGCCCTCCTGCGGGACTGTGGAGGTACGCGGCGTCAGCGAGGGCACGACCGGGTCACGAACGCCGCCGTACTCGAACCGGGCCGCGTCGTGGCGGGTCTACCCGTCCATGAAGCGTCCGCACAGCCCCGTCCTCGCCTGGTTCGGGCATCCAGCGACGGTTGCCGCCACCTTCGTGTTGCTGGTCAACGACCATCTCCTCAAGGCCCTGTGGCCCGGCCCGGTCACCGGAAAGCTGAGCGACGTCGCGGGGCTGCTCGTCGCGCCGCCCGTGCTCGCCCTCGCCTTCCTTCCCGCCCTCGCTCTCACCCGGGCAGGCCCCTTCTCCTCCGTCCTGGCCCGGCTCGCCGCACCGGTGGCGATCGTCGCCACCGGTGTCGGCTTCACCCTGGTCAAGACCACCGAGGCGGGCGCGGAACTCGCCTCCCGGGCGTGGACCCTGGTCGCGGGCCCCTCCCGGGTCCTGGCCGACCCGACCGACCTGGTGGCCCTGCCCGCGCTGGGCGTCGCCTGGCTGGTCTGGCGTGGCTGCCGATCCGATCAGGCGGTACGGCGTGCCCGCGCGCTGGTCGTCATCCCGTTCGCCCTCATCGGGGTGACCGCCACTTCGGCTGTCCCGCCCCCGCCCACGGCCCTGTCGGTCTCGGCCGATGACGAAGCGATCACCGTCCTCATCGACTACGGCTCCTCATCAGCCGCCGTATCGCGAGACGGCGGCCGGACGTGGAGTATGCGGCCCGGTCCCGTCCCGGCACCCGCGACACCGTCCGTCCC
The DNA here is from genome assembly GCF_050943795.1 of Streptosporangium sp. CA-115845. NCBI lineage: Bacteria > Bacillati > Actinomycetota > Actinomycetes > Streptosporangiales > Streptosporangiaceae > Streptosporangium > Streptosporangium sp. CA-115845. The sequence continues at coordinate 118,959 of NZ_CP191988.1, read as the reverse complement.
GCCCTTACCCGCCACCCGTGCCTGCCTGCCGGACGACCCGAGGCACTGCTACCGCGTCGTCCCGCCGCGGCTGGGCGTGGACGAGACCCGGGACGGCGGGGCGAACTGGAAAACGGTGTGGAAGGTCTCCGAGGGACGCGAGGACGCCCTGCGCCGGAAGAACGATCGCCCTTACCTGCCGCCGTGGCAGGGTTCCACCGCCGTCGCGGTGCAGCGCGTGCCCGGCGGCCACGTGGTGGTGGCGGCCAACGGCATCGACGGCATCGCCGTACGCGACCCTCGGGGAACCTGGCGGCGGCTCGGCTTCTCGGCCGACGGCCTCTCCTCTGGCGCGGCGGTCCCGCTCGACGCGCTGAACATCGATCTGAGAGTGGAGCACAACATCGGCCTCTTCACCGGCCTGCTCGCCTTCATGGTCGGCATGACCGCCGCCCGGCGCCGTGAGCCACAGAACAGCGGCCTCGCGGCGGCCGCGTATGTCCTCGCCGCGCTCGGGTTCCTCTCCGTCCAGCCGTCGGAGAGCCTTATCGGCCCCTTGTTCCTCCTGTTCGGCAGTGCCTGCGCTCTCACTGCGACGGTCCTCGCGGCCGCGGCCGCGATCAAGGCACGCGTACCGACCTGGACCTGGATCATGCTGTCAGCCATCGCCGTCTGCATACCGGCCGTAATCTCGATGACCTTCTCCGGCTGGCTCTCCGGCATCCCCGACGACTACTCGACGGCGGAGTCCCTCGCCTGGCTCGTGGGCGGCGCCGGAGTCGGGGCATCGGTCCTGATCGGCTGGACGGCGGCGAGGAGTGCGGAGGAACGTCAGGTGGCGTGAACGCACGAAGGCCCCGACCGCGGCACAGGTTCCGGTGGCCGCCGCACCGTCCGGTTCGGAGGGTACGGCGAACTTCGTGATCCGGCGGGCCGGGCGGGGCCTTCGGAGACGGCTACTTGACAGGTTCGAGCACGTCGAGGCCGACGTACGGGCGCAGGGCCTTGGGCAGCACGACGGAGCCGTCGGCCTGCTGGTGGTTCTCCAGGATCGCGACGATCCAGCGGGTGGTGGCCAGCGTGCCGTTCAGGGTGGCCACGTGCTGGGGCTTGCCACCGGACTCACGGAAACGCACCCCGAGGCGGCGGGCCTGGAAGTCGGTGCAGTTGGAGGTCGAGGTGAGCTCGCGGTAGCGGCCCTGGCTCGGCACCCACGCCTCGCAGTCGAACTTCCGGGCGGCCGAGGTGCCCAGGTCTCCGGCCGCGGTGTCGATCACCCGGTAGGGCAGCTCGACCTTGGCCAGCATCTCCTTCTCCCAGTCGAGCAGGCGCCGGTGCTCGGCGTGTGCCTCCTCTGGCCGGACATAGGAGAACATCTCCACCTTGTCGAACTGATGGACCCGGATGATGCCGCGGGTGTCCTTGCCGTACGAGCCGGCCTCGCGGCGGAAGCACGAGGACCATCCCGCGTAGCGGTACGGCAGCGCGGAGCCGTCCAGGATCTCGTCGCCGTGGTAGGCCGCCATCGGCACCTCGCTCGTGCCGACCAGGAACAGGTCGTCGCCGGGCAGGTGGTAGATCTCACTGGCGTGGGCGCCGAGGAAGCCGGTGCCCTTCATCGACTCCGGCTTGACCAGCACGGGCGTGATCATCGGGACGAAGCCCGCCTCGATCGCCTGCTGCATGGCCATGTTGAGCAGCCCGAGCTGGAGCCGCGCGCCGACGCCCCGCAGGAAGAAGAACCGCGAGCCCGACACCTTCGCGCCGCGTTCCATGTCGATGGCGCCGAGCAGCTCGCCGAGCTCCAGGTGGTCTCTGGGCTCGAAGTCGAAGGACGGCTTCTCGCCGATCTCCTCCAGGACGACGTAGTCGTCCTCACCGCCCTCCGGAGCACCCTCCTCCACCAGGTTGGGCACCGTGTAGATCAGCTCATCGAGCTCGGCGGCGAGCTTCTCCGCCTCGGCCTCGGCTGACTTGACCTGCGAGGAGAGATCCTTCGCCCGCTCCAGCAGGCTCGTCTTCTCCTCCCCCGAGGCGCGGGAGACCGACTTGCCGACGGTCTTCTGCTCGGCGCGGAGCGTCTCGAAACGGCTCAGCGCACCACGTCGGCGCTCATCAAGGTCGAGCAGCGTGTCGACGACAGAGTCGTCCTCACCGCGGGCACGCTGCGACGCCCGTAGCCGGTCCGGATCCTCACGAAGGGTACGCAGGTCAATCACAGTCACAGGCTACCGAGGTACGGCTCGGGTCCGCGCCCGGTTTGCTCCGTACCGGCCGACGATCAGCTCTGGCCGGTACGGATCCTGTCAAGCCAGGCGGCGGCCTCGGCGAAGTCGTCGTCGTTCGTACCGCGCTTGATCTGCGGTGCGAAGGCGTCGGCGCGCGGGTAGCTGCCCAGGAAGCGCACCTTGGCGGAGATCCGGTGCAGACCGGAGATCGCCTCGCCGACCCGGGCGTCGGCGACGTGGCCCTCGAAGTCGAAGTGGAAGAAATAACGGCCGATGCCGTCGCCGGTGGGCCGCGACTCGATGCGGGACAGGTTGACGCCGCGGACGGAGAACTCGATCAGCATCTCCAGCAGCGCGCCCGGGTGGTCGTCGGCCAGGAAGACCACCAGGGAGGTGCGATCGGCACCGGTCGGCTCGGGCAGCGGGCCGGGACGGGTCACCCGGACGAACCGGGTCACGGTGTCGGTGCGGTCGCCGATCCCGGTCGCGAGCTGGACGAGGCCGTAGTGCTCACCGGCGATGCGCGCGGCGATGGCCGCGTCGTACGGCGAGCCGGGGATCGCGACCTCCTGCGCCGCCGCCGCCGTCGACGGGGCGGCGACCACCACGGCGTCGGGCAGCTCGCGGGCTGTGAAGTTTCGGCACTGGGTGATGGCCGCCGGGTGGGTGAAGACCCTCTTGATATGTCCCATCTCGGTGCCGGGGCGCGCCAGGAGCGAGAACTCGACGGGCAGCAGCAGCTCCGCGGTGATGAGCAGCGGCTCCCCCTGGGCGAGCTCGTCAAGGGTCGTGGTGATGGCGCCTTCGAGCGAGTTCTCCAGCGGGACGACGGCTCCGTCCGCCTCGCCACGCCGGACCGCCTCAAGGGCCGCGGTGATGTTCGGGCTCGGCAGACGCTCGGCCTCCGGCGCCAGGATGCGCAGGGCCTCTTCGGTGAAGGTTCCCTCCGGTCCCAGGTAAGCGAATTTCGGCATGACCTCAGATTATCCGGCGACTGTCGAAAAATGCGCCCAAGATCGCACCTTCGGACCGCTTGGTCCTCCCCACGACCGCCCGAGGCCGCTCCGCATTAAGCCGCTTCACTTCACAAGTCACATCAAACTTGGTCATTTCACAGCATTGATCACCACGGATCACTCCGTATCAGCGGAGTGCCTGGAATGCCGCTCTCCGTCTGGGCAGCCACACCCCCAGCAGCCAGACCAGGAAAAGCGCGCCCAGCCCGAACCCGTTCTGCACGATCTTGCCAAGCACGGGGCTGAGCACCGGGATCTCCGCCGCCTTGATCGTCACCCCCCACCAGGGGATCGGCAGCACGTAGTAGAGCCAGACCCCGGCGGCCACCCGGACCCTGACCGGGTCGCGCCCGTCGCCGGCCAGCGCCCCGAGCACCACGACCACCCAGGCCAGGTGGTGGATCCAGGCGACCGGGGAGAGCAGCACCGCCATCAGCCCGACCAGGGCGACCCCGGCCACCGGGTGCCCGTCGAGCAGCGCCCGGCGAGCGTGGCGGAAGCCGTACCAGGCGACCACCGCGACCAGCGCCACCCAGAGCAGGCTGGTCAGCACGTCGGGCAGGTAGAGCCGGATGAGCATGCCGCGCATCGACTGGTTGGTGGTCGCGGCGTTGGCACCGAGCCGCTCGGGATCGAGCAGCGCGCGGAACCAGAAGTCGGCGGCGTCCGCCGGGATCACCACGAACGGCAGCAGGGTCAGCAGTGCGGCGGTGAGCGCGGCGATGAGGAAGGTGTCGCGCCGCTCCCGTCTCGCCCCGGGGCCGAAACCGGCGATGAGCAGGTAGATCAGGAAGACGCCGGGAGTGAGCTTGACCGCGGTGGCCAGGCCGATCAGCATGCCGCGCGGCCACACCGGTCGCCTGGCCACGCAGTCGGCCAGGCAGAGCGCGACGAGCAGGATGTCCACCTGGCCGAAGCGGACCTGGTCCCTGATCGGCATCAGGTAGGTGCACGCGATCATCAGGACGGCGAACAGCAACGGCGCCCACAGCCGGTCCATCCCGCGCAGTCTCTCCAGACCACCCGCCCAGCCCAGGCCACCCGGCCGGGCAGGCGTCGCGCCCTGGGTGCCCGTCCCGGTGAGCAGGGCGCGGAAGGAGAGCCCGACGGTGACCGCCAGAGTCAGGAAGATCAGTGCCGTCCACGCCCACTGCGCCGCCGGCCACGACATCGCCGCCAGCGGGGTGGCCAGCAGGGCGGCCACCGGCGGGTAGGTGAACGGCAGCAACTGCGGCGCCGGGGTGACGAATCCGTAGACGGACCGGCCCTCCAGCACCGCCTCCCCGCCGGTACGGTACACATCCAGGTCGACCAGGCGCTGGTCGTCCACGTTGCCCAGCCAGTAGAGCACCAGCGGGGCCACCGCCGCGGCGACCAGCAGCAGCGCGGGCAGCCAAGGTAGCCACCTCGACCATGTCAGCCACGTCCACGTGCGCCGTCCGGCCGTGGTCACCTCGCCAGTCCTCACGACCAGGCAGGCTACCGTGGGGCCGGGGAAACGGCCGCCCGACGGATACGGACAGGGGAACGGATGGCTTCGACACCGCGCGGTCGCGGGCTCGCGCGCCCGGCCGCCACCGGGACGCCCGGCGCCGCGACACGGCCGGGGCGACCCGCGTGGCCGACGCGCCCCCGGCCCACCGGGACTCCGCCCGCCGAGGTCGTCATCCGGTACGGGACACGCGAGTCACGCGGCTCGAAGAGGAATCGGTCGACGGGGTTCTCCAGAACCGTGCTGATCACCATGTCCCTGCTGCTGGCCGGGGTCTGCGGGCTGCTCGGCGCGCTCGGTGCCGGTACGGCGAGCGCCTCGGTGGCGAGGGCGCTTCCCGAGCGGGTCGTGGTCATCGGGGTGCCGGGGCTGGAGTGGAGTGACCTGGACCCGGAGCGGACCCCGAATCTGTGGAGACTCGCGGGCGAGGGCGGGTCCGCCTCCATGTCCACCCGGGCGGTTCCGCCGCCGGACCGGGGGATCACCTGCCCGATGGCGGGCTGGCTGACGGTCTCCGCGGGCCAGCGGGCGGGTGCCCCGGGCACGGGCTGCGCACTGCCGCGCACGCCGGAGGCGACCTCCGACGGCGGGGCGAGCGTGCCCGGCTGGGACGAGCTGTCCGCTTTCAACGCCACCACCTCCTACCGGCCGGTGCTCGGGCAACTGGGCCGGCTCGCGACCGGGGCGGGCCTGAAGGTGGCCGCCGTCGGGCCGGGGGCCGCGCTCGCCGCCGCCGACACGTCAGGAAAAATCGCGAAATACGCGGCGAACATCGAGGAACTTGGCGAGCTGTCCCCGTACGGGCTGATCGTGGTGGAGGCCGACGACCTGGCCAGGGCCTGGATCGGCGGCGGCCTCACCCCGGACGGCGTCCCGGTCTCGATGACCGCTCAGACCAGGCGGGAGGCCGTGGCCAGAGCCGACCGCGTGGTGGGCGCGGTCCTCGACCGCCTGCCCCCGCCACGCGCGGCCGCCACCGCTCCGGCGACGCCCCCCACGCCGACCTCCGAAACCACGCGGGCCCCCGAGAGCACGCAGACTCCGGAAGCCGGAAGGACACCCGGGAGCGGGACCACGGTCCTGCTCGGCGGCCTGGCCGACACCTCGATCGCGCCGCACCTGCACGTGGCGATCGCCCGGGGCCCGTCTCCCGGCGGTGAGCCGTACCCGCGCGGCTACCTCACCGCCACCTCCACCCGCCAGGACGGCCTGGTCGCCAACACCGACCTGACCGCCACCGCGATCGACCTGCTGGGCCTGCGGGCCCCGAACGGGGTCGTCGGCCGCGCCTGGCAGGGCCAGGAGCCGAGCGGGGAGCCGGTCGCGGCGACCGTGCGGAAGCTGGCGGACGACGACCTGGCGAGCCAGGTGCTGCGCGAGGTGCGAGGACCGTTCTTCGCGGTGTTCGTGGCGGTGCAGATCCTGTTCTACCTGCTGGCCGCCGTCGCGATCCGGCGGGGCTGGGGCGGCTCCCGAGCCCTGACCGCCGTCCAGGTCGTCGCCGTGGTCAGCGGGGCGATCGCGGTCTCCACCTTCCTCGCGCAACTCGTCCCCTGGTGGAGCCTGCCCGCCCCGATGGCCGCGGTGATCGTGACGATCCTCGGATTCGCCTGCGTGATCACGGGGGCGGCGTTCGCCGGGCCGTGGCGGACGCACCCGCTGGGCCCGCTGACCGTGGTCGCCGCCATCACCTCGATGGCGCTGCTGGCCGACGTGATGACCGGCTCGGTGCTCCAGGTGAACGCGGTCACCGGCTACGAGCCGGTGACCGGCGGGCGCTTCTACGGTTTCAGCAACATCGCCTTCGCCGTCTACTCCGCCGGTACGATCCTGGCCCTGGCCGGGACGGCCCAGTGGCTGATCTCACGCGGCCGGCGCGGGCTCGCGCTCGCGGTGTGCGTGGCGTACGGGGGGCTGGCGGTGTTCGCCGACGGCTGGCCCGCGTGGGGCGCCGACTTCGGCGGGGTCCCGGCGTTCCTGGTGGGGGTCGCCGTCTTCCTGATCCTGCTGTCCGGCGGGCGGGTCTCCCCGGTCAAGCTGGGCCTGGCCGGTCTGGCCGGTGTCCTGCTGATCGGCACCATCGCGGTGGCCGACTGGCGCAGGCCCGCCGACCAGCGCACCCACCTGGGCTCCTTCGTCCAGCAGGTGCTGGACGGGGAGGCATGGACCGTGATCGGCCGCAAGTTCGGCGCGATGATCGGGGTCACCGTCGGCAACTGGTCACTGTCCCTGCTCACGCTGGTCGCGCTGGCGTTCCTGTTCCTGGTACTCGACCGTCCCTCACGATGGGGGGCCTCGGCCCTGGGCCGGGCCTACGCGCTCTCGCCCGCGCTGCGCGCCGGACTGATCGGCGCGCTGGCCTGCGCGCTGATCGGCTTCCTGATGAACGACTCGGGCATCGCGATCCCGGCGATGGCGCTCACGGTCGCGGTTCCGCTGACACTCGCCGCCTCCGTGCGCGCCCTGGCGCTCTCGCCGCCCAGCACACCAGAACGATCGTCAACGCCAGCAGCGTCCACGGCACCACCCGCTCCCTGAGCAGGGTCTTCATCCAGAGCAGGTCCTCGGGGCGCAGCGCCTCCCTGGCCGGCAGGTAGCCCAGCGACAGCACGGCGACCCTGGCGACCATGAAGCCCTCCAGCGCGGGCCAGGACGCCATGGCCAGCAGCGCGAAGGCCAGCCCGTCGTACCAGGGCAGCGCGTACGGCGCGGCGAACAGCCAGGCGATCACCATCACCGCGGCGACCGCGGGCGCGGTGTCGCCGGGCGCGGTTTCCGCGGGCAGTGCCCGCAGCAGCAGCCAGGCCAGGCAGACCATCAGCAGCAGGGAGCCGATCTGGATCCAGGCCGAGTACGCGCCCGGCCCGAAGAGCGACTGGAGCCCCACCTTGACGAGCTGCCAGGGAGTGGCGAGGGAGACCTTCCTGCTGGCGGCGCTCACCTGGTCGAGCACGTGCGGCCCGGCGAGGGCGTAGATCGCCACCACGGTGGCCGTCGCGGTCCCCGCCACCACGGCGAGCCTGCCCGGCGAGCGGCGCAGTTCCCACGCCGGGCCGAGGGCGACGAGCCCGGCGTTGAGCTTGACCCCGATGCCCACCCCGAGCAGCAGTCCGGAGGCGGCTCCGCGAACCGTGAGCGCGGCGACCATGCAGGCGATGGCGAGGGTGTCGATGTGCATCCCCGCGCCCAGGTGGTAGATCATCAGCGGGTTGGCCGCCCAGAGCAGTGCCGCCCGCCCGCGCAGTTCCTCGTCCCCCCTGGCGAAACGGTGCAGTAGCAACGCGGTACCGATGAACGCCGCGGCGTTGACCGCGGCCATCACAAAAACCGTCAGCCGGACCGAGTCACCGCCCACGAGGCTCGCCAGCGCCTGCAGGGCGGTGGCGACCGGGCCGTAGACGCTGGTCACCCCGGCCCACTCCTCCACCGCGCCGGTGACCGGATCGTGGGGCAGCAGGGCGGGGGGGGCCGCGTAGGGATCCTGGCCGAGCGTGACCAGCCGGCCGTACGCGGCGTAGTTGAGATGGTCGGCCGAGCCCGAGGGCGGCAGGAAGGCGAGCAGCCCCGCGGTGGCGCAGCCCGCCATGAGCAGCCATCGCGCCTCCGGCCTCCACCGGGACCTGAGCGCGGCGGCGAGCCCGAGCCCGCCCAGGACGATCGCGGCGGCGCCCATGGCGATGACCAGATGGGCGCTCACCGGAACGTCCAGCGAGTACGGCGGCTGCCAGGACGGCCCGGGCAGTCTCGGGACCATGGCGGAGGGCCCCAGCAGCCCGATCAGGACCGTGACCGCCACCGAGAGCCCCATGGCCCCGAACGCGGCGATGTCGAGCCGCCGCGGCATGCCGCCGACGGGGCTCCGCCTCTTGTCGCCGACCGACGCCTCCAAGCTCACCCGCAGATTCCAGCACATCCCACAGGTGCCCGGTGCGGCAGCGGCAGACCGGACGGCACCGCGAGGAGCGGCGGACGACCTGTTCTCCCGGTGGCCCGGGCCGTCCCCGCATCCCGCGGGTGACCTCGGCCGACCCGCGTCGCCGACTCTCACATGGCCTTTGACCTGCAAAGACATCGCAGATATGGAGGTCGCGAGTCCTCGCAGGAGCCGCGAAGAGCCGCTCGGCCGGGTGAATGTCGCCAGGCTCAGCGGCGGACCAGGAGGGCGCGGGCGACATCACGGAACTGCCTGGCCCGATGGAGCTGGGCCCGCCAGTCGGTGCCGGTGGCCCGGTGGGCCATCTCCACCTGGACCTCGCGTACCCGAAAGCCCTTTCTGAGCAGATCGATCGTGAGACCGGTCTCCACACCGAAGCCGTGAGCCAGTGGCCGGGCGGCTTCGAAGGCCGCCCGGGTCAGGCAGCGCTGGCCGTTGAGCGGCTGGACGGGCGTCCAGCCGGTGGCACGCTCGACACCCTCACGGGCGAGCTTCACGACGAACCCGTGGCCGCCGAGTTTCACCCGGGTGGCGAAGACGGCGATCGTCATGTCGACCTCGCCCGCCGCGACCGGCTCGATCAGCGGCGCGGCGGTACGGGCGGTCTCTCCCAGGTCGGCATCGAGGAACAGCAGGTGCCGGGGCTCCTCGTCGTCGAGCAGGCGGACGGCCTCGGCACCGCTCTCCATCGCGGCGGCCTTGCCCCGGTTGTGGCTGTGCCGCACGACGTGGGCCCCGGCCGCCTTGGCCACCCGCCCCGTCTGGTCGGTCGAGCCGTCGTCGACGACCATGACGAGATCGACGCCGGGGAGCGCCAGGGCCGCGGCCACGGTCGCCCCGATCCGATCATCCTCGTTCTTGGCGGGAATGATCGCCGCCGTACCGGTCATCGAACACCTCCAGCATGGAAACCCCGGGCTTCAGCCGTGGGGAGCGGGTCATCCCTGGGATTCGGAGGTCATCAGCTTCTCCGGCAGGGTCTCGTGCACGACGAAGACCGAGTCTAGGCCCGTGACCTGAAGGATCTTGCGTACGGCGGGCCGGGGCGCCGCCACCTCCAGCGTGCCGCCGCGCTCGCGCAGCCGCTTGAGCGCGGAGAGCAGCACGTTCATGCCGGTGGAGTCGCAGAACTCCACGGCGGACATGTCGAGGACCACGAGCATGGTCTGGCTCTGCCCGAGCAGCCGGGTGAACTCGGCCTGCAGGCGAGGTGCGGTGTATAGGTCGATTTCGCCAACGATGGTCACGACGGTGTGCCCGGCATGAGATCGAGTTGAGACTTTTAGCTCCACAGCGGGCACACTAGCGGCGCGAGAGCCACCGGTCACGCTCTCTTGAACAACCCGAGTCGTCCGCCCTTTGTCCCCCGTTTCGGCCCCATGGAAACCCGGAGTGCGCGAAGCTTGACACTGCGCAACACCGGCTTGGCCGGAAAAGGGAGAAGACCCGACACTCCCGATCATCGCTGCGCTACGGCAGCGACAGCCGTTGAGTTACAGGAAACGGGCTCGAACGCATCCATGAACACCGATCTACCCGAGGATCTCCAGCGGCAGCGGCTCCGGGAACACCTGGAGTCCATGATCACTCGTACCGACAAGGCCACCTCGTGGCGCGACGCGGCGAGTTCACTGCGGAACCTGGTGAACCACGAGGGACACGTCCCGATCAGAACCAGCCTGTCGACCGAGGACCTCGACTTCCTCGAAGGGGCACGCGAAGAGCTCCTCGACTTCGCCACGCTCGGCGTCAGGCTGCTCGACCTGCACCAGCCTCGTGACGCGGGCGGCATCACCAGCGACACGGCACATCCGATCCTGCGCTGCCGCAGCTGCATGTGGCGCTGGCCGTGCCCGACGTTCCGGGCGATGGTGGAGTCCCTGGGCACCACCAGGAGGCTCACCTCCTGCCGGCACGTCGAAACCGGCACCGCCGAGGACGACGAGTGCGCGCAGGTGACCCTCATGGTCTCGGTGAGACCCGAGAGCGACGCCACGACCACGCCGACCTCCAACGGCAACGGCCCCGGCTGACGGTCCGAACCGGCGGCTCGCCGGACTCGGGCCGATCGGATCAGGGCCGGTGACGGCCGGGCGGTGCCGTTCAGACGGAGATCGGCAGGCGGATCTCGAAGCGGCAGCCCGGACCGGAGTTGACGACGCCGATCGCTCCCTCGTGGGCCTCGACGATGCCGCGCGCGATCGCCAGGCCGAGGCCCGCTCCGGCGCCGTCGGCACTGGGCGTGCGGGCCGCCTCGCCGCGGAAGGCGACGTCGAAGACACGGGGCAGGTCGTCCGCCGGGATGCCGCCACAGCAGTCGGCGACGGACAGGCAGGCGATCTGGCCCTCGACCGAGGCGCGGACCAGGACGGCGCCGTCGCCGGGAGTGTGCCTGATCGCGTTGACCACCAGGTTGCGCAGCGCCCGGGAGAGCTCGGCCGCGTCGGCCTGGACGGGGATCACCGGGTCGACCTCGCCGGCCAGCCGCACCCCCTTGGCCCTGGCCAGTTGCTCCACCCCGGCCAGCGCGTCGGCGACCAGGTCGCCGAGGCCGATCCGGTTGCGTGACAGGCGCAGCGCCCCCGCGTGGATCTTGGACAGCTCGAAGAGGTCGTCGACCATCCCCGACAGCCGGTCCACCTCCAGACGGATCTGCCGGTGGTAACGGCCTACGGTCTCGGGGTCGGCGACCACCCCGTCCTCCAGGGCCTCCGCCATGGCCCGCATGCCCGCCAGCGGGGTGCGCAGGTCGTGGCTGACCCAGGCGACGAGCTCACGGCGCGCGCTCTCCAGGGCACGCTCGCGCTCGTGGCCCAGGCGTAGTCGCCGGTAGGCCTGATCCAGGCTCCCGGCGATCGTGTCGAGCTCGGCGGGAAGACCTCCGGGCGGGGTGAACTCCCCCGAGGCGGGCACCGCGTGCACGGCGTCGACGAGCCTGCGGCTGGCCGCCACGACCCGGCGGGCGAGCACCGTCGCGACACCCAGCCCGACCAGACCACCCACCGCGACCACGCTGAGCACGATGTCCCTCGGCGTACCCTCAATGATCATTTTCAGGGTGATGGCGACCACGCCGCCCACCGTCGCCACCACGGTCACCACGACGACCACCGCGAGCATCGCGCCGATCGACCGCTCGCGCAGCAGCCACATCGCCCCCAGCCCGGCGAGCGCGACCAGCAGGCCGAGGCCTGCGGTGACCACGACGATCAGCAGAATCTCGGGGATCACGGCTCCGCCAGCGGCTCGTAGCGGTAGCCGACGCCCCACACCGTGACGATGCGCCGGGGAACGGTCGGATCCGGCTCGATCTTCTCACGGAGGCGGCGGACGTGGACGGTCACCGTGGAGGAGTCGCCGAAGGACCACCCCCAGACCTGGTTGAGCAGCGCGGAGCGGCTGAAGGCCTGGCGGGGGTTGCGCATCAGGTGGGCCAGAAGATCGAACTCGCGGGCGGTCAGCATGATCTCGTCACCGCGGAACCGCACCTCGTGCGCCCCGACGTCGACGGTCAGATCACCGTCCCTGAGCACGCCGGTGCCGGTCGGCAGCGAGGCGCCGCGCGCCCGCCGCAGCACCGACTGCACGCGCAGAGCCAGTTCCCTGGGGCTGAAGGGCTTGGTGACGTAGTCGTCGGCACCGGTCTCCAGACCGACGACCCTGTCCATCTCCTCACCCAGCGCGGTCAGCATGATCACTGGAACCGGCCACCGCTCCCTGAGCTTCCTGCACACCTGGAGCCCGTCCATCTTGGGGAGCATCAGGTCGAGCACCATCAGGTCCGGCGGGTTGGACAGCGCGCGCCTGAGCGCCTCGGCGCCATCTCCGACGCACTCGACCACGTGACCGTCACGTTCCAAGTAGCGGGCCACCACCTCGGCCACCATCGGATCGTCGTCGACCACCAGAATCCGCGCACTCATGACCTCAACGGTAGGCCCGCGAGGGGAAATCACTAAGCCGTGTCACCGGTCCGTAAGCACTCGATCGTTACGATCAAGGCGCCCGCCGTTTCCCCTGTCAGCGTACGGTGGAACACATGAGTCGTATCATGCTGGCGGTCTTGGGCGCCCTGCTCGCGCTCTACGTGGTGTTCGGGCTCGTGCTGCCCGCCCTTTTCGGGCTGCTGAAGTTCGTGATCGTGCTGGCGGTCGTGGCCTTCGCGGTCGTCGCCCTGGTCACCGTGGTGTCCAAGTCCAAGAGATGAACCTGCTCCTCGCCGTCCAGACGCTGGCGGTCTGGATGTTCGACGGCGGCGGCGTCCTGACGGCGACCGCCGTGGTCGGGCTGGGCGTGCTCCTGCTCGCCTGGGCACTGCGACCGGCGCCCGTCACCTCCGGTGCGCGGGCGCGGGCGCCGCTGTCGCGGCGCGATCGGGCCAGGCGGACGATGTTCGTCCGGCAACGCGACCCCGGCGCGGCCGGGAGATCCCGGCCCAGAGCACCCTCCGCGGGCCCGGCGCCCGCGTAACCCCCCGCGACCACCGTGTGCCGCGCGCACGCGCTCTGAAAACCCCCGCGGTGCGCGGGCGTCCTCTGTACCGTCTCCACTCCGGTCAGAAGGGCCCCAACCATGTTCGACCCCGTCATCGGGTTCACCGCCGACCTCATCACCGCGCTCGCGGGGCCGCTGGGCTCCACCGCGCTCGCGATCGTCGTTTTCACGCTCCTCGTCCGGCTCCTGCTGCTCCCGCTCAGCGTCATGCGGGCCAGGGGCGAGCGGGCCAGGATCCGCCTCGCGCCGGAGGTCCGGAAACTCCAGAAACGCCACGGCCGCCATCCCGAGCGGCTCCAGCGGGAACTGGCCGCCCTCTACGCCAGGGAGAGGACCTCACCGCTGGCAGGCTGCCTGCCGTCGGTGGCGCAGTTGCCGTTCCTCATGGTGACCTACCAGGCGTTCGTCTCCTCGACGATCGCCGGCCAGGCCAACGCGCTGCTGACTCACGGGCTCCTCGGGGTGCCGCTCGGCCAGCAGTTCGCGGGCACGGTGGCCGGGTTCGGGCTGCTCAGCGGCCCGGCCCTGGTCTTCGCCGGGCTTTTCCTGCTGCTCGTCGCCGTGGCGTGGGTCGCCTCCCGCCAGACGCGGAGCACGATGAGCGAGGACGTCCAGCCCGCGGCGCTGCGCCGGACGCTGCCCCTGCTGCCGTACGGGACCGTGCTGGTCGCGGCGGTGCTGCCGCTCGCGGCCGGAATCTACCTGCTCGTCACGACGGCCTGGACCACCGGGGAGCGGGCGGTACTGCACCGGCCCGCGCTCGCCGGAGGCTGACGACACTCCGGACGGCGGAGGAGGTGCCGTCCCGCTTCATGACAGGCGAAGCGGGACGGCACCCGACGGAAGGACTATCCGCATTCCCTGAGGGCGGGTTCGGGGGTGGAAACATGGCCGTTACCTACCGTGTTGACCGCCGTGACCACCGCCCAGACCGTGGTGGTGTCCCCCTCGTGCCTGACTCCCCATGTCGAGGCCAGATATTCGACGATTCCGAGGCCTCGCCCTCCCAGGGAGGAAAGCGTCGGGCGCCCTGCCCTTGGTTCGGTGGCCGCGCCACCGTCACTCACCGCAACCTCGACCTGCTCCTCGGTCCAGTGCCATGACACCCTGATCTGCCCCGACGGCAACGGATGCGCGTGACGCAGCGCATTGCTCAGCAACTCGCTGACCACGAGCACCGCGTCGTCTATAGCGGTCTCGTACACACCCCGTTCCTGCAGGTCAGAGCAGAGGCGTTGGCGTGCGACAGCGACGCTGGACGGTGCATACGGCAACAACACGACGCTCGACGCACTCACCTCCCCGTATGCCTTTCCCCCCTGAGGAACTCACCCCAGTACGACCGAAATGCCCCGTTAGATAGCCTCGGAAACCGAGCAGCAATTACAGCTTGTGTACATTCGACAATAGATCAGCGGATCCGTTACCGACTCGTTACTGCCTTGGCGTGTCGATCAGGTAAGAGCGTCCGGCGTGTCGGCGATACGGAGTGCCAACCTCATCCGGGTGCCACCCGCGGGGCGTGGATGCGCCGACACCTCTCCTCCCTGGGCCCGTGCCAGGCTGCGCACGATGTAGAGACCAAGCCCGACTCCGCCGAACCTGCGGCGGTCACCACTGTCCGCCTGGACGAAGCGGTCGAAGACGCGCTCCCTGCTGGCCTGGGCGATGCCCACGCCCTCATCGTCCACGACCAACACCACCCGGTCACCATCCACCCATGCCTCTACCCTGATCAGACCACCGTCCGGCGAATATTTGAAAGCGTTCTCCAGCAGCTGGGCCAGCAGGATATCGGTGGCCAGCGCGTCGCCGGAGACCAGGGGCAGGTCATCGGGGACGTCGACCTCGACCCGGTGCAGATCCGACAGGATCGGCAGGCCCAACGTGGCTCCCCGCACCAGCTCGGCCAGGTCGAAGCCCTCGATCCTGAGCGTGAGCTCGCCGGCCCCCGCGCGCGAGCCCAGCAGCAGGTGGTCCATGAGCTGGCCGAGGGAACGGGCCCGCTCGGCGATGATGTGCACCGCGGCACGGCGCTCGGCGTCGGTCATGCTGTCCCAGCGGTCGTCGAGGGTGCCGGCGAAGCCGCGGACCACGGTGATCGGGGTGCGGAGCTCATGGCTGGTGGTGGCCAGGAAGAGATCCTTGGCCTCCTCCAGTTCCTTCGCGCGGGTGATGTCGCGGAAGTCGACCACCATCTCGCCCGTCTCCACGATCTCCGCGCAGAGCACGTCCAGCCAGATGCCCGAGGGCAACTGGATGGTGAGCTTCTCTCCCGGTGCCGGGAGCTGGAACGGGGGCGGACCGCCGATCACCTCGGCGGAGTGGAAGCCGGTCAGCTCGCCGGCGGCCGGGTTCCACTGGACGACCCGGCCCAGCTCGTCGAGGACCGCTATGCCGTCGGCGCTGGCGTCGAACACCGCCCGTTCGTGGGCCCGCTGCCGTACGGCCTCCTGGTAGGCCATCGCGTTGCCCACGGCGATGCCCGCGTGACCCGCGAGGAGCTCCAGCAGCTCCAGCTCCAGGTGGCCCACCTTGCGCTTGGCGAAGAGCGCGTACAGCGCGCCGTACGGTCGCCCGCCCATGGCCGCGAGACCGAGCGCGATGGTGTGCAGGCCGGGCAGCTGCGACCAGATCAGCTCGTCCAGCCGGTCCTGGTCACCGGTCTCCAGCAGGATGGTCCTGCCCTCGCGCAGCAGCTTGCCGACCAGGCTGGTGCGCAGGTCCGCCGTGGAGTTCCGCATCGAGCCGGGAAGGTTGTGGCGGGCCACGAGGCGGAGCCGGTCGCCCTCGATGAGCACGAACCCGCCCGCGTCGGCCCCGGTCAGGTCGGCGAGGCTGGCCGCGATCCGGTCGAGCACCGCGGGCAGCTCCAGCTCGGCGTTGATGTCGGCGACCACGTCGGTGAGCCGGCGGACGAGCTGTGCCCGGCGGGCGTTGCGGTCGTTGGCGCTCTCGTCGTCCTGGGCCAGGTGGTAGACGCTGACGTAACCGATGAGGGTGCCGTCCCGCGAGGAGAGCGCGCCGGTGTCGACCCGCAGGTCGAGCAGGCTGCCGTCCCGGCGGAACCGCTTGGTCCGCAGCGACACCTGGCCACCGGTGCGGACCTTCTCCAGGGCCGCGTTGTGCTCGGCCATCAGCTCCTCGGGAACCACCGGAACCCGCCGGCCGACCGTCTCCTCGGCCGACCAGCCGAAAAGGCGCTCGGCGGCGGGATTCCAGGCGATGACCGTCTGTTCACGATCAATGGCGACGATCGCGTTGGGCGCGTCGGCCACGACCGCCCGGCCGATGCCCCCGTCATTGTCGGCCGTGTAGTCCACCACACACCCATAGTGCCGTCTCAACCGGCCTGATCTTGGCACTTTCGTCCCGCACGTGTTGCCACTGGCCGGGCGATCCGTCCGATACTCTGCGGTCACCACACACCTGGATACGAAAGGGTGGGGCCATGTCATCCGGCGACATCGATGCATTGCTACGGGTGACCTCGCCCGACTACGTCGGCACGAGCCATCCCGACATCGCGTTCGGCACGCTCGACGGACCGCTGGGGCGTCTTACCCTCGCCGTGACCGGCCGGGGTGTGGTGGCCTGCAGCTACGAGGACGAGAACGTCGTCTTCGAGCGGATCAGCAGGGAGGTCGGCACCTTCATCGGGCCGGACCCCCGGCGGCTCGACCCGGTCCGCCGGGAGCTGGACGCCTACTTCTCCGCCCGGCTCCGTGCCTTCACCACAACGGTCGACCTGCGCCTGGCCACCCAGTTCTCCAGGACGGTACTGCAGATGATGCTCTCGGTGCCGTACGGGACGGTGACGACCTACCGCGAGATCGCCGAGCGGATCGGCAGGCCGCGGGCGCTGCGCGCGGTCGGCAACGCGCTGGGCAGCAACCCGGTGTGCGTCATCGTGCCGTGCCACCGGGTCGTCGAGAGCGAGTCGGTCCTTGGCGGGTACGCCGGGGGCCCTGCCGCCAAGGAACGCCTGCTGCGCATCGAGTCCCGCGCGTAGCGCGCCTCCGCCCGGTCAGGGACGGCGCCGGAGCGCACCGGTGCCCAGGGTGACGAGACCCGCGACGAGGAACGCGCCGACGGCCGCGCTCATCCACGGCTGCGGGACGAAACCGAGCAGGTCACGGGTATCGGTCCAGAACGAGGTCCACCAGGCCAGCTCCGGGGCGACCGGCAGCGCGGCGAGCATCCACCATGCCGCGAAGCCCAGCAGCCACGGGGCCACCATGAGCCAGCGCGAGGGCGCGCTGTCGGAGGTGTCCCAGCGCCTGGCTCCGCCGAGCAGGAAGTAGTCCACGGCGAGCACCGCGAACATCGGCACGAAGACCGCCCCGATCAGGCTCAGGAACGCGGTGTAGGTGTCGACCTTGACGAAGATCGCGAGCAGGGTGACCAGTACCCCGACGACCATGGAGATGACCCTGCGGTCCAGCCTGGGCATCAGGTTCTGCAGCGACATGGTGGTGGAGTAGACGTTCACGAACGACTGGTCGGTCTCCCGGAGCACCAGGATGCCGAAGAACAGCGGGCCGAGCGCCGCGGCCACGAAGGGGTCCCAGACCCGTCCGGTGTCGTTGCCGACCAGGGCGAGCGCCGCGATTCCCAGGACCAGGCAGGCCACCTGGGTGATCGTGTAGCCGCCGACGACACCGGTGAACGTGGCCCTGCCGGACCTGGAGAACCGGGCGAAGTCCGCCGCGACCGGCACCCACGAGACCGACAGCGCGATCACATAGTCGACCGAGGGCGCGAAGGCCTCCCACGACCCACCACCGATGGACGGTCCCCGGCTGAACAGGGCGACCGCGAACCAGATCATCGAGACGATCACGCCGGCGGTGACGTACCGGCGGAGCAACCGGACCGCTCCCAGCGGCCGGATGCTCAGCGCGGTGGTGATCACCCCTCCGACGACCACCCAGACCGCGTACGGCACCTCGATCCCGAAGGATCCGGCGATGGCCTGGGCGCCCTGGGCGATGACCCAGAGCTCGAACGCGCCCCAGCCGAACATCTGGATGATGTTCAGCACGGTCGGCAGGTACGAGAGCCTGGCGCCGAACAGCCCGCGGAGCAGGACCATCGCCGGAGCACCGGTCCGCTGCCCGGGAATGGCGGCCAGGCCGACCATCGCGGTGCCGATGACGCTGCCCACGACGGCGGCCAGGACCGCGGCCACGAAGCTCAGCGGCCGGTCGCCGAGCGGATCGATCAGCGCGATCGCGCCGGAGAATCCGAGCAGGCTGACCCCCAGGTTGGCCCAGAGCGCGCCCTGGTCGAGCACGCCGAGCTCCTTGGGAGGAGCC
The DNA here is from genome assembly GCF_050943795.1 of Streptosporangium sp. CA-115845. Classification (NCBI taxonomy): domain Bacteria; kingdom Bacillati; phylum Actinomycetota; class Actinomycetes; order Streptosporangiales; family Streptosporangiaceae; genus Streptosporangium; species Streptosporangium sp. CA-115845. The sequence continues at coordinate 100,498 of NZ_CP191988.1, read as the reverse complement.
TCGTCGAGGGTGAGGGGAGCCTCGGCTGACTTGGAGTCAACGACGGCAGGCGACATCACACGCTCCCTACGCCGGCATTACCCGGACAGGTTCATGCGGTCGGCGGCGCGTCGGAGGGTCTGTGCGACCCTCTGCGTGGTTCCGCCCTCTCAGCCCGGTCACGCCCGAGCTCCCGCGGTAGATAATTCGCCCCGATTATGCCATTTATTCCTTTCTTGGCAAGGACCGCCTCCTCGATGGACGTCGACTCAGGCCCCCCGGGTCACTGAGACCAGTGAGACCACTCAGGCCACTCAGACCACTCAGGCCACTCAGGCCACGAACGGGTCCTGACCGCTCTCGGCGACCATCGAACGCCCCGCCACCTCCCAGGACTGCATACCGCCGCCGACGTTGATCGCGTCCCGGCCCATGTGGTTGAGCCAGGCGGTGGCGTTGGCGGAACGGCCGCCGACCCGGCAGACCACGTAGACGGGCGCCCCCTTGGGCACCTCGTCGACCCGGGACTGCAGCTCACCCAGCGGAATGTGGACGGCTCCCGGCGCGTGCCCGGCACGCCACTCGTCGTTCTCGCGTACGTCGAGCAGGAACGCGTCATCCGGCACGGCCCGTACCTCGACCTCAGGAACACTCATGCGCCCATTGTTCCAACTCCCACACCTGATGGGTGCGCGAAGCCTCTCGGATGCCCTCATCCGGACTCTCAATTTCCCCTGATAGTGAGCTAATTCACCACAACTGACCGACTGAATCGGCCAACCTTCGGCGCCCGGTGGCCGAAGGGTCGGCGAGACCACCGCCGAGGAGGGCGGAGCGGTCAGGAGGCCGGGAAAGACGAAAGCCGGCCACGAGAGGACGGGCTCAGGGCACGTCCCAGAAGGCGAGTTCGTGGGCCATTCCCTCGGTGAACAGCTTTCCCGCCCTACCGGGATCGGGTGCCGCCTCGTCGATCATCACGGCGATGCGCTCGGTCAGCTCGGCGAAGGCCGGGTGGGCGTAGGTGTCGACCCAGGCACGGTATCGCGGCTCGTCGGGCGGGTTCTCGGCCAGGGCGCGACCGAGTGTGGAGTAACCCCACATGCAGGGGTAGAGCGCGGCCAGGCCGTCGGCGTAGACGGCCGCGGAGTCGAGCAGGAAGGAGGTGTAGGCCGCACAGGCAGGCCCCTTTCGCACCCCGCCGAGATCGGCGCCGAACTCCGCGGACAGTGAACGGTGCAGGTTCAACTCCTCGTGGAACGTGGCGTGGGCCAGATCCACCAGGTCGCCCAGGTGCCCGTCAGGGGCCTGCCAGGCGAGTCGCGAGAAAACCCGGACATAGTCGAGCAGAAACAGGTAGTCCTGCTCCAGCCAGGACCGGAACACCGGCTCGGGCAGGTCCCCTCGCGCGATGCCGACCACCGTCGGGTGCGCGAGCTGCACCTCGACGAGCGGGCGGCCAATGGCATGCAGCTCCTCGGAAACACTCACAATCCGGGCATTATGTCAGGTGAGGGCGGCGGCACCGAAGGAGACGCCGAAGCGCTTGCACCAGATGGTGACGCTCTTCAGGCTGTCGAGGTCGGCCCCCGCGGGGATGGCGTAGTTGGCGTTACCCCGGTTGCCCTTCAGATCGCCGAGTTCGAGGTGCTTGCCGTCGTCCAGGTTGAACCATCCGGCCCTGCCCTCCTTGACGGGCTGGTCACTCAGCCAGACCCGCAGATCCGGGCCGTCGGAGGTGTCCAGGTCCTCGATCCGCAGGACCCGGCTCCCATCCGGGAGCTCCAGCACCCTCGCCTTGCCCGTGGTCTCGTGCTCGTGGGAGATGAACGTGCCCTTGGCCAGGTTTTTCGGCTCCTCGGGTGCCTTGGCGGGCTCGCTCGCCCCGTCTTCCACCACCGGGGTCGCCTCCGGCGCGGAGGTCACGGCCACGGTCGGCAACGCCTCGTTCACCTCGACCGTGGTGAACAGGCGCCAGGGCTGGAACAGGTAGAGGGCGACGCCGAGCACGACGGCACCGACCGCCAGAACGCCCCAGGTGGCGGGGTGTCGGAGCAGTCTTTTGATCCTCATCGAATACCTCCGGCGTGGGGGCCCCGGCTCTGGTCCTCAAGGCCGAGACCGGCCTTGAGGATCGACGCTACCGGCGCCGTGGTCGCGCGCCGCTTACGGAGTGCTTACGACCACGGCGGGGGCAGCGGCCTACTTGGCGAGGACGTCCTTGGGGACGGGCTTGTCCTCGGCCAGCGCGTCGAACAGGCGCAGCGCCTTCTCCCGATCCCACTTGACGACCGCCTGACCGTTGATGGTGGGCAGGGAGCCGACCGGGACGACGGTGGTGACCGGGTTGTCGCCCATGGCGAGACCGAGGGAGAGCAGGTCGAAGGCGCCGGTCTCCTCGCCCACGGACACCGAGTCGGCGGCGCTCAGCGCGAGCGGCACGGAGGTGAAGGGGTTGATCAGGACCCCGGGGCTGGCCGCCTTCTTCACCACCGCGGAGAAGAACTGCCGCTGGCGCTGGGTCCGGTCGAGGTCGGGGATGGCGCCGGTGGCACGGGTACGGACGTAGCCGAGGGCCGTCCCGCCGTCCATGAGCTGGAGCCCCTTCTTCAGGTTGATCCCGGCTTTGGGATCCTTGATGGCCTGCTTGACGTCGATCTCGACCCCGCCGATGGCGTCGACGATGCCCACGAAGCCGCCGAAGCCGATCTCCATGTAGTGGTCGAGCCGCAGCCCGGTCACCTTCTCCACGGTCTTGGCGAGCAACGTGGGGCCGCCGTCCGGGAAGGCGTAGGCGGCGTTGAGCTTGTTGCTGCCGTGGCCGTCGATCGGCACGTAGGAGTCACGCGGCAGGCTGACCAGGGTCGGGCGGCCGTCACCGTCGGGGATGTGCAGCAGCATCATCGTGTCGGTCCTGCGGCCCACGGCCTTGCCCGTGGCGAGCTTCTTGCGCTGTGCCGCGGTCAGGCCCTCCCGGCTGTCGGAGCCGACCAGCAGCCAGTTGGTGCCGGGGGTGTCGGCGGGCCGGCCCTCGTAGTCGGTGAGCGCCTCGATCCCGGTCAGCCGGGAGTTGATCATGAAATATCCGCCGATGGCCACGACCAGCAGCACGACGAGCAGCCCGGCGAGGATCCGCACGACCAGCCTGCCCGGACGCTTCGGGCGCCAGCCCGGCGTCCGCGGCCCGCCGCCGCCCCCCGGACCGCCGGAACCGGCGCGGGGGCCGTCGGAGGAGGCGTTCAGCGGTCTGACCGGGCTGGAGCCCGACCTGGCCTTTCCGTACACCCGCGAGCCTCCTCGTGGGGGCGGCACCTCCTCACCCGCGGACGCCCCCCGCCGGGCGGACGCCGCCGGCCCGCCCGGCAGGGGGTGGGCGGGCTGCCCGGCCGCTCGCTGCGGCACGGGCCCCGGCGCGGGCGATCGCAGCGCGCGAGTGCGATCGTCGTCTTCGGGCCAGTCAGCCACGTCGTGTCCCGCCACTTCTTGATCTCATGGTGAAAACGTCATTATCGACGCTACGTCGTGGCTCACGCGCATGCCGCAGGGTCCCCAAGGTTTCCCTATGTAAAAGTACTCAGACAGGTTGTTAGCCACCGACAATGCGATCGTCTGCTGATCCGGAAACATCAACCCCTACCCGGATCGTTACGGTAGAGAACTACCTCTGCTCGAAAGGATGATCGTGTCCACTCCGGACTCGTGGAGTACCTGCCCGTGCAAACGCACGGGAACCGCTGAACCGACCGGGAGAGCTACCCGGTGAACACGGCTCTGGGCCTGCTGGCCATACTTCTGCTCACCTTCGCCACCGGCTATTTCGTCGCCCAGGAGTTCGCCTTCGTCGCGGCGGACCGCGGTGTGCTGCGTGAGCAGGCCGACTCGGGCGACGTGGCCGCGGAACGGGCGCTGGAGGTGACGGGACGCCTGTCGTTCATGCTGTCGGGCGCGCAACTCGGCATCACCGTCACCGCGCTGCTCGTCGGTTTCATCGCCGAACCCGCCATCGCCACGGTCATCCGCCCCTGGCTGGAGGCCGCGGGAGTGCCGTCGGGTGCCGTGTCCGGCATCGCCGTGGCGCTGGCCGTCGTGGTCGCCACCGTCATTCAGATGGTCCTCGGCGAGCTCGCCCCCAAGAACCTTGGCATCGCCCGTCCCGAGCCGGTGGCGAAGTTCCTCGCCCGCTCGACGTTGATCTACCTGCGGATCGCCGGACCGGTCATCCGGCTGTTCGACTCCGCCGCCACCGGCCTGTTGCGCCGGGTCGGCGTCGAGCCGGTGGAGGAGATCGAGCACGGCGCCAGCCCCGAGGAGCTGTCCCGGATCATCTCCGAGTCCGCCAGCACCGGCGACCTGCCGCCACGGCTGTCGGAGCTGCTGGAGCGCGCGCTGGAGTTCGGCGACCGTACCGCCGAGGACGTCATGGTGCCGCGTCCCCGCGTGGTGCTGCTGAGGGAGGAACGCCCGATCTCCGACCTGATCGAAGCCGTCCGCAGGCACGGCCACTCCCGCTACCCGGTGCTCTGCGACCAGAACGGCGACGACGTGGTCGGCGTCACCGGCGTGCGCGAGCTGCTCAAGTCGGGGCTGAGCACCGGAACGCTGGAGAAGATCACCCGTCCCGCGCTCCTGGTGCCCACCTCCCTGCCGCTCCCCGTCGTGCTGGAGCGCATGCGCGCCGCCCGCGACGACCTGGCCTGCGTCATCGACGAGTACGGGGGGCTGGCCGGCGTGGTCACCGTCGAGGACCTCGCCGAGGAGCTCGTCGGCGAGCTCGTCGACGAGAACGACCCGGAGCCCGCGGGGGTCGTCGCGGGTGAGGAGGGCACCTGGGACCTGCCAGGCACGCTCCGGCTGGACGAGATCGAGCGGGCCATCGGGCTGCAGCTTCCGGAGAGCGACGACTACGACACCGTCGCGGGTCTCGTGCTCGCCACCCTCGGCCGGATGGCCGAGCCCGGTGACAGCGTGACCGTCACGCTGACCCTGCGGAACGACCCTCTGGAGAACGACGGCGCCGACGAGAAGGACGCGCTGCTCACCGTGCTGTCGGTGCACCGCAGGGTCCCCGAGTGGGTACGGCTGTCACTCGCCGTACCGCAAAAGGACGATCCCGAGGGGGACGCGACGCCGGGAACGGCGAGGAGAGAGGATGATCCGGCGATGACCGCGCCGCAGATGATCGAGCCTGTCCCGGAGACTTCCATGATCGAGCGGAGCGGGGTGAAGCGACGATGAACACCAGCGCCGCCCTGCTGCTCGGTGTGGCCCTGCTGATCGGCAACGCCTTCTTCGTCGCCGCCGAGTTCGCGGTGATCTCAGCCCGCAGGCACCGTCTGGAGGAGCTCGCGGGTAAGGGGGGCCGGTTGGCCCGGATCACCGCCCGCGCCGCCGTGCGCGGCGGCAGGGAGCTCTCCCTGATGCTGGCCGGTGCGCAGCTGGGCATCACGCTCTGCTCGCTCGGTCTGGGCATGGTGACCGAGCCTGCCGTCGAGCACCTGCTGGAACCGGTCTTCGGCGCGGTCGGCGTGCCCGAGTCGCTGCGGGTCCCCATCTCGCTGATGATCGCGCTGGCGATCATCACCTTCCTGCACATGGTGGTCGGCGAGATGGCTCCCAAGTCGTGGGCGCTGACCCATCCCGAGATCGCCGCGATGGGTCTGGCCCTGCCGTTCCGCGGCTTCACCTGGGTCGTCAGGCCGGTGCTCGCCGCACTCAACGGCCTGACCAACGGGATCCTGAAGCTGTTCGGCGTGCATCCCAGGGACGAGCTGGCCACCACCAGGACCCCTGTCCAGCTGGCGATGCTGGTCGGTGAGTCGGGCCGGATGGGGCTGCTCGACCGGGACGAGCACGACCTGCTCACCCGGGCCCTGCGAGTCCACCAGCAGCCGGTCGAACGGTTGATGCTGCCGCTGGCCAAGGCCACCTCGGTGCCCGGCGACGCGACGGGCACGCACATCCGCGAGGTGGCCGCGCGCGACGGGCACCTGCGCCTGCTGGTCACCTCCGGCCAGCCGCGCGACGTCCTGGGCGTGGTGCACATCAGGGACATCCTCGTCCGGCCGGATGCCAGCCCCGCGGAGCTCGCCCGGCCGGTGCCCCGCCTGGACAAGGCCACCACGATCCCCGACGCCGTCTCCGCCCTTCAGGACGCCCACGCGCATCTGGGCCTCGTCACGGACGGCGGCGGCGAGGTGGTCGGCATGGTGAGCCTCACGGACCTTCTCGGCGAGATCCTGGGCGTCCGGGTGCTCGCGACCCGCTAGTCCCGTTTTCCGCACGTGGCCGATTGTCAGCGGAGATCTCGCGGGTCCACGTCCAGTAAATCGAGGAGATGGGCCTGAACGGGTGTGGGCTGAGGGATGACGGAAGGGGACTGGCCGGTCCCGGGGATGATCCGCAGACCGGCCAGCGCCTCGAAGATCAACCGTCCGGTGGGGACGGCGGGCCTGCCCGCGTACAAGCCGTCGACCTTGGTGCTCCCGTGCAGGGCAAGGGCTCGCCGGACTTGGCGTTCGCGGCTGATCACCGCGATCCGGGCGGTGACTTTGTCGAGGTCGGGGTAGTGCCTGCTGCCCAGGCCGCGTTGGAGCCGCTCCAGGTCATCGCGGGCCCGATCGAGCTTCTTGGCCCGGGCGGCGGCCGCGGCCCGGGCGCGGGCCGAGGAGTGGACGAACACCCGCCGCAGCGCGAGTACCGGGTCCTTCTTGCGTGGCCCGGCCAAGGCCATGGTGTCTTCGACCACGTGCCACGATCCCCGCTCGGGGGCGGCTTTGGCCGCATCGCGCCGGGCGACGTAGTCGATTCGGGTGGCGGCGGACAGGTCCAGGCCGGCCAACTCGGTGGCCGGGACGTAGGTCTTGGAGGCCGGGGCGATGAAGGCGACGCCGTCGGCGCACATCGCGGCCAGGTTCGGATACGAGATCAGCTTGGAGTCGCCGATCATCAGTAACCGCTGGGCCGAGGCCAGTCGTTGCAGTGCCTTCATCGCGCCGATGACCTGGCCGACCTCGCCGGCTCCGCCGTCGAAGGCGCGATGAAACACCGGGATGGCGCCGTCGCCGGTGACGGCGATCCCCGCTTGGATCTGCTTCAGATCCGGGCGGCGATCTTTGGGATGGCCGAACCTCGGCGCCGCATATCCCTGTTCGGCCTGCTCATAAGCTCCGTGCAGGGAGATCGAGGTCATGTCCCAGTGCATGCGGGAGGCCTCGACGCCGAACGCCTCGATCGCGGTCGGTCCGACCGATCCGGTGAGGTGATCCAGGTGCGGGGCGATCGCGTCCAGCGCTCGGCCGATCCGGTCGTCGTTGAGCAGGTCGGCCTCGATGCCGAAGGCCTCGCCCACCGCCCAGGCCTGAGCCCGGTCGGCCGCGTGGACCAGCGGCGCCGGAGAGGTCAGCCGGTTGGCGACCAGCACCTCGATGACTTGGCCGTGGGTGAGTTCGGCCAGGTCACCCACGGGGCAGAGGGCATCGACCACATCGGCGATCCTCAACTTCCGGCAGAAATCCGCCACCACCGGCAGCGCCCCGAGGGTCTTTTCCACACTCGGGACACCGAACTGCGCGCGTTGTCTCACGACCGCATGTCGTACCGGTTCCGAGCCGCTCGAGCAGGTCAACGACTCAGCCGAACCCCACCCACCCCAACGTGCGGAAAACGGGGCTAGTACGGCGGCCGGGGCGCCTCACCGGCTTCCCGGGCACTCCGTGCCGAGGTCGTCTCCGAGGCGCCCCGCCGTCGCACCCAGTGAACACCGGTGGGCACCGGTGGGCACCGGTGGGCACCGGTGGGCACCGGTGGGCATCGATGGGCACCGGTGGGCATCGATGGGCATCGATGGGCACCGCACCTGCGGAACCGCCTCGTCCCGGATCGGCCCGCCGATCCATCGACTCGGCGGGCCGGCGAACGCCGCGGGCCGAGGGAGATCCTCTCCCTCGGCCCGTTTTCTCTGTCAGCGTAATACGTCAGGCGCCCAGGAGGGTGGCTGGTCCCGTTCGCCGTGGTCTCGGTGGTGTTGATCGCGGCGATGCCCCAGCTGGACCGATGGTTTTCACCCGCTCGCCGATGAACGTCTCACTGCCGCTGGTGTGGGCCAACGACCAGGCCATGGTGGCGGTTCAGTCGGTTTTCAGGTCCCGGCGGCCGAATCCGGCGAGGCCCGCGGCGATCAGGACACCGGTGACCAGGCACAGCCACACCAATGGAGTCGCGCTCGCCGCTCCGCCTGGGAGGTGGGGCACGTGGGCGAAGGGGGAGAGCCGGCGGATCCTCTCGTCGATCTGGAGCAGTTCCCCGAGCTGGCCGAGCAGGGCGAAGGCGACCAGGAACGCCCACGCGGCGGCAGTCATGCGGGGCAGGAGCCCGAACAGCAAGGCGGTGATCGCGGCGAGCACCCAGACGGCGGGGACCTGGGCGAGAGCGGCGCCCAGGATGCGCATCGCCTGCGTCGCGGGTTCGCCGACGCGCAGCCCGTGGGCCAGGCCGGCGGCCAGCCCGGCGATGGCGAGAATCAGCGCCGATCCGGCCAGGGCGCAGACCAGGTGGCCGCCGAGCCAGCGCCAGCGGAACACCGCGCCGGCGAGTACCGGTTCGGCCCGCCCGCCGGCCTCCTCGGCTCGTGGCCGCAAGACGGCCTGGACGGCGTAGCCGCCGGCCACCAGGGCGAACAGGCCCAGCTGGGTGGCGAAGAAGGTGTCGACCAGTGCGCCCGCGCCGCCGAGCCGGGTCAGCATGTCGGCGATCTGGGGGTTGTCGCCGACGATGTCGCCCACGCTGGCCGCCAGTGAACCGAACACCGCGCCGACCACGGCGAAGGCGGCGGCCCAGCCGAACAGGACGCCCCGCTGCAGGCGCCAGGCAAGCGCGAGCGGCGACCTCAGGGACGCTGCGGCGGCCGCCGGTCCCCGGCGAGAGGGCAGCAGTCCGGCGCCGACGTCGCGCCGCCGCGCGAGCAGATCGGCCGCCATCACCAGGAGGACCGCGACGGCGGCGAACACGGCCAGCAGCCACCAGCGTTCGTCGGCGAAGGCCCGCGTCCGCTGGGCCCAGCCCAGTGGCGACAGCCAGGACACCGCCTCGGCCCCGGCCGCGTCCCCGGCCGCGCGCAGCAGGAAGAACAGGCCCAGGACGGCGATGGCCAGGGCGTTGGCGGTGCGGGCGTTCTCGGTCAGCTGCGCGGTGACCGCCGCGATCCCGGTGAAGACCCAGCCCACGCCCGCCACGGCCCCGGCGAAGGCGATCGACCCGGCCGGCGGCAGCCCCTGCCCGGCGAAACCCGCGGTCAGGAGGAGGGCGGCCAGGAGGTTGGCCAGGCCGGTGACGATCACGGCGGCGGCGGGGAGCGCGTACCGGCCGACCGGGGCGGCGCCGATGAGTTCGGCCCGCCCGCTCTCCTCCTCGGCCCGGGTGTGCCGGACGACCAGCATGACGCTCATCAGGCCGGCCAGCACCGTGGCGAAGGTGGTGGCCCGCCAGGCGGTCAGCCCGCCGACGGAGGCGGCATCGAAGACCGGCCCGGTGAGCGCCTGCAGCGCGGGATTGGCCATGATGGTGGCGCCCAGCGCCAGGCGCTGCCCGACGTCGGGGTACAGATCGGCGATGGCGGAGGCGGTCGAGGCCGGGATGGCGACGATCACCAGAATCCAGACGGGCAGCAGCAGGCGGTCGCGGCGCAGCGCGAGCCGGACCAGGACACCGGTTCCGGTGAGGGCGGTCATGACGCGTTCACCTGGTAGTGGCGCAGGAACAGCTGCTCCAGGGTGGGCGGCCGGCAGGTGAGACCGCGCAGTCCCGCCTGGGTGATCAGCCGCATCACGCCGTCCAGGTGCTCGGCGTCGACCTCGAAGCTGACGTGATTGCCGTTGACGGCGAGGTCGTGCACGCCGGGCCGGCCGGCGAGGGCATCGGGAATCTCGGCCAGTTCGGCGCTGATCGAGGTCCGGGTCAGGTGCCGCAGCTGCGTCAGCGTCCCGGTTTCGACGGCGCGGCCGTCGCGGATGATGGTGACACGGTCGCAGAGCGCTTCGACCTCGGTCAGGATGTGGCTGGACAGCAGCACCGTACGGCCGGCGGCGTGCTCCTCGGCGACACAGTCGCGGAAGACCGCCTCCATGAGCGGGTCCAGGCCCGCGGTGGGCTCATCCAGCAGCAGCAGTTCGACGTTGGAGGACAGCGCCGCGATCAGCGCGACCTTCTGCCGGTTGCCTTTGGAGTAGGCACGGCCCTTCTTGGTCGGGTCGAAGTCGAAGCGGTCGATGAGAGTGGCACGTCGCCGTGGATCTATCCCGCCGCGCAGGCGGGCGAGCAGGTCGATCGCCTCGCCGCCGGACAGGGTGGGCCAGAGTGTCACGTCGCCGGGAACGTAGGCGAGCCGCCGGTGCAGGTCGACCGCGTCCCGCCACGGGTCGGCGCCGAGAAGTTCGGCGTGGCCTGAGTCGCCGCGCAGGAGTCCGAGCAGGACGCGCAGGGCGGTGGTCTTCCCGGCGCCGTTGGGGCCGAGGAAGCCGTGCACCTCGCCGGTCCGTACTTCCAGGTCGAGGCCGTTCAGGGCCTGGACATGGCCGAACCGCTTGGTGAGGCCGTTGATGAGCACGGCGGAGTCTGACGGCATGGGGGGACTCCCGGAGTCGATCGGATAGGACATTGCCGACCAGGCTTCCCGGCGCACCGCAGGTGACGTTACTCCTGGCGTGGGGGCGGCGCCAGCCCTCCCCGGGCGCGATCGCGCGGTCGCCGCGCCGTACCCAGGACTCGTTCGTCGTCGAACCACCGGGCGACCACGGTTGTCGGTGGAGGAGTGCGGCAGGATCGACAAGATGATGGTGACCGCGACGATCTGGAGGACGCCCTGCGCGGCGTCGCCGCCCAGAGTCCGCTGCCGGCCCTCCAGCTCGCCCACGCCAATTCTGGAAAAATTTTCAGCCGGCCTGACTCTCTGCCCCGTGCCGACGGCCGGCCCCGCAGGCGCATCCGACGCGGAGCCACCAAACCTCTGGCCGACTCGATCACCATCGCAGGTGAGAGCCGTACAGCCGACATGCCTGGGGCAGCCGTCTCAGCCGTGGGCGTAATGCACGCAAGCCAGACGAAAGTGATCTGCAAGCCGGGTGGGATAGATATCTCCGCATGCCCGGACGCCGCACGGAACCCCGTACAAGCAAAAAAGCCCCGGCTCTTGCGGAGCGGGGCTCTCTTTCGTCACTGTGGAGCCACCGATTTCATCGGTGGTTCCTTGTGGGCGAGGAGGGATTTGAACCCTCACGTCCTTTCGGACACACGGACCTGAACCGTGCGCGTCTGCCGTTCCGCCACCCGCCCTTGTTGGGTGCGGTCGAAACATTAGCACGTATCAGCCGGTACCCACGAACCCGGATACGATCCTCCTAGATGCGAAAGCGGAGCAGCTGGGTGCGAGAGAGCGAGGACCGAGCCAACGAGCCCCCAAGCGGCCGCGACCACATAGACGGAGGAGGGGAGGTACCCGGTGGGAGTCCTTCAGCGTTTCGAGCGGAGGCTCGAAGGCTTGGTTGAAGGGGCCTTTGCGCGGGCGTTCAAATCTGACCTTCAGCCGGTAGAGGTCGCCAGTGCGGTCCAACGAGAGATGGACGAGCGGGCGGCGATCGTCGCCCAGGGACGCACTCTCGTGCCCAACGACTTCGTGGTCGAGCTGTCCACGACCGACAGCGAGCGACTGGAGGTCTACGCGGACAGCATCAGCCACGAGCTGGCCAACCTCGCCAGGGAGTACGCCAAGGAACAGGGCTACTCCTTCGTGGGACCGGTCAGGGTCCGCTTCGAGACGGCAGACGACCTCGCGGTCGGTCTGTTCCGCATCCGCTCGGGCGTGATCCGTGGCGCGACGGTCGAGCAGGACGAGATCCGCCAGCCGGTGAGCGACGTGCCCACCGCCAAACCGCACGCGTTCGGAGGCCGCCCCCGCCTGCTGGTGTCCACCCAGGACGACCCGCAGGGCCAGCGGTCCTTCGACCTGACAACCCCGGTGACCCTGCTCGGCAGGGGCACCGACTGTGATCTACGGCTGGTCGACCCGGGTGTGTCCCGGCACCACGCCGAGCTACGGGTGGAGGGTCCCCAGGTCGCGCTCGTCGACCTCGGCTCCACGAACGGTACCTTCGTCAACGGCCAGCCGGTTCGCCGGGTCGAGCTCCAGAACGGCACTCGTGTGACGCTGGGGCGGACGACTCTGGTTTTCCGGCGCGATTAAAGGTAAATAGACGGTCCATGTCCGAGCTCACGCTGCTGCTGATCCGGCTCGCTTTCCTCGCGGTGCTGTGGTTCTTCGTGATTGCCGCGGTCGGCGTGATCCGGACGGACTTGTTCGGATCACGCACGGCCGCCGTCGTTCCCGCGCGCAAGGTTCCCAAGCCGGTGAAGCCCGCGGCCAAATCCAAGAAGGGGGAGCCACGGCAGATGGTCGTCACCGGTGGCCCCCTGCAAGGCACCACCATTACCCTCTCGGAGACGCCCATCACCATCGGCCGGGCGAACGACGCGACGCTGGTAGTCAGCGACGACTACGCCTCCAGTCGGCACGCCCGGCTCTTCCCCCAGGACGGTCAGTGGATCGTGGAAGATCTCGGCTCGACCAACGGCACTTATCTCGACCGCTCAAAAGTCACCCGTCCGACTCCGGTGCCGCTCGGTGTTCCGATCCGCATCGGTAAGACCGTCATCGAATTGCGCAAATGACCATCGCACTCCGTTACGCCGCCCGCTCTGACGTCGGCCTCCTCCGCGAAGGCAACGAGGACTCCGCCTACGCCAGCGGCCGCCTGCTCGCCGTCGCGGACGGTATGGGCGGCCACGCACACGGTGAGGTGGCCAGTTCGGTCGCCATCGCCGCGATGTCCTCACTCGACGCGGACGCCCAGGGAGGTGACCTGCTCAGCACCATCGAGGCAGCGGTACGCGACGCCAACCGCAAGCTGCACGAGATGGTGGGCCGTGATCCCAGCCTCAAGGGCATGGGCACCACCCTCACCGCCATGCTCTGGTCCGGGACGAGGGTCGCCCTGGTCCACGTCGGCGACTCCCGGGCCTACCTGCTGCGCGCGGGAGAGCTCTACCAGATCACGCACGACCACACGCTGGTGCAGTCACTGGTGGACGACGGCCGGATCACCGCCGAGGAGGCCGCCACCCACCCACAGCGGTCGATCCTGCTCCGGGCGCTCGACGGCAGCGGCGAGGTCGACCCCGACCTGTCCCTGCGCGAGGCCCAGGTCGGCGACCGCTACCTGCTCTGCTCCGACGGCCTGTCCGGGGTGGTGAGCGCGGAGACCCTGCACCACACGCTCTCCACGATCGAGGATCCCGACGGGGTGGTCCGTACCCTCATCGACCTGGCCAACCGGGGCGGTGGTCCGGACAACATCACCTGCGTCCTGGCGGACGTGCTGGAGGTGGACGAGGGCTTCGTCCCACGCACCGAGGCGGCCGTGGTCGGTGCCGCCGGCTCCGGCATGCCACGGTCACAGCCACCGGACACCCCGGCGGGACGTGCCAGCGCGGTCACCATGCCGCAACCGGTCATCGCCGACGACGATCCCGACGAGCCGATCATCAGGGCCGCCGCCAGGCCGGCCAAACGTCGCCGACTGTGGCCCCTTGTGGCCGTGGCGGGCGGTATCGCCGTCATCGGAAGCGGCCTAGGCTGGTACTTCGGCGGGCAATGGCTGGATGATCAGTACTTCGTAGGGGCCAGAGGTAACGAAATCGTGGTTTTCCAAGGTGTGAAGACCAACCTCGGCCCCTTTGAGCTTTTCGAGGTCGCCCAGAGCACCGCAGAATCGATCACGACCCTTGGTGCGTTCCAGCAGGGCCAGGTCCGCGACGGCATCCCCGTCCCCACCGTCGAGGCGGGTCTGAAAAAGATCGAAGAGCTGAAGTCGTCCGCGGCCAAGACCGACGACAAGACCGACGACAAGGCCGGCGAGAAGGCCGAGCCGACCACATCGCCGAGTGCCTCCACGCCCCCCGTCCCCAGGGCCCCCGAACCCACAAGGTCACAGTGAACACATGAGCACCCCTAGCGCCGAGCCTGTCCCGCTTCCCGCCAAACGGCGGTTGGCCCAGCTGGCGATGCTCGCATTCGCGGTCGCCATCGTGATGCTGGCGTACGCCAATGTGGGGCTGGCGCTCGACAACCAGGTCCCCGCGGGCATGCTCACCTACGGCCTCGGCCTGGGCGGTCTCATGCTGGCCGCCTACCTGGTGCTGGCCAAGTTCGCGCCCTGGGCCGACCCGCTGATCCTGCCGCTGGTGACACTGATCAACGGCCTCGGGCTGGTGATCATCTACCGGCTTGAGGCGTCCGGCATGCCCGGGGCCTCGGCCACCAACCAGCTGCTGTGGACCGCCGTCGGGGTCGTCATGTTCTCCGTGACGCTGATCGTGCTGCGCGACCACCGCGCGCTGCAGCGCCTGACCTACACCATGGGCGCCGTCGGCCTGGCCCTGCTGATCTCGCCGCTGCTGCCGTTCATCGGCCAGGAGATCAACGGCGCCCGCATCTGGATCGGTATCGGCGGCTTCACCCTCCAGCCGGCGGAGTTCACCAAGCTCGCCCTGGTCGTCTTCTTCGCCGGTTACCTGGTCGCCAAACGCGACGTGCTGGCCCTGGCCGGGCGGCGGCTGCTCTTCATCGACCTGCCCCGGGCCCGTGACCTCGGCCCGGTCCTCATCACCTGGGGCCTCAGCCTGGGCGTGCTGATCCTGCAGAAGGACCTCGGCTCCTCGCTGCTGATCTTCGGCACCTTCATCGCGATGCTCTACATCGCCACCCAGCGCACCTCGTGGGTGCTCATCGGCATCCTGCTCTTCGTCGGCGGGGCGGTCCTGGCGGGGCTGATCTTCGACCACGTCGCCGCCCGCTTCGAGGTCTTCCTCGACCCGGAGAACCCGGAACTGTACGACCGCGAGTTCGGCGGCAGCTTCCAGCTCATGCAGGGCCTGTTCGGCATGGGCCAGGGCGGCGTTCTCGGTACCGGTCTCGGCCAGGGTCACCCCAACCTGATCCCGCTCTCCTTCTCCGACTTCATCTTCACCGCCGCGGGCGAGGAGCTCGGCCTGACCGGGCTGATGGCCCTGCTGATGGTCTACGCCCTGCTGGTGGAGCGCGGCCTGCGCACCTCGATCGCGGCCCGCGAGCCGTTCTCCAAGCTGCTGGCGGGCGGCCTGTCGTTCATCCTGGCGTGGCAGGTTTTCATCATCGTCGGCGGCGTGACCAACCTGATCCCGCTGACCGGCCTGGTCACCCCGTTCATGTCCCAGGGCGGATCGGCGCTGCTGGCTAACTGGATCCTTATCGCGCTGCTGGTACGCATGTCGGACACGGCGAGGAAGCCTCCGCCCCAGGCCATCCAGGACGAAGGAATGACGCAGGTGTTCCAGCGATGAACGGTCCCCTCAAGCGCGCGGCCCTGGCCTGCCTGCTCATGTTCGGCCTGCTCATGATCAACGTGAACTACCTGCAGGCCGTGCGCGCGGAGGACCTGCGCGCCGACTCGCGCAACACCCGCAACTTCTACGCCCAGTACGAGGTCGAGCGCGGCCGGATCACCGCGGGCGACAAGGTTCTCGCCGAGTCGGTCGACACCGGCGACGCCAAGTTCCGCTTCCAGCGCCGCTATCCCGAGGGCAAGCTCTACGCGCCCATCACCGGGTTCTTCGCGCCCGAGAGCCAGCGCGACATCGAGCGGACGGAGAACCGCCTGCTCAACGGCACCAGCGCCGACCTGCTGATCCGGCGGAGCATCGACCTGTTCACCGCCAAGCGGAGCAAGGGCGCCAACGTCGACCTGACGATCAACCCCAGGGCGCAGGAGGCCGCCTACAAGGCGCTGGGCGCCAGCGGCAAGAAGGGCGCGCTGGTCGCGATCGAGCCGAAGACCGGGGCGATCCTCGCCATGGTCTCGATCCCCACCTACGACCCCAACCCGCTCTCCAAGCCCAACAAGGCCGACGTCAACGCGGCTTACAACAAGCTGGACAGGGACGAGGACAAGCCGCTGGTCAACCGGGCCATCGAGCGCACCTATCCGCCGGGCTCGACCTTCAAGGTGGTCACCATGGCGGCGTACCTGGAGAGCGACGACACCATCGGCCCGGAGACCCAGGTCGACGCCCCGCAGGTGCTCGACCTGCCCAACACCACCGCCGACCTGCCCAACTACGGTGGCGCGGCCTGCGGTGCCGGGCGCGTGACGCTCTCGTTCGCGCTGGAGAAGTCCTGCAACACCCCGTTCGGCAAGATCGCCATGGAGCTCGGCTACGACGCGCTGCGCGACCAGGCCGCCAAGTTCGGCATCGGCGGCGAGCCGTTGTCGATCCCGCTGCCGGTCGCGGGGAGCGGGATCGGCACCGAGGAGGACCTGGCGGCCCTCGCCCAGGCGTCGATCGGCCAGCGCAGCAACCAGATGACCCCGCTGCAGATGGCCATGATCGCCTCCGGCATCGCCAACAACGGCGTGGTCATGAAGC
Source organism: Streptosporangium sp. CA-115845 (assembly GCF_050943795.1). Classification (NCBI taxonomy): domain Bacteria; kingdom Bacillati; phylum Actinomycetota; class Actinomycetes; order Streptosporangiales; family Streptosporangiaceae; genus Streptosporangium; species Streptosporangium sp. CA-115845. Next base: position 84,013 of record NZ_CP191988.1, on the reverse strand, counting down.
CGTACCTGGTGAACAAGATCGCGGATGCCGAGGGCGGCGAGATCGAGACCGCCGACCCCGAAGAGCTGGACACCGCGATGAGCGAGGACAGCGCGCGCAAGCTCCAGGAGATGATGGTCAACGTCGTCAACAAGGGCACGGCGGGCGCGGCGCAGATTCCGGGCGTGACCGTCGCCGGCAAGACCGGCACCGCCGAGACCGCCAGGGGCCAGGCGCCCCACGCGTGGTTCATCTCCTTCGCCCCCGCCGAGGACCCCAAGGTCGCCGTCGCACTGATCGTCGAGTCCGGAAGCGCGGGTGACGACGCCTCAGGTGGTCACACCGCCGCCCCGATCGCCAAGAGCGTGATGGAAGCGGTGCTGGGTAGATGACCGCGTTGCTCGGGGGCCGATACCGCCCGCTGGGGCGTATCGCGTCGGGCGGCATGGGCGAGGTGTGGCGGGCCAGGGACGAGTTGCTCGGCCGCGAGGTCGCGGTGAAGCTGCTCCGTGCGCACGTGGCGGAGGACCCCGCCTTCCGGCGGCGCTTCCGCTCCGAGGCCCGCATCGCGGCCGGGCTGTCCGACCCGGGCATCGCGCAGGTCTTCGACTACGCCGAGAGCGACGGCGTCGCCTACCTGGTGATGGAGCTGGTGCCCGGCGAGTCCCTGGCCGGCATCCTGGCCCGGGACGGCGCGCTGAGCCCGAAGGTCACCCTCGACGTGGTCCATCAGACCGCCAGGGCCCTGCAGGCCGCGCACCGCGCGGGGGTCATCCACCGGGACATCAAGCCCGGCAACCTGCTGGTGACCGAGGCGGGCGTGATAAAGATCACAGACTTCGGCATCGCCAGGGTGCTGGAGGCCGCGCCGGTCACCCAGACGGGAGTCCTGCTCGGCACCGCCCAGTACGTCAGCCCCGAACAGGCGTCCGGCGAACCGCTGACGCCCGCCACCGACATCTACTCCCTTGGGGTGGTCGCCTACGAGTGCCTGGCAGGCCGGGCGCCGTTCCTCGCCGAGACGCAGGTGGCGATCGCTCTCATGCACATCGGCGAGCCCCCGCCGCCGCTCCCGGAGAGCATCCCGCCCGCGGTCCGTGACCTGGTCATGGCATGCCTGTCCAAGGACCCGCTGCGGCGCCCGGCCGGCGCCAGGGAGCTGTCGGAACGGGCGGACGTGCTGCTCGACGCGCTGGCCGCCACCGACGACGCCACCGGTCTTGGCATGCTCACCGACCCCGCGGGCTGGCGCGCCGAGCCCGCGACCGAGTGGCCGCAGGAGATCACCTCGGCCATGGCCGCGCCCGTCGGTCCCGGCTCGGTTCCGGATTCGGGTGCGGGTGCGGGTGCGGGTTCCGGCGCTCACGGCGGTGCGGGCGGAGGTTCCACGGAGGGCGCCGGCGGGGGTGCCGGGGCGGGCGGGACGCCCCCGGGTACCGGGCCGGCGCCTCATGGGCGCCGTCGCCCGCGCCGGAGAACAGTGATCGTCGCCGTGGTCGCGGCGTGCGCCGCCGCGGTCGGGCTGGGCTCTCTGGCGGCCTACGAGCTGACCGGCCGGCCGGGCGGCAGCGAGCCGGAGAAACCGGTCGTACCGTCGAGCCCGGCTGTCGAACCGCCGACGGCCACGCCGAGCCGGAGCGCGTCTCCGACGAGCAGACCACCTGTCTCGCCGACGAAGACGGTCCGCCCCTCGGTCACGCCGTCGGCTACGGTAAGCACATCGGCCACGCCCACCGCAAGGCCGAGTACGTCACCACCGCCCAGCCCCAGCCCCAGCCCCAGCCCGACGATTCCCACCCCGACGCCCACCACCCCGACGGTGACACCGAGCCCCACACCGAGTACGACTCCCGAACCCGGCGATACAGACCAGCCGAATGAGGAGACGTGATGCGGCAACGGGTCGATGATGGACACCGGTGGCCCAAGAGCCCACCGGCACCCAAGATGAACGGTAAGGGACAGTGCAGGAAATGACTCAGCCCCGACGCCTCGGCGATCGCTACGAGCTTGACGGCGTCGTCGGGCGTGGCGGCATGGCCGAGGTCTATCGCGCCCGAGACATCCGGCTGGATCGGATCGTCGCCATCAAGACCCTCCGCGCGGACCTGGCCAGGGATCACATCTTCCAGGCACGGTTCCGCCGGGAGGCTCAATCCGCCGCGTCGCTGAACCACCCGTCCATCGTCGCGGTCTACGACACCGGCGAGGACGTCTCAGAGGGTGCGCCCGTTCCCTACATCGTGATGGAGTACGTCGACGGTCGCACACTGCGCGACCTGCTCCGGGCCGACCGGCGGTTGCTGCCCGAGCGTGCCGCCGAACTGGTCGACGGGATCCTTAGGGCACTGGACTACAGCCACCGTGGCGGCATCGTCCACCGGGACATCAAGCCGGCGAACATCATGATCACTCGCAACGGCGACGTCAAGGTCATGGACTTCGGCATCGCCCGCGCGATGGCCGACTCGGCCGCGACCATGACACAGACCGCCCAGGTGATCGGCACCGCCCAGTACCTCTCGCCGGAGCAGGCCAGGGGCGAGCGGGTCGACGCCCGCAGCGACCTCTACTCCACCGGTTGCGTGCTGTACGAGCTGCTGACCGGACAGCCTCCGTTCACCGGCGACTCGCCCGTCGCGATCGCCTACCAGCATGTGCGCGAGGAGCCGATCCCGCCGTCGCAGATCGACCCCGACATCCCCCAGTGGGCCGACGCCATCGTGCTCAAGGCGATGGCCAAGGACCCGGCGCACCGCTACCAGAGTGCCGGGGAGATGCGGGCCGACATCCAGCGGGCGATGTCCGGCATCCCGACGGACGCCCAGACCATGGCGCTGTCCAACAACTACGGCTCGGCCACCCGGACGATGCAGGCTCCCGGACCCGGCGGCCCGGCCACCCAGCGCACCACCGCCGTCCCGGCGTACGAGTACGGCGAGGAGGGGGGCGGGCGCACCGGCGAGCGCGGCCGACGCCGGCAGCAGAGCAACAACACCGCGGTCAAGACCGCGGCGTGGATCCTCATCCCCCTGCTGGTCATCGGTGCCTTCATCGGTGTGGGCTACATGTTCCTCAGCTCCCCCGGCACCTCCACCGCCTCGGGCAAGGTGAAGATCCCTCCGCTGGCCTCACAGACCATGGAGGCGGCGACCAAGGCGCTGACGGACCTCGGCCTGAAGGTGAAGACGGTCCAGGCGTTCGACGAGGAGATACCGAAGGGTTCGGTGATCGACACCGAACCGGCGGCCGACACCGAGGTGGACGAGAAAACCGAGGTGACGCTCAAGGTCTCCAAGGGCGTCGAGAAGGTCGAGGTGCCCTCCGTGCTCAACATGACCGCGGAGGACGCCAGGCAGGCCCTTGAAGACGCCGGCTTCAAGGTCAGCCTGCAGAGCAAGCCCTCCAGCCGGAAGCAGGGCATCGTCTTCGAGACCCTGCCCGAGCCCGGCAAGAAGGCCAACAAGGGCAGCACCGTGCGAATCTACGTGCCCAAGGAGGCGGTGGAGGTCCCGAGCGTGGCCAACCTCACCGTCGGGGACGCCAAGAACATGCTCAAGGAGGCGGGCTTCAAGTGGAAGATCGTCGAGCAGCCGAGTGACCTGCCCAAGGACACCGTGTTGAGCCAGTCTCCCGAGGCGGGCGGCAAGTACCAGCCGGGGACGACGATCACGCTGATCGTGTCGAGCGGGCAGCCGCCCCAGCCGACCGAGCAGCCGACCTACCCGTCCGACGAGCCGACCATTCCCGACGAGCCGACGGACGACACGCCCACGCAGCCCGACGACGGCACCATCTTCGATGAGTCGCCACCCGACGGGACCTGACCCGGAACACATGGCGAGCAGATGAGAAGGCCCTCGCGATCGCGGGGGCCTTCCTCGTTCCCCGTGACCTTCCGGCATCGCCCATGCGAGAGCCCGGAAACGGGGAAGAGCCCTTCCGCCACTCGGGGGCGATGGCGGAAGGACTCTCACTGGTCAATCGCCCAGGAAGGACGCCGCGTTACAACAATCTTTCCAGCCAGTTTCCGAGCAGCCGATGACCGTGTTGGGAGATCACCGACTCGGGGTGGAACTGCACGCCCTCCACGGGGGCCGTACGGTGGCGCAGGCCCATGATCACGCCGTCATCGGTGGTCGCGGTCACCTCAAGGATCTCAGGAACCGTCTCGGGCAGCACAGCCAGCGAGTGGTAGCGCGTCATGGTCGTCGGCGACGGCAGGCCGGCGAAGACGCCGCGCCCGTCGTGCGTGATCGCACTGGTGCGGCCGTGCACCAGTTCGGGGGCCCGCGACACGGTCGCGCCGTGGGCGATGGCGATGGCCTGGTGCCCCAGGCAGACGCCGAGCAGCGGGATGCCGTGGGCCTCGCAGTAGCCGACGAGCGGGACGCTCACGCCCGCGTTCTCCGGGGTGCCGGGGCCGGGGCTGATCAGAACCCCGTCGAAGCCGGCGGCGTCCTCGACCCTGATCTGGTCACGCGGCCGCACATCGCAGGTGGCGCCGAGCTCACGGAGGTACTGGACGATGGTGTGGACGAAGCTGTCGTGGTTGTCGACGACCAGGACGCGGCTCATCGGCCCACACCGGTCGGGTCGAGGGAGATGCGGGGTTCGATCCAAGGGAACACGAAATACCAGAGTACGACCGCGACCAGGGCGACCAGTACGGCGGCGGTGAACACCCTGACCGCCAGGTTTCCGGGAAGCAGCCGCCAGATCCAGCCGTACACGAGACTCCTTCTCCGGGTTGTCGAGGTTGGTTGCCGGGGCTATTCGGGTCGTTCGAGGCGGTCCTGGCTCCGGTCCAGCGCGCCGAAGACGACGAGCCGCTGGGCGGCCGAGTACTTCGGGTGGCAGGTGGACAGGGTGATCGTCGCCCTGGTCGGCGCCTTTCCCGGCTGGTCGGGGACCGGGGCGATGACGCCGAGCTCGGTGGGGTCGACGACGCGCCTGCCGGTGACCCGGTAGGTGTAGCGGGCCTCGCGGGCGTCGATCACGATGCGGTCGCCCCGCTGGAGCTCGTCGATGCGGCCGAAGGGGGCGGCATAGGTGGTCCGATGGCCCGAAAGAACGAAATTACCGATTTTTCCTGGCATGGCGGTTCCGGGGTAGTGACCCGGTCCCATCCGCAGCCGGTCCTGGTCGACGCCCTCCACGACGGCGTACCGGTAGTCGTCGCCGAGCCTGGGAATCGACAGCAGCGCGACCGCCCCGCCCAGCCGGACCGGGCCGGGCTCGTGCCCCCTGCCGGCCTTCGCACCCTCGATGAGCTGCCTTTGCAACAGCACCTGCTGCTCCGCGGTGTAGGAGCCGGTGCCCCACAACAGGTAGGCACAGAAGAGCAGGATGACCAGGCCGGCGGTGATGCTCAGATCGCCCATGACCCTCAACACGGCTCTCACGAAGGGCAAGGCTAGCGACGGGACACCCGCCCGGCAGGAACGGATCACGGGTTCGGCAGAACATTTGCCGCAGTATGGTGCCTCACGGAATCGCCATGGCCCACCTGCGCGGACTATCCTTACACGGGACTTCACCCACCAGCGACTACGCTAATCGACATGGCCTGCGCACGGTCCGGATCGCGCAGGGTTGACGCAGGAGAAGAACCCCAGTGCCCAAGCCCAAGACTCGCAAGAAGCCGGTCTACACCCCGCCGCAGACCTCACAGCAGATCAAGATCAGCCCGCGCTGGCTGGCGCCGGTCATGGTGACCTGCTGGATCGTCGGCATCCTGTGGATCGCCGTCTACTACGTGGCGCCCACCGCGCCCGTTCTCGGCGCCCTCCAGAACTGGAACCTGCTGGTCGGGTTCGCCTTCATCATCCTCGGTGTGATCCTGTCCACCCGCTGGCGTTAGCCTTTTCCACAGGCATTATCCACACCCTGGGGACTCAAGCCGCCGACGACAGCAGGACGGCGGTCCTGGTGATGACCAATCCCACCAGGATCGCCAGAACGCCGAGAAGCAGCACGCTCTGGAAGAGCGTGCGGCTGGACTTCGGCCCGTAGGCCAGCGCGCCCGCGACGACCATTCCGGTGATCAGGCCGCCCACGTGGGCCGTCCAGCTGATGTTCAGTCCCGGAATGAAGGTGATCACCAGGTTGATCACGAGCAGCACCATGATGGGGCGGAGGTCGAGACGGAGCCGCCTGCCGACTATGAAGATCGCACCGAACAGGCCGAAGATCGCTCCCGACGCGCCCAGGCTCGCGACGTTGATCGGATCGAACCAGTAGCTGAGAACCGATCCACCGAGCGCGCTGAGCAGGTAAAGGGCCAGGAAACGGACATGGCCGAAGGCTTGCTCCAGATAGGGACCCACCATGTACAGGGCCCACATGTTCAGCCCGATGTGCAGATAGTCCCGGTGCAGGAAGGCACTGGTGATCATCCGGTAGTAATCCGAGTCGACGGCCACCCCGAAGACCCACATCGCCAGTTCCGAGGTGATCCGGTTGTCCGTGGCGAGCTGGGCCAGGAACATCACGACGTTGATGCCGAGAAGCGTCCAGGTCACGTAGGGCTTGGCGATGACGTTGCCGCCGAACACCGACTGTGCCCGCCGCACGCTCCTGTTGCCCTCCGCCACGCACTCGGGGCACTGGAAGCCCACCGCGGCCTCGCGCATGCAGTCGGGGCAGATGGGGCGCTCACAGCGCTGGCAGCGGACGTAGGTCTCACGCCCTGGATGCCGGTAGCAGTTGGGGACAACGGCGTTGGGGTCGCTGGACGGCTGGGTGGTCATGGTCTGTGGCTGGCCCCTTCGCGCGTTCTGGTATCCCCAGACTGCCAGCCTATTCACGATCCCGAGTGCCCGTACACACATAAACGGCGGCCGGGCGACGCCGGCCGGAAACGCGAACGGCGGCCCCCGAAGGAGGCCGCCGGGCGAGAGATCAGCTCTGCACGCGCTCGATGGTCACCGACTCCAGGACCACGGGCTCGGTGGGACGGTCGCGGGCGTCGGTGTCGGTCTTGGCGATGGCGTCCACGACGTCCTGCCCCTCGATCACCTCACCGAAGATGGTGTGCTTGCCGTTCAGGTGCGGCGTGGGCACCACGGTGATGAAGAACTGGGAGCCGTTGGTGCCGCGGCCCATCTGGATGCCCGCGTTCGCCATGGCGAGCAGGTACGGGCGGTTGAAGTAGAGGTCCGGGTGGATCTCGTCGTCGAACTTGTAGCCGGGACCGCCGACCCCCTGACCCAGCGGGTCGCCACCCTGGATCATGAAGCCCGAGATGACCCGGTGGAAGATGGTGCCGTCGTACAGCTTGGCGGTGGACTTCTGGCCGGTCTCCGGGTGCACCCACTCGCGGGTGCCCTCGGCGAGCTCGACGAAGTTGCGCACGGTCTTGGGCGCGTGGTCCGGGAAGAGCTGGACCTTCACGCTACCGCGATTGGTGTTGAGCTTCGCGATCAACTTCTCAGCCATGATCGGACTGCCCCCTTCAGGTTGTGGCAATGCCTGTGCAAAGTATTGCTTTTGTCGCGCTTTGACGATTTCGGCCGGAGCCGATCCCTCATGCATCCTCCCACGGGCCGTCATGATTGAGCCGTCTTCGAGCGGGAAGGGGTGGCGACGGGGCCCCAACGAATGGGGAGGTTGTTGTGCCTCTAGCACTGTTTGGAAAGCGCCACATGAAGATCGTGGCTCCGGAAAGGCGGCTGCGCCACGTGAAGGCTCAGGCTGTCCTCGTCGCGGATCGGGTCAGCCCGCTGGCCGGCCAGGCCCGCGACGTAGCTGGCCAGGCCCTTGACATGGCCGGTCATGCTCGCAACGTGGCCGGTGAGAAGATCATCGTCGCACGCGGGTGGGCGGCACCGAGGCTTGACGCCGCCGCGCATTCGATCGAGGAACAGCTCGCGCCGAAACTCAGCGCCGCGCTGTCCCAGGCCGCCGCGAGGATTGATCCCAAGCCCGCCAAGTCCCGCGGATGGCCGATGGCCCTGCTGGTCACCGGCGTGGTGATCGGAGCGGCGGGCTACGCGCTGTACCGCAAGAACGCCGACCAGTGGGCGGACACCCTGAAGGACAGCACCTCCGACGTGTCCCAATGGGTGGGACACAAGATGGAGGCGGCGACGGGCAAGACCCCCGGCGTGACGGACGACGCCACGTCGAGGGCCGAGGAGGTCGGTGGCAGGGCCGACGCCAAGGCGGAGCACACGTCCAAGAAGCTGCCCTAGCGGTACGACGTACCAGGGTCGGCCGACCACGGCGTACGTCACCTGTCAGCGGTATGGCCCGCGCCTTCGAAGGCGCGGGCCATACCGCTGTGCGGATCGCGCGCCTGGACACCCGGGTCGGCCCGTTCCGGGTCGAGGTGATCGAGGGGCTCAGGCGACTGCGGGTGGTGCTCGACCCCACCGAGCACGGCCTCTCCTCCGACCTCACCTGGGAGGGCACCATCCCGGCCACGCTGGAGCCCCGGCACTTCTTACGCCGGCAGGAGCGCGTGGTGTTCGACCGGAGCCAGCTAGAGGCGATGCCGGAAGATTCCGCGCTCTGGTCGGCCGGAGCCGAAGCGAAGATCCACGACTTGTCGCTACTGGCCGTTCCGATCCTCCTCAAAGGCCAACGGAACAGCACTCACCTTGGCCGGCTGCGGGCAGGCCAAGCCGGACTCGGTCGACCGGTCACGTGTTGGACGCGATGGCGCCGGCGACCGCGCCCACCACCCCCGCCACGGCTACCACGCCGGCGGCGAACATGAACGGCCACAGCGTGTTCACCGGCGCGAAGAACACCAAGCCCATCAGCGGCAGTCCTAGCAGGACCAGGCCGAAAAACGCGGTGGTGAGGTGGGCCAGCACGCCCTTCACGTCCCGCAGCCCGGCCTTGTCGCCTTCGGGGGTGATCCGGGCGGCGTAGACGTCGCCCGGATCCGCTTTCCTGTGGGCGCTGACCTGGACCGCCTCGCCGGTGGCGTCGTAGACGAAGGTTCCATAGCAGAAGCGCACTCGCCCGGAGCTGTTGGAGTAGTTCCTGTACTGACACCCCCGCACGGTCACGGTTCCGGGCGCGGCGCTCTCACTGATCGCCAGCCGGACGTCGGGCATCGCCCAGACGGTGGCCGCCGTGGTCCATCCCACGCCTGGGATGAGCAAGGCGACCACAACGAAGATCTTCTCCAGGAGTAACCAAACGGACGTGTCACTCCGGCGATCCCTGCGAGAGGTGGGGCGGCGTTTACTGCGGGTCGCCCTGGTACGACGCGAGCGGCTCATGACCGCAGCCTGGACCAGAGCGCTTGCAACCCGTTTGTGAACGACTGATCACCTTCGCGGGGATCAAGGGCGACGGCCGCGCGCCCGGCGGCCAGCCGACCGGGCATACGGCCTGGAGGCCGCCGCCCAATTCCTAAAGCACACTGCCGAAAGGTTGATCGCGCGAGCCTGAGGAACCAAGCCCGTAGCCCGGAAGGCCGTGACGATCGCTCATCGGGGCCGGCCATCGCACGGGTCGGGGCGATCTCCTCATCAGGAGACCACGGCAACGTGAGTAACGACCACTACTTCCCGCGTTCTGACATCCGCTCTGCGGGCCGATGGTCCCGGTACGCGGCGGCCAAGAGTGATCAGGATGTATCCGAGGTCAGCCTGGAAGTTTCGCCCGCTGCGACCACCGGCCCCAACCGCTACGCGGCCCCATTGGGGTGCTTCGCATTGGCGTCGGCCGTCTCCGCTCCCGTACTCGGTTCGCAGAGTTATCGTCGGCGATTTTCGGCAAGCGTGACGACGTGGGTCCCTCCAGATCCCACGCCGCCACGCCGTCTAACGGGCTCTTCCGGACAGCAGTCCCGCCCAGATGGCCCGAGCATCGCTGATCGAATAAATGCGGGTGTCGTGGATCTCATGCTTGCGGTCGAGTTGGACGGTGCGCCGGATGAACGCCCGCCCGCCGCCCTCGTACCTCTTCCGTTACGACGATGAGATTCTCGTCAACCCGCATGCCTACGGTGAGCCCGCATCGGCCAACGCAACCTTTCACTTCCGCCGACTTGACGGAGGGACGGTTGCCGAGCAGTACATGACATCATTCGACCGCGTATGGACCGGAGCCGTGCCGTGGTCCGGGTCCGACTCCAGCGCAGGCGCGACACCGGCCAGTGGGCATTATCGATGGGCAAGATGGAGATCGGTGAGACGCCCTCACAGTGCGCCGTACGAGAGACCGAGGAAGAAACCGGCATCATCGTCGAGCCCGTGAGCATGCTGGGGGTCTACTCCGATCCCGGTCACATCGTCGCCTACACCGATGGGGAAGTCCGCCAGGAGTACGAGGTGATGTTGATCGCCCGTCCGGCCGGAGGCCAGCCGCGAGCCAACGACGAGGCCAGCGACGTCCGATGGGTGGCTCCCGAAGAGCTACAGTCCCTCGACATCCACCCGACCCAGTGGCGCCAGCTCAACGACTACCTGAGCGGCGCATACCCACATATCGACTGAGACCGTCACTGCCCCGCCTCGTGTCTCTCCCGCTCTTTGGCGATCCTGCGAGCGGTGGCGATCCGTTGCCGAGCCAGGATGTAGGCCGCCACCCGCTGATCAGAGATGCCCTCCAGCTCAGTGGAGACGAAGACGGGCTCGATGTCGAGCTGTGTGCCCCAGCGCAGCACGAGCGGAGGCGAGCCGTCCGAACACCCGTCGGGCGAGGCGATGGATACGCCGAAAACTGCCCTACCAGTACGACGTACCCGAGCCGCGCGCCATTGACCGATTCACCAAGCGCTTGTTAGAACGTGTTCCTGAGACAGAAGGAGCACCCGATGACGCTGTCGCCCCTCGACGACCATCCCGTACACCAGTCATCCGAGGTGATGCGGCACGTCACGACCTCGGACCGTAACTTCTACGACCGGTACTACTTCAACTGTCACGCCGGATCCGACGAGCTGATGCTCATCGTCGGCCTCGGGCAGTATCCCAACCTCGGGGTCACCGACGCGTTCGCCTGCGTGCGCCACCGGAACCTGCACCGCGTGGTCCGGGCCTCCCGGGAACTCGGCGACGACCGGATGGACACCCGGGTCGGCCCGTTCCGGGTCGAGGTGATCGAGGGGCTCAGGCGACTGCGGGTGGTGCTCGACCCCACCGAGCACGGCCTCTCCTTCGACCTCACCTGGGAGGGCACCATCCCGGCCACGCTGGAGCCCCGGCACTTCCTACGCCGGCAGGAGCGCGTGGTGTTCGACTCCTCCCGGCTGGCCCAGACCGGCAGGTGGAGTGGGCACATACTGATCGGCGACGAGCGCGTCGAGGTCACCCCGGACCGCTGGCAGGGCACCCGTGACCGCTCGTGGGGCATCCGCCCGGTCGGCGAGCCCGAGCCCCCCGGCATTCAGGCCCGCGACGCCGGCACCTTCTACTGGCTCTACACCCCGATCCAGTTCGACGACCACGCCATCCTGTGCATCGTCCAGGAGGACGAGAAGGGCCGCCGGGTGCTGGAGGAGGCGGTGCGGGTGTGGGGGTTCGGCACCCCGAGACAGGGCGAGGAGGAGTATCTCGGCCGTCCCGAGTACCGTCCGACGTACGTGGAGGGCACCCGGGACGTCCGAGAGGCGACGATCTCCTTCTCTCCGCCGGGTGGCAAGCCCTTCGACGTGCACTGCACCCCGATTCTCCCGGTGCACCTGATGGTGGGCACCGGATATGGCCTGGAATCGGACTGGAGGCACGGCATGTACCAGGGGCCGGAGCCGGTGGTCCAGGGCGTCACCCACACCCTTCCGGAGGACGCCGCCACGATGTGGGGTCTGGTCGACGCGGTCGGCCGCTTCGAGTACGACGGCCACGTCGGTTACGGCCTGTACGAGTACTGGGCCCTGGGCCCGCACCCGACCTTCCCCGAGGACTGAACCGCACCGGCCCCCCAACACGGTACGGCCTCCCGGGACGCTCCCCGATCGTCCCGATCGGCTGCGAGCCGGCCGGGGTCACTCCCGCACGGGTTTCCCCGGCCGGCTCGCAGGTCTTTGGGATCACCCCCGCGGAGCTACTCCTTCGTGGCGCAGGTGACGACGGGGGCGCCCTCGGCGGGCGTGCTCGTGACCTTGACCGCGGCACCTCCGAGCCCCTCGACCCTCTCGGCCGCCTCGACCTTCTCGGCCTTCTCGGCCCCCTCGACCCTCTCGGCCCCCTCGGAAACGTCCTTGAGGATCACGGTCATCGCCACGGCCTCCGGGGCCCCGGGCGCCGCAGGCACCGAGGGAGCAGCCATGACCTTGACGTCCTTGCCGGGAGTCACGCCCTCGGGAAGCGGAAGGAGCGCCTTCGCGTCCTCACCTTCCGCCTGGCCGCCCTTGAAGATCATGGCGTGACCGCTCGGCCCCCCGGCATCGTCGGCCCGTCCCGAGGGCACGGCGGGCACAGCGGGCACAGTGGGCACAGCGGGCAACGATCCGGCCTTCGCCAACTCCTTGATCTCGGCCTCGGTCAGCCGGCGCGTTATCAGGGTCGCCTGGCCGCCACCCTCGCACTGGATCTGCACGGTGCCCTCCTTGGGACCCGGCGTGGGCGTGTCGTCGGCGTTGGCGGCCCCGGTCAGGGTGGCCATCAGTGCCCCCGCGGTCACCACGGCGGCGGCGAGCATGCGGATACGCATGGGCGTTCTCCTTGTCAGGCGGATCTGGAGATCACAGACTCCCGCCCGCTGCCTGAACCCAGCCTGAAGGCGGCAGAAATCATCTTCAGGTTGGCTTTAGGCGGGGTACGGCACGCTGAACGGTATGCGCGTGCTGCTGGTTGAGGACGAGAAACGTCTGGCCCATCTGCTGAAGGAGGGGCTGGCGGGCGAGGGATTCGCCGTCGACGTGACGTACGACGGGCGCGACGGGTTGTGGATGGCGACCGAGAACCCGTACGACGTGATCGTGCTGGACGTCATGCTGCCCCGGATGAACGGTTACACCGTCTGCGCCAGGCTCCGCGACGCGGAGAACTGGACGCCGATCCTGATGCTCACCGCCAAGGACGGGGTGCACGACGAGGCCGAGGCCCTGGACACCGGCGCGGACGACTTCCTGTCCAAGCCGTTCTCCTACGTGGTGCTGCTGGCCCGGCTGCGCGCGCTGGTACGCCGGGGCGGCCACGCCAGACCGGTGTCCATCGCGGTCGGCGACCTGACCGTCGATCCCGCGGGGCTCCGCTGCCGCCGTGGGGAGGTGGACATCCCCCTCACTCCCAAGGAGTTCGCGGTGCTGCACGGCCTGGCGCGCAGGCAGGGCGAGGTGGTCTCCAAGAGCGAGTTGCTGGCCCAGGCGTGGGACTTCTCCTACGACGGCGACCCGAACATCGTGGAGGTCTACATCAGCGCGCTCCGCCGCAAGATCGACTCCCCGTTCGGCCGCTCGTCGCTGGTGACGGTGCGCGGCGCCGGCTACCGGTTGGAGGCCTGAGATGGCGTCGCGTCTGTCGGTACGGCTCCGGGCGACCCTCGCGGCCACCGCCATCGTCGCGGTCGCGCTGGGCGTGGCGGCCGCGGTGCTCGTCGGCGTGCTGACCGGGAGTCTGGCGCGGAGCGCCTCCAACGAGGCCGTCCGCCGTGCCGACGCCACCGCCAAGGTGCTCGCCGGCGGCGTGGCGATCGCCGGAAAACCCGCCAATACCGTCAGTCTGGCGAAGACGACTCTCCTCGACCCCGACGTCAAGATCCTCACGTACCCCGCACCGCTGGTCTCCGAGCTTTCGGTCCGAAGCCCGGCCGCCACCGCATCGCCCGGGGAAAAGCCCCCGGCAGTCGTGCGGGACTTCCAGGGCGGCATCGCGGCCCAGCCCGCCGAGGTGGCGCAGTGGGCGCCCGGAGACGACTTCGCCCTGGCCACGATGCCCGTGGACGCCGCCGACGGCGTGCTGGTCGTGCAGGCCAGGGCGTCGCTGGAGCCGACGGGAGACGCGCTGCGGGCACTGTGGGGCCTGTTGCTGCCCGGCATCCCCGCGCTGCTCCTGCTGGTCGCCGTCCTGACCTGGCTCGCCGTCGGCCGGGCACTGGCACCGGTCTCGGCCATCCGTACCGAGATGGCCGACATCACCGCCAGCGACCTGCATCGGCGGGTCCCCGTACCGCGGTCGCGCGACGAGATCGCCCGCCTCGCCGAGACCATGAACCGCACGCTCGACCGCCTCGAACTGGCGGTCAGCAGGCACAAGCGCTTCGTCGCCGACGCCGCCCACGAGCTCCGCAGCCCGCTGGCCATCCTGAGGACGCGACTTGAGCTGGCACCGCCGGGGCCGCTGGCGGCCGAGGCGCTGACCGACGTGGAACGGATCCAGGTGCTCACCTCCGACCTCCTCCTGCTCGCCCGCCTGGACGCGGCAGAGCCCGTCTGCCACCAGGAGGTGGACCTCGGCCAGGTGACCGCCGAGGAGGCGGCCCGATCGCGGCCCAGGGCGGAGATCAGGGTGACGCTGGAGGTGGCGGCCGACACGGTGGTCCTCGGCTCGGCCGGGCAGTTGCGCCGCCTGGTGGCCAACCTGGTGGACAACGCCGTACGTCACGCGAACTCCGCGGTCACCGTCCGGCTGGCATCCGACGGCGGTGAGGCGGTACTCGACGTGTGCGACGACGGCCCCGGCATCCCCGCCGAGCACCACGAGGCGGTCTTCGACAGGTTCACCCGGCTGGACGAGGCCAGGGACAGGGACGCGGGCGGATCGGGCCTCGGACTGGCCATCGCCAGGGACATCGCGGTACGGCACGGGGGCAGCCTGCGCATCGCCGGGGAGGAACGCGGAGCCTGCCTACAGGCCCGCTTTCCTGTGATATGAACCACACACGCGATCCATTCGTCCCCCCGGGAGGCCAGCCATGCCCACCCCCACCCGCCGATTAATGATCTTCCGAGGCCTCGCGGGCGGCGCCGCCGCCGCGATCGCGTCGGCCGTCGCGTGGGTACGCCCGGCCGAGGCGGCCGAGGAGTCCGAAGAGTCCGCCGGTCCCGTGCTCGCCAAGACCAGCAGCATCCCCGTCGGCGGTGGCCGGATCATCAACGGCAGATGGGTGGTCACCCAGCCGGTCAAGGGCACCTTCCGCGCCTTCAGCGCCAAATGCACCCATCAGGGCTGCGCGGTCGCCACCATCCGCGGCGGAACCATCAACTGTCCCTGCCACGGCAGCAGGTTCCGGATCGCCGACGGCTCGGTGGCCAGGGGGCCGGCCGCGCGGCCGCTGTCCCGCAGGAAGATCAAGGTCTCCAGGGGCGTCATCCGGCTCGGCTGATCGGCCGGTGCTCCCCTGGATCCCGTACGGGATGTCTTCGTGACGTCCGCGAGCATCCCGTGCGCCCCGGGGGGCACACCCGGCGTTCTCCGGCTCTGCGGATCCGGTACCGGAAACGCCGTGCGCTCAGAGCAGGCGGGTACGGCAGCCCAGTTCGTCGCCGATCCGCCGGAGTCCTGCGGTGAAACCATCACGCGCGTTCCGGTCGAAGCCGATGAAGAAGCGGTTGGCGAGCGGCACGGCCCACCGTCCCCGAGTCGCGACGTTGCGGACCCGGTAGGTGAGCAGGGCGCCCTCCGGATGCGGCTCGACGGCGTACTCCCCGCGGTACCACCAGCCGCCCTGGAAGGCGATGGTGTGTTCGCGTACCTCGACGGTCATGGCGTGTATCGGCGTGCTGAGGGTGAACCGCTCCGGGCCGCCCGCCACGACGCCGCCGTGCTCCGCCAGCAGCCAGACGTTGTCCGCGCCGACGGGCCCGGAACACACGGCCAGCAGCAGCCGCTCTACCCGGTCTATCGGGGCCTCGATCACCCCGGCCGCCTCGAACAGCGGAGTGGACTTCACCGTGAGCTCCCAGGGGTGTTCAGTCGTGCGGCGTCGTCTCCGGGGAGACCGGACGGTTCTCGGTGCTTCTCCTGCTCTTCGCGCGGATGGGGCGATTCATCGTCCTCGTCGATCCAGCCCAGCAGCTCACGGTTGAGGCTGCCGGTCCAGGTGATCTCGCCCGACTCCAGCCGGACGAGGAGACCGCGTACCCAGCCGAGCTCGGCGGCGCGCAGAGCGCGTTCGCATTCGAGCTCCAGCAGGAGCAACGGGGGCAGCCCACTCTCGGTGAGCCCTTTCAGATTGGCGTCGGCCGCGACGACCCTCCCCTCGAGGGTGGCGGCCCTGACCCGCAGCGCCCGCTCCACCTCGGCCTTCGGCAGGCACCCCATCAGCGAGATCGCCGCGGTGAAGGTGAGGCTGTCGGGCCCCACCTGCTCAAGCAGCCGCCGCAGCCGGGTGGCGAGCTCCGCCCTGCCCTCATCCGTCAGCTCGTAGACGGTGCGCTCCGGTCTCCGCCCCTCCCTACTGGTCTGGACAGCCGCGATCAGCTCGTCCCTGACCAGCCGGTCGACCGCGTGGTAGAGGCTGCGCGGCAGCCCGGTCACGTAGTCCTTGTGGGTGTCGACGACGAAGCGGTGCATCTCATAGGGGTGGCTCGGCCGGACCGAGAGCAACGCGAGCACGGTCAGCCGGACCAGATCGACGCCCCGTGCCATGGCCACTCCCCGCGCTCCGTGTAGTGCAAAGTTCTTTATTGCAATCTGCACTATATAGGTACACCGCACGCCCTACCAGACCCTGCGTTCTCGTACGGCTCGCGAGCGGGTCGGCGGGGGCGAGGACCGGCGTTCAGGTTCCGTGCTTCTCGTACGCCCCA
Source organism: Streptosporangium sp. CA-115845 (assembly GCF_050943795.1). Classification (NCBI taxonomy): domain Bacteria; kingdom Bacillati; phylum Actinomycetota; class Actinomycetes; order Streptosporangiales; family Streptosporangiaceae; genus Streptosporangium; species Streptosporangium sp. CA-115845. Next base: position 67,380 of record NZ_CP191988.1, on the reverse strand, counting down.
GGGCGCACCCGCATGCGAGGGCGAGAGCCGAGCAGCGCGAACGGTGCGTGGCAGTGCATCGTTCGCGCTCAACGACTCCAAAAATATCTAATATATGTCTCTAAAATCACCATATAACATCGCCCGAAAACACATATCTGCTTTCTCGGGAAAATCCCTCCACATTAATCGTCGGGTCGCACGTAGCGGTATAACTCTTACTTTCTGGCAAGCGGCATTACAGGGTTAATCCCTCCTGCCAGCGGATAGACGTCACATATGCGAAGCACCGTCCACCGCGCCCTGATCGCAGGAACCATCTTCGCCCTGGCCACAACCCTGCCTGTCGGCGTCGCGCACGCCGCGATCGACCCCTCCCCGGATTTTCAGCAGGCCCCCCTTCCCGACCAATTCACGATCATCAAAATGGGCAGCAGGGGAATCGAGGTGCATAATGTGAAGAAAAGACTTAGAGATCTGGGTTTCACCCCGGGAAATCTCAGCTCCACGTATGATTCCGCGCTGCGCATGACCGTATGGGCCTTCCAGAAGGCCAACGGGTTGAGACCCGTCGACAGGATCGACCTGCCGACCTGGCAGGCCCTCCTGCGCCCCAGGCGCATCAGGCCCCTGGTGGGGTACGGAGGGCCCGAGCGGGCCGAGATCGATCTGCGACGCCAGCTCCTCACCGTGTGGAAGGGAGGGAAACCCGTGCTGGTGACCCATATCTCGACCGGTGCCCGCATGTCGTACTGCGAGAAGGGCCACTGCGGGTTCGCCGACACCCCGGTCGGCGACTACCGGGTCGGAGCGCGGGTCCCCGGCTGGTCCACCGGGATCCTGGGATCGATGTTCTACTCCGTCTACTTCAACGGTGGCATCGCCATCCACGGCTCCACCCTCGTTCCCCGCTTCCCCGCCTCCCACGGATGCGTCCGGATCCCGCTGCACAACGCCATCCCCCTCTACCGGCTCCTCCAGCCGGGTGATCCGGTGTACGTCCGCCGTCCCGAGGCCCGCGTCGAACGCCGCCCGGAGGCTCACCCGGAACGACCTCCGCGAATTCCCAGAGCGCGGCACCCCGAGGCCCCCCGTAACCCACGCGGACCCGGCAGGTCCGCACGCCCCGCGCACAACCCGCTCTGAGAGTCCCTCCTCAGCGGGTCCCGGACCGCTCTTTCGCGTGCTCAGGCGGCGAAGGCGTCGAGAGCTGAGAGGATCTCCGCCCTGAACGTGTCGCTGCCGGTGTGCCCGGCGTCGTCGACCACGACCAGCCGGGCGTCGGGCCAGGCCTGAGCGAGTTGCCAGGGCGTGTCGAGCGGTCCACCCAGGTCCAGGCGGCCGTGGACGAGTACGCCGGGGATCCCGGCCAGTCGTCCGGCCTCGCGCAGCAGGACACCCTCCTCCAGCCAGGCGGCGTTGGAGAAGTAGTGCGCGCAGATCCGTACGAAGGCCAGCAGGGCGGCGAAGGGCCGACCGCTGTAGGCGTTCGGCGTGCCGTTGGGCTCCAGGGAGATCACCGCGTCCTCCCACGCGGTCCAGTCGTGCGCCGCCCTGGCCCGCACCTCGGGATCGGGATCGGCCATGAGCCGTGCGTAGGCCGCGAGCAGATCACCGTCGCGGTCGGCCTCGGGGACTCCCCGCCTGAACCGCTCCCACTCCTCGGGGAAGAACCGCCCGACCCCCCGGTAGAGCCAGTCGATCTCGGAGCGGCGCGTCATCGTGACGCTGGCGACGACCATCTCCGACACCCGCTCGGGGTGGGTCTCGGCGTAGGCGAGCATCAGTGTGGAGCCCCACGACCCGCCGTACAGCAGCCACCGGTCGATGCCGAGGTGCTCGCGCAGGCGCTCCATGTCGGCGACCAGATGACGGGTGGTGTTGGTGCTCAGGTCGGTCGCGGGGTCGCCGGCGTGCGGCAGACTGCGGCCACAGTTGCGCTGGTCGAACAGGACGACCCGGTATCGAGAGGGGTCGAAGAGGCGACGGTGGCCGGGCCCGCACCCCGACCCGGGGCCGCCGTGGACGACGACCGCGGGCTTGCCCTCGGGGTTGCCGCAGACCTCCCAGTAGACGAGGTTGCCGTCACCGGTGTCGAGCAGGCCGTGCTCGTGGGGCTCGATAGGGGGGTACAAGGCGAGTTCCTCTCCAGAGATATAACAGCACTGGTACATTAGTGGCATGTCACCTCCCGAGCTACTCGGTACGCGACTGCGCCACCTCCTCGACCAGCTGGACGCGGGGGTCGCCGCCGTCTACACCGACCTCGGCCTGGACGGATTCCGCCCGCGCTACACACCGATCCTGCGAACACTGGCGGCCACCGGGCCCAGCTCCATCCGCGACCTGGGCAGAGCGATCGGTGTCACGCATTCGGCGGCCAGCCAGACGGTCGCGCAGCTGGCCAAGGAGGGTCTGGTCACCCTCACCCCCGGCGCCGACGCGCGCCAGCGGATCGTCAGGCTGACCGCCAGGGCCGAGTCACTGATGCCCCTCCTCGACAAGGAGTGGGCGGCGACCAGCGCGGCGGCGGCCGAACTGGAGGCGGAGCTGTCCTACCCGCTGAGCAGGCTCGTCGACGAGGCGCTGGAGTCGCTGAGCAGGCGGCCGATGCGGGACAGGATCGCCGGGGCGGTCGATCGGTAGACCGGGTCGTCCCTATTCCGGCGCCCGCACGCTGCCGATGCCCAGGGTGCTGACCATCGGCAGCATCCCCGACTCGAATACCGCGCCCAGCAGAGGCTGGTTGAGCAGGGCCAGCCGTTGGGCCGACTCGGTCCCGAGCGCGCGCCACGGTCCGGCGGCCAGTTCGTCGGTGACCCGCTCGACCTGGTCACGGAGCGCCTGGCCCGCCGGAGTGGCGACCCCTTCCGCGTCGACCAGGCCACGGGTGGCCAGCCGGTCGCGGGCGGCCGCCCATTCCTCGTCGCTCCAGCCGCGGCCCGCGAAGTTGCTCACCGGTGCGGCCCCGATCGCGGCGAACGAGACCAGCGCCTCGCACCCGTCCAGTTCCGCGGTCGCCAGGGCTGCCAGGTGCCCGTCGCCCCGGTGCTCGCGCAGCACGGTGTAGGCCTGCCAGAGCGCCAGGTGCGGCTCCTCGGGCCAGGGCAGATCGAGGTTGGCGGCGGCCAGGGGCCGGTGGACGACCTCGGCGCTCTCGGCGGCCCTGACGGCCAACTCGGCCGCCTCGGCCAGCTCGGGCGTGGCGACCTTGTCACCGAGGAGGGTGCGCAAGGTGCGGTCCACCGCCCGCAACCGGGCCTGGAGCACCGCTTCGGGGCGCGCCGTGGCCCAGATACCCGGCACGTGCTCGGCGACGGCCGCCGGGCTGAAGCTGTAGTAGGTGCCGGTGACCAGCTTCGGCCCGGCGGCACCGAGCGGCGCCGTACGCCAGGCGAAGTAGCTCGGCCAGCGCGACTCGATGTCGTAGCCGAGCCGCGCCGCCTCGTCGAAAGCCTCGGGGGAGAAGTAGAGCGACGCGTGCACCGGCTCGATCTGGTGCCACATCTGCCGTGCCAGCTTGGAGAACTCCGACATCATAAGCCCCGTTCATCACTATCTATGTAGGATATGACAGTGACAGTAGATCCTTGGCGCATCACTCGTCAACCTCAAATAGACAGTTACGTCGGTAGCAGGATCGAGTTGGCCGCCCTTCTGGTCAACCGCCTCACCGCCACCTCGGCGCACGGCCGCGAGGTCACGCCACCGGCCTCGAGCGCCGAGCGACTGGCCGCGATCAACGAGGAGGGCGTCGTGACCGACCGGGCTTCGCGTGCCCTCACCGTCGCGGAGGCGGATCGGCTGGCCGGGATCGCCGCCCGGCTACGGCCGGCGTTCGGCGCGGGCGAGACCATCACCGAGGTCGCGGCCGCACTCAACGATCTGCTGATACGGCACGCCGCCGTCCCCAGCCTGCGCGTCGATCCGGGTCAGCCCCACCGGCTGGCCTTCCACCGGCCCGACGCGCCTCTCGTGGACGCCTGGGCGGCCGACATGGGCACGGCGCTGGCCATGGTCATCGGCGTCGGCCAGGCCACCCGGCTCGGCGCCTGCCAGGCCGACGGGTGCGACCTGGTCTTCTTCGACACCACCCGCAACGGCTCGCGCAGATTCTGCGACCTGTCCTGCCAGAACCGGGCCAAGGCCAGCGCCTACCGCGCCAGACGGCACGCCGCCCGCCACCCCGCGCAGGACGCGACGTCCGGCACGGACCCCGGATAGATCCTGATTCGGGGTGTGGGCCGCTCGCGGCGGAGCACGGGCGACGGCCGAGCCCGCCGAGGTGGAACAGCGGATCACCGGCCTTCGGATGAGTGGACAGCTTCCAGCCCGACCGCTGGGACATCGTCGGGGCCGCCGTCTGCCTGCTCGGCGTGCTGGTCATCATGTACGCCCCGCGTGGATGACCGGAGTCTTCGCCGCGACGCGTGACCACCGATTCAGCAGAGGACTTGACGGTCACCGTGGGCGGTGGAGACTGATGCGGTGATTAAAACACTGTGTCCCCGGGACTACAACGAGGCCGTCTACGTGGGGCATTTCTTTCGTACCGGTACCCCCGTGGTGATGGACCTCACCAAGCTGCCGGACAGCGAGGCCAAGCAGTTCGTGGATTTCGCCGCCGGCCTGGTGTTCGGCAGGGGCGGGGATATGGATCGCCTGTCTCCCAAGGTGTTCCTGTTGATGCCTCGCGGAATGGCCGAGCGGTCATCGGACGCTCACGAGACGCGGTAGGCAGCCGGTCGGCCCCGATCTCCGTGGCCGGGTCATTCGACATGTCGAAAGCCGCCACAAGGGGCAGGTCCCGGTAGTGGTCCACCGCGAGTTCGCCGTAATGCCTCTCCACCGCGTCGAGCAGCAGGGCACATGCCCGACGGAGATCAGCAAGGCCAAGAAGCATGTCGCTCATGTGCGTCGTCGTCGCAGGAAATGCACTGATTACCGTGCGGACATTCTCTCGCTGACTATCGAAAGCGAACTTTTCCGTCAGGCACAGCGATCACCTGGCGGCCGTCAACAACCTTTGCAGATAATCCAGAACAGAACTAATTGCTATGCTGGGGATATGATCGCCATGGCATCCGCCCGCACCGAGCCCGATCTGTCGTTCCTGCTGGACCATGCCGGTCGCGTCCTGAGAACCCGGATGGCGGCGGCGCTCGCCGAGATCGGGCTGACGGCGCGGATGCACTGCGTGCTGGTGCACGCCCTGGAGAAGGAGCGCACCCAGATCCAACTCGCCGAGATCGGCGACATGGACAAGACCACGATGGTGGTCACGGTGGACGCCCTGGAGAAGGCGGGGCTCGCCGAGCGCCGCCCGTCCAGCACGGACCGGCGGGCCCGGATCATCTCGGTCACCGAGAAGGGCGCCGAGGTCGCACGACAGAGCCAGGAGATCGTCGACCGGGTGCACGGGGCGGCACTGGGATCGCTGCCCACCGATGAGCGCGAGGTGCTGGTACGGGCCATGAATCGCCTGGTGACCGGCCATCTGGCCGTCCCCGTCGAGGCGCCACAGGCGGTCCGGCGAGCCCGGCAGCGGGCAAAATAGATCTGCAAAGGATCGTCTACAACAAAACTATCTGCTACGGTCACTCCTGTTCCCTTCCGGACAGGAGATGGCCATGCCGCAGACCCCACCCTCATCCCGACCAACCCGGTCGCGCCGGTCGGCACTCGCCGTGCTGTCCGCCGCGGCGCTGATGACGATCCTGGACGGCAGCATCGTGACCGTGGCGATGCCGGCCATCCAGCGGGATCTGGGCTTCTCACCCGCCGAGCTCAGCTGGACCGTCAACGCGTACCTCATCGCCTTCGGCGGGCTGCTCCTGCTGGCCGGTCGGCTGGGCGACCTCATCGGCCGTAAGACCATGTTCCTGGCGGGCAACGCGGTCTTCACCCTCGCGTCGCTGCTGGCCGGAGTGGCCACCGGGCCCGGCATGCTGATCGCCGCCCGCTTCCTGCAGGGCGTCGGCAGCGCCATGGCCTCCGCGGTCGTGCTGGGCATCCTGGTGACGCTGTTCACCGAGGCCGGGGAGCGCGCCAAGGCGATCGGCGTCTTCAGCTTCACCGGTGCCGCCGGAGCCTCGATCGGCCAGGTTCTGGGCGGGGTTCTCACCGACGCGCTCAGCTGGCACTGGATCTTCTTCATCAACCTGCCCATCGGACTGGCCACGATCGCGCTGGCGATCAGGGCACTGCCCGGCGAGCGGGGGGCGGGACTCGCCGCCGGGGCCGACGTCCTCGGCGCCGTGCTGGTCACCGGCGGGCTGATGCTGGGCATCTACACCGTGGTCAAGATCGAGCAGTACGGCTGGCTCGCGACGCACACTCTCGGGTTCGGCGCGGTATCGCTCGCCCTGCTGGCCGCGTTCCTCGTCCGTCAGGCGACCGCGAGGACCCCGCTCATGCCGCTGCGGGTCTTCCGCTCGCGCAACGTCTCCGGCGCCAACCTGGCCCAGATGCTGGCGTTGTCCGCGATGTTCGCCTTCCAGATCCTCGTCGCGCTCTACATGCAGAAGGTCCTCGGCTACGGTGCGCTCGACACCGGCCTGGCGATGCTCCCCGCGGCGGTGGCCATCGGCGGCGTGTCCCTGTTCGTCTCCGCCCGGCTCAACACCCGCTTCGGCGAACGCGCCGTCCTGCTGGCGGGCCTGGCGCTCCTGTTCGGCGCGATGGGCTGGCTCACCCGCGTCCCGGTCGACGCGAACTACGCCACCGACCTGCTCCCGGTGATGCTGCTCATCGCGGGTGGCGGGTTGGTGCTCCCCGCGCTGGCCACGCTCGGCATGTCCGGTGCCAGGGCCGACGACGCGGGCCTGGCGTCCGGGCTGTTCAACACCACCCAGCAGGTCGGTATGGCCACCGGCGTCGCGGTGCTGTCCACACTGGCCGCCTCGCGTACCGAGGAGCTGCTGGCCGCCGGCGAGAGCCAGGAGGCCGCCCTGACCGGCGGCTACCACCTGGCCTTCGGCACCGCCGCCGCTCTGCTCGTGGCCGCCTTCGCCGTCGCGCTCGTCGTGCTGCGGCAGCCCAGGCCGGACACCGCCCCCCAGGACGAGCCCTCCGCCTCACCGACGGTCCGGTCCGGGATCGCCTGATCACCACCGCGGTCGGTTCGGCCCCCGCTCCGGATGTGCCACCCGGCTTTACCTTCGCGGAATCTTGACCCGCACCTGGAGGGTCGGTACTTGGTCTCCTCGTCACCACTGGTCACGCTGGGAGCGTCGAACACCACGTGAGCTGGGAGATGATCTGGATGAGGCGGCTTACGAAGTGGATGGTTCTCGGTTCGGCGTTCCTCGGTGCGGTGGCCACGCTCGGTGCGTTACCCGCCGGCGCCGATTCGCTCGGTGAACCCATGACGGGTGTGTCCGATGTGCCGGGGGATGAATTGGCAGCCCGGGCGCTGGTACTGACGCTCACTCAGAGGTCGACCGTCCTGCCGTCGACTCGGGCGGTGGTGTTGCAGTGTTCACCGGTCGGCGGAGGGACGCACCCGAAAACGCGGGAGGCGTGCACGGCTCTGGAACCCGCGAGTGGCGACGTGCGTAAGTTCAAGCCCGCGGCGGGGCTGGTCTGCCCGATGATCTATGAGCCGGTGACGGTGTCGGCGGTCGGTGTGTGGAGGAGCCGGTTCACCATGTCGTCTCAGACCTTCGGGAACAGCTGCCAGATGCGCAATGCGCTCGGAGCCGTGGGCAGCTTCTGACATCCGCCCGAAGCCTTCAACCTGGCCGGTGTACTGCGAGTCGTCGTCGGCGAGGTGGTCACGCCCATGGGCGTGACCACCTCGCCGACGACGTCGTGCACGCCTCCGGGCGAGCCGGTTCCCCCCCTTCCGATACGCGATCCAGAAATTGAAAACGCTCAACAGCAGGAAGGCCACCACCAAAAACTCATACGTCGGCTCAGACAGCGGAGAAACCGCTCAGGCGGTAATCTCTTCTTATGGTCCGTGCGAACACTCGCATTCCTTTCGCCCGATCACCGCAGAGCCGGAGTTTCCCGCTTCGACGATGCCCGGCTCCTTACAGGTCCGCGAGAAGCGTCCGAAGGGTGGCCCCTGTTTCGTCAGGACTCATGGCCATCGTGCACAGTCGTTCCATGACGCTGAGATACAAAGACACATCATCAGGTTTGTCTAGATACAAGGCTCCGGCCAGATGCTGGATGTAGACAACGTCCGGCAAGTCCACGGAGGCAAATCGCAGCGTGCTGAAGGAATGACCTGGCACCGGGTAAGTCCCGAATGGGATGATTTGCAGGACCACATTCGGTAGCTCGCTCATCTCGATCAAGTGCCTGACCTGCTCACGCATGACGTGTACGTCATCTGGCGAACGCCGCAAGGCTCCTTCGTCCAGCACCACCCACAATGTGGGCGGACTCGACCGGGTGAGCACCTGTTGACGCGTCATCTGGATCTGGACACGGCGATCGATCTGATTTTTCGTGCCCTCGGGGTCGAGGAGCCGATACCGCTTGCGAGCGTAATCCTCCGTCTGTAAGAGATCGTGAATACCCTGCACCTCGTACGCCCGGATGACGGTGCTCGCCTCCTCCATCCCGAGATATGGGCTGAACCACTGCGGCAGGAGATCGTTGAACTGCTGCCACCAGCCAGGCTCGTTGGCTCTCGTCGAGAGTTCCAGCAGCGATTCACGATCGTGTTGGTCCATGACGCCGTACAGAGTGAGCAGATCAGCCACGTCTCGCAGCTTGAAGGGGCTCCGCCCCAACTCCAGGCGGCTCATCTTGGACTCGCTCGCCCGAATCGCGTACCCGGCCGTCTCACGCGAGAGCCCCTTGGCTTCCCGGAGCCGACGTAGCTCGCTACCCAACACCATCCGAAGCACAACGGGGCCGAATGACGGGCCGGGTCGTGTCCTGCTGGGGGACGCGTTCCCGCCGCCCTCTGCCGGGACCATCAGCCACCTCCTCCGATCAGGCGTTTTCTTCCTTTACATGGCACCACAGCCGCGCATCGATCAGCGACACCCTCGAACGCCACTGATGAAGCCGGTCTTTCGTTCGATCCAACCGAATCATATTCGGCACACGGCGCAGGCTCGGGCAGATGCACGTGCAAATGCTTCTGCATATGGGCGCCCATATAGTCATGCAGATGCTCTTGCATAGGAAAGATCACTCCAGGAGGATGGCTCCAGTGACAAGAGGTCACAAAAAACGAGCGGCCCGCTGTAGTCGAGACAGGGGCCGCTCTCTGCCAATCCCCTCGCTGCAATCAGAAGAGAAGGACATCGCCGATGAGGATACCGTGGAGGAGCCCAGCAGAGCACAAGAGTTCGCCTGACCAGCCAAAACGGCTTCCCCAGCGCTGGGTGATCATCATGAGTGTGGCCGGTGTGGTCGGCGTGACGCTCGGTGTCACGAGCACCATCGGCGTCGGCCTGACCGTAGGACTCACGATCACCGCGCTTCTCCACTCCGTAATGGAATGATCACAGCAACAGGTCCCGGCGCAAGACGGTTATGACCGATCCGGTGTCGATGCGGCTCCAGGCGGTTCCCACATCTGGGCAGCCGCCTCGGGCTCGTCCCGCGGTACGCCACGCCATCGCCAAACAGGCCACCGAGTTCACAGACTCCCCTGTCACCAGGGTACGGGGAGGCCCTGCGGTCAGAAGAGGGTCAGCGGCTCGGTCGGCATGGGCTCGGGCAGCGGCTCGACCTCGGGCAGCCGGGCCCGTACGTCGTCGTGAAAACGACGGGCGAGCATCGGCGCGTCGGCGTTGTCGGGGGTATGGATGAACACGGTCGGCGAGCGGCCCTCGCGTAGCCATTCGGTGACCGTGTCGATCCACTGCCGCCAGCCCTCGATCGTGCGCTCCGTGGCGTCCCTGCCGAGGTAGCGCACGATCGGACGGTCGGTGAGCGCGATCGACCGCCGCGGCACACGCGGTTTCTTCGTCCACGCGTCTCGTTCGGCGTCACTGGTCGGAGGGCTCTGGAAGAGGGTGACGGTGTCGAAGGGAACCCACTCGGCACCAACGCCGGCGAGAACCCTTTCGAGAAGCCGTTCGGATCGCTCGTCATCGAAGAACGCGCGGTGGCGGACCTCGACGGCGTATCTGTACGAGCGGGGAAGCCTGCGCAGAAAGCCCGCCAGGGTGCCGAGGTCGGTCGGAGCGAATGATCCCGGCAGTTGGACCCAGAGGGCGTGAGCGCGAGGCCCGAGTGGCTCGATCGCCTCCAGGAACGACCGAAGTTCCTCCTCGACACCGGTAAGGCGACCCTCGTGCGTGATCGACTTGGGCAGCTTGACCACCAGGCGGAAGTCCGGGCCGGTCTGCCGCGCCCACGACTCCACCGTGCTTCGCGCCGGTGTGGCGTAGAACGTCGTGTTGCCCTCCACCGCGTTGCACCAGGTCGCGTAGGCCCGCAGGCGCTCCCCGACCGGGAGCGGATGAGGCAGAAAACGCCCCTGCCATGACTTGAGAGTCCACATCGCGCATCCCACATGAAGCCGCATGACCTCGACGCTATCCAAGGCCTGCGGGAGAGAGAACCGGGCATGCCTCCGCTACCGCCGGGCACGCAGTCCGTAGCGGTCTGGTGCCCTGGATGGCGAGCCTTGGCGGGGTTCCTCCAGAAGGTCGTCGCCGATGATCGGCGGGCGTGCCGGTCGGTGGCGGGATTCTGTCGGTGCAGGGGAGCACAATCGGCGGATGGAGAAGCCCAGGATTGTTTCGGCTGAGGAGTGGCGGCAGGCCCGCGACGAGTTACTCAAAGCCGAAAAGGAAGCCACCCGTGCTCAGGACGCGCTCGCCGCACGGCGTCGCCGCCTTCCAATGGTCAGGTTCGCCAACGACTACGCGTTCGACACGCCGACCGGTACGAAGACCCTGCTCGACCTGTTCGACGGGCGAGGACAGCTGGTCGTCTACCAGTTCATGGACAACGGGCCGGACCACTACTGCCCGGGCTGCACCGGGTTCACCAACAACGTCCCGGTGGCCGGGCTGGCCTGGCCGGCCGAGCTCGGGGTCACCTGGGTGACCGTGTCGAACATGCCACTCGCCCAGATCGAGGCGTACAAGGCGCGGATGGGCTGGACCCTGCCGTTCGTGTCCTCACACGGCACCTCGTTCGCCGACGACTGCGGCACCGGTCGTGGCTTCATGCTCAGTGTGTTCCTGCGCGACGGCGAAGACGTCTACCGGACCTACAACACCACCTCCCGCGGCGTGGACCGGCTTCTCTTCGCCAACAACATCCTCGACCTCACCCCGTACGGCCGGCAGCAGGACTGGGAGGACTCCCCGTCCGGCTGGCCGCAGCACCCCACCTACGGATAGGTGATCCACCGCGCGGACACGAATCGCTCGGCCTTGGTGATCCCGCCGAGACCGGACCGCACCGCCACGTCCGGCGTCCTCGCCCGCCTTGGCGATGAGATCGACGGCTCGAACGACGGTCCGCCGAACGGCGAGACAACCGAGAACGGCGCCCCCGGCGCCGGGCGATGAATCCTGATCATCGGAGCTGGACAGGCCGGGCCGTCACCGCACATCCGGGTGGACGATCAGTCGGGTGCCCGTGCGGACCGGGCGACGGCCGCCAACTGGGATCGGGAGGTGATACCCAGCTTGGGGAACGCCTTGTAGAGGTGATAGCCGACGGTCCGCGGGCTGAGGAAAAGCTGGGCGGCGATGTCGCGGTTGGAGGCACCGTTGGCCGCCAGCCGTACGATCTGGCGCTCCCTGGGGGTGAGCACGCTGAGCGGGTCGTCGGCCTTGCGCGGCGCCGCCGGAACGTCTCCGGTCGCGCGCAGCTCCGCCCGGGCGCGCTCGGCCCACGGCTCCGCGCCGAGCCGGTCGAAGATCTCCAGTGCGCCGCGCAGTTGCGACCGGGCATCCGCTCGCCGCCGTGCCCGTCGTAGCCGCTCGCCGTAGGCGAGTCGCGTCCTCGCCTGTTCGTACGGCTGACCGGCCGCCTCATGGCAGCGCACGGCATGCGCGAAGTGCGCCTCGTCCCCCTCCACGAGGGCACGGCAGCGCAGCGCGATCGCGTCGGGTGACGGCTGACGGACGTGCCGCGCCCAGGCCAGGTATCGGGCGAGTGGCTCCTTCGCCCGCTCCGGCCGACCGGCACGAACGGCCGCCTCGACCTGGTCGGCGGCGGAGAGGACGGCGATGCCCGTCAGCGAGATGGCCTCCAACTGCCGGAGGGCGGCGTCCGGTCGGCCCAGGCCGAGTTCGAGCAGGCCGAGTGCCCAGCGTCCGATGGCCGCGGCAAGGGCCTGTCCTTGGCCGTCGGCCCTCGCGACGCCCTCCTCCGCGGTCGCTCGACACCTCTCCACATCCCCTTGGTGGGCGAGCACCCATCCGAGAGAGCACATGAGGTGACTGACCCGGTGCTCATGGCCCAGGTCCACCGCCAGTCGCAACCCCGCGTCCAGAGCCGCCCTGGCCTCGCCGTATCGGCAGAGCCACCCCTGTGCGAGGCCATGATCCTGGAACGCGAAGGCGAGCCAGCCGATCATTCCGCTCTTCTGGCACTCCGCCAAGATCTGTCCAGTGATCTCCTCGTAGTGGACGGCACGGCCCAGCGGAAGGCACAGAGAGGCGGTGAAGGTCAGCCCGGGTACCCCCAGTCCGGCGAGCGCGTGTCCGTCGACCGCCTCGCCCATGAGCCTGGTCCCCTCTTCGATGTCACCGCTCAGCAGGCGGGTCAGCCCGAGCGCCCCGCTGACCAGTGGCGAGCCGGTCTCGGGAAGCGCCCGGAGGCTCGCGGCCGCCTCCTCGGCCAGCCGTGCGTCACCGGCGAACCAGGCGCAACGGACGGTCTCCACCAGTAGCCAGGTGGCCCACGCCGAGGAGCGAGCCGCCACCCGAGGAACGCCGTCCAGGATGATCCGGCCCGCTGCGAGCGGTGTGCCCAGCTCGAATTCGCGATGGGCACGCACCTGGATCAGCGCGGTGATCACGTCAGGGTCGTCCACATCGGACGTGACGCTGTCGGCGAGCGCGGCGGCGCGGCCCATCAGCCCGGCGTCACTCGCCGCCAACGAGGCGGCGGCCAGCCGTCCGGATCGTCGTACCGGATCGGCGGTCAGCTCGGCGGCTCGCTCGTAGGCGGCCGCGCTCGCGGCGTAGCCGCTGCGGGTACGTGCCCGTTCCGCCGCTTCCCCCAGCTCCCGTGCGACTCCCTCGTCAGATCCGAGCACGGCGGCGGCCAGGTGCCACGCCCGCCGGTCGGCCGCATCCACGGCGGCCGAGCCGGTGAGGGCGTCGGCGAGGGCCCGATGTACGGCAAGGCGCCGGGTGACCGGCGCGCTCTGGTAGGCGGCCGCCCTGATCAGGGGATGACGGAAGCCGATGGTCGTCCCCCTTATCTCGATCAGGCGACTCCGCTCGGCTGACTCAAGGCCCTGCAGGGAGGCACCCGCGGCCGCCACCGTCTCAAGCTCGCCGGAGCCGTCCGCCGCCGCGATCAGCAACGCGGTCCGCGCCGGCTCGGGAAGCGCGGCTATCTGTTTTTGGAACGCCTCCCGAACTCGATCGGCGACGGGCATCGCACCCACCGGCGACAGTCGTCCCGCCCGCTGTTCCGCGGTGAGCGCGGCAGGCAGTTCGACAAGCGCCAGGGGGTTGCCGTCCGATTCCTCGATGAGGCGTTCTCGCACCTGCGGTGGCAGGTCGGCGGGGAGCAGGGCGGCGGCGGCCGCACTGTCCAACCCACCCAGCCGGAGCTCGGGCAGCCCCGCGGCATGGAAACCCGCACGGGCGGCGAAGATCATAACGACACCTTCGGCCTCAAGGCGGCGGGCGGCGAACACCAGCGCGTCGATGGACGCCCGGTCGAACCACTGCGCGTCGTCGATGAGGCAGAGCAGCGCGCCATCCCCTGCGAGTTCGGCGAGAAGACTCAGCGTGGCCAGCCCGACCAGGAAGCGGTTTTCCGGCGCGATGTCGCCCAGGCCCAGGGCCCCGTTGAGTGCGGCGGCCTGCGCATCGGGCAGTGCGTGGATCCGGTCGAGCCCGGTGCGAAGGAGCAGATGAAGCGCGGCGAAGGGCAACTCGGCCTCGGATTCGATGCCGACACCGCGCAGCACTCGCATGCCTTCCGCTCGCGTGGCGGCATGGCGCAGCAGCGCCGACTTACCGATCCCCGCCTGCCCCCGAATGACAAGGGTCCCGCTCTGGCCGGCCCTGGCCTCCGCCAGGAGCCGTTCGATGTCCGTTTGTTCGCTGGATCGCCCGTACAACACGGTCAGGAACCTACCGTCACGATGACTGATTCGGGGTGGCGCGGACCTGCGTAACTTCGTGATCACACGCACGTCAGCACCACGAAGGGATCTTCGAAATGGTCACCACCGCCAGCACCGTCAGGACCGCCGACGCCAAGCTGCTTCGCTTCGCCCTCAGGCTGGACGCGATGGGCACGGGCGCCAACGGAGCCGCCTACGTCCTCGTCGCGGCGATCTTCGGCGAGCTGTTCGGCCTCCCCGCCGCCTTCCTCTACCCGATCGGCGCGTTCCTGGTCGCTTTCGCGGCCGCCGTGTACTTCCTCGCCTCGCGGCCGACGGTGAGCAAGGCCGCCGTGGGCGTCGTAATGGCCGTCAACATCGCCTGGGTGGCCGCGAGCGCGGAACTGCTCATCGCCGGCTGGTTCCCGCTGACCGGCCTGGGCACCGCGCTGGTGATCGCACAGGCGGTGGTGGTCGCCGGCTTCACCGGCCTGCAGTTCGCCGGTCTTCGCAAGACCGCGTGAACCCGCCGCGATCCAACGGAAGCCGGCTGATCCTTGACAGGATCCGGGCGCGCAGCGGCTTGAGCACATTCGCAAAATCATTGGACAACGCGTATACCCATGGCGATCGTTGGGGGTATGCGACAGGAGGAGATCTGGGACGTCGACGCCGCCCGACGCTATGACACGCCGGGCACCGGCATGTTCGCGCCCGAGGTCCTGGGGCCGACCGTGGACCGCCTCGCCGAACTCACAGGCGACGGACAGGCGCTTGAGTTCGCCATCGGAACCGGCCGGGTGGCCGTCCCGCTCACCGAGCGAGGGGTGCCCGTCACCGGCATCGAGCTGTCACTTCCGATGATCGACCAGCTGCGCACGAAAGTGGACGAAGCGACGATCCCAGTAATCGTCGGCGACATGGCGACTGCCGTCGCCCCGGGGAGATACACGCTCGTCTACCTCGTCTACAACACGATTTCGAACCTGCTCACCCAACCCGAGCAGGTCGCGTGCTTCCGCAATGCCGCCCGCCACCTCATACCCGGCGGCCGCTTCGTGATCGAGCTCTGGGTGCCTGAGCTGCGCAAGCTCCCACCGGGTCAGCAGGCCACGGTATGGCATTCCGAGCCCGGCTACATCGGCTTGGACACCTACGACGTACTGCGCCAGCACGTCGTGTCGCACCACTTCACGTTCGATGAGAGCAGGCAGGCTCAGCTGTCCCGCAGCCCGCACCGCTACATCTGGCCGGCCGAGCTCGACCTGATGGCTCAGTTGGCCGGGTTCGAGCTGGAGAGCAGGCATGCGGACTGGGCCGGGGCCGACTTCACCGCCGAGTCGCGTTCCCACGTGTCCGTCTACCGCATCCCACCTGATCACTAGCCTCGTCCGAGTACGAAACGGAGAGAACATGAGTCAGCCCAAAGCCGAAGCGTTCGCTGGCTCTCTCCACCCCGAGCCGTTCGATCGCGGCTGTTCCGACTGCCCGGCTGCGCAAAAAATCTTGATGTGAACCTGTAGTAGAGGGCCCTGCCTGTTCGTCATCCATGACCACCGCCGATTTCGCGACAGGAGAAGCCCGATGAAGTACCTGATGCTGGTGTGCACCGACCCGGGCTACTCGCCCGGCCAGGACGACAGCGCCCCGGATGTGGAGCACTGGGTCAAGGAGATGGACGACAAGGGGATCCGGCTGATGGGCAACCGCACCCGGCCGGCGAGCGACGCGACCACGGTTCGCGTCCGCAACGGTGAGGTGCTGCTGACCGACGGCCCGTACGCGGAGGCCAAGGACCAGATAGCCGGCTTCGACATCCTCGACTGCGCCGACCTCGACGAGGCCGGCCGCAGGCAGGAGGCGACCGACGGCTACCGCGTGGCGCTCGACCTCGCACCCACCGACGCCGAGCGTCGTTTCCTGCGCGACCGGCTGCGGCTTCGCTGACGGCATGCTCGGCTCCCCGCATCGCCCGCCGGGGAATCGAGTCCGGTCAGAGGCCGGACCGCCACCGCCGGGTCGTCGAGCCTGGGAGTACGACCAGGCCACGGGAACCGGAGCGCCGTCCTCGTTCGTCACTACCCATGTCGACTACACCCATCAAAGGGAGCCTCATGCGCAGCGCGCTCTTCGGGAACCTGGACTCCCAGCAGGTTCCCGCCAACTTCGCCCTGCAGAACTCCAAGATGCTTCGCGTCCGGCTACCGCAGGAGGTGCTCGCCAGGCAGGGCTCGATGGTCGCCTTCCAGGGCCAGATGGAGTTCGACTACGAGGGATCGGGCGGGGTCGGGAAACTGTTCAAGAGGATGGTGACCGGCGAGGGCGCCCCGCTGATGCGCGTCAGGGGGCAGGGCCTGCTGTTCCTGGCCGACAACGCCGACGACATCCACCTGTTCTATCTGGAGAACGAAGCTCTCACCGTCAACGGCCGCAACCTGCTGGCCTTCGATCCCCAGCTCACCTGGGACATCCAGCGCGTGCAGGGCGCGGGGATCGCCGCGGGCGGCCTGTTCAACATGACGATCAAGGGCACCGGCTGGGTCGCGGTCACCGCGCACGGCACGCCGGTGCTCCTCGACACCTCCCAGATGCCGACCTTCGCCGACGGTCAGTCGGCGGTCTGCTGGAGTGCCGGCCTACACGTGGGCGTCAACCGAACCATGAAAGTCGGCGCGCTGATCGGCCGTGGCAGTGGCGAGGCCATGCAACTCGCCTTCCAGGGCCAGGGTTTCGTCCTCGTCCAGGCCAGCGAGGGCCCGCCGGTGGTGCAGGCACAGTAGGCCCGGCATTTCTTGATGTTCGGGAGCGACCTCTCCCACCGTGGGCCCCTGAGCGTCGTGGAGTGTTCGTTACTCCCGGTCAGGCCGTGGTGATGCAGAACAGGTGGCCTTTTTCGGCTCGATGGCCGCAGACAGATCCGTACGGAGCGCGTACGGCACAAAGACGCCCAGCACGACGACGGCGAGCCCCGTGGCCAGGACGAACACCACCCGTACCCCCCACAGCTCCGCCGCGATTCCGGCCAGCGCCGCGCTGGCGGGAATCACGCCCCAGCTGAGCACCCGAGACGCGGCGTAGATACGCCCCAGCAACTCCGGCGGCGACAGGTTCTGCCGGATCGTGGCCACCAGGATGCGCCAGATGCTCGACCCGGCCCCAGCGATCACTGCCCCTGCGACCACAGTCCACACCGGCCCGTCCAGCGCCACAGGCGCCACCAGCAGAACGGTTCCGGCGGCGTCGGCGATCAGCAGCCTGGTCACCCCGAACCGGCGCCGCAACGGCTCCACCACCGCCGCCGCGAGCAACCCGCCCACGGCCATCGCCGTCAGCACCAGGCCGTACTGGGCCGCGGTGAGATCAAGCGGGCCGGGGCTGACGGCGTACACGACGAGCAGGGCCGTCGCGACTGCCCAGGGGATGTTCATCACGGCGGTGAAGAGGGTCAGCGTTCGCACCACCGGCTGCCGCCACAGGTACCGGAAGCCGGCGACCACGCCGCCGCCCCCCGAGGTTCGGGCCTCGGCGGGCGCCCGGCGCAGGGCCATCATGGCGATGCCCGCGACGGCCAGCACGTAGAGGGCCGCGCTCGTACCGGTGGCCAGGGCGAGGGTGAGGCCTGCCAGCAGGCCCGCGAGCGGTGGGCCGGCGAGTTGGTTGGTGACGTTGATGGTCGCCTCGATGCGTGCGTTGGCTCTGTTGCGACCGGCGGGCTCGACGACCATGGGGATGGTCGAGGTCAGCGCGGTGTCGACCAGCGTCTCGGCCACGCCGAGCAGCACCGCCCCGGCGAGGAGCAGCGGCAGCGACAGGGTGCCGGTGAGGTGACTGATGGTGAGGCCGGACAGCACCAGCGCGCGGACCAGGTTGACGCCGCTCAGCAGCATCCGGCGGTCGACCCGGTCGACGATCCAGCCGGCGTGCAGGCCGAAGACCGGCCATGCCAGGGTGAGCGCCGCCGTCACGGCCGCCACTCCGCCGGGTGAGGCGCCGGCGGCGATGGCGAGCAGTGGCAGGACGAACAGCGCCATGCCGTCGCCGAGGTTCGCGGCACCGGTGCCGAACCACAGCGCGTTGAACGGCCGACCTAGCGACAGGGGGAGGAGGCGCATTCGTTTCTTACCTTTCAAATACGTTTGATCGGTCATAGCGTGGCCCGCGCTGCCTGACCTGTCAACGTGGTTTGATCGGTGAGATACTCGATGCCGTGACTGCCATCGAACTGGTTGGGAACGCGCTGTGCCTGGACTTCGCCAACACGGTCAACGCTCGTCCGGTGGCTCGGCGAGACTGGCTGGGTACCCCCGAGGAGGCTGTGACCTGGGCCGCGGCGACGGGGCATCCGATCGAGGAACCGGACGGGCTCGCAGCGACCCTGCCGGATGCCCGCGAGCTGCGTGAGGCGGTGTTCCGGGTGTTTCAGCCGCTTGCGCAGGGGGGCCTGGCGCCGCAGCCGGATCTTGATGTCGTCGTCGCGCTGCACGGTGACGGCATTGCCCATGGCCGGCTGGAGGAGGCCGGCGGGAACTTCCGGCTCTCGTGGGGTGGGCCGCGTACGGTGCGAATCCTGCTCTGGGAGGTCGCGGCTTCGGCGGTCGAACTGCTCACCCACGGGCCACTGGATCGGCTCGGTGAGTGTCCGTCGTGCTGCTGGTTGTTCCTGGACGTCAGCAAGAATCGTCGCCGCCGGTGGTGCAGCATGACCACCTGCGGCAGCCGCGACAAGTCTCGGCGCTACTACGCGGGGCGCTCCTCCTGAGGGCCTCGGTCGGACGGGGCTCGAAACGTCGTTCAGAAACCGTCTTCAGTTCACTCTGGTTGAAATGGCTGACGCCGGCCGCGGCTCTACCGGCGACGTGATCTGCGCGATCAGCGGGCTGTACCCGGCGGCGTGTCCGGCCCCGGCGAGGAGCAGCAGCGGTATGGATCCGACCGGGTGCCACTGATCACGGCAGCGGAGCACCAGCAGGGCCGCCCCGGCCGGGAAAACGACCAAGCGCCCGATCATGTCTTGAGCGACCGTGGTTCCGTTTCGTCACGCGCCCCGTTTCCACTCGATACGGGCTCACCAGGGGAGCTGGATCGCGTTCTTCACGTGGTCCAGCGGACTCTCCCCGGAGGAGGTCTCCGCTGAGTGGTCGCGGTTGCTCTCCACAAGCGCCTGGTTGAGTTCCACCCACGGTCGCATGCGCTCCTCATAGGCGGCGAACGCGGCCTCGTGACCCGACCGGGCCAGTTCGGCGGCCAGGACGTACGCGCCGACCAGTGCCAGGCTCGTACCCTGGCCCGACAGGGGTGAGGCGCAGTAGCCGGCGTCGCCGAGCAGCGTCACCCGACCGGCCGACCAGCGCTCCACCCGGACCTGGGCCATGGAGTCGAAATAGAAGTCGGGCGCGTCCCACATCGCCTTGAGCAGCCGGGGCACCTCCCAGCGCGCGTCCGTGTAACGCTCGGCGACCAGCCGCTTCTGCGCCTCGACATCACGGTGGTCGTACGTGACGGGCTCCTCGGCGTGGAAGCCGAGGTTGACGCGGAGTTCGGTGTTGTCGCGCACCGGGTAGATCGCGCCGCCCGTGTTCCCGTCGTTGAACCAGGTCTGCCAGTTCTCCAGGCCGAGGTAGTTCTCCATGGAGAAGATCGACAGGTACGTCCCGAGGTGGTGAACGAACTCCCGCTCGGGACCGAACGCCAGGCGGCGGACATTGGAGTGCAGGCCGTCCGCGCCGACCACGAGGTCGAAGGAGCGTGCGTCCGCCCGCTCGAAGGTGACCCGCACGCCACGCTCGTCCTGGGTGAGCGAGGTGATCGAGTCGCCGAACAGGTACTCGACGTCGTCCTTCGTTCTGTCGTGGATCAGGAGGCTCAGGTCCTCGCGGAGCAACTCGACGTCGTCGCTGTCGAGGCGGCCGCTGGACAGCGCCATCTCTGTGGAGCGCCACAGCTCGTTGCCGTCGCCGTCGAGCATGGACATGCCGTTCATGCGGGTACGGCAGCGCCGTACATCGGAGAGGATCCCCATGCGCTCGGCGACGGTGAGCGCGGTGCCGCGCACGTCGATCGCCTGGCCGCCGGGGCGGAGTGCGGGAGCGCTCTCGACCACGGTGACGGTGAAGCCGTGTCGGCTCAGGAAGTAGGCCAGGGCGGGACCGGCGACGCTCGCGCCGGAGATCAGTACAGAAGTCATGGTTCCTTGGTATCCCCGGCAGTGCCCAAACGCCCAACTGTGCTAGAACAGATGCAGTCCCGGCCGTCATATCTGTTCTAGGACAAACTATCGTGGAAGCTCCCTACCAGCGCATCGCCGCCGACCTCCGGCGTCGCATCCAGGCGGGTGAGCTCGCCCCCGGCGACAAGACGCCGTCCACCCGCGCGATCGCGCGCGACTTCGGAGTCGCCCTGGCCACGGCGGTGCGGGCGCTCGCCGTCCTCAAGGAGGAAGGACTGGTGGAGGGCAGGCCCCGGTCGGGAACGGTGGTGGCGGCCACTCTGAGCAGGCCGCGGCGACATCCCGATGCGGTGGAGTTGACACGGGAGCGGATCGTGCGCGAGGGGATCGCGATCGCCGACGCGGAAGGGCTCGGCACCGTGACCGTTCGCGCCGTGGCCGCGCGTCTCGGCGTCTCGGCCGCGGCGATCTACCGGCATGTGCGCGGCCGTGACGACCTGGTACGGACCATGGCGGACCTCGCTTACGGCGCGGAACGCTACCCGGACACGACGCTCGACCGGCGGGACCGGCTGGAGATGGTCACCCGCACGTTGTGGCGGATCTACCGGCGACATCCCTGGTTGCCCCACCTCACCCCGCTGGGGCGTCCGCTGCCACTGCCCGGCATCGTCAGGCACGGCGAGCAACTGTTGCTCGCGCTCGACGGGCTCGATCTCGATCCGGCGACCGTGATGACCATCGAGATCCTGCTCTACGCATACGCGCAGGGGCTCGCCGTGCATGTCGAGCGGGAAACTCAGGCGATGTCGGCCACGGGCTTGTCCAACGAGCAGTGGCTCGATACCCAGGGCGGCACGATGAACGCCGTGGTCGCCGCCGGACGGGCGCCGTTTCTCGCCAAGCTGATCGGTGAACTCGGCGCGGACGGTTACGACTTCGACCTCGACAGGCTCTTCGAGTTCGGGCTCCAGACGCTCCTCGACGGCCTCGGTATCGGAAAGATCTCGCGAGGCGGGAGGCTTCCGTCTCCGCTCTCCGGTTCCCCGGAGACGGCCTGATGACCACCGAAGACATCGGTGCGTTCCTCAAGGCAGGTAGATGACGCCGGCCACGATCACCTGCGCCCGTATGATCCGGTCAGCCGAAGCATGACGGACCCCGGCCAGGTGAGGTGGGCAACGTGCGGGTGAGGTTGCGAAAGCTGTATGCGGGCGAGCGAGAGTTCGTATGGACGGGCCGGATCCACCACGTGGCCGGTGAGCGTGACTGTCACAGGTGTATTCGCTTGCGGGTTTGGGGTGCCGGGAAGAACAGCCGTGTGCTCCAGGCGGATCTGTTGTCAAAGGCGGTCTTGCCGTGGGGCTGTGCGACTGATTGCGCCTATCCGACCCTCAAGGACGTGCGGAGGGTCATCGACTACGCCCTGACACATGGCTGGGATCCTGACCTCGTGGGCGGGGCCTTCTTCCTGAGCGAGAGCGAGCACGCTTCTGAGTTCGAACTGGCTGACTTTCTCCTCACCGATCGCCTTCGGGACGATGGGGCACCAGATCCAACCGTGCGAGTGCTCCGGGCCTTCGATGAACGCGGAACCGCCGGGGTCGGATCGTTGAAGCCCTCGTCCGATGGCCGGACCGCTCCGGCGCCATAGCCCTACCACCACGGGTCCGCGCTCGGGCGGCTACCTGGTGCTCCGACCTCTGAACAGTGCGGAGTGAGCACCCGGAGAAGAGGGCACCGACCGCACAGTCCGGGCCGCCCGGTAACACGGAACATTCGGAAAGACCCGTCTAGGACCAGACAGGCTCTCCGCGGTGCGTCGTCGTCGACAGCACCTGGCAGCCCATGCGGTGGACGGCATCGAACAGGGTGACGCGTGCCCGCCCTTCGTCCTCAGCCGGGAAGGCGACCCGGATCTGGTGACCGTAGGCCGTCTCGTAGGTCAGCGACCAGCCGAGGTCCGTGGCTGCGAAATGGTCTTGTCGACAGTCGTCTCCATCATCGGTCGCGCCCCGATCGGCCGTAGGCGCGAGCGCATCGCGGAGAATCCGCAACCGCTCAAGGTAGGGCAACTCGCCTTCGGACAGCTTGATGTAGACGTGTTCGCGCTCGCGAAACGGCTCGAACCACGGCGATGCCTCGACCGCGTCGGGCAATATCGTCGTGGTGATCCGTCCGCTCAACCAGCCGTGGAGGAACTCCACCGCGCCGACGTCATGTGCGTCGTAGCAGACGTTGCGCGAGTTCCAGACCACGACCCTCCAGCCGTCCGGCTCTCCGTCGGTCAGCCAGCAGAGCGAGTCACCGTTGTCGGTGCCGGCCCACTCCAGCAGCCCACCGGGTTCCGGATAGAACGGGTACGGGCATTCGTCGGGATATCTCTCACGGAAGGACCGCTCTCTGTCCAGCAGCCACTGTGCGTGCTGGACCAGCAGGCCGTGAGCGCCGAACGGAGTCAGCGGCGTGATGAAGTCAACGAACTGGCCGTACCCATATTGCTCGATGAGCGTCTTGAAGTCAGCGGGCAGCTCCAGCCCGAGGACGGCCTCGACCTCACTCCAGTCGCCGTGCGCATCGACCGGTTCCGCAGGCCGCGCCACAAGGCGGATCAATTCCTCCATCGCCGTCATGGCTCGTCAGTGTAGTGAGCCGACGATCAGGCTTCTCGCCCCTGCCGACCGAGGATCCACTTGCCGCGAGTTCGGACCGCGGCGGATACCTCGCCGGTGCTGCGTTCCTCACCGGAGGTCGAGTAACGGTCCGACGATCATGCCCGTAGGTCTTGCTCGGTCAACTGCTTGGCTAGGTGCCCGACAGAAAACCGGTGCAGTATCCCCAAGGCGGCGGGATACGATTTGGCGCTCGTACGGAGCCGCTGTACGTTCGCCCGGACGTAGGCGGCCCGGCCCATCGGAGTGAAAATCGTGACGCGGCGAGTTCGACAGGCGGTTCCGCTGGACGCTGCGCCCCTTGGCATGATCCAGGCCGCGTCATGGCAGGCGGCCTTCCACGGACTCATGCCCGGGGAGTACCTGGCGAACCTGGATACCGAGGCCTTCCAGAAAACGTGGGCGGACATCCTCGCCGAATCTCAGTGGCCCTCGTCAGGCGCGCTGGTGGCCGAGGAGACCGACAGGGTCGTGGGCTACTCACGCTTCTATCCCACCGATGACGCCGATGACGACCCGACGGCCGTAGGCATGATCGGATCGATCTACACGCTGCCCGAGGTCTGGGGCACGGGGGTCGGCAAGGCGCTGATGGCGGAAGTCGTCGACAATTTGGCCCGAGCCGGCTATGCCGAGGCCACCCTGTGGGTGCTCGAAGGCAATGACAGGGCCCAGGACTTTTATCGAGGGCAGGGCTGGAGTAAGGACGGTGGCATGGTCGAGGACCGAAGTGACGGGTTCCTCATCACCAAGGTCCGCTACCGTCGTCCGCTGTCAATCTGATCGACCTCGGACCTCTTTGACCGCACGAAGAAGCCATCGGGCCGCAACGGGCACGTGAGATCGAGAAGGCCGAACAACGATCAAGGCCCATTTGATCTCCTGCGCTGAGCGCGGCGAAGCGGGGCTGACCCTGGTAGTGAGCTCTGCCGCCGATGCGTTTGGCCTTGGTCACCTGCCTGACCTTTCGCGCCCGGCACTGCTCGGCCTGGCCGTCGCGACTGTGCCGCCGGGCGGGCGAGCCGACCGCAGGCGAACGGGGTCACGACCACACCCTCGTGGAAACGTCGACGGTTCGGCCGCCAGGGGCTGACCGTCGGGTGTCGCGGGTTGCGGGCGGGCGTACCAGGCGCGGGCGCGGTGTCAGTCGTCGATCGTCTGGTAGAGCATGGTCCAGAAGTCGCGGACAACCTGCGGCGCTCATGCTCCGGCTCCACTTCCCCGCCCTGTCCCCGGCGACCGGCAGGATCGCCGACCGCCAGGGTGCGGGAGTCGGTGTGGACTGCCTGGCCGGCTCGGTCTCGTCAGCCCGCGGCCTTCCCGCCGCAGAACACCTCCTTGAGGAGCTTGTCCAGCGCCTTCGGGAACACCTGCGCCGGGTCGATTGCGGCGTCCCCGGTGGTGATCGAGGCGGCCATGGTCTTCTTGCCGTCGGGCGTGCTGTAGATCAGCGCCCCGTAGCCATTGTTGCTGCCGTTGTGGTTGAAGACGGTGCCGACGCAGCCCGGGCCCAGGTCCTGCACATACAGCCCGAGGCCGTAGCCGCCGAAGAGGCCGCTGCTCTTGGGGTGCGGCTTGCGCATCTCGGCCAGCAGCGGGGCCGGCAGGAGCTTGCCGCCCTGCAGCGCGGAGAAGAACGTCTGGAGATCCTCGGTGGTCGAGATCATCTCACCGGCGGCGGAGATCCAGGAGGGGTTCTGGCGGGTGACGTCGATCGTCTTCCACTGGCCGGCGTCCTCATACCGGTAGTAGGCGTGGGCGTGTGGCCTGGGCATCTCCGGCGAGGTGCCCGGCACCACGGTGCGCCGCATCTTGAGCGGCCCCAGGATCCGCCGCTTCATCTCCGTGGCGTAGGAGTGGCCGGTGACCTTCTCGATCAGCAGCTTGGCCAGCACGTAGTTGGTGTTGGCGTAGCTCCAGTTCGTCCCCGGCGCGAACTTCGCCGGCTTGGACAACGCCAGCCGTACCAACTCCTCGTCCTGGTAGGTGTGGAACCGCTTGTCCACCCACTCCTGGCCCGCCCAGGGGATCCCCGGCACGATCGTCCCGTCGTCGTAGTACTCGCCGGTGAAGTTGAACAACCCGCTGGTGTGCTGCAGCAGCATCCGCACCGTGATCCGCCGGTCCAGCTTGAACGTGGGCAGGTAGTCGGCCACCGGGGCGTCCAGCCCGATCTCTCCGTCGGCCACCAGTTGCAGCACCAGGGTCGCGGTGAAGGTCTTGGTAGTGCTGCCGATCCGGAAGTGACCGTTGGTCGGCGGTTTGGCGCTCTGGCCCAGCTTGCGCACCCCGGCGCTGCCGACCCACTCGCCCCGCTGATCGTTCACGCGCATCTGCACCCCGGCGTAACCGGCGTCGACGAACTCCTGGATGGCCTCCTGCAGCTCCGGGCGGTCCTGCCCGGCAGCGGCCTTCGGCACGGCCACACCTGCGGTGGCCACCGCAGGTGTGGCCGTGCCGGCCAGCAGCGTGGCCGCCAGCGCCGTGACCGCCATTCGCCGGGAGGCCCGCGGCATCCAGGCCCTGGTGTTCTCGGTGATGTGGGGGGATTCACCCATGGCCGCTCCTCATTTCGCGATAGTACGTATTTGGCTCAGCTCGAAAGCTACGTTGCATTCGAAATTCAGTCAATCAACAGAAACGTATTTTCCAAGGTATATGACGTTAAATTGATGCAATGACGCTGGCCTCGAATGCAATTCCGAGTTGCAATGAGTGGTGGCGAAGGCAATACTGGCGGCATGCCAGGAGGACGATTGACCCAGCAGGAGCGCGAGCGCATCGCGGCCGGACTCGCCGACGGGCTCTCCTACGCCGAGATCGCCAGGCGGCTCGACCGGCCGACCTCGACGATCACCCGGGAGATCGGACGCAACGGCGGACCCGGCGGCTACCGGCCCCAGCAGGCGCACCAGGCGACGATCCAGCGGGCTCGGCGCGGCACGCCGGCACCCCCGCGCGCGGGCGGACCGCCGGGCGGCACGATGGAAGAGGAGCTCGTTGAGGTGGCGGTCAGGACGGGGCTGCCGAGGATGAGCGCGCGCGTGCACTTCGACCTGTTGCTGTCCGAGGACGGCAGGCGCACCGCGGCCGAGCTGACCCACAGGCTGAAGATCAGCCCGGCCTCCGTCTCCGTCGCCGTGAACTTCCTGGTCGAGCAGGGGTTCGTCCGGCGCGAGCGCGATCCACAGCGGCGTCGCGACATCTACGTGGTCGACGACGACGCCTGGTACCACTCGATCGTGACCGGCAGGCGGCAGACGCTCGATACGGTGCGGGCCACGATGGCGGCGGCCGAGACCTACGGGCTCGACAGCCCCGTGGGGCAACGGCTGGCCAAAACAGCGGCGTTCCTGGAACGGGTCAGCCTGGACATGATCGAGTCGGCCGACCGCTGGCGCGCCCTCCTGACGTGATGAGTCTCAGCCGAACCACCTGAGGAGCCGACTGACCGGTTCCTGCCGATCGTCACCGCCCGACGCCGCTTCCCATACCCCACAAGCCCGGCGGTCGCGCGGGATCGGCCCCCAGGCCGCACGCGCAGCGCGATAACGGCTGGTTGCCATGCGACACCACGCGGAGATCATCAGCAACCCACCGGACTCCGTCCAAGAACAAGATGGTGATTGTGGCTTTTGGGCTTACCTTGGCTGAACCACTGGGCGTGTCGACGAGACCCGGGGAGCATGTTTCTCCTCCTGGTCGGAGGGGACGCTGCGACCCGGCCTCGGCGTCGCCGCGGCCGGGACGTCCACACCTCGCTCACCGGTGAGCGGAACTGGCCGCCTCAGCGGTCGAGAAGTGGTGGAACGGGGCTCTGGCACGGAGAGTTGCCCGCCTGAGCAGCCACTGCTCGACCGCCGCGCTCATCTTCCCGCCCACCTCCAGCGCCGCCGCCTTGGCGGCGACCGGGTTGGTGCCCGAGGCAATCACTGTGCGGACGGGCTTCTTGACGGCCACATCCAGGGGCGTTGTCACCCGGATAGTCACTCGGCGAGGCGGTGGCGGCAGCCTGGAGACGCGTCCGAGGTCGGAAACGTGCGGGATCTCAGCTGTCTAGCGTTGCTTGAGGCGGAGTGCTGCTTTGCGGACCTCGACCTGGAGGGACTGCTCGCGCTCCAGCCACTCCGGGTTCTCCGCTTTCAGCGCATCGATCTCAGCGGTGGTGAGCGGTCCGGTGATCCCGCCTCTGATCAGGCCGGCAATGGAGACCCTGAGCTTCGCGGCGATGACCTGCTTGGTGTGCGGGCCGTTGCGGCGCAGGTCAGCGAGCCAGGCGGGTGGCGTCGCCTGCAACTCGTTCAGCTCGTCCCTGGAGACGACACTCGCCTGGAACTCGGCGGGAGTGGCCGAGAGGGGGACACCCAGCTTCTTGGCCGCGGTCGCGGGCTTCATTGTCTGGATGGTCTTCGGTTTGGGCGAGGTCATGGCGTCAAGAGTAGTCAGCCGGAACAGGTTCCCTTGACATCGGTACCCTGAGGAAGTGACTGATGGAGAGACCGGCAGGACGTTTCGACTGGCGTACGTGCCCGGGGTGACACCCGCGAAATGGGTCAACATCTGGACCGAGAGAATGCCCGGCGTGCCGATCACCTTGGTCGCGGTTCCCGCCGCCGAGGTGGTGGGACTCCTGCGGAATGGCGGCGCCGACGCCGGATTCGTCAGGCTGCCGGTCGACCGGGACGGGCTCAGCGTGATTCCTCTCTACGTGGAGACCACGGTGGTCGTGGTGCCCAAGGACCACGTGGTGGCCGCCGCCGACGAGGTGGCCATCGCCGACCTTAACGACGACGAGGTGTTCCACCCTCTGGACGACACCATCGAGTGGACGGTCCGGCCCGGGCTGCCCGCGTTCACCCGCCCTGCCACAACGGCGGACGCGGTCGAGCTGGTAGCGGCCGGCGCCGGGATTCTCCTGGTTCCGCTGTCGCTGGCACGCCTCCACCACCGCGGGGATCTCACTTACCGGCCGGTGCCGGACGCGCCGCAGTCTCAGGTTGCGCTGACCTGGCCCACGGACGCGACCACTGACCTGGTGGAAGATTTCATCGGCATCGTCCGCGGCCGGACGGTGAACAGCTCGCGGGGCCGTACCCCCGCCTCCGCTGCGGAGAAACCGGCACAGCGGCAGGCACAAAAACCCGCACAGAACGGCTCCGGTCGCCGGGCCGTGCCGGTCGGCCGCAAAAAGAAAGGCCACCGGCCTCGGTGACCTGCGGACGGATGCGCCGATCATCGTTGATAACGACATGAATTGCGCGTTCCCCTCTCAGCAGAAGGCTCCCTGGACCGAGTTCGGCGGCTCGGCCACGATGAGGGCATGACGGAGAACGGACCAGCGCGGCCGCCGACCGCGGGTGGAGGAGCAGGTTTACCCCCGAACTGGGCGGCGATGAGCGCTCTGGCAGGTGCGGTAGCCGCCGTGGTCGCGCTGGTCGCCTACCTGATACCGCCGACCCCGCCTCCGCAGCCCCCGTCCGACGCGGTAGTCACCACCCCTGCTCCGCGGCCGTCGTCACCGGATCCGGTCACCACCCGGCCCGCACCGCCGGCCCCACGCCCGTCGCCCGAGTCCAGCGAGCCCCAGCCGCCGGCGCCAAGCCCCACGCGAGTGGTCCCGGTTGTCTCCCCGCCGGTGTCAGCGGTCCGGCCCGGGGGCTGCGACGAGACGGAGACGGCGCTGACCGCATACCGCCGGAACGCCGGGACCACCCGCAGCGGCCAGGCAGCCGCGGCTCGCCAGACCTACCTCGACCTGATGGGCGCGGTCCTCGACGCGCAAGGAGCGGTGGGGGCGACGATCAGTCGACTGGCCGCCGAATTCCAGGAACTGAACTTCCGGCTGACCGGCATGACCGGCGGCGATCCCAACCAGGTGATCACGGACATCAACACGGACCTCGCCGAGCTCAGGAGGCTGTGCGGATCCGGCTGACCCGACGACACGTCACAGCCGGACTGGCGCGCGGCGGCCGCGGAGCAGCCGGGGGCCAGTGGTCCGCGCTTGAGCGCCGTTCCCGCGTGTTCATCGCCTCCGTCGGCGCACACCCGACATCGCGGCCCTGGCCGCGGCAGGCGGCGCACTTCCAGGTTTCCCGTGACTCCCCGTTGTTCCCCCTTGCTTACCGCCCCATCGGGCACGCAACGGGCACGGCCGGCACGCTCACTGCCAGAGCATCGGCCTAATCAGCTCGTCCAGAGAATGATCTTTCCGAGAAGGATCGCGCCGAACCAAAAAGCAAACATCATGGTTACTGCCGTACGTGCCTGCTTACGCTCCTGATCAGTCCGACCTGGCCGCCGTGCTCTTGCGATCAGCGTGATGGCCACCGCTACAAGAGCAAAGGTCATCGAGATCTCGACAGAGGTCATGACGTGAAGGTACTACGGCCAAAATCCCCTCTCCAGCCCGATCTGAGGTTGTCCCGTGACTCGTGGCGGTCCCCGCCTCGCGGCCTACCTACTGGTAGGCGACCACCACATCACTCCGATGTATGGAGACGGGAACCGTGAACAACACCTAACGGCACAGAATCCCAGCCCGAACTGCTACCACGAGAACATCGCCTGACCGTCGGACCGCTGATCAAGTTCCACGAACGTCGGGGCGTCCTCCCCGCCCAGGGTGCTCAGTGATGATCTCCAGTAACACGTCAGCGCCTACGACGGCTGTGTGATCGTTTCCTACTGCTGATCGAACACCGCCCCCTTTGTCCAGGTCATTATGAGTACTCCTGAGCAAGGTGGCGAAGGCTTCCGCGACAGTTTCAGGCTGGTGCCACCTCGGTCCTGGGATCGCAGCCCAATCCACGGCCTGAGGGTTTATGGGGGCAGCGTAACCGGCTCCTTGAGTGATAAAGGGAGAGCCGTCGCCGCCCGCTTGGGAACTGCAGATTTATGCCAGGCTCGTGTTCCGGATGTGACCCGGATAAGGCAGGCTCATCGACATGAAGAAGATGATCACAGGGCTGGTGGCCTGCGCCACTCTGCTGGTAGCCGCTCCCGTGGAGGCTGCGCCCAAGGGCCCTGTCCAGGCGCTGAAGGCCGTCCTGACACCCGGACATGGCGTGCACTTCACCGAGACTGCGACCCTCCTGGAAGGCGCCGTCGAGAGGGCAGAACGTCGGCGAAGGGGCATCTTCTCATTCGATAAGAAGGGCGGCGTCAAGTCCCTCGACGTCACCACCACCGGCGGTGAAAACGGACGCGAACGCGCCATCGGCTTCAATCACGTCATCGGCGGCACCGGTTACCAGTCCGGCGGCCTCATCGGGAAATGGTTGCGAAACGGCAAGACCTGGTGGAAGGACGTCCAACAATTACACCTCCACCACACCCAGCTGCTTGGCGACGACGAGCAGCTCATCAATCCGACCGAACCCGCGGCCCTGGCCGCCCTGCTGAAGAACGGGCAGGTGAGCGAGAACACCGTCACCGGCGCGATCACCTTCAAGGAGCTCGAGAAGGTCTCCCTCTGGTTGGACCACTCGGCTCACAGCAGCTGGGAGGACGACACGAAGCTCTACTACACCCTCACGCTGACCTCGGCGGGCCTGGTCAGCAGGGTGCAGAGTACGTACACGGCCACTGGGGGCCCTGACGAACTGGTGGGCAAGACCCTCCACGTTGACACCCACTACAGCCAGTGGGGCGAAAAGGTGTCAATCAAGGCACCGGACCGCCGTAAGACGACCACCGAGCTGTGCATCGGCGGGGATTTCTGCAATTGGCGCCTTCCGGGCTGACGACGCGCGCGCGAGCCGTGATGGCGTACGGTTCCCGGCCGTTGGCCGGCCACGTCCAAAGATCACGCAGGATGACCGGCGCGATAATCACCCGACCGACAGATCTGGGCTCTGTAGGTTGTTCTGGCCAAGACTCTCGCGATCCTTGGAGACTAGCGCCTTCTTTGAAGGTGGCGTGATCGGAGCCAATGCTCAGGAGATCGCTTTCCGCCACCCCGACCGAACCGGGAAACGCGCCCGCACCGTCATTACTGAGTCCGAAAGCTCGGCGTGACGCGCGATCACGCCTCTGACCTGCGGCGATAGATAGCCTTCGGGTAACGTCCAGCTTTCATCCTCAGTAGGAACAAAGCCCTGGACCTTCGATCGCCCCCGACCATGTATGGCGACCGGCCACGACGTGGCGATCGTGAGGGCTGTATCCGTGCGGCGGCCTGACAACCCCCAACGGAGCATTCGGTCAGTACGGCGCGGCAGGCGTGCGGCGCCCGGCCCGCAGTCCCGCGCCGTCCGGGACCGGCCCTCAGGCCGCATGCCCGGACGGCGGGCGGGCGGAGGGCCGGGGATGCGGCGGCGCGCCGCGGCGCCGCCTTGACGACCTCGTCCGTGGGGCACTGGCGAAGGGATCGGGCACGCAACGGGCACGGGAGCAAAAACAGGCCGAATGAAGATCAAAGCCCAGGTGACGGCAACGTGCCTGACCTGTGCTTCCTCGTGTCCGTGAGAGTGGTGGAGCCTAGGAGATTCGAACTCCTGACATCCTGCTTGCAAAGCAACCCGGGTGGGGGTGGGGCCATGGGCGATACCCGCCCCCACCTGCGCATACAGTCCACAGTGATCCACCGTTGTCCGGCCTCGTCCGTGGTCGTTGTCACCCAGTTGGTCACCCAGAGGTCCGGCCTTCGGCAAGGCTCAGACGCTGAAACCGTTGGTGCCCATCAGGCGTCGCTGTACCGTCGTCGTATTACGCGGGATCATGGCCACTCAACACGGATGAGGTACACCTCACGTTGCTCGTCCAGGACTACGTACGTCGCGAGCCCTCGCTCGCCGAACGCGTGAGTGAGCATGTTGGCCTTGGGGTTGGCCGGGTTGTACGGCTGACCGCTCCACGGCGCAACTTCCAGCAGGGTGAGCAGTTCGGCGAGTGGACGTAGCGCTTCCACGGGGATCGCCGCGATCTGCTCTTCGGCGAGAGGGTCGAGTGTGATCTGGTACACCTACAGGTCGACCCCACGAGCGCTGAGAACCTCACGCCACGGCCTTCCCGGGGAGACCTGTTCACCGGCAAGGACCTGCTCGGCTTTGGCATGCATTCGGCGACGTCCCTCTGGATCCCGCACCGAGTCACACGCGGAGATCCACCAGCGGTGAACGAAGGCGTTCAGCGCGCCGAGATCCAAACTCACTCGAACCTCATCGAGCACTGCCTTAAGCCCCGAATCGAACGCCTCACGGTCCTGCGGCACGACCAGGGCGGCGCGGATGGCCCGAAGGTTCTTCTCAGGCGTCGATGAACTGGGGGGCACGAACTCCTGCGGCTGCGCGGTCATGCTGGAATCTCCTCTCCCTGCTCACAAAGCCTACAGACTCCCGTCGGAAGAGCTCAGGAATCCAGTCACATGGGCACTCGAAACATAAGATCGACGTGTGCGTCGATCAGGTAAGCCGAGCGCTGGGCTCGGTGCGTGGCCCGGAGTCCCTCGTACACCGGGACCGACCTCCGGGCCATATGCCCGGTCGCCGAATGGGTGCAGGGTCGCGAGGTCGCGCGGAGCGCTGCTTGACCATCGCCGTCATGCGCGGTGAGTCACATCTGGTAGTACGCCACCGAAAGCTCATCGTGTGGGCTGTTAGTGTTGCCCGGCGTGGCACTACGGTGACGCCATGATCTCCAAACCGCCCGGGTGGCCGTTACTCACGGCATTCTCGCTTATGGCGCTCGTGTGTCTGTGGTGGGCCAGCGCACCCTACCTGTACGTCGAGTTGTTCCTTTTCGCTTTCTTCGCGGGCGGCGTGCTCTTCCTACTGTGGATCATACGGATCATCGTCGCGGCGACAACGGACTCCAACGCGGTGTCCGTGCATATACGGCGATGGTTCATGCCTTGGATGATTCTCGGCGGCGTCGTCCTCTCGGTCATCGTCGATGCACCGTTCTACGCACGATTCGCGTTGTCGCAGCCCGCCTTGACAGCCTTCGCCGAGACCGTCGCCAAGAGCGGCCAGGTCTCGCACGAGTGCCGGCACGTTGGTCTCTATCGCGTCTGCTGGGCAGAGTCGATCCCTGGCGGCGGTGCTCGATTCTCGGTCGATGACTGGCTGATCCGCACGTCGGCAGGCTTCGTGTGGAGCCCTGCAGGGCAGATGCCTGGGGACGATGTAGAGAACCTCGACCCGCTTGTCGGCCCCTGGTATAGATGGTCAGGGTGGGATAAATGGTGAGCGATATAGCAGTTTAGGGCCTGTCCCGGTCATGTGACTCCTCAGTCAGTGCTGCGCCCAGGGAAAGGACAAAGCGCGTCCTGAGAAGGACAGCAACCCCAGGAAGCGGCGTCACCGCTGCGCGGTGGGAAAGTGCTGCAAGCAGACGGCCTTCGAGTGGACCATCCACGATGCTTATATGACGCTCCGGGCCATGCTGAGCAACGCCGTGCGGGAAGAGAACCTCCCCCGCAACGTCGCGACCAACGTGAAGATGTCGGTCCCTCGCAAGCGCAAGGTCAAGGCGTGGAGCGTCGACGAGGCGCGGGCCTTCCTGGAGTCGGCCCGCACTCGACAGGACCCGATGTACCCGGCTTACGTCCTGGTCCTGGTGCTCGGCCTGCGCCTGGGCAAGGCCCCGGGATTCCGGTAAGAGGCCATCGACCTCGACGAGGCAGAGATGACGATCAGTTGGCAGTTCCTATGAGTCGCCGGCAAGCTTCACCACCGGCAGACCTAGACAGACGCTTCGGACGCCATGGTGCCGTTCTCGGGAATCGTGACGACAACGCTCCGTCGAAGATCCACGCGCTTTGCCGAACTCCTCGGCGAGGCGCGCACTGTTCTGTACGCTCATTTGGCGCACCCGACACCTAAGCCCGGCCTCCCTGGGCTCGCCTCCCAAATTCCTCCCACAGCCAGAGGCTGCAGCCCTGAGGCAGGCAGGGGAATAGGAAACCAAGACAGCCAGGCTTACGATGGCCTCTCCACCTCAGGGCACACGGACGGCACTCATCCAGTTCGATGAGCAGCCCTGATACGTAGCCGTTGCTGTATTTTGCTGCTGTACAAGATCAAAAAGGCCACTCCCTGATCATGGGAGATGGCCTCTGAAGTGTGGTGGAGCCTAGGAGATTCGAACTCCTGACATCCTGCTTGCAAAGCAGGCGCTCTGCCAACTGAGCTAAGGCCCCGAGATTCAAGCGGGTACCTGCGAGGGGACCTGCTTCAGTCGTACACGGTAGCAACAGGAGCCGCTCCGGCGCCAATTGAATCGGCGGGGCGTCGGCATGTCGTACCAAGCGAAACAAGAGGTCTCAGGGCACGGGCCGACGATGAACCGATCAGCACGGGCTTGGGCCGGGCGAGCGGGCCTAGATCACCGGGGTGGGGTGGCGGGTACATCATGGGGGCGGGTCGTGCTCGCCGTGCCGGTTCAGGGGGTGGTACGGGTGCGGCGGGCGAATTCCTTCTGGCCGGTCAGTGCGGCGCTGAGCCGTTCAGGGCAAGTGCGTTGAAGGAAGTATTTGGCGCCTGTTTTGGTCTCCTGGGTGGTGAGGGGGCGGTAGCGCATGGCGATCCAGCGGCCGAGGACGGTGTCATGGTCGATGTACCAGCCGGGGAAGGTCTGGCGCAGTACGGCGAGCGGGTTTTGCTGTGGTGTCGGGGGCTGTTGCGAGGTGTCGGTTTCGGGGTTGGTCATGGTGGGGGGTTCCTATCTGGAGGACGCGGGCGAGCCGGGTGGGCGGCCCGCCCGCGTCGCGCACCGCGTTTCGCTTTCACGCGGTACGTCTTGGACCGCACGGCGGCCCCGGACCGGGGAAGGGATGGGGCCGCCATGCCCGCTCATCAGAAGCAGGTGGTTGTTCGCCTCGGACTGGGCGCGAAGTGGCGCCGGTAGCCGAGCCGGGACACATCGGTACGGACGGGCCTGGACGGACGTATCGATCTCAGGCGGCAATACGCCCGCCTGGGCGACGGCACCGGTATGGCAGGCACGACGGGCGGGGCCTGCTCGGGACGGCGCTGGACGGAAATCGGCGGGATCTCCTCGGCCAAGGTCGGCATCTCAACAGAGGCCCGCTTACCGGGCCGCCGATCAGGCATCGACGGGATCGTCCTGGCCGGGGCCACGGGGACGGGCGGCTCGAAGCAGGGCAGCGAACGGTCCTCGGTCCGGCGGGCCCGCAGGCGAATGTCCAGCAGGTCGCGGGAGGGCGGGGCGTACTCATGGTCGGCGGGCCGGTCGGGACAGCCGTGCGCGTAGGGGGCGTGCCCGCAGGCGGCGCAGCCCATCGGCATCGGCGCCATTTCGGCGAAACAGCCGCAACCACCGACCGCCTGTCTGTCGAGGACGAGAGCACTAAGGTTGCTCACGGGTCAGGACCACCTTCCTGATCAAGGGACCCGTACGGCGTTGCGAGCGCCTGCGGGTCCCGTTTTTTGTACTTGGCCAGAGGCTACGCGATAGAGTATAGCCATGTATAGCAATGCATGGCTTCCCATAGATTTCAGCAGGTCACCATAGCCATACGGTGAAGTCATGAGCAGCGTCTCGCCGTTCGATCCAGAAGAGGACAGCCCGGAATATGTGTATGTCCGGCTGGCCAATCACATCCAGGCGTTGATCGATGCCGGTGACCTACGGCCGGGTCAGCGGCTCCCGGCAGAGCGTGACCTTGCTTCCGAATACGGAGTGGCGTATCTGACGGTGCGGCGCGCGATGCGGGAGCTGCGCGGGCGTGGCCTGATCAGGACCGTCGTCGGAAGAGGGACGTACATCGACCCGCAGGCAGAACCCTCGCGTCCGGACGACGTTCCGTCCGCCGACTGATCAGCACAGCGGTGATCGCAGGGGAAAGAGACGATTCGCTGAGCCTGCATCGTCCACTTGCCGACGAAAGCCGCGTGTCAACAGCGGTGCTGGAAGCCCTCCTGAGGTTCTCCGACCGCTGAGGGGTTCGCGGGCCGAGGTCGGCGTCGGGACGTCCGTCCGGCCGTCAGATGAGTGGGAACCGACCAAAGACCGAGCCCTCTGTGACTTTCTTGAACAGGCTGAGTTCCACAAGTCCCGCCGTAGTGGTGGCGGCGACAACCGCCACCAACCTTCCGGGTCTCGTCGCCGTACGCGACAGCAAGGCCCGTCCGGCCCCACACTGGCCTTCTCCTCCGCTTCCTGGAACGACTTCCTGACAGGCATCCACAACGGAGAGATCTAACCGAACGCAAGGGCTGCACGGCCGAGGTCGCCCGGGGGTCGCCCGGTCGTGCGGCAAGCGCGGGCCTCACATGGAAACGTTCGCGCAATCTCCTGGAGGACGGGAGTCAGCTCACACTCAACCGGATTGAGCTCACCTGTAACCCATATACCGGCGGCATGACATCGGCCCCTCGGAGCTGCGGCCCGTCAATGGGCCGCGGTGGCCAGGGGGGACTCGGCGGGCGTGCCGCCAAGGAGGAGTCCGGGGAGATCCGCGATGGAGCCGAGGATGTGGGTGGCTCCCCCGTTGAGGAGGCGTTCCCTGCTGTGCACGCCGGTCAGGACGCCGCCGACCACCGCCGCGCCGGCACGGCGGCCGCAGAGCATCTCGCTCTCGGAGTCCCCGACGACGGCGACCTGGCGTACGTCCTCGATACCGAGTCGCATGACCGCGGCGAGCACCAGGTCGGGCATCGGACGGCCACGGCCGGTGTCCTCGGGGCACAGGGCCAGATCGAGCCTGTCGGACCAGCTCAGGGCAGCCAGCACGCGGCCGAGCGTGACACGGCTGAAGCCGGTGGTGAGGCAGATCTTGACGTCGGCACCGTGGAGCTCGTCGAGCGCCTCGACGATTCCGGGCAGCGGAACCAGGCCCGCGCGTCCGATGGCGCCCTCGTAGGAGCGCTCGAAGGTCAGATTGGCCGCCTGGGCCTGGGCCTCGTTGTCCGGGAAGATCCCCCGGAAGACATCGATCTTGGAGCATCCCCGGGACCGGTGCACGTGCACCATGGCACGAGCGTACGCACCGGTCCCGGGCACGATGCCCTGCGTGGCGATCGCCTCGGCGAACGCCCGCTCGACCATGGCGACGTCACCGATCGTGGTGCCTGGCAGATCCAGGCAGACAAGCCTGATGGGCTTTACTCCATCTTGGGCAAGGACCATGAAAGCACCCGAATCGGTAGCCGCGTCTGTCAGTTCTCGCTGCCGGTGGCCTCGGTCCACAGGTCGAGCTCGGCGCGGTCGGCCTGCACCTTGCGCCAGACCAGCAGCCCCCCGAGGGCGACAAGCGCCAGAACGAGCAACTTCTTCACGGTGTGACCCCACTTCTTGAGAAGTCTCACCTGCCGGGGTGAGACAACGCCCGGTTCGAACGGTTCCCTGCAGCCTAGCAAGGGATCGGGCCATGCCCCGGTCCGCATGACAAGCGTCACAGCCGATCTACGCTAACCGGGTAATTGTCACTATCATCCCGCACGACTCGCGATCCGATGATCACAATCTGCCATGAATCCTGTTGCGAAACCGCCCGCGTTCTTACCATAACCCCCGGAGCGGGCCGCTCCATCCGCCCGAAAGTTCCGGTCACCGGCCGCCAGGAAGGGTTCTGCCCGGACATCGCGGTGACCAGCGTGTCCGCTCGCTCCGGCGCGATTACCGGGGGGTGCGAATGTCGCAAACCCTCTCGCTATGGATCGGTCA
The DNA here is from genome assembly GCF_050943795.1 of Streptosporangium sp. CA-115845. Taxonomy (NCBI): domain Bacteria; kingdom Bacillati; phylum Actinomycetota; class Actinomycetes; order Streptosporangiales; family Streptosporangiaceae; genus Streptosporangium; species Streptosporangium sp. CA-115845. The sequence continues at coordinate 29,708 of NZ_CP191988.1, read as the reverse complement.
GGCGCCCTGAACAAGATCGGCGTAGTCAGGGTGGCGGTCCATCCATTCCCTGACAAACCAGCAGAGAGGCACGACCTTGGCCTCTTCGGCGCGGGCCGCGTCCAACGCGGTGCGGACGAGTGCGGATCCCACCCCGTTGCCCTCGTACTCCGGCTCGACCTTGGTGTGGGGATAGACGATGACCCCGTCACGCCGGACGAGCTCCAGCCGCCCCGCGCCCCTGCCGTCCACCGTCGCCACGAAGGAATCGCCACCGGGGGAGAGCTTGACATCCACCTGCATGGAGGTTCTCCTTTGCCAGACCGCCGCCAGACCGCCGTACGGCGGTTCCCTGTTCAGCCGATTCCGCGAGACGTTCATTCCCATGTGTGCGGATCTTCGGCGGACGCGATGGCCGGCCGGTTTCTACGCACCGAAACACGAAACCGGCAAACCGTACCAAAAGGCGCCCGGCTGAAGGATGATGAGAGCAGGTACCGGCACCGCCGATGCCTCATGGCGATCAGCCGACACACCTGCGCCGTCACGACAGACGTTGACTGACCCTCATGCCCCACCCAGAAGGTGATCACAATGGTAGGTGAGGCCGGCCACGGCTCACTGCGCGTTCTCTTCACCGATCTGCCGGTCGGCCTACGCTGCGAGGGAGAGATCGACCTCTGTACGCGGCACGTCCTGGTGCAGGCCCTCGCCATGGCGGCGGAGCGCACCCGCGGCGATCTGTATGCCGATCTCCAGGGTGTCGACTTCGTCGACGTGGGCGGTCTGCGGGTGCTGGCGGAGATCGCGTTCGGGATGGCGGGCGACCGCAGGCTGGTCGTCAGGGGTCTCCGGCCGCACGCGTGGCGGATCGCCGAGCTCTGCGGCTGGGCGGAGGTGCTCGACAGCAGGTCCGGAAAACGTATCCGTCAGCGGGATAACAACTGATCACTTCTCGGCTGTAGCGTAAAAGTGCTCTAGAGAAATTCGGAAGATCTCAAGCTGAGCACCGGCCGGCTCCAGACTTGAGGTAACCGCGACCCGGCGGCGGCATCCGGCCGCCTTCCCTCCCCCTCGACCGTCCACAGAGGTGTACCCGTGAGCGCTGCCGTCCGCGTGACCGATGTGTCCGACCCCTCGGTAGAGGAGATGGTCCTGCTGAGCCTGGCCGGCGAGCTCGACTACACCAATGCCGAGCGGTTCCGTCACGACCTTCACCAGGCCATCGGCCAGGACCAGGGTGACCTTGTCATAGACCTGACCGATCTGACCTTCTGCGACTCCACGGGAATCCAGCAATTCCTGAACACCCGCAAGATCGTCCAGGACCGCGGAGGCAGCATCATCCTGGCAAATCCGCACCCCCGCCTGGAGCGAATCCTCCACCTGACCGGACTCGCCCAGGCCTTCGGCATCCAGCCCACCGTCGCCGACGCCGTCAAGGCACTGCGACCACAGCAGCCCGCCCCGGATATTCACGGCGGATGACCGTCGTAAGTTGGCAACGATCGGGCAGGTGTCTAGCATCGTGTAACTCATCTGCAACGCCCTGATTCTGGAGCAAGTCGGCTCGCCCCCCGGTGACTGCCAGACAAGGCGACGTCAAGGGGGTGTCGTGATCGGCGACCACGGCCGGCACTGGCCGATCGACGAGGATCTCAGCGCGTTGCGGGAGCGTCTCCACCATCACGCCACCCAGGCCGGCATACGGGGCGAACGCCTGAACGACCTCCTCCTCGCCACCAACGAGGCGGTCATCAACGTCCTGGAGCACGGCGGCGGCAAGGGCACCGTGGACGTCTGGCAGGACGAGAGCCACCTGACCATCGACGTCACCGACACCGTGGGGCTCCTGGCCACCGAGCACATCCCGGCGAAACGCCCCGCGGGCACCGTTCGGGGTTTCGGCCTGTGGCTGATGACCCAGCTGTGCGACGAGTTCACCATCGAGCAGATCTCCGGAGGCTCCCGGGTCCGCCTGCGGATGGACCTGCGCTCCCCATCGGCACGGATCGGGGCACTCAGCCAGGAAGACCCCGGTCAGGAAGAGGTCCGGGCCGCGTTCTGAGCCCCGATCGTCATGGGCCCCAGGTCCCGTGACGCCAGGGTCCACCGGTCGTCAAGGTCCGGCCGATCACCACCGTGCCTTTCCCGTCTCTCCGGAAACCGGAGGGGGCCGCTCGTACGCAATCCTTGACCACCCGCTGGCAGAAGGGCGATGCTCCGTCCCGATGTCCGCGATACGCTCGTTTAGCCAGGTCAGCGCACTACCTTGCGGTTTTCCCTGACCGTTCTCCGCGGAACCGTGGCGGCCGCCGACGGCATGTGAGGACGTGCCGCGGCATCGCCCCGGGCCGGGTTCACGGTAGGCCCGACCCACGGAAAACCGTCCTGGCTCCCCTCTCGTGTTCGAGCTCGAAAGGGATGGTCCTCATGAGGGTTGTCGTCGACCTGGCGCGCTGCCAGGGGTATGCGCAGTGCGCCTTCCTGGCCCCGGACGCGTTCCGGATGCAGGGTGAGGAGGCACTCGCGTTCCACTCCAGCCCCGACGACGCGCAGCGGGACCAGGTCCTGCGTGCGGCCGCCGCCTGCCCGGTCCAGGCTATCCTCGTCGAGACACCTGGACCGTCATGAGCAGTGAGCAGAGCCTGAAGGCGTTCAGGCGTGACGGCCGCATCGTGATCGTCGGCGCCTCCCTCGCGGGGCTGAGAGCCGCGGAGGCGCTGCGCGACGAGGGCTTCACCGGATCGCTGACCCTCATCGGGGACGAGGCGTGCGAGCCCTACGACCGGCCTCCGCTCTCCAAACAGGTCCTGACCGGCTGGGTACCCGCGGACGGCACCGCGCTACCCCGGCGCCGCGAGATCGGCGCGGAGTGGCTGCTCGGCGTGGCCGCCTCGGGGCTGGACCTCGCCGGCAAGCGGGTGCGGCTCGCGGACGGGCGGGAGGTTCCCTACGACAGGTTGCTGATCACCACCGGTGTACGTGCCAGGTCCTGGCCCGACGAGGCCGAGGCCGCACTGGACGGCGTGTTCGTGGTCCGCACCCGCGACGACTCCGGTCGCCTGCGGGAGCGGCTGGACGCCGGGCCCGGCCGGGTACTCGTCATCGGGGCCGGATTCGCCGGTTCCGAGATCGCCTCCGTCTGCCGCGAGCGCGGTATACCGGTGACCGTCGCCGAGGTCGCCGAGGCCCCGCTGGTGGGAGCACTCGGCAACATGATCGGCTCGATCGCCGCGGACCTCCAGCGTGCTCACGGCGTCGACCTGCGCTGCGGTGTCAGGGTCACCCGGCTGGAGGGCGACGGGCGGGTGCGCCGCGCTCACTTCTCCGATGGAGCGGCGATCGACGCCGACGTGGTGGTGGTCGCGCTCGGCGGTGTGCGCAACACCGAGTGGCTGCGGGACTCGGGGCTGGCCGCCGGCCGCTGGGGGGTGGCCTGCGACTCGGGGTGCCGGGCGTTCGACATCAACGGTCTGGTCACCGATGACGTCTTCGTCGCCGGGGACGTGGCACGCTGCCCGCACCCGGTCTACGAGTACCGGTTCGTGTCGCTGGAGCACTGGGCCAACGCGGTGGAGCAGGCCCAGGTCGCGGCGCACAACATGGTCAGCCCGCCGACCGACCGCTGGCCGCACCTGTCCATGCCGACGTTCTGGTCCATGCAGTTCGGCGTCAACATCAAGTCCGTCGGTGTTCCGATCATGGCGGACGAGATCACCGTCACCCAGGGGGCGGTGGAGGAGCGCCGGTTTGTCGCGGCCTACGGGTACCGCGGCAGGGTCATCGCGGCCGTCAGCTTCGACAACGCCAAATGGCTCGACCACTACCGGCAGCTGATCGAGACGGCGGCCCCATTCCCGCCCTCCTGCCCCACCCCCGACCAGCCCGCCGACATGAAGCCGGTCCCGGCCCGCTTCCCGGATCCCCTCATCATCACCCACGGAGCCACGGTCATGGTCACCGGCCACGAGCCGAGCGAGCGGCGCGTGGCGTTCGCACGGCCGGGCCGTTGAAGCCGGGCAAACCTTAGGAGAAGCGGTCATGACAGTCGCTCAGGCGCCCAGCACTCTCCAGCGGATCCTCGACTACTCCAGCCGGGCCGACCCGTACCCGCTCTACGCGGAGCTGCGCAGGAGGCCGGTGGCCCGGCAGGAGGACGGCGACTACGTTGTCAGCACCTACCGGGAGATCAGCACGTTGCTGCACGACCCGCACCTCAGCTCCGACGCGCACAGCCTCGAAAACCCGGGGCCCGCCCTCGCCGAGCGCGGGGACCCACCGGCGTTCATCGGCCTCGACCCGCCGCAGCACGACCGGCTGCGCCGCATGGCGATGCGGCACTTCGGCCCCCCGCACTCACCCACGCTGATAGACGACATGCGACCCGACCTGACCGCCATCGTCACCGGCCTGATCGAGAACCTGGCGGGCAGGGACCAGATCGACATCGTGGACGACTTCGCCTATCCCTTCCCGGTCACCGTGATCTGCCACCTGCTCGGCGTGCCCCGCGAGGACGAGCCGCGATTCCACCGGTGGGTCGAGGCGATCGTCGCGCTGCTCGACTTCGACCCCGCGACGGACCCTCAGGAACGCCTGCGGGAGGGTGTGCAGGCTCGCAAGGACCTCAGGCACTATCTCGCCGAGCTCCTGGAGAGCCGCCGCGGCCGGCCACCGGGCGACGACCTGCTGTCCCGGCTGGCGAGCGACGAGGGCCCCGACGGGCGCATGACGGACGAGGAGATCGTCAGCACCGCCAACCTGCTGCTCATCGCGGGTCACGAGACGACGGTCAACCTGATCACCAACGGCGTGCTGACCCTGCTGCGCCACCCCGATGTGCTGGAGCGCCTGCGCCGTGAGCCCGAGATGATCATCCGGACGGTCGAGGAACTGCTGCGCTACGAACCTCCGGTGCACATCATCCCCTGGCGGGCCGCCTACAGCGACCTCACCGTCGCGGACGTCACCATCCCGAAGGGCTCGCAGATCACGCTCATGCTCGCCTCCGGCAACCGCGACCCCGCGTACTTCCGCGACCCCGACCGGTTCGATCCCGACCGGCAGGACAACCGGCACCTCGGTTTCGGCAGTGGCATCCACCTGTGCTTCGGTGCCCCCCTGGCCCGGCTGGAGACGCAGATCGCGCTGAACGGACTGGTACGCCACCTGGAGAATCCCCGGCTCGTCGCCGACCCGCCCCCGTACCGGCAGAGCGCGGTCCTGCGCGGCCCGCGCCACCTCCTCGTCAGGCAGGGGTGACGCGTGGACACCGGCTCCACATCCTGATCCGTACCGGCACCCCGGATGAGGCGTGCGGTACGGGGGCGCCGTCCGGGACGGCGAGGTTCCCGGGCCAGGTCGTCGTCGCCCGTGGTGTGCTGATCTTCCCGGTTGAGACCCGCGCATGCGGTACGCGACCGAAGGACTCACGGCGGGTGGGTTCCTCCGCCCCGGCATCCGCCGCTTATCGTGGCCATGGCGCCCCACGCCATACCCGCAGGCGGGAACACTCGCCTCGACTCTCGACAGAGGCCAAATCATGATCTTCATCGTCGTCAAGTTCACCGTCCGTCCCGAGCGGGCCGAGGAGTGGCTCTCGCTCGTCGACGACTTCACCCAGGCCACCCGCGGCGAGCCCGGGAACGTCTTCTTCGAATGGTCCAGGAGCGTCGAGGTGCCCGGCCAGTTCGTCCTGCTGGAGGCGTTCGCCTCGCCCGCGGCGGGCGAGGAGCACGTGAACTCGGAGCACTTCAGGACCGCCATGGCCTTGATGCCCGAGCTGATCACGAAGACGCCGGAGATCATCAACGTCGAGGTACCCGGCGAGGGCTGGTCGCAGATGGCGGAACTGTCACCGGCCCGGAGCTGACCAGAGGTGATCATCGATCGTTGACGGCCTCCAGTCGCCGAGACAGGTGCGGGTGGTCTGCCCGGCCGCCTGTTCGGGGGTCAGTTGGGGCCTGTTCTCGGGAACGGGCCTCGCGGCTCCCGGGCCGACATTGCGGTACTCGCCGAACCTGGCGTCCTGCCAGGGGTAACCGGCACTCATGTTCACGTACGGCGCGGCGACGTCGATCCCGGGGCCGATCCAGGTCTCACGCACGGTCAGCATCGGGACGGCGGTCGGGTCGCTGCTCGGGCGCCAGGGGCGTGCGAGGCCGTAGGCGCCGTCGGGGGACTCGCTGGTGACGCGGCGACCGGTCGCCAGGTAACCGTGCGGGTTCGCGGCGGCGGTGCTCGGGGCGAACACGAACCCGTAGGGCCGAAACGGCACGTCGCGCACCAGAGTGCGCAGTTCACACCGGTCGAAGACCGCGGTGGTCGGGACGAGCGCGAGGCCGAGGGCGGCGGTCCCGGACGGCATCCGACGTCGGCCGAACAACGGACTCTGGGACGACATGGTCACACAGGTGAACAGCTTCCGCGTACAAGACCATCCGCACGTTAGAGAGGCTTGACAACGATGCCAACAGCGGAAGTTCGGGGCTATCCGCCCTATCTACAATCAAAATGAGCTGATTTCCCGTAAGATCCCGATCTTGTCATGACCGCAAAGATCGGGGGATCGGGGATGTTGACCCGTAGGGACACGTTCAAGCTGCTCACGGGCACCGCGGTGGCCGGATTCGCCGCCACGCAGGCTCGACCGGGATTCGCCGCCACCACGTCGGGCCGGGTGACCGCCCCCGTCTGGACGGTCACCGGGAAGAGCGCCTCGGGGCTGGCGGCCTTCGACAGCACCCTGAAAGGTTTCATGCAGGCACGTGCCATCCCGCACGCGTCCCTGGCCGTGGTGCGCAAGGGCAAGCTGATGCTGGCCCGTGGCTACAACTGGACCGCGGACACCACGTTCCAGGCGGGCCCCACCTCGCTGTTCCGCGTCGCCAGCCTCAGCAAGCCGGTCACCGCGGCCGCGGTGACGAAGCTCGTCCAGGACGGGAAGCTGAGCCTGTCCGCCCGGGTGGCGCCGCTGCTCGGCCTGAGCACCGCCGCCGACCCCCGGCTCGGCGCCGTCACGGTGCTCCACCTGCTGCAGCACCTGGGCGGCTGGGACAGCACGATCTCCCCGGACCCGATGTTCCAGGACCGCACCATCGGGAGGCTGCCCGGGGCGACTCTGCCCGTGAGCCAGGCCAACATCATCGAGTGGGTGAGCGGTCGCAAGCTCGACCACGCCCCCGGAACGAGGTACGCCTACTCGAACTACGGCTACCTGCTGCTTGAGAAGATCATCGAAAAGGTCAGCGGCCTGTCGTACGCCGGCTACGTACAGCAGCAGGTCCTCGGCACCGTCAAGATCAAGCGGATGGCGCTCGGCAGATCCGCGAAGAGCCAGCGGCGGTCGACGGAGGCTCCGTACTTCTCCGGGAAGACCGGGGTGACGGTGCTCGACGCCTCCGGCACCGTCGTGGACGCTCCTTACGGGAGCTTCAACATCGAGAACATGGCCGCGCACGGCGGCTGGCTCTCCTCCGCCGTCGACCTGGTGAAGTTCAGCACGATCTTCGACGGTGCGGGACCGCTCACCGCGGCGTCCATCACCAGGACGTTCGCCAAGCCGTCCATCGGGATCAACGCGGACGGCTGGTACTACGGTCTGGGCTGGCAGGTGCGCCCGGTCACCGGCGGCGGCATGAACACCTGGCACACCGGGTCGCTGCCCGGCACCTCGACCCTCATGGTCCGCAGGTACGACGGGCTGAGCTGGGTGGTGCTGTTCGACCAGCGCGACGACCCCTCGGGCCTCGGCTACGGCGACATCGACTCCCTGCTGCACAAGGCCGCGAACGCGGTCACCACCTGGCCGACCACCAACCTGTTCTCCACCTACGGCCTCTGAGCCCTGGGTCGCCTCCCCAGGCGAGCCCGTATCCCAGGGAGGCGACCCGAACCGGCTCCACGACAACCGCATGCCGTTCTGTGGATCTTTCCGTCTATCGCGGTCGCCGGCCCGCCCGGCCGGTACGCCTAGTCCGGCAGACGCCTGCTCCGTCCGCGCCGCCGGGAGAACCGCCACCCGGTGAAGGTGAGGCCGACGCCCGTCACGGCCACCCCCGCGTAGATCCAGATCAGGATCGGCCGGCCGCCGGAGGCGTCCGGTGCGGGAGTGGCGACGGCCGTCGAGGGCGGGGTCGCCGGGGGCGACGCCGTACCCAGAGCGGTGACGAGTTCCGCGGTGAGCGGCTCCCCGCTCGGCAGGCCGTCCCCAGCACGCAACGCGGCATCACCCGGGCCGACCAGCAGGTTACCGGCGCAGAGCGAGGTGTTCAGTGCCACCCCCGGATCAGCCGTGAGCAGGCCCGACTGGCCGGTGGCGGCGAACACCAGGTACCGCGACCCGGTGACGAAGTTGTATCCGCACGCGGCACTGTCGGCGTTGGTGGCCACCTCGAACCCGGCGCTCGCCTTCCCCTTGTAGATCTGGTCGGCCCGGAAGGTGTAGACGACCGGCGGTGGCGGACCGAACAGGTCTCCTTCGACCCGGCGGGCGGCCACCACCGTCCCGGTGAAGACGGCCGCCGCCCCCTTCACCTGCTCGGCCGGTTCGAGGAGAGCGCAGGAGCAGGCACATGCCGTACCGGGAGCGATCACGAGGATCCCGGCCAGCAGAAGCAGAACGACGAGCAGCCGATGTCTCATGCCCTCATGACGTACCCCTCCCCGCGATGGTTCGATACCGGTGCCGCCGGACCACCGCTGGAGGATCCCGAAGGTCGAACCTCGGAAGCCGGGGATGACGGCCGTTCATCTCCGGAGCCTGGACGATCTCCAGGAGGCTCTTGCCGCACCGCTCACCGGCCGGTACACGTCACCCACAGCCTCCTCGTACCGGCTACGGCTGCGTCAGCGCCTCGGTGGGCGACAGGCGGGAGGCGCGGATCGCCGGGTACAGACCGGCCAGCACGCCGATGACCAGCGTGGCGCCCAGCCCACCGAGCACCGCCCACGCCGGGATCACCACGGGCCACGACACCGAGGTGACGTACCCCGCGGTGACCGCCACGCCCAGCAGCGCGCCCGCGATCCCGCCCAGCGCCGACAGCAGCAGCGACTCGGCGAGGAACTGGGTGCGGATCTGCCCCTTGGTCGCCCCCAGGGAGCGGCGCAGGCCGATCTCGCCGCGCCGTTCCAGCACCGAGATGACCATGGTGTTGGCCACCCCGACCCCGCCGACCAGCAGCGCCACCCCGCCCACGCCGAGCAGCAGCCCGGTGAAGGCCGCGTCGGCGGCCTGCTTGGCGGCCAGCGCGTCGGAGGGACGCGACACGTCGACCTCGTTGGGGGCCTCCGGGTTGGCGGTGGCGCCGAGCACCTGAGCCACCGCCTCCACCTGCGCGTCCCGCGAGCGGGTGTAGACGACGGTCGGGCGGCCGTCGAAGCCCAGCCTGGACTCGGCCACCGGCCAGCCGACCAGCGCCGCGGTGTCCAGTTCGGGCGCCAGCGGCGCCGGGGCCAGGATGCCGACAACGGTGAACCACACTCCGCCGACCATTACCTGGGTGTCGGGCCCCGCGTGGCCGATCCCGAGGCGTTGCGCGGTGACCGCGCCCAGCACCGTCGCCGGATAGGAGGCGGTGGCGGCGTTGAGCCAGGTACCGCTACGGACCTCGGCCCCGACGGTGGCGGGCAGCCCGGTCCGCACGGCGTAGGTCGCGATCCCGTTCGTCTCCGCCTTGGGGATCTTTCCGGTGCGGTAGACGTCGGCGTCGGCCACCCGCCCGATGGCCGAGACCGACTCCACCGGAGCGATCCTGCCCACCATCGCCTCGGCTTCGACCGGCAGCCTGGCCTGCTCGCCGGTCATCGTCGTGCCGGGCGAGACGGTCAGCAGGTTGGTGCCCAGCTCGGACAGGGTGCGGTCCAGATCGGCACGCGAGGAGGAGGAGATGCCGACCACGGCGACCATCGCGGAGATGCCGATGGCGATCCCCAGCGCGGACAGGAACGCCCGCATCGGCCGGGTGCGCAGGCCCACCACGCCCACCTTGAGCACATCGCGCGGCCACATCCTGGCCGGTCGCAGCACCGGTCGCAGCATCTCGGCGGTCATCGACCCACCTCCGAGACCGCGGCCTCGGGCCGCGCGCTGTCGAAGGTCACGCGGCCGTCGCGCATCCGCACCCGGCGGGGCAGTGACTCGGCGATCTCCCTGTCGTGCGTGATGATCACCACGGTGGTGCCTCCCGCGTGCAGGCCGCGCATCAACTCCATCACCCCGGCCCCCGAGGCGGAGTCGAGGTTGCCGGTCGGCTCGTCGGCCAGCAGGAGCGGGGGGTCTCCCGCCACCGCCCGCGCCACCGCGACGCGCTGGCGCTCGCCACCAGACAGCTCGTGCGGCTCATGGTCCATCCGGTGGCCCAGCCCGACCCGTTCCAGCGCCGCCGCCGCCCTGCGCCGCCGCTCGCTCTGCCGCAGGCCGGAGTAGAGCAGCCCGTCGGCCACGTTGTCCAGCGCCGTGACGCGCGCGGCGAGGTGGAACTGCTGGAAGACGAAGCCGATCCGGGTGGCCCGCAGCGCCGACAGCCTGGCGTCCCCGAGCCTGCCCACCTCGTAGCCGTCGATGCGCACGCTGCCCGTGGTGGGTCGGTCCAGGGTGCCGAGCACGTTGAGCATGGTGGACTTGCCCGAGCCCGAGGGGCCCACAATGGCGACGAGCTCGCCGGCGCCGATGTCCAGTGAGATACCGGCCAGCGCGGTGACGCCGCCGGGGTAGACCTTCGTCACGTCGCTCAGTGAGATCACTTCGGCATCCCCACGACGGCTCCCTCGGTGATCCCGTCACCGGAGATCTCCACCCGGCCGGCCGCGAACAGGCCGGTCCTGACCGGGACGTAGGAGGACGTCGAGCCGTTGACCACCTCAACGCCGAAGCCGCCCTCCCGCAGCGCCAGCAGCGCGGCGACCGGGACGGTCAGCACGTCCTTACGCCTGCCCGCGGTGAAGGTGACATCGACCGAGGCCATGGCATAGGCGGCGGCCGCCTTCTGCGCCTTCCCGCCGCGCAGCTCGACGACCACCTCCACGCCGGTCGTGGGGCTCTGGCCCTGGCCGCCCGGCTTGATCACGGTGGACACCTCCTTGACGCGGCCGCCGATGACGGTGTCATCGGGGAGCGTGACGGTGACCTTGCCGCCCTTCTTGGCCAGTCGCTGCTCGGAGGCGCCCAGCTCGACGGTGACGGCCTTGGCCGTGCCGGAGTAGGTCAGCACCTTGCGTCCCGGGCCCGTCGGGTCGCCCTCTCCCGCCTGGAGGCTGTCGACCCGGATCGCGCCAGGGGCGAACATCACCCGGCCCAGTTCGACCTCGCCGCTCTCCTCCAGACCCCGGTCCTCCTGCCACCGCCTGACGGCCTCGGCGGTGGAGTAGGTGTACTCGTCGTCGACCGTGAAGCCGGTGTAGCCCAGCGCCTTCAGGTTCCTCTCCAGCTGCTTGACGTCGTGGCCCTCGTCGCCGACCCGCATCGTCCGGTAGGCGGGCAACGTGCCGTACATCAGCACCACCGGCCTGTCGTCCACCCGGTACAGCGCTCTGCCCCGGGTGACACGGTCGCCGGTGCCCGGCAGGTGGGTGAGGGTGCCGGGCAGCCGGTTGACGGCGGTGCTGGTGGTGCCGTAGCCGAGCGCGCCGTCGGCGGTGTGCGTGTCGGTGAGCGTCTGCCTGCTCACCGGGACGGTCTTGGGCGGCAGCCGGGTGGCGGGGGCGCCGGCCGCGGTGCCGTCGCCCATGCCCAGCACGCCGGCGGCGGCCGCGCCGCCCACGGCCATGGCGACGATCGCCAGGACGATCTTTCCCCCGCGGCGCGCGCGGCGTCGTGGGCGGGTCTCCTCTGCGGTCACTGCGGGCCGCCGGCCGTCATGATGTCCTGGCACTTCTGCTGGGCGGCGGGGAAGTCGGGGTCCTCACCGATCTCGGGGGTGATCATGATGCCGCGCTGGCCCGGCTTGGGATCGGGGAAGCTCTCCAGGCCGTTCTCGCGCATGCAGGCCGCGTAGGCGCGGCCTCGCTCCTCCGCCTTGGGGTCGGCGGCCCCGGACTTGTCGCCCTGCGGGTTGAACTCCTGACATGCCTGCATGGCCTTGTCCACCGTGGCCCTGTCGACGCCGCTGTTCTTGTCGAACTTGAGCTGGATGCGGCCACCCTCCGGGTCCTCCATGGGCACGCCGTTCTCCCGCATGCACTGGGCGAACCTCACGCCCTTCTCCTCCTGGCTCAGGGTCGGGGCGGCGCTGCCGCCCGTCTGCTTGGCCCCGCCGCCGGCCGAGGCCACCGTGCCGGTTTCGGGCGCGGCACCGCATCCGGTCATGGTCAGGGCCAGTAGCAGTGCCGCCAGCGCGTGGTACGTCCGCAGTCGCATGGTGTCGTCTCCTCAAGGCGCGGCCGGAGCGTTTCCGGCCCTTCGGGAGGTGATGCAACCGGGTGCGGTGTTTCCCCGGCGTTTCCAGGAACGATCACTAACGTGGAGGAAACACCGGGGCGGCCACCATGGGGGCATGCGAGTTCTGGTGGTGGAGGACGAGCCGTTGCTCGCCGAGGCGATCGCGGAGTGGCTGCGCGAGGAGACCCACGCGGTCGACGTCGCCCTCGACGGAGCGGCGGCGCTGGAGCGGGCGGGCATCAACGACTACGACGTGGTCGTGCTGGATCGGGACCTGCCGGCCGTACACGGCGACGAGGTCTGCCGGGAACTGGTCGAGGCGGGGACCGGCGCGCGGGTGCTGATGCTGACCGCGGCCGCCGAGATCACCGACCGGGTCGAGGGCCTGTCGCTGGGCGCCGACGACTATCTCAGCAAGCCGTTCGCCTTCCCCGAACTGGCCGCCCGCGTGCTGGCGCTCGGGCGCCGGTGCCGCCCCGCCACGCCGCCGGTGCTGCGCCGCGCGGGCATCACCCTGGACCCCGCACGCCGCGAGGTGTTCCGCGACAGCCGCTACGTGCCGCTGGCCAAGAAGGAGTTCGCCGTGCTGGCCGAGCTGCTGCGCGCCGACGGCGCGGTGGTTCCCGCCGAGCAGCTGCTGGAGAAGGCGTGGGACGAGTACGCCGACCCGTTCACCGGTGCCGTCAGGCTCACCATCCTCAAGCTGCGCCGCAAACTCGCCGACCCCCCGCTCATCGAGACCGTCACCGGAGTGGGGTATCGCATCCCGTGAGGTCCCGGACACTGCTGCCGCGCCGCATCACGCTGCGGGCCCGGCTGACCCTGATCTACGGCGGGCTGTTCCTGGTGGCCGGGATCGTGCTGCTCGGTACCACCTACACACTCTTCAGCCAGCAGCTCACCTCCAGGACGAAGGTCATCACCATCGGACGCTCGGCGCCTGCCTCCGACGTCATGTACGGCCCGCCGTCGGCCACCCTGCTCGACGCGGAGCAGTGGATGAAGCAGCAGAAGAGCACCCTGCACGAGGCCGCCACCACCTCGATGCTCACCCTGGGCGGCATCGCGCTGGTGGTCGTCGGCGGTGCCGCGGCGGGTTTCGGCTGGCTGGTCACCGGCCGGGTCCTGGCACCCCTGCACCAGGTGACCGAGACCGCCAGGCGGATCGCCGCGGCCCCCGCCGCCGACCGGGGGCTGCACGAGCGGATCGCCCTGCGCGGGCCCGACGACGAGGTCAAGGATCTGGCCGACACCTTCGACGTCATGGTCGAGCGGCTGGACCGCTCCTTCGACGGGCAGCGGCGCTTCGTCGCCAACGCCTCCCACGAACTGCGCACCCCGCTCACCCTGGGCCGGGCGCTGGTCGAACTGGCCATGCACCGCAAGTCGGCCTCCGAGGACGTCAAGCAGCTTGGCGAGAACCTGCTGGAGATCAACACCAGGCACGAGCGGCTCATCGTCGGGCTGCTGCTACTGGCCGGATCGGAGAACGAGATCACCGAGCGGCTTCCCGTCGATCTGGCCGACGTGCTCAGCCATGTCGTGGCGCAGTGCGCGCCCGAGGCCGGACAGGCCGGGATCGAGATCACCGAGCACGCGGGGGAGGCACTCACGCTGGGGGACGCCCTGCTGCTTGAGCGGATGGTGCACAACCTGGTGGAGAACGGAGTGCGGCACAACGCCAAGGAGGGCGGTTGGGTGCGGGCGACCAGCCGTGTCAGGGCCGACGGCAGGGCCGAGGTCGAGGTGAGCAACAGCGGGCCGACGGTGCCGCCGTACGAGCTTCCCGCGCTGTTCGAGCCGTTCCGGCGACTGGGCGCCGAGCGCATGGTCACCGCCAAGGGGGCGGGGCTGGGCCTGTCCATCGTGCGCTCGGTGGCCCGCGCGCACGGGGGTGAGGTCGCCGCCCGCCCGCGGGCCGGCGGCGGCCTGGTGGTGACCGTCACCCTGCCGGGTGGTGGCGGGCCCGGCTGATTCCCCAGGTGCCTTGACGTCCTCCCCGGGCTGAAGGCCGAAGCACTGGCCCGCATTCCGGTAGCGGGAGCGTCACCGGGCGGGCGCCGTTTCCTCGGGTGCCGGGATCCGGGCCGGCGTGCGACTCACCGGCCACCCCTCGGCGCGCGCGAGTTCCGCGTATCGGGCGGCGTCGCGCACCGCGGCGCCGCCCGGATCGTTGTTGAAGTACACGTGGACGTCGCAGCGCTCATCCCATTCCCGGCCCAGGCGCCGCAGCCAGGAACGGAGCGCGCCGTCGCCGTACCCGGGCCAGGGGTGTGCTCGGCCCTCGTGGAAGCGCAGGTAGGCCCAGTCGGTGGTCCGCCACAGGGGTGTCTGCGGGCGGCCGAGCCGGTCGGCCCAGCACAGGGCCGCCCCGTGGGCCGACAGCACCTCGCGGACGGAATCGCTCCACCATGACACGTGCCGGAACTCGACGGTGACCCGCACCTGGGCGGGAAAGCAGCGAAGACATGCGGCGAGCCTGCCGGGATCGGCCGGCAACGTCGGCGGAAGCTGCAGGAGGATCGGCCCGAGCTTGGCTCCCAACCCCTCGGCCGCCGCCAGCAGGCGCTCGACGGGCTCCTCGGGATCCTTCAGCCGCCTGACATGGGTGAGGAAACGGCTCGCCTTGATCGCCATGACGAACGTGTCCGGGGTGCGGTCCCGCCACTTCTCGAACGTCTCGCGCGCCGGCAGCCGGTAGAAGGTGTTGTTGTTCTCGGTCGTCTCGAAGCACTCGGCATACCGCTCCAGCCACAGCCGCTGGGGCAGGCCGGGCGGGTAGAGCCCCCCGCGCCAGTCGGCATACTGCCAGCCAGACGTCCCCACCAGCATCATGACAGCTCAGCCCCGTCGATTCCGGCCCTCCACCAGCAGAACCTGCCCGCCACCGCGGCCCCCACACGGGCCGCCGCCCACCTTCCCCGCCGGCGGTCCCTGTGCGGACCGCTCGCTCCCGCGGAGGGATTTCCACCCTCGATACAGATTTGACCCGAGGAAGACAGGGCCATATCAGCCTTGGCCTTCTTTTACGAGTTCAGCCGAGCGGCACGGAAAATCGCCATGGTCGGCCGGTGGAAGCGTGGTCCCTCAGGCCGTGGTCCGGCGCGCGATGAGCGTTTCGACACCGTCGAGCAGGAGGTCGAGGCCGAAGGTGAAGTCGTCGTCGTCGACCCATTCGGCGGCGTCTCCGAAGGCATTGGAGTGGATCGCGGCGAACAGTTCGGGATAACCCTCCGGGTCGACGACCTCGGCGAGGACCCTGCTGTACCCCGCCATCCCCGCGACCCCGGCGTCACCGACGATTTCCCGCCCGCTGCTCATCCCATGCACGAACGTGGCCTCGCTGATGGCGTACCCGCCGAGGGCGCTCGCGATGTTGATCCGCTCGCCTGCGTCCAGCCCCGTGTCGGCGAGTGCGGCCAACGCCCGGTCCAACCAGCGTAGGCTCCGCGGGCCCATGGGCGGGGTGAGGCGGGCGATGAGCAGCATCCACGGCCTGGCGAGGAAGGAGTCACGGTTGGCGCGGGTCCATGTCGCAAGGTAGTCCCGCCACGACAGCCCGCCGAGCTCGGGGGGGTCTGGGACCGCGGCGTCGGCCATGGCCGTCAGCAACTCCTCCTTGCTGCCGACATAGCGATACAGGGACATCGTCGCCACTCCCACGCGGGAGGCGACGCTGCTCATCCGGACGCCCGGCAACCCCTCGGTGTCGGCGATCTCGATCGCGGCGGCGATGATCCTGGCCGCGTCGAGGCTCGGTCGCGGCCCGTGGCGTGACACGGACTCACGCCCCCACATCCGCGCCACGACGGGGGGCAGCACACGCTCCTCTGCCATGACGCCTCCGTTCCTCCCCGCCCGGTTGCCCGCCGCGAGCCGAACTCAATGATCCGTTTCGATGGTTGCCCAGGTGTGGAATCACGCACCCTGTACAACATATGCTGTACCTCATACCCCGTATCTTCGGCAACCAGATGCCGGGAGCCGCGTCGGGCGGCAGGTGGTATCGCCGTGGCGTGCGAATGATCTGTCGTTTTCTCGGCTGGTGGCGCCCCTGACGGGCGACACCATTCATCCGCGTACTGACGGAGGAGGCGGGCAAGGACTGGATGGGCACCGGACTCGTGTTCACCACCACGTCGGGCCGACCGATCGAGCCGCGCAACCTCGCCCGCTCCTTCGCCCGGATCGTGGCGGCGAACACGCTGCGACCGATCCGTGTTCACGACGCGCACCGCCGCGTCGCTGCTCAAGAAACTCGGGGTCGCGCCACATGACGCGATGGAGATCCTCGGGCACAGCCGTATCTCGGTCACGATGGAGATCCACACGCACGGGGACGGCGAGAGCCGCCAGGACGCCCTCAAGAAGGTCAACGGACTGTTCGAGTGAGGCCGTTGCAGTACCCGTTGCAGTAAAAAACCCCGGAGCTTGATCGCTTCGGGGTGTTTATCGAGGTGGGGCTACCAGGACTTGAACCTGGGACCTCTTCCTTATCAGGGAAGCGCTCTAACCGTCTGAGCTATAGCCCCTCAGCACACACGAACGGCCCCGCACCCGCTTCGCGGAGGCGAACCCGTCCGTTCGAACTGGGAAAAGCTTACCCTGTTCCGGCACCTGCTTGCGCCATGTCCCCGACCGCGGCAGGGCGGGGACATGGCTCAAGATCGGTTACTCGGCCTCGCTGAAAGTGACCTCCACGCCTCCGACCAGGTCGGAGGCGACGTTGTAGATCACCGCGCCGAGGGTGGAGAGTGCGGTGATCAGCACGACGTTCACCGCGCCGATCAGGGCGGTGTAGCCCAGGATGCGGACCGGCTCGAACCAGGAGGCGACGTCGACGCCACTGGTGGCCTTGCCGTCGGCGGTCGTCAGCTGGTTGACCGTCTGGATGATGTTGTCGAACACCCCCAGCCCCGACAGCACCATGTAGAGCACCGCGACCGCGATGAACAGCACCACGAAGCAGACCAGTGACACCACGAAGCTGAACTTCATGGCCGACCACGGCTCGACCCTGCGCAGCACCAGGTGCGCCTTACGGGGCGACCTGGGGGCGGGGATGTCCGAGGGCTTCCTGCCAGGCGCGTCCAGCGGCGGTTGGGGCGACGACAGGCTTCCGGGCGACCAGGGCTGCTGCCCCGCCGGTGGGCGGTTCTGCTGCCCCGCCGCCGGCGGAGGCGATGAGGATGGCTGTAACGGCGGCGCGGATGGAGGTGGAGATCCTGGACGGATCCGCACCGTGGTCTCGGCCTGCTTGCCGTCCTCTGTGGTCGTCACTTTTTTCCTGCCCTTGGGGTCGTCGGCTACCGATTCATCGGTTTCCGGCGCGGGCGCGCTACCGTTAACCGGTGACGAGGCCGCCTCGACGCCTTTCGTTTCAGCGGCCTTGTCTACTTTCTCCGTCACCTGGTCGCGTGTCGACGAGGAGGCGGGGCGCGAGCCCGGCTCGCCTTGAGAACTCACGGGTTATCTCCTTCCCCGTTCCCCTCGGTCTCCACCGACACTTCGGCGTTTTCCTCGGTCTCCAACGACTCCGCGTTGCGGGCCAGAGCCACGACGCTGTCCCCCTCTGCGAGATTCATCAGTCGAACCCCCATCGTCTGGCGGCCCGACTGCTTGATCTCCCCGGCGCTCGTCCGGATAACCCCTCCGGCGGACGTGATCGCGAAAACCTCGTCCTCGGGCCTGACCATGACCGCGCCAACCAGCTTGCCACGGGTGCTGACAATCTTGGCGGTCAGCACGCCCTTTCCACCTCTGCCCTGGAGCGGGTACTGATCCACGGGGGTGCGCTTGGCGTATCCGCCCTCGGTGGCGATGAGCACGTTGTCGCCGTCGGCGATCCGGTTCATCGCCAGGAGCTCGTCGCCCTCAAGGAAGCGCATGCCGATCACACCGCTGGTCGCCCTGCCCATCGGGCGCATGGCCTCGTCGGAGGCCGTGAAGCGGATGGACTGGGCACCGCGGGAGACGAGCAGGAGGTCGTCCTCCTCCGACACGAGCCTGGCAGCGATCACCTCGTCATCTTCGCGCAGGTTGATCGCGATGAGGCCACCCGTGCGCGGCGAGTCGTACTCGGACAGGCGTGTCTTCTTCACCAGGCCGCTGCGGGTGGCCAGCACGAGGTAGGGGGCGACGTCGTAGTCACGCAGGTCCAGGACCTCCATGACGACCTCGTCCGGCTGCATGGCCAGCAGGTTCGCCAGGTGCTGCCCGCGCGCGTCGCGGCCGGAGTCGGGGAGCTCGTACGCCTTGACCCGGTAGACGCGGCCCTTGTTCGTGAAGAACAGCAGCCAGTGGTGTGTCGTGGTGACGAAGAAGTGGTCGACGATGTCGTCCTGGCGCAGCTGCGCACCCCGCACACCCTTGCCGCCGCGCTTCTGCGCCCGGTAAAGATCTGTGTTGGTTCGCTTGGCGTAGCCGCCGCGGGTGATCGTGACGACCATGTCCTCCTCGGCGAGGAGGTCCTCGATGGACATGTCGCCCTCGTAGGCGATGATCTCGGTCCTGCGCTCGTCGCCGTACCGCGCGGTGAGCTCGGAGAGCTCGTCCTGGACGATCGTGCGCTGCCGTTCGGGCGAGGCGAGGATCGCCTGGTACTCGTTGATCTGCGTCATCAACGCGTCGTACTCGTCGGTGATCTGCTGGCGCTCCAGAGCGGCCAGCTTGCGCAGCTGCATGTCGAGGATGGCCTGCGCCTGGATCTCGTCGATCTCCAGGAGCGTCATCAGGCCCCCCTGGGCGGCGGACGCCGAGGGCGACCGCCGGATCAGCGCGATGACCTCGTCCATCCGGTCGAGTGCCTTGAGCAGCGCGCGCAGGATGTGCGCCCGCTCCTCGGCCTTGCGCAGCAGGTAGCGGGTCCGGCGGACCACGACCTCGATCTGGTGGGCCACGTAGTGGCGGACGAACTGGTCGAGCCTGAGCGTGCGCGGCACGCCGTCGACCAGGGCCAGCATGTTGGCGCCGAAGGTGGTCTGCAACTGGGTGTGCTTGTAGAGGTTGTTCAGCACGACCTTGGCGACCGCGTCGCGCTTGAGCACGATCACCAGGCGCTGGCCGACACGCGAGGAGCTCTCGTCGCGGACGTCGGCGATGCCGGTGATCCGGCCGTCCTTCACCGACTCGGCGATGGTCAGCGCGAGGTTGTCCGGGTTGACCTGGTAGGGCAGCTCGGTGACGACCAGGCACTGGCGGCCCTTGGCGTCCTCCTCGACCTCGACGATCGCCCGCATGGTGATCGAACCGCGGCCGGTCCGGTACGCGTCGTCGATGCCACGCCGGCCGACGATCAGCGCGCCGGTGGGGAAGTCGGGGCCCTTGACCCGGGCGATCAGCGCTTCGAGGAGTTCCTCGTCCGTCGCCTCCGGGTTCTGCAGGGCCCAGACGATGCCCGAGGCCACCTCCCGCAGGTTGTGCGGCGGGATGTTGGTGGCCATGCCGACCGCGATGCCCGCCGCCCCGTTGACCAGCAGGTTGGGGAAGCGCGAGGGCAGGACCGTCGGCTCCTGGGAGCGCCCGTCGTAGTTGGGGATGAGATCGACGGTGTCCTTGTCGATGTCGCGCAGCATCTCCATGGCGATGGGCGCGAGCTTGCACTCGGTGTAGCGCATCGCCGCGGGCGGGTCGTTGCCCGGTGAGCCGAAGTTGCCCTGCCCGTCGACCAGCGTGTAGCGCAGTGCCCAGTGCTGGGCCATCCGCACCACGGTGGCGTAGATCGACGCGTCGCCGTGCGGGTGGTAGGTGCCCATGACGTCACCGACGACGCGGGAGCACTTGAAATAACCGCGGTCGGGCCGGTAGCCGCCGTCGTACATGGCGTACAGCACCCGGCGGTGCACCGGCTTCATGCCGTCGCGGACGTCCGGCAGCGCGCGCGAGACGATGACCGACATCGCGTAGTCCATGTAGCTGCGCTGCATCTCGGACTGGATGTCGACCGGCTCGACGCGGTCTACCGGAGGGCCGGGCGGAGTGTTGACTTCCGTCACAGGTCAAGATCCTTTTCTGGTACGGCTACCGCTACACGTCGAGGAAACGGACATCTCGGGCGTTCCTGATGATGAAGGAACGGCGCGCCTCGACGTCCTCACCCATGAGCACGCTGAACAGCTCGTCGGCCTGGGCCGCGTCGTCGAGGGTGACCTGCAGGAGCAGGCGGGTGTCGGGGTTCATGGTCGTATCCCAGAGCTGACCGGCGTTCATCTCGCCCAGCCCCTTGAAGCGCTGCACGTTGTCACGGGGCCGGGGGTCGGGCTTGCCCGCGTCGATGCCGGCCTGGATGACCACGTCGCGTTCCCGGTCGGAGTAGGCGTAGGAGGCGTCGTCGCCCTTGCGGTCCCATTTGATCTTGTAGAGCGGCGGCTGGGAGAGGTAGACGTGCCCCGCCTCGATCAGCGGCCGCATGAAGCGGAACAGCAGGGTCAGCAACAGGGTCGTGATGTGCTGGCCGTCGACGTCGGCGTCCGCCATCAGGATGAGCTTGTGGTAGCGGAGCTTGGTGATGTCGAACTCGTCGTGCACCCCGGTGCCCATGGCCGTGATCAGCGCCTGGACCTCCTGGTTCTGCAGGACCTTGTCGATCCGGGCCTTCTCCACGTTGAGGATCTTGCCGCGGATCGGCAGGATCGCCTGGAACTTGGAGTCGCGCCCGCCCTTGGCCGAGCCGCCCGCCGAGTCACCCTCGACGATGTACAGCTCGCACTTCTCCGGATCGCTCCACTGGCAGTCGGCCAGCTTGCCCGGCAGACCGGAGCCCGACTCCAGCAGCGACTTGCGCCGGGTCAGGTCACGGGCCTGGCGGGCCGCGAGGCGGGCGCGGGAGGCCTGCAGGGACTTCGTGATGATGTCCTTGGCCTCACCGGGGTTGCGCTCGAACCAGTCGCGCAGGTGGTCGTTGCAGGCCTTCTGGACGAACGACTTGGCCTCGGTGTTGCCCAGCTTGGTCTTGGTCTGGCCCTCGAACTGCGGGTCGGCCAGCTTCACCGAGATGATCGCGGTGAGGCCCTCGCGAATGTCCTCACCCGCGAGGTTGTCGTCCTTGCCCTCCTTGAGGAACTTCTGCTCGCGCGCGTAGCGGTTGACGATGGACGTCAGTGCCGCACGGAAGCCCTCCTCGTGGGTGCCGCCCTCCGCGGTGTTGATCGTGTTGGCGAAGGTGTAGACCGACTCGCTGTACGAGTTGTTCCACTGCATCGCGATCTCGACCGCGATGCCGTCTCCGTGCGCCTCGAAGTCGATCACCGATACGTGGGCGGGTTCCTTCTTGGAGTTGAGGTGCTTGACGAAGTCGGACAGACCGCCCTCGTAGTGGTAGGTGACCTCTTTGGGGTCATCCTCGATGAACTCGGGGCGCTCGTCCCTGATGGAGATCGTCAGGCCCTTGTTGAGGAAGGCCATCTCCTGGAAGCGGCGCGCGAGAGTCTCGAAGTGCCAGGTCGTGGTCTCGAAGATGGTCCCGTCGGCCCAGAAGGTGATCGAGGTGCCGGTCTCGTCGGTCTCCTCGCCCTTGATCAGGGAGGTGGTGGGCCGGGTGCCGACGTAGGTCTGCCGCCAGTGGTGGCCGTCGGTGCGGATCTCCACCTCGAGCCTGCTGGACAGCGCGTTGACGACGGAGACGCCCACGCCGTGCAGTCCTCCGGAGACCGCGTACGACTTGTCGTCGAACTTGCCGCCCGCGTGCAGCACGGTCAGCACGACCTCGACCGCGGGACGGTTCTCGCCGGGAACGTTGCCGACCGGGATGCCACGGCCGTTGTCGACGACCCGCACGCCGTTGTCGGCGAGCAGGGTGATCTCGATCCGGTCGGCGTGCCCGGCCAGGGCCTCGTCGACGGAGTTGTCGACGACCTCGTAGACGAGGTGGTGGAGACCGCGCTCACCGGTGGAGCCGATGTACATGCCGGGGCGCTTACGGACCGCCTCAAGTCCTTCGAGAACAGTGATTGAGCTAGCGTCGTAGGACAAGTGCGAAATCCTCCTGCCGCGGACACGCGGCAGGGAGACAAACGTGTAGCCCCGCCGTGCCCGTCACCGTCGTGAATGCCCCGATGCGTCCACCCAGGGGAGCCGGCACACACGCCGGGGGTGACACGCAAACGGACGTGTCCGGAATTCGATTTCATTCTAGCGGCTCAGAGCACATCATGTGGCATTGACGGCCCCTGGAATGGCCTGTCGCGTGACGATCATCGTCTTGAACATCCCCCTACGGGGGCGGGGTTCGTCGCGTCAGAAAGGCTGCTGATCCGTTTCTGAGCGCCGAGTCAGCCGTAGGTGTCGCCCGGGCCGCGGCTTCCGGTGACGCGCAGACCGCCGCTGGAGCGGGGGCCGTTCTGCGGTCCACGGACCTTGACCCGTTGTACCGTTCCGTCCCCTAGCTCCTCATTCAGCCTTCTTACAAGGGTCCTTGCCAGCAGCCGCACCTGGGTGGCCCAGGCGGTGGAGTCCGCGACGACCACGACCTCGCCCTCCGCGAAGGTCTCCGGCCTGGTGTGGGCCGCCATGTCCGGGCCGACGATCTCGTGCCAGCGGCCGAAGACCCCGCCGATCGCGGCAGGCTGCTGCCAGCCCCGATCGGCGAGCAGGTCGGCGATGGCCCTGCCGAAGAGCTGGGGGTCACCCGCGTCCCTGCGCGGCCCGGACGCCCTGCGGCGCGGCTCCCTGCGGGGGAGCTGACCTCGCCTGGCGGCGTCCGACTTGGCCTGGGCCAGCTTCTCCCTGGCCATCGCCGCCCCCTTGGCGGCCGCGCTCCTCGCCGAGCCGGGAGCCGTGGCGTCCGCCCCGCCACCGCCCGATCCAGGCTCTGCGTCATCGGGCACGGGCCACGCCTCCCTCTGTCACGTCGAACCGGCCTCCGGCCAGTTCCTTCGGCACGTCGTCGGGAACCGCGGCGGTGATCAGCACCTGCTCGGCGGGGGCGACCATCTCGGCCAGGCGGCGCCGGCGCCTGCTGTCCAGCTCGGCGAAGACGTCGTCCAGGATCAGGACCGGGTCGCCGCCGTCGGCCCTGAGCAGGTCGTAGGCGGCCAGCCTGAGCGCCAGCGCGTACGACCACGACTCACCGTGGCTGGCGTAGCCGCGCGCGGGCAGCTCCCCCAGCCCAAGGAACAGGTCGTCGCGGTGCGGGCCGACGAGGGTGACGCCACGTTCGAGCTCGGCGGCGCGAACCTCCAGCAGGCCGGCCCGCAGCCGCTCCGCGAGCTCGGCGCGGTCGGTGCCGGCATCCGCAGGCAGGGTGCCGCGGTACTCCAGCCCCGCGGGGGCGGAGTCGGGCGCGAGAGAGGCGTACGAGGCGGCGACCAGAGGGCGCAGCGTCTCGACCAGCTCCAGCCTGGCCGCGAGCAGCTCGGCGCCGTGCGTGGCCAGGTGGGCGTCCCAGACCTCAAGGGTGCTCAGCGGGTCCCCCGCCCCGGCCTCGGCGAACGCCGCGTCGCTCTCGGCCCGCCGAGTGCTCCGGCCGCGCCCCCGCCGGGCCTGCGCGGCCGTGCGCAGCAGGGCGCCGCGCTGCTTGAGCACCCTGTCGTAGTCGGCGCGCACCCCCGCGAACCTGGGCGCCCTGGCCACCAGGAGATCGTCGAGGAACCGGCGCCGCTCGGCGGGGTCGCCCTTGACCATGGAGAGGTCCTCAGGAGCGAACAGGACGGTGCGCAGCAGGCCGACGACATCGCGTGTGCGAGAGACGGGCGAGCGGTTCAGCCTGGCCCTGTTGGCCCTGCCCGGGTTGATCTCCAGCTCGATCAGCGCGCGCCGGTCGTCGCGGACCACCACCGAGCGCACGACCGCCCGCGCCGCGCCCTGCCGGACCAGCGGCCCGTCACCGGCGACCCGGTGGCTGGCCTGCGTCGCCACGTAGCCCAGCGCCTCGACCAGGTTGGTCTTTCCCGTGCCGTTGGGCCCGACGAAGGCCGTGACCCCCGGCTCCATGCCGAGATCGACGGTTTCGTAGGACCGGAAGTCGGTCAGGGAGAGATGGGCGACATGCACCCCAGGAAGATTAGTCGGCCCCGCCCGTCACCGTGGCCTCCGGCGCCCGCACGGCTCGCGCCCCGTGGAGAACGGTATGGCGCGAGCCCTGCGACGGAGGTCGCGAACGTGCGGCCGCGGCCGCCGGAGCGGCCCTGCCGAGCCGGGAGCGGTGGTGGGTCCGCGCCCTGGACGGGAACGCCGCGCTAGCCGGCCGCCTCGACCGGGGGGGTGACGTCGGCGCCGGGGGAGTCGGCGCCCTTGGCCGCCGAGCCCGCCCTGGAGGTGACCGCGTGGCCGCCGAACTGGTTGCGCAGGGCCGCGACGACCTTCATGGCCGGCGAGTCGTCCTGGCGGGAGGCGAACCTGGCGTACAGGGCGGCGGTGATGACCGGCAGCGGGACCGCGAGGTCGACGGCCGCCTGAACCGTCCAGCGGCCCTCGCCGGAGTCCTGCGCGTAGCCCTCGAGCTGTTCCAGAGCGGGGTCCTCCTCAAGTGCGCGGACCATCAGGTCGAGCAGCCAGGAGCGGATGACGGTGCCCTGCCGCCAGCTCTTGAAGGCGCCGGGCACGTCGGTCACGATGTCGGAGGCCTCCAGCAGCTCCCAGCCCTCGGCGAAGGCCTGCATCATGCCGTACTCGATGCCGTTGTGGACCATCTTGGCGAAGTGACCGGCACCGATCCTGCCCGCGTGGACGAAACCGTCCTCGCCCTCGGGCTTGAGGGTCTCGAAGATCGGCATCGCCCGCTCGACGTCGGCCCTGTCGCCGCCGACCATGAGCGCGTAGCCGTTCTCCAGCCCCCAGACTCCACCGCTCACGCCGCAGTCGACGAACCCGATGCCCTTCGCGGTGAGCGCGGCGCCGTGCCTCTGGTCGTCGACGTAGTGCGAGTTGCCTCCGTCGATGAGGAGGTCGCCGGGGGCCAGCACCTCGCCGAGCGCCTCGATCGTCGCCCGGGTCGGTTCCCCCGAGGGCACCATGATCCACACCGCTCGCGGCGTCTGGAGCCGCTCCGCGAGCTCCTCCAGGCTGGAGACGTCGCTGACCGCGGAATCGCGGTCGTAACCGACGACCTCGTGGCCGCCGCGGCGCAGGCGCTCAGCCATCCTGCCGCCCATCTTGCCCAGCCCGACCATGCCGATCTGCATACGAGTACCCCCTTCAGGGTTCCATCGTTCACCTACGCCAGACGTGCCCGCGCAAGCCTTACCAGCTCGGGGTTCCCGCCTACCGGATCACCCGTGGGACCGTGGAGGACGTCCTCCAGGCCGATGCGCGTGGCCAGCCCTGACTGCCCCGCGAAGTCCAGGAGAATCCAGGTCGGCTCCTCCTCCCCGTGGAGCAGCCGCGGTCCCGGTACGCCGAGCTCGGCGAGGCGGTCCAGGATCGCACGCGCCCGGCGGACGGCCGTGTCCGCGGGGTCGCCGAGGATCTCGACGAGCACCCGGGCGCACTGCAGTCCGCTCGCGGCGAGCGCGTCGGCGTCGTCTGTCGACCAGACCCCGGCCTCCACGTCCACCCCTAGCCGCCGCAGATCATGCCACAGGTCCCGGAAGCCGGGTTCCGAGAGATTCACGGACGCGAAGTCCGGCAGGTCGCCGGGGGCGAGCGCGGCCCAGCCGCGGACGGCCGCGCGCCGCGCCTCCACATCCCCGCCGGTTATCCACAACCCCGTGCTCACCCCCACGGGGAGCCCGGGGCACGCCTCGCGCACCGCGCGCACCGCCGCCCCGATGTGGACGGCGCTGAGCGACTCGCTGCCGCCCTCGTCGCGCGGATGCATGTGCACAGCGTCCGCACCCGCCTCACGGGCCTCACGGGCCGCCTCAGCGAGCTCCAGGGGGGCCAGAGGGAGAGCCGGGTGGTCGCCGGGCCTCCTGGCACCGTTCAGGCACGCCTTGAGCCACAGCGCGCCCGAGCGGGGCGCCCCCGTCATCAGCTGGAGAGCCGGATGGGCATGATCAGGTAGCGGTAGTCGGGAACCTCTCCGTCGTCCACAGGCTTGCCGCCGGTGAGGATGGCCGGCTTGGTGGACGTGGTCATCTGCAGGCGGGCCACGTCGGAGTCGATCGCGCCAAGGCCCTCCAGCAGGAACTGGTGGTTGAAGGCGATGTTGATGTCCTCGCCCTCGAACTCGACGGGGAGCACCTCGACGGCCTGCGCCTCGTCGCCGCTGCCCGCCTCCAGGACGACCTCGTCGCCGCGGAAGGCGAGCCGTACCGGCGTGTTGCGCTCGGCGACCAGGGCCACGCGCTTGACGGCCTCGACGAAGGCCGCCGTCGGCAGCTGCGCGCAGGCGGAGAACTCGGTGGGCAGCAGCGAGCGGTACTTGGGGAACTCGGGGTCGAGCAGCCTGGTGGTGGTGCGGCGCCCCGCGCTGGAGAAGCCGATCATGCCCTCACCGGTGCCCCCCGCGGAGCTCATCGCGATCTCGACCTCGGCGCCGGTGCCCCCCAGGGCCTTGGCCGTGTCCGCGAGGGTCCTGCCCGGGATCATCGCGATCGCCGAGAAGTCGGGCTGGTCCGGCTGCCACTTCAGCTCCCGCACGGCGAGGCGGTAACGGTCGGTCGCCGCGAGGGTGACCGTGTCCCCCTCGATCTCCACGCGCACGCCGGTGAGCATCGGCAGGGTGTCGTCCTTGCCCGCGGCCACGGCGACCTGGCCGACGGCGGAGGCGAACACGTCGCTGCCCACCCGGCCGGCGGCCGGTGGCATGGTCGGCAGCGAGGGATAGTCCTCCACCGGCATGGTCAGGAGGGTGAACCGGGCGCTGCCACAGGTGACGACCGCCTTGGCGCCCTCCACGACGAAGTCCACAGGCTGCGCGGGGAGCGCCCTGGTGATCTCGGCGAGCAGCCTGCCCGAGACGAGCACCACGCCCGCCTCTCCCGTCTGCAGTTCGAGGGTCACCTCGGCGGAGACCTCGTAGTCGAAGCCCGAGAGCTTGAGTTGCCCGTTCTCAGTGACCTCAAGACGCATGCCGGCCAGCACCGGCACGGAGGGACGCGCCGGCAGGCTGCGCGCCGTCCATGCGACCGCCTCAGCGAGCACGTCTCGGTCGACCCGGAACATCACGTGGATCTGCCTCCTGTGTATCGAGCGCCGTCCGCTCGGTGCCTGGGGTTCAAGTGTTCACTGTCTGAAGCCTGCGCTCTCCCGGAACCCCTCTTATGGCTCTTGGGTTTCCTAGTAGAGATACAAGTGGCCATCGTATTAGGGGGTGTGGATACTGTGGAAAGCCATCGTTTCCGCAGGTCAAGTGCGGTTTTTTCATCCACCGGGGTTGTGGGCGCCCGCTGTGGACAACTCTTGGGGCTGGGGAGAACCGCGGAGTACCCACAGGCCGTCCCCAGATTCGGCGCGCTCTGTCCACCGGTTATCCACGAGGTTTCCCCAGGTTATCCACCGGGTATGAGGTCGGTTTGTCCTTGTGGAAAACTCTCTTCACAGGGCGTCCCCAGGTTGTCCACGGGTTACCCACAGGTTGTCCCCAACTTCTCCCCAGAGTTGTCCACAGCCCCCGAACAGGGTTCGGACCGGCTCGTCTGCTGATGATCATGGGTGGACGTCCCGGAGCCTTCCCCGCCCTCGCGAATCGTTGATCCACAAGGTTTTCCACAGCCTGTGCATCACGGGGTGAAAAACCTCAGCCATTGCGGGACTGCTGCTTGATCCTGGTGGTGAGTTCGTTGACCTGGTTGTAGATCGAGCGGCGCTCGGCCATCAGGGAGCGGATCTTCCGGTCGGCGTGCATGACCGTGGTGTGGTCACGGCCGCCGAACTGCTGGCCGATCTTCGGGAGCGACATGTCGGTCAGCTCTCTGCACAGGTACATGGCGATCTGGCGGGCGGTGACCAGGACGCGCGAGCGCGACCCGCCGCACAGGTCGTCGATCGACAGACCGAAGTAGGCGGCGGTGGAGGCCATGATCGTGGCGACCGTTATCTCGGACCCGGCGTCCTCGGTGATCAGGTCCTTGAGCACGACCTCGGTGAGCTGCAGATCGACCGACTGCCGGTTGAGGCTGGCGAACGCGGTCACCCTTATCAGGGCACCCTCCAGCTCGCGGATGTTGGTGGAGATGCGGCTGGCGATGTACTCCAGCACCTCGGGCGGCGCGGCCAGGCCCTCCTGGATCGCCTTCTTGCGCAGAATCGCGATGCGCGTCTCCAGCTCGGGCGGCTGGACGTCGGTGATCAGGCCCCACTCGAACCGGTTGCGGAGCCGGTCCTCCAGCGTGACCAGCTGTTTCGGCGCCCGGTCACTGGAGATGACGATCTGTTTGTTGGAGTTGTGCAGGGTGTTGAAGGTGTGGAAGAACTCCTCCTGCGTCTGCTCCTTGCCCTCCAGGAACTGGATGTCGTCCACCAGCAGGATGTCCACGGCCCGGTAGCGGCCCCGGAAGTTGTCGGCCTTGTGGTCGCGGATGGAGTTGATGAAGTCGTTGGTGAACTCCTCGGAACTCACGTACCGCACCCGCGCGCCGTCGTACAGGCTCTGGGCGTAGTGGCCGATCGCGTGCAGCAGGTGGGTCTTGCCCAGACCCGAGTCGCCGTAGATGAACAGCGGGTTGTACGCCTTGGCGGGCGCCTCGGCCACCGCGACCGCGGCCGCGTGGGCGAAACGGTTGCTGGAGCCGATGACGAAGGTCTCGAAGGTGTATTTCGGGTTCAGCCGGGCGGGCTCGCCCGGCGTCCGGCTCCCGCGGCTGTCCCACCTGTTCTGTACGCCGCCCGCACCGGGCACCGCGGGCGCGCCGCGGTCGAAGGAGTCGGGCTCGGGACGCGGTGAGGGCGCGGTGTAGCCACCGCGGTTGTATCCGGGGCTCGGTTCCCCCGGTCCGGGAGCCTGCGACGGCTCCGAGGAGCGGTACGGCTGGGGGGGTTCCTCGCCCTGCTGGTACGGATAGGAGAACGGCTGGGCCTGTGGATATTCGGTGGACGGCTGGGCGGCCGGGTTACCCCCCTGGTAGGGGGGATGGGGCACCGAACCCCCGTGGTGCTGGGGATTGGCCGGTTGTGCATAACCCTGCTGGGCTCCGCCGGCCTGTGCATAACCCTGCGGTTGCGCCTGGGGATAAGGGTCCTGGCGGGAGGCGAGTCCAGGCTCGGGGCCCGCCGCGCTGGGGTCGACCATGACCGCCACCCGCATCGGGCGGCCGAACTCCTGGGAGAGCGCGTGACTGATAAGCGGACGAAGCTTGTTCTCCAGAACATCTCTGGCGAAATCCGTGGGTGCGGCGAGTACCACCGTGTCGTTCATGAGGCCGAAGGGCCGGGTCATGTTGAGCCAGACCCGCTGCTGAGACGGGACGTTCTCGTTCAGGGAGTTCTCCAGCGCCCTCGCCCAGACCGCGCTGAGGTCCGTTCCGTCCAT